>NZ_CP108084.1:0-4800000 GCF_036184225.1 Micromonospora globbae
TGTGTGGTTGTTCTTTGAGAACTCAACAGGGTGCTTGATAAGCCAGTGCCAATTTGATTTATTGCCCCGTGCTGGTCGGGCCTTTTGGTTTGGCTGGTGGGGATTCCTTTGGCAACTTTTGTTGCTGGGATGATTTTCCAAGTTTTTGTTGGAGAGTTTGATCCTGGCTCAGGACGAACGCTGGCGGCGTGCTTAACACATGCAAGTCGAGCGGAAAGGCCCTTCGGGGTACTCGAGCGGCGAACGGGTGAGTAACACGTGAGCAACCTGCCCTAGGCTTTGGGATAACCCCGGGAAACCGGGGCTAATACCGGATAGGACCTGGCGTCGCATGGCGCTTGGTGGAAAGTTTTTCGGCCTGGGATGGGCTCGCGGCCTATCAGCTTGTTGGTGGGGTGATGGCCTACCAAGGCGACGACGGGTAGCCGGCCTGAGAGGGCGACCGGCCACACTGGGACTGAGACACGGCCCAGACTCCTACGGGAGGCAGCAGTGGGGAATATTGCACAATGGGCGGAAGCCTGATGCAGCGACGCCGCGTGAGGGATGACGGCCTTCGGGTTGTAAACCTCTTTCAGCAGGGACGAAGCGCAAGTGACGGTACCTGCAGAAGAAGCGCCGGCCAACTACGTGCCAGCAGCCGCGGTAAGACGTAGGGCGCGAGCGTTGTCCGGATTTATTGGGCGTAAAGAGCTCGTAGGCGGCTTGTCGCGTCGACTGTGAAAACCCGCGGCTCAACTGCGGGCCTGCAGTCGATACGGGCAGGCTAGAGTTCGGTAGGGGAGACTGGAATTCCTGGTGTAGCGGTGAAATGCGCAGATATCAGGAGGAACACCGGTGGCGAAGGCGGGTCTCTGGGCCGATACTGACGCTGAGGAGCGAAAGCGTGGGGAGCGAACAGGATTAGATACCCTGGTAGTCCACGCTGTAAACGTTGGGCGCTAGGTGTGGGGGGCCTCTCCGGTTCTCTGTGCCGCAGCTAACGCATTAAGCGCCCCGCCTGGGGAGTACGGCCGCAAGGCTAAAACTCAAAGGAATTGACGGGGGCCCGCACAAGCGGCGGAGCATGCGGATTAATTCGATGCAACGCGAAGAACCTTACCTGGGTTTGACATGGCCGCAAAACCGGCAGAGATGTCGGGTCCTTCGGGGGCGGTCACAGGTGGTGCATGGCTGTCGTCAGCTCGTGTCGTGAGATGTTGGGTTAAGTCCCGCAACGAGCGCAACCCTCGTTCGATGTTGCCAGCGGTTCGGCCGGGGACTCATCGAAGACTGCCGGGGTCAACTCGGAGGAAGGTGGGGATGACGTCAAGTCATCATGCCCCTTATGTCCAGGGCTTCACGCATGCTACAATGGCCGGTACAATGGGCTGCGATACCGTGAGGTGGAGCGAATCCCAAAAAGCCGGTCTCAGTTCGGATCGGGGTCTGCAACTCGACCCCGTGAAGTCGGAGTCGCTAGTAATCGCAGATCAGCAACGCTGCGGTGAATACGTTCCCGGGCCTTGTACACACCGCCCGTCACGTCACGAAAGTCGGCAACACCCGAAGCCGGTGGCCCAACCCTTGTGGAGGGAGCCGTCGAAGGTGGGGCTGGCGATTGGGACGAAGTCGTAACAAGGTAGCCGTACCGGAAGGTGCGGCTGGATCACCTCCTTTCTAAGGAGCACCATCCAGCGAAAGCTGGCATGGAGCCCGCGCTGCCCGAGTGTGGTGGCGGGGTGCTCAATGGCGGAGACACTGGCGAGTCTTTCCTGGCAACGGCTGGGTTCTTCTAGTACGGCCACCTCGGTGGTGTGGAACGGAGGTCCTGGTGCGGCTGGGTGGAGACGGATAGCACCCTGTTGGGTCCTGAAAGAACAACCGGTGGTTGTCTTTCAGAGCCGAAGCTTGAGGCGTTGAGCCTTGAGGGGCGCCAGGCATGGCCTGGTCTCGCAAACGGGATCTTGTTTGGGTCCAGGTGTGGGGCTGTGGGTTGTGGGTTGGCCGTTTGTTGAGAATTGCACAGTGGACGCGAGCATCTTTGTGGTCAAGTTGTCAAGGGCGGACGGTGGATGCCTTGGCACCAGGAGCCGATGAAGGACGTGGGAGGCCGCGATAGGCCTGGGGGAGCTGTCAACCGAGCTGTGATCCCAGGGTGTCCGAATGGGGGAACCTGGCTGGAGTCATGTCCAGTCACCCGCACCTGAACTCATAGGGTGTGTGGGGGGAACGCGGGGAAGTGAAACATCTCAGTACCCGTAGGAAGAGAAAACAACATGTGATTCCGTGAGTAGTGGCGAGCGAAAGCGGATTGAGGCTAAACCGGCTGCGTGTGATACCTGTCAGGGGTTGCGTGGTCGGGGTTGTGGGACCCTGCTGAGTGTACTGACATGCACTCGAGGAGTGATAAAGCCAGTGGTTAGTCGAACAGTCTGGAAAGGCTGACCGTAGACGGTGATAGTCCGGTAGGTGAAAGCTGCTGGTCTTCTGTGGGTGTTCCCGAGTAGCGGCGGACTCCTGAAATCTGCCGTGAATCTGCCAGGACCACCTGGTAAGCCTAAATACTTCCTGGTGACCGATAGCGGACGAGTACCGTGAGGGAATGGTGAAAAGTACCCCGGGAGGGGAGTGAAATAGTACCTGAAACCGTTCGCCTACAATCCGTCGGAGCCTTTCGGGGTGACGGCGTGCCTTTTGAAGAATGAGCCTGCGAGTTAGTGGCATGTGGCGAGGTTAACCCGTGTGGGGGAGCCGTAGCGAAAGCGAGTCTGAATAGGGCGTTGAGTCGCGTGTCCTAGACCCGAAGCGGGGTGATCTAGCCATGGGCAGGCTGAAGCGCGGGTAAGACCGCGTGGAGGGCCGAACCCACCAACGTTGAAAAGTTGGGGGATGACCTGTGGTTAGGGGTGAAAGGCCAATCAAACTCCGTGATAGCTGGTTCTCCCCGAAATGCATTTAGGTGCAGCGTCGTGTGTTTCTTGCCGGAGGTAGAGCACTGGATGGTCTAGGGGGCCCACAAGCTTACCGAAATCAGCCAAACTCCGAATGCCGGTAAGTGAGAGCGCGGCAGTGAGACTGCGGGGGATAAGCTTCGTAGTCGAGAGGGAAACAGCCCAGATCACCAGCTAAGGCCCCTAAGCGTGTGCTAAGTGGAAAAGGATGTGGGGTCGCATAGACAACCAGGAGGTTGGCTTAGAAGCAGCCACCCTTTAAAGAGTGCGTAATAGCTCACTGGTCAAGTGGTTCCGCGCCGACAATGTAGCGGGGCTCAAGCACACCGCCGAAGCTGTGGCACTCACACAGGTACTTCGCCGGATTCCTTTGGGGGTCTGGTGCAGGTGTGTGGGTGGGTAGGGGAGCGTCGTGCCGGGGGTGAAGCAGCCGGGTGACCGAGTTGTGGACGCGGCACGAGTGAGAATGCAGGCATGAGTAGCGAAAGAAGGGTGAGAAACCCTTCCGCCGGATGACCAAGGGTTCCAGGGCCAGGTTATTCCGCCCTGGGTGAGTCGGGACCTAAGGCGAGGCCGAGAGGCGTAGTCGATGGACAACGGGTTGATATTCCCGTACCCGCGTAGGAGCGACCCTGACGAACCTCGTTGTGCTAACCACCCGAACTGTGGGCGGTCTTCGGACCGACTGCGGGGAGCGTGGGAACCTGGCGGGTAGTAGTCAAGCGATGGGGTGACGCAGGAAGGTAGCTGAGCCCGGCCGGTGGTTGTGCCGGGGTAAGCGTGTAGGCCGGCGTGTAGGCAAATCCGCACGCCATGAGGCTGAGACGTGATGCCGAGCCGATTCAGGTGAAGTCAGTGATCCTATGCTGCCGAGAAAAGCCTCTAGCGAGTTCCGAGCGGCCCGTACCCCAAACCGACACAGGTGGTCAGGTAGAGAATACCGAGGCGATCGGGCGAACTGTGGTTAAGGAACTCGGCAAATTGCCCCCGTAACTTAGGGAGAAGGGGGGCCGGAGACGTGAAGCCCCGCGCGGGTGGAGCGTTGTATGGCCGCAGAGAGCAGGGGGAAGCGACTGTTTACTAAAAACACAGGTCCATGCGAAGAAGTAATTCGATGTATATGGACTGACGCCTGCCCGGTGCTGGAACGTTAAGGGGACCTGTTAGCTCTTTCGGGGGCGAAGCGGAGAACTTAAGCGCCAGTAAACGGCGGTGGTAACTATAACCATCCTAAGGTAGCGAAATTCCTTGTCGGGTAAGTTCCGACCTGCACGAATGGCGTAACGACTTCCCCACTGTCTCAACCACAGGCCCGGCGAAATTGCACTACGAGTAAAGATGCTCGTTACGCGCGGCAGGACGGAAAGACCCCGGGACCTTTACTACAGCTTGACATTGGTATCCGGATTGGCTTGTGTAGGATAGGTGGGAGCCGGTGAAGCTCGTACGCCAGTGCGGGTGGAGGCAATCTTGAAATACCACTCTGGTTGATTTGGGTATCTAACTTCGGACCGTTATCCGGTTCAGGGACAGTGTCTGGTGGGTAGTTTAACTGGGGCGGTTGCCTCCTAAAGGGTAACGGAGGCGCCCAAAGGTTCCCTCAGCCTGGTTGGCAATCAGGTGTTGAGTGCAAGTACACAAGGGAGCTTGACTGTGAGACTGACGGGTCGAGCAGGGACGAAAGTCGGGACTAGTGATCCGGCACTTGCGTGTGGAAGCGGTGTCGCTCAACGGATAAAAGGTACCCCGGGGATAACAGGCTGATCTTCCCCAAGAGTCCATATCGACGGGATGGTTTGGCACCTCGATGTCGGCTCGTCGCATCCTGGGGCTGTAGCAGGTCCCAAGGGTTGGGCTGTTCGCCCATTAAAGCGGTACGCGAGCTGGGTTTAGAACGTCGTGAGACAGTTCGGTCCCTATCCGCCGTGCGCGTAGGATACTTGAGAAGGGCTGTCCCTAGTACGAGAGGACCGGGACGGACGAACCTCTGGTGTGCCAGTTGTCCCGCCAGGGGCACGGCTGGTTAGCTACGTTCGGAAGGGATAACCGCTGAAAGCATCTAAGCGGGAAGCTCGCTTCAAGATGAGGTATCCCACCACTATTAGTGGGTAAGGCCCCCAGCTAGACGACTGGGTTGATAGGCCGGAGATGTAAGCTCGGTAACGGGTTCAGTCGACCGGTACTAATAGGCCGAGGACTTGACTTACAAAGCTGCTACGCGTCCACTGTGCAACTCCCGACAAACGAACAACACACCCGAACGGTGGTTGGTGTTGTTTGATATGTCGATAGAGTTACGGCGGTCATGGCGGAGGGGAAACGCCCGGTCACATTCCGAACCCGGAAGCTAAGCCCTCCAGCGCCGATGGTACTGCACTCGTGAGGGTGTGGGAGAGTAGGACGCCGCCGGACATTCTTTCGGTCAGGGTCACCCCCTTTACAGGGGGTGGCCCTGACACCGTTTACGCACCCTTTTCCGGACGCATTCCGCCGCCTGGCCGCGTGCCCGCGGAAAGCGCCGGTGACTAGTCGGCCTCCCTGGGATTCGCGACTGCCCGAGCACAGGCGAGCGGCGGGCGCCCGCCACATCAGATGGAGGGCGCATTGCCCCACGAGCGGCCGGCGCACGCCCATCAGCCGGAGAGCGGGACCGCCGGGGGTCGCACCGGGAGAACCGAAAGGCGTCGGCGAGAACCGGAAGGCGCCCGGAGAACCGAAAGCCGCCGGGGAGAGGCCGGGAAGAACCGGAAGGCGCCGGGGAGGACCAGAGGCGCCGCGCGTAGCAAACGTGCGGTCAGCCGCGCGTCTGCACGGCCGCCCGGATGTCGCGGAACAGCGCGCTGGCGGCGTCGACCGTCCGGCCCGGGAACATCGCCATGACGACGCTGCCGTGGTCGGCCCAGCCGCAGACGGCGAAGTCGCCGCCCTCGCCGCTGGTCGTACCGCATTTCATGACGCCCCCGAGTTCGCCCGCCGGCACCTCGCGGAGGCCCGTCACCCGGCCCGTCTCGTCGCCCATGAGGCCGAAGAGGGTGTCCAGGTCGCGTTCCGGTTGCCAGAGGAGGGTGGTGCCCCCGAAGATCAGGACCGAGCGCTTCTCGTCCGCCGGGTCGCGGTAGACGGTGCCGAAGCTGCGGTCCAGGTCGATGTCGGCGGCGATGCCGCTGCGCAGGTAGTCCGCCGTGCTGCGAGCCCGCTCGCTGTCGTCGCGGGTCAGGCCGGCCACCTGGTCCGGCGACGTGATCCTCGTGTCCTTCTCCTGGGCCACCCGCCAGCCCATGGTCCCCAGCGCGCCGGCGCCGGCGAGACCCACGGCGAGCGCTGCCGCCCACGCGATCCGTCGCCGCCGTGACCGCGCCGTCCGTTGCCGCGGAGCGCCACCCGGGTCCCGGGTGCTCAGCTGGATCGGCTCCTCGGTCAGCTCGAGGGGCTCCGGTCCGTCGTCGAACCGACGATCGGTGAGATGTGCGTCGGACATAGCCGACACCGTACGCGAATGACAGGTGGCGCACGTCGGGTCGGCCGAAGCCCTCCGTAGACTTTCTCGGGTGACCGAGAGACTGGATGCCCGACGCCCCGACGCCCCCACCCTGCCCGGCCAGTACCAGCCGGGTGAGGTAGAGCAGCGACGGTACGAGCAGTGGGTAGCCGCCGGCCACTTCCGGGCGTCGGCGGAGAGCGACAAGCCCCCGTTCACCATCGTCATCCCGCCGCCGAACGTGACCGGTTCCCTGCACATGGGCCACGCCCTGGACCACACCGTGCAGGACGCCCTGGTGCGACGCAAGCGCATGCAGGGCTACGAGGCGCTGTGGCTGCCCGGCATGGACCACGCGGGCATCGCCACCCAGAACGTGGTGGAGCGGCAGCTCGCGGCGCAGGGCCTGTCCCGGCACGACCTGGGCCGGGAGGCGTTCGTCGAGCGGGTGTGGCGGTGGAAGGCCGAGTCGGGCGGCGCGATCCTCGGCCAGATGCGCCGGCTCGGTGACTCCGTCGACTGGACCCGCGAGCGCTTCACCATGGACGAGGGCCTGTCGCGCGCCGTCCAGACCATGTTCAAGAAGCTGTACGACGACGGGCTCATCTACCGGGCCGAGCGCATCATCAACTGGTGCCCGCGCTGCCTCACGGCGCTCTCCGACATCGAGGTGGAGCACACCGACGACGAGGGTGAGCTGGTCTCGATCCGCTACAGCGACGACGTCGTGGTCGCGACCACCCGGGCCGAGACCATGCTCGGTGACACCGCGGTCGCCGTGCACCCGGACGACGAGCGGTACCGGCACCTGATCGGCACCGAGGTCGAACTGCCGCTGACGGGCCGCCGCATCCCGATCGTCGGCGACGAGCACGTCGACCCCTCGTTCGGCACCGGCATGGTCAAGGTGACCCCGGCGCACGACCCGAACGACTTCGAGATCGGCCAGCGGCACGACCTGCCCTCGCTCACGATCATGGACGAGCGGGGCGTCATCACCGCGCACGGCCCGTTCCAGGGCCTGGACCGGTTCGAGGCCCGCCCCGCCATCGTCGCGGCGCTGCGCGAGCAAGGCCGGATCGTGGCGGAGAAGCGGCCGTACGTGCACGCGGTGGGCCACTGCTCGCGGTGCCGTACGACGGTGGAGCCCCGGCTGTCGCTGCAGTGGTTCGTCAACACGTCGCCGCTGGCGAAGGCGGCCGGTGACGCGGTCCGCGACGGGCGGGTGAAGATCGAGCCGGCGGAGCTGGCCAAGCGGTACTTCGCCTGGGTCGACAACATGCACGACTGGTGCATCTCCCGGCAGCTGTGGTGGGGGCACCGCATCCCGGTCTGGTACGGCCCGCAGGGCGAGGTCGTCTGCGTCGGCCCGGACGAGGAGCCGCCGACCGGTGAGGGCTGGCGCCAGGACGAGGACGTGCTGGACACCTGGTTCTCCAGCGGGCTGTGGCCGTTCTCCACGCTCGGCTGGCCGGAGCGCACCCCGGACCTCGCGAAGTTCTACCCCACCAGCGTCCTCGTCACCGGGTACGACATCCTCTTCTTCTGGGTCGCCCGGATGATGATGTTCGGCCTGTACGCGATGGACGGCACGCAGCCCTTCGACGTCATCGCCCTGCACGGCATGGTCCGCGACGAGCACGGCAAGAAGATGTCGAAGTCGTTCGGCAACGTGGTCGACCCGCTGGACTGGATCGACCGGTACGGCGCCGACGCCACCCGCTTCACCCTGGCCCGGGGCGCGAACCCCGGTGGCGACGTGCCGGTCAGCGAGGAGTGGTGCCAGGGCTCGCGCAACTTCTGCAACAAGCTCTGGAACGCCACCCGCTTCGCGCTGCTGAACGGCGCGCACACCGACGGGCCGCTGCCGGCCGCCGAGCGGCTCTCGACCGTCGACCGGTGGATCCTCTCCCGGCTCGCGCACGTCACGGCGGAGGTGGACGAGCAGTTCGAGGCGTACGAGTTCGCGAAGGTCTGCGACCTGCTCTACCACTTCGCGTGGGACGACGTCTGCGACTGGTACGTCGAGCTGAGCAAGCCGGTGCTCGCCGCGGGTGGGCCGGCCGCCGACGCCACCCGCCGGGTGCTGGGTCACGTGCTCGACCAGCTGCTGCGGCTGCTGCACCCGGTCATCCCGTTCGTCACCGACGAGCTGTGGACCGCGCTCACCGGCGGGGAGAGCGTGATGGTCGCCGCCTGGCCGGTGGCCGACCGTACGCTCGTCGACGACCCCGCGGAGAGCGAGGTCGCCACCCTCCAGCGGGTGGTCACGGAGATCCGGCGGTTCCGCGCCGACCAGGGGCTGCGGCCGACCCAGCGTGTGGTCGCCCGGCTCGACGGTCTCGCGGCGGCGGGCATCGCCGCGCACGAAACGCTGATCCGCTCGCTGGCCCGGCTCGACCCGGCCGGCGACGACTTCCAGGCGAGCGCCACCCTGGCCATGCCCGGCGAGGTGAGCGTGGCGCTGGACACCCGGGGCTCGATCGACGTGGCCGCCGAACGGGCGCGGCTCGGCAAGGACCGGGCGGCCGCCGAGAAGGAGGCCGCGCAGGCACGGGCGAAGCTCGACAACCCGGCGTTCGTGGGCAAGGCCCCCGAGCACGTGGTCGCGAAGATCCGGGAACGGCTCGCGGTGGCCGAGGCGGACCTGGTCCGCATCGACGCCGCGCTGGAGGCGCTGCCCTCGTGACCGATCACGACGCCTTCACCCGGGTGGAGGCCGAGCTGGCCGAGCGGGGCTTCACCCGGATGGTCTTCGAGCTGGACCGGATCGAGTCCCTGCTCGACCTGCTCGGCAGCCCGCAGCGGGCGTACCCGTCGATCCACCTCACCGGGACCAACGGCAAGACGTCGACGGCCCGGATGATCGACTCTCTGCTGCGCGCGTTCGGCCTGCACACCGGCCGCTACACGAGCCCCCACCTGGAGACGGTCCGGGAGCGGATCAGCCTGGACGGGGAGCCGGTCAGCGAGGAGCGGTTCGTGGCCACCTACCGGGAGGTGGCCCCGCTGGCCCGGCTCGTCGACGAGCGGTCCGCGGAGCCGCTGACCTACTTCGACATGACCACGGCGCTGGCGTTCGCCACGTTCGCCGACGCGCCGGTGGACGTGGCGGTCGTCGAGGTGGGGCTCGGCGGGGCGGAGGACTCGACGAACGTGCTCCAGGCCGGGGTCGCGGTGATCACCCCGATCGGGCTGGACCACACCGAGTGGCTCGGCGACACCATCGAGGACATCGCCCTGCACAAGGCCGGCATCATCCATTCCGGCGCCACGGTCATCTCGGCCGCGCAGGAGGAGGAGGCGGCCCGGCCCATCCTGGAGCGGTGCGCCGAGGTGGGCGCCACCATCGCCCGGGAGGGGTCGGAGTTCGGCGTCCTGCGCCGGGCGGTCGCGGTCGGCGGCCAGGTGCTGACCCTGCAGGGGCTCGGTGGCGTGTACGAGGAGGTCTTCGTCCCGCTGCACGGCGCCCACCAGGCGCAGAACGCGGCGGTGGCGCTGGCAGCGGTCGAGGCGTTCCTCGGCGCCGGCGCCCGCCGGCAGCTCGACGTCGAGGCGGTACGCGAGGGGTTCGCGGCGACCAGCTCGCCGGGCCGGCTGGAGCGGGTGCGCAGCGCCCCGACGATCCTGCTCGACGGCGCGCACAACCCGCACGGGATGGCCGCGACGGTCACCGCGCTCCAGGAGGAGTTCGCGTTCAGCAAGCTGGTGGCGGTCGTCGGTGTGCTCGGCGACAAGGACGCGGCCGCCCTGCTGGAGCTGCTGGAGCCGGTGGTCGACCAGGTGGTGGTCACCCGGAACAGCTCGCCGCGGGCGATGCCGGCCCGCGAGCTGGCCGCCCTGGCCGCCGAGGTGTTCGGTCCGGAACGGGTCGAGGTGGCCGAGGAGATGCCGGACGCCATCGAGGCGGCGGTGGCCCTGGCCGAGGAGGACGTGCCGGGTGAGCTGAGCGGAGTGGGTGTGTTGATCACCGGATCGGTGGTGACCGTGGCCGACGCCCGCCGGCTGCTGAAGCGATGAGCGGCCCCGAGCAGCCACGCCGGTCGGGGCTGCGGGACCCGCAGCGGGCGGTGCGCGGCCTTGGGGCGGCCACGTTGACCCTCGAGGCGCTGGTGCTGCTGCTCGCCATCCAGCCGATCCGGGTGGTCGGCGGTGACCTCGGCGGTACCGCGATCGGCGCCGTGGTGGCGCTCGCCGTGGTGGCCGTGGTGCTGGCCGGCCTGATCCGCCGGCCGTGGGCCTGGAACGCCGGCACCGTCCTGCAGGGACTGCTGATGCTGTCCGGCCTGCTGCACTGGTCGCTGCTGGTGCTCGGCGTCATCTTCGCCCTGGTCTGGGGCTACGCCCTGCACGTACGCCGGGTGATCCTCGGCTAGGGCCGCAGCAGACAGCGGGCCCCGGGGTGCCGAGGCGGCCCCCCGTCGCGGCCCCGGCGGGCTCAGGCGTCGGCGCGTTCCCGCCACTGGGTGAGGGCGATGCCGTGGCCGTCGGGGTCGCGGAACGCGGCGGCCCACACCTCCAGCTTCGTGCCCCGGTTGACCACCCGGGGCGCGTACGTGAAGCGGACGCCGGAGTCGCGCAGCCGCTCGTACGCCGCCTCGATGTCGTCGACCTCCAGGTTCACGTGCACCAGCCGGCGGCTGACCGGCGCGGCCTCGGTGACCTGACGCAGCACCAGCCGGGTCGAGCCGGAGGCGAGCACGGCGTTGCCCGTGCCCTGGTCGACCTCGGTGAAGCCCAGCACGTCCCGGTAGAACCCCAGCGAGCGGGACAGGTCGGTCACCAGCAGGGTGAGTCCCACGCCGCTGATCGGCCCGACCGGGTCGGACGGCTCGTCGGCCGGGCCGGCCGGCTCGTAGCCGAAGATCGCCTCGTCCAGCTCGGCCGCGCTGACCGGCTCGTCCCGCGGCTCGCGGGGCGTCGCCGGGTCGTCCAGCGGCAGGTCGAGCGGGTCGGCCGGATCCTCCCGCGCGGGGGCCGCCGCGGCGGGCACGTCGAAGTCCTCCTCGGCGGGGGACCGGGGAGCGGGCGTGGCCCGGCGGGGCAGCGGGTTGGCCGGTTGCGGCTCGACCAGCGTCCCCTCCAGCACGACCGGGCCGCCCGGGCGCTGGTGCACGACGACCGGCTCGCGCTCGTCCCGCGGGACACCCGGGTCGTCGGGCAGCGGATCGCCGAGCGGGCCGCGGAAGTCGTCCTCGGCGGAGCGGCCGGCCCACGGCGGCGCGTCCTGCTCGATGAGCACCTCGTCCACCGGGTCGAGGTCGGCGTACTCGGGCGGCAGGTCGGCGGTGGCCGCCGCCGCGGTCTCGGCGTGGGTGGGCACCTCGTCCCAGAGCACCCGGACGTGCCGGGGGTCGTCCAGCGCCACCCGGATCGGCAGGGTCTGCCCGAGCGACGGCCACTTTGACACGGGGACGCGCGGCTCGATGATCTTCTTGCTGCGGGGCGGCAGCCCCGGCGCGTCGATGACCAGTTGCAGCTCGCAGCGGCCGAAGGCGTACTGGGTGGGCGGCTCGGAGGCGCTGTGCACGTGCCCCTCGCCGACGACCCACGTACGCCCGCCGGCCCGGACGGTGGCCAGCGCGATCGCCAGCACCAGCAGGGCGGCCCCGAGCGCCACGATGGCCCAGCTGGTCATGCCGAGGCCGAAGAGCATCACGAAGGTGGCCACGGTGCCGAGCACCGCGGCGATCAGCTTCCGTACCGGCGCGATGGGTCGGCTGCCGCCGTTCGCCACAGTGGACCTCCCGGGGGTCAAGGGCCAGGCTAGGCCGGAAGGGCCGCCGGGGGGAAGGCCGGCCGCCGCGCCGGCGCCGGGACCGGGTCGCTAGGCTGACCGTACCCAGACAGCCCGGCTTCCGCGCACAGGAGGAACCCAGCGTGTCCAGCACCAGCCCCGATGAGCGCACGCTCGTACTGATCAAGCCCGACGCGGTCCGCCGGGGGCTGGTCGGCGAGATCATTTCCCGGTTCGAGCGCAAGGGGCTGCGCATCGACGCCATGGTGACCCGGACCATGGACGCGGCGCTGGCCGACGAGCACTACGCGGAGCACGTCGACAAGCCCTTCTACCCGCCGCTGAAGACCTTCATGACCGGCGGCCCGCTGGTCGCCATGGTGCTCTCCGGCGACCAGGTCATCGACGTGGTCCGGGGCCTGGTGGGGGCCACCGACGGGCGCCGGGCGGCGGCCGGCACGATCCGTGGCGACTACTCCCTGTCGAACCGGGAGAACCTGGTGCACGCGTCCGACTCGGTGGACAGCGCGAAGCGCGAGATCGCGCTCTGGTTCCCCGAACTCTCCTGACGCCGCGGCTCAGTCGGGCAGCCCGGGCATTTTCGCCGGGTTGCCCACCATGTACAGGTCGGTGATCCGGCCCTCCGACACGGCGAGCGTGAGCGCGTAGACCGTGCCGTCGGACTTCTCGACGAGAGCGCCCGGCTGGCCGTTGAGCTCCAGCCAGCGGGTCCGCACCGGCCTGCGGCCGTAGACACCGGCCGCGAAGCGGATCACCCGCTCCGCACCGATGATCGGGTTGCGGGCGGCCTTCACCCGTCCACCCCCGTCGGTCCAGGCGATCGCGTCGCGGGCGACCAGGCCGGTCAGCGTCGCGAGGTCGCCCTCGCGGGCGGCGGCCAGGAACGCGTCGAGCAGCCGCTCCTGCTCCGCGCGGTCCGCCGTGAAGCGGCGCCGGTCCTGGTGCACCCGGGCCTCGGCCCGGTGGTGCAGTTGCCGGCAGTCGGCGGGGGAGCGGTCCAGGATCTCGGCGATCTCCGTGTACGGCAGGTCGAACGCCGTGTGCAGCACGTAGACCGCGCGCTCCGGCGGGCTCAGCCGTTCCAGCACGTGCAGCAGCGCGGTGGCGAGGGAGTCGCGCAGCTCGGCCCGGTCCAGCGGGCCGAAGGGGGACGGCTCGGTCGGCACCGGCTCGGGCAGCCACGGCCCCACGTACGTCTCGCGGGCGGCCTGCCGCGCCCGGAGCCGGTCCAGGGCGAGGCGGGTGACCACCCGCGAGAGGTACCGCCGTGGCTCGGCCACCGAGGTCCGGTCGACGGCCACCCAACGCAGGTACGCCTCCTGGAGCACGTCCTCGGCGTCGTGCCGGCTGCCGAGCAGGCGGTAGGCCAGGCCGAGCAGCATCGGCCGGTGCGCGTCGAGCGCACCGGCCGCCGCCACGGCGTCGGTGGTGGTCACTCCTGCGTCGGAGGCTGCTTCCGGGTGGTCACCGAGATCCTGTTCCACACGTTGATTGTCGCGATGGCCACGATCAGGTCGGCGAGCTCCTTCTCCGACCAGACCTTCGCCGCCTCGTCCCAGACCTCGTCCGGCACCCCGTGCTCGCCGAGCCGGGTGACCGCGTCGGTGAGCGCCAGCGCGGCCCGCTCCCGCTCGGTGAAGAAGGGCGCGTCCCGCCAGGCCGCCAGGGCGAACAGCCGCCGGCTCGACTCCCCGGCGGCCAGCGCGTCGGTGGTGTGCATGTCGACGCAGAACGCGCAGCCGTTCAGCATCGACGCCCGGATCTTGACCAGCTCGTACACCGTGTGGTCGACGTTCGACCGGGCGTACTTCTCCAGGCCCAGCACGGCGTGGTACGCCTCCGGCGCCACCGTGGTCACGTCCATCCGTTGCATGACAACCTCCCGTGTCGGTGTGACACCGGTACGACGGGTCCGCCGGGTCGCGGTGTGACAACAAGGGCTGTGACGCCGATCATGTCCTGCCGGTCAGCCGGCGTTCCGGCCGTGGACACCCGGGACGCGGGAACCGGTCATGTCCGCCCGGTACACCCACGGGGTCAGTCCCCGATCCGGGAGGAACGATGACCGAGCTTGATCGACGTACGGTGCTGCGGGCCGGCCTGGTGGCCGGCGCCGGCGTGGTGGGTGGCGGCCTGCTGGGCGGCGGCGCCGCGCCGGCCGCGCCCGCGTGGCGGCCCAGCGGGCGTCCCGTGCTCACGCACGGCGTGCAGAGCGGCGACGCGACGGCGGACTCGGCGCTGGTGTGGACCCGCGCAGACCGCCCCGGGCGGATGCTCGTGGAGGTGAGCCGCCGCCCCGACTTCCGGGGCGCCCGGCGGGTCACCGGACCGGTGCTCGACCCGTCCGGCGACTTCACCGGCACCGTGCGGCTGCGCGGCCTGCCCGCCGGCGAGCGGCTGCACTACCGGGTGCGGGTGGAGAGCCTCGACCGGCACGGGCTGGTGAGCGAGCCGCTGACCGGCACCCTCACCACCGCCGCGCGCCCGCACGACCGGCGGGACGTCCGCTTCGTCTGGACGGGCGACATCGCCGGCCAGGGCTGGGGCATCGCCCCGGACTTCGGCGGCATGTCGATCTTCAGCGCCATGCGGGCCACCCGCCCCGACTTCTACCTGTGCAGCGGCGACAACGTCTACGCCGACGGGCCGCTCACCGAGACCGTGGCGCTGCCCGACGGGCGGATCTGGCGCAACATCGTCACCCCGGAGAAGAGCAAGGTCGCCGAGACGCTGACCGAGTACCGGGGCCAGTACGCGTACAACCTGCTCGACGAGCACCTGCGCCGGTTCCTCGCCGAGGTGCCGCAGGTCAACCAGTGGGACGACCACGAGGTGACCAACAACTGGTACCCGGGCGAGATCCTCACCGACGACCGGTACACCGAGCGCCGTGTCGACGTGCTGGCGGCCCGGGCCCGGCGGGCGTACGGGGAGTGGGTGCCCACCCCGCGCGACGGCCGGCTCTACCGGCGCCTGTCGTACGGGTCGCGGCTGGACGTCTTCGTGCTGGACATGCGGACCTGGAAGGACCCGAACGACGGCAACACGTACGCCGACCCGAACCGCGGCCTGCTCGGCCGGGAGCAGCGCGAGTGGCTCGTCCGGGAGCTGACCCGGTCCCGCGCCACGTGGAAGGTGATCGCGGCCGACCTCCCCATCGGGCTGGTGGTGCCGGACGGGCCGGGCGCCCAGGAGGGCGTGGCCCAGGGCGACCCGGGCGCGCCGGCCGGGCGGGAGCTGGAGTTCGCGCAGGTGCTGCGGGCGGTCCACCGGGCCGGGGTGACCGGCGTCGTCTTCGTCACGGCCGACGTGCACTACACGGCGGCGCACCACTACGACCCGGCCCGCGCGGCGGTCGGTGACTTCACCCCGTTCTGGGAGTTCGTCTCCGGGCCGGCGCACGCCGGCGCGTTCGGCCCGAACGCCCTGGACGGCACGTTCGGTCCGGAGGCCGTCTTCGTGCACGCCCCGCCGCGGGCCAACACGTCGCCGGCCGAGGGATACCAGCACTTCGGTGAGGTGAGCATCGACGGCGCCACGGGCGCGCTCACCGTCCACCTGCGCGACCGCGCCGGCGTCTCCCTCTGGACCCGCACCCTCCCACCCCCAGTCCGCTAACCCCGCGCCCCGGGCTTCACCCCCGCGATCTTGCACTTGCTGCCCCGGCAAACCGGGCTCAGACCGGCAAAACGAGGGCCCAAAGTGCAAGATCGCGGGGAGAAGGGGGTGGGGCGCGGGGGTGCGCCTCGACGGGTGACCGGGGGGCCTCGGTCGGGTATGAGATAGCAGGTGGGCGGTGGCCCGGCGTCTTTCGACCAGCCGCCGGCCGGTTCGCCACCCCGTCGGTGCGGCGGGGCGGCGTCCGCTACCGTGACACCGCCTGCTTCGCACACGATCCGCCGGAGGAACAGTGCCGCTGCTCTACACCATCGGCAAGCTCACCGTGGCGCCCGCGCTGCGGCTGGCGTTCCGTCCGACCGTGGAGGGGTTGGAGTACGTGCCGGAGACCGGTGGCGCCATCTTCGCCGGCAACCACCTCTCCGTGGCCGACGAGCTCTTCCTCGGCACGGTCGTCCCGCGGCACCTCGCGTTCTGGGCGAAGTCGGAGTACTTCAAGGGCGTCGGACTGAAGGGCGCGTTCTCCAAGTTCGTCCTCACCGGTCTCGGCGCCATCCCCGTCGAGCGGGCCGGCGGGCGGGCGGCGCTGTCCGCCTTCGACGCCGCGATCCCGGCGCTCAAGGCCGGTGACCTGGTGGTCGTCTACCCGGAGGGGACCCGGTCGCCCGACGGGCGGCTCTACCGGGGGCGCACCGGCGCCGTGCGGCTCGCGCTGGCCGCCGGCGTGCCGATCATCCCGGTCGGCACGATCGGCACCGAGAAGGTGCAGCCGATCGGGGCGCGGATGCCCCGGCCCGGCGCCGCGAAGATCACCGTCCGGTTCGGCAAGCCGCTGGACTTCACGGGCCGCTCCGACGACCGGACCTCGCTGCGGGCCATGACCGACGAGGTCATGAGCGAGATCCAGAAGCTCACCGGCCAGGAGTACGTCCCCCGGTACGCCCCGCCGCGCGCCCACCCCGACCCGACCCGCGACGGCCCCGCCTGACCGACCGCGGTCACGGCGGGTCGGCGCCGCGGCGCTCCTCCTGCGCGACGACCTCGTCGACGTCCGGCAGGCGGTCCAGTTGGGCCAGCTGCCGGGCCGTCCGCGCGTCGGGCGGCAGCCGGTCCCGGTTGCGCGCCAGGAACGCGACGTGGCCCGCCGTGTACGGGCACCCGTTCCCGCCGAGGCGCTGCCCCGGGTCGTACCGGCAGCCGCCGCAGTAGTCGCTCGCCCGGTCGATGGGCGACCCGCCGGCGGCGTACGGCGTCGTGGCCGTCCGGCCGAGGTCGGCGTACTGGCTCGGGCCGGCGACGTTCACCGTCATCGCCCAGACGAACCCGTCGACGAAGCTGCGGTGGAAGAAGTCCACCATCTCGGCCGGCCGCCAGCCGCGCTGCCGTCCGTAGTTCCCCAGCACCATGAGCCGCGCGACGTGGTGCACCCAGCCGTGGTCGCGCACCTCCGCCAGGACGTCGGAGAGGCAGCGCGCCCGCACCGCGTCGGCGTCCAGGTCCCGGAACCAGTCCGGCACCGGCCGGCGTACGGCGAGCCGGTCGCCGCCCAGGTGGTCCGGCTCGACGTACCAGTACAGGTTCCAGACGAAGTCCCGCCAGCCGAGGATCCGCCGGATGAAGCCCTCCACGCTGGAGAGCGGGGCGCCCTGCCGGCGGTACGCCTGCTCGGCCCCGCGTACGGCCTCCATGGGGTCGAGCAGGCCCAGGTTCAGGGAGGTGGAGAGCAGGCTGTGCGCCAGCCACGGGTCGGCGGCGAGCATGACGCCCTCGTACGGGCCGAAGTGCGCCAGCCGGTGCCGCAGGAAGTGCCGCAGCCGCGCCTTGGCCTCCGCGGCCGTCGCCGGGAACCGGCGCGGGCCGTCCCGCCCGACGAACCGCACCCCTTCCCGCTCCCACCGGTCGAGGTCCGCCCGAACCTCGGCGTCGATGTCGTCCTCGGTCGGCACGGGCGGCGGCGGCACGTCGAGCCGGCGAACCCCCTTCGGACGCGGGCCCCGGTTCCCCGGGTCCGGGCTCCAGCGGCCGCCCACCGGTTCGTCCCCGTCGAGGAGCACCCGGTGGCGCTGCCGGGCGAACCGGTAGAACGCGTCGAACCGGAGCGCGCCCCGGCGCCCGTCGGCCCACTCGGCGAAGTCGTCGATGGTCGTCACGAAGCCGCGCGGCGGCAGGACGGCGACCCGGTCCAGCCCGCGGACGAACCGCAACGCCGACCGGGAGGTCGGATGGCACACCTCCAGCGGCCCGGGCACCCGGCGCAGCGCCTCGCCGTACGTCTCGGTCCGCAGGAAGATCGCCTGGTCCCCGAGTTCGGCGGCGCGGTGGCGCAGGGCGGACAGCAGCAGGTGCGCCTTCTGGCGGTGGAACGCGCGGCGCCGGAAGACCGCCTTCGACTCGATCAGCAGCACCGGTTGGCGACGCTCGTCGAGGAAGTGCGGTCCCAGTTGATCGGCGAAGAGCCAACGCCGCGACATGTCCCAATTGTGGTTCTTGTGGCGTCTTAACGGTCGTAACGAAGGTGAAAACCGAGGGTGTGTCGGCTCAGCTTCGGCCGGGCGTGACGATCCGCGCCCGCAGCGTCTCGAGCAGGGCCGCGCTGTCCTGCACCGAGAGGCGCGTGAAGACGGCCGTCGCGATGCTGCCGTGGTCGACCGTCGTGCAGACCACCACCGTCCCGCCGTCGGCGCGGCCCACGGCGCAGCGCTGATGCCGGCCGCGTACGCCCGTGTCGATCTTCTCGACCTCCCCGAGCCGGTACGTGCCGGCGAGGCGGGCGATCTCGTCGTCCGCGTCCCCCTCCGGGTCGAGCCGGACGCCGGTCGCGCCGAAGACGGTCACCTGCTTGCCGTTCGGGTCGGTGTAGACACCGGCGAAGGTCTCCTCGGCCAGCCAGTGCTCCTTGCGTACCTCCGTCTCCAGCCGGCGCGCGGTCTCCTCGCTGCGGTTGTCGTCCCGCAGCGACAGGTCGGCCACCTGGGCGGGGAGTGAGGCGTGGACGGGGTACTGCGACCAGATCGGCCGGCCGTAGTACGCGGGGCAGCCGCAGCAGCAGGCGATGGTGAGCAGCAGCACCCACGGCCAGCGGCGTCGCCGGCGGACCGGCACGTACCCCTTCGGGGCCTGCCAGTCGGGCGGCGGCGCGGTCGGGCGCCGCTTCGACCGGCGTTGCCGTGGTGGGGTCGGCGTCGTCGCGGGGGCCGGTACCGGCGGGCGGCCGGCCGGCGGTGCGACAGGCGGCGGCGCCATCGGAGGTGGTGCGACCGGAGGCCGGGCGGCCGGCGGCGACACCGGGTGGACGACCGGCGGGGGCGCCACGGGGTGAGCGGCCGACGGGGGCGGCGCGGGGTGACCCGGCACCGGACGCGCGGGCGGCGGCGCGGGGTGACCGGGCGGCGGCGCGGGGTGACCGGGCGGCGGCGCGGGGTGACCCGGCACCGGACGCGCGGGCGGCGGCACGGGGTGACCCGGCAGCACGGGGCGACCCGGCGGTGGCGACAGCGGGTGAGCGACCGGCGGCGCGCCAGCGGGCGGCCCGGAGTAGGGGCGCGTGGGCGGCGGTGCCGGGTAGGGGAGCGTCGGCGGCAGGGGCGGCAACGCCGGCAGCTCGGCCGAGGGCAGTTCCCAGCCGCCGGTGTCCGCGCCGGCCCAGGGGTCGACGGGAACCTGGTGCTCCGGGGCGTCCGGCAGGGGCGGCGGCAGCGGGGTCGGCTCGGCCGACTCGCCCCAGGAGCGCCGGCGGGGCGGTGGGGGCGGCACGGGGGCGGACCCGCTCCACCGGGGCGCGGGGTCGGGAACCTCGACGGCGGGCATCCGCCGGGTGCCCGTGGGCCCGACCTCGGGCGCGGAGGCCGGCCCGTCCGGCGCGGAGGCCGGCGCGGGTCCGTCGAGCCGCTGGGTGGCTTCGGGTACGGCAGGTCCGGCGTCGGCGGTGGACCGCGCTACGTCGGTGCCGTCGGTCGGCTCCGGGGCGGCGTCGGCGATCGCCCGCGTCGCGTCGGTGCCCGCCGTGGCGGCGGCGTCCCTTGCCGGCGTGGCGTCGGCGCGCGGCGTGGCCGCGTCAGTCCGTGCGGCGGAGCCCGGCGGTGTGGTGTCGGTGCCGGCCGTGGCGGCGTCGCCGTCCGCCGGCCTGGCGTCGGCACGCGGCGTGGCGGCGTCCGCGTCGGGGTCCGCCGCGGCGGCGCCGTCGGCCGGCGTGGCATCCGCGGCGGCCGCGTCTGGCGTGGTGTCGGTGCCGGCCGTGGCGGCGTCCGTCGGAGTGGCGTCGCGGTCCGTCGGCCTGGCGTCGGCGGCGTTCGCGGCGTCGGCGGGCACCGCGGCGTCGGCGCTCGCCGCCGCCTCCGGCACGGTCGGCGCCGCGGCGTCGGCGCTCGTCGTCGGTGTCTCCGGCGCGGTCGGGGCCGCGGTGGCGTCGGCCTGGGGTACGACGGGGGAGGTCGCGTCCCCGGCGACGGCCGGATCACGGTCCGGCCCCGTGCCCGGGGTGCTCCCGTGGGCCGGCCGGTCCGTCCCCGGCTGCGGCATCGCGGCAATCTCCTCTCGCGCCGACCCGAGGTTAGTACCGGCCCGCCAACCGTGGGGATCCGCCCACCGCGCGCCGGGACCGTGCCCGCGCCTGCGTGAGCGGCGACCCGCTGACCTGCGGCGGTCGGGGTGACCGGGTGGGGGTCGACCACGCCACGGCGGATCCCGCCGCGCGCGTGGTCGCGCTCGGGCGGGCGCGTACCCTTGGGCATCATGAGCGTCCCGTCCACGACTTCGCGCCCCGTCGCGGCGAACTCCGTCTGGCCCCGACTGGAGCCGCTGTTGCCCCAGGTGACCAAGCCCATCCAGTACGTCGGTGGTGAGCTGGGTGCGGTGGTCAAGGACTGGGACGCGGCGGCCGTGCGCTGGGCGCTGATGTACCCGGACGCGTACGAGGTCGGCCTGCCCAACCAGGGCGTGCAGATCCTGTACGAGGTGCTCAACGAGCTGCCCGACGTGCTCGCCGAGCGGACGTACGCCGTCTGGCCGGACCTGGAGAAGCTGATGCGCGCCCACGGCGTGCCGCAGTTCACCGTCGACGCCCACCGCCCGGTGCGCGACTTCGACGTGTTCGGCGTCTCCTTCGCCACCGAGCTGGGCTACACCAACCTGCTCACGGCGATCGACCTGGCCGGCATCCCGCTGCTCGCCGCCGACCGGACCGACGCCGACCCGGTGGTCCTGGCCGGCGGGCACGCCGCGTTCAACCCGGAGCCGATCGCCGACTTCGTCGACGCCGCCGTGCTCGGTGACGGCGAGGAGGCGGTCCTGGAGATCACCGCCATCGTCCGGGACTGGAAGGCCGAGGGCCGCCCGGGCGGTCGCGACGAGCTGCTGCTGCGGCTGGCCCGCACCGAGAGCGTCTACGTGCCGCGCTTCTACGACGTGGACTACCTGCCGGACGGCCGGATCCAGCGGGTCGTGCCGAACCGCCCGGACGTGCCGTTCCGGGTGCACAAGCGCACCACCATGGATCTGGACGCCTGGCCGTACCCCAAGAAGCCGCTGGTGCCGCTCGCCGAGACGGTCCACGAGCGGTACGCGGTGGAGATCTTCCGCGGCTGCACCCGCGGCTGCCGCTTCTGCCAGGCGGGCATGATCACCCGTCCGGTGCGGGAGCGCTCGATCACCACGGTGGGCCAGATGGTGCAGCAGGGGCTGGAGTTCTCCGGCTTCCACGAGGTGGGCCTGCTGTCGCTGTCGTCGGCCGACCACTCCGAGATCGGCGACATGTGCTCCGGCCTGGCGCAGCAGTACGAGGGCACCAACGTCTCGCTCTCCCTGCCGTCGACCCGGGTGGACGCGTTCAACATCGAGCTGGCCCAGGAGCTGTCCCGCAACGGCCGGCGGACGGGCCTGACGTTCGCCCCGGAGGGCGGGTCGGAGCGGATCCGCCGGGTGATCAACAAGATGGTGTCGGAGGAGGACCTCATCCGCACCGTCGTGACGGCGTACACCAACGGCTGGCGGCAGGTGAAGCTCTACTTCATGTGCGGCCTGCCCACCGAGACCGACGAGGACGTGCTCCAGATCGCCCGGATGGCCCACGAGGTCATCAAGGCGGGGCGGGCGGCCACCGGCTCGAAGGACATCCGCTGCACCGTCTCCATCGGCGGGTTCGTGCCGAAGCCGCACACGCCGTTCCAGTGGGCGGCCATGGAGCGGCCCGAGGTCATCGACCGCCGGCTCAAGCTGCTCAAGGACGCCATCAACGCGGACCGTTCGCTCGGCCGGGCCATCGGCTTCCGCTACCACGACGGGGAGCCGTCGCTCATCGAGGGCCTGCTCAGCCGGGGCGACCGCCGGGTCGGCGCGGTGATCCGCAAGGTCTGGGAGAACGGCGGCCGGTTCGACGGGTGGAGCGAGCACTTCTCGTTCCAGCGGTGGGTGGACGCCGCCGCCGAGGTGCTGCCGGCCTACGGCGTCGACCTCGACTGGTACACGACGCGGGAGCGCGACGAGCTGGAGGTCCTGCCCTGGGACCACCTCGACTCCGGCCTCGACAAGGACTGGCTCTGGCAGGACTGGCAGGACGCGCTCAGCGAGTACGAGCAGGACGACTGCCGGTGGACCCCGTGCTTCGACTGCGGCGTCTGCCCGTCCATGGACACCGAGATCCAGATCGGCCCCACCGGCCGGAAGCTGCTGCCGCTGACGCCGGTCAAGGGACTGAAGCTGCCCACCGGCGCGCAGCGGTAGCGCCGACGCGGGCTCGTCCCGGGCGGCGTCGCCGACCAACACCGAGCGCGGGAACCGGCACGGTTCCCGCGCTCCGGCGTGTCCGGGCCCTGTCTTGCCGCCCACCTACCATGACACGGGGTGGGGGTGACCCGACTGGCCGTCAATGGATACGCTGCGTCCCACATGGACCGATTGGCCGGTCGGCGACGGGGAGGGCAGCAACATGGGTGACATCAGACCGCCGGACGTCGGCGATCTGACCGTCAGCGTCGAGGACCTCGACGCGGCGGCGGCGTACGTCGAGCGTTTGAAGCAGTACGTCGACGAGACCATCACCTACGAGATGGAGCGCATCAAGGAGCGGATGAAGGGGGACAGCGAGCACGGTCAGACGGTCCCCAACGGCACGCCCTTCGGGGCGTACGAGGACGCCCGGATGCAGTGGCAGGCGCTGACCACGTCGACGGCCAACATGGAGGCTCACATCAAGCAGCTCTCCACCCGGCTCGCCGCGCTCAAGAAGGGCACCGAGGACATCGCCCAGGCGTTCCGCGACGTCGAGGCGCGCAACGCCGCCACGGGCAAGGAGATCGAACGGATGCTGGAGTCCGCCGCTCCGCCGCCGCAGGCGGGCGGAACGCCGCCGTCCACCTACCCGTACACGGCCTGAGGGGGAGAGGGTCATGGCTGGAGGAACGTGGGAGCGGTGCGTCCGCGAGGTGACGCTCTCGGCGGATCCGGAGACGGTCGGTTCGGTCGGCGCGGGCTGGAAGAACCTGTCGACCGCGCTGGGCTACCTGCGCGACGCCCTGGCCGGGCGCTCGTTCATCGGGCCGGTCGCGCCCGGCACGGAGCGCCCGAACGTCGGCGGTCTGCCCGGCATGCTCGCCGGCTGGAAGGGCAGCGGCGGTGACGCGTACCGCGAGCACCTCGGTGAGATGGGCAAGGACATCGAGGAGCTCATCACCGACGCGAGCAACGTGAGCGGGGCGCTCACCCGGATCGAGGCCGACATCCGCAAGGCCGTCGCGAGCATCCCGATCCCGCTCATGGACGACTTCGGCTGGAACGAGTGGAGCCTGCCCAACGGCACCGAGCTCGACGACGCGCGCGACGGCGAGAGCCAGTCGGGCTTCCTCGCGGCGTTGCGCAAGGACTACCAGAGCAACCCCGCGTCGTACGCCGACGGCGCGTTCCGCGACAAGGCGGATGACCTGGAGGCGACCATGAAGGTCGACGGCCAGGCCAGTGACAACAAGCGGGGCGGCTTGTGGGACACCAAGTCCCACCTGGACAACTGGTACAACGACAACATGTCGGCGGCCAACAAGGCCATGTCGCCGCTGCCCACCGCGGTGGTCGACGAGCGCCCGAAGCTCATCGTGCGGGCGCCGTCCGGCCAGGACGACTACGGCGGCTACCGGCCGGAGGACCGCGTCCCGCCGACGGGCCGCCCCGACATCGGCGGCGGCTTCGACGGCGGAGCCGATCCCAGCAGCGTCCGCCCCTCCATCGACAGCTCGACCCCGAAGATGGGCGACCCCGGCCCGTACCGCGGCGACACTCCCAAGATCACCCCGCCGACGATCGGCGGCGGTGACCACGGAGGTGGCGGCACGGGTGGCATCGGCGGCGGCCCCGGCAGCCTCACGCCGCCGTCCGCCGGTTACCCGGGCACCGGCGACAGCGACTTCGGCACCGGCCTCGCCGGCGCCTCACCGCCCAGCACCATCGGAAGCGGGTACAGCGGCGCGGGCGGCCCCGGGCTGGGCAGCGCCGGGGCCGGCGGGATCGGCGGCGGCGGCGTGGGTGCGGCCGGCGGGATCGGCGGCGGTGGCGTCGGCGCGGCCGGCGGGATCGGCGTGGGCGCCGTCCCCGGCATGATGGGCGGCGGCAACGGCAAGGTGCCGCCCATGACCAGCGCCGCCAACGCCCTGCGTGCCGCGGCCGGTGGCGCCGGCGCCGCGGGCGCGGGCGCGGGCGGTGCTCGGGGCGCCGGGATGATGGGCGCCGGCATGATGGGCGGTGGCATGGGCGGTCACGGCGCCGGCGCCGGCAGCTCCGGCAGCGAGCACTCGTCGTGGTTGACTGAGGACGACGATCCGTGGGGCAGCGACGGCTCCGCGTCCCCGGGCATCCTGCGATAAGGACGGACGGATGAGGGTGAACGTCGGCGCACTCCGGCCGATCACAGCCGGCCTGCTGGCCGGGCTGATGGTGCTGGGGGCCGCCCAACCGGCGGCCGCGGCCGACCGGCGGGCCGAGCAGTGGTACCTGGACGAGCTGCGCATCGACCGGGCACACAAGGTCTCCACCGGCCGCGGAGTGGTCGTGGCGGTGCTGGACAGCGGCGTCGACGCCACCCATCCGGAGCTTCGTGGCCAGGTGCTTCCCGGGGCGCGCAGCTACGGCGCCCCGGGAGACGGGCGCGCCGACGAGGACGGCCACGGCACGCACATGGCCGGGATCATCGCGGCGCGGAACGCCGGGAGCGACGGCGTGGTCGGGGTCGCGCCCGACGCGAAGATCCTCCCCATCAAGCTGCGCAAGGGCACCGGCCAGAACAGCAACGAGGCGGTCGCTCTCGGCATCCGGATGGCGGTCGACGCCGGCGCCAAGGTGATCAACATGTCCTTCGGCGCGCCCGGTATGTCCGACCCCGACCAGGAGAGCGCGATCCGGTACGCGCTGGAGAAGGACGTCGTCGTGATCGCCGCCGCCGGCAACACGGCCGACGGCGCGGTGGACGTCAGCAGCCCCGCGAACACGCCCGGCGTCATCGCGGTGACCGGCACGACCCGGGGCGGCAGCTTCTGGTCGGGCTCCGTCCAGGGGCCGGAGGCGGTGATCGCCGCTCCCGGCGACGGCATCTTCAACATCGGGCCCGAGCACGGCTACGGGTGGGGCGACGGCACCTCGGACGCCGCGGCCATCGTCTCGGGCGTCGCGGCGCTGATCCGCGCGGAGCACCCGGATCTCGACGCGCCGAACGTCATCAACCGGATCATCCGGACCGCCCGGGACGCGGGTCCGACCGGCCGCGACCCTCAGTACGGCTTCGGCCTCATCGACCCGGTCGCCGCGCTGACCGCGGACGTGCCGCGGGTCTCCGCGAACCCGCTGCTCGGCCCGGCGGCCAGCGCCAGCGCGGCTCCCGACCAGGCGGCCGAGGACGACGAGTTCGACGTCACGAAGTACGGCGACCGGGGTGGCCCCACCGACCAGCAGGTCATGGTGATCGGCATCGGCATCGCCGTGGCGCTCGTGGTGCTGGTGGCGCTGGTGGTGTTCCTGATCTGGAACCGCCGCAGGTACCGGCGTGAGGCGGCCCGGGCGGCCGACGTCCCGGACGAGGCGCTCGACCAGGCGGCCGGTCACGGCTACGGGCAGCCCGGTGGGCCACCCGTCCCGGCCGGTCACCTCCCGCCGGGCGCGCCGCCGGCCCCCGGCGGCTACGGCTCCCCGGCCCCCGGCTACGGTCCCCCGACCCCGGGCGGCTACGGCTCCCCGGGCGCGCCGCCCGTTCCGGGCGGTTACGGGCCGCCGGCCGGCGGGTACCAGCCGCCCCCGCAGGGTGGCCCGTACGCCCCGCCCGGCGCGCCTCCCGCACCGCCGGGGTCGTACCCGCCGCCGGGGAGTGGCAACCCGTCCTGACCGTCGTGGCCCGCCGGGGACCGTGCGTCTCGGCGGGCCGCCGGCGTGGCCGCAGCGAGGCCGGGGCGTGTGGTCCCGATCGGCCGCGGGGGTGGGCGTGCCGGCCGGCCACGTGTGCCACGCCTGGCCGATTCGGTGCCCCTCCTCCAAGTGACGAACCGCACGGTTTCGGGGCCGATCACCGGCCGGTCACCGCGCTCTGGGAGGCGGTTCCCGCCGGGCCGGGACGACCGCTTCGTGCCGGTTCATCCGGGGTCCGGCTGCCCCGGCCGCGTCCCGTCCCGGGCCCTGCGCCAGGATGGAACGGACACGCAGGTTCACCCGAGGAGCTCACGATCGCCAGAAAGCCTCAACCCGAGGGCGGCCAGGCGCCGGTCGTCCAGCGCGTCCGGATCCGGTACGCCAAGCGGGGGCCGCTGCGGTTCACCTCGCACCGGGACTTCGCCCGGGCCTTCGAGCGGGCCGTACGCCGGGCCGGCGTACCGGTGGCCTACTCGCAGGGCTTCACCCCGCACCCGAAGATCTCGTACGCGAGCGCCGCCCCGACGGGTGTGGCGAGCGAGGCGGAATACCTGGAGATCGCGCTTCAGGCGCCGGTCGACCCGGAACAGCTGCGGATCGCGTTGGACGCGGCGCTCTCGCCGGGGCTCGACGTGGTGGACGCGGTGGTGGCGACCGGCGGCAGCCTGGCCGACCGGATCGAGGCGTCGTCCTGGCGGGTGGAGTTGCCGGAGGTGGACCCGTCCGCGCTCCGCGCCGCGGTCGACGCGTTCACCGCCGCCGGAGAGGTGCTGGTCGAGCGGATGACCAAGCAGGGCCGGCGCACCTTCGACGCGCGAGGGGCGGTCATCGCCATCGATGTGGCGGCACCGACGGAGACGCCTTCCGGGGGACCGGCCGTACCGTGTGCGATACTCGAAGTGGTCGTGCGGCAGGTCACCCCGTCCGTACGGCCCGATGACGTCCTTTCCGGCCTCCGCGTGGTGGCCGGCCTGGAGCCGCCGGTTCCGCCGCGTGTGACCCGGCTGGCTCAGGGCACGCTGACCGCGCAGGGCGAGATCGTGGATCCGTTGGATGCGGACCGCGACGGGGCAACCATCGGTGAACGCTGACCGACGGTCGGCGTTCAGGTAGGCAGACTTCGGCCGTCGCGCACCTCGCGCGCCGGCGGAAACACCTTTGCGGCGACCCTGCGTGGCAGCGCTCACCCGCGCCCGGGGCAGCCAGAACTGGAGAACGTCCATGCTCGAGAACGAGCCCGAGGGCGGCGAACGGCCCGGTTCACAGCCGGCCGGCGAGACCGCCGAACAGCAGAAGAACCCCGTGGACGGGGGCGCCGCCGGCGAGGCGACCGGCACGCGGGGCGTCGCCGACGAGGCCCCGGCCGCCGAGGCCCCACCCGCCCGACGGGCCCGGGCCACCCGGCGGCGTGCCACACCGGTGAACCAGCCGGAGCAGGTCGACGCGCCGGCCGCGGCGCCCGCCACCGGCACCGGCAGCGCGGAGTCCCCCCAGGCGGAGGTCTTCGCGCCGCTCTCCGGCGACCTCGACGACGCGCCGAAGACCCCGCGTCGGCGCCGCAAGGCGACCGCCGCGAAGGCCGTCGAGGAGCCGGTGGTCGCGGCGTCCGCCGAGGAGGCCTCCGCGGAGGTCGTCCCGCCCGTCAAGGTCACCCGTACGCGGCGGCGCAAGACCGCGCCCGCGGCGGCCGAGCCGGCGGCGGAGACGCCCGCCGAGACCGCCGGCCTGCCGGGCGAGCCGGTCACCGAGGCCGAGCCGGCCGCGGAGACCGCCACCGAGCCGACCCGACCGGCCGCGGAGACGCCCGCCGACACCACCGAGGAGTCGGCCGAGCCGGTGGCGGAGACGCCCGCCGAGACCTCCGAGGAGCCGGCCGCCGAGGCGGGACCGGCGACCGCCGAGGCCGGCGCGGCCACCGAGGAGACCGCCGGCGGGAAGCCCGGCGAGGCTCCGCCGGCCGCCGAGGCGGCCACGAAGCGGCCCACCAGCGGCGCGGAGCCCCAGTCGGGGGAGGTGCCGCCCGGTGTCGCCGTGCCCGGGGCCGCCGAGCGGTTGACCGAGCCGGCCGAGGCCGCCGAGCCGGAGGAGCGGCGTACGCCCCGCCGGCGGGCCGCGCTGTCCGCGCCCACCGTGCTCTTCATGCCCCCGCAGCCGGACGCGGTGCCCCTCGTCCGGGTCGTGGAGCCCGGCCCGAGCGAGGAGCCGGCCGGCGAGGAGCCCGCCGAGCAGCCCCGCCGTCGCCGCCGGGGTCGCCGCGAGGCCGAGCCGGTGGAGGCCGTCGAGGCCGAGCAGGAGCCGACCGAGGAGGCCGTCGAGGCCGCCGAGGCGGAGGAGGACGAGGACGAGTCCCTGGCGGGCCGGCGCCGGCGCCGGCGTGGCCGCCGCGGGCGCGGCCGGGGCAGGGGCGGCGTCGAGGAGGCCGAGGACGAGGAGTCCGAGGAGGCGGCGGCCCAGGCCGAGGCCGAGCCGGAGGAGGCCGTCGAGGAGGCCGAGGACGAGGACACCGACGGCGGCGAGGGGCTGACCCGGCGTCGCCGGCGGCGCCGCCGCCGGGGTGCCGGTGACACCGAGGCGACGGTCGCGGACGACGGCGTCCCGACGGTCGTCAAGATCCGGGAGCCCCGCCGGACCGTGGACGAGGTGCAGGGCGTCTCCGGGTCCACCCGGCTGGAGGCCAAGCGCCAGCGCCGCCGGGACGGCCGGGAGCAGCGGCGTACGCGCCCGCCAATCCTCAGCGAGGCCGAGTTCCTGGCCCGCCGGGAGGCGGTGGACCGCGTGATGGCGGTCCGGCAGCGCGGCGACCGTACGCAGATCGCGGTGCTCGAGGACGGCGTCCTCGTCGAGCACTACGTCACGCGCAACTCGTCGGCCACGATGGCCGGCAACGTCTACCTCGGCAAGGTGCAGAACGTCCTGCCCAGCATGGAGGCGGCGTTCGTCGACATCGGGCGGGGCCGTAACGCCGTGCTGTACGCCGGCGAGGTCAACTGGGACGCCACCGGCCTGGAGGGCCGCGCCCGCTCGATCGAGCAGGCGCTCAAGTCCGGCGACTCGGTGCTCGTCCAGGTCACCAAGGACCCGATCGGGCACAAGGGCGCCCGGCTGACCAGCCACATCGCGCTCTCCGGCCGGCACCTCGTGTACGTGCCGAACGGCAACGCGTCCGGGATCAGCCGGAAGCTGCCGGACACCGAGCGCAAGCGGCTGCGGGACGTGCTGAAGAAGCTGGTGCCGGACGGTGCCGGTGTGATCGTCCGGACGGCCGCCGAGGGCGCCAGCGAGGACGAGCTGGCCCGGGACGTCAAGCGGCTCCAGGCGCAGTGGGAGGACATCCAGGCCAAGGCGGCCGAGGGCGGCGCGCCGGTGCTGCTCTACGAGGAGCCCGACCTGGTCATCCGCGTGGTCCGGGACCTGTTCAACGAGGACTTCCGCGAACTGGTCATCGAGGGCGACGAGTCGTACGACATGGTCGAGTCGTACCTGTCGCACGTCTCGCCGGACCTGGTGCCGCGGCTGCGCCGGCACGTCGGCACGACCGACGTCTTCGCCGAGTACCGGATCGACGAGCAGATCCTCAAGGGCCTCGACCGCAAGGTCTTCCTTCCCTCCGGCGGCCACCTGGTGATCGACCGGACCGAGGCGATGACCGTGGTCGACGTCAACACGGGCAAGTACACGGGCGCCGGCGGCAACCTGGAGGAGACGGTCACCCGGAACAACCTCGAGGCCGCCGAGGAGATCGTCCGGCAGCTCCGGCTGCGCGACATCGGCGGCATCATCGTGATCGACTTCATCGACATGGTGCTGGAGTCGAACCGGGAGCTGGTGCTCCGTCGGCTGACCGAGTGCCTCGGCCGGGACCGCACCAAGCACCAGGTCACCGAGATCACCTCGCTGGGCCTCGTGCAGATGACCCGCAAGCGGATCGGCGCCGGGCTGCTGGAGGCGTTCAGCGAGACCTGCGAGTGCTGCAAGGGCCGCGGCGTGATCATCCACACCGAGCCGGTGCCGGAGAAGCCGCGTACGGGCGGTGCGGGCGAGAAGGTCAAGGCGGTGGCCTCGGCGGTCGCCGCCCCGGTCGCCGAGTCCGGCGGTGCCGGTTCGCGGCGCCGGGCGCGCAAGAGCGCCCCGGTGGAGCGCGCCGTGGCCGAGGTCAGCGAGGCCGACACCGACGCCGACACCACCGCCGCGGACGCGACCACCAGCGCGGCCGCCGTCACGGGGTCCGACGCGGCCACCAGCCACGAGGCCGACTACTACGACACGATGGGCTACGACCTCTCCCGCTACGAGACGGACACGGAGGCCGCCCCGGCGGTCGCCGACAGCCAGGCGGGTGACGCGGCGCGGTTGGCGGCCGCGGACGACCCGGACGCGCTCGGCGACGAGGGCGACGAGGAGGTCGGCGGCACCGGCCGGCGGCGATCCCGCCGTGGCGGCGCCCGGCGGCGTACCCGCCCGTAGCGGCCCTGCCCACGAGGGCGGACCGGCGAGTGGACGGCAGGGCCCCATCCCCGGCACGATGCGGGGACGGGGCCCGGTCCGTGCGGCGGAGCTGGTCGTCGCCGGCGGGGCTGTCGTCCGCGGCCGGGACCTCGCGGAGGGATGCCGATGCGTCTGCTCGTCGCCACCGTGCTGGTCACGGGCCTCTGCGCGGCCGGCGGCTGCGGCGGCACCGGCCCGGGGGCGGCGTCGCCGACCGGGACCGCGCCGGGCCCGACCGCGCCGGCCACGAGCGGGAGCGGTCCGACCGCGGGTCCGGCCACCGGGAGCGGTCCGCCCGCGGCTCCGACCGCCGGCCCGGCCGCCGGGGGTGGTGCGCCGGCCGGCGGGAACGCCCCGGCGGTCTGCGCCGCGGTCCAGCGGGCGGAGGCCACCGCGATCCGGGCGTACGACGAGGAACTCGGCAGGATGGTCGCGGCCATCGGGGCGAGCGACCACACGGCCGCCGAGACCGCCCGGCGCCGGGCCGAGGCGGCGCTCGACGGCTGGCGGCGCACCCTCCGGGAGCAGTCGGCGCGGGCCGCGGACCCGTCGCTCACCGCGCTCCTGCGCGACCTGGACGCCGAGGTCGCGGCGATGGGCACCGACGTGGGCGGGCTCGACGAGACCGAGCTGGACCGCCTCCGGCAGCGCCTCGACCAGCTCTGCCGGGGCTGATCGGCCGGGTCGGTTTGGGGCGGGGCGGGCCCATGGCGTACGCTTGCCTGCGGCGCACTCTTGTGTGCCGAGTTCCCGCGTGCCCGCGCCGCCGTGCCACTGCTACCCGGCGAGCCGCCGCGGGGACGACCACCAGCAGCCTCAACGACAGGGAGTCCGCCTCCGATGTACGCGATCGTCAAGACCGGCGGCAAGCAGTACAAGGTCGCCGAGGGCGACGTGATCGAGGTCGAGAAGCTCGCCGGCGCCCCCGGCGACGCGGTGCAGCTCACCGCGGTGCTCCTCGTCGACGGTGACGACCTGGTGACCGACGCGGCCCAGCTTGCCAAGGTCGCGGTGTCCGGCGAGATCGCCGCGCACACCAAGGGCCCCAAGATCCGGATCCACAAGTTCAAGAACAAGACCGGCTACCACAAGCGCCAGGGTCACCGCCAGCCGCTGACCCAGGTCAAGGTGACCGGCATCTCCAGCGGGAAGTAGGTCGTCCACAGATGGCTCACAAAAAGGGTGCGTCCAGCTCGCGTAACGGCCGTGACTCCGCGGCGCAGCGGCTCGGCGTGAAGCGCTTCGGTGGTCAGGTGGTCAGCGCCGGCGAGATCCTCGTCCGGCAGCGGGGCACCAAGTTCCACCCCGGTGACCTGGTCGGCCGCGGTGGCGACGACACGCTCTTCGCGCTGGCCGACGGTGCGGTCCAGTTCGGCACCAAGCGCGGTCGCAAGACCGTCAGCATCGTGCCGCAGCAGTAGTTCTCCGGCGTTGCGGGCCGTGGACCTGGTGTCCCGGCCCGCTTCGCGTTTTCTGATGCGGGGCGGTCCCCGCTGGAAGGATTGACGGCGTGACGACGTTCGTTGACCGGGTCGTCCTGCACCTGCAGGCTGGCGACGGCGGGCACGGCTGTGTCTCGATCCACCGGGAGAAGTTCAAGCCGTTCGGCGGCCCGGACGGCGGCAACGGTGGGCACGGCGGCAGCGTGTCGCTCGTCGTCGACCCGCAGGTGCACACGCTGCTCGACTTCCACTTCCGCCCGCACGTGAAGGCGGGGAACGGCAAGGGCGGCGCCGGCTCGCACCGGGACGGCGCCAACGGTGCCGACCTGGTGCTCAAGGTCCCCAACGGGACCGTGGTGCAGACCCTCGACGGCACGGTCCTGGCCGACATGGTGGGCGCCGGCACCACCTTCGAGGTGGCCCGCGGCGGCCGCGGCGGCCGGGGCAACGCGGCGCTGGCCAACGCCCGGCGCAAGGCGCCCGGCTTCGCGGAACTGGGCGAACCGGGCGAGAAGCTCGACGTGGTGCTGGAGCTGAAGAGCGTCGCCGACGTCGGGCTGGTCGGTTTCCCGTCGGCCGGAAAGTCCTCCCTCATCTCGGTGATCTCGGCGGCCAAGCCGAAGATCGCCGACTACCCGTTCACCACCCTGGTGCCGAACCTGGGCGTGGTGCGCGTCGACAACCACACGTTCACGGTCGCCGACGTGCCCGGCCTGATCCCCGGCGCGGCGAGCGGCAAGGGCCTGGGGTTGGAGTTCCTCCGGCACATCGAGCGCTGCGCCGTGCTGGTGCACGTCATCGACACCGCGACGCTGGAGCTCGACCGCGACCCGCTGGCCGACATCGACGCCATCGAGGCCGAGCTGAACGAGTACGGCGGCCTCGCCGACCGGCCCCGGCTCGTGGCGCTCAACAAGATCGACATTCCGGACGGCCGTGACCTCGCGGAGATGGTCCGGCCCGATCTGGAGGCGCGCGGGTTCCGCGTGTTCGAGGTGTCCACCGCCACGCGGGAAGGGCTCAAGGAGCTCACGTACGCCATGGCGGAGCTGGTCGAGGCGGCCCGCGCCGCGGCGCCGGTCGCCGAGCCCACCCGGATCGTGATCCGGCCGACCGCCGTGGACGACGCCGGCTTCACCGTGGAGGCGGAGCCCGACGGCTCGTACACGGTGCGCGGGGCGCGCCCGGAGCGCTGGGTCCGGCAGACGAACTTCGACAACGACGAGGCGGTCGGCTACCTCGCCGACCGGCTGGCCCGGCTCGGCGTCGAGGACCAGCTCGCCAAGGCTGGTGCCCAGCCCGGGGACCTGGTGCGGATCGGGGAGCGCGAGTTCGACTGGCAGCCCACCCTCTACGCCGGCGCCGACTTCGTCCCCGGCGTCCGGGGCACCGACCAGCGGTTGGAGGAGAGGCCGACGCGGGCCACCGCGGCCGAGCGGCTGGCCGCCCGCAAGGCCCGCCGGCAGCGTCCGGCCGACGAGATCGAGGCGGGCGGGGTCGAGGCGGACGGGGTCGGGGCGGACGTGGCGAGCGGCAGCGAGGACGCCGAATAGCCCCGTACCGTCCGCGATCGGGCCGTTCCGCGGAAACCTGGCGGAAATCCGCCCGGCATACCGTGAGAGGGTGCTGATCGAGTCCCGCCCCGCCACCGACCCCGAGATCGCCGCGCTCGTCACCGCCCAGCAGCGTGAGCTGCGCGAAGCCGACGGCGGGCTGGACGGGCAGGCGACGGCGACCCACGACGACATCCGCTACCTCGCGGTGGTGGTCAACGGCCGGGCGGTCGCCTGCGGCGGCCTCCAGGCGCTCGACGAGGAGACCGGCGAGGTCAAGCGGATGTACGTCCGGCCGGCGCTGCGCGGCCGGGGGATCGCCCGCCAGTTGCTGGCGGCGCTGGAGGAACTGGCCTACCAGCGCGGCCACACGAGGATCTGCCTGGAGACGGGCACCTACCTGCCGGCCGCCATCGGGCTCTACACCTCGTGCGGGTACGAGCCGATCCCCGTCTACGGCCCGTACGTCGGCAACCCGTACAGCGTCTGCTTCGCCAAGCGCCTGCCGGTGCGGGCCTGATCGAGCCCGGCGGCCGCGCGGTGACGGCGGGCGGCTGCCGGTCCTGACGGCGTCGGCCGGGCGCGGCCTGACGACGGCCGGGCGCGGGCGGACGCCTCACCCCGGCTCAGGCTCCGGTCTGCGCGTGCGCCACGGTGACCGGCTTCGACTCGGGCGAGGCGTGCTGGCGCAGGAAGATGCTCAGCACGATCAGCGTGCCGACCGCCAGGAACTCGCTCTGCCAGTTCTGCATCGACTGGAACCAGAAGTCGCTGGTGCCGAGGAACTGGAGCGCGCTGATCGGCGGGGCGCCGCTCTGCAACGCCTGCTCGGCGTTGTACTGGGCCGTGCCGCCGAGCAGGTGCCCGAGGAACGAGCCCGCGAAGATCAGCAGCAGCGCGAGGGACAGGCTGTTGCGGTAGATCAGCAGCGGCACCCCGCCCACGCGGACCGGCCAGGGCGAGGCGGGCGTGGCGCGGCGCTCGTCGTCCTCGGGCCGGTCCGTCTGGTCCCTCCGGTTTCGACTCGGCCGACCCCCGCTGCACCAGGTACGCGGTGAGCAGGACGTAGCCGCCCATCTGGAGGAACTCCGACTCCCAGTTCTCGAAGACCGCCTCGGCGAAGTGGCCCGTGCCCAGGTACGCGGGCCAGCTCAGCGGTGCGGCGCCGAACTCGGCCAGCTCCTCGTTGTGGGTCTGCCAGCCGAACACGCTCTGCAACGTCAGGAAGACGAAGAACGCGCCGAACATGGCGATCGTGAGAGCGTTGTTGCGGAGCCAGCGCGGCATCTCGACCTCCTTGGCGGTGATCCGTGACTCTCCGTTGCCCTACCGGATCACTCGGCAAACGCCGTACGGCAGGCACCACCCCGGTCGAGCCACCCGCCGGTCGGGTGTCGTGGCCTTCAGGGACGGTCGACGGGGGTGTCCAGCCGGCCGCCCGTGCCGTACTGGTTGGAGAGCAGCAGCCCGAGCACGAGCATGCCGAAGCCCAGCCCCAGGTGCAGCCAGTTGTCGGCGTTGTTGAGCGGCAGGAAGTTGGCCGCGCTCTCGTGCTTGATCACGAACCCGTAGAGCCAGATGCCGAGGTAGAGGGCGCCGCCGCCGGCCAGGAACAGGCGGGACGCCCCGATGGTGCGGGCCATCGCGAGGCCGAGCACCCCGAACAGCAGGTGCACGGCGTTGTGCAGGATCGAGATCTGGAACACGCCGAACAGCTTCGCGCCCGAGTGGTGCCCGGCGGCGGTGAGCTGGTCGTAGCCGGTGGTCACCCCCGGGACGAAGCCCAGCACGCCGACCAGGAGGAACACCGCGCCGACCGCCGCGGCGGCCAGCTGGACCAGGGGCCTCGACCCCGCCGGTCGGCCACCGCGGGCGTCCCGTGCCATCGATGCCACCTCCGTGGATTGCTCCGCCCGCGGATGCTCCGGGCACTGGTCGTACGGACCGTGTGGGTCACGCTCCGTGGCGGCGACGTGACGCAGCCGACGATCCTCCATTTTGAAGTCCGGACCGGGCGTGGCGCAGAGAAACGCCGGAACAGGTATGGACCCGGCGACGGAGGGTAGGTCATCCGGTGACGGCGGTGCGTTCCCCGCCATCTCCCCCAAGCACCACCGCGACGACTTATCGAGCGGAAGGGACATCATGACCTACGATCTGTCACCCACGACGGCCCCGTACGGGCCGGACTCGGCCAACGGCGGCGGCGTACGCGAGCAGGCGCGCCAGGTCGGCTCGGAGGCTGCCCACGCGGGCGGCGCGGTAGCCGAGACGGCCCGCGAGCAGGGCCGGGAGGTCGGCCGTGAGGCCGCCCGGCAGGCCCGCGACCTCTACGGCGAGGCCCGCAACCAGGTCGTCACGCAGGCCGGCGAGCAGCAGCGCCGAGCCGCCGGCGGCCTGCGGTCGCTCGCCGACGAGATGCGCGCGATGGCCGAGCACGGCGGTCAGTCCGGCCCGGTGAGCGAGCTGGCCCGCCAGGCCTCCGACCGCGTGCACGGTGTGGCCGGCTGGCTCGAGTCACGGGAGCCCGGCGACCTCGTCTCCGAGGTGCGCGACTACGCCCGACGCAACCCCGCGACGTTCCTCGTCGGCGCGGCCGTGCTCGGCGTGCTCGCCGGCCGGCTGACCCGCAACCTCGCCGCCAGCGCCGGCGACGACTCCTCGCACGCGGCCCCCGGCCCGTACGACGACCCAGACCGCACCGCGGTGATCCCGACCCCCACCCCGCCGTCGGTACGCCAGGCGTCGGGCCAGGTGGACGGCTACCTCGACCCGGCCCCCGTCGCGTACCCCGACCCGCGGACCACGACCAGCTACGCCGACCCGGCGGGCGGCACCGGTCAGCCGCTTCCTCCGGTGACCCACACGGACCCGCTGCCCGGCGTGCCGTCGCAAGGGACGGTGCGTCCGTGAGCGGCCCGAGCGTCCGGAAGGAGGCGGCGGCATGAGCGTGCCGACGCAGGGGCCCGGACTGGACGGCGCCCGGCACACCGCGGACGAGGTCCGCGGCAGTTCGATCGGTGAGCTGCTGCGCCAGGTCACCACGGACCTGTCCACGCTCATGCGGCAGGAGGTGGAGCTGGCCAAGGCGGAGATCCGCGAGGAGGGCCGCAAGGCCGGCAAGGCCGCGGGGCTCTTCGGCGGCGCCGGCTTCGGCGGCTACATGGTCGCCCTCTTCCTCTCGCTCGCGCTCTGGGCCGGGCTGTCCAACGTGATGGACGCCGGCTGGGCGGCCCTCATCGTGGCCGTCGTGTGGGGCGCGATCGCCGCCGTCCTCTACTCGAAGGCCCGGCAGCACGCGCGGAGCGTGCGGGGCCTCGCGCAGACCAGCGACAGCGTGCAGCGCATCCCCGACGCGCTCAAGCCACGTCCGGAGGGAGTCACCCGATGAGCACCGATCCCGACCAGATCCGCCGGGAGATCGAAGCCACCCGCAACAGCCTGAGTTCCGATGTGGACGCGCTGGCGTACAAGGTCAGCCCCGGCCGCATCGTCGACGACCGCAAGCAGCGGGTCCGTACCGCTCTGCAGAATGTGAGGGACAGGGTCATGGGAACCACGTCCGACCTCGGCCACGCCACCGGCCACGCCGCGCACGCGGTGGGCGACCGGGCCTCGTCGGCGGTCTCCACGGTGGGCGACGCCGCGCACTCGGCCGCGTCCACGGTGGGTGACGCCGCGCACCGCGCACCGCAGGCCGTCCGGCGTACGTCGCAGGGCAACCCCCTCGCGGCCGGCCTCATCGCCTTCGGCGTGGGCTGGCTGGCGTCCTCGCTGATCCCGGCGACGCGCCGCGAGCAGCAGGTGGCGACGCAGGTCAGGGAGAAGGCGAGCGAGCACGGCGGCGCCGTCACGCAGAAGCTCGGCGAGGTCGCGAGCGAGCTGAAGCAGGAGTTGCGCGAACCCGCGCGGCACGCCACCGAGTCGGTCCGGGAGACCGCCCAGGAGGCGGTCGCCGCCGTGAAGGACGACACCCGGTCGGCCGCCCAGGACGTACGCGACCAAGCGCACCAGGCCCGCCAGCACGTCACCCCCTGACCCCGACCTGACCCTGAACCCCGCCCACCCCCGGCCCCGCGTGCCCCCGAACCCGCGTGCCCCCCGCTCCCGCCCCCTCCCACCTCCGCGATCTTGCACTTTCGGCCCGCGGTTCGCGGCTTACGCCCGGTTCGCCGGGGCAGAAAGTGCAAGATCGCGGGGCTTGGGGGCGCGCGGGGGCGGGGAGGGGCGGGGAGGGGGCGGGGAGGGGGCGGGTGGGGTTGGTTTTGGGGGGTTTGTTGCGGGTAGCGCTGGCGTGGACCCGGGGGTTCCTGAGGAGGCGTGATGATGAGCAGGGCGACGAGGTGGGCGCTGGCCGGCGTCGGCACGGTCGGCGTCGTCGGGGTGGGGCGGCTGGTGGCCCGACGCCGCCGGCGGCACCAGCCCGAGCGGCAGGACGGGTGGTACGTGGTGCGCCGCGGCATCACCGTGGACCGGCCACGGGACGCGGTGATCGGCTTCTGGACCGACCGCGAACGGCTGGACCGGGCGCTGGCCGAGTGGGCGACCCTCGAACGGATCGACGGCGACCGCTGGCGGTGCGTGGCGGCGGACCCGGCCGGCGGAGGCACCGCCTGGCAGGCGGAGATCACGGTCGAGGGGCCGGGGCTGCTGCGCTGGACGGTCGTCGACGGGCCCGTCCGGCAGGAGGGACGGGTCGAACTCGTCGACGCCCCGCAGGACCGCGGCACCGAGATCCGCGCCGAGCTGCGCTACCGCTCCGGGCCGGTACGCCGGGCGTTCGGCCTGGTCGGGGGCGACGAGCCGGACCTGGCCCTCCGGGACACCCTGCGCCGGGTGAAGTCGCTCGTCGAGTGCGGCCAGATCATCGACACCCGGCGTGACCCGTCCGGGCGCAGCGAACGGCAGGAGCGGGCCACCGACAAGGTCCGGGAGAAGCTCACGACGGGAGGACGCGCGTGAGGGCGCTGTGCTGGGAAGGTGTCGGCAAGCTGGCCGTACGCGACGTGCCGGAGCCCCGGATCCGCGCGGCCGGCGACATCATCGTCAAGGTGCGGGCGAGCAGCGTGTGCGGCTCCGACCTGCACCTGATCAACGGATACCTCCCCGCGATGCGGGAGGGGGACGTCATGGGCCACGAGTTCATGGGCGAGGTCGTGGAGACCGGGCCGGGAGTGCAGCGGCTGCGCGTCGGTGACCGAGTGGTGGTCGGGTCCGTGGTCGCGTGCGGCGGCTGCTGGTACTGCCGTACCGAGCAGTTCTCGCTGTGCGACAACTCCAACCCCCAGCCGGTCCTCACCGAGAAGCTCTGGGGGCACTCGCCGGCCGGCATCCTCGGCTACTCCCACGCCGCGGGCGGCTACGCCGGCAGCCACGCCGAGTACATCCGGGTGCCCTTCGGGGACGTCGGCGCGTTCCCGGTGCCCGACGGGGTGCCCGACGACGCGGCGGTCTTCGCCTCCGACGCGATGCCCACCGGCTGGATGGCGGCCGACTTCTGCGGGCTGAAGGGCGGCGAGGTCGTGGCGGTCTGGGGCGCCGGCGCGGTCGGGCAGATGGCGGCGCGCAGCGCCCAGATCCTCGGCGCCGAGCGGGTGATCGTCATCGACCGGCTGCCGGAGCGGCTCGCCACCGCGGCCGCCCGGCTCGGCGTCGAGACGATCGACTACGCGCGCACCGACGTGCTCGAGGCGCTGCGCGAGATGACCGCCGGGCGGGGACCGGACGCCTGCATCGAGGCCGTCGGCATGGAGTCGCACGACGTGGGGCCGACCTACGCGTACGACCGGGTGAAGCAGTCGGCCCGCCTGCAGAGCGACCGGCCGACTTCCGTCCGCCAGGCGATCATGGCCTGCCGCAAGGGCGGCACGGTGAGCATCGTGGGCGTCTACGCCGGCCTGGTCGACAAGTTCCCGCTCGGCGCGGCCATGAACAAGGCGCTGGTGCTGCGCATGGGGCAGATGCACGCCCAGCGCTACATCCCGATGCTGCTGGACCGGCTCGCCGCCGGCGAGATCGATCCCGGTTACCTGGCCACGCACCCGCTGCCGCTCGACCAGGGGGTGCGCGGGTACGAGCTGTTCGAGAAGAAGCGGGACGGCTGTCTGCGTACCGTGCTGCACCCGGTGGGATGAGCGGGCCGCGCCGGCGGGTCCGGCGCGGCGGGCCGGGACGAGCAGGCATGCCTGAGGCGGGCGGGGATCGCCCGCCTCAGGCCGTCCGGCGGACGTTGGTGACGACGAAGCCGCTGGGCGGCAGCGCCGGCATCCGGCGCAGGCTCACCGCCAGGTTCTGCGGGGGTACGTCGTACCGCATGGTGCTGGTCAGGTTGGTGACCGCCCGCTTCATCAGCTCGATGGTGAGCCACTCGCCGGCGCAGCGGTGCCCGGTGTGGTGCTCACCGCCGCCCTGCGGGATCGGCGCGAACGCGTCCGGCGGGCGGCCCGCGAAGCGCTCCGGCCGGAACCGCTCCGGCTCCGGCCACAGCGCGGGATGGTGGTTGGTGCCGTAGAGGTCGAGCAGCACCCGGCGGCCGCGCGGGAAGTGGTGGCCGTGCCAGTCGAAGGAGCGCCGTACCCGGGCGGCGGCGGCCGGGAAGAACGGGTAGTACCGGCGGACCTCCTGCACGAAGAGCTCGGTGGCCTCGTCGTCGCTGCGGACCCGCTCCCGCCACGCCGGATGGTCGTGCAGGGCGAGCGCGGCGAACACGACGAACCGGTCGACGGCGACGGTGGGGCGTAGCACGTTGAGCAGTTCCACCGCGGCGATCCGGCGGGGCAGCGGGCGGCCGCGCGCGTCGCGGTGGTCGGCGATCACGCGCAGGGCGCTGCCGGTGGGTGCCGGCAGGGCGCCGGAGCGCGTACGGTCGACGAGGTCGCCGGCCCACCGCTCCCCACGCCGGCGGGCGAGCAGCCCCCGCCAGTGCCTCGGTCCGACCGCCGCCCCGCTGTCGATCATCGAGTGCAGGTCGGCGGTACGCCGTCCGACCTGCCCCTCCGCCAGCGGCACGCCGGCCCACGCGCAGACCGCCCGGGTGAGCATCAGGCCCAGTTCCCGGTGGAGCACGACCGGTCCGACCCCTTCCCACACCGGGATCCGGGCCCGCCACTCGTCGTCGAAGAGCTGGCCCAGGTGCCGGATGGCGGTCGGCGTCATGAGCGACATGAGCATCGCCTTGCGGTCCCGGTGCGCCGGGCCGTCGAGGCCCTGCACCCCGCCGCGCCCGGTCAACGTCCGCTGCACCCGCAGCGGCAGGGCGTCGGCCCGCTCGAAGCGGTCCTGGTCGTAGAAGAGCGTCGCGGCGGCGTGTCCGCGCAGGCAGATCGTCCGCCGCAGCAGCAGCCGGGTCTGGAAGACGTCGCTGTCGTACCGGTCGCAGCGCGAACCCATGAACCGGTAGCCCTCGCGGAGCAGGGCGAGCGTGCTGTCCGGGCTGCGGTCGGCCGGGGTGCTCGCCATCGGGGCCTCCTCATGGGATCGCCGGCGGCGGGCCGCCCCGGCCGGTGGCGTCTACCCGGGTCCGGGCCGCTGAATCCCGCCGGGCGCGGTGGCGGGGCACCACCCGTGCCGGCGACGCGGCGGCGGGTCCCGGGCGCCTCCGGCGGTCGCCGGGGCGGCTCCCGGGCGCCTGCGGCGGTCGCCGGGGCGGCTCCCGGGCGCGTGTGGCGGTCGCGACGCGCCGTAGGGAGGGGGCCAGCGACCATGGCGTGTCGGCCGGGGGAGGGGGCCAGCCGCAGCGGCGTGTCGACCCCGTTCCCGGGCTCTCGGAGCGGCGATTCCGCCCCTCGACGCCGTGCCCGCTGGCCCCTCCCAGCAGCGCGGAAATCTGGTTGGCTTGCGGAGACGGGCCCGCCACGGCACCGGCGGGGCGTACCGGAGCCGACGCGGCGCGGCACGGACGGCACGACGACGACGGGAGGACGGTCATGCGGGGGAACGACTCGGCGCAGTGGCGGCGGCGGTCGACCGGAGCGCACGGAGGCGGCCCGGGCCGGAGCCTGGGGATCGGCCGGGGCGACACGGGCCCGGGTGGGGCGGACACCCCGCTGATCGCCGCGCCGCGACGGCCGGCTCCGGGTCCCCGCTACTACACCGTGCACCTGGGCTTCACGGCCGCCAACCCGGAGCAGGCCCGTGAGCTGGCCGTCGGCTACGCCGAGGCGCTGAGCCTGCTGCGGCCCGAGCTGGCGCTCGGCGCGGCCGCCCTCTCCGGGGCCGACGCCTGGCACCGGGCCGAGCGCCTCTTCTGCGGCGCCGTCGGTCCGGACGGCGAGCGCTGCGCCGACGTCGCCGACCACCCCGGCTTCCACCACGCCCCCGGCCCGGGCGGCCTCGGCTGGGGCGACGGCGACACGTGAACCGGTCGCGGTCAGTCCAGGTCGAATTCGCCGTCCTGGGCGCCGGCCACGAAGGCGTCCCACTCCGCCTGGGTGAACACCAGCACCGGCCCGTCCGGCTCCGCGGAGTTGCGCATGCCGATCAGGTCGTCGACGAAGGCGACCTCCACGGCGCTCTCGGAGGTGTCCCCCTCGGCCCGCTGCCAGACCGCCCGGGACAGGTCGAAGTCGCCCTTGGGGTGCTGAGCCATGGTCATTCCTCCAGTGCACACGTCGCGGGGGAAACACGTGCGGATCCCCATCGGGCAGGATAAGCGGATGCCGAGCCTGACCCGTGTAGAGGCGACCGCGCGTGGCGCGGCGATTACCGTCGAGTCCTACGACGTGGACCTCGACCTCACCGGCGGCGGGGAGCTGTTCCACTCCCGCGTCACGATCCGGTTCCGGGCGACCCCCGGCTCCGCGACGTTCGCCGAGGTGAAGCCCGCGAAGCTGCTGGCCGTACGCCTGAACGACCGCGCCCTCGACCCCGGCGACCTGGACGACAACCGGCTGCCGCTGGCCGGGCTGCGGGAGCACAACACGCTGACGGTCGAGGCGGAGATGGCGTACTCGAACACCGGGGAGGGCATGCACCGCTTCGTCGACCCGGCCGACGGCGAGACCTACCTCTACGCCATGTCCTTCCTCGACGACGTGCAGCGCATCTTCGCCGCCTTCGACCAGCCCGACCTCAAGGCGCCGGTGACCCTCGCCGTCACCGCGCCGCCGGAGTGGACGGTGGCGGCCAACGGGCAGCTCGCGGCCACCCCGCGCCCGGGGCGCTGGGAGTTCGCCCCGACGAGGCCCCTGGCCACGTACTTCTTCTCGCTGATCGCCGGGCCGTACCACGTCCGGCGGGACGAGCACGACGGCGTTCCGCTGGCCGTCTACTGCCGGCGGTCGCTCGCCGAGCACCTCGACGCGGACGCCGACGAGATCTTCACCGTCACCAAGCAGTGCCTCGACCGGTTCCACGAGCTGTTCGCCGAGCGCTACCCGTTCGGCAAGTACGACCAGGCGTTCGTGCCGGAGTTCAACGCCGGCGCCATGGAGAACCCGGGTCTCGTCACGATCCGCGACGACTACGTGTTCCGCTCGGCGGTGACCGACAGCCAGCGGGAGCTGCGGGCCACCACGATCGCGCACGAGATGGCGCACATGTGGTTCGGCGACCTCGTCACCATGCGCTGGTGGGACGACCTGTGGCTGAACGAGTCCTTCGCCGAGTACCTGGGCACCCGGGTGACCGCCGAGGCGACCCGGTTCGGCGGTGCCTGGACGACGTTCGCGCTGCGCCGCAAGGCGTGGGGGTACGCCGCCGACCAGCGCCCCTCCACCCACCCCGTGGCCCCCGAGGAGGTCGCCGACGCGGCGCAGGCGCTGCTCAACTTCGACGGCATCTCGTACGCCAAGGGCGCGAGCGTGCTGCGGCAGCTGGTCGCCTGGCTCGGCGACGACGCCTTCCTGGCGGGGTTGAACGCGCACTTCGCGGCGCACCGGTTCGGCAACGCCACGCTGGCCGACCTGCTCGCCAGCCTCAGCGCGGCCAGCGGTCGGGACCTCACCGACTGGGCCGAGCGCTGGCTGCGCCGGGCGCAGGTCAACACGCTGCGCGCCGAGGTGCGGGTCGACGCCGACGGGCGCTACCGCGAGGTCGCCGTGGTGCAGACCGCGCCGCCGTCCCATCCGGTGCTGCGCCCGCACCGCATCGGCGTCGGCCGGTACGCCGTGGACGGCGGCGTCGAGCGGATCGAGGTGGACCTGGACCCGGACGCCGACGGTGGACGGACGGTGCTGGGCACGCTGGCCGGCGCGCCGGCAGCCCGGCTGCTGCTGCCCAACGACGGCGACCTCACCTTCGCGAAGGTGCGCCTCGACCCCGCCTCGGCCGACGCCGTACCGCTGGTGCTGCCGGGTCTGGCCGATCCGCTGGCCCGGGCGCTGCTGTGGGGTGAGGCGCTGGACGCGGCGACCGACGGGGAACGGCCCGTGTCCGCCGTCGTCGCGCTGATCGCCGCGGCGCTGCCCACCGAGACCGAGGTGATCATCGCCGAGGACGTGCTCACGATGAGCCGGTCGCTCGTCGACCGCTACCTCGACCCCGCGAGCCGGGAGGCGGCGCTGGCCCGAATGGCCAAGGCCTGCGCGGCGTTGCTGCGCGGCGCGCCGCCCGGCGGTTCCCTGCAGCTCGCCGCCACGCGCGGGCTCGTCGAGGCCACCGCCGACGCGGACCTGCTGACCGGCTGGCTCGCCGGCCGGGACGTGCCGCCCGGACTGGCCGTCGACGCGGAGCTGCGTTGGGCGGTGCTGCGCCGGCTCGTCGTGCTCGGCGCGGCCGGCGAAGCGGAGATCGCCGCCGAGGAGGCGGCCGACCGCAGCGCGGCGGGCGCGGAACGGGCCGCCCGGTGCCGGGCGGCGCTGCCCGACGCCGACGCCAAGCGGGCCGCCTGGGAGATCGTCACCCGTAACACCGAGCTGTCCAACCGGCTGGTCGAGGCGACCGCGGCGGGTTTCTGGCAGCCCGAGCAGGCCGAGCTGACCGCCGAGTACGTCGACCGGTACTTCGCGGACATGCCCGCCACGGCCCGGCGGCGTACGGCCTGGACGGCGGAGCGGGTGGCGAGCCTCGCGTACCCCCGCTACGCCGTGGCGCAGTCCACCCGGGAGGCGGCGGCCGCGCTGCTGGCGCGCGACGACCTGACCCCGGGGCTGCGCCGCGTGGTCACCGACGCCGACGACGACATGCGCCGCGCGCTCGTGGCACGCACCGCGGTGGCCGCCACCGTGGCCTGACAGCCCGTCCAGCCACAGCCGTCCCGAGCCCCCGCGATCTTGCACTTTCGGCCCCGACGAAAGGTACATGCCTCGCGTTTCGCGGGCCGAAAGTGCAAGATCGACGAGGAGTGTCGCTCGGGGTCAGCGCACCGCGGCGTCCCAGTCGATGACGTAGCGCTGCTCGTGGCCCATCGTCTTCTCCGGGTTCATGGCCGTGCGCACCAGCAGCGGCATGAGCAGGGGCATGAGCGCCCGGGCCAGCGGACCGGGCGCCTTGGCCCGGTTGATCCGCGCCGCGCGGGCGGCCACCTTCTCCACCCGCTCCCGCCGCAGCCGCTCGTAGGTGGCGAACGCCGACGGCACGTCGGGCAGGTCCCGCAGGCAGCGCGCGAGCTGCACGGCGCTCTCGATCGCCAGCGACGCGCCCTGGCCCGAGCTGTTCGACGGCGCGTGGGCCGAGTCGCCGACCAGCACCATCCGCCCCCGGTGCCAGCGCGGCACCGGCGGCATGATCAGCAGCGAGCCCACCACCTGGAGCCCGTCCGCGTCGCTGGTGCGCATGAGCTGCCCGCCGGGGTCGTCGTCGCCGTACGCGGCGCGCAGCGTACGCAGCCACTCCTCGGCGGGCACGGCACGCGCCTCGGTGAGCGTCATGGGCCGGTCCTGCGGCAGGTTGACGCCCCACCGGGTGCCGCCACCCGGCTCCGGCCAGTAGATGTAGTAGCCCCGCCGGCCGAAGGCGAACGTCATGGTGCCCGGTGCGACGTCCACCTCGTGTCGGGCCACCGACTCGAAGCCGAGCAGCCCGGTGTAGTGCGGCCCCGGCGCGTCCGGGTCGATGAGCGTACGCACCGTCGAGCGGATCCCGTCGGCGCCCACGAGGACGTCGGCCGTGGCGGTGGTGCCGTCGGCGAACCGGGCGGTGACGGAGTCGGCGGTCTCCCGTACGTCGACGAGGCGCCTGCCGTGCTCGATCACCACCCCCTCGGCCAGGGCCCTGTCGTGCAGTGCCCGGTGCAGCGCCGCGCGGTGCACCACCTGCAACGGGGGCACGTCCGCCAGCCCCGGAAGGTCGAACCGCCTGCGGCCCACGGCCATGGCCGTGCGGTGGATCGGGGTGGCGATGTCGGTGACCGCGCGGTCCGCTCCGACGACGCGCAGCGCGGCGACGCCGTTGGGCGCCAGCGCGAGGGTGCCGCCGACGCCGTCGGCAGTGGTCGGGTATGCCTCGTACACGGTGGCGGCGATGCCGGCGCGGCGCAGCGCCAGCGCCGTCACAGGGCCGGCGACGCCGCCGCCGATCACGATCGCCGTTCTGACTGTGGGCATGGTTGTCTCCCTGGTCGTGGGTGCTCGTTCGTCCGCCGCGCCCACGGCAGTCGTGGGCGCGCGTGTGGCACCGACCTGGGAGGAGGCCCGGCTATCCTCGTGGTTGCCGCTTCGGGCCGGGCACCGTCCAGGTGCGGTACCGAGGTAGGGCCCCGGCGCGGTGTTGGCGCACCGCGCCGGGGCCGTCGTGTCACTGTGTGCCGTCGCCCCTCTCCGTGAGTTCGGTCAGTTCCGGTGGCATCTCGCCGGTCTCGTGGAACGCCCGCCACTGGTCCAGCCCCGGATAGGTGCCCGCGGTCAGCTCGGCGAGCAGGCCGCGGACCCAGGCCGCCTCGGCCTCCCGGATGGCCAGGTCGTACTCCGACTCGACCAGGAACAGCCGCGGGATCCGCCGCCCCTCCTCGGCGAGCGTGTCGCGCGCGGCGCGGATCCCCTCGTCGAGCAGGGACAGGCGCCGCCGCAGCAGCGTCACCGCCTCGTCGGGGTGCAGGGCGGCGAGCACGCTGAGCCCGGCGCGGAAGCGCGGGTGCTCCGGCTCCGGCGTGGACACCAGCTCGCGCGCCCAGTCGACAAGCTCCGCCCGCCCGGCGTCGGTGATCCGGTAGACCGTCCGCTCGGGCCGCCGGCCCGCCCGGACACTCTCCACGGCCTCGATGAGGCCGTGCCGCTCCATGTTGCGGACCACCGTGTAGAAGGACCCCCACTTGATCTCCATGTCCTGGTCCTTCCCCCAGGTGCGCAGGGCGGTGGCGATCTCGTACGGGTGCATGGGCCGCTGGACGAGGGCGGAGAGCGACGCGAGGGCGAGCAGGTTTCCGACCTTGCGCCGCTTCGGCATGCCGTCCTCCTGTTGCTCGTCCCCGATTACTCGCAAACGAGTGTACGGGTGCGAGCAACCGAGCGCGACCCCGTCCGGTCCGCGCCCCCGTCGCGTGCCGCCGGTGGCGAGCGTGGTGCGGGCCACGTCACCGCCGGGGGTGCCGGCGCGGGCGACCGGCCTACGATCACGGGGTGGAGGAAGATATCCGGCGGATCGGGATCATGGGTGGCACCTTCGACCCGATCCACCACGGGCACCTGGTCGCGGCCAGTGAGGTGGCCGACCGGTTCGGGCTGGACGAGGTGGTCTTCGTGCCCACCGGCCAGCCGTGGCAGAAGGCCGACGTGCCGGTCAGCCCCGCCGAGGACCGCTACCTCATGACGGTGATCGCCACCGCCTCCAACCCGCGCTTCCAGGTGAGCCGCGTGGACATCGACCGCGGCGGCCCGACCTACACCGTCGACACCCTGCGCGACCTGCACGCCGAGTACGGCCCGAAGGTGCAGCTCTACTTCATCACCGGGGCGGACGCGCTGGAGAAGATCCTCTCCTGGAAGGACCTGGACGAGATCTTCGAACTCGCCCACTTCATCGGGGTGACCCGGCCCGGCTTCGAACTCACCGACAAGCACCTGCCCGCCGACACGGTCAGCCTCGTGCAGGTGCCCGCCATGGCCATCTCCAGCACCGACTGCCGTGCCCGCGTCGCCCGGGGCGAACCCGTCTGGTACCTGGTGCCCGACGGTGTGGTCCAGTACATCGCCAAGCGCCGCCTCTACCAGCGCTGACCGTGCCCGTTATGTCCCCGGTCCAGCGGGTTACACGCCAGAACTGACAAGTCGGAACGACGCCGCGTGTGAGACCCTTGGAGGATCGCACGGTTGATCGAAGGAGAACGGTGACAGTTTCCGAGCGCGCGTACGAGCTGGCGACCGCCGCGGCCCAGGCCGCCGCCGACAAGAAGGCGCAGGACATCGTCATCATCGACGTGGGCGACCAGCTGGCCATCACCGACGCGTTCCTGCTCGCCGCGGCCCCGAACGAGCGTCAGGTGCTCGCCATCGTCGATGCGATCGAGGAGCGCCTGCTGGAGCTTCCCGAGAAGGCCAAGCCGGTGCGGCGCGAGGGGGAGCGCGGCGGGCGCTGGGTGCTGCTCGACTACGTCGACATCGTGGTGCACGTCCAGCACACCGAGGAGCGGGAGTTCTACGCCCTCGACCGGCTGTGGAAGGACTGCCCGACCATCCCGTTCGTCGACCGGGCCCTGGTGGACGCCGAGTCCGGCGCCGGTTCCGCCGCGGAATGACGCGGCTGATCGTCTGGCGGCACGGCAACACCGACTGGAACGCCGCCAACCGCGTCCAGGGCCAGACCGACGTCCCGCTGAACGACCTCGGCCGGGAGCAGGCCCGCGCCGCCGCGCCGCTGCTCGCCGCCCTGCGCCCCGACGCCATCGTGGCGAGCGACCTCAGCCGGGCCGCGGAGACCGCCGCCGCGCTCGCTGCCGTGACCGGGCTGACGGTCCGCACCGACGCCCGGCTCCGGGAACGCCACTTCGGCCGGTGGCAGGGGCTCCTCCTCACCGAGGTCGCCGAGCGCTTCCCGGCCGAGTACGCCCGCTGGCGCGCCGGCGACCCGGACCCGGGCTCGGAGATCGAGACCCTCGACGACCTCGGCAAGCGGGTGGGGAGCGCCCTCATCGACGCCGCCGAGGCGGCCCCGGGCGGCACCGTCGTCGTCGCCACCCACGGCGGCGGCGCCCGGCAGGGGATGGGACACGTGCTCGGCTGGGACGCCGCCGTGCTGCGCGCCGTCGGGTCGCTGCAGAACTGCCACTGGAGCGAACTGCGGCACGACGACGTGCGGGGGTGGCACCTGCGCGCCCACAACGTCGGCCTCATCGTCGCCCCGGCCGTCGCCGACGCCCTCTGACATCACGCCGCCGGCCCGGCCGCATCCCGGGGTCGAGCAGCCTCGCGCGGCCCGGCCGTCTCGCGGGGTCCGGCCGCGCGCGACGCGCCCTCGTGGTGGCCGGCGGCATCGGCTAGCGTGCCGGGCATGCCCGTCGCGGTCGTCACCGACTCCACCGCCTACCTTCCGCCCGAACTGGTGCGGGCGCACCGGCTGACCGTGGTGCCGTTGACCGTCGTGCTCAACGGCGCGGAGGGGCTCGAGGGAGTGGAGATCTTCCCGGCCGACGCGACCCAGGCCCTGCAGGGCCGGCGGGTCTCGGCGAGCACGTCGCGCCCGGCCCCGGAGCAGTTCGCCCGGACGTACCGCCGGCTGCTCGACGCCGGCGCGGACGGCGTGGTGTCGGTGCACCTGTCGGCGGAGCTCTCCGGGACCGTCGACGCGGCCCGGCTGGCCGCCGACGGCCTGGACGACCGGGTCGCCGTGGTCGACAGCCGCGCCACCGGCATGGGGCTGGGCTTCCCGGTGCTCGCGGCCGCCGAGGCCGCCGAGCGGGGTGCGGACCTCGACGGGGTACGCCGGGCCGCCGTGGAGGCCGTCGACCGGACGGCCATCTTCTTCTACGTCGACACGCTGGAGTTCCTCCGCCGGGGCGGACGGATCAACGCCGCCGAGGCGCTGCTCGGCACGGCGCTTTCGGTGAAGCCGATCATGCACATGCCGGACGGGGCGATCGTGCTCAGGGACAAGGTGCGCACGGCCAGCCGGGGGATCGCCCGCCTCGTAGACCTGGCTGTCGAGGCGGCCGGGGACGCCGAGGTCGATCTGGGCGTACACCATCTCGCCGCCCCGGAGCGGGCGCGGGCGCTGCTGGACGCGCTCGCCGAGCGGCTCGGCGACCGGATCCGCGAGACGTACGTCTCGGAGGCCGGCGCGGTCGTCGCCGCGCACGCCGGACCCGGGCTGGCCTGCGTCGTCGTGCACCGCCGGGCCCCGCTCGGCGCGGCCTGACCGGTGCGGGCCGCGGCTGCCGGCGCGGGTCGACCCACGCCCCGCGGAGGCGGGCCGAGGGTCGGTGTACGGGGTGGGCAGCGGGGTGTGGTCCGACGCTGTCGAGCTGCCCCGGATCTGGGGCAGGCCCGCAGGGCCGTTGCCCGTCGCTGCCGGCGGCTGCGAGGGTGGAGTGGCGTGCCGTCGGTGACCGACGTCGCGTGCGGCCGGCGGGTCCGTGACGAGGCGCCGATCCGCGGCGGGCGGGCGGCCGGCGGGTGAGGGCGACGGGGGTTGAGCCGCGGCCGGCGGGTGACGGCGACGGGGCGACCCGCGGTCGGCGGGTGGCCGGCGGAAGGGGGAGGCGAGTGTCCTGCGTGGTGACCGGCGGAGGCCGGGGCGTGGGCCGGGCGGTCGTCGAGCGGCTGGCCGCCGCGGGCGGCACGGTGGTCGTCGTCGAACGGGACGCCGGGGCGCTCGACTGGCTCGCCCGGCACCCCGCCGCAGACCGGCTGGTCGGCGTCGTCGGTGACGCCGGCGACGAGGCCGTCGCGGGTCACGCCGCCGACCTCGCCGAACGGGCCGCGCCGCTGACCGGCTGGGTCAACAACGCGGCGGTGTTCCGGGACGCCTCGGTGCACGGCACACCGGTCGCGGAGGTGGCCGACCTCATCGGACGGAACCTGCGGCCGGCCCTGGCCGGGGCCGCGACGGCGGTGCGCCGCTTCCTCGCGGCCGGCACGGCCGGGGCCATCGTGAACGTGTCCTCCCACCAGGCGGCCCGGCCGGTGCCCGGCTGCCTGCCGTACGCCACCGCCAAGGCCGCCGTGGAGGGGATGACCCGGGCGCTCGCCGTGGAGTACGGGCCTCGGGGCATCCGGGCCAACGCGGTGGCGCTCGGGTCGATCGCCACCGAACGGCACGCCGGGTTCCTGGCCGGCCAGGAACCGGCCGAGGCGGCCCGGATCGACGCGGACCTGGCCCGCCTGCACCCACTGGGCCGCATCGGCCGGGTCGAGGAGGCCGCCGACGCGATCGTCTGGTTGCTGTCCCCCGCCGCGGGGTTCGTCAACGGGGTGACCCTGCCCGTGGACGGCGGACGGGCGGTGCTGGGGCTGGACCCGGAGGCCCACTGAGCGTTGATCGCATCTGTTCAGTTCGCGACTGTCCCGCCTCGGACAGAAGATGCCGCCCCACGGGATCGACTCGTAAGAATCTTCCGCATCGTTCATCGCACACCGTGGGGGAAATGGTGACGACGAGAAGAGCGTTCGGTGGTATCGCCGCGGGCCTCGCGGCCGGGGCCCTCCTCGGAGCCGGGCAGTCCCTGTCCGGCGCGAGGCGGGCCACGGCGGCACCGACCGCACCCGCCGGACCGAAGGCGGAGATCCAACCGCCGCAACTGCCCGTACGACTGGACGGCCGCAAGGTCGAGCCGCGGAACCTGGCGCGGCACGCCCACGAACCGCTGCGGTACGTGGTCACGCCCGACACGTTCCGCGACGGGGAACTGCAGGTGTTCCGCCGTCCGGAGGCGGCCAACGAGTACGTTGCCGACGTGCAGCAGCGCTTCACCCGGGCCAGTCTCGGGCCGCGCAGCCGCCCGGCACCGCCGACGCAGCCCGCCCGGGCGCCGGAGGCGGCGGGGGACTACACGACGAACGCCGGCATCGGCTACTACGGGCCGGTCGGCGGCATGGTCGTACTGCACGAGCACTGGCACTACCAGGGAGGGAAGTGGCAGTTCAACGCCGACTGGGGTAGCCAGCGCGACTTCCGCAGCGTCTTCTGCTTCCTGTGGTGCAGCAACATCAACGACAAGGTGTCGTCGGTCGACACCAACGTCAGCTACATCGACGGCAACATTCCGTACATCCCGTACACGATCCTGTTCGAGCACATCGAGTTGCAGGGCCAGCAGCTCTGGCTCTACAACGGCAACGGCGTCGACGGCCCCGGCCTGTACCCCGACCTGGGCGTCTTCGGCTGGAACGACGTCGCCTCGTCGATGCGCTACTACTGATCGGAGTCGGCGGTCCCGTCCCGTGACCGGGGTCGGCGGTCCCGTCCCGCGACGGCGGGGCGGGACCGCCTCCGGGCCCGTGTCCGGCTCATAGCAGACGGCGGCATGATCAGGGCGTTGTCCACAGGCGGCGGCGCCGTCCACAGGTGACGGTCCGGGACGCCCGCGCCGGGCGTGGATCGCCGTAGCGTCACGCCGTGTCACACGACGACGAATCCGTGGTACGCCGACGCCTGTGGCGGCTGGCCGGGCAGACGCCACCGGACAGCTCGCTCGCGGGCGACCCGGGGCTCGCGGGCGACCCGGGGCTCACGGGCGACCCGGGGCTCACGGGCGACCCGGCGCTTACGGGCGGTTCGGAGTTCTTGGCCGGTCCGGCGTTCGTGGCCGGCTCGGCACGCGGTGTCGCCGGTGACGGCGGCGGTCCGCGCCGGGTCGCGGTGCCCGACGGGTACGCGGGCGACCCGCCCGGCGCCCTGCCGTCGGCATCGGCTCTGCAGGACGCCGTGACGGGAGACGACCCGGCGACCGAGCCGGAGTCCTCCGGCGGCCGCCGCCTTCCCGGTCCCGGCGCGTTCGACCCGGGGCGTCGCGGGGTGCGCGTCCTCGCCGCCGTCGCCGCGCTCGTGGTGCTGGGCGCCGGTTTCTGGGCGTGGCGGTCACGACCGCGGGCGGAGCCGGTGCCGGACACCGCGGCGCCGGCGGTCGGCACCGCGGTGCCGGTGGCCGAGGACGTCGCCGGATCCGGGGCGAGCCCGGCCGGTGAACTCGTCGTGGCGGTCGCCGGCAAGGTACGCCGCCCCGGCCTGGTGCGGCTGCCCGCGGGCGCTCGCCTCGCCGACGCGGTCGAGGCGGCCGGCGGGGCGCTGCCCGGGGTGGACGTGGCCCTGTTGAACCCCGCCCGCCGGGTGGCCGACGGCGAGCTGATCCTGGTCGGCGTGACCGCGCCGCCCGCCGCCGCGGGCCAGGTGCCGCCCGCACCCGGGGGCGCGCCGGCACCGACCGGGATCCCCGGCGCCGGCGGGAAGCTCAACCTCAACACGGCGACCCTCGCGCAGCTCGACGCGCTGCCCGGGGTCGGCCCGGTGCTCGCCCAGCGCATCCTCACCCACCGTGAGCAGCACGGCGGCTTCCGGTCGGTCGGCGACCTGCGGCAGGTCGACGGCATCGGCGACGCCCGCTACGAGCAGCTCAAGGACCTGGTGACGGTGTGAGCACCCGCATCGCGGAGGCGTCGCCGAGCGACGGCGGACCGGATCTGCGGCTGGCCGGATCGGCGGTCGCGGCGTGGCTTACCGCCCTGGCCGGGCTGCACCTCGGTGCGGGGGCCGCGCTGCTGCTCGCGGCACTCGGCGCGGTGTTCTCGACCATCGGCGCGCTGCACCTGCTCCAGGTGCTCGGCCGGCCCACGCCTCGCGTCCAGCGGTACGGCTGGATCGCCGTCGCGGTCGGCCTCGGCGTCGTCTGTGGCGGCGCGGCGACGGGCGCCCGGCTGGCCGTACGCGACGCCGACACCCTGCGCGCGCTCGCCGAGCAACGGGCGAGCGTCACCGCCGACCTCGTGGTCCGCGACGACCCGCGGCCGATCCGGACCGCGCCCGGGCGTCCGGCCACCCTGCTCGTCGCCACGGACCTCGTCCGGCTCGCCGAGCGGGACGGCCCGCGGGTGGCCGCCCCGGTCCGGGTCCTCGTCCTCGCCACCGATCCCGCCTGGCGAGGGCTGCTGCCCGGGCAGCGGCTCAGCGCGCAGGGGCGCCTGGACGTCCCCCGGGGTGGCGACCTGACCGCCGTGGTGCTCGGCGCCACGGGCCCGCCCGTCCGGCACGGCTCGCCGTCGTGGGCGCAGCGGGCCGCCGGCTCGCTCCGCGCCGGGCTGCAACGCGCGTGCGCGCCCCTGCCCGACGCGCAGGGCGGCCTGCTGCCGGGGCTGGTGGTCGGCGACACCAGCCGGCTGCTGCCCACCGTCGAGCAGGACTTCCGGGCCACCGGCATGACACACCTGAACGCGGTCTCCGGCTCCAACGTGGCCATCGTCGTCGGTGCGGTGCTGCTCGTCGCGCGGTGGTGCCGGGCCGGTCCGTGGCTCGCCGCCGGGCTCTGCGGTGTCGCCCTCGTGGGTTTCGTGATCCTGGTGCGTCCGTCGCCCAGCGTGGTACGCGCCGCCACGATGGGCGCCATCGGGCTGGCCGCGCTGGCCGCCGGCCGTCCGCGTGCCGCCCTGCCGGCGCTGGCCGCGGCCGTCACCGTGCTGATCCTGGTGGATCCCGCGCTCGCCGGCGACGCCGGTTTCGCGCTCTCCGTACTGGCCACCGGTGGACTGCTGCTGCTCGCCCCGCGCTGGCGCGACGGACTGCGCCGCCGCGGCGTACCGGCCGGCCTGGCCGAGGCGCTCGCGGTGCCGGCCGCCGCCCAGCTCGCCTGCGCACCGGTCGTGGCGGGAATCTCCGGCACGGTCAGCGTCGTCGCCGTGCCGGCCAACCTGCTGGCCGTACCGGCCATCGCGCCCGCCACGGTGCTCGGGGTGCTGGCCGCCGTGCTGTCACCGATCTGGCCGGCGGGCGCCGAGTTCGCCGCCTGGCTGGCGAGCTGGCCGGCGTGGTGGCTCGTGCTCGTGGCCCGGTACGGCGCTCGCCTGCCGGCGGGCACGCTGCCCTGGCCAGGTGGGGTGTGGGGAGCCCTGCTGCTGGCCGCGTCGACCGTGGCGCTGCTCGTCGCCGTCCGGCGGCCCGTGGTGCGCCGGCTGGTGGCGGTCGTGGGCGTCGCGGCGGTCCTCGGTGCGGTGCCGGTCCGCCTGGTGGCCCGCGGCTGGCCGCCGTCCGGCTGGATCGTGGTGGCGTGCGCCGTCGGCCAGGGCGACGCCGTGGTGCTCCCGGCGGCGTCCGGGCGGGCGGTGGTGGTCGACGCCGGCCCGGAACCGGCGGCCGTGGACGCCTGCCTGCGGCGGCTCGGAGTCCGGGAGGTGCCGCTGTTCGTGGTGAGCCACTTCCACGTCGACCACGTCGGTGGGGTCGCCGGCGTGTTCCGCGGCCGGCGCGTGGCGGCCGTGCTCACACCGGCGCTGACCGAGCCGGAGACCGGCCAGGCCCTGGTACGCGAGGCGGCCGACGGCGGTGACGCCCGGCTGCTCACCGCGACGGCGGGCACGACGTACCGGGCGGGCGGGGCGGAACTCGTCGTGCTCGGTCCGCCCTATCCGCTGCGCGGGACGCGCTCGGACCCGAACAACAACTCGCTGGTGCTGCGCGCGACCGTCCGGGGCGTACGGCTCCTGCTGCCGGGGGACGCCGAGACCGAGGAACAACGCGCGTTGCTGGACCGGGTGCCCCACGACGTGTTGCGGGCCGATGTGCTCAAGGTGGCCCACCACGGGTCGGCCTACCAGGATCCCGAGTTCCTCGACGCGGTCCGCCCGGCCGTGGCGCTCGTGCCGGTGGGCGCCGGCAACGACTACGGGCACCCCAGTCCCGGCCTGCTGGCGCGGCTGGCCCGCAACGGCGCCCGCGTGCTGCGGACCGACGTGGACGGCGACGTCGCCGCGGTGCGGCGGGACGGCGGGCTCGCGGTCGTCGCCCGAGGCTCACCGCCCGGTCGCCCGCCGTGACGCGGCCCAGACGCGGGGGTCTTGTGTCGCTGCATGGTGGATTGACATAAATGTCTGGATTCGCACTGACTGCGGGCTCCGCCGCCTGGGGCGTCGATGAGCAGGCACGATCCCGTTGCCGGGCGTGCGAATATGGGCGACGTGACCCCCGCCAGCCTCGCCCCCATTCTGCTGGTCCTCGGCGATGAGGAGCTGCTCGCCACGCGCGCCGTGACCGAAGCCGTCGCGAAGGCGCGCAGCGTCGACCCCGACGTGGACGTCCGCGAGTACCAGGCCGGCGCGCTCACCCCGGGGGAAATCGCCGAGATGCTCAGCCCGTCGCTGTTCGGCGGGCGGCGGCTGCTCGTGCTGCGCTCCGGCCAGGACGCCCGCAAGGACCTGGTGGCGGCCCTGCTGGCGTACGCGAAGAACCCCGACCCCGAGGTGCAACTGGTCGTGCTGCACCTCGGCGGGGCCAAGGGGAAGGCGTTCGCCGACGGGCTGAAGGCGGCCGGCGCGACGGTGGTGCCGGCCGGGAAGCTGAAGGGGCACCGGGACCGGGTGGCCTTCGTCCGCGACGAGATCCGCCGGGGCGGCGGCACGTGCACCGAGAGCGCCGCCGAGGCGTTGCTCGCGGCGGTCGGCAACGACCTGCGGGAACTGGCCGCCGCCTGCTCCCAGTTGATCGCCGACACCGACGGGCGGATCGGCGCCGACACGGTCGCCCGGTACTACCGGGGTCGGGTGGAGGTGAGCGGCTTCACGGTCGCCGACGCCGCCATGGTCGGCGACGTCCCGGCCGCGCTGGAGGCGCTGCGCTGGGCGCTGCACGTCGGCGTCGACCCGGTGCCGATCGCCGACGCCCTGGCCGACGGCGTGCGGACGGTGGCCCGGGTGGCGTCGGCCGGCCGGGGCAGCCCGTACCAGCTGGCGAGCACCCTCGGCATGCCGGCCTGGAAGATCGAGCGGGCGCAGCGGCAGAGCCGGGGCTGGACGCCGGAGGGGCTGGTCCGCGCCATGCAGGTCGCCGCCGAGTGCAACGCGGCCGTGAAGGGCGGCTCCGACGACCGTGCGTACGCCCTGGAGCGGGCCGTCTTCTCCGTGGCGGCCGCCCGGCGGGGTGGCGCCCCGTGAGCGGACCGGTCCGCACGGCGTGGGCCACCATCCCGGCCGACGAGGATCAGTACCGCCCGCTGTACGCGCGGGTACTCGGGTTGCGGTTCGTCAACCCGGGTGGCGTGCTCTGCTTCCTCTTCTTCGAAGGCGTGATCGCGCTGGCGGCGCTGCTCGCCCTCGCCGAGCTGGTCAGCTGGTGGGCCGTCGTGATCCTGCCCGCAACGGTCGCCGTCATGGTGAAGCTCAACGACATGGTGGCCGCCGTCGTGATCCGGTCCGCGGCGCTCGTACCCGAGCAGGAGCGCGACCGGTTCCGGCGGCAGATGGAGCCCGTGGTGGGCCGCGCGCGGGTCGAGTGGATCACCCACAGCGTGCCCGGCGTCGTCGTGTCCGTCGATCCGTCCGCTCCGGCGGTCCGGTCCGACGCTCCGACGAGCAGCCGGCCGGGTCGCGAGTCCTCCTGATCCGGCACGTGGTGGCGCTGAGCCGACAGGGGGAGTGGACGCCCGCCCTCGTCCACCGCGGACCCGTCACCGGCCACAGCTCGGGAAACAGACAGCCGGAAGCCCCCGGGGCAGTGGCCCGGGGGCTTCCGGCGAGGTCTGTCGCCGCCTGGGTCAGGCGGAGAACGACGCGACGCGCTTGGCGATCGCGGACTTGCGGTTGGCGGCCTGGTTGGCGTGGATCACGCCCTTGCTGACGGCCTTGTCGAGCTTGCGCGAGGCGTCCCGCATGAGGGCGGTGGCCTGCTCGACGTCGCCAGCCTCGGCGGCCTCGTGGAACTTGCGGATGGCGGTCTTCAGCGACGACTTGACCGACTTGTTACGCAGCCGGCGCTTCTCGTTCTGCCGGTTGCGCTTGATCTGGGACTTGATGTTCGCCACGCGACAGCCTCGTCTTGATAGCTCGGGTTGGTCAGCTTCTCCGCACGACGAGCATGCGTCATCGCCGCGCGAAGAGCCAGGTTACCAGGTCGGCCGGGACGAGCCAAAACGGCGGGGGTGCGACAGCCGTCCGGCCCTGGAGAGCGGCCCGACCCGCGCCGCGACCGCGGTCCACCGCCGCGACAGCCGCCTGGCCCCGCGACGTGCCCAGGTTCGCCCCGACCGCGCCCAGGTCCGGCCCGCGACGTGCCCAGGTCCGCCCCGACCGTGCCCAGGTCCGTCCCGCGTCGCACCCGGGTCCGCCCCGACCGTGGTCAGGCCCAGCCCTGCCGGCGGGCGAGCCAGGCGAGCGCCTGCTCGCCGCTGTAGCGCTGGTGGGCGCGCAGCGACGCGGAGGCCGTCGGTGGTGCCGCCGCGGCGCCGGTCAGAAAGTACCCGGCCAGCGCGGCGAGGGTGGCGTCCAGCGCGTCCGGCGGGGCGTCGGCCGCGGCCGGGTGGCGCGCGAAGAGGGCGTCGGCGTCCAGCCCGCTGGCGTACGCGGTGATCAGCAGGGTCGTCAGGTCGAACCAGGCCGGCCCGTGGCAGAGCCAGGTCCAGTCGCAGAGCCAGGCCCGCCCGTAGCCACCCACGAGGACGTTGTCGAGGCGGAGGTCGCCGTGGATCAGCCCGGTGCCGCGGGCGGCGTACGCCGGGAGGCGCGACTCCAGCGTGACGAGTTCGGGCAGCCGGCCGCGCGCGGCGGCGGGCAGCGGTGGCGCCGGCTCCCGGCCGGCGGCGACCTCGCCCCACCAGAGGATGTCGTCGCGGGCCAGGTCGGCGAGGTGGGGCAGGCCCAGCGCGACCAGGCCGGCCGGCGGGTCGGCGAGGGCGGCCGTGACCTCGGCGTACGCGGCGAGCGTCGCGGTCAGCTCGGCAGGGTCCCAGGGCAGCCGGGGCGTCCGGCCGTCGATCGCCTCCTGCGCGACGGCGAACCAGCCGGCGACGCTCAGCGTCCAGCGGGGGCGGGGCGCCGGGAGGCCGGCCGGGAGCCGTTCGAGGACGGCGGCCTCCCGCGCGTACCAGTCGACGAGGTGCGGTTGACCGGCGGCGGGCGCGGCCTTCACGAAGGCCCGCTCGCCGGCGGCGGTGTCGAGCACGCCGGCGAAGCCCCGGGTGAAGCCGGCGCCGGCGGTGCGGACGGCGACCACCGGGGCGCCCAGCCGGTCGGCGAGGGCGGTCCGCAGCGCCCCCGGCAGCTCGTCCCAGTGGGGGCGCCGGGCCGTCGCGTCGTACGGCACGGGGGGCGGCGACGGCGCGGGCACGCCGTCCATGCTGCCCCCTCGCCGAGCCCCGGGCGACACGACGCGGCGTGACCGGCCACCGACGACGCGGCACCCCGGCCGGCGTGACCGGCCACCGCGGCGGTGCCCCGGCCGACGTGACGCGCCACAGGCCGCGCCCGGGAGACGGCGCCGGCGCGACCGGTCTGGGAGACTGCCAGGCCATGAGGACCGACGACTTCTGGCAGTTGATCGACCAGGCCCGGGCCGGCGGTGGGGGAGAGGCCCACGCGGTGGCCGCCCGGGCGGTGGCGCTGCTGGCCGAGCGCGACCCGGCCGAGATCGTCGGGTACGCGCGGCACCAGGCGCGGGTGCTGGCCGCCTCCTACACGGCCGACCTCTGGGGCGCCGCCTACCTCGTCAACGGTGGCGCCTCCGACGACGGCTTCGCGCACTTCCGGGGCTGGTTGATGACCCAGGGCCGGGCGGTCTTCGCCCGGGCGGTCGCCGATCCGGACTCCCTCGCCGAGCTGCCCCGGATCCGGTCGGCCGCGCTCACCGGAGAGGAGTTCGGGTCGGAGGAGATGCTCGCGGTGCCCGGTGAGGCGTACCGCAAGGCGACCGCCACCGACCTGCCGGCGCAGCCCGACCCCGTCGTGGCGCCGGACCTCGACGACTTCTGGGACTTCGACGACGAGGACGAGGCCCGGCGGCGGTTGCCGCGGCTCGCCGCGCTGTTCGTCGAGCCGCCGCAGGAGTGATCCGACCGCGCCCGGGAGGGCGTGGGAGCATAGAGGGGGCCGGCTCCGCGCCGGCCTGCTCACGTCAGCCGACCAGAACGGACAGCTGTGCCACCGACGCTCGATTCCGGCGCGAACGCTCCTGGTGCCACCGACCCGGCCCGCATCAGGAACTTCTGCATCATCGCCCACATCGACCACGGGAAGTCGACCCTGGCCGACCGGATGCTGCAGCTCACCGGTGTGGTCGACCCGCGGCAGATGCGCGCCCAGTACCTGGACCGGATGGACATCGAGCGTGAGCGCGGCATCACGATCAAGAGCCAGGCCGTCCGGATGCCGTGGACGATCCGCGAGGGTGAGCGGGCCGGCGAACAGGCCGTGCTCAACATGATCGACACCCCCGGCCACGTCGACTTCACCTACGAGGTGTCCCGGTCGCTGGCCGCCTGCGAGGGCGCCATCCTGCTGGTGGACGCCGCGCAGGGCATCGAGGCGCAGACGCTCGCGAACCTCTACCTGGCGCTCGAGAACGACCTGCACATCATCCCGGTCCTCAACAAGATCGACCTGCCGGCGGCCCAGCCCGAGAAGTACGCCGAGGAGCTGGCCCACCTGATCGGCGGCGACCCCGCGGACTGCATCAAGGTCTCCGGCAAGACCGGCGAGGGTGTGCCGCACCTGCTCGACGAGATCGTCCGGCAGTTCACGCCGCCGGTCGGCGTGGCCGACGCTCCGGCCCGCGCGATGATCTTCGACTCGGTGTACGACGTGTACCGCGGCGTGGTCACGTACGTCCGGGTGGTCGACGGCCGCATCAGCGCCCGCGACCGGATCAAGATGATGTCCACCGGCGCCACCCACGAGCTGCTGGAGATCGGCGTCATCTCGCCGGAGATGGAGAAGGCCGACGCGCTCGGCGTCGGCGAGGTGGGCTACCTCATCACCGGTGTGAAGGACGTCCGCCAGTCGCGGGTCGGTGACACGGTCACCATCAACGCCAACCCGGCCTCGGAGCCGCTGGGCGGGTACAAGGACCCGAAGCCGATGGTCTACTCGGGCCTCTACCCGATCGACGGGTCCGACTACCCCAACCTGCGCGACGCGCTCGACAAGCTGAAGCTCAACGACGCCGCGCTGACCTACGAGCCGGAGACCTCCGGCGCGCTCGGGTTCGGGTTCCGCTGCGGCTTCCTCGGCCTGCTCCACCTCGAGATCATCCGGGAGCGGCTGGAGCGGGAGTTCAACCTCGATCTCATCTCCACGGCACCGAACGTGGTCTACCGCGCCGTGCAGGAGGACGGCCGGGAGGTCGTGGTCACCAACCCGAGCGAGTACCCGACCGGCAAGATCGCCGAGGTGTACGAGCCGACGGTGCGGGCCACCGTGCTGACGCCGAACGACTACGTGGGCGCGGTGATGGAGCTCTGCCAGGGGCGGCGGGGAACGCTGTTGGGCATGGACTACCTGTCCGCCGACCGGGTGGAGCTGCGCTACACGCTGCCGCTCGCCGAGATCATTTTCGACTTCTTCGACCAGCTCAAGAGCCGTACCAAGGGCTACGCCTCGCTCGACTACGAGCCCTCGGGCGAGCAGTCGTCGGACCTGGTCAAGGTGGACATCCTCCTGCACGGCGAGCCGGTGGACGCGTTCAGCGCCATCGTGCACAAGGACAAGGCGTACAACTACGGCGTCTCGATCGCCGCGAAGCTGCGCAACCTGATCCCGCGGCAGCAGTTCGAGGTGCCGATCCAGGCGGCGATCGGCACCCGCGTGATCGCCCGGGAGACGATCCGCGCGATCCGCAAGGACGTGCTCGCCAAGTGCTACGGCGGCGACATCAGCCGTAAGCGCAAGCTGCTGGAGAAGCAGAAGGAAGGCAAGAAGCGGATGAAGATGGTGGGCCGGGTGGAGGTCCCCCAGGAGGCCTTCATCGCCGCGCTCTCCTCCGACTCCGGCGACGCCAAGGGCGGCGGGAAGAAGTAGCCGACGGCCGGCACCGGCCCGGGCCGCGACCTGCGTGGTCGCCGGCCTCCGGACGGTGCCGGACGTCGCCGTACGCCGGTGCGGCGGGAAAATTTTCTACGGCTCCCGGCGTCCGGCCGGAGACCGTCCACACCGTGCGCGACCTGGGTGGACGGTGCGGCCGGCGAAATTGCGCCGACGGTTTCGCATTGACGTCCGCCGACCTTGTTGCCCGCCGCCGGTTTGGCGTTCTCGCGGCTCGGGAACTTAGCGCCCACGACAGGAAGCACACACCTCGTGTGAACACATTCTTGAAGGAGGGCGACCGTGGAGCTGACCGTTTGGGGCATCATCACCGCGCTCATCGTCGGTCTGATCGTCGGGGCGCTGGGCCGTCTGGTCGTTCCGGGACGGCAGGACATGCCGATGTGGCTGCACATGCTGATCGGTGTGGGCGCCGCGCTGCTCGGCACGGTGCTGGCGCGGGCGCTGGGCATCGCGACGGAGACCGCCGGGATCGACTGGGGTGAGTTGCTGGTGCAGGTCGTGCTGGCGGCCATCGCGGTGGCGCTGGTGGCCGGCGTGGGCCGACGCCGCAGCGTGACGCGGTAAACGACCGCGGCGCGCCGTACGACCAGAGTTCCGTCACGGGCGTCCGACCGGCAGGTCGGGCGCCCGTCGGCGTGTGGTGTGCCGGAAACATGCTGGTACGCGCATGTCGGGCGACAGTGTCCCGGAAAGCCGGTTTGCCGCTCACGCCGATCGGGAACCTTGGCGGTCAGGACAGGAAGCAACGACGAACGAGACGACTGTCAAGCAGGACTGTCGAGAAGGAGGGCGACCGTGGAGCTGACCGTCAGGGGCATCATCACCGCGCTCATCGTCGGTCTGATCGTCGGGGCGCTGGGCCGTCTGGTCGTTCCGGGACGGCAGGACATGCCGATGTGGCTGCACATGCTGATCGGTGTGGGCGCCGCGCTGCTCGGCACGGTGCTGGCGCGGGCGCTGGGCATCGCGACGGAGACCGCCGGGATCGACTGGGGTGAGCTGCTGGTGCAGGTCGTGCTGGCGGCCATCGCGGTGGCGCTGGTGGCCGGCTTCGGCCGACGCCGCAGTGTCACGTACCGGTAATCCCCACCCGCACACACGAAGGGCGCCCCGCCAACCGGCCGGGCGCCCTTCGTGTGGATGCCGCCGGATTCGTCCCCGCCGGGAGACTGCCCCGCGTCGCCCACCTGCGGTACGGTCGCGTCGCCTCGCCGGCCACCACTGTCGTAAAGGATTTTTTCCTACTAAGGTGCGGCGGAGAAGGTTAGTGCCAGGCGGCCCGAGGGGAGATGTGGCGTGAACAGGTGGAAGCGGCTGGCCCCGGTCACCGCCGTGGTGGCTTCGGCCGCGATGGTGCTGGCCGGTTGCGGCGGCGGCGGTGACGAGAACGCGGGCGACACCAGCAAGCTGACGGTCTGGATGATGGGCGAGGGCAGCGAGGAGCAGACGAAGTTCCTCGACGGCGTCGAGGCCGAGTTCCGGCAGAAGCACCCGGACACCGACGTGGTGGTGCAGTACATCCCGTGGCTGGAGGCGCCGAAGAAGTTCCAGGCCGCCCTCGCCGGCGGTGAGGGGCCGGACGTCACGGAGCTGGGCAACACCGAGACGCAGGGCTGGGCGGCGCAGGAGGCGCTGGCCGACATCAGCGACCGGATGAACGGCTGGGCCGACGGCAAGGACCTCCTGCCGGACCTGGTGCGCAACGCCCAGCTCGACGGCAAGCAGTACGGCGTGCCGTGGTACGCCGGCGTCCGGGGGATCTACTACCGCACCGACTGGTTCGCCGAGGCCGGTGTGAAGCCGCCGACCACGTGGGACGAACTCGTGAGCGCGGCCAAGGCCGTGCAGGCCAAGAAGCCCAACACGTACGGCATCGCCGTGCCCGGGAACTCCGAGCTGCCCTTCTACTCCTTCCTCTGGGCGGCGGGCGCGGAGATCGCCACCGAGCAGAACGGCACCTGGAAGTCGGGCTACACCACGCCCGAGGCGCAGCGGGCGGTCAAGTTCTGGACCGACCTGGTGACCGTGCACAAGGTGGCCCCGCCGGCGGCGGCCGGGTGGAACGAGATCGACGCCCGGACCCAGTTCGCCACGGGCAAGGCGGCCATGGCCTTCGCCGGCAGCTGGCAACAGGGCGCCATCAAGAAGGACAACCCGGAGATCGAGAAGGTCTGGGGCACTTTCCCGATCCCCGGCCCGGACGGCAAGCCGGCGCCCGCGTTCGCCGGTGGCTCGGACATCGCGATCTGGCAGGACAGCGAGCGGCAGGACCTGGCCTGGGACTACGTGACCGTCCTGCTGAACAAGAAGAACGCCCAGACGTTCGCCGACAGCCTCGGCTTCTTTCCCGTCTACCGGGACCTGGTTGGCGGCTCCAAGTACACCGATGACAAGATCATGTCGGCGTTCGCGACCGCGATGCAAAACACGAAGGTCACGCCGCTCACCCCGAAGTGGGTGGAGGTCAGCCGTACCAAGACGGTGACGCAGGCGATGAACAGCTCGGTCATGAAGGGTCAGAAGACGGTCGAGAAGGCTACCGCCGACGCGGCCGCCGAGATGGAAAGCATCCTCAACGCCAAGTGACCACGCTGACCGAGGCGCCGGAGACGCCCGCCGCGCGGGAGATCCCCGTGCGGCGGCGTCGCCCGGTCGACCGCCTGCCCTACCTGCTGCTCCTGCCGTGCCTGGTCGTCATCGGCGTCCTGCTGCTCTGGCCGCTCGGCCAGGTGGTGGTCATGTCGTTCCACCAGCTCAACAACGTCCGGCAGCTGCGCGGCGACCGGGAGTGGCCGTGGGTCGGGCTCGGGAACTACACCCAGATCCTGGGTGACCCGTTCTTCCTCACGGTGCTGCGCAACACCGTGCTCTTCGCGGTCGCCAACGTGGTGCTCACCATGATCCTCGGCACCCTCGTCGGCCTGCTGCTCAACCGCCTCGGCCGCAAGATGGCCACGTTCGTGGCCAGTTGCGTCATGCTCGCCTGGGCCACCCCGGCGCTGACCGGCACGATCGTCTGGAAGTGGATCTTCGACGACACCAGCGGGCTGGTCACCTGGCTGTTCAACGCCCTGCCCGACGGCGTGTCCGAGACGCTCTTCGGGCGCAGCGACTGGACCGGGTACGGCTGGTTCAACTCCCCGCTGCTGTTCTTCTCGATCCTGACGCTGGTGGTGGTCTGGCACTCGTTCCCGTTCATCGCGGTCAGCGTGCTCGCCGGGTTGAAGAGCGTCCCGAGTGAACTGCACGAGGCCGCCCGGGTCGACGGCGCGGGCCCGTGGCGGGTCTTCTGGCGGATCACCTTCCCCCTGCTGCGCCCCGTCTTCGGGATCCTGATCGTCCTCTCCACGATCTGGGACTTCAAGGTGTTCACGCAGCAGTTCGTCCTGGCCGGCGGCACCCAGGACCGGCCGACGTTCATGCTCTCGATCTACTCGTACGCGGAGGCCTTCTCGCCCCCGCCGAAGTACGGCCTCGGCGCGGCCATCGCGGTGATCCTCACGCTGATCCTGCTCGTGGTGACCGGCGTCTACGTGCGGATGGTGCTCAAGCAGGAGGACGAGTCGTGAAGAAGGTAGCCCTCAACGGCGCCGGGCTGCTCGTGGCGCTCTTCGCGGCCTTCCCCGTCTACTGGATGATCGCCACATCCCTGAAGCCCAGCCGGGACATCTTCGCCAGCACGCCCCAGCCGGTGCCGGCCCACCCCACGCTCGACCACTACCGGGAGATCCTCACCGGGAACCTGATCCCCGGGGTGACCTTCGCCGACTTCTTCCTCAACAGCGCGCTCGTCGCCGTCACGACCGTGGTCCTCAGCGGGCTGGTCGCGCTGCTGGCGGCCACCGCCGTGGCCCGGTTCCGGTTCCGGCTGCGCACCAGCTTCCTGATCATGCTGCTCGTCGTGCAGATGATCCCGCTGGAGGCGCTCGTCATCCCGCTCTTCCTGATGATCCAGCGGCTCGGGCTCTACAACACCCTGCCCAGCCTGATCCTCACGTACCTCGGTTTCTCGCTGCCGTTCGCGGTGTGGATGCTGCGCGGCTTCGTCGCGGCGGTGCCCAAGGAACTGGAGGAGGCGGCGGCCATCGACGGCGCGAGCCGGGCGCAGATCTTCCGGCGGGTCCTCTTCCCGCTGGTCGCCCCCGGGCTCGTGGCGACCAGCATCTTCTCCTTCATCACCGCCTGGAACGAGCTGATCTTCGCGCTCACGTTCATCAACGACCAGGACCGCTACACCCTGCCCGTCGCCATGACGTTCTTCTTCGGGCGCGACGACACGGCCTGGGGCCCGGTGATGGCGGCGTCCACCCTGTTCACCCTCCCGGTGATCGTCTTCTTCCTGCTCGTGCAGCGGCGGATGGTCTCCGGGCTGGTGGCGGGGGCCGTCAAGGGCTGACAGCGGGGGTCGTCAAGGGCCGACACCGCGGGTCGTCAAGGGCTGACGGCGGGGGCCGTCAAGGGCCGACGGCGGGGGTCGTCAAGGTCGACGGCGGCGGACCCCGCCGTCGAGATCGCCCCGCTCGCCGCCGCACCGACCCGCGCCGAGGGCTAGGCTGGCCGCCATGACGGGCAGGGTGGTGGCGGTGAACCTCGGTGTGGTCACCGAGGCGGACTGGGCCGGCGACGCGAGCGGTCGCAGCGGCATCGACAAGCGGCCCGCCGAGGGCCCGGTGCTCTTCCGCGCCGACGGCGTGACCGGCGACTTCATCGGCGAGCGCGCCCACCACGGCGGCCCCGACCAGGCGGTCTACGCGTACGCCGAGGAGGACGCCGGCTGGTGGGCGGCCGAGCTGGGCCGGCCCGTGCGGCCCGGCAACCTCGGCGAGAACCTCACGACGTACGCGGTGGACGTGACCGGTGCGGTGATCGGCGAGCAGTGGCTGGTCGGGTCCGCCCTGCTCCAGGTGACCAAGCCCCGTACGCCGTGCACCACGTTCGCCGGCTTCTGGGGCGTGCCCGACCTGATCAAGCGGTTCACGGCGCGGGCGATGCCCGGGGCGTACCTGCGGGTGCTGCGGGAGGGGGAGGCGGCCGCCGGCGATCCGGTGCGGGTGGTCGAGCGGCCCGCGCACGGGGTGACGATCGGCGAGGTGTTCCGGGCGCTGAACCTGGAACCGGAGCTGCTGCCCCGGTTGCTGGACGCCGCCGACCTGCCGGAGTCGCTACGGGAGAAGGCGCGCCGCCGCCTCGGGAGCCGGGTCTGACGGCCGCCTCGTGAGCCCGGTCTGACGCCCAGCGCCGGTTCCGGTGCCGAGCGCCGGATCTGGGACCGGCGCACGCGAAGGGCCCCCTGTCGCGCCGTGGGCGTCGACAGGGGGCCCTCAAGCTACGCGATCAGCGGAGCCAGGGGATGTTGCGGTCGAGAAGGCCGCGCTCCTTGAGCTCCTTGCGCAGCGGGATCTCGTCGTCGATGTAGCCGTCCCAGTTGATGCCCCAGTAGTTCGCGGTGTGCGTGCCCTCACCGCAGAGCTGGCGCTGCACCGGCGTGCGGTTGGCCCACCACTCGCCGTCCTTGTCGATGTGCAGCTCGTCCAGCGGCCGGATCCACCGGTAGGTGTAGCCGATGAAGAGCATCTTGCGGGTGATGTTCGACAGGTTCGTCGACCGGGAGTGCCACTGGCGACGGTCGAAGATGAACGCGTCACCCGGGTTCGCGGTGATCTCCACCGTGCCCTCCGGGTCCGGGTTGTGCACGGTCAGGTCGTCCGGGCGGGGCAGCGAGTTCCACAGGTGGCTGCCCGGGATGACCTTGGTGGCGCCGCGCCCGGTCTCCGACAGGTCGGAGAGCACGTAGGCGACCTTCAGCGAGAACATCGGCCGCGGGACGCTCGGGTCCATGGTCTCCGGGTCGGAGTTCTGCCGGTACCCGTCCTGGTGCCAACCCCAGTACGGCTTCTCCGGCTCCAGCGCCGGCGGCGTCACGTCGAGGTGGTTGTGGTGGGTGTAGATGTTCCACCCGGCCAGGCCCCACATGTACGGGAAGGTGATCGGGTGGGTGAGCAGCTCGCCGAAGAGCTCGTCCCGCTCGACGAAGCCCAGCAGGTGCAGGGTGCCGTCCTTCGTCGTGTTGCCCTTGGCCTTCTCCTCGGCGTAGACGCGGTCGACCGCCGCCTCCAGCGCCGCCCGGTGGTCCTCCGTCAGGACATTGCGCAGCAGGAGAAAGCCCTGCTCGTGGAACTCCTTGCGGTCAGTGTCGCTGATCGGTTCGTAACCGGTCCGGCCGCCGTAGTCGAACGCCACGTCGTACCCCTCCCCATGAGGTGAACCCACTTCTGGCACAGGCCGCCGATCGTAACGCGCCCAGCCGTGGGCCCGGGAGGGCGAGGAGGCGGCCTTCCGCCGGTTCGGGACCTTCGGAAACCGTACGGACACGCATCGTCATGGGCAAGGCGCGTTATAGGCCAGCACGCCCGAATTGACGGATTGTGCGATGACTGAGGGTAGGGAAATCCGGGCCGATCAACTGTCGGCGTAGACCTCGGCGACCACGCGCGCCTCCGACTCCCCGCCCACCGCGGTCCAGGAGCCCTTGCGTGCGGTCCACTCGAGGTCGCCGAAGCGCACCCGCTTCACCCCGTGGTCCCTGGCGTGCGAGACGAGCCAGTGGGCGTACCGCCAGCCGTCCCGCTGGTCGGCGGCCGCGAGCGTGAGCCCGGTCAGATCCGTCGGTACGTCGTCGCCCGGCAACCCCCAGTCGAGGGCGAGGTTCCGGGTCAGGGCGGCCACGGCCGTGGCGCCCCGCATCACCGGCGTGCCCATGAGCGTGCACGCCACGGCGCCGGTCGCGTCGCCCAGCAGCGCCCGCGCGAGCACGGCCGACTCGTCGGCCCACTTCTGGTACGCCTCGGGGAAGGCGGAGCGCTGCACGCGCTGGGCCGCGTCGGTGATCCGCATCCGCTCCCAGCCCCGGACCTTCTTGAGCGCCGTGTAGAACCGCCTGGCCGCGTACCGCGGGTCGCGGATCTCCTGCGGGCTGCCCCAGCCCTGGCTGGGACGCTGCTGGAACAGGCCGATCGAGTCGCGGTCACCGTCCGGGAGGTTGCGCAGGCCCGACTCCTGGTAGGCGGTCGCCAGCGCGACCACCACGGCCCGCTCCGGCATGCCGAGCTGCGCCCCGATGGCCGCGATCGTCGCCGCGTTGGCCATCTGGTCGGCGTCGAGCACCACGCGGCCGTCGGCCTGCACCGTGCAGGTCCGGCTGGTCAGCGGCAGGCGCAGCTCACCGCCGATGCGCCGGACGAGGACAAGGGCGCCGACCACGGCGAGCAGGACGAGAGCCACGCCGCCGGCCACCACCGCCCGAGTTCGCACCCACACCCCCTGTTCGACAGTTTGCCAAGCGTACGTCCCTCGTCGGCCCTCCCGGGGCCGTCCGGCCGGTTCGGGCCGGCCGGGCCGGGTACCGCATTCCCGCCCCGGCTGCGGTCTCACCCGCACGGATCGCACCGGCGTCCGGTGCGTCCGGTGACGGCGGGGCCCCTCCTCGTGGCCCGGCCAGGAGATCACCGTCCCCGGCGAGAGCACCGTACGTGCCGGTGGCCGGCCCTGTCACGAGCGTCACCGAGGGTGATCGCCAGGAGGCCGTCGACCGGGTTGCCTCCGACCGGGCTTCGTACATCACCGGCGCGGTCGGCGGCGGCGCGACCGTGACCCGGGCCGCGACCCCGGGGTTCCCGACCCGCCGCCGCACGTCCCGGACGGGTGATCCGGCCCCGCCGGACCACCCGCGTGTCAGTCGTCCGCGGGCACCCACCGGGCCGGCCGCTTCTCCCGGAACGCCAGCACGCCCTCGCGCCCCTCGTCGGAGAGGAAGTAGCGGGTCGACAGGGCGCCCAGCTCGGCGATCTCGGTGCGCAGGTCGCCGGGGGCGGGCCGGCGCAGCAGCTCCTTGGCGCCGGCGAGCGCCCCCGGCGCGCCCCGGACCAGCGAATCGCAGTACCGCCGCACCGCCGCGTCCAGCCCGTCGGCGGGCACCGCCGCGGTGACGAGGCCGATCTCGGCGGCCCGGCGGCCGTCGAACGTGTCTCCGGTCAGGTACAGCTCGGCCGCCGCGCGTGGCGCCAGCCGGGGCAGCACGGTCGCCGAGATCACCGCCGGCACCACGCCGATCCGGACCTCGGTGAACGCGAACGTCGCCTCCTCGGCGCAGACCGCCACGTCGGCCGCGGCGATCAGCCCCAGGCCGCCGGCGCGTGCCGGGCCGGCCACCCGGGCCACCACCGGCTTCGGGCACTCCCAGACGGCGGCCAGCACGTCGCCGAGCATGCCGGCCGGCACCGTCCCGCTGGCGTACGCGGCGGCCGTCTCCTTGAGATCCGCGCCGGAGCAGAAGACCGGACCGGTGTGGTCGAGCACGACGACCCGGACGGACTCGTCGGCGACCGCGTCGGCCAGGCCGGCGAGCAGCTGCGTCATCAGCGGCGTGGAGAGCGCGTTGCGGTTGTGCGGGCTGTCGAGGGTGAGGGTGGTCACCCCACGGGCCGTCGCGACCCGCACGAGCGCGTCGGGAGAGGTCATGCCGGGCACACTAGTGGCCATGCCCGGCGTCCTTCCAGAAGGCGAGCCCGTCCCCGTCGACGGCTCGCTGCCCGCCACGGCGCTCCGCGAGGTCGGCGCGCGGGGCTTCGGCGTGTACGTCCACGTGCCCTTCTGCGCCAGCCGCTGCGGCTACTGCGACTTCAACACCTACACGGCCTCCGAGCTGGGCGGGGGTGCCACCCGTGAGGAGTACGCCGAGACCGTCCTGGCCGAGCTGCGCCTCGCCGCCCGCGTGCTCGGCGACGCCCCGCCCGGGCGGGTGGAGACCGTCTTCGTGGGCGGGGGCACCCCGACGCTGCTCCCCGCCGACGACCTGGCCCGCATCCTCGACGGCATCGACCGCACCTGGGGGCTCGCCGCCGACGCCGAGGTGACCACCGAGGCCAATCCGGAGTCGGTCACCCCCGACTCCCTCAAGGCGCTGCGGGCGGCCGGCTACACCCGGATCTCGCTGGGCATGCAGTCCGCCGCGCCCGGGGTACTGGCGGTCCTCGACCGCCGGCACAGCGCCGGGCGGGCCACCGCCGCCGCGCGGGAGGCGCGCGACGCCGGCTTCGACCACGTCAACCTCGACCTCATCTACGGCACGCCCGGCGAGCGCCCCGAGGACTTCGCCCGCTCGCTGGACGAGGTGGTCGCGGCCGGGGTCGACCACGTCAGCGCGTACGCCCTGATCGTCGAGGACGGCACGCGGCTCGCCGCCCGGATGCGCCGCGGCGAGCTGCCGTACCCCGACGACGACGTGGCCGCGGACCGCTACCTGGCCGCGGAGGCCGCGCTCGGCGGGGCCGGCTTCTCCTGGTACGAGGTCTCCAACTGGGCGCGCACGCCGGCCGCCCGCTGCCGGCACAACCTGCTCTACTGGACCGGCGGCGACTGGTGGGGGCTCGGGCCGGGGGCGCACAGCCACGTCGGCGGGGTGCGCTGGTGGAACGTCAAGCACCCGGCGGCGTACGCCCAGCGGCTCGCGGAGGGGCGCTCGCCCGGCCTCGCCCGGGAGGTGCTCACCCCGGACGAGGCCCACATGGAGGACGTGATGCTGCGCCTGCGTCTCGTGTCGGGGCTGCCGCTGGACGCGCTGGATCCCGCCGGGCGGGCCGGCGCGGAGCGGGCGCTCGCCGACGGTCTGCTGGCCCCGGCCGAGTACGCGGCCGGCCGCGCCGTGCTCACCCTGCGCGGCCGGCTCCTGGCCGACGCCGTCGTCCGGGACCTGCTTCCCTAACGGCCGGGCTCCGGCCGGCCGGGGGAGCGGCCGACCGGGGTCACTTGATGAAGCTCGCCGACATCGGGTAGCGGTAGGTCGTGCCCTCGTTGGCCCGCATGCCGGCGACGATGCCGAACACGATCTGGATCACCACGACGGCGATGCTCGGCAGGAACAGCAGGCACCAGCTCACGAAGAGCAGGACGAAGGCGATGGCCGACCACAGGATCTGGAAGTTCAGCGCGGCCACCGCGTGCGCCCGTACGGTCGGGGACTGCTGCCCGCGGGCCAGGTAGGCGATCAGCGGGCCGACGAAGCCGAGCGGGCCGAAGCTGATCAGGGCGCCGACGGCACCGCCGAAGTGGGCGACCAGGGCCCACGTCTTGTCCTCGTTGTTGGCGTAACCGGCGGGCGGGCCGTAGCCGCCGGCCGGGTAGCCCGCTCCCGGCGGCGGGTAGCCGGGGCCCGGCGGCGGGTACCCGCCCGGTGGGGGATAGCCGCCCGGGGGTGGATTGCCGCCCGGGGGCGGGTAGCCGCCGGACGGCGGCTGGTCCCCGGCGGGCGGCGGATAGCCACCGGGCGGGGGATAGCCAGCCGGTCCCGGCGCGCCGGACAGTGGTGCGGTGGGCGGCTCGTCCGCGGCGGACGGGCCGGGTGCTGCCGGCGGCTGGGTCGGGTCCGACGGGTGATCGTCGGGGTGACCACCGCCGGGAGGGCGAGGTGGTTCAGTCATGGACGTCACGGTAGGGGCCGTCCGCAACGGCACGCCAGGGCGACACCGCCGGGTCGGACCGGCCGTTCGGCCGAGTGCGACCGGAGGCGCCGGGCGCCGTGACGTGGCCGGGGGCGCACCGACGGTGCGTCGTTGATCATCGCGTCGGCGGCCCCGCCGACGTAGACTGGCACTCGCTACAGTCGAGTGCCAGGAACGCCGCCCGCGGTGCCGAGCGCCGGGGGCCGATGCGCGTAGGAGGTGGGGAGGATGGGTCTCGACGACCGCAAGCTCGCCGTGCTCCGCGCGATCGTCGAGGACTACGTCGCGACCCAGGAGCCGGTCGGCAGCCGAGCGCTGGTCGAGCGGCACCAACTCGGGGTCTCCCCGGCGACGGTCCGCAACGACATGGCGGTGCTCGAGGAGGAGGGTTACATCCGGCAGCCGCACACCAGCGCCGGACGGGTGCCCACCGACCGCGGCTACCGGCTCTTCGTCGACCGCCTGTCGAAGGTCAAGCCGCTCAGCCCGGCCGAGCGCCGGGCCATCGAGCGCTTCCTGGTCGGCGCGGTCGACCTCGACGACGTGGTGCACCGCACGGTGCGCCTGCTGGCCCAGCTGACCCGGCAGGTGGCCGTCGTGCAGTACCCGAGCCTCGCCCGCTCGTCGGTCCGGCACCTGGAGCTGGTGCCGATCTCCACCACGCGGCTGATGCTCGTCATGATCGCCGACACCGGCCGGGTCGAGCAGCGGCTCGTGGAGATGCCGGCGCCGATCCTCGCCGACGACGTCACCGACATGCGCCGGCTGGTCAACGAGAAGCTGGTCGGCACCCGCCTGTCCGAGACGCCGCCGCTGGTGCAGGCGCTGGTCGACGAGGCCAGCCCCGACCGGCGGCCGGCCATGGCCGCGCTCTCCAGCGTGCTGCTGGAGACGCTGGTCGAGCGGCACGAGGAGCGGATCGCGCTGGCCGGCACGGCCAACCTGGCCCGCAGCGGGCTGCTCGACTTCCAGGGCTCGCTGCGACCGATCCTCGAGGCCCTCGAGGAGGAGGTCGTGCTGCTCAAGCTGATCGGCGAGGTCGAGCCGAGCACGATGCGCGTCCGTATCGGCGACGAGAACGAGATCGACAACCTGCGCGCCGCCTCCGTGGTGAGCACCGGCTACGGGCCGGGCTCGACGATCGTCGGTGGTCTCGGTGTGCTGGGGCCGACCCGGATGGACTACCCCGGCACCATCGCCACGGTGAGGGCCGTGGCACGCTACGTGGGCGACCTGCTGGCCCAGAACTAGGCAGTACCGTCCGGCGGGCTTGCCGCCGGCGGCCGGCGCAACGCGAGACGAACATGAGGACACGGAACGCAGTGGCCAGGGACTACTACGGCATTCTCGGCGTGAGCCGGGACGCCTCCGACGACGAGATCAAGCGCGCCTACCGCAAGCTGGCGCGCAAGTACCACCCGGACGTCAATCCGGACCCGGAGGCCCAGGAGAAGTTCAAGGACATCAACGCCGCGTACGAGGTCCTCTCGGACGACCGGAAGCGGCAGATCGTCGACCTCGGCGGCGACCCGCTCGCTCCGGGCGGCGGCGGTCCCGGTGGCGCGGGCGGCCCCGGCGGCGCCGGTCCGTTCGTCGGGTTCCAGGACATCATGGACGCGTTCTTCGGCGGCGCCGCCGGCGGCTCGCGCGGTCCCCGGCCGCGTACCCGGCCCGGCGCCGACGCCATCCTGCGCCTGGAACTGGACCTGCACGAGACCGCGTTCGGCGTCGAGGCGCCCATCACCGTCGACACCGCCGTCCTGTGCACCACCTGCTCCGGCGCGGGAACCGCCGCGGGCACCCACCTGGCCACCTGCGAGGCGTGCGGGGGCCGCGGCGAGGTGCAGTCGGTCCAGCGCACCTTCCTCGGCCAGGTCGTCTCCGCCCGGCCCTGCACCGTCTGCCAGGGGTACGGCACCACCATCCCGCACCCCTGCCCGACCTGCGCGGGCGACGGCCGGGTACGCACCCGGCGTTCGCTGACCGTGAAGATCCCGGCCGGCGTCGAGGACGGGATGCGGATCCGCCTGGCCCAGCAGGGCGAGGTGGGTCCGGGCGGTGGCACCGCCGGCGACCTCTACGTGGAGATCCACGAGCGCCCGCACGACGTGTACTCCCGCAAGGGCGACGACCTGCACTGCCGCGTCACGGTGCCGATGACGGCGGCCGCGCTGGGCACCCGGCTGACCATCAAGACGCTGGACAGCGAGGAGACCGTCGACGTCAAGCCCGGCACCCAGCCGGGCAGCACGCTGCGGCTGCGCGCGCGGGGCGTGCCGCACCTGCGCGGCACCGGCCGGGGCGACCTCTACGTCCACCTCGACGTGCGGACGCCCACCAAGCTCGACGCCGATCAGGAGCGCATGCTGCGCGAGTTCGCCAAGACCCGGGGCGAGGAGGTCGCCGAGCTGACCAAGCAGGGCGGCTTCTTCTCGCGGATGCGGGACGCCTTCAACGGCCACGCCTGAGCGGCCGGCTCGCCGTCCCGGCCCGTGCCGCGGCGGCTAGCCTGTTGACCGTGTCCGCGCCGCTCTTCCTGGTCGACTCGCTGCCCACCGCCGACTCGCTGACCCTCGGCGGTCCCGAGGGGCACCACGCGGCCACCGTGCAACGGCTGCGGGTGGGCGAGGAACTGCTGCTCGCCGACGGCCGGGGCGGCACGGCCACCGCCGTGGTCACCGCCGTCGGCCGGGGCAGCCTGGAACTGGAGCTGACCTCCCGGGGGTACGTGGACGCGCCCGTCCCGCGGCTCGTCGTGGTGCAGGGCATCGCCAAGGGTGACCGGGGCGAGCTGGCCGTGCAGGCGATGACCGAGGTCGGGGTCGACGAGGTCGTGCCGTGGGCGGCGTCCCGCTCGGTCGCGCAGTGGCGCGGCGACCGGGGCGTACGCGCCCGGGAGAAGTGGGTGGCGACCGCCCGGGAGGCGGCCAAGCAGGCCCGGCGGCCGTGGCTGCCCGTGGTGGCCGGGTCGCCCGACGAGTCGACCGACCGGGTGGCCCGGCGCATCGGCGGGGCCGCGGGCGCGTTCGTGCTGCACGAGGAGGCCGACGACCGGCTGACCACCGCGCCGCTGCCCGACACCGGCGAGATCGTGCTGGTGGTCGGCCCGGAGGGCGGCATCGCCCCGGCCGAGCTGGAGGCGTTCGCGGCGGCCGGCGCCCGCCCCGTACGCCTCGGCCCGTCGGTCCTGCGCACCTCGACGGCCGGCGTCGCCGCCCTGAGCGTGCTGGCCACCCGCCTCTCCCGCTGGTGACCCGTCCGCCCGGGCCGGGTGCGGGTCAGGTGCGCAGGTAGGACGCGCCGTTGAGGTCGACGATGGTGCCGGAGGCCCACTCCGCCTCGGGGGAGGCGAGCCAGTGGACCGCCGCGGCGATCTCCTCCGGGCGGGCCACCCGGTTGAACGGGCTCTGCGCCCGGACGGCCGCGCCCCGCTCGGCCTTCAGGTGCTCGTTGGTCATGTCGGTCTCGACGAAGCCGGGCGCGACGGTGGCCACCGCGATGCCGTACGGGGCCAGCGCCACCGCCAACGACTGGGCCATGGCGTTCATCCCCGCCTTGCTCGCCCCGTACGCGGGGTTGGCCGGCTCACCGCGGAACGCGCCCCGGGACGAGACGTTGACGATCCGGCCACCCCGGTCGCGCATGTGCTGCGCGGCGCACCAGGCGGCGTTGGCCGCGCCGAGCAGGTTCGTGTCGAGCACCTCGCGCCAGCGCTGCCGCCACTGCTCGTAGCTGCTGCCGAAGACCGGGTGCGGCGGGTCGGCGGGCCCGAACACGCCCGCGTTGTTCACGAGCACGTCCAGCCCGCCGAGCAGCCCGGCGGCCTCGTCGACCATCGCCTTGACGGCGTCCGGGTCGGCGAGGTCGGCGCGGACCACCACGTGGCCCTCGCCGGGCAGCTCCGCCCGCAGCTCCTCGGCGAGCTTCGCCGAGTCCCGGTGGTGGATCGCCACCCGGTCGCCGCCGGCGGCGAACGCCCTCACCACGGCCCGCCCGATGCCGCGCGAGCCTCCCGTCACCAGTACCGCCCGTGAAGTCACGCGCGCCATCCTGCCGGACGGGGTCGGCGCCGTCGACGAGGGGCCCTTCCCGTCCCGGGAGCGCCGGCGGGGAGGCCCTTACACTGCGCGGATGGGATCCGACTGCCTGTTCTGCCGCATCGTCGCCGGGGAGATCCCCGCGACCGTCGTCCGGGAAACGCCCACCACCCTCGCCTTCCGCGACATCAGCCCGCAGGCGCCCGTGCACGTGCTGGTGATCCCGAAGGAGCACTACGCCGACGTCGCCACGCTCGCGCAGGGCGACCCGGCGCTGGCCGGCGAGGTGCTCGCCACGGCCACCGCCGTGGCCGAGGACGAGGGTCTGCTCGGCGACGGCTTCCGGCTGATGTTCAACACCGGGGCGTACGCCGGCCAGGAGGTGTTCCACGTGCACGCGCACCTGCTCGGCGGCGCGCCGTTGGGCCCGATGCTGGCCCGGAACCTCGCGTGAGCGTCCCGACGGACCGGCTGGACCGGATGGTGCGCCGGGTCCAGGCGGACGCCCGGATCCCCGCGGTGTCGGCGGCGCTGCACCGGGCCGACCGCCCGCTGTGGACCTGCACGGTCGGCGACACCGGCACCGACCGGCCGCTCGATCCCGGAACCCAGTTCCGGATCGGCTCGGTCACCAAGACCTTCACGGCCGTGCTCACGATGCAGTGCCGCGACGACGGTCTGCTCGACCTGGACGACCCGGTGGGCCGGCACCTGGAGCTGCCGGCGCACGGCGAGCTGACCGTGCGGCGGCTGCTGTCGCACACGGCTGGTCTGCAACGGGAGCCGTACGGCGACGTGTGGGACACGCTGAGCCCCCCGGACGCCGACCAGCTCCTGGCCGACCTGGCCCGGGCCGAGCGGGTGCTGCCACCGGCCCGCCGCTTCCACTACTCGAACCTCGGCATGGCGCTGCTCGGGCAACTGGTCGGGCGGCTGCGTGGCGGCACCTGGGCCGAGGTGCTCGACGACCGGGTGCTGGCACCGCTGGGGCTGACCGCCACGACGGTCACCCCCGGGCCGACCGCCGCCACCGGGTTCCTCGTGGACGCGTACTCCGACGAGGCGCACCCGGAGCCGCCCACCGACTTCGCCGCCGTGGGGCCCGCCGCCCAGCTCTGGAGCACGGCCGGGGACATGGCCCGCTGGGCCGCGTTCCTGGCCGACCCGGCGGCCGTGGACCCGGCCGGCGCGGTGCTCGCCGCCGCGACCCTCGACGAGATGCGCTGGCCGGTCACGGTGACCGACGAGACCCTCTGGACCGGCGGCTTCGGGCTCGGGCTGATCCTCGTGCCGCAGGGCGAGCGCGTGGTGCACGTGGGGCACGACGGCGCGATGCCGGGCTTCCTGGCCGGCGTCTACGGCCGGCGCGGCGGGGAGGGCACGCCCGGGGCGATGGGCGCCGCCGTGCTCGTCTCCTCCGGCACCGCCGCGGAGGCGCTGGACCTGCCCCACCGGCTGCTCGCCGCGGCCGTGGAGCACGACCCGGCCGACATCGAGCCGTGGCGGCCGGGCCCGCCGGCGCCCGCCGGACTGCGGGGCGTCCTGGGCCGCTGGTGGGGCGAGGGGTACGAGTACGTCTTCACCTGGCACGACGGGTCGTTGCGGGCACGCGGTGCCGGCGACCCGCCGGGCCGGCCGCCGGCGGTCTTCGCGCCGGTGCCCGACCAGCCGGACGTGTTCCGCACGGTCTCCGGCCGGGAGGTCGGCGAGCTGCTGCGGCTGACCCGCGACGAGCACGGCGCGGTGGTGCGGATGCACTGGGCGACGTACCGGTTCACCCGCAACCAGGAGACCTTCGAGCGGTACGACTTCCGCGCCGGAGAGTGACGCCAGCCCGGCGGGCCGGCCCGTGATCCGGCCCGCCGGACGTCGTCTTTGTCGCATTTCGCCCCGGAGCTGCGGGCGGGTCGACGGGGGCGAAATGCGCACGGTGCCGCGGCTGTTGAACCGATACGATGGATGGAACGTCCGTACGCCGCGCCAGCAGGGCCGGCGCCGAGATCGAGAGCAGGTGGCACAGGGCCTCTCGGCCCGATCTATGACCGGCACCCCACCTCCCGGCCCGCCCCAGGTGCAGACCAGGATCACGGTCCCCGATCCGAAGATCATGGTCAATCTGCTCGGTGCGGGTGACGAGATCCTGCGACTCGTCGAACGCTCGGTCAACAGTGACGTGCACGTCCGGGGTAACGAGATCACCATCTCCGGTGCGCCCGCGGACAACGCCCTCGCCGAGCGCCTCTTCACCGAGCTGCTCGAACTCATCGAGAAAGGCGAAACGCTGACCACTGACGCCGTCCGGCGTACCGTCGGCATGCTCGAGCAGGGCAGCACCGAGCGGCCCGCCGACGTCCTGACGCTCAACATCCTCTCCCGGCGCGGACGCACCATCCGTCCCAAGACCCTCGGGCAGAAGCGCTACGTCGACGCCATCGACTCGCACACCATCGTCTTCGGCATCGGCCCGGCCGGTACCGGCAAGACCTACCTCGCCATGGCGAAGGCCGTGCAGGCGCTCCAGGCCAAGCAGGTCAACCGGATCATCCTCACGCGCCCGGCCGTCGAGGCGGGGGAGCGGCTCGGGTTCCTGCCCGGCACGCTCAACGAGAAGATCGACCCGTACCTGCGGCCGCTCTACGACGCGCTGCACGACATGCTCGACCCCGACTCGATCCCGAAGCTCATGGCGGCCGGCACGATCGAGGTCGCGCCGCTGGCGTACATGCGGGGTCGGACGCTGAACGACGCGTTCATCATCCTCGACGAGGCGCAGAACACGACGCCCGAGCAGATGAAGATGTTCCTCACCCGGCTCGGCTTCGGTTCCAAGATCGTCGTGACCGGTGACGTGACCCAGGTCGACCTGCCCGGCGGCACGACCAGTGGCCTGCGCGTGGTCCGGGACATCCTGGCGAACGTGGACGACGTCCACTTCGCCCAGATGTCCAGCTCCGACGTCGTACGGCACCGGCTCGTCGGCGAGATCGTCGACGCGTACGCCCGCTGGGACGCCGAGCGGGAGAACCAGCAGGCGAAGAGCGTGCACGCCGTGCCGGGGCGCGCCGCCGAGGGCGGCCGGTCCGGCCGGCGCCGCTAGATCAGGGGAATCCAGTTGTCCATCGAGATCGCCAACGAGTCCGGTGTCGAGGTCGACACCGACGCCGTGCTCGCCGTCGCCCGCCACGCCCTCGACGAGATGGGGGTCAACCCCCTCGCCGAGCTCTCCGTGCTGCTGGTCGACGTCGACTACATGACCGAGCTGAACCACCGCTGGATGGGGGGCGACGGGCCGACCGACGTGCTCGCGTTCCCCATGGACGAGGGCAGCGTCGACCACGGGCCCGGGGAGAGCGCCCCGGCCTCCGGCGAGCCGGCCCTCCTCGGTGACATCGTGCTCTGCCCCGAGGTGGCGGCCAAGCAGGCGGCGACCGCGGGCCACTCGGCCGCGGACGAGCTGCACCTGCTGACCGTGCACGGGGTGCTGCACCTGCTCGGGTACGACCACGCCGAGCCTGAGGAGGAGCGGGAGATGTTCGCGCTCCAGGCCCGACTGCTGTCCAGCTGGCGGTCGAGCCGGTCACAGTGATGTCCGTCCAGGCGTCCGCAGCCGGCGCCACCGCCGGCCTCCCGGACCTGCAACTCATCGTCTTCGCCGCCGGTCTGGTGGTGCTCGCCGGGCTGATCGCGATGACCGAGGCGGCGCTCGCCACGGTCTCGCCGGCCCGGGCCGCCGAACTGGCCCGCGACGGCGCGCGCGGCGCCCGGGCGTTGCAGGTCGTCGCGGGCGACGTGGTCCGGCACCTCAACCTGCTCCTGCTGCTGCGGCTGCTCGCCGAGCTGACGGCCACCACCCTCGTGGCGCTGGTCGCCGTCGACACGTTCGGCGCGGGGTGGCGGGCGGCGCTCGTCACCGCGGGCGCGATGACCGTGGTCAGTTTCGTGGTCGTCGGGGTCGCCCCGCGTACCCTCGGCCGGCAGCACGCCTATCCCGTGGGCCGGGCCGTGGCGCCGCTGGTCCGCTGGCTCGGGCGCGCCCTGAACCCGCTCGCCTCGCTGCTGATCCTCATCGGCAACGCGGTGACGCCGGGGCGTGGTTTCCCCGAGGGCCCGTTCGGCACCCAGGTCGAGCTGCGCGAGCTGGTCGACCTCGCCGAGCAGCGCGGCGTGGTGGAGCACGGCGAGCGGCAGATGATCCACTCCGTCTTCGCCCTTGGCGACACCATCGCCCGGGAGGTGATGGTGCCGCGTACCGAGATGGTGTGGATCGAGGAGGGCAAGACGCTCTCCCAGGCCCTGGCGCTGTTCCTGCGCTCCGGGTTCTCCCGCATCCCGGTGATCGGCGAGAGCGTGGACGACGTGCTGGGCGTGCTCTACCTCAAGGACCTGATCCGGCGGGTGCGCGGCGGCGACCCGGCCGCCGAGCAGCTGCCGGTCTCCGAGCTGATGCGCCCGGCCACCTTCGTGCCGGAGTCCAAGCCCGTCGACGACCTCCTCTCGGAGATGCAGGCCGCCCGCAACCACCTGGTCATTGTCGTCGACGAGTACGGCGGCACCGGCGGCCTCGTCACCATCGAGGACATCCTCGAGGAGATCGTCGGCGAGATCACCGACGAGTACGATGTCGAGCGCCCGCCGGTCGAGCGGCTGGAGGACGGGTCGGTGCGGGTCACCGCCCGGCTTCCCGTGGAGGACCTGGGCGAGCTGTTCGACACCGAGCTGCCCACCGACGAGGTGGAGACGGTCGGCGGCCTGCTGGCCCAGTCCCTGGGTCGGGTGCCGATTCCCGGGGCCCGGGTCGAGGTGGCCGGTCTGCGGCTGCTCGCCGAGGGCACCACGGGCCGGCGCAACCGCATCGACACCGTGCTCGTGAGCCGCGTCGAGCCGGCCGACGAGCAGCAGAGCCCGGGGCGCACCGAGTCCCGGGGCACCGAGAACCAGATCGAGGAGAGGCAACCCGCCGATGCCTGAGTCGCCCGCCGCACCCGCCGCCCGGCCCACCCCGGCCGCACCGGTCGAGCTGAGCGCCGAGGACGCCAAGCTGGTCGTCCTGGCCCGCGGCGCCCGGGGCCGGGTGGGAGCCGTGGAGGGCGCGGCGGTCCGCGACCAGGACGGCCGGACGTACGCGGCGGCCAGCGTGGCGCTGCCCTCGCTGACCCTCACCGCGCTCCAGTTGGCGGTGGCCTCGGCGGTCGCCGCCGGCGCGACCCGGCTGGAGGCCGCCGCGGTCGTCACCGAGGCGTCGACGCTCGACGGCGCCGGCCACGCCGCCGTCCGTGACCTCGCCACCGACGCGCCGATCCACGTGGCCGCGCCCGACGGGGCCGTCCTCGGCACGGTGGTCGAGTGACCGGCAGCCCGCAGGAGCGCCCCTACCGGGCCGGTTTCGCCTGCTTCGTGGGCCGGCCCAACGCCGGCAAGTCCACGCTGACGAACGCCATCGTCGGCCAGAAGATCGCGATCACCTCGAACAAGCCGCAGACGACCCGCCACGTCATCCGGGCCGTCCTGCACCGGCCGGACTCGCAGCTCGTCCTCGTCGACACCCCCGGCCTGCACCGCCCCCGGACGCTGCTCGGCGAGCGTCTCAACGACCTCGTCCGGCAGACCTGGAGCGAGGTCGACGTCATCGGGCTGTGCATCCCCGCCGACGAGCCGGTCGGGCGGGGTGACCGGTTCATCAGCGGCGAGCTGGCCGAGCTGAAGGCCACCGTGCTGGCCGTCGTCACGAAGACCGACCTCGTGGACCGGCAGCGGCTCGCCGAGCAACTGCTCGCGGTGAGCCAGCTGGGCGAGTTCGCCGACGTGGTGCCGGTGAGCGCCGTCTCCGGGCACCAGATCGACACCCTGGTGGACGTGATGACCGGCTACCTGCCGGCCTCCCCGCAGCTCTACCCGGACGACATGCTCACCGACGACCCCGAGCAGGTGCTGGTCGCCGAGCTGATCCGGGAGGCGGCGCTGGAGGGGGTCCGCGACGAGCTGCCGCACTCCATCGCCGTGGTGGTGGAGGAGATGATCCCCGAGGGCCAGCTCATGCGGATCTACGCCGACGTCTACGTCGAGCGGCCCAGCCAGAAGGCGATCGTGATCGGCCACCGGGGCAGCAGGCTCAAGGAGGTGGGCACCACGGCCCGCCGCCAGATCGAGGAGCTGCTCGGCACGCGGGTCTACCTCGACCTGCACGTCCGTGTGGCCAAGGACTGGCAGCGCGACCCGAAGCAGCTGCGCAAGCTCGGCTTCTGACGCCGGCGCGACAGGTTCGCTCGACGATCGGCCGGGCGGCCCGTCCGAACAGCTGATCGGCATCGGTCATCGGGTCGGCGGACGCGACCCGGACGGCGGCCACGGTGATCCGGATCGGTCCCTGCTATGGGCCTTTTCACCTCTGGATGGGGAGTCTGGCCGTTTGCCGGCCGCGGGGCGGAGGGTAGGAGAGATCCGTCGCGCCCCCGACCAGATGCAGGCTGATGCGAAACAGATACCTGGACCTGCTCCGCTTCCTGGCCATCGTCCGCGTCGTCGTCTACCACGTGACCGGCCTCGCCTCGCTGACCCTGGTGTTTCCGGCGATGTCGGTCATGTTCGCGCTGGCCGGGTCGCTGATGGCCACCTCGCTGGCCCGGTCCGGGTCGGCGGCCGTCCTGCGCCGGCTGCGTCGCCTGCTGCCCTCGCTGTGGGTGCTGGCCGCCGTCGTCGTGCCGGCGATGCTGCTCAGCGGGCTGCCGTTGACGCCGCGCGTCCTGCTGTGGCTGTTCCCGGTCTCCGACCCGCCGGCCAACGACTGGGGCGCGTTGGCGCTCAGCCCCATCTGGTACCTGCGCGACTACCTCTGGTTCGTGTTCGCCTCGCCGATCGCGCTCTGGTTCTTCCGCCGGGCGCCGCTGCCCACCCTGCTGGCGCCGTACGTCCTGCTGGTGGTCATCGAGTCGGGGCTGTGGCCGACGGCGCCCGGCCCGTACCGCGAGTTCGGCCTCTACTTCGGCGCCTGGATGCTGGGCTTCGCCCACCAGGCGGGGATGCTGCGCCGGCTCGCCAACCGGGTGCTCGTGCCCGTGGCGCTGGCCCTCGCCGCGGCCGGCGGGGCCTGGATCCTCACCCACCCCGGTCCCCGCGGCTTCGACCTGAACGACAACCACCTCGGCAACGCCCTCTGGTCGGCGGCGTTCATCCTGGTCGTGCTCGGACGGGGGCCCTCCGGTGCGGCGTGGGTCGACCGGTTCGCCCCGTTCGGGCGGGCCGTGACCGTGCTGAACCGGCGCGCGCTGACCATCTACCTCTGGCACATGCCGTTCGTGGTGGTGCTCACCCCGCTGTTCGACGGGGTGGGCTGGTCCCACGAGGACCCGCGCGGCCTGGCGATCCGGGTGGTGCTGGTCTTCGCCCTGGTCGGTCTCGTGACCCTGGCCGTCGGGTGGGTGGAGGACCTGGCCGCCCGGCGGCGACCGGAACTGCTCCCCGGCGGCCGACGCCCGGCGACGTCCGCTCCGCCGGCGACGTCCGCTCCGCCGGCGACGTCCGCTCCGCCGGCGACGGCCGCCGCACGGCCGGACGCGGACCGGGTTCCGGCGCAGCGGACCACGCCGGAGACGGTCACGGCCGAGGTCACCGCTGGCCGACGTTGATGTCGCCGCTGGTGGTGCTCACGTCCAGCATCAGCGTGGCGGCCGGGTCGTTGGTGACCGTCACGTGCTCGTCGCCCGAGTTGGCGTGGGCACGCACCCGGTAGGGGCCGGCCGGTACGACGACGTCGACGTCGCCACTGGTGGCGTGGGCCCGGACGGAGGCCGGTTTCTCCATCTCGATGACGACGTTGCCGGACCGGGCCTCGGCGTCCAGCGCGCCCTCGACCCGGCGGGCGGAGATGTCACCGGAGGAGGCGCGCAGCGTCACCGCGCCGGTGGCCTCGGACACGTCGATGTTGCCGGAACTCGCCTCGACCCGTACCGGGCCGGTGGCGCCGCTCAGCCGGACGTCCCCCGACCGCACCTGGAGCTCCACGGCGCCGACGTGGGTCAGCTCGACGTCGCCCGAGCTGGTCTCGCCCTTCACGGCCACGCCCGCGGGAGCGGTCACCTCGTACGAGACGGTGCACCGCATGCCGCACTCGGTGTCCAGGACCAGTTCGCTGCCCTTGACCTCGTACTTCGCGTCCGGCTCGGCGCCCTGGTAGCGCACCACCCGCTTGATCCGCACCTCCGACTCGGGGCCCGTCGCCCGCACCACGACGTCGCCCGCGCCGGGCAGCACCCGGATCGTGTCGATCCGGGCGGTCTCGGTGTTGTCGAAGTCCAGCCGCCGGTACGACAGGTTGTCGCACCCGGAGAGCAGGATGAGCGCGGCGGCCGCGCCGAGCGCGACCGGGGCGGCGGCACGGCGCCGGTTCCCGGGGCCGCGGTGGACGCCGTCGGTGGTGGCTTGCAGGGTCATGGCGAGCACGCTACGGCCGGCCCCGCCGGGGACGCATCCGGGTTCGTCCGGCCCCGCACCCCGAGCCGACCCTGATTTCGGACCCCGAGGGAGAATGCCCGTATGGCCGGGTACCGCCGTCAGCTCTACCGCGACGACGCGGTGGTGCTGCGCGTGCAGAAGCTCGGCGAGTCCGACCGGATCATCACGCTGCTCACCCGCCGGCACGGGCGCATCCGGGCGGTCGCCCGCGGGGTGCGGCGCACCACCAGCAGGTTCGGGGCCCGGCTGGAGCCGTTCGGGCACGTCGACCTCCAGCTCGCCGGCGACCCGAAGGGCAACCAGGGCAGCTCCCTGCACACCGTGAGCCAGGTCGAGGGGATCGACCTCTACGGCAAACGCTTCCTCGGCGACTACCCCCGCTACACGGCCGCCAGCGCCATCGCGGAGACCGCCGAACGGCTCACCCCGGTCGAGCGGGAGCCCTCGCTGCGGCTGTTCCAGCTCACGCTCGGCGCGCTGCGGGCGCTCGCGGAAGGCGGCCACGCCACGACCCTGGTGCTCGACGCGTACCTGCTGCGGGGGATGGCCCTCGCGGGCTGGGCCCCGGCGCTGGTCGCCTGCGCGGTCTGCGGCACGCCGGGGCGGCACCGCGCCTTCTCCGTCCCGGCCGGCGGCGTGGTCTGCCCGGACTGCCGCCCGCCCGGCGCTGCCCACCCGGCCCCGGCCACCGTCGACCTCATGTCCGCGCTGAGCAGCGGCGACTGGCGGACCGCCGACGCCGCGGAGGCGGCCGTACGCCGGGAGTGCAGTGGCCTGGTCGCGGCGCACCTGCAGTGGCACCTGGAGCGCGCGCTACGCTCGCTGCCGCTGGTCGACCGGGGCGCCCCGGCGTCCAGTGCCGGTGGCGCGAGCAGGGAGTCAGGGAGTAGCGAGTGATCCGATCCGCGAGGGCCGACCGGCGTCAGCCGGTGCCGCCGACACCGCACCCGTCGGGTGCCCGGCCGCCGGCGCTGCCTCCCGAGGCGGTGCCCCGGCACGTCGCCGTGGTGATGGACGGCAACGGCCGCTGGGCCAAGGAGCGCGGGCTGCCGCGCACCAAGGGCCACGAGGCGGGGGAGTTCTCGCTCTTCGACACCATCGAGGGCGCCATCGAGCTGGGCATCCCGTACCTGTCGGCGTACGCCTTCTCCACCGAGAACTGGCGGCGCTCGCCGGACGAGGTCCGCTTCCTCATGGGCTTCAACCGGGACGTGATCCGCCGCCGTCGCGACCAGCTCGTCGACCTGGGCGTCCGGGTGGTGTGGTCGGGGCGGGCGGGGCGGCTGTGGAAGAGCGTCATCTCCGAGTTGCAGACCGCCGAGGAGATGTCGCGGGGCAACTCGACGCTCACGCTGCAGTTCTGCGTGAACTACGGCGGGCAGGCGGAGATCGCCGACGCCGCGGCGGCCATCGCCCGGGACGTGGCGGCCGGCCGGCTCGACCCGGGCAAGGTCAACGAGAAGACCGTGGCGAGGTACCTGTACCACCCCGAGGTCCCGGAGGTGGACCTCTTCCTGCGCCCGTCCGGGGAGCAGCGGACCTCCAACTTCCTGCTCTGGCAGAGCGCGTACGCCGAGCTGGTCTTCCTCGACACGCTCTGGCCGGACTTCGACCGCCGGCACCTCTGGTACGCCTGCGAGCTCTACGCGCAGCGTGACCGTCGCTTCGGCGGCGCGCTGCCCAACCCGGTCGCGCCCTCGACCTGAGTCGCGCCTCCGGGCGCGCCGGGGGCCCGCGTCCACCCGGGCCCGGTCGCGTGCCCGCCGGCGTCGCCGCCCCGCCGACGCTTACCTGGTCGTCACGCTGGGTATCACTCTGCGCAGGAGCCACTGACGGAGGTGAACCCACATGATCCAGAAGCGCATCGCCCAGTGGGCGTTGATGGCGGTGGCCGTGCCGCTGGCCGCGGCCGGCGCCCGCCGGCTCAGCCACACGCTGGAGGCCCGTCGCGGTCCCTCCGGGGTGACCCGGCTGCTCACCAAGGGCGCCGACCTCCTACGCCCGCGGAAGGCCAAGCGCCGCCGGTTCTGGTAACCGCTTCCGGTCTCGCCGATCATGCGGTTGTGGTGCCCCGCGAAGGCGGCGTGTCCGTACGGAACGGGCACCACAACCGCATGATCTACGGGGCTGGGCGGGCGGGGCGGGGTCCGGCGTTGGCGGGGTCGGGCGGGGCTGCGACGCCTAGGATCGACAGCGCGGGGCGTGTCGCGGGGGTACGCCCCGACGCGGGGGTGGGCATGCGGGATCTCCGGTACGAGATGACGGCCGCCTTGGCCGGCGAGGGTCTGGTCGACGCCGCCCAGCGGGAGCGGGTCGCCGAGGTCTGCGCCGGGGTGGCCGAGCGCTACTGCGCCGAGCTGGGCCACACGCCCGCCATCCGCTCGGGCGAGATCGGCGAGCTGGCCCACGGGGAGCCGGCCGCCGGCTGGGCGCCCACCGCGCCGGAGGAGACCCAGCGAGCCTGGTGAGGCCGGCGGCTCAGGCCTCCACTTCGGACCGGTCCCCGGCCCAGAGGGTGTGGAACGTGCCCTCCCGGTCGACCCGGTGGTAGGTGTGCGCGCCGAAGTTGTCCCGCAGTCCCTGGATCAGCGCGGCGGGCAGCCGCTGCGCGCGCAGCGCGTCGAAGTACGCCAGCGAGGAGGCGAACGCGGGCGCCGGCACGCCGGCCCGCGCCGCGTCGGCCACGACCCGCCGCCAGCTCGGCACACCCGCGGCGACCGCGTCGGCGAAGTACGGAGCCACCAGCAGCGTGGACAGGTCGGGCTGCTCGTCGTACGCCTGCCGGATGCGGTCGAGGAACCGGGCCCGGATGATGCAGCCGCCCCGCCAGATGGTGGCCGTGCCCCCGAGGTCGATGTTCCAGTCGTACTCCCGGCTGCCGGCGCGGATGTGGTCGAAGCCCTGCGCGTACGCCACGATCTTGCTGGCGAGCAGCGCCCGCCGGACGTCCTCGACGAACGCGTCCCGGTCGTCCACCCGCCACGTCGCCCCCGCGTCGGGGAACGCCGCACGGGCCGCCTCGCGCTGGTCGGCGTGGCCCGACAGCGAGCGGGCGAACGTCGCCTCGGCGATGCCGGTGATGGGGATGCCCAGGTCGAGGGCGCTCTGCACGGTCCACCGGCCGGTGCCCTTCTGCTCCGCCCGGTCGAGCACGACGTCGACGAACGGGCGGCCGCTGGCCGCGTCGGTGTGCGCCAGCACGTCGGCGGTGATCTCGATGAGGAAGGACTCCAGCTCGCCGCCGTTCCAGCCCCGGAAGATCTCCGCGATCTCGGCCGGCTCCGCGCCCAGGCCGGCCCGCAACAGGTCGTACGCCTCGGCGATGAGCTGCATGTCGGCGTACTCGATGCCGTTGTGGACCATCTTCACGAAGTGGCCGGCGCCGTCCGGGCCGATGTGCCGGCAGCACGGGACGCCGTCCACCTGGGCCGCGATCTTTTCGAAGATCGGCCCGAGCTTGCGGTACGACTCGTCGGAGCCGCCGGGCATGATGCTCGGCCCGTGCAGCGCGCCCTCCTCGCCCCCGGACACCCCGGTGCCGACGAAGTGGAGGCCGTGGTCGCGCAACGCCTCCTCCCGGCGGCGCGTGTCGGCGAAGTGCGCGTTGCCGCAGTCCACCACGATGTCGCCCGGTTCGAGCAGCGGGACCAGTTCGTCGATGACGGCGTCGGTGGGTCCGCCGGCCTTCACCATCACGATCACCGCGCGGGGGCGTTCCAGCGCCGCCACGAAGTCGGCCATCGACTCGGCGGGCACGAACCGGCCCTCGCCGCCGTGTTCCGCCACGAGACTGCGGGTGCGCTCCGGCGAGCGGTTGTGCACCGCCACCGTGAATCCGTTGCGAGCCAGGTTCCGGGCCAGGTTGCGGCCCATCACCGCCAGCCCGGTGACCCCGATCTGCGCCGTCGCCCGCTCCGCCATGCCCACGCCACCCTTCCCGTCCGGTTGCCCGTGCTGCGACCGTAGCGCGGGCGGTGCGGACGCGGGCCCGGGATGTCGACGCCCGGTGCGGAGGGGGTGACGATCGGTGCTCGCCTCCGCCGGTCCGCCTCGGTTCCGCCAACCGGTGCGGTAATTCGGCTGCGCGACGGCGGGCGTCCGGTTAGCGTGTCGGCATGCGTAACTGACGCCCGTTCCACCGAGCCCCGGTCCGCCGCCGTTCGCGCCGCGGACCCGTCCGCTCCGGGCGTCCGCATCCTTCCGCCGCCGTCACTCGCGGCGTCTCCTGTCGGACCCCGGGGCCTGCCCGCTCGCCGCGCCCGTCCGGCGCCCCGACAGTCAGGAGGCAGCGTATGCCCGCCAAGCGCAGTCCGAAGAAGTCCCGCAAGCCCGTACCGGCGTCGTCCCAGGTGGACGTGACCCCGCCGGATCTCGACGCCCTCACCGTGGCTCCCGTCGCGCCGGTGGCCCTGCCCGGGCGGCCGGACACCCCGCCGCCGCCGAAGGCCGGCCCGCCGGCCGGCCGCGACGCCCGCCTCAGCGGGCGCAGCCAGCGCGCCGGCCAGCAGCGGTTCTACGCCTTCCGGCGGAGCTGACACGGGCTCACCCCGCCCGGCCGGGCCGCGGATCCCCGCACCGGCCGGGCCGAGCCGGTCCGGGGCGGGGCCACGTCCCGCCCCGGACCCGTGGCCCGCCCGCTCCCGTGGCCCCCGCCCGCTCCCACGGCTCAGGCCGTCGCGGGCGCCGGGGTCGCGGCTCCGGCCGGTGCCTCGACGGCACGGGACCGCCCGACGCCGAGCGCCAGACCGACGAAACCGGCCACCACCAGCACACTCACCACCATCTTGAGCGGGACACCGGTGCCGACCAGGTCGAGCACCTGCCCGGTGGTGAGGACGAGCGGCACCCAGAGCGCCACCAGCCGGGCGCGCCACGCGCCGAACGCGAGCACGAGGAGCCCGACCGTCCAGCCGAGCAGCCACACGGCGAACGACGTCGTCACGAAGGCGTCCCCGTCGATCGCGGTGGTGACCGGCCGGACGGTGTCGGCGTCCACGCCGGCGCCGGCGAGCGCACCGAAGAACGCGTTGTACTGCCACAGGTGGACGGTGGAGAAGTAGAGCCCGAGCAGCGCCGCGGCGCCGCCCACGGTGGCCGCCAGCGGCCTGCGCCGGCCCAGCGTGGCGGCCAGCCCGAGTGTGGCCGGTAGCAGCAGCAGATGGGCCAGGGCGAACAGGACGGTCTCGAACCGCCACGCGCCCAGGTGCCCGGCGGCCGCCAACACGTTCTCCGCCGTGTCGGACACGTCGTCGGGGAACATCAGCCAGTAGAAGGCGTTCCCGGCGCCGTACACGACGCCGCCGGCGAGCAGGGCGGCCGCCGTGAGCCGCCGGCTCCGGTCCCGTCCGGTGCTGTCGTCCATCGGTGGCTCCTTTCCGAAGTCGTGGCAGGGACGCTAGGAGCCGCGGCGGGCCGGGTCGTCGGTGCGGAAGTTGATCCGGGGGTGGAGCCTCGGCGGTGGTCGCTACACCCGTGGGTGGACGCGGAACGGGGCCCGCCGTCGCTACCCTTCCGGCATGTCAGCCACCCTCGCCGTCCGGGCCCGGTGGCGCGAGGGGGTCACCTCGCTCGCCGGTGCCGCGTTGCTCGCGTTCGGCCTGGCCGAGATCCACGTCCCGCTCGCCGGCTACGTCGAGGGGGAGGGGCCGGACCTCGCCGCGCTTCCCGCCGGCTGGCTCGCCGTCCTGACCGTGCTGCTGGTCGGCTACTGCCTCGCGGTGGCCGGCTGCACGACGTACCCCCGGGCGGCGGCCGTCCTCGCCGGCGCCTGCTTCGCGGCGCAGAGCTTCACGCCGGTCCTGCCGGAGTGGCCGGTCGTGCCGCTGCTGGCGCTGCTCGCCGCCTCCTTCGGCTGTGTGGCCCTGGGCGGCCGGGCCGCCTTCCCGGTCGCCGCAACGAGCTACTTCGTCCCGCTGGGAATCGAGAACACCGTGGCCGGCGACTCCGACTGGGTGTTCATCCTGTTCGTCGGGCTCGCCGTGCTCGGTCCGGGGTACGCCGTGCGGATGCGGCGGGCGCAGGCGGCCCGGCTCGTGGCGCTCGCCGCCGAGCGGGAGGCCGCCGCCCGGGCGGACGAGCGGCTGCGGGTGGCGCGGGAGCTGCACGACATCGTCTCGCACGGGGTCTCGGTGATGGTGCTGCAGGCCGCCGCGGCGCAGGCGGTGCTCGACTCGGACGCGGCCCGGGCCCGCGGGTCCCTCGACGCGGTGCAGGACGTCGGCCGTGAGGTGGTGACCGAGCTGCGCCGACTGCTCGTCGTCCTCCGCGGCGCCGAGCCGGCCCCGGAGGCGCTGCCCTCGCTGCGGCGGCTGGAACCGTTGGCCACCGGGGTGCGCCTCGCCGGCGGGCAGGTCGACGTGGCCGTCACGGGTGACCTCGACGCGATCCCGGCCGCCGCGGACGTGAGCGGGTACCGGATCCTCCAGGAGGCGCTCACCAACGCCGCCCGCCACGCGCCGGGCGCGGCCGTCCGCGTCTCGATCGAGGTGGCGGCCGACGCGCTCCGGCTGCGCGTCACCGACGACGGGACCGGCGCGGCCCGCCGCAGCGCCGGCACGGGGCACGGCCTCACCGGCATCCGCGAGCGGGTCGAGCTGTTCGGCGGCACGGTGACCGCCGGCCCGCGCCCGCAGGGCGGCTTCGAGGTACGCGTCGAGCTGCCGTTCGACGCCGAGGCGTCGGTCGGCCCGCTCGCCCCGGCGGGGGTCACGCGGTGACCCGGGTGCTGATCGCCGACGACGAGGCGCTGGTGCGCGGCGGCCTCCGCATGATCCTCACGGCGCAGCCGGACCTCGAGGTGGTCGGCGACGCCGCCGACGGCGAGGAGGCCGTGCAGCTCGCGACCCGGTACGCGCCCGACGTCGTGCTGATGGACATCCACATGGCGCCGACCGACGGGATCGCGGCCACCGAGCGGATCCTGGCAGCGCGCGGCGAGACCCGCGTCATCATGCTCACGACGTTCGACCTCGACGAGTACGTCTACCGGGCGCTGCGGGCCGGCGCCTCCGGGTTCATGCTCAAGACCACCCCGCCCCGCGAGCTGGCCGAGGCGGTGCGGATCGCGGCCCGGGGCGACGCCCTGCTGTCCCCGTCGATCACCCGGCGCCTCATCGACCACTACACGGCCACGGCGTCGGTGGTGGCGCACCCGGGCCTCGCGGAGCTGACCGCGCGGGAGACCGAGGTGCTGCGGATGATGGCGCTCGGCCTGTCGAACCGGGAGATCGCCGAGCAGCTCTTCGTCGGCGAGGCGACCGTGAAGACGCACGTGAACCGCATCTTCGCCAAGCTCGGGGTGCGGGACCGGGTGCAGGCGGTGGTGCTGGCGTACCGCAGCGGGGTGGCCCAGCTGCGGCGGTGACCGGCGGGTCAGCCGATGAGCGGGCGGAACGTGCCCAGCAGGATGCTCGCGGTCAGGGCGGCGCCCCCCAGCGCCACCGCGCCGGCCACCAGCAGCGCGTCGGCGGCCGTGAAGCGCTGCCGCCGGGCGGTCGTACGCGGGACACCGGCGTCGAAGCCCCGGGCGTCCATGGCGACCGCGAGCCGGGTGCCCCGCCGGATCGCCCCGACGAGCAGGGCGAACGCGGTCGAGACGAAGAGCCGCAGCTTCGCCACCGGGTTGCGCCCCGCGTCGACGCCGCGTGCCCGCCGCGCCATGCTGATCGCCTGCCACTCCTGCCCGAGCAGCGGTACGAGGCGGAACGCCGCCAGCGCGCCGATGGCGAACCGGGCCGGCGCCCTCGCGTTCTGGATCAGGGCGTCGGCCAGGTCGGTGGCGTCGGTGGTGGCGAACACGATGACGCCGGGCAACGCCACCGCGATCATCCGCAGCACCAGGCCGAGCGCGGTGAGCAGGACGCCCGAGGTGACCGCGACCGGCCCGGCCTCGACCAGCACCCGGCCGGAGCGCTCGGCCGCGAAGAGCACCAGCGTCACCACGATGCCGACCGCGCTGACCAGCAACGGCCAGGCCCGCCGGGCCAGCACCCGGTAGCGGACGCCGAACAGCGGCAGCACCGCCAGCTCGACCGCGATGGCGATCGCCGGCGCGACCGGGTCGAGCGTGGCGATGAGGACGACCGAGAAGAGCAGCGCGGCGGCGAGCTTCGCCACCGGGTTGCGCCGGGCCAGCGGCGCCGAGGCGACGGCGACCGGCTGCGGGCCGATCACGGGGTCGCCCCGGACGACGGCCCGCGGCTCAGGGCGAGCTGCCGGTCGGCCAGCGCGGCGACGAACTCGGCGTCGTGCGTCACCGCGACGACCCCGTGCCCGGCGTCGCGCAGGTCGGCGAAGAGATCCACCAGCTCCAGCCATGTGCGCCGGTCCTGGCCGAACGTGGGCTCGTCGCAGATGAGCAGGCGGGGCGCGGTGGCCAGGGCGGTCGCCACGCTGAGCCGCCGGGCCTCGCCGCCGGAGAGGGTGTACGGGTTCGCACCGGCGAGCGCCGTGAGCCGCAGCCGGGCGAGCAGGTCGTCCACGGTGGACCGCACCTCCGCTTCCGGCCGGCCGGTACGCCGCGGCCCGAGCGCCAGCTCGTCGAAGACGGTGCCGGTGACGAACTGGTGCTCGGGGTCCTGGAAGACCGAGCCGATCCGGGTGGCCAGGGCCGGCGCGCGCCAGCGGTGCGGGGGAGTGCGGGCGTCCCGGCCGGCGAGCGCCGCGCTGGCGGCCACCGTACCCGTTCCGGGCTTCACCAGGCCGCCCAGCAGCAGCGCCAGCGTGGACTTGCCGGCGCCGTTCGGGCCGAGCACGGCGAGCGCCTCGCCGGCGCGTACCTGAAGGTCGGTGGGGGCCAGCCGGGGTGGCAGGCCGAGCCGGTCGGCGGTGAGCAGCACCTCCCCGGGGGTCGCGGTGCCGCGGCGCGCGGGCACGGTGCGGCCCGGCACCCAGACCCCCTCGGCCGCGAGCGCGTCGCCGTGGGCGCCGAAGACCTCGTCCGGGCTGCCGTCGGCGCGGACACCGCCGCCGGGCTCCAGCACCACCACCCGGTCGACCAGGGGCAGCGCCTCGGCGACCCGGTGCTCCACGAGGACGAGGGTGGTGTCGGCGTCGAGGGCACCGGCGACGGCCGTGCGGACCAGGGCGGCGCCGGGCGGGTCGAGGTTGGCGGTCGGCTCGTCGAGCAGCAGCAGCCCGGGCCGCAGCGCGAGCGCGCCGGCCAGCGCGAGGCGCTGCTGCTCACCGCCGGAGAGCGCTGCGGTGGGCCGGTCCCGGTCGTACGGGAAGCCGACGCGGCGCAAGGCCTCGTCGACCCGGGGCCAGATCTCGTCGGCGGGTACGCCCCGGTTCTCCAGCCCGAACGCGACGTCGTCGCCGCAGCGGGCCATGACGAGCTGGGTCTCCGGGTCCTGGAAGACGATGCCCACCCGTTCCCGGGCCTTGCGCGGGTCGAGCCCGTCGATCTCGACGGTGCCCTCCTGCTCGCCCGAGTCCTCGGGCAGCAGCCCGGCGAGCGCGGCCAGCAGGGTGCTCTTGCCGGCGCCGGAGGGGCCGAGCAGCAGCACGCGCTCGCCGGCCTCGACGCGCAGGTCCACACCGCGGACGGCCCAGCGCTTACGCCCGGCGTGCCGCCACCCGAACCCCCGAAGCGTCACCGCCCCCACCCGAAACCCCTCCCTCCCTCTCCCCGTTCCCGCCGCCCCGCCGTCCCGTGGCGTGATCATGAAGTTGTTGCTCCGGCCACCGGCGTGTCGTGGCAACAACTTCATGATCGGCGGGGGACGGGCGGCGCCCGGCTGCGCCGGCCGTCAGATCGCCGTGCGTTCCCGGCCGGCGGGGAAGCGGTCCAGGACGCCGGTGCCCACCAGCGCCCGGGTGAGGGCGAGGCCGCCGACACCGGCGACGACCAGCGAGCTGGCGGCCGTGATCAGGATGTACGGCAGCCGGAAGCTGCCCCACGCGGTGTCCGGGTACCAGACGAAGACGTCGTACAGGGCCGCCGCGATGCCGGCGAGCGTGCCGGAGAGCAGGGCGACGGGGGCCCGGAAGTTCCGGTAGCCGAACAGCGCGAAGGCCAGCTCGCCGGCGGCCGCCTCCAGCGGGCCCTGGATGACGAGCGTCCAACCCCAGCTGCTGCCCAGCGCCACGGAGACCAGCGCGGCGATCGTGAGCGTGTAGAAGGCCGCGCCCGGCTTGCGGACGATGAGCCCGCCCAGGACGGCCGGCACGAGCCAGACGCCGTACAGGACCGCCCGGCCGGGCAGCGGAATGGCGTCGGCCGGGCCGTTCCAGAGCAGGCCCCAGGCCCAGAAGATGACGCCGAAGGCGACCGCGATCACCGAGGCGACGACGATGTCGATCGTCCGCCAACGGTTGGTGTCGGTGTGGTTCATCTGATCGCTCCCAGTTCAACCGGAGGAACCAGGAGAAGACGCACGCCGCGCCCGGAACTCCCGGACGGCGGCGCGGCTGGAGGTCGACCGAACTCCCTGCGCTGGCATTACCCAGATCAGGTTCGAGGGTCTGCGGGCGTGCCCGCACTCTCAGCGCTGTGCGCTCCCCTGTCGGATGTGAAGTTGTCTCTGGGCAGACGCTAGCACCGACCCCGCCCACCGGCCCAGCAGGGCGGTCGGGACCACACCGGCCGGCCGGGTCGTGGGTAGGCTGCCGATCATGCGGGTCGACGCGCGGGGTCTGACGTTCGAGGTACGCACGGGCGGTCCCGAGGCCGGCGACCCGGTCCTGCTGCTGCACGGCTTTCCGCAGCACTCCGGCGAGTGGGACGCCGTGGTGCCCGCGCTGCACGCCGCCGGGCTGCGCACGTACGCGGTGGACCAGCGCGGATACTCGCCCGGCGCCCGGCCGGTCGCGGTCGAGGCGTACCGGATCCCGGAGCTGGTGGCCGACGCGGCCGGCGTGCTCGACGCCCTCGGCGTGACGGCCGCGCACCTGGTGGGGCACGACTGGGGCGCGATCGTGGCCTGGGGCCTGGCGGCCGCGCACCCCGAGCGGGTCCGCACCCTGACGGCGGTATCGGTCCCGCACCCCGCGGCGATGGCCCACGCGCTCGCCACCGACCCGCAGCAGAAGGCCCGTTCCGCCTACATGACGCTGTTCCGGAAGCCGGGCACGGCGGAGAAGGTGCTGCTCTCGCTGGGTGCGGCCGGGCTGCGGCGGATGCTGGCCGGGGTGGGTGACGCCGCGCGGGTGGCCCGGTACGCCGACCCGATGCGCGAACCGGGTGCGCTGACCGCCGCGCTCAACTGGTACCGGGCGATGTCCCGGGTGGACCTGGCGGCGGTCGAGCCGGTGGCCGTGCCGACCACCTTCGTGTGGAGCGACCGGGACGTCGCGATCGGGCGGACGGCCGCCGAGGCGTGCGCCGCCCACGTGACCGGTGACTACCGCTTCGTGGAGCTGGCCGGCGTCACCCACTGGATCCCCGACGAGGCGCCGGGGGCGCTGGCCGAGGCGATCCTCGCGCGGGCGGGCGCATGAGCGCGGCGTCCGCGCCGGCCCGGCCGTGCGCCCGCGCGTCGCTCGCCGCCCCGCTCCGCGCCCTCGGCGTACGCCCCGGCGGGGCGGCACCCACCGCGGACGGCGGCCGGAACCGGGTGCGGTGGGACGACGTACGGTGCGACGGCGGCCGGCTCGGCGTCCACGTAAAGGACGCCGGGGCGGTCCGGTTCGGCCCGGCCGGCGACGGCACGGGCCGGTCGACGAGGCAGCGGGCGGCGGTCGACCACGCGGTGGACCGGCCGACCGGGAAGCGACGGACGGAGGAACGATGACGCTGAGCGCCGAGGGCTACCTGGCCGTGGTGACCGAGACGATGAACCGGGTGGCCACGACCCAGCGGGAGGCGGTCGGCCGGGCGGCCGACCTGATCGCCGACGCGATCCGGGCCGACGGGGTGGTGCACGCGTTCGGCACCGGCCACTCCGAGGCTCTCGCCATGGAGATCGCCGGCCGGGCCGGCGGGCTGGCCCCGACCAACCGGATCGCCCTGCGCGACCTGGTGCTCCACGGCGGCGAGCCGGCCGACGTGCTCGGTCCGAAGCTCGAACGCGACCCCCAGGTCGCGCACCGCCTCTACGAGCTGGCCCCGGTCCGCCCGCAGGACGTCTTCGTGCTCGCCTCGAACTCCGGGGTCAACGGCGCCATGGTGGAGTTCGCGTCGGTCGTCAAGGACCGGGGCCACGCGCTGATCGCGATCACCTCGGCGCAGCACTCCGGGCAGATGACCTCCCGCCACCCGTCGGGGCGCAAGCTCGCCGACTTCGCCGACGTGGTGCTCGACAACGGCGCCCCGTACGGCGACGCCACGCTGCCGCTGCCCGAGGGCGGCGCGGTCGGCGCCGTCTCGTCGATCACCGCGGCCCTGCTCGGGCAGCAGATCACCGTCGAGGTGGTGGCCCGCCTGCTGGCCGCGGGGGAGAAGCCCCCGGTCTACCTGTCGGCCAACATCGCCGGCGGCGACGAGCACAACGACGCCCTGGAGGCCCGCTACGCCGGCCGCATCCGCCGCGGCGCCTGACGTGCGAGGAGGGATCCCTCCGGTAGCGGAGGGATCCCCTCCCGACGCGGTGACGGATCGACGCGGCGGGCGTCCGGGCGGGCCGCGGGTCGGCCTTCGTGAGGCGGTTTCGCGTGACGGGCGATCGGGCATTGCCGTTGCTGCCGTCGGCCGGGCGCCGGCGGCAGTACCGTCACAGCGGAGGTAGCGCGTGTCGAAGGAGACCGAGAAGCAGCGCTGGCAGCGCAACTTCGCCGACCTGCTCCAGGAGCTGCGCGTGGCGCAGACCGGCGTGCAGATCCTCTTCGCGTTCCTCCTGACCCTGCCGTTCAGCAACGGGTTCACCCGCACGACCGCCTTCCAGAAGGACGTCTACGTCGTCTCGCTGCTGGCCGCGGCGGCCGCCACCGCGCTGATCATCTCGCCGGTGGCCTTCCACCGGGCGCTGTTCCGCCAGGGCCGCAAGCCGGAACTGGTCCGGTTCGCGCACCGGATGGCCACCGGCGGGCTCGCGTTCATGCTGATCTCGATGGTCAGTGCGGTGCTGCTCATCACCGACTTCGTCCTCGACCGGCCCATCGCCTTCGTGATCAGCGCGCTGACCGGCATCTGGTTCCTCACCTTCTGGGCGCTGCTGCCGTTCGCCCGCCGCAACTGGGGCGACGACGACATCGACGACGAGGACGACGACCCGCGCCCGTCCGCCATCGACTGAGCCGCCATCGCCGAAACTCGATCTTTACGTGGAGCTACCCCTGGGTAACACCCGGGGGTAGCGTGACGTTTGTCGAGCACGTTGACGCAGCGGACCGAGGTTCGAGGGGGCAGCCGTGACCACGACACAGAACAGCCGACCCGCGCCGGACGAGTCCGGCGGCGTACCCGAGCGACCCACCGGCGGCACGGCCGCCCCGCTGCCCGGCGAGGCCGGCCAGGTCTCCGAGAAGGAGGCCCGCCAGGTCGCCGAGGCGGCACGCGAGTCCACCTGGGACCGTCCCAGCTTCGGCAAGGAACTCTTCCTCGGCCGGTTCCGGCTCGACCTCATCAACCCGTGGCCGCGCTCCGACGCCGAGGCGGACGCCCGCGCGGAGGAGTTCCTCGGCCGGCTCCGCGAATTCCTCACCACGGAGGTGGACGGCGCGGCCATCGAGCGGGACGCCCGCATCCCCGACGAGGTCTTCCAGGGGCTGGCCCGCCTCGGCGCGTTCGGCATGAAGATCGATCCCGCGTACGGCGGCCTCGGGCTGAGCAACCTCCAGTACTGCCGGGCGCTCATGCTGGCCGGCTCGGTCAGCCCGGCCATCGGCGCGCTGCTCTCCGCGCACCAGTCGATCGGCGTGCCGCAGCCGCTGAAGCTGTTCGGCTCCCCGGAGCAGAAGCAGCGCTTCCTGCCGCGGCTCGCCGCCGGCGAGGTCTCCGCGTTCCTGCTCACCGAGCCGGACGTGGGCTCCGACCCGGCCCGGCTCGCCACCACCGCCGAGCCCACCGAGGACGGCACGGGCTACCGGCTCAACGGTGTGAAGCTCTGGGCCACCAACGGCACGGTCGCCACGCTGCTCGTGGTGATGGCCCGGGTGCCGGCGGCCGACGGGCGGCGCGGCGGGATCACGGCGTTCGTCGTGGACGGTGACGCCGAGGGCATCACCGTGGAGCGCCGCAACGAGTTCCTCGGCCTGCGGGGCCTGGAGAACAGCCTCACCCGGTTCCACGACGTCTTCGTGCCGAAGGAGAACGTGATCGGGGGCGAGGGCAAGGGCCTGAAGATCGCCCTGACCACCCTCAACACCGGGCGGCTGTCCCTGCCGGCCATGTGCGTGGGCGCGGGCAAGTGGTCGCTGAACGTCGCCCGCGAGTGGTCCGCCGAGCGGGTGCAGTGGGGCCGGCCGGTCGGCGAGCACGAGGCGGTCGCCCAGAAGCTCGCCTTCATGGCCGCCACCACGTACGGCATGGAGACCATGCTGGACCTGTGCTGCCGGCTGGCCGACGACGACCGCAACGACATCCGGATCGAGGCGGCGCTCGTCAAGCTGTACGCCAGCGAGATGGCCTGGCGGATCGCCGACGACCTCATCCAGATCCGCGGCGGTCGCGGCTACGAGACGGCCGAGTCGCTGGCCGCGCGGGGCGAGCGTCCTGCCGCCGTCGAGCAGATCCTTCGGGACCTGCGGATCAACCGGATCTTCGAGGGCTCCACCGAGATCATGCACCTGCTGATCGCCCGCGAGGCGGTCGACGCGCACCTCTCGGTGGCCGGCGACATCATCGACCCCGACGCGGGCCTCGGCCGCAAGGCGCGGGCCGGCGCGCGGGCCGGCGTCTTCTACGCGAAGTGGCTGCCCACGCTCGCCGTGGGCCGGGGCCAGAGCCCCCGGGCGTACGCCGAGTTCGGCCCGCTCGCCGGCCACCTGCGGCAGGTGGAGCGGGCCTCGCGCAAGCTCGCCCGGTCGACCTTCTACGCCATGTCCCGTTGGCAGGGCCGGATGGAGCGCAAGCAGGCGTTCCTCGGCCGGGTGGTGGACATCGGGGCGGAACTGTTCGCGATGGCCGCCGTCTGCGTCCGCGCCCACGCCGAGCGGGACGACCACCCGGAGAACGTCGAGCTGGCCGACCTGTTCTGCCGGCAGGCGCGGGTACGCGTCGACGCCCTCTTCACGTCCCTCTGGGACAACACCGACTCGGTCGACGTCGCGGCCGCGAAGCGCATCCTCGCCGGCCGCTACGCCGACCTGGAGTCCGGCGTCATCACCCCGCCGGCCGACCTGCCCTGGGTGACGGGGTGGTCGGCGGGCCCGTCGACGGCGACCGACGTCCGCCGCCGGATCCCGCCGTCCCGCTGACGGCCGGTGGCCGCGGCGACGGTCGTCGTGGCTCAGCGGGCGATCGCCCAGGCCAGGATCGCGGCGAGGATCAGCCCGTTGAGCGCCGCGAGACCCAGGTAGGCCGCGGGCGGGATGCGGCGGCCCTTGCGGACGTAGGCGACCAGCACGGCGGCGTAGCCGAGCAGCAGGACGGCGATGACGACCAGGAAGACAAACACCCGACGACCTTAGCGGCCGTCCCGCAGCCCCAGTCGTCGCAGCTCCAGTGCGGCGAGCGCGTCGACGGTGGCGTCGTCGCCCCGCCGCCAGGACTGCGCCACGTCGGGCGCGATCCGGGCCAGCCTGTCCAGCGGCTGGCTGGTGAGCGCGCGCAGGGCGAGCAGGTCGCGTCCGGCCGGCGCGGAGGCCAGCCGGGCGGCGGAGCCGGCGCGGCGCATCCAGCGCACCCGCAGCGGCAGCCAGCCGACGAGCACCAGACCGAGCGGGAAGACCAGCACCGCCACCGCGAGCGCGAGGGCCAGCTGGTCGACGAGTTCCTGCTGGTCGCGGCCGGCCTCGGCGAGCGCCCGGGCCGCGCCGGCGGCGCGGGTGAACGGCGCCGTCAGCTCGTCACCGACCAGCGGCACCCGGCCGACCTTGCCGCCGGCGTCGGCCAGGTTGTCGGCGAGCCCGCCGCCGGCCCCCTCCAGCTTCTGCCCGGGCACGGCGAGCTTCTGGACCAGGTCGTGCAGCCACAGCGCGCCGCGGACGGCCGCGTACACCCAGGCGACGACGAGCAGGTCGGTGAGGAACTGGCGGGCGGCGGTCGGGAAACGATCGGCGTAGATCTTCACGCCGGACAGCGTGCCACGGCCGGCGCCCGCCGGCATCCGGTCGCGGGGCGCGCTCGGGCCGGCGGCCTCCGGCGGCGGGGCGCGATCCGGCGGCGGCGGCGCCCTCCGGCATCCGGCGGCGGTGTCGGCGGGCGGGCCGCGCCCGCGACCTCAGCCCGCGCAGGCGGGACAGGTGCCGAAGATCTCCAGGGTGTGGCTCACGTCGGCGTACCCGTGCTGGGCCGCCACCCGGTCGGCCCAGTCCTCCACGGCCGGCCCGGCGACCTCGACGGTCCGCCCGCAGCACCGGCACACGAGGTGGTGGTGGTGCCCCTCGCTGCACCGGCGGTAGAGGTGCTCGCCACCCGGCGGGCGCATCACGTCGATCTCACCGGCGTCGGCGAGCCCCTGCAACGTCCGGTAGACGGTCGTGAGGCCGACCCGCTCGCCCCGGGCGCGGAGCATCGCGTGCAGGTCCTGCGCGCTGTGGAACCCCTCGACCTCGCCGAGCAGGGCGCTCACGGCGCTGCGCTGGCGGGTGTTGCGTACGGTGGCGCCGCTCTCGCTCATCGCGTACCACCTCCGACCGGTCGCTGCTCCATCATCTCTCTCCGGCGTGGCTGACCGCGTCCGCCACGATGTGCGCCACGTGCTCGTCGACCAGCGAGTAGGCGATCTCCCGGCCCCGGCGGGCGCCGCGTACGACGCCCGCGCCCCGCAGCACCCGCAGGTGCTGGGAGACCAGCGGCTGCGCCACACCGAGCTTCTCCACCAGCTCGTGCACGCACCGCTCGCCCGCGGCGAGCTCGCTGACGATGGCGAGCCGGATGGGCGCCGACAGGGCGCGCAGTAGCTCGCTGGCCCCCTCGAAGCCGTCGTGACCCGATCCGACGTTCACCCCGTAACGGTAACCAATCCCGTCGGCGTCGCGTCGATCACCGTGACCCGGGCACGACCCCGTGCGGTCGATCACGACGACTCGAGCACCACCTCGTGCGGTTCGGGAGCCGGCGCCGCGGCCGGCACGCGGTGCCGGCGTACCGCCCGCCAGGCGGCCCCGCCCAGCGCCACCACGAGGAACGAGGCGATCGCCATGAGCACCACCGACGCGCCGGGGGCGGTGTTCGCGGTGGCGGCCACCCAGACCCCGGAGCCCGCGGCGAACAGGCCGAGCGCCATCGCGGCCGTCATGGTGGCGCGGAAACCGCGGGCGACCTGCTGGGCGGCGGCCACCGGCACCACCATCAGCGCGCTGATCAGCAGCACGCCGACGGCCCGCATGGCGATGGTCACGGTCACCGCCGTGGTGATCGCGATCAGCATGTTGAGCGCGCGTACGGGCAGGCCGGAGACCCGGGCGTACTCCTCGTCGTGGGAGACCGCGAAGAGCGCCGGCCGCAGCGCGACCATGAGGACGAGGATCACCGCGCCCAGCACCACGATGGTCACGAGGTCGGGCGGCGAGATGGTGACGAGCGACCCGAACAGGTACGCGAGCAGGTTGCTCGGGGTGCTGTCGGAGAGCCCGACCAGCATCACGCCACCGGCGATGCCCCCGTAGAAGAGCAGCGCCAGCGCCAGGTCCCCGGAGGTGCGCCCGCGTGAGCGGACCAGTTCGACGGCCACGGCGCCGAGGCTCGCCACGATCACCGCGACGAGCACCGGGGAGCGGTTCAGCAGCAGACCGGCGCCGACGCCGGTGAGCGCCACGTGGCCGATGCCGTCGCCGATCAGCGCGAGCCGGCGCTGCACCAGGTAGATCCCGAGCGCCGGCGCCGCCAGGCCGATGACCAGCGCCGCGATGAGGGCGCGCTGCATGTAGGGGTACTGGAAGAGTTCCATGGTCAGTTGCTCCAGAGCCCGACGGGCTCGTCGGGACAGTGCGGGTGCACGTGGTCGTGGTCGGGCTCGGCGTGGTGGCCGGCGGGTTCCGGCACCGGGCCGTCGTGGCAGATCTCGCCGGCGTGGACGACGACCGCCCGGTCGATCAACGGGCGCAGCGGGCCCAGCTCGTGGGCGACCAGCAGCACGGTCCCGCCGCCGTCGACGAACTCGCGCAGCGCCCCGGCGAACGCCTCCTGGCTGGTGGCGTCCACCCCGGCCGTCGGCTCGTCGAGCACCAGCAGCTCGGGGTGGCCGGCCAGCGCGCGGGCGATCAGGGCGCGCTGCTGCTGGCCGCCGGAGAGGGTGGCGACGGCGTCGTCCGCCCGGTCGGCGAGCCCGACCGCCCGCAGCGCGCCGTCGACGGCGGCCCGGTCGGCGGCGCCGGGCGGGCGGAGGATGCCCCGCCGGGCGAGCCGGCCGGAGGCCACGACCTCCCGGACGGTGGCCGGTACGCCGCCGCCGGCGCCGAGGCGTTGCGGGACGTACCCGATCCGCTCCCACTGCCGGAAGCGGCGCAGCGGGCGGCCGAAGAGGGTGACCGACCCGGCGCTCAGCGGCACGAGCCCGAGCACGGCGCGGATCAGCGTGGACTTGCCGGAGCCGTTGGCGCCGAGGACGGCGACCACCTCGCCGGCGGTGACGGTCAGCGAGACGTCCCGCAGCACGGTGCGGGCGTCGTAGCCGACGGCCGCGTGCTGGACGGCGATGACGGGCGCGTTCACGAGCAGCCCAGCCCCGTACGCAGTGCCTGCAGGTTCGTACGCATCACTGAAAGGTAGTCCGCGGAACCGCCGTCGGCCGTGAGGCCCTCGATCGGGTCGAGGACGGCGGTCGTCGCGCCGACCTCGTCGGCGATGGTCTGGGCGATCTTCGGGCTCACGAGCGTCTCGAAGAAGATCGTCGTGGCCTTGTGCTCCCGCGCCTCCTCGGCCACCTCGGCGAGCCGCTGCGGGGAGGGCTCGGTCTCCGGGGTGAGGCCGGTGATGCCGACCTGCTCCAGGTCGTAGCGGTCGGCCAGGTAGCCGAAGGCCGTGTGGCTCGTCACGATCTCCCGGCGCTGGCAGGTCGCGAGGCCGGTCCGGTACTCGCCGTCCAGCTTCTCCAGCTCGGCGCGGAGGTCGCCGGCGCGGGCCGTGAAGTCGGCGGCCCGGTCCGGGTCGGCTCTGCCCAGCCGCTCGGCGAGCTGGTCGGCCACGGTGGCGAGCCGGGTCGGGTCGAGCCAGAAGTGCGGGTCCTTGCCGCCGGACGCCGCCTCCTCCTCGGCCTCCTCGCCCTCGTGCTGGTGGCCGCCCGCGGCGGCGTCCAGCAGCGGCGCGACGGTGGCGACGTCGAAGGCCCGGTCGGCGGCGTTCTGCGCGATGGCCTCGTCCAGCGCCGGCTGGAAGCCCTTCAGGTAGACGACCAGCTCGGCCTCGCTGACCTCGCCGACCTGGCCCGGGTTGAGCTCCAGGTCGTGCGGCTCGGCGCCCGGCTTCACGAGGTTGGTCACCCGGACGGCGTCCCCGCCGATCCGTTCGGCGACGAACTGGAGGGGGTAGAAGGCGGCCACCACGTCCACCCGCTGAGGGTCGCCGGCCGGGCCGCCGGACGAACAGGCGGCGGCGCCGCCGAGAGCGAGCAGGGCGGTGGTGGCGGCGAGGGTACGGACGGTGACGCGCTTCTTCATGCCGTCAACTGTCCGTGGTAACGACAATGATTGTCAAAAACGCATGAGTGCATGTCACAGCAGCTTGGCGAAGGCCACCGCCACCAGCAGAGTCAGCATCAGGAGCCGGATGAGGCGGGTCTGCGGCGCCTGCACCGACCAGGTCGTGGCCATCAGCGCCACCAGCCCGGCCGCGAGGGCCAGCAGGAGCACCCCGCCGACCACGCCGGGGGCGAAGAAGGCGACCAGCACCAGCGCCAGGGTGACCAGGAACACCGCCGTCGGGTTCGCCCGGGCCAGTCGGGCCAGCAGGGGGCTCTGCGTACGCTGCATCCCACAGACTCTACGAGGAGGTGCCCGTGCTGGTGACCAACCGGTTCGTGGTCGACGTCGATGTCGCCGACGAGTTCACCGAGCGGGCGCACGCCGCCCTCACCGCGCTGGCCGCCCGCCCCGGCTACCTGCGCGGCCGGCTCGTCCGCGCGCTGGACGACCCACGGCACTGGTGCCTCGTCACCGAGTGGGAGTCCGTCGGGGCGTACCGGCGGGCGCTCGGCGGCTTCGAGGTCAAGGTCACCGCCGTCCCGCTGCTCGCCCAGTCGGTCGACGAGCCGTCCGCGTACGAGACGCTGGCCACCGCCCCGCCCGGTGGCGCGGTCGTGGTGAGCGCCAGTGATCGCGCCGCGGATCCTCACCGCTGAGCCGTCGGGCACTAGATTGCTCGTATGACCGCTCCCGGACCGGCAGCCCCACCGCCGCATCCCGTGCCGCCCGGGCCGCCCGGCGAACAACCCCCCGCCGTGCCCGGTCCGCCGTCGGAGCCACCCGCCCCGCCGCCCGGTCCCGGGGTGTCGCCGCCGTTCGCCGCCCCGCCCACCGAGGGCCGCCGCGCCCGGCTCTGGCTGGGCCTCGGCGTCGGCGCGCTCGCCGTGCTCCTGTGCTGCGGCGGGGGCGGGGCCGCCGTGGTGGGGCTCGCCGTGAGCGGGGTGCAGGCCGTCCGCGAGCAGGGCCGCACGGTCTCCACCGACTACTACCAGGCGCTCGTCGACCGGGACTACGCCGAGGCGTACGACCAGCTCTGCGACGACGCGCAGCGCCGCGAGTCGCGGTCGGAGTTCGAGCAGCGGGTGGCCGCGGAGCCGCAGGTGACCGCGTACCGGGTCGGCGAGGTCGACACCACGAACCTCACCGTGCCGGTGGACGTGACCCTCGAGGGCGGCCGCCGGGAGCGCCAGCAGGTGGTCCTCGGCCAGGACCAGCAGACCGGTGGCCTGGAGGTCTGCGGGATCAAGTGAGGCGTCCCCGGTATTGTGCTGGGCTCGGGACCCTGCCGTCGTACCGTTGTCCCGAATCGTCGCGTCCCTATCAGTCCCCGCCGACCGCCAGCCGGCGTAGGAGGAAACATGCCAGTCGACCGTATCGACGCCGTCGTCAGCCTCGCCAAGCGCCGAGGCTTCGTCTTCCCCTCCAGCGAGATCTACGGAGGCACCCGGTCGGCGTGGGACTACGGTCCGCTCGGCGTGGAGCTGAAGGAGAATGTCCGCCGGCAGTGGTGGAAGACCATGGTCCAGCAGCGCGACGACGTGGTCGGCCTGGACTCGGCCGTGATCCTGGCCCGCAAGGTCTGGGAGGCCTCCGGGCACCTCGCCGAGTTCGTCGACCCGCTCACCGAGTGCCAGTCCTGCCACAAGCGGTTCCGCGCCGACCACCTGGAGGAGGCGTACGAGGCCCGGCACGGCCGCCCGCTCACCTCGCTCGCCGAGCTGAACTGCCCCAACTGCGGCAACAAGGGCACCTTCACCGAGCCGAAGATGTTCAACGGCCTCATGAAGACCTACCTCGGCCCGGTCGAGAGCGACGAGGGGCTGCACTACCTGCGCCCCGAGACGGCCCAGGGCATCTTCGTCAACTACAAGAACGTCGAGACCGTCGCCCGCAAGAAGCCGCCGTTCGGCATCGCGCAGACGGGCAAGTCGTTCCGCAACGAGATCACCCCCGGCAACTTCATCTTCCGCACCCGCGAGTTCGAGCAGATGGAGATGGAGTTCTTCGTCGAGCCGGGCACCGACGAGCAGTGGCACGAGTACTGGCTTACCGAGCGCTGGAACTGGTACATCGACCTCGGCCTGTCGGAGTCGAACCTGCGCTTCTACGAGCACCCGAAGGAGAAGCTGTCGCACTACTCGAAGCGGACCGTCGACATCGAGTACCGCTTCCAGTTCGGCGGCAGCGAGTTCGCGGAGCTGGAGGGCATCGCCAACCGCACCGACTTCGACCTCTCCACGCACAGCAAGCACTCCGGGGTCGACCTGTCGTACTTCGACCAGACCAAGGGTGAGCGCTGGATCCCGTACGTCATCGAGCCGGCCGCCGGCCTCACCCGGGCGGTGCTCGCCTTCCTGCTGGAGGCGTACGACGAGGACGAGGCGCCGAACACCAAGGGCGGGGTCGACAAGCGGACGGTCATGCGCTTCGACCCGCGGCTCGCGCCGGTGAAGGTCGCGGTGCTGCCGCTGTCCCGCAACGAGGCGCTCTCGCCGAAGGCCAAGCAGCTCGCCGCCGACCTGCGCAAGCGCTGGGTGGTGGAGTTCGACGACTCGCAGGCCATCGGCCGCCGCTACCGCCGGCAGGACGAGATCGGCACCCCGTTCTGCGTGACCGTCGACTTCGACACGCTCGACGACAACGCGGTGACCGTGCGGAACCGGGACACCATGGCCCAGGAGCGGATCTCCCTCGACCAGGTCGAGCGCTACCTCATCGAGCGCCTTCCCGGCTGCTGACCAGCGGCGTACGGGGCTTCGGCGGCGCGCAGGAGCGCCGGTCGGAGCCCCGTACACTTGTCCGGTGACCGCTGCGACCCTGCCCCGACTGCGCCCGCTCACGCTCGGGCGGCATCAGGTGTGGCCGCCGGTGGTGCTGGCGCCGATGGCGGGCATCACCAACGTCGGGTTCCGGCAGCTCTGCCGGGAGCAGGGCGGTGGCATCTACGTCTGCGAGATGATCACCACGGTCGCGCTGGTCGAGCGGAACCCGAAGACCCTCCGCATGATCGCGTTCGGCGAGGACGAGAGCCCGCGCAGCCTCCAGCTCTACGGCACCGACCCGGAGACCACGGCGGCCGCCGTCCGCATCGTGGTCGAGCGCGACCTCGCCGACCACATCGACCTGAACTTCGGCTGCCCGGTGCCCAAGGTCACCCGCAAGGGCGGCGGCGCGGCCCTGCCGTGGCGGCGCCGGCTCTTCGCCCGGCTGGTCAAGGCCGCGGTGGACGCCGCGTCGCCCGCCGGGGTGCCGGTCACGGTGAAGATGCGCAAGGGCATCGACGACGACCACCTGACGTACGTCGAGGCGGGGCTCGCCGCGCAGGACGCGGGTGTGGCCGCCGTCGCCCTGCACGGTCGTACGGCCGCCCAGCGCTACTCGGGCACCGCCGACTGGGACGCCATCGCCACCCTCAAGCAGGCGCTCGACGTGCCCGTGCTCGGCAACGGCGACATCTGGGAGGCGGACGACGCCCTGCGGATGGTGGCGCACACCGGGGTGGACGGGGTGGTGGTCGGCCGCGGCTGCCTGGGTCGGCCGTGGCTCTTCGCCGACCTGGAGGCCGCGTTCAACGGCCGGCCCGAGCGGCGGCTGCCCACCCTCGGCGAGGTCGCGGTGACGATGCGGCGGCACGCCGAGCTGCTGGTCGAGCAGTTCACGGCCGGGTCGCGTACGCCGGGCCGGGGCGAGCGGGACGGCTGCACCGACTTCCGCAAGCACGTCGCCTGGTACCTCAAGGGGTTCCCGGTCGGGGGCGAGCTGCGCCGCGAACTCGCGATGATCGAGAGCCTGGCCCAGCTCGACGACCTGCTCGGCAAGCTCGACCCGAGCGTGCCGTTCCCGGTGGAGACCCTGGGTCAGCCGCGCGGCCGCACGAACTCGCCGGGCAAGGTGTTCCTGCCCGACGGATGGCTGGCCGACCGGGACGACGACACCGTCCCCGAGGGCGCCGAGCTCGCCGACTCCGGCGGCTGACTTCGGAGACGACGAAGGGCCGACCCCTGGTGGGGGTCGGCCCTTCGTGGTTGCTCCTGGCCTCGTGGGTCAGGAGGCGCTGTAGCCGCGGGTGGCGATCCAGTCGGCCAGGTTGTCCACGCTCATCCAGTAGGAGGCGGTGGCCGGGTCGGCCGAGTCGGCGATCTTCACCTCGTGGCCGCCGTCGCGGTAGCCGACGACGCTGATGTAGTGCCCGCCCTCGAAGGAGTGGGTGTTGCCGTCGGTGTCGACGGCGGTGCCGGCGATGTTGGCGACCACGGCGCGGCCGTCGTCGACGGTGTCGACGATGTCGGTGCGCAGCTTGTCGGTCTGCTTCTCATCGGCGGTCGGGCTGGAGATCTCGACGCTGTGGTAGGCGTTCTTGCCGGTTTCCTTGTTCAGGACGGGGGTGATGTCGTTGATGGAGTTGGTGCCGGCTTCGGTGGTGCCCATTTCCTTGGCCATGGCGTCGACGTTGATGTCCTTGCCCTGGACGGAGAGGGCGTTGCGGGTGGCGGCGGGGCCGCAGTAGTAGAAGTTGGGCTGGGCCTCGTAGCGGACGTTGAGTTCGCGTTGGCCGTGGTCCTTGCGGTTCTGGACCTGGGCGGCGGGCTTGCCCTCGGCGGGGGCGGCGTGGGCGGCGATGGCGGGGCCGGCGATGCCGCCGCCGGTGGCGGCGATGGTCGCGGCGGTGAGGGCGGTCTTGCGGATCAGATCGGTACGCATGATGGGTGCCTCTCTGGTCGGGGGTGTTTCGGGGGTGTGTGGCACACGCGCGGGGGTGTGCCGTGAGGATTCGGGGGGCGCCTGGGGGTGGTGCCTGCTCGGCGCCTCGGGGGTGTAACGGTCCGGGCCGGGGATGCATTCCACCGAGCCTGGGGGCCCGCGGCGGGGCGGGCTCGGGGGCTGCGGCGGACGTTCCTGCTGGCCGGTGGCTGCTCGGCCCGGCGTCGGCATGTTCAACGACGCGGGGGTGGGCATGATTCCGCCGTGGGGGTGGCCCCGACCACGGCACACCCGACCTGATAAGGGGACATGACGCCCAGTCGGGTGGCCGGTGAACCGGACATCCGGCCCCAGATGGGGCGGCCCGCCGCGGGCGTCGCGGGGTCGCCTGCGGCGAGCTAAGGGTGCGGGTCGGGGCTTTGGAGCTGAATCGTCTCCGACATCGCCAGCCGCAGCCGGGCCCGTTGGCGCAGATCGGGCCCGTATGGGTGTTCCCGGCGCAGGCCCCGTCCTTCCACGTTCGTCGCCGCGGCCACCGGGGTTGGGCGGTCCTCTAGAGCTGAATCGGCTCCGACATCGCCGGCCACGCCCAGCCCCCATCCCGCGTAATCCTGTGCGACCCCGCGCGTTGCGGGTGCGAGCCCGGTGTCGTTCCCGGTTCGTCGTCCGCCGAGGCCACCTGCGGGGCCACGCACGACGCCCCCCGCGCGCCGATCGCTCGACAAGATCGCGCAATTTCCTGGATGTTGTCGCATCGAGGGGCGATCGAGGCCACAACATCCCCGATGTTGTGGCCTCGGCGCGCCGCCCCGGGGCACACCATGACCGGCGGGTGCGACTCGGCCTCGGCGCGCACGCCGAGGCACACTATGCCCGCATGGGGCGCGTCCCCTCCCGGGCGGTTGAGCAACCAACATGGCGCCCGGCGTGTGTCTTTCACAGCAGGCACATGTGCTCGTGCGCTGCCGAGCTGCCCCAAATATGGGACATGCTGCGAGCATCCCCGCGCGTAGTGACATGCCGCGCCGTCGCCTGTCACAGCGGACAGACGTGTGCTCGTGTCCTGTCGAGCTGCCCCAGATATGGGACATGCTGCTCAGCATCCCCGCGCGTAGGGACTTGGGAGCGCCAGGTGGCCGCGTGGTCGACCCTCCGATCGCCATGGGCGGTGTGCGTCAGCGATGGCGTGAGGTTGGGAGACGCGACCCCGTGCCCTGGCTGGGACGTCCGCACCCTCGTCCGCGTCGATCGGCGGACCTTGACTGCCGTTCGATCCGGGCCCGTAGGCCCGTGTTGCCGCTGAGGCCGTGGTGCCCCAGATATGGGGCAGGTCGATAGCGTCCACCCGACCGGTGTGCGCCCGGCTGGTTGGGCGCGTCTGGTCGACCTCGATGCCGGTGGCATGGCGGTGACCGGGTGACGGGGATACCGCCCTGCCGGCGGACAGCGGGTCGAACACGACGGCGCCGGCCAGGGATAGGACGGCGCTGGCCAGGGATAGGACGGCGCTGGCCAGGGATAGGACGGCGCTGGCCAGGGATAGGCCGTGGCCTGCCGCGAGCTGGGTGCCCAGCGGCAGCTAGACCGGTTCGGCCGTGGTGTCCGGTGCCGGTTGGCCGGGAATGGGGTCGGCGGCTGCTGCCGGGGCAGCCGTCAGCGGCTCCGTCGCAGCAGCTGCCGGCTCCGTCGCGGGAAGGGCTGCCGCGGGCTCCGTCGCAGAAGCTGCTGCTGCCGGCTCCGACGCGGGGGCCACCGCTGCCGGAGCGGCTGCGGTGGTCTCGCTCGGCGGCCAGGGCACCTCCGGCGACGGCTGGAAGGTGATTCCGGCCGCCGCCCAGCGGGGGCCGTGCCCGGCCAGCCGTTCGCGGAAGCCGGCCCAGTCGTGGGCCGACCGCGGCGACCAGGCCAGCTCGGCCACGGCGGGCAGCCGGGGGAAGAGCATGAACTCGACCTCGGCGAGCGTCGCCACGGACTCGGTCCAGAGCGGCGCCTCCACGCCGAGCACCGCCTCGGCGGGCACGCCGGCGATGTGGGTGCCCGGATCCCAGTCGTACGCGCGGCGGACGTCGATCAGGCCCGCCCAGTCGTGGCCGATCGGGGTGTCCGGGGTGTACTTCATGTCCAGGTAGGCGTGGTTGGCGGGGGAGAGGATCAGCCGGGCGCCGCGGCGTACGGCGTCGGCCGTCTCGGGGTCCTCGCCGTTGGTGCCCCACCACTGGAGGACCCGCCCGTCGGCGTGCGCGGCCGGGGCGAGCTGGTGCCAGCCGACCACGGTCTTCCCGGTCGCCGCCACCAGTCGCTGGGCCCGTTCGATGAAGCCCCGGTAGACGTCCGCCGGCACCTTGAACGCCTCGTCGCCGCCGATGTGCAGCCACGGCCCCGGCGTGAGCGCGGCCACCTCGCCGAGCACGTCGGCGACGAAGTCGTACGTCCGCTCGTCGGCGGGGTCGACGTAGCTGAAGCCGACCTCGGTGCCGGTGTACGGCGGCGGCGCGACCTTGCCGGGCGCCAGCTCCGGGTACGCGACCAGCGCGGCGTTCGTGTGCCCGGGCAGGTCGATCTCCGGCACCACGGTGACGTGACGGCGGGCGGCGTACCGGACGATGCGGCGGTAGTCCTCCCCGCTGTACGAGCCGCCGGGCCCGCCGCCCACCTCGGTGACGCCACCGACCTCCGCGAGTCGCGGCCACGAGTCGACGGCGATCCGCCAGCCCTGGTCGTCGGTGAGGTGCAGGTGCAGGTGGTTGAGCTTGTAGCGCGCCAGGTGGTCGACGACGCGCAGCACGTCGGCAACCGGGAAGAAGTGGCGGGCCACGTCGAGCATCGCCCCGCGGTACGCGAAGCGGGGCCGGTCGACGATCGACCCGCCGGGCACCGTCCAGCGCTCGGTCACCGGCGTCCGGCTCTCGATCGCCGGCGGCAGCAGCTGGCGCAGGGTCTGCACGCCGTAGAAGAGCCCGGCCGGGGTGGCGGCGACGATTCGGATCCCGTGCGGCGCCACGTCGAGGCGGTAGCCCTCGTCGCCCAGCTCCCCACCGCCGGTCACCGCCGGCACGTCGACGTCCTGCCCAAGGGGGGCCGCCCCCGCCTCCAGCGGGTCGGTGGCGACGGTGAGGACCAGCGGGCCGTCGCCCTCGGTGCCGGCCGCGTCCGCGACGGGCAGCGGGAAGCCGGTGGCGGGCCGCAGCAGCGACGCGAGCTCCTCGGCGACGTCCCGGCCCGCGGGGCTGACCCGGACCGCCGCGTCGGCGGTGAGCGTGAAGTCGGCCGCCGGGTCGGGCGCCACGAACTCGGGAGCGGGGACGACGTCACCCAGCCGGACGGGTGCGGGCGGGGCGAGCAGGTCGCCGGCGCGGTGGGCGGCGCTCCGGGCCAGCTCGGCGGCGGCCGGACGCCGGGTGGGCACGCCCAGCTCGTCGAGCGGGTCGGGGCCGGTCTCGGGCGGGGTGGCGGGGGTGGTCGTCACGGCGAGGGCTCCCGGGTGTATTCGGGCGGGATATGGCAAAGGTCAGGTTCAGCGAGAACCAGTGCCCTCAAGCGTACGGCGGCAGGGGCGATTGCGTGATCATGCGCGTGGAAGCGTTCCCAAAAACCGGTACGAACGCGGATAGTGGTGATGGCTGTGCCTATTGTCACCGAACGGTCCCAGGCCACCCGATGTTCGCTTAACCTTCGCCCACCGATCGTTGGACGACGCCGGATTGCCGGTGGTCGCCCTCGGGGTATGTCCGAACTGAACCTTCGTTAAGTGTCAATGGCGCGCGTTGGAGGGTCTGGTGGCAGCGCAAGAGACGGTCGACCACAAGTACGTGTACGACTTCGCCGAGGGCAACAAGGATCTCAAGGACCTGCTCGGTGGCAAGGGGGCCAACCTGGCCGAGATGACCAACCTCGGCCTTCCGGTGCCGCCCGGTTTCACCATCACGACCGAGGCCTGCAAGGCGTACCTCGCGACCGGTGAGGAGCCGGCCGGTCTCGCCGACCAGATCGAGGCGCACCTGGAGTCGCTGGAGCGGGAGATGGGCCGCCGCCTCGGCGACCCGGACGACCCGCTGCTGGTCTCCGTACGCTCCGGCGCCAAGTTCTCGATGCCCGGGATGATGGAGACCGTCCTCAACGTCGGCCTCAACGACCGCAGCGTCATCGGGCTCAGCGCCCAGGCCGGCGGCAACGACCGGTTCGCCTGGGACTCGTACCGCCGCCTCATCCAGATGTTCGGCAAGACGGTCTGCGACGTGCCGGGCGAGGAGTTCGAGCAGGCGCTGGACGAGGCCAAGCGCGCCAAGGGCACCACCAGCGACCTCGACCTCGACGCCGACGACCTGCGCGCGCTCGTCGACGCGTACAAGAAGATCTTCGCCAAGCACACCGGGCGGGAGTTCCCGCAGGACCCGCGCGAACAGCTGGACCTCGCCATCCGGGCGGTGTTCGAGTCGTGGAACGCCGAGCGGGCGGTCGTCTACCGCCGGCAGGAGCGGATCCCCGCCGACCTCGGCACCGCCGTCAACGTGGTGACCATGGTCTTCGGCAACCTCGGCCCCGACTCCGGGACCGGTGTCGCCTTCACCCGCGACCCGGCCAGTGGCGCCCAGGGCATCTACGGCGACTACCTCGCCAACGCCCAGGGCGAGGACGTGGTGGCCGGCATCCGCAACACCGTGCCGTTGCAGGAACTGGAGCGGATCGACAAGAAGTCGTACGACGAGCTGCTCGGCTACATGGCCCGGCTCGAGGAGCACTACAAGGACCTCTGCGACATCGAGTTCACCATCGAGCGGGGCAAGCTCTGGATGCTCCAGACCCGGGTCGGCAAGCGGACGGCCGCCGCCGCGTTCGTCATCGCCGGGCAGCTCGTCGACGAGGGCCTCATCGACCTGGACGAGGCGCTGCACCGGGTCAACGGCGCGCAACTGGCCCAGCTGATGTTCCCCCGGTTCCGGCTCGACCACGACTTCGAGCCGGTGGCCAAGGGCGTCGGCGCCTCCCCGGGCGCCGCGTCCGGCAAGGCCGTCTTCAGCTCGGACCGGGCGGTCGAGATGGCCGCGCAGGGCGAGTCGGTGATCCTCGTCCGGCGGGAGACCAACCCCGACGACCTGAACGGCATGATCGCCGCCAAGGGCATCCTCACCTCCCGTGGCGGGAAGACCAGCCACGCGGCCGTCGTGGCCCGGGGCATGGGCAAGACGTGCGTGTCCGGCGCCGACGAACTCGACGTGGACATCCCGCAGCGGAGGTTCACCGTCGGCGGGCGGACGGTGAACGAGGGCGACGTCATCTCCATCGACGGCACCACGGGCAAGGTCTACCTCGGCGAGGTGCCGGTCACGCCGTCCGAGGTCGTGCAGTACTTCGAGGGCACCCTCGACCCGGAGCAGACCGACGACCCGCTCGTCCGCGCCGTACACCGGATCATGACCCACGCCGACCAGCGGCGGCGGCTGGCGGTGCGGACGAACGCCGACACCGCCGACGACGCGGCCCGTGCCCGGCGCTTCGGCGCCGAGGGCATCGGGCTGTGCCGCACCGAGCACATGTTCCTCGGCGACCGGCGGGAGCTGGTCGAGCGGCTCATCCTGGCCCGCACCGACGACGAGCGCGAGGCGGCCCTCGCCGCGCTGCTGCCGCTGCAACGGGCCGACTTCGTGGACATCTTCCGGGCGATGGACGGGATGCCGGTGACCGTCCGGCTGATCGACCCGCCGCTGCACGAGTTCCTGCCCCCGCTCGAACAGCTCGCCGTCAACGTGGCCGTCGCGCAGGAGCGGGGCGAGGACGTGGCCAAGGAGGAGGCGCTGCTCGCCGCCGTCCGGCGGATGCACGAGGAGAACCCGATGCTCGGGCTGCGCGGCGTACGGCTCGGACTGGTCATCCCGGGCCTGTTCGCCATGCAGGTCCGCGCGATCGCGGAGGCCGCCGTGGCCGTGGTGCGCGAGGGCGGCTCGGCCTGCCCGGAGATCATGGTCCCGCTGGTCGGCGCCGTGCAGGAGCTGGAGACGGTCCGCGCCGAGGCCGAGAAGATCATCTCGGAGGTGGTCGGTGACAGCGGGGTCGAGGTGCTGATCGGCACGATGATCGAGGTGCCGCGGGCCGCGCTGACCGCCGGCCAGATCGCCGAGGCCGCCGAGTTCTTCTCCTTCGGCACGAACGACCTCACCCAGATGGGCTGGGGCTTCTCCCGCGACGACGTCGAGGCGGCGTTCTTCTGGCGCTACCTGGAGCTGGGCATCTTCGGCATCTCGCCGTTCGAGTCGATCGACGCCGAGGGCATCGGCCGGCTCGTGCGCATCGCCGCCGAGGAGGGGCGGGCCGCCCGGCCCGGACTGAAGCTCGGCGTCTGCGGCGAGCACGGCGGCGACCCGGACTCGGTGCACTTCTTCCACTCGGTGGGCCTCGACTACGTCTCCTGCTCCCCGTTCCGGGTGCCGGTGGCGCGGCTCGAGGCGGGCCGTGCCGCCGTGGAGACCGCCGGCTCGGACAGCCGCTGATCGCCGACGTCCTGGTGGGGGCCCCTTGTCCACCCGTGGTGGCGCGGGGCCCCTCTCGACGGGCTGGCGTGCGGAGGGCGCCGGGGTCGCGGCTCGGCGTGGCAGGGTGCGATCGCCCGGCGCCCGCTCGGCGTGGCGCGGTGCGGTCGCCCGGCGCGCCGTACGGCTGCCGCGGGCGTAACCTTGGCTCGCTCGTACTCCGTGGATGCGGAAGGGTGGCTGCATGACCAGCGTCTGGGAGAGCCTGACCGTCGACGCCCACGATCCGCCGCGGCTTGCCCGCTGGTGGGCCGAGGCCCTCGGCTACCAGATCGTCACCGAGAAGCCGGACGCCGTGGAGATCCGCCCGTCGGCCGACCGCCTCCCGGGCATCGTCTTCGTGCCGGTCACGGAGGCCAAGGAGACCAAGAACCGCCTGCACATCGACCTGCGCCCGAGCGACCGGGAGGCCGAGGTCGAGCGGCTGGTCGACATGGGCGCCCGGCACGTCGACATCGGCCAGGGCGACGTCGGCTGGACGGTGCTCGCCGACCCGGAGGGCAACGAGTTCTGCGTGCTCCAGCAGCGGGGCTAGGCCGGTGACCGGTTGAGCGGGCAGCCGCCTCCGGGCGCCGGCACCGTGCCGGACGCCGGCCGGGAGCGGGACGGGCGTGCCGTACGGAACGCGGACGTTCCCGGCGCGCCGGACGCGGAACGCCGGGTGCCCGAGCCGCCCAAGGACACCGGCCACGGCCGGTCGCCGTACGAGCGGGACCGGGCCCGGGTGCTGCACTCGGCCGCGTTCCGCCGGCTCGCCGCCAAGACCCAGGTGCACACGGCCGGCACCGACGACTTCCTGCGTACGCGGCTGACCCACTCGCTGGAGGTCGCCCAGATCGCCCGGGAGATGGGTGCCCGGCTGGGCTGCGACCCGGACGTGGTGGACGTGGCCGGGCTGGCCCACGACCTGGGGCACCCGCCGTTCGGGCACAACGGGGAGGCCGCGCTCGACCTGCTGGCCGCCCCGTGCGGCGGCTTCGAGGGCAACGCGCAGACGCTGCGGGTGCTCACCCGGCTGGAGGCCAAGGTGCTCGCCCCGGACGGCTCCTCCGCCGGGCTGAACCTCACCCGCGCCTCGCTCGACGGGGTCGGCAAGTACCCCTGGCCGCGCCGGCCGGGGGAGCGCAAGTTCGGGGTGTACGCCGACGACGCCGACGTGTTCGCCTGGATCCGGGCGGGCGCGCCGCCGGGGGAGCGACGCTGCCTGGAGGCGCAGGTGATGGACTGGGCCGACGACGTGGCGTACTCGGTGCACGACGTCGAGGACGGCATCCACGGCGGGTACGTGACGCTGCGCCCGCTGCTGGTCGACGCCGACGAGCGGGCCGCGCTCTGCGCCGACGTGGCGGCCACCTACTCCGGCGAGTCCCCGTCCGACCTCGCCGAGGTGCTGGTCGAACTGCTCGCCGACCCGGTCCTCGCGCCGCTGGCCGGCTACGACGGCAGCCACCGTGCCCAGGCCGCGCTCAAGACGACGACGAGTGTGCTGACCGGGCGTTTCGTCACGGCGGCCGTCGCGGCCACGGAGGAGCGGTTCGGCCCCGGCCCGCACCGCCGGTACGCCGCCGACCTCGTGGTGCCCCGACCGGTGCGGGCGCGGTGCGCGCTGCTCAAGGGGATCGCGCTGCGCTACGTGATGCGGCGCCCGGGTGCGCACGCCCGCTACGAGTGGCAGCGGGCGGTCCTGGCCGAGCTGGTGGCCGTCCTGGCCGACCGGGCGCCGGACGGGCTCGACCCGGTCTTCGCCCCGCTGTGGCGGGCCGCGCCGGACGACGCCGCCCGGCTGCGCGTGGTGGTCGACCAGGTGGCCTCGCTCACCGACCCGGCCGCGGTGGCCTGGCACGCCCGCCTGGTCGGCGAGGGCGGTCGAGCCGCCCGGACCGACCCCACGGCGGCCGGCCCGCGAAGTTAGGGTAGCCTAACCAACATGTCGGAACGCCGTACGAAGGTCACGTCGGCCCGGGTCCTGCGCACCGAGCGGCCCACCCCGCGCCTCATCCGCCTCGTCCTCGGCGGGGAGGAGCTGGCTGGGCTGCCCGTGGGAGAGTTCACCGACCACTACATCAAGGTGGTCTTCCCGCAGCCCGGTGTGGCGTACCCCGTGCCGTTCGACCTCGACGCGATCCGCCGCGAACTGCCCCGCGCGTACTGGCCGCGGCTGCGGACGTACACCGTGCGGGCCTTCGACCCGTGGGCCGGGGAGCTCACCGTCGACGTCGTGTACCACGGCGACGAGGGGCTGGCCGGGCCGTGGGCGGCCCGCCTGCGCCCCGGTGACCCCGTGCGCTTCGTCGGCCCCGGCGGCGGGTACGCCCCGAGCCCGGACGCGGACTGGCACCTGATGGTGGGCGACGAGAGCGCGCTGCCGGCGATCGCCGCGGCGCTGGAGCGGCTGCCGGCCGGCGCGCCGGCGAAGGTGTTCCTGGAGGTCGACGGGCCGGCCGACGAGCTGGCGCTGCACAGCCGGGGCGCCGTCGAGCTGTGCTGGCTGCACCGGGGCGCCCGGCGGGTGGGCGACGCCCTCGTGGCGGCCGTGCGGGACCTCGACTTCCCGCCCGGTGCCGTGCACGCGTTCGTGCACGGCGAGGCGACGTTCGTGAAGGAGCTGCGCCGGCTGCTGCGGATCGAGCGCGGCGTGCCCCGGGAGATGCTCTCCATCTCCGGCTACTGGCGCCTCGGCATGGACGACGAGGGCTGGCGGGCCAGCAAGCCCGAGTGGAAGCGGCAGGTCGAGGCCGAGGAGGCGCTCGCCGCCTGACCCGCCCCGGCGGGTGTCGGTCGCCGACGCTTCGCCCGATATGCACCCTGTGACGCCCTCCCGCTGCCGAGGATGGGCAGGGGGTGCCCATGAGCGAGCAGGTGGAGGAGCCGGGGGCCGGCGCGAACCGACCGGTCGACCGGGTCGTGCTGGCGCTCAGCGCCGGCGGGGTGCTGGCCGTCGTGCTGTGGGGCGTCCTGGCCCGGGGATCCCTCGCCGTTGCCGGCCGGGAGGGGCTGGCCTGGGTCATCAGCACCTTCGGCTGGTTCTTCGTCGTGGCGGCCGACGCCTTCGTGGTGCTCTCGCTGGTGATCGCGGCGAGCCGCTTCGGCCGGATCCGCCTCGGCGCCGACGACGACGAGCCCGAGTTCAGCACGCTCGCGTGGGTGTCGATGATGTTCAGCACCGGGATGGGCATCGGGCTGGTCTTCTACGCGGTGGCCGAGCCGATCGAGCACTTCGCCGTCCCGCCCCCGGCCACCGGGGTCGCGCCGAACACCGGCGCGGCCGGCGCGGCGGCCATGCAGTACACGCTCTTCCACTGGACGCTGCACCCGTGGTCGATCTACGCGGTGGTGGCGCTGGCGCTCGCGTACTCGACCTTCCGGAAGGGCCGGGAGAACCGCCTCTCCGCCGCGTTCCGGCCGGTGCTCGGCGCCCGTGCCGACGGTGTGCTGGGCCGGGTGGTCGACCTGCTGGCGGTCTTCGCCACCGTCTTCGGCTCGGCCACCAGCCTCGGCCTCGGCGCGCTCCAGGTGGCCGCCGGGCTCGGCCTGGTCACCCGGGTGCCGGACACGGTGGCGGTCGAGCTCGTGGTGATCGCCGCGCTCACGCTGGCCTTCGTGGTCTCCGCCGTGTCCGGCCTGCACCGCGGCATCAAGTGGCTCTCCACCACGAACGTCGTCCTGGCCGTCGTGCTGATGATCTTCGTGTTCGTGGTCGGGCCGACCGTCTACACGCTGGAGGTGCTCCCGGCCTCGGTCGGCGACTACCTGACCAACCTCGTGTTCATGTCGACCCGTACCGGCGCCTTCTCCGACCCGGCCTGGCTCGGCTCCTGGACCATCTTCTACTGGGCGTGGTGGATCTCGTGGGCGCCGTTCGTCGGGATCTTCATCGCCCGCATCTCCCGTGGCCGCACGGTCCGCCAGTTCGTCACCGGCGTGCTGCTGGTGCCGAGCGGGGCCAGCGTCGTCTGGTTCGCGATCATGGGCGGCAGCGCGCTGCGGACCCAGGCCACGGGCACCCGCGACCTGGTCGCCGACGTCCGCGCGGGCACCGAACGGGCGCTGTTCGGGCTGCTGGAGGCGCTGCCGCTGGCCGGGCTGACGTCGGTCCTGGCGATGGTGCTCGTGGCCCTCTTCTTCGTGACGGGCGCCGACTCGGCCGCGCTGGTGCTCGGCTCGCTGACCTCCCGGGGGACGTTGCGCCCGCGCCGCTGGCTCGTCGTGGTGTGGGGCGTGCTGATCGGCGCGGTGGCCGCCGTGCTGCTGCTCGCCGGCGGGCTGGACGCCCTGCAACAGGCGACGATCCTCGTGGCGCTGCCGTTCGTGCTCGTGATGCTCGTCCTCGCGGCGGCGCTGCTCCGGGACATGGCGCGGGATCCCGCCGTCAACCCGCCACCCCGGATGCGCCGGTCCGGCCTGGCCGCCGCCGTGCGCGCCGCCCGGTCGTACGAGGAGGAGGATCCGCCGCCGGTGACCCGGTGGTTCCACCGGCGCCCGGGATGAGGTGTCGCGCCCCCGACCGAGAGCGGGTGTACCTCGATATGTAGTAGGGGTGCTACATTTTGCCGCAGTAATTCGCCAACTGGGGGATGGTCATGACTGCGGTCGAGCTCCCGGGAGTCGCCTCGACTCCGCACCCACCCGACGAGGACGTGGTCCTCCACGTCCGCGACCTGCGCATGCGGTACGGCACCGTCGACGTGCTGCACGGCGTCGACCTCACCGCCCGGCGGGGTGAGGTCATCGCGCTGCTCGGGCCGAACGGCGCCGGCAAGACGACGACGATCGAGATCCTCGAAGGGTTCCGCATGCGATCGGCCGGTGACGTCCGCGTCCTCGGCGTCGATCCGGGGCGGGGCGACGAGCGCTGGCGCGCCCGGCTGGGCGTCGTGCTCCAGTCCTGGCGGGACCACGGCAAGTGGCGGGTCCGGGAGCTGCTGGCGCACCTCGGCGCGTTCTACGCCCCGTACTCCACCGACCGGATCCCCCGGCCCTGGCCGGTCGACGAGCTGCTGGACACCGTCGGCCTCACCGCCCACGCGGGCAAGCGGGTCAACCAGCTCTCCGGCGGGCAGCGCCGCCGGCTCGACGTGGCCGTCGGCATCGTGGGCCGCCCCGAGCTGCTGTTCCTCGACGAGCCGACGGTCGGCTTCGACCCGGCCGCCCGCCGGGAGTTCCACGAGCTGGTGCACCGGCTGGCCGACCTGGACGACACGACGATCCTGCTCACCACGCACGACCTGGACGAGGCGGAGAAGCTCGCCGACCGGATCCTCATCCTGGCCGGTGGCCGCATCATCGCCGAGGGCACGCCGGACGATCTGTCCCGCCGCGTGGCCGGCAACGCCGAGATCCGCTGGACCCGGGACGGCGAGCGGTTCGTGCACTCCGCGGCCGACGCCACCGCCTTCCTGCGGGAGCTGTTCCGGCAGTACGGCGACGGCGTGCAGGAGCTGGAGGTCCGCCGGGCCAGCCTGGAGGACGCGTACATCGCGCTCGTACACGAGCAGGAATCCGGCGGCCGGGCCGGCGCGGCGGCCGTGTGGAAGCAGGGGAGCGAGGCATGAACCCGACCAGAGCGGCCGTCCGGGCCGGTGTCCAGCGCGGCCTCACCGAGCTGCGCAACAGCTTCACGAACGCGCAGGACCTGTGGGGCTACGTCTTCCCGACCCTCATCCTGCTGGTCACCATCTTCTTCATGCGCGGGGCGACGGTGCCCGGCACCGGCTTCTCCCTCGGCACCCGCACGCTGCCCAGCATCCTCGGCATGGGGCTGGCGTTCGGCGGCCTGATCACGCTCGCCCAGCAGCTCGTCGTCGAACGCGAGGACGGGACGCTCCTGCGGGCCAAGGCCACGCCGAACGGGATGCTCGGCTACCTGGTCGGCAAGCTCACGTCGATCTCGACGGTCGCGCTGGTGAGCATGGTCATCCAGCTCGTGCCGGCGCTGTTCCTGGTGGACGGGCTCCGGCTGACCGAGGCGAGCGCCTGGTTCACCCTGCTCTGGGTCGTGGTTATCGGCCTTGTCGCCACGCTGCCCATCGGCGCGGTGATCGGCTCGCTTATCGAGAACCCGCGCAACCTCGGGCTCGTCATGCTGCCGATGATGGGTCTGATCGCGCTGTCGGGCATCTTCTATCCCATCAACGGCTACCCGGGGTGGGTCCAGGCCGTCGCCCAGGTGTTCCCGATCTACTGGCTAGGGTTGGGGATGCGCTCGGCGCTGCTGCCGGACAACCTGGCGGCGGTCGAGCTCGGCGGTTCGTGGCGGCACCTGGAGACGCTCGGTGTGCTCGGCGCGTGGGCGGTGCTCGGGCTGGTGCTCGCCCCCGTCGTGCTGCGGCGGATGGCGCGCCGGGAGTCCGGTTCCCGGGTCGCCGCCCGCCGTGAGCGGGCGATGCAGCAGGCCATCATGTGAGAGGGTGCCGATGAGCGAGACCGTGCACAACCGGATCGCGGTGCTGCGCGCCGAGCGGGGCATCTCCCGGCGCCAGCTCGCCGACGCGCTGGGTGTGCACTACCAGACGGTCGGCTACCTGGAGCGCGGCGAGTTCCGCCCCAGCCTGCACCTGGCGCTGCGGATCGCCGCGTACTTCGAGGTGCCGGTCGAGGTGGTCTTCTCGATCGAACCGTTCCCCCGGATCGGGGACACCGCCGCGGAGGCCGGCCGCACGGCGTGACCGCCACCCTCCGGGCGACCCTGCCCGGAGGGTGCCGCGTCGCGGTCGCCCGTCACACGCCACGCCCCCGGCGGCGGATCGTCGGTCCGGCAGGGCAGGATGTACGCCGAGGAGGTGGCGGACATGGCGGGGCGGATCCGGGACGAGGACATCGCGCTGGTCCGGGAGCGCACCTCGATCGCGGACATCATCTCCGAGACGGTGACCCTCCGGTCGGCCGGCGGCGGCAACCTAAAGGGGCTCTGCCCCTTCCACGACGAGAAGAGCCCGTCGTTCAACGTCTCGCCGGCGCGCAACGTCTGGTACTGCTTCGGCTGCGGCGCCGGCGGCGACGCCATCAAGTTCCTCATGGACGCCGACCACCTCAGCTTCGTCGAGGCCGTCGAGCGGCTCGCCGCCCGCGCCGGCATCCAGCTGCGGTACGTGGAGTCGGACTCGTCCGCGCCGCGGAGCCGCCCGCAGCAGGGGCAGCGTCAGCGCCTGGTGGCCGCGCACGCCGCCGCTGTCGAGTTCTACCGGTCGCAGCTCACCACGGCGCCCGCCCGGCCGGCCCGGGAGTTCCTGGCCGCGCGCGGGTTCGACCGGGCGGCGGCCGAGCGGTACGCGTGCGGGTTCGCCCCCGACGCCTGGGACCAACTCACGAAGCACCTGCGCCAGCGCGGCTTCACCGCCGACGAGCTGGTCACCGCCGGGCTGTCCCGCCCGTCCCGGTCGGGCACGCTGATCGACCGGTTCCGCCGCCGCCTGATGTGGCCGATCCGCGACATCACCGGCGACGTGATCGGCTTCGGGGCGCGCAAGCTGTTCGACGACGACGACGGCCCGAAGTACCTGAACACCCCCGAGACCCCGATCTACAAGAAGTCGCACGTCCTCTACGGCATCGACCAGGCCAAGCGGGAGATCGCCAAGCAGGGCAAGGTGGTCGTGGTGGAGGGCTACACCGACGTGATGGCCTGCCACCTGGCCGACGTGCCCACGGCCGTGGCGACCTGCGGCACGGCGTTCGGCGCCGACCACATCTCGGTCCTGCGCCGGGTGCTCTTCGACAGCGACGAACGCGCCGGCGAGATCATCTTCACCTTCGACGGCGACGCCGCCGGGCAGAAGGCGGCGCTGCGGGCGTTCGACGACGACCAGCGCTTCGTCGGGCGTACGTTCATCGCGGTCAGCCCCGACAACATGGACCCCTGCGAGCTGCGGCTGGCCAAGGGCGACCTCGCGGTGCGCGACCTCGTCGCCCGCCGGGAGCCGCTGGTCGACTTCGCGCTGCGCCACGTCATCAGCCGCTTCGACCTCGACACCGTCGACGGCCGGGTGGAGGCGATGCGCCGGGCCGCGCCGCTGGTCGCGAAGATCAAGGACCGGGAGAAGCGCCCGGAGTACGTCCGCAAGCTCGCCGGCGACCTCGGCATGGAGATCGAGCCGGTGCAGCGTGCCGTGCAGGCGGCCCTGTCGACGGGCGCCGGCCGGGAGGCTCCCGCCCCGGCCACCCGCTCCGCGGCCCAGCCGGCGGTGGACAGCCCGCAGTCGATGGTCGAGCGGGAGGCGCTGAAGCTCGCCCTCCAGCAGCCGGTGCTCGCCGGGCCGATGTTCGACGCGGTGGAGGCCGCGGAGTACCGGCACCCCGTCCACGTGGCCGTCCGCGAGGCCATCGCGGCGGCCGGCGGGGTCGCGGCGGCCACCGGCGGCGCGGTGTGGATCGAGTCGGTGCGCGACGCCTGCACGGACCTCGCCGGGCAGGCCCTCGTGGCCGAACTCGCCGTCGAGCCGCTGCGCATCGACGGCGAGCCGGATCCGCGGTACGTCTCGGTGACGATGGCCCGGCTCCAGTGGGGGTCGGTCACCGGCCGGATCAAGGACCTGAAGTCCCGGATCCAGCGGATCAACCCGGTGAGCAACAAGGACGAGTACTTCGCGCTCTTCGGTGAGCTGCTCTCGCTGGAGCAGCACGCCCGGGCGTTGCGGGAGCAGGCCGCGGGAGGGCTGTAGATGGGACTGTTCAACCGCCGACCCAAGCTGCCCGCGGCCGACCGCCCGCCGCTGGGGTCCGACGAGCGGGTGCTGGCGTGGGCGGCGGCCGGAGACGGGACGGGCAACGGCGTCCTGGTGGCCACCAACCGCGGGCTCTGGCTGCCCGGCGACGAGCGGCTGGGCTGGCACGAACTGCTGAAGGCGGTCTGGTCCGGCCGGGAGCTGACGGTCACCCCGGCCGAGAACGTCGCCGAACGGGACGGCTACCTGGTGGTCGCCGACGCCGACCCGAAGACGTACCTGCTGCTCGATCCCGGTGACCTGCCGCACCAGGTGCGGGCCCGGGTCACCCGCTCGGTGGCGTACACCCAGCACCACCGGCTGCCCACGGGCGCCGGCCGGATCGCGGCCCGGCGCGTCCCCGGGGTGGACGGTCTGACGTGGACCGTCCGCTACGACCCGGGCACCCCGACCGACGACGCCGAGGTGGTCGCGGAGACCGACCGGCTGGTCGCCGCGGCCCGCGCCGCGACCGCCCCCGCCGACGTCTGACCGGCGGGACGGCCGCCGGCGCGGAATCACCTCCCGGGCCGTCGGCGGGCGACGGTGCCGTGCTCAGCGGGCGCCCAGGTCCTGCAACGCCTTCTCCGCGCCGCGGTGCAGCGGCACCGGGTCCGTCCGGCGGGCGTTCTCCAGCGTGATGCCCTTCGCGGCCGGGTTCGCCTGGGCCAGCGCGTCCCGCCGCTCGAACACCGTCCGGGTGATGGCGCACGCGACGTTGGCGTCCAGGTCCTCGCGGACCAGCAGCACGTTCGGCACCACGATGGTGGGGGTGTCGGCCGCCGTGCCGTACGCGTCCCGGCCGATCGTGCCGGCCTGGTACGCGGGGTTCAGCTCGGCCATCTTCGGCAGCAGGGGGCTGATGTCGAGGAACCGGACCCGGTCGCGGGCCGTCGTGAACAGGTCGGTGAGGCCGCCGGTGGGCAGCCCGCCGGACCAGAAGAACCCGTCGATGCTGCCGTCCTTCATCCCCTCGACGGTCTTGGTGAGGTCGAGCCGCTGCGCCTGGACGTCCTTCGCCGGGTCGAGACCGGCCGCCTGGAGCAGCCGGTGGGCGATCACCTCGGTGCCGGACTTCGGCGAGCCCGTGGAGATGCGCTTGCCCCGCATGTCGGCCACCGAGGCGATGCCCGCGTCGCTGCGCACCACGACCTGCGTGTAGTTGTCGTAGATCCGGGTCAGCGCCCGCACCGGCTGGGCCGACGTGAAGCTCTCCCTGCCCTGCACCGCGTTGACGGCCGTGTCGAAGAGCGAGAAGGCCACGTCGTACTGGCCGGCGACGAGCTGCTCGATGTTCTGCACGGAGGCGCCCGTCTCGGCGGCCGTGCCGGTCAGTCTGCCGCCGGTGGCGTCGGCGAGCTGCCCGGCGAGGGCGTTGCCGACCACGTAGTAGACGCCCGTCGCGTTGCCGGTCGCGATGCCGACCCGGGTGTCCCGGGTCACCTCGCAGGTGACCTCGCTGGCCGTGTCGTCCCGGGCCGCGCCGCCCTGCCGGCCGCCGCAGCCCACCGTCCCCGCGGCGACGACGGCGAGGACGCCGACGCCGGCGACGAGCCGGACCTTCTTCCCGCTCACTGTGCTACCTCCCTCAGCTCCGGTGTTCCGGTCGGCCCGCCGGACCGGCCGGCGGATCCACGTCGTACGAGCACGCCCGCGACCGCCACGACGGCCAGCCCGACGCCGACCGCCACCGGCACCGCCTCCAGCCGCAGCAGGAACACCCCGGCGAGCGCGGCCACCACCCGTTCCGGCACCCCGGCCGGCCCGACGCCGGGCAGCCAGCCGCCGGCCGCCACGGCGAGCACGGCCACGCTCACGGCGAGGACCACGGCGGCCACCACGACCCGCCGTACGCCGCCGATGCCGAGCAGCCCGAGCCCGGCGGGCGTGATGACGAACGCGATCGGGATGAGGTACGCCGGCAGCGCGTACCGCAGGGCCTGCCACATGGTCGGCACCAGCCGGCCGCCGGTCACCGCGGACGCGGCGACGGCGGCGAGCGCCGTGGGCGGGGAGACCTCGGAGAGGACCGCGAAGTAGAAGACGAACATCGCGGCGGCCGGCGCCGCCACCCCCAGGTCGAGCAGCGCGGGGCCGATGATCACCCAGCCGATGACGAACGAGGCGGTGACCGGCACGGCGAGCCCCAGCAGGCTGAGCGCGACGGCCGCGAGCACCGCGGTGAGCACGAGGACGGCGGCCGGGTCGCTGGTGAGCATCCGGGCGCCGTCCACCAGCAGCGCCGCCGCCTGCGGGCCGAGCCCGGTCTTCGTCGTGGTCGCCGTGATGATCCCGGCGGCGGCGCAGACGGCGGTCACCGCCAGCACGCCGCGTACGCCGGCGACCAGGGAGCCCACGAGCCGGGCCGGGGTGAGCCGGTGGGACCGGTCCAGGAAGGACAGCACGGCGGCCAGCGCGGTGGCGAGCACCACGGCCCGGGTCGCCGACATGCCGAGCGCGAGCAGCACGACGATGACGACCAGCGAGGCGAAGTGGTAGCCGAACCGGGCGAGCAGCCGCCACGGCGACGCCGCGTCGATCGCCACCGGACGCACACCCGACCGGCGGGCGTCGATCTCCACGGCGAGGAGGATGCCGAGGTAGTACAGGATCGTCGGCACGGTGGCCCAGCCGAGCACCTGGAGGTAGGAGACGCCCAGGTACTCGGCGATGATGAACGCCGCCGCGCCCAGCGTCGGCGGGGACAGGATCGCGCCCACGCCGGCCGCGGCCAGCATGCCGCCGGCCCGCTCCGCCGGGTATCCGGCCCGCCGCAGGATCGGCCAGGTCACCGCCCCGATGCTCACCGTGGTGGCCGCCCCGGACCCGGAGACGGTGCCGAGCAGGAAACCGGAGGCGACGGCGGTGCGCCCGGCGGCCGTACGTGAGCGGCGGAACGCGGCCGTGGACAGCTCGACGAAGAACCGCCCGGCGCCGGAGTGGTCGAGCACGGCGCCGTAGATGGTGAACAGCACGATGTACGACGCGGCGACGTCCAGCGGGGTGCCGTAGAAGCCGCTGTCGGAGTTGTAGAAGGCGTCGACGAGCTGGCTGAAGTCGAGCCCGGCGTGGGCCACCGGCCACGACTGCGGCAGCAGCCCCCCGTAGTAGCCGTAGCCGAGGAACAGCAGGCAGACCGCCGGCAGGATCCAGCCGGTGGTCCGCCGGCACGCCTCCAGCAGCAGGAGGAGGAGCACGGTGCCCATCACGAGGTCCGCCGGGACGAGCAGCCCCTGCCGGTCGAGGAAGGCGTCGTACCCGCCCCCGCCGGACCCGATCGAGAACGGCAGGACCGGGTAGAGACAGGCGGCCAGCGCCAGCGCGGCGAGGGCCCAGTCCGCCGGCGTGGGACGGGACCGGCCCGCGGCGGACGGTGGCGCGGCGGTGTCTCCGGGTGGCGTGTCGCTGTCATCGGGTGGCGTGTCGCTGTCATCGGGTGGCGCGGCGCTGTCTCGGGGTGGGGCGTGCTCGGGTGGCGCGGCGCTGTCGTGCTCGGGCGGCGCGGCGTCGGCGGCGCGCTGGCGCGGCGGGACGCGCGCCGGGGTGTCGTGGCGGCGGGCGAGCCGACGCAGCCGGGGCCGCAGGCGCAGGTCGGCGGGGTAGGCGAGGAAGACCAGCGGCAGGACGCCCGCGAGGAAGATGATCAGGTAGTACTTGCTCCCCTGGGGCAGTGGCCGGAAGACCTGCCAGAGGGCGAGCGCGCCGACCACGAGCGCCACGGCGGCGACGAGCGCGCCGGTGCGGCCGGCGAGCACCCGGCCGGGCTTCTCGTCCTCGAACTGCGCCGCCAGCTCGGAGACCGCGCCCGGGTCGCGGGTGGACGCCGCCGGGGCTTCGCCGGCCTCGCGCGTCGGCGACGGACCGTCGGAGGAACGGATCGGCGACACAACAGGACGATACACGTCGATACGCGGCGGGCGGGGGCCGCGCGGAGCCGGTAAATCCGGTGGCGCTGTCGGACCCGGCCGTTAGGGTCGGGCGGTGACCACGGTTCAGCCACTCATCCGGGCCCGGGGGCTCGTGAAGCGGTTCGGTGACTTCACCGCGGTCGACGGCATCGACGTCGAGGTGCTTCCCGGTGAGGCGTTCGGCTTCCTCGGTCCCAACGGCGCCGGCAAGTCCTCCACCATGCGGATGATCGGCTGCATCTCCCCGCCCAGCGGCGGCGAGCTGCGCATCCTCGGCATGGATCCGGTGCGTGACGGGCCGGCGATCCGGGCCCGGCTCGGGGTGTGCCCGCAGCTCGACAACCTCGACCCCGAGCTGACCGTCCAGGAGAACCTGACCACCTACGCGCGCTACTTCGGCATCCCGCGCCGCGTCGCCCGGGAGCGGGCGCGCGAGCTGCTCGACTTCGTGCAGCTCGCCGAGCGCGCCGACAGCAAGGTCGAGCCGCTCTCCGGCGGCATGAAGCGCCGGCTCACGATCGCCCGGGCGCTCGTCAACGAGCCGGAGATCGTGCTGCTCGACGAGCCGACCACGGGGCTTGACCCGCAGGCCCGGCACCTGGTGTGGGAGCGGCTGTTCCGGCTCAAGCAGCAGGGCGTGACGCTGGTGCTCACCACCCACTACATGGACGAGGCCGAACAGCTCTGCGACCGGCTCGTCGTCATGGACGGCGGCCGGATCGTCGCCGAGGGCTCACCGCGCGCCCTCATCGAGCGCTACTCCACCCGTGAGGTGGTGGAGCTGCGCTTCGCCGCCGAGTCGCAGGAGGCGTTCGCCGGCAAGCTCGACGGATTGGGGGAGCGGGTCGAGGTGCTGCCCGACCGGGTCCTGCTCTACGTCGCCGACGGCGACGCGGCCGTGGCCGAGGTGCAGGCGCTCGGCCTCACCCCGGCCAACGTGCTGGTCCGGCGCAGCAGCCTGGAGGACGTGTTCCTGCACCTCACCGGCCGCACGCTGGTCGAGTGAGCCCGTCCGGCGGGGCCCGCCACGATCGTTGGCGGCCCGGCCGGCATCTGGCGCGCGTGCCGACCGGCTGAGCTGCCACCGATCACGGGAGAGTGCGCGTTGTCCAGTGGGAGCCATGGTCGGCGCCGTGCCCGAAACTGCCGCGACAGCACCGGCGGCCGGCCGTAGGGTGGCTCCGGCCTGTCGTACCCCCGGGGTAGGAAGGCAGTGGACGGCGAGTCGGGGGCGGTGATCGTGGTGGACGTGGCGTCATCGGCGCGGGCCCGGCCGACGCGGTCGCGGGTGCCGGCGTTCGCGGTGCTCCACTACTACCTGGTCGGCTACCGGCGCACCTGGCGGGCCGGGGTCTTCTCGTCGTTCCTGCTGCCGGTGCTCACCGTGCTGGGGTTCGGCCTCGGCGTCGGCGCCTACATCGACCAGGGCGTCGACGGGGTGCCCTACCTCGACTGGCTGGTGCCCGGGCTCATCGCGTCGACCGCGTTGCAGGTGGCGCTCGGCGACTCGACCTGGCCGGTGTTCAGCAACTTCCAGTGGGTCAAGACGTACTACGCGCAGAGCGCCGCCCCGCTGCGGGTCGGTGACATCCTCGCCGGGCACCTGCTCTACGTGCTGTTCCGGGTGCTCACCACCATCGCGGCGTTCCTGCTGGTCACCGGGTTGTTCGGGGCGCTGCGCTCACCGTGGGCGCTGGCCACCCTGCCGGTCGTGGCGCTGCTCGGCCTGGCCGTCGCCGCGCCGACGTTCGCCTACAGCGCGTCCGTCTCCAGCGACAGCTGGCTGGCCATGCTGTTCCGCTTCGGCGTCATCCCGATGACCCTCTTCGCCGGGGTGTTCTTCCCCGTCGAGAGCCTGCCGGAGGGGCTGCGCCAACTGGCGTACGCGACGCCGCTCTGGCACGCGGTCGACCTCTGCCGAGCGGCGACCCTCGGCGTGGCTCCGCAGTGGTCGGTGGCCGGTCACCTGCTCTACCTCGCGGCCTGGGCGCTCGGCGGCGCGCTGCTGGCCCGCCGGGTGTTCCGCCGCACGCTCGTCGTCTAGGGAGGAGTGCCGTGGTCAGCCTGGTCCTGCCCCGGCTGGTCGACGTCTCCGCCGCGTCCCGGCGGTCGGCGTCGGTGGCCGAGCGCAACATCGCGGCGCTGAAGTCGGTCTACTGGCTGCTGCTCGTCTCCGGCTTCGTGGAGCCGCTGCTCTACCTGCTCTCCATCGGCGTGGGAGTCGGCGCGCTGGTCGGCGACCTCACGCTCCCCGGTGGCCAGGTGGTGACGTACGCGGCGTTCGTGGCCCCCGCGATGCTCGCGTCCTCCGCGATGACCGGCGCGCTCGCCGAGACCACCTTCAACTTCTTCGGGAAGATGAAGTACATGAAGCTGTACGACGGGGTGATCGCCACCCCGGTGCAGCCGTTCGAGATCGCGCTGGGTGAGCTGGGCTGGGCGATGCTGCGGGGCGGGGCGTACTCGGCCGCCTTCCTCGTGGTGATGGCCGCCATGGACCTCACCACCGTGGGTCGGGCGGCGGCCGCCTTCCCGGCCGCGGTGCTCGTCGGATTCGCGTTCGGCGCGCTCGGCATGGCGCTGGCCACGTTCATGCGGAGCTGGCAGGACTTCGACCTGATGGGCTCGGCGCAGTTCACCCTCTTCCTCTTCTCCGGCACGTTCGTCCCTGCGGAGGCCTACCCGGCGATCGTGCGGTGGCTCGTGGAGGTCACCCCGCTCTACCGGGCGGTGCACCTGATCCGGGGCGTCGCGCTCGGCACCGGCGGCTGGTCGTCGCTGCTCGACGTGCTCTACCTGGTCGCCGTGATGACCGTGGGTCTGCTGGTGGCGGCGCGCCGGATGGGCCGGTTGCTCTACAGGTAGGTGGTTATCACCGCCGTTGTCGGGGCATGTCCTTCGGGACTTTCGCGACGACGAGGAGGGGTGGATGACCGCCGACGAGTCTGCCGGCCGCGACCGCGACGCGGCGGCCGCGGGAGGGGCCGCCGACCGGCCCGACCCACCTCGGAACGCCCGGCCCGTGGGCCCGGACGAGGGCCCGCAGAGCCCCGCCCAGATCCCCGGCCCGGGGTGGATGGCGACGCTGCGCCGGACGGTGCGGGAGTTCCAGGAGGACAAGCTCACCGACTGGGCCGCCGCACTGACCTACTACGGGGTGCTCTCCATCTTCCCCGGACTGCTCGTGCTCGTCTCCATCCTCGGCCTGCTCGGGCCGGAGACCACCGAGACCGTCAAGAACACGGTCACCCAGGCGATCCCCGAGGGCAACATCCAGGGCATCCTGGAACGGGCGATCGACCAGGCGAAGCAGTCCGGCGGCCTGGCCAGCCTCGCCGCGGTCCTCGGTCTGCTCGCCGCGTTCTGGTCCGCCTCCGGTTACATCGCGGCCTTCATGCGCGCCTCCAACGCCATCTACGACGTGCCGGAGGGGCGGCCGATCTGGAAGACGCTGCCGATCCGGGTCGGCGTGACCGCCGTGATCGGCGTGATGCTGCTGGTCAGCGCGGTGATCGTGGTCTTCACCGGCCGCCTCGCCGAGGCCGCCGGCAACGCCATCGGGCTCGGCTCCACGGCCGTGACGGTCTGGAACATCGCCAAGTGGCCGGTCCTGCTGATCCTCGTCAGCCTGATGTTCGCGATCCTCTACTGGGCCTCGCCGAACGCCCGGCACGGCGGCTTCCGCTGGGTCAGCCCCGGCGGGGTGCTGGCCGTCGTGATCTGGCTGGTCGTCTCGGGTCTGTTCGCCCTCTACGTGACCAACTTCGGCTCGTACAACAAGACGTACGGCACCCTGGCCGGCGTCATCATCTTCCTGATCTGGCTGTGGCTGACCAACATCGCCATCCTGCTCGGGGCGGAGTTCGACGCGGAGCTGGAACGCGGCCGGGCCATCTCGGCGGGGCACCCCGCGGACAAGGAGCCCTACGTGGAGCTGCGCGACGACCGCAAGCTCCGCAAGAAGCGTCAGCGCTGATCCGCCGTACGCACATCCGGGTGGCCGCTCGCACGGGCGGCCACCCGCTTTACTTGGTCCACTATTAGCTTTTGTTCGTTCGGACAAAAGTTGGATCAAGATTGGCTGAAGCTCTGGACATGCGGCACGGAACCCTCCTACTGTGTCGGGCACAACACATTGCCGTTGCGTCGATGTGAGCGACGCCGATGCGGAGGTGAGTCCCGGTGCGGACGGAGGACCCGCTGCACGTACGCCTCCTGCGGCTGCTGCGCGACGAGGGGGCGGTCTCCCGGGCCGAGCTCGGCGACCGGCTGCAGATGCCGCGCCCCCGGCTCCTGGCCGAGCTGGAGCGGCTGGTCAGCCTCGGCTACGTGGCCGAGGCCGGGCTGGCCGCGTCCCGGGGCGGACGGCGGTCCACCCTGGTGGAACTGAACCCGCGCCTGCGTTTCGCCGCCGTCGACCTGGGCGCCAGCTCGATCGACGTCGAGGTGGTCAACGGCCGGCTGGAGCCGGTGGCCGCGTACGCGGAGCCGGCCGACATCCGCTCCGGCCCGAAGGTCACCCTCCAGCGGGTCAACGAGCTGCTGCACAAGGCCAAGGTGGACGGCGCGTACGAGCGGCTCGACGCGGTCGGCATCGGCGTGCCGGGGCCGGTGAGCTTCCGCGACGGGGTGCCCGTGTCCCCGCCGATCATGCCCGGATGGGACCGGTTCCCCGTACGCGAGCTGCTCACCCGCGAGCACGGCTGCCCCGCGGTGGTCGACAACGACGTCAACATCATGGCGATCGGCGAGCGGCACGGCGGTGTCGCCCACTCGGTCGACGACTTCCTCTTCGTCAAGATCGGCACCGGGATCGGCTGCGGCATCTACCTCAGCGGCGAGGTCTACCGGGGCACCGACGGCTGCGCCGGCGACATCGGGCACATCCAGGTCGACTCGCACGGTCCCATGTGCTCGTGCGGCAACATCGGCTGCCTGGAGGCCCTCTTCAGCGGCGCCGCGCTCGCGAAGGACGCGACCGCCGCCGCCCGCAACGGGATCTCCCCGGCGCTGGCCGAGCGGCTGGCCGCCAACGGCGCGGTCACCGCGCTCGACGTCGCCGAGGGCGCCGTCGAGGGGGACGTGACCTGCATCCAGCTGATCCGCGACGGGGGACGGCGGGTCGGCGGGGTGCTGGCCGGGCTGGTGAGCTTCGCCAACCCGTCCATGATCGTGATCGGTGGCGGCCTCGCCCAGCTCGGCCACATCCTGCTCGCCGAGATCCGCAGCGTGGTCTACCGGCGGTCGCTGCCGCTGGCCACCGGCAACCTGCCCGTCGTCCTCTCCGAACTCGGCCCGCGAGCCGGTGTCGCGGGGGCGGCGGTGCTCGCCAGCGACGTGGCGTTCGGCGAGGCGTCATGAGCGCGGGGAGCGAGCCGGGTCGGCGAGCCCGGCGTTCGCGAACGGAGCAGGCACGGTGAGCGAACGGGAGGAGGGTGCGGTGACCGGAGGGCACGCGAGCCCGGCGGACGGCGGTGCGGAGGGTCCGGGCGTGGACGCTCCGCTGGTCGAGGCCCCGGCCGACGCCGTGGCCGGCGAGGTGGTGCTGCGCCTCACCGACGTGGTCAAGACGTTCCCGGGCGTACGCGCCCTGGACGGTGTGCAGCTGGAGGTCCGTGCCGGCGAGGTGCACTGCCTGCTCGGGCAGAACGGCGCCGGGAAGTCGACCCTCATCAAGGTGCTGTCCGGCGTGCACCGCCCGGACTCCGGCCAGGTCGAGTGGCGCGGGCAGCCGGTCACCTTCCCGAATCCGCAGGCTGCCATGCGGGCCGGCATCGCCACGATCTACCAGGAGCTCGACCTGGTGGAGGACCTCTCCGTCGCGGAGAACGCGTTCCTCGGCCACGAACCCCGCCGGTTCGGCTTCGTCCGCCGCGGGCACATGGCCCGGCGGACCCGGCAGATCCTCGGCCGGCTGGGCCACGCCGAGATCCCGCCGAACCGGATGGTGCGCTCGCTGCCGGCGGCCGGCAAGCAGGTCGTCAGCATGGCCCGTGCGCTGTCGCACGAGGCCCGACTGATCATCATGGACGAGCCGAGCGCCGTGCTGGCCCACGACGAGGTCGGCAACCTGTTCCGGATCATCCGGGAGCTGACCGCCCAGGGCATCGCGGTCATCTACATCTCGCACCGGCTGGAGGAGATCCGCGAGATCGGCGACCGGGTCACCGTACTCAAGGACGGCCGGACCACGGCGGCGAACCTGCCGGCCCGCGACACCCCGACCCGCGACCTGGTCAGCCGGATGACCGGCCGCACCATCGAGTACGTCTTCCCGGAGCGGGCGGCCGAGGCGGAGCCGGCGGGGGCCGACCTGCTCGAGGTGCGGGGCCTGACCCGGTCCGGCGAGTTCGCCGACGTGTCGCTGCGCGTGCGGGCCGGGGAGATCGTGGGCATCGCCGGGCTGGTCGGCTCCGGCCGCTCGGAGCTGTTGGAGACCATCTACGGCGCGCGCCGGGCCGAGGCCGGGACGGTGCGGATGGGCGGCCGGGTGCTGCGCCCCGGCAGCGTCGGCGCGGCGGTCCGGGCCGGGATGGGCATGGCGCCGGAGGAGCGCAAGAGTCAGGCGCTGCTGCTCGGCGAGCCCATCTACCGTAACGTCACGCTGGCGACCTTCGCCCGGTACGCGCGAGCCGGCTTCACCGACGCCGGGCGGGAGCGCGCCGAGGCGGACCGGATCGCCGACAGCCTCGAGCTGCGCCCGCGCGACGTCCGCCGGCCGGTACGCACGCTCTCGGGCGGCAACCAGCAGAAGGTGGTGGTCGGGCGCTGGCTGCTCGGCGACACGAAGCTGCTGCTGCTCGACGAGCCCACCCGGGGCGTCGACGTCGGCGCCCGGGCCGAGCTGTACCAGGTCATCCGGTCCCTCGCCGAGCAGGGCGTGGGGGTGCTGCTGGTCTCCAGCGAGGTGCCGGAGGTGCTCGGTCTCGCCGACCGGGTCCTGGTGATGCGCGAGGGGCGGGTCGTCCGCGAGGCCCCCGCCGGCGAACTTGACGAGAACACCGTCCTCGACCTCGTCATGGCGGGGTCCCTGATGGAAGGCGCGGCGGCATGAGCGAGCGGATCGTCCATACAACGCGGCTGGGCGTCGGGCCGCTGTGGAGCGGAACCGAGGTGGCGGCGTGAGCGAGGTGACGGAGACCCCCGCCGCGGAGCGGGCGGCAAAGCTGCCGGCGCAGTCGCCGCCGGTGGACCCGGCCGAGACCGCGGCCGCGGGCCACGCGGCCACCGGCCGGCTCTCCTGGTGGCGCGGCGACGGTGGTGAGGGCGCCCGCCGCAACCTCGGGCTGATCGGGGTCCTGGTGGCCCTCATCGTGATCGGCATCGTCACCCGGCCCGACCTCTACGGCGACTCGAGCTGGGTGTGGAGCAACTTCCTGACCATCCTGAAGCTGGCGTCCGTGGTCGGCGTGGTGACCGTCGGCATGACCTTCGTGATCATCGGCGGTGGCATCGACCTCTCGGTCGGCGCGATCGTCGCACTGGCCGGGGTGTGGGCCACCACGGTGGCCACCCAGAGCTACGGCGCCGGCGGCATGATCTTCTGCGCGCTGACCGTGGGCCTCGGTGTCGGCCTCGTCAACGGCCTGCTCATCTCGTACGGCCGGCTGGTGCCGTTCATCGCCACGCTGGCGATGCTCGTGGCGGCGCGGGGTCTGGCGGCGGAGATCTCCAACAAGCAGACCCAGGTGTCGGACAACAACACGATCAACAGCATCGCCAGCACGAACCTGCTCGGCATCCCGCTGCTGGTCTACATCCTCGCGGCGGTCGTCATCGCCGGTTGGGTGCTGCTCAACCGCACCACCTTCGGCCGGCGGACGGTGGCGGTCGGCGGCAACCCGGAGGCGGCGCGGCTGGCCGGCATCAACGTCAAGCGGCACACGCTGCTGCTCTACGCGCTGTCCGGGCTCTGCTGCGGCATCGCCGCGATCATGCTCACGGCCCAGGCCACCTCGGCCCAGGCCGCGATGGCGAACCTGTACGAGCTGGACGCGATCGCCGCCGCGATCATCGGCGGCACGCTGCTCAGCGGCGGGCGGGGGACCATCATCGGCTCCCTCCTCGGGGTGATCATCTTCTCGACGATCACCAACCTCTTCGCGATCAACGGCCTCTCCACCGAGGCCCAGAACATGGTCAAGGGCGGCATCATCGTGGCGGCCGTCCTGGTCCAGCAGGTGCACTTCCGCAGCCTCACCCAGTTCCTCAGCCGCAACCGGCTCACCACCACCTGACCCCACCACCGCACATCCGGGCCACCGCGCAGGCGACGGTGGCCGGGCCTCGCACACCCTTTCCACTCCCACCACCGCGAATACAGGAGGTCGTCATGACCCAGCACAGTCGCGACCTGTCACGCCGCCGCCTGCTCTTCGGCGGGGCCGCCGTCGGCGCCGGCGTGCTGCTGGCCGGTTGCACCAGCAACGAGAGCCAGGAGCCGACCACGGCGCAGACCAAGGGCGCCGACGCCGCGGCCGGCGGCAACGCCGCGCCGGGCGAGCGGGTGACCATCGGCTTCTCCGCCCCGGCCGCCGACCACGGCTGGATCGCCGCGATCACCAACAACGCCAAGGCGCAGGCCGCCGCGTACTCCGACGTGGAGTTCAAGACGGTCGAGGCCGGCGCCGACGCGGCGGCCCAGCGGGCGGCGCTGTCCACGCTCCTGTCCCAGAAGCCGGACGTGATCGTGCTGCTGCCGCACGACGGCAAGGAACTCAACGCGTTCGGCCTGGAGGCCATGCAGGCCGGCGTCCCGGTGGTCAACCTGGACCGCGCCTTCCCCGACGCCAAGGCGTACCGGCTCCAGATCAAGGGCGACAACTACGGCATGGGCGTGGCCGCGGCGACGTACATCGCCGAGCAGCTCAAGGCCAAGGGGGTCAGCAACCCGGTGATCGGCGAGATCGCCGGCATCGACTCGCTGGAGCTGACGCAGGAGCGCTCGAAGGGCTTCGCGGACACCCTGGCCCAGCACGGGCTGAAGGTCGCCAACCGGCGGGCCGCCGAGTTCACCGCGGACTCCGGCCAGCAGGCGGCGACCGGCCTGCTCCAGGCGCTGCCGAAGATCGACGCGATCTGGAACCACGACGACGACCAGGGCATCGGCGTGCTGGCCGCGATCAACCAGGCCAACCGCAAGGAGTTCTTCATGGTCGGCGGCGCCGGCTCGAAGAAGGCGATGGAGGACATCCAGGCCGACAACACGGTGCTGAAGGCCACCGTCACCTACAGCCCGTCGATGGCGTCCTCGGCCATCTCGCTGGCCCGGCTGATCGCCCAGGGCAAGGGGATGTCGGACCTCGTCGAGCTCCAGGTGCCCAAGGAGATCATCCTCGCCTCCGAAACGATCACCAAGGAGAACGTGAGCAACTACCTCAAGCTCGGGTTCTGACACATCTGGGGGGAGACCCACCTTGTCCACTACAGACATGCAACTGCGGGTCGGCATGGTCGGCTACGCGTTCATGGGCGCCGCGCACTCGCAGGCCTGGCGCACCGTGAACCGGGTGTACGACCTGCCGGCGCGGGCCCGGATGGCGCTGATCTGCGGCCGGGACGCCGGGAACGTGGCGGAGGCCGCCGACCGGCTCGGCTGGGACGCGTACACCACGGACTGGCGTGACCTGGTCAGCCGGGACGACATCGACGTGGTCGACGTCTGCACACCGGGCGACAGCCACGCCGAGATCGCGCTCGCCGCGCTGGCCGCCGGCAAGCACGTCCTGTGCGAGAAGCCGCTGGCCAACACCGTGGAGGAGGCGAGGGCGATGGCCGCCGCGGCGGCCACGGCCCGGGCCTCCGGTGTGCGGTCGATGTGCGGCTTCAACTACCGCCGGGTGCCCGCGGTCGCGATGATGCGCAGACTGGTCGCCGACGGACGGCTCGGCGTGATCCGGCACGTCCGGGCGGCCTACCTGCAGGACTGGATCGTGGACCCGCAGTTCCCGCTGGTGTGGCGGCTGCAGAAGGATAGGGCGGGCTCCGGCGCGCTCGGCGACATCGGCGCGCACATCATCGACCTGACCCAGTACGTGACCGGCCAGCGGATCACCGGGGTGAGCGCCGTGACGGAGACGTTCGTCAAGGAGCGGCCGTTGCCGGCGGGGTCGAGCGGGCTGGCGGCCACGGTGGACGGCTCGGTGGACGGGCACGCCGACGGCGCGGGCCCGGCCACCGGTCCGGTCACCGTCGACGACGCCGCGCTGTTCGTGGCGCGGCTCGACGGCGGCGCGCTGGCCACGTACGAGGCGAGCCGCTTCGCCACGGGGCGCAAGAACGCCCTGCGTGTGGAGATCAACGGCTCGCTGGGCAGTGTGGTGTTCGACCTGGAGCGCCTCAACGAGCTGGAGTTCTACGACGCGACGCTGCCCACCGCCGAGCAGGGCTTCAGCCGCATCCTGGTGACCGAGGGCGACCACCCGTACATGTCGGCCTGGTGGCCGCCGGGGCACATCATCGGCTACGAGCACTCGTTCACGCACCAGATGCGTGACTTCATCGAGGCGATCGCCACCGGCACCGATTCGGAGCCGTCCTTCGCCGACGCCCTCCAGGTCCAGCTCGTGCTGGACGCCGTGGTCCGCTCGGCCGAGCTGGGCTCGTCGTGGACCGACGTGGAGCCGGCCCTGACCGCGGTGGCGGTCTGACCGTCGGCCCGGCCGGGTCCGCCCGGCCGGGCCGGAGACCCTGTCCGCCCGCGGGGCGGTGACGACACCGCCCCGCCCGAGAACCTTTCCGGACCGACCGGCGAGGGCCGGCCGCGGTTGCGCCCCGCGGCCGGGACGAGGTCGGGTCCGAAAGGGCGTGCACCCGGGCGACGTGCCCGGTGGCACACGCAGGACGGCCGTCCGGTGTGGCCGGACCGGGATTCCCCGGCCGCACCGGAGGGCCGCCACCACCCACGACGATCCGGAGGAGCAGATGGCACCGCCCGCCTCCCGCGCGACCGTCACCGACCTGTCCCGCCCACCCGCCGCGGGCCGCGGCCGCTGAGACGTCCGGCCGGGGCGGCGGGCCACCGCCCCGACGCGGATACGGGGGAGGCAGGGTCGCGACGCCGACCGACCCTGCCTGCCAGCCCCGTCCGTCCGCACCCGCACCGGGTCGCCGGTCCGGCGCCGTCGCCGCCGACGTCGACGCCGGGCCGCTCCGGGGCGGACGGGCGGACGGGGCCCATCCGCTCACACCCATAGTTTTCCGGAGCAACTTCTGATATCAATATAATTCGATGCACAACGGTCCTCCTTGACCGGGGAAGGGGCGCCATGCGTACGGGTGTCTGGCTGGTGGGGGCGCGCGGCTCGGTCGCGACCACGAGCATCGTCGGAGGTCTCGCCCTGCGGGCCCACCTCGCGGGGCCGACCGGATGCGTCACCGAACTCCCCGAGCTGCGCGGCCCCGCGCTCCCGGCCTTCGCCGACCTGGTGTTCGGCGGCCACGACGTGGCCACGACCCCGCTGGCCAAGCGCGCCGAGACGCTGGCCGCCGCCGGTGTCCTGCCCGGCCGCCTGGTCGCCGCGCTCCCTGACGAACTGGCCGCCGTCGAGGAGGAGCTGCGCTGCGCGCCCGGCGGCGACACCCCGGCCGACCGGGTCGCCGCCGTCGTCCGCGACCTCACCGACTTCCGCGACCGGCACCGGCTGGACCGGGTGGTCGTGGTCAACGTGTCGTCCACCGAACCGGCGGCGCACCCGCACCCCGCGCACGCCGACCTGGCCGCGCTGCGCGACGCGCTGGCCGACACCCCCGACGTCCTGCCGGCCAGCTCGCTCTACGCGTACGCGGCGCTTCAGGCCGGCTGCCCCTACGTCGACTTCACCCCGTCCACGGGCGCCCGGCTGCCGGCGCTGCACGCGCTGGCCGTCGAGCGCGGCCTGCCGTACGCCGGCCACGACGGCAAGACCGGGGAGACCCTCGTCAAGTCGGTGCTGGCCCCGATGTTCGCGATGCGCCACCTGCGGGTGCGCTCCTGGTCCGGCCTGAACCTGCTGGGCGGCGGCGACGGCGCCAACCTGGCCGACCCGGCCGCCAACGCCGCCAAGGTGGAGAGCAAACAGCGCGTGCTCGGCGAGACGCTTGGCTACGTGCCGCAGGGCGAGACCCGCATCGACTACGTGGAGGACCTCGGCGACTTCAAGACCGCCTGGGACCTGGTCACGTTCACCGGCTTCCTCGACACCCGGATGCGCATGGAGTTCACCTGGCACGGCTGCGACTCGGCGCTCGCCGCGCCGCTCGTGCTCGACCTGGCCCGGCTCACCGCCGCCGCCCACGCGGCCGGCCGCGTGGGCCCGCTGACCGAGCTGGCGTTCTTCTTCAAGGACCCGCTCGGAGCGCCGACCCACTCGCTCGCCGAGCAGTGGGCGCGGCTCACGGAGTTCACCCGCGACCTGCACGCCGGGAAGGAGAACGCCGATGGCCACGCTGGCTGACCTGGCCGAGCTGGTCCGCGCGCCGGCCGCGCTCTCGGTCCCCGGTGACGTCGTCGCCGGCGCCGCGGCGGCTGGAGCACTCGACCGGCGCACGCCCGCCCTGGCCGGCGCCTCGGTGCTGCTGTACTGGGCCGGCATGGCCGCCAACGACTGGGCGGACCGCGACCTGGACGCCGTCGAGCGGCCCGAACGGCCGATCCCCAGCGGCCGGGTCCGCCCCGGCACGGCGGTCGGGCTGGCCGCCGGCCTCACCGCGGCCGGGCTGGCCCTCGCCACCGCCGCCGGGGGCCGGCGCGCCGCGGCGGTCGCGGTGCCCCTGGCCGCGGCCGTCTGGGGGTACGACCTGCGCGCGAAGAACACCGCCGCCGGCCCGGCCGTGATGGCCGCCTGCCGGGGGCTGGACGTGCTGCTCGGCGCCGCCACCGGCGGCCGGCCGGCCCGCGCCCTGCCGGCGGCGCTCACCGTGGCCGCGCACACCTGGACGGTCACCGCGCTCTCCCGCCGGGAGGTCACCGGCACCGACCCGACCCTGCCGCTCGGCACCCTCGCCGGCACCGCCGTCGTCGCGGCGACCGCGGCCCGGGCAGCACGCCGTACCCCCGCGACCGCCACCCCCGGTCCGGCCGACGCCTCCGCCGCGGCGGGGCGGCGCGGTGCCCGTACGCCGAGGGAGGCGTCGCGTCGCGGCGCGCTCGCCGCGCTCGTGCCGGCCGCGCTGGCCACCTGGTACGCCACGGGTTACGGCGCGGCGCAGGCCCGCGTGGTCGCCGAACCCACGGCCGGGCGGGTCCGGGCGGCGGTCGGCGCGGGCATCACCGGGCTGCCCGCGCTCCAGGGCGCGCTCACCGCCCGTGGCGGGGCCGGCCTGCTGGGGCTCGTGGTCGCCGCCGCGGCGCCGATCGGTCGGCGCCTGGCCCGGAAGGTCTCGCCGACATGAGCGCCCCACCCCCCGACCCGGCGCCCGCCACGTCGCCGGCCGATCCCGCCCCGCCGCGCTTCGGCTACGGCACCAACGGCTTCGCCAACCACCGGCTCGACGACGCGCTGGCCGTCATCGCGGACCTCGGGTACGAGGGGGTGGCGCTCACCCTGGACCACGACCACCTCGACCCGTTCGCGCCCGGTCTGGTGCGCCGGGTGGCCGCGCTGCGGCGCCGGCTGGACTCCCTCGACCTCGCCGTGGTGGTCGAGACGGGCGCCCGCTACCTGCTCGACCCGTGGCACAAGCACGCGCCCACACTGCTGCACGACGACCCGACGCGGCGGGTCGAGTTCCTGCGGCGCGCCGTCCGGGTCGGCGCCGACCTGGGGGCGGAGGCGGTCTCGTTCTGGGCCGGCGTACGCCCCGACCCGGTTCCGCCCCGCGCCGCCTGGGACCGGCTCGTGGCCGGATGCGCCACCGTGGCCGACGCGGCCGACCGGGCCGGGGTGCGGCTCGGCTTCGAACCGGAGCCCGGCATGCTGGTCGAGGACATCGCCGGGTGGTGGCGGCTGCGCGCCGCCCTCGACGACCCGCCCTGCTTCGGCATCACCCTCGACATCGGGCACTGCCGCTGCCTGGAGCCCCAACCGGTGCCCCACTGCGTGCACGAGGTGGGGGCGCACCTGGTCAACGTCCAGATCGACGACATGCGCCGCGGCGTCCACGAACACCTCGAGTTCGGCGAGGGTGAGATCGACTTCCCGCCCGTGCTGCGTGCCCTGGGCGACGCCGGCTACCGCGGCCTGATCGCGGTGGAACTGCCCCGGCACTCGCACGCCGCGCCCACCGTCGCCGCGCGGTCGCTGGAGTTCCTCCGGGCCGCCGCGGCCCGGGCCCGGACCCTGCCGCCCCGCACGGGCACGCGCGCCCACGCGGCGGTACCGGCGCAGGCCGCCGCGCCGGCCCCGGCGCACGCCTCCGCGCCCCTCAGCTCCGCACCCTCGGACGCACCGTCGAGCGGAACGGCCCCGGTGCGTATGTAGGGGCGGAGCAGAGGGGGTCCGGGCGACGCCCGGGCGCCCACGGCGAGACCGCGCAGGCGCCGGTCGGACCGGCGCCGAGGGGAGGCACGATGACACCGGAGCACCTCCGGACGGCCCTGCGGGGCGTACCGGATCCCGACTGGCTGGACACCGCGCTGCGGCAGGTGGCCGACGAGCCCGCGACGATCACCCGGTTCTTCCCGGCCGCCGGCCGGCGCTGCGGCCGGGCCGCCCTGCCCGACGCGCCCGGCTGGACCGCCGACGAGGCGGCCCGCGCGCTCCTGCTCGCCACGCTCCCCGGCGACCACGCCCGGTACGCCGACACCCTCTACCGCCAGGGCGACGCCGCCGAGAAGCGTGCCGTGCTCAAGGCGCTGCCGCTGCTGCCGATCGGCCCGGACGCGGTGCCCCTGCTGCACGACGCGATCCGGACCAACGACACCCGGCTGCTCGCGGCGGCCCTCGGCCCGTACGCCCGGCACCTGGACGCCGCCGCCTGGCGGCAGGCGGTGCTCAAGTGCGTCTTCACCGGCGTGCCGCTGGCCGTCGTGGCCGACCTCGACGCCCGCGCCGACGGGGAACTGGCCGCGATGCTCACCGGCCTGGCCGACGAACGGCACGCCGCCGGCCGCACCATGCCCGCCGACGCCACCGACCTGCTCGACCGACTCACCGCCGGCTCCGGCCGACCCACCGCCGCCCGGGAGGCGTGATGCGAATCTTCGACCCGCACATCCACATGACCTCGCGCACCACCGACGACTACGAGCGGATGGCCGCCGCGGGCGTCCGCGCCCTGGTGGAGCCGGCGTTCTGGCTCGGGCAGCCGCGCACCAGCCCCGCGTCGTTCACCGACTACTTCGACTCGCTCGTCGGCTGGGAGCCGTTCCGGGCGGGACAGTTCGGCATCCGGCACCACGCGACGATCGCGCTGAACCCGAAGGAGGCCAACGACCCGCGCTGCCGGCCTGTCCTCGACCTGCTGCCCCGCTACCTCGACAAGGACGGGGTCGTGGCGGTCGGCGAGATCGGCTACGACTCGATGACCCCGGAGGAGGACGAGGCGTTCGCCGCGCAGCTCGCCCTGGCCGTGGCGCACGACCTGCCGGCGCTGGTGCACACGCCGCACCGGGACAAGGCCCGGGGCGTCGAGCGCAGCCTCGCGGTGGTCCGCGAGTCCGGCATTGACCCGGGTCGGGTGGTGCTCGACCACCTCAACGAGGTGACCGTGAAGCTGGCCCGGGACAGCGGCTGCTGGCTCGGCTTCTCCATCTACCCCGACACCAAGATGTCGCCGCCACGGATGGTGGAGATCCTGCGGGAGCACGGCACCGAGCGGATGCTGGTGAACTCCGCCGCCGACTGGGGTCGCTCCGACCCGCTGCTCACCCGGGCCACCGGCGAGGCGATGCTCATGGCCGGCTTCAGCGACGACGACGTCGACCGGGTGCTCTGGCGCAACCCCGTGGAGTTCTACGGGCAGTCCGGGCGGCTCGACCTCGCCGAGCCGGACCTCGCCGACGCCGACGGGCCGGCCGGCACGTTCGCCGGCAACTCGATCCTGCGCGGGGGCAGCTGATGCGACTGCGACATTCCTCGGGCGAGACCGTCCACCTCGGCTACTGCACCAACGTGCACCCGGCCGAGGACCTCGCCGGCATCCGCGCCCAGCTCGACACGTACGCGGTGCCGGTCCGGGAGGCGCTCGACGCCGAGCTGCTGGGCCTGGGGCTGTGGCTGGCCGCCCCGGTCGCCGCCGAGCTGGCCGCCGACGCGTCCGCCCGACGGCGGCTCCGGGCCGACCTCACGGCACGAGGGCTGGAGGTGGTCACCCTCAACGGCTTCCCGTACGCGGCGTTCCAGGCCCCGGTGGTCAAGGGCGACGTCTACCACCCCGACTGGACCACGCCGCAGCGGCTCGCGTACACCCTCGACCTGGCCCGGGTGCTCGCCGACCTGCTCCCCGACGACGCGGCCCGCGGCTCGATCTCCACGCTGCCGCTGGCCTGGCGGCACCCGTGGGACGCGGCCCGCGCCGACGCGGCCCGGCGGCGGCTGGACGAGCTGGCCGCCGGCCTCGCCGACGTGGAGCGGGACACCGGGCGGCGGATCCGGGTCGCCTTCGAGCCGGAGCCCGGCTGCGTGGTCGAGAGCACGGGACAGGCCGCCGGCCTGCTGTCCGGTGTGGACACCGACCGTCTCGGTGTGTGCGTCGACCTCGCGCACCTCGCCTGCGCCTGGGAGCAGCCGGCCGAGGCGTTCGCCCGGCTGCGCGCCGCCGGCCTGCCCGTGGTGAAGGTGCAGGTCTCGGCGGCGTTGGAGGCGCCCGACCCGGGCGGCGCGGCCGACGCGCTGCGGCGGTGGGTCGAGCCCCGGTTCCTGCACCAGACCCGGGCCGCCGGGTGCGCGGGCGGCGCCGACCCGGCCGATCCCGCGTACGCGGCCGACGACCTGGACGCCGCGCTCGACGCGGAGCTGCCGGGGCCGTGGCGGGTGCACTACCACGTGCCGCTGCACGCCCCGCCCGAGGAGCCGCTCCGGTCCACCCTCCCGGTCCTGCGCGCCGCGCTGGCCGCGCTCTACGAGGGTCCGGGCGCGGGCTGCGACCACCTCGACGTCGAGACGTACACCTGGGGGGTGCTGCCGGAGGCGCGGCGCCCGCGCACCGACGCCGAGCTGGCCCGGGGGATCGCCGCCGAGCTGGCCTTCGCCCGCGCGGAGCTGGTCGCGCTCGGCCTCGCGCCGGGCGACCGGCGGGACGGCGCGGACGCGCAGGCGCGGGGCGGCGTCGGGCGGGACGATACGGCGGCGCGGGGCGGCGTCGGGCGGGACGATACGGCGGCGCCGGGCGGCGTCGAGCGGGACGAGTCGGGTACGCCGCGCGGCGGCGTGGAGCGGAGCGAGGTGCCGGCATGAGTCGCCGACTGGTGGTGCTGGACGTGGTCGGGCTGACCCCGCGGCTGCTGGCGCACATGCCGCGCCTGCGCGCGGTGGCCGAGCGGGGTTTCCGGGCGGAGCTGGGCACCGTCCTGCCCGCGGTGACGTGCTCGGTGCAGTCGACGTTCCTGACCGGCGAGCCGCCCTCCGGGCACGGGATCGTGGGCAACGGCTGGTACTTCCGCGACCTCGGCGACGTGCTGCTGTGGCGGCAGCACAACGCGCTCGTCGGCGGTGAGAAGCTCTGGCAGGCGGCCCGGCGCGCCGAGCCCGGCTACACGGTGGCCAACGTGTGCTGGTGGTACGCCATGGGCGCGGACGTGGACTGGACCGTCACCCCACGGCCCGTCTACTACGCGGACGGGCGCAAGGAGCCCGACTGCTACACCGACCCGCCGCAGCTGCACGACGCGCTCACCGGCCGCCTCGGCACGTTCCCGCTGTTCAGCTACTGGGGGCCGGGCGCCGGCCTGGCCTCCTCGGCGTGGATCTGCCGGGCGGCCGAGCAGATCCTCGCCGACCACTCGCCGGACCTGACCCTCGTCTACGTGCCGCACCTCGACTACGACCTGCAACGGTACGGCCCGTCGTCGCCCCGGGCCGCCGCCGCGGCGGCCGAGCTGGACGGCGTGCTCGGCCCGCTGCTCGACGCCGCCGAGGCCCGGGACGCGACAGTGGTGGCGCTGTCGGAATACGGCATCACCGACGCCTCCCGACCGGTCGACGTCAACCGCCTGCTGCGCGCCGAGGGGCTGCTGCGGGTGCACACCCAGGCCGGGATGGAGTACCTCGACCCGTGGACGTCGCGGGCGTTCGCCGTGGCCGACCACCAGGTGGCGCACGTCTACGTCCGCGACCCGGCGGACGTGCCGGCGGTGGCGAAGCTCTGCGCCGGGCTGCCCGGCGTGGCCGAGGTGCTCGACGCCGAGGGCAAGGCGGCGCACGGGTTGGACCACCCGCGGGCCGGCGAGCTGGTGCTGGTGGCCGAACCGGACGCCTGGTTCACCTACTACTACTGGCTGGACGACGCGCGCGCGCCGGACTTCGCGCGGCTCGTGGAGATCCACCGCAAGCCCGGCTACGACCCGGCCGAGCTGTTCTTCGACCCGGCGGCCCCGGCCGCGGCCAAGCGCCGCGCCGCGGTGGCGCTGGCCCGCAAGAAGCTCGGCATGCGGTACCTGATGAACGTCGTGGGCCTCGACGCCGGCGCGCGGGCGGTCCGCGGCTCACACGGCCGGCTGCCGGCCCATCCGGCGGACGGCCCGGTGCTGCTCTGCTCGGACCGGTCCGCGGCCCGGGAACGGATCGCGGCCACCGAGGTCAAGGGGCTCCTGCTGGAGCTCGCCGGGCTCACCGCGTCCGGGACGCGGGGGGAGGCGCCGTGACGGTCACCGTGGCGCCGACCGACGCGAGCGGCCTGCGGGCACGGTTCGACGCCGAGCTCGCCGCGTTCCTGGAGCGGCAGGGGCCGGACTGGCCCGACGGGGCGCCGCGCGGGGTGTTCACCGCCCTGCAGCGCTTCGTGCTGGCCGGCGGCAAGCGGCTGCGCCCGCTCTTCTGCTACTGGGGCTGGCGGGGCGCCGGCGGCGAGGACGGCACGCCGATCGTGGTGGCCTCGGCCGCGCTGGAGCTGTTCCACGCGTTCGCGCTGATCCACGACGACATCCTGGACGGCAGCGACCGCCGCCGGGGCGAGCCGTCGGTGCACCGGCTCTTCGCCGACCTGCACGCGCGCTCGTCCTGGCGCGGCGACCCCGAGGCGTACGGCCGGAACACGGCGCTGCTCTGTGGTGACCTGTGCGCCGCCTGGTCGGACCAGATGTTCCACGAGTGCGGGCTGACCACCGAGCAGGTGCACCGGGGGTACGCGATGTTCGCGCTGATGCGTACCGAGGTGATCGCGGGGGAGTACCTGGACCTCGTGTCGGGGGTCGGGGACGGCTCGGTGGCCAGCGCGCTCACGGTGATCCGGATGAAGGCGGCCCGATACACGGTCACCCGGCCGTTGCAGATCGGCGCGACCCTGGCGGGCGGGCCGCCGGAGCTCGTCGACGCGCTCGCGGAGTTCGGCGACCCGCTGGGCGACGCGTTCCAGCTCCGCGACGACGTGCTGGGCGTCTTCGGCGACCCGGCGGTCACCGGGAAGTCGATCCTCGACGACCTGCGCGAGGGCAAGCCCACGGTGATGATGGCGCTGGCGCGCAGCGCCGCCGACCGGGTGCAGACGGCGCGGCTGCGCGAACTCTTCGGCAACCCGGACCTGGACGCCGACGGCGCCGCCGAGCTGCGCGCGATCATCGAGGCGACCGGCGCCCGCGACCGCATCGAGCAGATGATCCGCGTCCGCACCGACGCCGCCCTCGCGGCCCTGGAGCGCGCACCGGTCGGCGACGAGACCCGCGCGGCGCTCGTCGAACTGGCCGGGCTGGCCATCGACCGCCGCTCCTGAGGGACCCGGCCGGGCCGGGCCCCGGCGGGGTCCGCCGGTCGGCCCGCCGTCCGTTCCGGCGCGGCGCACACCCCCGCGACTTTCGACCGATCCAGCGAAAGTCAGGTCCGGATCGGCAGAACGTATGGACATATTTAAGTACGTAATTTAAGGTCGTGCCCAGCATCCACTGTTTCGTCGAGGTGAACCGGCGGCGCGGTAACCCATCGACTGGTGACCTCCGAGCACGTGGCTCCACCGTGCGGAGTGCTCACGGCCGGCCGGGTCGGCACCCCGGCGGGCCCCCACCGCAACCCCCGCCACGGCACCCCGGCGCGTCGGCGCGCGCCCCGCCCTGGCGGTCAGTCGTCAGGAGGGACAGCTCACCATGTCCAACTCGGACAGATCGCACCACCGACCCCGACGATGGTTCCCCGCCGGTTCGGCGCTGCTGCTGGTCGCCGCGGCCGGCACGGTCGCCCTCGGCGCCGGTCCCGCCGCAATCGGCGGTCCCGCCCCGGCACAGGCCCACCCGATCAACGCCACCGACTTCCAGCAGGTCGAGCTGGCCCGTGGCGTCGCCGAGATGGGCGAGCCCATGTCGCTGGCCGTGCTGCCCGACCGCTCGGTGCTGCACACCGCCCGCAACGGCACGCTGCGCCGCACCGACGCGAACGGCACCACGACGGTGATCGGCACGATCCCCGTCTACACCCACGACGAGGAGGGGCTGCAGGGCGTCGGGGTGGACCCGAACTTCGCCAGCAACCGCCACATCTTCCTGTACTACGCCCCGCCCTTGTCCACCCCCGCCGGGGACGCGCCGGCCACCGGGAGCGACTTCTCCGCCTGGCAGGGGGTCAACCGGCTGTCCCGGTTCACCCTGAACGCCGACTTCACCCTGAACCAGGCCAGCCGGGTCGACGTGCTCGACGTACCGGCCGACCGGGGCCTCTGCTGCCACGTCGGCGGCGACATCGACTTCGACGCCGCGGGCAACCTCTACCTCTCCACCGGCGACGACACGAACCCGTTCGACTCCGCCGGGTACGCCCCGATCGACGAACGCACGAACCGCAACCCCGGGTACGACGCGCAGCGCAGCGCCGGCAACACCAACGACCTGCGCGGCAAGATCCTGCGGATCAAGGTGAACGCGAACGGGACGTACTCGATCCCGGCCGGCAACCTCTTTCCGGCCGGCACGCCCGGCGCCCGCCCGGAGATCTACGCGATGGGCTTCCGCAACCCGTTCCGGATGAGCGTGGACAAGGCCACCGGCATCGTCTACGTCGGCGACTACGGGCCGGACGCCGGCTCGACCAGCGCCACCCGTGGGCCCGCCGGCCAGGTCGAGTTCAACCGGGTCACGGGGCCGGGCAACTACGGCTGGCCGTACTGCACCGGCACCAACACCAGCACCGAGACCTACAACGAGTGGGACTTCGCCACCAACACCAGCGGCCCGAAGTTCAACTGCGCCGGCGGGCCCACCAACAACTCGTTCCGCAACACCGGCCGGTCCACGCTGCCGCCCGCGCAGCCGGCCTGGATCCGGTACGGCGGCGACGCCGGCAGCCCGCCGGAGTTCGGCGGCGGGTCCGAGTCGCCGATGGGCGGCCCGGTCTACCGGTACGACGCCGCCAACCCCTCGGCCACGAAGTTCCCCCAGTCCTTCGACGGCCAGTTCTTCGCCACCGAGTTCGGCCGCGGCTGGATCAAGCCGATCCACGTCAACGCCGACGGCTCCCGGGGCACCATCGACAGCTTCCCCTGGACGGGCAAGCAGGTCATGGACTCGGCGTTCGGCCCGGACGGCGCGTACTACGTGCTCGACTACGGCACCGGGTACTTCAACGGGGACGCGAACTCCGCGCTCTACCGCTTCGACTACATCGGCGGCGGCAACCGGGCTCCGACCGCGGTGGCGACCGCCGACCGCACCTCCGGCGCGGCCCCGCTGACGGTGGCGTTCTCGTCGGCCGGCTCGTCCGACCCTGAGGGCGGTGCGCTGACGTACGCGTGGGCCTTCGGCGACGGCACCACCTCCACGGCGGCGAATCCGACGAAGACGTACACGGCCAACGGGACGTTCACGGCGACCCTGACCGTACGCGACCCGCAGGGCGCGACCGGCAGCGCGAGTGTGGTGGTCAGCGTGGGCAACACGGCGCCCACGGTGACCGTCAACAGCCCCGGCAACGGCAGCCTCTTCTCCTACGGCGACACCGTGCCGTTCAGCATCACCGTCACCGACCCGGAGGACGGCACGATCGACTGCGCCAAGGTGAAGATGACCTACGTGCTCGGGCACGACCAGCACGGGCACCAAATCACCTCGCAGAACGGGTGCACGGGCGCGATCACCATCCCGGTCGACGGCGAGCACGACGAGGCGGCGAACATCTTCGCGATCTTCGACGCGGAGTACACGGACGCGGGCGGCCTCACCACCCACACCCAGCACACGCTCCAGCCCCGGCACCGCCAGGCCGAGCACTTCAAGACCTCGTCGGGGATCAACACGTTCGACAAGGCCACCGCCGAGGGCGGGAAGACCGTCGGTGACATCCACAACGGCGACTGGATCGCGTTCCAGCCGTACCGGGTCGGCAACGTCACCTCGTTCACGGCCCGGGTCTCGTCGGCTGGCGCCGGCGGCACGCTCCAACTGCGCACCGGCTCGCCCACGGGCACCGTCATCGGCTCGGCCACCGTGCCGGTGACCGGCGCCTGGGACACCTTCACCACCGTCACGGGCACGGTCGGCAGCCCGCCGGCCGGCACCACGACGCTCTACCTGACGTTCGCGGGGTCGGGCACCGGCGCGCTCTACGACGTGGACGCGTTCACGCTCAACACCGGCGCGGGCAGCGGCGGCACCGGCCCGATCCGGGGCCTCGCCGGCAAGTGCCTGGACGTGCGGGGCGCCGGTACGGCCGACGGTACGCAGATCCAGATCTACACCTGCAACGGGACCGCTGCGCAGACGTGGTCGGTGACGCCGAACTCGACGGTGCGGGCGTTGGGTAAGTGTCTCGACGTGTCCGGTGGTGGGTCGGCGGACGGTACGAAGATCCAGTTGTGGACGTGCAACGGTACGGGTGCGCAGAACTGGTCGGCGCAGGCCGACGGGACGTTGCGTAACCCGCAGTCGGGCAAGTGCCTGGACGTGTCGGGCAACAACTCGGCCGACAGCACGCCCGTGCACCTGTGGACGTGCACCGGCGCCGCGAACCAGAAGTGGACCCTGCCCTGATGTGCGCGGAGGGGCCCTTTCAACGGATAGCGTTGTCCCGGGGCCCCTCCTGTCAACCTGAGGAGAGCTGAGATGCGCAGACTCCTGCGATCCGTCCTCGGCGGGGCCACCGCCGCCCTCGCCGTCATCGCCTGCACGACCCCGGCCAACCCGGCGAACGCCGCCGACACCCCGTACGACGTGCTCGTCTTCTCCAAGACCGCCGGCTTCCGGCACGACTCGATAGCGGTCGGCACGCAGGCCATCCGCGACCTCGGAGCCGCGAACAACTTCACGGTGACCGCCACCGAGGACGCCGCGGCCTTCACCACCGGCAACCTCGCCCAGTACGAGGCCGTCGTCTTCCTCAACACCACCGGCGACGTGCTCAACGCCAGCCAGCAGAGCGCCTTCGAGTCGTACATCGGCGGCGGAGGCGGCTTCGTCGGGGTGCACGCGGCCGCCGACACCGAGTACGGCTGGTCGTTCTACGGCAACCTCGTCGGCGCGTACTTCGCCTCCCACCCGGCCATCCAGCAGGCGAACGTCAAGGTCGAGAACCGGGCCCACGCGGCGACGGCCCACCTGCCGCAGACGTGGACCCGCACCGACGAGTGGTACAACTACCAGACCAACGCCCGCTCGACCGCCCGGGTGCTCGCCACCCTCGACGAGTCGTCGTACTCCGGCGGCTCGATGGGCGGGGACCACCCGCACTCCTGGTGCAAGACGTACAACGGCGGCCGGGCCTTCTACACCGGCGGCGGCCACACCCAGGCGTCGTACGCCGAGCCGGCGTTCCGCGCGCACCTGCTCGGCGGCATCCGGTACGCGGCCGGCCGGGCCAAGGCCGACTGCCGCCCCGAGACCGGCTACACGACCCTCTACAACGGTTCCACCATCGGCTGGTCGCAGGCCGGGCCGGGCAGCTTCACGAACGCCGACGCCACCCTCACCTCCGTGGGCGGGATGGGCCTGTTCTGGTACAGCGCGAAGCAGTTCACCAACTACTCCCTCAAGCTGGACTGGCGGCTCGCGGGCGACGACAACTCGGGCGTGTTCATCGGCTTCCCGCCGTCGAGCGACCCCTGGTCGGCCGTGAACAACGGCTACGAGGTGCAGATCGACCCCACCGACGCCCCCGACCGGACCACCGGGGCCGTCTACACCTTCAAGTCGGCCGACCTGGCGGCCCGGGACGCGGCGCTCAACCCGGCGGGGGAGTGGAACACCTACGAACTGCTCGTCGAGGGTGAGCGGCTCCAGGTGTTCCTCAACGGGGTGAAGATCAACGACTTCACCAACACCGACCCGGCCCGCTCGCTCGCCGGGCACATCGGCCTGCAGAACCACGGCACCGGCGACGACGTCTCGTTCCGCAACGTCCGGATCAAGGAACTCGGGGGTACGCCGGGCGGCGGGAACACCACCGTCCAGGCCGAGGCGTTCAGCTCGGCGAGCGGGGTCACCCCGTTCGCCAAGGCCGGCGCGAACGGCGGCCAGACGCTCGGCTACATCGACCCGGGCGACTGGGCGGCGTACAACGGGGTCGACCTCACGGGCGTGACGTCGTTCCGGGCGCGGGTCGTCTCCGGTGGGCCGGGCGGCACCATCCAGGTGCGCACCGGCTCGACCAGCGGCCCGGTGCTCGGCTCGGTGGCCGTGCCCAACACGGGCAGCTGGACGACGTTCGCCGACGTCACGACCGCGCTGTCGAGCGTGCCGTCGGGTACGCAGAACCTCTATCTGACCTTCACCGGGTCCGGCGGTGGGCTCTTCGACGTCGACGACTTCACCCTCGTGCGGGGTGACGGCGGCGGGGGTACGCCCGGCACCGGGCCGATCCGGGGTCTCGCGGGCAAGTGTCTGGACGTGCGGGGCGGCGGTACGGCCGACGGTACGCAGATCCAGATCTACACCTGCAACGGGAGCGCCGCGCAGACGTGGTCGGTGACGCCGAACTCGACGGTGCGGGCGTTGGGTAAGTGTCTCGACGTGTCCGGTGGTGGGTCGGCGGACGGTACGAAGATCCAGTTGTGGACGTGCAACGGTACGGGTGCGCAGAACTGGTCGGCGCAGGCCGACGGGACGTTGCGTAACCCGCAGTCGGGCAAGTGCCTGGACGTGTCGGGCAACAACTCGGCCGACAGCACGCCGGTACACCTGTGGACGTGCACGGGCGCGGCAAACCAGAAGTGGACCCTGCCCTAGGCCCCCGCCCCTCCCCGCGACCCTCCCCGCGACCCTCCCCGCGATCTTGCACTTGGTGCCCCGGCATAGCTGGCAAAAGCCGCGAAACAGGGGCCGAAAGTGCAAGATCGCGGGGGTGGGGGCGGGGCTCGGGGGGTTTCCTGGCGCTCGTACGGCACCTAGAGTGGGGGCGGCGACCGTGCAGGGCGCCGGTGGCCCGTCGGGAGGCGCAACCCGGCGGGTTCGGGGTGCCACCCCGCCGGCGATCCGTCACGGCCCGCCGCACCGGTTCGACCGGTCACCCTCGCCCCGGTCCGCCCGCACGGAATCCCCATCACCACAGGGGAGAGAAGGACAATGGCGCGACCCATCACGCTCTTCACCGGCCAGTGGGCCGACCTTCCGTTCGACGAGGTGTGCCGGCTCGCCTCGGAGTGGGGCTACGACGGGCTCGAGATCGCCTGCTGGGGCGACCACTTCGAGGTCGACAAGGCGCTGGCCGACGACTCGTACGTCGAGCGCAAGCTGGAAACGCTCGCCAAGCACAACCTGAAGGTCTACGCGATCTCCAACCACCTCGTCGGCCAGGCGGTCTGCGACCACCCCATCGACGAGCGGCACCAGGACATCCTCCCGTCCCGCATCTGGGGCGACGGCGAGCCGGAGGGCGTACGCCAGCGAGCCGCCGAGGAGATCAAGAACACCGCCCGCGCGGCGGCGAAGCTCGGGGTGCGCACCGTCGTGGGCTTCACCGGCTCGTCGATCTGGCACACCGTGGCGATGTTCCCGCCGGTGCCGCCGTCGATGATCGAGCGCGGCTACCAGGACTTCGCCGACCGGTGGAACCCGATCCTCGACGTCTTCGACGAGGTCGGTGTGCGCTTCGCCCACGAGGTGCACCCCAGTGAGATCGCGTACGACTACTGGACGACGAAGCGGACGCTGGAGGCGATCGGCCACCGGCCCGCGTTCGGGCTGAACTGGGACCCGTCGCACTTCGTGTGGCAGGAGCTGGACCCGGTCAACTTCATCTTCGACTTCGCCGACCGGATCTACCACGTCGACTGCAAGGACGCGAAGGTACGCACCGGCGACGGGCGGCGCGGCCGGCTCTCCTCGCACCTGCCGTGGGCGGACCTGCGCCGCGGCTGGGACTTCGTCTCCACCGGCCACGGTGACGTGCCGTGGGAGGACTGCTTCCGCGCCCTGAACGCGATCGGCTACGACGGGCCGATCTCGATCGAGTGGGAGGACGCCGGCATGGACCGGCTGGTCGGCGCCCCGGAGGCGCTCCAGTTCGTCCGCCGGCTCGCCTTCGACGCCCCGGCGGCCGCGTTCGACGCGGCGTTCAGCAGCAAGGGCTGAGCCGACGCTGGCCCGGGGGCCCGCCCGCGCGGCGGTGTCCCCGGGTCACCCGGCGGTCCGCACCGGCAGCGCTCGGGGCCGGTCGATGGTCCGCCCGCCCGACGGCGTCCCGGGTCACGCGGCGGCGAACACGTGCTCGCTGGCCAGGCGCGCCGCGCCGACCAGACCGGCACGCTCGCCCAGGTCGGAGAGCACGACCGGCATGGTGCCGGTGGCCAGCGGCGCCGACCGGCGGTAGACCACGGCCCGGATCTCGGCGAGCAGGATGTGCCCGAGGCCGTCGGCCGCCCCGCCGATGACCACGATGCCCGGGTTGAAGAAGCTGACCAGGCCGACCAGTACCCGGCCGATCCGGCGGGCCGCGTCCCGGACCAGCGTCTGCGCCTCCGGGTCGCCGGCCGTGGCGGCCGCCGCCACGTCCCGTACCGTCAGCGAGCCCGCCGCCGCGAGTCGGTCGGCCAGCGCGGCGGACCGTCCCGACCGGGCCGCGTCCAGCGCCGACCGGACGAGCGCGGCGTCGCCGCAGTACGCCTCGAAGCAGCCCGTCTCGCCGCAGGCGCAGACCGGGCCGTCCTCGCCCAGCGGCAGGTGCGCGATGTCCCCCGCGCTGCTGGTCGCGCCCCGGTACAGCGCGCCGCCGAGCACGAGGCCGCTGCCGACCGCCGTGCCGAGCTTCAGGTAGAGGAAGTCGTCGAACGTCCGGCCGATGCCGGCGTGCTGCTCGCCGAGGGCCAGCAGGTTCGCGTCGTTGTCGACCAGCACGGGGCAGCGCAGCTCGGCGGCGAACGCGTCCCGCACCGGGTACCGCTGCCAGCCGGGCAGCGCCGCGGGCGCCGCCGAGGTGCCGGACTCGGTGTCCACGGGGCCGGGCAGGGCGACGCCGACGCCGGTCAGCTCGGCCGCCCCCACCTCGGCCCGCAGCTTCTCGACCAGGTCGACGACCCGGCCGATCACCGGTTCCGGCCCGTCGCCCACGTCGGACGGCTCGGTGGCCTCGGCCAGGACGTTCAGCTCGCCGTCCGTCACCGCCACGCGGATCCGGTCGGGTGCCACGACGACGCCCGCGAAGCGCATCCCGCCGGAGAGGCGCAGCAGCGAGGACCGGCGCCCGCCCCGGGAGGCCGCCGGCCCGGCGACCTCGACGAGGCCGTGCGCGACGAGCCGGTCCAGTTCGCTCGTCAACGTCGACCGGGACAGGCCCAGCGCGTCGCCCAGTTCGACGCGTGACCGCGGGCCGTCGTCGCGCAGCAACCGGACCAACCGCGCCTGGTGTGCGTTCTCCAGCCGGACGAGGGCCATCACCACCACCTCCGGACCCGAGTCTCGCAGGTCGGTGTTTCGGCCCTGTAGCGGCCAGGGGCCGCACCCGGCAGGTGCGGCCCCTGGCGTACGTGCCGGGTCGGTCAGCCCCGCAGACCCGACATGTGCTGGAAACTGACCTCGGCGTAACGCAGGGAGCGTCCCGGGTCGGCGGCGCCGCCCGGCGCGTTGTCCTGCTCCCACATCGGGTTGTGGTAGCCCTTCGCGCCCATGTTGGCGAAGAAGTGCCCGTAGTCGATGTCGCCCTGGCCGAGCGGCACCATGTCGTACCCGGCGCTGTTGGCCGGGTTGAACGCGCCGTCCTTGGCGTGGAACAGCGGGAACCGGATCGGCTGGGCGGCGACCACGGCCAGCGGGTCGAAGATGCTGGTCTGCGTCACCCCGTCCGGGTCGGTGTAGGTGCGGAAGCGGTGCTGGGCCACGTGCGCCCAGTAGATGTCCATCTCGAACCACACCCACTCCGGGTTGGTGCGGGCGATGAAGTACTCCAGCTTGCGGACGCCGGAGGACCGGGTCGGCCGGCCCTGCGCGTCCAGCGGGCCGCTGTCGAGCAGGAAGTTGTACGCCGCGTCGTGGTTGTGCGTGTACAGCTTCAGCCCGCGGGCGGCGGCCATCTCGCCGAAGGTGTTCCACCGGTCGACGGCGGCGTCCCAGTCGGCCTTGTAGTTGCTGCCGGTCGGGTCGCTGCCGGTGCCGATGTGGCTCATGCCGAGGATCTCGGCGGTGTCGAGCGTCTGCTCGAACTGGGCGATGGTGGTCGGGTTGACGGTGCTCGGGATCGAGGCGTGCGAGCCGTTGGCCCGCAGCCCGTTGTCGTCGAGGATCTTGCGGATCTCCTGCGGGGTGATCTGCCGGCCGAGGATCGAGGTGTGCTGGGTGTAGCCGGCGAACTCGACCTCCTTGTAGCCGATCTCGGCGAGGCGGGCGAGCACCCGCTCGAAGCCGTACGGCACTCCGGTGCCGTCCGGGGCGGCGCCGATCCGGTCCCGGACGCTGTAGAGGATGATGCCGCGCTTGCCGGCCGGGACGAGCAGGCCGTTGCCCGCGAAGGCGGGGGAGCCCAGGGCGGCGCCGCCGACGGCGGCCGCGCCGGCGAGGCCGGCCAGGGCGCCGAGCATGCTGCGCCGGCTCAGGCCGTGCTGACTGTCGTTCATCTGCTGCTGCCTTTCTCGGGTGGTGCCGGGGGGACGGGGCGGGCGGTGGTCGCGGGTCCGCGCCGGCGGACCCGCGACCACGGACGTCACGGTGTGACGCCGATGCCCGGACCGGTGAACTCGACCCAGTTGAGGTTTCCGAAACCGCTGGTCGGGCCGCCGGGGATGGTGGTGAACACGAGGTACAGCCGGTGTGTGCCGCCCGGGTCGGTGATCGGCACGGTGGTGCTGGCGTACGCGTTGTTGCCGCTGGTCGCGTTGACGACGGCGGTGGTCAGCAGCGGTCCGGTGGGGGAGTCCAGCCGGAACTGGACGCCGAACCGGGGCTGCCCGGCGGTGGCCGCGCTACCGCCCGAGGTGCGCAGGGTGACCGACTGGATCTGGTGGAGGTTCACCGTGTTGTTGATGGCGATCCAGTCGCCCGGGTCGAGGCTGCCGCGCTGCTGGCCGCCACCGGTGTCGGCGGTGGTGCCGACCGTGGTGCCGGACTGGTCGGCCGCGAACTCGACCTCCTGCCGCTTGTCCTGGATGATCTGCTGGTCGACGGTGGTGAGGGCCGGTTGGCCGTTGGCGCCCCCGTCGGTGTAGGACGCGCTGACGACGCCGTAGATGTAGCCGCCGTGCGAGGCGTCGTCGGCGAGGGTGGGCAGGACGCCCGAGCAGCCGAACTGGTTGGCCTGCCCGTGCCCGTGGCTGTCGTGGCCGAGGACGAAGGTCACCTCGACCTTGGCGCAGTCGACCGGGCCGTCCTCCGGGTCGGTGACGGTCACCGACCACGGGATGCTGTCACCCCAGCGGAAGAAGCCGCCCTCCAGCGGGGTGTCGACGGTGACCGTCGGCGCGGTGTTGCCGACCGTGATGGTGGTGTTGGCCGACGCGGTCTTGCCGCTGGAGTCGGTCACCGTGAGCCGCGCCGTGTAGACGCCGTTGGCGGTGTAGGTGTACGTCGGGTTGGGGTCGACGGAGTCGGTGGTGCCGTTGCCGTCGAAATCCCAGGCGAACGAGATGGAGTCGGCCGGGTCGGGGTCGCGCGACCCCTCGCTGCTGAACGCCACGGTGAGCGGCGCCGTGCCGTTGGTGCGGTCGGCCGACAGGGCGGCGATCGGCGCCCGCAGACCCTTGACGTAGCTGAACTTCAGCATCGCCGCGTCCGGGTTGACGTTGAAGAAGCCGTCCCCGTACGTCAGCAGGTAGAAGTTGCCGTCGGGGCCCCACTTCATGTCCATCGGGTTGTCGCAGAGGAACGGCCGCGACGGGGTGGTCGGCGCCTGCCCGCAGTTCAACACATTGTTGATCTTCAGGATGTCGCCCTGGCCGTCGAGGCGGATCTCCTTGAGCGTGTCCCGGGTGAACTCGCCGAAGAAGATCGACCCGTCGAAGTACGCGGGGAACTTCGTCTCCGACCTCAGCTCCGGGTCGTAGTCGTAGCGCGCCGCGCCGTGCGGTCCCACGCCGCCGGTGCCCAGCTCGGGGAAGAGCACGGGGCAGGTCTGCGTGGGGGTGGACAGGTAGGACTCCGGACACGGGGTCGGGGCCTGGAACGAGTACCACAGCTCCGACTTCTCCACCGGCGGCAGGTCCGTCAGGCCCGTGTTGTGCCGGGAGGTGTTGCGCGGCGCCGCGCAGTCGAACGGCGCGATCGGCGAGATCGGGTTGGTGGTCCAGTTCATCTCGATGTACGGCAGGTTGGGCTGCACGCACATCGGCCAGCCGTAGTTGGAAGGCTTGTCGACCACCATCATCCGGCCGGTGCCCGCCGGTCCCCGGCCCACCGCCGCCGTCGACGAGTCCGGCGAGTAGTCCGTGACGTACGCGACGTCGTTCTTGTCGAGGGTGATCCGGAACGGGTTCCGGAAGCCCATCGCGTAGATCTCCGGCCGGGTCTTGTCGCCCGGATCCTGCGCCTCGGGGAACAGGTTCCCGTCCGGCACCGTGTAGCTCCCGTCCGGCTGGACGGTGATCCGCAGGATCTTCCCGCGCAGGTCGTTGGTGTTGGCCGAGCTGCGCCGGGCGTCCACGAACGGCGCCTGGTAGACGCCGGTGGCGCTCACCGAGTCGTTGTGCGGGGAGAACCCGCCGGAGCCGCCGCCGCCGGCCGGCGTGTCGTCCCCGGTGACCAGCCAGAGGTTGTTGTGCGAGTCGAACGCGATGTCGCCGGCCACGTGGCAGCAGGCGCCCCGGTCGACCGGGACCTGGAGGATCTTCTGCTCGCTCGCCAGGTCGAGGGTCGGGTTCTCGCCGTCGACGAACTTGAACCGGGACAGCTGGAAGTAGCCCTTCCACCGGTCCCAGGCCGCCGGGTCCGTGCTCGTGGTCGGGGCGCTGCCGGTCGGCGTGTCCAGCGGCGGGGCGTAGTACAGGTAGACCCACCTGTTCGTGGCGAAGTCCCGGTCGATCGCCGGGCCGTACATCCCGTCCTCGCTGTGGGTGTAGACCGGGATCTGCGCCAGCACGGTGGTCTCGTTGGTGTCCGGGTCGTGCAGGCGTACGCCGCCGCGGCGGTCGGTCTGGATCACCCGCCCGTCGGGCAGCACGTCGAAGCCGATCGGCTCGTTCACGTTGGGCTGCGCGCCGATCACTGTCATCTGGTAGTTGGCGAGCACGGTGGCGCCGCAGTCCCCGTCGGTGACGCCCGCCGCCCACTGGATCGCCCCGCCCAGGTGGGCGCGGAGGTCGGCGCTCCCGTAGCTCTCCGGGGTGGCACCCAGTCCGGTGTAGAACGACCGCCCGCCCTGGTAGTCCTTGCACCAGGTGATCGGGTGGTCGAAGCCCATGGCGCCGCCGGCGTACGTCTTCTCGTCCACCGTGGCCAGGACGTGCGAGACGCCCCGCACGTTCGCCGCGAAGTTGTACCACCGGTCGGTGGTGGTCCACCGCTCCGGCAGCGACGCGGACGCCGGGTGCACCCGGTCGGCGACGGTCACGGTGGCCGCGCTGGCCTCCGTGGGGGCGCCCGCCGCGCGGGTGCCGAGCACGTTGTCGAGGAAGGCCCAGCCGGGTTCCGCCTCGATGGCGGAGTGCACGCCGACGAAGCCGCCGCCGTCGCGGTAGTAGCGCTCGAAGGCGGCCTGCTGGGCGTCGTTCAGCACGTCGCCGGAGGTGTTCAGGAACACCACGGCGCGGAACTGCTTGAGGTGCGGCTCGTCGAACTTGCGGGCGTCGTCGGTCACCTCGACGGTGAACCGCCGGTCCTTGCCGAGTTGCCGGATCGCCTCGACGCCCGCCGTGGTGGCGGCGTGGCCGCCGTCGGCCGACCGGGTGAAGACGAGGACCTTGTACTGGATGCCGTTGTCGTCCGGCGCCGGCGCGGGGGCCGCCGGTACGGGGGCCGCCTGTAGGGGGGCTGCCTGTGCGGCGGCTGCCTGTGCCGACGCGGCCTGCTGCGGGCCGGTCGCCACGAGGGTCGCGCCGACGAGGGTGAGCAGGCTGAGGTGGGTCGCGGCTCTTCGGCCGATGGATCTGCGCATCGAACCTCGCTCTGGTCGGGCGGGTCCGCCCCAGCGGTCGGCACCGCTGAGGGGGTCCGGGGGAGTTCCGAGAGCCTGGCCAGGATCTACGCAGGACGATATTTGCGAGCGGCACTAAAGAGAAGAGGTAACCAGCAAAAGTTTCTGACCGTACGGCCGAGCTTTTGCTCCAAACCGGAGAAAGTCTCCCAGTGTTGTGGCGATAGATCGGCTTGCCCAGAGCGAAAGTGGTGCGGCGGGCCTGGCGAGCTGCCGTGGGGAGTGTGGTGGGCCGCGGCCCTGTCGTGTGTGGGGTGCGGGGCTGTCGTGTGTGGGGTGCGGGGCTTTGGCGGGCTTGTGGTGTGGGGTGCGGGGCTTGTCGCCGGGAGTGCGGGGGCTTGTGGTGTGACTGCGGGGGCTTGGTGGACCTGTCGTGAGGAACAGCGTCGGAGGGCCCGGAAACGCTACGGACCCGGCCGCCGAGATGGCGACCGGGCCCGTACGTGCGGCGACTAGCTGCCCGAGCCGGACGGCTTGGAACGCGGGGTGGCGGCGGTCGACGAGGTCGACCCGGAGGTCGAGCCACCGGCCGACGAGCTGCCACCGGTCTTCGCGCCGACGGTGGCCGGCGTGCCGGCGAACGCGTCGTCGGCGGCGGTCAGCGGCTGCTTGCTGCCGTTGCCGCTCAGCTTCTCGCCCAGCTTGGTCTGGCCGAGCTTGTCCTTGCCCTCGCTGTAGAGCCGGGTCGCCTGGGCCTGCGCGACGCCCGCCGCCTCCTGCACGGTGGGGTGGTCGAGTACCTTGCGGCCCCGCATGACCAGCTCCTCGTACTTCTCCCGGCCGGCACGGGCGCCCAGGACGAATCCCGCAGCCAGCCCGCCAAGAAACATGATCTTTCCGCGCATGGCGGCTCCTTCCGTACCTGACGCGCCGTCGCCCCGTCGGGGAGTACCCCGGCGGGTACGACCAAACTCGCGCCTGCGTCCTGTCGTCCGCAGCTAACTACCCATCCTGCTCCGCGCTCATGCCTCCTTGTGCCGTGATGGCGATTTGTCCGAAATGTTGAGTCTGTTGTCCGTGCTGCCGGTCCCGCCGCGCGCTCGGTAACCCCCTGGACCAACACCCCCGGGTGTCCTGTACTCTTGTCCCGTCGCACGGCGTCGGAGTGATCCGTTGACGTGTGGCTGCAGTCCCCTGTAGCTCAATTGGCAGAGCAGCCGGCTGTTAACCGGCAGGTTATTGGTTCGAGTCCAATCGGGGGAGCCACTCCACTTCACGCCCGCTGTGCCCGAGGCCAGCGGGCGTCCGCCGTTCTCGGCTCGCGCTCGCGCGCTCCACCCTCCCCCGCCCCACCCTTCGCCGCACTCCGCCCCGCGCCCCGCCCCGCCCCCGCTCCCCGCGATCTTGCACTTTCTGCCCTGGCAAAGGGGGCGATACGGGTCATTTCAGGGGCGCAAACTGCAAGATCGCGGGACGGGACGGGGCGGGGCTGGGCGAGAGCAGGGGTGCGAGACCGTGCGCTTTCGGTGCTCTCCGTGCTCGCCGTGCCTCGTGCTTCCGGCCCCTGGGCTCCGCGTACCCGGGCTCCCGCGCCCGGGCTCCCGATGCCCGGGTCCCCGTGTCCCGCGCCCGGCCCCCCGTGCTAACACGCGCAACCCGTCCCCGCGGCGCCCACTCCTCTCCGCGATCTTGCACTTTCGGCCCGGATAGAAGGGGCAATAAGGGTCATTTCGAGGGCACAAACTGCAAGATCGACGGGAGCTGGGAGCTGGGAGCGGGGAGCGGGGAGCGGGGAGCGGGGAGCGGGCGCGGGCGTGGGGCTAGGACAGGGACAGTGCTCGGACATGGCTCGGACAGGGACCGGGGCAGGGCGGGGTTGGGTTCGGGGTCTCCGTGGGGCCTTGGAGCGGGGAGCGGAGAAGGGGGTTTTTGCCCGGAAAGTTGTGGTCTGCGGCAGGATGGGGGCGTCGATTCGGGTTCAGCCGCGTCGATCGTGAATCACGGATGGGGGCGGATGTCCGCAGCGGTGGGCCGCGGCCGGGCCACGCTGATCGCGGCGGTCGTGGTGCTGGCCTGGCTGGCCGTCGGCGCGGTCGCCGGCCCGTACTCGGGGCGCCTCGGTGACGTGGCGACGAACGACAACGCCGCGTTCCTCCCCGCCGACGCCGAGGCCACCCGGGCGCAGGAGCTGTCCCGCGGTTTCGTCGCGCGGCAGACCACTCCCGCCCTCGTGGTCTACGAACGCCGCTCCGGGCTCACCGAGGCCGACCGGCAGAAGGCAGCCGCCGACGCCGCCCGTCTCGCCGAGGTGCCGGGGGTGGTCGGGCCGCTGCCACCGCCCATCCCCAGCGCGGACGGGCAGGCGCTCCAGCTGGTGGTGCCGATCGACGACGCCGAGGGGGAACGGATCGGCGACGTCGTGGAGCGGCTGCGCGCGATCACCGGCGGCGGGAGCGGCGGGCTGACCGTCGACGTGGCCGGGCCGGCGGGCCTGCTCGCCGACCTCATCGAGGTCTTCTCCGCCATCGACGGGACGCTGCTGCTGGTGACCCTCTGCGTGGTGCTGGTCATCCTGCTCGTCGTCTATCGCAGCCCGGTGCTCTGGGTCTTCCCGCTGCTGTCGGCCGGGATGTCGTACGCCCTCGCGTCGCTGCTCGTCTACCTGCTCGCCGACGCCGACCTGGTCACCCTGAACGGGCAGGCGCAGGGCATCCTCACGGTGCTGGTGTTCGGCGCCGGCACCGACTACGCGCTCCTGCTCGTCGCCCGCTACCGCGAGGAGCTGCACCGGCACGGCCGCCCGTGGGAGGCGATGCGGGCCGCGTGGCGCGGCGCCGCCCCCGCCATCGTCGCCTCCGGCGGCACCGTCATCCTCAGCCTGCTCTGCCTGCTGCTGTCCAGCCTGAACTCCAACCGGGCGCTCGGCCCGGTCGCCGCCGTCGGCATCGCCGCGACCCTGCTCGTGATGCTCACGTTCCTGCCCGCGCTGCTCGTGCTCGGGGGACGCTGGGCGTTCTGGCCACGCCGGCCCCGGTACGACCGGGCCGAACCGCAGGTCGAGCACGGTCTCTGGGCCCGGGTGGCGGGCTTCGTGGCCCGGCGTGCCCGGCTGCTCTGGGTGGTGACCGCCGTCGCGCTGGGCGTCCTCGCGCTCGGCCTCACCCAGCTCGGCACCACCACGCTCGGCCAGTCCGACCTGTTCACCACGCGTACGGAGTCGGTGGCGGGCCAGGAGGCGATCGCCCGGCACTACCCGGGCGGCACCGGCAGCCCGGCCACCGTCATCGCCAACGCTCAAGCGGCACGGCAGGTCACCGAGGCGGCCGGGGCCACGCCGGGCGTGGCGGCCGTACGCCCTCTCACGCGGGACCGGGCGGCGGGCGCCGGACCGGCCGGCCCGCCGCTGGTGGTGGACGGCAGGGTCCAGTTGGAGGTGACGCTTGCGGACCCGCCGGACAGCGACGCCGCCGAGCGGACCGTCCGGGAGCTGCGCGCCGCGGTGCACCGGGTACCCGACGCGGACGTCGTGGTCGGGGGCTTCACGGCGATCAACGTGGACACCGCCACGGCCGCCGAACGGGACCAGAACGTCATCATCCCGGTGGTGCTGGCGGTCATCGCCGTCATCCTGGCCCTGCTGCTGCGCGCGCTGGTCGCGCCCGTCCTGCTGATCGCGACCGTGCTGCTCTCCTTCGCGGCCACGCTCGGGCTCTGCGGCCTGCTGTTCCGGCACGTCTTCGACTTCCCGGGGGTGGACGCGGCGTTCCCGCTCTTCGCGTTCGTGTTCCTCGTCGCCCTCGGCATCGACTACAACATCTTCCTGATGAGCCGCGTCCGCGAGGAGGCGGTGCGGCGCGGCACCCGGGCCGGGGTGCTGGCCGGCCTCGCCGTGACCGGTGGGGTGATCACCTCGGCCGGCATCGTGCTGGCCGCGACGTTCTCGGCGCTCGCCGTACTCCCGCTCGTCGTGCTCGTGGAACTCGGCACGGCGGTCGCGGTGGGCGTCCTCATCGACACCATCGTCGTCCGCTCGCTGCTGGTGCCGGCGCTCGCGTACGACATCGGGCCGGTCGTCTGGTGGCCGGGCCGGCTGGCCCGGACGAACCATGTGGAGGTGGCGCGGAATGCTGGCTGACACGGACGTGGTCATCGTGGGCGGCGGCCTCGCCGGGCTCGCCGCCGCCCGCCGGCTGCACCGCGCCGGCGTGCCCTGGCGGCTCCTGGAGGCCGGCGGACGGCTCGGTGGCCGGATCGCCACCGACGCCGTCGACGGCTACCTGCTCGACCGCGGCTTCCAGGTGCTCAACACCGCCTACCCGCGGCTCGGCACCCTGCTCGACCTGGGCCGCCTGCGCCTCGGGCACTTCACCTCCGGCGTGCTGGTGCGCAAGGGGGACCGGTTGATCCGGCTGGTCAACCCGCTCCGGGAGCCGGCCGGCGCGCCCGGCACCGCGCTCGCCGACGTGGGCACGCTGCGCGACCGGCTCCGGCTGGCCGGGCTCGCCGCCGGCTGCGCCACCCTGCCCGCCGCCCGGCTGCTGGCCGCTCCGGAGACCACCACCGAGGTCGCGCTGCGCCGAGCCGGCCTCTCCGACGCGATCGTCGAGGAACTGCTCCGCCCGTTCCTCTCCGGCGTCCTCATCGACCGGGAGCTGGAAACCTCCAGCCATGTGTTCGCCATGGTGCTGCGCTCGTTCGCCCGCGGCCGGATCGGCCTGCCCGCCGACGGGATGGCGGCGCTGCCCCGGGCCATCGCCGAACCGCTGCCGACCGACCTCGTCGCCCTGGACACCCCGGTCGCCGAGGTCGCGCCCCGCCGGGTCCGCACCCAGGCCGGTGACATCCGGTGCCGCGCCGTCGTGGTCGCCGTCGACCCGCCGACGGCGGCCGCGCTCCTGCCGGCTCTTCCGGGCGTACGCATGCACAGCTACACGACCTACTACCACGCCACCGGGCGGCCTCCCCTGGACGAGCCGACCCTGGTGCTCGACGGTGACCGCCGCGAGCTGATCGCCAACACGGTGGTGGTGAGCAACGCGGCGCCCACGTACGCCCCGGCCGGGCGGCACCTGGTGGCCACCTCGGTGGTCGGTCCGACACCGCCGCCCGAGCCGACCGTACGGGCCGAACTCACCCGGCTCTACGGCCGCTCCACGGCCGACTGGACGCACCTGACCACGGTCACCGTTCCCCACGCGCTGCCCGCCGCGCCCCCGCCCCAGGGGCGGCTGCGCAAGCCGGTGGCGCTCGGTGACGGGATCTTCGTGGCCGGCGACCACCGCGACAGCCCGTCCATCCAGGGCGCGCTAACCAGCGGGTGGCGGGCCGCCGGCGCGGTGCTCGCCGAGCTGCGGGCACAGGGGCGGGACGGCTCGCCGGCCCGGTGAACGCGAGCGACGGCTCGCCAGCGCGGTGAGCGTGGGCGACGGCTCGTGGCCAGGGCATCGAGGGCTGAGCCGGCCGGTCGCCACGACCCGGGGCGTGAGCCGGGGCCTCGCGGCTGAATCGGCCGTCGCCAGGGCTCCGGGGCCTGAGCCGGCCGGTCGCCGCCAGCCGGTGCGGTGGCCCCGCCGCGCCGGCTGCGCGCTGTTATCCTCGCGTTGCCCATCGTGCTGCTGAGCCGGACGCCGATGAGCGACAGCGCCCGATTCGCCCCTGGTCCGTGATCGTTCGGCGGGTATAGGATCCGGCGCGGTGCTGGGGGCGGTAGCTCAGCCGGTTAGAGCAGGGGACTCATAATCCCTCGGTCGCGGGTTCGAGTCCCGCCCGCCCCACCACGAAAAACGGCTGGTCAGGCGTGCCGACGGCGACGCGGGAGCGCGTCAGGGCCGCCGCCCTCGGTCCGCACCGTTTCCGCACGAGCAGCGACAGGTCGAACGGTCGGAGGGCGGCCCTCCTCACCGGACCGCCCTCCCGACCGGCTCTCGAACTCCCCGAACACCTGCTGACGTGCAAGACGACGCTCAGCGGGTCACGACGCCACCTGGAGGCCGCGGCGCCAGGTGGGGTGCTTCGGGTGCCAGCCCAGTTCGCGCTTGGCCTTGGCGTTGGACGCGCCGCGCAGTTCGGTCATGAGGACGACGCCGGCCTCTCCGGCGGCCAGCCGTCCGACGAACCGCGGCACGCGCAGCGGCTTCTTGGCGCCGAGCATCGCGGCCAGTTCCGGCAGCCACTCGGCGACCGGGGCGGGGTCGTCGTCGACGATGTTGTAGACACCACGGCCGCCCTTCTCCACGGCCGCGACCGTGGCCTCGGCGGCGTCGGCGACGTGGACGAAGGACCACACCCCGCCGCCGTCGCCGACGATCGGGAACTTGCGCCTGCGGATCATCTCGAGCTGCTGTGAGCCCGGCGCCATGGAGGTGCCGGGGCCGTAGAACGCGCCGTAGCGCAGCACGATCCCTTCGACCCAGGTGGCGCCCAGCACGGCCTTCTCCAGGTGCTCGACCGCGGCGATCATCGAGGCCATCTCGGCGACCGGCGAGCGGTCCAGCGGGTCCTGTTCGGTCTTGACCGGCCCGCCGGTCCGCGTGTAGGCGAACGCGCCGTTGCTCTGGGCGACGAACCGTCGTACTCCGGTGGCGCGTGCGGCCGCGAGCAGGTTGTCGGTGCCCTCGGTGCGCAGCCGGTCGGTGGCCGCGAAGCTGCGCGCGAAGCGCCGGGTGTCGATGTGCCCGATGGCGGTCAGCTGGTTGACGATCACCTCGGGGGCCGTCTGGCGCACGGCCGCCTCGACCTGGGCGCGGTCCAGCGCGTCGGCGACGACCGGTACGGCGCCCAGCTGCGATGCCCTGGCCCTGCTGGATTCGCTGCGGACCATGGCGAACACCTCGTGTCCCGCATCGACCAGCCGCGGCACCAGTTCCGTGCCCATCGCCCCGGTCGCTCCTGCCACCAGCACTCTCATCGTCGGCTCCCTTGCTGTCCGGTTCGGATCTGCCACTTGAACCGGATGGCCCGCCGATCCCTGACAGGAGGCGAGGGTGACGCGCGTCATAGCACGAGCAGGGGCTCCCCGTGGTGGGTCGCGGCCCACTGTGCGGTCGCGCGTTCGAGCTTGTCGGGGTTCGCCTGCGTACGGCAGGCAGTGATGCCCTCGGCGGTGACCTCCAGGCACATGATGGCGACGACCCGGCCTTCCACGACGGCCACGACGGCGGGTTCGCCGTTGGCGGCCCAGGCGTACAGCTCGGGCGAGCCGCCGACGATGGCACGCTTGGCCTGGGCGGGCGTGAACAGTGCGCGCACGAACGTCGCGACCGCGACGGCGCCCTCGAACGCCTTGGTGCGTGCCGGCACCTTCCCACCGCCGTCGCCGACGGAGATGGCGTCCTTGGTGAGCAGGCGCACGAGTTCGTCGGTCCGGCCACTGGTGGCGGCCGCGAGGAACTCCTCGACGATCCGCCGGGCGGCGGACTGGTCGATCTCGGTGCGGGCCTTGCCGTACGCGACGTGCTTCTTGGCGCGGTGGAAGATCTGCTGGCTGGCGGCCTCGGTGATGTCGAGGATCTCGGCGATCTCCCGGTGCGGGTAGTCGAAGGCCTCCCGCAGCACGTACACGGCCCGCTCGTTGGGGGACAGACGCTCCATGAGGGTGAGGACCGCGTACGACACGGATTCGCGCTGCTCGGCGGTGTCGGCCGGGCCGAGCATCGGGTCCCCCGCGAGCAGCGGCTCGGGGAGCCAACGGCCCACGTAGGTCTCGCGGCGGGCCCGCGCGGAGGTGAGCTGGTTGAGGCACAGGTTGGTGAGGACCTTCGTGAGCCAGGCCTCGGGAACCTCGACGTGGTCGACGTCGGCGGCCTGCCAGCGCAGGAACGTCTCCTGCACCACGTCCTCCGCCTCGTCCGCGGACCCGAGGAGGCGGTAGGCGATGGCCTCCAGACGGCGCCTCGACAGCTCGAATCGGGCGACGTCGTCCGCGGTCAGAGGCATGACCTGATCCTATTTCCCGCAACGCCTCCCGCCCCAGGCGGAGACCCCACGCCGGCGGTACCCGGCCCCGACGTCGGTCGCGGCACCGCACGCCGGGCTTGACCCTCACGCCGCGTGAGGCAGGAGGGTGGGGCACATGAGCGACTACTACAACGCTTTCGAGATCAGCCCCGTGCCCACTCCCGGCCCGGACGCCGTCGCGCCGGAGCCGTTCCGGGGCATCTACGGAATGCCCGCGTTCGTGCGGATCCCCACGGCCGATCTGGCGGCGTCGGTGGAGTTCTGGACTCGCGGGCTCGGGTTCATCGAGTTGTTCGGCACCGAGCAGGTGGTGCATCTGCGCCGGTGGGCGTTCCAGGACGTGCTCCTCGTCCCGGCGGCGAGCGTTCCGGAGCAGACGCCGGCGTTGAGCGTCAGTTTCTCCTGCGTGCTCAATCAGGTCGACGGCATCGTCGAGGCCTGTCGTGCGCTGCGCCCGAACTCGGTCGACGGCCCACGGGACACTCCCTGGAACACCCGGGACGTGGAAGTGATCACTCCGGAGAACGCGCGGATCGTCTTCACGGCGGCGAAGCCGTGGGATCCGGCCAGTCAGGAGGCGCGCGACCTCGCCGCCGTCGGGATCACCCACCCGGACGCCCGCGGCGACAATGGGGAGCATGCCTGATGCCGCCGACGCCGATGGCCTGACCGTCGGTCAGGTCTCGACGCGGCTGGGCGTGACGGTCCGCGCGCTGCACCACTGGGACGACATCGGTCTGGCACGGCCGTCGCTGCGTACGGCGGCCGGATACCGGCTCTACACCGCCGGCGACCTGGAACGCCTGCACCGCATCGTCGTCTACCGGGAGATCGGCCTCGGCCTGGAGAGGATCCGGGCCGTCCTGGACGACCCGACCGCGGACGTGCTCGGCGCCCTGCGCGCGCAGCGCACCCAGGTTGCCCAGCGGATCGACCGCCTCCGGCAGCTCAGCGCCGGGCTGGACCGGATGATCGACGCCCACGAGCGCGGCCTGCTGCTGACCGCCGAGCAGCAGGCCGCGATCTTCGGCCCGGAGTGGAACGCGGACCAGCACGCGCAGGCCCGTCAGCGCTACGGAGACACGGCGCAGTGGCAGCAGTACGCCGAACGCTCCGCCTCGCGCAGTGCCGAGGAATGGCAGGCCGTCGCCGACGCCGTTGCCGACCTCGACCGTGCCCTCGGGTACGCGGTCGACGCCGGTGTGACCCCTGGCAGCCCGGAAGCGGATCACCTCGTCGAGCGGCACCGCGAGCTGTTCAGTTCGTCGTACTTCCCCCTCACGAGGCAGATGCAGGTCTGTCTCGGCCGCATGTTCGAGGCCGATCCGGCCTTCGCCGCCCACTACGATGGCATCCGCGCCGGCCTTGCCACGTGGTTCCGTCGCAGCATCGACGCCAGCGCCCGCGCCCACGGCATCGACCCCGACACGGCCACCTGGCAGTAGAGCGCGGGCCGGACGCCGCCGACGAGGCGCGGTGCCGGGACGATCGCCGCCCGTCGGCGCCGGGACGATCGCCGCCTGCCGGCCCCGCCCCGCCCCGGCCCCGCCCACCCCGGCCCCCGCCCGCCCCGCCGATCTTGCAGTTTGTGCCCTTGAAATGACCCATCTATCCCCTTTCGCCGGGGCAGGAAGTGCAAGATCGCGGGGAGGGTTGGGCGCGGGGGAGGGGTGGGCGCGGACAGCGGCTCCGCCGAGGTCGGGCGGACCATGGGGTCGGATTCGTCAACAGCGGGCAGGCGTGCACCGCCGGCACCCGCATCCTCGTCCAGGAGAACCAGCTCGACGACGTCCTCGCGCTCATCGCCAGGAAGGTGGCGACCGACCACCCCGTCGGTGACCCGCGCGACCCGGCGACCCGCATCGGGCCGATGGTGAGCCAGCGGCAGTGGGAACGGGTCCAGTCCTACATCCACCGTGGCCTGGCGGAAGGCGCCCGCATCGTGGTGGGCGGACCCGGTCGTCCCGACGGACTCCCCGACGGCTACTACGTGCGGCCGACGGTGTTCGCCGACGTCACCAACGACATGACGATCGCCCGGGAGGAGATCTTCGGACCGGTCCTGTCGGTCATCACCTACCGCGACGAGGACCACGCCGTCGAGATCGCCAACGACACCACCTACGGCCTGCACGCCTACGTGTTCTCCGGCGACCCGGCGCGGGCACGCCGCGTCGCGTCCCGTCTGGAGGCGGGCCGGGTGTCGGTCAACGGCGGGTACGAGCCGCTGTCCCCGTTCGGAGGGTTCAAGCAGTCGGGCCTCGGGCGGGAGTACGGCAGCTTCGGCCTCGAGGGCTTCCTGGAGCCCCGGTCCGTGATGCGGTGACGGGCGCGGCGGGACCCCGTGACTGGTGTGCGTCCGCACCTCGTGGCGCACCTCCGGCACGGGGTCCCGGCCGCGGTCAGCGGACGGCGAGGCCCGTCCGCGGGCTGCCCGCCGGGCCCCGTCGTGCCGCGTTGACGAGGACGACCAGCAGGAGAAAGGCGGCGACGGCGGTAGTCGTACGGACGTTGTGGAAGACCTCCCAGCGCCGCAGGAGTTCGGCGTGATCGGGCGGGAGCGAAGCCGCCGACCACGTCTTGATCTTCCCGTTGATCGGGACGTTCCCGAAGCGGGTGACGAGCAGCGAGGTCAGCGCGAGCAGGCCGGCTCCGGCGGCGTACCACCGGGCCCTGGCCCGCATCGTGACGGCGAGCCAGAACGAGGTGAGCAGGCTCACCGCCATGAGCGCCTGCATGAAGATGCCGTTCATGCGCATCAGAGCCGTGCGGTACTGCAGGTGGACGTCCAGCGGGACCGCGTCGAAGGTCGGCACGACGGAGACGAGGGCATAGGAGAAGGCGCCGGCGAGCAGCCCGGTGGAGAGCAGGGCGGAGCCCAGGGCGAGCCGGTCACGCATCCGCCGCTCCGGCGCCGCGCGCCGCGGCGAGGTCCGCCTCGACATGACCGACGGCGGCCATCGCGCCGTACGCGAGCAGGTAGACGGTGCAGTGGTCGGAGTACCGCGGGTCGGTGGCCCGCCAGGCGGCGACCTGCTCGTCGGTGAGGGCTTCGGGAGCGAGGCCGGCGAGGATGGCGACGCGCGCCCCCGTCTGGTCCCGCTCGGTCAGTGTCGCGAGCGGCGCGTCGAGTCGGTCGACGTCCGCCGTACGACGGCCTCGATGCGCCGCGACGACCTCGTGCACGACGTCGCGTGCCGCCTCGCCGAGCAGTCCGGCTCCCTGGCGGGAGACCGCGGCGAGGGTGGCGTACGCCCGGCCCGCCGGTGCGTCACCCGCCCACTCCGGCACCCGTCCCTTGGGCAGGCCGGCCAGCAGGGACAGGCTGGAACCCGGGGTCCGATCGCGCTCCCACCGTCGGAACACCGGGGCTCCCTCGAAGGCGGGCTCGTCGGCGGGGTCCAGGGTGCCGGGAGTGAGCCCCGGAGGGAGCATGGCGAGCACCATGCGGTTGATGAAGTGGCTGAACAGCGCCGTGCCGACGTACTCGGCGACCGGCTCGCCGGGCAGCGGCGCGGGCGCCCCGGCGGTGGCGGTCGAGCGGGCCCAGCGCAGGAGCGTGTCGAGCCGGGCGTCGGCGAGCGGTTCGCCCTGTTCGATGGCGTCGGCCAGCTCCGGCCGACCGAGCAGCCGCAGGGCGCCCAGCCAGGCGAGGGTGTCGTAGTCGCAGCGGTTCGCCTGGGACACGCCGAGCGCCACCAGCGTCTTGTCGAGGACGGGAGCGGTGCCGACGAACTGCGCCTCGCGGTTGAGCACCCATCCGGCGGCCAGGATCTCCGGTGCGGGGGAGGTCATCCGGACCGCGGGACCGATGCTGCTCGCCTCGGCGTCGACCTGGTCGTAGACCCGGGCCACCAGGCCGCTGGCCTGCTCGGGAGCGACGGGGGTGACGTGCCGTACGTACGGTGACATGGTGTCCTCCAGAGGGGTTACGGGAGTTACGGACGACCCGCGAGTTCGGCGCGGGTGTCGGTGGTCGGGGTCGCCGCGGCGGGAGGCGAGGGCTCCGGCCGGGTCATCAGCACACGGGCCAGTGGCGCGGGGAACCACCAGCTGGCCCTGCCCAGCAGAGCGACGAGCGCGGGCGTCAGCAGCCCTCGTACGACGGTGGCGTCGATGATGATGCCCGCCGCGAGCGCCGTGGCGAAGATCCTCACATCCGTGATCGGGATGGTGGACAGGGCCGTGAAGGCCAGGAAGAGGATGAGCGCGGCGGAGGTCACCAGTCGGCCGGTGCGGCTGATGCCGGTGACCGTCGCGGCCGCCGTGGTGTCCCGCCCTCCCTGTCGGGTCAGGTCGAGGTGCGCCTCACGGATGCGGTGCAGGATGAACACCTCGTAGTCCATGGACAGGCCGAAGAGGAACGCGAAGACCGCCATCGGCACCCAGATGGTGATCGCGCCGGTGGCGGGTGTGTCGAAGAGCGCGTCGCTGCCGTACCCCTGCTGCCAGATGAGCACCACGGCGCCGTAGGCGGCGGCGGTGGACAGCCCGTTCAGGACCAGGGCCTTCAGCGGGAGCAGCACCGATCGCAGGGTGCGGGCGAGGACGAGGAAGGTGAGCAGCGCGACCACGACGAGGATGAGCGGCAGGGAGCCGTAGACGGCGTCGACGAAGTCGGTGTCCAGCGGGGCGCCGCCGCCGGCGAGGGTGCCGGGTTGGGAACGTGCGCTCGCGATGACCTCGGCCACCGCGTCGCGTCCCGCGTCGTCGGCCGGATCGTGGACGGTCCAGACGTCGATCACGTGCATGTCCGCCGTCGACCAGTCCGCGGGCGCGGCCACTCCGGCGACGCCGTCGACGCTCCGCAGCCGGTTCGCCGTCGCCGCCGGGTCGGCCGTGGTCAGCACCTCCACCGGCCGGGCGATGCCCGCGCCGAGTCCGGCCTCGACGAGCTGGGCGTACACGGCGGCGGGCCGACCGCCGTGGCCGAGGGTGCTGGTGTCCGGCTGACCCAGGCGGATGGTGAACGCCGGCGCGGCGAGGGCGAGCAGCAGTCCACCGCTCACCACGGCGGCGAGGACCGGGCGGCGGGTGGTGAGCCGGGCGATGCGCGTCCACAGCCGGCTGTCGGCGCGGTAGGCACGGCGTGGCCGGTCGAGCCGTCCGCCGAGGGTGTGCAGCAGGACGGGCAGCAGGGTCAGGGCGACCGCGACGCTGACCAGCGGAATGAGCAGGCCGGCGTAGCCGACGCTGCGCAGGAACGGCACGGGCAGGACGACGAGTGCCGCCAGGGAGATCGCCACGGTGGCACCGCTCAGGGCGACCGCGTGCCCGGCGCTGGTGGCGGCGGCGACGATGGCGGCCCGGCGCTGCCCGGGGTCGGTCACATCGATCCGACTCCGTTCCTCACGCCAGCGGGTGACGACGAGCAGGGCGTAGTCGATGGCGATGCCCAGACCGATGAGCGCCACCAGGTACTGCACGATGAACGACACCTCGGTCACGCCGGTGAGCAGCCGGACCAGCAGGAACGTGGTGGGGATGGCGACCGCCGCGATGAGCAGCGGCACGACGGCCAGGCCGCTGGCGAACACCACCGCGAGGACGACCAGGGCGCCGACCGCGCCGATCAGCGTCTCGACGATCGGGCTGCGCGGTGCGCCACTGTCGCGGCCGGACAGCAGGGGCTGGCCGGTGAGTTCGACAGGCGCTCCGGCGATCCGCGCGCCTGCGATCGCCTGCCGGATCGCCGGCAGCGACTGGGCGTACGGAGCAGGGCCCGGGGCCGCGGGCGGATAGATCAGCGCGACGGTACTGCGCCCGTCGGGCGACAACAGGGACTGCCCTCCGCCGCTGTCGGCGTACGAGACGCTCCGTCCGCCGGCCGGGGTCGCCCGTTCGACCAGCTCGCCCCACTGCTCGCGGTACGGTGCGGCGTCCAGGCGTACGCCGTCGGGCGCCGTGACGGTCAGCAGCAGCGGCGCGTTCTTGCCGCCGGTGCCGGAGAAGTGCTCGTCGATCGCGTCGTTGGCGAGCTGGGCGGGTGCGTCCGGCAGCCGCGACTCGTTGCTCAGGCTGTCGATGGTGCCGCTCACCGTGGCGCCGCCCGCCACAGCGAGAACCACCCAGACGAGGGTCACCAGCAGGCGGTGGGACAGGACCCACCGGGTGAGTCCCCGCATCACGCGTCCTCGTCGCGTGCGCGGGCGTCGTCGGCCGGCGACGCGGTGACGGCGGCCGTCGCCCATCCTCGTTCCGCCACGCCCGGTGCGCGGCCCGGGCCGACGGCCCGGGATACGCCGCGTCCAGTCAGTTCAGGCACGTGAGTCCTCCCACGATCAGGCCGGTGTTCGCCGGTGACTTGATCGTGGTCGCGAAGCTGCCGCCGGGCGTCCCGCGGACGTGGACACTCGTGCCTACTGCCCACGTGGTACGTGCCTACTGTGCCCGCCGCACGGCGCGCCGCCCCCTACCACGTACGCGGTACGCCGCTCGGTGGCACGCCGGGCGTCCGCACCACCTGCCGGCGGTACAGGCGCCCGCCGGCCTCACCGCCGGACCGACATCCAGAACGCCGGCACCGGCTCCGCCGCGACGGTGACCGGGTCCAGTCGTACGCGGGTGCCGCCGGGGTGGTCGAACAGCCGCACGCCGTCGCCGAGCAGCACGGGCGCGACGAACACGAGGATCTCGTCGAGCAGGCCCGCCGCCAGGCACTGCGCGGCGACGTTCGCTCCGATGACGTTGACGTACCGGTCACCGGCGGCGGCCCTGGCCGCGGTCACCGCGCGCTCCAGGTCGTTGACGAAGGTGACCCCGGGCACGGGGTCGGCCGGCGGCCGGTGGGTGAGCACGAACTGCGGTCCCTTCCACGCGCCGCCGAAGGCGCCCTCCTTGTCGGTGCCGCGGTTCGGGTCGTCGCCGTGGAAGCTGCGGGCGCCGACGAGCAGCGCGCCGATCCGGTCGAGGAGGTCGTCGGCCAGCGGGTTGGGGCCGCCGACGTGCTCGGTGAGCCAGGACATGTCGCCGCCGGGGCCGGCGATGAACCCGTCGAGCGACATGGTGGCGGAGTAGAGAACCTTGGTCATGTGTGTGGAGACGGTGGTTGCCGGAAAAGCTCATCGGTCCACGTGGGCGGCAGCGCGAACGCCGGGAACAGCGCCGGGTCGTGGAAGGCGACGATCTCCACGATCCGGCCCCCCTCGACGCTCACCACCCCGATCCCGAACGGCGTGTACGACGACTCCCCGGGTCGCCGCGCGTAGGTCGCGGCGGCGAGCTGGCCGTTGGCGTACGCCGGCACCATGCGCAACATCCCCACGTACTCCGGCGAGCCGGCGTCCCAGCTCGTCGCCAGCGCCGCGAGCACCGCGGCCCGTCCGGCGAACCACTGCGGGTACGGCGGCATCGACGTACGCACGTCCTCGGCCAGCAGATCGGCGATGGCGGCGAGGTCACCGCGCTCGACCGCGGCCATGTACCGGCGCAGCACCGCCCGCTGCTCCTCGGTGGGTGGCGCGGGCGGCGCCCAGTCGGCCCTGCCCGGCGGCAGGTGCTCCCGCAGCGTGGCGCGGGCCCGTTGCAGGGCGCTGGTGACCGACGCGACGCTGCTGCCCAGCACGTCGGCCGTGTCCCGGGCCGGCCAGCCCAGCACGTCGCGCAGGATCACCGCGGCCCGCTGCCGCGGCGGCAGGTGCTGGATCGCGGCGAGGAACGCCAGCTCCAGGGTCTCCCTGGCGACCACCGCCTCCGCCGGCCCGTCGGCGGGCGGCGCGGAGGGCTCCCGCAGACGGTCCGGGAACGGCTGCAACCACGGCACGTCGACGCCGTCGCGTGGCGGCTGGCGTCCGTCGAACGGCGGCCCGACGTGGTGCGGGAGGGCTCGCCGGGCCCGGCCGTCGAGCGCGTCGAGGCAGGCGTTGGTCGCGATCCGGTACAGCCAGGCGCGCACCGACGAGCGCCCCTGGAACCCGTCGAGGCCCTTCCACGCCCGCAGCAGCGTCTCCTGCACCAGGTCCTCGGCCTCGTCGAACGATCCGAGCATCCGGTAGCAGTGCACCCGCAGCTCACCCCGGTACCGCTCGGCGACCTCGGCGAAGGCGTCCCGGGCCAGGGCGCTCCCGGTGGTGGCCCCGTCGTCGCTCACGCCTCGCACGCTACCCCGCCGCCCGGCCGAACCCGTCGCGTCGACGCCGGCGGGGGAGGCCGGTCAGCGTCAGCGCTCCGGCGGGCGGCGGCCGAACTTGCCGGCGACCGCGTGGTCGGTGTCGGTCACCACGCCCGTCTCCAGGACCTGCTTCAACCGGCGCAGGTTCGCCGCCACCTCGGCGCCCGGTGGCTTGCCGACGAGGCGCAGCAGGGCGTGGCCCACCGCGCCGAGCGGCGTCGCCAGGACCTGGTGCACCTCCGTGCGCCCGGGGCCGGGCGTGAAGTGGACCGTCCAGCGGGCGCGCAGTCCGGGCGGGCCGGTCGTCTCGTAGCGGATCAGCTCGTCGGCGCGCGCCTCCGTGAGCCTGATCGTGGACCGCACCCGGACGCCGAGCGGGCCCACGACGGTCCAGCGGTAGGTCGCCGGCCCGGTCCGCCGGACCTCGGTGACGTCACCGAGGAAGCGGGGCAGGTTCTCCAGGTCGCGGTAGAAGCCGAAGACGTCGGCGACCGGGCGCTCCACGGTCACCCGCGCCTCGACCGCCGAGCCGTCCCGGCGGGGTGGGTGGCGCACGGCGACCTCCACAGGCTCGTCCGGCTCGTCGGTGGCGCTTGCCCGGGCACCCGCCCGTCAAACCTGCTCACGGAGGATCCGCCGATGGTCGGCCGGCCGGTCCGGGCGTAGGGTTCCGGCATGACGCGCGAGGTCTGGGCCGACGGGCAGGCGTACGAGGCGTACGTGGGCCGGTGGAGCCGTCTGGTCGCCGCCGAGATCGTCCGCTGGCTGGCCCCGCCGTCGGGCCGCCGGTGGCTGGACGTGGGCTGCGGCACGGGCGCGCTGACCGCGGCCGTCCTCGACCGGGCCGAGCCGGCGCGGGTCACCGGCGTCGACGCGTCCCACGGGTTCGTGGCCCACGCGCGGGACCGGGTGGCCGACGCGCGCGCCGCCTTCCACGTCGGCGACGCCCGTGCGCTGCCGCTGCCGGACCGCAGCGTCGACGTCGTGGCCAGCGGGCTCACGCTCAACTTCGTCCCCGACCCGGCGGCCGCCGTCGCCGAGTTCGCCCGCGTCGTCCGGCCTGGCGGGACGGTCGCCGCGTACGTGTGGGACTACGCCGACGGCATGGCGTTGATGCGGCACTTCTGGGACGCCGCGGCGGAACTCGACCCGCTCGCGGCCGAGCTGGACGAGGCCGCCCGCTTCGCGATCTGCGCGCCGACGCCCCTCGGCACCCTCTGGGCGGACGCCGGTCTACGGTCCGTGACGGTGCGCCCCATCGAGGTGCCCACCGACTTCGCGGACTTCGACGACTACTGGCGGCCGTTCCTCGGCGGGCAGGGCGCGGCGCCCGCGTACCTCATGGCGCTGCCGGCGCCGCACCGCGACGCGTTGCGCGACCTGCTGGCCTCCCGGGTGCCGGCCGGCCCGGACGGCGCGATCCGCCTCACCGCCCGAGCGTGGGCCGTACGCGGCACCGTGCCGGCCTGACGCGCGACAACGCGGGCAGTTCTCGCGTACCGGCTGATCTGTCTGATAACGGACAGGACGCCGGGCGGCTTCACGTCGCACTGTTGTAGCAGGTCAGAGGCGCCCGAGCCACCGCCACCAGGACCGGCGCACCGCCGCGCCACCGGCCACCCGCCCGCACGAGCGGCCCCCGGCCGGCCGGAACCTGGCATCCCGGAGGAGCCGCGGCGGACCACGCCCCGGCAGCTCCGGTCGTTGCCGCAACCCACGACCACCGCCGGTCCGCCGGCCACGAGCCGGTCCGGCGCCGAGGAAGGAAGGAGGGGCCGGCATGGCCGCTCCCACCGCGACCGCGACCCTGAACGCGTCGACCTACTCATCCGGCGACCAGATGACCCTCACCGTCACCTACGGTGACGCCGACACGAGACCGCTGACCGTCACGATCGTGGTCACCGACGCCCAGGGCAACAGCAGCGCCCCCGTCCGCGTGGCCGCCGTCATCGACCCGCTCACCGTCACCGTCACCGACGACTCCGGCCGATCCTGGGCCCGGCTGTCCGACAACGGCGCGGTGGCCGTCTACCGGGCGGTGGCGTGATGCCCCGGGTGACGGTCACGGTGCGCGACTCCGGCGGGCGCACGGCCACGGCGACCGCCGACTACGCGATCGCCGCGCCGGTGCTGGGCGGTTACTACCTCTCCGGCGGCGCCGACCCGACGGCCGACATCGCGGGCGGCAACATCCGCTCGCTCACCCAGTACCGCAGCCTCGCCGACGGGTACGTGTTCCCCGGCTACCAGAAACAGTGGCTCACGACGCTCGGCAGGTCGGGCGTCCAGGTCAACATGGTGCTGGAGCTGAAGCACTACGGCGCGCCGAACGCCGGCCCGCAGACCTTCGCCGTCGACGGCACGTCGTACACCGTCCCGGCGCCCGCCATGACCATCCAGCAGCGCCCCGGGACGACCTGGCCCAAGGCGTACGGCTACGGCCAGGTGCTCGCCGGGCAGTGCGACGGCCTGCTGGCCCGCGCGCTGTCCCAGTACCGCGCCCTGGGCTTCCCGGTGAACATCCAGCTCGCCTCCGAGTTGGACACCGACCACGAGTTCGGCACGTCCGAGGCGGGCCGGGCGTACACCTGGGCGGAGTCGGACGCCCGGGCGGTGCAGGCCATGACGTACATCGTCAACTGGTTCCGGGCGCGCTCGCTGCCGGCCGGCACGACGTTCTCCGTCGGGGTCGGCGGCTTCGACCGCGCGTGCTTCCAGCGCACCCACCCCGAGTCGCTGATGTCGCGCCTGGACCACCTCCAGTGGAACGTCTACGCGACCGCCGCCAACCACACCGCCCTGGACCGCTTCCGGCGTACGAGGGACTGGGCCGTCGCCGACCTCGGCCCCGTCGCGCTCTCCCGACCGGTGATCATCGCCGAGTGGGGCGTCCGGGTGGCGGAGATCCCGAACCAGGCAGCCTGGATCGCCACCGTCCCGGCGGCCATCGCGAAGCTGAACGCCGAGCGGGGGCCGAGGATCGTCCGCACGAACTACTTCAACTCCGGCTGGGGCACGCTGTCGCCCAAGGCGCCGGGCCTCGCGGCGCTCAAGTCCGCGTACGCCACCCGCCCGTACGTCTGACCGCCACGACGGCGACGGCCGGCCGCCCGTGGTGCCCCGGGCGGCCGGCCGCGCCTTCCACCCGCTCGCGGGCAACCCCCCGGTGCCCGGAGCGGGAACTCAGTACGCCAGCTCCACCGGGCGACCCAAAAGGCGGGCGCCGTTGTTGCCCAGCCAGCCCTCGGCCGCCGCGGCGTGCTGGCTGAACGTGTGGATGTCCCGGAACCGGCGTTGCAGCGGTGCGCCGTCCCGGGACGCCCCGCCCCCGGCCGCCCGGTAACAGGTGTCCACCGCGGCCATCGCCCGCTCGGTCACCCACGGCAGCGCGGCGGAGACCCGCGGGTGGAGCCCGGCCACCGCCGCGGGGTCGGTGGCGCAGGCCGCCCACAGGTCGTCGGCCAGCTCGCGCAGCAGCGTCCGCGCGGCCCGCACGTCCAGCTCCGCCCGACCGAGCTGGATCCGGAACGCCGGTGAGTCGGCCAGGGACTGACGGGCGTAGAGCCGCTGCCGGCCGCCGTCGAGCATCGCCACCATGTCGTCCAGCGCTCCCTGCGCGATGCCGACCGCCACCGCGCCGAGGTGCAGCACGAAGTGGACCAGCGGCGCGACGAAGCCCGGCCCGGGCACGCAGGGCGTACCGGTGAACAGGTCGAAGCTGTCGCTCGCGGCGCAGAACTCGTCCGACACCTCGATGTCGTGACTGCCGGTGCCGCGCAGGCCGAGCGCGTGCCAGGTGTCGTGCACGGTGACCCGGCCGGCCGGGAACAGCATCGAGCGCAGCTCCGGCGGTGCGCCCGAGGGCCCGGGCAGCGGCTCCCCGTCGCCGGTCAGCACGCAGTTGCCGAAGATCAGGTCGGCGTGCCGGCTGCCGCTCGCGTACGCCCAGCGCCCGGTCACCTGGAAACCGCCGTCGGCCAGCTCCGCCCGGCCCTGCGGGGCGAACCCGCCGGCCACCACCACGTCCGGGCCGTCGGCGTAGATCTTGTCGAACCGCTCCCTCGGCAGCATGGCCAGCAGGTGCGGCGTCTCCGAACCGATCATCACGGTCCACCCGGTGGAGCCGTCGGCCCGCGCGAGCGTCTCCAGCACCCGCAGCCCCGTCCGCAGGTCCGCCTCGTACCCGCCGTGGCTGCGCGGCACGAACATCCGGAAACAGCCCGCCGCCCGCAGCGCGTCGAGCAGGTCGCCCGGGATGTCGCGGGCCGCCTCGATCTCGCCGGCGCGCCGCGACAGCTCCGGCGCGAGTTCCGTCACGGCCTCGACCAGCCGGTCCTGCTGCTCCATCGGCTCCTCCTCGCGCTCGTCGGCCCGCTCCGCCGCCCCCGGCGGGCGGGTTCCACCGTGGAGCACCGGGCGACCCGACCGCCAGGGACATCGGCACCGTCCGGCCGGGACGTCGAGGAGGATCCCGCGGACGTCCGAACGGCCGGAGTCCGGCGACGAGCGGAAGACGCCCGGGCGGTCGGGACACCGCGCACATGCGGCCGGGACACCGGGACGTGGACGCTCGCGGGCAGAGCGCGGCCGGCACGCGGCGGCGCACGTCCCGAGGAGGTACCGCATGTCCGTCTCCGTCGACACCGTCCCGACCCCGGCCGCCACGACCGCCGCGTCCCACGGACGCGGCTGGGCACTGGCCGGCGCGGTGGGCGGTCTCACCGGGCTCGTCGGGCTCTTCGTCACGGTCGCGGCCACCGACGCCGACACCGCGCTGTTCGCGGACAACGCCCGCTACGTCGGCTCACTGGCCGGCAACGAGGCGTACGTCTGGGCGTACCAGATCGTGACGAGCCTGGCCGCCGGCTGCCTGGCCGTCTTCGCGGCGGGCCTGCGGCGCCGCCTGGCCGCGCGGGAACCCGCCGGCGGCCTGCTTCCCGACGTGGCCGCCGTGGGGCTGCTGCTGACCGCGGCGCTGCTGCTGGTCGGCGGCGGCGTCGCCACCGAGCTGTACTTCGGCCTGCTGCACCTCGACGAGACCGACCCGGACACCCTGGCCGGCCTCGCCGCCGGCTACAACACGTTCCCGTGGGTGTGGGCCGGTGTGGGGCTGACGGCGGCCGCCGTGGCGGTCGCCGGGCTGCGCCGCCGCGCCGTGAGCCGCTGGTTCGCGGTGTTCAGCCTGCTGGTCGCCCTGCTGGTGGCCGCCACCCAGCTGGTCCCGTTGCAGTACCTCGCGCTGGTGCCGGGCGGCCTGTGGGCGACTGTCGCCGGACTGACATTCGCGCTGGAGCGTCGGAGGATCGGCAACTGACCGCTCGGCTGCCAGGATTCCGGGCATGCCAGTTCAGCCGGGCGGACCGGACGCCGCGGACCGGGCGGCGGCCGGTGGCGACCGTCGCCACCCGGCCGCCGCGTGGTCGGTTCTCGTCGGGTGCGCGCTCCTCGTCGTCGCCACCGCGGTCTGCTGGGCGGCCGCCCGCCGGCCGTGGGGGCTGTCCCAGCTGTACTTCCTTGTCGACTTCACCGACTGCGCCGTCTACGGCGCGGTGGCCTGGCTGATCCTGCTGCGCCGCGGTCACCCGGTGGCGTGGCTGCTGGCCGCCACCGGGGTCGGCGGCGGGGTCAGCGCGCTCAGCGCCCAGTACGCCGACCTCCTCACCGTGCATCCGACCCTGCCCGACCCGGTGCTGCTCACCTCCGCGCAGTACTGGGCCTGGGCGCCCGGCATGCTCTCGCTCATCGTCGTCCTGCCCTGGCTGGTCCGGGAGGGACGGCTGCCGTGGCCCGCCCGGGCGGCGGTGCTCGCCGGCACGCTGGTCGTCGCCACCTTCGAGCTGTTCCAGCTCACGTGGCCCGGCCCGACCTCCGGTCCGCGCGCGCCGCTGCCGATCCGCAGCGCCGCCTGGGCGGACCTCATCGTGGCGGTCCAGCCGGTGGTGATGGCGGCCGTGCCGCTGCTCGGCCTGGTGGCCGCCACCGGGGTGGCGTGGCGCTGGCGGGCCGGCCCGGCCACCGAGCGGGTCGGTCTGGGCTGGCTGGCCGTCGGCACGGTGCTGCTCGCCCTGAGTTTCGGTCCGGTGGCGCTGCCCGCCGGCCCGGTCGCGCACCTGGCCGACTGGCTGGCGCCCACGGCGATGCTCGCCTCACAGGCGTTCTTCCCCGCGGCCGTCCTCGCGGTGGTGCTGCGGCAACGGCTCTGGGGCATCGAGATCGCCGTCCGCCGCACCCTGGTCTGGTTCCTCATGACGTTCCTGCTGGTCGCCGCGTACGTGCTGGGGGTCTCGGCGCTCGACGCGCTGCTGCCGACCACCCCGGCCGTGCCCGGCGTGCTCGTCACCGCGCTCGTGGCGGCCGGCGTGCAGCCGGGCCGGATCCGGGTGCAGCGCTGGGTCGACCGGCTGATCCACGGCGCCGCGGCCGAGCCCCTCGGCGTCGTACGCCGCGTGGGCCACCGCATCAGCGCCGCCGAGGACCCCGCCGACGTGCTGACCGGGGTGGCGCAGAGCCTCACCGACCTGCTCCGCCTCGGCGCCTGCGGGATCGTCGTGGACGGACCGGAGCCGTGCACGGCCCACCACGCGTCCGCCGGACCGGTGGGGGAGCCCCTGGTCCTGCCGCTGCGTCGCGGTGACCGGGAGGTGGGCCGGCTCACCGCGTGGGCCCCGGCCGGCGAGCGGCTGGACGGGCGGACCAGGGCCGCTCTCGTGGACCTGGTGCCGGTGGTCTCCTCGGCGGCCAGCCTCGCCGCGACCAGCCGGGCGCTGGTCGCCTCCCGCGCGCGGCTGGCCGACGCGCGTGACTCCGAGCGCCGCAAGCTGCGCCGCGATCTCCACGACGGGCTCGGCCCCGCCCTCGCGGGCGTCGCGCTCGGCCTCCAGGCCGCCCGCAACCTGCTCACCACCGACCCGGCCGCGGCCGGCCACCTGCTCGAACGCCTGCGGGACGAGCTGGACCAGGGCGTCGAGCAGATCCGCGACCTGGCCCGCGACCTGCTCCCCCCGGTGCTCGGCGAGCGCGGCCTGGCGCCCGCGCTGCACGAGCTGGCCCAGCGGTACGAGCGGTCCGGTCTCACCGTGCGGGTGGCGGCGCCCGCCCTGCCGCTGCCGGAGCCCGTGGCCACCGCCGTCTACGGGATCGTCGCCGAGGCGATGGCCAACGCGTACCGGCACTCCGGCGCCCGTAACTGCGACATCAGCGTGGAGCGGGACGCCTCCGGCGTGACGGTCCGGGTCGGCGACGACGGCGGAGGCATCCCGTCCGGGGCGCCGACCGGCATCGGGATGCTGTCCATGCGGGAACGCGCCGAGGGGATCGGCGGCAGCTGCCGGATCGGCCCGGGCCCCGCCGGTGGCACCGTCGTGACCGTGCACGTCCCCGACGACCGGTGCGCCGTGGCCGGCGACCCGGACGCGGCGGCGGTCGCGCGTCCGGCGGCGGTGCCGTCGTGAGCACGGGCGGCGCGGACGAGATCCGGGTGGCCGTCGTCGACGACCACCCGGTGTTCCGGCTGGGCATGACCGCGCTGCTGTCGTCCACGGCCGGGCTGCGGGTCGTCGGCGAGGCGGCGGACGCGGACGGCGCGCTGCGGGTCGCCGACACCGTACGCCCCGACGTGATGGTCATGGACCTGCACCTGGGCGGGCGCTCCGGCGTGGAGGCGACCCGGGAGATCGTCGGGCGGCACCCGGACATCGGCGTGCTCGTGGTCACCATGCTGGACGACGACGACTCGGTCTTCGCGGCACTGCGCGCCGGCGCCCGCGGCTACCTCCTCAAGGGCGCCGCGCCGGCCGAGGTGGAGCGCGCCGTGCGGGCGGTCGCCAACGGCGAGGTGCTGCTCGGCCCGGTGATCGCCAGCCGGGCGGTGGGCTTCCTGGCCGGGGCGCGCACGGCCGGCCCGGTGCCGTTCCCGGAACTCACCGACCGGGAACGCGAGGTGCTCGACCTGGTCGCCCAGGGCCTGAGCAACGTGGTCATCGCCCGCCGGCTCACGTTGAGCCCGAAGACCGTGCGCAACCACCTCTCCAACGTGCTCACCAAGCTCCAGGTCGCCGACCGAGGCCAGGCGATCCAGCGGGCCCGGCAGGCCGGGCTGGGCCAGGTCTGAGAGGTCGTCGACGAGCGGCCGGGGCTGTGCGCCGGTGTGCCGCCGGCCCCGCCGGTGGCGCGCCGTGGCGCCGGCCCGAGTGGCCGGTCGCCCGGGCGGCGCCCGGACCGGCTCCATATGCTCGGGGCATGGAACTGCGGATCTTCACCGAACCCCAGCAGGGCGCCACCTACGACGACCTGCTCGCCGTGGCCCGCTGCGCCGAGGACGCCGGCTACGGCGCGTTCTTCCGCTCCGACCACTACCTGAAGATGGGTGAGGTGAGCGGGGAGCCGGGCCCCACCGACGCGTGGACGACCCTCGCCGGCCTGGCCCGCGACACCAGCCGCATCCGGCTGGGCACCCTGATGACCGCCGCGACCTTCCGCCTTCCCGGCCCGCTGGCGATCACCGTGGCGCAGGTCGACCAGATGAGCGGCGGCCGGGTCGAGCTGGGCATCGGCACCGGCTGGTTCGCCGAGGAGCACACCGCGTACGGCATCCCCTTCCCGTCGCTGGCCGAGCGGTTCGACCGGCTGGAGGAGCAACTGGCCGTCATCACCGGCCTCTGGGCGACGCCGCGCGGCGAGACGTTCAGCTACGACGGGCGCTACTACCCGGTGGCGGACTCGCCGGCCCTGCCGAAGCCGGTGCAGTCCCCGCGCCCGCCGATCCTGCTCGGCGGCATGGGTCGCCGGCGCACCCCGCAGCTCACCGCCCGGTACGCCGACGAGTTCAACCTGCCGTTCGCCTCGGTGGCGGACTCGGCGGCCCAGTTCGACCGGGTCCGGGCGGCGTGCGCCGAGATCGGCCGTGACCCGGCCGAGCTGTGCTGGTCGAACGCGCTGGTGCTGTGCTGCGGGCGGGACGACGCCGAGGTGGCCCGCCGGGCCGCGGCCATCGGCCGGGAGCCGGACGAGCTGCGCGCCAACGGCCTCGCCGGCACGCCCGCGGAGATCGTCGACAAGATCGGCCAGTACGCGGCCGTCGGCAGCCAGCGCATCTACCTCCAGGTGCTCGACCTGAGCGACCTGGACCACATCGAGCTGGTCGCCGCCGAGGTGATGTCGAAGCTCTGACCGCCCGGACGGTGCTCCCGCCGGGGCGGCGGCGCGGGGGTCGGCACCGGCGTCGGGGCCGGCGGGGGCGCCGGCGTGGGCCGGGGCCCGGGCGACGACGCGTCCGGGAACCCCCCGGAACGTCGCGGGAGTCGGTGACTGCTCATGGGCGTAGGGTTCCCCCGGATGCCGGTGCCAACCGTGCCCGATCGGCGGGTGCCGCACCGGCCGGCCCGCCGGGAGGATGCGCACACCGACGACCACGGTCAGGACGGGGGTCAGGACGTGGAACTGCGCCGCAACCACGGTTCGCTGGTGCTGCCGGCGGTCTGCGTACTGGGCGGCGTGGTCCTGCTGGCCCTGCCGAGCGAGCGGTCGCTGCTGCGCAACCTCGTGGCGATCGGCGCCGTGGCCCTGGGCGGTGTGGTGCTGCTCGGCGCGCTGCGTCCGTTCCGCTTCGGCATCGGGCCGGACGGGATCACGGTACGGCGGCCGGGGCTGCGCCGGCTCATCCGGTGGACGGAGATCCAGGCGCTCGTGCTCGACGCGCCGCCGCCCGTCGCGGGCGTCCCGGCCCCGCCCCGCCTGCTGGTGGTGCCCGCCCCGGGGGTGGCCCTCGGCGCGCCGGCCACCGCGCGGCACCCCGTCGACGGCCGTCCCGCGGTGGAGCTGCTCGACCTCGGCCAGGTGCGGGAGAGGCCCGACGACGTGGCCGCCGCGCTGGCCCGGCACGGCGGGGAGCGGTTCGTCGACCTGCTCGCCCGCCGGCGGGCCGCCTTCCCGGTCGACGACCTCACGATGGGGCTGCGCGGCTACGAGACGAACCCCGTCGACCGCCTCATCCGCCAGGGGCAGGAAGCCCTGGCCTGGGGTGGGGCACCGGAACGCCAGGCGGCCCGCGCCGCCGTCGAGCAGGCCCGGGCGGCCGGTCTCACGGTCGCCGCCCGCGGCTACAGCACCGCACAGGTCGACGAGGCGCTGCGGTCGCTCAGCGCCGCCCTCGCCGACGACCGCACGACCGATCGGGAGCCGAGCACGTGACCCACGAACGCACCGACCCCGCCGTACCGCGTCAGGTGGAGGCCGTCGCACCGGACGCGCCCGTGCCGGCCGCGAGCGTGCCGCGCAGCGCGACGGCCGCCGGCGCCGTGACCGCCGACGGTGCCGCGACCGGCGGCGATGGCGTGACCGGCGGCGGTGTGCCCCGGCGGAACTGGGCCGGGAACGTGCGGTACTCCGCCCGGGCGTACCACCGGCCGACCAGCGTCGACGAGCTGCGGCGGCTGGTCGCCGGCAGCCGGCGGGTGCGGGCCGTGGGCAGCGGGCACTCCTTCAACCGGCTGGGGGACACCGACGGCGACCTCGTCAGCCTGGCCGGGCTGCCGCCGGAGATCAGCATCGACCGGGAGCGGCGGCGCGTCACGGTGGCCGCCGCCCTGCGGTACGGGGACGTGGCCACCCACCTGCACGCCGAGGGGTGGGCACTGGCCAACCTCGCCTCGCTGCCGCACATCTCGGTGGCCGGCGCGGTCGCCACCGGCACGCACGGCTCGGGGGAGGGCAACGGCAACCTGGCGACCGCCGTGGCGGGGCTCGAACTGGTCACCGCCGACGGCGACCTGCTGCGCGTCGACCGCGACGCCGACGGGGACACGTTCGCCGGCATGGTGGTCAACCTCGGCGCGCTCGGCGTCGTCACCCGGGTCACCCTCGACCTCGTGCCGGCCTTCGAGATCCGGCAGTACGTCCACCTCAACCTGCCCCGGGAGGAGCTGGACCCGGCGTTCGCCTCGGCGTACAGCGTCAGCCTCTTCACCGACTGGCGTACCCCCCGGATCAACCAGGTGTGGCGCAAGCAGCGGGCCGACCAGCCGGCGCCGCCGGCCGGCTGGCTCGGTACGACGGCGGCCGGCGCGCCCCTGCACCCGGTGCCCGGCATGCCGGCGGAGAACTGCACGCGGCAGCTCGGTGTGCCCGGGCCCTGGCACGAGCGGCTGCCGCACTTCCGGCTCGGCTTCACCCCGAGCAGCGGCGACGAGTTGCAGTCGGAGTACCACGTGCCGCGCGCCGCGGCCGCCGAGGTGCTCGCGGCGCTCGACCCGATCGCGCACCTCATCGCCCCGGTGCTGCAGATCTGCGAGCTGCGCGCGGTCGCGGCCGACCCGCTGTGGCTCAGCCCGAACCACGACCGCGACAGCCTCGCCGTCCACTTCACGTGGATCGACGACGCCGACGCCGTGCTGCCCGTGGTGGCGGCCGTCGAGGAGCGGCTGGCGCCGTGGCGGCCCCGACCGCACTGGGGCAAGGTCTTCGACATGGCCCCGGAGCAGGTGGCCGCCGCCTACCCCCGGTACGCGGACTTCGCCGACCTGCTGCGCCGGATGGACCCGGAGGGCGTCTTCCGGACGGCGCTGCTCGACCGGTACTTCCCGCGCTGACCGCTCAGCCCGGCCGGTCGGCCATCTGGTCGCGGAGGCTGCCGTGCTGCACCGCGCGGCTGATGTCGCTGGGGGAGACGATGCCGACGAGCCTGCCCTCGGTGACCACGAGGGCGCGCCCGTCGGCGCACTCGCTGAGCCGGGGCAGCAACTCGTTCAGCGGTTCGTCGGGCGTCGCGAGCACGAGCTGCTCCTCCCGGCAGGCCACCTCGGCCAGCGTGGTCGCCGGCCGGCGGTCGGCCGGGATGCCGCGTACCCGGTCGAGGGTCACGAGGCCGACGGGCCGGCCCCCGTCCTCGGTGAGCGGCAGGGCCGAGTGCCGGTACGCGAACAGGTAGTGGTCGACGAAGTCCGCGACGGTCATGTCCCCCGAGGCCGTCTGCGGCTGCGGGGTCATCACGTCGGCCACCCGGACACCCTGGAGGGCGCTGCCCATCCGGGCCTGCCGCTCCTCCATCCCGGCGGCGCCGATGAGGAACCAGCCGATCAGCGCCAGCCAGAGCCCGCCGAAGCCCCGGCCGGCGATGAACTGCCACAGACCCACGACGATGAGCAGCGCGCCGAGCACCCAGCCGGCCCGCGCCGCCACCACCGACGCCTTCGTCCGGTCGCCGGTCCAGCGCCAGACCCCCGCCCGCAGCAGCCGGCCGCCGTCCAGCGGGGCCGCCGGCAGGACGTTGAACACGGCCAGCAGGATGTTGATGCCGGCCAGCCACGCCAGCACGCCGAGCAGCAGCCCGCGGTACCCGACCTGGGCCAGGATGATCGCGAACGCGCCGAAGACGACACCGATGATGAGGCTCACCAGCGGGCCGATGCCGGCGATCCGCAGCTCCGCGCCGGGACTCTTCGCCTCGCCGCGCAGCTCGGCCACCCCGCCGAACAGCCAGAGGGTGATGCCGCCGACCTCCAGGCCGTTGTTCTTCGCCACGATGGCGTGGGACACCTCGTGCGCCAGCAGCCCGAGGAAGAAGACCACGGCCGCGACCAGCCCCGACAGGACGTAGAGGATCACCGGACGGTCCGGGTAGGAACGGGGGAACTGGCTGGCGGACAGGCCCCACCAGATCAACGCGAAGATGACCAGGACGCTCCAGTTGACCCCGACGGGTACACCCGCGACCCGGCCGAGCCGGAAACTCGCCCTCATGGTCCGGTGGTACCCGGTGAGCGCCCCGCCATGCGGAGACGGGCGGTCCGGCTCCCGTCAGCGGCGGGGGTTCTCGCTGGAGATGGTGGACTCGCGGGGCATGGCGGCCGCGTGCTGTGCCCAGTCGAGCGCGTAGTCCGCGACCTCCTCCCAGCCGTCCTGACCGACGGTGAAGTGGGACCGGCCGGGGAACGGGTGGTACGCGGTCAGCGCCCGGGACTTCGTGTACAGGGCCGCGTTGCTGCGCACCACACCCGGCGGGATCACGTGGTCGGCGCCGCCGGCGATCAGGAGCAGCGGGGCCCGGTCGTCGCGGCGGGTGTCGACCTCGGCCGCCGAGTTGGGGTCGAGGTTGGCGAAGACCGACTCGAAGAGCACGTGCCCGGCGCCGGGGACGGCGTAGCGCTCCCAGGCCCGGTCGGAGTCCGCCCGGCTCATGGTGTTGCCGAACGCGTAGTGGAAGTCGTCCTGGGTGAACGGCACGGCCCGGTGCCGGTTGGCCGGGTTGCGCAGGATCGAGAAGCCCGAGCGCAGGGTGCTCAGGGGCAGCTTGACGACCCCCTTGATCGGGGCCGGGTGGATGGCCACCCCGGCCGCGCCGAGCCCCTGGCCGACCAGGATCTGGGTGACGAGCCCGCCGAAGGAGTGGCCCATGATGATCGGCGGGCGCATGAGGCCGCGGATGGTACGGGCGTAGTGGTCGACGATCCGGCCGAGCCGCTGCCCGGCGATCGGGGTGGGATCCTCGCGCAGCTGCTCGACCTCGCCCTCCATGCCGGGCCAGGCGGGCGCGAGCACCCGCAGGCCACGGGCGGTGAAGCGGTCGACCCAGTGTTCCCAGCTGCGGGGGGTCATCCACAGCCCGTGGATCAGTACGACGGTGTCGGCGTCCCCCTGCGGCGCGCTGCCCATGAGCGTCCCCTCCCCGTGTCCGCGTGCGGACCGGCGGTTACCCGGCTCGCGCGGCGGGAATCCTGCCGGCCGGTCCGGTGCCGGGTGGTGGGTGGCCGTCCCGCGGCGAGGACGCGCCCGGGCCGGCGCAGGGCACGGGCCGCGTCTGCCTCGGGTGGGAGCGCTCGTGCGCGGGGCGGTCAGGCGGGCTCGGCGTACCGGGCCACGCCCTGCACGAGCAGGTCGAGGCCGAACGCGAAGCGCTCGTCGCCGCCGCCGGCCATCAGGGCGTCCAGGTTCGCGAGGGTGTGCGGGAAGCGCTCGGCCGGCAGGCTGAGGTAGTACTCGCGCAGTTGCGTGAGCATCCCCGTCCAGTACCCCCCGACGTCCTTGCCGGAGGCGCGGACCTTCTCGCCGAACAGTGCCCCCTCGTACGCGTCGCCGGCGATGTAGAGGAAGAGCCGGTCGAGGAACCACGCCGCCGGTTGGGGCGGCACGCCGCCGGCGAACAGGATGGCCAGCATCCCCTCGGTGACCCGCAGCGCGTTGGGGCCGGTGGGGATGGTGGCCAGTGAGGCCAGCGCGAGGTGGGTGTTGGCGGCGTACACGCGGTACGCCTGCCAGGCCACGTCCTTGATCTGCTCCGTCCAGCGCCGCGGGTCCGGTTCGGGGACGGTGATGGTGGCGCTCACCCGGTCCAGAAGCAGCTCCAGCAGCTCCTCCTTGCCGGAGACGTGCGCGTAGAGGGAGGCCGGGCCGGTGCCCAGCTCCTGGGCGACCCGCCGCATGCTCAGCCCGCCCAGACCCTCGCGGTCGAGGACGGCCAGCGCCGCGTCCACCACCGCCTCCTGGCTCAGGGGGCGGCGGGTGCGGCCGCGGGACGGGGTGCGCCAGGGCGGGTCGGGCAGTTCGCTCACGGGGACCTCCGGGTCGGGGACACGAACATCGTACTTGCCGACGAACCCTGTTCGTTGATAGAACAGTGTTCGTTAACGAACGGTGTTCGACTCTGGTTCCGAGGAGATCCCATGTCCCAGGCCGCCTTGGGGGAGACGGGCGTCGCCCCGTCCACCGACACCACACCCGCGCCGTACCGCTGGCGGTGGCTCGCCCTCGCCGTCATCCTCGCCGCGGAGGTCATGGACCTCCTCGACGCTCTCGTCACCAACCTCGCCGGCCCGGCGATCCGCGCCGACCTGGGCGGCTCCGCCACCCTGATCCAGTGGCTCGGCGCCGGCTACACGCTCGCCATGGCCGTCGGCCTGGTCACCGGCGGCCGCCTCGGCGACCTCTACGGCCGCCGCCGCATGTTCCTCGTCGGGGTGCTCGGCTTCACGGCCGCCTCGGCGCTCTGCGCCCTCTCCGTCGCCCCCGGCATGCTTGTCGCGTCCCGGGTGGCGCAGGGCCTGTTCGGCGCGGTGCTCATCCCGCAGGGTCTCGGCATCATCAAGGAGGTCTTCCCGCCCCGGGAGATGGCCGCCGCCTTCGGGGCGTTCGGCCCGGTCATGGGGATCTCCGCGGTGGGCGGCCCCATCCTCGCCGGCTGGCTGGTCGACGCCGACATCGCGGGCACCGGCTGGCGCGCGATCTTCCTGATCAACCTGCCGATCGGGCTGCTCGCGACGCTCGGGGCGCTGCGCTTCCTACCCGAGTCGCGCTCGACGCACGCCTCGCGGCTCGACCTGCCCGGCGTCGGGCTGGTCGCGGTCGGCGCCGTGCTGCTCGTCTACCCGCTCGTGCAGGGCCGGGAGCAGGGCTGGCCGGGCTGGATGTTCGCCATGCTCGCCGCCGCGGCCGTCGTCTTCGCGATCTTCGCCCGCTACGAGGTACGCCGCCAGCGCGCCGGCCGCGACCCGCTCGTCGTGCCGACGCTGTTCCGGCGCCGGGCGTTCACCGGCGGACTCGTGGCCGGGCTGGCGTTCTTCACCGCCCTCACCGGCTTCTCCCTGGTGTTCAGCCTCTACCTCCAGCTCGGCCTCGGGTACTCGCCGCTGCACGCCGGCCTGGCCGGTGTGCCGCAGGCGCTCGGCATGGTGATCGCCTTCGTGATCGCCGGCGCCGGCCTGGCCCGCCGGCTCGGCCGTACGCTCATCCACGCCGGCCTGCTCGTCGTGCTCGCCGGCGTCGGCGGGATGCTGCTGACCCTGCGGCTGGCCGGCCCGGACGTCACGCCGTGGCGGCTGGTCCCGGCGCTGCTCGTGGTCGGGTTCGGGATGGGCCTCGTGATGGCCCCGTTCTTCGACATCGTGCTCTCCGGGGTGGAACCGGCCGAGACCGGCTCGGCCTCCGGCACCCTCACCGCCGTGCAGCAGCTCGGCGGCGCGCTGGGCGTGGCGCTGCTCGGCACCGTCTTCTTCGCCCGGCTGCCCGACGACGGCGCGGGCAGCGCGGTCCGGGCCACGCTCTGGGTGGAGGCCGCGCTGCTCGCGGTCACGGTGGCGGCGGCGTTCCTGCTGCCCCGGCAGGCCCGGGAGCCGGAACCGGGCCAGCACTGACCCGACGGGCGGGGGCGGCCGAGGTCGCCCCCGCCCTGACAAATGTCATGGCCGGAACGTGACGGCCGCTCGGGGCGCGGGCGCCGGGCCCGCCGGAGCATGGCTGCCATGACCAGTACGCACGCGGCCGTCGAGCTGAGCGGCCTCACCAAGACCTTCGGCGCCGTCACCGCCGTCGACGGGCTGAGCCTGCGGGTCGAGCCCGGCGAGGTGGTCGCCTTCCTCGGCCCGAACGGCGCCGGCAAGACCACCACCATCGACATGCTGCTCGGCCTGGCCCGCCCGGACGCCGGGTCGGCGCGGATCCTCGGCGGCAGCCCGGCGGACGCGATCGCCCGCGGCCGGGTCGCCGCGGTGCTCCAGACCGGCGGGCTGCTCAAGGACCTGACCGTCGGTGAGACCGTGCGCCTGACCGCCAACTTCTACCGGCACAGCCGTTCCGCCGAGGAGGTGCTCGAGCGGGCCGGGATCACCGACATCGCCGACCGGGTCGTCGGGCGCTGCTCCGGCGGCCAGCAGCAGCGGCTGCGCTTCGCGCTCGCCCTGCTGCCGGACCCGGACCTCATGGTGCTCGACGAGCCGACCACCGGCATGGACGTCGAGGGGCGGCGCGAGTTCTGGCAGGCGCTGCGGCACGACGCCCGGTCCGGGCGGACCGTCATCTTCGCCACCCACTACCTCGACGAGGCCGACGCGTACGCCGACCGGATCGTGCTCGTCCGGCAGGGGCGGATCGTCGCCGACGGCACCACCGCCGAGATCAAGAACCTGGCCGCCGGACGGCTCGTCCGGGCCACCCTCCCCGGCGCCGACCAGGCCGCGCTCGCCGCGCTGCCCGGCGTCGACGCCGTCGAGGTACGCGGCGACAGCGTGCTCGTGCACACCTCCGACTCCGACCGGATCGCCCGGCACCTGCTCACGCGGACCGAGGCGCGGGACGTCGAGATCACCTCCCGCAACCTCGAGGACGCCTTCCTCGCCCTCACGACCGACCAGACCGGAGCCTGACGATGACCACCGCCCTGCCCACCACCGCCACCGACCGCGGCGTCCAGGCCGACCGGCGGCCGCCCGCCCTCGGCGGGTTCTCCCCGGCCGCGCTCCGCATCGAGCTGCGCCGGGTGCTGCGCAACCGCCGCACGCTCGCGTTCACGCTCATCATGCCGGCCGTCTTCTTCCTCATCTTCGGCCTGCCGCAGCGCGGGCAGCAGCTCGACAGCGGCAACTCGGTGATCGCGTACATCATGGTCAGCCTGGCCGTGTACGCGGCCATGGTGGCCACCACCAGCATCGGCGCGGCGGTCGCCACCGAGCGGGCACTGGGCTGGAGCCGGCAGTTGCGGCTCACGCCGCTGCGCCCGACCGCGTACGTCGCCATGAAGGTGGTCACCGCGATGGCCCTCGGCCTCATCGCCGTCTGCGTCGAGTTCGCCGTGGGCGCCGCCGCCGGCGTGCGCCTGTCCGCCGACGTGTGGCTGCTCACCGGCCTCGGCGCCTGGCTCGGCTCGCTCGTCTTCGCCGCCTTCGGCCTCTTCGTCGGCTACCTGTTCCCGGCGGAGAACGTCATGCAGTTCATCGGCCCGATCCTGGCCGTGCTGGCCATGTTCGGCGGACTCTTCGTCCCGCTCGAGGTGCTGCCCGACGTGCTCCAGCACGTCGCGCGGTTCACCCCGGTCTACGGCGTCGGTGAACTCGCCCGCGCCCCGCTGACCGGCGACGGGGTGAGTACGGGGGCGATCGCCAACCTGACCGTGTGGACGGTCGTCTTCGCGGTCGGCGCCGCCCGGCTGTTCCGCCGGGACACCGCGCGGGTCTGACCGCGCCGACCGCTAGCGTGGACGCGATGACGACGGGCCCGTACCAGCCGGTGGGCCGCAAGTGGCGGCTCCTCGGCTGGTTGCTGGCCGCCGTCTGGCTGTTCTTCCTCAACGTGCCGCTGGCCACCGCCCTGCGCCAGGACGAGATCTGGCGCAGGGCGCTCGGCGTGGGCACGCTGATCGCCTTCGGCGTGGCGTACGTGCTGCTGTTCGAGTGGGCCCGCTCGCATCGGCAGCGGAACCGGCCGATCCCGCCGGCGCCGGCCGTGGCGGGCCTGCTGGGGCTGCTCGCCCTCGGCGTGCTCGGCATCCCGGGCACCGACGGGGACTGGATGACCACGCTGGTCTTCGTCGCCGCGGCCGCGGTGTTCCTGCTGCCCCGGGTGTGGGCGCTGGTCGTCGTGGTGCTGGCCGTGCTGGTGCCGGTCGTGCTGAGTTACCTGGTGCCCGCCTGGGCGACGGAGAGCACCATCGTCTTCGCGGTCCTGCTCGCCTCGTTCGCCATGTTCGGGGTGTCCGCCCTGGCCCAGCGCAACGGCGAACTGCGCGCGGCGCAACAGGAGATCCGCCGGCTGGCGGTCGCCGAGGAACGGGCCCGGACGGCGCGGGACCTGCACGACATCCTGGGCCACTCGCTCACGGTGGTGGCGATCAAGGCCGAGCTGGCGGGACGGCTCGTGGAGGTGGACCCGGCCCGGGCGGCCACGGAGATCGCCGAGGTCGAGCAGCTCGCCCGCGCGGCGCTGGCCGACGTACGGCGGACCGTCGGGGCGTACCGCGACGTGCGGCTGGTCGAGGAGCTGGCCGGCGCCCGTACCGCGCTGGCCGCCGCGGGCATCGCCGCCGACCTGCCGGCCGAGCTGCCGGCGCTGCCGCCGGAGCGGGACCAACTGTTCGCGTGGGCGGTACGGGAAGGGGTGACCAACGTGGTCCGGCACAGCGGAGCACGGCGTTGCACGGTCCGGGTGCGCCCGGACGCCGTGGAGGTCAGCGACGACGGGCGGGGCCCGACGGCGGAGGCCGCGACGGCCGGGCACGGCCTGGTCGGCCTGCGCGAGCGGGCGCAGCGGCTCGACGCCACGGTGACCGTCGGCCGGCGCCCGGACGGGCCCGGCTTCGTGCTGCGGGTCGGCCTGCCGGCGGGTGCCCGGTGAGCGAGCCGATCCGGGTGCTGCTCGCCGACGACCAGGCGCTGGTCCGCGGCGCGCTGGCCGCGCTGCTCTCCCTCGAACCGGACCTCACGGTGGTGGCGGAGGTGGGCCGGGGCGACGAGGTGGTGCCCGAGGCGCGGCGGACCACGCCGGACGTGGCGCTGCTCGACGTGGAGATGCCGGGGCTCGACGGGATCGCCGCCACCGCCGCCCTGCGCGCGGCGCTGCCGACCTGCCGTGTGCTGGTGGTGACGACGTTCGGCCGCCCCGGCTACCTGCGGCGGGCCATGGAGGCTGGCGCCAACGGGTTCGTGGTGAAGGACACCCCGGCCCGGCAGCTCGCCGAGGCGGTGCGCCGGGTGCACGCCGGGCTCCGGGTGGTCGACCCGACGCTGGCGGCGGAGACGCTGGCCACGGGCGCGAGCCCGCTCACCGAGCGGGAGACCGACGTGCTGCGCGCGGCCCGCCACGGGGGTACGGTCGCCGACCTGGCCGCCGCGCTGCACCTGTCGGAGGGGACGGTGCGCAACCACCTGTCGGCGGCCATCGGCAAGACCGGCGCCCGGAACCGGGCCGAGGCCGTGCGGATCGCCGAGCAGAACGGCTGGCTGCTGGGCGACTGAACCCGCCCCGCCGGCGCTGTGGTCCCGGTCCTTCGCGCCGGACGGAGAGGGGAGGCGGGGCGCTCAGGCCGTGGGGGGTGGTTCGGGCAGCTCCTCGACCACCACGACGCTGCTGCCGGGGCGTACCTCGGCGAGCAGCTCCCGCTGCCCGCTGCGGGTCAGCCGGATGCAGCCGTTCGTGGTGTTCTCGCCCAGCTCGCCGTCGTGGTACCAGGTGTGCAGGCCGATGTGCGCCCCGCGCAGGCCGGTCGGCACCGCGTCCGGGTCGTCGGGCACCGAGCCGAGGGCGAAGATGTCCACCCCGCCGTACACGTCCTGCGGCGGCGGGGTGCGGCCCAGGATGAAGGTGCGGCCCAGCGGCGTCTCCTGCCCGCGCTGGCCGAGGCTCACCTCCCACGACCGCACCGCCCGCCCGGCCCGGTACCAGGTGAGCCGGTGGTGGCGGCGCTCCACGACGATCTGGTCGCGCAGCGGCACCGTCGTGAACCCGCCGGGCGGGAGCCAGGCGAGCCGGCGGTTGGCCGAGGGGAGCAGCACGGCCGTCCATCCGGCGCGGCGCTCGGCGATCGGCATGGTGAGGTCGACGCCGCTGATGGTCGGGGCGAGGTACGCCACCGGCCGCCCGCCCGGGGCGTCGTACGCCGCGATCTTCCGGCTGGGTCGCAGCGCCTCCGTCAGCGGGGTGGTGTCCATGGTGGCGGGATCGGCCGGGAAGCCGGCGGGCGCGGGATCGTACGTGACCACCGGCAGCCCGGGCGGCGCCGGCGCGGCGGGCGGCACGGTCTCCTCGGCGCCCTGGTCGACGTCGCTCGGCTCGGGCCCGGGCACGGACGTGGCCGGTGCGGCCTGCCGGGCCACCGGCTCCGCCCGGGGCGTCAGGGCCAGGCCGGTGAGCAGCGCGGTCACGAGCAGCGCCGGTACGCCGAGGCCGGCGGCGATCCAGCCCCGACGGCCCCGAGGGCTCATTCGGTCAAACGGCACAAAGGCACTGTACGAGGTATCAACGCCCCGAACAGGCCGATGCCGCGAAACGCGCCGTGCGGACCGGCGCGCGCACCGGCCGGGCGTGGCACGGCCCGGGCGGGCCGGGGTGGCCGGGCGGTCCGGCCGGCGCGTGGGCCGGTGGACCGCCCGGTCCGGTGCTACAGGCGGGCGCCGACGTGGATGGCGACCGCGTCGTGCGCCGGGATGTCGGCGGCGAACCATCCGTTGCCGTCCACGGTGATCACCGGCCCGCTGCAGGAGCCGTTGCTCCAGGTGCCGTGGATGACGTCGCAGTAGCGGCCCGCGGGCAACCCGGCGTGGTAGGAGCGCCCGGTGATGGCGTGGTCCTCGTCGTTGATGGTGATGTAGCCCTTGCCGGCCCGGCTGAACGCGATGTGGTTGTTGCCGTTGTCGTACCAGTTGGCGACGCCGGCCCCCTCGGTGGCGTTGCGGAAGCCGACCATGTTGGCGATCACCGGCCAGCGGTGCTCGCACTCCCAGCCGGAGTAGCAGGTGGTGTTCAGCGTGCGGCCGGCGCCGTCCGAGGGCGGCCCCTGGTCGCGGTTGCCGAAGGTGTAGCTCGACATCACCGTCGGGGAGCCGTACGGCCAGGCCAGCATGAAGGCGTTGGCCAGCGCGTAGATGCCCCGGTCGCGGTAGGTGAGCACCCCGCCGTCGCGCTGGGTGTCGTGGTTGTCGACGAACACCGCCGCCGAGCCGCTGGGCAGGTGGCCCCAGCCTTCGCCGAAGTTGCGCAGGTAGGCCAGCCGCTCCGACCGGAAGACCCGGGCCAGGTCCCGGCCGTAGCGGAACTCGTGCACGTCGCCGTTTCCGGTGTACTCCTCGGGCTGGATCGGCTCGCCCGCGCCGTGGATGACCTCCTGCACGAGGTACGCGGGGCGGGAGAGCCGCGCCCTGAGCGCCGCGATGTCCGCCGCGGGCATGTGCTTGCTGGCGTCCATCCGGAAGCCGTCGACACCGAGGGAGAGCAGGTCGTTGAGGTACGCGGCGAGCCGGTCGCGGACGTACGTCGACTCGGTCCTCAGGTCGGCGAGGTTCACCAGCTCGCAGTTCTGCACCTCGTAGCGGTCCTGGTAGTTCACGATGTCGTCGTTGCCGTTGCGGCCACAGTGGTGGAAGTCCTGCGTCTGGTAGGTGCCCGGGTAGTCGTAGTGGCCGTACGACGAGCCGGCCCACCCGGTGCCGCCGGCGTCCTGCCCGGACATGTGGTTGACCACGGCGTCCACGATCACCTTGACGCCGGCCGCGTGGCACGCGTTCACCATGGCCTGGAACTGGGCCCGGGTGCCCTTGCGGGACTCGATGCGGTAGCTGACGGGTTGGTACGCCACCCACCACTGGGAGCCGCGGACGTGCTCCTGGGGTGGGGAGACCTGGACGAAGCCGTAGCCCTTCGGGCCGAGGGTGCTCTGGCACTCGGCGGCGACCGAGGGCCAGTTCCACTCGAAGAGCTGGACGATCACCTTCTTGTTGCCGGTGGGGGCTGCGGCGGCCGGGGGCGCCGTCACGGCGGTGGGGACGAGCAGGCTGGCGAGCATGCCGGCGGCGAGGATCGCCGAGCGGCATCGACGGCGACGCGTCATCGGTGACTCCTGGGGGACGGGGGTGGGGCAGCGGGGGCTGCTGCCGGAACCTTGCAGCAGGAGCTGAAATTTTCGGAAAGGTTACAAGCGCGTTGCAGCGAGTGTCAATGGATGCTCGTCTATCGCCGGCGCTCGGGTGCCGCTACACGCGCGAGGACACCGCGCGGTTCGATCGCGCGGGAAATTTCCCCGGCCCCGGTGATCCGTCCACGGGCCCGCTCCGTACTGACGGGGGGAGCGGAGTCGGCCGGCGGTCCGCCGCCGTGGACGATCGAGGAGCAGATGGCCCGGGTCAGGGAGAACCAGAAGGCGACGGCGGTCCGGACCAGCACCAGCAGCCGGGGGGTACGGGCGCCGTCCCGGTCCGCCGTGGGCGTGCTGATCGTGTCCACGCTCGCCGCGCTGTGGGCCGCCGTCATGCTGACCGGTGCCGGCCAGCGGGCGTACGCGTACGGCTTCTTCTTCACCGAGTTCTTCGCCGGGGTGGTGACCCTGGTCGCGCTCAGCCTCACGGTCATGCTCGGCCTGCTCGCCACCGACCGGCTCGTGCTGCTGATCCGGCACCGGGTACTGCTCCAGTCGGCGCACCGGGCCACCGGCGTCCTCGGTGTCGTCGGGCTCGGGTTCCACGTGCTCACCAAGATCGCCACGGGCCGGGCGGCGAGCACCGACGCCGTGGTGCCGTTCGTCTCCGGCGCCGGGCTCTACGTCGGCCTCGGCACGGTGGCCGCCCTGCTGATGGTGAGCGTGCTCTGGACCGGGATCGTCCGGGCCCGGTTCGCCGGCGTCGGCCCGAGGTGGCTGTGGCGGGCGCTGCACTCGACGGCGTACGTCTCCTGGCCGTTCGCCCTCGTCCACGGCCTCAACGCCGGGCGGCCCGCCAGCTCCTGGGTGGTGCTGAGCTACCTGGCCTGCGTGGTGCTGGTCGTGCTGGCGCTGCTGGTCCGCCTCTCGGTCACGCTCGGCCGGCGCAGCCGCGAGCAGCAGCAGGCCGCCGCCATGAACACGGCGCTCGCCGGGCGACCGGCCGAGGACGGCCGCGGCCGGTCGGTCCTGGCCGGGTGGGGCCGCCGGGGCGCGGCCCGGGCCGCCGAGATCGCCCGGCGGCGGCGCGAGGCCGAGTGGGCGCAGGCCACCGCCGAGCTGTCCGTGCCGGCGGCCGGCCGGCGGCGGGACGCCGACCGGTTCACGGTTCCCGTGGTTCCCGAGCCGGGCAGCCTCCGCGAGCCCGGCGGCCGGCGCGGGCGGGCCGAGGTCGCCGCCGAGTCCGGTGGCCGGCGCGGGCGGGCCGAGGTGGCGGCCGACTCCGGTGGTCGGCGTGGGCGGGCCGAGGTGGCGGCCGAGCCCGGCGGCCGGCGCGGGCGGGCCGACGATGCGGCCAGTCGCGGCCGGCGTTCGCGGGACGCGCGGCCGGCCGCCCGGTACCGCGAGGAGGAGTACGAGCCCGCGCCGCCGCGGGACGACGAGTTCGCCCCGGTGGCGGGAGGCGCCGACGAGTCGCCGGCGCGGCGGTCGCGGCGACGCCGTGCCGAGGAGCCCGAACCGACCCGGCGCGGCCGGGGCGCGGCGCCGGCGGCCCGCCGGCGCGCCGAGGACCGCGGCGAGGCCGACGACGCCTGGTACGCGACGCTCGGCGCCGACCGGCCGGAGGAGCCGTGGACCAGCCCGCGTCGCTGGGAGACCGAACCGGTGTCGGCCGAACCGGTGACGGCGGCACCGATCTCGGTCGGGCCGATCTCGGCGGGGCCGGTCTCCGCCGAGCCGATCTCCGCGATGCCGCGCAGCGGCGGCGGCCGGCACAGCGCCGAGGACGACGTGCCGGAGGAGCCGGACTACTGGCGCCCGCCGGCCCGGTACGTGCCCGAGGAGGTGCCGGCCGACGACACCCCGACGCTCGTGGACCTGGCGTCCCGGCGGGCGCGGCGGGCCGCCGGCGAGGGCCGTTCGGCGCGCCGGCGCCGGGCCAACGCCGAGGCGGTGGACGGGGCGTACTGGGCCGGGCTGCGGGGTGAGGCGAAGTGAAGCGGACCACCGTGCCCCCGGTGGCCTGCGTGGGCGAGCCCCGGCTGACCGCCGGCTTCGCCGAGTTCGGCCGGCTGGACCTGGCCGCGCACGAGGAGGTGCACGGGCCCGTCCGGCCGCTGGAGCCCGCCGGCCTGCTCCGGCTCGCCGAGGGGATCCAGCTCAAGGGCAAGGGCGGCGCGGGCTTCCCGTTCGCCCGGAAGGTGCGGGCGGTGCTGGAGTCCTGCGAGCGGCAGGACCTGGGCGCCGTGGTGGTCGTCAACGCCACCGAGGGGGAGCCGGCGAGCTGGAAGGACAAGGTGCTGCTCACCCGGGCGCCCCACCTCGTCCTCGACGGCGCGGCCCTGGCCGCGTACGCCCTGGACGCCGAGGAGATCGTGATCGGCGTCGCCGACGACGGCGTGGGGCGCGACTCGCTCCTGGAGGCGCTGGCGGAGCGACGGATGCCGGTGCCGGCGAGCGTGGTCACCGTCCCGCACCGGTTCATCTCCGGGGAGGGCGGGGCGCTCGTCAACGGCATCAACGGGTTGCCGCACATCCCGCCCGGCACCAAGAAGCGCTCCAGCGACTCCGGCGTGAGCGGTCTGCCCACACTGCTCTCCAACGCGGAGACGTACGCCCAGCTCGCGGTCGCCGCGCGGCTCGGCGCGTACGAGTACGCGGCGCTCGGCACGGACGACGAACCCGGCACCGTCCTGCTGACCGTCACCGGCGCGGCCGGCCGGCCCGCCGTGGTCGAGTGCGCGGCCGGCACCCCGCTGCGGGACATCCTCGACCTCTGCGAGGTGCCCGAGGGGCCCGGCATCCTCACCGGCGGCTACCACGGCAAGTGGATCACGGCGGAGGCGGCGGACCGGGCCGAGATCTCCCGCAAGGGGATGGCCGCGGTCGGCGGCACCCTCGGCGCCGGCATCATCGTGCCGCTCGCCGCCGACACCTGCCCGCTCGGGGAGGCGGCGCAGGTGGTGCGCTACCTGGCCGGCGAGTCCGCGGGACAGTGCGGGCCGTGCAAGCGGGGCCTGCCCGACCTCGCCCGGGCCGTGGACCTCGCGGTCGCCGGCAGCCAGCCCGCCGACATCGTCCGCGCCGCCGCCGGCGAGGTGAAGGGGCGCGGGGCGTGCAGCCACCCCGACGGCACGGCGCGGTTCGCGCTGTCCGCCATCGAGGTCTTCGCCGACGACCTGCGCCTGCACTCCACCGGCGACGGGTGCGGTCGGCGGGTGAAGGGTGTGATGGGGCTGCCCGGCGCCCCCGACCCCAACCCGCAGACGCTGACCCTCGACTGGTCCCGCTGTGACGGGCACGGGCTGTGCGCGCACGTCGTGCCGGACTTCATCCGACTCGACGCCAACGGCTACCCGGCCTTCCCCCCGACTCCGGTGCCGACGTGGCTGCGCGAGGGCGCCCGGAAGGCCGTCAAGGTCTGCCCCGAGCTAGCCCTACGCCTAACCAAGGCCGAGTAGCCCCAAGCCCCCCGCGCCCGCGCCCCCGCGCCCCGCTCCCGTCGATCTTGCAGTTTCCGCCCCGGCAAAAGCCGCGATTCACCACGAATCAAGGGCCGAAAGTGCAAGATCGGCGGGGCGGGGAGGCGGGCGCGGGGGCGGGGGGCGGGGGGTGGGTCAGCGGGCTGGGGTTAGGCGGTCGGTGCCGAGCCGGTCGCGGAGCACCTCGGGCACCAGCACCGAGCCGTCGGGCTGCTGGAACTGTTCGAGGACGGCCGGCAGGAGCCGGCTGGTGGCCAGCGCCGAGCCGTTGAGCGTGTGCACGAAGCGGGTCTGCTTGCCGCCCGGCTCCCGGTAGCGGATGGCCGCCCGGCGCGCCTGGTAGTCACCGGCCCAGGAGACCGACGACACCTCCTTGTACTTGCCCATGCTCGGCATCCACACCTCGATGTCGAGGGTCTTGCGCATGGACGCGCTGGCGTCGCCGGCCGACAGCAGGCTGCGCTGGTAGTGCAGCCCCAGCTTCTCCACCAGGCTCTCGGCGTGGCGGACCATCTCCTCCAGCGCCGCGTCCGCCTGCTCGGGCAACGTGAACTGGAAGATCTCCACCTTGTTGAACTGGTGGCCCCGCACGGTGCCGCGCTCGTCGGAGTGCGCGCCGGCCGCCTCTCGGCGGTAGCACGGCGTGTACGCGAACCGCTTCAGCGGCAGCGCGGCCCGGTCGAGGATCTCGTCCTGGTACGCCCCGAGGATGGCCGTCTCGGCCGTGGGCAGCAGGAACTGCCCGCGCGGCGCCGACTCCCGGTCGAGGTGGTAGACGTCGTCGTAGAACTTCGGGAACTGGCCGGCCGCATACCCGGCGGTGTCGAGCAGCAGGTGCGGCGGCAGCAGGAACTCGTAACCGGCCCGGACGTTCTCGTCGACGAAGAAGTTCAGCAGCGCCCACTCCAGCCGGGCGCCCATCCCCGTGTACATCCAGAAGCCGGAGCCGCCGAGCTTCACGCCCCGCTCGTGGTCGACGAGACCCAGCAGCCGGGACAGCTCGACGTGGTCGCGGACCTTCTCGATGGTCGGCTGCTCGCCGAAGGTCCTGACGACCCGGTTGGCCTCCTTACCCCCGGCCACCACGTCGTCGGCGGGCAGGTTGGGCAGCTCGCTCATGGCGGTACGCAGCCGGCCCTGCACCTCGTCCAGCTCGGACTCCAGCTCGGAGAGCTGCTTGCGGCCCGTCTCGGACGCGACGACCTCCGGCTCACGGCCGGCGCGCTTCGCCTCCGCGTACGCCCGCGCCTCCGCCTTGCGGCGCTGCCGCTCGGCGTCGATCTCGCCGATCAGGGCACGGCGCTCCTGGTCGAGCCGCTGAATCTCGTCCAGCGCCCGGTTGACCTCGGCGGGATCCAGACGCTTCGCCAGCGCGGTCGCCACCGCCTCGCGATCCTTCCGGATCAACTCCATGTCGAGCATGCTGCTCCGTACGCCTCCGTCCGGCAGTCGGGTGGACCACCAGATGCTACCGTCGCGCCCCGCCCCGGCCCGGGCCGGCCGGTCAGAGCCGGATCGGCATGAGGATCGAGAAGGACTCCTCGTCGTCGGGGCGGCGTACGGCCAGCGGGGCGATGGGGCCGTCCAGCTCCAGCACGAGCTGCGGCCCGCCCGCGGCGTCCAGCGCGTCGAGCAGGTAGTCGCCGTTCACGCCGATCCGCAGCCCGCCGTCCGGACCGCCCTGGCCCGGGTCGAGCAGCCGCAGCCCGCCCCGGTCGTCGAGGCCGAGCACGGTCACCGCGACCGGCACGCCGTCGTGGTCGCGGGCCACGGTCGGGGCGTCGGGGCGGCGCAGCGCGGCCCGCAGCGCCGCCGCGTCGACCGGGATGCGGTGCGCCGGACCGTCGCCGGTGGCGGCCCGGACGAGCCGGCGGTAGTCCGGGAAGTCGTACGGCAGGGCCGTCGCGCTCGCGGACCGGCCGGCGACCGACACCGCGACCCGCGTGCCCTCCACCGTCAGGTGGGCCTCCGGGGTGCTCCCGGCGTCGGTGTCCAGCAGGGCCCGGACCTCGTCGACGAAGCCGGCCGGGACGAGGACCCGGACCGCCGGCCCCTCCGTCCGGGCGGCGTCGGCCCGGGCCAGCGCCAGCCGGTGCCGGTCGGTGGCGACCAGCCGGACGGCGTCGGGCTCGACGTCGAGGAGGACACCGGTGAGCACCGGCAGCTCCGGGTCGGTGCCGACGGCGAACCGTACGGCGTCCACGGCCCGCGCCAGGTCGGTGCGGGACAACATCAGGCGGGTGGCCACGGCGGGCTCCTCGGGGCCGACGAGCGTACGGATGCGGGAGAGCTCCCGGCGGGCGTCGGCGAGACCGTCCTCCAGCCGGCGCAGGTGCGCGTCCAGCAGGCGGTGCACGGCGGCCGGCTCGGACCGGACCGCGGCGGCGATCTCGGGGACCGGCATGCCGACGCGGCGCAGGCCGGCCACCAGGCGGGCCGGGGCCACCTGGTCGTCGGTGTACCAGCGGTAGCCGGTCACCGGGTCGACCAGCGCCGGGACGAGCACCCCGGCCGAGTCGTAGAACCGTAGGGCGCTGACCGTGAGGCCACTGGCCCGGGCCAGCTCGCCGATGCTGCGCAGTCCGCTCTCCACGCCGACCGATCCTGCCCTCTCAACCTGGTCGAGGGTCAACCCACGAGCTGTGGACACGTCACGACGGCGTCCCGGCGGTCGGGCCGAGCACCCGGAACGTGATCCCCGCGCGGGTGAGCCGGTCGAGCAGCGCCTCGCCCATGGCGGTGACCGGCGTGAGCTGACCGGCGGCCGGGGGCAGGTCGTCCAGGGCGAGGCAGAGCGCCGACTCGGCGAGCATCTTCGCGGTCTCCTCGTAACCGGGATCGCCGCCGGCCACCTCGGTGCGGACCTGCCGGCCGCCGCCCGTACCGACGAAGCGGACCCGGAACCACGAGCGCGCCCGCTGCTCCGGCGTGGGCCCCTGCCCGGAGGCGAGCCGGCCGAGCAGCCAGCGCCGGCTCGGCCCCAGCCGCATGAGCCCGGCGGCGCCGCCGAGCGCCACGGCGGCGGCCAGCACGGTGGGCAGCCGCTTCACCGCGGCGAAGTGCCGGTAGCGGAAGTCCGGACCGTACTCCGGGCGGGCGGCGGCCGACCGGCGGACCACCTGCGGGTCGATGGTGGGCAGCGGCACCGCCCACATGCCCAGCTCGGGGGAGCGGGAGAACCGGCCCGGGACCGCGCGGACCCGCCGCCCCCGCGGCCGGGGCTCGACCGCCCGTCGCTCGCGGGCCACCCGGCTCGCCTCCGACGTGCGGGAGAAGGAGATGAGCGCCGAATGGTACGTCCCGGCGGAGAACCGCCCGCCCGCGCGGACGAACCCGTCCACGGTGATCGGCACGTCTGCGGGGAGCTGCCGGACGGTGAACCAGGCGCCCAGGTCGTGCGGGATCGAGTCGAAGCCGCAGGCGTGCACGAGCCGCGCCCCGGTGCGCACCGCCTCGGCGTGGTGCCGCAGGTACATGAGGTCGACGAACTCGGGCTCGCCCGTGATGTCCACGTAGTCGGTGCCCGCCCGGGCGCACGCGGCTACCAGCGGTTCCCCGTGCCGGATGAAGGGGCCCACGGTGCTGGCGACCACCCGGGTGCGCTCCGCCAGGGCCCGCACCGAGCCGGGGTCGGACACGTCGGCCGTCAGCATCGGCAGCCCGGCCAGCGCGGGGTCGACGGCGGCGAGGCGGTCGCGGACGGCGCGGAGCTTGTCCGGATCACGCCCGGCCAACGCCCACCGCAGCCCGGGCGGCGCGTGGCGGGCCAGGTACTCGGCGGTCAGGCCGCCGGTGAACCCGCTCGCCCCGAACAGCACCACGTCGTACGTCCGCTCCCCGGCCATCCCGCGAGTCTGCCACCGGTCCGCCTCGCACGCCGTCCGCGTCCGGATCGTCCCCGGGCGTCCGTCCCACGCGACGCGGCGGGCTCCCGCCGCTCGCCCCGAAGGGGTGAACCGCCCCGCGCCGGGTAACCGCCCGCCGACCGGGGGTGGAACGCGTCCGTGGGGGTGGGCCGGATGCCGGAGCAGGCAAGTGACGTACGGGTGGAGGCCACGCGCCGGCTCGGTCCGCCGCTGCTCGCGTCCCGGCTGTCGCCGCCCGCGCCGCCCGAGCCGGTGGTGGCCCGGCCCCGGCTGCTGCGCCGGCTCGACGCGGGCGCCGCCGGACCGGTCACGCTGGTCAGCGCGCCGGCGGGCTGGGGGAAGACCACGCTGCTCGCCGCCTGGACCCGCCTGGCCGGCGCCAGCGCGGGCGAGGGCGCCGACGTACGCGGGGACGGCAGCGTCGCCGACAGCGACCGTCCCGCACCGGCGTGGCTGTCCGTCGAGGCGGGCGACGACGGCGACCGCCTCTGGTCGTACCTCGCGGCGGCCCTGCGCGCCGGCGCGGGTCCGGCGCACGACGACGCTCCCGTCCCGGACCGGCCACCCCGCCCCGACCAGCTGGAACTGCTCGCCGCCGCGCTCGCCGCCCGCGAGCGGCCGGTGCTGCTCGTCCTCGACGACCTGCACCGGGTGACCGACCCGGCGGCGCTCTCCGGCCTGGACTTCCTGCTCCGCCACACGGAGCAGCGGCTGCGCCTGGTCATCGGGGCGCGGGCCGGGCTGCCGCTGCCGGTGCACCGCCTGCGGCTGTCCGGGGAGCTGACCGAGATCGGCCCCGACGATCTCGCGTTCACCGACGACGAGGTGGCCGACCTGCTGGCCGCGCACGGCGTGACGCTGCCGGGGGAGTCCCTGCGCCGGCTGCGGACGCGGTCCGGTGGGTGGCCGGCGGCGCTCCGCTTCGCCGCGCTGGCGCTGCGCCGGCAGCCCGACCCGGCCCGCTGGGTCGAGCAGTTCGGCGGGGACCAGCCCGACATCGCCGGGTACCTGCACGAGGAGGTGCTCGCGGCCGTCGACCCGGCCGCCCGCGACCTGCTGCGCCGCACCGCGCTGGCCGAGACCGTCTGCGCCGACCTGGCCGACGCCCTCACCGGCGGGTCCGACGCCGAGCGGGTCCTGGCCGGCCTGGCCGGCGACGGCGGGCTGCTCAGCCGCGACGAGAGCCGACCGCCGTGGTACCGGTGCCACCCGCTGCTGGCCGACCTGCTCCGGGCCGAGCTGGCCCGGCTGCCCGACGAGGAGGTGCGGGAGCTGCACCTGCGGGCCGCCGGCTGGTACGCCGACAACGGGCGGCCCGCCGAGGGGCTGCGGCACGCGCTCGCCGCCGGCCACTGGGACCGGGCGACCGAACTCTTCGTCGCGCGGTGGCCCGAGCTGGCCCCGTACGACGGGGGCGAACCGGCCGGTCCCGCCCCGACGCCCCCGCCGCCCGAGGCCGTACGCCGCGACCCGGAACTCGCCCTCGCCTGCGCGGCCGAGCGGGCGAACGCCGGTGACGGGGCGGCGGCCGCCGCGCACCTGCGGGCCGCCGCGGCGTACGCTGGCACGCTGCCCACGCCCCGCCGGGACCGGTTCCTCCGGCTCGCGACCGCCGTGGAACTCACCCTGGCCCGGCTCGCCGGCGACCACCACGAGGTACGTGCCGCGGCCGCCCGCCTGATCCGCGCCCGGGGCGCCCCGCCGCCGTCCCCCGCCCCCGGAGCCGTGGGCGAGGTTGCCGCGCGCGGCGGGGTGGCGCGCCCGGAGGTCTCTCCCCGTACCGGCGAGGCAGCCGAGCCGCGGACGCCGCCGCCCGGGACCGGGGTGGCCGGGGCACGGACGTCGACCGCCAACGAGGTCCCGGAGGCGCTGGCGCCGAGCACGGCGGGACCCCGGGGCGGCGCCACCGAGGACGCCGACCTGCGCGCGTTCGCCGGCACGGCGCTCGGCCTCGTCGAGCTGGCCGAGGGGCAGCTGCCCGCCGCGCGCTTCGCCCGGGCCCTGCACGCGGCGCGGGAGGCCGGACGGCCCCGCACCGAACTGGTCTGCCTCAGCCGGTCCGCGCTGCTGCAGGCGATGCGCGGGGAGTTGCGCGCGGCGGAGACGTCGGCGCGGGCGGCCCTCGCGATGCCGCCCTGCCACGGCTGGGCGTGCCGGCTCGACTGCGCGTACGCCCACCTGGCCCTGGCCCTCGTGGCGCTGCACCGCGACCGGCCCGAGGAGGCCGCGGCGGACCTGGCGCTCGCCGGGCCGGCGACCGGCGGCGAGCCCGGTGCGGCGCCGGGACCCGGGGAGGCGGAGACGGCCGCCGCCGCGGTGGGGGCGCTCTGCCGGGCGCTGCTGCTGCACGACCGCAACGAACCCGCCGCCGGCCACCGGATCCTCGCCGAGGCCCGGCAGCGGCTCGCCGGCCGGCCGCAGGCGGCGGAGCTGACACACCGGCTGCTCGCCGCGGACGCCGACCTGCTCGGCGCGCGCGGCGACCTCGACGCCGCGCGCGACCTGCTCGCCGGGCCGGTCCACGAGCGGGTGGAGCCGGTGGCGCCGCTCGCGGTGGCACTGGCCCGCGTCGAGCTGCGCGCCGGCGATCCCCGGGCCGCCGGGCGGGTGCTGCCGGACTGGGAGGGGACCGACGCGGCCGGCTGGCCGTTGCCCGTACGCCTCGAGGCCGGCCTGCTGCACGCGGCCCTCGCCGGTCGGGACGGGGACGCACGCCGCGCGGGCCGGCTCCTCGAACAGGTGCTCGACCTGGCCGCCCCGGACGGCTTCCGCCGGGTCTTCACCCGTGCCGACCCGGCGGTGCGGGACCTGCTCGCCGCCCACCTCGACAGCGGCACCGCCCACTGGTCGATGGTGAGCGACCTGGTCCGGGTCGCCGACGAACCGGCCGAGCGGGGCGCGGCCGAGCCGGGCCCCACGCTGGAGGAGCCGCTCACCGAGCGGGAACTCACGATCCTGCGCTACCTGCAGAGCATCCTCTCCAACGTGGAGATCGCCAGCGAGCTGTCACTGTCGGTCAACACGGTGAAGACGCACGTGCGCAACATCTACCGCAAGCTCGACGCGACCCGCCGGCGCGAGGCGGTGCGCCGGGCACGCGAGCTGCGGCTGATCTGAGCACGCGCCGCCCGCGACCCTGGCGGGCCGCGGGCGGCGACGTCGGGTGCCGGGCCTGCACGGTCACGTGTCCGCGGCGGCGTCGACCGCGGCGAGCAGTTCGGGCAGCGCGTAGCCCCCGTCGTGACGGACGTCGTTGACGAAGAGCGTGGGCGTGCCGTTCACGCCGCTGCGGATCCCGCCCACGAAGTCCCGCCGCACCCGGTCGGCGTGCGCCTGCTTGTCCACCTCGGCGGCGATCTCGTCGGGTGGCAGGCCGAGCTGCTCGACGCCGAGCGACAGGTGCACGGGGTCGAGCTGGTCCTGGTGCTCGTAGAGCCAGTCGTGCATGTCCCAGAACCGGCCCCGGACCCCGGCCGCCTCGGCGGCCTCCGCGGCACGCTCGGCGTACGGGTGCACGTTGGCGATCGGGAAGTAGCGGTAGACGAGGCGTACCGTTCCCTCCCGCTGCCGGAGCAGCTCGGTCAGGTTCGGGTACGCCGCACCGCAGTACTGGCACTGGAAGTCGCCGTACTCGACGACGGTCACCGGGGCGTCGGCCGCGCCCCGGACGTGGTCGGCTCCGGTCACCGGCGTCCGGAGACGGGCGGTGACCTGCAGGGGGGTCGTCATCCGGCCATCACCTCCCGGCCGCTGCGCAGCCGTTCCAGTGCGTCGAGGATGCCGTCCGCGCCCGGGTTCACCTCCGGCGGCGAGATGTGGCTCCAGGCAACCGTGCCGTCCGGGTCGAGCACCACCAGCGCCCGGGCGGCTTCGCCACGCGGGGTGTAGGCGCCGTACGCGCGGGCCACCGCGCCCTTGGGCTCGAAGTCCGCCAGCAGCGGGAACTCGATCCCCTGGCTCTGCGCGAACGCCCGGTGCGACCAGAGACTGTCGACCGAGATGCCCAGCACCGCCGCCCCGTACCGGTCGAACTCCGGCTTGGCGGCCTGGTAGAGCACCATCTGGTCACCGCAGACGGGGCTCCAGTCGGCCGGGTAGAACGCGAGGACCACCGGCCGGCCGCGGTACTGCGCCGGTCCGGTGTGCCGCCCGTCCGGGGTGGCGGGCAGGGAGAAGTCGGGCGCCCGCCGCCCCGGTTCGATCAGCCCGTTCGAATCAGTCATGACTCCCACGCTCGCGCGCGACGGGGTGAGGGCGGCTCACCCCGGCCGGGTGGTTCAGCGCAGCACCGGGGCGACGGCGAGGCGGTTCTGCACCTCCCGGATCCCCGGGGCGGACCACGCCACCCGCTCCACCTCGGCGCGCTCGGGCATCGAGTGCACCAGCCCGGTGAGCACCACCGTGTCGCCATGCACCCGCACCGTGACCCGTTCGGCCTCGGTGGCCCGGTTGCGGGCCAGGGCGTCGACGATCCGTTCGGTCAGTTCACGCCCGTCGGGGCGGACCGAGGGGCGGACGGTGATCCCGTTGCTCACCCCGCGTACGCCGGCCAGCCGGCTCACGGCCCGTTCGGCGGCCCGCCGCTGGTACTCCCACTCGACCTCGCCGTGCAGGGTGACCCAGCCGCCCGACACGGTGACCTGCACCTGCTCGATCGGCACGAACGCGTCCCACTCCAGCGCGTGCCCGACCGCGGCGGCGACCTCCGGGTCGGCCCGCTCCGCACCGCCGGGCAGCTGGACGGTGACGTCGTTGGCGACCGCGCGTACCCGCGGCACGCGGTGCGCCGCGCGTTCGGCGGCCCACTTCTTCGCGTAGCTGTCCACACGCCCGGTGAGCGTCACCACGCCCTCGGACACGGTCACCCCGATCTCGTGCGGTCGGACCCGCGGTTCCCAGGTCAGCTCGTCGAGGACGTCGGACTGGATGTCCTGGTCCGTACGGGTGGTCGTCTCGGTGGCCATCTCTCCCTCCTCCGGTCGGGTGGGGCGGCTCCGGCACGCACCCTCGCCTGCAGCGATGCTGCCGCCGGTCCGGGTGAGCCGCCCTCGCCCGGGCCGGGTGACCTCCCCGGCCGGCGAGCCGCCGATCATGGAGGGTCATAGGCTCGTCGGATCCCACCCCTTGAGGAGGTACGCCATGACGGCGATCCGGACGTCATACCTCACCGCCGCGCGGTCAGCCGTACGGCTGCTGGCCGACCCGGCCGTCGCCGCGCGCTGGGACACGCCCAGCGCGCTGGCCGAGTTCCGCGTCGCCGGTCTCGCCGGGCACCTCGCCTCGCAGGTCTTCCAGGTCGAGACCATGCTCGCCGCGCCGGTGCCGCCGGGCGAACCCATCGGCCTGCTCGACCACTACGCGCGGGGCACCTGGGCCGGGGCCGGCGTCGACCACGAGGTGAACGTGGGCATCCGCCGGGTGGGGGAGGAGATCGCCGAGGATGGCGCCGCCGCCCTCGTCACGCGGACCGAGGCGGCGGTGGAACGGTTGGCCGGCGCGCTGCCCGGCGAACCGGCCGACCGGGTCGTGCATCTGGCCCGGGGGCCGTGGTCGCTCACCCTCGACGACTTCCTGACCACCCGGCTCATGGAACTGGCGGTGCACTCCGACGACCTGGCGGTCAGCGTCGGCGTACCCACGCCGGAGCTGCCCGAGGAGGTGATCGAGCCGGTGCTGTCCCTGCTCGCCCGGCTCGCCGTACGCCGGCACGGCCAGCCCGCCGTCCTGCGCGCCCTGACCCGAGCCGAGCGCGCCCCAACCTTGATCAACGCCTTCTGACCCGCCCGCCCGCCCGGCCCGCCCGGTCCTCCCGCGTCCCTTGCGCGGTCCTCCCGCGGCCCTTGCGCGTCGATCATGAGGTTATTGCCGGCCCGCGCGGCGTGTCGCGGCAATAACCTCATGATCGACCCCGGTGGGCGCGGGGGCGGGGTGGGTAGGGCGGAGGGTGGGGTCAGGTGTCGAGGTTGACGGGGGAGTTGGGGCGGTCGACGTCCACGAACTCGATGTCCTCCACGGCGTGGTCCTCCCGGCTGCCCGCCGCCCGGGCGGCCGTACCCACGGCCCAGCCGATCGCGACGCCGGCGAGGGCGACGCCGACCAGCAGGGTCCACGGCAGCGCCGGCCGCCGGCCGGCGAGCGCGTCGAAGGCGAGGACGGCCCGGCGGCGTGCCTCCTCGGCGGCGGAGCCGACCAGCTCGCCGGCGCCGTCACCGAGCCGGTTGCCGCCGCGCCGGGCGGAGCGGGCGGTGTCGCGGACGCTGTCCCCGGCGGCGTTCACGGCGGAGAGCAGGTTCTGCCACGCCTGGTCCGCGATCCGTTCCGGTCTGCTGCGGCGGTCCAGCAGGGTGCTTCCGAACATCGGGTTTACCTCCTCGGGGTGCCGGACGCGGCGGCAGCCGCCGCGTCCGGCGCGTCGCGGGTTGGCCTACCCGCCAGTGCCCCGCCCGTCGACGCCGCAAACGCTCCCCACGTGTCGGCCGCGTCGGCGGTCGGTACGCGACGGCCGGCCGTAGACGCCTCGCCACGCATCGAGGCCCCGAAGGCGCCCCACGCGCCAGCGGCGCGGACGCTCCCCGCACCCGGCGCTGCCCGGCGACGCTGGCGCTGCCCACGCCCGATGCTCCCCGCGCGCTCACGCGCCGGCGGCAGGGACGCCCCCGCCCGCGAGGGTCCCCGGCGACGCCGGAGCCGCCCGCGCCCGGCGCTGCCCGCGCCCCCGACGCTTCGCGGGCGACGCCGGCGTTGCTCTCACGGACGCCGACGGGCGCCGGTGGTCACGTCAGCGGACCAGGACCACCACCGGGCCGCGGGCGAAGTCGTCGTCGTCATCGTCGTCGTCCCCGCCGCCGAAGCCGCAGGCCAGTACGAGGGCGAGCAGCGCGGTGACACCGGCCAGCCCGGCGAGTTTCTTGATCATTGATCGTCCTCTCCGTCGTGGGCTCCCGGCCGATGCTAGGCAGCCCGGGCAACCTCCGGCCCGGGCGTGCTGCCCGGATCGTCCCGTTCCGGGGCGTGGTGGACGCGCCCGGGACGCGCCGTTTCGACCCCCCTGGCCGCCACCGGTTACTCTGGGTCCGCGACCGCCGGTCCTGGCGAACCGGTGAACGAAGTGACGAACAGAAGAGTCCGGACAAGGGTGACGAGTCGTGCCCTGATCCGCGAATTGCTCATCCCCCGGGGTGGCGACCGAGGCCGTCGGAGGAATACGCTCGGTCGCGGCCCGCGTACTGACGAGGCGCCCGGGGGACGGGCGGGTGGAGGTGCTCGCGTGAGCCTGTCGATCGTGAAGTCGGTTCTGTCCGGTGGTGTGGTGGAGATCGCCCCGCGGGGCGAGATCGATGTCGACACCGCCTACGAGGTGCGCGAGGCGATCGCCGAGGTCCTGGCCAAGGGCCGCCCGACCCGCATCGAGCTCAACATGCGACTGGTCACGTTCATCGACTCCGTCGGTATCAGCGCGATGGTCGCCGGCTTCCAGACCGCCGAGGTCAGCGGCGTCAAGCTGGTGGTCACCGAGCCCAGCCGGTTCGTGCACCGGCAGCTCTGGGTGACCGGCCTGCTCGGGCTCTTCGGCGCACCGGAGCCCTACTACGCGGGCACCGCGCAGCCCGAGGTGCTCCCGGGCGCCTGACCCGCGCCACTGACGCCCGCGCTCCCGTCTGAAGGCCGCGCCGCCGCGGGACGCCCGCCTCACGCCCGCGCTCTCGTCTGACGCCCGCCGCCGTCTGACGCCCGCCTCACGCCCGCCGTCATGGGACGGCCGGGACAGCGCCCCGGGCCGGCACTTCACGGCGCCGCCGCTCGGGCGTGGTCAGCGCCCGTCCAGGTCGGACAGGTCCACGTCGGTGACCTCGGTGACCGCCCGGATGGCCGTCACCGAGGCGTACCCCTGGGCGAGCAGCGCCACGTCCGTGCCGGCCTGCGCCGCCTGGCCGGGCTCCTCCAGGGAGGTACGGACGAAGCCGTGCCCGGCCTCGGCCACCGTCATCTGCACCTGGCCGAAGGTGGCGAGCGAGGCCCGGCGTACCCCGCGCAGCCGTTCGTGCGGCAGGTCGGGCGCGTTGACGTTGAGCACGCTCTCCACCGGGGCGGCGGTGAGCCGGGGCAGCAGGTCGAGGGCGACCCGGGCGGCGGTCGACCAGTGCCGGTCGGTGTCGCGTACCCGCGCGGCGGCGGTCACGGCGGCGCCGCCGCTCGCCGCGGTGGCCTCCCCTGCGGACAGGACGTCGAGCGAGACGGCCATCGCCCGGCAGCCGTTCGCGGCGGCCGTGAAGGCGGCGCCGACGGTGCCGGAGTGCAGGACGGCGCGCCCCGCGTTGGCGCCCCGGTTGACGCCGGACAGCACGGCCGACGGCGGCGGCCCGAACGCGCCGTGCATCGCGATGAGCGCGATGAAGCCCGGCGAGCCGCCGACCCCGTACGCGGGGACGCCCGGCAGCTCGACCAGCGGGTGGTCGCGGACGACGACGTGTCCCTCCTGCTCCACCGCGGTCATCGCGGCGCTCATGCCGCTCGCCTCCTCGAGCGGGGCGGCGACCACGACGTCCAGGCCGCGCTCCACGGCCTCCCGCGCCAGCGCCAGGATGCCGGGCGCGCCGATCCCGTCGTCGTTGGTGACGAGCACCCGCAGCGTCATCGCTCGGCCGCCCGGTCGGCCAGTTCGTCCGGGGTGGTGCGCTCCTGCGGCCGGGCGACGGCCGGGACCAGCCGCACCCGGTCGACGAGGCCGCTGATCGAGTCGAGCCGTCCGGTGCCGAGCCCGTGCCGGGTGACGTTCAGGGCTCCCGCGGCCGCGCCCGTACGGATGGCCGTGCGCAGGTCGCCCCCGCCGGCCACCACGGCGGCCACCCCGGCGGTCATCGAGTCGCCCGCGCCCCGCGGGTCGGCCGCCTGGAGGCGCGGCATCTCCACCTCGAACACCTCGCCGTCGACCAGCGCCAGCGCCGGCCGGTCGGCCCGGCTGACCACGACGCTCTCGGCCCCGGCGGCGTGCAGGTCGTACATGGCGCGGGCGAGCTGGTCCTCGTCGTCGCCGGCGGAGCGGCCGTCCCGGATCAGCTCCTCGTGGCTCACTTTAAGGAAGAAGACCCCGCTGTCCAGCACGGCGGTGAGGTGCTCGCCGGACAGGTCGACCACGACCCGCCCGCCGTTGGCGCCCAGGTCGGCGGCGAACCGCCGGTACAGCTCCGGCGGGACGAGCGTGGGGTCGTTGGGGCCGCTCAGCACGCTGACGGCGGCCCGCAGGCCCTCCCCGAGCGCCAGGTTGTAGAGCTCGTCCAGCTCGTGCCGGCCGAGCGGCTGGCCGGGCACGTCGACGATCTCCCGCCGGGTGCCGCCGCGCCGGTCGTGCACGTACCCGCCGCTGCCCGAGTCGCGCACGACCACCTTGAGGTCCACCCCCTCGCTCACCAGCAGGGGCTCCAGCACCTGGCCGATCTCGCCGCCGAGGGCCGTGCAGAGCACCACCTCGCCGCCCAGCGACATGATCATCCGGGCCTGCCAGACCCCCTGCCCGCCCGGGTGCAGGTGGATCTCCGGCTGGCCGGCCGGCTGGTCCACGGTCACCGTCAGCAGGGGAGTGGGCGCGAAGACCATGACGTGCCCGTTCGTGCCCGTGCCCGCGCGCTCGCCCGCCGTACCGTCCATGCGCCCCTCCGTCGGCCCGTGACGTCGCAGTTCCCCGCCTGGTGACCGTCATGCGACCGGTATCCGAAGGCGCGGCATCCGCGCCGCGCTCCCCGCGTTGTTGCCAGCCCCGCCGCCGTGGGTGAGGATCGGCCGAGCGACGTCGGCGGGAGACGGGGTGCTCAGGCGGGATTCGTTCAGTTACACCGTCCAGGCGCGGTGCGCGCTCGCCGACGCCATGGCGCTGCTCGGTGACCTCACGCGGCAGGGCGAGTTGCATCCGCTGATCGTCCGGGTCCGCCGGGTGCCGCCCCGGCCGGGCGCGCTGGCCAGCTACGCCGTCACCGACCGGCTCGCGGCCGGGCCGCTGCGGTTCCCGGTCACCTACCAGGCCGACGTCCTGACGAGCGGGGACGACGAGATCGTGACGGTGGCCCGGCAGTGGCCCGCCACCACGGTGCGCAACCACACCCGCCTGCACACCGAGCCGGGTGGCCTGGTGCGGATCGACGTGGAGATCACCCTCGCGGCGCCGGCGCCGCTGTTCCCGTACGCCTTCCGGCAGGCCCGCGCCGCCCACCTCGCGCTGGCGACGCGGCTCGGCGCGGCGCTCGACCGCGAGGCGGGCGGCCCGACCCCGGCGGCCTGAGCGGTCAGCCGCCGGTGCGCCCGGTCACCGTGGCGCGCCGGCGCGGCGGGGGCGTGGCCCGCCGCAGCCGCCCCCACGGCTTGTACGTGGAGAGCACTGTCGCGACGACCATGAGGCTGGTCGACACGGTGGGCGCGATCACCAGGTCGGCCCGGTCGCCGGGCGGCAGGGCGGCGCCGAGTTCGCCGGCGGCGCGCAGGTTCGGCGTGAGCAGGAACAGCACCAGCAGCACCATCACCGTGGTGATCAGCAGCTTGACGAGCACCCAGCGGTGCCGGAGCAGTCCCCACGGCGTCAGCAGGGCGCTGAGCACACCGACGACCCACACCACGACGCTGAGCGGGGCGAACAGCGCCGTGCCGACCAGCGCGGCGACCGGGTAGACGACGTCGGGGTCGGCGCCGCGCAGCACGGCGACGCCGAGGGTCAGCAGCACCAGGTCGGCGCCGAGCCACCCCAGCGAGGTGACGAGGTGCAGGGTGAGCAGGGCCTTGCGGGCGGTGCGCGGTGTCCGGGTCATGTCCGCGATGCTGCCCGCGCCGGCCCGCCCGGGCGTCCGGCGAGGAACGACACCGCTCCTACGCTCCGGGACGTAGTGCGGGTGGCCCGGCACGGGGACGGGCCACCCGCCGCGGTCAGTACACCGACAGGTGCACGTGGTTGGTGTGGTCGCTGGAGGGGTCCCCGCCCGCCCCGCTGTACGACTTCCATCCGCTGCTGGGCAGCCAGATCTGGCGGTACCAGATCACGTAGAGCACGGCGAGCCGGTCGGAGTTGCGGATGAAGTACGCCGACAGGTTGTTGCCGTACGTCTTGTCGCCGCCGGTGGCGTCGCCGCCGAAGCCGTTCTTCTGTGCGGCGAAGTCGCAGGCCCGGCCCTTGGGATGCTCGCCGGAGCCGCCGCTGCGGTAGCAGGAGACGTAGCGGGTGAAGCCGGCGGCCTTGGCCTGGTTGAGCGCGTGCAGCATGCGCGGGGTGATGCACCCGTTCGCGGGGGTGGGGTCGTTGACGCTGCACGACTCCTTCGGCCAGGAGCCGTCGGAGTTGCGCGGGGCCGGTGCGGCGTTCGCCGTGGAGGTGCCGCGGTTGGAGCTGTCGGTGGTGCGCGCGGCCTTGGCGTTGGCCACCTCGAGCGCGCGTTCGGCCTGTTCCTTGCGCTTGGCCATCACGGCGACCTGCTTGCGTTCCTCGCGGATCTCGCCGTCGAGCGCCGCCCGGGTGCGGGTCATCTGGTCGCGGGTCTCCATGAGGTCGCGCAGGGCGCGGTCCTCGTTGGCGGCGACGGCCTCGAGAGCCGCCGCGCGGTCCAGGAAACCCTCCGGGGTGTTGCTGTTGAGCAGCGCCGACACGGGCCCGAGGCGGCCGGTGCGGTACGCGACCCCGGCGATCTCACCGACCTTGCCGCTGCGCTGGGCGAGTTCCGCCTCGGTCGTCTTGAGCTGCGCCGTGAGCTCCTGCTGCCGTTTGACGGAGCGGGCGAGGGCGGCCTTGGCGTCGAGCCAGCCCTTGCTGGCCGCGTCGAGCTGCGCCCGCAGGGAGGGGGTGCCACCTTCCGGGTCCTGACCGGGGGCGGCGGCGCGGGCCACCGGGGCGGCCTCGGCGGTGCCGGGGGCGATCGCGACGCCGAGGGCGAGCGTCGCGGCGATCAGGGCCGCCATCCGGGCGGCATGTCGTCGTACGGGTGCCACTACTGGCATGCACATGTCCTTCCGTCAGCCGCCGACCGGGTTAGCTGACGGGTTCGGGACGGAAGATCCCTACCGCTGGCGCGGATGCACCCCACGAACATGGTTCCCCGGCTCGCCGCGTCGCGGCGATTAGGCGACGGCCGCCGCCGGCGCCGGTGGGCGCCGCCTGGCGGAGGCCGGGACCGAGCCTACCGGGGCCAGTGTGGTTGATGCAGCAGATGTGACTCTGTGTGTCTACCCAGACACGGAAAAATGGCGCAAAAGCGGGCTAGACGGGCGTGTGCTCGTCACCACTCCATGGCGCCGCAGGCGCCCGGCGCCGCGCGGTGCGGCCGAGGCGCCAGGTGCGGGGGAGGATGAGAACGCCGATCGCCACGCCACCACCGGGTCGGCCCACCACCAGCCGGTCGCCGCGATGAGCGCCGCCACGGCGATCACGCCGAGCAGGTCGCCCGGCACCTCCAGGGCAGTTGTCGGAGAAGGCGCGACCCGGCCCGTCCGACGTTCGCCTCAGGCGGTCGGCTCGATCGTGGTGAGCCGCTGGGTCGCCCGGGACAGCGCCACGTAGAGCGTCCGGACGCCGGCATCGGCGCGGATCTCGCCCGGCGCCACCAGCACCACCCCGTCGTACTCCATGCCCTTCGCCTCCAGGCTGGTCACCACCTGGAGGCGGGGCGCGCCGAGGCCGCCCAGCCAGCCGGCCACCTCGTCCCGGCGGGACACCGGGGTGATCACCCCGACCGTCCCCTCCACCTCGGCGAGCAGGCCCGTCACCGCCGCCACCGTGGTGGTCTCCAGCTCGCCCGCCGGCACCGTCAGCTCGACCGGCTCGACGCCGGTGGAGCGGACGGCGGTGGGCAGCGGCAGGTCCGGGTCGAGGCGGCGGATCTCGGCGGCCGCCACCGCGAAGATCTCCGCCGAGTTGCGGTAGTTGGTGGTGAGCGTGAAGTGGTGCCGGCGGCGGCGCCCCAGCGCCTGGTCCCGGGCGCGGGTCAGCTCCGCCGGGTCACCCGTCCAGGCCGTCTGGGCGGGATCGCCCACCACCGTCCAGGACGCCAGCCGGCCGCGCCGGCCGATCATCCGCCACTGCATCGGCGAGACGTCCTGCGCCTCGTCCACCACGACGTGCGCGTACTCCCGGTAGTCCGCCGGGCGCTCCCGGGCCGCCTCCCGCGCGGCGCGCTGCCGGTCGGCGTGCGTGCTCAGCTCCCGCACCCCGCCGGCGAGCTGGAACGGGTCACGCCTCGGCCGGCGCGGCTGCACCGGCTTGCCGAGCAGCGCGTCCAGCTCGTCCAGGAGGGCGATGTCGGCGACCGTCAGCCCCTCGGTGTCCAGGCTCCGGTACGCCTCGGCCAGCAGCCGGATCTCCGCCCCGGAGAGGACGCCGCCGGCGTACCGGCGCAGCCGCTCCGGTCGGGCCAGCCAGCCCAGCACGTGGCGCGGGTGCAGCCGGGGCCACCAGGCCTTGAGGAACTCCCGGAACTCCGGCCGGTCGGCGATCTCGTCCTCGAAGGCCCGCTGCTCGGGCAGGCGGGCGATGTCGAGCCGCCGCGCCTGCGCCCACAGCGCGGCGAAGACGCCGTCGAAGCCGGCCCGGCGCACCTCGTTGCGGCGGGCGCCCCGTGGCAGCGCGCGTTCCCGGATCCCGTCCAGCTCCTTGCGGTCCAGCCGCAGCAGCGCACCCCGGTAGAGCAGGCGCAGCTCGGTGGGGCCGTCGGGCACCGCGTCCCGGACCGCGCGTTCCAGCACGCGGCGCATCCGCAGCGACCCCTTCACGGCCGCCACCTCCGGCGGATCGGTGCGGGTGGCGCTCATGCCCGGGAAGAGCGTGCCGAGCGAGTGCAGGGTGGCGGTCTCCTCACCGAGGGAGGGCAGCACCGAGGCGATGTACTCCACGAAGACGGAGGAGGGCCCGACCACGAGGATTCCGCCGCCGGCGTACCGGCTGCGGTCGGTGTAGAGCAGGTACGCGGCCCGGTGCAGGGCCACCGCCGTCTTGCCGGTGCCCGGCCCGCCGGAGACGATCGTCACGCCGGAGCCGGGGGAGCGGATGGCCTCGTCCTGCTCCCGCTGGATGGTGGCCACGATGTCGCGCATGCCCCGCCCCGTGGCCCGGGAGAGCGTCGCCAGGAGCGCGCCGTCGCCGACCACTGCCAGGTCCGGCGGGGCGGCGGCCGGGTCGAGCAGGTCGTCCTCGATCCGGACGACCCGCTCGCCGCTGGACTGGATGGTCCGGCGGCGCACCACGCCGAGCGGCTGCGCCGGGGTGGCCCGGTAGAAGGCGGCGGCGGCCGGGGCCCGCCAGTCCACCACGAGGCTCGCCGCGTTCTCGTCCCGGATGCCGAGCCGGCCGATGTGCAGCACCTGGCCGTCGCGCAGGTCGAGGCGGCCGAAGACGAGCCCCTCGTGCTCGGCGTCCAGGACGTGCCGTCGCTGCGCCGCGTGGAACACCATGGCGTCGCGCTCGACGAGCGCACCGAGATTGCCGACCCGGGCGAGCCGGTAGCCGTCCCGCTCGGCGCGGACCGCCGCCCGCCGCAGCTCGGCGAGTCGGGCGTACACCCGGTCGAGATGCCGCTGCTCGACGGCGATCTCCTGCTCCAGGGTGGTCTGGTCGGTCACACACGCTCCTGATCCCCGTCGGCGCGGGCCCGCGGCTCGCGGGCCGCGCGCCGGGCCAACCGAACGAGGGTACGCCCCGGCCGGTCGTACCGCGTCCGAGGTGCGCCGCCGTCGGCTCAGGCTCCGAGGGCGGGAGCGGACCGGCCGTCCCGAGCGGGCCGGCCGAGCACCTCACGGAGCACCCCGAGCAGGGCGGCGTTCACCTCGTCGGGCCGTTCCATCATGAGCATGTGGCCCGCGCCGGGGCAGACGGTCAGCTCGGTGGCGGGCAGCGCGGCGGCGATCGACTCGGCGCACGGCGGCGGCGTGAGCCGGTCCCGGTCGCCGACGAGCGCGGCGGCCGGCAGGTGCGCGAGGTCCGCCAGTGTCTCCAGCCGGTGCTGCGCCCCGATGGAGGCGCGGAACCCGCCGATGGAGCGGAGCGAGGCCCGGGCCACCGCCGAGGTGACCAGGCGGATGTCGGCGGGATCGCAGCGGTCGCCGAAGAGCAGCCACCGGATGCTGGGCCGCAGGGCGCGCAGCAGCGCCCGGGGTGGCCGCCACGACCCGCAGCGGGCCAGGACGCCCGCGCCGGTGGTCTCGGCGAGCCGGATCAGCCGGGCGATGCGCGGGGAGAGCCCGTAGACGGTGTGGGTGTGCCCCTCGGCGGTGGTCGACACGAAGGCGAGCCCGGCCACCCGTTCGGTGAAGTGCGCGGCGTGCCGGTGCGCGTACTCCATGATCGTCATGCCGCCCATCGAGTGGCCGATCAGCACCACCCGGCCGGTCGGGGCGACCGCGTCGACCACCGCGGCGAGGTCGTCGCCGAGCTGGGCCAGAGTCGCCGTCCGCAGCGGCATGCAGCTCGACCGGCCGTGGCCCCGGGCGTCGTACGCGACCACCCGCACCGCCGAGCCGAGCGCCTCGTCCAGCGCGGCGCGCTGGCGGTGCCAGCTACGCCCGTCCAGCGTCCAGCCGTGCAGCAGGATCGCCGTGACCTCCGCGTCCGCCGGCCCGGACGCCTCGACGTGCAGGCGTACGCCGTCGGGCAGGTGCACCTCCGACTGCTCCGGCATCGCCACCTCCCCGGGCCGCCCGATCCGTCACCGCCGGGGAAACCCGGCGGTAACACCGGCTACCCGCCATGACAGCACGCCAACCACGACGCGGGAAAGATCCGCTGCCAGACGCGGAACCGCCCGCCGGGTGTTCCCGACGGGCGGTTCTCGGAAGGTGCGGTGAGCGCGAGGCTCAGGCCTCGAAGACGCCGGCCTCGACCAGGCGCTTCTCGGTGGCGTCCCAGCCGTCGCCGGGGTGCGTCTCGGCCAGGGTGTTGATCTCGGCCCGGATCTTGGCGGCGTGGCCCGCGGCGGCCAGCGTCCGGATCTCCTCGATGAAGGCCTCGGAGTCGGTGCGCAGGTGCGCGGTCTTGCCGTTGGTCAGGTTCCGCACGTAGGCGTGCTTGCCGCCGTTGAGCGGGATGAGGTACTTGAACTCGCCCAGCACGCTGAGGGCGCCACCCTGGCCAGCCTGGCCGGCCCGGACGGACGCGCGCGCGGTCTTAGAGGTGTTGCTCGCCACGGAGGTACTCCTTGCAAGACGTACGGGAGGACTGGACGTCCGGGGGCTGTGCGGACGACACCGGATGGATGGGCCCGCGAAAGACGTGCGCGGCACAAGCCGCCGATGGAACTGTACACGACCACGATGTCTTGCTGGTCATCGCGGCGTCGAGGGTTCCAACGGCGACCACCCGTCCGGCTATTTCCACCCCGAATCGGGCCGGCGAATTTTCCGATTCTCTGGCGCACCATCCGCCCCACCAGTCATCATGTGTTGCAGGAGCCACTCGGGTGGTCGAGGTCGTAGGGGAAGACGCACCTCGCTCTCCGGGAGGTCTCCGTGCCAACGCGTGGCGTCGTATACGTCCACTCGACCCCGCTCGCCGTGTGCTCGCACGTCGAGTGGGCGATCGCGCGCGTCCTTGCCGCGCCGGTCAACCTCGAGTGGACCGCACAGCCCGTCGACCCCGGCGCGCGTCGGGCCGAGTGCGGCTGGACCGGCCGCCCGGGGACGGGCGCCGAGCTGGCCGCTGCCCTCCGGCAGTGGCCGATGATCCGTTTCGAGGTGACCGAGGAGCCGAGTCCCGGCGCCGACGGCGAGCGCTTCATGCACGTCCCGGGCCGGGGCCTCTTCCGCGCCACGGTCGGCGCCGCCGGTGACATCCAGCTCGGCGAGGACCGGCTGCGCAGCATCCTGGCGACCGCGCGCGCCCCGGAGGCGATCGCGCACGCCCTCGACAAGGCGCTCGGCACGGCCTGGGACGCCGAGCTGGAGCCCTACCGGTACGCCGGGGACGGCGCCCCCGTGACGCTGCTCACCCGGGTCGGCTGACCGGGGACGTCCCGGCCCGGGCGCCGTCGCGGCGAGCGAAGGTCAAGTTGCCCCGATACGGGGTGAACTGGTGGGATGGGCGGCGTGTCGTTCCGCCGCCACGCCGCCCTCGTCACCCTGACCGCCCTTCTCCTCGCCGGCTGCTCGGACGCCCCGCGCCGCCCGGACCCGGCGCCGTCCGCGTCGACCGCGCCGCCGGGCCCGACACCGAGCGCCGCGCCGGCCGACGACCCGGCGTCGCGGGCCGCCGCGCTGGTGGCCACGCTCGCCGACGAGGACCTCGTCGGCCAGGTGCTGATGCCGTACGCCTACGGCAGCTCCGCGACCCGCGTCTCGCCCGGGTCGGCCGCCGGCAACCGGGCGCTCGCGGGGGTGGACACCCCGGCGGAGATGATCGCCCGGTACCGGCTCGGCGGCCTCATCCTCGTCGGCTTCAGCGCCGACGACCCCACGCAGGGCAACCAGGAGACCACCAACGTGGACAGCCCGGCCCAGGTCCGGGAGCTGACCACCGGGCTGCGCGAGGCCGCCGCGAAGCTGCCCACCGGCGCCGCGCCGTTCCTCGTCGGCACCGACCAGGAGTACGGGGTGGTGACCCGCATCACCGACGGGGTGACCACGCTGCCCAGCGCGCTGGCCGCCGGCGCCGCCGGTGACCCGGCGCTGACCGAGGCCGCCTGGCGGGCCGCCGGCGCGGAGCTGGCCGCCATGGGGATCAACCTGGACTTCGCGCCCGTCGCCGACGTGCTCGCCACCCGCAGCGCCGTGATCGGGTCGCGGTCGTTCGGCGCCGACCCGAAGCGCGTGTCGCCGCAGGTCGGCGCCGCCGTACGGGGTTTGCAGAGCGCCGGCGTGGCGGCCACCCTCAAGCACTTCCCGGGGCACGGGCACAGCGCCGACGACTCCCACGAGGAACTGCCGGCGCTCACCCAGTCCCGGGCGGCCCTGGAGGCCGGGGCGTGGCCGTCGTTCAAGGCCGGCATCGACGCCGGCACCCTGGCCGTGATGTCCGCGCACCTCGACGTGCGGTCGGTCGACCCGGGCACCCCGGCGACGTTCTCCCGCAAGCTCCTCACCGACGTGCTCCGCGGCCAGCTCGGCTTCCAGGGCGTCGTGATCACCGACGGGATGAACATGGCGCCGGCGAAGCGCTGGTCGCCGGGGGAGGCCGCGGTGCGGGCGCTCAACGCCGGCAACGACCTGATCCTCATGACCCCCAACGTCGGCCAGGCGTACGACGGCCTGCTCGCCGCGCTCCGCGACGGCTCGCTGCCCCGGGCCCGGCTGGTCGACGCGGCGACCCGGGTGCTGACCATGAAGTTCCGGCTGGCCGGCCCGGCGGCGCCCCCGATGTCGACCCTGAACGACCCGGCGCACCGGAAGGCGGCCGACGCGCTCGCCGCCGCCGCCGTCACGGTGCTGCGCGGCTCCTGCGGCACCGCCGGGGTGCGGGGACCGGTGACGGTCACCTCCTCCGGCGGCCGGGACCGCACGCGGGCGCTGCTCACCGACGCCCTGACCGCCGCCGGGGTGCGCGTGGTGCCCCGGGGTGGGACGGTGGTGCACCTGGTCGGCTACGGCGACGGCGCCGGCGACCTGCGCGCCGACGCCGCCGTGACCGTCGCCATGGACACCCCGTACGTGCTGTCGGCCGCGAAGTCGCCGACGCTCCTGGCGACCTACTCGTCGAGCCCCGCCTCGATGACGGCCCTCGCGAAGGTGCTGGCCGGCAAGGCTCGCCCCGGCGGCCGGTCCCCGGTCACGGTGCCGGGCCTGCCCGCCAGCACCTGCGACAGCTGACCGCCGGCCGCGGCCACCCCCGGCGGGTGTGGCCGCGGCCGTACCCGGTCACCGGGCGGCGCGCAGTGCCGCGATCAGCCACTCCGCCGCCGGCACGGCCGGCGGGAAGGGCTCGCGGCGGTTGAGCACCCCGATCAGCTGCCAGTACCGCTCCACCCGGCGGTCGGTGAACGCGGCGATCTCGTCGGCGAGCTTCCGCCGCTCCTCGGGCGTGAGCGCCGGGTCGACCATCTCGTCCACCACCGCGCGGGCCTCGTCGGAGTCGGGCGCGACACCGGCGGCCAGCGCGGCCCGGGCCGAGTCGATCCGCAGCATCGGTCCCGGCGGCGGGGTGTCGCCGCCCGCCGACCCGGCGACCGCCATCTCGCGTACCCGGCGGCGGAAGTCCGGGTCGGCGACCAGTTCGGCCAGCTCCAGCCAGGCGTCCACCTCCTCGTCGGTGGGTTCGTCCGGCAGCTCCGCCGGCATCGTGCGCATGGCCTGCGCGAGGCCGGCCCCGGGGCTGCCGTCCAGGCCGGCGAAGACCTCCGTGACGAAGTCGTCGATGATCCGTTGCCGCTCCTGCGCGGAGAGGCGGGCCAGGTCGTGCATGAGTCTCCACTCCTCGGTCGTGCTGTCCCGTCGGGTGATCGACCGCAGCACCGCCCGACGCAGCCGCAGCGTCCGGATCTCGGCCTCCAGCGCCCGCACGTGCGCCCGGGCCACGTCCCGGACGCTCGCCTGCCGGTCCAGGATCCGGCGGGCGTCGTCCAGGCCGATGCCCAGCTCGCGCAGGCTCTGCAGCAGCTCCAGGCGGGCCACCGCGGCCGCGTCGTACAGCCGGTAGCCACCGGCCGACCGGGCGGTCGGCGGCAGCAGGCCGAGGTCCGACCAGAAACGGATGGTCCGGACGGTGAGTCCCGTCCGGCGGGCGAGCTGCCCGATGCTGAACAGGTCGGTGCGGTCGTTCACGCGGTTCAGCCTCCCGTCTCCAGCCGCTGGAGAGTCAACTCGCCGCCGGAAACCGCGTCGCGCCGGTCGAGCCGCCCCTGGCATCCTCGCCCCCATGGGTGCAGCGCAGGGATTCCGGTACACCGAACGCGCCGACGGCAGCGTGCTGATCACACACCACGGGCAGGTGGCGGCCACCCTGCGCGGTGGGCGTGCCGCGCGCTTCCTCGCCGAGGTCGACGAGGACCCGCAGCTCGTGATGGCGCGCTGGACCGGCAACTACCGCCGGGGCAACGAACGGACCGCCCGGCGGCACCCGCGCAACCAGGGGTGAGCGACGTGGAAGGGGCCCGCGCTCGTCGAGCGCGGGCCCCTTCGGAGTACGAGGGCCGGGGCGGGATGTCGCCGCCGCGGGCGGCGGACGACGCGGCCGGTGTCCCGCCGAAGGCTCAGGCCCTCGCGAAGACGAGAGCCACGTTGTGGCCGCCGAAGCCGAACGCGTTGTTCAACGCGGCGGGGATCTCCATGGGCCGCGCCTTGTGGGCGGCCACGTCCAGGGTGAGGTCCTCGTCGGGGTCGTCGAGGTTGATCGTCGGAGGAACCACACCGTCCCGGATGGCGAGGATCGTGGCGATCGACTCCAGGGCGCCGGCCGCGCCGAGCAGGTGCCCGGTCATCGACTTGGTCGCGGCGAGCACCGGGTGGTCACCGAGCGCCTTGTGCAGCGCGCCGATCTCCAGCATGTCGCCGATCGGGGTCGACGTGGCGTGCGCGTTGACGTGGACGATGTCCCGCTTGGCCACGTCCGCGTCGGCGATCGCCTTCGAGATGGCCCGGATGGCGCCCTCACCCTCGTTGTGCGGCTGCACGATGTCGTACGCGTCCGAGGTGATGCCGGCGCCGGCGAGGCGCGCGTACACCCGGGCCCCGCGCGCGGCCGCGTGGTCCGCCCGCTCCAGGACGACGACGCCCGCGCCCTCGCCGAGGACGAAGCCGTCGCGCCCCTTGTCCCACGGACGCGAGGCCTTCTCCGGCTCGTCGTTGCGGGTGGACATGGCCCGCATCGAGGCGAAACCGGCGATCGGCAGCGGGTGGATGACGGCCTCGGTGCCACCGGCCACCACCACGTCGGCGCGGCCGGACCGGATGATGTCCAGGCCGAGCGCGATCGCCTCCGCACCGGTCGCGCACGCGCTGGCCACCGAGTGGACGCCGGCCTTGGCGCCCAGCTCCAGCCCGACCCAGGCGGCCGGGCCGTTCGGCATGAGCATCGGCACCGTGTGCGGGGAGACCCGGCGCGGCCCGGACGCCTCGAGGATGTCGTCCTGGGCGAGCAGGGTCGTGGCGCCGCCGATGCCGGAGCCCACGCTGACGGCCAGCCGCTCCGGGTCCAGCCCGGAGTCGGCCAGTCCAGCGTCCGCCCAGGCCTGCCGGGCCGCGACGATGGCGATCGCCTCGGAGCGGTCCAGCCGGCGCAGCTTCACCCGGTCGAGGACCTCCGACGGCTCGACGGCGAGCTGCGCGGCGATCCGTACCGGCAGTTCCGCCGCCCACTCCTGGGTGAGGGCACTCACCCCGGAGCGGCCGGCGACCATGGCGTCCCAGGTCGACGCGACGTCCCCGCCGAGGGGGGTCGTCGCGCCGAGCCCGGTGACGACGACGTCGGGGCGGGTCATGATCAGGACTGCGCCTCGATGTAGCTGACCGCGTCCCCGACGGTCTTGAGGTTCTGCACCTCGTTGTCCGGGATCTTGACGCCGAACTTCTCCTCGGCCGCCACCACGACCTCCACCATGGAGAGCGAGTCGACGTCCAGGTCGTCGGTGAAGGACTTCCCCTCGGCCACGTCGTCCGGGTTCACCCCGGCAACCTCTTCGAGGATCTCGGCGAGGCCGGCGGTGATCTCGTCACGGGTCATTGTCGGATGATTCCTCTCATCGGGGGTTTGATCACACCCGGCCGGCCTCGCCGACCGGGGTTCGCCTCGACGCTACGCGCCGAGTCGCGACTCAGGGACAGCGGACCACCTGGCCGGCGTAGGTCAGGCCGCCGCCGAAGCCGAACAGCAGCACCGGCGCCCCCGAGGGCACCTCGCGCCGCTCGACCATCTTGGACAGGGCCAGCGGCACGCTCGCCGCCGAGGTGTTGCCCGACTCGACGATGTCCTTCGCGATGATCGCGTCGGGGATGTCGAGTCGCTTGGCGATGCCGTCGATGATGCGCGCGTTCGCCTGGTGCGGCACGAACGCGGCCAGCTCGGAGGGGGCCACGCCGGCCCGCTCGCACGCCTGCAGCGCCAGCGGGGCGAGCGCCGTGGTGGCCCAGCGGAACACCGCCTGGCCCTCCTGCTGGACGTACGGCCGCCAGCCCTCGATCCGCACCGCGTCGCTCTTCTCCGGCACCGAGCCCCACAGCACCGGGCCGACCCCGGCCGGCTCGTCCTCGCCGGCGGCGGTGACCACCGCGGCGCCCGCGCCGTCGCCGAAGATGATGCAGGTGGAGCGGTCCGTCCAGTCGGTGAAGTCGGAGAGCTTCTCGGCGCCGATGACGATCGCGTTGCGCGACGCGCCGGCCCGGATGGCGTGGTCGACCGTGCCCAGGGCGTACGAGAAGCCCGAGCAGGCGGTGTTGATGTCGTACGCGCCCGGCGCGTTGATGCCGAGCTTGGCCGCCACCCGGCAGGCCACGTTGGGGCTGCGGTCCACCGACGTGCAGGTGGCCACCACGACCAGGTCGATGTCGGCGGCGGTGAGGCCGGAGGCGGCCAGCGCCTTGCCGGCGGCGGCGGCCGCCATGTCGGCCACGGTCTCGTTGTCGGCGATCCGTCGGGTGACGATGCCGACCCGGTCCCGGATCCACTCGTCGCTCGTGTCGACCATGCGGGCGAGGTCGTCGTTGGTGACCACCCGCGAGGGCTGGTAGTGCCCGAGGGCGACGATCCGGCTTCCGGCCATCAGTTCATGCCTTTCGTTCGCGACCGCGGGGCCCGCGGGCCCGGCTCGTTGGTCGCACTCACAGCGATGTCGTGTGTGCGTGACCGCGCGGCTCGCGGCTGCGGGGCTCGTGGACCCGGCTCGCTCGTCGCGGCGTTCACAGGTGCCCGCCGATGCGGGCGAGCGGCTGGCCCGGCGCGACCGGGTCGTCGGTGCCGGCGAGCCACTCGGTGAGGACGCCGTCGCCGTGGGCGGTCACCTCGACCGGCCCCTGTCGGGTGGCGACGTGGCCGATGACCTGGCCGACCCGGACCGTCGTACCCTCGGCGAGGCCCTCGGCCCGCCCGAAGGTGCCGGCCGACGGGGCGACCGCCACCCGGAACGACGGGGCCGGCTCGTGGCGCGGCCGCGCGCCGTGCCGCGCGATGAGGTCCCGCGCGGCAGGCAGGTCGTCCGGGGTGTTCAGGGTGACGATCTCGGGGGCGTCGGGGCCCTTGAGCTCCCGCTTCACCAGCCCGGCCAGGGTGCCGGCCGGGGGCAGTTCGACCACACCGGTCACGCCGAGGTCGGCGAGCGTCCGCATGCACAGGTCCCAGCGGACCGGCGCGGTGACCTGGCGGACGAGGCGCTGCAGCATCTCACGGCCGTGGGCGACGGCGGCGCCGTCGCGGTTGGACAGCAGGATCCGGGCCGGCTCGGCGGTGACGATGCCGCCGGCCACGGCCGCGAGCGCCGCCTCGGCGGGCGCCATGTACGGGGTGTGGAAGGCGCCGGCCACCTGGAGCCGGATGATCCGGGTCTTCGCCGGCGGCTCGGCGGCGAGCTTGTCGAGGTTGTCCCGCGCGCCGGCGGCGACGATCTGGCCGGCGCCGTTGCGGTTGGCCGGGTGCAACCCGTGCGCCTCGATGGCGGCGAGCACCTCGTCGGGGTCCCCGCCGAGCACGGCGGCCATCCCGGTGGGCTCCAGCGCGCAGGCGGCCGCCATCTCCCGGCCGCGTACGCCGGCCAGCGTGATCGCGGACTCGGCGGTGAGCACCCCGGCCAGGGCGGCGGCGCCCAGTTCACCGACGCTGTGCCCGGCGGTGGCCGTGACGTCGTGCAGGGGCAGGTGCTCGGCGGCGAGCAGCGCGGCCGCGACCAGCAGCGGCTGCGTGCGGGCGGTGTCCTTGATCTCCTCGGCGTCGGCCACGGTGCCGAGGTGCACGAGATCGACCCCGGCCAGGGCGGACCACCAGCGCAGCCGCGCCTCGGCGCCGGCCAGGTCGAGCCAGGGGGTCAGGAAGCCGGGCTTCTGGGAACCCTGCCCGGGCGAAAGTACGGCGAGCACGTCTATGACTCTCCCGGATACGCGTGGGTAGCGCTGTGCCGCCCTCGACCAAACCGCACTAGCTGGTTTGGGGGGATCCTACAAAGATCGGCGGCGATCGTCACTTGTCTGTGATGTTTTGCTCGCAGCTGGGCTCATTGTCTGGCTCGGGACCACCGGGGCCACTGGGTCGAGCCGGCCGACCGTCAGGGCCACCTGGAGCGCGAACGCGTCCCGCGGGCTGAGCGGCGAGAACCCGGTCACCTCGGCGATCCGCCGCAGCCGGTAACGCACCGTGTTCGGGTGGACGAACAGGGACCGGGCCGCGCTCTCCAGCGTGCCCCCGGCCGCGAAGAAGGCGTCCAGCGTCTCCAGCAGCTCGCCGCCGACGCGCAGCAGCACCCCGTACACGTCGTGGCGCAGCCGCCGGCGGGCCTCCGCGTCCCCCGCCAGCGTCCGCTCGGGCAGCAGGTCGGAGGCGGGCACCGGCCGGGGCGCGTCCGGCCAGGCGGGCGCCGCGCGGAACCCGGCCAGCGCCGCCCGGGCCGACTCGGTGGCCGTGTCGAGGCTCGGCACCGCCGGCCCGACCACCACCGGTCCGTCGCCGAACGCGCCGAGCAGCTTCCCGGTGGCGGCGACCGGGTCGGGCGCGCCACCGAGCACGATCACGAGCCGGTCGCCGTGCACGCCGCCGATCACCTCGACGCCGATCCGCCGCGCCTGCCGGTAGACGGTGTGCAGCACGGCGGAGACCTCCCCGCCCGGCGAGCGCCCGACCGCCACCGCGACGGGCGGGGCGTCCGCCCAGCCCAGCGCCGCCGCCCGGCTGGCCAGTACGTCCGGGGAGTCGCCGCGCAGCAGCGCGTCCACGAGCAGCGCCTGGAGCCGGGCGTCCCACGCGCCGCGCGACTCGGCGGCCCGCGCGTACACCCGGGCGGCCGCGAAGGCGATCTCCCGGGAGAAGCGCAGCACGGCGTCGCGCAGCCGCTGCTCCTCGCCGTCGGCGGCCAGGTGGGGGACCTGCTCCTCGACCACGTCGATGGTCACCTTGATGAGCGCGACCGTCTGCTGGAGCGTGATCGACCGGGCCAGCGCCTGCGGCGCGGCCGCGAAGACCTCGTCGGAGACCTCCTGCGTGCTGTCGGCGCTGCCACCACCGGAACCCAGCCACTGGACGAGCGACCGGACGCCGGCCTGGGCCACCAGCATGACCCAGGAACGCTGGTCGGCCGGGAGAGCGCGGAACCAGGGCAGCGTCTCGTCCATCCGGGCCACGCTCGCGGTGGCCAGCGTGCCGGCCGCCCGCTCGATGCGGCGCAGCGTCGCGCTCAGCTCCCCGTCGCCCGGTCCGTTCTCCACGGCACCAGCCTGACACATGCCCTGACCAGCACCACCAGGCACGTCGCCACCGGCGGGTGCGCGGCCGCCGGGCGGCAGGGCCGGCGGCGCCGCTCAGGCCGGCGGGGGCCGCTCAGGCCGGCGGCGCCGCTCAGGCCGGCGGGGGAGCGGGCAGGCCCAGCTCCTGGGCCAGGATCGCCGCCTGTACCCGGCTGCGCAGCTCCAGCTTGCCGAGGATCCGGCTGACGTGGGTCTTCGTGGTGCTCTCCGCCATCGCGAGCCGGTCGGCGATCTGCTGGTTGGACAGGCCGAGTCCGAGGCAGGCCAGCACGTCCCGCTCCCGCGGCGTGAGCGCGTCCACACCCGCCTCCGGCACGCCCGGACCGGCCGGCGCGGTGGCCGCGAACGCCCGGATGAGCCGGCGGGTCACCGCGGGGGCGATCATCCCCTCGCCCCGGGCCACCGCCCGCACCGCGGCGAGCAGACCGTCCGCGTCGGTGTCCTTGAGCAGGAAGCCGGCGGCGCCCGCGCGCAGCGCCCCGAACACGTACTCGTCCAGGTCGAAGGTGGTGAGCACCAGCACGTCGGCGAGGCCCTCGGCGACGATCTCCCGGGTGGCCGCGACCCCGTCCCGGCGGGGCATCCGCACGTCGAGCACGGCGACGTCCGGGCACAGCTCGCGGCAGAGGCGTACCGCCTCGTCGCCGTCGCCGGCCTCGCCGACCACCTCGACGTCCGGCGCGGCGTCGAGGATCAGTCCCAGCCCGGCGCGGACGGCCGGCTGGTCGTCGGCCAGCACCACCCGGATGGTGCCGGCGCCGGCGGTCGTCGCGTCCCCGTCCGGCGGGGAGACCGGCGGGGCGCTCACGACGGCTGCCGGGCGGTCGGCAGGGCGGCCCGGACGCGCCAACGACCGTCCTGCGGGCCGGCGGTGAACCGGCCGTCGAGGAGCACCGCGCGTTCCCGCATGCCGATCAGGCCGGCGCCCGCGCCGGGCAGCGGAGCCCGGCCCGCGCAGAGCGGGTTCTCGACGGTGACGACCACCTCCGCCGGCCGGTACGCGATGTCCACGTCGGCCTCGCCGCCGCCGTGCTTGAGGGCGTTCGTCAGTGACTCCTGCACGATCCGGTAGGCGGCGAGGTCGACGCCCACGGGCAGCCCGTCCGGCTCCCCGTCGGTGCTGACCCGGACGGCGAGCCCGGCGGCCCGCGCCCGCTGCACCAGTCGGTCCAGTTCGGCGAGCCGGGCCGGCACGGCGCCGTCGGGATCGTCACCCCCGGACCCGGCCGGCTCGGCCGGCGCGCGCAGCACGCCGATCATCTGCCGCATCTCGGCCAGGCCCTGCACGCTGTTCTCGCGGATGACCCGCAGCGCCGCCTCGACCTGCGCCCGTTCCAGCCCGGGGACGGACAGGGCGGCGGTGGCGTGGATGGCCACGGCGCTGAGGTGGTTGGCGATCACGTCGTGCAGCTCCCGGGCCATGCGGGCGCGTTCCGCGCCGACCGCCTGCCGCCGGTCCAGCTCCGCGAGGCGTGCCGTCTGCTCGGCGCGGGCCCGCTCGGCCGCCGCCTGGTCGCGGTACTGCCGCACGCTGATCCCGGTGAGCACCGGCATCACCCCGGCCAGCACCACCGGAGCGCCCATCCCCACTCCGCGCCAGCTTCCGACGACGAACACGCCGACCAGGATGGCCACCGCGCTCAACGTCACGGTGACCGCCAGCAGGCGCCGCCAGGTGCGGGGCGAACCGTAGACGCACGCGTCGTACAGGACCTGGGTGTAGACCAGCACGGTGCCGAGCGAGGCGCCGAGCAGCAGGTCGGCCACGACCGCGACGGTGCCGACGGTGAGGCTGGCGCGGCTGGCCAACCGCCGCAGACCCACGGCCACGCTCGCGGCGAGCAGCGGCGGCAGGAACAGCGCCTCCGGCAGGTCCGGGCGCCAGGACAACTGCGGTTGGACGCCGAGACCGAACAGGACCAGCCCGCCGACGAGCGACGCGCCGGCGAGGGCGAGGTCCCGGCCCCGGGTGCCGGAACGGAGCCACGGGGGCAGTCGCATGGCCCGATCTCACCACACCGGCGGCCGGTCACCCTCCGCCCACGGGCGGAGGCTCCGCGCGGTGGGCTCCACCGAAGGAGGTACGCGCCGGAGCCGTCCCGCCGCGTGCCCGACCCGGGTACGCCTGCGCGGGCCGTCGGAGCCGGCCAGTACGGTGGCAGGGCACGTCGGCGGGAGCCGACGGGTGATGGCGAGTGTGAGGAGACCGGGATGGCGCAGGGGGAGGCCGAACACGGCTGCGCCCAGGGGGAGCCCTGCCGGCCGGGCCACAACGACCAGCAGGCGGCCGCGAAGCACCGTCGCCCGGTGGGCGGGCTGCCGTCGTTCCCGCCGGACCCGGCCGGGGGTTGGCCGGGGGAGCGGGTCGACGAGGACGCCCCGGTGCCGCGCCAGCGCGCCGGGGAGCCGGCCCTGCCGGTCGACGCGGAACCGGTCCGGTCCGGCTCGGCCTGCCGCAGCGACCTGCCGGGCTGGGCCGGTGCGCACCGGCACGGCGCGGTCCGGCCTCCGCACCGTGGCGGCCGCCGCGAACGCCCACCGGGCCGGTGGTGCTGACGCCCGGCCGCTGACGGTCAGTGGATCACCGCGGCCGGCGGCGGGTGGGTGTGCCGCCGGCGACCGACGGTCAGCGGGTGCGGCGGCGGACGAGCAGCGCGATCCCGGCCAGCCCCGACGTGATGACGAGCACCACGGCCACGTTGAGCAGCAGCAGCCGCTGAAGCTCGCCCAGCGCCTCGTCGATGTCCCGGGCCGGGTTCAGCGAGTCCTCCGGGATGACCCGCTCGCCGCCGCCGATGCCGCCGCCCACGGCGTCGTACTCGCGCTCCAGCGGCACGCCGGCGGTGCGCAGCGTCTCGGACATCGACAGCCGGCCGAGGAACCAGCCGGCCTTCGTCTTGCGGGAGTCCGGCTGCTTGGCGGGCCGGAAGATGCGCGGGCCGCCGACGGCCTTCGGGTACAGGTCGTACGTCTGCTTCGGCGTCTCGCCGGCCAGCACGACGATCGTGTACTTCGGACCCAGGTCGGCGGGCTTCGGCCCGCTGGCCGCGCCGGTGCGGCCGAGGAAGCTGACCTGGTCGATCACGGCGTTCACGTGCTGCGGCTGCGTGTCCGCGCGCAGTCGCAGCGGCTCCGACAGCCCGGCCCCGGTGATGTCCACGCCGGCCGGCGGCGGAGGCGGTTTCGGCGCGGCGTGCCCCGGGCCGGCGAGGCCGAGGGACAGCGCCCCCGCCACCGTGGCGGCCAGTACGGCGACCAGTCGTCTCACCCGTCGGACCATCGCCGCCTCCTCGCCCCGTTCGATGGATGGCTCTGTCGTGCCCGTGCCCCGTGCCCCTACCAGCGACGACGACCCGGCCGGTGCGCCGGGCGTCCACTGAAAGACTCCGTGGAACGTCTCGCGGTTGCAGCTCGTGGAACAGTAATTGGAACTATCTGCGATCTCGGCGCGACCAATTGAGCAGCCGTTGATCAGCGGGCGGATCGTACCTTTGCGGAGGGGTTCATGGGGTGCAGGGTCGCACGTGTGGCGCGCCTCGTGCTAGCCGTGTCCGGCGTGGCGCTCGGTGCGTCGTTGGCGCTGCCGGCGTCGCCGGCGGCCGCCCACAACTCGTTGACCGGCAGTGATCCCCGCGACGGGGCGCGGATCGCCACCGCCCCGGTCCGGATCGAACTGCGGTTCCTGTCCCGGCTGGACCCCGCCACGACCACCGTCACCGTGACCGGTCCGGACAATGTGGCCGCCGCGGGCGGGGAGCCGCGCTTCTCCGGCAGCCGGGTGAGCGTGCCGTTCAAGCCGGGGAAGGCCGGGCTCTACACCGTCGGCTACCGGGTGGCCTCCGGCGACGGGCACCCGGTGACCGGCGAGGTCCGCTTCACCCTCACCACCGGCACGCCGGCCGACCCGTCGGCGTCGGCGACCACCGGCGCGGCGCCGACGCCGTCGTCCCCGGCCGCCACGCCCACGAGCACGCCGCCACCGGCCACGGCCGGCCCGGACGCCGCCAGCCCGAGCGGCGCGGTGGTGCCCACCGCGGACGAACGCGACGAGGTCAGCGGCTGGCTGTGGGCGCTCGGCGCCCTGGTGCTGCTCGCCGCCCTGGCGGCCGGGCTCCTGCTCCGCCGCCGCGCCGCCCGCCGCTGAGCGCGCACGACCGGGCCGGCGGCGTAGGCAGGCCCGATCCGTGGACCGGCACCCGCCGGAGCGCCCGGCCCGGGCGGGCGAGCCGTCAGACGAGGCGGACGCGGGCGGCGCGCAGCCGGGTGAGCGTGCGCTCCCGGCCGAGCACCTGCAACGACTCGAACAGCGGCAGGCCCACCGTCCGGCCGGTGACCGCGACCCGGACCGGCGCCTGCGCCTTGCCGAGCTTGAGCCCGCGCTCGGCGCCGACCGCCTCCAGCGTCGACTTCAGCGACTCGGCGTCCCACGACTCCAGGGCGTCGAAGGCGGCGATGGCGGCGTCCAGCAGCTCCGCCGAGCCCTCCTTCATGGCCTTTGTCCAGGCCGCCTCGTCGATGAGCGGGTCGGCCAGGAACAGGAAGTCGACGTTCGGCACGATCTCGCTGAGCACCGCGATGCGGGTCTGGGCCAGCGGCGCCACCGCGGCGAACGCGGCCGGGTCGAACTCCTCCGGCTGCCACGGCGGCGGGGCGATCGTGTCGGTGCCGGTCAGCCACGGCTCGCACGCGGCGATGAACTCCTCGACCGGCAGCGCCCGGATGTACTCCCCGTTGAAGGCCCGCAGCTTCTTCTCGTCGAAGAACGCCGGCGAAGGGTTGACGTCCTCGAGCCGGTACTCCTCCTCGATGACCGACCACGGGACGATCTCCCGGTCGCCGGAGGGTGCCCACCCGAGCAGCATCAGGTAGTTGCGCATGGCGTCGGCGAGGTAGCCCTCGTCCCGGTACGCCTCGAGGGCGACCTTGTCCCGCCGCTTGGAGAGCTTCTGCCGCTTCTCGTTGACGACCACCGGCACGTGGGCCCAGACGGGCGGCTTGACGCCCAGGGCGTCCCAGAGCAGCTGCTGCTTCGGCGTGTTCGGCAGGTGCTCCTCGGCCCGGATCACGTGGGTGATCCCCATGGTCATGTCGTCGACCACGTTGGCCAGCAGGAACACCGGGGAGCCGTCGCCGCGGGCGATGACGAAGTCCTCGATCAGCTTGTTCTCGAAGGTCGGCTCGCCCCGGATGAGGTCGACCACCACGGTCTCGCCCTCGTCCGGCGTACGGAAGCGCAGCGCCCGGCCCTCGCCCGGGCCGAGACCCCGGTCGCGGCAGTAGCCGTCGTAGCCGGCGTACTGGGATCCGGTGCGGGCCTGCACGTCCTCCCGCGTGCAGTCGCAGTAGTACGCCCGGCCCGACTCGTAGAGCCGCTGCGCGGCGGCGCGGTGCTCGCCCGCGTACGACGACTGGAAGTACGGGCCCTCGTAGCTGCCCCGGGCGATGCCGATCCACTCCAGCGCGGAGAGGATGCCCTCGGTCCACTCGGGCTTGTTGCGGGCCGCGTCGGTGTCCTCGATGCGGAGCACGAACACCCCGCCCTGCTGCTTGGCGAAGATCCAGTTCTGCAGGGCCGAGCGGGCGCCGCCGACGTGGAACATACCGGTCGGAGAGGGGGCGAAGCGTACACGTACCGTCACGCCTCCAGCCTACGGCGCGGCGCCAGCGTATTCGGCCAGGGGGCCGGTCAGGGGACCGAGCGGATCTTCACGACCAGCGCGCTGCCGAGCAGGGTGACGGCGGCGGTCACCGCGTAGAGGGTCGGGTAACCGCCCAGGTGGACCACGATGGGCGCGGAGAGTGCCGGGCCGAGCACCTGGGGCGCCGAGTTCGCGATGTTGATCACGCCGAGATCCTTGGCCCGGTCGGTGGCGCGCGGCAGCACCTGGGTGATGAGGGCCGCGTCGACGGAGAGGTAGACCCCGTAGCCGGCGCCGAGCAGCACGGCGGCGACCACGGCCATCGGCCAGACCGGGGCGACGGCGAGCAGCGTGGCCGCCACCGCCATCACGAGCCCGGAGACGACCACGAAGACCTTCCGGCGGCCGGAACGGTCGGAGATGCGGCCGGCGACGACCGCCGTGAGCATCATGCCGAGCGTGTAGAGCAGGATCAGTACCAGCAGGGCGCCCTCCGGGTCAGCCACCCGCACACCGTCGGTGAGGAAGTAGAGCAGGTAGAGGGTGCCCAGGGCGTTGCCCGTCTGCACGAGGAACCGGGTGAACCACGCCCACGCGAAGTCCGGGTGCCGGCGGGGGCTCACCCACATCGACGCGAGCAGGGCGCGCGGCCGCAGCGCCGACCGGTGCGCCCGCGGCAGCGGATCGTCCGGGGTGAGCAGGGCGAACGGCAGCGCCAGCACGAGCACGGCGAGCGCGACCGCCCGGTAGCCGGCGGCGTTGCCGGTCACCACGGCGGTGACCAGCACCGCGCCGGCCACCAGCCCGAGCGCCTGCGGGATGCCCACCCAGCCGGAGACGCCGCCGCGCTGGGCCACCGGCACCCGGTCGGGGATCGCCGCCGTGAGGCTGGCCAGCATCGCGTTGAAGCAGACCTGCGCCGCGACCCAGGCGAGCGTCACGCCGAGCACGGTGCGCTGCTGGGCGAGCAGCGCGAGGGCCGCCGCGCCGAGCACCGCCCCGCCCGCGGTCCAGACGTGCCGGCGGCCGAGTTCGCGGCCGGCCAGCCGCAGGCAGGTCCGGTCGGACAGCGCGCCCGCGAGCGGGTTGGCGACCACCGCGGCGAGCGCGCCGAGCCCGGTGACCACGGCCAGCATCTCCTCCTTGTCGCCCGGAGCGATGCCCTCGATCTGCTGCGGCAGCAGCACCTGGATGGGGGTGAAGAAGGCCATCCACACCCCGAGGTTCGCCGCGAAGACCAACGCGATCCAGCCGCGCCGGACCGGCGCAGTCGGCTCGGCGAGCGCCGCCGGCGGCGCGGCCGACGCCGGGTCGACGGTGGTCACCGCGCCGGCTCCCCGCGCGTGGCCGCGATCGTGTCGCGCAGCCAGGCGTACGAGGACTTCGGGGTACGCGCCTGCGTGGCGTAGTCGACGTGCACCAGGCCGAAGCGCTTCGTGAAGCCCTCGGCCCACTCCCAGTTGTCCAGCAGGGACCAGACGAAGTAGCCGCGCACGTCGACGCCGTCGTCGAGCGCCGCCCGGACCGCGCGCAGGTGCCCGTCCAGGTACGCGATCCGTTCCGGGTCGTGCACCCGCCCGTCCGGTCCGGGCCGGTCGTCGTACGCGCAGCCGCTCTCGGTGATCTCGACGGGCGGCAGCGCGTCGCCGTACGTGCCGCGCAGCCAGCCGAGCAGCTCGCGCAACCCGTCCGGGGCCACCGGCCAGTCGAACGCGGTCCGCGGGTACCCCTCGACCGGCGCCAGTTCGAACGGCAGCGGCGAGCCCTCCGCGGGCGCGCGTACGCCCGTGGGGTTGTAGTAGTTGACCCCGAGCACGTCGATCGGGGCGGCGATGGTCGCGAGGTCGCCGTCGCGGACCACGGACGGGTCGGCGAGCGTGCCGTCCGGGTAGCCGCGTCCGAGCAGCGGATCGGTGAAGAGCCGGTTGTGCAGCGCCTCGTACGCGGCGCCGGCCGCCCGGTCCGCGTCGGTGTCGCCGAGCACCCGCACCGGCGAGTAGTTGTTGGCGATGGCGACCGGGCCGGCGGTGCGGGCCCGCAGCGCGGCGACCGCCAGGCCGTGCCCGAGGAGTTGGTGGTGGGCCACCGGGAACGCGTCGAAGAGCAGCGTCCGGCCGGGCGCGTGCTCGCCCGTCCCGTAGCCGAGGCTCATGTGGACGAACGGTTCGTTCAGCGTGATCCACAGCTTCACGCGGTCGCCGAGCCGGGCGGCGACCAGGTCGGCGTACGCCGCGAAGCGCTCCGCGGTGTCGCGCGCCAGCCAGCCCCCGGCGTCCTCCAGCGGCTGCGGCAGGTCCCAGTGGTAGAGGGTGGCCACCGGGTCGACGCCGGCGGCGAGCAGGTCGTCCACGAGCCGGTCGTAGAAGTCGAGCCCGGCGGGGTTGGCCGGCCCGGTCCCGGCCGGCTGGATCCTCGGCCAGGCGACGGAGAAGCGGTACGCCGTCACGCCCAGCCCGGCCAGCAGCGCGACGTCCTCACGGTGGCGGTGGTAGTGGTCGCAGGCCACGTCGCCGGTGCTGCCGTCGGCGACGCGGCCGGGGGAGTGGGCGAAGGTGTCCCAGATGGACGTTCCCCGGCCGTCCTCGGCGACCGCCCCCTCGATCTGGTACGCGGAGGTCGAGACGCCCCAGCGGAAGCCGGCGGGGAACTGCGGCGGCGGTGCGGTCGGCATGGCGCCCTCCCGAACAACGTGAAACGTGCTCGGGACTCTAGGGTGCGGCCGGCGATTGCGCCATAGGCCGTCATGGCTGCCTGCGCAATGGTTTTCGGCGTGTCTTTTTCCAAACCCGTCCAGGTACGTCCAATCTTGCGCATAGAGTGCGGAATATCGCGGATGTCCTCACTGGAGGAAGACGGAAATGATCCTCGTGGAACGCAGTGCGCACGTGGCGGCGCCGGTGGAAGCGGTCTGGGACGTCGTGCAGCGGGCCGAGCAGCTGCCGGCCTGGCTGGCGGGGGTCCGCGCGGCCGAGGTGCTCTCGGGAGAGGGCTTCGGGCGGCGGCAGCTGGTCCAGGCCGGGCGTGGCGCGGCGCACGAGGCCGAGGTGATCGCCTATCAGGAGCCGACCCTCATCGGGTGGCGCGAGCGCGCCAAGGGCGCCGGCGCCCGGGCGGAGGCGCGCACCGAGATCTACGTCCAACTCACTCCCGACGAGGAGGAGGGTGGCACGATCGTGCGGCTGATCGTCGTACGCTGGCCGGCCGGTCCGGTCAAGGCCGCCCTGCTCCGGCTCGGTCTGCGCCGGGTCGGCGCCGACCTGGAGGAGTCGTTGGCCCGGCTCACCGACCTGGCCGCCGTCGGCTGACCGGGCCCGTCCCCGGCGTCGCCCGCGATGGTGATGGTCCGGCGTCCCCGCCAGGGACGCCGGACCATCGTCGACTCCGGCACAGGTCGCCGGCGCGCGTCCGCGCGCGCCGCGTCCACGCTGACCGTCGCGTGAGCGCGCCCCCGGGACCCGGGTGACCCCGCGAGACGACGAAGGGGCCCGGCGCCACCGGCGCCGGGCCCCTCTCACGCCGAACGGGTCAGCTGTCGCCGCCGGTCTCGCCGACCGGGGCCGCGTTGACGTCGTCGATCGCGTACTTCTTGGCCGCCTCGGCCGGCACGTTGGCCGGCACCGCGCCGCGGAGCGCGAGCTGCCGCAGCGTGGCCACCACCACCGACTCGGCGTCGACGTGGAAGTGCCGGCGCAGCGCGTGCCGGGTGTCCGACAGGCCGAACCCGTCGGTGCCGAGCGAGGTGAAGTCCCCCGGTACCCAGCGGGAGATCAGGTCCGGTACCGCGCGCATGAAGTCGCTGACCGCGATCTTCGGCCCGTCGGCGTCGGCGAGCTTCCGCGTCACGTACGGCACCCGCTGCTCGGTGCCCGGGTTGAGCAGGTTGTACTCCTCGCACTGCACCGCGTCGCGGCGCAGCTCGGTCCACGAGGTCACCGACCAGACGTCGGCGGCGACCCCCCAGTCCTGGGCGAGGAGCTGCTGCGCCCGCAGCGCCCACTGCATCCCGGTGCCGGAGGCCAGCAGGTTGGCCCTGGGCGCGTCCCCGCTTACCGACGGCGCCGGCGCGTAGCGGTAGATGCCCTTGAGCAGGCCCTCCACGTCCACCCCGGCCGGCTCGGCGGGCTGCACGATCGGCTCGTTGTAGACCGTCAGGTAGTAGAAGACGTTCTCCTGGCCCTCGCCGTACATCCGGTGCAGGCCGTCCTCGACGATGTGCGCGATCTCGAACGCGAACGCCGGGTCGTACGCGACCACCGCCGGGTTCGTGGCGGCGATCAGGTGCGAGTGGCCGTCCTCGTGCTGAAGACCCTCACCGTTGAGCGTGGTCCGCCCGGCCGTGGCGCCGAGCAGGAAGCCCCGGGCCATCTGGTCGGCGGCCGCCCAGAGCCCGTCGGCGGTGCGCTGGAACCCGAACATCGAGTAGAAGATGTACATCGGGATCATCGGCTCGTCGTGCGTGGCGTACGACGAACCCGCCGCGGTGAACGAGGCGACCGAGCCGGCCTCGTTGATGCCCTCGTGGAGGATCTGACCGACGGTCGCCTCCTTGTACGACAGGAACAGCTCCCGGTCCACCGACGTGTACCGCTGGCCGTGCGGCGAGTAGATCTTCGCCGTCGGGAAGAGCGAGTCCATGCCGAAGGTGCGGGCCTCGTCCGGGATGATCGGCACCCAGCGCTTGCCGAACTCCTTGTCCTTCATCAGGTCCTTGAGCAGACGGACGAAGGCCATGGTCGTGGCGACCTTCTGCTTGCCCGAGCCGCGCTTGACGTCGGCGAAGCGCTCCGGGCCGGGGATGGTCAGCTTCTTGGCGCTCGTGCGCCGCGTCGGCAGGTAGCCGCCGAGCTGCGCCCGCCGCTCCTTGAGGTACTGGATCTCGTCGGACTTCTCGCCCGGGTGGTAGTACGGCGGCAGGTACGGGTTCTCCTCCAGCGCCGAGTCCGGGATGTCGAGGAAGAGCCGGTCGCGGAAGGTCTTCAGGTCCTCCAGCGTCAGCTTCTTCATCTGGTGGGTGGCGTTGCGGGCCTCGAAGTGCGACCCGAGCGTCCAGCCCTTGATCGTCTTGGCGAGGATCACGGTCGGCTGGCCGGTGTGCTCCAGCGCCGCCTTGTAGGCCGCGTAGAGCTTCCGGTAGTCGTGGCCGCCCCGCTTGAGGTTCCAGATCTCGTCGTCGCTGAGGTGCTCGACCATCTTGCGGGTCCGCGGGTCGCGGCCGAAGAAGTGCTCCCGGACGTACGCGCCGGACTCCGCCTTGTAGGTCTGGTAGTCGCCGTCGGGCGTGGTGTTCATGAGGTTCACCAGCGCGCCGTCGGTGTCCGCGGCGAGCAGCGGATCCCACTCGCGGCCCCAGACCACCTTGATGACGTTCCAGCCGGCGCCCCGGAAGAACGCCTCCAGCTCCTGGATCACCTTGCCGTTGCCGCGGACCGGGCCGTCCAACCGCTGGAGGTTGCAGTTGATCACGAAGGTGAGGTTGTCCAGCTCCTCGCGGGCGGCCACGCCGATCGCGCCGAGGGTCTCCGGCTCGTCCATCTCACCGTCGCCGAGGAACGCCCAGACGTGCTGGTCGGACGTGTCCTTGATGCCGCGGTGGTGCAGGTAGCGGTTGAACCGGGCCTGGTAGATCGCGTTCAGGCCACCGAGCCCCATGGAGACGGTCGGGAACTCCCAGAAGTCCGGCATGAGGCGCGGGTGCGGGTACGACGGCAGCCCGCCACCGGGGTGCGACAGCTCCTGCCGGAACCCGTCGAGCTGGTCCTCGGTGAGCCGCCCCTCGAGGAACGCGCGGGCGTACATGCCGGGGGACGCGTGGCCCTGGTAGAAGATGTGGTCCCCGCCACCGGGGTGGTTCTTGCCACGGAAGAAGTGGTTGAAACCCACCTCGTAGAGCGACGCCGAGCTGGCGAACGTGGAGATGTGCCCGCCGACGCCGATCTCGGGGCGCTGCGCCCGGTGCACGAGCATGGCGGCGTTCCACCGGATGTAGGCCCGGATCCGCCGCTCCACGTGCTCGTCACCCGGGAACCACGGCTCGCGCTCCGGCGGGATGGTGTTGATGTAGTCGGTGGTGGTCAGGGACGGCACCCCGACCTGGCGCTCCCGGGCCCGCTCCAGCAGGCGCAGCATGACGTAGCGGGCGCGCTTGGTTCCGCGCTCGTCGATGACCCCGTCGAGCGACTCGACCCATTCGCTGGTCTCTTCTGGGTCGATGTCCGGAAGCTGGCTCGGCAGGCCGGCGGTGATCACCGGGCGCTTGCGTTCCGTAGCCACAGGCGGTCCCTCGGTTGTGTGTGGGATAGGTCTCTAGCGCCATCCTGCCCCCTGGTGGCACCCGGCGTCACGCCTAGGTGCCCCGGACGCGACGCTCAACACAGGTACCCGCCGGTAACTTTGTGCGACGACCGCCCCCGGACGACGGTAGCGCCGGGCGCGGCGGGCCGCTGCGGCAGAATGCGCCGTATGCGTAGTGACGTGATCACCGTCCAGACCGGCTCCCGTCCCGCCGTGCGCGACATCACGGCCGAGGCGCAGAGCTTCGTGTCCGGCCAGGGGGACGGGCTGCTGCACGTCTTCGTGCCCCACGCCACCGCCGGCCTGGCGATCATCGAGACCGGCTCCGGCTCCGACGACGACCTGCTCACCGCGCTGGACGCGCTGCTGCCCGCCGACGACCGCTGGCGGCACCGGCACGGGTCGCGCGGGCACGGCCGGGACCACGTGCTGCCCGCCCTCCTCCCGCCGTACGCCACGCTGCCGGTGCTCGACGGCCGGCTCGCCCTCGGCACCTGGCAGTCGCTCTGCCTGGTCGACACCAACGGCGACAACCCCACCCGCCAGGTCCGCTTCTCCTTCCTCGCCGGCTGAGACCCGTCCCGCGACGTGGCCGGCCCGGGCCGGCCGGCCACGTCGTCGTGGGCGAGCGGTGTCCCGCGTCAGGGACGCACGGTCTCCTGTTCCACCGTGCGGCGGCCCTCGTCAGCCGCGACCTGCGGTGCGGTGGTCCGGGCGGCCGAGGGCAGCGGGTTGTCGGCGGTCAGGTGCAGGCCGGGCACCCGGTCCTCGATCACGAACGTGGCCCGCGTGTGCGCCGGCGCGCCCGGCCGGCTCACGTACGGCAGCACGTCGAAGTCGGCCGCCAGCTGCTTCGGCGTGATGGTCGTGCGCACGTAGCCGCGCAGGTTGTTCTGGAACCGCAGGTGCGGGTTGAACGCCAGCCACGGGTGCGACCCGGACGGCGAGTCCGCGCCGTCCCCGCCCGAGGTGATCGAGGAGCACACCAGCTCGGTGCCGACGGTCCGGGACGTCGGGTCGGCGTAGTCCAGCTTGAGGTCGCTGGCCCAGTGGGCGTGCACGTCACCGGTGAGCACCACCGGGTTGCGGACCCCGGCGGCCAGCCAGCCGCGGGTGATCCGGTCGCGGGAGGCGACGTAGCCGTCCCAGGCGTCCATGCTCGTCACGGTGAGCGGGCCGGAGTTGTTGTCCCGCTGCGCGAAGAAGACCTGCTGCCCGAGGATGTCCCAGCGGGCGTCGGAGCGGCGGAAGCCGTCCAGCAGCCAGGCCTCCTGCGCGGCGCCGGTAATCGACCGGTTCGGGTCGTACGCCGCCGCGCAGTCCTTGTAGCCGTCGCCGCAGGCCTGGTCGTCGCGGTACTGCCGGGTGTCGAGCATGTGGAACGTGGCCAGCCGGCCCCACCGCACCCGCCGGTAGAGCTGCATGTCGACGCCGCGCGGGATGGAGGTGCGGCGCAGCGGCATGTTCTCGTAGTACGCCTGGAACGCCGCGGCCCGCCGGGCCGGGAAGTCCGGGTCCGGCGCCTCCGGCGTCTCACCGGCCCAGTTGTTCTCGACCTCGTGGTCGTCGAACACCACCACCCACGGCGCGACCGCGTGGGCGGCCTGGAGGTCGGCGTCGGTCTTGTACTGGGCGTGCCGCTGCCGGTAGTTCGCCAGCGTCCGGGTCTCCGGGCCCTCGTGGTCGCGCGGGTTGCCGCCCGGCGCGACGTACGCGCCCTTGACGTACTCGTACTGGTAGTCGCCGAGGTGCAGGATCAGCTCCGGCTCGGTCTCGGCGAGCCGCCGGTACGCGGTGAAGTAGCCGTGCTCGTACTGCGAGCAGGACACGAAGCCCATGGCGAGCGCGGCCGGCATCGTCCACGGCGCCGGGGCGGTGCGGGTGCGACCGACCGGCGAGACGTGCCGCTCGGCCCGGAACCGGTAGAAGTACTCCCGGCCGGGCAGCAGCCCGTCCAGCTCGACGTGGACGCTGTGCGCCGACTCCGGCCGGGCCACCGCCACCCCGCGCCGTACGACGTGCCGGAACCGCTCGTCGGCGGCCAGTTCCCACTCCACGGCGACGGGCCGGGTGGGCATCCCGCCGAGGCCGTCCTCGGCCAGCGGTTGCGGGGCCAGCCGGGTCCAGAGCACGAACCCGTCGTGGTCGGGGTCGCCGGAGGCCACCCCGAGGGTGAACGGGTAGGCCAGCCGGCGGCCGGTGGTGGTCGCGGCGGCCACGCCGGGCAGGGTGGTGAGGGCGCCGGCGGCGCCCGCCGCCGCGCCGGTCAGCAGGATGGTCCGTCGGGACAGTGACACGAAATCCTCCCCAGAGTCCGGTTGTGCCGACCGGGGAAGCGTCGCGACCACGGGTGACCGGAAGGTGGCCGACGGGCTCCCTGCCGTCGACTTCTGTCCGACAAGGACGCCGGGGCCGTCAGGCGGGCCGCAGCAGGCGGCGCAGTTCGCCCGGGGTGTGCCCGACGTGGGCGCGGACCGTCCGGGTCAGGTGCGCCTGGTCGGCGAAACCCAGCTCCGCCGCCACGGCGGCCGGGCCCGCTCCCGCCGCCAGCAGGTCCAGCGCCCGGCCCACGCGCAGCCGGTTGCGGTAGCGGGTCAGCGGCACCCCGAGCAGGGCCTGGAACGACCGGCTCAACCGGTACGGCGACACGCCCAGCGCGCGGGCCAGCGGTAGCAGGCCGCCCGCCTCCGGGCCGCCGTCGTGCAGCGCCGCGCGGGCCGCCTCGACCAGCCGGCGATCGCGATCCGGCGCGCCCGGCGCCGGGGCGGCGGCCACCCCGACCAGGCGGACCAGCCGCTCGGCGGCGGCGAAGTCCGGGTCGGGGCGGGCGGCCGCGGCCAGCAGCAGCCGGTGCGCCAGGTCGATCCGGGCGTCCAGGTGCACGACGGCCGGCGCCGGCCGCTGCGCGAACAGGTCCCGCCACAGCCGGGCCGACAGGTGTACGGAGGTGCACTCGTCACCGCCGGCGGGGTGGGCGAACCGCTGCTCCTCACCGGGCACCGCCAGGTAGCCGAGCGTCGGGTCGACGAACTCCGCGCCACCGCGACCGAGCCGGCGGAAGCCGCCGCGCCGGGGGAGCACCATCTCGTACGTCCGGCTCGGCTCGGGTGCCGACCAGCCGGTGTGGTCGTCGCGGCAGCTGACCGCCTGGACCCGGAAGTCCGGGTGGCGGGCGAGGATGACGGCCGTCCGCATGACCGCCAGCGTAGGCGGCGACGCGCCGCCGGGCCGGCCGCAAGGATCGTCAAGACCGGAGCGGCGGCGCGGCGGCAGGGTGGCGGCCATGAGCGAACCGAACCGGCGGGCGGCGCTGCTCGCCGTCGTACTGGCCGGCCAGGCGATGGCCTCCATGGACACGTCGATCGCGGCGGTGGCCGCCCCGGCCGTCCGGGCCGACCTGGCCGGGCCTCCAGCGCTGGCCCAGCTCGTGCTCGCCGCCTACACGCTCTCCTTCGCCGTGCTCGTGGTGACCGGCGCGCGGCTGGGCGCCCGCCACGGCTACGGGCGGGTCTTCCTCGTCGGCCTCGCCGGATTCACGGCCGCGTCGCTGGCGTGCGGCCTCGCCCCCGGCCCGTACGCCCTGGTGCTGGCCCGGATCGCGCAGGGCGCGGCCGGCGCGCTCATGGTGCCGCAGGTGCTCTCCCTCATCCAGTCGCGGCTCACCGGCGCGGCCCGGGCCCGCGCGCTCGGCGCGTACGCCATGGTGCTGGCCCTCGGCGTGGCCGCCGGGCAGGTGGCCGGCGGCCTGCTCGTGACCCTCGACCTCGCCGGGCTCACGTGGCGTACGGCGTTCCTCGTCAACGTGCCGGTCGGGCTGGTGCTGCTGCCGGTCGGCCGGCGGGTGCTGGGCGGCGGCGCGCCGGCCGCCCGGGAGCGGGAGCGGCTCGACCTGGCCGGCGTGGTGTTGCTGTCGGCGGCGATGCTGGCCCTCGTGCTGCCGCTGGTGCTCGGCCGCGACCTGGCCTGGCCGCTCGGGTGGCGGGTGGCGCCGGCCGCCGCGGGCGCCGCCGGGCTCGCCCTCTTCCTGCGGTACGAGGGGCGGCTGGCCCGGCGGGGCGGCGCACCCCTGCTCGACGTGACGGTGCTCGCCCGCCCGGGGGTGCCCACCGGGCTGCTGACGGCCTGCGTCGTGATGGGGTGCTACGCCGGCTTCCTGTTCACCCTCACGCTGCGGCTCCAGGACGGCCTCGGGTTCAGCGCGCTGGCCGCCGGGCTGGCCTTCCTGCCGTACGCGGTCGGGTTCGCCCTCTGCGGCCTGGTCGTGCCGCGCCTGCCGGTGCGGCTGCGGGACGCGCTGCCGCTCGCCGGCCCCCCGGTGCTCGCGGCGGTGGTCGCGGCGACCGCGTTGCTCTGGTCGCACCGCTGGCCCGCCCTGCCCGGCGGCGCGCTGCTGCTGGTGGGCGGGGCGGCGCACGCGGCGTCGTTCAGCCCGCTGGTCACGCGCCTGGCCGCCACGGTGCCGGCGGCCTCCGCGGCCGCCCTCTCCGCGCTGGTCTCCACCGGCACGCTGCTGGCCTCCGTGCTCGGTGTGGCGGGCCTCGGCGGGCTCCACCTGAGCCTCCCGCTGGCGGTGGCGCCCGCCGCGACCGTCCTCGTGCTCCTCGCCGGCGCCGGCGCCGCCGCGGCCTCCCGCCGGGCGTCCCCGCCGGCCGGGATCCCACCGGCTGGCCGACCGTCGGTGCCGAGGCCGCCCGATCGTCCGGGCCGGTCGTCGCGGGCGGTCCGTCCGGGAAGGTGATCAACTCACTCTTTCCGCACGTAGACTCGACGCATGAGCCCGTACGCCCCACCGGCCGTCGAACCCCCGCCGGGCGACCGCCCGGGGCTGGCGGGTGACGCCATACGCCGGCTCGTGCACGTCGCCTCCGCCATCCGTCACGAGCAGGACGTCGAGATCGCCGATCTGGGCCTCACCCCGGCCGTCGCCCGCGCGCTGCACGAGCTCGACCCGGACCGGCCGCTGCCGGCCCGCGACCTCGCGGAGCAGTTGCGGTGCGACCGGTCCAACGTGACGGCGCTCGTCGACAAGCTGGAGCAGGCCGGCCTGGTGCAGCGCCGGGTCGACCCCACCGACCGCCGGCAGAAGACCCTGGTGGTCACCGAGGCCGGACGCCGGATGCGGCAGCGGGTCCACGAGGTGATGTCCGACTCCCGGCTGCTCGACCGGCTCACGACCGGCGAGCTGGCCGTGCTGCGCGAGCTGGTGTGGAAGGTCTCCGACGGCGGCCACCCGCAGGACTGCGGGGCGTAGGGGCACCGCCCGGGCGGTGTGTGTCCGGGTGGGCGTTGCGGGCGTGCGTCGGTAATGCTGTCGGACGTGACCACCCCGCACGATCTCGACGACCGGTTCCGGGAGACCCTCGCTGCCCTGGGCGCGCCGCGGCGACGCCGTGACCCGGCCGGCCCGGTCACCGACGGCGCGGCGCTGACCGGCGCGCAGGCCCTCGACCTCTTCGACGCGCAGGTCACCAGCCGGCAGCTGGACCTCGCGGCGCGGTGGCTGCGCAGCTTCGGCGAGGGCTTCTACACCATCGGCTCCGCCGGCCACGAGAGCAACGCCCTGGTGGCCGCCGTCCTGCGACCCACCGATCCGGCCCTGCTGCACTACCGCTCCGGCGCGTTCTACTGCGTCCGCTCGGCGCAGGCGGCCGGGTTCGTTCCCGGTGGCGGCGTCGCACCGGCCGGCGAGGCGGGGGGACCGGTCGCCGAGCGCGCCGCCGGACCGGTCGCCGAGCCTGTCGAGGGACCGGTTGGCCATGGCGCCGCCGGACCGGCCATCCAGGCGGAAGGAGCCGATCGGGCCGTCGCCCCGGCCGGTGACGGTGCCGAGGGGCCGGCCGCCGATGGTGCCGACGGGCCGGACGGTGATGGTGCCGAGGGGGTGGCCGTCCCGGACCGCGACGCCGCCCCGGCCACCCCGGGCGAGGACGCCCCGGTCCAGGCGACCCCCGACGGGCCGGGCCCGTCCGACGCCGGCCCGGTCGCCGCCGGCGCCTCCGATGCCGCAGCCGCCGGCGCCTCCGACGACGTGGCCGTGGCGGTCCAGCGCCCCTGGCCGTACGCCGAGGCCGCCCGGGACGTCCTGCGCGGCGTGGTCGCATCGTCCCGCGAGCCGATCGCCGGGGGGCGGCACAAGGTCTTCGGCCACCCCGACCTGGCCGTCGTGCCGACCACCTCCACCATCGCCTCGCACCTGCCCCGGGCCGTCGGCATGGGGCTCGCCATCGAGGGGCGGCGCCGGCTGGAGACCCGCCGGGCCGGGGGTGGGGTGCGGCTCGGCGAGGGTGACCTGCCGGCCGCCCCCTGGCCGCCGGACTCGATCGTGGTCTGCTCGTTCGGCGACGCCTCGATCAACCACGCGAGCGCCACCGCCGCGCTCAACACGGCCGGCTGGTACGACCACACGGGCCTGCGCATCCCGGTGCTGTTCGTCTGCGAGGACAACGGCCTCGGCATCAGCGTCCGCTCGCCGCAGGGCTGGGTGGAGACGGCCCTGCGGTCCAGGCCGGGGATCCGCTACTTCGCCGCCGACGGCAGCGACCCGGCGCAGGCGTACGCGGCGGCCGGCGAGGCGGCCGAGTGGGTGCGCCGGCACCGCCGCCCGGCGGTGCTGCACCTGCGTACGGTCCGGCTGATGGGGCACGCGGGCGCGGACGCCGAGACGGCGTACCGCAGCCCCGCCGAGATCGGCGCGGACCTGGAGCGGGATCCGGTGGCCGCCACCGCCCGGCTGCTGGTCGAGGCGGGCGTGGCGAGCGGTGAGGAGCTGGTGGCCCGGTACGACGACATCGGCTGGCGGGTGCGCCAGGTGGCCGAGGAGGTCATCGGGGAGCCGAAGCTCGCCGACGCGGCCGAGGTGGTCGCGCCGCTGGCGCCCCGCCGGCCGGTACGCGTCGCCCGGGCGGTGGCCGAGGCGGGCGCCCGCGCGGCCGGTCCCGGTGCCGCGGCGCGGGCCGAGGCGTTCGGCGGCAAGCCGCCGGAGCTGGCCGGCCCGCTCACCCTGGCGCAGAGCATCAACGCGGCGCTCACCGACGGGATGCTCGACCACCCCGAGATGGCGGTGTTCGGCGAGGACGTGGCCGCCAAGGGCGGCGTGTACGGGGTGACGAAGGGGCTGCGGGACCGGTTCGGGCCGGCCCGGGTCTTCGACACGCTGCTCGACGAGACGTCGGTGCTCGGGCTCGGGCTGGGAGCCGGGCTGGCCGGGATGCTCCCGGTGCCGGAGATCCAGTACCTGGCGTACCTGCACAACGCCGAGGACCAGGTGCGCGGCGAGGCGGCCACGATGCGGTTCTTCTCGCAGGGGGCGTACCGAAACCCCATGGTGGTGCGCATCGCCGGCCTCGCGTACCAGGAGGGCTTCGGCGGGCACTTCCACAACGACAACTCGGTGGCCGTGCTCCGGGACGTTCCCGGCCTGGTCATCGCGGTGCCGGCGCGGCCGGACGACGCCGCGCCGATGCTGCGGACCTGCCTGGCCAGCGCCGCCGTGGACGGCAGCGTCTGCGTGTTCCTGGAGCCGATCGCGCTCTACCACACCCGCGACCTGTACGCCGACGGCGACGGCGAGTGGTCGGCCCCCTACGCCGAGCCGGGGGCGTGGGCGAGCGCCCACGTGCCGATCGGTCGCGCCCGGGTCTACGGGGTGGGCTCGGCCGAGGACCTCACGATCATCACCTTTGGTAACGGCGTACGCCTGTCGCTGCGGGCGGCGGCCGCGCTCGCCGACGAGGGCGTCGGCACCCGCGTGGTGGACCTGCGCTGGCTCGCGCCCCTGCCCGTGGCGGACATCATCCGGGAGGCGTCGGCGACCGGCCGGGTGCTGGTGGTGGACGAGACCCGCCGGTCCGGCGGGGTGGGCGAGGGCGTGATCGCCGCACTGGTCGATGCCGGATATGTCGGTGCGGCGCGGCGGGTTGCCGGAGTTGACTCGTTTGTACCATTAGGTCCGGCCGCGCGTCAGGTTCTGGTCTCGGAGGATGCCATTACCCAGGGTGCCCGTACGCTCCTGGCACGGTAAATTCCGTTCCACCCGGTGCGCCACTTGCGCGGGGGGCCACAACTGTGTGGACTTTGCCTGACGGCGTCGAGCAGGCGCCGCGAGCAGGGACGAGATGAGGAGGCACGCGACAGTGAGCGCGACCGCAGGTCAGGCCGCCGACGGGGTACGCAGCCTGGCGGACCGGTTCGGGATCGAACCGGGGATGGTCGTCATGGAGATGGGGTACGACGACGACGTCGACCACGACCTCCGCGACGCCCTGACTGACCGCTGTGGGGAGCTGGTCGACGAGGACACCGACGAGGTGGTCGACGCGGTGCTGGTCTGGTACCGCGACGGCGACGGTGACCTCTTCGAACTCCTCGTCGACGCCCTCGGCCCGCTGGCCGACAACGGAGTCGTGTGGCTGCTGACGCCCAAGGCGGGGCGTGAGGGGCACGTGGAGCCCAGCGAGATCGCCGAGTCGGCCCCGACCGCCGGGCTCCAGCAGACCTCGACGGTCAACGCCGGCCGGGACTGGAGTGCGGCCCGCCTCGTCCTGCGCCGCGGGGCCAAGAGCAAGAAGTAGGCCGGCCGCCGCACCCGTCGTGGGCGGCAGCCGTCCGCTCGCCCAGCGGACGCCACCGCCGGGCGGGCACGGTAGCGCCGTCCCGACCCCCTTCGAGGAGTTTCCGCATGCCCATCGAGGTTGGCGCGCAGGCGCCGGACTTCGTGCTGAAGGACCAGAACAACCAGGAGGTCCGCCTCTCGGACTTCCGGGGCAGGCGGAACGTGCTGCTGGTGTTCTACCCGCTCGCCTTCACCGGCGTCTGCCAGGGCGAGCTGAGCGACATCCGGGACAACCTCGACGAGTACGCCAACGACCGCGTCCAGGTGCTCACGGTCAGCGTCGACTCGGTCTACAGCCACAAGGTGTGGGCCGACCGCGAGGGCTACCGGTTCCCGATGCTCGCCGACTTCTGGCCGCACGGCGCGGTCGCCCAGGCGTACGGCGTCTTCAACGAGGCCGCCGGTGTCGCGAACCGCGGCACGTTCGTGATCGACAAGGGCGGTGTCGTCCGGTACGCCGAGATGAACCTGCCGGGGGAGGCCCGCGACCAGCTGGCCTGGCGAAAGGCGCTCGCCGAGCTGGCCGACTGATCCCCACCGGGCATGCCGTGCCACCGGGCCGGCGGCCAGCAGGTAAGCTTGCCAGCCACCGGCCCGCCGCACGGGCGTTCCGGGCGCGTAGCTCAGTGGGAGAGCACTCGCCTTACAAGCGAGGGGTCGCAGGTTCGAAACCTGCCGCGCCCACAAAACCAGCCCTCACCTGCGGAAACGCCGCTGCCAGCCAGGACGTTCCGGTGCTTGGCCGCTCGCCGAGCACTCGCCTGTGCGATGCGGTCACGGCGGACCCCGGCGATCGCGCCGCGGGTCCTCTCCCCGGCGCTGCTCCGGGTCGGTGCGAGTGCCCCCGGGGTGTTGGTCTCAGCCGCAGCAGTTGCCGCCGGCGGTGGGCAGGGTGACCAGCCGGAAACGTGAGCCGTCGGCGGTGGCCGGCGGGGCGTCGAACTGGTCGCCGGCAAGTGCGGCCAGTTGGAGAGCGACGCCCGGATCGATGCCGAGCTCCTCCGCCGCGGCGCGGGTCGCGTCGGCGACTGATCCCGCGGCGGGGAGGTGTCGCAGCGCGGAGGAGATGAGCTGGGCGGGCACCTCGGCGGGCAGACCGAAGCGGGCGGCGGCCTCGTCGAACAGGGACCTGGCGCCGAGGGTCGCGCTGCACACCCCGGTTTCGGGAAGGTCGAGCCGGACGTCGCGGGCGGCGCTCCAGTCGCCGGCCAGGGCGGCAACGATCGAGCGGACCTGCTCGTAGCCGGTGGCCATGAGGAACGTCGGGGCGCGCCCGTAGCTCTTCATGCCGACCGCGTAGTAGCCGGGCTCCGGCTGGGTCAGCTCGTCGATCCCGTGTGGTCGGACCGTTCCGCAGGAGTGCTCGTTCGGGTCGATCAGCGGCGCCAGGGCACGCGTGCAGCCGAGCACCGGGTCCAGGTCGAGGCGTAGTTCGCTGGCGATGGTGTGGTCGGGGCGGAAGCCGGTGGCCGAGACGACGCGATCGGCGGTCACGGTGCGGCCGTCACCGGCGACCAGCTCCACGGTGCCGGCCCCGGGCCGTACGGCGGTGACGGCGAATCCCGTGAGCAGGGTGACCTGCCCGGTGTCGACGAGCAGCTTGAGACCCATCCCGAGGGCGCCGCGGGCCGGCAGGGCGTCGGCCTCACCGCCGCCCAGGGCCCGGTCGATCGCGCTACCGCGCACCACCCAGGTGACCCGGGTGCCCGGTGCCTGCTCGACGAGTTGGGCGAGGGCGAGCAGCGTGTTGGCGGCGGAGTGGCCGGCACCCACCACGACGGTGTGCCGGCCGGCGTAGGCGTCGCGGTCGGTGCCCAGGACGTCGGGCAGGGCGTGGTCGACGAAGGCGGCGGCCTGGTCCTCGCCGTGGGCGGGCAGGCCGTTCGCGCCCAACACGTTCGGCGTCCGCCAGGTGCCGGAGGCGTCGATGACGGCGCGCGCGAGGATCTCCTCGCCACCGGCGAGCCGGGCGACGAACGGCGCCTGCTCGCGGCCGGCGGTGCGGACCCGGTCGACGCCGACGCGGCCCAGCGCGGTGACCCGCGCGCCGTAGCGCACACGCGGGGCCAGGGCGGGCAGCTCCGCGAGCGGTCGAAGGTAGCCCTCGACCAGCTCGGCGCCCGTGGGAAGCTGCTCGTCGTCCGGGGCGGGCCAGCCGGCGGCGTCCAGCAGGCGGCGGGCGGCGGCGTCGACGTTGTAGCGCCAGGGGGAGAACAGCCGGATGTGGCCCCACTGGCCGACGGACGCGCCCGCCTGCTCGCCGGCCTCCACGACGGTGAAGGGCAGTCCGCGCTCGTGCAGGTGGGCGGCGGCGGCGAGGCCCACCGGCCCGGCGCCGATGACGAGTACGGGCAGCTCGTCGACGGAAGTCAGCTCGTCCATGGTCGATCTCTCTCCTCGCGGGCGACGTTTCACGGATCAGCGGATGAACGACGTGGCGGCGAGCACGCTCGTGCGGGTGCGCTCGCGTCGGGCGTCAGCGCGGCACTGGCTGGTGCAGACCTCGCCGCAGCGGTCGGAGAAGGAGACGGTGGGCCGGGAGGGCCGGCGCAGGCGGGCGAACACTCAGATCACCTCTGTCTAGACAGATATCTAACCAGGCACAAGCCTGCCCTCTGATTCGACAGGCGTCAAGTTAGATGCACGTCGAGGCAGGAGGTGATCCCTGACACGCACAGCGGCGGAGAGTCGGCGCGGGCGGCGGGCGCCTCGGGTCAGCGAGCGCGGTCGGCGGGCAGGAGGTCGTCGACGAGGCGCTGCACCCGGTCGCGGATCTCGTCCCGGATCGGCCGTACCGCTTCGACGCTCTTGCCGGCGGGGTCGTCCAGCTTCCAGTCCTCGTACCGCTTGCCGGGGAAGACGGGGCAGGCGTCACCGCAGCCCATGGTGACGATGACGTCCGAGGATTCCGCCGTCTCGTACTCCAGCAGCTTCGGCCGCTGGTTGCCGATGTCGATGCCGACCTCGCGCATGGCCTCGACGGCGGCGGGATTGACCTGGTCGCCGGGTGCGGAGCCGGCGGAGCGGACCTCGACGGCGTCGCCGGCGAGGTGACGCAGCCAGCCGGCGGCCATCTGGGAGCGGCCGGCGTTGTGGACGCAGACGAACAGGACGCTGGGCTTGTCGCTCATGACGTGCCTTCCGGGTTGTCCAGGTGGTGGGGACGGTCGGCGGGTACGACCACCTGGTCCGCGGCCTCGCCGGCGTCGGGGTAGAGCGCGGCGAGCAGGCTCGCGCCGGCGGCGAGGCCGACGAGCTGCGCCAGGACGAAGCCGGGCACCGAGCCGGGGGCGATGCCGGCGAAGGTGTCGGTGAACGCCCGGCCGATCGTGACGGCCGGGTTGGCGAACGACGTGGACGAGGTGAACCAGTAGGCAGCCCCGATGTAGGCGCCGACGGCGGCGGGCGCGACCAGGGCTCGGCCGGAACGGGCGAGGGCGAAGACCAGCAGGATCAGACCGGTGGTGGCGACGACCTCGCCGAGCCACAGGTGCCCCGCCGACCGGTCCGTGCGGGAGAGGTCCACGGCGGGGAGGTCGAACATCAGGTTCGCCAGCGCCGACCCGGCGACCGCGCCCAGAACCTGGGCGGCGACGTATCCGCCCAGGTCGCGGAGGGTCAGGCCGGTGCCGGCGCGGCGGCCGAGGAGCCAGTCGGCGGCGGAGACGACGGGGTTGAGGTGGGCGCCGGAGACCGGGCCGAAGATCAGGATCAGCGCGCCGAGGGCGAACGCGGTGGCGACGGAGTTCGCCAGCAGTTGCAGACCGACGTCGCCGGGGGAGAGGGTCGCGGCCATGATGCCGGAGCCGACCACGGCGGTGACCAGCAGCGCGGTACCGGTGAACTCGGCCAGCAGGCGCCGCCGGAGTGTGACCGTCATCAGCTCGTCCTCTCCCCGTGCCCGGGAGGCCCGCACGGCACCCACACGATCCGGGGCTCTCATCGGGCGCCTCCCACCGTGGCGGGAGCGAGGCGGTCGACGCGCTCGGCGAGGTCGGCGTAGGCCGCCTCGAACGCATCGTCGGTGCCGACGCGCACCGGGTCCGGCACGGACCAGTGCAGGCGGGGTCGGACCGGTCCGGTCAGTTCCTCGTGGGCGTTGTCGCAGACGGCGATGACGAGGTCGTCGTCGTGGACGACGTCCTCGACGTGGGCGGTGCCGGTCGGCTCGAGGTGGAGCCCGTGACGGCGGGCCACGGCGAGAGCGCGGGGATGGACCCGTGGGGCCGGCTTCGTTCCGGCCGAGGCGGCGTCGCCCCTCGTACGCCGTCGCCACAGCGCCGCGGCCAGTTGTGAGCGGGCGGAGTTGTGGGTGCAGACGAAGACCACCCGACCCGCGCGGGCCGGTGGCGGCGGCGTGAGGGTGGCCAGTGCGGCCGGCCGGAGGCGGAGGTAGGTGCGCCGCCGGTCGCCCTCGGACCGGCGGCGCAGGACGAGGCCGGCTTCGGTGAGCACCTTGACGTGGTGGGCGACCAGGTTCGTCGGCATGTCGAGGGTCTGCGCGATCTCTCCCGGCGAGGCGTCGCCCAGGGTCAGCGCGTCCACGATCGCCAGGCGCGCGGGGTCGCCGAGCGCGGCGTGGATCCGGGCACGCGCGGCGAGGGGAGAAAGATCAGCCGTCATTGACTCAACTATCGTTGAGCTAACGTGACCTGTCAAACACGGCCGGTCGGGTCGCGGCTCCCACGCGTCGGCCGGCCGCCGGCCACGATCTGGCGAGGGTCAGGCGCTGCGGAAGGTGCGGCGGTAGGCGTCGGGGGGTACGCCGACCGTGCGGTTGAAGTGCCGGCGCAGCGTCGTGGCGGTCCCCATACCGGCCGCCTGCGCGATGACGTCGATGCTGTCGTCGGTGTTCTCCAGCAGTTCCTGCGCCCGGCGGATCCGTTGGGTCGACAACCACTGCAGCGGTGTCGTGCCGGTCACCGACCTGAAGTGGCGGGCCAGGTTGCGCGAGCTCATGTTCGCCTGGCGGGCCAGGTGCTCCACGGTCAGCGGCCGGTCGAGCCGTTCCATGACCCAGGGGAACAGGTCGGCGAGGGGATGGTCGTCGCGGGCGGGCACCGGGGTGGAGACGAACTGGGCCTGGCCACCGGCGCGGTGCGGTGGCACCACCAGTCGGCGGGCGACGGCGTTGGCGACCGTCGAGCCGTGGTCGCGGCGGATCAGGTGCAGGCACAGGTCGAGCGCGGCGGCCTTGCCGGCCGAGGCGAGGACGTTGCCGTTGTCGACGTAGAGCACGTCCGGGTCGACCGTCACCCGGGGATAGCGGGCGGCCAGCGCCTCGGTGTGGGCCCAGTGGGTGGTGGCGCGCAGCCCGTCCAGCACGCCGGCGGCGGCCAGCACGAACGCGCCGGTGCACAGCGAGACCATCCGGGCGCCCGCCTCGTGGGCCGCGCGGACGGCGTCGAGCAGGTCGGCGGGCACGTCCGCGTCGATGTCCTCGACGGACGGGACGATCACGGTGTCGGCGCGCGCGAGCCGGTCCAACCCGTCGTCGGGCTCGACGGCGAACCTGCCGACCCGGACCGGACCCGGGCCGCAGACCACGAGGTCGTACCAGGGGTCCGCCAGGCCGGAGGGGTCCCGGACGAAGACCTCGCAGGCCATGGCGAGCTCGAAGTGCAGCATCCCGTCGGTGGCGGCGAGCGCGACAGTGGCCATGTCCGAAACTGTACGGGACATGGCGTTCCCGACACTGGTCCGGTCCTGCCGTCGCTGGGAGGCTCTCCTCAGTCGATCTTTCGAGAGGAAGTCAGATGGAATCGGGTCAGGTCGTGGCGGTGTTCGGCGCGTACGGACACACCGGGCGGTTCGTGGTCACGGAGTTGCGCGACCGCGGGTTCGTCCCGCTCCTCGTCGGCCGCGACGCCGGCAAGCTCCGGGCGCTGGCGGCGTCGCATCCGGGGCTCGAACACCGGGTGGCGTCGGTCGACGACCCGGCCTCGCTCGACGAGGCGTTGCGGGGCGCGGCGGCCGTCGTCAACTGCGCCGGCCCGTTCGCCTCGACCGCGGCCCCCGTGATCGAGGCCGCCCTGCGCGCCCGGATCCCGTACGTCGACGTGGCGGCCGAGATCGAGGCCAACATCGACACGTTCCGGCACTTCACCGACCGCGCCCGGTCCGCGGGCGTCGCGGTGGTCCCGGCGATGGCCTTCTACGGCGGGCTCGGCGACCTGCTGGTCACCACGGCGATGGGCGACTGGACGTCGGCCGACGAGGCACACGTCGCGTACGGGTTGAGCAGCTGGCACCCCACGGCCGGGACCCTCGCCTCCGGCACCGTCTCCCGGGACCGGCGCGACGGCCGGCGGGTCCGCTACACCGGTGGCCGGCTGGAGTACTACGACGGCGAGGGCGGCCTGCCGACGCTGGACTGGGACTTCCCCGCTCCGCTGGGCCGCCGGACGGTCCTCGCCGAGTTCACGATGGCCGACGTCGTGACCGTCCCCAGCCACCTGTCCATCCCCCAGGTGCGCACGTACATGACCACCGACGCCGCCCGGGACCTGGCCGCCGCGGACGCACCCGCGCCGGTCGACGAGCGCGGGCGCTCGGCGCAGACGTTCGTCGTCGACGTCGTCGTGCGCTCCGGCGACACGCGACGACGCGTCGTCGCGAGCGGCCAGGACATCTACGCCGTCAGCGCGCCGCTGGCGGTGGAGGCGGTGCATCGCGTCCTCACCGGCCGGACGAGGACGAGCGGGGTCGCCTCCGCCGGCGAGATCTTCGACGCGCCGGACTTCCTCCGCGCCCTGTCCGCGCACCTCTCGGTCACACCCCGCCACGAGTCCCGCGTGCCGCAGGCCGTCTGACCAGCGGCAGGGGCGGCCCGGACCGGCGCCGGGCGAGGCTGGCGCGAGTCCGGCGCGAGTCGAGCCCGGCGCGAGTCGAGCGGGGGTGACGCCGGTCAGTGGTGGTGGCGATGGGCCACGGCGTGACCCTTGCCGCGGCGGATCATCGCCCGGTTGACCGGCACGGCCACCACGAACGCCACCGCCAGGGCCACGGCCAGCGACACCCAGAACAGCCACGAGGTCAGGCCGGCGTCCATCGCCCCCGGAATGACCAGCACGATCAGGTTGTCGACGATCTCCATGACGGCGATGGAGACGGTGTCGGCGGCGAGCGCGATGCCGACGGCCGCACCGATCGCCAGGCCGGAGCGGAGCACCGGGATGATCGTCAGGCTGTACCCGAACACGAACGCCAACGCGATGGCGATCACGATGGTGGGCAGGTTCGACCAGCCCAGCGCGGTGCCGATGACCAGACCGAGGATCTCGCCGGCGGCGCAGCCGGTCAGGCAGTGCGTCGTCGCGGAGACGGCGAGCCGGTTCAGCTCACCTCGGCCCTGCGGGCTGCCCGGGTCGACGTCGTGCCGGCCGTGTCCCTGATGCTCGGCACGGCCCTCGGTGTGGTGAGCGGTGTGATCGTCCATGCGCTGGCCGGGGCGCGGCTCCGGTGCGGGTTGACGGGACGCCCCTAGCGGAGCGACCGGAAGCCGGCCCGGACCTCCTCGCAGAAGAGTTGCGGCTGCTCCCAGGCCGCGAAGTGGCCGCCGCGGTCGAGCCGGTTGTAGTGGATGAGGTTCGGGTACGCCCGCTCCGCCCAGCTGCGCGGGGCCTGGTAGAGCTCGTCGGGGAAGACGCTCACGGCGACCGGGACGGAGACGCCCTTCACGACCAGGAAGGAGTACGCGTTCGCGGCGTAGAGGCGCGCCGCCGAGATCGCGGTGTTCGTCAGCCAGTAGAGCGTGATGTTGTCGAGGACGTCGTCCCTCGTGAGCCCCGTGGGTCGTCCCGCGAAGGTCTCGGAGATCAGCTTCAGACTGGCCGCGTCATGGTCGATCATGAACGCCGCCAGGCCGACCGGTGAGTCCGTGAGCCCGGTCAGCGTCTGCGGGCGGGTGCCCATGATGAGGGCGTAGGCGGCGTGCTTCCAGAAGAAGTCGAGCTGCTCGCAGGCTCGCCGTTCCTCGCCGGAGAGGTCCGGGGGCAGCGAGCCGAGAGCATTGTTCACGCCGGTGATGTCGGACTGGACGAGGTTGTCGATCTCGGGCGGCACCGTGCCGGGCATGTTCGTGTGGATGCCGAGCAGCTCGGGAGGCGCCTGCACGCCCATCAGCTCCGTGACGAGCGCGCCCCAGTCGCCGCCCTGCGCCACGAACCGCGTGTACCCCAGGCGCGTCATCAGCTCCGTCCAGGCGCGGGCGATGCGGTCCGGACCCCAGTCGGCCGTGGACGGCTTGCCGGAGAAGCCGTAACCGGGCAGGGACGGGATCACCAGGTGGAAGGCGTCCGAGGCGTCCGCACCGTGTGCCGTGGGATCCGTGAGCGGCCCGATGATCTTCATCTGTTCGATCACCGATCCGGGCCACCCGTGCGTGACGATGAGCGGCAGCGCGTCCTCGTGCCGGGACCGGACGTGGACGAAGTGGATGTCCAGCCCGTCGATCTCGGTGACGAACTGCGGCAGGGCGTTCAGCCTCGCCTCGACGGCGCGCCAGTCGTACTCCTGCTCCCAGTAGCGGGCGAGCGCCTGGATCGTGGCGAGCGGGACGCCCTGCGACTGGTCGGCGACGGTCTCCTTCTCGGGCCACCGGGTGGCCGCGACGCGTGCGCGCAGCGCCTCCAGGTCCGCCTCCGGGATCTCCACGGTGAACGGCCGGATGTCGGCCACGCGCGGCCGCGCTTGCGTCCTGACAGCCACGGTGGGCCACCCTTCCTGCCTGGTGAGGGCATCTTCACGGTGCCGCCGGACGGGTGCCGGTCGGCGGAACGACGGGGCCCTGTGCCGAGCGTAGAACGCGCCACCGGGGGTCGCGGCCCATACGGAGAATCCCTCACGGCCGGTGATCGACTCGGCCCGCCCGGTCGTCGGGCCACCGCCGGGGCCCGGCGGGCCGACCCCGTCACCCGTCGGCCGGGCGGCGCGCCCGTCTCACGGCTCCAGTTCGGCCACCACGGCGAAGTGGTCGGACGGGTACCGCCCGCCGACGGGGTGGTCACCGGCCAGGTAAGCCCGCCGTACGGTGACGACCCCGCCGGGACGGCCGGGGCGGGCCAGGACGTGGTCGATGCGGCGGTCGATCTGCTTCGTCGCCTCCAGGGGCGCCTCGGGTACGGCGGAGCTGAGCGTGACGGCGGCCGGGTCACCGCCGCCCGCGGTCCACGTGTCGACCATGACGTCGCGCAGCGGCCGCAGGTCCGGCTGGTCGAACGCGGCGTTGAGGTCGCCGACCAGCAGCACCGGGAGGTCCCCGTCCAGCCGCGGATCGGCGGCGAGCGCCGCGAGGGCGTTGCTCTGGGCCAGCTGGTCGGCCGCGAACGCGGGCTCCCACTCGATGCACGCCACGACGACCCGCAGCGGCCCGGCCGGGTGGTCGAGCGTGGCCAGCAGCGCGGTCGGCGGCGGGCCACCCCGCTGCGGGTGGGGCAGCTCGTGCACCTCGGTGGCCACGATGGGCCACCGGCTCAGCAGGCCGATCCCCACCTCGATGCCGGCCTGGGACGGCTCCTCGGGCGGGTCGGGCGCCGGTGGCAGCGAGGTCGGCGCGAACGCGGCAGCCATGCCGCCGAGCCGGTCGGCCAGCAGGTGCGCCTGCGTCGTGCCGTCGCCGGCCCACACCTCCACCAGCCCGGCGACGTCCGGCCGGACCCGTTCGAGCGTCGCCACGATGCCGGCCTCGCGCTCGCGCCACGCGCCGCCGAACCGCCACCACAGGTTCCAGGTCATCACGCGCATGACCGACCCTAAGCGGATCCGCGGCGCGCCGCCCGGTGGCGAGCGGTCCGGCGCTCGTCAGCCGCGGACGAGCTGCCGGGCGGCCGACGCGATGTGGTCGGCGTCGATGCCCGCCCAGGCGAGCAACTCCTTGCTCGACCCGGAGCCCGGCATCCCGCGTACGGCGAGGTGGACCAGCGACGGCGTGGCCCGGCCGCCGGCGATGAGGCTGTCCTTCACGGCGGAGCCGAGGCCGCCCTCGGGATGGTGGTCCTCGGCCACCACGATCCGCCCGGTGGCGGCGGCCGCGTCGGCGATCGTGGCGTCGTCGATCGGCTTGACCGAGTAGCAGTCGATGACCCGCGCCCGGATCCCCTCGCCCGCGAGGGCGTCCGCCGCCGCGAGGCACGCGTGCAGTGTGACGCCCGCGCCGATCAGCGTCACCGCGTCCTCGTCGGAGGAGCGCAGCACCTTGCAGCCGCCGACGGGGAAGCTCTCGCCGTCGGCGTAGAGCACCGGGTACTTGCCGCGGGTGGTGCGCAGGTAGCTGATCCCGGGCAGCGTGGCCATGGCGTCGGTGAGGGCCACGGTGCTGGTGGCGTCGCTCGGGTACAGCACCGTCGAGCCGTGCACGGCACGCATCATGGCCAGGTCCTCGAGACCCATCTGGGACGGGCCGTCGGGGCCGATCTCGACGCCCGCGTGGGAGCCGACCAGGCACAGGTCCACCCCGGACACGGCGCCCATCCGGATGAAGTCGTACGCCCGGGTGAGGAACGCCGCGAACGTCGACGCGAACGGACGGTAGCCGCGTACCGCCAGGCCGGTCGCCGCGGCGACCATCTGCTGCTCGGCGATGAACATCTCGAAGTACCGGTCGGGGTGGGCGCGGGCGAACTCGAAGGCGTACGTCGAGTTGCTGACCTCGCCGTCGAGCGCCACCACGCGCGGGTTCCGCGCGCCGAGGACGACCAGCGCGTCCCCGTACGCCTTGCGGGTGGGCACGGCGGCGCCCAGGTCGTACCGGGCGGGGGTGGGCGGCTCGGTCGGTTCCGTGGTGACGGGGCGGGCCGCCACGTCGCTCGTGGGACGGGAGCCGTCGGTGGGGGCGGCCGTGGGCCGCGGCCCCCGTACGGTGAGGTGCCGCTCGCCGCCCAGCTCGCGGACGGCCCGCTCGGCCATGTCCGGCGGGAACGGTTTGCCGTGCCAGTCGTTGCTGTCCTCGACCTCGCGGAAGCCGCGCCCCTTCACGGTGCGGGCCAGGATCACCGTGGGCCGCTCGTCGGCCGGGTCCTGCGCGGCGGCCATGGCGTCGTCCACGGCGGCCAGGTCGTGACCGTCGACGACCAGCGCGCGGGCGCCGAACGCCTCGGCCCGCCGGGCGTACGCGTCGACGTCCCAGCCCAGGTCGGTGGGGCCGCGCTGGCCGAGCCGGTTCACGTCGACGAGCGTGACGAGGTTTGCCAGCCGGTAGTAGGAGGCCTTGTCGAGCGCCTCCCAGATCGAGCCCTCGGCGAGTTCGCTGTCGCCGCAGAGCACCCACACCCGGTAGGGCAGCTTGTCGAGGTACTTCCCGGCCAGGGCGATCCCGACGCCGTCGGGCAGCCCCTGGCCGAGGGAGCCGGTGGCGACGTCGACCCAGGGCAGCGCCGGTGTCGGGTGGCCCTGGAGGCGCTGCCCGAGCCGCCGGTAGCCGTGCATCAGCTCGTCGTCGGAGATCACGCCGACCGCCTTGAACAGCGCGTACAGCAGCGGGGAGGCGTGCCCCTTGGACAGGATGAGGTGGTCGTTCGCGGGCGAGCGCGGGTCGTCCCAGTCGTAGCGCAGGTGCCGGGTCACCAGCACCGCGAACAGGTCGGCCGCGGACATGCCGGACGTCGGGTGGCCGGACCCGGCGCTGGTGCTGGACCGGACCGAGTCCACCCGGAGCTGCGCGGCCACCTCGGCGGCGGTGTCGAGGCCGATGGCGGCGGTGGGCGCGGTGAGGGTCACGGTGCCTCCTGTGACTGCGCGGGCCGGATGCTGCCGCCGCGCTTACCCCGGACGACCCGGATCAGACCTCGCCCGCCGAGCGTCCGGGACGCGGGCTCGCCATCCTCGCCGAGCCGGCGGCGCGCCCCGCCGGGCCGGTGTTGGATCAGGGCTGGGGGAGGCGCATGGGCTACGCCGACGTGGGTTCGCGGCTGTGGTACGAGTCGCACGGGTCCGGCCGGCCGCTGGTGCTGCTGCACGGCGCCGTCGGGGCCGCGGAGACGTTCGCGCCGCTCCTGCCGGCGCTGACCGCGTGGCACCGCGTGATCGGGGTCGACCTGCCGGGACACGGCCACACCGCCGACACCGGCCGGCCGTTGCGCTACGAGTCGATGGCCGACGACGTGGCCGCGCTGCTGCGCCACCTCGACCTGCCGGGCGCCGACCTGCTCGGCTACTCGCTCGGCGGCGGTGTGGCGCTGCGGGTCGCGATCCAGCATCCGGGGCTGGTCCGCCGGCTGGTGGTGGTCTCGGCGCCCTGCCGGCGCGGCGGCTGGTACCCGGAGGTGCTGGCCGCCATGGCCGGTCACGACGAGCGGACCGCCGAGCGGATGCGGGGCAGCCCGCCGCACCGGCTCTACACCCGGCTCGCGCCCCGGCCCGAGGACTGGCCGCGGCTCTGGGCCCGGTCGGGCGAACTGCTGCGCCACGACTACGACTGGTCGGCCGAGGTCGCGAGGCTGACCGTGCCGACCCTGCTGGTCTTCGCCGACGCCGACTCGGTCCCCACCTCCCACGTGGCCGAGTTCTTCGGGCTGCTCGGCGGCGGCCACCGGGACGCCGGCGGAAACGGTTCCCGTCCGGCGTCCCGACTGGCCGTGCTGCCGGGGCTCACCCATCACGACATCCTGGGCTCCCCGGCCCTGCCGGCCGTGGTGCTTCCGTTCCTCGACCACCCCGTCCCCGGCCCGGGTTGACCCCGCCGGCGGGGTCAGCTCGTGAAGCCGCCGTCCACGTTCACCACGGCGCCGGTCACGTACGCCGCCTCGGGGGCGGCGAGGTGCGCGACGGTCGCCGCGATGTCGGCGGGCCGGGCGTAGCGGCCCAGGGCGGTGAAGCCGGCGACGGCCCCGGCGTTCGGGCCGTGGGCCGGGTTCGCGTCCGTGTCCGTCGGGCCCGGGTTGACCAGGTTCACGGTGATGCCGCGCGGCCCCAGCTCGCGGGCCAGGCCACGGGTGAGCCCGGCCAGGGCCGTCTTGCTCATCGCGTACAGCGCCAGCCCGGGGAACACGGCCCGCTCGCCGACGTTGCTGCCGATGCTGATGATCCGCCCGCCGTCGCCGAGGTGCCGCGCCGCCGCCTGCGCGGCGACGTACGGGCCCCGGACGTTGACGGCGATCGTCCGGTCCCGCTCGTCCGCGTCCACCTCGTCGAGCGCGCCGACCGGGAACACCGCCGCGTTGTTCACGAGGATGTCCAGCCGCCCCAGCTCGGCGGCGGTCCGGTCGACCGCCTCCCGCAGGGCGTCCGGCTCGGCGCTGTCCGCCGGGAACGCGAGGGCCCTCCGGCCCAGCGCCTCGATCTCCTTGACCACCGCCGCGGCCCGGTCGGCGCTGCGCAGGTAGGTGATCGCCACGTCGGCGCCGTCGGTGGCGAGGCGCAGCGCGATGCCCGCCCCGATGCCCCGCGCACCACCGGTGACCAGGGCGACCTTTCCGTCCAGTGTCGTTGTCATGTGTCGATCATGGAAGCGGCGGCCCCGGCCCGTCTGGCGGCGATCGGACGCCGCGTCCCCCACCGAGTGCCAGGTCCGATTCCCGCCGGTCACACCGCGCGGTCAGCGCAGGCGCGCGGCCACCCAGGGGAGCAGGGCGTCGGCCTGGGCCTGCTGGAACGCGCGCACGGTGGGGATCCCCGCGGGCGCGGGGCGCCGGGCCGCGTCGGTGAAGAAGCCGGCCAGACCGGCGTACGCGCCGGTGAGCGCGTCCGGGTCGACGTCCGCGGTGAGCGGCAGCCGACGCAGCAGCGCCTCCGTGTCGTGCCCGCCGTGCAACCGCACGTTGACCAGCAGCAGCGCGGTGTCCAACCAGGCCGGTCCCCGGCACGCCCACGGCCAGTCGACCACGGTGACCGCGCCGGTGGCGTCGACGAGCAGGTTGTCGGCCCGGATGTCCACGTGGCAGAGCGTGTCGCCGGTCAGGGCGGCGATCCCGTACGCGGCGGCGGCCCGCAGCTCGTCCAGGTGCGCCGCGACCCACGGGTCGAGCCGGGCGGGCGGGTCGGCGGCGATCCGCTCCCAGCCGGCGAAGTCGTACCCGAGCGTCTCGGCCGCGGCCGGCGCGTCCGCCACCGGGCTCGGTGTGAGCGCGCCGGCCATCGTCTCGAGGGCCGACAGCACCGCCGCCAGTTCGTCGTCACGCCACGGAGTGACCGGGTGCCGGCCGTCCACGTCGGCGAAGACCAGCGCGACCCAGTCCCCGTCGTCGTGGCAGCCCAGCAGCCGGGGCGCCGGGGCGGACGCCGGAAGGGCCGCGGAGATCCGCGCCTCGGCGCGGTGGAACCGGGGGCTGTCCGGGTTCTGCGCGGGGCTGACGGCCTTCACGAACGCGCGCCGGCCGGTGGCCGTGCGGACGCGGTCGGCGGACCCGGGGGAGTAGCCGCCCGACTGGGACACCGCCTCGACCACCCGGTCGCCGAGGATGCGCTCCACGGCGGAACGGACGTGGTCGGGCAGGTCGGTCCAGCCGATCCGTTGCCTGGTCAGCGTGCTCACGCCGACCACGGTGCGCCGTGCCGGCGCGGCCGGGCAACCCGATTACCGCCCGTCCCGCCCGCCTGTCCCGCGGGCTACCCGTCTGTCCGGGCGGCTGGCCGCCTGTCCCGCCTGGCCGCTGGCGCCGAGGGGCGCTGGGCGGGGCGTCAGGAGTGTTCACCCGTCCAGTGGGAAAACCGCGCCCGACGCACCCGGGGAGGAGCGACGGATGAGGCATGGCGCCGGACTGACCATCGGTGTGCTGGGCTCGTACGGCGGTCGGAACCTCGGTGACGAGGCGATCCTCACCGGTCTTCTGACCGATCTGCGGCAACAGGAGCCGAACGCCCGGATCATCGTCTTCTCCCGCAACCCGGAACACACCCGACGCGCGCACCCGGACGTCGAGGCGGTGCCCTGGGAGGGGGTCAGCCGCACCGACTCCGCGCTCGTGCTGGCCCAGCTCGACCTGCTCATCCTCGGCGGCGGGGGCATCCTCTACGACCGCGAGGCGCGCCGCTACCTGCGGGTCGTCCGGGTCGCCCAGGAGCGCGGCCTGCCGCTCATCACGTACGCGGTGGGTGTCGGGCCGCTCAGCGACGGGGTGGACACCGGCATGGTCCGCGAGACCCTGGCCGGCGCCACGCAGGTGACCGTCCGGGACCAGGAGTCCCGGATGGTGCTGGAGGAGGCCGGACTGGTCAACCCGATCACGGTCACGGCCGACCCGGCGTTCCTGCTGGAGCCGGAGGAGTTCCCCGCCTCCCTGCTGCGGGAGGAGGGGGTCCCGGCCGGCAAGCGCCTCGTGGGGATGAGCGTCCGCGAGCCGGGCCGTGCCGCCGAGCGCCTCGACGTCGACGGCTACCACCGGCTGCTGGCCCAGATCGGCGACTTCCTGGTGCACCGGATCGACGCGTACGTCCTCTTCGTGCCCATGGAGCGCGACGACATCCGGCACTCGCACGGCGTGCTGTCCCACATGATCGCCGCGGAGCGGGGCCGGATCCTGCACGGCACGTACTCGCCCCAGCAGGTGCTCGGCCTCATGCGCCACTTCGACCTGGCGGTCGGCATGCGGCTGCACTTCCTGATCTTCGCCGCGATGGTGGGTACGCCGTTCCTTCCGCTGCCGTACGCCGGCAAGGTCTTCGACCTGGCCCAGCGGCTGGGCGTGCCGGCGCTGCGCGGCGTGGAGCGGGAGGTGGAGGGCCCGCTGCTGTCCGAGGTCGACCGGCTCTGGGACGAGCGGGAGGAGCGCGCCGAGGCCACCGCCCGCCGGGTCGCGCAGGTCTGCGACGAGGCCCGTGGCACGTCCCACGTCACCCGGGCGGTGCTGGAGAGCCTGCGGACCCGCGCGCTCGTCCGCGCCTGACCGGCACGGCGGGCTGAGGCGCCGCCGCCGGCGTCGGCCGGTCAGACGGCCGAGCCGCGCCAGCGGTAGCGCCAGTCGGCGGTCCCGTCGCCGGTGTTCTCCAGCTCGTAGATCTGCGCCTCGACCAGCCCCTGCGGACCGAGGTGGTGGTGGGTGAGCGGCGGGCGGCCGTTGACGTCCAGCTCGACGGTGACGCGCTGCCCGTCGGCCGGGCCGTCCACGAGGGGGATCTCTACCGTTGAGGCCATGGGCCCATCCTGCCCGCCCGGACGGGGCCGCGCAGGGGATAGCGGGCAGCAGCGGGCCGCCCCGCCGACTAGGGTCGGAGGATGGCGACCATCTCGATCGATCCCACTCTCGGGCCCGTGCTGGCGCGTACGGGGGACGAGCGCGCGGTGCTCGACGCCTTCCTCGACTTCCACCGCGCCGTGGTGCTGCGCAAGCTGCGCGGGCTCTCCGACGCCGACGCGGCCCGGCGGCTGGTGCCCTCGGCCACGACGGTCGCCGGCCTGGTCAAGCACCTCACGATGGTGGAGGACAACTGGTTCCCCTGCCTGCTGGCGCCCGGCCCCGGCGACGTCTACCGCACCGACGAGGAGGACGCGGCGGCCAGCTTCGCCCTCGCCGAGGACGACACCGTCGACAGCCTCGCCGCCGGCTACGAGCGGGCGTGCGCGCGCTCCCGGGCGACCGCCGCGCGGTTCGACCTCGACCATGTGGTGCCGCACCCGCAGCTCGGCGAGGTCTCCCTGCGCTGGATCCTGGTGCACATGATCGAGGAGACGGCCCGGCACGCCGGCCACGCCGACATCCTGCGCGAGCTGACGGACGGCAGCACCGGGGCTCTCTGACCGGGCCGCTCAGGCGGTGGGGAGCAGCCCCGGCGGGTACTCCATGCCGTCGTGCGTGCAGGCGGCCGCCGCGACCCGCGCCGCGTACGCCGCCGCGTCGGTGAGCGCGGCGCCGCGCAGCCGGGCGGCGATGAGGCCCGCGGCGAACGCGTCGCCCGCCCCGTTGGTGTCGACGACCGGCGCGGCGGGCACGGCGGCGGGCACCCGGACGGGCGCGCCGCCGCCGGGGTGCAGCTCGGCGCCGTCGGCGCCCCGGGTCACCACGACGTCGCGGGGCGCGAGCCCGGCGGCGACCGCCGCCGCGGCCGGCCCGAGGCGTACGCCGCTGACGAGGACGAGGTCGGCGACGGCGGCGAACGGCCGGTGGTAGGGGTTGTGGCCGTCCCAGTCGTGCAGGTCGGTGCTGACCCGTGCGCCGTCGGCGAGGCCGTCCCGCAGGGTGGGCAGCAGGCCGAGCGTCCAGTCCATGATCGAGAGGTGCACGTGCGCCGCCTCGCGGACCAGCGCGGCCAGGTCCGACGCGCAGAGCGGCGGTGGGCCCTGCCAGGGGCGCGGGTCGTAGAGGGACATCCGCGCCCCGGACGGGTCCACGAGGCTCACGGAGCGGCGGGTGCCCGCCGGGTCGGTCACGAGCACCGGACGCACGCCGGTGCGGGCCAGCGCCGCCCGCACCACGTCGCCGGCCGGGTCGGCGCCGAGCACGTCCACCAGGGCGACCCGCAGCCCGAGCGCGTGGGCCGCGAGAGCCACTCCGGCGCCGGTGTTGCCGATGCGCAGCTCCACGGGGTCGACGGTGAGGGAGTCGGCGGCGGGGAGGGGCAGCGCGGGCACCCGGACGCGGACGTCCACCCCGAGACCGCCGATCACGAGTAGGTCGACCATGGCGACGACGGTAGCCGGCCGGGGCCGCCTATCCTGGGCCCGGGCGTCGACGAGGGGGAGCACGTGCTGGTCATCCACGGGTTGTGGCTGTCCGGCGACCCCGGCGAGTCGGCGCTCGCGGTATGGGGTGAGCGGAGCACGCTGCCGGCCGAGGCGCCGCGGCGCGCGGGCCGCCCGCCCCGGGAACGTCCGCACCCGTTCGCGGCCGACCACGCCACGCTGGCCGCCGCGCTCGCCGAGGCCGCCGAACCCACCGGGCTCGACACCGCCCTGCTCACGCTGCCGACCCGCGGCGGCGTACCCGCGGACTCGCCGGAACTGGTCCGGACCGCCGTCGCGGTCCCGCCCCGCGGGCGGGTCACGCTCGGCGGGTGGCGGGTCCCCGTCCTGCGGTACGCGCCGGACGCCGCCCTGCCTCTGCTGCGCGCCCTGGACGACCTCCCGGCCGTGCCCGGTGCGACCCTGCGCCACCTCGCCGAACTGGCCGACTTCGCCGCCGACCTGGTCGCCCGCGGCCGGGTCCTGCCCGGCGTGGCCGACGCCGTCGCGGGTGACCCGGCGTCCGGCGCGCGGGCCGTGTGGCGACCGCTGCTCACCGGCGCCGACGCCGGCTGGGCGCGGTCGCTCGCCCTCGCCCTGCCACCGGCCGCCCGCGCCGCCGCGCCCGAGGCGCCTCCCGGCGTACTGCTGGCCGACGCCCTGGACGCCCTGACCGACGCCGCCGCCCGGGCCGCGCTGGCCAACACCGCACTGGCACGCGGCATGCGTCCGGGCGGGCCGGTGCCGGCCTGGCTGCGCGCGCTCACCGGGCCGCACCGGGAGTTCACCGCCGAGCCGGCGGCGCTGGCGCTGCTCCGGGCCGAGCTGGACGCGTGGCAGCGCGACGCCGCCGGCGGCGCGGTGCGAGCGAGCTTCCGCCTGACCGAGCCCCCCGCCGACCCAACCCTCGACGATCTTGCACTTTCTGCCCGGACATCCGGGACGAAAGACGCGATCCAGGGGCCGGAAGTGCAAGATCGCGGGGAGGTCGTGGGGGCGGGGGACCGCTGGCGGCTGGAGTTCGGGCTCCAGGCCGCCGACGAGCCCAGCCTGCACGTCGACGCGGCACGGGTCTGGCGGGACGCGGCGGCGACGGCCGCGCTGGCCGGCCGGTCGGGCAACCCGCAGGAGACGCTCCTCGCCGAGCTGGGCCGCGCCAGCCGGCTCTGGCCCGACCTGGACGCGGCGCTGCGCACCGCCGCCCCCGAGGGGCTGGAGCTGGACGTCGAGGGCGCCCACCGGTTCCTGCGGGAGGGTGCGCCGGTGCTGCACGCCGCCGGGTTCGGCGTACTGCTCCCGTCCTGGTGGCACCGCCCGTCGTCCCGGCTCGGCGCCCGGTTGCGGGCCCGGTCGCGGACGGCGCCGGGAACCGTGGCCGGCGCGGCCGGTGGGGTCGGCCTCGACGCCCTCGTCGACTACCGCTGGGAGGTGTCCCTCGGCGACGAGCCGCTCACCGCCGACGAGCTGGCGGCGCTCGCCGCGCTGAAGACACCGCTGGTGCGGCTGCGGGGCCGCTGGGTCGAGCTGGACCCGAAGCGGCTCGCCGCCGGTCTGCGCCTGCTCCGCTCGGCCGGCGAGCTGACCGTCGCCGACCTGCTGCGGCTCGGGCTCACGGCCGGCGACGACGGGGCGGCGCTGCCGGTGCTGGAGGTGACCGCCGACGGGGCGCTCGGCGACCTGCTCGCCGGGGCCGTGGAGCGCCGGCTCACGCCGCTGGACCCGCCCGCGACGTTCCGTGGCACGCTGCGCCCGTACCAGCGGCGAGGGCTGGCCTGGCTGGCCTTCCTCCAGTCGCTCGGCCTCGGTGGCGTGCTCGCCGACGACATGGGTCTGGGCAAGACGGTGCAACTGCTCGCGCTGCTCGCCGGGGACCCTCCGGACGCCGGGCCGACCCTGCTGGTCTGCCCGATGTCGCTGGTCGGGAACTGGCAGCGGGAGGCGGCCCGGTTCGCGCCGCGGTTGCGCGTACACGTGCACCACGGGGCCGACCGGGCCCGGGGCGCGGCGTTCGTCGAGACCGTGCACGCCGCGGACCTGGTCCTCACCACCTACTCGGTGGCGGCCCGCGACGCGGTGGCGCTCGCCGGCATCGACTGGCACCGGGTCGTGGTGGACGAGGCGCAGGCCATCAAGAACGCCTCCACCCGGCAGGCCGAGGCCGTGCGCGCGCTGCCAGCCCGGCACCGGGTGGCCGTCACCGGTACGCCCGTCGAGAACCGCCTCGCCGACCTCTGGTCCATCATGCAGTTCGCCAACCCCGGGCTGCTCGGCCCGGCGGCCATGTTCAAGAAACGGTACGCCGAGCCGATCGAGCGCCACGGCGACACCGAGGCCGCCGAGCGCCTGCGGCGGATCACCGGGCCGTTCGTGCTGCGCCGCCTCAAGACCGACGCCTCGATCATCTCGGACCTGCCCGAGAAGCTGGAGATGGAGGTCGTCTGCAACCTGACGGCCGAGCAGGCCTCGCTCTACCGGGCGGTGGTCGACGACATGCTCGACAAGATCGAGTCCAGTGAGGGCATCGAACGGCGCGGGCTCGTGCTGGCCACCATGACCCGCCTCAAGCAGGTGTGCAACCACCCCGCCCAGCTGCTGCGCGACGGCTCGCCGCTCCCCGGCCGCTCCGGCAAGCTGGCCCGCCTCGAGGAGATCCTGGAGGAGGTGCTGGCGGCGGGGGAGAAGGCCCTGCTCTTCACCCAGTACGCCGAGTTCGGCGGCATGCTCCGCGGCCACCTCTCCGCGCGTTTCGGCAGGGAGGTGCTGTTCCTGCACGGCGGCGTCGGCAAGGCCGACCGCGACGCGATGGTCACCCGGTTCCAGTCTCCCGACGGCCCGTCGGTGTTCGTGCTGTCGTTGAAGGCCGGCGGCACCGGGCTCACCCTCACGGCGGCGAACCACGTCGTGCACGTCGACCGCTGGTGGAACCCGGCGGTCGAGGACCAGGCCACCGACCGGGCGTTCCGCATCGGGCAGCGGCGGCGGGTGCAGGTACGCAAGTTCGTCTGCGCCGGGACGGTCGAGGAGAAGGTGGCGGCGCTCATCGCCGACAAGCGCAGCCTCGCGGCCCGCGTCGTCGGCACCGGCGAGCAGTGGGTCACCGAGCTGTCGACCGCGCAGCTGCGCGACCTGTTCGCGCTGGAGGCCGGGGCGGTGGCCGAGTGAGCCAGAGCGCGACGGGCCGGTTCGCCGACTACGGCCGTCCCCGCCGGGTGGAGGGTGGGCTGAAGGCGCGCAGCACCCGCGGTGCGATCGGCCGTTCCTGGTGGTCGCGGCGCTTCCTGGAGGTGCTCGAGTCGTTCGCGCTCGGCACCCGGCTCACCCGCGGCCGGTCGTACGCGCGGGCCGGCCAGGTGGTGCGGCTGGACATCGCGCCGGGCGCGGTCACCGCCGTGGTGCAGGGATCCCGACCCCGACCGTACGACGTCCACATCGGACTGCCCCCGTTCCCGGCGGAGCTGTGGGACCGGGTGGAGGCGGAGCTGGCGGCACAGGCGTTCTTCAGCGCCCGGCTGCTCGCCGGTGACCTGCCCGCCGAGTTGGAGGAGCTGTTCGCCGCGGCGGGTGCGCCGCTGTTCCCGGCGGCCGTCGACGAGTTGACGCAGCGATGCAGCTGCCCGGACTTCGCCGTGCCGTGCAAGCACCTGGCGGCCACGTTCTACCTGCTCGCCGAGGCGTTCGACGCCGACCCGTTCGCGCTGCTGCACTGGCGCGGGCGCGCCCGCGCCGAGCTGCTGGACCGGCTGCGGTCCCTCCGGGCCGCCGCCACCGGCGTCACGCCGGTGTCCGCGACCGAGGACGCGGCGACCGACGCCGACGCGGCGGACCTGACGCCCGTCGGGGCCGCGCGCGTGCTGGCCGCCCTGCCACAAGCGCCGCTGGCCGAGGCGGTCGACCGGTTCTGGCTGCCGCCGGTGCCGCTGCCGGACCGGCCGCCGAGCCTGGCCACCGGGCCGGACCTGCTGCTGCGGCAGCTCGGCCCGCCGGCACCCGCGATCGGCGGGCCCGGCCTGCTCGAACGACTCCGCCGGGCGTACCGCGCCTTCGGCGGCTGAGGCCGGCGAGCCGGCCGCGGTGCCCGCGCCGGACCGGCGTCCACACCGGACCTTCCCGCGCGCACCCCGTCGCCGATCGCCATCGCCGGCGACCGGCGGGTACGGGGCCGGCCCGGCCGGCGACGGGCGGTCATAGCCAGCGGCGGCGGAAGCGCCACATGAGAACCGCGTTGGCCACCAGGACCACCGCGCAGATCGCGCCGGCCATCCGTCCGGCGAGCACGGTCATCGCCGGCAGGGCGGCCCACAGCAGGATGGTCAGCAGCATCAGATAGCGGCCGCGGCGACCGCGTGCCCGGTTGTCCAGCCGGGCGAAGAACGCCGGGTCGCTCTCCCGTAGCTGCCGAGTGATCTGTTCGAACCTGCGCTGATCCTCTTTGCTGAGCATGGCGGTGCCTTCCCCTCACGCGTTCAGCGGTTCGGCGGCTTACCCGTTGCGGCGGCGGCTCACGCCGCCTGTCGCCGGTCCTTTTCCCCGTTGCGGCCCGGCCATGGGCGCAGCGGGCCGGGCATCGCGCGGCGATTGCGGAGTACGGCGTGCGGGGCGGCGGGGTGCCCCGTGCGGGGCACTCCGGCACCGGCCCACCCGGGCCTCGACGCGGCCGCCGGCGGCCAGAGGCGCCCAGATTTGCCGGAGACGGCGGAAACGCCCCATCGACGCCGTCGGGGCGCGCGCACGGCAGGTACCCCGCGCGGGGCGGGGGCGGCCGGGTAATGGGGCCACCGTCCCCGCGCCATGCCGGCAACGGCCCGCGCAATGCCGGCAACGGGCCGCGCCATGCGGCGGCGGAGCGTGCCATGCGGCGAGGGAGCGTGCCATGCGGCGAGGTAGCGTTCCATGCGGCAGCGGACGGTGCCATGCGGCAACGGCCCGCGCCATACGTCGCCCTCACCCAGACGCACGTGCAGCCGTCCAACGGCGCCGACCACGTCACGTCCCGGGCCGGGACCGCACTCGCCCAACCGATGCTGTCGACCTGCCCCATATCTGGGGCAACCGGGACCGCAGTCGGCCCGGCGATGCTGTCGACCTGCCCCATATCCGGGGCAACCGGGACCGCAGTCGGCCCGGCGATGCTGTCGACCTGCCCCATATCTGGGGCAACCGCCTCCCGACGGCCGACACTGACCGACGGCCGACACTGACCGGACGGCCGAGACGGGTGGGACGGCACCCGGGTCGCGTCAGGGGCGCATGCCCCATATCTGGGGCAGCTCGACAGGACACGGCACATGTGTCTGCTGTGAACCGGCGACCGCCGGGCGCGCCGAGGCCACAACATCGAGGAAGTGGTGGCCTCGATCGCTCCTCGATGCGACAACATCCAGGAAGTTGCGCGATCTTGGCGAGTGACCCGCACGCGGAGGGCGTCGTGCGATTCGCCCGCCGGATGGCCCTGGCGATCGACGAATTCGTGCAATCGGGACCGGCATCCGACGAGCAGCGCGACCACGCCGACCGGAACGAGCCGGCGGCGCGGGTGTGGGCCGACGCGGGCGTGATTCGCCAGCGGGCGGGCTCGGCACCCTCGCGGTGTCGGCGGGCCTCGGTCGCGTCGGCGGTGTCGGGCGACCTCAGGGTGTCCGGCCACCTCAGCGGTGTCGGGCGACCTCAGGGTGTCCGGCGACCTCAGCGGTGTCGGGCGACCTCAGCGGTGTCGGGCGACCTCAAGGTGTCCGGCCACCTCAGGGTGTGCGGCCACCTCAGGGTGTCCGGCGACCTCAGGGTGTCCGGCGACCTCAGCGGTGTCCGGCGACCTCGGCGGTGTCGGCCGTCTGGCCGGTGTCGGCGGGCTCGGCGGTCAGCGGGCCGGGCGGTGGGTGCCGGCCGGGCGGGAGCCCATCGGCCGCGGGCGGCCGGGGCGCGAACCCGAGGGACGGGTGCCGGCCCAGCGCCGGCGTGGGCGGCTGCGGTAGGGCGGCTCGGTGCCGCCCGGGTACGGCGCGGTGTCGTCCGTGGACATGGTTTCCCCGCTCCCGGCGCGGGTCCGCGCCGTCGCCGTGCTCAACGAGGACGGACGCCCGGACGTCGCTGCCCGGTTCGGGTCACATGCCGCGGCGGGGGAGCGGGAGGTGGCCAGGGAGCAGGTCCGAGGTGAGCGTGACGCCGGTCGCCCGCAGGGCGTCGATGAGCGTGTTCTGCACCAGGTAGGAGTCGGGCAGCCGCCAGCGGGCCTGCTCGGGCGCGACCGCCCAGCGTACGGCGCCCTCCGGCAGCCGGGTCGGCGGCGCCGGGATCCACGAGCCGATCCCGTGCCGGACCACGTGGAAGCAGTGCTCCAACTCCGGCCGGAGCGGGTCACCGGGGCGTACCAGGAACATCCAGCGGCCGGTGGGGGTCACCAGCACCGGCCCGCGTACGCCGGCGCCGGCCGGGTGGGTCTGCACCGCGTCGAGCACCCGGCGGCCCAGGTGGGCGGGGACCTCCAGCACGTCGAACGCCCGCCCGGTGGGCAGGAGGACACCGTGCGGGCGCGTCCGCCACCAGGTCGCCACCCGGGCCGGGTCGGCGCTGGCCGCGTGCTCCCAGTTCTCCAGCGCGGGGTGGCAGCCGATCGTCGGGCAGCCGGCCCGTCCACAGACGAAGCGGCTGCGGGCCAGACACGCCCCCGGGGTCACCTCCCAGCCGTGGACGGCGTAGCGCACGGCGACCCGGCGCAGCCGTACCCGTTCCAGTGGCGACAGTTGCGCGACCCGCGGGCCGACATTCCCCCACATCGGTGCCATCTCCCCTCGTCGGGCCCGACCGCTCCGCGTTCTCACGTCGAGCGCCGTCACTGCCGTAACCCACGATCGTTGAGTTGACGAACGGCTGATGCAACTTGCACGAAAACTACGAGGACTGGCTCAACGGCTGACGCACTGGCTGTGCGACCAGCGAAAACCTGAAGACGACGAGCGCCGCTTCCACGGCCGCCGCCCGGCACACCGGCGACCACACCACACAGGGGAGGGATGGGAGATGGAGGAGCTACCCATAGGTCGTCGGGTGGCGTACTGGCGAGGCCGGCGCAAGATGTCGCAGCAGGTCTTCGCCGACCGGCTGGGCAAGTCGAAGAGCTGGGTGGACAAGGTCGAGCGCGGCGTGCGCCGGCTGGACAAGTTCTCGGTCCTCTACGAGATAGCCGACATCCTCCAGGTCGACGTGCAACTGCTGCTCGGCAAGGACCCGGAGCGGCGGACCGACGCGCTGAACTGCATCGACCAGGTCGAGGTCGAGGAGATCCGGGCGGCCCTGGAACGGTACGACTCGATGAGCGCCTACTTCGACGCCGCCCCGTACCCGCCGCCGCTGGCCGACATGCGCAAGGCGGTCAACCACGCCTGGCTCACGTACCAGTACGGCCGCTACGGGATGCTGACCCGGGCGCTGCCGAAGCTGCTGCGCGACGCCCAGGCCGCCGACGCCGGCTACGGCGGTGACGACGCCCGGGAGGCCGCCCACCTGCTCGGGCAGGTCTACCAGATCGCCTCCTCGGTGCTGCGCAAGCTCGGCGAGTGCGACCTGGCCTGGCTCGCCGCCGACCGGTCGATGGCGGTCGCCCAGCGGGCCGACGACCCGCTGCTGGCCGGGATCGCCACGACCCGGGTCTGCAACGCGCTGGTCGCCATGGGACGCCCCCGCCCCGCGCTGGAACTCAACGTCACGATCGCCAACCGGCTGGCGCCCGGCGGCGCGAACGACGCCTCGCCGGAGCGGCTCAGCGTCTACGGGATGCTGCTGCTCCAGGGCGCGATGGCCGCCGCGCGGATCGGTGACTCGGCCACCGTCGACGACCTGATCAACGGCGCGCGCGAGGCAGCCACGCTGCTGGGCAGCGACCAGAATCACTACTGGACGTCGTTCGGCCCCACGAACCTCGAACTGCACCGGGCCGCCGCGGCCGTCGAGCTGGGTGACGGCGGCCGGGCGGTCGAGGTGCACCAGCTCCACATCCAGGAGCCCGCGTTCAACGCCCTGCTGCCCGAACGGCGGGCCCACCACCTGCTCGACATCGCCCGCGGCTTCGCCCAGATGGGCGACGTCGCCAACGCCGGCGAGATGCTGTTGCGCGGCGACCGGCTCGCGCCGTCGGAGATCCGGTGCCGGCCGATCGCGCACGAGGTGATGTCGGACATCCTGCGTCGCACACGTGGTGCGCCGCCTTCTCCGATTGCGGAGTTGGCTGAGCACATGGGAGTAGGAGTATGAGCACGGAGCCGGCATGATGTCCGGCCCGCAATCCGTCGACGGGCGCCGCGAGGTGCTCTACGTCATCGCCTGCGGCTCGCCGCTGGCCCGGCACGTCGGACGGCTGGTCGACCTGGCCCAGCAGGACGGCTGGGACGTGTGTGTGATCACGACCCCGGACGGCGCGAAGTTCGTCGACCGGCCCGCCCTGGTCCGGCAGACCGGCCACCCCGTCCGGACGCACTACAAGCAGCCGGGCGACCCGGACCTGCTGCCGCCGGCGAACGCCATGATCGTCTGCCCGGCCACGGTCAACACGGTCAACAAGTGGGCCGCCGGGATCACCGACACCCTTGCGCTCGGGTTGCTCGTGGAGGCGCAGGGCCTCGGCGTACCCATCGTGGCCGTGCCCTTCACGAACGCGGCGATGGCCGCCCACCCGGCGTTCCGGGCCGGCCTCGCCCGGCTCGACGAGTGGGGGGTCACGGTGCTCTTCGGCGACCACGTCTTCCCGCTGCACGCACCCGGGACCGGAGAGCGGCACCTGCACGCGTTCCCCTGGGGGATCGGCCTCACCGCGCTGCGGGCCCGGCTCTGCCCGCTGGTCTGAGCGCGCGGTACGCGCAGCCTGATCGGCCCGGTCCGGCGGGGGAGGCGGCCGGGCACCGCCCGCGCCGGTAAGCTGGCCCGCCGTGAGCACAACCGCATCCGGACCGACGGTGACCGACGTGGTGGCCGAGCTGGAGCGGCGCTACCCGCCCGTCTGGGCCGAGGACTGGGACCGGGTCGGTCTGGTGCTCGGTGAGCCGTCCGCCCCGGTTCGCCGGGTTCTGTGCGTGGTGGACGTGGTGCCCGAGACCGTCGCCGAGGCGCTCGACGCCGGCGTGGACCTGATCGTCGCCCACCACCCGCTGCTGCTCCGCGGGGTCTCCTCGGTCGCGCCGACCACGTACAAGGGGCGGATCGTCCACCGGCTGATCCGGGCCGGGATGGCGCTCTACGTGGCGCACACCAACGCCGACGTGGCCGCCCCCGGGGTGTCCGACGCGCTCGCCGCCCGGTTCGGGCTGACCGACCTGAGGCCGCTGCGTCCGCCCGCGCCCGGCGCGCCCGCGTACGGCCCCGGGCGCGGTTTCGGCCGGATCGGTGAACTGCCCCGCCCCATGACCCTCGCCGAGCTGACCCGGCACGCCGCCGCCGTGCTGCCCGCCACCGCCTGGGGCGTACGCGCCGCCGGGGACCCGGATCGGACGGTGCGTACGCTCGCGGTCAGCGGCGGCTCCGGCGACGCCTTCCTCACCGACGCGACCGCCGCCGGCGTGGACGCGTTCCTCACCGCCGACCTGCGGCACCACCCGGCCGGGGAGCACCTCGCCGACGAGGGGCCCGCCCTGCTCGACGCCGCCCACTGGGCGACCGAGCGGCCGTGGCTGGACGACCTGGCCGCGCTCCTGCGGGAGGCGCCGGGGGTCGAGACCCTGGTGTCTGACCTGGACACCGACCCGTGGACCGTGCATGCTTGCGCACCCGCTGTGGACGACAAGGAGCCCCGACGTGAAGGCTGACCCGCAGGTCCAGCGCCGCCTGCTCGACCTCCAGGCGATCGACACCGCACTCGCACAGCTCGCCCACCGGCGCCGCACGCTGCCCGAGCGGGCCGAGCTGGAGGCGCTGGCCCGGGAGCTGTCCGCGCTGGAGGACGAGCGGGTACGCGCCCAGGTGGCGGTCGACGACCTGGACCGGGACATCGCCCGGCTGGAGAAGGACATCGACCAGGTCCGGGCCCGCAAGGAGAAGGACGAGGCGCGGCTCGCCGCCGGCAGCGGCCCGGCCCGCGAGCTGGAGGCGCTCCAGCACGAACTGGTGTCGCTGAACCGCCGGCAGAGCGACCTGGAGGACGCCGAGCTGGAGCTCATGGAGCAGCGGGAGACCGCCCAGGGCGTCCTCGACGGCGTGGAGCAGCGGCTCGCCGAGGCGCGGGAGAAGCGGGCGGCCACCGAGCGGCGCCACGACGAGAGCCTCGCCGAGATCGCCAAGGAGGAGGAGTTCAGGCGGTCGGTGCGGGCGCCGCTCGCCGCGGACCTCCCGTCCGACCTGGTGGCGCTCTACGACCGGATCCGCGAGGACACGGGGCTGGGCGCCGCGCTGCTCACCGCGGGCCGCTGCGGCGGCTGCCGGTTGGAGCTGGCCGGCGCCGACCTGGCCCGGATCCGCGCGGCGGCCCCGGACGACGTGGTCCGCTGCGAGGAGTGCCGGCGGATCATGGTGCGGACGAACGAGTCGGGTCTGTAGGCGGCGATGGCGTCACGGGTGGTCCTGGTCGAGGCGGACGGCGGGTCCCGGGGCAACCCCGGCCCGGCCGGGTACGGCGCGGTGGTCCGCGACGCGGACACCGGCGAGGTGCTCGCCGAGCGGTCCGGGTCGATCGGGGTGACCACCAACAACGTGGCCGAGTACCGGGGCCTGATCGCCGGGCTGGAGGCCGCCGCCGACCTCGGCGCCACGGAGGTCGAGGCCCGGATGGACTCGAAGCTCGTGGTGGAGCAGATGTGCGGCCGCTGGCAGATCAAGAACGCCGGGCTGCGGCCGCTCGCCGCGCAGGCCGCGGAACTGGTCAGCCGCTTCGCCGCGGTGCGCTTCACGTGGGTTCCCCGGGAGCGCAACCGCCACGCGGACGCGCTGGCCAACGCCGCCATGGACGAGGCGGCCGGCGCGCCGGCCCGGCCGGTGGTCGACCGGCCCCGCATCGTCGAGCCCCCACGTGAGGTCGGCGGCGCCGACCCGGCGGCCCGGGATGCGGCCCGCGAGGTCGCCGCCCACGCCGCCACGGCGCGGACGACCGGCAGCGACGCGACCACGGCACCCGCCTCCTGGGAGCCCCGCCCCAGCCTCACGGCGACCCGGCTGCTGCTCGTCCGCCACGGCGAGACCGAGTACACCGAGCAGCGGCGCTACTCCGGCCGCGGTGACGTCGCGCTCTCCGCCCGGGGGCGGGAACAGGCGCGGGCCACGGGCGCCCGGGTGGCCGCGCTGGCGCCCGGTGCGGTCGCCGTGGTCACCTCACCGCTGTCCCGCTGCACGGCGACCGCCGAGGCCATCGCCGCGGCGCTCGGCGGTGTGCCGGTACGCCGCGACGACGACCTCATCGAGTGCGACTTCGGCGCCTGGGAGGGGCGGACGTTCGCCGAGGTGCGCGAGGGCTGGCCGGGCGAACTGGACGCCTGGCTCGCCTCGACGGCGGTGGCGCCGCCGCAGGGGGAGTCGTTCGTGCAGGTCGCGGAGCGGGCGACACGGGCCGTGGCCGCGCTGTGCGCCGCGTACCCCCGGGAGACCGTCGTGGTGGTCTCCCACGTCTCGCCGATCAAGCTGATCCTCCGCGACGCCCTCGCGGCCGGCGACGCCTTCCTGCACCGGCTCTACCTCGACGCCGCCGGCATCTCCGTGCTGGACCTGTGGCCCGACGGCGGCGTCGCGGTCCGGTCCGTCAACGACACCGCCCACCTGTCGAGCGTCTGAGTCAGCCGGCCAGGAACCTGGCCGGCATCGGGGCATCGCGCCAGATCCAGTCGGCAACCTGTGGCCCACCATTCGGCGCAGCGGATCCGCCGTTCGGCGCAGCACCACCGGAACGGGAAGCGTGACGCCCGTCACACAGTCGTAGCCTCCGGCCGTCACAACGCGAGTCATGACTTCCCGGAGGTGTGTCACATGGCTGCACCGGACCCGGAGGCGCCGCTCACGGCGTCGTCCAGGGCGAAGGACAAGAGTCCCTGGAACTGGCTGCTGCTCGTCCCGATCGTGGTGCCGCTGGTGCCCGCGTTCTTCAACGGCGACTCGCCACGCCTGTTCGGCTTCCCCCGCTTCTACTGGCTCCAGCTCGCCTACATCGTCCTCGGCGTGGCGACCACCACCGTGGTGTACCAGCTCACGAAGAGGCGGGGTGACCGCTGATGTGGCGCGACCACCTCACCGAGATCATCATCTTCACGCTGCTGTTCCTGCTGGTCAGCGCGATGGGCTTCGTGGCCGCGCGGTGGCGGGCCCCGAGGGACATGGCCCACCTCGACGAGTGGGGGCTGGGCGGGCGCAACTTCGGCGGCTGGATCACCTGGTTCCTCGTCGGCGGTGACCTCTACACGGCGTACACGTTCGTGGCCGTGCCGGCGCTCGTCTTCGGCGCGGGCGCGATGGGCTTCTTCGCCGTGCCGTACACCATCGTCATCTACCCGCTGGTGTTCCTGGTGCTGGTCCGCCTCTGGTCGGTGTCGCACCGGCACGGCTTCGTCACCCCGGCCGACTTCGTCCGCAGCCGGTTCGACTCGCCCGTGCTGGCGCTGCTGATCGCGATCACCGGCATCGTCGCCACCATGCCGTACATCGCCCTGCAACTGGTCGGCATCGAGTCGGTGCTCAAGGCCATGGGGGTGACCGGCGAGAGCACGATCGCCCGGCACCTGCCGATCATCGTGGCGTTCGCCATCCTGGCCGCGTACACCTACCAGTCCGGGTTGCGGGCGCCCGCGCTCATCGCGTTCGTCAAGGACTCGCTCATCTACGTCGTGATCCTCGTGGCGATCTTCTGGCTGCCGTACAAGCTCGGCGGCTGGGACGACATCTTCGCCGCGGCGGACGCGAAGTTCGACGCCTCACCGGCGCCGGGCGACGGGGTGCTGCTCAACGCCAACAACCAGCTCCAGTACGTGACGCTCGCGTTCGGCTCGGCGCTCGCGCTCTTCCTCTACCCGCACAGCCTCACCGGTGTGCTCGCCAGCCGGAACCGGGACGTCATCAAGCGGAACATGTCCGCCCTGCCCGCGTACAGCCTGCTGCTCGGGCTCATCGCGCTGCTCGGTTACATGGCGATCGCGGCCGACGTGACGCCGTTGCCGGGTGCGAAGGAGGGCACCACCGACAGCAACACGATCGTGCCGCTGCTGTTCGACCAGCAGTTCCCGGACTGGTTCGCCGGCGTCGCGTACGCGGCCATCGGCATCGGCGCCCTCGTGCCGGCGGCGATCATGTCGATCGCGGCGGCGAACCTGTTCACCCGCAACATCTACAAGGAGTACCTGCGGCGCGACGCCACCCCGGCGCAGGAGGCGAACGTCTCGAAGATCACCTCGCTCGTCGTGAAGATCGGCGCGGTGGCCTGCATCGTCTTCCTCGACCCGCAGTTCTCCATCGACCTGCAGCTCATCGGCGGCGTGATCATCCTCCAGACGCTGCCGGCCGTGGCCCTCGGCCTCTACACCCGCTGGTTCCACCGCGGCGCGCTGGTCGCGGGCTGGGTGGCCGGCATGGGGCTCGGAATGTGGATGCTCTACCAGATCTCCAGCCCGACCCGGAAGCACTTCGCCGGCTCGGCCTTCCCGCTGGAGAAGTTCGGCTTCGACACCCAGAAGACGATCTACGTGGGGATCGTGGCCGTGCTGGTCAACCTGCTCGTCGCGGCGCTCGTGACGCTGCTGCTGCGGGCGGTCAAGGTCCGCGACGGCGTCGACGGCACCCGGCCGGACGACTACTTCGCCGACGAGGGCGACCCGCGCGTGACCCCCGGCGACCGCCGGGACGCCGACGCCGCCCCCGAACCGGTGGCCTGACGGAATCCGGCCCCCGCACGAGCGCCCGTCGCCGTGCGGGGGCCTGTCCTCGTGCGGGCGGTGGTCGGCCGGACCTGCGGCCGGCGCCGTCCTGCGGTCGGCGTCGCCGCTGGCTGGTCCTGCGCGCCGACGGCCCGTTCCCGGCCAGCCGGTCCTGTTGGCCGGGAACGGGCCAGGCTGGCCGGTTGTGCGGGCGGCCTGGCGGTGCGTTTCCCGGCCGGCTCAGCGGCGGGGGCGGCGTTCGAGGGACTGGTTGAGCCGGTACAGCATCTCGGCGAGGGTGTCCCGGTCCTCCGGCGCCCAGTCGGCGAGGATCTCGCCGTAGAGCCGCGTGCGAGCCGCCTGCACGGCGGCCATGCGCTGCAGGCCGGCCGGAGTGGGGGAGACCACCATCCCGCGCCCGTCGTGCGGGTCGGGCTCGCGGGTGATGAGGCCGTCCCGCTGCATCGCCGAGACCTGCCGGGTCACGGTCGAGCCGTCCAGGTCGAGTCGGGCGGCGAGCGCCGAGACGTTCTGCGGGCCGGCGTCGGCCAGGTGCCGCAGGATGACGTACGCCGCGCGGTCGAGCACGCGGTGCTCGGCGCTGGTGCGCCGCCGGGTGGCCTCGCCGAGCCGCATCAGCATCGCCACCTCGGTCTCGATCCGGCCCAGAGTGACGTCGCCGGCTTCCGTGGAGATGTCCTCGCCCATAGCTGTATGATACAGGAGAATTACCTGTACGATACAGCTACTTGGGAGGCGGAGTGGATCGGCGCGCCGAACCGAACCGCAGTGCCATCTACGCCACCACGCTGGTGGCGTTCCTCGCCATCGCCGGCATCGCCGTGGTGGACCCGATCCTGCCGGCCATCGGCGAGGCGATCGGGGTCACCGCCTGGCAGGTCGAGCTCCTCTTCACCGCGTACATCGCGGTCATGGCCGTCGGCATGATCCCGGCGACCCTCGCCAGCGGCCGCTTCGGGTTCAAACCGGTGCTGATCACCGGCGTGTCCGTGGTCGGGCTCGCGGCCATCCTGGCGTCGTTCAGCAACAACATCGTCCAGCTCAGCGTGCTGCGCGGGGTCTGGGGCCTCGGCAACGCGATGTTCTTCGCCACCGCCATGGTGGTGCTCGTCAACCTGGCCCTCGACCGGGAGTGGGTGGTCGGCCTCTTCGAGACCGCGCTCGGGCTCGGCTTCGCCGTCGGCCCGCTGCTCGGCGGCCTGCTCGGCGAGGTGAGCTGGCGGCTGCCGTTCTTCGTCTGCGGCGTGTTCATGGTGCTCGCCCTCGCGGTGGCCGCCCGCAAGCTGCGCGAGCCGACCAACCGGCAGGCGCCGGTGCGCGTCGGGCAGATCTTCGCCACGTACCGGCGGCCCGCGTTCGTCGCGCTCTGCGCCGTCACCGCGGCGTACAACTTCGTGTTCTTCGTCGTCCTCGGCTACACGCCGCTGTTCCTCGGCCTGGACGTCGTGCCACTCGGGCTGGCCTTCACCGGCTGGGGTCTCGGCCTGGCGGCCGGCATCCTGGTGATCGGCCACCGGCTCGCCCACCGGATCGGGGCGGTGCAGACGGTCGGTGTGGCCGTCGCCGGGCTCCTGGTCTGCATGGTGCTCTTCGCCACCTCGTCCGGCACCACCGAGTCGCTGGTCGTGCTGGTGCTCTCCGGGCTCTGCATGGGCCTGGCCAACGCCAACCTCACCGACCTGGCGCTCGGCCTCGGCTCCCGCGACCGCCGGCTCGCCACCGGGGCGTTCAACCTGGTGCGCTGGGGCGCCGCCGCGCCGGCCCCGATCATCGCCGGGAAGCTCGCCGAGCGCTCCCTGGCGCTGCCGTACTGGGTCGGCTTCGCGGTGCTCGCGGCGGGCGTGCTGGTCTACCTCGCCACCGCGCACGTGATGGCCGCCGGCTACGGCGAGCGGGTGCTCTGGTCCCGCTGGAACCGCGCCGCCGCCCGCGCCGAGGGCGCCCCAGAGGAGCCGGTCGGCGAGGCGTACTGACCCGCTGCCCCCGCCCCCGCCCCGCCCCCGCCCCGCCCCCGCCCCCGCGATCTTGCACTTTGTGCCCCGGCAAAGGGTACAAATGCCCCGAACCGAGGGCCGAAAGTGCAAGATCGCGGGGGAGTGGGGGGTCAGACCAGGGCGCGCCACAGCAGGTGGAGGCCGATCACGGTGCCGAAGACCACGATCAGGGTCTTGAGCACCACCGGCGGCAGGCGGCGGACCACCCGCGCGCCGACGTACCCGCCGAGCAGCGTCGCCGGTGCGACCACCCCGACGGCCGCCCAGTTCACCGGCCCGAAGAGGGCGAACACCACGAGCGTGGTGAGTCCCACCACCGCCGAGAGCAGGTTCTTGATGGCGCTGACCCGGGCCAGCGTGGCGTCCAGCACCAGCGCCAGCCCGGCCACCAGCATCACCCCGAGCGCCGCGCCGAAGTAGCCCCCGTACACCGAGCCGAGCGCGACCATGGTCTGCACGGTGACCGTACGGCGGCGCGGCGGGAGGTCCCGCGGGTGGCCGACGAGCCGGCGCAGCGGATCCTGGAACGCCAGCACCGCCGTGGCGCCGAGCACCAGGAACGGTACGACCACCTCGAACGCCCGCGCCGGCGTGCCGAGCAGCAGCAGCGCACCGGCGATCGTGCCGAGCACGGTGGTGGGCACCAGCCGGGCCAGGACCCGCCGGCTGGGCAGGTCCATCCAGCTCCCCGCCACGCTCGCCACGTACCCGGGGAACACCGCCACCGAGTTGCTGACGTTCGCCGGCACCGGCGGCAACCCGACCGCGATCATCGCGGGAAAGGTGATGAGGGAGCCACCACCGGCCACCGCGTTGACCGTGCCCGCGGCGAGGCCGGCGGCGAGCAGCAGCGCGGCGTGGGGAAGATCCATGGTCCCCCGAGGCTAGTACCCGCCCCACCCGGCCGCCCGCCGGGCCGAAGCGCCCTTTCCGCACCGCTTTTCCGAGGTGCGATGGCCGGGACGGGCCGGCAATAGCCGGCGGGTCGCCGTCGTTAGGATGAACAGCGCGACGGACGAGTCGACCGGGCGGTCGCGTCGGCGGGCCCCGGCCCGCCGCCGAGGAACGTCCGGACTCCACAGGGCAGGGTGGTTGCTAACGGCAACCCGGGGCGACCCGCGGGACAGTGCCACAGAAAACAGACCGCCGGCCCCATCGGGGACGGTAAGGGTGAAACGGTGGGGTAAGAGCCCACCAGCACCCCGGGTGACCGGGGTGGCTCGGTAAACCCCACCCGGAGCAAGGCCAAGAAAGGGTCGCCGACCGGCAGGACGACGACCCGCGCAGACGCTCGAGGGCTGCCCGTCCGATGTCTGCGGGTAGGCCGCTGGAGCCTGTCGGCAACGGCAGGCCGAGATGGATGACCGCCGCCGGCGCCGCCCTCCGGGGCGCGCCGCGCACAGAATCCGGCGTACAGGTCGACTCGTCCGTCGCCCACCAGGTCGCAGCCTCGATGAGTGGCGCAGCCCTGGAACTCACCGCACCGTGGTTCGTCACTCGCCGACACGAACCCGGCGGTCTCGCAGCGTCAGCCCGAGACTCGACTTGTGTCCGCAGCGGCGGAGCCCGACAGCGCGCCCCTCTGGCTGGGGCGAGCTTGTCCTATCCCTGTGCTCCAATCCCGTCGTGCATGTCGTCGTCACAGGCGCGCTCGTGGAAGACAGCGCCGTCCTGCTCGTCCACCGCAGCCCCACCCGCCGGGCCTACCCCGATCTCTGGGATCTGCCCGGCGGGCACGTCGAAGCGGGTGAGTCGGAACTACAAGCCCTCGCCCGTGAGATGCACGAGGAACTCGGTGTGCACATCGTGGCGGAATCCTCATCACGGCTGGGCGACTGGCACGCCGGCAGCGGCGAGAACGCCGTTCACGTGGCCGTCTGGCACATCGCGGACTGGACCGGCTCACCGACCAACCGCGCACCCGACGAGCACGACGACATCGCATGGGTCAGGATCAACGACCTGGACGGCCTCCCCCTCGTGCACGGCGACCTGGCGGCGTTGATCGGTTCTCTGCCCTGAGCCCGACCGGCAGCCGCGTTCGTGATCTTCCGGATACGATCCGCCGGTGAATCGATCACTCGTCATGGGTCTGCTCGGCGTCACCCTGCTTCTCGCCGGTTGTGCCGACGACCGGCCGGCGGCGAGCCGGCCCAGCCCTGACCAGGCCAGTCGCGCTGGTTGCGTGGGTGTTGCCCGGCTCGTGGAGGAGGGTGACCGCGGAGAAGGGCTGACGTGGGCGGCTGGTCGCTAAACGAAGTCGCGGTCGGGCACGGGTGATGGCTCGCGCGATCACACCCCAGACCGTCCGCTGCCAGTTGGGCCCGACCGGTCGGACGCGGACCCGATGGCGCCGTGGTGAACGCCGACGAGGGCGTCGATACAGCACCCGCCAACGCCGGCTCACCGGGACCTACCGCTAGCGCCGGCTCACCGGGACCTACCGCTAGCGCCGGATTTACCGACACCTACCGCCGGCACCTACGGCCGGCGCATGGGCGCCGCTGGGCCCACGGGTACCGCCGGGATGTGCCGGCACCGGCAGCGTCGGCTCACTGGTAGCGGCGGCCGGGCCTGGTGGCGCCGGTCGGCTTGTTGACCACGGCGTCCCGGCGCCGGCGGCGAATCATGATCGACTTGGCGCCCTTCTTCAGCCTGCTCAGGATCCGGTCCTTCATCGCACGCCTCCCCTCTCGTGTCCGGTCGGATCAGGCACGGCGATTCCGCACCGAGCGACGAGGTCGCCGGGTGCGGCACGATCCGGCGCTCGCGTACCCCATGAGGCCGCAACCATTCGTGTAAGGGCGACCCGCGACGCCGGGCTCCCGACCACGGCATCGACGGCCGGGTGTGGCCCGCGCGCCGGTCGGTCGCGGGCCACGATGGACGGTGCCGGTGCGACCGGTCAGCGGACGTCGGCGTGGTCGTCCCAGACCGCGCCCACGGGCAGGAAGTACGCCCGCTCGGCGGGAGCCAGCGCCTGTGCGATGACGAGCCGGGCGTGGGCGTCGAGGTCCGGCAGCCGCTCGGGCGGGAACCACTCGACGGCCTCGGACTCGTCGTCGTTGACCCGCGCGGTGCCCCCGAGCCAGCGGCACTCGAAGCCCAGGTTGAGGTACTCGCACCGGTCCCCGTTCGGGTACGTGTACGGGTGGGAGACGACGCTGGCGAGCCGGACCGGCTCCACGTCGACGCCGGTCTCCTCCCGTACCTCCCGGACCACGGCGGTGGCCGGCTGCTCGCCCGGGTCGACGACGCCGCTCACCACCGACCAGCGGCCGTCGTCGGCGCGCTTCCCGAGAAGCAGCTCCCCGGCGTCGTTGCGGACCACCGCACTCACGCTCGGCAACCACAGCAGGTCATGGCCGACGTGCTTCCGCATCCGCTGGATGTATTCCGGTACGCCCACCCGGCGACCCTAGCCCAGCCAGCCGTGCCGGCCGGCTCGGGCTCAGCTCTGGCGGCCCGGCTCGGGTTCAGCCGGACCAGCTCAACGACCGGCCGACCCGCTCGTACTCCTTGGCCAGCCCGGCGTCGATCCGCGCCAGCCGCTCCTCGCTGAGCACCACCGCGGGCTCCTGTCAGGCGCCGCGGCGCGCCGTGGTCCCGTCCGTCCCGCGGATGCCACCGATCGCCGATCGGCGGGTGCGAAGGAGTTTCCGCCTCCCGGGGTTGTCGTTTTTGCCCGTTTCTGCCCCGCGCCGGCGGGAGCGGATCTACTGTGGATGCCATCGGCGACTTGTGGTGTTCCGGTGGCGGCCGGGCGGTTCGCGATGCACAGTGATCTCATGAGCGACAGCGGACGTGGTGGGCACTACTACTGGTGCACCCGACACCACCGGGTCGAGACCGACGCCGACGTGTGTGCGGCACGGCACGTGCTCGGCCCGTACGCCTCGGCCGCCGACGCGGAGAACGCCCTGCAGCGGGTGCAGGAGCGCAACGAAGCGTGGGAGGCGGAGGACGCCCGCTGGGCCGGGGAGGACAGGTAGACGGCGCGGGACCGCCCGCGTCGAGGTACTCCGTGCTCCGCGAGGAGACACGCGAGAGCACGTCCCCAAGGAGGGAACCGAGATGGCCGTAACACCGAAGGCCACCCGCCCGGCCGCGAAACGTACGACCGCGAAGAAGACCGCCGCGGCGGAGCGGAACACGACCGCGAGCCGGACCACCCCCGCGCGCCGGGCCGCCGGCGGCGCGACCGCCGCGAAGGCGACCGGTGGGGCGGGGCGCGCCCCGGCGAAGAAGACGACCGCGGCCAAGGCCCCCGCGAAGAAGGCGGCGACCAAGGCCTCCACCACCGCCCGGAAGACCGCCACCACGGCGAAGAAGGCACCGGCGAAGACGTCGGCCGCCGCGAAGAAGGCGCCGGCCAAGAAGTCGACCGCCGCGAAGAAGGCCGGCACGACCACACGGAAGTCCACCGCCGCCGCGAAGAAGACCACGACCGCCGCGAAGCGGACCACCACGGCGGCGGCGAAGAAGACGACCTCGGCGGCCCGCAAGGCGACGGGCGCCGCCAAGAAGACCGCCACGGGCGCGGCGAAGAAGACCACGGGCGCGGCGAAGAAGGCTCCGGCGAAGAAGGCGCCCGCGAAGAAGGCGCCGGCCAAGCGCACCACCGCCGCCACCCGTCCGGCGGGCGGCGCCCGCGGCACCGCCGCGAAGAAGGCGCCGGCCCGGAAGACGGCCGGCGCCGCCGGGGGTACGGCGCGCAAGACGGCGGCGAGGAAGGCTCCGGCGAAGAAGTCGACGCCGACCACCGCGCGGGCCACCACCGCCCGGGGCGCGGCGGCAGCCGCCCGCAAGTCGGCCCGCTGACGCTCCGGGGGTACGCGGCGACCACCCGATCCTGGTCGGGCGGATCGTCCGCCGCGCTGTCAGGATGGACCCCGTGGTCATCCGACGCGTCCTCGCGCCCCGCATCGACTTCGCCGCGCTGCGCCGCGAGCTGGGTCTGCCCGAGGAGTTCCCGGCCGCGGCGCGGCGTGAGGCGGACGCCGCGGCGGCCGACCCGCCACGGCCGGCGGTCGACCGCACCGACGTCCCGTTCGTGACGGTGGACCCGGCCGGGTCACGCGACCTGGACCAGGCGATGCACCTCAGCCGCCGGCCGGGCGGCGGCTACCGGGTGCGGTACGCGATCGCCGACGTCGCCGCACACGTACGCCCGGGCGGGGCGCTGGACGAGGAGACCTGGCGGCGGGGGCAGACGGTCTACCTTCCCGACGGCAACGTGCCGCTGCACCCCGAGACGCTCAGCGAGGGCGCCGCGAGCCTGCTGCCGGACGCCGACCGTGCCGCCGTGGTGTGGACCATCGACCTGGACGCCGACGCCGCCACCGTGGCGGTCACGCTGGAACGCGCCCTCGTGCGCAGCCGGGCCAAGCTGGACTACCTGGGTGTCCAGGCCGACGCCGACGCCGGCCGGCTGCCCGAACCCATCGCCCTGCTCCCCGAGATCGGCACGTGTCTCACCGCCCGGGGCCTCGACCGCGGCGCCATCAACCTTCCGCTGCCCGAGCAGGAGGTGGAAGCCGACGGCGACGGCTGGCGGCTGGTGCTGCGTGCGCCGGTGCCCATGGAGGAGCACAACGCCCAGATCTCCCTGCTCGCCGGGATGGCCGCGGCCGACATCATGCTCGCCGGGCGGATCGGCCTGCTGCGTACGATGCCGGCTCCGAAGCCGGAGGCCGTGCAGCGGCTGCGCACCGCCGCCGCCCCGCTGGGCGTGCACTGGCCGGACGGCGCCGGCCCCGGCGAGGTCATCGCGCGGCTCGACCCGGGCCAGCCCCGGGCGGCGGCGTTCATCGACCAGGCGGCGGAGCTGATGCGCGGCGCCGCGTACACCGCGTTCGACGGCGAGATCCCGCAGCAGCCGGAGCACGGCGGGGTCGCGGCCGCGTACGCCCATGTCACGGCGCCGTTGCGGCGGCTGGCCGACCGGTACGCGACCGAGGTCTGCCTGGCCCTGCACGACGGCCGTCCGGTGCCGGACTGGGCGCGCGCGGCGCTGCCCCGGCTGCCGGACGTCATGGCCACGACGGACCGGACGGCCTCCGCGGCGACCCGGGGCGCCGTCGAACTCACCGAGGCGGTGCTGCTCGCCGACCGGGTGGGCGAGGTGTTCGACGCGGCGGTGCTCGACGTCGACGCCCCACCGAACGGACGGTCCCGGCCCCGCCCGCCGGGCGGCACCGTGGCCCTGGACGCCCCGCCGGTACGCGCCCGCTGCCTCGGCGACCTGCCGCTCGGCGAACGGATCCGGGTCCGCCTGGTCACCGCCGACCCGGCCGCCCGGACCGTACTCTTCGAACGCGCCTGATCCCGGATCCGGCCGGGCGTCGGCGGGGCGCGGCGCCGGCCGCGCGACGCGTGACCCCGGAGTCGATCCGGACCGCGCCCGGGCCTGGAGCCGGGTGGGGCGCTCGTGTCCTGTCGAGCTGCCCCAGATGTGGGGCAGGCTGCCGCTGCCTGAACCTTGGCGGTCGGGCCGGACCCGCGGCCGTGCGGTGGGGCCGGCCGGGCCGGCGGTGCGCCAGCGGGGATTGTCACAACGGCCGGAACTGCTGACGGGCCACCGGGTTTGCGAGGATGAGCCCATGGCATACGACGCGAGCACGCTGCCCGACGTGTCCGGTCTGACCGTCGGCATCATCGGCGGTACGGGTGACCAGGGACGGGGCCTCGCCTACCGGTTCGCCCGGGCGGGCCAGACCGTGCTGATCGGGTCCCGCGACGCGGAGCGGGCCGCGCGTTCGGCCGAGGAGATCGCCGCCCTGCCCGGCGTGCCGGCGGGCACGAGCGTGGCCGGCGCGGACAACGCCGAGGTGGCCCGCCGCAGCGACGTGGTGATCATCGCGGTCCCGTGGGACGGGCACGCCGCCACGGTCGCCGGCCTCGCCGAACCGCTCGCCGGCAAGATCGTCGTCGACTGCGTCAACCCGCTCGGCTTCGACAAGCAGGGCCCGTACGCCCTCCGGGTCGAGGAGGGCAGCGCCGTGCAGCAGGCCGCCCGCCTGCTGCCCGACTCCCGGGTGTGCGCGGCGTTCAACCACGTCAGCGCGCCGCTGCTGGCCGACCCGGAGATCGACCGGATCGACCTGGACGTCCTGATCTGCACCGAGGAGCGGGACGTCGCGGCGACCGTCGCCGCGCTGGCCGCCCGGATCCCCGGCATGCGGGGCATCTACGCGGGCCGGCTGCGCAACGCCCACCAGATCGAGGCGTTCACCGCCAACCTGATCGCCATCAACAAGCGCTACAAGGCCCACGCCGGCATCCGCGTCACCGACCTGTGAGGACCCGGCCGGGCGCGGACCGGTGCGCCTGCCGGCTTCGATGGGCCGTCCGCAGGCGGGTGGTGGGTCGGCATCTCCCGGCCGCGCCCGCGCACCTGCACGGCCGCGTCCGCCCGCTCCAGCTCGTCGATCGCCGCCGGCACCGTCGTCGTTCCCGGCGTACGGGGACGGCGACGGTGCCGGTTCCGTACGCCTAGAAGGTGTGCTCGGCGGCCGGGAACTGCCCCCCGCGGACCTCGTCGGCGAAGCGGCGGGTGGCGTCGGCGAGGGTGCCGGCCAGGTCGGCGTACCGCTTGACGAAGCGCGGCGTCCGGCCGCTGCGCAGGCCGGCCATGTCCTGCCAGACGAGCACCTGCGCGTCGGTGTCCGGGCCGGCGCCGATGCCCACCGTGGGGATGTGCAGTTCGTTGGTGATCCGCTTGGCGACCTCGCCGGGCACCATCTCCAGGACGACGGCGAACGCGCCCGCCTCCGCGACGGCCCGGGCGTCGGCGATTACCTCCTCGGCGGCGTCGCCGCGCCCCTGGACGCGGTAGCCGCCGATGGCGTGCTCGCTCTGCGGTGTGAAGCCGATGTGCGCCATGACCGGGATGCCCGCCGACGTGATGGCGGCGATCTGCGCCGCGCAGCGCCGGCCGCCCTCCAGCTTCACGGCGTGGCAGCCGCCCTCCTTCATGAACCGCACCGCCGTGCGCAGGGCCTGGGTCGGCCCCTCCTCGTACGAGCCGAACGGCAGGTCGGCGACGATCAGCGCCTGCCGGGTGGCCCGCACCACCGCGCGTACGAGCGGCAGCAGTTCCTCGGCGGTGATCGGGACCGTCGTCTCGTAGCCGAAGACGTTGTTGGCCGCCGAGTCGCCGACCAGCAGCACCGGGATGCCGGCCTGGTCGAAGATCGACGCGGTGTACTGGTCGTACGAGGTGAGCATCGCCCACCGCTCGCCGCGCTCCTTGGCGGCGACGAGGTCACGGGTGCGGACGCGCCGGGTCGCCGGCCCGCCGTAGAGGGCGGTCACCTCGGTCGGGGTGGATTCCACCATGACTGTCTCCTTCCTCGAGGCCGCGTACGCGGTCCCCGGGTTCCGCCGCGATCGTCGCACCGGATCGGCCGTCGGCGGCAGGGCGCAGTGGAGGATCTCACTCCCGGGACGGGTCAGCCGTCCTCACGCCAGCGGTTGGTGACCGGCAGCCGCCGGTCCCGGCCGAACGCCTTCATCGAGATCTTCGTGCCCGGGGCCGACTGCCGCCGCTTGTACTCGGCGGTATCCACCATCCGCAGCACCCGGTCGACCACCGCCGGGTCGTGCCCGGCCGCCACGAGCCCGTCGCGGCCGAGGTCGCCGTCGACGTAGCCGATCAGGATGGGGTCGAGCACGTCGTACTCGGGCAGCGTGTCGCTGTCGAGCTGGCCCGGGCTCAGCTCGGCGCTCGGCGGCTTGCCGATGGAGCTCTCGGGGATCGGCGGGGTCTCGCCGCGCCGGGCGGCGTCGGCGTTGCGCCACCGGGCCAGGCGCCAGATGAGGGTCTTCCAGACGTCCTTGACCGGGTTGAAGCCGCCCACCGAGTCGCCGTAGAGCGTCGAGTAGCCCACCGCCAGCTCGCTCTTGTTGCCGGTGGTCAGCACCAGGTGGCCCTCCTGGTTCGACAGTGCCATGAGGATCACCCCGCGTACCCGGGCCTGGAGGTTCTCGACCGTCACGCCGGAGAGCGACAGGTTGGCCAGGAAGGCGTCCACCATCGGCTGGATCGGCTCGATCCGGTAGTCCAGCCCGGTCCGCTTGGCGAGGTCGGCCGCGTCCTCGCGGGAGTGCTCGGAGGAGTGCTGGCTGGGCAGCGACACCCCGACCACCCGGTCCGGCCCGAGCGCGTCGACGGCCAGCGCGGCCACGACGGCCGAGTCGATGCCGCCCGACAGGCCGAGCACCACCGACGGGAAGCGGTTCTTGTTGACGTAGTCGCGCAGGCCGAGCACGAGCGCCTGCCAGACCTCGGCCTCGTCGGCGACCGGCTCGATGAGACCGCCCACCGCCGGCGGGCCGGCCGGCGCCGGGACGCTCTCGCTGACCGTGGCCCGGACCACCCGCATCCCGTCGGCGATCTCGGTGCCCTCGGCCACCGGCTCACCGGCCGCCGGCAGCTCGACGTCGTGCACCAGCAGGTGCTCCACGAACTGCGGCGCGCGGGTGAGCAGCTCGCCGTCGGCCGAGACGATCATCGAGTCGCCCTCGAAGACCAGCTCGTCCTGGCCGCCGACCATGTTGACGTACGCGATGGCGGCACCCGCCTCGGCGGCCCGGCGGCGGACCAGCGGCAGCCGGATGTCGTCCTTGTTCAGCTCGTACGGCGATCCGTTGATGTTGACCACCAGGCCGACGTGGGCCTGCCGGGCCGCGGTGAACGGGCCGCCCGCCTGCCACAGGTCCTCGCAGATCGTCAGCGCCACGTCCACCCCGCCGACGCGCACCACGGTGAGCATGTCGCCCGGCACGAAGTAGCGGTCCTCGTCGAAGACCCCGTAGTTCGGCAGGTGGTGCTTGAAGTAGGTGGCCACCACGGCGCCGCGGTGCAGCAGGGCGGCCGCGTTGCGGGCGCCCCGGCCCGGCTCGGCGTCCCCGGAGACCTGCGGCGGGCCGTCGGCGTCCAGGTAGCCGACCACCACCGGCAGCTCGCCCAGCCCGTCGCCCGCGAGGTCGGCCGCGAGCCGGTCCAGCGCCGCCCGCGACGCCGCCACGAACGACCGCCGGAACACCAGGTCCTCCACCGGGTAACCGGTCAGCATCATCTCGGGGAACGCGACGAGGTGGGCGCCGGCGTCGGCGGCCCGCCGGGCCCAGGTGCGGACGAGGTGCGCGTTGCCGGCGAGGTCGCCGACGGTCGGGTTGACCTGGGACAGGGCGATACGCAGGGTGGGCATGTCCTCATCTTGCCCCAGGGGCCCGGGAGCGACACGGCGGGCGCGGCGAGAGACGGGCCACGCGCGGACGGGGCCCGGGACACCCCGGACGGGCCGGGTGCGGCTCGCGTAACGTCGGCGTAACCAGACCCGTGGAGACTGGTCGGTCAGGCCGCGCCGGCCCGGCCGGTGGCGGAGAAGAGTGCTGCGAGGGGTGGAAGTGGACCGTCAGCAGGAGTTCGTCCTCCGTACGCTGGAAGAGCGGGACATCCGGTTCGTCCGGCTGTGGTTCACCGACGTGCTCGGCACCCTCAAGAGCGTCTCGGTGGCCCCGGCCGAGTTGGAGGCGGCGTTCGAGGAGGGCATCGGCTTCGACGGCTCGGCGATCGAGGGCTTCGCCCGGGTCTTCGAGTCCGACATGGTGGCCATGCCCGACCCGACGACGTTCCAGGTCTTCCCGTTCGAGGGCGGGGTGAGCGGCGAGAGCGCCCGGATGTTCTGCGACATCCTGCTCCCCGACGGCAGCCCGTCCTGGGCCGACCCCCGCCACGTGCTGCGCCGGGCGCTCTCCAAGGCCGCCGACAAGGGCTTCACGTTCTACACCCACCCGGAGATCGAGTTCTTCCTGCTGGAGAACGGCCCGACGGACGGCTCCCTGCCCACCCCGGTCGACACCGGCGGCTACTTCGAGCACACCACCCACGCGGTGGCGCGGGACTTCCGCCGCCAGGCCGTGCTCGCCCTGGAGCGGATCGGCATCTCGGTCGAGTTCAGCCACCACGAGGTGGCGCCCGGCCAGCAGGAGATCGACCTGCGCTACGCCGACGCGCTCACCACCGCCGACAACATCATGACGTTCCGGCACGTGGTCAAGGAGGTGGCGCTCTCCACCGGCGTACGGGCCACGTTCATGCCGAAGCCGTTCACCGACCAGCCGGGCAGCGGCATGCACACCCACCTGTCCCTGTTCGAGGGGGAGCGCAACGCCTTCCACGACGGCGGCGACCCCATGAAGCTCTCCAAGGTGGCGAAGTCGTTCATCGCCGGGCTGCTCACGCACGCCCGCGAGTACACGGCCGTCACCAACCAGTGGGTCAACTCCTACAAGCGGCTCTTCCCCCAGGCGCTGCCGGACCGCATCACCGAGAGCCCGGCGTACGTCTGCTGGGGCCACCTCAACCGGTCGGCGCTGGTCCGGGTGCCCGCGTACGGCAAGCCGAACTCGGCCCGGGTCGAGGTGCGCTCGCCGGACTCGGCGGCCAACCCGTACCTGGCCTTCGCCGTGCTGCTCGGCGCCGGGCTGAAGGGGATCGAGGAGGGCTACGAGCTGCCGCCGGGGGCCGAGGACGACGTCTGGTCGCTGACGAGCGCCGAGCGGCGGGCCATGGGGTACGAGGCCCTGCCGGAGAACCTGGCCGAGGCGATCGACGTGATGGCCGGCTCGGAGCTGGTGGCCGAGGTGCTCGGCGAGCACGTCTTCGACTTCTTCCTGCGCAACAAGCGGGCCGAGTGGGAGCAGTACCGCCGCGAGGTCACCCCGTACGAGCGGCAGCGCTACCTCTCCCTCTGAGCCGGTCAGCGGCGGGCGCGGCACTCGGGTCCGCCGCCGCTTGTGCGGCACCGCTATCGTCTCGATCACCGTGCCGGCACCGCGCCGGCCGCGCGTGACCGGGGAGGCGATCGGTGCTGGAGGATCTGCTCGGCGGGGCCTGGCAGAGCATCGTGTTCGGGGTCGTCGGGGTCGCCCTCATGGCGGCCGGGTTCCTGCTGGTGGACCTGCTGACGCCCGGACGGTTGCGGGAACTGATCTGGGTGCGGCGCAACGGCAACGCCGCCCTGCTGCTGGCCGCCAACCAGCTGGGCATCGCGGGGATCGTGTTCACCGCGGTGCTGACGAGCTACAGCGACTTCGCCAAGGGGCTGGCGTCCACTCTGATCTTCGGCCTCATCGGGCTGCTGATCATGGCGTTGGCCTTCTTCGTGCTGGACCTGCTCACGCCGGGCCGGCTCGGCGAGATCATCTGCGCCGACGAGCCGCATCCGGCGGCCCGGGTCAGCGCCGCCACGCACCTCGGCGCCGCGCTGATCGTCTGCGCCTGCATCGCCTGAGGCCCGGACCGGCCGATCCGCGGCGGCCGGCAGAGCCCGGCCGCCGCCCGGCCGTGCCCGGGGTCGGCCGGGCGTCCGGCGCGCTGTCGGCGTCGTACCCCCGGCCTAGCCTGGCGCGGTGAACCGCACCGATCGCCTCTACGCCATCGTCGAGGAGTTGCGCGCGGTGTCGCCGAGGCCGCGCAGCGCCCGGTGGCTGGCGACCCGCTTCGAGGTGAGCAGCCGCACCATCGAGCGCGACATCGGCGCGCTCCAGCAGTCCGGGGTGCCGATCTGGGCCGAGCCCGGCCGCACCGGCGGTTACGTGCTCGACCGCGCCCGCACCCTGCCGCCGGTGAACCTGACGGCAGGTGAGGCGGTGGCCATGGCGGTGGCGCTGCACCGGCTGCGCGGCACGCCGTTCGCCTCGGCGGCCGCCAGCGGGCTGCGCAAGCTGCTCGCCGTGATGCCCGCCGCGGACGCCGTCGAGGCGCACCGGCTCGCCGGCCGGGTGCACCTGATCGGCGACGGGCCGGCGGCGCCCGTCCCGGCCAGCGTCGCCGACGCGGTGCTCGCGCGGCGGGTGCTGCGCATCCGGTACGCCGACCGCGCCGGCGCCGCCTCGGAGCGCGACGTGGAGCCGCTGGGCTACCTGGGCAACCCGCGGCACTGGTACCTGCTGGCCTGGTGCCGGCTGCGCGACGGCGTCCGCGCCTTCCGTACCGACCGGATCCTGTCGGTGCGACCGCTGTCGGAGCTGGTGACCCGGGAGCTGTGCCCCGACGACCTCGACATCCCTCGCGAGCGTGTGCGCCCGCTGAGCCTTGTCTGAGGGAATGTGGAAACACCGACAGGACGGTGTCGCGGGCGGCCGCGAGGCTGACTCCTGACGGCGCCGGCCGGGTGGCCGGCGCGTGGAACGGGAGGACAGACATGACCGTCAGCAACGGTGTCACCTGGTTCGAGATCGGCACCGAGCGGCCGGACGAGGCGCAGCGGTTCTACGGCGACGTGTTCGGCTGGCGCTTCACGGAGGAGGGCGGCGGTGGCGCCACGTACCGGACGACCGAGGCCGCCGACGGCGGGATCGGTGGCGCGATCCGGGGCACCGACGGGGCCGCGTCGACCTACGCGATCTTCTACGTCCAGGTGACCGACGTCGAGGCGACGTGCCGGCGCGTCGAGGCGGCCGGCGGCGCGGTGGTGGTGCCCGCGAAGACGAACCCCAACGGGCTCACGTCGGCGCACCTGCGCGACCCGGCCGGCAACCGGTTCGGGGTGTTCACGCCCCCGCCGGCCCCCGGCGCCTGACGCACGCCGGGCCGGTGTGGCGGCCCCGACCGGGTGACCGGTCGGGGCCGCCGGCGTTCAGCTGCCGGTCGTACCCTCGGGGCTGCCGGAGCCGTCCCGGTCACCGTGACCGCCCCAGCCGCCGTGCTTGCCGGGGCCGCCGAAGCCGCCGCCACCGAGGACGCCGGACTCGACCGCCTCGAGGATCGCGTCGGCCTGCTCCTGGGTGAGCTTGCCGTCCTCGACGGCCTGGTCCAGCCGCTCCTCGAGTCGCGCCTGCCGGTCCTCGGCGGACGGGCGCTCGGGCCGGTCGGCCTTGTGCTGCTCGCGCAGCTTCTCCAGGGCGGCGGTCACCTTGTCGGTGGAGACGCCCAGCTCCTTGGCGAGCTCCTCGGCGAACGCCGACTGGCGGTCGGACGCCTTCTGCCGCTGGCCGTCGTCGGTCGTGCTGGCGCTCGGCGCCGGGCTGGCGTTGTCGGCGGCGAACGCCATGGTGGGCGCGGCGATCCCGACGCCGAGTACGCCCGCCGTGGCCAGACCGGCCAGGAGGTGCTTCTTCCTGAACGTGCGGGACATCAGTCCTCCAGCTCGTCGGTGTGCGTTGACGTCACCGACGGTGACCGGGTGGGCTTGACGCCACCCGTGACGAACCTGTCAGCGAGCTGGCAATCGCCGCCGCGAGCAGGATCCCCGGCGTGCGGCACGAACCCGGCGAGCAGCACGAACCCGGCGGGCGGCACCAGCCCGGTGAGGAGAGCCCGCCCCGCGACCGGACAAAACGGGTTGCCCGGGCCGAGGCCGCGCGGGCAGGGTGGCCCTCGACCCGCCGACGACGAGAGGAAACAGCGTGACCCACACCGTCATCCGCGAGATCCCGTTGACCGACCCGGGCGCCGGCCCGTACGGCATCACCGTCGGGCCCGACGGCGCGCTCTGGGTGACGTTGGTGCACGCCGGCGGCATCGCCCGGGTGGCACCCGACGGCGACGTGCGGACCTGGTCGCTCGACGCGCCGGAGAGCCGTCCGCTGATCATCACGCCCGGCCCCGACGGCGCGCTCTGGTTCACCCGCTCCGGCGACGACCGGCTCGGCCGGATCACCACGGAAGGCGACCTCAGCGCGGTCGCCCTGCCGGCCGGGACCGGGCCGTGCGGCGTCGTCACCGGCCCGGACGGCGCGCTCTGGTACGCCGGCATGAACTCCGACAGCGTCGGCCGGGTCGACGCCGACGGCACGGTGGCGACGTTCCCGCTGCCGGTGACCGGGGCGTACGCCTCGATGATGGCCGCCGGCCCCGACGGCGCGCTCTGGTGCACGCTCAACCAGGCGAACGCGATCGCCCGGGTCGGCACCGACGGCGACGTGGCGGTGCATCCGCTGCCCACGGAGGCGGCGGGCCCGGTGGGCGTCGCGGCGGGCGACGGCGCGGTGTGGTTCGTGGAGATCGCCGCCGGCCAGCTCGGCCGCATCGACCCCGAGGGCCGGATCGAGGAGTACGCGCTGCCGGACCGCTCCGCGCGGCCCCACGCGATCGTCGCCGACCCGGCCGGCGGCGCCTGGTACACGGAGTGGGGCGGCAACCGGATCGGCCACGTCGACCCGGACGGGCGGATCGAGACGTACGACCTGCCCACCCCGGCCGCCGAACCGCACGGTCTCGCCGTGGCGCCCGACGGCACGGTGTGGACCGCCCTGGAGATCGGCCGCCTGGCCCAGCTCACACCGCCGCCGTCCCGCCTCGCACCGCCGTCCCGGCCCGTCGCGTGATCATGAGGTTGGCGGGGCGAACTGTCCGGTTCGACCCCGCCAACCTCATGATCGACGGGGGAAGCGACGGGAAGCGACGGGGAGCGGCGGGGGATCGGCGGGGCCTAGCGGACGGCGGGGGCGACCGTCAGGGTTCCGGCCGTGGCGTCGAGGGTCGCCTCGGTGCCGACGGGCACGGTGAGCTGGCCGACGCCGTGGCCGACGGGCAGGCCGCCGAGCACGGGGACGCCGAGGTCGCCGAGGCGTTCGGCGAGCACGTCGGCGACGGTGACCGCCCAGCCGTCCGCGCAGTCGGTGAACTGACCGACGGCGACCCCGGCCAGGCCGTCCAGCGCCCCGGCGCGGCGCAGCTGGGTGAGCATCCGGTCGACCTTGTACGGGGGTTCCTGCACGTCCTCGACGAGCAGGACCGCCCCGGTCAGGTCGGGCATGTCCGGGGTGCCGACCGAGGCGGCGACTAGGCACAGGTTGCCGCCGAGCAACCGGCCGGTGGCGCGGCCGGGGACGCGGACGGGGTAGGTCTCCTCCTCCGGCACGGCGGCCACGGTCACCGGCTCGGTGGTCATCAGGGCGGCGTGCAGCGACTCGGCGGACCGCAGCGGCGTCCGCTCGTCCGTCCACGCCGCGCCCGGTCCGTGCACGGTGGCCAGGCGGGCGCCGCGCCACAGCGCCAACTGCAGGGCCGTGATGTCGGAGAAGCCCGCCACCACCTTCGGGTCCCGCCGCACCGCGGCCATGTCGAGGGCGTCGACGATCCGCTGCGCACCGTAGCCGCCCCGGGTGCAGATCACCCCCCGGACCTCGGGGTCGGCGAAGGCCGCGTTCAGGTCGGCCGCCCGCAGATCGTCCGTGCCGGCCAGGTAGCCGTGCCGGGCGTACGCGTGCGGCGCGAGCACGGGACGCAGCCCCCAGCCGGTGAGCAGCTCGATGCCCCGGGCGACCCGCTCGGGACGGGTCGGGCCGGACGGGGACACGAGCATCACCGTGTCGCCGGGACGCAGCGCCGGCGGGCGCAGTATCTCGTCGGTGATCACAGAGGGCGAGCCTAGTGCGGCCGGGGCGAGGGTGGTCGCGGGCGGCCGCCAACAGGGCGGCTGGTCGCGGGGCGAGCCGGCGGGCAGGCGAGCCGGTGGGCAGGAAGCGCGCCGCGTCCGGCCCCGTGGTCGCGGGCGGGAGCGAGCCGCTCCCGGCGTGTCAGCCGGGACCGGATAGCCTCGATGCCGTGGCAACCGCGCTGGTGATCGAGAACGACCCGACCGACGACCTGCGCCGGCTGGGCGAGTGGCTGACCGAGGCCGGCCTGGACCTGTGGGTCGTGCGCCCGTACGCCGGTGACGAGCTTCCCGCCGACCTGGAGGGCTACGCCGCGCTGGTGGTGCTCGGCGGCCCGCAGCAGGCGTACCCGCTGCCGGACGGCTCGCCCGGCGCGCCCTGGTTCCCCGCCCTGGAGGGCCTGCTGCGCAAGGCGGTCCGGCACCGGGTGCCCACGCTGGCGATCTGCCTCGGCGCGCAGCTGCTCGCCGCCGCGCACGCCGGCCAGGTCGAGCGCAGCCCGTCCGGGCCGGAGATCGGGCCCTCGGTGGTGGGCCGGCGGGACGCGGCCGAGCAGGACCCGCTGTTCCGGTACGTGCCGCTCATCCCGGACGTGCTCCAGTGGCACGCCGACGAGATCACCGAGCTGCCGCACGGGGCGACCCTGCTGGCCGCGTCCACCCGCTACCCCCACCAGGCGTTCCGGCTCGGCGACCGGGCCTGGGGGCTCCAGTTCCACATCGAGTGCGACACGGCCCAGATCGCCGAGTGGGCCACCGACTCCACGCTCCTCGCCGAGCTCGGCTACGAGCCCGAGCTGGTCGTCGCCGCCTGCAACGAGGTGATGGCCGACATCGAGGAGGTCTGGCAGCCGTTCGCCGCCCGGTTCGCGGCCCTCGCTCTGGGCGAGCTGGACGACAGCGGCCCGCGACACAGCCTGCCGTTGCTCGGGCACTGATGACCCGGCCGACCAGCGCCCCCGGCCGGCTCGCCCGGTACGGGTTCGGCACGACGCAGGGCGACGGCGGCGCCCGCGCGGCGGACCTGCTCGGCCCGGACGGGCTCGGCCTGTGGCGGCCGGACGGTCAGGAGCCGGTCGACGAGCGGGCGGGTGAGCTGCTCACCGCGCTGTCCCGGGCGGCCGACCCGGACCTGGCGCTGCGCCAGCTGCACCGCATCGTCGAGGCCGAACGCCGCGCGCACGGCGACGGCTCGGCGCTGCTCACCGAGCTGTCCGAGGACGCGGGACTGCGCCGGCGGCTGATCGCCGTGCTCGGCGCGTCCTCGGCGCTCGGCGACCACCTCGTGGCGAACCCGGACGACTGGACGGTGCTGCGCACCGCCCCGGACGGGCTCGCGCCGGCCGCCGAGGGGCGGCTGGAGCCGCTCGGCGACGGCAACCCGATCGCGGGGCTGCGGCGGGCGTACCGGCTGGCGCTGCTGGGGATCGCGGCCGCGGACCTGACCGGTGGCCGGGGGCTGGAGCAGACGATGGCGGCGCTCTCCGCGCTGGCCGACGCGACGCTGCGGGCGGCGTACGGGATCGCCGTGGACGAGCTGCCGGAGGGCACGCCCCGGCCGCGGCTGGCCGTGGTGGCGATGGGCAAGTGCGGCGGCGACGAGCTGAACTACGTCTCCGACGTGGACGTCATCTTCGTGGCCGCGTCCGACGACGACCTGCCGGCCGCCACGACGGTGGCCACCCGGCTGATCCACGTCTGCGGGCTGGTCGCCTGGCCGGTGGACGCGGCGCTGCGGCCGGAGGGCAACCGGGGGCCGCTGGTGCGTACGCTCGCCAGCCACCTGGCCTACTACCAGCGCTGGGCCCGCACGTGGGAGTTCCAGGCGCTGCTCAAGGCCCGTCCGGCGGCCGGTGACCTCGCGCTCGGCCAGGAGTGGATCGACGAGCTCGCCCCGCTGCTGTGGCGGGCCGCCGAGCGGCCCGAGGCGGTCGAGGACGTCCGCGCCATGCGCCGGAAGATCATCGACAACATCCCGCCGAAGGAGCTGGAGCGCGAGATCAAGCGCGGCCCCGGCGGGCTCCGCGACATCGAGTTCGCCGTGCAGCTGCTGCAACTGGTGCACGGCCGCGGCGACGAGTCGCTGCGCGTGCCGGGCACGATCCCCGCGCTGCGCGCGCTCGTCACCGGCGGCTACGTGGGCCGGGCCGACGGTGAGGCGCTGCTGCGCGGCTACCGGTTCCTGCGGGGGGTGGAGCACCGGCTCCAGTTGCAGGGGCTGCGCCGCACCCACACCGTGCCGACGGACCCGGCCGCCCTGCGGTGGCTCGCCGCCGCCCTCGGCTACACGGCCACGCCGGGGCGCAGCGCCGTCGAGGAGTTCCGCGCCGAGTGGGTCACCCACGCCACCGAGGTACGCCGGCTGCACGCCAAGCTGCTGTACCGGCCGCTGCTGGAGGCGGTGGCCCGGGTGCCCGCCGACGGGCTGCGGCTCACCCCGGAGGCGGCCCGGCACCGCCTGGAGATCCTCGGTTTCGGCGACCCGGCCGGGGCGCTGCGGCACCTCCAGGCCCTCACCGGCGGGGTGAGCCGCACCGCGGCCATCCAGCGCACGCTGCTGCCGGTGCTGCTCAGCGAGTTCGCCGACGCCCCCGAGCCGGACCGGGGGCTGCTCAACTACCGGCAGGTCTCCGAGAAGCTCGGCAGCACACCGTGGTACCTGCGGCTGCTGCGCGACTCCGGCCCCGTGGCCCGCCGGCTGGCGCGGGTGCTCTCGTCCTCGCGGTACGCCGCCGACCTGCTCGCCCGGGAGCCGGAGGCGCTGCGGCTGCTGGCCGAGGAGCACGAGCTGGCGCCCCGGCCCCGGGAGGTGCTGCACGAGGGCTTCACCGCGGCGGCGGCCCGGTACGCCGACCCGGTCGAGGCCATCCGGGCCGTCCGCGCGCTGCGCCGCCGGGAGCTGGTGCGCATCGCGTGCGCCGACGTGCTCTGCCGGGCCGGATCGCTCGCGCCGAGCGGCCCCGACGGCGCCGCCCTCACCGAGATCGCGGCGGTGGGCACCGCGCTGGCGGACGTCACCGACGCCACCCTGGCCGCCGCCCTGCACATCGCCCGGGCCACCCAGCCCACCCCGCCCGGGCTGCGCTTCGCCGTGATCGGCATGGGCCGGCTCGGCGGGTACGAGTCGAACTACCTCTCCGACGCCGACGTGCTCTTCGTCTACGACGCGCCGGCCGGGGACGAGAGCGCGGCCAGCGCCGCGGCGCACGCCGTCGCCGAGGAGCTGCGCCGGCTGCTCGGCATCCCGGCGCCCGACCCGCCGCTCGGCGTCGACGCGGACCTGCGTCCCGAGGGGCGGCAAGGGCCGCTGGTGCGCAGCCTCGCCGCGTACGCGCAGTACTACGCGCGCTGGTCGCGGGTGTGGGAGGCGCAGGCCCTGCTGCGTGCCCGCTTCGTCTGCGGTGACGCCGACCTGGGCGCCGAGTTCGAGGCGCTGGTCGACCCGGTCCGCTACCCGGCCGACGGGCTGACCCGCGACCAGGTCGTGGAGATCCGCCGGATCAAGGCGCGGGTCGAGCACGAGCGGCTGCCCCGGGGCGCCGACCCCGCCACCCACACGAAGCTGGGTCGCGGCGGGCTCGCCGACGTCGAGTGGGCCGTGCAGCTGCTGCAGCTGCGCCACGGCGGGACCGTGCCGGCGCTGCGGGGCACGCGTACGCTCGACGCGCTCGCCGCCGCCCGCGACGCCGGGCTGGTCGACGCGGCCGACGCCGCGGCCATGGCCGCCGGCTGGACGCTCGCCGCCCAGGTGCGCAACGCGCTCATGCTCGTCCGCGGCCGGGCCGGTGACCAGCTGCCCCGGCACGGGGTGGAGCTGGCCGGCGTGGTACGACTGCTCGGTGCCGACGACCCGGGGCAGTTCCTCGACGACTACCTGCGCACCACCCGCCGCTCACGGGCGGCGATGGAGCGGGTCCTCGATGCTTGACGGCTACCAACAACCAACCGTGCGCTCTTGATGTGCCGTTCGCGCTAGTTCAGACGCAGTTTGCTGCAACGTCGCTCGTGATGGTCGTGGCCACGCCTCGCCGTGCTTCTTCGAGGCCCTTGTCTATCAGTGCACGGCCCGCTGGGTCTAGTGCAACTTGATAGACCTGCAACTCCTTAACCTTCTCCAGTTGCTCCAGAGCCACTCTGTGTCTGGCTTCGTCGGGACCGCTGCCTGCCGTCGAAATCCACTCTTTCTCCCAGGAACAAAACCAATGGAGCTCAGCCTTCGTGGATCCCGCTCCCTGTGCATACAGCATGGGCTCTGGCGGCTTAGTCGGTTCTGTCCCCCAAGAAGTCCCGGGCGGCAGCGTCAGACGCCGGGTCGTCTCCCTGTATTCGGCGATGTATCTGTCGAAATCTTGGTAAAGACTTTCGTTCCTGTCCGGTGCATTGCCGTCCTGCGTGCAGCCGGTAGCGCAAAGCGCAGTTAGGCATATGACTGCCTGTGCGACTCGCTGCTGATGTTTGTGCAGTTTCCTGATCTTGATCATTGAGGTTCACCTCCGAGGGCCGTGGTTGCTCCACGTGGAACAACCACGGCCCTCCTGCCACTAGTAGTAGAGGCGCCCGGACCAGTAGCGGTCGGTGCCGCTCACCGAGTTTCGGCCCTCGACGTTGAACCGAGTATTCGAGGCAACGTTAGTGGCGATCGTGTAGGTGCCGTTGCTCTGCATGTTGTACTTCGTGGCGAAGATGAGGCCATCGGAATTGCGCTTCAGCCTCAGATCGAGGCAGCAACCGGGCCGGTTCTGCAGATCCAGCAGAATGTCCACGCCGCTGGTCGTCACGGTCCGGACGTAGTTCTCGGTTGTCCAGTAAGTCCCGTTGAGCGTTTGTGAGATGTTGTTCTACTGGGCTGCATGGGCAGCGCTGGGCGCAACAACGAGAGTTGCGATCACAGCACCTGCCGCTGCGCCAAGTCGCATGAGGACGCGTTTCAAGTCGCACCTTCCGTCTAACGTTGTTATCAGGCCCCCGCGAGGTGTGCGCAAGACATTAGCAGGCGACGTTGCTCTCGTGTGTCCTCGGAGTCCTTACACTTAGATCAGACAAGGGATGCTCGAGGGTGACATTGACGTATTGGTCTACGCATCGTGACCATGCAGCCGTTTCCCCTGAACTTCTAAGCACGATGGGTGATGCGAAAATGAATGTGATGAGCATCACAGGCCAGAGCGCTAGCTCTCATTGGCGGTGGTCACGCTTCGGCTGTCCGGCCGCGCCGTCGCGTGCGGCCTTCCACGTCCGAATCCGGGACCATCAGCCGCCAGAGACGCCAACAGGACCGCCGATTGGGCGTCAGGTCTTTCGACCTGTCGGTGGCGAGCCGTGCCTGGGCGGGGCCGGGACGAGCTCGCGTGCCAGCGTCAGCCGCCGAGGGCGTACGTGCCGGCGCCGGGGACGGTCACCGCCGTCCACTCGCCGTCGGCGCTGAGTGTCGCGCCCCCGCTCACCGACAGCCAGCGGTCGTACCGGACGCGCACCGGCACCCGGCCGGGGCCCGGCGCGCGGAAGGTCACCGAGGCGGCGTCCTGCCGGACCAGCTCACCGGGCGAGCCCACCAGCGGCGTCGGGTCGGCCACCGCGTAGAGCCGCCAGTGCGCCCCGGACCAGACCCGGGTGAGGTACGGGAGGCCCGCCTCGACCAGCTCTGCCTCCGCGCGGCCCACCCAGGACAGCTCGGCGTCGGGCACGGCCACGTACTGCACCGCGTTGTCGGCCAGCCAGGCGCGGTAGCTCGCCGGGGTGAGCGGGACGCCGGTGCCCGCCGCGCCCGGGACCGTGGTGAAGAAGAGCGGGTTGCGGGCGATGTCCGCCTGCCGCAGCCAGCCCCGGGCCAGCGGCACCTCGCCGCCGAGATGGGCCGCCTCCCAGTAGTTGCGGGTCGGCGGCACCTCCACCCGCCCGGCCAGCCCGCGCCGGGCCAGTTCCGCCCGCAGCGGCGCGAAGTACGCCGGGTCGGCGGCCGGGTCGTCGGCGCGCAGGTCGGCGGTGACCACCGGCGGCTGCCACCAACAGACGGCCGCGAGCAGCGCGGCCAGCCCGACAGCGCCGGCCGCCGGGCGAGGAGCCGGCAGCCACCCGGGGAGCCGGGCAGTGGCCGCCAGCACGGGCAGGGCGAACATCACCACCAGGCGGGTGGCATTCAGGCCGACCGGGGTGTGCACCAGGGCCGCGGCGAGCACCCCGGCCGCCGACAGCAGCGCGCCCACCCGAACCGGCCGGTGGGCCGCGAGCGCGGCCACCAGCAGGCTGGTGAGCACGGCGTGGACGGTGTCGGTGCGGCTGATGTTCATCCAGCCGCCCTCGCCGAAGAGCAGCCCGGTCACCGCGAGCGGCACGGCGGCCGGGACAGCGAGCAGCAGGCCGTCGGCGTACCGGCGGGTGAGCAGCAGCGCGGCACCGGCCAGGCCGACGAAGAGCCCGGCCACCGGGCTGGCCGCCGAGGCGAGCAGGGCCGCCGCGCCGGCCAGCGCGCCGCGCGGCCACCCGGGACGCCGGGCGGCGGGCAGGGTGAGGGCCAGCAGTGCCGCCAGGCCGAAGGCGACCCCGAGGGCGTACGTGACCCGGCCGGAGACCAGGTTGCTGGCGATCGTGAGCACTCCGAGCAGGCTGCCCAGCAGGGGGCGTGCCACCCGGGCGCGGACCAGCAGCGCGGCGAACGCGGTCGCCGAGGCGAGCAGCGCGAGCGCGCCGGTGGGCCGGACCCCGAGCAGGGTCATCAGCGGCGACGAGATCAGGCTGTAGCCCCACGGGTGGACGCCGCCGTACCAGCGCAGATCCACCAGGGCCGGCCCATGGTCGGCGAAGAAGTCGGCGCGGGCCACCTGCGCCGACAGGTCCGAACCCAGCGGCGGCAGGGTGACATACAGCACACCCAGGACGGACGCCGACGCGGCGGACACCGCCACCACCCGGCCACCCCGCATGCCCACCTCCCGTTCGCGCCCCACCGTACTGGCAGCATGGCGGGCGTGCCTCACCACCTCTCGCGCTGGCTCGGACTGGCCGGGTCGGTGCTGCTCGCCGCCGCCGCGTACCTCGGCGGCGCGCTGCCGCACGCCGACCTGCGCCCCACCCCCGTCAGCATCTGGCAGGGCCCGAACGGGCCGTTGATCATCGGCGTCTGGCTGGCCGGCACGGCTCTGCTGAGCTGGGCCTGGTGGTCGCTGCGTGACCGGGTGCCCTCGACCCGGTGGGCACTGGTCACCGTCGGGCTCTGGCTGCTGCCGCTGCTGTTCACGCCACCGCTGGGCAGCCGGGACGTCTACGCCTACGCGTGCCAGGGCGCCAGCTACGCGGCCGGGATCAACCCGTACGAGCAGGGCGTCTCGGCGCTGCCCTGCCCCTGGCTGGACAGCATCTCGTACATCTGGCGGGACACCCCCGCGCCGTACGGTCCGCTGTTCGTGATGATCGCCGGGGCGGTGGTCCGGGCCACCGGATCCCTCGTCGGCAGCATCGTGCTGTTCCGGCTGCTCGCGGTGGCCGGTATGGGGTTGGCCGCGGCCTGCCTGCCGGTGCTGGCCCGCCGCTGCGGCGTACCGGCCGGCCGGGCGGTCTGGCTGGCGCTGGGCGGCCCCGTGATCGGTGTGCACCTGATCTCCGGCGCGCACAACGACGCCATGATGGTGGGGCTGCTCGTCGCCGGGCTGGCGGTGGTCGCGGCACGGCCGGGGCGCGCCGGCCCGCTGCTGGCCAGCGGCGTACTGCTCGGGCTCGCCGGCGGGATCAAGGCGACCGCGCTGGTCGTGGTGCCGTTCGCGGCGCTGGCCGCCATCGCCGGCGGGTTCTCGATCCGGGCGCTGGTGCGCGACGGCGGCTGGGTGGTCGGCGGCGCGGTCGCCACGGTCGTGGGGGCGACGTTCGCCGCCGGCCTCGACTTCGGCTGGATCAGCGGCCTCGAACAGGGCAACCTCGTGGTCGCCTGGAGCTCGCCCACCACGGGCGTCGGGCAGACCGTCGACTACCTGGGGCGCCTGTTCGGGTGGCACAGCGACGCGCTGCCGGTCACCCGGGCCATCGGGATGGCGGCCCTGGCGATCCTGCTGGTCTGGCTCTGGTGGCGCGCCCGCACTCGGGACCCGCTCTGGCACGCCGGGCTGGCACTGGCCGCCACGGTGGCGCTCGCCCCGCTCTACCACCCCTGGTACTGGACCTGGCCGCTCGCGGTGCTCGCCGCCACCTCGCGGCGGCGCACCGGGTGGTTCGCGGCGGTCGCGCTGGCGTCGGCGTTCCTGGTGCTGCCGGACGGCACCGGCCTGCCCCGGTACACCAAGACGGTCGGGGCGCCGCTCATGACGCTGTTGGTGATCGTGGTGGTGGTCCGCTTGGTACGGTCGGCTCGGGCGGCCCGCCGGCCGGTCGCCGGGAACTGAGGAGGCGGCGCCGGTGACCGGACCCGGCGCCCGTCCGCACCCGGCCGAGGGGGGCCCGGTTTCGACGCCCCGGACACGGCACGCCGACCACCGGGCCCGCGCGGCGCGGTACGCCGGCCTCGCCGGCGCGGTGCTGCTCGCCATCGCCGGGTGGCTCGGCGGAGCACTGCCGTCCGCGCCGCTGTCCCGGGTCACCCCGGTCACCGTCTGGCAGGGCCGGCACGGGCCACTGGTGCTCGTCGCCTGGGCGCTCGGCACCCTGCTGATCGTCGGCGCCTGGTGGTCGCTGCGCCGGGGCGCCCCGTCGACCGGTTGGGCGTACCGCACCGCCGGGCTCTGGGCACTGCCGCTGCTCGCGACCGCCCCGCTCGGCAGCCGCGACGTCTACTCGTACGCGTGCCAGGGCTGGGCGTACGCGCACGGCGTCGACCCGTACGTGACCGGGGTCGCGGCGGCCGGCTGCCCGTGGGTGGACGCCGTGGCGCCGATCTGGCGGGACACCCCGGCCCCGTACGGGCCGCTGTTCGTGCTGCTGGCGGCGCTGGCGACGGTGCTGGGCGGTGGGCTGACCGGCACCGTCGTGCTGCTGCGGCTCTTCGCGCTCGCCGGGGTGCTGCTCGCCGCGCTCTGCCTGCCCGGGCTGGCGCGGGCCGCCGGCGTGCCGACCCGGCGGGCGGCGTGGCTGCTGCTGGCCAGCCCGCTGGTCGGGGTGCACCTGCTGGCCGGCGCGCACAACGACGCGGTGATGCTCGGGCTGCTGCTGCTCGGGTTGCTGGTGCTGGTCCGCCTCCCGGGCCGGCCCGGCGCGCTGCTGGTCGCCGGCGCGCTGCTCGGGCTCGCGGTGGCCGTCAAGGCGAGCGCCGCCGTCGTGCTCCCGTACGCCGCGCTGGCGGCCGTGCACGGCCGCTACACCGTACGGGCGCTGCTGCGCGACGGCGGCTGGCTGGCCGCCGGGGTGCTCGCGGCGCTGGCCGGCGGCTCACTCGCCTCCGGTCTCGGGCTCGGCTGGGTGCGCGGGCTGAGCCGCAGCGGCGACTCCGAGCAGTGGACCTCGCCACCGACCGCCGTGGGGTTCGTCGTCGACTACGCCGGCGGGCTCGCCGGCCGGAGCCCGGACGCCGTCCCGGTGTTCCGGGCCGTGGCGCTGCTCGTGCTGGCCGCGTTCCTCGTGATGCTGTGGTGGCGGGCGTGGGGGACGCTGCGCCGGCTGGGTGACGCCCAGCAGCGGGTGGCCCGGCTGGCCGCCGCCCGGCCCCGGGTCGCGCTGCGCGCCGCCGGCCTGGCCCTGGCCGCGGCCGTGGTGCTCGCCCCGGTGTTCCACCCCTGGTACGCCACCTGGCCCCTGGCGCTGCTGGCCGTCACCGCGGCCGGACCGGGCGAGCGCAGGCCCCGCCTCGGGACGCGGACCACGTGGGTGGTGCTGCCGTGCGCGGTCGCCGCGCTCCTCACGCTGCCCGACGGCACCAACCTGGCCCGGTTCACGAAGGCCCCCGGCGCGATCACGATGACCGCCCTCGCGCTGACCCTGGCGGCCCTCCTGACCCGCGCCGCAACCCGCCGCCCCGACCCCCGCAACGACCCCGGTTGATCACCCCGCCGACCCCCGCACCGACCCCGGTTGATCATGAGGTTGGCGGGGCGATTGGAGATCGAAGACCCCGCCAACCTCATGATCGACGCACACGGGCGCACAGACGGCCGCACACGGGCGCACAGACGGCCGCACACGGGCGCACACGGGCGGAGCGCGGCGCGGACCGGGCGGTCCCGGATCAGCGGGGGGAGCCGCAGGTCGGGCAGGTGTGTGCGGTGGGCGGGAGGCCGGCCGGTCGACGGCCACGGTGCCGCGCGGCGCGGCCGGCGGCCAGTGCCAGCCACAGCACCGCCAGGTTCAGTGCCACGACCCCGCCGGCGGTGACGGCGAACGTGACGTCGTCCTGCGGATTCCAGCCCGACGCCTTGCCGGTCAGGAACGCCAGGGGGCGCAGCGCCAGCAGCCCGCCGGGCGCGACGAGCAGCAGCATGGCCCACAGCCCCCGCCGATCATCGGCCAGCACCCGGGCCACGGCGATCAGCATGGCGACGACCAGCAGGGCCGGGGCGGAGGTGGTGAGGGCCGTTCCCGGGTCGCCCCAGCGGTAGGACCAGTCACCCAGTCCGTGGGTCGTCGTGGCGGCGGCCGTGGCCCCGGCCGCGAGGGGCGGCAGCCGGAGCCACCAGCCGCCGTCCGTCGGGAGCGCGAGCGCCAGCAGGCCCAGGACCACCTGCGGCAGCAGCACGAACAGCGGCGGCCGGGGAAGGCCGGCGGCCGCGCTGACCGGTACGACCGCCACGGTGACGGCCAGGGCGAGGCCCACCGCCACCCGGGTCCACCGGACGGGCGCCACGGCGGCGACGACGGCGGTGAGCAGCCACGCCAGCCAGCAGGCCACGCCGACGGTGGCGAACGGGCCGAACGCCACCCAGTCCACGCTCGGCGCGGCGATCTCCGCGCTGGCCCAGACGCCCGCCACGCCGGTCGCGGCGGGGAGGGCGATCAGGGCCGCGAGGCGTACGCCCGGAAGCAGGTCGGCGGCCCCGGCGGCGCGCAACCGCTGGCGCAGGCCGCCGCGCAGCAGGTCCGCGGCGTCCGCGACCGACGGCCAGCGGCGGTCCGGGTCGGCGAGGTCGAGGTACGTCCCGACGATCTCGGCGCCGCGCGCCCGGCGGTAGTCGGCGGGGTACGCGCGCAGCAGGCGCAGGTAGCGGCGTTCCAGGTCGCTCATGCGAGCCCTCCCGCGAGACGGGGCGCGGCGGCCGGGGCGGCGCCGGAGCGTGCGCGCAGCCGGGTGCTGGCGGCCTCGACGTTGCGGCGCAGGCGCTCGGTCTCGGCGGTCAGCGTGGCCTCGCCGTCGCCGGTGAGGCGGTAGTAGCGGCGCAGTCGGCCGTCGACCACCTCCTCCCGCTCGACGGCGACGAGGCCGGCGTCGACCAGCCGGTCGAGCGCGCCGTAGAGGGTGCCGGGGCGCAGCGAGACGCGGCCGTCGGAGAGGGCGGCGACCTCGCGGATCAGGCCGTAGCCGTGCATCGGCGCGGCGGCCAGCGCGGTGAGGATGAGGAAGGTGGGTTCGCGCAACGGTGTGTCCACGGCGCCAATATATCGGACGCGAAGGTATACCGGGTGCCGATACGGGGGATGTTGCCGGAACGGCGACCGGGCCGGCTCCGCGGGGTGCGGAACCGGCCCGGCCGGGATGGAGCGTGAGGCTCAGCAGTCGAAGTACATGGCGAACTCGTGCGGGGTCGGGCGCAGACGCACCGGGTCGACCTCGTTGGCCCGCTTCCACTCGATCCACGTCGAGATCAGGTCCGGCGTGAAGACGCCGCCCTCCAGCAGGTAGTCGTGGTCGCTCTCCAGCCGGTCGAGCACCTCCGGCAGCGAGCCCGGAACCTGCTTGACGTCGCCCCACTCCTCCGGCGGCAGGTCGTACAGGTCCTTGTCGATCGGCGCCGGCGGCTCGATCTTGTTGCGGATGCCGTCCAGGCCGGCCATCAGCATCGCCGAGAAGGCGAGGTAGACGTTCGCCGACGGGTCCGGGACCCGGAACTCGACGCGCTTGGCCTTCGGGTTGCTGCCGGTCACCGGGATGCGGGTGCAGGCGGAGCGGTTGCGCTGCGAGTACACCAGGTTGACCGGGGCCTCGAAGCCCGGCACGAGCCGGCGGTACGAGTTGACGGTCGGGTTGGTGAACGCCAGCAGCGACGGGGCGTGGTGCAGCAGGCCGCCGATGTACCAGCGGGCGGTGTCCGACAGGCCGGCGTAGCCGGTCTCGTCGTAGAACAGCGGCTCACCGTTGAGCCAGAGGCTCTGGTGGGTGTGCATGCCGGAGCCGTTGTCGCCGAACAGCGGCTTCGGCATGAAGGTGGCCGTCTTGCCGTTCGCCCACGCCTCGTTCTTCACGATGTACTTGAAGAGCTGGAGCTGGTCGCCGGCGTGCAGCAGGGTGGAGAACCTGTAGTTGATCTCGGCCTGGCCGGCGGTGCCCACCTCGTGGTGCGAGCGCTCCACGCTGAACCCGGCGTCGACCAGGCGACGGACGATCTTGTCGCGCAGGTCGGCGTAGTGGTCGACCGGAGGCACCGGGAAGTAGCCGCCCTTGTACGCGGTCTTGTAACCGCGGTTGCCGCCCTCCTCGTCGCGGCCGGTGTTCCACCAGCCCTCGATCGAGTCGATGTAGTAGAACGACTGGTGCGGGGACGTCTCGTGTCGGATCGAGTCGAAGATGTAGAACTCCGCCTCGGGGCCGAAGTACGCGGTGTCGGCGATTCCGCTGGCCGCCAGGTAGGCCTCGGCCTTCTTCGCCACGTTCCGCGGGTCCCGCGAGTACGCCTCCCGGGTGAACGGGTCGTGGATGAAGAAGTTCAGCGCGAGGGTCTTCTGCGCGCGGAACGGGTCGATGAAGGCGGTGGCCACGTCGGGCAGCAGGAGCATGTCCGACTCGTGGATTGCCTGGAAGCCGCGGATCGACGAACCGTCGAACGCGAGGCCCTCGGTGAAGATGTCGTCGTCGACGGACTCGACCGGCAGGTTGAAGTGCTGCATCACGCCCGGCAGGTCACAGAAGCGTACGTCGACGAACTTCACGTCCTCGTTCTTGAGGTAGCGCAGAAGTTCCTCGGGGTTGGCGAACACACGTCCTCCTGGCACGTCCACTCGTTGTCTCAGTCTGCTGGCGACGCTATGGCCGGGCGGTTGCCCGGCCGTGTCTTGAGTGTTTCTGCCGTGTTACGTCCCTCGCGGAGCGTCATCGACGCTGCTCCTCTTCCCCGGGCCGGCGTGGGTACGGCGTCGGCCCGTGCCATTCTAATGATGAATGCTCCTATTGGTCCGAATTGGCGTGGAACGCTCGCGGCCGGCCGGGGCCCGGCCAGCCCCGCTGGTTACCCTTGACCGCTGTGACGAACCCCCGCGACCAGCACCCGGTGCCGCCCGCCGCCGACCCCTCGTTCACGCCGCCCAGCATCGGCCGGCGGTTCGGCGCGCTGCTCATCGACTGGATCCTCTGCCTGCTGCTGTCGCGGATCTTCGCCGACCCGGTCCGGGACGGCTGGGCCCCGGTGCTCGTGCTGATCCTCGAGTACGGCTTCTTCATCGGCCTCTTCGCCCAGACCCCGGGCATGTACATCACCCGCATCCGCTGCGTGCACTGGCTCGACGGCGGGCGGATCGGCGTACTGCGCGGCCTGCTGCGCGGCCTGCTCCTCGCCCTGGTCGTGCCGGCGCTCGTCATGGACACGCACCGCCGCGGCCTGCACGACCGCGCCGCCCACTCGGTAATCACCCCCGCGTAACCCGCCCTCCGCCCCGCGCCCCCGCGCCCCCCGCGCGCCGTGCCCCGCCCCGTCCTCGGCGATCTTGCAGTTTCTGCCCCGACATAAGGGGCGGAAGTCGCAGAACGAGGGCCGAAAGTGCAAGATCGCTGGGCCTTGGGCCTTGGGCCTTGGGGCTTGGGGCTTGGGCGGCGGCGCGGCGCGGCGCGGGGCGTGGGGCGGGGCGTGGGGCGGCGCGCCGTGCTGGCACGGCTCCGGTGCAGCAGTGCCTGGGTCACGGCTGCCGACAGCAGGAGGGCCGGACCCCCTCGGGTCCGGCCCTCCTGGCGTACGCGTGCGGGTCAGCGGCCCCGCATCTGGCGGAACGCGCTGCGCGGCGGCCGCATGTTCTTCGGGATCGCGCCCTTGGGCAGCTGCGGCCGAGCGCTGAGCGCCTTGAGCCGCTTGTCGAGCGCGTTGACGTCCTTGCCGCTGAGGGCGCGCGGCAGCCGCATGAGCGTCATCCGCAGCTTGCGGATCGGCAGCTCGCCCTCACCCTGGCCGATCACGTAGTCGTGCAGCGGCGCCGAGCCGATCACCTTGGCGAGCCGGCGCTTCTCCTGGCCGAGCAGGCCGCGGACCCGCTGCGGGTTGCCCTCGGCCAGCAGGATCACGCCCGGGCGGCCGACGACCAGGTGCACCATGTCCATCTGCGTGGTGGCGGTGACGGCCGGGGTCACCCGCCAGTCGCCCCGCATGCTCTCCATGATCTGGGCGGCCGCGCCGGGCTGCCCCTCGGCGGCGTTCATCATCGCCTTGTTGGAGCGCAGGTTCAGCACGATGAGCACCGCGAGCAGCGTGAACAGGATGCCCAGCGGCAGCCAGATCCAGCCCCAGAGGATCACCGCGACGACGGTCAGCGCGAGCGGGATCAGCACGGCGCCGGCGACCAGCGGCGCGAACCACCGGTCCTGCTTGGCGGTGAACTGGAACACCATGCCGATCTGCTTCAGCCGCTGGCCGAACGAGACCTTCTCCTGGGGCTTTGCCATGCGCCAGAGTCTAGTGGGCCGCGCGCACCCCGTTGATCCGTGGCCGGGCTGAGTACCTTACGGCCGCCGAGCCCTCCCGCCGGGTCGCGTAAGGAGGGGGCGACCGTCGAAGATCGGGCGGCGTACCCATGTCTCGCCGGCACCTTCGGGCGAAGAGTCGAGGTTGTCAGATGACCTCGACGAAACAGGAGTACGCCATGTTCGGCACCGACCCGGACTTCATCCTCTCCCTGCACCGTGCCCACGCCGCCGAGCTGCGGGCCGAGGCGGCGGCGGACCGGCTGGCCCGGTCACTGCCCCGCCGTGGCGCCCGCGGCTGGTTCGGCCGGCGCCACCAGGCGCGCGACGACGACCGCCGGTGACCGCGCCCGGGGCCGACCACGCCGGGCAGGCCGCACCCTCGGCCGGTCGCGCCGGGTCGGCCGCACCCCCGGCCGGTCGCGCCGGGAAGGCCGCACCCTCGGCCGGTCGCGCCGGGCAGGCCGCACCCCCGGCCGGCCGCGCCGGGTCGGCCGCACCCTCGGCCGGTCGCGCCGGGTCGGCCGCACCCTCGGCCGGTCGCGCCGGGTCGGCCGCACCCTCGGCCGGTCGCGCCGGGTCGGCCGTACCCTCGGCCGGCCGCGCCGGGTCGGCCGCACCCCCGGCCGGTCGCGCCGGGCAGGCCGCACCCTCGGCCGGTCCGGCGGGCGGCGGGTCCGCCGCCGGTCCCGGTCGTGGCATCCTCGAACCCGTGACCGTACGCGCCGCCAGCACCGTCCTCGTCGGCCGCCAGACCGAGCTGTCGGCGCTCCGCGCGGCGCTGGCCCGCGCCCGCGGCGGGGAGCCGGGCACCGTCCTCGTCGGCGGTGAGGCCGGCGTGGGCAAGACCCGCCTGCTGGAGGAGTTCGGCGCCGTGGCCACCGCCCACGGCGCCCGGCTGCTCGTCGGCCAGTGCCTCGAACTGGGCGAGGCCGGCCTGCCGTTCGCGCCGTTCGCGTCGGCGCTGCGGGAGGTGCTGCGCCAGGACGGGCCGGGCGTCCTGGAGGGGTACGAGGCCGAGTTCGCGCGCCTGCTGCCGGAGCTGTCCCGGGTGCCGGCCGTCGTCGGGGCGCCGCTGCCCGTGTCCGTCTCCGACGCGCCGCGCGGCTACCTGTTCGACCTGGTCGCGGACCTGCTGCACCGGCTCGCCGCGGCGCGTCCGCTGGTGCTCGTCATCGAGGACCTGCACTGGGCCGACCGGTCGACCCGGGACCTGATCGGGTTCCTGGTGCGCAGCGGCCGCCCCGGCCAACTCCTGCTGGTCTGCACGTACCGCACCGACGAACTGCACCGCGGTCACCCGCTGCGCCCGTTCGTCGCCGAGCTGGACCGGGTGCGCGGCGTCGAACGGCTCGACCTCGGCCGCCTCGACCGGGACGGCACCGCCGCGATCCTCACCGACCTGCTCGGCGCCGAACCGTCGGCGCGGGCGGTCGACGACGTCCACGACCGTACGCAGGGCAACCCGTTCTTCATCGAGGAGCTGGTGGCCGCCGGTGACCCCGTCGGCTGCGCCGCGCTCCCGCAGACCCTCCGCGACCTGCTGCTGGCCCGGGTCGACCGGCTTCCGGACGCCGCCCAGCGGGTGCTGCGCATCGCCGCCGCCGGCGGCACCCGCTTCGCCCACGACCTGATCGCCGAGGCGAGCGGGCTGCCCGAGGCGGAGCTGGAGGACGCCCTGCGCGCCGCGGTGGCCGCGCAACTGGTCGTCGCCGATCCCGACGGGGGCTACGAGTTCCGGCACGCCCTCGTCCGGGAGGCGGTGCACGACGAGCTGCTGCCGGGCGAGCACGCGCGGCTGCACGCCCGGTTCGCCGCCGCCATCGAGGCGCAGCCGCGCCTGGTCGCCGCCGGCCGCGCGCCGGCGGAGATCGCCCACCACTGGTACGCCGCGCACGACCACCCCCGTGCCCTGGTGGCCGCCCGCGCGGCGGCGTGCGCGGCCGCCGACCGGTACGCGTACGCCGAGCAGAGCCGGCTCCTGGAACGGGTCCTCGAACTGTGGGAGCTGGTGCCCGACGCGGCCGACCGGCTGGGCATGGACCACCTCGCGCTGCTGGAGGAGACGGTGGCCGCCACCGTCACCGCCGGCGACTACCAGCGGGCCCTCACGCTCACCCGGGCCGCCCTGGCCGAGGTGGACGCCGACGCCGAGCCGCTGCGCGCCGCCCGGCTCCTCGACCGGCGGGCCCGGATGCTGGCCATGCTCGGCAAGGCGGACGGCGCCGCCGAGCTACGGGAGGCGTACCGGCTGGCCGGGCGGGTCCCGGACGACACCCTGCGGTTGCCGCTGCTCGCCGGGATCGCCGCCCAGCTCGCCCGGATCGACCCGGTCGACGGGACCCGGCTCGCGTCCGAGGTGCTGGCGACCGCGCAGGCGTCGGGCGTGGACCGGGCGCTGCTGCCCGTGCAGCTCACGGTGCTGGCCCGCCGACAGGGCTCCGCCGATCTGGGGCTCGCGGAGCTGCGTCGCGCCGAGCAGGTGGCGCGGGCCACCGGCGACGCGGAGAGCCTGGTCGTCGCGCTGGTCTACCTGTCCGACGTCCTCTACGAGCTGGGCCGGTACGCCGAGTCGGCGCAGGCCGCCGCGGACGGTGTCAGCGAGGCGCGACGGTTCGGGATCAGCCGTTCCACCGGCGCCTACCTGCTCTCCAACCAGGCCGAGGCGCTGCTCGCCCTCGGCCGCTGGGCGGAGGCGGAGGAGACCTGCGCGGAGGCGGCCCGGCTCGACCCGCCGGGGGTCTCCGGACTGCACTGGCTGCAGTTGCGGGCCGGGCAGCGGCTGGCGCAGGGACACCCGGGTGCCGACGAGGCGGTCGGCCGGGCCCTCAGCTACCTGAGCCGGCCGTACCTGCACCCGCACCAGCGGCTGCCGCTGCGGGAGCTGCAACTGGAGGCGGCCCTGGTCGCCGGTGACCGGGACGAGGCCGCGCGCGCGGCCGAGGCGGCGCTCGCCGACCCGGCCGTGCCCGAGTGCCCCCGGTACGCCTGGCCGGTGCTCACGGCGCTGTCCCGCACCGCCGCGGACACGGCGGACGCGCCGCTGGCGGCCCGGGTCGCGGCGCTCGCGGCCACCGTGCCGGCGCGGTTCCCGGCCGAGCGGGCGCACGCCGCCGAGGTCGCCGCCACGGTGGCCCCCGGTACGGATCGGCTGGCCGCGTGGCGTCGGGCGGTCAGCGCCCGGCGGGCGGACGGCCAGCCCTGGCTCCTCGGCCGGGCGCTGCTCGCGCTGGCCGAGGCCGCCGCCGCGGCCGGCGAGCGGGACGAGGCGTCCGCGGCGATCGAGGAGGCGACCCGGATCGCCGGCGGCCTCGGCACCCCGCGACTGGCCGCGCAGGCCGCCACCCTGGCCCGCCGCGTCGGCCTGCGCGGCGCCGCCGGGGGCCGCCCCGGCGCCGACCTGCTCACCGAGCGGGAGCGGGAGGTGCTGCGGCTGGTGGCGGAGGGGCACAGCAACAGCCGGATCGCCGAGGCGCTCTTCATCTCGCCGAAGACCGCGAGCGTGCACGTGTCGCGGATCATCGCGAAGCTCGACGTGAGCAACCGGGTCGAGGCCGCCGCCCTGGCCCACCGCCTCGGCCTGCTCGGCGACCCGGCCGCCCGCTGACCTGACGCCCGCGCGGCCACCTGCCGTGGGGCTGCCACGTCGACCGGTGCGCCCCGGCCGGAGGCGTCACCGCGGCAGGTAGATCCGCCAGCCGTCGACGTCGACCGGGCGGAGGCCGCCGGCGCGTACCCGCTCGTCCAGCCGCACCGCCAGCGGCGAGCCCGTCGGGGCCACCCACGCCGGTGCCGGCGCGGCCGCCACCGCCCGGCGGTAGGGGGCGTACCGGTCGAACCCGGGGCGCAGGTCGTCGCGCACCACGGCGCAGACGACGTCCTCGCCGCTGGCGAAGGTGAGCCGGTTGCACGTCCAGTAGCCGCCGTAGACGTGTCGTACGCCCAGGTCGCGCAGCGTGTCGACGAGCACGGCGTGCCGGGCCTCGGCGGCCCGGGCGGCAGGGGCCGCGGCGGCCGCCCGGTACGTCGCCCAGCCGGCGCTCGCCACGGTCGCGGCGAGCACGGCCGCCGCCACGGCGGCGAGTGCGCGGCGCGCGGAACGTCGCCCGCCCGGCCGCGCCGCCGCGCCCGTGTCCGGGCAACCCTCGCGGGAGTCGTGCCCGCGCCGCGAGAGCAGGTCGCGGGCGGCCCGCCAGAGCGGCCAGAGCAGCGCCGGCAGCGAGACGAGCAGGCAGGACAGGTAGCGCGAACTCTCCACCGGGGTCCGGCCCGCGGCGCTGCTCAGCGCGTACGCGGCGAGGGTGGCCGCCGCGGCCGCCAGCAGGGCGAGCCGCAGCGCGGCGGCCACCCGCGGGCCCGACCCGGCGGGGCCGTGCGGCACCCGCCCGGCGGCGGCGTGCCGCGCCCGCCCGCCGGGAACTTGAACGGCGGCGGGCGGCACGGCGGGAACGGGATCGACGTGCCGCGCACCTCCGGCGGAAGCAGGATCGGCGGCGGCGTGCCGCGCCCCTCGGGCGGGGGCGGTCGGGGCCCGCAGCGCACGCCAGGCCGTGACCGCGCCGACGACGAGCAGCACGGGCAGCGCGAACGCCCACCAGAGCTGCCACGGGGCGCAGTGGCTCGGCGCGCAGAAGCCCATGCCGAGTGGAGGGCCGACCAGCAGGCCGCCGTGCAGTCGCTCCGGCCAGCCGGCGGGCTCGCCGGCGCCCCCCGCCGCGGCGAACACGGCGGTCAGCGGGTTGCGGCCGGTCAGCAGGCTGTTGACGAGCAGCGGGGCGGCGCCCACGAGGGCCGCGACGCCGAGCAGCGCGCCGGCCCGGCCGCGCAGTTCGTGCCGGCGGAACGCGACCAGCACCGCCCCGGTGGCCGCCACGTACGGCAGGACGAGCGGGTCCACCCAGATCATCAGGCCGGCGAGGAGGCCCCAGGCCGCCCAGCGGGCCAGGCGGCGGCCCGGCCGGCCGGCCGCCAGGTCGTACGCGAGCACGGCGAGGGCCACCCCGGCGGCGTTCATCTCGGGGTAGCCGCCGCCCGCGATGAGCTGGTTCTTCACGATCCGGTCGGAGCCGAACGCGAGCAGCACCGCGACGAGCAGCGCGAACCACCGGTCGCCGGTCAGCCGGAGCGTGAGCCGCCAGGCGAGCAGCGCGAAGACCGCGTACAGCGCCAGCGTGACCAGGCGCAGCCCGAACACCGACGGCCCGGTGAGCGCGAGCACGGGGGCGGCCAGCCACGCCTCCAGCGTCCCCATGTACGCCTGCCCGTAGAACCAGACGGGGAACTTCTGGCCGCGGCCGATGTGCAGCGCGGCCAGCCCCATGATGGCCTCGTCGCTGTTCGTCGGCGGGGCGTCCCAGGCCAGCAGGGCGAGCCGGTAGCCGATCCCGCCGAGCACCGCGAGGACGGTGAGCACGCCGACCGGCCGGGCCCACCGGGGACGCGGCGGCACGCCCCGCGCGTCGCGGGGCTCCTCGCGTACGCCGGCCGTCATGGCCCGATCATGACACCCGCGGGCGGGCGGGCCGCGCACCGGCGCCGGATCGGTCGGCGCCGGTGCCGCGGTGGATCAGCGGGCGGTGGCGACGGCGCTGCTGTCGCGGGCGGCGAGCGCCTGCTGGTAGAGCCGGCCCGCGCGGTACGACGAGCGCACCAGCGGCCCGCTCATCACCCCGGCGAAGCCGATCTGCTCGGCCTCCTCGCGCAGTTCCACGAACTCCTCCGGCTTCACCCACCGCTCGACGGGGTGGTGCCGGGGGCTCGGACGCAGGTACTGGGTGATGGTCACCAGCTCGCACCCGGCGTCGTGCAGGTCGCGCAGCGCCTGGGAGACCTCGGCCCGCTCCTCGCCCATGCCGAGGATGAGGTTGCTCTTGGTGACCAGGCCGGCGGCGCGCGCCTGGCGGATCACGTCGAGCGACCGCTCGTAGCGGAACGCCGGCCGGATCCGCTTGAAGATCCGCGGCACGGTCTCGACGTTGTGCGCGAGCACCTCGGGGCGGGAGCCGAACACCTCGGCGAGCTGCTCGGGGACCGCGTTGAAGTCGGGGATCAGCAGCTCCACCCCGCAGCCGGGCTGGAGTGCGTGGATCTGCCGGACGGTCTCGGCGTAGAGCCAGGCGCCGCCGTCGGGGAGGTCGTCGCGGGCCACGCCCGTCACGGTGGCGTAGCGCAGGCCCATCGACACGACCGACTCGGCGACGCGGCGCGGCTCGTCGGCGTCGAACTCGGCCGGCTTGCCGGTGTCGATCTGGCAGAAGTCGCAGCGGCGGGTGCACTGGTCACCGCCGATGAGGAAGGTGGCCTCCCGGTCCTCCCAGCACTCGTAGATGTTGGGACAGCCGGCCTCCTGGCAGACGGTGTGCAGCCCCTCCCGCGAGACGAGCCCGCGCAGCTGGGTGTACTCCGGCCCCATCTTGGCCTTGACCTTGATCCACGGTGGCTTGCGCTCGATCGGCGTCTCGGCGTTGCGGGCCTCGATCCGCAGCATGCGCCGCCCCTCGGGGGCGGGCGTCGCGGTACGCGCGGCCTGGCCGGTCGTCGGCGCGGAGTGCTCGATCGTCACGAAACCGAGCCTACGCCCGACGGTGCCTGTCGATGTACCTCGGGCGACCGGCGTCACGTCCGGGAGCCTGTGACGCCGCACACCGGCTCGGGGTGAAAATCCGTCACAACCTGAGGGGAGCTGCTGCTAGGGTCTCCCGCAACTGCGACGACGGAGCCGAGTAGCGGCCCGACCCGCCAGTGCAGAGAGCCGCCGATGTGCTGGGAGGCGGTCTGGCGACGGGCCCGCGAAGACCCTCCCGAGCAGCGGGAAGAACGGCGCGCCCGAACGGCCGCGTCCAGTAGAGCCCGCCGGCTGGCCCACGTCACGGGCGACGAACGAGGCCCCCGCCCGCGCGGGGGTGAAGGTGTGGTGGCACCGCGAGGTTCCCGCTCGCCCACACCTCCCTGGGATCGCGTTGCGACCGAACAGGAGGTGTCCGCCATGCAACGCGTCCTCTCCGCCCAGCTCCCCGCCCACGTCGGCGGGACCGTCCGGATCGCCGGCTGGGTGCACCGCCGCCGCCTGCTCAAGTCGGTGGCCTTCCTCGTCGTGCGGGACGCCGCCGGCCTGGCGCAGGTGGTGGTCACCGACCCGGCGGTCCGCGCCGGTATCGAGGAGTTGACCGAGGAGACCGTCGTCGAGGTGACGGCCACGGTGGTCGCGAACCCGGCGGCGCCCGCCGGGGTCGAGCTGACCGCCCCGGTCGTGCGACCGCTCGGCCCGCCCGCGGTGCCGCCCCCGTTCGACCTGTACCGGCCGGCGCTCACCGCGAGCCTGCCCACCCAGCTCGACCACGCACCGGTCGCCCTGCGCCACCGGACACGGTCGGCGGCGCTGCGCATCTCGGCGGCGGCCGTCGGCGGCTTCCGGGCCACGCTGGACGCCGCCGGCTTCGTCGAGATCCACACGCCGAAGGTGGTCAGTTCGTCCACCGAGTCCGGGGCGAACGTCTTCGCGCTGGACTGGTTCGGGCGGCCGGCGTACCTGGCGCAGTCACCGCAGTTCTACAAGCAGCTGATGGTCGGCGTGTTCGAGCGCGTCTACGAGGTGGGGCCCGTCTTCCGGGCCGAGCCGCACGACACCGCCCGGCACCTGGCCCAGTACACCTCGCTCGACGTCGAGTTGGGCTTCCTCGCCGACCACCGGGACGTGATGCGGGTGCTGCGGGACGTCCTCGCCGGGATGCTCGCGGCCGTGGCGGACCGGGCCGCCGGCGCGGTGGCCACGCTGGGGATCACGCTGCCGGCCGTTCCGGCGCGGATCCCGGCCGTCGACTTCACCGAGGCGCTGGCGATCGCCGGCGCCCCCACCGACGAGCCAGACCTCGCCCCGGCGCACGAGCGCGCGCTGGGGGAGTGGGCCCGCCGCGAGCACGGCTCGGACTTCCTCTTCGTCACCGGGTACCCGATGGCGAAGCGCCCGTTCTACACCCACCCGGACCCGGAGCGGCCCGCGTACAGCAACGGGTTCGACCTGCTGTTCCGCGGCGTCGAGCTGGTCACCGGCGGGCAGCGGCTGCACCGGCACGCCGACTACCTGGCGGCGCTGGCCGCGCGGGGCGAGCCCGTCGCGCCGTACGCCGGCTACCTCGACGCGTTCCGGCACGGCATGCCGCCGCACGGCGGGTTCGCCATCGGTCTGGAACGGTTCGTCGCCCGGCTGACCGGGGCGGCCAACGTCCGCGAGGTCACGGCCTTCCCGCGCGACCTGCACCGCCTGACGCCCTGACGACCGGCGCACCGGGGGCGACGGCCTCCGGTGCGACACGCGGCCGGGCGCGGGTGAGCGCGCCCGGCGTGCGGGTACCCCGCCCCGGGCGACGGGCGGGGGTGACGGACGGGATGGGCGAGCGGACGCGGGCGGCGCTGCGCGGCCTCCTGTCCGTCCGTCCGGTGCCGGGCGCACACCGGGTCGCGCTGCGGGCCGGGATCAGCGTCGGCGTCCCGCTGCTCACCGTGCTGGCGCTCGGCCGCCCGGGCTGGTCGGTGTACGCGGCCTTCGGTGCGTTCACCTCCCTGTACGGGCGCAACCACGTGCACCTGTCGCGGGCGGTCATGCAGGTGAGCGCCGGAGCGGCGCTCACCTGCTCGGTCGTGGTGGGCGTGCTCGTCGGGTCGCTGGAGGCGCGGGCGTGGGTCGCCGTGCCGGTGGCCGCGGCCGTCGCGGCGCTCGGCGCGCTGCTGGCCGCCGCGCAGGACTGGCACCCGCCGGGGCCGCTGTTCCTCGTCTTCGCGTTCGGGGCCGTCGCGTCGGCCCCGCGCACGGTCGCGGACGTGCCGGTGGCCGCCGCCGTGGCCGGGCTCAGCGCGCTGTTCGCGCTGGTGGTCGGCAACGTGGGCAGCGTCCTCTCCCGCCGGCGGAGCCGGCCGGCCCGGCTCGCACACGTGTGGACGTGGCAACCGGTGCGCTACGCCCTCGCCGTCGTGCTGGCCGGCGGCGTGGCGACGGCGGCGGGGATCGGCCACCCGTACTGGGCGATGGTGGCGGCGGTGGCCCCACTGAGCGCCGTGGGTGTGACCGCCCAGCTCGTCCGCGCCGCGCACCGCGCCCTCGGCACGCTGCTCGGGCTGCTGACCAGCGCGGCGCTGCTGGCGCCGCACCTGTCGCCGTACGCCACGGTGCTCGTCGTCGCGGGACTCCAGATCGTCACGGAGCTGCTCGTGGGGCGGAACTACGGGCTGGCCCTGCTGTTCGTCACACCGATGGCGCTGCTCATGGGGCAGCTCGCGGTGGCCCGGCCGCCGGGGGAGCTGCTCTTCGACCGGGGGGTGGAGACGGTGATCGGGGCGGCCGTCGGCGGCGCCATCGTGCTCGCGGAACCGTGGCTGTGGCGGCGGAGCCCCACCGGCGCGTGGGCACCGGAGCGCTGACGCCGGTCAGGCGGGGCCGAGAGGCCGGGTCGAGCGGTCCGGCCGGGTCGAGCGGTCAGGCGGGGCCGAGGAGGTCCCAGCGGTTGCCGGCGATGTCGCGGAAGACCGCCACCCGGCCGTACGGTTCGGTGCGCGGCGGCCGTACGAACTCGACCTTCGCGTCGACCATCCGTCGGTAGGTGGCGTCGAAGTCGTCCACCTGGAGGAAGAATCCGACCCGGCCGGCCGTCTGGTCGCCGACCACGGCCTCCTGCCGCTCCCCGTCGGCGCGGGCCAGCAGCAGGCCCGTGCCGCCGCCCGGCGGGCGGACGACCACCCAGCGCTTCGGCCGGCCGTCGTTGGTGAGCGACGGGGAGTCCTCCACGAGCTCGAACCCGAGCACCTCGGTGAAGAACGTGATCGCCGGGTCGTACTCGGCGACGACCAGGGTGACGAGATCGATCCGCACCGGGCGAGGGTACGCGATCAGGCTGCCGGCTCGGCCGGCGCCGGGGCGGGGCTGCCGGCCTGCCCTCGCCTCAGACCTGCACGAGGGTGGGCAGGTGGCGCTCCACCACCGGCAGCACGTCGGCCACGGTGACCGGGCGGCCCAGCTCGGCCGTGAGCGAGGTGGTGCCCGCGTCCCGGATGCCGCACGGCACGATCCGGTCGAAGTACGCGAGGTCGCAGTCGCAGTTGATGGCGAAGCCGTGCAGGGTCACCCCGCGGGCGACGCGGATGCCGATGGCGGCGACCTTGCGGGCGGGGCCCCGGTCGTCCTCGGGCACCCAGACCCCGCTGCGTCCCTCGACCCGGCCCGCGGTCAGGCCGAACTCGGCGCAGACGTCGATGAGCATCTGCTCGGTGCGCCGCACGTACGCGACCACGTCCACCGGGTCGGGGAGCCGCACGATCGGGTAACCGACGAGCTGGCCCGGCCCGTGCCAGGTGATCTTGCCGCCCCGGTCGACGTCGACGACCGGGGTGCCGTCCATGGGCCGGTCCCACGGTTCGGTGCGCTTGCCGGCCGTGTAGACGCTCGGGTGCTCCAGCAGCAGGACCGTGTCGCCCTGCTCGCCGGCCACCACCCGCTCGTGCAGGCGGCGCTGCTCGTCCCAGGCGGCCTGGTAGTCGAGGACACCGGCGCGGACGGCCGTGAGGCCGGAGGTCGTCGTGCTCACGCCGTTCAGCGTAGACCCGGGACGGCCCGGTGGCGCTCGTGAGCCGCCTCACCGACGGCCGTGCCCCGCGGGTCGGCGCGGCGGCGCCGGCCGGGCGGGCGCTCGCGGCGTGCGGGGAAGGGCGCGGTGCGGCGTAGGTGACGACGACACGGAGGCGGCGGCGCGGCTCAGGAGCGGGGGATCCGCCAGAGCCAGACGTCGTCCACCCGCTCGGGCCGCCCGAGCAGCGCGGTGGCCGTGCGGAGCACCGCGTCCTCGTCGACGTCGAACTTCGCGCCGTGCACCCGGTCGGGGAGCACCACCGCCTCGACCCGCCAGTACGCCAGGTCGGCCCGAACCTCCCGCAGCGTCCCGTCGGTGACGATCGGCACCATGCCGGTCCGGGCGGCCTGGTCCATCAGCGCGTTGAAGGGCCGCGGCACGGGCCCGATCCGGCCCCGGCCGTCGGGCCCGCCCGGGCCGAGGAAGAAGCCGGCCGGGATGCGGAACTCCCCCTGCCGGTGGGCGAGGGCGTACGCCTGCCAGCGCTGGCCGTCGGGGTAGACGTCCACGGCCACCGGCACCGGGGTGAGCACGCCGCCCGGGGAGACGTACTCCTTCCAGGTGCCGGCGGTGATGAACCGGGGGATCGGCTCGCGCTCGCTGGTCAGCAGCGGCGTCGGCACCAGCGGCAGCAGCGCGACCACGAAGCCGAGCGCCCAGGCCGCCTCGCTGAAGCGGTGCCGGGGCGGTGCGGTCCGTAGCTGGTCGATCGTGTACGCGAGCAGCAGCCCGATCACCGGCGCCACCACGAGCGCAAGCCGGGCGGGCAACGCGGCGTTCACCACCGGAAGCTGCCCGAGCAGGTCGAACGGCATCGGCACGTCGGTGCGGTCCCCATCGACCTTGGCGACCGGCCCCCACGACAGCACGCTGAACACGACCGCGAGGACGCCCAGCGCCCAGAGGGTGGCCCGGCGGCCCGGGTCGGCGCGACGCCAGAGCGCCACGAAGCAGACCACGGTGAGCAGCAGCAGCGGCGCGCCGAAGAACGAGTTCTCCTCCGTGGGGTTGGGCGCCAGCGAGGTGCCCAGGCCCGCCTCGCCGGCCAGGGACCGGCGCGGGTACGAGACGAACGCGGCGATGTCCTCCGAGTGGATCACCGGATCGAAACCGGTGCCGTGGAAGCGTTGCGGACCGGCGAAGTGCAGCCACAGCGGGTACGCGAGCAGCGCACCCGCCACCACGGCGGCCACTCCGAGCCCGCGCAGGAAGGTCGGCAGCGCCGCGCGCGCCTCGGCGCGGCGGGCCGGGTGCAGCGACCAGACGACGACGAAGACGCCCAGCGCCAGCGCGGTGAAGAACAGCCCCTCGGCGGCGATGGAGAACGCGACCGCCACGAGCACGCCGAAGATCGTCCCGTCGCGCAGCCAGTGGCCGGGCCGGCGCAGCGCGAACAACCGCCAGATCAGCAGCGGCACCAGCCAGCCGGCGGTCCAGTTCAGGTGCGCGTTGGCGTGCGAGACCATGCCGGGGGAGTAGGCGATGAACAGGCCGCCGACGCCGGCGGCCAGGCGGCTGCGGACGTACTGCCGGGACAGCAGCAGGTACCAGGCGACCGCCGTGGCGGCCAGGTTCAGGGTGAGGATCACCAGGAACGTCACCGGCGGCCCGACCAGGTAGGTGAGCGGCGCGAAGACCACCGCGTAGACGGTGACCGAGGTGTTGACCGCGAGGTTCACGCCGTCGGGGACGTTGATGAGGTGCGTGAAGAACGGGTTCTCGCCGTGGGTCAGCGCGTGCCCGCCGAACGCCAGCAACCACTCGAAGAGGGCCTGGTCGCTGGAGTTGACCGTGACGGCGCGGACGTTGGGGTCCCGCCACAGGCCGCTGGTCACCCAGACGGCGAGGACGAGCGCGGCCAGGACCACGATCAGGTCGGCGCGGCGGCCTCGGGCGGTGCGTGGCGGGGACGCGGGTGCGGGCCCGGTGGCCACGGACGGGGAGGTCGGCACGCAGCGGACGTTACCAATCGGACCTGGAAGTACCGGTCATACGTGCAAGGAGGGGCTCCTTCTTGTCGCTCTCGGTGGGGTAGAGGCCCGTGCCGCCCGGGGCGAGCACTCCTCACGTCCGGCGTACACAACGGCGCTCACGAATGTGTGACCGCGACCCATGTCACATCGATGTCATGGCGTCGTAACGTCGCGGCAATTCGCACGTGACCCAGTTCACATTTCGTTCCCGGAGGCCGCCGTGCGCCGCTCCGCACCCCTGCTCACCCGGCTGACCGCGGTGGTCGCCGGGTTCGTCCTCGCCGTGGCCGGCGCGGTCACCCTCGCCGCACCCGCCCAGGCCGCCAGCCTCACCCAGGTGACGAGCTTCGGCTCGAACCCCGGCAACCTCGCCATGTACGCGTACCGGCCGGACAACCTCCCGGCCAACCCACCCGCCGTCGTGCTGCTGCACGGCTGCACCCAGAACGCCAACGCCTACTTCACCAACTCCGGCTGGCGAAAGTACGCCGACCAGTGGAAGTTCGCGCTCATCGTGGCGGAGCAGAAGTCCGCCAACAACGCCACCAGCTGCTTCAACTGGTTCGAGCCGGGGGACACCGCCCGCGGCCAGGGCGAGGCGCTGTCGATCAAGCAGATGGTCGACCACGCCACGGCGAACTTCGGCGTCGACGCGGGTCGGGTCTTCGTGAGCGGCCTGTCGGCCGGCGCCGCCATGAGCGCCGTCATGCTCGCCGCCTACCCCGACGTCTTCGCGGCCGGGTCGATCGTGGCCGGCATCCCGTACCGCTGCGCCACCAGCATGGTCAACGCGTTCGGCTGCATGAACCCGGGCACCGACAAGAGCCCGGCGGCGTGGGGCGACCTGGTCCGCGGCGCGTACCCCGGCTACGGCGGACCGCGGCCGCGGGTGGCCATCTGGCACGGCACCTCGGACACGACGGTGGCCCCGCTCAACGGCGCCGAGTCACGCGACCAGTGGACGAACGTCCGCGGCGTGTCGCAGACGCCGACCAGCACCACGTCCCTGCCCGGCGGCACGAGCCTGGAGGTGTACGGCAACGACGACGTACGCCTCTACCGCGTCTCCGGGATGGGCCACGGCACCCCGGTCGACCCGGGCAGCGGCGCCGACCAGTGCGGCACCGCCGGGGCGTACTTCCTCGACACCATCTGTTCGGCGTACCGGGACGCGCTCTTCTTCGGCCTGGACGGCGGCGGAGGAGACCCCACGACCCCGCCGCCCACCACGACCCCGCCGCCGGCGCCGACCTGCGTGACCGCGAGCAACTACGCGCACGTCACCGCGGGGAGGGCGTACCAGTCCGGGGGCTACGCGTACGCGAACGGCTCCGGCCAGCGGATGGGCCTCTACAACACCTTCTACACGAGCACGCTGAAGCAGACCGGCCCCAACTACTGGGTGATCGGCTGCTGACCCCCGCGCCCGCCCGCCCGCGCCGCCGGCCCCGCCCCGCCTGCCCCGGTCGATCATGAGGTTGTCGTCCCGACACGCCGTGACCGGTGACGACAACCTCATGATCACCGGGGCTGGACCCGGGGACGGGCGGGGTCAGGTGGTCAGGGCGGCGTGGAGGGCGGACGGCAGGTCGGGGTGGCGGTACTGGAAGCCGGCGCGGGTCAGGACGCCGGGGAGCACCCGGGAGCTGGACAGGGCCTCGACGGCGAAGCCGCCCAGCGCGACCTTCAGCGCCACCGCCGGGACCCGCAGGAACGCGGGCCGGTGCAGCTGCCGCGCCAGCTCCCGGGTGAACTCCGCGTTGGTGACCGGGGCCGGGCCGACCACGTTGACCGGCCCGGCCACGTCGTCGCGTGCCAGCACGAACGCCACGGCGTCGAGGAAGTCGGCCATCGACAGGCAGGGCCACCACTGCCGGCCGCTGCCCAGCCGTCCGGAGACGCCCAGCCGCATCGGCAGCAGTTGCGGCTTGAGCATCCCTCCGTCGCGGTCCAGCGGCAGCCCGGTGCGCAGCCGCGCCACGCGGACGCCGGCATCCTCGGCCGGCCGGGTGGCCGCCTCCCACACCCGGGCCACGTCGGCGAGGAATCCCTCGCCGGCCGGCGCGTCCTCCTCCACGGCCCGGTCGCCGGTGTCGCCGTACCAGCCGACGGCCGACGCGTTGATCAGCACCGCGGGCCGGTCCTCCGCCGGCAGCCCCGCGATGGTGATGGCCACCGTCGTCGTGGTGTCGACCCGACTGGTCCGGATGATCCGCCGGTACTCGTCGGTCCACCGCCGGTCGCCGACGCCCGCGCCCGCCAGGTTGACCACGGCGTCGGCCTCGGCCACCAGCGCCGGGTCGAGCTGCGCGGCGGACGGGTTCCACTGCCGCTCGTCGGGTGCGCGCGGCGGGCGGCGGACCAGCCGCGTCACCTGGTGGCCGTCGGCGACGAACCGGTCGACCAGCCGGGTGCCGAGGAAGCCGGACGCGCCGGCCATGAGGATCCGCATGCTCACATCTTCCGGTACGGACGGGGTGCCGCACGCGTCGAGTCCGGATGGCCGCCCGATGCGGCAGCCGCCGCACCGGGCCGGCGCGGGCTCACGCCGCTGGTGCGGGCCGCACGTCGGACAGCAGGCGCTCCACCTCGGCGACGGCGTCGGCGCCCAGCGGGCCGAGCGCGAGGGTGGCGGCGTTCTCCCGCACCTGCGCGACCGTCCGGGCACCGGGGATCGGCACCGTCCGGGGGCTGCGGGCCAGCAGCCAGCCCAGCGCGCCCTGGGCGAGGGTACGACCGTCGGAGGTCAGCGCCGCCCGGATCCGCTCGACGCGGGCGGCCCACTCGGGGGTCGGCCGGCCGTCGGTGAACCAGACCAGCCACTCCGGCGCCATCCCGCGGACGTCGTCGCGGCCGACCGCCCGCTTCGAGCCGGTGAGCAGGCCCATCGCCAGCGGTCCCCGGTTGAGGCTGGCCAGGTCGTACGCGTCGCAGACCGCCAGCATCGCCGCGTTGTCCAGCAGCACCGACTGGTCGTGCTGGACAGCGGTGCAGTGCGTCCCGGCCTTCGCGAACGCCTCGGCCGAGTCGGGGTGGTCGGTGCTCCACCCGTACGCCCGGATCTTGCCCTGGGCGACCAGGCCCTCGAGCGTGTCGACCAGGTCGAGCGCGGCGGTCGCCGGAAGGTCGTTGATGTGCAGCTGGTACAGGTCGACGTGGTCGGTGCCGAGCCGCCGCAGCGACTCCTCCAGGCTCTGCACGGCGTACGCGGGGCTCGGGTCGGTGCCGGTCCACCGGCGGGTCGCCTCGTCGGCGCGGTTGCCGAACTTCGTGGCGATGACCGCCCGGTCCCGGCGGCCGGCGAGTGCCCGGCCGAGGATCCGCTCGCTGTGCCCGGCGCCGTAGTTGCTGGCTGTGTCGAAGAGCGTCACGCCCGCGTCGAGCGCGGCGTGGATGGTGCGGATCGACTCGTCGTCGTCGACCTCGCCCCAGCCGAACGGCTGCCCGCCGTCGCCCCACAGTGGTCCGCCGATGGCCCAGCAGCCCATGCCGATCGCGCTGACCTCGATGCCGCTGCGGCCCAGTGTCCGTGTCATGCTCATGCGCCCAGCCTTCAACCTGGAGCGCGCTCCAGGTCAAGCCCTAGCATGCGGGCATGTACGCACCCTCGGAGGCCGCCCGCCGCAGCGGCTTCAGCCTCGACACCCTCCGGTACTACGAGAAGATCGGCCTGCTCAGCGGCATCGGCCGCACCTCCAGCGGGCGGCGCGTCTTCACCGACGACGACCTCGGCTGGCTGGAGCTGTTCCGTTGCCTGCGCGACACGGGCATGCCCATCGCGCAGATGTGCCGCTACGCGGAGCTGGCGCGCGAGGGCGACCACACGGCCGCCGAGCGAAAGGCGCTGCTGGAGGAGCACGCCGTCCGGGTGGAGGAGCAGATGAGCCTGCTCCGGCGCCAGTACGACCACCTCCGCGAGAAGATCCGCTACTACGAGGGGCTGGCCGAGTCCTGACCCGCGGGCGTGCCGGACGCCGGCGCGGGTCCGCCGTCCGGCCGCCCCGACTCCGGCTCGACGCCCGGGCGGGAAGGGGTGGCCCAGCCGATGAAGCGGTCGAAGAGCTGCTGCGGGCCGGGAGCGCCGTGCGGGTCGAGCAGGTGCAGGTCGGTGGCCGCGTCGTGCAGCACGCTGCTCAGGTAGAGGCAGAGCGCCACGCGGTTGCCGGCGTACTCGCGGGCCAGGCGCAGCTTCGCGGGCGCGCACGGCCACGGTGCGGCGCAGGCCCGGCACAGCCACAGTGGACGCAACGGCAGGTGCGACACGCCCGGGCCGCCGGCCCCGGGGGCGGTCACCGGCGACCGCCGTTGGCGCGCCACGTCCGGGCGTGCCGCGCGAGCCAATGAAGGGCCGTGCGCCTCGTCCACGAACGGGTGTCGCGCGGTGGGGCGGGCTCGGTGGGTATCGGCGCGTGCCGGTCCGGGCAGGCGGCCCAGCGCAGGCCGCAGGAACACCAGCGCCGCACGCCGCGCCAGGTGCGCCGATGTCTCGGCGCGAGGGGTACGGGCGACAGGCCGCGCCGCCGGATCGGCCACATGGACGCCTCCATCTGCTGCTGCCGGTCGTGCCGTCCGCGCCGTCGGGAAAAGCGGCGTACGGAACGGCTGCGGACGTGTGGGCGCACCCGACCGGCGACCGGGGAAAGACGCCGGCCGGGTGCGATCTCGGGGGTGACCAGCCCGGGGGTTTGCAGACCTGGGAACCGGTCATCGAGAGCTTTACACACCATGTTGTACAAAGCAAGGACCAGGTCGGCGCTACTTGTCCCGACTAGTTGTTCATGGTCGAATGGCGGCGCAGACCTGGGAGCGTGCATGCCCGCCAAGCCGAAGTGGGCGCAGCTCGCCGACCACATCCGTGCCCGGATCGAGTCAGGCGAGTGGGCGCCGGGAGACAAGTTGCCGTCGACCGCCCAGCTCAAGGAGGAGCACGGCGTGTCGCAGACCGTCGTGCGGCAGGCGATCCTCGTCCTCCAGACGCAGGGGCTGGTCGAGGGCGTGCACGGCGTCGGGGTCTTCGTGGCGGAGCGCGCCGAGAACTGAGGCTGGCCGGGGCGCGGTGGGCGCCCCGGCGTACGCCCGGTCAGGCGACCGTGTCGGCCGCTCCCGTGCCGGCGGCGGCGGGCCGGGCCTCGATCACGACGGGCCGCGCGCCCAGGCACTGCGGCGCGAAGTGCGCCACCACGTAGTCCCAGGTCGCCTTCGCCTCGCCGTACGTGAAGGTCGGCTCGCCCTGCAACCAGAGGTTCAGCAGCGTGCGGGGGATGGCCCAGCCGCGCCACCAGCTGTTGGTCTTCGGCGAGTACATGATGCGGTCGACGCCGTCGGTGTGACAGAGCCCGAAGTAGTGGCCGAGTTCGTGGATCGGCACGTACTTCCAGATGTCGTCGGGCAGGTTGTCGACGAACGTGACGCCGGAGGCGCTCTTGCCGTCCAGGCCGCACCGGCTCTCGTGCAGGTTGCTGGCCAGCCCGCGCAGCGTGTTCGTGTACCGGAACACGCCGACGGCGACCGGGTGGCAGAGGTCGGCGGTGGCCCCGTCCGGGTCGACGCCCTTGTCCCGCCGGCCGAACACGTCGACGAGGAACCGCGTCTGCGCCACCGGGACTCCGGTGTGGACGATGTGGGCCGCCTCGGTGACCTCGCGGTCCTCGGTGTCGAAGTCCAGCATGAGCGCCAGCTCGCGCCCCTTCTCACGGGCCACCGACAGCTTCGAGTCCCGCACCCCGTCGCGCATGGCCAGCACGACGAACGCCGGTCCCTCCGCCCCTCGGGAGCTGAGGTACGTGTCCAGCTCGTCGGCGGAGATCGGGTTGTCGAACTCCCCGCCGCCGCCCCCGCCCACGACGGTCTCCTTCTTGAGGGTCTTGTAGCGCTTGCGGTTCCAGTAGCCCTCGGGGAACTCGAAGCCGCAGAGCGCCCGCAGGTTGATGGCGCCCTGCTCGTGCAGGATGACGAGGTTGGGCACCCCCGGTTCCCGCGTCGACGGGGTCTGCGAGTCGAGCTTCGTCCGGTACGCGGTCCCGTGCAGGCGCAGCCCGAACGCCCCGTGGTCGAGGCGGATCGCCTCCTTGATCTGGCTCAGGGTGTCGCCGGAGTACTTCGCCTCCAGCAGGCCGCGCACGTAGCGGCGGAGCCGCTCCTTGTTGATCTCCTCGATGATGTAGTCGATCGTGTCGCCGAGCAGCGCGACGCGGGCCAGCCGGATGATCCCCAGTACGCCGCCGATCACGATGCGGAGGAAGCCGTCGAGGATCCGCCGCCAGTCGAGCGTCACGATGCCGACGACCATGTCCCAGAGCCCGGCGGCGATGTCCACGACCGCCTCGACGACCACGCCGACGATCGTGCAGACCGTCCGCGTCACCCACTTGCCGACGATCACGACCACCCACCGGACGACCTTCACGAGGACGGTGACGAACCAGCACACCCATCCCCGCGGGTCGTACCAGGGGTAGTCCTTGCAGCGCTTCTCCTGCCGCTCATCCCACTCCTCGACGGGCTTGGAGACCTCCTCCTCGATCCATTCGGTGACTTCGGTGCAGACCAGTGCCATGACAACCCCCTTCCGGGGTCAGGCGGCGGTTCGCAGGGCGCGCAGCCGTGCGAGCAGGCGCTGGCGGCTCCACGCCAGGCCGAGGAGCTTGCCGGCGACGGCCGCTGCGAGGCAGGCGAGGGCGGCGGTGGCGAGCGCCGCGACACCGCCCGGTCGGGCCAGGACCGCGCCGGCCACCGCGACGACGAGGGCCGACGCTCCCCAGGCGCAGCCGCAGTCGTTGAACAGGTGGCGGATGGTCCGGGCGGCTCGATCACTCTCGGTGGCATCGAGCCCGGGCATCGTGATGGTGACCCGGTCGAGATGGGGACGCTTCAGCCACGAGACCAGCGCCTCCACCCGATCGAGATCCGCCGGATGAGCGATCTCGATGTTCACGGTGCGTCACCTCTCCACGACACCTTCACTGTGGGGGTGGTGGGGTGCCGCGTCAAGTGACCGTTCGGGCAGGTGACGGCGTGGATGGTGTCGGCGTCACGACAGCGGTGCCGGCGGGCACCGCAGTGGGCCGGCGCGGCAGCGGTGCCGGCGTCACCGCGGTGCCGGCGTCAGGACAGCGCGGCGACGCGGGGCAGCACCGGGGCGAGGGCGTCGAGGGCGTCGGCGCGGACGACGTAGCGGGTGATGCCCCAGCGGCGACGGTGGCCGTCGACGGCGGCGACGATCTCGTCCTCGGTGCCGATCAGCACGTACGGGGTGGCGAGCAGCTCCTCCACGTCCAGCCCGGTCTGCCCGGCCAGCTCGGCGGCGGCGGCCTCCGCGTCGTCGGTGACCACGACGCGCTGCACGAGCGCCTCCAGCGCCGGCGGCTCGGCGCGACCCTCGGCGCCGGCCGCGACGTGGGCGAGCTGCGCCTCGATGTCCGCGACGCGCCAGCGCACCTCGTGCATGTAGCCGTCGGGCAGCGTACGGCCGAGGCCGGCCAGCCCGACGACGTCGGCGTGCGCGCCGGCCCAGCGCAGCAACGTCGAGTTCGCCGTGCCGACGGTGACCGGGACGCGCCGCTGCACCGGCCGGGGCGTGTCCAGCCGGGCGGCACGGACGACCAGGTCGTCGGTGTCCACCGTGACCTCGTCGCCGTCGAGCAGGGCGCGGACGGCCTCGGTGACGGCCACGGCGCGGCGCACCCGCCCGGCCACGTCCGGCCGCTCCCGACCGACCGCGCGCCACTCGGCGGGGGTGTGCCCCGCGCCGATGCCGAGTCGGGCCCGGCCGCCGGAGACCAGGTCGAGGGTGGCCACGTCCGCCGCCAGCAGCATCGGTTCCCGGATGCCGGCGTTGGCCACGTACGAGCCGAGACCGATGGTGGTCGTCACCGACGCGGCGGCGGCCAGGGCCACGAACGGCGTGGCCACCGCCCCCGGGTGGTCGGCGGCGAGGAGGGCGTCGTAACCGGCGGCCTCGGCGCGCCGCGCCAGCTCGGTCCAGCTCGCGGCGTCGGACGGGCTCGCCTGGAGGGAGAAGGTGACCATGGCGTCCAGCCTGCCGGCCCGCGCGGGCCGGAGGCCAGCCGGACGCGGCCGATTCTGCTACCGGCAGACCCGCGTGCGGCCCGGGTCACTCGCGGTCGCGTCCTACGTCCTCGGACTCGTGCCAGGCGGCCCGGAAGGCGACCTCGTGCGCCTCGTGGCTGGTCTTCTCCTTGAACACCGCCTCGCGCAGGGCGCTGCGCGAGTCGGCCATGACCACCACCTCGGCGGCCACCAGGCCGACGCAGATGACGGCGAGCAGGGCGAACGCGGCCAGCGCGGGCAGGAGGGCGGCGACGGGGATCGCCGCGGCCAGGGCGACCACCACGCCCACCCGGGTCCAGGAGAGCGTGCGCAGGGTGCGGGCCTGGAACAGCATGTCGCCGACGAAGTAGACGATGACCCCGCCGTAGAGCAGCGGCACGCCCGGACCGTGGGGCCGCTCGTCGGCCCCGATGTGCGGGTCGCTGATCTGGCGGACGACCTCCTCGGCGCCGAGGGCGAAGATGATGATCCCCGCGATCATCACGAGGTAGAGGTAGGCGTACGCGTCGCGGGCCATCGCCACGCGGGGCCGGCCCAGAGCGGCGTGCTGGGCGATCCGCGCGGCCGGGCCGATCACGTCGAAGTGCGCCCACCACAGCGCCGCCGTGAAGACGACGCCGCAGACGGCGGCGCTGACCGCGCCCCAGGTGACCGGCTGGCCGAGCAGGTTGCCGCCGACGCCGACCGAGATGATCGACTCGCCGAGCGCGATGATCAGGATGAGGTCGTACCGCTCGGTCCAGTGCTCGGCGGAGGCCACCGTCCACCCCCAGGCGCCGGAGACGAGCCCGCTCCCGTACTGCATCAGGACCACCGCGACCCAGAGCGCGTCGCGGAGCATCGTCGCCGTGCCCTCGTGATCGAGGGAGGGCGGGATGAGCGCGGCGCCGAGCAGCAGCACCGTGCTGATGATCACCTCCGGCGAGTACCTGAGCAGCAGCCGCCGTTCGCCGGGCTTCTCCTTGGCGATGTGCCAGTAGAGCAGCAGGTGGACGGCCCGGATCACCACGTAGCTGATGGCCACCACCATCGGGCCGGCGGCGGCCTGCCGGGGATCGCCGAACGCCTGCGGCAGGGACAGCGCGAAGCAGAACAGGGCGGCCATCCCGATGACCATGAGGACCGGGACGAAACCCTCGCCGAGCCGGACGCGGGTCGCCACGACACTGTGCACCACCCAGCACCACCAGAGCACGGCGAGCACGAGCAGGCCGTGCAGCAGGCTCCGGCTGCTGATGTCCATGGCCGTGGCGCGGGTGATGATGAAGAACGAGAACACGAAGACCAGGTCGAAGAAGACCTCGAACCGGTCGACCCGGGCTCCCGGCGCGACGGCGACGGCCGGTCCCAGCCGCCCCCGCCACCGCTCGCCACCCACCGGACGAGTCTGCCAGCGCCGCGGGTGGGCACGGGCCGGAATCGGATCAGCTCCCGCGGCGGTACCGGAGGCCGTCCATGAGCAGGTCGAGCAGCCGTCCGGCCTGCTCCCGGCGGGTGGGCTCCCCGGCGGCGAGGGACACGCCGCTCAGGCTCGCCAGCACGTCGGCGGTGGCGACGTCCCCCCGCAGGGTCCCGGCCGCGGCGCCCGCCGACAGGAGCAGGTCGAGCGCGCCGTGCAGCCGGTCGCGGCTCTCGGCGTACGGGTTGGCGCCCGCCTCGATCACGAGCCGCAGCGCGTCGGCCATGCCCCGCTTCGTGGCGAGGTAGTCGATGAAGAGGTCCATCCAGGTCCGCAGCGCCTCGTCGGGTGGCGACGCGGCGAGCAGGTCGGGGGCGGCGTCACAGAGCTTGGCCAGTTCGCTGCGGTAGGCGGCCTCGACGAGCGCCTCCCGGGTAGGGAAGTGCCGGTAGAGGGTGCCGATGCCGACGCCCGCCTCGCGGGCGACGGACTCCAGCGTTACGTGCGGCCCGCCCTGGGAAAACGCCCGCACGGCGGCGTCGAGCAGTCGCTGGCGGTTGCGCTGGGCGTCCGCCCGTCGTGGTCGGGGGGCGTTGTCGCCCATGTCGCCTCCTGATGGTGGCCCGAGGTGTGAGCCGGCCGGTTGGCAAACGGAGGAGCCTCCGGTTAGTGTCGATCGTAACGGAGGATCCTCCGCTTCCCATCGTAGTGGCCGGCCGGCGGGCGCCGGCCGACGCCGACAAGGACGGATCATGACCAGTACACGAGTGAGCACCCCGTTCACGAACGAGACCACGGCACTCGAGGTGGTGCGCGGCGTCGACCTCACCGGCCGCCGGGCCGTCGTCACGGGCGGCGCCTCCGGCATCGGCGTGGAGACCGCCCGGGCGCTCGCCCAGGCCGGCGCCGACGTCACCCTCGCCGTCCGCAACCCGTCCGCCGGTCAGGAGGCGCTCGCCGACATCACGGCCACCACCGGCAACGACCGGATCCTCGTCGCCCCGCTGGACCTGGCCGACCTGGGCTCCGTGGCGGCGTTCGTGGCGAACTGGGACGGCCCGCTGCACATCCTCGTCGACAACGCCGGGATCATGGCCGCGCCGGAGATGCGCACCCCGCAGGGCTGGGAGATGCAGTTCGCCACCAACCACCTCGGGCACTTCGCGCTGGCCACCGGGCTGCACCCGGCGCTGGCCGCGGCCGGGGGCGCCCGGATCGTCTCGGTCAGCTCGGCGGCCCACCTGCGCTCGCCGGTCGTCTTCGACGACATCCACTTCGCGCGCCGCGCGTACGACCCGTGGCTGGCGTACGGACAGTCCAAGACCGCCAACGTGCTCTTCGCCGTCGAGGCGACCCGGCGCTGGGCCGGCGACGGCATCCTCGTCAACGCGCTGCACCCGGGCGCGATCCGGACCAACCTCCAGCGGTACGTGAGCGACGAGGAGCTGGAGCGGATGCGCGCCCAGACGGGCGGCACCGCCGGGGCCGGCTACTGGAAGACCACCGAGCAGGGCGCCGCGACGTCCGTGCTGCTCGCCGCGTCGCCGCTGCTCGACGGCGTCGGTGGGCGCTACTTCGAGGACTGCCAGGAGGCCGGGCCGAACCAGCCGGGCACCCGCACCGGGTACGCCCCGTACGCCGTGGACCCGGAGGCCGCCGAGCGGCTCTGGCAGGTGTCGGAGGACATGCTGCGCGACTGAGCGCGGACGGGCCCCCTCCCGACGCCGCGTCGGGAGGGGGCCCTGTCGTTCACCGGCTCAAGCGAGCGACGACACGTAGTCGGGGTTGGCCTTCAGCCACTCCTCGACGGCCTTCTTCTCGTCACCCTTGTGGGTGTTGAACATCAGGTCCTCCAGCGACGCGAGCTGGTCGCCGTCCATCTTGAACGCCTTCAGCATCGAGGTGACCTCGGGGAAGTCCTCGCCGAAGCCCTTCCGGGCGAACGTGTTGATCTGCTCGGCCTGGCCCAGGGTGCCCTTCGGGTCGGCCAGGTCCTTCAGCTCGTACTTTGCGTAGGCCCAGTGCGGGTGCCACAGCGTGACCACGATCGGCTTCTTCTCGGCGATCGCGCCGTCCAGAGCCGCCAGCATGGCCGGGGTGGACGAGGTCTTCAGCTTCATGGCGCTGTCGAGGCCGTAGCCGGGGATCACCTGCTCCTGCGTGGCCTTGGTGAGGCCGGCGCCCGGCTCGATGCCGATGATCTCCCCGCCGAAGGTGTCGGCCTTGGCCGCCAGATCCTCCAGGGAGTCGATGCCGTCGACGTACGCCGGCACCGCGATGCTCAGGCTGGCGTCGTCGTACCAGACGCCGAGCTTCTCCAGCTTGTCGCCGTACTTCTCCAGGTAGGAGGCGTGCGTCTGGGGCAGCCAGCCGTCGAGGAACAGGTCGATGTCGCCGCCCGCGAGACCGCCGTAGACCAGACCGGCCTCCAGGTTCTTGAGCTCGACCTGGTAGCCCTTCTCCTCCAGGATGTGCTGCCACAGGTGGGAGGCGGCGATGGCCTCGTCCCAGGCCATGTAGCCGATCGTGATCTTCTTGCCGTCGCCGGACGCGTCATCCGACTCGCTGCAGGCGGCGGCGCCACCCAGGGCCAGGGTCGCGGTCACCGCCACGGCGAGGACGCGCTTCAGCGTGGAAAACAACCTATTTGTCCTTCCTGTAGAGAGTCGCCGGCGTCCCACGTGTCCGAAGGATCCGCGACGCCGGCGCGGAGGGCGACGATCAGGCGGCCTGCCGCGCGAGGCGCTGCGCCCGCGCGGACGGGAACCGCTCGCCCACGGAATCGGTCAGCCGGTCGAGCACCACGGCGAGGACCACGACGGCGATGCCGCCCTCGAAGCCGCTGCCCACCTCGACCTGGGACAACGCGAACATGATCACGTCGCCGAGGCCGCCGGCGCCGACCATGCCGGCGATGACGACCATGGACAGCGCCAGCATGATGACCTGGTTGACCCCGGTCATGATGGTCGGCAGGGCCAGCGGCAGCTTGGTCCGGAGCAGCACCATCCACGGAGGTGCCCCGAACGACTCGGCGGCCTGCACGATCTCCTTGTCGACCTGGCGGAGGCCCAGCTCGGTGAGGCGTACGCCGGGCGGCATGCTGAACACCAGCGTGGCGAGCACACCGGGCACGGTGCCGATGCCGAAGAAGAAGATCGCCGGGATCAGGTAGACGAACGCCGGCATGGTCTGCATGAGGTCCAGCACCGGCCGGGCCACGGCCGAGGCCCGCCGGTTCTCCGCGATGAAGACGCCCAACGGGATCGCCAGCACCAGGGCGAGCGCGCTGGCCACGAGCACCTGGGCCAGGGTGCTCATGGTCTCCTCCCAGTACGGCATGCCGGCCACCAGGCCGAGGCCGACCGCGGTGCCCAGGCCGAACTTCCAGCCGCGCAGCCACCAGCCGAGCCCCGCCAGGACGAGGACGACCACGACCGCCGGCACGCCGGTGAGCAGGTCGTCGAGCGGGCGGACCAGGGCGTCGACCACGGCGGCGATCGCGTCGAAGGCGGGGCCGAGGGTGCCGGTGGCCCAGTCGACGGCGGACTCGGTCCAGGTGCCCAGCGGCACCCGGGGCAGCCAACCGTCGAGCGGCGACTCGTGCTGGCTCATGCCGGATCTCCCTTCGCGCCGACGAGATCGACCTCGGCCGGGCCGTCCAGCGCGGGCACCTCGTGCGGTGTGGTGCTGGCCAGGGCGCTGAGCAGGGTGATCCGTGGGATCACACCGGCCAGCCGGCCCTTCGCGTCCAGCACGGCCACGGGGTGCTGGCTCTCGGCGCAGTCGGCGAACAGATCGGCGACGGCCGTGTCCTCGGTGACCGTCCGGACCCGCTCGGTCGAGACGTACCCGTCGAGGCTCTGCCGGCCCTCGCGCAGCGCGCGCAGCACCTCGTCCTCGGTGACCGTGCCGAGGAACTGCTTCCGCGGACCGGTCACGTAGACCACCGAGGTCTGGTTCTCCCGCAGCGCGCGGGCCGCCACCCGGGGACCGACGTTGACGTCCAGCGTGGTCTGCGCCTTCTCCATGACCGAGGAGGCGGTGAGGATCCGGGTGCGGTCGACGTCCGCGACGAACTGCGCCACGTAGTCGTTGGCGGGGTCGGTGAGGATCTCCTCGGCCGTGCCGATCTGGACGATCCGCCCGTCCCGCATCACGGCGATCCGGTCGCCGAGCCGCATGGCCTCGTTGAGGTCGTGAGTGATGAAGACGATCGTCTTGCCCAGCTCGGCCTGGAGCTCCAGGAGCTGGTCCTGGACCTCGCGGCGGATGAGCGGGTCCAGCGCGGAGAACGCCTCGTCCATCAGCAGGATGTCCGTGCCGGCCGCGAGCGCGCGGGCCAGCCCCACCCGCTGCCGCATGCCGCCGGAGAGGTTGTGCGGCAGCTTGTCCGCCCAGTCCGCCAGGCCCACCATGCGCAGCGCGTCCATGGCCCGCTCGCGCCGCTCGGCCTTCGGCAGGCCGGCGACCTCCAACGCGTACCCGGCGTTCTCCAGCACCGTCCGGTGCGGCATCAGCGCGAAGTGCTGGAAGACCATGCTGATCTTCTCCCGCCGCAGCTTGCGCAGCGCGGCGGGGCGGAGCGTGGTCAGTTCCACCCCGTCGACCCGCACGCTGCCCTGGGTCGGGCGGAGCAGGCCGTTGAGCATCCGGATGAGGGTGGACTTGCCGGAACCGGAGAGGCCCATCACGACGAAGATCTCGCCGGGGCGTACCTCGAAGTTCGCGTCGATGACGGCGGCCGTGGCCGGGAGCCCGGCGAGCGCCTCGTCCCGGGGGGCGCCGTCCGCGAGGCGCCTCATCGCCTCGTCCGTCCGGCTGCCGAACACCTTGTAGAGCGACTTCACTGCGAGTGCGGGCACGATCCCCTCTCCGACGGAAACCGGTGGCGGATCACGCCATCGATGACCATCTTCGCGTCTCGTCCGTCGATATCAACACCGATCACATTCGGTGGGCCATCCCGGCCTGGGCGGAAAACCTACCGGCGTCATCGCCGTAAATCCAGCCGGTCCCGCGCGGATTGTGGAACTGACCACAAAAAATGGGCGATCCCAATTGTCGAATTCGGTCACGGTACGCAGGACGTACGTACTGTCCGTGGTCGCGGCGCGGGTGGTTGGGTCCTTCCTGCACCGTTTGTCCCCGCGACACGGAACGCGGAGCCGCGTGATCAGCCGCGGACGCCCGTCCCCGAATATGAAGGCGTTGATAGAGAACTGTCATGCGTTCGTCATATTCGGCACGAGCCCCGCGGTGCACTCGGCCGACGCATTCCGATTACCGGTTTCGGCGTCGCCGAGGCGCGGTGCCGGCCGCACCGAAGTGCCGGGTGTCCACCGGGGACGCCGACAGAACAGTGCCGCGGCGCGGGTCGGCGCGCGACCCGGCGGGCCGACCGGATCGGTGCCGGCGGCGCGGCAACCATCGACTACCTCGGATGCCCTTCATGCCGACAGCGCCGAGCGGGATCTTCCGGCGGGCCGCGTCGGGCGGGCGTCGGTACGTCCGGCGGGGGCGCGTCGGCGTTGCGTGGACTCGTCCGGCGGGGCCGCGTCGGGCGTTGCGTCGACTCGTCCGGCGGGCCGCGTCGGGCGTTGGGTCGACTCGTCCGGCCGGCGGGCCCGGGGGACCGGTCTCGTCGCCGTACGCCTGCGGCCGGCGTCGCGTGGCGCCGGCGGTGCCGGGGCGCCCGTCACCGGCCGACGCGGGCGGTGACCGTCATGTCGGCGCGCGGGTCGTGCGGGCGGCTCGTGCGGGCAGCCACCGCCGCTCGGGCGGCTGCCGCCGCTCCGGCCGCCCGGCGGGGACGACGGCCTGGACCCGGCGCGCGTCGGCGCCCGACCCGGACGGCCCGGACACGCGAAAGGGGCGCCCCGGTTGCCCGGGGCGCCCCTGCGCGGTCGCGTTAGCGACTCAGAGACCCAGCTCCGCCTCGAAGTTGCCGGCCTCCAGCCGCTCCTTGATCGCCGTCAGGAAGCGGGCGGCGTCGGCGCCGTCGATCAGGCGGTGGTCGTACGAGAGGGCCAGGTAGATCATCGACCGGACGGCGATGACCTCGCCCAGCTCCGGGTCGTTGACCACGACCGGGCGCTTCACGACGGCACCGGTGCCGAGCATCGCCGACTGCGGCGACGGCACGATCGGGGTGTCGAAGAGCGCGCCCCGGCTGCCGGTGTTCGTGAGCGTGAACGTGGCGCCCGCGATCTCGTCCGGCGTGATCTTGTTGGCCCGGGTCCGCTCCGCCAGGTCGGCGACGCGCTTCGCGATGCCGCCCAGGTTCAGGTCACCGGCGTTGTGGATGACCGGCACGAGCAGGCCGCGCTCGGTGTCCACGGCGATGCCGAGGTGCTCCGCCTCCGGGTAGGTGATCGTCCCCGCCTCGAGGTCCATCCGGGCGTTGACGATCGGGTAGCGCTGCAACGCCTCGATCGCCGCCAGGGCGAAGAACGGCAGGAAGGACAGCTTCACGCCGTGCCGGGCGAGGAACGAGTCCTTCGCCTGGGCCCGCAGCTTCGCGATCTTGGTGACGTCCACCTCGATGACGGTGGTGAGCTGCGCCATCTCGTGCAGCGACTGGTGCATCCGCTTGGCGATGGCCGCGCGGATCCGGGGCAGCTTCTCGGTCGTGCCCCGCTTCGCGCTCGGCTGCGGCTTGGCGGCCGGCTGGGCCGGCGCCGCGGCGGCCGGCTGGGGTGCGGCCGGAGCCGGGGCGGCCTTGGCGGCCCGGGCCCGCTCCGCGGCGTCCAGCACGTCCTGCTTGCGGATCCGCCCGCCGACGCCGGTGCCGTTGACCGTGGACAGGTCCACGCCGTGCTCGCTGGCGAGCTTGCGCACCAGCGGGGTCACGTAGCCGGGAGCCTCCCCGCCGCCCTGGGCGGGAGTGGCCGGAGCCTGCGGGGCCGGGGCCGGCGGCACCGCACGCTGCTCGGCCTGCGCCGGCTGCGCGGCGGTCTCCGCCTCGGCCGCCGGCTCGTTGTACGACAGGCCGGGCGTCGCGGCGGGAGTCGGCTTCGCCTCCGGCTGCGGGGCCGGCTTCGCCTCGGGCTGCGGCGCGGGAGCCGGCTTCGCCTCGGGCGCGGGAGCCGGGGCGGGCTTCGCCTCGGCCGGGGCGGCGCCCGCGGCGCCGATGACGGCCAGTTCGGCGCCGACCTCGGCGGTCTCGTCCTCGGCCACCTTGATCTCCAGCACGGTGCCGGCGACCGGGGACGGGATCTCGGTGTCCACCTTGTCGGTGGAGACCTCCAGCAGGGGCTCGTCGACCTCGACGGTGTCACCGACCTGCTTCAACCAGCGGGTGACCGTACCCTCGGTGACGCTCTCGCCGAGGGCCGGCATGGTGACCGGCGTGCCCCCGCCCGACGGCGCGGCCTGCGCGGCCTGCGGGGCCGGGGCGGCCTGCGGGGCCGGCTCGGGCTCGGGCGCCGTGCCCTCGGCGGCGGCCGTCGGCTGCGGGGCGGGAGCGGCCTGCTCGGCCGGCGCCTGCTGCTGCGGCGCGGCGCCGCCGGCCTCCTCACCCTCGCCGGAGATGACGGCCAGCTCGCTGCCGACCTCGGCGGTCTCGTCCTCCCCGACCACGATCCGGGTCAGCACGCCCGCCGCCGGCGACGGGATCTCGGTGTCCACCTTGTCGGTGGAGACCTCCAGCAGGGGCTCGTCGACCTCGACGGTGTCGCCCTCCTGCTTGAGCCAGCGGGTGACGGTGCCCTCGGTGACGCTCTCGCCGAGCCGAGGCATGGTGACCGATACCGGCATGTTCTCCAGACTCCTTCATTCCCCTGGTGCGATCTCGCCCGTCTGCCGCCGGACGCCGCGGAATACGTTCGATCAGGCGTGCGCGTGCAGCGGCTTGCCGGCGAGGGCCAGGTGCGCCTCGCCCAGGGCCTCGTTCTGCGTCGGGTGGGCGTGCACGAGCTGCGCCACCTCGGCCGGGTACGCCTCCCAGTTGTAGATGAGCTGCGCCTCACCGATCAGCTCACCGACCCGGGCACCCACCATGTGGACGCCGACCACGGGGCCGTCCTCGACCCGCACCAGCTTCACGAAGCCGGTCGTCTTGAGGATCTGGCTCTTGCCGTTGCCGCCCAGGTTGTAGTTGTAGGTCTTGACCTTGTCGGCGCCGTACTGCTCCTTGGCCTTCGCCTCCGTGAGGCCGACCGACGCGAGCTGCGGCTCGCAGTAGGTCACCCGCGGGATGCCGGCCTCGTCGATGACGGCCGGGTTCTGGCCGGCGATCTCCTCGGCCACGAAGATGCCCTGCTGGAAGCCGCGGTGCGCGAGCTGGAGGCCGGGCACGATGTCGCCGACCGCGTAGACGTTCGGCACGCTGGTGCGCAGCCGCTCGTCGGTCAGCACGTAGCCGCGGTCCATCCGCACGCCCTGCTCCTCGTAGCCGAGGTCGGCCGTGTTCGGGCCGCGGCCCACGGCGACCAGCAGCACCTCGGCCTCGACGACCTCGCCGCCGGCGATGGTCACCTTCACACCGTTGTCGGTCTTCTCGACCTTCTCGAACGGCTTGCCGACCTTGAAGTTGATCTTCCGCTTGCGGAAGGCCCGCTCCAGCGCCTTCGAGGACTCCTCGTCCTCCGCGGCGACCAGCCGGGGCAGCGCCTCGATGATCGTCACGTCCACGCCGAAGGACTTCCACACGCTGGCGAACTCGACGCCGATCACGCCGCCGCCGAGCACGATCGCCGAGGACGGCACCCGGTCCAGGAACAGGGCGTGGTCGCTCGTGATGATCCGCTCCCCGTCGACCTCCAGGCCGGGCAGGCTCTTCGCGTACGAGCCGGAGGCCAGCACGATGTTGCGCCCGGTGTAGCGCCTGCCGTCGACCTCGACGGCGTTCGGCGCCACCAGCCGGCCGGCGCCCGCCACGAACGTGATGTTCTTGGCGCTGCCCACCAGGCCCTGCAGGCCCTTGTAGAGGCGGGAGATGACGCCGTCCTTGTACGAGTTGACCGCCGCCATGTCGATGCCGACCAGCTCGGCCTTCACGCCGAACTGCTCCGCCTCGCGGGTCTGGTCGGCGATCTCGGCCGCGTGCAGCAGGGCCTTGGTCGGGATGCAGCCGTTGTGCAGGCAGGTCCCGCCGAGCTTCCCCTTCTCGATCAGGGCGACGGAGAGGTCCAGCTGGGCGGCCCGCAGCGCCGCCGCGTAGCCGCCGCTGCCACCTCCGAGGATGACGATGTCGAAGGTTGCGTCGTTCGGCTCGCTCACGTCCAACTCCCAGGTCGCGTCGCTGCATCGGGGGTCACGGTGGGCCGGCACGGGGCAGAGCCCACCTCGGTCATCTTGTCACCACCGGGCACAGGGCGCGTAGTGAGGTGCCCAACGACACGTCCCCGACACGTAGGCTTGGCACCGTTGTCGATGACGGATTGTGGGGGAGAGGTCCGTGGGGTTGTTCCGGCGCCGCAGGCAGACGCGCGCGGTGAGCCATGATCGGCCGGTCGACCGCGCCGATCTGGAGCATCTTGAGAACTTCGTCCGCACCCGGCGGGGCGTCGAGGCGTACATCGAACCCCGCACCACCGTCACCGAGACCACCGTCATGCTCATCGCCGACGACGGCGAGTGGACCCGCCGGCGGATCGACGGCCCCGACGGCGCGCGCCGCTTCGCCCACCGGATGGCGATTCCCGTCTACGACGTACGCCTCATGGGCTACCCCCAGCGGATGCGCGACTTCAACGAGCGGCGCAAGCGCCGCCCCGAGCTGTACTGAACGAGCCGCCGGCTGCCCTCGGCCCGCCGCTGCCCGCCCCGGATGCGGAAGGGCCCCCAGCGACGCGCGGCGGCGTCGACCGGGGGCCCCTCCTCGCACGGTCAGCCGTTCGCGGCGACGTCCTCGACCAGGTGCACGAGGGTGCGGACCGGCACGCCCGTGCCGCCCTTGCTCCAGTAGCCGGTCGGCTCGCCGGAGTGGTAGCCGGGGCCGGCGATGTCGATGTGCGCCCAGGCCACGTCCTCGGCCACGAACTCGCGCAGGAACACGCCGCCCTGGAGCATGTGCCCGGCCCGGTCCATGCCGGCGTTGACCTGGGAGATGTCGGCGACGTCCGAGTCCATGCCCTTGCGCACGTCGTCCGGCAGCGGCATCGGCCAGGCCGGCTCGCCCACCGCGTCGCCCGCGGCGCGGACCCGCTCGCAGAGCTCCGGCGTGCCCATCACACCGGCGACCCGCTTGCCCAGCGAGATCACCTGGCCGCCGGTGAGCGTGGACGTCTCGAAGAGGTAGTCGCAGCCGTCCTCGCAGGCGCGGGCGATGGCGTCGGCCAGGATCATCCGGCCCTCGGCGTCGGTGTTGAGCACCTCGACCTTCTTGCCGTTGTACATGCTGATGACGTCACCCGGCCGGTACGACGTGCCCGACGGCATGTTCTCGGCCATCGGCAGGTAGCCGGTCACCGCGACGGACGGCTTGAGCGCGGCCACCGCGAGCATGGCGGCGCCCACCGCGGCGGCGCCGGCCATGTCGGACTTCATCTCCCACATGCCCTGCGCCGGCTTGATCGAGATGCCGCCGGTGTCGAAGGTGATGCCCTTGCCGACCAGCGCCACCCGCTTGCCGCTGCCGCCACCCTCGGGGGTGTACGTGAGCTTCACCAGCCGCGGCGGGGCCTCCGAGCCCTGCCCGACGGCGATGATGCCGCCGTAGCCGCCCTCGCGCAGCGCGGCCTCGTCGAGCACCTCCACGCCGAGGCCGGCCGCACGGGCGGCGTTCGCCACCGCTTCGGCGAAGGCCGGCGGGCGCAGCTCGTTCGGCGCGGTGTTGACCCAGTCCCGGCTGGTGAACACGGCACCGGCCACGGCCGTGGCCCGGGCGATCTCGGCCTGCGCGGTGCGCTCGCCGGCGTCCGGCACGGCCACCAGCACCTCGGCCACCGGCTCCCGGCGGTTCGGCTGGGGCCGGGTCTTGTAGCCGGCGAAGCGGTACGCGCCGAGCAGCGCGCCCTCGGCGACCGCGCGCAGCGCGGCCGGGGCGTCGGCGTCGTCCGGCAGCGGCAGGGCCATCGCCACGCGCGACGCGCCGGCGAGGGCGCGGACGGCCGAACCGGCGGCCCGCCGCAGCGTCTCCGGCTCCGGGGCGGCGCCGGACGGCTCCGGGCCGAGGCCGACGGCGGCGACCACCGGCGCGGTGATCGTGCCCAGGGTGGCCAGCTTGATCACCTCGCCCGGCCCGCCGGTCGCGCCGAGCAGCGCCAGCGTCTCGGTGAGCTTCCCGTCGAAGGCCGCGGCGATGCTCTCCGCGCCGCTGGCGAGCAGCAGGCTGCCGGCGAGGCCGCTCGTGGCGTCCTGCTCTCCGGTCTGGCTGTGCACGCCGATCACGATGGCGTCGACGGCGAGCTCCGCGGGGTCGGTGTCGACCAGGCTGAGTGTGGTGCGGGGCGATGTCACTGAAGCTACTCCGGGCGGGCCGGGCCGGCCGCGACGACGCGTACCGGCGGTGAAGGTCTCCGGCGGCAACCTACCCGCCGGACGTGTGGGCTGTCCCGCCGACGGCACCGGCGGGTCCCGCCGATGCTAACCAGCGGCCGTGGTCCCGGTAAGTTGCCACCCATGACCGACGTGACCACCGACGTCGCCGAGACCCGGCTGCGTCGTTCCCCGCTGCACGAGCGGCACACCGCCGCGGGCGCCAAGTTCGCCCCCTTCGGGGGCTGGGAGATGCCGCTGGAGTACGCCGGCGGCGGCGTGCTCCGGGAACACACGGCGGTGCGTACCGCGGTGGGCGTCTTCGACGTCTCGCACCTGGGGAAGGCCCGGGTCACCGGCCCCTGTGCGGCGGACTTCGTCAACGCCTGCCTCACCAACGACCTGGGCCGCATCGGCCCCGGCCGGGCGCAGTACACCCTCTGCTGCGACGACGCGAGCGGCGGTGTGGTGGACGACATCATCGTCTACCTGCACGCCGACGACCACGTCTTCCTGATCCCCAACGCGGCCAACACCGCCGAGGTGGTCCGGCGGCTGCGCGCGGCCGCGCCGCCCTCGGTCACGGTCACCGACGAGCACGAGGCGTACGCGGTGCTCGCCGTGCAGGGTCCGCGCTCGGCCGAGCTGCTCGCCTCGCTGGGGCTGCCGACCGACCACGGGTACATGAGCTTCTCGACCGCCACACTGGACGCCGCCGGCGTCCCGGTCGAGCTGACCGTCTGCCGGACCGGCTACACGGGCGAGCTGGGCTACGAGCTGGTCGTGTCGGCCGAGCACGCCACCGCCGTCTGGGACGCGCTGTTCGCCGCCGACGCCGCGTACGAGCTGCGGCCCTGCGGCCTGGCGGCGCGCGACACGCTGCGCACCGAGATGGGGTACCCGCTGCACGGGCAGGACCTGTCCCTGGACATCACGCCGGTGCAGGCCCGCTCGGGCTGGGCCGTCGGCTGGGACAAGCCGGCGTTCTGGGGCCGGGACGCGCTGCGCGCGGAGAAGGCGGCGGGCCCCCGGCGTACGCTGCGCGGCCTGGAGGCCGTCGACCGGGCGATCCCGCGTCCCGGCATGACCGTGTACGCGGGCGGATCGACCGTCGGGACGGTCACGAGCGGCACCTTCTCGCCGACGCTGAAGAAGGGCATCGCGCTCGCGCTGCTGGACACGGGTGCGAACCTCGCCGACGGCGACCTGGTCGAGGTCGACGTCCGGGGCCGCCGCGCCCAGATGCGCGTGACCCGCCCCCCGTTCGTCCAGCCCAGCGTGAAGTAACCCCGCCCGGATTGCAGTTGATCATGAGGTTGGCGGCGGAATCCGAGATCGAAGACGCCGCCAACCTCATGATCAGCGGGGTCAGGACGGGCGTTCGCCGGCGTCGAGGACTGCCTGGGTCCAGCCGCCCTCGATGACGCCGGTGCCGTCCAGCAGGGCCCAGTCGACCACGTCGGCGGCCTCCACGACGACCGGGGAGCCGATCCGCACGCTCGGGTCGGAGGCGGCGTCGCTGGCGCTCACCCCGACGATCCGCTCCGGGACGTCCCACGAGGTGACGCCCGCCCAGACGTACTCCGGGCCGTCCTCACCGGGTAGCCCGTACTTCACCACGAGCTGCGACTCGCGCGGCAGCTGCCCGGCCACGAACCGGGCGCGGATGTCGCCGAGCGCGGCCCGGGCGGTGGCGATCGCCTTGCTCATCGCGTCACCGGGACGCGCGTAGCGCACGTCCGGCTGTATGCCGGCGAAGAGGGTGGCGCAGGCCGCGGCGTAGTACCGGCCGTCCGGGCCGGGGTGGCCCGCGGGCGGCCGCAGGGTGAGGAACGACTCCGCCTCCGGGTCGGTGGCCGGGTCCAGCTCCAGCCGGAGCAGCACCGGCGCCGTCGCCCCGTGCTGCTCCGGATTGCCGTACGCCACCGCGATGTCGTGCCCGGTCACCGTGGCCAGCACCGGCAGCGGCACGAACGCCGGCACGTCGTCGCCGGACAGCCCGTCGACCCACTCCCGCAGCAGCCGGCGCGCGGCTCCGGTCATCACCGCACCCCAGGCGCGGGTGAGGTGGTCCGGCACGCCCTGGGTCTGCAACTCCAGCAGCCCGAAGCGGCGCAGCCCCTTCGTGGTGAACCAGAGCCCCTCGGCGTCGGACGAGTAGGGGACGAGCACCCAGTCGACCAGCCGGATCCGGCCGTGGTCGTCGGGGAGTGAACGCAGCGCCGTGGCCGGGTCCAGGAACTGCAACCCGAACACGTCCACCACGTCGCCGTCGACCGAGTCGGCCACGGCGGCGGCCACCGCCCGCGCGGCCCACTCGTGGGCGGGCGGCCACCCGGGCCGGTACTCGGCCTGCACCACGACCAGGTGGGTCGCCGCGGCGAGCCGGTCCAGCTGCGTCTCGCTGGCCCCGAACGCGGCGAGCAGGTCCGGCGGCAGTTGCGGGAACTCGCCGATGGGGCGGGTGTCCACGCTCATCAGGGGGCTGTCCAGCATCTGCCGCGCCAGCCCGTGCACCGGATCGGCGATCCGCCCGGCGAGCGCCGCCACGGCGCTCTTCGTGCCGACCCGCGGGAGACCCTTGACGGGCACCAGGTAGGTGGCGCTGAGCGACTCCGGAACCGGTACGGGCAGGAAGTCGTCCGTGATGAGCATTCGTGTCCCCCGGTTGGCGGTGCCGGTGCTGTCGAGCCGAACGCTACCCGGCGCGCGGTGCCGCGTTCAGGCGGACAGCACCAGCCCCAGGTAGACCAGCGTGGTCACCACCTCGACGGTCGCGCCCAGCACGTCCCCCGTGATGCCGCCCAGGCGGCGTACCACGTGGGCCAGCAGCCCCGCCGCGACGGCGAGGGCGGCCGCGACGGCGAGCGGCCCCTGCCACGGCCGGCCCGGCACGGCGGCGACGGCCACCAGCGCGACGGCGACCGCGCCGACGGCCGGCGCGAGGGGACCGACGGTGCCGGCGACCAGCGCGCCGAGCCCCTCCGGCCGGGCCGCCGGCACGCCGCGCCGGCAGGCCAGCGTCACGCCGAGCCGGCCGGCCGCGGTGGCGGCGACCACCGCCGCGGCGCCCGCCGGCCACGACCGCCCGGCCAGCTCCGCGAGCGCGGCGACCTGCACCAGGAGTACGACCACCAGGGCGACCACCCCGAACGGACCGACGTCCGGCTTCTTCATGATCTCCAGCGCGGCCGGCCCCCGGCGGTACGAGCCGAGCGCGTCCACGGTGTCGGCCAGCCCGTCGAGGTGCAGGCCGCGGGTGAGCAGCGCCGCGGCCCCGACCGTCACGGCGGCCGCGACCAGCGGGGGAGCGACCGCGGCCAGGAGCAGCAGCACCCCGGCGAGCAGCGCCCCGAGCAGCATCCCGACCGCCGGGGCGAGCGCCATGGCGACGCCCGCCACCTCCCGGTCGATCCGGCCGGCCCGCACCGGCAGCGTGGTGAACGTGGTGAGCGCCAGCCGGGCGCCGGCGGGGAACCGCCCGTCAGCCGGCACGCGGACCCGACGCCGGCTGCTCCTCCGGCTCGGTGCTGGCCGGCCCCGGGCCGGCGGGCTCCGGCTCGGCGAAGTCCGGCTCCTGCGGCTCGGTGCTGGTGGGACCGGGGCCGGCGGGCTCCGGCTCGGCGAAGTCCGGCTCGTCCCCGTCGGCGTCCTCGCCCGGCACGTCCCCGCCGCCGAGCGACGGGTGGGTGGGCAGCGCGGCGGCCAGCGCCAGCACCGAGCGCAGCATCGGCAGCGCGACCAGCGCGTTGGCGCCCTCGCCCAGGTCCAGCCGGAGGTCGAGCAGCGGCGTGAGGCCGAGGATGTCGGCGGCCAGCTTCACGGCCGGGTCGCCGCCGTGGTCGGCGAGCAGGCACCAGTGCCGCGCCTGCCCGGCCAGGTCCCGGCTCACGAGGCCGGCGGCGACGCCGACCGGGCCGTCGAGCATCACGGGGATCCGGCGGGCCGTGGCGCCCAGCAGAACGCCGGTCGCGATCGCCACGTCGCCGCCGCCGAGTTCGGCCAGCACCTCCTTCGCCCCGCGGGGCGAGGTGCGGGTGCGGTGCAGCGCGTCGCGTACCGCGGCGCAGCGGCGCATCCAGGCCGCGTCGTCGATCTCGCCGTTCTCGGTGACCACCCGTCCGAGCACGGCCGGCGGTTCCGCACCGGCCGTGGCGGCGAGCACCGCGGCGGCCGCCGCCTCGGTGCCGGCACCGCACGCCGCGAGCACCAGCAGTTGTACGCCGGCCTCGGCGGCCTCCTCGGCCAGCCGCCAGCCGTAGCGCAGCGCGGACTCCACCTGCTCGCCGGTGAGCGCCGGCTCGTGCTCCATGGGGCCGGCCGTCACGGCGTCCACCACCTGGAGGCTCGCGCCGCACTCGGCGGCGAGCCGGGCCAGCGCGCCCCGGCCGGCGCGGGCCTGCCCGGCCCGGCGCGCCGACTCGCCGGGCCGGGTGCCGGCGGCGGCGCCACCCTCGTGGTCGCCGTTGAGCAGCAGCACGCGTACGGAGTTCCAGGCGGCCGGCGTCACGGTGCCCTGGGTGGCGGCGGCGAACCCGACGAGTCGATCCAGCACGCCGAGCCCGGCGCCGGGCACGTCGAGGGTGGCGAGGCGTTCGACGGCCTGCGGGCCGGCGTACTCGTCGGGCATCGGCAGGTCCATGCCGGGCTGGATGACCAGCCCGGTGGCGACCATCGGCAGCGCCGTCGTCGGCGCCGTCCAGTCGGTCGCGGTCTCGACGGGCAGGGGCGGCGCGGCCGCGGGATCCGCCGCGGCCGAGAAATCGACGAGTTCCGGTGTCGGCTCGGGCGCGGCGCCGTTCACGGCGGGCGGCGCGGCGACCGGGGCGGTGGCGGCCGGCGCGGCGGTCACGGCCGCGTCCGGGGCCTTGAGCCACGCCGGCTGCCCGGCGATGACCAGGACCACCGCGTCGCAGGCGTCGGCGACGGCGCGGTTGGTGGCGCCCAGCGCGTCGGTGAACGCCCGCCCCACCGGCGTGGTCGGCACGAGGGACAGGCCCACCTCGGGGCTGACCAGCACGAGCCGGGCCAGGCAGCCGCGCACCGCCGTCGCCAGCTCGGCGATCGTCTCGGTGTCGTCGGCGGGCTGGTGCGCCGGGTCGAGGAGCACCGTCACCCAGCCGCCGAGGTCGTCGACGAGCAGCGTCTCGTTCGGTTCCGCGGCGGCGATGACGTCCGCGAGCCGGCGCGGGTCGCCCGCCGTCTCCTCGGTGGTCCAGCTGCCCGGCCGCCGTGCGCGGTGGGCGGCCAGGCGGGCGGCCCACTCGGTGTCCTGCGGGTCCCCTTCCGGCGCCGTGGCCACGTACCGGACCACCGGCGCGTCGCTGACCAGGGACTCGGCGAACTCGGACTTGCCGGACCGGGTGCCGCCGAGCACCAGGACCGTGTTCCACCCGTCAACCGACATGCCCGTACCTTAAAGCCGTCTCCCGCGCCGGTGCCCGCCGGGCGGTCAGTCGCAGTGCTCGAACGGGCTGGTGTAGCTCGCCCCGCCGGTCGATCCGCCCCACCGCACGCACGTTCCGGCGGCGCTGGCCCGGACCGGGCCGGCGTAGTAGTCGAACGAGCCGCTGTCGGTCTTGCGGGACTGGCCCTTCACCTCGAGGAACGCCGAGGCGGCCGTCGCCGTGCCGACCGCGGTGTCCTTGAGGGTGACCACGCAGTTGTAGCCGTTGCCCGCGTTGTAGAGCAGGTAGACGCGGCCCGTGCGCCGTCCACCACTGCTCAGCGTCGCCTGGTCGATCACCTGGTAGCCCGAGCCGCATACCTGCGTCGCCGTGTACGGGTTGGGCCGTTCCGGTTTCGCGCTGCTCGTGCCGGGGCTCGGTCGCGCGCTGGTGCCGCCCGTGGGCGCGGTGCTCCCGCCGCCACCCGCGGGGGCGCTCGGCCGGTCTGGCTGCGCGGTGGTGGCGCTGGGGGTCGCCGACCGGCTGGCGCCGGGCGTGCGGGCGGGCCGGCTCGCGGTGGCGGTCGGGCTGGTCTCGGGCTGCGCGCCCTGGTCCTGCGGCGCCGGTGCCGACTCGGCGATCAGCGCGGGCGGGGCGTCCTCGCCGGTGTGCCCGCCGCCACGCAGGGCGATCACGACGACGGTGGCCACGAGCGCCACGGACACCGCCGCGGCGGCCCCGACCAGCAGCCCCCGGCGGCCGCCGGGACGGGAGTCCAGCGGGTCCTCGCGGGTGTCCGCGGGGCGGGGTGGCACCGCGGCCACGCCGGTCTGCCACCCGCCCGGGCCGGGCCGCCCGGCGGGAGGCGGCGCGGCGCCGGGTTGCCCGGTGGGGATCGGCGCGGCGGCGGGGGTGGGCCAGGCGAAGGCCGGTGGTGCGGCGCCGGCCGGGGCGGCACCCGACGGCGGGGTGGGTGTGGCGTCCGCGCCGAAGGGCGGGACGGCAGCCGGCGGCGGGGTGGGTGTGGCGTCCGCGCCGAAGGGCGGGACGGCGGCGGAACCGGCGGGAGGCGTGTGGCCGGTGGGGACGGCCGGCGGGTGGGCGCCGGACGGCGTACCGGCCGGGACGCCCGGCCCCGACGGGGCCGGCGGCGACGGCCGGGGCGGCGCGGCCGGCTCCGGGCCGGTGGACGGCCCGTGCCGCGGTGCCGGCGGCGGCGCGGCGGCGGGCTGCGGGCCGTCGGACTCATCACCCGGTGGGGCCGGTTGGGGAAGCGGGGCCACCGGGGCGGCCGGGGCCGACAGCGCCCACGGCGGGCGGGCGGAGACCGGGATGGTCGCCAGGGTGGCGTCCCGCGCCTCCGCGGCGGCCCGGGCCAGCTCGGCGGCGTCGGCGAACCGGTCGGCCGGGCGCTTGGCCATCGCCCGGCCCACCAGCTCGACCACCGCCGGCGGGGTGCCCGGCGGCAGCGGAGCCGGCTCGTCCTGCTGGTGGCGCAGCGCCACCTCGAACGGGTTCTCGCCGACGAACGGCGGCTGGCCGGCCAGGCAGTAGTACGCCACGGCGCCGAGCGCGTACACGTCGCTCGCCGCGGAGACCGGCTGGCCGGTGGCCTGCTCCGGCGACATGTACGAGGCGGTGCCGAGCACCATGTTGGCGGCCGTGAGCCCGGAAAGGGCGCGGGAGCGGGCGATGCCGAAGTCGACGAGCACCACCCGGCCGTCCTGCTTGACCAGCAGGTTGCCCGGCTTCACGTCGCGGTGGACGATGCCGGCGGCGTGGGCGGCGTGCAGGGCGTCGGCCGCCTGCGCGACCACCGACATCGTCGACGCCGGGTCGAGCCGGCCGGCCCGGCCGACCCACGCGGACAGCGGCTGCCCGTCGACGAACTCCATCACCAGGTAGTCCACCCGGCTGCCGTCGGCGAGCGTGGCCTGCCCCACGTCGTGCACGGCCACGACGCCGGGGTGGCGCAGGGCGGCCAGCATCCGCGCCTCGGCCCGGAACCGCGTGGTGAAGTCCTGGTCGGCGACCAGCGTCGGCAGCAGCACCTTCACCGCCACCTCGCGTTCCAGCAGCAGGTCCGTGCACCGCCAGACCGCGCCCATCCCGCCCGTCGCCACACGATCGCCCAGCCGGTACCGGTCGCTGAGCACCACTCCCCGAGTCAGCACCGGGCCACCGTACCGGCCGGCGCGGACACGGTGATCGACGCCGTGCGGTCGTCGAGCGGCCGGCGCGCGCCGGGCCGACTACGCTGGCGGGGGTCCCGTCCCACGGGACCGAGGGCGGCGAGGGGAGACGCGGCATGGCGTGGAGCTGGCGGTACGAGGGCACGGACGGTCAGCCGGTGCAGGGTCCGGCGGAGTCGTTCGGCAGCCAGGCCGACGCCGAATCCTGGATCGGCCAGACCTGGCGCGAGCTCGCGGCGTCCGGCGTCACCTCGGTCGCGCTCGTCGAGGACGACCGCGTCGAGTACCGGATGAGCCTGCTGCCCCCGGCCGAATGACGGCGTACGACCGCCCGGGCGGGGAGCGGCTCGTGCTCGGAGTGCCCCGGGCGGCGTTCCGGCCGAGCCCCGTCTTCGTCGCCCTGGTCGCGCTGTTCGTGACCACGGGCGTGCTGGCCTGGAACGGCTCCGGCAACGTCCGGCTGAGCGTGTTCGGGTTCGTGGTGTCCGGCTGGCTCGTGTCGCTCTGCCTGCACGAGTACGCGCACGCGATCGTCGCGTTCCGGGCCGGCGACCGGGGGGTGGCCCACCGCGGCTACCTGACCCTCAACCCGCTCAGGTACAGCCACCCGCTGCTGTCGATCGCGCTGCCGGTGCTCGTGGTGCTGCTCGGCGGCATCGGCCTGCCCGGCGGCGCGGTGTGGGTGGACCGGCACCTCATCCCGGGGCGGCTGCGGCACACCCTCGTCAGCCTGGCCGGGCCGGCCACCAACGTGCTCTTCACGCTGGTGCTCGTGCTGGCCCTGCGGGTCGGCACGGGTGCGGGCGGGTCCGTCGAGTTCTGGGCGGGCCTGGCGCTGCTGGCGTTCCTCCAGCTCACCGCGAGCGTGCTGAACCTGCTCCCGGTACCCGGCCTCGACGGCGGCAACATGATCCAGCCCTGGCTGAACCCGCAGTGGCGCCGGATGTACGACCTGTTCGCCCCGTACGGCTTCATCCTGCTCTTCGCGCTGCTGTGGAACCCGCGGATCAACGGCTGGTTCTTCGACGTGGTCTTCACGGCCGGCGACGTGCTCGGCCTGCCGGCCTGGCTCTACGGCACGGGGCTCGACCTCGTCCGCTTCTGGCGCGGCTGACGGCCTTCCCGTCGGGTCCGGCGTCGGGTCTCAGGTTGGCCGCTGACGGGCGTCTGGTCTGGCCCGCGTCGGGTCCGGTCCGGCCGGGCTCGCGCGCCGGCCGGACCGGGGGGCGTCACGGACGCTGCGCCGGGCTCTCGGTCTTCGCCGGGTCGCGCTCGGTGATCGGGTCGACGATCTCGTCGATCGCCTTGAGCAGGTCGGCGTCGAGCTTCACGCCGGCCGCCTTGACGTTGTCCTGCACCTGCTCGGGGCGGGTCGCGCCGACGATCGCCGAGGAGACGTTCGGGTTCTGGAGCACCCAGGCGATGGCGAGCTGGGCCATGGTGAGCCCGGCCTGCTCGGCCAGCGGCCGGAGCTGCTGCACCCGGGTCAGCACCTCGTCGGTGAGGAACCGGGCGATGAAGTTCGCGCCCGACTTCTCGTCGGTGGCCCGGGAGCCGGCCGGCGGCGGCTGGCCCGGGAGGTACTTGCCGGAGAGCACGCCCTGCGCCATCGGCGACCAGACGATCTGGCCGACGCCCAGCTCCTCGCTGGTGGGCACGACCTCGCTCTCGATGACCCGCCACAGCATCGAGTACTGCGGCTGGTTGGAGACGAGCGGGATGTGCAGCTCGCGGGCCAGCTTGTGGGCCTCGCGGATCTGCGACGCCTTCCACTCGGAGACGCCGATGTAGAGGGCCTTGCCGGAGCGTACGACGTCGGCGAAGGCCTCCATCGTCTCCTCCAGCGGCGTGCTGTAGTCGTAGCGGTGGGCCTGGTAGAGGTCGACGTAGTCGGTGCGCAGCCGGCGCAGCGAGCCGTTGATCGACTCCATGATGTGCTTGCGGGACAGGCTCCGGTCGTTGCGACCCGGGCCGGTCGGCCAGTACACCTTGGTGAAGATCTCCAGCCCTTCCCGGCGCTCGTTTTCGAGCGCGCGGCCGAGCACGTCCTCGGCCCGGGTGCCGGCGTACACGTCGGCGGTGTCGAAGGTGGTGATGCCGGCGTCGAGGGCGGCCCGTACGCAGGCGAAGGCGGCGTCCTCCTCCACCTGGGACCCGTGGGTGATCCAGTTGCCGTACGAGATCTCGCTGACCATCAGGCCGGAGCGGCCTAGGTGACGGAATTCCATGGCCTGACCCTAACTCCGGTCACCGGCGGGCCCGGCCGGGCGACCCGCGGGTGTGTGGTGATCGTCAGCCGGGCGGTCGCGTCAGCCGGGCGGCCCGGCCGTCACAGCACCGGGTTGGTGTCGGCGAGCAGCCGTTCGATCTCGTCGAGCACGTCCTCGGTGCTGCGGTGCACCGGGTCGATGAGCGGGTTCCCCCGCCGGTCGAGGGCGCCCCACCGGCCGCCGGCCGTGCCCACGAGGAAGGCGACCGGATGGACGATGAGCGCCGGGTGCACCGGCGGGACGACCACGGCGCCCGTGTGGTCCACCACGCCGTGCCGGCCGGCCAGCTCCGCCACGGCCAGGCCCTCGTCGGTGAAGCCGTCGACGTACCGGCCGTCGGCCAGGGGGGTGCGGAGGCTGTGGTACCGGGTCGGCACCACGATCCGGCCGGTCCGGTCCACGGCGCCCCAGCCCTCGCGGCGGACCGCGGCCACGCCGCGCCGGAACGGGCGTACGTCGGCGAAGCCCGGCGGGATCACCACGTCACCCGTGGGGTCGATGGCCGACCAGCCCTCGGCGCCGTCGCGGACCACCCAGGCCAGTCCGTCGGAGAAGGAGCGGACCGCGAGGAACGACGGGGGGATCACGGTCGTGCCGGTGAGCGCGATCAGCGACCAGCGGTCGGTGTCCGGCCGCCGCACCCAGGCCAGGCCCTCCCGGAACGGCTGGGCGTCCGCGTACCGGGCCGGGATGACCAGCTCGCCCTCCGGGTCGGCGTAACCCCAGAGCGCGCCGTCGCGCGCGGGCACCGGGGGCTGGATGCGCTCCAGCACCTCGTCCCGGCTGCGGGGGTACGGGCCGAAGCCCTCCGTCACGACCCGCTCGGCGACCGCGTCGAGCGCGGTCCGGACCCGGGCGAGCAGGTCGGCGTCCCCGGCGCCGCGCAGGTCGAGCGCCCGCTCGAAGTGCTGGCACGCCTCCATGAACCGACCCTGGTCGTAGCAGGACCGCCCGGCGTGCTCGTGCAGCGCGGCCTGCAGCCGGTCGGGCAGCTCGGGCGAGGTGGCCAGGGCGAACAGCTGGTCGGCCTCGGTGAACTCCCCGCGCCACCGCAGCACGTGCGCGAGCCGCGCCTGGGCGAGCGCGATCCGGCGCAGCTCACCGGTAGCCTCGGCGTACGTGAGCGCGAGCCGCGCGTCCGCCAACGCGTCGTCCAGCTCGTTGAGGACGCGGGACACCACGGCACGCAGGCTGAGCAGCCGGGCCCGGGCGCGGTTGTCGGCGGCCGACGCCAGCTTCTCGGTCAGCCGCCGCCGGATCGTCCGCAGCTCGTCCGGGTCGTCCGCCACCTCGCGCAGCGTCGCCGGGTCGAGCCGCCAGCGGTAGCGCGCCAGCAGTTGCTCGGGATCCCCCTGCAGGGCGCGGTTCGGCGCAGCCGGCGGTGCGGAGACGGACGCCGCCGGCACGGCGGACACCGGTGCGCCCGGCGGCGGGGACGGATCCCGCTCGGCCGTGGTCGGCGGAGCCGGGACGGGTCCGGCGGGTGCTCCGGAGACGGGCGCCGGGTCGGCGGGTGGTGCGGAGACGGCTGCCGGGACCGGGTCGGCAGGCGGTGCGGAGGCGGGTGCCGGGACCGGCTCGTCGGGCGGCGCGGAGACGGGCGCCGGGACCGGGGCGGCGTCTGCGGTGGCCGCCGGCGACCCGTCGGGTACGGCCGTCGCCTCGGTGGCGCCGGCTGGTGCTTCCGTTGCTTCCGCTGCTGTCGTTGCGGCCGATGCCTCCGGTGCGGCCGGGGGCGCGGAGTGCGGCGGTGCCGCGTCCCGTACGGCGTCCGGGCGGGCCGGGTACGCGGGCGGCGGCGAGGTCTGGTCCGGCCCGTCCGGCGGGGAGGCGCTCGTCACGGGTGCCGAGGGAGCCTCCGCCCCGCCGTCCACGCGTGCCTCGACGGCCTCGCGCTGACCCGGTACCGCCTCTCTGACCGGCGACCCAGGCGTGGGGCCGTCAGCGCCAGTGGGGGCGTCCGGCCGCTCGCCCGCCTCGGGCCGTACGGCCATCGCGCTGCCCTCGACGGCGGTGGCGCCCCCGGTGTCGGCGGTGCTGTCGGCGTCGGCCAGCGCTGCGGAGGTGGCCGGGTCGACGGTGGTCGGCTCGACGGCGTCGGTGGGCGGCACGGCGTCGGGTGCCGGCTCCGGCCGCGCCGGCTCCGGACCGGGCGTCCCGGCGTCGACGGCGGGCGACGCCCAGGCCACGGCGGCAGAGGGGAGACCGGTGTCCCAGTCGTCCAGCCCGTCGGCGGCCGGCGCGTCGGCGGCCTCGGCAAGGGCGGTGTCGACGTGGTCGTCGGCCGTCACCGTGTCCCGCGACGCCCGAGGTGCCGCGGTGGCGGCCTGGTCGGCGAAGGCCACCGGGTCGGAGTCGACCGGCGTCGATCCGGTGCCGACCGGCTCGGGGTCGATCGTCGCCGGTCCGGCCGGGGCCTCGGGCGTGGCCGGTTCGGGGTGGGTCGTGGTCGGGTCGGCGTCGAGTCGGGCTTCGGGCTCGGTCGGCGCGAGGTGTGTGTCTACCGCCGGGAGTTGGGGCTCGGGCGTGGCCGGCTCGGTGCGGGTTGCTGTCGGCTCGGCCGCCAGCCCGGCCTCGGCCGTCAACCGTGGCTCGGTGTCGGCCGGCGTCGGTCCGAGGTGGGGCGCGGCCGATTCGGGGTGGGTCGTGGTCGGCTCGGCGGCGAGCCCTGCCTCGGCCGTCGGGAACCGTGGCGCGATGTCGGCCTGCACCGGTCCGAGCTGGAGTTCGCGCGGCTCGGCGCCGGTCGGTGTCGGGTCGGCTGCGAGCCCGTCCCCGGTCACGGCGGATCCCGGTTCGGTGGGACGCGTGGCGGGTTCGGCCGCGGGCTGCGCCGCAGTCGGATCGCTGCCGGCTGTCGTCGGTTCGGCTGCGGTCCTGGCGACGGTCACGTCGACTCCGGTCCGGACCGGGGTCGGGTCGGCGTCGGACACGGTGCGCGGGGCTCCGTCGCGGTCCGCGCTCGGCTCGACCGGGCCGCCAGCCGCGATTGAGAGAGCGTCGGCCTCGACGGTGGCCGGCGCGGCTGCGGGCCAGGCCGCCGCCTCGGTGTCGGCGGTCGTCGGTGCCGCCCCGGCGGTGGATCCGGTGCCGACCTCTGCCATGGGCCCGGTCGCGGTCGGCTCGGGCGCGACCGGGGACGCCTCGGGGCCGACCGTGGTCTGCTCGGCTCCGGCGTCCGGCCCAGCCGATTCGCCGCCGGCCGTCGTCGGGTCGATGTCGGCCGTGGTCGGGCCGTCGTCCGTCGTGGGCTCGGCGTCGGTCGTGGTCGGCTCGGCGCGGCTGTCGGCCTCGGGCGTGGCCGGCTCGGCCTCGGGCGTGGTCGGTTCCGCCGGCACGGGCCGGGCCGGGCGGAACCAGGCGTCCGCCCCGCCGCTGGGCTCCGGCGCGGTGGTGTGCGCCGACGGCTCGGACGGGGGCGGCGGGACGTAGACCCGGGGAACGCCGGGAGCGGGCGGAAGCGACGGTTCGACCGTCGTCGCCCCCGACGCGGACGCGGCGGGCGGGTGTCCGGGCACCACGTCCTGGCGGTCGGCGGCGCGCTCGCCGTCGGCCGGCCGCTGGTACCCGTACGCGTCGACCGGGGTACGGCCCGCCGGCGGGCGGTCCGCCGTCGGCGGAGCGACCCGGTCGCCGGCGCGTGGCCCGGCGTAGGGCGGCGGGGCGGCCGTCGGTTCCGCCGGGCGGGCCGGGTCGAACGGTGGTACGGGACGCGCCGGTCCCGGCGTGCCGGCCCCGGGCGGTCCCGACACGGGCGTCCCGGAGGGACGGTGCGCCGGGCCGGAGGCCGGCGTCGAGGGTCGGACGGCCGCCGGCGAGCCGGGGCCCGTCGCCGAGGACGGGGGTGCCGCTGTGGTCGGTCGGGCCGCCGGCGGTGGGCCGGGCGGGGCGGGGGGATACGTGGGCGCCGGGGAGACGGGGCGGCCGGGCGGGATGGCCGGTCCGGCCGCCGGAGGCACCGGTGCCGGCGAGACCGGTCGGCCCGGTGCCGGCGAGACCGGGGCAGGCGGGACCGGTGCCTCGCGCGGCGGCTCCGGCGTACGCGGCCGGTTCCCCGGCTCGGCGTCCGCCGGCCAGGTGGGATGGCCCGCGGGGCCCGAGGGCGGCACACGGTGCGCGGGCGGAGCCGGCTGCGCCGGTGGAACCGGTCGACCAGCCGCGGGAGCAGAGGAGACGGGCCGGCCGGGGGCCGGTGCGGGCGACACCGGTTGACCGGGGGCGGGACCGGGCGACACCGGTCGACCCGGCGCCGGTCCGGGGGAGACGGGTCGGCCGGGGGCCGTCGCGGGCGGGCGCGGTTGGCCGGGGGCCGGTCCCGGCGAGACGGGACGGCCGGGGGCTGGCCCGGGCGACACCGGTTGACCGGGCACGGGGCCGGGCGACACCGGTCGACCCGGGGCCGGTCCGGGTGAGACGGGTCGGCCGGGGGCCGCCGTCGGTGGGCGCGGCTGGCCGGGGGCCGGTGCGGGCGACACCGGTCGACCCGGCGCCGGCCCGGGGGAGACGGGCGGGCCGGAGATCGGCGTGTCCGCGGCGGGCGGCGGGTAGGGACGCCGGTACGGCTCGTCGTACCGCGGCGCGTCCCGCCGGGCGGCCTCGCGGGGCGGCATGTCGGCGTCGAACGGGCGGCGCTGCTCCGGCCGCGCTTCGGCGCGGCGGCCCGGATCCCGGCCCGGATCCCGGCCCGGATCCCGGCCGGGGTGCGGCGGCCGGGGCCCGCCCGCCTCGCGGTCGGGGTGCGGCCACGGCTCCCGGTACGCCTCCTCCCTCCGGTCGGCGTACGGCTCGGCACGGCCGACCATCTCCCGCGGCGGCCGGTACCGCTCCTGGTCCGGCCCGGGGTGGCGGTCGGGGCGGTACGCGCGGTCGTCCTCGTAGCGGGGGCGCGCGTGCCGGTCGTGCTCGACGCGGCGCGGGTGCTCCTCGTCGTACCGGGGGCGGTCGTCGTAGCGGGGGCGGTCGTCGTGGCGTGACCGGTCGGCGTGCGGCCCTCGCGGATCGTCGACGTGGCGGGCCGGCCCGTCGCGGCGCGGCGCGTCGTGCCGGAGGTCGTCGGGGTGGCGGTCCCGCTCGGCGGCCCGGCCCCACGGGTAACGGGGGCGCCGGCCGCCTTCGGCGGGGTGCCGCTCGTACCCGTCGGCCGGCGGTCCGGCGGGGCGGCGGCGCGGCGGGGAATCCTCACCGGGCTCGGGCATCCAGCCCGGCTCCGGGTGGGAGACCGGCGGAGGGTACGAGCCGCGACGTGGGTCCCCGGCCGGTTCACCGTGCCAGCCGTTCTCCCGCCCCGCGCGTTCCTCGCGGCGCGCGCCGCGGTCGGTCCACTCGGTCCGGCCGTCGGACCGGGGCTGGCGGGCCGGTGGCCGCTCGTCGGGCCAGGCGGGTTCGGCCTGCGGCCGGCGGTAGGACTCGTCCCCGTAGCGGCGCGCGTCGGTGCCGTCGCGGCGGCGGTCCCGGGCGTACGGCTCCTCCTCCGGCGGCGGCTCGTCGGACCAGGAGCGGCCCAGGTACGTCCCGTCGGGCCGGGTCGGGGCGAGCGGCGGCACGTCGACACGGCCCACGACGCTGGCCCGGCCGCGGGGCGGAGGCGCGTGCTGCACGCCGATGTCTCCCGGGTAGCGCTGCCCGGGGAACTGCGGGTGCCATTCGTGGGTCGGCTCGACCATCCAGGACGGTTCGGCCGGATCCTGCCACCGATCGGAGTATCGGCTGCTCATCCGAGGTGCCCGTCGCCGGACCCGGGGCGTGTGCCGGCGTACCGGCACCGTCGGCTCGCGACCGCGGCCGGGTGACCGCCGGGCGCCGGACCGCCGGGGGCCGCGCTCCGGTGGCCGGCTCGCGTCCGCTCGCTCACGGCGTTGTCACCTCGTTGCCAATTGTCGCGCTGAGCACCCGACCTACCGGTAGAGTCGCCCGGTCCGGCAGGGCGTGGCTGCGGATGGAGGGTAGCGGCGTGGGTTCGCTGAACGCCACTGTGGCACCGTTCACCACCTCAAACGTTATCCCATGGTTCCGGACATTTTGGGCTTTAGCCGCATCTGGTTTCCGACGATACTCCACCTACCGGCAGGCGACCGTCGCCGGGATCGTGACCAACACCGTCTTCGGTTTCCTGCGCTGCTACGTCCTCCTCGCGGTGGCCGGCGCGGCCGGGACGGCCGGCGGGTACGACCGCCCGCAGCTCGCCACATTCGTCTGGGTCGGACAGGGGCTGCTCACCGTGGTCCTGCTCTGGGGCTGGACGGAGCTGGCCGACCGGATCCGCACCGGGGACGTGACGGCGGACCTGCTGCGGCCCGTGCACCCGGTGACCGCGTACCTCGCCACCGACCTGGGCCGCGCCGGGCACGCCGCGCTGGCCCGGCTGCTGCCACCGGTGGTCGTGGCGCCGTTCTTCTTCGAGTTGTACCTGCCCACCCGCTGGCCGACCGTGCTCCTGTTCGCCGGTTCGGCCACCGCGGCCGTGGTCATCTGCTTCGCCTGCCGCTACCTGGTCAACGCCACCGCGTACTGGCTGGCCGACGTGCGGGGGCCGCTCGTCCTCTGGACGCTCGGCTCCGGCGTGCTCTGCGGCCTGTACTTCCCGCTGCGGTTCCTGCCGGAGTGGCTCTACCAGGCACTGTGGATCGCCACCCCGTTCCCGAGCCTGCTCCAGACCCCGCTCGACGTGCTCGTGGAACGGGACCCCGCCCCGGTGCAGGTGGCGCTGGTCGCCGTCCAGGCCGGCTGGGTCGTCGTGCTCCTGGCCGCCTGCCGGTGGGTGCAGCGCCGCGCGGAGCGCCGCCTGGCGGTGCAGGGTGGCTGACGGTCGCGGCGGGACGCTGAGGGCGTACCGGGCGCTGCTCGGGGCGCAGGCGCGGTCGCAGACGGCGTACCGCACCTCGTTCGCCGTGGACCTGGTGGGCAACGTCGGCGCCACGGCCTTCGACGTGCTCACCGTGCTGGTGCTCTTCGGCGTGACGCGGGAGCTGGGCGGGTTCACCCTGCGCGAGACGCTGGTCGTCGTCGGCCTCTCGGCGTGCGCCTTCGCCACCGCCGACCTGCTCGTCGGCAACATCGAGCGTATCCCGCAGTACGTGCGCACCGGCCTGCTGGACGCCGTCCTGGTGCGGCCGCTCGGCGCGCTGCCCCAGCTGCTGCTCATGGACCTGCCGTTGCGCAAGGTCTCGCGGGCCGTGTTCGGGCTCGCCGTCTGGGTCACGGCGGTCGCGTCCGCCGGCATCGACTGGACGCCGGGGAGGGCGCTGCTGGTCGTGCTGGCCCCGCTCGCCGCCGTGGTCTTCTTCGGCTCGATCTTCGTGGCCACCGCCACGGTGTCGTTCTACTGGGTCGAGTCGGGCCAACTCGCGAACTCGTTGACCTACGGCGGGCGCGACTTCACCTCGTACCCCGTCACCGTCTACGGCGGGTGGTTCCGGGCGCTGTTCGCGTACGGCCTGGGGTTCGCCTTCGTGTCCTACCACCCGGCGCTGGCCCTGCTGGGCCGCGCCGACCCGCTCGGCCTGCCGGCCTGGGTGGGCTGGGCCGCGCCGGGCGTCGCGGTGGTCGCCGCCGCGCTCGCCGCCGCGGCCTGGCGGGTCGGCATCCGCCACTACCGGAGTACGGGGTCATGACAGAGGTCATCACCGCGCGCGGTCTGCGCAAGGAGTTCACCGTGCACGTCAAGACCGGCCGGATCCGCCGCGCCAGGCGGGTCCGCGCCGCGGTCGACGGGCTCGACCTGCGGGTGGAGCGGGGCGAGATGCTCGGCTACATCGGACCGAACGGCGCGGGCAAGTCCACCACGTTGAAGATGTTCACCGGCGTGCTGACGCCCACGGCCGGCGAGGTGCGGGTCTGCGGGCTGCGCCCGGTGGCCCAGCGCACCCGTCTCGCGCTGCGGATCGGGGTGGTCTTCGGCCAGCGGTCGCAGCTGTGGTGGGACCTGCCGCTGCGGGACTCGTTCGACCTGCTCCGGCACGTCTACCGGGTGCCGGCCGCCGAGCACGCCGCCCGGCTGCGCCGGTGCCGCGACCTGCTGGACCTGGACGGCTTCCTCGACGTGCCGGTCCGGCAGCTCTCCCTGGGACAGCGGATGCGCGGCGAGCTGACGGCGGCGCTGCTGCACGGCCCGGAGGTGCTGTTCCTGGACGAGCCGACCATCGGCCTGGACGTGGTCAGCCGCCAGGCGGTCCGGGGGTTCCTCGCGGAACTCGGCAGCACCGGTGACACCACGCTCGTGCTGACCACGCACGACCTGGCCGACATCGAGCGCCTCTGCCGGCGGCTCGTCGTGGTCGACCAGGGACGGGTGGTGCACGACGGCTCGATCGCCGACCTCCACCGGCGCTACGGCTCCCGGCGGCTCGTGGTCGCCGACCTGGACGCCCCGCTGCCGGAGCCGCCGGTCCTGCCCGGCGCGCCGCTGCGCGAGGTGGCGGCGGACGGCCGCCGGCTGGTGTACGCGCTGGAGTCGGCGGGAGTCGCCGAGGTGGTCTCCGGCCTGGCGGGCGTGGCCAGCCTGCGGGACGTCGCGGTGGTGGAGCCGGACATCGAGGAGGTCGTGGCCCGGCTCTACGGCGCCCCGGCCCCCGCCGCCGTTCCGGCGCCCTGAGCGCCGGTCAGGGGTGCTCCATCACCAGCACCGCGAACGTGCCGGGGGCCAGCGCCTCGTACCGGTGCGGCGCGTCGCCGGGGAACGTCGCGTAGTCACCCGGCCCCAGCTCGACGAGGTCCGCCTCCGGGCCGACCCGTAGCCGCCCGGCGGCCACGACCACGTGCTCCACGCTGCGCGGGGTGTGCGCCTCCGCCGTGCGGACGGCCCCCGGCTCCAGCTCGATGAGGTACACGTCGCGCCGGACGTGGGGCGGACCGGCGCTGAGCAGCGTGCCGGAGAAGTCGGCCTGCTCGGACCGGATGCGGGGACCGTGCCCGGCCCGGATCACCCGTACGGCCGGGGTCGGCGGTTCGACCAGCCGGGCGAACGGCACGTCGAGGGCGACGCCGAGCGCCCAGAGGGTCTCGACGCTCGGGTTGCCGGTGCCCGCCTCCAACTGGGAGAGCGTCGACTTCGCGATCCCGGCCCGGCGGGCCAGCTCGGTGAGCGAGATGCCGGCCCGTTCCCGCTCCCGCCGCAGGGCGGCGGCGATGGTGGCCAGTGGGGCAGCCGGCTCGGTGGCCATTGTTCACTCCATCGGTCTGTTTGTTCGTTTTGACGAACGGGGCTACGGCGTTCATCATGATGGACCATGCGTACGGTACAACGAACGGCCGCCACGGGGATGCTCCGCGACATCGCCGCCATCGGTGCCGCCATGGTCGCCGTGGGCGCGTCCTTCGGCGCGGTCGCCGTGGCGGCCGGGCTGCCCGTGTGGGCCACCGTCGCGATGTCCGTCCTGCTGTACGCCGGCGGCGCGCAGTTCATGGCGGTGGGACTGCTGGCCGCCGGCAGCCCGCTCGCGGCCGTGCTGGCCGGGCTGCTGCTCAACGCCCGGCACCTGCCGTTCGGGCTGACCCTCGGCGACAGCTTCGGCCCCCGCCTCTGGCACCGGCTGCTGGGCGCTCACCTCATGACCGACGAGACCACCGCCTTCGCGCTGGCCCGTCCGGCCGGCCCGGACCGGCGGCGGGCGTTCTGGCTGGCCGGGACGCTGTTCTTCGTGACGTGGAACCTGGGCACCCTGCTCGGCGTGCTGGCCGGCGGGGCGGTCGGCGACCCGGCCACGCTGGGGCTGGACGCGGCCTTCCCCGCCGGGCTGATCGCCATGCTCATGCCGACCATGCGCGACCGGGACACCCGCCGCGCCGCGGTGGCCGGCGCGGTCCTCGCGGTTCTCGCGACCCCGGTGCTGCCCGCCGGGGCGCCGGTGCTGCTCGCCCTCGCCGGGCCGGTGCTGCTGGCGCTGCGCGCGCGGACCGGGTCCCGGGGCGCCGACCCGGCGGATGGGCCGCGGGGCGGCGCCGACGCTCCGCCGGAGCCGGCCGGTGGACGGGTCGGTGGCGGCGGGCCGGCCGGTGGAGCGGTGGGTGGAGACACGGGTGACGGCCCGCACGGGTCGGCCGGTGGGCCGGCGCACCCGCGCGGGCGGGTGAGCGTCCCGGCCGGGGCCGGACCGGAGCGGAACGAGGGGGAGACGTGCTGATCGCGGCGATCCTGGCCCTGGCGGCGGGCACCTTCGGGTTTCGGGCCGCCGGGGTGCTGCTACGGGACCGGCTCGATCTGCCCGACTGGGCCCGGCAGGCGCTGCCCGTCGCCGCCGCGGCGCTGCTCGCCGCGCTGGCTGCCACCGCCGCGCTCACCGAGGCCGGCCGGTTCGCGGGCTGGGCCCGCCCGGCCGGGGTGCTGGTCGGCGTGCTGCTGGCCTGGCGGCGGGCGCCGTTCGTCCTCGTCGTGGCCGCGGCGGCGGCCACCACCGCGCTGCTGCGCCTGCTGGGCGTGCCCTGACCCGCGACTGACCGCGGACCGTCCGCGGCCTGCGGTCAGGCCGGTCGCGCTCCAGCGCCGGCCGTGACCCCTCGTCAGACCTTGTCGCCGATCTCGACCCGGGGGACCGGGGCACGCATCCGGCGGAAGGTGATCGACCGCATGATCGCGTACAGGTAGAGGGAGCCCATCCGCTGCCCGCTGTTGGGGTAGCGCTCGCGGACCAGCTTGCGGATCTTCCGCGAGATGAGGATCGAGTCGACCACCACGCCGAGCGCCAGCGCGCCCCAGAGCAGGTTGGAGACCAGCCGGACGACCGGCGGCATCGCGGCGTTCGACCCGATCAGCACGATGAGCGCGCCGCCGAAGAACCAGGTGCCCACGTTGCGCCGGGAGTCCACCACGTTGCGGGCCAGCAGGCGCTCCGGCCCGCGGTCGCGCGGGCCGCCCTCCCGGCGGAACTCGGCCGCCGCCTCGGCGCGCATCTGCCGGCGGCGCTCCCGCGCCTCCGCCTTGGTGAGCGGCTTGGTGGGGGCGCCACCACCGGGACGCCGCCCGGCGCTCGGGCGCTTCGGCGTCTCGCGTCCCTTGCCCGGGGTGTAGCCCCGGGGGCGGGCGGACTGGGTCGCCTCGTCGGGCGTCACCTCGGTGACGGCTTCCTCGACGAGGTCGGCGGACTTGCGGCGGAACAGCGACGGCACGCGGCAAGGGTAGCCAAACGACGGCGCCCGGTGCACATCGCGGTGCACCGGGCGCGAACGAGGAGGAAGTGACGCTACGGACGCTCGACGTGCGCGCCCAGGTCGGCGAGCTTCGCCTCGAAGTCCTCGTAGCCGCGGTTGATCAGGTCGACGCCGTACACCCGGGAGGTGCCCTCGGCGGCCAGCGCCGCGATCAGGTGGCTGAACCCGGCCCGCAGGTCCGGGATCACCAGGTCCGCCGCGTGCAGCTTGCTGGGGCCCGCGATCACCGCGGAGTGCTTGAAGTTGCGCCGGCCGAAACGGCACGGGGTGCCGCCCAGGCAGTCGCGGTAGACCTGGATGTTCGCGCCCATCGAGTTCAGGGCCTCGGTGTAGCCGAGCCGCTGCTCATACACCGTCTCGTGCACGATCGACAGGCCCCGGGCCTGGGTGAGCGCCACCACGAGGGGCTGCTGCCAGTCGGTCATGAAGCCCGGGTGCACGTCGGTCTCCAGCGCGACCGACTTGAGCTCCCCACCCGGGTGCCAGAACCGGATGCCGCCCTCCTGGCCCGGGTCGCCGTGGCGCGGCGGACGCAGGTCGGTGACCTCGTACTCGCCGCCGACGGACCGGAAGATGTTCAGGAACGTCATCATGTCGGCCTGCTGCGCGCCGAGCACCTCGACGTGACCGCGGGTGGCGAGCGCGGCCGCCGCCCAGCTGGCCGCCTCGATCCGGTCCGGGATCGGCCGGTGGGTGTAGCCGTGCAGCTTGGGCACGCCCTGGATCTCGATGACCCGGTCGGTGTGGACCTTGATGATCGCGCCCATCTTCTGCAGGACGCAGATCAGGTCGATGATCTCCGGCTCCACGGCGGCGTTGCGCAGCTCGGTGACGCCCTCGGCCATCACGGCGGTGAGCAGCACCTGCTCGGTGGCGCCGACGCTCGGGTACGGCAGGGCGAACTTCGTGCCCCGCAGGCCGTTCGGCGCCGACAGGTGCAGGCCCTCGGGCCGCTTGTCGACCGTCGCGCCGAACTCGCGCAGCGCCTGGAGGTGGAAGTCGATGGGGCGCGGCCCGATGTGGCAGCCGCCGAGGTCGGGGATGAACGCGTGACCGAGCCGGTGCAGCAGCGGCCCGCAGAACAGGATCGGGATCCGGCTCGACCCCGCGTGCACGTTGATCTGGTCGGTGCTGGCGCTCTCCACGTTGGCCGGGTCGAAGACGAGCTCGCCGTCCTCCTCGCCGTCGCTCACCTTGACCCCGTGCAGCCCGAGCAGACCCCGGACCACCTCGACGTCACGGATCTTCGGCACGTCGAACAGCCGGCTCGGACTGTCGCCGAGCAGCGCGGCGACCATCGCCTTGGAGACCAGGTTCTTCGCGCCGCGCACGCGGATCCGCCCCTCGAGCGGGGTGCCTCCGTGCACGATCAGGACGTCGTCGGTCAACGCAACCTCCAGAGCGTCGGTGCTGCCGTGTTGATGGTGGGGCCCACGATGCTCACCGCTACCCCGGATGCGGCCGGGTCGAAACAGGCCGCCTGCGTCGTTGCTCCGGCAGCATAGTCCTCGGCGGCGAGAATGGAACCGGTCACACCACCCGCAGAGTGTTAATTCGGTGATCCGGAACTATTGGGTATCAAGGGCGCTACGTACGGTGATCAGCCGGCCGTCGCCGGCGGGGTCGTGGCGCCGGGAAGCGCGAGCATCTGGTCTAGTGCGACGCGCGCGTGGTGGGCGGTGTCCGGATCGACGGTGATCTGGTTCACCACCCGCCCGGCCACCAGCTCCTCCAGCGCCCAGACCAGGTGCGGCAGGTCGATGCGGTTCATCGTCGAGCAGTAGCAGACGGCCCGGTCCAGGAACATGATCTGCTTGTCCGGGTGGGCCATCGCGAGCCGCCGTACGAGGTTCAGCTCGGTGCCGACCGCCCACGCCGAGCCGGCCGGGGCCGCCTCGATGGTCTTGATGATGTACTCCGTCGAGCCGACGAAGTCGGCCGCGGTGACCACCTCGTGCCGGCACTCCGGGTGGACGAGGACGTTCACGCCGGGCACCCGTTCCCGGACGTCGTTCACGCTGTCGAGGGTGAACCGGCCGTGCACCGAGCAGTGCCCGCGCCAGAGGATCATCTTCGCGTCGCGCAGCTGCTGCGGGGTGAGCCCGCCGTTCGGCTTGTGCGGGTCGTAGAGCACACAGTCGTCGAGCGAGTAGCCCATCTCCAGCACGGCCGTGTTGCGGCCCAGGTGCTGGTCGGGCAGGAAGAGCACCTTCGAGCCCTGCGCGAACGCCCAGTCCAGCGCGCGCTTGGCGTTCGACGAGGTGCAGACCACGCCGCCGTGCCGGCCCACGAAGCCCTTGATGTCGGCCGACGAGTTCATGTACGTCACCGGGACGGTCTGCTCGGCGACGCCCAGGTCGGCGAGCACCTCCCAGGCGGCCTCGACCTGGCCCAGGACCGCCATGTCCGCCATCGAACAGCCGGCCGCCAGGTCCGGCAGGATCACCTTCTGGCTGTCCGAGGTGAGGATGTCGGCGCTCTCGGCCATGAAGTGCACGCCGCAGAAGACGATGTACTCCGCGTCCGGCCGGGCCGCCGCCTCCCGGGCCAGCTTGAACGAGTCGCCGGTCACGTCGGCGAATTGGATCACCTCGTCGCGCTGGTAGTGGTGGCCCAGCACGAACACCTTGCTGCCCAACGCCGCCTTCGCCGCCGCCGCGCGAGCCACCAGATCGGGGTCGCTGGGCGCCGGGAGGTCACCCGGGCACTCCACCCCGCGCTCGGTGGCCGGGTCGCTTCCCCGCCCGAGCAGCAGCAGTGCCGTGGCCGTGTTGGAGGGTTCTACCCAGGTCGAAGTCACGTCCTCCATGGTCCCACAGCGCGAACGCGGCGCAGCCGTCCGCGGTGTGTGCTGCCACACTGCTCGGCATGCGCGTGCTGCTCTGCCCGGACAAGTTCGCCGGCACCCTGCCCGCCCCGGAGGTGGCCGCCGCCGTCGCCGCCGGTTGGCGCGAGGTGACCGACGGTGACGAACTGCTGATCCGGCCGCTCGCCGACGGCGGGCCTGGGTTCCTCGACGTGCTCGCCGAGGCGCTCGACGCGAGCCGCGTACCGGTGCCGACCGTCGATCCGCTCGGCCGTCCGGCCACCGGTGAGATCCTCCTCACCGGCGACGGGACGGCGTACGTCGAGAGCGCGCAGGCGTGCGGGCTGCACCTGCTCGCCCCGCACGAGCGGGACCCGAAGGCGACCACGTCGTTCGGCCTCGGGCTGCTGGTCGCGGCGGCCGTCGAGCGCGGCGCCCGCACCGTGGTGATCGGGCTGGGCGGCTCGGCCACCAACGACGCGGGCGCGGGGATGCTCACCGCGCTCGGGGTCACGCCGCTCGACGAGGCCGGGCAGGCCCTGCCGTACGGCGGCGCCGCGCTCGCCGGGACCGCCGCGCTCGACGGGGCGCCCCGCCTGCGCGGCGCGGAGCTGGTCGCCGCCACCGACGTGGACAACCCGCTGCTCGGCCTGCACGGGGCGAGCAACGTGTTCGGCCCGCAGAAGGGCGCCGACCGCGCCGACGTGCTGCTGCTGGACGCCGCGCTGGAACGCTTCGCCGCGGTGCTGGAACGGGACCTGCCGGGCTGCCCGGCGGCCCTGGGCGCGCTGCCCGGTGGCGGGGCCGCCGGCGGCATCGGCGCGGCGATCCTCGCCCTCGGCGGGCGCTGCGAGTCGGGCATCGGCCTCGTCACGCGCGCCACCGGGCTCGACGCCGCGCTGGACGACGTCGACCTGGTGATCACGGGGGAGGGCTCCTTCGACCACCAGTCGCTGCGGGGCAAGGTCGTCGCCGGGGTGGCCGGTGCCGCCCGCGACCGGGGGCTGCCCTGCGTGGTGGTGGCCGGGCAGGTGAGCACCGGCCGGCGGGAGGCCGCCGCGGCCGGGGTGACCGACGCGTACAGCCTGGTGGAACACTTCGGTGACGGCGAGCGCGGGCTGGAGGCCGCGCTCAGCCGTCCCGCCGAGGGGCTGCGCGAGCTGGGCGCCCGGCTGGCGCGGCAGTGGAGCCGGTGACGCGGGGTGTGACCCGCGCCGCGTGCGGGCATCCCGGAGTCACGTCGAGGGGTCGGCGAGGCCCGGACGGGCCTACAATCGAAAACTGGACCACAGTGGGAATCGCTGACCGGCGGGTGACGTTGGTCGGGACGACCACACCACGAGCGCGCAGGGAGAATTCCACGTGACCACGCCAGCGCAGACCGAGTCGACCGAGGCCAAGGCCCCTACCACCGTCGTCCTCACCGACGTCGCGGCGCAGAAGGTCAAGGCCCTGATCGAGCAGGAGGGCCGCGACGACCTGCGGCTCCGCGTCGCGGTGCAGCCGGGTGGCTGCTCCGGCCTGCGGTACCAGCTGTTCTTCGACGAGCGCTCCCTCGACGGTGACATCGTCACCGACTACGACGGTGTCGAGGTCGTCGTCGACCGCATGAGCGCCCCCTACCTGGCCGGCGCCACCATCGACTTCGCCGACCGGATCGACGCCCAGGGCTTCACCATCGACAACCCGAACGCGGGCAACTCCTGCGCCTGCGGTGACTCGTTCAGCTGAGTCGACCTCCGCGTCGTCACGACGGGGCCGCCCACGAAGGGCGGCCCCGTCGTCGTCTGCGGCCCCGGTGGCGTCCGCGTCCCGGTGTCCGGAGTCCGCGTCCCGGGGTCCGCGTCCCGCTGTCCGGCGGATGCGTCACCTGTCGGCCGAAGTAGGCGTCCCGGTGTCCGGCGGATGTCGGCCGTCGGACCGACCGGACACCTGGCGTCCACCCGCCCGGTAGTCTGACCGCGCCCTGCTCCCGACCCCGAGGGTTGACATGAAGATCGCGGTGACCGGCTCGATCGCCACCGACCACCTGATGAGCTTCCCCGGCCGCTTCGCCGACCAGCTCATCGCCGACCAGCTGCACAAGGTGTCGCTCTCGTTCCTCGTGGACGACCTGGTCCTGCGCCGCGGTGGCGTGGCCGCGAACATCGCCTTCGGCATGGGTCAGCTCGGGCTGCGACCGGTGCTGGTCGGCGCGGTCGGCGCCGACTTCGCCGACTACCGCTCCTGGCTGGAGCGGCACGGCGTCGACTGCGACTCGGTGCACGTGAGCGAGGTGGCCCACACGGCCCGCTTCGTCTGCACCACCGACCTCGACATGTGCCAGATCGCGTCGTTCTACGCGGGGGCGATGAGCGAGGCGCGCAACATCGAGCTCGCGCCGGTCGCCGAGCGGCTCGGCGGGCTCGACCTGGTCCTGGTCGGCGCGAACGACCCCGAGGCGATGCTGCGTCACTCCGCCGAGTGCCGGGAGCGTGGCTTCCCGTTCGCCGCCGACCCCTCGCAGCAGCTCGCCCGGATGCCGGGCGAGGACGTGATCGCCCTGATCGACGGCGCCGACTACCTCATGACCAACGACTACGAGAAGTCGCTGCTGCAGAGCAAGGCGGGGCTCAGCGACGAGCAGCTGCTCGAGCGGGTCAAGATCCGGGTCACCACGCTCGGCAAGCACGGCGTGGAGATCGCCGGGCGGGACTTCGAGACGATCCACGTGCCGATCGCCCGGGAGATCCGGGCGGTCGACCCGACGGGCGTCGGCGACGGTTTCCGGGCGGGCTTCTTCACGGCGCTCTCGTGGGGCCTCGGCCTGGAGCGGGCCGCCCAGGTCGGCTCCCTGCTGGCCACGCTCGTGCTGGAGACCGTGGGCACGCAGGAGTACCAGGTACGCCGTGACCTGTTCGTCAAGCGGCTCGGGGAGTCGTACGGCGACGTGGCCGCCGACGAGGTCCGCCCCCACCTGCTCCCCTGACCCGCGCCACCCGCCGCCCCTCGCTCGTCGATCTTGCACTTCCGGCCCCCGTTCCGCGGCCTTCGCCCCGATTCGCCGGGGCACAAAGTGCAAGATCGCGGGGGAGGGGGGTCAGTGGCGGCGGCGGACGTCGTACGCGGGGCCGTCCGGGCCGGTGATCTGACCCACGAACTCCTGGCCCCGCATCCGGCACCAGGCGGGGATGTCCACGGCCGCCGCCGGGTCGTCGGCGAGCACCCGCACCACCGTGCCGACCGGCAGCTCCGGCAGGCGCCGGGCCACGGCGATCACTGGGAGCGGGCAGCGCTGGCCCCGGCAGTCGAGCACCTCGTCCGGCATCGTCACAGCCCCACCACCCCCGCCTCGGCGCGCAGGTCGGCGACGATCCCGGGCAGCTCGGCGAGGAAGCGCTCCACGTCCGCCTCCGAGGTCTCACGGTGCAGCGACACGCGGACGTTCCCGTGCGACAGCACCCCCATCGCCTCCAGCACGTGCGACGGGCGGAGCGTGGAGGAGGTGCAGGAGGAACCGGAGGAGACCGCGAACCCGCGCCGGTCCAGCGCGTGCAGCAGCGCCTCCCCGTCGACGTACAGACAGGAGAAGGTCACGAGGTGCGGCAGGCGGCGCTCCGGGTCGCCCACCACCTCCACGTCCGGCACCTCGGCCGCCACCCGCGCTCGGATCCGGTCGACCAGCGGCGCCAGCCGGGCCGCCTCCGCGGCGGCGTCGGCCGCCACCGCGCGCAGGCTCGCCGCCGCGGCGACCACCGCGGGCAGGTTCAGCGCCCCGGGCGTACGCCCCGACTCGCGCTCGTCCGCCGGGTACGGCGACTCCCAGCGGGTGCCCTTGCGGACCACCAGCAGCCCCACCCCCGCCGGGCCGCCCCACTTGTGGGCGCTCGCCGTGAGCACCGACCAGCCCGCCGGGACCGGGACCCGGCCCACCGACTGGGCCGCGTCGACGTGGAGCGGCACCCCGGCGTCGGCGCACGCGGCGGCCGCCTCGGCCACCGGCTGGACGGTGCCCACCTCGTGGCTCGCGGAGATCAGCGCGGCGAACGCCACGCCCGGGGCGCGGACGGCGGCGGACCAGGCGTCGACGTCCAGCCGGCCGAGCCGGTCCACCGGCACCGACACCGCGTCACCGCCGTCGGCCACGTGCCGCTCGGCGGCGTGCAGCACCGCGGAGTGCTCGATGGCCGAGTGCACCAGGGTCCGGCCCGCGCGGCGGCGCCCGGCCAGACCGCCGAGCACGGCGGCGTGCGCGGCCATCGTGCCGCTGGGGGTGAAGGAGAGCTCGTCGGGGCGTACGCCCAGGACCTCGGCGGCCGCGGCCCGCGCCGCGTCGAGCAGCTGGCGTGCCCGGCGGGCCTGCGTGTAGAGCTTGCCCGGGTCGGCCCAGCCGTCCTCGAAGGCGGCCAGCAGCGCCTGCCGGGCGACCGGGTGCAGCGGCGTGGCCGTGGCGGCGTCCAGATAGACCGGGGTAGCGCTCACGACTGCCTACGCTATCGCGCCGGACGGGTCAAGATCCCCCGATGGGGGCCGACAGCCACCCCAACACGGTCCAGCCGGTCATGGTCGAGTAATCTGCGACCGTCGGTGACGCCTTTGCCGCCGGTGCTGTCGCTCCGCTGGCCGGAGGCCGGCAGGACAGAACAGACACCGCGGCGCGCTAGGGAGGCAGGACCAGGTGGTCGCAAGGAGTTCGGAGGTACGGCCGTCGGCCGTACGGCACAGCGCTTCTCCGGGAGCCGGCGGACGCCGGCGGCGTGGTGCTGGTCGGCTCGCCGGGCTCGGTCTCGGCGGCGTGGCGCTGCTGGTCCTGCTCACGGGCTGTGACGTCGGCAGGACGTTCGACGGCTTCGGCTGGCCGCAGGGCGGCATCTCGGCCGAGTCCCGGCGCATGTACGACCTGTGGATCGCGTCGTGCATCGCGGCGCTCGCCGTCGGCGTCTTCGTCTGGGGCCTGATCTTCTGGTGCATCGTGCGCTACCGGAAGCGCGGCAACGACCTGCCGGTGCAGACCCGCTACAACATGCCGATGGAGTTCCTCTACACCATCGCGCCGATCCTCGTCGTCTCCGTGCTCTTCTACTACACGGCGATCGTGCAGACCGACGTGAACAAGGTGACGCGGAACCCCGACGTCACCGTCGAGGTCGTCGCGTTCAAGTGGAACTGGCAGTTCAACTACCGCGACGGGCAGGGCCCGGACGCCAACACCATCGCCTCGACGCTCGGCACCAGCGAGGTCATCCCGATCCTCGTCCTGCCGACCAACCGGTCCATCCGGTTCGAGGAGACCAGCCGGGACGTCATCCACTCCTTCTGGGTGCCGGAGCTGCTGTTCAAGCGGGACGTCATGCCCGGCAAGATCCGTAACGTGTTCGAGGTCTCCAGCCTGGAGACCGAGGGCGCCTACGTCGGACGGTGCGCCGAACTCTGCGGCACCTACCACGCGTTCATGAACTTCGAGCTGCGGGTCGTCTCGCCGGAGAAGTACGACCAGTTCCTCGCGGCCAAGCAGGACGGCAAGACCACGCAGGAGGCGCTGTCCGCGATCGGTGAGGACCCGTACGCGGAGACCACCCGGCCGTTCGAGACGCGGCGTACGCAGAACAACTTCAACCCGGACGACGTGCCGGCCGGCGCGGGGAGCTGAGGAAGCGGGCATGAAGACCGAGTGGCGTATCTTCCTGGTCATCGCGACGTTCCTGTTCGGCGCGACCATCCTGTACGCGGCCTGGACCGCCGGTGAGAGCGGCCGGGTCGAGTGGGTGGGCACGGTCGCACTGGCCCTGTCGTTCCTGCTCTGCTCGATGTGCGGCGGCTTCTTCTGGTTCGTCTCCCGCCGCATCGACCTCCGCCCGGAGGACCGGCCGGACGCGGAGATCGCCGACGGCGCGGGTGAGGTCGGCTTCTTCAGCCCGGGCAGCTACTGGCCGTTCGGCCTGGCGCTCGCCGCCACGACCGCCGGCGTCGGCCTGGCGTTCTGGCAGTTCTGGCTGCTGGGCGCGGGCCTGCTGGCCTGCATCTTCGCCGCCAGCGGGCTCTTGTTCGAGTACTACACGGGCACCCGGCGCACCGCCGAGCACTGAGCCCGGCGCGACACCGCGGACCACCACCAAGGCCCGCCTCCGCGAGGAGGCGGGCCTTCGTGTGTCGGGGCTCGTCGGGAGCCCGCCGACCGGTGGTCCCGGCGCGCGCCGGCGCGGTCCGACCGCCGTCCACGCCCGACGTGGCGGTGACCGTCCACGGCGGCCGTTCGGCGGCGCTGGGGCCGGTCGGAGGGCCGTTCAGGAGGTTCGTTCGGGCTGCGGGACGGAGCCGGCGGGCGGGCCCGGTCGGAGGGCCGTTCAGCGGCGCGAGGGGTTGGCCGGCGGGCCGGTCGGAGGGCCTTTCAGGCGGCGCGACGGGCCGGCGGGCGCGGGCGGGTGGTGGCGGCGAGCCGGGGCGCGGGGAAGGCGAACGTGGCGATCAGCAGGGCCGTGCCACAGCGGGTGCAGATCAGCTCGGGGCAGTCGGCGCCGTGGCCGTCGGCACACGGTGGCGCCTCGAACGGCTGCACACCCTCGCAGACGTCGCAGTGGAGTTCGCGGGCCGACACGGGCGTCTCCTTTCGCTCCGGCCGCCGGTGGCGCACCACCGGGTGAATCACTCCGGTGTAGTTTGGCACGCCCCTCCGACACGATCCGGGGCCGCCCGCGCTCCGCGCTCGGAGCGCCCGCGCTCCGCACTCAGAGCGCGCGGGCGACCTCGACCCAGCGCTCCAGGGTGGCGGCGGCCGCGCCGGAGTCGATCGACTCGGCGGCGCGCGTCATGCCGGCGCGCAGCGCCTCGGTCAGGTCGCCGTCGAGCGGGCCCTGGGTGGCCAGCGCCGCCGCCGCGTTGACGAGGACGGCGTCGCGTACCGGGCCGGCCTCCCCGGCCAGCACGCGGCGCGCCACGTCGGCGTTGAAGGCGGCGTCCCCGCCGCGCAGGTCGCCGATCGTGGACCGGGCCACGCCGAGGGCGGCCGCGTCCAGCACGGCCTCGCGTACGGCGCCGCCCTGCGCGACCCACACCCGCGTCGGCGCGGCCGTGGTGAACTCGTCGAGCCCGTCCTCGCCGCGCATCACGAGCACCGAGTCGCCCCGGGCGGCGAACACGCCGGCCATCACGGGGGCCATCCGCGGGTCGAAGCAGCCGACCGCGCCCGCGCGGGGACGCGCCGGGTTGGTGAGCGGGCCGAGGAAGTTGAAAACGGTGGGCACACCCAGTTCGCGCCGGACCGGGCCGGTGTGCCGCATCCCGGGGTGGAAGCGCGCCGCGAAGCAGAAGGCGATCCCGGCCTCCTCGACGCAGCGGGCGACCCCCTCCGGGCCGAGATCCAGCGGTACGCCGAGGAACTCCAGCAGGTCGGCCGTGCCGCACGAGGACGAGGCGGCCCGGTTGCCGTGCTTGACCACCCGTACGCCGGCGCCGGCCACCACGATGGCGGCCATCGTGGAGATGTTGACCGTGTGGGCGAGGTCACCGCCGGTGCCGACCACGTCGAGGGCCCGGGCCCGCAGGTCGTCGGAGATCGCGACCGGAACCGCGCGACCGAGCATGGCCTCGACCAGACCGGCGAGTTCGGCCGAGGTCTCACCCTTGGCCCGCAGCCCGACGGCGAAACCGGCGATCTGCGCGGCGCTCGCCGAGCCGCTCATGATCTCGCCCATCGCCCAGGCGGTGTCGGCGGTGGAGAGCTCCTCGCCGCGCAGCAGCGCGTTGAGCAGGTGCGGCCAGGTCCGATCGCCCATCGCGGGCCTCCCGAGCGTGCGGATGCGGGTGGGGTGAACCGGCGCCGGTCGGTCCGGCGCCGTGGCGGTGCCGGAGCGGGGGACGTCAGGCGGGTGCGTGCGTCCGCAGCAGCTCGGCCACCGTCGTGCCGGTGGTCACCGGGTCGAGCGGGTGCATGAGGGTGGCGTCGACCTCGGCGTACGCCGCGAGCCATCGGTCCGCCGCGCGGGCGATCACCACGCAGGTCGGGGGAGCGTCGTCCCGCTCGTCCTTGATCTGGCGGGCGATGCCGAGGCCGCCGCCGGGGGACGCCTCACCGTCGAGCATCAGCAGGTCGATCTCGTAGTCGTCGACGAGCCGGACGACCTCGTCGTAGCTGGCGGCGTCGACGAACTCGATCCGCAGGTCGGGCGCGGGCCGGGTGCCGACGGCCAGCCGCATCCGGTCGCGGACCTGCGGGTCGTCGCTGTAGAGCAGGACGGTGCACTGACGATCACTCATGCCGACACTCCGCTTCGCTCCGTGCCGCCATGAGACCTCTTCGCGCTGCGCCCGGACAGGCGCTCGCTGCGCTCGCTCATGGCTCGACTGGCTTCCACCTCGTTGCTGCCCGCCGATCGTACCGGTCGGCGTGACACAGCCGACATCCCGCCCGGCCCGCCGGCGGCGTGCCCCTGGGGCGGCTCAGGCGGGGGACTCCGCGGCGCGCTCGCGGGCCTCCTGGCGGTCCAGCTCGCGGTCGATGCGGCGGGCCTCCCGCTCGGACTGCCGGACCCACTGCGCGACGAGCACGGCGAGCATGGTCACGCTCACGAACTCGCCGCCGGCCCAGAGGATGCCGCCGGCGAGCACCTGGTCGTCCCACGGGTCGGCCCAGCCGAGCCGCAGCGACGGGTACCAGTCGCCGCCGAAGAGCGTGCTGCTCTGCATGATCGTGAGCCCCAGCACGGTGTGGAACGGCACCGACAGGAGCATCAGCAGGGCCCGGGCCGGGTACGGCCAGCGCCCCGGCAGCGGGTCGAGGCCGAGCAGCGGCCAGAAGAACACGCAGCCGGTCATGATGAAGTGGGCGTGCACCAGTTCGTGGGCCCAGGCGTGCTCCAGCGTGTACCGGTACAGGTCGGTGAAGTAGAGCACGAACGGGTTCACCACGAAGATGGCGAACGCCACCAGCGGGAAGCTGTAGACGCGCGCGATCCGGCTGTGCACGATCGCCAGCAGCCGCTTGCGGGGCCGCTGGGGCAGGGTCCGCAGGGCCAGCGTCATGGGCGCGCCCAGGGCCAGGAAGATCGGCGCCACCATCGACAGCACCATGTGCTGGACCATGTGCACGCTCAGCAGCGCCGTGTCGTACGCGTGCAGCCCGGTGACCGTGACGAGCGCGATGCCGCCGAGGCCGGGGCCCAGGAAGAAGATCGTCCGGGTCACCGGCCACCTGTCGCCGCGTGCCCGCAGCCGGTGCACGCCGTACAGGTAGAGGCCGGCGGCGAGCACCAGGCCGAGCGCCAGCCAGCTGTCCAGCCGGGTCTCGGTCACCAGCGCGCTGATCGTGAACGGCGGCGGGAGGGTCTCCGGGCCGGCGGCCACGGCCGGCGCGGCCGCGCCGGACGGGAGGGCCGAGGTGGCGGCGAAGATCGGATCGACGTGCAGCACGCTTTTCAGGCTAGGCCAGGCGAACCGGACCACCACGATCGGGCCACCTGGACCACCGGTTTGGCACCCCGCTGATCGCCGACGCCGGTCAGGGGCAATAATGACCGCGTGACTGCGGCCCCAGCCATTGACAAGAGCCGGATCCACTCCCTGACCCGACCCAACATGGTCAGCGTCGGGACGATCGTGTGGCTCTCCAGCGAACTCATGTTCTTCGCGGCTCTGTTCGCGATGTACTTCTCCATCCGCGCGGCGGCGCCGGAGCAGTGGGCGGAGCACACCGAGGTCCTCAACATCCCCTACGCGACCACCTTCACGGTGATCCTGGTGTTGTCCTCGGTCACGTGCCAGCTCGGCGTCTTCGCGGCCGAGCGGGGTGACGTCCACGCGCTGCGGCGCTGGTTCACGATCACCTTCGTGATGGGCCTGATCTTCGTGCTCGGTCAGCTGAACGAGTACCGCACGCTGGTGCACGAGGGTGTGAAGATCAACGAAGACGGTTACGGGTCGATGTTCTACCTGACCACCGGCTTCCACGGTCTGCACGTGACCGGCGGTCTGGTCGCCTTCATCATCTTCATGATCCGCACCACGATGGGCCGGTTCACCCCGGCGCAGGCGACCTCGGCGATCGTCGTGTCGTACTACTGGCACTTCGTCGACGTCGTGTGGATCGGCCTCTACGGCATGATCTACTGGCTCCAGTGATCTTGGCGCGTCACGAATCACGCCGTTGCCCCGTCCCCTGAGTAAGGTCCAAACCGGTTAAGGACACAGGTCATGACTTCTGAGAACGACCGCCGACGCGGTCTGCTCGCGCGGCTGCGCGGGCGGCCCGCGGCGCGCAGCAGGGGCCGCCGCCGGCTGGGTGCCGCGGTCCGGCTGCTCGCCGCGCTGACGCTGGCCGGCGGCGCCTACACCGTCTTCGCCCCCGGCGCGCAGGCGCAGGACAACCAGACGCTCAGCAGCGCCGCCGCCGACGGCAAGGCGCTGTTCGACGTGAGCTGCGTTACCTGCCACGGTCGCAACGCGCAGGGCGTCGAGGGGCGCGGGCCGAGCCTCATCGGCGTGGGCGCGGCCTCGGTGGAGTTCCAGGTCAGCACCGGCCGGATGCCGCTGGCCCGCCAGGAGGCGCAGGCGCACCGCAAGCCCCCGCTCTTCACCGACGAGCAGACCCGCCAGCTGGCCCAGTACATCCAGGAGCTGGGCGGCGGCCCGGAGCTGCCGAACGGTGAGAACCTGCACGAGAACGGCAACGTCGCCGCCGGTGGCGAGCTGTTCCGGATCAACTGCTCGCAGTGCCACGCGTTCGGCGGTGGCGGCGGCGCGCTCTCCTCGGGCAAGTTCGCCCCGAGCCTGCGCCCGGCGACCGACCGGCAGATCTACGCCGCGATGCTGAGCGGGCCGCAGAACATGCCGGTGTTCGGCGACAACCAGCTCCGTCCGGAGCAGAAGGCCGACATCATCGCCTACATCCAGGAGACCCTGAAGCACGACCAGGACCCGGGTGGTTTCAACCTCGGCCGGTACGGCCCCTCCACCGAGGGTCTGGCGATCTTCCTGGTCGGCATCGTCGCGCTGGTCTTCGCGAGCCTGTGGATTGCGGGCAAGTCGTGACCGGGCGGACCATTCGATTCAGTGCTGTGGTGCCGCCGCTCGGCACCGCCCGTAACGAGGTGACGGCATGAGCACGCACACCGAGCACCAGGCCCAGCAGGGTCGGGAACCGCTCGACGTGAACACCCCCGGGCTTACCCGTTTCGACATCGTCCGTGAGGGCGCCCGGCGGGACGACATCGAGATCGTCCACTACGAGCCGCAGGTGGTCTCCGGCAGCAAGGCCGAGCGCCGCCTCGTCCGCCTGGTCGCGTGGCTCTTCCTGCTCTCCGGTCTGGCGGCGACCGCCTTCCTGGTCGTCTACATCTGGTGGCCGTGGGAGTACGCGCCGGGCCGCGGCAGCGACAAGTGGTACACCCCGCTGCTCGGCCTCACCCTCGGCCTGTCCCTGCTCGGCATCGGCTTCGGCATCCTGACCTGGGGCAAGAAGCTGCTGCCGAAGGAGGTGTCGATCCAGGACCGGCACGAGGGCGCGGTCTCCCCGGACGACCGGAGCATCACCGGGCAGACGATGCTCTACATGGCCGACGAGCTGGGCGTGAAGCGCCGCCCGCTGCTCGGCATCTCGCTGCTGGCCGGCCTCGCGCCGGTCGGCGCGGTGGCCGCGGCGCCGCTGGTCGGCGGCCTGATCTCGAACCCGCACAAGAACAACCAGATGTTCACCACCGGGTTCGCCCCGGCCGAGGGCGGCCAGAAGGTGCGCCTCGTGCGGGAGGACGGCCGCCCCGTGCGCCCGTCGGACATCAGCGCCGGCGGTCAGCTGACCGTCTTCCCGGGCATCGAGCACGGCATCAGCAACCGCCACGCGGACTCGCCGACCCTGCTGATCCACCTGCGGGACGAGGACGCGCAGAAGTCGCGCCAGGCCAACGAGCGGGTCGGCCACGGCGACTACATGTGGGGCAACTACGCGGCGTACTCCAAGATCTGCACGCACGCGGGCTGCCCGGCCAGCCTGTACGAGCAGCAGACCAACCGTCTGCTCTGCCCGTGCCACCAGTCGCAGTTCCTCATCACCGACAACGCCCGGCCCGTCTTCGGCCCCGCCAGCCGTCGGCTGCCGCAGCTGCCGATCGAGGTGGACTCCGAGGGCTTCTTCGTGGCGAAGTCCGACTTCACGGAGACCGTCGGGCCAGACTTCTGGGAGCGGCCATGAAGCGTCGTAAGTTCGACCTGGCGGCGGCGCCGGGCAAGGCGGCGGCGGGGGTGGACGACCGCTTCCAGGTGGCGACCCCGCTGCGCCGGCTGCTGAACAAGGTCTTCCCGGACCACTGGTCCTTCCTGCTCGGCGAGATCGCGCTGTTCTCGTTCATCGTGCTGCTGCTCACCGGGGTCTTCCTGACCTTCTTCTTCGAGCCGTCGATGACCGAGGTGATCTACAACGGCAGCTACGCCCCGCTGCGGGGCACGCCGATGTCCGCCGCGTACGCCTCGAGCCTCGACATCTCCTTCGAGGTCCGCGGCGGTCTGATCATGCGGCAGATGCACCACTGGGCGGCGCTGCTGTTCATGGCGGCGATCGTCGTGCACATGCTGCGGGTGTTCTTCACCGGCGCGTTCCGCAAGCCGCGTGAGACGAACTGGATCATCGGTTCGCTGCTGTTCTGGGTCGGCTTCCTGGCCGGCTTCACCGGCTACTCGCTGCCGGACGACGGCCTGTCCGGCACCGGTCTGCGGATCGCCTCGGCGATCATGCTCTCCATCCCGGTGATCGGCTCCTGGGTCACCTCGTCGATCTTCGGCGGGGAGTTCCCGGGCACGATCATCATCAGCCGGTTCTTCATCGCCCACGTGCTGCTGATCCCGGCTCTGCTGGTCGCCCTGATCAGCGTTCACCTGGGCCTGGTCTTCAAGCAGAAGCACACCCAGTGGCCCGGCCCGGGCCGGACCAACGGCAACGTGGTCGGCGAGCGGATGTTCCCGCGGTACGCCATCAAGCAGGGCGGCTTCTTCATGATCGTCTTCGGCGTGATCGCGCTGATGGGCGGTCTGTTCCAGATCAACCCGATCTGGCTCTTCGGCCCGTACGAGGCGTGGGTGGTCTCGGCCGCCAGCCAGCCGGACTGGTACGTCATGTTCCTGGACGGCTCGACCCGCCTCATGCCGGCCTGGCAGATCAACATCCCGATCGGCGACGGGTACGTCATCCCGCCGCTGTTCTGGCCGACGGTCGTGCTACCCGGCATCCTGGTCGGGCTCTCCACGCTCTACCCGTTCCTGGAGGCACGCCACCTCAAGGACTACAAGAGCCACAACCTGCTCCAGCGTCCCCGTGACGTGCCGGCGCGTACCGCGGTGGGCGCCATGGCCGTGGCGTTCTACCTGGTGCTGACGCTCTCCGGGGCGAACGACGTCATCGCGGACAAGTTCCAGATCAGCCTGAACGCGATGACCTGGGCCGGCCGGATCGGCCTGCTCATCGCGCCGCCGATCGCGTACTACGTCACCTACCGGCTCTGCCTCGGTCTGCAGCAGCACGACCGGGAGGTGCTGGCGCACGGCGTGGAGACCGGCATCATCCGGCGACTGCCGGACGGCCGGTTCGTCGAGGTGCACCAGCCGCTCAGCGCGGCGCAGGAGCACGGCGACGGCCACGGTGCGCTCGAGTACACCGGCTGGGTCGTGCCCAAGAAGATGAACCGGCTCGGGGCCCTCGGCCCGGCGGTCCGGGGCTTCTTCTACCCGATCGAGAAGCCGGTGGAGGCGCCGGTCTCGCCGGGGCACCCGCCGGTCGAGCCCCGACCGGAGCGCGAGGAGATCAGCAGCGGAGAGCCGCGCCGCTGACCCCGACCCGCCTCGACGTGGCGTCCGCCGGATCCCCCGGCGGGCGCCACGTCCGTTTCCGCCCCGCTCGGGCCGGCCGGGCCCGGGAGCCCCGGAGCCGGACGACGGGGCCGACCGGGCCGTCCCCTCGCGCGCGGGCATCGCAGGAATAACCCCGGTGAGCCGGGTATCCGTGCGGTCCAACGTCTCAAGGGGGGGAAGCATGTTGGGTATCAAACGTCTCGGCCTGCTGGCCGCGCTGGTGCTGGTCGGGGTCGCCCCGGCAGCCGCGGCGCAGGCCGCGGCCCAGCCGTCGTCGCAGGACACGCAGTACCTGCAGGCGATCCACCAGGTCAACCTGTTCGAGATCACCACGGGTGAACTGGCCCAGCAGAAGGGCCAGAACCAGCGGGTCAAGGACCTGGGCAAGATGTTCGTGACCGACCACACGCAGTTGGACCAGACGGTGCAGCAGACCGCCTCCCAGCTCAACGTGAAGCTGCCCAACGGGCCCACCGCGGACCAGCAGTCCGTGATCGACCGGCTGAACAACGCCAGTGGCGGGAACTTCGACCGGGAGTGGGTGACGGCGCAGCTGGCCGGTCACCTCCAGGCCATCCAGGCCACGCAGACCGAGATCTCGCAGGGCTCCGAGCAGTCGGTGATCCAGCTGGCGCAGACCGCGCTGCCGACCCTCCAGGCCCACTACGACGAGCTGGTCCAGATCGCCGAGCAGCTGGGCATCCCGGTGCCGCAGGCCAGCGCCAGCGGTACGCCGAGCCCCGGCGCCACCACCGAGTCGCCGGCTCCGGGCGGCACCGGGACCGAGTCGCCGGCTCCGGGCGGCACCGAGACCGAGTCGCCGGCTCCGGGTGGCACGGAGACCGAGGCGCCGGCCCCGGGCGGTGGCACCACCGAGAACCCGGCTCCGGGCGTCAGCTGACCCGGGACAGCGCGGCGGCCGGTCCATCCACGGGATGGGCCGGCCGTCGGCCGCGTCTGCCCGCGCGGTGGGCTCCGGCGCCGCCGTGGCCTGCGCTGCGGGCTCCGGCGCCGCCGTGCTCAGTCGGCGTTGGCCAGGCCGATGGCGAACGCCTCCTCCAGGTCGTGCTGGGAGTACGCGCGGAACGCGATGTGCGACTCCGTGTTCAGCACCCCGGGCACCTTGGAGATGCTGCCGGCGATCACCTGGGCGATCTGGTCGAATTCGCGTACCCGGACCATGGCGATCAGGTCGACGTGCCCGGCGACCGAGTAGACCTCGCTGACGCCGGGAAGGTTGGCCAGGGTCTCGGCCACCTCCGGGATGGAGTCGGTGGCGCAGTCGATCAGGACGATCGCGGTGATCACGGGGCACTTCTCCGTTCGTCGGCGTCGTCGCTCATGCTAGACCCGGCCACCGGCACGGTGAGGTCGTCCCCGGCCCGGATCACCTCGTACAGCCGCTCCCCGGCCCGTACGCGCGCGCCGGGCCACACGACGGAGCGGACCACGTCGCCGTGCACGACGGCGCCCGCGCCGACCACCGAGCCCCGGCAGTCGCCGGTGACCGTGGCGGTCGGGTCGACCAGGGCGTCGCCGCCGGCCGCGTGCAGGTTGGCGGCCAGGTAGTCGGCCGGGGTGCCGGTGTCGTAGAACGTGCCCCGGTAGGGGACCACCCGCAGCGCGCCGGCCGCCTCGGCCGGGCGCCACACGGCGCGCACGAGGTCGCCGAACCCCACCGGAAGGTCGCGTACGAACCGCCACGGCAGCAGGGAGAACCCGGTGAAGGCGTGCCCGCTGAACGTCCCGGGAGCCGCCGGGTCGGCGGCCGGCTGGCCGAGCAGGCGTACCTCGTGGCCGTCCCAGTCCGCGAGCAGCGCGGCGATGTCGGGGCCCGGCGGGGCGGCCGGGTCGGCCAGGTAGGCGTCCGCGTTGCCGACCAGCACGGGCCGGCCCGCGATCCAGTCCCTGAGGTTCGCCACCCCGCCGGCGGTCCCGAGCGGGTCGCCCGGCTCGACGGACAGGTGCGCGCGGTCCCCGACGTGCGCGACCACCTGCCCGGCCAGGTAGCACGCGTTCACGGCGACCCGGTCCGGCCCGGCCAGACCGAGCCCCGCGAGCCGGGCCAGGGCCCGGTCCAGCAGCGGCACGTTGCCGACCGGGCAGAGCGCCTTGGGCAGCCGCTCGGTCAGCGGCCGCAACCGGGTCCCCTCGCCGGCGGCGAGCACCACGGCGCAGAGGCCGTCCGCGCCGGCCGCGGGCACGCTCACTCCTCCGCGCCGGGCACCGGGGGCGGGAACTGGCCCGCGAGCGGGCCGATGCCGTAGTACGCGAGCAGCCGCGCGGTCGGCCAGCTGAGGCGGGGCAGGTCGTCCAGCGGGTGCCAGGCGGCCTCGAAGACCTCGGCGCCGTCGACCCGGAGTTCCGTGGTGGACGCCGGCACCTCCGTCTCGAACACCACGTCCACCCAGCCCTTGGCGTGCACCACGGCGTTCGGCACGGCCGGGCGCAGCCGCGCCGGGGCAAGGCGGATGCCGGACTCCTCGTACAGTTCGCGGGCGGCGCCCACGATCGGGGCCTCGCCGCGTTGCAGCAGCCCGGCCGGGAGCGTCCAGCTGTGGCCGGGCGGCTGCCGGAGCAGCAGCAGCCGGCCCGCGCCCTCGGCCTCGGCCTCGGCGTCGCGTACCAGGGTCACCGCGCCGACGATGTACTTCGGCACGGCGAGCCGGACCAGGCGGCGGCGCAGCGGCAGCGGCAGCCGGTAGAAGACCTGGTAGGCCACGGCGCGTCCGGTGGCGCGCGAGCGGGGGATCATGGCTCCAGGCTAGTGGCCGCGAATGCCGCTCGTGCCCGGCGGGGCCCGGCCGTCACTGGCGGTGGTCGACGAGGTCGATGAGCTGCCGGACCACCTCGTCCGGCGCGATCACCCGGTCGAACACGGCCACCAGCAGCGTTTCCAGGTCCGGGTAGCCCAGCTCCTCGGCGAGCCGCAGCAGCGGCAGGTCGCTCGCGAGCCCCCGGTTGTGCTGGCGCAGGGCGAGGCCGATGGTGGCCCGCCCCAGCCGCACCTTGTCGCTGATCGAGATGCCGGGCTCGGTGTGCTCGGCGAACCAGCGGTTGATCTGCATCTGGGCGTGCGGCGACTTCACGAAGCGGAGCCACTCCTTGCGCGGGCCGCGCGGCGCGGCCTCCGCCTCGAAGCCGTTGTCGGCGTCGTTCTCCGTGAAGATCTCCACCACGTCGCCGTCCTCCAGCTCCGACGACAGCGGGGCGAGGCGGCCGTTGATCCGGGCGGCGAGGCAGTGGTCGCCGCGTTCCGTGCCCAGCTCGTACGCGAGGTCGACCGGGGTGGCGCCGGCCGGCAGCACGACCTGCCGTCCGTCGGCGAAGACCTGGATCTGCGCCTCGGCCAGGTCGGAGCGCAGCGACTGGAGGAACTGCGCCGGGTCGGCGGCGTCCTGCTCCCAGTCGAGCACCCGGTGCAGCCAGGCCAGCTGTTCGGCGCGGGCCGCCGCGTCGCCGCCAGCCCGGGGGAAGCGGTAGTTCGCGGCGATGCCGTACTCGGCCGACCGGTGCATCTCCTCGGTGCGGATGAGCACCTCGACCGTGCGGTTCTTCGGCCCGCAGACGCTGGTGTGCAGGGACCGGTAGAGGTTGTTCTTCGGGGAGGCGATGTAGTCCTTGAACCGGCCCGGCACGGGTCGCCACAGCCCGTGGATCGCGCCCAGCGCCGCATAGCAGTCGGTGGCCGGCCCGTCCACGACCACGGCGATGCGGGGCAGGTCGTACGGGGCGCTGTGGCCGCCCGCGACGGTGTCCTTCCAGATCGAGTAGAGGTGCCGGGGGCGGGGGCTCACCGCCGCGTCCACCCGGCTGCGGCGCAGCGCCACCCGGGCCTGCGCGACGACCTCCGCGAGGTACGCGTCCCAGCCGGGGCGGTCGTGCACGTGCCGGGCGATGCGGGCGTGCTCCTCCGGGTGCAGGTGCAGCAGCACCACGTCGTCCAGCTCCCGCTTGAGCGTCTGGATGCCCAGCCGGTCGCAGAGCGGGATGAGAACCTCCTCGGTCTTGCGCGCGATGCGTTCCCGGGAGGCGGCCGACCGGACGCCGAGGGTGCGCATGTTGTGCAGCCGGTCCGCCAGCTTGATGATCAGGACGCGGACGTCCTTGCCGGCCGCGATGATCATCTTGCGGATCGTCTCGGCCTCGGCGGCCTTGCCGTAGAACGCCTTGTCGAACTTGGTGACCCCGTCGACCAGGTGGGCCACCTCCGGCCCGAAGTCGTCGGCGAGGGCCTGGAGCGTGTAGCGCGTGTCCTCCACCGTGTCGTGCAGCAGCGCCGCGACCAGGGTGGTCGTGTCCATCCCCAGGTCGGCACAGATCTGGGCGACCGCCAGCGGGTGGGTGATGTAGGGCTCGCCGCTCTTGCGGAACTGCCCCCGGTGCATGGTCTCCGCGATCGTGTACGCCCGGCGCAGGACCGCGGGGTCGGCTCCCGAATGGATGCCCCGGTGGGTGCGGACCAGATGACTCACCGGGTCCGTCTCGGCGCCCGGCCAGGCGAGCAACGACCGGAGTCGACGGGTCAGTGGCAGCTCGCCCGGCTGGGTCGGAAGCGCGCCCCCCAGGGCGGCGCCGTGTCCGGCGTCGACGTCCACGAGGGACACCTCCTCACCCCGGCCCCACGGCCGCCGGGGACCGGCAACCGGGAGCAGGCCCACGAAACGGGCAGGACTGCACTTCTCTAACAGCCTAAGGGAGTCGACGTAGTCCGATCGGTCAGTTGGTCATGAGCGTTCGGTCGATAGTTGGTGGGACGCCGCGGCTTCCGCCTTGGCCAGGAGGTCGCGGAACCGTGCCGCGCCCCGCACCGGGGACGACCAACCGGAGGACATCTCCACCAACCGCGTCTCCGGCCGTTCCAACCAGGACAGGATGCGCTCGGTCTCCTCGGCCGTGGCGCGGGGCACCGGCCCGTGCCCGGGCGGGACGGTCTCGGCGGTCGCCCGGATGGCGGCCAACGTCGGTCGCGGGTGGACGCCGGGCGGCGACACGCCCGCCCCGGCCAGCCGGCCGTGCCGGACCAGCGCCAGCTCCCACCCGCCGCGCGCGGCCGGTCGCGCCGCCGCCAGCTCGGCGATGCCCGTGAGCGCCGTGAGCCGCTGCATGCGTACGGCGGCGCGCAGCACCGCGACCAGCCGGGAGCGGACCACGGCCGCCTCCTCGTAGCGCTGGTCCCGGGCGAGCGCCTCGATCCGGGCCAGCAGCGCGTCCACCACCACCTGCGGGTCGTCGGCCGTGGCGGCGCGGAACGGGGCGGCGGCGCGCCGGTCGTACTCCTCCGGGGTGATCCGGTGCTCGCACGGCGCCGGGCAGCGGCCCAGCTCGGCCAGCGCGCACGCCGGCGTGACGGTCCGCAGCGAGAGCCGGTGGGTGCACTGGCGCAGCGGCACGGCGTCGTAGAAGCCGGCGGCGGCCAGCTCCGCCGTGCGGCGGGAGCTGAACGGCCCGAGGTACGCCTGGTCCGCGGGGGAGAGGTCGCGGACCACCGACAGCCTCGGGTAGTGCTCGTCGGTCAGCTTGAGCCAGAGCATCCGCTCCGGAAACTTCGACCGGCGGTTGTACGGGGGCGCGTGCGCGGCGATCAGCCGCAGCTCGCGGACCTCCGCCTCCAGCGAGTGCGCGCACTCCACCGCCTCGACCCGTTCGGCGGCGGCCAGCATCTCGGAGATCCGCGCGCGCTTCTCCGCGGCCGTGAAGTAGCTGCGGACCCGGGTGGCGATGTCGCCGGAGGTGCCGACGTAGAGCGGCCGGTCGTCGGCCGCCCGGAAGATGTACACCCCGGGAGCCTTCGGCAGCCCCTCGGCCAGGTGCCGCTTCCGGCGCTGCGTCGGGGTCACCGCCTTGGCGAACTCGATGGCGTCGCCGATCGTCTCGACCCGGTGCCCACCGAGCCGGCCGATCAGCGCGTGCAGCACGTCGACGGTGGCCTTCGCGTCGTCCAGCGCCCGGTGGCTCGGCTGCGTGCGCGTGCGGAAGTAGGCCGCCAGGGTGCCCAGCTTCCGGTTGGGCACCTCGTCACGGGTCAGCACCCGCCGGGCCAGGGCGGCGGTGTCCAGCACCCGGGGATTGGGCCAGCGGTAGCCGTGCCGGGCGCAGGCCGCCTTGAGGAAACCGACGTCGTAGGGCGCGTTGTGCGCCACCAGCACCGCGTCGGAGAGGAACTCGAGGAGGCTCGGCAGCACCTGCTCGATCGGCGGCGCCGGCACCACCATGGCCTCGGTGATGCCGGTCAGCACGGTGATGAACGGCGGGATGGGCTGCCCGGGGTTGACGAGGGTGGCGAGCACGCCCAGCTCCTCGCCGCCGCGCACCTTCACCGCGCCGATCTCGGTGATCCCGCCCCCGTCCGGGGCGCCCCCCGTCGTCTCCAGGTCGAGCACCACGAAGGTGGTCGCGTACAGCGGCAGGGCCGGATCGATCCCGCCGTCCGGGGAGGGGTCGAGACCGGCCAGCGTCTGCTGGACGTACTCCGCCTGTGTCATCGGCCGGCACGCTAGCGTCCCCGTCCGACACTCCGTGCACAAGCGTCCCGGCCGTCCCGGTGCTCACGCCGGGGCTAGGATGAGAGATCAGCTCACTCGCCGGGCGGTGGGCCCCGTCGCGGTGGGAGACTTGCCACATGCCCCTCACCGAGCCGTACGACGACCACCTCCCACCGGAGGACCGGTCCGCCGCTGCGTCGGGCGCCGGTGAGGTCGGCGAGGCTTCCGCGGGCGCGTCGGCGTCCGCCGGCCCGGGCGACGCGCCCGGTTCCCGCGGTGCCACCGGTCCTGGCGGTGCGGCTGGTTTCCCCGATACCGCCGGTTCCGCTGACGCGGCGGGTTTCGGCGGTGCGGCGGGCTCCGCCGACGGGGCCGTTTCCGGCGATGCCGCCGGTCAGGTTGACGCCGCGGATCCGGTCGACGTGGGCGGCGCGGGCGGCGGTTCGGCCGACAGCGACCCGGCCGACGACGGGGGAGCGCCGGAGCCGGAGCCGGTCCTGCCCGAGCCCGTGCGCCAGCGGATCGTGACACTCACCGCCGCGGTGCTGCCCACCCTCCCCTCCGACGAGGTGCCGGTGCCGCTGCGCCGGGTGGCGAAGTTCGCGCCCAACCGGCGGGCCCGCCTCGGTGCCCCGGCCATCGCCGCCCAGCTCACCTCCGATCCACTCTTCCGGCAGCGCGTCAGCGCCCGGGTGCTGGCCGACGCCGGCGACCTCGGGGCCGCCGTCGTGGAGGGCACCGCCCCGGCCGCCGCCGACCCGGTCGAGGTGGGCGCGCTCGCGTACCTCGCCCGCCCCCGCGGCTGGCGCGACCTCATCGAGGCGAGCGGCGCCGCGGTCCGCGCCGAGGCGGACAGCGCCGTCGTCGCCGAGCTGGTCCGCGAGGCCGAGCAGCGGGCCACCCGCGCCGAGCACGACCGGGCGGTCGCCCGGGTCGAGGCGGAGAAGCTCCGCGACGAGTTGGCCCGGGTCCGCGAGGAACTCGGCCAGCTCCGCGAGGAGTCCCGGCAACTGGCCCGTTCGCTGCGCGAGACGCAGGCCCGGGAGCGGCGCGCCAACGAACTGCTGGCCACCGAACGGGGCCGCGCGGCCCGGGCGGCCGCCGACGCGGAGGCGGAGCTGCGCCGGGCCCGCGCACGGCTGGCCGAGGCCGAGGCGGCCGCGGGTGCGGCCCGGGCCAGCGCCAAGGAGGCGCGTACGGTCGACGAGGCCCGGCTCTGGCTGCTGCTGGAGACGATCAGCCAGGCCGCCGTCGGGCTCCGCCGCGAGCTGGCGCTCGACCCCGTCGAGTTGCTGCCGGCCGACGTCGTGGCCGCCACGTCCGCCGACCAGCCGGGCGTCACGGCGGGCGTCGCCACCCGCGCCCGCGACACCGACGATCCCGCCCGCCTGGACCAGCTGCTCGCACTGCCTCGGGCGCACCTCGTGGTGGACGGCTACAACGTCACCAAGCGCGGCTTCGGCGAGATGTCCCTGGAGCAACAGCGCAAACGCCTCATCTCCGGCCTGGGCGGGATCGCCGCGCAGACCGGCGACGAGGTGACGGTGGTCTTCGACGGCGCGGAACGGATACCCGGCCTGCCGCCCGCCCCGCGCGGCGTACGGGTGCTCTTCTCGCGCAAGGGGGAGACCGCCGACGAGCTGATCCGCCGTCTCGTCCGCGCCGAACCGCCGGGCCGCCCGGTCGTGGTGATCTCCTCCGACCGCGAGGTCGCCGACGGGGTACGCCGCCACGGCGCGTACCCGCTCGGGGCCGATTCGCTGCTGCGGCGCCTGGCCCGCTCCTGACCCGCTCCCAACCGTCGTGAGGCGGGCCGGGGCAGCTCCCGACCGCTCGCGTGCCGGGGCAGCTTCCGCCCCGCTCGTGGGCCGGGTTCGTGTCCGTCCCACTCGTGGGGTGGCTCCCGCCGCGCCGCCCCGACGAAGCGTGGGTCGCCCCGGGGTGGCTTGATCGGGTTCGGGGCGAGTGGATGCCGGTTGTCCGGTTCTGTCGTACCCCCGCCGTAGGGTCGGCGTGACCGACGGTGGTCGGGCGGCGGATCGTCGTCCGGCCGCCGCAGCCCGTCAGGAGGCTTCATGCTCATCGACTGCGACCGGTGCGACATCCGGGGCGACGGCTGTTCCGGCTGCCTGGTGACCGCCCTGTTCGACGACCGGTCCCCGGCCGCCGACCTCGGCGCCGCCGAGCACCGGGCGATCGAGGTGTTCGCCCGGGCCGGCTTCGAGGTGGAGGTGCTGTCCGCACCGCGTCCCCGTGCCGCGCGGCCCCGCCCGATGCGCCGCCGCCGGATCGCCTGACCGGTCCGCCCGGGCGCGGTGTGCCGGCCGGGCCGCGATGTGCCGGCCTGGTTGAGGCGGGGCGTGCCGGCCGGCTTGCCGAGGCGGGCGTGCCGGCCCCGTCGCGGCGAGGTGCGGCGTGCCGGCCTGTCGGGGCCGAGGTGCGGCGTGCCGGCCTGTCGGGGCGAGGTGCGGCGTGCCGGCCTGTCGGGGCGAGGTGCGGCGTGCCGGCCCGGTCGGGGAGGGGGCGGCTGGTGGCCGGCCGGGGCGGGGCGTGGCGTGCCGGCTTGCCCGGGAGGGCGCAGCGGTCGGTCGGATCGACCGTCGGGTGGTCCGGACCGCGCTGTGTCGGGCCGCGAGCCCTAGGATGGGCGGTCACAGCGGGAGGAGCGCGGATGACGCGGGTATCGCGGGGCGGGGGCAGGCACCCGCGGGAAGGGGTGCCGGGATGAGCCCCCGTGCCTGGGCGGTGGTGACCCTGGCCGGGCTCGCCCTCGCCCTGGTGGTCACCGTGGCGCTGCTGATCCCCTGGCACCGGCCGCCTGCCCCGCGGGCCGACCAGCTCGCCGCCCTGCGCGACCTTCCCACCGACCAGGTGGCCCGCGGGCGCGAGTTCCGGGGCGCGCTCCGTCCCGGCACGTACGCGAGCCTGGCCGTCGGCCTGCTGGTCGCTCTCGCGCTCGGGCTCACCCCGCTGGGCAGCCGCCTCGTCGAACTCGTCGGGCGCCCCTTCGGCGGGCACTGGATCGCGCAGGCCGTGCTCGGCGGGCTCGCCGTGGTGCTCGTCGCCGACCTGGTCACCCTCCCGTTCGCCGCCTGGCGCCAGGCCGTCCTCACCCGCTACGGGCTGAGCACCAACGGCTGGGGCGGCTGGGCGGTCGACCTGCTCAAGTCGTACGCGGTGAGCGCCGTGATCGGCGCCGTGGCGCTGCTGGGCTTCTACACGGTGATCCGCCTCGCGCCGCGCTGGTGGTGGGCGTTCGGCGCGGCCGGGGCCGCCGGCCTCGTGGTGCTGCTCTCGTTCGTGCTGCCGGTGCTCGTGGAGCCGGTGTTCAACCGGTTCACGCCGATGGAGCAGGGGCCGCTGCGCACCGAACTGATGGCGATGGCCGCCCGTGACGGCGTACCGGTGCGGGACGTGCTGGTCGCCGACGCCTCGCGGCGCACCCGGGCGGTCAACGCGTACGTCTCGGGCATCGGACCGACCCGGCGCGTGGTGGTCTACGACACCCTGCTGCGCGAGGCCCCGCCCGAGGAGGTGACCGCCGTGGTGGCGCACGAGCTGGGGCACGCCCGCGACCGGGACGTCACGGTCGGCACGCTGACCGGCGCGCTCGGCGCCGCGGCGGCCGTGGTGGTGCTCTACCTGATCGGCTCGTGGGGGCCGCTGCTGCGGCTCGCCGGCGTCGACTCGGTCGCCCAACCGCGCGCGTTCCCGCTGCTGGTCGCCCTGGTGACGGTCGTCGGGCTGGTGGCCGCGCCGGTCCAGGCGCTCATCTCCCGCCGCGTCGAGGCGCGGGCCGACGCGCACGCGCTGGCGCTCACCCACGACCCGGCCGCGTTCGAGTCGATGCAGCGCCGGCTGTCCTCGGTGAACCTCTCCGACCCGGACCCGCCGCGCTGGGAGTACCTGTACTCCGCCACCCACCCGTCCACGGTCGAGCGGATGGCCGCCGCCCGCGCCTACGCCAGGGAGGCCGGCAGATGAGCCGGACGCTGCTGATCACCAACGACTTCCCGCCCCGTCCCGGCGGCATCCAGTCCTTCGTGCACAACCTCGCCGTGCGCCAGCCCAGCGGGTCCGTGGTCGTGTACGCGTCGAGCTGGCGGGGAGCTGACAAGTTCGACGCCGACCAGCCGTTCGAGGTGATCCGGGAACGCACCCGGGTGCTGCTGCCCACCCCGCTGGTGGCCCGGCGGGCCGCCCGGCTCGCCCGCGCGTACGACTGCGACACCGTGTGGTTCGGCGCGGCGGCGCCGCTCGGGCTCCTCGCCGCCGGGCTGCGGCGCCGGGCGGGCATCCGCCGGGTCGTCGCCCAGACGCACGGGCACGAGGTCGGCTGGGCCGCGCTTCCGGGTGCCCGTGCCGCGCTGCGCCGGATCGGGCGCGGGGTGGACGTGACGACGTACCTCGGCGAGTACACCCGCACCCGGCTCGCCCGCGTGCTGCACGGGCTCACCGAGCTGCACCGGCTCGCGCCCGGCGTGGACGTGGACGCCTACCACCCCGACGTCGACGGGGAAGCGGTGCGTACCCGGCTGGGGCTCTCCGACCGGCCGGTGGTCGTGTGCGTGTCCCGGCTGGTGCCCCGCAAGGGTCAGGACATGCTCATCCGCGCCATGCCGGAGATCCGCCGCCGCGTGCCCGACGCGGCCCTGCTCATCGTGGGCGGCGGGCCGTACCGGGCCGCGCTGGAGAAGCTGGCCCGGCAGACGGGCGTGGACCGCGACGTCGTGTTCACCGGGTCGGTGCCCGCGGCCGAGCTGCCGGCGCACTACGCGGCCGGCGACGTGTACGCCATGCCGTGCCGCACCCGCAACCGCGGCCTCGACGTGGAAGGGCTCGGCATCGTGTACCTGGAGGCGTCCGCGACCGGCCTGCCGGTGGTCGCCGGGGACTCCGGCGGCGCTCCGGACGCCGTCCGCGAGGGGGAGACGGGGTACGTGGTGAGCGGCCGCGACGTCGCCCAGCTCGCCGACCGGGTGTCCCGCCTGCTCGCCGACCGGGACCTGGCCCGCCAGTTCGGCGCCGCCGGTCGCGCCTGGGTGGAGCGCGAGTGGCGCTGGGAGGCCCAGGCCCGACGGATGGCGGACCTGCTCGCCGGCTGAGGCCGCCGGCCGGGGCGCGAGCCCGCCGGGCGCGTGCCCGCTGGGCGCGAGCCCGTCGCAGCCCGTCGCAGGCGCGCCGTCGCGACGGGGAGATCACGCTCGATCCTGGTTGTAGTGGCCTCCTGGAGACGCCGAGGCCACTACATCCAGGAACGAGCACGATCACCCCGACCCGGCGACCGCCGACCCGCACGGGGACGCGGGGCGTATGCGTGCGCGGGTCAGGCGGCCAGGGTCTCGCGTCTCGGTGCGTACCGGGGGACGTACTCCTGGCCGGTCAGCCGCTGGATCGCCGCCATCACCTCGTCGGTGAGGAGGCGGATGTCGCGCGGGCCGTGGATGCGGCCGGCCACCGGGATCGGTGGGCCGAACCGGAGCGTGACCGGGTGCCGGCGGGGCAGGCGGGCGTCGACGGGGAGCACCTCGGCGGTGCCGAGCACACCGACCGGGACGATCGGCACGCCGGCGTCCCGGGCCAGCCGGACCACGCCGGTCCGGCCGCGGTGCAGCCGCCCGTCCGGCGAGCGGGTGCCCTCCGGGTAGACGGCGACCAGGCCGCCGGCACGCAGGACGGGCACGGCCGCGTCGAACGCCGTGAGGGCGGCCCGGCCACCGCCGCGCTCGACGCGGATGGCGCCCATGCCGCTGACGATCCGGCGGCTGACCCAGCCGCGTACGCCGCGGCCGGAGAAGTACTCCGCCTTGGCCCAGAAGGCGATGTGCCGGGGCGTGACGGCGGCCAGGAACAGCTCGTCGGCGACCGACAGGTGGTTGCCGGCGAGGATGGCGCCGCCGTGGCGGTGCAGGTGTTCCAGCCCTTCCACGCGGGGACGCCAGCCGAGCCGCAGGGCGTTGCCGGCGGTCAGTTTGGCGAGGTCGTACAGCAGCGGCACCGTTCCTCCACGGTCACTCGGGTGCGGGGCCGAGGTGCGCGTCCAGCGCGGCCCGCAGCAGGGCGTCGTCGTCCGTCTCGCCGGTCGCCAGTTGGAGGCTGCCCCACGCCCAGAGCTGGGCGAGGCCGTGCAGGTTGGCCCAGAGCGCCCCGGCGATGACGGTGGCGGCGCGGTCGGTGGGCCGGCGCGCCTCCGCCACGAGGTCGACGACCAGGGTGAACAGCGGCAGGCTGGCGTCGCGCAGGCCGAGCCGGCCGCTGTTGAGCAGGTCGTGCCGGAACATCAGCTCGAACATGCCGCGGTTCGCGGCGGCGTGGTCGAGGTAGGCGCGGCCGAGGGCGAGGAGCCGTTGGCGCGGGTCGGGCCCGGTGTCGCGGACGGTCCGCGCGATCCGGTCGGCGAGGTCGGCGTACCCCTGGCGGGCGATCGCGGAGAGCAGGTCGAGGTGGGTGGGGAAGTACCGTCGCGGCGCGCCGTGCGAGACACCGGCCCGGCGGGCGATCTCCCGCAGGGACACCGCCGCGTGGCCCTCACGCTGCACCAGCTCGACGCCCGCGGTGATCAGCCGCGTGCGGACGTCCGACTCCGCATCCGCCATGGACACTGTCTACCAGAGGCGCGTAGACAATGTCTACGCCGTCAGCCGACGCGCTCCAGGATCCGGTCGGCGGGCGCGGGGCGGCCGAAGTGCCAGCCCTGGCCGGCGTCGCAGCCGATCGCCCGCAGCCGGTCGGCCTGCCCGGCGGTCTCCACGCCCTCGGCCGTGACCGTGAGGTCCAGTGCGTGCGCGAGCGACACGAGCGAGGCGAGGATCCGCTCGTCGGTGCGGCTGGCCGGCTCCGCGGCCGGCGCCCGCAGCCCGGCCACGAACTCCCCGGCCACCTTCAGCTCGGTCACCGGGAGGTCCCGCAGGTACGCGAGGTTGCTGTAGCCGGTGCCGAAGTCGTCTATGGCGATCCGGACTCCGAGGTCGGCGAGGACGCGCAGGGCACGCACCGGCTCCTCGGTGGTGCTCATCATGGTGCTCTCGGTGATCTCCAGTTGGAGTCGTTCCGGCGGCAGTCCGGTGCGCTGCAGCAGCCCGCGTACCTCCTGCACGAGCCCCGGCCGGTGCACCTGCCGCACCGCGAGGTTCACGCTCACGAACGGCGCCCGGCCGCCCCGCGCGGACCAGCGTTCCGCCTCCCGGCACGCCTCGGCGAGCACCCAGCCGCCGAGCGGCACGATCAGCCCGGTCTCCTCGGCCAGCCCGATGAAGCTGCCCGGGTGCAGCACCCCCAGCTCGGGGTGTCGCCACCGCACGAGCGCCTCCACGCCGAGGAGGCTGCCGTCCCGCAGCGAGGTCAGCGGCTGGTAGTCCAGGTAGAACTCGCCGCGCTCCAGGGCGGCGGGGATCGCCGCGGAGAGCGCGTGCCGGGCCAGCTCCCGCCGGTTGCGTTCGGCGTCGAAGACCTCCCACCGGGCGCCGCCGGCGGCCTTGGCCCAGTGCATCGTGCTGTCGGCCGCCCGCAGCAGGTGGCCCGGGGTGGTCCCGGCGATCTGCCGCTCCACGATGCCGAGGCTCGCCGTGACCGTCAGCTCGGTGCCGTCCACGATGGCCGGTTCCCGGACGGCGGCCAGGGCGGTGTCGGCGACCGCGACCACGTCGTCGGTGCCGCCCGTCCGCTCGACGAGGACGACGAACTCGTCGCCGCCGAGGCGGGCCACGAGGTGCCCGTCGAGGGCCCGGCGGAGCCGGTTGGCGACGGTGATGAGCAGCCGGTCGCCGGCCTGGTGGCCCAGGGTGTCGTTGACGACCTTGAACCGGTCCAGGTCGAGGAAGCAGAGCCCGATCCGCTCCGCGCCCCGGCCGGGCTCGTTGAGCGCCGCCGTGAGCCGTTCGGTGAAGAGCGCCCGGTTGGGCAGGTCGGTGAGCGGGTCGTGGGTGGCCTGGTGCCGGAAGCGCGCCTCGCTGTCGCGCAGCGCGCGCTCCGCCTGGGCGCGGGCCGTCATGACGGCCCGCCGGATCGACTCCTGCTCGTCGAGGGTACGGTCGCGCAACGCCCGGGCGTACCCGGTGGCGATCGCGGCGAGCAGCCGGGCCATCCGGTCCTCCACGTCGTCGCCCACGAGGCCGAGGTCCCGGATCAGCCGCAGCTGGAGGACCTCGACGGTACGACCGAGCCCCTCGGCGGAGGCGATGTGGTTGGCGACCAGTTCGGTGCCGACGCGGTGCCCGGGACGCAGGTCGAACGGTTCGGCCAGCAGCGCGTCGGCCAGCTGGTCGGTGAGCCGTTGCAGCAGCGCCTCGAGCTGCGCCTGGGTCATGGGCAGGAAGCTGGTGCCGGACACCGCCTTGGCCCAGGCCCGGGCGAAGGCGCCGGGACGGGCCGGCGCCGCCACGGTCGCCGCCTCAGCCACCGAGGCGCCCGACGCCGCCCATGAAGACGGCCCGCTCGGCGTCCTCCGCGCTCTCCGGGGAGTCCGGGCGCCACTCGGGCACCCACACCACGCCGGGCTCGACGAGCGCGAACCCGTCGAAGAACGCGGTCAGCTCGGCCCGGTTACGCACCCAGAGCGGGTTGTCCGTACGCCGGTAGACCCGCTCCGCCTCGGCCCGCTCCTCCTCGGTGCGCCCGTCGTCGCTGGCCTGGGAGAGGACCAGGTAGCTGCCGGGTGCCAGCGCCTCGCGCAGGGTACGCAGGATCCGCGCCGGCCGGTCGTCGTCGGAGATGAAGTGCAGCACCGCCACGATCATCACGGCGACCGGCTGGTCGAAGTCGAGCAGCCGGCGCACGTCCGGGTGGGCCAGGATCCGCTCGGGGTGGCGCAGGTCCTCCTGCACGACGGCGGCCCGGTCGTTGCCGGCGAGGATCTCCCGGCTGTGCGCGACGGCCACCGGGTCGACGTCGACGTAGACGACGCGCGACTCCGGCGCGCCCCGCTGGGCGATCTCGTGCACGTTGCCGACGGTGGGGATGCCCGAGCCGATGTCCAGGAACTGCCGCACGCCCGCGTCGGTCAGGAACTGCACGGCCCGCCGGAGGAATGCCCGGTTCGCCTGGGCCATCAGCGGCGCGTCGGGCACCGCGGCCACCATGGCCTGGGCGGCAGCCCGGTCGGCGGCGAAGTTGTGCGAGCCGCCGAGGTAGTAGTCGTACATGCGGGCCACGCTCGGGCGCTCGATGTCGATCGTCTCGGGTGCCCAGTCCGGCCGCTGCATGACCCACCTCTCACCGTCGGCGTCGCGGGCGCCGTTGCCCACGGGCCACCGCGGTATTCTGCCCCCGCGAGGGCCCGGGTGACCATAGCGAGCGGCACAATGCCCCGACACCGGTCGATACGTGAGATCCGCGCCGGCCGTGGGGCCGACGCGGATCTCACGTGCACCGCCCGCGCGGGCGGGGAGGTCAGAACTTCGGGGCGTCCGGAGCCTCGAGCAGGCCCAGCCGCAGCGCCGTCATGAGCGCCTGCGCCCGGTTGGCCGCGCCGAGCTTCTCGTAGAGCTTCGAGATGTGGGTCTTGGCGGTGGACTCGCTGACGAAGAGCTGCTTGGCGATGCCCGCCACGCTCATGCCGTCGGCGAGCAGCCGCAGGACCTGCCCCTCGCGCGGGGAGAGCTGGGGGCCGGACGGGGCCAGCCGGCGCTTCATGGCCTCGGCCAGGTCGGCGGCGGTGAAGGCGCTGGGCGACGACGCGGCGTGCCGGGCCGCGGCCACCACCTCGTCGGCCGGCGCGGTCTTCGGCACGAAGGCGCTGGCGCCGGCCTCCAGGGCACCGAAGAGCTGGTCGTCACCGGCGTACATGGTGAGCACCACGATGCCCATGGAGGCGCTGGACTTGCGGAGTGCCCGGGTGGCCTCGAGGCCACTGCCGTCGGGCAGCCGGAGATCCATGATCACCACGTCCGGCTGCAGCGCCCCGGCCTGCCGGACACCCTCCGCCGCCGTGGCGGCCTCGCCGACGACCTCGAACTGGCGGTCCCGCTCGAAGGCGTGCCGCAGGCCCTTGCGGATGAGGTCGTGATCGTCGACAAGGAGGACCTTGGTACGGGTGGCCGGTGTCGGACTTGTGGTCATCCTCGGGTTACTCCCCTTCTGCTGCTGCGCTACCGCGCACGTTATCGCGCCGGGGCGAGGTGCCGAGAACCACCGCCACGGTCGTGCCGCTTGGTTGCCGGGGTCGGATCTCCAACCGGCCCCGGATACGTTCCGCCCTCTCGGCCATGATCGCAAGACCGTACCGCCCGTCGGGCCGCTGGTCAGCCATCCCGTGACCGTCATCCGACACTTCGATCTGGGCGTACGGCGGGTCCACCTCACAGGTGACCCAGAGATTGGACGCCCCCGCGTGCTTGCGGGCGTTGGTCACGGCCTCCTGCGCGATGCGGAGCAACTCCGCCTCCGTGGCGGCGGGGAGCCGGGCCGTCGACTCGTCCAGCGACAGGTGCACCCGCAGCCCGCCGGACGCGCCGACCGTGCGGGCGTACTCGGCGATGGCCGCGGCCAGCCCACCGTGCCGGTCCACCTCGCTGCGCAGCTCGAACAGGCTCAGCCGCAGCTCGGTGATCACCCGGGTCACCTCGCCGCGCAGGGTACGCAGCGCCTCGGCGGTCTCCTCGGCGTCGTCGTAGACGGTGGCCAGGGCGTTGTCGATGCCGTAGCCGACCATCACCAGCTCCTGGGCGACGCCGTCGTGGATCTCCCGGGCGAGGCGCTGCCGCTCCTCGTTGGTGGCCAGCGAGCGGACCTCGTCGAAGAGCAGGGCGGCCTCCAGCCGCAGCGCGGCCGGGCCGGTCACCGCCGTCACCCGGGACACGACCTCCGGGGGGTAGGCGTGCGCCGCGTCGGCCTCCAGCACCACCAGACCGACCGTACGCACGCCGGCGACCAGCGGCACGATCAGCGCGGAGACGTCCCCGCCGGGGTGCGACCGCGCCTGCGAGCGGGCGGCCGTCTGCGGCTGCTGGCTGGCCCAGGCGTCGGCGATGGCCGAGTCCGCGTCGAGCGTGGTCTCCCAGTCGACCCGGTCCACGCCCACCTGGGCGAGCACCACGAGCCGGCCGCCGCCGCTCGCGGACAGCACGGCCGCCCGGTCGCTCGGGGCCACGTTGCGCAGCTCCTCCAGCAGGTGCTCGGAGATCCCGCCGGGGTCGAGCGTGGCGCCGGGCAGCTGCCGGGCGACCGTCCGCAGTTGGGTGAGCAGGCGGGTCGCCTCGGCGTACGGCTGGGGCCGGCTCTCGCCGCGCACCTGCATGATGCGGTGCAGCGTGCGCGCCGCGTAGAGCCCGAGCACCGCGAGGATCAGCCACTGGGCGCAGACCGCCAGGTAGCCGGGCTGGGTGAGCTGCGGCGCTCCGTCGACCCGCGTGAGCGCGCCGCCGACGAGCAGGGTGGCCGCGGCGATCCCGAGCAGCACGGCGCCCTCGCGGAACCGGCGGCGCAGCGCGGTGACCGTCACCGGCACCGCGAGGTAGGGCAGCACCGCGGACGCGCCCAGCCCGTCGACCGATCCGCCGACCAGCGACACGGCCGCCACCTGGCTCGCCGCCAGCCCCAGCACCACCACCTCGGCCACCCGGCTGAGCGGGGCGACGCGCGGGTGCTGTGGCGCCAGCAGGGCGGGCGCCCCGGCCACCGCGAGCAGCGCGATCCACCAGAGCTGGGCCGGGTCGCGCGTGGCGAACAGGGTGAGGACGGCGACGAGCGCCAGCATCACCAGGCGGGCGACCGCGGCGAGGGGATGCGGGTGGAACCCTGCGGGTGTCGAGGCGGGCACGTGACGGATCGTAGTCAGCTGCGGTAGATCTCGGCGATCTCCGACGCGTACGTCTTGTGCACGACCTGCCGCTTGACCTTCAGCGACGGGGTCAGCTCGCCGGTGGCCTCGGTGAAGTCCCGGGGCAGGATCCGGAAGACCTTGATCGCCTCGGCCTTCGACACGGCGGCGTTGGCGAGGTCGACGGCCTTCTGGACCTCGGCGCGCAGCCCCTCGTGCTGGCGCACCTCGCTCACCGGCGTGTCGGCGGGCAGCCCGGCCGACTCCAGCCACCGGGGCAGCGCCTCCTCGTCGATGGTGACGAGGGCCGCGACGAACGGCTTCCCGTCGCCGACCACGACGCACTGGCTGACCAGCGGGTGGGCGCGGACCTGGTCCTCCAGCACGGCCGGGGCGACGTTCTTGCCGCCGGCCGTCACGATGATCTCCTTCTTGCGGCCCGTGATCGTGAGGTAGCCCTCGTTGTCGAGCTGGCCCAGGTCGCCGGTGCGGAACCAGCCGTCGCCGGTGAGCACCTCGGCGGTGGCCGCCTCGTTGTGCCAGTACCCCTGGAAGATCAGCTCACCGGAGATGAGGATCTCGCCGTCGTCGTCGATGCGGATGCTCACCCCGGGCAGCGGCCGGCCGACCGTGCCGATCCGGGTGGCCGACGGCAGGTTGGCGGCGGCCGCCGGCGCGGTCTCGGTGAGGCCGTACCCCTCCAGGACCGTCACCCCGACCCCGCGGAAGAAGTGGCCGAGCCGGGCGCCGAGCGGGGCGCCGCCGGAGATCGCGTCGCGGCACCGGCCGCCGAGCGCGGCCCGCAGCTTGCGGTAGACCAGCCGGTCGAACATCGCGTGCTGGGCCCGCAGCGCCAGTCCCGGCCCGCGCGGGGTCTCCAGCGCCTCGCTGTACGCGATGGCGACCTGCTCGGCGCGGGCGAAGATGCCGCCCTTGCCGTCGCTCTCGGCCTTCTGCTTGGCCGCGTTGTAGACCTTCTCGAACACCCGCGGGACGGAGAGCACGAAGGTGGGGCGGAACTCCTGGAGCTCCGCCACGAGGTTCCTGGTGTCGGCGCAGTGCCGCATGGTGGCCCGGGCGTACACCACGCCGACCTGGATGAGCCGGGCGAACGCGTGCGCCAGGGGCAGGAAGAGCAGCGTGGAGGCGCCGGCGTTGAACAGGTTCGGCAGCACGGGCACCGCGTTGGCGATGTCGGCGTAGATGTTCCGGTGGGTGAGCACGCAGCCCTTGGGGCGGCCGGTGGTGCCGCTGGTGTAGATGATCGTGGCCACGTCACCGGCGCCCACCGCCGCCCGCCGCCGGTCGATCTCCGCGGGGTCGACCGACGCGCCCTCGGCCACGAGGTCGTCCACGGCGCCGAGGTCGAGCTGCCAGACCCGGCCCAGGTCGGGCAGGCGGTCCCGTACGCCGGCCAGCAGGGTGGCGTGCGCCGTGCTCTCCACGACGCAGGCCACCGCGCCGGAGTCGGCGAGGATCCAGGCGGCCTGCTCGGCGCTGGAGGTCTCGTAGATCGGCACGGTGACGCCGCCCGCGGCCCAGATGGCGTAGTCGACGAGGGTCCACTCGTAGCGGGTGCGGCTCATGAGCCCGACCCGGTCGCCCGGCCGCACCCCGGCCGCGACCAGCCCGCGGGCCACCGCGACCACCTCGTCGCGGAACTGTCGGCAGGTGACGTCCTCCCAGGCCGGGCCGTCGGCGGCCCCGGTGGGGCGGACGAACTGCACGGTGTCGGGCGCGACCTCGGCGTTCTCCCAGACGGGGTCGGTGAGGTTGGCCGAGTCGCCGACGGTGACGATCGGCGGGACGGAGAACTCGCGCACCTGCACTCCCTCGTGCTCGCAGTGGCCGGTTGGGGGCCGCCACCTCGGGTCGGCTCTGTCGAAACCTACCCGGCCGGCCCCCGGCCCGCGGCAGGCAGGTTGTGGTCGGGGCGTGGCGGGGGGCGTGCGGGCCCGGCCGGGCGCCGCGCCGGGTAGCCTCCCCCCATGGCGGACTCCTCGACCCAGTCGATCGTCATCGACGCGCCCCCGGAGCGGGTGGCGGCGGTCATCTGCGACTTCACGCGCTACCCGGAGTGGACCGAGGCGGTGCGCCGGGTGGAGGTGGTCGAGGAGTACGAGGACGGCTACGCCAGCCAGGTCCGGTTCACCATCGACGCCGGTGTGCTGGCCGACGAGTACGTCCTCGCGTACGCCTACGCCGAGGACCTGACCCGCATCGAGTGGCACCTGGTGGCGCCGTCGAAGATGCAGAAGGCGCAGCGGGGGTCGTACGACCTGGTCGCGAACCCGGACGGCGGCACCACGGTGACGTACACGCTGGAGGTGGAACTCTCCGTCGCGATGCTCGGGATGTTCCGCCGCAAGGCCGAAAAAATGATCATGGATACCGCGTTGAAGCAGCTCAAGCGCCGGGTAGAAGCACCCGGTGCCGCGCAGTGACGCGTCCGGCGGCCCGGCCGCCACGGTAGAGGAGCCGACCATGGTGGCAACGGATCCGGGCTCGGCCCGGGAGGAGGCGGAGCGACTCGTCGCCACGCTGCTGGGGGCCGCGCGGCTGGCCGCCGCCAGCCCGACCGCGGGGCCCTGGGGACCGTTGGGCGGGATCGTGGCCGGTGTCCTCGGTCACACGGGCTCGGCCGAGGGGTCCCGCTCCGGTGGGGGCGGTTTCGCCACCGGCAGCGCCGAGTGCTGCGTCTGCCCGATCTGCCGTGGAATCGCCGCGTTGCGGGACCCGAGTCCCGAGTTCGCCGAGCGCCTGGCGACCGGGGCGGGGGATCTCGCGGCCGGAATCGCCAGCCTGATGCGCGCGTTCGCCTCCGCGACCCCGCCCGCCGAGTCCGCCCACCCGGCCACCGACCCGGCCGGCGCCGGGCCGGACGACGACCGCGTGTGGCGCGAGGCCACCCGGAGCGGGCATGATTCTCAGCCGGCGTCGGACGGGGACGTGTGGTCCGCCGCCACCCGTGCGGACGGGTACGCCCCGGCCGCCACCGCGCCGCCCGTCGACGGGGCCGGGCCGGCCACGCCGGAGGACGACCCGGCACCGGCCGGGCGCCCCGTGGTGCCGGCCGCGCGTACGCCCGGCGACACGGGCGCGGACGTACCGGGCGACGACGCCTGAGAACGGACGTCCCGCGGCACCGGCGCGCCGGTGGGCGCGGGACCGCACAGCAGAGGGGAGCGGCAGCGGTGACGCTGACCATCGGAGTCGACGTCGGTGGCACGAAGGTGGCCGGCGGTGTCGTCGACGACACCGGCACGGTGCTCGTGCAGGCCCGACGGGACACCCCCGCCGACGACGTCGCGAAGACCCGGGACGTCATCACCGAGCTGGTCGGTGAGCTGGCCGCGGGCCGGCCCGTGCAGGGCGTGGGCATCGGCGCGGCGGGCTGGATCGACGCCAGCCGCTCCACCGTGCTGTTCGCGCCGAACCTGGCCTGGCGGGACGAGCCGCTGCGCGAGTATGTGAGCAACAAGGTCGGCCTGCCGGTGATCGTGGAGAACGACGCCAACGTGGCGGCCTGGGCCGAGTTCCGGTACGGCGCGGCCCGGGACGCCGACGACTCGATGGTCATGTTCACGATCGGCACCGGGGTCGGCGGCGGCATCGTGCTCGGCGGTGAGCTGCTGCGCGGCGCGCACGGCATCGCCGCGGAGCTGGGCCACATGCTGACCGTGCCGGACGGCCACCAGTGCGGCTGCGGCCGGCTCGGCTGCATCGAGCAGTACGCGAGCGGCAGCGCCCTGGTCCGGTTCGCCCGCGCCGCCGCCCGGCAGAGCCCGCACCGGGCCGCCGGGCTGCTGGAGCTGGCCGGCGGCGAGGCCGAGGCGATCACGGGGCCGATGGTGACGGCGGCCGCCAAGAGCGGCGACCCCGTCTCCACCGAGGCGTTCGCCCAGGTCGGCCGCTGGCTGGGCACCAGCCTCGCGGACATGGCCCAGATCCTCGACCCCCAGGTGCTCGTCGTGGGCGGCGGCGTCATCGACGCCGGTGAGCTGCTGATGGGGCCGACCCGGCGGTCCTACGCCCAGTCGCTGGCCCAGCGGGACCGGCTCCCGGTCGCCGAGATCCGCCCGGCCGAACTCGGCAACCGAGCCGGGGTCATCGGCGCGGCCGACCTGGCGCGCCGGCTGTAGAGGCGGGCGGCGTGGCGCGAGGCTCCGGTGTGCCGCTCCGGGTGGTGTCGTACAACATCCACGGCCAGCGGGACGACACGGCCGCGCTGGCCGCCGTCGTCCGGGACGCCGCACCGGACGTGGTGATCGTCCAGGAGGGCCCACGGCGGTTCCGGTGGCGGCGCAAGTCCGCTGCGCTCGCCGAGTCGTTCGGCCTCGTGGTGGCCGGCGGCGGGCTGCCGGCGCTGGGCAACCTGCTGCTGACCAGCCTGCGGGTGCGGGTGCTGGCCACCCGGTGCCAGCGCTTCCCGCTCACCCCCGGCCGGCACCTGCGCGGCGCCGCGTACGCCGACTGCGTGGTCGCGGGCGGCGCCCGGTTCACCGTGGCCGGCTCCCACCTGTCCACCGACCCGGCCGAACGTCCCGCGCAGGCCGCGCTCCTCAAGCGGGAACTCGACGCCGCGGGTGCGCCCGTCGTGGCGGGCGCGGACCTCAACGAGGGACCGGACGGCCCGGCCTGGGCCACCGTGGCCCGGGGGCTGACCGACGCGGCGGACGCGGCCGGGCGGGCGGACCGGCTCACCTACCCGTGCGCCGCCCCACGCCGCCGCATCGACGCGCTGTTCGTGGATCCGCGGATCACGGTGGTCGACTACGACGTGGTGGACACCCCGCTGACCCGCCGCGCCAGCGACCACTTCCCGGTGCTGGTCGACCTGCTGCTGCCGCGTCCCGAGTGAGCCAGGTCGGGGCTGGACAACCGGCTCCGATGTGGAGAGGATTTCGCGGCGAACCGGCACCCGTGCCGCACGAAGGAGAAATTCGGTGTCCACCTCCACCGACCGGCCCGAACCGGCGGCGACCACGCTTGCCCGCGGCAGCGACGGCCGTCCCGTCTCCGACCGGGGCGACACGGTCTGCGTCATCGGCGCCGGCGCCAGCGGCCTGACCGCCGTGAAGAACCTCAAGGAGCACGGCTTCGGCGTCGACTGCTACGAGCGGGAGACCGGTGTGGGCGGCGCCTGGAACTGGCGGCACGACCGCAGCCCCGTCTACGCGAGCACGCACCTCATCTCGTCGCGGCCGTTCACCCAGTTCCCCGACTTCCCGATGCCGGACACCTGGCCGGACTACCCCCACCACAGCCAGCTGCTGAGCTACTTCGAGCGGTACGCCGACCACTTCGACCTGCGCTCGCACATCTGGTTCGGCACCGAGGTGATCCGCGTCGAGCCGGTCGAGGGGGACCGCTGGGACGTCACGACCCGCAGCACGGGCGGCTACGGCCCGGAACGCACCTCCCGCTACGCGGCCGTGGTGGTCGCCAACGGCCACAACTGGTCGCCGAAGCTGCCCCGCTACGAGGGGTTGGAGGAGTTCCGCGGCGAGGTCATGCACGCCTCGTCGTACAAGGACCCGGCCCAGCTGCGGGGCAAGCGGGTCCTCGTGGTCGGCGCGGGCAACACCGGCTGCGACATCGCCGTCGAGGCCGCCCAGCAGGCGTCGCACTGCTGGCACTCGACCCGGCGCGGGTACTGGTACGCCCCGAAGTACGTCCTCGGCCGCCCGGCCGACCAGGTCAACGACATGCTGCTCGCGCTGCGGGTGCCGCTGCGGGTGCGGCAGTGGCTCTACCACTGGACCCTGCGGCTGACCGTCGGCGACCTGACCCGGTTCGGGCTGCCGAAGCCGGACCACCGGGTGTACGAGACCCACCCGATCGCGAACAGCCAGCTCGTCTACCACGTCGGGCACGGCGCGATCACCCCGGTGCCGGAGGTGGCGCGCTTCGACGCGTACGGGGTGGAACTCACCGACGGTCGGCGGATCGACCCGGAGCTGGTCGTCTTCGCCACCGGCTACCTGCCGCGCTTCGAGTTCCTCGACCCGAAGGTGCTCGGCGACGACGCGGGCACCGGCCGCCCGACCCTCTGGCTGAACGCGTTCGCGCCCGGCTACCCGACGCTGGCGGTCGTCGGCCTGCTCCAGCCGGACTCGGGTGTGTTCACCCTGGCCCACTGGCAGGCCGTGCTGTTCGCCCGGCTGCTCCGGCAGCGCCTCGTACGGCCGGAGCGCGCCGCCGCGTTCGCGGCGACCGTGCAGGCCCGGGCGGGGGAGCGGTACTCCGGCCCGGTCAAGGACAGCACCCGGCACTGGTTCGAGGTCGGGCACGTCGACTACCTGCGCGCCGTCCAGCGCGCCCTCGACTCCCTGGAGGATCGGTGAACGAAGGGCGGGACCGGTGAGCGCGGTCCGCATCATCCGGAGTCGGGAGTGGGCGCGCCCGGTCCGGCCGGCCCGGCGCGAGGTGGTCAGCGTCGCACCGGAGCCGGACGAGGGGCGCCCGCCGCTGCTGTTCGTGCCGGGTTTCGGGCACGGGGCGTGGGCGTTCGCCGAGCACTGGCTGGGGCACGCGGCGTCCCGGGGCTTCCCCGCGCACGCGCTGAGCCTGCGCGGGCACGGCGCCAGCGAGCCGGCGCCGCGGGCGTCGCTGCGCGCGTACGTCCACGACGTGGTCCAGGTGGCCGCGAGCCTGCCGCGCCAGGCGGTGCTGGTGGGGCACGGTGCCGGGGCGCTGGTGGTGGCGCACGCCCTGGCCCGCTACCCGGCCCGGGCGGCCGTGCTGGTCGCGCCGGTCTTCGGCGGCTGGGCGACGGTCGGCGCGGCGCTGCGCCGCAACCCGGCGGGCACCCTGCCGGCGGTCGTGGGCGGGCGCCTGCGGCTCCGCCGTGCCCAGCTGTTCAGCCGGGAGCTGCCGGACGCGGAGGCGCGCCGGTACGTCTCGGCGCTGGGCGGCGCGGGAAGGCGGGCCCAGTGGCAGCTGCTCTCGCGGCCCGCGCTGGAGCCGGCGGTGGGTGACCCGCCGGTGCTGGTGCTGGGCAGCCCGGACGACCGGGTGGTGCCGGCCGGGGCGCTGAACCGGGTGGCCCGCCGCTACGGGTCCGCGCCGCTGCTCTTCCCCGGGATGGGGCACGACCTGATGCTGGACGTGCGGTGGCGGGAGCCGATCGACGCCCTGCTGGACTGGCTGGAGAAGGAGCCCGCGGCGCGCTGAACCGGCGCGGTCGGCAGCAGTGCCGGCGGCTGCGGGATGCCCGGCCACCCCGACGCGGGGGCCGGGGTCAGCCGCGGTGGTCGGCCCGCGCGGCGGAGCGGCCCGGTTGCGCGGGCAGCCGGGCGCTCTCGCCCCCGCTGGTCAGCCGCTCCACCAGCGCTCCCGTGTCGTTCAGCGCGGTGAGGTACGAGCGGGCCCACGCCCGGATGTCGTGCGTGTGCAGGTGGGCGCGCATGGCCCGCATCCGCTCGGCGACGTCCGCCGGTGCGGCGCGCAGCGCGGCGAGCAGCCCCTCCTTCAGCCCTTCGAGGTCGTGCGGGTTCACGAGGTACGCCTGCGGCAGTTCGGCGGCGGCGCCGGCGAACTCGCTGAGCAGCAGCGCGCCGGTGTCGTCGACCCGGGCGGCCACGTACTCCTTGGCGACGAGGTTCATCCCGTCGCGCAGCGGGGTCACCGCCATCACGTCGGCGACACGGTAGAGGGCGGCCAGCTCGGCCCGGTCGAAGGGTTGGGTGAGGTAGTGGATGGCGGGTTCACCGACCCGCCCGAACTCGCCGTTGATCCGGCCGACCTCGCGTTCGACGCGCTCGCGCAGGACCTGGTACTGCCCGACCCGCTCGCGGCTCGGCACCGCCACCTGCACGAGCACCGTGTCGCGGACCTTGACGTGCCCGGCGGCGAGCAGCTCGCTGTACGCCTTGAGCCGCTGCTCGATGCCCTTGGTGTAGTCCATGCGGTCGACGCTGAGGATCACCCGCTCGGGGCGGCCGAGGTCCTGCCGCAGCCGCTGGGCCCGCGCGGCCACGTCGGGCCGTGCGGCGAGCGCGGCCATCTCGGCGGTGTCGATGGAGACCGGGAACGCGCCGATGCGGACCACCCGGTCGCCCACGCCGATGCGCCGGTCGGTGGCGGGCAGGCCCAGCACCTTCACCACGAGCTGGGCGAAGTTGTGCGCCGCCTGGACGCGCTGGAATCCGACCAGGTCGGCGCCGAGCATGCCGCGCAGCAGTTCGGCCCGGCGGGGCAGTTGCATGAACAGCTCCGGCGGCGGGAACGGCACGTGCAGGAAGAAGCCGATGCGCAGGTCGGGCCGGAGGTCCCGCAGCATGCCGGGCACCAGGTGCAGGTGGTAGTCCTGCACCCAGACGACCGCCCCCGGCTCGGCGACCGCCGCGGCGGCCTCGGCGAACCGGCGGTTGACCCGCTGGTACGCCTCCCACCAGCGCCGGTGGTGCTGCGGCTGCTCCACGGCGTCGTGGTAGAGCGGCCAGAGGGTCGCGTTGGCGAACCCCTCGTAGTGGTCGCGCAGGTCGTCGGCCGTGAGCGGCACGGCGCACAGCCGTACGCCGTCCACGTCCGGCAGGGCCGGGGCGGGACCGGTGCCGCCGGCCCAGCCGACCCAGGTGGCGGGGGCGTGCCGCAGGAGGGGATGCAGGGCGCTCACCAGGCCGCCGGGACTGCGCCGCCACTCGCAGGCCCCGTCCGGCGCGATGCTGTCGTCGATGGGCAGGCGGTTGGCCACCACCACCAGGGAACTCTGTCGCATCTCGGGCATTCCGATCAGCAGAGGACTGACCGCCGCGAGCAAGGAACAACCGGTCAGTCAGCGGAGGACGTGACGTACAGCGGTTTTCCCACTGACCGTAAGTTACACCACTGTCACCCGCGCGACGGGCCTCCGCCGTCCCGCGATGCGGTCGGTGACCGCCCCATCACCGGGTCGGCCGTGCCGTCAGACGACGGCGCCGTCGTCGGGGCCGCGGTCGTCGTCGTCACCGCCGGGCCGTAGCCGCCAGATGAGCGTCACGAAACCGGCGAGGATGCCCGTGAACCCGAGGAGCGTGACCACCGAGCGGTCCACCGGCAGCAGGGACGGGAACAGGAAGAGCACGAAGCCGACCACGACGGCCAGCACGCCGACCACCGCGTACTTCGAGATGCGCGGCAGCGGCGGGGGCGGAGGCGGGGTGTAGCCCTCCTCCTCGTCGTCGGGCAGGTCGGCGCCGAAGGTGTCCAGCCCGTCGAGCAGCGACGGCTCGTCCTGCCGGTCGGTGCGGCCGACCGACACGCCGGACACGTCGGCCGCGTACGGCAGCCGGCGCACGTCGGTGACGGTCGGCCCGGCCTCGTCGACCAGGGTGCGCGGGCCGGCGGCCGGCTCGGTCGGGTCGTCGATGTCCTCGGCGGCGGGCCAGGGGTTCTCACCGGTGGTGGGCGTGGCGTGGAATCCCGCCACGATCCGGGCCCACTCGGCGTCGATGTCCGGCTCGTCGGGCCGCGCCGGCTCCGGAGCGATCTCGTCGGCCAGCTGGTTGAGGTAGTCGCGGGCCGTGGTCAGGTGGGAACGGTCCACGTAGAGGCGGTCGACCGGCCGTGCCGGCACCGTGGTGGTGCGGGTGACCGGGTTGAGGTCGGCCGACGGCTGGAGGTACGCGGCGATGCCGCCGGCGGCCAGCACGTCCAGCAGGTGTTCACCGACGCGCGGATCGACGTCGCCCGCTACGGCGTACTCGCTCGCGTCGAGCCCGTTGTCCCGCCGCCCCCGGCGGGCCCCACCCGCTGACACCGGACACCCTCCTCAACGCGCCTACGCGCGGCCGCCCCAGCCCCTCGGCGCGCCCCCGCACGCCGTGCCTTGAATCGTGACACGTCACGGGCCGGTTGCGGGAGTGCGTTGTGTCGCGTCTTCGAACTCGACGGCCGTCCCGCTGGTCGTGGACGGGGCCGTATGTCCGTTTGTGCGGAAGACGTCAGGAGCTGGCCCGGAAGGACGGGCGCCCGCCCGGCGGGTGATCGACTCGACCACCGGTCGGGGTGTCCCGGCGCGCACGACAGCCCGACAATCGTGAACCGAGCCGACCAAGGGAAGGGACGCCGGTGTTCTACTGGCTGATGAAGTACGTCCTCCTCGGCCCGCTGCTGCGGGTGCTGTTCCGTCCGCAGGTCGAGGGGCTGCACCACGTACCGGACAGCGGCCCCGTCATCCTGGCCAGCAACCACCTGTCGTTCTCCGACTCGATCTTCACACCGTTGATGGTCAGGCGGCGGGTCACCTTCGTGGCCAAGGCCGAGTACTTCACCGGCAAGGGGATCAAGGGCTGGCTGACCAGGATGTTCTTCGTGAGCACCGGCACCATCCCGGTCGACCGCTCGGGCGGGCGCGCCGCCCGCGCCGCGCTCGACACCCAGCTGGAGGTGCTGCGGCGCGGCGGGATCGCCGGCATCTACCCGGAGGGCACCCGGTCGCCGGACGGGCGGCTCTACCGGGGCAAGACCGGGGTGGCCCGGCTGGCCCTGGAGAGCGGCGCGCCGGTCGTGCCGGTGGTGATGCTCAACGCCGACGAGATCCAGCCGCCCGGCAAGCTGATCCCGAAGATCGCCCGGGTGCGGATCCGGTTCGGCGCGCCGATGGACTTCTCCCGGTACCGGGGCATGGCCGGCGACCGGTTCGTCGAGCGCGCGGTCACCGACGAGATCATGTACGAGCTCATGGAGCTCTCCGGCCGCGAGTACGTCGACGTGTACGCGCAGAAGATCAAGAATCCCGTCCCCGCGTGATCCCACCCCCTCCCCTCCCACCCGCGATCTTGCACTTTCGGCCCCCGGAACGCGGTATTCGCGGCTTTTGCCGGGGCGGAAAGTGCAAGATCGCGGGGGTGGGGGAGGGGGGACGGGGGTGGGGGGTGGGGTCAGGGACGGTGGGGTCGGGGTCGGGGTCAGGGGTGGGCTAGGCGCAGCAGGCCTGCGGCGTCGTTGCGGATGGCGAACTCGCGCAGCCGGTCCCGCACGGCCGCCGCCGCGGCCGGGTCGGTCGCGGCGAGCGGGCGCACCGACAGGGCTCTCGTGATGATCTCGTCGGTCACGTCCGTCATCCGCGCGTAGCTGTCCGCCGCGGCCAGCAGCAGCTCGGCCGCCGTCCCGTCGTCCCCGGCGTGCGCCGCCAGCACGCCGTCCGCCACCTGCCCCGCGGCCCGGGCCCACGGGGTCATCCGCGGCGCCCGCGCCAGCAGCTCGCGCACCAGCCCGGCCGCCTCGGCGCCGAGCACCCCGGCGACGTGACCGACGGCCGGCACCCACTCGGCGAACGGGATCATGCGGGTACGCCGCCAGTCCTCGTCCAGCTCGGTCAGCAGCGCCATCGCCTCGTCCCGCCGGCCCTGCACGGCCCGGCACAGCGCGGCGTGCGCCAGCGTCGACCGCAGCACCCGGTGGAACCCGCTGCGGCGGGCCGCCACCACCGCCCGCTCGACCAGGTCCGGGCCGTCCCCGGCTGCCGGCTCCGACGCGTCGACCGGCCGGGCCGTACGCAGCCCGCGCATCCAGCCCGACACCGCCACGATGTGCAGGTCCCACTCCGCCGTCGGCCGGCGGGTCGACTCGGCGGCCATGGCCAGCGCCGACACCCACTCGCCTGCGTAGTACGCCCGGGCCCACTGGTCGGCGAAGCTGGTGGCGAGGCTGTGCTCGCCGCCCAGGTCCAGGCTGCGCTGCTCGTCGACCAGCCGGGCGGACCCGGCCAGGTCACCCTCCTCCTGCAACGCCCAGGCCAGGTTCTGCACGGCCCGCCGGCGGCTGGACAGCCGCTCCACCCGGCAGTGCTCGGTCACGTCGGCCAGCTCCGCGAACGCCTCCGCGGAGCCGGCCATGTACCGCGCCACCGCGAGGGTGATCCGGGCGTTCGCCTGCGCCTCCCGCAACTGGAGCCGCTGGGCCAGCGCCGCCGCGCTCCCGGCCGCCGCGCACGCCGGGTCGGTCTCCGCGTTGAGCATGCGTACGCGCGCCAGTTCCAGCAGCGCGCCCACCTTCTCCTGGCTGTCGGGCAGCTCCTCGTAGATGCCGATGGCCCGGTCCAGGTGGTGCAGGGTGGTCGGACGGTCCGCCCGGCTCCAGGCGGCCGTGGCCAGCAGCGTCCACGCCCGCGCCGCGCCCGTCCGGTCACCGGTCTCGGTGAGCCGCTCGGCCAGCCGGGTGAGCGTGTCGGTGCCGCCGCCCACGAGGAACGCGTCCCGGTCCCGGTAGAACGCCAGCTCGGCGTCGAACAGCTCCAGCGCCGGGTCCGGCCCGACGCCCAGGGCGAGCGCCCGCCCCACCAGCGTGGCCGCGGTGTCCAGCGCGTGCAGCTCGTACGCCCGGCGGGCCGCCCGGTGCAGCGCGTCGCGCGCCGCCGGGGCGTACGGGGCGGTGTCCATGCCGATGGTCCGCGCGATCTCGTGCGCCGCCCAGCGGTGGTTGGCCAGCACCTCGGCCAGGTCGTGCTGCCGGCCGTCGGCGAGCTGCTCCAGCCAGTCGGCGGTGCGCTGGTGCCGCGCCACCCGCTCGGCCCGCGGCAGCCGCTGGTAGCAGACGTCGCGCACCAGGACGTGCCGGAAGCGGTACTCGGGCTGGCCGGGCATCGTCGAGGTGGACTGCTCGTACACCAGGTCGCGCCGCTGCAACCGGTCCAGCGCGCGTTCCACCCACTCCACCGGCCGCCCGAGGGCGGTCGCCACCGGCGCCGCCCAGAACTGCACGCCGACCACGGCGGCGGCCTGGAGCACCGCGCGGTCGGCCGGGTCGAGCAGGTCGAGCCGGTTGGCGATGACCGCCTGCACCGTCCGGGGCATCTCCGTGCCGGCGGCCGGGTCGGCGCGCCCGGCCACCCGGTCGAGCAGGCCGCCGTCGAGGAGCATGCGCGCGTACTCCTGGGCGTAGAGCGGGTTGCCGTCGGCGAACTCGATGAGCGGGACGCGCTGCGCGGCCGGCAGGGTCGCCTTCCCGAGCAGCAGCGAGTAGAGGGTGTCGATGTCGGAGTCGTGCATCGGCGGCACCGAGATGGACATGGCGCCGCTGATCGTGCCCGTCCACGCGGGGTGGCGCTCCCGCAGCTCCGGCCGGGCGGTCGCGACCACCAGCAGCGGTACGCCGCGGGCCGTCGCGCCGAGCTGCTCGACGAAGGCGAGCATGGCCTCGTCCGCCCAGTGCATGTCCTCGAACACCAGCACCGTCGGGCCGGACGCGGCGAGCGCGAGGAGGAACCGGCGCCACGCGGCCTCGGTCTCGCCCGGCGCGAGCCGCTCGCCGGGCACGCCGATGAGCGGGCCGAGCGCCTCGGCCAGCCGCGCCGCGTGCGGGTCGGCGAGCTGGGCCAGCCGCGTCCGCAGCCGGTCGCGCAGGGCCGCCGGATCGTCCACGTCGGGCACGCCCACCCAGCCGCGCACGATGTCGGCCAGCGCCGCCCAGGTGACGTTCTCGCCGAACGGCGGGCACTGGCCGACCAGCCAGGTGACCGGCGGGCCGGGCAGGCTGGCGGCGTGCCGGGAGAGTTCCCGCAGCAGCCGGCTCTTGCCCACGCCGGCCGGGCCGAACACCGTCACGAGCTGCGAGGTGCGTTCGTTCACGAGCCGGTGCAGCGCGTTGAGCAGCAGGCCGCGCTCGTGCTCCCGGTCCACCATGGGCGTCAGCTCGGCGGCCCGCTGGTCCCGGTGCGGGCGGGCCCGCAGGGCCAGCCAGATCCGGCTCACCGCGGAGCGGCCGCGCAGCGTGACCGGCGGCTGGTCGGCGTACTCCAGCTCGTGACAGGTGGCCGACCACGTGCTCTCGTCCACGACGACGCCGCCGGGCGGGGCGAACGACTGCAACCGCGAGGCCGTGTTGACCACGTCGCCGGTCACGAAGGCCTGCCCGCCGTCGCGGGCCGCGGACAGGTCGACCAGGGCCTCGCCGGTCGCGACGCCGACCCGGAAGCGGAGCGGCTGCTCCGGGCCGGCGGGCTGGCGGGCCAGGCTGCGTTGCAGTTCCAGCCCGGCCCGGACGCACCGCAGCGCGTCGTTGTCGGTGGCGACGGGCGCGCCGAACAGCGCCATGACGGCGTCCCCGATGTACTTCTCGACCACACCGCCGTACTGGTGCACGACCCGGCGCACGGTGGCGAAGTAGGCCTGCTGCAGGCTGCGGGCCTGCTCGGGGTCGGCCCCCTCGGCGTACGCCGTGAAGTCCACGATGTCCACGAACAGGACGCTGACCTGCCGGCGGTCCTCCTGGATCACCACCTGGTCGCGCAGCGGGTGGCCGCAGCCGGTGCAGAAGTTGGCCTCGGTGCTGTTGCCGTGCCCGCACTGCGGGCAGCTGACCGCGAGCGGCCGACCGCACCCGCCGCAGAAGCGGTCGTCGGGTCCGGCTGCGCGCGCGCAGTGCCCACACGTCAGGTCGATGGTCCAGCTCCGTACGCGAGAGAGCCCAGTATCGCCGCGGCCGGTGGAAGTCGGGTACCCGACGTGCGGACGGGCATCACGACCGATCGGCCGGGGCTAGTCTTCCGTACCAGAAAGTTTCACGTCAGGGAGAGTGCCGTGCAGGTGCGACTGTCCGCCCCGTGGACCGATCCGGCTGGCAGGGAGTGGGTTCCCGGGGACACGGTCGACGTCGACGCGGTCATTCTCGCCGAGCTGGAGGAGCAGGGCATGGTGGAAGAGCCCGAGGGCCAGGCGAGCGGGTCGGGGGAGACCACGACTTCGCCGAGCACGACGACCAAGCCGACCGACCCCACGAAGATCGGCCCGGGGCCCGGCGCCCCGCCGGCCGACGACACGGGCAACTGAGCAGGCCGGACGGGGCCGGTGGGCACACGCCCGCCGGCCCCGTCCGTCGTCCTGCCACCACCGCGACCGCGGTCGGTCCCGGGCGCGACCGCGGCCGGTTCCGGGTGGCGTCACCGGCCGGGTGCCGCCGTGAACCCGAGCGGGGCCGCACCGTCCGGTGGGGACGGTCGCCCCGGCCGGCAGGCCCGGGTCCCGCCGGGCGCCGTGGGGCCGCTGCGCGGTGCGCTGCCGCCCGGGTCGCGCCGGCCGCCGCGGGGCCGCTGCGCGGTGCGCTGCCCGGGTCGCGCCGGGCGCCGTGGGGCCGCTGCGCGGTGCGCTGCCCCGGCCCGACGGCCCGGCGTCAGCGGTCGTTCGTGCCCGCCCGCTCAGCGGTCGTTCGTGCCTGCCCGCTCAGCGGTCGTTCGTGCCGGCGCGCTCAGCGGTCGTTCATGCCGGCGCGGCGGCGCAGCGCCGCCACGTCGGTCACCACGATGCGGCGCCCCTCCGTGCGCAGCCAGCCCCGGTTGGCGAACGACCCGATCGCCTGGTTGACGCTCTGCCGGGAACCACCGGCCATCTCCGCCAATTGGCTCTGGTTGAGTTCGATGGTGATCATCGGAGCCTGGCTCTCGCCGGCGAGCCGGACCAGGGTCTTGGCGACCCGGCCGGGCAGGTCGAGGAAGACGTGGTCGGCGTTCTGCTCGGTGAGGCGGCGGATCAGCGCACCCAGGGAGCGCATCACCGCGTCGAGGATGCGCGGGTTGGAGTGCACCAGCTCCATGAAGGCGCCGCGGGACAGCGCGAGGGCGCTGCAGTCCTCGATCGCCTCGGCCGACGCCGAACGGGTGGAGGCGTCCAGCAGGGAGACCTCACCGAGCACGTCCGGCGGGCGGATCACCGACAGCACGGCGCGCTCTCCGGTCGGTGAGGTGCGGAAGACCGCCACGGCCCCGCGCCGCAGCACGATGAGCGACTCGCCCGGGTCGTTCTCCACGAAGAGCAACTGGCCCTTGCGGTACGTACGCGGCACGGCGGCGGCGATCACACGCTGCCGCACCTCCGGTTCGAGCCCGGCGAACATCTCCACACCCGTGAGCGCGTCACCCGGCTCCGGCAGGCGAACCTCCACGGCCCAACCCCTCCCCGGTCAAGGACCACCAACTCGCACCGGTGAACCTGACGGGCCCCTGACGTAGGCGAACTGACAACGGTTCGGCGTCCGGTAGCGGTACACATCAGATCATGACGGTCCTGTCGCTTGCTGTACACCCCTCAAATCACTTCCGTGACACCCCCGACCTGCGGTGACCGGCGCCGTGGCGGGGCGGTCCCGGACGGTGGGGCCGGGGGCGGTGCGGAGCCGGCCCCGGGGAGCGCGCCGGAGCGGCCGTGGGCGAGGATGACAGCGATGGTCTACCGCTACTTCTACGACTGCGAGTTCATCGAGGACGGCCTGGTCATCGACCTCGTCTCCATCGGCGTGGTGGATGAGTACGGCCGCGAGTTCTACGCGGTCTCCACCGAGTTCGACGACTCCCGGGCCGGCCCGTGGGTGCGCCGCAACGTGCTCGACAAGCTGCCCTCGCCGGCCGACCGGGCCTGGCGCTCGCGGGAGCGCATCCGCGAGGAGCTGTACGACTTCCTCGTCGAGCCGATCCGCGGCCGGAGCGAGCAGCTCGAGCTGTGGGCCTGGTACGCCGCGTACGACCACGTGGTGCTGGCGCAGCTGTGGGGAGCCATGCCGGCGCTGCCCCGGGAGATCCCGCGGTTCACCAAGGAGCTGCGGCAGCTCTGGGACGACCGGGGCCGCCCGCCGCTGCCGGAGGCCGAGGCGGCCCGGCACGACGCCCTCGTCGACGCCCGGCACAACCTGGCCCGCTGGCGCGCCATGACGGCCCGCTGACCGGTCCGGCCGGCCTCGCTGTCGGGGCGCGGCCCCCGCGCCGGGGATGGATGCCGGTGCTCGGGGCTCGCCCGGCGGCGCTCGGCGGGCGACTGCCGGAAAAGAGGTGCGTTCCGCAGGTTTGACCGGTTCGGTCCGGGGCACCGCCTCGGACGGATCGCGAGGAGGAGCGCCATGAGCCAGGATTCGAGCATCGCCCGCCGTCGGGTCACCGAGCTGATCCGGGAGGCGCGGGTCTGCCTGCTGACCACGATCGGTGTCGACGGCCGGCTGGTGAGCCGGCCGATGGCGCTGCAGGAGGCCGAGTTCGACGGCGACCTGTGGTTCTTCACCCACGCCGACTCCGCGAAGGTCCGGCAGATCCGGGTCAACCCGGAGGTCGGCGTCGCCTTCTCCGACGGGCGGCGCCCCACGTGGGTGTCGATCTCCGGTACCGCCACGGAGGGTTACGACCCGCGGCGGGCGGAGCGGTGGTGGCACCCGCTCCTGGCGACCTGGTTCCCGGACGGGCCCGGCACCCCCGGTCTCACGCTGGTCAAGGTGCACGTCAGCTCGGTGGAGTACTGGGACTCGCCCGACGGCGGCGCCGTGAGCCTGCTCGGCCCCGCCCGGGCGGCGGTCACCGGTCGGCCTCCGCGGCCGGGGGAGAATCGTGAGGTCCGGTACTGACCGCGCCCGAAACGGACAGACTGCCCGGCCCGCGGTGTCCCCGCCCCGCCGGGCGGACTACAGTGCGCAGTGACGGCCCGCCCCGGGCCGGCAACGGCGCCGATGTCTGATCGTGACACATATCCTGGGGCTTACCGGGCTTCACCTGATTGCTCCAGGAGGATGAGCAGATCATGCGTATCGGCGTGCTCACCGGTGGCGGAGACTGCCCTGGCCTCAACGCGGTCATCCGCGCGGTGGTCCGCAAGGGCGTGGCCACGTACGGTCACGAGTTCGTGGGCTTCCAGGACGGCTGGAAGGGCCCACTGGAGGGCCTGTCCAAGCCGCTGGGCATCGCGGAGGTCCGTGGCATCCTGCCGCGCGGCGGCACGATTCTCGGCTCGTCCCGCACCAACCCGTTCAAGATCGAGAACGGGGTCGAGCGGATCAAGGAGAACCTCGCCGCCCAGGGCGTGGACGCGCTGATCGCGATCGGCGGCGAGGACACCCTCGGTGTCGCCACCAAGCTGCACGAGCTGGGCGTCAACGTGGTCGGCGTCCCGAAGACCATCGACAACGACCTCGGCGCCACCGACTACACGTTCGGGTTCGACACCGCCGTCAACATCGCCATGGAGGCGATCGACCGGCTGCACACCACCGCCGAGAGCCACCACCGCACGCTGGTCGTCGAGGTGATGGGCCGCCACGCCGGCTGGATCGCCCTGCACGCGGGCCTCGCGGGCGGCGCCAACGTCATCCTGCTGCCCGAGCGGCCGTTCGACGTCGAGCAGGTCGCCGGCTACGTGGAGAAGCGCTTCCAGCACCAGTACGCCCCCATCGTGGTGGTCGCCGAGGGCGCCCAGCCGCTGGAGGGCCAGATGGTCCTGCAGAACCAGGAGCTGGACGCGTTCGGCCACGTCCGCCTCGGCGGCATCGGCCAGTGGCTCGCCGAGCAGCTGGAGGCGAAGACCGGCAAGGAGGCCCGCACGGTCGTGCTGGGCCACATCCAGCGCGGCGGCACGCCGACCGCCTTCGACCGGGTCCTCGCCACCCGCCTCGGCCTGCAGGCGATCGACGCCGCGCACGAGGGCGACTGGGGCAAGATGGTCGCCATGCAGAGCACGGACATCGTCCGGGTTCCGCTGGCCGAGGCCACCCGGGAACTCAAGACCGTGCCGCTGGAGCGGTACGCCGAGGCCGAGGTCTTCTTCGGCAGCTGATCGACCACCACGGCGTCGCGGCCGGCCACCCGGCGGGCCGCGACGCCGGCGGGCGAGAAGGGGGTACGGCGGGGGATGGCAGCCCGGGTGCACACCGTCGCGGTGATCGGCGCCGGCAAGATCGGTGAGCTGATGCTCTCCGGCCTGCTGCGCTCCGGCTGGCCGGCCGACCGCCTGCTGGCCACCGCTCGCCGCCCCGCCCGCGCGGAGGAACTGGCCACCCGCTACGGCGTACGGGTGGTGGACAACCTCGTGGCGGTGGACGAGGCCGAGGTGCTGGCCATCGCCGTCAAGCCGCAGGACGCCGCCGCGCTGCTGGAGGAGATCGGGCCCAAGGTGCCGGCCGACAAGCTGTTGATCTCGCTCTGCGCCGGCCTGCCCACCACGTTCTTCAACCGCCGGCTGCCCGAGGGCACCCCGGTGGTGCGGGTCATGACCAACACCCCGGCCCTGGTCGACGAGGCGATGACCGCCATCTCGGCCGGCGCGCACGCGACCGGTGCGCACCTGGCGCTCGCCGAGGAGATGTTCAAGCCGCTCGGCGCCACCATCCGGGTGCCCGAGTCGCAGCAGGACGCCGTCACCGCCCTCTCCGGCTCCGGCCCGGCGTACTTCTACCTGCTGGTCGAGGCGATGATCGACGCCGGCATCCTGCTCGGGCTGCCGCGGCAGGTGGCCCACGAGCTGATCGTGCAGACGGCCATCGGCTCGGCCGTCATGCTGCGCGACTCCGGCGAGCACCCGGTGAAGCTGCGCGAGGCGGTCACCTCGCCGGCCGGCACGACCATCTCCGCCGTACGCGAGCTGGAGAAGCACGGCGTACGGGCGGCGCTGCTCGCGGCGCTGGAGGCCGCCCGGGACCGCGCCCGCGAGCTGGCCTCCCAGAACGACTGAGCCACCCACCGGCGGGCCGGCCGGCTTCCATGATCACGCTCGATCCTGGATGCAGTGGCCTCGGCGGCGCTTCGACACCACTACATCCGGGATCGAGCACGATCTCGTGCGCGCCTCCGGCTCTCAGCCGGACTGGGTCACCAGCTCGTCGTCGCGGGACCGGTCGGCGGTGGGTTGCGCGGGGACGCGGGCGAACCGCGTCCAGGCCGCGACGACCTGCGCGGCGGCCTGCCACGGCACCCGGTCACCCTCGTCGGCGGGCCGGGTGACGGTCACGCCCCAGTGCCGCAGGCGGTCCAGGCTCTCCCGGAAGGCCGGGTGCCGGGCCAGGCCGGGGTCGGGTGCGGGTACGACGACCACCGGCAGGCCGATGCCCGTCGCCTCGTTGAGCAGGCGCAGGGCGAGGTTGTCGTTGAGGCCGTACGCCCATTTGTTGACCAGGTCGAAGCTGGCCGGCGCGACGGCGAAGGCGTCGGCCGGCGGCAGCGGGTCGAGCGCCTCCGTGCCGTCGTCCTCCCGCACGGGGTGGTGGGTGAGGTCGGCGAGGCGCGTACGGCCCGCCGCGTCGAGCGCGTCGGGCGTGCTGACGACGTGGACCTCCCAGGTCAGCTCCTGGCAGGCCGCGATGAACGGTGCGAGTTCGGAGGTCGGTTCGGTGTCGCAGACGACGAGGTGGAGGACCGGAGATCGGGATGTTCCGGGCATGACGGCTCCTATCGAAGGTTCCGCAGCCGAGACTATCGATCCGTCCACCGACGCGAGCCGTTTTCCGGTCCATCGACCGGACCGGCGGCCGACCTCGCCCGTCGGCTGAGTGGCGGGTCAGCCGAACGCGGGAGCGGAGGGGCCCCCGACCGACGTCGAGCGTCGACAGTGACCCCTCCGTCCGTCCCTAGTAGAGCAGGTACGGCCGGCGTCGCCGCTCGAACGCCGCCAGCTCGTCGGCCCAGGCGCCGACCACGTCGTCCACGTCGGCCCCGGCGTCGATCATCGTGCGCAGGCGGGGAGAGCCGGTGAGCTTGTCCACCCAGTACGGTCGCGCGGCGTCCCACGAGTCCTGCCGCCAGGCGAACGCCGGGTACTTCCGCGCCTCGACCAGCATGGCGACCGCCGTCCGGATCGGGTCGTACGCGGCCCGGTCGACCACCTTCACCTCGACGCCGGCACAGAGCTTGTTCAGCAGCGCGGGCTTCTGCCCGGCCGACGTCGGCGTGAAGTACGCCTCGCGGAACTCGACGCCCGGCAGCTCGCGGGCGTTGAGCCGGTCGCACCAGTGGTAGTCGAAGTCGTCGGCCAGGCCGCCGATCAGCTCGAACGGCCGGCAGGTGCCCCGACCCTCCGTGATCGAGGCGACCCCCTCGAACAGGCCGGTGCCCGGGTAGACGAGGGCGGTGTCCGGCGTGGGCATGTTGGGGCTCGGCATCACCCACGGCAGGTCGGTGTCCGCGGCCAGCGCCGTGCGCTTCCAGTGCCGGCACGCGACGACGTGCAGGTCGACGGAGCGGCCCACCTCGGCGGGCAGGAACTCCGCGTTGAAGAACCGGGCCAGCTCGCCGACGGTCATCCCGTGCTGCTGGACGATCTCCTTGAGACCGACCCCGGAGGTGTACGCGGGGGTCATCATCGGGCCGCGTGCCGTCCCGCCGATCGGGTTCGGCCGGTCCAGCACCACGTACCGCTTGCCGGTCCGCGCGGCGGCGGCCATCGAGGTGTACATCGTCCAGATGTACGTGTAGAAGCGGGCGCCCACGTCCTGGATGTCGAAGACCACCGTGTCGACGCCGGCCTCGGCGTACATGCTCTCCCACTTCGCCTGGGAGGCGCCGTACGCGTCGTAGACGGTGATGCCCGTGCGGGCGTCGATCCCGGTGCCCTCGCTGCCCCCGGCCTGCGCGGAGCCGCGGAAGCCGTGCTCGGGGCCGAACGCCGCGGCGATGCGGACCGCGCCCGAGGCGTGCATGAGGTCGACCAGGTGTCGGTACGCCGAGTCGACGCCGGTCGGGTTGGAGATCACGCCGACCCGCTGCCCGGAGAGTTCCGCGAAGCGGGACCGGACCAGAACGTCGAGGCCGGTCTGCACGCGCCGGATGCCGGGCGCCGCCGCGCCGGGCGATCCGGGCGCCGCCGCGGCCACCGCTCCCGCGGTCACCGCACCCGCGCCGGCCAGGAATCGTCTGCGTTCCACGGTCCACCTCCCGTCGGTTGCGTCGAAACTTAGCTACATCTCAATGCCCCGTCAAGGAAGGTTAGCTACATGACGGGGCCGGCGGGGCGGTCCCGCGGCGGCCCCGGAGCGGCGCCCGTCGGCGGCCCGGGGCGGTGCCCGTCGGCGGCCGGGGCGGTGCCCGTCGGCGGGCCGCAGCGGTGCCCGTCGGCGGCCCGGAGCGGCCATACTGGCCGCGTGTTCACTCTCGCCCAGGCCCGGCACCTGATGGCCACCCTGCGCCCGCGCGTCGACGAGCTGATCCGGCTCCGCGCCGACCTGGCCGAGCTGCGCGCCGACCTGGCCGGACCGGGTGTCAGCCCGTTGGGCGGCCGGGCCGAGGTCAAGGCGCTGGAGGCCCGGCTGCACGCCGTGATCGAGGACCTGCACCAGGTGGACGTCCAGGTCAAGGGCATCGCCCCCGTGCTGCTCGACTTCCCCGGAGAGCGCGACGGCCGGCCCGTGCTCTGGTGCTGGCTGGAAGGGGACACCGACGTGGGCTGGTACCACCGCGTCGAGTGCGGTTTCGCCGGCCGCCGCCCGGTGTGACCGGCCGGGAGGTACGCCACGCGGTCCGGGACTGGCTGCCGTACCCCGGTCGGATCCTGGCCGCCGCGGCCGCCGTCCTGCTGCTCACCCTGCCCGCCCTCGGCGCCGGCCGGTACGCGGGCTGGCGGGCGGACCTGCGGACGCTCACCATGGCCTCGGTGGTGGTGGCCTCGGCCGGCGCGCTCCTGCTCGCGGCCCGGTACGGCACGCGTCCCACCGGACGCCTTCCCGAGCGGTTCGCCGTCGCCACGATCGGCGGCGGTCTCCTCGCCGGCGCGTACGTGGGTGCCACGCTGCTGTACTTCCGTCTCGTCGTACCGCTGGAGGTCGACGGCGCCCTCCGCGGCCTGCCGGTGCGCGGCGTCGCGCTCGCGGTGCTGGCCGGCGCCTTCGGCGTGGCCCTCGGCGCGCTGCTGCGCCGCCCGGTGCTGCTGCTGGCGCTCGGTGTGCTGCTCGTCGGCGGCCAGGTGGCGCTCGCCGGGACCGCGGTGCCCGGCCCGCTGGCCGCCGTCCGGCTGTGGCTCGTCGGCTCGGCGCAGCCGCACGACCTGCCCGGCTGCGTGAGCCTGGCGCCGTCGGAGTGCGTCGCGTGGACCTACCGGCACTGGCCGGCCGGGCTCAGCCTCACCGTCACCGTGCTGGTGGCGGTGATGGCGGCGCTGGCCGTCCGGCGGGCGGCGCCCGAGGGGACCGGCGCGGATCCGTCCGGATCGGAGGGTGCCGGCGACCCGGCGGCGGAACGGGGCGCGCCGCCGGGGCGCAGCCGGTACGCGGTCGCGGCCGCACTCGTCGTCGCCGGCCTCGTGCTGATCCCCGCCGCCATCGGGAACGGTGTGCGGCAGGCGACCAGCGCAGTCACCACGGGCACCGGGGTCAGCGCGCCCGTGGGCAGCCCGGTGGAGGTGGTGGTGCCGCGGCCGGGTCGGCTGGCCGTCTTCGCCGTGGGGCTGGGCGCGGTCCGCGACTGCCGGGCCGTGGCGGCCGACAGCCGGCGGGTCGGGCTCACGCCCGTGCCCGGCACCGTGCGCTACGGCGACGGCGTCAGCTACCGGTGGGTGGGCACGTTCCGGTTGCCCGCGCCGGGGCGGTGGACCGTCACCTGCGCCGGCGACGAGGGGGAGTACCTGGTCGGCGACCCGCCCCGGGTCGAGGGGCTCGTCGGACGGCTCGTGGAGCTGCCCCGCCCGCTGGTGTGGCTGCTCGGCGCGCTGTCCGGCCTGCTGGTCGCCGCGCACACCGCCCTCGCCCGGCGCCCGCGGCGCCCGTCCGTGGCGGCCGCCGACCGCTGACCGCGTGCCGCCCGCGTCGGGGCGTCCGCCCCGCGCCCCCGGGGGGCGTCAGGCGGCCGGCTCGGCGACCGCGAAGACCACCACGTTGTCGCGGTAGTGGCCGCGCCGCCGGTCGAAGTCGCCCCCGCAGGTGACCAGGCGCAGCTCCGGGCCGGGCGTCGGGCCGTACACCGCGGCGGTCGGGAAGCGGTCCTTGGGCGTACGCAACGCGCCCGTCACCCGGAACGCCAGCCACCGACCGCCGCGCCGCACCTCGACGGTGTCGCCCGCGCGCAGCTCGCCGAGACGGGCGAACACGGCCGGACCCTGGCGGGAGTCGAGGTGCCCGGCGAGCACCGCCGGGCCGGGGTCACCCGGGGCCGGGCCGCCGCCGTACCAGCCGGCCACGTCGAAGTCGGCCGGCGGCACGAGCGCGCCGGAACGGTCCAACCCGAGCACCGCGAGCGGGGCGTCGAGGCCGATGCGGGGTACGCGTACCCGGGTGGGCTGCCCGCGCGGCGCGGAGCGGGCGGCCGGCGGGCATTCCCCGGCGCAGCCCGGTGGCCGGCCGGCGGCCAGCGGCGACGGTGCGGAGGCGGTCGCCGCCGGGGGGTCGACCGGCGGTCGCGCGGTGGTGGCCAGCCCGACCCCCGATCCGGCCACCAGGCAGATCGCCGTGCCGAACGCGACGAGCGCGGTGGCCGGCGGCCGGGGCCGGCGGTGCCGCCGGACCGCCGGCCCGCGACCCCCGCTCACCAGGTGGTACGCGCCCGGCGCAGCAGCACGAGACCGCCGAGCAGCGCGATGCCGGCGAGCCCGACGGCGATCCCCGGACGCGCCCCGCCCCCGGCGGTGCCGCCGGCCCCGGCGTCCACCCCGCCGGACGGCACCACCGTGCCGCCCTGCGCGTCGCGTCGCAGCTCGGTGGTGAGTCCGCCGTCCTCGGCGTCGAGCACCAGCAGCGAGTAGACGGCGCCGCCGCTCAACCGGATCTCGGCCTCGGTGGCCCGGCCGCCGCCGGGGGAGAGCCTCAGCCGCCAGGTGCCCGGCTCCACGAGCCGGTAGTCGGTCGTCGTGGCGAACTGCACCCCGGTGGCGAGCGTCGGGCCGTCGGCGCAGGCCACGTCGAGCACGGGCGCGCGCACCGAGGCCTGCACCACGCGGACCTTGGCCCGGCCGCCGTCCGGCGCGCTCAGGTCGTCGTGCAGCACGCGCAGGCCCAGGTCGGCGTAGCGGCCCACACCGGCCACCGTGTACGCCTCACCGCTGACCACGGCGACCTCGGTGGTGAGCACGGGCGGATCACCGGCCGGTGCGCCCGCCTCGCGCATCGCGACCGCGTACCGCCCGGCCGGCAGCGGCAGGTAGTCGGAGAGCACGCCGTAGCCGACGCCCGGGAAGACGCGCGGCTCGGCCGCGCCGCGGGCGGCCAGGTAGACGTCGACGCTCGGGGTGTCGGGGGAGAGGTGGGCGAGCCGGACGTAGCCGACGCCGGTATCCGGGCCCGCCGCGGCGGCAGGGGTGGCGGCGTGCACGGGCGTGGCCGTGCCGGTGAGGAGCCCGGCCGCGAGTACGAGCCCGGTGCCGAGCAGGAGCGCCCCGGCTCCGGCGAGCAGGCGGCGCGGCGCGGTGCGGAGCAGGTGCATGTGGCCTCCGGGGGTGCGTCCGGTGGATGCGTCCGGCGGCTAGCGTCCCGTCGGCGGGACTATCGCGCAACTTTCACCGGGCCGACACGCCGATCGATCGCTGACGAGCGGTGTCCACCAGGGGCGGTGTCCGTCGAAGGGAGGCGCGCCCTCGTCGGCGGACCGGGCCGCGCACGTCGACTCGCGGCGCGGGCGTGGGACCTCGGGTTGCGCATGTGCGACAACGAGATCGGCGCGAGCGGCGGTTCATGGCGGGCGAGTCGTCCTGGCGGGAGGAGAACCGGGCGGAGAGCGAGCGCGACGAACCCCCGCGGCTGCGGTGGGTGGGCGGCGGGACTCAGGCGGCGGCGTCGAAGGCGGCGAGCGCCTCGCGGACGGTGTCCGCCCCGGCCGACGCCGCGTGCTCCATGTCGGACGGGTCGGCGAGGTAGATGACCCCGTACGCCGGTGTGCCGGGCTGGTAGCGGCGGCCGTCGGCGAGCGCGCCCGCGTCGACCGCGTCGTACCCGATCCGGTCCAGGAACGCGCGGGCCGCCGCCTTCGCGTCGGCGTCGTCGCCGGCGATGGGCAGTGCGGTGCGGTCGGGCGCGCCGGCCGGCCGGGGCAGGGTCCGCAGGTGCCGGAAGTTGATGTTGTTGAAGACCTTGACGACCCGAGCCTGCGGCAGGTGGCGCTGGAGCAGTTCGCTGCTCGTGGTCGCGCCCGAGTCCAGCTCGGCGATCTCCCCGTCGCGCTGCGGGTAGTAGTTGTTGGTGTCGAGCACGACCTTGCCCGCCAGCGGCTCGACCGGCGCGTCGCGGTAGGCCTTCAGCGGGACGCTGACCACCACGAGTTCGCCCGCCTGCGCCGCCTCCGGCGGCGTCGCCGCGCGGGCCCGCGGGCCCAGCTCCTCGACCAGGTCGCGCAGCGTCTCCGGGCCGCGCGAGTTGCTGAGCACCACGTCGTACCCGGCGGCCACCGCCAGCCGGGCCACCGTGCCGCCGATGTGGCCGCTGCCGATCAGTCCCACCGTCGTCATGTCTCGCGCCAACTCCGTCTCCTGCGGCCGATCTCCGGGCGGACCGGCGTCGCGTCGTCGGGTCGCGGGCGACCCACCGGGTCGCGGACGGCCCACCGGGTCGCGGACGGCCCACCGGGTCGCGGCCGGCTGGGGCGCCGCCCGGCCACGCCGTCCGCCGCCCCGCACACCGTACTGCCGTGGCCGGTGGCGGGGCGGGCGGTCCGGAGTTCTGCCCCCGTCGGGGGTGGCGCCGTCAGGCCGGGAGCACCTTCTCGACGGCGGCGCGCAGCTCGGCGGAGCCGGGTTCCACGGTGGGGGCGAACCGGGCGGCCACCGTGCCGTCGGGGGCGACGAGGAACTTCTCGAAGTTCCACCGCACGTCACCGGTGTGGCCGTCGGCGTCCGGGGTGTCCACGAGGGCGGCGTAGAGCGGGTGCCGTCCCGGGCCGTTGACCTCGACCTTCTCGGTGAGCGGGAAGGTGACGCCGTAGTTCACCTGGCAGAAGTCGCTGATCTCCGCGGCGGTGCCCGGCTCCTGACCGGCGAACTGGTTGCACGGCACCCCGAGCACCACCAGCCCGCGGTCGGCGTACTCCTCGGCGAGGGCCTGCAGGCCGGCGTACTGCGGGGTGAGGCCGCAGCGCGACGCCACGTTGACCACCAGCAGCGCGCGTCCCCGGTACTGGGCGAGGTCGGCGGGGCCGCCGCCCAGGGCATCGATCGAAATGTCAAAGACGGTCACGGCCCCGAGGCTACTCTCCCCACCTCCCCGCCTCCCCGCCTCCCGACCCCGTCGATCATGAGGTTGACGGGCGCGGCGGAGATCAAAGCCCCCGCCAACCTCATGATCAACGGGGAGGGTCGGCGGGTGGCGCGAGAAATCGAAACATGCACATCTTGACTTGGCGATGACGCCGTGAGTAGCGTCTCACCAACATTTTGGAAAGTTTCCTAACTGTTTAGGGAGACGCCATGAAGAGATCACTCCGCCGGGCCCTCTGGGCCGGCGCCGTGGTCGCGCTGACCGCCACCCTGGCGCCCGTCGCCACCGCGTTCGGCGCCGGTAGCGTGACGACCACGTTCACGAAGGTGCAGGACTGGGGGACCGGCCACGAGGGCCGGGTGACCATCACCAACGGCTCGGACGCCACGGTCAGCACGTGGCGCATCGAGTTCGACCTGCCGTCGGGCTCCGCCATCACGAGCTTCTGGGACGCCGACGTGACCCGCACCGGCAACCACTACGTGGCCGTGAAGAAGAGCTGGGCCGGGTCGCTCGCACCCGGCGCCTCCTTCAGCTGGGGCTTCAACGGCAGCGGCCCGTACGCGGCGCCGCTGAACTGCACCATCAACGGCGCGTCCTGCGGTGGCGGCACCCCGCCCACCACGACTCCGCCCACGACGACCCCACCCACCACCACGCCGCCGACCACGACCCCGCCGACCACCCCGCCGCCGGACCCGAACGGGAAGAAGGTCGTCGGCTACTTCGCCGAGTGGGGCGTGTACGCCCGCAACTACCACGTGAAGAACATCCACACCAGCGGCTCGGCGTCGAAGCTGACCCACATCCTCTACGCGTTCGGCAACACCACCGGCGGCCGCTGCTCGATCGGTGACAGCTACGCCGACTACGAGAAGGCGTACACCGCGGCGGACAGCGTCGACGGCGTCGCGGACACCTGGGACCAGCCGCTGCGCGGCAGCTTCAACCAGCTGCGCAAGCTCAAGCGGATGTACCCGCACCTGAAGGTGATCTGGTCCTTCGGCGGCTGGACGTGGTCGGGCGGCTTCACCCAGGCCGCGCAGAACCCGACCGCCTTCGCCGAGAGCTGCTACAACCTCGTGGAGGACCCGCGCTGGGCGGACGTCTTCGACGGCATCGACGTCGACTGGGAGTACCCCAACGCCTGCGGTCTCACCTGTGACAGCAGCGGCCCGAACGCCTTCAAGAACGTCGTGGCCGCGCTGCGCGCCAAGTTCGGGGCCAACGCCCTGGTCACCGCCGCCATCACGGCGGACGGCAGCAACGGCGGCAAGATCGACGCCACCGACTACGCGGGCGCCGCGCAGCACCTCAACTGGATCATGCCCATGACGTACGACTACTTCGGCGCCTTCAACCCGCAGGGCCCCACCGCCCCGCACTCGCCGCTCTACTCGTACCCGGGCATCCCGCAGCAGGGCTTCTGGTCCGACGCGGCGATCCAGAAGCTCAAGAGCAAGGGCATCCCGGCGAACAAGCTGCTGCTCGGCGTCGGCTTCTACGGCCGGGGGTGGACCGGCGTGACCCAGGCCGCCCCGGGCGGCAGCGCCACCGGAGCCGCCCCGGGCACCTACGAGGCGGGCATCGAGGACTACAAGGTCCTCAAGAACAGCTGCCCGACCACCGGCACGGTCGGCGGTACGGCGTACGCCAAGTGCGGCAGCAACTGGTGGAGCTACGACACCCCCGCCACGATCAACGGCAAGATGACGTACGCGAAGAACCAGGGCCTCGGTGGCGCCTTCTTCTGGGAGCTCTCCGGTGACACCGGCAACGGCGAGCTGATCGGCGCCATCAAGGGCGGTCTCGGCTGAGCCGTAGGCCGACGCACCACCCACACGGCGGGGAGGGACACGCACCGTCCCTCCCCGCCCGGCGTGTCGCGTCGGGGTGTCGCGGGGCACCCCTGTCCGCCGCTCAGCTCCATGTGACAGACTCGCCGCTCGGCAGGTCTGGACCGTTCGCGGGCGAGGGGAGGGGTTGATGGGCGTGACGTACCGGAGACTGGCGGGTGTCGCCGCCGCGCTCGCCGTCCTGCCGCCCGCGCTCGCCGGCTGCGGCCTCGTCGGGGACGCCGAGGAGCCCGCGAAGCCCGACCAGGCCCCGGCGGAGGAGGCGTCCGCGAAGTCCCGGGAGCGGGTGCAGGCGTACCTCGACGCCATGGTCGCCAAGGACGTGGCCGCCGGGCGCAGCCAGCTCTGCGCGCCGCTGCACGAGGCCTTCGACGGGGCGGCCACCGGCCCGAACGGCGACTTCGCCGACCACTTCGAGGTGTCGCAGGCGGCCATCACCGACATCCGCCCCGGCCCCCGGGGCCAGGAGGTCGACGTCTCGGTCTCGGTCGCCGCCGGCACACGCAAGGCCACCCGGTCGTTGGTGTTCACCGTCACGCGGGACGGCGCCGACTGGTGCATCGCGGGCGAGGCGCCGGGCGACCCCAGCGCGGCCCCCAGCGCGGCCCCCACCCCGGCGTCCTGACCAGGATCGATGCCGCTTCCGGCCGGTGACCTCCCAGCTGCCGGAACCGTCCCCCTCGCCGACCGGCCCGCCCGGCGGTCGCCGTACGCTTTCTGTCATGCGCCATGAGTGGCATCAGCTGAGCCATCCCGCGGTGGGCAGCCCGGGGCTGCAGACCAGCCGTCCGACCGTGGACTCCGCCGAGGACGCGGCCCTCGGCCTGGACCGCTGGCGGGACCTGCCCCGCGCGCAGACGCCGCCGTGGCCGGACCCGGCCAAGGTCGCCGAGGTCTGCAAGGTGCTGGACACGGTGCCGTCGGTGGTCGCCCCGTACGAGGTCGACCAGCTCCGGCAGCGGCTCGCGCTGGTCTGCGAGGGCAAGGCGTTCCTGCTCCAGGGCGGTGACTGCGCGGAGACCTTCGCCGACAACACCGAGAGCCACCTGCTGGCCAACGCCCGCACCCTGCTCCAGATGGCGATCGTGCTGACCTACGGCGCCTCCCTGCCGGTGGTGAAGGTCGCCCGGGTGGCGGGGCAGTACACGAAGCCGAGGTCGCTGCCGACGGACGCGCGCGGCCTGCCCGCGTACCGCGGCGACATGATCAACTCGCTGGAGGCCACGCCGGAGGCGCGGGTCGCCGACCCGCAGCGCATGATCCGGGCGTACGCCAACTCGGCCGCCGCCATGAACATGCTCCGGGCGTACCTGGCCGGTGGGCTGGCCGACCTGCACGCCGTGCACGACTGGAACAAGGGGTTCGTGAAGAACTCCCCGGCCGGCGAGCGCTACGAGGCGATCGCCCGGGAGATCGACCGGGCGCTCGCCTTCATCCGGGCCTGCGGCCTGACCGACGACGAGGCGCTGCGCACGGTCACCCTCTACTGCTCCCACGAGGCGCTCGCCCTCGAGTACGACCGGGCGCTGACCCGGGTCTCCGGGGGCCGGGCGTACGGCCTGTCGGGGCACTTCCTCTGGATCGGCGAGCGCACCCGGCAGATCGACGGCGCGCACATCGACTTCATCTCCCGTATCGCCAACCCCATCGGCGTCAAGCTCGGGCCGACCACCACGCCGGACGAGGCGATCGAGCTGTGCGAGAAGCTCAACCCCGACAACGTCCCGGGCCGGCTCACCCTGATCAGCCGCATGGGCAACCACCGGGTACGCGACGTCCTGCCGCCGATCGTCGCCAAGGTCACGGCGGCGGGCGCCAAGGTCGTCTGGCAGTGCGACCCGATGCACGGCAACACGCACGAGTCGTCCAACGGCTACAAGACCCGGCACTTCGACCGCATCGTGGACGAGGTGCTCGGCTACTTCGAGGTGCACCGGAGCCTGGAGACCCACCCCGGTGGCCTGCACGTGGAACTCACCGGCGAGGACGTCACCGAGTGTCTCGGCGGCGCCCAGGGCATCGAGGACCTCGACCTGCCCGACCGGTACGAAACCGCCTGCGACCCGCGGCTGAACACCCAGCAGTCGCTGGAGCTCGCCTTCCTGGTGGCGGAGATGCTCCGTGGCTGACCTTGCGACCCCCTCCGCCGGCAGCCGAAAGGACTAGACGACATGCCTGACAGCCTCATCGACCTGCGTTCGGACACCGTCACCCGACCCACGCCGGGCATGCGGGAGGCGATGGCCACGGCCGAGGTCGGTGACGACGTCTACGGCGAGGATCCGACCGTCACGGCCCTGGAGGCCGAGGTCGCCGCGCTCTTCGGGCACGAGGCGGCGCTGTTCGCCCCGAGCGGGTCGATGGCCAACCAGATCGCCCTGCAACTGGTCGTGCCGCCCGCGCACGAGCTGCTCTGCGACGCCGACGCGCACGTCGTGACGTACGAGATCGGCGCCGCCGCCGCGTACGGCGGGATCTCGTCGCGGACGTGGCCCGCGGTCGGCGCGGACATCGACCCCGACGTGGTGGCCGCCATGGTCCGGCCCGACGGCTACTTCGCCGTGCCGACCCGCGCGATCGCCGTCGAGCAGACCCACAACCGGGGCGGCGGTGGCGTGATCCCGCTGGCCACCCTCCGGGAGCTGCGCCGGGTCGCCGACGAGGCGCAGCTCGCGCTGCACTGCGACGGCGCCCGCATCTGGCACGCCCACGTCGCCGACGGGGTGCCGTTGGTCGAGTACGGCCGGCTGTTCGACACGATGTCGGTCTGCCTCTCCAAGGGCCTCGGCGCGCCCGTCGGGTCGCTGGTCGTCGGCAGCGCGGAGAAGATCGAGCGCGCGCGGTTCATCCGCAAGCGGATGGGCGGCGGGATGCGGCAGGTCGGGGTCCTGGCCGCCGCCGGCCGGTACGCGCTGGCCCACCACGTCGAGCGGCTCGCCGAGGACCACGCGAAGGCCGCCCGGCTCGCGGAGGCGGTCGCCCCGTTCGGGGTGCTGGCCACCCCGGCGCGCACCAACATCGTGCCGCTGGACCTCACCAAGTCCCCCCTCGACGCGCACGCGCTGGCCGCCGCCGCGCGGGACGAGGGGCTGCTGATCTCGGTGCTCGGCCCGCGGACGGCGCGGCTCGTCACCCACATGGACGTCGACGACGCCGCCGTCGACCGGGCCGTGGACATCCTCACCCGCGTCCTGCGCCGCTAACCCCGCCCGCCCCGCCGCCCGCCACCGTCCGCCCGCCGCCCCGTCGATCATGAGGTTATTGCCGCGGCACGCCGGCGTGTCGCGGCAACAACTTCATGATCACCGGCGAGAGCCGGAGGAGCGAGAGCCGGGAGCGGTCAGGGGCGCAGCCGCTTGAGGGTGGAGATGTCGGCGGCGTGACCCACGCTCTTCTCCGACGGGGTCTCCACGACGACCGGCACACCCGCCGTGGCCGGGTGGGCCATGAGTTCCGCGAACGCGGGCTCGCCGATCGTGCCCTTGCCGATGCTCTCGTGCCGGTCACGGGTCGAGCCGCACAGGTCCTTCGAGTCGTTGGCGTGCACCAGCTTCAACCGGTCCGCCCCGACCGTGGCGACCAGCGTGTCGAGGGTCGCGGTCATCCCGCCCTCGGCCGCCAGGTCGTGCCCGGCCGCCCAGGCATGGCAGGTGTCGAAGCAGACACCGAGCCAGGGGTGCCGGTCGACCGCGTCCAGGTAGGGGCCGAGCTGCTCCACCCGGGAGGCGAGCGAACGGCCACCGCCCGCGCTCGGCTCGACCAGCAGCATCGGGCCGCCGGACGCGGCGGCCGAGTCCAGCAGCGGCAGCAGCGCCTCGCGGACCTGCCGCATGGCGGCCTCGGCGTGCCCGGCGTCCACCGCGCTGCCCGCGTGGAACACCACACCCCGCGCGCCGATGGCCTCGCCCCGGCGCAGGGCGTGCGCCAGGGTCAGCGCCGACCGCTCGACCGTGGCCGGGGTCGGTGAGCCGAGGTTCACGAGCAGGGACGCGTGGATGAAGACCGGGACGTCCCGCTCGTCGCACCCGGCGCGGAACAGGGCGTCCTGCGCCGGGTCACCCGGCGGCAGCGCCCACCCGCGGGAGTTCGACACGTAGACCTGGACCACCTCGGCGCCGGTCGCGTCGAGGTAGGGCAGGGCCGCCCTGGCCAGCCCGCCAGAGGTCGGCGTGTGCGCGCCGACCGGACGGGACGCGGTCGCGGACATCAGAAGCATCCGATCGTCACCTGGGTGCCCGGGGGCACCTGCGAGTTCTCGCCCGGGTTCTGGAACCGGACGACGGCGTTCGGGTTGAACTGGACCGCCACCGGGAAGCCCTGGCTCTCCAGCAGCTGCTTGGCCTGCTGGCAGGGCAGGTCGACCACCCGGGGCACGACCACGAGCGGCGGGCCCTTGCTGATCTCCAGCTTGACCTCGGTGCCCTTCTCCACGCCGGTGCCGTCGGCCGGGCTCTGCCCGAGGATCTCGTCCTTCGGCTTGTCCGAGTCCTTGTAGTTCTCGACGGCGACCAGGCCCAGCTGGGACAGGATCGTCCGGGCCTCGTTGAGGTTCTTGCCGACGAGGTTGGGGACGCTGACCGGGGCCTTGCCCTTGCTGAGGATCACCGTGATCTTGGTGCCCGGCTTGACCTCGGTGCCCACCTTCGGGTTGGTGGCCACCACCACCCCGGCGGGCAGGTTGTCGTCGTATCGGGCGTTGCCCTTGACCACCACGAGACTCGCGTTGGTCAGGTCCGCCTCGGCCAGCTCGAACTCCTTGCCGACCACGTCCGGCACCGGGAACTGCTCCGGGCCGAGGGAGAGGGTCAGGGTGATCGTGCCGCCCTTGACGATCCGGGCCGCCGAGGCCGGATCCTGGAGGAGGACGCTGTCCTTCGGCACCTTCTCGTCGTAGCGGGGCTCGGCGTACACCAGGGTGAGGCCGGCGCGGGCGGCCCGCGCCTCCGCGTCGGCCTTGCTCAGGCTGACCAGCTGCGGCGCGACCGTGTAGCGGCCCAGCGTGAAGTACCAGGCGCCGACCCCGGCGAGGAGGACGAGCGCCACCACGGCGGCGATCAACGGCAGTCGTCCCCGGCGCTCGCCCAGCAGCCGGTCGTACAGCTCGCCGAGCCGCGACCGCAGGTCACCGCCACCCTCCGGCGCGGCCCGGCGGCGGCCGCTCCGCTGGGCGCCCTCGGGCAGCCGGGCCCACGCCGGCCGCTCCGCCGGCCGGACCGCCGCGACCACCATGGTCGGCTGCGCCACCGGCGGCTCGTCGGCGATCCGGCGCAGCACGGCCGTACGCGTGTTGGGGTTGCCCAGGTCGTCGCGGGCCACCTGCACCTCGGCGAGCAGGGCGCCGGCGTCGGTGGGCCGGGCGCCCGGGTCGCGCCGGGTGGCCCGGGCCACGAGATCGTCGAGGACCGGGGGCAGGCCGGGGACCAGCGTCGACGGGGCCGGCACGTCCCGGTCGACGTGCTGCCAGGCGATGTCGATGGGGCGGCCGCCGTCGTAGGGCACCCGGCCGGTGAGCATCTCGAAGAGCACGATGCCGGCCGAGTAGACGTCGGTGCGGGCGTCGGCGTGGCCCTGCGTGACCAGTTCGGGGGCGACGTACGCCACCGTGGCCATCAGCTGGTTGCCGTTCTCCTCGTCGGCGCTGGCCTCGACGGCGCGGGCCAGCCCGAAGTCGGCCACCTTGACCACGCTGTCGACGAGGTTGGCCATGCCACCCGTCGGCGCCTCGGCGACCAGGACGTTCTCGGGCTTCACGTCGCGATGCACGACGCCGGACCGGTGCGCGGCGGCGATCGCCGCGAGCATCTGCTCGAAGATCGCCAACGCCTCGTCGGGGTTGAGCCGGCGCCGCTCGGTGAGCACCTCGCGCAGCGTGCGGCCGCGGACGTACTCCATGACGAGGTACGGCAGGCCGGCGTGGGTGCCCTGGTCGTAGACCGCCACGACGTTCGGGTGCGTGAGCCGGGCGATGGTCTTCGCCTCTTCGGTGAACCGCGCCACGAACCCGGCGAGCCGCGTCTGGGCCTCGGAGGCCTGGGTCGGATGAATGATCTTGACCGCCACGGTGCGCTCGAGACGCTCGTCGGTGGCGGTGTACACGGTCGCCATGCCGCCACGAGCCACGCGACCGCGGATGCGGTAGCGCCCGTCGATCAGCGAGCCCAGCAACGTGTCGGCGACCTGTGTGTCCATCGGCAGGGAGTCTATGTGTCCAGGGGGTGAAGGTAGAACAGGATGCTACAGCCGGGGTCCGACCAGCCCGATCCGCCGCGCTCGACCAGCCCCTCCGACGTGCGTCCCGGCGTGCTCGACCAGCCCCTCCGACCTGCGGTCCGTCGCCCGTCGGACGTGCGTCCACCAGGCCGGACCACCGCCGCCGGATGCTGTCCGACCCCACCGGGTTCAGCTGACGACACGGTCGGCGGCGGGTGTCGGCGGGCGGCACGCGGGGGTGCCGTTGGTGCGCGCCGGCCGCCGCGTGGCAGGGTGGTCGGGTGACCGATTCCGTACCCGCCGACGGGGCCGCAGCCGCCCCCGAGCAGGCCGGCCCCGCCGACCCGGCCGGCTGGCTGACCCTGCCCGACGTCGCCGAGCGTCTCGACGTGTCGATCAGCAAGGTGCACCAGATGATCCGCGACCGGGAGCTGCTCGCCGTACGCCGTGACGGCGTCCGCCGGGTGCCGGCGGACCTGGTGGCCAACCGCCAGGTGCTCAAGCACCTGCCGGGCGTCCTCAACCTGCTGGCCGACGCCGGCTACGACGACGAGGCCGCGCTGCGCTGGCTGTACGAGCCGGACGACACCCTGCCCGGCACGCCGGCGGCCGCCCTCGGCGGCGACCAGGCCCGCGAGGTCAAGCGCCGCGCCCAGGCCCTCGGCTTCTGACCCACCCCGCGCCCGGCCCCGTGCCTGCCCCCGCCCGCTGTTTCGGCGCGGTGATCATGAAGTTGTTGTCATCCGTACCGGCGTGTCGTGGCAACAACTTCATGATCGACGCTGCGGCGGCGGGTGGGCGGGGGTGGGGTCAGTCGGTGCGGCGGGTGGCGGCGATGGCCAGGTCGACCAGCGCCTGGCGGGCCTCGGTCTCGAGGTCGACGGTGGCCAGCGCGGCCAGCGCCGTGTCGGTCAGCCGGGTGATCCGCTCCTCGGTACGGGCCACGGCGCCGCTCGTCGTGATGAGCCCCCGCAGCCGGGTGACGCCCTCCTCGTCCAGCTCCGGGTCACCGAGCCCGGCCAGGAGCTGCTCCCGGCCGGAGGCGTCGAGCGTCTCCAGGGCGGCCGCCACCAGGTAGGTCCGCTTCCCTTCGCGCAGGTCGTCCCCGGCCGGCTTGCCGGTCTGCGCCGGGTCGCCGAAGACCCCCAGCACGTCGTCGCGGAGCTGGAACGCCTCGCCGAGCGGCAGCCCGTACGCCGAGTACGCGGCCAGGACGTCCGCGGGCGCGTCGGCCAGCGCGCCGCCGAGCAGCAGCGGCCGCTCGACCGTGTACTTCGCCGACTTGTAGCGGGCCACCTTGCCGGCCCGTTCCACGGAGGTGTCCCGGGTCACCTGGGCGAGGACGTCGAGGTACTGCCCGACGGTCACCTCGGTGCGCATCTCGTCGAAGACCGGGCGGGCCCGGGCCACCATGCGCGGGTCCAGCCCGGCGGAGTGCAGCAGCTCGTCGGACCAGACCAGGCAGAGGTCACCGAGCAGGATCGCCGCGGCGTCGCCGAACCCGTCCGGGTCACCGCCCCAGCCGGAGTGGCGGTGCCGGGCGGCGAACCGCCGGTGCACGGCGGGCTCGCCACGGCGGGTGTCCGAGCGGTCCATGAGGTCGTCGTGGATCAGGGCGCTGGCCTGCACCAGTTCTAGCGCGGCGAGAGCGGCCAGCACCTGGTCGCTGTCGACGCCGCCGGCGCCCCGGTAGCCCCAGTAGGCGAAGGCCGGCCGCAGACGCTTGCCGCCGCCCAGCACGAACGTCTCGATCACCTCCGCGAGCGGTGTCAACGCGTCGTCGACACCGGCCATCCAGGTGCGCTGGTTGGCGAGGAACTCGGTGAGGGCCTTGTCGATCCGCTGGCGGAGGCCGGCACGGTCGACGGGGGAGACGGGAGCAGCGTCGGTCACGGCCGAAACGCTAGCCGGTCCGGCGGCGCCTGTGGTACCCGCCGGTACGGGCTGAGGGCCGGCCCACTGCGCGGCCGGGGCGGACTTCGTGACCGGTGTCCTACCGCGCTCGCGCCGGGGGCGAGCGGCCGGGACGGGGGTCGGCGGGTCGTCGTGACCAGCGCCTCGCGCCCGGGGGAGGGCGGCCGGGGCAGGTACGGGCGCGCGGTCGTGAGCAGCGTCGCGTACCGCCGGACCGCCGGCACCCGTGAACGGCCGGCCAGCCGTCGGCGTACCTCGGTGAGCTGGGCCACGGCCCGCGGCGACCCGGCGCGGACCGCGTCGATCAACGCGGCGCCGGCCGCCTCGCAGGCCCGTTCCACCTCGCCGAGTTCGAGGTACCCGCGGGCCAGCCAGCCGCCGTAGACCGCCGCGCGGCGGGGCCGTCCGGGCTCCCGCGCGGCGGCGGCCAGCAGGGCCTCGGCGGGCCGGGCCCGCCCCAGGGCGACGAGCGTGCGCCCCGTCATGGCCGCGAGCTCCGCATCGTCGAGCCAGTAGAGCCAGGGCGGCTCGTGCCCCGGGTCGGACGCCGTGGCGGCCCGCTCGGCGGCGCGGAGCGCCCGGGCCCCGGTGTCCGGCCGCCCGTCGAGGGCGGCGGCGAGTGCCACCCGGTGCAGCAGCAGGGCGCGCAGGCCCGGGCTGGCCCACCGCCGGCTGCCCGCGTACGCCACGCGGGCCAGCGTCAGGGCGCCGCGCGGATCCCCGGCGCCGGCGAGCAGGTGGCTGGCCGAGCCGAGCACGTGCCCGGCGAGGGCCGGATCGCCGGCCGCCGTGGCGGCGCGCACCCCGAGGCGGTACGCGTCCAGGGCGGCCGCCGGGTCGCCGGCGTCCGCGGCGAGCCAGCCGGCGAGCTGCGCGGACTCGGCGAGCAGCGGCAGCAGCCGCCGGCGCCCGGCCGGACCGGAACGGGGCAGCGCCCGCACCGCCCGGCGCAGCCCGTGCGCGCCGAGCGGGGCGAGGTCGGCCCCGCCGGCCAGATCGTCCAGCCGCCGCAGGCCGGCCAGGTCGAGGGCGTACGCCGGCGGCCCGGGTTGGTGGCGCGGACCGCCGGGCGCGGACGGCGGCGGACCGGGAGCGGACCCGGCGCCCAGCGGGCCGGGTCCGGCGTTCGGCGGGTCGGGCGCGGACCCGGCGCCCAGCGGGCCGGTGGGCCGGTCGGGTCCGGCGTTCGGCGGGTCGGGCGCGGACCCGGCCCCCAGCATGCCGGTGTGCCGGTCGGAGTGGGCGTTCAGCAGGTCGGTGGACCGGTCGGGCCCGCCGAGCAGCGGCTCGGTGAGCGGGTCGGCGAGCCAGCTCCGGGCCAGGGCGAGCAGCGCGGCGCGGGACCGGGCGCCCGCGCCCGGCGGGGACGGGGTGAGCCGGCGGGCGCGGGCCGCCGCGTCGGTGAGCAGTTCGACGGGCACGGCGAGGACCACGGCGAGCCAGCGCAGCCAGAAGTCGCCGGGCACCCGCACCTGCCGTTCCCACCGGGACACCTCGTGCCGACTCAGCGTCGGCACGCCGGCGGCGGCGCAGAGCTCGGCCGCGGTGCGCCGCTGGCTCCAGCCCCGGGCCAGCCGCAGGTGGATGAGCAGCGGCCCGAGCAGCGGCGGGCCGAAAGGCGAGGTCGGGGTCATCGGTCCCTCCGGAACGGGCGCGGCGCGGCGGGCGCCGGCCGCCCCTGCCGGACGACCGCGCCACCGCTCTGGTGGCGACCCCCGCGCGGCCCCCGGCGGGACCCGGCCACCGGCCGTCCCCGCCCGCGCTGCCCATTGGATATCCCACGGGTACGACGCTTTCCCGCCCGACGGAGGCCGCCGCCGTACGCCCCGGCCCCCACCGACCCGGTCGTCGCCACCGGCTGGGAAGGTCATGGGTCCGGCGGGCGTCGCCCGCTAGAGTCGGGTCGTGGCGCTCGGTCTCCCCTCCGTCCTCCCGAACTCGCAGCCGGCGATCGGGGAGCTGATCCGTGAGCGGCAGCCGACCTTCTCGTTCGAGTTCTTCCCGCCAAAGACACCCGAGGGCGAGCGCCTGCTCTGGCAGGCCATCCGGGAGCTGGAGTCGCTGCGGCCGTCGTTCGTGTCCATCACCTACGGCGCGGGCGGATCGACGCGGGACACGACCGTCGCGGTCACCGAACGCATCGCCACCGAGACCACCCTGCTGCCGATGGCCCACCTCACCGCGGTCAACCACTCGGTCGCCGAGCTGCGGCACGTGATCGGCCGGCTGGCCGGGGTCGGGGTGCGCAACGTGCTCGCCGTGCGCGGCGACCCGCCGGGCAACCCGGGCGGCGAATGGGTCCCGCACCCCGAGGGCGTGGTCTACGCCGAGGACCTGGTCCGGCTGGTCCGCGACGCGGGGGACTTCAGCGTGGGCGTGGCCGCCTTCCCCTACAAGCACCCCCGCTCGCCCGACGTGGCCAGCGACACCCGGTACTTCGTCCGCAAGTGCCGGGCCGGCGCCGAGTTCGCGATCACGCAGATGTTCTTCGATGCCGACGACTACCTGCGCCTGCGGGACCGGGTGGCCGCCGCCGGCTGCGACACCCCGATCCTCGCCGGCGTGATGCCGGTGACCCGGATGGCCACCATCGAGCGGTCGGTCCAGCTCTCCGGGGCGCCCTTCCCGCGCGCGCTGGCCGAGCGGTTCGAGAAGGTCGCCGACGACCCCGAGGCCGTACGACGGCTCGGCATCGAGCAGGCCAGCGAGATGTGCCGCCGGCTGCTCGACGAGGGCGTGCCGGGGATCCACTTCATCACCCTCAACCGCTCCACGGCCACCCGTGAGGTCTGGCAGAACCTCCGCGTGGACGCGCGGGCCTGAGCCCCGCGACACCTGAACGCGGCTGCGACGGTTGATCCGTGGTGGGCACACAGCTGAAGTGGGACGACTACGCCACGGCGTGGGCGCGGCTGCACGGGGGCTTCGATCCCCGCTCGGCCGCCCCCGCGGTGCGCGCCTGGCTGCGGTTCGCCTATCACGTCGGGTACGTCCTGGGCCGGCTCCGGGTCGGTCCCACCGCGGTCACCGTGGTGGGTGTGCTGCTGTGCGTGTGCGTGCCGGTGTTCTCGGTGCGCCCGGGCGACGGTCCCTTCCTCGGAGCGCTGTTCGTGCTGCTCGCCGGCGTGGCGGACAGCGTCGACGGTGCCGTGGCGGTGGCCACCGGCCGTACCACCCGGCTCGGCTACGTCTACGACTCGCTGGCCGACCGGTTCGGTGAGGCCGCCTGGGTGGTCGCGTTCTGGCTGGTCGGTGCGCCGGGCGCGCTCGCGGCGGCGGCCGGTGCGCTCTCCTGGCTGCACGAGTACGTGCGGGCGCGGGCGGTCTCCGCCGGCATGCGGGAGATCGGCGCCGTGACGGTCGGGGAGCGCCCGACGCGCGTCCTGGTGGCGCTGGGCGGGTTGCTGGTGGCCGGGCTCGCGGGGCTGATCGACCCGGATCTCGCGGCCGGCACCATCACCATGGCGACCGCGGTCTGGGTGCTGCTCGCCGGCTTCGGGCTGGGCCAACTCCTGGCCGCCGTGCGCCGCGCCCTCCTCGAAGCGCCCTGACCCCCGCGATCTTGCACTTCGTGCCCCGGCATAACCCCTCAAAAGCCACGATCCGCGGGCCGAAACTGCAAGATCGCGGGGAACAGGGGGCAGGGGCGGGGGAGGGGTTACGCGACGCCGATCTCGTTGGCGACGATCTCGGCGGAGAGGGTCACCATCGGCAGGCCGCCACCCGGGTGACCGGACCCGCCGACCAGCCACAGCCCGTGCACCGGGCCCCGGTTCGCCGGGCGGAGCAGGCCGCCGGCCGTGCCGTGGATGGCCCCGCCCGGCGCGCCGGTCGCCGTGTCCAGGTCGGCCGGGGTGCGGATCTCGCGGAACAGCAGCCGGTCGCGCACGTCGACGCCGCGCGCCGCGAGCACGTCCAGGATCCGGTCGGCGTACGCCTCGGCGAGCCCCGGCCGGCGCCAGTCGACGGCACCCGCGGAGGTGCCGTGGCGGGCCGCGTTGACCAGCACGAACCACGCCTCGTGCCCGTCGGGCCGCACCAGCGGGTCGTCGGCGACCGTGACGAACACCGCCGGGTCGGGCGCCGGACGGGCGCGTACGCCCCGGCCCGGATCGCCGAAGACGGCGTCGAACTCGGCGTCGTAGTCGGCGGGGAAGAAGACGGTGTGGTGGGGCAGCCCGGACGAGCCGGTCACCCCGAGCAGCAGCACGAACCCGGCGAGGCTGCGGTCGGTGAGCCCGGCCAGCCGGCGCGGGCTGGGCAGCAGGTCCCGGTAGAGGGTGAGCGCGTCGCAGTTGGCCACCACCACGTCGGCGGGGACCGGCGCGGCGACGCCGTCGAGGCGTACGCCGTGGACCCGGCCGCCCGCCGCGTCGATCCGGGTGACCGCGGCGCCGGTCTGCACGACCACGCCGAGGTCCAGGCAGCGCGACAGCAGGGCGTCGGCGAGCGTGCCCAGCCCGCCCCGCAGGTACCAGCCGCCGAACGCCAGCTCGGCGTACGGGACGGCGACCAGCGCGGCCGGGGCGCGGCGCGGGTCGGCGCCGGTGTAGGTGGCGTACCGGTCGAGCAGCATCCGCAGCCGCGGGTCGGCGAGGTGCCGGCGGCCCAGCCCCCGGAGGGTGCGCCCCGGCGCGATGGCGGCCAGGTCGCCGAGGCGCCAGGCCAGCGTCGCGAGGTCCCGGGGCGAGCCGACCGGCCGGCGCAGGACGTCCCGGTGGGAGGCCGCCCACACCCGGGCGGCCCGGCGCCAGAGCCGCTGCCAGTCGGCCGCCGCCCGGTCGCCGAGGGCCGCGCCGATCCGGGCGGCGAACCCGGCCGGGTCGGCGCAGGAGTCCAGTGTCGTCCCGTCGGGGAAGACGTGCCGGACGATCGGGTCCAGCGGGACGAGGTCCAGGTACTCGTCGAGCTTCGCCCCGGTCGCCTCGAACAGGTCGGTGAAGACGTCCGGCAGGGTGAGCAGGCTCGGGCCCGTGTCGAAGTGGAACGGGCCGGCCGGGGTGTCGTGCACGTGGCGGCCCAGCTTGCCGCCGACCGTGTCGGCCCGTTCGAAGACGGTCACCTCGTGCCCCGTGGCGGCCAGCCGGGCGGCCGTGGCCAGCCCGCCCACCCCGGCGCCGACGACCACGACCCGCGCCATCCGCGCCTCCTAGCTAGCTGACCGGGCGGCCCCGCCAGGACAGCCGCCGCCGCTTCCGCAGATGGTACGACCGCAGGGTCAGCCAACCGAGGACCACGACCGACACGGGGTGTGTCAGCGCGTCGGGCCACCATCGGCCGCCGGTGGCGCGCGCGGTGACGACCCGTCCGGCCGCGCCGAGCAGGTACGCGACCACTGCCACCAGCGCCGCGGGGACCGCCCCGGCGGCGAGCGCGGCCACCGCCAGCAGCGGCGGCGCCGCGTAGAGCAGGAGCAGCAGGGTCAGCACGGCGGCCGCGGCGGCCGGGTTCCCGAAGGTGGCCCAGAGCGACTTCGTGTAGCCGTCGCGCAGCTGCGGCCAGTCCGCGTACATCCGGCAGGTCGCCAACCGCGAGCCGTCCACGAGTGAGATCCGGCCGCCGGCCCGCTTGACCGCCCGGGCCAGCTCGATGTCCTCCAGGATCCGGTCGGCGACCGAGGCGTGCCCGCCCGCCCGCAGGTAGCCGGCCCGGTCCACGACGAGGAACTGTCCGCCGGCCGCGGCCAGCGACGGCCGGCGGGAGCGCTCCATCGCCCGCAGGGGCAGGAAGGTCAGCCACAACCACTGCAGCAGCGGCTGGATCAGCCGGTCGGCCACCGTCGCGGCCACGATCCGGGGGTACGGCGACAGCAGCGTCACGCCCGCCGCGCGCAGCTCGGCCACCGCCGCGGCCACGGCGTCCGGGGCGAGCACCACGTCGGCGTCGACGAAGACCAGCGCCGTGGCCGCCGGGTCGGCGCGGGTGGCCAGCTGCCAGCAGGCGTACGGCTTGCCCAGCCAGCCCGGCGGCGGTGGCGCACCGGTGAGCAGGGTGACCCGGGGGTCGTCGCCGGCGATCTCGCGCACCACCTCGACGGTGCCGTCGGTGGAGCCGTCGTCGAGCACCACGATCCGCAGCCCCGGCACGCCCCGCTGGCCGAGCAGCGCCCGCAGGCAGGGGCCCACCCGCGTGGCCTCGTCGCGCAGCGGGAGCAGCACGGCCACCGGCTCGGTGACGTCGGCGCGCGGTACGGCCGGGCGGCGCAGCCAGCGGGTCGCGTTGACGAGGGTGTGGCCGGTCAGCACGGCCACGGCGACGGCGAGCACGGCCAGGGCGGTCATGCGACCGCGTCGATCTCGCGGGAACGCGGCCGCGGCCGGCCGTCGGGGCGTCGCGGGGCGCGCAGCAGCGTCACCGCCAGCGGCACGGCCGTCAGCCCCATGCCGGCCGCGCCCCAGAGCGCCGAGGCGGGCAGGTCCAGGAAGACCGCGTGGGCCAGCACGCTGGAGGCGTACGTCCACAGGTAGAGCGCGACCATCGGCGCGTCGGCGCCGGCGGTGGCCGCCGCCGGCCCGGCCAGCGGACGCAGCGCGACCATCAGCAGCACCGCGAAGAGCAGCCACCCCAGGTAGTTGCTGACCGGCACGCCGGGCAGGCCGGGCAGGGCCGGCGTGGCGTCGCGCCAGCGCCAGTAGCCCTCGGCCACCATCTGCGGGTCGAGGAACAGGTCCCAGGTGGCCAGCCCCACCGTGGCCAGCGCGACCCGGCGGACCGCGAGCCGGCCGGTGCCCCGGTCCGGCGGACCGGCGGCGGCCGTCGCGCGGTCGGTGGGCGCGCCGCGCGGCGTGGTCAGCCGCACCGCCGCCAGCCACGCCGGCCAGGCCATCCAGGTCCAGGCCAGCGGGATGACCAGCGGTACGCCGGCCAGCCGCGGCCCCAGCTCGCCGGAGTAGTCGTAGCTGCCGAACGGCACCCCGGTGGCCACCCCGACGGCCTCGACGGCGAACCCGCCGCCGGTGGCCACCGCGACCAGCGCCGCCGCCGTCCGCGGTCCCCGGCTGAGCAGGGCGTGGCCGACCGAGAGCAGGTAGCCGAGGACGACGGTGGCCACGGTCAGCCGGGCCCGCGCCGTCCCGGCGGTCAGCGGGTAGCAGATCTGGGCGAGCACCAGGACGGCCAGCAGCGCCCAGGGCAGCCGCCGCCGGATCATGTCGCGGGTGGCTCGAGCGGCAGGTCCCGGCCCAGCACACCGAACGGCCGCTCGTCGCCGGGGAAGTGGAAGTCACGCAGGATGTCCACGAAGCCGAACCGGCGGTAGAGCCGCCACGCGCGGGACGTCCGCTCGTCGGCCTCCGGGGTGGACAGCAGGGTCGTGGCCCCCTCCGCCATGGTGAGCAGCGCGCGCAGCTGCCCGGCGCCCAGGCCGTGCCCCTGCGCGGCCGGCCGGACGTGCAGCTCGACCACCTCGAAGCAGTCGGTGAGCCAGCGCTGCCGGGCCGCCGGGTCCAGTGCCCGCAGCACCTGGTCGTGCCACCACTGCCCGGGCGCGCCGAGGTAGCCGTAGCCGAACCCGGCGAGGTGCCCCTCGGTGGTCAGGCTGGCCACGGCACGGAAGCCGGGCCGGCGTACGTGGGTGGCGATGTAGCCGCGCCGGGCCTCCAGCAGGTCGGTGCGGTAGCCCATCGCCTCGCCGTAGACGGCCACCACGTCGTCCAGCCGTCGGACGAGATCGTCCGGGGTCCACCGCACCAACCTCATGCCCACCCACCTCTCGTGTCCACGTCGTCGGTCGCGGCCCAGCCCAGGACCGTGCGGTCACCGATCACGTCGCGTACCTCGAACCGCGCGAACAGCTCCTCCGCGTACCACCCCTCGGTGGGGGTGCGCGTGATCGCCGCACGGTGCTCCGGGTGACGGTACGCGAACGCCACCAGGTCCGCCGGGCGGCGCCACACGCTGACCGTGCCCTGCCAGCCCAGCGGGGCCTCACCGATGCCGAACCGGGCCAGCAGCCCGGGCGCGGTGCGCAGGGCGGCGGCCACCGGCGGCACCGCCCGCCAGAAGGTGACCGCCCGCCGCGCCCGCAGCCGGGCGCGGGTCAGCGCGAGCACCGGACCGTCGACGTCGCCGCCGGACGGCTCGCCGAACGGGCGGCGGCGGGACCACTCGCCCCGGCTGGTCAGCGGGCGCAGGTCGACCCGGACGGCGGCGCGGGCGATCCGGGCCCAGGCCCGGCCGACCGGGCTGCGGTCGAAGCCGGCCGCCGCGGCGGGGGAGTCCCAGACGGCCAGCGCCGCCCACCGCGTCGGGTCGACGCTGCCCGGCCCGAAGTCGGTGCCCGACCCGGTGCCGAGCAGCTTGCCGAACCGTACGCCCGGGGTGGCGCGCAGCCGGCGCGGATCGCGCGCCATCCGGGTCAACGCCCGCGGCAGCGCGGCAGGGGCGGTGCGCCACACGTGCAGCGTGACCAGGTCGGGAACGTGCGTGCTGTGCCCGACGGTTCGCTCGCTGCGCTCGCTCACGCCGTCGCCTCCCTCCGGTCGGCGCCGTCGTGAGGCTCGTGCGCGCTGTGCCCGACGGTTCGCTCGCTGCGCTCGCTCACGCCACCTCGGTCGGGGTGCCGCCGGTGACCCGGAGCAACTCGGTGTACGTGGTCGGGAAGACCGCCCGGGGCACGCCGCCGGCCGCCCAGATCTCCGGGTACGCGGCGAGCGCCGTGTCCACGAGGGTGCGCAGCGGCTTGGGGTGGCCCACCGGGGCGACGCCGCCGATCACCTGACCGGTGTGCTGCTTGACGAACTCCGGGGTGGCCCGGCGCAGTCGGGTGACCCCGATCGACGCGGCCAGGCCGGCGGTGTCCACCCGGTGCGCGCCGGAGGTGAGCACGAGCAGCGGCTCGCCGTCGGCCTCGAAGACGAGCGAGTTGGCGATCTGACCGACCTCGACGCCGAGGGCCTCGGCCGCGGCGGCCGCGGTGTGCACCGCGTCGGGCAGCAGGCGGACGGCGCTGGGGGTCCCGGAGGCGTCCCGGGCGTCGGCGCCGGCCAACGCGTCCTGCACCGCCTGAACGTTCGGGTGTGGCTGCATGGGGTCATTCTTCCCGGTGGCTTCCGCGCCGGTCCGCCCGGCCACGCCGTGTCCCGGCCACCGTGTCCCGCCGCGGGCCGCCCGCGTCGGCAGGTGCCGGCGCGCCACACGTTGCATTTTCGTCGGAGGGAAGGTGTACTGTCAGCAGTAGTTAGAACGAGTGTTCGATTGCCTCGAACGTTCGTTCCAACCTTCCCGGAAGCGGTGTTTCGCGGCACTGCTCCGGGCGGTGCGGCACCGCGGGCCGCACCTGGGTTCCGGGCAGTCGCGAGCCCGGTCCCGTCAGGCAGGAGCGTCGCCCGCCGCCCACGACCCCCGGGCGGCGGGCGACGAACCCGCCGGTGCGCCGGCCGGGTGTGGTGTGGGGAAGCGTCCACACCCGGCCGGCCCCACAACCGGTGCGTCTTCCTCCGCACCACACGACCCGGAGTCCGCCGGCGGCACGTCCCGCCGGCCGCCGCCTCGGCCAGTGGAGGAGACAGTCCGATGCCGACCAACCCGGCTCAGCCACCGACGGTGCCGGCGCACGTGCTGCCGCACCGCACCCCCGCCCAGCTTCTCGCGGTGGCCCGGCAGGGTCTGGCCGAGGCCGGCCAGACCCGTCCAGACGGCCTCCGCTACGCGGCCGCCCACCTGGCCGCGCTGCGCGCGGCCGCGGCCCTGCTCGCCGCCCGCGCCCGACCCGCGCCCACCCGCCGCAACCGGATCACCAGCGTCTGGGTCCTGCTCTCGACCGTCGCTCCCGAGCTCGACGAGTGGGCCCGCTACTTCGCGGCCGGGGCCGGCAAGCGGGCCGCCGCCGAGGCCGGCATACCCCGGGTGGTCAGCGCCCGGGAGGCCGACGACCTGCTCCGCGCGGCCGGGGAGTTCGTCTCGGTGGTGGAGACCGCGCTCGGCGTGGCCCGCCAGCCGTCCCTCGACGGCCTCGCCGCCTGATCCACCGACCACCGCGCCCGCCGGCCCGTGCCGGCCGGGAGCATTCGCCCGCCCGGTGCGGGCCGGAGGCCGGGTGCCTTGGCGCGTCCGGCCGGGCGTGGTGGCCGACCGTCCGGCGGGGGGAGCCGGGCGGCCGGGCACCGGCCGTCGACCACGAGGCCGCGGAAGGGAGGGGAGGCGACCCGCCGCTCATCCCGGACGTGACCCGAGCCGGCAGCCGGCAGCCGGCAGCCGGCGACCGGCAGCCGGCAGCCGGCAGCAACACCTGATCCAGCAGCAACGACGGGGGGTTGGTCCGATGGCGGGCCGCATGGTGGTCGGTTCCGCCGCACTGGCCGGTCTGGTCCGTCCGGCGAGCGCGCCGGACCCGGCGGGCGGCCACCGCGTGCTACCGGTGGCCCCCGAGCTGACCGGGCTGCTGCCCAACCGGGGCCTGCGTCGTGGCAGCACGATCGCCGTCGCCACCGGCCAGCCGCGGCGCAGCGGCGGCACCTCGCTGGTGCTGGCGCTGCTCGCCGAGGCGTCCCGGGCCGGCTCGTGGTGCGCCGTGGTGGGGGTGCCCACGTTCGGGGCGGGCGCCGCCGCCGAGCTGGGAATCGCCCTGGACCGGCTCGCCCTGGTGCCGCACCCCGGGCCCGAGTGGGCCACCGTCATCGCCGCGCTGATCGACGGCGTGGACGTGGTGGTCACCGCGGTGCCCGCCACGGTCTCCGCCTCGGTGGCCAACCGGCTCGCCGCCCGGGCCCGCCAGCGCGGCAGCGTGCTCGTCCCGTACGGCCGGTGGGAGGGCGCGGACGTGACGCTGCAGGTGGTCCGCGGGGTGTGGGAGGGCCTCGGGCCGGGCCGGGGCCGGCTGCGCCGCCGGGAGGTCACCGTCTCGGCGCGGGGGCGCGGGGCGGCCGCCCGCCCCAAGGAGATCAAGGTCTGGTTGCCCGGCGACGAGCTGACCCGGGTGATCCCCCGCACCGTGGCACCGGGCGCCGGCCGTCCCGCCGCGGGTCGGCTCCACCCGGTGGCCTCGCCCGGCCGCACCGTCGCCGGGGTCTCCCGCCGTGGCGCGCTCACCCTGGTCGGTCGGGCATGACGGCGCCGGTACGCACCCTGCTGCTCTGGTGCCCGGACTGGCCGGTCATCGCCGCCGAGATCGTCGACGGGGTGCCCGCCACCGGCCCGGTCGCCGTCCTGCACGCCAACCGCGTGGTGGCCTGCTCCGAGCGGGCCCGCGCCGAGGGGGTGCGGCGGGGCCTGCGCAAACGGGAGGCGCAGGGGCGCTGCCCCCAGCTGACCGTCGTCGAGTACGACCCGGGGCGCGACGCCCGGGCGTTCGAGCCGGTGGTCGCCGCCGTGGAGGACCTGGTCGCCGGCGTGGAGGTGGTCCGCCCCGGCGCCTGCGCGCTGGCCGCCCGGGGTCCGAGCCGCTACCTCGGCGGGGAGGAGGCGGCCGCCGAGCGGATCATCGAACACGTCGCCCAGACCTGCGCGGTGGAGAGCCAGGTCGGCATCGCCGACGGGGTCTTCGCCGCCGGGCTGGCCGCCCGCGCCGGCCGGATCGTCCCGCCGGGCGGGACCCCGGCGTTCCTCGCCGGGCTGCCGGTCGAGGCGCTGGGCCGCCCGGCCCTGGCCGACCTGCTGCGCCGGCTCGGCGTACGCACCCTCGGTGACTTCGCGGCGCTGCCCGCCGGCGACGTGCTGGCCCGGTTCGGGTTCGACGGCGCGCTGGCCCACCGGCTGGCCGCCGGGCGGGACCACCGCCCGCTCGCCGTCCGCCAGCCTCCGGCCGACCTGACGGTGACCGCCGAGTACGACGAGCCGGTCGACCGGGTCGACGCGGCGGCGTTCGCCGCCCGGGCGCTGGCCGAGCAGCTGCACGACCGGCTCGCGGGGCACGGGCTGGCCTGCACCCGGCTCGGCATCGAGGCGGTCACCGCGCACGGCCAGGAGCTGCACCGGGTGTGGCGGCACGACGGCCTGCTCACCGCGGCGGCCATCGCCGACCGGGTCCGCTGGCAGCTCGACGGCTGGCTGACCGGGAGCAGCGGGCGCGGTGGGGTGGGCCGGTCCCGCCCCACCGCGGGGATCATCCGGCTGCGGCTCATCCCCGACGGGGTGATCGCCCAGGCCGGCCTGCAACCGGGCCTGTGGGGGGAGACCGGCGAGGAACGGGAGCGGGCTCACCGGGCGTTGAGCCGGGTGCAGGGCATCCTCGGCCCGGAGGCGGTGCTCACCGCGGTGCTCGGCGGCGGGCGCTCGCCGGCCGACGAGGTGCGCCTGGTGCCGTGGGGGGACGAGCGGCTGCCGGCCCGCCCCGGCGAGCCGCCACGCCCCGGCGAGCCGGCGCGGCCGGGGGAGCCACCGTGGCCCGGCCGGCTGCCGCCACCCGCGCCGGCCGTGGTGCTGCCCACCCCGCTCGCCGCGACCGTGCACGACGCCGACGGCGAACCCGTGGTGGTCAGCGCGCGGTTGCGGCTGAGCGCCGCCCCCGTCCGGTTGACGGTCGGCGCCGCCCAACCGATGGAGATCACCGGGTGGGCCGGCCCGTGGCCGGTCGACGAACGCTGGTGGGCGCCGGCGGAGGCCCGCCGTCGTGCCCGGTTCCAGGTCGGCCTCGCCGACGGCAGCGCCCTGCTGCTCGCCGTGGAGGCCGGGCAGTGGCTGGTGGAGGCGATCTATGACTGAGTGGGCGGCACCCGGGTGGTGGACGGCCGGATGAGCTTCCACAACCCGAAGATGCCCTGGTCGGAGCTGGAGCGGGTGCTGTCCGGCCGGCCCGCCGGCGGCGCGTCCGGGCGGGGGCGCTCCCGCGACGAGCGGCACCTGCACGTGGTCGACCCGCTCGCGGTGGACGCCGACGGCGGGGACAGCCCCGCCTGGAGCCGCAAGCGGGAGCAGTACCAGCCGCCCGCGATGGCGCGTACCGAGGGTGCGGTCCCGTACGCGGAGCTGCACGCGCACACCAACTTCAGCTTCCTCGACGGGGCCAGCCATCCCGAGGAGCTGGCCGAGGAGGCGGCCCGGCTGGGGCTCACGGCGCTCGCCGTCACCGACCACGACGGCTTCTACGGCGTGGTGCGCTTCGCCGAGGCGGCCCGGGCGCTGCACCTGCCCACCATCTTCGGCGCCGAGCTGTCCCTCGGGCTGCCCGGCCCGCAGAACGGCGAGCCGGATCCGCTCGGGCGGCACCTGCTGGTGCTGGCCCACGGCCACGAGGGGTACGCCCGGCTCGCCTCGACCATCTCCCGGGCCCAACTGCGGGGCGGGGAGAAGGGCCGCCCGGTCTACGGCGAGTTGGAGGAGGTCGCCGAGCAACTGCGTGACCACGTGCTGGTGCTCACCGGCTGCCGCAAGGGGCACGTGCCGGCGGCCCTGCTCACCGAGGGGGTCGACGCGGCGGCCCGCGAGCTGGACCGGTTGACCGCGCTGTTCGGCGCGGAGACGGTCGCCGTGGAGCTCACCGACCACGGGCACCCGGTCGACGCCGACCGCAACGACGCGCTCGCCGACCTGGCGGCCGCCGCCGGCCTGCCCACGGTGGCCACCAACAACGTGCACTACGCGACGCCGGGGCGGCGCCGGCTCGCCACCACGGTCGCGGCCGTCCGGGCCCGGCGCAGCCTGGACGAGATCGACGGGTGGCTGCCCGCCGCCGCCACGGCCCACCTGCGCAGCGGGGAGGAGATGGCCGCCCGGTTCGCCGCGTACCCGGGCGCGGTGGCCCGGGCCGCCGAGTTCGGCGCCGAGCTCGCCTTCGACCTCCAGCTCGTCGCGCCGCAGCTGCCGGCGTACCCGGTGCCGCCCGGGCACACCGAGATGAGCTGGCTGCGGAAGCTGACCTACGACGGGGCGCGGGAACGCTACGGCCCCCCGGAGGCGCACCCGACGGCGTACGCGCAGCTCGACCACGAGCTCGACATGATCGAGACGTTGGGCTTCCCGGGCTACTTCCTGGTGGTCTACGACATCGTCACGTTCTGCCGTGAGCAGGACATCTACTGCCAGGGCCGGGGTTCGGCGGCGAACTCGGCGGTCTGCTACGCGCTGCGCATCACGAACGTCGACGCGGTGCGGCACCGGCTGCTCTTCGAGCGGTTCCTCGCGCCGGAGCGGGACGGCCCGCCCGACATCGACGTGGACATCGAGTCCGACCGCCGGGAGGAGGTGATCCAGCACGTCTACGCCCGCTACGGCCGGGAACACACCGCGCAGGTGGCCAACGTCATCTCGTACCGGCCGCGCTCGGCGGTGCGGGACGTGGCCAAGGCGTTCGGCTACTCGCCCGGGCAGCAGGACGCCTGGAGCAAGCAGATCGACCGGTGGGGCGCGGTCGCGACGGTCGACGTCGAGGACATCCCCGAGCAGGTCGTCGAGTACGCCAACGAGCTGCAGACGTTCCCCCGGCACCTGGGCATCCACTCCGGCGGGATGGTGATCTGCGACCGGCCGGTGATCGAGGTCTGCCCGGTGGAGTGGGGCCGGATGCCCGGCCGCAGCGTGCTCCAGTGGGACAAGGACGACTGCGCCGCCGTCGGCCTGGTCAAGTTCGACCTGCTCGGCCTCGGCATGCTCTCCGCGCTGCACTACGGCTACGACATGATCGGGATGAGCCTGGACCTCGGCGACATGACGCTGGACGACCCGGAGGTCTACGACATGCTCTGCCGGGCCGACTCGGTCGGGGTGTTCCAGGTGGAGAGCCGGGCGCAGATGGCCACCCTGCCCCGGCTCAAGCCCCGCGAGTTCTACGACCTGGTGGTCGAGGTGGCGCTGATCCGGCCCGGCCCGATCCAGGGCGGCTCGGTGCATCCGTACATCCGGCGCCGCAACGGCCAGGAACCGGTGACCTACCCGCACCCGCTGATGCGCAACGCGCTGGAGAAGACCCTCGGCGTGCCGCTGTTCCAGGAGCAGCTCATGCAGCTCGCCATCGACCTGGCCGGCTTCGACGCGGCCGAGGCCGACCAGCTGCGCCGGGCGATGGGCGCCAAGCGCTCGGTCGAGCGGATGGCCCGCATCGCCGACCGGCTCTACGCCGGCATGGCCGAGCGGGGCATCACCGGCGAGCTGGCCGACGACGTCTACCGCAAGCTCACCGCGTTCGCCAGCTACGGCTTCCCCGAGAGCCACGCCATGAGCTTCGCCTACCTGGTCTACGCCAGCTCGTGGCTCAAGCGCTACCACCCGGGGCCGTTCCTCGCCGCGCTGCTCAACGCCCAGCCGATGGGCTTCTACTCGCCGCAGACCCTGGTCGACGACGCCCGCCGGCACGGGGTGGAGGTACGCCGGCCGGACGTCAACGCCAGCGGCGCCCTGGCGGTGCTGGAGTCCACCCCGGACACCCGCTGGGGCAGCGTGCCGGGGGAGCCGCCGCACGCCTGGGGGCTGGGCGGCCCGGCCGTCCGGCTCGGGCTGTCCAGCGTGCGTACCCTCGGCGACGAGGTGGCCGAGCGCATCGAGGCCGAGCGGACGGCCAACGGGCCGTACCGGGACATGCCGGACCTGGCCCGGCGGGTCGGCCTCACGGCCGCGCAGCTGGAGGCGTTGGCCACCGCGGACGCGTTCGCCTGCTTCGGGCTGACCCGGCGGCAGGCCCTCTGGGCCGCCGGCGCGGCGGCGCAGGACCGGCCGGGCCGGCTGCCCGGCACGGTGACCGGCGCGAGCGCCCCGACCCTGCCCGGCATGGAGGCGGTCGACCGGCTGGTGGCCGACGTCTGGGCCACCGGGCTGTCGCCGGAGAGCCATCCGGCCCGGTTCATCCGGCCCCGCCTCGACGAACTGGGCGCCGTGCCGATCGCCCGGCTCGGCCGGGTGGAGCCCGGCCAGCGGATCCGGGTCGGCGGCATCGTCACCCACCGGCAGCGGCCGGCGACCGCCGGCGGGGTCACGTTCCTCAACCTGGAGGACGAGACCGGCATGCTCAACGTGACCTGCTCACCGGGGCTGTGGCAGCGCTACCAGCAGGTGGCCCGCACGAGCGCCGGGCTGGTGGTCCGGGGCCGGCTGCAACGGCACGAGGGGGTGGTCACCCTGGTGGCCGACCGGCTCGACGCGATCGAGCCGCCGGTCAGCCCGGCCTCCCGCGACTTCCGCTGACCCGGTCCGCGCCGCCCGGGCGCATCGCGGGCGCATCCCGCGCGCCGCCGGCTACCCGCCCCGGCCGCACCCCGCGCCGCCGGGCTACCCCGCCCCGGCCCGCGCGGCCGAGCGACCCCCGCGCCGCCGGGCGCACCCCGGTCCGGCCGGCTCAGCTCGCCAGGCCGGCGAGCGCCGTGCCGGCGCTGCCGAGCAGCCCGACCAGCACGATCCGCCGGAACACGGCCGGGTCGACGCGGTGGAACAGCCGGTTGCCCAGCCACCAGCCCAGGGGTACGGCCGGCAGCGCGACCAGGGCGGTCCGCACCGTGTCGACGTGCACCTGGCCGGTCGCCGCGAACCCGACCAGCCCCATGACGCCTGTGCCGGCGAACGTCGCGGCGTGGGTGGCCCGGAAGGTGCGCGGGTCGTACCCGAGCGAGTGGAACGCGGCGACCAGCGGCGGCCCGTTCGTGCCGGTGGCGGCGGTCAGCACCCCGACGAGCACGCCGACGGCGCCGAGCCCGACGCGGCCGGTGCGGATCCGCGCGCCGGACCAGACCAGGGCGACGCAGCCGAGCACCACCACGGCGATCGTCGCGTTGAGCGCCCGCTCCGGCGCCCGGGCGAGCACCAGCAGACCGATCGGCAGGCCGAGCAGCGCGGTCCCGGCCAGCGCCGCCGCCACCGGCCAGCGGGCGTACGCGCGTTCCCGGACGGCGGCGACCACGGTGAGTCCGAAGCCGGTCAGCGCGGAGACCACCACGGCGCCCCGCGGGTCGATGAGCGCGGCCAGCAACGGGACGGTCACCAGCGCGAAGCCGAAGCCGCTGACCGCCTGGGCGACGGCGCCGAGCAGCACGATGCCGAACGCGGCGAGCAGCAGGGTCACCCGTCGAGCCTGACGACGCCGCCGGCGGGTGCGGCAGCCTCCCGTGTCCGATGAGAGCCCCGCCACACCGCCTCTCCGGCCCGGTCTCCCGGGGGCGGGGTTTGAAATTCCGGGGAACCGGAGAAGTGCTGGTCCGCGCGGGCAGGGTGGCACGCGCGATCTCGGGAGGATGCCATGTCACGGAAACTGCGGGCGACCGCGCTCGCCGGGGTGCTCGCCCTGGCCGTCAGCGGCTGCGGGGGAGTCGGCGGCGGCGACGACGAAGCCGGTGGCACCGCCACCAGGGGGACGCTCACCACGATGGGCTTCGGCCTCTCCGACGAGATCGCCACGACCCGGGTGGACGCCTTCAAGCGGGACCACCCCGACGTGGAGCTGAAGATCACCGAGGGCGCCTTCGACGAGCAGCAGTTCCTGTCCGCGGTGGCCGCCGGCAACCCGCCGGACCTGGTCTACATGGACCGCAAGCTCATCGGCACGTACGCCACGCGGGGTTCCATCCAGCCGCTCACCGACTGCGTCGACGAGCAGGGCATCGACATGGGGCAGTACCGGCAGGCCGCCCGGGACCAGGTCACCCTGGACGGCACGGTCTACGGGATCCCCGAGTTCTCCCAGGTGCGCGTGCTCTACCTCAACGAGGCGCTGCTGAAGCAGGCCGGGATGACCGCCGACGACGTCGACCTCGCCGACTGGGCCGGGCTGCCGGCGCTCAACGCGAAGCTCGCCAAGGTCTCCGGCGGGAAGCTCACCCGGATCGGAATCGACCCGAAGATCCCCGAGTTCCTTCCGATGTGGGCCAAGGCCAACGGCGTGGACATGATCAGTCCGGACGGGCGGACGGCGAAGCTCGACGACCCGCGGGTCGTCGAGGCGCTGACCACCGGCCTCAGGCTGATCCAGGACCAGGGCGGGTTCGGCCGGTTCAAGTCGTTCCGCGACACCTTCGACTTCTTCGGCGCGCAGAACCCTCTGGTGAAGAACCAGATCGTCGCCTGGCCCATGGAGGAGTGGTTCCTCAACCAGGCGGCCAAGAACAGCCCGAAGGCGGAGCTGGTGGTCAAGCCGTTCGTCGACCGGCAGGGCAAGCCGCTGACCATGTCCTCCGGGCAGGCCTGGGTCATCACCAAGGGCGCCAAGAACCCGGACGCCGCCTGCGCCTTCGTGAAGCAGATGACGGCCACCGACACCTGGTTCGCGGCCGCGAAGGCGCGCGCCGACGCCCGCAAGGCCGCCGGCCAGCCCTTCACGGGGGTGTGGACGGGCAACCTGAACGCCGACAAGAAGATCTTCGACGAGCTGTACCAGCCGACCGGCAACAAGCGGTTCGACGACGCCGTGGCGACCATCCGCGCCGCGCAGGACGTGGCGTTCGCCATGCCGGCGTCGCCGGCCGGCGCGGAGTTCGACAAGGCCTGGTACGACGCCGTGAACCGGGTGCTCGCCGGCCAGGAGCAGCCGGCGCCGGCCCTGGCGCGCGCCCAGCGGGAGGCGACCGCCGCGCTGGACAAGGCCGCGAAGTAGGCCGCTGATGGCCACCACCACCGTCAGCCCTCCCGCGCCGGGCGCCGCCGTCCCGGGCCGGCGGCGTCGTACGCCGCTGGCCCGGCGCGAGGCCCGCTGGGCCTGGCTGTTCCTGGCGCCGTGGATCGTCGGGTTCCTGGCGTTCCAGGCCGGCCCGATGATCGCGAGCGCGTGGCTGAGCCTCACCGAGTACGACGTGATCAACCCGCCGGAGTACACCGGGCTGGACAACTACCGGGAGCTGATGGCCGACCCGCAGGTCGCCCGCAGCCTCGGCAACACGGTGTACTACACGGCGCTGCACGTACCGCTGGTGATGCTGATCTCGCTCGGCCTGGCGCTGCTGCTCAAGCGGGTGGGCCGGTTGCAGGGGTTCTTCCGGACCGTCTTCTACCTACCGGTCATGACCCCGGCGGTGGCCGTCGGCATCCTCTTCCTGCTCCTGCTCAACACCCAGGACGGCCTCATCAACCGGGGCCTCGCGCTGGTCGGGATCGACGGCCCGAGCTGGACCACCGACCCGGACTGGGTGATGCCCGGCATCGTGCTGATGAGCCTCTGGAGCCTCGGCTCCACGGTGATCATCTACCTGGCGGCACTCCAGAACGTGCCTCGCGACCTGTACGAGGCGGCGAGCATCGACGGCGCGGGCGCCTGGGCCAGGTTCCGGCACGTGACGTTGCCGATGATCTCGGGAGCGCTGTTCTTCACGCTGGTCGTCAACACGATCGCGTCGCTGCAGATGTTCACCGAGGTCTACACCATGTACTTCGGCAACCGGCAGACCCAGACCAGCTTCAACAGCGACGCCGCGACCTTCTACGTCATCCACCTGTTCCAGGAGGCGTTCCAGTTCCTGCACATGGGCTACGCCTCGGCGATGGCCTGGCTGCTCTTCCTGATCATCATGGGAATAACGCTGGTGCAGGTGAAGCTCAGCAAACGGTTCGTGTACTACGAAGGAGAAGACCAGTGACGGGGATGAACGGTCACAACGGCGTGGCCAACGCGCGGCGGATCCGGCTCGGGGCCGGCTGGGCGCCGGAGCACCACACCGAGCCCCGCGAGTACGAGGTGACCGACGGCCCGGTCGCCAACGCCCGGCGCTCCCGGGTGGAGCGCGACCCGGCGGCGGGGGCCGAGTCGTGACCGCCGCGGTCGAGCGGAGCGTCGTCGCACCGGCCGGCGTCGAGCCGGCCGGCGCGGCGCTCCGCCGGCCGGCGGAGCGGGAGGCGCGCCGGCCGCTGTGGCAGCGGGTGCTCTTCGTGGCCGCACTGGTCGGCGCGGCGGTGATCTTCATGCTGCCGTTCGTGTGGCTGATCAGCGCCTCGCTGCGCCCCCGCGAGTACGTCTTCGCCCCCGGCTTCCTGCCGGTCCCCTTCGCGCCGGAGAACTACGCCGAGGCGTGGCGGGCGGTGCCCCTGGTCACGTGGCTGCTCAACAGCCTGGTCGTCGGGGTGGCCGCCGCGGCGGCCGTCACCCTCTCCAGCGCCTGGGTGGCGTTCGGCTTCGCGTACTTCCGGTTCCCCGGGCGGAACCTGCTCTTCGGGCTGGTGCTCGCCACCATGATGCTGCCGTTCGCGGTCACCATGATCCCGACGTACCTGATCTGGTCGGAGCTGCGGCTGACCGACACCCAGGTGCCGCTCTGGGCGGGCAACCTGTTCGGCTCGGCGTTCTACATCTTCCTGCTGCGGCAGTTCCTGCTGTCGCTGCCCCGCGAGTACTTCGAGGCGGCCCGGATGGACGGGGCCAGCTACCCGCAGCTGTTCTGGAAGCTCGCCTTCCCGCTGATCCGCCCGGCCCTGCTCGTGGCGTTCGTCTTCGAGTTCAAGGCGAGCTGGACCGACCTGCTCAAGCCGCTCATCTACCTGCGCGACGAGCACCTCTACACGCTGCCGCGGGGGCTCAAGGTGGTGCTCGACCGGTTCGGCTACGGCGGCGAGCAGCAGTGGGAGGTGGTGCTGGCCGGCAGCGTCATCTCCACCGTACCCATGATCATCCTGTTCTTCCTCGCCCAGCGGCACTTCATCGAGGGCATCGCCACCGGCGGCCGCAAGGGCTGAGCGGGCGGGCGCGCGCCGACCGTTCCGGCGGCGGAGGGCCCACTGCCGGCACCGCACGGCGTGACTAGGCTCGACCGGGTGGAGGAGACCCCCCGAGGCCCGTTCGCCGGGCCGCCGCTGACCCCCCGTACCGCCGTGATCTGGTCGGTGCTGCGTGCCGAGCTGGACCGGCGGGGTGACGCCGAACTCACCGTGCTCGACGTGGGCGGCGGCACCGGCGGCTTCGCCGTGCCGCTGGCCCGGGCCGGGCACCGGGTGACCGTGGTCGACGCCAGCCCGGACGCCCTCGCCGCGCTGACCCGCCGCGCCGCCGAGGCCGGCGTCGCCGACCGGGTGGTCGCCCTCCAGGGCGACGGCGACGCCCTCGCCGGCCTCGTCGAACCGGCCAGCGCCGACCTGGTGCTCTGCCACGCCGTGCTCGAGGTGGTCGACGACCCGACGCCGGTGGTGGCCGCGCTCGCCACCGCGCTGCGGCCGGGCGGCGCGGCGAGCGTGCTGGTGGCCGGCCGTGCCGCCGCCGTGCTCGCCCGCGCGATGACCGGCCACCTGGAGGTGGCGGCCACCCTGGCGGCGGACCCGGCCGGCAGCGCCGGCCCCCGCGACACGCTGCGCCGGCGCTACGACGCCGACGGCGCCGCCGCGCTGCTGCGCGCCGCCGGGCTGGAGGTCGAGGAGATCCACGGCGTACGCGTCCTCGCCGACCTGCTGCCCGCCCCGGTCGCCGACGGCCAGCCGGGACTCCTCGTCGAGTTGGAGCGGACGCTGGCCGGCCGGCCGCCCTACCGGGACCTCGCCGCCCAGCTGCACCTGTTCGCCCGCCGGCCGGCATGACGGACGCCGCCACGCCGCGCCCCCGGGGTTCGGCCACTCCCGACGCCGGCATCCCGCCCGAGCGGGACCCGTTCGCCCGGGTCACGCCCCGGTACGGCGACGGCAGCCTCGCCGACGTGCTGCCCAGCGCGCTCGCCGTGCTCGGGGTGCCCGGGGCGACCGACCGCCTCGGGCTGAGCGGGCGGCTGGCCGGCGTACGCCGCATCGCCGTCCTGCTCGTCGACGGCCTCGGCTGGCACCAGATCCCCACGGCCGCCCCGTACGCGCCGACGCTCGCCGGGCTCGCCGCCACCGCGGGCCGGCCGCTGACCTCCGGCTTCCCCTCGACCACCCCGACGAGCCTGGTGACGCTCGGCACCGGTGCGGCGCCCGGCGCCCACGGTGTGCTCGGCTTCACGGTGCGGGTCCCCGGCACGGAGCGGGTGCTCACCCACATCGAGTGGGCCGCCGACCCGGATCCGATGCGCTGGCAGCCGGTGCCGACCCAGCTGGAGCGGGCCCGCGCGGCCGGGGTGGCCGTGACCGTGGTGAGCCGCCCCGAGTTCGGTGGCAGCGGCCTGACCGTGGCCGCCAACCGGGGCGGGGACTACCGGGGCGCGGCCGGGGTCGACGCGCTCGCCACCACGATGCTGGCCGCGCTGACCGCCGGAACCGGCCCCACCCTGGTCTCCGGCTACCACCCCGACCTGGACCGACACGGCCACCTCACCGGGGTCGACTCGGCGCCGTGGCGGGTCGCGGCGGCGGAGGTGGACGCGTTGCTCGCCCGGCTCGTCGACGGCCTGCCGCCGGACGGCGCGCTGCTCGTCACGGCCGACCACGGCCAGCTCGACGTGCCCGCGGCGCACCGGTTCGACCTCGACACCGATCCGCGGCTCCGAGCCGGGATCGAGGTCGTCGCCGGCGAGCCCCGGGTGCGCTACCTGCACGTCACGCCGGGGGCGGTCGACGACGTGGTGGCCGCCTGGTCGGCGGTGCTCGGCGACGCGGCCCGCGTCCGTACGCGGGAGGAGGCGGTCGCGTCCGGCTGGTTCGGCCCGGTCCCCGAGGAGCACCTGGCGCGCATCGGCGACGTGGTGGTGACCTGCAACGGCACGTACGCGGTGCTGGCCACCCGGTCGGAGAACCCGTTCGCGTCGCGGCTCGTGGCGTACCACGGATCGGACACGGCCGCCGAGATGACCATCCCGCTGCTGGTGGTGCGGGGCTGAGGCGCCCCGTCGTACCCGGGCGTTAGCCTGCGCACATGGGCCGCAGCCAGTCGTTGCCCCGGGGCGGTGATCCGCGCTTCGGGCCGGACGCCGACGACTCCGGCTGCCCCGTCCTGCACGTCGACATGGACGCCTTCTTCGCCTCGGTGGAGGTGCGGCGCCGGCCCGAGCTGCGGGGCCGTCCCGTCGTGGTGGGCGGCCTCGGCCCGCGCGGAGTGGTCAGTTCGGCCAGCTACGAGGCGCGCCGCTACGGCGTACGCAGCGCCATGCCGACGATGCGCGCGCGGGCGCTCTGCCCGCACGCGGTCTACCTCCCGCCCGACTTCACCGCCTACAGCGACGCCTCCCGCGCGGTGATGCAGATCTTCCGGGACGTCACCCCGCTGGTCGAGCCGCTCTCCCTCGACGAGGCGTTCCTCGACGTGTCCGGCGCTCGCCGGCTCTTCGGGTCACCGGCCGCGATCGCCCGCCAGATCCGGGCCCGGGTGGCGCGGGAGCAGGGCCTGACCTGCTCGGTGGGGGTGGCGCCCAGCAAGTTCGTGGCCAAGCTCGGCTCGACCCGGGCCAAGCCCGACGGGCTGCTGGTGGTGCCGGCGGCCCGGGTGCTCGACTTCCTCCACCCGCTGCCGGTCGACGCGCTGTGGGGGGTGGGGGAGCGCACCGCGCAGACGCTGCGCCGGCTCGGCCTGGCCACCATCGGCGACCTGGCCGAGGCGCCGTACGCGATGCTGCGCAAGGCGCTCGGCGAGGCCGCCGCCGCGCACCTGCACGACCTGGCGTGGGGGCGCGACCCGCGGGCGGTGAGCCCGGAGCAGGTGGAGAAGTCGATCGGGGCGGAGGTCACCTTCGACGTCGACGTGACCGAGCCGGAGGAGATCCGCCGCGCCCTGCTCGGGCTGGCCGACAAGGTCGGCACCCGGCTGCGCCGGGCCGGCCAGGTGGGTCGGACGATCTCGCTGAAGGTGCGGCTGGCCGACTTCCGCACGGTCACCCGCTCACGCACCCTGCCGGTGCCCACCGACACGGCCCGGGAGATGTTCGACACGGTCTGGGCGCTCTACGCGGCGCTGGCGCCGGCCGAGCCGGTCCGGCTGGTCGGCGTACGGGCCGAGGGGCTCGCCGCCGCGGGCGACACGCCGCGCCAGCTCGCCCTCGGTGCCCCGGAACGGGGCTGGCGGGAGGCGGAAGCCGCCGCGGACGCCGCTGCTGCCCGATTCGGGCGGTCCGTCATAGGTCCGGCCAGTCTGCTCGGCAACCGTGATCCGCACCGAATCGAAAATCCACCCCGGCCATAGGTCGTCCCGCTTTCCGACGCGCGACCCCCCTCGTAGACTGGCGGGTAAGCAGCCGGTTGGCTGCCACGGTCTGTCGGCCCGAACGGGCCGACCAACGTGACCGGGGAGGAGTGCCGTGCCGCTCTCGGAGCACGAGCAGCGGCTGTTCGAGCAGATCGAGCGGTCGCTTGCCGAGGACCCCAAATTCGCCTCGGCCGTGCGCGCCAGCGATCCGCGTTTCCACGCGCGGCGTCGTCTGCTCGTCGCTGCCGGCGTCATCATCGCTGGCCTGGCCCTGCTGGTCTATGGCGCGGTGATCAATACCCCACCGCTGGCGGTGGCGGGTTTCGTCGTCATGCTGGCGTCGGCCGCCTTGGCGGTCCAGTCGCACCGCCGGGCCCAGTCACCCGACCTCCACGTGGTCGGCGGCACGACGAGCCGCCGCCGCGGTCGTGGTCGCTCCGGTCGACGGCTGTCGTTCATCGACCGCATGGAGGACCGGTGGCGCCAGCGCCCGGAGGGGCACCGCTGACGCCGGCCCGCCGCTGAGCCGCCGCCCCGCCCGTCCCCGGGCGGACACCGACCCGTCCCGCCGACGCGGGCCGGGCCACCGCCGTTCGCGGCGGGCCGTGGCTGTTCCCACGTTCGTCGTCAGCCGGCGCCGAGTCACCGGGGCGACCTTTCTCGGGCCACCCCGGTGACACACGCGCGCCGTGGCGTCAGTGCGCCGTTCGGCCGGCGATCACGCGGCGGGGGTTCCACCGCAGTAGCCGGTGGCGGGCCTGCCCGACGACCGCCACGAGACGGGCCGAGGTGTCCGCCATGGCGATCCGCCACCGCAGCAGCACCGACGGCGGCAGCACGGCGGCGAGCAGGCGGGTCCGCCGGTCGGCGTCCGCGGCCAGCGCGCCGCGGACCGCCCGCAGCGCCGGGGCGAGCGGCTCGCCCGTGAGCGGGTCCCGTGCGTACCGGGCCCGTTCCTCGGCCCGGCCGAGCAGCCGCATCGCGGTGACCGCCTCGGCGTGGCTGCTCAGCGCGTCCTGCACGAGGCGGTCGGCCGTCGCCCGCGGGGTCTCCGTCCGGTCGATCCGCACCCGGTAGTCCACGAGCGTGTCGAGCAGCTCGTCCCAGGCGGCGTGCGCGTCCGCCCGGGCGCGGTCGGCGTCCCCGCCCACCACGACCATCCGGGTGCCGCCCGCCGGGCCGACGCCGACGTCCTCGACGGTGGCCGCGGCGGAGGCGGGTGCCCGGCCGCCCCGGCGGCGGCGCAACGCGACGCGGCGCAGCGCCGGCACGGCGAGCAGCAGCAGGAGGGCCAGCGCGCCGGCGGCCCACCAGGGCCAGACCGGAGCCTGCTCGGTGGGGGTGTCCGAGCCGATGGAGAGACCGGTGTCGGTGTCCTCGTCGGCCTTGTCCGAGCCCACCGCGCCGGGGGACGCGTCCGGGTCGACCGGCGGGTCCACCCCGCCGGGGCTCTCGGTGATCGGGTCCGGCGCGTCCGTGTCCGGCGCCCAGGCCGAACGGGTGGAGCCGGCCACGCCGTACGCCGGGGTGGCGTCGAAGGGCACCCAGCCGATCTCGTCGAAGTAGACCTCCGTCCAGGCGTGCAGGTTGCGGTTGGTGAGCGTGTACGTGTCGCCGTTGCGGTTGCTGCCGTTGGTGAAGCCGAACGCCACCCGGGCCGGGATGTTGGCCGCCCGGACCAGCCACGCCATGGCGGCCGCGTACTGCTGGCAGAAGCCGACCTTGTTGGTGAGGAAGTCGACGATGTCCTGCCCGCTGGTGCCGGTCTCGGTGCTCAGCCGGTAGCTGAACCCGTTGTCCGCCGAGAAGTAGTCGTAGATGGCGCGGACCTTGTCGTACTCGGTGGTCTTGCCGCGGATGAGCCGCGTCACCAGCTCGGTCACCTCGGGCACCGGCGGGGTCGCGGTCTGCTGGCGACGCTTCAGCGGGTGGTCGGCCGGCAGTTTCCGGGAGTTCCGCAGCGCCGCCGGCGTGTACGTCGAGCGGACGTACTCGAATGAGTACCGCTTGCCGCGCGAGTTCTCGCGGTTGGAGAAGACGATCTGCCGGTCGTTGTCGTAGTACCAGTTCGCGTTCAGGTCCTCGACGTTCGCCGGCTCGCTGTAGAACGGCAGCAGCGGCATCGCGAGGTCCCGGCTGGTCTCGACGGTGGCCTGGTACCGGCGTTGCTCGATGCCGGGGCCCACCCGCTCCGCGGGGTCGGGCAGGTCACGGACCGGCTTCCCGCTCGGGTTGGTCACCCGGAAGCCGTCGGACCGCAGCTCGTCGGCCACGCCGAAGCGCAGGTAGAAAGGGCTGGGCTCGTTCGTGGTGACCTTGACGAGGTCGACCACCTCGGACTCGTTGAGCCGGCCGCTGAGCGCGGCGAACAGGTCGATCCGCCCGGGGTTGCCGCCCTGGCCGGCCCGTCCGTTGCCGTTGCCGCCGCCCCCGCCGCCACCCAGGTTGTCGAGGAGACTGCCGTTCATACCCGGGACGGGTACGAGCGGCAGCAGCACGGCCACGGCCACGCCGAGGACCGCCAGCCGCCGGCCGGCGGCGGCCAGCGGAGACGCCTCCCACACGTCGACGTCGCGCCCGTCGCCGGTGAACCGGCGGCCGAACCGGCGGACCCGGTCGACGTTGTCGGCGACCAGCAGCCACAGGTAGCCGGCCGCACCGATCACGAACGGCACGGGCGGGACGCTGTCGACGTAGACGGCGACCGGGACCGAGTAGATGGCGAGCATCGGCAGGCCGGCGAGCGCCGGCCGGCGCAGGCCCACGGCGAGCAGGTCGACGACCACGGCCACCGACCCGACACCGAGCGTCGTGATGAACAGCAGCGGGTCGGTGTCGGGCACCTCCACGCCGTACGAGCGCATGTCCTGCACCGAGCCGCCCAGCAGCTCGCCGAAGTGCGCGAACGTGGTCGGCGTCGGGACGATGGCGAGCAGCTCGCTGCCGGAGGGGAAGAGCCAGGTCAGCGCGAGCGCCAGCCCGGCCAGCATGCCGAGCACCTGCGCCCAGAGCGGTGCCCGCAGCGCGCGGGCCAGCGCGGCCGCCCCGGCCACCACGGCGACCGCGATGGCCGCGTCGATGAGCCAGGTCCAGCGTTCGAAGATGGCCGACAGCGGCGCCGCCGCGAGCAGGGTCGCCCCGGCGGCCACCAGGCCGAGGTGCCGACGGCCGGTCATGACGCCATCCCTCCCCTCATGCCGTTGCTCCGCGATGCCTGCGGCCCTCCGCGCCGGCCCGCCCGCCGGCTCACCGCATGCCTCCGGCCACCGTCTCGGCCAGCGCGGCGCGCAGCGCGAACCCCTGCGAGCCCCGGGCCGCCTGCGGCCACAGCCCCGGCAACTGGCTGCCGTGGTCGACGCCGATGACGCGCCACCCGCTCTGGAGCAGCGCCAGCGCGGCGGCCGCGTGCGTGCGCTCCGCCTCGGCCCGCGCCTTCTCCGGCAGGCTCAGCCAGGTGGAGCTGTTGATCACGAAACCGACGCAGGTCGCGCCGTTGGCGCGCAGCCCGGCGAGCAGTTCCGCCTCGGCGGTGCTGAGCGACCCGAACAGGCCGATGATGAGCCCGCCGTCGGACCGTTGCCGGACCCGCTGCACGAGCCCGCCCACCTCGACGCGCTGGTCCAGGCGCACCTCGGCGAGCTGGTCGAGCAGCAGCCCGTCGCCGGCCGCCTCGGAGGCGTCCACGTCCGCGCCGGAGCCGGTGACGAGACGCAGCTTGTAGCCGGACTGGCGCAGGTGCACGGCGATGCTCGCGGCGGCGGAGACCGCCCACTCGAAGCTGGCCGTCGGGCCCTCGCCGCGGTGGCCGTACGCCCGGGTGTCCAGCACCACGGTCGCCCGGCTCTCCCAGGGCTGCTCCTCCCGGCGCACCATCAGCTCGCCCGTGCGGGCGGTCGACTTCCAGTGCACCCGGCGCAGGTCGTCGCCCATCCGGTACTCCCGCGTGGCCGCGTCGTCCTCACCGTGCACGGCCACCGAACGGGCCCGGCTGTCGCCGCTGCCGGCGTACTCGCCCGGCAACCGGACCGGCGGCAGGGGAGTGACCTGCGGGATCACCGTGAGGTGGTCGACGCTCGGGAAGGCGCGGCTGAGTTCGCACAGGCCGAACGGGTCGGTCAGCCGCACCACGAGGGGGCCCACCTCGTAGCGGCCCCGCACGTCGGCCCGCACCGTGTACGCCACCGAGCTGGCCTGGTGCGCCCCCAACCGTTCCAGCACCACGCGCGGCCGGCTGCCCAGCGCGTACGGCAGGCGGTCCTCCAGCAGCAGCGTCCCGGTGGGCAGGCGGGACAGGTTCTGCAGCCGCAGCACCACCCGCGAGCTGGCCCCGACGGGCGCCCGGTGCGGATCCAGCGAGCGGTTGCAGGCCAGCTTGTACCGGCTGCGGCCCACGTAGGCGGCGGCGAGCAGCGGCAGCACGGCCAGCAGCACGGCCACCCGGAGCAAGTCCTTCTCGCCGAGGATCCCGGCCGAGATCGCCGCGGCCACGGCGGCCGCCAGGAACGAGCGGCCCCGGGTGGTCAGCCCGCGGAGCCCTTCGCGCACCTCACGGCCTCCGCGGCTCGTACGGCCCGCGGCCCTGGCCCGGCGCCGCCGGTCGGGTGTCGTACGGCGAGCGCTTGCGGTCGTGCGGGAGCGGCAGGCGGTGCACCAGCTCGGAGACGATCGCGTCGGTGGTGCGCCGGGCCAGCTGCGCGTCGGCGGTCGGGATGATGCGGTGCGCGAGCACCGGCACGGCCAGCACCTGGAGGTCGTCGGGGAGGACGTAGTCGCGACCCTCGAGGGCGGCCACCGCGCGGGCGGTGCGCAGCAGCTGGAGGGTGGCCCGGGGGGACGCGCCCAGCCGCAGGTCGGGAGCCTCACGGGTGGCGGTGACCAGGTCGATGGCGTACTGCTTCACGGCGTCGGCCACGTGCACCTGGCGCACGGTGGCGATGAGCTGCCGGACCGTGGCGGCGTCGGAGACGGGGTGCAGGCCGTCGAGCGGGTCGGTGGCGCCGTGCCCGTCGAGCATCGCGAGCTCGGCGCCCGCGTCGGGGTAGCCCATGGCGATGCGCGCGGTGAACCGGTCGCGCTGGGCCTCGGGCAGCGGGTAGGTGCCCTCCATCTCGATCGGGTTCTGCGTGGCGATGACCATGAAGGGGGTCTGCAGCTGGTAGGTCACGCCGTCGACGGTGACCTGCCGCTCCTCCATGCACTCCAGCAGCGCCGACTGGGTCTTCGGCGAGGCCCGGTTGATCTCGTCGCCGACGACGAGGTTGGCGAAGACCGCGCCGGGCCGGAACTCGAAGTCGTGCGTCTCCTGGTTGTAGACGCTGACGCCCGTGACGTCGCTGGGGAGCAGGTCGGGCGTGAACTGGATGCGCCGGACGGAACAGTCGATGGACCGCGCGAGGGCCTTGGCGAGCTTCGTCTTGCCGACACCGGGGACGTCCTCGATGAGGAGGTGGCCCTCGGCGAGCAGGACGGCCAGGGCGAGGCGTACGGTGGCCGTCTTGCCCTCGATGACCTGCTCGATGTTGGCCACGATGGCCTCGCTGGCGGCGCGGAACTCGTCGTGCGGCAGCAGACCGCCCACCTCGTCCCAGGTCTGTTGTGTCACGGGCCTCCTCCTCGTCGCCGGAACGGCAGCTCTGTGAAGAGCAGCTGGACCCGCCGTTGGGTTCGCGACGCCGAGCCTCGTCTGCCGCACACATCTCACTGGCCTCTCAGGCTAACCATGTTTCTCGCCGTCGCCGACCCCCGCAGCCGGTCGGCGGCTTACGCCCGGAATATTCGCCGGACCGGGGGACGACTGGGCCTGCCGGAACGGGGTAGTTCACCCGGTCGGACCCACGACGGCGGCGGGCGGGGGCGGTGCGGGTGGTACTGGAGACGTACGGCGACACCGGCGACGGCGGGGTCCGGCTCGGCGGCGGGGCGGCGCGGTGGCACCTGTACGACGACCACGTGCACCTCACGCCGCACCACACCGGCGGCCGGCTGGCCCGCTTCGAGGCCGAGCTGCTGCCGTTCGTCGAGGACCTGGACGCCTGCGCCCTGGCGGTCATCGACATGCAGAACGACTTCTGCTCCCCCGGCGGCTGGACGGACCGCTCCGGCCTGGACCACACCGCCTGCCGGGCGGCCGTCCCGGGGGCCGTACGGGCGGTCGAGGCGGCCCGCCGGCACGGCATGCGGGTCATCTGGATCTACTGGCACAACCGGCTCGACCTGCGCAACCTCGGCGCGCCCACGCTCTGGTCCTTCAAGCACCGAACGGACCAGGCGGGCATCGGCGAGGAGCTGGACCGGGGCCGGGTGCTCACCGAGGGGTCGTGGGGCGCCAGCCTCGTCGACGAGCTGGCGGAGCTGGTCGACGCGGACGACATCCGGGTGCCGAAGTTCCGCATGAACGGCTTCCACGGCACCCAGCTCGACCAGGTGCTGCGTACGCAGGGGGTCCGCACGCTCTTCCTGGCCGGGGTGAACGTCGACCAGTGCGTCAGCACGACCATGGAGGACGCCTACTTCCGCGACTACGGTGCCGTCCTGCTCGCCGACGCCACGGCCACCTCCAGCCCCGCCTACTGCAAGGACGCGGTGATCTTCAACGCCAAGCAGTGCTGGGGGTTCGTCACCACCACCGAGCGGTTCGCCGCGCCCGACCCGTACCCGGCGGGGGCGGGCTGAGCGGCGCGGACCGTCCCGAGCAGTGGTAGCGGTCCACCGGCCGGTCGGGGACTGGGGGTACACTGCGGTCATGGCCGGAGTCTTCCTGCTTCTTACCGGGCCGTGCTGATGCGCTGACACGCGCGACAGCACGGCGGCCCCTCCTGCGCGAGGGGCTTTTTTGTGCCCGTCGCCCGTCGGCCGGCGACGGGCGCGAGCACCGGTGAGCCCGAGCCGGAGAGCACGGCGAGCCGGGTGAGCACAGACCCCACGAGACGACCGCGCCGAGCGACGCGAGGAGACGCGATGAGTGAGGCAGCCGCACCGGCGGGCGACATCCCCCCGTTCCGGTACACCGCGGCCCTGGCCAACGAGATCGAGCACCGTTGGCAGGACCACTGGGAGCGCGAGGGCACCTTCCACGCCCCCAACCCGACCGGGCCGCTGGCCGACCCCGACCACCCCCGGGCCGGCGCCGAGAAGCTCTACGTGCTGGACATGTTCCCCTACCCGTCCGGTGCCGGCCTGCACGTCGGGCACCCGCTGGGCTACATCGGCACCGACTGCTTCGCCCGCTACCAGCGGATGGCCGGCCGCAACGTGCTGCACGCCATGGGCTTCGACGCGTTCGGCCTGCCCGCCGAGCAGTACGCGGTGCAGACCGGCACGCACCCGCGGACGACCACCGAGGCGAACATCGAGCGGTACCGCGCCCAGCTGCGCCGGCTGGGCCTGGCCCACGACGAGCGCCGCTCGGTCGCCACGATCGACACGGACTTCTACCGCTGGACCCAGTGGATCTTCCTGCAGATCTTCAACTCCTGGTACGACCCGGACGCCCGCCGGGCCCGGCCGATCGCCGAGCTGATCGCCGAGTTCGAGGGGGGCACCCGGCCCACCCCGGACGGCCGCCCCTGGGCCGAGCTGTCGGTGGCCGAGCGCCGGCGCGTCGTCGACGACCACCGGCTGGCGTACGTCTCGGAGGCGCCGGTGAACTGGTGCCCGGGGCTGGGCACCGTCCTGGCCAACGAGGAGGTCACCGCCGACGGCCGCTCCGAGCGGGGCAACTTCCCGGTCTTCAAGCGCAACCTGAAGCAGTGGATGATGCGGATCACCGCGTACGGTGACCGGCTGCTGGAGGACCTGGACAAGCTGGACTGGCCCGAGGCGATCAAGCTGATGCAGCGCAACTGGATCGGCCGGTCGCAGGGCGCCCACATCGACTTCCCGACGGGCGCGGAGCCGATCCGGGTGTTCACGACCCGGCCGGACACGATCTTCGGGGCCACCTACATGGTGCTGGCGCCGGAGCACGAGCTGGTCGACGCGCTGGTGCCGGCGGCCTGGCCGGAGGGGACGAAGGACGCCTGGACGGGCGGGCACGCCAGCCCCCGCGAGGCGGTCGAGGCGTACCGCAAGGCGGCGGCGGCCAAGACGGACGTCGAGCGGCAGGCCGAGACGAAGGAGAAGACCGGCGTCTTCATCGGGGCGTACGCCACCAACCCGGTCAACGACGCCCAGATCCCGATCTTCATCGCCGACTACGTGCTGGCCGGCTACGGCACCGGCGCGATCATGGCGGTGCCGGCCCAGGACGAGCGGGACTGGGAGTTCGCCGAGGTCTTCGACCTGCCCATCGTCCGGACGGTGCAGCCGGCCGAGGGCTTCGACGGCAAGGCGTACACCGGGGACGGCCCGGCCATCAACAGCGCCGCGCCCGACCGCGGCCTGGACCTGGACGGCCTGGGCGTCGCCGACGCCAAGGCCCGCGTCATCGAGTGGCTGGAGGCCAACGGGCACGGCCGCGGCGCGGTCACCTACCGGCTGCGGGACTGGCTGTTCAGCCGCCAGCGCTACTGGGGCGAGCCGTTCCCGATCGTCTACGACGAGACGGGCGCGGCGATCGCGCTGCCCGAGGAGATGCTGCCGGTCGAGCTGCCGGAGGTGGACGACTTCTCGCCGAAGACGTACGACCCCGACGACGCCGACTCGACCCCGGAGACCCCGCTGTCGCGGGCCCGCGACTGGGTGGAGGTCGAGCTGGACCTGGGTGACGGGCCGAAGCGGTACACGCGGGAGACCAACGTGATGCCGCAGTGGGCCGGCTCCTGCTGGTACGAGCTGCGCTACCTGGACCCGACCAACGCGCAGCGGTTCGTGGACGCGGAGAACGAGCGGTACTGGATGGGGCCGCGCGGCGAGGGCGACTGCGGCGGCACCGACCTGTACGTCGGCGGCGCCGAGCACGCCGTGCTGCACCTGCTGTACGCCCGGTTCTGGCACAAGGTGCTGTACGACCTGGGCCACGTCTCGAGCTTCGAGCCGTTCCGCAAGCTGTTCAACCAGGGCATGATCCAGGCGTACGCGTACACCGACTCGCGGGGCAGCTACGTGCAGGCCGAGGAGGTCGTCGAGGTCGGCGGCCGGTACTTCCACGGCGAGACCGAGGTCAACCGCGAGTACGGCAAGATGGGCAAGTCCCTGAAGAACGTCGTCACGCCCGACGACATGTGCGCGGCGTACGGCGCGGACACGTTCCGGGTCTACGAGATGTCGATGGGCCCGCTGGAGGTGTCCCGCCCCTGGGAGACCCGTGCCGTGGTCGGCTCGTACCGGTTCCTGCAGCGGGTCTGGCGGGCCGTCGTCGACGAGCAGACCGGCGAGCTGCGGGTGACCGACGACCCGGCCGACGAGGCGACCCGGCGGCTGCTGCACCGGGTGATCGACGGCGTCCGCGGCGACATGGAGGCGATCCGGTTCAACACGGCGATCGCCAAGCTGATCGAGCTGACCAACGCGCTGACCCGGCTGTCGACCACGCCGCGCGAGGTGGCCGAGCCCCTGGTGCTGATGCTGGCCCCGTTCGCGCCGCACATCGCCGAGGAGCTGTGGCGGCGGCTGGGGCACGGGACGTCCCTGACGTACGCGGACTTCCCGACGGCCGACCCGGCGCTGCTGGTGGCCGAGTCGGTGACCTACCCCGTGCAGGTCAACGGCAAGGTCCGCGGCCGGGTCGAGGTGCCCGCCGACGCGTCCGAGGAGGCCGTGCGGGCCGCCGCCCTGGAGGCGGTCGCCGGCAACCTGGGCGGCCGGGAGCCCCGCAAGGTCATCGTCGTCGCGGGCCGGATGGTCTCGGTCGTCGTCTGACGACCACCGCCACGGCCGACCGGCCGCCCGCCCGGGCGGCCGGTCAGCCGGCGAGCGCCGCCCGCACGGCCGGGCGGTGCCGTCGCAACCAGGCGTGCCAGCCGCGGACCATCTCCACGACGCCGGCCGCCCGCAGGCGGCGCATGCCGGGCTCGTCACGCTCGGCGCCGGCCGCGATCCCGCGCCAGGTGCCCTCCATCTGGTCGAGCATCACGTCGACGAGTTCCCGGCGGGGGAGCGTCACCGGATCGGGGGAGCGGCGCCCGGCCGGGAGCGGGCCGGTCCCGGCCGCGAGGGGCCGGGCCCCGGGCGGGTGCGGTGCGGTGCCGGCCGCGTGCGCTGCGGCCCCGGCCGCGTCGTACCCGTCGCAGACGAGCCGGCACCGGCGGGCGAACTCGACCGGGTCCGCGCCCGTACCGGACTCCGCCCAGTGCCAGCACGCGAACGCCACGTCCTCGATCCGGCGTCCGGGCGCGGCCCGGTCCCAGTCGACGAACGCGACGGGCAGCAGCCCGTCCGACGTGTCCCGGTAGACCGTGTTCTTCGGCGACAGGTCACCGTGGCAGACCGTCTCGGCTCCGGCGGCCAGCGGGCTGCCGGCGCACGCGTCGTGCAGCCGCCGGATCAGCCCGCCCAGCCCGATCAGCGCCGCGTCGGCGAAGTAGGCCGGATCCTCCCGGTCCCGCCACGGCACCCGGCCCTCGACGTAGCTGAGCACCTGCCGGCCGTGAGCGTCGCGGCCGAGGTGGCGCGGTGCGAGGTCCGCGCCCACGCGGTGGAGGTGGGTCAGGAGCCCGGCCACGTACGCGTCGCGGGCCGGCGACGTGCGGCGGACGGTGTCCCCGACCCGGACCACCTCGGCGACGAACCCGCCGGGCAGGCGCTCCGGCGGGCCCGGGGCCCGCACCTCGGCGTCGGGCACCGTCAGCCCTGCGCGGTGCGGCGGCGGCGCTCGGCCCGCCACAGCCGACGGACCAGCACGGCGCCCGCGACGAGGCCGAGCCCGGCGGGAGCCACGGCGAACCAGTTGACGTCGGCCGGCGAGGTGACCGCCGCGCCGACCGCGGCGTACCCGAACGCGCTCGGCACGGCGGCGATCACGCTGCCGGCGAGGAACGGCAGCAGCCGCGCCCCGGTGGTGCCGTAGCCGTAGCTGACCAGGCCGTACCCGGCGATGGGCACGAGCCGGACGGTCACGACGCCGAGCACGCTCTGCCGGGCGAACCAGCCGTCGAGGCGGGCCAGCCGGCCGCGGACGCGCTCGGCGACGAACTGCCGGCCCAGCAGCCGGCCGACCGCGAACCCCACCGCGGCGGCCAGGAGCGCGGCGGTCAGCGCGTACCCGGCGCCCTCCAGCGGACCGAAGATCGCCCCGGAGGCGAGGGTGATGAAGGTGCGCGGCACCAGGGCGACGAGCAGCAGCGCGCCGGCGAGGACGGCCGCCACCGGTGCGAGCCCGCCGAGCCGGTCGGCGAGCCGGGGCAGCTCGGACGGGTCCGGCAGGGGCACCACGAGCAGCAGCGCGCCACACGCCGCCACGATGAGCAGCAGGAACGCGAACCGGACGGCCGACGGCTGGCGCAGCAGCCGCCGGACGGCGGGCGTCATCCGCGCGCGGCGGCCACCGCGGCGCGTCGCTCGGCGCGGAGCCGCTCGGGCCAGGTGTCGTCCACCGGCGGGAGCTGGTGCACCCCGGTGGCCCACCGCAGCAGCAGGTCGGCCAGCGCGGGGTTGCGGGCCAGCGCCGGGCCGTGCGAGTACGTGCCGAGCAGCTTCCCGCGCCAGGCGCCCTCGGTGGCGCCGTCGTTGCCGACGCCCGCGGTGACCCGGGCCAGCGGCGCCACACCGGGCCCGAGGTGCGTACGCCCGCCGTGGTTCTCGAATCCGCTGAGCGGGGGCAGCCCCAGGCGCCCGTCGACGTCGCCGGCCAGCTCGCCCACGGCCCGGCTCTCGCCCCGGTCGGAGGTGATGTCGAGCAGTTCGAGCCCCGCGTACCTCGTGCCCTTGGCGAAGAAGGAGTTGCCGAGGAGCTGGTAGCCGGCGCAGACGCCGAAGACCACGGAGCCCTGGGCCACGGCCCGGTGCAGCCCGCCGTCGGCGATCAACCGCTGCGCGCCGAGCGCCTGCGGGCCGTCCTCGCCGCCGCCGATGAGGTAGATGTCGGCCGTGGCGGGCAGCCGCTGGTCGGAGCGGACCTCCAGCACCTCGACGGGCATCCCGCGCTGGCGCGCGCGCCGGGCCAGGATCAGGGCGTTGCCCCGGTCGCCGTACGTGGAGAGCAGGTCGGGGTAGACCCAGACGATGCGCAGGCTCTCAGTTGACACGGTCCAACTCCGCTCGGATGTCCTGGAACGCGGTGTAGTTGGCGATGACCTCGAGGCGCCCCGGTGGCACCGCGCGGATCGCGTCGGTGAACGTCCGGACGTGCTGGAACGGCACGTCGTTGACGTCGAGCCGGACGGCGAGGTCGTACGCCCGGTCGCCGGTGATGAGCACCTGCCGGCCGCGCAGCGGGGCGAAGTCCACGTCGAAGAGCCATGACGTGTCCAGCCCGTCCGGGTCCCGCGCGTTGATCGACAACAGTGTCGGCGCCAGATCGGCCATGTCGAACGCCTCCAGCCAGCTGGCCGGGTTCTTGGCCAGCAGCAGCCGGATGAGGCGCCCCTCCCGCTCGACCTGCGCGTAGCGGCCGGCCACCGAGGTGACGCTCGCGAGCCGCGACACCGCGTCGACCGGTCGGACGCCGAACTCGGCGGCCACCGCGAGCGCCGTGGCCGCGTTACCGATGTTGACCTTGCCGGGCAGTTGGAGGGAGACCTTGTGCCACGCGCCGGTCGGGTCCAGCACGCCGTCGTCCTCGACGACCCAGTGCGGCTGCGGGCGGCGCAGCGGGCACCCGCTGCACCACCACTGGTCGCCCGAGCGCTGGATGGTGGAGCCGCACTCGGGGCACACCCAGGAGTCGTCGTGCCACCGCTGGCCGGCGCTGAACCAGGTGACCGTGGGCGGCTTGATCCGGTGGTCGTGGGTGGGCGGGGGGGACGCGGCCCAGACGACCATCGGGTCGTCGGCGTTGGCGACCACCCGCACGTCGGGGTGCCGCACCAGCGCCGCGCGCCAGAGCTGCGCCATCATGGCGACCTCCTTGGCGCGGTCGAGCTGGTCGCGGGAGAGGTTGAGCAGTGCCACCACGTGCGGGTCGGTGGCCTCCAGGACCTGGGCGAGGTAGTGCTCGTCGACCTCGAGCACCGCGTACGGCGTGCTGCCCGCCTTGGCCAGCGCCGAGGTGTGGCCGGTGGGCATGTTGGCGCCGAACGAGTTGGTGGCGACCTTGCCGAGCACGCCGACCGCGGCGGCGGCCAGCCGGGTCGTGGTCGTCTTGCCGTTGGTGCCGGAGATGAGCGCGATCGCGCGTCCGGCGGCGAGGTGCGCGAGCAGGTCGGGGTCGATCTTGAGGCCGATCCATCCGCCGATCACCGAACCGTCACCCCGGCCGGCGGCCCGCGACAGCGCCGCGGCCGTCCGGGACACGGAGCTGGCCACCTTCGCCCGCAGGGGCATCTTCGCGTCCGTCACGCGAGCGAGGTTACCGGACCCTCGGCTCCGCCAGATCGCCGCCGACGGCGAACCGTTCGGCCGGGGAGCCCGGGCGGGTGGCCGGTTTCGCCTCGGCCGGACGGAGTCGATCTATGTCGGGAAACGGACGCCGCCGGCGGGGCGCCACGGCCCTCCACTCGGCTCCACCCCCTGTGACGTGCTGTTTTGCGCGGAGATCGGGCGCGCCACGCGGGCGTTTCCGGTTGCAGGTGGAGGGAAGTGGAGTAGAGTGGGGCCCAATGGTGAGGCCGGGAGGGCCCACCGGCCCGGGGGGTCAGCGGCGCCGCGAACGCCGCTCAAGGGCGAGGGGGTTGGGCCGTGTTCCTCGGCACCCACACTCCGCGCCTGGACGACAAAGGCCGGTTGATCCTTCCGGCGAAGTTCCGGGATGAGCTGGCGGGGGGTGTCGTGATCACGAAAGGGCAGGAGCGCTGCCTCTACGTCTTCCCGATGCCCGAGTTCCAGCGGATCGCGGAGCAGTTGCGCGCCCAACCGATGACGAGCAAGGCGGCCCGGGCCTACAGCCGGGTCTTCTTCGCCAGCGCGCACGACGAGGTGCCGGACAAGCAGGGCCGGGTGACGATCCCGGCCCACCTGCGGGAGTACGCGGCGCTCGACCGCGATCTGGTCGTGATCGGCGCGAGCACGCGGGTGGAGATCTGGGACAAGGCCGCCTGGGAGTCCTACCTCGCCGAGAGCGAAGACGAGTTCGCCGACATCGAGGAGGGGGTGCTGCCCGGCGGTCTGTAGGGCGGAACGGCGCTCGGCGTACTGCGAGATCTCCAGCCGCTTTCGAGTTCCTGGCACCCCTTCCCCGGTGCCAGGCGCACGATCCACGGGGGGCCCGCGGCCTCGCGGCGGACGGGAGCGGATGGGGATCTGGCGGTACGGCGACGGCGCCGTCCGACGCGGGGCGCGAGAGCGGACGAACGGTTACCAGCAGTGGGGGTCGACATGGGGGAGCTACGCGGCACGCACGTGCCGGTGCTGCTCGAGAGGTGTCTCGAGCTGCTCGCCCCCGCGCTGGACCGGGGCGACCGGACGGTGTACGTCGACGCCACGCTGGGCCTGGGCGGGCACGCCGAGGCGGTGCTCGAGGCGCACCCGCGGACGGTCCTCGTCGGGCTCGACCGGGACACCGAGGCCCTCGCGCACGCGCGGGTGCGGCTGGCCCGTTTCGCCGACCGGATCCACCTCGAGCACGCGGTCTACGACGAGTTGCCCGACGTGCTCGACCGGCTCGGTTACCCGGGCGTGGACGGGATCCTTTTCGACCTGGGGGTCTCGTCGCTGCAACTGGACGCGCCCGACCGCGGGTTCGCCTACGCGCAGGACGCACCGCTCGACATGCGCATGGACCAGACCCGGGGGGTGACCGCCGAGGAGGTGGTCAACACCTACAGCCACCCGGAGCTGGCCCGGGTGCTGCGGGTGTACGGCGAGGAGAGGTTCGCCGGGCGGATCGCCTCGGCGATCGTCCGGGAGCGGGAACGCGCCCGGATCACCTCGTCGGCCCGGCTCGCGGAGCTGGTACGGGAGGCCATTCCGGCACCAGCCCGACGAACCGGGGGACACCCGGCAAAGAGAACGTTTCAGGCTTTGCGGATCGAGGTAAATCGGGAACTGGCCGCGCTGGAGACGGCGCTGCCGGCCGCGCTCGACGCGCTCAACGTCGGCGGTCGCATGGTGGTCCTGTCCTACCACTCGCTGGAGGACCGGCTCACCAAGGCGGCGCTCGCCGATCGGGTGCGCAGCACCGGCCCGATCGACCTCCCGGTCGAGCTGCCCGGCACGGGCCCGACGTTCCGGCTGTTGAGCCGGGGCGCGGAGCTGCCCGGGGAGCTCGAGGTCGCCGCGAACCCGCGCGCCGCCTCCGTGCGGCTGCGGGCCGCGGAACGCATCGACCCGGATGCCGAACGGCAGCGGCGGACCGACCGCGAACGGTCCCGCCGCCGGGTCAGGGCGATGCACCAACCGGGCACAGGGTCCGGCGGACCGGTGGGGGATCGGCGGCCGCCGGAGGACGACAGTGGGACGGACGTAGAGGGGGAGGGACATGAACGTTGACAGGCGCGAGCGCCGGGACTTCGCCGGCGTCGGGCAGCGCGCACCGCGGTCGGGGGGCCGGACCGCGGTGGAGCGGGCCACCCGCGCGGGTAACGGTACGTCACGCATCGACCGGGTGAACCGGCAGGGGGAGTCCCGCGCGCGGGGGGCGCGCGAGTTCCCGGTGCAGGGCACCGCGGCGCTGCGGCCGGCCGAGCGGGGTGGCGCCACCGCCGCGCGCCCGCCGCGGCTGCGGGTGGCGCCGCCGCCGCCGGTGAAGGTGCCGCGGGCGCCGTTCGCGGCGCTGATCGTGGTGCTCGTGGTCGGCGGGGTGCTCGGCATCCTGCTGGTCAACACCAAGATCAACGAGAACGCGTTCAAGCTGGAGAAGCTCGAGCAGCAGCAGGCCCGGCTGGACCTGGAGCAGCAGCAGCTGAACAAGCAGATCGCCAAGGCCGAGGCGCCGGGCAACCTGGTCGCCGAGGCCCGCCGGCTCGGGCTGGTCGAGTCGGGCGAGCCGGGGTACATCCGGCTGCCCGACGGCCAGACCATCGGCGTGCCGCAGCCGGCCACCGGCGAGCCGTCGGTGACCAGCCAGCAGGGCGCGGGACGCTGAACCGTGCCACCGAGGTCGGAGGACCCGCGCCGGGACGCCACGGGCTCCCGGCGCGGCTCGTCCCGGGAGAACACCGGCCGGGGCTCCGGCGAGCCGGGCGTCGGAGGCATCTCCGGCGCCCGGGCGTACACCCCGCGCGGGCGCACGATCCGCGAGGAGCGCGCCGGTCTGCCCCGCGGCGGCGCCGAGCAGCGGCGCACCCCCCGCAGCAGCCGCTCGGGTGACCCGTTCCGGCCCGCGTTGCAGGTCCTCGACGGCGGTCGCGCCGGCGCCACCCGGGCCACCCGTCGCGGCGCGCCCGCCACCGGCCGCTCCGGCGTCGTCCGGACCGTCCAGGCACGTACGCCGGGCGGTGCCGGGGACGAGCCGCCCGGGCCGCGGCGCCGGACCGTCCCCCGCGCCCCGCGCCGGTCGGACCGGCCGGCGGCCCGCCGGCCCTCGCGCAAGCCGCCCCGGCCGCCGAAGCTCGCCGACCCGCGGCGGCGGCTGCGCCTGGGCACCGTGCTCACCCTGGCGCTCTTCGCCACCATCGGCATCCGGCTGGTCGTCCTCCAGGCCGTCGACGCGCCCGCGTACGCCGGTGGCGGGGTGACCGACCGGACCCGCACGGTGGACCTGCCGGCGCCCCGCGGCGCGATCTACGACCGCACCGGTGCCCCGCTGGCGCACAGCGTGGAGGCCCGGTACGTCTTCGCCGACCCCACGCTGATCGAGGACCCGGCGGCCACCGCGCGGGCGCTCTCCCCGCTGCTGGGCATCTCGGCGTCCAAGCTGACCAAGCTCATGCAGCCGCGCCGGTTGGAGAACGGCAACCCGTCGCGCTTCGAGTACCTCGCCCGGGGCGTCGAGGTCGCCACGGCCCGGCAGGTGCAGGCGCTGGAGCTGCCCGGCATCGGCGTGCACCGCGACGAGCGGCGCGAGGTGCCCGGCGACGACCTGGCCGCCAACCTCATCGGCTTCACGAGCGAGGACATGAACGGCCTGGAGGGGCTGGAGGCCCGCTACGACGACCTGCTGCGCGGCGAGGACGGCAAGCGGGTCTACGAGGCCGGCCAGGGCGACCTGGCCGCCCCGATCCCCGGCGGCTACAGCCGCACGACGCCGCCCAAGCCGGGCAGCTCGTTGCAGCTCACCATCGACCGCGACCTCCAGTACATGACCCAGGTGATCCTCAGCCGGCACATGGCGCGGGCCAAGGGCGGCACGGCCGCCGCCGTCGTGATGGACCCGACCACCGGCGAGGTGCTGGCCCAGGCCAGCCACCCCACGTACAACGCGGCGAAGCCGCTCCCCAGCGACCCCGTGGCCCGGGAGGACGCCGCCACCAGCTTCGTGGTCGACCCCGGCTCGGTGCACAAGGCGATCACGTTCGGCGCGGCGCTCCAGGAGGGGGTCATCACGCCGGACACCGCCCTGCCGATCGAGAACAGCGTCAAGAAGGGCGACACCTGGTTCTCCGACACCCACCCGGCCAACGGGCGGAGGATGAGCGTCGCGGGGATGCTCGCGTACTCCTCGAACGTCGGCACCATCAAGATCGCCGACGAGCTGGGCCAGGACCGGCTGATCGACTACCAGCGCCGGTTCGGGCTGGGCCAGCCCACCGGGGAGGGCATGCCGGGCGAGGCCAGCGGCCGGCTGCTGCCCGCCGAGGAGTGGAGCGAGTCGTCGTACGGGTCGGTGCCGATCGGGCACAGCGTGGACGCCACGCCGCTGCAGATGGCCGCCGCGTACGCCGCCATCGCCAACGACGGGACGTACGTCCAGCCGCACCTCGTCAAGGAGGTGATCGGCCCGGACGGCACCCGTACGCCGGCCAAGCCCCCGGTCACCCGCCCGGTGCTCAGCCCGGCGAACGCGGCGGCGCTGCGCACCCTGCTGGAGGCGGTCACCACCGTCGAGGGCGCCACCGGCACCACCGCCGCCGTTCCCGGCTTCCGGGTCGCCGGCAAGACCGGCACGGGGTGGCGGCTCGTGGACGGGAGGAAGCAGCCCGGCGAGGTCAACTCGTTCATCGGGATGGCACCGGCCGAGAAGCCCCGCTACGTGATCGCCGTCTTCGTCTACGCGCCCCAGGGCGGGGGCGCCGCGATCGCCAATCCGGCGTTCAAGGAGATGATGCAGTTCACTCTCCGTCACTACAAGGTGCCGCCGTCGACCACGAGCAAACCGCCCAAGTTCGTCGTCTATCCGCGCTGACCAGCCATGGCGGGACATCATCGGTGAGTGCGGACGAACCACCGGGGCGGCGGTGCGGCCGGCGCCGGACGACCGGGTAGGGTCTGACGCCGTGCCCGGCAATCCTCGCCCCCGTACCGTCACCGGCACCCGGCTCGGCGACCTCGCGGCCCGGCTCGCCGTCGAGCCGCCCGCCGACGCCGCCGACGTGCTGGTCACCGGCGTCACCCACGCGAGTCAGGAGGTCCGCCCCGGCGACCTGTACGCGGCGCTGCCCGGCGCCCGCAGGCACGGCGCCGAGTTCGCCGCCGCGGCGGCCGGGGCCGGCGCGGTGGCCGCCCTCACCGACCCGGCCGGCGCCCCGCTGGTGGCCGCGGCCGGCCTGCCGGCGATCGTCGTGGCCGACCCCCGGGAGGCCCTCGGTGGGCTCGCCGCCGCGGTGTACGGCGACCCGACCGCCGACCTGACCGTCATCGGGGTGACCGGCACCGCCGGCAAGACCTCCACCGCCTACCTCATCGAGTCCGGGCTGCGGGCCGCCGGCCACACGACCGGGTTGATCGGCACCGTGGAGACCCGCCTCGGCGACGTGACGATCGACAGCGTGCGGACCACGCCCGAGGCGACCGACCTGCACGCCATGCTCGCGGCCGCGCGGGAGCGCGGGGTGACCGCGGTGGTCATGGAGGTGTCCAGCCACGCGCTCGCGATGGGCCGGGTCGGGGGCGTCCGGTTCACCGTCGGCGGCTACACCAACTTCGGCTCCGACCACCTCGACTTCCACGCCGACTCGGCCGAGTACTTCGCGGCGAAGGCCCGGCTGTTCGACGGGCGCTGCGCCGTCGAGGTGCTCAACCACGACGACCCGGCGCTGCGGCCGCTGTTCAAGCCGGCCACGGTCAGCTACTCGGCGGCCGGCGACCCGGCGGCCACCTGGTGGGCCGACGGCGTCGGCGGCGAGGGGTACGCGCAGCGGTTCACCGTGCACGGCCCGGACGGTCTCGTCGTGCCCGGCAGCGTGGCGCTGCCCGGCCGGCACAACGTGGCCAACGCGCTGCTCGCGATCGCCGCGCTCGTGGCGGTCGGGGTGGAGCCCGGCACCGCGGTGGCCGGGGTGGCCGCGTGCGGCGGCGTCCCGGGCCGGCTGGAGCTGGTCACCCCCGCGGACGCCCCGGTGCGCGGGGTGGTCGACTACGCGCACAAGCCGGACGCGATCGTGGCCGCGCTGGCCGCGCTGCGCGAGTTGAGCGCCGGCCGGCTGATCTGCGTGATCGGCGCCGGCGGGGACCGGGACCGGGGCAAGCGGCCGGTGATGGGCGCCGCCGCGGCGGAGGGAGCCGACGTGGTGCTGGTGACCGACGACAACCCGCGGACCGAGGACCCGGCCGCGATCCGCGCCGAGGTGCTCGCCGGGGCGCGGCAGGCCGGTACGACGGCCCGGATCGAGGAGGTGGCCGGCCGGCGGGCGGCCATCGACGAGGCGGTACGGCTCGCCGAGCCGGGCGACGTGATCGCGGTCCTCGGCAAGGGACACGAACGCGGGCAGGAGGTGGCCGGCGAGGTACTGCCGTTCGACGACCACACCGAATTGGCCGACGCCCTGCGCGCACGCTTCGGCGACCTGGCGGGTCACCGGTGATCCCGCTCACGCTGGCCGAGGTGGCCGCCGCCGTCGACGGCCGGCTCGTCGGCGCCGATCCGGACGCGCGCGTCACCGGCCCGGTCGAGTTCGACTCGCGCAAGGTCGAGGCCGGCGGCCTCTTCGTGGCCTTCCCCGGGGAGAAGGTCGACGGGCACGACTACGCGGCCGGCGCCGTCGAGGCCGGCGCGGTCGCCGTGCTCGGCAGCCGGGAGGTGCCCGGGGTGCCCATGGTGCTGGTCGCCGACGCCCGGGCCGCCATGGGCCGGCTGGCCCGCGCCGTGGTCGACCGGCTGCCGCAGCTCACCGTCATCGGGCTCACCGGATCGTCGGGCAAGACCACCACCAAGGACCTCGTCGCGCAGCTCACCGCGCGGCTCGGGGCCACGGTCGCGCCGCCCGGCTCGTTCAACAACGAGCTGGGGCACCCGTACACGGCGTTGAAGGCCGGACCGGACACCCGCTACCTCGTCATGGAGAAGGGCGCCCGCGGCGTGGGGCACGTGCGCTACCTCTGCGAGCTGGTGCCGCCCCGGATCTCGGTGGTGCTCAACGTGGGGACCTCGCACATCGGCGAGTTCGGCTCCCGGGAGGCGATCGCCCAGGCCAAGGGGGAGCTGGTCGAGGCGCTGCCGCCCGACGGGCTGGCGGTGCTCAACGCCGACGACGACCTCGTGTCCGCCATGGCGTCCCGCACGTCCGCCCGCGTGGTCCGCTACGGCGAGGCGGCCGACGCCGACGTGCGGGCCGAGGACGTGACGCTCGACGAGCGGGGGCGGCCCGCGTACACCCTCGTCACCCCGGAGGGGCGCGTGCCCGTGCGGCTCGCGCTGACCGGCCGCCACCAGGTCTCCAACACGCTCGCCGCGGCGGCGGTCGCCCGGGAGCTGGGCATGCCGCTGGCCGAGCTGGCGGAGGCGCTGGGTGAGCTGCGGCTGATCTCCACGCGGCGGATGGACGTCTTCGACCGCCCCGACGGGGTGACCGTCATCGACGACTCGTACAACGCCAACCCCGGCTCGATGGCCGTCGCGCTGAAGGCGCTGGCCGCCCTCGGCCGGGGGCGGCGTACCGTCGCCGTGCTGGGCTACATGGCCGAGCTGGGCCCGTACGAGCGCGACGGGCACGCCGAGGTCGGCCGGTTGGCCGCCGAACTCGGCGTCGACCGGCTGCTCGTGGTGGGCGAGCCGGCCGCGCCCATCCACGAGGGCGCGACAGCGGTAGGCAACTGGGGAGGAGAATCGGTGCTGCTCACCGATCAGGCGGCAGCCGTCGAGGTGCTGCGGGGCGAGCTACGGCCGGGCGACGTCGTCCTGGTCAAGGGCTCCCGTTACCGCACCTGGGAGGTGGCCGACGCGCTGCGCGCGGACGGCGGTGCGGAGGCGAGCGAGGGCGGGGCCGCATGAGGGCGGTGATCGTCGCCGTCGGGGTGGCGTTCCTCATCTCGCTCTTCTGCACCCCGATCGCGATCAAGGTCTTCACGCGCCTCAAGGCCGGTCAGCCCATCCGCGCCGAGGGCCCGGCCATGCACCAGGGCAAGAAGGGCACGCCGACGATGGGCGGCGTGGTGTTCATCCTCGCCACGGTCATCGCGTACGTCGCCGGCCACCTGGCCCTGACCACGCTGCCGGACAAGCAGATCGCGCAGGTCGAGCCGACCATCACGGCGCTGGTGCTGCTGGGGCTCATGGTGTTCTCCGGCGCGGTCGGCTTCATCGACGACTTCCTGAAGGTGCGCAAGCGGCACAGCGGCGGCCTCAACAAGCGGGGCAAGCTGCTCGGCCAGATCCTGGTCGGCGCGGTCTTCGGCGTCATCGCGCTCTACTTCCCGAGCACCATGACCGACGCGCAGGGGCAGGCGACCAACACCGAGACCGTCGGCAGCACCACGCTGAGCTTCATCCGGGACATCCCGGCGCTGGATCTCACCAAGGTCGGCGCGGTGGTCCTCTTCATCTTCGTGGTGATGGCCGCGACCAACGGCGTGAACCTCACCGACGGTCTGGACGGCCTGGCCACCGGCGCCTCGGTGATGGTCCTCGCGGCGTACGCGCTGATCGCCTTCTGGCAGTACCGGCACTGGTGCGCCGACCCGGACTACACGCAGGCCTACTGCTACACCGTCCGGGACCCGTTGGAGATCGCGCTGATCGCCGGTGCGGCGGCCGGCGCCTGTGTGGGCTTCCTGTGGTGGAACACCTCGCCGGCGCGGATCTTCATGGGTGACACCGGAGCGCTCGGCCTCGGCGGCCTGATCGCCGGCATGGCGATGTCCACCCGGACCATCCTGCTGCTGCCGATCATCGGCGGTCTCTTCGTGATCATCACGATGTCCGTGGTGATCCAGATCATTTCGTTCCGGACCACCGGCAAGCGGGTCTTCCGGATGTCGCCGTTGCAGCACCACTTCGAACTCGCGGGGTGGAGCGAGGTCAACATCGTGGTCCGGTTCTGGATCATCGCGGGGATCGGCGTCGCCATCGCCCTGGGCCTCTTCTACAGCGAGTTCCTCGCCAACGTCACCTAACCCGACCCCCCCCGTCGCCCCGTCGATCTTGCACTTTCGGCCCCCGGTATGCCCTGGTACGGGTGTTTCGTCGGGGCGGGAAGTGCAAGATCGACGGGGTGTGGGGCGGCGACACGCCGAGGGGGCGGTTGCCGGGGCGGGCGGCCGGCGCAGCCGCCATGATGTCCGGGTGGGGGAGGGACGAGGAACCGACGGCACCATCCGGACCCGGCCCCGGCGGACGCCGGGCGGTGGTCGTACGCCCGAGGCGGGCGCGCCGCCGCGCGCGCCGGACGATCCGGGCGTGCCGGGGACGCCGCTGCGCGGTCTGGACGCGGCCGGCGGGCTGGCGGCGCTGCGCGGCCTGCTGGACCGCCCGCTGGCCTCCTACTACCTGCTGCTGTCCAGCGCCGGCCTGCTGCTGCTGATCGGCCTCACCATGGTCTTCTCGGCGACCAGCGTGCGGGACTACGCCGAGGACGGCGACGCCACCGCGTCGGTGGTCAAGCAGGCGATCTTCGCGGTGATCGGCGTCATCGCGTTCTGGGCCTGCCAGCGGCTGCCCGCCCGCACCTACCGGGCCCTGGGCCGGCCGCTGATGCTCGTCGCCATCGCGCTGCTGCTCGTGCTCAACCTGCTGGTGGCGTGGGCCCGCGTGACCGGGGAGGAGTCGGCGCGGATCGGGCCGGTCGAGGCGCGGCTGCTGTGGCTGTTCATCGGCGGGATCCAGGTGCAGCCCTCCGAGCTGGCCAAGTTCGCGCTGGTGCTGTGGGGCGCCCACGTGATCGCCCGCAAGGGCGCGGCGCTCGGCTGGTGGCGCGAGCTGGCGACCCCGCTGTTCCCCGTGGTCGGCCTGCTGTTCGTGCTGGTCGGCTACAACGACCTCGGCACCATGATCTGCATGCTGGCGCTCGTGGTGGGGCTGCTCTGGGCGGCCGGCGTGCGGATGCGGGTGTTCGGCGCGCTCTCGGTCGCCGGGCTGGCCGGCATCGGCCTGCTCATCGCGGTCGCCTCGATCGGCGCCGGCTCCGGCGAGAAGGACGCGGAGAACTACCGACTCGCCCGGCTCACCAACTTCCTGAACCCGTCGCCGCCCGACCAGTGCGGTGATCCCTGCTGGCAGCTCTACCAGGGGCGGCTGGCCATCGAGCACGGGGGCTGGTTCGGAGTGGGGCTCGGCAAGAGCAGCCTCAAGTGGAACTGGCTGCCCGAGGCGCACAACGACTTCATCTTCGCGATCATCGCCGAGGAGCTGGGGGTGGTCGGCTGCGCCGTGGTGCTCACGCTGTTCGCCGTGCTCGCGTACAGCGGGCTGCGGATCGCCCGCCGGGTCGAGGACCCGTTCCGCCGGCTCGCGGCCGCCGCCGTGACCACCTGGCTCGTCAGCCAGGCTGTGATCAACATCGGTGGCGTCGTCGGCCTGCTGCCGATCACCGGCCTGCCGCTGCCGTTCATCTCCGACGGCGGAAGCGCCCTGGTCGTCACGCTCGCGGCGGTCGGCATGCTGGCCTCCTTCGCGCGGGCCGAACCCGATGCGGCCAGAGCGCTGCATGCCCGTCCGCCGGCCCGGTGGGTCCGACTACTCTGGGCCCCGTTGCCGCCGCTTCCCGGGCGGCGCCGCCGCGCGGCGGCGCCCGCGGGCGCCCAGGGCCCCGTGCCCCGGGCGCGGGAGCGGCGGGAGGACGGCCAGGCCGCACCCCGCGGCGCCCGGCAGACCCGGGCGCGGGGCGGGACGGCGAGCGAGAGGAGACGCTGATGGGTCCGCTGCGTTCGGTGGTGCTCGCGGGAGGTGGCACCGGGGGACACATCTACCCTTTGCTCGCCTTCGCCGACTGCCTGCGCCGACACGACCCCGGCGTCCGGATCACCTGTCTCGGCACACCCCGCGGGCTGGAGAACGAGCTGATCCCGCCGCAGGGCTACGACCTGCGGCAGATCCCCGCCTACCAGCTGCCCCGCTCGATCAACATGAACCTGATCCGCACGCCGGGCCGGATGTGGACGGCGGCCCGCGCCGCCGGCAAGGTGATCGACGAGGTGCGGGCCGACGTGGTGGTCGGCTTCGGGGGGTACGTCTCGGTGCCGGCCTACCTCGCCGCGTGGCGGCGGGAGCTGCCCATCGTGATCCACGAGGTGAACGTGCCGCCGGGCGTGGCGAACCGGCTCGGGATGAAGTTCACCAAGCACGTGGCGGTGGGCTTCCCGCACCAGCCGACGCAGGCCGAGGCGCTGCGCGACGCCCGGGTGGTGGGCGTGCCGCTGCGGCGCGGCATCGCCGGGCTCGACCGGGCCGCGATGCGCGACGCCGCCCGCGCCCGCTTCGGGCTCCGCCCCGACCTGCCCGTGCTCTTCGTGGCCGGCGGCTCGCAGGGCGCCCGCTCCATCAACCTCGCCGTGGCCGGCGCGGCCAAGGAGCTGGCCCGCAACGGCGTGCAGGTGCTGCACGTGATGGGCGCCCGCAACGAGCCCGTGCCGGTCCCCACCGACCTGCCCGTGCCGTACGTGACCCTGCCGTACCTGTCCGAGATGGAGCTGGGCTACGCCGCCGCGGACCTCATGGTCGGCCGGGGCGGCGCGATGACCTGCGCCGAGGTGGCCGCCATCGGGCTGCCCACCATCTACGTGCCGTACCCGCACAGCAACCAGGAGCAGAAGCGCAACGCGCTGCCCGTCGTGGAGGCCGGTGGCGGGCTGCTCGTCGACGACTCCGAGCTGACCCCGGCCTGGGTCGAACAGACCGTCATCCCGCTCATCCGCGACCCGCACCGGCTGGCCGCCATGGGGGCGGCCGCGGCCGCGTACGGGCGGCGCGACGGCGACGTGGCGCTGCTGAACTTCGTCTACGAGGCGGTGGCCCGATGACCGCGCAGTTCACCCCGGCCGGCACCCTCACCGCCGAGGACCTCGGCACCATCCACCTCATCGGGGTGGGCGGCGTCGGCATGAGCGGGCTCGCCCGCCTCTTCCTCACGCGGGGCCTGCCGGTCTCCGGCAGCGAGCTGCGCGAGTGGCCGTCGCTGGCCGGGCTGCGCGCGCTCGGCGGCACGATCCACATGAGCCACGAGGCAACCAACCTCGACGGCGTGGACACCGTGGTCTACTCGTCGGCCATTCCGCAGGACCACCTGGAGATGGTCGAGGCGCGCCGCCGTGGCCTACGGGTGCTGCACCGCTCCGAGGCACTCGCCGCGGCGATGACCGGCCGCCGGACGGTGGCGGTCGCGGGCACCCACGGCAAGACCACGACCACCTCGATGGTGACCATGGTGCTCCAGCAGGCCGGCACCGACCCGTCGTTCGTGATCGGCGGTGAGATCTCCGAGGTCGGCTCGGGCGCCCACCACGGCACCGGCGAGTACTTCGTGGTGGAGGCCGACGAGAGCGACCGCTCGTTCCTGATCTACCGCCCCTACGTCTCGATCATCACGAACATCGAGGCGGACCACCTCAACACCTACGGCGACCTGGCCAACCTGGAGGCCACCTTCGCCGAGTTCGCCCGCCTCACCGACCCGGACGGGTTCATCATCACCTGCGCCGACGACGCGGGTGGGCGGCGGCTGGCCGAGACGCTGCGGGCCGAGGGCCGCCGCGTCCACACGTACGGCGAGTCCGCCGACGCCGACCTGCGGCTCACCGAGATCACCTCGTCGGCGCAGGGCGTGCGGTACCTCGCCGCCATCGACGGGCGGTCGCTGGGCGAGTTCCGCCTCCCGGTGCCGGGGCGGCACATGGGGCTCAACAGCGCCTCGGCGGTGCTCGCCGCGTACCTGCTGGACCTGCCGCTGGAGGCGGCGGAGGCCGCGCTGGCCGCGTTCCCCGGCGTACGCCGGCGCTTCGAGCGCAAGGGCGTCGCCGACGACGTGCTGGTCTACGACGAGTACGCCTACCACCCGACCTCGATGACGCTCGCGCTGCGGACGCTGCGCGAGGTGGCCGGCGACGGCCGGCTCATCGTGGTGTTCCAGCCCTACCGGCTCTACCGCACGCGGGACCTGCAGGCGGAGATCGCGGAGGCGCTGGCGATCGCCGACGAGCTGGTGCTGCTGGAGGTCTTCGGCCCGGGCGAGCTCCGCCAGCCCGGCGAGGGCTCGGCCGCGCTCGTCGAGGCCGTGCCGCTGCCCGCCGACCGGAAGGTCTTCGTCGACTCCTGGGACGCGGCGCCCGTGGAGGTGGCCCGGCGGGCGCGGCCCGGCGACGTGGTGGTGACGATGGGCGCTCCGCCGATCTCGCTGATGGGTGACCAACTGCTCGACGCCCTGCTGGCCCGGGCGGAGGGCGCCACCGGTGCCGGCGTCCCGGCCGGTGGTGGCGCCGTGACCCCGGACGGCACGGCACCCGCGGCCGGATGAGCCCGGGCCCCGCGCGCGGACGGACCACCGGCGCCGAGGCGGCCGGCCGGCGCGGGCCGGTCGCCCGCCGCTGGCAGCTGGTCCGGGCGGGCAGCGACGCGGTGCCCGCCTCCACCCGGCGGTTCATGCGCCGGGCCCGTCAGCGCCGGATGCGGGCCGCGCTGCCCTGGGCGGTCGCGGCCGGGATCCTCGTTCTCGCGGGGCTGGTCGCCTGGGTCGTCCTGGGCACCGGGCTGTTCGGGGTGCGCGAGGTGCGGGTGGAGGGCGCCGAGCTGGTGACGCCGGTGGAGGTGCGCGACGCCGCCGGGGTGCCGGACGGGATCCCGCTGGCCAAGGTGGACCTGGCCGACACGGCCCGGCGGATCGGCCGGCTGGCGCCGGTGGAGCGGGCCACGGTGACGCGCGACTGGCCGGACGCGCTGGTGGTCCGGGTGGTGGAGCGTACGCCGGTGGCCGTCGTGCCGCGGGGCGAGCAGTTCGTCGTGATCGACGCGAGCGGCACCGTCTTCCGCACCCTGGACCAGCGACCGGACGACCTTCCGCTGGTGCGGGTGGACCGGCCCGGCCCGGACGACCCGGGCACCCGCGCCGCCGTGGCGGTGCTCGACGCCCTCACCCCGGAGCTGCGTTCCGCCCTGCTCGACGTGAGCGTGGAGAGTCTGGCCCTGGTCAAGCTGCGGCTGCGTGGTGACCGGACGGTCGTCTGGGGCGACTCGTCGCGGGGCGAGGACAAGGCCCGGGTGGCGACGGCGCTGCTCGGGGAGCGGGCCAGGACGATCGACGTGAGCGCCCCGGACGTCGTGACGTTCCGGTGACGGGGCGCTGTCGCCGGCCCGCGCGACGTGAGCCGTCCCGCTCCGGGCGGCGACACGCCGGGTAGGTCCTTGGCTCATGGGGCGGCGGCGCTTACGTTGCCCCGAAGAGGATCAGTGGTTGACATAACTGTAAGCCTCTAGTAGAGGGTGAGGGTTCGTCCCTCGTCCTCGCGGACACAGTCCACGTCGACCGCTGACCTGGCCAAGCCGTGTGGGGCCGGCCCATGCCAATCTCGAGGGGGAAAGGACCTTCAGATGACACCTCCGCACAACTACCTGGCGGTCATCAAGGTCGTCGGCATCGGTGGCGGCGGCGTGAACGCCGTCAACCGCATGATCGAGGTTGGGCTCAAGGGCGTCGAGTTCATCGCGATCAACACCGATGCGCAGGCGCTGCTGATGAGCGACGCCGACGTCAAGCTCGACGTCGGCCGGGAGCTGACCCGCGGGCTCGGCGCCGGCGCCAACCCGGACGTCGGCAAGAACGCCGCCGAGGACCACCGCGACGAGATCGAGGAGGTGCTCAAGGGCGCCGACATGGTCTTCGTGACCTGCGGCGAGGGCGGCGGCACCGGCACCGGCGGCGCGCCCGTGGTGGCGAACATCGCCCGCAAGCTCGGCGCGCTGACCATCGGTGTGGTGACCCGGCCGTTCTCGTTCGAGGGCAAGCGCCGCCAGGTGCAGGCGGAGGCCGGGATCGACGAGCTGCGCAACCAGTGCGACACGCTGATCGTCATCCCCAACGACCGGCTGCTGGCGCTCGGCGACCGCAACATCAGCATGATGGACGCGTTCCGCACCGCCGACCAGGTGCTCCTCTCCGGTGTCCAGGGCATCACCGACCTGATCACCACGCCCGGTCTGATCAACCTGGACTTCGCCGACGTGAAGAGCGTCATGAGCGGGGCGGGCAGCGCGCTCATGGGCATCGGCAGCGCTCGGGGCGAGAACCGCGCCGTGGAGGCGGCCGAGGCGGCCATCTCCAGCCCCCTGCTGGAGCAGAGCATGGACGGCGCGCGCGGCGTGCTGCTCTCCATCGCCGGCGGATCGGACCTCGGCCTGTTCGAGATCAACGACGCGGCCCAGCTGGTCACCGACGCGGCCCACCCGGACGCGAACATCATCTTCGGCGCGGTCATCGACGACGCACTCGGCGACGAGGTGCGGGTCACGGTGATCGCGGCGGGCTTCGACGGCGGGGCGCCCGCGTACAAGGCGGCCGAGCCGGCGCGCAAGACCAACCAGAACCAGCCGACGCCGCAGAACCCGCCGGTCACCCCGCCGGCGACGATGCCGCCGCCGCAGCAGTCGCCCCGGCGCGTGCTCTTCGACGACGTCGACGTGCCCGACTTCCTCAAGAACGGGTCCTGAGCGCCGCCGATGACCGACAGCTCGACCACGGTACGGCCGGACCGCCGTGCCGAACTCGCGGCGGGCCTGGCCCGGGTCCGCGCCCGGATCGCGGACGCCTGCGCCGCGGCCGGGCGGGACCGCGCCGAGGTCACCATGATCGCGGTCACGAAGACGTACCCGGCCTCCGACGTGGTGGCGCTCGCCGACCTCGGTGTGACCGACGTGGGGGAGAACCGCGACCAGGAGGCGGCCGGGAAGGCCGCGGAGGTGGCGGCGGCCGGGGTGACGCCGCGCTGGCACTTCATCGGGCGCCTCCAGCGCAACAAGGCCCGTTCCGTGGTGCGCTACGCCGACGCCGTGCACTCGGTGGACAGCGTCCGTCTGGCGCGGGCCCTGGACGCCGCGGCGGCCGGCCGGGACCGGCCGCTCACGGCGCTGGTGCAGGTGAGCATCGACGGCGACCCGGCGCGGGGCGGTGCGTTGCCCGACTCGTCCGATCCGGACGTGGGGCTGGACCCGGTGGCCGAGGCGGTCGCGGCGGCGCCCGCGCTGCGGCTGGCGGGCCTCATGGCGGTGGCGCCGCTGGGCTGGGAACCGGAGCGGGCCTTCGCCCGGCTGGCCGAGATGGCCGCGCGGGTCCGCGCCGCCCATCCCGACGCGACGGCGCTCTCCGCGGGAATGAGCGGCGATCTGGAGATCGCGATCAGATACGGCGCGACACATGTCCGCGTCGGTAGCGCGTTGCTCGGAATGCGCCCCACGCTGCGGTAGCCTGACCGCGGAAGAAGCGAATCACATCGGTGTTGTTTCAGGAACGGCATCCCGGCGTCGGGGGTCGTGGCGCGCGACGCGAATCGCGTGCCGGGTGGATTGCCGTTCCGGTCCGGTGGGCAGAAAGAGTCCACTCGCGACAGGCGACACTTCACGGGGGCGCGTGCCGCACGGCGGATGGAAGGGCGCGGGATGGGTGCACTGCGCAAGGCGGGGGTCTGGCTCGGTCTGGTCGAAGAGGACGACGAGCGGGCCTACGAGGACGGTGGCTACGACAAGGGTGGCTACCGGGACTCGCGGTACCGGCAGAGCCGGTACGCCGAGGAGTTCGCCGACGACGAGGACGACGCCGAGGAGGCGCCGGCGCCGCGGCCCCGGCTGGGGGAGCGCGGCCGGCTCGGTGAGCGTACGAGCAGCCGCGCCGCGGACACGGAGCGGGCCGAGCCGGAGCGGTCGGAGCGCACGGAGCGCTCCAGCGTCCGGTCGATCACCCGTTCGACCGGTGAGCCGTCGGGCGCGCTGACCTACCACACGCGCGACAACCTCGCCCTCGCGCCGCAGGCGCCGCCGCGGGAGCGTACGGTCGCCGCCGACGAGGAGCAGCGCTACCAGATCACGACGCTGCACCCGACCACGTACCGCGAGGCGCGGACCATCGGTGAGCACTTCCGGGACGGCGTGCCGGTGATCATCAACCTCACGGAGATGGACGAGGCGGACGCCCGTCGTCTTGTCGACTTCGCCGCCGGGCTGGCGTTCGGGCTGCGGGGTACGATCGAGCGCGTGACCAATCGGGTGTTCCTGCTCTCACCGGCCAACGTCCAGGTCACCGCGGAGGACAAGGCCAAGATCGCTGAGGGCGGCTTTTTCAGTCTGAGTTGACCCGCCCGACCGAGGGACGTCGCCTGTCGTGTTGTCGATCGTGCTCCAGGTGGTCTACCTGGTCCTCTACGTGTTCCTGCTCGCCCTGCTGGCCCGATTTGTCCTCAGCGCGGTCCTGGCCTACGGTCGGCGCTGGCAACCGGGGCGGGGCGCCTCGGCCGGACTCGAAGTCGTGTGGAGCGTCACTGATCCGCCCCTGCGCGCGTTGAGGCGTGTGATCCCACCACTGCGAATTGGTACCGTGAGCGTCGACCTGGCCTCGCTTGTGCTCCTGGTTATCCTGTTCGTGCTGATGGAGTTCGTGTTTAGGCGCCTGATCCTGGCCTTTGCCTGACCAGCGCGCTTTCGCGGCCGCAACTGACCCGAGGAGTTTCGATGCCGCTGACCCCGGCCGACGTCCACAACGTCGCCTTCAAAAAGCCGCCGATCGGCAAGCGGGGGTATGACGAGGAGGAGGTCGACGCCTTCCTGGACGAGGTCGAGCGCGAGCTCGCCCGTCTCATCGAGGAGAACAACGAGCTGCGCGCCCAGGTGGAGCGCGGCGGCCGTGGCGGTGCCCCCGCCGGCCCCGGCGGTGACGCCCGCCTCGCGGCGGAGCTCAACGACCTCAAGGCCCAGCTCGACCGGGTCCAGCGCGACAAGGCCGCGGCCGAGCAGGCCGCCCGCGCGATGCAGGCCGAGCTGGAGCAGGTCCGCGCCGCCGGTGGCGCCGCCGTCGCCGGTGACGGCGAGCAGCAGGCGCTGCGGGTGCTGATGATGGCCCAGCGCACCGCCGACGACCACGTGTCCGACGCCCGGCGGGAGGCCGACCAGCTGCTCGCCGAGGCCCGCTCCAAGGCCGAGGAGGTCACCCGCGAGGCGCGGGCGAAGGCCGACGCGCTGGAGCGGGACGCCCGGCAGCGGCACCAGGAGGCCATGGGCGGTCTCGACGCCAAGCGCACCGCGCTGCAGAAGCACATCGAGGAGCTCAAGCAGTTCGAGCGGGAGTACCGCACCCGGCTCAAGGCGTACCTGGAGAGCCAGCTGCGCGACCTCGACGGCCGCGGCCAGGGCCTGGAGGCCGAGATGAGCCGGTCCGAGGCCGGCCGGGTCGCCGGTGGCAACGGTCTGGCCACCGCCGGTCTCGCCGGCTCCTACGGTGGCGGTCGCTCCGGCGCCCTCGAGTCCGGTCGCTGATCTCCGGTCGGCGGCCGTCGCTCGACAGACGGTCGCCGACCGCCCCCTGGACGGTCCGACGCGGCGGGGGTGAGCCGTGCTAGTCGCCAGTCTCCTGCTCATCCTCGTCGCCGTGGTGCTGCTGGTGCTCGGCCTGGCCGGCGGCTCCAGCCTCATGTTGGTCATCTCCATCGCGGCCAGTCTGCTGGCCGCCGTCGCGTTGGTGGTGGGCGCCCGCCAGGCGGCCGCCGGCCGGGCGACGGCGGGCACCGGCCGGCCCGGGCAGCGGAAGCCGGACGACGTCCCCATCGCCGACCCGGCCGGGGCCGCGTACGGCCCGCCGTTGGCCGAGCCCGACATCCCGGTCCAGCACGTTCCACCGACCGTCGGCACCGGTGGCGGGTGGCGGCAACCGCCCGCCCCGTCGGCCGCGGACGAGTCGGGTCCGCCCGCCGGCGACGGGTCGGCCCCGTCGACGGGAGGGGCCGCGGAGGCGTACGACGACGAGCCCGGCGCGCAGTCGGTGACGCCCGCGGAGGCGCTGCGGGTGGCCGACCTGCCGGACGAGGTCCGGGTGGTGGACGGTCGTCCCCGCTACCACCTGGCCAGCTGCCCCCACCTCGTGGGGCGGGAGCACGAACCACTGCCGGTGGCCGAGGCGGTCGAGTTGGGCTTCACTCCCTGCGCGCGGTGCGCGCCGGCCACGGCCCTGCTCACCGACGCGCGCCCGGATTGAGCGGGGTCGCGGTGTCCACGGACGACACACTCACGGTGGCGGTCCGGGTGAAGCCGGGCTCCGCCCGGGCCCGGGTCGGTGGCCGCTTCGACGGCCCGCACGGGCCGGCGCTGGTCGTCGCCGTGAACGCGCCGGCCGTCGACGGGCGGGCCACCGAGGCCGCCCGGCGGGCGCTCGCGGGCGCGCTCGGCGTCCGGCCGGCCGCGGTCTCCCTGCGGTCCGGCGCCGCCAGCCGCGACAAGCTCTTCCTCATCGAGCGGCCCGGTCCCGAGGTGTCCGCGGCGCTGCGCCGGCTGCGCGACGGATCCGGCGAGTGAGGACTGCCCGGGCCAGGCATCCATGACGCCCGGGCTGGATCTCGCGCTGCTGGTCGGCGCGGCCGTGCTGCTGGTGGCCGTCGGCGCCGTCCGGCTCTCGACCCGGCTCGGCGTGCCCAGCCTCCTCGTCTACCTGGCCCTCGGCGTGGCGATCGGCGAGGCCGGGCTGGGAATCGACTTCGACGACGCCGACCTCACCCGCACGCTGGGCTTCTGCGCGCTCATCGTGATCATCGCCGAGGGCGGGCTCACGGCGCGGTGGAGCACGCTGCGTCCGGTGCTCGGGCTCTCGGCCGCGCTCGCCACCGTCGGCGTGGTGGTGAGCATCGTCGTGGTCGGCGTCGCCGTCCACCTCCTGCTCGGCCTGGACTGGCGGCTGGCCCTCCTGTACGGCGCGGTGCTCTCGTCGACCGACGCGGCGGCGGTGTTCGCCACGCTCCGCCGGCTGCGCCTGCCGCCCCGGCTCGTGGCCACCCTGGAGGCCGAGTCCGGCATGAACGACGCCCCCGTGGTGCTGCTCGTCGTGCTGCTCTCCCGGCACGGCGCCGGGCACCCGTGGTGGTACGAGGTGCTGCTGGTCGGCTACGAACTGACGCTCGGCGCCGCGGTCGGCGCCGTCGCCGGCGTCGCGGGCCGCTGGGCGCTGCGCCGGGCGGCGCTGCCGTCGGCGGGGCTGTACCCGATCGCGGTCGTCGGCTTCACCGTGCTGGCGTACGCCGCCGGGGCCGTGCTGCACGCCTCGGGCTTCCTCGCGGTCTACGTCGCCGGGGTGCTGCTCGGCAACGCGCGGCTGCCGCACCGGCGCGCGATCCTCGGTTTCGCCGACGGGCTGGCCTGGCTGGCCCAGATCGGCCTGTTCGTGCTGCTCGGGCTGCTGGCCTCGCCCGGCCGGCTGGACGCGGCGGTCGTCCCGGCGGTGGTGACCGGGTTGGCGCTCGTGCTCGCGGCGCGTCCCCTGTCGGTGGCGGTCTCCGCGCTGCCGTTCGCGGTCGGCCCGCGGGAACAGGCGTTCCTCTCGTGGGCCGGGCTGCGCGGCGCGGTGCCGATCGTGCTGGCCACCATCCCGCTGTCCGAGCGGGTGCCCGGCGCCGACCGGCTCTTCGACGCGGTGTTCGTACTGGTGGTGATCTTCACGCTGGTCCAGACGACGACGCTCGCGCCCGTGGCCCGGCGGCTCGGCGTGACCGCGCCGGCCGAGGCCGCGGAGGTGCACGTCGAGACGGCGCCGTTGGAGCGGATGCGGGCGGACCTGCTCCAGCTCGAGGTGCCGGCCGGGTCCCGGCTGGCCGGGGTGCACGTCGACGAGCTGCGACTGCCGCAGGGGGCGGTGGTCACGCTGGTGCTGCGCGACGGGGTCGGGTTCGTGCCGGGCCCGGACACCCGGCTGAAGACCGGCGACAACCTGCTCATCGTGGCCACCGGTGGCGCCCGCGACGAGGCGGAGCGGCGGTTGCGGGCGGTCAGCCGGCGGGGCCGCCTGGCCCGGTGGTTTGGCGAGTACGGCGATGATCGGGACGGTTGATCTGCTAGCGTTCCTTTTGCCCCAGTTAGGTGGGGCTTGGGGCTGAATAGCGGTGCGTCGGTGCGGCACGTTGTCGGACGCCTGTACGTTCCGTATTCTTGCCAACCTCTGGAGTGCGCGGCGGTCGTCGCCGCGCGCCCCTTTTCGTACCTGGGGGACGCCCGTGTTCGGCTCCCCCTGTCCAGGTGCCGCGGACCGCCGCGGCTTTCCGGCCGAGGGAGCGACGATGGCGAAGCCAGCCGACACCAGGACCGCCGGCCGCAAGGCGGTGGCGAAGCCGACCCGCAGCGCGGCCGAGACCGAGAAGATCCGTGCGGCGCTGGCGGCGCGGCGGGACGAACTCCGCGCCGAGTACGATCAGACGCTGAGCGAGATCACCGAGCTTCAGCGCGACCGTCTGACCGACTCGGCCGGGGACGACCAGGCCGACACGGGCACCAAGACGTTCGAGCGGGAGCAGGAGATCTCCCTCGCCAACAGCATCCTGGAGCGGATCACGCAGGTCGAGCGGGCGTTGGAGCGCCTCGACGAGGGCAACTACGGCTGGTGCGAGCGGTGCGGCAACCCGATCCCGGTGGAGCGGCTCGCCGCCTTCCCGTCGGCCACCCTCTGCGTGACCTGCAAGCAGCTGGAGGAGCGGCGCTGAGGTCCGCTCCCCGGCGGCGAGGAAGACGGTGAGCGATCACCGCCGAGTGTCGATGGGGAGCAGATGAGCGCAGCACCGCCCGCCGGATCCGGCAGCGCTGAGCCGGCCGTCCGCCGAGCGCGACCGAGGGCCGTCGCGATCCTGGCCGGCACCGCGCTGGTCGCCCTCCTGATCGATCTGGTCACCAAGCACCTTGCCCTCGCGGCCCTCACCGACCGCGAGCCGGTGCGGCTGCTCGGCGGCCTCATCTACCTGAACCTCGTCCGCAACAGCGGGGCCGCGTGGAGCATCGGCTCCGACCACACCTGGGTCTTCCCGCTGGTCACCACCGCGGTGATCGGGTGGATCGTCTGGATGACGCTGCGGCTGCGCTCGATCCCCTGGGCGATCTCGCTCGGCCTCGTGCTCGGCGGGGCGCTCGGCAACCTGATGGACCGCATCTTCCGGGCCCCCGGCCACTTCGTCGGTCACGTGGTCGACATGATCAGCGTCTTCGGCCCGTTCGGCGAGTACTTCCCGGTGTTCAACCTCGCCGACAGCTCGCTGGTCTGCGGCGTGGTGCTCGCCGTCGTGCTGGAACTCACCGGCCGCCAGCGCGACGGGTCGCGGCTGGGCCGCGACGGCCGCCCGGTCGACGACCCCGCGACCGTGCCCGTCGAGCAGCGGGAGCGGACGTGACCTCGGCGTTCGCGACGGGCGGCGACCACCGGTCCCTGCCGGTGCCCGACGGCCTCGACGGCATGCGGCTCGACCAGGCGGTGTCCCGCCTCTTCGGTCTCTCCCGCACCGCCGCCGCGGCCCTGGTCGACGCCGGGGACGCGCTGGTCGACGGCGCCGTACGCCCCAACTCCCACCGGGTCAAGGCCGGGTCGTGGCTCGAGGTGACCCTGCCGGCGCCCGCCGCCCCGCCGACCGTGGTCCCGCAGGCGGTGCCCGGCCTGCGCGTCATCTACGCCGACGACGACATCGTGGTGGTGGACAAGCCGGTGGGGGTGGCGGCCCACCCCAGCCCCGGCTGGACCGGCCCGACCGTCATCGGCGCGCTGGCCGCCATCGGCCACCGCATCTCCACGAGCGGGGCCGCGGAGCGGCAGGGCGTGGTGCACCGGCTCGACGTGGGCACCACCGGCGTCATGGTGGTGGCGAAGAGCGAGCAGGCGTACACGGCGTTGAAGCGGGCGTTCAAGTACCGCGAGGTGGAGAAGCGCTACCACGCCGTGGTGCAGGGCCACCTGGACCCGCTGCGGGGGACCATCGACGCCCCCATCGACCGGCATCCCACCCACGACTACCGGTGGGCGGTGGTCTCCGGCGGCAAGCCGAGCGTCACCCACTACGACACGCTCGAGGCGTTCCCGGCCGCGAGCCTGCTCGACGTCCGCCTCGAGACGGGGCGGACCCATCAGATCCGGGTGCACTTCTCCACGTTGCGTCACCCGTGCGTGGGCGATCTCACCTACGGCGCGGACCCGACCCTGGCCGCCCGGCTCGGGCTGGACCGGCAGTGGCTGCACGCCCGCGAGCTGAGCTTCCTGCACCCCCGGACCGGTGACGAGGTCCGCTTCGTCAGCGATTATCCGGACGACCTGGAACGCGCCCTACGGATCCTGCGCGACTGAACCGGCCGCCGGCCCGCCGGTGGCGCTCCGGGTCGGGGAGGTGTGCGCGGGGTGGTGTGGTCCGAATAGGGTTTCCTCCGTAGCCTGTCAGGCGGACATCGATCGCGCTGGGGAGGGCGAGCCGTGGAGGGCAGCGAGACCGGCTGGGGCCGGCCGGCCGAACCGGCGCCGCGGTGGCGGGCGCTGCTCGACCGTGCCCGCCACGCCGGCCGGGGCGCCGAGCAGCCCGAGACGGACCGGCGCGTCGAGGAGCCGCTGCCACCGGCCCGTCCGCTGTCCCCGCCGGGGCCGCTCCCGCCCGAGCCGCTGCCGCGCCGCGCGACGCCCAACGGGTACGCGGGCCGGGCCGCGGCCGTGCACCCGCCCGGCGAGCCGCCGTACGGGCCCGATCCCGGATACCGGGCGGAGGCCACCTACCGGGTCGACCCGGCGTACCGGACCGACCCCGGCTATCCGGGCGAGCCGGCGTACCGCGTGCCGGAGCAGCGGCGGCCCGAGCCGCCGGAGCCGCCCGCCTCGCGGTACGCGCTGCTCGACAACGGCTACCGGCACGAGCCGCCTCCGGTGGAGTCCCGCTACGCGCTGCTGGACAACGGCTACCGACCCGAGGCCGGCTACGCGGCGCCGCCCGTGGCCGCCGGCCCACCGATGGCCCCACCACCGGTCGCGCCCCCGCCGGTCGCGCCACCACCACCGGTCGCGCCGCCACCGGTCGCCCCGGACCGGGGCTACCCGGCCCGCGTCGAGTGGCGTCCGCCGCCGCCGGACCCGGAACTGGAGCGGGCCGCCTCCGTGCTGCGCCGCGAACTCGGCGGCCCGCGCGTGTTCGCCTTCGCCAACCCCAAGGGCGGGGTGCACAAGACCACGGCCACGGTGCTCGCCGCGGCGACCGTCGGCAGCGTCCGCGGCCGGGGCGTGGTCGCGTGGGACGACAACGAGCTGCGCGGCACGCTGGGGCTGCGCGCCGGCAGCGCCCGGCACGCCCGGACGATCCGCCACCTGATCACCGACCTCGCCCAGATCGAGATCCTCGAGGGCGGCCGGCTGCTCGAACGCCTCGACGACTACCTGCGGCACGCCTCCGACGGGTCGTACGACGTGCTGGCCGGCGAGGAGAGCCCCCGCTTCGCCCACCGGCTCGACCAGTTCACCGTCCGCCGGGTGCTGGAGCTGCTGCGGCGTACCCACGAGGTGATCTGCGTGGACACCGGCAACAACGTGGAGAGCGCGAACTGGCGCACCGTGATGCAGGCCGCCGACCAGCTGGTCGTCACCACCGTCCCGCGCGAGGACGCCGCGTTCAGCGCGGACTGGATGCTCGACCTGCTGCACGAGGTGGGCATGGGTGAGCTGGCGGAGAACGCGGTCACCCTGATCTCGTGCCCCACCCCCGGCCGGTCGGCGTTGCAGGACGACCTGGAGCGGCACTTCGCGAGCCGTACCCGGGCCGTGGCCGTGGTGCCGTACGACCCGGCGCTGGAGACCGGGTCCTCGATCGAGTACCACCAGCTCCAGCCGGAGACACGGCAGGCCTGGTTGCGTGCCGCCGCCGTCATGCTGGAGCCGTTCGCCCGGTGAGGGGGTGTGCCGCCTCCGGCGCTCCCGTTCCTCCGTCGGCCTGAGAGGATCATCCGGTGAGCCCGGACACCCCCGACCCCGCCCGGCCCGTCCGCTCCGGCGAGGCCGACCGCACCGCCCCGCCGGCACACGCCACCGGACCGGCGTCGCCCGCCGCTGACGCCGGCCCCGCCGGGACCACCGGCCCGGCCGGCCCCGCCCAGGACCCCGGCCCCCACGCCGGCGACGCCAGCCTCGCCCCGACCGCCGGTGACGCCCCGGGCTCCGGTCCCGCGGCCGGCGACGGCCCGCTGGCCGCGCACCCGGCACCCGGCCCCGTTCACCCCCTGGTCGACGGCGCCGACCGGCGGCGGGCCTGGAGAGGCGCCGTGGGCACCGGTGCGGCGCTGGCCGCGCTCGGCGTGCCGCTCGGGCTGCTCTGGGCGGCCGTCGCACCGGACACCCCGGTCGTGAAGGCGGCCGCCGGCGCCGTCTACGCCGAGCCGCAACCGGAGCAGCCGATCGCGGCGGACGGCTGGTTCAGCCTGCTGGGACTCGGCTTCGGTGTGCTGGCCGCGCTCGCCGTCTGGTTCCTGCTGCGCCGGCGGCGTGGCCCGGTCGGGCTGGGCACCGCCGTGCTCGGGGCGTTCGCGGCGGCCGTGGTGGCCTGGCAGGTGGGCCGCCGGGTCGGGCTGGGGACGTTCGACCGGCTGCTCGCCACCGCCCCGGAGGGGCAGGCCTTCACGAAGCCGGCCGACCTGCGCGCGGGCGGGATCGACTGGCTCCTCGGCGTGGTGCCGGTGCCGCACGGCAACCTGCTGCTGCCGGCGTTCGGCGCCGCCGTGACGTACACCCTGCTGGCGGGCTGGTCCCGCTGGCCGTCGCTGCGCCCCGAGCCGGTGCCCGACGCGCCCGGTCTCAGTTGGGCGTCGGTGGCGACGCCAGCTCCGCCAGCGGCACCGGAACCGCCCGCACCTGGCGCAGGAGAGCCGCCTCGCGGTTGAGCAGCCGCAGCTCGGCCCGGAGCCGGGCCGCCGTGTCGTCGATGGCGAGCAGCCGCTGCCGGTCGTCGACCGTGAGCGCCGCCGCGGCGGCGACCAGGTGCGACAGCACGGTCGGATCCTCGGGCAGCTGTTCGGTGATGTCCTGCGGGTCCGGCCGGATCAGCCCGAGGTACTGCCGGAACACGGAGATCACCCGGGCGGCGAGCAGCTCGGCGGTCTCGTCCGTGCCGCCCGGCTCGGGCAGCCACTCGACCTCCGCCGTGAGGTAGGGGGCCGAGCGCCGGTCCACCTCCGCGATGCGGAACCGGCGCCGGCCGACCGTGACGATGTCGAAGCCGCCGTCGGCCAGCTCGGTGACCTGGCGCAGCTCCGCGGTGCAGCCCACCTCGTGCAGGGTCACGTCCCCGGCGCCGGGCAGCGGCCGGCCGCCGGGCCCGGTGGGCGCCACCTCCCAGCCCGCCTGGATGGCCACCACGCCGAACTCGCGCGGGGCGTCCTCGGGCAACGCCACCAGGTGCCGGACCAGGGCGCGGTAGCGCTCCTCGAAGATGTGCAGCGGCAGCACCAGACCGGGGAAGAGCACCGTTCCGAGCGGGAACACCGGCAACCGCGCAGTCACGCCGTCGAGCCTAGTCCGCTCCGCCGACCGTGGCGTGTCCCGGCTCACCGTCCCGCCGTGCGGGCGGCGCGGGCCGGCCCGCCGGCCGGCCGCCTAGACTCGCAAGGGTGTTGAACCGGATCGACCTGCGCGGTGGCGTCCGTGACCCGCGCCGCCTGCTGCCCCGTGCCCAGCTCGACGTGTCGGTGGCCGTCGAGCGGATCCGCCCCCTCGTGGAGGCGGTGCGGGAGCATGGCTACCCGGCGATCCGGGAGGCGAGCGAGCGGTTCGACGGCGTGTCCCCCGAGGTGCTGCGCGTGCCGGCCGAGGCGATCGCCGCGGCGGAGGGCACCCTCGATCCGGAGGTCCGCGCGGCGCTGTCGGAGTCGATCCGCCGGGCCCGGCGGGTGCACGCCGACCAGCGGCGCAGCGACCACACCACGCAGGTGGTGCCGGGCGGCACCGTCACCGAGCGCTGGGTGCCGGTCGACCGGGTCGGTCTCTACGTCCCCGGCGGCCTGGCGATGTACCCGTCGACCGTGGTGATGAACGTCGTGCCGGCCCAGGCGGCCGGCGTCCGCTCGCTCGTGGTGGTCAGCCCGCCGCAGAAGGACAACGGCGGCCTGCCCGACCCGCGGGTGCTCGCCGCGTGCGCGCTGCTCGGCGTGGACGAGGTCTACGCCGTGGGCGGCGCCCAGGCGGTGGCCATGCTCGCGTACGGCGCCGCCGTGGACGCCGAGGGCACGGACCACTGCGACCCCGTCGACATGATCACCGGACCGGGCAACATCTGGGTCACGGCCGCCAAGCGGCTGCTGCGCGGCGTCGTCGGCATCGACGCCGAGGCCGGCCCGACCGAGATCGCCATCCTGGCCGACGACACCGCCGACCCGGCGCACGTCGCGGCCGACCTGATCAGCCAGGCCGAGCACGACCCGCTCGCGGCGAGCGTGCTGGTCACCCCCTCGGTGGCGCTGGTCGAGGCGGTCGAGCGGGAACTGGCCCGGCAGGTGCCCGCCACCAAGCACGCCGAGCGGGTCACCACCGCCCTGACCGGCGAGCAGAGCGGCGTGGTGCTGGTGGACGACCTGGAGGCGGGGCTGCGGGTCGTCGACGCGTACGCCGCCGAGCACCTGGAGATCCAGACCCGGGACGCCCGCGAGTGGGCGCTGCGGGTCCGCAACGCGGGCGCGGTCTTCGTGGGCGCCTGGTCGCCGGTGTCGCTCGGCGACTACTGCGCCGGCTCCAACCACGTGCTCCCCACCGGTGGCTGCGCCCGGCACTCCTCCGGGCTGTCGGTGCAGACCTTCCTGCGCGGCATCCACCTGGTGGAGTACACGCAGGACGCGCTGCGCGAGGTGGCGCCCCACGTGGTGACCCTCGCCGGGGTGGAGGACCTGCCCGCGCACGGCCAGGCGGTCCGCGCGCGCTTCCCGGGGGCGTCGTCGTGACCGGACGCGCACGCCGGCCGGAGGTGGCGGCATGACCACCCTCGACGACCTGCCGATCCGCGACGACCTGCGCGGCCGGACGCCGTACGGCGCCCCGCAGCTGGACGTGCCGGTGCGGCTCAACACCAACGAGAACTCCTACCCGGTGCCGGAGCCGGTGGTCGAGGCGATCGGCAAGGCCCTCGCCGCCGAGCTGCGTGACCTCAACCGCTACCCGGACCGGGACGCCGTGGCGCTCCGCGCCGACCTGGCCGGCTACCTCGGCCACGGGCTCACCGTGGACCAGGTGTGGGCGGCCAACGGCTCCAACGAGGTCCAGCAGCAGCTGCTCCAGGCGTTCGGCGGCCCGGGGCGCAGCGCGCTCGGGTTCGTCCCGGCGTACTCGATGCATCCGCTGCTGGCGCTCGGCACCTGCACCCGGTGGGTGCCCGGCCGGCGCGGCGCCGACTTCGGGCTGACGGCCGAGGAGGCGGTGGCCCAGGTCCGCGAGCACCGGCCCGACGTGGTGTTCCTCTGCTCGCCGAACAACCCCACGGGCACCGCGCTGGACCCGGCCGTGGTCACGGCCGTGCTCGACGTGGCGCCGGGGATGGTCGTGGTCGACGAGGCGTACGCCGAGTTCGCCCGGCCCGGCACGGTGAGCGCCCTCGCGGTGCTGCCCGGCCACCCCCGGCTCGTGGTGACCCGCACGATGAGCAAGGCGTTCGGGTTCGCCGGCGGGCGGCTGGGCTACCTCGCCGCCGACCCGGCGGTGGTGCAGGCCGTGCAGCTCGTCCGGTTGCCGTACCACCTGTCGGCGCTCACCCAGGCGGCCGCCCGCGCGGCGCTGGCGCACCGGGACGCCCTGCTCGGCACCGTCGCGGCCATCAAGGAGCAGCGCGACCGGATCGTCGCCGAGCTGCGCGCTCGCGGGCTGCGCGCCGCCGACAGCGACGCCAACTTCGTGCTCTTCGAGGTCGGCGGCGACCAGTCCGCGGCCTGGCGCACCCTTCTCGACGCCGGTGTGCTGGTCCGCGACGTCGGCCTGCCCGGCTGGCTGCGCGTCACCGCCGGCACCCCCGCCGAGACCGACGCCTTCCTCACCGCCATGGACAAGCTGACGGGCACGCAAGCCCCGCGATCGAGAGGCGAGCAATGAGCCGCACCGCACGGGTCGAGCGGACCACCAAGGAGACCAAGGTCCTCGTCGAGATCGACCTCGACGGCACCGGCGCCGCCGACATCAGCACCGGCGTCGGCTTCTACGACCACATGCTGCACCAGATCGCCCGCCACGGCGGCTTCGACCTGACCGTGCAGACCGTCGGCGACCTGGAGATCGACGCCCACCACACGATGGAGGACACGGCGCTCGCCCTGGGCGCCGCGTTCGACCGCGCGCTGGGGGAGAAGGCCGGCATCCGGCGGTACGGCTCGGCCACCGTGCCGATGGACGAGGTGCTGGTCCGGGCCGCGGTGGACCTCTCCGGCCGGCCGTACGTGCTGCACGACGAGCCGCCGCTCGCGCCGTACATCGGGCCGGTCTACCCGACCAGCATGACCCGGCACATCTGGGAGTCCTTCGGCCAGGCGGCCCGGATCACCCTGCACGTGGACGTGCTGCGGGCGGCCCGCCCCGGCGGTCACCCCGACGCCCACCACGTCGTGGAGGCGCAGTTCAAGGCGGTCGCCCGGGCGCTGCGCGAGGCCACGGCCATCGACCCGCGGGCCGCGGGCGCCGTGCCCAGCACGAAGGGAGCGCTGTGATGGGTGCGGTGCTGCCGGTCCTGCTGCTGGTACTCGCCGGCGTGCTCGTGGGCGGTGTGCTGTCCCTGCACCGGCAGGGTGCGCCGCGCGGCGCGGTGCTGGTCACCGCCCTGCTGGCGGTCCTCGCCACCGTCGGCGGGGTGCTCTGGCTGATCCCGGAGGCGGGGTCATGAGCCGCCCCGACGTGGTGGTGCTCGACTACGGGTCGGGCAACCTGCGGTCCGCCGAGCGGGCCCTCGCCGCCGCCGGCGCCGACGTGCGGGTCACCGACGACCTGAGGGCCGCCGCCACGGCGGACGGCCTCGTGGTGCCCGGCGTCGGCGCGTTCGCCGCGTGCATGGCCGGGATCGAGGCCCTCGGGGCGGGCCCCGTGATCGCCGACCGGGTGGCCGCCGGTCGCCCCGTGCTCGGCATCTGCGTGGGCATGCAGGTGCTCTTCGCGCACGGCGAGGAGCACGGCGTCGTCACCAAGGGGCTGGGCCTGCTGCCGGGCGGCGTCACCCGCCTCCCTGCGACGCGGCTGCCCCACATGGGATGGAACACGGTCCAGGCGCCGTCCTCGTCGGTCCTCTTCGCCGGCCTGCCCGACACGAGCCGGTTCTACTTCGTCCACTCGTACGCGGTCACCGACCCGGAGGCGCTGGCCGCCGCCGGCGCCACGGTCACCACCGCCCACCACGGCGCGGACTTCGTGGCCGCCGTCGAGCGGGGCCCGCTCTCGGCCGCCCAGTTCCACCCCGAGAAGTCGGCCGACACCGGCGCCCGGTTGCTGCGCAACTGGCTGGCCGCACTGTGACCGCGGCGGGGACGCCGGTCGCCCCCGGGGCGGGCGGCCGGAGGGCGCGGGCCACCGGGCGCGGTGGGCGGGACCGGTCGGCGACGGCGGCACGGACCGCCCGGCGTGCCGGCGCCGGCCGCGAGGCGGCCGCGTGAGCAAGGAACGGGCCCGCCGCCGGGCGGCGCGCGAGGCCGAGCTGGCCCGGGAACGCGCCGCGCGCCGCCGCCGGGTGGCCCGCCGGGAACGCCGCCGCCTGCTGGTACGCCGTCTCACGCCCCGCTGGCGCCGGCGCGGCACCGGCCGGCTGGCCCGGCACACGCGTACCGAACGGGCCGCCATCGTGCTGCTCACCGTGGCGGCACTGATCCTGATCTGGTCGCTGGTGGACGACCTGGCGCTGCGGATCGCGCTGGTCGTGCTCCTGCTGCTCGTACTGCCGGCGATCGTGGTGATCGCCCTGGACCGCCGCACCTGACGCGAGGAGAAGACGTTGAGCCTCACCCTGTTACCCGCCGTGGACGTCGCCGACGGACGGGCCGTCCGGCTCGTGCAGGGCGCCGCCGGCAGCGAGACCAGCTACGGCGACCCGCTGGAGGCGGCGCTGACCTGGCAGCGGGACGGCGCGGAGTGGATCCACCTCGTCGACCTCGACGCCGCGTTCGGTCGCGGCACCAACGCGCACCTGCTCGCCGAGGTGGTGCGGCAGCTCGACGTCAACGTCGAGCTCTCCGGCGGCATCCGGGACGACGAGTCCCTGCTCGCCGCGCTCGGCACGGGGGCGGCCCGCGTGAACATCGGCACCGCCGCGCTGGAGGACCCGGTGTGGTGCGACCGGATCGTCGGCGAGTACGGCGACCGGGTCGCCATCGGGCTGGACGTGCGCGGCCGTACCCTGGCCGCCCGCGGCTGGACCCGTGAGGGCGGTGACCTGTTCGAGGTGCTGGAGCGGCTCGACAAGGCGGGCGCCGCCCGGTACGTGGTCACCGACATCACGAAGGACGGCACCATGCGCGGGCCGAACCTGGACCTGCTGCGCGAGGTGTGCGCCCGTACCGAGGCACCGGTCATCGCCTCCGGCGGGGTGTCCACCCTGGACGACCTGCGGGCGCTGGCCGCGCTGGAGCCGCTCGGCGTGGAGGGCGTGATCGCCGGCAAGGCGCTCTACGCGGGCGCGTTCACCGTCGCCGAGGCGCTCGAGACCCTCGCCCGGGCCTGACGCCGGCGAACAGAAGCCGACACGACCCACCCGCGGGCGGGGGTGGCGCGCCGAGCGCGGCTGACCGTACGGCGCGCGCCGACCCGCCGTACGGTTCTCGACCGGCCCGGCCGGTGCTTGCGAGACTGACTCCGTGGGCGTGGCGGTCGTCGGTCGGGACACGCTGGTGGACCGGGCGCGGTGCTGCCTGGACGAGGGCCGTCCGGTGCTCCTGGAGGGGCCGGCCGGCATCGGCAAGACGGCCGTGCACCGGACGCTGCTGGACGCCGCCGCCCGGGACGGTTGGCTGGTGCTGGCCTGCGCCCCCACGGAGATCGAGCAGTCGCTGCCGTTCGCGGCGCTCGCCGACGTGCTCGCGCCGCTGGCCGACCGGGCGGCGCAGCTCTCGCCGCCGCAGCGCGCGGCGCTGGGCGGGGTGCTGCTCACCGGCGAGGTGACCGGGCCGGTCGACGAACGGGCCGTCGGGGCGGCGACCCGCGCGGTGCTGGAGGCGGCCGTCGCCGACACGCCCCGGGTGCTGGTGGCGGTGGACGACGCCCCGTGGCTGGACCCGCCCAGCGAGCGGGCGCTGCGGTTCGCGCTGCGTCGCGTGGTGCCGCGGGTCGCCGTGCTGGTGACGGCCCGGTCCGATCGGCCGCGCGAGACGCCGCTCGGCCTCGACCAGGGCGCCACGGGCGCGCTGCTGGAGCGGGTGCCGCTCGGCCCGCTCGGCGTGGGGGCGCTGCACCACGTGCTGCGGGCGGAGACCGGCGCGACGCTGCCCCGCCCGTTGCTGGTCCGCATCGCCGAGGACTCCGGCGGCAACCCGCTGCTCGCCATCGAGCTGGCCCGGGCGGTGCTGCGGCTCCCGCAGCTTCCGGCGCCCGGAGCCGACCTGCCGGCCGCCCCGTCGCTGCGGCACCTGGTCGCCGAGCGGCTGGCCGCCCTGCCGCCGGCGACCCGCCAGGCCATCCGGCTCGCCGCGCTCTCCGGCGGACCGACCCTGTCCGGGCTGGCCCGTGCCGGCGTCGCTCCGGAGGATCTCGACGCCGCGGAGGAGGCCGGTCTGGTGGCGGTCACCGGCGAGGAGGTGACGTTCGCGCACCCGGTGTACGCGGCCGCGGTCCGCGGCGACGTGCCGCCCGGGGTGCGCCGCCGGCTGCACCGGCTCCTCGCCGACACCGCGCGCGACCCGGACGAGCGGGCCCGCCAGCTGGCCCGCTGCGTGGACGCGCCGGACGCCGCGGCGGCCGCCGAGATCGCCGCGGCGGCGGCCCGGCAGCGGGCCCTCGGCGCCCCCGAGATCGCGGCCGGGCTGTACGAGACGGCGGCGCGTCTCGCACCACCCGAGGCCGCCGGGGAGTACGCGCGGTGGCGGCTGGCCGCCGCGCAGTGCCGGTACGACAGCGGCGACTACCCGGCCGCGCGGGCCGCCGCCGAGCGGGTGGCCGAGGAGCTGACCGGTCCGGCGCGCGTCGAGGCGCTGCTGCTACGGGCCGTCGTCGGCTGGAGTGCCGACGAGGCGGCGGAGACGATCGTGGCGACCGCCGAACGCGCGCTGGCCGCCGCGCCGGCCGGGTCGGCGCTGGCCGGGCGGATCCACGCCCACCTGAGCATGTTCCGGGACGCGCCGGACCCGGGCCGGTGGCACGCCGAGCGGGCGGTCGTGCTGCTCGCGGGGAGCCCGGAGGACGGGCCGGTGCTCGCCGGGGCGCTGCTGCTCCTGCTCTATCACGAGGTCCGGGCCGGGCTGCCGGTTCGGGCCGAGCTGCTGGAGCGGGCGCTCGCCCTGGAGGGTGAGGAGCCGTCGTGGCTGGCCGGCACCGTTCCGGCGATCCTGTGGAAGTCGTTCGACGAGCACGGCCGGGCGCGCGAGCGGCTGCACCGCATGCTCGACCGGGCGGTCGTCCGCGGCGACGAGCCGTTCCAGCACGAGCTGCTGTGCCATCTCGGGGAGACCGAGCTGCTCGCGGGACGCTGGGCGGACGCCGCCGCGCACCTGGCCGCCGCCCGCGAGCTGGGTGAGCAGTACGGGGCCGACTCGGCCGGCGTGGACTGGCTGGAGGGGCTGCTGTTCGCGCACCGGGGGCGGCTGGCGGAGGCGACCCGGATCGCCGAGGACGGCCTGCGCCGGGCGGCCGAACTGGACGACGCGTGGCGGCTGCGGATCCACACCCAGCTCGCCGGCTACGCGGCGCTGATGGCCGGCCGGATGCCGGAGGCGGCGCGCCACTACGGCGTGCTGGCGGCGGCCATGGACGGGCTGGGGCTGGTCGAGCCGATCGCCCAGCGCACCGAACCGGACTGGCTGGAGGCCTGCGTCGGGGCCGGTGACCTGACCACGGCCGAGGCCGTGCTGGAGCGGCTGGCGGCGCGGCACCGGCGGTTGCCGCGGCCGTGGGCGACGTTGGCCCTGGCCCGCAGCCGGGTGCTGCTCGCCGGCGCCCTCGGCCGGGACCCGTCCGAGGCCCTGGCCGAGCTGGACGCCGCCCGGGCCGCGGTGCCGGCCGACGTGCTTCCCCTGGACCGGGCCCGGTGCCTGCTCGTGGCCGGCCTGGCGTACCGGCGGGTGCGGCGGCGACGCGAGGCGCGGGACGCGCTGACCGCCGCGGCCGGCGAGTTCGAGGCGCTCGGGGCGGCGGCGTTGGCGGCCCGGGCCCGCGCCGAGGCGGAGCGCACGGGCGGGCGTGCGGCGCCCCGCCAGCTCACCGGCACGGAGCTGGAGGTGGCGCGTCTCGCCGCGGCGGGCCGGACCAACCGGGTCATCGCCGACACCCTCTTCATCAGCCCGAAGACGGTCGAGGCCAACCTGGCCCGGGTCTACCGGAAGCTCGGTGTGACCAGCCGCGCGGAGCTGGGCGCCGCGATGGCCCGCGGCGCGGGAGCCGACGGGTAGCGGCCGGCACGCGCGGGGCCGGTCCGGCGGCGGCCGTCGAAGGATAGGGAAACACCCGATTACCGGGCGGCCCGGCGGCCCTAGCGTCGACGCATGTCCACTCGACTCTTCGTCCTCGAACGCTACGACCGCGTTCCGGGGGAGTGCGCGGACAGCCCGGTGGGCGGGCTCACCACGAGCACCACCCGCCTGCGCGGCGCCCTGCGGATCCCGGCGGACGACGTGGTCCTCGCGCTGGTCGAGGGGCCCGACGCGGAGACGGTGGCCGCGGTGGCCGCCGCCGCCGGCTGGCGGGTCGACCGGCTGGGACCGGCCGAGTGGATCGCGGCGCCGGACGCGCCGGCGGTGACGGGACCGGGAGGCGGACCGTGACCGGACACCGGGACGCCGGACACCGCCGCCCCGTCCGCGTGCCGACCGCCCCTTCCCACCGGCCCACCCACGACCGACCGCTCTCGGAGGTCCCCATGAGACACGTCCGCCGTCACCCGCGCCGGGCCGCGCTGCTGCTCGCCGGCCTGCTCCCGCTGCTGGCCGGCCCGGTGGCCGGCTGCGGGTCCGGGCAGGACGACCCGCCGCCGGCCGCCGTCGAGGCGCCCGCCGAGGAGGCGCCGGCCGAGGACGCTCCGGCCACCGAGGAGGCTCCGCCCACCTCGGCGGTGCCCGCCGCCGTGGACCCCTGCGCGCTGGTGACGAAGGACGAGGCCGAGAAGCTCGCCGGCACCCGGTTGCAGGACGCCGTGCCGGCGCCCGAGGCGTGCACCTACACCGCGCCGCCCACGGGGCCGACCGGCCAGGTGGAGGTCTTCGTGGGCGACGGCGCGAAGAAGTTCCTCGACATCGAGCGCGACCTCGGCCATGAGCTGCGCCCGCTGGCCGGCCTCGGCGAGGAGGCGTACGCGACGCACGAGGCCGTCTTCATCCTCCGGTCCGGCCGGTGGGTGTCGGTACGCCTGGTGCGGCTCAACGACCCGGCGGAGAACCGGAAGCCCCTGGAGCAGATCGCCCGTACGGTGGCCGGACGCATGTGACCGTGCTCCCTCGGTGATGAGTAGCGCGCAATTCAATTGTGCGCTACCTTTCTCGGGTGACCGACGGCCTGGTGTTGCGCCGCCAGGTGTGCTTCGCGCTCTACGCGGCGTCGCGGGCCCTCACGGACGTCTACCGGCCCCTCCTCGACGCCGTGGGGCTCACCTACCCGCAGTACCTGGTGCTGCTCGTGCTCTGGGAGCGCGACGGCGCCGCCCCCGCCGTCTCCGAGATCGGCGCCGAGCTGCGCCTCGACTCCGGCACCCTCTCCCCGCTGCTCAAGCGGCTGGAGGAGGCCGGGTTCGTGCGCCGGCGGCGCTCGACCCGCGACGAGCGGCGGGTCGAGGTGGAGCTGACCGACGCCGGCCGGGCCCTGCGGGACCGCCTGGCGGACGTGCCGGCGCGTGTCGCCGTGTCCACCGGGCTCACCGAGGCGGACCTCGTCGCCCTCCGCGACACGCTCACCCGGGTCACCGAGACGATCCACCGACAGAAGGAGCAGTGACCGCCATGCAGGTGCTCTACACCGCGTCCGCCCGGGCCACCGGCGACGGCCGCGACGGCCACGTCCAGACCTCCGACGGCACGCTGGACCTCGACCTGGCGGTCCCCAAGGAGATGGGCGGCAACGGCGGCGCGGCCAACCCCGAGCAGCTCTTCGCCGCGGGGTACGCCGCCTGCTTCCACTCGGCGCTGCGGGTGGTGGCACGGCGGGCGGGAGCGGACGTGACCGACTCGGTCGTGGAGGCGCAGGTCGGGATCGGCCCCAACGGCGCCGGCGGTTACGCGCTGGCCGTCACGCTCGTCGTCGACCTGCCCGCCGTCGAGCGGGCCGCCGCCGAGCAGCTGGTGGCGCAGGCGCACCAGGTCTGCCCGTACTCCAACGCCACCCGCGGCAACATCGACGTCGTGCCGACCGTCCGGACGGCGGCGTGATGGGCGCGCCGGTGAACCGGGAGATCCACCTGGCGTCGCGCCCGCACGGCTGGCCGACCGAGGAGAACTTCCGGCTGGTCGAGACCGAGGTGCCCAAGCCCGGCCCGGGGCAGCTCCTGGTCCGCAACCGGTACATGTCGGTGGACCCGTACATGCGGGGACGGATGGACGACGTGAAGTCGTACGCGCCGCCGTTCCGGCTCGACGCGCCGCTCGACGGGGGAGCGGTCGGCGAGGTGGTGGCCAGCGAGGCCGACGGGTTCGCCCCGGGCGACGTGGTGCTGCACGGGCTGGGCTGGCGGGAGTACGCGCTGGTCGAGGCCCGCTCCGCCCGGATCGTCGACCCCGACCTGGCGCCGGTGACCACGTACCTGCACGTGCTCGGCATGACCGGCCTGACCGCGTACGCCGGGTTGCTGGACGTGGCCGGGATGCGGCCGGGCGAGACGGTCTTCGTCTCGGCGGCGGCCGGTGCGGTGGGCAGCCTCGTCGGGCAGATCGCCAAGCTGCGGGGCGCCGCCCGCGTGATCGGCAGCGCCGGCTCCCCGGCGAAGGTGGCGCGGTTGGCCGCGCTCGGTTTCGACGCGGCGTTCGACTACCACGACGGCCCGGTCCGCGAGTCCCTGAAGGCCGCCGCGCCGGACGGCATCGACGTCTACTTCGACAACGTGGGCGGCGACCACCTGGAGGCGGCCCTCTCGGCGATGCGCACGCACGGCCGGGTGGCGGTCTGCGGGATGATCGCCCAGTACAACGACACCGCACCGCCGGCCGCGCCGCGCAACCTGTCGCTCGTGATCGGCAAGCGGCTCACGCTGCGCGGTTTCCTCGTCGGCGACCACGAGGCGCTCCGGGGCGAGTTCGTCCGGGAGATGTCGGGCTGGCTGCGCGAGGGGCGGGTGTCGTACGACGAGACCGTGGTGGACGGCATCGAGAACGCCCCGGCGGCGTTCCTCGGCCTGCTCCGCGGCGAGAACCTCGGCAAGATGCTCGTCCGCCTGTGACCCCTCTCTCGGCGGGGCGGGTGGCGCGAGCGGCGGGATAGGCTCGGCGGCATGACGGTGGCGGTACGGGTGATCCCCTGCCTGGACGTGGACGCGGGGCGCGTGGTCAAGGGCGTCAACTTCCTCGACCTGCGCGACGCCGGCGACCCGGTGGAGCTGGCCGCGGCGTACGACCGGGCCGGCGCGGACGAGCTGACGTTCCTCGACGTCACCGCGTCCAGCAGCGACCGCGGGACGATGCTCGACGTGGTGCGGCGCACCGCCGAGTCGGTCTTCATCCCGCTCACCGTCGGGGGCGGCGTCCGCAGCGTCGCCGACGTGGACACGCTGCTGCGTGCGGGCGCCGACAAGGTCGGGGTCAACACGGCGGCGATCGCCCGGCCGGAGCTGATCGCCGAGATCGCCGACCGGTTCGGCCGGCAGGTGCTGGTGCTCTCGCTGGACGTGCGCCGCGCGCCCGCCGGCACGACGTCCAGCGGCTTCGAGGTGACCACCCACGGCGGCCGGCGGGGCACCGGCATCGACGCCGTCGAGTGGGCGCGCCGCGGCGCCGAGCTGGGCGCCGGTGAGCTGCTGGTCAACTCCATGGACGCCGACGGCACCAAGGCCGGGTTCGACCTGGAGCTGATCCGGGCGGTCCGCGAGGTGGTGGACGTGCCGGTGGTGGCCAGCGGCGGCGCCGGGCAGGTCGCGCACTTCCCGCCGGCCATCGGCGCCGGCGCGGACGCGGTGCTCGCCGCGAGCGTCTTCCACTTCGGTGAGCTGACCGTCGCCGACGTCAAGGACGCCCTGCGCCGCGAGGGCCACCCCGTCCGCTGACGGCCCCGGCCGCCTCAGTCCCGACCGGACTGCCCCTCGGGAGAGCGGCGCGGGCTGGGAATCGAGCGGACCAGGTACTCCTGCACGGCCGCCGCGTGGTCGGCCTCGTCGAGCGTCCAGTCGGCGGTGCCGGGCGTGTGCCGCCGGCTCAGCACGCCCTGCACGGTGTCCACCGTTGTCGACATCCGGGCGCTGGGCCGGCTGCGCCAGAGCCGCTCACCCTCGGCCGTGATCCGGAACCAGCCGTCGCTCACACTCACCAGCCCGGCTCCCACCAACCGGCGGACCGCCGCCTCGACCTCCTGCCGCTGCGGGATGGCCCGGTTGAGGTGGTCGGCGGTGGAGAGCACGTCGGCCAGGCGTACGCCCTCGGGGCGCCGGCTGGACGGGGACCGGCGGTGCCGCCCGGCGCCGCTCGCGATGACCAACGACACGAAGATCCAGGCGTCGCTCCAGCGCCATCCGTTCTCCCCCATGCAGTGATGATGCCGGGGTGGATCGCGGAAGGGAACACCGGCCGCCCCGGCGCACCGCCGCCGTCGGCTGCCCGTGGCGGCGCCCGGACGGTGGGTGAGGGGGTCAGCCGGCCGGCTGGGGCGCCACCCGTCCGCCGCCGGCGACGTCCGGCGGTGCGACGGTGAACATCGGCACGAACAGCTGGGCGAGGGGGCCGATGGCGAGCGCGTACGCCACGGTGCCGACGCCGACCGTGCCGCCGAGCAGCCAGCCGAGGGCCAGGACGCCGACCTCGATCACGGTGCGGACGAGCCGGATCGAGCGGTGCGGGCGGCGGGCCACGTACCCGGTCATCAGCCCGTCGCGCGGGCCGGGGCCGAGATCCGCGCCGAGGTAGAGCCCGGTGGCCGCGCCGTTGGCCAGGATGCCGGTGACCAGCAGCCCGGCCCGGGCCCAGAGCGGACCGCCGGCGGGCAGCAGCGCCAGCGTCGCGTCGACGACCAGGCCGATGACCACCACGTTGCTGACCGTGCCGAGGCCGGGCCGCTGCCGCAGCGGAATCCAGAGCAGCAGCACGACCGCGCCGACGGCGATGGTCACCGTGCCGAAGGAGAGGCCGGTGCGTTCGGAGAGGCCCTGGTGGAAGACGTCCCACGGGTTGAGGCCCAGCCCGGACCGGATCATCAGGGCCATGCTGATCCCGTAGAGGGCCAGGCCCAGGTAGAGCTGGGTCAGCCTGCGGACCGGCCGGTGCCGGAGATTGCCAATGGCTGCCATGCATGCCACCCTAGGGGCCAATTCGTCAAGCAATAGAGCCAATCGTGGGGGAGTGGCCATGACGAGTCAGGTGCGGGGAGCCCAATTGGCCCGGCTGCTCGGGCAGTGGCACTCACTTCCGGGTCGCCGGCGCAGCCCCGACTACGCGGCGCTCGCGTCCGCGGTCCGCGGGCTACTGGCCGACGGCCGCCTGCCCCTGGGCGTACGCCTGCCGGCCGAGCGGGAACTGGCCCAGGCGCTGCGGATCAGCCGCACCACGGTGACGGCCGCGTACCGCCAGCTGCGCGAGAGCGGCCACCTGGCCAGCCGCCGCGGTGCGGGCAGCTGGACCATGCTGCCCGGCACCCACCGGGTGACCAGCTCCGGGCTGTGGACCCCGCTCGACGACCTCGACATGATCGACCTCGGTGTGGCCGCCCTGTCCGCGCCGCCGCAGCTGCTGTCAGCCGCCCGCGCCGCCACCGAGGACCTGCCCCGCTACCTGGGCGGCGCCGGCTACCACCCGACCGGCATCGTCGAGCTGCGCGAGGCGGTGGCCGAGGCGTACACCGCCCGTGGCCTGCCCACCTCGGCCGACCAGATCATGGTCACCAGCGGCACCCAGCACGCACTGGACCTGGTGCTCCGGCTGGCCCTGGCGCCCGGCGCCAGCGTGCTGGTCGAGTCGCCGACCTACCCGAACGCGCTCGCGGCACTCGCCGCCCGCCGTGCCCGCATCACCACCCACGGCCTGGCCCTCGACGGCGCCGGGTGGGACGCCGAGCTGCTGCTCGGCAGCATCCGCCAGGGCCGGCCGAAGCTCGCGTACCTGATCCCCGACTTCCAGAACCCCACCGGCCACCTCATGCCGGCCGACCTGCGCGAGCGGGTGGTGGCCGCCGCCCACGCCGCCGGCACCGACCTGGTGGTCGACGAGTCCTTCGTCGACCTGCCGCTGGACGCCACGCCGGTGCCGCCGGCCGTCGCGTCCTTCGACCGGCACTCCCGGGTGATCTCGATCGGCGGGATGAGCAAGCCCTACTGGGGCGGCCTGCGGATCGGGTGGGTGCGCGCCTCCGCCCCGCAGGTGCAGCGCCTCGCGGCGGCGCGCGTCGGCGTGGACATGTCCAGCCCCGTGCTGGACCAGCTCGTGGCGGTGCACCTGCTGGCCGAGGCGCCGGCCATCGTCGCGGACCGCCGGGCCCAGCTCACCGCGCAGCGCGACGCCCTGCTCGGCGCGCTCGCCACCCGGCTGCCCGACTGGCGGGTGTGCGTGCCCCGCGGCGGGGTGACGCTCTGGGCCGAACTCGACGGCCCGATCTCCAGCGCGCTCGCGCGGGCGGCCGAGGAGGTCGGCGTACGGCTGGCGCCGGGACCCCGGTTCGGCCTCGACGGCACCCTCGAACGCTTCCTCCGGCTGCCCTTCACGCTGCCGGCCGCCGACCTCGTCGAGGCCGTCGACCGGATCGCGGCGGTGCGCTACGGCCTCGACCGGGCCGCGCGGCCGCAGTGGCGGGAGCCGGCGGTCATCGCCTGATCGCGTACGGGCCGCCGGCGTTGGCCGGTTCCGGCCTGCCGGAACCCGGTTCGCTGGGACACTGCCGGCGTGGAGAGCGTGGGCGGGCCCCGGTGGTCGCGTGCCATCCAGCCGAGCGCTCCCGGCTCCCGGGCCACGCGCCTGGAGCTCTTCTACGACCTGGTCTTCGTCTTCGCGTTCCTCAACGTCACCACGGTGACGGCGGGCAACCCCACCCCGCGCGGGCTGGCCCAGTGCTTGGTGGTGCTCGCGCTCCTGTGGTGGTGCTGGACGGGCTTCGCGGCGCTCGGCAACGTCGTCCGCACCGACCAGGGCGTCGTGCCGCTGCTCGGGTTCGCGACCGTGGGCGCCGCGTTCCTGCTCGCGGTGGCCCTGCCGCAGGCCTTCGTGGACCGGCCCGGTGGCCTGTCGGGGCCGCTGGTGTTCGCCGTGTGCTACTTCCTCGTCCGCGCGTCCCAGGTCGGGATCTTCGGCTGGGTGTCCCGCCACGACCCGGCCCTGCGCCGCCGGTGGCTGGTGCTGGCCGTTCCGGTGGTCGTCGCCACGGGGCTGATCATCGCGGCGGCGCTGCTGCCGCAGAACGCCCTCGGCGTCCAGGTCACGGTCGGCGTCCGGCTGGGGCTGTGGACCGCCGCGCTGGCCGTCGAGTACGGGCTGGGCGTCGTGCTGCGGGGCACCGGGTGGACCGTGGTCTCGGCCGGCCACTGGGCCGAACGGCACGCGCTGATCGTCCTGGTGGCGCTCGGCGAGTCGATCATCGCGTTGGGTCTCGGGCCCGGCTTCGTCGCCGGTCTGCCGCTGACCTGGTCGGTCGTCGTGGCGGCGATCTTCGGCATCGCGGTCGTCGCCGGGCTCTGGTGGACGTACTTCGACACCCTCTCCCTGGCCATGGAGCAGACGCTGCACCGGACGCGGGAGCGCGACGCGCCTCACGCTGGCGCGGGACGCGTACACCTATCTCCACCTGCCGCTGGTCGCCGGCATCATCCTGTTCGCCCTCGGGCTGAAGGGCCTGCTCGCCGAGGGCACCGACCCGGCCCTGCCGCGACAACGGGTGCCGTTGCCCGGGTTCGACCTGCTCGCCCTCTACGGCGGCGTCGCGCTCTACCTGGCCAGCCTCGTCGCGCTGTCGCGCCGGGTGCTCGCCCGGACCCGGTGGCCGTCGGTCGGGGCGGTCGGCCTGCTGGCCGTCCTGATCCCGGTCGCCGCCGGCCTCCCGGAGCTGGTCACCTTCGGCCTGCTGGCACTGGCCACGGTGGCGGCCACGGTGGTGCAGACGGTCGTCGACGCGCCGCTGCGCCGCCACGTCCGTCAGGTGGCGCTGGAGGAGCAGGTGGCCTCCGAGGTGGAGCAGACCGTCTGGCGGGGACGGCACCTCTGAGGGGCCGTCCCCGCCCGGCACGCCGTCAGAGCTCGGCGAGCGTCCCCTCGTACATCCTGTCGATCTCGGCGGCGAAGTTGGTCTCCACACCGCGGCGCTTGATCTTCAGCGAAGGGGTGATCTCGCCGTGCTCGATGGCGAGGTCGCGCGGCAGGATCGTCACCTTCTTGATCGTCTCCCACCGGTTGAGCCGGCTGTTGAGCTCGGCCACGTACTCCTCGACCATCGCCTGGGCCTGCGGCGAGGCCACGATCTCGGCGTAGTCGCGGCCCTCCAGGTCCGTGCCGGCGGCCCAGCCCTTGATCGCGTCCGGGTCGAGGGTGACCAGCATCGTGCAGTAGTTGCGGGCCTGGCCGATGACGATCGCCTGCGAGGTGTACGGGCAGATCGCCTTGAACATGCCCTCGATGTGCGAGGGCGCGATGTACTTGCCGCCGGACGTCTTGACCAGGTCCTTCTTCCGGTCGGTGATCCGCAGGTAGCCCTGCTCGTCGAGCGTGCCGATGTCACCGGTGCGGAAGAAGCCGTCCTCGGTGAACGCCGCCGCCGTCTCCTCGGGCAGGTTGTGGTAGCCGCGCATGACCGGCCGGCCGCGGACCAGGATCTCGCCGTCGGCGTCGATCCGGCACTCCAGGTCGCCCATCGCCTTGCCGACCGTGCCGATGCGCAGCCCGTCCGGCGGGTTGACGAAGTTGCCGGCGCTCGTCTCGGTGAGCCCGTACCCCTCGGAGATCGGCAGGTTCGCGGCCGCGAAGAAGGTGGCGATCTCCGGGCTGAGCGGCGCCGCGCCGGAGACGAGCACCCGGATCCGGCCGCCGAGGCGCGCCTGGAGCTTGCTGAACACGAGCTTCTCGGCCAGCCGGTACCGCAACCTCAGCCCGGCCGGGACCGGCTTGCCGGCCTGCTCCAGGGCGACCTTCTCCTTGCCGACGCGTACGGCCCAGGCGAAGATCTTGGCCTTCGCGCCGCCACCGGACTGCGCGTTGGTCACCGCGGCGTTGTAGACCTTCTCGAAGATGCGGGGCGCCCCGCACATCAGGGTCGGCCGGATCACGCTCAGCATGGTGACGAGCTTGTCGACCCGGCCGTCGACGTACGTGGGCAGGCCCACGTGGGTCGCGCCGCAGAGCAGCGTCTTGCCGAACGAGTGCGACAGGGGCAGCCAGAGGTACTGGAGGTCGTCCTCGCGCAGCAGCCCCAGGTTGGCCTGCGCCACGCCCTCCCAGCACCAGCCGCCGTGCAGCAGCTCGACGCCCTTCGGGCGGCCGGTGGTGCCGGAGGTGTAGATGAGCGTGGCCAGGTGGTCGGGGCCGATGCCGGCGACGATCATGTCGATGAGGTCGGGCTCGGCGGCCAGCGCGCGCTCGCCGCGCTCCTCCAGCTCGGCGAGGGTGAGCTGCGGGACGGCGGCGGACGGGTCGGGGGCCCCGTCCATGAGCACCACGTGGGTCAGCGCCGGCAGGTCGGCGCCGGCGATCTTGGCGGCCTGGGTGGGGTTCTCCGCGACGAGCACCCGCGAGCCCGAGTCGGCGACGATGAAGGTCGCGTCCTCCGGCTCGGTGGTCGGGTAGACGGTCGTGGTGGCGCCGCCGGCGCACATGATGCCGAAGTCCGCGAGCACCCACTCCAGCCGCGTGTTGGCCAGGATCGCCACGCGGTCCTCCAGACCGACGCCGAGGCCGTGCAGCCCGGCGGCGATCGCCCTGGCCCGCCGGCCCACCTGCGCCCAGGTCAGCCAGACGGGGCCCGAGTCGTCGGCCGCGGGGTGGGCGAAAGCGTGGCGGTCGGGGGTCGCCGCCACGCGCTTGAGGAACATGTCGGGAATGGAACGGTACGGTACATCGAGAGCCATCGCTGTGCCGCCTTCGGGGGTGTGGCGTGACGGTCGTCACGTCATGGTGGTTACCGAAGAGTATTGCCTGCCATCGGGCCTCGGCTACCCCCGGTGATCGTCCGACGGGCCCGTCCGGCGTGCCGGATCGGCCCGCTCTCAGGCGTACCGCGCGGCGACGAGCGACCAGTCGTAGGTCGCCCGGATCCAGTTGCGCCGGGCGGTGACGACGGTCCGCGCCGTCGGGTCGTCGAGGGCGAGCAGGCGCTGCTCGGCCACCAGGTACGCCGACAGCGTGTCGTTGAACCGGTCGGCCGCCGCGCGTAGCGCCGCGTCCTCGTCGTGGCCGGACTCCCGGGCGATCACCGTGACCAGGTTGTGCCCGTCCGGCGCCGCGCGCTCCTTGCCGTAGGAGAAGACGTCGTTGCACCAGCAGACGAGGTCGGCCGCCAGCGTGTCCACGGCGAGCAGTGCTGGGTCCGACCGCACCGCGGCGCCCGGCAGCCCGTCCAGCGCCAGATCGGTCAGGGCGAGGCTCGGGTGCACGGCCCCCGTGTGCCGGCGCATCTGGACGTACTCGGCCACCGCGGGCACCCGGCCGTGCTCCCGGTTGGTCGCCTCCCACAGCAGGGCGAGCAGGTAGTCGCGCACCCGGCTGACGAAACGCAGCAGCAGGGCCGACCGCCCGTGGGCCCGCACCCGGCGGCAGAGGTCGTGCAGCGCGGCGCCGAGCGCCCCGCCGGACTCCGGCGCGGACGCGCCCTCGCCGTGCCGGTCCAGCACGTCGAGCAGGCCGGCCACCACGGGCGCCAGCCGGGTCGGCGCGCCGCCCAGACCGTCGTCGTCGCAGGCGTCGTCCATCACGAACAGCCACGAGATCAGGTCGGCGAGCAGGCGTACGCGGTCGACCGGCCCGTCCGGGATGGCGCGTCCGGCGAGCCCCGCCGCGTCGGCCCGGCGCAACCGGCTCAACCGGTGTCCGGAACCGATCAGCCCGAAGTCCTGCACCCAGGCGGTACTCTCCCCTGCCACCAGATCGGTGCTGTCGTGGCGTCGTGCGGGGAAGGGGGGTTCCCGCAGCGCCGAGACCGCGAAGGTCCGCATGGTGCCCCCAGTCGCGCCGTTCCCGTGCGGGACGATCCGGGAAAGCGTACGGGAGAAGGGATCGGTGCCAATCGCTGGGTGCAACATGCAGGACGGTCGTTGAGTGACCGTTTGCGTACAGTCAGTTATAGGCCCAGGTCGGCGGTGCGCAGCCGTTGGGCCAACGCCGCGGGCCCGTCGAGCTGGACGCGGGCTACCCGCTGACGGCCGGAGAGGAACAGCACGAGTTCGCCGGGTGCCGCGACCAGTCGCAGCGGCTCGCCGCCCCGGCCGACGGAGAGCTGCCCGTGCCCGGGCGCCTGCACGTACACGTCGGCGGGGAACCGGCGCAACGCGAGCCGCGCCAGCGGGGCGGCCCGCCGCCAGAGCGCCGCCTGCAGCCCGGCGGCCAGGTCCCGGGGCGACCAGCCCGGCCGGCCCCGCCGGACGTCCTCGTGGTGGACGAAGAACTCCATCGTGTTGGCCAGCTCGTCGGTGAGCGGGTTGCTCACCGGGCTCCACACGGGCGGCCGGCGCACCTGGGCGACCAGATCGGCGAACGGACGGGCGGCGATCCGCCGGCGGACGCGCTCGGCGTACCCGCGCAGCGGCGGGAGCACGATGCCGCCGGCGGCGTCCGGGCGGCGCTCCCGCACCACGAGGTGCGCCGCCAGGTCCCGGGTCGACCAGCCCTCCGCCACGGTCGGCGCGTCCGGTCCGAGGGTCAGCAGGAGATCGGCCAGCGCCTCGCGCTCGGCTCGGGCGTACCGCGGCATGGCCCCAGGGTAGGCCCGGCGCGGCGGGGACGCGGCCCGCGCGCCGCCCGCGGTGTCCGCGTGACCGCCGACATATGCCGCCGGACGGCGGGGGCGGGCCCCGACCGGTAAGGATGGGGGAGATAATTTGCGCTTACGGCGGGGGAGAGCGTGGCGAGCGGAACGAATCGGGACGTGCTCGGTCGGGGGTTGGCGGTCCTCGGGCGGGCGATCCGGGAACAGCCACGCATCTTCGCGGTCGCGGTGACCGGCAGCGTGCTGTTCGGGCTCATGGTGATCGCGAGCGCCTACGTGGTGGGCGCCGTCGTGGGCGACGTGGTCGTCCCCGCGATCGAACGCGGCTCCGTCGCGACGGGCACGCTCGTGCTGGCCGCGACGGCCCTGTTCGGGATCAGCGTGCTGCGGGTGGTCGGCATCTTCGGCCGCCGGCTCGGGGCCGGCTACATGCAGTACCGGCTCCAGGCCGCGTACCGCCGGCGGGTCACCCGCCGTTACCTGGAGCTGCCGCTGGCCTGGCACCACCGCAACGCCACCGGCACCCTGCTGTCCAACGCGAACTCCGACGTGGAGGCCGCCTGGTACCCGATCGCGCCGCTGCCGTTCGCGGTCGGAACGCTGGTCATGCTGGTCGGCGCCGTCGCCTCGCTCTTCGTCACCGACTGGGCGCTGGCGCTCGTCGGGCTGGCCGTCTTCCCGGCCCTGTTCGCGCTGAACGTCGTCTACTCCCGCCGGATGGCGCCCCGGCAGGCCCGCGCCCAGCGGCTGCGGGCCGAGGTCAGCGGCATCGCCCACGAGAGCTTCGACGGCGCGCTCGTCGTCAAGACCATGGGTCGGGAGGCGCAGGAGACCGCCCGGTTCGCCGGCCGTGCCGGTGAGCTGCGGGACGCGCTCATCTCGGTCGGGCGGCTGCGCGGCGTCTTCGACCCGATGCTGGAGACCCTGCCGAGCCTCGGCACGCTCGCCGTGCTCGTGGTCGGCACGTTCCGGCTGCGGCAGGGCGCGATCGGCGTCGCCGACCTGGTGAGCGTGGCGTTCCTGTTCACCGTGCTGGCGTTCCCGGTGCGCGCGATCGGCTGGGTGCTCGCCGAACTGCCGCGCAGCGTCGCCGGCTGGGACCGGGTCCGGCGGGTGCTCGACGCCACCGGCGAGATGCCGTACGGAGACCGGGAGCTCGACCCGGCCACGCCGACCCCCGCCACGCTCGCCTTCCGCGACGTCTGCTTCGCGTACGAGCCGGCGGAGGCGCACCTGCCCGGCACCGAGGTGCTCGGCGAGGTCTCCTTCACGGTGCCGGCGGGCCGGACGGTCGCGCTGGTCGGGCCCACCGGCGCCGGCAAGTCGACGATCGCGTCCCTGGCCGTCCGGCTCGTCGACCCGCGCTCGGGGACGGTGACGCTCGACGGGGTGGACGTGCGCGACCTGACGGCCGCCTCGCTGGCCCGGACGGCGGCCCTCGTCGCCCAGGTGCCGTTCGTCTTCGACGACACCGTCCGCGCCAACATCACCCTGGACCGGCCGGGCATCAGCGACGACGACGTGTGGGCGGCGCTGCGGCTGGCCGAGGCGGACGGCTTCGTGGCGGCCCTGCCCGACGGGCTGGACACCATGGTCGGTGAGCGCGGCACCTCCCTCTCCGGCGGGCAGCGGCAGCGGCTCACGCTGGCCCGCGCGCTGGCCGGCCGGCCCCGGCTGCTGGTGCTCGACGACGCGACCAGCGCGGTCGACCCCCGGGTGGAGGCCGCCATCCTGGCCGGCCTGCGCGCGGCCGACCGGCCCGGCACGCCGCCCGCGTCGATCCTCGTGGTGGCGTACCGGCGGGCGACCATCGCGCTGGCCGACGAGGTGATCTACATCGAGCAGGGGCGCGTGGTGGCCCGGGGCACCCACGCGGAGCTGCTCGCCACCGTTCCCGGCTACGCGGACCTCGTCACCGCGTACGAGCAGGCCGAGGTGGAACGCGCCCAGGAACAGCCGTACGACGCCGAGGCGGATCCGCTGCACTCGGGCCTCGAAATGGAGGTGGACCGGTGAGTGCGACCGCGGAGCGGGACACGCCGCGACCGGAGGAGTCGGAGAGCACCTGGCGGACGCTGCGGCGCGGCCTCGCGCTCTCGCCGGAGCTGCGGACCGGCCTCATCGGCACGCTCGGCCTGGCGCTGGTCTACATGGTCGGCCGGGTGGCCGTGCCGGTCGCCGTCCAGCAGGGCATCGACAACGGCATCGTCGGTGGCCTCGACCTGGGCGTGGTCTGGACGGTGGTGGCCGCCGCGGCGGCGATCCTCGTGGTGACCACGCTCTGCGGCTACCTGATGATGCGCCGGCTGTTCACGGTGAGCGAGACGGCGCTGGCCGGTGTCCGCATCCGGGCGTTCCGGCACGTGCACGACCTGTCGATGCTGCACCAGCAGTCCGAGCGGCGGGGCTCGCTGGTGTCCCGGGTGACCAGCGACGTCGACCAGATCACCCAGTTCCTCCAGTGGGGCGGCGTGATCCTGCTGGTCAACCTCGGCCAGCTGGTCGTCACGACGCTCGTGATGCTCGCGTACTCCTGGCAGCTCACGCTCATGGTCTTCGCGGCCTTCCTGCCCGCCGTGTTCGTGATCCGGTGGCTGCAACGCCGCCTCGGCGCGGCCTACGGCGCGGTCCGCCAGCGCACCGGCGCCCTGCTCGGCGCGATCGCCGAGAGCGTCGTGGGCGCGCCGGTGATCCGGGCGTACGGGATCGCGGGGCGTACGGCGCGGCGGCTCGACGAGGCGATCGACGGGCAGCGCCTGGCGCAGCAGCGGGCGATCCGCATCAGCATCATGGGCAGCTCGGTGGGGGAGCTGGCGGCGGGTCTGGCGTTGGCCGGCGTGGTGGTGCTCGGGGTGGTCCTCGGTGTCGACGGGACCCTCAGCATCGGCCAGCTGACCGCGTTCCTCTTCCTGGTCACCCTGTTCATCCAGCCGGTGCAGATCGCCACCGAGGTGCTCAACGAGGCGCAGAACGCCATCGCGGGCTGGCGCCGGGTGCTGGACGTGCTGGACGTGGCGCCCGACGTGGCCGACCCGGGTGAGCAGGGTCGGGACCTGCCGCCCGGCCCGCTGGACATCCGGTTCGCCGGGGTGACCTTCGCCTACCCGGGTGGCCCGCCGGTGCTGCACGACATCGACGTGGAGATCCCGGCGAAGAGCCGGGTGGCGGTGGTCGGCGAGACGGGCAGCGGCAAGACGACGTTCGCGAAGCTGCTCACCCGGCTCATGGACCCGACGGCCGGCACGGTGCTGCTCTCCGGTGTGCCGCTGGATCAGGTCCGCTTCGCGTCGTTGCGCGCGCGGGTGGTGATGGTGCCGCAGGACGGCTTCCTGTTCGACGCCACGGTGGGGGAGAACGTCCGGTTCGCCCGCCCGGAGCTGACCGACGAGCAGCTCGTGACGGCGTTCACCGAGCTGGGGCTCGCCGACTGGCTCGACGGGCTGCCCGCGGGGCTCGACACCCCGGTGGGGGAGCGGGGCGAGGCGCTGAGCGTGGGGGAGCGGCAGCTCGTGGCGCTGGCGCGGGCGTACGTGGCGGATCCGGACCTGCTGGTGCTCGACGAGGCGACCAGCGCGGTCGACCCGGCCACCGAGGTGCGCCTGCAACGCACCCTGGACGCCGTCACCCGGGGCCGGACGACGCTGGCCATCGCCCACCGGCTCTCCACGGCCCAGGCCGCCGAAGAGGTGATCGTGGTCGACCGGGGCCGGATCGTGCAGCGCGGGCCGCACGACGAACTGGTCCGCGACCCGGAGTCGACCTACGGCCTGCTCTACGCGTCCTGGCTGGAACAGACCCGCTGACCCCCCCGCGATCTTGCAGTTTGTGCCCCGGCAAAAGCCCCGAACGCCGCGAATCGAGGGCACAAACTGCAAGATCGGCGCGGAGGCCGGCTCCGCGCGGGGGCGTCAGCGGGAGTAGAACTCCACGACGAGCTGCTCGTCGCAGATGACCGGCACCTCGTCGCGGGCCGGCTCGCGCAGCAGGGTGGCGCGCAGGCCGGTCAGGTCGACCGACAGGTACGGCTGGCCGGGCCCCTCACCCCGCTGGGCGCCGGCGGCGGCGAGCTGGAAGGGCAGCCGTTCGCGGCTGCGCTCGCGCACCCCGACGACCTGGCCGGGGCTCAGCCGGTACGACGGCCGGTCGACCTTGCGCCCGTCGACCGTGATGTGGCCGTGCGCGACCAGCTGGCGGGCCTGGTAGATGCTGCGGGCCAGGCCGGCGCGGTGCACCACGGCGTCGAGGCGCCGTTCGAGGAGCGCGACCAGGCGCTCGCCGGTCTTGCCGGTGCCCCGGGCCGCCTCGTCGAAGGCGCGACGGAGCTGGGTCTCGCTGACGTTGTACTGGTGGCGCAGGCGCTGCTTCTCCAGCAGCCGCACCTGGTAGTCCGACGTCTTGCGGCGCTGCCGCCCGTGCACGCCCGGCGGGTAGGGGCGGCGCTCGACGTACCGCACGCACTTGGCGGTCAGTGGGATGCCGAGGGCGCGGGAGAGCCGGGCCTTGGGCCGGGCGTGGTTCACGTGGACCTCTCCGTTCCGGTGCTCTAGGGTGCTACTTAGGTAAGCCTAACCTACTGAGGAGGTCGTGCCATGCGACCCAGCCCCGCGGAGACCGTCCGCACCCTCGTCGCGGGCCGGCTCCCCGGCCTCGTCCACCTGACGCACCGGCCCGGCCCGCACCACGTGCGGCACGTCACCGACCCGGACGGGCGGGTGCTGCTGCTCGTGCCGGTGGTCAGCGACCTCGCCGCGGCGCTGCGTCCCGGGCCGGGGGAGGAGGACGTGGCGGTCGTCCTCGACGTGCTCGACCTCCCACCCGCGGCCGGCGCGCCCAGCCTCGGCCGCGCCTGGGTCTCCGGCTGGGCCGGCGAGCTGCGCGGTGACGAGGCCCGCGCGGCGGCGCAGGACTTCGCGGCCGTCGACCCGACCGGCGACCTGCTCGACCTCGGCACCCGGTTCCGGATGTTCCGCTTCGAGGTGGTCGAGGCGCGCTGGGAACGCGGCGACACCGTCCGCCGCGTCGACCCCGAGGCGTACGCCGAGGCCGCGCCGGATCCGCTGCACGCCCTGGAGCCGGCGCTGCTGGCCGACCTCGCCGACCACCACGGCGACGAGGTGACCGCCTACCTGCGCCGGCAGCTCGGCCTGACCGGCGACGACCCCGCCGGCGCGCCGCGGGTGGTCCGGATCGACCGGCACGGCCTCGTCGTCGCGTACGGCCGGCCGGGCGCCCGGCGCCGGATCCGGCTGGCCTTCCCGGCCCCGGTGGCCGACCACGCCGAGCTGGCCCGCCTGCTGCACCCGATGATCTGCCCGCGCGCCGCCGCCGGCCCGGGCGGTCCCGCCTGACGTCAGGAACCGGCGGAATCACGCTGCGGCGGCAGGTCCCCCGTGATGTACCGCTGGATCGTCGGGCCCACGCTCGCCACCAGCGTCTCCGGGGCGGCGGAGGCGACCGGCTCCAGCCGGACGACGTACCGGATCATCGCCAGCCCGATCAGCTGGGTGGCCACGAGCGAACCGCGGAGCGGCAGCTCGGCCGGGGCGACGTCGAGGTGGTTCAGCACGCGGCGCAGCACCTGGGTCACGACGAACTCGCGCAGCAGCCGGGCCGTCCACTCGTTGCTGACCGCCGAGCGCAGCAGCGCCACACCGGCCGTGCCGGCGGGGGAGTCCCAGACCGCGAGGAAGGTGCGGACCAGCCGTTCGCCGATGCCCCCGGGGTCACCGGCGAGCACGGTCGGCAGCAGCTCCCGGGGGTCGACGGGCGCCTGCATGGCCGCCAGGAAGAGCTGGTCCTTGCTGCCGAAGTAGTGGTGCACCAGCGCCGGGTCCACGCCGGCCGTCCCGGCGATGGCCCGGATGGAGGCGGCGTCGAACCCCCGTTCGGCGAACGCGGCCCGCGCCGCGTCGAGGATCGCCTCCCGGGTGCCCGGGTTGCCGGGTCGCCGGCCGGTCCGCCGCGCCATCGCCGCCCTTCGCTCGTGCTCCACCGTCCCGGCCCGGTCTCCGATCCGGGCCGGCCCCGTCCGGGTCAGCCGCTGCGTCGCCGCAGCGTGGCCGCGGCGAGCACCAGCGCGAGCACCGCCGCCCCGGCGACCACCGCGACGTCGCGCCACATCGTGCCGGTCGGCTCGGCGTGCGCGCCGACCTCCTGCAACGCCTCGACGGCGTACGACAGCGGCAGCACGTCGCTGACCGCCTGGAGCCAGCCGGCCATCTCGCCGCGGGGCACGAACAGCCCGCAGAGCAGCAGTTGCGGGGCCACCACGACCGGCATGAACTGTACGGCCTGGAACTCGGTGCGGGCGAAGGCGCTGCAGAACAGCCCGAGGGCGACCGCCAGCACGGCGTTCAGCGCGGCGATCAGGATGACGAGCCCGCTGCCGCCGGCCGTGTCCAGGTCGAAGACCCAGTACGCCACGCCGGCCGCCACGGTGGCCTGCACGGCGCCGGCCAGTCCGAACGCGATGCCGTACCCGAACAGCAGGTCGGCCTTGGCCAGCGGCGTGGTGAGCAGGCGTTCCAGGGTGCCGGTGGTGCGCTCGCGCAGCATCGCGATGCTGGTGACCAGGAACATCACGATGAACGGGAAGAAGCCGAGCATCACGAGCGCGATGCGGTCGAACGTGGACGGCCCGCCGGGCGGGGCGGGCTGGTCGGCGTACATGTAGTAGACCAGCGTGAGCAGCAGCGTGGGCACCACCAGCAGCAGGGCCACGGTGCGCCGGTCGTGCCGCAGCTGGCGCAGGATGCGGCCGGTGGTGACCGCCAGGATCCTCGGGTTCACGACGTCTCCCCTCCGGCGGCGCCCGCCGGGCCGCCCGTGCCGGTCGCCACCGCGCCGCCCGTCTCGCTCGCCCGGATGAGGCGCAGGAACGCCTCGTCGAGGTCGGCCACCCCGGCGGCGGCGCGGATCGCGGCCGGGGTGTCGTCGGCGACGAGCCGTCCCTCGCGGATGAGCAGGAGCCGGTCGCACCGGGCCGCCTCGTCCATCACGTGGCTCGACACCAGCAGCGTCGCACCGGACGCCGCCAGCTCGTGGAAGCGGGCCCACAGGTCGGCCCGCAGCACCGGGTCCTGCCCCACGGTCGGCTCGTCGAGCACGATCAGCTCCGGCTCGCCGACCAGCGCGCAGGCCAGCGAGGCGCGGCTGCGCTGGCCGCCGGAGAGGGTGCCGACGAGCTGCCCCGCCGCCTCGCGCAGCCCCACGTCGGCCACCGCGCGGTCGGCGTCGGCCCGGCTGCGTCCGTGGAGGGCGGCGAAGTAGCGCGCGTTCTCCCGCACGGTGAGATCGGCGTAGACGCTGGGCGCCTGGGTCAGGTAGCCGACCCGGCGGCGCAGCTCGGGCGTGCCGGCCGGGCGACCCAGCACGGTGACCGTGCCGCCGTTGACGGTCTGCACGCCGACGACGGCCCGCATGAGCGTGGTCTTGCCGCTGCCGCTGGGCCCGAGCAGCCCGGCGACCACGCCGCGCGGCACGGCGCAGCTGACGCCGTGCAGCACACGTCGCCGCCCCCGATCGACGACCAGGTCGCGGAGCACGATCGCGTCGTCCATCGCCCCTCCTCGAACTCAACACCCGTTGAACTCAACGCTAGTTGAGTTCTCCGCCCCGGCGCAACAGCGGAGGGCCAGGAGCGCGGTGCTGAGGGCGGCGAATGCGATGGTTCGGGCAGTAGCCGCTGACCGGACAGTCGGTCAATCATCGGACATTGCCCCTTGATCGGGGCGTACGGCACGATGGGGTCGTGAGTCACGCTCCGCTACCGGACGCCGGATTCCTCGACGACTGGGCCGCCCGGCTGCGTGAGTTCGCCGACCGGCCCGTCGTCGGCATCATGCTGCGCGGCAGCCACGCACGCCGGGCCGCCACCGCGCACAGCGACGTGGACCTCGACGTGCTGGTGGGCGGTGCGCCGTACGCGGCGCGGCGGGCGTACCTGGCCCGCACCCCCGGCCGGCTGACCCACGTGTCGGTGGCGGCCCGCGACGTCCACTCGTGGGTGGCGCACCTGGGCGAGCCGGCCGACTGGGCGTTCGGTCTGCCCGTCCTGGCGCCGGCCCGGCTGCTGTGGGCCGACGCGCACTGGCGGCCGCGGATCGACCTGCCGGTGCTCTGCCAGCCGGCCGGCGAACCGCAACTGGAGGAGCTGATCGCCACCCTCGGCAAGACCGCCGGGGCGCGGGCGGCCGATGACCACCTCGGCGTCCGTCTCGCCGCCGCCGACCTGGCCCGGCTGTGCCCGTCCGTGCTGCGGCTGGCCAACCCGTCGGTGCGGGTGGCCTCCCGCCGGGCGGCCTTCGCCGCCGCGCTGAACCTGCCGGTCGCCCCGCCCGGCTACCGGGAGGACATGCTGCTCTGCCTCGGCCTGCGCCCCGGCGCCCCGGGCCAGCTCTGGGCCGCGGCCGTGCGGCTGGTCACCGGCACGCTGCCGCTCATCCGCCCGTACGCCGCCGAGGTCGCCGGCACCGCCGGGTCAGACCTGGCCGAGGCGCTGCTCGACGGGCGGCTGGACCGCTACGTCGCCCAGCTCGCCGGGCCGCCAACCGCCCCACCGGGCCCGCGGCGGGAGCCGTCTCCGGTGCCCGCACCGCGTGCGGGAGAATGGCTCACTGTGCCCGTACCTGACGCGCCGATGACCGGCGCCCCCACCTCCGCGGGCGAGCCGCCGGTCTCCGGCCCGGCCCGCCCGTCCCGGCTCGACCCGGCCATCGCGGCCCGGTTGCGGCGCACCGCCGACGGCCTGGTGGCGGCCGTCGTACGCCAGCACGACTCCGGCGAGGTGCTCATGGTCGCCTGGATGGACGACGAGGCGCTGCACCGTACGCTCACCACCGGCCGGGCCACCTACTGGTCCCGCAGCCGGCAGGAGTACTGGGTGAAGGGGGCCACCTCGGGGCACCACCAGTACGTCCGCTCGGTCGCCCTGGACTGCGACGGTGACGCGGTGCTCGTGAGCGTCGACCAGGTCGGCGCCGCCTGCCACACCGGCCACCGCACCTGCTTCTTCGACGAGCTGCCGGTCACCGGCGCGGACGCGCCGTGAGCGCGCGGCGGGGGTGGTCATGACCGACGGCACGGTGAGCCCGGACCCGGCGACCTTCACGGAGCTGGCCGGCCGCTGGCGGGTGGTGCCCGTGACGCGGCGGCTGCTCGCCGACGCGGAGACGCCGGTCGGCGTCTACCGCAAGCTGGCCGGCGGCCCCGGCACGTTCCTGCTGGAGTCGGCCGAGCAGGGCGCCGGGGCGACCGGGATGGCGTGGTCGCGCTACTCGTTCATCGGCGTCCGCAGCAGCGCCACCCTCGTCGAACGGGACGGCGCCGCCGCCTGGCTCGGGCAGCCCCCGGCCGGGCTGCCCACCGGCGGTGACCCGGTCGAGGCGCTGCGTGAGACGGTGGCCGCCCTCGCCGGCCCGGCCTGGGATCCGGCCAGCGGGATGCCGCCGCTGACCGGGGGCATGGTCGGCTACCTCGGCTACGACCTGGTACGCCGTTTCGAGCGGCTGCCCGAGCTGACCGAGGACGACCTCGGCGTGCCCGAGCTGGGCATGATGCTCGCCACCGACCTGGTGGTGCTCGACCACTACGACGGCTCGGCGATCCTGGTGGCCAACGCCGTCCTGCCTCCGCTCGACGAGCCCGACCGGGCCGCGCGCGTCGCCGCCGCGTACCACCACGCGGTCGGCCGGCTCGACGCCATGACCACCGCGTTGTCCCGGCCCATCCCGCCGATGATCTCGACGGTGGACCGGCCGCCGGCCGGCGAGGTGGTCGGGCGTACGCCGGAGGGGGGCTACCCGAAGGCGGTGGAGGCGGCCAAGGAGGCGATCCGGGCCGGCGAGTGCTTCCAGATCGTGCTGTCCCAGCGCTTCGAGCGGCCCACCCACGCCGACCCGCTGGACGTCTACCGGGTGCTGCGCACCACCAACCCGAGCCCGTACATGTACCTGCTGCGGTTCGACGGCTTCGACATCGTCGGATCCTCGCCCGAGGCGCACCTGAAGGTGACCACCGAGGGGGACGGCCGGCGGCGCGCGCTGCTGCACCCCATCGCCGGCACCCGCCCGCGTGGCGGCACCCCGGCGGCCGACGCCCGCCTCGCGGCCGAACTGCTGGCCGACCCGAAGGAGCGCGCCGAGCACGTCATGCTCGTCGACCTGGGCCGCAACGACCTGGGCCGGGTCTGCCGGCCGGGCACCGTCGAGGTGCCGGAGTTCGCCACCATCGAGCGGTACAGCCACGTCATGCACATCGTCTCGACGGTGGTCGGCACGCTGCGGGAGGACCGCACCGCGTTCGACGCGCTGGCCGCGACGTTCCCGGCCGGCACCCTCTCCGGCGCCCCGAAGGTGCGCGCCATGGAGATCATCGAGGAGCTGGAGCCGGTGCGGCGGGGCATCTACGGCGGCACGGTGGGCTACTTCGGCTTCGGCGGGGACCTCGACATGGCCATCGCCATCCGGACCGCGCTGATCCGCGAGGGCCGGGCGTACGTGCAGGCCGGAGCGGGGGTGGTGGCCGACTCCGACCCGCACGCCGAGGACCAGGAGACCCGCAACAAGGCCGCCGCGGTGCTGGCGGCCATCGCCGCGGCCGAGACGCTGAGGGCGGCCCGGTGAGCGCGCAGGCGAGCCGCGCCGCCGCGGACGAGAGGCGGGCGGGGTGAGCGAGGAGCGCAGCGCCGCCGAGCCGCGCCGCGGCGAGCGGGAGGCGGGCCCGGCCGTCGCGGGGCGGCGGCAGTTGACGTACGCCGTGCTGCTCAGCCTCGCCGGCGCGGGCCTGGCGCTCTGGGCGGCGACCCGGAGCTGGTCGGTGGAGCTGGCCGTACGCCCGGCGCCGTTGCCCCCGGAGCGGACGACCCGCAGCGGCGCCGCCCTGCTGCCGTGGCTGCCGGCGCTGGCCCTGGTGGGCCTGGCCGGCGGCGGCGCGGTGCTGGCCACCCGTGGGCGGGTGCGCCAGGTCCTCGGCGCGCTGCTCGCGCTGCTGGGGCTGGCGGTGGCGGCCGGCGGCGGCTACGGCCTCGTGGCGGATTTCGGGGGCGCCGTGAGCCGGCAGTGGCCGGCGGTGTGCCTGGCCGGCGGCGTGCTCGCCGCGGCGGGCGGGCTGCTGACGGCGCTGCGGGGACGCGGCTGGCCCGGGATGGGAGCGCGGTACGAGCGGCCGGCCCGGACCGGGGCGCCCACCGGGGAGCCCGCGGGCGGCCCGGTGGACGGCCGGCGCACCACCGAGGCGTGGGACGCGCTGGACCGGGGCGAGGACCCGACGGTCAGCTGACCGGCTGCCGCTCCCGCTGTCGCCGGGCCGCGGCGAGTTCGGCGACCAGGCGGTCCAGCTCGGCGCGCCGGTCGGCGCGGGCCCGGTCGGCGCAGACCGCCTCCCAGGCGTTGCCGCGCGCCGTGCGCATCCGTGCCTCGCCGACGACCGCGCGCTCGACCGTGTGCACCACGCCGACGGCGAGGGAGGCGACGGTGCGCGAGATGGTCGTCAGGCCGATGCTCGGGTTCGGACCGGCTGTGCTCATGGCTCACTCCGCACGAGGAGGTTGGCGATGGTGGGCAGGCGCGTCATCGAGTCTGCCCGACGTCGATGCTCGCCGACTCACGTTTCGCCGTGGTGTCCGTCGCATCAACGCTGCCGCGACGGCCGGCACCAGGGCAGGGCCGTCAGTCCTTGAGCTTGCTCACAGCATCGACGAGCATCATTGGAGGTGTTCCGGCGGTCGACGCCGGTGCGGTCCGGGCGGGTTCGCCGGGTGCCCGCCCGGGCGGGAGGTGGCGCTGCGTGACGTCCTCTTCACGGCAGGTCGGCCATTATGCCGCAGGCCGTTTCGTGAGCAGCGCCATACCCCCACCACCTGGCGTCGGGTGGCGCCACCTAGCATCGGCCCATGACACCCGGAGAGGGGAGTCCGTTGGTGACTGCTGAGCATGCGCACGCGGAGGGGGACGAGGCCGCTTCGGCGGCACCCGCAAGCGTGCTCGACGAGATCCTGGCCGGGGTGCGCGAGGACGTCGCCCGCCGGCAGGAGCAGGTTCCGCTGGAGCGGATCCGGGAGCTGGCCGCCGCCGCGCCGCCGCCCCTGGACGCGTACGCGGCCCTGCGCCGGCCCGGCGTCGCGGTGATCGCCGAGGTGAAGCGTTCCTCGCCGTCGAAGGGCCGCCTCGCGGAGATCGCCGACCCCGCCGACCTGGCCGGCGAGTACGCGGCCGGTGGCGCGCGGGCGATCAGCGTACTGACCGAGGGGCGCTGGTTCGGCGGGTCGCTGGACGACCTGGCCGCGGTGCGCGCCGCGGTGCGGGTGCCCGTGCTGCGCAAGGACTTCGTGGTCTCCAGCTACCAGGTCCACGAGGCGCGGGCGCACGGCGCCGACCTGGTGCTGCTGATCGTCGCCGCGCTGGAGCAGAACGCGCTCGTCGGGCTGCTGGAGCGCATCGAGTCGCTCGGCATGACCGCGCTGGTCGAGGTGCACGACGAGGAGGAGGCCGACCGGGCCCTGGAGGCCGGCGCCCAGGTCATCGGCGTCAACGCCCGCGACCTGCGTACCCTTGAGGTCGACCGCTCGGTGTTCGAGCGGATCGCGCCCGGCCTGCCCAGCAGCGTCGTGAAGATCGCCGAGTCCGGCGTGCGCGGCCCGCACGACCTCATCCGGTACGCCTCCGCCGGGGCCGACGCGGTCCTGGTCGGCGAGGGACTGGTCACCCAGAAGAGTCCCCGGGAGGCGGTGGCCGAGCTGGTCAACGCCGGCAACCACCCGGCGACGCCCCGTCCGGTGCGCTGACCCCGCGCCGGCCCGCCAGCAGCGAGAGGACTTCCCCGATGAGCGACGCGCCGGCCCCCACCGGCCTCCAGCCCGACGCCGCCGGTCACTTCGGCCGCTTCGGCGGGCGGTTCGTGCCCGAGGCGCTCGTGGCCGCGCTCGACGAGCTGTCCGAGGCGCACCGCACCGCCATGGCCGACGAGTCGTTCCGGGCCGAGTTCGAGGCCCTGCTGCGCGACTACGCCGGCACCCCCTCGATGCTCTACCCGGCGCAGCGGCTCTCCGCGAAGCTCGGCGCGCGGGTGCTGCTCAAGCGGGAGGACCTGAACCACACGGGCGCGCACAAGGTGCGCAACGTGCTCGGCCAGGCGCTGCTCACCAAGCGGATGGGCAAGACCCGGGTCATCGCGGAGACCGGCGCCGGGCAGCACGGGGTGGCCGCCGCCACCGCGGCCGCGCTGTTCGACCTCGAGTGCGTGGTGTACATGGGCGAGGTGGACACGCAGCGGCAGGCGCTGAACGTGGCCCGCATGCGGATGCTGGGCGCCACCGTCGTCCCGGTGACCACCGGCTCCCGCACGCTCAAGGACGCCATGAACGAGGCGATGCGGGACTGGGTCGCCAACGTCGGCGACACCCACTACCTGATCGGCACCGCCGCCGGGCCGCACCCGTTCCCGGCCATGGTGCGCGACTTCGTCCGGGGCATCGGCGACGAGGCCCGCCAGCAGTGCCTCGACCTGACCGGCGCCCTGCCCGACGCCGTGGCCGCGTGCGTCGGCGGCGGCTCCAACGCGCTGGGCATCTTCCACGCCTTCGTCGGCGACCCGGACGTGCGGCTGTACGGCTTCGAGGCCGGCGGCGACGGCGTGGCGACGGGCCGGCACGCGGCCAGCATCACCGGCGGGTCGGTGGGCGTGCTGCACGGCACCCGGACGTACGTGCTCCAGGACGCCGACGGGCAGACGGTCGAGTCGCACTCGATCTCCGCGGGCCTGGACTATCCGGGCGTCGGGCCGGAGCACTCCTGGCTGCACGACACCGGCCGGGCGACGTACCTGCCGGTCACCGATGACGAGGCGATGGCCGCGTTCGAACTGCTGTGCCGCACCGAGGGCATCATCCCGGCCATCGAGAGCTCCCACGCGCTCGCCGGGGCCGCCGCGATCGCCCCGAAGCTCGCCGCCGAGCTGGGTCGGGAGCCCACCATCGTCGTCAACCTCTCCGGCCGGGGTGACAAGGACGTGCACACCGCCGGCCGGTACTTCGGGATCCTCGACAGGGAGCAGTGATGAGCCGGATCGGGGTCGCCTTCGACAAGGCGCGCGCGGAGGGGCGGGCGCTGCTGGTGGGCTGCATGCCGGCCGGTTTCCCCACGGTCGAGGGCAGCATCGCGGCGATGACCGCCATGGTCGAGGCCGGGGTCGACGTGATCGAGGTGGAGATCCCGTACTCCGACCCGGTCATGGACGGGCCGGTCATCCAGAAGGCCAGCGACATCGCGCTGGCCGGCGGCGTCCGCACGGCCGACACGCTGCGCATCATCGAGGCGGTCGCGGTCACCGGCGCGCCGGTGGTCACCATGACCTACTGGAACCCGATCGAGCGGTACGGGGTCGACGCGTTCGCGCGTGACCTGGACGCCGCCGGGGGCACCGGCCTCATCACTCCCGACCTCATCCCCGAGGAGGCCGACGAGTGGCTCGCCGCCTCGGACGCGTACGGGCTGGACCGGACGTTCCTGGTCGCCCCGTCCTCGACCGACGCGCGGCTGGCCATGACCGTCGAGCACTGCCGGGGGTTCGTCTACGCCACCGCGATCATGGGCGTCACCGGGGCGCGTGAGCGCACCTCCGACGCGGCCCCCGTCCTGGTCTCCCGGGTCCGGGCGGTCACCGACCTGCCGGTCGGCGTCGGGCTCGGCGTCGGCACCGGCGCGCAGGCCGGCACGGTCGGCGGGTACGCCGACGGCGTGATCGTGGGCAGTGCGCTCGTCCGCTGCGTGCTCGACGCGCCGAACGAGGCCGCCGGCCTGGCCGCCCTGCGCACCCTGAGCGCGGAGCTGGCCGAGGGCGTCCGCACCCCCCGCCCCTGACCCCCACCCCGGCCCCAGACCCCCGCGCCCGGCCCTCAGACCCCCGCGCCCCGGCCTAGACCCGCCCGGGCCCCCGCGCCCCGGCCCCCACCCCCGCGATCTTGCACTTCTGGCCCCCGAGACGCGGCTTTTGCCCATAGTCGTCCGGGCGGAAAGTGCAAGATCGCGGAGAACTGTGGTGCGGGTCAGGGTTTCGGGGCGCTGTGGGGGGTGGGCGGGTCGGCGCGTTGTTCCGGCGGGCGAGGACTTGGCGCCACGGTGCGCAGCACGCCCGAGCGGCCGGACAGCGCGTCGGCGAGGGCCGCCCGGGTGGTCGGCGTGAGCGCGCCGGGCAGCGCGGCCGGGTCGTGCCAGGAGAGCCGGCAGCCGCCCACCGGCGCCCCCGCCGGCGCAGAACCGTGTGCCCGGGCCCGGAAGACGTGCACCAGGACGTCGGGCAGCGGCCCGACCCGCCCGGGCGGCGGCACGGCCGCCGGCGCCGGACCGCTCAGGTGGTACAGGCCGACCAGGTCGACGACCTCGACCTCCCAGCCGGTCTCGGCGCGGATGTCCCGCAGCGCGGCCGGTAGCGGGCTCTCCGCCCGGCGCAGCCGGCCCCCGGGCAGCGCGTAGCGGCGCTCGCCGCGGCCCTGCCGGCAGAGCAGCACCCGGCCGGCGTCGTCGGTGACGACCGCGGCCACCGCCCAGGTGAGCGCGCCCATGGACAAAGAGCGTACGGCGGTGCAAACCAGAAGTCACCGCGCCGGCCCGCGCGCCGGGCCGGGGTGCCGCCGACCGGCCCGTCGGCGGTAGCGTGTGCAACCGTGACTCTCGCCTCGCTGTCCCCCCAGGCGGCCCTGCCCAGTCCCACCACCGCCGTCTGGCAGCTCGGGCCGTTGCCGGTCCGGGCGTACGCAATCTGCATCATCGTCGGCATCGTGGTGGCCTGCCTGGTGACCGAGTACCGCCTGCGCCAGCGCGGGGTCGCACCCGGCGCGGTCCTCGACCTCGCCGTCTGGGCGGTGCCGGCCGGCATCATCGGCGCCCGGATCTACCACGTGGTCACCTCACCGGAGAAGTACTTCGGCACCGGGGGCGACCCGATGAAGGCGTTCGCCATCTGGGAGGGCGGTCTCGGCATCTGGGGCGCGGTCGCCGGCGGCGCGCTCGGCGCGTGGCTGGGCGCCCGGCAGCTCGGCATCCCGCTCACGGTGGTGGCCGACGCGCTGGCGCCGGGGCTGCCGCTCGCGCAGGCCATCGGCCGGCTGGGCAACTGGTTCAACAACGAGCTGTTCGGCGGCCGGACCACCCTGCCGTGGGGCCTGGAGATCCACCGGATGGACCCGGACAACCCGGGCCACGCCCTGCGCGACGACACCGGCCAGCCGATCCTCGAACCGGGCCTCTACCACCCGACGTTCGCGTACGAGGCGCTGTGGAACATCGGCGTCGCGGCGCTGGTCTTCGTGCTCGACCGTAAGCTGCGCTTCGGCCGGGGCCGGGCCTTCGCGCTCTACGTCATGGGCTACACGGCGGGCCGGTTCTGGATCGAGCTGATGCGCACCGACGAGGCGAACACGATCCTCGGCGTACGGCTCAACGTGTGGACGGCCGGACTGGTCTTCCTCGGCGCGCTCGTCTACTTCCTGCGCGTGCGCGGCCCCCGCGAGTACGTGGTCCCGCTGGCCGCCGAGGCCCCGGCCGCTCCGGCCGCCCCGGCCGAGTCCGACGTGTCCCAGGTCGACCTGTCCGCCCGCGAGGCCGGGGCTCGCCCCGCCGTGCCGGAGGGCTACCGGGTCGTCGACGAGGAGCAGTTCCGCGCGTACCGCGAGACCGGTGTGCTCCCCGCCGAGCCGGCCGCCGACGCCCCGGAGACCGCCGCGGCGGCCGACCGGGCCGACGCCGACGCGGCGAGCGGCGACACCGAGCCGGCGCGGGACGACCGGGCGGGTGCGACCGGCACCGGCACGGCCGACCGCGAGAGCTGACGGGGGACCGGCGCCATGCGTAGCGCGGTGGTGGTCGGCGCGGGCATCGCCGGTCTCTCGGTCGCCGGCGCGCTGGCCCGTTCCGGCTGGGCGGTGACCCTGCTGGAGCGGGCCGACCGGGTGCGTCCCGAGCCGACCGCGGTGGTGCTGTGGCCCAACGGGGTGCGCGCGCTGCGCGCGCTCGGGCTGGGCGCCGGGCTGGAGGCGATCGCGACCCCGCTGCCCGACGGCGGCGTACGCCGTCCCGACGGGCACTGGCTCGTGCAGCCCCGTGCGCTGCCCGCCGACCGGATGCCGGTCGTGGTGCACCGGGAGGACCTGCACGACGCGCTGATCGCCGGGCTCGGCGAGCGGGTCGAGCTGCGTACCGGGGTGACCGTCGAGACGGTGCACGCCGAGGCGGGGGAGCGGCCGGCGGTGAGCGACGGCCGGCAGACCATCGAGGCCGACCTCGTGGTCGCCGCGGACGGCGTCGACAGCCGGATCCGCCGGCGGCTCGCGCCCGAGGCGAGCGTGGTCAGCTCCGGCTCGGCGGCGTGGCGGGCCGTCATCCCGTGGTACCGGGCCCCGCAACTGCCGGACGGCCAGACCGTGGGCGGCGAGGTCCTCGGCGCCGGCTACCGCTTCGTCTCCGCCTCGCTGGGCGACCGCGGGTCCGCGGGCGGCTCCGCGCGCGGCGGCATCTACTGGGTGGCCACCGCGGCCGGGGCGGCCCGACCCGAGCCGCCGCGAACGCAGCTCGCCCTGCTCCGCCGCTGGTACGCGGGCTGGCCCGCCCCGATCGGCGAGCTGCTCGACGCCACCGACCCGGCCGACCTGGTGCAGCAGGAGATCCGCGAGCTGCGGCCGCTGCCCCGCGCGTACGGCTACCCGGCCGGGCCGGGCGGGGTGGTGCTCCTCGGCGACGCGGCCCACGCCATGCCGCCGCACCTCGGGCAGGGCGCCTGCCTCGCGTTCGAGGACGCGGCCACCCTCGCCGCGCTGCTGCGCGAGTCACGGCTGCCGGACGCCGTCACCGCGTACGACCGGGTGCGCCGCCCCCGCGCGGCGACGATGGTGCGGCAGGCCCGCCGGATGTCGGCGGTGCTCCAGGCCCGGGGCCGGTTGGCGCTGCGGGCCCGCGACGCGGCGCTGGGCACGCTCACGCCCCGGCTGCTCAACACGGCGGCGGCCTCCGCCGCCCAGTGGCGCCCTCCGTCCTGACGCTCCGCGCCCGGCTGCCCCCCGGGGCGACCGGGCCCGCGGGTCGCCCCAGGGCCATGCGGACGAAGGCCGCGGAACGGCACCGGCCCGGCACCATGATCGACGGCGTGGGCGGCGGATGGCGCCCGCGGTCAGGGGATGACAGGGGTGGGTTCGGCGATGCAGGCCGTGCCGACCCGGCGGAAGCCGACGCGCAGGTACACCCGGGCGATCTCCTCGCTGCCCGCCGACAGGAACACGAGGTCGGTGCCGGCGGCGAGCAGCTCGCGGGCCAGGGTCGCGGTGACGGCTGCCCCCAGCCCTCGGCGGCGGGCGACGGGCAGCGTCCCCACCCCGGCGATCTCCGCCACGTCGTCGACCCGCATCGCCATCCCGCTGGCCAGCGCTCCCTCGGCCGGCGTGGCGGCCAGCGCCGAGATCCGCCGGCCGTCGACGACCCGGACCCGCTCCTCGTCGAGCGCGGCGGCCTCCAGCGCCCGCACGGCCGCGTCCCGCTCCGCCGGACCGGCCTCGCCCCGCCCGGTGCCCGCGGCCGCGAACGCGACCGCCGCGACCGCCCGGCGGGCGGCCACCGCGGCGGCGAAGTCGGGTGCGTCGGGGTCGAGCACCCGGACCGGCACGTCGCTGAGGGACGCGGGGTCGGGCAGCGCCTCGGGGTCGAGCACCATCAGCGGCGCCTCCAGCACGGCCAGCCCCGCCGACCGGGCCACCGGGAGGAGTCCCGGTGTCGTCTCGTGCACCCACTCGAAGGCCTCCGGGAGGCCCAGCTCCCGCTGCCGCTCGCGGACCGCGCCGAGGTCGGCCAGCGACGGCGGCTGCGACGCCCCGATCCGGGGCCGGGCGTAGAACGGGAATCCGGCCCCGTCGCGGACGAAGAGCACCAGATCGCCGTACTCCTCGACGCGGGCGGCGTCCCGGGGCACCGCGTCGTAGAAGCGCTCGAGCCGGCGGAAGAGGTCCTTGTGCGCGGGATCCACCGCGCGAGACTACCTGTCCCAGAGTCTGGAAGGTGTGATCAATCCGGACTGGCCCCGGTGCCCGCGCCCTAACGTAGACTCAATAAACCCACAAGGGCCGACGTCGTCCCGACCATGATCCAACCTGAGTGACGACAGGAGGCCCGGTGGCCTTTCCGTACCCGCAGCAGCCGCAGCCGGTCCCGCCGTTCGGCCCCGCAGCGCCCTCGGCCGGGCTCTACGACCCCGCCTTCGAGCACGACGCCTGCGGCGTGGCCTTCGTCGCCGACCTGCACGGCCGCCGCTCGCACACGGTCGTCGCGAACGGTCTCGCCGCGTTGTGCCGGCTGGACCACCGGGGCGCCCGCGGCGCGGAGCCGAACACCGGCGACGGCGCGGGCATCATGATCCAGGTGCCGGATGCGTTCCTGCGCACGGTCGTGGACTTCCCGCTGCCGCCCGCCGGCGAGTACGCCACCGGCCTGGTCTTCCTCCCCGACGACGACGCGGCCGAGGCCGTGGCCCGCCGGGTCGTCGAGAAGTACGCCCTCGTCGAGGGTGCCGTGGTGCTGGGCTGGCGGGACGTGCCCGTGGACCCGAGCGGGCTCGGCGAGACGGCCCTCGCCGCGATGCCGCGCGTCCGCCAGCTCTTCCTGGCCGCCCGCCGGCTGACCGACTCTCCGGCCGGCCCGGCGGGGTCGCCGCTGCGGGGCATCGACCTGGACCGGGTCGCGTTCTGCCTGCGCAAGCAGGCCGAGCGGGAGAGCGCCGAGCGGGGCGCGCCCGCGTACTTCCCGTCGCTGTCGGCCCGCACGATGGTGTGGAAGGGGATGCTCACCCCCGACCAGCTGCCCGCGTTCTACCCGGAGCTGACCGACGAGCGGGTGGCCAGCGCCATCGCGCTCGTGCACTCCCGCTTCTCGACCAACACCTTCCCGTCCTGGCCGCTCGCCCACCCGTACCGGTTCATCGCCCACAACGGCGAGATCAACACCATCCGCGGCAACCGGAACTGGATGCAGGCCCGGGAGGCCCTGCTGCGCAGCCCGAACGTGCCCGGCAACATCCGGCGGATCTTCCCGATCTGCACGCCGGGCGCCTCGGACTCGGCCAACTTCGACGAGGTCCTGGAACTCCTGCACCTGGCCGGCCGGAGCCTGCCGCACGCGGTGCTCATGATGATCCCCGAGGCGTGGGAGAACGACCCGGGCATGCGCCCGGACAAGCGGGACTTCTACCGCTTCCACGCGAGCCTCATGGAGCCGTGGGACGGGCCGGCCTCCGTCGCCTTCACCGACGGGGAGATCGTCGGCGCCGTGCTGGACCGCAACGGGCTGCGCCCCGGGCGCTGGTGGCGTACGGACGACGGGCTGGTGGTGCTCGGCAGCGAGGCGGGCGTGCTCGACCTCGACCCGGCCCGCGTGGTCGCCAAGGGCCGGCTCCAGCCGGGCCGGATGTTCCTCGTCGACACGACCGCCGGCCGGATCGTGCACGACGACGAGATCAAGGCCGAGCTGGCCGCCGCCGAGCCGTACGGCGAGTGGCTGCACGCCGGCCTGATCGAGCTCACCGACCTGCCGCCCCGCGAGCACATCGTCTACACCCACGACTCGGTGCGCCGCCGCCAGCAGACCTTCGGCTACACCGAGGAGGAGCTGAAGATCCTGCTGGCCCCGATGGCGCGCACCGGTGCCGAGCCGATCGGCTCGATGGGCACCGACACGCCGATCGCGCCGCTGTCCACCCGGCCGCGGCTGCTGTACGACTACTTCCACCAGCTCTTCGCCCAGGTCACCAACCCGCCGCTGGACGCGATCCGCGAGGAGCTGGTGACGAGCCTCAGCTCCACCATCGGGCCGGAGGGCAACCTGCTCGACCCGGGCCCGGCGAGCTGCCGCCAGATCGTGCTGCCGTACCCGGTGATCGACAACGACGAGCTTGCCAAGATCCTCTCGATCGACGAGGACGGCGACCTGCCCGGCTTCAAGGCGGTGCGGGTGTCCGGTCTCTACCGGGTGCGCGAGGGCGCCGCCGGGATCAAGGCCCGGCTCACCGAGATCTGCCGGCACGTGTCGGAGGCCATCGAGGACGGCGTACGCATCCTCGTGCTCTCCGACCGCGACTCCAACGCCGACCTCGCCCCGATCCCGTCGCTGCTGCTCACCGCGGCGGTGCACCAGCACCTCGTCCGCGAGCAGACCCGCACCCAGGTGGCGCTCGTCGTCGAGTCGGGCGACTGCCGCGAGGTGCACCACGCGGCCGTGCTCATCGGCTACGGCGCGGCCGCCGTCAACCCGTACCTGGCCTTCGAGTCGGTGGAGGACATGATCTCCACGGGCGCGCTGACCGGGGTCGAGCCGGCCACCGCCGTGCGCAACTACGTGAAGGCGCTCGGCAAGGGCGTCCTGAAGATCATGTCCAAGATGGGCATCTCGACCGTCTCGTCGTACTGCGGCGCGCAGGTCTTCGAGGCCGTCGGCCTGGACGCCCGCCTGGTCGAGCGGTACTTCCGCGGCACACCCAGCCGGATCGGCGGGGTCGGCCTGGCCGGCATCCACGCCGAGGTCGCGGCCCGGCACGCCCGGGCGTGGCCCCCGGCCGGCACGCCCGGCACCGACCGGCTGGAGGTCGGCGGCGAGTACCAGTGGCGCCGCGAGGGCGAGCTGCACCTGTTCAACCCGGAGACGGTCTTCCTGCTCCAGCACGCCACCCGCAGCCGGCAGTACGAGATCTTCAAGCGCTACACCCGCACCGTCGACGAGCTGGCCGCGCGGGCGGGCTCGCTGCGCGGGCTGTTCACGCTGCGCACCGGCGTACGCCCGCCGGTGCCGATCGAGGAGGTCGAGCCGGCCACCGAGATCGTCAAGAGGTTCGCCACCGGCGCCATGTCGTACGGGTCGATCTCGGCCGAGGCGCACGAGACCCTCGCGATCGCCATGAACCGGCTCGGCGGCAAGTCCAACACCGGCGAGGGCGGCGAGGACGTCGCGCGGCTGCACGACCCGGCCCGCCGCTCGGCGGTGAAGCAGATCGCCAGCGGGCGGTTCGGCGTCACCACCGAGTACCTGGTCAACGCCGACGACCTCCAGATCAAGATGGCCCAGGGCGCGAAGCCCGGCGAGGGCGGCCAGCTGCCGGGCAACAAGGTGTGGCCGTGGATCGCCCGGACCCGGCACGCGACCCCGGGCGTGGGCCTGATCTCGCCGCCGCCGCACCACGACATCTACTCGATCGAGGACCTCGCCCAGCTCGTGCACGACCTGAAGTGCGTCAACCCGGCCGCGCGGGTGCACGTCAAGCTCGTCAGCGAGGTCGGTGTCGGCACCGTGGCGGCGGGCGTGGCGAAGCTCAAGGCGGACGTCATCCTGATCTCCGGCCACGACGGCGGCACCGGCGCCTCCCCGCTGAACTCGCTCAAGCACGCCGGTACGCCCTGGGAGCTGGGGCTCGCGGAGGCCCAGCAGACGCTGCTGCTGAACAACCTCCGCGACCGGGTCACCGTGCAGGTCGACGGCCAGCTCAAGACCGGGCGGGACGTGCTCGTCGCGGCGCTGCTCGGCGCCGAGGAGTTCGGCTTCGCCACGGCGCCGCTCATCGTCGCCGGCTGCGTGATGATGCGCGTCTGTCACCTGGACACCTGTCCCGTCGGCATCGCCACCCAGAACCCGGTGCTGCGGGAGCGGTTCACCGGCACCCCGGAGTTCGTGGAGAACTTCTTCCTCTTCCTCGCCGAGGAGGTCCGCGGCTATCTCGCCCAGCTGGGCTTCCGGTCGATCGAGGAGGCGATCGGGCACGCCGAGCTGCTCGACGTCGCCCCCGCGGTGACGCACTGGAAGGCGCAGGGTCTCGACCTCACGCCCGTGCTGCACCTGCCCGAGCTGGCGCCGGACGCCGCGCGCCGCGGCGTACGGGCCCAGGACCACGGCCTGGAACGGGCGCTGGACAACGAGCTGATCGCGCGCGCCGAGCCGGCGCTGCGGGGCGGGACACCGGTCCGGATCGAACTCGCCGTCCGCAACGACCACCGCAGCGTCGGTGCGATGCTGGGCGGCGAGGTGGTGCGCCGCCACGGCGGCGACGGCCTGCCCCCCGACACGGTGGAGGTCGTGCTGCACGGCACGGCCGGGCAGTCGTTCGGCGCGTTCCTGCCGCGCGGGGTGACCCTGCGCCTGCACGGCGACGCCAACGACTACGTCGGCAAGGGGCTCTCCGGCGGGCGGATCATCGTCCGGCCCGACCCGGCCGCGCCGTTCGTGGACCCGGACGCCGTGCCCGGGCAGCGGGCCGAGGACCAGATCATCGCCGGCAACACCATCCTGTACGGCGCCACCGCCGGCGAGCTGTTCCTGCGCGGCCGGGTGGGCGAGCGGTTCGCGGTGCGCAACTCCGGCGCCGTGGCCGTCGTCGAGGGCGTCGGTGACCACGGCTGCGAGTACATGACCGGAGGGACGGTCGTCGTGCTCGGGCCGACCGGGCGCAACTTCGCCGCCGGGATGTCCGGTGGCACGGCGTTCGTCCACCGGCTCGACCGGGCCCGCGTCAACACCGAACTGGTCGACCTCGCGCCGCTGCGCGAGGAGGAGCAGGCCGTGCTGCACGAGCTAGTGCAGCGGCACTTCGCCGAGACCGACTCGGCGGTCGCCGCCCAGCTGCTCAAGCGCTGGCCGGAGGCGGTCGAGGAGTTCACCGCCGTGGTGCCCCGGGACTACCGCCGGGTGCTGGAGATCATGCGCGCCGCCGAAGCCGCCGGCCGCGACGTCGACGAGGCCGTGATGGCGGCGCTGGCGGCACCGCCGGCGTCGGCCCCGGCGTCGCCCGACCCGTCCGTGCCGGTGCCGCCCGCCCCGCGGGCGGCCAGCCAGGAGGTGGCCCGTGCCTGACCCGAACGGTTTCCTGCGTCACCCGCGGCGGCTGCCGGCCCGGCGGCCGGTGCCGGTGCGGATCACCGACTGGCGGGAGGTCTACCCGCCGGCCGGCGAGGAGCTGATCCGCGAGCAGGCCACCCGGTGCATGGACTGCGGCATCCCGTTCTGCCACGACGGTTGCCCGCTCGGCAACCGGATCCCGGACTGGAACGACCTGGTCCGCACCGGCAACTGGGACGCCGCCGTGGCGTCGCTGCACGCCACCAACAACTTCCCGGAGTTCACCGGCCGGCTCTGCCCAGCGCCGTGTGAGGCCGCGTGCGTGCTCGGCATCGGCGGGGGCGACCCGGTCACGATCAAGCAGGTCGAGGTGGAGATCGCCGACGCGGCCGTGGCCCGGGGCGGACTGCGGCCCCGCGCGGTGCCGCCACCGACCGGCCGGTCGGTGGCCGTCGTGGGCTCCGGGCCCGCGGGCCTGGCCGCCGCGCAGCAGCTCGCCCGCGCGGGGCACGCCGTCACCGTCTACGAGCGGGACGACGCGCCGGGCGGCCTGCTCCGCTACGGCATCCCCGACTTCAAGCTGGAGAAGCACCACATCGACCGCCGGCTGGCCCAGCTCGCCGCCGAGGGCGTCGAGTTCCGCACCGGGGTGAACGTCGGCGTCGACGTCACCGCCGAGCAGCTGCGCGCCCGGCACGACGCGGTGCTGCTGGCCTGCGGGGCCCTGGCCGGCCGGGACACCCCACAGACCCCGGGACGGCGGCTGCGCGGGGTGCACCAGGCCATGGAGCACCTGGTGGCCGCGAACCGGGCCGTCGCGGCGGCCGGAGGCGGCCGTCCGGCGCCGGCCGTGCTCCCCGACGGGACGCCGATCGACGCGGCCGGCAGGCACGTCGTGATCATCGGTGGCGGTGACACCGCCGCGGACTGCCTCGGGGTGGCCCACCGGCAGGGCGCCGCCGGCGTACACCAGCTGGACCTCTACCCGCAGCCGCCGCTGGCCCGGGACGAGGCCCGCGACCCGTGGCCGACGTGGCCGTGGATCCTGCGCAGCTACCCGGCGCACGAGGAGGGCGGCGAGCGGGTCTTCGCGGTCGCCGTGCAGGAGTTCGTCGACGACGGCGCCGGCAACGTGCGGGCCGTCCGCATCGCCGAGGTGACCGTGGAGAAGCGGGACGGGCGGCGGATCGTCACGGCGCTGCCCGGCACCGAGCGGGAGCTGCCGGCCGACCTGGTGCTGCTCGCCATCGGCTTCGAGGGCACCGAGGAGCAGCCGCTGCTGGACCAGCTCGGGGTGCGGCGCAACACCCGCGGCGCGGTGGACGCCCGGCCGGACTGGCAGACCGAGACCGACGGGGTGTTCGTGGCCGGCGACATGCACCGGGGCGCCTCCCTGATCGTGTGGGCGATCGCCGAGGGCCGGGCGGCGGCCGCCGCCATCCACGCGTACCTCGGGGGCGGCGGGACGCTGCCCGCGCCGGTCGACCCGGGCGCCCAGCCGCTCGCGGCGCGCTGACCCACGCGCGGGTCGCGGGCGCCCGCTCCCGGCCACCCGCGACCCGCCGCTCGCGGCGCGCCGACCCGCGGCCACCGCCGCCCCGGCCTGGCACGAGGCCGGGACGGCGTGAACCCGCTCACGAAGACCGGCAAATCGGGCTAACCGTCGCCACACTTGGCGACGGCCGAACCGCCGTGCGATCCGGCCCTGTCGTCATGACCGTCGGGTCGGGGAGGTTGTCGTGGCCTTCGGTGCCACGTTCGCCGCGTTGCGCCACCGGAACTACCGGATCTGGGCGATCGCCGGCTTCGTGTCCGTGATCGGCACGTGGATGCAGGTCCTCGGCGTCAACTGGTACGTCCTGGCGCGGACCGGCTCGGCGACGTCGATGGGGTTCGCCGTGCTCCTCCAGGCCCTCCCCACGCTGCTGCTCAGCGTCTGGGGCGGCGCGCTGGCCGACCGGCTGCCCGGCCGCCCGCTGCTGATCGCCGCGCAGGCGGCGCACGCGGCGTTGGCGGCCGGCCTCGCGCTGGTGGCCCTCACCGGGGCCGGTGGCCTGCCGGCCGTCTACGCGATCTCCCTGGTCGCCGGCGCGGTCTCGGCGATCGAGGGGCCGGTGATGGGGCGCTGGGCCTCCACGCTGGTGGACCGGGAGAGCCTCGGCAACGCGCTGGCGCTCGGCTCGCTCACCAACTCCGCCGGCCGGATCCTCGGCATGAGCGTGGGTGCCGTCGTGGTCGCCGCCGTCGGCCCGGCGCTGCTGTTCGCCAGCAACGCCGTGAGCTTCGTCGCGGTGGTGGCCGCGCTGCTGCTCGTCCGCGAGCGCGAGCGGTACGCCGGCGAGCCGGCGGCGGGCGCGGAACGCTCCGACGGGGGTGTCCGGGCCGGCTTCCGCTACCTGCTGCGCCAGCCGGTCGTGCTCGTGGCGCTGGCGCTGTCGTTCGTCCTCGGCAGCCTCGGCCGCAACTACCAGGTCACCATGGCGGCGATGAGCGACGGACCGCTCGGCGGGGGCGCCGGCGGCTACGGCTTCCTGTCCACCGTCTTCGCCGTCGGCACCGTGCTCGGCGCGCTCGTGGCGGCCCGCCGGCGCGACCTGGGCTACGGCGTCCTGGTCGGGGCCGGGCTGCTGGCCAGCGCGTTGCAGATCGTGGCCGGCCTGGCGCCGGGCACCCTGAGCTTCGCCGCGGTGATCCTGCCGATCGCCGCCGCCGCGGTGGTCGTCGACACGACCGTCGGTACGCGCGCCCAGCTCGACACCGACTACCTCATGCGGGGCCGGGTGCTGGCCGCGCTGGCGGTCACCGGGTCGATCTCGGCGGCGGTCGGCGCCCCGCTGCTCGGCTGGCTCTCCGAGCACGCCGGCCCCCGGCAGACCCTCGTGCTGGCCGGCGCGACGGCCGCCGTCGCCACCGTCGTGGCGGCCGTCGCCCTGGACGGCCTCCGGGGTCGCGTGCTGCGCCACCGGCTGGCCGGCGCGCTGGCGGTCCCGGTGGTGCGGCGTCCGGTGCGCCGGGCGGCGTCGACCGCGGTCCGGGCCGTGCGTCCCGCGGCCCGCCCCGCGCAGCCGGTCGCCCCGGCGCGGCCGGCCCGTCCGGTCGTTCCGGCTCCCCGCGCCGCCGACGTGCCGGTGGGGACCGGCGCCGTGCCGGTCGCCGTACCCGACGGCGGCCGGCGGTCCGCCCGGACCGCCGGCTCCGTCGGCGTCAGCCGGTGACGGCCGTCAACGCGGGCAGGTAGCCGTAGCGGTAGCCGTCGGCGTCCGGGTGGTACGCCTCGACGATGCCGCTGATGTCGTTGATCCACGGGTCGCTGCCGCAGACGCCGTGCCCGGCGAAGTACGGCCGGGTGTCGACGAACGTGGCGCCGGCCGCGGCGGCCCGCCCGGCGATGACCGTGGCGAGCAGGTCGGCGGCGTCGTTGAGGATCGTCCGCTTGTAGACGCTCATCGCGAGCCATCCGCAGGAGTTCAGCTCGAACAGGCGCGGGTAGCCGAGCACGATGAGGCGGGCGTTGGGGGCCCGGTTCCGGATGGCCGCGTACGTGGCGTCCAACCGGCCGGGCAGCGTGCTGGTCGCGAACGCCCGTGACTCGTTGACGGCCTCGGTGCAGGTCGAGGTGCTCCCGAACCGGCAGCTGGTGATCACGTCGGCGAAACCGGCGTCGTTGCCGCCGATCGTGATCGTGACCATGGTGGTGCTGGCGCTGAGCGCGTTGACCTGGCTGTTGATGACGTCGGCGGTGACCGCGCCGCCGCAGGCGGGGAACGCGAAGCTGGTCACGCCGTGCGCGGCGGCCCACAGCGGGGCGTACGACTTCTGGCTGCGCAGGCAGGTGGACCAGTCGTACGGGCCGGCGCCCACGCCGGAGGAGTACGAGTCGCCGAGGGCGACGTAGTTGACAGTGGCGGCCTGGGCGGCGCCGGGAACGGCGAGCGCCGCCCCGATCGTGGTGGCGAGCAGGGCGGCCAGCGCCGTGAGGGCGCGGGCCAGCGGGCGGTGGGGCATGACGGACCTCCACAGGGCAGGGGTGGTGGGATCCGTGACCGCGCGCGTGGCCAGGCTGGGTTGTTACCAGGCGGTAATGCTATCGAAATATGTACATCAATGGAACCGATGGAGGTTGTGCCGCGTCGGCGGGGCGGAGTGCCGCGGGGCGTCGTCCCGGGAGGCCCGCCCGGCCGGCGCGGACGGCACTGCCGTCCGGCCCCGCCCGGCCGGTGGAGACGGCATGCCGGCCGCCCCCGCCCGCCGCGATCGTCGCGGCGGCGGGCGGGGGCCGGTCCGGGGGTCCGGGTCGGCCGCGCGACCGCGGGGTGGGGAACGCTCCCCGCCCCGCGGCCGCGCCGGCCTCAGCGGGCCGCGGGCGCCAGCTCGGTGGCGAGCTCCGCCCCGGTCGCTCGCGCACGCCCGCGACGGCCCGCCGCCCGGCGCCCGGAGGGCACGAGCAGGGCGGCCAGCGCGGCGGCCACGGCGATGCCGGTCAGCAGCAGGAAGCCGGTCGTGAAGCCGGCCTCGCGGGGAATGCCGCCGGCCTGCGGGTGGGCGGTGACGACGCTGCTGACCACCGCGGCGCCGATCGCGCCGCCGATCGTGCGGATGTTGGCGTTCATGCCGGTCGCCACGCCGGTCTGGCCCGGCGGCACGGTGGCCACGATGAGGTTGGCCATCGAGGCGAACGCGAGCCCGATGCCGACGCCCACGAGGGCGCCGGCCACGCCGACCTGCCAGCGCGTGTCGTGCGCGACGGTGAGCATGGCCGCGGCGAGGACGTTGAACGCCGCCCCGGTGGCGAGCTGCGCCTTGGCGCTGAACCGGGCCTCCAGCCGGCCGGCCGCGAGGCCGGCCACGAACATGCCGACGAGCATCGGGAGCATGAGCAGCCCGGCCTGGGTGACGCTCGCCCCGAAGCCGTAGCCGGCGCTGGTCGGGGTCTGCACGAACTGCGGCAGGAAGGCGTAGATCGCGAACATCGAACCGCCGTAGAGCAGGGCGACCAGGTTGGTCGTCCAGACCCCGGGCAGGCGCATCATCCGCATGTCGATCAGCGGGTTCGCGGAGCGCACCTCGGCCACCAGCCAGGCCAGCAGCAGCACGACGGCGAGCCCCAGCAGGCCGAGGACCCGGCCGGACGTCCAGCCCCAGGTCGCGCCCTTGCTGATGGGCAGCAGCAGCGCCACGAGCCAGCCGGAGAGCAGCACGGTGGCGGCCCAGTTGATCCGTCCGGGCGTACGGACCGGCGACTCGGGCACCAACCGGTGCGCGGCGAGCGCGGTGAGGCCGACGACGGCCATCGGGATCCAGAACAGCCAGCGGTAGCCGAGGGCGGCCACGATCGGACCGGCCAGGACGACGCCGAGGCCGCCGCCGGCCGCGATGATCGCCGAGATGGTGGCGACGGCCGAGCTGACCCGCGCGGCGGGGAACTCGTCGCGGATGATCCCGAACGACAGCGGGAAGACGGCGCCGCCGATCCCCTGGACGACCCGGGCGAGGATGAGTACGCCGATGCTCGGTGCGACGGCCGCCAGCAGGCAGCCCAGCGCCAGCGCGACGAGGGAGACCACCAGCATCCGCTCCTTGCCGACCATGTCGCCGACCCGGCCGAGGATCGGCGTGAAGATCGACGCGGAGAGCAGGTAGGCGGTCAGGACCCAGGTCACGGTGTTCTGCGAGGTGTGCAGGTCGTGCTGGATGGTGGGCAGGACCGGGGTGATCAGCGACTGGAGCATCGCGAAGAAGCCGGCGCCCGCCGCGAGGACGAGGAAGGTGAGCCGACGCGAGCCGCGTCGGATGGGCTGGGTCATCGGAAGGGAACTCCCATTGACGTGTGGAGCGGATGTCTGGGTGGGCGACGTCAGTCGCCGGGAGGTGCGGGGACCGCGGCGGCCGCTCGCGGGGACCGGGCGGCGACCCGCGCGGGCGGGGCGGCGGTCCCGCGGCGGTGGGAGCCCCCGGTGTCGAGCCGGACTGCGGGCATGACGGGGCTCCTGGTCCGAAGGTCTGGTGTTTCCGGTCGCGGTGGGACCGGTCGGAAGGTCCGGAGTACGCTATCCGGAGGCGCGGCTCCGGTCAGTTCCGGAGGGGTGCCTCCACTAAGCTAGCGGAGGGCTGCCTCCGGTTGCAAGCGAGGAGAGGTGACGTCCGTCATGGCCAGCGGGGACCAGCTGGGGGAATACCTCGCGAGGCGTCCCCGGCGGGCCGACGCGCAGCGGAACTACGACGCGCTGGTCGCCGCCGCCCGGGAGGCATTCGCGGAGAACGGCGTGAGCACCTCGCTGGAGGAGATCGCCCGGCGCGCCGGGGTGGGCATCGGCACCCTCTACCGGAACTTCCCGAGCCGGCGGGAGCTGTTCGAGGCGGTCTACGTCGACGAGGTCCAGGCCCTCAGCCGCTCCGCCGGCGACCTCGCGCACCTGCCGCCGTGGGAGTCGCTGGTCGCCTGGCTGAACCGCTTCGTGGCGTACGCCGCGACGAAGCGGGCGCTCGCCGAGGAGCTGGCGCACGACTCCGAGGTGTTCCGCCGCTGCCGGAGCGAGATCTACGCCGCGGGCGCGCCGATGCTGCGACGCGCCCAGGAGGCCGCGGCCGTCCGCTCGGACGCGAGCTTCGACGACGTGCTTCGCCTCATCAGCGGCATCGTGGCGTTCCAGTTCCCCGAGGAGGGTCAGCGGGACCGGGTCCTGGCCATCGCCCTCGACGGGTTGCGCTACCCGCCCGCGATCGGCTGACCGCCGCACCGGCCCGCCGGCCTGCCGACCCGGGCTGACCGCGTGTCGGCCCGGGCTGACCGCGCGCCGGGGCGTCGTGCCCGACCCCGGCTGACCAGGCGCCCCGGGCTGACCGCGCCCCCGACCCGGGCTGAGCGCGCCTCCGACCCGGGCTGAGCGCCCGCTCATCGGGCCGGCGCCGCCGACTGCGGCCTGCCACCGTCGGGGGCCTGTCGGACGGGCTGAGGGCCCGCCCGGCCGTGCCGCCGACCCATCCGATTTGCCGGATCGCGCGCCGGCCGGAACATTAGGTTACCGTCGCGTAACTTGTCATTGACGTTTCTGAATTGTTACGCGCATCATCGTCTCACGGTCGATCGGACACCCCCCATCCGTTCTCCCGGTTCGCCGGGTGCCTCCCACCGGAGGTGCAGCCGTGCTGCTCCGAAAGACCGCGCTCACCCTCGCGCTCACGACCGCCGCCGTCCTCCTCGCACCCGCCACCGCCGGCGCCGCGCCGGAACACGCCAGCGCGGAAACGCCCGCCGCGCCGACACGCGCCAACGCGGAAACGCCCGCCGCGCCGACACGCGCCAGCGCGGAAACGCCCGCCCCGCCGGCACGGGCCACCGCCGCAACGCCCGCCGCGCAGGGCACCGCCGCATCGCCGGCGAGCGCCCCCGCCGGCACGACCGCCGCCACCGTCCACAGCGCACCGGTCGCCGCCACCGTCCACAGCGCACCGGTCGCCGCCACCGCGGGGCGACCGGTCATCGTCGTCGGCGGGCTCAGCGGCGTCGCCGTCGCGTACGAACCGCTCGCCGCCCGGCTGCGCGCCGACGGCTACCGCGTCTTCATCTACCAGCTGCCCGGGCTGGGCCTCGGTGACATCACCGCCTCCGCCCGCTCGTTCGCCGGCTACGTCGACCAGGTCCGGGCCGCGACCGGAGCGGCCACCGTCGACGTGGTCGGCCACTCCGAGGGGGGTCTCGTCTCCCGCTACTACCTCAAGCGGCTGGGCGGGACGGCCGCCGTCGGCCGCTACGTCAGCCTCGGCACCCCGCAGTACGGCACCTACGTGGCCAACATCCTGAAGTTCCTCGGCCTCGGCAGCTGCGCGGGCGTCGTCGCCTGCCAGCAGATGTCGATCGGATCGGCGTTCCTGGCCGACCTGAACGCCGGTGACGACACCCCGGGCGCCGTGCGCTACACGGCCGTACGCACCCTCCAGGACGAACTCGTCCGGCCGGTGGACAACGCGACGCTCGCCGACGGGGCGACGAACGTGCTGATCCAGGCGTACTGCCCGCTGCGCGTCGTGGGCCACCTCGGCCTGGTGCTCGACGGTACGACGTACACGGTGATCCGCGCCGTGCTGGCCGGCGCCCCGGTCCAGCCCAACTGCCTCGCCCTGTGAGCCGGCGGGGTGGGCCGGTCACCACGCCGGCCCACCCGCGCGCCGGCCCGCGCCGCGCTGGCCCACCCCATACGCCGGCCCGCGCCGCGCCCGGCCCACCCGGCCTGCCGTCCACCGCCAGTGCTACCGCCCAGACGGTGACAGCCGGGGCGGGCGACGCCGATCCGGGTCGGAACGGGACGGCCCGCCGGAATGGCCGAGCGTCGGATACGCCGCCACGGCCCGTGCGACGCTGGGCCCGTGCCCGCGGCGTCGACCCCGCCCAGGTCGGCGGCGCCACGGCGGGAGGAGGCAGCCAATGGCGGGAGCGCCGCAGGTGGACTTCGCGCTCGACACGTACGAGTGCATCGTGCTGTATCCCGGTGCGGCCGGGCGGGCGCTGCCCGCCGAGACGATCCAGCGGCTCCAGGCCGAGCACGCCGAGCACATGCAGGCGTTGCAGCGCCGCGGCATCGTCCTGGTCGCCGGTTCGGTGGACGGCCCGGCCCGCAACCCGGCACCGCCGATCGGCTTCGGGCTGGCCCGCACCGGCTCGGTCGAGGACGTGCGCAGCGTGATGGAGGCCGACCCGGCGGTGCAGGCCGGGCTCTACCGGGTGGACGTCATGACGTTCCTGTGCCCCGCCGGCTCGCTGGAGTTTCCGCTGGCCAAGGCGCAGAGCTGAGCCGCCGGCGGGCGTGCGGGGCGAACCTTGCCGTGCCGGCTCGCGCGACCGGTCCAATGCTCGCGCGGCCCGTGCGGGCGCCCGCGGCCCGTGCCGGCTCGCGCCGCCCGGACCCGAGGGGCACGGCCACGACCTCCACCGGCCGGACCGCCGTCCCGGACGCGCCCGCGCCGCGCGGGCGCCGCCGGCCGGCGCCGTCCGGCCTTCGGGCTGCGGGAGGACCGCGCCGGCCGGCGCGGACGGGAGGCGTACGATTCCCGGCGCGCGGTCGCCGTTGCCCGCCAGCCACCACCGCCCCGGTGCGGTTGCGCCCGCCCCCTCATGCGGGCGCCGCACGACGGTGGACAATTGATCCGCAGCCCGCAAGGGGTCGGCGGACAGCCCGACCCGGAGGAGGGACTAGCCTGATGGGCGTGACACGCCGCGCGAAGATCGTCTGCACACTCGGTCCCGCCACCTCGTCTCCGGAGCGCATCCGGGGCCTCGTCGAGGCCGGGATGAACGTGGCGAGGCTCAACTTCAGTCACGGCAGCCACGCCGACCACGAGGCGGTCTACCGGCTGGTCCGGGAGGCGGCCGAGGCGGCGGGCCGGCCCGTGGCGGTCCTCGCCGACCTCCAGGGCCCCAAGATCCGCCTGGGCAAGTTCGCGGACGGCCCCTACGAGTGGCGCACCGGCGACTCCGTCGTGATCACCGGTGACGACGTCCTCGGCACCAAGGACCGCGTCTCCTGCACCTACCGCAAGCTCCCGCAGGAGGTGAAGCCCGGCGACCGGCTGCTGATCGACGACGGCCGGGTCGCCGTCGAGGTCACCGACGTGCAGGGCAACGACATCCGGGTCCTCGTCACCGAGGGCGGCCCGGTCTCCAACAACAAGGGCGTCTCCCTGCCGAACGTGGCGGTCAGCGTCCCCGCCCTCTCCGAGAAGGACGCCGAGGACCTGCGCTTCGCCCTGGGTCTGGGCGTCGACATGATCGCCCTGTCGTTCGTCCGCTCGGCCGACGACATCAAGCTCGTGCACGCCGTCATGAACGAGGTCGGGGTGCAGCGGCCGGTGCTCGCCAAGGTCGAGAAGCCGGAGGCGGTGGACCACCTGGAGGCCATCGTGCTGGCCTTCGACGGCGTCATGGTCGCCCGCGGCGACCTCGGCGTCGAACTCCCGCTCGACCAGGTGCCGCTGGTGCAGAAGCGCGCCGTGCAGCTCTGCCGGGAGAACGCCAAGCCGGTCATCGTGGCCACCCAGATGCTCGACTCGATGATCGAGAACTCGCGCCCCACCCGGGCGGAGGCCTCGGACGTGGCGAACGCCGTCCTCGACGGCGCGGACGCGGTGATGCTCTCCGGCGAGACGAGCGTCGGCAAGTACCCGGTGCTCACGGTCAGCACCATGGCCAAGATCGTGACGACGACCGAGTCCGGCTCCATCGCCGTGCCCCGGCTCCAGCACGACCCGCGTACGCACGGCGGCGCCCTCACCATCGCCGCCTCCTCGATCGCCCGCGCGATCGGCGCGAAGGCGCTGGTCGCCTTCTCCCAGACCGGCGACACCGTGCGGCGGCTCAGCCGCCTGCACTGCGACCTGCCGCTGCTGGCGTTCACGCCCGTGCCCGAGGTGCGCAACCAGCTCGCCCTCTCCTGGGGCGTCGAGACGTTCCTCATGCCGTTCGTCGAGCACACCGACGACATGTTCCGCCAGGTCGACCAGGCGCTGCTCGGCCTCAACCGGGCAAACCCCGGCGACTACGTGGTGATCGTGGCGGGCAGCCCGCCCGGCACCCCCGGCTCCACGAACACCCTGCGCGTCCACCAGCTCGGCTCGCTGGTCGACGCGGCGTCCGCGCGGGCGCTGCAGTGACCGGCCCGCAGGTCGCGGTCGGCCAGGCCGCGGTCGACCAGCTGCTCGAGGTCCTCGACCTAGAGCAGACCGGCGACATGACCTTCCGGGGCATGAGCCCGCCGGTCGGGCCGCAGCGGGTGTACGGCGGCCAGGTCGCCGGCCAGGCCCTCGTGGCCGCGGGACGCACGGTCGACCCGGAGCGGCTCGTGCACTCGCTGCACGGCTACTTCGTCCGCCCCGGCGACCCGACCGAGCCGATCGAGTACCAGGTGGAGGACGTCCGCGACGGCCGCTCCTTCTCGGTACGCCGCTCGGTCGCGCTCCAGCACGACAAGCCGATCTTCTTCATGTCGGCGTCGTTCCACCGGGCCGAGGAGGGGCTGGACCACCAGGCGCCGGCCCCGCCCGACGTGCCCGGGCCGGACGAGGTGCCCACGATGACCGACCGCCTGTCCCGCTATCCCGAGCGGCTCGGCATCTGGGCCCAGATCCCCCGCCCCATCGACGTCCGCTACGTCGGCGAGCCCGGCTGGGTCCGCCCCGGCGACCGGCCCGCCAACCCCCACCAGCGGGTCTGGATGCGCATCGACGGCAAGCTGCCGGACGACCCGCTGTTGCACGCCTGCGCGCTCACGTACGCCTCGGACCTGACCCTCCTCGACTCGGTGCTCTCGGTGCACGGCGAGGTGTGGGGGCCCGGCGGCGTGGTCGGCGCGAGCCTCGACCACGCGCTGTGGTTCCACCGGCCGTTCCGCGCCGACGAGTGGTTCCTCTACGACTGCTGGAGCCCGTCGGCGTCCGACGCCCGTGGCCTGGCCACCGGCCGCATGTTCACCGTGGACGGCCGGCAGATCGCCAGCGCCGTGCAGGAGGGCCTGCTGCGCCGCGTCGGCGAGTGACGGCCTGACCGGCCCCGGGGCCGGCGGGCCGGGCGGCCGACCAGCCCGATAACCTGTCCGGCATGCGTCTCTCCGCCCGGGTCGACTACGCCCTCCGCGCGGTGGCCGAGCTGGCGGCGACGGCCAGCGGGCCCGGACGGGGCCGGCCCGTCACCGCCGACCAGATCGCCCGGGCCCAGGAGATCCCGCCCAAGTTCCTGGAGAGCATCCTGCTCCAGCTGCGCCGCGGCGGCATCGTGCAGGCGCAGCGGGGGCCGGAGGGCGGCTACTGGCTGGCCCGCCCCGGCGAGGAGATCTCCCTCGCCGAGGTCATCCGGATCATCGACGGCCCTCTCGCCCACGTGCGGGGGCAGCGCCCCGAGCAGCTCGGCTACCACGGCGCGGCCCGCGCGTTGCAGGAGGTCTGGATCGCGCTGCGGGCCAGCGAGCGGGAGATCCTCGAACTGGTGACGGTCGCCGACGTGGCCAACGGCAGCCTGCCCGCACGGATCACCGAGCTGGCGGCCGACCCGCGCGCCTGGACCTGACCGACCGCGGCCCGGTCCGCGACGCCCGCCGGTCGCCCGCCGGCGCGGGCGTCCGCCGGCCGGTCCGGGCCTCAGCCGGCCCCGAGCTCGTCGGCCGCCGCGCGGAGCAGGTCCCACGCCTCGTCGACGTGCGCCTCGGTCGTGTACGGCGAACCGACCGCCAGCCGCAGCGTGTAGCGGCCGTCGACCCGCGTGTGCGTGAGATGCACCCGGCCGGTGGCGTTGACCCGGGCCAGCAGCGCGCTGTTGGTCTCGTCGTCGGCCCGCAGCCGGAAGCAGACCAGCGAGAACGGGTGCGGCGCGGTCACCTCGAACCGCTCGTCGGCGGCGACCCGGTCGGCGAAGCGGGCCGCGAGGGCCACCCCGCGACGGATGTGCGCCCGCAACCCCTCGACGCCGTACCAGCGCAGCACGAACCAGAGCTTCAACGCCCGGAACCGGCGACCCAGCGGCACCTGCCAGTCCCGATAGTCGATCACCGCGTCGGACTCGGTGGCGGCGTTGCGCAGGTACTCCGGCATCACCGTGAGCGCCTCGACCAGCTCACCCCGGTCGGCCACCCAGAACGCGTCGCAGTCGAAGCCGGTGAGCAGCCACTTGTGCGGGTCGAAGCAGTACGAGTCGGCGTACTCCAGCCCCGCGTGCGACCAGCGCAGCTCCGGGCAGACGGCGGCCGAACCGGCGTACGCGGCGTCCACGTGCAGCCAGACCCCGAACTCGGCGCAGATCGCCCCGATCTCCGGCACCGGGTCGACCGCCGTGGTGGACGTCGTCCCGATGGTGGCCACGACGATCGCCGGCACGTCCCCGGCGGCCCGGTCCGCCTCGATCGCCGCCCGCAGCGCGTCCGGACGCATCGCCTGGGTCCGCGGATCCACCGCCACCACGCGGACGCCGTCGGCTCCCAGCCCCGCGATCCGCGCCGCCTTCTCGATCGACGAGTGCCCGTGCGTCGACGTGTACACCCGGTACCGGCGGTCCACCCCGGCGTCCCGCCAGCGGCCGCCACCGGCCCGGTGCAGCGCCGCGAGGGTGGCCACCAGCGTCGCCGAGGAGGCCGAGTCCTGGATGACGCCGCCGCCGCGGGTGTGCGACCGGAACTTCTCCGGCAGGTCGAGCAGCCCGGCGAGCCAGTCCATCATCGCCGTCTCCAGCTCCGTGCAGGCGGGACTGGTGGCCCAGAGCATGCCCTGCACGCCCAGACCGGCGCTGACCAGGTCACCCAGCACGCTGGGCCCTGACGTGTTGGCCGGGAAGTACCCGAAGAAGCCCGGGTGCTGCCAGTGCGTGAGGCGAGGCGCGACCAGCGCGTCCAGGTCGGCGAGGACCGCCTCGACGGGCTCGCCCTGCGCCGTCGGGCCGTCGGGCAGGGCGGCGGCCACCGCGCCGGGCGGATCCGACGAGACCACGGGACGCTTCCCGAGCGTCGACCAGTAGTCGGCGATCCAGTCCACCACGGCGTACCCGGCGCGCCGGAACTCCTCGGGGTCCATGTGCTCAGCCACGAGTCGAGTCGATCAACAAACCGGCCGGGTGGCAAGGGGGAACCGCATCACGACCCCGGCGCCGGAGGCAGGCACCGGGCCGTGACCGCGGAATCCGCACAGCCACGGCCCGGTGCGCCACACCGCGGCGTCCCCGACCCGTCCCGACCGGGAACGCCGTACCACCACCGGCTTCCAAACTAGGCGCCGTCCGGGTCGCGGGGGTGACGCCGGCGTGAAGATCGTGTTTCAGGCGTCCCGGCGCAACCCGCCGGCGACCTCCTCCGCCACCAGCTCGAACGAACGGACCCGGTCGGCCACGTCGTACACCATCGTGGTGAGCATCAGCTCGTCCGCGCCGGTGCGCTCCCGCAGGTCGGCGAGCTGCCGGCGAACCGTCTCCGGCGACCCGATCGCCTGCCCCTCCCAGCGCGCCGCCACGAACTCCCGCTCCACCTCCGTGTACGGGTACGCGGCCGCCTCCTCCGGCGTGGCCAGCGGCTCCGGCCGCCCCGAGCGCAACCGCAGGAACGACAACCCGCTCGGCCCCGCCAGCCACCGCGCCCGCTCGTCGGTCTCCGCGCAGACGACGTTCACCGCCACCATGGCGTACGGCTCGTCCAGCCAGCGCGACGGCCGGAAGTGCTGCCGGTACAGCGTCAGCGCGGGCAGGGTGTTCTGCGCACTGAAGTGGTGCGCGAACGAGAACGGCAACCCGAGCAGACCGGCGAGCTGGGCGCTGAAGCCGCTCGACCCCAGCAACCAGATCGCCGGCTGAAGGCCCCTACCCGGAGTGGCCGTGATCGGCCCCGGCCGCTCGCCGCTGAAGTAGTTCATGAGGTCGGCCAGCTCCCGGGGGAAACCCTCGGCCGACAACCCCTCCATCGTGCGGCGCAGCGCCAGCGCCGTCACCTGGTCGGTGCCCGGCGCCCGGCCGATGCCCAGGTCGATCCGGCCCGGATGCAGCGCCTCCAGGGTGCCGAACTGCTCGGCCACCACCAGCGGCGCGTGGTTGGGCAGCATGACGCCACCCGACCCGAGCCGGATCGTCGAGGTCGCCGCGGCCAGGTGCGCGATGAGCACGGCCGGCGCCGAACTGGCGATCGCCGGCATGTTGTGGTGCTCGGCCACCCAGAACCGGTGGTAGCCCAGCTCCTCGGTACGCCGGGCCAGCTCGGTCGTGTGGCGCAGGGCCTCGCCGGCGGAGGCGCCGGCCGCGACGGGGGCAAGGTCGAGAACGGAGAGCGGTACGTCGATCACACGCCTCGCCAACCCCGCACGCGCCGGATTTGTTCCCCGACGCGATTCATCCCACGCCCCGCGCCTGCTCGAAGATGAGACTCGTCTGCGTGTGCTGCACCGCCGGGTCCACCGCGAGATGGTCCAGCACGAAGTCCCGAAGCGTGTCCGCCGAGGCCGCCCGCACGTGCAGCACGTAGTCGTCCGCCCCCGCGACGTGGAACACCGACACCACCCCGGGCAGCCGCACCGACCGCGCCCGGAACGCGTCCACCGCCGGCCGCTCGTGCGCCTTCAACCGCACCGACACCAGCGCCTGCAGCGGCAGCCCCAGCGCGGCCGGGTCGATCTCCGCGTGGAACCCGCGGATCGCGCCGCTCTCCCGCAACGCGCGCGTCCGCGCCAGGCACGTCGACGGCGCCACACCCACCCGGTCGGCGAGGGCGTTGTTCGGCAGCCGCCCGTCCGCGGCCAGCTCCGTGAGGATCGCGCGGTCGACGTCGTCCAGCGCCGCGAAGCGCCGCACATCATTCGGGGGAGGGGCCATGCGCACATCCTCCACCGAATCCAAGGAAGTCACAAAGACATTTCACAGAATCATCTTCGGATCCATTGCCATATACCGGCCTGATGTTCGACGCTTCGGCCCATGACGACGTCCGTGGACACCCGGGCGGTGCACGCCGGCCGCGACGACCTCACCGCGCTCGGCGTCCACGTGCCGCCCATCGACCTCTCCACCACCAACCCCCTGCCCTCGGTCGACGCCGGCGGCGACGCCTACGAGAACCTCGCCGGCGGCAACCCCCTCACCCCCGGCGACAGCGCCGTCTACCAGCGGCTCTGGAACCCCACCGTCGCCCGCTTCGAGAACGCCCTCGCCGACCTCGAAGGCACCGCCGCGTCCGTCGCCTTCGCCAGCGGCATGGCCGCCCTCACCGCCACCGTCCTCGCCGCCACCCGCGACGGCCGCCGCCACGTCGTCGCCGTGCGGCCCCTCTACGGCGGCACGGACCACGTCCTCGCCACCGGCCTGCTCGGCACCACCGTCACCTGGGCCCGCCCCGACCAGGTCGCCGACGCCGTCCGGCCGGACACCGCACTCGTCGTCGTCGAGACCCCCGCCAACCCCACCCTCGAACTGGTCGACATCGCCGCCCTCGCCGACGCGGCCGGGCCCGTACCGCTGCTCGTCGACAACACCGTCGCCACCCCGGTGCTCCAGCAGCCGGCCCGCCACGGCGCCGCCCTCGTGCTGCACAGCGCCACCAAGAGCATCGGCGGGCACGGCGACGTCCTCGCCGGGGTCGTCGCCTGCGACACCGACTGGGCCGCCCGGCTCCGGCAGGTCCGCGCCGTCACCGGCGCGATCCTGCACCCACTCGGGGCGTACCTCCTGCACCGCGGCCTGCAGACCCTGCCCGTCCGGGTCCGCGCCCAACAGGCCACCGCCGAGAAGCTCGCCGGCTGGCTCGCCGGCCACCCCGCCGTCGTACGCGTGCACCACCCGTCCGCGCACGACCCCGCCGGCCTCGTCGGCCGGCAGATGACCGGCACCGGCAGCCTCCTCGCCGTCGAGGTACGCGGCGGCGCCCCGGCCGCCGCGACCGTCGCCGGCGCCTGCCGCCTCATCACCCACGCCGTCTCCCTCGGCGGGGTGGACACCCTCATCCAGCACCCGGCGTCGCTCACCCACCGCCCCGTCGAGGGCGACGCGAAGCCCGCCGGCGGGCTGCTGCGGATCTCCGTCGGCCTGGAGGACCCGGAGGACCTCCGCGCGGACCTCGACCAGGCGCTCGCCCGCATCGCCTGACCACCTCCGGCCGACCGGGGGCGGCCTTCCCGGCCTCGGGCCGGCCCGCGCCGGACCGGGGGCGGGCCGCCTCACGACTTCGGGCCGACGTGCCGGTCCAGGGCCGCCACTGCCGCCCGGCGGGCCACCGAGAGCGAGTTGCGCCGGTTCATCCGCCACGAGATGCCGAGCAGGTCCAGCGCCCACTGGCAGAGCCCCATGATGTCGGCCGACTCGTTGGTGAACAGGTAGCGCGGGTAGACGTACTCCCTGCCGCGGACCGTCACCCGGTTGCTCGCCCGGCAGCCGTCGGAGTGGAACAGGCCGCGCAGGAAGTCACCGGGGTGGGCGCTGACGATCTCCCGCTGCCAGTCGGCGAGGACGATGGGGCGCTCGTGCTTCCTGCCCGGCCCGTGCTGAGGCAACAGGCACGGCCAGTGCTTGCCGTAGCTCTGCACCTTGACGCAGCCCTCGTGCCGGACCCGTTGCACCGATAGGGCCAGCACGGCCTTCATGGCCTGCTCGCAGGCATCGACGAGGCCTGGCCAGGCGTCGGCGCAGTAGATCCGCAGAACCGGAACCCGGGCACTGGTGACCAGGTGGCCGTCACCGAGGTAGAGGCCGACCAGGTAGGCGTAGGCGGCTGGGTCTGTCGGATTGTCGACGTCGCTCCGGCATCGGAAGCACCGCGACTCCGTGCCGAGTTGCTTCGGCTCTGGGCGGTCTCTGCACCAGTGGCGAACGGTCGGGTACGGAAGGCCGAACTGGCGGGCTACCTCCGCCACCGTGCTGCCGGCGAGGTACTGCCGACGAGCGCGAGCGCGAATGTCGAGGGAGTGCACGCAGGCATCTTCGAACGCATGTATGACAAAAGTGCCGGGAGCGGGACTCGAACCCGCACGCCCTGTCGGGCAAATGCTTTTGAGGCATTCATGTCTGCCGATTCCATCATCCCGGCGTCACCCTGGAGGGGGTGTGGCTCACTGTACCCGACTAGGCTCATGCGAGAGCATGGGTGGTAACCGTGCCGAGATCAATGGTGGGGGTAGGGCTCGTGGCGGAGACGCAGACGGACACCGAGCGCAGGCGGGTGCTGATCGCCGAGGACGAGGCGCTCATCCGGCTGGACCTCGCCGAGATGCTGGTCGAAGAGGGCTACGAGGTGGTGGGGGAGGCCGGCGACGGTGAGACCGCCGTCCGGCTCGCCGAGGAGCTCAAGCCCGACCTGGTCATCCTCGACATCAAGATGCCGATCATGGACGGGCTGGCCGCCGCCGAGCGCATCGCCGGCGCCCGGATCGCCCCGGTGATCATCCTGACCGCGTTCAGCCAGCGGGACCTGGTCGAGCGGGCCCGGGCGGCGGGGGCGATGGCGTACCTCGTGAAGCCCTTCCAGAAGAGCGACCTGGTGCCGGCCGTGGAGATCGCCCTCTCCCGCTACTCGGAGATCGCCGCCCTGGAGGCGGAGGTGGCCGGCCTGACGGACCGCCTGGAGGTCCGCAAGACGGTGGAGCGCGCCAAGGGCGCGCTGATGACGACGTACGGGATGACCGAGCCGCAGGCGTTCAAGTGGATCCAGCGGACGGCTATGGACCACCGGATGACCATGAAGGAGGTCGCCGAGCGGATCCTCGTGGAGACCGCCGGCGGGGAGGCGCCGCGCCCCGCCTCCTGACCGGAGTGTGACGGGCCGGCGACGGCGGCCGGGGGACCGGGCGCGCTCGCCCGCCCGTGGGGCACCGCGCGCGGGGCGGCGTGGGGACATCGGCGGTCGGCCGTGCGGGGGAGCCGTCGGGGGCCTGCCGATCGATAGCATCGGATCCGTGTCCGTCCGGCGCGTGCTCGCGGTGTGCGGTGTGCTCGCCGTGCTGGTGGTGGCCGGCTGTGGGCGCGGCACGGCGGTCGACGGCGACGATCCGCCGCCGGTGCGTCCGGCGTGGCGATCGGTGACACTGCCGGCGCCGCCCGGCGCCCCGGGTCGCCCGATGGTGCGCGACGCGGCCGTGTGCGCCGGCCACTGGTATCTGGTGGGTGGGGTGGCCGACGGGTCCGGTGCGATCCGGCCGGCCGCCTGGTCGAGCGGTGACGGGCTGGTGTGGTCGGCGCTGCCGGTGTCACCGTCGAGCTTCTACGGTCGGCAGCAGCTGCTGTACGCGGCGGCGTGCCGGGAGGCGCGGTTGGCGGCGCTCGGGGCGGCGACCGGTGGCGTGCACGGGAATCCGCGGACGAGCAGCTGGATCCAGGCGTCGGGCGGCGCGTTGCGGGAGGTGCCGGCGCCGTTCGAGCGGTTCGGTGGGCCGCGGGCGGTGAGCGCGGCGCGGGTGGTGGGCGGTCCGGCCGGTTGGCTGATCGTCGGCGCGCGGGCCGACGGGGCGGCGGTGTGGACCTCTGTGGACGGTGGTGGGTTCACGCTGCGCGAGGGTCTGCCGGAGCTGGCCGGCGACGGGCGCGGCCGGACGTCGGCGTACGACGGGTCGGCCCTGGGGTCGGGGTGGTTGGTGGTGGGTGCGGTGCTGCCGGCCGGGGGGACGGTGCTGGCGCCGGTGGCGTGGACGTCGGCGGACGGCGTGGGGTGGCGGCGGGTGGAGCTGCCGGCGCCGGGCGGGCGGGGGCAGGCGCAGCGGGTGGTGGCGGTGGCCGGCTCGGTGATGGCGGTGGGTCCGGTGGGTGACGGGTTCGCGGCGTGGCGGGCGTCGGTGGCGGCCGGGGCGGCGGGGTCCTGGCGGCGGGTCGGTGGGTTCCCGGCGGCGGGGTCGGGGGTGGCGTCGGTGGCCGGGTTGGCGGGGGTGGATCGGGTCCTGGTGGCGGCGGTCGCTGACGGTGAGGGTCACGCACTGTGGTGCTCGGCGGATTCGGGTGGTTCGTGGTCGCCGGTGGTCATGCCGGCCGAGGTGCCGGACAGGGGTGACGCGGCGGTGTCGGTGGTTGCCCATGGGGGGCGTCTGCTGGTGTCCGCCGACGACGGTCGAGGATCCCGTGCCTGGTGGGCGCCGGTGTCGGCGGTCGATCGGTAGCGGGCGATCCCGGTGTCGCTCGTTACCGAACGGACGGGCGTAAAGAGTCTTCCGGATCCAGGCTTCTTACAGCGATCGTTTCCGATCCGCCACGGCGTGTAACGGTTCGGTCAACCCGGTCGCTTGGGGCTTACGTCACACCTCAGCGGTGGGATAACGTCCGGCCCCAGACCGGAGACGACGGTCTGGTTCGTACGCTCCGCAAGGGCCAATGGCCAGCGGGTGGTTCGAACCATGGGACGGAGGAGGGTTCGGGCCTTGAGGCAGAAGCTCACGCGTGTGCTCGGTGGAGTCGCCATGCTGGCGCTCGTCGCCGGTGGCGCCGCTTGCTCCAGCGGCGGTGACGACGCCGCGTCCGGCGGCGACAAGTGCGGCAACAAGATCGCGTTCTTCGGCGCGCTGACCGGCAGCTCGGCGGCGCTCGGCATCAACGAGAACAACGGCGTCAAGCTGGCCGTCGACAAGTACAACAAGGAGAACGCCGACTGCAAGGTCGAGCTGGTCGAGCTGGACTCGCAGGGCAGCCCGGACCAGGCCCCGCAGCTGGCGCAGAAGGCCATCGACGACCCGAAGATCCTCGGCATCGTCGGCCCGGCCTACTCGGGTGAGTCGGAGGCCGCCGGCCCGCTGTTCCACGAGGCCGGTCTGGTGGCCATCACCGCCTCCGCGACCCGTCCCAGCCTCGCCGAGCAGGGCTGGAAGACGTTCTTCCGCGTGGTCGGCAACGACCTCAGCCAGGGCCCGGCCGCCGGCACCTACATCAAGAACGTGATGAAGGCCGACCGGGTCTTCGTCATCGACGACCAGTCCGCGTACGGCGCCGGCCTGGCCGACGAGGTCAAGAAGATCCTCGGCCCGGCGGTCGTCGGCACCGACAAGGTCCAGGGCGAGGGCAAGCAGACCGAGTTCTCCGCCGTGGTCACCAAGGTCAAGGCCGCCAACGTGAAGGCGATCTTCTACGGCGGCTACTACCAGGAGGCCGGCCTGATCCGTAAGCAGCTCACCGCTGCCGGCGTCACCGCGCCGCTGGTCGCCGGTGACGGCGTCAACGACCCCGCCTACATCACCTCCGCGGGTGCGGCGGCGGCCGAGGGCACCATCCTCACCTGCCCGTGCCAGCCGGCCACGGAGGCCCGCGGCACGTTCGTCGAGGAGTTCAAGGCGCTCAACGGCACCGACCCGGGCACGTACAGCGACACCGCCTACGACGCGGCCAACATCCTGCTCGCCGGCATCAAGGCGGGCAAGACCACCCGCGAGGGCCTGCTGGAGTTCGTGAAGGGCTACAGCGGTGAGGGTGTCGCGGCCAGCTACAAGTTCGTGGAGGGCGGCGAGCTGGACCCGGCGCAGGTCAAGATCTGGGCCTACAAGGTGCAGGGCGGCAAGGTCGTCCCGGACCAGGAGATCCCGAAGGCCTGACGTCGGTCGCTGCTAGAGCGATTGAGTTGTGATCGCGGGTGCGGCCGGGAGCTCGCTCCCGGCCGCACCCCTTTTATCTCTCCAGACCCGATGGAGCGTCCCACCCTTGAACTTCGACGGCCTGTTCTCCAACTTCGGGGAACTCACCACGACCGGCCTGACACAGGGCTCTATCTACGCCCTGGTCGCGCTGGGGTACACGCTGGTCTACGGCGTGCTCCGACTCATCAACTTCGCCCACTCCGAGGTGTTCATCGCCGGCGCGTTCGCCGCGATCTGGACCTGGAACGGGTTCGGTCTCGACCAGAACTCGCAGGTCAGCGGCGTTGGATCGATCATGTTCTACCTGTTGGTGGCGATGATCGTCGCGGCGATCGCCTCCGCCGGCACGGCCACCGTCATCGAGCGGGTGGCGTACCGGCCGCTGCGTAAGCGCAACGCGCCGCCGCTGGCGTTCCTGATCACCGCGATCGGCGCGTCCATCGCCATCTCGGAGGCGTTCGGCGTCTACACCCGCCGCCTGCCCGAGGGCGCCCCGATCCTGGTCGGCACGAAGCCGCTGTTCCACATCGCGGGCGTGCCCATCGACGGGGTGCAGCTGCTCACCATCGGCGCCGCGCTGGTCATGATGATCGCGCTGGACCTGTTCATCAACCGCAGCCGTACCGGCCGCGGCATCCGGGCGGTCGCCCAGGACGCCAACACCGCCGCGCTGATGGGCGTGAACAAGGACCGCATCATCCTGATGGTCTTCATCGCGGGTGGCGCCATGGCGGGCGTGGCCGGCCTGCTCTACGACGTACGGATCCAGACGCTGACCTACAGCGTCGGCTTCCTGCTCGGCCTCAAGGCCTTCACGGCCGCGGTGCTCGGCGGCATCGGCAACCTGCGCGGCGCGCTGCTGGGTGGTCTGCTGCTGGGTGTGATCGAGAACTACGCGTCGGGCCTGTTCGGCACGCAGTGGAAGGACTTCGCCGCCTTCGCGGTGCTGGTGGTGCTCCTGATGTTCCGGCCCACCGGCCTGCTGGGCGAGTCGCTCGGGAGGGCACGGGCATGACGACGACCGTTAACGGGCCGAGCCCGGAGCAGCGGGAAGCGTTCACGACGCGGCTGCGGCACGGACGCGAGGCGATCTCCGAGCGGTGGCACCACGCGCCGCGCTGGGTGCGCTGGGCGCTGCTGGCAGCGGTGATCGTGTTCTTCTACGCGCTGCCGAACAAGGAGTTCTACCAGTACCTCGGGCCGATCCCGACGCCCGGCGCGAACTTCACGCAGGTGCTGTTCACCGTCTCCATCTACGTGCTGATGGCGGTCGGGTTGAACATCGTGGTCGGCTTCGCCGGCCTGCTCGACCTGGGCTACTTCGGCTTCTTCGCCGTCGGCGCGTACACCGTGGCGGTGCTGACGTCGCCGAGCAGCGACATCAAGACGCTCTGGCCGTGGCTGGTGGTGGTGCCGATCGCGATCGCGCTGACCATGGTCTCCGGCGTCATGCTCGGTACGCCGACGCTGCGGCTGCGCGGTGACTACCTCGCGCTGGTGACCCTCGGCTTCGCCGAGATGATCCGGATCGCGGCGGTCAGCTCGGAGTTCCTGAAGGGGCAGCGGGGCTTCAACCAGATCCCGCACCCGCCGGGCCAGTACGCCGACGGCCGGCCGGTCTTCGGTGTGCTCGACGCCCGCCCGTACTACTGGCTGGTGCTCACGCTGATCATCCTGGTCGTCATCGGGGTGCGGAACCTGACCCACAGCCGGGTCGGCCGGGCCTGGATCTCGATCCGCGAGGACGAGGACGCGGCCCAGCTGATGGGTGTGCCGACGTTCAAGTTCAAGCTGTGGGCGTTCGCGGCGGGCGCGGCCATCGCGGGTCTCGCCGGTGCGCTCTTCGCGGGCAAGCAGAACTTCGTGAACTCCCAGAACTTCGAGCTGCTCAACTCGATCATCATCCTTGCCGCGGTCATCTTCGGCGGCTCGGGCAACATCGTCGGCGCGATCGTCGGCGGCGGCCTCGTGGCGTACATGATCGAGCGGTTCCGCGGCATCGAGCTGTTCGGCATCGAGCTGTACGAGTTCCGGTTCCTCTTCTTCGGCGTGGTCCTCGTGGTGATGATGATCTTCCGGCCGCAGGGCCTCATCCCGAACCGGCGACGGGCGGCGGAGTTCAAGGACCGTCGCAAGGAGGTGACCGTCGGTGAGTGAGACGGAGCAGAAGCCGGCCGTTCCGGCGCAGGCGCCCGCCCCGGCCGTCGAGGCGGTGTCCGAGCGGGAGCCGCTGCTGGAGGTGGACAACGTCACGCTGCGCTTCGGCGGCGTGGTCGCGCTCAACCAGGTGGACTTCACCCTGTACAAGGGGGAGATCCTCGGTCTCATCGGCCCGAACGGCGCCGGCAAGACCACCTGCTTCAACGCGATGACCGGCATCTACCAGCCCACCGAGGGGGAGATCCGGTTCCGGGGGCAGAAGATCAGTGGCAAGAAGCGCCACCAGATCACCCGGATGGGCATGGCGCGGACGTTCCAGAACATCCGCCTCTTCCCCGAGATGACCGCGCAGGAGAACGTGCTGGTGGGCGCGGACGCGCACCACAAGACCAGCGTGATCTCGGCGCTGCTGCGGCTGCCCCGGCACTGGCGCGAGGAGCGCGAGGGCCGGGAGAAGGCCGAGCGCCTCCTGGAGTTCGTCGGCATCCGGCACCGGATGCACGAGTTCGCCCGCAACCTCTCCTACGGCGAGCAGCGCCGGCTGGAGATCGCCCGGGCGCTGGCCACCGACCCGGTGCTGCTGTGCCTGGACGAGCCGGCCGCGGGCTTCAACCCGGCCGAGAAGGAGGAGCTGCTCCAGCTCATCCGGCAGATCCGGGACACGGGCGTGACCGTCCTGCTGATCGAGCACGACATGCGCCTGGTCATGGGCGTCACGGACCGGATCGTGGTGCTGGAGTTCGGAAAGAAGATCGCCGAGGGCCTGCCGGGCGAGGTGCGGGAGGACCCGAAGGTGATCGCGGCGTACCTGGGGGTGCCGGACGATGCTGCTTGAGATCGAAGACGTGAGCCTGCTGTACGGGCGGATCCAGGCGCTGCACGGCATCAGCCTGACCGTGGGTGAGGGCGAGATCGTGGCCCTGATCGGCGCGAACGGCGCCGGCAAGACGACCACGATGCGCGCGATCTCCGGCATCCGGCCGGTCGCCAGCGGCCGGATCCGGTTCGACGGTGAGGACATCACGAAGCTGCGGGCGGACCTGCGGGTGCGCCGGGGGCTCTGCCAGGCGCCCGAGGGCCGGGGCATCTTCCCGGGCATGACGGTGCTGGAGAACCTGGACATGGGGGCCTACACCCGCCGGGACCGGGCGGGTGTCGCCCAGGACCTCGACCGGGTGCTCACCCTGTTCCCGCGGCTGGCGGAACGGCGTAAGCAGCATGGCGGTACGCTCTCCGGCGGCGAGCAGCAGATGCTGGCCGTCGGCCGTGCGCTGATGAGCCGTCCCAAGCTGCTGCTGCTGGATGAGCCATCGATGGGGCTGGCTCCGATGCTGATCCAGCAGATCTTCAACATCATCACGGAGATCAACGAGCAGGGCACCACCATCCTGCTGGTGGAGCAGAACGCGCAGCAGGCACTGGCCCGGGCGCACCGGGCGTACGTGCTGGAGACCGGCCGGATCGTCAAGAGCGGCACCGGCCAGGAACTCCTGCACGACCCGTCGGTCAAGGACGCCTACCTCGGCGTCGCCTGACCGGCCGCCACCCCTCATCGCAAGGAGTGCACGACATGTTCAACATCACTGGTCGGCGCCGGGCCGTGCTCGGCGCCGCCGGGGCGGCCGCGCTGCTGCTCTCCCTCGCCGCCTGCGGTGAGGAGGAGGGCGGCGAGGCGACCGGCACCGGGCCCACGGTCAGCGCCTCGGCGGACACCTCCCTGGCCGACAAGGTGCCGGACGCGATCAAGGCGGACGGCAAGATCGTGGTCGGCACCGACTCGACGTACGCCCCGGCCGAGTTCCTCGACGAGGACGGCAAGACGGTCGTCGGCTTCGACGTGGAGCTGTTCACCGCGGTCGCCCAGAAGCTCGGCCTGCAGGCCGAGTTCGTCTCGGCGCCGTTCGGCGACATCATCGCGGGCGTCAACTCCGGCAAGTACGAGGTCGGCGTCTCGTCGTTCACGATCAACGACGAGCGCAAGACGCAGGCCAACATGATCAGCTACTTCCAGGTCGGCACGCAGTGGGTGACCAAGGCGGGCAACCCGGCCGGCGTCACGATCGACAACGCCTGCGGCAAGAAGATCGCCGTGCAGAAGGACACCGTCCAGGTCGAGGACATCGAGAAGCGGTCCAAGGCCTGCACCGACGCCGGCAAGCCGGCCATCACCGTCGAGCAGTTCCCGGGCCAGGACGCCGCGACGGCCGCCGTGGTCTCGGGCAAGGACGACGCCATGCTCGCCGACTACCCGGTGGGCGTGTACGCGGTGACCCAGTCCAACGGGGCCCTCGAACTGCTCGACAAGCAGTACGAGGCGGCGCCGTACGGCTACGTCGTGGCCAAGGACCAGACCGCGTTCGCCGAGGCCGTCCGGGACGCCACGAAGGCGCTGATCGCCGACGGGTCGTACAAGACGGTGCTCGACAAGTGGAAGGTGGGCGACGGCGCGATCACGGACCCCGCGATCAACCCGTAACGCGACATGGAATCCGAGGAAGTGACAACCGTACGGGCACGGCCGGAGCCGATCCGCGCCGTGCCCGTACGGCACCCGGGCCGCTGGGTGACGGTGGCCGTGCTGGCCGTGCTGGCCGCGATGTTCGTCCACGTGCTGGTCACGAACGACGCCTTCAACTGGTCGTTCATGGTGGACAAGATGTTCCGCCCGCCGATCATCGAGGGCCTGCTGCGCGGCACGGTGCTCATGACGGTGTCGGCCATGGTGATCGGCGTCGCGCTGGGCGTCGTGGTCGCGATCATGCGGCTGTCCGACAACCCGATCCTGCGCGGGGTGGCCTGGCTCTACACCTGGTTCTTCCGCGCCGTGCCCCGGCTCGTCCTGCTGGCGGTGTTCGGCAACATCGGCATCCTGTGGAGCCGGATCGAGTTCGGGGTGCCGTTCGACACCCAGCTCGGCCAGTTGTTCGGCATCGACAACCTGCAGCTGCGCCTGTTCGGGTTCTCGTCGCGGGACATCCTCACCGGGTTCATGGCCGGCCTGCTGGGGCTCGCGCTGTCCGAGGCGGCGTACATGGCCGAGATCGTCCGGGCCGGCATCCAGTCGGTGGACCCGGGGCAGACCGAGGCCGCCCAGGCGCTCGGCATGAGCCGCGGCCAGTTGCTGCGCCGCGTGGTGCTGCCGCAGGCCATGCGGGTGATCATCCCGCCCACGGGCAACGAGACGATCGCCATGCTCAAGGACACGTCGCTGCTGCTGTACGTGCCGGTCAGCGTCGAGCTGTTCTTCCAGCTCGACGCGGTGGGCAAGCGGACGTTCCAGATCTTCCCGATGTACGTGGCGGCTTGCCTGTGGTACCTGTTCCTCACGAGCATCCTGCTGGTCGGCCAGTACTTCCTGGAGCGGCACTTCGGCAAGGGCTACGGCCCGGCCGGGCGGGCCCGGCTGCGGCTGCGTACGATCGCGGCCGAGCAGGGCGGCGGAGGCGGTCAGGGGGCGGTGGGATGAGCGAGCTGATCCCCACCCAGACGGGCGCGCCGGCGGCCGAGTCGGAGCTGATGGTGCGGGCCGAGCAGGTGCACAAGTCGTTCGGCCACATCGAGGTGCTCAAGGGCATCGACCTGGAGGTGCGCAGCGGCGAGGTGTGCTGCCTGCTCGGGCCGTCCGGCTCCGGCAAGTCCACCTTCCTGCGCTGCATCAACCACCTGGAGAAGATCAACGCCGGTCGGATCTGGGTGGACGGCGACCTGATCGGTTACCGGGAGCGCGGCGGCAAGCTGCACGAGCTGCGCGAGAAGGAGGTCGCCGCGCAGCGCCGCGCGATCGGCATGGTGTTCCAGCGGTTCAACCTGTTCCCGCACATGACCGCCCTGGAGAACGTCATCGAGGCGCCGGTGCGGGTCAAGCGGGAGCCGAAGGCCGCGGTCCGGGAGCGGGCCGAGGCACTGCTGGCCCGTGTCGGCCTCGCCGACAAGATGGGCAACTACCCGGGCCAGCTCTCCGGTGGCCAGCAGCAGCGGGTCGCCATCGCCCGGGCTCTGGCCATGCAGCCGAAGCTCATGCTCTTCGACGAGCCGACCAGCGCCCTCGACCCGGAACTGGTCGGCGAGGTCCTCGACGTCATGAAGGACCTGGCCCGCGACGGCATGACGATGATCGTGGTGACCCACGAGATCGGCTTCGCCCGGGAGGTCGGCGACACGCTGGTGTTCATGGACAGCGGCGTCGTGGTCGAGCGCGGCAACCCGCGCGAGGTGATCGCCAACCCGCGGCACGAGCGGACGAAGACCTTCCTCGCCAAGGTGCTGTAGCGGCCGGGCCGCACGGGAGACCCGCCCCCGGCGGGCGCGCCTCCCGTGGGGCCCGGCGTCCGCCGCCGCGGCGGTCGCGGCCCGCCGCCGGCGCGCGGTCGGGGCCGGCCGGCGACGCCCGGAGCGCGGGGGCGCGCCGCCCCGCCCCGCCGCTGCCATTTGGTCGTACGCCCGGGCTAGAGTCGCTGCCGTGACAGCTACGACGCCGCGCCTGCTCCTCGTCGACGGACACTCCCTGGCATACCGGGCGTTCTTCGCCCTGCCGGTGGAAAACTTCTCCACCACGACGGGGCAGCCCACCAACGCGGTCTACGGCTTCACCTCGATGCTCATCAACGTGCTGCGCGACGAGCAGCCGACGCACATCGTCGTCGCGTTCGACGTGTCCCGCCGCTCCTTCCGCACCGAGAAGTACGCGGAGTACAAGGCCGGCCGCAGCGAGACCCCGACCGACTTCAAGGGGCAGGTCAGCCTCGTCAAGGAGGTCCTCGCGGCGCTGCGCATCCCGGTCGTGGAGAAGGAGGGCTACGAGGCCGACGACGTGATCGCCACGCTCGCCTGCCAGGCCCGCGACCAGGGCATGTCGGTGCTCATCACGACCGGCGACCGGGACGCGTTCCAGCTCGTCGGCGACAACATCACCGTGCTCTACCCGCGCAAGGGCGTCTCCGACCTGGCCCGGATGGACCCGGCCGCCGTCGAGGCGAAGTACGGGGTGCCCCCGGAGCGCTACCGCGACCTGGCCGCCCTCGTCGGCGAGACCAGCGACAACCTGCCCGGCGTCCCGGGTGTCGGCCCGAAGACCGCCGCCAAGTGGATCACCACCTACGGCGGGGTGGAGGGCATCGTGGCCCGGGCCGACGAGATCAAGGGCAAGGCCGGCGACAGCCTGCGCGAGCGGCTCGCCGACGTGATCCGCAACTACGAGATCAACTGCCTGGTCTCCGACCTGGAGCTGCCGCTGCGCCCGGAGGACGCGCGGTGGCCGGGCTGGGACCGCGAGGCGGTGCACCAGGTCTTCGACACCCTCGAGTTCCGCATCCTGCGCGACCGCCTCTACCAGTACCTGGAAGCGGTGGAGCCGGAGGCGGAGTCCGGCTTCGACCTGACCGGCGAGGTGCTCACCGAGCCGGGCGTGCTGACGGGCTGGCTCGGCACGCACGCGCCGGCCGGCACCCCGGTCGGCGTGGCCGTGAAGCTCGACACCGGCCCGAACCGGCGGCACACCGCCTCGGTGCTCGGCATGGCCCTGGCCACCGCCGGCGGCGCCGCGGCCTGGTTCGACCCGGCCCGCCTCGACCCGGCCGACGAGGCCGCCCTGGCCGCCTGGCTCGCCGACGCCGACCGCCCGAAGGTGCTGCACGACGCCAAGCCGGCCGTGCTCGCCTGCGCGGCGCACGGATGGTCGCTGGAGGGGATCGTCCGCGACACGCAGATCGCGGCCTACCTGGCCCGGCCCGACCAGCGCTCCTACGACCTCACCGACCTGGCCCTGCGCTACCTGCACCGGGAGCTGCGCGTCGACGCGCCCGACACCGGCCAGCTCACCCTGGAGGGGCTCGGCAACGACGGCGAGGCCGAGCAGAACCTGATGCTCCAGGCGCGGGCCACCCTCGACCTGGCCGACGCCATCGACGCCGAGCTGTCCCGCGACGGCGAGCAGTCGGCCCGGCTCATGGCCGGGGTGGAGCTGCCGCTCATGCGGGTGCTCGCCGGGATGGAACGCACCGGCATCGCCGCCGACACGCACTACCTCTCCGACCTGGAGGCGCACTTCGCGGCCGAGGTGAAGGCCGCCGCGCAGGGCGCGTACGAGGCCGTCGGGCGGGAGTTCAACCTGGGCTCGCCGAAGCAGCTCCAGGAGATCCTCTTCGGCGAGCTGGGCCTGCCCAAGACGAAGCGCATCAAGACGGGCTACACGACCGACGCCGACGCGCTGCAGTGGCTCTACGCCCAGAACCCGCACCCCGTGCTGGCCCACCTGCTGCGCCACCGGGACGTGGCCAAGCTGAAGTCGACGGTCGACGGGCTGCTCAAGTCGGTCTCCGACGACGGCCGGATCCACACCACCTTCAACCAGACGGTGGCGGCCACCGGCCGGCTCTCCTCGACCGAGCCCAACCTGCAGAACATCCCCATCCGCACCGAGGAGGGGCGGCGGATCCGGCGGGCGTTCGTGGTGGGGGAGGGCTACGAGTGCCTGCTCACCGCCGACTACAGCCAGATCGAGATGCGGATCATGGCGCACCTCTCCTCCGACGACGCCCTGATCGACGCGTTCAACTCCGGCGCCGACTTCCACGCCGCCACGGCGTCGTCGGTGTTCAAGGTCCCGCTCACCGAGGTCACGCCCGACCAGCGCCGCAAGATCAAGGCGATGAACTACGGGCTCGCGTACGGGCTGAGCGCCTTCGGCCTCTCCCAGCAGCTCGGGATCAGCGCCGAGGAGGCGCGCGGGCTCATGGAGGACTACTTCGCCGGCTTCGGGGGCGTCCGCGACTACCTCCAGGAGGTGGTGGCGCGCGCCCGGCACGACGGCTACACGTCGACGATCCTCGGCCGCCGCCGCTACCTGCCCGACCTGGTGAGCGACAACCGGCAGCGGCGGGAGATGGCCGAGCGGATGGCGCTCAACGCCCCCATCCAGGGTTCCGCGGCCGACATCATCAAGGTCGCCATGCTGCGGGTCGACACGGCGCTGCGCGAGGCCGGGCTGGGCTCCCGGATGCTGCTGCAGGTGCACGACGAGCTGGTCTTCGAGGTGGCTCCCGGTGAGCGGCGGGCCCTGGAGGACCTGGTCCGGCGGGAGATGGGCGCCGCCTACCCGCTGTCCGTGCCGCTGGAGGTCTCCGTGGGCGAGGGCCGGGACTGGAACAGCGCCGACCACTGACCGCACCGGCCGAACCGCCGGGGCCGCCCGCGGGCGCCCCAGCGCCGTCGCTGCCGGCGTGATCGGTCACCCGGCGGGGTCTGCGGGCTCGCGCCCCGGGGCGGTCGCTGCTGGCGTGATCGGTCTCCCGGCGGGGTCCGCGGGCTCGCGCCTCGGCGGCGGTCGCTGCTGGCGTGGCCACCGGCCGGAGTCCGCCAACGTGCCTCAGCGGGGCCGCTGCTGGCGTGCTTGGCCACCCGGCGGAGTCCGCCGGCGTGCCTCAGCGGGGCCGCTGCCGGACGCGACCCGGTCGGGCCGGCCGCCGCTGGCCCGGCTCCGGCCCGCGACGGGACGGTGGCGGGGTCCCGTGCCGTTCGAGGGCCTGGCGGGACCGGCCGCCCGGCGGCGGGAGCGGGGCCTTGAGCGGGTCGTGACCCCAGTTCATGAGCGACCAGCGCCACCGGGTGTTCCGGACGTCGCCGGAGGGGCGCTGGGCCATGTGCCGCCGCACGTACGCCACGACCTTGCGCATGTGCTTGACGTCGGCCGCGGAGAACTCGCCGCGCTTGCGGCGCAGCAGGTCGATGATCCGCCGGCCCGACTCGTGGCCCACCGACTCGCCGCCGCGGGTGCCCTTGCGGCGCCAGCCCACGTGCTTCGACTCGTCGGTCTCGAGCCACGACGCCAGCTCGCGCGGCTTCATGTTCACGGCCTCGGTGAACTCGCGCTGGGCCTCGCGGACGTCGTCGTCACCGCTCACGGCGCAGCACCTCCGGGCGGTGGGCCACGTCCCGGCCCGAGTCGTCGTTGCGGATCCGGTACTGCGGCTCCTCCTCCGAGGCGTTCACGGCGTGCCCGCGCACGTGGGTGCGCTCGGTGAGCTTCTCCTTGACCACGCCGTACGCCCGGCCGCTGTGACTGGCCCAGGAGACGTGGTCGCCTCTGCGGAACTCCTGCTTCTCGGCCATGCCGTCGGCGTACCCGGGGCGGACCGCCGAAAACGGCTCCACGCCTCGCTTGGCGGCGCCCCCGCCGGCCCGAGGTCCCCGACCCCCACGCGGTGATCATGAAGTTACTGCCTCTTCACTCGGCGTGTCGGGGCGATAACCTCATGATCACCGCGTGCCACCGCGGGGCGGACCCGCGCCGGCCGCAGGCCGGTACCCGCGCCGGCTGCGGCCGGTGTGCGCGTGGGCGGCGGGTCAGGCCGGTTTCTCGGCGACGAAGATGGCGGTGCCCGGGAAGAGCCGACCGCGCAACGGGCTCCACTGCCCCCAGATCCCCTCGTGTCCCTCGGGCCACTCCGGCTCCACGAGGTCGACGAGGCGGAACCCGGCACCGACCAGCTCCCGGATCCGGTCGCCGAGGGTGCGGTGCTGCTCGACGTAGGTGGGCACGCCCGCCTCGTCCTGCTCGACGTACGGCCGGCGGTCGAAGTACGAGTGCACCGCCCGCAGGCCGCCCTCGCCCGGGTCGTCGAGGAAGATCCACCGCATCGGGTGGGTGACCGAGAAGACCCAGCGGGCGCCGGGGCGCAGCACCCGGAACACCTCCCGCATGAGCGCCGCCGAGTCGGCCACGAACGGGATCGCCCCGAACGCCGTGCAGGCGGTGTCGAACGCCGCGTCGGCGAAGGGCAGGGCCAGCGCGTCGGCCTGCACGAGCGGCACGCGTACGCCGGTGCGGTCGGCGGCCTCCGCGGCGTGCCGCAACATCCCGGCGGAGAGGTCCATGGCGACGGGGTGGGCGCCCTGCGTGGCGAGCCACCGTGCGGCGGCCGCGGCGCCGCAGCCGACCTCGAGGATCCGGCGCCCGTCCAGGTCGCCGAGCAGGTGCACGTCCGCCTCGCGCAGCCCCTCGGGGCACCAGACGAAGTCCACGTCGCCGAGGAACGTCCCGTGCTCGGCCTGGTAGTCGTCGGCGTCGGCGTCCCACCAGCGGCGGCTCGCCACCCGGGCCTCGGCGTCGGCGACCCGGCGTCGGGTCACCCGGCTGTCGTCGTCCACGCGCCCACGCTAGGGCCTCGGCCGCCGCCACGCCGAGCGGGGCCGCCACGTCGGGCGGGGCCGCCACGTCGGGCGGGGCGGGGCACGCGAGCCGGTGGTGCCGCGGGCCGGCGAGGGGCGCCGGCGCAGTGACGGTCGCCCCGTGGCGGGTGTGACGGACGAGACAGGTGCGACGCAATACGGGCGATTCCGCGGCTTTCGCAGCTCACGGCACGATGAGCCGGCGGGAGGGCTTGCACGCTGTGGTAATGCGCAGGGTAGGCTAGACGATGCGCTCGCGGATCGTGCACCTCGGCAGGGAGCAGGTGCGCTGTCGACGAGGCCACCGACGAAGCCACTGACGGCGCCACATCATCGCATCTGGCAATCGTTCGGTGCGCCAAGCGACGGGTCCGCTGGCGCGATCGGGTCACCGCGACACCAAGCCTGCTGTGACAACCCATCCGACCGGAGCAACCGCCCACATGACGAGCAGCATCGAGGCTCCCTCGAGCGCCACCAAGGTCACCGTCGACGACGTCGGCTCGGAGGAAGCTTTCCTCGCGGCGATCGACGAGACCATCAAGTACTTCAACGACGGCGACATTGTCGAAGGCACCGTCGTCAAGGTCGATCGGGACGAGGTCCTGCTCGACATCGGCTACAAGACCGAGGGCGTCATCCCCTCTCGGGAGCTGTCGATCAAGCACGACGTGGACCCGGCCGAGGTCGTGTCGGTCGGTGACCACATCGAGGCCCTTGTCCTCCAGAAGGAGGACAAGGAGGGGCGTCTGATCCTCTCGAAGAAGCGGGCGCAGTACGAGCGGGCCTGGGGCACGATCGAGAAGATCAAGGACGAGGACGGCGTCGTCCGCGGTTCCGTCATCGAGGTGGTCAAGGGTGGCCTCATCCTCGACATCGGGCTGCGCGGCTTCCTCCCCGCCTCCCTGGTCGAGATGCGGCGCGTGCGTGACCTGCAGCCGTACGTCGGCCGCGAGCTCGAGGCCAAGATCATCGAGCTGGACAAGAACCGCAACAACGTGGTCCTGTCCCGCCGGGCCTGGCTGGAGCAGACCCAGTCCGAGGTGCGCACCGAGTTCCTCAACAAGCTCCAGAAGGGGCAGGTCCGCAAGGGCGTCGTGTCCTCGATCGTCAACTTCGGCGCGTTCGTCGACCTCGGCGGCGTGGACGGTCTGGTGCACGTCTCCGAGCTGTCCTGGAAGCACATCGACCACCCGTCCGAGGTCGTCGAGGTGGGCCAGGAGGTCGAGGTCGAGGTCCTGGACGTCGACCTGGACCGCGAGCGGGTCTCGCTGTCGCTGAAGGCGACGCAGGAGGACCCGTGGCGGCAGTTCGCCCGCACCCACGCGATCCAGCAGATCGTGCCGGGCAAGGTCACCAAGCTGGTGCCGTTCGGTGCGTTCGTCCGGGTCGACGACGGCATCGAGGGCCTGGTCCACATCTCCGAGCTGGCCGAGCGCCACGTGGAGATCCCGGAGCAGGTCGTGCAGGTCGGCTCCGAGGTTCTCGTCAAGGTCATCGACATCGACCTGGAGCGGCGCCGGATCTCGCTGTCGCTCAAGCAGGCCAACGAGGGCTTCGTCGAGGGCGAGGAGCACTTCGACCCGACCCTCTACGGCATGGCCGCGACCTACGACGCCGAGGGCAACTACATCTACCCGGAGGGCTTCGACCCGGAGACGGGCGAGTGGCTCGAGGGGTACGAGAAGCAGCGCGAGGCCTGGGAGCAGCAGTACGCGGAGGCGCGCCAGCGGTGGGAGGCCCACCAGCGGCAGGTGCAGAACTCGCGTGCCGCCGAGGCCGAGGCCGCGGCGAACCCGGCGCCGGCCACCACCGGTGCTGTCTCGTCCAGCGCGGCCCCGAGCCGCCAGGAGGAGCCCTCCGGCACGCTGGCCACCGACGAGGCCCTCGCCGCCCTGCGGGAGAAGCTCGCCGGCGGCAAGTGACCCGCTGATTCACCACGACGGGCCCCGTCCCCGCGATCTCCGGATCGCCGGGGGCGGGGCCTTCGTCGTGGGCCGGACCCGCTCCCGCCCGCACCGATCGGGCCGGCCCGCCTAGGAGCGTCCGGTAGGGCGTGGGACCCCCACGTCCCGAGCCGGGGCGGCGGGGTGAACGGCGCCTCGGCCGAAGCCCGCCCGACCGCCGCGGGGCCCGGGGGCCGGTTTGGCGCGGCGGGCGGCATCCGGTTGACTGGTGCCGTGCTGATGGTGGGGTTGACCGGGGGGATCGGATCGGGCAAGAGCGCCGTGGCCGCGCGGCTCGTCGCACGGGGCGCCGTGCTCATCGACGCGGACCGGGTCGCCCGCGAGGTGGTCGCGCCCGGAAGCGCGGGGCTCGCCGAGATCGTCGACGCGTTCTCCCCGCGCGTGCTGACCGCCGACGGCAGCCTCGACCGTGCCGCGCTCGGCGCCATCGTCTTCGGTGACGAGGCCGCCCGGCGCCGGCTGGAGGCCATCACCCATCCCCGGGTCCGGGCCCGCACGGCCGAGCTGGCCGCCGCGGCGGCACCCGACGCGGTCGTGGTCAACGACGTGCCGCTCCTCGTCGAGGTGGGGCTCGTGCCCACGTACCACCTCGTGGTCGTCGTGGAGACGGCCGTGGCGACCCGCCTGGAGCGGTTGGCCCGCGACCGGGGGATGACCCGGGAGGAGGCCCAGCGGCGCATCGCCGCGCAGGCCGACGACGCCCGCCGGCGCGCGGCGGCCGACGTGCTGCTGCGCAACGACGGCAGCCTGGCGGCGCTGCACGCGGCGGTCGACGCGCTCTGGGACGGCCGGCTGGTGCCGTACGAGCGCAACGTGCGCGAGCGGCGGGTGGCCGATCCGGGGCGGGTGGAGCTGGTCGAGTACGACCCGACGTGGCCGCAGCAGTACGCCCGCCTGGCGGCCCGGATCCGGCACGCGCTCGCCCCGGCGGACCTGCGGATCGACCACATCGGTTCCACCGCGGTCCCCGGGCTGGCCGCCAAGGACGTCATCGACATCCAGCTCACCGTGCCCAGCCTCGCGGAGGCCGACGGGGAGTTCGCCCGACGACTGGCCGACGCCGGGTTTCCGCGGGTGTCGGGTGACCGGTGGGACGATCCCCGACCCGTGGGCGGCGACCGGTGGGAGAAGCGGCTGCACGGCAGCGCCGACCCGGCCCGCCCGGTCAGCCTGCACGTCCGTTCGGCCGACTCGCCGGGCTGGCGGCACGCGCTGCTGATGCGCGACCACCTGCGCGCCGACCCGGGCCAGCGGGCCGCGTACCTGCTGCTGAAGCGGGAGTTGGCGGCCTCCGCGCCGGACAGCGCGGCCTACACGACGGCCCGCGATCCGTGGTTCGACGAGGAGTACCTGCGGGCCGAGGAGTGGGCCGCGCAAACCGGCTGGCGTCCCTGAGGGCCGCCAGCCGGCGGGTTCACCTCGACGGTCGCCCGGACGGTGCGTGGGCGGGCGTCGGTGCGGGCAGCGGCGGCACCGAACCGGGAGTCAAATCGAGCTGCGCCCAGACCCCCGGCCGGGTGCGCAGCTCGACGCGGCGCAGCAGGCCGTCGCGGTCGATCCAGTAGCGCAGCTGGTCCCCGCCGCCGCGCAGCTCCACGACGTCCACGGCCCGGTCGGCCACGCTGTCCTCACGCAGCCGCACCGCCGTGCCGCGTGGCGTGGACCGGCCGGCGGCGAGGGCCGCGTCGACGAGCCGGGTGAGCGCGTCCGTCCCGGCCCGCTCCGACGTCCAGCCGGCGCCGGCGGGCGGGGGGAGCGGAGGGGGCGCCGGCTTCTCCGGGTCTCCCTCGGCGGTGACCGTCGCGCGTACGGTCGCGTCGGCGCCGCGTCGCAGCAGGGTCCGGCGTTCCGGGGTGCGGAGGTCGGTCACCGCCAGGTACGCGGTGCGGGCGGTCCAGCTCAGCCAGCCCGTGCCGCGCAGATTGGTGCGCGGGTCGACCGGGGCGGTGAGTGTCACGGTGGCGCCACCGCGGGCGCGGAGCCGCTCGGGGAGGCGCTGCAACCGGGCCTGCTCGGCGGTGGTGAGGGCCCGGGGCAGGCCGGGACGGCCGCCCAGGGCGTCGACCGGGCGCAGGGTCGGGCGGTCCGGGCGGTTCACGGTCACCGTCACCGGCCCCGCGGCGGCGAGCCGGGCGGTCAGCCGGTGCAGGCGGGCGTCGGCGTCGACCCAGTACCGGGCCGGGTCGGGTGGGGGCGCGCCGGCCGCCGCCCGACCGGGCAGCGGTGCCTCGAACACGTCGACCGGACCGACCTCGACGTCCTCCCGGGCCACCCAGCGGGCGTCCGCCACGGGCGGGGCGCCGGCCGGGTCGGGACGGTCGGCGGCGAGGTCGAACAGGAGGTCCAGGACGGGGCGCAGGGCGCTGCCGGCGGCCAGCTCGTGCAGCCGCCAGCGGTCGGCCGGGGGCACGAGTGGGGGCCGCGCGGCGGTGGGCGTCGCCGTCGGGTCGTGGCGGATCACCACCACCGTGGGAGTCGCCTGGAGCAGCCCCCGCTCGCTTCCCGCCCCCGGGCCGCCGACGTCGACGTAGAGCAGCGGCCGGGACCAGTCGACCCAGCCGACGAGTTCGGTGCGGGCCGCGCCCGCACCGAACGTCACCTGGACCCCGGCCCGCAGGTCGCGGTAGTTGGTGACCCGCACGGCGGCCAGCCGCTGGCTCTCCGCGGCGGTCAGCGCCCGGGGCGGGTCGGCCGGCTCGGGGGCCCAGCTGAGCAGCCCGAGCACCAGCCCGGCGGCGGACAGGACGGCGACGAGCCCGAGCAGCGCCAGCAGGTGACGGCGGCGGCGGGCCACGACCTTCGGCAGCAGGCCGGTGTCGTCCGCACCGGTGCCGGCCGGTCCGGGCGGCGGCACGGTCACGGGCGGAACGGAGCGGGTCGGGCCGGCGCGGGCGGCCGGGGACGTGCCCGCGGGATCCGGGCGGGCGGCCCGGGCTCGGGAGGTGTCCACGAGTTGTTGAACGCCCGGACGGCGGCTGGGTGACGAGTGGGGGCGCTCGCGGCGGCCGGTCTGCGCCTTCAGCGCGACCACATCGGGTGCGCACGCCGGGCTACCGGGTGCTGCGACCACCGTGCCGGGGGCGGCGAGCCGGAGTTGATGTCGGCCCGGCCACGCGCCCGGTCGGCCGCCGCGAGCGGCCTACGCGTTGAGGGTAGCCGGGTGGCATGTGCCACACAATGGGAATATCGAAGCTGATCACGTACCCTGCGTGCGGGCCGATCCTGTCGGACCGTCGGCGTACCGTTGAGGTCATGGCGCTCGACATTCCCCGGCTCGACGGCCGTTTCCAGGTCGTCAGCGAGTTCCAGCCCGCCGGCGACCAGCCGGCCGCCATCGACGAACTGGAGCGGCGGGTCCGGCGCGGCGACCGCAGCACCGTGCTGCTCGGCGCGACCGGCACCGGCAAGAGCGCCACCACCGCGTGGCTCATCGAGCGGTTGCAGCGGCCGACGCTGGTGCTGGCGCCCAACAAGACGCTCTGCGCGCAGCTGGCCAAGGAGTTCAGCGAGCTGCTGCCGCACAACGCCGTCGAGTACTTCGTCTCCTACTACGACTACTACCAGCCCGAGGCGTACATCCCGCAGACCGACACCTACATCGAGAAGGACTCCTCGATCAACGAGGAGGTCGAGCGGCTGCGGCACTCGGCGACCATGTCGCTGCTGACCCGCCGCGACGTGGTCGTGGTGGCCACCGTGTCGGCGATCTACGGCCTGGGCACTCCGGAGGAGTACCTGGACCGGGCGGTCCGGGTGGCCGTCGGGCAGGAACTCGACCGCGACCAGCTGCTGCGCCGCCTCGTCGACATCCAGTACACCCGCAACGACATGGCCTTCAACCGGGGCACGTTCCGGGTCCGCGGCGACACGTTGGAGATCATCCCGGCGTACGAGGAGCTGGCCGTCCGGATCGAGCTGTTCGGCGACGAGGTGGAGAAGCTCTACTACCTCAACCCGCTCACCGGTGACGTGGTCCGCGAGGTCGACCACCTGCTGATCTTCCCGGCCACCCACTACGCGGCCGGTCCGGAGCGGATGGAGCGGGCGATCCGCGGCATCGAGGCCGAGCTGGCCGAGCGCCTCGCGGAGCTGGAGCGGCAGGGCAAGCTGCTGGAGGCCCAGCGGCTGCGGATGCGCACGACGTACGACATCGAGATGATGCGGCAGGTCGGCTTCTGCTCGGGCATCGAGAACTACTCGATGCACATCGACGGCCGGCTCCCCGGCAGCCCGCCGCACTGCCTCCTGGACTACTTCCCCGACGACTTCCTCACCGTCGTCGACGAGTCGCACGTGACCATCCCGCAGATCGGCGGCATGTACGAGGGCGACGCCTCCCGCAAGCGGATGCTCATCGACCACGGCTTCCGGCTGCCCAGCGCCGCCGACAACCGGCCGCTGCGGTTCGACGAGTTCCTGGAGCGGGTGGGCCAGATGGTCTTCCTCTCCGCGACCCCCGGCCCGTGGGAGCTGGAGCAGTCCCAGGGCGAGTTCGTCGAGCAGGTGATCCGCCCGACCGGCCTGATCGACCCGGAGGTCATCGTGAAGCCCACGAAGGGGCAGATCGACGACCTGATGCACGAGATCAAGCTGCGTACCGAGCGGGACGAGCGGGTGCTGGTCACCACGCTCACCAAGAAGATGGCCGAGGACCTGTCCGACTACCTGCTGGAGAACGGCATCCGGGTGCGGTACCTGCACTCGGAGGTCGACACGCTGCGCCGGGTGGAGCTGCTGCGCGAGCTGCGCAAGGGCGACTACGACGTGCTGGTCGGCATCAACCTGCTCCGGGAGGGCCTCGACCTGCCCGAGGTGTCGCTGGTGGCGATCCTCGACGCCGACAAGGAGGGCTTCCTGCGCAGCGGCCGGTCGCTCATCCAGACCATCGGCCGGGCGGCGCGTAACGTCTCCGGCCAGGTGCACATGTACGCCGACAAGATCACCCCGTCGATGGCGGACGCCATCGAGGAGACCAACCGGCGGCGGGCCAAGCAGATCGCGCACAACGAGGCCCACGGCATCAGCCCGGAGCCGCTGCGCAAGAAGATCCACGACATCCTCGACGACATCTACCGCGAGGCGGAGGACACGGCGCAGAGCACCCGCGTGGGCGGGGCGGTGCGGCAGCTGTCGCGGGGCAAGGCGCCGGTGAAGGAGACCCGCAGCCGCGGCCGGGCCGCCGCCACCCCGTCGCGCGAGGGGATGGCCCGGGCCGACCTCGCCCAGCTCATCCAGGAGCTCAACGACCAGATGCTGGCCGCCGCCCGGGAACTGCAGTTCGAGCTGGCCGCCCGGATCCGCGACGAGATCGCCGACCTCAAGAAGGAACTGCGGGGGATGGACGCCGCCGGCGTGAAGTGAGGCGAGTCCCGCGACGGGCGGGAGTCCGCGCGGCACGTCCGCGTCGGGCTCCCGCCCGTCGTCCTGCGGGGCCGGCCGCGATTGCGTTGCGCAAGCAAGGTATTGCAGTGTGTGACTGTCCTGCGTACTCTCCCTCGGTGGGGAGGCCCGGATGCCGTTGCCAACGAGTCCTGTCATTCGCCGCGTACGGCTCGGTGCCGAGTTGCGCCAGCTGCGCCGGCGTGAGGCGTTGACCCTGGAGCAGGTCTGTGACCGGCTGGGTTGGGCCTCCACGTCCAAGCTGTCGCGCATCGAGCTGGGCCAGAGCCGGCCCGACCTGGCCGACGTGCTCGACCTGCTCGACGTCTACCAGGTGCCGGCGCCGCTGCGGGACGAGCTGATCGTCATCGCGCGGGACGCCGCCACGAGCCGCGGCTGGTGGAAGGCGCTGGGCGAGATGGGGGAGCGGCAGCGCACGTACGCCGAGTTGGAGGCGGGCGCGGCCCGCATCGTCGAGTACCAGCCGGTCGTCGTGCCGGGGCTGTTGCAGACCCCGGCGTACGCCCGGCTGCGCCTCACCGCGAGCGCGGCGCTCGACCCGGCGCTCGACGTGGACGCCGAGGTGCGGGCCCGGGGCGTGCGGCAGGAGGTGCTGCGCCGCGCGGACCCGCCCCGCTACACGGCCCTGCTCGGCGAGGCCGCCTGCGACCCGGGGGACGTCCCGGCGCCGGTGTGGCGGGAGCAGGTGCGGCACCTGGTGGCGCTGGCCGACCTGCCGCACGTGACCGTCCGGCTGCTGCCCCGGGGCGCGTCCGCGGGTCACGGGTTGCAGCCTCTCACGCCGTACTCCTGCTACGCCTTCCCGGACCCCGCCGACCCCCACACGGTGATGCTGGAGGCCCTCACGACCGACGTGCGGTTGGCGACCGCCGCGGACGTCGACCGGTACGAGCGGATCACCGAGGCGCTGCTGGCGGTCGCGCTCTCGGCGGAGGAGACGGTGACGGCGCTGACGCGCGACCTCGGCGACTGACCGGCGGCGTGCGCGGCCACCGGGCCCGGCGCCCCCGAGCCCGTCGGGGACCGGTGGCCCGCACGCGCTCGGGAGGATAGGACAGGGCTACGACAGTCCGGCCGGTCGTGCCCGGCGGGTCGGGCCAGGACAGGCCCGGCTGCGTCGGCGCCAGGACAAGCCCGCTGCGTCGGCGCCAGGACAAGCCCGCTGCGTCGCGCGGCCCGGTGCCGGCCTCAGGCCGGCACGTCGAGGAAGTGCTCGACGACCGGCGGGTTGGCGAAGTGCGGCCCGATGAGGGCGCGCCACTGCGTGAACCGCTCGGTGGCGCGGAAGTTGTCGTCGTGCGCCTCGATCGAGTCCCACTCGACGAGCAGCACGAAGCGGGTCGGGGACTCGATGCCCCGGGTCATCCGCACCGAGCGGCAGCCGGGCGTGCCCGCGAGGATGGGGTGTCCCTGGGCGTACGCGGCCGCGAACGCGTCCTCGTGGCCGGGCAGGACGTCGATCAGCGCAACTTCGAGCACCATGCCGGAAGCCTCCCACGCCGCCGGTGCCCGCCGCGGGGCGGGTGGCCCCGCCACGTCGAGCTGCCCCAGATCTGGGGCAGCTCGACAGGCACTCGCGGCCGGACGCCCCCACGGTGGTCGGTGGGGTTCTCGCCCCGCCGCCCCGGCCTGCACCGCCCCCGAGCCGCCGCTCCACCCCACAGCCCAGTCTCCTAGGATGCCCTGCCGGATGTGAGAACGCTAACCGCACCGCGCTCCGGACGACCGTGCGTGGCTGGTGCCACCGACGCCCGGCGTGCGGTCACCCGACCACGTGCGCCACAATGGTGATCGAGGAGGGGAGTATTCCCCCGTGGCGGAGTCGTCAGCACGGTCGACCACCCGAGGTGGCGCGACCCGGCCCCGCCGGTCACCACCCCTCGTGGTGACGGAAGAGACCTCCGACAGTCACCACAGCGAGCATCGCCGGCACACCGCACGCCCATCGGGCGTACGGTGTGCCGGTCGCCGCGTGTCTGCCGGAGGAATGAACGTTGGACGTGTCCGGGCTGGTCTGGGCGGGAACGCTCGTCGCGCTGATCGCGGTCCTGCTGGTCGACCTGCTCATCATCGGCCGCCGCCCGCACGAGCCGAGCGTGCGCGAGTCGAGTCTCTGGGTCGGCTTCTACGTGGGCCTGGCGCTGCTCTTCGGCGCGGGCCTGTGGTTGTTCTCCGGTGCGAGCGCGGCCGGCCAGTTCTACACGGGCTGGTTGACCGAGTACAGCCTGTCGGTGGACAACCTGTTCGTCTTCGTGATCATCATGGCCCGGTTCGGCGTGCCCCGGCCGTACCAGCAGAAGGTGCTGCTCATCGGCATCGTGCTGGCGCTGGTCATGCGGGGCGGGTTCATCGCCGCCGGCGCCGCGCTGATCTCCCAGTTCTCCTGGGTCTTCTACATCTTCGGCGCGTTCCTCATCTACACCGCCGTCAACCTGGCGCGGCAGGGCGAGCCGGACGAGGACGAGTTCTCCGAGAACGTGCTGATCCGCTGGAGCCGCAAGGCGCTGCCGGTCTCCCGCGGCTACGACGGGGCGCGGTTCACGACCCACGAGAACGGCCGTCGCCTGTTCACCCCGATGCTGATCGTGATGATCGCGATCGGCACCACCGACCTGATCTTCGCGCTGGACTCGATCCCGGCGATCTTCGGGATCACGCAGGAGGCGTACCTGGTCTTCACGGCCAACGTCTTCGCCCTCATGGGGCTGCGGCAGCTCTACTTCCTGCTCGGCGGCCTGCTCGACCGGCTGATCTACCTCAGCTACGGCCTGGCCGTGGTGCTCGGCTTCATCGGCGTCAAGCTGGTGCTGGAGGCGCTCGCCGACAACAACCTGCCGTTCATCAACGGCGGCGAGCACGTGGCCTGGGCCCCGCACATTCCGATCTGGCTGTCCCTGCTGGTCATCGTCGGCACGCTGCTGGTGGCCACGGCGGCGAGCCTCGTCAAGTCGGCCCGGGACCGGCGCCGCGCACTCGCCGAGGCGCGCGGCTGAGCGCACGGCGCGGGCTCATGGCCGCCGACGCGGGCGGATGACGTGCGGCGGGGCGCCTCCCGGGAGGCGCCCCACGTGCGGGCGGCGAGGGTCAGACCCGGTGGGCGCCGACGAGGGTGGCGACGCGGTCGGCGGGCAGCTGTTCCTCGAGCACCCGGCGCTGCCGGTAGCAGGCGTGCAGCATCCGCCGGTCGCCGCCGTCGCGGGGTTCGGCCGTGACGATCCCGATGTGGTGGATCTTCCGGCCGGGGCGGGCAAAGAAGTAGAGGTCGCCGGGGCGTTCGTCGCCCAGCGCCAGCGGGGTGGTGGCGTCGGCCTGGTCGTCGGCGTCACGCGGCAGCCGTACCCCGAAGCGGCGCCAGGCCAGGTGCACCAGGCCCGAGCAGTCGATGCCGTACGCGGAGACCCCGCCCCAGATGTAGACCACGTGCCGCAGCCGCTGCGCCACCGCGAGGACCTCCGCGGCCGTCGGCGGGTCCGCCGGCAGCGCGGCGAGATGCGCCTCGGGCAGCCAGAGCGGGTCGGCGTGGCCGGGGGCGTGCACGGGCCGCCAGCCCTCGCGTGCCGGGCCGGCCGCCGCGAGCCGGGTGCCGAGGATGACGCCGGGCAGCACGACGGGACCGTCGGGGGCGGCGTGCAGCGCGCTGGCCACGGCGTCCACCACCATCGGGGTGACGCCGTCGGCCGCCGGAGCCGGGGCGAGCTGGTCGGCGGGGAGCCAGCCGGGGTAGCCGCGCGGGTCGAGCTTGGCGGCGGGCTGCTCGACGGCGATCACGTGCGCCCAGCCGTCCGCGCGGACGTCGGTGACGAGGACCCGCTCACCGAGCAGCAGCTGGCTCAGCACGCAGTCGCCGACCTGCTGGTCGCTGTCCATCCCCGAGATCCATCCCGGAATGTCGGTGCGCGCGGCGAGGGCGGGGCGGTCCACCGGTCGTACCGCCTCGGGGGACTTCCAGAGTGTCGCCACCGCGACCCGGACGACGGCCTCGCGGCCCGGTTGCAGCTCCACGTCCACCCCCACCTCGTGCCTCCGCTCCCGCGACCCTATGAAAGAAATCAACGAGCCTCAACCGACCGTCTGAATGTTTGCTTCAGCGACCGACGTGACACCGAGCCCCGGAGCGTCGGGCAGCACCACGGTGGCGCCGTCGTAGCGGATGCCGCCGCGGACCGGCGAGTCGGCCAGCCACCAGGCGGCGTCGAGGTCGGACACGGCGCTGGTGCCGTACGCGGCGACCAGGCTGGCCGCCGCCCCGATGCCGATCCCGCTCTCCATCATGGATCCCACGACCGTGCCGAGGCCGTGCGCCGTGGCCAGGTCGAGCAGGGTGCGCGCCGGGTGCAGGCCGCCGCACTTGGCGAGCTTCACGTTGACGAGGTCGGCCGCGCGGCGGCGGATCACCTCGACGAGGTCGCGGACCCCGAAGACCGCCTCGTCGGCGAGGATCGGCACGTCCACCCGGTCGCTGACCCAGGCCAGCCCGTCGAGGTCCCACCGGGGGACGGGCTGCTCGACCAGCTCCACGTCGAGCCCGGCGTCCTCGATCCCGCGGATCACCCGCACCGCCTCCCGCGGGGTCCAGCCCTGGTTGGCGTCGAGGCGGATCCGCACGCCGGGACCGACGGCGGCGCGGACGGCCCGGACGCGGTCCAGGTCGCCGGCCGCGTCCGTACCGACCTTGAGCTTGAGCACGTCGAAGCCCTCGGCGACGCGCCTGCGGGCGGTGTCGGCGAGGTCGGCGGCCTCGCCGGCGGCGAGCGTGACGTCGGTGGGGACGGTGAGCGTCGTGCCGCCGAGCAGCCGGGCCAGCGGTACGCCGAGCCGCCGGGCCGCGAGGTCGTGCAGCGCGACGTCGACGGCCATCTTGGCGGCCTCGTTGCCGACGACCGCGCGCTGCACCTGCGTGCAGAGGGCCACCAGCTCGTCCGGGTCGCGGCCGGTGAGCAGCGGGCCGAGCAGCTGCCGGACGCACGCCTCGGAGCCCTCGATCGACGCGCCGGTCACCTGCCACACCTGCGGCGCCTCGCCGAACCCGGAACGGCCGTCGGTGTCGACCACCTCGACGACGAGGGTGTCCACGGTGGTGGTACGGCGCAGCGCGGTGACGAACGGGGTGTGTAAGGGGGCGGTGAGCCGGTAGGTGCGTACCGCGGCGATCGTCATGTGCGGCACCCTATACGCAGGGCTTGGGCGAAGGGGCGGCCGGATGAGCGAGGGTGGCGAGCGGATCGTGGGGGAGCCGGCGGGCGGGCGGGAATGGGCGCTGGTGGGCGCGCCGAACGCGCGTGACCTGGGCGGGCTGGTCGGCGCGGACGGCCGCCGGGTGCGGACGGGCCGGCTGATCCGTACGCCGGCGCTGGGTCGGTTGACCGACGACGACCTCACGGTGCTCGGCAAGCTCGCGCCGGCCTGCGTGATCGACCTGCGGGACGCCTCCGAGATCGCGGTGGCGCCGGCGGACCGGCTCGTCGGCGAGCCACGGACGGTGCACCTGCCGGTGCACGATCCGGAGCACCCCGTCTTCACGTACGTCTCGGCCGTGCTGCTGGGGCACGACCTGACGGCGTACGCCGAGCTGGCCCGGCAGGGTACGCCGGCGGCCATGGCGGCGATCTACCGCTGGTTCGTGACGGGGGAGTCGGCGCGGGCCGGCTTCGCCGAGGCGGTGCGGCTGGCGGCCCGGCCGGAGAACCTGCCGCTGGTGTACCACTGCTCGGCCGGCAAGGACCGCACCGGCTGGCTCACGGTGATCCTGTTGACGGCGCTCGGCGTCGACGAGGAGGCGATCCGGGCCGAGTACCTGCGTAACAACGCGCTGACCGAGAGCCTGCGGGCGGTGCTCCTGGAGGCGATGCGCCGCCGGCAGCCGGAGCTGGACGTCGAGGCGGTGCTGCCGGTGCTGGAGGTGCGTCCGGAGTACCTCGATGCCGCCTACGACGAGGTGCGCCGGGTGCACGGCTCGGTCGAGGCGTACCTGCGCGACGGCCTCGGGCTCACCGACGAGGTCATCGCGGCGTTGCGGGCGCAGCTGCTGGAGTGACCGCCCGGCGGGGCGCGGCCGGGGGTGGGGCGGCCCGACCGGTGACGATCAGCGCCTGCCCGGCCGCGTACGTGGCCATGACCAGCACGGGGGCGCCGGGCGGGTCGAGGACGCCGGCCACGCCGGTGGCGATCAGCAGGTCGGAGGCGAGGAACAGCGCGCCGCCGAGGCCGACCCGCCAGCCGTGGGCGGCCGCCGTGGTGGCCATGGTGGACAGGGCGAGCGCGTAGCCCGTGACCGGGACCGCGAGCCCGGCGTCGGTGAGCCCGGGCCACATCCAGGCCAGCGCGGCGGCGGTCAGCAGCCCGTACGCCAGGGGGACGGCGAGCAGCGGCGGGCGGCGCAGCGCGGCGGCGGCGCCGTGCCGGGTGAAGGCGGCGACGTAGCACAGGTGCGCGCCGAGGAAGAGGGCCATCCCGGTGAGGAACCAGCCGGTGCCGGTGCCGAGCAGGGCGACGTCGCCGCCGGTGGACAGGGCCAGCGCGGCGAGGATCAGCCGGGGCGTGCGCCGGCCCTGCGCGGTGGTGGCCTGCCAGAGGTGGGCGGCGAGCAGCGGCATGAGCAGCGGCTTGGTGACCAGTTCGGCGACGCGGTGGTCGGCGGCGTTCGCGAGCAGGTTCGCGGCGGCCACCGCCACGAAGGCGGCCAGGAGGAGACGGCTGCGGGGCATCGGCGGCTCCGGGGTGCGGGGTACGGGCAGCCTACCGGCGGGTAGGCGTCCGCGCCGTCCGTCGACCGGCCCCGTGGTGACGTCGCTGGGCGGAGGCCGGGGTCAGGGCAGGCCGTACTGGTCGGCGAGCGCGTCGATCTCGGCGTGGAGCAGCGCGGCCGGGTCGAAACCCATCCCGGCGAAGAGGCCGACCGTGGCCAGCCCCAGGACGCCGTGCAGGCGGGCCCAGACGGTCACCGCGCCGGTGAGCGCATCACCGGCGTCGCCGTCGGGAGCGAAGGCGCGTACCCAGGCGGCGACGGCCGGCGTGGCCTCGGCCCACCGGGCCAACTGGTCGCGCACGTCGGCGGCACCGGTGCGGGGGCGTCCCTCGGCGAGGACGGCCAGGAAGGGGCCGAGCACGGCGCGGGCCCGGTCGACGGTCTCCGGGGGCGCCTGGTAGGTGGGGCTGGGCGGCCCGGTGAGCAGCAGGTACTTCTGCGGGTGGGCGAGGGCCCAGTCCCGGTAGGCGGCGGCGAGGGCGTGCAGCCGGTCGCGCGGGGAGGCGTCGCGGCTCGCCTCGGCCGCCGCCGCCACCGCGGTGGCCACCTCGGCGTACGCGTCGAGGATCAGCTCGGTGAGCAGGTCGTCGCGGCTGGCGAAGTACTTGTACAGGGCCGGGCCGGAGACGCCGAGGCGCTTGGCGATGCCGGTGAGGGCCACGGCTCCCGCCCCTCCGTTCGCGACCTGGTCCAGCGCGGCCTGCTTGATCTCGGCGCGTACCTGCGCGCGGTAGCGCTCGCGGGGACCACCGGCCCTGCCTTCCGTCACGGCATCCCTCCCGGGTCGGGGACCGCGTGATGTGCGGCACCTCGACGCGCAGTCTAACTTCGGTTAGAGTGCCTAACCACAGCTAATATGACTAACTAGGAGTGGGCATGAGCACGGAACTGCACGTCGTCCTCGGCACCGGCCCCGCCGGCACCACGCTCGCCGAGCACCTCATCGACATCGGCCACCGCGTCCGCACGGTCAGCCGCACCGGCGAGCCGGTGGTCCCGGGCGCCACGGCGGTCGCCGCCGACCTCACCGACCCCGCCCAGGCCACGGCGGCAGTGGCCGGTGCATGCGTCGTGTACCACTGCGCGAACGTCGCCTACGCCCAGCAGGTCGAGGTGATGCCGCGGATTCAGACCGCGGTGCTGGCCGGCGCCGCCGCGGCCGGGGCACGCCTCGTCGTGCTCGACACGCTCTACCCGTACGGGCCGACCGGCGGCGCGGTGATGACCGAGCAGACGCCGTGGCGGGCGGTCAGCCGTAAGGGACGCATGCGGGCCGACCTGGACGCCGCGTACCTCGCCGCGCACCGGGACTGGCTGCTGCCGGTGGTGATGGGCCGCTCGGCCGACTTCTTCGGCCCCCGGGTGTTCAACTCCAGCCTCGGCGGGGCCGTCTTCCCGGCCGCGCTGGCCGGGGGCACGGTGCTCGCCCTCGGCGACATCGACCTGCCGCACAGCTACAGCTACCTGCCGGACGTGGCCGCCGGCCTGGCCCGCCTCGGCGCCGACCCGGCGGCCGACGGGCGGGTGTGGCACCTGCCCACCGCACCGGCCCGCAGCACCCGCGAGGTGCACCGGCTCATCGCGCAGGAGGTCGGTCACCCGCTCACCGTGGAGGTGCTCGACGCGCCGCGCCCGTGGGGGCCGTTCGACGAGAGCTTCATGCGGGAGTACGCGGAGCTGTTCTACCAGTACGAGGAGGCGCAGGTGATGGACTCCTCCGCGTACGAGGCGCACTTCGGGGTCCGGCCGACGCCGCTGCCGGAGGCGGTGGCCGCCACCGTCGACTGGTTCCGCGCGGCGTTGGCCACCCGCCCCTGAGCCTTCCGGCGGCACCCGTGCGCGCCGGATCGCACACGTGTGCCGCGGGCGGTCGTGTGGCCGCGCGTCGTGTTGCCGGAGGCGCGTCGGGCCGTGCGTACCCTCACGGCTGGCCCGGATCGCGGGCGGGGCGCGGCGTACGGCCGGTTCCCGGCGGGGGTGGCCGCGGCCTACAGGTCGTGGCGGGCGGCCCACACCCGGGCGGAGACGTCGGCGATCAACTGGCAGGCGTCGTCGTCGGCGTCCCCGCTCGGACCCCCGTCGGCGAGGTCGGTGGTGGTGCAGACGACGATCGCGTACGGGGGCGCGTCGTCGGGGAACACCACCCCGGCGCCGTGGCGGACCCCGCGCACCCAGCCGTTCTTGTGGGCGATGCGGGTGCCCGGAGGCAGGCCGGCGGCGAGGTCCTCCCGGTGCTCCTGCGCGACGAGCACGTCCAGCATCTCGGCGCACGCGGCCGGCGATGCGAGCGCACCGGCGCGCGCCGCGCCGGTGGCGAGGGCGCCGAGCAGGGCGGCCAGGTCGGCGGCGGTGACCAGGTTCGTGATGCCGTCGTCGCGGGCGGCGAAGTCCTCGATGCCGCGGCCGGTGACGCTGTGCCGGGCGCCGACGAGCCGCCAGACGTCGGCGACCGCGGGCAGGCCGACGTGGCCGATGACGAGGTTGGTGGCGAGGTTGCTGGACCGGACGATCATCCGGTGGGCCAGCCAGCGCAGCGGCGCGCTGCCGCCGAGCCGCTCCCAGACGGCGTCGTCGTTGTCGTAGTGCCGGGCGCAGGAGAAGCGGGGCGCCCCCGGCAGCGCCGAGTCGAATTCGTTGACCACGGGCACCGGGGCGTCCAGGTCGAGGGCGCCCGCCTCGGCGGCCCGGTGCAGCGCGACGAGCACCGCCACCTTCATGGTGCTGGCCGCGTAGTGGGTGGCGTCCGCCGCGCGCGTCCAGGCCGGCGGGGCGTCGAGCCGCCCCACGTGCGCCGAGACGGTGCCGGGCACCCGCGCCAGCCGGTCGTCGAGATCGTCCCACGTCATGCCGGTGACCGTAGCGGATCATGGCGGGGCGCGGGGCTGCGGGCGCGGCCGCCGCGGGTCTAGCGTGCGGGAATGACGACCGCCGCGTACGACGCCATCGCCGACTGGTACGAGGAGTACGCCTCCGACACGGCGTCCGGATACATGGACCGGGTGCGGGACGTCCTGGCCCGGCTGCTGGGCACCGGCCCGGGGCGCTGCCTCGACGTGTGCTGCGGCACCGGCGCGCACTCCGCCGAGCTACGCCGGCTGGGCTGGGACCCGGTGGGCGTCGACCTGTCGTCGGGGCAGCTGCGGCACGCGCGCGTACGGCTGCCGGTGGCCCGGGCCGACGCGACGGCCCTGCCGGTGCGCGACGCCGCCGTGCCGGCCGTGGTGTGCGTGCTCGCCCACACCGACATGCCGGACTACCCGGCGACCATCGCCGAGGCGGCCCGGGTGCTGGCGCCGGGCGGCCGGTTCGTGCACGTCGGCGTGCACCCCTGCTTCTGCGGCGCGTTCGCCGACCGGTCCGACCCGGAGCGGATCGTGGTCGACGGCGGTTACGCGGAGCGGGAGCACACCTTCCGGAGCTGGAACTCCACAGGGGTGCGGGCCCGGGTGGGCGCCTGGCACCTGCCCCTCGGCGGGTTGCTCACCGCCGTCGCGGACGCCGGCCTGGTGCTCACCGGTGTCGAGGAGTCCGGCCCCGGCCCGATCCCCGACGTCCTCGCCCTCCAGGCCACCAAACCAACCCCCTGACGCCCGTCCCCCCGTCCCTCTGGCCCCCCGTCCCCCTGGCTCCCCGCCCGGCCCTCCGGCTCCCCAGCCCCCGCCGGTGATCATGACGTTAGCGGGCGAGTTGATCTCCAGAACGCCCGCCAACGTCATGATCACCGGGGCCGAAGGGGGGCTCAGCCGGCGTGCTTGCGGCGGGCGGCCAGGCGGCCCCGCTGCGTCTGGTCCAGCACGACCTTGCGGATGCGCACCGCGGCGGGCGTGACCTCGACGCACTCGTCCTCGCGGCAGAACTCCAGCGCCTGCTCCAGCGACAGCTTGCGCGGCGGAATCAGCTTCTCGGTCTCCTCCGCAGTGGAGGAGCGCATGTTGGTGAGCTTCTTCTCCTTGGTGATGTTGACGTCCATGTCGTCGGAGCGGGAGTTCTCCCCGACGATCATGCCCTCGTACACCTCGGTGCCGGGCTCGACGAAGAGCTGGCCGCGTTCCTGCAGGTTCGTCATGGCGAACGCGGTGACCACGCCGGCCCGGTCGGCCACGAGCGACCCGGTGGCGCGGGTACGCAGCTCGCCGAACCACGGCTCGTACGACTCGAAGACGTGGTGCAGGATGCCGGTGCCCCGGGTCTCGGTGAGGAACTCGGTGCGGAAGCCGATGAGGCCCCGGGCGGGGACCAGCCACTCCATCCGGATCCAGCCGGTGCCGTGGTTGACGAGCTGCTCCATGCGGCCCTTGCGGGTGGCCAGGAGCTGGGTGATGGCGCCCAGGTACTCCTCGGGGGCGTCGATGGTGAGCCGCTCCACCGGCTCGCAGGTCCGCCCGTCGATCTCCCGGGTGACCACCTGCGGCTTGCCGACGGTCAGCTCGTACTGCTCCCGGCGCATCTGCTCGACGAGGATGGCCAGCGCCAGCTCGCCGCGGCCCTGCACCTCCCAGGCGTCCGGCCGCTCGGTGGGCAGCACCCGCAGCGACACGTTGCCGATGAGCTCCTTGTCGAGCCGGTCCTTGACCATCCGGGCGGTGACCTTGGCGCCCTTCACCCGGCCCACGAGGGGGGAGGTGTTGGTGCCGATGGTCATGGAGATCGCCGGCTCGTCGACGGTGATCAGCGGCAGCGGGACCGGGTTCTCCGCGTCGGCCAGGGTCTCGCCGATCATGATCTCGGGGATGCCGGCGACCGCGATGATGTCGCCCGGCCCCGCCGACTCGGCGGGCTTGCGCTCCAGGCCCTCGGTCATCAGCAGCTCGGAGATGCGTACCCGCTGGGTGCTGCCGTCGGTGCGGCACCAGGCCACGGTCTGACCCTTGCTGATGGTGCCCTGACGGACGCGGCAGAGCGCCAGCCGGCCGAGGAACGGCGAGGCGTCGAGGTTGGTGACGTGCGCCTGCAGCGGCGCGTCCTCCTCGTACGCGGGCGGCGGGATGGTGTCCAGCAGGGTGCGGAACAGCGGCTCGAGGTTGTGGCTGTCGTCCGGCACGGCGCCGTCGGCCGGCTGGGTCAGCGAGGCGATCCCGTCGCGGGCGCAGGCGTACACGATGGGGAAGTCGATCTGCTCCTCGTCGGCGTCCAGATCGAGGAAGAGCTCGTAGGTGTCGTCCACGACCTCCTTGATCCGGGCGTCCGGCCGGTCCACCTTGTTGATCACCAGGATGATCGGGAGGCGGGCCTGCAGGGCCTTGCGCAGGACGAAACGGGTCTGCGGCAGCGGACCCTCGCTGGCGTCCACCAGCAGGATGACCCCGTCGACCATGGTGAGGCCGCGCTCCACCTCGCCGCCGAAGTCGGCGTGGCCGGGGGTGTCGATGATGTTGATGGTGACCGGATCCGAGCCGTCGGCGGGCAGGTAGCGCACGCCGGTGTTCTTGGCGAGGATCGTGATGCCCTTTTCCCGCTCCAGGTCCATGGAGTCCATGACCCGTTCGGCCACCTCGGCCCGGGCGCTGAACGCGCCGGCCTGCCGCAACATGGCGTCGACCAGGGTCGTCTTGCCGTGGTCGACGTGGGCGATGATGGCGACGTTGCGGAGGTCGGTGCGTAGCTGCATACCCTCCATACTCTCCTGTCCGCGGTCGCCGGGCACGCCTCGGGGTGAACCCCCGGATGTGCCCGGATCTCTGGTGAAACTCCTGTCCCAGCCGCTGCGGCGGCTGGCATGCTGACCCTCGTGTTCATGGGGGCCGAGTGCACGACCTGCTGACCGTCCTGCAGGGTCTGCCGCCCCTGCTCATCTACCTGGTCGCCGCGCTGATCGTCGCGGGGGAGACCGCCGTGATCTTCGGTCTGGTGGTGCCGGGAGAGGCGACCCTGCTGCTGGTCGGCTTCCTAGCGTACGCGGGGACGCTGCGGCTCGCGCCGGCGCTGCTCGTGATGATCGTCGCGGCGGTGATCGGGGACACACTGGCGTTCCGGGCCGGCCGCCGGTACGGGCCGCGGCTGCGGGCCAGCGGGCTGGGCACGCGGGTCGGGCCGGAACGCTGGCAGCGGGCGGACGGGCTGCTCAACCGGCTCGGCGGCCGGGGGGTCTTCGCGGCCCGCTGGATCGCCTTCGTCCGGACGCTCGTGCCCCGGCTGGCGGGCGCCGCCGGGATGCCGTACCGGCGGTTCGCCCCGTGGAACCTGGCCGGTGTCGTGGGCTGGGTGGGCGGCTCGGTGCTGGCCGGATACCTGGCCGGCGAGTCGTACGAGACGGTGTCCCGGCTGCTGGGGCGGGCCACCGGCGCGGCACTGGTGCTGCTGGCCGCGCTCGCGGCCGTGGTGCTGGCCGGCCGCTGGCTGGGGCGCAACCCCGACCCGGTCCGGGCGCTGCTGTCCCGGGCCACCGCCCTGCCGCCGGTGCGGTGGCTCGCCGGCCGGTACGGGGTGCTCTTCTTCCTGCTCGCCATGCGCATCGGCCCCGGCTGGACGCTGCTGCTCAACCTGGTGACCGGCCTGCTGCTGCTCTTCGCCGCCGGTCTCGCCTTCACCGCGCTGCTGCAGTACGTGGTGCGCAACAGCGGGTTGTCCCTGGTCGACGACGCGATCGCGGGGTGGTTCGCCGACCGGCGTACCCCCGACGCGGTCGACGCGGTGCACGCGACCGTGTCCGTGCTGCGCGGCCCGGTGCTGATCGCGCTGGTCGCCGTGGTGGCCGCCGTCCTGGCCTGGCGGCGGCGGTCGTGGCGGGCCGACCTGCTCGGCCTCGTCGGCACGGTGGGCGCGTTCGTCCCGCTCGTGGTGCTGGCCGTCGCCGCCGGCCTGGCCGGCGGCGACGGGGCCGGACCGGGGGTCGGCTTCCCGACCCAGACCGCCGTGGTGACGGCGAGCCTCTGCACGCTGGCCTGGCTGCTGTCCCGGGGGGCCCGCTGGCCGGTGGCGGTGGCCGCCTGGACGGGTGCCGCCGCCGGGGTGGTGTACCTGGCCGGGGCCCGTCTCTACCTGGGCCTCAGCACGGCGAGCGGCGCCGTCGCCGGAATCCTGCTCGGGGTGCTGTGGACGGCGGTGTTCATGGTCGCCTGGGCCACCCGCGACCGGGCGGTCGGCGGGACGGGGCGGTCGACGTCCGCGCCGGACCGCCCCGAGGGGCAACGGCACCCGGTCGAACCCTGTTAGGGTGCGGCGACGTCAACGGGGGGAAGGGGCGCCGGCATGCGTCGTCGGGCGGTGCGGACAGGCGCGGCGGTGATCGCCGGGCTGCTGCTGGTCACGGCGGGGGGATGCGCCGACGAGGGTGCCCGGCCCCAGGAGCTGCCGGTGGCGGCGGACGTTCCCGTCGTGGTGTCCGGGGAGGCCTCGGCCGAGCCGGCGGAGCTGGCCGCGCCATCCGTCCCGGCCGAGGAGGGGATGGGCACTGCGCCGACCCGCTCGCCCAGCGCCTCACCGAAGCCGAAGCCGAAGCCGAAGCGCACGGCGGGACCGCGCCCCACGCCGAAGCCGCCGACCGAGACGCAGGTCCCGCCTCCGCCGCCCAGGCCCGCGCCGACCGGATGCAAGCCCACCTACCAGGGTGACGAGGCGAGCCGGTCGCAGGTCAAGGCGGCCCTGTCCGACGCGGCGGCGCGGCAGTACTGGCCGGTCTCGGCGCCGGAGATCAAGATCCCGCTGAACCTGCTGAAGGCGACCGCCTGGCAGGAGAGCGGCTGGCAGTCCCACATCGTCGCGTGCGACGGCGGCGTCGGGTTGATGCAGGTTATGCCGGCGACCGCGGAGTGGATGAACCAGCGGTTCGAGCAGAGCTACGACATCGACGACTACCGCGACAACGCCTACCTGGGTGGCACCTACCTGGCCTGGCTCACGAAGTACATCGGCGACATGTACTTCGACGCCAACGAGAATCCCTACGACCTGAGCGCCGACCTGTGCACGAGCGAGCTGAACTCGTGCCTGTTGAACGCGGTCATCGCGGCGTACAACTACGGCCACGGCGCGGTGGCCCGCGAGGGCGAGCCGTTGACCATCCCCAACCCGCAGTACGTGCGCAACGTGCGGGCCCTCATGACCGAGTGCGTCTGCCTGGACTACTGACCCGCGGGGGCGCCCTCGCGGGCCGGCGTCACGCCGATCGGCGACCTGCGGCGTTACTCGACGGACGCGCACTACATCGGGCACGCCTTCGCCGCCCTGCACGGCCTCAACGCCACCGATCTGCAGGCGCTGGTCGCGGTGATGGACGCCGAACTCGTCGGTGACCCGATCACGCCCGGCCGGCTCGGGGAACACCTGAACCTCTCCTCGGGCTCCGTCACGGCACTGGTCGACCGGCTGGAACGCGCCGGCCACCTTCGCCGGGACCGGGACGCCACCGACCGGCGCAAGGTCCTGCTGCGGTACGCCGACCCGGGCGCCGCGCTCGCCATGGCGTTCTTCCAGCCGTTGGGCCGGCGTACGGGCGCCGTCACGGCGGCCTTCAGCGACGACGAGCTGCGGGTGGTGCACCGGTTCCTGCGCGCGATGGTCGAGTCGATGCGGGAGCACCGCGACGAGATGCGGGCCGCGCGCGTCGATCCCTCCCGCCGGCCGTCCTGACCGGCGTCCGTCCCGACCGGCGTCCGTCCCGACTGCGGCCCGTCCGGACCGGCGTCCGTCCCGGTTGGACGGTCGCCTCGCCACAGTGGACATCCCGCGCGCCGCTTCACGGTGAGTGACGGCACTCGAGTGCGCCACCGCGTGCGGCGGTGTGTCGCGCCGTGTCCGCAGTGGCGGGTTGGCGCGTCCAACGTGAACGTGAAACGCTCTGACCTGGGCGTTTGCCTGATGACCGGGCTATGGTGGGGGCAACGCCCGGCGCCGTGCGGTAACCGGCCGGGCACGCGCACCGCCTCGTCCGATGACGCGACGTAACGCTGCGCCCGGCCCCCGGCCGACTGGAAGGGGGAACTGATGACCCGGGCTCCGGCGAACCTGATGGCCGTACGCAGCCTGCTGCTCACCCACCTGAACATCGACAAGGACAGGACCCGTGACGCGGACCTGGAGCCCGCCGAGGTCGGGATCGTCGGCGACCCGAACCACCGCGGCGGCTACCACTGCGGGTCCGACCGGGTGGTCGCCAACGACTACTCGGTCGTCGAGTCGCCTCGCGACCGGGCGGGGCTGACCCTGGACGCGGCCGCGCTCGACGTCGGTCAGTTCCGGGTCACCTCGGCCGGGCGTACGCACGACCTGCGCAGCTTCTCCGTCTGGTGCGTGGGGCAGTGCGCCGCGAACGCCCCGGACACCCGGGACATCCGGGAGATCATCTACAGCCCGGACGGCCGGACGGTCCGGCGGTGGGACCGGCTGCGCCGGCGCAGCAGCGGCGACGACTCGCACCTGTGGCACACCCACTTCAGTTTCTTCCGCGACGCGATCAAGGCGGGCCGGGACCAGACCCCGCTGTTCCGCCGGTACCTCATCGGCATCGGCCTGATCGCCTCGCCCCCGAAGGAGGACGAGATGGAACTCACCGACAAGCTCCGCCGCGACACCGGCAACCCCAACCGCACGGTCGACGACGTCCTGGCCGACCTGTCGAACCTGCGCAACTGGCTGATCTCGCCGATCGGCACGAAGGGCCTGGTCAACCCGCCGTTGGCCAACTCCCCGTTGACCCTGATGCTCGCCATGGCCCAGGCGTACCCGGCGCTGGTGGCCAAGATGGACGGTCTGTCCACGAAGGACTTCACCGACGAGCCGGCCATCGTGCAGGGTGTGCTGGCCTCGCTGACGCCGGAGAAGATCGCCGAGGCGATCCCCCCGACCATGGCGCAGCAGGTCGCGGACGAACTCGCCCGCCGGCTGGCCGCCTGAGGCGCGGCGGGCCGCCCCGGCCCTCGGGGCGGCCCGCCCGCCGATCGGCAACGACCGTTTCGCAATAACTCTTGCGCAACTGGTGTTGTCCATGTCAGGCTCGGCGCATGGAGAACCGCGACGTACGCCAGGTCACCGACTCGCGGGTACTGGCCGCCCTGTCCCACCCCCTGCGCCGCCGCCTGATGGACGTGCTCAAGGTGCACGGCCCCACCACGGTGGGCCTGCTGGCCGAACGCACCGGGCAGGCACCGGCCAACGTCAGCCACCACCTCAAGGTGCTCGCCGCCGCCGATCTGGTCGTGGAGGCCCCCGAGCTGGCCCGCGACCGCCGTGAGCGCTGGTGGCGGCTCGTCAGCCGGGGAGTCCGCTGGTCGAGCGCGGACTTCGACGACGACCCGGCCGCCCGCGCGGTGGCCGACGCGGCCATCTCACTCAACCTCGACCGGCAGGTCACGCTGGCCCGCGTCTGGCACGCGGCCGACGAGGCGACCCATGCGGCCTGGGGCGACGGGCCCTTCTCCACCGACCGCTGGCTGCGCCTCACCCCCGAGGAGCTGGCCGAGCTGGGACGCGAGCTGAACGACCTCCTGACCCGTTGGGGGGACCGCGAGATCCCGGACGACGGGCGGGAGCGGCATCCCGTCTTCGTGTTCGCCCACGGCGTCCCGGCCCAGCCGTGACCGCCCTCTCCGCGACCCGTCCGGGGTCCGTGCCGGCCGGTGGCCTGTTCCGGCACCGGGACTTCCGGCTGCTCTGGGCCGGCCAGGCGGTCAGCAGCGTGGGCAGCAACGTCACGGCGGTGGCGCTGCCCCTCGTCGCGGTGGCCGTGCTCGACGCGAGCGCCGCGCAGGTCGCGATGCTCACGGCGGCGGCCTGGCTGCCGTGGCTGCTCGTCGGTCTGCCGGCCGGCGCCTGGGTCGACCGGATGCGGCGCCGCCCCCTCATGATCGCCTGTGACCTCGTCTCGGCGCTGGTCTTCCTCAGCGTGCCGGTCGCGGCCCTGGCCGGGGCGCTCACCATCGCGCAGCTGTTCGTCGTGGCGTTCGCCGCCGGGCTGGCCCGGGTCTTCTTCGAGACCGCCGACCAGGTCTACCTGCCCGTCCTGCTGTCCCCGGCGCAGGTGCCCGAGGGCAACGCGAAGCTGCAGGCGACCCAGACGGCGAGCTACGTCGTCGGGCCCGGCCTCGCCGGGCTGATCGCGCAGGCCGTCGGGGCGGTGGCCGCCCTGGTCCTGGACGCGCTGACGTTCCTCGCCTCCGCCGCCTGCCTGGCCCGGATCCGCACGGCGGAACCCCGGCCGGCGCGCGCCGCCGGCGGGCGGTCGCTGCGCCGGGAGATCGCCGAGGGCGTACGGTTCGTCGCCCGCGACCCGTACCTGCGGGTCATGACCGTCTTCGGGGCCGCGAGCAACGTCGGCCTGGTCGGCTACCAGGCCGTGCTCGTGGTGTTCCTGGTCCGGGAGGTCGGGCTCGCCCCGGGCGCGGTCGGCCTGCTCGTCGCGGCGATGAGCGCCGGGGGAGTCGTGGGCGCGTTGCTGGCCACCGTGGTCGGTCGCCGCGTCGGCACCGCCCGCGCCATGCTGCTCGGCGCGGCGCTCAGCGGGCCGCCCGCCCTGCTGATCCCGCTGGCCGGCCCGGGTGCGGCCCTGCTCCTCCCGGCCGCCGGCGGGCTGCTGCTCAGCCTCGGCGTGGCCGTCAACAACGTGTTGAAGGGCACCTTCCGGCAGACGTACCCGCCGCACCACCTGCTCGGCCGCGTCACGGTGAGCATGCAGCTGCTCAACTACGGCACCATCCCGCTCGCCGCGCTGCTGGCGGGCACGCTGGCGGCCACGTTCGGCGTGCGCGTCGCCATGCTGGCGATGACCGGCTGGCTGGCGGTCACGCCGCTCATCCTGCTCGGCGGGCCGCTGCGCCGCCGCCGGGACCTGCCCGCGACGTACCCCGCGGATCCCGTGCCGGCGCCGTGAGACACCGCGGCGGCGGCCGGAGCCCCGACCGCCGCCGCGGGTGGGGAACTACATGGGGCGGACGTTGTCCGCCTGTGGTCCCTTCTGGCCCTGGGTCACCTCGAACTCGACCTTCTGCCCCTCGCTCAGCTCCCGGTAGCCGCTGGCTTGGATGGCCGAGTAGTGGACGAATACGTCCGGGCCGCCGCCGTCCTGCTCGATGAAGCCGAAGCCCTTTTCCGAGTTGAACCACTTAACCGTGCCGGTTGCCATGCGTCTCTCCCTGTTCACAGCGGGTGATCTCCGGCGTCTGGCCGATGATCGCCCTGTACCTCCCCGACACTAACCGGCCAAACCGTCATCCGCCGGGCGAAGTGCCGCAGGTGACCGGGTGAACTCGTCCGGCGACCCGCCGAAACCGGCCCCGCCGCACCGGACCTGCGGCATGCTTGCGCCGGTGAGGGATCCCGCGACGGCCGCGCTGGTGGAGCTGGAACGCGAGATCGGCGCGCCGGGAGGCGGACCGGACCGCCTGCGGTTGGCGCCCACCCCGTTCGTCCCCGAGGTGCGGCTGCACGTCGCGGAGGACCCCATCCTGTGGTGGGCGCGGATGGAGGCGCACGCCGGGCGCCGGCTCCCCCCGCCGTACTGGGCGTCGGCGTGGGCCGGCGGGCAGGCGCTCGCCCGCCACCTCCTCGACCACCCCGACCTGGCCGCCGGACGGCGGGTGCTCGACCTGGCCGCGGGATCGGGGCTCGTGGCGATCGCCGCCGCCCTCGCGGGAGCGGCGCAGGTGACGGCGAACGACATCGACCCGTACGCCGTCGCCGCCGTGACCGTCAACGCCCGGGTCAACCGGGTGCGGGTCGCCGTCACGGCTGACGACCTGCTCGACTCCGCTCCGGCCGGCACCGACCTGCTCGTCGCCGGGGACGTGCTCTACGACCGGGCGCTGGCCGACCGGATGCTGCCCTTCCTCGCCCGCGCCGCGGCCGGTGGCGCCGACGTGCTGGTGGGCGACCCGGACCGCGGCCACCTGCCGGCCGGCCGGCTGGCCGTGGTCGCCAGCTACCCGGTGCCCACCACCGAGCCCACCGTCGGGTCCCCCGTCCGCCGGGTGCAGGTGCTGCGACCCAGGTGAGATCAGGGTCCACCCCGAGGTGGAGTCAGGGGGTCGTGGGGGATCAAACCGGAGGTGCGGGTGGCGCGCCGCCGATAGCGTACAGATCATGGCGGACTGGTTGGCCCAGGTCGGGGAGATGCCCACCACCCTGTTGGTGGGGGTGCTCGGAGTGGTCATGCTCTTCGACGCCGTACCCCTGCTCGGGGTGCTGGTGCCGGGCGACGTGGCGATCCTCGCCGCCGTGGGGGTGGGCCGGCCCGCGACGGGGCTGGCCACCTTCGCCGCCGTGGTCGGCGGCTGCGTCGCCGGCTGGTCGCTGAGCTTCCTGGCCGGCCGCCACTACGGCGAGCGGCTGCGCCGCAGCCGCCTCGGCGGCTGGATCGGCGAGTCCCGCTGGGCGGCGGCCGAGGCCGTGCTGCACCGCGGTGGCGGCCGGATGATCCTGGTGGCGCCGTTCCTGCCCGTGTTCAACGCCCTGCTGCCGCTGGCCGCCGGCGGGCTGCGGATGTCGTACCGGCGGTTCGTCGGCTGCGCGGCCCTCGGCGCCGCCGGCTGGGCCGGGCTCTACCTGGTGCTCGGCACCGCGTCCCGGTCGGTGGCCGGGCTGCTGCCCGGCGAGTCCAGCCCGATGCTGGCCACCATGGCGGTCGGGCTGGTGCTCGCCGGGATCGTGCTGCTGGGCACCCGCCGCCGGCTGCGCGCGATGACCGACGGCGACACCGCCGCCTGAGCCCGGGGCGCCACCGGCGGTCGCGGCGGCCGGCCCGGACGGCCACGCGCCGAGGGCGGCCGGGCGGCGGTCACCAGCCGCGGGCCCGCCACTGCGGCAGCGCCGGCCGCTCCGCCCCGAGCGTGCTGTCCTTGCCGTGGCCCGGGTAGAACCAGGTCTCGTCCGGCAGCCGGTCGAACAGCTTGCGCTCGACGTCGCCGAGGAGCATGGCGAACCGCTCCGGGTCCTTGTCCGTGTTGCCCACCCCACCGGGGAAGAGGCTGTCGCCGGTGAACAGGTGCGGTGTGCCGGCCGGGTCCCGGTAGAGCAGGGCGATCGAGCCGGGGGTGTGCCCGCGCAGGTGGATGACCTCGAGCGCGCAGTCGCCGACGGGGACGCTGTCGCCGTCGGTGAGGGTCTCCGCCTCGATCGGCAGGCCGGCGGCGTCGTCGGCGTGCACGAGCGCCCGCGCGCCGGTCTTGGCCACCACCTCCTCCAGCGCCACCCAGTGGTCCATGTGCTGGTGGGTCGTGACCACGGCGGCGAGGCCCCGATCGCCGATCAGCTCCAGCAGGCGGGGCGCCTCGTTGGCCGCGTCGACCAGCACCTGCTCGCCGGTCGCCCGGCAGGTCAGCAGGTAGGCGTTGTTGTCCATGGGGCCCACCGAGAGCTTGCTGACGGTGAGCCGGTCGAGCTCGCGCACCGCCGGCGGGCCGCCGGGGGTCACGTCTCCGCTGTAGGTCATCGGGTGTCTACATCCATTCCGGTGGGTTCGGCAGGGGGCCGTCGGGGGTCACGGTGAGCGGTTCGGCGCCGCCGCGGCCGATGAGCCAGGCGGCGAGGTGCGGTGCGGGACCGGCGACGACGGGGGCCTGCGCGCGCTCACCGATCACCAGTTCGTGTCGGGAGCCGTCGAAACGCAGCACCATCGCCGGCACGCCGGGCCGGCCGACCAGGTCGGTGGCGACCTCGTGCAGCAGCCGGTGGGCGAAGGCATCCGGCCAGTCCGCCGCGCGGCGTCCGGCGGCCAGGTCCACGTGGTGCACCTCCAGCTCCCGCAGCCGGCACCAGACCAGCTCGGCGGCGACCTTCGGCCCACCGGGCGTCTCCACCGTCGCGGTCCACGCCGCCGCGGGCATGGCGGCCACCGCCTCGGCGAACCGGTCGGCCGAGCGGCGCAGGTCGTCGAGGTGCGCGTCCGGCGCCCGGGCGGCGCCCGCCTCGATGTCGGCGGCCCGGACGGCCGGCGACGCGTACATGGGCCGGGGCTCGCCGGTGCGGGCGGCGGTGAGCAGGTTGACGAAGCCGTCGGCGTTGCGGGCCAGGTGGGCCAGCACGTGGCCGCGGGTCCAGCCCGGCAGCAGCGACGCGGCGGCGAGGTCGGCCTCGTCGAAGGCGGCCGCGGTGCGCAGCAGACGCGACGTCGCGTCCTCCACCTCGCCGGTCAGCAGCAGCGGGTCCGTGGTCACGTACCGACCCTAGCGGTACGGCCGCGCGGCGTCGCCGGGGAAATGGGTTTCGGCGCGGCTGCGCGACCCCTACCGTCGGCGGCAACGCGGCACCGGACGTCGGGAGGAGGTGGGGCTCATGCCGGTCGAGGCACGCGTGTTCCGCCATCACCTCCGACACCGATGAGGATGCCATGAGAATCGATCTGACCGCCCTCGGCTGGGACGCCGGGTGGGCGGCCCACGTACGTCGACGCACCGACCACCGCCCGGGCCGGGTGACCCGGGTCGACCGGGGCGTCTGCACGGTGCTCTGCGCCGAGGGCCCGGTCCGTGCCAGCACGGGCGGGGCGGTGCTGGCGGCCGCCGCCCGTGACCTCACCAACCTGCCGTGCGCAGGTGACTGGGTGCTCGTCGGCGCCTGGCCGGACGGGCGGCGCACCGTCGAGGCCGTGCTGCCCCGGCGTACCGCCCTGGTGCGCCGCACGGCGGGCAAGGACGCCAGCGGGCAGGTGCTCGCCGCCAACCTCGACGCCGCCGCGGTGGTCGAGCCGGTCCACCCGGAGCCGGACACCGGCCGCATCGAGCGCCTGCTGTCGCTCGTCCACGAGTCGGGCGCCCAGCCGCTGGTCCTGCTCACCAAGGCCGACCTGGCCGCCGATCCGGGCGCGGTCGCCCGCCAGCTCGCGGCGGTCGCGCCGGGGGTGCCGGTGCTGCCGGTGAGCGCCGAACGCGGCGTCGGCCTGGCGCCGCTGCGCGCCCACGTCGCGCACGGGCGCACGCTGGGCCTGCTCGGGCCCTCCGGGGCCGGCAAGTCGAGCCTGGTGAACGCGCTGGCCGGCGCCGTGGTGATGCCCACGCAGGCGATCCGGCGGGTGGACGGCAAGGGCCGGCACACGACCACGTGGCGGTCGCTGGTGCCGGTGCCGGGCGGTGGCGCCGTGCTCGACACCCCCGGGGTACGGGCGGTGGGGCTGCTCGACGGCTCGGCGGGGCTGGACCGGGCCTTCGCCGACATCGCCGAGCTGGCCACCGGCTGCCGGTACGCCGACTGCGCCCACGACGGCGAGCCGGCCTGCGCGGTGCGCGAGGCGCTGGAGAACGGCGAGCTGACCGCCCGGCGCTGGGAGAGCTGGCGCCGCCTGCAGCGGGAGGTGGCCTTCGAGAGCCGCCGGCGGGAGGCGCGGCTGGCCGCCGAGCGGCGGGGCGGATGGCGCGGCGCCCGGCGGCGCGCGAACCGTCCCGCGCGCCCGCCCTCGCCGGGTGGGCTCTGACCCGGCCGACCGGGCTGAGCTGGGGGAATGCGCGGGCGCAGAGAATTGTCGTACCTCGGGGCTAGAGTTGCCGAGGCGTCATTCCTGCGCCCGCACAACCGCTCGACATCGCCTCCGAGCGGACAGATCCGCCTCATCTTCTTCACCCGGGAGTACACGGACCGTGGCCGACCGACTGATCATCCGTGGCGCGCGCGAGCACAACCTGCGTGACGTCAGTCTCGACCTGCCCCGGGACGCCCTGATCGTGTTCACCGGGCTGTCCGGGTCGGGCAAGTCGAGCCTGGCCTTCGACACGATCTTCGCGGAGGGGCAGCGCCGCTACGTCGAGTCGCTCTCGTCGTACGCGCGGCAGTTCCTCGGGCAGATGGACAAGCCCGACGTCGACTTCATCGAGGGGCTGAGCCCGGCCGTCTCGATCGACCAGAAGTCCACCTCGCGCAACCCGCGGTCCACGGTCGGCACCATCACCGAGGTCTACGACTACCTGCGGCTGCTCTTCGCCCGGGTCGGCGAGCCGCACTGCCCGGTCTGCGGCGAGCGGATCTCCCGGCAGAGCCCCCAGCAGATCGTCGACCGGGTGCTGGCCATGCCCGAGGGCACCCGCTTCATGGTGCTGGCCCCCGTGGTGCGGGGGCGCAAGGGCGAGTACGTCGACCTGTTCGCCGAGCTGCAGGCCAAGGGCTACGCCCGGGCCCGGGTCGACGGCGTGGTGCACCCGCTGACCGAGCCGCCGAAGCTCAAGAAGCAGGAGAAGCACACCATCGAGGTGGTGATCGACCGCCTCTCCGTCAAGGCGAGCGCCAAGCAGCGGCTGACCGACTCGGTGGAGGCGGCGCTCGGCCTCTCCGGCGGCATCGTGCTGCTCGACTTCGTGGACCTGCCCGAGGACGACCCCGACCGGGAGCGGCGCTTCTCCGAGCACCTGGCCTGCCCCAACGACCACCCGCTCGCCATCGAGGACCTGGAGCCCCGGGTCTTCTCGTTCAACGCGCCCTACGGCGCCTGCCCCGAGTGCACCGGTCTGGGCACCAAGAAGGAGGTCGACCCGGAGCTGGTCGTCCCCGACCCGGAGCGCACCCTCCGCGAGGGCGCCATCCAGCCCTGGGCGACGGGGCACACCCTGGAGTACTTCCTCCGGCTGCTGGAGGCGCTCGGCGAGGCCGAGCACTTCGACCTGGACACGCCGTGGCGGGCGCTGCCGTCCCGGGCGCAGAAGACGATCCTGCACGGCTCCGACGACCAGGTGCACGTCCGCTACCGCAACAAGTACGGCCGTGAGCGCTCCTACTACACCGGCTTCGAGGGCGTGGTGCAGTGGATCGAGCGCCGGCACTCCGACACCGAGTCGGAGTGGTCGCGGGAGAAGTACGAGGGTTACATGCGGGACGTGCCGTGTGCGGCCTGCGGTGGCGCCCGGCTCAAGCCGGAGGTGCTCGCCGTCACGATCGCCGGCAAGAGCATCGCCGAGGTCTGCAACCTGTCGGTGGGGGAGTGCGCCGAGCTGCTCGCCGGCATCGAGCTCACCGACCGGCAGAAGATGATCGCCGAGCGCGTCCTCAAGGAGATCAACGCCCGGCTGCGGTTCCTGCTCGACGTCGGCCTCGACTACCTCTCCCTCGACCGGCCGGCCGGCACCCTCTCCGGCGGCGAGGCGCAGCGCATCCGCCTGGCCACCCAGATCGGCTCGGGCCTGGTCGGCGTCCTCTACGTGCTGGACGAGCCGTCGATCGGGCTGCACCAGCGCGACAACCACCGGCTGATCGAGACGCTGGTCCGCCTGCGGGGCCTGGGCAACACCCTCATCGTGGTCGAGCACGACGAGGACACGATCCGCACGGCCGACTGGATCGTCGACATCGGCCCGGGCGCCGGGGAGCACGGCGGCCGGATCGTGCACAGCGGTTCGGTCCCCGCCCTGCTGGAGAACCCGGACTCGGTGACCGGCGCGTACCTGTCCGGCCGCCGGTCGATCCCCACCCCGGCGCACCGCCGGCCGCAGACGCCGGGCCGGGAGCTGGTGGTGCACGGCGCCCGCGAGCACAACCTGCGCAACCTCACCGTGAGCTTCCCGCTCGGCCAGCTCATCGCGGTCACCGGCGTCAGCGGCTCGGGCAAGTCGACCCTGGTCAACGACATCCTCTACGCCGTGCTCGCCAACCAGATCAACGGCGCCCGGCTGGTGCCGGGCCGCCACACCCGGGTGAGTGGCCTGGAGCACGTCGACAAGGTGGTCGGCGTCGACCAGTCGCCGATCGGGCGTACGCCCCGGTCGAACCCGGCCACCTACACGGGCGTCTGGGACCACATCCGCAAGCTCTTCGCCGAGACCACCGAGGCGAAGGTCCGCGGCTACGGGCCCGGGCGGTTCTCCTTCAACGTCAAGGGTGGGCGCTGCGAGGCCTGCTCGGGTGACGGCACCATCAAGATCGAGATGAACTTCCTGCCCGACGTGTACGTCCCGTGCGAGGTCTGCAAGGGGGCCCGCTACAACCGGGAGACGCTGGAGGTCCACTACAAGGGCAAGACCGTCGCCGAGGTGCTGGACATGCCGATCGAGGAGGCGGCCGAGTTCTTCTCCGCCATCCCGGCCATCCACCGGCACCTGAAGACGCTGGTCGACGTCGGCCTCGGGTACGTCCGCCTCGGCCAGCCCGCGCCGACCCTCTCCGGCGGCGAGGCGCAGCGGGTCAAGCTCGCCTCCGAGCTGCAGAAGCGCTCCACCGGCCGGACGGTCTACGTGCTCGACGAGCCGACCACGGGCCTGCACTTCGAGGACATCCGCAAACTGCTGATGGTCCTCGAGGGCCTGGTCGACAAGGGCAACACGGTGATCACCATCGAGCACAACCTCGACGTCATCAAGACCGCCGACTGGATCATCGACATGGGTCCCGAGGGCGGTCACCGCGGCGGCACGGTGCTCGCCACCGGCACCCCCGAGGAGGTCGCCGAGGTGCCCGAGAGCCACACCGGGCGGTTCCTGCGCCAGGTGCTCCGGCTCGACGGCGAGGCCAAGGGCGCCGCCGCGGCCACGTCGCGGGCGGCCAAGGCCAACGGCGCGAAGTCCCGCGCCGGGCGGAAGGTCCCCGCCGGGGCGCGCTGACCGATCACCGGCGGGGGCATGGTGACCGATCACCGCGGGCGCTGACCGATCACCGACGGGGCAGGCCGCTGCTCGCCGGCGGCCGGCCCGGCGGGGGCTCGGCGTGCCCACGGGGCGGTCACGCGTGGGGTTCCGGCGCGTACCGGGTGAACCGTCCGGCACAGTGGGGCGTGTGCAGAAGTGTGGCCACGGGGGCCAGGACGGGCCGCGCAGCCGAGAGAGAAGGGCGAGGCATGAGTGACGATCAGGAGCCGACCGGTCCGACCACGCAGACGCGGCGGGTGCTGCTCGCCGGCGCCGGCGCCGTCGGGGCGGCCGTCGTCCTGGCCGCCTGTGGCGGGGACGACACGGGCGGCGGCGCCACCGGCCCCACCAGCGGCGGGCCTGCGGTTCCCAGCACCGGGGACGCCGGCGGTGGCGACCGGCAGGGCGCCCAGTCCCTGGCGACCACCACCGACATCCCGCTGGGCGGGGGCAAGGTCCTCGCCGCGGAGGGCGTCGTGATCACCCAGCCCAGTCCTGGCGAGTTCAAGGGCTTCGACCCCATCTGCACCCACCAGGGCTGCCCGGTGTCGAACGTCGACGGCGGCACGATCAACTGCACGTGCCACTTCAGCAAGTTCTCGATCGAGGACGGCTCGGTGAAGGCCGGCCCGGCGACGAAGCCGCTCCCCGCCAAGCCCGTCAAGGTCGTCGGCGACCAGATCTCGTTCGCCTGACCGGTCGATCATGCGGCCCGGACGGCGCGGGCCCGGGTTCGCCCGGGCCGCGCCGGGCCGGGGAAGCGTCGGTGCCCCGGACTAGGCTTGCATCCGTGGCTGACCCCTCGACCTACCGTCCCGCACCCGGCACCATCCCGGAGTCGCCGGGGGTCTACCGCTTCCGCGACGGCACCGGCCGGGTCATCTACGTCGGCAAGGCGAAGAACCTGCGCAGCCGCCTCAACTCCTACTTCGGCGACCTCTGGAACCTCCACGAGCGCACCCGCCAGATGGTGACCACCGCCGAGTCGGTCGACTGGATCACCGTGGGCACCGAGGTCGAGGCGCTCCAGCAGGAGTTCACCTGGATCAAGCAGTACGACCCGAAGTTCAACGTCCGCTACCGCGACGACAAGTCCTACCCCTACCTGGCCGTCACCCTCGACGAGGAGTACCCCCGGCTGCAGGTGATGCGCGGCGCGAAGCGCAAGGGGGTGCGCTACTTCGGGCCGTACTCGCATGCCTGGGCGATCCGCGAGACGCTCGACCTGCTGCTGCGCGTCTTCCCGGCCCGCACCTGCTCCGCCGGGGTGTTCAAGCGGGCCGGCCAGGTCGGGCGACCCTGCCTGCTCGGCTACATCGGCAAGTGCTCGGCGCCCTGCGTCGGCAACGTCTCGGCCGAGCGGCACCGGGAGATCGTCGACGGCTTCTGTGACTTCATGGCCGGGCGCACCGACACGATGGTCCGCAAGCTCGAACGCGAGATGGCCGAGGCCAGCGAGCAGTTGGAGTTCGAGCGGGCCGCGCGGCTGCGCGACGACATCGCCGCCCTGCGCCGGGCCATGGAGAAGCAGACAGTGGTGCTCGGCGACGGCACCGACGCCGACGTGGTCGCGTTCGCCGACGACCCGCTCGAGGCGGCCGTGCAGGTCTTCCACGTCCGCGACGGGCGGGTCCGCGGCCAGCGCGGCTGGGTGGTGGAGAAGACGGAGGACCTGACCACCGGCGACCTCGTGCACCACTTCTGCACCCAGGTCTACGGCGGCGAGCACGGCGAGGCCGACGTGCCCCGCGAACTGCTCGTCCCCGAACTGCCGGCCGACGCCGACGCCCTGGCCGACTGGCTGTCCGGCCATCGGGGCAGCCGGGTCACCCTGCGGGTGCCGCAGCGCGGCGACAAGCGTGCCCTCATGGAGACCGTGGCGCGCAACGCCAAGGACGCGCTGGCGCGCCACAAGCTGCGCCGCGCCGGCGACCTCACGACCCGCGGCAAGGCGCTCGACGAGATCGGTGAGGCGCTGGGCATGCGGACGTCGCCGCTGCGCATCGAGTGCTTCGACGTCTCGCAGATCCAGGGCACCGACGTGGTGGCCAGCATGGTCGTCTTCGAGGACGGGCTGCCCCGCAAGAGCGAGTACCGGCGGTTCATCATCCGGGGCGCCACCGACGACCTCTCGGCGATGTCCGAGGTGCTGCGCCGCCGCTTCGCCCGCTATCTCGACGCCCGGGCCGAGACCGGCGAGGCCGGTGTGGAGTCGGCCGACGACCCGGAGGCCCCGGCCGGCCAGGCGGACGCCGACGAGCCCAGGGTCGGCGCGCTGGTCGACCCGACCACCGGGCGGCCCCGGAAGTTCGCGTACCCGCCGCAGTTGGTGGTCGTCGACGGCGGGCCGCCGCAGGTGGCGGCCGCCGCCCAGGCGCTCGCCGAGATGGGGATCGACGACGTCGCGCTCTGCGGGCTCGCCAAGCGGCTGGAGGAGGTCTGGCTGCCCGACGACGAGTTCCCGGTGATCCTGCCGCGCACCTCCGAGGGGCTCTACCTGCTGCAACGCGTCCGCGACGAGGCGCACCGCTTCGCCATCACCTTCCACCGGCAGCGCCGGTCGAAGCGGATGACGCAGTCGGCGCTCGACACGGTGCCGGGCCTCGGGGAGGTGCGGCGCAAGGCGCTGCTGCGGCACTTCGGGTCGCTGAAGCGGCTCTCGGCGGCCACCGTCGACGAGATCACCGAGGTGCCGGGGGTGGGGCGGCGCACGGCCGAGGCCGTGCTGGCCGCCCTCAACGGCGGCGCGGGGGCCACCGCACGCGGCGGCGCGGAGGCCACCGCGAACGGCGGCATCGAGCGGGCCCCGAGCGGCGACGCGGACGCCAGCGCGACCGGCGGCGCGGACGCCAGCGCGACCGGCGGTATCGAGCCGGTCCCGAGCGGCGACGCGGAAGCCGCCGCGCGCGGCGACTGACCGTCGGCGCGCGACGACGCCCGCCGGGTCAGTCGGTGGCGGCGGCCTCGGCGAGCACGGCGAGGATCTGCTCGCCGTACTTCGCGAGCTTGTTCTCCCCGACGCCGCTCACGCGGGACAGTTCGGCGAGGGACGCGGGCGCGTCCGTGGCGATCTGCCGCAGCGTCGCGTCGTGGAAGATCACGTACGCCGGGACGCCCTGCTCCTTCGCGGCGGCCGCGCGCCAGGCGCGGAGCCGTTCGAAGACCGGCGCGGCGGCCGGGGGCAGCTCGGCGGACGCCGCGGCGGCGGCCGCGCGGGACCGGCCGGCCCGACTCGACGCCGGACGCTCCGGCTCACGGCGCATCATGACCGACCGCCGGCGGCCCAGCACCTCGGCGCTCGTGTCGGTGAGCACCAGCGTGCCGTAGTCGCCCTCGACCGCCAGCAGACCCTCGGCGAGCAGCTGCCGGACGACGCCGCGCCACTCGGCCTCCCGCAGCTCGCCGCCGATGCCGAAGACCGTCAGCGAGTCGTGCCCGAACTGGGTCACCTTCTCGGTGCGCCGCCCGAGCAGGATGTCGATGCAGTGCCCGGCCCCGAAGCGCTGGTTGCGCTCCCGGTCCAGCCGGAACACGGTGGACAGCAGCTTCTGTGCGGCGATCGTGCCGTCCCACGACTCCGGCGGACCCAGGCAGGTGTCGCAGTTGCCGCAGGCGCCGGTCGCCGGCTCGCCGAAGTACTCCAGCAACTGGGCGCGGCGGCAGCGGACCGTCTCGCAGAGCGCGAGCATCGCGTCCAGGTGCCGGGCGAGCCCGCGCCGGTGCGCCGCGTCGCCCTCCGACGTCTCGATGAGCTTGCGCTGCTGGACGACGTCCTGGAGGCCGTACGCGAGCCAGGCGGTCGCCGGCAGCCCGTCGCGCCCGGCGCGGCCGGTCTCCTGGTAGTAGCCCTCGACCGACTTGGGCAGGTCGAGGTGGGCGACGAAGCGGACGTCCGGCTTGTCGATGCCCATCCCGAACGCGATGGTGGCCACCATGACCAGCCCGTCCTCGCGCAGGAACCGCTGCTGGTGGGCCGCGCGGGTGGAAGCGTCCAGCCCGGCGTGGTACGGCAGGGCGGCGACGCCGTTGGCGGTGAGGAACTCGGCAGTCTTCTCCACCGAGGCGCGGGAGAGGCAGTAGACGATGCCGGCGTCGCCCGGGTGCTCGTCGCGCAGCAGGGCCAGCAGCTGCTTGCGGGGCTCCCGTTTCGGCACGATCCGGTACTGGATGTTGGGGCGGTCGAAGCTCGCCACGAAGTGCCGGGCGCCGGTGAGGTCGAGCCGCGTGGCGATCTCGGCGCGGGTGGCGCTGGTCGCCGTGGCGGTCAGCGCGATGCGGGGCACGTCCGGCCACCGCTCGTGCAGCATCGACAGGGCCAGGTAGTCGGGCCGGAAGTCGTGCCCCCACTGGGACACGCAGTGCGCCTCGTCGATCGCGAAGAGGGCGATCTTCCCGCGGTCGAGCAGCTGGACGGTGGACCGGCTGCCCAGCGCCTCGGGTGCCAGGTAGAGCAGGTCCAGCTCGCCGGCGAGGAAGGCGGCCTCGACCCGGCGGCGGGCGTCGAGGTCCAGCGTCGAGTTGAGGAAGCCGGCGCGGACGCCGAGCGCGGTGAGCGCGTCGACCTGGTCCTGCATGAGCGCGATCAGCGGGGAGACCACGACGCCGACACCGGGGCGTACGAGCGCGGGGATCTGGTAGCAGAGCGACTTGCCGCCACCGGTGGGCATGAGCACGAGCGCGTCACCACCGGCGACCACGTGGTCGATCACGTCCTGTTGGAAGCCGCGGAAGGCGTCGTAGCCGAAGACCCGGCGCAGCACCTCCCGGGCGTCGGCGGTGCGCAGGTCGGTGGGGGAGACCATCCGCGAAGTCTACGAGTCGGGCCCGACGCCGCCCGGCCGCCCGCGCCGCCGCCAGAGCCCGCGCGCCCGGCAGCCCACCGTCCGGCGCCGCCCCGGGACCGCCGCGCCGACCACCCCGCGCCGACCACCCCGCGCCGATCACCCGCGCCGATCACCCCGCGCCGATCACCCCGTCCCTGAAGAAGCCAGCTCCCGCCGGCGCTGGGGCTGGTGGTGCTCCTGGGGCTTGCCGGCAGCCGGCGCCCGGGCCGGGATAGAGTCGCTGATTGACCGTTCGTGGCCGGGACGGCCACGAACGCCACGGCTTGGGGGTAGCGGGTGAGCGAGGCGCGTACGGCCGAGGGACGGCACGACACCTCGGCGGAGACCGCCGCCGGGCAGCCGGCGCCGGCGGAGTCGGAGACCACACTCGTGGTGGTCACCGGGCTCTCCGGTGGCGGCCGGAGCACGGTGGCGCGGGCCCTGGAGAACGTCGGCTTCTACGTGGTCGACAACCTCCCGCAGGCGCTCATGCTCGACATGGCCGAGCTGGCGTTCAAGGCCGGCGGGGCGGCCCGGCGGACCGCCATGGTGCTCGACGTCCGCTCGCGCGCCTTCTCCACGGACCTGGCGGGGGCGATCCGGGAGCTGCGGGAGCGCGGCTTCTCGCCCCGGGTGGTCTTCGTGGACGCCGACGACGAGGTGCTCATCCGCCGGTTCGAGAGCGTGCGCCGGTCGCACCCGTTGCAGGGCGACGGGCGGCTCGCCGACGGCATCGCGGTCGAGCGCGGCCTGCTGGAGGAGGCCCGCGACCAGGCCGACGTGATCATCGACACCAGCCACCTGAACGTGAACCAGCTGCGGCGGCGCATCGAGGAGCTGTTCGGCGGCGAGGACGCCCGCCGGCTGCGGGTCACCGTGCTGTCGTTCGGCTTCAAGTACGGCCTGCCGCCCGACGCCGACTTCGTGCTGGACGCCCGGTTCCTGCCCAACCCGTACTGGGTGCCCGAGCTGCGCGAGCACACCGGCCGGGAGGAGGCGGTGAGCGCGTACGTGCTCGGCCAGGAGGGCGCGGAGGCCTTCGTGGCCGCGTACGCCGACCTGGTGAACGCCACCACCACCGGGTTCGAGCGGGAGGGCAAGCGCTACCTGACGGTGGCCGTCGGCTGCACCGGCGGCAAGCACCGCAGCGTGGCCATCGCGGAGGAGCTGGCCGCCCGCCTGCGCCAGTCCGGGCTCGCCGCCAACGCCCAGCACCGCGACCTGGGACGGGAATGACGATGAGGGTGGTGGCCTTCGGGGGCGGTCACGGTCTGTCCGCCTCACTGCGGGCACTGCGCCGGTGCGCACCGAAGCTGGATCTGGACATCACGGCCGTGGTGACGGTGGGCGACGACGGCGGCTCCAGCGGCCGGCTGCGCGCCGAGCGGGGCGGGCTGCCCCCGGGCGACCTGCGGCAGGCCCTCGTGGCGCTCGCCGGCGACCACCCGGCCACCCGGCGCAGCGCGGGCCTCTTCCAGCACCGCTTCGCCGAGGTGCCGGGCAACGGCTCCGGTGACGGCCTGGCCGGGCACGCGGTCGGCAACCTGGTGCTGTGCGGGCTCATGGAGCTGCTCGGCGACCCGGTGGCCGCGCTCGAACACGCCGGCGCGATGCTCGGCGCCGTGGGCCGGGTGCTGCCCATGTCCTGCCAGCCGGTGGGCATCGAGGCGCAGGTCCGCGGGGCGGACCCGGACCGGCCCGACGAGGTCCGGACGATCACCGGGCAGCACCAGGTCGCCGTCACCACCGGCCGCGTCGAGTCGCTGCGGCTGACCCCCGCCGCGCCGGAGGCCTGCCCGGAGGCGGTCGAGGCGATCGGCGCCGCGGACTGGCTGATCTTCGGCCCGGGCAGCTGGTACACGAGCGTGCTGCCGCACCTGCTGGTGCCCCAGCTGGCCGACGCCATCGTGTCGAGCCCGGCCCGCCGGCTGGTCACCCTCAACCTCGCCGCCGAGAAGGAGACACTCCGCCTCTCCGTCGCCGACCACCTCGCCGCGCTGAGCTGGTACCTGCCGGAGCTGAAAGTCGATCACGTCCTGGCGGACGCCACGGCGGTGGGTGACCCCGAACCGGTCGAACGTGCGGCAGAATCGCTGGGTGCCCGGCTGGTCCTCGCCCCCGTCGCCGTCCCCGACGGCACTCCTCGCCACGACCCAGCCGCCCTGGGCGCCGCACTGGTGCCGGTCCTGGGCGCCGATCGTTAGACACGTACGTAATCTCCGGCGACACGCCGGAACCGGTCCGTGAGGGGACGCACAATGGCGATGACGGCTGCGGTCAAGGACGAGCTGAGTCGGGTCGACGTGCCCAAGCCCTGCTGCCGGCGGGCGGAGATGGCGGCGCTTCTGCGCTTCGCCGGTGGGTTGCACATCGTCTCCGGCCGGGTGGTGGTCGAGGCCGAGCTCGACACCGGGGCGGTGGCCCGCCGGCTCCGGCGGGAGATCGCGGAGGTGTACGGCTACCCCAGCGAGATCCACGTGCTCGCCTCCGGCGGGCTGCGCAAGGGCAGCCACTTCATCGTCCGGGTGGTGAAGGACGGCGAGGCGCTGGCCCGGCAGACCGGCCTGCTCGACGTGCGGGGCCGTCCCGTGCGCGGCCTGCCCCCGCACGTGGTGGCCGCGAACGTGTGCTGCGCGGTGTCCGCGTGGCGGGGCGCGTTCATGGCGCACGGCTCGCTGACCGAGCCGGGGCGCTCCAGCGCGCTGGAGATCACCTGCCCGGGCCCGGAGTCGGCGCTGGCGCTGGTGGGCGCCGCCCGCCGCATCGGCATCACCGCCAAGAACCGCGAGGTGCGCGGGGTGGACCGGGTGGTCGTCAAGGACGGCGACGCGATCGCCGCGCTGCTCACCCGGATCGGCGCCCACTCCAGCGTGCTCGCGTGGGAGGAGCGCCGGGTGCGCCGGGAGGTGCGGGCGACCGCGAACCGCCTGGCCAACTTCGACGACGCCAACCTGCGCCGCTCGGCGCGCGCCGCGGTGGCGGCCGCGGCCCGGGTGACGCGGGCGCTGGAGATCCTCGCCGACGACGCCCCGCAGCACCTCACGTCGGCCGGCCGGCTGCGGCTGGAGCACCGCCAGGCCTCGCTGGAGGAGCTGGGCGCCCTCGCCGACCCGCCGCTGACCAAGGACGCCATCGCCGGCCGGATCCGGCGGCTGCTGGCGCTCGCCGACAAGCGCGCCCGTGACCTGGGCATCCCGGATACGGAAGCGGCCGTCACGCCCGACATGCTCGTGGTCTGATAGGACGGTGGCGGTCAGCGGAGGCGAGCGGGCCGGCAGGCGCGCCCTGCCTCCGGCGGGGTGCGCGACGGGCGCGGAAACGCGAGCCGATCACCACCCCGCGCAGCGCCCAGCCACGCGCTCGGATAAGGTCGCAGCGTACGGCAAGGGGGCCGGCACCGGCACTCCACGCCGTGCGCACCGCCTCGGGCGGTCAGGTCCTCCCGGACCGCGGCGGGGTGGCCGAGATGAACTGTCAACGGCCGGCTCCAACGGTCGGCGCACATCACTCCGCCGGCGACACGGTCTGCGACCGGCGGACCAGAACGCGAGGAGATGGGACCTGTGACCATCCGGGTTGGCATCAACGGCTTCGGTCGGATCGGCCGCAACTTCTTCCGGGCAGTGCTGGCGTCCGGCGCTGACATCGAGGTCGTGGCGGTGAACGACCTGACCGACAACGCGACGCTCGCCCACCTTGTCAAGTACGACAGCATCCTGGGCCGCCTGCCGCAGGAGGTCAAGGCCACCGCCGACGAGATCACGGTGGGCGGCAAGACCATCAAGGCGTACGCCGAGAAGGACCCGGCGAAGCTGCCGTGGGGTGACGTCGGCGCCGACGTGATCATCGAGTCGACCGGCTTCTTCACCGACGCCACGAAGGCCAAGGCGCACATCGACGGCGGGGCCAAGAAGGTCATCATCTCGGCACCGGCCAAGAACGAGGACGTCACGGTCGTCATGGGCGTCAACCACGACCAGTACGACCCGGCCAAGCACACGATCATCTCGAACGCCTCCTGCACCACCAACTGCCTCGCCCCCATGGCGAAGGTGCTGCACGACACGTTCGGCATCGAGCGCGGCCTGATGACGACGATCCACGCGTACACGCAGGACCAGAACCTGCAGGACGCCCCGCACAAGGACCTGCGCCGCGCCCGGGCCGCCGCGCTGAACATCGTCCCGACCTCGACCGGCGCCGCGAAGGCCATCGGCCTGGTCCTGCCGGACCTCAAGGGCAAGCTGGACGGCTACGCGCTGCGCGTGCCGATCCCGACCGGCTCGGTGACCGACCTGACCGTCACGGTCGGCCGGGAGACCAGCGTGGACGAGGTCAACGCCGCGCTGAAGGCGGCCTCGGAGGGCGCGCTCCAGGGCATCCTCACCTACAACGAGGACCCGATCGTCTCCACGGACATCGTGACCGACCCGGCGTCGTGCATCTTCGACGCGCCGCTGACCAAGGTGATCGGCAACCAGGTCAAGGTCGTCGGCTGGTACGACAACGAGTGGGGCTACTCGAACCGGCTCGTGGACCTCGTCAAGCTGGTGGGTAGCTCGCTGTGAGCATCCGTACCCTCGACGACCTGCTCGCCGAGGGGGTTTCGGGTCGGCGCGTGCTGGTGCGCGCCGACCTGAACGTCCCACTCGACAAGCAGTCCGGCGCCATCACCGACGACGGCCGCATCCGCGCGGTCCTGCCCACGCTGAGCGCCCTCACCGGCGCCGGCGCGAAGGTGACCGTCTGCTCGCACCTGGGCCGGCCGAAGGGCGCCCCGGATCCGCAGTTCAGCCTCCGGCCGGTCGCCGACCGGCTCGGCGAGCTGCTGGGCACGGCCGTGCACTTCGCCACCGACACGGTCGGCGAGTCGGCGCGCTCCACGGTGGACGGGCTCGCCGACGGTGAGGTCGCCCTGCTGGAGAACCTGCGGTTCAACGCCGGCGAGACCAGCAAGGACGAGGCCGAGCGGGGCGCCTTCGCCGACCAGCTCGCGGTCTTCGGCGAGGCGTACGTCGACGACGCGTTCGGCGCGGTGCACCGCAAGCACGCGAGCGTCTACGACGTGGCGGCCCGCCTGCCGCACTTCGCCGGCCGGCTGGTGCTGCGCGAGGTGGAGGTGCTCTCCACCCTGACCGGCGAGCCGGAGCGCCCGTACGTGGTGGTGCTCGGCGGCTCCAAGGTCTCCGACAAGCTGGCCGTGATCGAGGCGCTGCTGCCGACGGTCGACCGGCTGCTCATCGGTGGCGGGATGTGCTTCACGTTCCTCAAGGCGCAGGGCCTGGAGGTGGGCACGTCGCTGCTCGAGGAGGAGATGGTCGAGACCTGCCGCAACCTCATGGAGCGCGCGCCCGGCAAGATCATGCTGCCGGTCGACGTGGTGGCCGCCGACGCGTTCGCCCCGGACGCGGCGCACGACACCGTCCGCGCCGACGGCATCCCCAGCCACCGGCTGGGGCTGGACATCGGCCCGGAGACCGTGGCCGGGTTCGCGGCCGCCCTCAAGGGGGCGCGGACGATCTTCTGGAACGGCCCGATGGGCGTGTTCGAGATGGCCCCGTTCGCGCACGGCACCCGCGGGGTGGCGGAGGCCATCGCCGGCTCCGGCGCGTTCACGGTCGTCGGTGGTGGCGACTCGGCCGCCGCCGTGCGGGCGCTCGGGCTCGACGAGTCCTCGTTCGGGCACATCTCCACCGGCGGTGGGGCGTCCCTGGAGTACCTGGAGGGCAAGACCCTCCCCGGCATCGCTGCTCTGGAGAACTGATGGCGGGCGCCACCCGCCGGCCGCTGATGGCCGGCAACTGGAAGATGAACCTCAACCACCTCGAGGCGAACCTGCTGGTGCAGAAGCTCGCGGCGAGCCTCACCGAGAAGCAGCTCACCGACGTCGAGACGGTGGTGCTGCCGCCCTTCACCGACCTGCGCACCGTGCAGACCGCCGTCGAGGGCGACAAGCTGCTGATCGGCTACGGCGCGCAGGACCTGTCGCCGCACGCCTCGGGCGCGTACACCGGCGACGTGTCGGGGCCGATGCTCGCCAAGCTCGGCTGCACGTACGTGGTGGTGGGGCACTCCGAGCGGCGGGCCTACCACCACGAGGACGACGCGCTGGTCAACGCCAAGGTGAAGGCGGCGCTGACCCACGGGCTGACCCCGATCCTCTGCGTGGGGGAGGGGCTGGAGGTGCGCGAGCAGGGCCGCCACGTGGCGCACTGCGCGGACCAGCTCGAAGGCGCCCTGAAGGGGATCAGCGCCGAGCAGGTCACGAAGGTGGTCGTGGCGTACGAGCCGATCTGGGCGATCGGCACCGGCAAGACGGCGACCCCGGAGGACGCGCAGGAGGTCTGCGCGGCGGTCCGCGAGCGGCTGGCCGAGCTGTACGACCAGGGCACCGCCGACCAGGTCCGGGTGCTCTACGGCGGTTCGGTCAAGGCGTCGAACGTCGCAGCGATCATGGCCCAGCCGGACGTGGACGGGGCGCTGGTGGGCGGGGCGAGCCTGGACGCCGAGGAATTCGCGCAGATCTGCCGGTTCCCGGAACACATCGCCCGCTGATCGCTCGCTATCCTTGACTCCGCCCGTCCGCCGGTCGGTGCCGCCGTGCCCGACCTGTCCGGGCGAGGATCGCTACGAGAGGACTGACCCCAGCCATGCCGATCTGGTTCGCATACACGTTGATCGTGTTGCTGATCATCACGAGCATCCTGCTCACCATGCTGATCCTGCTGCACCGCGGTAAGGGCGGTGGCCTGTCCAGCATGTTCGGCGGGGGTGTCAGCTCCAGCCTCGCCGGCTCCTCCGTGGCGGAGAAGAACCTCGACCGCTACACGGTCCTGGTGGGCATCATCTGGTTCGCCTGCATCGTCGGGCTCGGCCTCTGGCTCCGCCTCCAGTTGAACGCCTGAGCGCCGGCTCACGTCGTACAATCTGCGCGCGGTCCGTCACCCGACGGGCCGCGCGCAGGTCTTTTCGCTGCACCGCGTCGCCCGCCGCCACCCCCGCGGCGGTTCCCCTCCGACGACAGGAGCGAGCAGCCGTGCCACATGGCAACGTGATCCGGGGCGCCCGGGTCGGATCGGCCCCCGAACGCCCGCCCGAGCGCTACGAACCGGCGCCCCGCCGCGCGGTCACCTACTGGTGCCGCAACGGCCACCGGGTGGAGATCCTCATCGCCGAGGAGGCCGTCGCGCCCCCGCAGTGGGACTGCCCGCGCTGCGGCCACCCGGCGGGGCGCGACGCCCAGAACCCGCCCGGGCGGTCGCGCACCGAGCCCTACAAGAGCCATCTGGCGTACGTGAAGGAGCGGCGCACCGACGAGGAGGGCGCCGCGATCCTCGCCGAGGCCCTCGCCGACCTGCGTCGCCGCCGCGGCCGCCCCGCCGCCGAGCGGTGAGCGGCGCGGCGGGGGAGCCGTAGCGGACTCAGCGCAGGCTGCGCAGACGGGCGGGCACGTCGGCCGCGGCGGCCCGGTCGAGCAGCCACAGCGTACGGCCGACACCCCGCACGCCCGCCGCGGGCAGTTGCACGGGCCCCGCCCCGGCCAGCGACATCCCGACCGCCCGCGCCTTGTCCGCGCCGCTGGCCACCAGCCAGACCTCCTCGGCGGTGTTGATCGCCGGGAGGGTCAGCGTGGTGCGCACCGGCGGCGGCTTCGGGCTGCCCCGCACCGCGCTCACCGGCCGGCTCTCGTAGTGCACCGGGTGCTCCGGGAAGACCGACGCCACGTGCCCGTCCTCGCCGACGCCGAGCATCAGCACGTCGAAGTGGGGCAGCGCCGCGGTGCCCGGGCGGGCGGCGGCGGCCAGCTCGGCGGCGTACCGGGCGGCCGCCTCCTCCGGGTCGGGGCCGGCCGGGCCGTCGGAGGCCGGCATCGGGTGCACCCGGGCCGGGTCCAGTGGCACCGCGTCCAGCAGCGCCGCCCGGGCTTGGGTCTCGTTGCGGTCCGGGTCGCCGCCGGGCAGGAACCGCTCGTCGCCCCACCAGACGTCCACGCGTGACCAGTCGACCGCGTCGCGGGCGGGCAGGGCCGCGACGGCCCGGTACACGGCCGCGGCGATCCGGCCGCCGGTCAGCACCACCGACGCCTGGCCGCGCGCGGCCTGCGCGTCGAGCAGCTTCACCACCAAGCGTGCCGCCACCGCCTGCGCCAACAGTTCGGCGTCGGCGTGGACGGCGACACTCGCCTCACTCATCTCGTGCCTTCTCGTGTTCTGCGGACCGCGTGGCGGTGCCGTCGTCGCGGGTGAACCTCAGCGCTCGCTGGTGCCGGCGTGGGCGGTGACCCCCGCCTCGGCCCGGTGCGCGGTGGCCGGGTCCTTCCAGACGTGCACGCGCCGGCCCGGGCGCTGCTCGAGGCCGGTCACGCCGACGATGGCGCCCAGCGCCTCGGCGTACACCTGGTCGGCGTCGAGGCGGCGCAGCTCCTCGGCCAGCTCGTCGCCGAGCGGCCGGCGGACCAGCGGAAGCTGCCGGTCGTCCTGGCCGCTACGCCGGAAGGTGGCCACGCTGTCGTCCCGGGTCAGCGTCAGGTGGTCGCCGTTGGCGCAACGCAGCTCCACCTCCCGCATCCGGGGGAACTGGTCGGTGTGCTCCCAGCGCGGGCTGATCCCGAGCCGGCTCGACAGCCAGCCGCACATCAGGGCGGCGGTCGGGTCGTGCGCCGGGGCCACCACGGTGGCCTCGGTGACCTTGGCCGCCGTCGTGTCGAACGCTCCGGCCACCAGGGTGCGCCACGGGGTGATCCGGGTCCAGGCCAGGTCGGTGTCACCCGGTGCGTAGTCGTGGGCGCGCTGGCGCAGCGCCGCGATCGGGTCGGCGGCCTGAGCGGCGTCGGTGATGCGACGGTCGGCGACCACGCCGAGGAAGTCGGTGGCGATCTCCTCCGGCGGCTCGCCGTGCCACCACGTCACCACGGGGACGTCCGGCACCAGCAGCGGCAGCACCACGGACTCGGCGTGCAGCGCCAGCCGGCCGTACATCCGCATCACCACGGCCTCGCACGGGCCGAGCCGGCCGCCCACCACGATCTCCGCGTCGAGCCGGTTGCGGTCCCGCTCGATGTCGGTGCGGACGACGACCAGCAGCCGGCACGGGTGGGCGGCGGCGGCGATGGTGGCCGCCGCCTCCGCCTCGCGTACGCGCTTCTCGTCCACCACGACGATGAGCGTGAGCGCCATTCCGCTGGCCACGCCGCCCGCGCTGCGACGCTCGGCGGCGAGGGCCTTGACCACTTCGTTGCCGGTGGTGTCCCACAGGCCGATCATGCTCGTCTCCAAGCCCGGCCCTCGCGGGCCAGCATCTCGTCGGCCGCCCGGGGGCCCCACTCGCCGGCCCGGTACGGCTCCGGTCGGGTGCCCGCCCAGGCCTGCTCCAGCGGGTCGATCACCTGCCAGCTCTGCTCGACCTCGGCGGCGTCGGGGAAGAGCGTCCGGTCGCCGATCAGCACGTCCAGCACGAGCCGCTCGTACGCCTCCGGGCTCGACTCGGTGAACGCCTCGCCGTACTGGAAGTCCATGGCGATGTCGCGGACCTCCATGGCGGTGCCGGGAACCTTGGAACCGAACTTCAGCACCACGCCCTCGTCCGGCTGGACCCGGATGACCAGCTGGTTGTTGCCGAGCGACTCCACGTCCGTCGGGTGGAAGGGCAGGTGTGGCGCCTTCTTGAACATGATGGCCACCTCGGTGACCCGCCGCGGCAGCCGCTTGCCGGCCCGGATGTAGAAGGGCACCTCGGCCCAGCGCCGGTTCTGGATGCCCAGCCGGACCGCCACGTACGTCTCGGTCGTGGAGTCCGGCGGGACGCCCTCCTCCTCCAGGTAGCCGACGGCGCGCTCGCCACCGACCCAGCCGGGGAGGTACTGCCCGCGGACGGTGCCCGTGCTGACGTCCTTCGGCAGGGTGATCGCCTTGAGGACCTTCAGCTTCTCGGTACGGATCTCGTCGGGGTCGAAGCTCGTGGGCTCCTCCATCGCCACCAGCGCGAGCAGCTGGAGGAGGTGGTTCTGGAGCACGTCGCGGGCGGCGCCGGCCGAGTCGTAGAAGCCGGCGCGGGTGCCGATGCCGACGTCCTCGGCCATGGTGATCTGCACCGAGTCGACGTACTTGGAGTTCCACAGCGGCTCGAACAGGTTGTTGGCGAACCGCAGGGCAAGGATGTTCTGGACGGTCTCCTTGCCCAGGTAGTGGTCGATCCGGAAGACGTCCTTGCGGGTGAAGACGTCGTCGACCAGGTCGTTGAGCGCCTTCGCCGACGGCAGGTCGTGCCCGAACGGCTTCTCCACCACCACCCGGCGCCAGCCGCCGGACTTCGCGTTGTCGGCCATCCCGGTGCGGGCGAGCTGCTTGAGCACCACGGGGAACGCCGCCGGGGGGATGGAGAAGTAGAAGGCGGCGTTGCCGGGGATGCCGTGGCTCTGGCGCAGCTCGTCGAGCGTCTCGGCGAGGTGGTCGAAGGCCGCGTCGTCGTCGAACGACCCGCCGACGAACTTGATGTTCCCGGCGAGCCGCGCCCACACCTCGTCCCGCCAGGGCGTCCGGGCGTGCTTGCGCGCCGCCTCGCACGCGAGGGTCTCGAAGTCGCCGTCACCCCAGTCGCGGCGCGCGAAGCCGAGCACGACGAAGCCCGGGGGCAGCAGCCCCCGGTTCGCCAGGTCGTAGACCGCCGGCAGCAGCTTCTTCCGCGCCAGGTCGCCGGTGACCCCGAAGATCACCAGCGCGCACGGCTCGGGAATCCGCGGCAGCCGGCGGTCCTGTGGGTCGCGCAGCGGGTTCACCCCGCTCCTCCCCTCCGCTTCTTCCACGTCTTCCATCCTCACGCCCGCAGCTCACCGGCCGCATCGAGCAGCTGGGCCACACCCGCGGACCGGTCGGTCAGGTGCAGCCGCAGCACCGGGCGGTTCCGCCCGGCCAGCGCCTGCCGGTCGCCGGCGGCCTGGGCCGCCTGAAGCTCCCCGAAGGTGTACGGCTTGCCGGGCACCGGCAGATCATCGGCCACCGCGCCGGTCAGCTGGAGGTAGCTGCCGACCTGCGGGCCGCCCTTGTGGTACTGGCCGGTGGAGTGCAGGAAGCGGGGGCCCCACCCGAAGGTGACCGGGCGGCCGGACGCGGCCGCGAGCAGCGGCCGCAGCCGGGCCGCGTCCGCGTCGGCGAACCGGTCGAGGTACGCCATCACGGCCACGTACCCGCCGTCGCCCATGCCGTCGAGCAGCCAGCGCAGCACGCCGACCAGGTCGCCGGGCGCGCCCGCCGGGGCGTACACCTCGATGGCGCCCTCGGTGAACGACGGCGTCTCCGCCGGCAGACCCGACGCCAGGATCTTGTTGGTGTTCTCCTTCGACTCGGTGACGTTCGGCTGGTTGAACGGGTCGATCCCGAGCACCACGCCGGCCACCGCGGTGGCGTACTCCCAGGCCAGGAACTGCGCGCCGAGCGGGCCGTTGACCGCCACGTCCGGGTCGCCCCCGCCGCCGGGCACCTGGCCCGCGGCCAGCGCGCCGCCGTAGCTCACGGTGAGCACGTCGGGGCCCTCGACGCCGGGGCTCTGCGGCGACTCCACCACGACCGGCAGGATGCCCACGCCGGCCTTGCCGGTGGACTCGGCGATGAGCTGCTCGGCCCAGTCGCCGAGCCCGTCGATGCCGGTGCCGTCGGAGACCAGGGCGACCTTGTCCCGGCCGCCCGTGGCGGCGGCGCCGAGCGCGGCGCCCAGCGCCAGGGCCGGGTTGTCCCGGTCGGCGGCGAGCGAGGCGGCCAGCGCGTCCGCCTGGTCCAGCAGGTCGGCGACCTCCACGCCGGCCAGCGCCGACGGGACGAGCCCGAACGCGGTGAGGGCCGAGTAGCGGCCGCCCACGTTCGGGTCGGCCAGCACCGTGAACGCGCCCATGCCGGCGGCGATCTCCTCCAGCGGCGAACCCGGGTCGGTGACGATGACGAAGTGCCGGCCGGCCTCCGCCTCGGTCATCCCGGCGTCCAGGAACGCCTGCCAGTACGCCCGGCGGTGGCTGTCGGTCTCCACCGTCGTGCCGGACTTGCTGGAGACCACGACCACCGTGCGCTCCAGCCGGTCGCGCAGCGCGGCGCGCACCTGGCCGGGGTCGGTGGTGTCCAGCACGGTCAGCGGCACGCCCAGCGTGCGGGTGATCACCTCGGGGGCCAGTGACGACCCGCCCATGCCGGCGAGCACCACGTGGTCGAGGTCGCCCAGCTCCGCCTTCAGCTCGGCGAGCTGGGTGAGCAACTCCCGGCTGCGCCGGTGGGTGTCCACCCAGCCGAGGCGGATCTTCGCCTCGGCCTCCGCGTCCGGCCCCCACAGGCTCGGGTCCTTGGCGGCCAGCTTGCCGGGGACACCGGCGGCGACCAGCGCCTGACGGGTCGAGGCCGGGGCGGCCTTGTCGACCGCCTCCGCCCCGTGCACCGTGAGCCCGGCCGCCGACTCGGCGGGCGTCGACAACAGGTCGCTCACGCCCCCACCTCGCTCCGCTCGGCGGTGGCGCGAGGCTGCCACGCGCTGAGCCTGATGGTTCGCTCGCTCACGCGTTGCCTCCCGCCTGTGCCGCCGCCTGCGCGTTGCCCTGCGCCGCCCGACCCGGGGTGCCCGCGCCGTGCGCGGCCGACTCCAGCGACTTGCGGACCCCGTCGAGCAGTTCCAGCCAGCTCGCCTCGAACTTCTCCACGCCCTCGCGCTCCAGCACGGCGATCACGTCGGCCATGTCCACGCCGACGGCCTCCAGGTCGGTGAAGACCTTCCGGGCCGCGTCGTACGCGCCGGTGACCGTGTCGCCGCGCGTCTCGCCGTGGTCGGCGTACGCCTTGATGACCGACTCCGGCATCGTGTTGACCGTGCCGGGGGCGATGAGCTGCTCCACGTAGATCACGTCCCGGTAGTCCGGGTTCTTCGTCGATGTGGAGGCCCACAGCGGCCGCTGCGGGTGGGCGCCCGCGTCGGCGAGCGCCTGCCAGCGGTCGGAGGAGAAGACCTTGGCGTAGCGCTCGTACGCGAGCTGGGCGTTGGCCACGGCCGCCTTGCCGCGCAGCGCCTTCGCCTCGTCCGAGCCGATCTTCTCCAGCCGCTTGTCGACCTCGGTGTCGACCCGGGAGACGAAGAACGACGCCACCGACCCGATCTTGGACAGGTCGTGCCCGTTCGCCTTCGCCTGCTCCAGGCCGGCCAGGAACGCCTCCATCACCTGCGAGTAGCGGTCCAGCCCGAAGATCAGCGTGACGTTGACGCTGATGCCCTCGGCGAGGGTCGCCGTGATCGCCGGGATGCCGGCCTCGGTGGCCGGGATCTTGATGAAGAGGTTCGGCCGGTCGATCAGCCACCAGAGGGCCTTCGCCTCGGCGACCGTCCGCTCGGTCTCGTGCGCCAGCCGCGGGTCGACCTCGATGGAGACGCGGCCGTCGACGCCGTTGCTCTTCTCGTACGAGGGGCGCATCACGTCGCACGCCCACCGCACGTCGTACGTGGTGAGCATCCGGACCGCCTCCTCGACCTCCACCCCCCGTACGGCGAGGTCGCGCAGCTGCCAGTTGTACTCGTCGGCGTCACTCAACGCCTTCGCGAAGATCGTCGGGTTCGTGGTCACCCCGGCCACGTGCTTCTCCCGGCGCAGCTTGTCCAGCCCGCCGGACGTCAGCCGCGTCCGGGAAAGATCGTCGAGCCAGACCGCCACTCCCGCGGCGCTGAGCTCGCCCAGCCTGTCCGTCATGCCGTCCACGCTCCCCTCAGTTGCCGGTCGTGAAACCGGTGATGTCGCCGACCCGGGTCAGCGACGCGCGCGCCGCCGCCACGATGCGGTCCGGGGTGAACCCGAACTGCTCGAAGAGCACCGAATAGGGCGCGCTGGCGCCGTAGTGCTCCAGGCTGACGCTCTCGCCGCAGTCGCCGACGATGGCGCGCCACGACATCGCGATGCCCGCCTCCACGCTCACCCGTGCCTTTACCCCGCGTGGCAGCACCGACTCCCGGTACGCCTCGTCCTGCTCGGCGAACCACTCCTGGCAGGGCATCGAGACGACCCGGGTCGGGATGCCGTCGGCCTCCAGCCGCTCCCGGGCGGTGAGGCAGAGCTGCACCTCGGAGCCGGTGCCGACGAGGATCACCTGCGGCTTGCCGCCGCTCGCCTCGGCCAGCACGTACCCGCCGCGGGCCACGCCCTCCGCGCCGGCCAGCGTGCCGCGGTCCAGGGTCGGCAGCGCCTGCCGGCTGAGCGCCAGCGCCGTCGGCCGGTCGGTGTGCTCCAGGGCCGTCCGCCACGCCCACACGGTCTCGTTGGCGTCGGCCGGGCGGACCACGTCCAGGCCGGGGATGGCCCGCAGGGCGGTGAGGTGCTCCACCGGCTGGTGGGTCGGGCCGTCCTCGCCGAGGCCGATCGAGTCGTGCGTCCAGACGTAGATCACCGGCAGCTTCATGAGGGCCGCGAGGCGCACCGACGGGCGCATGTAGTCGCTGAACACCAGGAAGGTCGCCCCGTAGGGGCGGGTGCCGCCGTGCAGGGCGATGCCGTTGAGGATCGCGCCCATGGCGTGCTCGCGGATGCCGAAGTGCAGGGTGCGGCCGTACTCGTGGCCCGGGAACGCCTTGGTGGCGTGCACGGCCGGGATGAACGACGGCTCGCCCTTCATGGTGGTGTTGTTGCTCTCGGCCAGGTCGGCCGAGCCGCCCCACAGTTCGGGGAGGACGGGCGCGAGCGCGTCGAGGACCTTGCCGGACGCGGCGCGGGTGGCGATGCCCTTCGGGTCGGCCGGGAACTCCGGCAGCACGTCCGTCCAGCCCGCCGGCAGCGCCCGCTCGGCCAGCCGGTCGTGCAGCGCCTTGCGCTCCGGGTTGGCCTTCGCCCAGCTCTCGTACGCCCGCGTCCACTCCCGCTGGGCCTCCTCGCCGCGGCCCAGCACCTGGCGGGCGTGCGCGAGGACCTCCTCGTCGACGGCGAAGGTCTGCGCCGGGTCGAAGCCGAGGATCCGCTTGGTGGCGGCCACCTCGTCGGCGCCGAGGGCCGAGCCGTGGATCTTGCCGGTGTTCTGCTTGTTCGGCGCGGGCCAGCCGATGATGGTGCGCAGCGCGATGAAGGAGGGACGGCCTGTCTCCGCCTTGGCGGCCAGCAGCGCCCGGTGGAGGGCCTCGACGTCCTCGTGGTAGTCGCCCTGGTCGGCGTCGCCGCGGCGCCAGTCGACCGTCTGCACGTGCCAGCCGTACGCCTCGTAGCGGGCGGCCACGTCCTCGCTCTTGGCGATGCGGGTGTCGTCCTCGATCGAGATCTCGTTGTCGTCGTAGATCACGACGAGGTTGCCCAGCTGCTGGTGCCCGGCGAGGGCGCTGGCCTCGTGGCTGATGCCCTCCTCGATGTCGCCGTCGGAGGCGATGCACCAGATGTGGTGGTCGAAGACCGAGGCGCCCGGCTCGGCGTCCGGGTCGAACAGGCCGCGCTCGCGGCGGGCGGCCATGGCCATGCCGACCGCGTTGCCGAGGCCCTGCCCGAGCGGGCCGGTGGTGGTCTCGACGCCCGGCGTGTGCCCGTGCTCCGGGTGGCCCGGGGTCAGCGAGCCCCACTGGCGCAGGGACTTCAGGTCGTCGAGGTTGAGCGGATAGCCCGAGAGGAACAGCTGGATGTAGAGGGTCAGGCTGGAGTGCCCGGCGGAGAGCACGAAGCGGTCGCGGCCGGGCCACGTCGGGTTGGCCGGGTTGTGCCGCATCACCCGGTTGAAGAGCAGGTACGCCGCGGGCGCGAGGCTCATCGCGGTGCCCGGGTGGCCGTTGCCGGATTTCTCCACGGCGTCCATGGCCAGCACACGTACGGTGTCGACGGCCCGGCGGTCGAGGTCGGACCAGTTGAGCGGAGTCTCGGGTTGGTTGGCAGCCACTGTGGTTGTGCTCCTCGGCAGATGGGCGGAACCCTCACTGGTGACCCTATCGAGCCGTCCTAAACGTCCGCCCGGGGATCACTGCATGCTCCTTCGTACTCCGATCGGAGGATCGGACGGTAGGCCGCGACGTGTGACGGCCCGCACCGTTGCCGGGTCGCCCGGGCAGCCAAAACGACAACGCGTAGTGTGTGGGTCGGTGTGTGGCCCGATGCGGGTCCGGCCGACCCAAATCTCCCGTGCCGACGCCGGAAGGTGGCAATCCGTGAGCATGATCACCGAGCGCCCCGTCAGCCAGCCCGCGGGGCAGCCGCCCGCGGCGACCGTGGCGGAGGGTTCGGTCGCGCCGCGCCGGGACGTCCGGGCGGTCGTCCGGGCGTACGTGGCGCTGACCAAGCCGCGGATCGTGGAGCTGCTGCTCGTCACCACCGTGCCGTCGATGATGCTCGCCGCGGACGGGCTCCCGTCGCTCTGGCTGGTGGCCGTCGTGCTGGTCGGCGGTTCGCTCGCCGCCGGCGCGGCCAGCGTCCTCAACTGCTACATCGACCGGGACATCGACCAGGTCATGCGGCGGACGAAGCGCCGCCCGCTGCCCGCGCACACCGTCTCGCCGCGCAGCGCCCTGATCTTCGGGCTGGTGCTCGCGGTGATCTCGGTGGCCCTGATGGCGGCGTTCACCAACCTGCTGGCCGCCGCGCTCACCCTGGCCGCCATCGCCTACTACGACCTCGTCTACACGCTCTGGCTCAAGCGGACCACGGCGGCGAACACGTTCTGGGGTGGCGCCTGCGGGGCGGCTCCGGTGCTGATCGGCTGGGCCGCGGTCACCGGCTCGCTCGCCCCGGCCGCCTGGGCCCTGTTCGCGGTGGTCTTCTTCTGGCAGATGCCGCACTTCTACCCGCTGGCGATGAAGTACAAGGACGACTACGCGCGGGCCGGCGTCCCGATGCTGCCGGTGGTCGCCTCCACCCGCCGGGTGAACGCCGAGATCCTGGTCTTCACCTGGCTCACCGTGCTGTCGTCGCTCGCGGTCTGGCCGCTGGGCATGAGCGTCGTGTACGGCGTCCCCACCCTCGTGGTGGGCGCGATGTTCGTGGTCGAGGCGCACCGGCTGGCCCGGCGGGCGGTGCGGGGCGAGGCGGTGAAGCCGATGCGGCTGTTCCACTGGTCGACCACGTACCTGACGATCGTCTTCGTCGCGGTCGCGCTGGACGCGCTGCTCTGAGGGACGGTCCGGCCGCCCGCACGGCGGGGGAGGCCCGGCGGGGCAGGTGCGGAATGGCAGCCTCGGTCGGCGGCCTGGCCGGCGAACGGCCGAGGCGGCCCGACCGGCCAGCCTCGGACGACAAATCACCATCATGGATGCTTTGTCGGTCTTTGCCCGTCATCAGGGCATCGCCACCCATGAGCCCGACCCGCTCAAGCTGTGCCGAGTGGATGGTATTTGCCGGGCCCGGTTGGCCCGATTACGCCCGGATAAATCCGGTCGAATCACCTGTGCTCTTCCTTAAACCTCCAGGTAACAGGCATCACAAAAGCTTCACGGTTCTCGCCCGCCCGGGTGGAAGTCTGCTTAGGCTTCGCGTCATGGCAGATGGTTCCGATACGACGCTGACGGCCGAGCACACCGACCAGGCCCCCAACGGCCTGGTGGCGGGGATCCGGTCGTTCGCCGCCGGTCACGGTGGTGCGAAGGCCGTCATCGAGTACGTCGGCAAGCGCGGCGCGCGCATCGTCCTCGTGGGTGAGGACGGCGTGTGGGGCGACCAGTTCGCGACCGACACGGTCGTCGCGCGGCAGGCCTGCGCCAAGGCGGGAGTCACCGTCGAGAACGCGTGGGAGCGGGAGTTGATGGACCAGATGCGGCCGAGCAACGACCTGTGGCGGTCGATGGCCCGACGCACGATGGCCCGTTGAGATAAGTTGACCAACCACCACCAGCCGACCCGGGGGGAACCCCGGGTCGCTCTCGTCACCTGTACCGAACTCGCCGACCTCGACCCGGACGACCGGCTCGTCCTCGGCCCGCTGGCCGACCGCGGGGTCGCGGCCGAACCGGTGGTCTGGGACGACCCGGCCGCCGACTGGACGGCGTACGACCTGGCGGTGCTCCGCTCACCCTGGGACTACATGCTCCGACGCGACGAGTTCGTGTCGTGGGCGCAGCGGGTGCCGCGCCTGGCGAACCCGGCCGACGTGGTGCGCTGGAACACCGACAAGCGCTACCTCGACGAGTTGTCGGCCGCCGGCGTACCCACCGTTCCGACCTGGTGGGTCGCGCCGGGGGAGTCCTGGGCCCTCCCGGCGGACACCGGCGAGTACGTGATCAAGCCCGCGGTCAGTGCCGGCAGCCAGGACACCGGCCGGTACGACCTCGCCGACCCCGAGCACCGCCGGCTCGCCGTGGCGCACGTGCGACGCCTCTCGGACGCGGGACGCGTCACCATGGTCCAGCCGTACCTCACCGCCGTCGACACCGTGGGCGAGACGGCGCTGCTGTTCCTGGCCGGGCCGCAGGGGCTGGCGTTCAGCCACGCCATCCGCAAGGGCCCGATGCTGAGCGGCCCCGACTTCGGCGTGGACGGGCTCTACCGCCCCGAGGAGATCACCGCCCGCACCGCGACCGAGGAGCAGCTCGCCGTGGCGGAGAAGACCCTCGCGGCGGTGCCCGGCGGCGCGGAGCGGCTGCTGTACGCGCGGGTGGACCTGATCCCCGGCCCGGACGGCCGGCCGGTCCTGGTCGAGCTGGAGCTGACCGAGCCCTCGCTGTTCCTCGGCCATGCCGCCGGCGCCCCGGAACGCCTCGCCGAGGCGATCCTCACCCACCTGGCCCGCCACCGCTGAGCCCCGCCTTCGCGGCTCCCGCCGATCATGCGGTCGTGGGTGGGCAAGGGCGCGAACGCCCACACGTCGGGCGCCACCACGGCATGACCGACCCGGCCGGGCCGGGGTGGAGGAGCGGGTGGGTCAGGCGGGGGTCGGCACGCTCGGCACGGCGTCGCGCTCGGGCGCGGGGGCCGTCGTCGCGCTGGCGGGGAGGCGTTCCCGCGTCGACCACTGGACGTGCAGGGTGGCCAGCAGGACCAGGCAGGAGCCCAGCATGTGCGCGCCCACGAGCACCGCGGGCAGGTGGGTGAAGTACTGCACGAAGCCGATCAGGCCCTGGCCCAGTTCGACGGCGACGAGCAGCAGCGCGGCGCGGGCGGCCCGGCCCGCGCCGACCGCGCGGAACGCGAAGACCATCGCCACCGAGAGGCCGAGCAGCAGGAACACGCTGTCGGCGTGCACCTGCGAGATCGACTCCGGGTCCAAGCCGTTGCGGGCCGCGCCCTGGTCACCGGCGTGCGGGCCGCTGCCGGTCACCCAGGTGCCGATGACCAGCACCGCCACGCTCACCGCGGTCGTGAGCCGGGCCAGCGCCCGCAGCGGCGCGGGCACCGCGGTCACCGCCGGGCCGTCCGGTTCCGCCGTGCGCCGCCAGAGGGCGTACGCGGCGGCGATCACCGCCATCGAGGCGAGGAAGTGCAGCCCGACCACCCACGGGTTCAGGTTGGTCAGCACGGTGAGCCCGCCGACCACCGCCTGGGCCGGGATGCCGAAGAACACCGCCACGGCGAGCGGCAGCACGCCGCGCCGGCGGGGCCGGTGGGCCAGCACCGCCAGCAGGGTCGCGAACGCGATGATGCCCACCGCGAAGGTGAGCGTCCGGTTGCCGAACTCGATGACCCCGTGCACGCCCATCTCGTCGGTGGGGACGTACGAATCGTCGGTGCACCGCGGCCAGGTGGGGCAGCCCAGTCCGGAGGCGGTGAGTCGCACGGCCCCGCCGGTCACCACGATCCCGACGTTCGCGATGATCGAGGCGAGCGCGAGCCGGCGCAGGAGCGTGGCGGAGACCGGAAACCGGACGGATCGCTTCACGGAGGGAATCCTACGCACCGTAGTGGTTCCCCTAACGGGTGACTCCTGTCCCCGGTGTCGGGGATCACCGGGACCCGGGTTTGCGGGCCCGTGGGCATTTACGTAACGTTGGCGTTGTGAAAAAGGCGGCGGGGGTCTCCGGGCACCGGCCGGCGACCGCTCCGGTCGCCGGTCAGCCGGCGTCCGCCCGCGGCGAGGCCGACCTCTCGACCCGCGACCGGGTGACCCGGCTGCTGCTGGAGCGGGGGGCGACCACCGCCGCGCAGCTCGGCTCGGCGCTCGGTCTCAGCCCGGCCGCGATCCGCCGGCACCTCGACGCGATGCTCGCCGACGGTGACGTGGTCGCCCGGGAGCAGACGGTCCGCGGTCACCGGGGCCGGGGCCGCCCCGCGAAGGTCTTCGTGCTGACCGACGCCGCCCGGGTCCGCTGCGGCACCCACCACTACGACAACATGGCCACCGCCGCCCTGCGCTGGATCGCCCGCAACGGCGGTTCGGAGGCGGTGGAGGCGTTCGCCGCCGAGCAGGTCTCCGCCCTGGAGGCCCGCTGCCGGGCGGCCATGGAGGACGCGGGCGACGACCCGCTCGCCCGCGCGGAGGCGCTCGCCGGAGCGCTCACCGCCGAGGGCTACGCTGCCAACGCGTCCACGATCGCCTCCGGCGGTCAGCTCTGCCAGCACCACTGCCCGGTGGCGCACGTGGCCGCCGAGTTTCCCCAGCTGTGCGAGGCCGAGACCGAGGTGATCTCCCGCCTGGTCGGCACCCACGTGCAGCGCCTGGCCACCATCGCGCACGGCGACGGGGTGTGCACCACGCACATCCCCGCCCAGCCGGGGCGTGCCCAGTCCGGAAAGACCGTCACCACTGTGAGGACAGATAGATGACCGAGCAGATCGTCCAGCCCCTGACCCAGGAGGAGCAGCTCGCCGCCCTGGGCCGCTACGAGTACGGCTGGGCCGACCCGGACGTCGCCGGGGCCTCCGCCCAGCGTGGCCTCAACGAGGCGGTGGTGCGGGACATCTCGGCGAAGAAGAACGAGCCGGCCTGGATGCTCGACCTGCGCCTGAAGGGCCTGCGGCTGTTCGAGCGCAAGCCGATGCCGGCCTGGGGCGCCGACCTCACCGGGATCGACTTCGACAACATCAAGTACTTCGTCCGCTCCACCGAGAAGCAGGCCACCAGCTGGGAGGACCTGCCCGAGGACATCAAGAACACCTACGACAAGCTGGGCATCCCCGAGGCGGAGAAGCAGCGGCTGATCGCCGGTGTCGCGGCCCAGTACGAGTCCGAGGTGGTCTACCACAAGATCCGCGAGGACCTCGAGGAGCAGGGCGTCGTCTTCCTCGACACGGACACGGCCCTCAAGGAGCACGAGGACCTGTTCAAGGAGTACTTCGGCACGGTGATCCCGGTGGGCGACAACAAGTTCGCCGCGCTGAACACCTCCGTGTGGTCCGGTGGCTCGTTCATCTACGTGCCGAAGGGCGTGCACGTGGAGATCCCGCTGCAGGCCTACTTCCGGATCAACACGGAGAACATGGGGCAGTTCGAGCGGACGCTGATCATCGTCGACGAGGGTGCGTACGTGCACTACGTCGAGGGCTGCACCGCGCCCATCTACTCCTCGGACTCGCTGCACAGCGCCGTCGTGGAGATCATCGTCAAGAAGAACGCCCGGTGCCGCTACACGACCATCCAGAACTGGTCGAACAACGTGTACAACCTGGTGACCAAGCGCGCCGTCTGCCACGAGGGCGCGACCATGGAGTGGATCGACGGCAACATCGGCTCCAAGGTCACCATGAAGTACCCGGCGGTCTACATGACCGGCGAGCACGCCAAGGGCGAGGTGCTCTCGGTGGCCATGGCCGGCGAGGGCCAGCACCAGGACGCGGGCGCGAAGATGGTGCACGCTGCGCCGCACACCTCCTCGACCATCGTGTCGAAGTCGATCGCCCGGGGCGGCGGCCGCACCTCGTACCGGGGCCTGGTGCAGGTGCTGGAGGGCTCGCACCACAGCAAGAGCACGGTCAAGTGCGACGCGCTGCTGGTCGACACCATCTCCCGCTCGGACACCTACCCCTACGTCGACATCCGCGAGGACGACGTGGCGATGGGGCACGAGGCGACCGTCTCCAAGGTCAGCGAGGACCAGCTCTTCTACCTGATGAGCCGGGGCCTCAGCGAGGACGAGGCGATGGCGATGATCGTGCGCGGCTTCATCGAGCCGATCGCCAAGGAGCTCCCGATGGAGTACGCGCTGGAGCTCAACCGTCTGATCGAGCTCCAGATGGAGGGCGCGGTCGGCTGACCCCGACCCGAGCCGTGACCAGCCCCGACCCGCTTGCGGGTCGCGTGAACGCTGACCTGTCCGGCCGGGCCGCGCGAACACCGACCGACCCTCCCGTCAATGACACCGCCGTCGCAGAACGAGACCAAGGAAGAGATGACTACCCAGGCTTCCGCGCCGCCGACCACCAAGTCGCAGGCGCTCCGCTCGTACGACGTCGCCGACTTCCCGGCCCTCACGGGCATGGAGGAGGAGTGGCGCTTCACCCCGCTCAAGCGGCTGCGCGGGCTGGTCGGCGGTGCGCAACCCGCCACCGGCGCCGTCCGGCACGAGCACGGTGACCTGCCCGACGGCGTCACGGTCGGCCGGATCCCGACGGACGACCCGCGGGTGGGCAGCGTGCTCACCCCGTTCGACCGGATCAGCGCTCTCGCGTACGGCGGCACGGCGGACGCGCTGCTGGTCCAGGTGGCGCGGGAGGCGGTCGTCGCCGAGCCGGTGACCGTGCGGGTGGTCGGCGGAGGCGTCGACGGGCTGGCCTTCGGGCACACGTTCGTCGAGGTGGGCCGGTTCGCGGAGGTGACCCTCGTGCTGGAGCACGTCGGTTCCGCGACGCTGGCCGACAACGTCGAGGTGGCGGTGGCCGAGGGGGCGAAGCTGACGCTGGTCACGGTGGCCGACTGGGCCGAGGACGCCGTGCAGGCGCAGCACCTCAAGGTGCGGCTCGGCCGCGACGCCAAGGTGACCCACGTCCAGGTGAGCCTCGGCGGCGACCTGGTCCGGCAGTACACGAGCGTCGAGTACACCGACCGGGGCGGCGAGGCCGAGCTGTACGGCGTCTACTTCGCCGACTCCGGCCAGCACCTGGAGCACCGGCAGCTCGTCGACCACGCGGTCCCGGACTGCCGCAGCTACGTCGGCTACCGGGGCGCCCTGCAGGGCGAGAGCGCGCACACCGTCTGGGTGGGTGACGTGCTGATCCGCGCCGAGGCCACCGGCACCGACACGTACGAGATCAACCGGAACCTGCTGCTGACCGACGGCGCGCGGGCGGACTCCGTACCGAACCTGGAGATCGAGACCGGCGAGATCGCCGGCGCCGGCCACGCCAGCGCGACCGGCCGCTTCGACGACGAGCAGCTGTTCTACCTGATGGCCCGGGGCATCCCGGAGGCCGAGGCGCGCCGGCTCGTGGTGCGGGGCTTCTTCGCCGAGCTGATCAACAAGATCCCGGTGGAGGAGCTGCGGGACCGGCTCGGCGCCGCCATCGAGGACCGGCTCGCCAAGGCGGGTGCCTGATGATCCGCGTCTGCTCCACCGAGGACGTGCCGAAGGGCACCGCCATCAGCGCGGACGTCGACGGCACCGAGATCGCCGTGGTGCACGGCGAGGACGGCAACTTCTACGCCGTCCACGACGAGTGCTCCCACGCGGCGGTCGCCCTCTCCGAGGGTGAGGTCGAGGGCTGCACGCTGGAGTGCTGGCTGCACGGCTCCCGTTTCGACCTGCGCACCGGCGAGCCCACCGGGCTGCCCGCCACCGAACCCGTTCCCGTCTACCCCGTCGAAGTCCGCGACGGCGACATCTACGTCAGCCTCACGCCGAGCAATGGAGTGACCCGATAATGAGCACCCTGGAGATCCGCGACCTGAAGGTGTCGGTCAAGCTGCCCGAGGGTGAGCTCAAGCCGATCCTGGCCGGTGTCGACCTGACCGTGAAGTCGGGCGAGACGCACGCCATCATGGGCCCCAACGGCTCCGGCAAGTCCACCCTGGCGTACTCGATCGCCGGCCACCCCAAGTACGAGATCACCGGCGGCACGGTGACCCTCGACGGCGAGGACGTGCTCGCCATGTCCGTCGACGAGCGTGCCCGCGCCGGCCTCTTCCTGGCCATGCAGTACCCGGTCGAGGTGCCCGGCGTGTCGGTGGCCAACTTCCTGCGGACGGCCAAGACCGCCATCGACGGCGAGGCGCCGAAGCTGCGCACGTGGGGCGCGGAGCTGCGCGGGGCCATGGAGCGGCTGCAGATGGACCCGGCCTTCGCCCAGCGCAACGTCAACGAGGGCTTCTCCGGCGGTGAGAAGAAGCGGCACGAGATCGTGCAGCTCGAACTGCTCAAGCCGAAGATGGCGATCCTCGACGAGACCGACTCCGGCCTCGACGTGGACGCGCTGCGCGTGGTCAGCGAGGGCGTCAACCGGGTCCGCGACACCGGTGACACCGGCCTGCTGCTGATCACCCACTACACCCGGATCCTGCGCTACATCAAGCCGGACTTCGTGCACGTCTTCGTGGCCGGCCGTATCGTCGAGCAGGGTGGCCCGGAGCTGGCCGAGAAGCTCGAGGAAGAGGGCTACGAGCGGTACGTGGCCGGGGCCGGGTCGGCGCGGGCCTGAGGCGACAGGAGCGCCGGGGATGACCACCATCGAGATCCCACCGGGGATGCCGCAGTACGGCGACGTGCCGCGATACGACGTGGCCGCGGTGCGCGCCGACTTCCCGATCCTGGACCGGGAGGTCAACGGGCACCGGCTGGTCTATCTCGACAGCGCCAACACCTCCCACAAGCCGCGTCAGGTGCTCGACGTGCTCGCCGAGCACTACGCGCGGCACAACGCGAACGTGTCCCGGTCGGTGCACACGCTGGGCACGGAGGCCACCGAGGCGTACGAGGGGGCGCGGGCCAAGGTCGCGGCGTTCATCAACGCGCCGAGCCCGGACGAGGTGGTGTTCACCAAGAACTCCACCGAGGCGATCAACATCGTGGCGTACGCGTTCTCCAACGCCTCGCTGCGTCCGGACGCCGACCCCCGGTTCCGCCTCGGCCCCGGCGACGAGGTGGTGATCTCCGAGATGGAGCACCACTCGAACATCGTCCCGTGGCAGCTGCTCTGCGAGCGCACCGGCGCGACCCTGCGCTGGTTCCCGGTCACCGACTCCGGGCGGCTGGACGAGTCGGGCCTGGACGACCTGGTCACCGAGCGGACGAAGATCGTCTCGCTGGTGCACATGTCGAACATCCTGGGCACGGTCAACGCCACGGCGCGGATCACCGAGCGGGTCCGCCAGGTGGGCGCGCTGCTGCTGCTGGACTGCTCGCAGTCGGTGCCGCACCTGCCCATGGACGTGGTCGACTACGACGCCGACTTCATCGTCTTCACCGGGCACAAGATGTGCGGTCCCACCGGCATCGGCGTGCTGTGGGGGAGGGCCGAGCTGCTGGCGGCCATGCCGCCCGTGTTCGGCGGCGGCTCGATGATCGAGACGGTCCAGATGTCCGGCTCCACGTACGCCGCGCCGCCGGCCCGGTTCGAGGCGGGCACCCCGCCGATCGCCGAGGCGGTGGCGCTCGGCGCCGCCGTGGACTACCTCAGCGGCATCGGCATGCGGGCCATCCAGTGGCACGAGAAGGAGCTGACGGCGTACGCGCTGGACGCCCTCGCCACGGTGCCCGGCCTGCGGATCTTCGGCCCGACCGTGCCCGTGGGTCGGGGCGGGACGATCTCGTTCGCCCTCGGCGACGTGCACCCGCACGACGTGGGCCAGGTGCTCGACTCGCTCGGCGTGCAGGTGCGGGTGGGTCACCACTGCGCCCGCCCGGTCTGCACCCGGTTCGGCGTCCCGGCGACCACGCGGGCCTCGTTCTACCTCTACACCACCACCGAGGAGATCGACGCTCTGGTGGCGGGCCTGGAGCAGGTGCGAAAGGTGTTCGGCTGATGCAGCTCGACCAGCTCTACCAGGAGATCATCCTGGACCACTACAAGCACCCGCACGGGCGCGGGCTGCGCGACGCCGCCGACCCCGCGGCGCGCACCGCGGAGGCGCACCACGTGAACCCGACCTGCGGTGACGAGGTCACCGTGCGGGTGGCGACGGACGGCACGGTGCTCACCGACATCTCGTACGACGGCATGGGCTGCTCGATCAGCCAGGCGTCGGCGAGCGTGCTGCACGAGCTGCTCAACGGCCGGGGCGCCGGGGAAGCGTTCGCGGTGCACGAGGCGTTCGTCGAGTTGATGTCCGGACGTGGCCAGGTCACGCCGGACGAGGACGTGCTCGGTGACGGGGTGGCGTTCGCGGGCGTGGCCCGCTACCCCGCCCGGGTGAAGTGCGCGCTGCTGCCGTGGATGGCGTTCAAGGACGCCGCGGCACGCGCCGGGGTGGGCGTGAGCCCGGAGGTGAAGGCATGAGCGAGCGTCAGCGAGCGAATCATCAGCACAGGGCGCGGGTGCCTCATGCCGGCGCCGAGCGGAGCGAGGTGACGGCATGAGCGACGAATCCACCACCACTGCCGCGACGCCGGCGACGGGCGGCGGCAAGGCCGCCCTCGCCGACATCGAGGAGGCGATGAAGGACGTCGTCGACCCGGAGCTGGGCATCAACGTGGTCGACCTCGGCCTCGTGTACGGCATGCACGTCGACGACGAGAACGTGGTCACCCTCGACATGACGCTCACGTCGGCGGCCTGCCCGCTGACCGACGTCATCGAGGACCAGGCGCGGCAGGCGCTGACCACCGGTCCCGGGGGCGGCCTCGTCAACGACGTCCGGATCAACTGGGTGTGGCTGCCGCCGTGGGGGCCCGACAAGATCACTGACGAGGGGCGCGAGCAGCTCCGCTCGCTCGGATTCAACGTCTGACCCGGCCCTCGGGCCACACCGTCGAGCGCGACGTCCGCGACGGGCGTCGCGCTCGACGCGTCCGTGCCCGGGTCGCGTCGCGCGTGCGCGGTGCGGGGTGATCGCGCACGAACCAGGAAACAGTGGCCTCCGGACGTGCCCGAGACCACTGTTTCCACGATCGAGCACGATCGAGCACGATCGAGCGGGTCGTGCCGACCCGGCGACACGGATATCGGTGGCGCACGCGAGCCGGGTGGCGCAGGATGACCGCGTGATCGAGACGTACCCGATGAAGCCCGTCCCTGTCGCCGCGGCCACCGCCGCGCGCCGACAGCGTCGCGGTTCCGGTGGCGTCCCGATCCGCCGCCGACCGTCGTGACCGGGGCGTTCCTCGCCGGCCTGGTCGCCGGCTACGGCGTCGCGATCCCCGTCGGGGCGATCGCCGTGCTGATCCTGGGACTGAGCGCCCGCACCTCGTTCCGGGTGGGCGCCGCCGCGGCGCTCGGGGTGGCCACGGCCGACGGCCTGTACGCGGCGGTGGCCGCGCTCGGCGGCGCCGCGCTGGCCGCCGTGATCGCGCCGGTCGCCGGGCCGATGCGGCTCGTGGCCGCGGTGGTCCTCCTGGCGATCGCCGCCCACACGGCCTGGCGGGCGCTGCGCCCGCGTCCCGGGGCGGCCACGAACGGCGGCGGCAGGGGCCTGGAGAGCCCGGCGCGGGCGTTCAGCGGGGTGCTGGCGTTGACCCTGCTGAACCCGGCGACCGTGGTCTACTTCGCCGCGCTGGTGCTGGGCCGGGGTGACACCGCCGATCCGGACGCGTGGGCGGCGGGAGCCTTCGTGGCCGGTGCGTTCATCGCCTCGGCGAGCTGGCAGCTGCTGATCGCCGGCGGCGGCACGCTGGTCGGCCGGGTGCTCACCGGGGCGCGCGGGCGGCTGGTGACCGCGCTCGCGTCCAGCGCCATCATCGCCGCCCTGGCGGTCGCCACCCTGCTGGCCCGCTGACCAGCGCCACGCCGGCCAGCGCCCGCTGACGAGCGCCGCGCTGACCGGCGCCCGCTGATCAGGGCCGCGCTGACCGGCGCCCGCTGGCCGGCGCCCGCCGACGATCGCCCCGCTGACCGGACGCCCGCTGACCGGCGCTCGGGATCGGCACGCACGCCATCGCGCGCCGACGCGTACACCGTCCACCGCAGACCGTCCGAACCGGACCGGCACTGGCTGTCCGGCTGATGTCGTGGGTCCGCCGTCCGCCTAGGGTCACGAGCAGTCAGTGGATCACTCGCGTACGCTCCGTCAACCCGGACCGCGCGGAGGACTCCAGCCACTCCTCACCCGACAGGAGACGACGTGAGGCTCACCCTGATACGTCGACCACGACACGGGTCACCCGCCGGCCGGCCGAAAAGTGGACGGATGGCCACCCTGCTCGTCGCCGCGCTCGCGGCGGCGACACTGCCGGTGCTGGCGCCCACCCCGGCCGCCGCCGCCCCGGCCCCCGACAGCCCGTGGCAGAAGGTGGACGGCACACCGGCGCCGACCAAGGCCGGCCGCAAGGCCACGGTGGACGCCGAGCGGCTCGCCGCGTACACCCTCGACCGCGACGCCCTGCGCGGCGCCCTGGAGCGGGTGCCCCAGGAACGCGCCCGCTCGGCGCGCCAGCAGCGGCAGGTGGTGTCCCTCCCCGCGCCGGACGGCAGCTTCCAGCGCTTCGAGCTGGTGGAGTCGCCGGTCATGGAGGCCGGCCTCGCGGCCGCCCACCCCGAGATCACGACGTACGCGGGCAAGGGCCTCGACGACCCGACCGCCACCATCCGGGCGGACCTCACCCCGCTGGGTTTCCACGCCTCGGTCCGGTCCACCTCCGGCGCCTGGTACATCGACCCCTACTACCACCTCGACCAGAGCCTGTACGCGAGCTACTTCGCCCGTGACCTCCGGAACCCGCACGGTGCCCTGATCGAGCGGGAGGACGTCGCCGCGGCGGCGCGTGCCCTGGAGGACGAGGTCGGCGCGGCGCCGGCGGAGGTGCCGGTCGGGCCGCGGGTGCTGCTGCGCACCTACCGGGTCGCGCTGGTGACCGACCCGTCGTACGCCGCCTTCTTCGGCGCCGAGAACGTGACCGCCGCCAAGGTGACCCTCATGAACCGGGTGACGCAGATCTACGAGGACGAGACCGCGATCCGGCTCGTGCTCGTCAACGCCACCGACCGGACGAACCTGAACACCCCGGCGCTGGCCACCGAGCCGAACGGCCCGTGCGGGGCGGCCGCCTGCTTCACGCCGGCGCAGCTCAGCTCCTGCGGTGGCGGCACGCTGAGCCGGAACCGGATCGTCCTCGGTCAGCTCGTGGGGGCGAGCAACTACGACGTGGGCCACATCGGTCTCGGCGTCAACGGTGGCGGCGTCGCGAGCCTCGGCGTCGTCGGCGGCAACGGCAAGGCGCAGGGCTGCACGGGCCTGCCGACACCGGTCGGGGACTACTACGCGGTCGACTACGTGGCACACGAGATCGGCCACCAGTTCGCCGGCAACCACACCTTCAACGGCACGCAGTACAACTGCTCGGGCGGCAACCGCAGCGCCGCGAACTCGTACGAGCCGGGCAGCGGGTCGTCCATCATGGCGTACGCCGGGATCTGCCAGCAGGACAACATCCAGCCGCACAGCGACCCGTACTGGTCGCACCGCAGCTACACCGAGATCACCAACTACGTCACCTCGACCCGGCCGGCGATCAACGAGGTGCAGACCGTGTCGCTGCGGGACTTCGACACCGACGGTGACTCGTTCACCGTCAGCGTCGGCGGCGTCGAGTCGGCCCCCGTTGTGCGGGGCGTCAACTACACGACGGCCGGCATCAAGGCGGCCATCGAGTCGGCCGCGGGTTGGCCCGCCGGCGCGACCGTCACGGTCGCCGCCTTCGGTGGCAGCGGGACGCTGAACGACACCGGCTTCCAGGTCACCTTCGGCGGCACGCTGGCCGGCACCAACGTGGACCAGCTCGCGCTGTCCACCGTCTCCGGCGCCTCCGGTTTCGTCGGCGAGACGGCGAAGGGCGGCGCCATCGACAACGGCGGCTTCCTCGTCGAGGAGACCGGCAACCACGCGCCGGTGGTCACCGTGCCGGACACCGTCACCATCCCGGTGCGCACACCGTTCGCGCTGACCGGCAGCGCCACCGACGCCGACGGCGACGCGGTCACGTACCTCTGGGAGCAGAACGACCGGGGCGCCGCGGCCGGCACCGCGCTGGTGAACAACACCAAGACGAACGGGCCGCTGTTCCGCGTGTTCGGCCAGGCGGCGTACGTGTCGCCGGAGGACACCCTGAAGTACCACTCCCCGGGCCAGAACGCGGTCACCACGAACCCGACCCGGGTGTTCCCGGACCTGGGGCAGATCGCGGCCGGCAACACGAACGCGAAGACGGGCGCCTGCCCGGCCGCGCCGGCGCCGCCGCCCACCGGCGGCGCGTCCAACGTGCCGGCGGAGCTGGTCGACTGCTACTCCGAGTTCCTGCCCACCCGGGACTGGGTCGGGCTGAACAACGACCGCACCCTGCACTTCAAGCTCACCGCCCGGGACGGGCGGCTCGGCGGCGGTGGCGTCGGCAGTGCGGACGTGGCGGTCGTGCTGGCCCCGGACGCCGGGCCGTTCCTGGTCACCTCGCAGGGCGACGGCGCCGTGCTCGACGGCGGCTCGACCCAGACCGTGACCTGGGACGTGGCGGGCACGGACGTGGCACCGGTGAACGCCCGCCAGGTGCGGATCTCGCTATCCGTCGACGGCGGCGCGACCTTCCCGCACGTGCTGGCCGACGCCGTACCCAACACGGGCAGTGCCTCGGTGACCCTGCCGAACGTGGCGACGGACCGGGCGCGGATCAGGATCGAGGCGGTCGGCAACGTCTTCTTCGACCTCAACGACGCCGACCTCACGATCCGGGCCGTCCCCGAGGTGTCCCACGACGCCCCGGCGGGCGGCGTGGCCGTCCAGTACAGTGACGCGCTCGCGCCGACGGTCACGGTCACCGCGAGCGACGCGGACACCGCGGGTGCGGCGTTGACCGCGTCCGCCGTGGGCCTGCCGGCCGGCCTGTCCCTCGCCGTGGCGGCGACCTCCGGCGCGGACACCCGCCCGGGTACACGGAGCTGGACCGTCGCGGGCGCCACCACGGCGGCCCCCGGCGACTATCCGGTCACCGTCACGGTCTCCGACGGCACGGGGCTGGCCGCGAGCACGTCCTTCACGGTCCGCGTCGGCGCCGAGGACGCGGCCGTGAGCTGGGCCGGTGACACCCTCGTCACCACCGCGGCCGGCGGCAGGTCCGGCACCGCCCTGCTGCGGGCGGTGGTGCGGGACGGCTCGGTGCTGCCCGGCGCGTCCGACACCACCACGGGCGACGTACGGCGTGCGACCGTGACGTTCACCGAGGGCGGCGTGCCGCTGTGCACGGGCGTGGTGGACCTACTCGGGTCTCCCGCCGGCAGCGGCTCCGCCTCCTGCGAGGCCACCCTGCCGACGGGCACGCACACCGTCACCGCCACGGTTGGCGGCCACTACACCGGCGCGACCAGCGCGCAGGTGCGGGTCGCACCCTCCGACGGGGCGTTCCTCACCGGTGACGGCATGCTGGACGCGGGCCGGTCCGCGGGGCTCTTCCCGGTCACGCCGGGCTCCCGGGTGACGGTCGACCTGGTCGCGAAGCCGGCGAAGGCCGGCCGGAGCCCGACCGGCGCGGCGACCGTCGACTTCCGGTCGGCGGGCCGCGGCTACCAGATCCGCGGCACCGCGGTCGAGGGCCTCGGCCTGAGCCGCGCCGGCGACCTGGCGCAGGTGCGGTACCGGGCGAGCCTGCACGACAGCGACGGCAGGCTGGTGGCCGGCGGGCTGACGCTCACGGCGACGGTGACCGACCGGGGCAGCCCCGGCCGCGACGACACCGTCGGCGTCACGCTCTGGCGGGGCGGTGAACTGCTCTTCTCGTCCGACTGGAGCGGCGCCGGCACCGCCGAGGCGCGGCTGGTCGGGGGCAACCTCACCGTCCACTGACCGCCGACGACGCGGGAGGGGGCCCCGGCGTCCTCCCGCGTCCCGCGGCGCCGGGCCGGCCCCCGGTGCCGTACCGTCGGGCCATGAACAGCCGACCCGCTGCCGGTGGCGGTCGGTGGGTCGAGGTCGACCCGGCCCGCGTGGCCCGCTGGGTGGCGGGCTTCACCGACCGGCACGGCCCGCCGAGCGTCAGCATCCAGGCGTACGGGCTGCTGCTGACCGCCCCCGACGGCGCGACCGCCGAACTGCACACCCCACCCGGCGCACCGCCGACCGACGACGTGCCCGCGTTCGTGGCCGAGGCCACCGCGCCACGCCGGATCGGCCTGCTGCTCGCCCGCAAGGGCGCGGTGGCGGTCGGGGTCGCCGAGGGCGCCGACCTCGTCGTGTCGAAGGTGGACACCCGTTACGTGCAGGGGCGTACGGCCGCTGGCGGCTGGTCCCAGCAGCGCTTCGCCCGCCGGCGCGACAACCAGGCGAAGGCGGCGCTGGGCGACGCGGCCGACCTGGCCGTACGCCTGCTGCTGCCGGAGGCGGGCTCGCTGGCCGCCCTGGTCGTCGGCGGTGACCGGCGGGCCGTCGACACCGTGCTCGCCGACCGGCGGCTCGCGTCGCTGGCGGCGCTGCGTGCCGACCGGCTCCTCGACGTGCCCGAGCCACGGCACGCCGTGCTCGTCGACGCGGTCGCGGCGGCCCGGGCGGTCCGGATCCTGGTCCGCGACCCCGACCGGGACGCCCGCGCCTGACCGACCGCCCCCGGGCGTGGCGGCCACCACCGCGGAATCGAGCGCGACCGTGGCGCGGACGTGGCCGGGCCCCCGGCGGCGGAGCCGGGGGCCCGGATGGGGGAGGGAGGAATCAGCCGTTGCCGAAGGTGTCGCAGGCCTTCGGGTCCCCGCTGGAGTAGCCCCGGGTGAACCACTCCTTGCGCTGGGCCGACGAGCCGTGGGTGAACTCGTCCGGGTTCACCGGCCGGTTGGCCCGCTCCGAGATGGCGTCGTCGCCGATCTTCTCGGCGGTGTCGATCGCCTGCTGGATGTCCTGCTCGCTGATGCTCGTGAAGATCTTCTGGCCGCCCGCGTCGGCGGTGCCGGTGGCGTTGCGCGCCCACGCGCCCGCGTAGCAGTCGGCCTGCAGCTCCAGCTTCACCGAGAGCGCGTTGGCGTTGCCCGGGTCGCGCTGCTGCTGGCGGCGCATCTGCGCCTCGGTGCCGAGCAGGTCCTGCACGTGGTGGCCGTACTCGTGGGCCAGCACGTACGGCTGCGCGAACTCGCCCTCGGCGCCGAGCTGGTCGGCGAGCACCCGGTAGAAGCTGAGGTCGATGTAGACCAGGTCGTCGGCGGGGCAGTAGAACGGGCCGACGCCGGAGTCGGCTCCGCCGCACGCCGTGTTGACGGCCTGGCTGAAGAAGACGGTCTTCGACGGCTGGTACTGCTCGCCGAAGGCCCGGGGCAGCTCGGCCTGCCAGTACGCCTGGATGGAGTTGACGTAGAGGGTGTTCCGGCAGTCCAACTGCTGGAGCGCGTCGTCCGCCGAGCACTTCTGCTCCAGCGAGGTGTTGTCGCCCGTCGAGTCGCCGCCACCGTCCAGGGCCGCGTTCAGCCCGAAGCCGCCGCCGAGCAGGGCCACCAGGACCGCGACGACGAGGCCGACGATGCCGCCCCGGCCGCCACCGATGGGGATCGGTATCCCGCCGATACCGCCCCCGCCCGAGCCACGGCGGTCGTCCACCTGGCTGGTGTCGATCTGCGCGTTCTCGTTCAGCTGCATGTTGTCCCCGATCACCGATTGGGCCGTGAAGGTGCTTGCGGTACCGGACCGGGCCCGGACGCCTGGTTTCGTACCCGATGATCTTGATTGGTAATCCGGAGGGAAAGTCGGACGCCGGCCGGTACACTTGTCGCCGTGCTGCGCTGCGAAGGCTGAACCGCCCCGCGCCGACGGGCCCGTCGCCCGCCGGCGCTTTCGTGTGCCCTGAGTCAGCCTTCCAGACCCCGAGAGCGAGCCCCACGAAATGATCACTGCAACCGGCCTGGAGTTGCGCGCCGGCGCCCGCATCCTGCTGTCCGACACCACGCTGCGCGTGCAGCCCGGTGACCGGATCGGTCTGGTCGGCCGCAACGGCGCCGGCAAGACCACCACCCTCAAGGTGCTGGCGGGGGAGGGACAGCCGTACGCCGGGCAGATCGAGCGCCGCAGCAACATCGGCTACCTGCCGCAGGACCCGCGTACCGGCGACCTCGACGTCACCGGCCGGGACCGGGTGCTCTCCGCCCGGGGCCTCGACGTGCTCATGTCCCAGATGAAGGAGATCGAGGCCAAGCTCGCCGACGACGCCGACGAGCGCCTGGTGCGCCGCTACGGTGCGCTGGAGGACCAGTTCGCGTCGCTGGGCGGGTACGCCGCCGAGGCGGAGGCCGCCCGCATCTGCGCCAACCTCGGCCTGCCCGACCGGGCGCTCGCCCAGCCCATCGGGACCCTCTCCGGCGGTCAGCGCCGGCGCATCGAACTGGCCCGGATCCTGTTCCGCGACGCCGGCGAGAACGGCGGCGGCATCCTGCTGCTCGACGAGCCCACCAACCACCTCGACGCGGACTCGATCACCTGGCTGCGGGGCTTCCTCGCCAACCACAAGGGCGGGCTGGTCGTGATCAGCCACGACGCCTCGCTGCTTGACGCCGTCGTGAACAAGGTCTGGTTCCTCGACGCCACCCGCTCGGTCGTCGACGTCTACAACCTGGGCTGGAAGGCGTACCTGGAGGCCCGCGAGACCGACGAGCGCCGCCGCCGCCGCGAGCGGGCCAACGCCGAGAAGAAGGCCGGCGCGCTCATGGCCCAGGCCGACAAGATGCGGGCCAAGGCCACCAAGACGGTCGCCGCGCAGAACATGGCCCGCCGGGCCGAGCGGCTGCTGTCCGGGCTGGAGGAGGTGCGGGTCGCCGACAAGGTGGCCAAGGTGCGCTTCCCCACGCCGGCGCCGTGCGGCAAGACCCCGCTCACCGCCACGGGCCTCTCCAAGTCGTACGGCTCGCTGGAGATCTTCACCGACGTGAACGTGGCGGTCGACCGGGGCTCCCGGGTGGCCATCCTCGGGCTCAACGGCGCCGGCAAGACCACGTTGCTGCGGATCCTCGGCGGCCTGCTCGAACCGGACACCGGTCAGGTCAACCCGGGCCACGGCCTGCGGCTGGGCTACTACGCGCAGGAGCACGAGACGCTCGACGTGGACCGGAGCGTGCTGGACCACATGCGCAGCGCCGCGCCGGAGCAGACCGACACGGACCTGCGCAAGATCCTCGGCGCGTTCCTCTTCTCCGGCGAGGACGTGGACAAGCCCGCCGGGGTGCTGTCGGGCGGCGAGAAGACGCGGCTGGCCCTGGCCACCCTGGTCTGCTCGGGCGCCAACGTGCTGCTGCTCGACGAGCCCACCAACAACCTGGACCCGGTCAGCCGCGAGCAGGTGCTCGACGCGATCGCGCGCTACCCGGGCGCGATCGTGCTGGTCACGCACGACCCGGGCGCGGTCGAGGCGCTCAAGCCCGACCGTGCCATCCTGCTCCCCGACGGCGACGAGGACGCCTGGAGCGACGACCTCCTGGAACTGGTAGAGCTGGCCTGACCCATTCCGCGCGCCCGGCCGGGCTGCCCGGCCCCGGCCGGCTGCTCCCGTCGATCATGAGGTTATTGCCCTTCGCCTCGGCGTGTCGCGGCAATAACCTCATGATCGACGGGACGGGACGGGACGGGACGGCGCCGGGGGGGTGTCCCTATGGGTTTCGTCAAGCAGCGACGGGGGCCGTCGGGCGTGGTTGGTAGGGGGTCTTGTGGCGGAGCATGGCGAATAGGACGTCGCAGCGGCGTCGGGCGAGGCAGATGAGGGCGGCGTTGTGGCGTTTGCCTTCGGCTCTTTTGCGGTCGTAGTAGGCGCGGTTGATGGGGTCGGTGAGGGCGGCGAACGCGGCGAGGAAGAAGGCGCGTTTGAGTTGCTTGTTGCCGCCGCGGGGTGGGTGTTCGCCGCGGATGCTGCTGCCGGAGCGGCGGGTGACGGGTGCCAGACCGGCGTAGGCGGCGAGGTGCCCGGGGGTGGCGAATGCGGTGCCGTCGCCGACTTCGAGCAGGATCCGGGCGGCGGTCCTGACGCCGATGCCGGGCATCGAGGTCAGGACCGAGGCAAGAGGGTGTGCATCGAGCATCCTCTCCACCTCGGCGGCGACCTGGTCACGCTGCTGGAGCACGTCACGCAGGCTGTCGGCCAGCCTCGGCAGGATCGTCTCGGCCGCCGTGGTGCCGGGAACCGTGACGGTCTGCTCGTCCAGGGCCGTCATGATCTGCTCGACCAAGCGCTCGCCCATCCGAGGCGCGTTCTTGCCCGCGATCGCGGCCAGTTTGCGGCGGCCAGCCTTGCGCAGTCCGGCCGGGCCGCCGCAGCGCGACAGCAGCTCCAGCACGGCCTTGTGTTGCACCTTCGGACCGAGCACACGTTCCAGAGCGGGATGGATCTGGGTGAGCAGCCCCCGGATCCGGTTCGCCAGGCGGGTGGCCTCGCCGGCCAGGTCGTCGTCGAAGCCGACCAGGACCTCAAGCTCGGCCAGGGCGTCGTCGCCGACGTCAACACGGCGCAGCGTGTGCGGCAGGCTGCGGGCGGCATCAGCGATGACGTAGGCGTCGCGGGCGTCGGTCTTCGCGGCGCCGGGATGCAGGTCGGCGATGCGGCGCATCGCCAGCCCAGGCAGATAGGCGACCTGGTGGCCGCAGGCACGGGCGACCGCGACCGGTAGCGCCCCGATCGAGGCGGGCTGGTCGACCACGACCAGCACTCGCCCGTGCCGGGCGAGCTTGTCGAACACCTGCCGCAGCTTGGCCTCGGTATTGACCAGCGCCGCGTCGTGCAGCCGCTTGCCCTCGCGGTTCAGGGCGACGGCGTGGTGCCCGTCCTTGCCAACATCCAGACCAAGAAACACCTGGTAGTCGCCGTGCACCGCATCGCCTCCCCGCGACGTCGTCGGCCAGCCCGGTCGCCGATCTGGCGTCGACTGCCGGCAGCCACGTTACGAAGAGACCTACCCCAATACCGCAGGTGGCCGTGTCCCTATCAGCGGTCCGTCGACGCCACCCGACCCGGCGACAACACCCCCCGGATCATCCGTACGACAGGGGCAGTAAGTCATACCGGGCCGGGCGACCGAGCAGTCCCCGGCTGGGGACGATCAAAAAGGTAACGGGCGGGACGGGCGCCGGGGCGGGGCGGGGACTTACGGGATCAGGGTTGGCAGGTGGGACAGGACGCCGGAGGTGGCCAGGATGACCACGCCGATCGCCACGAAGAGGGCCGGGACGAGCCAGTGCCCGGCCCGCTCCACGAGGCGGACCACCCGGGGGTGCCCGCCGAGCCAGGCGCCCGCGGCGCACCAGAGCGCGACGAGCACCACGAACACCAGCAGGTAGACGGCGCTGTCGGCGGGGCCGAGGGCGCGGAACACCGGCACGTACACGGCCACGTTGTCGGCGCCGTTGGCGATGGTCACCCCGGCCACCCCGAGCGCGCCGGTCGCCACGGCCGGTGGCTCCTCGTCGTCGCGGTGGAGCAGCGCGCGGACGCCGAGCGCGATCGGCAGCAGGCCGAGCAGCCCCGTCCAGGGCTCCGGTACGACCAGCAGCCCGGCCGCGACGACGGCGCTCGCCACCGCCAGCACGCCGATGCCCAGGTACTGCCCGGCGACGATCTGCCGGCGTCGCGGCCGGCCGGTGGTGCGCGCGGCCACGAAGAACAGGGTCAGGATGACGATGTCGTCGATGTCGGTGGCCGCGAAGACCACGGCGGCGGCGCCCGCGTTGCCGAGCATGTCGATCACGCTCGGCAGACTACGGCCCGAGCCGGCTCGATCGGGCACCCGGAGCCGCCGGCAGCGGGTCGGCCCGCCGCTACGCGCGGCGGTGGGAGGGACCCGGCTTCCGCAAGGGCGTCACCCTATCGGGAAGCTGACATCGCATAGCGTGTCGGTTGGCGAATAGTTGATATCTGGCGCATGATCGTTCGAGGCGGTCTAATAGGTGGGACCGTATCCGAACCGCACAGTCTGGGACGTGAGGACACAGCATGGCAGCCACCGGCACAGCCACCAGCACTGAGAAGGGTCGCCGGATCGTCGGAGCCGAGCGTCAGACGCTCGCCAAGGACCTGGTAAAGCGGTACACCTCGGGGGAGAGCATCCGCGCCCTCGCGGCCTCGACCGGCCGTTCCTACGGCTTCATCCACCGAGTGCTCACCGAGTCCGGCGTGCAGCTGCGCCAGCGCGGCGGCGCCCGGCGTCGCAAGAAGGCGTGACGTACCCCGCGACGACGTTCGTTCGGTCCGCGGTGCCGCATCGCGGCGCGCAGGCCGGATCATCGTCCCGCTCGTTCATCCGCGCCGTCCTTCGGGCCGCCCGGTGACCGCCGAGGCGACCGGAGTACGGCTGGACTGCGACGGGCCGGTCGCGACGGTCACGTTGTGCCGGCCCGACGTGCTCAACGCCCAGACTCCGGCCATGTGGCGCGCGATGATCGACTTCTCCCGGGAGCTTCCGGGCGACGTCCGCGTCGTGGTCGTGCGCGGTGAGGGCCGCGCGTTCTCCGCCGGCCTCGACCTGTCGGTCGCCGGCGCGTCCGGGCCGGGTTCCTTCGTCGAGCTCGCCGGCCTGCCCGAGCAGGAGTGCGCCGACCGGATCGCCGAGTTCCAGGCCGCCTTCACCTGGCTGCACCGCCCGGACATCATCTCCGTGGCGGCCGTGCAGGGCCACGCCATCGGGGCTGGCTTCCAGCTCGCCCTCGCCTGCGACCTGCGGGTGCTCGCGCAGGACGCGAAGCTCTCGATGGCCGAGGTGACCCTCGGTCTCGTGCCGGACCTCGCCGGCACCAAGCGCCTGGTCGAGCTGGTCGGCTACTCCCGGGCGCTGGAGATCTGCGCCACCGGCCGCCGGATGGACGCCGCCGAGGCGGACCGGATCGGGCTCGCCACGCTCGTCGTACCGCCGGCTGACCTCGACGGGGCGGTGGCCGACCTGACCGCCGGCCTGCTGGCCAACAACCGGGACGCGGTCGTGGAGATCAAGGCGCTGCTCGCCGGCGCCGCCGCCCGCAGCCACGCCGAGCAGCAGCGGGCGGAACGCGAGGCGCAGACCCGCCGCCTGCGGGACCTCGCCGGGCGGGGAGAATAGTAAGGACCGTCCGGGAAGATTCGGGTTACGAGCGAGGTTGTCACACTCGTCGGGAGAATTGACCCGACGGTGTGGTCGACCCGACGATCCCGGAGGTGAGCGTGTCCAACCCGATGGGCGGCGTGGCCGGCTGGAGCATGCTCCGGTCGATGCGCAACGAGGACGAGGTCTCCGCGCACCGGCTCCGGCGCGGGGTGGCGCGGCGGATCGTGGCGTTCGCCCGGCCCTACCGGCGAGACATCGTCGTCTTCCTCGTCACCGTCGTGCTGGCCGCGATCATCGGGGTGGCGACGCCGGTGCTCGCCGGTGACGTGATCAACGCGATCAACCGGGGCGGGTCCGAAGCCGGTTCGCTGGTGGTCCGTCTGGCGCTGGTCATCGCCGGCCTCGCGATCGCCGACGCGCTGCTCTCCCTCGCGCAACGGTGGTACTCGGCGCGCATCGGCGAGGGCATCATCCTCGACCTGCGCACACGGGTCTACGACCACGTGCAGCGCATGCCGTTGCAGTTCTTCACCCGGACCCAGACCGGCGCCCTGGTGAGCCGCCTCAACAACGACGTGCTCGGCGCCCAGCGGGCCTTCACCTCGACGCTCTCCGGCGTGGTCAGCAACGTCATCCAGCTCGTGCTGACCGCCGGCGTCATGTTCACCCTCTCCTGGCAGATCACGGCCCTGTCGCTCGTGCTGCTGCCGCTCTTCATCATCCCGGCCCGGCGCGTCGGCCGCCGCCTCGCCGACATCACCCGCGAGGCGTACAACCTGGACGCCAAGATGAACGCCACCATGACCGAGCGGTTCGGCGTGGCCGGCGCCCTGCTGGTCAAGCTGTTCGGCCAGCCGGAGGCGGAGGCGCGCCGGTTCGCCGTGCGGGCCGAGCGGGTGCGCGACATCGGCATCCAGTCCGCCATGTACTCGCGGACGTTCTTCGTGGCCATGCTGCTCGTCGCCTCGCTCGCGCAGGCCCTCACGTACGGGCTGGGCGGCTGGCTCGCCGTCGGCGGCCACGTCAGCGCCGGCACCGTCGTGACGCTCGCGCTGCTGCTCACCCGGCTGTACGGCCCGCTGACCGCCCTCTCCAACGTCCGTGTCGACGTGATGAGCGCGCTGGTCTCCTTCGACCGGGTCTTCGAGGTGCTCGACCTGCGCCCGGCGATCGAGGAGAAGCCCGATGCCGTGCCGGTGCCGCGGGGCAACGGCCGCGTCGAGTTCCGCGACGTGCGGTTCCGCTACCCGAGCGCCGCGGAGATCTCGCTCGCGTCGCTGGAGGAGGTGGCCACGCTCGACCGTACGGTCAACGAGCCGGTGCTGCGCGGCGTCTCCTTCACCGTCGAGCCGGGGCAGATGGTGGCCCTCGTGGGCCCGTCCGGTGCCGGCAAGTCGACGCTGTCCATGCTGATCCCGCGCGTCTACGACGTCACCGACGGCCAGGTGCTGGTCGGCGGCGTCGACGTGCGGGACGCCACCCTGGCCTCGCTGCGCGACGAGATCGGCGTGGTCACCCAGGACTCGCACCTGTTCCACGAGACGATCCGCGAGAACCTGCGGTACGCGAAGCCGGACGCCACCGACGACGAACTCTGGGCGGCGCTGGCCGGCGCGCAGGTCGCCGACCTGATCCGGTCCCTGCCCGACGGGCTGGACACCACGGTCGGCGAGCGCGGCTACCGCTTCTCCGGCGGCGAGAAGCAGCGCATCGCCATCGCACGGCTGCTGCTCAAGGCGCCCTCGATCGTCATCCTCGACGAGGCGACGGCCCACCTCGACTCGGAGAGCGAGGCCGCCGTGCAGCGGGCGCTGTCGGTGGCGCTGGCCGGGCGTACGGCGCTGGTCATCGCGCACCGGCTCTCGACGGTCCGCGACGCCGACCAGATCCTCGTCCTCGACGGCGGACGGATCGTCGAGCGGGGGCGGCACGAGGAACTGGTGGCCGTCGGCGGCCTCTACGCCGAGCTCTACCGCACGCAGTTCGCAGTCGCCGACTCGCCCACGCCGTACGTGGACGCGACCGGCCCGGAGCCCGTCGTCATGCCGCTGGGCACGTACGTGCCCGACGAGGCGCTGCCGCCGGCCGCCGCGAACTGACCCCCGGCCGGGGCGGCTCAGAGCACGGTCGACGCCTGGCGCAGCTCGGCGAAGGCCGCGCCCAGGGTCTCGGGCGTGAAGTGGGCGTTCAGGCCGCTCGGGTTGGGCAGCACCCACAGCCGGGCGTCGGCGAGGCGTTCCGGCTGGGCGCCGAACGTGGCCTTCGGCCGCGCGAAGCCGATGCGGTACGCGGTCACCCCGACCACCGCCACCCAGCGGGGCCGGTACCGCGCCACCTTGTCCCGGAGGATCTGCGCGCCCTCGACCAGTTCGGCGGCGGTCAGCTCGTCGGCGCGGGCGCTGGCCCGGGCCACCATGTTGGTGATGCCGATCCCGTACCCGGGCAGCGTGTCCTGCTCGCTCGGGTGCAGCAGCCGAGGGGTGAACCCGCCCCGGTGCAGCGCCGGCCAGAACCGGTTGCCGGGCCGCGCGAAGTGCCAGCCCGTGGCGGCCGACCAGAGTCCGGGGTTGATCCCGACGAACAGCACGTCCAGGCCCGGCGCGATGACGTCGGGGAGGGTGCGGTCGGCCGCCGCCGCGAGTTCCTCCCGGGTGGGCCGGGGATAGCGGCCGGCGGGGCTGGTCGCGGGACGGTGGTCGCCGGCCGGTGTGGAACCGGGCCGCCGCGCGCCCGGGGCCGGTGTGCCGGGGCGGGACCGGTCGGGCCGGCGTCCGCCGGACGGATCGGGGGTCACAGCGTACGCAGCGCGCCGCCGTCGACGGGAATGGTGATCCCGGTGAGGTAGCTGGCGGCGGGGGAGAGGACGAACGCGGCGACGCGGCCGAACTCGGCGGGGTCGCCGATGCGGCGCAGGGGGATGCCCGCTTCGATCTCGGTGAGGGCCAGGCCCGGGTCACCGGCGGCGGCCAGCAGCTCCCGGTTGCGGTCGGTGAGGATGCGGCCGGGGAGGAGCCCGACGACCCGTACGCCGCGCGGCCCGTACTCGTCGGCCACGTCCTTCGCGGCTCCCACCAGGCCGGGCCGCAGCCCGTTGGAGATGCCCAGCCCGGGCACCGGGCTCCGGGCGGAGGTGGAGAGGACCAGCCCGATCGCCCCGCCGTCGGTGAGGGAGGCGGCGACCGCGCGCAGGGCGCGTACGGCCCCGAGGAAGACCGTCTCGAACGAGGCCCGCCACTGCTCGTCGGTGACCGACGCGACCGTGCCCGGCGGCGGCCCGCCCACCGAGATCAGCGCACCGTCGAGCCGGCCGAAGTGCTCGCGGGCCGCGGCGACCAGGCGCTCGGGAGTCGTCGGGTCGCCGAGGTCGGCGGCGACACCCACCGCGCGCTCCGGGCCGCCGAGGCGCTGCGCCGCGTCGGCGACCGCGTCGGCGTCCCGCGCCGACAGCACCACGCGCGCGCCGTCGGCGACCAGATACTCGGCCGTCGCGTACCCGAGGCCCTTGGAGGCGCCGGTCAGCACGTACACCCGTTCGGTGAGTCCGAGATCCATGCCGCCGATCCTGCCGTACGCCGGTCGACCAGGGCCAGCCGCGGTGACCTACGCGGCGCGGCGGGCGGGGCGGAGGAGGCGCACCCGCCCGGCGACCTGGACCGCGACGGCACCTCCCGCGCGGCCGAGCGACGGCAACCGGCGCGGGCGGGGCGGCCGCCGGCCGTCGTAGCGGGCGCCCGCCTCCCGCAACGCGAGCTCCTCGGCGCCGAGCGGTGGCAGCGTGCCCCGATCGCGCAGCGCGCGGGCCAGGTCCCAGCCGTCGCGCAGCGACCCCTGGGTCGGCCGCCCGGCCGCCCAACCGGCGAACGTCGCCGTCCAGCCGGCCCCCAAGGAGGCCGCCAGGAGGGGCCAGTGCCGGGCCACCTCGCCGGCCCGCTTGCGCAGCAGGGCGGTGCGGGCCGCGGCCAGCGGCGCCGGAGCGAACCCGGGCGGCACCGGCCCGCCGGCGACCAGGGCGGCCACCAGCTCCGCCTGCCGCGCGGCGAGGTCGTCCACGCGCTCCGCCTGCCGCGCGGCGAGGTCGTCCGCCCGCTCCGCCTGTGGCGCGGCCAGGTCGTCGCCCCGCGCCGGCTGCCGCACCGCCAGGTCGTCCGCCCGCTCCGCCTGTGGCGCGGCCAGGTCGTCGCCCCGCGCCGGCTGCCGCGCCGCCAGGTCGTCCACGCGGCCTCCGTCCGCCGCCGGTCCCACCGTCACGTGACCACCGGGAAGCCGGACGCCGCGGCGAGCGCGTCGAGTTCGGCGCGGAGCACGGACGCGGGCGGGTAGGCGCCGTCGCGTTCGAGCAGCAGCGCGGGCGGTCGCCGACGGGCGCAGAGTTCCTTGACCAGCTCCAGCACGGCCGGCGGAACCGGATCGGTGTGCGTGTCGTGGTAGAAGCCGCCGTGCTCGGCGCCGCCGGCCACGTGCACGTAGCCGACCCGCTCCAGCGGCAGCCGGTCGAGCAGGTCGAGCGGGTCGGCGCCCCGGTTGCGCGCGTTGGCGTAGACGTTGGCGATGTCGAGCAGCAGCAGCGCCCCGGTCCGGTCGAGGATCTCGGTGAGGAACGCGGCCTCGTCCAGCTCGTCGTCGGGCCAGTCGAAGAGCGCGGCGATCGGCTCCAGCGCGATCGGCACCGGGATCTCCGCCTGCGCGCGGGCCACGTTGACGCAGACGGCGTCCACGGCGGCCCGGCTGCGCGGCAACGGCAGCAGGTGACCGGCCTCCAGCCCGCCGGCGCGGACGAACGCGATGTGCTCGCTCACCAGCGGCGCGGCGACCAGCTCGGCCACCGCGGCGAGGTGCGCGACCCGGGCCGGGTCGACGGGCTCCGCCCCGCCGAGGGAGAGCCGTACGCCGTGGGGCACGACGGTCACCCCGCGACCGCGCAGGTCGGCGAGCCCGGGCGGCAGCGGCCCGGAGGCCGCCACAGACTCCGCCACCACCTCGACGAACCGCAGCCCGGGTAGCTCGGCGACGAAGCCGGCGATCTCGGGGCGCCAGCCGATGCCGACGCCCGTCGGGCCGGTCATCCGCCGCACCCGCCCCCGCCGCAGCCACCTCCGCCGCAGGAGCTGCCGCCTCCGCACGAACTGCCGCCGCCGCACGAGCCACCTCCGCTCGTGCCGCTGTAGCCACCGGCGCCGGAGATCGCCTGCCGCTGGATCTCGGCCTGCTCGGCGAAGCCGGGATCGAGGGCCCAGAGCGAGGCGGTGCCGAACAGCGCCACGCCCATGGCGGCGCCGGCCGCGCCGTACGTCGCGTACGCCGGGGACGACGACGGCGCGAGGTGGACGTGCTGCCGCCGCGTCTCGCGCAGCGCCCGCCGGCCGGCGCGGGTCAGGTGCGGCACCCGGCCCAGCACCAGGAGGAACACGAAGATCGCCGCCAGGCTGAGCATGAGGTAGCCGGTGGGTCGCCCGTTGGTGAGCCCGGCGACGGCCCGCATCCCGCCGATGATCAGCAGCGAGATCAGGAAGAACGCGCCCCGCCGCGCGGCGGTCCGCTGGACGGCCGTGAGGAGCAGCCCGCGCTGTTCGAGGCCCTCGCGCAGGTCGGTGAGCGCCCGGCTCACCCACTGGTCCCGGGGCAGGTCCCGCACCCGGGCCCGCTTGCCGGCCGCACGGAACACCGCCTGGTCCAGCGGGGTCGTCCCCGCGGGCAGTGCCCCCGTCGTCATGAGCCGGCGGTCCGGTCCGACCCCGATGGCACCCGTGCTGCGCAGGCCACCGACGGTGGCGTGCACGGCGAGGCCGGGACCGCCGTTGAGGAACGCCACCTGCTGTGGGCCGAGCGTCAGGGTGCCGGCGTCGCCGGGGCCGGCGAGCAGCCGTACGCGGTGGATCACCGAGACGACCACGACGAGCGCGGCCGCGGCGAGGTAGAACCGGAGGAAGGTCGGACCGGGGATGCCCCAGGTGTCGCCCGGGGCGGCGAGGTCGGTCATCGGCTGCTCCTGTCACCGGAGGGTCGGCCGCCCCATTGTGGAGCACCATCGCCATCGCCGGCGCACCGCGTCCGGCGGCCGGCTAGCGGCGGCGGACCGCCTCCTCGACGAGATCGAGCACCGGGCCGAGGTCACCGGCCGGGCGTCCCATCGCGAGATGCAGCACCAGGCCGTCGTAGGCGAGTTCGAGGAACTGGGCCAGCACGTCGATGGGGACGTCCTCGCGCAGGACACCGGCCTCGCGCTGGCGGGCCAGCCGGTCGCGGGTCGCCTCGGCGATCGCCGCGGACCGCTGGGCCCACCGCCGGGCGAACGCCGGGTCGGTCCGCAGTCGACGGGACACCTCCAGCTGGGTGCCCAACCACCCGGTCGTGTCCGGGGACATCGCCCCGGCCAGCAGGTCCCGCATCACCTGGACGAGGCCGTTGCGGGCCACCGTCTCGACCATCGCCGCGGCGTCGTCCTCGGCCACGGCGAGGAAGAGCGAGTCCTTGTCGCGGAAGTGGTGGAAGATGGCTCCGCGGGACAGCCCGGTGGCCTCCTCGAGCCGGCGCACGGTGGCGCCCTCGTAACCGTGCCGGGCGAAACACGCCCGCGACGCGGCGAGGATCTCCTGCCGCCGCGCGTCGAGCTGGTCCTGGCTTACTCTGGGCACGCGTCGATCGTCCCAGGTGACCCCGGGTAACGCAAACCGTACGTACGGCTTGGGATCTGGAGGTCGTACCGGCCCCGGTCTACCATCGGCCGCGTGACGCCACCCCCCGCCGCCCTCCCTCCCGCCCCGCTGACCGTGGCCGCCGTGCAGGCCGAGCCGGTGCCCGGGGACGTCGCCGGCAACGCCGCCACCGCCGCCCGGCTCGTCACCCGGGCCGCCGAGCGGGGCGCCCGGGTGGCCGTACTCCCGGAGCTCTTCCTGCCCGCGTACCACCCGCCGACGCTCTCGGCGGACCCCGCCGGCACCGACGTGGCGACCACCGGCGAGCGTACGGTGACGGATCCGCGCCTGGCGCCGCTGTGCGAGGCGGCCGCCGCCGGCGGAGTCACCGTGGTGGTCGGCGCCGCTGTGCGCCACCCCGACGGGCGGCGCACCATCTCCTCCCTCGTCGTGGACCGCGGTGGGGCCGTGCGGGTGGGCTACGACAAGCAGCAGCTGTGGGGCGACGAGCGGGAACTCTTCAGTCCCGGGTCCCGGGGTGCCACCCTGCTCGTCGACGGCTGGCGGCTGGGGCTCGGCATCTGCTACGACGGCTGCTTCCCCGAGCACGGCCGGGCCGCCGCCGCCGACGGCGCGCACGGTTACCTCTGCCCGAGCGGCTACCTGGCCGGCTCGGAGCACCGCCGCGACCTCTACTACGCGGCCCGGGCCCTCGACAACACCATGTACGTGGTCTTCGCCAACGCCGTGGGCGGCGCCGACCCCTGGCGCTTTAACGGCGGGGCGGCCGTCTACGACCCGGAGGGGCGCCCGCTGGCCCGCGGCGCGGACGCCGGCGAGGACGTCCTGGTCGCGACGCTCGACCCGGCCCAGCTCGCGGCCACCCGGGCGGCGCACTCGATGCTCGCCGACCGCCTGCCCGACCAGGGTTCCGACCGGCTCTCGCTGGTCGGCTGAGGAGTTCACGTAACGGATCTGTCGGCGGAGGCGCTGGTTCCCGTAGGGTGCCCGAGTGCCACTGCTCCTCCTGGACCTGGACAACACCCTGCTCGACCGAGCCGGGGCGTTCCGCGCCTGGGGGCAGCGCTTCCTCGACGGCATCGGCGCGCCCCGAAGCGACATCGACTGGCTGTTGTCCATCGACGCCGACGGGCTGACCGACCGGTGGGACGTGGCCGACGCGATCCGGGACCGGTACGCCCTGCGCATCCCGTCGATCGACCTCGTGGAGGAACTGCACGACGGGGTGGTGACGCACACCCGCCTCGACCCGCTGGTGGCCTGTGCGCTGCGGATCGCCGACGACGCCGGCTGGGTGCCGGTGGTGGTCACCAACGGGGCGGTACGGCAGGAGGAAGCCAAGATCCGTAACACCGGGCTCGACCGGTACGTCGCGGACTGGGTCATCTCCGAGGAGGCCGGGGTCAGCAAGCCCAACCCGCGCATCTTCGCCATGGCGGCGCAGCGGGTGCGGATGCGGCTGCGCGGGGCGTGGGTGGTCGGCGACAGCCCGGAGGCCGACATCGGCGGCGCGGCGGCCGTCGGCCTGCCCAGCGTCTGGCTGCACCGGGGGAGGACCTGGTCGGACGGCCGGTTCCGCCCGACCCGGGTCGCGGACGGGCTGATCGCCGCGGTCGCCACCGTCCTGGCCGGCTGACCGCGGCGGTCGCGGCCCGGCCGGGTCACGCAAATTCGATTGACCGGTCGCGGGGCGCCGGTGAGCATGGAGCGCGCATCGTGCACACGGGCGTACGCCCGTCGAGGAGAGGGGGTCGGTCATGGCCGTCATCTCGGGTCGTCTTCACCGGCCTCCATCCGCCTCGATCAAGGGACAACCACCGCAGTGCGCGAACACGACTTTCCGGCGCAGGGGCGCCGGACCCGCGGCAGGCGCCGCTTCGACGACGACGAACCGCAGTTTCTGAGGCACGGCCGGCGACCCGAGCCGGTCGTCGCCGACCCGGACGACGCACCGGACCCGGACACCGGCGAGCGCTGGTCGTCCTGGGACGACGCCGTGCACGGCCCGGAGCCGCACCCGGCCTGGGTGGTCACCGAGCTGGCCGCGAAGGACACCGACCTCGGTGTGCTGAAGACGGGCAAGGAGGCGGACGTCCACCTGGTCCGCCGGGCGGTGCCCGGCACCGACCGCTCCTGCCTGCTGGCCGCCAAACGGTACCGGGACGCCGACCACCGGCTGTTCCACCGCGACGCCGGCTACCTGGAGGGGCGGCGGGTCCGCCGATCCCGGGAGAATCGGGCGATGGCCGGCCGGACCGCCTTCGGCCGGCAGCTCATCGCCGGGCAGTGGGCGGCGGCCGAGTTCACGGCGCTGGCACGGCTCTGGGAGATCGGCGCGGCGCACGGCAGGATCGCCGTGCCCTACCCGGTGCAGCTGCGCGGCACGGAACTGATGCTGGAGTTCCTCGGCGACCCGGACGAGGGGACGGCCGCGCCCCGGCTGGCCCAGCTCCGGCCGGACGCGGCGGGACTGCGCGATCTCTGGGAGCAGCTGGTGGACGCGCTGGTGGTGCTCGCGCGGGCCGGGTACGCCCACGGTGACCTCTCGCCGTACAACCTGCTGGTGCACCACGACCGGCTCGTCATGATCGACCTGCCGCAGGTGGTCGACGTGGTGGGCAATCCCCAGGGCCCCGAGTTCCTGGCCCGGGACGTCCGGGTGGTCGCCACCTGGTTCGCGGCCCGGGGCCTGCCGGCCGACGTGGTGGACCCGACCACGCTCACCGAGGACCTGTTGCGCGAGGCGGGAATCCGCTGAACGGGGCGGGCGTCCGCCGAACCGGGCGGGCGCCCGCGAAACGGGGCGGGCCGGGCGCCGCGGGGCCGGGCCTGCGCGACCGGGTCCGGCGGTGCCGGCGCGGCGCCGCCGGACCCGGTCCGCCCCACGCCGGTCACTGGAGGTAGCGCTCGACCTCGGGCTTGGGGCGTACGCCCTGGGCGTCCGGGTCGCCGTGGGTGCTCCGGGCGGCGCGGCGCCGGCGGAGCAGGTCCCAGCACTGGTCGAGGGACTCCTCCAGCTCCCGCAGCCGGTCGCGGGTCGCCTCGTCGGTGCCCGTGTGGCCGGCCTGCGCCTCCGCGCGCAGCCGGTGCTCCTCGTCGACCATCTCGGTGATCCGGTTCAGGATCGTCTTGTCGTCCATGACCAAGAGCCTGTCACAGGGCGTTCGGCCCTGCGCGCGTTCCCTCACCCTCCCGGGCCGCTCCGGGCCGCGGCGGTCGCGGGTGTGCCGATCGTCACGCCGGCCGGGCGGTGGGAGGGGGCGCCGGCCGGGAGAAGCGCGCGGATGTGCGAAACGGGCCACTCCCGCGCACGAGCCTTACCAGCGGCGCACCTGCGCGCCGTGAAATTTTCTCCGGACGCGACTAGAGAAGTTTGACTCGGCAATGGCATGCTCGGTCGAGTCCTGACTCCACATAGTCGTTCCACGACGCACAGTCGCAACAAGGGGGTTCGGCGCAGGTGCATTCGCCACACATCGGGCAGTCCGCCACCCGACGAGCGCGCACCATCCCGCTGCACCAGGTGGTGCCGAGCCTCCTCCGTGACCCGGCGCGTGCCCTCATCGCCCTCGGCAACCGGACCGGCGGGGAACTCGTCCGGATCAACGTGGGCTCGTTCCGGCCGTACCTCGTCACCCACCCGCGCCACGTCCAGCACGTGCTCCGCGAGCGGGCCGACAACTACGAGCGTGCCGGCGACGGGCTGTTCTGGCGTCCGGTGAAGCGGCTGTTCGGCGAGGGCATCCTCGGCGAGGGGCAGATCTGGTCGGCCAGCCGCCGCACGCTCCAGCCGATGTTCACGGCCAAGCGCATCGAGGCGCTCGTCGACGGCATGGCCGAGGCCATCCGGGAGGCCGTCGACGAGCTCGACGCGCCGTCGCGCGACGGCCGGATGGTCGACATCGGAGTCGAGCAGTCCCGCATCGTCTGCCGGGCCATCATGAAGGTGCTCTTCGGCGACAAGATCTCGGTGCCGGACGCCATGCGGGTCGTCGACGCGCAGGACGTCATCGCGACCGCCGTCATCCCCCGGATCGTCGTGCCGTTCGCGCCGCTGTCGCTGCCGATGCCCGGCGACCGGCCGTTCCGTCGCGCGAAGCAGATCGTCGACGACGTGCTGCTGCCGATCGTCCGCGCGTCCAAGGCGACCGCCGACGAGGGCGACGACGTCATCTCCACGCTCTGGCGGGCGCGTACGGAGGACGGGCGGCAGCTCAGCGAACAGCAGGTGCGCAACGACACCGTGGCGATGTTCGCGGCCACCACCGAGACCACGATCAACGTGCTCACCTGGCTGTGGCCGCACCTTGACGAGCGCCCGGACGTCGCCGAGCGGCTGTACGAGGAGATCGCCCGGGTGGTGGGCGACGGGCCGGTCCGGCGCGAGCACCTCACCCAGCTGCCGTACACCCGGATGGTCCTCGACGAGCTGCTACGGCTCTACCCGATCGGCTGGATCATCCCGCGGCGCGCGGTGGCCGACGACGTCATCGACGGCGTGGAGGTGGAGGCCGGCGCCACGATGGTCGCGAGCCCGCTGATCACCCAGCGGATGGCGGCGTTCTGGGACCGGCCGGACGAGTTCGACCCCGACCGGTTCGTCCCCGAGCGGGTCCGCGCCCGGCACCGCTACGCCCACTTCCCCTTCGGCGGCGGCCCGCACCAGTGCCTCGGCATGTACCTGTTCTACCTGGAGGCGCAGCTCATCCTGGCCACGATGCTGAGCCGCTACCGGTTCCGGCTGCGCCGCTCCGGCGTACCGGGCCTGCGTCTCGCCGCCGCGCTGCGGCCGCGGACGCGGGTGGAGCTGACGCTCGTGCACACGGCGGACGCGGCCTGAGCATGACGCGGACCCAGCGACCGGGCGACGAGCTGGACCTCGCCGCCGAACAGGGCAGGATCTGCGCGCTCGCCGCGAAGGGGCAGCGCGACCTGCAACGGGCGGCCGCCGCCCACCCCGACCTCTTCTCCGCCCGGCCGTTCGACCCGGCCCTGTTCAGCAGCATCGCGCTCGCGATGGCCTTCAGCGCTCCGACGTGCACGGTGGACGAGCTGCGGTTCGCCAACCGGGCGGTGCTGTGGGGCTTCGCCGTGGACTGGCAGGTGGACTACCTCGCCAAGTCCCGTGAGGACGTCGACCGTGTCGTGGCCGACACGCTCGCCGTGGTCGACGGCGCCGCGCCCGGGGCGGAGGACGCGCTCGGACGGTTCCTCGCCGAGCTGCGCGACGAACTGGCCCGGACGCCGGGCTACGCGCGGGCGCGGGGCGTGTGGCGGGAGGAGGTCGCCCGCACGCTGGCCGCGATGGCCCGGGAGTGGGACTGGCGCGAGGCCACGGCGGGCGGCCGGCCGCCGAGCTACGAGGAGTACCTCGACAACGCCGACAACCTCGCCTGCACGGTGGTCAACGTCGCGCACTGGATCCGTACCGGCGACGCCGGCGTGCACGATCGGCTTCCGGAACTCGTCGCCGCCAGCGACGAGGTGCAGCGGGTGCTGCGGCTCGTCAACGACCTCGCGACCCACGACCGGGACCGGGAATGGGGCGACCTCAACGCGATCACCCTGGTGGGCGACGCCGACGAGGTGGCGCGACGGGCCGCCGCGCTGACCGCCCGGTGCCGCGAGACGCTCGCCGACCTGGCCGGCCGGTTCCCCCGCGAGGCGGACTACCTGACCCGGCAACTCGGCTACACCAGTGGCTTCTACGGCTCGACGGACTTCTGGGGGGCGCGGTGAGCGGCCGGCCGTGGGAGCAGACCGCGCCGGAGCGTCCCGCGCCGGCCGGCGGGGCGGGCGCGGCGTCGACCGGCGGGGCGGGCGCCGCGCTGGCCGAACGGTCGGCGCGCGACCCGGGCGGCGACCTGGTCGCCGCGATGCTGGCCGAGCCGGCCGGACGGTCCTCCCCGTCGGTGTACGAGACGGGCCGGCTGGTCAGCCTGGCGCCCTGGCTCACCGGCCACGGCGAGCGGATCGCGTGGCTCGTACGGACGCAGCGACCCGACGGGGCGTGGGGCGCGCCGGACGGCTACGCCCTGGTGCCCACGCTCAGCGCCACCGAGGCGCTGCTCGCCGTGCTGCGCCGCGGTGACGGCGGTTTCGCGCGGGAGCGGCTCGGCCAGGTCGCCCACCGCGGCCTCCGTGCGCTCCACGACACGCTGACCGGGCCGGGGGCGCCGCCGCCACCGGACCTGCCGGCGACCGACCTCATCGTGCCCGCGCTGACCGACCTGATCGCCGGGCACCTCGACGCGCTGCGGGAGCGGCCGGACCTCGGCGACTGGGACGCCGCGCCCCGGCCACCGCTGCCCGTCGGCCTGGACGGCGGCCGGCTGGACCGGGTCCGGATGCTGCTCGCCGCCGGCCGTCCGCTGCCGGAGAAGCTCGCGCACGCGCTGGAGGTGGTCGGCCCGGCCGCCCGCCGGGCCGTGGGCGTCGGCCCCGTCGGCCCCGGCACCGTGGGCGCGTCACCGGCCGCGACGGCCGCCTGGCTCGGCCCCGATCCCGGCCCGGCGCACCCGGCCCGGGCCTACCTGGAGGACCTCGTCCGGCAGTACGGCGGGCCGGTGCCCTGCGCCAGTCCGATCACCGTGTTCGAGCGGTCGTGGGTCCTCGGCACGCTCTGCCGGGCCGGCGTCCCGGTGCGGGTGCCCGACGTCCTCACCACCGAGCTGCGGGACGCCCTCGGGCCCACCGGCACACCGACCGGTCCCGGCCTGCCGGCGGACGCCGACACGACATCCGTCACCGTGTACGCCCTCGCCCGGCTGGGCCAGCCCGTCGACCCGACGGTGCTGCGGGCGTACGACACCGGGGAGCACTTCTGCACCTGGCCGGGGGAGGACGGGGCGTCGGTCACCACCAACGCGCACGTGCTCGACGCGCTCGGGCACCTGCTGCCGTACGGCGGGCCGGCCGCCCCGTGGCTCGCGTCCGCGGTGGACCGCGTCACCCGGTGGCTCCTCGACCAGCAGGAACCGGACGGGCGCTGGTCCGACCGCTGGCACGCCTCCCCGTACTACGCGACCTGCTGCGCCGTGCTGGCCCTGACCGGGTACGGGAGTGCCGACGCGGCGCGGCGGGCGGTCGACCGCGCCGCGTCCTGGGTGCTCGCCGGGCAGCGGCCGGACGGATCCTGGGGACGCTGGTCGGGCAGCGCCGAGGAGACGGCGTACGCGGTGCAGACGCTGATCGCCGCGGGGCACCGCGACGGCCCCGGTGCGGCGGCGGTCGCCCGGGGCGCGGCCTGGCTGTCCGAGGTGGACGATCACGACGGCGCGCCGGAGCTGTGGCACGACAAGGATCTGTACCGTCCCACGCTGATCGTGCAGGCAGCGGTGCGGGCGGCCCGGTGGCTCGTACGCCCGGAGGCCGGCGGCGGCTGACCGGCACGCGACCATAGTCGACGGTGCCATGATCAGGACCGCTTGAGTGAACAACCCGACACTGCTAGCGTGCGCCGGAGTCGATGAGTGCACACATGAGCAGATATCCGGCCAGGACGGTGTGATGGGTTCCCGCAGTACGAATCTCCGTACAAAAGTCATTGCCCTGCTCGTGTCGCTGGTCGCCCTCTGGGCCTTCGCGGCGTGGGTCACCGTCCGGGACGGGTTCAACCTGCTCGGCGTGCAGACGCTCAACTCGCGGGTCTTCGAGCCCAGCGATCCGCTGCTCGTGCAGCTCCAGAAGGAACGCCGGCTGTCGCTGGCGTACCTCGGCGGGCCGGACGCGGCGCAGCTCGAGCAGTTGGCCGCGGAACGGCGTCGCACCGACGACTACGCGGCGACCTTCCGTGAGTCGGTACGGGACTGGCGCACCGAGGTGCCGGCGAGCAGCCAGCTCGAACAGCGCATCGACGAACTCCTGGGCGACCTGGACCGGCTCAACGAGACGCGGGCCGGCGTCGACGCCCGGAACATCGACCGCGCGACCACCATGGCGGCGTACGTCGGCGTCATCGACTCGATCTTCCGCGTGTTCGACGCGCTCGGCGGTCTGGACGACCCGCAGATCGCGCAGGAGACGGCGGCCCTCATCGACCTCAACCGGGCGCGCGAGCTGCTGTCCCAGGAGGACGCCCTGCTGACCGGCGCGCTCGCCGCCGGGCGGATCACCGCGGCCGAGCAGGCCCAGTTCGCCCACCTCGTCGGCGCGCAGCGGTTCACCACCGAGCAGACGGCCGTGGACCTGGCCCGCACGGACCGCGAGCGCTTCCAGAACCTCGTGGCGAGCGACGAGTTCCAGCGGTTCCGCGCGCTGGAGGACCAGATCGTCCGCTCCCGCAACGTGCCGGGCCGGCCCCCGGTGTCGGCGGCCGACTGGGACGCCGCCGTGTCGCCGGCCATGCAGAACCTGCGCGACGTCATCATCGCCGGCGGCGAGGACGTCGTGTCCCGCGCGATGCCCGTGGCGATCGGGGTGATCGTGCGGCTGGTGCTCGCCGCCGGTCTCGGCCTCATCGCCGTCGTCGCCTCCATCATCGTGTCGATCACCACGGCCCGGTCGCTGCTGCGGCAGCTGGAACGGCTGCGCGAGGCGGCGTTCCAGCTGGCCAACGAACGCCTGCCCAGCGTCGTGGAGCGACTCGGTCGCGGCGACGACGTCGACGTGGCCAAGGAGGCGCCGCCGCTCGAGTTCGGCCACGACGAGATCGGCCAGGTCGGCAAGGCCTTCAACGTGGTGCAGGAGACGGCGATCCGCACCGCCGTCGAGCAGGCCGAACTGCGCCGCAGCGTCCGCGAGGTCTTCCTCAGCCTGGCCCGGCGCACCCAGGCGCTCGTGCACCGGCAGCTCACCCTGCTCGACGCCATGGAACGGCGCGAGCAGGACGCCGAGGAACTGGAGGACCTGTTCCGGGTCGACCACCTGGCCACCCGGATGCGGCGCAACGCGGAGAACCTCATCGTGCTCTCCGGCTCCACCCCGGGCCGGGCCTGGCGGCGCAACGTGCCCATGGTGGACGTCATCCGGGGCGCGGTGGCCGAGGTCGAGGACTACACCCGGGTCAACGTGCTGCCGATCGGGCGGGTGTCGCTCGCCGGCCGGGCGGTCGGCGACGTCATCCACCTGCTCGCCGAGCTCATCGAGAACGGCCTGTCCTTCTCGCCGCCGAACACCACGGTCGAGGTGCGCGGCCAGATGGTGGCGAACGGGTTCGCCATCGAGATCGAGGACCGGGGCCTCGGCATGAGCCCCGAGGACCTGGCGGCGGCCAACCACCGGATCACCGACCGGTCCGAGCTGAACCTCGCCAACGCCTCCCGCCTCGGCCTGTACGTGGTGAGCCGGCTCACCGAGCGCCACGGTGTGAAGGTGCAGTTGAAGGAGTCCGCGTACGGCGGCACGACCGCCGTCGTGCTCATCCCGAGCGAACTGGTGACGAGCGCCGACGACGACCCAGACACCTCCGGCGGCATCCCGGCCGCCGCCCGGGCCGCGGGCGCCCCCGCCGCGAAGGTGGCCGCCGGAGGCCCCGCCGACACGGGGGTCGGCGGTTCGGACACGCCGGTCACCGCCCCCGCGCCGGCCGGCCCGGTCGCCGCCCAGCCGGCCGCGCCGGTGGCGCTCGCCGAGCCGCCCGCCGACCCGTCCGCGAACGCCGAGACGGCCGTCGACGGGGAGACGCTGCCCACGCGTACCCGCACGGTGCCCCCGGCCGACGGCGGGCTGCCCACCCGCACCCGCCGTACCCCCGAGCCGCAGGCCGCGCTCGACGGGCCGACGGTGCCGACGGGCCTGCCGATGGCGGTGCCGCGGCCCGTGGCCGACGCCCCCGCGACGGGCACCGGCGGACCCGGCGCCGAGGGCGGTCCGCTCCCGGCGCGGATCCAGCCGGCACGGACCGACTCCGGGCTGCCGGTGCGGGTCCGGCAGGCCAGCATCGTTCCCGAACTGCGTGACGATCCGGCGGCGACCGCCGCTGATGACGACGACGAGGAGATCGTGCGGCCGCCCGAGCAGGTGCGCCGGATGATGAGCTCGTACCAGAGCGGAACCCGCCGGGGCCGGACGGAGGCCGCCCGCCTCATGGGCGACGACGCACCGGAGCCCGGGCCCGCCCCGGACACCGACGAGCAACAAGCGACCTGACCTGTGCCGACGGTGCGGAGGTCCGCCCGCGACGGAACGGTCAGACCCAGACGAAGACGGCTAACCAGCCGTGGGAGAAGAGGACGACGAGTGGCCCAGAAGACGGCATCGAGTGCCGACCTGACGTGGTTGCTGGATGATCTGGTCGGCCGGGTGAAGCAGGCCGAGCATGCGGTCGCGCTCTCGACGGACGGCCTGTTGATGGCCTCCTCGCAGGGGCTCAGCCGGGACGACGGAGAGCACCTCGCCGCCATGGCGGCGGGCATCCAGAGCCTGGCCCGGGGCGCCGGCAAGCGGTTCGGCGGCGGCCAGGTGCAGCAGACCATCATCGAGATGCAGTCCTCGTTCCTCTTCGTCACAGCGGCCGGGCGCAACGCCTGTCTCGCCGTGCTGGCCAGCGAGGACGCCGACATCGGCCTCATCGCGTACGAGATGGCGATGCTGGTCACCCGCGTCGGCAAGCACGTGGCGTCGCCGACCCGGACGGCCGAACAGCCGCCCGGCGAGAAGTAGTCGCCATGACGGTGCAGGGGGAGTCCGCGGAGCACCAGTGGGTGGACGACCACGCCGGGCCGGTGGTGCGCCCGTACGCGGTCACGCGCGGCCGCGCCCGCCCGGTCACCGGCACTTTCGATCTGATCTCGCTGGTCACGGCGACCCGCGCGGACGTGAGCGCGGAAGTCGGCCTCGGCCCGGAGCACCTGGCAATCGTGGGGCTCTGCCAGCGTGTGCAGTCCGTGGCCGAGATCGCCGCCCACCTGGACCTGCCGGTGGGCGCCATCCGGGTCCTACTGGGTGATCTGGTGGCCCGCAACCTGGTCCAGGTCCGCGAGCCGCGCACCTCGGCCGGCCTTCCCGACAACAGTGTTTTCGAGGCGGTAATCAATGGACTACGGGCACTCTGAGCGGCCCGCCGGAGCGACCCCACTGCCGACCGCGATCAAGATCCTGATCGCGGGTGGCTTCGGCGTCGGCAAGACCACCATGGTCGGTGCGGTCAGCGAGACGCGCCCGCTGCGGACCGAGGAGGTGCTGACCGAGTCCGGCGTCGGCATCGACGACCTGTCCGGGGTGGAGAGCAAGAGCACCACGACGGTCGCCATGGACTTCGGTCGGATCACGATCAGCGACGACCTGGTGCTCTACCTCTTCGGCACGCCCGGGCAGGACCGCTTCTGGTTCGTCTGGGACGAGCTGGCGCTCGGCGCGATCGGCGCCGTGGTGCTCGCCGACACCCGCCGGCTGGCCGACTGCTTCCCCTCCATCGACTACTTCGAGGGGCGGGGGACACCCTTCGTGGTGGCGGTGAACTGCTTCGAGGGCGCCAAGCAGTACCGGCTGGACGAGGTGCAGGCGGCGCTCAACCTCGATCCCGGGGTGCCGGTGCTGCTCTGCGACGCCCGCCGGCGGGAGTCCAGCAAGGAGGTGCTCATCACCCTCCTGGAGCACGCCATGAAGACCCGGGACGCCCGCCGCACGCTGGACTGAGCCGGCCGTTCCCGGCCCGCCGCCGGGCGCGACCGCCGCGGCCGTGACGACGAGCAGGGCCCCTCCCCGCGAGCGCGGGGAGGGGCCCTCGTCCGTCGTACGTCAGCTGTTGATCATCCGGCGCAGCACGTACTGCAGGATGCCGCCGTGCCGGTAGTAGTCCGCCTCACCGGGGGTGTCGATCCGGACCACCGCGTCGAACTCGACGCCCGTGTCGGTGCTGACCTTGACCGTACGCGGCGTCTCGCCGTCGTTCAGCGCGGTCACGCCGGTGATGGAGAACGTCTCCGTGCCGGTCAGGCCGAGCGAGTCGGCGTTCTCGCCGGCGGGGAACTGCAGCGGCAGCACGCCCATGCCGATCAGGTTCGAGCGGTGGATCCGCTCGTACGACTCGGCGATGACCGCCTTGACGCCCAGCAGCATGGTGCCCTTCGCCGCCCAGTCCCGCGACGAACCCGAGCCGTACTCCTTGCCGGCCAGCACGACCAGCGGGACGCCGGCCTCCTGGTAGGCCACCGAGGCGTCGTAGATCGTGGTCTGCTCACCGGTCAGGTGGTTGACCGTGAAGCCGCCCTCGACGCCGGGGACCAGCTGGTTGCGCAGCCGGATGTTGGCGAACGTGCCCCGGATCATCACCTCGTGGTTGCCCCGGCGGGATCCGTACGAGTTGAACTCGTGCCGCGGCACGCCGTGCTCGGCCAGGTAGCGGCCCGCCGGCGAGTCCGGCTTGATCGAACCGGCCGGGGAGATGTGGTCGGTGGTCACCGAGTCGCCCAGCTTCGCCAGCACCCGGGCGCCGGTGATGTCGCCGACGGCCTTCGGCTCCCGCTCCATGCCCTCGAAGTACGGGGGCTTGCGCACGTACGTCGACTCGCCGTCCCACGCGAACGTGTCACCGGTCGGGGTGGGCAGCGACTGCCAGCGCTCGTCGCCGGCGAAGACGTCGGCGTACGCGGAGCTGAAGCCGGTGGCGCCGATCGCCGAGGAGATGACGTCCTGGATCTCCGCGCTGCTCGGCCAGATGTCGCGGAGGAACACCGGCTGCCCGGAGCTGTCCTCACCGATCGGCTCGTTGGCCAGGTCGATGTCCATGGTGCCGGCCAGCGCGTACGCGACCACGAGCGGCGGGGACGCCAGGTAGTTCATCTTGACGTCCGGGTTGATCCGGCCCTCGAAGTTGCGGTTGCCGGAGAGCACCGAGACGACCGCGAGGTCGGCCTCGTTCACCGCCGCGGAGATCTCCTCCGGCAGCGGGCCGGAGTTGCCGATGCAGGTGGTGCAGCCGTAGCCGACCAGGTGGAAGCCGAGCTTCTCCAGGTACGGCGTGAGGCCGGCGCGCTCGTAGTAGTCCATGACGACCTTGGACCCGGGGGCCAGGGTGGTCTTGACCCACGGCTTGCGGGACAGGCCCCGCTCCACCGCGTTGCGGGCCAGCAGCGCCGCACCGATCATGACCTGCGGGTTCGAGGTGTTGGTGCAGGAGGTGATCGCGGCGATCACCACGGCGCCGTGGTCCAGCTCGAACTCGGTGCCGTCCGCGCCGGTGACCCGGATCGGGTTCGTGGCGCGCCCGCCGGCGCCGACCGCCGCGGTCTCCAGATCGCGCGGGGCGTCGGCCGGGTCCTCGACCCCGTTGGCCGGGGAGTCGCTGGCCGGGAACGACTCGGCGCTGGCCTCGTCGGCGTGGCCCACGACCCCGTACGGCTTCTCCAGCTGCGGCACGCCGGGCTTGCGCTCCCGGTCACCGCCGGTCTCGTCGGCGGCCACGTAGTCCTTCAGGGCCGAGCGGAACAGCGTCTTGGCGCTGCCCAGCGGCACCCGGTCCTGCGGGCGCTTCGGGCCCGCGAGGGACGGCTCGATGGTGCCCAGGTCGAGTTCGAGGCGCTCGGAGTACTCGGGCTCGGCGTTCGGGTCGTGCCAGAGGCCCTGCTCCTTGGCGTACGCCTCGACGAGCGCGACCTGCTGCTCGGTGCGGCCGGTGAGCTTCAGGTAGCGGACGGTCTCCTCGTCGATCGGGAAGATCGCCACGGTGGAGCCGTACTCCGGCGACATGTTGCCGATGGTGGCCCGGTTGGCCAGCGGCACGGCGCTCACGCCCGGCCCGTAGAACTCGACGAACTTGCCCACCACGCCGTGCTTGCGCAGCATCTCGGTGATGGTGAGCACCAGGTCGGTGGCGGTGGTGCCGGCCGGCATCTCGCCGGAGAGCTTGAAGCCGACGACCCGCGGGATCAGCATGCTGACCGGCTGGCCCAGCATGGCGGCCTCGGCCTCGATGCCGCCGACGCCCCAGCCGAGCACGCCGAGGCCGTTGACCATGGTGGTGTGCGAGTCGGTGCCGACGACCGTGTCCGGGTACGCCTGGCCGTCGCGCTCCATGATCGTACGGGCCAGGTACTCGATGTTGACCTGGTGCACGATGCCCGTGCCGGGCGGGACCACCTTGAACTCGTTGAACGCGGTCTGGCCCCAGCGCAGGAACTGGTAGCGCTCCTTGTTGCGCTGGTACTCCAGCTCGACGTTGCGCGCGAAGGCGTCCTCGCGGCCGAACAGGTCGGCGATCACCGAGTGGTCGATGACCAGCTCGGCCGGGGCGAGCGGGTTGACCTTGCCGGGGTCGCCGCCCAGGTCGCGGACGGCCTCGCGCATGGTCGCCAGGTCGACGACGCAGGGCACGCCGGTGAAGTCCTGCATGAGCACCCGCGCCGGGGTGAACTGGATCTCCACGCTCGGGTCGGCGGTGGGATCCCACGCACCGAGCTGCCGGATGTGGTCGGCGGTGATGTTCGCGCCGTCCTCGGTCCGCAGCAGGTTCTCCAGCAGGATCTTCAAGCTGTACGGCAGCCGGTCGTGGCCGTCCACCTTGTCGATCTTGAAAATCTCGTAGCTCGCGTCTCCGACGCGTAGCTGGGTCTTCGCACCGAAGGTGTCGAGGCTCGCCACGTCGTACTCCTTCACACCAGCGACCGTGTCCTGAGCAGTCTGTCGCACCGGTCCGGGTGCCGCCGAGGTTAGGCGACACTTACCGGCGTCCCGCACTCAAACAAAACCGTACGTCCGTCTTGCTATGAGCGCAACCTCGTGCCAGTCTGCGGAACGAGGAGGTGTTCCATGATCCATCACGTCCAGCTCGCCTGTCCGCGCGGCTCCGAGGACGCGTCCCGGGCGTTCTACGTCGGCGTGCTCGGGATGACGGAGAAGCCGAAGCCACCGGCGCTGGCCGCCCGCGGCGGGTGCTGGTTCACCGGCCACGACGCCGAACTGCACCTGGGCGTCGAGGACGACTTCCGGCCGGCCCGCAAGGCGCACCCCGCCCTGCTGCGCCCCGACCTCGACGACCTGGCCGCGCGGCTCACCGCCGCCGGCGCCCCGGTGGTGTGGGGCGACGGCGAGCTTCCCGGGATGCGCCGGTTCCACACCGAGGACGTGCACGGCAACCGGCTGGAGTTCCTCGCTCCGGCGGAGTGACCGGCGACGCGTCCCCGCACCTCGCCGGGCCCCGTCGCCCCCGGGTAGCGTTCGAGCGCCGGACGGGGAGGGTGGGCGTGCTGGACGTACAACACTGGCTCGTGGCGCTGCCGCCGCTGGCGGTCTACCTGACCGTCGCCGGGGTCATCGGGGTGGAGAGCGTGGGCGTGCCCCTCCCCGGCGAGATCACCCTCCTCAGCGCGGCGCTGCTCGCCGCGACGGGGGTGGTCGAGCCGGCGTGGGTGGCGGCCGCCGCTGCGCTCGGCGCCGTCGTCGGCGACTCGCTCGGCTACACCGTCGGCCGCCGGGGCGGCCGGCCGCTGCTCGCCCGGCTGGGTCGGCGCTTCCCCCGGCACCTGGGCCCGGAACACCTCGCCCGGGCCGAGCAGACGTTCGCCCGGCACGGGGTCTGGGCGATCTTCCTGGGCCGGTTCGTGGCGCTGCTGCGCATCCTGGCGGGGCCGCTGGCCGGGGCGCTGCGCGTGCCGTACGGCCGGTTCCTGGCCGCCAACGCGGCCGGCGGGCTCGTCTGGGCCTTCGCCACCACCTACCTGCTCTTCCACCTCGGCCGGGTGGCCGAGCACTGGCTCAGCAGCTTCTCCTGGGCGGGGCTCGCCCTGGCGGTGCTCGCCGGTCTCGGCAGCACGTGGTGGCTGCGGCGGCGCGCGCGCCGCGCACACGGGCAGGCCGACCGCGAGGAGGCGGTGCCCGGCGCGCCGCGCTGAGGTGGTTACGGCGGGCGCCCCACGGCGGGGGCGTCCCGCGCCGGGACGACGAAAGGGCCCGGCCCCCGGTTGGGGGTCGGGCCCTTTCGCTTGTGTTGGTGCGCCTCGGTTGGGTCAGGAGGCGCTGTAGCCGCGGGTGGCGATCCAGTCGGCGAGGTTGTCGACGCTCATCCGGTAGGAGGCCATGGTGGGGTCGGCGGAGTCGGCGATGGTGACGGTCTTGCCGCCGTCGCGGTAGCCGATGACGCTGATGTAGTGCCCGCCCTCGAAGGAGTGGGTGTTGCCGTCGGTGTCCACGGCGGTGCCGGCGATGTTGGCCACGACGGCGCGGCCGTCGTCGACGGTGTCGACGATGTCGGTGCGCAGCTTGTCGGTCTGCTTGTCGTCGGCCTGCTTGGTGCTGATCTCGACGGAGCGGTAGACGTTCTTGCCGGTTTCCTTGTTCAGGACGGGGGTGATGTCGTTGATGGAGTTGGTGCCGGCTTCGGTGGTGCCCATTTCCTTGGCCATGGCGTCGACGTTGATGTCCTTGCCCTGGACGGAGAGGGCGTTGCGGGTGGCGGCGGGGCCGCAGTAGTAGAAGTTGGGCTGGGCCTCGTAGCGGACGTTGAGTTCGCGTTGGCCGTGGTCCTTGCGGTTCTGGACCTGGGCGGCGGGCTTGCCCTCGGGGGCGGCGGCGTGGGCGGCGATGGCGGGGCCGGCGATGCCGCCGCCGGTGGCGGCGATGGTCGCGGCGGTGAGGGCGGTCTTGCGGATCAGATCGGTACGCATGATGGGTGCCTCTCTGGTCGGGGGTGTTTCGGGGGTGTGCGGCACACGCGCGGGGGTGTGCCGTGAGGATTCGGGGGCGCCGGGGGTGGTGCCTGCTCGGCGCAGTGGTGCCTGCTCGGCGCCTCGGGGGTGTAACGGTCCGGGCCGGGGATGCATTCCACCGAGCCTGGGGGCCGCGTCGCACGGGCTCGGAACCGCGGCGGCCGGGCTTGGGCGCGGCGGCCGGCCGGGTCGTAGAGGCTTGGCCGGTGGCCGGGGTTGGTGCTCGCCGGGGGTTCGTGCGTGGGCCGCGGGTGTGGCTGCTTCGCCCGGCGTCGGCATGTTCAACGACGCGGGGGTGGGCATGATTCCGCCGTGGGGGTGGCCCCGACCACGGCACACCCGACCCCACAACCGGACATGACGCCCAGCCGGGTGGCCGGTGAAGCGGACATCAGCCGCATGCAGGCCCCATCCCGTCGTCCCCACGTTCCACGGCCGAGGCCACCCGGCGGGCCAACCGCGCGACGTCCTCCCCATGCGGGTCACTCGTCAAGATCGCGCAACTTCCTGGATGTTGTCGCATCGAGGAGCGATCGAGGCGACAACATCCCCGATGTTGTGGCCTCCGCGCCGCGGGCCCCGGCAACGACATGCCCGGATGGGTGCAACCTCGGTCTCGGCGTGCACGCCGAGGCCACGGCGTCCGGATCGTCCGGCCGGGGCACGGTCCAGGCGGCACGACCCAGGCCTTGTCGCTGGAGGCGTAGCAACTTGCGGCTACCGGAGGATCGGCGCGTGTAGGCGCTGGAGTTGTCGGGTCGGCGCTGCCGTTGAGGGCACAACGAGGCACAACCCCGGTGGTTCGGCGGGGACCGGGTGCCGAATCGTCTACGACATCAGCTCCAGAGGGTCCGACCATCACACTCGCGCCCCTTAACCCCTAGTCGGCAACCAACGTGACAGCGCGGCGGTCGCCTGTTCACAGCGGACACACGTGTGCCGTCTCCTGTCGAGCTGCCCCAGATATGGGGCAGGGCGCCCCTGACGCGACCCGGGTGCCGTCCCGCCCGTGTTGGCCGTCGGGCGAGTGTTGGCCGTCGGGCGAGTGTTGGCCGTCGGGCCAGTGTTGGCGGGCGAGTGTTGGCCGTCGGGCCAGTGTTGGCGGGCGAGTGTTGGCCGTCGGGCCAGTGTTGGCGGGCGAGTGTTGGCCGTCGGGCGAGTGTTGGCCGTCGGGCCAGTGTTGGCCGTCGGGCGAGTGTTGGCCATCGGGCCAGTGTCGGCCGTCGGGAGGCGGTTGCCCCAGATGTGGGGCAGGTCGACAGCATCGCCTGGGTGAGTACGGTCCGGCCCGGGGATGCGACGCGCTCGACGCCGTTGGGCGGCTGCACGTGCGTCTGGGCGAGCGCGACGCATGGCAGGGGCCGTCGCCGCACGGGGTGATGGGTACAGCTGCTGGAACGGTCGGGTCGTGGGCGTACGGCCCGTGCTGGGCGCCCTCGCCTCCCCGGGGCGGTGGACTGCGGGGCGCCCCGCGGGCCGGGAACGCACGGTCCGTTTGCCGCGTGGCGCGGCGCATGTCCGCCGCGGACGCCGGCGACAGCGGGACAGCGGGACAGCGAGTCGATCACCGCGCCCCGTCGCGGGCCTGCCACGATGACCGGCATGGAGATCTGGAACAACCCGGCGTGTTCGAAGTGCGCCACGGCGCGCGCCACGCTCGACGAGGCGCGGGTGCCGTACCGGCTGCGGGCCTACCTGGAGGAGCCGCCGACCGCCGCGGAGCTGACCGAGGTGCTGCGCCGTCTCGACGCCCGGCCGTGGGACGTCTGCCGGACGCGGGAGCCGGCCGCGCAGGAGCTGGGACTGGCCGACTGGCCCCGCGACGCGGCGAGCGAGTCCCGCTGGATCGCGGCGATGGTCGCGCATCCGGAGCTGATCCAGCGGCCGATCCTGCTCCTCGACGACGGTGGTGCCGTGGTCGGCCGTAGCGCGGAGGCGCTGCGTACGGCGATCGACCGCTCCGTCGACGACCCCGGCTGATCCGTCGGCCCCGGCCCGGCCGCGCCGCTTCGTACCGTTCGCCGGGCGTTTCCCGCCGTGGGGAGCGGGAATGCGCCCGGCGGTCCAGCTGGCCGGCCGGGGGAGTGGTGAGCGCCCACGGTGCGGCGAACCGACCGTGGAAGGAGCGCCCGGTGTCGCAGCACGGCCTGCCCACCGTCGCCCAGCGGCCCACGCCGGTCGCCGGCGCGCCGCTCTACTGTGACGCCCGCGAGTGCGGACTGCAGGGCGACGGTGTGACCAACGACCAGCCCGCCCTCTCCGCGCTGGTGGACCGGCTCGGCGCCGGGTACGCCGCCGACGGCCGCCCCCGGGTCATCTACTGCCCGCCGGGCATCTACTCCATCCGGGACGCCGGCACGGTCTGGCGCAGCGGGGTGTCGCTGATCGGCGCGGGTCCCGCGGCCACCCGGTTCGTGCTGAGCAACGAGGGCAACCGGGCCGACCCCACGCCGCTCGCGTACTGGACCACCGTGCAGCACGGCGCCGACCGGGACCGGCACATCGCCGACTGCACGTTCGCCGACTTCGAGATCGACGGGTCGGGCGTGGCGATGGCGGAGTACAGCTACCTCGCGAAGGGCCTCGGCCTCCAGTACGTCGTCCGTGGCGTCTTCCGCAACCTCTACATCCACCACACCGGAGCGACCGGCCTCGGCTGCGACTTCCTCCAGGACAGCATCATCGAGGGGTGCGTCGTGGTCGGCTGCGGCCGGCTGGACAACGGCGAGGAGATGGGTGGCGCGGGGATCGGCGTCGGCATCGGCGGCTGGGGCGACGTGGAACGCCTCACCATCGCGAACTGCACCACCGTGGGCAACGGCACCAACGGCATCTTCCTCGAACTTCAGAAGGACTACTGGACCCCGCCCCGCGGCTTCCGCATCATCGGCTGCCACAGCCAGGCCAACCGCTTCGGGATATCCGACTGGGGCGCCGACGGCCTCATCGTGTCGGCCTGCACCCTGACCGGCAACCTGGAGGCCGGCTTCGACGTCTCCGGCAACGGCACGGCGGGGGTCGCCGGTCGCGGCGGGCTGCTCACCGACTGCGTCATCGACCGCAACGTCGGCGACGGGATCAGCATGGGCAACACGCCCGGCCCGTACACCGTCCGGGGCAACCGCATCAGCGGCAACGGGGCGTACGGGTACCACGAGCACGACCTCGGCCGGGCCCACCGCGGCCCCGCGTCCGGTGTGGTCATCGACAGCAACGACATCTGGGACAACGGGCTCGACGGGATCCGCGTCGACCGGCCCATGTCCGACGCGTCGGTCATCGACAACCGGATCCGCAACAACGGCCGCCGCTGCGCGCCGGCGGCCACGGGCAGGGGAGAGTTCGTGCGGTACGGCCCGCGGTCGGTGACCGACCGGACGGCGTCCTGGCCCGTCGACGGCCACCGGGGCAAGGTGGTGCGGGTGGGGTCACGGACGGCGGTGGTGGCCGGCAACACGGACACCGAACTCGCCCTCGCGGAGGTCCGGCCGGACGCGAACACCGGCTGGAACGAGGACACCCCGCCCCCCGGCACACCGTACGAGCTGCCGGAACCGCCGCCCATCCGCGCCGGCATCACCGTCAACGCCGCGTTCGACCAGGCCACCGTGCGCGGCAACCGCGTCTGGGACCACGACGACGAGCAGTGCCAGACGTACGGGCTGTGGATCACCCCGCAGGGCAGTTGCGTGGCCTGCCGCGTCCTCGACAACGACTTCGCGGGCAACGCCGAGGGGCCCGTCCGGCTGGACACGCCACCGATCGGCGGGCTCTGGGACCGCAACCACCACGACGAGCGCTGAGGCGTACGCCGATCAGAGGTTGTCGTCGCCGCGCGCCGTCGCCTCCGCGTGCCGGTCGCGCAGCCGCGCCCGGATCTCCTCCGGGGTGTACGCCCGGCGCCGCCGTTCGGCGCGGGCGATCACCACACCGGTCGCCGCGACCCCGGCCAGGCCGGCGAGTCCCAGCACCTTCCACCACCGCGTCCGTCGCCGCATCGGCCTAGATTAGACGGTTATGAGCATCAGCCTCGAGGAGGCGGCGGAGCTGACCCGCACCGGAGACGTGTGGGTCTTCCGTGGGCGCAGCGTGCCGGACCGCGCCATCCAGCTCACCACCAACAGTCCGGTGAACCACGTCGGGATGGCGGTGGTGCTGGACGACATGCCGCCGCTGATGTGGCACGCGGAGCTGGGCAGGTCGCTGCCGGACATGTGGTCGGGCGGGCACCAGCGCGGTGTGCAACTGCACGACCTGGCCGACGCGGTCCGCGTGTGGGCGCACCGCTACGGGCAGCGGGCCTGGCTGCGCCAGCTCGATCCGCCCGTCGACTCCCGGATGGAGGACGCGGTGCTGCGCACCGTCGCCCGGCTGGACGGCACCCCGTTCCCGTCGACGGCGCAACTCGCCTGGCGGTGGCTGCGCGGACGGGTGCCGAAGCTGCCCCGCCCCGGCCGGGGTCGGCGGCTGCCCGAGACGGTCGGCGACCGCGCGCTGGAGACGGCGTACTGCGCGGAGGTGGTGGCGGTGACCTACGAGGCGATGGGCCTGCTGCCGCCCGGCCGGCGTCCGAACTGGTACGACCCGGGCCGGTTCTGGAGCGGGGACGATCTCGGCCTGGCCGGCGGGGCCCGCCTCGGCGCCGAGATCGAGGTGCGTGTGCCGCCCCGGTGAGCCGGATCGGCGGGGGCCGAGTGCCGGGTCGAGGTTTGGCCGCCGCGGCGACCGGTAACTGTGCCGCTGTGAGCGCATCCACCGACCTCGGCACGCTGACCGACTTCTTCGACCGGTACGGCGTCGCGTTGACCGCCGGCGACCTGCCCGCCCTCGCCGGCTGTTACGCCCTGCCCGGGCTGGTGGTCTCGGACACCTACAGCTTCGCGTTCAGCACCCCCGCCGCCGTGACGCTCTCCTTCGTGGGCGCGGCCCCCGACTACCAGGAGCGGGAGCTGATCGCCGCGCACGCGCTCATCGAGGACGTGCAGCAGGTCTCCGCACTGCTCACGATGGTGGCCGTGGAGTGGGAGTTCCTCGACAGCTCCGGCGGGCGGGTGCCCGGCGAGCGGTACCGCTACCTGCTGCGCGCCACCGAGACCGGGCCACTCATCTGTACCGTCGTGCGCGTCGGCTGACCGGCCGCGGGTGACCGGCCAGCCGGCCGGTCCGTTCCACCGACGTCGCCGTTCTGCCGGTGTCCCGGGCTGACTACGCTGGCGGGTCGGCTCGACGGAGAGGGGACACATGCCTGTGCGGCCTGCCGGCGCACCGGGACCGGGGACCGCGTCCAGGCTGGTGGCATCGGTGCCCTGGATCGTCGTCCTGCTGGGCGTCGTCACGCTCGCGGTCCTCCTGCTCGTCGCGTCCCTCTCGTTCCGCGTCCGCGAGCCCGAACCGGTCGCCGTCTCGGCGCCGCCACCGATGCTGCCGGTGCCGCGACCGGCCGAGGTCACGACTGCACCCTCGGCGTCGCACTCACCGGAGCCGAGCCGCTCGGGCACGGTGGCCCGCCCGTCCCGGACGTCGGCGCGGCCCTCGCCCACACCCAGCCGGTCGCCGTCGTCGCGCCCCTCGTCCTCGCCGCGCGGCCCGGAGCAGGTGACACCGCTGGACGGGGGCGCGCTCACCGCCACCTACCGGGTGCGGGACGCGGACCGGGACGACGTGACGGCCGAGCTGGTGATCCGCAACGGGACGGGCGCGGCCGAGGAGTGGACGGTCGGTCTCACGTTCGACGGACGGGTCCGGGGCGTACGCGTCTTCGGCGACGGGATCTGGCTGGACCGCCGGGGCGACGGCCGGTACGTGCTGGGCGGTCACCGCCCGCTCGGGGTCGGCCAGAGCGTCACGGTCGGCCTGCGGTTCAACCGCGACGACCGGGACGACCGGCTCAGCGGGTGCACGGTGAACGGCAACGAGTGCGTACGCGCCTGACCCGTTACGCTTCGCGGCGAAGGGGAGGGACATGACCGGCACGAGTGGGGGCCCGCGCCCGGCCCGGGGCAGGGCGGTGGCGTCCTCGCCCTGGATCGTGGTGTTCACCGGGGTTGTCGTCATGGTGGTGCTGCTGGTCATCGCGCTCAGCACGTACCGCGGCCGGAGCCCGGACGCGGAGGTGCCGCTCGTGGCGAACGGCGCTCCCGTTCCCACGCCGCCGTGGCCGTCGGCGTCGTCGACGGAGCCCGCGACCGCCGGACCGACGGGCGGCTCCCCGCGGTCGCCGTCGCCGACTCCGGAGCGTTCGACGTCGTCGCCCACGCCGACCGCGAGGTCGGCCAGCCCGACGGCGTCACCGGCCGCGACGCGGTCGTCCGCCCCGCGTCCGCAGGCGTCGACCTCGCCGTCCGCCGCGCCCGCGGTGACCGGCCGGTACGCGGTGACCGGGTCGTTCAACGGCGGCTTCATCGGCGAGGTCCACGTGGTCAACTCCTCGCGGGCACCGCAGGACTGGGAGGTCAGACTGGCCTTCTCGGGCGGTCGTCTGGTGACCGCGTGGGTGGCGAACGCGCCACAGGGGACGCTGCGGGAGAGCGGCGGCGGCTACACCTACACCGGGGACACCGCGCTGGCCCCGGGCACGTCGGTGCGGTTGATGTTCCACGTGGAGCGGGCGGACGAGGACCCCGTCACGTGCACGGTCAACGGCGTGACCTGCGTCCGGTCCTGATTCCGGGTCGGCGGGCGGGTGGCCTGCCGGCGCGCCTTCCACCGTCCTTACGCAAGTCTGCTGTCGTGTTTCGGCTTTGTTTGCAAGGTATTGCAGAATGTTTCGGCAAGGGCTAGCGTGCGGGCCAGTCACGACCAGAGGAAGGCCGTCGATGAAACCCCCGCCGCTGCCGCGCGCCGCGCTGTCCGCGCTCGCCGCCGTCCTGCTCACCCTCACCCTCGCCGGCGCGCCGGTCGCCGCTTCCCCCGTCGGCGGGACGCCCACCCGCGGCTCGGCCGGCACGGACCCCCTCGCCGCCACCGGCGCCGTCCAGTGGCGCGACGAGCCGTCCGCCGCGGAACTGCTCGCCGCCGGTGACGACGACGCCCGGGCCGAGCAGTTCTACTTCGTCCTGCCGGACCGGTTCGCCAACGGCGACCCGCGCAACGACCGTGGCGGGCTGGCCGGTGACCGGCTGCGCACCGGGTACGACCCGAAGGACAAGGGCTTCTACCACGGTGGCGACCTCAAGGGGGTCATGGAGAAGCTCGACTACATCCAGGGCCTCGGCACCACGGCCATCTGGCTCGCGCCCGTGTTCAAGAACCGCCCGGTGCAGGGCAGCGGCGCCGACGTCTCGGCCGGCTACCACGGCTACTGGATCACCGACTTCACCCAGGTCGACCCGCACTTCGGGACCAACGAGGACCTCAAGAAGCTGGTCCGCCTCGCCCACCAGCGGGGCATCAAGATCTACCTCGACGTCATCGTGAACCACACGGCCGACGTCATCAGCTACGCCGAGGGCCGGTCGAGCTACGTGGACAAGGCGAGCACGCCCTACCGGGACGCGCAGGGCCGTGCCTTCGAGGACCGCAACTACGCCGACGGCACCCGCGACTTCCCGGCCGTGGACCTGACGTCCTTCCCGTACACCCCGACGTTCGCGACGCCGGCCGACGCGAAGGTCAAGGTCCCGGCGTGGCTCAACGACCCCACGATGTACCACAACCGGGGCGACTCCACCTTCTCCGGGGAGAACAGCGAGTACGGCGACTTCTACGGCCTCGACGACCTCTGGACCGAGCGCCCCGAGGTGGTCCGCGGCCTCACGAAGATCTACGCCGACTGGGTGGCCGGGACCGGGGTGGACGGTTTCCGCCTGGACACCGTGAAGCACACCAACCTCGACTTCTGGCCGCAGTTCAGCCAGGGCGTCGAGCGGGCCGCCCAGCGCGCCGGCAAGCCCGACTTCTTCATGTTCGGCGAGGTCTACAGCGCCGACCCGGAGATCACCTCGACGTACGTGCGGCGCGGCGGCCTTCCGGCCACCCTCGACTTCGCCTTCCAGGAGGCGGCGCGCGGCTACACCGCCGGCGCGGGCTCCGCGAAGGCCCTCGCCGACGTGTACGCCCGCGACGACCTCTACGCGGCGCGGGACACCGACGCCAACCGGCTCACCACGTTCCTCGGCAACCACGACATGGGGCGGATCGGCTCGTTCATCGCCGGCGGCGGCACCGACCCGGCCACCCACCTGCGCCGCGACCAGCTCGCCCACCAGCTGATGTTCCTCACCCGCGGCCAGCCGGTGGTGTACTCCGGCGACGAGCAGGGCTTCACCGGGCCCGGCGGGGACAAGGACGCCCGGCAGGACATGTTCGCGTCGGCGACGCCCGACTACCTCGACGACGACCTGCTCGGCACCGACCGCACCCACGCCAGCGACCAGTACGACCCCGCCCACCCGCTCTACCGCACCATCGCCGAGCTGGGCGCCCTGCGCCGGGCCCATCCCGCGCTGCGCGACGGCGTGCAGGTCACCCGGTACGCGGCCGACGGCCCCGGCGTCTTCGCGTTCTCCCGGATCGCCCCGGGCGACCGCACCGAGTACGTCGTGGCCGTGAACAACGCGGACACGCCGCAGACTGTCACCGTGGACACGTGGTCGGCCGGCGCCACCTTCACCGGCATCTACGGCGCGTCGGGCACCGCCACGGCCGGCGCGGACGGGAAGCTGACCCTGACCGTGCCGCCGCTCCACGCGGTGGTGCACCGGGCCGGCACGCCGATCGCGCTGCCCACCGGTGCGCCGTCGATCAGGATCACCACGCCGGCGCCGGACGCGCCCGTCGCCACCCGGGCCGCCGTCACCGCCCAGGTCACCGGCGATCCGCTGGCCACCGTCACGGTCGCCGCGCGGGTCGCCGGCGGGGCGTGGACGCTGCTGGGCACCGCGCACCGGGCGCCGTACACGGTGCACCACGACCTGACCGGGCTGGCCGGTGGGACCGCCGTCGAGTACAAGGCCGTGGTCCGTGACGGCCGCGGCCGGACCGCCACCGCCCGGTCCACCGCCATCGTGGGCACGCCCGCGCCGAGCGCCTCCCGGGACTGGGCGGTCGTGCACTACCAGCGGCCCGCGGGCGGGTACGACGACTGGAGCCTCTACGCCTGGGGAGACATCGACCCGGCGTACGCGACGGACTGGCCCAAGGGCCAGCCGTTCGCCGGTGAGGACTCCTACGGGCGCTTCGCCTGGGTGAAGCTGAAGCCCGGGGCGAAGTCGGTCGGCTTCCTCGTCGTCGACGGTGCGGGCAACAAGGACGTCGCCAACGACCGGACCATCGACGTGACACAGACCGGGGAGGTCTGGGTCCGGCAGGGCGACCCGGCCGTCTACCCGACCCGGCAGGCGGCCACCGGTGAGCCCGACCCGCCGGTGGACGAGGGCACCGCCGTCATCCACTACCGCCGGGCGGACGGCAACTACGACGGCTGGGGGCTGCACGTCTGGGACGGCGCGGCCGACCCGACCGACTGGTCCGACCCGCTGGAACCCGACCGAGTCGACGCCTTCGGCGCGGTGTTCCGCGTCCCGCTGGCGGCCGGTGCGACCGGGCTGAGCTACATCGTCCACCGGGGCGACGAGAAGGACCTGCCGGAGGACCAGCGGCTCGACTTCGCCGGCGCGGGCCGGGAGGTCTGGCTGCTCGCCGCCACCCCGGGCCGGCTCCTCCCGCCGACCTCGACCGGCGCCGGCGCCGACCTGGACGTCACGAAGCAGCGGGCGCACTGGATCGACCGGTCCACCGTCGCCTGGCAGACCGGTCCCACCGACGGCCGCCGGTACGCCCTCGTGACCGCGCCGGCCGGCGGGGTGCGGGTCGTCGACGGGGAACTCTCCGGGACGTACACGACGCTGCCGCTGACCGCGCAGCGCAACGGGCTCACCGAGGCCCAGCGGACGCGGTTCCCGCACCTGTGGGCGTACCGGACGTTCACGCTGGACCGGCGTGACCTGGGCCGTGTGCCGGCCGCGCTGCGTGGACAGCTGCTGGTGACCGAGCGCGACGCCGAGGGCCGCCTGCTCGGCGCCACGGGTCTGCAGATCCCAGGCGTGCTCGACGACGTGTACGCCGCGGCCACCGAGACCCGCCTCGGGCCGACCTTCGCCGGCCGCACGCCCACCCTGTCGGTCTGGGCGCCCACCGCCCGGACGGTGTCGCTCCAGCTCTTCGACTCGCCCGGGACCGAGCCGACGGCGGTGCCGATGCGCCGGGACGACCGCACCGGCGTCTGGTCGGTGAAGGGCAGCAGGTCCTGGACCGGGAAGTACTACCGCTACGAGGTGGAGGCCTGGCAGCCGGCGGCGCAGAAGGTCGTCACCGCCGCCGTGACCGACCCGTACTCGGTGGCCCTCGCGCCGGACTCGACGCACAGCCAGATCGTCGACCTGGACGACCCGGCGCTCGCGCCGTCCGGCTGGGACCGGCTGCGCAAGCCGGCCGCGGTGCCGTCGACGCGGGCGCAGATCTCGGAGCTGTCGGTGCGGGACTTCTCGGTGGCCGACACCACCGTGCCGGCGCAGCGGCGGGGCACCTTCCTCGCGTTCACCGACCCGTCCACGGCCGGGATGAGGCATCTGAAGGCGCTCGGCGAGGCCGGGGTCACCCACCTGCACCTGCTGCCGGCGTTCGACTTCGCCACGATCCCGGAGCGCCGCGCCGACCAGCGGCAGCCGGACTGCGACCTGGCCGCCCTGCCGCCGGACTCCGACCGGCAGCAGAGCTGCGTGGCGGCGGTCGCCGACACCGACGGCTACAACTGGGGGTACGACCCGCTGCACTACACGGTGCCGGAGGGCGGGTACGCCGTCGACCCGGCCGGCGCGGCGCGGACCGCCGAGTTCCGCCGGATGGTCGCCGGCATCAACGGCGCCGGCCTGCGGGTGGTCATGGACGTGGTCTACAACCACACCTCGGCCGCCGGCACCGACCCGAAGTCGGTGCTCGACCAGATCGTGCCCGGCTACTACCACCGGCTGCTCGACGACGGCACGGTGGCCACCTCCACCTGCTGCGCCAACACCGCGCCCGAGCACGCCATGATGGGCAAGCTGGTGGTCGACTCGGTCGTCACCTGGGCCAGGGCGTACAAGGTGGACGGTTTCCGGTTCGACCTGATGGGCCACCACCCGAAGGCGAACATGCTCGCCGTACGGCGGGCGCTGGACCGGTTGACCCCGGCCCGCGACGGTGTGGACGGCCGGTCGATCCTGCTCTACGGCGAGGGCTGGAACTTCGGCGAGGTCGCGAACGACGCCCGGTTCGTCCAGGCCACCCAGGCGAACATGGCCGGCACCGGGATCGGCACGTTCAACGACCGGCTCCGGGACGCGGTGCGCGGCGGCGGGCCGTTCGACGCCAACCCGCGGGTGCAGGGCTTCGCGTCCGGGCTCCTCACCGACCCCAACGGCGACCCGGTCAACGGGTCCGCGACCGAGCAGCGGGCCCGGCTGCTGCACCAGCACGACCTCGTCAAGGTGGGGCTGACGGGCAACCTGCGCGACTACCGGTTCACCAACTCGGCGGGACAGCGGGTCACCGGTGCCGAGGTCGACTACAACGGCTCGCCGGCCGGCTACACGGCGGCGCCGGGTGAGGCGGTCACGTACGTCGACGCGCACGACAACGAGATCCTGTACGACGCGCTGGCGTACAAGCTGCCGCAGGACACCCCGGTAGCCGACCGGTCCCGGATGCAGGTGCTCGCTCTGAGCACGGTGGTGTTCAGCCAGGGCACCGGCTTCGTGACCGCCGGCAGCGAACGGCTGCGCTCGAAGTCGCTGGACCGCAACTCGTACAACTCGGGGGACTGGTTCAACCAGATCCGGTGGGACTGCACCCGGGGCAACGGGTTCGGCGCCGGGCTGCCGCCGGCGGCCGACAACCAGGACAAGTGGCCGTACGCCCGGCCGTTGCTGGCCGATCCCGCGCTGGTCCCCGACTGCGCGGCGATCGACACCACCGACGCCCGCTACGCCGAGCTGCTGCGGATCCGGGCCTCCTCGCCGGTCTTCGGGCTGGCCACCGCGGAGCAGGTGCAGCGTCGGGTGGCGTTCCCCCTGTCCGGTCCCGGCGAGACGCCCGGCGTGCTCACCATGACGCTCGACGGTCGCGGTCTCGACGAGCGGTGGACGTCGGTGACGGTGGTCTTCAACGGGACCCCTGAGACGGCGACGCAGCGGGTGTCGGGGCTGCGCGGGGCGGACGTGTCGTTGCACCCGGTGCTGCGCACGTCGGCGGACCCGGTGCTGCGGACCGCGTCGTTCGACCGGGCGACCGGCACGTTCACGGTGCCCGCCCGCAGCGTGGCGGTCTTCGTCCAGCGCTGACGCACGACGGGGCCGGCCCCCTTCCGCGGTGCGGAAGGGGGCCGGCTCTGCTTGCGTCTCCAGCGGGACCGGGTCGGACGCCCGTTCCCGACCGGGGTCAGCCGAAGCAGTTGTCGATCTCGTCCGGGATGCCGAGGCAGTTGGTCGGGTCGTTCGCCTTGATCGCGGACTTGTCGTCGACGTTCACCTCGCCGAAGAAGCTGAACACGCCACCCGGCTCGAAGGTAGAGCGGTTGTGCGACACCTTCGTGTTGTACAGGTCGACCCTGCCGAGGACGTTGAAGATCCCGCCGCCGGAGATGCCGGCCCAGTTGCCGGAGATCTCGCTGTCCCGGAAGGTGACCGCGGCGAGGGCGTTGAACACCCCGCCGCCGAAGAGGCCGGCCTTGTTGTCGTTGACCGCGCTCTTCTCCACGTTGGCGATCGCGCCGAGCGCCAGGGCCATGCCGCCGCCGACGCCGAGCGTGTCGTTGTCGGCGATCTTGACCTCCTTCAGGTCGAGGTTGCTCCGGAGAGCCGCCGCGACGCCGCCACCGGCGAGGCCGGCCGTGTTGTCGGTGATCTTCGACTGCTTGACGGTGGTGTCGCCGCCGATGTCGAGCAGGCCGCCGCCGAAGCCGACCACCTCGTTGCTGGTGATCTCGGTCTTCTCGACCCACACCGTGCCCGCCTCGATGTCGGGCCGGAAGATGAACTCGGCGCCGTTGGCGATGCCGCCACCGCCGATCACGGCGTCGTTGTTCTTCACCGTCGACTCGGCCACCTTCAGGATGCCGGCGTTGAAGATGCCCCCGCCGTAGAAGAAGGCGTGGTTGTCGGCGACCGTGGTGTGGAAGAGGCTGGTCTTGCCGAAGTTGGCGATGCCACCTCCGACACCACCGGCCTGGTTGTGCTCGATGTACGTCTTCTCGAACTCGGCGGTGCCGCCCTCCTGCACCAGGACTCCGGCGCCGTCGTTGACGTTCCGCTCCAGCAGGAGGGACGCGCTCGGCTGGCTCTTGAGCTTCGCCGCCTGCGCGGTGTCGAGCGCCGCGCCCTTCGGCTCGGCCTGCAGCAGCGGCAGGTACGGCTTGCCGGCCTTGGCCGCCTCGCCCGCCTCGGCGGAGTTCGAGAACCGCGACCACACGGCCGCCGGCGTGTCGCCGAGGGTCTCGAGTTCGAGGGTCTTCCCGCCCTTGATCGTGAGGCCCTCGACCTTCAGGTGACCGCCTCGACCGACGTTGAGGATCCGGAAGTAGTCGGCCTGCGAGTCACGGACGATCTTGGTGTCGTGACCCTTGAGCGTGATGCGCTCCTTGATCACCGGCAGACCGTTGCCGTGCTCGTCGGTGCGGGTCAGCGTGTAGGTGCAGTTCTTCGCGAGCTCCAGCACGCCGCCGTGGTTGTTGTTGGCGAAGATGATCGCCTGGATCAGCTTGTCGGAGTCGCAGGGCACCTCCTTCCCGCGGTCCTTGTCGTACCCCTTGTGGTCGCGCTTGTCCTCACGGTCCTTGCCGTGGTCCTTCTCCTTCGAGCGGTCCTCGTCGGCCGCCCGCTCGCCGTCCTTCGTGACCTGGGCCGTCGACCACGCCAGATCCTTGACGCCGACGGCGCCGGCGCCGCTTGCGATGCCGACGGCCGCGATGCTGACCACGCCGGTCAAACCGGCGACGCCGCTGGCGAGCCAGAGCTTGCGCCGCCGCTTCGGCGTCGCCCCCGGCCCGGCGGCGGTGTTCTTAGCTAGGTAGTTGGACATCGGAGCTCTCTGCCCTCTCCTCGTACCAGACGGGGCCGCGACGCCACAGGCGAGCGTCCCCTACTACAAATCGGTTGTAGCTCCCAGAAGCACCGTATGAGAATCTTCCTCGCCTCGGGTGCGTATCCGAAATAACCCCGCATTCGGTACGGGCACGGATGAGGAGGGCCGGACGGCCCGGCACGGGTCCATCGGCTCAGGCGCGCCGGTATGCGCGCAGTGACGGCCAGGGGACGTGGCCGGCGCAGACGAGGCGGATCGGCGCGGGACGGGCCAGTCGGGACGAGCGCGGACGGCGAGGGCTCCTCCGCAGCCGCCGTCGCGGTGCGGAGGAGCCCCCTTCTATGTGGTGTCGCACTCGGGTTGATCAGCCGAAGCAGTTGTCCGGGACGACCGGGCTGCCCACGCAGTTCGTGGGCCGGTTGTCCTTGACGGCCGACTTCTTGTCGATGACGACGCCGTCGTTGGTGGTGTAGATGCCGCCGGGCGGATCGGCGGACATGTTGTGGACGACCTTCGTGCCGACCAGCTTGACGGCGCCGCCCACGTTGTAGATGCCGCCGGCCACGGCGCCCGGGCCGGTCGCCCGGTTCGCCACGATCTCGCTGTCCCGCAGAGTGACGGCCCCGATGAAGTTGCCGAGGCCGCCGCCGCTCTGCCGCGACTCGTTCTCCTTGACGACGCTGCGCTCGATCACGGCGGTCGACTGCTGGACGCCGATGCCGCCGGCCATCCCCTCGGTGAAGTTGCCGGCCACGACGACCTGCTCCAGGTGCAGTTTGCTGCCGGCCTCGACGAAGATGCCGCCGCCGTAGTCGGTGCCGGTGTTGCCGGTGACCTGGCTCTGGGTCAGCGTCGTGGTGCCCTGGCGGTCGTACAGGCCGCCGCCGACGCGGGCCCGGTTGTGCTCGACGGTGGTCTTCCACACCCAGACGGTGCCGCCCTCGCCCGTGAACCCGTTGGGCGCGGAGCCGTTGGAGATGCCGCCGCCCGCCAGGCCGGCGCTGTTGGACCCGATCTTCGAATCCTCGATGCGCAGGACGCCGGCGTTGAAGACGCCGCCGCCGAAGCCGGCGGCGCTGTTGCGCTCGACCGACGACGTGCGGAGGTTGGTGGTGCCGTAGTTGGCGATGCCGCCGCCGCTCGCCCCGGCCTGGTTCTGCACGATCGCGCTGTGCTCGATGTCGGCCTTGCCGCCGCGCTGCACCAGGATGCCGGCTCCGTCGCTGTACGCGTGGCCGGTGGCCAGCTGGACGGTGCCGGCGCCGGCCGGAGTGGCCGATTCCGGAGCGGTGGTCGCCGCGCCCCTCGTCGCCGGCTTCGCGGGGGCTGCCGTCGCGGTCCCGGGTTTCGCGGTCGCGGCGCCCGGTGCCGTCATCGGTTGCGGGACCAGGTCGGGGGCGGTCTGACCACCCTTGACGGTCACGTCCTTCAGGGTCAGGTGGCCGTTCCGGCCCACGTTGAGGATCCGGAAGTACTCGGCGGTGGCCGCCCGCACGATCCTGGTGTCGTCGCCCTTGAGGACGATGTCGTTCTTGATCACGGGAAGACCGTTCCCGTGCTCGTGGCGCGTCAGCTCGTACGTGCAGTGCCGGGCCAGGTTGAGGATCGCGCCGTCCTTCTCGTTCGCGAACGTGATCGCCTGGATCAGCTTGTCGGTGTCGCAGGGCACGTCCTTGACCCGACCGTCGTGCTTGCGGCTCTCGCCCTTCCCGCTCCAGTCGCCACCGGACCACTCGTCCGTGTCGACCTTCTTCCCGCCGGTCTCGTTGGCCTTCCCGCCGTCGTCGGCCTTGCCCGCGTCGCTGACGTTCTGCTTCGGGGTCGACGCCTGCGCGTCCGAGACCCGGTCCGCTTCGCCGGACTTGTCGTTCCGGGCCGCGATGCCACCGAGGGCGGCCAGGCCGACCACGCCGGTCAGGCCGGCGACGCCGGCGGCCACCCAGAGTTTCCGTCGTCCTGATCTCGGCGGGGGTGCCGGGGCGGCCCCGCCGTCGGGAGTCGTTACGTCATTGGACATCAGAGCGTTCCGCCCTTTCCTGCTACCAGACGGGGTCGCACCGGTCGAAGGCGGTGCGACCTGCTACAAATCGGTTGCAGCCTCTGATGGCCACCGTATGAGAAGGATCCTCGCGACGAGGATTTATCTGAAAAAACCCCGCATTAACCTCACATAGGGCGTTGGGCGGGCAGGCCGCAACGGCCGGACAGGAACCACCCCGACCAGCACGAACACGGACGGGCCCCGCGGCCGGGCACGGGACGTCGCAACGTCACCGGCCGGCGGCGGGGCCCGCCCCGGTCGTACCTGTTGATCAGCTGGGCAGGCGCGGACCCGCCTCCCGCTGCGCGGCCAGCCAGGTCTCCACCTCGTCCGCGGTACGCGGAAGCCCGGCCGAGAGGTTCACCGCGCCGGACGCGGTGACCAGGACGTCGTCCTCGATACGGATGCCGATGCCGCGAAGCTCCTCGGGCACCAGCTCGTCCTCGGGCTGGAAGTAGAGCCCGGGCTCGACGGTGAGCACGTAGCCCTCGCCGAGGGTGCCCTCGCGGTACGTCTCCTTGCGGGCGTTCGCGCAGTCGTGCACGTCGATGCCGAGCATGTGCCCGAAGCCGTGCAGGGTCCAGCGCCGGTAGACGGTCGACTTCTCGTCCATCGCCTCGTCGACGCTGACCGGCAGCAGGCCCAGGTCGGCCAGGCCCTCGGCGAGCACCCGCATGCAGGTCAGGTGGACGTCGCGGAACTTCACCCCCGGCTTGATGAAGTCCATGCCGGCCTGCTGGGAGGCGTACACGATGTCGTACACCTGCCGCTGGAGCGCGGTGAAGCGGCCGTTGACCGGCAGCACCCGGGTCACGTCGGCGGTGTAGAGGTTGCGGTTCTCCACGCCCATGTCCATGAGCAGCAGGTCACCCGGCCGGGTGGTGCCGTGGTTGTGCACCCAGTGCAGGATCGTGGCGTGCTCGCTGGCGCCGACGATCGAGCCGTACCCCACGTCGTTGCCGTCGTGCCGGGCCCGCAGCGCGAAGATCCCCTCCAGCAGCCGCTCGGAGACGCCCCGGTCGGCCGGCAGCGCCCGCGCCACGTCCTCGAAGCCGCGCACGGTCGCGTCGATGGCGTCCTGGAGCTGGGCGATCTCCCACTCGTCCTTGACCAGCTTCAGCTCCGAGATGGCGATCGCCAGCTCCCGGTCGCGGGCCGGCTGGCCCTCGGCGCGCGGGCCGTCGTACGGGCGCACGGCGGCGTCCACCCGCGGGTCGAAGCCGCGCAGCACCCGCGTACGCCCCGGCGCCAGGTCGGCCAGGGCCGCGTCCAGGTCGGTGAGGTCCGCCGTCGGCAGGCCCAGCTCGGTCGACTTCTCACCGAGCGTGGGTCGCCGGCCGACCCAGAGCTCGCCGTGCCGGCTGCGGAAGAACTCGTCGGTCTGCCGGGACGAGCGGGGCCGCATGTACAGCGTCGCGTCGTGCCCGGAGCCGTTCGGCCGCATGACCAGCACGCTGTCCGGTTCCAGATCGCCCGTCAGGTAGGCGAAGTCGCTGCCGGGCCGGAACGGGTAGGCCGTGTCGTTGGCCCGGACCTTCTCGTTGCCGGTGGGGATCACCAGCGTCTCGCCGGGGAAGGCCGCCGAGAGGGCCGCCCGGCGCTTGGCGTAGTTGGGTACCTCGGGGCGGGGGGTCACCGGCAGCTCGGTGTCCCGCCAGCCCTCCCGCATGAAGGACAGGAACGCCTCCGGGAAGTCCGGATCGTGTGATTCCGTACCGTCGGTCGGCCTGCCGTTGGCACGCTCCTCGGTCATGCTCCGCTCCCTCTCGCGTCGTTGCTGGTGCCGACGGTACTCGCCGCCCCGCGCCCGCCGGTGCCCCCGGGAGCCCGGATCCGGATCACCGGACGGCCGCGACGGCCGTTCGTCGCCCGTGAAAAGATGACGACCATGTGCGGACTCCTGGCCTTCTTCAGCGCGCGCGGTGACGCCGGCGCGCACCGCGACCACATCGCCGGCGCGTTGGAATGCCTGCACCACCGCGGTCCCGACGAGACGGGGGTCGAACTCGTGGGGGACGCGTCCGGCCGGTACGCGGACGCGGTGTTCGCGCACAAGCGCCTGGCGATCATCGACGTGGCCTCGAGCCACGAGCCGCTGCCCTACGCGGGCGGCCGCTACCTGCTGACCTTCAACGGCGAGATCTACAACTACATCGAGCTGCGGGACGAGCTCATCCGGGACTACGGCGCGCAGTTCGCCACCGCCGGCGACGGCGAGGTGATCGTGGCCGGCTACCACTACTGGGGCGAGCAGGTGCTCACCCGGCTGCGGGGCATGTTCGCCTTCGTCATCTGGGACCGGCAGGAGCGGCGGGCGTTCGGCGCCCGCGACTACTTCGGGATCAAGCCCCTGCACTACCTGGAGACGCAGGACGGGCTCTACCTCGCCTCGGAGAAGAAGGCGCTGCTGCCCTTCGCGCACTCCAACTACGCCGGTGACGCGGGCATCGACACCGCCAACCTCAGCCACTACCTCACGTTGCAGTACGTCCCGGAGCCCGGCACCCTGCACAAGGGGATCAACCGGATCGGCTCGGGGGAGTACCTCACCTGGACGCCCGGCGGGCGGATCGAGGTGCGCCGCTGGTACCGGCCGGTGTTCCGGCCCAGCCCGGTGGACGACGAGCAGCGCCTCTACCACGAGATCCGGGAGACGCTGCGGGAGAGCGTCCGGATGCACATGCGCTCGGACGTCCCGGTCGGCTCGTTCCTCTCCAGCGGCATCGACTCGACGGCCGTGGTGGCGCTGGCGCGGGAGTTCAACCCGAACATCCTCACCTTCACCGTCGGCTACGACGTGCCCGGCTACTCGGAGATCGACGTCGCCCAGGAGTCGGCCCGGCACCTCGACGTCACCACCATCCCGACCAAGATCGGGCCGCAGGACATGATGGAGGCGCTGCCGAAGATCGTCTGGCACCTCGACGACCCGGTCGCCGACCCGGCGCTGGTGCCGCTGTACTTCGTGGCGAAGAAGGCCGCCGAGCACGTCACCGTGGTGCTCTCCGGCGAGGGCGCGGACGAGTTCTTCGGCGGCTACACCATCTACCGCGAGCCGCTGTCGTTGAGCACCGTCAACGGGCTGCCCAGCGGCGTCCAGAAGGGCCTGCGGGCGGTCTCCAAGGCCATCCCGCAGGGCGTGAAGGGCAAGAGCTTCCTCGAACGCGGCACCACCCCCATCGAGCAGCGCTACTACGGCAACGCCCGGATGTTCACCGAGGAGGAGAAGCAGCACCTGCTGCGGCGGTACGACCCCTCGGTGCGCTACACCGACGTCACCGCGCCGATCTACGCCGAGTGCGCGGAGCTGGACGACGTCACCAAGATGCAGTACGTCGACCTCTACACCTGGCTGCGCGGCGACATCCTCGTGAAGGCCGACCGCATCTCGATGGCCCACTCGCTGGAGGTGCGGGTGCCGTTCCTCGACCGGGAGGTCTTCGACGTGGCCGCGAAGATCCCGGTCGACCTGAAGCTCCCGCCGCGCTCCGACGCCACCAAGTACGCCATGCGCCAGGCGTTGCAGGGCGTGGTGCCGCCGGCGATCGTCAACCGCCGGAAGCTGGGCTTCCCGACCCCGACCCGGGTCTGGCTGCGCGGCGAGATGTACGAGTGGGCCCGGCACGTGCTGGCCACCTCGGGCGCCGGTGACCTGCTCGACCTGTCGTACGCGCTGCGCCTGCTCGAGGAGCACAAGCGGGAGGAGGCGGACCACTCCCGCAAGGTGTGGACCGTGCTGATCTTCTGCGTCTGGCACGCCATCTTCGTGGCCAAGACCCTCGACCCGGGCATCCAGCGCAACCAGTCGGCCCTGCTCACGAAGCCGGTCGTCGGCTCGATGGTCCGCTGACCGAGGTCGCGGGCGGCGTCCCGTCGGTCAGGAGGTCCGGGGTCCGCTGACGGCGGTCGCGGGCCCCGGCGTCCCGTCGGTCAGGAGGTTCGCGGCACCGGACGGCCTCCGGCGACGCGAACCTCCTGACCACCGCAGTCCCCGGACCCGGCCCGTGCCGGGTCCGGGGACGGGGTCAGCGGCGGGCGCAGGTGATGGTGGGTAGGGCGTTCGTGCCGTTGGCGAGGAAGCCGAACGTCGTGGTGCCCTCCGGTGGGACCGTGCCGTTCCAGGAGACGTTCGTGGCCGTCACCGACGACCCGGACGTGGTCTGGGTGGCGTTCCAGATCTGACTGATGGACTGCCCGCCCGGCCAGGTCCAGCTCGCCGTCCAGCCGGCGAACGGGGTGCTGCCGTGGTTCATGATCTCCACCTCGGCCTGGAAGCCACCCTGCCAGGCGTTGACCACCCGGTAGACGGCCATGCAGTCACCGGTGTGCGGCGGCGGCGTGGTCGGGTCCGGCGGGGGAGTGGTCGGGTCGGGCGGGACCGTGCCACCCGGTCCGACCCCGGTCACCTCGCCGTTACCGCCGTCGAACACCACGTCGGAGCAGCCGAAGAAGTTCTCCTGGCTGTCCGAGCGGACCCAGCGCGAGTAGATGATGTGCCGGCCGCTCTTGCCCGACGGCAGGGTGCCGTTGAAGTAGTAGTGCCCGTCGTTGGTGCCGACCGCACCGCGCTGCGGCGGGTTGGTCACCGTGAGGAAGGGCTGCTCCTCCAGGTCGCTCCAGGCCAGCGGCCGGGTCGGGCTCCAGCTGTCCTTGGTGACGTAGAAGTAGAACGTGCCCGGGTGGTGGGCCCAGTTGCTGTACCGGAACTCCATCTGCGCGCCGGCGGTCAGGTGGGTCACCGGCCAGTCGGTACGGGCCAGGTTGTAGCCGGTGAAGCCGGGGTTGCCGCCGCTGCACAGCTGCCCGTCGGGGATGAAGCCGACGGTGCGGCCGCCGGCGTCGGACCGGAGCACGCTGAACCAGTTGTAGAGCGAGTTGGCGCCGCTCTGCGCCACCGCGGCGGCGCAGGCGGGGTTGTTGGGCCGGATCTCGCCGGTGGCGGTGAGGCCGTCCCTCCAGCACAGGAACGTCCGGCTGCCCGGGGTCATCGCGGCGCCGTGCGCGACGGCCGGATCCGGGCGGCTGACCAGGGCGACGGCCCCCACCAGGAGGGTCGCGGCCGCGGTGAGCAACGCGGCCGTACGGGAACGTTTCACGAAGGTCTCCTGACTCGCGGGGCGCACGCCCTGCCGGCCGGCCCCGCTCCTGGATCGCGGCGGCGTGCCCTGCGGGCCGCCCCAGGACACGAGGTGGCCCGACCGCCCCGCTGACGACGTGCGGAAACGACGGTCGCGGCGCGCCGCCCGAAGGGCGAGCGCCGCCCGCGGCCCGCCTCGCGGGCCGGTGCCCTCGCGTGACAAGAAACCCGGCAGCCGGTGGCGTGGCAGCCCCCACGCCTCCCGGCACGGGTCATCCCATCACGCCGCGCCGCCCGGACGCAATAGTCGTTCCTCGATGCGCGGAACGGTCCTCAGAGGAGCTTCTCCAGGGTGATCGGCAGCTCGTACTGCCGGCGGCCGGTGGCGTGGCGGACGGCGTTGGCGATGGCGGCCGCGGCGCCCACCACGCCGATCTCACCGACCCCCTTGATCCCGATCGGGTTCACCACGTCGTCGCGCACCTCGACGGTGTCGACCACGACGTCCGGGGCGTCGGCGTTGACCGGCACCAGGTAGTCGGCGAGGCTGGCGTTCGCCCAGCGGCCCAGCCGCGGGTCCATCCGGGTGGCCTCCATGAGGGCCTGGCCGAGCCCCCAGAGCATGCCGCCCATGAGCTGGCTGTGCGCGGTCTTGCGGTTGAGCACCCGCCCCGGGGCGAACACACCGACCATCCGCCGGACCCGGACGACACCCAGGTCGGCGTCCACGGCCACCTCGGCCATCTGCGCGCCGAAGGTGTGCACGCCGTACCCGGCGTCCTGCGGCGGCGGGTTCCACGTGCCGAGCACCTCCACGTCCGGGGTCATGGTGCGGTGCAGCAGGTCGGCGTACGTCTCACCGACGTCCGGGCGGTCGCACAGCACCATCTTCCCGTCGCGGACCTCCACCCGCGCCGGGTCGGCGCCGCGCAGCGGCGAGTGGTCGTCGGCCACCGCCCGCCGGATCAGTTCGTCGCGCAGCTGGCACGCCGCGAGGTGTACGGCGGAGCCGACGGCGCTCGTGCCGGCCGAACCCACCGCGGCGGTGATGTTCGGCAGGTCGCTGCTGCCGCCCACGAACCGCACCCGCTCCACCGGAAGGCCCAGCGCGTCCGCGGCGACCTGCGTCATCGCGGTGAAGACCCCGGTGCCGAACTCGGAGACGCCGGCCTCGACGACCGCCGTGCCGTCGTTGTAGATGCGGGCCCGGGCGCGCTGCGGGTTCACCGGCTGCGTCACCGGGTAGAGGGCGCTGGCCAGGCCGGTGCCGATGAGCCACCGGCCCTCGCGCCGCGACCGGGGCCGCGGGTCGCGCTCGTGCCAGCCGAACAGCTCGGCCGCCCGCTCGTAGCACTCCCGCAGGCCGCTGCTCGACCAGGGGTGGCCGCTCTCCGGGTCGGTCTCCGAGTAGTTGCGCATCCGCAGTTCGAGGGGGTCGACGCCGATGCGCTCGGCCAGCTCGTCCATGGCGCACTCCAGGGCGAACATCCCGCTCGCCTCGCCGGGGGCGCGCATGAACGTGGGCGTGATCGTGTTGCCCCGGACCAGGTGGTAGACGCCCTCGTAGTTCGGGCTCGTGTACGCCACCGACGCGCTCTGCAGCGAGGGCTCCGCCCAGTCGTCGAAGGGCGAGGTGAGGGAGATCTTGTGGTGGCGCAGTGCGGTGATCCGGCCGTCGGCGCGGGCGCCGATGGTGATGCGCTGCTCCTGCTCCTCCCGGTGTCCGCACGAGGTGAACATCTGCTCCCGCGTGAGCACCAGCCGCACGGGGCGGCCCACGTGCCGGGCGGCCAGGGCGGCCAGCGCCGGGTGGTGCCAGACCATCGCCTTCGAGCCGAAGCTGCCGCCGACGGCGTGACTCACCACGCGGATCGAGATCGGCGGCAGCCCCAGCAGCTCGGCCACCGTGAACTGGACGGCGCTCGGGCCCTGCGTCGAGTCGTAGATGGTCAGCCGGTCGGCGTCCTCCCAGATGGCCGTGCTGGCTCCCGGCTCGATCGGGTTGTGGTGGTTGGGCGCGAACCGGTAGCTGGCCTCCACGCGGACGTCCGCCTCGGCGAGGGCCTTCTCCACGTCGCCCCGGGACGCCTGCCCGGGCAGCAGGCCCCCGAAGATCCGCTCCGGCACGTACGCGCGGTCGCGGCCCTGGTCGAGCAGGGTGGTGGCCGGCGCCGGCTCGTACGCGACCCGGATCAGGGTGCCGGCGTGGTCGGCGCGCTCGATCGTGTCGGCCACGACGACGGCGATCGGCTGTCCCGCGTAGTGGACGTTCTCGTCCTGGAGGGGGAAGAACGTCTGGCCGGGCGCGGCCAGCCCGGCCAGTGACGGCAGCAGCCGCGGCACGGTGGCGACCCGGCCCAGGTTGCGGTGGGTGAGCACGGCCAGGACGCCCTCGGCCCGCTCCGCCTCGCTGGTGTCGATGTCGGTGATCCGGCCGTTGGCGATCTTCGCGTTCACCAGCACGGCGTGGGTCAGGTTGGTCACCGGGACCTCGGCCGAGTAGCGCGACTCGCCGCGCACCTTGAAGCGGCCGTCCACCCGGTTGAGGGTCGCGCCGATCGCCGGGCTCATGCCGCCGCCTCCCGTTCGGCCAGCTCCGTCAGCGCGCGGACGATCGTCCGCCGGGCCAGCTCGATCTTGAACTCGTTCATCCCGTGCGACACGGCCGGCTCCAGCTCGACCTCCGCGGCGCGCAGGTACGAGTCGGCCGTCGCGGGCGCCCCGTCGAGCACCTGTTCGGCCGCCCGGGCCCGCCACGGTTTGGTGGCCACCCCACCGAGCGCCAGCCGGATCTCCGCGATGCGGCCGGCGACGACGGACATGGCCGCGGCGACCGCGACGAGCGCGAACTCGTACGACTCCCGGTCGCGGATCTTGACGTACCGGGAGCGGGCGGCGACGGGCAGGGCGGGCAGGTCGATGCTGGTCACCAGCTCGCCGTGGGTCAGGGGGTGCTCCCGTTCGGGCGTACGGTCCGGGAGGAGGAAGAAGTCGTCGATCGGGATGCTGCGCGGGCCGGCCGGGCCCTCGGTCCGCACGACCGCGTCGAGGGCGACGAGCGCCACCGCCAGGTCGGACGGGTGGGTGGCGATGCAGCGGTCGCTGGTGCCGAGCACCGCGTGCCCCCGGTTCACCCCGTCGAGGGCGCCGCAGCCCGTGCCGGGCGCGCGCTTGTTGCAGGGTGCCTCGGTGTCGCGGAAGTAGCTGCACCGGACGCGCTGCATGAGGTTGCCGGCGACGGTGGCCATGTTGCGCAGCTGCGGGGACGCGCCGAGCAGCAACGCCTCGGACACCACCGGGTAGCGCTCGCGCACCGCCGGGTGCGCGGCCACGTCGCTCATCCGGGCCAGCCCCCCGAGCCGCAGCCCCCCGTCGGGCAGCTCCTCGATCCCGTTCAGCGGCAGGTCGTTGATGTCGACGAGGCGCGCCGGCTGCTCGACGTAGATGCGCAGCAGGTCGATCTGGGTGGTGCCGCCGGCCAGGAAGGTGCTCTCCGGGTCGGCGGTGACCGTGCCGATGGCGGTGCCGACGTCGGCCACCCGGGAGTAGCTAACGGGCCGCACGGCCGGCCTCCTGCTCGTCGCGCACGCGGCGGATCGCCGAGCGGATGTGCGGGTACGCGGCGCAGCGGCAGAGATTGCCGCTCATCCACTCCCGGATCTCGTCGTCGTCGCCGGCGTGCCCCTCGTCGAGCAGCGCCACCGCGGACATGATCTGGCCGGGTGTGCAGTAGCCGCACTGGAACGCGTCGGCGTCCAGGAACGCCTGCTGCATGGGGTGCAGGGTGTCCCCCTCGGAGAGTCCCTCGATGGTGGTCACCTCACGGTTCTCGCAGCTGATGGCGAGCGTGAGGCAGGCCAGCACCCGCCGCCGGTCGACCCAGACCGTGCAGGCTCCGCAGGCGCCCTGGTTGCAGCCCTTCTTCGTGCCGTGCAGGTCCAGCCGGTCCCGCAGCGCGTCGAGCAGGCTGACGCGGGGCTCGACGAACATCCGGCGCACCTCGCCGTTCACCCGCAGGCGGACCTCCACCTCGCCGGGCCCCCGGACCACCGCGCTGTCCGGCGCCGGCGCGGTCCGGGTCGCCTGGTACGACTTCACCAACTCGCACCCCCTCGGTTCCGGCCCGACCATATATTCCCGATGAGCGCGATTCGTGACGGTTGGCCGGACTCGACCCGTCCGGCGGGATCCCGGCGAGGGGCCGGGTGGGAGGGCGGGACACGTGCGGGACGTCGTCGACGAGCTGCACCGCCACTGGCGGGCGGGTGAGCCGGTGGCGGTGGCGACGGTCGTGGACACCTGGCGGTCGGCGCCCCAACCACCCGGCGCGGCGATGCTCGTCGCCGCCGACGGCACGGTCACCGGCAGCGTCTCCGGCGGCTGCGTCGAGGCCGACCTCTACGAGCGGGCGCGCCAGGTGCTCGCGGGTGGGGTCCCCGAACTGGTCCGCTACGGCATCAGTGACGACGACGCGTACGCCGTCGGCCTGACCTGCGGCGGCGTGCTCGACGTCTTCGTCGAGCGGGTCGACGCCGACGGCTTCCCGCAGCTCGACCTGGTCGTCGACGCGCGCCGCGGCGGCCGGCCGGTGGCCGTGGTCACCTGCGTGGCGGCGGACGCGGGACAGCCGCCGGGCACGGCCGCTCGCGCCGACCCGGCCGGGCGGCTGGGCCGGCGGCTGGTGCTCACCGAGGGGCGCGTGGTCGGGTCGCTCGGCAGCGACCGCCTGGACGCGGCGGCCGCCGACGACGCGCTCGGCCTGCTCGCCGCCGGCCGCAGCGGGATCCTCCGGTACGGCTACGACGGGCAGCGCCGCGGCAGCGGCGTCAGCCTCTTCGTGGCGGCGTACGCCACGCCGCCGCGGATGATCGTGTTCGGCGCCATCGACTTCGCCGCCGCGGTGGCGCGGATCGGCGCGTTCCTCGGCTACCGCGTGACCGTCTGCGACGCGCGGCCGGTGTTCGCCACCGCCCGGCGGTTCCCGGAGGCGGACGAGGTGGTCGTGGACTGGCCGCACCGCTACCTCGCGCGGGAACTGGAGGCGGGACGGGTCGACGCCCGCACGGTGGTCTGCGTGCTGACCCACGACCCGCGTTTCGACGTGCCGGTGCTCGACCTCGCGCTGCGGCAGCGGCTCGCGTACGTCGGGGCCATGGGCTCCCGGCGCACCCACGACGAACGCCGCAAGCGGCTGCGCGAGGCGGGGGTGACACCGGAGCAGCTCGCCCGGCTCGCCGCACCGATCGGGCTGGACCTCGGCGGGCGTACGCCCGAGGAGACCGCGGTGAGCGTGGCCGCGCAGATCGTGGCGGGCCGCTGGGGCGGCACGGGCCGACCGCTGGCCGAGCTGGCCGGCCCGATCCACCCCGCCGGCTGAACGCCACCCGCTCCGGCGGCGGTAGTGGGCGCGCGGCTCCGGGGCGTGGCGGCACAGTGGACGGGCGCGCGCCGGGGCCCGCGGCGGCCCCAGGGTCAGACGACCGCGCCGGCCGGGTAGCGCTCGGCGAGGTGCTCCCGGCCCGGCGGCGGCTCGTACGGCTCGGGCCAGAACTCGGTGACGACGCTGACCCGGCCGTCGTCGTCGAGGTCGAAGAAGCTCACCGCCGGCACGTGCTCGCCGTCGACGGCGCAGGTGACCCAGCTGGCCGCGCGCCGGCCGTCGCCGACCACCCGCGTCACCGAGATGTGCCAGTCGCCCGGGTACTCCCGGTTGAACCGGAGGAACGCGTCGCGGCCCCGGATCCGCTCCCGGGTCTGCGGCAGGTGGTAGACGATGTCGTCGGCGAGCAGCCCGGCGAACCGTTCCCAGTCCCGGGCCTCGCAGGCGTCCCAGTACGCGAATACCGTGTCTTCGGCAGTTGTCACGCCGCGCACTGTGCCAGCCTGGTGCGACACGATTTCCCCGTACGGGGACGCCCCGCCGGCGGGCGACGAGGAGAGGACCGGGATGGGATACGCGGTGGTGCTCGGGGAGGCGCTGGTCGACCTGCTCGAGACCGAGTACGACGGCACGCCGGCCTACCGGCAGGCGATCGGCGGGGGACCGCTGAACGTGGCCGTCGGGGTGGCGCGGCTCGGTGGCGAGGTGCAGTTCGTCGGCTCCCTCGGTGACGACGTGCTGGCCGGCCGGATCCGTGACTTCCTCACCGGTGTCGGCGTCGGCCTCGACGGTGCGGTCACGGCGCCGGTGCCGACCGCGCTCGCCGTGGTGTCCTACGCCGGTGCGGAACCCGACTTCCGCTTCTACGGCGAGCCGCCCTCGTACGGCCTGCTCACCGCCGACGACCTCGACGTCGGGGTGATCGAGGGCGCCGACGTGCTCTACTGCGGCTCGGTGGTACTGCTCCGACCGACGGTGCTGGCCGCGGCGCGCCGGGCGTGGGCGCTCGCCGCCGGCCTGCGGGTCTTCGACCCGAACGTCCGCCCGCGCCTGCTGGACGGGCCAACCGCGCTGGCCGGGCTGCGCGAGGTGGTGGCCGAGTTCGCCGCCGGCGCCCACGTGGTGAAACTCAGCTCCGCCGACGCCGAACTGCTCTATCCCGGCGAGCCCGTCGAGGGCGTGGCCGCGTACCTGCGCGAACTCGGGGCGGCCACGGTGGTGGTGACGCTCGGTGCGGACGGGGCGGTCCTGGCCGCCGCCGACGCCGACCCGGTGCGGGTGCCGGCCCCGAAGGTCAACCCCGTGGACACGACGGGCGCCGGGGACTCGGTCATGGCGGCGCTCATCGCCGACCTGCTGGTCGCCGGTGAGCCGGGCGAGCCGGCGGGCTGGATCGAGCGGGTGGCGTTCGCACTGCGGGTCGCCGGCCTCGTGTGCGAGTCGCCGGGCGGCGCCACGTCCATGCCCACCCGCGCGGAGGTGCTGGCCCGCTTCGCCGGCTGAGCACGGGCGGGTCAGTCGGTCCCGGTGGGGCGGGTGAGCGCCAGGACGGCGGTGAGGGACAGCGCCACGGCGCCGGCGACCACCGCGGCCATCGGTACGGCGCTGCCGTCCCCGCCGATGCCCACGAGCGGGGCGGCGAGCGCGCCCACGACCGACTGGATCGTCCCCATGAGCGCGGCGGCGGTGCCGGCGTGGCGGGGGTGCCGGTCGAGTCCGAGTGCCGTGCTGTTCGGTGTCACCATGCCCAGCGACCCGACGAAGACGAACAGGCACGCGGCCACCGCCCACGGGCTCCCGCCCGCCGCACCGGCGAGCAGCCCGGCGGCGGCCACCACGCCCACGACCAGGGTGCGGGTCAGCAGGGTCCGGGTGCCGAACCGGTCGAGCAGCCGCGCGTTCGCCTGCCCGGTGGCGACCAGGGCCAGGGCGTTGAGGCCGAAGATCAGGCTGTAGGCGCCCTCGGAGAGGCCGAACACGTCCTGGAAGACGAAGGACGACCCCGAGATGTAGGCGAACAGGCCGGCGAACGCGAGGCCCTGGGTCAGCGCGTAGCCGACGTAGACGCGGTCGGCGGTGAGCGCGCGCATCGTGCGCAGCGTGTCCCGCAGGCCGCCGCCGCTGCGCCGGTCGGCCGGGAGCGTCTCCGGCAGCCGCCACGCCACCGCCGCGGCGAGGAGCACGCCGATCACCGCGAGCGTGACGAAGACGGCGCGCCACGACCCGAACCGCAGCACGAGGCTGCCCACCCCCGGCGCGGCCACCGGGGCCACGCCGAACACCAGGGTGAGGCGGGAGAAGTACTTGGCCGCGGCCCGCCCGGAGTGCAGGTCGCGGACCACGGCGCGGGCCACCACCACGCCCATCCCGCCGGCGAACCCCTGCGCGAAGCGCGCGGCGGCCAGCGCCGGCGCGTTCGGCGCGACCGCACAGACCAGCGACAGCACGGCGTACGCGGCGACGCCCGCCAGCACGGGGCGCCGCCGTCCCCACCGGTCGCTGAGGGGGCCCGTGACGAGCTGGCCGAGGGCCATCCCGATGAGGCAGGTGGTGAGCGACAGCTGGATCTGCGCCTGGTCGGCCCCGAGGTCCCGGGTCATCTCGGGGAACGCCGGCAGGTACATGTCGAGCGACAGCGGCCCGAACGCGGTGAGCAGGCCGAGCAGCACGAGCAGGCCCGCGCCGCCCCGCCTCGGTTCGGCGGTCGGCGTGCGCCGGTCCGGCGCCGGGCGTACGGATGGTCGCGCGGTCTGCGCCACGGATGGTCTCCCCACGAGCACGATCTCAGCGGGTACCTTAGCTCTGTAGGCAGAGGTATTGCACGGCGATGTGGACGAGGTCATGTCGAGCGAGAGTGTGGCGCGGCTGGGCGCGCTGGTGGGCGACCTGCACCGGCTGCTGCGCCGTTCGGCCGTCCGCCGGGCCCACCGCACCGAGCTGCCCGACGCGCAGGCGGAGCTCATGCTCCTCGTCCGGGCGCACCCGGGCGTGAGCGTCAAGGAGGCCGCGGCGCGCCTGCGGACGGCTCCGAACACCGTGAGCACGCTGGTCCGCGACCTGGTCGACGCCGGGCTGCTCCGGCGCGAGCGGGATCCCGCCGACGGGCGCGTCGCGCGGCTGCACGTCACCGCGGCCGCCCGCGAGCGGATGGCCGACCACGAACGGCACCGCACGGCGCTGCTCGCCGACGCGCTGTCCCGGCTCGACCCGGCCGCCCGCGACGCCGTGACCGCCGCCGTGCCGCACCTGGAGCGGCTCACCGCCCTGCTCCGCGAGCCCGGGTGACCGGGGGGTCGACGGGCCGGGGCGGCGTCTCAGGTCGCGTCCAGCTCCGCGTAGCCGCGCCGGATCGCGGTCCGCGCCGTACGCGGGCCGAACGGGGCGTCGGCGGCGAGGCGGTCGGGGGCCACCCCGTCGCGGTGCCCGGCCCGGATGAGCGCGGCCAGCTCCGCCAACCGGGCGTGCTGCGCCCGCACGAACCCCGCGTCCACCGGCCTGCCGTGCCCGGGGACCACCACCGTCGCGGGCGTGGTCAGCCGGAGCAGGTCGGTGACCGCGTCCGGCCAGCTCAGCGGGTGGGCGTCGGAGAAGTCGGGCGGCCCGCTCTGCTCGACCAGGTCCCCGGCGACCAGCACGTCGGCGTCCGGCACGTGCACGACGAGGTCGCCGTCGGTGTGCCCCGGTCCCGGATGGCGCAGCAGCACCCGCCGGCCGCCCACGTCCAGCACGGCCTCGGTGCGGACGGAGTGGGTGGGGGCCAGCAGCGCCGTGGCGGCGAGCCCGGGCGCCAGCGCCGGCCAGTGGGCGACCACCTCGGCGTACGCCTCCCGCCGCAGCCGGTCGGGGTGGTCCCGCAGCGCCGCGGTGACCCGCTCGTGGGCGTGGACCGGGCGGGGCGGGTCGGCGGCCAGGACGGCGTTGCCGAAGCAGTGGTCGAAGTGGTGGTGGGTGTTCACGATCGTCCACGGCGCGGCGGTCACCGCCCGGGCGGCGGCCGCCAGTTCGGCGGCCTGCCCGGCGGTGGAGAGCGTGTCCACGAGCAGCGCCGCGCTGTCGCCGACCACCAGCGTGACGTTCACGTCGAGCAGCGGCTCGGTGAGCACGTACACCCGGTCGGCGACCTCGACGAACCGCGGCGTCATGCGGTGGCGGCGCGCTCCACGAAGCGGTGGCGGTCGACGAGCACCCGCTCCACCCGCCCCTCGGCCACGACGTCGTCGCCGTCGGCCACCCGTACCTCGAACAGCAGCCGCCGGCCGTCGACCTTCGCCAGCCGGGCCACGGCCCGGACCGTCCGCCCGATGGAGGTGGGTGCGCGGTGGTCCAGCTCGACCCGGACCCCGACGGTGGTCATGCCGGCCGGCAGGGCCGTCGCGGTGGCGGCGACCGTGGCCGCCTCGGCCAGCGCCAGGACGCGGGGCGTGCCCAGGACCGGCACGTCCCCCGAGCCGATCGCCTGTGCGGTGTCGGCGTCGGTGACGGTCAACTCCACCCGGGCGGTCAGCCCCGGTGTGAACAGGGGATCGGGCTGCTCCTGCATGGCCCACAGCCTAGGTGCTCGACGCCCGGTGGGCCATGTGTCGTCGGTCGATGTCCGGGCCGCCGTTAACCTTGACCGCGATGGCCGTCGTGACTGACCCCCAGCCCCCCGCCCGGACCGACCCGCCGGCACCTCCGGACGGCGGTCGCCGCCGCCTGGCCGCGATGACGATCTGGGGGATCGCGTTCGTGGCCGGTTGGCTCGTCATCGGGCTGCCGACCGACCCGGTGTACGCGTTCATCTGGATCTGGACGGCCACCATCGCCTGGAACTCGTCCCGGCCCTGGCGCAGCCACCTGCGTTTCGGCCGGGACTGGCTGCCGGTGGTGCTCTTCTTCGCCGCGTACAACCTCTCGCGGGGCTTCGCCGACAACGGCGCGACCCCGCACGCGTACGAGCTGGTGGCCGCCGACCGGTTCATGCTCGGGTGGGCGACCGGCGGGCAGGTGCCCACCGTGTGGTTGCAGCAGCACCTCTACCGGCCCGAGGTGCAGTGGTGGGACGTGCTCGTCAGCTGGGTCTACTTCTCGCACTTCGTCGTCACGTTCGCCGCCGCCGCCGTGCTCTGGCTGCGCAACCGGGCGCGCTGGGGCGCGTACATGCGGCGGTGGGGCTTCCTCTGCGCCGCCGGCCTGGCCACCTACTTCCTCTACCCGGCCGCCCCGCCCTGGTGGGCCGCCCAGAACGGGCTCATCGAGGAGGTGGCCCGGATCTCCACGCGGGGGTGGAAGGAGTTCGGCATGCACGGCGCGGGCAACCTGCTCAACGCCGGGCAGATCGCCTCGAACCCGGTCGCCGCCATGCCGTCGCTGCACACCGCGTGGGCCCTCTTCGTGGTGCTGTTCTTCCTGCGGGCCACCCGGCGCCGGTGGTGGCCGCTGCTGCTGGCCTACCCCCTGGCGATGACCTTCACCCTCGTCTACTCCGGCGAGCACTACGTGATCGACGTGCTGGTCGGCTGGGCGTACGTCGGCGTGACCTTCCTGGTGGTCGGCCTCGCCGAACGGTGGTGGGCGGCCCACCGGGCCCGCCGGGCGCCGGCGGACGAACCCCCCTCGGCGGCCGGTCGGCCGCTGCCGGCAACCGACGAGCCCGTCGACCAGCCCACGCCCGAGCCGGCCGGGGACGCGACGGCGGTACGCGCCACCGGCTGATCCGGCTGTCGTCGGTCGACGTCGCCGAGACCCGCTGCCGGCGCGCCACCGCTCCGTCCGGCCCGGCGGGCGGCGCGCGTCCGCGCTCAGCCGACCCGGTGGGCGGCGTGCGTCCGCGCTCAGCCGACCCGGCGGGCGGCGTGCGTCCGCGCGATCAGTTCGGCGGCCAGCCACCACGCCTCGCCGAGGTCGCGCGACTCGGCGGCCGCGCCCGCCCCGCCGGCCGTGTCCACGTGCACGGTGGCCAACCCGAGCCGCCGCTGGAGCGGACCCTGCACCACCCGCACGCTCTGGATCCGGGCGTACGGCACGAGGGTGAGCTGCCGGGTGAGCAGCCCGGAGCGGACCGCCACGACCCGTTCGTGCAGGCCCGCGCCGAGCGCGTTCCGCCCGAGGGGGTGCAGCCAGCGTGCCCGGGACGGCGGTGGGGTGAGCCCCACCCCGCTCAGCGGCACCTCGGGCAGCACCTCGGCCACGATCCGCTCGGCGGTGGGCAGGTCGCCGACCGGCAGCAGCCGGTCCGGGCGGTTGCGCTCGTCGCCCTCGCCGACCGAGTAGCCGGCCACCTCCAGTCGCAGCCGCAGCCAGCCCTTCATCCGCCACAGCAGCGGCCAGGTGGCCCGTACGGTCTGCACCCGGTGCAGCGGGACCGTCTGCGCCCGGGTCTCCAGCAGGCCGTTGCGGACGCGCAGCGTGCCGCCGTCGCGGGCCAGCCGGAAGTTCCAGTCGTCGAGCACCCGCCGCACGGGTTGCAGCACCACGCCCGCCATGGCGGTGAGGGTGCTGGCCACCGCGATGAACGACCAGGACCCCTCGGAGAGGAACTGCGCCACCACGAAGGCGACGCCGAACGGCAGCAGGAACGCCTGCGGCGTGAGCAGTTGGCTGACGAGCAGGTCCTCGTTGCGGACCGCGTGCAGCGGCCGGCCGGGCGGCAGCGCCGTGGCCGTCGGTGGCAGCCCGGCCGGGACCGGTGCCGGCCCCGCGGCGGGCGCCTGCGGGGCCACCGGCTGCGCGGCCCGGCCGGCGAGCGCCAGCAGCCGCTCCCGCAGCGCGACCGCGTCGGCCACGCTGAGGTACGCCAGCGGCGCCTCCGTCTTGCCCCCGCCGACCACCTCAAGGCGCAGCTCGGCCAGACCGGTGAGCTGGGCGAGCAGGGGGCGGACCACCTCGACGGCCTGCAACCGCTCCAGCGGGATGGCCCGGGTCCGGCGCCAGAGCAGCCCCTCGTAGACCCGCAGTTCGCGCCCGACCACGTGGTAGCCGGTGTTGTACCAGCTGACGATCGAGAGGACGGTCGCGCCGAGGGCCAGCACGACCACCATGGCGGCGAACCAGCCGAAGCCGACCCGGGACAGCGTCGACCAGGACAGGCCGGCGATCACCACGACCAGCGACTTGGCGCCGTGCAGCGCCGGGCTGAGCGGGTGCAGCCGCTGCCGGGGCTCGCCCGTTTCGCCCGGTGGCGGCAGGCCCGGTGGACCGTACGGCCCGGGCGGGTAGGGCCCGGGAGGGTACGGCCCGGGCGGATGGGCCCCGGGAGCGTGCGGCCCGGGCGGAGCGTAGGCCCCCGGCGGGCCGGGCGGATAGGGCCCGGGGGCGTACGGTCCGGGCGGCGGGTAGGACCCGGGAGCGTACGGCCCGGGGCCGGGTGCCTGCGGCCCGGGGCCGTACGGTGCGGGCGGGTAGGGACCGGGCCCCGCGGCGGGTGGATGCGGCACGGGCTGCGGGGCGCCCGTCTGCGGTGGCGGCGCGGGCGTGTCGCCAGGCGGTGGCCCGGCCGGCGGCACCGGCGGGCGGGTACCCGGCTCGGCCGGGGGGCCGTCGGTCATCGGGCCGGCTCCGCGGTCGCCGGGGACCGGCCGGTCACAGGCCCTCCGCCCGATCCTCGCCGAGCGCGGTGAGCCGGTCGCGCAGCCGGGACGCCTCGGCCGGGCGCAGACCCGGCACCCGGGCGTCGCTGGCCGCCGCGGCGGTGTGCAACTGGACGGTCGCGAGGTCGAACGCGCGCTCCAGCGGCCCGGCGCTCACGTCGACGAACTGCATCCGGGCGTACGGGACGATGGACAGCCGCCGGACCAGCAGCCCGTGGCGGACCAGCAGGTCGTCCTCGCGCTCGGCGTATCCCCAGGCGCGCACGGCGCGGACGATCGAGACGGCACGCACGGCACCGGCCAGGAGGACGACGGCGAGGCCCAGCCCGAACAGCCAGTGCCCGCTGAGCGCCCAGCCGATCGCCACCCCGAGGACGACGACCATCAGCACCGCGCCGAGTCGCAGCAGCTCCACCCAGATGAGGTCCCGGGAGATCGGTTGCCAACGGACGGTCTGCGGCCAGGGCTCCAGCGGCCCGGCCTGCGGCGGCGGGCCCGCCTGCGGCGGTGACCCGGCCGGTGGGGGCCCGGCCGGTGGGGGCCCGGCCGGTTGGGGGCCGGCCGGCACCCCCGGTCGGCCCTCGAACGGCCCGGGCGTCGCTCCCGGAGGCCCGGACACCAGCGGCGGGCCGGTCGGCGGGGCGGTCTGTTCGGTGGCCGGCGGCGACGGTTGCCCGGCGGCGGACGGCGGCCGGGGGGACTCCGCGGGGCTCACCGGGGCGTTCCGTTTCGCGCGCTCACGCTTCGAGCGTAGGTGATCCGGACAGCGGTGCGACCGCACGCAGGAACCCGCGGGCGTCGAGAAAGTCGCCGAGCGTCTCGCGGTGGACGTCGCACGCCAGCCAGGTCTTGCGCCGGTCGGGGTCGTGCAGCCGGGGATTGTTCCACCGCAGCGCCCAGACCGCCGGTGCCCGGCATCCCTTGGCCGAGCAGATCAGCGGCTCGTCGGCGGGGGAGGGCGTGCTCATCCCGGCAAGTCTAGGGAGAGTGTGAGCGCCGGGCGGCCACGGGGGGAGCCGCCCGGCGACGGGTGAATCGTACACACGCCGGGGCCGTTCCTGTCCACCCCGCGTCTGGCGATTCGGTCGGTGCGGACGGCGTGGCGAAAATCGGCTTCTCCCCACCTCGGTACTCAGCCGGGCATGCGAGTCTTGATACGCACCACGCCGCGACAACCGATCATGCTGTGGAGGACCGGTGGCCCAGCCGACCACGCCCGACGCCCCGACGCCGAACGGCGCCGCCCCGCAGACGCCCGCGCCGGTGACCACGCCGGCCGAGGACGCGACCCTCCTGGAACGGGCGCTGTTCGAGATCAAGCGGGTGATCGTCGGGCAGGACCGGATGGTGGAGCGGATGGTCGTCGCGCTCCTCGCGCGCGGCCACTGTCTGCTCGAGGGCGTACCGGGGGTGGCCAAGACCCTGGCGGTGGAGACCCTGGCCAAGGTGGTCGGCGGCAGCTTCGCCCGCGTGCAGTTCACGCCGGACCTGGTGCCCGCCGACATCATGGGCACCCGCATCTACCGGCAGTCCAGCGAGAAGTTCGACGTCGAGCTCGGCCCGGTCTTCGTCAACTTCCTCCTGGCCGACGAGATCAACCGCGCACCGGCCAAGGTGCAGTCGGCGCTGCTCGAGGTGATGAGCGAGCGGCAGGTCTCGATCGGCGGCGAGACCCACCGGGTGCCGGACCCGTTCCTCGTGATGGCCACGCAGAACCCGATCGAGCAGGAGGGCGTCTACCCGCTGCCGGAGGCGCAGCGGGACCGCTTCCTCATGAAGATCGTCGTCGGCTACCCCACCGACGCCGAGGAACGCGAGATCGTCTACCGGATGGGTGTGGCGGCGCCCGAGCCGTCGCCGGTGTTCTCCACGGCCGACCTGGTCGCCCTGCAACGCAAGGCGGACCAGGTGTTCGTGCACAACGCCCTCGTCGACTACGCGGTCCGGCTGGTGCTCGCCACCCGCGCCCCGGCCGAGCACGGCATGCCGGACGTCGCGCAGCTGATCCAGTACGGCGCCAGCCCCCGCGCGTCGCTCGGCCTGGTCCGGGCCACCCGGGCGCTGGCGCTGCTGCGGGGCCGCGACTACGCGCTGCCCCAGGACGTGCAGGACATCGCCCCGGACATCCTGCGGCACCGGCTGGTGCTCAGCTACGACGCGCTCGCCGACGACGTGCCGGCCGACCACGTCGTGCACCGGGTGATGTCGACCATCCCGCTGCCGTCGGTCGCGCCCCGGCAGCAGGCGACACCACCGCCGGTGGCCCCGCCGCCGGGCGCCGGGTGGCCCGGGCAGCTCCCGTGACCTCAGCCACCCCTCGCCCCGCACCCGCCGACCGCTCCGACGCCGTCCTGTCCCGCCTCCAGCTGCTCGTCACCCGGAAGCTGGACGGCCTGCTCCAGGGCGACTACGTGGGGCTGCTCCCCGGCCCCGGCAGCGAGGCGGGGGAGTCGCGCGAGTACCGCCCCGGCGACGACGTACGCCGGATGGACTGGCCCGTGACGGCCCGGACCACCACCCCGCACGTCCGGCGGACGATCGCCGACCGCGAACTGGAGACCTGGCTGGCCGTGGACCTCTCGGCGAGTCTCGACTTCGGCACCGGCCGCTGGCTCAAGCGGGACGTCGTGGTGGCCGCAGCGGCCGCCATCACCCACCTCACGGTGCGCGGCGGCAACCGCGTCGGCGCGGTCATCGGCACGGGTGGGGGCGTCCCACCGGCCGGCCGCCGCCGCGGCGCGCCGCCGGCCGCCGGCCCCGGGGTCCTGACCCGGCTGCCCGCCCGGTCCGGACGGCGGGAGGCCCAGGGGCTGCTCCGCGCCATCGCCGGCACGGAGCTGCGTCCGGGCCGGGGTGACCTGGGGGCGCTGGTCGAGATGCTGAACCGGCCGCCCCGGCGGCGCGGCGTCGCGGTCGTGATCTCCGACTTCCTCGCCCCGCCCGCGCAGTGGGCCCGGCCGTTGCGCAAGCTGCGGGTACGCCACGACGTGCTCGCCGTCGAGGTGGTCGACCCGCGCGAGCTGGAACTGCCCGACGTGGGTGTGCTGCCGGTCGTCGACCCGGAGTCCGGTGAGCTGCACGAGGTGCAGACGGCCGACCCGCGGCTGCGCCGCCGTTACGCCGAGGCGGCCGCCGCCCAGCGCGCGGAGATCTCCGCCGCGCTGCGCGGCGCCGGCGCCGCCCACCTGCGCCTGCGTACCGACCGAGACTGGCTGCTGGACATGGTGCGCTTCGTGGCCGCGCAGCGGCACACCCGCACCCGGGGGACGACACGATGATCCGTTTTCTGCAACCGTGGTGGCTGCTGGCCGTGCTGCCGGTGCTCGCCCTCGCCGCCTTCTACGTGTGGCGACAGCTGCACCGCCGGGCGTACGCGATGCGGTTCACCAACGTGGAGCTGCTGCGCACCCTCGCGCCGAAGGGGCTCGGCTGGCGCCGGCACGTGCCGGCGACCGCGTTCCTGCTGTGCCTGCTCGTGCTCTCCACGGCGCTCGCCCGGCCGGCCGTGGACACCAAGGAGCCGCTGGAACGGGCCACGATCATGCTCGCCATCGACGTGTCCCTGTCCATGCAGGCCGACGACGTGGCGCCAAACCGGCTGGAGGCCGCCCAGGAGGCGGCCAAGCAGTTCGTCGACGAGCTGCCCGAGACCTACAACCTCGGGCTGGTGTCGTTCGCCAAGTCGGCGAACGTGCTGGTGCCGCCGGGCAAGGACCGGTCGGCGGTGACCAGCGCCATCGACGGGCTGGTGCTGGCCGAGGCCACGGCCACCGGCGAGGCGGTCTTCACCTGCCTGGAGGCCATCCGGTCGGTGCCCGCCGACGGCGCGGCCGAGATCCCGCCGGCCCGGATCGTGCTGCTGTCGGACGGCTACCGGACGGCGGGGCGATCGGTGGAGGAGGCGGCCGCCGCCGCGCAGGCGGCCAACGTGCCGGTCTCGACCATCGCGTTCGGCACGGACGCCGGGCAGGTGGACATCGGCGGGCAGCTGCAACGGGTGCCGGTGGACCGGCTGGCCCTGGCGGAGCTGGCCGAGACGACCGAGGGCTACTTCTACGAGGCGGCGTCGGTGAACGAGCTGAAGCAGGTCTACCAGGACATGGGCAGCTCGATCGGGTACCGCACGCAACCGCGCGAGATCACCCAGTGGTACGCGGGTGTCGCGCTGCTGCTCGCGCTCTGCGCCGGCGCGCTCAGCCTGCTCTGGTCGTCGCGGATGCTGTGACGTCCGGCCGCCCTCGCGGCCGGCCGGCGGCGGACGCCCCGGCCGGCCGCGAGCGCGGCGGGTCGCCGGCCGGTCAGTGACCGGCCAGGACGAAGAGAACGGCGACCCAGATGGTGGCGAGGGTGAACCCCAGCGGGGCGAGGTAACGGCTCATGGACGGCTCCGGGTGGCGACTGGACGGCCCGCGGGCAGCGCGGGGCCGTCGGGTGGGTCAGGACGCACACACGAAATCGCGACCGGGCGGCTCCCCGACCGCCCCGACCGGGGCGGCGCGCGACACGATCCCCGACGGACTGCCGGGGGTGTGAATCGTGGGGGAGCGGAGCGGGGTCAGCTCACCTGCTGCAGCCGTGGCTCAGCGGGGCTGACGATCGGCCCGGCCACGACTGGAAGGATCGCTATCTCGCACAGCGATCACCTCCTGCGGTCGGCGGGGCTCGGAACGCGCAACATCGTACACCCGGACGCTCCCGTCCATCCCGGCGGGCACCGTCCGGCGCGTGACCAGCGCCGCCAGCAACAGGAGCAGCAGGGGCAGCCAGCAGACGCGCGCCGCCAGCCACGCCGGGCCGTCCGGCGCGGTGTGCAGGCCGGGCAGCGGCCCCGCGACGCGCGCCGCGAGCGCGGTGACCCCGACGAGCACCGGCTGGTGCCACAGGTAGATCCGCATCGCGTGCCGGTTCACCGCGCCCACCACCCGGGCCGGAACCGGCCGCCGGGTCAGCCGCAGCAGCGCCGGGCGGGCGAGCAGCCCCACCCCGATCTGGGTGGCCGCCAGGGCGACCGCGACGAGCGACGGCGGGTTCAGGTTCGACATGGCGGCACCGGGCACACCCACGGCACTGGCCGGATACCCGGCGACGACCAGCGCGGCGAGCGCCACCGCGCCACCGGCGGCGAGCGTCGCCGCCGGGCGGCGTCCGCACAGCCGGCCGTCGGCGTGCGCCAACCCGAGCAGGTAGGGCACCGACCACGCGGCGAGCAGGCTGACCGGCAGCGGGCCGCCGGCCACGTCCGCCACGGCCACCGCGGCGACCGCCGGCGCCGCGCACCACCACGGGCCCCACCGGCGTACGGCGGCGCGCAGCGGCCCGGTCGACGCGATCAGCGCGCCGAGCGGCAGCAGGAACCACAGTGGACTCGCCGCCAGGTCCAGCGCGACCGCGAGGGTGTCGTCCGGTGCGCCGGCCACGGTCGCGGCCAGCAGCAGCGTGGCCCCGGTGCCGAGCAGCGCGACGGTCGGCAGCACCAGTCGGCGCAGCCGGTGGGCGAGCCAACGGCCCGGACCGCCCCGGTGCCGGGCGGCCGAGCGGGCCGAGGCGTACCCGGCCGTGAAGAAGAACAGGCCGAGGGTCTGCAACAGCCAGGTGGCCGGGGCCAGGGCGGGCATCGCGGCGAGCGGGCTGGCCTGCGCGAGCGCCCCGTCGGAGGTGAGCACGAGCCCGGTCACCAGCCAGTGCCCGAGCACCACGCCGGCGACCGCGTACCCGCGCAGCGCGTCGATCGCCGGGTCGCGCCTCACCGGGCCACCCCCGCAGCGGCGAGGACCGCGCCGGCGGCCCCGGTCAGCGGGGTTTCGACCGCCCCGGTGAGCGCGACCGACGCCACGGCGGCCAGCGTGGCACTGCCCGGCACGAGGTAGCCGTCGTGTCCGCGCGCACCCGTCACGGGCAGGGCCCGGGCGCCGAAGTCCGGGTCGGCGGGGCGCCGGCCGTGCCCGAGGCCGGGCAGCCGGACCGGCGGCACGCGGCGGATCCAGTCGTCCGGCGCCTCCGCCGCCCACACCCGGCGGCCGGCGCCCAGCCCGGCGGCCCGGTCCACGCCCGCCCCGACCCCGCCGAGGGTCACCACGTCGGTCACCTGGGCCGGCGCGTCCACCGCCGCCAGGCCGGCCACGAGCGCGCCGTAGCTGTGCCCGACGAGGGTCATGCGGGCCGACGGGCGGTGCCCCGCCAGGAGGCGCAGCGTCCCGCGCAGGGCGGCGGCGCCCCGGTGGGCGTCGGCCGGACCCGCGGCGGCGAGCACACCGTCCGGCGGGTCGTACCCGAGCCAGGCGAGCACCGCCACCCGCGCCCCCGGGTCGACCGTGCGCGCCGCCTGGTACAGGGCGCGGGCCTGCACCGCCGGCGCGCGGCGGGCGACCCCGCCCAGGCCCCGGTCGAAGTCACGCAGCGTGGCGCCGACCCCGGGCACCAGCACCACGATCCGGTCCGCCGTGGCCAGGTCGCCGAGGACCTCGACGGCACGGCCGTCGCCGTGCGTGTCGAACAGCAGGAACCGCCGCCCCCGCGCGGCCCAGTCCGCGTACGGCGGGCCGGCCGCCCGCATCGCGGCCGCCGTGAGCGGGTACGCGTCGACGTAGGCGGCCGCCGCCACCGGCTCCGGCCGGCCGGGCAGGACGAGGCCCGCACCGAGCAGGACGGCCAGCGCCGTACGGGTGGGTGGGCTCCAGCGCATCGCGATCTCCCTCCAGGTCGAAGGTGGAGAGAGTGCGCCCGGAGCCGGGCCGCGGGCGTCACGCCGGGGAGCGATCCGTGCCCGCTACGCCGGTGCTACTCGCCGGCGGCTACGAGCCCCGTCTCGTACGCCAGCACCACGGCCTGCGCCCGGTCCCGCAGGTGCAGCTTCGCGAGGATCCGGCTGACGTGGGTCTTCACCGTCTGCTCCGCGACCACCAGGTCGGCCGCGATCTCCTGGTTGGACCGGCCCCGCGCGATCAGCCGCAGCACGTCGGTCTCCCGCGGGGTGAGCGCGGCCAGTTCGGTGGGGCGGGGCCGGTGCCGCTCCGGACGGGCCGCGAACTCGGCGATGAGCCGGCGCGTCACGGCGGGGGCGAGCAGGGCGTCCCCGGCCGCCACCACCCGTACGGCGTGCACCAGGTCGGCGGCGGGGGCGTCCTTGAGGAGGAAGCCGCTCGCCCCGGCGCGTAGCGCCTCGTAGACGTAGTCGTCCAGGTCGAAGGTGGTGAGGATGAGGACCCGGGGCCTCGCCGAGGGCCGGTCGCCGAGCAGCTTGCGGGTGGCCGCGAGCCCGTCGAGCACCGGCATCCGGACGTCCATGAGCACCACGTCCGGGTCGAGCTGGCGGGCCGCGGCGACCGCCTGCGCGCCGTCGGCCGCGTCGCCGACCACGAGCAGGTCCGGCTGGGCGGCCAGCAGCGCGCCGAAGCCCTGGCGCACCATCGCCTGGTCGTCGGCGATCAGCACCCGGATCATGTGGTTCCGTCCTCTCCGTCGCAGGGCAGCAGCGCCTCCACCGCGTAACCGCCGCCGTCGGTGGGCCCGGCGGTGAACGTACCCCCGAGGGCGACGGCGCGTTCCCGCATGCCGGTCAGGCCGTGCCCGCCGCCGCGCCCCTCCGGGGAGGCGCCGGTGCCGTCGTTGACCACGCGTACGGCCAGGTCGCCGCGCTGGACGCGGACCGTGACCCGCACCGCGGCGCCGGCCGCGTGCCGGGCCGCGTTGGCCAGTCCCTCCTGCACGATCCGGTACGCGGCCAGCCCGACGGGTGCCGGCGGATCGGCCGGCACGTCGCTGTCCAGCGCGATGGTCATGCCGGCCCGGCGGGCCGCCGCCACCAGCTCCGGCAGTTGCGCGAGACCGGGTTGCGGAGTGGTCCGGGCCTGGTCCGACTCGCTCCGCAGCACCCCGAGCAGCCGCCGCATGTCGGTCAGCGCGGCCCGCGCGGAGCCGGCGATGGCCGCGAACTCGGCCTGCGCGGGCGCGGGCACCTCGCCGAGCCGGTACGGGGCGGTCTCGGCCTGGACGGCGATCATCGACATGTGGTGGGCGACCACGTCGTGCAGCTCCCGCGCGATCCGCGTCCGTTCCTCCAGCACCGCCCGCCGGGCCTGCTCCAGCTCGCTGCGCTCGGCCTGCTCGGCGAGGGCCCGCCGGGTGAGCACGTTGCGCCGCACCAGGTCGCCGATGACGAGCAGCACCACGAACAGCAGGGTGATGCCGACCTGGTTCCGCGGCGCCACGAAGATCCATACGGGGAGGAGGCTGAACAACCCGACCCAGGCGAGCACGGCCCGGTCGACCCGCGCGGCCACGGTGACCAGCACGACGAGGATGACCAGGACCTGGGTGGGGCTCCACGGCCAGTCCTCCGTCGGCCGCCGGTTGAACGTCCCGAACAGCTGGCCGACGAACATGATCCGCCAGGCCCACAGCGGTCGGGCGAGCAGGAACGGCAGCGGCGCGACGGTCAGCAGCGCGATCAGCCAGGCGGTGGCGACGGGCAGCTTCCGCGAGTCGAGCAGGAACTGCGCGGTGACGAGGGCCAGCCCGATCAGTGCCAGCAGCCCGACCGTCCGGGCCACGGCGGCCACGCGCGGCCAGCGTCGCAGCGGCGATCCGACCGCGGGGTAGTCCGGTCCGGCCACGACACGGCGCAGGGCGGCCCGCGCGGCGCGGACAGGTGTGCGGTCCATCCCCCGCACACTAGTTCGGCGGGGCGTCGAGGTCGTGCTCCCGCGGGGTGATCCGGTGGCCCGTACCACGGTATGACGTGGGCCTGGTTAGTGATTACCGTGCGGTAGCGCCTAGTCTCCATGCCGCAGCGATCTTTGGAGGAACCACGGTGTCTCGAACAGTGCTGGTTACCGGAGGTAACCGGGGGATCGGCCTGGCCATCGCGCAGGCCTTCGCCAAGCAGGGCGACCGGGTGGCGGTGACCTACCGCAGCGGCGAGGCACCCGAGGGCTTCTTCGGCGTACGGTGCGACGTGACCGACGCCGAGTCGGTGGACGCGGGATTCGCGGCGATCGAGGCCGAGCTGGGGCCGGTCGAGGTGCTGGTCGCCAACGCCGGCATCACCGAGGACACGCTGCTCATGCGCATGTCGGAGGAGCAGTTCACCCGGGTGCTGGACACGAACCTCACCGGCGCGTTCCGCTGCGCCAAGCGCGCCTCGGCCAAGATGCTCCGCGCCCGGTGGGGCCGGATGATCTTCATCTCCTCGGTGGTCGGCCTCTCCGGCGGCGCCGGCCAGGTCAACTACGCGGCGAGCAAGGCCGGCCTCGTGGGCGTCGCCCGCTCGATCACGCGCGAGCTGGGCACCCGCAACATCACCGCCAACGTGGTCGCGCCCGGCTTCATCGACACCGACATGACCGCCGTGCTGTCCGAGGAGCGCAAGGCGGAGATCCTCAAGTCGATCCCGGCGGGCCGGATGGCCAGCCCGGAGGAGGTCGCCGCGGTGGTCACCTGGCTGGCCGGGGACAGTGCCGGCTACATCTCCGGCGCCGTCATCCCGGTCGACGGCGGCCTGGGCATGGGCCACTGAGCGCATCACCACTCGAAGGACGGAGGAACCCCGGCATGTCCGGACTGCTGGCCGGTAAGCGGCTGCTGGTCACCGGCGTCATCACCGACGCCTCGATCGCCTTCTCGGTGGCGAAGCTCGCCCAGGAGAACGGGGCGCAGGTCGTGCTGACCGGCTACGGGCGCCTCTCCCTGGTGGAGCGGATCGCCAAGCGACTGCCCGAGGCGGCCCCGGTGATCGAGTTGGACGTGACCAACACCGAGCACCTCGCCGGGCTCGCCGACAAGGTACGCGAGCACGTGGACGGCCTGGACGGCGTGGTCCACTCGATCGGCTTCGCCCCGCAGAGCTGCCTCGGCGGCGGGTTCCTCGACGCGCCGTGGGAGGACGTGGCCACCGCCATCCACGTCTCCACGTACTCCTACAAGTCGCTGGCCATGGCGGCGCTGCCCCTCATGTCCGCGGGCGGGGCCGTGGTCGGCCTCACGTTCGACGCCACGAAGGCGTGGCCGGTCTACGACTGGATGGGCGTGGCCAAGGCCGGGCTGGAGTCCGCCTCCCGCTACCTGGCGCTGCACCTCGGCAAGCGCGGCATCCGCAGCAACCTCGTCTCCGCCGGCCCGCTGCGGACGATGGCCGCGAAGTCGATCCCCGGGTTCGAACAGTTCGAGAACGCCTGGACCGAGCGGGCCCCGCTGGGCTGGAGCCTCACCGACCAGGAGCCGGCGGCCCGGGCCTGCCTGGCGCTGCTCTCCGACTGGTTCCCGGCCACCACCGGCGAGGTCGTGCACGTCGACGGCGGCTACCACGCCCTCGGCGCCTGAGCCGTGGGGAGGGGATCCCTCGACGCTTCCGCTGGAGCAGGGGCCCCTCACCCCCGCCGGACAGGGGCCTCGCCAGGGTGACCGGGGCCGCGGGGGAGAATGGAGCCATGGCGTACGACGCGGTGGTGCTGTTGGGCTTCGGCGGACCGGAGCGGCCCGAGGACGTGATGCCGTTCCTCCAGAACGTCACCCGGGGCCGTGGCGTGCCGCCCGAGCGGCTGGCCGAGGTCGCCGAGCACTACCAGCACTTCGGCGGCGTGTCGCCGATCAACCAGCAGCACCGTGACCTGCTCGCCGCGATCCGCGCGGACTTCGCCGCGAACGGCCTCGACCTGCCGGTCTACTGGGGCAACCGGAACTGGCACCCGATGCTCGCCGACACGGTGACGCAGATGCGCGACGACGGGGTGACCCGGGCCCTCGCCTTCGTCACCAGCGCGTACGGCGGCTACTCCTCCTGCCGCCAGTACCAGGAGGACATCGCGGCGGCCCGGGCCGCCGTCGGCCCGGACGCCCCGGTGATCGAGAAGCTCCGCCAGTTCTGGGACCACCCCGGGTTCGTCGAGCCGCACGCCGACGCCGTACGGTCCGCGCTCGACCAACTCGACCCCGCGCGGCGGGACACCACCCGGCTGGTCTTCACCGCCCACTCGGTGCCCGTCTCGATGGCCGCCAACGCCGGCCCGCACGGCGGCCGGTACGAGGCGCAACTGCGCGAGACGGCCCGGCTGGTGGCCGCGGCCGCCGCGCCCGACCTGCCGTACGACCTCGTCTGGCAGAGCCGCTCCGGCCCGCCGCAGGTGCCCTGGCTGGAGCCGGACGTCAACGACCACCTGGCCGCGCTGGCCGAGGCGGGCACCACGAGCGTGGTGGTGAGCCCGATCGGGTTCGTCTCCGACCACCTGGAGGTGGTCTGGGACCTGGACACCGAGGCGCGGCAGACCGCCAAGCAGCTCGGGCTCGACTTCGTCCGCGCCGGCACCCCAGGCACCGACCCGCGCTTCGTGGCGATGGTCCGCGAGCTGGTCGCCGAGCGGATCGACCCCGACGGCGCGCGGCTGCGCCGGCGCCTCGGTGAGCTGCCGCTCTGGGACACCTGCCCCGCGGTGTGCTGCGTCCCGGCCCGCCGCCCGTGACACCGACCCGCCCCGACACCGCCCTGGGAGCACCGATGCTTGACCGCAAGCCCGTGCAGAGCTGGCTCACCGACATGGATGGCGTGCTGGTGCACGAGGGACAGCCCGTGCCGGGCGCGCCCGAGTTCGTCAAGAGGCTGCGCGCCTCCGGGAAGCCGTTCCTCGTGCTCACCAACAACTCGATCTACACGCCCCGGGACCTGCAGGCCCGGCTCGCCCGGATGGGGCTGGACGTGCCGGAGGAGGCGATCTGGTCCTCCGCCCTGGCCACCGCCCAGTTCCTCGCCGACCAGCGGCCGGGCGGCACCGCGTACGTCATCGGGGAGGCCGGTCTCACGACGGCGCTGCACGCGGTGGGCTACGTGCTGACCGATTTTGCGCCCGACTACGTGGTGCTGGGGGAGACCCGCACGTACAGCTTCGAGGCGATCACGAAGGCGATCCGCCTCATCAACGACGGGGCGCGGTTCATCTGCACCAACCCGGACGTCACCGGCCCGTCGGTCGAGGGTGCGCTGCCGGCCGCCGGCTCGGTCGCCGCGATGATCTCGAAGGCGACCGGCATCGAGCCGTACTTCGTGGGCAAGCCGAACCCGATGATGATGCGGTCGGCGCTGAACACGATCAACGCGCACTCCGAGAGCACCGCCATGATCGGCGACCGGATGGACACCGACATCCTGTGCGGACTGGAGGCGGGGCTGGAGACCATCCTCGTGCTCACCGGCATCAGCACCCGTGCCGAGGCCGAGCGCTACCCGTACCGCCCATCGCGCATCGTCGAGTCGGTGGCCGACCTGATCGACGAGATCTGACCGGCGCTCCGCTCCCGCCGATCGTGCCGGTGGGTGTGCCGTCCCGTTCTGCGGCTCGCTGAGATGCCGGCGGCGCGGGGCCCGCGACTGGGACGGGGCCCCGACGGGCGCGGGCCAGCGACGTCAGGGGCGTAGCGGGGCGTTGCAGGCGGCGACCAGGGCCTGCCGGCACGCGGTGGTCAGCGGGCGCAGCGCCGCGTCACGCTGCTGTGCCTCGTAGTTGTTGATGGCGCCACCCGGTGCGGCATGCCCCGCGAGTGCCAGCACCCGGTCGAGGACGGCGGCCCGGGCGAAGAGCCGGCGGGCCCGCGGGTCGAAGCCGGGCGGCAGGTCGGTGGTGCCGTCCGGGCGGCGCAGCGCCTCCAGCGCGCCGGCCAGCTCGGGCCGCCACTGGGCGACGTCGAGGCGGGTCAGCGCGGCGGTCGTCTCGGCCAGCGCGGCGGCCAGCTCCGCCTCCGCCTCGGCGGCGCCGGGCAGGACGAGCGACGCGGCGGGCGCGTCGGCGGGCAGCGGGTAGACCCGCCAGAGCACCGTCTCGAACGTGTCCCCGGAGCCGGAGGTGTGCGTGCGCACCTGCGGGATCAGCCCCAGGGAGCCGGCCACCACCGCCTCGCCGACGTCCAGCGCGGCGCCGGCGAAGTCGCCGGGCCCCGGCAGCCCGCGCGGGTCGCCGGGCGCGGGCAGCACCAGGCGGATCTCGTCGGGCGAGAGCTTGGCCAGGACGGGCAGCGCCTCGCCCAGCGGGACGTCGGTCCAGGTGCCGGGGGCGTCGGCGACCAGGTGCTCCTCGTCACCGGCGATCGCGTCGGCGACCTCGTCGAAGGGCACCAGCCCGGCGCGCCACGCGCGTACCCAGGCAACGAACCGGCTCGACCGGCGGGGCGCCAGCGTCGCCGCGCCCGTTGCGGGGGTGGACATGCCGAAAGGGTACGTGGTCACCACCGGCTGTGTCTCGACTGCCGGCGCGGCGGCGTCGCCTGCCCCGGACTGCCCGCTTCGCCGCCTCCGTGCCCGCCCGCCGTTTCTCGTCGATCATGGACTTGTGGTGGGCGGTCGGTCCTGGTTCGCCCTGTTCGTCCGGCACGACAACCGCATGATCGGCGCGGGTCGGTGGCCCCCGGGCGGGATCGGACGGCGCGTCGGCGTGTCGCGGGTAGGGGCGGCCGTTAGCGTGATCCACATGGCGCGGCGGTACGAGAGCGACGTGTTGGCGGGGGACTGGCGGCGGCGCAGGGTCGTACCGGAGGTCGACGCCGAGCCCGACCTGGTGGTCGAGGACGCCGACTCCGGGTTCTGCGGCGCGGTGGTGGGCTTCGAGTCCGGCGCGGTCGTGCTGGAGGACCGGCACGGCAGGCGCCGCAACTTCCCGCTGCTACCGGCCGCGTTCCTGCTGGACGGGCAGCCGGTGACGCTGCGCCGCCCCGTCCGCGCCCCGGCGCCGGAGCCCCGCCGCAGGACCGCCTCCGGCTCGGTCGCCGTGGACGGCGTGAAGGCGCAGGTCGCCAAGGCGAGCCGGATCTGGGTGGAGGGCGTGCACGACGCCGCCCTGGTCGAGCGGATCTGGGGCGACGACCTGCGGATCGAGGGTGTCGTGGTGGAGCCGCTGGACGGCATCGACCGCCTCGACGCCGAGGTGCGCGCGTTCGCTCCCGGGCCGGGCCGGCGGCTCGGCGTACTCGTCGACCACCTCGTGCCGGGCAGCAAGGAGAGCCGGATCGTGGCGACGGTGACGTCGCCGCACGTGCTGGTGACCGGGCACCCGTACGTCGACGTGTGGCAGGCGGTCAAACCCGCCGCCATCGGCATCGCGGCCTGGCCGGTGGTGCCCCCGGGGCGGCCGTGGAAGGAGGGCGTGTGCGCGGCGCTCGGCGTGGCCGATCCCGCCGACCTGTGGCGCCACATCCTGTCCCGGGTGAAGAGCTACACCGACGTGGAGACGCCGCTCATCAACGCGATGGAGCGCCTGATCGACTTCGTGACCGACCCCTCCTGACCCCGCCCGCGCGCCCCGCGCCCCCCGCGCTCACCCCGCCCTGCCCCCCGCGATCTTGCACCTTCTGCCCCGGCAAAAGCCGCGAAATGGGACAAGTTAGGGGCCGAAAGTGCAAGATCGCGGGGATGGGGGAGCGGGAGCGGGAGCGCGCGGCGGGAGCGGGAGCGCGCGGCGGGAGCGGGAGCGCGCGGCGGGAGCGGGAGCGCGCGGCGGGAGCGGGAGCGGGAGCGCGCGGCGGGAGCGGCGCGGGAGCGCGCGCGGGCGGGTCAGGGCTCCTCGTCGGGGTGGCGGGTGAAGACGAACGTCGCGATGTCGAGCGCCGTCACCGCACCGGTCGCGTCGCGCAGCACCGAGAGGATCTCGCCGTTCTCCGGGCCGGAGCAGCCCCGCCAGCGGTCTGTCCCCTCCGGGACGAAGCGGTTGAGCCGCTCGCCACGCATCAGGGCCACGAGTTCGCCGGCGGCCGCGTCCCAGCTCACGTCGAGGGGTACGCCCATCCACCACCAGCGGCCCGCCACCTCGGTCACCCCGGCGGGCGGCGCGGCGTCGGCCGGCCGCCAGGGCCGGGGCAGTGGCGGTTCCGCGTCGAGCACCGCGGTGAGGATCCGCCGGCCGAGGCTGCCGATCCCGAAGCCGTACGCGTTGGCGAAGCCCACCACGGCCGTACGGCTGCGCCGGTGCACGGCCAGGGCGGCCACGTACCCGGGCATCGAGCCGCCGTGCCCCACGTACACCCGGTCGCCGTCGCGGTAGAGCTCCAGCCCCAGTCCGTGCCCGTCGGTCCACGAGTCGAGGTCGTTCATGACGACCGGCGCGCACATCTCGGTGAGCGTGCCGGGGGCGAGCACGCCCGGCGCCGGGTCGGCCAGGAACGCCGCCCAGCGGGCCAGGTCCTCGACGGTCGACCAGAGCTGCCCGGCGGGGGCCATCGCCCCGGTGTCGGTCCGCGGCTCCTCGCGCAGCGTGCCGTGCCACGGGTGCACCACGTACCCGCGGGCGAACGGCTCGGTGGCCGCGTACGTGGTGCGGTGCATGCCCAGGGGTTCGAGGATCCGCTCCCGCAGGAGCCGCGCCCAGGGCGTGCCGGTGATCCGCTCCAGCACGCCTCCGAGCAGCCCGTACGCGAGGTTGGAGTAGTGGTACGAGCGGTGCGCCGGGTAGGCGATCTTCGCGGCGCTCACCCCGCTCAGCAGGGTGGCGAGGTCGGCGCCCTCGGCCCGCTCCCACCACTGGCCCTCCGGTTCCCGTTGCAGGCCGCTCGCGTGGCCCAGCAACTGGCGCAGGGTGACCGCGCCGACGCCGGTGCCGGGCAGGTGCTTCTCCAGCGGGTCGTCCAGGGCGAGTCGGCCGGCGTCGCGCTCCTGCATCACCAGCGTGGCGGTCATCGTCTTGCTGATCGAGCCGATGCGGTACTGGAGGTCGGCGTCCGGTCGCGGGTGCTCGCCCGCGGTGGCCAGGTGCCCCAGCCGGCCGTCGCGGACCACGCCCATCACCAGTGACGGCGTACGCCCCGCGGCCTGGGCCTCGGCGACGAGGACATCGACGTGACGGGCGGTGCCGGGCAGCAGGGACACGGCTTCTCCTTGGCTCACGGGGGTGGGTCGGCGACCCTCTCGGGTCGTCGGGCGGGCGCCCGGCCCCTCGGACCGGCCGGGCGCGGGCGCCGGCCGGGCCCTCGGGGGCTCGTCCGGTGCGCGCGCCACCGGGCCCTCGCGGGTCGTCCGACGCGGGCGCCGCCGAGCTTACTGATCATCGCGGGGAGACGCGCGTGCATTCGCGTGTCACGATCGTTACGTGGACGCCGTGCTGTGGATCGTGCTGGGTGTGGTGCTGGCGGTCGCCGAGATCTTCACGACGACCCTGTTCCTGATCATGTTCGCGGCCGGCGCGTTCGCCGCCGCGGGGGCCGCGGCCCTCGGTGCGCCGACGGCCGTGCAGGCACTGGTGTTCGCGGCGGTGTCGGCGCTGACCGTGGCCGTGGTCCGGCCCGTCATCCAGCGGCACCGGCTCTCGGCGCTGGAGAGCGGCGAGCAGCCCTTCGGGGTGGAGGCGATAGAGGGTGCCACCGCGCTGGTGCTGGAACGGGTGGACGCCGACCACGGCCTCGTCAAGATCGATGGTGAGATGTGGAGTGCCCGACCGTACGACGCCACGCAGTCGTACGACCCGGGTCAGCGGGTGCGGGTGATAAAGGTCCGGGGCGCGACGGCCCTGGTGTGGCAGGACGAGGTGTCGTCCACCGGCGAACTGCCGGAAGCGAGAGGGTGAAGCTGATGACAGCGATAACGGTGCTGGTGATCGCCGTGGCGTTGATCGCCGTGGTGACGCTGGCCAAGGCGGTGCGCATCGTGCCGCAGCAGCGCCAGGACGTGGTGGAGCGGCTGGGTAAGTACAAGCGCACCCTCAACCCTGGGCTCAACCTGCTGGTGCCGTTCATCGACGCGGTGCGCACCAAGGTCGACATGCGCGAGCAGGTGGTCAGCTTCCCGCCCCAGCCGGTGATCACCTCGGACAACCTGGTCGTGTCGATCGACACGGTGCTCTACTTCAAGGTCGTCGACTCCGTCCGGGCCACGTACGAGATCTCGAACTTCCTCCAGGCCATCGAGCAGCTGACCGTTACCACGCTGCGTAACGTGATCGGCTCGCTCGACCTGGAGCGGGCGCTCACCAGCCGCGAGGAGATCAACCGGCACCTCTCCGGCGTGCTGGACGAGACGACCGGCCGGTGGGGCATCAAGGTGACCCGGGTCGAGATCAAGGCCATCGAGCCGCCGCCGAGCATCCGCGACTCGATGGAGAAGCAGATGCGCGCCGAGCGGGACCGCCGCGCCGCGATCCTCAACGCCGAGGGTCTCAAGCAGTCGCAGATTCTCACGGCCGAGGGTGAGAAGCAGGCCGCCGTGCTCCGCGCCGACGGTGACCGGCAGGCCCGGATCCTGCAGGCCGAGGGTCAGGCGAAGGCCATCCGTACCGTCTTCGACGCGATCCACCAGGCCAACCCGAGCCAGAAGGTGCTCGCCTACCAGTACCTCCAGGCGCTGCCGCAGATCGCGAACGGCTCCGCCAACAAGGTCTGGATCGTGCCGGCCGAGCTGACCAAGGCCCTGGAGGGCATGGGCGGCGCGCTGGGTGGCCTGGCCGGCATGGTCGGCGACGCGCCGACGCCGGAGGCCAGCAAGGGCGCGGGCGAGGTCGAGCGCGAGGCCGCGGAGGCCGCTCAGGCCGCCGCCAGCGCCGCCCAGGAGATCCACGACGAGGTACGCGTCGCCGAGGCGCAGGCCACCGGCGGTACGCCGCAGGGGCTGCCCGCGCCGGAGCCGGTCTCCCCGGCGAGCCTCGTGAACGACCCGGCCGACCAGCGCGAACGCGGCTGACCTCCGGGGCGCCGGGCGCCGGCTGACCAGGTCGGCGCCCGGACCGGCCCACGGTAAATGCGAAAACGACTCATGGGGCGCTCCGGTGCCTGCCACCATCGGTCCGAGGACGGGTGGTGACCAGGCATCGGGGCGCCCCGGCGCGTCCCGCACCGCTCGTGGAGGAGCGAGGTGGCGCATGAAGGATCCGGCGAAGCGCATATGGTCCTCGGAACCGGTGCAGGGCGCGCACGACCCGACCGGCCCGCTCGGCACCCGGCGTACGGGCGGGGGATTCGGGGTGCTGCCCTTCGTCGGTGAACCGACCCCCGGCGCGCCGGCGACGAACGCCAGCTGGGCCTGGTCGGTGCGGCGGCTCGCCCGGGCGGCGGTGTGGCTGCTCCCCGCGTACGCCATCTGCTACGGCGCGGTGGCGATGGCGAGCGACGGCGGGGTCGGCAACGACCCGTACCCGGCCGACGGCCGGCCGCTCTACCTGGTGGGCTGGGTGGCGGCGGTCTGGCTGGGCCTGCTCGCGCTGCTGGCGCTCACCGGGCTGCTCGCCGCGACCCGCAGCCGCCGGGCCGCGGCGGCCGGGCTGCTCGTGAGCATCGCCGGCACCGTGCTGATGCTGCCCTTCGCCGGCTTCGAGGAGCAGACGCCGGTCTTCGGCACCACGGCCCGGACGCTCGTGCTGGTCGGCGCGACCTGCTACAGCGTCGGTTGGCTCCTCACCGGTTGGGCGGTGGCCCGCTCGGGTGCCTTCAGCATGGGCGACGGGGTCATGCTGATGATCGCGGCGCCGCTGCTCGGGCTCGGCGGCGCGCTGGTCGGCTCGCTGCAGACCTTCGGTGCGATCTTCGTGCTGATCGCGGGGATCGGCATCGGCTACCGCTCGGGCCGGCTCGTGCCCCGCGAGATCGTCCGGGACGCGGCTTCGGCGAGCGTCGCCACCGCCGCCCCGCCGGCCGCCCCCGGCGGTGGCCCCCTGTCCCCCGCCTGACCCACCCGACCGCGGCCCCCGCGCTCGTGGCGCGTCGATCATGAGGTTGGCAGGCGATTCGATCTCCCACGGCCCCGCCAACCTCATGATCATCGGGGCGAAGGCGGGCGGACCGGCAGGGGGCAGGGGCGGGGCTGGGGGGTTGCTGGGTGGGGGCGGTGAGGTTGCTGACAAACCGGCGCGCGGGGTGGTCGGTTGGTGACATTCGTGGCAATCCTGGGGACCATGGCCCGTCCCCGCTCGCCGCTGTCGCGGCTGCTCACCGTGCTGCTCGCCGGAGTGCTCGCCGGTCTCGTGCTGGCGGTGGCCGCGCTCCCCGGCAACCTGCTGTTCGGGCTCGTCACCCGGTCGGCGCTCGGGGCGTACGCCGCGCTGCCGGACGCGCTGCGCACCCCGGCGACGCCGCAGCGCTCGTACATCTACGCGAACGACGGCAAGACGCTGATCACCACGTTCTACGACGTGAACCGGACCGACGTCCCGCTGTCGGAGATCGCTCCCGTGATGCGGCAGGCGATCGTGGCGGCCGAGGACCGGCGGTTCTACGACCACGGCGGCGCCGACCTGCGCGGGCTGCTCCGCGCGGTGGTGGCCAACGTCACCGGGGGCGGCACGGAGCAGGGCGGCTCGACGCTGACCATGCAGTACGTCCGCAACGTCCTCAAGACCGACCCGAGCCGCACCGCCGAGGAGCGCAAGGCGGCCACCGACCCGACCGTGGGACGCAAGCTCCAGGAGATCCGGTACGCCTCCGCGCTGGAGAAGTCGCTCAGCAAGGACGAGATCCTCAACCGCTACCTGAACATCGCCTACTTCGGCTCCGGCGCGTACGGGATCGCGGCGGCCAGCCAGCGGTACTTCGGCAAGGAGCCGGCCGAGCTGACCCTCGCCGAGGCGGCCCTGCTCGCCGGCCTGGTGCAGTCGCCGGACGCGTACAGCCCGATCGACGGTGACAAGGACGCGGCCCTGGCCCGGCGGGCGTACGTGCTCGACTCGATGGTCGAGACCGGGGCGATCACCGCCGAGCAGGCGGCCCAGGCCAAGGCCGAGAAGCTGACGCTGCACCCGACCGAGCAGCCCAACGGCTGCACGGCGACCGCGCAGGGGCACGACGACTGGGGCTTCTTCTGCGACTACCTGCGCCGCTGGTGGCTCACCCAGCCGGCGTTCGGCTCGACGGCGGAGGAGCGGGAGCAGGCGCTGCGCCGCGGCGGCTACACGGTGGTCACGTCGCTGGACCCGCAGATCCAGGCCACCGCGCAGAAGCAGGCCACCGGGGTGTACGGGTACGGCAACAAGCGCGCCCTGCCGATCGCCGCGGTCGAGCCGGGCACCGGACGGGTGCTCGCCATGGCGGTGAACCGCCACTACAGCCTCGCGGCGAACCCGGACGGGCAGGCCAACCACCCGAACACGGTGAACCCGCTGATCTCCGGCGGCGGGGGCGTGGACGGCTACCAGGCCGGTTCGACGTTCAAGCTCTTCACGATGCTCGCCGCGTTGGAGTCGGGCCGTACCCTCTCCACCGGCTTCGACGCGCCCGCCCGGCTGCCCACCCGCTACCCCGCGGAGGGGGAGGGCAGCTGCGACGGCCACTGGTGCCCGGCCAACGCCAACCCGGAGTGGATGGACGGCTACCGGATGATGTGGGACGGCTTCGGCCGCTCGGTCAACACCTACTTCGTCTGGCTGGCCGAGCAGGTGGGCCAGGACAAGGTGGTCGAGATGGCGCAGCGGCTCGGCATCACGTTCCGGGCCGACGCGGACGCGGAGTTCGCCAGGACCAACGCTGCCAACTGGGGTTCGTTCACCCTCGGCGTGGCCGCCACGACTCCGCTGGACCTGGCCAACGCGTACGCCACCGTGGCCGCCGAGGGCATGTACTGCGCGCCGCTGCCGGTGGTCTCGGTGAAGACCGCGGACGGCGAGGCGGTGCCGGTGGCCGACCCCTCGTGCCGGCGGGTGCTCGACGCCGACGTGGCCCGGGCGGCCACCGACGCGGCGCGGTGCCCGGTCGGCCAGCAGTCGGCGTACGGGCAGTGCAACGGCGGCACGGCCACCGCCGTGGACGACATCCTCGACGGGCGTCCGGTCGCCGGCAAGACCGGCAGCTCGGAGGAGAACGCCACCGAGACGTTCGTGGGCTACACCCCGCAGGTCGCCGTGGCCGGCATCGCCGCCAACCCGGACGACCCGACCGACTCGGTGGGCTCCGCCGTGCAGGCCGAGGTGATCGACGCGGTGGCCCGGGTGATCGCGACGGCCGTCGAGGGCAAGCCGGAGAAGGACTTCGTGGCGCCCAGCCGGGAACTGGCCGGCGACCCGCACCGGCCGAGCGAGCGGCCGCCGGCGCAGCGGGACCGCGGCCAGGACGACCGGGCGCGCACCGAGGACCCGAGGTCGCTGCTCGACCGCTGGTTCGACCGCCGCGGCTGATCCCGCCCGGCGGCCGCCGGAAAAATCGTGGAGAAAGTTCGGCCGTCCTGTCGGATCGCGTGCGGTGGCTCCGACCACCGGGTGAGAACGTCCCCGCCGGGGGCGTACCGCACCGGAGGAGCAACCATGCGCAAGATCGTCTACTTCGTGCACCAGTCCGTCGACGGCTACATCCAGGGTCCGAACGGCGAGTTCGACTGGCCGCAGATGGGGCCGGAGCTGTCGGCGTGGTCCCGTGAGCTGAGCGAACGGGCCGGCGCCTTCCTCTACGGGCGGCGGGTGTGGGAGCTGATGTCGTTCTACTGGCCGCGGGCGGAGTCGATCTCGAAGGACCCGCACGACCTCGCGTTCGCGCCGATCTGGCGGGCGAAGCCGAAGGTCGTCGTCTCCCGGACGCTGACCGACGCCGAGGGCGCCCGGGTCGTCGGCCACCGGGACCTCGCGGCCGAGATCACCGCCCTGAAGGAGGAGCCGGGCGACGACCTGCTGCTCACCGGTGGCTCGAACCTGGCCTCCGCGCTCACCGGGCTGGGTCTGGTCGACGAGTACCTGATCGTCGTGCACCCGGTGGTGCTCGGCGGCGGCCAGCCGGTCTTCCTCGACAAGGAGCGGCTCGGGCTGCGCCTCGTCGAGAGCCGCCCGTTCGACTCCTGCTCCGTGCTGCTGCGCTACGAGCCGGCACGGTGACCCGGCGACGCGCCGGTGCGGGGGTACGACCCACCGCACCGGCGCCGCCGCGGGTCAGCTCGCCGTGCAGGTGGGGGTGAGGGTGCCGGCGCTGCCGTTGGCCTGGAAGCCGAACTCCGTCGTCTGCCCGGCTCCGAGCCGGCCGTTGTAGCTCACGTTGCGGAACTGGACGGCCCCGCTCGACGCGCTGGGACTGGCGTTCCAGGTGTTGACGAGCGTCGCCCCGGATTGGAGCGTCAGCCCGACCGTCCAGCCGTTCGTGCCGGCCGCGCCCGCCGTGACCCGGATGGTGGCCACGAAGCCGCCGTTCCAGGCGTTGACCGTCGCCGACGCGGAGCAGCCGGTTCCGGGCGGCGGGGTGGTGGTGGGCGGCGGGGTGGTCGGCGGCGTGGTGCCCCCGTTGAGGGCGTTGAGGGTCGCCGTGTAGGCCGGCTTCTTGTTGCCGGACGCGTCGAACAGCAGCGGCGTGCCGCCGGCGCGCCACGAGTCGCTGTCCCGGATCCCCCAGACGGTGATGCCCGTGCAGCGCGCGACGGCGAGGCACGCGCGTACCACCCGGGCGTAGTTCTCGGCCTGCGTGGTGCCCGAGCCCTCGATGTCGAGTTCGGTGATCTGCACCTCGACGCCGAGGTCGGCGAAGCGCTGGAGGTTGGCCTGGTAGTCGGCCGGGATCGGGCTCTGCGCGTTGAAGTGCGACTGGAAGCCGACGCAGTCGATCGGTACGCCCCGGGCCTTGAAGTCGGCCACCATCGCGTACACCGCGTTGCTCTTCGCGTTCTGGCCGTCGGTGTTGTAGTCGTTGTAGCAGAGCTTCGCGCCGGGGTCGGCCGCCCGTGCCGTACGGAAGGCCACCTCGATCCAGTCGTTGCCGGTGCGCTGGAGGTTCGAGTCCCGGCGGGCGCCGCTGCCACCGTCGGCGAACGCCTCGTTCACCACGTCCCAGGCGTAGATCTTGCCCCGGTAGTAGCTGGCCACCCGCGTGATGTGGTTGACCATGGCGGCGCGCAGGGCGCTGCCGGACAGGTTCTGCACCCAGCCGGGTTGCTGGGAGTGCCAGGCCAGCGCGTGGCCGCGTACCCGTTGCCCGTTGGCCTGGGCGCTGGCCACGATCCGGTCGGCGTTGCCGAAGGTGAAGGTGTTCTGCGACGGCTCGGTCGCGTCCCACTTCATCTCGTTCTCCGGCGTGACCATGTCGAACTCGCGGTTCAGGATGCCCACGTACACGGGGTCGGAGAGCTTGTTGGCCGCCACCGCCGTGCCGAAGTAGCGGCCGCGCTCGGCGGCCGCCGCGGCGAGGGTGGTGCCGGCGCTGGCGCTCGGCGCCAGGGCGATCGTCCCGCCGGCGACGAGGGCGCCCGTCGTGACGAGGACGAGTGCGAGGCGGCGTCGCGCGCGGGCGCGGGTCGGTCGGTCCGTCCGGACCGCAGGGTTGCTCATGCGAGTGCCTTTCGAGGTTTGGAGATGACTGAGCACGGCCTCGGCCCCGGCGCTGCCCGTCACGCCGTGCCCCGGTCCGCGCTGGCAGCACGCCCTGCTGCTCGCGTACGCCGGCTCCAAACTCATCCGCGCGCGTCGATGCTAGCCGCAGGTTTCCGGAAGGCTCAACCCCCTGACGCGGACGCGTGTCCGGCGCCCGGCCGGACACGCCGCCCTGATCGGGCCTCTGACGAGGGAGTTCACGGATCGACGGGCGTCGTGGTGGGCGACGGTGGACCGGAACTTTTCCGGAAATCGGGTGCCGTCGACGCGCAGCCGACCGTGACTCGGGGCCGTCGGGCCGCGCCGCCGGCGTCCGGCAGAATCGTCGGGTGCCCGTCCACGAGATCACCGACCCGGACGACGAGCGGATCGCCGACTACCGCGCGCTGACCGACGTCGAGCTGCGCACCCGCTGGGAGCCCCCGCACGGCCTGTTCATCGCCGAGGGGGAGCTGGTGCTGCGGCGGGCGCTGCGGGCCGGCTACCCGCCCCGGTCGTACCTCGTCGATGCCAAGCGGATCGACCAGCTCGCCGACCTGGACACCGGGGACGCGCCGGTCTACGCCGCCAGCCAGGAGGTGCTGCAACGGGCCACCGGCTTCCACGTCCACCGGGGCGTGCTGGCCTCCTTCCGGCGCCGGCCGCTGCCCACGGCGGCCGAGGTGCTCGCAGCCGCCCGCCGGGTGGTGATCCTCGAGGACGTCAACAACCACACCAACCTCGGCGCGATCTTCCGGGCGGTGGCCGCGCTCGGGGTGGACGCGGTCCTGCTCTCCCCGTCGTGCGCCGACCCGCTCTACCGGCGCAGCGTCCGGGTCAGCATGGGCGAGGTGTTCGCCGTACCCTACGCTCGGTTGGAACCCTGGCCCGCCGGGCTGGCGGAGGTCCGGGCCGCGGGCTTCACCGTGCTCGCCATGACGCCGGCGCCGGACGCCGTGCCGATCCAGCGGCTGGAGCCGGCGCAACGGGCCCGGGCGGCGTTGCTGCTCGGCGCGGAGGGGGCCGGGCTGACCCGTGCCGCGATGGACGCGTCCGACGTACGGGTGGTGATCCCCATGCGGCGCGGCGTCGACTCCCTCAACGTGGCCGCCGCCACCGCCGTGGCCTGCTGGGAACTGGGGCGCGACGACCCGCTCTGACCGACCCGGGGTTTCCGCCGCGGGCGTCACGGACGGTAGCGTGACGCCCGTGTTCCCTACCGTGCGTGAGGTCCTCGCCCTGGACCCGGTCCGCCGCGGCGCCCCGCGCCTCGTGGCGGGAGACGCCGGAATCGACCGGTTGGTCCGCTGGGTGCACGTGGCCGAGGTACCGGACATCGCCAGCCTGCTCGGCGGCGGGGAACTCGTGCTCACCACCGGCATCGGCCTCCCCGCGGACGACGCGGGCCTGCGGGCCTTCATCGGCGACCTCGCGGACGTGGGCGTCTCCGGCCTCGTCGTCGAGCTGGGCCGCCGGTACGTCAACGGCGTTCCCCGGGTCATGGTCGCCGCCGCCGAACGGCGCGGGCTGCCGCTGGTCGAGCTGCGGCGGGCCACCCCGTTCGTGCGGATCACCGAGGCGGTGCACGCGCTGATCGTCGACGCCCAGCTCACCGAGCTGCGCGCCACCGAGGAGATCCACCAGCGGTTCACCGAGCTGTCGGTGGAGGGCGCCGGTCCGGGCGAGGTGGTGCGGCAGGCCGCCGAGCTGTCCGGCTGCCCGGTGGTGCTGGAGAACCTCTCCCGGCAGGTGCTCGCGTACGACCCGGCGGGGGAGAGCGCCGAGCTGCTGCTGGACGGCTGGGAGCAGCACTCGCGGCGGATCCGGCCCACCGGGCGGACCGCGTACGACCCGGACAACGGGTGGCTCGTCACCGCGGTCGGTGCGCGGGGACAGGACTGGGGCCGGCTGCTGCTGCGCTGGCCGGCCGGCGGCGACCTCACCTCGGGCCGCCCGAGCCGGTTTCTCACCGCACCCGGTGTCCGGCCCGTCCGGCGCGAGGAGGCGCGGTCGCCGTTCGTGCCGCCGACCCGGCTCACGATCCTGGTCGAGCGGGCCGCCTCCACGCTGGCACTGGGCCGGCTGATCCGCCGGGACGCCGAAGGGCTGGAACGGCAGATCCACCGGACGCTGCTCACCGCCCTGCTCGACCACGCGCGGCCCGTCGACGAGGTGGCGCTCCGCGCCAAGGCGCTCGGCGTGGCGCTGGAACGGCGGCACCTGGTCGGGGTCATGGTGCGGTTCCGTGCCGACGACCCCGGCGGCGACGCCGTGTCGACCGGTGACCTCGGGGAGGCCGTCCCGGCCAGCGGCGCGGCCCGGTTGCGGGACCTCGCCGAGGCCGTCGAGCAGGCGCTCCGCGAGGCGAAGCTCGTCGCGCTGACCAGCGCGGTCGACGACCACGCGGTCGGTGCCCTGATCGCCCTGCCGGACGCCGCCGCCGAGGAACGGGCCCTCGCGGCGTTCGCCGGCGCACTGCGCCGGGGCCGCGTCGACGCCCCCGCGGGTCGTCCGGACGGGGCGTCGCGGGTCGACGAGCACCGGCCGGAGACGGCGCCGCACCCCGACGCGCCGGCCCGGCCCGAGCCGGTGCCCCGGCAGGGCGGGCGTGCCCTGGGCCGGCCGGGTGGCGCGGACCACCGCGGCGACCGGCACCGGGTTCCGCGCGAGCACGGCCGGCCGTGCCCGGTGATCATCGCGGCCGGATCGGGTGTGAGCAGCCTGCGGGAGGCCCGCCGCTCGCTCGTCGAGGCGCGGCAGATCGCCGACGCCGCGCGGCGGGACCGCCGGGACCTGCCCATCTTCCGACTGCCGCACGTGGGGCTCGCCGGGCTGCTGCACCTCCTGCGCGACGAGCCCCGGGTGCAGACGTTCGTGGAGCGCGAACTCGGCGCGCTGCTCGCGTACGACGCGCAGCACCCCCGGGAGCAGCTGCTCGACACGCTGCGCGCGTACCTCGAACAGGGCCGCAACAAGTCGGCGGCGGCCACCGCGGCCCACCTGTCCCGGCCCGCCTTCTACGAGCGGCTGGCCCGCATCGGCCGCATCCTCGACGTGGACCTCGACTCGGTCGACGCCTGCCTCAGCCTGCACGTGGCCCTGCTGGCCCTCGACGCCATCCGCACCCCCTGACCACCCCACCGAACCCGGCCGGGCCCGGGCCCGGCCCTCGCCCCGGTGATCATGAAGTTATTGCCGCGACACGCCGTCCCCGAGGGCGATAACTTCATGATCACGCGGCGGAGCCCGCAGCGCACGCCGGCGGAACCCGCCCCGCACGCGGCGGAACCCGCCCCGGTCGGGGCGCCGGCGGACCTGTCAGGTCAGGGTTGTCAGGGCCTTGGCGTACGCGGGCGGCACGTGGCTCGGGCCGCCGCCCGGGGTGAAGACGTCCGAGGTGGCCACCGTCGACCAGGCCGTCTCGGGTACGGCGTCCACGAGGGCGCGCACCACCGGGGCGTCGCGCCACTGGTCCTGCTCGGCGAGCAGGCTCAACGCCACGACCGACTCCTCCACCTCGCCGACGCACTCGAACGGCTTGTGCCCGTCCACGCCCAGCAGCTCCCGGTAGCCGGGAATCTGGGCCTCGTCGGCGAGCAGGTCACCGCCGAAGATGTGGGTGATCCGCTCCCGCGACATGAACGGCGCCAGGGCCAGGAACACGAACCGGCACTTCGGGCAGTCCCGGCACCAGCGCTCGCTCGCGTCGCGCAGCTTGAACGCCGCGTTGCAGCTGGTCACCACGTCGTCGTAGCGGTCGATGCCGGCGAACAGCCGGGCGATGTGCAGCTCCGACAGCGGTCGCAGCAGCGAGAAGTACGGCTCGGCGAGCCCCGCGTGCTCGGTGAGCGCCGCCCGGAGCAGACCCTCCGCCTCGACCCCCTTCGACCACTGGTGGTTGATCTCGTGACCGTTCCAGATCAGGTTCGGGTCGGACGCGGAGCGCTCGTTGGACATCACCACCGGCCCGAGCCCGTGCAGCACCGAGGTGGCGACGGCGATCAGGGAGTTGATCGCGGTGACCGGGATGTGCCCGTTGCGGGCGCCGGCGGCGTTCAGCTCGAACAGGACCGGGTCGATCCGCCGGCGGGCCGCGAGCGGGGCGAGCCCGGACGCCTCGTTCACGGACACGATCACGTGGTTGGGGTTGACCGAGAACGGCACGGGGTCGAAGCCGGCGCGCCGCAGCGCCTCCAGCGTGACGATCGAGTCCTTTCCGCCCCCGACGGCCGACAGCGGCCGCCGGTCGGAGTTGTCCAGCGGCGCCGGCGGCTTGACCGACCCGTCCGGGACCTCCGGCGTGAGGTCCAGCACGTGCGGCAGCTGGTTACGGTACGCGTACTCCCCGAGGCCCTTCGTGTAGACGGCCGTCACCAGTTCGGTGGCGGCCGGCCCCAGCGGCGCCGGCAGCACGAGCCGGCCCGGCGCGGCGACCTTGTAGTAGCTGACCCCGGCCACGACGTGCAGCAGTTCCAGGACGCGGCCGAGCGCGGCGACCGTCTCATCCGACGGCGGCGCCTCGGGCAGCGGGAACGTGACCACCTCGGTGAACCGCTGTTCACCGGCGGGACCGGTCAGCGCGTAGTCGAACAACGCCTCGCCGGTCGAGAGGTCGATCGAGTAGGACGGGAATGCGAAGGCGTCCATCCGCCGCAGTTGCTCGTAGCGCACACGCCATACTAGGCCCTGGTTCGTCCGGCCGTGCCCGGCTGTGCCGGACCGCGCCGCGGCACCCGCTCCGTCCTGTACCGTCCCGCTCCGGAGGAGATCACCTGTGCGCCTGTCTGACCTGCGCGGACGTTCCGTCGCCGTCTGGGGCACCGGCCGGGAGGGCCGGGCGGCCGTGACCGCGATCGCCGCGCACGGGCCGGCGCGGCTGGTGGCCGTCGACGACAGCGCCAACTTCCTCTCGCTGCCCTGGGACGGGCCGCTGGCCGAGGCGGCGCCGCTGGTCACCGGCGAGGAGGGCTTCGAGCGGCTGGCCGCCGCCGACGTGGTGGTCCGCTCGCCGGGGGTGCCGCAGACCCACCCGTGGCTGGTCGAGCTGCGGCGCCGCGGCGTCACGATCACGCAGGGTACGGCGCTCTGGATGGCCGACCACGCCGACCGGACCGTCGGGGTCACCGGCAGCAAGGGCAAGAGCACCACGTCCAGCCTCATCAGCCACCTGCTGAACGCCGTGGACCGGCCGAACGTCTTCGGCGGCAACATCGGGGTGCCCACGCTGGACCTGCCCGAGGCCGACCTGTACGTGCTGGAGCTGTCCAGCTACCAGTGCAGCGACCTGACCGACTCACCGCGGGTCGCGGTGGTCACCGCCCTCTTCCCGGAGCACCTCGACGCGCACGGCGGGGAGGCCGAGTACTACCGGGACAAGCTGAACCTGATCGCGTACGGGCCGCGGACCGTGGTGGTCAACGGCAACGACCCGCGCCTCGCCGTCGAACTGGGCGACCGGGCGGCCGTCCGTGCCGGGCGGCCCGACAGCGTGCACGTCGCGAGCGGCCCGGACGGGACGCCCTGGTTCCACCTCGCCGACGAGCCGCTCTTCCCGCGCGCCGTGCTGCCGCTGGTGGGCCGGCACAACGAGGGCAACCTCTGCGTGGCGCTGGCCGTGCTCGACGCGCTCGGCGTGGACGTGGTCGACCGGCGCGACACCCTGGCCGTGGCCGTGGCGGGTTTCCAGGGGCTCGCCCACCGGCTCACCGAGATCGTCGACCCGTCGGGGCTGACGTTCGTCGACGACACGCTCGCCACCAGCCCGTACGCCGCCATGCACGCCATCGACGCGTACGAGGGGCGGCCGCTCACGGTGATCGTCGGCGGCACCGACCGGGGGTTGGACTACTCCCCGCTGCGGGAGCACCTCGCCGAGCGCGAGATCACCGTCATCGGCATCCCCGACAGCGGCCGCCGGATCGTCGAGGTGCTCGCCGGGCTGCCGAAGGTCCGCACCGAGGTGGTCGACGAGCTGGTGGACGCGGTGCGGCTGGCCCGGGAGCTGACGCCGCCCGGCGGGGTGGTGCTGCTCTCGCCGGCGGCGCCGAGCTACGGCCGGTTCCGCAACTTCGAGCACCGCTCGGAGGTCTTCGCCCAGGCCGTCCGCGACACCGCCGGCTGAGCGGGGACGGATCGTGGCGGTTCACCTGGCGGTCGACCCCCAGCGGCTCGTCGTACGGCTGAGCGGGATGGACCGGCTCTGGGCCCTGTCGGCCGGCGTGGTCGTGCCCACGGCCGCGGTCACCGGGGTGCGAGCGGTGTCCCGCGACGAGGCGGTGGCGCGGGGCGGCGGCTGGCGGCTGCCGGGCGCCCACCTGCCCGGCGTGCTGCGCGTGGGCACCTTCGTCTCCCGTTCCACCGGCCGCTCGTTCTGGTGCGTGCATCGCGCCGAGCGGGTGCTGCTGGTCGAGCTGGACGGAGAGCCGTACGACCGGCTGGTGCTCGAAGTGGAGGATCCGGACGGGGTGTCGCGGGCCGTCGCCCGCGCCCGGTTCCGCTGACCGGAACCGCCTGCCGGCCGCGTCCGCCGACACCGCCACCCGGCCGCGACCGCCGACCGCTTCGGCCACCGTCGTCAGCCGGCCGCGTCGGCCGGCCGCGTCAGCCGGCTGCGACGGTGGCGTGCAGGGCGCGCATGGAGCGGATCGCCGAGCGGATCTCCTGCAGGTAGCGGCCGGGGGTGAGCGCCGGCTCGGGCAGGCGCGTCAGGTCGGGCAGCGCCGGGTCGACGCCCACCGTGTCGATCCCGCAGCGGTACGGCACGGCCAGCGTCCGCAGCGCGTCGCAGTGCTGGAACGGCACGTAGATGGGTGCCGTGACCAGCAGGACCTCGTCGGCCGGTGCGAGCCGCGCGTGCCCGGCCCAGAAGCGCTGGGTGTCGGCGGTGTGGGCGCGACGGCGTTCCGGTTCGCTGGACGGCGCGGCCAGCACCCGCACCGGCGGCGCGCCGGCGGGCCGGTAGGTGCGGGAGGACCAGGAGTGGTGCGGGTGCCCGGCGTCCCGCCCGTCCTCCTCGGCCGGCCGGGTCACCCCGAACGCGAGCCGGACGGCCGCGTCGAGCGCGTCCACCTCGGTGTCGCCGCCGTCGACCCCGGCGCCGGCCAGTGTCCGCCGCTCGGCGTCGGACAGCGGCCGGAAGCTGCCCAGCACGGCCACCTCACCGGCCACCCGCACGCCCCGGCGCAGCAGGTGGGCGGCGTACGCGACCCGGCGCAGACAGGCGTGTGCCAGCCCGCCGAGCACGACCACGTGGGCGTACCGGCCCAGGGCCGGCGGCACGGCGCGGACCAGGCCCAGCGCGGCCGCGGAGTCCCGCACCTGGCGTGCGGTGGCCGGGTGGAGGTCCGGTTCCCGCGCCTCGGGCCGCTCCCGCCCGCCCCGGAAGTCCCAGTGCCGGCCGGAGAAGTCGTCCAGGCCGGCGAGCACCGCGGCGAGGTCGCCGGTGGGCCACCGGCCGCCGAAGCGCGCCACGAGGCCGCGTAGCGGCGCCGAGCCGACCCACCCGGCGATGCCCGCAATGATCACGTCCGGGTCAGGGTGCGGCGTCCCGCCCGGCAGCGGCAGCGGCACCGCCTCCCGCGCGCCGGTGACCACGATGGACGCGGGCGCGACGGTGGGCCCGGCCGGCGGCGGGGCGGAGGGCTCGGGCACGCTCGGATGGTACCGGCCGGCGCGGGAGCGGGTGGCCGGACCGAAAGGGTGCCGGCCGGTGACGCGGAAACGCTGGTCACGACGGGTCCGGCGCCACCGGGAACGGGTCCCGGACGGCGGAATCGACGGCCCTCCCGGCTTGACGGTCTGTCAGGCCCGGCGGACTCTCGCGCTACAGGCTGACACTTGCCCCCGACCAGGCGTGGTGAAAGCGTTCGATAACCGCGAACCGAAGGGTGCGACGATGACCAGCGATCTGTTGGCCCGGCACCGGGCCGTGCTCCCCTCCTGGATGCCGCTCTACTACGACGAACCGATCGAGCTGGTCTCCGGCTCGGGCCGGCGGGTGACCGACGCCCAGGGCCGCACCTATCTGGACTTCTTCGGCGGGGTCCTGACCACCATGCTCGGCTACGACATCCCCGAGGTCCGCGAGGCGGTCGAGCGGCAGCTGCGTACCGGCGTGGTGCACAGCTCCACGCTCTACCTCATCCGCCAGCAGGTCGAGCTGGCCGAGAAGATCGCCCGACTGTCGGGGATCCCGGACGCCCGCGTCTTCTTCACCAACTCGGGCACCGAGGCCAACGAGGCGGCGCTGCTGGTCGCCACCAACCACCGCCGCTCGCACCAGATCCTGGCCGTCCGCAACAGCTATCACGGCCGGTCGTACGCGGCGATGGGCGTCACCGGCAACCGCGGCTGGTCGGCCAGCCCGCTCAACCCCCTCCAGGTGGCCTGGTTGCACTCCGGCGAGCGGCTGCGCGGCCTGCTCGCCCGGCTGGGCCCCGACGAGCAGGTCGACGCCGCCGTGGAGGACCTGCGCGAGGTGCTCGCCACCCAGACGGCCGGGGACGTGGCGGCGCTGATCGCCGAGCCGATCCAGGGCGTCGGCGGCTTCGTCCACCCGCCGGACGGGCTCTTCGCGGCGTGGAAGAAGGTGCTCGACGAGACGGGCATCCTGTTCATCGCCGACGAGGTGCAGACCGGCTGGGGGCGTACGGGCGAGCACTTCTGGGGCTACCAGGCGCACGGGATCACCCCGGACCTGCTCACGTTCGCCAAGGGCATCGGCAACGGCTTCGCGCTCGCCGGCGTGGTGGGCCGGGCCGAGGTGCTGGAGTCGGTGCCGGCCATCAGCTTCTCCACCTTCGGCGGCAACCCGGTGTCCACGGCCGCCGGCAACGCGGTGCTCGACTACCTGCTCGACCACGACCTGCAGGCCAACGCCGCCCGCACCGGCGCGATCCTCCTCGACGGCCTGCGCGCCGCCGTGGCCGACCTGGACTGCGTGGCCGAGGTACGCGGCAAGGGGCTGATGCTCGCCGTCGAGTTCGTCCACCCGGGCAGCGCCGAGCCGGATCCGGCCCGGACCGCCCGCGTGTTCGAGGCGTGCCGGGAGGGTGGGCTGCTGGTCGGCAAGGGCGGCCTCTACGGCAACGTGCTCCGGATGGGCCCACCGCTCACGCTCACCGAGGAGGAGGCCCGCGAGGGGCTGGCCATCCTCGTCGAGGCGATCCGGACGGCGGCGGGGGTGCCGGCATGACCCTCATCGGGCACTTCGTGGAGGGCAAGCGGTTCGTCGGCACGTCGGAGCGGCGCGGTGACGTCTTCGACCCGGCCACCGGGCGGCGTACCGGTGAGGTGGCGCTGGCCTCGACCGCGGACGTGGCGGTGGCCGTCGAGGCCGCGGCGCGCGCGGCCCGGTCCTGGCGGGACGCGTCGCTGGCGAAGCGGAGCGCCGTGCTGTTCGCGTTCCGGGAGCTGGTGCACGCGCGGCGCGACCGCCTCGCCGAGGTGATCACCGCCGAGCACGGCAAGGTGCTCGCCGACGCCGCGGGGGAGGTGCAGCGCGGGCTCGAGGTGATCGAGTACGCCTGCGGCATCCCCTCGGCGCTGCGCGGCGCGTTCAGCGAGAACGTCTCCACCGAGGTCGACTCGTACACCCTGCGGCAGCCGCTCGGGGTGGTCGCGGTGATCTCGCCGTTCAACTTCCCCGTCATGGTGCCGCTGTGGTTCGTGCCGATCGCTGTGGCCTGCGGCAACGCGGTCGTGCTCAAGCCGAGCGAGAAGGACCCGAGCGCGGTGCTCCTGCTGGCCGAGTGGTTCGCCGAGGCCGGCCTGCCCGACGGCGTGCTGAACGTGGTCAACGGCGACAAGGAGGCGGTCGACGCGCTGCTGGACCACCCGGAGGTGCGGGCGGTGTCGTTCGTCGGCTCCACCCCGATCGCCCGGTACGTCTACCAGCGCGGCACGGCGGCCGGCAAGCGGGTGCAGGCGCTGGGCGGCGCCAAGAACCACATGGTGGTGCTCCCGGACGCGGACCTCGACCTCGCCGCCGACGCGGCGGTCAACGCGGGCTTCGGCTCGGCGGGGGAGCGGTGCATGGCGATCTCCGCGCTGGTCGCCGTGGAGCCGATCGGCGACGCGCTGGTCGCGCGGATCGCCGAGCGGATGGCGGGGCTGCGTACCGGGGACGGGCGGCGCGGCTGCGACATGGGACCGCTGGTGACCGCGGCGCACGCGGCCCGGGTCCGCTCCTACGTGGAGGCGGGGGTGGCGGCCGGCGCGGTCGCCGTGGTGGACGGCCGGGACGTCCAGCCGGACGGCGACCCGGGCGGGTTCTGGCTGGGACCGACCCTCTTCGACCGGGTCACGCCGGAGATGTCGATCTACACGGACGAGATTTTCGGGCCGGTGCTGAGCGTGCTCCGGGTCGGGTCGTACGCCGAGGCGCTGGAGCTGGTCAACGCGAACCCGTACGGCAACGGCACGGCGATCTTCACCAACGACGGCGGCGCGGCCCGCCGGTACCAGCACGAGGTGGAGGTCGGCATGGTGGGCATCAACGTGCCGATCCCGGTGCCGATGGCGTACCACTCGTTCGGCGGCTGGAAGTCCTCGCTCTTCGGCGACCTGCACGCGCACGGTGAGGACGGGGTGCGCTTCTTCACCCGTGCCAAGGTGGTCACCAGCCGCTGGCTCGACCCCCGGCACGGCGGGGTCAACCTCGGGTTCCCCACCCAGAGCTGAACGATCCGCGACGCGCGGGGCCCGGTCAGGTGCGCCTGACCGGGCCCGGCCGCGTTTCGGCGGAGGATGTCGTGGACGGACGGTGGATAACGGTTCGGTTCCCAGGTCTTGAAGTCCGCGCCCCACTGCCGTAGAAATTCTTCAGCAACACTGAGTGAACTGAAGAGAATCAACAGTTCCCCCTGCGCCTCGTACGGCGGCCGCCACCCCCATCAACCGACGGCCGCCCGGCCCGAACCGAGGAGAGAGCATGAACAGGCGTGACATCCTGCGGCGGACCGCCGCCGCGGGTCTGCTGGCCACTCCCGCCGCCGGTCTGCTGGCCGGCTGTGCCACCGGTGGAGGTGGCGACGACGACGCCGGCGACACCTACAAGGGCACGAAGAGTGACCAGAACCCGCTGGGCGTCAAGGAGGACGCGCCGCTGGAGGTGGTGATCTTCAACGGCGGGTTCGGCGAGGAGTACGCCAAGGCCCACGAGGCCATGTACAAGGAGAAGTACCCGAAGGCCGAGATCAAGCACTCCGCGACGCAGGAGATCAACAAGACGCTCCAGCCGCGGTTCGTGGACGGCACCCCGCCGGACGTGGTCAACAACTCCGGCGCCGGGCAGATCGACTTCAACGGCCTGGTCTCCCAGAACGCCATCGCCGACCTCGGCGACCTGCTCAACGCGCCGAGCCTCGACATCCCCGGCAAGACGGTGAAGGACACCCTCCTGCCCGGCGCCGTCGAGGTCGGGTCGTACGACGGCAAGTTCCTCGTGCTCAACTACACCTACACCGCGTACGGCATCTGGCACTCCACGAAGCTCTTCGCCGACCGCGGCTGGTCGTACGCGAAGACCTGGGACGAGCACATCGCGCTCTGCAAGCAGATCAAGGCCGCGGGCATCGCCCCCTGGACGTACGCGGGCAAGCACCCCCGCTACATGAGCTGGCCGCTCATCGCCACCGCCATCAAGTTCGGCGGGCCGTCGGTGGCCACCGCGATCGACAACCTCGAGCCGAACGCGTGGAAGTCCGACGCCATGAAGGCGGCCGCCGACGCGTGGCACCAGATCGTCAAGGACAAGTACATCCTCGACGGTTCGCCGGGCCTGGACCACGTGCAGTCGCAGACCGCGTGGTGCCAGGGCAAGGCGGCCTTCATCTCCTGCGGCTCCTGGCTGGAGAGCGAGCAGAAGAAGGTCACCCCCGAGGGCTTCAACATGACGATCCAGCCGACGCCGAGCCTCGGCAGCGGCGACAAGCTGCCGTTCGAGGCGATCCGCGGCACCGCCGGCGAGCCGTTCATGGTGCCGGCCAAGGCCAAGAACCTCGCCGGCGGCCTGGAGTACTTCCGGGTCATGCTGTCGAAGAAGGGCGCCCAGGACTTCACCCGCAAGGTCTCCAGCCTCACCATCGTGGCCGGGTCCACCGAGGGCGTCGACCTGCCGTTCGGCCTCGCGTCCGTCGTGAAGGCGCTGGACGCCTCCGGCAGCAACGGCTTCAACTGGGTCTACAACAACTACTACCGGAAGCTGGAGCGCGAGCTCGTCGACGCGGCGTGCGGCGAGTTCTTCAGCGGCCGCATCGGCCCGGCCGAGTTCCTCGACCAGTGCCAGAAGGGCGCCGACTCGATCGCCCAGGACAGCTCGATCAAGAAGTACAAGCGGACCGCGTGACGTCCGGCCGGTGGGGGCGGGCCCGGCGCCGTCCCCACCGGTCCACCGCTTCCGGGAGTAGGTCCTCGTGAGACATGGCAAGTACCCGCTGATCGTCACGTTCCTCGTGCCGCCGGTGCTGCTCTACGTCATCTTCGTCGTGTCGCCGTACCTCCAGGCGTTCCAGATCTCGACCACCGACTGGCTCGGCTACTCGGCGGAGGCCGACCCGGTGGGGCTCGCGAACTTCGAGACGCTGCTGCACGACGGGCGGGTGTGGAACGCGCTCAAGAACAACGCGCTGCTGCTCGCCATCGTGCCGGTGCTGACGATCGGGCTCGGCCTGTTCTTCGCCACGATGCTCAGCATGGGTGGCCGCAAGGGCCGGGCGGGGGTCACCGGCGTGCGCGGCACCGCCGTCTACCGGATGGTCTACTTCTTCCCGCAGGTGCTCTCGGTGGTCATCATCGCCCTGCTCTGGAAGGAGGTCTACCACCCCAACAGCGGCCTGCTCAACGGCGCCCTGCGCGCCGTCGGCCTGCCCGCCCCGACCTGGCTGGGCGACCCCCGGACGGCCTTCTGGTGCGTGCTCGCGGTGATGGTCTGGGCCAACGTCGGCTTCTACGTGGTGCTCTTCGGCGCGGCCATGTCGGCCATCCCCCGCGACATCTACGAGGCGGTGCTGCTCGACGGCGCGTCCCGGTGGACCACCCTGCGGCGGATCACCATCCCGCTGCTGTGGGACACCGTGCAGGTGGCCTGGATCTACCTGGCGATCGCGGCACTGGACGGGTTCATCCTCATCCAGCAGATGACCAACGGGGGGCCCAACTTCTCCTCCGACGTCATCGGGCTGCGGATGTACGAGACGGCGTTCGGCAGCGAGAGCAAGTTCGGGTACGCCTCCGCGATCGGCGTGGTGCTGTTCTTCCTGACCCTGTCGGTGGCGGTGCTGGCGCTGCGGGCCGCCCGGCGTGATCGGATCGAGTACTCGTGACCATTCTCGACAAGCCCGCGTCCGAGGGCACCGCGGCGGGTGACCGCCGGGCGTCGCGGGACCGGAAGCCCCGCCGCGAGACCGGTGCCGCCAACGTCTTCTCGCACGGGTTCCTGCTGGTGTGGGGCGCCCTGACCGTCCTGCCGCTGCTGTGGATGTTCCTCAGCTCGTTCAAGAGCGACGGGGAGATCCTGTCCGACCCGTGGGGGCTGCCCGGCGCGCTGCGGTTCGAGAACTGGGCGCGGGCCTGGACCGAGGCGCACATCGGCCGGTACTTCCTGAACAGCGCCATCGTGGTGGCCGGGTCGCTGACCCTGACCATGCTCCTGGGCGCCACGGCCGCGTACGTCTTCGCCCGGTACGAGTTCCGCGGCCGGCAGGTCGTCTACTACCTGTTCGTCGGCGGGATGATGTTCCCCGTCTTCCTGGCGCTCGTGCCGCTGTTCTTCGTGGTGCGCAACGCCGGCCTCTTCGGCACGTGGACGGGGCTCATCCTGGTGTACGCGGCGTACTCGCTGCCGTTCACGGTCTTCTTCCTCACGGCGTTCTTCCGGACGCTGCCGACGGCGGTCGCCGAGGCGGCGCTCATCGACGGCTGCGGCCACTTCCGGCTCTTCTTCCGGGTGATGCTGCCGATGGCCCGACCGGGACTGATCAGCATCGCGATCTTCAACTTCCTGAGCCAGTGGAACCAGTTCATCCTGCCGCAGGTGCTCATGCAGGGTGACGACTCCAAGTGGGTGCTGGCGCAGGGACTCACCGCGCTCGCGGTCAGCCAGGGCTACCAGGGTGACTACAGCGGCCTCTTCGCCGGCCTGACCATCGCCACGCTGCCGGTGCTCGCGGTGTACGTGCTCTTCCAGCGCCAGGTGCAGGCGGGCCTCACGGCGGGCCAGCTCAAGTAGGCGGGGCCACATCCGCGCGCGAGTGACCGCTTCTGACCACCAGGGCGGTCGGGGTGGGCGCCGGAAGATCGTGCTGGATCCTGGAAACGGGCCTCTCGCGCCGTGTCGGAGGGCACTGCATCCAGGATCCTGCGCGATCCCACGTCCGCATCGCCCGCGAGTCCCCGGCGCCGTGCGCACGGCGCCGGGATGGCGCGGGGTTCAGGTGGCGCCCGGGACGGCGCGGGGTCAGGTGGCGGTCGGCACCAGGCGGGTGTGCAGGGCCACCGGGTCGTCCACCTCGGGCAGGTCGCGGGCGGCCAACCAGGCCGCGGCGGCGGCGCCGTCCCCGGCCGAGCGCAGCGGCGCGTCCGGCCAGCGCCGGGCCGCCTCGACCCGGACGGCGGCGGCGAGCGGGGTGTCGCCGGTCAGCAACCCGCCGCCGAGCACGAGCGGGCTCGTCGCGCCGGCCGGCCGGATCCTGCTCACGCTCGCCACGAGATGACCGGCCGCAGCGGTGATCAGCTCGGCGCCGGCGGGCTCCCCGGCCAGCGCGGCGGCCACGACGTGCGGCGCGAGCCGGGCCAACTCGACGGGCGGTCGCCGGGTGACCGCCTGGATCAGCGCGTCGACGGTGTCGCGGGGGCGGGGGGCCACCTCGGGGGCGCCGAGCAGGTCGGTGAGCACCTGGCGGCCGAGGGGCGTGGGCGCGCGGCCGGCGTCCAGGTCGGCCAGGAGCCCGCGGACCGCCTCCCGGCCCAGCCAGAAGCCGGAGCCGGCGTCGCCGAGCAGCCATCCGTGCCCGTCCGCCACGCGGTCCAGCCGCAGGTCGCGTACCTCGGCGGCGATCGCCCCGGTGCCGGCGACGAGCACCGTGCCGTCGGGGGCGGCCGTGCCCGAGGCGTACGCGACGAGGGCGTCGCCGTGCACGGCGTACGGGCAGCGCAGCCCGGCGTCGTGCCACGCCCGGTCGAAGGCGGCGCGCCCGGCCGGGTCGGCGAGCAGCCGCCCCGCACCGGCCAGGCCGATGGCGCCCGCCCGCACCCGCGCCGGGTCGACCCCGGCGAGCGCCCCGCGCAGCGCGGTGAGCAGTTCCGCCGCCGCCCGCTCGGCGCCGTGGCTGGTCGGGTTCCCGCCCCCGCCCCGGCCGGTGCCCAACCGCTCCCCGTCGAGCGTCAGGGCGGTGGCGCGGGTGGACGTACCCCCGATGTCGAGCCCGACCACGACGCTGCCGGACACCGGCGCCACCTCCTCGATCAAAGTCGCATTCATGCTGGTCGCCCCGCCGATGCGAGGCAAGGTCGGCACGGCGCGGCGGGCTGTGCGCCAGGTAACAGTTTGAAAACTTCGACCACGCCCGTTGACACGGAGGGGCCTTCAGTAAGAACTTTTACCACTAACAGTTAACAGTCTTATCGGAAAGGCGTCCCATGGTTGATCACGAGGTGGACACCACCGCGGGGACCGCGGTGGTCGACGCCGACGGATCCGACCGACGGGCCGCTCTCGGTGCCGCCTCCGGCGGCGTGCTCGCCCGGGTCCGCGCCGGCCTCGGCGAGCTGACCGGGGCGCTGCGCCGGGTCGCCGAGCACGTGCTGAGCGACCCGGAGAGCGCCGCCCGCTCCACGATCGTCGAGCTTGCCGAGCGGAGCGGCACCTCACCGGCGACCGTCACCCGGTTCTGCCGGGCCATGGGTTTCGAGGGGTACGCCGACCTGCGACTCGGCATCGCCGCGGAGACCGGCCGCGCCCGCTCCGCCGGCTGGACCGTCGACATCGGACGCGAGATCCAGCCCACCGACCCCCTCGCCCGGGTGCTCGACCAGATCATGGCGGCGGACACCCGCGCCATGCACGACACCGCCGCGCTGCTCGACCTCGCCGAGGTGGAGCGGGCCGCGGTGGCCATCGCGGGCGCCTCCCGGGTGAACATCTTCGGCGCCAGCGGCAGCGCCCTGGTGGGCGAGGAGATGCAGTTCAGCCTCCACCGCATCGGGGTCGCCGCGTGGGCGTGGAACGACGTCCACGAGGGACTGGCCGCCGCCGCGCTGCTGCGCCCCGGCGACGTGGCGCTCGGCATCTCGCACACCGGGCAGACGCGGGAGACCATCGAGATGCTGGCCGAGGCCGGCAGCCGCGGCGCCACCACGGTCGCCCTCACCGGCTTCCCCCGCTCGCCGCTGGCCGAACTGGCCGACATCGTCCTCGTCACCGCCAGCCAGGCCACCACCTTCCGGCCGGACGCCCTCAGCGCCCGTCACCCGCAGCTGGTCGTGCTCGACCTGCTCTACATCGCCGTGGCCCAGCGGACCCACGACCGCGCCCACGCGGCCTTCCGGCGTACCGCGCAGGCCGTGGACGGGCACAAGGCCGCGAAGGGAGCCGCCTCGTGATCAGCGCTCAGCGCTACGCGGACACCGTCCGGCCGGTGCTCGACCGGCTGGTCGACACCCAGGCCGACGCGATCGCCCGGGCCGCCGACCTGATCGCCGCGAGCCTGCGCGCCGGCGGGGTGCTCCAGGCCTTCGGCGCCGGCCACTCCGAGGCGTTCGCCGCCGAACTGGTCGCGCGGGCCGGCGGGCTGGTCCCCAGCAACCGGCTCTCGGTCCACGACCTGGTGCTCCACGGGGACGCGCCGCGCGACGTGCTCGCGGACCCGAAGCTGGAGCGCGACCCCTCCATCGCCCACCAGATCTACGCCCTCGCGGCACCCCAGCCGCGGGACGTGTTCGTGGTGGCGTCCCAGTCCGGCATCAACGGCTCGGTCGTCGAGCTCGCGACGCTGGTCACCGGGCGCGGTCATCCGTTGATCGCGGTCACCTCGGTCGAGCACACCGCACGGGTCGCCCCGCGGCACCCGTCCGGCCGGCGGCTCGCCGACCTCGCCGACGTCGTGCTGGACAACGGCGCGCCGTACGGCGACGCACTGCTGCCGCTCGAGGGCGGCGGCGCGGTCTGTGCGGTCTCCTCGGTCACCACCGCGCTGCTGGCGCAGTTGCTGACCGCGGAGGTCGTACGACGGTTCCACCAGGCCGGGGAGGTACCCCCTATCTACCTCTCCGCCAACGTCCCCGGCGGGGACGAGCACAACCTCGCCCTCGAGTCGCGGTACGCCGGGCGCCTCCGGCGGACCGCCTGACCCGAATCTCACAAGGAGAGACGACGATGTCCGTTACCCCCGAGAACCCGGCAGAGCTGAGCCGCCGGACCGTGCTGCGCCGGGCCGCCGCGGCGGGCCTGCTCGCCACCCCCGCCGCCGGGCTGCTGAGCGCGTGCGTGGCCGGTGGCGACGACGAGCCGACCGAGCAGGCGGCCGGCGAGAAGTCCGCCGACAACCCGCTGGGCGTCAAGGAGGACGCGCCGCTGGAGGTGGTCATCTTCAACGGTGGCCTCGGCACGAAGTACGCCACCGACGTGCACATCCCGTCGTACAAGAAGAAGTTCCCGAAGGCGGAGGTGAAGTTCTCCCAGACGGAGGAGGTCGCCACCGTCCTGCAGCCCCGGTTCACCAGCAACACCCCGCCGGACATGGTCAACAACGCCGGCTCGAAGCTGATGGACCAGGGCGCGCTCGTGCAGGCCGGCCAGGTGCAGGACCTCACCGAGCTGTTCGACGCGCCGTCGCTGCACGACCCGAACACGAAGGTCAAGGACACCCTCATCCCGGGCACCGTCGAGCAGGGCACGTTCAACGGCAAGCCGTACGTGCTGAACTACGCCTTCACCGTCTTCGGCCTCTGGTACGACGCGGCGCTGTTCGAGAAGAACGGCTGGACGGCCCCCAAGACCTGGGCCGAGTTCACCGCCCTCTGCGACAAGATCAAGGCGGCCGGCATCACCCCGTACTCGTACGCCGGGGCGAACGCCTCGTACTACCAGTACCTGGTCATCCTGACCAGCGCCGCCAAGATCGGCGGGCCGGACGTGCTGAAGAACATCGACAACCTGGAGGACGGCGCCTGGCAGGCGGAGCCGGTCAAGCAGGCCGCGGCGGCCTGGGCCGAGATCGGCGCCAAGTACGGCAACAAGGCGCACCTGGGCCTCAAGCACACCGAGGTCCAGCTCCAGCAGAACCAGGGCAAGGTGGCGTTCTACCCGAGCGGGTCGTGGCTCGAGAACGAGCAGGCCAAGGACACCCCGCCCGGATTCAAGTACGCCGTCATGCCGACGCCGAGCGTCACCGCCGCCGACAAGCTGCCGCAGACCGCGATCTACGCGGCGGCCGGCGAGATGTACTTCGTCGCCTCGAAGGGGAAGAATCCCCGGGGTGGCATGGAGTACCTGCGGCACATGCTCTCGAAGGACGGCGCCCGGGGCTTCACCGAGCTCACGAAGGTGCTCACGGTGGTCAAGGGCGCGGTCGACGGCATGGAGATCTCGCCCGGTCTCACCAGCGGCAACCAGATGCTCTCGGCGGCGGGCAGCGACTACTTCGCCTACCGCTTCGACACCTGGTACAAGAAGCTCGACGACGAGTGCCGGGCCGCCACCAACGAGCTGATGTTCAACGGTGGCACCGCCGACAAGTTCTGCGAGCGCATGCAGAAGGCCGCCGACGCGGTGAAGAAGGACTCCTCCATCGAGAAGTTCAAGCGCTGAGTCGCCGGTAGGACACGAGCGGAGGCGGCAACAATGCGGCACGGCAGGTACCCGTTCATCATCGGCTTCCTGGCGATCCCGGTCGCGATCTACGTGACCTTCGTCATCGGGCCGTACGCCCAGGCGTTCTATCTCGCCACCACCAACTGGCGGGGAGTGAGCGCCAACCCGAAGTTCATCGGACTGGAGAACTTCGAGCGGCTGCTGTCCGACGACATCTTCTGGAAGGCGATCCGGCACCACGGGCTCCTGCTGCTCGCCATGCCGCTGCTCACCATCGCCATCGCGCTCTTCTTCGCCTTCATGCTCAACGTGGGCGGGGGGAGCCGGGGCGGCGTCATGACCGGGGTCTGGGGGTCGAAGTTCTACCGGGTGGTGTTCTTCTTCCCCCAGATCCTGGCCGTGGTCATCGTCGGCGTGATCTTCAGCCGGGTGTACGCCCCGGACGACAGCGGCCTGCTCAACGGCGCGCTGGGTCTGTTCGGCATCGACCCGGTGCTGTTCATGGCCAACCCGAACATCGCCCTCTGGTCGATCATCGGCGTGCTCGTGTGGCAGGCGGTCGGCTTCTACGTGGTGCTCTTCTCCGCCGGCATGGCGTCGGTGCCGAAGGACATCTACGAGGCGGCCACCATCGACGGCGCGGGCCGGGCCGCCATGTTCTTCCGGGTCACGCTGCCGCTGCTCTGGGACACCCTCCAGGTGGCCTGGGTGTACCTCGGCATCGCGGCGTTCGACGCGTTCGCCATCGTGCAGGTGCTCTCCGTGGACCAGGGCGGGCCGGACGGCGCGACCACCGTGCTCGGCATGGAGATCTACCGCAACGCGTTCAGCTACTCCCAGTTCGGCTACGCGTCGGCGATGGGCGTGGCGCTGTTCTTCCTGACGATCACGTTCGCGGCGCTCACCCTGCGCGTCAGCCGGCGTGACACGATCGAGCTGTAAGGCGGGGTCCGCAGATGACCACAGAAATGGCACCGAGCGCACCGGTGGCCCCGGCCGGCACCGGGAAGGCCGGCACCAGGGCCGGCACGCCCGCCGTCCAGCGGCGCCGGGAGGTCGGCCTGCTCAGCGGCCTCGGGCACGTCGCCCTGGCGGTGTGGGCGATCCTGGTGATCGCGCCGCTGCTCTGGACCATCCTGGCCTCGTTCAAGAGCAACACCGAGATCTTCCTCGGCAACCCCTTCGCGCTGCCGAAGGAGTTCAGCTTCGACAGCTTCGCGCGGGCGTGGACCGAGGCGAACGTCGGGCGGTACTTCCTCAACAGCGTCCTCGTGGTGTCGCTGAGCACGGCCGGCACCATGCTCTTCGGCGCGATGGCCGCGTACGTGCTGGCCCGGTACCCGTTCCCCGGCAACCGGGTGATCTACTACCTGTTCGTCTCGGGCCTGGCGTTCCCGGTCTTCCTCGCCCTGGTGCCGCTCTTCCTGATCGTCAACAACCTGGGGCTGCTCAACACGTACACCGGGCTGATCCTGGTCTACATCGCGTACTCCCTGCCGTTCACCGTCTTCTTCCTGGCCGCCTTCTTCAAGACGTTGCCGCAGTCGGTGGCGGAGGCCGCGATGATCGACGGTGCCTCGCACACCCGGCTCTTCTTCCAGATCATGGTGCCGATGGCCCGGCCCGGCCTGGTGAGCATCGCGATCTTCAACATCATCGGTCAGTGGAACCAGTACCTGCTGCCGGTGGCGCTCATGCAGGGCCAGGGCGCGGACGCCAAGTGGGTGCTCACCCAGGGCATCGCCAGCATCTCCACCTCGGCCGGCTACGAGGCGGACTGGGCGGCGCTCTTCGCCGCGCTGACCCTCTCCATCCTGCCGATGATCATCGTGTACGCGATCTTCCAGCGGCAGATCCAGTCCGGACTCACCTCCGGCGCCGTGAAGTGAGTCGAGGCCCCCTCTCCGCGCCCGGTGCGCGGGAGGGGGCCTCGCACGGTCAGCTCCGGGTGACCACCTCGTCGGAGGCGAGGCTCTCGGTGCGCTGCCGGATCAGGGTGCGCAGACGCTCGGCGTCGCTGGTGGCCGTCGCCGCGTCGTACCCGTCGACGGTGGCCAGGACCGCGCCGATCGCGTCCACGGTGGCCAGCGCCGTGCCGTTCCCGTAGACCTCCTGGTAGAGGCCGCGGTAGGCGTCCTCGTACACCTGCCGGAACGTCTCGCTGGCGAGGAAGCGTTCCTTGAGCGCGTGCCCGGCCCCCTGCGGACCGGCCCCCTGCGGACGGTCGCCGGCCGGCCCGGCACCTCCCGGCCCGGCACCTCCCGGGCCGCCGTCGCGACCGGCGTCCCCGCCGGGCGGCGTGGTGTCGGCCGGCGGCTCGGCGGCCTGCTCACCGCCGTTCGTGCCGGCGCCGGCGGGGCCCTGCGTGCCGCCGCCCCGGAAGCCACCGCCGCCGAGCCGGCCCTGATCGAGCGGGCCTTGGGCGGCGTCGCCGCTGAAGGCGAGGTTGTAGTCCCAGCCGATCACCGTGAACCTCTTCGTGCCGAGGTCGTACCAGAGGTAGTAGTTGCGGCCGGGACCGGACATGTCGTCGAAGTTCAGCATGAGGTTCTGCCAGGCCACGTACCGGGCGAAGGACGCCACGTCGAGCCGGTCGGCGAGGTGTTCGTCGAACTCGGCGTCGCTCGCGGTGCCGACCCACCTGATCAGGTCGATGACCGGTTGCAGGTCCTGGCTGCCCTTCATGGTGACCTGCGCGAAGTCGTCGGCGTAGGCGGTCGGGTCGTCACCCTGGTCGGTGAACTGGCCGGTGGCCAGCGACTTGTACAGCACCCCGGGACCGTCGAAGTCCTCGGCGAAGTGCGCGTCGGGGTGCTCCACGACCAGCCGTGCGGTGGTCGGCCGGTCGTTGACGGTGAAGCTGGTGTACGCGTACTCCTGCGCCACCTCACCGGCGCCGGCCAGCAGGTCGAGGGCGAGCGCCTCGTTGAGAACGGTGGAGCCGGCGCCCATGCCGGCCACCCGCACGGCGATCTCCCGGTGCCCCTGGTAGCGGCGGCCGTCGACGTACTCGTCGAAGCGGATCAGCCAGGGCAGCGTCTCGGGCTCCTCCGCCTTGAGCGACGACCGGCCGAAGCCGCCCGGGACGCCGACCCCGCCAGCCGGTGCGCCGACCCCGCCAGCCGGTGCGCCCTGACCAGCCGGTCCGTTCTGACCAGCCGGTCCATCCTGAGCGTCCGGCGCGCCCTGGCCGCCCGGCTCCGCCCGGCCCTCCGGCGCACGCCGGCCGCCCGGCCCAGCCTGGCCGCCCGGCCCGCCGGCGCCCGGCCGGCTCTGGCCGTCGCGGGTCAGGCTGCGCAGCGTCGAGTTCCCCTTGAGCCGGATCCCGACGCTGGGGACGGCGGTCCCGTCGATCACCAGGTCGGCCTCGATGTACTCCTTCTCGCCCTCGTCGTAGAAGGCGTCCAGCATCCGTTGGTAGTCGGCCTCGCGGAAGACCAGTTCGATGCGGTGCGCCACCGTCTCGTCGAACAGGTCCACCGTGCCGGCGACGTCCTGGGTGACCTGGTCACCGCCGGTGTCGCTGCCGCTGGTCACGTAGGGCCGGATCCGCACCGTGCTGACGGCGACGGTGAGCACGAGCAGGAACGCGAGGCAGCCGGCCAGGAACCTCCAGTAGTGCCGGACCCGGACCGGGATCCGGTGCCTCAGCCGCATCACAGGTCCGTCTGGTCGTAGCCGGTCAGCACGGTCACCCGCTGGCCGCCCGTCCGCTCGGCCAACGCGTTGATCAACTCGCCGGGCTCGGTGCCCTTCTTCAACCGCACCGTGTACATGATCTCGGTGAGCGCCCCGCCCCGGATCGTCTCCATGCTGACCAGCTCGAACTCGCTGGTGTGGCGGATCAGCACGTCCTGGATGGACTCGGTGTGGTTGCCGGTCGGCGGCACCTGCACCTTGACGACCTGCCGTTGGACGTGTGAGGCGAACCAGTTGAACCGGTACATGAGCACGACGACCAGGCTGATCGCGACCGCCGCGACCACGGCCAGCGTGTAGAAGCGGGTGCCGCAGGCCATGCCGACGCCCATCACGAGGAAGATGAATCCGACGTCCCGGGTCTCCTTGATGGCGTTGCGGAACCGCACCACCGACAGCGCGCCGACCAGGGCGAACGCCCGCGCGATGTTCGAGCCCACCACCAGCATGATCAGCGAGATGAGCATGCCGAGGATCACCAGCGTCTGCACGTACGACTGGCTGTACGAGACGTTGCGGTGCGTGAACCGGTAGACCCAGCCGATCACGGCGCTCAACACGAAGGACAGCCCCAGGGCCAGGACGATGTCACCGACGCTGAACGTGCCGGACAGGTCCTGCAATTCGAACGGCATGATCTCAGGCCTCACTTCTCGCGTACGGGGGGACGGCCGCGTCGGCGGCCGGTTCGTCGGTGACGTGGAAGATCGAGCGGGGCGCGCGGCCGAACGCCTCGATGCTCTGGCAGTACTTGGACATCCGGACGACGGACAGGTTCGCGCGCGCGGCCAGGTCGGTCAGCCAGTACGGCACCCGCTCATTGGCCTTGATCTCCAGCACCGAGAACGTCGCCGGGACGATGAGCCGGTTCTCGGCGTCGGCGCCGAGGTGGAAGTCACGGTCGCGGCCACGGACCCGGTGGTCGAGCGTCACCCGCAACCCGACGTCGGAGTCCCGGCCGACGAACGCCTCGCGCTGGTAGCCGGTCATCGCGACCGGTCGCAGGTCCAGACCGCAGACCAGTTCGAGGACCTCGTCGAGGAACGCCCGCTCGCCCGGGGCGTGGTCGACCATCCGCCGCCCGTCGCACAGGTCGCGGGCCAGCCGGTACGGCAGGGCGACCCGGCGTTTCTGGGTGACCCGGTTGACCCGCTGCTTGATCTCGACGTGGACCGTGCTGTCGTCGGTGACCGTCGACCGGTCCCCGTAGTGGCGGACGCGCAGCTTGCGGCGGAACCGCAGGCCCTCGATCTTCTCCCAGTAGAAGCGGAGCTGGTCGGTGTCGTAGTAGACGCTCCACACGCCGTACCCGGTGCCGCCGCCGTGGCTGTCGCGGTCCATGCGGGCGGCGAGCCGCTGCCGCAGCGCGGCCACGTCACCGGTCGGCACCAGGTACTTGATCTCGTACCGGTTGAAGGCGTGCAACCGGCTGGGCGCGCGCAACGCGTGCCCGGCCCGGTCGTGAGCGCGGTCCGGGTCCGGCTCCCGTCCGGCGGGCGGCGCCGGGTCCGGTGACACCTCCTGATCGGGGTCGCGGGACAGGGCCCGGTGGAGCCACGTGCGCATCAGGTGCTGGCCAATCTGTGGGGGACAGGGACCAGCGAATGCAAGCAGGCGTGGCTATGGATCAGCTTTGGATTGCGGATGAACCAGCGGTGAACAGAGGCACACGGCGTGCGCCGCCGGCGGCCGGACGCGGCGCGCGGGCGGCGCGCGTCCAGGAGTGTCGGTCGGGCGAGGCAGAATCGCGTTCGTGCTGGTGGCGGTGGTGGCGGACGAGGTCGGCGGCGGTGGGGTGCTCCAGCCGCTCGACGCGTCCGGCCGTGTCGTCGGCCCGCCGGAGCCCGTGGCCGACCTCGCCGCCGCCGTGGCCGCGCGTGAGAGCGCCGAGCGCCCCCGCTGGGTCTGGGCCTCCGGGGCGGCCGTCTACCCGGCGCTGCTGCGCGCCGGCGTCCGGGTCGACCGCTGCCACGACGTGGAGCTGACCGAGGCGCTGCTCCTCGGCCACGCCGGGCGGTGGGGTGAGCCGCGGTCGCTCGCCGCCGCCTGGGCTCGGCTGACCGGAGCGCCGGTGCCCCCCGACCCGCCGCCGCGACCGGCGGCGCCTCCGGGCCTCGGCCAGGGCGCGCTGTTCGACACCCCGGCCGGGCCGCCGGGCCCCGGCATCGACGCCCTGGTCCGGGTGTACGCCGACCAGCTCGCCCGGATCACCGCCACCGCGCATCCCGGCCGCTTCCGGCTGCTGGTCGCCGCCGAGTCGGCCGGCGCGCTCATCGCCGTCGAGATGGGCGCCGCCGGGCTGCCCTGGCGGGCCGACGTGCACGACGCGATCCTCGCCGAGCTGCTCGGCGAGCCGTCTCCGGTGGGCGGGCCGCCCCGCCGCCTGGCCGAGCTGGCCGCCCGGATCGCCGACGCGTTCGGCGTACGCCAGCTGCACGCCGACTCCCCGGCCGAGCTGCTGCGCGCGTTCGCCCGGGCCGGGGTGGAGCTGCCCAACACCCGGGCCTGGGTGCTGCGCGGGGTGGATCATCCGGCCGTGCCGCTCGTGCTGGAGTACAAGGAGCTCTACCGGATCTGGACGGCGCACGGCTGGGCGTGGCGCGAGCAGTGGGTGCGTGACGGCCGCTTCCAGCCCGAGTACGTCCCCGGCGGGGTGGTCTCCGGGCGGTGGGCGACCCGGGGCGGCGGGGCGTTGCAGATTCCCAAGGTGATCCGGCGGGCCGTCGTGGCCGACCCGGGCTGGCGTCTCGTCGTCGCCGACGCCGGCCAGCTGGAGCCCCGGGTGCTCGCGGCGGTCTCCGGCGACGCCCGGCTCGCGGCGGCCGGCGGTGCCGGCGACCTCTACGCGGCGCTGGCCCAGGACGCCTTCGGCGGCGACCGGGCCCGCGCCAAGGTGGCGTTGCTCGGCGCCATGTACGGCCAGACGGGCGGGGCCGCCGTGCCGGCGCTGGCGGTGCTCAAGCGCAGCTACCCGACGGCGTTCGGCTACGTGGAGGCGGCGGCCCGCACCGGCGAGGCCGGCGGGCTGGTCCGCTCCTGGTTGGGGCGCACCTGCCCACCGAGCTCGGTCGGGTTCGCGGATCCGGGCGACGGGGCGCCGGACCCGGACGGGGCGGGCGACCCGGGAAGCACGCGGGCCCGCGCGGCCCGGGGCCGCTTCACCCGCAACTTCGTCATCCAGGCCACCGCCGCGGAGTGGGCGTCCACGCTGCTCGCCACGTTGCGCGGCGAGCTGGCCGGCACGGACGCCGAACTCGTCTTCTTCCAGCACGACGAGGTGATCGTCCACGCGCCGGCCGCGCAGGCGGCGGAGGTGGCCGCGGCGGTGAGCCGCTGCGGCGAGCGGGCGACCGCCCTGCTGTTCGGCGACACCCCGGTGCGCTTCCCGCTGGACCTGTCGATCGTCGACTGCTACGCCGACGCCTGAGGGGCACCTGGTTCCGCCGGACCGGCCCGCGACCGACGGGCGGCCCGTCAGTCGGCGACGTGCACGACGATCTTGCCGCGGCGTTTGGCCGTCTCCAGGGCCTCGTAGCCGGCGCGGGTCTCGCGCAGCGGCAGGACGCGGTCCAGCACGGCCCGCAGTCGTCCGTCGTCGACGAGTTCGGCGATGGACCGCAACGCGTCCCCGTCGGGCTCGACGACGAAGAACACCCCGCGTACGCCGTACCGGGCCGCCTCCTGCTCGTCCGGCGGAGTGGCGGTGGTGACGAGGACGCCGCCCGGCCGCAGCACCGACCAGGACCGCGACTGCGTGTCCCCGCCGACGGTGTCGACGACCACGTCCACGTCGCGGACGTGGTCCTCGAACCGGTCGTGCGCGTAGTCGATCACCTGCTCGGCGCCCAGGTCACGGACGAAGTCCAGGTCGCTGGCGGCGGCCGTGGCGCTCACCCGGGCGCCGAGGGCGGTCGCGAGCTGCACCGCGTACATCCCCACGCCGCCGGCGCCGCCCTGCACGAGCACGTGCTGGCCGGCCTGGAGGCCGGCGTGGGTCACCAGGGCCTGCCAGGCGGTCAGCGCGGACAGGGGGAGTGCCGCGGCGTGGTCGTGGTCGACGGTGACCGGTTTGGCCGCCACGACGGCCGCGGGCACGGTGACGTACTCGGCGGCCGCGCCGTCGCGGGTGAAGGGGATCAACCCGTAGACGGCCTCCCCCTCGGCGGGGCTGCGCACCCCCTCGCCGGTCGCGGCGACGACTCCGGAGAACTCGTGCGACGGGACGATCGGCGTGCGCTCGGACCCTGACCCGTCGAAGCTGTCCGTCCAGGTCGCCCCCCAGGTGAGCTCGTGCGGTGTCATGGATGCCGCCTTCACGGCCACCAGCACCTCGCCCGGCCCGGGCTCGGGCCTCGGCGCCTCCTCGTACACGAGCTGTTCCGGGCCGCCCCTGCGGTGTGCCCTCACGGCGTGCATCGTGCTCATCCGGGTGTTGCTCCTTCCCGACCCGTACGGTCTGCCGGTGCCGACCGGTGCGCGCGTATTCCCGCGCTGGCCCCCGCTACCCCGATGATCATGAGGTCTGCGGGGCCGCCGGAGATCGAATCCGTCGCCAACCTCATGATCGACGAGGGCGGGCTCCCGGGGATGAAGCGATGCATAACAGTTGCACTCTTTTTCCCTTTCGCCCCGCTACCCGTCTCGACTCGTCCTCGTTGCTCCCGATGTCCGTACGACGGAGCGGGTCGCGCCCTCGGGCCGCGGCCCGCTCCACGGTGGAGGGGGCGCAGCTGAAGCGGATCGCAGGAATGATCATCGCCGCGGGCGGGGGACGTCGCATCGGCGGCCCCGAGGCGCTGTTGCACCAGGGGGAGCGGCCCCTGGTCAACCGGATGATCGACACGATGACCGAGGCGGGCTGCGGGCAGATCGTGGTGGTGCTGGGTGCCGCGGCCGACCAGGTACGCGAGACGGCCGACCTGTCCGGGGCCACCGTGGTGGTCAACCGGGCGTGGGGGACCGGCGTGGGGTCGTCCATCCGCGCCGGCCTGGCGGCGATCGACGACGAGACCATCGAGGCGGTGGTGGTCGTACCCGTGGACATGCCGGGGCTCACCGCCACCGCTGTCCGGCGGGTCGCCGCCCTGCCGTACCCGGACGTGCTGGTCTGCGCCACCTACGACGGGCTGCGCGGCTACCCTATGCTCTTCGGCCGGCGGCACTGGGCCGGCATCGCCACCCTGGCCAGGGCCGACGTCGGTGCCCGGCCCTACCTGCTGGCGCACAAGGACCAGATCGTCGACATCGCCTGCGACTCGGTCGCCGACGGCAGCCGGGTCGACACCCCCGAACTCATGGCGCTGTACGGCCTGACCGTCCCGCCCCAGCGCGTCGGCGTCTGAGCACGCGCCGAAGACCCGCGCCCCGCCGGCGCCGGAGCGGCCGTCCCGCCGGAGCGGCCGTCCCCCCGCAAATAGGCGTACGCCCGGCGGCCGGTCCGGGCCGCCGGGCGTACGTGCGGACGTCAGTCCTGCTTGTCGAGGAAGGCGAGCGTGGTCGCCGCGAACAGCGGGGAGTCCGCGATGTCGTAGTGCGTGAGCCCCGGCAGGATGGCCAGCGCGTGGCCGCCCTTCGGCCGGTTCTCGCCGCCCCAGCCGCCGTCGCGCAGCCCGCCGTCGAGCAGCGCGAAGACCTCGACGTAGTGGCGCGGCGGGGCCATGTCGGCGTCGGCCGCGACGACCAGCGTCGGCACCTGCAGCCCGCGCACCTCCTCGGTGTAGTCGTAGTCCTTCGCCATCGCCGCGCCGATCTTGTCGAGCAGGCGGGGGAAGTCCTCGGGACGCGGCGCCACCCGCTGGTACAGCTCGTACATCGGGGTGTCCTTCATGAACTCCGCCGCCGCCGCGCCGACCTGGCCCTGCTGCGCCAGGATCTCGGCGTGGATGGCGTCGCGGCGGATGTGCGCGGACGCGGTGACGAGGCGACGCACCTTGTGCGGGTACTTCAGCGCCACCTGGAGGGCCACGCCGCCGCCGAGGGAGTAACCGACGAGATCCGGCTTCTCCAGCCCCAGGTGGTCGATGAGGGCGGCGATGTCCTCGGCCATCAGCGTGACGTCGAGCGGCCGGTCGATGTCGGCGGTGCGGCCGTGCCCCTGCAGGTCGACGAGGATGACCTGGTGGTGGTCGGCCAGGGTGGGCAGGATCGGCGCGAACATCTCGCCCGAGGCGAGGCCGCCGTGCAGCAGGACCAGCGGGTGTCCCGTGCCGTGCGTCTCGTAGTACAGGTTGATGCCGTTGACGTCGGCGTACTGGCCCGAGCCGAAGACGATGTCCGTGGCGGTCATGGTGTGCTCCTCATGTCGTCGTCCGTGGTGACACCGGTACTGACCAACCGGACCTCGCAAACTCATCGCTGTCGTCGACGAATTTTTGTCCGCCCCCTCGACTACGGTGGTCGGCGTGAGTGACGTGGCGACCAGCGCTCCCATCGAGGAGCAGCTCGAGGCGTACCGGTCGGAGCTGACCGGCTACTGCTACCGCATGCTCGGGTCGGTCTTCGAGGCCGAGGACGCCGTACAGGACACGTTCGTGCGGGCCTGGCGCGGCTTCGACCGGTTCGAGGGCCGGTCGGCCCTGCGGTCGTGGCTCTACCGGATCGCGACGAACGTGTGCCTCACCATGCTCTCCAGCGCCCAGCGGCGGGTCATGCCGATGGATCTCGGCCCGGCCGGGTCCGGCCGGGCCGCGGATCCGGGCGAGCCGCGTCCCGACGAGATCTGGGTGGGTCCGGCACCGGACAGCCGGGTGCTGCCCGAGAGCAGCGACCCGGCCGACGTGATCGCCGCCCGGGAGTCGGTCCGCCTGGCGTTCGTCGCGGCGCTGCAGCACCTGCCGCCGCGGCAGCGGGCCGTGCTGATCCTGCGTGAGGTGCTGGCCTGGTCGGCGCAGGAGGTCGCCGACCTGCTCGACACGTCGGTGGCGAGCGTCAACAGCGCCCTGCAGCGGGCCCGCACCACGCTCGCGGCCGTCGACACCGCCGCCGACGTGTACAAGCCGATGGACGAGGAGCAGAAGGCGCTGCTCGCCCGGTACGTGCGGGCCTTCGAGGCGTACGACCTCGACGCGCTCGCGACGCTCCTGCACGAGGACGTCGTCCTGTCCATGCCGCCGGTGCCGCTGTGGCTGCGCGGGCACGACGACATCCGCGCGTGGATGTCCGGCACGGGCAGCGGGTGCCGAGGGTCCCGGCTGGTGCCGGTGGTGGCCAACGGCCTGCCGGCGTTCGGCCAGTACCGGCCCAGCCTCACCGGCTCGGGCCACGACCCGTGGGCGCTGATCGTCCTGCAGGTGTCAGCCGGGCGGATCGCCGAGGTCACCAACTTCCTCGACACCGAGCGCCTGTTCCCGCTGTTCGGGCTGCCGGCCCGACTGGCCTAACGCGTCGGTCAGCCCGAGCAGCTCGACGAGCCGCAGCAGACCGGGCCCCGCGTCGCGGACGACCAGCCGCCAGCCGTGTCGTCGCGCGGTGAGGCGCAGCCGGGCGAGCGCCTCGACCGTTACCACGTCGGGCCGGTCGACGGCGCCCACCTCGCAGGCGACGACGCCCGGGGCGCGGCCCCGCAGCAGCTCGGCGAGATCGGCGCACAGGACGGGAATGTCCGCGCGGGTCACCGTCGCGCCCACGGCGAAGGGGATCGGGGAGGTCACCATTCCCGTAGGACCGTCCGCCCCCGGGAAACTCATCGCACCCGGCACCGATGAGTTCGGCACGGGCCGCGGGTCTGACGGGCATGACGATTCGACAGACCCTGCGTACCGACGGCCCCGTATTCCTGCCCGGAGACACCGGCTACGACGACCACCGCAAGCCACTCAACCCCGCCCTCGACCCGCGTCCCGCCGCCGTGGTCCGGGCCGCCGGCGCGGCCGACGTACGCCGGGCGGTGCGGGCCGCCCGCCGTCACGCGCTGCCGTTCGCCGTCCAGGCCACCGGCCACGGCACCCACGTGGCGCACGACGGCGCGCTGCTGGTGCACACCGGCGCGATGTCGTCGGTGCTCGTCGACCCGGACCGCCGGATCGCCCGGGTCGGCCCCGGCGCCCGGTGGGGTGACGTGCTCCGGGCCGCCGCGCCCTTCGGGCTCGCCGCGCTGTCCGGCTCCTCACCGGACGTCGGCGTCACCGGCTACACGCTCGGTGGCGGCCTGGGCTGGCTGGCCCGCCGGCACGGCCTCGCCGCCGACAGTGTGCTGCGCGCCCAGGTCGTCACCGCCGACGGCGGGCTCGTGACGGCGAGCGCCGACCGGAACCCCGACCTGTTCTGGGCGCTGTGCGGGGGCGGCGGATCGTTCGGCGTCGTCACGGCGCTGGAGTTCCGCCTCTACCCGGTGGCGCCGGTGTACGCGGGCGCCGTCACCTTCGGCCGCGAGCGGGCCGCCGAGACGATCTCCTTCTACCGGCGGTGGGTCGAGCAGGTGCCCGACTCGCTCAGCACCGCGGTGCTGCTGACCCGCGACGGCTCGCTCGTGGTCAAGGCCATGTACGCCGGCGACGCCGACCGCGGTCGCGCCCTGCTGGAGCCGCTGCGGACGGTGGCGGGCCCGGTCGTCGAGGACGGCATGCGGGTCGTCGACTACGCGCAGGCCGCGATGGGCGGCACCTTCGCCCGTACGTTCGACCAGGTCCGCACGCTCGACGACGACCTCGTGGCGGCCCTCGTGGCCGAGCCGGACGCCACCGTCGAGATCCGCCACTGGGGTGGTCGCATCGCCCGCGACACCGGCGTCGCCGCCCACCGGGACGCCCCGCTGTCGATCATCCTCGACACGGTCGCGTCGGCGCGGACCGCGGCGGCGCTCGGTCGCAGCGGCATCGGCAGCACGTTCCTCAACTTCCTGCACGACCCGTCCCGGACCGCGTCGGCGTTCACCGCGGAGAACTGGGCGGCGCTGCGTCGGATCAAGGCGGCCCACGACCCGGAGAACCTCTTCGGCGCGGGCCTCGCCGTCCCGCCGGCCGGGGTCTCGGCCACCGCCTAGAGGTGGCACGGACCCCGGCCGCGGACGGCCCCTCAGTCGAGGCAGAACTCGTTGCCCTCCGGGTCGGCGAGGACGATGTGCCCGGCGTCGAGCGGGGGAGCGGGCTCGTGCCGCCGCAGCCGGGTGGCGCCGTGGGACACGAGGCGCTCGGCCTCCGCCTCCAGGGCCGCCATCCGCGCGTCGCCCCGGAGCCCGGGAGCGGCGCGCACGTCGAGGTGCACACGGTTCTTGGTCTGCTTGCGCTCGGGTACGCGCTGGAAGAACAGCCGGGGCCGCGAGCCCTCGGGGTCGATCAGCGCCGAGGCGTCGTTGCGCCTCTCCGGCGGCACACCCATCGCCTCCAGCGCCTGGTCCCACGACTCGAAACCCGGGGGCGGGTCCTGGAGCCGGTAGCCGAGGGCCTCGGCCCAGAAGGCCGCGAGACGGGCGGGGTCGGCGCAGTCGAACGTGATCTGGACGTCGCGGGCCATGTCAGCTCGCCTCCTGTCGGGTGTGCAGGTAGAGGTCGCGGAGCAGACACACCTCGGCCAGATGGTGGATCAGCTCCCGGTTGATGTGCAGCACCAGCGCCGCGAGAGGCCACTCGGCGTACGGGCCCTCCGCCGCCCCGCACGGGCGGGCGAGGTCGGACTCACCGAGGGACTCGACCCCGGCCTGCCAGGTGGCGTACTCCGCGTCGAGTTGCGCGAGGGCCGCGGCCGCCGTGGGGGCGTACGCGAACGACTCGTAGTCGGTGGGCGCGCGGCCGAAGTGTGCGGCGTTGCGCACGGCCAGCACGCCGACGATCACGTGCCCGAGCCGCCAGGCGATCGTCGTGAACGGTCGCGGTTCGGGCTCCGGCATCGCGAAGTCGATGGTCATGGCCCCGGATCCGGCCCGCACCGGGGCGGTGCCGGCGCCGCGCGGGCGTACGCTCCAGCACCCGGGCACGGGCTCCCAGAAGTACTCGTCGTCGGTGAGGCCGTCGAGACGGTCGCGCAGCTGGTGGGTCCAGTGCCACGCGACCTGCTCCCGAAGCAGCCGGTTCCAGTCCTGGTCGGTCATGGGTCCAGCCTGCCCCCTATCGCGGACAGGATCGTTCCGCGTTCTGTGGAACGATGGGGTCGTGACCGTCGAGGCGACCACCGAGCGGGTGCTGCGGATGCTGGCGCTGCTGCAGCGTCGGCCGTCCTGGACCGCCGCCGAGCTGGCCGCCGAGCTGGGGGTCACCGACCGTTCGGTGCGCCGCGACGTGGAGCGGCTGCGCGCACTCGGCTACCCCGTGCACGCGACGGCGGGCGTCGGCGGCGGTTACCAGCTCGGCGCGGGCACCCGACTGCCGCCGCTGCTCCTCGACGACGAGGAGGCGATCGCCACGGCGGTCTCGCTGCGGCTGGCGACGGGTGGCACGGTGGCGGGCGCTGGCGAGGCGGCGCTGCGGGCGCTCGCAAAGCTCGACCAGGTGATGCCGACCCGGCTGCGGGCCGAGGTGCGGGCGGTGCACGGCGCCACCGACACCCTCGTCGGGCCCGCCGTCGAGATCGACGCGGAGCTGCTCGTGACGCTGGCACGGGCCTGCCGCGACGCCGTGCGCGTCCGGTTCCGGTACGCGGGGCGCCACGGCGGGGAGGGCGAGCGCACGGTCGAGCCGGTGCGGATGGTCACCACCGGCCGCCGCTGGTACCTGATGGCCTGGGACGTCGACCGTGGGGACTGGCGCACCTTCCGCCTGGACCGGATGCGGGAGGTGGCGGCGACGACGTGGCGCTTCCGGCCGAGGGAGCATCCGGACCCGGTCGCCCACGTGCAGCGTTCGGTGACCGAGGCGCCGTACCGGCACCTCGCGCGGGTGCGGCTGCACGCCCGCCCCGAGCGGGTGCGGGAGCTGGTGCCGCCCCAGGTGGGGCGCGTCGAGGACGACCGCGACGGGTGGTGCGTGCTCGTGACCGGCGGGGAGGACCTGGACTGGCTCGCCATGCACGTGGCCCGGCTGGGCTTCGAGACGCAGGTGCTGGAGCCTCCGGAGCTGCGGGAGGCCGCCGCCCGGATCGCCCGCCGCCTCGCCGCCATGGCGGGCGCCGGCGAGGTCGGCGCGCCCGCCGCGGCGACCCAGTAGGCTCGGCCGGTGCCCCGCCCCCCGGTCGACCTGGTGCCCGCCGGTGTGCCCGCCGAGACGCTGACCCACAACACGCTCAACGGGGTGACCGGCGGCATCTGGCGTACCCGCCGCGACGGCCGTCCCGCCGTGCTCAAGCTGCTCGCCCCGCCCGGTCGCCCCGGGCCGATCCACTGGGCGGCCAGCGAGGACCCGGGGCACTGGAACTACTGGCGGCGGGAGGTCGAGGCGTACGCCAGCGGCCTGGCCGCCACGGCGTACGCCGGACTGCCCGGCCCGGAGCCCCTGGCCGTCGACGACCGGCCGGACGGCACGGTGGCGCTCTGGTTGGCCGAGGCGACCGGGCGGCCCGGCATCGCCTGCACACCCGCCGACCTCGGCGACGTGGCGCACCACCTCGGCGCCGGCCACGCCCGGTGGCTCGGCGGCCCGTCGACCTGGAACTGGCCGGCCGGATCGCGGACGCCGGAGTGGCTGGCCCGCGACTGGTTGCGCGACTACACGCTCAGCCGGCCGGTGCCCGGCCCGGTGCCGTGGGACCATCCGGTCGCGGTGGCCGCCTGGCCGCATTCGCTGCGGGCCGGGCTGCGCGAGCTGTGGGAACGCCGGCACGAGGTCGTGGCCGCCACCGACGCGCTGCCCCGGACCCTGTGCCACCACGACTGCTGGCCGATGAACCTCGTGTTCACCGCTGCCGGGCCCGTGCTGCTCGACTGGTCCGGCGTCGGTCCCGGCCCGGTCGGCGAGGACGCGGCCAACCTGGTGCTGGACACGTTCCTCGACGGGCTCGTCGACGTGGCGCTGCTCGACGAGGTCGCGCAGGTCGTGCTCGACGGCTACCGGGCCGGGCTGCGCGGGTCGGTCGACGCGGCCACGGTCGTCCGGGCGGTGCGGCTCACCGGCGCCGCCAAGTACGTGTGGCTGGCCCCGCTGATGCTCACCCGGCTCGGCGGGCCGACCGGGCAGACGTACGACCGGCGCGACGAGGCCGAGATCATGGCGGGCCGCCGCCCGGTGCTGGAGCTGCTCGTGGACTGGGCCGCCGAGGCGCTCGCCTGAGCCGACCGGCGCGGGTCGACCCTCAGGTCGGTGGAGGCCCCACGATGGCGGGCGCACGCCGCCGCCGACGCGGTCACCGCCGTCCGGGCGGTCGCCGACGGCATCGACCGGCGCGACACGCGACCGCCGGACTCGTGACCGGTGACGCCGCGGGTCAGGACGGTCGCCCGCCGAACCGCCAGGTGTGCACCTCGACGTCGGCGTACCGGTCGGCGGTCAGGACGGCGCGGGCCGCCTCCGGGTCCGCGGCCCGGACCAGCGCCGCCGTACCGAGCCAGGTGGCGCCGTCGTCGGACAGCAGCGGCCCGTACGCGATCAGCTCGTCCCGGTGGGGCGGGACGGCGAGGTCGGCGGCCGGCCCGGCGCCGAGGCCCAGCACCAGGTACCGGTTGCCGCCGTCCCGGCCACCGGGGAAGTCCCACATCGTGCGTCCGAGTGCGTTGCGCCACCGGCGCAGCAGCACGTCGCGGTACACGCCGGCCTGGTGGTTGGGCTCGTCGAAGGCGAACGCGCGGGCGGCGGCCGGATCGGGCAGGTCGAGGATGTGCAGACTGCCGGTGGCCGTGCCGTCGTCGGCCAGGGTCGGCCCGCGGGCGATCATCCCCGCCGCGTACCGGTCCATGTAGGACCAGTGCTCCTCGACCAACTCGTCCCGCAACGCCGCCGAGCCGGGACGGTCGCGGTGGTAGCACAGGAACTCCACGCCCCCAGTCTCGGCCGGTGACGGCGGCCGATGCGTACCGGGTCGCACGCGCCCGGCCGTAATCGGTCGAGGTCCGGGGGCGGCCCGGCTATCCTGCCCGCAACGTTGATCGACAGTTGGGAGCTGAGATGCGCCTCGACATGGTCACGGTCCCCGCTCCGCCGCGAGTGCGCACCGCCCACTGATCGTCCGCCGGCGCCGACCGCCGGCCCAGTGGTGCTCCTCGCCGCGCGGAGCGGTCCCACGACGACCGTTCCCCCTCTTCCCGGCTCGAGGAGCTCTCTTGCGTGCCCTTGCATCCGCGCGTCTGGGCGCGGACTTCACCAGACTCTGGACCGCCGCGGCGGTGTCGAACGTCGGCGACGGCGTCACGCTGGCCGCCGCACCGCTGCTGGTCGCCTCCGTCAGCGACGACCCCGCGCACATCGCCGGCGCGGTCGTCGCCCAGCAGCTGCCCTGGCTGCTGTTCGCCCTGGTCAGCGGTGCGTACGTCGACCGGCTCGACCGGCGCCGGCTGGTCGTGACGGTCAACCTGGTACGCGCCGTCGCCCTGGCCGGACTGGCCGCCGGCGTCGCGACCGGGACCGTCGGCCTCGTCGTCATCTACGCGGTGCTGTTCGTCCTCGGTGTCGGCGAGACCCTCGCGGACACCGCCACCGGCGCCCTTCTCCCGTCGGTGGTCGCCCCCGAGCACCTGCCCCACGCCAACGCCCGGCTCTACGCGGCCTTCACCATCGGCAACCAGTTCGTGGCCAAGCCGCTCGGCGCCTGGCTGTTCGTCGTCTCCGCCGCCGCGCCGTTCGGGTTCGACGCGTTCACCTTCGCCGTGGCGGCGGCCCTGGTGGCGGGCATCCGGCCGGTCGCCGGGGAGCAACCGGGCATGGGGCCGGCCGGCTCTGCCCGGGCGCCTCAGCCGCGGGCCTCGCTGCGCGCCGAGATCGTCGCCGGTGTGCGGTGGCTGTGGCGCCACCGGTTACTGCGGACCCTCGCCGTCAGCATGGGCGCCGGGAACGTGGCGTTCGGCGCCGCGTTCGCGGTGTTCGTCCTGTACTGCCGGCAGCGCCTGGGGCTGTCCGACGTCGGCTACGGCTTCCTGCTGACGGCGTTCGCGGTCGGTGGCCTGGTCGGTACGACGGTCGCCGCCCGGCTCACCCGAGCGCTCGGTGCCGTCGCCGTCCTCCGTGCCGGCCTGGCCATCGAGGCCGTGACGCACGTGGCGCTCGCGATCACCACGACGCCCTGGGTGGCCGCCGCCGTGCTGGTGGTGTTCAGCGTCCACGGCATGGTCTGGGGCGTCACCGTCGCGTCCGTGCGGCAGCGGGTGGTGCCCGAAGGTCTGCGCGGCCGGGTCGGCAGCGTCTTCGGGCTGCTGGACCTCGGCGGTGCGGCGCTGGGCGCGCTGCTCGGCGGTCTGGTCGCCGGCGCCTGGGCGATCACCACTCCGTTCTGGGGCGCCGCCGTGGTGATGGCGGCGGTCACCGTCCTCGCGTGGCGTCCGTTGCGGGCGGCCGCCGCCTGACGGCGCTGTCGGTCGACGACGGCCCGACAAACGGGAGGCGGTCACTCATTTTCGTACGCATACTGGTCGGCGTGAAGCTTGCTGAGGCTCTTGCGCTGCGCGCGGATGCGGCGCGTCGTGTCGCGCAACTCCGTACCCGCGTCGTCGCCAGCGCGCGTTACCAGGAAGGTGAGGCCCCGGCCGAGGACCCGGCATCCCTGCTCGCCGAGGCGGGGGAGGTGCTCGGTGAGTTGGAGGAGCTGATCCGGCGGATCAACCGGACCAACGCCGCCACCTCGGTCGACGGTAGGAGCCTCACCGACGCGCTCGCCCGGCGCGACGTCCTGCGCCTGCGGCACGCCCTGGTCACGTCCGCCGCGGACGCCGCCGCGGGTGAGGGTCAGCGCGGCTTCCGACAGCTGCGTTCCGAGTTGAAGATGATCCCGGCGCTGCCGGTGGCCGAGCTGCGCCGGCAGGCCGACGACCTCGCCCGGCAGCTCCGAGAGGTGGACACTCTCATCCAGCGGACGAACTGGGAGGTCGACCTGCTGGACTGAGGGCAGGGTGCGGAGCAGGTAACCGACGTGGAGGCGTGCGCGAACCCGAGAGCCGGCGGGTGAAGTCCGGCTCACTCCTGGCGCGCCGGGGGCAGGCGCAGGGGTTCGACTCCCCGACACACGACGCACGCCCAGCACGGCACACAGGTGACGGCGCACAGGGCACGGCACACGACCGGGCGCAGATCCACGACGGCGAGGGCGGGACAGGGGACCTCCGCACCCACATCGAACGGGCTTCGAAGCTCGGCGGACGGCCTCCGGCGCCGGCGCTCGGCGAAGACCGAGCGCCGGCGCCGGCGGTCAGGCGTCGAGGCGGCCGGTGGCGGCGAGCCGCCTGTACCAGTGCGCGCTCTGCTTCCACGTGCGCACCTGCGTGTCGTAGTCGACCCGGATGATGCCGAACCGGCGGTCGTAGCCGTAGCCCCACTCGAAGTTGTCCAGCAGAGACCAGACGAAGTAACCGCGCACGTCGGCCCCCCGCGCCCGGGCCTCGGCCACCGCGGCGACGTGCCGGCGCAGGTAGTCGACGCGGCGGTCGTCCTGGATCGTCCCGTCGGCCGAGACCACGTCGTCGAAGGCGGCGCCGTTCTCGGTGATCATCAGCGGCTGGGCCGGGTACTCGCGGTGCAGGCGCAGCAGCAGCTCGGTGAACGCCTCGGGGTCGATGTTCCAGCCCATGGCGGTGTGCGGGCCGGGCTGCGGCAGGAAGTCGACGTCCTCGGCCGCGACCCAGGGGCTGGCGTCGGACTTCCCGTGCCCGTCCGCGTCCGAGCGGGGGGACACCCCGTCCCAGGCGCGGACCAGGGTGCTGGAGTAGTAGTTGACGCCGAGCACGTCCAGCGGCACCGCGATGAGCTTCTCGTCCCCGTCGCGGACGAACGACCAGTCGGTGACGGCCGCGGTGTCGGCGAGCAGGTCGGCGGGGTAGGCGCCGTCGAGCATCGGGCCCAGGAACGCGCGATTCGCCAGCGCGTCGATCCGCCGCACCGCATCCCGGTCGGCGGCCGAGTCGGACGCGGCCCGGACGACGTGCAGGTTCAGCGTCACCGACAGCTCGGCGGCCGGCGCCAGCTCCCGCACCACGCGGCCGGCCAGGCCGTGGGCGAGGTTCAGGTGGTGGACGGCGGCCAGCGCGGCGGCCGGTTCGGTACGCCCCGGCGCGTGCACGCCGGAGGCGTAGCCGAGGTACGCCGAGCACCACGGCTCGTTGAGCGTGGTCCACGTGTGCACGCGGTCGCCGAGCGCCTCGACGACGCCGGCGGCGTACTCCTGGAAGCGCAGCGCCGTGTCCCGCGACGGCCAGCCGCCGGCGTCCTCCCGCTCCTGCGGCAGGTCCCAGTGGTACAGGGTGGCCACCGGCCGTACGCCGCGTTCCAGCAGGCCGTCCACGAGACGGGAGTAGAAGTCGAGGCCGGCCCGGTTGAACGGCCCGGAGCCGCCCGGCTGCACCCGCGGCCAGGAGATCGAGAACCGGTACGCGCCGAGGCCCAGGGCCGCGACGTGCCCGAGGTCCTCCTGCCAGCGGTGGTAGTGGTCGGCGGCCACGTCACCGGTGTCGCCGTTGAGCGTCCGGCCGGGTGTGTGGCTGTAGGTGTCCCAGATGGACGGTCCCCGGCCGTCCTCGGTGGCCGCGCCCTCGATCTGGTAGGCGGCCGTGGCCGAGCCCCAGACGAAGCTCTCCGGAAAGACGTGTTCGGTCACTGTCGTACCCCCTGGACCTCGCAGCGGTGTCCCGCCGACACTCCCGACACCAGCTCGGCGCTGGCCGCGCCGCCGTCGAACCGCACCTCGAACTCGGCGCCCGGCCCGTCCCCCGGCGACGGTACGCGGACCCGGGTGCGCTGGCCCTCCGCCGGCGCGTACAGCCGCAGCCGCACACCGTCGGCCCACTCGTAGTCGGGCCGGTCGTCGCGGTCGCCGAACGGGATGACCGCGCCGGGGCGGGCCAGCACCGGCAGGCTGTCGAACTCGTGCTTCTCGGTCACCCAGGCCGGTCCGGTGAGCTGCGCGCCGGTCACCAGGTGGGTCCAGGTGCCGGCCGGCACGTAGAAGGTCACCTCGCCGTCGGCGCTCATCACGGGCGCCACCAGCACGTCGGGGCCGAGCATGTACTGCCGGTCCAGGTACGCCGTGGCCGGGTCGTCCGGAAACTCCAGCAGCATGGGACGCATCATCGGCACGCCGTCGCGGTGCGCCTCCTCGGCGACCGCGGCGAGGTACGGCATGAGGCGCAGCTTGAGCCGGGTGAAGTGGCGCAGCACGTCGACAGCTTCGTCGTCGAACGCCCACGGCACCCGGTAGGAGCCGGAGCCGTGCAGCCGGGAGTGCGACGAGAGCAGCCCGAAGGCGATCCACCGCTTGAACACGGCCGGGTCCGGGGTGCCCTCGAAGCCGCCGATGTCGTGGCTCCAGTAGCCGAAGCCGGAGGCGGCCAGCGACAGTCCTCCGCGCAGCGACTCCGCCATCGCGCTGAACGTCGACTCGCAGTCGCCGCCCCAGTGCACGGGGAACTGCTGGCCGCCGGCGGTGGCCGACCGCGCGAAGACCACGGCCTCGCCCGTGCCGCGTTCGGCCTCCAGCAGTTCGAAGACGGCCCGGTTGTAGAGGTGGGCGTAGTAGTTGTGCATCCGCTGCGGGTCCGAGCCGTCGTGCCAGACCACGTCGGTGGGGATGCGCTCGCCGAAGTCGGTCTTGAAGCAGTCGACGCCCATGTCCAGCAGCGCCTTGAGCTTGCCCGTGTACCAGGCGACGGCGTCCGGGTTGGTGAAGTCCACGAGCGCCATGCCGGCCTGCCACTTGTCCCACTGCCAGACCGACCCGTCGGGCCTGCGCACCAGGTAGCCGTGGCGGCGGCCCTCCTCGAACAGGTACGACCGCTGGGCGACGTACGGGTTGATCCAGACGCACACCTTGAGGCCGCGCTCGTGCAGGCGTCGCAGCATCCCCTCCGGGTCGGGGAAGGTCGCCGGGTCCCACACGAAGTCGACCCAGTGGAACTGCCGCATCCAGAAGCAGTCGAAGTGGAACACCGACAGCGGCAGGTCCCGCTCGGCCATCCCGTCGATGAACTCGGTGACCGTCTTCTCGTCGTACGAGGTGGTGAACGACGTCGACAGCCAGAGCCCGTACGACCAGGCCGGCACGCGGGCGGGCCGGCCGGTCAGCGCCGTGTAGCGGCGCAGCACGTCCTTCGGGGTGGGCCCGTCGACGAGGTAGTAGGTGAGCGTCTGCCCCTCGACGCTGAACTGGGTCTGCGACACCACCTCGGAGCCCACCTCGAACGAGACGTGCTCCGGGTGGTCGACGAACACGCCGTAGCCCCGGTTGCTCAGGTAGAACGGCACGTTCTTGTAGGCCTGCTCGCTGGCGGTGCCGCCGTCGGCGTTCCAGATGTCGACGGTCTGGCCGTTCTTCACGAACGCGCCGAACCGCTCGCCCAGGCCGTAGACCGTCTCGCCGACGCCGAGCGCCAGCCGTTCGTGCACGTACGCCCGGCCGTCGGCGTCGGTGACGACTCCGATGCTGCGTTCGGTGGACGAGGTGAGGACCCGGTCGCCGTGCAGGAAGTCCACCCGCCACCCGTCGATCAGCGAGACCCGGGCGGTCAGTTCGCCGCTGGTCAGTGAGGCGCTGAGGCCGGTGACGTCGACGGTGACGGGGTGGTCGTCGGAGGTGGCCAGGTCGAACGTGGGGCCCTTGCGCACCCCGCCGAGGTGGTGGGCGATCGTGACGCCGACGACGCCGTCGGCGGGGGAGAAGAAGCGCACCGTGACGACCGGGCGGTTGAGGGTGTCGCCCCGACCGGTGAGCCGGCCCGTGGGGGCGTGGACGGTGAGACCGCGCTCGTCCGGCTCGACCGACTCGACCGTGCCGGGGCGCAGCACGGTGACCCCCGGTCGCAGTTGCCAGTACCCGTCGGTGAACTTCACTTCTCGGCTCCTGCCGTGATGCCGCGCGCGAGGGTGCGCTGGAAGATGAGGAAGAAGAGGATGGCCGGGACGAGGCTGATGAGCGAGCCCGCGTTCGTGGTGGGGGCGTCCATCAGCCGGTCGCCCTGCAGCGACGCCAGCGCGACCGGAATGGTCTGCGTGCTGTTGTCGATCAGCATGACCAGCGGGATGAGGAACTCGTTCCAGGTCCAGATGAAGAAGAAGATGAGCAGCACCGCGAGGGTGGGCCGCAGGTTCGGGAAGACGACCCGCCACAGGACCGTCCACCGGCTCGCGCCGTCCAGCGCCGCCGCCTCCAGCAGCGAACGCGGGAACGTGCTGAGCACCGACGCGAGCAGGTAGGTGCCGAACGCGCTCTGGATGACGGTGAAGATGATGATCACCGCGAGGCGCGTGTTGTAGAGGCCGACCTGCTTGGCGGCGTCGTAGAGCGGGTAGATGAGCGCCTCCTGCGGCAGCATGTTCGCCAGCAGGAAGAGCCCGACGATCCAGAGCCGGCCGCGGACCCGGCCGATGCCCAGGGCGTACGCGTTGAGCAGCGACACGACGACGCCGAGCACGGCGACGGAGCCGGCGATGAGCGTCGAGTTCCAGAGCTTCAGCGGGAAGTCGACCTCGCTCCAGTACGTCCGCAGGCCCTTCGTGTAGAACTCCGACGGCCAGCTCAGCGGCCCGCCCGTCGAGTAGTCCCCGGGTGACTTGAACGCGTTGAGCAGCATGAACGCGAACGGCACGAGCATGACGAGCGCGCCGAGGGTGACCAGGGCGAGGACGACCCAGCGGCTCACGCCGCGGTGGTGGCGGTCGCGGGCCGGCCGTGGCCGGCGCGCCGTGCTGCCGGCCGGAGTGAGCGTGACGGCCATGTCAGACCCCCCGGTCCTGGCGCTCGCTGCGGTTCTGCATCCAGATGAAGACCACGGCCACCACGATGATGATCAGGGTGAGCACCGTGGAGATCGCGGAGCCGTAGCCGACCTGGAGCTTCTTGAAGAACGTGTAGTAGGCGAAGTACGACGGCACGTTGGTGGCGTTCTCGGGCCCGCCGCGGGTGAGCGCGAACACCGGGCCGAACACCTTCAACGCGGCGATCGTGCAGGTCAGGGCCACCACGAAGGTCTCCGGCCGGATCTGGGCCAGGGTGATGGCCCGGAACCGGTGGAACCAGCCGGCCCCGTCGACCTCGGCCGCCTCGTACAGTTCCGGGTCGACGCGTTGCAGGGCCGCCATGAAGACGACCACCGGGTAACCGATCTGGACCCAGATCATCACCGCCATGACGCTGGGCAGGGCGGTCTTCGGGTCGCCCAGCCAGTCGTGGCGCAGCGCGCCGAGGCCGACCGCGTCCAGCAGGCCGTTGAACGCGCCGTCCGGCCGCAGGATCCAGCCCCAGACGATGCCGGCCACCACGACCGGCAGCACCTGCGGCAGGTAGAACGCCGCGCGCAGTGCGGCGGCGGTCCGCGGCCGGAACCTCCGCCCGATGACGTCGAAGAGCACGGCGGCGAGCACCAGGCCCACGAGGGTCGGCACCACGACCATCGCGACGATCATGGCGAGCGTGTTCCGGAACGACGTCCAGAACACCTCGTCCTCGAGGAGGTGCCGGTAGTTGTCCAGCCCGATGAAGGTGGGGTCGCCGACGCCGGACCACTTCGTCAGTGAGAAGTAGACGGTGCCGACGAGCGGTGCGCCGATGACGAGCACGAACAGCACGGCGCCGGGCAGCAGGTAGAGCCAGTACCCGGCCCGGCCGCCGCGGCGGCGCGGACGGCGGGTGACGGCTGTCTCGGGTGGCGTGGCGGGCCGTCGCGGGCCGGCCACGGTCTCGGGGAGTGCCATGGGAGATCCTTCCCGGCGGGGTGGACGCGCCGGCGGGGACCGGACGCGTCCACCCCGGGCCGTGTCACTTGCCGGTGATCTCCTTGACGCCGTCGGCGTACGGCTTGGCGATCGCGTCGAGCACCTGGTCGGGCGTCCTGGACCCGTTGATCAGGCCCTGGAACCCGGAGACCAGCACGTCGTAGTAGCCGGGCACCGGCCAGTCCGGGTAGAAGGCCAGGCCGTCCTGCTGGCTGACGGTGTTGAAGTTCTCGATGAGCTTCTTGTCCTTCGGGTCGCTGATCTGCGACGCGTCCGCGGCCACCGGGACGCCGCCGTTGTTGCCGATCAGCGCCTGGACCTCCGGGCGCAGGGTGATGTCGATGAAGTCGTACGCGAGGCTCTTGGCCTTGCTGTTGGCGGGGACCACCCAGAGGTTGCCCGACGAGCCGGCGTGGAGCTTGTTGCCCGGGAACAGGAACGAGTCCCAGTTGAACCTGATCTCGTCCTTGAAGCGGCCGTACCACCAGCTGCCGGAGACGATCATCGGGGCCTTGCCGGAGATGAAGGCGGTGCCCATGTCCTCGGCCTTCAGGCTGGCGGCGTCCTTGGCGACGTAGCCCTTGCGCACCCAGTCGGCGAAGGTCTCCGCGCCGTACTTCAGCGGGTCGGCCTTGAAGTCCACCGGGTTCTTGTAGAGCTGGTAGTCGTCGACGAACGCGCGGTCGGCCTTCGACAGCGCGAGCTGGTAGAAGAGCTGCCCGGCCGGGTACTCGGCGCCCGCCTCCGCCAGCGGGGTGACGCCCTTGCTGACGAAGGTGTCCATGGCCCGGGTCATCTCGTCGAGCGTCGTCGGGACGGTGACGCCGTACTTGTCGAAGAGGTCCTTGTTGTAGTAGACCATCACGAACTCGCCGTAGTTCGGCACGCCGTACCAGTTGCCCGAGCCCATGACGCCCTTGTCGTCGTACCGGGCGGTGGTCTGGAGGCTGGGGCTGAGCTTGTCGCCCCAGCCGCGCTTCTCGGCCTCGTCGGTGAGGTCGGTGAGCAGGCCCTGGGAGGAGAGCAGGCCGGCGGTGGCGTTGCCCTTGTTGTACTCCATGATGTCCGGGCCCTCGGACGAGTTGATGATCATGCCGGCGTTCTGCTGGATCTGCTCGAACGCCTTGCGCTCGAACTGCACCTCGACGCCCGGGTGCTCGTCCTTGAAGATCTGGATCGCCCGGTCCCAGGCGACACCCATGGCGCTGTTCGCGCTCTCGTAGTGCCAGAGCTTGAGGGTCTTGGCGTCGCTACCGTCGCCGCCCTCGTCGCCGCCGCACGCGGCGATCGTGGTCGTCGCGGTCGCGGCCAGCGCGACAGCGGCGACCAGCCTGCGGATTCGCCCCATTGCTATCCTCCTGGTGAGTATCGAGCCGGTACTTACCTGGCCCGTCGTCGCGTGGCAGCGCGGCGGCGGGCCGTTGCGTTCACGTGACCGGCGGGCCGGAGCCGGCCGGGTCGGTGCGGTCGCGCGCCCCGGCGGCCGGGCCGGTCGAGCCCCGGACCTCCAGCGCGCACGGGAGCAGTTGCTGGTGGGTGTCGCCGGCCCCCTCCAGGTGGCGGAGCAACGCCTCCACGGCGATGCGGCCGAGCGCCGAGCCGGGGGACGTCATGGCGGTCAGGGCCGGGTGGGCCAGCTCGGCCACCTGCGGCGAGGTGACCATCGAGACCACCGAGACGTCGCGGGGCACCGCGTGGCCGCGGGTGGCCAGCTCGCCGAGGATGCCGAAGATGGCGTTCTCGTTCATGGCGAGCACGGCCGTCAGGTCGGGCGCCTGCGCGAGGGCCGCGGTGAGCGCCGCCCGCCCGCCGGCGGCGCTGTCCTCGGCGGGGATCATGATCGGTGCGAGGCCGTGGTCGGCCATGGCCGCCACGAACGCGTCCCGGGTGCGGACGGCGGGCCCGTAGCCGGCGGCGATGGTGGCGGCCGAGTGGTTCACGTAGACGATCCGGCGGTGCCCGAGGCCGACGAGGTGGTCGACGGCCTCCCGGACGGTCTGCTCGAAGTCGATGTCGACGTACGACAGGCCGGTGGTGTCGCCCGTACGCCCGATGAGCACGAGCGGGACGCCGGCCTCCTGGAGGGCGGCGACCCGCCCGTCCTCCACCTGGACCTCCATCAGCACCGCGCCGTCGAGCATGCGCTGGCTCGCGAGCCGGCGCAGGTCGTCGACGTCACCGGCGCCGACGGGAGAGAGCACGAGGTGGTATCCGGCGGCGCTGGCCGCGGCGGCGGCCCCGGTCACGAAGGCGGTCTCGGTGGCCCCGAGGCCCCGCTCGTCCATCGGCATGAGCAGACCGACGATCCGGCTCCGCCGGCTCGCGAGCCCCCGGGCCATCGCGTTGGGCTGGTAGTCCAGCTCGGCCATGGCGGCGAGGACCTTGTCGCGGGTGGCCTGGGAGATGGGCCGGGCGCCGGTGAGCACGTACGAGACGGTGCTGACCGAGACGCGGGCGAGGCGGGCGACGTCGTGCATGGTGGCCACCGCACACCTCCCTCGGCCGGCAGTGGAACCGCTCCCAGGCGGTTGTCGAAACGTTTCGACTAACCGTTTCGACGAACGGTAGGGCACGTGTTACGACGACGTCAATAGGTGTTGTCGAGGTGGTGACGTCCGGGGCGTGACGGGTCCGCGTCGCCGGGTCGGGCCGCGTCTCCGGATCGGCAGTCACCCTCGGATCAGCCGTTCCCGGCGGCGACCGCGGGGCGGGGGCGGCCGGTGGCGGGGGTCGACGTCAGGTGGCGGGCGAGGGCCAGGGCCGCGAGGAGCGCCAGGAGCCCGCACACCCCCAGCCACCCGACGTGGGCGTACGCTCGCGCGCCGAGCCAGGAGCCCGCGCTGCCGCCGAGGTAGGCGCAGGTCATGTAGGCGGTGTTGACGCGGCTGCGCGCATCGGGGCGCAGGGCGTAGTTCCGTACCTGGTTGGCGACCATGCCGGACTGCATCCCGACGTCGAGCAGCAACGTGCCCAGCACCAGCGCCGCGAGGCCCACCGCACCGCCGAGACCGGCGAGCGCCAGCACGACGGCCGCGGCGACGACCCCGAGCAGGCACACGAGGTTCACCGCGTCGCTCCCGCGACGGTCCACGACGCGCCCCGCGAGCGGGGTGCACAGCATGGTCCCCGCGTTGACCAGGGCGAGCATCCCCACGGCCGGCGCGCCCAGGCCGTACGCCGGACCGGTCATGAGCAGTGCGACGGCGGTCCAGACCGCGGAGAACCCCGCGAACACCGTCGCCTGGTAGAAGCAGGAGCGGCGCAGGTCCGGTTCGGTACGCAGCACGCGCAGCGACTCGGCGAGCAGCGCCGGGTACCGGTGCCCCGACGGCGGTCGCGTACGGGGCAGGACGCGGGCCATGACCACCGCGATGAGCAGCACGGACACCGCTGCCATCAGGTACGGGGCCCGCCACCCGAACCAGTCGCCGACTGCGCCGGCCACGGTGCGGGACAGCAGCATGCCGCCGATCGAGCCGCTCAGCAGCGTGCCGCTGACCGCGCCACGCCGGTCGTCGGCGACGAGGCCCGCCGCCATCGGGCCGATGATCGGCGCGACCACGGTCGTGACCCCGACGAGAGCGCTCGCCCCGACGAGTGGCGGCAGCGCGGGCGCGCCACTCGCGGCGAGCAGGCCGAACCCGCTGAGACCGAGCAGGACGACGACCAGCCGGCGGTGCGGTAGCCGGTCACCGAGCGGCACCAGCAGGAAGATCCCGGCGGCGTAGCCGAACTGCACAGCGGTCACCACCAGGGCGGCCGAGTCGGCGTCGACGTGCAGACCGGCGCCGACCAGCGGGCTGATCGTCTGGGGGAAGTAGATGTTGCCGACGGCGACCCCGCAGGTGAGGGTGAGCAGCGCCAGCAGCCGGCGGCTCACCGGTGCGCCCCCGGTCCGGGAGGAACGCCCACGGCGGTCCACCGGCCTGGAAGCGACGTGGTGAACCCGGTGCCGCGCGCCGCACCCGTGACGATCGCCGTCGGGGGCCCGCCCGCGTTGCGGGTGGTCGTGTCGATGTGATCGGTCATGCCCCGAAGTCCACGGGACGGGCCGGCGATCCCCAACCGATGTAGCCTGTGCCTAAATGATCAGCTTCCTGCTCGGCGTCGAGGACCTCGCGGACACCCGCTTCGCGATCTCACCGATCCACGAGGCCGTGCTCAGTCTCCGGGTGTTGCGCGAGCCGGGCCTGTACGCGCTGCACCTGCCGTGGCGCCGGTCGGTGGTCGACCGGATCGACGCGTCGACGGCCGACACGCTGCTGTCCCTCGTCGGGCCGGACCGTGCGCTCCCGGACTTCCTCACACCCCGGCCGACCGAGTTCGCCGCGCCGTTCGAGGACGAGTTGGCCGTCGTGCGGCGGACCGCCCCCGACATCGTCCGCCGCGACGTGCGGGCCGCGTACCCGCGCGGGCGGCTGCCGGCCGCCCTCCGTGCGGTGACCGGCGCCGACGACGAGGCGGTGTGCGCGCTCCGCGACGCCATCTGCGACCACCTCCAGCGCTACTGGGAGGCCGCGATCAAGCCGGCCTGGCCGCGCATGCGGCTCGTCCTGGAGGCGGACATGACCTACCGCGCCCGGCAACTGGCCGTCGGAGGCGCCCGCCTGCTCTTCGCCGACATGCACCCGAACCTGTGGTGGCGCGACGGGGTCCTGTACATCGACAAGATGATCGGCCGGCACCACGTGGCAGCGGCCGGCCGGGGACTGCTCCTGGTGCCGTCGATCTTCTCCCACAAGCCGGCGCCGCCCGTCGGCCGCGACGAGCCGCCGCTGCTCGCGTACCCCTGCCGCGGGGTCGCGACCCTCTGGGCGTCGGCGCCGGCCGTCGACGCGACCGCCCTCACCTCGCTCCTCGGGGCGCCCCGGGCGCGGCTGCTCCACCTCCTCGCCGAGCCGCTCCCCACGGTGGAGATCGCTCGCCGGCTCGCCGTGACGCCCAGCGCCGTCTCCCAGCACCTGCGGGTCCTCCACGCGACGGGCCTGGTCACCCGGGCCCGCGACGGGCGGCACGTGCTGTACCGGCGCAGTCCACTGGGTGACCAGTTGGCCGACCCGTCGGCGGGGCGGTGACCCGGTGGATCAGGATGCACGTGGCCGCCGACGTCGAAGGAGAGCCCGACATGAGTGACCCGGTCCTCGACCTCCGTGGCGTGACGTTCCGCCGCGACGGCAACCAGATCCTCCACGGCATCGACCTGACCGTCCGGGTCGGCGAGCACTGGGCGCTCCTGGGACCGAACGGCGCGGGCAAGAGCACGATCCTCGGCTTCTGCGGAGCGCGGACCCACCCCACGTCCGGCACCGTCGACGTGCTCGGACGCAGGCTGGGACGGGTCGAACTCCAGGAGTTGCGACGCCACATCGGGCACGTCGACCCGCGCCACCCCCTGCGCTCACCGCTCACGGTCACGGAGGTCGTGCTCACCGGGATCACCGGCACCATCGAGGTGCCCCTGCGGTGGGCGCCCACCAGGGAGCAGGCGGACCGGGTGGAGGCGCTCGTCGCCGAGGTCGGGCTGTCCGCGCGCCGCTCCGCCCCGTGGCCCACGCTGTCCCAGGGCGAGCGCGGGCGCGCCCTGATCGCGCGGGCGCTCGCCGCCGACCCGCGACTGCTGCTCCTCGACGAACCCACCACCGGCCTCGACGTCGCCGCCCGGGAACAGCTCCTCGAGACGATCGACGTGCTCGCGCACTCCGCGCCGGAGTTGGCCTCCGTCCTCGTCACACACCACCTGGAGGAGCTTCCGGAGACGACGACGCACGCCCTCCTCGTCTCGGAGGGCCGGACCGTCGCGGCCGGGCCGGTCGACGCCGCCCTGACGACCGAGACCGTCACCCGGGCGTTCGCGCACCCGATCATCGTCGAACGGGAGAACGGCAGGTGGAGCGCCCGAGCCGCCCGCCACCTCCAGACCACCTGACCCACCCGTGTCCCGGCCGGGTCGGAGCGGGCACCGCGGCCCAGGCGGCGCCGGGGGTCAGGGCAGGTCGAACAGGGTGGCGGTGTTGGCCCAGCACACCGCCCGCAGCCAGTCGTCGCCGAGGTCGAGCCGGGCCAGCCCGGCCAGCTGCTCCGCGTACGGGTAGGGGATGTTCGGGAAGTCGCTGCCGAGCAGCACCTTGCCGGCGAGGCCCAGGTCACGCAACCGGGGCAGCTCGTCGGCAGGGAACGGCACGAACCGGTCGAAGAACGACGTGAACGCCATCGTGGTGTCCAGCCGGACGTGCGGGTGGGAGGCGGCGAGGTCGAGGAACGCGCGGTAGTCCGGGGCGCCGAGGTGGGCCACCACCGCGGCCAGCGACGGGTGGCGGGCGAGGAGCGCCGCGAACGGTTCCGGCCCGGTGTGCGCCGTGCCGACGGGAGCGTGCCCGGCGTGCACCACCACCGGTACGCCGGCCTCGGCGAGCAGCCCCCACACGGGATCGAGCGCCGGGTCGGTGGGGGCGAACCCGCCGACCTGGATGTGCACCTTGAACACGCGGGCGCCGGCGTCCAGCGCCTCGGCGACGTACCGGGGAGCCTCCGGCTCGGGGAAGAACGTGGCCGAGGGGAGGCACTCCGGCGTGGTCCGCGCGAAGTCCAGCGTCCACCGGTTGAGGTCGGCGGCCATCCCCGGCCGGTGGGCGTACGCCAGCGCGGTGAACGCCCGCACCCCGAGCCGGCGCAGGTGGGCGACCCGGTCGGCGTCGCTCCACCGGTAGCGGATCGGCCACTCGGTGCCGACCAGCGGCCCGGCCGCGTCGAAGTACGCCCACACCCGGCGCAGCAGCCGTGGCGGCAGGAAGTGGGTGTGCACGTCGGCCAGCCCGGGCAGCCCGAGCCCACGCCAGAACGCGGGCACCCCCGCGTCGGCGGCGTCGCCCGGGGACCCGTCGCGCTCGTCCCCGGCCGAGTCCGGAGCCGGCGCGGCGGTCATATCTCGATGTCGAACCGGTTCAGCACCGGACGCGCCACGAGCCCGGCCGCGGCGAGCACCGCCACGACCGTCATCACCGCCCGGAGCACGACCACCTCGGCCTTGCTGCCGGTGCGCAGCGCGATCTTGTTGGGCAGGCCGACCATCGTCCACATCCGACGCTTGATCGGGATCGGCCAGAGGATCGGCACGCCGGCCCTGGTGATCATGTCGCCGAGGATGTGCACGAAACAGCCCACCCCGACGGCCAGGCCGATCATCGGATAGCCGCGCCCGCCCGGCAGGTTCGCGTAGGTGAACCAGGCCGCGGCCAGCGACAGCAGGGTGACGACCACCCAGCCGGCGCGCTCGGCCCACTCGTCGAACAGGCCGCGCAGCGCGAGCCCGATCATGAAGAAGAGGATCCCGATGACGGCCCACTTGCCGTACGCGGTGCAGAGGGCCGTGGTGCCCCAGCCGACCAGCACGGTGAAGGGGATCGTGTGGGTCAGGGTGCGGTGGCCGTTGTTCCGTTTCGGATCCCGGCTCAGCTTCGTGGCGTAGTAGACGCCGAGCGACACCTTCTCCATGACCTCGGCGAAGAAGAGGCTGACCACGCCGAAGGTGCGCGCCACCGTGGCGCCGCCCTGGTTACGGGTCACCTTGCCGGACAGGTCGAGGTCGGGGAAGAGCGCCCCGCCGGCGCAGACCGCCGTGCCCACGGCCAGCGCGAGCGGCGACTGATGGTAGTCGGCGAACTGGTCCAGCGCCCAGGACCCGGTCAGCCACACCGCCGCGCCGGAGAGCGCGTGCGAGGGACCCATCATGTCGGCTCACCCTCCTCAGGGATCTTGAGCGCCCGAGCGAGATCACTCTAGTCACATCCCGCGCCGGTGCGGAAACCCCCGGACATCCACTGAGGAGGGACTCAGAGCGCCGGTGTGAAGCTCTGCCGGATCATGGGGAAGTATGTCGCGTTGACCTGCCAGTCGAACTCTTTTGTCAACCATGAGACGGTGTACGCGCGGCCGGCCGAGGTGTTCGCGAGCAGCCGTGCGGTGTGGACCCGCTCGCCGGCCGGGTTGAGCCAGGCGCACTCCCAGACCGCCCCACCGTCGAAGATGTCCATGGGGGAGATGTCGACCCGGCGGTAGCCCGGCAGCGCCCCGTCACCGGTCAGCCGCCGCTCCTCGGCCCGCCACCACGCCACCGGGTCGGCGCGGGCGACGCTCGCCTCGACGCTGAGCACCCGGGTGCCGCCCGGTTCCCGGAAGCAGGTGACCGCGTCCTCGGTCCAGTGCAGCCAGGCGATCGGCGCGGCGATCTGGAAGCCGGTCGGATCCGTGTACCACGTCCAGCCCGGCACCAGCCGGAAGCGGGCACCGGGTGGCGGCGGCACCGACGGCACCGGGCTGGCCGCCGCGGGCGGGGCGGCCACACAGGCGAAGGCGGCCGCCGGGCGGGTGGGGCCGATGCCGGCACCCGTCCCCGACGGTTCCCTCTCGGACCGGTCGCGGGCGGCCATCGCCAGTCCCGTGCCGACGGCGGCCAGCAGCGCGGTCGCGGCGGCCGCGACGCCGACCGCGACGCGCTGGCCGCGCCGCGCTCGCGTTCCGGACCGTCCCGCCGGCGCGGCCCGTTCCGCCGCCGGCCCGGCCGGGTCCGGAGCCGCCCGCCGGGTCGGGCCGGGAGCTGGCGGTCGGGTCGGGTCCGGAGCCGCCGGTCGGGTCGGTGCCGGTGTCGCCGTGGCGGCCCTGCGCAGCAGCGGTTCCGCCTCGACGGCGGTCAGCCGCCGCCACGGGTCGCGCTGCAACAGACCGGTGAGGACCGGGCGCAGCGGCCCGGCCCGGCGCATCGGGTCCGGAGGGTCGGTGGCCAGGGCGGAGAGCGTCGCCATGGCGCTGTCCCGGGCGTACGGGGGCTGGCCCTCGACGGCCGCGTAGAGCGTCGCGCCGAGCGACCACAGGTCGGTACGTGGGTCGGAGATCCCGTCGCGCGCCCGTTCGGGTGCCACGAAGTGCGGCGAGCCGAGGATCATCCCGGGGCCGGTCATCGCGGCGTCCCCACCGGTGAACGTGGCCAGGCCGAAGTCGGTGAGCACCACCCGCCCGTCCGTGGCCACCAGCACGTTGTGCGGCTTCACGTCGCGGTGGAGCACTCCCGCGGTGTGGGCGGCGCGCAGCGCGGCGAGCACGGCCAGCCCGATCCGGGCGGTCCGGGCCGGGCTCAGCGGGCCGTCGACGGCGAGGATCTGCTGCAGCGAGCGGGACTCGACGTACTCCATCACGATCCACGGACTGTCCCGGTCGTGCACCACGTCGTAGATCCGCACCACGTTGGGGTGGCTCAGCCGGGCGGCGGTGCGCGCCTCGCGCAGCGTACGGCGCCGCAGGTCGTCGCGCTCGGCCTCGCCAAGCCAGACCGGCGGCACGATCTCCTTGACCGCGACGTCGCGGTGCAGCAGCTCGTCGCGGGCCCGCCAGACTCTGCCCATGCCACCGGTGCCGACCAGGTCGACCAGCCGGTACCGGCCCGCGATCAGCAGCTGGTGCACGCTCGCGTTCCCCCTCGGTCACCCCCGGTTACACCATAGCTACCGACCCTCGTTTCCTCATCAGTGCGCGTTCGGCGGTTCGTCGCGCCGCCGGGGGCGGGCGGAGTGGGGGCCACGGAGGCGGGCGGAGTGGGGGCCACGGAGGCGGGCACAAACCCGGTGAACGTGAGCGCCGGTGGCTGTTACGGTGCTGCCATGCGTACGTCCTCCGTCCCGGTCATGATGCCCCGCCAGCGGGGCTGTTGACGCGGGACGGATGACGTCACGAGGCCCCGGTCACGGGGCCTCGATTCACGTGCGGGTCGGAGCCCCGGCGCTTTTCCAGGAGGTTCCGATGCCCGACAGGTTCTATGTGACCACCACGATCCCCTACGTCAACGCCCGCCCGCACCTCGGGTTCGCGCTGGAACTCGTGCAGGCCGACGTGCTGGCCCGGCACCGGCGCCAACGCGGCGACGAGGTGCGGTTCCTGACCGGAACCGACGACAACTCGCTCAAGAACGTGCTGGCGGCCGAGGCCGAGGGCCTGCCGACCCAGGATCTCGTCGACCGCAACGCCGCCGCGTTCGAGGCCCTGCGCGAACCGTTGGCGCTGTCCTTCGACGACTTCATCCGCACGAGCCGGGACCCTCGGCACCGCTCCGGGGTGGAACGCCTCTGGCGCGCCTGCGCGGCGTCCGGGGATCTCTACCGGAAGCACTACGAGGGGCTGTACTGCGTGGGGTGCGAACAGTTCTACACGGAGGCCGAGCTTCGCGACGGGCGCTGCCCGGAGCACGACACCGCGCCCCAGCGCGTCACCGAGCGGAACTGGTTCTTCCGCCTGTCCCGCTACCAGGACCGGCTCCACGACCTGATCGAGAGTGGGCGGTTGAGGATCGAACCGGCGGCGCGCCGCAACGAGGTGCTCAGCTTCATCGCGGCCGGCCTCGACGACTTCAGCGTCTCCCGTTCGCAGACCCGCGCCCGTGGCTGGGGCATCCCGGTGCCCGGTGACCCCGACCAGGTCGTCTACGTGTGGTGGGACGCCCTGGGCAACTACGTCACCGCGCTCGACTACGCCCACCACGGCCCCGACTACCGGCGCTGGTGGGCGGACAGCCCCCGTCGGGTGCACCTGCTCGGCAAGGGCGTCGTGCGCTTCCACGCCGTGTACTGGCCGGCGATGCTGCTGTCGGCGGGCGAACCCCTGCCCACCGACATCCTCGTCCACGACTACCTGACCGCCGACGGCAGGAAGATCAGCAAGTCGACGGGCGTCGCCGTCGATCCCGTCGACCTCGTCGCCCGGTTCGGGACCGACCCGGTGCGGTGGTGGCTGCTGCGTGAGGTGCCGCGGGTGGGTGACGCGGACTTCACCGTCGAGAAGCTCGTCGACCGCGCCAACGGCGACCTCGCCGACGACCTGGGCAACCTCGTGAACCGCGTCGTCACGATGGTGCACCGCTACCGTGCCGGTCGACCCCCGACCGGCACCGGGGAGCCGGCTGACGCGCAGCGGCTGACGACCGCCTCCCGGCAGGCGCCGCGCCTGGTCGCGGCGGCTCTGGACGCCTTCGACTTCCGGGCCGCCACCGCCGCGATCTGGAGCGTGGTCGAGGAGGCGAACCGCTTCGTCGAGCACGTGCGGCCCTGGCAGCTGTCCAGGGCCGAGGGCGACGGCGATCTCGACGCTGCCGCGAACCTCGACGCCGCTCTGGACGTCCTCGTCCGGGCCTGCCGGGCCCTCGCCGAGCTGATCGGACCCTTCCTCCCCGACACGGCCGGACGGATCGCCGCCCAGTGCACCCCGTCGGCGGGGCGGCTCCCCGACCCGCGACCGCTCTTCCCGAAGATCACGGCGTCGGCGCGCTGACCCGCGACGGGCCGCCGGGTGGCGGTGCCGCCTGCCACCCCCGACCGGCCGCCGGGGTGGCGGGTGCCGCCCACCACCCCGGCGGTGACGTCTCAGCTGGCCGCGCCCCCGCCGCCGAACAGGTTCCCCTCGGGGATCGCGATGCGCGGTGGCGCGCCGGCCACCCGGGCGGCCGCGCGGCGGGCCTGCGACGGCCCGTGCTCGCGGGCCGCGCGGGCGTAGGTGGCCGCCGTCCGCGCCGCGATGGTGGCCCACCCGTAGCGCTCGCCGACCATGGCCCGGGCCTGCCGGGCGACCCGCCGCGCGAAGACCTCGTCGGCGAGGAGCTGGTCGACCGCCCCGGCGAGGGCGTCCGGGTCGCTGTGCGGGAAGGTCACCCCGGTGACGCCGGGCTCGACGATCTCGGCGAGGCCGCCGGTGGCCGCCACGGCGAGCGGCGCGCCGGCGGCGGCCGCCTCGAGAGCCACCATGCCGAACGGTTCGTAGAGGCTGGGCACCACGGTCGCGTCGGTGGCCCCCAGCATCGCGGGCAGCTGCGTGGTGTCGAGGAAGCCGGTGAACCGTACGGTGTCCCCGAGCGCGAGCCGCCGGGCCTCCTCCTCCAGTTCGCCCCGGTACGGGCCGTCGCCGGCGATCACCACCCGCAGTCCCGGGTGCCGCCGCCGCAGGTGGGGCACGGCGTGGACCAGGTGCTGCACGCCCTTCTCGTAGACGAGACGGCCCGCGTACCCGACCAGCGGGCCGTCCGCCGCGAACCGCGCCCGGGCCGAGGCGACCGCCGGCGGCCGGGCCCGCCAGGCGCGGTCGTCGACCCCGTTGGGCACCACGTCCACCTGCCCCGCCGGCAGGTCGAAGAGCGTGGTGACCTGGTCGCGCATGTAGCCGGAGCAGGCGATGACGCGGCCGGATTCGGTGGTGAGCCAGTGTTCGACGGCGTGGATGGTGCGGTTCATCTCGTCGGGGAGCCAGCCTTGGTGTCGGCCGGCTTCGGTGGCGTGGATGGTGGTGACGAGGGGGAGGTCGAGGTGTTCGCGGAGGGTGATGGCGGTGTGGGCGACGAGCCAGTCGTGGGCGTGGATGACGTCGTAGGTGTCGGTGGTGGTGGCGTGGAGGGCGGCGCGGGTGAGGGTGTGGTTGAAGGCCATGGTCCAGGCGAGGAGGCTGGGGGTGGCCAGGGGGAAGGTGACGGGGTCTTCGGTGGCGCGGATGATGCGGACGCCGTCGGTGTATTCCTCGGTGGGTGCGCCGTCGGTGTGGCGGGTGACGACGGTGACGTGGTGGCCGGCGGCGGCGAGGGCGGTGGAGAGGGCGTGGACGTGTCGGCCGAGTCCGCCGACGAGCACCGGCGGGTACTCCCAGGACAGCATGAGCACCCTCTGGTGCCGGGCGGGGTGGATGTCGATCACGTCGGCGTCAGCGGACATGCGGCCCCCTCTGAGTTGTCTCCGGGCGCGCGCCGACCGGCACCCCTGCCGGTGCCCGTCGTCGCGTCTGGGATCGACACCCATCCTGCCGGCAACGGGCTAACCAGCGGAGACACACTCGTTGCGCTCGTGTAAAGCGCTAGCGACCCGACCGGCGCACCCGCAGCAGCTCGGCGACCGACCAGGCCTGGAACGGGCAGCCCGTCGCCGCGTGCGGCGCCAGCCCGTCGGCGGTCTCGCTCACCGAGCCGAGCCCGTACTCGGTCAGGTGGGCCTCCAGACCCACGAACAGCTCGTCGACGGGCACCTTCGCCCGCCGGCAGGCGTCCGCGTACGGGCCGACGAGCCACGGCCACACGGTGCCCTGGTGGTAGGCGCCGTCGCGCTCGGCCGGGCCGCCCCGGTGGCGGCCCACGAACTCCGGCGCGTCGGGGGCGAGGCTGCGCGGGCCGAGCGGGGTGAGCAGGGCGGCCGCGATTCGGCGCAGGGCCGGCTCGTCGGGCTCCAGCGGGGCGTACGGCAGGGACCAGGCCAGCAGCTGGTTGGGCCGCAGCGAGTCGTCGTCGTGGAACGCGCCCCCACCCAGGGGGTACGCGGGCGCGGGCGCGTCCACCACGTCGTACAGCCATCCCGGCGGGGCCGGGTAGCGCTCCCGGAACGCCGTGGTGGCCCGGGCGTGCATCCGGCGCAGCTCGTCGGCGTCCCGGCCGGACGCCTCCGCCAGCTCGGCGAGCCCCGCCAGCCCGTTGACCCAGAGCGCGTTGACCTCGACCGGCTTGCCGGCCCGCGGCGTGACCGGCACCCCGTGGACGCGGGCGTCCATCCAGGTCAGCGCGGCCCCCGGAGCGCCCTGGGTGAGCAGGCCGTCGGCCGGGTCGACGGCGATGCCGTACCGGGTGCCGGCCCGGTGCGCGTCGACCACCGCGAGCAGCGCCGGCAGCACCTCGGCGCCGAGGTCGGTGTCGCCGGTGAGCGCCACGTGCCGCTCCACCGCGTGCAGGAACCACAGCGTCGCGTCGACCGTGTTGTACTCCACCCGGCCCGTGTCGGCCGTGTTCGCGAGCATCCCCTCCGACAGCGTCGCCGCGTACGCGCGCAGCAGCTCCCGGCCGAGGTCGGCGCGGCCGGTCCGGAGGAACAGCCCCTCGTACGCGATCATCGTGTCGCGGGACCACGTGCCGAACCACGGGTAGCCGGCGACCACGTCGACCGGGGCGTCGCCGGTGCGCACCACGAAGGCGTCGGCGGCCAGCGCCAGCGTGGCCTCGACGTCGTCGCGGGGCGCCGCCTGCGCCACCACCTGCCGGTTGCGCCGGCGGGCGATCTCGACCACCTCGGCCGCCGGTGGCGGCTCCGGGGCCGGGTCGTGCTTCCAGGCCAGCACCGACACGGTGTCGCCGGGGCGGTCCAGCGTGCCGGAGAAGCGGCCCGCGTACCAGAGGTCCTCCGTGGGCGGCAGCCCGCGCGCCGCCTCCTCGCGGTGGTGCACGCCGAGCCACCACTGCCCCTCGGGTTCCCAGTTCGGGCCGGCGAGCCGGAACGCGTCCTCCACCACCGCGCCGCCGGCCACCGGCTCGACGCGCAGGCCGGGGCCGTCGGAGCGCCGCTCGCCGTGCGCGTCCCGCCAGGTGCAGGCGGCGGCCAGCTCCAGCCGCACCGGGCCGCCGGAGACGAGCCGGTGCACCACGGCCACGCACGAGCGGCCGGGCAGCATCGCGAGCTCCCGCTCGATCACCATGTCACCGGCGCGCCACCGCCACCGGGGCAGCCCGTCGACGAGCGCGAACCGCTCGAGCAGCTCGAACCCGCGCGGGTCCACCGCGCCGGAGGCCCACTCGTGCGCGCCGAGGCGCACCCGCGCGCCGGAGGGGAGCAGCACCGCCGGGTCGAGGCTCACGAGGCCCACCCGGCGGACCGCCGGCCGCTCGCCGGCCACCACGAGCAGCCCGTGGTAGCGGCGGGTGCGCAGCCCGCTCACCGTGCCCATGGCGTACCCGCCGACGCCGTCGGTCACCAGCCACTCCCGGGTCGCCCCGCTGGTCAGGTCGGTGCAGACCTGGGGGCCGAAGCGAATGTCGATCAACTTTCCTCCACCGTCGGCGGCGTGCCGCACACCACCGAGAGAATGACCGCTGTGGTCAACTACCCGGTCGGCGTCGAAGATGTGCAGGTGATCACTGACCCTTCGCCCTCCGACGCGCCGGCCCCCGACGCCGAGCGGATCCGGCTCGCCCAGGCCGACGCCGGGGAGCAGGACTGGCGCGCGTGGGGCCCCTACCTGTCCGAGCGGGCGTGGGGGACGGTGCGGGAGGACTACAGCGAGCACGGTACGGCCTGGGACTACTTCCCGCACGACCACGCCCGGTCCCGCGCGTACCGGTGGAACGAGGACGGCATGGCCGGCGTGTGCGACGACCGGCAGACGTTCTGTTTCGCGCTCGCCCTGTGGAACGGCGTGGACCCGATCCTCAAGGAGCGGATGTTCGGCCTCGGCGGCGACGGCGGCAACCACGGCGAGGACGTGAAGGAGTACTGGTGGTACGAGGACTCCACGCCCACCCACTCGTGGATGCGCTGGCGCTACCACTACCCCCAGGCGGCCTTCCCGTACGACGAGCTGGTCGCCGTGAACGCGCTGCGCGGCCGGGACGACACCGAGTACGAGCTGGTCGACACCGGCATCTTCGACGACGACCGGTACTGGGCGGTGACCGTCGACTACGCGAAGGCGTCCCCCACCGACCTGTGCATCGTGGTGACCGCCGCGAACCGGGGCGACCGGCCGGCCATCCTGCACGTGCTGCCGACGCTCTGGTTCCGCAACACGTGGGCCTGGGGGCTGCCGGGCGCCGACCGGGTGCCCCGGCTCGTGGGTGAGGGGTCGCGGCTCGTCGGCGAGCACTGGGTGCTCGGCCAACTGCTGCTGGAGGGCGACGGGGAGCCGACCCCGCTGCTGTGCGACAACGAGACCAACGCCGAGCGGCTCTGGGGGCTGCCGGGCCGCTCCCGCTACCCGAAGGACGGCATCAACGACCACGTCGTCAACGGGGCGGACACGGTCAACCCGGCGCGGGAGGGCACCAAGGGGGCGCTGCACTACGTGCTGGAGGTGCCGGCGGGCGGGCAGCGGCAGATCCGGTTGCGGCTGACGCGTACCGCCCCGCCGCCGGCCGACGTCCCGCCGCCGCCCGCGGACCTCGGGGACGGGTTCGACGCGGTGGTGTGGGCGCGGCGGGCCGAGGCGAACCGCTTCTTCGCCGGGGTGATCCCGCCGGCGGCGACACCGGACGAGGCACTCGTGGCGCGGCAGGCGATCGCCGGGCTGATGTGGGGCAAGCAGTTCTACCACTTCGACGTCAAGCGGTGGCTGGAGGGCGACCCGGCGTCGGCGCCGCCGCCGGCGGGTCGCCGGCACGGGCGCAACAGCCAGTGGTGGCACATGACCAGCTTCGACGTGATCTCCATGCCGGACCCGTGGGAGTACCCCTGGTACGCGGCCTGGGACCTGGCCTTCCACTGCGTGAGCATCGCCCGGGTCGACCCCGGTTTCGCCAAGTCGCAGGTGCTGCTCCTGCTCCGCGAGTGGTACCTGCACCCCAACGGGCAGATCCCCGCGTACGAGTGGGCGTTCGGGGACGTGAACCCGCCGGTGCACGCCTGGGCGGCGTTGAAGGTGTTCGAGATCGACGGCGGCCGTGACCACGAGTTCCTGGCCCGGGTCATGCACAAGCTGCTGCTCAACTTCACCTGGTGGGTCAACCGCAAGGACACCGGGGGCAACAACGTCTTCGAGGGCGGCTTCCTCGGGCTGGACAACGTCGGGCCGTTCGACCGCTCCGCGGCGCTGCCGGTGGCGGGCGTGCTGGAGCAGTCCGACGGCACCGGCTGGATGGCGATGTACGCGCTGAACCTGCTCGACATCGCGATCGTGCTGGCCGAGCACGACCGTACGTGGGTCGACACGGCCACGAAGTTCTTCGAGCACTTCGCGTACATCGCGGCGGCCGCCTACGAGCAGGGGCTGTGGGACGACGAGGACGCGTTCTTCTACGACGTGCTGCGGCTGCCCGACGGCACGAAGGTGCCGCTGAAGGTCCGCTCGGTGGTGGGGCTGCTGCCGCTCGCCGCCGTCACCCGGCTGACCGCCCGCACCCTGCACCACCTGCCCGAGCTGGGCGCGCGGCTGCGCTGGTTCCTCACCAACCGGCCCGAGTACGCCGGCGTGATCGGCGCCCGCCGGCTCGGCCCGGACGGGCGGCAGCAGCGCCTGCTGTCCATGGTCGGCCCCGAGCAGATGGTCCGCCTGCTGGCGCGGATGCTCGACACCGACGAGTTCCTCTCCGAGTACGGCCTGCGGACGCTCTCCCGGGCGCACCTCGACGAGCCGTTCTCGGTCACCCTCGGCGGGCAGGAGTTCCGCGTCGGCTACGAGCCGGCCGAGTCGACCAGTGGCCTGTTCGGCGGCAACTCGAACTGGCGCGGCCCGATCTGGATGCCGACGAACTTCCTGCTGGTCAGCGCGCTGCGCGACTACGCGGAGTTCTTCGGCGACGACCTCCAGATCGAGTACCCGACCCGGTCCGGCGTGAAGCGGACCCTCGCCGAGATCGCCGACGACCTCTCCGCCCGGCTGATCGCCCTGTTCACCCGGGACGGCTGGGGCCGGCGGCCGATCTACGGGGCCTGCCAGCTCTTCCAGACGCACCCCGACTGGCGGGATCTGATCGCCTTCCCGGAGTACTTCCACGGTGACAACGGCGCGGGCCTGGGCGCCTGGCACCAGACCGGGTGGACGGCGCTGGTCGCCGACCTGATCCTCACCCTGCGCCGCTGACCGCCAGTCGACAATCCGTCACCGGGACGCCACGGCTCGTCATCGACGCCTATCGTCGGGCGGGTGTCGGGAACGCGTGACATGGGCGCTGAGCAGGGCGAACGCGACCACGTCGTCGCGGTCGCCCGCCGGCTCGCCGAGGCCGAGGGCTGGGCGGCGGTGAGCGTACGCCGGCTGGCCGCACGCGCCGGCCTGGCGCTCGCCGACCTCTACCGGCACTTCCCCGACCGCGAGGCGATCGTCGCGGCCGTCGCCGTCCGCGGTTTCGCCGACCTCGCCGAGGCGCTGGCCGCCGCCCGGGCCGGCGACGGCTGGCCGGCCGTGGTGACCGCCTACCTCGACTTCGCGTACGCCAACCCCGAGGTGTACGACGCCATGCTCACGCACACCCCCGACCTGACGCTCGGCGCCGTGGCGGTTCCGGCGTCCCCGCGTACCGCGTTCGCCGAACTGCGGGCGGCGCTCGCGCCGCTGGCCGCCGGGCGGGACCCGGACACCCTCGCCGAGGTCGGCTGGGGCGTGCTGCACGGCCTGGTGATGTTGACGCGCGGAGGGCGGCTGCGGCCGGGCGCGCAGGAGGAGCGGGAGGTGCTCGTCGCGCGGCGGTTGTTCGATGTCTCGTGAGGGGCCGCCGGACTTATCCGGTGGGCGTCGCCGGTCGCGTGAACTACAGTCCCGGCCCGGGACGGGAGCGGAGGGGGCACCGATGACGTGGAACGGGAACGGTCGCCGAGGGCACGTGCTCGTGTTCGACGCGGACGACACGCTGTGGGAGAACAACGTCGTCTTCGAGCGGGTGATCGACGACTTCCTGGCCTGGCTCGACCACCCCACCCTGGACCGGGCCGAGATCCGGGCCATCCTCGACGACATCGAGCGGGCCAACGCGGTGGCGCACGGCTACGGGAGCAAGGTGTTCCTGCGCAGCCTGGGGGAGTGCCTGGAACGGCTGCGCGAACGGCCGGCCACGGACGCCGAGCGGCGGGAGATCGACCGGCTGGCCGTGGCGCTGGTCGAGCACCGGGTCGAGCTGATGCCCGGGGTCGCCGAGGCGCTCGACGAGCTGGCCGGCCGGCACGAGCTGCTGCTGCTGACCAAGGGCGACCGGGAGGAGCAGCAGCGCAAGCTCGACGCGTCCGGGCTGCTGCACCACTTCCAGGCCGCCCACATCGTGCGGGAGAAGGACGTCGACACGTACCGGTGGCTCGCCCGCGAGCACGGCTTCGACCCGGCGGCGGCGTGGATGATCGGCAACTCGCCGCGGTCCGACATCCTGCCGGCCCGGGCCGCCGGGATGAACGCCGTCTTCATCCCGAACGAGAACACCTGGGTGCTGGAGGACGAGGAACTGGATCCGACCGACCACGGCGTCCTGCGGCTGGCCGCGTTCCCGGACCTGCTGCGGCACTTCTGACCTGCGGCGAGAAGGCCGCCTCGAACCGTAACAGCGACGATGGGAGCTGTTGCGTTACGTCGACTTGCCGCTTTTCGACCTTGACATCAATCACGCCGCGAAGAGCGCCGACGCGCCTTGTCCGGTCTCTCGGAACGCGCCTAACCTGAGCCGGCGCTCACGGCTCTTCGGGGTGAGACGGGAGCGCACGATGTCCGGTCGTGGGCACGTGGAGCTGAGTGCAGGCGGGCCGGCTCGCCGTGGTGGGTCCGGCGTGGACGACGTGCCACGTTCACGCCGTGTCAGCACGGTGATGTCCGCTACCACGCCGGACGGTGGGGTCAGGGCCGGGGAGTTGCGGACCCGGCCCTGACCCGCGCGCTGTGGCCGCCCCGCTGCCGAGCTCGGCGGCCCGGGACTCCACCAGGACACCGCCACGGGTGCGCCGCACGGGCGGCGGCGCGGCCCGGGTGGGCGGCCTCGTCACCTGCTGCGCCGGACGATCCGCACCCCGATCGCCACGGCCCCGATGACGAGCAGGCCGCCCAGCAGTTGGAGGCCCGGCGAGTCGTCGGCCTCCCCGTGCACGATGCCGGCCACGCCGAGCGCGACGACGAGAACGGCGGCGATGGCGAGGACGTACTTCATGTCGTCTCCTTTTCCTCGGCCGGACGGGCGCCGCGTCGGCGCGCCGGCCCGTCCGGGCGGGTTCAGTCGTCGACCCACTCGAGCAGGTCGCCGGGTTGGCAGTCGAGCACCCGGCACATGGCCTCGAGGGTGCTGAAGCGCACGGCCTTGGCGCGGCCGTTCTTGAGCACCGCGACGTTGGCCGGTGTGATGCCCACGCGCTCGGCGAACTCCGCGACGCTCATCTTGCGTTTGGCCAGCTCGACGTCGATGCGCACGACGATGGGCATCAGATCACCGCTTCCATGTCGGTGCGCAGGGTGGTGGCCTGCCGCAGCAGGGCGCGCATCACCACCATCAGCAGCCCGAGCACGGCGACGCCGACGACCAGCAGGAACAGCAACAGGGGCAGCCCGGGGTCGTCGGCCCGGAATCCGACGTAGAGGAACACGCCCACGAGGACCACCCAGGCGGCGGCGATGGCCCACACGATCGCGTCGACCCAGGCCAGGGCACCCTGGCTGAAGATGCGGTCGTGCTTGACCATGGTGAGCAGCTTCCAGGTGGCGACGATCACCACCTGGACGCAGATCACCCAGAACACCGTCACCGCCGTGGCCGGCCACCTCAGGTAGGCCAGATCCGGGGACTCCTTGGCCATGTGCGCGAACTGTCCGGGCAGCGACATGGTCTCGAACACGACCAGGATCCCGAACAGCAGCACGAGGAACACACGAAGAGGCGCTACCGCGCGATGCTCTGCAAGCATGTATCGACTATCACTCGGAACCTATCGAAAGTCAATAGGTTCGAGCTCGCAGCGCGCCCGTCGCCGGCGACCGGCGGTGGAGGTCGGCGGTGTCAGACGGCGGTGCCGCGGACGATCGCCACGGCGACCCGGCAGAACTCGTCCATGTCCGGGTTGAAACCGGCCGCGATGTCGGGGTGCAGGCCCGCCCGGGTCTCGTCGAGCAGCCGTTGGCAGACCTGCTCGACGGGTTCGCCCGCGTAGCCGGCGCGGACCCGTTCGGTGGCGGCCTGGAGCGCCGAGGTCAGCTGGTCCTCGAGCGGGCCGCGCAGCTTCCGCTGCACCGGATCGAGCCCGCGCGGGTCGAGCGTGACATGTGGCTCCGACATCGGCGCTCCCTTCGTCGGCGTCCGCGGTACCCGACCGCGGTCGTCGGTCAAACCACCTGTGGTACGGCCGCCACCCGCACCTGGTACGAGAAGTCCTCGGCCGGCTCCTCCACGTACGACAGGCGGCGGATCTGCCGGTCGTCGTCGTAGAGGGCGACGTCCACGAGGACGCCGAGGTGCGCCAGCCCGATGTTGGCCACCCGCTTCTTCTCCTGGAGCACCGCGCACACCCCGCCGAGCAGCGTGCTCGCGTCGGAGGTGCGGTGCCCCGGCGGGCAGCGCAGCACGAGGCCCACCTCGATCGGGCCGGTGAGCGGGGTCCAGCCCGTACGCTGGGCCGCCGCGCAGGCCGCCTCGAGCAGGGCGCGGACCCTCGTCGCCTGCCGGTGCCCGGCGGCGAAGATGGACAGCGCCTCGGTCTTCACCGGTGGCAGGCCGCTCACCTCGAACGTCAGGGTGAGAGCGCGGGTGTCCCGCACGACGGCACCTCCTCGTTGCGGACGATCCTGCCCAACCGGTCGACCGGTGGTGGGCGTTCCCGCGAGAACCAACCGATCGGGCAAGGTGGGGTCGGCCGGAGGCGTATCGACGTCGGCGGCGTACGCGCTGGCGGTGGAGCTACCGAGACGCTAATGCACGACGCCGGACCTGGGTAGCGTCGCCGCTCACTGCGTGGGACGCGCCGGGAAGGCGCAGAACTCGTTGCCCTCCGGGTCGGCGAGGATCCACCAGTCGATGTCGTCGTCCGGCTCGCGCAGCAGGGTGGCGCCGGCCGCGACCAGGGCGGTCGGATCGGGGCCGGCGAGGTCGACGTCCCAGTGCATCCGGTTCTTGACCGTCTTGCGCTCCGGCACCGGGTTGAAGATCCAGTACTCCCACGGGAACCCTCCGGCGCCGCGCAGGCTGACGTGTCCCTCCTCGCCGGGCTCCAGCGTGCCGCCCACCACCCCGGCCCACCAGGTGGCCTGCGCGGCCGGGTCGGCGGAGTCGACGATGAGCGCGATGGGGCCGGGTCGCGACCCCTCCCGGGCGGGGAACGCGCAGAACAGGTTCCCCTCCGGGTCGGCCAGCACCCACCAGCTGATCTCGGCGTCCGGCTCCCGGACCAGCCGCGCCCCGGCCGCCACCAGCGGCGCCGGGTCCTCCCCGGGCAGCCGCAGGTCCAGGTGGACGCGGGTCTTGACCGTACGCGGCTCGGGCACCGTGTTCACCCAGATCGACTCGGCCTTCGTGCGCCCGGCGGGCGGGTCGATGCGGGTGTCGCCGTCGCCCAGGTCGACCAGCGTTCCGTCGAGGATGCCGGCCCAGAAGGCGCCGAGCCGGTGGGCGTCGGACGCGTCGAGACAGAGGTCCTTGAAGCGTGCGCTCATGCGGACATCATGCCGGCGACCCCCGGCCACGCGGCTCGCCTCTGCCCACGTGTCGCGCCGGAGCTGGCCCGCGCCGCACGGGCCCGCCGGGTGACCCGGGACACACAGGCCACTGTTGATCGCGTCTCAGGCGCGGCCAGGTTTCGCGGCTTCGCAGGTCGGGCAGTGTTGGGGCCACGAAACGTCCGGAGCCGATCACTCGCTGGTCAGGGCCCCTGGCCGTCTCGCCGTGCGCCGGGGCACGGTGACCTTCCCCGGTACGGGCCGAGCAGAGGGGAGGGGTGATGAACGACCCTGACGAGGCCGTACGTCGACGCCGACCACGGGTGCGCGTGGGGGCGGCGGCCGCCGCGGTGGTGCTGGCGGCGTCCGTGGCGGGCTGCGGTGCCGGCGGGGACGGCGGCACGCCGACGATCAACCTGTACTACCCGCCGGAGCAGAACCTCCAGAAGGTGGTCGACACCTGCAACACGCAGGCGGCCGGGCGTTACCGCATCGTCTACCGGGTGCTGCCGCGGCAGGCCGACGACCAGCGGGTGCAGATGGTCCGCCGGCTCGCCGCCGAGGACAGCGGCATGGACGTGCTCGGCCTCGACGTGACCTGGACGCAGGAGTTCGCGAGCGCCGACTGGATCCTCGAGTGGACCGGGCAGGACAAGGCCGAGGTGGAACAGGGGACGCTCGCCGGCCCGCTGGAGACCGCCCGCTACGACGGCAAGCTCTACGGCGCGCCGAAGAACACGAACGTCCAACTGCTCTGGTACCGCAAGGACCTGGTGCCGGAGCCGCCGAAGACGTGGGACCAGATGATCTCCATGGCGCAGGACCTGAAGCGGCAGGGCAAGCCGTACCAGGTGCTCACCATGGGCGCCCAGTACGAGGGGCTGGTCGTCCTCTACAACACCCTGGCGGAGAGCGCCGGCGGCCGGATCCTCAGCGACGACGGCGGCAAGGCGGTCATGGACGAGGGCACCGTGCGGGCGCTGGAGCAGCTGCGGAACCTCGCCACCTCCGGCGTGACGTCGCCGTCGTTCAGCAACGCGACCGAGGACCCGGTCCGGCTGGAGTTCCAGGCCGGCGGCGGCGCGTTCCAGGTGAACTGGCCCTTCGTCTATCCGGCCATGCAGGAGGCGAACCCGGACCTGGCCAAGCAGGTCGCCTGGGCGCGGGTGCCCGGCATCGACGAGGACACCCCGAGCAAGGTCACCATCGGCGGGGTGAACCTCGCCGTCAGCGCGTACTCGAAGCACCCCGAGCTGTCCTTCGAGGCGGCCAAGTGCCTGCGCGACGAGGAGAACCAGAAGTTCTCCGCGATCAACGACGGCGTGCCGCCGACGATCGAGAAGGTCTACGACGACCCGGAGATGGACGAGGCGTACCCGATGAAGGAGACCATCCTCGCCGAGCTCAAGGAGCCGGCGGTGCGCCCGCTGACCCCGGCGTACCAGTCGATCTCCACCGTGATGTCCGCGGTCCTGTCGCCGCCCTCGCAGATCCGGCCGGAGCAGACCGCCGACGAACTGCGCGGGGCGATCGCCGACGCGCTCGAGTCGAAGGGGGTGCTGCCGTGAGAGAGCGATCCGAGCGGCTCACCGGCCGGAGGGAGGCGGCGTCATGAGTGTCAACGCCACCCCGACCGGGGCGGACGTCGCCGCCCAGGCGGAACGCGCCGGCGGACGCCACGCCGCGGTGCCGACGCAGCGCGCCGGCCGGCGCCGGCCGCCGCTGAGCGAGAACAAGAAGGCCGAGCGCCGGCTCGGCTGGCTGCTCTGTGCGCCCGCCGCGCTGGTCATGCTCGCGGTCACCGCGTACCCGATCATCTACTCGGTCTGGCTGTCGTTGCAGCGCTTCGACCTGCGCTTCCCCGACGAGCGCGAGTTCGTCGGGCTGGAGAACTACGTCACCGTGCTGACCAACGAGTTCTGGTGGACGGCCTTCGGGGTGACGGCCCTCATCACGGTGGTCACGGTCGCCGTCGAACTGGTGCTCGGCATGGGCCTGGCGCTCGTCATGCACCGCACGCTGGTCGGCCGGGGGATCGTGCGGACGGCCGCACTGATCCCGTACGGGATCGTGACGGTGGTGGCCGCGTTCTCCTGGCGGTACGCGTGGACGCCCGGCACCGGGTACCTGGCCAACCTGTTCAGCGACGGCGCCCCGCTCACCGAGCGGGCCAGTTCCCTGGCGATCATCATGCTCGCCGAGATATGGAAGACCACCCCGTTCATGGCGCTGCTGCTGATGGCCGGGCTGGCGCTGGTGCCCGAGGACCTCCTGAAGGCGGCCAGCACCGACGGCGCGACGGCGTGGCAGCGGTTCACCAGGGTGATGCTGCCGGTGATGAAGCCGGCCATCCTGGTCGCGCTGCTGTTCCGCACGCTCGACGCGTTCCGGGTCTTCGACAACATCTTCGTGCTCACCGCCGGCGGCAACGAGACCTCGTCGGTGTCGATGCTGGCCTACAACAACCTGATCCGGGGCCTCAACCTCGGCATCGGGTCGACGATGTCCGTGCTGATCTTCATCACCGTGGCGATCATCGCGTTCATCTTCGTGAAGCTCTTCGGCACCGCTGCCCCCGGCAGCTCGGACGACGAGAGGCGTTGAGATGGCTACCGAAACCACCACGCGGGCGAAGCTGCGGTGGGGTCTGCTGGACGCCGTCGTGGTCGTGTTCGCGCTGATCCCGGTGCTCTGGATCGCGTCGCTGTCGTTCAAGACCCCGGCCACGCTCACCGACGGACGGTTCATCCCCCGGGAGTGGACGCTGGACAACTACCGGACGATCTTCGACACCGACCAGTTCGTCCGGGCCCTGGTGAACTCGATCGGCATCGCCCTGATCGCCACGGCGGTCGCCGTGGTGCTCGGCGCCATGGCCGCGTACGCGATCGCCCGGCTGGACTTCCCCGGCAAGCGGCTGCTCGTCGGGGTCTCCCTGCTGATCGCGATGTTCCCGCAGGTGTCGCTCGTGTCCCCGCTGTTCGAGATCGAACGGCAGCTCCACCTGTTCGACACCTGGCCGGGGCTGATCCTGCCGTACATCACGTTCGCCCTGCCGCTGGCGATCTACACGCTGTCGGCGTTCTTCAAGCAGATCCCCTGGGATCTGGAGAAGGCGGCCAAGATGGACGGCGCCACCCAGGGCCAGGCGTTCCGCCGGGTGATCGCGCCGCTCGCGGCGCCCGGCCTGTTCACCACGGCGATCCTGGTCTTCATCTTCTGCTGGAACGACTTCCTCTTCGCCATCACGCTCACCTCGACCGAACGGGCCCGTACGGTGCCGGTGGCGTTGTCGTTCTTCACCGGTGAGTCGCAGTTCGAGGACCCGACCGGGGCCATCTGCGCCGCCGCCGTGGTGATCACCATTCCGATCATCCTCTTCGTGCTCTTCTTCCAGCGCCGCATCGTCTCCGGCCTGACCTCCGGCGCGGTCAAGGGATAGGTGGTAACAGTGGCTGACATCGTGCTCGACAAGGTGAGCAAGCGGTTCCCCGACGGAACCGTCGCGGTGCGGGACGTCGACCTGGAGATCGCCGACGGCGAGTTCGTGATCCTGGTCGGCCCCTCGGGCTGCGGCAAGTCCACCACCCTCAACATGATCGCCGGTCTGGAGGACATCAGCTCCGGTGAGCTGCGCATCGGCGGCGAGCGGGTCAACGACAAGGCGCCCCGGGACCGCGACATCGCCATGGTGTTCCAGTCGTACGCGCTCTACCCGAACATGAGCGTGCGGGAGAACATGGCGTTCCCGCTGAAGTTGCAGAAGCTGGACCGGGAGACGATCAACCAGAAGGTCGAGGAGGCGGCGAAGGTCCTCGAACTGACCCCGCTGCTGGACCGCAAGCCGGCCAACCTCTCCGGTGGGCAGCGGCAGCGCGTGGCGATGGGGCGGGCCATCGTCCGGCAGCCCAAGGCATTCCTCATGGACGAGCCGCTGTCCAACCTCGACGCGAAGCTGCGGGTGCAGATGCGCACGGTCGTGTCCCGGCTGCAGAAGCAGCTCGGCACCACCACCGTCTACGTCACCCACGACCAGACGGAGGCCATGACCCTCGGCGACCGGGTCGTGATCATGCGCGGCGGCGAGGTGCAGCAGGTCGGCCCGCCGCAGGAGCTGTACGACCACCCGCGCAACCTGTTCGTGGCCGGGTTCATCGGCTCGCCGTCGATGAACTTCCTGCACGCCGCCGTGCAGGACGGGACGCTGCGCACCGCCCTGGGCGACGTGCCCGTCGGGGACCGGATCCGGCGCGAGCTGGAGTCCGCCGACGCGCCCCGCGAACTCATCCTCGGCATCCGTCCCGAGCACTTCGAGGACGCGGAGCTGGTCGACGAGGAGACCCGCCGGCGCGGGATGGAGTTCGAGGCGCCCGTCGAGATCGTCGAGTCGATGGGCTCGGACAAGTACGTCTACTTCACGGTCGAGGGGGAGCGGGCCAGCGCCGCCGAGCTGGAGGAGCTGGCGGCCGACGCGGGGGCCGACTTCACCGGCGGTGGGGCCAACCTCGTCACCCGGCTGTCGGCCGAGTCGCCGGTGACCGAGGGCGGGACCCGTCGCGTGTGGTTCAACCTGGAGAAGATCCACCTGTTCGACCCCACCAACGGCCGGAACCTGACCCTGCACGAGGGCCGGGCCGCCGGGGCGCTCGCCGACTGACGCGTACGGCGACGGGGCCGCGCGGGGTCGCCCCGCCGGTCCCGTCGCGGCGCGTCGGCGATGACCACCCCGACCCGCCCCACGGGCGCTCAGGCCGGCCAGTCGACCCGCAACGGCAGGCCGAGGAAGCCGGCGTAGCGGTCGAGGGCCTTCTCCACGCGGGGGCGGTCTAGTGCGGCCAGCGGACGGACGACGACCTTCACCTCGCGCCGGCCGACGGCGCGTTTCCAGGTGCCCACCACCCGGCCCGCCTGCACCACCGTGGGCTGGAAGACCCCGTTGTTGCCCGGGATGATCGCGTCGCGGTGGGCCGCGTCGAGCATCAGCGAGCGGTCCTTGTAGCCGAGCAGGTACTCGTCGAAGCCGGGCAGCACGAGCAGGTCGTCGACCGGCGCCCGGGGCGCGTCCAGCAGCGCGGCGTCGACCAGCATCGCCTCCCCGTCGACCTCGACGGTCGCGAGCGCGTCACCCGCGGCGGCCACGCCCCGGCGCGCGTCGGTCAGGGTCAGCCCCGTCCAGCCGGCGAACTCGCGGGCGGTCACCGGGCCGTGGGAGCGGACGTAGCGGAGCGCGAGGGTGGCGAGCGCCTCGTCGCGGTCGAGCCGGCGCGGCGCCGGCACCCACTCGTCGAGCAGCACGAAGGTCTGCTCGGTGCCGACGTTCGGCGCGAGGCAGGTCACGCCGAGGACGCTCGCGTACCACAGCAGGTGGTAACCGCGCTGGCCGTCGGTGCCGATACCGGCGTCGTTGAGCGCCGCCAGGCACCGCGCCCGGGTGAGCCGCCCGCCGCCGGACAGCGCCGCGCCCAGCACCTCCACGGCCCGGTCCGCGTCCGCGGCGGAGAGGCCCAGCGCGGCCCGGCGGGTCGCCGCGCTCGCCAGCGACCGGACGCCGGTGAGCTCCAGCATCCAGCGGGCGTCGCGGGGCGGGACGAGGTGGACCGTGCCCCGCATCGGCCAGGTGCGCAGCGCCTCCCGCCGCTCCAGGGCGGCCTGCACGTCCGCCTGGGTGAGGGCGGGCAGCCGGGCGCCGAGCGACCAGAGGCCGCTGGCCAGGTCCTGCGCCTGCATGGCGCCGAACCACTCGACCACCTCGGCCACCGTCCCCGGGACCACGGCCGGGTGCGGACGCAGCAGCAGGCTCGTCATCCGCAGGGCGAGCGCCTCGCTCCCGGTCAGTCGCATGGAACTCCCTTCGCCGGATCCGGGCGTTCAGCCTAGGCCCGCCCCACGACAGATCCGGGGCGGCGGGAGCCGCCTCGACGCGGGCGGGACGCCCCGGGCGCGGACGGGGCGAGCGGTGGGAAGGCATAACAGTCGCGGCAGCGGGGATGCGACGCGCCAAGTGCGCGCGCCGCGCGTACGGAAGGGAGAGTCATGACTGCGTCCAGCGAACCGATGCGGGGCGCCGGCGCACCGGCGCGTCGGGACCGGGGCACCGCGGCCAAGACCAGCGCTGCCGCGACCTTCAGCCTGGTGTTCGGCGTCTCCGCCATGGTGTGCGTCCTGACCGCCATCCTCTCGTGGGCCGGGATCATCCTCGGCATCATCGGGATCATCCTCGGCGTCGTCGGGCTCCGGATGGCCGCGCGACCCGGTGTGACCGGACGCGGGGTCACCATCGGTGGTCTCGTGCTCAGCATCATCGCCCTGATACTCGGGCTCGTGTTCATCGCCGGCGTCACCACGGTCCTCAACAACGAGGGCGCGGTGAACCGGCTCCAGGATCAGGTCGACGACCTGCGGAGCCGGATCAGCTGACCGGGACGGGGACCTCCCGGACGGGCACGGGCCGCCGCCCGTGCTCCCTGATCGCGCCACGTCGGCTCGTGCCGACGCGGCGCGATCCCCCGTGTGGGGCCACCGCGGTGTCAGAGCCGGCGGTACATGACGAGCAGGTCGACGTAGCCCCGCGTCGGGTGGTGGAAGCCGTCCGGGATCCGCCCGACGACCTCGAAGCCCAGCGAGCGCCACAGCGCCACCGCCCTGGTGTTCGTCGCCACCACGGCGTTGAACTGCATCGCCCGGTAGCCGTCGGCGCGGGCCCGCTCCAGCACGTGCTCGGCGAGTGCCCGCCCGACGCCCCGGCCGCCGGCCTCCGGCGCCACCATGAAGCTCGCGTTGGCGACGTGCCCACCCGGCCCGAGCTGGTTGGGCACGAGCTTCGCCGAGCCGAGGACCGCGCCGTCGGGCGTGACGGCCACGACGGTGCGCCCGGGTGGCGGCACGAGCCACAGCCGCCGCGCGGTGTCCTCCTCGACGTCCCGCGGCCAGGTGTACGTGTCCCCGGCGGCGACGATCCGGCGCAGGAAGGGCCAGATCCGCGGCCAGTCGTCGGTGGTGGCGGGTCGGATCAGCATGCCTCCAGCATCGCGGCGCCGCGGCGCCCGCCGTCGGCGGGGTCGCCCGGACGGAGCGTTTGCCGGGGGAGTGCGGGGGTAGTCGCCGGAGCCGACACACGTGCGGAAGGGGACGTTCCGATGGCTGACCGGGTCAAGGTCGCGGTGATCTACTACAGCGCCACCGGCATCACGTACCAGATGGCGCAGGCGGCGTGCGAGGCGGCCGGCGACGCCGGGGCCGAGGTACGCCTGCGCAAGGTGCGCGAGCTGGCGCCGGACGAGGCGATCCGCTCGAACTCCGGCTGGGAGGCGCACCGCCTGGAGACCCAGGACGTCCCCGAGGCGCAGCTGGACGACCTCTCCTGGGCCGACGTGGTGATCTTCGGGACGCCCACCCGGTACGGCGTGATGGCCGCCCAGCTCAAGCAGTTCATCGACACCACCGGCCCACTCTGGTCGCAGGGCGTGCTGGTCAACAAGGTCTACTCCGCGTTCTGCACGACCGGCACGGCCCACGGTGGCCAGGAGGCCACGCTGCTCTCGCTGTTCAACGTCTTCTACCACTGGGGCGGCATCGTCGTGACCCCCGGTTACACCGACACCAGCCAGTTCATCGCGGGCAACCCGTACGGCGCGTCGCACACCAGCAACAACGGCGAGATCGCACCGGACGACATCGCGTTGACGGCCACCGCACTGACCGCCCGGCGGGCCGTGCAGATCGGCGCCGCCGTGAAGAAGGGGCTCGCCGGCTGAGCGGACGGCCGGTGGCCGGGCGGTGGCTCTCGGCCGCCCGACCACCGGTGCCCACGGCAGTACCCGCGTTGCCGGCCCGCTACGCGGCCCCCGCCGCGGAGTGTCCCGTGCCGCTGGCCGCCGGACGACCGGGCAGCAGCGGCGGCAGCAACTCGGCCAGCACGGCCATCCCGTCCGGGCTCAGCACCGACTCCGGGTGGAACTGCACGCCGGCGAAGGACCGCCCGCGCAGCGCGTGCACCGCGCCGTCCGCGCCGTCGCGGGCCAGCTCGACCCGGCCGTACGCGGTGTCCAGCCCGTCGGTGTCGGCCCGGGCGGTGAACGTGGCGTAGAAGCCCACCCGCCGGCGCGTGCCGAAGATGTCGACCTCCCGCTGGAGCCCCTGGTAGGGGGCGTCGCGCCGGTGCGGCGGCAACCCGAGCAGCCCGGCCAGCAACTGGTGTCCCAGGCAGACCGCGAGGGTCGGGCGACCGGCGTCCAGCAGCCCGGTGAGCAGGCCGCGCAGGGCGCGCATCTTCGGGTCGGTCGCACTGCCCGGGTCACCGGGCCCGGGGCCGACCACCACGAGGTCGTACGCGTCGACCGGACCCGGCGCGTGCCACGGCCGAACGGTCACCGCGAGGCCGAGCGCGCGCAACTGGTGGGCCAGCATGCCGGTGAAGGTGTCCTCGCCGTCGACGATCAGCGCCGTGCGGCCGGCCAGCCCGGGCAGCCCGGGGGCGTCCGGCGCCCGCTGGTCCAGCCAGAACCGGGCCAGGGGCGCGTTGCGGGCGGCCAGCGCGGCGCGTACCTCCGGATCGTCGGCCAGGCGCGGCGCACCCTCCCGGCCCGCGTCCGCCTCCGGCCCGAGGCCCAGCGCGGCCAGCACCCCGGCGGCCTTGGCGTGCGTCTCCGCCACCTCTCCGGCCGCCGTCGAGTGCCGCACGAGCGTGGCGCCGACCGACACCCGCAGGGCGCCGGCCGGGGAGATCTCCGCGGTGCGGATCAGGATCGGCGCGTCGAGGGTCTGCCGGCCGGCGTCGTCGTGACCGAGCAGCGCCAGCACCCCGGAGTAGTAGCGCCGGCCGGTGTGCTCGTGCCGGGCGATCACGCGGCAGGCGTTCTCCATGGGGCTGCCGGTGACCGTGGGGGCGAACATCGTCTCCCGCAGCACCTCCCGGACGTCCCGGGTGCTGCGCCCGGCGAGCAGGTACTCGGTGTGCGCGAGGTGGGACATCTCCTTCAGGTACGGCCCGACGACCTGCCCGCCGTGTTCGGCCACCGAGGCCATCATCTTCAGTTCCTCGTCGAGCACCATGTACAGCTCCTCGACCTCCTTCGGGTCGGCGAGGAACCGCAGCAGTGCGGCCCGGTCGACCGCCGCACCGGGGTGGCGGAACGTGCCGCTGATCGGGTTCATCATCACGAGGCCGTCGTCGACGCTCACGTGCCGCTCCGGGCTCGCGCCCACGAGGATCCGGGTGCCGGTGTGCACGACGAACGTCCAGTACGCGCCCCGCTCGGCGAGCAGCAGCCGGCGCAGCGCCGCGAGCGCGGCCACCAGGGGCGGACCCTGCACGGTCGCCGTCAGTGTGCGGTGGATGACGAAGTTCGCGCCCTCGCCCCGCCCGATCTCCTCGGCCAGCACCCGACCCACCGTGGCCGCGTACTCCTCGTCGCCGACGTCGAACGCCGCGCCGGTGGCGCGTACCGGGCCCTCGGGCAGGGCGGCCAGCGCCTCGGCCAGGCCGACCCGCTCGTGCCGGCCCACCAGCAGGCACTCCAACGGCGCGCCGTCGTCGACGCAGGCGAAGCCCCGCTCGGTGATCTGCCGGTACGGCACGAGCGCCAGCGTCCGTGGGCCGGGAGCACCGGCGGGCAGTGGGATGTCGGCGAGCCGGTCGACCGTGCGGACGGAACCGGTGAAGAGGTCCAACCCGTCGGCCTCGGCGCGGCGGACCAGCGCGAACGGGCCGGGGTCGACGCCGGCGTCGACGGCGGCGAGCAGGTCGTGCAGGTGGGTCATCGGGTTCTCCTGGGGCCGGGTGCCGCCGACGGGGCGGCCCGGGGCCGGGAGGACCGGCGACCGCCTCGACGGGCGGCCGCGTGGGAAGCTACGCGCGGGAGATGGCCGCCGGGTCGGCGGGCCACCAGCAGGTCAGACGCGCGAGCATGGGCCCACCCTACGCGGTGCCGGACCCCGGCGGAAGCCGATCTCGCGTACGCCCTGCGACCGGCGCTCGACCGGCACCCGTAGCGGGTACCTTGACCGGCGATGAACATTCTCGCGCTCGACCTGGGCACCTCGTCGGTACGCGGGCTGGTGCTCGACGAGGAGACCCAGCCGGTGCCGGGCGCCCTGGCGCGGCGGAAGGTCAGCCTGGCCATCGGCGACGACGGCACCGGCACGCTCGACGGGCCCTCGTACCTCGCGTGCCTGGTCGAGTGCCTGGACGAACTCTCCGACGCCGGTCACCTGCGCGACGTCGAGCTGGTCGCGGTCTCCGGGCAGTGGCACTCGGTGATCCCGCTCGCCCGGGGCGGCGAACCGCTCGGGCCGGCGGTCACCTGGCTGGACACCCGGCCGACACCCCCGGCCTCGTCGCGGGGGCCCGTCGACGCGGACGACTACCACCAGCGCACCGGCACCTGGTGGCACCGGGGCTACTGGTCGGTGCGGCTGCCCTGGCTGCGGGAACGGGCGGGCAGCCGGGTCGCCCGCTTCACGGGCCTCGTCGAGTACCTGCTCGGTGAGCTGCTCGACGAGGCGCCGATGTCGATCTCCCAGGCCTCCGGGACCGGCCTGCTCGACCTGCGGACGCTCACCTGGGACGCCGAGGCGCTGTCGCTGGCCGGCGCCCGGGTCGACCAGTTGCCCGGGCTCGCGCCGATGGGCTGGCACGGGCGGCTGCGGCCGGAGCACGCGAAGCGGTGGGCCGCGCTGGCCGGCGTGCCGTGGTCGGCGCCGGTGGGTGACGGCGCGGCGTCGAACGTCGGCTCGGGGTGCGTCGACCCGAGCCGGGCCGCCGTGACGGTCGGCACCTCCGCGGCCGTACGGCTGCTCCAGCGGGTGCCCGCCGGGCAGGAGCTGCCCCGCCTGCCGGAGCGGCTGTGGCGCTACCGGGTCGACCACGACCACGTGGTGACCGGCGCCGCGTACTCCTCCGGGGGCAACCTGTTCGCCTGGGCCAACCGCGAGCTGAGGCTGCCGGTCGGCGCCGAGCTGGACGCGGCGCTCGCGCTGGTGCCCCCCGGTGGCGGCCGGCCGGCCGACGTCCGCTTCGGCGGGGACCGCCCGCCCGGCCTCGCCCCGGCCGGCTCGGGTGAGCTGCGCGGGTTGAGCTTCGGGACCACGGCCGTCGACATCCTCGCGGGGCTCATGCAGGGCCTGTGCGAGATGGTCGCGGAGGACCTCGGCGTGCTGGAGTCCACGGTCGACCGGCAGGTGTCCGTGGTGCTCGGCGGGGGAGCGATGGCCGCCTCGGTGTGGTGGCGGCAGGCGTTCGCCGCGGCGCTCGCGCCGCGGGACGTGTCGCACCAACGCAACCCGGAGATCGGGGCGACGGGCGCGGCGTTGGTCGCGTTGGGACGGTTCGAGGAGGCCGCCGGGTTGGCCGACATCGGCCGGACGGATGAGTTGATCTCACCGACCACGGCAGGTCCGTCTCGCCCGCAGGATCGATCCTGACCGCCCGGCGTTCGGGCCGTTGACACCACTCCCGGGCCTGGTTGGATGGACTGCGCTCCCCGGTCGCGGCGGACGCGCGGGGAGGAGGAGGCAGCGTGGGCGCAGGTGCGGACCCGACGCGCGGCGCGGTGTCCAGCCACCGCCGGCGTCGCTTCGACGTCCGGGTCGTGCCGCACCGGCGCCGCTCCCCGCTCCGGCCGCGCGACTGGCGCATGCGGACGAAGCTCGCCACGGTGCTCGTCGTCCCGTCGGTGGCGTTCCTCGTCCTGGCCGGCGTGCAGACCCGCTCCCTCGTCGGGCAGACCACGGTGCTCAGCGACTTCGCCGAGCAGGTCGGCATCGGCCGGCAGATCACGGCGGCCGTGCACCGCATCCAGCAGGAGCGGGACCGGTCGGCCGGCGAGCTGGCCGAACTGCGCCGGGCCGCGGGCGCGGCCGACCGGGACGCCGCGATCACGGCGCTGGAGCCGTTGCAGGCCGCCACCGACCAGGCCGTCGCCGACCTGCGCCGCGCGGCGCAGCCGCTGGCCGACGCGGACGCGTCCTGGCGGGTCGCGTACTCCGAGGTGCTGGAGGCGTACGACCAGATCGTCTACATCAGACCGGCCGTGCCGCCCGCGGTGTTGAGCAGCGACACCATCCTGGGCACCTACCACCGGGCCGTCGGCGCCCTGCTCGACCTGCTCGCCGAACCCACCCCCGGCCAGGACCGCCCGGCCCTCAGCGACGCGGTGCTGCGCTACGTGCAGCTGGCCCGGGTCAAGGAGCTGACCTCGCGCATCCGCGCCGAGCTGTACGCCGCCGCCCGCGCCGGCCGGTACGGGCCGGAGGACCAGATCGTCCTCTCCGACCTGCGGGCCCAGCAGCTCACCGCCCTCGGCGCGTTCCGGGTGGCCGCCACCACCGACCAGATCCGCCGGTACGACGAGATGTCGGTCGACGCGGCGTTCACGGCCGCCGCCCGGCTCGAGGAGCAGAGCCTCCCCACGGGCGGGGCGGCGCCCGCGGTGCTGCCCGCCGCGCAGTGGTGGGCCGCCAGCGAGGAACGGCAGGAGCTGCTGCGGCAGGCCGAGGCGGGTGTGCTGGACGACGCGGTCCGGCAGGCCGACGGCGCCGCCGCCGGCCAGCTGCGCACCACCCTGCTGGTGGTCGGCGGGATCGTGGCGGTGCTGCTGGTCGCCGTGCTCATCTCCCTCCTCGTCGGCCGGTCCGTCGCCCGGTCCATCCGGGTGCTGCGCGGCCAGGCGCTGCGGATCGCGCAGGTCGAGCTGCCCGACGCGCTGGACCGGCTGCGCACGGTCACCGGCGGCGTGCCGCACATCGAGGTCGCGCCCGCCGTCGTCCGGTCGCTCGACGAGATCGGGGAACTCGCGGAGGCCTTCGTGGCCGTGCACCGCAGCGCCGTGAGCGTGGCCGTCGAGCAGGCCATGATGCGGCGCAACGTCAACGCCATGTTCGTGAACCTCGCCCGGCGCAGCCAGGTGCTGGTGGAACGGCAGCTGGAGCTGCTCGACGAGCTGGAACGCGAGGAGGGCGATCCGATCCAGCTCGAGAACCTGTTCAAGCTGGACCACCTGGCCGCCCGGATGCGCCGCAACGACGAGAGCCTGCTGGTGCTCGCCGGCACCGAGTCCACCCGGCGGTGGCCCCGGCCGGTCGGGCTGGGCGCCGTCCTGCTCGCCGCCGCCGCCGAGATCGAGCAGTACCAGCGGGTCCGCCACGAGTCGGTGGCCGAGCTGCACGTCGTGGGGCACGCGGTGGGGGAGCTGGTGCACCTCCTCGCCGAGCTGCTGGAGAACGCCACCGCGTTCTCCCGGCCGGACACCACCGTCTCCGTCACCGCCCGGGCCGAGGGGGCCGGCGCGGTCGTCGAGATCACCGACCGGGGCCTGGGCATGAGCCCCGGTGCTCTCGCCGAGGCGAACGGCGTGCTCGCCACGCCGCCGGCCGCCGACGTGGCGACGGTCGAGCGGATGGGTCTGTTCGTGGTCAGCCACCTGGCGTCCCGGCTCGGCGTCCGCGTACGGCTGCACGGCGGGCAGGACGGCCTGGTCGCGGTGATCCGGCTGCCGGGCGCGCTGCTCGCGCCGGCGCCGACCGGGCAGATCGAGCCGGCCGCGACGGCACGGATGCTCACCGCCGGGATCGCCGGGACGGCCGGCGCGGTCGACCGGCCCGTGGCGGGACGCCGTCCCGCCGGGGTCCCCCGGCAGACCCGCCGGACGCCGGTACGCGCCGAGGACGTCCTCGCCCCGGCCGCCGCCCCGTCCGGAGGCGGCTGGTGGTCGCGGCACGGATCACCGGCGCCGGCCGTCACCGGCCCGGTCGTCCCGCCGCCGACGCCGGTGACCGGGGGCGTCAACGCCCGGGGCCTGCCGGTGCGCGTACCGATGGCCCAGCTCGCCGCGGTCACCGGGTCGGCGCCGCACCCACCGGCCCCGGCGGCGTACGAGCCGGACCCGGAGGCCGTCGGCGGAATGCTCTCCCGCCTCTACAACGGAGTACGGCGGGCCGAGGCGGAGGACACCACCGAGATACCCGTGCCGCCCACCGGCGGCGCCGGGGAGGGAGGACGACGACAGTGACGACGTTGAGTCAGGAGGCGCGGGACCTGAGCTGGCTCGTCAGCGCCTTCGCCCAGCGGGTGCCCGGGGTCGCCCACGCGGCGGTGGTCTCCTCGGACGGTCTGCTCGTGGCGGTCTCCGACCACCTGCCCCGCGACCACGCCGACAAGCTGGCCGCGGTGACTTCGGGGCTGATGAGCATCACCTCGGGCGCCGCCCAGATGTTCGACGGGGACGTGGTCAAGCAGACGGTGGTCGAGATGGGCCGCGGCTACTTCCTGGTGATGCAGGTCCGCGACGGGTCGATCCTCGCCACCCTCGCGGCGGCCGACGCCGACATCGGCGTCGTGGGCTACGAGATGGCCCGGCTGGCCAAGCAGGCGGGGGAGATGCTCACGCCGGCGCTCCGCGCCGAGTTGCAGCAGGCGCTGCCCCGCTGACCAGCCCCGGCCGGCCCGGGCCCCGGGCCGGCGTCGTGGCCGGCCCGGAGCGGGGTGCGGCGTTCGCGGCCGGTCCGGGATGCGGGCGACGTTCGTGGCCGGCCCGGAGCGGCGTGCGGCGTTCGCGGCCGCGGCGGGCCGGCGTCACCTGGCCGGCCCCGAGGCGGGATGCGACGCGGGCCCGCCCTGACCGGGCTCGCGGGTCAGAAGCCGTTGTCGGCGATGACCGTGCGGTACCAGTGCGCGCTGCGCTTCAGGACGCGGCGCTGGGTGGCGTAGTCCACGTAGACGAGGCCCCACCGCTGGTCGTACCCCTCGGCCCACTCGAAGTTGTCCAGCAGCGACCAGACGTGGAAGCTCTCCAGGGGCACCCCGGCCGCCAGCGCCCGGTGGGCGGCGGCCAGGTGGTCGCGGAGGAACGCGATGCGGCCGGCGTCGTCCACGGTGCCGTGCGCGTCCAGGGTGTCCGGGGTGGGCAGGCCGTTCTCCGTGACGGTGATCGGGATCGGCCCGTAGTCGCGGGTGACCCGGGTGAGGATGTCGTACAGGCCCTCCGGGTAGATCTGCTGCCACTCCGCCTCGGAGGTCGGCCACCGCCGCACCGTGTCGCCGGCGGCCGTCACGTAGATCGGCGTGTAGTACTGCACGGCCAGCAGGTCGACCGGGGAGGAGATGATCTCCAGGTCGCCGTCCGCGATGCCGCGCACCATCCGGCTGTCCGGCCCGAGGTCCGCCAGGACGTCGTCGGGGTAGCGGCCGGTGAGGACGGGGTCGAGGTAGAGGCGGTTCTCGTAGCCGTCGTAGAGGCGGGTGGCCGCCGTCGCCTCCGGTGAGTCGTCGGCCGGGTAGCAGGGGTGCAGGTTGAAGGCCGGCCCGATCCGTCCCGTGCCGTTGGCGCGCAGCGCCCGTACCGCCAGGCCGTGGGCGAGCTGGAGGTGGTGGGCCACGAGGTAGGCGGCGTCGGGGTCCTGCCGGCCGGGCGCGTGGTGGCCGGAGAGGTAGCCGTTCTGCACCACCGTCTTCGGCTCGTTGATGGTGAGCCAGACGGGAACGCGGTCGCCGAGGGCGCGGAACACCGCCTCGGCGTAGTCGGCGAAGCGGTACGCCGTGTCGCGTGCCTCCCAGCCGCCGGCGTCCTGCAGCGCCTGGGGCAGGTCCCAGTGGAACAGGGTGGCCATCGGGGCGATGCCCCGCTCGTGCAGGCCGTCGACGAGCCGCCGGTAGAAGTCCAGGCCGCGCTGGTTGGGCGTACCGGTGCCGTCGGGCTGGATCCGGGGCCAGGCGATGGAGAACCGGTAGCTGCGCAGGCCGAGGTCGCGCATGAGGTCCAGGTCCTCGCGGTACCGGTGGTAGTGGTCGGCGGCGACCTCACCGGTGTCGCCGTTGCGGATACGCCCCGGCGTCCGGCTGAACGTGTCCCAGACCGACTCGCCCCGGCCGTCCTCCTTGACCGCCCCCTCGATCTGGTACGCCGAGGTGGCCGCGCCCCAGCCGAAGTCGGGTGGGAAGCGCAGCGGCGGGCGCTGCGGAGTGGACATCGACATCGGTTCTCCTCGTGGACGCGAAGCTCCCGCCGATGACGGGAGCGCTCCCAAGCATAGGGCAGCCCGTCGAGCCGCCCGCACCGTGCCGGCGGGAGCCGGCACCGCGCGCGCGACGGCGCCCGCCCGACACGCGGTGATCATGACGTTAGCGGGGACGAAGGGGACAGAAGGGCCCGGTAACCTCATGATCACCGGGCCGAGGCGGGCCGAGGCGGGCCGAGGCGGGCCAAGGTCGGCCGAGGTCGGCCGAGGTCGGCCGAGCGGGGTGAGCGGGGCGAGCTGGGCCGGGGCCGACCGGGCCGGGTCGGGCGAGGCCGGCGGGCCTGGCTGGGCCGGGGCCTGGCCGGGCCGGGGCCTGGCAGGAGCTGGCCCGGGACAGCGGCCGGGCCGGCCGGGGGCGGGGTGGTCGGGGCCGGCCGGGCGGCGTTCGCGCCTGTCCCGTCGGCCTCTTTTCCCATCGTGTGACGGGGTTTAGTGTGGGGACGGGGGAGGGCAACCCCCGTCCCCACCGTTGCTGCACACGCACGGGCGGAATGGGCGTCCTGCCGTGCGTGTCACGCGGGAGCCGGGCCACGCGAGTGGCTTTCGGATCCACCTCCCTCCGTTGTGGCGGGCGAGGCTGGCGGCGGCGTCCGGGCTGGCGCACCGTCAGCCTTCGGGCTGGTCCCCGGCCGTCGGGTCAGGACGGTCCGGCGATCTTGTTTTTGCACCGCTGTCGATGGAAGCGCTCCCATCGACGATGCTTGCGACTGTAACGCCCGTCACCCGTTTGCAAAAGACCCGGAACGAGATCGAAACATCCCGATCGCATGCTTGTTGTGGGAGCGCTTCCATGACAGACTGTCGTCCCAGCGCGAACGAGGAGCCAGCTCGCGCGCACGCGGGTCGCCGAAGGGCAGCCGGCACGACCGGCTCGGTCGAACGCACGCACCCGGAGGGCGCCCGCAGGGCAGGTCCCTCCGCAACCCCGGCCCGGGCCCGGGGCGACCACCCACTCCCGGGCGCCGTGGAACGCCGCACGCCACCACCCACCGCGGCACGGCGCCTCGCCGGGGCGAACGCCCCGGCCTGGTCCGAGGAGACACCGCGCATGAGACACCCGGCACAACGCCGCCGGCTCGCGATGATCGTCGCCGCCGTGCTGGCCGTGGGCGGGGCCACCGTGCCCGCCGGCGCCGCCCAGGCCGCGCCCGCCTGCGACGTGGTCTACGCGACCAACGACTGGAACACCGGCTTCACCGCCAACGTGACCATCCGCAACCTCGGCGACCCGATCAACGGTTGGACGCTGCGGTTCGCCTTCCCGGGCGACCAGCGGGTCACCCAGGGCTGGTCGGCGCGGTGGAGCCAGAGCGGCAACCAGGTCACCGCCACCAACGAGGCCTGGAACGGCAGCCTCGGCACCGGGGCGAGCACGACCATCGGCTTCAACGGCTCCCACACCGGCAGCAACCCCGCGCCGACCTCGTTCTCGGTCAACGGCGTGACCTGCGGCGGGGCCGCGCAGCAGCCGCCGACGGTCGCGCTGGACGTGCCGGCCGGGCCGTTCGAGGCCCCCGCCGACGTGCCGCTCACCGCGACGGCCAGCGACCCGGACGGCACCATCAGCAAGGTCGAGTTCTACCGCAACGGCCTGCTCGTCAACACCGACACCACGGCGCCGTACGCCTACACGCTGGAGGATCTGCCGGCCGGCTCGTACACCGTGCAGGCCAAGGCGTACGACAACGCCAACCTCACGGCCACCGCCGAGCGCTCCTTCACGGTGACCCCGGCGACCGGGCCGGTCCTGGTCGCCACGCCGTCCGCGGTCAGCGTCTCCGAGGGCGGCAGCGCCACGGTCAACCTGAAGCTCAGCGCCGCGCCGAGCGGCAACGTGCCGGTCACCCTGACCCGGTCGGGGGACACCGACATCACCGTCTCGCCGGGCACCGTGACGCTGACCCCCACCAACTGGAACACCGGCGTCACGGTGACCGTCGCCGCGGCCGAGGACGCCGACACCGTCGGCGGGACGGCCACCATCACGGCGTCCGCCACCGGGTACGCCCCGCTCGCGATCACGGCGACCGAGGTCGACAACGACAGCCCGGGCGGCGACAACGCGTACGTGAAGCGGTTCCTCGACCAGTACGGCAAGATCAAGAATTCGGGTTACTTCAGCCCCGAGGGCGTGCCGTACCACTCGATCGAGACGCTCATCGTCGAGGCGCCCGACCACGGGCACGAGACGACCTCCGAGGCGTTCAGCTTCTGGCTGTGGCTGGAGGCCCAGTACGGGCGGGTGACCCAGAACTGGGCGCCGTTCAACAACGCCTGGACGGTCATGGAGAAGTACATCATCCCGTCGCACGCCGACCAGCCCACGGCCGGCGCGCCCGGCACGCCGCAGTACGCCGCCGAGCACGACCAGCCGAACCAGTACCCGTCCCGGCTGGAGCCGTCGGTGCCCGTGGGTCAGGACCCGCTGCGCGCCGAGCTGCAGTCCACCTACGGCACCGGCGACATCTACGGCATGCACTGGCTGCTCGACGTGGACAACGTGTACGGCTACGGCCGGTGCGGCGACGGCACCAGCCGGCCGGCGTACATCAACACCTTCCAGCGCGGCACCCAGGAGTCGGTGTGGGAGACGGTGCCCCAGCCGTCCTGCGACACCTTCGCCCACGGTGGACGGTACGGCTACCTGGACCTGTTCGTCTCCGAGTCGAACGCCCCGGCCAAGCAGTGGAAGTACACCAACGCGCCGGACGCCGACGCCCGGGCCGTGCAGGCCGCGTACTGGGCGCTGACCTGGGCCAAGGCGCAGGGCCGGCAGGCCGACGTGGCGGCCACCGTCGCCAAGGCCGCCCGGATGGGCGACTACCTGCGGTACGCGATGTTCGACAAGTACTTCAAGAAGATCGGCAACTGCGTGGGGGCCAGCACCTGCCCGGCGGGCACCGGCCGGGACTCCGCGCACTACCTGCTGTCCTGGTACTACGCCTGGGGTGGCGCCTACGACACCAGCCAGAACTGGTCCTGGCGGATCGGTTCCAGCCACAACCACTTCGGCTACCAGAACCCGTTCGCGGCCTGGGCGCTCACCAACACTCCCGAACTGCGGCCGCAGTCGCCGACGGCGGTGTCCGACTGGACGAAGAGCCTCGAACGGCAGCTCGAGTTCTACACCTGGTTGCAGTCGGCCGAGGGCGGCATCGCCGGCGGGGCCACCAACAGCTGGGGCGGCCACTACGGCCAGCCGCCGGCCGGCACGTCCACGTTCTACGGCATGTACTACGACGTCGACCCGGTCTACAACGACCCGCCGTCCAACCAGTGGTTCGGCATGCAGGCCTGGTCGATGCAGCGGGTCGCCGAGCTGTACCTGCAGACCGGCAACGCCCGCGCCAAGGCGCTGCTGGACAAGTGGGTGCCGTGGGCCATCGCCAACACCACGCTCGGCACGAACTGGTCGATCCCGTCGGACCTGCGCTGGACCGGCCAGCCGGCCATCTGGAACCCGACCAGCCCCCAGCCGAACACCAACCTGCACGTCGAGGTGATCAGCACCGGCCGCGACGTCGGCATCGCCGCGGCGTACGCGCGGACCCTCATCGCGTACGCGGCCAAGTCCGGCAACGCGGCGGCGAAGGACACCGCCAAGGGGCTGCTCGACGCGCTGCACGCCGCCAGCGACGCCAAGGGCGTGGCGACGCCGGAGAAGCGGGGCGACTACCGGCGCTTCGACGACGTCTACGACGCCGCCACCGGGCAGGGTCTGTACGTCCCGCCGGGCTGGACCGGGACGATGCCCAACGGTGACGCCATCGCGGCGGGCAAGAGCTTCGTCGACATCCGCTCGTTCTACAAGCGCGACCCGGACTGGCCGAAGGTGCAGGCGTACCTCGACGGCGGACCGGAGCCGGAGTTCACGTACCACCGGTTCTGGGCGCAGGCGGACGTGGCGATGGCGTACGCCGACTACGGCAACCTCTTCCCCAACGGCTGACCCTGTCCCCGGGGTGGGCGCCGCGCCCACCCCGGAGTCGCCGGGCCCGGAGGGCACGCCGGGCCGGGCGACGGACGGCCCGGCACCCCACGGCCGGGCCGGGGTGGGCCGGCCATCCGGCCGACGCGGCGGATCGGCCGGCCCATCCACTCCGCGGGGGCGGATCCGGCGTGAAAACGGGCTGAAAAAAGGGCCGTCGCGGGATCACGTGGCGGGCTGGGACGGAGTAACGTACCTGACCGAGAGAGGCCGCTCCCCCCGTGGTGGCCTCTCTCCTTTATGTCGGCCCCGGCTGCGGGGCCACCGGCGCGACCGGGTGCCGCAGCCCCGGGTGACCGGCCGGCAGCGACCGGCGCACCACGACCCAGCTCACCGCCAGCGCGGCGGCCACCAACGGCCAGGTCAGCGCCACCCGGGCCACCACCAGCGCGACCACCTGACCGCCGAGGTAGAGGGGCACGAACACCGCCAGACGCAGCACGTACGTGGCCGTCCAGATCCAGCTGCCCCGCCCGTACGCCCGCAGCAGCGCCGGATCCCGCCGCCACCGGCCCCGTTGCCCGAGCGCCGCGCCGACCACGACCCCGAGCAGCGGCCAACGCAGCACCACGCTGACCGCCCAGGCGAGCGCGCTCGCCGCGTTGGACAGCAGTTGGAGTAGGAAGAAGTCGGTGGCCCGGCCGGTGCGCAGCGCGATCAGCGCGGCCACGCAGACCGCCAGCAGACCGATCAGCACCGAGCGCGGCCGGTCGCCCCGGCGCAGGCGCCACAGCGCCACCCCGCTGGCGGTCACCACGGCGGCGAGGACCCCGGCCCAGAGCGACTCGTCGCCGAGCAGCCAGCCGGCGGCGAACGCCACCGGCGGCAGGGTGGCGTCGATCGCGCCGCGCCGGCCGCCGAGCAGGTCGGCGAGCGACTCCGCCGGGGGCGCGGCCGGTCCGGCCGCGTCGGCCCGCCGGTCGTCCCCGGCGGGAGCCGCCGAGGTACGCGCGTCGTGCTCCGGTGTGCCAGTCACCGTCCCTCCTCACGTCCGTCCCAACCTATCCGTCCCCGGGCCCGCGGACCCGCCCCCGGGCGGGTCCGCGGGCCCGGGGAGGCCTCCCGCCGGTCGCCGCGGACCGCTCGCTAACGTGGGCGCGTGCGCGCGACGGCGAGGGGTTGGACGGTGGTCTGGCTGGTCGTGTTCACGCTCGTCCAGGTGGCCGCGTTCGTCGTCCTGTGGCGGGTGGCGGTCCACACCGGGCTCGGCCAGTGGATCGACACGGTGGCGTTGACGGGCAACCGGATCGGGCGGGACCGGATCGACGAGCCGGTCGACCGCATCCTCAACGCCATGTCGGTGGTCTCCCTGCTCGCCGCCACCGCCGTGATCGGCTTCATCGCGCTCATGCGCGGGCGGATCGCCCTGGCGATCACCGCGACGCTGCTCATCGCCGGCGCCAACGTGAGCACCCAGCTGCTCAAGCACGGCCTGTCCCGTCCCGACCTCGGCATCGACCTGACGCGCGTCTACGCCGGCAACAGCCTGCCGAGCGGCCACGCCACGGTGGCGGCGTCGGTGGCCGTGGCGCTCGTGCTCGTGCTGCCGGCGAAGGTGCGCGCGTTCGGCGCGTTCCTGGGCGCCGGCTACGCGGCCGTCGCCGGTGTGGCCACCCTGTCCGCCGGCTGGCACCGGCCCAGCGACGCGGCGGCGGCCTTCCTCGTGGTGGGGATCTGGGCGGCGCTGGCCGGGATGGTGCTGCTGCTCAGCCAGCGGGAGCGGGCGCGCGCCTCCGACGCCCACCGGGTCGCCGCCACGGTCCTCGGCGTCGCCGGCCTGATCGGCCTGGCGATCTGCGGGCTCGCGCTGGGCTGGTTGGTCGACCTGCGCGGCGTCGACCCGGAGGAGCTGGGACGCCGGGCGCTGTTCGTCGGCTACGCGGGCAGCGCCGCGGGCATCGCCGGCACGATGGCCGTGGTCATGGCGCTGGTCCTCGCCGTGGTGCACCGGCTCGTGCCCCGGCACCCGGGCTGACCGTTCAGCGGGAGAACCTGCCGACCATGGTGCCGCTGGCGACCTCGTGACCGGCCACCGCCCGGTGCACGTCGTCGGCCTGCGGCGCGGCGGGAAGCTCCAGCGGCCCGTCGAGCGCGTACAGGCGGAAGAAGTACCGGTGCGGGTCGTCGCCGCGCGGTGGCTGCGGACCGCCCCAGCCGACGTCGCCGAACCCGTTGGGCCACTCCCGGGCGCCCTCGGGCACCGCGCCCTCGGCCAGCCCGCCGGAGACCGGCCGGATGCCGGTGACCAGCCAGTGCAGGAACGGCGTACGCCCCGCGTCCGGGTCCTCGACCAGGAGCAGCAGTTCGGTGGCCCCGTCGGGCACCTGGGACCACTCCAGCGGCGGGGAGATGTTGCCGCCCTCCCGGGAGAAGCGAGCCGGCAGCAGGTCGTGGTCGTTGAACGCGCTGCTGCGCATCATGATCCCGGCCATGGTGGCGTCCCCCTCACTCGCGTGCGCCACCGCGTACCCGTCGGGCCGGTGCCGAAACGGCCGGGCCGCCCGTGAGAGGGTACGGGCGACGGCGACGGAGGGGAGAAGGCATGGACACGGTGCGGGAGGCGTTCCGGGACGAGTGCGCCCGCCTGGGCGACGTGCTGCGCGGCCTGTCCGAGGCGGACCTGGACCGCCCGACCGACTGCCGGCCGTGGCGCGTACGGGAGCTGCTCGCCCACGTCCGCACCGGCGTCGGCCGGCTCGCCGGCATGCTGGCCGCGCCCGCTCCGCCGCGGGCCGAGGTGGACGCGGCCGGCTACTTCGGCGCGGCGAAGTTCACCCCGGAGGTCGACGCGGCACGTGTCGACAGCGGCCGGCGGGAGGCCCGGGAGCTCGACGGCCCGGCCCTGGTCGCGGACTTCGACCGGGCGTGGCGGGCCACCGACGCGGCGGTCGCCGCGGCGCCACCCGACCGGGTGGTCCGCACCCGGCACGGCGACGCGATGAGTCTCACCGAGTTCCTGCGTACGCGGGTCGTGGAGGTCGGCGTGCACGGGCTGGACCTCGCCGCGGCGCTGGACCGCGAACCGTGGCTCACCCCGACCGCGGCGCGGGTGGTGGCCGAGCTGCTGACCGGTGGGCGGCCGGTCCCGCCCGAGCTGGGCTGGGACCGGCTCACGCTCATCCGCAAGACCACCGGCCGGTCGCCGCTCACCGACCGGGAGCGGTCGGTCGCCGAGGCGTCCGGCTTCCGCTGGCTCTCCTTCGCCGCCTGACGGACGATCAGGAGGCGGTGCGGGGGGTGGGGATGTGCGGGGCCGCGCGGCGCAGGTGCTCCAGCACCACCGGGTCGATGCGCCCCGGCACGAGTCGCTCCTCCAGGTTCTCCATCCCTGCCCAGGAGACCAGCGCCTCCTCCGGGCCGGCCGGCCCCACCGGGTGGCCGAGCGCGGCCAGCAGCGTGCCGACCTCGGCGGCGACCGCGCCGGTGAGGTCGAGCAGCGTGGCCGGGTCGGGCCGGGTGAACAGCAGTGTGTGGACCGCGAGCAGCCGGTCGAGCTCGGTGACCGGGTTCGGGTGGTCGTCGACGCGGAGGTCCACCACGACGTCGCTGTTGCCGCCGTACCCTCCGCCGCGCTGCACCACCAGCAGCCCGGCGCTCTGCCGGCCGCGCCGGTCCCCGCCGGCCTCGTCGCCGGCACGCAGCGCGGCGAGCAGACGCCGCGGGAACGGCAGCGCCGGGCCGGCCAGCCAGGCGTCCCGCATCGCGTCGATCACCTGCGGGCCGACCAGGATGTTGCCCTGCGCGGCCCAGCCCTCCCCGGCCTGGCCGCCGGCCCAGTCGTGGCACTTCGCGCCGGTGAACGTGGCCCCGGGCCCGGTGGCGGCGACCACGCCCAGCTGGCGGTGGTCCCGCTCCCCGTCGGCGGCCACGAGACCCGCCACCACGTCGGCGGCCGGCACGCCGGTGCGCAGCATGGTCAGCCCCTGCGGCCGGTAGGCGAGGTTGGCGCTGGCCTGGGTGGCCAGCGCCCCGACGTCGGCCTCGGCGGCCGGCACGAGGGCGCCGGCGGCGAGGAACTTGCTCGCGACGGCCACGCCGTGCAGTCGGCCGTCGTCCGAGCGGGCCACGATCGAGAAGGTCACCGGCAGAGAGTAGCCGGGAGCGGCCCGGGTGTCGTACCCCCGCAAGGCGGGTCAGAACGGCGGCGCGGCCGCCTCCGGTGGGCGGCCGTGTGCGCGGCGGGCGTCGGTCACCGCCACGGCCGCCAGCACCACGACCGCCGTGGTACTCGCCACGAGCGCCGCGGCGTGCACCAGCAGCGGTGTCGCCGCCAGCAGCACGAGGACGGCGATCCACCGCGACGGCGACACCCGGCCGAACACCTCGAACTCGAACCTGGCCCGCCCGGCCAGGAAGAGGACCGGCCCGCCGATGACCATGGCCAGCCACGCCACCGGCGGGTGCTCCATCGGGTGGCTGATGACCAGTTCGTAGCCGATCGCCACGGCGGTCAGCCCGACCACCATCACGAGGTGGGTGTCCGCCGCCGACCGGCCGATGTTCGCCGGATGCCGTGCCTTGCCGACGGCCTCGCCGAGGATCTGCCCGGCTCGCTGGATGTAGATCCGCCACAGCAGGATCGACGTCGCGAGCGCGAGCGCGAACGCGGCGGGATGGCCCTCCGCGTACGGCCCCGTGCTGTAGGCGAGGCCGGCGACCAGGATCGTCTCGCCGAGCGCCACGAGGAAGAACTGCTGGTAGCGGTCCGCCAGGTGCTCACCCGCGATGTCCCAGCGGGAGATGGTGGAACGGCCGAGCCCGGGCACCGGCCAGCCGAAGCGGGCGGCGAGGTACTCGACCGACAGGGCGGCCGTCCAGAGCACCACCTTCGGGTTGGTGGGCAGCAGCGCGCCGGTGATCCAGAGCACCCCGGTCGCGGCGAAGACGATCGTCATCCGCAGTTTGAGGCGGCGGTACCGGTGCGGGCCGAGGGCGACGAGCAGGATCAGCGGCCGGGACACCTGGGCGATCACGTACGCCGAGGCGAACATCAGCCCGGTCGCCGTGAACGCCCGAGGGATGGCCACACCCATCACCATGCTCGCGACCAGCGCGGTGATGATGATGCTCTGCACACCGGCGTGGCGCGGGTCGTACCGGCTGGTGACCCAGGCGGTGCCCTGCCAGACCGACCAGAGCCCGAGGAGGAGCAGCAGCGTCTTGCCCCCGCCGGTCACGGCGCTCCACCCGTGCGCGGTGCCCTCGTCGACGGCGAGATCCTCGAATGCGCGGGCCGAGATCCGGGTCAGCGCGAAGACGTAGACCAGGTCGAAGAAGAGCTCCAGGAAGGTGGCCTGTCCCGGGTTGTCGGTGGCCATCGCCGGGCGGATCCTCCCGCCGGTGGCCATGGTCAGCCGGGTCCGTCCACGATTCGCTCCATTCCGCAGTCGTAGCACCGCCGGTGCGCCCGTCCGTCGGCAACCGGAAAACCCGAGCCGTCTCCGCACCGGACCCGGATCTTGCCCAGGAGCGTAGTTACCGGGCAGTATCGACCGATGACGACGCGATGGGGCATGACGGTGCCGCTGGGCGGGGTCTCCCTCGCCGACCACGCCGCGGTCTACGCGGCCCTGGAGCGGGCCGGCTTCACCGACCTCTGGTCCTCCGAGGTGGCCGGGGCCGACGCGTTCACCCCGCTGACGCTCGCCGCGACCTGGCAACCCCGGATGCGCCTCGGCACCGCCGTGGTGCCGGTCTACACGCGCGGTCCGGGTCTGCTCGCCATGAGCGCCGCGGCGCTGGCCGAGGTGGCGCCCAACCGGTTCGCACTGGGCATCGGCGCCTCGTCGCCGGTCGTGGTGGGCGACTGGAACGCCGTGCCGTACGACGAGCCGTTCCGCCGTACCCGCGACGTGCTGCGGTTCCTGCGCGCCGCGCTGGCCGGGGAGACGGTCGACGGCGCCTTCGACACCTTCGCCGTGCGCCGGTTCGCCCTGGAACGCCCGCCCGCCGCGCCGCCGCCGGTCATGCTCGCCGCGCTGCGCCCCGGCATGCTGCGGCTGGCCGGCGCCGAGGCCGACGGGGTCATCCTCAACTGGCTGGCGGCCGGCGACGTGCCCCGGGCCCTGGCCGAGGTGGGCGAGCGTCGCGCCGGGTTCGACGTCGTCGCCCGGATCTTCGTCTGCCCCACCGAGGACGCCGCGCACGCCCGGGCCCTGGGCCGCCGACTCATCACCAGCTACCTCACCGTTCCGGCGTACGCCGCGTTCCACCGCTGGCTCGGGCGCGGGGACGCGCTCGCGCCGATGTGGAAGGCGTGGGCGGACGGGGACCGCCGCGGCGCGCTCGCGGCCGTGCCGGACGAGGTGGTCGACGCGCTGGTGCTGCACGGCTCGCCCGAGCAGGTCCGGGAACAGGTGCGCCGGTACGCCGACGCCGGCGTCGACGTGCCGGTGCTGGCGCTGCTGCCCACACCCGAGCTGAGCGCGGCCGGCCCGGAGGCGCTCGCGGCGCTCATCGCCCGGCTCGGACCGACCGGGCAGGAGCACTGACGTGAACCTCACCGACCGGATCGTGGTGGTCACCGGCGGGGCCGGCGGCATCGGATCGGCGCTGGCCCGCCGGTTCGCCGCCGAGGGCGCCGCCGCCGTCGTGGTGGCCGACCTGGAGGCCGACGCGGCCCACGCCGTCGCCGACGGCATCGGCCCGGTCGCGCATCCCGCGACCGTGGACGTCACCGACGAGGACCAGGTCCGGTCCCTCGTCGCCGACACCGAGCGGCGGTACGGGCGGATCGATCTGTTCTGCGCCAACGCGGGCGTCACCACGGGCGGCGGCATCGAGGTCGACGACGCGGCCTGGGACCGCGCCTGGCGGGTGAACGTGCTCGCCCACGTCTACGCCGCGCGGGCGGTGCTGCCGGGGATGCTCGCCCGCGGCGGCGGCCACCTGCTGCACACGTGCTCGGCGGCGGGCGTGCTCACCGCCGTCGGCGACGCGGCGTACACGGCCACGAAGCACGCGGCGGTGGGTTTCGCCGAGTGGCTGTCGATCACCTACCGGGACCGGGGCATCCGGGTGAGCGCGCTCTGCCCCCAGGGCGTGGACACGCCGATGCTCGCCGACGGGCTGGCCGCCGGGCACCTGGGGGCGCGGGTGATCGCCGCCTCCGGGGCGATCCTCACCGCCGACCAGGTGGCCGAGGCCGCCGTGGCCGGGCTGGCCGAGGAGCGCTTCCTGATCCTGCCGCACCCGGAGGTCGCCGCGTACGCGAGGCGCCGGGCCGAGGACCCCGACGGCTGGCAGGCCGGGCTGCGCAAGCTCGTCCGCCGCCTCACGACCTGACCGTCCCGCCGCCGCGGAGGTGGCCCGGCCGGGATGCCGCGTCGTGCCGCGTCGTGTGAGCGGGCCGGGGCCGCGGTCACAGGTACCGCTGCCGCCACTGGCTCGCGGCCGCCTCCAACGCGTCCTGTTCCTGCTGGATGAGGTCGCGTACCCGGCGGCGGACACCCCGCTTGGCCGCCAACTGGACGACGGCCGTCGCCACGGTGACCACGGCGAGCATGGCCAACCCGATCAGCGCGGGAAAGCGGCCGGCGACCGGTATCAACACCACCAGCAGCGCGCCGGACGTGGCGAGGACGACGTCGACCCGACCGGACACCCGCAGCTCGACGGCGACGAGCGCCAGCAGGTACAGGACGACCCCGCCCAGGAGGATGACGACGTCCAGCCCGCCGACGGCGCTGTGCGCGGTGGCCTCCGGCCGGTTGATGATCCCGCCGAGCAGTCGCTCCAGGCCGAGCGCGAACAGGATGACGCCGATGACCAGCGGAAGGTGCAGGTAGGTGTAGACGTCCCGGGCGGCGGGGATGCGCTCCGGCCCCCGCACCCCGTGCAGGATCTGCTCCACCCGCGACGCGAGGACGTCGAAGTAGAGCCACCACAGGGCGGCGATCACCGCGATGCCGAGCATGGCCGCCACGACGACGGAGGCGCTGATCGGCCGCCCGTTGCGGTTCGTCGCTCCCACGCCGAGGGCGAGGACCGACTCGCCCAGGGCGATCAGCACGATCAGGGCGTGCCGCTCCGCCCAGTGCCCCATCGACCGCAGCCGCCAGCCGGTGCGGCCGAGCAAAAGACCGACCGCGTACTCGACCAGCAGCGCCAGTGCCCAGCACCCGATGCGTACGTTGTCGGCGACGTCGCTGGTGAACAGCCGCTGCGGCACGATCGCGCCGACGACGATCAGGGCGACGCCGAGCACCATCGGCACCGTGAGGACCAGCGAGCGCAGCCGCGGTCCCCGCTGCGCCGGCACGGTGCTCCACAGCGCGGCGATCAGGATCACCCACATCAGCGTGTAGGCGCAGGCGAAGACGAAGAGGCCGTCGAAGCTCCCGGGATTCTTCCGGAACGCCGTGTCGGTCGACAGGGCGAGGACGAACACGGCCGCCATGACGCCGAACCCCAGCAGCGGCATGACGCCCTGGTCGGCGCGGAGGATGTTGCCGAGCGCGGCGAAGCCGCTCCAGCACCACCACAGCAGGGACAGGACGAGCAGGGCCTCCACCAGTCCCTGCACGCTGAAATCAGCCTCCGTCAACGAGCTGACGTTCAGGAACGCGAACACGAACACCAGGTCGTAGAACAGCTCCAGCCGGGTCACGCGGGAACCGGGTGCGCCGAGATTCAGTGCGCGCGACGGCAGCTTCGTCCTCACATCGGCAGTGTGTCAGCAACCGATCACGCCGGTGCCGGCTACGCGTCGAACCGGCACCGGCGGCGACCGCCGGGTCGCGTCCGGCCGGAACGGTCGGGGACGGGCCACCGTCACAGCGCGGCGGGCGCGGCGGCGGCCGGTGCGCGCAGGCGGGCGGTGTCCTGGCTGGGCGGCGCGCCGAACTGCCGGCGGTACTCGCGGCTGAACTGTGAGGGGCTCTCGTAGCCGACGCGACGGCTGACCCCGGTGACGTCGCTGGGATTCGTGGCGAGCAGCAGCCGGGCCTCCTGCAACCGGATCTGCTTCTGGAACTGGATCGGGCTCATCGCGGTGACCGCCTGGAAGTTGCGGTAGAAGGCGGACACGCTCATGCCGGACCGGCGGGCCACGTCCTCGACCCGGAAGGACTGCGTGTAGTGGTCGCGGATCCACTGCACGGCTCGCGCGACGTGCGAGAGGCTGCTGTCGGCGAGGCCGAGCTGGCGGACGACGGCGCCCTGCTCACCGGTGACGAGCCGCCACAGGATCTCCCGTTTGACCAGGGGCGCCAGCACCGTGGCGTCGCGCGGGTGGTCGAGCAGGCGTAGCAGGCGGACGACCGCGTCGAGCAGCTCGTCCGGCGCGTCGCTCACGGCCATGCTGGACGGGGTGCCGCCGCCGACGGGCGGCAGGTCTCCGGGGGCCGCCTGGAGCAGGAGCTCGGCCACGGCGGCGGGGCGCAGGATCATGCCGAAGCCCAGCGCCGGCCGCTCGGGGGTGGCCTCGGTGAAGTGGCCGGTGACCGGCAGGTCCACCGACGCGATGAGGTACTGCCCGGCGCGGTACTCGTAGACGCGGTCGCCCAGCGCGAGCCGCTTCGCGCCCTGCGCGATGACCGCGAGCACCGTGCCGGACATCGACGACGACGGGGGAGTCGACTCCTCGACCCGGGAGACGAGAACGTCGTCGATGGCCGTGGTCGCGTCGGGCCGGGCATGGCGGATGACCAGGTCACGCAGTTCGTCGAGACTCACGACCCGATTGAAGCACCATCCGATGGTCCCGACAATGAGAGGATCAGGCAAGAGTTCGGGACGATCTTTCTAACGTTTTCCCTGGTGGCCCTGTTTCGATTGGGTGGTCGATATCCCACGGCAACTCATCGAGAGGGAGACAGCCAATCATGGTCGTCAACCATGGCTTCCACGCCACCGTGACCGCCCGGCCGGGCCGGGGCGACGAGGCGGTCGCGCTTCTGCTCGACGCGCCCTCCCTGCCGCACCCGGACTGCGTCGTGTTCCTGGTCGGCCGCTCGGCCAGCGACCCGGACGTCGTCCACGTGACCGAGGGCTGGACCAGCCAGCAAGCCCACCAGGCGTTCTTCGCCACCGAGGAGGCGCAGGCGTTCGTCGCCCGGCTCCAGCCGCTGCTGGTCGGCGAGTCGCAGTACACCGACGAGGTGCCCGCCGGTGGCAAGGCCGATTTCTGAGACCGCCCGCAGCAAGGAAGGACCCACCGTGACGTTGGCACGACCCGACCTCGACCCCGAGCTGCGCGCGCTGCTGGCCGACATGCCGTTCGTGCCCCGGCTCGACCCGGAGGTGCTCGCGCAGATCCGCCCGCTCGCGTCCGCGCCCGTCGACGCACTGCTCGACGGCCGTGCCGTCGCACGGCGCGAGGTCACCATCACCGCCCCCGACGGCGGGCAGATCCCACTGTCGATCCTCCGCCCCGCCGCGGCCACCGCCGCCACCGCGCCGTGCGTCTACTGGATCCACGGCGGCGGAATGGTCATGGGGGACCGCTACTCGCAGCTCGACATCCCGTTGGAGTGGCTGGACCTGTTCGGCGCCGTGGTGGTCTCGGTGGACTACCGGCTGGCGCCGGAGGTCACCGGGACGACCCTCGTGGACGACTGCTACCACGGTCTGCTCTGGACCGCCGAGCACGCCGCCGACCTGGGCATCGACCCGGCCCGCCTCGTCGTGGCGGGCGCGAGCGCCGGCGGGGGCCTCGCCGCCGGGGTCACCCTGATGGCGCGCGACCGCGGCACCCCGGCGATCGCCGCCCAGGTGCTCATCGGCCCCATGCTCGACCACCGCAACCGCACCGTCTCCAGCCGCCAGTACTCCGGCGAACCCGGCGTCTGGACCCGGGAGATGAACGAGTTCGGCTGGCGCTCGGTGCTCGGCGATCTCGCCGGGGCGGACGTGCCCGCGTACGTGTCTCCCGCGCTCGCCGACGACCTCTCCGGCCTGCCCACCACGTACGTCGACGCGGGCTCGGCCGAGGTCTTCCGCGACGAGGACGTCGACTTCGCCAGCCGGATCTGGGCGGCCGGCGGCCAGGCCGAACTCCACGTCTGGGCCGGCGGCTTCCACGGATTCGATGCCCTCTACCCGCGGGTGCCGGTCTCGGCCGCGGCCCGACGCACGCGCAACGACTGGCTCGCCCGGGTGCTCCACACGACTGCCCAGCCACACACGAACGGAAGGAAGGGCTGACCATGCGGGTCGCCATCGTCACCGGCGCCAGCTCCGGCATCGGACAGAGCGCCGCCATCCAGGTCGCCAAGCGCGGAACCGGGGTGATCCTCACCTACAACGGCAACGAGTCGGGGGCGCTGGACACGGTCGCGGCGATCGAGAAGGACGGCGGCACGGCCGTCGCGCTCCGGCTGGACGTCGGCCGATCGGAGACCTTCCCGGCCTTCCGCGACTCGGTGACCGCCGCCCTGCGCCACACCTGGCAGCGCGACACGTTCGACCACCTCGTCAACAACGCCGGCTACGGCCAGATGGCCATGTTCGAGGACACCACCGAGGAGATGTTCGACGGGCTGCTGCGGGTCCTGCTCAAGGGCCCGTACTTCCTGACCCAGACGCTGCTGCCGCTCCTGGCCGACGGCGGCGCCATCGTGAACGTCGCCAGCAACTCGGCACTGTTCGCCGGCATGGAACCCGGATACTCGGCCTACGGCACCATGAAGGGCGGGCTGGTGGTGCTGACCCGCTACATGGCCAAGGAGTTCAGCGTCCGCGGCATCCGGGTCAACTCGGTGTCCCCGGGCTCCACCCGCACCCGGATCGCCGACGACGCCTTCGCGCGCTTCCCCGAGGTGATCCCCGGCCTCGCCGCGAGGACCGCCCTCGGACGGCTCGGCGAGCCGGACGACATCGGGCTGGCCATCGCCGCCCTGCTCGGCGAGGAGGGCCGCTGGATCACCGCGCAGGACATCGAGGTCTCCGGCGGGTACAACCTGTAGCGCCGAGGGCCGGTCCGCGCCGCGGACAGCCGGCCACGGTCCTGGCCACCGCGTGACGGCGGCCGGGACCGTGGTCACGGCCGTGTCGACCGCGGCGGGCGCGGCGCCGCTACGCTGCCGTACGCACCGACGCCCCGCCCCGGGGACTCACGCGGCCCCTCACCGGGAGGCTGTCCACACATGACGACGCCGGCCACCGCCCACACCCGGGCCGTCCGCGACGGTCTGAACGACACGCCCGTACCCCTCGTCGACGCCGTGCCGCTCCTGCCGCGTACGGCCGGCCTCTACGCGTGGTGGGCGGAACCCGGCGTGCTTCCCGACCTGCCCGGCCCATCCAACGAGGCCGACCCGGATGTCCGCCTCCTGTACCTGGGGATCGCGACCAGCCTCCGCACCAGGGTCGTGCGCAACCACCTGGCGCGCTCGGGGAGTTCCACCCTGCGCCGGACGCTCGCCGGCCTGCTCCTGCCGACCGAACGCTACCGGACGACCTGGACCGACCGGGTGGTCCTCGTGCCCGAGGACGAGGAGCGTCTCACCGCCTGGATGCGGGCCAACCTGCGGCTGACCTGGTTCGCGTGCGAGCAGCCCCGGCAGCACGAGACCGCACTGATCACGAGCCTCCGACCACCGCTGAACGTCGACGGCGCGCGGCCGGGCGAGGTGCGCGACCTGGTGAAGGCCGCGAAGGCGGCCTACGCGGCGAGCGCCGGCCCGCGACCTGCCGCCTCCTGAACGGACGCTCGCGGTCGCGCCCGCCGGCTTCGCCACGTCCCCGCCCGTCCCGGCTCGGGCGCGGGCGGCCGCGCCCCGTCCTCGATGTCGTGGTACCCCATGTGCTTGAAGTCCTTCACGACCCGTCGAGTTCATGGTCAGCCGGCCGCAGCGACGCCGGCTACGGGCCACACCCGACGCGGAGGACGCCGCCGCGGGGGAGGGGTGAGACCACCGTCGGCGGCACCACCTCCTGGGCGGCAGAGTCAGTCGCCGACCAGGAGATCGCCGAGCGGCGTACGCCGGTAGAGGACGGAACGGCCGGCGCGGGCGGCGTCCAGGAGGCCGGCGCGCCGCAGCGCGCGCAGGTGGTCGCCGACCGAGCCGGTCGGCACGCCGATCGACCGGGCGAGCTGGGTGGTGCTCGCCGGTTCGCGGAGGGCGACCAGGATGCGGGCCCGGGACCGGCCGATGAGCTCCTCCAGCGCGGCCGACGGTCGGGCGGGATTCCCCGTCCACCATTCGGCGATGCCCCGGGCCGGGTAGATGATGCAGCGCGGCCACGGGTCGTCGGTGTGCGCGGCGAGGCCGGGCCAGACGAAGACCGACGGGATGAAGGTCATTCCGGTGCCGCCGGCCGTCACGGTGGTGTCGCGCATCCGGGTCACCTCGATGGCGCCGTCGTGCCAGCGGACCCTCCGGTGGAGGCCGTCGAGCGCCGCCGCCCAGCCGTGCCGGGCCAGCAGGCCGGAGCGGTAGACGATGTCGCGTTCGCAGATCGCCCGGAGGTGCGGCCAGTCGGGAGCGAGCAGGGCGTCCCACGCGCGCCGCAGTGCCTCGGCGAGGCGGGCGGTCACGTCGGGCACGTCGAGGATCTCCCGCACCGACGGGTCGGCGGGCGGCCGGGCGGCGAGGCTCGCCGCGATCTCCGACCGCGCCACGTCCAGCGGTGCCGCGCGGACGGCGGCGAGGTCGTCGTCGATGGTCTGGAGGGCGCCGCGGGTCGGGGGTGGCGCCACGAAGCCGGCGCCGCCGCGCGAGTGGTGCAGCGCCAGCAGCGCGCGTACGGCCGGATCGGTCCGGCGCAGCCGCTCGAAGGCGGGCCGCAGCCGGGCGACGGGCTGCTCTGGTCGTCCGCGGTCGATCCGGTCGAGGACGCGCAGCAGGCTGGCGAGTTCGAAGCCCGGCGACAGCGCGAACCGGCTGTGCAGCAGGTCGTCCGCGCCGACGAGGTAGCGGAGCACGGCCCGATGTTACGGCCGTACCCGTAACGTTGGCGTGCCCGTTCCCTCCCGCCGCAGGCTTCCGGCATGGCGACGGTGGAAGCTCCCGCGGCCTACCGCGACGTGTGGGCGGTGCCCGCGTTCCGGGTGGTGTTCGTCAGCCGCGTGGTCGCGGTCGCGGCGGACATGCTGCGGATCGTGGCGTTGTCGGTCCTCGTGTTCACCGCCAGCGGGTCGGCGTGGCTGGCCGCGCTCACGTACGGCGTCGGGTTCCTGCCCCAGGTGGTGGGCGGGCTGCTGCTCGGGTCGCTCGCCGACCGGGTGCGGGCCCGGCCGCTGATCGTGGCGGGCTACCTGGCCGAGTGCGCGGCCGCCGTCGCGCTGGCGGCGCTGCCGCTGCCCGCGTGGCTGTGCCTCACGGTGGTCGCGGTCGTCGCGGCGGGCACACCCGTGTTCGGCGGCGCGGCCAACCGGGTCGTCGCCGACGTGCTGACCGGCGACGCGTTCGTGCTCGGCCGCTCGCTGATCGGCATGGCGGCCGGCGGCGCCCAACTGCTCGGTCTCGCGTGCGGCGGTGTCGCGGTCGCCACGCTCGGCGCCCGGCACGCGCTGTTCGTCTGCGCCGCCTGCCACCTCGGCGCGGCGCTGCTCGTGCGCCGGGGCCTCCCGGACCTGCCGGCGCCGCCGGCCGCCGGCGTCTCGGCCGTACGCCAGAGCTGGTCGACCGTCGCGGGCCTCCTGTCCGACCCGGTGGTACGCCGGCTGCTGCTCGTCCAGTGGCTGCCGTGCGCGTTCGTGGTCGGGGCGGAGGCGCTGCTCGTCGCGTACGCGGGGGAGCGCGGGTTCCCGCCGGCGGCGTTCGGCGCGCTGCTGGCGTGCTCGCCGCTGGGCATGCTGGCCGGCCAGTTCGTCGTCGGCCGGCTGGTCCGCCCCGCCGTACGCCGGCGCCTCGTGGCGCCGCTGATCCTCGTGCTTGGCGTGCCGCCGGTCCTCCTCGCACTCGACCCGCCGCTGCTGGCCTGTGCCGCGGCCATGGCCACCAGCGGGGTCGGCTTCGCCTACTCGCTCGGGGTGCAGCGCCCGTTCCTCGACGCGGTGCCCGGGCGGGTCCGCGGGCAGGCGTTCGGTCTGCTGTCGACCGGGCTCATGACGTTCCAGGGGCTCGGGCCGGCGCTCTTCGGGGGGCTGGCGCAGGCGACGACCGTCCACGCGGCGATCGCCCTCGCGGGCGCCGCCACGGCGGCCACGGCGGTGCTCGTGCCCCGCCGCCCGGCTGACGGCGCCGGTCAGCGGCGCCACCGCAGCGGGCCGGGATGGACCGGCCACAGCAGGCGGCGGATCCGGGAGCGGGTGGCGCGCAGGGCGTCCACGTAGGACCGGGCGACGACGGCGGCCCGCGCGGCCTGCTCTCCGGTGGCGGTGCCGGGGGCGAACGCGACCTGGTTGAGCAGGTCGGCCAGCTCCTCCACGCCCGCGCCGGCGTCGGCGGGGCTGGGTGCGTCGCCCGGGTCCGGGACGGCGGCGGTGGTCGTCCCCGGTGCGCCCTGCCCGACGGCGCCGGCGGCCGGGTCGGTGGTGGCCAGGTCGTGGCCGGTGGACGGCACGGCGCGGCGGGCGCGGGCGGCCCGGCCGATGGTGGCCGCGTCGCGGCCGGTGGACAGGACGGCGCGGCGGGCGCGCGCGGCCACCTCGGTGGCGGCCAGGTCGGGGCCGACGGGATGACCGGCCAGCCGGAGCGCGTCGGTGACCTCCCGCCAGGCGCCGGCGATGCGCTGGGCGGGGTCGCCCCGATCGAGTCGGGCACGGGTCAGCGCGCGGCGCATCGACAGCAGGGTGAGCAGCACCGCACCGACCAGCAGCAGCAGTCCACCGGTGCCGCCGCCCACCAGCACCGGGGTGGACAGCCCGCCCGCGTCGGCCGGCCCGGCCGCCGCCTCCGGCTCGGGCGACGCGGTCGGTTCGAGGGTGGGCTCGGGCGCCTCCGACGGCGGCGGGTCGTCCGGCGCCGGGCGGAAGTCCTCCTCCACCGGCCGCGGCTCCTGGTCGGGCCGGGGCAGCGGGTGGAAGGGCACCCAACCCAGCCCGTCGAAGAGCACCTCCGGCCAGGCGAACGCGTCCCCGGCGGTCACCGGACCGTCCCCCGTGGACTCGAAGCCGACCACCACGCGGGTCGGCAGGCCGGTCAGCCGGCCGAGGACGGCGAACGCGGCGGCGAACTGCTCCGACGTGCCGCGCTGCCCGCCGCCGTTGCGGGGACCGAAGAGGAAGAACGCCAGGTTCGGGTACGCGTGCCCGCTCGGCGCGTCCGCCACCAGCCGGTAGTGCTCGGCGAGGAACTGTTCGATGGCCGCGGCCCGGGCGTACGGGGCGCCGTTCTCCTCGGCCAGCTGGGCGGCCAGCCGCTGCAGGGGCTCGGGCGCACCGTCGGCCACCCGCAGCACGCGGGCCACCGAGTCCCCGGCCGGCACGTTCGCCGTGGTGAGCAGGTTCGAGTCGACGTGCTCCCGCTCCGAGACGACCGTGTACCGCAGCCCCGGCGCCAACCCCTCGGGCCGGATCAGCGTCCCGGTCTCCCGGTCGTACGCCACCCGGGCGCCGCTGACCTCGCGCGGCGTGGCCACGGCGGGCAGCAGCCGCCCGGTCAGCTCGGCGACGGTGATCTCCTGGCGCACGGTCTCGACGCTGCTGCCCGGCGACGGGACGGCGGCCGGCAGGATCCGCCCCGCGTTGCGGTACGTGGCGCCGACCCGCCAGGTGACCCCGTCGTAGTCGCTGAGCACCGCCAGCCGGATCCGCAGCGGTTCGCGGGCCGGTGGGCCGCCGGTCGCCGCGCCGTCGCCGTCGACCGGTCCGTCGCCGTCGACGGGTCCCCGCGCCGGTACGTCGCCCGTTGACGGGCCGGCGCCGGGCCGGTCGGTGCGCACCTCCAGCAGCTTCTGCTCGGGGTGCAGGGCCCATCCCGAGATCCGGATCAGCGGGTTCTCGTCCAGCGTCTCCACCTGCGGCGGCTCGACGTACCGGCGCGGGTCGACGGGCCGGCCGTCCACCCGTGCCACGACGGCCGGCCCGACGACGGCAACCAGGCCGACCACGACGGCCATCCCGAACGCCGCGCCGGCGGCCAGCCGCACCCGGACGGCCGCGCGCACGCCCGGCGCGAGCCCGGCGACCGGGTCGGCCGGATCCCGGGCGGGGCGGGCGGTCGCCGCCAGCCCGGCGACCGCGACGGCCACGAAGACCACCGTGGGCCAGAGCGCCGGCTCCGCGTTCGGGCCCACCACGTAGAGCGCGCCCGCGTACAGCAGCACCGGTGGCAGGTAGCCGGCCAGCACCCGGCCGGCCCGCAGCGCCACCTCGGCGGCCGTCAACCCGGCCAGCCAGGCGGCGACCACCGGAACCAGCACGGTGTCCGGGGCGGGCTCCACCGGGATCATCGCCGTGAGCAGCCGGGGGATGCCGTTGCGCGCGGCGTCCGCGGCCACCCCGGCCAGCGTGCCCGGCACGTCGGCGTGCGCGGCGGCCAGCCGCAGCGACCACGCCGTCCAACCCGCCAGCGCCAGCACCGAGACCGGGGCGACCAGCCAGGACGGCAGCCGCCGGGCGGCCAGGCTCACCAGCACCGAGCCGACCGCGGCGCCCGCCACGAGCCGGGGCAGCAGCGGACCGGCGTACACCCTACCGAGCACCACCCCGGCCAGCGCCGTCATCACCACCAGCGCCAGCGGCACGGCCGCCGCCCGCAGCACGCCGGCGACACGCCCGCGCCCGGCCGCCGCGCTGTCCGGCTCGGCCGGCGGTCGTCCCTCGCGCACGGTCACCACCGCCTGACCCCGTCCCACTCGGCGGCGAACCCGGCCCCGTCGGCCGCGTCGATGACCACCAGGCCGGCCGCGCCGGGCGGCGTCGGCTCGGCCGCGCCGAACACCGCGACCACCACCGAGGGGTACGTGCCGCGCAGCGCCCCGACGTGCCCGAGGTCGCCCCGGCCGCCCGGACCGGTGAGGAAGACCAGCGTGTCGCCGAACCGGTCCCGGCGCAGCCGGGTCGCGGTCGCGCGCAGCGGGTCGCCCGGGTCGGCGGCCGAGCGGGCCGCGACGAGGTGGGCCTCCGCGAGCCGGTCCAGCGGCCCGGCGGGGGAGTCACCGGCGGACGCGCCGCCCGTGTCCCGGCGGCGGCCGGCACGCCACCCCGACCACCGGCGGGCGAGCCGGCCCGCGCGAACTTCCTCGTCGACCTCGGGACCGGCGACCTCGGGCGGCGGCCGGTCGGTCGCCCCGGCCGAGGGTGCCACGAGCAGGAGGGTGACGGGCAGGTCCGCCCGGTGGGCCGCGGTCACGACGGAGGCGGCGGCCTCGCACGCGGCCTCGAACGACGGGGCCGTCCCGCCGCTGCCGTCGGGGTGGGCGGCGGCCCGGTTGTCCAGCAGCACCACGATCCGGGGCAGGCTGGTGTCCACGTTCTCCCGCACCATGAGTTCGCCCACGCGGGCGCTGGTGCGCCAGTGCACCCGGCGCAGCTCGTCGCCCACGACGTACTCCCGCAACGAGTCGAACGTGATCGACCCGTGCGGCACGGCGTCGACCCGGCCGTCGAGGCTGCGCCCGGCCCCGGTCGGCACCGCGGCGAGCGGATGCACGCGCGGGTGCACCCAGACCGGCACCGTCGGCCCGTACGCGCGGGCCAACGCCACCAGCCCCAGCGGGTCGCGGCGGGTCACCCGCAGCGGACCGACCCGCACCACGCCGCGGCGGACGGTCGGCACGTCGTACCGGACGGTGGTGTCCCGGCCCGGTCGCAGCCGCAGCAGCGGCACGGGCACGGCCTGATCGCCGCAGCGGTCCTCGGCGAGCAGGTTCGCCGCCCGCAGCCGCCCGGTGTTGCGGACGGTCAGCGTCATGCTGGCCGGCTCCCCGCGCGCCACCCGGTCCGGGTCGGCGAGGCGGGTGACCGTGAGGCGGGGCCGCCACGCCGCGACCAGGGCGGCGTAGCCGACCGCCGTGCCGGCCGCCACGCCCAGCAGCGTCAGCTCCGGGTACGCGAAGCGGACGCCGGTGCCGACCAGCACGACGGCGGCGACGAGCAGCCCGACGCCCCGGGCGGTGATCCCCATTCCGGTGCGGCCGGTCACCCCTGCACCGGGGCCGGCTGGCCCGAGGGGAGCGGCACCGGCACCGAGGCGACCGCTTCCCGCAGCACCTCGGCCGCGGTCACGCCCCGCACCTGGGCGTCCGGGGTGAGCAGCAGCCGGTGGGCGAACACCGGCTCGGCGAGGGCCTTCAGATCCTCCGGCATGATCCAGCCCCGGCCGTCGATCAGCGCGTACGCGCACGCCGCGCGGGTCAGCGCGATCACGCCACGCGGGCTCACACCGACCCGGACCTGCGGGTGGTTGCGGGTGGCCGCGGCGAGCCGCACCGCGTAGGCGTAGAGCGGCTCGGCGATGTGGACCCGGCGGGCCATGCGGACCATCTCCCCGACGGTGGCCGTGTCGGTCACCGCCGACAGCGCCTCCGGCGAGCGGACGGTCGCCCCGCGCAGCACCTCCACCTCGACCGCCTCGTCCGGGTAGCCGACGGAGAGCTTCACCAGGAACCGGTCGAGCTGCGCCTCCGGCAGCCGGTAGGTGCCGTCCATCTCCACCGGGTTCTGGGTGGCCACCACGAGGAACGGCTGCGGCACCGGGTGCCGCACACCGTCCACGGTGACCGTGCGCTCCTCCATCACCTCCAGCAGCGCCGACTGCGTCTTCGGTGACGCCCGGTTGATCTCGTCGGCGATGACGATGTTGGCGAACACCGGGCCCGGGTGGAACTCGAAGCCGCGCGTGGCCTGGTTGAAGATGGTCACCCCGGACACGTCCGAGGGGAGCAGGTCCGGCGTGAACTGGATCCGCCGCCACTGGCCCTTCACCGTGGCGGCGATCGCCCGGGCCAGCGTGGTCTTACCCACCCCCGGCACGTCCTCCAGCAGCACGTGCCCCTGGGCGAACAGGGCGGTGAGCGCCAGCCGGACCACCTGCGGTTTGCCCAGCACGACCGCGTTGACGTTCTCGGCGAGCCGGGCGGCGAGGGCGGCGAAGCCCTGCACCTCCGGCTGGGTGAGCGGCTCACGGGTGTTCACGTGCGTGGTGCTCCTTGCCTGGGCGGGTCAGCAGGTGGGCAGGACGTTGATGTCGTCGCCGCCCTCCAGGTTGAGCCAGGCCCAGGGGATGTAGTTCTTCCCCTCGTACTCGACCTGCACCCACCAGGTGCTCTGCTTCTGGTTGTTGTAGATCCACGCGTCGACGTTGTCGCCCCGCTTCTTGCAGTACGCCTTCAGCCGGGTGCCCGGCTCCGCCCACCCGACCTGCTGGTCGTTGTCCTGCCGGGTGACCTTGAAGATCTCGTTGCCGTTGCGGCCGTCCCGGTCCTTGTCGCAGTAGGTGCGTTGGTCGCCGTCGGGGCCGTTGTTGCAGGTGGCGATCCCGTACATCGCGTCGGTGCTCTGCGCGCGGGTGGCCGTGCCCGAGCCGGCCGCGTTGCTGGCCGTCACGGTGAACGTGTACGTCGTGCCGGGCGTCAGGCCGCTCATCGTGATGCTGGAGCAGCCGCCCGACTTCGCCGGCTCACCCGGCGTGCTCAGCGTGCAGGTCGCCTTGCCGCCGCCGGCGTCCACGGTGAACGACACCGTCGCCGAGGTGGCCGTCGCCGACGAGCCGGTCACCGTGACCCGCGGCTCGGCGACCGTGCGCGCGGTGGCGGTCGCCTCGGCACCCGGCCCGGCCTCGTTGACCGCCTTCACCTTCACGGTGACGTTCTGGCCGTTGCCCAGCCCGCTCACCGTCGCCCGGGTGTCGGTCACCTCGCTGGTGCGCCCGGCCACGTCCACCACGTACCTCGTCACGGGACGGCCGTTGGGCTCGGCCGGCGCCCACTGCACCGAGACGGTGCCGGGCTGGTCGGGCACCGTGCTCGCCCGCAGGTCCGCCGGACGCCCCGGCGCCGCGTACGGCACCACGGTGTTGCTGACCGGCGACGCCGCCGAGGCCGCGCCCTTGTCGTTGACCGAGACCACGGTGAACGCGTACTGCGTGCCGTACTCCAACTCGCCCGCCGGCACCACCAGCTCCGTCTTCGTCGACTCGCCGACCGGGGCGTTGGCGCCCGCGGAGGACGCCGTGACCGCGTACCTCGCGATCGTGTTGCCCTGCCCGTTCGCCTCCGGCCAGCGGACCAGGACGGTGCCGTCCGGCCGCTCCTCGGCGGTCACGCTCGCCGGCGGGTCCGGGACCGCGGCCGTCGGCGTGACCGGGTTGCTGGTCCGGGACGGGCCCGCGCCCTTGGCGTTGACCGCGTGCACCTCGAACCGGTACGTCTCGCCGTTGGTCAGGCCCTTGATCTCCACGGACCGCTGGTTGGCGCCCACCTCGTGCCGCTGGCCGGCGCCCTCCACCACGTACCGGATGATCTCCGCGCCGTTGGCCGGCGCCGGGCGCCAGCTCACCCGGGCCAGCGCGTCGCCCGCCGCCGCGGTGACACCGCGCGGCGCGCCCGGCTTGCCCACCTTCGGCTTCTTCGGCGGGGGCGGCGGCGGGGGAGCGGGCGGCGGGTCGCCGCCGAGGACGTCGTTGGCGTACTTGTCGACCTCGCGGACCTGGTGCTTGTCGTCGACCACGCGGGCGGTCGACGTGTCGGGAGCGTTGATGAACAGGTGGTTCTCCCGCACCTCCAGCTCCAGCGGGCCGGTCGCCCGGCCGCGGATGGTGTCGACCAGCTGACCCGTGGCGTCGAACGCGTAGATCGTGCCGGTCGCCTCGTCGGCGCAGTAGAACCGGTCCGCCCAGGCGACCGCCGGGCTGAGCTGGTCGCCGCTGCCCGGCACGGTGAACGTGCTGACGTCACCGCCCTTCGCGCCGACCACGTGCACCCGCCGCTCGCCGGGCACGGTCACCGGCACCCTCGGCCCGGTCGTCCGCGTCGGCAGCGCGCCCCGCGCGGCCATGGCGAGCTTCGTCGGCGTCACCGTGCCCCGCTGCACCGTGACCAGGGCGGCGGCGGTGCGGTCGAGCACCGCGACGCCGTCGTCCAGGGTGGAGACGACCAGCTCGTGGGCGGGTTCGGCCACGTCGTACGTCTCGACCTGCTTCGGGCTGAGCCCGCCCCCGGCGGGTGCCGACGCCGGCGTCTCCGGCAGCGGCGCGGCGGTGATCGCCGAGACGGTGCCCTCGCTGGGCACCGCGATCCACAGGCGACCCTCACCGTCGAACGAGCCGCCCGTGATGCCCGGGGGGTAGCGGATGGGCTCGCCCACCGGTGCGAGCGACCGCGGGTCGAGCTGCCGGACGACGCCCTGCACGGCGTCCACGACGAAGGCCGCGTCCTCGTGCAGCGCGACGTTGACCCCCAGCCCGGGCGTCGTCCGGGTGGTGGCCGTGATCTGGAGGGTGGCCAGGTCCAGTGAGCTGACCTGCCCGGTGTTCAGGTCGCGCAGGAGCAGCAGCCGGTCGGTCTGGGTGACCTGCATCGGGTGCCGGCGGGCCGCGGGCACCTCGGTGCGCGTGTCGACCCGCGCCGTGACCCCGTTGACCCGGGCCAGCTCGCTGCGCGCCGCGCTCCACAGCCAGGAACTCGCGTCGTAGTTCGCGACCGCGTTGTCGGCGGCGCCGAGCCCCAGGACGGTCAACCCCATCGCGGCGAGCAACGCGGCCACGGTGGCGATGGTGACGATCCCACCCCGCAGCCGGGACCGGCGGCGGACGGGACCGGACCCGGTGTCCACGGCGTCGTCGATGGTGGCCACTACCGGCTGCCTCCCGTGTCGTCGTGCCAGGTGGCGCCCCCTGCCGGCGACCCCTCCCCTGAGCCGGGTGCCATCATATGGGCCCGGTCACGACGGCGGGAACCCGCACCGTCTCCCTGTGGACACTCAGCGTGCGGGTGGATCGTCCCAGGTCAGCTCGACGGCGTACGCCCCTCGCGTTCCGTGCACACCTGCCCCGACGTGGCGAACGTGTCCGTCGACCAGACGGCGAGCACGGTGAAGCAGTAGTCCACCCGGGAGTTCAACCCGTTGACCGTGTAACTGGTGCTGCCCGGGTCCACACTGGCCATCACGCCCAGGGACTGCCCAGCCCGGCCACCGGCCACCATGAACGGCACCACCCCGCCGGACGGGTCCGTCCACGTCAGCGTGATCGTGGTCAGGTCGTCGCGCAGCCGCAGGTCACCGGGGGGCGGCCCGCTCGCGGTGGGGGCCGCCGGCGTCGGTGACGGCGCGCCCTGCGGCGGTTCGGCGTCCCGTCCCAGCACCAGCGCGCCCACCCCGGCCGCCGCGGCGACCGCGACGATGGCGGCGGTCACCGCGACGGCCACCGCGCCCCGCCCGCGGCCGCGCGGCTCCGGCTCGTCGACGGGGTACGCGGGCGGCACCGACACCTGGTACGCCGGGTGACCCGGGACAGGGGTCGCCTCGTACGCCACGCCTCCCGTACCGGTCGGTGCCTGCGACGCTGCCGGCTGCGCCGTCGGACCGTACCCGGGCTGCGGGTCGGCCGCGCCCGGCACGGCGCCCGGCGCCTCCGGCCGGTGGTCGGCCCGGTCGGCGGGGTCGGCCGGCCCCGGGTACGCCGGTCCGTCCGGCGCCCGCGTGGCGGGATCCCCGTGCTCCGGGCTGTCCTCGGGATGTGGCGTCGTTCCCGGGGCCGGCGGTTCGGCCATGTCCGCCGGCCCCGCGGATTCAGGGTCGGACTCCCCGGTGGTGGGCAGGGGCTGGGGTGGCGCCGTGGTGCTCCACGGTGGTGCCGTCAGACCCCACGGTGGCACCGGCGGGGCGCTCACCGGCGCGCCGCTGACCGGCGGCATGAACCCGGGCGGCGCGCTGACGGGTGACGTGTAGCCGGGCGGTCCGCTGACCGGCGGTGTGAGTCCGGGCGGCGCGCTCGTGGGTGGCGCGCTGACCGGCGGCGCGTAGCCGGGTGGTGCGCTGACGGGCGGTGCGCTGACCGGCGGTGCGCTGACCGGCGGCGCGTAGCCCGGTGGTGCGCTCACCGGCGGCGCGTAGCCCTGTGGTCCGCCGACCGGGTGTCCACTGACCGGTGGTGCGGCGACCGGCGGCGGCACCTGCGGGGGGATCGGCGGCGGCACCGGCTGCGGGTGGCCGGAGGCGCCGGCCGGACGGAGGCCGGCTGCCTGCTGGTGCGGTGCCTGCTGGTGCGGTGCCGGCTGGGCGGACGCCGGGGCGTTCGGCGCGGGCGGCGGACTCACGTGCCCGTGCTGCGGTGCCGGCCGGGCCGGTGCCGACGCCGGGACACCCGGTGCCGGTGGGCTCGGGTGCCCGGAGGGTGCGGGCATCGGGGCGTTCGGCGGGGGTGGTGCGCTCACGTGTCCAGGAGGCGTCGGCATCGCGGCGGTCTGCGCGGTCGGTGGGCTCGGGTGCCCGGGGGATGCCGACGTCGGGGCGTTCGGCGGGGGCGGTGCGCTCGCGTGCCCGGGCGGTGGTGCCGGCATCGACGAGGCTGGGCCGCTCGGCGCGGCTGGTGGGCTCACGGGCTGGACCGGCGGAGCCGCCTCCGCAGGGCGCCGGAGGATGCCGCCGGCGGCGTGGTCGGCCGTGGGCGCGGTGGCCGGAGCCGATCCCGGCGCCGGGCCGACCTGCGAGGGCGCGCCGACCTGCGGAGCCGGGCCCGCGGCGGGTCCGGGCATGCCGGGACCGCCCGGCCCGGGCTCCTGGTCCCGTTGGCGCTGGCCGGTCCGGGCGCGTGCGATCTCGTCCGCCAGCAGCGGCTCGATCTGCCGAACCTGGATCGTCGGCCGGTCCCACCCCGGCGCGGCCGGTGGGGTGGCGGGGCTGACCGGTGGGGTGGCCGGGCTGACCGGAGTCGGCTGCGTCGCCATCTCCGGCGGCGTGGACGGCGGACGATCGTCGCCTCCCGGCGCCCGGGTGGGTGCCTGCTGCGGAACCATGCCCGGGGCGGGCGCCGCCGGCGGCGGCAGGTTACCGGCCGGTGGCGTCGGCACGGGCGGGACCGGCGGTCCGGAGGCCGAAGCCGGTGGAGCCGCCAGTGGCGGGCCGGATGGCGCCGGCGGCGGGGGTACGGAGCGCGCCGGTGGCCCGGAGGCCGGAGGCGGCGGCGCCACGGCGGGAGGTACCGGCGGCGGCACGGGTGCCGTCGGGCCGGAGACCGGTGCCGCGGGAGCCGGCGGTGGCGGCGCGACACGTACCCCCGGGGCCGCGGGCTGGACGGCCGGGGTGGCCTGCGGGGCGGCCGGGCCCTGGTGCGGAGGCGCGGGCGGCGCCGGCGGTAGGGGTGGCGCGACCTGCGACATCGCGGGCGCGCCCGGGGGAGGAGGTGAAACCCGCGGCGGTGACCCTGCCGGCGCGGTGGGTGGTGCCCAGGGCGACTGCGGCGGTGGCGGCACCGGGGCGGCGGAACCGGGTCGTGCCGCCGGAGCGGCGGGGGAGCCGCCCGGCCGTGGCGCCCAGGGCGACGGGGGCGGTGGCACGGGGTTCGCGGCCGGCGTGCCCGGGGGAGTCGGGGCGACCGGGGGAGCTGGCGGCGGCGCCGGGACGCTACCCGACGGCGGCGTGGCGGGAGCCGCGGTCGGCTGCGGAGCCCAGGGCGACGCGGGCGGAGGCGGCACGGGAGCGCCGGACGCGGCGGGGGCCGGTGGCGGGGGCGGCACGGCCCCGGGCGGGTGCGCGACGGGCGGCTGTCCGCCGGCGGACGCCGGGGCGGGTCGGGCCGGCGGCAGCGCCGAGAACGCCATCGTCGGCCCGGCCAGGGCGGCCATCGTGCCGGCGTCCGCCGGTGCGGCGGCGTGCGGGGCGGGCGGCGTGGAGTCGGCCGGCTGGCCCAGGTAGCGGCGCGCGGCGCGTACCGCCGGGTGGTCCTCGCCGAGCACGGCGGGCCCGGCGGTGGCGATGCGGCTGTAGTTGCGGCGGGCCTCGTGCCGGTTGCCCAGCTCCTCGGCGACCCCCGCGAGCTCGTAGCTGAGGGCCAGCATCAGCGGGTCGCTGGGATCCCAGCTCCGCTCCGCGGCGGCGTACGCCTCCTCGAGCACCCGCCGGGCGGCGAGTGGGTCGTCGGCCTCCCGGTGCAGCCGAGCCAGCAGGTGCGCGGTGTTGAGCACCTCCGGGTGATCTCTCCCGTACGGCGGGTGGACGGATTCGACGGCCTCGGTCAGCAGCTGACGGGCGGCGGTCAGATCACCCGCGGTACGCAGGGAGAGCGCCGCGTGCTGAACGGCGGCCAGTGGGGAGGGATGGGACACATGGTCATGCTGCCGGTAGATCGCCCCCGGACGCTACCCGGACCCGCCGCGGCTGCCGCTGGGAGGCGCCTGACCAGGGTGAAGATCGCCTCCAGCGACCCCGGGGGACGGCGATGTGCATGATCCATCCGGGCCGTGTACAGTAACTCCCCGTGCGGCCCGCCGGGCCGGTCCTCGGGTGTCGAGAACACCTGGGCTGGCGCGGTAGGCTGGACAGGCAAGTCCGGGTGGCGGAATGGCAGACGCGCTAGCTTGAGGTGCTAGTGCCCGTATAGGGCGTGGGGGTTCAAGTCCCCCCTCGGACACCAAATTTCGTGGAAATTCACGATAAATAGGACAGAATAGGTGTCCTGTTTGGGCTTATTCAGACCCAAATGTTGTAAATCTTGGAAGCGGCCGCCTGGCTATGATTGGCCGCATCTGTCCAATTCGGTGACAGGGAATGGCGTCTCTTCTGCGCCCTGACGTCGCAGATTCACGGTGGTGGGCATGCCGGGTCTGCGCCTCAGCGTCGGTACGGGTCGATGATCTCCTTGGGGCGTAGCGCGGGTGCGGCGAGGTCGCGGAGCGTCGGCGAGGTGAGGTAGAACCTGCCTCGGGTCTCGCCGTGCTGTTCGAGCATGCCCGCCCGGACGAGGGCGCGAAGGTCGCGGGTTGCTTGGTCGTCAGTGAGGTTCTCGTCGCGCTGATAGAGGGTCCGGCGTACTCGGCCGCCGGTCGCGGCGAGGTACAGGGCGCTGACGACCCGCTCGGGTAGCCCTGCGCGTCGGACCCAGGTGTCGAGCAGTTCCCAGAGATGCGCGGCCTGATCGAGGCGCTGTCGGACCAGTTGGGCTTGTTGGTGGTGGGCGCTCAGGCAGAATCGGATCCACTTGCTGGTGTCGTTCTCGGGCTGCCAGGTTGGGCCCCCGACCTCACCGAGTGCGTCGTAGTAGGCGTAGGTGTTCCGGCCGACGCCGAGCCACTCCTCGATCGAGGAGAACTCCGGGGCGAGGACACCGTCCCGGGCGAGCACGAGGGTGTGCAGGCAGCGGGACATTCGGCCGTTTCCGTCGCGCCAGGGATGGATCTTGACCAGGTTCAGGTGAGCCATCGAGGCCCGTACGAGCAGTGGGGTCTCCGGTTCGCCGTCGGCCAGCCAGTCGATCAGCTCGGAGATCAGCGACGGAACGTCGTCGGCGTCTGGCCCGGTGTAGACCCGTCGGCCGGTGTGCGCCTCGTCGATGTGGATGTCGCCTGGACGGAATCGGCCCGGCCACTTGGTGAGGTCATGCCGAAGCATCATGAAGTGCAGCGCGTTGAGCAGCATGTGCTGCCAGGTGAACTCGCGTGAGCGGGCGAGTTGTTGCACGTAGGTCAGTGCGTCCCGGTAGCCGGTGATGACTTCCCAGGTCTGCGGGTTCGTCTCCACCGGTTCGTCGCCGGCGACGGCTGCGGCCGCGTCGTCCAGGGACACCTGGTAGCCCTCGATCGAATTCGAGCCCTGGATAGCGTGAGCGATCAGAGTGCGTCGGAGTTGCCCTGTCCAGCGGTGCGGCTCGGCGATCTGATACCGCAGGTTGTCCCGCATGGTGTCCAGTTCGCCGAGCACGCGCTTGTCGTCGTCGGTGAGTGCCGGGGCCCGATACAGCATGCGCCAATCCTACAATGCTTTCCGTTTTATGCTGGAATCATTTCAGCATTTAGAAGAAGGCGATTGGTTGGCATCTCGATGGGAGGGGCGCGAAGGGCGGCAGGAGGTCCCGGACACGCTGTGTCTCGTTGAGCACTGTCTCACTGTGATCGTTCGGTTATGACACGACCTATCCGGCCGAAAGAACAGCTCGTTGGTCTACTCATACCTGCTGCCCTGCCCGCGCATGCGGGTTCAAGCCCGATGCCGATGCCAGCTCTACCTGCCCAGATGCTCCCTCCGGCGATCATCGGCGCCGCTCTGTTGCCGTGGATGGCGCTTCCGGCGCACTGTGGCCGGGTGAGCGCGCAGCACCTTCTGCGTGCACTGGACTGGCCCCCGCGCCACCGCATCGACATTCAGCCGCGCCACGACATGCTCGTCATCCGCTCGGCCAGCGACGGCCGCCACCAGGTCGGCAGCCGAGGTGATTTACCGTTGCCGGCGAATGCCCGGCACATGTGTCGCATCGCATCCGGTCAACCTGTGCTGCTCGTGGCGATTGTCACGCACGACCTGCTCGTCGTGCATCCCGTCGGCACCGTCGTACGCCTGCTCGTCGACCTGCACTCTCACCTGACGGGAGGCGGCGATGAACGCTGACCGCGCAGCCGTCGCTGCCGCTCACCAAGTTCTGGCTCACCTGGGCGTCACGGTGACCGATTTGCAGGCTCACCCCGCGACGCCTGCCGTTCTGCCGACGGTCGTCGAGTACCTGCCCCGTGTAGTCGCCGCTGCCGGGCCTGGAGCACGCCGCACCTACGGCACCTACTGGGACCGGATGGCCGCCGCGTGGCCCGAGCGGCCCTTGGACACCATCGCCGCCAGCGACGTCGAGGTACTGAAACAGGCGATGATCGCCAGCGCCGTGTCGCGGCGCAACAGCCGCAACGGCCAGCACGCCGGTGAGCATGTCATCGCCGCAGCCCGCGCGTTCTACCGACGTGCCATCGCCGACGGGCTGATCGACGCCGCCGCCAGCCCGGCGCACCTTGTCGCGAAACCCCGACGCTTACCCGGCACCCGCCGCGCGTTGACCGAATATGAGTTGGAGGAGATCAACGCGATGGCGCGCACCAGCGGGAACGACGTCATCCTCGACGCGCTGATCCTGCGACTGCACACCGAGACCGCGTGCCGCCGTGGTGGCGCCCTGGCCCTACGGCTGGTCGATCTCGACAGGACCAACGGACTCGTCCGCCTCACCGAGAAAGGATCCACTGTCCGCTGGCAGCCCATCACCCTCGAACTCGCCGGACACCTGGGGGAGCACGCCGATGCTCGCGGCGCGGTCCTGCCGACCGATCCGCTTCTGCGCGCGCGCAACGGGCAGCCAATCACCAGCCGCCGCTACGACCACCTGTGGAAACGCTTGGGTGAGCGCCTGCCCTGGGTGGCCGTGCACGGCATCTCGGCCCACTGGCTGCGCCATACCACGCTGACCTGGGTGGAACGGCACTTTGGCTACGGCATCGCCCGCGCCTACGCCGGACACACCGACAGTCCTGGATCCTCGACCATCACCTACATCAAGGCCGATCTGCACGACGTCGCTAGGGCCTGTGTCGAAGTCGGTCACAGCCACTCGTTGATTGCGGCGAGGTGGATGGTGGCCTCGTACCGGACGGCCAGCTTGTCGAATCGGGTGGCCACCGCTCGGTTGCGCTTGAGCCGGTTGATCCCGCACTCGACGGCGTGACGCTGCTGGTAGAGGTGCGGGTCGAAGGCTGGCGGTCGGCCGCCCTTGGATCCCTTGGCCCGCCGGTTCGCGTCTTGGTCGGCCTTGCTCGGGATCGTCGCGGCGATCCCTCGCCGGCGCAGGTAGGCCCGGTTGGCTTTCGAGGTGTACGCCTTGTCGGCCAGGACCCGGTTCGGTCGGGTCCTCGGTCGGCCGGTGACCAAGCGGGGGACACGGATGGCGGTCAGGACCGGGATGAACTGCGGGCTGTCACCGCGCTGCCCAGCGGTCAGCACCATCGCGAGGGGCTTCTGCCCTTGCTCGCAGCCCAGGTGAAGCTTGGTGGTCAACCCACCGCGGGAACGGCCGAGCGCATGATCGGCGGGCTCGACGCTGACTCCGCCGGGTGGTTCGGCCTGCAGATCCCCCTTTTCCTCGCCCCGGCCGCGTGCTGGTGAGCGCGGGCGCTGGTCGAGTCCACTGACACGTCCCAGGTGATCCTGCCCTCCGCATCGGCGAGAGCCTGCAACGCGGTGAGCACCTGCTTCCAGGTCCCGTCGCGCTGCCACCGCCGGAACAGGGCATACACCGCCGACCAAGACCCGTACTGCGGTGGCACATCCCGCCACGGGGCACCCACCCGGATCCGCCACCGGATCCCGTCGATCAACTGCCGCCTGGTCCATGACGACGGTCGACCTGGCCGTTTCGGCGCCGGCAGCAACGGCTCCAGCACCGCCCACTGCACGTCGGTCAGGTCGAACCGCCTCGTCACCGCTAGGGTGTCCACGAGGTCTCCGGTTTTCAGGTTCTGCTTGGTCGCTGAACCATCTACCGGAGACCTCACCCATTTTCGATCTCCGACACGCCCAGACCTTCAAGCCAGCGCAAACCTTGGCACCGACTTCGACACACGCCTAGTTGCGTGAGCGCGGCCTCGGCGTCTTGGCCCACCTCGGCGAGCACATGGGTCGTAGCGTCTGGGGGAACGAGGCAGCTGGGTTTGTCGGAGTAGGCGAAGAAGGCGACAGGCGCTTTCGCGCCCGCGGTGATGACGTGGTGTACCCCGGCCAGTTGTTCGAGGGCCTGGTCGGGGTAGAAGCCCAGCCGGGGGAACGTGGGTAGGCCTGCTCCGTGTTCGACCCGGTTGGAGTAGAGCTCCTGCAGGACGCGGACGCCTGTGGCGGCGGCGATTCGGCTCGCCGCGCAGAGACCAGCCTCGCGCAGGGCGGGTCCGCCGATCACCAGGGCGGCGGTATCGCCGCTGCGGATGATCTGCGCGACCTGGTTGATGATGTCGGGATCAACTGCGGGCGCGGGCTGTGGGGCGGCGGGGACGCCTACCGCTGCGCCGTCGGACCACGAGACGTCCGCCGGCATGATCACGGTCGCGATCTGCCCGGGTGACTCCACCGCGCCGGCCAGGGCCGCGGCGGCGTCGGTCCCTGCGCCGGCGGGGTTCTCGGGGCGGCGCACGGGACCGCGCAGCCAGCCGCCCAGGGCGGCGATGTCGGAGGCCAGGGGTGGGTCGACGGCGTTGTGGTAGGTCGGGTGGTCGCCGACGATGTTCACGACCGGTGAGTTCGCTCGCCGGCTGTTGTGCAGGTTCGTCAGCCCGTAGGCGAACCCCGGACCGAGGTGCAGCAGCGTCGCCGCCGGCTTGCCGGCGATGCGGGCATAACCGTCGGCCGCGCCGGTCACCACACCCTCGAAGAGAGCGAGTACCCCGCGTAGCTGCGGCACCGAGTCAAGCGCGCCGACCAGGTGCAGCTCGGTGGTGCCGGGGTTGGTGAAGACGACTTCTACCCCGCCGTCTGCCAACGTGCGCATCAGTGCTTCCGCGCCGTTCACGTTCCACCCCTCTCCGCCTGGACCCGGAGCAGTAGAATAAGGGACGAAATCCTCACGAAAACCTAAAAGGTATTTTGGGTGCTACCTTCGAGTGGCAATGAGGCAGGCAGAGGGGAACTGACGAGGCGATGAGACCGGACCGTGTTGCTGAACGCCCCTACCAGGCCCGCCGGTTCGACATCAGCGTCGACCGCCCGTTCGAGGACTTCCGGCGGCAGTACGAGGAAGCGGTCCCGCCGTACGACCCAACGGCGTTCAACGCGTTGGTGGCTCGCGGTGCACCCTGGTCCGACGTACTGAGCCTGATGCGGGAGCGCGCCCCCAACGGTTTCCTCATCTACTGGAGCAGCGGTGACCTGCAGCCGATGATGAGCCTGGCGGGCGACTCGGCGCAGTCCGTGGAGTACCTGATGGGAAACCACACCATCGCCGAACGGATGTTCCGCCACGACCCGACGGTCATGTTGTACGCGCCGCTACGCACCGCCATCAGCAGTGACTCCGGTGGTACGCGGTTGACGATCGAGCAGCCCAGTTGCGCGATGGGCTCCTTCGGCGTCGACGCGATCCACGCTGTAGGCGTCGAACTCGACCGGAAGGTGGCCTCCCTGCTAGAACATCTTGGACTGCCGATCCCAGCACAACTGTCCGCCTGAGGTTCGCGCGAGCCGATACAACTCGAGCCAGGCCGTCCTCCGTTGGCAGCCGGCGGGTCGAGGTTCGTCGGCGTCACCAGCGCATCATGATCGATGACGCCCTGAACGAACCCCTCGGTGTCATGAACACCGAGATGCTTCTATAGCTGTCAAGTGGTGCTGGTGGCTGAGTGGACGCCGTTCAGGGTCCGGAAGAGTTGCCGGCTGATGTAGCGCTTGAGGCTGCGCATGATCTCGCGTTTGGTGCGTCCTTCGCGGGTGCGGCGGGTCACGTAGTCGCGGGTTCGCGGGTCGTGGCCCATGCGGACCAGCGCGACGGTGTAGAGCGCTCGGTTGAGGCGTCGGTCGCCGCCGCGGTTGAGCCGGTAGCGGGTGGTATTGCCTGATGAGGCCGGTAGCGGTGAAGCGCCGGCCAGGGCAGCGAACGCGGCTTCGGAGCGGACGCGACCAGGGTGAGACCAGGCCAGCAGAACGGTGGCGGCGACGACGGCGCCGACACCTGGCAGGGCGAGCAGTTGTGGCGCTTGCGCGGCGACAGCTTCGTGCAGCGCGGTGTGGTTGGCGGCGAGTTCTGCGTCAAGGGCACGGATGCGACGCGCCAACCGGATCGCCTCGGCGCGGCAGACGGCCAGGGTAGCGTTGTCGCTGCGGTTGCGCCAGGCCGCGACGGCGGCGATCGTCGTGGTGGTCAGGGCGCGGCGGGCGTCGATGCCGAGGTCGACGGTGCGCAGCAGCGCGGTCAGCGCGTTGACCGCGCGGGTGCGTTCGCCGCTCATCTGTTCGCGAGCCACTGTCAGGACGCGCAGGGCTGTGCGATCGCCGCCGGCCCGTGGCCAGCACAGTTCGTTTATGTCGAGGCTGCGAACTGCTTGGGCCATCGCGACGGCGTCCACGACGTCGCTCTTGCCACGGCGACGCCGGGTAGTGGCCGCAACGTCGGGGGCCTCGACGACGGTCAAGCCGGCTGCAGAAAGCTGCTCGGTGAAGGTGGCGCCGTAGGAACCGGCGCCGTCGATGACGATCAGCGTTGGCGCCTGGTGGGTGTGGCGTTGGATCCAGTCGACGCCACGGCGCAGCCCTGACGGGCTGGTCGGGAACTGAGCCTGCTGCCCGACTGCGCCGGTGCCAGCGGTGATCAGGGCGAGCGTGTGGGAGGCGGCGTGGGTGTCCACGCCGATGACGAAGTCGTACTGGTCTGCGACGATGGCCATTGCGGCGGACTGCCTTCCCGGGAGACGTCGTGATGGCGCCGGCCCAGGAATGTGCTCTCGAGGCAGGACTGTGATGAGCCACGATCCGCTGCAACGGACCGGGCAAGCTTCTGATCAAGCCACCGAGAGAGGCAGGGCCGGCGCCCGACCAGAGACCGGATGGGCAGATCTCACTGAGAGCACCTCGTGGGGCCACCATTTTCATGAGCCACACCCAGCCGCGATCATGACGCTGACCCTGCCAGCCAGCCCCAGGCCAGCCAACACCCACCTTCACAGTGTTTTCAACGACCGGACCACGCCGACCGGGGAGCAGGTGCAGCCCTTATCGACGGGGCGTGGCCACCGGGTTGCACCGGGATGCCGAAGGTGGCGATCTGCTCCACCAGGCGCGGGTACGCGGCCCTGCTCCGGACCAGCACGGCGATGTCTCTCAGTGGGACACCGTCGTCGGCCAAGTCGAGGATGTAGCTGACGATCCAGCCTGCCTCTTCGGTCTCCGTCTCGGCCGTCCACACCACAACCTCCGGCTGCGGGCTGTTGGCGGAGGGTCGGTGGGGCAGCATCTGCTTGTCAATGCGTTCGGGGATTGTCTCGGCGAAGCGGTTGGCGGCGCCGATGATTTGAGGGCGGCTGCGACGGTTAACGGTGATCTCGAAAGTTGCCATGTCGGGGTAGCGCTGCGGAAACGTTACGATGTTGGAGACGTCGGAGCCTCGCCACTGGTAGATGGCTTGCTGATCGTCGCCGACGACGCACAGTTCCACCTGCGGGCCGGTTAGCAGCTCGATAAGCCGTTCCTGCGCCGGGTTGATGCCTGGTACTCATCGACGATCAGGTGGCGCAGGGTCGCATGGATGTCGGCTGCGAATGCCGGGCGCTCCAGTTCCCGCACGGCGCGAACGACCTGCTGGCCGTAGGTCAGCAGCCGGTAACGGTCGAGGGTCTCGTAGTAGTTGTGGAGGACAGACTTGACCGGGTCGGGCAAAGGATCAGTGCCGAGCAGCTCGTTCTCGACCACGTCCACCGCCTTGAGGAACGCCGCGATCGACGCGAAGAGTCGGTTCCCGGGATCGAGCTGACGCAGCTCGAGTCGGTTCGCCTCTCGGGAGAGGAAGGCGGTGAGCTGGTTGTCATCAAGCACGTCGTACGTCTCGTATCGAGGCACTCGCTGTTGCAGGAGGCGGAAGCAGAAGGCGTGGATCGTGCCGACGAACAGACCGTTCAACCGGTCGAGAGCTGCCTTTCCCAGGCGTCCTTCGACTCGCTGGACGATCCGGTTCTTGAGCTCCTCTGCCGCCCGAGCTGTGAAGGTAAACGCGACGATCGCTTCTGGAGCCACGCCCTCGGCCAAGAGGTCCACGACTCGCTGAGACACAACCTCGGTCTTTCCTGCGCCCGCAGAGGCGATGATCTGGAGGTGACTGCCTCGGTGGCCCACCGCTTCCAAGGCTGAACCCGTCAGCTGTGGAAGTCCGTTTCCAGCTCGCTCTGACACGACGTCTCCTGTCCGATGGCTGGCTACGCGTAGCCAGCGCCGAGGTACACAGGGACTACAGGTAGGGATGCCGTGTGGCCTTGGGATCGTCAGAACAGAGCGATCGAATCCTGTGGCCCAACTTGCGGGCTCCGCCGGGCTGCGAGCGAAGATGTCGATGGGGCTGAGCATCAGATTCCACATGGTTCAGACGGGTCGTTGGCCAGAGCAATCGCGCGCCGTCAGCCATCAGTCCCACCGCCTTCATCCCGTACTCGCCAGCGGTAGCGAGACCACCGGCCAGGATACTCGCCATAGCAACCGACATCGTTTCGAAGATGAAGGACCGACCATCCTGCGGGCGGCGTAGCCCAGCCGCCTGGTGGAAGTGCTCGCCGGCGCCGCTCACGGCGGTGCGGATTGTGCTCCGCACCGCCGAGAGCAGGTAGTTCAGCTCGACGGTGGGGAAAGGTCAGCCGGTAGGAGCTTAGCGCTCGATTGAAAATCGTCTCTGCGTGCCGCCATGGGGTGTGGTTGGCCGGTCAGGGCGGACAGGGCCTTAGGTCGTGTCTCGAAGTGCGCGTAGCCATTCGTTGATGGCGGTGACGTGGATGGTGGCTTCGTAGCGGACGGCCAGCTTGTCGTACCTAGTGGCCAGACCACGGTGGCGTTTGAGCCGATTGATGCCGCATTCGACGGCGTGGCGCTGCCGGTAAACCTCCGGGTCGAAGGCAGGTGGCCGGCCGCCTGCGGAGCCTTTGGCGCGGCGGTGCGCGTCCTGATCGACCTTGCTGGGGATGCATGCCTTGATCCCCCGGCGGCGCAGGTAGGCGCGGTTGGCGCGGGACGTGTAGGCGCGGTCGGCGATCACCCGGTCTGGTCGCACGCGAGGCCGGCCGGTGCCAAGCCGAGGCACCCGGATACCGGCCAGCACCCCAGTGAACTGCGGGCTGTCACCGCGGTGCCCCGCGGTGAGCAGCATCGACAACGGCTTGCCGCCCTGCTCGCAGGCCAGGTGCAGCTTCGTGGTCCACCCGCCGCGGGAACGCCCGAGGGCATGGTCGGCGGGCTCCGTCGCCACCCCACCGGGCGGTTCGATCTGCTGCTGTGGGCACCGGCGTGCGCCGGCGGCGTGCTGGTGGGCCCGAGCGATAGTCGAATCGACGCTGACATCCCAGGTGATCAAGCCAACCGCGTCGGCGCGGGCCTGCAATCCGGTCACGATCTGCTGCCAGACCCCGGCCCGCTGCCAACGCCGGAACAACGCGTATACCGCTTGCCAGGAGCCATAACACGCCGGCACGTCCCGCCACGGCGCACCGACCCGCACCCGCCACCGGATGCCGTCGATGAGCTGCCGCTTGCTCCACTGCGACGGTCGACCCGGCCGCTTACCCACAGGCAGCAGCGACGCCAGCACCGCCCACTGCGCGTCGGTCAGGTCGTGCCGCCTCGTCACCGCTATGGTGGCCACGAGGTCTCCGGTATTCAGGTTCTTCTTGGTCGATGAACCCTCTACCGGAGACCTCGCCATCTATCGACCACCGACACGCCGCACCCGACTTCGAGACACTGCCTAGGGCGTGTGTCGAAGTCGGTGCCAAGGTTTGCGCTGGCTTGAAGGTCTGGGCGTGTCGGAGATCGAAAATGGGTGAGGTCTCCGGTAGATGGTTCAGCGACCAAGCAGAACCTGAAAACCGGAGACCTCGTGGACACCCTAGCGGTGACGAGGCGGTTCGACCTGACCGACGTGCAGTGGGCGGTGCTGGAGCCGTTGCTGCCGGCGCCGAAACGGCCAGGTCGACCGTCGTCATGGACCAGGCGGCAGTTGATCGACGGGATCCGGTGGCGGATCCGGGTGGGTGCCCCGTGGCGGGATGTGCCACCGCAGTACGGGTCTTGGTCGGCGGTGTATGCCCTGTTCCGGCGGTGGCAGCGCGACGGGACCTGGAAGCAGGTGCTCACCGCGTTGCAGGCTCTCGCCGATGCGGAGGGCAGGATCACCTGGGACGTGTCAGTGGACTCGACCAGCGCCCGCGCTCACCAGCACGCGGCCGGGGCGAGGAAAAGGGGGATCTGCAGGCCGAACCACCCGGCGGAGTCAGCGTCGAGCCCGCCGATCATGCGCTCGGCCGTTCCCGCGGTGGGTTGACCACCAAGCTTCACCTGGGCTGCGAGCAAGGGCAGAAGCCCCTCGCGATGGTGCTGACCGCTGGGCAGCGCGGTGACAGCCCGCAGTTCATCCCGGTCCTGACCGCCATCCGTGTCCCCCGCTTGGTCACCGGCCGACCGAGGACCCGACCGAACCGGGTCCTGGCCGACAAGGCGTACACCTCGAAAGCCAACCGGGCCTACCTGCGCCGGCGAGGGATCGCCGCGACGATCCCGAGCAAGGCCGACCAAGACGCGAACCGGCGGGCCAAGGGATCCAAGGGCGGCCGACCGCCAGCCTTCGACCCGCACCTCTACCAGCAGCGTCACGCCGTCGAGTGCGGGATCAACCGGCTCAAGCGCAACCGAGCGGTGGCCACCCGATTCGACAAGCTGGCCGTCCGGTACGAGGCCACCATCCACCTCGCCGCAATCAACGAGTGGCTGTGACCGACTTCGACACAGGCCCTAGCCGACCTGGTCGCCCCCGACACGACAGCCCGCGTCACCGAACCCCGACGCCCGCAACTGCCCACCGGCCCTCTCACCCTGCAGAGCTGGTGCGACATCGTCGCCGCGCTGCTACCCGAACGAGCGATCGTCATCGACGAGAGCGTCAGCTCGGGCACCGCGCTCGCGCACGCCACCGCCGCAGCTCCCCGCCACGACGTCCTCATGCAGACCGGCGGCGCCATGGGCGACGGAATGCCCCTCGCCGTCGGCGCCGCCGTCGCCGCCCCCGACCGTCCAGTGCTGGCCCTGATCGCCGACGGCTGCGCCATGTACACGCCCACCGCGCTCTGGACTCAGGCACGTGAGCAACTGAACGTTACTACCGTGATACTCGACAACCACTCATACGCCATCCTGCGCCAGGAATGGAACTACTACAGCCGGCGCCCCGGCGCCAGCGACCCAGACACCAACCCCCAATTCGACCTGACCAATCCCCCGATCGACTTCGTGCGCCTAGCGGAGTCCTTCGGCGTGCCCGCCACCCGCGCCACCACCGCAGAAGAACTCACCGAACAACTGTCCAACGCCCTCACCGAACCAGGCCCACACCTCATCCAGGCCGTACTACCACCCGCCGCCTGACCACCGGCCGAACCCTCGACCACCGCGCCGGCAATCCAGCACTTCGCGCATAGCCGTGCCGGCTGTCCGGAACGCAGCGAGCACGGCGGCCGGGGTCGCGGGACACTCGGACCGGGCAGAATGGACCGAGTGAGGCGCGCCGTAGCGGGAGGCCTGCGCACCCGCCCCTTTAGAGCGTCGGTGGCCTCGGGAGCTGGCCGGCGCGGCAGTTGCTGCTCACACACGCAGAGCACCGCGTATGCGGACAGGCGCTCCTCTTGCCGCCGTGTGGCTGAGCCGCGATCCAGGCGTCTCATCGCGCAGCCCGCCTCGCTTAGAACCGGGAATTCCATCAGTTCCGACATCTGACGTTGCCAGTAGCCCAGACGCACCGACTCATCACCATTGAGCGACAGGCCATCGGCGGACTTGCTCCCCGCGACCCGTGCCGCCGCGCATCCGTAGCCCGAGCCGCTGCCTGCGGCATGGAGCGTGCAACTCGACCGACGGCAGCCGCTGCCCTACACGCGTGTGCAGCCCACGGTGGTAGTGGAAGTTGACGCCGACGTCGCCTACGACATCGAGCGCGGCCGGTGGCGACACCGAGTGAGGTTCGTCGGCGTACGCGCCGACCTGGCCGTCGACGACGTGCCGCCGCAAGCGTCGGGGTTTTGATCACCGGACCGGCTGACCAGGAACCTCGCCGCGCAAGATCGGGGGTCAGGAGAAGTCGGAGTACGCGAGGTGAGTACCGCAGTGCCGGCAGCGAAAAAGAAACGCGATGACCGGACCGTCCTTGCTGATGGCCTGCAAGTAGCACTCCTTGTCCTCCGCCACCTCGGCGGCCACGACCGAATCCGTCGCCACCGGTTCCCGGTGGTATGGGGAACTGCGGGAGATTTGCCTGATCACCAGCACCCGCCGATCCTGGGGCGCTACGAACCAGCTTTCAGGCCGAGTGTCATCGACTTCGACGCGGTTCACAGCTCGCTGAGGATCCGGCTGCGATGCTCGGCGTATTCGCCGTCGCTGACCAGTCCTTGCTCGTACACGGCTGCGAGTTGGCGCAGCCGCTCGACGATCGGGGCGAGTGGCGCCGTTGCTGGGTCGGGGTGTGGACGCGTGACAGGGTTGTCGGGATCCGACCCGACATCGTCCCTGGTGCCGAGCGGGCTGTCCGGTGCGGCTGGGGTGTCGACGGCGCGGGCGATGTTCCAGAAGTATTCGTCGAGGGCCGTGCTGCTGCTGGTGGCGCTGATGAGGTGGCGCAGGGTTTCTGTCTCGCGGTTAAGGACTGTGGCCAGGCGAGTGGCGTGAGCGGTGGTGGGCACGTGACGGCCAGCGAGGATGTCCATCGTCACGGCGGTCGCGATGTCTGCCCGGGTGGCCAGCTCGGTGGGGCAGACGCCGGCGAACTCGGCGTAGACGCACAGGTAGCGGGCCAAAGCCCGGCGGGCGGGTGGGGCTTGGGCGTCGATCGTGGCGACAAGGAGTCCGAAGCGGATCCGCCGGTGGGTGGCGGGCAACTCCGGCAAATCGATGATGGGTATCGCGCGCAGGCCGGGCGCGGCGAGGAGTTCCAGCGCGACGCACTGGCGCGCGTACTCCTCGCGGCTTGTCGCGACTTCCGCGGCGACGCCACGCACCCTCAGCAGTTCCTCCCTGACCTGATGAAACTGCACCTCAAGCTGGTTAGCCTGGCGGACCGCCTGGTTGCGGGCATTCTCCGAGGCCCGCAGGTTGCTGACGTGACGCTCAGTCTCCGCGCGCAGGCGCTCCTGCAGGTGTGCGACCTGGCGTTGCAGGACCGGGATGGCGGGTTCGGTCTCCGGGACGTTGCGCTGCCCGGGCGGTCTGCTGGCCGTCAATCGTCCCGACCAGCCGCCTGTCGCGACCACCGATACTGGCGCGATCGAATCGTCGGTGCTGGTGCGCGAGGACAGTCACCGGCTGTCCACCGCGGCGGACGGCAGGGTGACGCTGGTGGAGTCCCTCGACTTCGAGTGCGAGTCCTGCGCCGCCGCCTACCCGGCGGTCAAGCAGATCCTGGCCACATACCAGAAGTGCATCACCGTCGTGGCCAGGTGCTTCCCGATCCCCGGCCATCCGAATGCCGACCTGGCTGCCCGGACCGCTCAGGCTGCCGCGAACCAGGGCCGTTTCTCCGAGATGTACGTCCAGCTGTTCGAGAACCAGACCAGTCGGAGTCACAAGGAGCAGTCCCAGAATGAGGTGTTCGTCGGCTACGCCCGTGCCCTCGGCCTGGACGTGCCGCGCTTCCAGCGCGATCTCGAACCCTGCGACTGCCACGCGGGTCGCCAAGGACAAGGCCGACGGCGCGGCGGCCGGCGTGCAGGGCACGCCGACGTTCTTCCTCAACGGCCGGCAACTGACCGACCTGCGCGGCCAGGACGACCTCGTCGCCGCCATCGATGCCGCGCTGGCCGAATGACTGCCACCGTCGACCAGCACGCCGAGTGGGTCTCACCCGAGCAGGATTTTCTGTCTCGGGCCACCGCCTGGATCTGCGTTGTCGGTGGCGGTGTCGGGTTGCTCGCCGCCATGATCCTCATCGTCGAGAAAATCAACCTGCTCGCCGACCCCGACTATGCCGAGCTGCAGCATCAATCCGATCCTGTCCTGCGGCTCGGTGATGACCACACCTGAGGCCGAGGCGTTCGGAATCCCCAACCTCCTGATCGGCATCGCGGGTTTCGCCGTGGTCACACAATCGGCGTCGTCTTGCTGACCGGTGCGCGATTGCCCACCTGGTTGTGGTGGGGACTCCAGGCCGGCGCGACGTTCGGCGTGATCTTCGTGCACTGGCTGATCTATCAGAGCCTCTATGTCATCGGCGCCCTGTGCCCGTACTGCATGGTCGTCTGGGCCTCACCATCCCGATCTTTCACTACGTGACCCTGCGCACCCTGCACCAGCATCCTGGTGCGCTTCCCGGGCCTGTGCGGCGGGTCGCCGCCGCTGCTGGCACCTACCACAGCCTCATCCTGAGCGGCTGGTACGCGGTCATCCTCATCGCGATCCTGAACCGCTTCTGGGAATACTGGATCACCCTCTTCTAGCCCGTCCGTTGCTCCTAAGCTCGCCGGACGGCTAGTGTCGCGAGCGGAAGGAACCTCCCGCGCCCGCAGCTTCCGCTCAACGGTGATCGGTGTTACAGCATTCGCCGTCGCGCCCGCTGGCGTCGCCGCCTGCGGTGGGGGAGCGCAAGACGGCGTCGGGGGCGCAGCACGTGTCGCCGCGCCAGCTTCGCGGCTTTCTTTCACCGGGATAGCGGCGATCACCAACGCGGCGGCGGGGTCGGCCCACCACCAGCCGAACAGCGAGTTTATCGCCAGCCCGACCAGCAGCACCGCCGAGAGGTACGTGCACAGCAGGGTCTGGTTGGAGTCTGCGACGGCTGAGGCCGACCCGAGTTCGCGTCCCGCACGACGCTGCGCGGCGGACAACACCGGCATCACCGCCAGCGACACCGCGGCCAGGACCAGACCGATCGTGGAGTGCTCCGCACGGTCGGCGCCGACGAGCGCACGCACCGATTCGACGGACACGTACGCGGCGAGGGCGAAGAACGACAGCGCGATGATCCGCAGCGCGGTGCGCTCCCGACGTTCGTGGTCGGGGCCGGAAGACTGCCAGGCGACCGAGGTGGCTGAGGCCACCTCGATGATCGAGTCGAGCCCGAAGCCGATCAGCGCGGTCGAGGAGGCCATCCTGCCGGCGCTGACGGCGACGATCGCCTCGACGACGTTGTAGGTGATCGTCGCCGTGACGAACAGGCGCACCCGCCGAATCAGGATCGAGCGGCGGGCCGGTGACGGACCAACTGACACCAGCGGAAGTGGCGCGTTCATCAGTGGCATCCCTCGGCCTCGGTGGCCGGGCAGGCGGCCGGATCGATGGCCAGGACGAGGCCGAGCAGGTCTCCAAGGGCGTGCGCGAGGCGCGCGTCGGCGAGCTTGTAGCGGCTGCGGCGGCCCTCGGGTACGGCGACGACGAGGCCGCAGCCGCGCAGGCACGCCAGGTGGTTGGACAGGTTCTGCCGGCTTGTGCCCAGCAGGTCCGCAAGGTCGGCAGGATAGCCGGGACCCTCGCGCAGCGCGAGCAGGAGCCGGGCGCGGACCGGGTCGGACAGGGCGTGACCGAAGCGAGCCAGAACCTGTCCGTGCGTGAGCTTCTTCACCACCCGAGAGCACATCATCAGATGAATAAACAGAGCGCTGAACTAATTCTTCGCAAGTCTTGACCAGGGTCCGATCGGTCTACCCCAACGTGTGGATGTTTGCATGATTTGCAGTCCGGTTGGCCAGCAGGACGCCGACGGCGCAACGAACACGGTGAATGGGACCCACTGATGGGCCACGACCACGGCCGCAGCCATCAGGTGACGGCGACTGGGCAGCACCGCCGAGCCCCTGGCCGGCGTGCTCCTGGTGTCGGTGGTGATCTTCGCTGTCGAGGTCGTCGGTGCGGTCATCACCGGCCTGCAAACCTGCCTGGCTGGGCACTTCGACGTCGACTACAGCGCCTTCCAACTCGAACCGGCCAGCCACGCCGACCACGAACACCCCACCCACCCCTAACCGAGGCGCACCGCCTACTGCCTTCGGCCTGTTGATCTTTCAACCCGGGCGGATGGTCTCCGCAGGCGCCATCGCGCGGCTCGTGTTGCCGTGGAACTCCCGACACCGTGGAGCAACGACCTGGACGACCTGGTCGATTGCTGACGAATGCCGTGAAACGACTGTTTTGCTGCTAGTTCTTGGGTTAGCTTCGGCCTGTCCTATCGCAGCAAGTTCAGGAGCCGACGATGTCTCATCACCTTGACACTCCGCACGCCGCCCAGACCGGCCAGCTCTACCTTGACGACTTGTATGTCTTCCCCGGCGAACGCGGGACTGTGTTGGTGATGGATGTGAACAGCTCGGTCACGAACGTCGACCTTCAGCCGGGCTTCCATCACGAGGGCCGGTACGAGTTCAAGCTCCTCATCAACGGATCGACGAAGGAGGAATTGACCTATCGGATCACTTTTGGCGAGTTCGACGGCCAGGGGCAGGATCTGACCGTGTCTGTTCTGACGGGCGCGGAGGCCCGGGACGACGCCGCAACGGGCCTGGTGGTGGCCCAGGGTCGCACGGGCGAGGAAGTAGCGGCCGGGCAGCGTCTGCGGGTGTGGGCTGGGAGGATCACCGACCCCTTCTACGTGGATCTGGATCTACTCGCCACCGTTAACGGCGCGGTCGCCAAGGGTACGAAGCTGGACCGGTCGACGTGGAAGCCGGAGAAGGCGAAGAACAGCTTTGTCAACACCACCGTCGATTCGATCGTCCTGGAGGTTATCGAGGAGTCGGCGTTCTCTGATGGTACGACCATCGGTGTGTGGGCTGTCACCAAGCTCGCCACCGATGCCGGTGGCTGGCGACAGATCAACCGCGCCGGCCACCCGATGATGTGGCCCATCTTCTGGCCCCACGACACCGACTTCTCGAACCCGGCGAATACTCGGCACCCGAGCGACGACCTGCAGCAGGACGGCGCAGAGATCGCTAAGGCAGTCGCCGGCGCCGTAGCCGCCGGCGGCACGTCCAAGGACCCGCAGGCGTACGGCTGGAGCGTGGCGAAGTGGGTTTACCCGGACGTACTGTCCTACGAGGTGGGCACGCCGGCGAACTACGGCTTCGCGAAGGTCAACGGGCGGACGTTGGCCGACAATGTCCCTGAGGTGATGATGTCGCTCGCGGTCAACACGGGCATCAACTCCGGGCTTACCCCGGACACCACGAAGGACGCCCGCTCCGACTCCTTCCCGTACGTGGTCCCAGTCGCGCGGTGACCCCGGCCCGCCCATCGGGCTTGCGTGGCGCCGGCTGCCGAGCGTCCAACAGCGGAGGGGCTTCCCGGCTGTGGCTGATCCGCCGAGCGCTGCCACTGAGCAGTTGCGGCAGACGCCCTTTGGCGGCAGTTTGGGGCAGCGGAGCAGCCACGGGTAACTTCCGGGGCGGCTTGACGTTCGCCTGTGTACAGCGGAGCCCGGGGCAAGTGGGGCGGTGATCGGAAAAGTCGACATCGACCACGCCGTCCTGGGTGCCATTGACGGTATATCGCGGCGTACCCCGCAGGTTCGCCGATTGCGCTGGTGGCCTTCGACGGGGTGCTCGGTACGTTTGCGTCGCGCGAGGGACGTGTTGATCCTTCGGGTCCGCCTGATGGTCTCGTCCGCGACCCGCATCTGACCTGCACCAGGGTCAGGCCCCGCATCGGCGGCGGTCGGTAGGAGGTGAGCCGAGAAAGGCCGCCGACTGCCGGGTCGCCGCTGGCTGGGTTGGCGACCCGGCCGCAGCGGCGCCGGAGATGAGCGGGGTCCTCGTCAGCGAATCGTTGAGCGCCGGCACCGACCTACGGGTGGGTGAGGTCGCACTTGAGAGGGTCTGGCCCGCCCGTCCGTCAATCAGGTCGACAATCGTGCTTGGGCTTCGATCGGTGGCTAAGGCGCTGCACCTGGCCGGCGAGGTGGCGTTGCGTTGAGAGAGACGCTGCTGCGCGGGTTGCCGCGCGCGAGACGATGATCAGCGCGACTGGTGGGGTGCGTAGCGGCTGCGATTTTCTGCGAGGCGGCCGCCCTGCCTGGGCATTTGACAACCCCGCACTCCCGGCCTGGCATGCGAGGTTGACGCGCTGCCTGAGGTAAACGAGGTGGGAGCTGGGCGGCGTCGTGTCAGTCGCGGAACCTGCTCAGCGGGCACTGGTCGGCGGACGTCAGCTGACCGGGGCGGACTTTCGGGCCCACAGTCCCGGTTCCAAGGGGGAGCACCTGGCTGCAAACCTGAGCCTGGTGGACGCGCTCGGACGGATCTCGCACCGCCTGGGGACGACCACGAGCCAGGTGGCGGTCGCCTGGGTGGTGGCGTAGGGCGAGCAGGTCGTGCCGTTGGTCGGCGCGCGGCGGCGGATTCGGTTGGTCGAATCGCTGGCCGCGGTCGACCTGATGCTGGATCGGAGCACGCTGGACGATATCGAGCGGGCCGTGCCGGGCGGGTCCGCCTCGGGGCAACGGTGCGCGGCGGCGATCATGGTCAGGCTCGACAGTGAGATGTGACCCGAGGGGTGGTGGACGGGGTGGACGGTCCCGTTCACCCGTCCACCCGCCCTCGATCGCGCGATCAGGCACCGTGTAACCATCAGAGGGTCAGCCGTTGCTGTCCGTGCGAGGGCCCGACTGCGGGGACCACCTCTGCTCGATGCGTCCGTACCGCCAGATCAGCACGGCCACTGCCCAGGTGATCACGAACAGGCCGACGACGCCGAACCCGAGGGTGTTGAAGTCGAGGTTCGCGTTCCAGGACCAGAACCCGCCCGAGAGGCCGAGTTGCCCGGACAGCACCGATAGCAACTCGGCGGTGCCGATGAGCACCGCGACGAGCACGGACAGCCCGGTGACGGTCAGGTTGTAGTAGACCTTTCGGGCCGGGTTCGAGAATGCCCAGCCGTAGGCGAAGTTCATGAACGTGCCGTCGATGGTGTCCAGCAGGGACATTCCCGCCGCGAACAGGACTGGCAGGCAGAGCAGCGTGTACCAGGGCAGCCCTGCGACGGTGGCGGTGCCGGCGAGCACCAGCAGGGCGACCTCCGTCGCGGTGTCGAAGCCCAGCCCGAACAGGACTCCCAGCGGGTACATGTGCCAGGTCTTGGTGATGGACCTGGTGAACCGGCCGAACACCCGGTTCATGAGACCCCGGTTCGTGAGGTTCTCCTCCAGTCCGGCCTCGTCGTAGGGGCCGGATCGCATCGCGCGGAAGGCCTTGATGATCCCGACCAGGATCACGGCGTTCAGGATGGCGATGAGGTAGAGGAAGGCGCCGGAGATCGACGTCCCGATCAGTGAGGTGTAGTGGTGTAGCGCGGAGTTGTTCTGCTGTACGGGCCCGATGAACTTCTTCAGGCCGAGCGACAACAGCAGTGCCAGTCCGAAGACCACGCTGGAGTGGCCGAGCGAGAAGAAGGAGCCGACGGACAGGGGTCGTTGCCCCTCGTGCATGAGCTTTCGCGTTGTGTTGTCGATGGCGGAGATGTGGTCGGCGTCGAAGGCGTGCCGCATGCCGAGCGTGTAGGCGGTGAATCCCACACCGAGGCCGAGAGTCTGGGTGCCGACGATGTAGTGCTGGGGTGCGACCAGCAATGCCAATGTGCCCCAGCCGAGAACGTGCAGGCCGATCACGACAGCGGCCATCCCGCCGACGCGGCCCCACTCGGCCCTGCTCATTGGCCGCAGGGCGGATCTGGTTGCTGGCCGCCCAGGCGTGCGGATCGGCGTGGTCGTCATGGCTTTCCCCCGGCGATGTGGATTGCGAAATAGGGCATATCCGAGACTGCCTGCCGGGGCCTGCGCAATCCATGACGTGAACTCCAAATCGCAGCGTGGGGTTTTCCCCAGCTTTGGGCCGCAACAGGCCAGCGCGGTTGGTCCGGAGCGCATGACTGAGGTCGCCTCAACGAGTTGGTGCGGGCGGCGCCATCGACCGGCCATGGCTGCGGGCGGTATCCAGGGCGGCAACCAGAGCCAGGACGAGGGTCGCCGCAGCCGAGGCGATCTCTGGCGGCAGGTGAACCACGACGATCGAGATTCCGGCCAGAGCGATGATCCCGATCAACCGGGGTGCGGTCACCCGACCCAAGATCAGGTATTCGAAGGCGGACCGTCCGGCCAGGAAGAGAGCGGGACCACCGGTGATTCCGGCTATACAGCCCGGGGGTGGGTTTTGGTCGGGTGCTTCGATGATGAGGGTGAAGCCGACGGCGGTCAGGATGATGCCGGCGATCATTGTCATTTGCAGGTACGAGGACCATTGGCTGAGGCGGGGCGGATTGGCTGCAGGCGGCAATCGCTGGTCCCAGTTGAGCTCCGGCGCGGTAGATATAGAGCCGCCACATCAACGCCGCGCTCGCCGCCGACAGCAGCAGTACGGCGCTGCGGCTGAGGGTGAAGTCCTCGGGTCCGGTGTCCGTGAAGGACAGGCCGATGATCAGGATCATCTCGCCGAACGCGACGATCACCACCTGCCGGTTGCGTTCAGCGAGGTGTGTCTCGGAGATTCCCAGTTCCCACCCGGGGCCTGGGCCCAGCCCGGTTGTTGGCCAGCGCAGCGTCGCCGAGACGTAATCCAGGAGCAGGGCGCACAGCCACAGGACGCCTGCGTGCCGCGATGAGCTTCCGGTAGTCAGGCCAGCACAACCGACGAGACGCCTCGACCTCGAAGGCGCCAATGTTCTTCGGCCGCTCAGGTCTGGCAGGGGAGCACTCGAGACAGCTACCGGGCGACGCTCCAGTGGTCCACCTGGGGCCGGGACGCTGGCACTCCGTGCATCGCCTGGTGGGACTGCTGCCGCTTTAGAGGTCCTAACAAAGTCGGGCGACGTGTCGGTACGTGATGATGCAGGTGGCGAGGGTGAGGAAGGCTTCGTGGATGTCATCACGGCGTTCCCACCGGATGCGTAGCCGTCGCATGCCGTGGTACCAGGCGATCGTCCGCTCGATCACCCACCGGAACACACCGAGTCCGGAGCCGTGGGGCTGGCCGCGGCGGGCGATACGCGGGCGGATGCCCTTGCCGCCTACCGCCTTGCGGTACTTGTCGTGGTCGTAGGCGCGGTCGCCGAACAGCTGGTCAGGGCGCCGGCGGGGCCGACCACGCCTCCCGCGGACCGGCGGGATCTTGTCGATCAGCGGGAGCAGTTCGGTGACGTCGTGGCGGTTGCCGCCGGTCAACGACACGGCCAGGGGGATGCCGGCGCCCTCGGTCAGGACGTGGTGCTTCGAGCCCGGGCGGGCGCGGTCGACCGGGCTCGGCCCACTTTTGGGCCACGTCGAGCGGACCGTACATGCGAGGAGTCGATCACGGCGCGGGACCAGTCCAGCTTCCCGGCCGCCTGGAGCTCTGCCAGCAGCAACTCGTGCAGCCGCTGCCACACCCCAGCCCGGTTCCACTCCTCCAACCGCCGCCAGCAGGTCATCCCGGAGCCGAACCCCAACTCCTGGGGCAGGAACTCCCACTGGATGCCGGTGTGCAGCACGAACAAGATCCCACACAGCACCTGCCGATCCGGGATCCGCTTCCGTCCCGGGTGCCGAGGATTGCGCTCAGGCTTGGGCAGCAACGGCTCGATGCGCTGCCACAGCCCGTCCGACACGATCCACGGCGGCTGCTCACCACGCCTCACGGCCGAACACTGTAGATCATCGTCTACACCGGACAAGCCCCTAGACCATTTTGTTAGGACCTCTTAGTGACGTATCGGGCGGAGCACGTCGCGCGGGCGGCTACCCCGCGTGTAGATGCCGTCTGCGCCCAGTCGAGTCATGGCGGCAGGACTGGGCGGCCCATCGGCAATACGCTGGGATGCGCAGACTTGCCAATCGTGTCCAGTATTCGACCTGTCGTAATGGCGCGATCACGTGATGCGACGGTTGGTGTTCGGCGCCGATCATCGAAGGCATGGCCCACTCGACCGAACTTCCCGGCCTGCACCGGCTCCGCGTCGTACTGCTCATGTTCGTCCTGTTTGCCAGCACCGGGGCGGGTGGTCATGTTCCGGCGTGGGCCCGTCTGGTGCTGGTGGCGACCGCGGTCGCGGTTCCGGTCGCGGTCGCGGTTCAGTACGGCTGGCCTGGTGTGCGTGCCCTGCTGGGGATCTCGTCCCGGCTACGGCTGGGAGGCGGATCCGTTCCCGGCGCCCATCCGACCCAACCCGAGTGAGGAGACAGCGATCATGGCGAACAACGATCCCCAGCCGCGGCGCGGCGAGCAGGGTGCCGCGCCCTTCGCGGGCCGTAACGTCGAGCTGGAGCGGCAGAACCCCGATCTCCTGGTACCGCCCACGACGGACAGTCGGCTCGTGCCCAACCTCAAGTTCTCGTTCTCCCAGGCGCACACGCGGGTGGAGAAGGGTGGCTGGACCCGCGAGGTCACCGTCCGCGATCTGCCGATCGCCAGTCAGATGGCCGGTGTCCAGTTCGGGTTGGAGCCGGGCGCGTACCGGGAGATCCACTGGCATCAGCAGTCGGAGTGGGCGTACATGCTCTCCGGCAGTTGCCGGATCAGCGCTGTCGACCACGAGGGGCGCAACTTCATCGAGGACGTGAATGAGGGTGACCTGTGGTTCTTTCCGCAGGGCATCCCGCACAACATCCAGGCGTTGGCCGACGGCGCCCAATTCCTGCTGGTGTTCGATGACGGGGCATTCTCGGAGAACAACACGTTCCTGCTCAGTGACTTCTTCGCCCACACGCCTCGGCACGTCCTGGCCAAGAACTTCGGCTGGACGACCGAGCAGATGGAGAACCTGCCCGAGCGGGAAAAGTACATCTTCGCGGGCGATGTCCCACCGCCGCTGCAACAGGACCGGGTGATCAGCCCGACCGGCGACATCCCGCGAAGCTTCAAGCACCGGATGCTCGCGCAGACCCCGCAACGCTTCCGGGGCGGGACGGTCCGGGTCACCGACTCGACCAACTTCGCCGCGTCGGTGACCACCGCGGCCGCCCTGGTGGAGGTCGAGCCTGGGGGGATGCGGGAGCTGCACTGGCATCCGACCACCGATGAGTGGCAGTACTTCACCTCGGGGACCGGTCGGATGGGAGTGTTCGCGTCGCAGGCCGCCGCGCGGACGTTCGACTTCCAGGCCGGTGACGTGGGTTACGTCCCGTTCGCATACGGCCACTACATCGAGAACACCGGCGATGAGCCGCTGGTGTATCTGGAGATGTTCCGGCATGCGCGCTTCGAGGACATCTCGGTGATGCAGTGGATGGCGAACACGCCGCACGAGGTCATCGCGGACACGATCAACGTGCAGAAGTCGATCGTCGACGGCCTGCCGACCACCAAGCAGGTCGTGATCTGAACGCGGTGACCGGCCTCGACACGCGAGGCCGGTCACCGCGCCGGTACGGTCGTTCAGGCGACCTGGGGCACGTACGGGAAGTGGCGTGTCGGCTTCGCGGTGACTGAGTTCTTGGTGAGGCCGATCGTGAAGGCGGTGTTGGTGGCGAGGGAGAACATCACGTCGGGGGCGTTGTCGATCAGCGACCGCCCGTTGAAACCAGCGAAGCCGTACACCGCCGGGGTGCCGATGGTGTACGGCAGCACGTCGGGGAAGAGCCGGGCGGCGACCGTCGCGCCGTACGCCTGCGGGTCCTGCGCGGTGCCGTAGGCGGCGACGACCCCGGCCACCGCTGCGGCGACGGCCTTGCCGTAGTTGGCGGTGTCGTCCGCCGGGAGGGTGGCGTTGAGCTGGTTGCCCAACTGCTCGTCGTACTGGGTGAGCAGCGGGTGGATCATCGGGTGCCCGGCGCGGTTGATCTGTCGCCAGCCGCCGGCGTCGGTGGCCAGGTTGGTCACCGCCCAGGCGTGGATTCGATTGTCCGGGCCGGTGGCGGCGAGTAGCTGCTCGTCGGGGACTTCCAGGACGATCGTGTACACGGTGTGTCCGGCGAACAAGTTCGTGGCCTGCGCCGGGGTCCACGCGCCGAGGTCGGCGCGGGTGCCGTCGGTCAGGGCGTGGCCGATGGCGTGTAGGACGTCGGGCTCGATCCAGAAGGGGTCACCGGCCTTGCCGGCCCAGAGCCGTAGGCCGACGGTGGTCTCGGTGGCCCGGCCGGTGCTGCCCTCGGCCAGCAGGGTGCCCGGGGCGTGCGGGTCCGCTGCGTCGGGTCCGTCGAGTCGGACCAGCCGCACGGTCTGGTTACCGGCCTGGTCGAGTTCGGCGAAGGTGAACCGGTAGCTGAGCTCCTCGACCGCGTCACCATTGGTGTCGATCTTGAACTCGTACTGGGCCTCGTGGTGGTAGCCAGCGGGGACCTCGTGTCCGGTGGCCGCGGTGGCGATGGAGTGGTTCACGTTCATCACGAACACCGTGCCGCGCTCGCCACGGAAGAGGTACAGGTCAGTGATGTCCAGTCGGACGTCCTGGCGGGCGGCGGGGGAATCGAGGTGGTGCGACATCGTTCGAACTCCTTGGAAGGAAGGGGTGTAGGTGGGTCAGGCGTCGGTGCCGAGCGCGGCGCGCAGCACGGTGATCGCCTGGGTGATCGCGGCCTGCGCGGCGTGGGTCTCGCGCAGGGCGTTGAGCATCACGAAGTCGTGGATGATGCCCTGGTAGCGCACGGCGGTGACCGGGACGCCGGCCTTGCGCAGCTTGTTCGCGTACGCCTCGCCCTCGTCGCGCAGCACGTCGGCCTCGCCGGTGATCACCAGCGCCGGGGGCAGGCCCCAAAGCTGCTCGACCGTCGCGCGCAGCGGCGACGCGGTGATCTGCGCCCGCTCGGCGAGGTCGGTCGTGTACTGGTCCCAGAACCACTGCATGCCGTCGCGGCGCAGGAAGTAGCCGGTGGCGAACCGCTGGTACGACGTGGTGTCGAACGCGGCATCGGTGACCGGGTAGAAGAGCACCTGCTGCGCCAGATCCACGCCGCCGCGGTCCTTGGCCATCAGGGTCAGCGCGGCTGCCATGTTCCCGCCGACGCTGTCCCCGGCGACCGCGATACGGGCGGCGTCCAGGCCGTGCTCGGCGCCGTGGGCCGCGATCCAGGTCGCGACCGCGTAGTTCTCCTCGATGGCGACCGGGTAGCGGGCCTCGGGGGAGAGGCTGTAGTTCGGAAAGACCACAGCGGCGCCTGTGCCGACGGCAAGTTCCCGGACGAGGCGGTCGTGGGTGTGGGCGTTGCCGAACACCCAGCCTGCGCCGTGGATGTAGATGATCACCGGCAGCGGGCCGGTGGCGCCGATCGGGCGCAGGATCCGCACCGAGACCGGGCCGTTCGGGCCGCCGGGCACGGTGGTTTCCTCGATGTCGACCTTCGGCTTGTCGATGTCGCCGCTCTGCACCTCGTCGACGGCCGTGCGTCCCTCGACCGGGCCGAGGTCGAACAGGTACGGCGGGTTCGCGGTCGCCTCGACGAACGCCTGCGCCGCCGGTTCGAGTACCACGGGCTGGTTCTCCGACTGGTTCATGTCCTTCTCCTTGCCGTCGGCCCCGCACTGGGGCTCGGTTGTTCCCTGTCTTCGCGGGGAGGCTCGTTGGCATCTCCGCCGCTGACAAGAAGTCTTGCGAGAAAGGCGGGGAAAGGCTGTCGAGCGGTCTCCAACCTTTCGCCGCTGTCCGCCCGACGACTTTTCACTGTCCGCCCGAGGGCGCGGCTGGGGCTAACCCCACGAGGGGATTGGGTTCGCCGGTCGAGCGCCCTGGTGAGCCGGCCTGAACCGGCGCCACCTCGCTGGTTAGAATTGCGCTGGTCCCGGAGTTACCGGTTGACCGGTAACCGGCATTCGGGATGCAACCGAATTGCTGAGATAGAGAGTCGATGAACAGCACACTTCGCGCCGTTGTCGGCGAGGATCAGCCCCTGGTCCGGGAAGGCATCGTGTCGATGCTGGCCCGGGTGAACATCGAGGTTGTGGCGTCGGCGGCCAACGCTGACGATTTGATCCGGAGCGCGGCCGAGCATCGGCCGGACGTGGTGATCACGGACATCCAGATGCCGCCGAATCTGGCCGACGACGGTCTGCGGGCGGTGTTGCGGATCCGGGCGACCCAGCCTCTGGTCGGCGTGATCGTGTTGTCCCAGTTCCTCGACGCCGGCTACGCTCTCGACCTCGTTGGTGATGATCCGTCCGGGGTGGGCTACCTCCTCAAGGAGAAGATCGCCAGCCCGGACATGCTGAGCGACGCGGTGCGGCGGGTCGTGAACGGTGGTTCGGCCCTGGATCCTGACGTCATCGCCAGTCTGGTCGGGCGCAAACGCACCGGCGATCCGCTTGGCGGACTGACGCCCAGGGAGAGAGAAGTGCTGTCCCTGATGGCCGAAGGGCATTCGAACGCGGGAATCGCCAGCAAACTGTTCGTGACGGTGCCCGCCGTTGAGCGGCACGTCACCGGGATCTTTCAGAAGCTCGACCTGCAGCAGGCGGACTCGACCCAGCACCGTAGGGTGCTGGCCGTGCTGACGTTCCTCAGGAGCTGAACAGGGCGTCGAAGTCGGCGTCGAACAACCGGTCCTTTACCACGAACGACCGGATACCCGCCTCGGTCAATTCCTCGGGCGGCCACGGCGACGCGTCGGTCGATGCCAGCACCACCGTCGGCGGTCGGTCGGCCAGTCTCAGTGCCCGCGCGACCGCGAGCCCGTCCCGATCGGGCAGGTTCAGGTCCAGCAGGACGGCGTCGGGGGCGTGGCGGCGTACGGCTTCGATGCCGGAGGCGCCGTCGACCGCTTCCGCCACGACGCTCAGGCCGCGAGCGGTGAGCAACATCGTCACCACTCGCCGAAAGCCCGCGTCGTCATCGACGACGACCACCGTTACCGCCATGTTTCCAGGATCGCGCGGCCCGGCGGCCCTGGTCCATGGGGTCAACCCCACGAAATCTGCTGGTCAGACGGGCACTGGTAGTCGAGCCCGGATGATCGTGCCGCCTCCACGGCGCGAGGTGATCGTGATGTCGCCGTCGAACGCGGCCACCCGGTCGGTCAGGCCGATCAGTCCGCTGCCGGACCTCCGGTCATCGATGCCCCCGATTCCGTCGTCGGCGACCGTGACCACCAGGTCGTCGGCGAGGGTGAGGGTGATCTCGATGCGGGAGGCGCACGAGTGCTTCGCGGCGTTCGTCATCGCCTCGGAGATCAGGAAGTAGACGTTCGACTCGACCGCGGCGGGCAGGCGGCGATCAAGCCTTCCGGACACGACGGTCGGAATCGGGCTGCGGGCCGCCAGGGCGTCGACGGCCGGCGCCAGCCCTCGGGCGGTCAGCATCGACGGGTGGATGCCCACGGCGAGTTGCCGCAGCTCGTCGATGGCCGCCTGAGCGTCGGCGACCGAATTGTCGATGAGCGGGAGCGCCTGCGGGCTGGTCGTGGCGATCTGCTCCCGGGCCAGGCGCAGGCCGATCAGCAGGTTCACCAGCCGTTGCTGCGCGCCGTCGTGCAGGTCACGTGCCGTCTGCCGATGCACAGCGGCGACGCTTTCGATGATGCGGCGTTGGGCAGCGCGGGACTCGGACGCGCGGATCTGCGCCGCGTCGCGCTCGCGGGCGGCGTGCTCGAACGCTCGCCGTTCGGTGGCGTCGGACCAGGCGCACACGACGCCTCGGCCGCTGGGCAGGGTGATGGGGGCCGACCACCACGAGACCGGGAAGAACGATCCGTCTCGGCGCAGGAACCAGTCGTCGTCGCTGTGCGCGGTAACGCCGGTCTGCGCCGGGGCGAGCATGAGGCACTCCGAGGCGGGAAACGGGGAGCCGTCGCGGCGGATCGGATGTAGGAGCAGGTGGCTGGAGCGACCCTGAATGTCTGCGGTGTCCTGGTAGCCGAGCGCGGTGACGGCGGCTGGGTTGGTGTAGACGACGATGCCCGCCGAATCTGCCACCCAGACCGGCTGCGGCACGGCGTCGAGGACGCTCGGCAGCAGTTCGGCGATGGTCGTCACCGGGCGGCCCTCGCTGCCGCGGCGACAGTCAGGTCACCGTTCGGGCCCATCATGGCTGCCGCGCCACGCGTGTGCTCACCTGCGCTGGCCCAACCTGCTCCTGCGCGGTCAGGCTGCCCAGTACGGCCAGCCGCTCCGCCGTCGCTGAACCGGGTTCGGCGCGAAAGACCTTCACCATCAGGTCCGGATTGGCGGCGGGGCGCAGGATCTCGTACGTCAGGTCGAGGTCGCCGACCAGCGCATGGTGCAGCAGGATAAGCTCCGATGTCTTCTCCCGCACCTCGGCCTTCGCCCAGCGCTTGCGGAAGTCGTCGCTCTGCACGCTCAACTCCCCGACCAGTGCCGTGAGTTCCGGGTCGTTTGGATCGTCGCTCGCTGCCGCCCGTAGGCCCGCCACGCACACCGCGGCTACCTGTTCCCAGTCCCGGAGGTAGCTGTGGGCGTTGGGGTCGAGGAAAGTCAGTCGGGTCAGGTTGTCGCTGTGCCGGTGTCCGGCGACGAGCGCGGTGCCGAGTTGATTCGCGGCGAGGATGGTGTTGCATCGGTCCATCAGAAGGACCGGGTGGTTCGTCCACTCGTGGAGCATGGCGAGCAGATTGGGGCTGACCGCTTTCGGGCCGTTCCGATCGGGGCATCTCGGTGCCGCACCGGCCAGGACGAACAAGTAGCGTCGCGCGTCCGGTTCGAGCCGCAGCGCGCGGCCGAGCGCCTTGAGCACGCTGACCGACGGGTTACGTTCGCGTCCCTGCTCCAGCCGGATGTAGTAGTCGACGCTCAGCCCTGCCAGCGCGGCGACCTCGGCCCGGCGCAGCCCTGGCACCCGTCGCGATCCGTCCGCGGGGAGATCCACGTCGCCCGGCGACACCTGGGCGCGGCGTGCGCGCAGGAACTGCCCTAGTTCGCTCCGTTTCTGCACGTGCCAACGATAGGTCGGCCGCGCCGACGAAAGGTGGCTGTACTACACCCACCCAGGTGTGGGCACGGTCTCCCCCGGGACTCCCCGACGGGGAAGCGCAGGTGGTCGCCGGCGGCAGAAGACCACGCCGGCGACCACCACCTGCCCTACTTCTCGCTGTCGAGCGAGGCCAGTTGCGGGGCCGCGTACCGCGCGCCGGCGGCTGACCCGGCCGGGATGGCTTGCTCGATCTCGTCGAGGGTCTCGCGGTCGAGCGTGAGGTCGGCCGCGGCCAGGGATTCGCTGAGGCGGTCGCGGCGGCGCGCGCCGACCAGCGCAACGATGTCCTCGCCCTGCGCGGCCACCCAGGCGATCGCCACCTGGCTGGTGGTCGCGCCGTGCCGTTCGGCGACGCGGCTGAGGGCGTCGACGAGGCCCAGGTTCGCCTCCAGGTTGTCGCCCTGGAAACGGGGGCTGTTCGCTCGGAAGTCGTTGCCGGTCAGCTGCCGGTCGGGACGCCAATGCCCGCTGAGCAGACCACGTGACAGCACGCCGTAGGCGGTCAGACCGATGCCCAGCTCACGCAGCGCGGGGATGATCGACGCTTCCGGCCCACGCGACAGCAGCGAGTACTCGATCTGCAGGTCGCTGATCGGCGCCACCGCGGCAGCCCGGCGGATCGTCTCAGCGCTGACCTCGGAGAGCCCGATGTGGCGGATGAACCCCGCCTGCTGCATTTCCAGCAGTGCTCCGACGGTGTCCTCGACCGGTATCTCCGGATTCAACCGGGATGGGCGGTAAATGTCAATGTAGTCGGTGCCGAGTCGGCGCAGGGAGTAGGCGAGCCGGTCCTTGACCGCGGCGGGCGAGACGTCGTACGGGACCGGCTGGAAGCCGCCGTCCGGCGTCCGACGGGAGCCGAACTTGACGCTGAGCACCACCTCCTCGCGCCGGCGTTCGCGCAGGGTCCGCCCGATTAGCATCTCGTTGTGCCCCGAGCCATAGAAGTCGCCGGTGTCGATCAGGTTGATCCCGGCGTCGACAGCGGCGTGCAGGGTGGCGACGCTTTCTTCCTCGTCCGCCGGCCCGTACAGGTCGGACATCCCCATCGCGCCGAGACCGATGACCGACACCTCTGGACCGGTCGTGCCCAAGGTGCGTCTTCTGATGGTCGCCATGCCGTTCTCCTTATGAACTCTCTGCGGTGATCCGGCTGTCCGCCCGCTCGTCCGGGTCCTGCTCTCGATGCGAGGACGGTATGCCCGGCCTGCGCCCGGAGAATCACTCGCACGCCTACCAGGGGCACCTCCGGCGCCGCAGCCGAACGAGCTGACAGCGTCCATGTTTCTGCCGAAGCTGGGGCAGCTCAATAGAGCCAGCCCTACGATGCTGCGCGGCCACCTCGGTGTCGGCCCTGGGGCTTACCCGATGACGGTTCTCCGTCAGGGATGGCGACCTGACGGCGACTGGGCCGCCCAGCGCGGAGGGCGAGCAGCCGGCTTGTGGCTGGACCGCGGTCTCGATCCAAACGTGGGGTTAACCCCACGCTCGATCTTGGAGGCACCGCAATGGCCTCCCAGCACCCAGGCGGTCAGGCTCGGAGGAGTCCAGCGCCCGTACGAAGAAGAGTGGACGATGACTTCAGCCGAGATTCCCCCCGCAGCCGTGCCATCCCTCGAGACGGACGCCACCGAGCTGGCCGCTCGCGTCACCGGATCAGTACTCCTGCCGAACAATCCCGGCTACGCGGCGGAGTGCGCCGCCTTCAACCTGCTGGCACCCGTGCAACCCGCGCTCGTGGTGGGGGCGGCCGGCGTCGCCGACGTGCAGGCCGCAGTGCAGTTCGCCGCCGATCGGGGCCTGCCTGTCGCAGTGTTGACCACTGGGCACCAGGTGGCCCGTCCGGCCGACGGCGCTGTTCTGATCACCCTGTCCCGGATGGCGAGGGTGACGATCGACGCCGATGCCGCCACCGCCCGCGTGGAGGGCGGCGTGCAGTGGCAGGAGGTCCTCGACAAGGCGCTGAAGTTCGGGCTCGCGCCGGCGAGCGGATCGTCGTCCACCGTCGGCGTGATCGGCTACCACCTAGGCGGCGGGCAGAGCCCAGTTCTGGGCCGTGCCTACGGATTCGCCGCAGACCACGTGCTGGCCGCAGAGCTGGTCACCGCCGACGGCCAGTCGCGGCGAGTCACCCAGGACACCGACTCCGAGCTGTTCTGGGCCCTGCGCGGAGGCAAGGGCAACTTCGGGGTGGTCACCGCGCTGGAGTTCCGCCTGTTCCCCGTCGCCCGCTTCTACGGCGGTGGTCTCTTCTTCCCGGGTGAGGCGGCAGCGTCGGTGCTGCACGAGTGGCGTCGCTGGGCACCGACCCTGCCCGAGGAAGCCACCACGTCGCTGTCATTCCTCCGGCTGCCACCGATGCCGGAGCTCCCCCCGCCGTTGCAGGGCACGTTCGTCATCCACCTTCGCTTCTCCTCGTTAGGCGACGCCGAAGACGCCGAGCGGCTTCTCGCGCCGATGCGGGCCGTCGCGCCGACCGTGCTCGACACCATCGCCGAGCTCCCCTACGCCGCCGTGGCCGCCGTGCACATGGACCCGGTGACGCCGGTGCCGTGGGTGGACCGGTCCACCGCGCTGCGCGACTTCCCCGCCGAGGCCGCCGACGCGCTGCTGCGACTGGTCGGTCCGGACTCGGGCACCCAGCTGACCGTGGTGGAAATTCGGTCCTTTGGGGGAGCGCTTGCCCGCCCGCCGGCGGTCCCCAACGCGGTGGCCGGACGTGATGTTCCGTGGGCGGTCCTGGGGTTCGGGGTCGGTGGTCCCGACCAGCAAGCCCGAAACATCGAGCAACTCGCGCAGGTCATGACGGCACTCGCCCCGTGGGCGCACGACGAGGCCATGACGAACTTCCTGACCGCAGGCGAGGGAACCACACCGCAGCAGATGCGCAGCATCTACGGCAGTGACCGGTACGACCGGCTCGTCGCCGTCAAGCGCCGATATGACCCGTCGAACATGTTCCAGGTCAACCACAACATCAACCCGGCCTGAGCAGAAGTCAGCGACCTCGCCCCAGTTCCCCTCGCGAGACTGGAGGCGGGCAGCACGGAGCCACTCGACCAGGCGAGGTAGCCGGTGACGACCTCGCGGTGCCGTCGCGACCTAGGTCGCGACGGCACCGGTCGTCGGTCTCGTCGACAGGCTGGACGACTGCCGGTTGAACCGCCGCACGGTGGCGATGAGCATGACGTCCATGTACCTGGCCGTAGTCAGGCAGGTGAGTCACGGCTGGGTCGGGGGCGGTAGGAGAAGATGCCGGCGTGGTCCAGGACGACCACCACGAGTACCACCGCGGTGGAGACGGCGCTGACCGCCAGCAATGGCAGCCGTAGGATAGCCGCCGCACCAGCCAGCAGGAACAGGGCGATCACCCGTGGCCAAGACAGCCGCCGATGGATCGCCAGTGAGAAGAGGATCCGCCCGATGAGGAACAGCGCGGGTCCGCCGAGGATGACGAGGGCTGCCCGCTTGTCGTTGGTGTCGGTGGGGTGGGCGATGCTCAGTTCGGCGCCGGCGGCGGTGACCACCAGCCCGGCGATCATCACCAGGTGCACGTATCCAATGACGACGCCGAGCAGGGGCGTTTCGTTGCGCTCGACGGCGGGTCCCAAACGCGGGCCGGCGGGCGTCACATAGAGCAGACCGATCAGCACGGCGGTGGCAAAGACCAGCAAGAAGGCGGCGGTCTCCAAGAGGCTGAGACTGCTGCCGGTGTACGTGAGGCCGGCGGCCAGGACCAGTTCGCCGAGCGCGATGATCATGATCTGCTGGTAACGCTCGGCGAGGTGCTCGCCGGCGAAACGCAGTTCCTTGCGCTCGGTCCGGCCCAGTCCAGGGGTGGGCCAGCCGAGGCGGGGGCCGGTGAGGTCGATGGCGAGGGCAAGCAGCCAGAGCGGCACCCGCCACTGCGGCAGAAATCCTCCGGCCAGCCACGGCACGGCAGAGACGCTGTACCAGCTGAAGGTCCTCAGCGAGCGGCGTTGCCGCGGATGACCTTGCAGTGTGAAGGCGGTGACCAGGCCCCGAGTGAGGTGGACCGCGACGTAGGCGCCGGCGAAGAGCATGCCCCGCCCATCCAGCGCCTGGGTGATCGCCGCCCCGGCCAGCAAGCTCCCCAGCGTGGCGGCGATCAACACCGCCCGGACGGCGGGGGTGTCCGGGTCGAACCAGTCGGACAACACGGTGGTGGGCACCCAGATCCACAAGACAGCCGTCAGCAGCAACACGGTGCGTAGCGCGCCCACCAGCGTGAGATCGTGCAGCAGATGCTGGGCCAACTGACTGAGGGCGAGCACGAACGCCAGGTCGAAGAAGAGCTCCAGGAACGAGGCGTTGAGCGGCATGCTCCTTTCACGCAGCAGCCGCTCGGGCCAACTCACCATCCGCGCTCCTCCCGGGGCACACGCGCCCCCGTCTTCGTACCACCTGGAAAGGACTGCTGGAGACAAAACCAGGTCAGCGGCAGACGCCGACACCCACGTACGCGGGTGAATTTGCAGGGCTCCGGCTCGCCGACCGGCCGCTAGCGAATGGTGGCGATCAGGGCGGGCTCCACCAGGTCAGACCCGGTCATCAAGTGCGACGTTTCGGCAGGCGTGCGGGATCCAGGGGCCGCTCGCGTAGCAGATGGCGGAATCCGATTCCCGGTCGTCAGCTCGTCCCGACGATCGCCTGTCGCCGAACTGGGGTAGCGCGGCGATAGTGACGTGGTGCCTACCGGCAGAACGGGCTTCTTCCCATGGCGGACTCGATGCCGCCGAGAACGTGCGTCAGGAAGTACTGGTCACCGTCCATCGGCGCGTCGGTCCAGGCCTCAACGGCATGTTCGAGTGTGGTGACTCAGGAGCGACCGCCGTCGTAGTACTGGCACCAGGACACCGGATGGTTGCGGCCGTGGCCGGGGTGGCCGCTGCCGCCGGTCGCACCGTCGGGAAGAGTGGACTCGTCGACTTTGGCGAGGATCCGCACCTTGCTGGGGAACGGCACGAGGTTGTACCACTCGTCAGCGAACTGCCACCGGGACGGCAGACCGGAGGTGGAGACGTCGCGGCGACTGACCGTCTCGACGACACCCGGCTGGTTGCGCCCGTGGTCGTAGTAGTTGGCGCCACCGAGCAGACCCTCGTACCACTCCCAGTTGTACTCAGTGCCGAACGCGAAGGTCTTGTGGCGACGCGAATAGATTACAGTTCATCGAGCCAGTAGTGCGGTTCGACTCCTTGTGGAGAGTTCACAGCACTGCCAAGGCCGCCCTACAAATGAGCTGGGGCGGGATGCTTTGTCTCAGTCCCGTGAGCTGGTAAGTTGAATGCATGAACACCCACGCTAAGCGTGGATGCTCTAAATATGTGTTCAGCTCCTCGGACACGTTATTTCCACACGAAGCGTGATGGTTCTTCGTGTTTTGCGTGATCCCCGTCCCGTTGGGCGGGGATTTTTGCTGTGGCGGTGAGGATGCTTCCCTGCGGTTGAGCGGGTGGATCGCGGTCTCGGATTCGATGGTCCAGGCGCGGTGGTCACACACGATGATCATGTTGTTGGTGCGCAGGCAGGCGGTGATCTTCTCCGGGTCGGGGCTGCGCAGCGCGGGATGGTGACGGTGTAGTTCGCGGTCGTGTCGGATGCGGTCGAGCAGGTGGTCTTCGCGGAGGTAGAGGATCTTCGGTTGGGCAGACGTCTTGGTGCGGGTGCTGGTGTGGCCGTGGCGGCAGCGGTAGCCGGGACGGCCGTGGACCCAGTGGGAGTCCATGATGCGGCCGCAGACACCGCAGCACACGAGGCCGGCCAGGAGGTAGTGGCGAGGAGTGCCATCGGTTGGCGTCGGCGCGGTATGGATCGCCTGAGCCGCGACGAACTGCTCCTCGGTGACCAGCGGCGGGTGAGCGATCTGGCGGGAGATGACCCAGTGCGGGGCGGCGTTCCAGCGCTGGACCTCGCGGTGCCGCGCGACGGTCCCGTCGGGGGTGAGGTCGTCGTGGTCGGTGCGTTGCCGGTTCCAGACCTGGCGGCCGGTGTAGCGGGGGTTGGCCAGGATCGCCGCGACGGTGGTCAGCATCCACTGTTGGCCGCTGCGGTGCCGGTTGCGTACCGGGTCGGCGCCGGACGGACACAGAACACCGGCGTCGTTGAGGGCGCGGGCGATACTGGCCACGCTGTAGCCAGCAAGCCGCTGCTCGAAGATCCACCTCACCCAGGGTGCGGTGACCGGGTCGGGTTCCAGGCGGTGCAGACGGCGACCCCAGGCTGCGTGGGCCCGGTTGGGGTGAGGCCCGGCGTCGACCAGCCGGTAGCCGTAGGGCGGGCGGCCGCCGAGGTGTCGACCCTGCAGTTCGGCTTGGGCACGCATGGCCGCGGTCGTGCGATGTCGGGCCCGGGACACCTCCCGCTGGGAGTGCACGCCCAGCAGGTCCAGCAGCGCCAGCTGTCGGGTGCTGTCGAAGTCCACCGGCCCGTAGGTCTCCGGCAACCACAACTGGACCTCGTGCCTGAGCAAGGTGGGGGTCAGCTGTTCGAGTTGCTGGCCGTGGAAGGCGCGTTCGTACTCGCCCACGACGATCGCGTCGAACCCGCGCGCCGGGTCCGCCACGGCGGCGAGCAGCCGTGCCGCCTGCGGCCGGTCCGGCCAGGCCACCCTGCGGGAGACACCCTCGTCGAAGAACTCGGCCACGATCCGCCCCTGGCCGGCGACCAGATCTTCTGCGTAGTTGCGCTGCCACCGACACGACGACGCCCGATCCTGAAAGTCGACGGTGGACATCCGGCCATAGAAGGCGAAGCGGATGCCGGGTGGAGGTGATGTTGTCGGGCGCCGCGCCCGCTGGCGGCCTCGCTGGTTCGGCTGCCGTATCCACCAGCCGAGCAGGTCGGGGCCGTCCAATTCCGGCGCGTACTGCATCAGGACCCTCCCCACACACGGCGTTGCATCCGCCCATGCCGATATAGATGAATAACGATGCTGCGGCTCGTGGGGCTCGGCCACTCGCAACATCTGTTGGCTCAACCGTGTGGGGGTGGGCCCGGCTGGTCACCTGATCTGCGGCTGTGCGGTGACCGCCTCGGCGAGTTTCGGTGCGCCACCGGCAGTGCCTGACCGGCGGCAGCACGGAAGGCGTCCGGCAGTTTGGCTTCGACTGGTCGGTACGACGGTGAAGTCGGAAACGGCTGGTTTACGTCGTGGGCCAGCCGGTACTCTGCGCCGGCCAGGAAGGAGTGCGGCGGTGGCCGGGACGATGACCCTGTGGCGGCCGACCGGCCCCGAGGAGCTCGACCTCGTGCGCGCTTCCGGCTGGAAGGCGTGGCCGCCGCGGCTGCCCGACCAGCCGATCTTCTATCCGGTCCTCAACGAGCAGTACGCGATCATGATCGCCCGGGACTGGAACGTTCCCGCCTCCGGCGTCGGTTACGTCACCCGGTTCGAGGTCGACCGCGTGTTCGCCTCCCGTTACCCGGTCCGGCAGGTCGGCGGCCGCGACATCGTTGAGCTGTGGGTGCCCGCTGAGGAGCTCGACGAGTTCAACCAGCACATCGTCGGGCTGATCGAGGTCGTCCACGAGTTCCAGCCCGAGGGTGGGCCGACGGGGTGACCGGCGTTGGACGCGTCTGAGCGGCTCGCGAGGGTTCAGCATCTCCTGGCCGGACTACCAGGACCCTACGGCAACGCGCACCTGTGGACCTTGATCGGGTTCGCCGGCGGCGAGGATCTCTTCACGGGCGTGTTCGCGTTCCTGGCCGACTGTGGTGTCATCGACTCGGCCAGATCGTTCGGTGGTCCGCCGCAGGCGCCTCAGGATGCTGAGGAGCTGGCGGTGTGCCTGGCTCAGGTGGATCAGGACGGGGCGCTCGCCGTCCTGGTGGGTATGGTCTCGCGCACGCTGGCCTATGGCGTGCGGGGCCGCTACCCGGTCGACAAGGCCCAGGACGTGTTCGAGAAGCTGATCACGTTGCTCGGGTATGGGACCCGCTGGTGGACGAACACCGATCTGGGCTCGTGGAACCCGGCCACCACGCACGCCATGGACGCCCTTGTCGCCGGCACCGGCGGCGGGATTCTCGTAGCCGTGCTGGCTGTAGACGAAGACTGACTCGACGAGACGAGAAGCCGGGGTGCGTGAGTATCAGCAGCAGCTACGTGACCGGTTCCTCGGTGCCCCGGTCATGCCTGCACCTGCTCCGTGGCTTGCGCTGCCCACGCCACACACGTCCATACCTGTGGGCGGGCTGCTGGGCGTCGGCTTCGCAGCAGATCCGGCGAGCGGCGAAGACATCCTCATGGTCGTCTCACACGAGGGACGAGGTCTGTTCGACCCGTCCACGGGCGCGAAGATCGCCCGCGACCGGAATCCTGATCTGGACCTCTGCCTCCCGAGGGGTACGGGTCTGGCATGTCCAGGTTTCGGTCCGCTGGCAGGCACGCGCATCCGGATCGCCGGGCTGTTCGGCGGCGGACTCCACACCACCACCGAGGACGGCTGCACCGTCGATGTTGTCGCACCGGACTGGCCCAACGAACGCGTCGTGCTGTCTATCAACGGCGACATCTATCGCGGCACGGCCGGTACGCACTGGTGGCATATCTTCCATTCCGACTACTCGGAGCTTCGCGCCGCCGGCTTCTCAGCCTCCGGACGCACGCTCGTGGTTGCCGCCAGCAGCGATATCACGATCTGGCACCGCAGTTGATCGAGTAGGGGGCGGCGGCGACGGGGGCATGCCGCGAGTTGACCGACGACGAAGCTGCGACCAATGTCGGTTACCGAACCCAGCCATCTACGCCTCGCCAATGATCAGGCCCGCTTGTCGTGGAGCGGGCTTTGGTGCACGCGCTCTGGTTCAGGGCTGTGCTGCCGGGTGGGTCGCTGCGGGAAAACGGGTTCGGGCGGATTTGTTGGCTCGGGCAGGATGGCGGGGTGATCTGGGGGAAACGGGTTCAACGGCCGGTACTGGGGGAGGGCGGGCCGCTCGGCGCGGTGCGGCGCGCGGTTGACGGTGCTGCCGTAGCCGGGTGGGAGGCGTTGAACGATCTGGTTGAGGTGTTGCTTGAGGTCGACGCTGCTGGTGATGAGGAGGCGGCGCGGTCGGCATTGGCGATGGTGACCGGTGCTGCCGGGTTAGTGACGCGGCTTGACGCCCATGCGCGTCAGGGACCGTGGTACGGCCCGTACCAGGAGGCTGCGGTGCGGCGGGTCAGGGCGCGCTTTTCGGGCGCGACGTCGGGACCGGTCGCGACGGCATTGGCCAGCATGGACGGTGACGGCCGGCTCCGGGAGCGTGCGGTCGCGGCGATGGTCGCCCGGCCGTGGCCGGAGGTGATGCCGTTCCTGGTGTTGCGTACCGCTGACTGGGTCAAGCCGGTGCGGGATCGGGCACGTGCCGGCCTGGCGTTGCTGCTCGCTGACGATCCCGGTGCTCATCTGCCAGTCGTGCTGCCGATGGTGCTGCGTCTCGATGCCCGGGTGCGGGGTGGTTTCGCCGTCACCCAGGTACGGGCGGCGTTGCTCTCGTCGTCGCCCGAGGTGTGGCGCGGGCTGTTCGGCTCGGGTGGCTGCCGGCAGCGGCGGTTCGTGTTTGACATCGCCGTGTCGCAGGGATGGCTGCGTCTGGCCGATTATGTGACCAGCGCCGAGACTGACCCGGATGTGGGGGTTCGGGCTCGGGCGGCGGAGGTGGCCTGCCGTGAGGCGGTCTGGACCCGCCGGCTCGATGTCCTGCGCCGCTTGGCCGGGTCGAGGCGGCCCGAGGTGCGGGTGGTGGCGTTGACGGGGCTGGTCCGGGTCGGCCACGACCCTGACGTTGCCGCGCATCTGGACGATGAGGCGCCGTTGGTGCGGGCGGTCGCCCGGGACGCGGCCCGCCGCCTCGGCATTGATGCGCGGGAGCACTACTGGACCGCGGTCAGTGCCGCGCAGCCGCTTCTGGGGGCGATCGCCGGACTCGCCGAGACCGGCTCGGCCGCGGATGCTCCGCTGCTGCGGCCGCTGCTGAGCCACCCGCTGGCCAAGGTCCGTGCCCAAGCGGTCAGGGGTCTGCGCATGCTGGGTGCTGTCGTCGTCGGGGACCTGGTTCCGCTGTTGCGGGATCCGTCGCCGGCGGTGGTCCGGGAGGCGACCGCCGCGCTGCGGCCGTTACTCGGTGCCGTGCCGCCGGGCTTACCGTGGGAGCTGCTCGCGGATGGCCGGGTGGAGTTACGTCGGGCCGGCTACCGGCTGCTGCGCGGCAACGGTGTCGACGTCGAGTTGCGCGCCGCCCTTCTGCTGACCCTCGACCCGGATCCTCGCCTGGCCGGACGTGGCAAAGCCGACGTAACCCGCCTCGCCCGAGACGCCGAACGAACGACTTGGCGCCGCAGCCCGCGGCCGCAGCTGACGGTCACCGCGACGCAGCACACCGAACTGGTCGAGTTGGCGGCCCGAGCGACGACGGCGCTCGGCGAGGACAACAGCCAGAAGCTCGCCACCTGGCTGGCGCGTACCCGCCCCGGCGGATGATTGCTCTCGTCTCTTAAGGGATTGGATTTGGGGCTCCTATACTCGCCCGATGATCGAGGGATGGTCGGTTGTCCCGGAGCGGGTGGCGGTGGATGCTGCCGGCCCGAACGCCGAGGTTGTGCATGGTGATGGGGTGACTTTCGCGTATGGGGCTGATGCTCTGGTTGTGATCGTCGATGCTGGAGACCGACCCCATGGCAACGCTGTCGACAACGCGAACACCCTGATGCTGCGGGAGCCTTTGCCCAGCGAGGCGACTGAGTGGATAAGTTCGAAGAACAAGTCCAACCAGCCGCTTTTCGGCTTTGTCAAGATGGCCGATGGTTGCCTGGCTCTCGGTGAGCTCTACCAGGCCGTCAGCACCTACCGCGGGATGGACCCGTACACCGGGGAAGAGGGGTCCCTCACGTCCGCCAAGCTGACCTGGCGTGAGCGGCTTCCCCCCGAACTGCTGGACACGGTGCGGCCGACGCCGGCGCTGCCGCTACCCGGTATCGGCTGGCTGGACGATGTGCCGCAGGACCTGACCCGGGCGCTGCGGTCCTTCCTGACTGCTTGGTACGCCGATGTGCCGGTGGCACCGGGCGCGCCCCACCGTGCGGCTATGAAGCTTCCGACCCCGTTGCTGGCTTTCCACGACATCGCCGCTGGGCGCGAGGAGATCCTCGGCCGGCAGGACTTCATCGAGCCGCTCGACGAGGTCGAGTACCTCGACGACGAGCCGTTGGTGGTCCTCGCGACCGAGAATCAGGGCGTCTGGGTGGCGTTGATCGACCCCACCGACGATGATCCGGTCGTTTGGTACGACGGCGGCCCGGAGCGGCTGCGCGAGCGGGAACGCCTCAGCGGCTTCCTGCTCCAGTTCGCCCTCAACGAAGCGGTGAGCACCTCACCGTTCACCGGCTTCGCCACGGTCACCCCGGAGTCGCTGGATCGGTTCGTCGAGGATCTGGTTCCCGTTCCGCTGCAGCCGATGCGGGTACCCGGCGATCCGACGCGCCATTGGGTGGCTCCCGGACTGGTCGTCATGGCCGCCGATTATGGCGAGAGTGGTATCTGGCTGAGCGTCGGCAGCCGGCAACGCTCAGCCCTGCGGCCCCTACGCTCTCGCCTCGACTGGGAACGCTTCAACGGCTAGCCAACATCTGCTGGGCCATTTTCATCCTGCGCGGCCGGCGTCCTGTGCAGCTTGCAGGACAAGGATGGCCTGCACGATCGTGACGTCGGCGGCGTGGGCTGTTACCCGTCCAAGCCGGCGTAAGCGCGTAGCGCCTCCTGAGTTGTCGGCAGGCCGTGTTGGCGGAGCGGGCCTTGAGGCCCCGAAGAGCCGAACACATGCGGGTTATCGATGAGCCAGGCGACCGCCGCCCGCTGCGCCGCCGTCAGCTCCTCGAAGCCGCGGCCATGATCCGACTCCATGCGCGGAAACGCGTACCCCAGCACCACGTTGAAATGGTTGTGCCAGTTCGACGTGGGTTGCTCGGCGAGCACCGCCGCAACGACGTCCGACCGCACCTGCGCGGCCACCGGCGCGGCGAAGGCGTCGAGCACGTCGAGTGCCACGTAGCTGGGGCTCGCTTCCCAGATTGTCTGCCCGGTGTCCTGTTGGCGAATGGCCGCCGCCCATCCGCGTAGCTCGGCTACAGCCGCCTCCGGCACCTCTTCACCGGCCAGCTGCGCCCACGCCACAGCAGCCGCCCATCTCAAGTCGGGATCTGTACCTGCAAGGTTCCTGTCGAGCAGGTCCGCCACGGGCTGCGTCAACGCACCGCCGACCAGTCCTAACGCGATCAGCGCCGCTCCCACTATCTGCGCCGGGCGCTGGTCGTCGGAGGCGATTTCGAGCAGGCGGGGGCGGATCGACGTCATCTCCTCCGAAAACCAGGCCAAGGCGTGGATCGCCTCCCCGACCACCTCGGCGTCTGGGTCAGCTAGGCATGTCAACAGCAGCGGGACACCGGCCCGGACGGCATCGTACGCGGCAAGCGCGTGCCGGGTCTCGAACAGTCGCCGCTCGGGCTTGGTGAGCGGAAGCGGTTGCCTCTGCCCTGTGCTAACGACGTCGTACCAGTCCTTCATCGCTTGCGACCAGCGGCGCCAGGTCTCCTCGGGGACTTGGGCCACCTTGTTGCGGATGTCGGCGATGGGGAAGCCGCCGGCGGGTATGTCGTAAGGCGGGTAACCGACAGCGAGGCAGGAGAGCAGCTGAATGACTTCGTGCCGGGCTGGCGTGGCGGGGTCGGCCAGCAGCTCCAGCAGGAACGGGACCGCGTAGGCGCTGGCCTCGTAGCGGGTGCCCTGGTGGTAAATGTTGCCGTACAGCTCGTACATCGCCGCGCTACGGACCTCGGCGTCGGACGACCGCAGATCACGGATGAGGCCAGGCACGTCCTCGGCACTTCCGTACGCGTGCGTCAACGACGCCCAGTCGATGCTGTCCAGATCAAGTCGCACCCGCCGCATTCTCCACGAGGTGCGCCGTCATGGGGTACCCCTCGAAGATCGCTGCAGCCATCAGCCAAGTCGGGTTCCTCGAGACGGGGCCCGATCATTGGGCTGAGAGGTGCCGCGCGGAGCGCGTCGGCCACCGGTGGCTCCCGGCCGTCGGGAATGACGAGGCCCAAGACGTCGTCCTCCGGTTGTCACCGCCACGACCTCCTATCCCGAGCGGTGAACGGCTTGTCCGTCCGCTTGTTCCTGCCGCACTGCCTGCCCGTCCACATCCCCGCCCGGCGCCGATGCCAGCACTGCCCGCCCGGGTTGCCCTACCAGCGTCGGTCAACGCATCTGAACTTCTACTCGGGATGGCCCTCCCGTCCCGCTGCGGCCGAGTGACCGAACAGCACCTCCTGCATGCACTGCGCTGGCAGCCGGGACGCCGCCTCGGCATTCAGGTGTACAACGGGTTGCTCGTCATCGGTTCGGCCGACGACGGTCGGCACAGGGTGGGCAGCCGAGGCGCGCTGCCCCTACCGGCATCTGCGCGGCGAATGTGCGGGATCGAGCCCGGTCAGCCGGTGCTGCCCGCCGCTCTCGCCCCCTCTGACCTGCTCGTCATCCAATCTCAGCATGAAGACGGGATCGAGGTCGCAGAGGAAGGGACTGTAAGACGAACGGTGTAACTCCTGATCAAGGAGCAGCACCTGATGTCTGAAGGATCGATGGCCGCCGTGGATACTTCCGCGGTGGCGAAGAATGGGCCGGGACTACCGGCGGACGGTGTCGACGCAGGCCTGGTCGCGCAGTTGGTGGAGCAGGCCCGGGCGGCCGGGTTGCAGTTGACTGGTGATGGCGGTCTGCTGCAGCAGCTCACCAAGCGGGTCCTGGAGTCAGCGCTTGAGGGTGAGATCACCGACCATCTGGGCTATGACAAGGGCGACCCGGCGGGCAAGAACGGCGGGAACTCCCGCAATGGTGTGCGGGCCAAGACTGTGCTGACCGACGTCGGCCCGGTAGAGATCGACGTGCCACGGGATCGCGACGGGAGCTTCTCGCCGCAGATCGTGCGCAAGCGTCAGCGCCGGTTGTCCGGGGTGGACGACATGGTGATTTCCCTGTCCGCCAAGGGCTTGACCACCGGGGAGATCCAGGCCCACCTGGCCGAGGTCTACGGCGCCGACGTGTCGCGGCAGACCATCTCGACGATCACCGACAAGGTCATCGACGGGATGACCGAGTGGCAGAACCGTCCCCTCGATGCGGTCTACCCAGTGATCTTCCTCGACGCGGTGCACGTGAAGATCCGGGCTCTGTCGCCGATCTTGTGATGTGGACGGTCGTGGCAAGTCGACGCGCCACCCACTGATCATGTTCGGCGTGTTCGCTTGTGGAGCAGTTGCTGCCTCACCTGTCCGACCTGCTGATCGACGGCGTTGAACAGCGCCACGAGGCAGTTGTGATCTCCGCCCGGGTCCGATCAGCGACGGCGCAGTGCGGTAGCTGCCGGCAGTCATCGAGTCGCGTTCATGGCCGTTACCTGCGGCGATTGCGCGACCTCACGGTTGCCGGGGTGGCTGTGCTGCTTCAGGTGCGGGTGCGGCGGTTCCGCTGCGGCAACCGCGGTTGCCCGGCGGTGACCTTCGTCGAGCAGGTCGACGGCTTGACCGCTCCGCATGCCCGTCTCACCCAGGGGCTGCGGGAACTGCTCACCCGGATCGGGCTTGCGTTGGCCGGGCGTGCCGGCGCACGGCTGGCTGCCGCCGTCGGAGTGAACGTGGGCCGTGACACCCTGTTGCGGCTGGTGAAAGGCCTGCCGGACCCGGCAGGGACCGCGGTGACGGTCCTGGGTGTCGACGACTTCGCGTTCCGGCGCGGACGCCACTACGGCACCATCCTGGTCGACATGGCCACCCGCCGCCCAGTCGAGGTCTTCGACGGTCGTGACGGTGACAGCCTCGCCGGCTGGCTCGCGCAGCACCCAGAGGTGGAGATCATCTGCCGCGACCGTGCCGGTGGCTATGGCGAAGGCGCCCGGCAGGGCGCCCCGCACGCGGTGCAGGTCGCCGACCGGTTCCACCTCTGGCAGAACCTGGGCCAAGCGGTGGAGAAGACAGTCAACGCCCATCGCGCCCAGCTCGCCCGGCCAGGACCTCCGCCTCCCGAGGACACGCCGCCGCAGTTGGTGCGGCCGCTACCGGAGAAGAAGATCGTGACCCGGCTGCGTGAGCACTACACCGCCGTGCAGGAACTGGCAGCGCAGGGCATGTCCAAGGCGGCGATCGGCCGCAAGCTGGGGCTGCACCAGGCCACGGTGCGCAAGTTCGTCAACGCCCGCAGCCTCGCCGACCTGACCGCCGTCACCGAGCAACGCTCACACCTGGTCGACCCGTTCACCGGCTACCTGCACCAGCGCTGGAACGACGGCGAACGCAACGCCACCCAACTGTTCCGCGAGATCCAGCAACAGGGCTACCCCGGCGGGGAACTCGCCGTTCAGCGCTACCTGCGCCGCTTCCGCACCGGCCGCGGTCACGCCCCGCACCCCGGTCCGAAACCACCCACCGTCCGCCAGGTCACTTCGTGGATCATGACCCATCCCGACCACCTCGATCCTCGCGACGCCGCCAAGCTGCGCGACCTGCGCCACCGCGACCGTGACCTGAACCGGCTGGTCAAACACGTGCGCGCGTTCGCGGTGATGATGACCGGCCGCCACGGCAACCGCCTCGACGAATGGATCGTCGCCGTCGAACACGACACCCTCGCGCCGCTGGCCGCGTTCGCCCGCAACATGCGCCGCGACCTCGACGCCATCCGCAACGGCCTGACCCTGCCGCACAGCTCCGGCGCCGTCGAAGGCACCATCAACCGCCTGAAAATGATCAAACGACAGATGTTCGGCCGCGCCGGCCTCGACCTACTCCGCAAACGCGTCCTACTCGCGCACTGAGACTTCACAAGATCGGCGACAGAACCAAGATCCGCGATGGGAAGGTCGCCAACCGGCCCATCTACCTGGCCCTGGCCGTCACGGTCGAGGGCACCCGGGACATCCTGGGCCTGTGGGCCGGCGACGGCGGCGAAGGCGCCAAATTCTGGCTGCAGGTCCTCACCGAATTGAAGAACCGGGGCGTCGCCGACGCGTGCATGGTGGTCTGTGACGGGCTCAAAGGGCTGCCCGATGCCATCGGCGAGGTGTGGCCCGAAGCTGTCGTGCAAACCTGTGTGATCCATCTGCTGCGCGCCAGCTTCCGGTATGCCGGTCGGCAGCACTGGGATGCCATCGCCAAAGCCCTGCGCCCGGTCTACACCGCGCCCACCGAAGCCGCCGCCCGAGCTCGGTTCGCCGAGTTCGTCGAGGCCTGGGGCGACAGGTATCCGGCGATCGCCCGGTTGTGGGAGCAGGCGTGGGCGGAGTTCGTGCCGTTCCTGGCCTTCGACACCGAGATCCGCACCGTCGTCTGCAGCACGAATGCCATCGAGTCGGTCAACGCCCGCATCCGCCGGGCCGTGCGAGCCCGCGGTCACTTCCCCAACGAGGCCGCGGCGCTCAAGTGCGTCTACCTGGCGATCATGAGCCTCGACCCGACCGGGCAGGGCCGCCGGCGCTGGACCATGCGCTGGAAACCAGCCCTCAACGCCTTCGACATCGCCTTCGGAGGACGCCTGTCCGCAGGCCGAAAGTAGTCGTCAACAACCCGAGTTACACCGTTCGTTTGACAGACCCCAGAGGAACGCGAACGCCTCGCGCTCTTCGTCGTCATGGCTGAACAGGCGGCCGTGGGCGTCCGACGGTGATCTCGAGTGTCAGCCGCGGATGGCAGAATCCGCTCACTGCCCGGCGGGAGGAGATCAACATGGGCTGGCTGGCGGCCGATGCCGAGTATGAGGTGAGCCTGGATCGCGGGAAGGTCATCGCGCGTAACCGCCAGGGCAGGCAGCTCAAAGGCTTACCGAAGGCGTTGCGTGATGCCGACGTGGTGGTCGGCTTGCGGCAGCTCTCGGATTGGTTGAAGCGGCACGACATCTCCTGCAGGCGGGAGGTTGAGCAGTGGATGGTGCGGTCCCTGCCCGTGCCGACCACGGTGATCTGCGAGGTGTGGGCCGACGAGGCGTGGCGGACACCGCTGCGTGACCTGGTCGTCGTGCCGATCGACGACGCGGGGCGATGGGACACCGACCGCGCGGGGTTGCTGCGTGACGCGGACCCGGAGAAGGGCCTGGGTGTGGTGGACCTGGACGGCGAAAGTGGCCGGCTCACCGCCGCGCAGGTGGTGCTGCCGCACCCGGTTCGCCTGGCGGACCTGGCGGATCTGCGGGAGTTCGCCGCGGACCTCGGGGTGCGGCAGGAGACGTTGCAGCTGTTCCGGGAGGTGTGGGCGCGACCGGAACCAGACGACGAACGGCGACGGGAGCTGTCCCGGTACGCCGGCGGCCGCTACAAGGAGTTGCGCCACGTGCAGGCGCGGGCGACGTCGGCGGGCTACCGCGTGCAGGGTGGCGCCGCGTCGGTGCGGGTGTGGGAAGACGGCGTTCCGACGGTCGCGGCGGTGTGGATCGGCGAGGGCGATCCGCTGTACGAGACCGAGACCGGCCCGCTCTACTTCACCGACCCGTCGGGGGAGGCGTTGGCATTGGCGGCCGTGGGGCCGGTGGCGTGGTCGGAAGGAATGCGAATGGCGGCAGTTCTGTACGCCGGCCGGGTCGTCGACGAGGACGGTGAGCAGGCGTGAGTGAGGCACTGGTGGAGGCGGGGGCGATCCTGCCTGGCGGTGAGGCGCAGGCCGGACGTGACGTGGTGACCGCCCGCCGCTACAGCCATCCGGCGCTCACCGGTCGGACCGTGGTCCGCCTGGCCGGGGCGACGCTGGGCGAGGCCGAGGACCTGTCGATGGAGTTCCTCGGTTTCAGTCGTACCGCCGAACCCATTCCGGTGGGCACCGCCCGGCGGCAGTCGCTCGGGTTCCCTGCGTGGGCGTTGATCAACGATCCGGGGAACGGTCGGCACGCGTTGGCGATGGTGAAGGACATGGCGGGGCTGGCCCGCACCGCCTTCTCCAAGCCGGGCAACGCCCGCGATGGCTACCAGCAACTGGCCGCTCGGTTGGGCGCGGCGGCGCCGCATTTCCTGCCGACGTTCTGGGAGCAGGCCGGGCGCGCGTTCCTCGCGGCCGACAACCCGCGGATGGCCGGCGGCTGCTTCGCAGAGGCCCGGCGGGCCGAGCAGATGCACGGGCTCGCGGTTGACGAGGAGCGGCTGCGGGAGGTGCATCTGGAGTTCGCCTTCGCCGGTGCGCTGACGGCGAAGATGCTGACCGAGTACTCCCGCGCGGTTGCGGCACGGCGGCCGGCGCTTGAGGCGTACGAGCTGGTGCGGACCCTTGCCATTCGTCGCGTCGCTGGTGGGTTGCCGCCGTATGCGGGAATGGCCGAGGATCTGCGGCGGCTGGCGAAGACGGCCGGCGTGGACGTCGAGGAGCAGGCCGAGGCGGTGCTCCGGCAGTTGCTGGCGTTGCCCGCGATGGTTCGCTCGAGCGAGCCGGTGTGGAAGGCGTACCGCAAGCCCCTGATGCGGCTGGCCAGGCGGGACCCGGCGGTGCGTACTCGATTGGTGGAGATGTTCCCCGAGCCGCCGGGCTGGTCCACGGATGTCACCGACTTCTGGCTGGAGCTGCTGGAGGCGACCGGCACGCTCGATCTGCTGCGGGACGAGGCGGCGACGGTGTCGGCGGCCCGGTGGCTGGAGCGGCTGATGGCGCTGCGGGAACGGCGCAGCCGACGCCGTTGTGAGCGGCTCATCCGTGTGGTGGCGGACCTGGTGCCGCGGCTGCGGGCGGAGGGCCGGCCGGTGAGGTTGTGGAGCGACTTCGCCCACCGGGCCGACCTGGACGTTCTCGACGTGTGCCTGGCCGGCGGGGTGCCGGTGGCGGTCGACACCGACAGCGGTGGGTTCAACGTGTCCCCCTGGGTGCAGGACGACGATCCCGGCCGGCGAGACCTGCGCGGCGTGGCCGCCGACCCCGGATGCCGGGTGCTGCTGGCGCGTGGGGCGGCCGACGCGCTGTCGGGGCTGCACAGCAGGCACGGGTCGGGGCCACTGCCGGCCCAGCTGGTCACCGAGACGCTGGGAGCGGCAGGCCTGCGGGAGGTGCTGTCCGAGCTGCTCGTCGAACGGGCTGCCCGGGTGCCGGAGGGCACCCTGATCGGCTTGGACGAGGCACTGTCCCAGCTCGCGGCCGTGTGGTCGCCCGCCGGTGTGGCGTTGGCACCGGAGGCGTTCAGGGTCTTGGCGACGGTCGACGTGCCTGCGGTACTCGCCCGGTCGTTGCGGGCTGGCCTGGTCGCGGAGCTGTCCTGGCCGGCCTACGAACAGGTGGCCGAGGACAAAATCGGCCGACGCTACGGCGACGGCTGGCCGCAGCTGGTGGTGCAGGACAACCGCACGGCGCACGTCGTCGACGTCAACGCCCCGAGCAGCGAACACATCTTCCGGTATCCGCCTTCGGACAGCCCGCACGCGCGCAACTCCCACGCCGACACCACCTGTCGGCTGGTCGACGGGCAGCTCCTGGTCACCTGGTACAGCACCAGTGGCCGGCTTGTCGGCTACTGGACCGCCGACCCGGACGTGCTGGTTGAGCACGACCAACCGACGGACCACGCCCTGTGGGGCCGGCGGTCCCTGCCGTTGCCGCTGCCCGACGGCGCGATGACCACGGGCGGTAGGCCCTGGCACGCCGGGGACACCCGCGGCCCGGCCGCGACGTATCCGGTCGCGAGTGACGGCGTCTCGTTCTGGCGCTGCGAACGGCCCACCGACCCGACGGCCGGTGACCGGCGCTGGCGGGAGTACGACCCGGCGACGGGCGAGGGTGGCCGCTACAGCCTGCCCGCGTTCTTCGCCGCCGACCTGCCCCCCGACGCGACCCTCCTCGCTGACCTGTGTGAGTTGCGGCCGGCACCGGCAGAGTTCGCCTCGTCGCCGCTCGGTTGGCGCGACGGGCTGGTCGGGTGGCGGGTGACCCGGCTGCCGGACGGCACGCAGGTGGGGGAGGGGGTTGACGGTCGGCGGGTGTCCTGGCATCCGAGCGCGGTGCGGGCCAGCCGCAACCCGTTCCACGGTGACGCGCTGGTGGCGGGGCTCCAGCTGCCGGGCACCGACGTGGTGCTTCCGGTGACCGGGCGGCCCCATCACCGGGCCGAGTTGGAGCTGACGGTGTGGAGTGCCGACGGCCGCGAGCCGGTGGATCGTTGCAGGACATCCCGGTACCTTCCGCCGCTGGCCTGGTGGCACGCGCTGGGCACGCGCGATGGGAGGGGCTCGGCCCGCCTGCGGCGGTTCGCCGCCGCCGACGCGGCCCGGCTGATGGCGATCGACGACTCCGTCACGAAGTCCACCGAGATCAACGCTGTCGCGCTGGCCATCGTCACCGAGGTGCTGACGGAGGTGACCGATCCCGTGCTGCGTACCGCCGTGGTGGAGAAGGTGGTGCGCGCGGTACGCCTGCGCCGGCGGCTGGAAGGGCTGCCACAGCTGTTGGCGACCGACCCGGTCGAGGAGACCGCGGTCGAGACCGTCGCCGATGACCTGCTGCGCACCGCCTGGTCGGGACTGCTGCCGGCGGAACGGTTCACCTACTACTCGGGCAACACCCAGACACGGCACGATGTTCTCCGGCAGGTCATCGCGGTCGCCGACCTTCTCACGGCCGGGACGGTCGAGGACGTACCGGAAGCCAGCCCGACGTGGGTGGAGGCCCTCGGCGGCCTCGGCGCCCTGGCCGTCCGCGCCGCCACACCGGTCACCGACGAGCAGGAGCGGGCCGCTCTGACGCAGTTGCTGTCCACCCTGGCCGGTACCGCTCTGTCCGACCCGGCGCAGGCGGTGCGGGTGCTCACCGTTTGCTGGGACGAGGCGCCTCCCGAAGGCAAGAGAATCGTTCAGCGCGACGGTGGCCAGGTGACGGTGCTGCTGCCGGAGCGCGGCCCCACCTGGTACGCCTGGCAGGGCAAGCAGCGGCGGCGTACGGCCGTGCAGCTGTCCCCGGACGGGCAGTTCGCCCCACCGTCCGGCGCTACCGTCGAGGCGGTAACCGTCGCGGCGGGCTGGCGCGGCGCGGATCGCATCGGCGCGTTCTGCCGGCTGCTCGCCGAGCACGGCCCAGCCCCCTGGCGCGCGGAACGCGTCGATGACCTGGTGCAGCGCACCGGCATGACGCGCGCGGAGGCCGCCCTGCTGCTGGCCGGTCTTCCCGGCATCGACGAGTGGCAGGCGAACTTCCTCACCGCCGAACAGCGGCGCATCCTCGGGGTGAACACCACGCAGGCCCGCACGGCCCGCGACGCATTGAAGTCCCTGTCGTACGGGCAGCGGATCGCGCTGGTCGACGCGGCGATGCCGCGTGACCCGGCCGATCTGTGGCGGCGGGGCCCGGACGTCGACAGCCTCGCGACCGCCTGGCTGGCACTGCGCGGCGCCCGCGTCGTCATCAGCGAGCAACTGCTCGCCGACGCCACCCGCATCCTGCCCACAACCCAAGCGGCCGACATCCTGCAGACGATCGCCAACCCGGCACCCGGAAGCTGGTTGACCACCGACGGGGAGAGCCACCCCGCCGACTGGGGCCGACTGGAGACCACCGCCACCACCGGCACCCCGTTCGACGGCAACCACCTCTACGGGTGCACCGTGGCGCTGCTGTGGCTGGCCTACGAGCTGCCATGGGGCGACCCGATGCGCGACACGCTGCCCCGGGCTCTGGAGCTGCTGCGGGAGCGGCTGCGCAACCCACGGCTGCTGATCGGCGCCGGGCGACACGAGGTGGACGAGCCACCCCAGGTAGGGCCGGCGCTGGTACCCGGGCACGCCTTCCGGGACACGGTCGTGCACCACCTCGCCCCGGCCCGCCTCAGCGGACCGCACGACCCGGCGGTCAGCTTCGTCCCTGGACCGGTCGCCGACACGCTGCGGCTGGTCCTCGCACCGGACATCACCGCAGTGCTGTCCACCCCCGACGGAGCCCGCGGCGAACACCGTGACCCGCGGGTCAGCGCACCCGAGCTGGTCGACGCCGTCGCCGTTCACACCGGCCTTGACCGTGACCCGGCCAGCTACTACCTGCAGCTGCTGGCCCTGCCCAACCCCACCGACGTCAACGTGCGGAACTGGAACGCCTGGAAGCCCGCCACCCTCAAGCAGGCCCAGGCGGCTCTTCTCGACTCCGGACTGGTGCTGGCGGGCAAGCGGGAACGTGCCGGCCGTGGCGTCTTCCTGCCCGGCGGCTGGCTCGCGGCGAAGACCCCCAACCCGCCCATGGAGACCTGGAAGCAGCCGCTGTACCTGTTCCTCAACGGACTGATCCTCGTCACCCGCACCACGCCGGAGCTCTTCCAGGCAGCCTGGGATCGGGTGACTGCCGGTGACAACCCCCGCTACCTCGACCTGCAGGAGAAGGCGTGAACACCCGACAGATCGACCCGCCGGAGCACCTGTACGCCGACGAGCTGGCGTTCCTGGCTGCCGCCGACCGTGGTCCCCGCCCGCCCGGCTGGCGGCTGACCCCTCATGCTGTGGTCACGTTCATCGCCGGCTCCGCCGGCCGCCCCATGCCGGGCCCCGACGGCCGTCAGGTCACCATCGCGCCGAAATTTGTGGGGGAGCGGGCCCTGGTCGAGCGGTGTGTGGTGACCCTGGCCGGTGAACGGGGCCTGCTGCTCGTCGGCGAACCGGGCACTGCCAAGTCGATGCTGTCCGAGCTGCTCGCCGCGGCGATCTGCGGCACGAGCGCCCTGGCCGTGCAGGGTACGGCCGGCACCACCGAGGAACAGCTGCGCTACGGCTGGAACTACGCGCTCCTGCTGGCCAAGGGGCCGTCCCGGGAGGCGCTGGTGCCCTCACCGGTGCTCACCGCCATGACCACCGGCGCCGTCGCCCGGGTCGAGGAGATCACCCGCTGCCTGCCCGAGGTGCAGGACGCGCTGGTGTCGATCCTGTCCGACCGTCGGTTGGTCCTGCCCGAACTCGCCGACGACCCCGTCGCCTACGCCGCTCCCGGCTTCTGCGTCATCGCCACGGCGAACCTGCGGGACCGCGGCGTGTCCGAGATGTCCGCGGCGTTGAAACGGCGGTTCAACTTCGAGGTGGTCCCGCCGATCGCCGACTTCGACGCCGAGGTCGCCCTCGTCACCCGACAGGCCCGCGCGACCGTCGAACGGGTCGGCGCCGCGTACACGGTGGACGAGGCGGTGCTGGAGACACTGGTGACCGCCTTCCGTGACCTGCGCACCGGCAGCACCGTCGAGGGCTGGGAGGTGGAGCGCCCGTCCTCGGTCATGAGCACCGCCGAGGCGGTCGCCGTCGCCGCGTCGATCGGCCTGTCCACCGCGTACCTGCCCGGCCCGGACCCGTTATCCCTGCTCCCCGGGCACCTGGTGGGCGTGGTGCGCAAGGACGACCCGGCCGACCACGCGAGGCTGTTGGCGTACTGGGACGGCGCCCTGCGCCGCCGCGCCGAGGCCGGCGGCCGGATGTGGCGGCAGCTGTGGGAACAGCGCGATGTCCTCCGCGACTGACGACATCACGGCTGACGACCCGCGCGCCGCCGTCGCACGTCTGACCGACACCGGCCGCGTCACCCTGATCGGAGTGCGGCACCACTCGCCGGTGCTCGCCGCCGCTATTCCCGCCCTGTTGGACGCGGCCGCCCCGGAGGCGGTGCTGGTCGAGTTGCCCGCCGACATGCAGCCGTGGCTGACCTGGCTGGCGCACCCCGACACCCGGGCCCCGGTCGCGCTCGCCGCCGGCGACGGCGACGAGGGCGGACCGCTGGCGTTCTACCCGTTCGCCGACTTCTCCCCCGAGTTGGCCGCGCTGCGGTGGGCGCAACACCGAGGCGTTCCGGCCCACTGCTGCGATCTGCCGCTAACCGACCCGGCCTGGCGGGAACGCCCGGCCGTCGGCCCGCGGGCGAGCGGCTACGCCGACACCGTGCGGGCCGCCCTGACCGGCCGAACCGGAGACGACCTGTGGGACCGCTGGGTCGAGGCCGCGGCCCCCGGGTCACCGCCCGAGGCGGTACGCCGATCGGCGCTGGCGGTCGGCTGGGCCCTGCGTACCGATGCCGCCGCCGGCGGAATCGGCGCCCTTGATCAGCGGCGCGAGGCGTGGATGCGACAGCGCATCGCGGAAACCCCCGGCCGCCTCGCCGTCGTCGTCGGCGCCTTCCACGCCCCCGCCCTGACCACACCCGGTCACCCATCGCCCACCACACCACCGCCACCCGATGCCGAGGCGCCGCGGCGAGCCCCGGTCATCTCGCTGGTGCCGTACTCGTTCGACCTGCTCGACGCGCGATCCGGCTATCCCGCCGGGATCCGCGATCCTCGCTGGCAGCAGGCTGTCCACGAGGCTCACGCTGACCCCACCGCGCTGGCCGCCCACCTGCGCGGCTTCGCCGTCGAGATCACCCGGCACCTGCGGGCGCAGGGACACCCCACGGGGCCGGCGGAGGCCGCCGAAATCACCCGGCTCGCCCACGATCTGGCCCGACTGCGGAACCTGCCCACCGCCGGACGCGGTGAACTCGTCGAGGCGTTGCAGACCGTCCTCGCCCAAGGCGAGCCGGTCGGCCGCGGCCGAGCGGTCGCCGCCGCCATGCAGCACGCCCTGATCGGACAGCACCGCGGTCAACCCTGCCCGGACACACCCGTCTGCGGGCTGACGCCCGCGACCACGGCTCTGCTGCGGCAGCTGCGCCTGCCCGGCCCCGGTGAGCCGCCCCGCACCGTTCGCCTTGATCCATTGCGTACCCCACTCGACCGGCGACGAGAGGCCACCCTGCAGCGACTGCGGGCCTGCCAGGTGCCCTACGCCGAGCCCGCCGAGACCACCACGGCCGACACCCTCACCACCCGCTGGCGGCTGCACTGGCAGCCCGGCACCGAAGCCGCCCTCGCCGCCGCCAGCCCACACGGCGTCACCCTCGCCCAAGCCGCCGCCGGCATGCTGAACACCCGGCGCCGCCGAGAGGTGGCCGACGGCGGCCCCACCGCCGCACAAGCTATCACCGGGCTCGCGCGCGCCGCCGCCTGCGGCCTACCCGACGCCATCGACGTCCGCCTCGCCGACCTGCACACCGCCGCGACCGGCACCGCCACCCTCGCCGAACTCGCCACCGCCAGCCAACTGCTCCAGCGGCTGCAACGCGGGCACATCCCCGCCACCCCGTCACCACCGACCGGCCTCGACGAGCACCTGACCCACCTGCACGCCGCAGCAGTCCGCGCCGTCGACGGGCTCGCCGGATCCACCGATGCGGGGGACGCCCGCGCCCTGCTCGACCTCGTCCGGCACGCCGACGACAGCGGCCACCTGCTGCGGCTCGGCGACGCCGTCAGCCGCCTCGCCCGCGACGGATCACCGCTGATGCGGGGAGCGGGCCACGCCGTCCAGGTGCTGCTCGGCCTCGCCGACCCCCACGCGTTCGGTGCGGCCCTGGCGTCCTGGACCGAGATGCCCGCCGCCGAGTGCACCGACCGACTCCGGGGAGCGCTCAGCGTCGCCGGTGCACTGCTCGAGGCCGGCGGGGACACGCTGGCCCCGCTGCTGGACACCATCGACGGCTGGGACGACGACCACTTCATCCGCCGGCTGCCCGCGCTGCGCGGCGGCTTCGACGCGTTGAGCCCCGCCGATCGGGACCGTCTTCTGGACACCGTCCGTCACCGCATCGGTGACGTCGACGCGACGGTGAGCGTCTCACCGGGCCTGCTCGCCGACTGGCTCGCCGTCGACCAGTCCGGCCGGCAGGCCCTGACCGCCCTCGGACTGCCTGCGGGCAGAGGCGACAGAACCGCCGAGTGGTTGGCTCCACCACCGCCCCCGGCAGACTCCCGCCCGGCTTCCCGGCCGCAGACGCTGCCCGCCGCGCAGCGCTGGCGGCTGCTGCTCGGCCGCCGCCCCGACGACCTGCCGCTGGCCGCCCGCCGGCTCGCTACCGCCCTCGATGAGCTGTACGGCAGCGGCAGGGGAGAAGGCTCCCACACCACCGCCGGACCTGGCGGCGGACGACAACCCGCATACCCCCAGGTGCGTGACTGGGCCGACGACCTCGAAGCGCTGTTCGGCGCGGCAGTACGCGACGAGGTGCTCGCCCGCGCCGCCGAACGCGGACGCGCTGACGCCATCCTCACCATCGCGCCCGAAAACGTCCGACCCTCGGTGGAACTGCTGCACACCGTCCTGGCCCTGGCCGGCGGCCTGCCCGAGGCGCGGCTGCACCGACTGCGCCCACTCGTCGCCCGGCTCGTCGCCGAGCTGACCGAGCAGTTGGCCCGACAGATCAGACCGGCACTTAGCGGGCTTGCCACACCACGACGCAGCCGCCGACCCACCGGGCGCCTGGACCTCGGGGCCACCGTCCATGCCAACCTGCACACCGCACACATCGACTCCCTCGGCGCGGCTCAGATCCGCCCTGAACGGTTCGTCTTCCGCAGCCGCGGTCGACGCAGCGTCGACTGGCAGGTCATCCTCCTCGTCGACGTATCCGGGTCGATGGAACCGTCCACGATCTGGGCGGCGCTGACCGCGTCCGTCCTCGCCGGCGTGACGACCCTACGAACCCACTTCGTCACCTTCTCCACCGAGGTCGTCGACCTGACCGACCGGGTCGCCGACCCGCTCAGCCTGCTGTTGGAGATCAGCGTCGGCGGCGGCACCCACATCGCCGCCGCCCTGCGCTACGCCCGGGAGATCGTCACCACCCCCAGCCGCAGCCTCGTCGTGCTCGTCAGCGACTTCGAAGAGGGACATCCCATCGGCGGACTACTCGCCGCCGTCCGGGCACTCGCCGACGACGGGGTCACCCTGCTCGGCTGCGCCAGCCTCGACGACCGGGGCCAACCCCGCTACAGCACCGCCGTCGCCGGGCAACTCGTGGCCGCCGGGATGCCCGTCGCCGCGCTAAGTCCCACCGAACTCGCCCGCTGGATCGGAGACCAGGTCCGATGAGCCTGCCCGCCGCCGCACCACAGGTCACCGCCGACGCCGTCGCCGCTCTCCCCACCCGGCTGCGGTCCAAGCTCGACCAGGCGCTCGAGAAGCAGCCGACCTGGACCATCACCACGTCTGACTCCGGCGCGACGATCGCCATCGACGACCACGTCACCGTCACCCTCACCACGCCGGTCGACACCGCGGACGGAGCCGCCTGCAACTGCCTGCTCGCACCACGCTGCCTGCACCGGGCCGCGGTGCTCAGCGCCGCACCCGTCCTGACCACGCATCCACACCACGCGGCCGCAGCCGGACCGGACGTGGCCACCGCCGAGGCCGTCGTGGCCACCGAAGCCGACCCGCCCGATCCCGCCGCCCCGTCCATCACCGCCGACGAGAAGGCCGCCGCCACCCGGGTACGCGACGTCGCTGCGCAGATCCTCGAACACGGCGTGGCAGGCGCCGGCGCGGTGACCCAGGCAGACCTGCTCCGGGCCATCCACCAGGCCCGCGCCATCGGACTGCCCCGACTGGCGGCAGCCGCGACCAGAGTGGTTGAACAACTCCGCGCATCCCGCCGGAGCACCCCCGAATTCCGGCTGGCCGACCTCACCGACGATCTGCGCGAAGTCCTGACCGTCTGTCACCTCCTGAGCGAAGGCATCGGGGACCAGCGAGCCGCCCGGGGCACGAGCCGGCGCGGCTACGGCCCGGTCGGCGATCTGCATCTGTACGGGCTGTGCACCGAGCCGCTGCGGACCACCACTGGCCACGTCGGCGCGATCAGCTACCTTGCCGACGGCAATGCGACCATCTGGAGCCTGGCGCAGGCACGCCCCGGCGAGGGCGACACAGCCCGCAACGCCGCCTACGCAAGCGTCAACCTCGGCGACGTGACGCTCAGCCACCGCGAGTTGGGCCGCGCCGGGATCATCGCCGTCAATGCCCATGCGTCCGCCGACCGGCGCCTCAGCCACGGCAGGACAGTGCAGGCCGTACGAACCACAGGCCGCACCTGGCACGAGGAACCAGCCGACGCCCTCTGGCGGCAACCGATCCCCGAACAGGCCGCCCGCTGGCTGAACGCCCTCGAACTCGCCCAACACGAGCGGCCCGCCGGCCACGACCTCGCCTTCCTCGACGGCGTCCTCGCCGCCGACCAGCGAGGTCTACTCCTACAGACGGCGCAACTGCCGGGGCCGGTCATCGTCTTCGCCCCACACGATGATCCGGTGCTTCCGTACGTCGCGAACCTGCGCCTGCTCGCCACCCACGCCACCGGCATGCCGGTACGGATGGTCGGACGCTTCCACGGGCCCCGCCAGGTCCACGGTCTCGCCGTTGCCGCGGCCTGGCTGCCGGGCCGCTTCGGCGGACACGTCGACCTTGGCGTCGACCAGCTACAGCGCGCCGACCTACCCGGCGCCGCAACCACGGAGCCTTCCAGCACCGACCACCCTCAACCGCCGCTGCATCTCCTCACCCACCACCTGCAACGAGTGGTCGCCGCCGGCCGCAGCGCCTTGGTGCCGGACGCCGACCGTGACGCGCGGGCGCTCCTGGACGCCCAACTGCCGACAGCCGCGTCCGTGCTGCGCGATCTACTGCGCGCGGGTCACCGGCGTAGCCGCGACGCGTTCGGCCGTTTGAACCAGCAGGACTCCATCGCCCTGGCGGTGGCCTGGCTGACCGCTGCCGCCTATCAATACGCTGCAGCTACAGCCGCAACCGCAGGATCATGGCAATCCAACCGAGGGCGCGAGGTAGACGACAAAGCTCACCGCGCTGAAGGTCGCGCCTGGCAGCCGTCAGCCTGATGCTGCCCTGTGCTATCCCTGACATCGTGCCGCTCGCCGCCATGACGCGGCCACCCGCCCGGCCGCTCGCTGGAACCCCGCCGGCCCCGCACAGTTGAACGCCATTCCTGCGGCGGTTGTCGGTGGCTGTCCATGCGTCCTCGCGTAGCGGCATATCGGCGGAATGGTCCCATCCTCGTCACGTAGGTAGTGATGCATGACGGCTGGAGCGGCCTGGGTGCGCGACCCAACATAGATCCCTGTCTGCAGGAACAGCACGGGCGGTAGGGCCCCGTCTTCTTTATGATCGCCGGATGTTCGGACTCTTCCGCAAGCCGCCCATACCAGATGCCGACTACGGCCAGGCCGACCTGGAGTTGCGCGGGGGCGTGCTGGGGAGCGGCTCCGCATTGCGCCGCACGGCAATTTCAAGAACTCCGGAGCCTTCGGCCGTATTGGCGCTGGGGAGACAGCAGAATTGATTGCATTAGCTGCGCCGTGGCGCGCTCTTGGGCAGCTCACGCCTGTAGTGTTACGCATCGTGAAGTGCTAGGCTTAACGCATGAGCACCCGTTTGTATAACGGATGCTACATAGGAGAGTTCAGATCCCCCCTCGGACACGTTGTTTCCACACGAAGCGTGGTAGTTCTTCGTGTTTTGCGTGATCCCCGTCCCGCCGGGCGGGGATTTTTGCCGTGGTGGCGACGCAGCTTCAGATGCCGCGGCCAGCGACGAGGACAAGGTCACGTACTTGTTCCTGGCCGATACCGTCAGCATGGCCGACGAGGAGCACCAGTTGCTTGCCGTCGACCTTTTCGATGAGCCCGGACGTTCCTCCGGTTGCCACCTCGCTGGTTCAGCGATGTCTCCACCAATCCGAGCATCGGGAACCGGGGCTTCGCCGATTTCGCAGGATGGTGGGGTGTCCCATGGCAGTCCGCTCAATGATCCTGGCGAATCGCTGAGTGTTTGGGACCAGGGGACACCCCACAGTGATCCAGGACGTCATCCAAGGCGCAGAGAGGTTAGCGGAGTCCCAGGGCGCGGAGGATTGTCTGGGTGACGGAGTTGCCGGCGGAGTCGGTGGCGGTTACGCGCAGCGAGACGAACTGCGCCTTTTTCGGTGCGTCCAGCCGGTAGGCGCCCCGGCGGTCGTCCGAGAGACGGGACCAGGTGGTGCCGCCGTCGTAGGAGACCTCCACGCGGGGCGAGCGAGGAGTGCCCCCGCCAGCGACCGATACCGGGGTCAGGCCGACCGATACGGGAGCGCGTTGTTCGACCGTCACGCCGAAGGCCGCGTTGCGGCGCACGGACCCGGAGGCGTCCGGGTCGACGTCGTAGCGGATCTGCAGCAACGGGAGCAGGTCTCGTTGGCCGGTGACCTTCGGGGCCGCGGAGGTGAACCTCCACTCCGTCGTGGTCGAGGACGAGTAGGGGCTGACGGATGCGTCACGCTGGTTCGCGACGACCAGGCGGTACGGCAGCGGTCCGGCGCTGGGGGCCGTGGGATAGATGACGAGTCCGTTGTCGGACCTGCCCAGCAGGGTGTCACCCTGGTAGAGGGTCACGGTCTGACTCGCGTGCTGCAGGTCCGAGATCGCGCCGACGTGGTCGGCGTTGCCGTACCCCGGCACGTCGATCCGCATCTCGTCGTCCGTACGCGTCGGCCCGAGGTAGTTGTTGTTGAGGTAGGGCCGCTGGATGGGCGTGAACCACTCGTCGCTCGACACGGTGCCGGGTTCGTACGTCCGGCTGACGCCCCACTGGCTCAGGAGGCCGTCGTAGACCTCGTGGCCCCACCGGTTCGCGCCGTCGGTGGTGACCCAGTCCGTGCGGCGGCCGCTGGCGGCCATGGCGACGTAGTTCCCGATACCCCACTCCGAGTACGCCGGGAAATCGTACCGCCATTCCTGACCTGCTCCAGTGGGGACGGCACCGGCGAACGTCTCGTCGATGCGCGCGAGGTTCCTGCCCGACGCGCGCACGACCATGTCCTTCGGCACCTCGTTGTGCCAGGTGTGCACGAGGTCGTAGAGGTAGGCCGGCGCAGGGTGTGACTCCGTCCGCAGCATCGCGCCGGGCCGCTGGGCCTGGGCGATCAGCTTCGCGCCCTCGTCGGGGCTGAGGAGCCCGACGTCGAGCGCGTCCGTCCCGAAGTACAGGCGCTGCCGCCCGGGACGGTCGTTGGCCACCAGCAGCAGCTCGGCGCCGGCGTCCGCCGCCGCCTCGGCGAGCGTGGCCGGGGTCGCCGACGCGGCGCGGCGGATGACCACCGCCTTGCCCCGCGCGCCGAGGCCCGCATAGTCCGCCGGCGCCCCGGCACCCGCGAAGACGAGCGGCAGGGTGCGGGTACCTTCGGGCAGCGGAGTGACGCCCGCCTGCCGGAGGACATCGGTGTATTCGGTCCCCTGCACGGACACCGTCAACGCCGGCTGTTCCTTGCGCCACCGCGCACCGAGGACGAAGTCGCCGTGTGTCACCTTGCCCTGTGGCTGGATCCACAGGCTGTCGAAGCCCGTGCCAGCGAGACCGAAGTCGTGCCAGCGGCCGTCCTTGTGGAGCATCCGCGAGTACTCGAGCCGCAGGTAGCTGGGGACGCCCGGCTGCGGGGTGGTCTCGTCGACCAGCCGGACGTGGCGGGCGTCCAGCGTGATCGTGCGGTCCCCGTCAAACGTGAAGTCGGGATCGCCGAGCAGCGCCAGCCCCTGTGAATTCGAACCGTGGACGCCGGGTACGGTCAGGTAACCGAGCGCCGAGTACTGGTCTTCCGGAGTGTAGAAGCTGACGGTGCCATCGACCGGGACCGGAATCGGGGTCGGATCGCCCGCCCGGAGCACGATGACGAAGGCGGACGCGGGTTTGCCCGCGGCGTCCTTGACGCTGATGGTCATCCGGTGCGCCAGCGCGCCGAGCGAGACCGCTGTGTGCGCGGCGAGACCGCCGTCCGGTCCGGTGGCCATGATCTGGGCGCTGAAACTGTCGGACCCGCCGGACGCGGCGTGCGGATCGATGGTCACGGTGACCGAGGCGGTGCCGTGCGCGGGCACGGTGACCCGGTCGGTCGAGAGCCGGAACATCCCCTGGGGCACGCCGGGCGCCGCGATCGACAGGGCGAGAGTCACCGGCGTGGCGCCGAGGTTGGTGTACGTCACCGGGCGGCGGACGGGGTCGGCCGTGTTCTGCCCGGCCGACGCGGTGGCCGAAGCGAAGATCCCGGTGCGGGCGGCGGCTGCCACGTCCAGGCGGCCGCTGCCGGCCTGGAACGCGGTGTAGTCGGGGGTCTGCTTGGCGGTGCTGGTCAGCAGGTCCTTCAACTGGGCGCCGGTGAGCTCGGGATGCTTCGAGGCGAGCAGCGCGGCGGCACCGACCACGTGCGGCGTGGACATCGACGTGCCGCTCATCGTCTGGTAGAAGCCATCCCCTTCGGAGGCGTACTGCGACCGCGCCGCCAGGATGTCGACGCCGGGGGCGGTGATCTCCGGCTTGAGCGCGCCGTCGCCGACTCGGGGACCCTGGCTCGAGAACTCGGCGAGGCGGTCACCGCTGTCCACCGCGCCCACGGTGAGGGCCGCGTCGGCGGCACCGGGCGAGCTGACGGTGCCGGGGCCCGAGGTGTTGCCCGCCGCGATCACGAACAGCGCGCCGGTCTGCGCACTGAGCCGGTTCACGGCCTGCGACAACGGGTCCGTGCCGTCGGAGGGCTCCTGCGAACCCAGGCTCATGTTGATGATCTTGGCATGCTTCTCCACCGCCGCCCACTCCATGCCCGCGAGGACCTGCGAGTCGGTGCCGGAGCCGGAGTTCGCCAGCACCTTCCCGATGTGCAGACGAGCGCCGGGGGCGACACCCTTCTCCGTGCCGCCGGACGCGGCGCCCGTACCGGCGATGGTGGAGGCGACGTGGGTGCCGTGGCCGCGGACGTCCTCGACGCCCTCGCCAGGGATGAAGCTGCGGGTGTCGACGATGCGTCCGGCCAGATCGGGGTGGCCTGCGTCTACACCCGTGTCGAGGACCGCGACGTCGACGCCCTGCCCGGTGTCGCCGCCGGCCCAGACCTCCGGCGCGCCGATCTGCCCGACCGATTCGGCCAGGTCCGGGTAGACCTTGCCGTCGAGCCAGATCTGCCTGATGCCGTCCGCGAACGTCGGCGCTGCGGATCGGGCCACTCCCGCCGCGGACGTTCCTGCCGTCACCGCGGCCCAGAAGTCTCCCGCGTGCGCGCGGCTGGCGGTGATGGCGGCGCCGTCGACACTCGGGAGCGGTCGGACCAACGCCGATCCCCGCGGGGCGGTGTTCGCGCGGAACCCCGGCGACTGGGCGGCGTAGGAGACGATCAGGGGCAGGTCGCTGCGGTGAGCGTCGTCGTAGCCGTCGGCGATCAGGTCCGTGACGTTGAAGAGCCGCCGGTCGAGCAGTCCCTTGGCGAGGTAGGACACCGCCGAGTACGGGTAGACGTACACGTCTCCCGCCGAGGCCAGGATCCTCGCGTCGGCGGGTTCGCCGTCCGGTCCCTCGACCGAGATCGTCCCCCCGCCGTCACCGGCGTCACCGGTCGCGTTCACCGTGACGACGTCGCCGGTGATCAGGGTGACGGTGTGGGTCTGCGGGGCCGCGCGTCCCGATGATCCGCCGGGAGCGGCCGACGCCTCGCCGGGAACGATGCCCGAGCTGAGCGGCAACGCGAGGCAGGCGGCCGCCGCGATGGCCCGACGCATGCGTGGAGTTTTCAATAGCGGGATTCCTTTCCGCGCCGGCGCAGGTCGATGAGCGCCACTGCGGCCGAACAGTGCCAGCCGGCATCACCCGCCACAAGATCCCCTCGTGGCTGCTCACTGCCACCTGGCACAATCTCGACAATGGAGCTCGCGGTCCTGGGGTTGTCCGCTGACGAGGAGCGGGTCTACGAAGCGCTGGTCGCCCTGCCGGGGTCGACGGTCGCGGCGCTCGCCGACCACCTGTCAACCTCGGCGGGCCCCGTGCAGCGGACCCTCGCCGCCCTCTGCGCGAAGCACCTGGCGGCCCGCAGCGGCAGACCGGCCCGGTACCTGGCCGCTCCCCCGGACATCGCGATCAACCAGCTCGTGCAGCAGCGGGAACGCGAGCTGAGCGCGGCACGCGCCAAAGTCCACTCGCTGTCGGAGATCCACCGCAGCGCGCACCGGACGAGCCCCGAGCTCGTGATCGAGCAGTTGACCGACCGGGAAACGATCGCCGCAGCCGTCGCCCACCTGGAATCCGAGGCGCAGCATCAGGTCCGGGTGTTCGACACGCCGCCCTACTACGAGGCGCCCGGGGGTGAAGGCGCCGCCAGGAATACCCAGGCGCAGATCGCCCACCACCAGAACGACGGTGTGGCGCACCGCGTGATCTACAGCCTGGACGCGGTGACGTGGCCCCAGAAGCTGGAAACCGACATCCTGCCCGCCGTACGCGGCGGCGAGGAGGCCCGGACCCGGCCGACCCTGCCCATCAAGCTGATCATCCGCGACGACCAGGACGCCCTCATCCCGTTCGACCTCAGCCGCAGCGGCCTGCAGGTCGCCTATCTCGTGCGGCGCTCCCCGCTGCTCACCGCCCTCGAAGCCCTGTTCGAGGGTGAATGGGCCCAGGCCACCCCGCTCGACGGGGGCGTCCCAGGGCCGGACGAGGAAACCCGGTCCCTGTGCAGGATGATGATGGCGGGCCTGACCGACTCAGCCATCGCGCGCGTGAACGGCTGGAGCAGTCGGACCACCTACCGCCGGCTCCAGCGCCTGATGGCCGAACTCGGAGCGTCGAGCCGGTTCCAAGCCGGCAGCCTGGCGGAACGCCGCGGCTGGCTCTGAGTCGTGTACCGCTCGCCCGCAAGTCCGGGTGTTGTGGCTCCGTAGGCCCGTGGCAGAACCACTCACCGGCGCCGAGTTCATCGAGCACGTGAGAAGCACGGCGACTGGTACGACCACCCGTTCGTCCAGTACGTAAACCCGTTGGCGGCCACGGCCACCACTGCTAGCTTTCGGTAGGCCGTGCCGGAGAACGAGGAGGTGGTACCCGTGAACGCAGTATCGACGTGGGTGCTCCCCTCGGGGGTCACGGTCGGGCGATAGGTCGTCCGGGAGCGCCGTTTTCCGCGCTTCCGAAAGGCACGACCATGCGATTCACGTCCGAACAGCGCCTCGACGACGGCGTCGTCGAGCGCGGGTTCACCCTCGGCGAGGTCCCCGGCATCTTGTGGACGCCCGGATCCGCGTCAGCGCCGGCCCCGCTGATCCTGCTCGGCCACCCCGGCGGACTGCACAGGATGTACCCCCGACTGGCGGCCCGGGCCCGGCACACCGTGGCGGAGGGCTTCGCCGCCGCCACCATCGAGCTTCCCGGGAGCGGCGACCGGCCCCGTCTCGCCACCGTCGACGAGGCCCGCGCCGACCTGCAGCGGGCGCTCGCGGCCGGTGCGCCGGTCGACGGGGAGATCGTCGACCGGCTCGTCCTCCCGCTGGTCGAGAAGGCGGTCCCGGAGTGGCGGGCCGCCCTGGACGCCCTCCTCGCGCTGCCCGGGATCGGCGGCCCGGTCGGGTACGCGGGAGGGGTGATCGCCATCGGCGTGCGGCTGGCCGTGGTCGAGCCGCGCATCTCGGCCGCCGTGCTGTTCGCCGGGAGTTACGTGCCCCGCAGCATGTTCGAGGAGGCCCGGCAGGTCACCATCCCGCTGCTGGTCCTGCTCCAGTGGGACGACGAAGGGAACGACCGGCAGATGGCCCTGGACCTGTTCGACGCCTTCGGGTCCCGGGAGAAGACGCTGCACGCCAACATGGGCGGGCACACCGGCGTACCCGGGTTCGAGGGGGACGACGGGAGCCGGTTCTTCGCCCGGCACCTGAGGTGAGGCCGGGCCCGGGCGGCAGGCGGTAGGAGCCGTCGGTCCGGATCCCGTTCGTCGACGGCAGCCGGCGACCCCACCCCGGCGACCCCACCGCGGCGACCGGCGGGCGGCCCCAGCCACAGGTGGTCCACCTGGGCTGGGGTCGCCCTACTGGCGGCGCCGGGCGTTGGCCTCGACGTCGAGCAGGTCGTTCAGCGCCAGCGCCGAGTTGATCAGGGAGAGGTGGCTGAACGCCTGCGGGTAGTTGCCGATCTGCTCACCGGTCGCGGCGATCTCCTCCGCGTACAGGCCGAGGTGGTTGCTGAAGGTGAACATCTTCTCCAGGGTGAGCCGGGCGTCGTCCAGGCGACCGGAGCGGGCCAGCGCCTCGACGTACCAGAACGTGCACATGTTGAAGGTGCCTTCGTGTCCGGGGAGGCCGTCGGGGGAGTGGACCGGGTCGTACCGGTGGACCAGGCTGTCGGAGACCAGCTCGCGCTCGATCGCGTTCAAGGTGGACTGCCAGAGGGGGTCGCTCGGCGTCACGAAACCGACCGCCGGCATGGTGAGCAGCGCCGCGTCCAGCATGTTCTCGTCGTACGCCTGCACGAAGCAGCCGCGTCCCCGGTGGTATCCGCGGGCCATGACCTGGTTGTAGATCCGGTTGCGTTGCTCGGTCCAGCAGGCGACGTCACCGGGGCGGCCGGTGCGGGTGGCGAGGCGGATGGCCCGGTCCAGCGCGACCCACGACATCACCCGGCCGAAGGTGTAGTTGCGGGGGTGGTGGCGGCTCTCCCAGATGCCGGCGTCGGCCTGGTCCCAGTGGTGGCAGAGCCAGTCGACGAGGCGGACGGTGCTCTTCCACACCTGGTGCGAGACGCGGATGCCCTGCTCGTCGGCGAGATGCATGGCGTACAGCGCCTCGCCGTGGATGTCGAGCTGGAGCTGGTCGGCCGCGCCGTTGCCGATCCGCACCGGGCGGGAGCCGCGGTACCCCTCGAGGTGGTCGAGCACCTCCTCGTGCAGCTCCGAGGAGCCGTCCACCCGGTACATGATCCTCAGCGGGTCCTGGTGGTCGCCGGCCTCGCGGATCCGCTCGTCGAGCCAGTTCATGTACCGGCTGACCTCCTCGGTGAAGCCGAGACCGAGCAGCGCGTGCACCGAGAACGAGGTGTCGCGGACCCAGGTGTAGCGGTAGTCCCAGTTGCGGGTGCCGCCCACCAGCTCGGGCAGCGCGGTGGTCGGGGCCGCGATCATGGCGCCGGTCGGCGCGTACGTCATGAGCTTCAGCGTGATCGCCGAGCGCTCGACCATCTCCCGCCACCGCCCGGTGTAGCGGGAGCGTTCGACCCAGCGCCGCCAGTAGTCCCGGGTCCACTCGAACATGCCCTGGACCTCTTCCGCCGGGATGAACCGGGGTTCCGTGCCGTCCGTCTCCAGGACCACCCCGCCGGTGTCGCCCTCGTTGAGCGTGCCGTACGCGATGAGGTCGCCGTCCTCCATGCGGACCTCTCCGGTCTGGGCCCACAACTGCCGCACGGGGTCGACGGGGTTGAAGGTGAGCGTCGCCGACGGGCTGCGGAACAGGTAACCGTTGCGGTGGCGCTCCAGTGCGTGGTTCTCCCGGGCGTAGTCGAACCGGGGTCGGCACTCCACGCGGAAGCGCATGGTGCCCCGCACCATGTTGACCACGCGGACGAGGCGGTGCGAGTCGGTGGCGCGCTCGCCGGTGACCGGCATGAAGTCCATCACCTCGGCGACGCCGTCCGCGCTGATGAACCGGGTGATCAGGATCGGGGTGCCGGGCAGGTAGAGCTGCTTGGTGACGTACCGGACGTCGTGCGGGGCGATGCGGAAGTAGCCGCCGCGCTCGCGGTCCAGCAGGGCGGCGAAGATGCTCGGAGAGTCGAAGCGCGGCGCGCAGAACCAGTCGATCGTCCCGTCGCACGTCACCAGCGCGGCGGTCTGCAGGTCACCGATGAGCCCGTGATCCTCGATCGCCGGATAGCTCTCCACGTCGCCTCCCGGTCTCGACTGCCCCTGGGCAGTAACCTAAGGGAGGGAATGTCGAGTTTCGCTCGATTCGCGGTCAGCCACCCTCCCGCGCCCCGCGTCCTGCGCCTGCCGCCGGGCCCCGGCCCGTACCGGCGCAGCAGGAGCAGCCCGGTTGGCATCCGCAGCCGTCGCCACCCGCGCCGGTGTCGGCGAGGGGAGCGGCCACGGTGCAGCAGGCGTCGCCACGCCACGCCTCGCGGCCCTCCTTGACCGCCACCGCCGCGATGACCAGCGCGGCGACCGGGTCTGCCCAGGACCACCCGAACAGGCTGTTCAGGCCCAGGCCCACGAGCAGGACCGCCGACAGGTACGTGCACAGCAGGGTCTGCTTGGAGTCCGCGACCGCCGAGCGCGAGCCGAGTTCGCGGCCGGCGCGGCGCTGGGCGTACGACAGCACCGGCATGATCGCCAGCGACAGCGCGGCCAGCACCAGGCCGATGCTGGAGTGCTCGGCCTGGGCGCCGCCGACCAGCGCGCGTACCGACTCGACGGTCACGTAGGCGGCGAGGGCGAAGAACGAGACCGCGATGATCCGCAGCGCCACCTTCTCCCGCGCCTCCGGGTCGCGGCCGGCGAACTGCCACGCCACCGCGGCGGCCGAGGACACTTCGATCACCGAGTCCAGCCCGAAGCCGATCAGCGCGGTCGACGACGCGATCGATCCGGCGGTGATCGCCACGACGGCCTCGACGACGTTGTAGGTGATCGTGGCGGCGACCAGGAGCCGCACCCGGCGGGCGAGCACCCGACGGCGCGCCGGCGTCGGCCCCGCCGCTGCCAGGTCGACCAGGGGCAGGTTCATCAGCAGCAGCCCTTCTCGCCGGAATCCGGACAGGCTGCCGGGTCGACCGCCAGCACGAGGCCGAGCAGGTCCGCCAGGGCGTGGGCCAGGCGGGGGTCGGCCAGCTCGTAGCGGGTGCGGCGGCCCTGCGGCACGGCGACCACCAGGCCGCAGCCGCGCAGGCACGACAGGTGGTTCGACAGGTTCTGCCGGGTGGTGCCGAGCAGGTCGGCCAGTTCCGCCGGGTATCCCGGGGCGTCGCGCAGGGCCAGCAGCAGCCGTGCGCGGGTCGGATCCGAGAGGGCATGACCGAAGCGGGCCAGCACCTGCCCGTACGTCGCCGTCTCCACGCGCTGATAGTACAGCACACGCTGTATCAAAGGGTTCGACGGTCGCACCGCCGTCGGTGCCCCCGTGGGCTCCGTCCCGGGCCGTCGGCGGGAGCCGGTGATCAGTCGGCTCGCGGGGCGTACATGATGACGGCGACGCCCACGAGGCAGATGGCGGCGCCGATGACGTCGTAGCGGTCGGGGCGGAACCGGTCGACGACCATGCCCCAGGCGAGGGAGCCGGCGACGAAGACGCCGCCGTAGGCGGCGAGGATGCGGCCGAAGTTCGGATCGGGTTGGAAGGTGGCGACGAAGCCGTAGAACCCGAGCGCGATGACGCCGGCCGCGATCCACAGCAGCCCCCGGTGTTCCCGCCAGCCCTGCCACACCAGCCAGGCCCCGCCGATCTCGGCGAGCGCGGCGAGCACGAACAGCAGGATCGAGCGGACAACCGTCATGCGTCAGACCGTAGCGTCACCACCTCGCGGCCCTCCTGCTCACTGCGCCCCGAAGGAGCAGGTGCCCCGGGGTCGCCGGTCACGTGGTGCCTCCGGCGAACGGCAGGGGACAGCAGGTGCTGGCGGCGCAGGCGACAAGATCGTCACAGCCGGCGGAGAGGGCGGCCCGCAGGGTGTCGCGGATGACGGTGAGATCGGCCAGCTTCTGTTCCACCTCGACGAGCTTGTCCCGGGCGCGTGCCTGCAGGCCCGATCGGTCGCCGTGCCGGCGTCGCCCGGCGGCGAGCAGGTCGGCCACCTCGTCGAGGGTGAAGCCGAGGCGTTGCGCGGTCTTGATGACCCGCAGCAGCGTGACCGTGTCGGCCGGGTAGAGCCGGTGCCCGCCCGGCGACCGCTGCGGGGACGGGAGCAGCCCCCGGCGCTCGTAGTAGCGCACCGTCTGGAGGTTGACCCCGGCCGCGTCGGCGAGCTGGCCGCTGCGCAGCCCCGATCCGCTCACCGGGAGCCTGCCGCGCAGGCGGCGCGACCGGCGAGGCCGTCGAGCACGTCGACGTGGGCCGCCGGTACCCGGACGTCCAGCACCAGCGCGTCCGGGCCGGAGCGGGAGATCTCGAAGGCGAAGAACGAGCAGCACGACGACTCCCGGGCGATGAGGTCCCGCGTCGTCTCCTCGACCTGCGCGTCCGCGGCGAGCCGCAGCCGCAGGTGCTGCGGCGTCGGGCGGTCGACACCCCGGACCGCGTCCCGGAAGAGCTGGTCGAACTCGGCGAGCCGCAGTGGCCGTTCGGCCGTCGGAAGGGTGCACGCATCCGGCACCCAGGAGTCGTCGAGATGGCGGTCGCTCATGCTCCGACGGTAAGCCCGTACCCCGGTACCGGATGCAAGCCCCGGTCGAGGTGCGGAAACGACGTGCCCGCCGATCTCGTCACGATTGCCGGGACCATTCGGTCCGGGGTCGACGGCCGTCCTCTAGCGTGGGTTCGGGCTCGCAGGTCGAGGGCGGTGGTGATGGCGCCCTCTGCCGAGGCGGCCGGAGGTGTCCGCCCTGAGCCTCACCAGTGACGGACGGTCGCCGGTCGCGGGGCTGGTGGGCGTGAGGGGGAGTGCGTACGTGAGTCCCGAGGCCCTGTTGTGGTTCGTCCTGGCGGCCGTCGCGGTCGTCGTCGTCGCGCGGTGGCTGGCCTCGCGCACCGGCCTGCCCTCGGCGGCGCTCCTGACACTGATCGGCATCCTCTACGCGCTCCTGCCGGGACCGAACATCACGCTGGACCCGCACATCGTGCTGACCGTCGTCCTGCCACCGCTGCTCTACAGCGCGGCGCTCGACTCGTCACTGCTCGCGATCCGCAAGAACATGCGAATCGTCGTCAGTCTCTCCGTGGTCCTGGTGCTCGTCACCGCGTTGGCCATCGGGTGGGGATTCCACCTGTTCGTCGCCGGGGCGACCCTGGCCGCGGGTGTGGCGGTCGGCGCGGCCGTCGCGCCTCCCGACCCGGTGGCGGCGCTCGCGGTGGGCCGGCGGGTGAACCTCCCACCGAAGCTGGTCACCATCATCCAGGGCGAGGGGCTGCTCAACGACGCCACCGCGTTGACGATCCTCAGCGTGGCGGTGACCGCGGCCGTCAGCGGCACGTTCTCCTTCGCCGCGGCCGCCGGGCAGTTCGTCCTCGCGGCGGCCGGCGGCCTCGTGGTGGGGGCCGCGGTCGCGTGGGCCGTGCGTCTGGCCCGGCCGTTGACCAGGGATCCGCTGCTGTCCAACGCGATCTCGCTGGCCACCCCGTTCGTGGCCTTCCTGCTCGGCGAGGAGCTGCACGTCTCCGGGGTCCTCGCGGTGGTGGTCGCCGGGCTGATCGTCGGGCACCACACGCCCCGCCTCGCCTCCGGAGCGAGCCGGCTCCAGACCAGCGCCGTGTGGCGGCTGGTCGACTTCCTTCTCGAAGGGTTCGTCTTCCTCCTGATCGGCCAGCAGTTCCCCAACGTCGTGCGCGGGCTGCGGCAGTACGACACCTCCACGATCGTCGTCGCGGTGGCGGTCTCGGTCGGCGTGGTGCTGCTCCTGCGCCCGTTGTGGCTGATCCTGAACCAGTCGCTGCCCCGCTGGATGCACACCCGCCTCGGCGGCGCCTCCGACTACGACGACGACACCCCCGGCTCCGCCCGCCGGGCCGCGCGGGAGGCCCGCAACGCCCGCCGGCTGACCGGTCGCGAGGTCGTGGCCCTCAGCTGGTCTGGCACCCGCGGCGTCATCAGCCTCGCCGCGATCTTCACCCTGCCGCTGGTGACCGACAGCGGAGAACCCTTCCCGGACCGGGATCTGCTGTTGTTCTGCGCGTTCGTCGTCGTGCTCGTGACGCTGGTCGGTCAGGGGCTCACCTTCGCGCCGTTGGTGCGGGCGTTGGGTCTGCGGGCCGACGAGGCGGACCAGGCGCGTGTCCGCAACGAAGCGCGGTCGGCATCCGTCGAGGCCGCCCTGGCCCGGCTCGCGGAGGTCGCCGCCGAGGAACCGGAGCACATCGACGCCGTCGAGGCGATGCGTACGCAACTGCACAGCCGGCTGACCCGCTACCGTGGCCGCCTCGACCAACTCCAGGCGACCGACTCGTCGCGGCTGCCGGACTCACCGCGGTACGAGGCGGCGTTGCGCATCCGCCGGGCCGTGATCGACGCCCAGCGCGAGGAGTTGCTGCGGTGGCGGGACGCCGGTCGACTGCCGGACGAGGGGCTGCGCGTCCTGGAGCGCGAGCTGGACCACGAGGAGCTGCGCCTGCCGGCCCGGAAGCCGTAGGAGCGCCCGCGGGCCGCGACACGTGTGCCTGCCCGCGGGCCGGACCTGGCTAGATCGGGAATCGGCCGCGGCGCCAGCGCCAGTGACGGCCGGACTTCAGGTGGTCGACGACCGCGCGTTGGAGCACGGTGCGGCGCGGCAACTGGTCGAGCGGCGTGCTCAGGGTGCGGAACACGAACCGCAGCACCTCGACGTCGGCGTCCAGCCCTTCCGGCTCCTCGTAGGGCTCCAGCTCGAACATGCGCTGGAACCGGACGATGTTGGAGTCCTCCGGCAGGTACTCCTGAAGCTGCGGGTCGAGCAGCCACGAGCCGCAGGCGAACGCCGTGTAGTGCTCGTCGGGGAAGTGGCGCGGGAAGAACGCGCGGGCCTCGTCGAGCGACGCCGCGATCGCCTCCGGGGTCAGCGGCCCCGACTCCGGGACGTGCAGGTCGATGGTGGTGTCGCCGCGCTGGTGCTGCAGCCGGCCCAGTTCGTAGACGCCGCCGCGCGCGTGCAGGGTCAGCCAGCTCTGCATGACCGGCCAGCCCTCGCGGTGCATCCGCCGGTCGATGGCGAGGTTGCGGCCAAGGTCCGCGAGGGTCGCCCACGACACGGCATCGGGGATGCCGTGGTCACGGTGGTACTCCCTGACGACGTCGACCATGGCCAGGTACGCGTACACGTAGAGGTGCCGCCAGGCGGGGCCCCGGTCGCGCGGAAGCGCCGGACCCGGCGGCAGCCAGGCGTAACCCCCGAGGTCGGCGCGGACCAGGGCGGTCGAGCGGTCGAGCAGCCAGCGCAGCTCCGGAGTCCACAGCGGAGAGTCGGCGTCGGGCCAGCCCGCCATGATCTCGGCGGCGTCGTCCGGCCGTACCGCGAGCCGGTCGAGGAGAGCGGGCGCGTCGGCCTTGGCGGGCAGCGGTGCCGAGGGCCGGTCGCCGGCGAGCCGGTGTACGCGGTCGACCTCCTCGACGGGTACGCCGAGCCGGGCGGCGATGTCGTCCAGATCCACGCGGACGACCCTACCCACCGCGGGATCGCCGCGACAGGCGTCGGAGCGTCCCCGCAATGCCCTCGCCTCGGGAGCGGGCGGTGGATCAGGAGGCTGCGGCGGGCCGCCCCGTGGGGCGGGTCGAGGTGGCGCCGGGGGTGGGACGGCGGGTCAGCACCTGGGGGCCGGAAGCCGTGATGGCGACGGTGTGTTCCGAGTGGGCGGTGCGGGAGCCGTCGGCGGACCGGATCGTCCAGCCGTCGGCGTCGAACGTGATCCTGTCGGTGGTGCGGCAGAACCAGGGCTCGATGGCGATGGTGAGGCCGGGTTCGAGCTTCATGCCGCGGCGGGCGCGGCCCTTGTTGGAGACGTGCGGGGCCTCGTGCATGGTCCGGCCGATGCCGTGGCCGCCGAACTCGGCGTTGACGCCGTAGCCGTAGGAGTGGGCGACCTCGCTGATCGCGGCGGAGATGTCGCCGAGGCGGCCGCCGGGCTGGGCGGCGGTGATGGCGGCCTCCAGTGCGACCTCGGTGGCCTCGATCAGCCTCAGGTCGGCCGGGTCGGGGGTGCCGACGACGACGGAGACCGCGGAGTCGGCCACCCAGCCGTCGATGCCGACCGCCATGTCGATGCTGAGCAGGTCACCGTCGCGCAGAACGTAGTCGTGCGGCAGGCCGTGCAGCACCGCGTCGTTCACCGACAGGCACAGCACGTTGCGGAACGGGCCGCGCCCGAACGACGGGGCGTAGTCCCAGTAGCAGGATTCGGCGCCGCGTTCGGCGATCCGGCGGCGGGCGTGGTGTTCGAGGTCCATCAGGTTGACGCCGACCGCGGCGACGTCGCTCAGCTCGGCGAGCAGTTCGCCGACGAACTGGCCGGTCACCGCCATCCGGCCGATCTCCTCGGCGGACTTCAGCTCGATCACGACAGCCTCCCTCTCCGGAACCGGTATTTTTATACCACGCCTCGGTCGGGAGGCTCCGAGGGATATCCTGCTGGCATGGTTCGCCAACCACTGACCGCCGAACAGATCGCAGCGGGCCAGCGCCTCGGAGCCGCCCTCCGGGCCGCGCGCGCCGGGCGCAGCCTCGTCGAGGTGGCGCTGGCGGCCGGCATCTCCCCGGAGACGCTGCGCAAGATCGAGGCGGGTCGCCTTCCCGCGCCGGCGTTCGGCACCGTGGTCTGCCTCAGCCAGGCCCTCGACGTCCCCCTCAGCGACCTGGCGAACGTCTGGCTGGCCGACATGCCCGTCCGGCAGGCGTCCTGAGGATCAGCCACCCGGTTCCGATGGGGGCCGTCGCGGCCGCTGGCCGGGCTCGCGCTGGTCGCGGCCCTCGTGGTGGCGTACCTCATGAGCCGCTGAGGCGGCGGGCCCGACCGCGGTGATCGACGGGCGGGCCGGGGTCAGCGCCCACCGCGACGCGCGGCCGGCCGGGCCCGGGCGGAGAAGGCCGCCGCACCGGATCGCGTCGGCGCGGATCGTGTCGAGGTGGTCGGCGCCGGTTTGCCGCCGCGCCGGCTCCGGCCGTCGTGGGCGGTTTGCGCCTCGTGCCGCGGCCGGGCGGCCGGCGGTACGGGCTGGGGGACCAGCGTCCGTTCACCCGGGGCGAGTTCGCGCAGCAGCGCGTCACCCGGGCGCAGCCGCGTCGTGGTCGCCGTGATGCCGGCCTTGCGGGTGAGTTCCCGCACCTCGGGCACCTGCCGGTCGGTCATGAGCGTGACGACGGTCCCGGCCGCGCCGGCCCGGGCGGTACGGCCGGAGCGGTGCAGGTAGGCCTTGTGCTCCTCGGGCGGGTCGGCGTGCACGACGAGGGTCACGTCGTCGATGTGGATGCCCCGGGCGGCGATGTCGGTGGCGACCAGCGTGTGCGCCGTGCCATCGGAGAACGCCTGCAGGTTCCGGGTGCGTGCGCCCTGGGCCAGGTTGCCGTGCAGCTCGACGGCGGTCACGCCGGCCGTGACCAGCCGGCGGGTAAGGGTCTTCGCACCCCGCTTGGTGCGCGTGAACACCACGGTGCGGCCCGGCGCGGCGGTCAGCTCGACCAGCACGGCGAACCGGTCGTCGGCGTGGACGTGCAGGACGTGGTGTGTCATCGCGGCCACCGGCGACAGCGTCGAGTCGACGCTGTGCACGACCGGGTCGGTGAGGAACCGCCGCACGAGGACGTCGACACCGGCGTCCAGGGTGGCGGAGAACAGCAGACGCTGCCCACCGCGTGGGGTCCGTTCCAGCAGCCGCCGCACGGTGGGCAGGAAGCCGAGGTCGGCCATGTGGTCGGCCTCGTCGAGCACGGTGATCTCGACGGCGTCCAGGTGCGCGTGGCCGGCGTCGACGTGGTCGGCGAGCCGGCCCGGGCAGGCCACCAGGACGTCGACCCCGGCGCGCAGCCCGGCGATCTGGGGTCGGGCGGCGACGCCGCCGAAGACGGTCATGGTGCGGAGCGACAGCGCCTGCGCCAGCGGCGCCATCACGCTGTCGATCTGCGTGGCCAGCTCACGGGTGGGCGCGAGGATCAGCGCCCGGGGGCGTCCGGCCCGCCGTGGCGTGGCCGTGGCGGCCAGGCGGGTCAGCACCGCCAGCGCGAAGGCGTACGTCTTGCCCGAACCGGTGCGGCCTCGGCCGAGCACGTCCCGCCCGGCGAGGGCGTCGGGCAGTGTCGCGGCCTGGATCGGGAACGGCCGCTCCACCCCGGTCGCGGCCAGCACGCGGGTGAGCGCGTCGGGCACGCCGAGGTCGGCGAAGGTGAGGGAGTGGGACGAGGTGGTCTGGCGTGGGCGGCTTACCGCCATGAAGGCTCCGAACGTCGATGGGATGTCCCGCCCGGCGCTGACCGTTTCGGCCGCGGCGCGTGGCGTGGGGCATCGGAACCGGCCGGCATGCTGCGCGGGCCGTGCTGCCAGTCTACCCGCACCCGCTGCCCGGTGCCTGCCAGGTCACCTGCGCGGAGACGAGCGTCGGCCGATCAGGGCGCCACGACCTGCCACCGGCTCTGTCCGTCCATCCATGCCTGGGCCAGGATCTCCGCCGACTGCCGGCCCGGGCACTGGTAGATCTTCGACCGGCCGGCCTCGCCGCCGGCCCGGGCCTCGACCTCCCACGACTCGCCGTCGGTGCGGATGTACACGTCGCGACGCCCTCGTGGGGTGCGGTTGCCGTTCCACCAGTGACTCTCGGTCTTCACCTCCCGACCGTATAGCACCGGGACCGGGGGAGGGAATGTTAACGATCTTGACAACCGTCGGCGGGAGGCCGGAGGGCGGCCACCGACGGGGGCAAAGTGGGGCAAAGCGAAAGATTGTCGGCCTGCTGCCGCCTACGCTGTGGCAGGAGGTGAACCGTCATGTTGAGAGATGCCCCGGTGCAGGCCGCCCTTCCCGCGAGCGACATGGAACGGGCCAAGCGCTTCTACCGAGACACCCTGGGCCTGACCGTCTCCGGGGAGGCCGAGGACGCCGTCCACTTCGAGTCCGGTGGAACGCGGTTCTTCATCTACCCCACCTCCAACGCCGGGCAGGCGCCCCACACGTTGGCGGCCTGGCTGGTCGCCGACCTCGACGCCGAGATGGCGGACCTTCGGGGGCGCGGTGTGACGTTCGAGGAGTACGACCTCCCCGGTCTCCGGACGGTCGACGGCGTCGCGGAGTTCCCGACGATGCGCGGCGCCTGGTTCAAGGACAGCGAAGGCAACATCCTCGGCGTGACCCAGCCCCGCGAAGGCTGATCCCCGGCGTCGCCCCACCTGCGGCGACGGGACCAGCGTGTGGCGACGGGACCAGCGCCGCCGCCTCAGCGGGCCTTCTTGGTCGCCCGCTTGCGGGGCGGCGTCAACAGGTCCGCGATCGCCGCGATCGCGGACGGCACCAGACGGTAGTACGCCCACACGCCGCGCTTCTCGCGTTCGAGCAGACCGGCCTCGGTGAGGATCCGAAGGTGGTGGCTCACGGTCGGCTGGGAGAGGCCCAGCGGCGCCGTGAGGTCACTCACGGTCGCCTCGCCCTCCGGAGCGGACTGGATCAGGCTGAGCAGTCGCAGCCGGGCCGGGTCGGCGAACGCCTTCAGCACTCCCGCGAGCCGCTGGGCGTCCGCACTCTTGATCGGCTCGCCGGCGAGCGGCGAGATGGCAGGCATGGCAGTCTTGGCAGGTCCCACGCCCTCATCGTCGCACCCTGTCCCACCGGCCGGCCCCGCGATCCACGATCTGGGCGGTAAAGCCCCCTTCCGCACCAGGAGGCTCTCGTGGCACGGTTTCCCGGTGCGCGGTGGCGGGGTTGGTACGACGGGTGGGCCGGGGCCCGGCTGGTATCCGGATCCCTCGGGGCGGCAGCCGTTGCGCTGGTTCGACGGCGGCCGGTGGACGGCGCACGTGATCGACGTCCGGCAGCAGCCGCAGGTCGACCCGCTGCCCGATCACCCCGTCACGCCGCCCGTTCCGCCGGGCCCGCCGCCGCAGGTGTCCATCGCGCCGGCTCCCGCGCCGGGGCAGCCGCCGGCGAGGGTTCCGGTCGGGTCGCTGGTCGTACGGTGTCTGGCGCTCGGCGGCGTGGCGGTGCTCCTGGTGCTCGGCTTCCTCGTGCTGCCGTACGCGGGGGTCGACGGCTTCCCCCGGGACTTCACCTACGCGCCGGTGCGCTATCCCGATCTGGGCGTCTGGCTCGCCGCGTACGACACGAAGATGGGCGGCTGGGGACGGGCGTACTCGAAGGGCCTCGGCGCGCTGATCGCGCTCGTGGTGTGGGCCGCCGTCGTCGGCACGGCGCTGCTGGTGGCGCTGGTGCCCCGCTACCGGTCCCGTGAGCCGTGGTGGACGGTGCCGGTCTTCGTGCTGGCGGTCGCGGCGCTGTTCGGGGCGATGGTCGCCTCGCCCGGCAACGGCACCGTCGCGCTGCGGTCGGCCGCCGGTTACTTCACCGTGCTGGCGGCGCACGCGCTGCTGGTGGTGGCCTGCCCGCTCACGCACAAGCGGCGGCGGCGACCTCGCTGATCACGACGCGCCCCGCAGGTAGGTGAGCACGGCCGAGACGCGGCGGTCGGAGTCGGGGTCGAGATCGAGCTTGGCGAAGATGTTGCCGACGTGTTTGCGTACGGCCGCCTCGCTGACCACGAGGTGCTCGGCGATGGTGGGGTTGGTGTACCCCTCGGCCATCAACGCGAGGACCTCGCGCTCGCGTGGGGTGAGCGTGGCCAACGGGCCGTCGTTGCGGCGTCGGGTGACGAGGTGGCGTACGACGTCGGGATCGACGACCGTGCCACCCGCGGTCACGCGGTCGAGGCTGTCGAGGAACTCCCGGACGTGACTGACCCGGTCCTTGAGGAGGTAGCCGATGCCGCCGCCCGTGGTGGAGGCGAGCAGGTCGGTGACGTACGCCTCGGCGACGTACGCGGACAGCAGGACGATGGCGATGTCGGGGTACCGGGCGCGGATGGCGACGGCGGCGCGCAGCCCCTCGTCGGTGTGGGTCGGCGGCATGCGGATGTCGGTGACGACGACGTCGGGCCGCTGGTTCGCGGTGTAGACGAGCAGTGCGTCGGCGTCCGCGACCGCGGCCACGACCTGGTGGCCGGCCCGCTCCAGGATCCCGACGAGCCCCTCCCGCAGCAGGGCCGCGTCCTCGGCGATCACGATTCTCAACGGCTTGGTCACGTCGGGCCGATCGGGCATGTCATTCTCACGTGGGTCGGGCCCCCGGGCGGGCTGGTGATGTCGAGGGTGCCGTCGATGGCGTCGATGCGCGCCGCGAGTCCGGCGAGCCCGGACCCTCGGGCGGGGTCGGCGCCACCGCGGCCGTCGTCGACGACGGTCACGGTCAGGGTGCCGTCGGCCACCCAGGCGTGCACCTGGGCGTCACGGGCGCCCGAGTGGCGGGCGACGTTGGTCAGGGCCTCGCTGACGAGGAAGTACGCGGCGGTCTCCACCCGTGCGGGGAGTCTTCCGGCCAGGTGGAGGTCGGTGTCGACCGGGACCGGGGAGCGGTCGGCCAGTTCGTGGATCGCGGCGGCCAGGCCGTGGTCGGTGAGCACCTGGGGATGGATGCCGCGCACCGTGGCCCGCAGGTCCTCCAGCGCCTCCTCGGCGAGGGCGTGGGCCCTGGTGACCAGGTCGAGCGCGGGTCCGTCGTCCAGTTCGAGCTCGGCCTGCCCGAGTGTCATGGTGAGGGCGACGAGGCGTTGCTGCGCGCCGTCGTGCAGGTCGCGCTCGATGCGGCGGCGCTCCGCCTCGAAGGCGTCGACGAGCCCGACGCGGGAGCGGCGCAGCTCGGTGACCGCGGCGACCAGCCGTGCCTCCGGCGGATCGAGCAGGAGCCGGGTGAGCGCGGCCTGGGCGCTGGCGAGAGCGGTCAGCAGATAGGCGACGACGGCGAGGACCAGGACGCCGACCGCCACGGCGGGCCAGGCCTCGGCGGCCGTGTCGATCCGCCACCCGAAGATGTCCACCGCGTCGTACCGGACCAGGGCCGGCGCGAGGATCAGCACGACCGGGGTGGTGACGGCCAGGGTCAGGACGACGGCGTCGACGACCCAACCGACCGTCGCGAGGAGGGTGGCGTAGCCGATCTCCGACCACGAGACCGGGACGGTGCGCCAGGTGCGCAGCCGCTCCCGCAGCGTCGGGTGCTCGCCGCCGGACGGCTGCGGAAGCACCAGCCGGAGCCGGGCGCGCTCGATCTCCGCGATGACGGTCGCCACCAGGGGGACGCCGGCCAGCAACAGGAGCCCGACGACGATCACGGCGGTCAGGAGCCCGAGGCCGACGACCGTCGCGAGCACCAGCAGTACGCCGATCCCGATCGGCACCGTCGAGGCGAGGTAGGCGAGGGACCGCCACGGCCAGGCCGAGACCAGGAAACGCCACGGCCTGCCGCGTACGGCGGACCAGGCGTCGGCGTGGGGGCTCACTTCACCCAGCGTAGGGCGTGCCCGGCTCCTCGACGGTAGCGCCAGCGCTACCCCCGATCTCGCGTACGGGCCAGTGCGCCGGACCAGCCGACTCGCTGGACTGGACGCATGACGCAGACACCGACGGCGCCCGCTGTCGCGCTCGAGAGCGTGACCCGCACGTACCGTTCCCGCGCGGGCAGCGTCCACGCCCTGCGCGGCCTCACCCACGCCTTCGCCCGTGGCAGCTTCACCGCGATCATGGGCCCCTCCGGATCCGGCAAGTCGACCCTCCTCCAGATCGCGGCCGGGCTCGACCGGCCGAGCCACGGGCGGGTGACGATCGGCGGCACGGCGCTGGACAGCCTCAACGAGACCGCGTTGACGAGGTTCCGGCGCACCTCGATGGCGTTCGTCTTCCAGTCCTACAACCTGCTCGATGCCCTGACGGCCTTCGACAACGTCGCCCTGCCGGCCCGGCTCGCGGGACTGCGGGTCGACCGGGCGGCGGTGACCGACGCGCTGGACCGGGTCGGGTTGCGGGACCTCGCGAGGCGCCGGCCACCGGAGCTCTCCGGCGGCCAGCAGCAACGGGTGGCGATCGCGCGCGCCCTCCACGGCAGGCCCGACGTGATCTTCGCCGACGAGCCGACCGGCGCCCTCGACCGCAACACCGGCCGCGAGGTCCTCGCGCTGCTCCGCGCCCTGGCCGACGGCGGACAGACCATCGTGATGGTGACCCACGACCCGCTCGCCGCCTCGTACGCCGACGAGACCCTGTTCCTCGCCGACGGGCAGATCGTCGGCAGACTGCACCGCGCCGACGCCGCCGCCGTCGCGTCGCGCATGAACGATCTGGAGCGTCGATGAGGCCGGCGACGAGCGGGCTCTCCCGCCAGACCGTCCGTACGTCCTGGCCCGCCTACCTCGGCGCCTTCGTCGCCCTCTCGAGCGGCGTCGTCCTGATGGCCACCACCGTCAACCTGGTCGGCTCGGTGGAGGCCACCCTCTCCGACCTCGGTGGCGCGGCGACCCGGGAGCAGCGCCAGCAACTCGACGACCTGACCTCGATGTTCGGCATCATGTCGGCGATCTCGCTGTTCATGGCGATCTTCGTCGTCGGCAGCACGTTCGGGTTCGTCGTCGCGACCCGCCGCCGCGAACTGGGACTCCTGCGGCTCGTCGGCGCCACCGGGCGTCAGGTGCGCCGCCTCGTCCTCGGCGAGTCGGTCGTCGTCGCCGCGGCCGCGGTCGTCGCCGGGTGCCTCACGGCGACACCGCTGGCGGCGCCCGTACTCGGCCTGATCCGCCGCCTGGGCCTCACCGACCTCCACCTGGTGGCCCCTCCCGCGTGGCTGGCCTGGGCGGTCGCCGCACCCGCCGGCATGGCCGTGGCGCTGCTCGGAACCTGGCGGTCCTCTCGCCGGGCCGCCCGCGTCCCACCGTCCGCGGCACTGCGTGAGGCAGCCGTCGAGCGCCGCCGCCCCAGCGTCGCGCAACTGGTCGTCGGCACCCTCTGCCTCGCCGCCGTGCTCACCGCGACCGTGCTGGCCCGGCACGCGGAGCCGCTCTTCGCGCTGGTGGCCTCCGTCCTGCTGCCCGAGGTCGTGGTCATCGCACTCATGTGCTTCGGCACCCTGCTCGTCCCACGACTCGCCGCGCTGCTGGCAATCCCGTTCGTCAGCCGCGATGTCGCCGCCCGGCTGGCCCGCGACGAACTGCGCACGGCCGTACGCACCACCACGTCGGTGGCCGCGCCCGTCCTCGCGATCTCGGCCGTGGCCGGCTCGATGCTGCTCGCGCTGAGCTTCACCGCCGACTGGACGTCGGCCCAGGACCGCGCCCAACTCCGCGCGCCCCTGGTGGTCCGCCCCGGCGCCGGACACGCCACCGAGGTCGCCGCCACGGTGGCCGGGCACCCCGCCGTGAAGCTCGTCGACGCCCGCCGCCGGCTCACCGTTCCGTTCGGCGACGAGGGACGCCTGGAGGTCGACGCCGTCGACGTGACGACCGCGAGCGTGGCGCGGGGCCTGCACGCCACGAAGGGCAGCCTGCGCGACCTTCGCGGAGCCACCGTCGCGGTCTCCGAGACGCAGGTGGTCGACAGCGGCACCGGACTCGGCGGCCACCTCAGGGCCAGGATCGACGGCCGCACGGTCGACCTGACGGTCGTCGCCGTCGTGCCCGCCGCGCCCGACCTGTACGGCGACATCCTCCTGCCCGCCGACCTCGTCGCCGGGGAACTCGACGACGCGCCGGCCGACGAGCTGTTCGTCGTCCCCGAACCCGGCACCGGGACCGACGCGGCGAGGACGGCTCTCGGCGAAGTCCTCGCCGGCACCGGCAGCCGCGTCCTGACCGGGGAGGAGTGGATCGCGGAGGTGACCGACCAGGTCCGGCGCAGCAACAACGTGGGGCTCACCATCCTGCTGGGCCCTGCCGGGTTCTACGCCGCCATCGCCGTCGTGAACGCCACCCTCATCGGCGCGAGCCAACGACGCCGACAGCACCGGGCGCTCGGCCTGCTCGGCGCGACGCGCGACCAGTTGCGCCGTACGGCGCTGTGGCAGGCCACCCTCGTCACCGGTGCCGGCCTGGTCCTCGCGGGGCTCACCACCGGGTACCTCGGCTGGCTCGTGCGGCGCGCGGTCACCGCGGACCTCGCCGGCACCGGTGTGGACGTTCCGATGACGATTCCCTGGGTTCCGCTGATCGCGATCGTCGCGGCCTGCGTCGGCCTCGCCGCGGCGGCGGCCACGGCGGGCGCCGTCGGGCTGCGGAAGGGGCTGTATCGAGGCCGGCCGTAGGGGCGGTGGGCCACCTGCCGGCCGGCCCCGGACCCCGGGTCGGGTCCCGGCTCGGTCAGGCCGGCCGGGTGGCCTTGCCGTCGAGCCACAGGGTGTCCGTGGCGTCGCGGTGCGAGCCGTCCGAGCCGACGTGCTTGGTGCTGATCTTCGGGCCCTTCTTGATGACGTGCACCAGGGCCATGGCGTGCCCGCGGCCGAGGCCGTACTCGTTCTTCAGCCAGTCCACGATCACACCAGCCTTCACGTCGGCCTTGTCGTAGCCGCGCTGCTTGGCCTCGTCGACGAGGACCCGCGGCGTCTTGCCGGTCTTCTCCTCGATGGCGTCGAGGTACGCCTGGAAGGACATGTCGCCAGTCTCCGATCCGGTGGTGCGAGTGGACAAAGGTCGATGTGGCACCGCGGCGTGCCCGGTCGACGAGCGTACCGTCTGATCGGCCCGCGATCGGTCCCGCCGACCGCCGGACGCCGCCCCGCCGAGGGCCGATCCGCGACCCCGGCGGGTCACATGCCGGTCGGTTCGGGCGAGTCGCCCGGCGGGTGGGCCAGCACGAACCGCTCCACGGCGGCGCCACTGACCGCGGCGCAGAACTGCCGGTACCCGGCCGTGGCGCCCCAGTGCGACAGGGCGAGCGGGCGGCCGGCGGGGAACTCCCCGTACCCGGGATCCCACGGCGCCACCACGAACCGCCCCCCGTACCGGTCGTCGCCGAACTTCTGCGCCAACGCGCGCAGCGCCTCGATCTGGTCCCGGACCAGCGGCTCGACGTACCAGAGGATGGTGTAGCCGTGCTCCAGGTTGTGCACCAGGATCTCGATCGCCGGCCGGTCGCGGGTGGTGTAGAACCGTCGCACGGCGGGCGCCGGCACCACGAAGTGGGGCCCGGACGACGGGGGGACCAGGTCGTACTGGATCCGGGTGGCGTACGGCTCGGCGGTGCCGGGTCCGACGTGGACACCGACGCCCCGGACCGGGTCGGTCAGCTCCGGGTCGCAGCCGGACCGGGCGAGGTCGACACCGATCTCGGCGGCGGGCCGGTGGGCCGCCGAGTCGGCGTACGCGCGGACGAACGGGACCACCGCCACCGCGAGCAGCAGGGTGCCGAGCGTGACCGTGACGGCGGCGATCCTCGGCCCGGCCGCCCGACGCGGCTCAGCCACGGCGCCCGTCCCGGCGTCGCAGGTGGTCGGCGGCGAACTCCAGCACCACCTCGATGGGCGGCGTTCCGCGGCCGGAGAGGGTGCCCGTGCTCAGGGCGAGCACCGGCACCGGGGGCACCACGGCGTACCCGTCGTCGCGCAGCTGCGCCACGTTCCGCTGCACCGCGGGGCGTTCCCACATCGCCTGGTTCATCGAGGGCACCAGGACGACGGGCGCCGACGCGGCGAGCAGGCAGGTGCCGACGAGGTTGTCGGCGATGCCGAGGGCCGCCTTGGCCAGGGTGTTGGCGGTGGCCGGCAGGACGAGCACCAGGTCCGCCCAGGTCGTGAGGGCCAGGTGCGGCACCTCGGTGGTCGCCTCCTCGTCGACGAGGGCGGGATGTCCGGTCAGGAGGGTGAACGAGCGGGCGGGCACGAAACGCGCCGCGGCCGGGGTGAGCACGACCCGCACGTCGAGCCCCAGCGCGTGCCGCATCACCATGATGGACTGGGGGAGGGTCAGCACGTCCGCGGAGCCGCAGGCGGCCAGCAGGACCCGGCGCGCCGGGAACGGACCGGCGCCCGCCGCGGGCGGCCCGTCCGGCCGCCGCGGATGCTCGGTGGTCGTCACGGTACGGGTAGCCACGGATCGCCTCCTGGCAGGGGAGAGTTGTCGTCGGTCAGTTGGCAGCGGACCAGGCCGGCGTAGACGCCGTCGGCGCGCAGCAGGTCCTCGTGCCGGCCGCGCTCGACGATGCGTCCGTCGGCGACCACGAGGATCTGGTCGGCGTTGCGGACGGTGCTCAGCCGGTGCGCCACGACGATCCGGGTGCAGCGCAGGGCCGAGATCGCCTGGTCGACACGTCGTTCGGTGGCCACGTCGAGGTGGCTGGTCGCCTCGTCGAGCAGGAGCACCGCGGGTTGTCCGGCCACCGCGCGCGCGATGGCCAGCCGCTGCCGCTGCCCGCCGGAGAGGGCCTGGCCCCGCTCGGCGACCTGCGTGTCGTAGCCCATCGGCATCGCGGCGATGTCCTGGTCGATCGCGGCCACCTCGGCGGCCGCCCGGATCGCCGGCATGCCGATGCCGGGGTGCACGAGGCTGACGTTGCGCCGGATGGAGTCGCGGAACAGGTAGCTCTCCTGGAGCACGACGCCGAACTGGCGGCGCAGCGCGGTCGGATCGATGTGCGACAGCGGCACCCCGTCGAACAGGATCTCCCCGGTGGTCGGCCGGTAGAGACCGGTCAGCAGCATGGCGAGGGTGCTCTTGCCGCTGCCGGAGGGGCCGACGATGGCGACCTTCTCCCCGGGGGCGACGTCGAACGAGATCCCGTGCAGGACGGGCGGTGTGGCGCCGTCGTAGCGGAAGCTGACGTCGCGGACGCTGATCCGGCCGGTGAGGTGGGGCGCGGGCAGGTCCGGGTCGCCGGCCGGTTCCGGGCGGGCGGCGAAGACGTCCCGCAGCCGTTGCAGGTGCGACACCACGGACTGGAGGACCTGGGCGCTGGCCACCAGGGAGGCCAGCGGGGTGAGGGCGGACATGGCCAGCGCCTGCAGGCCGAGGGTCTGGCCGAGGTTGGCGCCGTCGAAGAGCCGCCCGGTGCCGAGCCAGAGCAGCGCGAGCGGGCCGGCGAGCTGGACGCTGGCGGTGATGTTGGCGACCGTGGCGGAGAGCCGGTTCTGGGCCACGTCGGCGTCGAGCGCCGTGGTGTAGCGGCGCAGCCAGCCGTCGAAGACCTGCCGCTCGGCGCCCATGGACTTGACGGTCGCGATGCCGTTCAGCGCTTCGATCAGTGCGCTCTCCGCGTCGGCCTGCACGGTGAGGTGCCGTTGGCTCAGCCGCAGCAACCGGCCGTTGACCACCGCCACGGCCACCACCTGGGTGACGCCGATCGCGGCGGCCATCCCTGCGAAGGCGAGGTCGCTGGCGAGCAGCACGCCGAAGTACGCGATCACCAGCACGCCGTCGATGACCGCGGTCAGCACCTGGGTGGTGACCAGTTCGCGCAGCAGGATGCTGCTGGACAGCCGCTGCATCAGGTCGCCGCTGGAGCGTTGCTGGAAGAAGGCGTACGGCAGCCGCAGCAGGTGCCCGAACAGCCTCGTCATGAGCGCGGCGTCCACCCGGGCCTGGAGGGTGACCAGGAGCCGGGACCGCAGGTAGGCCACCCCGAACTGGGTCAGCACGAGCGCCGCGATGGCCAGCGCCAGGTACGGCATGAGGGCCGTCTCGCGGGCCGGCATGATCCGGTCGAACGCGACGGTGGTGGCCATCGGCAGCGCGAGGCCCAGCGCCTGCAGGACGAGGGACACGGTGAACGCGGCGCCGAGCTGCGGCAGGAACGGCCGCAGCAGCGGCCGGGCGCGTCGCAGCCGGGCGATCGGTCCCGGTCCGGCGGTCGGCGGCGCGGGCGGGGACTGCGGGTCGCGGGTGTAGGTGAGCACGGTCCCGCTGAACCCGGCCGCGAACTCGGCCGGGGTGAGCAGCCGCCGCCCGAGCGCCGGGTCGACCAGGCGGACCCCGCGTTCGCTGACGTGCTCCACGACGACGAAGTGGGCGTTCTCCCAGTGCGCGATGGCCGGGAGGGGCAGCGCGCCGACGTGCGCCGCGTCGGCCCGGAAGGCCCGGCCGCGCAGCCCGAACCGGGGCCCCGCGGCCAGCAGCGCCCGCGCCGTGATCCCGTCGCGGCCGACGTCGAGCACGTCGCGTACGGCGGCCAGCGAGGCCCGTACGCCGTGCCGGCGGGCGATCATCGCCAGGCAGGCGGCGCCGCAGTCGGCGTCGGCCATCTGGAGCACCAGCGGGACCCGGCGCCGGCCCGGCCAGAACCGGCGCGCCCCGCTCCCGGTCAGGCGGCCCACTGTCGCTCCCGGCGGGCCGGGGCGCTGGCGCCGGAGCGGGCCGGCCCGGCGCTCGCGGGTGGTGCGAGCAGGAGCACGGACGGCACCCGCTCGGGTGCGGCGAGCCGCAGCAGGGCGAGTCCGACGCCGGACAGGCCGGTCATGAGTTCGGGGGACGCGAGCGCCGTCGGGTTCGCGCAGCGCCAGCCGCCGCCCAGCCCGTCGCGGAGCACCGCCGCGGCCGGCGCGGTCGCCTGCCGCGGGTCGGCGGCCAGCACCAGGTCGAGGTTGCCGAGGTCGCCGTGGCACAGCGAGTGGTTGCGCCCGAACCCGGTCGCGAGCGTGGTGGTGACCGCGGTGGTGATCTCGGTGTCCAGCGTGTCGTCCGGCCCGAGGGCGTCCCGGATCAGCAGCCGTGACAGGCCGATCCCGGGGGCGCCGTGGCACCAGGTCACCCCGCAGCGTCCCGGCCGGCGCAGGTCGGCCCAGTTCGCCTCGGCGGGGCGGAACAGGCTGCGGTCGTACGCGAGCGCGCGGGTTGCGGCGTCGGCGTACGCGGGGTCGCCGGTCACCGCCCAGGCGTGCGCCAGCGCGGCGGCGATCCCGGCCGCGCCGTGAGCGAGTCCACCCAGGGGGGCGCCGGCCGTCCCGCCCGGCGGGTCGGCGTACGCGGTGTCGGCGGCGGCGAGCAGCCGGCGGGCCGCACCGCGCACGACCGGGGCGACCCGCTCGGGGTCGAGACCGGCGCGGGACACGGCGAGGACGGCGCCGGCGAACCCGTCGACCAGATCCGGGGCCTGGTCGGTGGCACCGAGCGCGGTGACCCGCGCGAGCGCCACGTCGACGGCCGGGGCGAACCGGCGGGTCTGCCACAGCTCCCCGAGGTGGCCGAGGGTGTAGACCAGGCCGCCCCAGCCGGTGAACGCGCCGATCCGGTCGCCGGGGACCCGGCGGTCGAGGATCCGGGCCGTGAGCCCGGCGGCGGCGCGGTCGGCGAGGTCGGTGAACCGCTGCTCGCCGGTGAGCCGACCGGCGTGGGCCAGGAAGAGCGTCACCCCGGCGATCCCGTCGTAGAGGTGCGGGCCGAGCGGCGCCGGCGCCCAGCGGCCCGGGGTGGCGGTGTCGGGGGTGAGGCCGAACCAGGTGGGTTCCGTGCCCGGGAAGGCCAGGGCGGCCACCGCGTCGGCCACCGAGGTCGCCGCGGCCAGGTACGCCGCCGCCGGCGGCACCGGAGCCGGCGGCACCTCCGCGAGGTGCCAGCGCACCCGGGCGTGCGGGGCGTCCGCCCCGTCCACCTGGGGGGTGAAGGCGGCCCGGACGAGCCACCGCTGCCGCTCCAGGTCCGCTTCTCCCAGCCGCCCGAGCCGGCGCCGCGCCTCGGCGAGGCCGGACCGGGCGAGCAGACCGGGCAGCCGGCGGCCCCGGCTCGTCCACAGGTCGCGGGAGTCCACCGTGGTGGTGAACATCGGCACGTCGCGGCGTGCCAGGTCGGCCCGTTCCGCCGCGACGGTGGCGGCCAGCAGCGGCAGTTCGGCCACGCCCGACCAGAGCCAGTCGTGCAACCGCTCGGTGTCCAGGCCGTCCTGCAGCGCGTCGGTGTGCAGGGCGGCGTCGCGCAGCCGGAGGTACGTCCGGGTCGGGCGCAGCACCACGCGGATCTCGTCGGCCGCGAACGCGGTGACCGGTCCGTCCGGGGCGAGCAGTTCGTCGCGTACGGCGGCGAGCAGCCGGTACGTGGCCGTGAAGCCGTCCAGCACCTGCGGCAGGTGCGCGGCGAGGTCGGCCGGGTCGGCGCCGGGGTCGAGCGGGCCGTGCTCGTCGTGGTGGTGGCCCGGCGCGCACAGCCGCATCTCGTCGGTCCCCTCGGCCTGCCAGGCCGAGCAGTTGCAACGGTTGGCGGCCGGGCCCGCCGCCTCGTCGGCGCGGGGCAGCAGACCCACGGCCAGCACGGAGTCGGCGATCGCGTCGCCACCGCCGCGGGCCCCCGCGGCCCGGGCGACCGCGGGGGTGAACGCGGTCTCGAGGTCGACCAGGACGGGATGCTCGCCGTGGACGACCACGTTCTCCCGGTGGCAGTCGGTGGCGCCGACGGCCTGCAGCAGGGCCAGCAGTGACCCGTAGCGGCGGGCGAACCGCCGCCGCCCGCCGGGTGTCGTGGGGGCGGCGGACTCGACGTACTCGGCCCAGCCGTGGTCCCCGCGGGGCAGGACCGTGAACGTGTGCAGGTCGGTGCCCCGCTCGTTGAGCCATTCCAGCAGGTGCTGGAAGCGGGCCTCGACGGCGACCGGTCGGGGCTTGTAGACCAGCCGCAGGCCACTGTCGAAGGTGGCCACCAGCACCCGCCGGCCGTCGCGGTGCGGGTCACCGGTCTCCTGGATGCCGACCAGGCGGCCCGGCCGGGCGCCGCCGTGGAAGGTCGTGGCCAGCGCCGGGGCGTCGTCGGCGAGCCGCCGCAGGAACTCGATGGTGCGGTCGGCCCAGCCGCGCGTCAGGTCGTACGCCTGACGGGCCAGGACCGGGTACTCGGCCAGCAGGGCCAGGGCCGCCTCGGGCGCGCGGTGGCGGCGGAAGAAGGCCGCGTACCGTTCCTGCGGCGTGTCGCCGGCCGACGCCCCGCGCAACCGGTCGATGTTGAGTTCGAGGACGACGGCGCGGCTGAGGACCACCACCAGCTCGTCGAGCAGCCCGGTCACACCCAGCCGGTCGGCGTCGGGGGGCAGCAGGTCGGGAGCGTCGTCGGCGAGGTGCCGGACGTGTCGCGCCACCCGGGCCCGGGCCCGCGCGACCAGCGGCGCCACCAGGGCGAGGGACGCGTCGAGCGGGCGGCCGGGCAACAGCTCCGGGTCGATGTCGGAGGTCGACGCCGCGCGGTAGCACGCCACGAGGTCGCGGATCCATTCCGGGGTCCCGCCGAGGCGGGCGGCGAGCCGCGCCGGCGACTCGTCCAGCAGCGCGAGCAGGGTTCCCTCGTCCAGTCCCTCCGCCGCCAGCCGGCGCCGCCACTCCTCGTCGTCGGCGAAGGCGCCGCCGGTGCGCCAGCGGGACAGCCGCCACCGGGACCGCTCACCGGGCTCGGCGTCGGCGGGCGGGGGAGCGGCCAGCCGTTCGGTGACGGTCAGGGCGGCCAGGAGTCGCTGTTCGATCGGGGTGGTCGGGTCGTCGTCGGCGGGATGCGGGACAGTGGACATGCGGCGCTCCAGCGGCGGTGGATCGGACGGAGGGTGGGGCCCGGGCCGTGGCCCGGACCCCCCTGGGACCCGTGGTCGGGTCGGCTCGTGCGGACTCAGCAGACGCAGTGGCAGCAGGCCGTGGTGTGACCGGTGGTGGCGGCGGCGCCGCCGGCGACCGTCTCCAGCTGGTCGCGGTCCAGCTCCACCACGCCCACCGGGTGGGCCTCGGCGGCCTCCGGGGCGGCGGCGCGCCGGTACTCGTCCTTCCAGCCGTTGACGATGTCGGTGATGGACATGCGGTTCTCCTTTCACGACGACCGTCCGGCCTGCCCGGCGGTCGCTTGCAGGACCAGCCTCCGCGCCGCGGGCCGCCGGCACATGAGTAGCCGCTACCTCAGTCCGGCCCGGTCCTGTCGCGCCGGTGACAACCAATCCGGCGGGCCGGAGCGTTCCGTGTGCGGGCGTGTCCGGAAGGCGACGGCCCCACCGCGTGCGATGTGTGAAGGTGGGCCGGAGTCACACTCAGGCCGCCGCACGTCCTGATCCGGTCGGCCGAGCGGATCGAGGACGAGATTGGCGACCGGGCCCCGGGGTGGTCCGGCCCGGGGTTGAGGGGGTCCAGTGGCTGCGCCGGGATGTCTCGTGGACGGCAACGGCGGGTGGCCGTTCGTCGGCCGCGCGCGTGAGCGGGAGCAGACGGTCGCCGCGCTCGACACGGCGTCCGGTTCGGGCGTCCTGCTCACCGGGGATCCCGGGGTCGGCAAGAGCTCACTGCTCGACGAGGTGCTCGACCACGCCCTGCGGCGGCAGCGTGTCGTCCTGCGGGTCACCGCCACACCCGGCTGGCGGGACGTGCCGTTCGGGGTGCTCGCGAGCCGCCTGCCCCAGCCGTCCGACGCGAACGTGGCCGACGTGTTCCGGGACGTCGAGCGGCGGCTGCGCGACGTCGCGGCGGGCCGCGGCGTGGTCATCGGCGTCGACGACCTCAACTGGCTCGACGACGCCTCCGGAGCCCTGCTCGAACGGCTCGTCGTCGGCGGCACCGTCCAGGTGGTCGCCACCGTACGCACCGACGCCCTGGACGCCGCGCCGGTGGCCGCGCTGCGGCGGTCCCGCTCGGTGGACCGGGTGCACGTGCCGCCGCTGGATCCCGACGAGACCGCGCTCGTCGTACGGGAGGCGCTGGGTGGCCCGGTCGACGGCCTCACCCTCGGCGCGCTGTGGCGGATCAGCCAGGGAAACCCGCTGTTCCTGCGGGAGGCGCTGCGGTGCGGGCTGCGCGAGGGCGGGCTGGTCCGCCGCGACGGCATGTGGACGTGGCCCGCCGAGTCGCTGTGCCCCACCCACCTCGCCGAGCTGATCGAGCAGACCCTCGGCACCCTCGACCCCGACGAGGCCGAGGCGTTGCAGTACGTCGCCCACGCCGAGCCGGCACCGCTGGCCCTGATCGAGCGGATGGTCCCACCGCGCACCGCCGAGCAGTTGGAGGAGCGGGGCCTGATCCGGCTGGTGCAGCACGGCGCGGACGTGCTGGTGCAGACCGGCCACCCGCTGTACGCGGAGGTGGTGCGCAACCGCACCGGCGCGTTGCGTGCCCGCCGCCTGCGCCGGAACCTGGCCGAGGCGCTGGCGGCGGTCGACGGCGGCGGCGAGGGCGACCTGGCCCGGGTCGTGGCCTGGCGCTGCGAGGCGGATCTCCCGGTCGCCGCGGACGACCTGCTCACTGCCTCCGAGTACGCGCTGCGCCGGCACGACCCGGTCCTCGCCGAGCGGCTGGGCCGCCGCGTCGACTCCGCGCGCGGCGACTGGCAGGTGGCGCGGGCGCTGGTCGCGCAGGGCCGCAGCGACGACGCGGACGCGCACCTGGCCCGGGCGGCCGCGGACCTGACCGATCCGAGGGACCGCGCGGAGGCGGCGGCGCTGCGGGCGCTGAACCTCTTCTGGGGCGGCCGCCGGCCGGACCAGGCCCGCGAGGTGATCGACGCCAGCCACCGCGACCTGGCCGCCGAGGCGCACCCCGGGTTGCTGGCCGCGCAGGCGGGGATCGGCGCGTTCAGCGGCGACAGCGGCGGCGCCCGTGAGTCCCTGGCGCGCCTGGCAGTGGATCCGCCGCGCGATCCGCTGCTGGCGACCGCCGTCACGGCCCTGCACCCCTACCTGCTGCTGTTCGACGGGCAGCCGGGCCGGGCGGCCCGGATGTTCGACAGCGGTGAGGTCGAGATCCCCGACACCTGGGCGACGATGCGGGCCGCCACGCAGGCCTGCCACGTGCAGTCCCTGCTCATGTCGGGCCGGCTGCCCGAGGCCGAACAGCTGGCGGAACGCTACTACCGGGACGCGGTGGAGCGGGGCGCCGCCGACGCGGTGGGGCTGCTCGCCTTCGCCCGTGGCAAGTGCGCCTACCACGCCGGTCAGATGCACCGGTCGATGCGCTGGCTGCACGAGGCCCGCACGCTCGCCGGCGACCGCACCCTGTTCCCCGTCCGGGCCTACGTGCTGTCCGCCAACGCGTACGTGGCGGCGCAGCTCGGTGAACTCGCCGAGAGCCGGCGGCTGCTGCAACAGCTGCTCGACGACCACGCCGGCGCCGGCGACGGGCAGCTCAGGGGCCTGGTGGCCGCCGACGCCGAGCTGACGGCCGCCTGGCTGGCGGCCGCCGACGGCCAACTCGCCACGGCCGTCGGCACGCTGCGCGAGCTGCCCGGCCGGGCCGACCAGGCCACCACGATCACGGTGGAGTGCCTGCACCTGCTCTCCCGCCTGGAGCCCACCACCGGCACCGCCGAGCGGTTGGCGCAGGTCGCGGCCGGATGCGACAGCCCGCTGTTCACGCTCTGGGCCGACTACGCCCACGCGCTCGCCGCCGACGACCCTTCCGCGCTCGAACGGATCGGCACCGAGTTGGAGGCCAGCGGATACCTGGCTCTCGCGTTGGAGGCGATGGTCGCCGGGGAGGCGGCGTACGGCTGTCGCGGCGACCACCGCCGGGCGAACCTGCTGGCCCGCAGGGCCGACCTGCTGCACAAGCGGTGCGGGGGCTACTGGCCGCCGCTGAGGCCGCGCCCGGTCGGCCGGGACGATCTCACCCCGCGGGAGCGGCAGATCTGCGAGCTGGCGGCGACGGGGCACGACAACGCGGCGATCGCCGCCGAGCTGGTGCTGTCGGTGCGGACCGTGGAGAACCACCTCCAGCGGGCGTACGTGAAGCTCGGGCTGCGGGGGCGGGCGGGTCTCGCCCAGGCCCTCGGGCTGCAGCGGGCGGGCTGACCGTACGCCGTCGGCGGACACTGACCGGCCCGGGTGCCGCCCGGACCGGCCGCCCGGATCGGGCCGCGGTGCCGCCCGGAGCGGCCCAGGTGCCGCCCCGGGCGGAGACGGGGCCCGCCGCCCCGCCCCCGCCCGGAGGGCGCCGCGTCGGGAGGACTCACGTCTGGCGCATTCGCGGGTCACCTGCCCCGGCCGCTAGGACGCGGCGAGCGCCTCGGTGGGTGCCAGCCGGGCGGCACGGACAGCCGGGTACAGGCCGGCGATGCCTCCGATGAGCAGCGTCGCCCCCACCCCGCCCACGGACGCCCAGGCCGGCACGACCGCCGGCCAGGACCGGGAGCTGGCGTATCCGGCGGTCACCGCGACACCGATCAGCACCCCACCGGCACCGCCGATGGCGCTGAGCAGCAGGGACTCGGCGAGGAACTGGAGCCGGACCTGCCCCCGGGTCGCGCCGAGGGAACGGCGCAGTCCGATCTCGGCGCGGCGCTCCAGCACCGAGATGACCATGGTGTTGGCCACCCCGACCCCGCCCACCAGCAGAGCCACCGCGCCGAGGCCGAGCAGCAGACCGGTGAACGCCTGGTCGGCCGCCCGCCGGGCGGCCAACGCGTCCGAGGGCCGGGACACCGTCACCTCGTTCGGTGACTCCGGGTTGGCCGTCGCCGCCAGGACGCCACGTACCGCCTCGACGTCCGCGTCACGGGACCGGGTGTAGACGGTGGTCGGGTGACCGTCGAAGCCGAGCTGCCGCTGCGCGGCGGGCCAGCCGACCAGGGCGGCCGAGTCCAGCTCCGGGGCGAGCGGCACCGGGTCGAGGATGCCGACCACCGTGAACCACTGCCCGTCGAGGTGGACCTGGACGTCCGGGTTCACCTCCGGGACACCGAGCTGGCGGGCGGCCGCGGACCCCAGCACCACCACCGGGTACCGCTCGGTCGCCGCGTTGAGCCAGGCGCCGTCGGCCAGCGTGGCGCCCACCGTCTCCAGCAGGTTCAGCTGCGCGGCCAGCACCGCCAGGCCGCCGGTCTGCATCCGTGGGATCCGGTCGTTGCGGTAGACGCCGGCGTCGGGGACGGTTCCGGTCGCGGCGACCTGGCGTACCGGTTCGATGCGGGCGATCATCGCGACCGACTCGGTGGGCAGCGTGGCGGTGTCGCCGCTGAGCGAGTTTCCCGGCGCCACCGTGAGCAGGTTCGTGCCGAGCGCGTCGAGCTGGCGGTCCAGTTCGACACGGCTCGACGACGAGATGCCGACCACGGCCACCATGGCCGCGATGCCGATCGCGATGCCCAGCGCGGAGAGGAACGCCCGCAGCGGCCTCGTCCGCAGTCCCGCGCTGCCGACCCGGAGCACGTCGGCGGGTCGCAGTGCCGCGGGGGAGAGCGACCGGCGCGGATCACCGGGTGCCGGTCCGATCACCTCGTCACCTCCCCGTCGCGCATGACCACCCGCCGGGGCAGGGCGGCGGCGATCTCCTGGTCATGGGTGATGACCAGGACGGTCGTGCCGGCCGCGTTCAGCTCCCGCAGCAGCGCCATCACACCCGCCCCCGCGGCGGAGTCGAGGTTGCCGGTCGGTTCGTCGGCGAGCAGCAGCGCCGGGTTGCCGGCCACGGCACGGGCGATGGCCACCCGCTGTCGCTCGCCGCCGGAGAGTTCGTGCGGCCGGTGGTCCAGCCGGTCGCCCAGCCCCACCCGGACGAGCGCCGCCGCCGCCCGGCGCCGCCGCTCCCGCAGGGGCACGCCGGTGTAGAGCAGCCCGTCCGCGACGTTGTCCAGTGCGGTCGCCGCCGGCGCGAGGTGGAACTGCTGGAACACGAACCCGATCCGGTGGGCCCGCAGCGCGGACAACTGGCGGTCGCTCAGCGTCGCCACGTCGTACCCGTCGACGCGCACCGTTCCGGACGACGGGCGGTCCAGCGTGCCGATCAGGTGCAGCATCGTGGACTTGCCCGAGCCGGACGGGCCCACCACGGCGACCATCTCGCCGTACCCGACGGCGAGGCTGACCTCGCGTACCGCCGTCACTCCGCCCGGGTACGTCCTGGTCACCCCGGCCAGCTCCACGACCGCGGTCACGACGGCATCCCCACGGTCGTGCCCTCCGCCACGCCGGCGCCCGAGACCTCGACGCGGCCCTCGGCGAACAGTCCCGTCTCGACCGGCACGACCCGGACGGCGTCGTTCTCCACCACCTGGAGGCCGTACCCGCCCTCGGCCAGGGCGAGCAGCGCGGCCACCGGCACGGCCAGCACGTTCTCACGCTGGGAGGCGGTGAACGCGACCGGCACGGTCGCCTCGTCGAGCCCGGCCAGGGCCTTGGCGTCGGTGACGCCGACGGTCACCCGGAGTCGGGTCTCGGACTCCTGGTCCTTGCCGTCCGCCGGTACGACCACCGTCTCGGTGCTGATGACCTTGCCGGGGGTCGCCGTGCCGCTGGGCAGGGTGCAGGTCACCGCGGCCCCGGTCCGGGCCATGCTCCGGTCGGTCACCTCGAGGTCGACGGTCACCACCCGGGTCGTGCCGGTGTGCGACAGCACGGGCTCGCTGGGCTTGAGGAGGGTGCCGACGGTCGCCTCGTGGCTGGCCACCCGCACCGTGCCGTCCGCGTACGCGACGCGGCCCAGTTCCACCGAGCCGGTCCCCGGCAGGCCGAGGTCCTCCTGCCAGCGTTCGACGGCCGTCGCCGTCGCGGTGGTGTACTCGTCGTCGACGGTGAACCCCGTGTACCCCAGTTTCCGCAGGTTCTCCTCGAACTGCCGGACGTCCGGCCCCTCGGTCCCCGGCGCCAGGTCCCGGTACGCCGGAAGGCGGCCGTAGAGCAGCACGGTCGGCTTGTCGTCGACGCGGAAGAGCGCCTGCCCGCGCGCGACGGTCTGCCCGACCGGCGGGAGGGCCGTCAGGGTGCCGCCGACCCGGTCGGCGAGGACGGTCGCGTCCCCGTAGCCCAGGGTGCCGTCCACGGTCTTGCGCTCGACCAGCGTCTGCCGGGTCACCGTAGCGGTCTCCAGCGGCCGGGACCCTCCGGCGGCCGACCCCGTGCGCTTCCTGCCGAAATCCAGGCCGGACCCGGTGGCCGCCACGGCCGTGGTGCCGACGGCGAGCGCCGCCGCCACCACGACCGCCAGCCGACGGGTCCCGCGTCGGGCGAACCCTCTCATTCCTTGTTCTCCGTGGTCAGCCCGCCGGCCGGCGCGCCGTCCTTCGGGTTCGGCCGGTACCTCTTGCACTTCTCCTGGGCCGCGGTCAGCCGCGGGTCGTCCGGCTGCATCCCGAGCGCGTCGTTGCTGACCTGCAGGCCGGCGTCGGTCGGGTCGGGAAAGTTCGGCACCCCGTTCTCCCGCATGCACTTCGAGAAGGCCCGCAGCTGTTCCACGACCTCGGGATCGGCCTTGGTCGGCTCACCCCCGTTGGGCATGTACCGCTTGCACCGCTGTTCCGCCGCGGCGACCTTCTCCCTGCTCACCCCCTCGGGCAGGCTGAGGTTGACGCCGCCGTTCTGGTTGAACTTCGGGTCGGGGTACTCCGGGACGCCGTTCTCCCGCATGCACTGGGAGAACCGCACGAAGTTCTCCCGATCCTGGTCCGCGCCGGACGCCGCGGCGCCGCTGACCTCGGCGGTCGGTGTGCCGCCGGCCGTGGCCACTCCGCCGCCGGCCTCGGCCTCACCACAGCCGGCCACCGCCAGCGTCACGAGCAGGCCGCCGACGGCGAGCAGGGTTCTGATACGCATGGTCTCCATCTCCGTCCGGGCCGAGCGGGCGTCGGCCCTGCGACGAAGTACAGCGAAACGGGGTTTTCCCGGCCGTCAGCGAAAGTGTTGACGCGGAGGTGACGCGGGGGCGGGTCACCATGGACCCATGCGCATCCTGGTGGTCGAGGACGAACCGCTGCTCGCCGACACGGTGGCGCAGGGCCTGCGGCGGGAGGCCCACGCCGTCGACGTCGTCCACGACGGCGCGGCGGCGCTCGAACGGCTCGACGTGCACGACTACGACGTCCTCGTGCTCGACCGCGGCATCCCCGTCGTGCACGGCGACGACGTCTGCCGGGCGCTCGCCGCCCGCGACACCTCCGTACGGGTGCTGATGCTGACGGCCGCCGCCGAGATCGACGACCGGGTCGCCGGGCTCGCCCTCGGCGCGGACGACTACCTGCCCAAACCGTTCGCCTACCGGGAGCTCGCAGCCCGGGTGGCCGCGCTCGGCCGGCGCTCGCGGGCGGCCGCGCCACCCATCCTCGAACGCGGCGGGATACGCCTCGACCCGCACCGGCGCGAGGTGTACCGGGACGGCCGCTACGTCCCGCTGTCCCGCAAGGAGTTCGCCGTCCTCGCCGAGCTGCTGCGCGCCGACGGCGCCGCGGTCTCCCAGGAGCACCTGATGGAGAAGGCCTGGGACGAGCACGCCGACCCGTTCAGCCACGCCGTGCGGATGACCATCCTCAAGCTGCGGCGCAAGCTCGGCGAGCCGCCGGTGGTGCTGACCGACCCGGGAGTGGGGTACCGGATCCCGTGACCGCCGCCTGGCTCGCCAAGCTGACCATCCGGGCCCGACTCACCCTGGTCTACGGCGGGCTCTTCCTCCTCGCCGGTCTGCTGCTGCTCGGCGTGACGTACGTGCTGGTGTCGCAGCGGCTTCCCCAGGGGAACACGGTGTCGACGAGCGGACGTTCGGTCGGTGGAGCGACGCCGTCGCCGATGCCCGGCGGTCGGCCCCCGCCGGTGACCGGCGAGGCCCCCGGGCCCTCGTCCACCCAGTTCGTCACGGACACCCGGCACGACGCCCTGGACGCGCTGTTGACCCAGGGCGGGATCGCGCTGGCGGTGGTCGGCGCCGCCGCCATCGCCTTCGGCTGGCTGATCGCCGGTCGTCTGCTCCAGCCGCTGCACCGGGTCACGGAGACGGCCCGGCGGATCGGGGCCGCCCCGGACGCGGACCGGGGGCTGCACGAGCGCATCGCCCTGGCCGGCCCGGCCGACGAGATCAAGGAGCTGGCCGACACGTTCGACGTGATGCTGGAACGCCTCGACCACGCCTTCGACGCCCAGCGCCGGTTCATCGGCAACGCCTCGCACGAGCTGCGCACCCCGCTCACGCTGAACCGGACGCTGCTGGAGGTCATGATCGATCCGCGTACGGCGTCGCCCGAGATGGCCCAGCTCGGTGGGACGCTGCTGGCCATCAACGAGCGGCACGAGCGGCTGATCGAGGGGCTGCTCCTCCTCGCCCGATCCGAGCGCGAGATCCCGGAGAGGTCGTACGTGGACATGGCGGACGTCGTGGATCACGTGGTGGCGCGCGTCGCCTCGGGCGCGGTGTCCGTGAAGGCCGAACCGGGGGAGGCGCCGACCACCGGGAACCCCGTGCTGCTCGAACGGCTGGTCCAGAACCTGGTGGAGAACGGGGTGCGGCACAACGTGGCCGAGGGGGGCTGGGTGCGGGTTTCCAGCGGCACCGGCCCGGACGGGGCGGTCGAGGTGCGGGTGGCCAACAGCGGTCCGGTGGTGCCCCGCTACGAGATCCCGAGCCTGTTCGAACCGTTCCGCCGGCTCTCCGCCGAGCAGTCCTCCGGTCCGCCCGGCGCGGGCCTGGGGCTGTCCATCGTGCGGGCGGTGGCGCGCGCGCACGGTGGCGGCGTACGCGCCGAGCCCCGCGACGGTGGCGGCCTGGTCGTCACGGTGACCCTGCCGCCCGCCGGTTGACGCGACGCCGTCGACCCCTCCGAGCCGAGGCGCGTCCGGACCGCGGAGCGACGGTGCGGCGGGCGCCGGCGCCGGTCCGACACCCAGGCCCCACCGGGCTGGGCGCCGGCACCGGTCCGACACCCCGGTCCTCACGCCGCGGTCCTCACGCCGCGGTCCTCACGCCTCGGTCGTCACGCGCGGGGCCTCACGCCTCGGTCGTCACGCGTGCGAGGACGACGCCGGCCAGGATGAGCGCGAGCGCGCCGATCCTTCCGAGCGACACCGGGTCGTCGAAGAGGACGACGCCGAGCACGATCGCCCCGAGGGCGCCGATGCCGGTGAAGACGGCGTACGCCGTGCCGACGGGAAGCGACTCCATGGCCCGGGAGAGCAGGTACACCGCCGACACGCCCAGCACGACGCAGAGCGCGGTGGGGCCGGGCCGGGTGAAGTGGTGGGTGGGCTTGATGCTCTGCGACCAGGCGATCTCGACGAGGCCGGCGAGGATGAGGAGCGGCCAGCCGGTCATGACACGGCCTCCAACTCGGCTGCCAGCTCGCTGGCGATCGCCTCGATCCGCGTCAGCGCGGCCGTCACGGAGGCCGTGTGCCGGTCCCGCAGGTGCGCGAGGCCCGGGTCGAGTCGCGCGTTGGTCAGCTCCGCGTGGACGAACCGGACGTCCTGTACCGCGAAGTGCCCGGCGAGGAAGTCCCGCAGGTAGCGCTCCTGGTGGTCGTAGGGAGCCCGCGGAGCGCCCTCGACGTACGAGCCGCCGCGCGCCCCGGCCACGACGAACCGCTTTCCGGCGAGGTTCATCCGGGGGAAGGTCACCTGGTCGATCCATGCCTTGAGGGACGCGGGGACCGAGAAGTTGTACATCGGCACGCCGATCAGGACGACGTCGGCCGCGAGCAGCTCGTCGAGGAGCGGCTGCACCACGTCCCAGGCCCGGTGCTGGGCCGGCGTGCGCACCGCCTCGCGGTAGCGCGCGGGGTCGGTGATCTGTTCGGCCAGCATCGTGTCGCAGATCTGCGTCCACGCCTCGCCGATCGGCGGGATCGGCTCCCGCGTCAGGTCCCGGTAGGTGTAGCCGCCGTTCGGGTACGCCTCGCGCCAGCGACGGGCGAAGCGTGCGCCGAGGTCGCGTGAGAACGACGCGGTCCGCGCGCTGGAGTCCAGGTGGAGCAGATTCGGCATGTCTGGCCCTCCTCGAAGTATCCGGACACGATGTCCACTTATGGAGCGTACGGAGAACTGGACGCCGTGTCCAGATGCTCCTAGGCTCGATCGTGTGACGCGTCAGTCGGTGGAGCACCCGCACCATGAGCGTGCCGACGCTGCCCGCAACCGCCGGCTCATCCTCGAGGCGGCTGACCGGCTCTACGCCGAGAGGGGCGCCGCGCACGTGACGATGGACGACATCGCGCGTGCCGCGGGCGTCGGCCGGGGCACGCTGTACCGCAGGTATCCGGACCGTGCGTCGATCGCGCTGGCGCTGCTCGACGCGCACGAGCGGGACCTCCAGGAGACGCTCCTGCGGGGAGAACCTCCGCTGGGTCCGGGTGCGTCGCCGGCCGAGCGGCTGGCCGCCTTCTACGCGGCGATGGTCGCTCTGCTCGACCGGCACGTCCACCTGGCGCTCGGCGCCGAGGTCGGCCGTTCCCGGTTCGAGGCCGGCGCCTACGGGTTCTGGCGAGCCCACGTCCGCGCCCTCGTGGCCGAAGCGGGCCACGCGGATCCCGACGCGATGGTCGAGCCGCTCCTGGCCCCGCTCGCGCCCGACGTCTTCGCCCGGCAGCGGGAGATCGGCATCGGTGCCGACCGCATCGCGGCGGCCCTGGAACGCCTCGCCCGCGCCGCGCTCGGGTGAGCCGGCGGCGCGGAGGCCGAACGACAGCGGTCCGCGTCCCGTCAGTTGGGACGCGCGGCCCGGCCGACCGGTGCGGGGCCTCGACTCACGGCAGCCCGCGGCTGGACAGGAGCCGGCCCGTCTCCACGGAGTCCCGGGCGCGGCCGAGCGCGTCGATCGTGCCCCAGCGGCCGGGGATGTCGAGGAGTTCGATCCGCCCCAATCCCTCCGGCACGTGCGGATCGATGATGAGGTGCCCGTCGTGCGGTCGCAGGCCGAGCAGGACTCTCAGGAGCAGCAGGGGAGCCCCGGCCGACCACGCCTGGGGACTGCACGCGGTGGGGTACTCGACGGGATAGTTCGTCTGGTCGCGGGGGAAGCCGGCGAACGCCTCCGGGAGGCGGCCGCCGAAGTCACGGGCGGCGTCGATGATCCCGGCCGCGATCTGGCCCGCCTCGTGGCGGAAGCCGTAGCGGGCCAGCCCCCAGGCGATGATGGAGTTGTCGAAGGGCCAGACGGTGCCGACGTGGTACCCGATGGGGTTGTACCTGCCCTCGGTGGTGGCGAGCGTGCGCACGCCCCAGCCGGAGAACAGCGCCGGCCCCAGCAGATGCCGCGCGACGGCGGGAGCGCGGGCCTCGTCGACGATCCTGCTCCACAGCAGGTGCCCCATGTTGGACGACAGCGAGTCGACGTGTCCGCCGTCGCGGTCCAGGGCGGTGGCGTAGCACTCGCGGTCGGCTATCCAGAAGTCACGGTTGAACCGTTGCTTCAGCTCGGCGGCCTCGCGTTCGAGCCGCTCGGCGTACGCCGGGTCGTCCCAGACCTCCCGGGCGAGCCGGGCCCCGCGCATCTTCGCGTCGTACGCTTAGCCCTGCAGTTCGCAGGTGGCCAGGGGATAACAGGGCAGGCGTCCGTCGTGGTAGGAGATGGCGTCGGGCGAGTCCTTCCAGCACTGGTTGAGCAGTCCCGTCTCCGGGTTGCGGGTCTTGTAGTAGATGTATCCCGTACCGAGCATGTTGCCGTAGTTGTCGATCCAGTCGAGTGCCGCACGGGTCGGGAACTCCAGCCGCCGGACGAGGTCGACGTCGCCGGTCCACCGCTCGTACTCGTCGAGGAGGACGACGAACAACGGGGTGGAGTCGGCGGAGCCGTAGTAGGGGGAGTGCGGTTGCTCCTCGAAGCCGACGAGTTCGCCGTAGCGCAGCTCGTGCAGGATCTTGCCGGGCTCCTCGTCGCGGAAGTCGTCCAGGCGGCTGCCCTGCAGTCCGGCGAGCATGACGATGGTCGGCTTGACCACTCCCGGTAGGAACGGTAGGGCCTGCAGGCAGGTGAATATGCTGTCCCGGCCGAACAGCGTCATGAACCACGGCAGGCCGGCGGCCACGAGCCGCATGCCGAGGGTGATCGACTCGTATCGCAGCGCGGCGAGGTCGCGGATACCCCTCTGGTAGGCCAGCAGCAGCGCCTCGCTGTCGCACCGCAGCGTCGGAGCGGACTCCAGGAACTGGCGCCGCTCGTCACGGATCTCCGGTACGGGCCGGTCGGGGCCGAGGGGCACGGACTCCCGGAAGTCGCGGCCGTTGGCGCCGATGATCCGGGCCTTGGCCCGCAGGCGCGTCTGCCACTCGCCATGCGGTTCGATGCGGATCGCGAACGTCATCCCCCGCGCGTCCACGCGCGCCTCGGCACTGGAGGTGATGATCACCTCGCGGTGGAACTTCTCCCGACGGTAGACGAAGCGCAGGGCGCCACCGCTGGTGTCGGCCGTCGCGGTTCCTTGCTTCCGCTGGGCGTTCTTGATCTCGAACAGGTCCGCGAAGTCGGCGGCCATCTCCACGCGTACGGTGACCTCGGCGGCCTCGGTGCCGTGGTTGCGCACGCTGAGGGTCTCCTCGAAACTGCCGTTGATCACCCGCTGTCGCTGGACGGAGATCTTCGCGTCCACGTAATGGCTCGGCTCCCCGGCCACGAGGAAGTACGTCGTGGCGTAGGAGTTCTCCTCGTTGACCGACAGCGCACCCAGCCGCTGCCCGTCGAGGGTGAGGACCCACGTGGACAGGAAGCGGGTGTCGAACGAGAACAGCCCCATCGGGTAGTCGAAGGACTCCTCGATGTCGCCGCGGCCGTCGGAGACGACGAACGTGTTCCCGTCCAGGATGCTGATCAGATCCGTCACGGTCGATCGCATTCGCCGTCGAGCGCTTCACGGCCAACCGTACGGGGGTCCCTCGCACCCGGGGCCTCCGGAAAGAACCGCCGGAAGGCCAGGAACAGGGAGACCTCGCCGCTGACGGTCGCCTCGTTGCGCAGCACCGCCGCGATGCTCTGCGAGCGCCCGCTCACCAGGTCGGCGAACAGGTCCAGCTCGCACTTCCACACCGCGTCGGCTTCGGCGCTCTCCCGGGTGACGGCCACGGCTCCCGGTGTCATGGTCACCAGCCAGTGCTCCGTCCGGTGGTCGACATCGAGATCGATTCGCAGGGTTCCCTGGACCGGTCCCCGGAGCACCATGGCGGCGTGCGCCGGCAGACGGTCGAAGAATCGATCAATCGGCTCGGACACCCGCAAATGGTATGCGGGCACGCCCGGCTCCCGGGCCGGAAACCACCCGAAGCCCCGCCAACGGGTCGGTGGCCGAAGGGTGCACCCCCGGCTCCGACGCCGACCCGGGTCGGGCGGGGGCCGACGCCCGCGACCGCCGATCGGCCCAGGTCACCGCGCCCGTCTCGTGGCATCCAACTGGGGCAATCTACGATCTCGTCATGAGCCTCGGCCTGGACCTGCACCTCGACCTCTCACCCGTCCGGCCCGGGCGCTCGTTGGAGGCGGCGCTGCGCGCCGCCATCCTCGACGGCAGGCTCAGCCCGGACACCCGGTTGCCGGCGGCCCGGACACTCGCCGCCGACCTCGGCATCAGCCGCAACACGGTGGCCGACGTGTACGCGCAGCTCGCCGCCGAGGGCTGGCTGGAATCGCGGGTCGGCGCGGGAACGTGGGTCTCCGTCCGGACGCCGTCGTACGTCCAGGCGGGTCTGCGCCAGCGCACGGTCCGGCGCCGCTGGATCGACCTGCGGGGCGGGATACCGGACACCGCCGGGTTCGCCCGCCGGGAGTGGGCGTCCGCGGCGCGCCAGGCGACCCTGGACGCCACCACCGCCGAACTCGGCTATCCCGACCCCGCCGGCACGACGCGGCTGCGCGGCGCGCTGACGTCGTACCTGGCCCGCACCCGCGGCGTCGCCGTCGAACGTGAACGCGTCGTGGTCGGCCAGGGATTCGGGGAGCTGCTCGTGCTCCTGTGCCGAGCCCTGCGCCAGCGCGGCGCGACCCGGATCGCCGTCGAGGAGTACGGCCACGACCACCACCGAAGGCTGATCGCCTCGACCGGGATCACGCCCGTTCCGGTGGCGGTCGACGAGGACGGCGCCGACGTCCAGCTCCTGGAGAAGCTGGACGTGTCGGCGGTGCTCCTCACGCCGGCCCACCAGTTCCCCGTCGGCGTCCCCCTGGCCGCCGGCCGGCGCCGCTGGCTCGTCGGCTGGGCGGAGCGGTCCGACGCCCTCGTCATCGAGGACGACTACGACGGCGAGTTCCGCTACGACCGGAGGGCCATCGGCGCGCTCCAGTCCCTCGCGCCCGAACGGGTCGCGTACCTCGGCACCGCCAGCAAGGCCGTGGCGCCGGCCGTCGGCCTGGCGTGGGGGGTCCTGCCCACGTGGCTGCTGCCCGACGTGCTGGAGCAGCGGGCGCTCTCCGGCGGGCAGCCGGCGGCGCTGCACCAACTGGCGCTCGCCAGGTTCGTCGAGGCCCACGACTACGACCGCACCGTCCGGCGGCTGCGCGCCACCTACCGGTCGCGTCGCCTACGCCTGGAAGAGGTCGTCGCGGACCGGCTTCCCGGTTGCGAGGTGACCGGTCTCGCGGCCGGCCTCCAGTGCCTGCTCACCCTGCCCGCCGGGGCTGCCGAGGAGGTGGTCGAGCAGGAAGCCACCGCGCGCGGGCTGCGGTTGGAGGGCCTGGGCTCCTTCCGCTTCGGCCCGGGGCGGGAACCCCACGGGCCCGCCCTGGTGATCGGGTACGGCGGCCCGACGCCGGGACAGTACGAGACGGCGATCGAGCTTCTCGTGGAGAGCATCCGGGCGAGTGTCCGGCGGCGAGCGGATTGACCCAGCGCTCAGCCGGCGGATTGCCCCAGGGAGCCGGTGCGATCGAGCTCTAGCGTTCTCGGCATGACAGCGACTGAGTACGTCCCGATCCCCACGCGTCTCGACTTCGACGCACTCGTGCCCGCCTTCGCCCGCGCCGTGAACGACCTGGACGAGGCCGCCACGGCCGAACTGGACCGGGTCGGCATCGACCCGGCCCTGCGCGAGCTGGTGCGGCTGCGCGCCTCCCAGCTCAACGGCTGCGCCTACTGCGTCGACATGCACGCCCGCGCCGCCCGCCGGGCCGGCGTCGCGCCCCAACGCGTCGACGCCGTCGCCATCTGGTCCGACTCCAACCTCTTCACCGCCGCCGAGCGCGCCGCCCTCCACTTCGCCGAGGACGTCACCCTGCTCGCCCGCACGAAGGTGCCCGCGTCCACCGTCGACGCCGTCGTCGCGGCCTACGGGGAGGAGGGCGCCGCGGCGCTCCTCACCCTCGTCATCGCGATCAACACCTGGAACACGATCGGCGTGACCACGCGCTGCTGGCCGACCGCCATCCGGCGTCGCGACTGACCGGCGGCGGCGATGCCGTGGCGGGCGTGGCGGGTCGTCTGTTTATACGGCGGCCCGCCGCGCGTACGCCTCTATCTCGATCCTCATCCGAGGGTCGGCGAGACCGCACACGAGCATCGTGGCGGCCGGCCGGACGTCGCCGAAGGCGCGGCGCAGGACCGGCCAGCAGGGCTCGAAGTCCTCCCGGTCGGGCAGCAGGTAGCGCACCCGCACCACGTCGGCGAGGGTGCACCCCGCCTCGGCGAGCGCCGCCTCGATGTTGCGTAGGCACTGCTCGGCCTGCTCCACCACGTCGTCCGAGATCGTCATGGTGGTGTAGTCGAACCCGGTCGTCCCCGACACGTGCACCCAGTCGCCGTCCACCACGGCGCGGGCGTAGCCGATCTGCTCCTCGAAGGTCGAGCCGCTGAGGATCGCACGTCGCTCTGTCACGGGCGAACACTAGGTGGCCAGCGCATATACGTCCAATACCGCCTCGGGCGTGAGGTGATATCTCTAGGCGTATGGCGCGGCCCGACATTCCCCTCGCACAGCTGCACGCGTTCGTCGTGCTCGCCGAGGAACTCCACTTCGGCCGCGCGGCCGCCCGGCTGGGCATCGCCCAGCCGCCGTTGAGCCAGCAGATCCGCCGCCTGGAGGACAAGGTCGGCCACGCGCTGTTCCGCCGCGAACCAGGGCGGGTCACGCTCACCCCGGCCGGTCGCGAACTGCTGCCCGCCGCGCGGCGGGCCCTCACCGACCTCGCGGACGGTCTGGCCGCGGCCCGGGCCGTCGGCAGCGGCCAGGCCGGCCGGCTGCGGATCGGTTTCGCGGCCTCCCTCGCCCTGACCGTCCTGCCCGACCTGCTGCGCACCTTCCGGCAGCGGTTCCCCGGCGTGCACCTGGACATCCGCGAGATGACCAGTGCGCCGCAGCTCACCGCCCTGCGCGACAAGACCATCGACGTCGGCCTGCTGCGCGAACCCCCCGCCGTCGACGCGGAGCTCGAATTCCGGACGGTGCTCAGCGAGCCCTTCGTGGCCGTGCTCCCGGCCGCCCACCCACTGGCCGCCCAACGGGTCGTGCCGCTCGCGGAGTTGGCGGACTCGCCGTTCGTGCTGCTGCCCCGTGCGGCCGGCCCGCAGCTGTACGACCAGATCACCGGCCTGTGCGCCGCGGCAGGCTTCCCACCGCGGATCGCCCAGCACGCCGTGGAGTGGCAGACGGTGTGCGCGCTCGCGGGTGCCGGTCTGGGGGTCTCGCTGGCCCCGGCGAGCATCCGACGCATCCGCCTCAGGGGCGTCGCGTTCCGCAGGGTCGAGCCCGGCACCGCCCGTACGCGAGTCGCCGTCGCCTGGGTCAGGAACGACCGGAGCCCCCTGGTCGCGCACCTGCTGGCGGCCGTCGGCCACGATCCGCGAGACCGACCCTAGGCGAGCCCGACGCCTGGTGGTCGCACGCCGGCCGGGAGTCGTTCGTGTGCCAGAAGGTCCAGGATTTCTGCCGGGCTGTCGCGTCCGCCTCGTCACCTGCTCGCCACGCGGCCACCGCGAGGGCGTGAACTCCCATCGGGTCGCTGCCCCTGGCCGGACCCGGAGGGGCGCGTCCCCACGCCACCGCACCCGAGAAGGGCATTCATGACCGCCACCTACACCTTCGACGTATTCTCCAGCCTCGACGGCTTCGGCGCCGCCACCGGCGACTGGACCGGCTACTGGGGCAAGCAAGGTCCCGAACTGCTCGCACACCGACTCGCCCGGTACGGCGAGAAGCAACGGATGGTCTTCGGGGCCACCACGTTCCGGGCGTTCGCGCGGATGCTGGCATCGAGCACCGACGAGTCCGAGATGCGCGACCCATGGGTCACCCGGATGACGAGCCTGCCGGCAACGGTGGTGTCCACCACGCTGGAAGGACCGCTCGACTGGCCGGACGCGACCGTCGCACGCGGTGACGCCGTCGACGTCGTCGCGCGGCTCAAGGAGGAGTCCGACGTGCCGTTACGTTCGCACGGCAGCCTGTCGATGAACCGGGCGCTGATGGCCGCCGGGCTCGTCGACCGACTCCAGGTGACGATCTTCCCGGTCGTCACGGGTCGGACCGGCGTGGACCCGATCTTCAAGGGCGCGGCGGACTTCGACCTCGAACTGATCGAGAGCCGGACGCTCGACGGCTCCATCCAGGAACTGGTCTACCGGCCCACCCTGCACGGCTGAGCCCAGCCGAGCGCTCACCGGCCTGCGGCCGGCACCCGGCAGCGGACTCCGCCCACCGATCTCGCGGCCGCCCTGGGCGCACGGCTGTCGACCACCATCCGAATCCGAAAGGAGTCACCGTGAACACCGCTGGAGCGACACCCCGCCGGCGAGGCAGGGGCATGTTCACGCTCGCCCTGTCCATCGTGATCACCACCTTCGTACTGATACCCGCCTCGGCGGCACCGGCCACGGCGTCACCGCCGAATGCCGTCGCCGAGGACCGGATCGGCGCGATCCTGGCCGCCCACCCGGACGCGACCCGGCTCTCCGCGAACCAGGTCGCGTGGCCCGACGACGGCGTCGTCCTCACCGTCACGGACGCCGACACTGCTGGCAGTTGGTGCCAGACCGGACGGGCGTGCATCCACGCCGACGCCAACCGCGGCGGCTACGGTTACGCCTTCTACCGATGCCAGACCTACCGGCTCCCGGAATACGGGTTCCCCATCGGTCAGCGCGGTGGCGCCTCGTCCTGGTACAACAACCAGACCGGCGGCGCCAAGATCAGGTTCGAGGACGAGTGGTTCACCCTGACACCCGTCACCGCCGGGTACGGGTTCGGCAACATGCCGAGCTACATGAACGACCGCGCCTACTGGCTCGAACTGCTGTGCTGACGCCGCCGGTACGAACCTGACGAACGATCGCGACGAGGGTTCGGGCCCCCTCGGGCGCGCACGGAGAAGCCCCCGGGCGGCCGATCAGGCAGGTCGGGGGCCTTTTTGTCCGTCCCCACCGGAGGAACTGCCCCGCTCGTGGGCGCGCGATCACCGACCGCCGGGACATCCGCCGGCGCTGCCAGTGGCACGCCTCGTCGCGCGGACGCAGCCGTCGGTGGTGACGCCGAGCACCAACGCGGCCTACGATCGAAAGATGCCATCACGGGGGAGTCCATTCACGAGGCGGTCGCCGTCGGGAGTACGCTCTGCCGCTCGGTGGTCCGCGGGCCCCATCGGTGTCGTGGGCGCCGTCGCTCTTGCTCTGGCTGCTGGCGGGTGCGCCGCGACGACCAGTGCGGCCACGACCAACGCCACCGCGAGGGACGCCACCGCCGGCGGGACCGCGGAGTGCCCGGCGACCGTGCCGTTGACCGTGTCGGCCGCTCCGCGGAGTGGCATCGTCCCGGTGGTGCCGGCCCAACCGACCGCGTCAGGTGCGGACCAGCACCTCGTGCCGACGGAGGCGCCACGCAGCGCCGTCCTCTGCCAGTACCGGTCCGTCCCGGTAGGAACCGCCTCGACTGCCAGCAGCGTGCCTCTGGCCGCGGCGGTGGCCGTGACGACCGGGCGGGACGACCTGGCCCGCGAACTCGCCGCGCTGCCGTCGCTGGCGGACCATCCGGGCCCTGCGTCCTGCACCGAGATGGGGGGTCCCCTGGTCCCCTACCTGCTGGGTCTGGACTACGCGGAGGGACGCGTCTGGGTGGCCGCGAGCGCGGAACCCAACCGATGCTCGGGCGCGTCGAACGGCCGGTTCGAGACGCGCAGGTACGCGGGCGGTCTGATGAAGGCGGTTGCTGACAGCAACGGCTGACGGCTTCGGGGCTGGACGCGAGCGACGGGCGGGGACAGCAGCGGCCGAGGACCCTCGCTGCTCGGGTGGTCTCGCGCCTACGTGGACCTCAGCTGCTGCGCCAGCCGCTCCAGGCCGTCCTTGATCAGCTGCCCGTACTCGTCGTCGCCCAGGGCGCCGATCCCCGCCTGCGCGCACGCGAGGTGCTCGCGGGCACGGCCGAGATCGCCGAGCTTGCGGTAGCAGTCAGCCAGGTTGAGGTGCAACGACGGATACAGGCCGGCCACCGGCAGCGTCACACCGGCCTCGGCGACCCGGGCGTCGCTGAGCAGGTCGGCGGCCGCGAGCGCCCGCTGGTCCCAGACCAACTCCTGGTGGACGTCGTCCTGCACGTCGGCCATCGAGTGCGCGAGGACGCACACGTGCAAGGGATCGCCGCGCTCCCCGCCGATCTCGTCCCAGATCTGCGCGAACAGGTCCCGAGCCGCCTCGCGCTGACCCTGATGGTGGTGCAACGCCACGCCCTGGCCGATGCGGACGAGCGTGGCGTCGGTGGTCATCTGCTGCTCCTGCACGGCTCGACGCGGGACGACGGCATCGATCGTAGTGTGCCGCGAGCCACCGGCGGAGCGACCCGACCCGCCCGGAGCGATCGACGGCCACGTGCGGCCCAGGGCGGGAGCGACGCGCTGGCCGGCCCGGCACGCCCGAAGCGTCGGGACCGGCAGGGTACACGGTGACGGTGGATCGGGCAGGATGTATGTATGCCCGCGATGGCTGCTGCGTCCGATGGTGCACGACGGGTCGTGGTCGTCGGCTACGACGGCTCCGAGTTGCTCGACATCGCCTGCGTCACCTCGACACTCGACCTCGCCGGCCGGATCGCCGGCCGCCCGCTGTACCGGGTGGAACTGGTGTCACCGGCCGGCCGGGCGGTCCGGTGCGACTCGGGCCTCCGCCTCGAGAGCGGCGGGTCGCTGCAACGCACGACCGGACCGATCGACACGCTGGTCATCTCCGGCGGCGAGGGCCACGAGGACGCGGCGGCCGAGGAGACGGTCGTGGCACACGTACGGCGGCTCGCCGCGCTGGCCCGCAGGACGGTGTCGGTATGCACCGGAGCCACCGTGCTGGCCGCCGCGGGGCTGCTCGACGGGCGGCGGGTGACGACCCACTGGCGCTACGCCAGCACGCTCCGCGAGCGGTACCCGGGCGTCGAGGTCGACCCCGGACCGATCTTCATCCGCGACGGCGGCATCGCCACCTCGGCCGGTGTCACGAGCGCCCTCGACCTCACGCTCGCCCTCGTCGCCGAGGACCACGGGCCGCAGTTGGCCCGCACCGTCGCGCGGGCGCTGGTCACCCACCTGCAGCGGCCCGGCACCCAGGCGCAGATGAGCGTGTTCACCGCCCCCGACCCGGACCACGCGCTCGTCCGGGAGGTCGTCGCACACGTCAACGCGAACCTGTCCGCGAGGCTGGACACCGCGACCCTGGCCCGTAGCGCCGGCGTCAGCGAGCGGCAGTTGCACCGCCTCTTCGTCGAGCACCTGGGCATGCCACCCGGTCAGTTCGTCCGCCGGACCCGGCTCGACGCCGCCGCCCGCCTCCTCGCGGACACCGGGCAGCCGTTCGCCACGATCGCCCGCAGGTGCGGGTTCTCCTCCGTGGAGACGCTACGCCAGGCATTCGTGCAGCAGTACGGTGTGCCGCCGTCGCGGTTCCGCGCAACGTCGACGCCGCCGGTCACCGCCCACTGACCACCGTCCCCGTGCCGCACCGCCAAGGATTCCGGACGGCGCGGTGCCCGCGTCTCGACCGTCCGCTTCCGCTTCGGCAGGGTCACCGGCATGACCGACGCCCTTCACCCTGGCTCTCCGTACGCCGCTCGACGTTCGACCCACCAGGCGCTGCACCGCTGGCCGACCGTCGTCGGGCTCGTCGCGGCGTCCGCCGCGCTGCTCGCCGCCGCCGACCGGGACACGGCGGCCACCTCGGTCGGCGTGGCCGTGCTCTGCTACCTCGGCGCGGCCGCACTGAACCGTCCCTGGGTCGCATGGGCCGGCGTACTCGGCGGCAGCGTCGTCGTCACGGCCGGCGAACTGGCCGGGATCGGTCGCTGGGCCGCGCTGGGAGCCGTCGCGCTCGCGCTCGTCGTCGTCGCCGTGGTCGTCGGCGCCCCGCGGCGGCCCGTGATCGCCCAGACCGTCGCGTTCGCGGCCTACGGCGGCCTCGCCTTCGGCGCGCTGGCGTTGGACCCGCGACCTGGCCTCGTCCTCGCCGGACTGACCCTCGCCGCCCACGCTGTGTGGGACGCCGTGCACTTCGTCCGCGCCCGAGTCGTACCCCGATCCCTCGCCGAGGCATGCATGGCGCTCGACGTGCCCCTCGGGCTCGGGGTGGTCCTCGTCGGCCTCACCAGCTGAGAGTCCGGAGCGGCTCGCCGGCGGCCGGTGCGGGTAGGTTGGGACCGCTCGTCCGCGGTGACGCGACGAGTGCGGCGCCGGTCGACAACGCGGGAAGTGGCGATGAACCAACGCTCCGACGAGTCCCACCGAGACCGGTCCGACCTGCGGGCCCTCCTCGTGCGGGCGGCCGAGCACGCGGCGGCGTTCCACGCGTCGCTGCCGGGCCGTCCGGTGCGACCGCAGGCGGACCTCGACACGCTCCGGAAGGCGTTCGGCGGGCCGTTGCCGTCGGATCCGACGCCGCCCGACGAGGTTCTCGCCGCGCTCGTCGCGGCCGCGGAGCCGGGCCTGATGGGCTCGCCGGGGCCACGGTTCTTCGGGTTCGTCGTGGGCGGGACGCTGCCGGCCGCGATGGCTGCGGACATGCTCGCCGTGGGGTGGGACCAGAACGCGTTCAACGCCGCGCTGGCGCCCGCCGGGATCGCCGCGGAGGAGGCGGCGGGTGCGTGGCTCAAGGAGTTGTTGACCCTCCCGGCGTCTGCCTCGGTGGGATTCGTCACCGGCGCCCAGGCCGCCAACACCGTCGGTCTGGTGACCGCGCGCCACCACGTCCTGGCTCAGGCGGGCTGGGACGTCGAGCGTCGTGGCCTCGGCGGCGCGCCGGAGATCCGGGTGGTGGTGGGGGAGGAGCGGCACGCCACCATCGACCGCTCCGTGCGCCTGATCGGGATCGGGACCGACGCCGTCACGACGGTGCGCACCGACCGCAACGGCGCGATCGACGTCGCGGACCTGGAGCGCGTGCTGGCGTCGGGCGGCGGCCGGCCGTCCATCGTGTGTCTCCAGGCCGGCAACGTGAACACGGGGGCGTGCGACGATCTGCGCGCGGCGATCCGGCTGACCCACCGGCACGGGGGATGGGTCCACGTGGACGGTGCCTTCGGGCTGTGGGCGGCGGCCTCGCCGGCGAAGCGACACCTGGTCGCCGGGATCGAGCTGGCGGACTCGTGGGCCTGCGACGCCCACAAGTGGCTGAACGTGCCGTACGACTCGGCCTTCGCGATCACCTCGCGGCCGGACGCGCACGCCGCGGCCATGTCCTACTCCGCCCCCTACCTCACCGGCGCCGGCGCGACGGTGGGAGGTGCCGACTACACCGCCGAGTCGTCGCGCCGCTCGCGCGGGTTCGCCGTCTGGGCGGCGCTGCGTGAACTGGGACGTGACGGCGTCGCCGGTCTCGTCGAGCGCTGCTGCGCGCTCGCGGAACGGTTCGCCGACGGGATGCGCGCGGCGGGCTTCGAGGTCGTCAACGACGTGGTGCTGAACCAGGTGCTGGTCGGCTTCGGCGACGACACGCGGACCGACGAGATCGTCGCGGCCGTGCAGCGCGACGGCACCTGCTGGTTGGGGGCGACGAGCTGGCGCGGCCGGCGACTCATGCGGATCTCGGTCTCCAACCACCTGACCACCGAGGCGGACGTGGACCGCAGCGTGGCTGCCATCACCCGGATCGCGCGGAGCGTGCTCTGACGGTCCACCGCAGGTCCACCGGGCATCCGTGCCGGCTTGCGCGGCACACGGTCCCGGACAGATCCGCAGCGCGACGACTCGCTCGGGTGAGCGTGCGGGCGCGGGCTGCGACGCGCACTGCGCCACGGTCGTACGGCGCCACGGTCGGGTCGGCACGCCCGAAGGCGCTTCGGCTTCCTGATCGAGGCCGTGGCAGCGGCCGGGTGGGGTTCGGAGTGTGACGTTTCGCCTGGTGCCGGACATAAGCAGGTAGGAGGTGTCATGGACGCGGCGAAGGAGCAGTTCACCGAGCTGTACGAGCGTCATCACGCCGAGGTGTGGCGGTACGTTGCTCGGCGGATCGTCGCGTCCGATGTCGGTGACGTGGTTGCCGAGGTGTTCCTCGTCGCGTGGCGACGTCTGGCCGATGTCCCGGCGGGTTCGCCGTTGCCCTGGCTGTACGGGGTGGCGCGTCTGGTGCTGGCCAACGAGGCTCGGGGCCGTCGGCGGTGGCAGGAGTTGACGGTGCGCGTTGCGGCGGAGGCGGGCCACGTGATCGTGATGGACCACGCGGACGCGGTGGTCAGCCAGCGTGACGCCGCGGTCGCGTTCAACCGGTTGTCCCCGGGCGACCGGGAGATCCTGCGATTGGTGGCCTGGGAGTGGCTGACGCCGGTCGAGGCGGCGGCAGTCCTGGGCCAGTCGCGGGCGACGTTCGCGATGCGGCTGATGCGGGCCCGCCGTCGGCTGCGCAGGCATCTCGGCATGGCGAGCGACGCGGCGGGGCGACCTGCGACGCCCTCGATGTCGAACCGGAACGGATGACATGAAGGCCATCGACGAAGTGCGCCAGCTGTTGGGCGGCCTGGACCCGACCCGGAACACAGGGCCAGCCGAGGACGCTCGTCACGAGCGGGATCTCGCTCGCATCCTCTCCGTCGACCGCACCGCGGGCGCCGCTGGCCGAGCAACCCCACGACGCCGATTCGTGCTGGCCGCAGCCGCTGCGGGGGTCGTGGCGGTTGCCGGTGGCGCGGTAGCGATCGGGATCGACCGTCAGCCGCAGCCGGCGTACGCGGCAACCCCCGCACTCCTGGACTACGGTCCGCCGGCGAGCGCGGAACCGGCCAGCGTCCGGCTTCGGCGTCTGGCCGCCGTGGCAGCGGCGCAGCCGATGCCGCCGCGGCCGGCCGGGACGGTCGAGCATCTGGAGTCGGCGAACTGGTTCCTGAATTCCTCCATCTCCGGTGGGCGGACGGCGTCGGCGGTGGTGCCGCAGCAGTGGGAGTCCTGGCGGAGCGACGACGACGCCGGCCGCATGGTCAGGAAGGATCTACCCCCGATATTCCGGTCCGACGTCGACCGCAGGCAGTGGCAGAAGTGGGGTGGCCGCGTCGACTCGTCGCGGGAGGTGCGCGACTACGCGGCCGGCGAGTTCTACCGCGGCTTCCGCGGCGAGGTGCCGACGGACGCCGGCGTGTTGCGCGACTGGCTGAGAGCAGGCACGTCGGCGCCGCCGGCGCCGGTGCAGTACCTGGAGGACGTCGCCCAGCTTGCGGGCATACGGCTACTGAACCCGGCTCAGCGCGCCGCGGTGCTCACGCTTCTCGCCGATCTCCCCGGCATCACCGCCGCCGGCACCGTCACCGATCGCGCCGGACGCGCCGGTGAGGCCTTCTCCATCACGAGCGACGCACACGGTCTGCCCGCCCAGTACACGGTGATCGTCGATCCGCGCACCGGTACGCTACTGGGATACGAGGAGATGCTGACCACCACGGCGGGCAAGCTGAACGTGACGATCCCCGCCGTGATCACCTACCGCTCGTACCTGAAGGCGGAGTACGCGTCCATGCCACGGTGACGCCGGCGCTGGCAGAGTGGGTCGATGGATGGTGACCTCAGGCCGGTACGCCGGGAAGACGCCGCTCGCCTCGCCGTGCTGCTGACCCAGCTCGGCTATCCGACCGAGGAACCGGAGGCGGCGGCCCGGCTGCGCTACTGGGGCGACGACGCGGCCGGCGTCCTCATCGGCGCCGACGTCGGCGGCGAGCTGGCCGGGGTCGCGGCCCTGCACGTGGCTCCGCTCCTCGAACTGACGGGCCGGTGGGCGCGTCTCGTCGTGCTGGTCGTCGACGAGGAGCACCGCGGCAAGGGCATCGGGCGGCGCCTGGTCGAGGCTGCCGAGAGCCGGGCGGCCGAGCTCGGCTGCCGTCGGATGGAGGTGACGAGCAGCCGTCAGCGAGGCGACGCCCACCGCCTCTACCGGCGGCTGGGATACGAGGACGTCTGCGCCCGGTCCGCGCGCTTCCTGAAGCTCCTCGGGTAGGCGCGGCGACCAGCTCGCGTCGGATCAGGGGCGCGGCCGCACCAGCCCCGCGTCGAACGCCGCGATCACGAGCTGCGCCCGATCCCGCGCGGCCAGCTTCGCCATCAGGTGCGTGATGTGCGTCTTCACCGTCTTCACGGAGATCGTCAGCGCGGTGGCGATCTCGTCGTTCGACATGCCGCCGCCGATCAGGGTGAGCACCTCGACCTCGCGGACGGTCAGGCGCCGCAGCGCCGGCGTGGGCCGGTCCGGGCGGGGCGCGGCGACGTAGTGCGCGACGAGCCGCGTGAGGATCGACGGCGCGAACAGGGACTCACCCCGGTGGGTGCGGCGGATCGCGTCGATCAGCTCTTCGGGGCGGGCGTCCTTGAGCAGGAAACCGGACGCTCCCGCGTGCAGCGCGTCGTAGACGTACTCGTCGAGTTCGAACATGCTCAGCACCAGTACGCGGGCGGTGGACAGCGCCGGGTCGGCGCAGATGCGGCGGGTGGCCTCGATGCCGTCGACGTGCGGCATCCGGACGTCCATCAGGATGACGTCGGGGCGGCTCGTGCGGGCGCGCGCGACGGCGTGCCCGCCGTCGCCGGCCTCGCCCACGACGGCCAGGTCCGGCTCGTTGTCGATGATCATGGCGAGGCTCTGCCGCAGCAGCGCCTGGTCGTCGGCCAACAACACGCGGATGCCGCTCATGTCGCCTCGTCCCGGATCCGCGCGGTGAGGCGGAAGCCGCCGTCGACGTGCTCCGCGGACAACGTGCCGCCGAGGCTGGCGACCCGCTCCCGCAATCCGGTCAGACCGTGTCCGGCGCCCGGCGACGCCCGCCACCCGTCGACCGGGCCGGAGTCCGCCACCGTGACCACCACGAACGGTCCGTCCCGGCGCACCCGCACCTCCACCTCCGTCGGTCCCGCGTACCGCGCCGCGTTGCTGAGCGCCTCCCGCACGATCTTGCAGACGGCGACCTGGACGCCCTGCGACACCTCACCGAGCGGCTCGACCGCCAGCCGCGTCCGGAGCCCGGCGAGCGACGCGCCGTGCACGATGCCGGGCAGGTCGTCGAGGCTGTCGACGGGCGTACGGCGGCTGGCGGTCGACGGCTCACGCAGGACCGTGAGCATGCGGCGCAGCTCCGTCGTCGCGTGCCGGCTCGCGTCCTCGATGTCGGTGAGCGCCGCCGCGACCTCGGCGGGCTTGGGTAGATGCCGGGTGGCCGCCGCGCGGACCGTGATCAGACCCAGGCCGTGCGAGACGATGTCGTGCAGGTCGCGGGCGATCCGCAGCCGCTCGGCGAGCACCGCCTCGGACGCGGCCCAGGCGGTCAGCCGCGACTCGTAGGCGGCCCGGTCGGCGCGTGACCGCCGCACCGCCCACACCGCGGCCGCCACTGCGATGCCGACCATCAGCGGCGGCAGCACGAGCGCGAGCGGGCCCTGGGGCGTACCGGCCGTGCACATGGCCATCACCAGCACGCTGATCACCACGGCGACCACCGGCACGACCCGGGACCGCCCGGACGGGCGCGGATGGGTGTTCACCACCACGACTGTAGGTCTCAGACCAGGGTCTGACGGTCCACGGACCGACCCGGCCGTCGGGATCCGAGAACGGTCCGATGCGTGCGGGCCGGACAACCGGTTGACTCGGATCATGATCACGGTCGATCGCGTCAGCAAGACCAGGAGCAGGACGCGGATCCTGCACGACGTCACCTTCGAGGCCCGGCCCGGCCGCGTCACCGGCTTCCTCGGGCCGAACGGAGCCGGCAAGACGTCGACTCTGCGCATCCTGCTCGGCCTGGACCGCCCGGAGAGCGGCGCCGCGCTGATCTGCGGGCGCCCGTACCGGAAACTGGACCGCCCACTCACGACGATCGGCGCGTTGCTCGATGGCAGCGGCGCGCACCGGGCCCGCACGGCCCGCGCCCACCTGCGTTGGGTTGCCGCCAGCAACGGGCTGCCGGACTCCCGCGCCGACGAGGTCCTGGAGATCGTGGGCCTGACCGGCGACGCACGCAAGCGTGCCGGCCGTTTCTCCCTCGGCATGAGCCGCCGGCTCGGGCTCGCCACCGCGCTGCTCGGCGACCCCGAGGTGCTGGTCCTGGACGAGCCCGTCAACGGCCTCGACCCGGTCGGGATCCGCTGGATGCGCGAGTTCCTCCGGAACAGCGCGGTGCAGGGTCGCACCGTCCTGCTCTCCAGCCACCTGATGAGCGAGCTGGCCGAGATCGCCGACGACGTCATCGTGATCGACAAGGGTCGGATCGTGGCGCGCGGCAGCCTCGCCGAGGTCACCGGTGACCACCGGACGCTCGAGGACGCCTTCTTCGCACTCACCGCCACCGAGGCGGTCCGCCCGTGGTGAGCCGGGTCCGCGCCGAACTCCGCAAGCTGCTCGGCCTGCCCACCGCCTGGGTGGGCCTGGTGCTCGGCACGCTGACGGCACCGGCGATCGTCCTGCTGAACGCGCCGTACACCCGCCGCGCGATCGCCGCCGGCACCCTCACCGACACCTCCGACCTGGGTCTGCGCGACCTGGGTGTGGGACTGATCGGTCCCATGGTCCTCGGCGTGATCGCGGTGAGCAGCGAGTACACGTCCACCAGTCAGCACGCCCCCGGCGCCCGCCAGCTCACCGCGACGCTCACGGCGGTGCCGGACCGGTTACGTCTGCTCGTGGCGAAGACCGCGGCGCTCGTGCTGGTGGTCGCCGCGCAGGCGGCGGTGGCCGCAACCGCCACGCTGGGGCTCACCCAGGTGCTGCACGGCGACCACGTGCCGGTGCCCGCCCCGGCCCGGGTCGCCGGCGCGATCCTCTACTGGACGCTGACCGCGCTGCTGGCGTACGCGATCACGCTGATCACCCGCAACGGCATCGTGCCGCTGACGCTGCTGGTCATCAACAGCACCGTCGTGTCGGTGTCCTACCTGCTGACCAAGATCACCGACCTCGCCTCCTACCTGCCAGACATCGTCGGCGCGCAGATGTTCATCCGCGACGCGGACTTCCCCGTCGAGATCGCACCCTTGACCGCCGGGCTCGTGATGACGGCGTGGGTCGCCGTGCTGCTCGCGATCGGCGCCGTCCTGTTCCAGCGGCGGGACGCATGAACGTCGCCCGTGCCGAGCTGCGCAAACTGTTGACGCTGCCGTCGCTGCGCCTGACCGCGCTGCTGACCTGGGCCGCCACCCTGCTGCTGGCGTACGCGTACGCGTACGCCGACCGCGACGCGCCGCTCGATGACGCAGCCCTGGCCCCACTCGGCTACACCCAGGCCGGCTTCCTGGTGCTCGGCGTGCTGGCGGCCGCGTCCGAGTACGAGGAGGGCGGACAGATCCACACCACCCTGCTGGCGATGCCCCGCCGCCTGCCACTACACGTGGTGAAGGCCCTGACGCTGGGTGCCGTGACGCTTCCGGTGGCCGCCGTGACGGCGGCCACCAGCACGCTGCCGGCCGGCGGCGCCACGTGGACACCGGCCGCCACCGCGTACCTGACACTCACCACGCTGCTGGCGGCGGCGGTCGCCGGCGTCGTCCGTCGCGCCGTGCCCGCCGCGATCCTGCTGCTCGGCCTGTACTTCATCGCCGGCCCCCTGCTGCGGGCCCGGCCCGGCGGCATCGCCGCCTACCTACCGGACACCGCCGCCCTCGATCCGCCTCGCGGCGCCGCCGCCACGGTCGCCTGGACGGCCGCCGTGCTGGCGCTCGCCGCTCTGACCTTCCACCGGCGCGACGCCTGACGCGCCGACGTCGAGGACGGGGGCGTCGTCCGGACCGCCGGTTCAGAGGGTGGTTTCGCCGTCGAGGCCGAAGTAGTCGTGCCACTTCGCCCATCGAGCGATGTCGGAAGGCTGTTGACACGCGGCGACGGGGCAGGTGGCGGCCGGCCGCCGTCGATGCGCCTCCACCTGCGTCTACACGGCCACCGTCAGGTCGCCCCGGACGACAGCCCGACCGTATGGTTCGCCTCCGCCTTGGGCACTCCGGTGGCCTGGAGGACGTCGCTGATGGCGAGGCGGAGCCGCGACGCGAGGACCCGTCCACAGAACTCGAGTTCCTCGGCGCAGGCCCGGTCGACGTCCTCGACGGCCTGGCACGCCCGCGCACGGGCGAGGTCGGGTTCCCGGCCGGCGAGGTAGTCACGGTGCAGCAGCCTCACCGCCTGCCCGAGGTGCTCGATCGACGCCGGGAGGCTGGGTGGGAACGGCTCCCGCTGGCGCACGGTCGACGCTATCCAGTGCGCCACCTCGCGGCTGTTGGAGTAGGCGTGCTGGAGGTGCTCCGAGGCGTGCTCGTACCTGCGCATCACCGTCACCTGCCGCCGCCGCCACGGTGACAGCTTCACGATCTCGGCGGCCGCGGCGACCATCTCCACCGTCTGGTTCCGCTCCTCCTCTGCCGCGACCAGGCGCTGCCAGGCATTCTCCGCCTGTTGAAGGTCCCGCTGCTTTAGGGCCTGGGCGACAGCGGTGAGATTGCGGGCGAACAGGTCGAGCGTGGGGCCGGCGGCGCGATGAACGACCCGCACCGGATTTGCCGGCAGCACCAGCAGCGCCACGGCGACGGCCACCAGCACACCGATCAACCCGTTGACGGTCCGCGCGGCGGCCAGGTGCGGCTGTTCGGCGGTAAGCGTTCCCAGCAGCACGGCGGTGCTGCCGGCGTGCACCATGACGGCGCCGTTGCCGCGGATCACGGCGGCCGAGGAGATGGCGAACGCCACGATGAGGCCGGTCTGGACGGGCCCTGTCCCGATGACCTCGATGATCAGCTGCCCGGTCAGCACCCCCACGACCACGCCGGCGATGAGCTCCACCGCTCGTCGGATCCGGTTGCCATGGGCCGCCGCGATCGTGCCGATCGAGGCCGCGGGCGCGAACAGCGCCTGCGAGTGCTGCAGCACGTCGTTCGCGATGAACCAGGACAGACCAGCGGCGACACCCGCCTGGACCGCGATGACCAGGTAGTTGCGGAGCCGCTCGTACGCCTGTCTGCCCTCGCGCCGCAGCAGCTCAGGCCGCACGTCTCACCTCCAACGACCCGCCGGCTCTGGAGCACATACTCGTACACCGGTGAAGATCGTTCTTCGGGATCGCTGGTCTCCGGGAGGCCGCGTCCACCAGCCCGGCTCAGGTCAGTGTGCGCGCCTGAGCCGTCACGGCGGCCAGGAAGGCGGTCAGTGCGGGGCCCGGCGGGGTGTCGCGGGTGACCACGACGAGACGCCGCCGGAGGTCCGCCTCGGCGACGTCACGGACGGCGAGAGCGGGATCGTCGGGCGGCAGGGTCAGTGCCGGCAGCAGGGCGACGGCCTGCGCGCGGCGGACGAGTTCGAGTTGGACGTCCGCGTCGCTGCACCGGTGCCGCAGGTCGGGCTCGTACCCGCCGAGGGACCGGCAGGTTCCGACGACCATGGCGTGGTGGCCGGTCCCCTCGGCCGACGCGGTCCAGACGTCCGACCGCAGCGTGGCCATCGACACCGGTCCACCCGACGCGGCCATCGGGTGCGCCGCCGGTAACGCCACCTTCAGCGGCTCCTCGTGCAGGACCGCGAAACGCAGCCCTGCCGGTCGCGGCCGGGGGTGCCCGTCGTACTCGTCGGCGATCAGCAGGTCGATCGCGCCCAGGCGGAGGTTCGGCAGCGCCTGTTCCAGTTCGATCTCGAAGATCTCCACCCGTACCCGGGGATGGGCGGCCGTCGTGTGGGCGAGTGCCGGCACCAACAGGCGGCGGGCCGCCGACTGCAGGCCGCCGGCCCGCACGGTGCCCCGCACGTCGTCGTCGAGGGCGGCCAGGTCCGCCGCCGCCGCCTCGGCCGCCGACAGCAGCACCCGCGCGTGCCGGGCCAGGAGGTGCCCGGCGTCCGTCAGCCGCACGCCGCGCCCGGCCTTCTCGAACAACCGCGTCCCGACCTCCCTCTCCAGCAGGGTGAGCTGCTGGGAGATCGCCGACGGGCTGTAGCCGAGCGCCGCGGCCACCGCGCCCAGGGTGCCGCGCTCCTCGAACTCGCGAAGGAACCGGAGGCGGCGGAGGTCCAGCGCAACCATTCGGGAATGCTAACGAATCGACTCCACGAATCATCACTGGACCTGATGGGTCGGGTGGCCGATGCTCGACGGCGTGGGTCCCGCACTGTGTCTCCTGTCGGCGGCGTGTTTCGGCGCCATGGCGGTCTTCGGAAAGCTCGCCTACGAGGCGGGCGTCTCGCCCGGGGCGCTGCTCCTGGTGCGTTTCGGCCTCGCGGCCGCGGTGCTGGGCGTACTCCTGCTCCTGCGGCCCGGTCTGCGACGCGGCGGTGCCGACGAGGATCCGCCGGCCGCGGCCGGCGGCCGGGTGCTGGTCACCGCGCTCGGCCTGGGCGCGGTCGGGTACGCCGCGCAGGCGAGCCTGTTCTTCTCGGCCCTCGAACTGATGGACGCCTCGCTGCTGTCCCTGATCCTCTACACCTACCCCGTCCTCGTGACCGTGGCGGCGGTCCTGCTCGGCCGGGACCGGCTGACACCGGGACGCCTCGTCGCGCTGCTGGCCGCGTCGAGCGGAATGGTCCTGGTCCTCCTCGGCGCGGGCGGCATGGGCTTCCATCCGCTCGGGGCCCTGCTGGCGTTCGGCGCCGCGGTGGTCTACACGAGCTACATCCTCGTCGCCGACACCGTCGTGCACCGGCTGCCGCCCGTGGTGCTGTCCACGCTGGTGATGACCGGGGCCGCCGGCACCCTCGGCGTACGCGCCGCCGTCACCGGTGGCGTCGACCTCGACGTCGGGCTGCCGGGATGGTTCTGGCTGGCCTGCATCGCCGTCGTCTCCACGGTGTTGGCGATGCTCACCTTCTTCGCGGGTCTGCGGCGGACCGGCCCGTCCACCGCCGCCATCCTGTCGACCTTCGAACCCGTGGTCACCACGGCGCTCGCCGCGCTCGTCCTCGGTGAGTCCCTGAGCGCCGTTCAGCTCGCCGGCGCGGCTCTCGTGCTGTCCGCCGTCGCCGTCCTGCAGGTTCCGGCGCCGAGGTCGAGCACCGGCGCGCCGGGTGCCGCGCGCGGCGGCCTCCGCGTGGGGCGGGCGATGTTCGGCGTACGCGCCGCCGCCGCACCGCACGACGAGGCCTGACGGAGCCGGGGCCTCAGCCCTTCCCGTCCCCGAGGCGCCGGACGCGCACGTCGCAGTCGGCGTAGTCGGACTGGCGGCGCAGCCAGTCGGCGCGGCGGTTCGCGGCACGGGACGTGAAGTGGCGGCTCACGGGCCGCGCCGTGTCGCCGGGCTGACGGACCGTGACGACGTAGCGGCGGACGGCCCATCCGGCCCGGGTGTGTCCGCTGTCCTCCGTCACGTCATTCTCCTACCGCCACCAGGCAATATAGCCCTGCCTCGACCTGTACCCCGGGCCGGTGCGGCCGACACGTGGGCGCCGTCGGGCTCCGCCGCCGGCGGGTCGCACGACCAGCACGGATCGGGTCGGAGGAGCCGGCGGCCCGGCGTCGCCCGCGTCGGCCGGGTGCGGCCGCACGGCGCCACCGATCGTCCACCGCGCGGACCGATGAGTTTCCGGCGACGGAGAAGTCAGTACCGGCATGACGACTACCCACGTTCTTGAGACGGCCGAGGCCGACATTGTGTACGACGTTCGCGGCCCGCTGCCGACGGCCGACGGACGCCCGCCGCTGTTCATGATCGGCCAGCCCATGGACGCCACCGGCTTCGCCACGTTGGCGTCGTACTTCCCCGACCGCACCGTGGTGACGTACGACCCTCGGGGCCTCGGCCGCAGCCGGCGCAAGGACGGCCGGGTCGACCACGACCCCACGGTCCAGGCCGGTGACGTGCACGCCGTGATCGAGGCGCTCGGTGCCGGCCCGGTGGAGATGTTCGCGAGCAGCGGGGGCGCGGTGACGGCGCTCGCGCTCGTGGCGGCACACCCCGACGACGTGACCGTCCTGGTGGCGCACGAGCCTCCGATCATCCCGGTGCTGCCGGACGCCGTGGCGGCCGAGCGGGCCCGCGACGGCGTCCGGGCCGTGTACGAGGCGAAGGGGTCGAACGCCGGCATGGCCGCCTTCATCGCGATGACCTCCTGGCAGGGCGAGTTCACCGAGGCGTACTTCGCGCAGGGCGCCCCCGATCCCGCGGCGTTCGGGATGCCGACCGAGGACGACGGTCGCCGGGACGACCCGCTGCTCTCCGACCGGTCCTGGGCGGTCAGCAGCTACCGCCCCGACGTCGAAGCGCTGGCCGCGGCGCCCACCCGCGTCGTGATCGCCGTGGGCGAGGAGTCCGCGGGCACCTTCACGGCGCGTACCGCGGTGGCCACCGCCGAGCTGCTCGGCCAGCGGGCGACGGTGTTCCCGAGCAACCACGGCGGCTTCCTCGGCGACGAGTTCGGCTACCCCGGCCAGCCCGAGGCGTTCGCCCGCAAGCTGCGCGAGGTCCTGGAGAACGACGACTGACCAGGACTCGGGTGTCGGAGGTCCCGCCCCGCAGGACGCGTCGAGCCGGTCCGGACCCGCGGTTGGTCCGGGCCGGCTCCGCGTTCGCGTACCGGTCGGGGGAGACCGGGCCCCGGTCGACGTCCGCCGCGCGACACCCCGCGAAAACTCGATTCATTCCAGAAGAGTGGTCTAGGTTTGCCGTATGCCGTCCGACTTCGTGACCCAGCTGCGGGCGGCGTCGTTGCGCGTGACCCGGCCTCGGTTGGCGGTGCTGGCGGCGCTGCACGACCATCCGCACGTCGACACCGAGGCGGTGATCGCGCTCGTGCGGGCCGATCTTCCGACCGTCTCCCACCAGGCGGTCTACGACGTGCTGCGTGCGCTCGTCGACGCCGGCCTGGTACGCCGCATCCAGCCCGCCCGCGCGACCGCCCGGTACGAGGCGCGGGTGGGGGACAACCACCACCACGTGGTGTGCCGTTCCTGCGGTGCGATCGCCGACGTCGACTGTGCTGTCGGTCACGCTCCCTGTCTGACCGCCTCCGACGACCACGGTTACGTGATCGAGGAGGCGGAGGTCGTCTACTGGGGCACCTGTCCCGACTGCGCGACCGAACGCACCTCCCAGTGATCCGCCAGTTCGGAAGGAAGAAGATGAGCGACACCCAGGACAACGCCCCCGTGAGCGCGCAGGGCGTCGACAAGAAGGCGGCCGCCGGCTGCCCGGTCGCGCACGACTCGGTGACCGCCCACGGCAGCGAGAGCGAGAACCCGGCGATCGACTCGCCGACCCCGAAGACGGGAGGTCGTCCCCGCACCAACCGGGACTGGTGGCCCAATCAGCTCGACCTGTCGGTGCTGCACGCCAACTCGCCGAAGGCGAACCCGCTCGGTGAGGGCTTCAGCTACGCCAAGGAGTTCGCCAAGCTCGACGTCGAGGCCCTCAAGCGGGACATCGTCGAGGTCCTCACGACCTCGCAGGACTGGTGGCCGGCCGACTTCGGCCACTACGGCGGCCTGATGATCCGCATGAGCTGGCACGCCGCCGGCACGTACCGCATCCACGACGGCCGCGGCGGAGCGGGCGACGGCGCCCAGCGGTTCGCCCCCCTCAACAGCTGGCCGGACAACGCCAACCTCGACAAGGCCCGCCGGCTGCTGTGGCCGGTCAAGCAGAAGTACGGCCAGAAGATCTCGTGGGCCGACCTGCTCGTGCTCGCCGGCAACGTCGCCATGGAGTCGATGGGCTTCAAGACGTTCGGCTTCGGCTTCGGCCGGGAGGACATCTGGGAGCCCGAGGAGATCTTCTGGGGCCCGGAGGACACCTGGCTCGGCGACGAGCGCTACGTCTCGGAGAAGGAGATGGTGGCCGGTGTCGGCGCCACCGAGATGGGCCTGATCTACGTCAACCCGGAGGGCCCGCGCGGCAACGCGGACCCGGCGGCGGCCGCGCACTTCATCCGCGAGACCTTCGCCCGGATGGCGATGAACGACGAGGAGACCGTCGCCCTCATCGCCGGCGGCCACACGTTCGGCAAGACGCACGGTGCCGCCGTCGCCGACGACCACGTGGGCCCCGAGCCCGAGGCCGCCCCGCTGGAGGCGCAGGGTCTGGGCTGGCTCAGCAGCTACGGCACCGGCAAGGGCCCGGACACGATCACCAGCGGTCTCGAGGTGACGTGGACCGACCGCCCGACGCAGTGGAGCAACCGCTTCTTCGAGATCCTCTTTGGCTACGAGTGGGAACTCACCACGAGCCCGGGCGGCGCGAAGCAGTGGGTCGCCAAGGACGCCGAGGCGATCATCCCGGACCCGTACGACCCGTCGAAGAAGCACAAGCCGACGATGCTCACGACCGACCTGGCGCTGCGCGTCGACCCGACGTACGAGAAGATCTCGCGTCGCTTCCTCGAGAACCCCGACGAGTTCGCGCTGGCGTTCGCCAAGGCCTGGTACAAGCTGCTGCACCGTGACATGGGTCCGGTCAGCCGGTTCCTCGGGCCGTGGGTCCCGGAGCCCCAGCTGTGGCAGGACCCGGTGCCGGCCGTCGACCACGAGCTCGTGGGTGACGCGGACATCGCCGCGCTCAAGGCGAAGGTCCTGGAGTCGGGCCTCACGACCGCTCAGCTGGTCACGACCGCCTGGGCCTCCGCCGCCAGCTTCCGCGCAACCGACAAGCGCGGCGGCGCCAACGGCGCCCGGATCCGTCTCGAACCGCAGCGCAGCTGGGAGGTCAACCAGCCCGAGCAGCTCGCCACGGTCCTCGCGACCCTCGAAGGCATCCAGCGGGAGTTCAACGCCGCCGGCGGCGCCAAGATCTCGCTCGCGGACCTCATCGTGCTGGCCGGCTCGGCCGCCGTCGAGAAGGCGGCGCGCGACGCCGGCGTCGAGGTGACCGTGCCGTTCCACCCCGGCCGCACCGACGCCAGCCAGGAGCAGACCGACGTCGAGTCCTTCCGGGTCCTCGAGCCACGCGCCGACGGGTTCCGCAACTACCTGCGCCCGGGTGAGAAGACCCAGCCGGAGGTGCTGCTCGTCGACCGCGCCTACATGCTCAACCTGACCGCGCCCGAGATGACCGTCCTCGTCGGCGGCATGCGCGCCCTCGGGGCCACCGTCGGCGGCACGACGCACGGCGTGCTCACCGACCGGCCCGGCGTGCTCACCAACGACTTCTTCACCAACCTGCTCGCCCCGGGCACGCGGTGGAAGGCGTCGGAGTCCGACGAGCACGTCTACGAGATCCGCGACCTCGCCACCGACGAGGTGAAGTGGACGGCCACCGCCGTCGACCTCATCTTCGGCTCCAACTCGCAGCTGAGGGCCCTCGCCGAGGTCTACGCCAGCTTCGACGCGCGCGAGAAGTTCGTGAACGACTTCGTCGCGGCCTGGACCAAGGTCATGGAACTCGACCGGTTCGACCTCGCCTGACCGATCCGAGGGGCCCCGGTCGACCCACGGGTCGACCGGGGCCCGTCACGGGGGAGGGGCCGTCGAGCGTCCGCGGAAAGAGGCGCGGATCAGTCGTCCTCGACGGTCGTGACCGCCTGCAGGCCCGCCAGGTCGAGCACCACGATCCGGCGGTAGCCGGTGCGGATGAGGTGGTCCGCGCGCAGCGTCCGTAGGGCACGCTGGGTCGTGTCCGTCGCGGCCCCGATCAACGTCGCCAGTTCCGTGTGGCTCAGCTCGACCTCGATGACGAGTTCGTCGCCCTCGCGCCGGCCGCAGTTCACCGCGATCTCCGCGAGCATACGGGCCAGCCGGACGCGCACCGGATGGGCGGCGAAGTCCGCTCGTCGCTCGTTGGCCCACCGCAGCCGTTCACCCACGGTCGCCGCCACCTGCGCCGCGATGGCGGAATGCCGGCTGATGAAGTCGAGGAAGTCCACCTGGCGGATGGCGGTGGACACCACGTCGCCGCAGGCTGTCACGGTGGCCGAGCGTCCCTGGCCGGTGATCGCCGCGAACTCTCCGACGAGGTCTCCCGGGAGACGGATCGCCAGCAGGCGCTCGGTGCCGTCCGCAGCGGTGGTGACCTTGACGAATCCCTGTCTGATCACCTCGACGTGCGTGTCCCGTGCCCGCTCGGTCAACAGCCGTCGGCCGGCCGACACGGTCCGGGTGACGCCCAAGGCGAGCAGTTCCCGGCGCGCGGCGTGTGGGAGCCGTTCGAGGAACGACCCCGCCGCGCAGGCCACGTCACCGTCCTGCGGTACGGCTGGCATGACTCTTGCCTCCTCGAGGCGGCGCGAGATCCCGCCTTTCCCCGGAATACCGCCGATGGGATTCCGGTGCAATACGCGCATCGGCTGAAGGTGAGGGGAGGGAGGCGACGTGGAGTCGCACTGGACGTACCGTTGAGTACCGATGCTGCCGGACGGACGACAGCCCGGCGGGTGTGACCCGCCGGGCTGTCCGTCAGATGACGGCATGTGGACACGGGGGCTGACCCGGCAGGCATCGGAGGAGACATGGCGAGAACCCGGCCATCACGTCGAGCGGCCCCGGCGGATCCGTTGCGGTGGGCGGCTTCGCGTGGCCGCCGACCTGCCCGGCAGCACGCCACGGGCCGGACGCGGGTGCGGTGGTGAGCCCCGACCCTCCTGCGCGGTCTGCGGCCCGCGACCTTTCAGTCGAGCAGCGTGAGCAACTCCGACGGCTTCTCGAGAGGGAACTGGTCACGGCGTGGCGCAGCACGCTCGCCGCCGGGGCGGACCCGGCGGCGATGGCGGGCGCGGTCGACAGCCGGGTCGAGGCACTCCGGTCATGGGCGGGCCTCGTCGATGATGCGGAGCACCTCCCCGACGATCCGTCGGGTGGCAGCGGGATCGCTGAGCAGGGCTGAGACCCATGCGTCCGTGGCCGGGAGGTCGTCCGGCGTCCGGTCGATCTCCTCGCTCCCGGTGCCCCCGCCGAAAACGACCCCGATCACCCGGACCACGGTGTCGACCGGGTCGGCGCCGGAGCGCAGCCGGCTGCTGATCGCCTCCACCGCGGCGGACGCCAGTTCGGTCAGCCGGGCATCGTCCTGCTCCGCGGGCCCGACGGCCAGCAGCGGCGGTGGATCGCCCACCGTCTCTCCCGCGAGGGCGATGACGGGAGCCCACTTGCGGCCCAGCGGCCGTTCGACGTAGTCGGCGTACCACTTCCGCCGGCGGCGCATGGCGGTCAGCACCTGCTCGACCTCGCGGGCCACCGTCGCCTCGTCGCCGCCGGCCGGGTCGCCGGTGACGGACTCCCGGCGCCGTGCCCAGCTCTCCAGCGGCCACAGCTGCGAGCCGGCGGTGGCCGGAAGGCCGACCCAGGTGAGAATCTGTACGGCGAGGTCGGTCAGCCACGGGTCCCCGCCGAGCTCGGCGGCGAGCCAGACCGGCACCCGGGGGCGTTGCAGGGCGCCCCGCTGGCCCCGCCGACGACGGTGACCGTCGACGGTAGCCGCCGTGAGCCGGGCGGCCACCCAACGTTCGACGTCGACGATGGGCACCTTGGCGCCGACGAGCAGATCCGTGACGACCGCCTCGACGTCGTCGTGATGGCGGTCGAGGCACTCGTCCGTGAGCATCCGGACGGAGGACGCGCAGCTCCAATGGCCCCGCCGGTTCTCGATGGGCCGGGTGACCCGGGCGAAGACGATGGGCCACACGATGTCGTAGGCGGCACCGGCGAGCCGGGCACGGGTCTCCGGTTCCGCGGCGGCGGCGTGAGCCGCGAGTTCGCCTCGACGGGCGAGATCACGCAGCTCGTGCACGGCGGAGCGGCGCGAGGACGGCCCGGGCAGGCGCACCGCCCGGCCCTTCGTCACGTCGGCATCGGACGAGAGAGACAGGGAGACCATGTCATCCGCGATCGTCATGCCGTTCCCTCCGGGATACCGATTGATCCTCGTCAGAGCGATAAGCAGATTGCAGGGGCGCGGTATTCGTGTGCTGACCGACAATGGTGCGGTCGGTGGTCGTGTCCAGGCGAGAGGCCGTCGTACGAAAAACCGGTTTGGAGGCCATCAATGGCGGAAACATCGGGCGGAATTGCCGAGCCGGCATCCGGCACGGCCGTCCCGCCAACGGGACCCTGGCCGTCGGGAGGATCCCCACCCCGACCAACGTGGACCGATCGGCGGCTCCGCACCACGGTTTCCCTGTGGTATGAACCCCCAGACGGTGGCCCCGGCTGTCCACAAGGTACTGACGCATGACGTGTCCGGTCTCCTTCACCCGCTGTCGTCGTGGCGAGTACATGCTCCTGCGGGCAGCGGGTGGTCACTGGCCAGAAGATGGCCCATTCCCGGCCAGACAAGGGTCGGGAACAGGACACTCGGCATCGCGGGGGCCGCAGGGCCGGGTAACCCGTCGATAGCCTCCCTCCGGTTCTGGCGGACCGGCCGGCGAGAGGAGACACCACTGCGTTCCGGATTCCCATCCCTGCCCCAAGACCACGACGAACTCCGCCGGGAGTTGCTGGAGTTGCGTCGGGGACCTGGCCTGCAGAGCGGTGACCTGCGGCGGCGGCTGGGACCGCGTCTCACGACGTTGTGCGGCGTCGGGCCGACGGATCCCGCGACGGTGGTGCGCGGGAAAGTACGGTCCACCCTCGCGGCCCTGTCCACCGACATGCCCGCAGATCTGCGCCGGGCCGTGGTGCTGGCGTACGCCCTCGATCCGGAGCACAGCTACCTCCGGCTGGAGCACCGCACCGACCAACTGGCCCGGGAGTTGTCCTGCCAGCATCGGACGGCCCGCCGCCGGATCGACGAAGCGGTGGCTCGACTCGTGGCCACCGCCCTGGACGCCGCCTGGGCCGAGGTCGGCGCCGCACCGGCATGGCACATGCACGCGATGCACGCACTGCTGCGGCTCGACACGCCCACCCCGGAGCTGTACGAGACCCGGGACATCGCCGCCACCCGGCCCGTCGACGACATCACCGTGCAGTTCAGCCTGCCTCGCCGCCCCGACGACCGTGGTGCGGAGCACGACATCGCCGTCGACGTCCTTCACGGCGCCCGGATCCGGGACGTCTCCCGGCACAACGACGGGCAGATCTTCCGCCTCGACCTCACACTTCCCCGGACCCTCAACCCGGGCGAGCGGCACCTGCTCTGCCTGCATTACCGGGTACCGGAGGGACAGCCGATGCGGGAGCACTACGTCTTCCAGCCACTGACCCCGTGCGTCCGGTGCACCGTCCGGTTGCGTTTTCCGCCGGACCGCGCACCACGACACGTGTGGCGGCTCGACGGCGTCCCGCCCCGGGCGGTGGACGACCGCGCGCCGGGCCCGGACCGGCTGCACCTCGACGGCGTCGGCGAGGTGGCGTCGACCTTCGACGGTCTGCGGCAGGGCCACGCGTACGGGGTGGCGTGGTCTTTCGAGGAGGCTGGCCGCTGATCGTCCCGTACGGCTCCGCCGGCGACCGTCGACCCGGTCCGTCAGGTAGGTACATGGGGAGTTCTTCCGTCCCGGCGAGCGGGACGCGCACGGGTTCCGAGGCGGCCCGGCGGTGAGCACCTTCGCCCTGTTCGAGGACGACACGGACGAGCCTGTCGACGTCGATTTCGTCACTGACACCCACCGGCGCCGGTTCGTGGCCCTGCTGATCGACACCTCGCAGTCGATGGCGACCACCCAGACCAACGGCATGCGCGCCATCGACGCCCTCAACAGGGAGCTGGAGCGCTGGCTGCCCACGGTGCGGGCCGGAGGCCGCGGTCCGCTGCGCGACGTCGAGTTCGTCGTGATCACGTTCGGTGCGACCGGTGTGAGCGTCGTCTCCGGGAACCGCACGATCTCGGCCGAGGACGGCGGCGCGTTCGTCCCCGCGTCACGGCTGGAGATCCCGCCGCTGGCCGCCGGCGGCGCCACCCCGATGGTGGAAGCGGTGGAACTGGCGTTGTCGCTGGTGGAGCAGCGGCGGCAGTACGTCCAGACGATCCACGCCCAGCAGACCGGCGGTCCACGGCTCATCCTCGTCAGCGACGGCGAGCCGACCGACCGGGAGGGCAACCCTACCGACGACTGGCAGCGGCTCGCGCACCGCCTGGAGCAGTGGCGCGCGACCCGGCGGATGCAGCTTTTCGCGTTCGGTGTGCCTGGTGTGGACGACGAGGTGATGCGCGCCCTCGCCACCCCCAACGGCTACTTCCCGCTGGAGGATCTCGACCTCCGGCGACTGCTCGACCTCGTCCTGGTCGCCACCACCGACCATGTCGACTTCGAACGCGTGCGCAGCCACGTGTTCGGGGACGAGATCCCGTGACGGCGCGCTGGACGGTGCTGGGCGGCAGCGCCGCGGGTGGGGCGCACGCCCGGGCGGGCAGGAGCGGCCAGGACGCGTACGCGATCGTCGAGGACGCCGGCGTCCTGCTGATCGTCCTGGCCGACGGCGCGGGCAGTCGGCGTTGCGCCGCCACCGGGTCCTCGCTGGCCGTGGCCCTGGCCGGGCAGGTGTTCACGGCCCTCCTCGCCGGCCGACCGCCCCGCACCGCCGCTGAGTGGGAGGCCCTGCTGGACGCCGCGGGGCACAGGTTGTCCCGCCGCTTCCGGCGGGGCACGCGTGCCCTGACGCGGGCCGTCGGCGGATTCCACCCCGACGATCTGGCCACCACGGTGACCGTCGTCGTCGCCCGGCCGCCGTGGCTCGCCGTACTCGCCGTCGGTGACGGCATCGTCGTGGTCCGGACCGCCGATGGCGCCCTCGAACTGCTGGCCGGGCCGCCAGACGAGGCCCACCGGCCGCCCGGCGCGACGGAGCTGCTGCCGCGGGCGGGGTCGCACGCCCGGCGCGTGGTCGTACACCGGCCGGATCTGACCGGACTGGCCGTGTCCACCGACGGGTTGGACGACCTCCTCGTCGAGTACGACACCAGCCGCGGCCGCCGGCCCGGCGCGGACGCCTTCGGGCAGCTGTTCGCCCTGGCCGAGGCACCCGAGCCGGACGCCACCGTGCTGAACCGGCTGCTCGGCGGCGCGCGGGTCGGCGCGCTGACCGACGACGACCGGACCCTCGTGCTGGCGGTGCCCCGGTGAGCCGGGACGTGTGGCTGGTCGACCCGGCCGGCGAGCGGGTCACGGACGTCCTGGGCTCGCCGGTCGGATCCGTGGGGTCGCAGGGACGGGTGTTCCGCCTGCGAAACCGGCCGGACACGGTGGTGAAGGTGCTTCACCGCGTCGATCCCGCCCTGCTGGCCGATCGGCTGCGGGTGATGCTCGCCGATCCGGCCGACTGGACGGTGCGGCACGGACGGTACATGGTGGCCTGGCCGACTGCGACGGTGTACCGGGCCGACGGGCGGCTGCTGGGCTACGCCGCACCCCGGCTCGCGCCGCCGCACTTCGCGCCGCTGCCGCTGCTGTTCAACCCGGCCGCCCGGGCCCGGATGCTGCCTGGGGCGACCTGGTCCTGGTGGCTGACCGTGGCGGAGGAGCTCGCCCGGGCCGTCGACCTGGTGCACCAGCGCGGTCATGTCATCGGCGACCTCGCCCCGGCGAACGTGTTCGTCTCCGCCACCGGCGCCGTCTGCCTCATCGACGCCGACGGGTGGCAGCTGTACGACCCGGCGGCCGATGCGGAGCTGCCCTGTCCGTTCTCCCGGCCCGAGTACACGGCACCCGAGCACCTCGACACCCTGCCGGCGCGGCGGGAACCGGGTAGCGACAACTGGGCCCTGGCCGTGCTCGTGGGACAGCTACTCTGCCTCGGCTTCCATCCGTTCGGAGGAGTGCCGCCCGGCGCCCCAGGGGTGGTCGAGGAGATCGACAACGTGAGGCACCGCCGGTGCCGTCTGCTGGGCGCGGACCTGCGCGCGCCGGTAGCCGCTGTCGGGCCGGACGTCCTCCCGGCGGTGCTGCGGCGCCGGTTGGCCGACGCGCTCGTGACCGGATACGACGTGCCCGCCGCCCGGCCCGGCCCGCCGTCCTGGGCAGCCGCGCTGGCCCACACCCGGGACCGGCTGGTCCGCTGCCCCACCGTGGCCACCCACGTCCATTCGGCTGAGCGTCCGGGCTGCCCCTGGTGCCAGCTCGTCGCCGCCGGCGCACCCGAGCCGTTCCCGGAAGGTGGATGATGACCACGACGATCAGGGTCAGCCGGGTCACGGACCGCACCACCGTGCTGGGGCCGGGCCTACGCGCGGTGATCTGGGTACGGGGGTGTCCGCTGCGGTGCGTCGGCTGCGTCGCGCCGGAGGACCTGCCGTTCGACGGCGGCACGCCCCGCACTGTCGACGACCTCGCCGGCTGGCTCGGCGCCCTGCCAGCCGAGATCAGCGGCGTGACCTTCTCCGGTGGAGAGCCGATGGCACAGGCGGCCGGTCTGAGCGCGCTGGTGGATCGGATCCGCGCCGACCGGGACTGGTCGGTGATGTCGTTCAGCGGCTGGACCATCGAGCACCTGCGCACGCACGGCAGTCCGGCCCAGCGCCGGCTGCTCGGCCAACTCGACATCCTCGTGGACGGCCCCTACGTCGCGGCCCGTCACGCGGCCCTGCGGTGGCGTGGCTCGGCAAACCAGCGGCTGCACTTCCTCACCGACCGGCACTCGCCGCCCGAACGCGACACCTCCGCGGGCATCGAGCTGCACCTGCGGGGTACGGGCGTCGAGTGGGTCGGGGTGCCGCCGGTGCGCGACTTCCGCACGGGATTTGAGAGCGCCATGGCCGACCAGGGAGTGCTGCTCGCGCCATCCCATCCCTCTCCGCAGGAAGGAGGCCGGTGATGTCCGGAAGCCCGAAGTACACGGTCGTCGACCTGGACGCCGCCCGACGAGCCGAGGTCGAGGCCGCCCGCCGCCGGCGCGAGGAGGAACGCCGGAGGCGCCGGGAGGAGGCCCGCCGCCGGCGCCTCGATGCCGGTGTCCGCGCTACGACCACCCGCCGGGATGCGCTGGTGAACCGGCTTCGTCAGCTCGCGGAGACCGCGCGGACGCTGCCCCAGCATGCCGAGGTGATCGCCGAGCTGTCCCGGGCCGTCGCCCTGGCCCCACCCGTGGACGAGCCCGGTGTCACCGTTGTCGGGCGGCAGCTGCGCCGCGTGGAACGTCGCGTCGACGCCCTCGTCACCGCGGTCGCCGCGGCGCTCAGCCGACAGGAGCGCGCGCGTGCCGTGGACCTGGCTCTCGAGCCGTTGAGCGGGCTGGCGGACGGGGAGAGACTCGACCCGACCGGGCACCGGTCCGTCGCCGCGTTGCGAGACCAGGCACGTCGACACCACGGAGACGACAGGAGCTTCGGCAAGATCCACGAGCAGCTCCGCGGGGCGGTCGTGGCGCACGTGGCGACGGTCCGCGACCGGCAGGGTCAGCTGCTGCGGATGGCTGCCGAGTCCGACGAGCTGGCGACACGGCTGGAGGCGGTGCTGGCCGACGCCGAGGCGGCGCGGGTGCCGGTGACCGGTGCGGCCGAGCTCCGCGCCGAGGTGTCGGAGCTTCGCGCCCGGTCCGGCGACGGGAGTGTCACCCGCTGGGAGCAGCGGGCGGCGGAGCTGCGCCGACACGTCGAGGCGGTGACGGCGGACGTTGACGCCCACCTCGACCGGATGGAGCGGATGGCGATCATCGTGGAAGCGGCCAGCACCGCACTGCCGGCAGCCGGCCTGCGGGTGGTGCCGGACAGCCTGACGGAGCGCGACGACGCGGTGATCTTCGTTGCGGAGCGCGCCGACGGCTCCGCCATCGAGCTGACCGTTCATTCCGACGACGGCGACGGCAACCGGCTGGAGTACCGGGTCGACGGCGCGGACACGGTGGTCGAGACCTCGGTGGACGGCACGACCTCCCGCTGCGATCTGACCGAGGAACTGCTCGAACGGTTCCACACGGAGCTCGGCCGGCAGGGCGTGGCGGCCCACGGCCTGCACTGGGCGGGCAAGCCGGCCGAGCCCCGGCCCCCGGCCCGGCAGGCCCTCGCCAACCCTGCCCACCAGTTGAGGGAGCGGGCATGAGCTACGCACGGTGGAGTCCTCGGGTGCAGTGGGGTGGGGTCCCGTCGGCATCCGTGCGAGGTGAGGTGACGACATGAGCGACGGTGCGGCGCCGCGACCCACGGCGCGACCGGCGGCGGCCTGGCTGGAACGCGTCACCGCCGAGATCGCCCGTGGTCGGCACGTGGTCATCCACGGCAACATCCGGGACCTGGTTCGGTGGGATCGGTCGTTTCAACCGGTACGGACAGCCGTCACCGGGCTGCTGTCGGTCTTCGGCTACCAGCTCACCGGCTACTACGACCTCGTCGACGGGCTCAGCTTCGCCGACGGCGACGACGAGCGCGAGTTCCAGCGGCTGAGCGCGACCGGCGCCGCCCGGGCCGTGCCGGCGGACGCGGGTCCCGCGCCGACCGACCGCGCCGACCCGGTCCGGACGCGCTTCGCCGCGGCGCTGCGGGAGGCCCCCGCACCGACGCTCACCGGCCCCCACGACGTGCTGGCCGCGATCCGCACCGTGCTGCGACAGGGCGTCACGTCGGTGGCGTTCCTGATCGACCTGGCCGACCTGATGCTCTCGCCGCCCGACCGCGGCGGTGACGCCGAACGGCGGCTGCTCGGCACGATGGCCCGGGCGATGAGCGAGGCCGCCCAGACCGGTCCGCTGCGCAACCTCGTGGTGCTCCTCGCCGACGACCTTGGCGCCCTGCCGGCCTGGCTGTACCGGGACCGGCCGTACGTGCAGGTGGTCGAGGCGGCGCTGCCGACCTTCGACGAGCGGCACGTGTACCTCCACCAACACGTCCGGCGCTTCCACCAGGCGGCCGAAGCCCAGAAGGTCCGCGAGGACCTGCGCGTGCTGGCCAACCTCAGCGAGGGGATGGCGATCACCGAGCTGGACGGCCTGTGGCGGATGAGCAACCTTCAGGGCATCCCGCTGGACGAACCCCGGACGCTGATGAAGCGCACCCTGTTCGGCCCGCGTCAGGACCCGTGGCGGCAGGTGCGCGCCCGACTCGCCGCGAGGCCGGCGACACCGACCGAACGTACCTTCGCGAGTGTCGTGGAGGAGCGGGTCATCGGCCAGCCGGTGGCGGTCGACCGGGTGCGCAGGGCGTTGACGGCCGCCACGGTGGGCATCGATTTCGCGGCCGACCCGCACTCCGCCGAGGCACGGCCCAAAGGGATCTTCTTTTTCGTCGGCCCGACCGGGGTGGGCAAGACCGAGCTTGCCCGGGCGCTCACCGAGTTCGTGTTCGACGACGAGGCCGCCTTGGCCCGGTTCGACATGTCCACCTTCACGGAACCCCACTCCGCGGAGCGGTTGACCGGAGCGCCGCCCGGCTACGTGGGGCACGAACGCGGCGGCGAGCTGACCAACCGGGTCGCTCAAAGGCCGTTCAGCGTGTTGCTCTTCGACGAGATCGAGAAGGCGCACAACTCGGTGTTCGACAAGTTCCTCCAGGTGCTCGACGACGGCCGGCTCACCGACGCCCTTGGCAACACCGCGTACTTCTCCGAGACGATCATCATCTTCACCTCGAACCTGGGGGCTGCCGAGACGTACGGCTGGTACAGCGGTGGTCGACTGCCGGACTACGATGCGGTCACGGCCCACTTCGAGGGCGCTGTCCGGGAACACTTCACGACCAGGCTCGGCCGACCGGAGCTGCTGGGCCGGCTCGGGGGCGGGATCACCGTCTTCGACATCCTCCGGCCTGAGTTCGTCGAACGGATCGTCCACAAGCTTCTGACCCAACTCGTCGCGAGCGCGGCGCGCCAAGGCGTCCGGCTGACCGTCGACGTGCCGTCCGTGGTGGCCCGGGTCCAGCAGGAGATGGCCCGCCCCGACGCGCTGCGGCTCGGCGTACGCCGCATCCGTGACGTCCTCGACCGCCTGGTGCGGGAGCCCCTGGTCCAGCACGTCTTCGACCACCCCGGGCAGGGTGCCGTGCAGGTGGCGGTCGGCGCGCACGGTCCGGTGGTCCGGGCCGGCTGACTCAGCCGGCCCGGCTCTTTGTCGGAGTCGCCTTCGCTGGCTTCTTCGTCGGCTTCTTCGTCGGCTTCTTCGGTCTGGCGGAGGGCGTGAGAGTCGGCGTCGGTGTCGGCTCGGCCGCCGGTCGTGCCCGGTCGATGGCGTCGAGCACCGGGGCCCACAGGTAGGCGATGGCATCGCCGCCCCACCGGCCGCCGGTTGTCACCGCGGCGGCAAGTCCGTCCGAGAGCCCGCCGACGGCCAGCACACCCACCAGCGTGCCGAGAACGAGCAGGCGCGCCACGCGGTGGCCCAGCGGAAGCTGCGGCCGTCTCTGTTCAGCCACGGTGACTCCTCCACTCCTGCGCGAGGATCCAGTCGGCCGGGCCGAGCCCACCGTCCGGGCCGGAGTCGAGACCGGAGACCAGGAACCATCGCACCTCGCGGAAGTCGCGCTCGGCGGCGAGCACGAGGTTGTGCAGGCCGTTGTCTGCCAGCCAGGCCCGTACGCCGGCCGGGTCCGCCGGACCGGCGGCGAGTTTCTCCAGCAGGTCCGCCTTGGAAACCACGAACGCGAGCCGCCGCCGGTCCGTGCGGACGCCGTAGTCCTGCAACCGCTGCACCGTCGCGTTGTACGCGTCCTCAGGGTCGTAGGTGGCGGGGTTCGCGGCGACGAAGACCTCGGGCGCACCGGCGGCGTACTCGTCGCGTACCCGGCGGATCGAGAACGGGTCCAGGACGTAGACCAGCGAGCGGGCGTGGTCGAGGTAGGCGAGTCGGGCGTTCTGCGCCTGGTCGACCAGGTTCTCGCCGGCGGCGTCGAAGAGGTGCACCAGCGCGACCCGTGGCCCCCGGGACAGCCGGAGGGTGAGAGCGACCGGCGGGGCGCCCGCCTCAGTCTTCGCCGCAGCGGCGCCCTCGGCCATGAGCCGCGCGTACGTCTCGTACCGCTGCCGGCTGTGGTCGTCCGCCGGCGTCACCGTGACTCCGGCCCGCTCCGCGAGCCCGTGCAGGCCCACCAGGGCTGACATGATCAGCTGTGTCTTGCCGGCCGACGCGGCCCCGAACACCGGCATCCGGACGTCGGTCACCACCCCGGCGCCGGCCAGCAGGCGCTCCCCGCAGCTCGGGCACTGGGCCTCCAACCGGCGGCTGAACGAGGCCCGCAGGACGGTGGTGGGCAGGAGCCAGCCGCAGCCGCAGCGCCGCCAGAGCACACCGAGCCGGCCCGGGCGCAGGTCTCGGTGCAGATCCGTGCCGTCCAGGCGGTGGCCGGGAGGATGCGGGCCGAGGCACCGGTACGCGGGCACAGCCGCGAGCTGGTAGCAGTGCTGGCAGCTGGCGCGCGACCGCAGCACCACCTGCCAGCCGGCGTCCGCACAGCGCAGGAGTTGGACGACAGTTCCACCGACCAGCCAGGCCCCCGCCGAGACGGTCGCCGCGACGAGCACGACAACGGCGACGCCGCCGGCGACGGCCAGCGACACGGCGAGCTGGCCGGCGAGCACCGGCACGTACAGTGGCCACCAGCGCTTCACCCGCGGTCTCCTCAACAGGGCGGCGGGCCGGGCCCAGAGCCTGCGGACGAGCGCCCGGCAGTGCTCGGCGGCGGCACGGACGTCCAGCGCCACCTGGACCGCGAAGTACTGGGGCCAGGCCAGGTCGCGGCGGACGAACGCCGGTGACACCCGGCCGGGCAGGGAACCCCGGTTGACCTGCTCGGGGGTGCGGACGGGGGCCCACCGGGCCTGTCCGATCAGGACGGCACCCGCCACGCCGAGGACCAGGATCGCACCACCGGCCAGGCCGACGGGCAGTGCGACCAGGGCCAACGGCGTGGAGACCAGCACCAGGCACACCGCGCACGCGGTGGTGTAGAGGAGACGTCCGATGAGCCGCACCGGTCACCGCCGCCGGAACGGGTGGCCCAGGCGCCGCAGGCGCCGCCGGGCGGCGTACCGGGCGACGGTGTCGCGCCAGGCGGTGCGCCAGGACTGGCTCGCACGGGCGAAGGCAGCATCGGCCACGGCGATTTGATCGGCCGGCACCCGGGTGAGCCAGTTCCCGAGCGCCTGATCCAGCATCTCCGCTCCGCGTACCGCCACTCCGCTGTTGAGGAGGTAGAAGCTGACGATCGCCGGGGGCGCCACGTCCTCGGTGACGAGCGTGTGGGCCAGCCGGGCGACGAGCGGCTCGCGCAGCGCGGGATGGCGCTCGAGCAGCGAGTCGAGGCTGCGGAACGCGACCACCCGGGCCAGCGCCGTGACCACCTCGGCCCGACGCATCGCCACCAGCCGGGGCGGGCAGGCGCTGAGCCGTCGCAGGCGGCGGCCGATGTCGTCGTCGGGGTGCCCCAGCTCGCCGATGAGCCGCAGCAGCTCGTCGTCGTCCGCCAGTTCGTCACGGAGCCGCTGAGTGGGGGCCAGCAGCTTACGGTCGATCAGTTGCCGGCAGAGGTCGAGTTCGCGCGGGGTCGGCCGCTCACCGTTGAGGACGTGGTGGACGAGCCCGCGGAACACCCTTGTGGGCGGCCGTGCCCCGGCCGGGGCCAGGTCGCAGACCAGTTCCAGCTCGGCGAGGGTGGGCGGGCTCTGGCCCCACAGCGCACCCACGGCCCAGCCGAACCGCTCCGGCTCGTCCCGGGCCGCGCGAAGGTGGCGCTCCACCGTGGCCGCCCGGGCGTCGCCGTGGCGTACCGCCGCGCCCAGCACCGCCTCCGCCAACGGCAGCTCCAGCCGATCGACCACGGGCAGCAGGCGCTCCCACCAGCCGTCGCCCACCACCGCCCGGGCGGTCCCGCCCCGCTGGGCACGTTCACCCAGCACCGCGATGAGCCGCTTCTCCAGCTCGGCTGCGCAGGGCAGGCCACGGACGCGAAGGTCAGGGTGGTCCGCCCAGTACGCCACGAACGGCTCCGCGGCGGTGCGGACGTCCTCCCACCGCACCCCGACGCCGAACCGGTTCGCCACCCGCAGGAGCGTCTCGAAGTGTCGGGGCGGCACCTCGCAGGTGAGCGCCTCGGTGACGATTTGCCGTGCCTGCTCGTCGTGGTCGGGATGCCATTCGCCGGGCGGCAGGGGAGGCAGCGACCTGCCGTTCACCGCACCGCCGGTCCGCGCAGCGGCAACCTCGCTGATGATGAGGGCCAACCGGACGTCGGCGGCCTTGCCGGGCAGCAGCCCGTCGCAGCCGACCTCGTCGAGCAGCACCAGGATCTCCTCCGGCCACCGTTCGGGGGTTTCCGCGAAGAGCTCGGCCACGTCGGCCCCGTACGCGCCACGCATCCGCTCCGGACCGGTCCGCAGCCAACCGACGATGGCCCGGGCATGTCGGGGATCGGGGCGGTGGTGCAGGATCGCGGCCAACCCCAACGCGATGGCGGCCTCGTCGGCCCAACCGTCGCCCGTGGCGAGCTCGGATTCGGTCGCCACGGTGAGGGCGTCCACGACGTCGCGGGGGTCCTCGGTCAGGAACAGGTCGACCCAGCGGCGGGCGGCCGGATGCGGCACGACCGGCGTGTGCTGGTGCCGGTGCAGGTCGAAGACGACGTACCCGAGCTGGTTGTCGATTCGGCCGGCCGGGCCGGCGAACTCGGGGAGTACCGCGACGATCGGCATGGCGGATCGGGCCGGATCGGTCGAGTAGATCTTGAAGCCGAGTTCCAGCGCCCGCTCGCGGGGGACCAGCAGGGTGCCCGCGACGAGCCAGTTCATGATCACCGTGACGTCGTCGCCGACGAAGAGCACCCGTGGCTTCCCGGGCCGTCCGGCCTCGACCAGCGCGGAGACCAGGCTGAGCAGCGTCGCCGGCCCGTCCGGTTGGCCCTGCACGAAGTCCCGGGCGTGAGTCGGCGTGTGCGCCGCGCCCGCGTCGTCGTCGAGGCGCACCGGGTCGCACTGGGTGGTGGGTGTCGGTCGGGCAGACCAGAACGGGGCCCCGAAGAGCTGCGCCGGCCGCAGGCTGCCGTAGCTCGCCGGGTCGTTGGTGACGATGGCGTGGGTGAGCTGGTTGCCCTCCCGGGTGCCGTTGGCCTCCCGACCGAGGTAGACACCGGCGGCGGTAGCCAGGGTGTCCCCGGAACGCAGGTGCGCGAACGAGGGCGGGTACTGCGCGGCCGGCCGACGCTCGGCCATCCATCGCGACGGAGGCTCATAGAGGAGGTTGTCCTTGACCAGATTCTCCGCCGCGGCGACGGCGTCGGAGGAGCGGGCCTGGAACTGGAGGCCGGCGCTCCCGCGCAGCCCCTGCCCGGGCCGGCAGTCCGTGTAGATCAGGGCCTCGAAACCGGTCATCGGCCGGTCCCGCCCCGAGGCACCACGTTGAACTCGCTGAGCAGCCACAGCAGCGGCTCGTCCACCCGGAACGGCTGGACCCCCCGTGCGTCGACCCGGTTGTTGTCGTAGTCCGGCTCGGTGCCCAGTGAGCTGATCGCGAAGTAGCGGAACCGTTTGTAGTTGAGGCGCAGGTGCGTGTCGATGTCGTCGGCGCCCCAGTCGTGCAGCAGCGCACGGACGTGCTCGTGGGTGTCCCGGCCGGCCTGTTCGTCGTAGTACGGGCCGGGCTGCGGCCGGCGTACCAGGGGGTGCTCGGGCCCCAGGACGTCGAAGAACGCGTCGATCTTCGCGAAGGCCACCGCGACCGGGATCGGGATGTTGCGCCGCCCGCCGAGCCGGTGGCTCAGCCGCAGGTTCTCGGTCACCCGGCTGACCACGTCGATGGTGCGGGCGGTGATGTCGAGCGCGGCCTTCGGAAGCCGGATTCGGTCCCGCGCCTGTGGGATCATGAACGGGTCGAGCAGCAGGATGAGGGCGTCGGCCGCGCCGAGGTAGCCGAGATTGTCCACGGTCTCCTGCGCCGCCAGGTCCTCACCCGCGGTGTCGAAGAACGACAGGAACGTGGTGTCGTAGCCCGTGATCCGGCGGGTCTGCCGCCAGGCAAACACGATCGGCTCGCGGCGTCCCCGCTTCGCCTGGTTCGTTCGCTGGTAGAGCCCGCCGTCGGGAAAGAGCTCGCCGGCCGGGTCGAGGAAGTCGGCGCCACCGCCGGTCTCGGCCGAGAACTGGGTGTCGCCGACAAGCCGGATGTCCGCGCCGAACCGCCGGCCCATCCCGTTGCGCAACTGGTGCGACAGCACCTTCAGGTAGACGCTCTTGCCGGTGTGCCGGGCGCCGGCCATCGCGATCAGCGGACTGCGTCCCTCGCCGAACGTCGCCGGCAGCCGGCTGTGGCAGGTCGGGCACACCCGGACCGCCGACTCGACGCCGCAGTCCGGGCACGCGGCGGCAATTACCGTGCGCAGCCCGCGGCGGGGCCCGGCGAACGAGGGCAGCACCATCTCCTTGACGCCGAGTTCCCGCTCCCGGTCGGTGTCCCACCGCGGCGCGCAGGGTTCCTTTCCCGGCGGCCGGCGCCCCGTGCACCGGAACCACGGCGCCCGCATATCGATCTTGCTGTAGCAGTACGGGCAGGAGAGGCTCGTCATGTCAGGACACCTTCATCTCGCGGATCGGGTCGGTGACCCGCGCCCCGGGCGGTCGGATCACGAAGCAGCGCAACCAGTACGGCCTGGCCAGGCCGGTGGGCGTCGTGAACGGGAGCTGCCACGGGGTACCCGGGCGCAACGACAGGCCGGTGACCCGGGCCACCACGACGCCCTGCTCCGGCCGGACCGGCATGGCGGGCCCGGAGGCCGCGACGAGGACCAGCTCCACCCCCTCGCAGGCGTGGTCGACCTCGACGGTGAGCACCCGGTTCCGGCTGAGGAACCCGCTGGCCCGGCGCAACTGGTACCGGAGCGCCACCGGAACGCCCTCGACGGGTGCCGACTCGGCGAGCGAGAACGTCTCCCCGCCCGGGCCGCTCTCCACCGTCCGCACCGAGATCCGTCCGGCGGCCGCGCCGACCGGGATGCGGCAGCCGGACTCGGTGAGCTGGCCGCGGGTGACCCGGCGCGTCGTCGCCGGACCCCGCTCCGGCGTGAAGGTCACCTCGGCCAGGTTCACCGACGACGGCCACAGCCAGGCCACCGTCACCTCGTCGCCGGTCCGGCGGACGACCAGCTGCCGGACCGGTTCGGTGATCCCGAGCAGCACCGGTTCGCCCACCACGGCGGTGTTGGTCGCCGGGTCGACGGTGAAGGGAACGTACACGAACCGGCCGCTGGGGACGGCCACCTCCAGGAGCGTCTCCGACCCGCGGCGGAGCCGGTCGCTGATCAAGGCCTCGCCGTACGCGGTCATCTCGTCGCGGCTGACCCGCGTACCGGAGGACCAGGGCGGGCGCGCCTCCGCCTGCCGGATCGACACGGTGCCGGTGGCGGGGGTCGTCCAGGCGAACTGGGCCGTCGCGGTCTCCGCGTCGACGGCCGTGAGATGAGCCCGCAGCTTGTCCACGTAGGACGGCGCCGCGTCACGCAGCAGCGCGCGGACCACCACCATCGGCGCCTCGACCTGCGCGCCCTGCTCGTCCCGGTAGACCGCGACGATGCCGTAGTAGCGGTCGGTCGTTCCGTCGCCGGCGTCGTCGTGGAGCCCCGTGTGTGAGGCCGGCACCGGGTCCCCGTCGCCGGGCGAGGTGGGCGGCCGGGCGAGGGTCCGCCGTGCCCGCACCTCCTCCACCGCCGGGTGCGCGCGCCAGGTGCAGGAGACCTCCTCCGGGCCCACCCACACCTGCACGCCCGACACGGGTGGCACGACCCGGGCCTGCGCGGTGGCGGGGCGCGACCAGTCTCCGCCGACGGTGGCGAAGACCCCGTAGTGCAACGGACGGGCCGCCGGCGGCGCCGGGTCGGTCGCCTCGGTCCGGTCGCCCTCGACGACCGTCTCCCCGTCGACGGGGGAGCGGGGCGGCCGGTCGGACCGCACCACCCGGTAGCGGACCTCCGCGGCCTGTGTCGGAGCAGCGGTCCAGGTCAGCCGTACGCCGGCGTCGAGCGCCCGGGCGGTCAGGTCGCGCGGCGGCGGCGGGGCCAGCGTGGCCAGGCGTTCGGCCAGGTCCTCGTCGTCGGCCGCGATGCGCAGCGCCGCACGCAGGTGCCGGGCGGCCTCCTCCTCACGTCCGGCTCCGACCGCCTCGTCGGCCGTACGGCGCAGCGACTCCACCTCGGCGAAGAGTGCGTCGATCTGGTCGCGCAGCTCGTCGTGGTGCGGGTCGTCCTTCGGCAACACCGCCAGCGCCTGCTGGGCCGCGGCGAGCTGCCCCTCGGCGACCAGGTCCCGGATCCGCTCCGCCGGGCTGGCCTCCTGTTCCGGGTCGGCCGGCAGGTTCGCGACCACCGATTGCGCCTCGGCGTTCTCCAGGCCGACGTCGGTGGCGATCCGGACCAGCATCCCGTCGGGAATGCCCTTCGCCCGACCCGAGCGGAGTCGCTCCACCACCTGGAAGAGCGCGACGGCGCGCAGGTCGACGCCGTCGGCGACGGCGCGCTGGAGCAGTCCCAGGGCCTCCTTCCGCACCCGGACGAGGGTCGAGTCGGCGGTCCGGTTCGCCTCCTCCGTCCGGGCCCGCACGGTGGCCGCGTCGAGCGCCACCGCGTCGGCGTCCAGGAGGCGGAACGGCGCGCCGTCGGGATGCACCACCTGGACGAGGGTCGGCACCCCCAGCCGCGCCTGGAGGTCGGCCAGCGAGCGGTAGGCGGCCCGGTTCATCCCCGGACTGTTCGGCAGCTCCACCGGGTCGATCACCGCGAGGCCGGCCCGACGGACCGCCTCGTCGATCTGGCCGGGGTCGAGGCCGGGCCAGTGCCCGGCGAGTTCCTTCAGCTGGACCCGGGTGATGCGCCCGAGTGCCCCGTACGCCCGGGCAAGGTCCTGGGCGAATCGTTCGGACTCGGCGCGGGCCCCACGGGCGTGCTCGGCCATCCGCTCCTGCCACCAGCGCGGATCGAGCATCTCCGTGCCGTGGATCGCCCGCAGCTGCTCGTCCCGGCTGAACAGCTGAGCGCAGATCCGCGCCGCGGCGTCGACGCCACCCGAGCGCTGGTTCCACAGCCGTCGAACCGCGGTCAGGTGTTCCCGCAGCTCCGCGCCGGACATCTCCGGCGTCACGGCGTAGTGCCGGGCGAGGTCGGTGGGGGAGAGGCCGCCGGGCTGGTCCCGCAGCGGCATGATCACGTCGCGCAGGTAGGCGCGCTGGTCGAACGCCACGGCAGTCAGCCCCGTACCGTGATCCCCGCGACGACCTCCCGGGCCTGCCGTACCTCTTCCTCACTGAGCACGCTGACCTGGACCTCGATGTTGAGTTTCTTGCCGGTGCTCGGCTCCACGGCGTCCAGACGCAGGCGGCCCTCCGGGCTGACGTGCATCGAGACGTTGATGGGGGAGTGGCGCGGCAGGGGTGGCAGGTCGTTGATTTCACCCTTGCCCTTGTCGACCGGCTTGTTCGCCGACAGGTCCGGGCTCTCGGTGGAGCCGGCCTGCTCGTAGAGGGCGATCTCCACCGAGGTCTGGCCCTCCACGACCGTGCTGGCGGCCAGCTCCCGCGTGACGGGGAGCTGTTCGTTCGCGTGGACGAGGTGCTCGATGTACAGCTTCGCCGGCTGGGACTCCCAGTCGGGTGCGGAGGTGTCCTGCAGCCGGACGCCGAACGCCTTCGGCAGCACGGTGACGATCTGCCGGGGGATCAGCTTCTCCTCGGGTACCCCGAGCTGCAGCGCGATCTCCGCCCGTCGCTGCTGCCGTTCCTCGTCCGTGGCGGGGGTGTCGTCGTCCCACTCCCAGAGCGCCTGGCTGAGGGCGAACCGGGCCGCTCCCTTCGCCACCGCCAGGTCGGGGTCGTGCAGGCGCGGCGTCCAGCCCCACTTCTCGGCGAGCCGCCGGGTGACCGCGGGCATCTTGCTGGAGCCGCCGACCAGGAGGACCTCGTCGATGGCGGCGGCCGGGTCGTCGGTCCCCAGCTTGTCGCCGAGCACCTTCAGCAGCTCCTCCGTGCGTTCGATCGTCCGCTCGAGGTAGTCCCGCGTGAGCTCCTCGAACGTCTCCCGGGTGACCTCCACGTCCGCGCTCGCGCCCGCGTAGCGCATCGGCACCCGCCGCGAGGTCACCGTGGACAGCTGCCGCTTGACCTCCTCGGCGGTCAGTGCGACCTCCTGCCTGAACTCCTCGTCCACCCGGGGGTCGTCGGACGGGTCGGCGCGGCTGACGAACTCGTCGAGGAGGTACTCGACCAGACGGTTGTCCCAGTCCACGCCGCCCAGCTGTTGGTCGCCGTGGGTGCAGAGCACCTCGGCCACCTCCGGGCCGATTCGGATGACGGTGGTGTCGAAGGTGCCGCCGCCCAGGTCGTAGACCAGGATGGTGCGGGTGTCGTCGCCGGCCACGTCGTACTCCAGCGCGGCGGCGACCGGCTCCGGCACGATCCCCACGACGTCGAGCCCGGCGATCGCCCCGGCGTTGCGGGTGGCCTCCCGCTCCAGCATCCCGAAGTACGCCGGGACGGTGATGACCACCTGCCGCACCGGCCGCCTCGTGTAGTACTCGGCGTCCTGCGCCAACTGCTTCAGGATCAACGCGGAGATCGACTCCGGGCTGTACGTCACCCCGTCGAACTCCCACTGCGCCTCCTTGCCCATGCTCCGCTTGACCCGCTCGACGACGCGGGACGGGTAGAGCCGGGAGACGTTCCGGGCCTCCTTGCCCACCACCACCTCGCCGCCGCCCTGTTGGAAGTAGACGACCGACGGGGTGGTCTCGTCGTTGGTGATGGCGTTGCGGGCGATGGCCGGGCGACCGCTCTCGTCGATGTACGACACGACGGAGTACGTCGTACCCAGGTCGATGCCGTAGAAGGTCGGGGTCTCGTCCGACATGGTGCTCCTCCGGGCTGTCAGGGGATGGGCGTGGGCTGGCTGGTGGCCGCGGGTTCGGGGACCGCCGTCGTGGTCGGACCGTCCACGGGACCGACCTCCGCGGGGTCCTCCGGACCGTCCTCGGTGACGGGCCGCGGATCGGGGACCCACCGGTGGATGCGGACCGCGGCGGGTACGACGGTGCGGCCCGTCTCGACGTCGTGGTAGCCGTCGAGGACGACCTCGGCGACGGTCGCCTCCTGCTCGGGGTCGGTGGCCGGCACGGTTCCGGTCGCCCGTTGCGTCGACGGGTCGAAGGCCGCGCCGAGGGCAGGGACCATGACGTTCACCCCGCCGCGTTCGAGACTCAGCTCCAGGCTCGCGGCGTAGCTGCGCAGCAGGCCCCGGGCGGCCTCGGCGTCGAAGGTGGCGGGCAGGCCGTCGGCGGTGCGCAGGATGTCGTGTCGAAGCCGTTGCAGATCGGTCAGGAGCGGGCGGAGCAGCAACCGCCGCTCCCCGGCGCGCAGGCGCTGGTTCTCCTCGTGCAGCCGGTCGATGATCTGCTCGCGCGCCGCGGCCCGGTCGTGCGCCCGGCCGATCTCGGCGCGCAGCCCCGCGAGCTCCCGGCCAAGCTCGGCCAGTTCCCGGCCCAGTTCGGCAAGCGGATCCGGCGGCGCGGGTCCGTCCGACGGGCCGTCCGCCGCCGGCTCGGGTGGACACGGCTCGACGACGGCTTCCTCCCCGGGGACTCGCGGTTCCTCGTGCACCGGCCTTCCTCCCTGTTTCCTCCGGCAGCCGCGGTGGGCGCCTCGACTCGTCTCTGACGGACCGGAGGCACACGCCGACCCGGGCCGCCGGGGACCGCCGCCGGTCGGCCGGCGCCCCTGTCCGTCAGGAGACTGACGACGGCGGGTGAAGGGAGAGGCGATCACGTGGGCACGCTTCGACGTACGGTGGCCGGTCTCGCGGCGGCGCTCCTGGCGGCGCTCGCGGTCTGCGTGCCAGCCAATCCGGCGTACGCCGTGCCGACCGCGCGCGAGGTGCGCGCGGCGCCGGCGACCACCGACGAGGTGTACACCGCGCTGGGTATCGACGAGGTGGCGGCCGGCTACGTCGTGCTGATCGACGTGTCGGGGTCCATGCGCGACGGCGGCCGGTACGAGCAGGTGAAACGGTCCCTGCGTGCGTTCCTGGCCGCGCTCGCACCGGACGACCGCGTCACGCTGGTGACGTTCGCCGACTCGGCGCGGGTGGTCCACGACGGCCCGCCCGGCCGCTCTCCCGACCGGCTACTCGCCAAGCTGCCACGGACCGCGGACGGCCGGTACACCGACATCGGTGCGGCGATCGAGGCGAGCGTTCGGCAGCTGTCCCGCGCGGGCACCCCGCAGATCGCCACGGTCGTGATGCTCACCGACGGGCGGCACGATCCACCGACCGGCAGTCCCTACCCCTTCGAACAGGGGTACTCGTGGAAACAACTGGCCGCCAGCGTCCGATCACTGAAGAAGACCGCACTGAGCGCGTACGCGGTGCCGCTGACCGGGTCGACGGGCGCACCGCTGCTCGCCACCGTCTACCCGGGCGCCCGCATCCTCGCACCGACCTCGATCAACCGGCTGGGCGCCCAGTTGGAGCAGCCCAAGGCCGCCGCGCGCGCCGCCAAGGCCCGCAGCCTCCTCGGCACCGACGCGACCCGTGGCGTGGAGGTCGTCTGGCCCGCCGGGACCGGGCGGCTCGGCGCCGGCCCGACGCGACTGCAGGTCCGCCTCCGGTCCACCACCACGAAGGTGCCCCTGGTGGTCGGGCGCCTCGCCGTGCGGAGCGACCGCCCCGACCTCCGGGTGACCGTGCCGGACGGTCCGATCGAACTACCCCCCGGCGGCAGCGCGACGGTACCGGTCACGGTCGACTGGGACCCCGGCCCACGTCGCGTGGCACCACTGTCGACGGTCACCGTCGACACCACCCTGACTCTCACCGGCGAGGTGACGTCCTCCTGGTCGGACGTCCTCACCGGCCCACTCGGCCTGTCCTTCGCGCCTCCGCTGGACGGCGGCGTCACGAAGGGCACCCTGTCGGCGCAGCGGGGCAGCCTCCGATGGTGGACGGCCGGCGCCGTCGCGCTGCTGGTGCTGATCGCCGTCGCCGCGGTGGCACGCCGGCGCCGACTCCACCCCCACCTCACCGGCACCCTGGACGTGCGGACGCCCGACGGGGAGGAGCGGCGGCTGCCGCTGGCGGGCCGCCGGGTCGCGCTCACCGCCGACTCGGCGGGACTGCCGGGGTACGGCGAGGTGACCGCGAACCGTGCATCGGTGGGATCGGCGGCGATCCGGCTGGTGATCCGGTACTCCCGTGACGGCACGACGACCGGGCGGGAGGTCGGCACCTGCGGTCCGGGGGAGACGGTCGAACTGGCCGGCGCCGCCTTCTCCTGGCACGCCGCCGAGCAGGTCGGCGACGGCCGGGTCGCGAGTGTCCTGGGGCCGTCACGGTGACCGGCGTGGTCGAATCCGGTGCGGACGGCGTGGCGGCGCTGCGCGACGCGGACCTGCTCGCCCTCCGTGAGCTGGTGCCGGGCACTGGCCGTTCTCCCGAGGACGACCCGACCGCCGCGCCGATCGGGGTGCGGTGCGGCCGGCCCCTGCCGTACCCGGTGCCCACCGAGGATCTGCCCGTGCATCTGCGGCGCCGGGCCGAGAGCACCGGAGGCCGGTACATCGGTGCGTTGTTCGCCTTCGACCTCGACACGCCGCCGGCCCGCCGCCGGTACACGGCCGCCCGATTCGAGGTGACGCTCGCCGATCCGCGAGCGCTCACGGTGCGGCTCGATGGGGACGGAGGAACGCTCGGCCTGGCCTTCCCGACCGACGACGCGGAACCCGCCTCGGCGACCGCGCTGCACACCGTGCACGCGGCCCGGTCCCGTCCGGGGTGGCTGCGCCGGTTGGCGAGCCGGGCCGGCGCACCCCGGGCCCAGGGGTACGGGCTCCACCGCAGCCAGTTCGGCTGGGCGTACGACGACCCGCGAGGCGACCTGCTCGTGCCCCGCACCCACGGCATGCACGCGCTGCTGGAGCTGCCCGCCGGGACGACCCGGCTCGCCGGCCGCCTCGACGTCCGCGTACGCGTCGGTGGTGGCCGCCAGGGCTATGCGGCAGGCCTGCGCGAGTCGGTGGTGTTCGACGAGCCGCTCGGGCCGGCGGCCGCGGTCGACGGTGCGGCGGTACGGCTGTGCATGGCCGTGGACGTCGCCGGCTACAGCCGGCGCCACACCCCCGCCACCGAACGGATCCAGCGCGACCTGGCCGAGCTGCTGTCCCAGGTCCGCCGGGCGGCCGGGGTACCGGACGACGCCGTCGACCCGCAGCCGCAGGGCGACGGCCAGTTCACCGTCCTGCCGGTCGGGCTGGACGAGTCGGTGGTGATTCCCCGGCTGGTCGGCGCCCTGGCCGAGCGCCTGCGGGAGCTGAACAGCGTCCGGCCGGCGGACGACCGGATGCGGGTCCGGATGGCGTTGCACCGCGGCCTGGTCAAGGCCGCGCCGCTGGGCTGGGTGGGCACGGCGGCCATCGCCGTGCACCGGATCCTCGACAGCGCGCCGTTGCGGGACGCGCTGGCCGCCCGTCCGGCGACCGACTTCGTCCTCGGCCTACCCGACGTCCTGTTCCAGGACGTCGTCGCGCACGCGACCCAGCCGCCGCTGCCGGCCGACTTCGTCCCGGTCCTGATCGAGCTGCCGGCGAAGAACTTCGTGGAGCACGGGTGGTTGTACGTCGGGCCGGAGGCGCAGTGACGACGACCCTGTACGCCCTTCTGGTCGGCATCGACGCGTACCGGTCGCCGTCGGTGCCCGACCTGCGCGGCTGCGGCGCCGACGTCGAGGAGGTGCACGCCTACCTGCGGACCCGCACGGCACCGGGCGTCCGGCTCGAGGCGCGGGTGCTGCGCGACGGGCAGGCGACCCGGGCGGCGGTGATCGAGGCCCTGCACTCCCACCTCGGGCGCGCCGGCGAGAACGACACCGCACTGTTCTGGTTCAGCGGGCACGGCTCGCGGGCGTACGCCCCCGAGTGGTGGCACGAGGAGCCGACCGCCTGGCTGCAGACCCTGGTCTGTGCGGACAGCCGCAGGGGCGGGGTGCGCGACCTGCTGGACAAGGAGGTGTCGATCCTGCTCGACACCGTCGCGCGCCGGGCCGGGCACGTGGCGGCCGTGTTCGACAGTTGCCACTCCGACGGTGCCAGCCGGGAGATCGAGCCGGAGGAGCCCGGCGTGCAGATGCGTGTCGTCCCGCCGCTGCGCGGGTGGTCGCCGGGTGAGCTGTTGCCGGAGCTCGCGGGGACGCTGAAGCCCTCGACGGAGCCCGCGCCCGACCACGTGGCCCTGGCCGCGTGCCGTTCACACGAGCGGGCCCGGGAGATGGATCTCGGCGGCCGGCGGCGGGGACTGTTCACCTGGTCGCTGCTGCGTGCCCTGAGCCGGTTGGGGCCGACGGCGACGTACCGGGAACTGCTCGTCGCGGCGCAGACCGAGGTGGAGCAGAACGAGCAGCGGCAGGTCCCTCAGCTGAAGCCCTCCGCGGGCGGGATCGCCGACCAACCGTTCCTGGGCGGGCGCCTCGCCCCGCCCCCGTCCGGACTGCTGCTGCGGTACGCCCGCGAGGGGTGGGAGCTCAACGCCGGCAGCTGTCACGGTGTGCCCACGCCCGACGGCACCGGGGACGCCGTCCGCGTCGCCGTGGTGGGCGAGCTGCCGGCGCGGGAGGCCGAGGTGGTGCGGGTCCTACCGGAGCGGAGCCTCGTGACGCCGGTCGGCTGGCAACCCGAGCACGACCGGCAGTACCGGGTGGTGCTCAGCCGCGTGCCCCTGCCCGCCACCACCGTGGCGGTGGGCGGCCCCGGACAGCACGTCCCCACCGCACGGGCCCTGCTCGCCGCGATGGCCACGGCCGGCCCGCACGGCGGCCCGTCGCCGCACCTGCGCCCGGTCGACCCGGCCGCCACCCGTACCGTCCAGCTGCGGGTGCGGGTACCTCGGCCGGGCGTGGCGAGGGTCGAGGAGCGGCACGGCGGACCGCGGACCGGGGAGCTGACCGGCGTCGACGGCGACGGGGCGCGGCGGGCCGTGGCGGTGCTGGAACACGTCGCCCGTTGGCGGCAGGTCCGCGACCTGACCAACCCGGTGAGTCGCCTGGCGGGGGCGGTGGCCGTGGAGGTGGTCGCGGCCCCGCCGGGCGCGGCTCTCGTGTCGCTCGGCCAGCCGCCACTCAAGGCCGACGACGACGGTGTGCTGCGGCTGCGCTACGCGCACGGCCCGACCGGCTGGACCCCGCCGACCGTCTTCATCCGCCTGCACAACCGCAGCGACCGGCCGCTGTTCTGCGTCCTGCTGGATCTGACCGACCGCCTCCGTGTCCACGCGTCCCTCTTCCCCGGTGCGTTCGTGGCGCCCGGCGGGCGGGCGGCGGCGTGGCGCGGACGTCCCATCGTGGCGTCCCTGCCGAACGGCGTCATGCGTGAGCCCGGGGCGCGGTCGCGGGACTGGCTCAAGCTGGTGGTGGCCGAGGCGCAGTTCAGCCCGGAGCCGTTCGAGATGCCGGCGCTCGGCGAGCCGGACCGGACGGCCCGCGGGCCGCTGGGGATCCGCGGGTTCCTCGACCGGATCGGGCGTACCCTGACGTGCCGCGACATGTCCGGGTCGGTCGAGGACGGCGCGTACGACTGGACCACCGTGACGGTGCCCCTCGTGATCGAGGTGCCCGGCGCCGAGGGGTGACCGGCCGCTGCCCGTCCCACGCACCGCCCCGAGCGCTCACAGGCCGTGCAGCACCATCGCGGTCCGGTACGCCGGGTCGGTCAGCTCCGGGTCGTCCACTCGGATGCTGGTGGGTGCCAGCGTGGCGGGCAGCCGGCGGTCGGGCGAGCGCAGCCACCGCCCCACCGCCCGAACGGCGACGACCGGCCGGAGTCCTCCACGGACCAGCTCGGTGTGCAGGACGGCGAGCATCAGCGTGGCGACCGCCCGGGGCACCGGCCGGACCCAGCGCACCACAGCCGTGAAACCGGCGGCCAGCAGCGCGTCGGTGAGCGGCACGGTGTCCGCGGCGACAGGTGGCAGGATGGCGAGGCCGCCCTGCGACGGGGGTCCGGCCCGGTCGGCGATCGTGGCCGGGGCCAGCTCGTCCGGTCCGGCCAGCTCCAGCCCGCCGGCGGCGTCGACGCCGCAGGCCAGGTGCAGCAGAGACGCGTCGAGGTGCTGGCGGACCTCGGCCGGGCTGCCCGGGCCGTCGGTGACCCCGTCGGCCCGGCCCAGAACGACCGGCCGGCGGTAGAGCGGCCGGCACAGCCGGAGCAGCTCGGCCCCGCCGTGGTCGCCGCGGGGGTCGCTGACGAAGACCGGTGCCTCCGTGACCCGCATCGGGACCCGCCCGGCGAGCGTGACCAGTTGCCGTGCGGTGCTGACGTGCGAGACGAGCGGTGACCGGTCCGCCGGCCGCCGGGTGCCGACGACCACGAGCCGCTCGGGCAGGGCGCCACCACGCGGCACGGTGGTGAACCGTCCGCCCTCGGCCGTCAGCAGCAGGGTGCCGCCGGCCACCGGCCAGGCCAGCGCGGGGACGCGTACGTCTCGCAGAGCCCGTGCCGCGGGGGCGAAGCCGTCGCGCAGCACCTCCAGCAGCCGTCCCGCCGGCTCACGCGCGTCGAGGAGCCGCGCCAGGTCGACGGCGAGCGGGACGGCGCCGGACGGATCGGCGGGCAGCGCGTCGGCAGCGGTCGACAGTTCGGTGGCGGCGGCCCGAAGGTCGTCGTCGGCGTCGACCCAGCCGCCGTCGGCGTCGTCCCGGCCTCGCAGGTACCTGGCCACGGCCAGAACGAGCCGGTCCGCCGGTGTGGCGTCGGCACCCACCGCGTGCGCGACGGAGGTGGCCAGCCCGACCAGATCGTCGACCAGCCCGACCGGGGCCGGCGGAGCCTCTGGCCTCAACAGCGCGGCGAGGGCCTCGAACGGATCCCCACCGGCCGCCACCCGTTCCGCTATCGCCCGCCGCAGGGCCTCGACGTCCGGTGCCGTCGGTCGGCTGTCTTGCCGGGGCAGGTCCGCCGGGTCGTCGTCGGGACCGGGATCCGGTACGCGCAGCACCGTGACGGGACGGTCCAACGGGTCCTCCGCGAGCGTGGTGCGGAGGTCGAACAGCAGACCCCCACCCCGCCCGCCGCCGGTCCTGCGTTGCAGCTCGTGCATGGTGGTCATCACGCGCATGAGGGGTTCGAGGTCGAGAGCGCCGCGGCCGGCGTGTCCGGCGTCGGCGAGGAACTTCTGCATCGTCTCGGCCATCGTCAGCATCGCCTGGACGGCCTCGGCCATCTCCGGGCCGAGCACGTCGGCGGCCAACACCGCCCGGAAGCAGTCCGCCGCCCGAGCCGCCTCCGGCGCCCCGGGGAGCGATCCGCCACCGGTCAGCATCGAGACGTCCGCCGACTGCAGCCCGAGCACGGACGTGCTGAGCAGGAGCTGGCCGAGATTGAAACGCGCGAACGACTGCAGCACGGGCGGCACGTTGGGCGCCTCGAGCGCCTCCTCCAGCAGGGTGACCGCCCGCTGCCGGTCGCTGTCTGAGCTGCGGTGTGCGGTGTGGCGCGCCCCCAGGAGGGCGCCGAGCTGACTCCCGATCTGCGGCCGCATCGGGTCGTCGCGGCTCAGGTAGCCGTACGCCTCGTCCAGGCAGGCGATCACCTCGTCGAGGACCGGCAACGCCTCGACCTTCCCCGGTCCGGCCCGCCAGTACCGGTCGGCGAGCACCTGGGCGAGTTCGACCAGGGGTCGGGTACGGGCGGCGCCGGTCAGCCGGCCGAGCCGGGCCCGCAGGCCGGCCTCCACGTTCTCGTTCACGCTTCCCCCGTCCGCACGTCGCATCACTGCCCGAAATGGACGAACCCGGCCCAGGCCGAGACGTGGGCCAACTCGTCGGGCGCCAACTGGCGGCGCAGCGGCTCCGGCATCGACACGGGGATCGACCGGTGCGGGTCGAGCATCCAGATCTGCGCCTGCCGCAGCGCCTCCCAGACGGACAACCGTCGGGTCGCCAGGTGGTGGTGGAACATGTACATGAGCACGGAGGTGGCACGGTCGGGGATGGCCCATTGTGCCGAGAGCACGGAACGGGCACCGCCGGCGAGGAAGGCGGTGCCGAGACTGTACGCCTCGTCGTAGCCGTTGATGGCCTGGCCGGTCCGGCAGGCGGCGAGCACGACGAGCCTGATCGCGCGCTCCGTCGACCGTTCGGTCAGCGCGACCAGCTCATCGGCGGAGAGGCGCCCACCGTCGGCCAGCAGCAGATAGGAGGTGGCCGACGCGGGATCGGTACTGATCACGCCGTGGCAGGCGAGGTGCAGCATCCCACCGGCCGCGGGACTGTCGCTCGTCAACCAGTCCCGCACCTCCTCGGCCCGGCCCGGGCCGGAACGGCTCGTCGAACCGTCCATCCGCCGGCCGACGTACCGGGCGCCCGGGTAGAAGGACCGGTGGACCGCGTACGCCTCGGCCCTGGCCGCCACCAGGTCCGGTGCCTCGCCGCGGGTGTCCGGGTCGCCGACCACCAGCCCGACCGGGGCGAGAGGCACCGGTGCCAGGGAAGCGGAGCGGCAGAGCAGGCGGGCCGAGGCGGCCTGGGAGAACGCGGCCAGCTCCACCGCGTACGTGCCGTCCCGCCGGCGGGCCGCCTGCCAGGGGATGCGGGCGAGTTCCCCCATCGGGACCAGGACCAGTCGGGGCGGCCGGTCGCTGCCGGGCCGGACGACGGTGGGGAGGAACTTCTCGATCAGCGGGCCGATCGCCGCCCGCCAGGCCCAGTCACACAGGGAGTCCAGGCTGTCCGCGAAGCCGGCGACGTCGTCCAGGGCGGTGAGGTCGCGGGCCGAATCGCCGACGGCCGCGTCGCGTCGGTCCAGTGCCGTGAGGTACCGCTCGACGTCCAGCTCACCTCGCAGGTGCAGGTTGGGCAGCGTGATGAAGCTGGGCTGCCCCCGCGCCGGCGCGATGACGGCGAAGCCTGGCATCGGGATGTCTCCGGGCATCAGGTAGACGAGAGCGTCGGCGTCGAGGGAGACCAGGGCGGCGCGGATCTCGGCGAGGGTCGGCGCGTCCAGCAGCGAGGCGCCACCGCCCGTCCCGGTCAGCGCGGTGAGCGCCTCCCGGCGCAGGTCTGTCGGCACGGTTCCCGCCACGGCCGCCTGCCGCCAGCGGCGGGCCAGCTCGGGATGCCCCGCGGAGTCCAGGCGCTCGGGGAGGCGACGGTTCTCGATGGCGGCACCGAGGGCGAGCCCGCGACCCGCGTCGAGTGCCCGGATGGCGTTGACCGGGTCGCTGTAGGTCAGGCATTGCCGGGCGATGTCCACCGCGTCCCGCGCCGCACGCCGGACGGCGAAGCCGGTGGCCCGCACGTCGGTCTGCAGCAGCGCCTTCCAGACGTAGTCGCGCAGCCCTTCGACGGCGACCAGGTACGGGGCCGGGGCGCCGCCACGTCGCCGCGTGTGCGAGAGCACCTCGTTGATGGTCGCCCACATCGGATGGCCCGGGCTGCCGGCCAACTGCCGCGCCCGCTCCAGCAGCGCGTCGGCCTCCGCGACGTCCGCCATGGAGTTGGTCAGCTCCCCGCGGTGGAACAGCCCGATGGCGAGGCCCAGCAGATGCGACGCCAGCCGCGGGTCAGCGGGCTCGGCCAGGGCCACCGCGGACCGCAGGTGCTCGATGCCCTCGTCGATCCGGGCAGGGTCGTTCTCCCAGCCGGAGCCGAGAGCCGCGCCACCGCTCATCGCGTGGTGGTGCGCCCGTTCCGCCGGGCTGAGATCGGGCCGTCGGGCCAGGTCCGCCATGGCCGTCAGCTGCGCGTCCGTGAGCGTGCCGCCGGGCGCGGTCCCGTCCTCACGGCCGAATCGGCCTACCGACGTCAGCATGAGGTCCATCTCCGCCAGTTGCTCCCGCAGGGGGGCGTCGGGAGGCAGCGCCTCGACGGTACGCCGGAGCTGATCGAGCGCCGGCTGGACGTCGTCACCTCGGCGGTTGGCCGCCACCACGTCGACGAGACCGACGAAGACGTCCAGCAGGGGTGCCACCTCCGGACTACCGGCGAAGTCCTGGCGCAGCCGGCGGATCTCGGCGGGAAACCGGTGAAGGGTCCCCTCGTCGCCCTCCTCCATGGCCCGCAGGAAGCCGAGCATCGACGTGAGCCCGCTGTGGAGCGACGCGGCCGTCCGGTTCTGGTCGGCGAGCTCCGTGACGAGGGACTCCACCTCCGCGAGTGTGGCGGTGGGATCGCTCGTCCTGCCCTCGACACCGGCCTGAAGCAACACCAGCATCTGGGCCGCCGCGCGCACCGCGGGCCAGTCCGGCGTGCCGGGTGGGTGGCGATCGGCGATCGTCATCAGGCCGTCGACGTGCCGCAGCCGGTGCCGGGACAGCGCCGGGGAAGACCGCAGGAGAGCCGCGAGGAGGTCGGCCGCAAGCACGCCCCGCACCGGCAGGTCGGCGGGAAGTCGGTGCAGGGCCGCGACGGCAGCGTCCAGGTCGCCCCGGCCGAAGGCCGCGCGGGAGATGGCAACGCACCGTTCCGCGATGTCGCTCGCCTCGTCCACCCCCGGCCCCCTCGCGCCGTCCGACGTTCACTCCTGACGGACCGCTGGCGAGAGATGGCGGCCTGGTGAACTGGCGGCAGGTGCGCACCGTCCGCGGCGTCGCGCTCATCGTCAAGTGTTGCCGCTCGGGACTAGTGTCGGACGGATGGCCCCCCACCGCCTCACGAAGGACGAGGCCCGCCGAATCGCGATCCACGCGCAGTTGCTCGACGCGCCGCGCCCGACGGATCTCGTCGAGGTCGTCGAACGCCTGACGCTCCTGCAGATCGACCCCACGGCGGCCATCGCACCGAGCGCCGACCTCGTCCTGTGGAGCCGGCTCGGCTCGGCCTACGATCCCGCCGACCTGACCAGGGCCATCGAGACGGACCGTACGCTCGTCGAGACCGTGGCCTACATCCGGTCGCCCCGCGACCTGCCCGCCGTGATCGCCGAGGCCCGCGACGCCCCGACGTACCCGGCCATGGAGGCGTGGCTGCGGGACAACGAACCGTTCCGCCGCGACATCCTGGCCCTGGTGCGGGAGAAGGGCCCACTGCTCTCCCGCGACATCCCCGACACGAGTGTCGTGCCCTGGCCGTCGTCCGGCTGGAACAACAACCGGAACGTCACCAGGATGCTCGAGTCGCTGGCGCTGCGCGGACACCTCGCGATCTCCGGCCGCCGGGGACGACAGCGCTACTTCGACCTCCCCGAGCGGGTGTACCCCGCCGACCTGCCCGTCCTCGACGGGGACGCGGCGGTCCGCCTGCGCAACGAACGCCGGCTCGCGGCGCTGGGCATCGCCCGGTCCGCCCGCACGCAGATCCCCGGTGAGTCGCCGTACGTGGGTGACGCCGGTGAGGAGGCCGTCGTCGAGGGCACGCCGGGCACCTGGCGGGTGCATCCGGCGTACGTCGGGCTGCCGTTCGAGGGGCGTACCGCGCTGCTGTCGCCGTTCGACCGGCTGGTCCACGACCGGGTCCGCGCCGAGCAGCTGTTCGGCTTCGAGTACGTCCTGGAGATGTACAAGCCCCGGGAGCAGCGCCGGTGGGGCTACTTCGCCCTGCCCGTGCTGCACGGCGACCGGCTCGTCGGCAAGCTCGACGCGACCGTCGACCGCAGGGCCGGCACCCTGGTCGTCAACGCCGTCCACGAGGACGTGCCCTTCACCGACGCCGTGTCCGCCGCGGTCCACAGCGAGATCGAGGACCTGGCGGCGTGGCTCGGCGTCACCGTCACGCACGCCGTGCCACCGGCGCGGTGAGCGCTCGCCGCGGGCTCACCGTCGGAGCCGCCGCGTAGGCTTCCCGGGTGGTCGACCAGCGCCAGGTGATGAACTTCCGCGTCCGGGCCCAGCAGCTCGACCGGGCCGAGGGCACGCTCGACGGCACCGCCGTGCTCGACATCGGGGTGCAGGACACCGGCCCGGACGGCGGCCGGTGGGCGCTGGCCGTCCGTGGGGTCGACGTGTCGGCGTCGTCCGCCGACGACCTGGTCATGCTCTGGACCGTGCGCGGCGCCCCCCACCTCTACCGCCGCGCCGACGTGGGGCAGGTGGCGGCCGCGGTCGAGCCGTTCTCCGACGCCGACGCGGGCAAGCGCATCTACGACGCCGCGAGGCCGCTCAAGGCGGCCGGCATCGGCAACCTGGCCGCCCTCGACGAGGTCGCCGCCCGCATGCGGGACATCGTCACCGAGCCGATGGTCAAGGGGGACGTCTCCGGTCGCCTGGCCGCGGTGATGCCCGAGCCGTATCTGCGGTTCTGCCGGCCGTGCGACGCCACCCACCTCTACGAGATGCCGTTCCGGCTGGCCGCCGTGCGGGCCGGGCTGGAACTGCGACTCGACACGTCGCCGCCGGTCCTGGAACGCATCGCCGGCTTCCGCAGAGCCGCCGCGCCGGGCGACAGGTTCGACCTCGTCCGCGCGTACCTCCGGCTGCTCGGCCCGGCCACGCCCAGACACGTGGCCGACTACCTCGACGCACCGGTGAAGGACGTGAAGGCACGCTGGCCCGACGACGTGGTCGAGGTGACGGTCGACGGCGAGGCGCGTTCGCTCCTGGCCGCCGACGCGGAGGCGCTGGAGTCGGCCGACGTGAGGGCGACCCGCCTGCTCGGCCCGTTCGACCTCTTCCTGCAGGCGAAGGACCGCGCGACGCTGGTGCCGGACGCGGCCCGCGCGAAGGAGCTGTGGCCGGTGCTGGGCCGTCCCGGCGCCGTGCTGGTCGACGGCGAGTTGGTCGGCACGTGGCGGCCCCGCAGGTCCGGCAGGACGTTGAAGGTCGCCGTCCAGCCGTGGCGCACCCTGTCGGCCGCCACGCGCGCCGCCGTCACCGAGCAGGCCGAACGCCTCGCCGCGTACCGCGCGGTCGCCCTCGGCGGCGTCGAGTTCGCCACCTGACGGCCGCTGCCGTGGTGCCTCGCCGTACCGGCGGAGGGCCCACTCACCGCGTCGCCCGACCGGCTCCGGGTGCGACGACCCGCAGGAGCGGCACGGCCACGAGCAGTGCGACCGCGACGAGGACGCCGCTGACCCGCACCGGGCCGAGGTCGCCCGCGCCGGCACCGAGGGCCGCCGCGGCAACGACGGGGCCGCCGGCAGCACCGACGTTGAGCGCCGCGGTCGCGTACGAGCCACCCATGGTGGGCGCGCCCGCCGCCTCGTAGAGCACCCTGGTGATCAGGGTGCCGCCCAGCGCGAAGGAGAGCGCTCCCTGCCCGAACACGAGGAGCAGGAGCGCCACCGGCCGGGCAGCCAGGGTCGCCAGCGCGACCCAGCCGAGCAGCAGCAGTGGGCCGCCGACCGCGATCACGACGCGGGGACGCCGGTCGGCGAGCCGTCCCGCGGCGGTGACGCCGACGAAGGATCCGACCCCGAACAGCGCCAGCGCGACGGGGACCCACAGGTCGCCCAGGCCGGCGGTGCCGGTGACGATCGGCGCCAGGTAGGTGAACGTGGCGAAGGTGGCGGCGTTGACGAGGGCGCCGAGCAGCATCACCAGGACCAGCCGGGGCATGGCGAGCTGGGCGATCTCGTCCCGCAGCGACGCGCCGGCGGGGGTGCCCCGAGGTGCCCGCCCGACCCGTGGCGGGATGCCCTTCACGACGCCGACGGCGGCGGGAAGGCAGAGCAGTGCGATCGCCCAGAAGGTGGCCCGCCAGCCGAGCAGCGTGCCGAGCGCCGCGCCGCCGGGAACCCCGGCGACGGTGGCCACCGTCGTACCCGAGAGCAGCACCGCCAGGGCGCGCCCCTTGCGATCGGTGGCCACGAGTGCGGCGGCCGTGCTCAGTGCCACCGCCAGGAAGCCCGCGTTGGCCAGGGCGGCGAGCACGCGGGTGACGAGCAGGACCGCGAAACTCGTCGTGAGGGCGCCCACGACGTGGGCCGCGGCGAAGACCAGCACGAAGCTCAACAGGCTGGCCCGCGCGGGCCACCGGCGCGCGAGCGCCGCCATCAGCGGCGCGCCGACGACCATGCCGACGGCGAACGTCGAGGTCAGGAGGCCGGCGGCCCCGACCGACACGTCGAGGCTCGCGGCGATGGCCGGCACCAGGCCGGCGAGCATGAACTCCGAGGTGCCCATGGCGAAGACCGCCACGGCGAGCAGGTAGAGGGGGAGAGGCATCACGAGCTCCGGGGTGAGCGAGAGGGAGAACGAGTCGTCTCGTCACCGCGGTCAGCGCCCCGAGGGCGCGCGCACGTACCCCGTGCAGCGAAGGCTGCTGGGCGGCGGGCTCGGAACTCAGTGGTTCAGGGGGCTGACGGCGTGACCGAAAGCCCCCACCGTGGACGCCTCAGGGCTCGACATGACGCAGACACTACTCAGGACCACCGCTCGTCACGCAACCGGGTTTCGGGGGCTGGCGCCGTCGACGCGACATCAGGGCGGGCCAGCGACGACCGTCGCCGGACACACGAAAGGCAGCGGACACACGAAAGGCAGGAAGAACATGTCCTCCTGCCACTCTCAACGTATATCGCAGCGGGGGCCTTGCCGCAAGACCCGGGTCGTACCCCAGAATCTCTCGCCGAAGCCGGAGCCTGTGGACATCAGGAATTCGCGACGGACACGTCCCGCGGATGCTCCGCCGTACGGGCGGGGCGGCTGGCCGATCGTATTCCGAGGCACGTGGGGGACTCATGTTCGACGTGATCGTCGTCGGTGGTGGACCGACCGGCATGATGCTGGCCAGCGAGTTGCGCCTGCACGGCGTACGGGTGGTCGTGCTGGAGAAGGAGGCGGAGCCGACCCGGCAGGTTCGCGCGCTCGGCCTGCACGTGCGCAGCATCGAGGTGATGGACCAGCGGGGCCTGTTGGAGCGCTTCCTCGCGCAGGGCCGGACGTACCCGGTCGGCGGCCTGTTCGCCGGCCTGACCGCGCCGCCGCCCGACCTGGACAGCGCGCACGCGTACATCCTCGGCATCCCGCAGACCACCGTCGATCACCTGCTGGCCGAGCGTGCCACCGAGGTCGGTGCCGAGATCCGGCGGCGCTGCGAGGTGGTCGGGTTGGATCAGGACGACGACGGGGTGACCGCCGAGCTGGCCGACGGCACGCGGCTGCGCGCCCGCTACCTGGTGGGCTGCGACGGCGGTCGCAGCACGGTGCGCAAGCTGCTCGGCGTCGGCTTCCCCGGCGAGGCCGCCACGGTCGAGACGTTGCTGGGCCACATGGAGGTGGGCGTGCCGCCGGAGACGGTGGCCGAGGTGGTCGCCGAGGTCCGCAGGACGCACACCCGCTTCGGGCTGTCGCCCTTCGCCGACGGGGTGTACCGGGTCGTCGTGCCCGCCGACGGGCTGTCCGAGGACCGCTCGGTCCCACCGACCCTCGACGAGTTCAGGCGGCAGTTGCGGGCGTACGCCGGCACCGACTTCGGCGTCCACTCGCCACGCTTCCTGTCCCGCTTCGGCGACGCCACCCGGCTGGCCGAGCGCTACCGGGTCGGCCGGGTGCTGCTGGCCGGCGACGCGGCGCACATCCACCCCCCGACCGGTGGGCAGGGTCTCAACCTCGGCATCCAGGACGCGTTCAACCTCGGCTGGAAGCTGGCCGCCGAGGTCGCCGGCTGGGCGCCGGACGGGCTGCTGGACAGCTACGACGCCGAACGGCGCCCGGTGGCCGCCGACATGCTCGACAACACCCGGGCGCAGATGCAGCTCATGTCCACCGAGCCGGGGCCCCGGGCGGTACGCCGGCTGCTGTCGGACCTCGTGGCCTTCCCCGAGGTGAACCGGCACCTGATCGAGAAGATCACGGCGATCGCGGTCCGCTACGACGTCGGGGAGGGGCACGACCTGCTCGGCCGGCGGCTGCGGGACGTGCGGCTGGAGCGGGGGCGCCTGTACGAGCTGATGCGGGAGGGTCGAGGGCTGCTGCTCGACCGGACCGGCCGATTGTCGGTTACGGGCTGGGCGGACCGCGTGGACCACGTCGTCGACGGCGGTGAGGAACTGGACGTGCCCGCCGTGCTGCTGCGGCCGGACGGCCACGTGGCGTGGGTCGGTGACGACCAGCGGGGGCTGCTCCGCGAGCTGTCCCGGTGGTTCGGCGCCGCCGTCGGCTGACTCCCCGGCGGAAGCGAGCCGGGCGGGAAGCGGTTGACGGAGAGCTGGCGACGCCGGGAACCTTCGGCGTCGCCGGCCCGCATCACCTGACCGCCAGGTGCCGTTGGACCAGGTGACCGAGCGCGCCGTCCCGCTCCGTCGTACGTCCCGCGGAGCGGGGAGAGAGGTGACCGTGTCCACGAAGGAGATCGTCCAGCACGTCGGCGCGTTGCTGGACCTCGCGGGCGTGCTCGTCATCGCGGGGGGCGTCGTGCTCGCGGCGGCCGCCTTCGTCTACCGCTCGCTGCGCACCCGCGACCCGGTCACCTACTATCCGCCGTTCCGCCAGGGTGTCGGCCGCGCGATCCTGCTGGGACTGGAGTTCCTGGTCGGCGGGGACATCATCCGTACGGTGGCCGTCTCGCCGACGTTCCACAGTGTCGGTGTGCTGGCGCTGATCGTGGTGGTCCGCACGTTCCTCAGCTTCTCGCTGGAGGTCGAGCTGGAGGGCCGCTGGCCCTGGCAGGCGAGGGCGAGGAGGGCCACGAGCGCCGGCGGCGGATGACCGGGGTCTCCGGGACCTTCTCGTCGGAACCCTGGTCCGTCACACGGCCTCGGCGCGGTCCACCACCCCGGGCAGTGGGGTGGCCTCCGGGAAGGCGCGGTCGAGGAGGGCGACGCCGTCCTGCGGGTGCGCCCGGTCGACCAGGCCGGAGCGGTCGGCGCGCCTCGCGGTGCGGTCGATGCCCATGGCCTCGTTGCGGTGCTGTTCGAGGGCGGGGTCGCACTGCCCGTCCCGGTTGAACGACCACATGAGCATCGGCTCACCGAGGGGCAGCGCGTCGCCGGGCCCGGTGTCGAGGCGGTCGGTGTGCCAGGTGTGCCAGGTCTTGCCGTAGCTGTTCATCAGCATCGCCATGAGTGCCCGTTCCGCCGGCTCCGGCAGGCCCGGCGCGACCAGGGACGCGCCGAGGATCTCGTAGTTGTGCGGGTGCCAGTAGCCGCGTTCCGCCTCGGGCAGCGTCCCGTACAGCCGTTCGGAGACGATGTACTCCACGCCGATGAGGTTCGCCTCGGCGGTGTTGCCGTCGAACAGCACGCACTGGAGGAAGTCGTCGTTGACCTGCCGGCAGTAGTGGTGTGCCTCCATCTGCATCGACGGGTCGTCCTTCGCCGGGTGGAAACCGACGACGTACGCGTCGAAGCCCTTCAGCGGCGTCGTTTCCTGCAGGGCCTTGGCGCCGAGGTTCAGACCGTGGTGCCAGAGGCTGGTCGACTCCCCGGGCGGCCGGACCGGGCTGTCGCGGCGCTGGCTTCCCACATCCGGCTCCCGTCCTGGCGTCTCGGCACGTCGTGCCCGACGCTACGCCCCGCGGCGATCCCACCGGCGGCCTTCGCCGGCCGGTCCGCCGGACGGAGGAGCGGCGCCACCCGTGCCGGCTCACCGGTCGAGCAGCCGCGTGATCTCGGCGGCGGCGGGGTGGTGCGGCGCCACGGTCAGGAAGCGGCGCAGGGTGACCGGCGCGTCGGCCGGACGGGTGCGGCGTTGCGCGAGGCCGAGCACGAGCAGCCCGTCGGGCGAGTCGGGGGAGCGGGTCAGCACGTCGCGGACCGTCCGCTCCGCGCCCGCGGCGTCGCCCGCCCGGAGCAGGGCGAAGCCCAGCCGCAGTTGGACGCCGTCGTCCGGGTGGTCCCGCAGCGCGTCGCGGTACAGCTCGGCCGCGGCGTCGTACCGCTGCTGCTGTTCCAGGTCGCGGGCCAGCTGGAGGGTGACGGCGACCGGATCGGCGGGCCCCGCCGGCGGCCCGGCGTCGTCCAGGCGCTCCGCGGCGACCGCCACGGTGACCATGAGCGCGACGACCCCCGCGCAGGAGGCCCACCAGACACGCCGCGCGGCCGGGGCGCGGTTCGCGGGCGCCGTTCCCGCCGCGGCCGGCGACCGGCGTGGCGCACCGGCCCGCCGCCGTCGCCGGGGCCGCAGCGTGCGGACGGCCGCGCCGCCCGCGCCCAGCAGAGCCACCGCGGGTACGGCCCAGAGCAGCAGCGACATCCCGCCGGCGGGCGCGCCGGCAAGCACCTCGTCGCCGTAGCGGTCGGCGAACCAGCGGCGGATCTGTGCCGGGCTGCGTCCCTGGGACAGCTGTTCGGCCACCGCCTGCCGCATGGCCGCGGCGATCGGCGACGTCGAGTCGGCCACCGACTCGCCCTGGCAGGCCGGGCAGCGGAGGTCCCGCGCCACCTCCCGCACCGGATCGGCGTCCGGCGCGGACGATCGCAGCAGCCCCGCCGCCGTCGCGGCGAGCAGCGCCGCCACCGCGAGCGCCCCGAACAGCCGCCGCCGGCTCACGCCGCCTCCACCAGTGGCGTCACCCACCGGTCCAGCCACTGCCGGCTGACGACTCCCTGGTGTCGGGTGACGATCCGGCCGTCCCGGTCCACCACGAACGTCTCGGGCACCCCGCGTACCCCCCACTCGACGCCGCGGGTGCCGTCCGGGTCGGGCACCACGGTCAGGTCGTCCGCACCGGTCTCGGCGAGCAGCGCGCGGACCGCCTCGGGCCCGTCGCGCAGGTTCAGCCCGACGACCCGCAGGCCGTCCGGCGCCCAGCGTCGCGCGGCGTCGGCGAGCAGCGGCAACTCGTCCCGGCACGGCCCGCACCACGAGGCGAAGACGTTCACGACGACCACGTGCCCGCGTGCCTCGGCGAGGTCGAAGCGCCCGCCGTCGAGGGTCGACCCGGCCAGCCGCGGCGCGGGGGCGGGGCTCGGACCGCCGGCCGGCGGGGCCGCGCCGTCCCGCAGCCCGGTCGCGAGCACCGCGCCGACCGCCGCCACCAGCAGCAGGACCACGCACCGCCCCAGCGGCATCCGCCCGGGCCTCACGCGCTGACCTCCGCGCGCCGCCGGCCGGCCGTGGCAGCGGGGACCGCCCGGCGGCGGCGCGCGCCCGCGCGACGGGCGGACGCCAGCAGCCCGCCGGCGACGACCAGCGCCGCGCCGCACCAGAGGACGCCGACCAGCGGGTTGACGGCCAGGCGGACCGTCGCCGTCCCGCCGTCCGCGGCGACCGCGAGCAGGGTGACGTACGTGTCCCGGCGCAGGCCCGTCCCGATCTCGGGGACGGTGACGACGGTGTCCCGGGCGAGGTCGTACCGCAGGCCCGGCCGCACCGTACGGTCCGGGCCGTCGCCGGTCACCGCGAGGCGCGCCCGCACCTCCATCCGCCCGTCCCCGGTCGACCGGTCCACGGCCAGCAGGCGGACCGACACGTCGGCCACCCGCAGCGTCTCGCCGGTTCGGATGGTCTGCTCCCGTGCCTGCCCGTACGCCGAGGAGCCGGCCACGCCGACCGCGACGAGGGCCACGCCGGCGTGCGCGAGCAGCGCCGCGAGGCGGACGGCGCCGGCGCGGCCCCGGCGGCGTGGCAGGGACCGGAGTTCTCCGGCCAGACCCGTGAGGGTGAACGCCGCGGCGCCGAACGCCGCGAGCGCCGGCACGCCCGGCCGGCTGAGCAGTCCCGTCACCGCCACGGTGACCAGCGCCGCCACTGCGGGGAGCGCCAGCCGCCGTGCCGCCGTCCGGTGCCGGACACGGCGCAGCGCGGGCGCCACCCCGGCGAGCAGGAGCACCGCGATCGCCAGCGGCACCGCGGTGCGCGCGTAGTACGCGGGACCGACGCTGGCGCGGGCACCGGTCAGCGGCTCGGTGAGCAGCGGCAGCACGGTGCCGACCAGGACGGTCGCGGCGATGCTCACCAGCAGCACGCCGTTGACCAGCACGGCGGTGCCGCGGGACAGCAGCGGCGGTCGCGGCGGGTCCGTCGCCGTCTCGCCGCGTCCGGCGAGCAGCGTCGACGCCAGCACGGCCAGCAGGACGAGGCCGAGCAGCAGGGGCCCCAGCGGGGACTCGGTGAACGCGTGGACGCTGGCCACCGCGCCGGAGCGGGTGAGGAACGTGCCGAGCAGCACCAGTGCGAAGCTCGCGCAGGCGAGGACGGCGTTCCACCGGGCGCGCGGCGCGGCGCCGGGAAGCGCGGTGTGCAGGAACGCGGTCGCGGTGAGCCACGGCAGCAGGGAGGCGTTCTCCACCGGGTCCCACGCCCAGTAGCCGCCCCAGCCCAGCACCGCGTACGACCACCAGGCGCCGAGCGCGATGCCGGCGGTCAGCGCGGACCAGGCCACGAGCGCCCACGGACGGGCGATGCGCAGCCAGGCGCGGCCCTCGGCACCCGCGAGCGGCGCGGCCAGCGCCAGCGCGAACGGCACGACGAGACCGAGGTAGCCGGCGTAGAGCAGGGGCGGGTGGATCGCCATGGCCGGATGCTGCTGGAGCAGCGGGTTCGGGCCGGGACCGTCGAGCGGGACCGGGTGCACGTCCCGGAACGGGTTCGCGGCGAGCGACGACAGTGCGAAGAAGAACGCCGCCACCACGCTCACGACCACCATCGCGTACGCCTGCAGGCGCGGCGGGAGCCGCCGGTGGGCCAGCAGGGCGGCGTACCCGCAGAGCACCAGCAGCCACAGCAGCAGTGATCCGTCGAGCGCCGACCACAGGCTGGTCAGCGTGTCGTGGACCGGCACGTGGCGACCGCCGTTCTCGGCCACGAAACGGACGCTGAAGTCGCGCCGCAGCAGGGCCACCTCCAGCACCGCGCAGGCGAGGGCGGCGGCCAGCAGCGTCGCCGTGGTGGCCACGCGGGCCGGTCGGACGGGCGTGGCGAGCAGCGCGACCCGCAGCCACAGCAGCGCGGTGAGGGTGGCGCAGGACAGCCCGGCCGCCAGGCTGGCGGTGCCGAGGTCACCGAGCATCCGGTGACTCCGCGCCGGTCGGGCCGTACTCGTTGCCGTGCCGGACCTCCACGTGGTCGGCGCGGAAGACGCCGTCGGGGGAGAGCCGGCCCTCGACCACCGCGCCCTCGCCCTCGCGGAAGGTGTCCGGCGGGGCGCCGCGCTGGTGCACCACGATCTCGTGGCCGGCCTCGGCGAGCCGGAACACGACCGTCTCGCCGTCGCGGCGCAGCGAGCCCGGTACGACGTCGCCCCCGAGCCGCACGCGCTCGCCGGCCGCGTCCGGATCGGACAGGACCTCCGCCGGCGTCCGGTAGTAGGTGAGCGTGTCCTCCAGCGCGCCGGCCACCACGAGAGCGCCGGCGGCGACCAGCACACCGGCGAGCGCGAGGCGACCGGGCCGGCGGATCATCCGACGCGGGCCGGCTCGCGGCGCCGGGAGGCGGACGTGGCGGGGTCCGGGCCGTGCCGGCGGCTCAGCCGGACGACCCGGTAGAGCAGGACGCAGAGCGCGGCCACGCTCGCGGCCGCCACGGCGAGCAGCAGCGCGAGGCCCATCCGCGCGTCGATCGGCGGACGCTCCGGGGCGAGCACGGTGGCCGGTTGGTGCAGCGACCGCCACCAGACCACCGAGAAGTGCACCACGGGGACCAGCAGGAAGCCGGCCACGCCGAGCGCCGCGGCCGTCCGGTCGGCGCCGTCCCGGCCGGTCCGCTCGGCCACCGCCCGGCGCAGCGCCAGGTAGCCGGCGTACGTCAGCAGCAGCAACGCGGTGCTGACCAGGCGGGGGTCCCAGGCCCACCAGGTGCCCCAGACCAGGTGTCCCCAGTAGGCGCCGCTGGCGAGGGCCACGGCGGTGAGCGCGACTCCGATCTCGGCGCCGGCCCGCGCGTAACGGTCCCAGCGCAGGTCACCGCGGATCAGGTGCGCCAGGCTGGCCGCCAGGACGACCGTGAACGCGAGGTACGCCACCCAGGCGGCCGGCACGTGCACGTACATGAGGCGTTGCGCCTGGCCCTGCGCGGCGTCGGTGGGAGCGAGCAGGCCGCCGGTGAGGGCGGCCGCGGCGGCGAGCCCGCCGGCCGTCCAGGCCGTCGTCCGCCGGGCGGCCGCACCGGCCGGGGTGTCGGCCGCGAGGTCCACGGTGGTCGTACGCATGATCTCCCTGTCCGGGTCGGCCGGAGCGCCTCCCCGCATACTCCTGAGCGCCGACTCTAGTCCCGGCAAAACGTGCATCCACCGCTTTCCTGTTAATAGGCCGCAGAAGGGGAGTAGCTGGCTAAGGTCGGTGCCGGTGGACAGGACACGGGACCGCGCGCGCCCCCGGCGGCGGCCGCCACGGCGCCTCGCCGGGACGGCCGTGCTCGCCGGGCTGCTGCCGCTCGCCGGCTGCGCCGGTGACGCGCCGTCCACGCTGGATCCGGCCGGCACGGGCGCGGCCCGCGTCGCCGACCTGTGGTGGGTGCTCTTCTGGATCTCCGTGGCCGTCTTCGCCGAGGTCATGGCGCTGCTGGTCTGGGCACTGGTGTTCCGGCGCGGTCGGGACGTCCGGGTGCGACACGGCCAGCCGTTGCGGTTCGTGGCGGTCGCCGGCGCCGGGGTGCCGCTGGTGATCCTGGTGGTGGTCTACGCCCTCGGACTGCGCGACCTGGCCGCGCTCGGCGCCGGCCCCGGGCGGGACGCCACCACCATCGAGGTCACCGGCCACAAGTGGTGGTGGGAGGTCCGGGTGCCGGGAGTCGACGGGGCCACCGCGAACGAGCTGCACATCCCGGTCGGCGAGCGGGTGCGGGTGCGGCTGCACGCCGCCGACGTGCTGCACAGCTTCTGGGTGCCGCAACTGATGCCCAAGACCGACCTGATCGCCGGCGAGGTACGCGAGACCTGGCTGCACGCCGAGCGGGCCGGCAGCTACCGGGGGCAGTGCGCCGAGTACTGCGGCACGCAGCACGCGCACATGGCGTTCCGGGTGGTCGCCGAGCCGCGCCCCCAGTTCGAGGCGTGGCTGGCCCGCCTCGGGTCCCCGGCCCGGCAGCCGTCGACGGACGCCGAGCGGCGCGGGCAGCAGGCGTTCCTCCAGGGCACCTGCGCCGGCTGCCACGCCATCCGCGGCACGGACGCGGTCGCGCGGATGGGGCCCGACCTGTCCGACATCGGGTCCCGGTGGAGCATCGGCGCGGGCGCCGTCCCCAACGACGCCGGGCACCTGGGCGGCTGGATCGTGAACCCGCAGACCGTCAAGCCGGGCAGCTACATGCCGCCGCAACCGGTCGACGCGCAGCGGCTGCCCGACCTCATCGCCTATCTCCGGTCACTCACGTAGCCGCGGGGGAGGTGCACGTGTCCACGACGACCGCGCCGCCGTCCGGCGCCAGCCAGGAGGACCTGTCCCGGCTCGACGAACACTGGGGTGAACGCCCCTCGCTGCGCGCGTGGTTCAGCACCGTCGACCACAAGAGGATCGGCCGGCGCTACCTCGTGACGGCCTCCCTGTTCTTCGTGCTGGCCGGCGTCAGCGCCCTCGCCATGCGGACCCAGCTGGCCCGGCCCGAGTCGAACCTGCTGTCCCCGCAGGAGTACAACCAGCTGTTCACCATGCACGGCACGGCGATGATCTTCCTGTTCTCCACCCCGATGCTGTTCGGCTTCGGCAACTACCTGGTCCCGCTGATGATCGGCGCACGGGACATGGCGTTCCCCAAGCTCAACGCCCTCGGGTACTGGGTGTTCCTCTTCGCCGGGCTGTTCATGTGGGCCAGCCTGCCCTTCGGCGCCGCCCCCAACGGCGGGTGGTTCGCCTACGTGCCGCTGACCGACGACGTGAACACCCCCGGGCTGCACATGGACGTCTACACCCTGGGGCTGCTCTTCCTCGGCATCGCCACCACGGCCGGCTCGATCAACTTCATCGTCACCGCGCTCAAGCTGCGCGCGCCCGGCATGTCCCTCAACCGCGTCCCGCTGTTCGTGTGGGCGATCGTCGCCACCGCCTTCATGGTGATCTTCGCCCTGCCGGCGCTGAACCTCGACAACGCCATGCTGTTCCTCGACCGCCGGTTCGACACCCGCTTCTTCGACCCCGACGCCGCCGGCAACGTGCTGCTCTGGCAGCACCTTTTCTGGATCTTCGGGCACCCCGACGTCTACATCATCGTCATGCCGGCCCTCGGCATCGTCTCGGCGGTGCTGCCCGCGTTCACCCGCCGCGGCGTCGTCGGCTACGTCCTCGTCGTGCTCGCCATCGTGTCCATCTCGATCATCTCGTTCGGCGTCTGGGTGCACCACATGTTCGCCACCGGGCTGCCGCAGCTCTCCTACAGCTTCTTCAGCGCCGCCAGCACGATCATCACCATCCCCTCCGGCATCCAGATCTTCGCGTGGCTGGCCACGATGGCCCTCGGCCGCGTGGTCGTCAAGGTGCCGCTGCTGTTCCTCGTCGGCTTCATCGTGACCTTCGTGCTCGGCGGGTTCACCGGCACGATGTTCGCGCTCACGGCGTTCGACCAGCAGGTCACCGACTCGTACTTCGTCGTGGCGCACTTCCACTACGTGCTCATCGGCGGCGCGGTGTTCCCGATCCTCGCCGGCATCTACTACTGGCTGCCGAAGATCACCGGGCGGATGTACCACGAGGGTCTCGGCCGGTGGGCGTTCTGGCTGTTCTTCACCGGCATGCAGGTCACGTTCTTCCCGATGCACCTCTACGGCCTGTTCGGCATGCCCCGCCGCGTCTACACCTACCGCAGCGAACCGGGCTGGGACGTCTGGAACCTGGTGAGCACCGTCGGGGCGTACATCCTCGCGGCCGGCCTGCTGCTCGTGCTCGTCGGCGTGCTGCACGCCGTCCGCCGCGGCCGGCCCGCGCCACCGGACCCGTGGGGCGGCGACACGCTGGAGTGGTCGACCGACTCGCCGCCGAAGCCGTACAACTTCCCCGTCCTGCCCCAGGTGCACAGCCTGCACCCCACCTGGGACGAGCCGAGCCGGTCGTCCATGGCCGAGGGCGCCACCCCCGACCGCACCCTCGCCGACGGGCGGACCACGCTGCTCACCAGCGAACTCGACGGGCGTCGCGAACGCGCCGTGCGGATGCCCGAGTCGTCCCTGCAACCCCTCCTGCTCGCCCTGGCCATGCTGGTCTTCTTCACCGCGATGCTGTTCGCCTGGTACCCCGTCGCCGGGGCGGCGGCGCTCGCGGTGGCCGTCGTCGTCGCCGTGTGGCTCTGGCCACCGCGCCTCCCCGAGGAGGAACTGGGGGTGGCCCGATGAGGGGGCGCGCCGTCCCGCGCGGTGCCGCGGCCGGTGCGGGCGTGCCGGCATGAGCGCCCACGACCTCGCCGCGGCCACCAGCACCGAGGCGCTCACCACCGAGCTGCCGGCCGGGCGGTCCACCGGCTGGTGGGGGATGGTCATGTTCGTCGCCACCGAGGCGACGCTGTTCGCCTGCCTGCTCGGCAGCTACTTCTACCTGCGCTTCCAGCACGGTGGCGAGTGGCCGCCCGGCGGCATCGAACAACCCCGGCTGCTGCGTCCGCTCGTGATGACCGCGGTGCTGCTGCCCAGCAGCCTGCCGATCGTCTGGGCCGAGCGCGGCATCCGCCGCGGCGAACGCCGCCGCCTGCGCGTCGGCCTCGCGGCCACCTTCCTGCTCGGGCTCACCTTCCTGGGACTGCAGGCCACCGAGTACGCCGAGCTGCTCCACGAGTTCACGGTCACCACCAACGCGTACGGCTCGCTGTTCTACGTCATCACCGGTTTCCACGGCCTGCACGTGTTCATCGGGCTCACCATGGTGAGCTGGCTGCTCTCGGCCTCCCTGCGCGGCGGCAGCTTCGGCGCCCGGCGCCACGACCGGGTCCGCAACGTCGCCATCTACTGGCACTTCGTGGACGTGGTGTGGGCGGCCATCCTGTTCACCATCTACCTGTCGCCGAGGCTGTGGTGAGCGCCCAGCCCGGCCCGCGCGCCCGCCTCGCCGGCGGGCTGCTGCTGTGGTACGCCGTCCTGGGCGGCGCGCTCGCCTGGGCGGTCCACGTCATGGCCGCCTGGGGCGTGGACGAACTCACCTGCGCCAGCGGATCCGACCAGGTCAGCGGGGTGTCGCTGCGGGTGGTCGTGGCACTCGCGGTGGTCCTGCCCGCGCTGGCCACCGTCGGCGCGCTGCTGGCGGCCGTGCTCGCCTGGCGGCGTACCGCCCGGGCGCGTCCGGACGGGACGACCGAGGCCACGCTGGGGCGCACCCGTATGCTCGCCCTCCTCGGCCTCTGGGCGAACCTGCTGTTCCTCACCATCATCGCGCTGGGCGGCGTCGCCCTGCTGGTGTTCCCGCCATGCCAGCGGTGACCCCGGCCGCCGCCGCGGACGGCTCGGTCGAGGCGGGGCTGCTCACGATCCTGCTCGCCGTGGCCGTCGCCCTGCTGGCCGCCGGCTACGGCCGCGGTGTGCACGAGCTGTGGGCCCGCCGGGGCGCGGGCGAGGTCGTGCCGGTGTGGCGGGTCGCCGCCTTCGGCGGCGGCGTGGTGGTCATGCTCGCCGCCGACAGCGGACCGCTGGCCACGCTGGCGCGGGGATCGTTCGCCGGGCACATGACCCAGCACATGACGCTGATGCTGGTGGCCGGACCGCTGCTCGCCGCCGGCGCCGCCGGCCTGCCCCTCAGCCTCGCCTGCCCGGCGTCGCTGCGGCGACGGCTGGCCCGGGTCCGGTCCGCTCCCGCCACCCGCCGGCTGCGTCGGCCCGCGACCACCGCCCTGCTGGCCGGCGCCGTGCAGACGCTGGTGCTGTGGGTCTGGCACCTGCCGGCGCCCTACGTCGCCGCGCTCGACCGACCCGTCGTGCACGTGGTGGAGCACGTCTGCTTCGTGGCCGGGTCCTGGCTGCTGTGGGCGCCGGTGCTCGGTGCGGCCCGGCACCGGCTGCCGCCACCGGTCGCGGTGCTGCTGCTGGCCGGCACGATGCTGCCGGCCTCCGCGCTGGGCGCGGCCCTCACCTTCGCACCGCAGCCGATCTACCCGCTGCGGGCGCTCGGCTCCGACCCGGTCGCCGACCAGCAGCTCGCGGGCCTGCTGATGTGGGCGCCCATGGACGTGGCCGTGCTCGTCGCGACCCTGACCGTCTTCCTGCGCTGGCTGCTGCGCCTGCAGCGGCAGCAACCCGGCGAGGTGGGCCCACCCGAGGCCGGCCGGCCGGCAGCCCGAGCCGAGGGAGTGCTGCGATGAGGAAAGCCCTGCGCGGCGGCGCCGTCGTCCTGGTGGCGCTGCTCGCCGCCGTCTCCTGCGCCCGCACCCCGCCGCCACCGCCCCCGGAGATCCGATCCGGGCAGCCGGAACGGGGAGCCGCCCTCATCGCCCGGTACGGCTGCGGCTCCTGCCACACCATCCCCGGCATCGACCGCGCCGACGGGCTGGTCGGCCCGCCGCTGACCCGGTTCGGCGCCCGCTCCTACATCGCCGGGGAGCTGGTGAACAACGCCGACAACCTCCAGCACTGGATCGCCGACCCGCAGGCCGTCGAACCGGGGACGGCCATGCCGGACCTGGGCGTCTCCGCCATCGACGCCCAGGACATCGCCGCCTACCTCTACACCCTGGACTGACCCATGCAGCAGCGAGCGCGCACCGGTGCCCGGGCGGGATGGCCCGTACCCCGCCGGGCTCTCGCCGTCGGCGCCGCCCTGGTGCTCGCCGCCGGGCCGGCCACGCTGAGCTCCCGGCCCGCACCCGGACCGTCCACGGCCGCACCCACCGGCACACCCGAGAACGGCCAGCGCGGCGCCGAGCTGTACCGGCAGCAGTGCGCCAGCTGCCACGGACCACGGGGACAGGGCAGCCAGCGCGGCCCCTCGCTGGTCGGCGTCGGTCCCGCCTCGGTGGACTTCCAGGTCGGCACCGGACGGATGCCCGTCCCGAACGAGACGGCGCAGCCCCGGCGCGACGAGCCGGTCTTCTCGGCCGACGAGATCGCCGCCCTGGTCGACCACGTGGCCAGCTTCGGCGGCGGCGGGCCGCAGATTCCCCGCGTCTCCGCCGGCAGCCTGCCCACCGGGCGCGAGGTCTTCGCCGCCAACTGCGCGCCCTGCCACGGTGCCACCGGGGCGGGAGCCACGCTCACCAACGGGTGGGACGCCCCACCCCTGTACGAGGCCACGCCCGTGCAGATCGCCGAGGCGGTGCGGGTCGGACCCGGGCTCATGCCGGCCTTCCCCAGCCAGATCCTCACCGATCAGCAGGTGAACGACGTCACCGCGTACGTGCGACAGCTGCGAAGCGAACGGCTGGACCGCGGCGGCAACCCGCTGGGCCGCCTCGGCCCGCTCGTCGAGGGCCTCGTCGCCTGGATCGTCACGCTCGGGCTGCTCGTCGCGGCGGCCCGCTGGCTGGGCCGGAGGGCGGGGCAGTGAGCCCGCGCCGACCGCCGCTGCCGCCCGCCCCGCCGGGGGTGAGCCGGCGCATCGTGCTGTCCTTCCTGGTCAGCGCCGCGGGCGCGGTGGGCTTCGCGGTGACCTACGGGCTCGGTGGGAACACCCGCTGGGAGGGCGTCTGCCTGGCCGTCGCCTTCGCCGGGCTCGCCACCGGCCTCGCCACCTGGGGGAGGCGACTCGTGCCGGCCGGCGGGTACGTCGAGGAGCACGAGGGCTTCACCCCGCCCCCGGTGGAGCAGGCGTTGACCGCCGAGGAACTGACCGCACCGGACAGCCCGATCCGTCGACGCGGCCTGCTCGGCGCGCTCGCCCTGGCGCTGAGCGCGCTCGGCGTCGCGGCCCTGTTCCCGCTGCGCTCCCTGCTGCCGTGGGACCGACCCCGACCGGACGAGGCACTGAAGACCACCCCGTGGCGCCCGGGCATCCGGCTCGTCACCGCCGAGGGACGCCCGCTGCGCCCCGAGGACGTCCCCGAGGAGACGGTCGTGGGCGTGTTCCCCGAGGGCGCCGTCGACGCCGGAGACGCCCCGGCCTTCGCGGTCCGGCTGCGACCGGAGCGGTTCACCCGCCCACCCGCCGGCGGCCACCTCGACGGTCTGGTCGTCTACTCCCTGCTGTGCACCCACGCCGGCTGCCCCGTCCGGCTCTACCTGCACGGGACCGGCCGGGTGCTCTGCCCCTGCCACCAGTCGTCCTTCGACCTCTTCGCCGGAGCCCGCCCGGTCGCCGGCCCGGCCGCCCGTCCGTTGCCCGGCCTGCCGGTCGAGGTCGGCCCCGACGGTTTCCTGCGCGCCCGGGGCGACTTCACCGCGCCGCCGGGCGCCGGCTTCTGGAGCTGGCCGTGATCGTCGACCGGTTCGTCCGCGCGGTCGACGACCGCCTGCGGCTCTCCCCGATCACGCGGAAGGCCCTGGCGAAGGTCTTCCCGGACCACTGGTCGTTCATGCTCGGCGAGATCGCCCTCTACTCGTTCGTCGCGCTGATCCTCACCGGCGTGTACCTGACCTTCTTCTTCGACGCCAGCTCCGCCGACCGCGTCTACCGCGGCTCGTACGCGCCGCTGGACGGCAGCAGCACGTCGGCCGCGTACGCCTCGACGGTCCGGCTGAGCTGGGACGTCCGGGCGGGGCTGCTGATCCGGCAGACCCACCACTGGGCGGCGCTGGTCTTCGTCGCCGCGATCGTGGTCCACCTGATCCGGGTCTTCTTCACCGGCGCGTTCCGCAAGCCCCGCGAGCTCAACTGGTTCGTCGGCGTCACCATGCTGACCCTCGCCCTGGCCAACGGCTTCACCGGCTACTCGATGCCCGACGACCTGGTCTCCGGACTGGGACTGCGGATCATCGTCTCGGTCGTCGAGTCGATCCCGCTGGTCGGGTCCTGGCTGGTGTTCCTCGCCCTCGGCGGCGAGTTCCCCTCCGACGAGATGATCCCGAGGCTGTTCATCTCCCACGTGTTCCTGGTGCCCGCCCTCCTCGTCGCCCTCGTCAGCGTGCACCTCGCGATGATCGTCCGGCAGAAGCACACGCAGTTCCCCGGCCCGGGACGCACCGAGCACAACGTGGTCGGCTCCCGGCTCTGGCCCAGCTACACGCTGCGGTCCCTCGCGCTGTTCGCCTGGGTGCTCGCGGTCCTCTTCGCGCTCGGCGGACTCGTCCAGATCAACCCGGTCTGGCTCTACGGCCCCTTCTCGCCCGCCCAGGCCACGTCGCCCGCCCAGCCCGACTGGTACGTGGCGTGGGGTGACGGCGCGCTGCGCCTCTTCCCGCCCTGGGAGCCCCGCATCGGCGACTACCTGGTGCCGGCCCCGTTCGTGCCCGGCGTGGTGGTCGGGGGCGTGACGTTCCTGGCCCTGTACGCCTGGCCGTTCCTGGAACGGCTGCGCACGCACGACCGCCGCCGCCACCACCTGCTGGACCGGCCGCGTGACCATCCCGTACGCATGGGCGTCGGCGTCGCCGCCCTCACCTTCTACGCCGTCCTCGTCGTGGCGGCCGGCGACGACATCATCGCCCGGCTGCTCCGGATCCCGGTCTACGACCTGCTCTCGGTCTTCCGCGTCCTCGTGCTGGTGCTCCCGCTGCTCACCGGGGCGCTGGCGTTCCTGCTCGCCCGGGCGCTGCGCCGCGGTGACGCCGCCCGGCTCGGCGACCTCACCCGCGCCGACCTCGCTGCCGCACGCGGTCGCGAGCCGCCACCGGCGGCAGAGGAACCGGAGCAGCCGGCCCGCGACCGTACGGGTGAGCGGATCGAGCTGTGGCCGGAGGGCGAGGTGTGGCGCTGGCGCTACCAGGATCCGGATGCCGGTGTCACGCTCGTGGGCAACCGGGCGGCGCTGACCGAGGAGGAGGCCGTCGCCGCCGCGCGGCTCGCCTACCCCGGCGTCGACCGGGTCGTCGTGCCGGGCCCGCCGCCGGCGGCGCCACCCGGACGGGTCCGCACCGTCCTGCGCCGTGGCACCGACCTGGTGATGGGTGTGTCGTTGCTGGTGGCGGCCCTGCGACAGCGGCGCGGCCGGCGCGGACCGGACGGACCGGCGTAGGAGTCGTCGGCGCGCACCCACCCGACCGCACGAGGCGCCGACCCTGTGGCGGACGACGCGGGACGAGCCCCGCGACCCCACCCCCGGCTACCGCATCGGTGGTACGCGGCCACCCGGCCGGGTACCTACTGTTGCCGTGTGCGGCGGTGGATGACGGACACCGGCATCGTGGTGGTCGCCGGTGCGGTGACGGTGTATCGGATCGCGGTGGCGGCGGTGGAGGCCGGCGACCGCGCGCCGGACGGGTGGGCGTACGCCCTCGGGCTGGCGATGGCGCTGGTCCTGCTGGCCCGACGGCGCTGGCCCGCCGCGACCCTGGCCACGGCGGGTGCCCTGTTCCTGGCCTACCACGTGTCCCGGTATCCCGGCGGTGCCCCCGCCGCGCCGCTGTGGGTGGCGCTGTACTCGGTGGCGGTCGCCCCGCGCCGCCGGGCCGGCCTGCTGGTGGCCGCGATCTTCATCCTGCTGGACCTCCAGGGACGCATGCTGGTGGAGAGCGTGGGACCACTGGACGCCACCCTGGACAGCTCGACGGTCGTCTTCGTGGCGGCGCTGCTGCTGGGCGAGGCGGTGCGGGGCCGGCGGATCCGGCTGGAGCTGCTGTCCGCCGAGCGGGACCGGGCGGCCGAGCGGCGGGTCACCGAGGAACGCATCCGGATCGCCCGGGAACTGCACGACGTCACGGCGCACACCCTGGCGGTGGTCGGAGTGCAGGCCGGGGTGGCGGCCGAGGTCCTCGAGGACGATCCGGTGCAGGCCCGCGCCGCGCTGGACGTGGTCCGGCAGGCCAGCCGGGAGGCGATGGCGGAACTGCGCGCCGCCGTCGGCGTGCTGCGGGACGGCCGTCGCGACCCGGATCCGGGCGGCCCCCACGACGAGCCGGGCGAGTTCAGCCCCGCGCCGCCGGCGCCCGCGCTCGACCGGCTTCCCGCGCTGGCGGCCGCGACCGGTGCCGTGCTCCGGTGCGACGGCGAGCGGCGCCCGCTGCCCCGGGCCGTGGAGGCGTCCGCGTACCGGATCGTGCAGGAGGCGGTGGCGAACGCGGTACGGCACGCCGACGCCGACCGGATCGAGGTGCGGCTCGGCTACCGCCCGGACGGGCTGACGCTGAGCGTCCGGGACAACGGGCGGGGCGCGCCGGGGCCGCCGGGCAACGGGCTGCGGGGCATGACGGAACGGGCCGTCGGGCTCGGTGGTTGGCTGCGCGCCGGGCCAGCCCACGGTGGCGGTTTCCACGTCGAGGGGTGGCTGCCGGGATGACCATCCGAGTCCTGCTCGCCGACGACCAGACCCTGGTCCGGGCCGGCTTCCGGGTGCTGCTCGAACGCGCGCCCGACATCGAGGTGGTCGCCGAGGCCGCCGACGGGGACGAGGCGATCGCGCTGACCCGCGCCCACCGGCCGGACGTCGTGCTGATGGACGTGCGGATGCCGGGCACCGACGGGCTGACCGCGACCCGGCGGATCCTCGCCGACGAGCGGCTGCCCGGGGTACGGGTCGTCGTGCTCACCACCTTCGAACTCGACGAGTACGTCTACGCGGCGCTGCACGCCGGGGCGAGCGGCTTCCTGTTGAAGAACCTGGAACCGGACGAGCTGCGCAGGGCGGTCCGGGTGGTGGCGGCCGGCGACGCCCTGCTGGCGCCGGAGGTGACCCGCCGGCTGATCGCCGCGTACGCCCGAGGGCCCGAGGTGCCCGGTCTGCACACCCTGACGACCCGGGAACGCGAGGTGGTGGCGCTCGTCGCGGAGGGGCTCACCAACGGGGAGATCGGGGTACGGCTCGGCATGAGCACGGCGACCGCGAAGACCCACGCCAACCGGGCGATGACCAAGCTCGGGGCCCGGGACCGGGCGCAACTCGTGGTCTTCGCCTACCGCTCCGGGCTGGCGGGCGTACAACATCGGCGGTAGTCCGGGGCCGGCGCCGAGCGGATCCGGCGGGGGTCGCCCGTCCATACCGTCAGATCCATGTTTCTCATTCTTGGTCCCACACTGAACCTGCTCGCCACCCTCTTCTGGGAGTCCGAGTCACAGGGCGTGACCGCCGGCACGCTCGTCGGGCTCTCCTGCGCCTGCTGGCTCGTCGGCCTGATCGGCCTGTACGACCGGCTGCGCGCCGCGGCCCCCCGCTACGTGGCCGTGGCGCTGCCGGTGACGGTCTTCGCGACCGTCGGCGGGGTGGCGTTCGGCGTGCAGAGCATCCACGAGGGCGTCTTCGAGGTCTCACACGCCCACACCATCGAGCTGCTCAACCAGTACCCGTTCGCCACGACCCTGTTCTGGATCGCCGGGCCGCTCTTCCCGCTCACCCTGTTCGCGCTGGGTGTGGCGCTCTGCTGGACCCGCACCGCGCCGCTGCCGGTGGGCGTACTGCTCTGCCTGGGCGCGGTCGCGTTCCCGCTGAGCCGGATCACCCGCGAGGTGTCGATCGCGTTGGTCGCCGACGTGCTGCTGGTGCTGCCGTTCCTGTACCTCGGCGCCCGGGAGCTGGGCCTGTGGGGACGGTCGACGGGCTCGGCCCCGTCGCGGGACGGCGGCGTGCCGTCGGCGACGCCGGTCGGCGGCCGGGCGGACGGCTGAGGCCGCCCGCGCGTCGGTCCCGCCACGACGACCTGCCGTGGCGGGACCGTCACGTGCTGCCGTGGCGCGACCGACGTGTGTGCGGCGCCTAGCCGCGCTGCGCGATCATCCAGAGGTGGCCGAACGGGTCGGCGAGGCGGCCGCCGCGCTCGCCGTACGGCTGGTCGGCGATGGGGAAGACCACGGTGCCGCCGTGCTGCTCCATGCGCCGGCCGACCGCGTCCGCGTCGTCCACGTACAGGGCCATGACGACCGGGGTGCCCCCGAGTGTGGGCGGAGCGGGGTCGCCGTCGCCCTCGTCCTTGACGGCGAACCTTCCGCCGGCCACCTCCAGCTCCGCGTGGACGATGCGCCCGGTGTTCTCGTCGGTGTACCGGTTCAGCTCCCTGGCACCGAACACCGTCGTGTAGAACGCGATCGCCCGATCGGCGCCGATCACCACGAGGCGTGGATACATGTCGCTCATGCCCACGATCATCGCGTCGGCGGGGAGTCGTCGAATTGTAGGAAAGGGACATGGTTGGGTTCCTCGGCCGACCTCGGGGCGTACGCGGTGGGGCTCTGCGCCGCGAACGCGTGGAAGTCGTGGATCATGTGCGCCTGGTCGTGGTAGCCGCACTCGGCGGCCAGCCGGGCCCAGTCCCCCCTCGTGCGTGCCGACGCGGCGGCGGACAGCAGGCGCTGGAAGCGACGTACCCGGGCGAACACCTTGGGCGCCAGACCCACCTGGGCGCTGAACCGGCGCGTCAGCCTCTTGGGGGTCCACCCCAGCCGGTCCGCCGCCTCGGACACGGAGGTGCCCTGGTGCAGCGCGGCCACGGCCACGGCGAGTGCCCGGTCCGGGCGGGGCGGCTCGGCCGCCGCGAGCAGCGCGGACTCCACGACCTTCCGCATGGCGTCCGGTGTCCCGGCCGCCAACAGCCGCTCGCGTAGGGTGGCGCCCCGATGCCCCCACAGGGCGTCGAGCGGCACGAGCCGGTCGCGCGTCGCCGCGAGGCCGGGGAAGAACGGCGCCGCGCCGCCCGGCCGGAAGCTGACCCACAGGACGGCCCGCTGGTGGGCGGTGTCCGTCACGGCGGAGCGGCTGTCCGGCCCCTGCAGGGCCGCGCCCGAGGTGCGCGTCGGGGCCAGGCCGTCGGGGGCCGAGGAGAGCACGTCCTCGTCGAGGTTGACGAGCAGCTGTGCGGTGCCGGTGGGTAGTACGCGCTCGCGGCGGTGCGGGAACGTCCCCTCGAGGTACCCCATCGAGGAGATGAAGGGCGCCAGCGCGGGTGAGCGCGGGCGGAGGCGTACCACGTCCATGCGATCCGACGCTACCCCTGGCGGCCCTCCGCCGGGGCCGTCTCGCCACGGGCGGAGGGTGGCGACGCCCTCTCCGAAGGCTACGATCGAGCCCGGTCGACGTCACGTGCGGGCGTCGACGATCGTGCCGACGCGGCGCCGCGCCGTCGGGCCCACCGCCGTGCGCGACGCTCGCACCCGTGCCCGAGGATTGAGCCATGGGACCCGGTGACGACCCGCGCGACGTCCACGTGGTGGCCGTCGGCATCGACCGGTACGCGGCGGGCGACGAGTGGAGCCTGACCGGGCCGGTCGACGACGCCGTCCGGTTCGCCGCCTGGTTCGTGGCCCGTGGGGTACCACCCGACCAGGTGACCGTGCTGCTGGCGCCCGATCCCGGTCCGGACGCCCTTCCCCCGGGGGTCGACCGGCGTCCCGCCGACCGCGCGACCGTACGCCAGGTGCTCATGCGGGAGCTGCCGGGGCGGCCGGGATCCGTCCTCCACGTGGTCTGGGGCGGCCACGGCTACGTCGACACCGGGCGCCACCGGCGGCTCTACTACGCCGACGCCACCGCCACCGATTCCGGCGCGCTCGACCTCGACTCCATCCTCGCCACCTTCTCCACCGACGTCGTCCCGGGCTTCGACCGGCAGGTGTGGATCGTGGACGCGTGCCAACTGCACGAGCGCCCGCAGGGCCTGCGCGCGCCCGGCACCGAGACCTTCCCGGTCGGCGACCCGGTCCCTGGCCGCAGGCAGGACGTCCTGTTCGCCGCCGGCGTCGGTCAGGCCGCCGCCAACCTCCGGGTACGGCGCACCGGACTGTTCAGCCGGGAGGTGCTGCGACTCCTGCAGGACGAGGACGGGGGCCGGCTCGCGGATCCGGAACGGCTCGTCACCGCGCTGCGGGAGCGGTTCGACCAGCTGCGTGCCGACGGCCTTACCGCCCAGACGCCCACCTACCTGTGGTACCGCAACGCCCTCGGCGACGAGGGGTTCGTGCTCAGCCGCTCCGGGTCGGGCCGTCCCGCCGCGACCGCCTCGGCGTCCCCGTCACCGGCCGCGCTGGCCCCTCTCGTGGACGCGCTGCTCGACGTACCGGAGTTCCTGCGCCCGGACGACCGTGAGGAGATCCTGTCGCTGCTGCGCGGGCCGGTACGCGCGGCCATCCGCCGCAACAGCGCCGCACGGCTGGACGCCATCAGCGTCGTACGAACCTGTCTGCGGTATCCGGGCGCCCTGTCGGAACTCGTCGAGGCGGTCCGCTTCTTCGCCTCGGACGACGAGGCGGTGGCCCGCGTCGAGGACGGCGCCGCCCGACTGACGGCCCGTACCTGATGCCCGGACCCACCCTCCACATGGCGTCCACTTCGGAGCAATCCGCCGAAACCGGTGTGTGGTAGCCGTCGCTCGGCGCTTTCGCCACTCGGACGCATAAGTAATGATGGAGTTATCGACTGTCATCATCGGGAGGGTTGCCGTACATGGAGGAACGCCTCGCCGGTATCGAGTCCGAGCTGCTCGACCTGTCAGCGGTGACCGTAGCGACCCTACGATCCGTCGACTCCACCGGCATGACTGCGGCGATCTCGCGGGTGCGCGAGAGAGTTGCCGATACGGGGGGCAGCATCAGTGGCTACAACGGCTCCTTCCCCAGCCGGATGCGGCCCGCCGGGCCGGATTCGGAGGAACATGTCGTCTGACTCCCTCCCGTTAGGCCCGACGTACCTCGATCACGCGCACTTCCACACCCTGGCGACCGGCGCCGCCGACGAACCGAGCATCGCCGCACTCCGGCGGTCCGAGCGCAGCTGGCGGCTCATCGTGCTGCGGGCCCTGCTGGACACCTGCGGCACCCGCACCGACACGACCGGTCCGCTCGCACCCGTCACCGACGCCTGGCAGCTCCTGGTCCGGGCCCACGCCGCCGCTCCGGACACCACCGAGGACGTCCTGGCCCAGCCACAGGTCGGCATCTGGGCCGCGCACACGCTGCGTCGCCTCCGCGACGACCCCCACACCCGGACACCGTTGTGGCTGGACGTCGGATACCTCCACGCCCTCGCGGCGGCGAGCGCCGCCCGCGCGGGCCTCACCTTCGCGATCGACATCCCGGCGCGACAGGGCTCCGCGGTGCTGCCCACCGTGGGCGCCGCGTCCGTCCCGCCGGACGTCGCACACGTGCGGGTGCGGGCCCGCACCGGCCAGGTCGAGATGGTGACCGACGCACGGACCGTGCGGTGTGCGCCCGGCGACCCGGACTGGCACGAACCCGTCCTCGTCGACGTCGACACGGACGGCGTCGGTCTCCGGGTCGAGTTGCTCGACCGCGACGTGTACCGGGACCTGCGCGGACCGGCGTCACCGGAGCCGTTGTCGCAGTCCGAGATCACCCGCTGGCGTGGGTGGCTCGCGCACGCCTGGGAACTGCTGGTCCGCGAGCAGCCCGACCGGGCACGGGCCATCACCGGGATCGTGCGGACCCTCGCTCCGGTGCCGCGCCGCGAGCCGTTCCGCCCACTGTCCGCCTCCGGCGCCGAGGCGTTCGGGGGCGTCCTGCTCTCCGAGCCCGACGACGGGGTGCAGCTCGCGGTGACCCTGGTGCACGAGTCGCAGCACCACAAGCTCGGCGCCCTGTCGCACCTGCTGACCCTCTGCGAGACCGGCGACGGCGTCCGCTACTACGCCCCCTGGCGGGACGATCCCCGACCGCTCGCGGGCGTTCTCCAGGGTGCCTACGCGTTCGCCGGCATCACCCAGTTCTGGCGGGTCCACCGGCAGCACGCGGCAGCGGGGGAGCGGGCGCTCGCGGACTTCGAGTTCGCGCTGTGGCGGCGGCAGACCCTCGACGTCCTGCGGGCGATGGCCGCGTCCGGCCGGTTGACGGGGCACGGCCAGCGGTTCGTCGAGACCCTGTACGCGGACCTGGCAGCCTGCCAGGACGATCCGGTGCCCCCGGCCGCCCTCGGGGCGGCTCACGCCGCCGCCGTCGACCACCGCGCGATGTGGCGGGGCCACAACATCCGCCTGGCCCCCGCCGACCGGGACGCACTCGCCGCGGCCTGGCAGCGCCGCGATCCCGCGGCGAAGGCCGTCCTCGCGGTCGGTGCCCGGACGGTGCTCGCGGCACCACCGGCGGGTGCGCTCGACGCGCGGGCCGTCCTGCGCCGGCACCTGCTGGTCGACGCGGACGCGTTCGGCCGGCTGCGCGCCACGCCCGACCGGGTGGGGGACCGGGTCGCCGGCGCCACGCCGGCCGACCTCGCCCTCGTCGCCGGCGACCTCGACGGGGCGCGCGCCGGATACCTCGACGAGCTGGGGCGGGACCCGTCGCACGTGCACGGCTGGGTGGGTCTCGGCCTCACCCAGCTCGACCGGCCCACCGATCCGGCGGTCCGCGCCCTGCTCGGCGCTCCGGAACTCGTCCTGGCCGTCGTCCAGGGACTGCGGTCGCGCGGCTCCGCGTCGGTGGCCCCCGACCCGGTGGAGCTGGCGAGCTGGCTGGGGCACGGGCTGGAACCGCTGTCGGACACCATCGACCCGGCGGGCTGGCCAATCGCCTGACCCGCCGGATCGACCGTGCGCCGCTACAGGGGGAGCGGGTCGATGTCGCAGTTGGCCCGCACGCCGGCCCCGACCGCCGCCACCGCCGGGTGCCGGACGCCGAGGGTCTGCCGCAGCTGTTCGAGGCTCGTGTCGAAGAGCATGCTCGCCTCCGCCTCGCGCCCGAGGTCCCGAAGGTCCATGGCGAGGTTGAGAGCGCACACGAGCGTCGTGGGGTGACTGGACCCCAGCACCTGACGCGCCTGGGTGAGGGTGTCCGCGTCGAGGGCGTGGGCCTCCGCGTAGTCGCCGAGTTCGTAGTGGTCGCTCGCCAGGTTGATCCGGGCGGCCAGCACGAGAGCGTGCGACGTGCCGAGGCGGTTGGTCAGCCGTGCCAGCGCCGCCTGGTCCAGGTCCCGGGCCTGCTCGCACTCGCCCAGCAGGCGGAGCGTCACCGCCAGGTCGACCTGCGCGCCCGCGGTGTGCGGGTGGTTCTCGCCGTACAGCCGGCGCAGGCCCTCCACCGCCGCCTCGGCCGCCTCCCGCGCGGCGCGCAGATCGCCGGTCAGGCGCTGGTCGATGGAGAACGTCAGCATGGCGAGCACCGTGTCCGGGTGGCCGTCGCCGTAGCGCGTACGGAAGCGGCGCAGCACGTCGCTCGACAGGTCGAGGGCGTCGTGGTGGTGGCCGGCCTTACGACGGAAGCTCGCCAGCATGTGGCTCTGCCGCAGCAGATCCGGGTGGTCGTCGTACTTCAGCACCCGGCGGGCCGTGGCGACGACGTTCTCCTGGTTGGCGTGCGCCGCGATGTAGTCACCGAGCTCGCGCCGGTCGAGGTTGATGCCGCCGAAGGTGCTCAGGCTGTCCGGGTGGTCGGTGCCGTAGATCTGCACCAGGCGCTGGTACGTCTGCTCGTCCAGCTGCAGCGCGCGCCCGAAGAGGCCGGACAGCCGCATGCTCACCGCGAGGTTGTGCGCGGCGCGCAGCGTGAACGGCTCGTCCTCGCCGAAGTTCTGCTTCGCGTGGTCGTAGACGACCAGCGAACGTTCCAGCGCGCCGGCGAAGTCACCGGCGACGCGGTGGTCGGCGGCCACCGCGCCGATGGCGTACAGGGTCTCCTCCTGGTCGTCGCCGAGGGTCTGCCGGTAGAGCTCGAGCGTCCGGGCGTTGATGCTGGCCGCGGCGGCGTAGTCGCCGACGACGAAGTGCATGAAGCCGAGCCAGCTCGCCATGCGCAGGCTGTCCGGGTCGGCGCCGCCGCCGTCGGCGGTCCAGGCCGTCCACGCCCGCTGCGAGAGGTCCCGTGCGGCGAGGTGGTCGCCCCACCGCCAGAGGTACTTCGCCTCGTTGAGCACCATGTCCCGCACCAGGTCGTTCCCGCACTGCTCGGCGCCGGAGGCCACGATGTGCGGGTACAGCTCGGCGTACCGCGGCCAGTGGTCGGCGTCGTCGGGCTGGTCGGGGTCGTTGCCGGCGAGCAGCATGTGGGCGCCGTGCCGCAGGGCGTCGCGGTCCGCCGGGTCCATCTGGTCGATGAGCACCCGCTGGACGAGACGGTGCATCTGGAAGGAGTTCGTGCGGTGGTCGATCCGGGCCAGGGAGAGACGCCCGATCGTGCGGATCGCCCGGTTGAGGCGGACCGGGTTGCGGACGAGGGGGTCCAGATCGGGGTGGATGCGAAGCGCGCGCGGCTTCGACAGGAGGACCTTGCCGATCGGCTCGGGCGCGAAGAACGCGCAGACCTGCAACAACCGCAGCGCCGAAAGATCCTGCTCACGCAGCCAGTTGAGCGACACGTTCCACGCCGCGGCGACCAGCTCCGGGTAGTCCTGCTGCACCGACTCGTCGTCGAGGGCCGGGCGGCTGGCGTCGAGCAGCTCCAGGTACTCGTCGGCCGGCATCCTCGTCTCGGCGCGCCAGGCAGCGGCCTGCTCGATGGCCAGGGGAAGGTCGCCCAGGGCCGCCGCGAGCCGGTCGGCGTCGTCGACGGCCAGATCCGGCCCGCGACGGCGGAGCAGTTCGATGCTCTCCTGCCGCTCGAACACGTCGACCTGGAGGCTGCTCGCGACGTCCCGCCAGGCACTGTTGCGGGAGGTGACGACGATGCTTCCCGGCCCGCCCTTGGGGAAGAACTGCTCGACGTCGTCCGGATCCTCGGCGTTGTCGAAGATCAGCAGCCAGTTCGAGTACGGGCGGCCGATCCGCAGCGCCTCCAGCACCGCCGGCACGGCCGTGTTGGCGGTCGACGGCACCGGCAGGTCCAGACGCGCCGCCAACTCCACCAGCGCGGACTGGATCTGGGCCGGACGTTCGGCCGGGATCCACCAGATCAGGTCGAAGTCCTGCTGGTGGAGGTAGACGTACTCGATGACGAGCTGCGACTTGCCCACCCCGCCGGCGCCGTGCACCGCCTCGGGCAGCACCGCGGTGGTGCCGGCGCGCAGGCGCTGGTGCAGGGAGTCGAGCATCTCCCGGCGGCCGGTGAAGTTCGCGTTCCGCAGCGGCAGGTTGCCGACGATCGCCGGCAGTTGCCCGTCCAGCCGCTGTACGGTCTGCCGATCGTGGGTCGGTGTCCTGCTCGGGATGATGCCCGGCTCGGCGTCCAGCGTGGCGTGCGGTGCGATGCCGAACGAGCCCCCCGAGCCCGGCGAGTTCACTCTGTCAGACATTCCGGACTCCATGGTCCTGTGAGCGGTAACGGACGGTGGCTGCAGTACTCGACGTACCTGCCGTGGGATGGGCGAGCCGAGGGCCTGACCCAGCCGTGCGGCTGCGACGAGGTTCGGCCCGCCCAGTGAGAGGTGAACAGCCAGCTCGACCCGCAGATACGGCTCGGCGGCCGGAGTGACGCGCTCGTACGACGCGTTCCGCGGATCCTTGACGCGAAGGGTCAGGTTGCGCACGGCCTCGACGTCGTGCGCCAGTTCGTACTCCACGACGTGCTGGACCTCGACGGTACGGTCGCGGTACCCGAGCGTGAGGAGCCGCTCGCGTACGCCGTGCACGAACTCGTACCTGATGCGGGTGTCGCCCGTCGCCGCCCCGTGCGGGACGGGCCGCACCAGGTCGCTCGTGAGCACCTCGGTCAGGTGCTCCGGCCCCGACCGGACCACCGTCCTCGCCACCGCGCGCACCACCCGGGCGTTGAGGGGAGCGGCCGCCAGCCGGGTCGCCAGCGTGAACGCCGCCGGCGAGGCGGTGGCCCGGAACCGGGCGACGAGATCGTGAGCGGTGAGCGACCGGCTCGGTCGGCGGCCGTTCGGGGCCTCGGGCGGCAGCAGGAGCGCGGGCATCCGCAGCTCGCCCGCCGCCGGCCCGGCCAGCAGCCGGCTCCATCGCTGCAACCAGTCCGTGCCGCGCTCGATGACCGGTACGGCCGTCAGCGGGGTGTCGTCCCGCTCGTCGGGGGGCCGGAGATCCAGACCGCTCACCCGCCATGCCGAAGCGGAGGTCGCCGGGCCGGATCCGGTCAGGCTCCACGCCACCTCGGTGGTGTCCATTCCGCGTTCGCGCCACCGCTGCTGGGGCAGGAGGTTGACCACCGCGACCGTCATGGTGTCGGCCCAGGAGACGAGCACGGGGTGGACGAGCCCGCTCCGCCAGGCGTCGGAGCCGCCGTGCGTCAGCAGGAACACGACGCGTCGCCCGGTCGGATCGACCAGACTCGCGGGCGCGGCGGGGAGGGCGTCCGGCCCACCGGTGAGCCGGAGTGCGCCCTCCGCGACGGCCATGCGCAGGACGTCGACGGAGGCGAAGGCGCGCTGGGCGCGGAGAACGGCGACGAAGGTCGAGATCTCGTCGGCCCAGAACTCCATCACCGGGTCGTCGTCGACGACCACGACGAGGTCCCGGTCGCCGTCGGGGAGGTCGAGCCGCAGCCCGTCCGCCGGGCGGCTCAGGGGAGCGGCGGTCGCCGGCGCCGAGCCGTTCATCACAGACCCGCCGTTGCCGGCGCGGGCCGGGGCGACGTGCGACGGCAGCGCCTGGTGACCCCTCCGCCCGTCCCATCGGGACGCCGGCCGGCGGCGATCCACGTCCCGTGACCGTTGCCGCTCATGCAAGGACCTTTCGCCTGTCGCCGTCGACGGAAACCGCCCCGCCCGGCTGCCGATCCGGATCGTCGAACAAGATCACGAAGCCGTGCCCGATGTGCTGGTCCAGGCCCTTGGGGTCCTCACTCCACGCCTGCTGCCGCAGGTGCGCGGCACGGTGGGGAAGCTCGGTCACTCCGGGGCCCGACGCCCGATCGCCGATCATCGACGCAACAGTCTGGCACAGTTCCTCTGTGGACGATGCGTTGCGGTGCCAGATGATCGCCGGCACCCCGGACCGCAGCCCGACGAGCAGTTGCCGCTCACCGACACTGCCCGCGGTCGGGGACTCGCTGAGCACCAGGACGACGACGCCGCTGTCCCGCTTGAGGGTCGCCTCGAGCTGGACGTCGGCATGGTGCCGGGACGCGCAGTGGACCGGCGGCCACCCCTCGCTGTCGCGGCTGGCGAGGCTGTGCCAGCGGCTGCGCCAGACCCGGTGCCACCGGCTGGCGCGCAGGCGCTCCAGGCTTCTGATCACCAGGGGGTACTCGGCGGTCAGCGGACTCGGCATCAGGGAGTGCAGTTCCTTGCGCCAGGTGTCGACGGGCTCGTTGATCAGCTGCCAGGGAAGGACGAACTCGATGGTCACCGCGCCGGCCTGGTCCGCCCAGCGGCGCTCGGTCTCGTCGATGACCTGGTCGACGGCCGCTTCGAGGTCGCCGTACGGGACGTGGCGGTCCTCCCCGCGGATCGGCTGCCACACCGCCGACGCCCACTGATACCAGTGCGACATGATGTAGGTGTCGTCGTCGCCGCCGTACTTCTCGAACTGGATCAGGAGATAGGCCGTGCCGACCGGCGGCGGAGGGCTGGACGCGGACTCCTCGACCTGATCCGCGACACCCCAGTCCTTCGCCAGTCGCGCGACCAGCTCGCGGAGCCGGTCGAGCGACGCCTGCGGCACGACGGTGGCCACCCTGTCCAGCAACGGCAGCCACGGCGGCACCTCACCGTGCGAGTTCGCGGACGCGAGATGAGCGAACAGGTCCCAGGCCGTCCGGCACCAGGGCGGGGCCGGCGTCGCGCGGACCTCGGCGACGAACCGGCGCAGGTCGCCGGTGACCTCGACGGCGGACAGCACGCCGCGCAGCCAGGGCAGGTCGTAGTCGGCGAACAACTCGACGACCTGCCACTCGTCGGCCAGCTGGAGGAGCGCGACGGTCTGCTCGCTGCCGGGTTCGAGCAGCTCCAGACACTCGACGAGGCAGCGCAGCCCGCCCGGGCGGTCCACGCACACCGTCACCAGCTCCACGATCTGCGGCCGGAGCAGGCCCAGCTCCCGGTAGCCCAGGGCGCCGCCCAGCGCGTGGCCCAGTTCCTGGAGCAGCAGCTGCCGGCTGTTGGGATCGCGGATGACCGACGACGCCTCCATCACGGCGGCGATCTGTCCGACGAGTCGGCGGCGTTCCTCCGCTACAGCTGGCGAATAGCGCCGCGGGGCCTCACGCACGGCCCTCATCTGATCGCTCACCGGCGGGGCCTCGGCGGGGCACTGCGGCCGGCGCCATCAGGGCCGCTCCGACGCGAACGGGTCGAGCCGTTCCAGCGCCTCGACGACGTCGGCCGCCTCTCCGGTCACCTCCACGCGTCGTCGCTGGGCACCGTCGTCGAGGATCGCCCGCACGCTGAGCTGGCCGCCCCGCCGGCGCAGCAGCGACTGGAGGGCGTACCAGCCGGCGGAGGAGCCGATCCCGACGCCGATCTGCAGCAGCGTGTCGGTCACGAGACCGCGTGACGAGACGAAATCGCATTCCGTGGCAGGATGCCAGGTGTCGACGGCGAGCCCCGCGGCCCGCAGTTCCTGAATCAGGGCCGGGGTGGAGTCGGGGTAGATCCCGATGTCGCCGTCCTCGGCGAGCGGAAGAAAGGTCACGTCGGCGCCCGGCCGCGGGCCAGGATCGCGGTGGCGGTCCGTGGCGACAATCGAGACCTTTGGTGACATGCGCCTATCGTATTAGCCGGCACGGCGGCCGTGGCATCGGCGAAGTGTCGCCAACTTGACACATCTCGATGTCGCTGACCATTGACTCGTCGCCGTGTTCCGGCTCGACCGCCGACTGGTCGGCGGTCCGCCGCGGTCGGCCGGGACCGGCGGGCGAGCGGGCCGGGCCCGGGCTCCGGCGTAACGCCACGGCCGGAGAATGGCCGGCTCCCGGCGAACGCGGCGGTGGGCGGCGGCACCCCGACCTCCGAGGTGCCACCGCCCACCCAGCGGGCCGGCGGCGTCACCGCCCGGCCGGCCCCGTGGCCGTCAGGCCTGCTTGGTCTCCCAGAAGATCTCCGCGATCTCGTTGATCTTCGCGAGCAGGCGGTCCGCCACCTCCGGGTCCGCGGACCCCTTGGCCCCGCTCGCGCCGGCCAGCTTGGTGGCCTCGTTGAAGAGGCCGTGCAGCTGGGGGTACTTCTCGAAGTGCGGCGCCTTGAAGTAGTCGGTCCACAGCACCCAGAGGTGGTGCTTGACCAGCTCGGCCCGCTGCTCCTTGATGAGCAGGGCCCGCGTCCGGAACTCCGGGTCGTCGTTGGCCTGGTACTTCTCGCAGATCGCCTTGATGGACTCGGCCTCGATCCTCGCCTGAGCCGGGTCGTAGACACCGCAGGGCAGGTCGCAGTGGGCGCTCACCACGGTGCGCGGGGTGAAGAGGCGTGGCAGTCGCATCAGATTCATCCTTCTTCCGACAGTGGCGGGGAGCGGGGAGCGGCGGGCGGCGTCGACGCCCGTGGGGCGCCGGCTCCCACGCCGGGGCAACATCCGGACGTTAATACCTGAACGTCACTTGAGGTCAACCCCCGTGAAGTGGATCTCAGTCCGCCGAACGTGCCCGAACGGGAGTGGTACGGTCGACATCTCTCGAACGCGGGCCTTCCAGGCCCGAAATGCCTCGCGACGGCCCCTGCACGCCACAGGAGCCGTCACTGCCGAGCCAGGCGGGTTGGCTGCCGAGGCGGTCCCCGGGGAGTTCCCCGCCCGGTCTCACGCCGTCGCCAGGCGCGGCGAACAACCGACACGGGGAGGGCGCATGCAGTCGCGTACGGATCTCATCGAGGACCTCATGGGGCGCTTCCCCCACGTGCCCCGTGAAGCGGTGATCAAGGAGGACCTGCTGCGCGGCGGCCTGGCCTTCGACGACTCTGCGCTGACCGACAACGAGAACGGCGAGGTCAAGCCCAAGTCGTACTTCATCTTCTCGTTCGACCACCGCACGCTGCCCGAACTGGGCGCCGCCGCCCTGCGCCGGCCGCCGGAGGAGATCGTGCTCACCGGCGGCCCCTACGAGCTGCGCCGCACGGTCGTGTCGGTCCGCACCAACCCCGACTCGCCGTACCGGGTCAAGCCGGACGAGGACGGCCGGCTGAGGCTGTTCCTCGACGGGCGGGCGATCGCCGAGGTGGGCCTGCCCCCGATGCCGGACTACTACCGGCACACGCTCGCCAACGGCAAGTCGGTCATGGAGGTGGCGCCGACCATCCAGTGGGGCTACCTCATCTACCTGACCGTGTTCCGGGTCTGCCAGTACTTCGGCGCCAAGGAGGAGTGCCAGTACTGCGACATCAACCACAACTGGCGCCAGCACAAGAAGGCCGGCCGCCCGTACACGGGCGTCAAGCCGGTCGACGAGGTCCTCGAGGCGCTGGCGATCATCGACCGGTACGACACGGCCCGCGCCTCCCAGGCGTACACGCTGACCGGCGGCAGCATCACCTCGAAGGTCGACGGGCTGGCCGAGGCGGACTTCTACGGCCGCTACGCGCAGGCGATCGAGGAGCGGTTCCCGGGCCGGTGGATCGGCAAGGTGGTCGCCCAGGCGCTGCCGCGGGAGGACGTGCAGCGCTTCCACGACTACGGGATCCGGATCTACCACCCGAACTACGAGGTGTGGGACAAGCGGCTGTTCGAGCTGTACTGCCCGGGCAAGGAGCGGTACGTGGGCCGGGAGGAGTGGCACCGCCGCATCCTCGAATCGGCCGAGGTCTTCGGCCCGCGCAACGTCATCCCGAACTTCGTCGCCGGCGTCGAGATGGCGGCCCCGCACGGCTTCACGAGCGTGGACGAGGCCATCGACTCGACCGCGGAGGGCCTTCAGTACTTCATGTCGCGGGGGATCACCCCACGGTTCACCACCTGGTGCCCCGAGCCGACCACCCCGCTCGGCCGGGCGAACCCGCAGGGCGCGCCGCTGGAGTACCACATCCGGCTGCTGGAGGTGTACCGCGCGACCATGGAGGCCAACGGCCTGTCCAGCCCGCCCGGGTACGGTCCGCCCGGACCGGGCCGGGCGGTCTTCTCGGTCAGCTCGTTCATGGACAGCCTGCCGGCCGAGTCGACGGACTGAGCGCCGCCGTGCCGCCCGTCCGGCGTCGGAGGGTCGACGTAGCCTGGCGGGGGTGAGCGCGGATCGTGGGAGCAGCCCGGGCCGGGTGGACGTGTCGGAGGCGGCGCGGTTGCTGTCCGCCGCGCAGGCGGGTGACGGCGACGCCTTCGGCCGTCTCGTGGGGCCGTTGCGGGACGAACTGCGGGCCCACTGCTACCGGCTTCTCGGGTCGGTCCACGACGCCGAGGACGCGATCCAGGACGCCCTGGACCGGGCGTGGCGCAACCTGGGGCGGCTGGAGGACCACGCGTCGATCCGTCCGTGGCTCTACCGGATCGCGACGAACCGGTCGCTGACGATCATCGAGCGGCGGGGGCGCCGCGAGCTGCCCACCGACCTGAACCCGGCCGGTGTGCCCTCGGCCGAGGTGGCGTGGCTGGAGCCGTACCCGGATCGGCTCATGGGCTGGACGGCGCAGCTGAGCCCGGAGGCGCGCGTCGTGGCGCGGGAGAGCGTGGAGCTGGCGTTCGTCGCCGCCCTGCAGCACCTGTCGGCCCGGCACCGGGCCGTCCTGCTGCTGCGCGACGTCCTCGGCTACGCCGCCGGCGAGGTCGCCGACCTGTTGGGCACCACGGTCGCCGCCGTCAACAGCGCCCTCCAGCGGGCCCGCGCGGTGCTCGCCGTGAGGCTTCCGCAAGCGAGCCAGCAGCGGACCCTCCGCTCCCTCGGCGACGCCGCCCAGCGGGAGCTGGCGCGGCGTTACGTGGCCGCGTGGGAGGCCGGTGACGTCGACGCCATCGTGGCGATGCTGACCGAGGACGCCCGGTACTCGATGCCGCCGCTGCGGGTGTGGTACGCGGGCCACGACGGGATCCGCCGGTTCCTGGACGACGCGGTGCGGCGGCACCGCTGGCGTTTCCTGCCGGCGCGGGCCAACGGGCAGCTCGCGTTCGGCACGTACCTGTGGAACGACGAGCGGGGCGCGTACGTCCCGGCGGGCCTCGACGTGCTCGCGCTCCGCGGCCCGCGGGTGGCCGAGGTGGTGTCGTTCCTCGACGCCGACTTCGCCGCCTTCGGGCTGCCGGTCCGGTTGCCCTGACCGCCCGCCCCGCCCACGCGATGATTTTCCGCGCCGGCCCGGGTTGTAGTCCTGACGGACACACCGACCCGGAAGGACCGAGCAGCGCATGCCCACCAACGAGGAACAGATCCGCACCCTGATCGAGCGCTGGGCCGAGGCCGTGCACGGCGGCGACCTCGCCGGTGTCCTCGCCGACCACGCCGAGGACATCGTGATGTTCGACGTGCCGCCGCCGTACGAGGGCGTGCGCGGCCTCGACGCATACCGCGAGACGTGGCTTCCGTTCTTCCGGTGGCAGGCCGGGGGCGCGTCGTTCGAGATCGAGTCACTGGAGGTCACCGCCGGCGACGACGTCGCCTTCGCGTACGCCCTGCTGCGCTGCGGCACCGACCAGGACCTCGCCGACGACCCGCAGAACCGGCTGCGGTTGACCCTCGGCCTGCGCAAGCGGGACGGCCGGTGGGTGGTCACCCACGAGCACCACTCGTTCCCCCTCGCCGGGCCCGCCGCCACGGCGGACGGCGACCACGCCGCCGAGCAGGACCTCCGCCTGCTGCACGAGCGCTGGTTCGACAGCACGGCGGCCAAGGACCTCGACGGCCTGATGGCCGCCATCGCCGACGACGTCGTCTCCTACGAGCACGAGCAGCCCCTGCGGTACGACGGCGTCCAGGCCGTACGCGAGGTCTGCGAGGCCGGCCTCGCAGCGTCCGGCGACGGCACCGTCACCTGGCGCGTCCCCGACCTGACCATCCTGGTCGACGGCGACCTGGCCGTCGCGTGGGGTCTCAACCACATGCGGGTGACCGGCCCTCCCACCGTGGAGAGCTGGTCGCGTGGCACCCGGGTCTTCCAGCGGAGGAACGGCGCCTGGCTGATGGTGCACCAGCACCTCTCCTACCCGTACGACCCGTCGACCGGCGCGGCGAGGACCGACCTGCGCCCCGACCGTGGAGACCCCGCCGGGTCATGAAGGTGTCGCCGGCGTCTCCCGACGACGCCTTCATGACCACCGCGTGGCCTACGGGGAGAGAGGGGCCTCAGCGGCTTCGGGGCGCGACGAGACCGGACTCGTAGGCGAGGACCACGAGCTGCGCGCGGTCGCGGGCGCGCAGCTTGGCCATGGCCCGGTTGACGTGGGTCTTCGCGGTCGTCGGGCTGATGACCATGCGCTCGGCGATCTGGTCGTTGGACAGGCCCTGCGCGACCAGGGCCACCGCCTCGCGCTCCCGGTTGGTCAGCCCCTCCAGGGTCCTGCTCGCGGCGGCGTCGACCGGCTGGGTGACGTACCGGTTGATCAGCTTCCGGGTGATCGACGGTGCGAGCAGGGCGTCGCCGCGCGCGGCCACCCGCACGGCGTGCAGGAAGTCCTCCGGCTGGATGTCCTTCACGAGGAACCCGGCCGCGCCGGCGCGCAGCGCCCTGAAGACGTACTCGTCGAAGCCGTAGTTGGTGAGGATGACGACGTGCACCGAGGCGAGGGCCGGGTCGGTGGCGATGCGTCGGGTCGCCTCGATCCCGTCGACGACCGGCATCTGCACGTCGATGAGCGCGACGTCGGGCAGATGTCGCCGCGCCAGCGCCACGCCCTCGCCGCCGTCGGCCGCCTCGGCCACCACCTCGATGTCGTCCTCGACCTCCAGGAGCGCCCGGAATCCGCTGCGGATGAGCGGCTGGTCGTCGACCAGCAGGACACGGATCACGACGCGTCCACGGGAAGCTCGGCCTGGACGGTGAAACCGCCCTCGCGGCGCGGCGCGGCGCGCAGGCGACCGCCGAGGGCGGTGACGCGTTCCCGCATCCCGAGCAGCCCGACACCGGGCACCGGCGTGGTGTCCGACGTGGCCGTGCCGTCGTCGTCGACCCGGATGACCAGAGCGTCGGGACGGTAGTCGATCCGTACCCACGCCGTCGCCGCGGCGGCGTGACGGGCGACGTTGGTCAGCGACTCCTGCACGATCCGGTAGGCCGTGCGGTCCACCGCGGACGGCACGTCGTTGCGGTGGCCCTCGATCGTGAGCTTCGCGTCCAGGCCGGCCGTCCGGGCCCGTCGCACGAGTTCCGGAACCTGGTCGAGTCCCCGCGGCGGGTTCTTGTCGTCGTCGCGCAGCGCCTCCAGGGTCGCCCGCAGTTCCCGGGCCGCCTCACGGCCGGCCTCCCGGATCGCCAGCAGGGCCTCCGGCACCTGCTCGCCCCGCTTCTGTGCCAGGTGGACGGCGACCTCGGCCTGCACCTTGATGACGGAGATCTGGTGGGTGAGCGAGTCGTGCAGCTCCCGCGCGATGTGCAGCCGCTCCTCGTTGGCGCGTCGCCGCGCGGTCTCCTCGCGCGTGCGCTCGGCCTCGTCGGCGCGGCGCTCGGCCTGGCGCAGCGCCTCGCCCGCCGCCCCCGCGGCGATCAGCCACGCCAGCTCCAGGGCACCCCGGGCCCGCGCGAACGCCTCGCCCGTGTCGTGCAGGCCGGAGGCCATCGCCGCGAGGGGGAGAGCGGCCAGCATCAGCACGCTCACGACCACCGTGGCGGTGCGCCGGCCTTCCCGCACGGCGGCGTAGACCGCCACGAGGTACGCCACGGCCGGCACGTCGAACCCGGCCGCCTGATAGCCCACGGCGCACAGCCCGGTGACGGCCAGAACGGCAACCGGGGCGCGGCGGCGCGCGAGCAGCGCCAGGCCGCCGGCCGCCAGCAGCGCGGAACCGAGCACGTCGACGCCGGTGGCGGGACGGTGCCCGGACAGCCCGGTGGCCAGGAGGATCGCGGCCACGCCGACGGCGATGGCCCAGTCGCTGACACCGACGCGTCCCCTGCCCATGCGCGAACCCTAGCCGTATCCGTCCTCGCGTGACTCCTGCCGAGGGACGACCGCCGGGTACCGCGTCCGCAGTAGCGCCGCGCCCCCTACCGCATCCGTGGCAGCCGGGTACGCCGCACGCGGCACCGGGAAGTGACCGCGCCGGCAGGACGACAGGGGACGGACCCGCGGAGACGATCAGACGGCACCCGTCCTGGGAGAAGAGGAGCAGCACATGTCCGTCCACCATCTGTCCGCCGCAGTCCTGACCGGCGCCGCCGGGCTCGCCCGGCCCGCGGTCGCGTACGTCTCGGCCGAGCCGGCGGCCGTCGACGCCTACACCCTGACCGCCGGGCGGCTCGCCGGCAGCGTGGCCGCACTGGTGGCGCTGGCCGGCGTGGTCGTCGGTGGCCTGGCCCTGGCCCGGTCCGCCCGCGGTGCCGGCACGGGACGGCGAGGAGGCATGGTGGCCCTCACGGCGGGGCTGGTCGGCATGGCCATCGGTGGGATCGTGGTGGCCGCCGCCGACGGCGGGCCCGGCACCGGCTACGGGATCGTCGGAGGGTTCGTCGCCCTCGCGATCGGCCTGGTCGCCGTGGCCCTCGGCTGGCTCGCCACGGCCCGTTCCCGCCGCACGGCCTGACCCACGCCGCACCCGGGAGGTCGGGGCGTCACCCGTCCCGCCGCCCGGGTGGTCAGCCGGCCGCCGGCAGGGACACGACGCCGGGTTCGTAGGGGGCGATGCCGATCCCGGTGACCAGCCCGTCCCGGACGCGGATCCGGATCAGCGCGTACGGGTGCCCGCCGGGCGCGATCAGCGCTCCCGGGCGGCCCTCGACGACGACCGGAACGGCGGAGGCGATGCGGTCCACGAAGGCTCGGGTCTCCTCCGCGACCGCCCGGGCGCCCCGGACGACCGCCCGCGCACCGGCGGGAAGCAGACGCCGGTCCGCCGTACGGACGACGTCGGGTGCCATGAGCGTGACGAGCCGCGCGATGTCGCCGCCGCGCGCGGCCGCGAGGAAGGCGTCCACGACGTCGGTCTCCTTCCCGAGCCGCCCCGGGTCCGCCGGGCCGGCGCCTTCGAGCCGGAGCCGCGCGCGGCTGGCGAGCTTCTTCGCCGAGGCCGCTGTCGTGTCGAGCACCGCCGCCACCTGGTCGAACGGCACGGCGAACAGGTCGTGCAGGACGTAGGCCACCCGCTGCCGGGGGGACAGTTCGCCGAGGACGACGAGCAGGGCCCGCGACACCTCCTCGCGACGGAGGAACGCCTCGTCGACGGCGATCTGCTCGCCGGGGACGTCGTCGGCCGTGAGCGGCACCTCTCCGCGGCGGCGGCGGGCCCGGAGCAGGTCCAGACACAGCCGTGCGGTCACCGCCGTGAACCACCCGTCCGGGTTGGTCACCTGCGCCGGGTCGGCCGACTGCGCGCGTAGCCAGGCGGTCTGCACCGCGTCCTCGGCGTCGTGGTGCGAGCCCACGATGCGGTGGGCGAGCGACAGCAGCCGCGGCCGGGAAGCCTCGAAGTGCTCAACGAGATCCACGGTGGGGTCACCTTTCGTGCGTGCCGAGCGTCAGGAGGGCGAGAGGGAAGACATCCGACGAACGAGCGCACACGGAGGCACCGATGAGTGTACAGATCGTCCGATTCACCGCCCCCGCCGAACGGGTGCCCGAGGTGGAGGAGGCCATCCGGCACCTGTTCGCCGCGGTCGAGGAGGCCGGGCCGGCCGGCATCGAGTACACCGCGGCGCGGGTCGGCGACGGCCCCGAGTTCCTGCTGACGCTCCGGCTCCCGGACGGCGCGGCCAACCCGCTCCTCGGCATCCGCGCGGCGGGGGAGTTCCGTTCCCGGGTCGCGGACTGGGCGGGCGCCCCGGTGCCGCCGCAGACCCTCCACGTGCTGGGGAGGTACGCGCGGTGACGACCGTCACGCTCGCCGGGACCGTCCTGTGCATCCTCGCCAACGCGTTCGAGGTGGCGGCGAAGGCGGTCCGGGCACGGTTCGTGGTGCGCAACTCCACCGAGGTCGGCGTCGCGCCGCGGTGGATCCCGTACCTGGCGACACTCGAGGGAGCCGGGGTCGTCGGCCTGGTGGTCGGCCTCCTCGGACCGCGTCCCGTCGGGCTGGCCGCCGCCGTCGGGCTCGTCGCGTTCTTCGTCGGCGCGGTCCTCGCCCACGTCCGCGCCCGGGTGTTCCACAACATCGCCTTCCCCGTCGCCTTCCTCGCCCTCGCCGTCGCCGCCACGGCGCACTTCGCGTGGACACCCGGCTGACCCGATCCCCCGCCCGGCCGGGGATCACGAGTACGTGAGGTGCAGCATCATGCCGGCGTCGGCGTGCGGCAGGTTGTGGCAGTGGTTGGCCCAGGTGCCGGGGTTGTCGGCCCGGAACGCCACCTCCCAGACATCACCGGGGCGTACGTCGAAGGAGTCGAGCCACAGGGGACTCCCCGTCGCCGGCTTCCCGTTGCGGGACAGCACCAGGACGTGGTGGCCGTGCAGGTGCCACGGGTGCACCACCAGTGACCGGTTCACGATCGTGAACCGGACGACGTCGCCGCGGCGTACGACCTGGGTCGGGATGTCCGGGTCGGCGGCCCCGTTGACGGTGTGGGCGTACCGGGGGAGCAGCCCGTGCAGGTCGAGGCCGCGGTCGAGGACGAGGGGGAACTCCTTGTCGAACCGCGACCACGGCACCGGGGCGGCGACGCCGTAGGTGAGCGGGTCCAGCACCGGCCACGGGCCGGTCTCCGCCGACACCGGTCCGGTCGAGTAGACCGCCCGCCCGTCGACGAACAGCGCCACCGGTGTGGCGGGTGCGGTGAACACCAGGTCGTAGCGGCCACCGGCCGGGATCAGGACGGCGGTGTCCGCGAGCGGCGTCGGCCCCCGCAGGTCCGACCCGTCGATCGCGGCGACCCGGAACGGGGTGCCGGCCAGGGCGTACCGGTGGGTGGTGCTGTCGGTGTTGATCAATCGCAGCCGCACCGGCGTCCCCGCCCCGACCGGCTCCGTCCGGGGCGCCGGCAGCGGAAGGCCCGCCAGCGTGTGGACCGGCACGGTGACGTCGACGCCGGTCGCCGGCGCCGGGCGCACCACCAGGACGCCGTAGAGACCCTTCCGCACGCCCACGTCGGACACCGAGTGGGTGTGGTACCAGTACGTCCCGACCTGGTCGGCGCGGAACCGGTAGACGAACTCCTGTCCGGGCAGCACCGCGTCCTGCGTCACGTCGGGCACCCCGTCCTGGCTGTTCGGCACGTCGTACCCGTGCCAGTGCAGCGTGACGCCCCGCCCGATGTCCCGGTTGCGCAGCGTCACCTCCAGGACGTCCCCGACGGTGGCGGTCAGCTCCGGCCCGGGAACCTGCCCGTTGAAGGCCCACGCCTCGACGTCCCGCCCGCTCACCCGCACCGTCGCGGTTCCGGCGGTGAGGGTGAACCGTCGGGTGGGTTCGCCGACCTCCGGCGCGGCCTCGTACCGGTGGTCGTGGGTCACGGCGGGAGCGGCGGCCGGTGCGACGGCCAGGCCGGTCCCGGTCACCAGCGCCCCGACGGCCACCGCGACGGCCGTCCGGGAGACCGTCCCCGACGGGCGTGCCCCGAGGACGCGCCACGAGACGGCGGTCGCCGCGAGGACCCCGGCGACGGTGAGCAGACCCGCGCCCGCCGACGCCGGGTATCCGTGCAGGACCGTCACGAGCAGGGCGCCGCTTCCGGCGTACCCGGCGAAGAGGAGCGGGACCGCGACGGACCGGATGTCGCCGGCGCGCAGCAGCCGCGGGACGGCGACGGCCACCGCCGCGAGCGAGAGCGGGCCGGCGATGAGCACCTTCTCCGCCGCGAACCACCAGCCGGCGCGGGCGAGCGCGGTGACCGTGACCGCGCGCCCGACCGTGGCGAGCAGCGCGAAGCCGGCGAGTGCCAGCGCGAGCGGCCGTCGCCGGGCGGCCGCCGCGGCACCGCCGCCCAGCCACCCGGCGGCCGCGAGGACCGCGATCACGAGGTCGGCCGCGATCAGCGAGCCCACGCTCACGCCGGTTCCCCTTCCCGGACGGCCACCCGGGTGGCGGCCACCGGCGCCGGCTGGGCCAGCTTCCGCGCGCCCTGGTGGACGGCGACCACGACGTGCACCGCGATGATTCCGTTGAGCGCGTGCAGCCCGGCCACGGTCAGGCCGAACGGGGTGCTGCCGCCCGACGCGTCGGTCAACGAGTTCGCGAGCATGGCGATGAGCGCCTGGAGGACGACGAGACCGAGGGGCAGGAGCGCCAGCCCGACGAGCCGGCCCGGCGCCTTCGCCAGGACGGCGAACAGGACGGTGAGCAGGGTGAGGGCGGGGATGACCGCCATCCCGGTGACGCTGTGCAGCGCGAACGCGCCGTCGTCCGCGGGTTTCGTGAACGCGCCCACGGCGGCGAAGACGAACTGCAGGACGTACGCGAAGAGCGACACGGTCGTGACGACGACGAGGGCCTTGCGCATGGTTGACCTCCTAGAGATGGGCCGGGGACAGGGCCTGGGCGACGTGGTCGGTGGCCGTGATCGCGCCGAAGGCGACCAGCCGCACGAGGTCGGCGTCGGCGGGGTGGGACAGTCGCCAGAGCGCGACGTCGGCCGGGCGGATGGCGGCGGGCGCGAACGCCGACAGCAACGCGATGCGCGCACCCACGCGGTCCTCGCCGGGCACGTCCCGGAGCAGGTCGGCGGCCCACTCGGTGGGCCGCTCCGGCCATCGCCCGTCCTCCCAGCGCACGGTGGCCGTGACGGTCTGGCGCGCCAGGTCACCCAGCAGGTCGCCGCCCCGCGTGGCGACGTCCCGCAACGACGCGTACGCGACGCCGACCGGGCTGTCCCCGGCCCACGCCGGCGCGGTCGTGCCGCCGTCCAGGAGCGGCAGGCTGCGTCCGGGCTCCTTCGGCTCCCGGACGGTCCGGGCGTAGAGCCGGCCCCCGACCGACCGCACCACGGAGGAGCGTTGCAGGCCACCGGGCAGCAGGTCCGGGTCGAGCAGCGCCGAGACGACCCGGTTGATGAAGTGGAAGGCGAGCAGGGTGCCCGTGACCTCGGGGCGGTAGGGGCTGGTCCAGTCGGTGGACCAGGGGGTTCGACTGGCCGCGGCCCAGGCGGCGAGCTCGGCGTGGACCGGCTCCGGTGGCGTCGTACCGCGGGCGATCACCTCGGCCAGCGCGTGCTCGCCCAGCGCGTGCAGCAGCATCACGTGCGCGTCCACACAGAACCGGCAGCGGTTGGCCCGGGACACCGCCGCCGCGACCAGTTCCCGCTCGACCCGGGACGCGTCGCCGGCGAGCAGCGACTCGCGCATCAGGGCCCAGGTCGCGGCCATCACCTCCGGCGCGGCCGCGAGCGCCTGGAAGGTGGGCGCCGGCCCGAGGAACTCGTCCCGCAGTTGCTGGTAGACCTTCGCCGTGAGCCCGGTCGCCGCCGACGGCTTCGCCGGGGAGAAGAAGCGATATGTCATGGGCTCGATGCTCGTCGCGGCGGGCCGGGAAAGCGTCGTGCCACCGCAGGCACCTGCCCGGCCGCCGATACCACGTCCGCGGTACGCCGCATCTACCGCGTCCGCGGGATGCTCCCTGGTGACGGCCGTTCTACAGTGCGATCATGCGCCGCGATCTGCCGTACGCCCTCGGCGGCCTCCTCCTCGGTGTCCTCCTGCTGGCGAACGCCGCCCTCACGCCGGACGCCGGGCCGGTGCGGGCGCTCGACGTCGTGCTCGTCCTGGCGATGGCCGCGGCCCTCGCCGTGTGCCGGCGGTACCCCGTGGTGGCGCTGGCGGTGGTGACCGCCGCCATGCTGGCCCTGCACGTCCGGGTGCACGCAGGGGTGACCGCGGCGTTCCCCGTGCTCGCCACCGTCTACATGGCCGCCTGGCTCGGCCGGCGCGCGCCCGCCCTGCTGGCCAGCGTCGTGTTCCTCGGCGGCTTCCTGGCCCGCGACGTCTCGATCGCGCCCGCCGGACGGCCCGGGCAGCAGATCGTCGAGCGCACCGCCCTGCTGCTGGGCTGGTTCGTGGCGGCCAACGTCGCGGGCCTCGTGGCGCGGCAGCGCCGGGCGTACCTGGAACAGGTCGAGAAGCGGGCCGTCGAGGCCGAACGCACCCGTGAGGAGATGGCGTTGCGCCGTGCCGGGGAGGAGCGCCTGCGCATCGCCCGGGACCTGCACGACTCGCTGACCCACAGCATCTCCGTGATCAAGGTGCAGGCCGGGATCGCCGTGCACCTGGCCCGCAAGCACGGCGAGGAACCGTCGGCCGCGCTGCTGGCGATCCAGGAGGCCAGCGCCGCCGCCATGCGGGAGCTGCGGGCCACGCTCGACGTCCTGCGCGCACCCTCCGACGGGGAGCGTGTCGGGCTGGCCCGGGTGGGCGAACTCGTCGAGCGGACCCGGGCGGCCAACGTGCCGGTGCAGGTGACCGTCACCGGCCAGCCCCGCGACCTGCCCGCCGACGTCGACCAGGCCGGATACCGCGTCGTCCAGGAGGCCCTGACCAACGTGGCCCGCCACGCCGGCCCGGCCACCGCCGAGATCCACATCGAGTACGGCCCGGCGCAGCTGACCGTCTCGGTGACCGACGACGGCCAGGCGTCGCCGGTCCGGCCGGTGACACCGGGTGTGGGCCTGCGCGGCATGCGCGAGCGGGTCACCGGGCTGGGCGGCACGCTCCAGGCCGCCGCCCGCGACGGTGGCGGGTTCGCGGTGCGGGCGACGTTCCCGCTGGACGGTGCTGCGTGACCGAGCGCGCGGGCGTGATCCGCGTCCTGCTCGCCGACGACCAGGCGCTCATGCGGGCCGGGTTCCGGGCGCTGCTCGACGCGGAGGACGGCCTGGAGGTGGTCGGTGAGGCCGCGGACGGCGCGTCGGCCGTCGACCTGTCCCGTCGCCTGCGTCCGGACGTCGTGCTGATGGACGTGCAGATGCCGGGGCTCGACGGCATCGAGGCGACACGGCGCATCGCGGACGCTCCCGACCTGGCGGCGGTCCGCGTGCTCATCCTCACCAACTACGGGCTCGACTCCTACGTCTTCGCGGCGCTCCGGGCGGGCGCGAGCGGCTTCCTCCTCAAGGACGCGGACCCCACCGACCTGTTGCAGGCCGTCGGGGTGGTGGCGCGCGGTGACGCCCTGCTCGCCCCGGCGGTCACCCGGACGCTCATCAGCGAGTTCGTCGCCGGCCCGCCGCCGGCCGACCCGGCGGCCGGGCGCGACGTGCTGACCGCCCGCGAGCAGGAGATCGTCGAGCTCGTGGCGCGGGGACTGAGCAACGACGAGATCGCCGAGCGCATGGTGATCAGCCCGTTGACCGCCAAGACCCACGTCAACCGGGCAATGACCAAGCTGCACTGCCGCGACCGTGCCCAGCTGGTCGTGTGGGCGTACGAGTCGGGGCTCATCACGCCGCGTCGGCGCTGACCCCGCCCGTCGCGGGGCGCGCGGCTGGTCGTCGGGCCGGTGCCCGTGCTCAGTCCGTCGCGGTGGCGGCCAGGACGGAGTCGATGAGCGTGGCGGCGGCGTCGCGGGCGTGACCGGCGGCCTCGCTCGTGCCGGCGATGGCGGCCGTGGTCTGCGCTCCCTCGGCGAGGATGGCGAGCTGGAAGGCGAGTGACGGAGGCCCGCCGGCCTCGGCGACGAGTTGGGCAACGCGCGCCTGGAACTCGGCCTTGTGCTCGCGGACGAGCGCGGCGATCCGCGGCGTGGTGGCGCCCAGCTCGCCGAACGTGTTGATGAACACGCAGCCGCGGAAGTCGTCCTCGTCGAACCAGCGGGCCAGCATGTCGTAGATGGCGAGCAGCCGGTCGCGGGGGGTTCCGCCGGTCGCCACGGCGGCCTCGACGAGCCCGTTCCAGAGTTGGCGCCGGCGGTGCAGGACCTCCTCGACGAGGTGTTCCTTCGAGGGGAAGAGCTGGTAGAGGCGTTTCAGCGAGACGCCCGCCTCGGCCCGTAGGGCGTCCATGCCGACCGCCTGGATGCCCCGGCGGTAGTAGAGCCGGTCGGCGACGGTCAGCACCTTCTCGCGGATCACCTCGTCGGCCTGTGCCGGCACGGTTCCTCCTCCTCTGCGGCTGGGGGTGACGACGCTCACGGCGCGGAGAGCGCGGGGGACTGGCGCTGAGAACGTCCGTTCTCTAGGCTACGTCACGGAAGCGGAGAACGGGCGTTCTCTGCACCTGCCACGGGAGGGCGTCATGCCGTACATCACTGTCGGGACCGAGAACAGCACCAGCATCGACCTCTACTACGAGGACCACGGCCAGGGACAGCCGGTCGTGCTCATCCACGGCTACCCCCTCGACGGGCACTCCTGGGAGAAGCAGAGCGCGGTCCTGCTCGACGCCGGCTACCGCGTCATCACCTACGACCGGCGGGGCTTCGGCCAGTCCAGCCAGCCGACCGTCGGCTACGACTACGACACCTTCGCCGCCGACCTGAACACCCTGCTGGAGACGCTCGACCTGAACGACGTCGTGCTCGTGGGCTTCAGCATGGGTACCGGCGAGGTCGCCCGCTACCTCAGCCGGTACGGCTCGGCCCGCATCGCGAAGGCAGCCTTCCTCGCCTCGCTGGAGCCGTTCCTGCTCAAGACCGAGGACAACCCGACCGGCGTGCCGCAGGAGGTCTTCGACGGCATCCTCGCCGCCGTCACCGCCGACCGGTACGCCTACTTCACAAACTTCTACCGCGACTTCTACAACACGGACGAGAACCTGGGCAGCCGGCTCTCGGAGGAAGCCCTGCGCAACAGCTGGAACGTGGCCGCCGGCGCCTCCTGGTACGCCTCGAGCGCCGCCGTGCCGACGTGGGTCACCGACTTCCGGGCCGACATCGACAAGATCGACGTGCCGGCGCTGATCCTGCACGGCACCGCGGACAACATCCTGCCGATCGACGCCACCGCCCGGGAGTTCCACAAGCGGCTGCCGCAGGCCGAGTACGTGGAGATCCCCGGTGCCCCGCACGGTCTGCTCTGGACGCACGCCGCCGAGGTCAACGAAGCGCTGCTGGCCTTCCTCGCCAAGTGACACCAGCCCGGGGGCCGCACCGGTGGTGCGGTCCCCGGTCGTTCCCGCCCGGTGAGTCCCGCGCCGCTGCGGCTCAGGCGGCCCGCGAGTCGCGGGTGCGCGCCTCACCGGGGTACGGCGGGGCGAGCCGCAGCGGTGCCGAGGGCTGCTCCGACGTCTCGTCGACCCGCAGCCGCCAGCCTGGCCGGTCACCGCGATCGCCCGTCCGCGGGTCGTCCGGCTGCCGGCGCGGCCGGGACAGCGCGACGACCACCAGGTAGCCGCTGAGCAGGAAACCGTGGCTCACCAGGCGGGTGACGTCGACCCGGCCGAGGAGCAGGTCGTTGATCGACAGCAGGACGAGCGTGCCCACGAACGCGCTCAACATCGGCACCAGCCCGGTCGGCCGGGTACGCCGAGCCGCCACGAACAGGAATCCGGCGCCGACGGCGATGTTCCACGCCGCCGACTCGTGCCAGAGGTGCCCCGACATCAGCCCGCCGGAATGGTCGTGCCCGGCGGCCGGGCTCCGGCCGACCTGCGCCAGCCCCAGCACCAGTTGGAGGGCGCCGATCAGCCCCAGCAGCCCCCGCAGCGTCAACACGACGTGCGCCCGCAGGCCACGACGACGGGGGGCGGGCGCCGGCAGCGCGGCGAGGATCTCGGCGGTGAGGTCGGGGCCCTGACCGGTGAGGGTCAGCCGGGAACGGCGCGTCACCGCCGCGGCCCGGTCCAGCCACTCACGGCAGCCGGCGCATCCGTCGAGGTGGCTCTCGACTCCGGCCTGCTCGGCGGCGGTCGCCTCGCCGTCGAGTTGCGCCGACAGGATTTCACGCCACTGCTCGCACCCCATGTACCGGTAGTCGGTCAGCGGGCCCTCCTGGTTCCCGGGGGAGTGGAAATAGGCGCAGGTCAGCGGCGCTTCAGCCCGCGGCGCTGCCCGGTGCCCGCCGGTGCGACACCGATCGGCCGTTCACGGCGGCGACCAGATCCTCACGGGCCCGGGCGACGCGGGAGCGGATGGTGCCGACGGGGCAGTCGCACACCTGTGCCGCCTCAGCGTAGGACAGCCCGAGGATCTGGGTCGCCACGAACGCCTCCCGCCGGTCCGCCGGCAACGCCGCGATGAGCTGCTCCAGCACGACCTCCCGGTCGAACCCCTCCCGCTGGGCGTCCGGGACGTCGTACTCGTCGGCCATCGGCACGGTGCGCGGCCGGGACGTGGCCGCGCGGACGTGGTCGACGGCGACCCGCCGCGCGATGGCGAGCAGCCACGTCACCGCCGACGACCGCGCCGCGAACGACGGCAGCGACCGCACCGCCCGCAGGTACGTCTCCTGCGTCAGGTCGGTCGCCTCCGACGGGGGGACCAGCGCCGACAGGAACCGGTGGACGCGCTGCTGGGTCGCCCGGACGAACCGGGCGCACGCCTCCCGGTCACCCCTGCCGGCAGCGAGGGCCCACGCCGTGACGTCCGCGTCGTCGTCGGTCACCCTGACACCTCCGTGGCCCGGTTCGAGAACGACGGGCTGTAGTAGTCGAGCGTCAGCGTACGCCAAGGGGGCCGGCGGGCGCGTCCCCCCGGGCCGGTCCGACCCTCGCCGGTCGCGGTGTCTCGGGCATCGGATCGTCCGGGTAGCGTGCCTGTCATGAGTGAGGACACGCTCCGTTCGGTGGAGATCGAGCGCACCAGCCTGGGGAACTACGTCGTGCGGAACGTCCGCGGCGGCTCCGTGTCGATGGGCGCGGGCGAGGACGGCAGCTTCACCCCGGTGGAGCTGCTGCTGGCGGCCATCGGGGGCTGCACGGCGATCGACGTGGATCACATCACCAGTCGCCGCGCCGAGCCGACCCGGTTCTCCGTCGAGGTCACCGGTGACAAGATCCGGGACGAGACCGGGGGCAACCGGATGACGAACCTCACGGTCACGTTCACCGTGGCGTTCCCCGAGGGCGCGGACGGCGACCGGGCGCGCGAGGCGCTGCCCCGGTCCCTGCAGCAGTCGCACGATCGGCTCTGCACCGTCTCCCGCACCGTCGAGCTGGGCACTCCCGTGTCGATCGTCGAGGCCACCGGCTCCACCGGCTCCACCGGCGGCTGAGTCCGCGGCGGGTCGCCGGGCGGCGGGGCGCCGCGGGCGGACGTGACGGCAGGCGCGACGGGGTCGGACGGGGGGGCGATGGAGGAATCCGCTGCGGATCGCGCGCGGGACGGCGCGGGCGACCTCACGGAGGCCGCGGAGGTCTTCACGAGCCTGCGGCCACGCCTGTTCGGGATCGCGTACCGCATGCTCAGCAGCGCCGCCGAGGCCGAGGACCTCGTGCAGGAGGTGTGGCTGCGGTGGCAGGCGACCGACCGGACGGCGGTCGTCAACCCGGCCGCGTTCCTGGCGACCACGACCACCCGCCTGGCCATCAACGCGCTGCGGTCGGCGCGGGTGCGGCGTGAGACGTACGTCGGACCGTGGCTGCCGGAACCCGTCGACACGGGCGCGGACCCCTACCTGGGCGCCGAGCGCGACGAGGCCCTGGAGTTCGCGGCGCTGCTGCTCATGGAGCGGCTCACGCCCCACGAGCGCGCCGCGTACGTCCTGCGGGAGGCGTTCGACTACCCGTACGCGCGGATCGCCGACATCCTGCGGTCCACCGAACCGGCGGTGCGCCAGCTGGTCAGCCGGGCGCGCCGCCACATGACGGAACAGCGGCGTACGCCGGTGAGCCCGGCCGCGCAGAGGGAACTGCTCGCCACGTTCGTCGCGGCCGCCCGCTCCGGCGACCTCGCCGAGTTGGAGCGGCTCTTCGCGGCGGACGTGACCAACATCGCCGACGGCAACGGCAGGGTGGGCGTCTCGCGCCGCCGGCTGGTGGGCGTGGCGCGGGTGGCGAAGTACCTGGCGGCGATCCGCTGGTTCTGGGACGGCGTCGAGGTGCGGTGGGCCAGCACGAACGGCCGCACCTCGGCCGTGCTGTGGCGCGGCGGCGAGGTGTACGGGCTCCTGACGGTCAGCGCCTCGACCGAGGGCATCGACCACGTGCTGTGGATGGTGAACCCGGAGAAGAACGCCGCGGTGCCCGCTGCGGCCTGACCCGCCACGTCACGGGAGGCAGGACGTGCCGGACGCGGCGGGCCCGCACGACGCGTGCCGTGCGGGCCCGGCCGGGTCAGCGCGCGAGCCACTCCCGGTAGGAGGTCCCGGCGATGACGGCGTCCTCCGGGGCGACGAGCGCGTCCCGCGGGGCGGCGGCGAACATCCCGGCGCTGTCGTCGGTGACGACGGTGCGCCGGTCGCCGCGCGCGGCGAGGGTGATCCGGCCCAGCTCGTCGAGCGGGAAGACCTCGGGACCGGCGACGTTGCGGATGCCCCGCAGCGGCGCGCCGACGCTCACGTCGGCCACGGCCCGGGCGACGTCGGCCGAGGCCATCGGCTGGACCCGGGTGGCGGGCAGGCGGACGGTGTTCTCGTCGGCGGTCCAGGACAGCACCGCGTCGACGAACTCGAAGAACTGCGTGGCGCGGACGATCGAGTACGGCACGGGGCCGGCCTTGAGGATGTCCTCCTGGAGCACCTTGGCGCGGTAGTAGGCGAGGTCCGGCACCTGGTCGACGCCGACGATCGACAGGATCACCGCGTGGCCGACGCCGGCCTGCGCCGCGGCCGTGAGCATGGTGTCCATCGTCGTGCGGAAGTACGCGGGCGACGCCTCGTCGAACGTCGGCGAGTTCGTCAGGTTGACGACGACGTCGGCCCCCGTCAGCGCCTCGGGCACGCCCTGGCCGGTGAGCAGGTCGACACCGGTGGACGGGGAGTGCGGCGTCGCCTCGTGCCCGCTCCCGTTGAGGAGCCTGACGACCTGCGACCCGATGAGCCCCGTACCGCCGATGACAGCGATCTTCATGGTGGTGACCTTTCGCGGTGTCGGATGAGATTCACTCTCACCCGGGAAGACCGGCCAGCCGTGCGGGCTGTGACAGGTCACCCCCGCGTGTGATCCGGCGAACAGGCGCCCCCGTGGGACCGCCGCCGGCCACGGGGGCGTTGCGGTCCCGGCTCTCCTCGGCACCGCGCCGCCCCCGGTGACGCTCAGGCGGCGGGGACGTGGGGGGTGAGCAGGTCCGCCAGGCCGATCCGGCGCAGGAACTCCGTCCGGATCCGGTCGCCGACCGCGTTGACGACCTCGGCGCCGTCGTCGGCGGGGTCGATGTGCACCCGGAAGGGCCGCCTGCCCGCCGGCGTGTCGACCACCCGCACGATGGCCCGGGCCACGTCGGCCACGTCGGCGTCCGCGGGCTCCAGCTCGGCGAGGCTCCTGCCGACCTGGTCCATGAGGCCGGGGTACCGCGTGTCGTACGCGGCCACGACCGCCTGGTCGGCCGGGTGGCCGCTGTTGGCGAAATGGTTGGTGCCGTGGGTGAACGCGCCGGGCACGATGATCGACGTGTCGATGTTGAAGCGTGCCAGTTCGGCGGCGTAGCTCACCGCGAGGGAGTCCATCGCCGCCTTGGCGGCGAAGTACGGCGCGAGGTAGGGCGGGGTGCCGCCGCGGGTGCTGGAGCTGCCCACCCAGACGAGCAGCCCCTCCTGCCGATCGCGCAGGTACGGCAGGACCGCCCGGTTGATCCGTTGGGTGCCGAGCACGTTGGTGTCGTACAGGTCCGCGAGCTGTTCCGGGGTGAACGCCTCGGCCGGACCGGTGACCATGTGTCCCGCGTTGTGCACCACCACGTCGATTCGGCCGGCGTCGGCGAGGACGACACCGATCGCCGCCGTGACGGACTCGTCGGAGCGGACGTCGAGTTCGACGGTCCGCAGGTCGACACCGAACTCGGCGGCGTACGCCCGCGCCTCGGCGACGCGGGGGGCGTTCCGGCCGCCGGTGTCACGGATGCCGGCGTAGACGGTGTGCCCGGCGCGGGCCAGGGCGCGGGCGGTGAGGGCGCCGAAGCCGCTGGAGGCGCCGCTGATGACGATCACCTTCGGGTCGTGCGAGGGGTTGGTCATGGTTGTTCCTTCTGTCGGCGGGTGCGCCGGGGCACTCGGAGGGGGACGGGGCCGGCTGTCGTGTCGCCGGTGGAGGTCAGATGGCGCCACCGTTGGCGTAGAGGACCTGGCCGTTGACCCACCGGCCGGGGCCGGCGAGGAAGGCGACGAGCTCGGCGATGTCCTCGGGGGTGCCGATGCGCTCCAGCGGCGGCTCGGCGGCCATGCGGGCGAGGGTCTGCTCGTCCTTGCCCTGCAGGAAGAGGGCGGTGGCCGTGGGGCCGGGGGCGACCGCGTTGACGGTGACGTCCCGGCCGCGCAGCTCGCGGGCGAGGATGAGGGTGATCGCGGAGACGGCCCCCTTGCTGGCGGCGTAGGCGCTGTAGCCGGGGCGGGCGAAGCGGGTCAGCGAGCTGGAGAAGTTGATGATGGCCCCACCGCGGCGTACGCGCCGGGCGGCCTGCTGGTCGACGGCGAAGGTGCCGCGGACGTTGACCCGCAGCATGCGGTCGAGGTCGTCGAGGGCGAGGTCGGCCAGCGGGGCGAGGGTCATCATGCCGGCGGCGTGGACCACGACGTCGACGCCGCCGTACTCCCGCTCGGCGGCGTCGAAGAGCGCCGCCACGGCCGTCTCGTCGGCGACGTCGGCCGCCACCGCGATGGCGCTGCCGCCGGCCGCCCGGGCGGCTTCCACGGCGGCCTGCGCCTCGGTCTCGTTGCCGCGGTAGTTGACGACCACCGCGTACCCGTCGGCGGCGAGGCGTTCGACGACCTGCCGGCCGATGCCCCGCGACCCTCCGGTGACGATCGCGACCCGCGGCGCGTTGTTCGAGTTCATGGATTTCTCCTCTGCCTCAGCTCTTGTGTACGCTGTGTCCATATAACCAGCCCGGAGACACAGTGTCCATATAATTGGAGGCTCCGTGAGCCAGCTCACCCCCGATGCCGGCCCGCCACTTCGCCGAGGGCGCGGGCGACGCCCCGCCGACCAGGTGCGGGCGGAGATCCTCGCTGCCGCGGGGAAGCTCCTGCTCGCCGAGGGCATGGCGGGCTTCACCATCGAGAAGGTCGCGGCCCAGGCCGGTGCCAGCCGCATGACCATCTACAAGTGGTGGCCCTCCAAGGGCGCGCTGGCCCTGGACGGCTACTTCACCGTCGTCGGGCCCACGCTGGCCTTCCACGACACCGGTGACGTCGTGGCCGACCTGACCAGCCAGCTCGTGGCCTTCGTCCATCTGATGAACGACACACCCGCCGGGCGGGTCATCAGCCAGCTCATCGCGCAGGCCCAGACCGACCCCGATCTGGCCGCCGCCTACCGCCAGCGCTACTCGGCGCCACGCCGCGCGCTCGCCGTGGAGGCCATCAACCGGGCCGTGGCCCGGGGGCAGCTCCGCGCCGACATCGACCCCGAGTCCGTCGTCGACCAGCTCTGGGGGGCCTGCTACCACCGGTTGCTCATCCCCGACCAGCCCCTCACCGAGGAGTTCGCCCGGACGCTGGTCGACAACCTCATGCGCGGGCTGCGCTGACGCGCGCGTGCCCGGGGTCGGCGTCGCGGACGCCGCCGGCTTCCGGCCGGACCGGGCGTCGCCGACGGTGGCGGGCCACGCCGACGGCGGCGGAACGGCCCGGGCGGCGCCGGCCGAGAGGGCTCAGAAACGCACCGGGAAGAGTTCGGTACGGGCGACCGCGGCATCGCGTTCCGCCGTCAGGGCGACCCGGCGCTCGTCGCGCAGGTAGGCGTCGAGGGCCGCCTGGTGCGGGAAGCGGTACAGCTGGATCTCGTCGGGTCGTCCGTCGGCGCCGTCGGCGAAGGCGCGGTGCACGACCTCGCCGCCGTGCTCGACGATCCAGGGCAGGACGCGATCCTCGTACTCGTGCAGGGCGTCCGCGCGCCCCGGGTGGGCCCACAGCAGGCAGCACAACCGGACATCGTCCGTGGGGGACGTCATGGGCGCGACGCTATCGCGGGCCGGCGTGGGTCCGCCTTCCGCACGCCGTCACGCAACCAATGGTTGCGCATCCTGGGTGACTCCGTTAGCGTGATGCGCAACCAAAGGTTGCGAAAGGTGGCGAGCATGGAGTTCGGAACGATCGAACGCGAGATTCACGTCGACGCCTCACCCGAGGTCGTCTTCGACGTGGTGAGCAGTCCGGAGCACCTGCGCGAGTGGTGGCCCGACGAGGCGGAGTACCCGGCCGTGCCCGGGGGAGCGGGGCGGATCCGCTTCGGGGACCCGGCGCGGGGCGGGGCCTGGGTGCAGTTCACCGTCGTCGACGCCGTGCCGCCGCGGCTCTTCTCCTTCCGGTGGACCCACGAGGAGGGGCAACGGGCGGCGCCGGGCAACTCGTTCCTGGTCGTCTTCGAGCTCCAGCCCACCGGGACCGGGACGCTCCTGCGGATGACCGAGAGCGGCTTCCGCGAACGCGGCTGGGACGAGGCGAAGGTCGCCACCGAGTACGAGGCACACGTCAGCGGCTGGGACCACTTCCTGCCGCGCCTGCCGGCGTACGCCGCCAAGGTCGAAGCGGCCACCGCATGAGCGTCACGGTGGACGACGACCTCTGGTCGGCCGTCGGCGACCCGATCCGGCGCCGGATGCTCGACCTGCTGCTGAGCGACGGCAGTGGGACGGCGACCAGCCTGAGCGAGCACCTGCCGGTGACCCGCCAGGCCGTGGCGAAGCATCTCCTCGTCCTCGACCGGGTCGGCCTGGTGCGCGCCACCGCGGCCGGCCGCGAGAAGCAGTTCCGCGTCGACGAGGCCCAGTTGGCCCGGGCCGTCGCCCAGCTCGCGGACGTCGGCGCGGCCTGGGACGCCCGTCTTCGCCGGATCAAGCGCATCGCGGAGACGATCCAACGCGGCCGGGACACGGACGACGAGCCCACGAAGAGTCAGCGGTAGAGGGGGACGCGGAGATGGCGCCACGCGATGTGAGGATCGACAACTGGAACTGAGCCGGCCCCGGGACGGTGACCCGGTGGCGCCGTCCCGCCCGGTCGGCGCCGGCGGGCCCGCCGACCGGTGTCCCGGACGCGCCGCACCCCTGTCCTGCGGCGCGCCCGGGCGGCCCCGGTCAGCTCAGGTCGACCCGGATCAGGTTGAGGCCCCGGGTGGTGAAGAGGGTCCGCGCCCCGTCGGTGACCACTTCGGGCGTACCGAACCAGGACTGGTTGAGCCCGTCGGCGAGCACGCTCGGCGTCGGTTCGTGCCGGGTGACCCGGACCGTCCACAGCCGGCCGCCGTCGGTGCCGAAGACCCGGTCGTCGATCACGGCCAGCTTCCCGCCGACCGCGCCGACGTCGACGCGCCAGAGCACCTCGCGGGTACGCGGATCCAGGGCGAACAGCTCGCCGTCGCGGGTCATGCCGACCAGCACCCGGCCGATGAGCTTGAGGTCGACGATCACGCCGCCCTCGGTCGGCTCGACGAGCCAGGCCAGCCGCTCGGTCCGGTAGTCGAAGTACGCGAGTTTCGCCCGGGTCGTCGTCGGTGTGGTGCCGTAGCCGTTGACGATGCTGCCGCCGAGGAAGACGCCGTGCGGGTCGGGGCAGACGGACTGCACGGTCTGGTCCGGCAGGATGCCCCGCCAACTGCGGAACCGCTGGCCGTCCCAGATGTTGAGGGCGCCCTCCCAGCGGCCGTAGTCCGGCTCGGTGGACATGAGGACCAGGCCCCGGCGTGGGTCCACGGTCACCGACGTCGGGCGGGTCTGCTCCTGGGCGGCGTCGACCCGCGCCACCTCCGTCACCGCCCGTCCGTCGGCGGGCATGGTGAGGTAGCGGGCCAGGGTGTAGACGCCCATGTGCACGACTCCGCCGTGCGCCTCCATGTCCTTGGCCTCGCCGCCGAAGGGCACCCGGAAGGTCGGGAACGCGGGGGTGACCTCGGTGGAGACGACCTGCACGCCGAGGGTGCCGCCGACGACGATCCGGTCCCCGGCGTGGCACAGCGACATCGGCCGCTCCGGGGTCGGGGCGAGGTCGGGGGAGCTCATGTCCAGCGCTTCCGTGGTGCGCGTGTCCAGGTCGTAGAGGATGCCGCCGGCGCTCTGGACCGCCCAGAGGCGGCCGTCGTCGAGGAAGCCGAGCCGTACGTTCGACGCCTCCGCGACCGGCACCCCGACCAGGGTGGGCGTGCTGTCGCCGAGGCGGAAGCGGTAGAGCGACCCGCTCGGGCGGGTGGTGTAGAAGACCTCGTCGTCCCGGCTGGTGATGCCGACGACGAACGAGTCGTCGGGGGTCTTGAGGATCTGGTAGCGGCTGGTGTCGCGGGTGTCGATCACGAGGATCTCGGCGGTGGGCGAGATGCCGACCACGAGGTGGTCGCCGGCGAGGTGGCAGACGGCGCCGAAGGTGCGGTCGCGCAGTTCGGCCGGGAGGATGTCGGTGCGGGTGCCGGTGGCCCGGTCGTAGGCGACAAGCCCGGCGTGCGATCCGATGCCGCAGTAGACGGTGGTGTCGGTGGCCACCAGGTCGCGGACGTAGGTGTCGTCGGGGTCCATCCGGCCGTGGTCGGTGGCACGGCCGGTCGCCGGGTCGTACTCCCACAGCCGCGCCGAGGGGTAGGTGCCGACGAAGATCCTGCCGTCGGGCGAGGCCTTGGTGTTCCAGCCGACCTCCTGCCGGAGGTCGAGCACCTGGGTCACGTCGAGGGTGCGGGTGTCCACCCGGAACAGCAGCCCGGGGGAGTACGAGGAGACGAAGACGTCGGTGCCGACGGCGTCGATGCCCCAGATGCCGGGGACGCCGGGGATGAGCGCGGTCTTGGTGATCCGGCGCTCGGTCAGGTCGTACGCGGCGACCCGGGTCGGCAGGATCTGGCGGGTGGCGAACCAGATCTCGTTGCCGACCCGCACGCCGTTGCCGAAGTTGAGCACCTGGGAGGCGGGGCCGAGATCGCTGATCGCCACCCCGAGCGGCTCGGCGAGGGGGTCACCGGATGCGGCCTGAGCCGCCCGTGGCAATACGGCTCCGGCCGCTACCGCCCCGACGCCGGCGAGGACCGCCCGCCGCGAGAGACTTCCCGACATCGTGCATCCTCCCGAGTGATCGTTCCCGAGGACTCCTACGGCCGCCAGAGATTACGGACAGGACCGTTAATGGGCGACCTTAGAGCAGAGCCGATCCACCGTCAACGGTCCGGGCTGGACGCCCCGGTGAGCGCGGCCCCTCGGTGACCATCGGGAGGGGGCGGTGCGGGCCGCCGGGCGGGACGGTGGGCCGCCCCGCCCGGCGTTGCGGGATCAGCCGCCGCAGTTGTTGTTGCGCGCGGGCTGGGTCAGCTTCTCCTGCGTGCCGAACTTCGCGTAGACCCGCAGGTAGCACGGCAGGTCGACGTCGCCGTAGTAGCTCGTGACCTCGTTGTCGTAGTAGGTGGTGCCGCTGTCCGCGACCTGCCAGGTGCCGCTGTCGCCGGACTGGATCTCCCAGTAGACGTCGCCGGCGCAGCCCTCCAGGCCCTGTGACCAGGCGATGATGTTGGCCCCGTTGTAGATCTCGGACTGCACCAGGGTGCAGGCGGCGGCCTGTGCGGGTGCGGCGCCGACGAACAGCCCGGCCGTCAGCAGGGCTCCCGCTCCGAGCGCCGACATCAGCTTGCGCATGCTCCGTACCTCCAAGGTGGACGGTGGATCACTTCCCGGAGGGTAGCCGGGCAGGAAAAGCAGTTTCAAGATTGTTGGTCGACTCGTCAAAATTCTTCATCGATGGTGATGGTGCCTCCGGGCCGCCTCGCCACCCCCTCGACCCGCCGCCGTGCGTGGCCGGATCCGGTCAGATCGTTGACCATCGGGATCGATGTCCGATCTCCTGGGCGGACCGACCACTCGCCCAGGAGCCCGTCTTGCCCCGGAAACTCGCCACCCTCGCCGCCGCTGTCGCCCTGTGCCTCGTCGGCACGGTGGGCGCCGCCGGCGCGCCGGCGTCCGCCTCCGCGTCCGCCCGCAGGGACCTGCACGTACGACAGCTGACCACGAACGGCCAGCACGATCCGCTCGGCATCGACGACCCGACGCCGCGGTTCGGCTGGCTGTTGCAGGCCACGCGCCGCGGGCAGGCGCAGGGCGCCTACCGGCTCCTGGTGGCCTCGAACCCGAGCCGGCTCCACGCGGGTCGGCCCGACGTGTGGGACAGCGGCCGGGTCGAGGCCCGCGACTCCACCCAGGTGGCGTACCGCGGCCCTGAGCTGCGCTCGCGCAGCCGCTACTACTGGACCGTCCGGGTGTGGGACGCCGCCGGCCGTGCGGCCGGCCCGGCGCCGGTGGCGTGGTTCGAGACCGGCCTGCTGGAGGAGTCCGACTGGTCGGCGGACTGGATCGCCCGGGACGTCGCCACGTGGCTGCCGACCGAGAGCGCCGAGCAGGACCACCCGGCCTCGCTGCGGTCCGGACACACGCTGGGGCAGACGTTCACCGCCGACCGGCCCTTCGACGCGGCCGCCGGACGCATGCCGACGTGGAACACCGCCGACTCCGACTTCACGGTGACCCTGCGCCGGGACGGCCCGAGCGGCGAGGTGCTCGCGACCCGACGCCTGGTCGACCACCCCGACAACGCCTGGGGCGAGGTGCGGCTCGACCGGCCGGCCGAGCCGGGGACCTACTACCTGGAGATGTCCGACCTCGACGGCACGGCCGGGTGGTGGAGCCACACCGGCGACGTGTACGAGCACGGGAGCGCGTACGCCGACGGACAGCCGGTCGCCGGCGACCGTACGGTGCGGTGGAGCCCGACCGTCGAGGTGCAGGACGAGCGCACGTCCCAGCTGCGCAAGGAGTTCCGGGCGGGCCGCGACGTCGTCCGCGCGCGGCTGTACGTCACGGCGCTCGGCGTCTACGACGTGCGGCTCAACGGCAGCATGGTCAGCCGGGACCGCTTCGCGCCCGGGTGGACGGACTACACCAAGCGCGTGCAGTACCAGACGTACGACGTCACCCGGCTGCTCCGCGCCGGCGACAACGCCATCGGCGTACGTCTGTCGACCGGCTGGTACGCGGGCCGGGTCGCGATCTACGGCCCCAACCTCTACGGCGACCTGCCGGGTGTGCTCGGCCAGTTGGAGATCACGTACCGGAACGGGTCGACCCAGACCGTGGTGACGGACACCTCGTGGCGCGGCACGCGGGGGCCGATCCGGTCCTCGGACATGCTCGACGGCGAGGACTACGACGCGCGCGAGGAGACCCCGGGGTGGAGCCGCCCCGGCTACGACGACAGCGGCTGGGAGCGGGCCGTCGAGAAGACCGGCGTGACCGCCGAACTCGTCGCGCAGGCCGACCCGCCGGTGCGGGTGACGCAGGAGCTGCCGACGCGGCGGATGACGCAGCCCCGACCGGGCACGTACGTCTTCGACCTGGGCCAGAACATGGTCGGCACCGCGCGCGTCCGCGTCCGCGGCGCGGAGCCGGGGCAGCGGTTGACGATCCGCTACGGCGAAGAGGTGAACCCGGACGGCACGCTCTACACCGCCAACCTGCGCTCGGCCAAGGCCACCGACCACTACACGGCCTCAGGCGCCGACATCGAGACGGTCGACCCGGTGTTCACCTTCCACGGGTTCCGGTACGTCGAGGTCACCGGCTATCCGGGACAGCCACGTCCCGACGACGTGGTGGGCCAGGTGATCGGCACGGACACGCCGGTGACCGGCTCCCTGCGGACCTCCAGCCCGATGCTCAACCAGTTGCAGAGCAACATCGTCTGGTCGCAGCGCGGCAACTTCCTGAGCGTCCCGACCGACTGCCCGCAGCGCGACGAGCGGATGGGCTGGACCGGCGACATCAACGTGTTCGCACCGACGGCGGCGTTCAACATGGACGTGTCGACGTTCCTCGGTGACAAGTGGCTGCGGGACCTGCGCGACGCGCAGCGCGCCGACGGCGCGTTCACCGACGTGGCGCCGTACGTCCCGGTCGTGGGCGGCGGCAACGCCGGCTGGGGGGACGCCGGCGTGACGGTGCCGTACACCGTCTGGCAGACGTACGGCGACACCGAGGTCATCGAGGAGAACTACGACGCGATGGCCGCGTGGATCGACTACCTCGAGGCGAACAGCGACGGCTACATCCGGCCCGACGCCGGGTACGGCGACTGGCTGAACCTCGACGACAACACCCCCCGCGACCTCATCGGCACCGCGTACTTCGCGCACGTGACCCGGCTGCTGTCGCAGATGGCCGCCGCGATCGGTCGCACGGCCGACGCCCAGGAGTACGCGGCGCTGGCCGACGCGGTCACCGACGCGTTCGTGGCCCGGTACGTCGGCGCCGACGGCCGGCTCCCCGGCGACGCGCAGGCCGGCTACGTGATCGCGCTGTCGTTCGGGCTGATCCCCGACGACCTGGTCGACGAGGCCGCCGACCACCTGGTGGCCAACCTCGAACGGCACGACTGGCACCTGGCCACCGGGTTCCTCGGGACGCCGGACCTGCTGCCGGTGCTCACCGCGACCGGCCACACGGACGTCGCGTACCGGCTCGTCAACCAGCGCAGCTACCCGTCCTGGGGCTACGAGATCGACAAGGGCGCCACCACCATCTGGGAGCGGTGGAACTCGATCATGCCGGACGGCAGCTTCGGCGACGTCGGCATGAACTCGTTCAACCACTACGCCTACGGCGCGGTCGGCAACTGGATGTACCGCACGATCGCCGGCATCCAGCCGGACCCGGCCAGCCCCGGGTACGCGCACTTCCGCGTGGCGCCGCAGCCCGGAGGCGGGCTGACCTCGGCGCGGGCCTCGTACGAGAGCGCCTACGGCACGATCACCTCCGCGTGGTCGCTGCGCCACGGCGATCTCACCCTGGAGGTCACCGTGCCGGTCAACACGACCGCCACGATCGAGATCCCCGCCGACGCGGCCGTCCGGGAGGGCGGGCGGCCGGTGGCCGGCGCGCCGGGCGTGCGCGCGGTCGCGCGCGACGGCGACGTCCTGCGCGTCGAGGTCGGTTCGGGCAGCTACCGGTTCACCGAGGGGAGCGACTCATGACCGCGCGACGGATGCGGCGGCTCGCCGTCGGGCTGGCCACGGCGGCGTTGCTCGTCGCCGCGCCGCAGCCCGCGCTCGCCCAGCGCCCCGGCACCGCGGCGCAGCCGGAGTGGGACGCCCGCACCGGCCGGCTCGACCCGGCCGCGTTCACCGCTCCGCCGAGCACCAGCCGACCCCACGCGTTCTGGTTCTGGAACGGCGAACTCACCGAGGCCGAGCTCGCCCGCCAGCTCGACGAGATGCGGGCCGGCGGCGTGGAGGAGTTCTTCATCCACCCCCGCCAGGGCCTCGGCGGCGAGTTCGGGGTGACGGAGAACGACTACTACCTGTCCACGGACTACTTCGACAAGGTGGAGTACGCCGTCGAGCAGGCGGCCCGGCGCGGCATGAAGGCCTGGCTGTACGACGACCTCAACTGGCCGAGCGGCTTCGCCGGCGGCCGCACCGTACGCGGCGGCACGGTGGACGGGCGCACCGTCGAGGCGGACCCGACCTACGTGCCGTGGTACCTCACCCCCATCGCGGCCGACGTGGCCGGCGGCACCACGTACGACCAGCCGGTGCCGGTGCAGGACCGGCCCGGCCCGGTCGACGACGAACTGGTCGCGGCGCTCGCCTACCGCAAGGCGGGGCAGGGCTCCTGCGTGACCGGCGGCCAGGCGCGCGGCGTCGCGCTCGACGGGGAGTCCGTGCGGGAGCTGACCCCGCGAGACGGGCGGATCACGTGGACCGCGCCGGAGGGCGACTGGTGCCTCGTCCAGCTCGTGCAGCGCCCACTGCTCAACTACCACCCGGACCTGGAGCCGGACGAGCCGTACGTCGACATGCTGAACCCCGACGTCACCGCGAAGTTCATCGACATCACCCACGAGACGTACGCCGACCGGGTCGGTGACCACTTCGGCACCACGATCCAGGGCATCTTCAACGACGAGCCCGGCTTCTACAACAACTTCCCGGACGGCCGCGGCGGCGCCGACTCACGCGGATCGGTGGCCTGGACCCCCGGCTTCCGCGCCTACCTGACCCGCAACGCCGGCTACGACCTGACCCGTGACCTCGCGGCGCTGTGGTACGACACCGGCGCCCGGACGACGCGGGTGCGGGTCGCGTACCACGACGCCCTGTCCGACCGGTACAACGAGGCGCACACCGCGCCGCTCGCCCGCTGGGCCGAGGAGCACGGCATCGCCCTGATCTCCAACCCGCTGGTCGAGGAGGACCTCGGCAGCCACCGGCTGATCGAGGGCGGCAGCTGGTTCGAGATGCAGCGCCACTACCACCTGCCCGGGATGGACCTGATCAGCGGCCTCGACACGTCCGCCGTCACCCCGAAGCTCAACTCCTCGGTGGCGCACCTGTTCGGCCGCGACCGCAACCTGGCCGAGACCTTCGGCGCCTTCGGCTGGGACCTCACCGTCGAGGAGATGCGCCGGACGGTCGCCTGGGAGGCGGCCGGGGGAGTCGACCTGATCGACAACCACGCCTTCTACTACTCGATCGACGGGCAGCGGGCGTCGGAGTCCCCGCCGAGCGAGTTCTTCCAGAACCTGTTCTGGCCGCGCTTCGGCGCGTACTCGGCGTACGTCGGGCGGCTGACCGAGCCGGCCCGCGGGGCCCGGCCGGTCAACCCGGTCGGCGTGCTCTACCCGAGCTCGTCGATCATGGCGACCGGCACGCCGTGGGACGTGCGGGGGTTCGCCGGCAACGGGCCGGCGCTGGGGCCGGTCGACGCGTCGTGGAAGGCGACGTCGAACACGCTGCTCGACGCGCAGCTCGACTTCGACTACCTCGACGAGCTGGCGCTGGCCGGCGACCCCGACCTGGGTGTGGACCTCGACGTCGACCACGGTGACCTGACGCTCCGCGACCAGCGCTGGCAGGCGCTCGTCCTGCCGCGCACCACGGTGCTGTCGCTGGCGGCGCTCGACACCATCGAGAAGGTGGTGCGCACCGGCGGCACCGTCGTCGCGGTCGACGGCCTCCCGACGCACGAGGCGAAGGGCCGGGACGCGCAGCTCCGCCAGCGGCTGACGGCGTTGTTCGGCACCGACCCGCAGGCGCCGCGGGAGTCGCGGGTGACGCACCGCAAGGGCGGCCTCGCGGTGTTCCTGCCGGATCGCAGCCGGCTCGCCGAGGTCGTCCGCGAGCGCGTGACGGCGGGCGTCACCCTGACGCCGCCCACGTCGGCCGTCCGGGTGCGGCACGTGCAGCGCGGCGCCGACCACGCCTTCCTGCTGGTGAACCTGACCGACGACGCGGTGCGGACGACGGCGGACTTCGACGTGGCCGGCGTGCCCGAGCTGTGGGACCCGGACACCGGCGAGCGCCGGGTCGCGCCGGTGTACGGCACCGGCGCGAGATCGAGCACCGTCGACCTGGACCTCGACCCGTACGAGGCGACCTGGGTGGTGTTCCGACCGGGGGCGTACGTCGCGGCCCGCACACCGCACCTGACCGCGACCAACGCCGCGGAGGTGACGGCCGTGACCGCCGCGCGCGGCGGCGTCCGCGCGACACTCGTCACCGACGAGCCCGGCGCCCTGTACGCCGTGGGCCGGCTCGGCGGTCGGCAGTACGCCGCGCGGACCACCGTCACCGACCCGCTGGAGCCGATCACGCTCGACGGCGACTGGGCGTTCCGGTTCGACGCCGACGGGGCGCGGACGGTCGAACGCCCGCTGGGCAGCTGGACCGACCTCGATCCCCGGTTCTCCGGCTCCGGGGTCTACACCCGCGAGGTCGACGTTCCCGCCGGCTTCCTCGCCGACCGGCGACGCGTCCAACTGGACCTGGGCGACGTCCGTGAGCTGGCCTCGGTGTCGGTCAACGGAGACCGCCCCACCCCGGTCGACGCGCGCCCGTACGTCGTCGACGTCACCGACCGGCTGCGGCCCGGCGCCAACACGATCGAGGTCACGGTCACCAACACGCAGGCCAACGCGATCCAGGGCAACGCCCGCGCGTCCGGCCTCCTCGGGCCGGTGCGCCTGCGGCCCGAGCGCGTCGTGACGCTCGACCTGGAACGGGGCGCCGAGGTCACGTCGTACGACCTGACCGTGGACCCGGTCCGGACCACCGTGCTTCCCGGCGCGACGAGCACCGTCCGGGCCAGGATCGACGGGGTGGCACCCGACCGGTTGGTGGGGACGCTGACGACGGAGGCACCGGCCGGATGGACGGTGGACCCGGCCAGCGTCCCGGTCGCGGTGGAGTCCGACGGCCGCCGGGTCGCGTGGGACGTCCCGGTCCGGGTGACGGCGCCGGCCGGCGCGGCCGAGGGGTCGTACGACCTCGCCGTGCGCTTCCAGGGCCAGGGCGGCGAGACGATCACCCGTGCCGTCACGGTGCAGGTCGCGAACGCGTTCGCCGCGTGGGAGTTCGAGACCGACGGCGACGCCGAGGGGTGGACGGCGGCCAACCAGGTGACCCCCCTGACCGTGTCGGGCGGCGCGCTGCGGTTCTCGTCCACCGGCGGTGACCCGTACCTCGTCGGGCCGGCCGTCGACGTCGATCTCACCGGCGGAGCGGTCGTCGAGATCGTCATGCAGTCGTCGACCGCGGGGGCCGGCCAGGTGTTCTGGGCCACCACCGAGGGCGGCTTCGCCGAGTCGCGCAGCGGCGTGTTCGACACGGTCGCCGGCACGCACACCTACCGGGTGCCGATCCCGGCGCAGGCCGCCCACCTGCTGCGCCTGCGACTCGACCCGCTCCGGGACGCGGGGGACCTCGCAGTACAGGGGATCCGGGTGCTGCCGGCAGGCTGACCGCCACGACCGGGCGGCCCGCGACGGACCGGTGCCGCCGGGCCCGCGGGGCCCGCCCGGGGCCACCCCGCACCGCTCAACGGTGCAGGGTGGCCCCCTTGAGCGCCTTGTCCACGGCCTTGCGCGGGCCGTGCAGCGCCAGCCCCACCAGGTCGAGCTTGTCGCGGGGAACCGCACGCACGGCCGCCCGGTTGTCGCGGTCGTTGCCGGTGCCGAACAGCTCCTGCGTGAAGATCGACAGGGGTACGCCGAGGGTGAGCGCGCGGTCGTGCGCGGCGGTCAGCACGTCGCGGTCGCCGGCGAAGACCAGGACCGGCTGGCGGAACATCGGCAGGTAGCGGGTGTCGTCCGCGTCCCGGTACTCCTCGCCGAGCAGGTCCGGCGTCGTGCCCGCGATGCCACTGACCAGGAACGCGGTGACGTTCAGCCGCTGCCAGGTCGCCAGGTCGTCGCGGAGCAGGACAGCGATCTTGGTGTCGAAGCGGATGGGTTCGTTCACGACGTCGAGCCTGCTCCCGCGGCCGGGATCGGTCTTGTACGTTCTTAGCGTGCACGGACCGGCGGCGGACACGCGGGTGAGTGCCTGGCGGCCGGCGGTGCGGGGGATCACCGAGGTGTTCCACGCCCACTTCGTGGACCACGCCTACCCGCCCCACACCCACGACGTCTGGACGCTGCTGATCGTGGACGACGGGGCGATCCGCTTCGACCTCGACCGGCACCGGCACGGCGTCCTGCGGCGTTCGGTCACCCTGCTGCCGCCGCACGTGCCGCACGACGGCCGGGCCGCCACCGCGCACGGCTTCCGCAAACGGGTCCTGTACCTGGACACGACGCTCCTCGGTGCGGGGCTCGCCGGCGCGGCCGTCGACCGGCCGAACGTGTCCGACCACCTGCTGCGCCACCGCGTCCACCAGCTGCACCAGGCGCTCGCCCGGCCCGGGGAGTCCTTCGAGGCGGAGAGCCGCCTCGCGTTCGTCCTGGAACGGCTCGACCGGCACCTGCGGGGGCACGCGCCGCCCGCCGTGCCGCCGCCCTCGCACCGCCTCGCCGTACGGTTGCGCGAGCTGCTGGACGCCCGGACCGAGGCGGGCATCACCCTGCACGAGGCCGCCGAGCTGCTGCACGCCCACCCGACCCACCTGGTCCGCGTGTTCACCCGGGCGTACGGGCTGCCACCGCACCTGTACCTGACCGGCCGCCGGGTCCAGCGTGCGCGGCGGCTGCTGCTGGCCGGTCACCCTCCCGCCCTGGCCGCGACGGCCGCCGGGTTCTACGACCAGTCCCACCTGACGCGGCACTTCAAGCGCCACCTCGGCGTCAGTCCCGCCCGGTACGTCGGCGCCGGCTGAGGGGCCGCCGGGCGGAGGACGGCAGCGCCGGGCGTCGCGGGCGGGGGATCTGCCCGGTTGGCCGGCCGACCCGCACGGGGACTGAGACGATCCGCAGGTGGGTGCGGAGCCGCGCGAGTGCGTGCCGGAGCGGCCGGTGCGCGGGCGCCGGGTGGACTGGCGGCAGTGGGCACCGCTGACCCTGCTCACGCTGGCCGTGCTGCTCGGCGGTGGGCTGTGGCTGGCCGGGCTGCGGGGGCCCGCGCAGCTGGTCTGGGCGGCGGTGACCGTGGTGGCGCTGGTGCCGGCCACGTGGGCGACGCTGCGCCAGCTGTGGCGCCGGCAGTTCGGCGTGGACGTGATCGCCGTGCTGGCGCTGGTCGGCACGCTGCTGGTCCGCGAGTACCTGGCCGGCGCGGTGATCGCCGTGATGGTCGGCACCGGGCAGGCACTGGAGGGGTACGCGCAGCGCCGGGCCAGCCGTGACCTGCGCGCGCTGCTGGAACGCGCCCCCCGGCAGGCCCGGCGGCGTACCCCGGCCGGCGGGATCGAGGTGGTGCCGCTGGACCGGGTGTCCGTGGGGGACCGGTTGCTGGTCGGCCCTGGCGACGTGGTGCCGGTGGACGGGACGGTCGAGGAGGCCGCGACCCTGGACGAGTCGGTGGTGACCGGCGAGTCGCAGGTCGTCGACCGGGCCGCCGGCGAACAGGTCGCCAGCGGCGTCGTCAACGCCGGCGCCGGGTTCGGGCTGCGGGCGACGAGGAACGCGGCGGAGAGCACGTACGCCGGGATCGTCCGGCTGGCCGAGGAGGCCACCGCCCGTAAGGCGCCGACGGTCCGGCTCGCCGACCGGTACGCCGCCGCGTTCGTGCCGTTCACGCTGGCACTGGCGGGGATCGCCTGGCTGCTCAGCGGCCAGTTCCTGCGGGCGGTGGCGGTGCTGGTGGTGGCCACCCCCTGCCCGCTGCTGCTGGCCACCCCGATCGCGATCGTCTCCGGGTTGTCCCGGGTGGCCCGGCGCGGGGTGCTGGTCCGGGAGGGCGGTTCGCTGGAACTGCTCGGCCGGGCCCGCACCCTGCTGCTGGACAAGACCGGCACGCTCACCGTCGGCCGTCCCCGCGCCGCCGAGACGGTGGTGGCGCCGGGTGGGGATCGGGACGACGTGCTGCGCCTGGCCGCGTCCGTCGAGCAGCTCTCCCCGCACGTGCTGGCCGCGGCGCTCGTGCGGCAGGCCCGCGAGCGGGGGCTGCGGCTCGCGGAGCCGGCGGAGGTCACCGAGGAGCCGGGTCGGGGGGTGACCGGCCGGGTGGAGGGTCGGCGGGTGCGGGTGGGCCAGCTCGCCGGTGAGCCACCCGAGTGGGCACGCCGGGTGCGCGAGCGTGCCGAGCTGGCCGGCCTCTCGACCGTCTGGGTCAGCGACGACCGCGGCCCGCTCGGCGCGGTCCTCCTGGAGGACCCCGTACGCCCCGACGCCCGGCGTACCGTGCGCCGGCTCCGGGAGGCGGGCCTGCGCCGCCTCGTGATGGTGACCGGCGACCGGCCGCGTACCGCCCGGCAGGTGGCGCAGCTCGTCGGGGTGGACGACGTCATCGCCCAGTGCTCGCCACGGGAGAAGGTCGACCGCGTCCGGGCGGAGTCCGGTCGGGCGGTCACCGTGATGGTCGGCGACGGCGTCAACGACGCCCCCGCGCTGGCCGAGGCGCACGTCGGTGTGGCGATGGGCGCCACCGGGGCCACGGCCTCCTCCGAGGTGGCCGACGCGGTGCTCACCGTGGACCGGCTGGACCGGCTCGCCGACGCCGTCGAGATCGCCCGCTACGCGCGCCGCATCGCGGTGCAGAGCGCCACCGTCGGGATGGGTCTGGCCGTCGTCGCGATGGTCGCCGCCGCCGCCGGCCGGCTGCCACCGGTGGCCGGCGCGTTCCTCCAGGAGGGCATCGACGTGCTGGTGATCGTCAACGCGCTGCGGGCCCTCGGCGGTGGCCTGCGTGGGCGTGACGTCCCGCCGGAGACCCGGGACCTGCTCGACCGGTACGCCGGTGAGCACGCCGCCGTGCGGGACGTGCTGGCCCAGGTCCGCGACACCGCCGACCTGGTGGCCACCAGGCCCGACGCGCCGGAGTGCGTACCGGCGCTGCGCGAGGTGCACCGCCGGCTGACCGCGCGGGTGCTGCCGCACGCGGCGGGTGAGGAGCGGCAGCTCTACCCGGCACTGGCCGGTCCGTTGGGCAGCGACGAGGCGACCTCGACGATGAGCCGCGGGCACGTGGAGATCACGCGGCTGGTCGACCGGATCGGCGGCCACCTGGCCGCGCACGCCGACGGCCGGCTGCGCCCCGACGAGGTGCCCGACCTGCTGGCCGCCCTGTACGGGCTGGACGCCGTGCTCCGCCTGCACCTGGCCCAGGAGGAGGAGGACTTCTTCTCCCTCGGGCCGGCCCGGGGCGACGACGGGCGGTAGGACCCGCGCCGCTCAGACGAGGGGCTGCCGGTAGCGGCGGGACAGGAGGTCGAGGTCCGGCTCGCCGAACGTCTCCACCAGTTCCGCGAACCGCGTCACCTTGTCCTCGCCGAACCGCCGCACGGCGGCCGCGTACGACGCCGCCGTCACGAACGTGGGCGGGGTCGTCTTGCTGTGGAACTTGTCGGCGTACATGACGAGCCGCTCCTCCACGGTGTCGGCCGTGTAGTCGCCCACCGGCAGCGGCAGGCGCTGTCGCCGCACGTCGGCACGGGTGATACCGACGCCGGTGTGGTGGGAGCAGAACCGGGCGACCACCTCGGGGAGGCCGAGGTCCCGGAGCAGCGCGTGCCCCAGCACCCCGTGGCGGACGTAGTTGTCGTGATCCAGTTCTCCGGCCGTGCCGTAGAGGCGGTAGACGCCGATGTCGTGCAGGAGGCATCCCGCGCGCACCAGGTCGACGTCCACGGGCGCGTGACGCCGGTCGAGCAGGTGTTCCGCGACGGCGCAGACGATCCGGCAGTGGGTGTAGACGAGGTCGAACGCCTCCTCGGTCGGCGCGTACCGCTCGTGCAGCGCCCGGATCTGCTCGTCGGTCGGGATCGTCGTCGCGTGCTCGATCGTCACCTGCGGGCACCTGGGGGGTCGCGTCGTGGGATCACGTCGAGCCACCGTACCCGCGCGGGGACGGGCGCGGTGAGGCCGGCGGGTGGGTGTCGCGACGCCGCGCGCCCGATCGGCGTACGCTCGGAGAACTCCTCTCGTATGCACCCTTTGTCCGGCTAGTCTCGGGCTGTCCTCACGCCTGCTCGACCCCGGGAGTCAGCCCATGTCGCACCACCTCGACACCCCCCACGCGGCCCAGACCGGCCAGCTCTACCTGGACGACCTGTTCGTGTTCGAGGGCGAGCGCGGCACCGTGTTCGTGATGGACGTGAACAGCTCCGTGACGAAGGCCGACATCAAGCCGGGCTTCCACCACGAGGCCCGGTACGAGTTCAAAATCCACATCGACGGCTCGGAGATGGAGGCGCTGACCTACCGGGTCACCTTCGGCGAGTTCGACGGGACGGGGCAGGACGTCCGCGTCCACGCGCTCACCGGCGACGACGCCCGCGACGACGCCGCCACGGGCACCCAGGTCGCGCAGGGGCGCACCGGGCAGGAGGTGGCCGGCGAGGGCCTGCGCCTGTGGGCCGGGCGGATCACCGACCCGTTCTACGTGGACCTGGGCCTGGTGACCGCCGTGAGCGGCGCGGTCGCGAAGGGCGCGAAGCTCGACCGGTCGGCCTGGAAGCCGGAGAAGGCGACGAACAGCTTCGCCGGCACCACCGTCGACTCGATCGTGCTCGAGGTCTCCGACGACGCGATGCTGAGCGACGGCACGCGGATCGGCGTCTGGGCCGCCACCAAACTCGCCACCGACGCCGGAGGCTGGCGGCAGATCAACCGCGCCGGGCATCCGATGATGTGGCCGATCTTCTGGCCCACCGACACCGACTTCACCCACCCGGCGAACACCCGCCACCCCTGCGAGGACCTGCGCTCGGGCGGAGAGGAGATCGCCAAGGCGGTCGCCGGGGTCGTCGCCGCCAACGGCACCGCCGTCGACCCGCAGGCGTACGGGTGGAGCGTCACCCGCCGACTCTTCCCCGACGTGCTGCCCTACGAGGTGGGCACTCCCGCGAACTTCGGCTTCGCGACCGTCAACGGCCGCACCATGGCCGACAACGCGCCCGAGGTGATGTTCTCCCTGGTGCTGAACACCGGCATGACCTCCGGGCTCACGTCGGACACCTCCCGCGCCGCCCGCTCCGACTCCTTCCCCTACGTGGTTCCCGTCGCCGGCTGACCGCCCACGGCGCTACCAGCGGTTGCGGGCCTCCTCGGCCCAACCGACGAGCCCGTCCAGGTCGACGCGCTCGCCGTCGTCGGTCGCCGCCCAGCCGGTGAAGTGCCCGAAGCACTGGTGGGTCTCGTTGGCGAGCACACCGAGGTTGGTCCGGGCGACCTTCTCGTGGAAGGGGTGGAACTCCACCGCGACGCGCGCGCCGCTGATCCGCCACGGCCGTAGCCAGTCGGCGCGGTCGTACTCCCAGCGCAGCTCGTCGCCGATCTTGTGCAGCCGGCCGTCGACGAAGACCCCGTTCTCGGTCGAGCCGGTCCCGTCGGTCCACTGTCCACCGAGCTGGATCGCCCGGCCGGGGCCGCAGCCGGCGGCCCAGTTCCAGGTGACCGCGTACGGCCACCGGCCGCGTCCGTGGTCCAGGACGGCGAAGGATTCCGCCTCGCCGAGCGTGTGCTCCACCCCGTCCACCCGCAGGGTGCCGCGCACCGGGCGGCCGAGGTCCTTCACCGTGTACTGGAACCGGCGGGTGCTCCAGGGCACCACCACGCCGAGCGACTCGTGCCCCGCCGGCAGCGGCACGACGAGATCGACCTCGACCCCGGGCGCGGTGGCACGGATCGTGGTCTCCACCGGCCCCTGGTCGACGGCGATCGACAGCCCGCCGCCGCGGGCCCGCACGGCGCCGGACCCGCTGACCGGCGGGAACACGGCGCCCCGGGCGAGCGGGACGACCACGTTCCGGTCGATCTCGACCCTCGTCGCCCGGTCGAGCACGTAGAGGCTGTGCACCCCCGCGTAGTCCAGCGACGAGGCGACCAGGCCGACGACGTGCGTCGGGGTGACGATCCCCCAATACTCCCAGCGCTTGTTCCGGCCCCAGCCCCGCAGGTTCGCGTGGTGCAGCGGGCGGCGGCTCCACCCCACGGCGTCGGGCCGGAGCCGCCCGCTCGGGAGGCACAGGTCGACCGGCTCGGTGATCTCCCGCTCGTGCGTCATGCCGGCGAGGCTATCCGGCCGGGCCGGCTACCTCTGCGGCACGGCCCGGCGGCCGCGCCGCCTCGCGACGTACGGCAGCACGAACAGGTAGAGACCGGTGACCAGCAGCAGCGCGAGCGGCAGCAGCGGCACGTAGGACACCCAGACGACGGGCTCCTCCCGCGCCAGGGCGACGACGGTGGCGACGACGGTCACCGTGAAGGCGACGGCCAGCCAGCGGTGGATCTGCCGGACCCAGGCGTTCCCGGACATCGGAACCTCCTTCGAACGAGCGGTGCCCGGCGGGCTGCCGGGCGGGACGTCCACGCCGGTCACGCTAGCCACGACCCGGCGACCGACGCTTCTCGATTCCTGACCGGCCCGCCGTCCGGCCGGTGACGCCGCCCGCCGGTCGCCGGGCCCGGGCGGTGACTAGGGTGAGGGGCGTGCTTCGTCAGGTGTCCGCCACCCGCTACGTGACCCCGCTGCGGGAGGGCGGCTCGCTGCCCGGCGTCGTCGAGGCGGACGACCTCGGCACGTACGTGATGAAGTTCCGCGGCGCCGGGCAGGGCCCCAGGGCGCTCGTCGCCGAGGTGATCTCCGGTGAGTTGGCGCGGCGGCTCGGGCTGCCCGTCCCGGAACTCGTCATCGCCCACCTCGACCCGGTCGTGGCGCGCGCCGAGCCGGACGAGGAGGTCCAGGAACTCATCAAGGCGAGCGCCGGCGACAACCTGGGCATGGACTTCCTGCCGGGGGCACTCGGCTTCGATCCCGTCGCCCATCCGGTGGACGCCGAACTCGCCTCGCGGACGCTGGTGTTCGACGCGTTCGTGGAGAACGTGGACCGGAGCTGGCGGAACCCGAACCTGCTCGTGTGGCACGGGGGGCTCCGGCTCATCGACCACGGCGCCACGCTGTACTTCCACCACAACTGGGCCCGGGCGGCGAGCGTGGTGCACCGCCCGTACCAGTGGGACGACCACGCCCTGAAGCCGTACGCGACGGCGCTGAGGGAGGCTGGTGAGGAGTTGGCCCCACGGCTGACGCGGGCGCTGCTGGACGAGGTCGTCGCCCTGGTGCCCGACCAGTGGCTCGACGATCCCGAGGCGGAGCGGGACGCGTACCGGGAGCATCTGGCGGCGCGGGCCGCGAAGCCGGAGGCGTGGTTGCCGTGAGGAGTCCCTACGAGTACGCGGTCATCCAGGCCGTTCCCCGGATCGAGCGGGGCGAGCTGATCAACGTCGGGGTGCTGCTCTACTGCCAGCAGAGGGACTTCCTGGCCGCGCGGACGCACCTGCACGAGGGACGCCTGCTCGCGCTGGATCCGGACGCCGACCTGGAGGGCATCCGGGCGGCGCTGGCGTCGTGGGAGACCACGTGCGCCGGGGACGGTGCGTCACGGGTGATGTCGCTGGGGGAGCGGTTCCGGTGGATGGTCGCCCCGCGCAGCACGGTCCTGCGGGCCGGGGCGGTCCACATGGGGCTCGCCGAGGACCCGGAAGCCGAACTGGACCGGCTGCTCACGTTGCTGGTCCGCTGAACGCCCCGCCGGCTCAGGCCAGGGCCAGTTCGGCGGACGCCGCGGCCGGCTCCGGGGGAGTGGCGACGGCGTGGCCGGGCAGCGAGCGCCCGGGGTCGACGACGGACGTCTCGATGCCGAGGGCCTCGGCGCGGGCCGTCATGTCCGCGAGGCACCGCCGGCCGGCCGGATCGGTGACCCGTGCCCGGCTCAGGTCGATGGTCAGCCGCCGCGTCGGTGGGCGCAGCGCGCCGTCCAGCACGCTCCGCACGTCGCCGGCGGTGCTCGCGTCCACCGTCCCCTCGACGCACACCCACCGGTGACCAGCGATCGCCGGCAACGCCGTGACCGCGAACGACATCACGCCCTCCCCTGCTGCCGTCGCTGACCGCACGCCGCTGACCAGCGAGCATCCGCGGCGCTCCCCTCATGGTTTTAGCACTCTGACGGCAGGAGTGCCAGCGGGGGGCGCGTGCCGCGTCGGCGGCTGCCGTACGCACGGCAGCCGCCGACGTCCGACTCCCGTGCGGCGGAGGCCGACCGGCGGATCAGTCCAGGGCGTCCTTGACCTTCCGGACGACGTTGGTCAACCCCTGGGCGTGCGCGCCACCGGCGTCGCCGGGCTTGCCGGGCCCTCGCGACCCGTCGTAGGTCGCGTACAGCTTCGGGTCCGGCGGCGGGGGCAGGGCCGTGTCGTCGGTGAGCGCCACGGGTTCCGCCTGGTAGGTCAGGTCCGGCCCGCCGATGAGGCTGGGGCCCTGCGCCCAACGGCCCTCACCCGCCCGGCTGTCCGTGGTGAAGCTCCAGAAGGTGTGGTTCTGGTCCTTGTTCTCGATGTCGCCGTTGGAGTTCTCGATGCCGTGCTCGACGAAGCCGTCCTCGATGAGCTGTTCGATCCCGAGCAACCACTGCTGCTGGTGGTAGGTGTCGCGGGCGAGGTTGAAGCGGAGCATCTCCTTGACGCCGGGGTCGTCGGTCATGTTCATGACGCGGCTGGTCTGCAACCGGCTCTGTGCCTCGGCCGCGACGTTGGAGCGGAAGTCGGCGAGCAGGTTGCCGCTCGCGACGATGTAGCCGGCGTTCCAGGGCACGCCCTGGCTGTCGCGCGGCAGTGGCGATCCGCCGCCGACGATGGCGTGCTGCGGGTTCATGCCGCCGATCACGGCGGCGAGCACCGGGTTGGCGGCGACGGCCTTCTCGGTGGTCTCGGCGGGGGCGCCCTCGAGCAGGCGGGCGAGCATCGTGGTGAGCATCTCGACGTGACCGATCTCCTCGGTCCCGATGTCCATGATCATGTCCTTGTACTTGCCGGGAACCCGGCAGGTCCACCCCTGCCAGAGGTACTGCATCATCACGGTCATCTCGCCGAACTGGCCGCCGAGGACCTCCTGGAGCTTCATGGCGAACAGGGCGTCGGGCTTCTCCGGCTTGGCCTGGAACTGTAGGTGTCGGTCGTGTCGGAACACGCTGGCCTCCCTCTGGGTGTCACGGTCGTGGTGCCGCTGCGGAGGTACCTACCCGACCCGCTGGCCCCCGGGGGTCCGCTCTGGCCCGGGCGGGCCACCGGGCCGGCGCGGTCAGCGCGCGGGCGCCGGCTCCTTGGGATGCCGCCGCCACGAGATCGTGTCGGAGATGACGACGAGGGTCAGGACCACGTTGACGGTGGTGGTGACCAGCATCGGCGGGATGGCCACGGTGGTGGGGACGACGACGGCGAGCAGCAGCAGCCCGACGACCCGGGACCGGGCCACGCGGCTGAACGTCAGCTTGTCCAGCAGCATCCGGCCGACGAGGAAGACGGCCGGACCGCCCGCGATCGCCGCCACCCACACGATGTTGTTGTGCCCGACGGGGTGCGACACGATGACGTCCTCGCTCGCCGCGCTGATCACCAACCCGGCGATCAGGATGAGGTGCAGGTGCGAGAGGGACCGGCTGTAGCGGGCCGGATCGCGGCTGGCCACGATGCCGGCCGGCAGCAGTACGCCGGCGCGGTAGAAGTAGATGCGCCACAGCAGCACGGTCGTCCAGAACGAGACGACGAGCGCGAGGATCCGTTCGATCTCGTAGTGGTACTGGGCCAGCTTGAGCGCCGGCGCGATGATCTTGTCGCCCAGGGCGATGATCGTGAACTGCTGGAACCGCTCGGCCAGGTGGTCGGCCGACGAGGTGAGCCCGTGCCCGCGCAGGTCGTACTCGGGCAGCCGCAACTCCGCGCTGGAGTAGTCGATGACCAGGGCCACCGTCCACAGCAGGAGCCGGGCGTCGTCCACGACCCCGCCGGCCACCCACAGTCCCGCCGACAGGATCCACCAGGCCACCTTCCGCCCGCCCGCCGCGGTGACGCCACCACGGCGCAGCGCCCGGACGACGAAGACGGTGCGCCCGACCTGACTGACGACGTAGAGGCCGGCGAACAACAGCGCCTGGTCGCCGAACGCGGTCGGCACGGCGACCGACATCAGCAGACTGGCCAGCATGACGGTGACGATCAGGGTCTGCACGCTCGGCCGGTCCGGGTCGAGCCGGCCGGACATCCACGTGGTCAGCACCCAGATCCACCAGAACGCCGCGAGGAGCAGCATCACCCGCCACAGTCCGGCCCAGGTGAGATCGGCGAACAGGAAGTTCGACAGCCGCGTCACCGCGAACACGAAGACCACGTCGAAGAAGAGTTCGACGTAGGTGGCCCGCCGGGGACGGTTGGGGCGCCGGAGCAGTTCCAGCGCGCGACCCGCCGTCACGGCGTCGGGATCCTTCGTGTCGGTCGCAGCGGCATCGCCGGAACACTCGCAGCTTCGACGGCTGGGCCCTGCCGGAACGGACAGTTCCCAGGAGGCGGATGAGGAGGTCGTGCCATCGGGCGCGGCGCCACGGGCCGCGCTGCCAGCATGTCGCAGGCGCGTCGGGAAATCCGGAGGATGCCGCAGGTCCGCCGGGCGGCGTACGGCGGATCGGCCGTCGTGGGGGCGGTGAAGATGCTTCAATCGGATCAAACCGAACGTTTGTCAGGAACGCGGACGAAGTCCGCCCCGCCGAGGAGCCCGGGATGCAGCTGACCGCCACCGACAACCACGCCGTCGCCCAGGCCGTGCACGACATCGGGTCCGCCCTCTGGTTCGGTGGCACCGTGATGGGCGTCGCCGGGGTGAACAAGTCGGGCAGCGACCTGCGGGACGGCATCGACCGCATCCGGGTCGCCGAGTCGGCGTGGGGCCGGTTCGGGCCCGTGCAGTGGCTCGGCATCGGAGCCACGCTGCTCGCCGGCGCGCAACTGGCCCGGGTCGGCGGGCGGCGCATGGCGTTGCAGAAGGGGTTCGGGACGGTCGGCGCCGTCAAGGCCGGACTGGCGGTCGCCGGCGCCGCGGCCACCGCCTACGCCGCCTACTGCGGGAGCAGGATCGGCCGGCTCGCCGAGGAGGCCCACCGCCGCGGCGACCGGGTCGAGGTACGCGACGCGACCCTGCCGACCCCGGAGACACCGGCCGAGATCGCCGTCTGGCAGCGGAGGCAGCGGCTGGTGCAGTACCTGGTGCCGGTGCTCGCCGGGGCGAACATCGCCTGCGGCTCGTACCTCGTCCAGTCGTACCGCATGGGAGCGACCGGCAAGGGCGTCCTGCGGCGCCTGCTGCCGGACTGAGCCGGCGGTCACGCGAGCGCAGGCCGGGGAGGGACCGCCCGCACCCCGGTCGGAAGGAGACGACGGTGGCCCGGACAGCCCCGGTACCGGACGTCCGGGCCCGGTTCGCCGCGGGCGCGCCTGGGCGTCGACCCCTGACCCGGGCGGCCGTCGGCGGCCTGGCCGCACACGTGTTCTTCGAGCTGGGGGCCGGCGTCGGTATGCCGCTGGCCTCGGTGGTCGGTCCGTACCCCGCCGCCACCGCCTGGGGGTTGGGCACCGCCGCCGTCTGGCGCGCCGCCGGCCGTCCGTCGCCCTCGGCCGACCGCCTGCTGGCCGCGGCGAACGGCTTCGGCCTGGCCGCCGTGGTGGCGCACCTCGCCGGGTGGCCGACCCGGACGCGGTTCGGTGTGCCGTGGCTGCGGACGTGCGAAGGGCTCGGACCCGACCTGATGCGGTACTACAACCCCATCATCTACGTCTCCGGGGCCGCCTGCCTGCTGGCGATCCTCCGCGAGAACCGGACCGCGCCCGTGGCGCTGCCCGCGCTCATGCTCGGCCTCGCTCCGGCGCTCGTCGCGATGCAGCACGCCGAGCACCGGCGGCTGAAGGCGCGGGCCCGTCGCCGCCGTGCCTGGTGGAACCGCAGGCTGTGACCCCGTCAGGGGCCGTCGGGCGGCTCAGCGCACCGCCCCGTGGCGGAGTACCGCGTGCGCGCCCACGGTCTGGTTGACGATCTGCGTGACCCGTACGTCGACCGCGACGCTGGCCAGCGCCACCGCGTCCGGGCGGCTGACGCCGTACGAGCGCTGGACGAGCGTCAGCATCGAGTCGAGGGCCATGAACACGGCGTCGTCCACGGTCGCGCCGACACCGAGGGTCAACCAGGCGTCGGCGGTGCGGGCCACCGGGCCGGTGACCGGGAAGTCGTCCCGGACATCGAAGGTGAGCGTCACCTCGTCCATCGGGCACTCGATCGCGGTGCCGCCGATCTCCCCGTCGCCCTGCGCGGCGTGACCGTCGCCCACGGAGAACAGCGCGCCGTCGACCGGGATCGGCAGAAGGAGCGTGCTGCCGGCGGTCAGTTCCTTGCAGTCCAGGTTGCCCCCGCAGGGCCGGGGCGGGATCGTCGAGTGCCGGCCCGGCTCGGCCGGCGGCATCCCGAGCACCCCCATGAACGGGCGCAGCGTCACCGTGTGGCCGTGCTGGTTGCGGCCGACCATCCGCACCGGGTCCAGTTCCCAGGCGTGCACCACCCCCTCGCCCTCGTCGACGCCGTACCGCTCGTTGAACGCGCTCGGCCAGCCGCCGGCCACGGTGGTGCCCCAGGTCGCCGGGACGATCGCGTCGACGCGTACCTCGAGGGTCTGCCCGGCGCGGGCGCCGCGGACCGCGACCGGACCGGTCAGCGCGTGCCCGCAGTCGGGCTGGTACTGCGGGGCCCGTGGACGGTCCCGGTGCGGCCCGCCCTGGTACGGGCCGGCCGACCACCAGCAGTCGAGGGTGCGGTAGGTGACGGTGTCGCCGGGGTCGACGGTGAGCACGGGCGCCAGGTCGGGGGAGAAGTGGCCGTGAAGGGTGTCGTCGCCGGGTTCGAGGGTGTGTCGCATTCTGCGCAGGCTAGTTGCCGCGGGGCGGCCGGGGCGATCCCGGCGGACGCCGAGGGGCCGGCCCGTCGGGGCCGGCCCCTCGCCCACCACCCACCGGCACGCGACCGGGCCGCGGTGTCAGGACCAGATGCGGTCGTGGGAGTTGGCCTTGTCCCACTCCGGGGTGGGATTGAAGTAGCCCTCGTCCGGGTCCATCCGGCGCTTGACCTCCTGCTCGTTCAACTCGATGCCCAGGCCGGGGCCCTGCGGCACCGTGTAGAAGCCGTCCTTCACCAGCGGCTTGGCCGGGCCGTTGATGATGTTGTCCCAGCCCTCGACCTCGAACGAGTGGTTCTCCAGGGCGACGAAGTTCTGCGTCGCCGCCGCGATGTGCACCGCCGCCATGGCGCCCACCGGCGAACCGGCGTAATGGAGGAACATGGGGACGCCGTGCTCCTCGGCGTAGTCGCCGATCTTCTTGGTCTCGAGGATTCCGCCGGCGGTCGCCGGGTCGGGGTGGACGATGTCGACGGCCTGCTCGTCGATGAGCTTCTTGAACGGCTCGAGCCCGTAGATGTCCTCACCGGTCATCACCGGTACGTTCGTGGCCGCCCGGAACTGCTTGAACTGCTCGGTGTACATCCACGCCACGACGTCCTCCATGTACGCCGGGGCGTACTCCTCGAGACGCTGGGCCAGCTTGATCTGGTCGTTGATCCCGAAGTGACCCATGTGGTCGTGTCCGATCGGCACCCCGTACCCGACCACGTCGCGGACGGTCTCGACGTAGTCGGCCATCGCGTCCAGGCCCTTGCGGGTCAGCTGGATCCGGGTGAACGGGTGCGTGGTGGCGCCGTACCCGCCGGGCGTGAAGTTGTACTGGGCCAGGTCGCCCGGCCACAGGTTCCGGCCGTTGAAGGCGCCCTTCACGTTCTGGATCATCTCGATGCCCAGGTCCATCTTGAGGAACGTGTAGCCCTCCTTGACCCGGGCCTTCAGGCGCTCGGCGTACGTCTTCGGGTTCGTCGACACCGCGGCGTCGGCGTAGGCGCGGACCTTGTCGCGGTACTTGCCCCCGAGCAGCTGGTAGACGGGCACGCCGTACGCCTTGCCGGCGATGTCCCAGAGCGCCATCTCCACGGCCGACACCCCGCCGCCCTGGCGGCCGTGCCCGCCGAACTGCTTGAGCATCTTGAACAGCTTCTCGACGTTGAGCGGGTTCTGACCCAGGAGCCGGCTCTTCAGCAGCAGCGCGTACCGTCGGTCCGCGTCGTCACGCACCTCGCCCAGGCCGTAGATTCCCTGGTTGGTGTCGATGCGGATGATGGTGCTGCGGAAGGGCACACCCCGGAGGGTGACGGTGCGCATGTCGGTGATCCGAAGATCCGACGGGCTGGACGTCTTCGACACCTTCTGGCTGGCGTACGCCACCTGGTCCTCGATGGGGGCCGCGACGAGGCCGGCCAGGCTCAGGCCGCCCGCGCCGGCCGCGGCCATACCGAGGAATCCCCGTCTTCCGAGATTCGAATTCGCCGTCATGATTACCTCTCTGTGCGATTGCCGGGCATCCGGTGGTAGGTTCGGTGGGACCGGAATGGTGAGCTGGAAATGCCCCTCTCGATTCGGCCCGGCATCGTGTCGTCCGGTGCGGACGCCAGCGCGCGTCCGGCTGCGGGCGTCCCGCCGGAATGGCGGATCGACCTGCGCCGGGATGCATCGCGATGATCCGGGGCTCGTGGGCCCAGACGCTAATGGCCGCCGCGCGGGCGTGTTAAGAACGAGTTACGGATGCGCCCATCCGGATCCCGAATTACCGCTGCCGGAGCTGGATGGAGCCGCCACCTCCGACGGTGGTCGTGCGCGGCAGATTACGAATGACGTCAGTGGATATGTCAGGAATTCACCGCCGGCCCCCACAAGAAACGGAGCCCGCTGATGGCCGACCTCACCATCCGACCGATGACCGCAGGCGACGCGGACCGGGTGCTGGCGATCTACCAGGCCGGCCTCGACGGCGGGAACGCCAGCTTCGAGACCGTCGCGCCGACGTGGACGGCGTTCGACGCCGGCCGGCTGGCCGACCACCGGTTCGTGGCGGTCGACGGTGACGGGACCGTGCTGGGGTGGGTGGCCGTCTCACCGACCTCGGCCCGCGCGGTCTACGCCGGCGTCGTCGAGCACTCCATCTACGTGGACCCGGCCGCCCAGGGCCGCGGCATCGCCCGGCTCCTCCTGGACGCCCTCATCGCCTCGACCGAGGCGGCGGGCATCTGGACGATCCAGTCGGGGATCTTCCCGGAGAACGCGGCGAGCCTCGCCCTGCACGAGCGGGCCGGCTTCCGGGTGATCGGCACCCGGGAGCGGGTGGGGCGGCACCACGGCCGCTGGCGGGACGTCGTCCTGCTGGAACGCCGGAGCCCCGTCGTCACCTGAGGCCACCGGCCGCGCCGCGCCTCGACCGGTGCGGCCTCCGTTTGCCGGCACGGCCGCGGGGTACCGACGGGGGATGACCACACCTGAGCACAGCCGGCGGCAGCAGGAAGACGACGCACTCGAACGCGGCGAGGTGTATCAGGACGTCGAGGGCAACCGGACGGCCGACCCGCGCGCCGGAGCGGCCAACGCCCACAGCGACGCCGACCGCAACGCCGAACACCTGAGCCGCGGCGAGGTCGGCCCGGGCGTACCCGAGGCGTAGCCCTTCGATACTCGCGGCTTCCTGATCGCGGGCGGATGCGGCTCCGGGCCACGGGCGGCTCGCCGGTGGCCCGGAGCCGGCAGCTCAGAGCCGCGCGACGCCGGCCGCGGCGGCCTCCTGCACCGCCGAGGCGCGGCGGGCCTGCGCCCGCTGCTCTCCGGCGTCCTCCCGGTCGGCGGCGGCCGCGGCCCGGGCCGTCCGGGACGTGGTCGTGGCGCCCGCCTGGTCACCGGTCACGCCACCGCGGATCCGGTTGTTGGCGGCCACCTGGGCGACCGGGTCGTTGGCCGTGAGGGCCAACTGGCCGTCGATGATGTTGTCGTCGACGGTGACGCCGCCCGTGGTGCTGCTGATGCTCACGTCCCGGCCCCAGTAGCCGCCGGAGGCGCAGCTGTCGAGGGTGCCGTTCGGTCCCAGTTGCACGCCACCCAGGTTGCCGGCGAAGGTCGCCCGCCCGCGGACCGCGCTGCCGCAGACGACGCTCCCGGTGCTGCTGTTGAGCACCGACAGGGTGCCGTCGACGAACGAGTCGTGCACGTCGGTGTAGTAGGTGCCGGTGCTGTTGACGTTGCGTTCCACCTGGGTGTTGCGGTCGAGCCGGACCTCCCCGGCCCCGACGACGACGTTGCCGGCGATCGTCGACCCCTCCACGAAGAGGAAGCTGTCGATGGTCGCCGAACCCTTCGGTCGCACGGTCACGGCGCCGGTGCGCGCGTCCCTGAGGAACGCGCCGTACCCGCCGGCGGCCAGCACGACCTGACCGCCGATGGTGGTGTCGGTGGCGTCCAGGTAGCCGTCGGCGGCGACGCGCACCTCGCCGCTGACGTTGCCCCCGACGACCACCAGGTTCGCGCCGGCCGCGACGCTCACGTTGCCGGTGATCGTCGTGCCGGTGAGCGTGCAGGACTTGCCGGCGGGCACCAGCAGGTCGTTGGGCACCGTCACGGCGCCGCCGGTGCCGACGCAGTGGGTGACCAGGTCGGCGTGCGCGCTGGGCGCCACCACCAGCAACGAGCCGGCGACGACGGCGCTCACGGTGGCCAGCTTGGTGACGGTACGTCTGGGCATCGCGGTACTCCCTGTGGGTGAGGTTCGATACGTCATGCGCCGATGTCCGATCGGGCCGCGGCCCGGACGATGGCGCCCTGCTGTCGCTTGGTCAGGGTGCCGGCGGTCACGAGGGTGGCCGTGACCGTCTCGACGTGGCGGACGAAGGCCGCGTGGCTCGGGTACGCGGCGCCTTCGTCGATCAGGTCGTTGATCGTGCAGCCGTTGCCGGTGTCGACGTTGGCCACCCCGGTGTCGTCACCGTCGATGACCACCGTGTCCCGCGTGTCCGACCCGGGGCAGGCGTCGGTGCCGTCGGAGACCACGGTGAACGTCACCGACTGCTCGGCGGAGGTGTTCCCGGCGGCGTCGGTCGCCCGGTACCGCAGGGTGTGGGCGCCGGTGGCGCGGACGGAGAGCGGCCCGGCGTACGTCGTCCAGCCACCGGCGTCGAGCGCGTACTCGACGCGCGCGACACCGGAGTCGTCGTCGGTCGCCGTGACCGTCACCGTCGCGACGCCCACGTACCCGCCGTTCTCGTCCCGCTCCCCGGTGACCGTGGCCGAGACCGTCGGCGGGGTGGTGTCCTCCACCGGCGGGGGAACCACGGTGAAGTGGGCCATCCGCTCCGCCGAGGTGTTGCCGGCGACGTCGGTGGCGCGGTAGTGCAGCATGTGCGTCCCCGGCTCGTCGACCACGACCGGCGCGGTGTACGCGGTGAAGGCGGCCCCGTCGAGCGAGTACTCGATCGACGCGACCCCGGACCGGTCGTCGGTGGCGGTCAGCGTGGCGGTGGCCGTACCGACGTAGTTGCCGTCGCCGTCCGTCTCGCCGGCCAGGTCGGCGGTCACCACCGGCGGGGTGGTGTCCTCCTCGCCGGGCTCGACGACCCGGAACGACACCGATCCGACCTCGCTGGTGTTGCCGGCGTGGTCGGTGGCCCGGAACTGCACCGAGTGGTCGCCGACGGCGGTGACCCGCACCGGCGCGGTGTACGGCTGGAAACTCGTGTCGTCGACCTGGTACTCGACGGTGTCCACCCCCGACCCCGCGTCGGTGGCCGTCACGGTCACCGTGGCGGCGCCGACGTAGTTGCCGTCCTGGTCGCGGTCGCCGGTGACCGTGGCGGCCACCTCGGGCGGGGTGGTGTCGGTGCCGCCGCCGTCGGTCACCACCAGTTCACCGACCATCTGGCCGTGGCCGGGGATGGCGCAGAAGTAGCGGTAGCGGCCGGGGCTCAGGGTCACGGTCACCTCGTGCCGCCCGTCGCTCGGGTCGTACGGGTTGGCGAGGATGTTCACGGTGACGTCGTGGTTGTAGCCCTCCGTGGTGGTGTCGAACGTCAACGTGTGCGGCATACCGGTGGTGTTGCCGGTGGCCGCGCTGTTCTCGAAGACGATCGTCGTCTGGCCGGCCACGGCCTGGGTGGGCGCGGACTTGTAGCGGGTGATGTCGTCGTCGGCGGTCCAGGTCAGCACCTGCTCGGCGACGCGCGGGGCGGCCGTGGCCGACCCACCGGCCATCGGGAGCACCGCGAGCAGGAGGGCGGCCAGCACCGCTGTCAGTCGTCTGTTCATGCCGTCTCCTAGAGTTCGCGCACGCGGATGTTGCGGAACTCGATCAGGTCGTTGTCGCCGTGGTTCTGCAGCCCGACGAAGCCGCGGAGGAACTGCCGCAGGTCGGTCGGCGGGTCACCGGCCCGCGAGGACTGCTTGCCCGGGGTGTTGTCGAACTCGTTGATCACCACGCCGTTGCGGACGATCGTGTAGTGCTGCCCGACGACCCGGATCTCGTAGTCGTTCCACTGCTCCTTCGGGGTGGCGCCGGCCTGGGCGAGCGGCACCGGGTCGAAGTTGTAGACCGAGCCCGTCTTCTGCGGCTCGCCGCTCTCACCGTCGTAGATCTGGATCTCGTGGCCGCAGTAGATGGCCACCCACGCCGGTGAGGTGCGGGCCGACCCGACGGTGCCGCAACTGCCGGGCGGGCGCTCCTCCAGCGGGATCCGCGGATCGGGGAACCGGGTGAGGACCCCGCTGTTGGCGCGGCCCGTGCCCGGCGCGATGTCCCGGAACTGGAGCTTCAGCGAGAAGTCGGCCAGCTCCCTGGTGTGCCAGAGCATGCCCAGCCCGCCGCTGGAGCGCAGCGACCCGTCCGGCTGGATGCCGAACGACCCGGACGGCGCCTGCTGCCAGCCGCGCAGCGACCCGGCCGTGCCGTCGAAGAGCGGCTCGTACCCCGTGTGCCCCTCCCGGCCGATCGGCGAGCCGGCGGCCAGGCGGGTCAGCGTGCCGACCTCGCGGCCGGTGAGCAGGCCGTCGTCCTGCAACGCGCGGGCCACCGTGGTGACGTGCCGCACGAAGGCGTCGTGGCTCGGCCAGGTGCTCTCGTCGTCGATCAGGTCGTTGGCCGTGCAGCCCTGCCCGACCGTGCGGCTCGGCACCCCGGTGTCGGTGTCGCCGAGCCAGACGGTCTCCCGCCGGTCCGGCACCGCGCAGCCCACCGTGACCGTGGTCCGCACCGTGGCCGTCTCGCCGTCGGCGTAGCGGACCGTCAGGCTCGCCGGGTAGGTGCCGACCCGGGCGTACGTGTGCCGCGGGTTCGCCTCGGTCGACGTCGCGCCGTCGCCGAACTCCCAGCGGTAGCTGACGCCGCCCGAGCGGGAGCCGGTGAAGGCCATGGTCAACGGCTTGTTCTGGACGGCCACCGCGTTCGCGGCCGGCGCCGGAGTCGGCGCCCCACCCGTGTAGACGACACGGACGAGCTTCTGGTTGGGGTGCAGGCTGAAGAACCCGCCGCCGTAGTCGAGCATGTAGAGGGCGCCGTCCGGCCCGAACTTGGCGTCCATCCAGCTCTGCAGGCGGTTGTCGCCGTTGCCGCCGGGGATGATGGCCCGCAGCGACTCGGCGAACACCGGCGGTTCGGCGCGCGGCACGCCGGCCGGGTCGACGGTGACGGCCACCCGGTTGTTGGCGTTCGACTGGTCACCGATGAGCCACTTGTCGTCCCAGTGCTCCGGCCAGGCGACGCCGCTGCCGGTGTCGACCCGGTCGCGGTGGTACGTCGGACCGGACATGACGGCCTGCCCGCCGCCCCGCAGGTACGGCTGGGTGTAGGTGGCGTCGGCGGCCACGTACGTCGGGATGCCACTGCCGTCCGCGCGCTCCGGGAAGACCGGCCCGCCGCCGTCGGGGGAGTACCAGATCATGTTGTCCCGCGCGGGCGGGATGTCGACCAGGCCGGTGTTGCGCGGGGACTCGTTGCGCAGGTTGTCGCAGTCGTACCAGCCGGTGAGCACGCTCGCGTCGGCGTTGCTGCGGTCGCGGTACGGCTGCCGGTTGCCCATGCAGTACGGCCAGCCCTGGTTGCCGGCGGAGGTGATGATGGTGGCCGTCTCGTACTTGGCCGGACCCAGTTCCGGGCTCGGCGACGAGGCGTCCGGGCCCACCCAGCCGGCGGTCAGCCACTGGCGCTCCGGGTCGACCTGGAGGCGGGCGATGTTGCGTACGCCCATCACGTAGATCTCCGGCCGGGTCTTCGGGGTGCCCGGCGGGAACAGGTTGCCCTCCGGGATGGTGTACGTGCCGTCCGGCTCCGGGTGGATCCGGATGATCTTGCCGGCGAGGTCGTTGGTGTTCCCCGAGGTGCGGCGGGCGTCCTGGAACGAGATGCCCGCGTACTCCCGGGTCCAGTTGTTGCCGGAGTAGCCCTGCGAGCCCTCGGAGGAGTTGTTGTCCCCGGAGCCCACGTACAGGTTGCCCTCGGCGTCGAAGGCCATCCCGCCGCCGGCGTGGCAGCAGCTGTGGATCTGCACCGGGAACCGCAGCAGGTCCTTGCGCGTGGCCTGGTCGATGGTCTGCGCCTGCCGGTCGTAGGTGAACCGGGAGATGGTGCGCTGCCCGATCCGCTTCTCCCGGTCGATCGACTCGTGCGGCATCCAGTACACGTAGAGCCATCCGTTGTCGGCGAACGCGGGGTCGGGCACGATCCCGAGCAGCCCCTCCTCGTTCTTCACCAGCTCCGAGCCGCTGCCCCGGTTGCCCATCACCTGAAGGGTGGTGAGCAGCTTGACCTGCCGGGTACGCGGATCCCAGGAGTGGATGGTGCCGCAGCCCAGGCCGACGTCCGGGTCGTCCCAGTCGGGGATCGGGCCGGTCGGGCAGGCGGCCTTGCCGACGTAGAACACGGTGCCGTCCGGCGCGATGGTCAGCCCGTGCGGCTCGCCGATCTGGTCGAGCTGGCCGGGCTGGTTGGCGGCGGTCAGCCGCTCGATCCGGTAGTTCGCGGCGATCGTCGCCTGGCAGTCGCCGCGGACGCGGCCGGTCGTCCAGTCGAGGGCCCCGGCCAGGTGCGCGCGGAAGGCGTCCTCGCCGTAGCTGCCCTCGGTGTGGCCCATGCCGGTGTAGAACGATCGGCCGCCCTCGTAGTCCCGGCACCAGGAGACCGGGTGGAAGGGACCGTTGGCGCCGGGGCCCGGGTCGTAGTGGCGTTCCTCCACCTGGGCGACCGTGTGGACGGTGCCGATGGGGTTCGGGTCCCAGTTGTCCCAGCGGTCCGACCGGGTGAGCGTCATGGGCAGCGACGCGGTTGCCGGGTGGTGCCGGTCCACGATGTCGACCACTGCCCGGTTCACCGGAGGCCGCTGCGGCGGGATCGCGTTGTCCGTGAACAGCCGCAGGTCCGCGAGCTGGGTCAGGGGCTCGCCGCTGTTCGCCGTGACGTTGAGCCGGTAGTGCGTGAACTCCCGGGGCGTGGCGATGTCGAACCGGCGGGTCTGGAAGCGCTCGGCGAAGGTCTGCCCCGTCCGCCGGTCGAGGTCGGTCCAGCTCTGGCCGTCCGCCGAGCCCTGCAACGTCCAGTCCCTCGGGTCGCGCCCGGGGGAGTCGTTGGCCGAGGTGAGGGCGTACCCGGTGATCCGCTTGGGCGCGCTCAGCTCGTAGGCGACCCAGGCCGTCGGCGTCCGGGCGAGCCACTTGGTGCCGGAATCGCCGTCGGTCAGCTTCTCCTTCGTCTCGTTGGGCGGGTTCTCGCCGCTCGCGGTCACCCGGGCCACCGGCTCGGCGACCGGGATGGCGCCGGCCGGGCGGCTGCCGATGAGGCCGGTGAACCACGTGGAGTCGACCTGGGCGCGGGCGGCGTCGGCGATGCCGAGGAAGCCACCGCCGTCCTTCATGTAGGTCTGCAGCGCCGACTCCTGCTCACGGTTGAGCTCGGCGCCGGTCGCGGAGAGGAAGACCACGCTGCGGTAGCTCGCGAGGCCGGCCGGGGTGAACACCTTCGGGTCCGTGCTGACCGTGACCGCCATGTCGTGGTCGGCGGCCAGGTCCCTGATGGCCGCCACCGCGCGGGCCACGGGATCCTGCTGCTGCGCCGCGGGCCCGTGGAAGACGAGGACCCTGGTCGGGTCGTCCGGCGCCGCCTGCGGCGCGGTCCGTGGTGCGGCTGCCGCCGTGGTTGCCGGCAGCAGGGTCGCGGTCGCCGCCAGCGCGGCGAGCGCTCGTCGTACGTTTCTGGTCATCGCCGTGCACCCTTCCGTCATCGACCGTGCTGGTGGGTGTGGCCCCGGAACCGGTGGATCGCCTCCTCCGCGCCGGGCGGCATGCTGCCGTCGGCGTTGCGCACCAGGAAGAGCCCGACCATTCCGCCGTCGGAGTGGTTCTGCACGTGGCAGTGGTACATCCACACCCCGGGCCCGACGCCCTCGCCGGCCAGCACCTGGAAGCCGAACGAGCTGCCCGGGTTGAGGTCCTTGTTGTCGATCACCTGGCTCGGGTCGCTGGGGCCCTCGAGCATTCCGGTGCGGTTGTCGGCCCACCGGTGCGCGTGCAGGTGGAAGGTGTGGAAGAGGTTGCCGTGCCCGATGGCGATCCATTCCACCCGCTGGCCCAGGTTCGCCTCGAACATCGGCGTGTCCGGCGCCATCCGGTTGTTGATCGTCATGTCGTGGAACACGACGGTGAACTGCTTCTCGGGCAGGATGTCGCCGCGACGGCGGACGATCAGCGCGCCGTACAGCCCCTTGGCCACCCCGGCCGTGCCGTGGTCGGTGCCCATGGCGTGGTCGTGGTAGTGCCAGTAGCCGGCGCTGCCCGGCATGAACCGCCGGCCCGACGCCGCGAACATCTCCCGGGACCGCCACACGTACGTGCGGGTCTCGCCCGGATCGTTGTAGGAGGCGTTGAGCGGGCTGCCGTCGGAGTCGGTGCTGTAGTCCACGCCGTGCGGGTGGATGGACAGCCGCTGGTTGGTGGTGTTGACCAGGGTGATCTCCAGGGTGTCACCCTCGTACATCTCGAGCACCGGGCCGGGCACGGTGGCCTGACCTGGTGCCAGGCCGTAGCCGTACAGCCCGCCCGGTAGCTGCTCGGCGTAGAGGGTGACTCGCTTCGTGACCCCGGCGCTGGCTCGTGCCGGACCGGTGAGGGGAGTGCCGACCGCGGGCGCGGCCACGCCCATCGCTCCGGCGGCGAGCACGCCGGTGGTCATCAGGGATCTGCGGGACAGGTGACGGGGTGAGCTGAGGGCAGGGTCGTCCATAGGACTCCGTTCACGACCGGGCCGGCCCGCGACAAGGAAGGGCGCGGCGATCGTCGAGCGGGGTGGATCGCGCGCCCTCGTGCCACCTTCTCTCGGGGAGCCCAGAACTTTCGTCGAACGACGAAAATCTATCTATGGCATCGACGAAAGTAAAGGCGTTGGCGGGGAAAGCCGGTTTCCGCTTTCACGCGGACAGCTCCGAACGGGCGGGCACCGGGCGTGCGGCGCCGCCGGGCAGCTCCTGCGCGGGGCCGTCCCGACGGCGCGGGCCCGTCGCCGCGCTACGGGCCGAAGGTGAAGACGTACGCCCGGAATCCGGGTTGGTCGGTGACGAGCGTCAGCACCCGGTCGCCGCGCGACGCGCCGGCGACGAGCCGGAACATGGCGGCCCGGTCGACGCGCGCCACCCCGTCCGGGTCGACGTCGGCGCCGCGCTCGCCGTCGAGGGGTCGCCCGTCGAGCAGCACCCGCACGGCGGCCCGGCCGGACGGCCCCGGATGGGCCACGAGGTTCACCTCGCCGGCGTTGAACGGCAGGGTGATCTCGCCGGTGCCGCCGGCGAGCTCGACGTGGTCACCGCTCGTCCGCCACTCGCCGGACAGGCGTACCGAGCCGGGCACCCGCCGGTCCGCGCCGATGTACGTCTCCTCCGTCACGTCGGCGTACGACGGCTGCTCGGTCGCGGCGAACCGAGCGGCCTCCGGGGTGACCGGGGGCAGGTCGACGCCGGGCGCCCGGTCGACGAGCAGCTCGCGGATCCGCGCCTCCGTCCGGTCGTACTCGCCCTCGCCGATCCACCGGGCCGCGAGCCTGCCGCCGGCGTCGAAGAGGTACCGGGCCGGCCACGCGAAGTTGCCGAGGGCCTCCCACACCCGGAAGTCGTTGTCGAGCGCGACCGGGTAGGTGAGGCCGTGCTCCCGGACGCCCCGCTCGATGGTGGCGGCGTCCCGGCCGAACGCGAACTCGGGAGCGTGCAGGCCCACGACGCTCAGGCCGAGGTCGGCGTAGTCCCGGTGCCAGGCCCTGAGATAGGGGGACGTGCGGATCCAGTTGACGCAGGTGTACTCCCAGATGTCGAGCAGCACCACCCGGCCGCGCAGCGCCTCGGGGGTCAGCGGCGGGGAGTTCACCCACCGCTCGACCTCCAGCGGCGGGATCCGCGGGGTGTCGTCGCTCATCGCGGCGACCGGGCGGCGGCCCGGACGTCGTGCACGTTCGGCGCCAGCGCTGCCGTCGACATGGGACTCCACATCCTTCCCGTCACCTGGAGACGCCGGGGTCGCGGGGGCGACCGGGAGCGCGCGTGCGGTCGTGAGGGGTGAGGTGGGGCGGACGCGACAGCGGTCTCGCGGGCGGGCCGGCGGTCGGCCGGCGCGCGCGGTGGGGGCCTGCCGGCGCACGCCCAGCGTAGCGGGACACCCGGCTCCGCGAGCCGGAAACGGCCCCACCCAGCTCCCCGACGCCGCCCCGGCCAGCCTCAAGATTTCCTCAATTGCCCGCGTCCGCGTTCCACACATCGATCGCAGTCTGTTGAATCGAGCTCATCCGATCTGGCGCGGCCGCCCCTGTCGGTCCCTTTCCGTCGTCCCACGTGCTGTGAATGGGGTGTCAGGTGAAACGAAGACTGTCTCGGACGGCGGTTCCCGTCGCGTGCGTACTGGCGTTGATCGGTACGCCGGTGCTGACGTCGGGAGCCGTCGCCACCGCCCGGGACCGCGTGCCGAAGCCCGAGTCCGTGATCGGCTGGGTGCCCTGCGCGGACTACAAGCTGGCGACGTACGAGCAGATCGCCGACTACTACCGCAAGCTCGACAAGGCCAGTGACCGGATGAAGCTGGTCGAGATCGGAAAGACCAGCGAGGGCCGGCCGCAGCTCATGGCGATCGTCTCCGCCGAGAAGAACCTGAAGGACAAGGAACTCGAGCGCTACCGGCAGACGTCGGTACGGCTGTCGCAGGGCGACGGACTGTCCGAGTCGGAGGCGAAGGCCCTCGCCAAGAGCGGCAAGGCCATCGCCTGGGTCGACTTCGGCATCCACTCGACCGAGGTGGCCGGTCACCAGACCGCCCCGCAGTTCGCGTACGACCTGGTGACCAGCGAGACGCCGGAGGCGCGGGCGATCCGGGAGAACGTCATCACGCTGCTGGTGCCGAACGTCAACCCGGACGGCGGCACGAAGGTCGCCGAGTGGTACCGGAAGAACCTGGGCGGGCCGTACCAGGACGCCAACTACCCGGAGCTGTACCAGAAGTACGCCGGGCACGACAACAACCGTGACTGGTACATGTTCAACCTGCAGGAGACGCAGAACGTCGGGCGCCAGCTGTTCCACGAGTGGATCCCGCAGGTCATGCACAACGTGCACCAGACCGCCGTCTTCCCGGCCCGGATCAGCATCCCGCCCTACGAGGACCCGCTGAACCCGAACATCCACCCGCAGGTGGTCCGCGGCGTGAACCTCGTGGGCGACGCGATGGGGCAGCGACTCGAACGCGAGGACAAGGGTGGCGCGCTGGCGCGTCAGTCGTACGACATCTGGTGGAACGGCGGTGCCCGGACGGCCCCGTACTACCACAACCAGATCGGCATCCTCACCGAGACGGCGCACGCCTCGGCGACGCCGCGGGTGTACGACCCGGCGACCTTCCCGAAGACCTTCGCGGACGGCACCTCGACCAGCGAGCCGTCGGTGTTCTACCCGAGCCCGTGGAAGGGCGGCGAGTGGCACCTGTCGCAGAGCTGCGACTACATCAAGACGGCGTCGTGGGCGATGCTGCGGGTCGCCAGCGACGACCGCGAGGCGCTGCTCACCGGCGTGGCGAAGATGGCCCGGGACGGCGCCCGCAACGGCGCCGGCACGACCTACGTGATCCCGGCCGACCAGGCGGACTTCCCGACCGCCACGAAGCTGGTGGACAAGCTGCGGTGGAACAACATCCAGGTCGAGAAGGCGGTCAGCGCGTTCCGGGTGGGCGAGCGCACCTACCCGGCCGGCAGCTACCTCGTGCGTGAGGGCCAGCCGTACCGGGCGGCGGTCCTGGACCTGCTCAACCCGCAGCGGTACCCGGACCGCCGGCTCTACCCCGGCGGGCCGCTGGAGCCGCCGTACGACATCACCGGCTACACGCTGTCGTTCCAGATGGGCGTCACCGTCGACAAGCTCGACGAGCCCGTACGGGCCAGGACCGTGCGGGTCGACTGGCCGACTGTGCCGAAGGGCGTGGTGGCGGGCGCGCCGCGGTACGCGTACGCCCTCGACCCCCGGGTGAACGACAGTGCCACTGCCGTGAACGCGCTGCTGGCGGCCGGCGACAAGGTCTCCCGCAGCACGGGTGAGGTGACCACCCGGACCGGCAAGCTGCCGGCCGGCACGTTCCTGGTCACGCGCGGGACCGGCACCGACAAGCGGGTGACCGACCTCGCCACGAGGCTCGGCCTCAGCATCGCGGCGGTGGACGCGAAGCCGGCGAAGGTGACCGCGCTCGCGGCACCCCGGATCGGCCTGTACGACGGGTTCAACAACTACGACGAGGGGTGGACCCGGCTGATCCTGGAGCAGTTCGGCTTCGGGTTCGAGAAGCTGACGAACGCCGCGGTCCGCGCCGGCGACCTGCGGGCGAGGTTCGACACGATCGTGCTGCCCGACGCCACGTACAACTCGATGCGCAACGGCCGGGCGGCCGGCTCGCTGCCGCCGGAGTACACCGGCGGCATGACCGACGCCGGCGTCGCCAACCTCCGGAAGTTCGTCGAGGCCGGCGGCACGCTGGTGACGCTGAACCGGGCGGCCCAGCTGCCGATCGCGGCGTTCGACGTGCCGGTCCGGGACGTCACCGACGGGGTGCCGGAGACGGAGTACAACATCCCGGGCTCGGTGCTGAACCTCGACGTCGACGGCGACGACCCGGTCGGCGCCGGCTTCGGGCGGGACACGTCGGCGTTCGTCGCCGACGGCCCGGCGTTCGAGGTCGCCGAGGGCGCCAAGGGCGTCACGGTGGCGGCCACCTGGCCGAAGACCAACCTGCTGAAGAGCGGTTTCCTCCTCGGCCAGGATGTCATCGGCGGCAAGGCCGCGGTGGTGACCGCGGAGGTGGGCGACGGTCAGGTGGTGATGATCGGCTTCAAGCCGCAGCACCGGGCGCAGTCGCACGGCACCTACCGCCTGCTCTTCAACGCGATGTACCTGGGTGGCCAGGGCTGACCTGACGGCGGCGCGGGGGCCGGGCACCGTGTGGGTGCCCGGCCCTCGGCCGTCCCGCCGCGCGGCGCGCCGGCGTCACGTCATTTGACGGGCGAAGCGGTAGCGCAGCGGCACGACTTCGCTACATCCGGTCGTTGACCTCGATGATCAATATCGACGAGGATGTATCGATCATGTGCCTCGGGAGCTGACGGAGGTGGGGCATGGGATTTGTACGGCGATTGGTCGCCGTGGGAACGGTCGTCGGGGTGGCGGTCATGGGCGCGCCCGTGGCGGCGGGCGCGGCACCACCCGGGATCGTGATCGAGAACGGCGTGACCCAGCCGGTCTTCTCGTACGACGACGCCATCCAGGAGGTCGTCTACGTCGAGGCGCCGATGGACAGCGACGGTGACGGCCGCCGCGACCTGATCGAGGTGGACGTCATCCGGCCGGCCGAGACGGCGGCCGGCATGCGGGTGCCGACCATCATGGAGGCGAGCCCGTACTTCGGCCGCGACGCCGGCGATCCGCCGCCGGACCGGACCCGGGGCTTCCCCGGCTGGTGGGACGAGTACTTCGTCCCGCGGGGCTACGCCATCGTCCAGGTCGAGATGCAGGGCACCGGCCGGTCGTTCGGATGCCCGACCACCGGCGGCGTCGAGGACACGACCAGCATCAAGGCCGTCGTCGACTGGCTCAACGGCCGCGCGCCGGGCTTCCACCACGACGGCAGCGCGGCCGTCGCCGACTGGAGCACCGGCAACGTGGGCATGCAGGGCGTGTCGTACGTCGGCACGCTGCCCAACGCCGTGGCCACGCAGGGCGTGCCCGGCCTGCGGACCGTGGTGCCCATCGCCGCGATCTCCAGCTGGTACCGGTACGTGAACGACCAGGGGGTCGCGTGGTCCACCTGGAGCGAGAACGTCGACTTCCGGTACACGGAGTACCTCGCGGACTACGTCTCCGTCGGACGGACGCTGCCGGGATCGGCGTCGGCGCCGGCCTGCGAGTCGGTCATCACCGGGCTGGGTGACGCGGAGGAGGCCAGCGCCTCCGACTTCACCCCGTTCTGGCAGGAGCGGAGCTACCTGCCGGACGCAAACAAGATCAAGACGGTCGGCACCTCGGTCTTCATGGTGCACGGCCTCACCGACTACAACGTCAAGACCATGCACTTCGCCGACCTGTGGCGTGAGGTCGAGCGACGCCAGATGCCGCGCAAGATCTGGCTCCACCGGGGCGCCCACGTCAACCCGATGAGCGTCCGGCCCGCGGAGTGGCAGGCCGTCATGCACAGGTGGATGGACTACTGGCTGTACGACATCCCGAACGGCGTCATGGACGAGCCGATGGCCGACATCCAGCGGCCGGACGGCAGTTGGGAGACCCACGCGACCTGGCCGGACGCGGGCGCCAAGGAGGTCGCGCTGGGCCTCGGCCCGGCCACGGCCGACGCGGCCGGCACGCTGTCGCTCGACCCCACGACCGGCGGCCCCACGCAGAGCTTCGTGGACGTGGTCGAGTCCCAGGCTGTCAAGATCGGCAACGCCGAGCAGGCCAAGCCGGGCCGGCTGGCCTACGTGAGCCCGCCGCTGGCGCGGGACCTGCGTCTGTCCGGGACGCCCGAGCTGTCGGTCCGGATGTCGACGACGGCCGACACCGCGCTGATGTCGGCCCTCCTCGTCGACTACGGTGCGGGCCCGACCGTCACGGTGGCGGGCAAGGAGCCGCTGGACGTGGTCCAGGAGTCCTGCGAGCCCGAGGACGTCGCCAACCGGACCGGCTGCGCCGAGCCGATGGAGACCAGCGTCGAGATCACGCCCGAGCGGGTCCTCTCCTGGGGTCACATCGACGTGAAGAACTCCCCGGACCTGCGGCGCAGCCAGCCGCTGACGCCCGGCGCGCAGTACAACGTGCGGTGGACGACGCTGCCGTCCGAGCACGTGATCCCGGCCGGGCACCGCATCGGCCTCGTCCTCACCGGCAACTACAACGCCAACCCGTCGTCGAACCGGCCCGCGCGCGACGCGGCCGCCGTGGGCAGTGAGATCACGGTGCACCTGAACGGCAGCAAGCTGGTGCTTCCGGTCGTCGGCGGCACGGACGCCCTGGGCTTCTGACCGGGCGCCCGCTCCGGCCGGCGTAGGCCGCCCGTGCGTCCCTCACCGGGGTCGACTCCCTGGTGAGGGACGCACGTGGCGGCGACCGGCGACGACGCCCGGCGCGACTCCGCCGTTCGGGTGGTTCCTCACGGGGACGTCACCGTGCCCTTGACTGATCATCAAGTGCTTAGCTTAGCCTAACCTCATGTCGAACGCGCTGACGTCGACCGGCCGGGAGCCGAGCCTCCGGGGTGCCGGCCTCGACCTGGGTCATCAGAGAACGGCCGTGGTGCACGGCGCGACTCGATCGAGAGAGGAACGATGACCCAGACCCTGCCCATCGCGCCGTGGCGCGTCTTCGCCGTCGAGGTCCGGGCGGTACGCCGGCTCAGCCCGTCGTTCGTGCGAGTCACGTTCACCGGACCCGACCTCGACCGGTTCGCCGACAACGGCTACGACCAGCGGATCAAGCTGGCGCTGCCGCTGCCCGGCCAGCAGGGTGTGCGCCTGCCGGAGGGCCCCGACTGGTACCGCCGGTGGCGGGCCCTGCCCGACCACCTGCGCCACCCCATCCGCACCTACACCGTCCGGGCCGTGCGGCCGCACCTCGCCGAGGTCGACGTCGACCTGGTCCTGCACGGCGACGGAGGCCCGGCCTCCCGGTGGGCGCACGCGGCCCGTCCCGGGGACGAGATCGCCATCCTCGGTCCGGACTCCCGCTACACGGGCGACCACGGAGGCATCGAGTTCCGGCCGCCGTCGACCGGGCGGCTCCTGCTCGCGGGGGACGAGACCGCCGCGCCCGCGATCGGCGCCATCCTGGAACGCCTGCCGCTGGACGCGGCCGGCCGGGCGCTGATCGAGGTGCCCACCGCCGAGGACGCGCTGCCGCTGGTGGCGCCGCCCGGTGTCGAGGTGACCTGGCTGGCCCGGGGCGCCGGCGGGTACGGCAGCCGGCTCGTTCCGGCCGTCGTCGCCGCCGCGGCGGACCTCGTCGAGGGTCCCGCGCCGGCCGCCGCCGGGCCGGTGGCCGACGTCGACGTGGACGCCGAGATCCTCTGGGAGGTGCCCGACCCGGTGCCGGCGGCGCCGGTGTACGCGTGGCTGGCGGGCGAGGCCGGCGTCATCCGTACGCTGCGCCGGCACCTGGTGGGGGAGCGGGGCCTCGACCGGCGGACGGTGGCGTTCATGGGTTACTGGCGACTGGGCCGCGCCGACGCCGCGTGACCGCCCGCCCGGTGCCGGCCCGGCCGACGGTCAGGCGCGGACGACCGGCGTGTCGACGAGGTGTTCGGCGACGAACCAGGTCTGCAGCTCGTTGGTGCGGATCACGTTCGACACCAGGAGGTCGTTGCTGCCGTCGTCGCCGCCCTCGGCCACCCGGGCCGCCGCGTCGTGCGCGTCGGTGAGGATCATCTCGTGCGCCTCGAGGAGGCGAGACAGCATGCCCGGCACCTCCTCGGCACCGTCGGGCGGGCGTGGCACCCGGGTCAGCTCGGCCACGTGCCTCGGGTCCCCGACCGCGATGCCGCCGAGCGTCTGGATCCGCTCGGCCACCATGTCGACCAGTTCGAGCTGCTCGCCGGCGTGCTTGTCGAGCAGGAGGTGCAGCTGGTAGAACGTCGGCCCCCGCATGAGCCAGTGGTACTTCTTGTAGAGCGCGTACAGGATGCGGGTGTCGGCGAGGACGCGGTTCAACCGTTCGCACGAGTACATCCGTGCCTCGTACGCGAGGCCGACCGGCAGCTGCCGGACGCTGCCGAAGGCCTGGATCTCCCGGCCGTGCTGGTGCAGCCGGGGTTGGCTGTCCGCGCTGCTCGGCTGTCCGGTCGTCACGCCGCCTCCTCGATGTCCCTGACCTGCCCGTGCCGCCACGGCGGCGGCCGCGCCCGGCCGCCGGAGACGAGCCTAGGCGCGCGGCGGGTCCCCGATGACCGATTCGCGGGCGGGGTGCATCACCCGGGTGACAGGCCGGCGCGGTGACCCGCGGGGTGGCTCAACCGTCCCGGCGGCCCAGGGTGGCCCAGACGGTCTTCCCGTCGGCGAAGGTGAGGAAGCCCCAGCCGGTGGAGAGCGCCCGGACGATCGCGAGGCCGCGTCCGCGCTCGGCGAGGCCCCCGTCGTCGGCCGGCGCCGGGTGCGGCGGCCGGGTCGTGCGGTCGCGGACGCTCAGCCGGAGCACGCCGTCGACGTCCGCCACGGTGAGGTCGAGATCCGTGCCCGCGTGCTGGACGGCGTTGCTGATCAGCTCGGAGACGACCACCAGCGCCTGGTCGGCGATCGCCTCGAAGCCCCAGGCGTGGCAGCAGTCGGCGACGAGCCGCCGGCCGGCGGCGGGGGATTCCCGGTCGTTGGTGAGGTACAGGTGGACCCGGGCCGGCCGTCGCGGTGGGGCGTCCGCGTCCGTCGCGAACATCGCGTGCTGACCGAGCAGCGCCGGCAGGAGCCGGCCGGCGGGCGTCCCGGGGTCCACCGACAGCCGCAGCTCCGGCCCGGCGGTCCGGCCCGCCGCCCAGGTGGCCAGCAGGGAGGCCGCCGACATGAGGATCTTCTCCGGCACGCCGTCGAGGTCGACGACCAGGGTCAGGGGGGCGTCGAGGTTGGCGTCGTCGAGCAGGGCGACCAGCCCCTGGCCGGGCCGGCCGTCGTCGGCGGGAGCCACCGTGGTGGACCCGGACGTGAAGTCCCGGCGTACGGACCACCTGAACGGCGCGTCCGTCATGCCGCCAGCGGCGGCCGCGGCACGCCGGCCACGGCCGGGGACGCCGGGTCGGGGGAGCGGAACACCTCACCTCCCGAACGTGCCTGACCTTCGCCGATGGGGCCGTACGATACCTGCACCCGTACAGGTACTCCGGGAACGGGTGGCGCCGCGCTCAGGTGACCACCCCCGGTGGCGGCTCCGCGCAGCGCTCCCACTGTTGCCACCACAGCCGCTCGGTCGGCTCGCCGGAGGCGACCACCAAGCCGTCGATGAACTCGGCCAGTGCGTCGGCCGACACGGCGACCTCGGCCAGTGCGCCCGCCGACCCACGCGTCCCGGCCAGGCCACCGTCCGCGCCGGTCCGGCGGCCGTCCGTGCCGGTCAGGTCCGTGCCGTGCGGGCCGGTGTCCGGGCGCCGGAGGAGGTCGCGGATGTGCGCGGCCCGCCGCCGCATCACCTCGCCCACGAGATCCTTCCCGCTCTCGGTCAGCGCCAGCCAGGTGACACGGCGGTCCGTGGCGCCCTGGTGCCGCACGACGAGGCCCCGGCGCGTCAGGCGGTCGCAGGTGCGGGTCACGGTCGACGGGTGGACGTGCAGGGCGGCGGCCAGGTCGACGGTCCGCAGCGGCCCTCGGGACGCGAGCACGACGATCGTCCGCAACTGGTTCAGCGTGACGTCCACGTCCAGGTCGGCGAGCGTACGGGCGGTGATGCCGACGAGGGCCCGGCTCAGGGCGGCCAGGCTGTCGACGAGTCGTGCGTCGGCCCCCGTTGACGTGCGCGGAGGGTGCACGTACAGGTCCATCGGGCCATGATGGCACGGATGCCCGAAACGGGCCCGGCGACGAGCATCGCCCCTGGTCAGCCGCCTTCGTCCGGCCGTTCGGCGCTGGTCGCCCGCCACTCACGCGACGTACTCTTGGCCGCCACGGAACGCCTGCACCCATGCACGTTCCGGCCGCCAGGGGGAGGGGGTGGGGGCTGTGGCGCACCGTGCCGTCCGCGGTCTGCGGCGAGGGCTCGTCGCCCTGGCCGTCGTCCTCGTCGCCCTCGCCGGAGCGACCGGTGGGACGCTGCTCGCCGGCCGGGTGACCGACGACGTGGGCCCGTTGCGGGTCGAGTTCCAGGTGACGCCGTCGACCGACGGCGGCAGCGAGATCTCGGTGCCGCCGCTGGGCTCGCTCTTCCTCGACACCCACTCCGGGCCGGCCCGGCTCACGGCCCGCCTCGACTCGCTCGACCAACAGCGTGCCGAGGCGCTCATCGACGAACCGGGCGGCCTCGCCGCGGCGGGCGCCTCCGCCCCGCGGGACATCCGGGATGCGCTGGTCCGGCTGAGCCTGCGTACGGTCGCCGTCTCGGTGCTGGTCACCCTGCTGCTCGCCGCGCTGATCTTCCGCTCGACCCGCCGGGCGGCGTGGGCCGGAACCCTCGCCCTGGCCATCACCGGCGGCGCCCTCGGCGCCGCCGCGCTCACCGTGCGACCCGGCGCCATCGCCGAGCCGCGGTACGAGGGACTGCTGGTCAACGCGCCGACCCTGGTCGGTGACGCGCGGCGCATCGCCGACGACTACGCCCGTTACGCCGACCAGTTGCAGCGGCTCGTCGGCAACGTGGGCAAGCTGTACGCGACCATGTCCAGCCTGCCGGTCTACGAGGACACCCCGGAGACCACGCGGATCCTGCACATCTCGGACCTGCACCTCAACCCGGCCGCCTGGCCGGTCATCCGCACCGTGGTCGAGCAGTTCGACATCGGCCTCGTGATCGACACGGGGGACATCACCGACTGGGGCAGCGAGCCCGAGACGTCGTACGTCTCGACGATCGGCCAGCTGGGCGTGCCCTACGTCTACATCCGCGGCAACCACGACTCGGCGGGCACGGCGGCGGCCGTCGCCGCGCAACCGAACGCCGTGGTCCTCGACGACGCCGTCGCCGAGGTCGCCGGTGTGCGGATCGCCGGCATCGGCGACCCGCGGTTCACCCCCGACAAGCAGGAGGCGGACGCCGGCCCGTGGGCGGAGGGGCCGGCCAGCCTCGCCGGCTCCGGCGCCCGGCTCGCCGAGACCGTCCGCGCCGCCGGCGCCCCGGTCGACATCGCCCTCGTGCACGACCCCGCGTCGGCCGAGCCGCTCGCCGGAACGGTGCCGCTGGTCCTGGCCGGGCACACGCACAGCCGGGAGGTGCGCGTCCTGCCCGCACCGGACGGCGGGCCCGGCACCCGCCTCGCCGTGCAGGGTTCCAGTGGCGGCGCGGGCCTGCGTGGGCTGGAGCACGAGGAGCCGACCCCGCTGGCCATGTCCGTCCTCTACCTCGGCCCGGACCACCGCCTCGAGGCGTACGACGACATCCGGGTGGGTGGCACGGGGCTGGCGCAGGTGAGCCTCGACCGGCGGGTGGTCGACTCCGAGGCCCCGGTGGAGGCGGCGGGCACGGGCGCGGGCGCGCCCGGGTCGCCGTCGCCGTCGTCCCCGCCGTCCCCGCTGCCGGCCGGCCGCGAACCCGGCTGAGCCGGGGGAGGTCGGGTCATCCGCCGATCGCGAGCCGACACACCGGCCGGGATCACGCGGGCTCGTCGGTTTCCGGGCGGGGCGGGAGGGTAGCGGTCCATACGGGACCGCAGCACCGTCGAGGGGGACACCGCCATGGCCCGGCCCAGGATCGTCATCGTCGGCGCCGGATTCGCCGGCTTCCACGCCGCCCGCCGGCTGGCCCGGCTCGCCCGGGGCGCCGCCGACGTCGTGCTGGTCAACCCCACCGACTACTTCCTCTACCTGCCACTGCTGCCGGAGGTGGCCGGCGGTGTGCTGGACCCACGCCGCGTCGCCGTGCCGCTGGCGCAGACACTGCCCGGCGTCCGCCTGCTGCTCGGCGAGGTCGACGGCATCGACCCCGCCGGGCGGTCGGTGTCCTACGTGGACCCGGAGGGCCGCCCGGGCGAACTCGCGTACGACCGGCTCGTGCTGGCCGCGGGCAGCGTCAACAAGCTGCTGCCGATTCCCGGCGTGGCCGACCAGGCGCACGGCTTCCGGGGCATCCCGGAGGCCGTGCACCTGCGTGAACGCCTGATCCAGCAGATCGAACTGGCCGACGCCGCCGACGACCCGGCCGAACGGCAGGCCCGGTGCACGTTCGTGGTGGTGGGCGCCGGCTACACGGGGACGGAGGTCGCGGGGCAGGGCCAGCTGTTCACCGCGGAGATCGCCCGCCGGCACCCCCGGCTCGGCGACGTGACGCCCCGCTGGCTGCTGCTGGACACGGCCGACCGCGTCCTGCCCGGCCTGGACCGCCGGATGTCGCGGGTGGCCGGGCGGGTGTTGCGCACCCGGGGCGTGGAGGTGCGCCTGGGGACGTCGGTGACCGAGGCCACGGCCCACGGGGTACGGCTCAGCGACGGCGGCTTCGTGCCGTCGCGGACCCTCGTCTGGTGCGTCGGGGTCCGGCCCGACCCGCTGGTGGAGGCCACCGGCCTGCCGCTCACCCGGGGACGCCTCACCGTCGACGAGTACCTCTCCGTGCCCGGGCACCCGGAGATCCTCGCGTGCGGGGACGCCGCGGCCGTGCCGGACCCGTCCCGCCCCGGCGAGATCACGCCGATGACGGCCCAGCACGCCGTACGCCAGGGGCGGCTCGCGGCGGACAACATCGCCGCCTCCTACGGGGTGGGCCGACGTCGCCCCTACCGCCACCGCGACCTGGGATTCGTGGTCGACCTCGGCGGCTGGCAGGCCGCGGCGAACCCGCTGCACGTGCCGCTGTCCGGCCCGCTCGCACGGGCCGTCGCCCGCGGCTACCACCTGCTCTCGCTGCCGGCGAACCGGGCCCGTACGGCCACCGACTGGCTGTTCGCGGGGCTCGGCACCCGGCCCGTGACGCAGCTCGGGCTGGTTCCCGCCACGGCCGTGCCGCTGGACACGGCCGCACCGGAACGCGTCCACCGCTGACGCCCGGCGCCGCCCCTCCCGTGCGGCGGGAGTGAGGGAACGTGCCCCGCGCACGGCCGTACGGCGAGGCGAGGGGACCGCGACCGTCGTGGGCGGACACCCGACCGCGAGGCGGCCGATGTCTCGTCGGTCATGCCGGCAGCCGCGCCCCGCCGGCCGCACGACCACCGCGCGGACCGCGGCGCCGCGGCAGGGCACCCTGCCCGCGAGCGGGCTGGTCAGGCCGCGGGCGTCGGAGCGCCAGCCCCCCGACACGCGTAGGACCAGACATCGAAATGTTTCGCCACCCGTCGGATGAACGGTGGCCGGCTGCGCCGTAGCGTCCGAGGCGCTTCACGTCGTACCGGCCCGATCGCCGAACGTGACCGCATGGGTGGCGCGGACGGGGGAGCGGGCCGCGGTGGCGGTCGTGAGGCGCCGCCCTGCGCGGTCCTGTCCATCCTGTGAAGGGAGCAGCGGTGCCCCTATCTCCCCGTCCTCGCCGTGGACGGCGTCGAACGGCGCTCGCCTTGTCCACGGTCCTGGTGGCGTCGGTGACGACCGCCACCGGTAACCCCGCCTGGGCCGAGCCCGACCCGGCCGGGCCGGGTACGTCGGCGTTCCTCACCGGCCCGAACGAGGGCTCACCGAACGAGATCGCCATGCGGTACCTGCGAGCGCACCCGGAGCGGTACGGCGTGCGGTCCGCGGACCTGACGGACCTGTCGGTCGCGTCGAGCTACACGAGTCGGCACAGCGGGGTGACACACGTCAACCTGGTGCAGCGGTACAAGGAGTTGGAGGTCTTCGGGGCGACCGCGACGGTGAACGTGGCCCGCGACGGCAGCGTCGTCTTCGTGGGTGACACGTTGGTGCCGGGCGTGGCCGGCCGCGCGGCCGGCGCGGCGTCGCTGGACGCGGTGGAGGCCGTCGAGGCGGCCGCCGAGGCGTTGGATCTTCCGGAGCCGGCGAGCCCGCGGGTGATGAGCCGTGCGAGCGGGGCGGCGCAGCGGACCGTGGTGTCCGGCGGTGGGATCTCGGATCAGCCGATCCCGGCCCGGTTGGGGTGGCAGCCGACGGGCGAGGGACTGCGGCTGGCCTGGCAGTTGGTGATCGACGACGCCACCGACGCGCACCTGTGGAACGCCACGGTGGACGCCGAGACCGGCAAGCTGCTCGGCGCCGACGACTGGACGACCCACGAGGACGTCAAGGAGGTCGCGGACAACCTGGACCGGCTGGCACCCAACCGGTCGAGGACGCTCAACACCGCGGCCTTCGGCTCGCGCAACCCGGTCCAGGACGGGTCCAGCTACCACGTGTTCGCCGGACCGACCGAGAGCCCGAACGACGGGCCGCGCACCGTCGTGACCAACCCGGCCGACGGGACGGCATCGCCGTACGGCTGGCACGACACCGACGGTGCCGCCGGCGCCGAGCACACGATCACCCAGGGCAACAACGTCCACGCCTACCAGGACCAGGACAACAACAACGCGCCCGACGCGGGCAGCAGCCCGGACGGCGGGGCGAACCTGAGCTTCGACTTCCCGCTGGACCTGGACGAGCACGCGCAGAGCTACCGGGACGCCGCCACCGCCAACCTCTTCTACTGGAACAACATCATCCACGACGTCACCTACCAGTACGGGTTCGACGAGGCGTCGGGGAACTTCCAGGCGAACAACTACGGCCGCGGCGGGGCGGGCGGCGACTACGTGCGCGCCGAGGCGGCCGACGGCGGAGGCACCAACAACGCGAACTTCTCCACCCCGGCCGTCGACGGCGTGGGCGCCCCGCGCATGCAGATGTACCTCTGGCCGGGCAACCAGTTCGGCAGCCAGAACCAGGTCGTCGTGGACGGCGTCGGCGCCTTCGACGCGTCCTGGTCGCGGTTCTCCCCGGCCCCCAGCACCGCGGGACTGCCCGGGCGCCGGCTGGTGTACGGCGGCACCGGCTGCACCACGGGGACGTACCCCGCCACGGTGCCGACGGGCGAGTGGATCAGCGTGGTCGACGGCGGCACCGCCGCCTGCAGCTACCTCCAGCGCGCGCAGGTCGCGCAGTCCCTCGGCGCGAAGGCGCTGGTGGTCGCCCACAACGCCAGCGGGAGCGCGCCGGTGCTCACCGGTGCCATGACGACCCCGCCGGTCACCATCCCGGCGGTCGCGGTGACCCAGGCCGACGGCAACAGCATCAAGGCCGCCATCGCCGCCGGTGACGTGACCGGGTCGGTGCGCAAGCACCCGGACCACCCGGGCATCCGGGACGGTGACCTCGACGCCGGTGTGATCATCCACGAGTACACGCACGGCATCTCCAACCGGCTGACCGGTGGCCCGACGGTCAACTGCCTCACGGGGCAGGAGCAGATGGGTGAGGGCTGGAGCGACTTCCTCGCGGTCACCATGCTGCTCGACCCGAGATTCGACTCGGCGGACGGGCAACGCGGCATGGGTCCGTACGTCCTCTACCAGGACGACCGGCACGGTGCCGGCATCCGCCCGCGGCCGTACTCGCGCAACATGGACATCCAGCCGTTCACGTACGACAGCATCAGGACCGGCGGCTGGCTGAACGGCACCTCCCTGGCGACCCCGCACGGGGTGGGTCACGGCTGGGCCTCCGTGCTGTGGGACATGACCTGGAACCTGATCGACCGGCACGGGTTCAACCCCAACGTCTACGACCCGTGGAACACCGGTGGCAACAACCTGGCCATCCAGCTCGTGATCGACGGGTTGAAGATGCAGGGTTGTGGTCCGGGCTTCGTGACCGGGCGGGATGCGATCATCGCGGCTGACGCGGCGCTCACGGGTGGGGAGAACGCCTGCACGTTGTGGGCGTCGTTCGCTCGGCGGGGTCTGGGTTACAGCGCGGTGCAGGGCACCACGGGCCGGGACGACAACAGCGAGGCGTTCGACACGCACCCGTCGTGCCGGGGCGACTTCCTCGACCGGGCCGCCCAGCCGGCGCTGAACACCGTCGCGGCCGGTGACGCCGTGCCGATGAAGTTCAAGCTCGCCACGAACCGGGGTCTGGACATCCTGGCGGCGGGTTCGCCGTACTCGCGGCTGGTGGACTGCGACACGCTGCGGACGGTGAACCCGGACGGGTCGATCACGCCGCGGCCCACGCCGGTGGCGGCGGTGAATCCGGGTGGTTCCCGGATGTCGGTCAACGCCAACGGCCAGTACAACTACCCGTGGAAGACCGACCCCGCCTGGGCCGGCACCTGCCGCGAGTTCGTACTGACCCTCGACACCGGCTTCCAGTACCGCACCTACTTCCGCTTCACCGACTGACGGAGATGACCGCGGCGAGCACCTCCCGACGGGGTTCGACCCACCGACACACGGCCCTCGGGCCCGGGTCGGCCTCGATCGGGAGGTGCTCGTGCGCGCACCGGACGCGGGCCACCAAGGTGGCCGCGACCGTACGACCGCCGCGACACGCGTAGGACCAGCCATCGAAATGTTTCGCCACTCGTCGGATGATCGGTGGCCGGCCGCGCCGTAGCGTCCGATGCGCTTCATGTCGTACCGGCCCGATCGCCGAACGTGACCGCCCCCGGCGGACGCGGGTGGCGGGCTGTGGTCGTGAGGCACCGCCCCTGTGCGGTCCTGTCCATCCTGTGAAGGGAGCAGCGGTGCCCCTATCTCCCCGTCCTCGCCGTGGTCGACGCCGGGTGGCGCTCGCCTTGTCCACGGTCCTGGTGGCGTCGGTGACGACGACCACCGGCAGTCCCGCCTGGGCCGAGCCCGACCCGGCCGGGCCGGGTACGTCGGCGTTCCTCACCGGCCCGAACGAGGGCTCGCCAACCGAGATCGCCATGCGGTACCTACGGGCGCACCCGGAGCGGTACGGCGTGGGTGCCGCGGACCTGACGGACCTGGTGGTGGCGTCGAGCTACACGAGCCGGCACTCCGGCGTGACGCACGTGAACCTCACGCAGCGGCACGGGGAGCGGGAGGTGTTCGGCGCCACGGCCACGGTCAGTGTCGCCCGGGACGGCAGCGTCGTCTTCGTCGGCGACACCCTGGTGCCGGGCCTGGCCGGAACGGCCGGCGCGAGCACGTCGCTGGACGCGGTGGACGCGGTCAAGGCGGCCGCGGACGCGCTGGACCTCGCCGACCCGGTCGCCCCGCGCGTGATGAGCCGTGCCGGTGGGGCCGCCCAGCGGACCGTGGTGTCCGGCAGCGGCATCTCCGAGCAGCCGATCCCGGCGAAGCTGGGCTGGCAGCCGACGGACAAGGGCCTGCGTCCGGCCTGGCAGTTGGTGATCGACGACTCCTCCGACGTGCACCTGTGGAACGCCACGGTGGACGCCGAGACCGGGAAGCTGCTGAACGCCGACGACTGGACCCACCAGGACAGCCCGAACGACCTGGCCGCCACGCTGGGCCGACGGGAGGCGCCCAGCACGACCGCCGCCGCGGCCGCCGTGCCGATGACGGCGGTCCGCCCGCCCGACCCGGCCGAGGACGGGTCGAGCTACCGCGTCTTCGAGTTCCCGAAGGGCGACCCGAACGACGGCCCGCAGAGCCTCGTGACGAACCCGGCCGACGGGACGGCGTCGCCGTACGGCTGGCACGACACCGACGGCAGCCCCGGCGCCGAGTACACCACCACCCGGGGCAACAACGCGCACGCCTACACCGACCGGGACGCCAACAACCAGATCGACCCGGGCAGCCCGGCCGACGGGGGAGCCACCCTCACCTTCAACTTCCCGGCGGACCTGAACGAGCACCCGCAGACCTACACGCAGGCCGCCGTGGTGAACCAGTTCTACTGGTGCAACATCGTCCACGACCTGACCTACCGGTACGGCTTCGACGAGGCGTCGGGCAACTTCCAGGTCAACAACTACGGTCGGGGCGGTGCCGGCGGCGACGACGTGCAGTGCGAGGCGCACGACGGCTCCGGCCAGAACAACGCCAACTTCTCCACCCCGGCCGTCGACGGCGGTCGTCCGCGCATGCAGATGTTCCTCTGGCCGGGCAACCAGTTCGGGCTGCCGAACGCCGTGACGGTCGACGGGGGCTCCGCCGCCGGCACGTACGAGGCCGAGTACGCCCGCTTCACCCCCGCGCCGACCAGCGCCGGGTTCGCGGGCCAGCTGGTGCTCGCCGACGACGGTGTGGGGAACGGCAGCGACGGCTGCACCGCCTACAGCCTGCCGGCCGGGGCGATCGCCGTAGTCGACCGGAGCAGCGCCTGCAACTACCACACCCAGGTGGTCAACGCCGAGGCCGCCGGCGCCAGCGCGGTGGTGGTCGTCAACAACGCCGCGGGCGCACCGGTCGTCATGAGCGGATCCATGAACCCCGCGGTCGGCATCCCGGCGGTCATGGTGAGCCAGGCGGACGGGACCAGCATCAAGGCCGGTCTGCCGGCCACCGGCCGGGTGCACCGCAACCTGGCCCGCCCGGCGATGCGCGACGCCTCGTTCCGGTCGGAGACGATCTTCCACGAGTACGGCCACGGCGTCTCCAACCGGCTGACCGGCGGCCCGACGGTCAACTGCCTCACGGGGCAGGAGCAGATGGGCGAGGGCTGGAGCGACTTCTTCGCGATCACCGCGCTGCTCAACCCCGCCATCGACGATCCCGAGCAGGCCCGCGGCTACGGCCAGTACGCGCTGTTCCAGGACAGCCGGGTGGGTGGCGGCATCCGCCCGCGGCCGTACTCCCGGAACATGGAGATCCAGCCGTTCACGTACGACAGCATCAAGACCGGCGGTTGGCTCGACGGTACGTCGCTCGCCGCGCCGCACGGCATCGGCCACGGCTGGGCGGCCGTGCTGTGGGACATGACCTGGGACCTCGTGGACCGGCACGGGTTCAACCCGAACGTCTACGAGGGATGGGACACGGGCGGCAACAATCTCGCTCTCCAGCTCGTGATCGACGGGTTGAAGATGCAGGGTTGTGGTCCGGGCTTCGTGACCGGGCGGGATGCGATCATCGCGGCTGACGCGGCGCTCACGGGTGGGGAGAACGCCTGCACGTTGTGGGCGTCGTTCGCTCGGCGGGGTCTGGGTTACAGCGCGGTGCAGGGCACCACGGGCCGGGACGACAACAGCGAGGCGTTCGACACGCACCCGTCGTGCCGGGGCGACTTCCTCGACCGGGCCGCCCAGCCGGAGCTGAACACCGTCGCGGCCGGTGACGCCGTGCCGATGAAGTTCAAGCTCGCCACGAACCGGGGTCTGGACATCCTGGCGGCGGGTTCGCCGTACTCGCGGCTGGTGGACTGCGACACGCTGCGGACGGTGAACCCGGACGGGTCGATCACGCCGCGGCCCACGCCGGTGGCCGCGGTGAATCCGGGTGGTTCCCGGATGTCGGTCAACGCCAACGGCCAGTACAACTACCCGTGGAAGACCGACCCCGCCTGGGCCGGCACCTGCCGCGAGTTCGTACTGACCCTCGACACCGGCTTCCAGCACCGCGCGTACTTCCGCTTCACCGACTGATCCGACCACGCACCGGAGGGAGCCCCCGTGCGCTCCCTCCGGTGCGGGCGGACCGTCACGGCGCCGGGGCGAGGAAGTCCGCGACGGGTCCGACCAGCTGGGCGGGCGCCCGGTTGATGCCGTCGTGGCCGCAGCGGGGCACGGGCAGTACCCGCATCCGTGGCACGGCGGGCGCCAGGGCCGCCGCGATCGTCGGGTAGTACGGCGGGCCGGCCTGCCCGTAGGCGAAGAGCACGTCGGCGGTGGTGCCCGCGTACTGCTCGGGTGGGCCGTGGTGCGCGATGACCTGGGCGGTCTCGTCGAGCGTGATGTCGAGCAGGTCGCCCATCTCCCGTCCGATGGGGGTGCGCAGGAACAGCCGGCAGATGGCGGTCTGCACGACGAGCGGCAGCCGTGACGTGGGCAGCTGCGGGTTGAGCGCGGCGCCGACGATCGCGAGGGCCCGCGCGGTGTGACCGGCGCGCAGCGCGGCCCGGGCCGGGGTGACGACGTCGTACCACCGGGCGCCGTCGACGGAGACGGCCGCGTCGTAGAGCACGAGGCGCGCGATCGGCAGCGTGAGCGCGGCGCGCAGCGCGATCAGTCCGCCCGAGCTGTGCCCGACGACGGCGCGTGCCCCGGTGTGCGCGAGCACGGCGGCGAGGTCGGCGATCTCGTCCTCGATGGTGTACGGCGCGCGGCGGGCGGGCGCGTCCGCCCGGCCACGCCGGTTGTACATGTGCACGGTGAACCGGTCGGCGAGGGCGTTCGCCAACCTCCGGTACGGCTCGATGGTGATCCCGCCGCCGTGCACGACGACCACTCCGGGGCCGGTGCCGGTGGAGTGGAGCACGATCTTCGCGCCGTCCGGGGCGGTGACTCGTTCCATGGCTGCTCCACCTTCCCGTGCGCCGAAACTGCGAACGACGTTTGCAGTTTACAGTGAATCGGTGAGCGACGCACCACCCGGCCGCCGGGAATCGGTCTGGCAACGACCCGTACGCGGAAGCCGAGGGCCGGCGCCGGCCCACAGCCGGGACGACATCGTGGCGGCGGCGATCGCCATCGCGGACGCCGACGGGCTGGCCGCGGTGTCGATGCGGGCGGTCGCCGCGCGGCTGGAGACCGGAGCCGCCTCCCTCTACCGCTACCTCTCGTCCCGTGACGACCTGCTCGACCTGATGGCCGACCGGGTCGCGGCCGAACTGCGCCCGTACCCGGAGCCGGACGGCCACTGGCTCGACACGCTGCTGCGGATGGCCCGCGCGCAACGGGCGCTGCACGAGCGCCACCCGTGGCTGTCCGAACTGAACCAGCGCGCGTCCGCCATCGGCCCCGAGACGCTCGCGTTCTTCGACGCCTGCCTCGGGGTCATGGCACCGCTGCCGGCGCCACCGACCGCCAAGTTCGAGGCCATCGCCATGATGAACGGGATCGCCGTCCTGTTCGCCCGCCAGCGGACGGCCGGCGGGGCGTCCCCCTTCGCCGGCCTCGACCTCACGCCCTACCCGCACCTGGTGGCGGCGCTCACCCAGCCGCCCGCCGCACCGCCGGCCACCGACCTCTTCGACCGTGCTCTGGGCGGCCTGCTGCGCGGCCTCCTCGCGCCGGACCCGGCCTGAGCCATCCGGGCCGCCGGTCCGTCGACCCGGGCCGCGGTCCGTCGAGCCGGGCCGCCGTGGCGCAGTCCGTGCAGCCGGCCGCCGGTGCCGTCGCGGTGGGAGCCTGGTCACCGACCGTGGGCTGTCGGCGGGCCGGCGACCTATGATCCGACGGTGTTCGATTCGCGCCATATCCGGACGTTTCACGAGGTCGTCCGGACCCGGTCGTACTCGGCGGCGGCGCAGGCCCTGGGCTACACCCAGCCGGCGATCACCCAGCAGATGAAGGCGCTGGAGCGCGAGGTCGGCACGCCGTTGTTCACGCGGGTGGGCCGGCGGCTGCGGCTCACCGAGGCGGGGGAGACCCTCGCCCGCCACACCGAGACCATCCTCGGCAGCATGTCCGTGGCCCGCGAGCAGATGGCCGCCATCGCACGGCTGCGCACCGGCCGGGTGCGGGTGTGCGCGTTCCCCAGCGCGAACGCCACCCTGGTGCCCGAGGCCATGGCCCTGCTCGCCGTCGAGCATCCCGGCATCCGGGTCGAACTGCTCGAGGACGAGCCCCCCGACTCGCTGCGCCGCGTCGTGCAGGGCGAGAGCGACGTGACGCTCGCCTTCACCTACCCCGGCCTGCGCGAGGAGGTGCCGGAGGAACTGGTGGAGATTCCGCTGCTGGAGGACCAGCTCACCGTCCTGCTGCCCGTCGGGCACCCGATGACCCGCCGCCGCGCCGTCCAGCTCGCCGACCTCGCCGAGGAGCGGTGGATCGCCGGCTGCCTGCGCTGCCGCACCAACTTCCTGCACGAGTGCGCCCAACTCGGGTTCACGCCCGACATCGTGTTCACCACCGACGACAACCTCGCGGTGCAGGCGCTCGTCGCGCAGGGCCTCGGCGTCGCCATGATGCCCGGGCTCACCCTGTCCTTCCTGCGCCGGGACAAGGTCCGGGGCCGCCCGCTGGCGCCCGCCTCACGGCGGCAGGTGTCGGCGTACGTCCTGCGGGAGCACCTGCGCATCCCCGCGACGGCCCGGGTGCTGGAGGCCCTGGCGTCGGTGGCCGGGCGGCGGGCCGACGCCCGCTGAGCGGCCTCGCCGCGTGATCCATAAGCAGCTCTTGGGATCATGTAAGAAACTGTTGTTGGACGTGATGGATCAGAGCGGCGAGGCTGGTCGTCATGAGCACACCGGCCGCCGCTCCCGTCGTCACCACGGTCACCGCCCGCCTCGCCCGCCTGGTCGAGGAGGTACGCGACGTGGTGGACCGTGGTCTGCCGCCGGACCTCACGGCGTACCTGGTGGGGGAGCGGCTCGCCCCGCACCTCGGCGCGCCCGACCTGCTCACCGCGCGGCAGTGCGAGGGTGACCCGGACCACTACCGCCAGCACATCCTGCACGCCGAGCCCGACGGCGGGTTCTCGATCGTGGCCCTCGTCTGGCTCCCCGGCCAGCGCACGGCCATCCACGACCACGTCGCCTGGTGCGTCACGGGGGTGCACCAGGGCGAGGAGCACGAGCGCCGCTACCGGCTGGTGTCGGACGGGGTCGCCGCCCGGCTCGTCGCGACGCAGGACGTCGTGAACCGGCAGGGCGAGGTGTGCGGCTTCGCCCCGCCCGGTGACATCCACCGGGTGTGGAACGGCGGCGACGGCACCGCCGTGTCCCTGCACATCTACGGTGCCGACATCTCGCGCCTCGGGTCGAGCGTCCGCCGGGTGTACGACCACCGGACCGAGGAGCGGTGACCGCGGCGGGGACGCCGGGCATGGCGCTGACCAGGACGAGCGCGCTCGACCCCGCCCCGGTGGCGGCCCGCGGGGACGGCGCGGCCCACGGCGGCGGCACCGCGCACGGCGGCCGGAGTGGCCGCGTACGACGGTCCGCGGACGCCGGTCGGCGCCTGCTGCCGGGGCTCGTGGCGGCGGCCGCCGGGACGGCCGTCGCCTTCGCGGTGCACCGGGCGCTGCCCGCCGTGCCGGCGCTGACCGCCGCCATCGTGCTCGGGATCGCGGCCGCCCACCTTCCGGGCCTCCGGGACCGGGTGCGCGGCGCGGCCCGGCCCGGGCTCAGCCTCGCCGGCCGGCGACTGATGCGGCTGGGCGTCGTGCTGCTGGGGTTGAAGCTCAGCGTGCAGGACGTACGCGATCTCGGCTGGCCGTCGGCGCTCATGGTGGTCGCGGTGGTCGCCGCGACGTTCGCCGGCACGTGGTGGCTGGGCCGCCGCATCGGCCTGCCCGGCGACCAGCCCCTCCTCATCGCGGCCGGCTACGCCATCTGCGGCGCCTCGGCGATCGGGGCGGTCAGCGCGGCGACCGGCAGCGACGAGGAGGACGCCGCCTCGTCCGTCGCCCTCGTCACGCTCTGCGGCACCCTCGCCATCGCCGTGCTCCCCCTGCTGCACCAGCCGTTGGGGCTCGACGACGCGCAGTTCGGACGCTGGGTCGGGGCGAGCGTGCACGACGTCGGGCAGGTCGTCGCGGCCGCGCAGACCGCCGGCCCGGCCGCTCTCGGCGACGCCGTCCTCGTGAAGCTCATGCGGGTGGCACTGCTCGCCCCGCTGGTCGCCGTCGTGGCGCTCGGCCTCGGGCGGCGCGCCGGGACGCGGGGCGTCGCCGGGCGGAAGCCGTCGCCGGTGCCGCTGTTCGTCCTCGGGTTCCTCGCCATGATCGGGCTGCGCAGCACCGGCTGGCTGCCCGGGACCGTGCTCGACGGTGCCGCGCACGCGCAGGAGATCCTGCTCGCCGCGGCGCTGTTCGGGCTCGGCAGCGCCGTGCACCTGCCCACGCTGGCCCGCACCGGAGGCCGGGCGGCCCTCCTCGGGCTCAGCGCGTGGGGTGTCGTCGCCGGTGTGTCGTACGCCGGCGTGCTGCTGACGACCTGACCCCGGGGCGCGGGCGCGCCGGAGGTGTCACAGGCTGGCGCGGGGGCCGGGCACGCGGTCGTAACCCGGACCGGTGCGATCACACCACGGTGCCGGCCGGGCGTTCCCCGGCGGGCACCGGCCGGCGGGCACGTGGCTGACCGCCGCTAGGCGCGGTCCGCCTGCTCGCCCTGGAAGACGTCCGGCACGCCGTCGGCGTCGCTGTCGCGCTCCTCGATCTCGCGCAGGCGGCGGTAGTGGCGGTTGCGGGCGCGCAGGACGACGGTGGCGAGCAGGGCCGAGAGCAGCGAGCCGACGAGGACGCCGAGCTTGGTGTGGTCGTCGCGCTCGCTGCCGGCGCCGAAGGCCAGTTCGCCGATCAGCAGCGACACCGTGAAGCCGATGCCCGCCAGGAGCGCGAGGCCGAACACGTCCCACCAGTCGATGCCCTCGGCGAGGCGGGCCCGGCTGAAACGCTGCACCAGCCAGGTGGCGCCGAAGACGCCGACGGCCTTGCCGACGACGAGCCCGACGACCACCCCGAGGGCGACCGAGTCGGTGAGGGCCGCGCCGAGGCCGCCCGCGCCGGCGAGCGAGACCCCGGCGGCGAAGAACGCGAAGACCGGCACCGCGACCCCCGCCGACAGGGGCCGGAACCGGTGCTCGAAGTGCTCGGCGAGCCCGGGGCCCGGCCCCGGCTTGCGGCGCAGCACGGGCACGGTGAAGGCGAGCGCCACCCCGGCCACCGTGGCGTGTACGCCGGAGGCGTGCACGAGGGCCCACGTCACGGCGGCCAGCGGCAGCAGGAGCCACCACGAGCGCACCCGCCGCTGCACCAGCAGGCCGAACAGCGCCAACGGCAGCAGCGCCAGCAGCAGCGGCCCGAAGTGCAGCGAGCTGGTGTAGAACACCGCGATGATCACGATCGCCAGGAGGTCGTCGACGACGGCGAGCGTCAGCAGGAACGTCCGCATCGCGGCGGGCAGGTGCGTGTTGATCACCCCGAGCACCGCGAGGGCGAACGCGATGTCGGTGGCGGTCGGGATCGCCCAGCCCGCCAGCGCGTCGCCGCCGGCAGGGGCGTTGAACGCCGTGTAGATCACGGCCGGCAGCGTCATGCCGCCGAGCGCGGCGGCCACCGGCAGCATCGCCCGCCGGGGCTCCCGCAGGTCACCGGCCACGAACTCGCGCTTCAACTCGAGCCCGGCCACGAAGAAGAAGACGGCCAGCAGGCCGTCGGCCGCCCACTGCGCCAGCGAGAGGTCCAGGTGGAGGCCGGCCGGGCCGAGCCGGAGGTCACCGAGCCGCTCGTACGCCCCGGACCAGGGCGAATTCGCCCAGACGAGGGCGAGTACGGCGGCGGCCAGCAGGAGCATCCCGCCGACGGTCTCCGTACGGAGGATGTCGCCGATCCGGCGGACCTCGGGCCAGCTGCCGCGGCTCAACAGGTGGGGTGTGCGGTTGGCAGGCGGCATCGCCATGGGGAGTCCTCCGGGCGGGGTCGGTGATCTGACCGCCGACCAGACTTCCCGGCACACCGGAGTCGACTCTACCCGACCGCCGATCATCACCCGGCCGGCGAGCGGGCCGGTCCGGCGTGCGCCCGGTGATCGACGGGGGCGGACGGGCGTCGGATCAGCCGAGCCAGGGCGCCAGCAACGACATCGTGAGCCGGTGCAGGCCGTCCCGGAAGGTGGCGTCGCGGACCTGCGGCGCCGGGTCGGCGATCCGCCGTTCGTCCAGGTACGCGCCGCTGGGCACGTCGGCCCGCAGGGCGGCCTCGACCACGTTCGCGCCGCCGTGGGACGGGGAGTCCCCGCCGATGGCGAACATCGCGTGCAGCAGCGGGGTGCTGATGACGCCGGGGTGGACGGCCACGATCGCGGGCCGGTAATGCGCGGCCTGCCGCACGGCGTGGGCGACCAGGGCCAGCTTCGAGCGGGCGTACGCGGTGGTCGGCGCGTACGCGCGGCGCAGCTGCGGGTCGTCGAGGTCGAAGGTGGCGGAGAGGTGGGTGGCCGAGGACACGTGCACGACGCGCCCCGACGGCGGCAGGAGGGGCAGGAGGCGCTCGGTGAGCAGCACGGCCGCGAGGTAGTTGGTCTGCAGGGTCGCCTCGTAGCCGTCCTCGCTGGTCCGGCGTCGCGGCGCGCCGGGGCGGCCGGCGTTGTTGACCAGGATGTCGACCCGGTCGGTGACGTCCGCCACGCGGTCGGCCAGGTCCACGACGTCGTCGAGGCGATCGAAGTCCGCCCGGGCGTAGACGATCTCCGCGGGGCCGGCGGCGCGGAGCTGGTCGAGCAGCGGCCGGATCTCCGGTTCGTCCTCGCGCCCGTGGACGAGCAGTCGCCCGGCCGACCCGGCGAGCCGCCGGGCCGCCGCCGCGCCGATCCCGCTCGTCGCTCCGGTGAGCACCACCGTGGCGGGCGGGCGGTGGGGCGTCACCGGGCTGCCCGGGCGGGGTCGAGGACCATGCGGCCGAGGCTATCGGGGATCGTGCCGGCGCGGGTGCGCGACCGCCCGAGGCATCCCCGCCTCCCGGGCGGTGGGAGTCCTCCCGTCCGCGACCGGTTCCGGCCGCGGACGGGAGGATCAGCGACCGGTCAGAGCCGGGCGCACTGGCCCGTGGCCGGGCCCTTCACCGTGTTGTGCCGGCCCTCGTTCACCGGGGCCGGGTCGTTGCCGGAGCAGTGCAGCGGCCCGCTGACGGTGTTCGCCGCGACGACCACCGGCTGGCTGCCGGAGTTGCCGGTCACGGTCACCGGTCCGCCGACCACGACCGAGTCGATCCGCACCCCACCGCTGTTGGCGGTGACCGACACCGGACCGTTCACCCTGCCCTCGCTGATCGTCAGCCCGCCGGTCGCGCCGGAGACGGTCACCGGACCGGCCACCGTCGTGCCGTCGAGCGCGAAGAGCACCGGGCGGACCGCCGAGATCGGGCCGTTGACGGCGCCGCCGGTCGCCACCAGCGAGGCGCCCGGAGCGACCGTCACGGGGCCGGCGATCGTGGCGTTCTCCAGGCAGGTCAGGCCCGCCGTGACGACCAGCGGCTTGGTGTGGCGGCCGGTGATCGTCGTGGTGCACTGCGGGCCGGGCCGCCCCACGGCCGACCGGGGCTGCGTGTCGGCGGTGACCGGCGAGTTCGCGGCGAAGTAGCTCACCAGCATGGTGAGGTCGTTGTCGCCGGTCGTCGCCGGGTCCGTGCCGTCGCCGAGGGTGGCGAAGTTGTCACCACCGGCGGCGAGGAACGAGTTCACCGTGACCCGGTAGGTGGCGGCCGGGTCGATGGGCGTCCCGTCCAGCTTCATCGACGTGATCCGCGAGCCCTTCGGCGCCTCCGGGTCGTAGGTGTAGGTGAACCCCTTCGAGACACCCAGCCACAGCACCGGCCGGGACGCGCCGTCGGGCTGCCACTGCTCCTCCAGCACCTGCTTGATCTGGGCGCCGGTGTAGCTCTTGGTGACCACGTCGTTGGCGAAGGGCTGGACGGCGAAGGCGTCGGCGTACGTCACCGTGCCGTCCGTGCGGTACAGCAGGTCCGCACGCAGCCCACCCGGGTTCATGAACGCGATCTGCGCGCCGCCGCGGCCCGCGTCCCGGGTGCCGGCGAGCTGCACGTCGGCGATGAAGTTGCCGAGCACCGACTCCTTGCCCCGGTCCTCGTTGCCGTCGGTGTAGGCCCGCCTGATGTCCGCGGTGATCGACCCGAGCTGCTGCTTGCCCAGCTCGGCGGCCTTGACCTTCGCGGCGGCCACGATGTCGGCCACCGCCGGGTCCTGCGGCGCGCCCACCACGTCGACCAGCGCCGCGTCCGCGGCCGTGACCCGGCCGGCGTCCGGGTCGAAGGTCAGCGTCACCTTGCCCAGCCGCTTGCCGTAGTCCTCGGCCTGCACCACCGGACGCAGCCGGTCCGTGCCGGGGATCGGCAGCTCGAAGGCGTACGGCTGGTGGGTGTGACCGCTGACGATCGCGTCGATGGTGGCGTCGACCCGGGTGAACGGGCCGAAGACCGGGTCGGCGGCCAGCGCCTCGGCGGAGTCGATGTGCTCCGTCGCGGCGCCCTCGTGCGCGAGCAGCACCACCACGTCGGCCTCGCCGTTGGCCGGGTTGCCGTCCTTGAGCTGGCCGGCGACCAGGTTGGCCTCGGCGACCGGGTCGCGGAAGGTGATGCCGACGATGCCGTCCGGGCTGACCAGCGACGCGGTCTGCTTGGTCACCACGCCGACGAAGCCCACCGCGACGCCGCCCACCGTGCTGACCGAGTACGCCGGCAGCACGCGGGTGTCGCCCCGGTAGACGTTGGCGCCCAGGTACGGGAAGTCGGCGCGGTCGGACACGCGGCCGGTGAGGTCGGCGATGCCCTTGTCGAACTCGTGGTTGCCGACCGCCGAGGCGGCCACGCCGATCCGGTTCAACGCGTCGATCGTGGGGTTGTCCCCGTCGATCGCCGAGATGAACGTGGACGCCCCGATGTTGTCACCGGCGGAGACGAACGCGGTGTTCGGGTTCTGCGCGCGCAACTGGTCGACCAGCCCGGCGAGCTGGGCCGCGCCGCCCACGGGCTGGTTGTCGACGGTGGCCGGGGACTCCAGCCGGCCGTGGAAGTCGTTGACGGTCAGCAACTGGAGGTCGACCGGCTTCGCGTCGGTGCTGATCCCCACCACGATCGGGTTGTGGTCGCTGGCCCGGTACGGCGTCGGCTCGTAGAAGGCGGCGAGCCCGTCGTACTGGAAGGCGTACGACTCGACAGCGTTGATCTGCCACACGTCGACGCCGGTCACCCGGCTCGCCAGGGACGGCGAGGCGAGAGCGTGGTCGAGCGAGCCCGACTCGCCGCCGAAGACGTACGTCGCCTTGCCGGTGTCGTTCAGGTCCTTGTACTGCTTGTCGTAGAGGACCTGCATCGGGTCCTCGTGGGTGTAGGCGTTGAAGTCGCCCAGCAGCAGCACGTCCTCGGTGCCGCTGTCGGCCTTCACCTGGTCGACGAACGCGGCCAGGGCACGGGCCTGCCGGACCCGGTCGCCGTTCCACGAGCCCTGACCGTCGCCGGTGTCGGCGTTGTCGCCGGTGCCGGTGCCGCTCTTGGACTTGAGGTGGTTGGCGACCACGACGAAGGACACCCTGCCCGCGGTGAAGGTCTGGGCGATCGGCTCACGGGCGTTGGACCACACGGTCTCGTCGTTCACCGAGCGCGACGGCCCCTTGGGCTGCACCGTGGCGGGCTTGAAGATGATCGCCGTGGTGATGACGTCCTGCTGCGCCGGTGCGGGCAGCTCGGCCGGGGTGCGGACGTAGTCCCAGGTACCCGCGCCGTCCTTGGCGTTCAGGGCGGCGACCAGCCGCTTCAGCGCCTGCTGCGGGTCGTCCGGGTTGAAGCGGACCGAGTTCTCGATCTCCTCCAGCGTCACGACGTCGGCACCGAGCGCGCTGATGGCCGAGACGATCTTCGCCTCCTGCCGGCCCAGCGCGGCCTCGTCGGCCGCACCGCGGGCGTCGCCGCCGAAGTGGACGAAGTAGTTCAGCACGTTGAAGCTGGCCACCCGCACGTCGCCGCCGACGTCCACCGGGGCGGGGGTGCGCGGGTTGGTGGACTTGAAGGTGGTCCGGGCGGGCGGGGCGGTGTCGGCGCTGACCGGCAGGGTCGGCTGGAACCGCCACTCGTCGAAGCCGTACGACAGCACCGACGGCCCGAACGCCTCCACCGAGTCGCCGACCCGCAGCGGGCTGGTCTTCGACAGGTACGGCGGCAGCAGCCCGGCGCTGGACAGGTTCGTCGTCCTGCCGTCGTCGACGAGGATGCGGCCGCGCTCGTTCGCCGCCGCCACCTGCCGGGCCTCGTCGGAGCCGGGGCGGGCGACGTCGGTCGGGTTGGCCGCCGGACGGTCGCCGGCGGCGAGCACGACCTCGCCGTACCGGTTGGTGTTGTAGACCTCGGAGACGGTGTACGCGCCGACCGGGGCCACCAGCATCGACTCGACCGACTCGCGGGCCGCGTCGTCCAGCGGCAGGCTCAGCGCGACCGGCGCGGGCAGTGGGGCGTCGTGCTCACAGACCTGCACGTCGGCCTTGGCGCCGATGGTGACCTGGGTGAGCCCGTTGTACTCGCTGGGCGTGCCGCTCACGCGCACCCGGTCACCGATGGCGACCGAGGGGTGGTTGGCGGTGTTGGTCGTCAGGTAGACGAAGATGCCGTCCGAGGCGGTGCCGGCAGCGACCGGCCGGTCCCCACCGCTGCCGGCGGACTGCACGTAGATGCCGTTGTAGCCGCCGCTGCGGTGGTCGGCGGTCACCACGCCCTCGACGGTGACCCGCGTGCCGGCCAGCGGGGTGCTGTCGCCGGTGCCCTGGACCTGGGCGATCGTGTGGTCGACGGTGACCGTGCAGCCCGGGGCCGGGTCGGGGTCGCCGCCGCCGGAGTCGCTGTTCGGGCTGCCGAAGCTGTGCGGGGCCGCATCCCGCCAGGTGCCGTCGATCTTCTGGAGCGAGTGGCCGACCGGCGTGGTGGACGTCTCGGCCACGCCGATGTCGACGCTGGTCCGCCCGTTCGCCGGGCCACCGGACGCGGTGAACGTCCCCTCGTAGCTCAGGAACTCGGCGACGGCGCCGCCGGGCGCGACGAGCGCCACGGCGTCCGGAGACCCGTTCTGGATGCCGTCGGTCGGGTACGCCTCGACGACGACACCGGCGGCCGGCACGGCCCCGTTGAGGGTCCGGGTGCTGTACGCGGCGCCGTTCGCGCCGTTGTAGAGGACGATCTGCCAGCCGGTCAGGTCGTAACCGGCCGGCGCCTGGATCTCGATCGCCTCGCCGGTGTCGGTGCCGGCGTTGTCGTAGTGGATCTCACTGATGAATGGACTCGTCGCCGCCGGACCGGCGAGCGCGGCCGTGCCGCTGGCCAGCGTCAGTGCGCTGGTGGCGAGCAGCACGCCGAGCACGCCGAGTGGTCGTCTGTTCACGCGCCTGGACATCAAACTGTGGCCTCCGATGGGAGTGGACCGTCGGAGGATATGGGTTGGGGGTGTCCGGACGGCAGCCGCCGGATGGACGAGCGGGACGGGCCACTCATCGGGCACGGGCCACGAGCGACCATCGCGCGCCGCTGCTCGGTCACTGTCGGGATGGGACTTGTGACCGTACGCGCGTCGCGGAGCGCTCGCCCGGGGGCCGCGTCAGGGCGGGCGGGTCGTCCGTCCGGCCCTCGTCCGGCGCGTCCGTTTCGGCTACGGTGATCGAATCGTGTTCTCGTCCCGCCGCCGTGTCGTCGTCGCCGTCGTGGCCGCCACCGTCGCCCTCGGCGCGTCGGCGTTCGCCGTCGTCCAGCTCACCGCCGACGGGTCGACGGAGCCGACGTCCGCGCCCAGGGTCGTCCAGCCCGGCGCGCCGGGCCAGGCCGGCCGTACGCTCTCGCCGGCCGAGCAGTCCCAGCTGCCGCCACCGCCGGCGCACACCCCGGCCGACACCCAGTTCATGCAGCGGATGATCGCCCACCACGTGCAGGCGCTGGACATGACCGCGCTCGTCGCCGACCGCGCCGCCAGCTCGGAGGTGTCGCTGCTCGCCAAGCGGATCGAGACGTCCCAGCGGGACGAGATCGCGCAGATGCAACGGTGGCTCACCGAGCGCGGCGAGCAGATCCCCGGGCCGCACACCCACCACGCCGAGCACGACGCCACCATGCCGGGCATGCTCACCCCGGAGCAGATGGCGCAGCTCCAGCGGGCGCGCGGCGCGCAGTTCGACCGGCTCTTCCTCGACTTCATGATCCGTCACCACGAGGGCGCGCTCACGATGGTGCAGCAGCTCTATGCGGCCGGCGGGGGTCTCGAACCGGCCAGCGACCGCTTCGCGCGCGAGGTCAACGCCGACCAGGGCATCGAGATCCGCAGCATGCGCGAGCTGCAGGCCAGGCTCGCCCGCTGACCGCTGACCGCTGACCGCTGACCGCGGTGTCGTCCGCCCGCAGCGGTGAGGGCCGCGCCCTGCCCGGCAGGACGCGGCCCTTCCCCAAGCGTCGCGGCGTACGTCAGTCCAGGCTGGCGCACTGGCCGCTGGCCGGCCCCGACACCTCGTTGGCGGCGCCGAGGTTGATCGGCGCCGGCGAGTTGCCGGTGCAGGCGAGCGGGCCGCGCACGGTGCTGTCGGCCACGATCGGCTCGACGGCGCCGGTGCGGGTGCCGGTCAGCACCGCCGGCCCGTGGATCTCGCTCTTCACGACGGCGGCGCTGCCCCGCGTACCGGTGATGCTCACCGGGCCGCGGACCGTGCTCTCGTAGAGGTGCACGGCCTCGGCGTTCGCCGCCGACACCGGGCCGGAGATCGACGAGTCGATGGCGAGCAGCGACGCGCCGGGCCGCACGGTGACCGGACCGTTGACGGTGGCCCCGGACAGGCAGGTGACGCCCGAGACCGTCAGCGGCCCGTGGTGCCGGTTCGTGACGGTGGTGGTGCAGGTGCGGGCCAGCTGGTCGAAGCGGGCCCGGGCCACCGCGAAGCTCGGCGCCCAGCTGACCTGGGTCTGGTGCTGGGCGTTGAACTCCGGCATCTGCACCTCGCGGGCCGCGGCGATCTCCGCCGCGGTCAGGTGCTTGCTGGGCTTCAACCCGAGGACGTCGAAGCCACGGGCGATCTCACTGCCGTAGATCTGGCCGTTGTACCAGTACGCCGACCAGAAGCCGCCGAGGACGCTCGTGCTGGCGCTGATCGGCCCGCGGTCGAAGTAGCCGATCTCCCGCGGGTGGGCCGAGTCGGTGAAGTCCATCAGGGAGATGCCGCCCTGGTACCACGCCTGCACCAGGATGTCCCGGCCGGGCACGGGGATCAGCGACCCGTTGTGCGCGACGCAGTTCTCCTGGAGCGTCTGCGGAACCGGCAGCTTGTAGTAGCTGGCGAACTTCAGCTTGCGGTCCACGATGTCGAAGATCGCGTTCGCGCCCCACTGCGGCTGGTCGGTCGTCCGGCAGCGGGGGCCCGTGCCGCCGCCCCACTCGTCGGTGAAGACGACCTTGGAGCCGTCGTTGCTGATCGTCGCGGAGTGCCAGTACGCGAAGTTCGGGTCGGAGACCTCGTCGATGCGGACGGGGTTCGCCGGGTCCGAGATGTCGATCAGGATGCCGTTGCCCTCACAGGCGCCGGCCGCCAGGCCGAGCGCGGGGTACGCGGTGATGTCGTGGCAGGCGTCGGTGACCGGCGACGGGCTCCACGAACCGCCCGACGGGTGCGTTGGCGCCGGCGGGGTGTTCTGGAGGCCGTCGACCGCGCCGGTGGCCGGGTCGGCGAACAGGCGCGGGTTGTTCACGACCGCGGCCTGCTCGGGAGCGGCGACCGGGACCTTGATGACGTCGATGCGCCACCGCGCCGGGTTGTCACCGGAGGCGGGCGTGTTGTTGCAGCCGGCCATCGTGCTCGCCGGACGGACCCCCGCGGTCCCCGAGACGTACACGTAGACGTTCGCGCTGTCGTCGGGGTCGGTCACCAGCGTGTGGGTGTGCGAGCCGCGGCAGGTCTGCACCGCGGCGACCTGCACCGGGTTCGCCACGTCGCTGATGTCGAAGACGCGTACGCCCTGGAAGCGGGTGCCGGCGGCGGGATTCGTGCCGCAGTCGAGCCGGCCCCGGGTCTCCTCCACCGACATGAAGAGCAGGTTGCCGTGTACCGACACGTCGCCCTGCCCACCCGGGCAGACCACGCTGGTGACCAGCGTCGGGTTCGCCGGCTGCGAGATGTCGTAGACGTTGAAGCCGTTGTAGTTGCCGACGAAGGCGTGGGTGCCGCCGAAGGCCAGGTCCGAGGCGACGAAGCCGAAGTCGCCCGGGTTGGCCGGGTTCACGAAGCCCGCCGGCTTGTCGCGGTGCGCCAGCAGTTCGAGGTTGCTGATGGCGCTCTGCGCGTCCAGCCAGCCCGCCCCGAGCCCGATCCGCGGGTCCGGTTCGGCCTCCTGGCCCGATGCCGTGCCCGGCACCAGGGCGACGAGAAGCGCCGCGGTGGCCGCGGCGCCGAGAATGCGGCGTCTCCGCCGTGACGTGCGATCCGATCGATTCATGCGTGTCCTCCGCGCACGGTGCGTCCCGGTGGTGGCAGCGCGCGCGTCGGGGCGCGTGCGCGCCGCGGTAGTAAGGACCGTACCGCCTGCACGCTGGTTAGGATCATGTAAATATTTGCGCTGGACGAAAAAATGGCCGTGGATGCCGGGGTGATCGGCTCAGAGGCCGGTCCACACCGCCTTGGCGCCCGAGTCGCCGGTGCGGACCACGTAGTAGAGGCTCACGCCGGCGGCCACGAGCGACAGACCCCGCAACGCCCAGGCCAGTGCCGGCCGGGGCCGCGCCACGCCGGGGCCCGCCGGGGCGAGGAACCACACCACGGCGAGCGTCACGACGGCCAGCCCGATGGTGGCGTACAGCGTCAGGTCGCCCAGCCGCTGGTGGGCCTCCAGCTTCGGCACGTACTCGGGGCTCACCCGGTTGGCCGACGTGAGCCGCGCCAGGAACGCGTCCCCGGAGAGCTTCGCGAGCAGGGCCGAGACGGGCGCGCCGAGGGCGAGCAGCCCCAGCACCCAGCGGGTGTGCGGCCGGATCGCGGGAACGGCGGCGTACCCGACGCTGAGCAGGGCCAGCAGCGGCACGAGGACGACGGCGGCGTGGAGGACGAGAGGATGGGCGGGGATGCCCATGAACTCCTCGAACAACGGGCTCTCCCGGGGGGTGAGGGGGAATCGACCACGTCCCGCCCGCGAACCTACCGTCGGCCGCGCCCCCTGTCACCACGGTCGCCGCCGCGCACCCCGTCGGCGGTGCGCCGGGCCAGGTAGACGACGTCCGGCTCGCCGCGCGGGACCGCGACCTCGTGCACGGCGACCGGACCGATCAGCGCCGCGAGCCGGGCCGCGTACGCCGGGGCCGCCGAGGCGCTCCACGCGGCCAGCACACCCCCGTCGGTGAGACGGTCGCGCAGCAGCATGGTGCCGGCGTCGTCGTACAGCTCGGCGTTGGGCGGGAACACGGTCCACTCCGGACCGTTGTCGACGTCCAGGCAGATGGCGTCGAAGACCTCACGGGTCGCCCGCAGCCAGGTGACGATGTCGGCCGTGACGATCCGCACGCGCGGGTCGTCGAGGGCGTGCCCGCTGTGGCCGGCCAGGCTGCCCCGGTGCCAGTCGACGAGCGTCTTTTCGATCTCCACGACCACGATCTCCGCGGGCACCGGGGAGGCCACGGCCTCGGCCAGCGAGAAGCCCACCCCCAGGCCGCCGACGAGGATGCGGGCCCCGGCGGGCACGAGCTTCAGCGCCTCACGGACGAGCAGCCGCTCCGACCCGCCGGCGCGGGTGTCCATGAGGAACACGCCGTTGCTGATGATCTCGAAGTGCCCGGCGCTGTGGCGGAGCACCAGCTCACCGCGGCTCGTCACCACCCGGTCGACCACCGTCACCGTCTCGGCCACCGGCCCAATCTAGCGACGGCGCGGGCGGGACCGGGGCATTTTCGCCCGCTTCCCGGCGGCGGTGGGGCGTCCGGGGCTCAGAGGTTGAGCGGCCCCGGGTCGGTGGCCAGCGCGCGGAACCGCTCCCGCGGGTCGGGCACCAGCCGTCGGGCCGCGAGGTCGAGCAGGCCGCCGACGCCGGTCAGGGTCGCGACCGGGGTGCCGTCCGCGCGGGTGTACGCCTGGTCGATGTGGAACGTCTTGCCCTCGCCCCACCGGAACGCGCAGGACACGTCGACCTCGTCGCCGCCGCGCAGCTCCCGCAGGTAGCGCAGGGTGACCTCCAGGGCCACCGGTCCCACGCCGGTGGCGAGGAGGCGGTCCTGCGAGATGCCGGCGGCGCGCAGGCACTCCCAGCGGGCGTGCTCGCCGTACTGGAGGTAGACGGCCTGGTTGAGGTGGCCCTGGGTGTCGAGTTCGTAACCGCGGACGGTGACGCGCACCCGGAACGGATCTCCCACGCGGCCGAGCCTACCGGCGGGGGAGCGGTGGGCGCTCAGAGCCGCCGGCCGCGGGCGTCGTGGGCGGCGATGCCGTCCAGCCGTACGCCGGGAGGCAGCACCGCCGGGTCGAACCAGAAGATCACCACTCGCGGATCCTCGCTCCACCGGACCAGCCGGGCCGCCACCTGGCGGCCGTCGACGGTGCCGACGATCCGCTCGGCCGGTCCCACGAAGTACCCGAAGGTGGGCACGAGGGGCCGGGTGGGGTGCGGCCCCGACTGGTCGTAGCCGATCTCGTGGAACCCGTCCCGGCGGTCGTCACCCACGACGTCGTTGACCAGGAAGTCCGGTGCCAGCCCGCCGTCGGCGGTCCGGCGACCCGCCATCAGCCCGATCGTCACCCCCGGCAGGTGCGGTACGTCGACGGGGACGACGTAGAAGACCCGTTCCTCGGCGCCGTACCGGATCCCGCTGCGCACCACGTCGCCCAGCGGCTCGGGCGGTGCCGCGTCCGTGGCGACGGGGGTGGGTGCGGCCGTGGCGGTGGGGCCGGCGGTCGGGCCGGACGGGTGGCCGGTCGCGCCGGCGGCCGGCTGGGCGGCGGGCGCCGCCGGCCGCTGCGGCGCACCGGCCGAGCGCACCGCGACGGGTAAGCCCACCACGACCGCGAGCGCCAGCGCGGCGGCGCCCGCGCCGGTGAGCCGGCGGCGTCGACGCAGGCGGCGACCCTGGCGCAGCACCGCGTCCAGGTCGAGTACGCCGTGTCCGCTCCGCTCGCCGACCCGCATCGCGGCGCGGAGCCGATCCGCCTCGTTCACCGGCGTGTCCCCTCCGGCGCGGCGGCCTCGACGCCGCGCAGCTTCTCCAGGGCGCGGGAACTCGTGCTCTTGACCGTCCCCACCGAGACGCCGAGTTCGCGGGCCACCTGGGCCTCCGGGAGGTCGAAGTAGTAGCGCAGCACGACGATGGCGCGCTCGCGGGGACTGAGCGTGCCGAGGATGGCGAGCAACCAGCGCCGGGTGGCCACCTCGTCGGCCACGTCGTCGCCGTGCCGGTCGGGGACGTCCTCCGTCGGGTACTCGCGGATCGGTCGCCGCCAGCCGTCGACGAGGTGGTTGACGAGCACCGAGCGGGCGTACCCGTAGGCGTCGTTCTCGCGGATCCGCGACCACGACGCGTACGTACGGGCCAGCGCCGTCTGGGCGGCGTCCTCGGCGCGGTGGTGGTCGCCCGTCATGAGGAAGGCCGCGTGCACCAACCGGCCGGAGGCGGCCCGGGCGAACTCGACGAACTCCGCGTCACCCCGCGCCATGCCCGCCCTCTCCGCACTCCACGACGAACAGGACGGGTGGCGGGGCCGGAAGGTTGAGCCCGCGGATGATCAACATTTCGGCGGACCCACGCGTCTCTTCTGCTGCGTGCCACCGACCGGTGGCGCACGGCGGAGGGAGACGCATGACCGGGAAGACTACGCGCCGGCGCGCTCGGGGCGTCGGGCCGGCGCTGGCGGCACTGTCGGCTGTGCTGCTCGCCGGTTGCGGGCAGATGGCGGCCGGGGACGCCGCGGCCGGCCAGGCAGCCGGCGTCGTCGACCCCGTGACCGTGTCCGCGTCCGCACCGGCGCCGGCCCCCTCCCGGCTCGTCGCCGTGAGCTACCCGGCCGACGGGAGCAACCGGTGGCAGGTCGCCGCGGCCGAGTCACCGGCCCGCCGCCGTACGGGTGAGCTGCTGCGCTACCGGGTGGCGGTGGAGCGCGACATCCGGGGCCTGCCGGTGCCCGACTTCGCGGCCGAGATCACCCGGATCCTCACCGACCCGCGGGGGTGGACCGCCGGCGGGAGACTGACGCTGCGCCGGGTCGGCCCCGGCCAGCCGGCCGACTTCACCATCTACCTGGCCACCCCCGGTACGCGCGACGAACTGTGTCAGGACGTGCCGGACGGCTACACCTCCTGCCGCAACGGCGACCGGGTGGTGCTCAACGTGGCGCGCTGGGTGAAGGGGGTGCCGCGCTACGGCGCGAACCTCGCCACGTACCGGGAGTACATGGTGAACCACGAGGTGGGGCACCGGCTCGGCCACGGGCACGAGCGCTGCCCCGGGCGGGGCCGGCTGGCGCCGGTCATGCAGCAGCAGACGCTCGGCCTGCACGGGTGCCGGGCCAACCCGTACCCCTACCTCGACGGCGAGCGCCACACCGGGCCCTCCGGCGCGTACGACGATCCGATCCCGCCCCGTGAGCGGGGCCGGCCCGGCTGACGACCGGCTGCGGGCGGCCCCGCCCGGTACGCGATCTACCGCAGCGGGCCGTCGCCCGGGCCGTTCGGGTCGTCGACCAGGTGCACGGCGGCCTCCTCCGCGCTGGCGCCGCCGGCGTCGATCCCGGCGTCCCAGGCCACCGAGTCCGGCTCCTCGTCCTCGCCGAGACCCTCGTCGTACGCCACGAGGCGGCCGGCGCGCCGCTCCCGCTCGAAGCCCCGCCGGGTCAGCTCGTCCTCGTCGTCGGTCGGCTCGGCGTACGGGTCGACGTCGGGCTCCTCCTGGGCGAGCAGCTGCTCCAGGGACTCCCCGGCCCGCTCCTCGGCGGGCGTCGTGCCGTACCGGTCGGCCCCGGCCCAGTGGTCGGCCGCGGCGATGCCGGTGTCGAGGGGATCGGTGACCAGATCCCCGTCGAGAGTGTCGGACGCGTCGAGGACGCCGTCGTCCTCGGCGACGTTCCACTCCTCGACGCGCGCGGTGTCGTCGGTCTGGCTCACAACGGTCTCCCCTCGTCACACCCTGTGGTGGCGTCGGCCAGCCTAGGACCCGTCGCGCCCCATCGGACACCCGCGTCGGCGAGCGAGCCCGGCGGGGCGGGGTCGGTGGTGGCCGAGGCGGCGGGTGGCCGGCGCCTCGGGCGGCGCGCCGAGCGCGACCAGGCCGCCCGGCCTGTGTGCGATGTCACGATCAGATTGACGTCACAGCCGACGTGCGGGCCACGAACCGCGTGGAGAAATCCGGACGAACGTCGGCGTATCCAGCCGGAAGGCCGCCCGGACCGGACGGGTCGGAGGGGCAAATCCGGGGGCGTCCTGTCGGTGCCGGCGGCTACTCTTCGTGCGAGCGTTCGCCCTCCGCGCGCCGCCCCCGCGACATGGCGCGGCACCACCCCCACCGCTCACGTCCGGCCCAGACCGATCTCAGGAGATTGTGTGTCCCAGCAAGCTGTCGCGGCCCCAGAGAAACTGGACGCCGCGGTCCTCAAGGTGGCGGGGGTCGTCGTCCTCGGGGCGATCATGTCGATCCTCGACGTGACGGTGGTGAGCGTCGCGCTGCCGACGTTCCAGAACGACTTCGACGCCTCCTACGCGCGGGTCGCGTGGACGATGACCGGCTACACGTTGGCGCTGGCCACCGTGATCCCGCTCGCCGGATGGGCCGCCGACCGGTTCGGCACGAAGCGCCTCTACATGGTGGCCCTGGCGCTGTTCACCATCGGGTCCGGGCTGTGCGCCACGGCCGACTCGATCGGCCAGCTGATCCTCTACCGGGTCCTGCAGGGTCTCGGCGGCGGCATGCTGATGCCCATCGGCATGACGATCATGACGCGGGCCGCGGGCCCGAAGCGGATGGGCCGGCTGATGGCCGTGCTCGGCATCCCGATGCTGCTCGGGCCGATCGGTGGCCCGATCCTCGGCGGCTGGCTCATCGACGTGGCGAGCTGGCACTGGATCTTCCTCATCAACCTGCCGATCGGCGTCGTCGCGCTCGTCTACGCGCAGATGGCGCTCCCGAAGGACGCGCCGGAGCCGTCGGAGTCCTTCGACTTCCTCGGCATGCTGATGCTCTCGCCGGGTCTGGCGCTGTTCCTCTACGGCGTCTCCACGCTGCCCGACGCCGGCACCTTCGCCGACGCGGAGGTGTGGGGGCCCATGCTGGTCGGCGCCGCGCTGCTGGTGGGCTTCGTCATCTACTCGTTCCGGCCCCGGCACCCGCTGCTCGACCTGCGGCTGTTCGCCAACCGCAACCTGACCATCGCCACGGTGACGCTGTTCGTCTTCATCATCGCGTTCATGGGCGCCGGGCTGCTCTTCCCGAGCTACTTCCTGCAGGTGCGCGGTGAGTCGACGCTCACGGCCGGTCTGCTGATGGCGCCGCAGGGCATCGGCGCGATGCTCACGATGCCGCTCGCCGGCACGCTGGCCGACCGGGTTCCCGTCGGGCGTACGGTGCCGTTCGCGCTGGCGCTCATCGTCCTCGGGTTCTTCTCCTTCACCCAGGTCGGTCCGGACACGTCGTACGTGCTGCTGTGCGGGTCGCTGTTCGTCATGGGCCTGGGCATGGGCGGCACGATGATGCCGATCATGACGTCGGCGCTGCGCACGTTGAAGGCCCACGACGTGGCCCGCGGCTCGACGCTGGTCAACATCCTCCAGCAGATCGGCGGCTCGGTGGGCGCCGCGGTGATGTCGGTGATCCTCACCAACGAGCTGAACGGCTCCCGGGAGATCCCGGGCGCGACGGACCCGGTCACCGGCAAGCCGGTCACCGAGGCCGGGCTGGCGATCGCCAGCCAGCAGAAGCCGGAGCTGCTCCAGCAGTTCCCCGTCCCGTCGCAGCTCATCGAACGCGGCCTCGACTTCGCGGCCCAGTCGTTCGCCAGCACGTTCTGGGTGGCGTTCGCGCTGGTCGTGCTCACGTTCATCCCGGCCGCGTTCCTGTCGCGCCGGCGTGAGCAGCCGCGTCCGCTCGACGGCCCGCAGGGCGAGGAGACGAGGACGCCGGTCGTCATCCACTGACGCACCCCGTCCCGTCGGGGCCGCCGGGTCACCCCGGCGGCCCCGACGCGTCGTGAGGGGTCCGAGGGCTGGCCGGGGTGGCCAGCCGCCGGCCGCCGGCGACGGGTCAGGCCGGATTCCCGACGTTCAGCGGGTCGGCCAGCAGGTGGGCGAACGCCAGTTCGGCGGCGCCGATCAGGGCGGCGTCGCGGCCGAGCGCCGCCGGCCGCAACTGCACGTGCTCGCGGGAGACGGGCAGGGCCAGCTCGTCGAGGCGGCGACGCACCGTGTCGGCCCCGGCCGTGTAGACGTCGCGGAGCGAGCCGCCGAACACCACGGTGTCGGGGTTGACCACGTTGACGAGGTTCGCGACGCCGAAGCCGAGCCAGTCGGCGACGCGTTCGACGGCGGCCCGGGCCACCGGGTCTCCGGCGGCCGCCGCGCACAGCACCTCACGTACGCCGTCGGGGGAGCCGGGGTCGCGGCCCGCGTGCCGCAGCAGCGCCGCCTCCCCGATCTCCGTCTGCCAGCAGCCGCGGGAGCCGCACTCGCAGGGCAGGCCGCCGGGGTTGACGACCATGTGGCCGACCTTGCCGCTGCGGCCGCCGTGCCCCATGACGAGCCGGCCGCCGATGATGATCCCGGCGCTCACGCCGGCGCCTCCGTGCAGGTAGACGAGGTCGTCGACGCCCGCGGCCACGCCCCGGACGTGTTCGGCCAGCCCGGCGATGTCGGCCAGGTCGCCGGCGAGGACGGCGGGGCCGGCGGCGAACGCGGCGTCCAGCGCCGCGCGCAGGGCCTCGTCGGGGCCGCCGATGCGTACCCGCCCGTCGCGGTCGCGGCTCGTGTCGGTCACCGCGACGGCCACGCCCGCGCGGACCGCGTCGGGCTCCACGGCCCGCGTCATCTCCTCGGTGAGCGCGGCCAGCGGGGCGACGGCGTCGAGGGCGGACGCCCCGGCGTCGCGGTCGGTCTCCCGCAGGTCGAGGATGCGCCCGCCGAGGCCGATGCGGGCCGCGCGCAGCCGGTCCGGTTCGATGCTCAGCGCCTGCGCGTACACCCGGGTCCGGGGGCTCACGACGAGCGACGGGCGCCCGGCCCGGCGGACGGTGGCGGGCGGTTCCTCGGTGACGAGGCCGGCGGCGGCGAGGTCGGCCGCGAGGGCCCCGATGGTGCTGCGGTTGAGGCCGAGCCGCGCGGTGAGCTCGGCCCGGCTGGTGGGGCCGTGCACGTGGACGTACCGCAGCACGGCGCCCAGGTTCTGCCGGCGGATCTCCTCCTGGCTGGCGCCGGACACCGGGGGCGCCGGGACGGACGGGACGCCTCCGCCCCGGTGGAGACCGGACAGCAGTCGGTGCATCAGCGCCTCCTCTCGTCTCCCGCGGGTCCGATCGCTCGCCAGGACGACGAAGGGTCCCGGAGAGCTCCGGGACCCGACGTCGTGTTGCGGTACCTACTTGGTGAGCGGCGCGAGCTTCGGGTCGTTCGCGTACGCCTCAGCCGCGTTCGCCTTGGTGACGGCGACCGGCGGCAGCAGGTAGGTGTCGACCACCTTGGCGCCGTTGTTGTACGACTTGGTGTCGTTCACCTGCGGGGTGTTGCCGGCCTGGAGGGCCTTGACCATCTCGATGGTCTGCTTGACCAGGTTCCGGGTGTCCTTGTTGATCGTCATGTACTGCTCGCCAGCCATGATCGACTTGACCGACTCGACCTCCGAGTCCTGGCCGCTCACGACCGGGATCGGCTTGCCGGCGCCCTTGACCGAGGTGATGATCGCGCGGGCCAGCGTGTCGTTCGGGGAGAGGACGCCGTCCAGCTCCTTGTTGCCGTAGGTCGAGGTCAGCAGCTGGTCCATGCGGGCCTGCGCACCCTCGGCCTTCCAGCCCTGGATGGCGGTCTGCTTGATGTCGGTCTGACCCGAGGCCACGACCACGTTGCCCTTGTCGATCTCCGGCTTGAGGACGCTCATCGCACCCTCGAAGAAGACCTTCGAGTTGTTGTCGTCCGGCGAGCCGGAGAACAGCTCGATGTTGTACGGGCCGTTCGGCTTCTTGGCCTTCATGCCGTCCAGCAGGGCCTGGCCCTGGAGCTGGCCGACCTTGAAGTTGTCGAACGCGACGTAGTAGTCGACGTCCGGCGTGTTCAGGATCAGGCGGTCGTACGCGATGACCTTCGCGCCGGCCTGGTGCGCGGCGGCGACCTGGGTCGACAGCTGCGCGGCGTCGGTCGCGCCGATGACGATGACCTTGGCGCCCTTGGTGACCATGGCGGTGATCTGGGCCTGCTGGTCGGCGACGGTGGTCGACGCGCCCGCGTACTGCACGTCGGCCTGGAAGCCGGCCTCCTTCAGGCCGTTGGTGAACAGGTCACCGGCGAGGACCCAGTTCTCCGAGGTCTTGGCCGGCAGGGCGACACCGATCAGCGAGTTGGCCGGGAAGCCCTTGGCGTCGCCGCTTCCGGAGCCGCTGGAGCCTTCGTCGCGGCCGGAGCCGCAGGCGGTGAGGGCAAGCATGGCGATGGCACCGACGGCCACCGACTTGCCGAGGAACTTGCGCATTGGGGTGGTTGCCTTTCGTGAGGATGGTGCGGTTGCGGTCCGGCGGTCGTCAGCCGGCGACCGGGGTCTTGGCGGGTTCGCGCTCGGCCCCCGAGGAGGACGGGGGTGCCGTTGGCGTGTCCCGCCGGAAGGTGCGGGTGATGCTTCCGATGACCGAGAAGCGTCCCTGGCGCTTGTTGTAGACGTCGAGCGCGACGGCCAGCAGCAGGACGAGGCCCTTGATGATCTGGACGCGGTCGGCGCCGACACCCATGAGCTGCAGGCCGTTGTTGAGCACGGCCATGACCAGACCGCCGACGATCGAGCCGCTGATGGTGCCGATGCCGCCGGAGACGGCCGCGCCGCCGATGAAGACCGCGGCGATCGCGTCGAGCTCCCAGCCGTTGCCGTCCTGCGGCCCGGAGGCCGCCGAGCGGGCCACGAAGATCATGCCCGCGAGCGCGGCCAGGATCGACATGTTCATCATGACGTAGAAGTTGACCCGCTTGAGCTTCACACCGGACAGCTCCGCGGCCCGGGAGTTGCCGCCCACCGCGTAGATGTGCCGGCCACCCGCCGTGTTGCGGGTGTAGAAGGAGTACGCGAGCACCAGCGCCACCAGGATGATGCCGGAGACCGGGAAGCTCGTGCCGACGCGGCCGCTGGCGAAGCGCAGCGTCACGAAGACGAGCACGCCGACCATCACGGCCATCCGCAGGATCGAGATCCACATCGGGATCGGCTCGGCGTTCATCTCCCGGCGGACCCGCCGCGCGTGCAGCTCCCGCCACACCACCGCGATGCAGCCGGCGAGGCCGAGCAGCAGCGTCAGGTTGTTGTAGCCGGTGTTCGGCCCGGTCTCCGGCAGGAAGCCGGAGCCGATCACGCGGAAGCCCTCGGGCACCGGGATCGTGTTCGCGTTGCCGATGAACTGGTTGCCGCCGCGGAAGAGCAGCATGCCCGCCAGGGTGACGATGAACGCCGGCACCCCGATGTAGGCGACCCAGAAGCCCTGCCAGGCGCCGATGACCGCGCCGATGGCGAGGCCGAAGAGGATCGCCACGGGCCAGGGCAGGTTCCAGTCCGCCATCGACTTCGCCACCAGGATGCCGGTGAAGGCGGCGACGGAGCCGACCGACAGGTCGATGTGCCCGGCGACGATCACCATCAGCATGCCGATGGCCAGGATCAGGATGTACGAGTTCTGCTGGAACAGCGCGATCAGGTTGTCCGATCGCAGGGTCAGGCCGTCGGTCAGGATCTGGAACAGGACGACGATCGCGACCAGCGTGAAGATCATCCCGAACTGACGGGCGTTGGAGGTGGTACCTCCGAAGAGGTTCTTCTGAAGGTCCTTCAGTCGGCTCATCGTGTCTGCATCTTCTTCGAGGAGGTCATCAGCTTCATGAGGGTCTCCGGGTCCGCGTCCTGCCGGGCGACTTCGCCGGTGATGGTGCCTTCCGACACCGTGTAGATGCGGTCGCAGAGCCCGATCAGCTCAGGCAGTTCCGAGGAGATGACGATGACGCCCTTCCCCTGGTCGGCGAGCCGCTGGATGATGCCGTAGATCTCGTACTTGGCCCCGACGTCGATGCCGCGGGTCGGCTCGTCGAGGATCAGCAGGTCCGGGTCGGTGAACATCCACTTGGCGAGCACGACCTTCTGCTGGTTGCCGCCGGAGAGCGTGTTGACGCCGTCGTCGACCGTCGGCGTCTTGATGCGCAGGCTCTGCCGGTACTCCTCGGCCGCCCGGTACTCCTTGACCTGGTCGAGGACACCGTGCCGGGTGATCTTGGAGAGCTTCGCGGCCACCGTCGACGTCTTGATGTCGTCGAGCAGGTTGAGGCCGATCGCCTTGCGGTCCTCGCTCACGTACGCGAGGCCGTGGTGGATGGCGTCCGCCACCGTCTTGAGGACGATCTCCTTGCCGTCCTTGATGATCGTGCCGGACTCGTAGACGCCGTAGGAGCGGCCGAAGACGCTCATCGCCAGCTCCGTGCGTCCGGCGCCCATGAGACCGGCGAAGCCGACGATCTCGCCCCGGCGGACGACGAAGTTCGAGTGCTTGGCGACCAGCCGCTCGGCGGAGATCGGGTGCCGGACGGTCCAGTCGCGGACCTCGAAGAAGACCTCGCCGATCTTGGGCGTGTGGTCCGGGAAGCGGCTGTGCAGCTCGCGGCCGACCATGCCCCGCACGATCCGGTCCTCGTTGACGCCGTCGGCCTTGACGTCCAGCGTCTCGATGGTCCGGCCGTCGCGGATGATCGTGATCCGGTCGGCGATCGCCTCGATCTCGTTCAGCTTGTGCGAGATGATGATCGAGGTGATGCCCCGCTCGCGGAAGCCGCGCAGCAGGTCGAGCAGGTGCTGCGAGTCGTCCTCGTTCAGCGCTGCGGTCGGCTCGTCGAGGATGAGCAGCTTCACGTCCTTGGCGAACGCCTTGGCGATCTCCACCAGCTGCTGCTTGCCGACGCCGATGTCCTTGATCAGGGTGTCCGGGTCCTCGCGCAGGCCGACCCGGGCCATCAGCTCCAGCGCCTGCCGGTTCGCGGCCTTCCAGTCGATCGCGCCGCCCTTGCGGGGCTCGTTGCCGAGGAAGATGTTCTCGGTGATCGACATGTGCGGGATGAGGGCGAGCTCCTGGTGGATGATCACGATCCCGGCCCGCTCGCTGGCCCGGATGTCCCCGAAGCGCATCTCCTCGCCGCGGTAGAAGATGGCGCCGTCGTAGCTGCCGTACGGGTAGACCCCGCTCAGAACCTTCATGAGCGTCGACTTGCCGGCGCCGTTCTCCCCGACGATCGCGTGGATCTCGCCGGCGCGCACCACCAGGTTCACGTCGGACAGGGCCTTGACCCCGGGGAACTCCTTGGTGATGGAGCGCATCTCCAGGAGGATGGGCACGTCGCTCATCGTTCGTACCACCTCGCCATCGTCATTGATGCCTCCGGAACGAGTCTGGCCCGGACCGGGGTTTGTTGCCGTCGGCAACCTATTCGGACCAGAGGATCCTTCGCAAGCGGGGAGCCTGCGAATTCCGTAACAACCCGGTAATAGTGACCCCTTCCCGAGCCGCCGACCATGGCGCCGGGTGCGATCCGTGCCACATTCGTGACAGGTGGTAACGGGGCGGTGGTTGCGTGTGGTATGCGGTGACGCCCATCGTCCCGTTCCGCACGAGGGGTCGCGCGCCGACCACGCCGGCGCGCCCGGCCGGGCGGGGCGACGCCGAGGGAGCGTACGGCGTCAGGCTGCGTCGATGCGGGTGGGGTGGCCCACTCGCGGGCCTCCGGGCCAGTGGGTGTGGCCTCGGCCACGCCGGCGCGGCGGCCGAGGCGCCCGAGGGTCAGGGCGTTGCGACGACCTCCCGGCCCAGCGGCCAGAACGCGGCCGGGACCAGCTTGAAGTTGGCGACGCCGAACGGGATCCCGATGATCGTGAGGCAGAGCGCCACGCCGGCGACGAGGTGGGACAGGGCCAGCCACCAGCCGGCCAGCACCACCCACAGGACGTTGGCCAGCCCGGAGGCGAGGCCGGCGCCCGGCTTCGGCACCAGGGTGTGCCCGAAGGGCCAGAGCGAGTAGAGCGCCAGTCGCAGGGCGGCGACGCCGAAGGGGATCGTGACGACGAGGACGAAGCAGACCAGCGCGGCGATGCCGTAGCCGATCGCGAGGACGATGCCGCCGCCGAAGATCAACCACAGCACGTTCAGCACGAAACGGATCATGCTTCCAGCATGACCGCCGCGCGCCACGCCGCCCCGCCGCCGGATGCGCGGTGCCGGACCGGGCCGGTGCGGCGGACGGCGGCCGGTGGATCCGCGCCCCGGCACCGGGGCGGGCGGCTCACCCCGGCACGGTCAGACGAGCCGGCCGTCGTGGGCCAGCAGCGCGATCTGCGTACGGTTCGTGAGGTCCAGCTTGGTGAGGATGTGCGAGACGTGCGCCTTCACGGTGGTCACGCTCATCAGCAGATCGCGGGCGATCTCGGCGTTGGAGCGTCCCTGCCCGATGGCCACGACCACGTCGCGTTCACGCTCGGTCAGCAGGCCCAACCGGGCCCGCGCCTCCTCGTAGGCCTCGGCTCCGGACGCGACGTGCCGCATGAGCCGGCGGGTGACGCTGGGCGACAGGATCGGCATCCCGGCGGCGACGGCGTGGACGGCCTGGCTGATCCGCTCCGGCGGCGTGTCCTTCAGCAGGAAACCGCTGGCGCCGGCGCGCAGGGCCCGGACCACGTGGTCGTCGGTGTCGAACGTGGTCAGCACGATGATCTCCGGTGGCCGGGGGCGCCGGCGCAGCCGCTCGGTGGCGGTGATGCCGCTGACCCGCGGCATCCGGATGTCCATGAGCACCACGTCCGGGGTGTGCCGGTCCACGGCGGTGACCGCCTCGTCGCCGTCGGCCGCCTCACCGACGACGGCGATGCCGTCCGCGCCGTCGAGCATCATCGTCAGCATCCCCCGGACCAGCGGGTCGTCGTCGACGACGACGACCCGGATCGGGCCCGTCACCTCGACCACGGCAGCCACGCGTCGAGGTGGAAGCGGCCGGTGTCGTCGACGTGGTGGGTCAGCCGGCCGCCCGCGAGCGCCGCCCGCTCGGCCAGACCGATGAGCCCGCTGCCCGGGCCGGCCGGGGATGGGCCCCCGGCCGCGGGCCCGCCCCCGGTCCCGTTGCGGACGGCGATGCGCAGTCCCGACCCCGGCGCGCCGGCGAGGGCGAGGGTGACCGCGTGGCCGTCGGCGTGCTTGCGGGCGTTGGTCAGCGCCTCCTGCACGATCCGGTACGCGGTGCGACCCGTCCGCGCCGGTGGCTCGACCGACGGCCCGCGCACGTCGTCGATCTCGACGCGCTGACCGGCCGCCCGCGCCTCCTCCACCAGCCGGGGCAGGTCGGCGAGGGTTTGGCCGAGCGGTTCGTCCACCGGCGCGTCCGGATCGTCGCCGCGCAGGAGCGTCACCACCTCGCGCAGTTCCGTGAGGGCCTGGTGAGCGCTGGTCCGGATGACGCCGGCCGCGGCGCTCAGCCGCTCCGGCGGCGCGTCCGGCCGGTACTCCATCGCACCGGCCGCGGCGGCCAGCAGTGACAGCCGGTGGGCCAGCACGTCGTGCATCTCCCGGGCGATGCGGGTCCGTTCGGCGGCGCGCGCCTCGGCGACCCGCCGCTCCTGCTCCCGCTCGGCGCGCCGGGCACGGTCGCGCAGCGCCTCCAGCAGGGCGTGCCGCGCCTGCGCCCAGGTGCCCCAGCCGAGCAGCGCCCCGAAGGCGACCGTCATCAACAGGAACCACCACCCGTACGACAGGCCGGGCATGGGTCGCCACGCGCCCTGCACGGCCTCCCCGGCGGCTCCCAGCAGGGCCACCGCGAGGGCCTGCCGGAACGGGCGGCGGCGGGCCGTGAAGAGCACCGCGAAGCTCGCCACCGGGGTGACCACCGGTGACACGGCCACCAGCAGTCCGCCGAGCACCCCGCCCGCCAACGGCCGGGCGATGACCAGCGGTACGAGCGCGACGGCGACCACCGCCAGCGTGACGTCGGCCCAGACGAGCGCCGGCGTGCCCGAGCCGACGCTGGCGTACAGGCCGGTCCCGACGAGGAGGCCGAGCGCCACGGTGGAGAGGACCACCCAGACCCGGCGCCGCATCCAGGGTGGGCAGAGGGCCCGGGTGACGGCGTGCATGGGCGCAGGCTAGCGGGGCGCCGTCGCGCCCCACCACCTTCTTTGGTAGGAGGCGTGCGGCCTGGTGGGCGTACCCGTGGCGGCGTCGGGTGCGATGTGCCGCGCCGGCCCGCGGACACAGACTGCCGCCATGACGAGGATTCTGGTGCGTCGGTCCGCGGTGACGGCCGGCGCGGTCGTGCTGGCGGTGGCGGAGTACGCGACCGTGCGGTGGGGGGCCGGCATCGACCTGGCGGCGCGCACGGGGGCGTCGACGCGGGCGGTGTCGGTGACGGCGGTGGCGGTGGCGGCGGCCCTGGCCGCGCTGGCCGGGTGGGGACTGCTGGCGTTGCTGGAGCGGGTCACCACCCGGGCCCGGGCGCTGTGGACCACGATCGCGGTGGTGGTCCTGCTGATCTCCCTGGTGGGAGCGCTGGGCGGTGTCGGCGCGGGCGCGGTGGCGACCTTCGTGCTGCTGCACCTGACCGTCGGTGTCGTGCTCATCGTCGGGCTGCCCGGCCGCGAGGTGACCCGGTGACGACGGTTCGGGCGGCCGTCACGTGCCGGCGGTGAGCCGTGCCGTCTGTTCCCGCAGGACGCGGACGGTGCTGTCGAGGTAGTCGACGATCGCCGCCATCTCGCGCTCGTCGTACCGGGCCATGAAGGCGGCCGAATGCCGACGGCCGTGCCGGGTACGCAGGCGGCCCGGAACGAGCCAACGGGAGGTCTGATGAGCGACGCCGTCGCAGGTGGGTCGGGCGCGGACGGGCGGGTCGTCGCGCCCGACCGCCTCGTGGAGATCGTGGCCGAGAGCGTGGCCGACGTCGTGCGGGCGGAGGTGCGGGCGGTGCGGGGCCAACTGGTCGGGGCGCTCCGCCCGGCCGGGGTCGGGTTCGTGCTGCTCGGCACGGCGGGAGCGTGCGCCGTGCTCGGCGTCGGCGCGGCGTCCACGACCGTGCTCCGGATGCTGGAGTCCTTCCTGCCCAAGAAGCTGGCGGCGGCGGGGATGACGGCCGGCTACCTGGCGGCCGCCGCCGTCCTGGGCCGCCTCGGCCTCAACCAGCTGCACGCGGCGGGAGGGGGGTCCGCCCGCCTCGCCGACCGGGTCGACGGGGCCGTGGCCGAGACCGCCTCCCGGGTGCTGCCGGCCGGCGCGACCGCCGGCCGACGGTCGCCGCGCTGAGTCCCGGCTCGGCCGCCGCACCTCCTGCACCGACTGGGCGCAATTCACCCCGTTTCTGCCGATCCGCGCGCCGCGCCGCCGAAGATGGCGGTAGCCGCGGCACCCCGACGCGCGAGGGCGCCGCGGGCGTACGACGGCGGACGGTGGGTGTCCCACGACCAGGAGGACGACGTGCAGGAGATCGTTGGCGAGAGCCTGGCCCGGCGGCTGGTCGAGTGGGGGGTGGACACCGTCTTCGGCCTGCCCGGCGACGGCATCAACGGCCTCATGGAGGGCTTCCGCCGGCACCGGGACAAGCTGCGGTTCGTGCTGGTGCACCACGAGGAGGCGGCGGCCTTCATGGCCACCGGCTACGCGAAGGCCACCGGCCGGCTCGGCGTGTGCGCGGCCACCTCCGGCCCGGGCGCCATCCACCTGCTCAACGGGCTCTACGACGCGAAGCTCGACCACGTGCCGGTGCTGGCCATCACCGGCATGCAGGAGACGTCGGTGCTCGGCTCCCACTACCAGCAGGAGGTGCACACCACGCACCTCTACCAGGACGTGGCCGCGTACAACCTGATGGTCACCAACCCGCAGCAGATGCCGGCCGTGGTGGACCTGGCCATCCGCAACGCGCTCGGGAAGCGGACCGTGGCGCACCTGACCTTCCCCAACGACCTCCAGGTGGCGCCGATCGGCGAGGACCCCTACCGGCACGTCAGCCCCGGCACGCCGCCCAAGAGCGCGGCGAACATGGCCTACCCGCGGCTGTCGCCCGATCCGGAGGAGATCGCGCGGGCCGCCGAGGTGCTGCGGCAGGGCAGCAGGATCGCCATGCTCGTCGGGGTGGGCGCCCGCGGCGCGCGCGAGGAGGTGCTCGCCGTGGCGGAGGCGCTGGCCAGCCCCATCGTGAAGACCCTGCCCGGCAAGCAGGTGGTGCCCGACGACCACCCGCTCACCACCGGGGGCCTCGGCCTGCTCGGGACGCGCCCGAGCGAGGAGCTGATGGAAGAGTGCGACACGCTGCTGATGGTCGGCACCTCCTATCCGTACGGGAAGTACCTGCCGTCGCCCGGGCAGGCGCGGGTGGTGCAGATCGACGTCGACCCGAGCCTCATCGGCATGCGCCTGCCGGTGACGGCCGGTGTCTGCTCCGATGCCCGCCTCGCGCTGCGGCACCTGCTGTCCCTCGTCGACCGCCGGACCGACCGGTCCTTCCTGGAGAAGTACCAGCGGAAGATGGGGGAGTGGCGCGCCGACATGGCGAGCCTGCGCGACCCGCGGCGGCACCCGATCGCACCGCAGTACCTGATGGGCTGCATCGACGAGGCGGCGGCCGACGACGCCATCCTGACCTGCGACTCCGGCACCATCGCCACCTGGTCGGCCCGGCACTGGACGATCCGCGGCGACCGCGAGTACTACCTCTCGGGCAACCTGGCCACCATGGCGCCGGGCCTGCCGTACGCCATCGCCATCCAGCACGCGTACCCCAACCGGCAGGTCATCGCGTTCGTGGGCGACGGCGGCTTCGCCATGCTGATGGCGGAGTTCCTCACGGCCGTACGCAACGAGCTGCCGATCAAGGTGGTCGTCAACAACAACAACGCGTACGGCCAGATCCTGTGGGAGCAGATCATCCTCGGCTACCCGGAGTACGCCGTGCGGCACCTGCGGCCGGAGGCCGACTTCGGCGCCTGGGCACGGGCGTGCGGCGCCTACGGGGTGAAGGTCACCGACCCGAAGGACCTGCCCGGCGCCATCGCGGAGGCGCTGGCGCACCCCGGTCCCGCGCTCGTCGACTGCGACGTCAACGCGGACGAGCCGCCGATGCCCGGCAAGGTCCGCTACGAGCAGGCGAAGCACTTCACCGAGGCGTTCCTGCGCGGTCAGCCCCGCAAGGTGGCCACGCTCGCCAGCGTCGCCCGAGACAAGATCAACGAGTTGCGGTCATGACCGGCCTGCTGCCCCCGCCGGTCCTGCGGACGCCCGAGCCGGTGCGGGACGTCGACCTCAGGGCGTTGGCCGCCGACCTGCGCGGCGAGGTCGACGGGGAGGTGCGCTTCGACGCCGGCTCGCGGGCCGCGTACTCCACCGACGCGTCCAACTACCGGCAGGTGCCCCTCGGCGTGGTCGTACCCCGGACCGTCGAGGCCGCCGTGGCCGCCGTCGCCGTGTGCCGCCGCCACGGCGCACCGCTGCTCTCGCGCGGCGGCGGCACCAGCCTCGGCGGCGAGTGCACCAACACCGCCGTCGTGATCGACTGGTCCAAGTACTGCCACCGTCTCCTGGAGGTCGACGTCGGTGCGCGCACCTGCCTGGTGGAGCCCGGCGTCGTGCTCGACACACTCAACGAGCGGCTCGCGCCGACCGGCCTGGAGTACGGCCCCCGCCCGGCGACCCACAACCACTGCACGATCGGCGGGATGATCGGCAACAACTCGTGCGGCTCCACGGCGCAGCGCACCGGGAAGGTCGTCGACAACATCGTCGAGATGGAGGTGCTGCTCTACGACGGCACCCGGATGTGGGTGGGGGAGACGAGCGACGAGGCGTACGCCGAGATCCAGCGCCGCGGCGGGCGGCAGGCGGAGATCTACCGGCAACTGCGGGCGCTGCGCGACGAGTACGCGGCGGAGATCCGGCAGCGTTACCCGAGGATTCCCCGCCGCGTGTCCGGCTACAACCTCGACAGCCTGCTGCCCGAGAAGACGTTCAACGTGGCGCAGGCGCTCGTCGGCTCGGAGAGCACGCTGGTCACCGTCCTGCGCGCCCGCCTGCGGCTGGTGCCCGTGGTACCGGCACAGTCCCTGGTCTTCCTCAGCTACCCGGACATCGCGGCGGCGGGGGACGACGTGCCGCGCGTCCTGGAGCACCAACCGATCGCGCTGGAGGGCATCGACGACAAGCTGATCGACTTCGAGCGGCGCAAGAGCCTGCACCCGGCGGCGCTGCGCGAACTGCCCGAGGGCGGCGCCTGGCTGATGATCCAGTTAGGCGGCGACGACCAGGCGCAGGCCCGGGCGGCGGCCGACCGGCTCATCGCGGCCGTCGCGCGCGAGGGCGGCCCCCGGGTGCACGAGTTCGCGGACGAGGCCGACGAGAAGCGGATGTGGGAGGTCCGCGAGTCGGGCCTCGGCGCCACCGCCCACGTCCCCGGCGGCCAGGACACCTGGCCGGGCTGGGAGGACAGCGCCGTGGCCCCCGACCGTCTCGGGGACTACCTGCGCGACCTCGACCGGCTGTACCGGGAGTACGGGCTCGACCAGGCGTCCCTCTACGGGCACTTCGGCCAGGGCTGCGTGCACAGCCGGATCCCCTTCGAGCTGCGCACCGCCGACGGGATCCGCCGGTTCCGGTCCTTCCTCGAACGCGCCGCCGACCTGGTCGTCTCGTACGGCGGCTCCTTCTCCGGGGAGCACGGTGACGGGCAGGCCCGCGGGGAGCTGCTGCCGAAGATGTACGGTGAGCGCCTCGTGCGGGCGTTCGGCCAGTTCAAGGCCATCTTCGACCCGGACGACCGGATGAACCCGGGCAAGGTGGTGCCGCCGTACCCGCTCGACAGCCACCTGCGGCTCGGCGTCGACTACGACCACGGCGGGGTGCGCACCGTCTTCGCGTACCCGGACGACGGCGGCAGCTTCGGCGAGGCCGTCCTGCGCTGCGTCGGGGTGGGCAAGTGCCGCCGGCCGCACGGCGGCGTCATGTGCCCGTCCTACATGGTCACCCGGGAGGAGGAGCACTCGACCCGCGGCCGGGCCCGGCTGCTGTTCGAGATGCTCGACGGGACCGCCCGGGGCGGCACCATCGCCGACGGCTGGCGGTCGACCGCCGTCCGCGACGCCCTCGACCTCTGCCTCGCCTGCAAGGGCTGCAAGGCGGACTGCCCCGTCAACGTCGACATGGCCACCTACAAGGCCGAGTTCCTGTCCCACCACTACGCGGGCCGGCTCCGCCCGCTGCCGCACTACTCGATGGGGTGGCTGCCGGTGGTCGCGGCCGCCGCGCGGCTCGCCCCCGGCGTGGTCAACGCGCTCGCCCAGGCGCCCGGCGTCGGCCGCCTCGCGAAGCTGGCCGGCGGGATCGACCGGCGGCGCGAGCTTCCCGCCTTCGCCGCGGAGACGTTCCAGCGGTGGTTCGCCCGACGGGCCCCCGGCGGTGACGGCTCCCGCGGCGACGTGCTGCTGTGGCCGGACACCTTCACCAACCACTTCCACCCGGGCGTCGCCCGCGCGGCGGTCGAGGTGCTGGAGGCCGCCGGCTGGCGGGTGCGCGTACCCGAGGGGCCCGTCTGCTGCGGCCTGACCTGGATCTCGACGGGCCAGCTCGGCGTCGCGAAGCGGGCGCTGCGGCGGACCCTCGACGTGCTGCGACCCCACCTGCGGGCCGGCACCCGGGTCGTCGGCCTGGAACCGAGCTGCACGGCCGTGTTCCGCAGCGACGCCCACGAGCTGTTCCCCCACGACGACGACGTCAGCCGGCTGCGCCTGCAGACCGTCACGCTCGCCGAGCTGCTGCGCGACCACTCGCCGGGCTGGCGGCCGCCGAACCTGCCCGCGCACGCGCTCATCCAGACGCACTGCCACCACCACGCGGTGCTCGGCGTCGACGCCGACCGGGCCGTGCTGACCGACGCCGGCGTGCGGGCGGATTTCCTGGACTCGGGCTGCTGCGGGTTGGCCGGCAACTTCGGCTTCGAGCGCGGGCACTACGAGGTGTCCGAGGCCTGCGCGGAACGCGTGCTGCTGCCCGCCCTGCGCGACGCCGCCGACACCGACGTCATCCTCGCCGATGGCTTCAGCTGCCGGACGCAGATCGCGCAGGGCGACTCCGGCGGGCGGGGCGCCATCCACCTCGCCGAGCTGCTGCGCGCCGCCCTGCACACCGACCGGGTGCCGCCCCGGCCCGAACGGGAGTGGGCGCAACGCCCCGCGCCACCGTCGCGAGCGGCGCGCCTTCTCGCCGCCGGCGCGGTCGGCCTCGCGGCGCTCGGCCCGGTGGCCGGGCTCGCGGCGCGGGCACGCCGGCGCGGGGACGGATGACGCGGCTGGGCGCGCGGGCGTACCGGGTGCCGACCGACGCGCCGGAGGGCGACGGGACGCTCGCCTGGGAGGGCACGACGCTCGTGCTCGCCACGGCCGAGGCCGACGGGCACACGGGCCTCGGCTGGACGTACGGGCCGCGCGCGGTGGCGGGAATCGTGACGGACCTGCTCGCGCCGGTCGTCGCCGACCTCGACCCGGACGACGTGCCGCTGATCTGGTCGGCCATGCGGAGTCGACTGCGCAACGCCGGCCGGCCCGGTGTGGCCGGCCTCGCGCTCTCCGCGGCCGACTGCGCGGTCTGGGACCTGAAGGCCCGCCGGCACGGGCTCCCGCTGGCGCGGCTGCTCGGCGTCGCCCGGCACGCGGTCCCCGTCTACGGCAGCGGCGGGTTCACCACCTACGACGCCGAGCGGCAGCACCGGCAGCTGTCCGGCTGGGTTCACGAGCAGGGCATCCCGCGCGTGAAGATCAAGATCGGCGAGTCGTGGGGCGGCGACGTGCGGCGGGACGTCACCCGGATGGCGGCGGCCCGGCGCAGCATCGGCGACGACGCCGAGCTGTACGTCGACGCCAACGGCGCGTACCAGCGCAAGCAGGCGATCCGGGTCGCGCAGGCCGCCGCCGACCTCGACCTGCGCTGGTTCGAGGAGCCGGTCAGCTCCGACGACCTGGCCGGCCTCGGGCAGGTCCGGGACCGGGTCCGGCCCGACGTGGCGACGGGCGAGTACGGCTACGACCTCGTCTACTTCCAGCGGATGGCCCCGTACGTCGACTGCCTCCAGATCGACGTGACCCGCTGCGGCGGGATCAGCGAGTTCCTGCGGGCGGCCGCCGTGGCCGCCGCCGCGGGGCTGGAGGTCTCCGCGCACTGCGCCCCGCACCAGCACCTCGCGGTCGCCGCCGCCACGCCGAACCTGCGGCACCTCGAGTGGTTCCACGACCACGTCCGCATCGAGTCCCTGCTCTTCGACGGCACGGTGCCGGCGACCGGCGGCACGGCGCCGGTGCCGCTCGACCGTCCCGGCAACGGCCTGCGGCTGCGCACCGAGCGCGCCGACGAGTACCGGGTCGCCTGAGCGCGGGCGGGGGACACGCCCGGCGGCTCAGGGCCGGCAGGGCACGGCCTGGCCGAGGGTGATGGCCGCCTCCAGCATCATGGCGTGCACGAACGCCTGCGGCGCGTTGCCGCGAAGCTGCCGCTGGCGTACGTCGTACTCCTCGCTGTACAGCCCGGGCGGCCCGCAGGCGGCCCGGTTGCGCTCGAACCAGCGCGTGGCCCCGACCGCGTCACCGCACCGCCACGCGGCGAGCGCGGCCGCGAACCCGCACAGCACGAAGGCTCCCTCCGCGTCCCCCAGCGGACGGGCGTCCGGCCGGAACCGGTACAGGTAGCCGTCCTCGGCCAGCTCGGTGAGGACCGTCCGCCGGGTCGCCTCGGTGCGCGGGTCGTCCGCCGGCAACGCGCCCCGGATGCCGGGCAGCAGCAGCGCGGCGTCGACGCGCTCGTCGTCGTACGCCCGCTGCCAGCGCCCGCTCGGGTGCCGCCCGTGCCGGGCCGCGTCGGCGAGGATCGCGTCGCCCAGCGCCGCCCACCGGCCGGCCAGCGCGGGCGGGGCCACCCGGGCGGCGGCCCGCAGCCCCGCCACACAGGCCAGCTTGGAATGCGTCCACTGGCGGGCCGGCAGCTCCCAGATGCCCGAGTCCGGCTCCCGCCACCGCTTCTCGATGGTCCGGGCGGTCTCCGTGAGCGCCCGCCACGAGTCGTCGGCGAGCCGGTCGTGGCGGGCCGCCGCCGCGAACACCTGCAGGACCTCGCCGAAGGCGTCCAGCTGGAACTGGCCGCCGACCCAGTTGCCCACCCGCACCGGCGCGCCCGGGTAGCCGGGCAGCGACGCCAGCTCGGTCTGCGGCGGCACCCGCCCGCCGGTCACCGTGTAGGCCGGTGCGAGCCGGTCGCCGTCGGCCAGCACCCGCTCGGTCAGGAAGGCGACGGCGTCGTCCAGCAGGTCGTACCGGCCGGTCAGGGCGGCGGCCTGGCCGGCGAACGACTGGTCGCGGACCCACGCGTACCGGTAGTCGTAGTTCCGCCCGGCGAGGGCGCGTTCCGGCAGCGCGGTGCTCGCCGCCGCCACCATCCCGCCGCGGGGCACCGTGAGGCCGCGCAGCACGGTGTACGCGAGCGTGGCGTCCCGCTGGGCGCCGCCGGCGAGCCGGGGCACCGACTCGTGCCAGCGGTGCTCGGTGATCCGCCACGATTCGAGCGGATCCGGGGCGGGTCCGTCCAGCGGCGCCGCGGACACCTCCAACACCAGGTCGTGGCGGCCGCCGGCCGGAACCCGCAGCTCGCCGTCGAGCTGGCCGGCGTCGCCGGACGGCAGGGCCGCCCCGCCGGTGTGGCGCAGGTGCAGGCCGCCGGTGCGGGCCGTCCACCGGTCGCCGTCCCGGTGGACGTCGCGCAGCGGCTCCCGGCCGAAGTCGGCGCGGGGGTCCAGGCGCACCCGGACGGCCGTCTCACCGTCCAGCGCGCGGATCTGGCGCAGCAGCACCAGCCGCCGTGCGTCGCCAGGGAACAGCAGGGCCTCCCGGCACTCGACGATGCCGTCGGTGGTCACCCAGCGGCTCACCCAGATGAGCGAGCCCGGTTCGTAGTGCCCGCCCCAGACGAACCTGCGGTTCGCGGGCGACACCAGGTAGCTGCCGCGCCCGCCGAGCAGGCTGCTGAAGACCGGCGGGTCCGCCCAGCCGGGGGCGCAGAGCCAGGACACGTCCCCTTCCGGGCCGATCAGCGCTCCCCGGTGCCCGTCGGCGAGCAGGCCGTACTCCCGCAGCACGTGGGGGCGGGGGCCGTCGCCGGCACCCGCTGGGAACCGTCGTTCGTCGAACGGCACGTCTCCCACCCCCGGTGGCCCGGTTACCCCGCCGGCCGCGCGATCCACCACACCGGCCGCGCGATCCCCGGCCGGGCCGCGGTCCCGACGGGCAGGTGGACGCGGCCGGCAGGTGGACCGGGCCGGGCCGGGACCGCGCCCCGGCGGTGGCCGGGGAGCCCTCGCGCGGCTGACCCGGCGCGCTCTCGACCGCCTCGCGGCTCAGGCCAGCAGGCCCGCACCGCCGCAGAGGCGCAGCTGCTGGCGCAGCGCGGCCGGCGCGCGGACGACGGTGACGCGGGTGGCCCCGGGCGCCGCCGCCCAGATGGTCGAGGCGATCCGCCCGGCGACGCCGGGATCGAGTTCGAACACCCCGGAGCAGTCGATCTCCAGCTCGGGCGGGCGGTGCGCCCGTAGCGCGTCAGCGAGCGCGGCCCGGAAGGAGTCGACGTCGGCGGTGCCCACCGACCCCCGCAGGACCAGGACCACCGTGCCCGTCGAACGGGTCACCGAGGTGATGGACAAGGCGCTCACCCGCGGTGGCGCCGGCGGCCGGGCGGGCGCAGGGTGTTGCAGACGTCGTGGACGCCCGGGACGTCCCACGCGAGGTCGCCGGCCACCTGCCGGACCTCCGGACGGGTCACCGTCCCGGTGAGGATCACCACGCGGTTCTGCACGGCGACCTCGATGTGCTGGTGGCGGGTGGTCCAGTCGATGGCCAACCGCTGGGCCACGAGCGCGGCCAGCCGCGCGTCGTCGCTCGTCGGTTCCGGTTCCGGCCCCTGCAGGTAGCGGTACAGGGAGTCGTCGGGCCAGGGCGGCAGCATGGATCCTCCGGTGGGCATGGGGGCGGCGGGGCGCTCAGGGACGTCGGGGGCGGGCTGGGGCGGAGTCGGCCAGGCCGCGCGGGGCGGCCGCGCGGCTCTCCACGACGGGGAAGATCCCGTCGAGACGCATCGTGTGCAGGACGGTCAGGACGAAACGGGACGGCGCGACCAGGCAGAGCCGCGCGCCGCGCTGGCGGGCCTCCTGGTGGGCGCGGACGAGCAGGCCGAGCCCCACGGAGTCGATGACCTCCACCTCGCTGAGGTCGACGAGGACGCGGTCGCCGTCGTCGACCGCCTCCCGCAGGGCCCGCCGCACCCCCTCCGGCGGGTCGGGTTCCGCCAGCGCGGGCGGCTCCTCGCCGACCTCCTCGAGATAGTCGATCCCGAGCGCCCGCTCCCGGTCGCCGGCGCGGCCGCCGGGGCCCCTCCCGTCGTCCTCGGAGAGACGCAGGCTGCACCGCGGGCAGTGGTGCGGCCCGGAGGCGAACGGCGAACCGAGCCACCCGTTGGAGAAGACCAACGTCCAGACGACCTCGGCGTCGGGCAGGACCGGCGCCGCGCCGGTGATCGAGTCGCCACAGCCGTCGCAGATCAGGGTCATCAGGTGATCCGCAGGTACGACTGTCATCGCGGGTCCTTTCGTCCTCGCCGGCCGGTCCCGGGGGTGCGGGGACGGCCGTGTCCTGCGGTGGGGGTGGGGCGTCAGCGGCGGCGGCCGGCGCCGGAGGCGTTCGGGACGGTGGAGGCGCCGCGGCGGTGACCGGCGGTCAGTAGTGCCAGCAGCACGGCGCCCGCGGCGCAGCCGGTCTGGACGGCCAGCCGCAGCGTGGGAAGCGCGTCGATGTCGGCGCCGGCCAGCCGCGCCACGATCGAGCCGAGCAGCGCGGCGGCCACGCCGAACGCGAGGGTCAGCCACAGGGGCGCGCGGCGCCCGGGCACCGCCCACCGGCCGGCCACGCCGATGGCGAGCCCGACGACGAGTGCGCTGACCAGTGCGGTGCCGCTCACGTGTCCTCCTTCGCCGCACCCGCCGAGCGTGGCGGCCACCGCCGTCCCGCCGGCCGCCGGGTGGTTCGCGGCCCGCCCGGCACGACCGCCGCCGGCGCGGCCGCCGCCGCCCACCGGCCGGGCACGACTACCACCGTCGGTGACGACCGTGGAGGTGGTCGCGCGATCCCATGACAGTTGTGTGACAAATTCCGTCGGCGGCGGCCGCGGTTGGGCGCGGCAACGGTGAGCGGGGATGATGCCCGTATGACGGCCGTGCTGGTGATCGAGGACGACGACCGTATCCGGCTGGCGCTGTTGCTCGCACTCGAGGAGGAGGGTTACCGGGCGTACGGCGTGGCGACCGCGGAGGAGGGGCTGCGGCGGCAGCGGTCCGACCCGGCGGAGTACGTGCTCATCGACCTGATGCTCCCCGGCATGGACGGGTTCGAGTGCATCCGGCAGCTGCGCCGCGACGACGACGTGCCGATCGTCGTGATCAGCGCCCGGGACGACACGCACGACATCGTGGCCGCGCTGGAGGCCGGCGCGGACGACTACGTGGTGAAGCCGGTGGCGATCAAGGAGCTGTCGGCGCGGTTGCGCGCCCTGCGCCGGCGGGGCCGCGCGGGCGCGGTGAGCAGCCAGGTCTTCGGTGACCTGGAGGTCAGCCCGGAGGCGGGCGAGGTGCGCCACGGGGGACAGGTCGTGCCGGTGACCCGCACCGAGTTCCGCCTGCTGTGCGAGCTGGCCGAGCACGCCGGCCGGGTGCTGTCGCGCCGGCAGCTGCTCCAGCGGGTCTGGGGGTACGAGACCGGCGACGAACGCCTCGTCGACGTGCACGTGGGACGGCTGCGACAGAAGATCGAGGAGGACCCGGCCAACCCGCGCCACCTCGTGACCCTCCGCGGCCTGGGCTACAAGCTGCAACGATGACCCGCCTCGGCCTCCGCGCCCGGGTCACGGCCGGGTTCGCGATCGGCGCGCTGCTGCTGGCCGCGTCGATGGCGCTCTTCTCGTACGACCTGACGCGGCGCTCGCTGCTGGAGGAACGCGAGCGGACGGCGGTGCGCGCGGCGTACTTCGACGCGGCCGTCGTGCGCAGCGGCCTCGACACCGACGACCCGAACGTGGTGGAGGTGCTGCGCTCCCTCGACACCGGCAGCAGCCGCCGGCCGCTGCTGCACCGCGACGGTCGCTGGTACGGGCGCACCGCCGAGACGGACGCCAGCCCGGTGCCCGACGCGCTGCAACGCCTCGTCCGTGGCGGGGAGGCCGGGGTGCAGCGGATCACCGTCGCCGGGCAGCCGACCCTGCTGGTCGGCGTCCCCCTGTCGGACACGACCAGCTACTACGAACTCACGTCGCTGCGCGAGGTCGCCCAGACGCTCCAGGTGCTGGCGCTGACGCTCACCGCCGTGGCCATCATGACGGCCGGCTCCGGCGCGGCGCTCGGCTGGTACGCCACCCGGCACAGCGTGCGTCCGCTCACCGCGGTGGCCGACGCCGCCGAGCGGATCGCGGCCGGTGACTACACCACGCGCCTGGACACCACCACCGACCCCGACCTGACCCGCCTGTCGACCTCGTTCAACCGGATGGTCGACGAACTGGTCGAGCGCATCGAGCGGGACCGCCGCTTCGCCGCCGACGTCAGCCACGAGCTGCGCTCGCCGTTGCAGACCCTGGCCGCCGCGGCGAGCGTCCTGACCCGCCGCAGCGAGCGCCACGACGACCGTACGGCCACGGCCGCGCGGCTCGTGGCCGAGGAGGTCTCCCGCTTCCAGCGGCTCGTCGACGACCTCATCGAGCTGGCCCGCACCGAACAGCCGGCCCAGCGGGAACTCGTCGACGTGGCGACGCTCGCCCGGGAGACCTGCCGGGCGCGGGGGCTCCCGGACGGCCTGGTGAGCGTCGTGGCCGGGTCCACCGCCGAGTGGCTGGTGGACCGCCGGCGCGTCGAGCAGATCCTGCTGAACCTCCTGGACAACGCGATCCGCTACGGCGGCGGGCCGGTGGCCGTGCGCCTGTCCACCCGCCCACCCGACACCGGCGTGCTGGAGGTGGACGACGCCGGCCCCGGAGTGTCCGCCGCCGACCGTGAGGTCATCTTCGACCGCTTCGTCCGGGGCCGGGCCGCCCGCTCCCGCGCCGGCACCGACGGGACCGGTCTGGGGCTCGCGCTCGTCGCCCAGCACGCCGCCGCCCACGGTGGACGCGCCGGTGTGGACGACCGCCCCGGGGGCGGCGCCCGCTTCCGGGTCGAACTGCCGGAGGCGCTGCCGTGAGCCGCCGGTCAGCCGGGCTGCTGCTCGCCGTCCTCGCCCTCGGCGGGTGCGGCGTGCCGGTCGACGACGCGCCCCGTCCGGTCGCGCAGCCCCCGGGCCCGTTCCCCACCCCGGCGACCGCGAGTCCCACCACCGCCTCCGGACGGGTGGAGGAGACGCTCTGCTTCGTCCGCGACGACAAGCTCGGCCGGACCGTGCGCCGCGTCGACGTCCTGCCGAGCGTCGAGGTCCAGCTCCAACACCTGCTGGCCGGGCCGACGGAGAAGGAACGGCAGGCGGGGCTCACGAGCGCGCTGCCCGGAACGGTCGTCGTGGCCGGTGCCCGGGTGAACGGCGCCCTGGCCGAGGTGGACGTCCGCGCGGCCGGTGAGGAGACCGGGCGCAGCGACGAGGTGTTCGCGTTCGGCCAGATCGTGTGCACGCTCACCGCCCGCGACGACGTGGACCGGGTCTCGTTCCGCCGGGACGGCCGGCCGCTGGACGTGCCCCGGGCCGACGGTTCGTTCTCCCGCGACCCGCTGACCGTCGCCGACTACGCGCCGCTCATGCCGGGGCGCTGACGCCCGCTCGTGCCGGGGCGCTGAGGCCCCGCTCATGCCGGGCGCCGACGCCCCGCCCCCGGTGCCGGGCGCCGACGCGGCCCCCGGCCACGAGTCGGTCCGTCCCCCGGTAGCCTGCCGTCATGAGCCCCGGTGCCGGCACCGCCCGGCGATCGTTGTGGCGGGACCGCACCTTCGGCACGTACTGGGTCGCGCAGTCGCTCTCGGCGGCGGGCGACTCGTTCGCCTACCTCGCGGTCCCCTTGCTGATCCTGCACGCCACCGGGTCGGTGGCGCAGATGGGCCTGCTCACCGCCGTGGCCGGGGCCGCGTCGGTGGGCGCGGGCGTCTTCGGCGGCGTCCTGGTCGACCGGTACGACCGGCGCACCCTGATGATCGCCGCGGACCTGGTCCGGCTCGTGCTCTACGGCCTCGTCCCGCTGGCCTGGCTCGCCGGCCCGCAGGTGTGGCTGCTCTTCGTCGTCCTGCCGATCAGCGAGGCGGCCGGGATGGTCTTCCAGATCGCCGCGGTGGCCGCCGTCCGCAACCTGGTGGACCGGGACCGGATCACCGAGGCGAACGGTCGCTTGCAGGCCACGTACGCCATGACGGCCGTGGCGGGGCCGCTGCTCGCCGGCGTGGTGTCCGCCCGGTTCGGGCCCTCGGCCGCCGTGGCGATCAACGCGGCCAGCTTCGCGGTGTCCGCCGCGGGGCTCCTCCTCATCCGGTTCCGCCGCGGCGGCGACGGCGACGCCGTGACGGTCCGGCGGGAGGGACCGGTGGCCGAGTTCTTCGCCGGGGCGCGGTTCCTCTGGCGCCAGCCCGTGCTGCGGGCGCTCACCGTCCTGCTGTCGCTGTTCATCTTCCTGACCTACGGCTTCACCGACGTGCTGGTCTACCACGTGAAGCACGACCTCGGCGGCTCCGACGGCACGGTCGGCGTCGTGCTCGGCCTGGCGGCGCTCGGCACCGTCGCCGGCGCGCTGCTGGTGGCGCCGCTGCGACGCCGGCGCGGCTTCGGCGTCTCGTGGATCGGGGCCCACCTGACCTGCGGCCTCGCCCTCGTGGGCGTCGGGCTCGCGGGGAACGTGCCCGCCGTCACCGTCCTCACGGCGGTGTACCTCTGCGGACTCAGCGTGGGCGGGATCTGCTCCATGTCGCTGCGGCAGGAGATCACGCCGGACCACCTGCTCGGGCGGGTCACCTCGGCCTTCTGGAGCACCCACTACTCGCTGGGGCCCGCCGGCGCCGCCGTGCTGACGTGGGCGGCCGGCCGGTTCGGTGCCGGCGCGGTGACCCTCGTGGCCGGGGCGGGCTGCGTGCTGATCGCGCTCGCCGGACTGTGCACACCGGTCCGTCGCGCCGGGACGCCGCAGCCCGTACCGGAGCCGCCGGCAGTCCCGGCGCGGGCCTGAGCCGCGGCGGGAGCCGGAGCGTCCACGGTGGCGCCACCCGTCCCCCGCCGGTGGCGTCCGGGACCGTAGAGTCCCCGCCGTGAACGACATCGCCGCGCAGGTCGACCTGTTTCACCCCGCCGACAGGGTGTGGCGCGCACTGACCGACCCGGAGCTGTTGAGCCGGTGGTTCACCGAGGTGTCGGCGGTGCCCGACGCGCCGGGCCGGCTGCGCTTCGCCACGTCGGAGCTGCCCGGCTTCGACGCCGCGGTCGAGGCCGAGGTGGTCGAGCGGCGGGAACCGGAACTCATGACGTTGCGCTGCCGGGAGGGCGGCCGGCGCAGCCTCCTGACCGGCGAGCTCACGCCCACCGCCGAGGGCTGCCGGCTGTCCATGCGGGAGGTGATCGAGGAGGGCGAGTGGAGCGCGGAGCAGCGCGACGCCCGTGAGCAGAGCTACCAGCAGGCGCTCACCAACCGGCTGCCGGCCATCCTCGACTGGTACGCCTTCCAGCAGGTCGACCTGCGACGCGGTGACGCCGGGATGACGGCCGAGCTTCCCGTGGTGGCGTGGGCCGGCGGCGAGCCGAGGCGGCGCCGCCGCGCCGTCGTCCTCGTGGGGGCGGGCGTCGGCGTGCTGCTGGCCGGTGGCGCGACCGCGTGGGCGCTGCGGCCGGAGCCCCCGCGGCAGCCCGTCGCGCAGGCCACCTCGACGCCGACCCCGACCGCCTCCGTCTCCGCGGCCGCGTCGCCCCGCCCGGCCTCGGCGGCGACGGCCACGCGGCAGGCCCGGCCCACGAGCGGGAGCCCCAGCCCCAGCCGGAGCGCCTCGCCCCGGCCCTCCCGTACGCCCGCCTCGTCGGCGCCGCCGCCCGCCGCGCCGACCCTGAGCGCCCGCTACGAGACCGTCTCCTCGCGGCTGCTCGGCTACAGCGCCGAGGTGGTGGTGACCAACCCGGGCACCGTCGCGAGCGACGGGTGGACGCTCGTCGTGACGTTCGCCGACGACAGCGAGGTCGCCAAGGTCAACGGCGCCGAGTGGCGGCAGGAGGGGCGGACGGTGACCTTCACGGGAGCGCCGCTGCCGGCCGGGGGAGCGCAGACGGTCAGGTTCGACGTACGGGACAGCGCCGCGTTCGCCAAGGGCCCCGAGAGCTGCACGATCGGCGACCGCCCCTGCGAAGGCCTCTAACCCCCGTCCCCGCCGCCGTCCCCGCTCAGTCCCCGTTGATCATGAGGTTGGCGGGTCGGTTCGCCCGGATCGTCACCCGCCAACCTCATGATCGACGCGGGTCGGGGTGCGGACGGCGCGTCGGTAGGCGCCCGGGGTCGTACCCACCTGGGCGCGGAACCGGCGGCGCAGGTTGACGGCGGAGCCGAGGCCGACGCGGGTCGCGATCGCCTCGACCGGCAGGTCCGTCTCCTCCAGCAGCGTGCGCGCGGCGGCCACCCGGCGGGAGAGCAACCACGTGCCCGGGCTCGTCCCGAGGCGCTCGGCGAAACGGCGGGCCAGGGTGCGGGGCGAGACACCGAGGTGGGCGGCCAGGTCGTCCACCGTCAACGGCGTACCGAGGCGCGCACAGGCCCACTCCAGCAGGTCGTCGAGGGCGTCCCCGCCGGGCGGGGACGCCACGTGGCGCGGCGCGTCGTGTGGTGGCATGGCCATGTGCCGCGCGAGGGCGGCGGCGTACGCGGCCCCGTGGTCCTTGCGGACCAGGTGCAGGCACAGGTCGATGCCGGCGCCCGCGCCGGCGCTGGTGGCCACGTCGCCGTGATCCACGTAGACCCGGTCCGGCTCCACGCGCACCCGCGGGAACTCCCGTCGCAACTGCGCGGCCCGTGCCGGATGTGTGGTGGCCGAACGGCCGTCCAGCAGACCGGTGCGGGCGAGGGCGAACACCCCGGAGCAGATCGTGACGAGCCGCGCGCCCCGCGCGTGCGCCTCCCGCAGCGCCCGGCGTACGCGGTCGGACAGCGGCGCCTCGACCGGCAGCCAGCCCGGGATGATGACGGTGTCCGCGGAGCGGAGCGCCGACAGGTCCCGCGAGACGGACATCTCGTATCCGGCCGTCGTCGGCACCGGCCCCGGTGTCTCGGTGCACACCTCGAACTCGTAGTGCTGGGGGATGCCGGCCCGTGGCGTGCCGAAGACCTCGACGGCGCAGCCGAGCTCGAACGTCGACTGCACCGGCCGCACCAGGGCCACGACGCGATGCATGGCAGGAAAGTACCCCATGCTGTCGTCGCAGGCTCTGTCGCGGCGTGTCCCGAGGCGGCACGGTGGGGGCATGCACCCTGAAATCCTCGACCAGGAGGGATACACCTCCGTATCCGTCGACGAAGCCCCGGTCCGTGAGCTGTTCCCGGGGGTACGGCTGCGGCCACTGTGGCGGGGAACGTCCGGCGCACACGCCAACGTGCTGGAGATGGACGCCGGTGCCTCCTGGCCGCGCCGGGACGTCCACGAGCCCGGCCCCGAGGAGGTCTACGTGCTCGCGGGCACCTTCAACGACGGCGCACGCGACTACCCGGCCGGCACGTTCCTGCACGCCCCGGCGGGATCCTGGCACGTGCCCGCGACCGCCACGGGCTGCACGCTGTTCCTCTTCTATCCGGAGGGCTGACCCCGCCCCGCGCGGTCGGGCCGGGTCACCGGCCGAGGACGAGGTCGGCGGCGCGCCAGGCCAGGGCCATCACGGGGGCGTTGAGGTAGCCCGAGACGAGCACCGGCAGCACCGAGGCGTCCGCGACGCGCAGACCCGCGACCCCGCGTACGCGCAGCTGCGGGTCCACCACGTGCGTGTCGTCCGGGCCCATGGCGCAGGTGCCCACCGCGTGGTAGCCGCAGTAGCCGTGCTCCAGCGCCGCCTCGATGATCTCGTCGTCGTCCTGGACGCCGGGACCGGGCAGCGTCTCCGCCGAGATCCGCTTGGCGATCGGGCCGGTGGCGAAGAGTTCCCGCAGGCGGCGGAACGCGCCGACGGCCACCCGGCGGTCGTAGGGCGCCTGGAAGTAGTTGGCCACGATCCGCGGCGGGTCGGCCGGGTCGGCCGAGGTGATGGCGAGGCTGCCCTCGCTCTCCGGGCGGGTCACCGTGACCAGTCCCATGAGCCCCGGCTCGGTCTCCAGTTCCAACGCCCGGCCGGGCCGTCGCGGGGCCGCCGAGAAGGGCGCCGTCAGCACCTGCGCGTCGGGGCGGTCCGCCTCGGGGCCGGAACGGATGTACGCGCCCAGGTCGTACACGGGCAGCGCGAGCGGCCCGCCGCGGGTGAGCAGGTAGCGCAGCAGGGCCCGGCCCTGGCCGAGCGGGCTGCCGAGCAGCGGGTTGTAACCGCCCCGCGCGGCCAGCCGGAACTGGAGCGGCACCGACCGGTGCTCGCGCATCCCCATGCCGACGCGGGGCCGGTCGAGCAGGACGTCGACGCCGGCGCGGCGCAGCGTGTCGGCCGGGCCGATGCCGGAGAGCTGGAGCAGGTGCGGTGTGGCGAGCGCCCCGGCCGCGAGGATCACCTCGGCGGAGGCGAAGTGGTCGACGACGTGCCCGTCGCGGCGGACCCGTACGCCGGTGGCGCGGCCGTCGTCGACCAGGACGCGCAGGGCGACGGTCCGCGTGGCGACGGTCAGGTTGGGCCGGTCGCGGACCGGGTGCAGGAAGGCGTCGGCGGCGCTGCTGCGCCGGCCGTCGCGGATGGTCGCCATGAGGTAGCCGATGCGCTCGCCGTCGCTCGCGTTGAGGTCGTCGACCCGGCGCCAGCCCAGCTTCTCGCCGCTGGCGATGATCTCCTCGCAGAGCTCGTCGGTGCCGGTGGCCGTCGACAGGCGCAGCGGGCCGCCGGCGCCGCGCGTCTCCGTGGCGCCGAGCGGGTTGTCCTCCAGCCTCTTGAAGATCGGCAGCATCGTGTCCCAGCCCCAGCCGGGATTGCCGAGCGCCTCCAGGGCGTCGTAGTCGAGCCGGTCGCCCCGGCCGTACACCATTCCGTTGATGGAGCTGGAACCGCCGACGAGGCGGCCACGCTGCCAGGTCTCCCGGCGGCCCGGCGCGACCTCGGCGGGGTAGTGCCAGGCGGTGCGCCGGTCGTCCATGAGCCGGCTGAACCCCTTGGGGATCCGGACGAAGGGGCTGCGGTCCCACCCGCCGGCCTCGATCAGCAGTACGCGGGTGCCCGGGTCCTCGGTCAGCCGGTTGGCCAGGACGCAGCCGGCCGAGCCCGCACCGACCACGATGTAGTCGTACTCCTCCACGAGGCACCCCCGTCCCACCCGGCACCGTCCGGTACCTACCGTAGGGCCTTGATCACCGAACGGGAAGGGCTCTCATGATCCGTCGTGCGTCCGTGGTGGCCGGATCCGGCCACAGGCGACGTCTTCACAGGACGGAGACGAGCACGTAGCCTGCCTGAAACGATTCACAGGGCGGAGGAGGCACCGTGACCCCTCGCACCATCGACTTCCGGCCCCTGCCCGGACGACGCCGGGCTGCCATGGTCGTGGCGGGCGCGACCGTCGTCGGGACCGTGCTGGCCGGTGCGCCCCCGGCGCTGGCCGCCCCCGGGCACGCCCCGGACGCGCCGACCGCCCTCACCGTCGACGACCGCCCCCGTCCGCTCAACGTGGAGGGCGCGCCCCGGTTCGGCTGGCTCCCGCGCGACGCCGACCCCGGCGAGGCGCAGACGGCGTACCGGATCACCGTCACCGACGCCGGCGGCGCCACCGTCTGGGACTCCGGCAAGGTCGCCTCCGACCAGCAGTCCTACGTGCCCTACACCGGTCCGGCGCTGCGGGCCGGGGCGGCGTACCGGTGGAGCGTGCGCACCTGGGACCGCACCGGCCGGCCGTCCCCGACCGCCACCGGCGCCTTCGAGACCGGCATCTCCGACAGTCAGTGGGAGGGCGCGAGCTGGATCCGGCGCGCCACCACCGAGGCCGACGACTACACGCTGGCCCGCACGGAGGTACGCCCCAACGCCAGCCCGGTCGTGCGGGCGCGCGCCTACACGGCGGCCGACCACACGTACGAGCTGTACCTCAACGGGGTCCGCGCCGACCGCGGCACCTCCTTCGGCTACCCCGGCGAGGACTACTACCAGGCCGCCGACGTCACGCGCCTCGTGCGCGCCGGCGCGCCGCTCGCCATCGGGCTGCGCTACCACTGGTACGGCAGCGGCCAGGGCCGCCCCGCCGGCGCGCGGGGCGTGCTCATGAAGCTGGTCGTCGAGCACGCCGACGGTTCCCGCGAGGTGTTCGTCACCGACGGCTCCTGGCGCGTCACCCGGGACACCCGGTTCGTCGCGAACGCCGAGCGCCGCAACGGCGAGGGCGACCGGGTCGAGCGGCAGGACGCCCGCGCGGAGGTCACCGGCTGGATGCTGCCGGGGTACGACGACAGCGGCGCCCCGTTCGCCGCCGCCGAGGTGGTCGGCGCGCACCCGACGGCGTCCGCCCCGCACCTCATCGGCCAGGAGACCCGGCTCACGGAGACGACCGTCGCCCCCGTCGCGCTGCGCACCGCCGACGACGGCACCGTCGTCGCCGACTTCGGCGTGGTCGTCCCGGCCCGGCCGGTCGTACGGTTCGACGCCGGCGTGGCCGGGCGCGCGGTGCCGATCCGGGCCGGCTACACGCTCACCGACACCGGCCGGGTCGCCACGTCCACGCTGCTGTCCCAGGGCACGGACATGAGCTTCCCGTACATCCAGACCGACGGCCCGCAGGAGTTCCGGGCGTTCACCCACCTCGGCTTCCGCTACCTGGAGATCCCCGGCGCCGGCGAGGACATCGCCCCTGGCGACGTCTCCGCCGTCGTGGTGCACACCGACGTCCCGGCCGGGCAGGAGGCCACCTTCGCCAGCTCGGACGCCACCCTCGACGCGGTGTGGGCCATGATGACCCGCTCTGCGCTGTACTCCGTCCAGGAGGCCTTCGTCGACACGCCCACCCGCGAGAAGGGGCAGTTCCTCGGGGACGCCGCGAACATCTCGTACGCCACCATGGGCGCCTTCGGCGAGCGCGACGCCACCCAGCAGGCCATCCGCGAGTTCCTCCGCTCGGCCGCCCGCTACTGGAACACCGGCGGCGACCGTGGCCGCTACAACGCCGTCTACCCCAACGGCGACGGCAAGCGGGACATCCCCGACTACTCGCTGATGTTCGTCGACTGGGTGTGGCGGTACTGGACCGAGACCGGCGACCGGGGGCTGCTCGCCGAGGCGTACCCGGCCATCCGGGACACCGCCGACTACGTGCTGCGCCACATCCCGGCCACCGGCCCCACCGCCGGCCTCGTGACGGAACTGGCCGGCGGCAGCGGCGCGTACCGCTACGGCATCGTCGACTGGCCCGAGCCGGGCCGGTTCGGGTACGACATGAGCGCCGCAGCCCGCACCACCATCAACGCTCAGGGCGTCGACGTGCTGCGCACCACCGCCCGGATGGCGGAGGCGCTCGGCCGGCCCGCCGCCGAGGCCGCCACGTACGACGGGCACGCCGCCGCCCTCACCGAGGCGATCAACGCGAAGCTGCGCCGCGCCGACGGCGTCTACGTCGACGGGCTCTCCGCCACCGGCGAGCAGAGCGCCCACGCCGGTCAGCACGCCACGTCGTACGCCATCGCCCACGGCGTGGCCCCGCGGGCCGACCTGCCGGCGCTGGCCGCGCACCTCGCGTCGATGGGCATGAAGCAGGGGCCCATGACGGCGCACTGGCTGCTCGCGGCGCTGGCCGAGGCCGGCCGTCCGGACGCGGTCCGGCGCCTGCTCACCAACCCCGACGACCTCGGCTGGGCCGACATCCTCGCCCGGGGCGGCACCTTCACCTGGGAGGCGTGGACGCTCGACCCCGGCACCAACTACAGCCAGTCGCACGGCTGGGGCGCGCAGGCGGTGGTGGACGTGCAGGAGACGCTGCTCGGTGTCCGTACCGCCAGCCCCGGCGCGGCCCGCGTCGACGTCGTGCCGCCGGCCACGGGGCTCGACCACGCGTCGGGGGTCGTACCCACCCAGCGCGGACCGGTGCGCCTCGACTGGCGCCGCACCGGTTCGGGCCTGCACGTCGACCTCGACGTGCCGGTCAACGTCACCGCCCGGGTCGCCCTGCCGCTGGAGGACGGGAAGTCCTACCGGGCGTCCGGCCCGAGCAGGGCCCGGTTCGTCGGCGTCGAGGACGGCCGTGCCGTCTTCGAGGTCGGTTCCGGCCGCTCCCACTTCCGCCCCGTCGCCGACCGGGCCGCCCAACCCCGCTGACCCGCCGCCGCGGCCGGGCCGCCCGTCGACCCGCGCGGGTGGCGGGCGGCCCGGCCGCGCGGACCGCCGAAGAGTGAGGACCAGACATGAAGCGCACCACCCGGCGCCGCCTCGCGTTCTCCGCGGCGCTGCTCCTGCTCGCCACGCTGACGCCGACCGCGGTGGTGGCGGGACCGGCGGCCGCCGGCACGCAGACGGCCGCGGCCGCCCCGCCGCCCGCGCTCACCGTGGCCGGCCTCACCACCGAGCGGGCGACCGACCCCATCGGCCTGGACGTGGCCCGGCCGCGCCTCGGCTGGCGCATCGAGTCCGCCGCCCGCGGCGTGGCCCAGGAGTCCTACCAGGTCCGCGTCGCGACGAGCACCGGCCGCCTCGGCGACCCCGACGTGTGGGACAGCGGCCGGGTCCGGTCGCGGCAGAGCGTCCTCGTGCCGTACGGCGGCCCCGAACTGCGGCCCCGCACCCGGTACGTGTGGCAGGTGCGGGTCTGGGACACCGCGGGCCGCACCTCCGGCTGGAGTGCCCCCGCCTCCTGGGAGACCGGCGTACGCGGCGCGCAGGGCTGGCAGGCCGACTGGATCGGGATGCCGTCGCCCACCGAGTCCTGGTCCGACTACACGGTGCGGACGACGGTGCGGCTGGAGAAGGACGCCGCCGGCGTCTACCTGCGCGCCAACGGGCCGGCCAACGCGTACATGTGGCAGCTCTCCATCGTGGGCGGCGCCGCGAAGCTGCGCCCGCACGTGCGCGTCGACGGCGCCTGGCGCGTGCTCAAGGAGGTGCCGCTCGGCGCCGTGGTGCCCGCCGACAAGCTGACCGCCCCGCACACGCTGCGCATCACGGCGGCCGGCGACACCATCACCACCTGGGTCGACGGCACCCAGGTCGACGTGACCCGCGACGGCACCCACCGCGGCGGCTCGGTCGGCCTGCGCACCGACGGCGCGGAGACCGCCGTCTTCTCCGACTTCTCCGTGACCAGCGGCGACGACACCCTCTTCGCCGCCCCACTCACCGACGGCGAGAACCCGTTCGGCGGCGGCACCCCCACGCCCGACGGGCTGCGGGTGGGCGGCACCACCGAGGCGATGCTCACCGCCCTGGACGCCAACCCGCTGCTGCGCCGGGGATTCCGGGTGGACGGCGAGGTCGCCCGCGCCCGGATCTACGCCACGGCGCTCGGGGTCTACGAACTGTCGCTCAACGGCCAGCGCGTCGGCGACCACGAGCTGGCGCCCGGCTGGACCGACTACGACAAGCGGGTCCAGTACCAGACGTACGACGTGACCCGGCAGCTCCGCCAGGGCGAGAACGCGCTCGGCGCCCTGGTCGGCGACGGCTGGTACTCGGGCACCATCGCCTCGTTCGGCACCGACCACTACGGCAACCGCCCGCACCTGAGCGCGCAACTGGTCGTCGACTACGCCGACGGGCGCACCGAGACGGTCCGCACCGACGGCTCCTGGCGGGCCACGCCCGGCCCCTTCCTCCAGAGCGACCTGATCCACGGCGAGACGTACGACGCGCGGAAGCTCCCGGCCGGCTGGGACCGGCCCGGCTTCGACGACTCCGGCTGGTCGGCCGCCACGGTCGACGACACCGGCGCGACCGACCGGCTGGTCGCCCAGGTGGACCCGCCCGTGCGGGTCGTGCAGGAGCTGCCGGCGCGCACCCTCACCCAGCCCACCCCCGGAACGTGGATCTTCGACCTCGGGCAGAACATGGTCGGCAAGGTGCGGCTGAAGCTCTCCGGGCCCACCGGCACCACCGTCCGCATCCGGCACGCCGAGGTGCTCAACCCCGACGGCACCGCCTACACCGCCAACCTCCGCTCGGCCCGCGCCACCGACCACTACACACTGCGGGGCGGCGGCGAGGAGGTGTACGAGCCGACGTTCACGTTCCACGGCTTCCGGTACGTGGAGCTGACCAACCTCCCCGGCACCCCCGACCTGTCCACCGTCACCGGCCTGGTCATGCACACCGACGGGGACCTCACCAGCGAGTTCGAGACCTCCGACCCGATGGTGACCAAGCTGCACAGCAACATCACCTGGGGGCAGCGCGGCAACTTCCTGTCCATCCCCACCGACACCCCGGCCCGCGACGAGCGGCTCGGCTGGACCGGCGACATCAACGTCTTCGCCGAGACCGCGACGTTCAACATGGACAGCCTCACGTTCCTCACCAAGTGGCTCCAGGACCTGCGCGACGCGCAGTCGGCCAACGGGGCGTACCCCGACGTGGCGCCGCGCGCCTGCTGCGGCGACGGCGCGACCGGGTGGGCCGACGCCGGGATCACGGTGCCCTGGACGCTCTGGCAGCGGTACGGGGACACCCGGGTGATCGAGGAGCACTACGAGTCGATGACCCGGTACGCGTCCTGGCTGCAGACCACCAGTTCCGGGAACCGGCGCACCAACGCCGGGCCGTACCTCGACTGGCTCAACCTCGACGACCCGACGCCCGCCGGCGTCATCGCCACCGCCTACTACGCGTACACGATGCGGCTGCTGGGGGAGATGGCCGCCGCCATCGGCCGCGACGCCGACGCGGCCCGCTACGCCGCGCTGTCCCGGGACGTCGCGCAGGCGTTCGTCGAGGCGTACGTCTCGGCCGACGGCACCGTGCAGGGCGACAGCCAGACCGGCTACGTGCTGGCCATCGGCATGGGGCTGCTGCCCGAGCCGCTGCGCGCCAAGGCCGCCGACCGGCTGGTGGACAACGTCCGCCGGCACGACTGGCACCTGTCCACCGGCTTCCTCGGCACCCCCGACCTGCTGCCGGCGCTCAGCGACACCGGGCACCTGGACGTCGCCTACCGGCTGCTGCTCAACGACACCTACCCCTCGTGGGGCTACGAGATCGCCCGGGGCGCGACCACCATCTGGGAGCGCTGGAACTCGATCATGCCCGACGGCAGCTTCGGCGACGTGTCGATGAACTCGTTCAACCACTACGCCTACGGCGCCGTGGGCGACTGGATGTACCGGACCGTCGCCGGCATCCAACCCGACCCCGCCAACCCCGGGTACGCGCACCTCACGTTCGCGCCCCAGCCGGGTGGCGGCCTCACCTCCGCCCGGGCCACGTACCGGGCCGCGCAGGGCGACATCGGCAGCGACTGGAGCCTCGACGACCGGGGCGACATGCGGCTGCGCCTGCGGGTGCCGGCGAACGTCACGGCGACCGTACGCGTCCCCGCGCCGACGCGGCACGCCGTCACCGAGGGCGGCCGGCCGGCGGAGCGGGCCGACGGGGTGCGGTTCGTCCGGATGGACGGCGGCGTCGCGGTGTACGAGATCGGCTCGGGCACCTACTCGTTCGCGGTCGACCGGGCGCTCGGCGACCTGGGGGAGGCCGGCGAGGCGGTCACGGCGCTGACGGCGCTCACCGACGAGCTGGCCGGTGAGCTGGGCCAGCCCGTGACCGCGTACCTGCGCGCCCGGACCGGCCAGCTCGCCACCGCCACGACGGCGGCCCGCACGGCGTACCTGGCCGGCGACTCCCGCGCCGCCGCCACCCACGCGCACCGGGGCCTGGCCACCGCCGACGACGTCGACCGGTGGCTGCGTACCCAGGTCCGGGTCGGCCGGCTGGCCGAGGCCCACGCGGAGCGGTTCGGCGCCCTCCTCACGCGCGTCGACCAGCGGCTCTCCGCGGCGTCCTCGGCCCTCGTCGGTGCGGTCGTCACCCTCGACCTGCCGGTCGGCGAGCGCCTGCCCGGCGAGGTGGTCCGCGCGACCGTCACCGTCACCAACGGCGGCGCCACGCCGCTGACCGGGGTGACCTCCACGCTGCGGGCACCGGACGGCTGGACGGTGACGCCCGCCGGCGCGCGGCCCACCACCGTCGCGCCGAAGGCCACCGTGCACCACCGCTACGACGTGCGGATCCCCGCCGGGCAGGCGCCGGCCGCCGTCACCCTCGACGGCACCGCCGGCTACCGGTACCGGGGCGGCACCGCCACCCTGCCCGTGTCCGGAACGGTCACCACCGTGCCGGCCGTGCAGATCGTGTCGGCCACCGTGGACCCCGTCGACCCGGGCGCCACGACCACGGTCACCACCGTCCTGCGCAACCGGGCCGGCGTGCCCGTGACCGGGAAGCTCACGACCACCGCACCGGACGGCTGGGCGGTCGCGCCCGCCGCCGCGTACGACCTGGCGCCCGGCGCGCAGACCACCGTGACCACGGCCCTCACCGCTCCCGTGGCGGTGACGGAAGGGCCCGCGGCGGTCACGGTCGCCACCGGTGCCACCGAGGCGGAGCGCCATCCGCTGGCCGTCCCGGTCCGGATCACCAACCCGCCGGCCGGCGCCTACGACCACGTGGACCTCGGCGACGCGGCCTCGGAGCGGGCACACGGGCTCACCGCCTCGGAGCACTCCGGCGCGAACACCGAGGCCGGCCTGACCCGCCGCTACACCAACGTCACCTACCCCGGCGGCTGGTTCGAGTTCGACCTGGCCGTCACGCCCGGCGCGCCGTTCGTGCTGCGCGCCGTGGAGACGTACGACCAGGCGCAGCTCAAGGACTACGACATCGTCGTCGACGGCGTCGTGGCGCACTCCCGCTCCTGGCAGCGCACCGCGGGCGGGGCCGGCGCCGTCACCTACCAGGTCGTCGTCGACCTGCCCGACGCCACCCGCGACGGCGTGGTGCGGGTGCGGTTCCGGGACACCGGCGACGGCTACGACCCGTCGATCGCCGACGTCTGGTCCGCGCCCCTGCCGGCCGGCGCGCGGTCCTGACCCCACCACAGCGAAGAAGGAGATCCGATGGCGCAGAGGAAACGACCATCCCCGGGATCGGAGGTCAGCCGCCGCTCCCTGATCGGGTGGGGCGCCGCCGGCGCCGGAGCCGTGGCGCTCGGGGGCACGGCGGGAGCGCTCGGGGGCGCGGGCGCGGAGCCCGCGGCGGCCGCACCGCCGCCGAACGCCGGTGCCGGGCCGCTCACGGTCGACCGCCTGCGCACCGAGTACGCCGACCGTCCACTGGGCACCGACGTCACCGCGCCCCGCTTCTCCTGGACGGCGACGGCCACCGGCCACAACGCGCGGCAGAGCGCGTACCAGGTGCTCGTGGCCACGCGGCCGGACCGGCTGACCCCGGGGGCGGCCGACGTCTGGGACTCCGGCCGGGTCACGTCGGCGCGGTCGGTCGGCGTGGCGTACGGCGGCCGGCCGCTGGCGCCGCGGACCCGCTACCACTGGCGGGTGCGGCTCTGGGACGGTGCCGGCCGGGCCACCCGGTGGAGCGACCCGACCTGGTTCGAGACGGGCCTGCGTGACGAGGGCTTCGGCGCCGCCCGCTGGATCGGCGCGCAGCCGGACTACGCCTCGGCGCCGCTGGACCTCGCCGGGGCCTCCTGGATCTGGTCGCCCGGCGCCACCGCCGGCAACGCCCCGGCCGGCCCCCGCTGGTTCCGGGCGCGGCTCGCGCTGCCCGCCGGTGCCCAGATCGCGGTCGCCCACCTCGTCGTGACCGCCGACGACGACTTCACGGCGTACCTCGACGGGCGGCAGGTGCTGCACGCACCGCAGCAGGCCGACGGCTGGAAGAACGCCCGCGTCGCCGACGTCACCGACCTCGCCCGCGCGGCCGACGGCGCGCTCACCGTCGCCGTGGTGGCCACCAACCGTCCCGGCCCGTCGGTGAACCCGGCCGGCCTGCTCGCCAAGCTCGTGGTCACCACCACGACCGGCGAGCGGTCGGTGCTGGTCACCGACGGCTCGTGGCGCAGCGCCGACAGCGAGCGCACCGGCTGGCCGGAGCCCGGGTACGACGACACCGGCTGGACGCCGGCGGCCGTGCTCGCCCCGTACGGCCAGGGGCCGTGGGGTTCCCAGGTCACCGTCCCGCAGCCGGGTGCGCTCGACCTCGCGGGCGCGTCGTGGGTGTGGGGGCCCGGTGCGACGACGGGCAACGCGCCCGTCGGCCCGCGCTGGTTCCGCGGCCGGTTGGCGCTGCCGGGCGGGACCGAGGTGGCCTCCGCCCGGCTGATCATGAGCGCCGACGACGACTTCACGGCGTACCTGGGCGGGCGGCAGGTGCTGCACGCCCCGCCGCAGACCGACGGCTGGCGCACCGCCCGGATCGCCGACGTGACGCAGGCGGCCCGGCAGGCCGTCGGCGGTGACCTGGTGCTGGCCGCGATCGCCACGAACCGGGGCGGCGCCTCGGTCAACCCCGGCGGTCTCATCGCGAAGCTCGTCGTCCGCACCGCGGGCGGCGCCGAGCTGGTGCTCGTCACCGGCGCGGGCTGGCGGACCACCGGCACCGTGGAGTCCGGCTGGGAGCAGCCGGGGCACGACGACTCCGCCTGGTCGCCCGTGACGGTCCTGGCGCCGTACGGCCAGGGGCCGTGGGGCAGCGGCATCGAGCCGCCCGTGGAGGAGCGGCCCGCGCCGTTGCTGCGGCGCGCGTTCCGGCTCGACAAGCCGGTGGCCCGGGCCCGGTGGTACGCCGCGGGGCTCGCCTACCAGGTGCTGCACGTCAACGGCCGGCGGGTCGGGACGGCCGTGCTGGACCCCGGGTTCACCGACTACGACGACACCGTCCTGTACGTGACGCACGACGTCACCGACCTGCTCCGCGCGGGGCACAACGTGCTCGGCGCGGAGCTGGGCCGCGGCTTCTACGGCATGACCACCCGGAACGTGTGGCGCTGGCACCAGCCGCCGTGGCACGGCGAGCCGCGGCTGCTGGGACGCCTCGTGGTCGAGCACCCCGACGGCTCGCGCACGGAGGTGCTCACCGACGACTCCTGGCGGGTCACCGACGGCCCCACCGTGTCCAACTCGCTGTTCGCGGGGGAGACCTACGACGCGCGCCGGGAGCTGCCGGGCTGGTCGGCGTCCGGCTACGACGACGCCGAGTGGGCACGGGCGAGCGTCCTCGACGCGCCGGCCGGCACCGTGCGGGCGCAGGAGCACGAACCCATCCGGGTGGTCGAGTCCGTGGCGCCGGTCCGGCTCACCTCGCCGGGCGCGGGCGTCTGGGTCGCCGACTTCGGCCGGACCACCGCCGGCTGGGTACGGCTGCGGGTGACCGCGCCGGCGGGCACCACGATCCGCATCCTGTACGGCGAGAAACTGCGCGCCGACGGGACCGTGGAGGCGTCCAACGGCAACGTGCAGAGCGCCCGGTTCCAGCTCGACGAGTACGTGACCCGGGGCGGCGGCGAGGAGGTGTGGGAACCGCGCTTCTCGTACAAGGGCTTCCGGTACGTGCAGCTCGACGGGCTGCCCGGCGCGGCCAATGCCGGCACCGTCACCATGCGGGTGGTGCACTCCGACGTCCGCGACGTGGGCGAGTTCCGGTGCAGCGAGCCGCTGTTCGAGCAGTTCGAGCGGATGATGCGCCGCACGGTCCGCAACAACCTCCACGGCATCCCCACCGACACCCCGATGTACGAGAAGAACGGCTGGACCGGGGACGCCCAGGTGGCCGCCCCCACCATGGCCGGGCAGCTGGACCTGTCGCGGTTCTTCACCAAGTGGCTCGGCGACCTGCGCGACGCCCAGGTCGCGTCCGGCCAGGTGCCGGTGATCGTGCCCAGCGGCGGCTGGGGCTACCAGGAGCTGGCACCGGCTCCCGAGTGGACCACCGTCTACCCGTTCCTGCTGCGGGAGATGCACCGCTGGTACGGCGACGACCGGCTGCCGCACCAGCACTGGACGGCCGTGGCCGACTACCTGGAGTGGGAGCTGGGCCGGCTCCGGGACGGGCTCGCGGTCACCGCGCTCGGTGACTACCTGTCGCCGGGCACCGGTGGCAACCCGCCGGAGGACACCCGGCTCACCGCCACGGCGTACCTGCACCGGGCGCTCGTGTCGGCCGCCGAGGTGGGGGAGATGATCGGGCAGGACGCGCAGGCCGCCCGGTTCCGCGCGGCGGCCGACGGACTGCGGGACCGGCTGAACGAGATGTTCCTCGACCGTACGCGCGGGCTGTACCGCACCGACCGCGACCCCGGCTACCGGCAGACGTCCAACGCCGTCCCGCTGGCGTTCGGGCTGGTGCCCGAGGACATGGTGGGCACGGTGGTGGACAACCTGGTGGCCGACATCCGGGACCGGGGCTGGCACCTCAACACCGGCTGCCTCGGCACCAGCGTCCTGCTGCCGGTGCTGACCGCGCACGGCCACGCCGACGTGGCGGCCCGGGTGGCGTTGCAGCGGACGTACCCGAGCTGGGGCTTCTGGGTGGAGAACGGCGCCGACACGATGTGGGAGATGTGGCCGACCTCGACCCGCTCCCGGCAGCACTACTTCCACGGCACGGTCGTGCAGTGGCTCTACGAGCACGTGGCGGGCCTGCGGCCGGTCGCCGACGGCTGGGCCCGGTTCGTGGTCCGGCCCGACGCCCGGGCCGAGGTGTCCTCGGCGTCCGCGGCCGTGGACACGGTGCGCGGGCGGGCGTCGTCGGCCTGGCGGGTCGGCGACGGCGAGTTCGTGCTCACCGTGCAGGTGCCGGTGGGCGCCACCGCCGAGGTGCACGTGCCGGCGGCGCGGGCCGGTGACGTCGAGGCGTCGCCCGGCGGGCTCGTACAGTCCCGGCGGATGGTCGACGGCTACCTGGTGCACACCGTCGGCGCCGGCACCTGGCGCTTCGTGAGCACCTCCGCGCCGGCGGTCTGACCCGCACCGGCGGCCGGCCCTGGTCGGCCGCCGGACCCGGCCGTCTCCGGCGGCTGGCCGTTCCCTGAAGTTGTCGGGAGGTCCGCGTCATCCGCAGCCCGGATGCGCGCGGGCCTCTCGACCTGTCCGCGCGCAGGGGCGCCGGCGGGGCAGGGGTCAGCGCCGCGGGCGGCGGGGCTGGTCGCTGGAGCGGCGCACCACGAGTTCCGGCTGGAACACGACGTGGCGGTGCTGGTGCGTGGCGCCGGCCTCGGCCTCCTCGAGCAGGAGTTGCGCCGCGGTGCGGCCGAGCTGTTCGCGCGGCTGGCGTACGGACGACAGCGGGACGGCCGCGGCGGCCGCGAACTCGATGTCGTCGTAGCCGACGATGGCCACGTCGGCCGGGACGCGCAGGCCGCGCACGGTGAGTTCCTGGAGCACGCCGAGCGCGATGAGGTCGTTGGCGCAGAAGACGGCGGTGGGGCGCTGCCGGGCGGGCAGGGCCAGCAGGTCCTCGGCGGCCCGCCGGCCCGAGGCGACGGTCAGGCTCGTGGTGGCGGCCACCCGCAGTTCGGCGCCGGCGCCGCGCTCCTCCAGCGCCGCGGCGGCCCCGGCGTGGCGTTCGGCGACCTGGGCGAGGGAGAACGGCCCGCCCACGTACGCGATGCGGCGGTGACCCTGGTCGAGCAGGTGGTCCATGGCCAGCCGGCCGCCGAGCACGTCGTCGACGGCCACCGAGCAGCGGCTGGCGCGGCCCGCGCCGCGGTCGACGAGCACCACCGGGATGCCCCGGTCGATGAGCTTCTCGAGGTGCGGCTGGGGGCCGTCGCCGACCGGGGTGATGAGCACGCCGCGGACGCGCTGCTCCTCCAGCAGTTCGAGGTGCCGGCGTTCCCGGGCGCTGTCCTCGCCGCTGTTGCACACGATGAGCATGGCGCCGGTCTCCTCGACCACCTGCTCCGCGCCGCGGACCATGTCGGTGAAGAACGGGTTGGCGACGTCCAGCACCACGATGGCGATCGTCCGGCTCTGCCCGGCGCGGAGCTGTCGGGCGGAGTCGTTGCGCACGTACCCGAGTTCGGCGATGGCGTCGAGCACCCGCTGGCGGGTGGCGGGGGCGACCATGTCGGGCCGGTTGAGCACGTTGCTCACCGTGCCGAGGGACACGCCGGCGCGCCGTGCCACCTCCTTGATGCTTGCCGCTGCCATGGCTCCCTCGACGATTCCGTGCGTACGGCCCCCGGACGGTGGCGGCCTGCGGTGATCCCCGGAGACGGCGACGCGCGCGCCGCGGGACGGGCCCGGCCGGGTGACGTCGGGAGTGTATAGCGCCTAAAACGTTTCATCCAGTCGCCCCTCGTCGTCCGGCGTGCCCGCGTCCGTCCCGGCGCTCACGAGCGCACGCGCGTCCCGTCCGCGCGGAGGCCACTACATCCTGGATGTTGCCGGCACGGGCCGCGGCTAAGGCCACTACATCCTGGATGTTGTCGACTCCGGCCGCGGCTGAGGCCACTACATCGTGGATGTTGCCGACTCCGGCCACACGACCGGGGCGGCGTCGCCGCTGGCGCGACGGAGTCCACGGAGTCCAGACGGCAACAGGGAGGAAATCGCCGGGAAACTCTTGACGGTCCCGAAGGGCTGCCCCTACCGTCCATGCACAACTCATGAAACGATTCAGGAGGGGATCGGATGAGCCCCGGCGCACCGGGCGCGGACAGCGCTCCGCTGCTGGTACTCGACGGCGTCACGAAGTCCTTCGGCGCCGTCGCCGCGCTCCGCGGCGTGCACCTGGAGCTGCACCCCGGCGAGGCGCACGCCCTGGTCGGCGAGAACGGTGCCGGCAAGTCCACCCTGGTGAAGATCCTCGCCGGGGCGCACGCGCCGGACACCGGCCGGATGACCCTCGACGGCCAGCCCCTGGAGCTGCGCGGCCCCGCCGACGCCCGGGCCGCCGGCATCGCGGTCATCTACCAGGAGCCCACCCTGTTCCCCGACCTGTCCGTCGCGGAGAACATCTTCATGGGCCGGCAGCCGTTGCGCGGCCTGCGCCGCATCGACACCGCGGCCATGAACCGCGACGCCGAGCGGCTCTTCGCCCGCCTCGGCGTCCGGATCGACCCGGCCCGCCCCGCGCGCGGACTGTCCATCGCCGACCAGCAGCTCGTCGAGATCGCCAAGGCGCTCTCCTTCGACGCCCGGATCCTCGTGATGGACGAACCGACCGCCGCGCTCTCCGGCGTCGAGGTGGAACGGCTGTTCGGCGTCGCCCGGTCGCTGTGCGAGCGCGGGGCCGCCGTGCTGTTCATCTCGCACCGCTTCGACGAGGTCTTCGACCTGTGCCAGCGGATCACGGTCCTGCGCGACGGCGCCTGGGTCTCCAGCGACCGCGCCGCCGACCTCACGGTGGACGAGGTGGTGCGGCGCATGGTCGGGCGGGAGGTCTCCTCGCTCTACCCCAAGCAGGACGCCCCGCTGCGCGACACGCTCCTGGAGGTCCGTGGGCTCACGCGCGCCGGTGTCTTCTCCGACGTGTCGTTCAGCGTCCGGGGCGGGGAGATCGTGGCGCTGGCCGGGCTGGTGGGCGCCGGCCGCAGCGAGGTGGCCCGGGCGGTCTTCGGCGTGGACCGCTACGACGCCGGCGAGGTCCGCGTGGCCGGCACCGTCCTGCCGCCGGGCAGCCCCCGCAAGGCGATCGCCGCGGGCATGGCCCTGGTGCCGGAGGACCGCCGCCAGCAGGGCCTCGTGATGGAGCTGTCGGTGGAACGCAACGCGACACTGGCCCGGCGCCGGGCGCTGAGCCGGCTGGGCCTGCTGCTCGGCGGGGCCGAGCGGGCCGAGGCGCGGCGCTGGACGCGGCGGCTCCAGGTGAAGACGTCCCGCCTCACCGCGCCGGTGGCCACCCTGTCGGGCGGCAACCAGCAGAAGGTGGTGCTCGCCAAGTGGCTCGCCACCGAACCGCGGATCCTCATCATCGACGAGCCCACCCGCGGCATCGACGTCGGCACCAAGGCCGAGGTCCACCGGCTCCTCTCCGAACTGGCCAACGAGGGGCTGGCCATCCTGATGATCAGCAGCGAGCTGCCCGAGGTGCTCGGCATGGCCGACCGGGTCATCGTCATGCACGAGGGCCGCCTGGTCCGCGAGCTGCCTCGCGCCGAGGCGGACGAGACCTCGGTGATGTTCGCCGCCACCGGCCAAGGAGCACAGGCATGAGCGAGCGTCAGCGAGTGAATCATCGGCACGGTGCGGTGGTGTCTCGTGCCGGCGCCGAGCGGAGCGAGGTGGCGGCATGAGCGTCACTGCTGGGGCGCCGGAGCGCGTCGACGGCCACCCGCCCACCGGCCCGGACCCGCGGCGCCGCGGCCTCGCCGAGCGGCTGCTCGCCGTACGCGAGCTGAGCCTGCTGCTCGCGCTCGCCGCGCTGGTCCTCGTCACCACGCTGCGCAACGAGCGCTTCCTGAGTGGGCAGAGCGTCAAGGACCTGCTGCTGGGCTGCGCGATCCTGGTGATCCTCGCGGTCGGGCAGACGCTGGTCATCGTCACCCGCAACGTCGACCTGTCCGTCGGCTCGATCCTCGGCCTGGTGGCCTTCGCGACCGGCTCCCTCTTCCTTGCCGCGCCCGGCACACCCTGGCCGGTGGCGCTCCTGCTCGGCGTCGCGCTCGGCGCGCTGTGCGGGGTCGTCAACGGCGGGCTCATCGCGGTGGCGAAGGTGCCGGCACTCGTCATCACCCTCGGCACCCTCTACGCCTTCCGCGGCGTCGACTACTACTGGGCCTCCGGGCGGCAGATCAACGCCGCCGACATGCCCCGGTCCTTCCTGCGCCTGGGCAACCAGACGGTGCTCGGCGTACCCGTGCTCTTCCTGGTGGCGCTCGTGGTGGTCGCCGTCGTCGGCTACTACCTGCGCGCCTACCGCAGCGGCCGCGAGCTGTACGCCATCGGCTCCGAGCCGGCGGCGGCGCGGCTCTCCGGCATCCCGGTCGGCCGGCGGGTCTTCGCGGTGTTCGTCGCCAACGGCGCGCTCGCCGGGCTCGCCGGCGTGCTCTACGCGGCCCGGTTCGGCACGCTCGACGCGGCCGCCGGCACGGGCCTGGAACTCCAGGTCGTGGCGGCCGCCGTGGTCGGCGGCGTGGCGATCTTCGGCGGCAGCGGCAGCGCCTACGGTGCGGCGCTCGGCGCCGTCCTGCTCACCACGATCGGCAGTTCGCTGGCCGTCCTGCGCATCGACCCGTTCTGGCAGCAGGCCGTGGTCGGCGCGCTCATCCTCGCCGCCATCGGCCTGGACCGGCTCCTGGCCGTGCGGATGGCGGCCCGGCTCAGAGGGAGAAGCGCTCATGGCGCATGACAGCCTGTACGCCGCGCCGCCCGTCGGCGCCGAGGCCGAGCCGCCCGGCGCCGGCGGCGAGCGGGGGGCGGGCCGCCTGGCCGGGCTGCGCGGCGCGCTCGGGTCCTGGGACGCGGCGGTCGTGGCCGCGCTGGTGGTCGCCACGCTGCTGGCCAGCGCGACGGTGCAGAACTTCGCCACCGGCCGCAACGTCCAGTTCCTGCTGCTCGACCTGGTGCCGCTGGCCCTGCTCGCGCTGCCCATGACGCTCATCGTCATCACCGGCGAGATCGACCTGTCGGTGGCCAGCACCGTCGGCCTGTGCAGCACGCTCATGGGTCAGATGTGGCTGTCCAGCGGGCTGTCGCTGGAGCTGATCTGCGTGCTCGTGGTGCTGCTCGGCGCCGTGCTCGGCGCGGTCAACGGCGTGTTCGTCACCGGTTTCGGGCTGCCGTCGCTGGCCGTGACCATCGGCACGCTCGCCCTGTACCGGGGACTGTCCTTCGTGGTCCTCGGCGACCAGGCGGTGGCCGACTTCCCGGCCGACTGGACGGCCGCCGCCGTCCGGAGCATCCCCGGCACGTCGATCCCGGCCGCGGTCGTCCCGGTGCTGCTGCTGGCGCTCGTGTTCGGCGTCGTGCTGCACGCCACGCCGGCCGGCCGGGCGCTCTACGCCATGGGCAACAACGACCAGGCGGCCACCTTCGCCGGCGTGTCCGTGGCGCGGACGAAGTTCTGGCTGTTCGTGGCCTCGGGCGCGGTCTGCGGTCTGGTCGGCGTCTTCTGGACGCTGCGCTACGCGAGCGCCCGCGGCGACAACGCCACGGGGCTCGAACTCACCGTGGTGACCGCCGTCCTGCTCGGCGGCGTGTCGATCTTCGGCGGGCGCGGCGGCCTGATCGGCGTGGTCGCCGGCGTCCTGCTCCTCGGCGTGCTGCGCAACGCGCTGCAACTCGCCGACGTCGACGCCAACGCGTTGACGATCGTCACGGGGGCGCTGCTCATCGCCTCCGTCGTGCTGCCCAACGCGGTCGCGGACGTCCGCGGCCGGCTGCACCGCCGACGACAACGCGCCACCCCCGTCGCGCGGTGATTCCCCCACCACCAGATCCCCCGGAAGGATAGCGATGTCCGCGTACCGCAGAAGACTCCGTGTCGGGGCCACCGGCCTCACCGTCGCCGCACTGCTGCTCACCGCCACCGCCTGCGGCGGCACCACCCGGGAGAACTCCGGCAACGAATCCGGCGGCGGCAGCCAGGCCAGCGGCGCCGCCAACCCGGACGCGCCGATCAAGGAGGGCCTCAAGATCGCCTTCCTGCCGAAGCAGGTGAACAACCCCTACTTCACGGTCTCGGACAACGGCGGCAAGACGGCGGTCACCGAGATCAAGGGCGAGTTCAAGGAGGTCGGCCCGTCCGAGGCCAGCGCCTCGTCGCAGGTCAGCTACATCAACACCCTGTCCCAGCAGGGCATGGACGTGATCGTCACCTCGGCGAACGACCCGAACGCGATCTGCGGCGCGCTCAACCAGGCCAAGGCGGCCGGCGCCAAGATCGTGACGTTCGACTCCGACACCAAGCCGGAGTGCCGGCAGATCTTCGTCAACCAGGTGACGGCCGAGGGCATCGCCGAGAACCAGGTCAAGCTCATCTCCGAGCAGATCGGCGGCGAGGGCGAGATCGCCATCCTCTCCGCGACCGCCAACGCCACCAACCAGAACGCCTGGATCGAGCTGATGAAGGAGGAGTTGAAGAAGCCCGAGTACAGCAAGATCAAGCTGGTCACCGTCGCGTACGGCAACGACGAGGACCAGAAGTCGTTCCAGGAGACCCAGGGCCTGCTCCAGTCGTACCCGAACCTGAAGGGCATCATCTCGCCGACCACCGTCGGCGTGGCCGCCGCCGCCCGCTACCTCAGCGGGTCGCAGTACAAGGGCAGGGTCAAGCTCACCGGCCTGGGCACCCCGAACCAGATGCGCGAGTACGTGAAGGACGGCACGGTCGACGCGTTCGCCCTGTGGAACCCGGCGGACCTCGGCTACCTCGCCGCGTACGCGGGCGCCGCGCTGGCCTCCGGCCAGATCACCGGCGCCGAGGGCGAGAAGTTCACGGCCGGCAAGCTCGGTGAGTACACCGTCGGCAAGGACGGCGTGGTCGTCCTCGGGCCGCCCACCGTCTTCGACAAGAACAACATCGACCAGTTCGACTTCTGACCGCCGCCGGTGGTGCCGGCGCGCCGGCGCCGGCACCACCGACGGAGGCACCGACGGGAGAACCATGCCCCGCGTCTGCTTCACCCTCCAGGTCGATCCCGCCCGGCTGGACGAGTACCGCGCCCGGCACGAGCGGGTCTGGCCGGAGATGCTGACCGCGCTGGCGGAGTGCGGTTGGCACGACTACTCGCTCTTCCTCCGGGAGGACGGCCTGCTCGTGGGGTTCCTGGTGACCGACGACTTCGCGGCGGCCCAGGCCGCCATGCAGGCCCGCGACGTCAACGCCCGCTGGCAGGCGGAGATGGCGTCGTTCTTCCTCGACCTCGACCAGGACACGCCCGACCGCGCCATGCGGCCGCTGGACGAGGTCTTCAACCTTGCGGCTCAGCTCGCCGCGCAGACGGGAGAAACTCCATGACCCACCCCGACGCGCCGACCCGGCAGCGGGTCACGCAGGCCCTGCGCAACCAGCGCATCGAGACCCCTTCCTGGGCGTACGCCAACTCCGGCACACGCTTCAAGGTGTTCCCGCAGGAGGGTGTGCCGCGTGACCCGTACGAGAAGATCGCCGACGCGGCCATGGTGCACCGGCTCACCGGGGTGGCCCCGACCGTGGCGCTGCACATCCCGTGGGACCGCGTCGACGACTACGCGGACCTGGCCCGGTACGCGACCGACCAGGGCGTCACGCTCGGCGCCATCAACGCCAACGTGTTCCAGGACAACGACTACAAGCTGGGCAGCGTCACCAACCCGGACCCGGGTGTCCGGCGCAAGGCGATCGACCACCTGCTCGAGTGCGTGGACATCATGGACCGCACCGGGTCGCGGGACCTGAAGCTGTGGTTTTCCGACGGCACCAACTACCCCGGTCAGGACGACATCCGGGCGCGCCAGGACCGGCTGGCCGCCGCGCTGCGCGAGGCGTACGACCGGCTCGGCGACGACCAGCGGCTGCTGCTGGAGTACAAGCTGTTCGAGCCGGCCTTCTACACCACCGACGTCCCCGACTGGGGCACCGCGTACGCGCACTGCCTGGAACTCGGCCCGAAGGCGCAGGTCGTCATCGACACCGGCCACCACGCCCCGGGCACCAACATCGAGTTCATCGTGGCGTTCCTGCTGCGCGCCGGGAAGCTCGGCGGCTTCGACTTCAACTCCCGCTTCTACGCCGACGACGACCTCATGGTCGGCGCCGCGGACCCGTTCCAGCTGTTCCGGATCATGCACGAGATCGTCCGCGGCGACGCGCTGCGGCCGGAGGCCGGGATCGCGTTCATGCTCGACCAGTGCCACAACATCGAGCCGAAGATCCCGGCGATCATCCGGTCGGTGATGAACGTGCAGGAGGCCACCGCGAAGGCGCTGCTCGTCGACGCGGACGCGCTGGCCGCCGCGCAGCGCGCCGGTGACGTGCTGACCGCCAACGCGGTGCTCATGGACGCGTACCACACCGACGTCCGCCCGATGCTCGCCGAGCTGCGGGCCGACATGGGGCTGGACCCCGACCCCATCGCCGCGTACGCCCGCTCCGGCTACTTCGCGCGCATCCGCGCCGAGCGCGCCGGCGGGCAGCAGGCCGGCTGGGGCGCCTGACCACCACCGACGACACGCGACACAGGGACGTGAGGACGATGCATTCCGAGGTTCAGGCGCTGATCGCGCGGAGCAACCGGCTCGGCGCCGACCCGACCACGACGAACTACGCCGGCGGCAACACCTCGGCGAAGGGCCGCGACACCGACCCGGTCACCGGCGGGCCCGTGGACCTGCTGTGGGTCAAGGGGTCCGGCGGTGACCTCGGGACGCTCACCGAGGCCGGTCTCGCCGTGCTCCGGCTGGACCGGCTGCGCGCCCTCGTGGACGTCTACCCCGGGGTCGACCGGGAGGACGAGATGGTGACGGCCTTCGACTACTGCCTGCACGGGCGGGGCGGGGCGGCGCCGTCCATCGACACGGCGATGCACGGCCTGGTCGACGCCGCGCACGTCGACCACCTGCACCCCGACGCCGGCATCGCCATCGCCACGGCCGCCGACGGTCCCGAGCTGACCAAGGAGATCTTCGGCGACCGGGTGGTGTGGGTGCCGTGGCGGCGGCCGGGCTTCCAGCTCGGCCTGGACATCGCGGCCGTGGCGCGGGCCAACCCGCAGGCGATCGGCGTCATCCTGGGCGGGCACGGGATCACCGCCTGGGGTGCGACGAGCGAGGAGTGCGAGCAGCGCTCGCTGGAGATCATCCGGACGGCGCAGGCGTTCCTCGACGAGCGCGGCCGGCCGGAGCCGTTCGGCCCGGTGGTCGAGGGCTACGAGCCGCTGCCGGTCGACGAGCGGCGTGCGCGGGCCGCCGCCCTGGCGCCGGTCGTCCGCGGCCTCGCCTCGACCGACCGGCCGCAGGTCGGCCACTTCACCGACAGCGACGTCGTGCTCGACTTCGTCGCCCGCGCCCGGCACCCCGAGCTGGCGGCGCTCGGCACGTCCTGCCCGGACCACTTCCTGCGCACCAAGGTGCGGCCCATGGTGCTCGACCTGCCGCCCACCGCGCCGCTCGACGAGACGATCGCGCGGCTGCGGGAGCTGCACGCCGCGTACCGCGAGGACTACCGCGCCTACTACGAGCGGCACGCGAGCGCGGACAGCCCGCCGATGCGCGGCGCCGACCCGGCCATCGTGCTCGTGCCGGGCGTCGGCATGTTCAGCTTCGGCGCCAACAAGCAGACCGCGCGGGTGGCCGGCGAGTTCTACGTCAACGCCATCAACGTCATGCGCGGCGCCGAGTCGGTGTCCCGGTACGCGCCCATCGACGAGGCCGAGAAGTTCCGCATCGAGTACTGGGCGCTGGAGGAGGCGAAGCTGAAGCGGATGCCGAAGCCGAAGCCCCTCGCCACGCGGATCGCGTTCGTCACCGGCGGCGGCTCCGGCATCGGCCGGGCCATCGCCCACCGGCTCGCGGCCGAGGGCGCCTGCGTCGTCGTCGCCGACCGCGACGCCGACGCGGCCGCCACCGTGGCCGCCGAGATCGGGAACGCCGACGCGGCGGTCGCCGTCACCGCCGACGTCAGCGACGGCACGGCCGTGGCCCGTGCCCTGCGCGAGGCCGTGCTCGCGTTCGGCGGGGTGGACCTGGTCGTCAACAACGCCGGGCTGTCCATCTCCAAGCCGCTGCTGGAGACGACCGAGGCGGACTGGGACGTGCAGCACGACGTGATGGCCAAGGGGTCCTTCCTGGTCTCCCGGGAGGCCGCGCGGATCCTCGTCGACCAGGGCATGGGCGGCGACATCGTCTACATCTCCAGCAAGAACTCGCTGTTCGCCGGCCCGAACAACGTCGCCTACGGCGCGGCCAAGGCCGACCAGGCGCACCAGGTGCGCCTGCTCGCGGCCGAACTCGGCGGCCACGGCATCCGGGTCAACGGCGTCAACCCCGACGGCGTGGTCCGCGGCTCGGGCATCTTCGCCGGCGGCTGGGGCGCCCAGCGCGCCGCCGTGTACGGGGTGCCGGAGGAGAAGCTGGGCGAGTTCTACGCCCAGCGCACCCTGCTCAAGCGGGAGGTGCTGCCCGACCATGTGGCCAACGCCGTCTTCGTGCTCACCAGCGGCGAGCTGTCGCACACGACGGGGCTGCACGTGCCCGTCGACGCCGGCGTCGCCGCGGCCTTCCTCCGCTGAGCCGGTGGGTGGCCGATGACGACGACGCGGGTGGGACGTCCGGTGCTCGACGAGGAGGATCTGCGGCTGCTGCGCCTGCTGGCGGCCGGCCTGCCGGTGGAGACGGTGGCCCGGCGGTTGGGGCTCTCCGAGCGCACCGTCCGCCGGCGGGTGCGGGCGGTCTGCGACCGCCTCGGCGTGACGGCGCCCATCCAGGCGGTGGTGTGGGCGGCGCGGCGGGGGCTGCTGTGAGCGGCGTCCGCCTCGCCGCCGTGGACCTCGGCGCCGGCAGCGGCCGGGTCATGGTCGGGCGTGTCGGCCCCGGCACGCTCGACCTCACCGAGGTGCACCGGTTCGCCAACGAGCCGGTGCGGGTCGCCGGGACGCTGCACTGGGACATCCTCGCCCTGCACCGGGGCGTCCTCGACGGGCTGCGCGCCGCCGGCCCGGTGACCAGCGTCGGCATCGACTCGTGGGCGGTCGACTACGGGCTGCTCGACGCGTCCGGCGCGCTGCTCGGCAACCCCGTGCACTACCGCGACACGCGCACCGACGGGGTGGCCGAGCGGACGGCCAAGCACCTGGGGGAGGGGCGCCTCTACGCCACGACCGGGTTGCAGCACCTGCCGTTCAACACCCTCTACCAGCTCGCCGCCGCGGCCGGCACGCCGCAGCTGCAGGCCGCCCGCCGGCTGCTGCTCATCCCGGACCTCATCGGGTACTGGCTCACCGGAGAGGTCGGCGCCGAGATCACCAACGCCTCCACCACCCAGCTGTACGACCTGCGCCGCCGGGCGTGGGCCACCGACCTCATGGTGGACGCGGGCATCCGGCCGGAGCTGTTCCCGCCGCTGCGCGAACCCGGCACCCGCATCGGGCCGGTGCTGCCCGAGCTGGGGCTGCCCGGCGAGCCCGACGTGGTGGCCGTCGGCTCGCACGACACCGCGTCGGCGGTGGTCGGCGTCCCGGCCTCCGGCGCGAACTTCGCGTACGTCTCCTGCGGCACCTGGTCGCTCGTCGGCGTCGAGCTCGACACCCCGGTGCTCACCGAGGAGAGCCGGCGCGCGAACTTCACCAACGAGACGGGCGTCGACGGCACGATCCGCTACCTGCGCAACGTGATGGGGCTGTGGCTGCTCCAGGAGTCGGTGCGGGTCTGGGGCGGGAGCGACCTGCCCGACCTGCTGCGACGCGCGGCCCGGGAGCCCGCGTTCCGGTCCGTCGTGGACCCCGACGACCCGGTGTTCCTGCCGCCGGGGGACATGCCGGCCCGGATCGCCGACGCGTGCCGGCGCGCCGGGGAACCCGTGCCGGCCACGCCGGCCGCCACCGTCCGGTGCATCCTCGACAGCCTCGCGCTCGCGCACCGCCGCGCCGTGCGCCAGGCGCAGGAACTCTCCGGCCGGCACGTCGACGCCGTGCACGTCGTCGGCGGCGGCGCCCGCAACGCGCTGCTCTGCCAGCTCACGGCGGACGCCTGCGGGCTGCCGGTGCTCGCCGGTCCCGTCGAGGCCACCGCGTTGGGTAACGTGCTGGTGCAGGCGAGGGCCGCCGGCGTCGTCGACGGCGACCTGGCGGCGCTGCGGGCCCTGCTGCGCGAGACCCAGCGGATCGTGCGGTACGAGCCGCGCGGCGACGAGGCGGCGTGGGCCGCCGCGCAGGACCGGATGGGCGGGTGAGCATGCGGATCGCGCTCTTCGTGACGTGCCTGGCCGACACGCTCTTCCCGCAGGCGGCCGTGGCGACCGTACGGCTGCTCGAACGGCTCGGCCACGAGGTGGTCTTCCCGGAGGGGCAGACCTGCTGCGGGCAGATGCACGTGAACACCGGCTACCAGGCCGAGGCCCTGCCGCTGGTGCGCCGCCACGTGCGCACCTTCGAGCCGTACGACGTGGTGGTCGCCCCGTCCGGCTCGTGCGTGGGGTCGGTGCGGCACCAGCACGCCATGGTGGCGCGCGGCGCCGGCGACGAGCGGCTGGCCGGCCGCGCGGAGGCGGTGGGCCGCCGCACGTACGAGCTGTCGGAGTTCCTCGTGGACGTGCTCGGCGTGACCGACGTGGGCGCCTACTACCCGCACCGCGTCACGTACCACCCGACGTGCCACTCGCTGCGCATGCTGCGGGTGGGTGACCGGCCGCTGCGGCTGCTGCGGCAGGTCCGGGGGCTCGACCTCGTGGAGCTGCCGCAGGGCGAGCAGTGCTGCGGCTTCGGCGGCACGTTCGCCGTGAAGAACGCCGACACCTCCACGGCGATGCTCGCCGACAAGCTGCGCCACGTCCTGTCCACCGGCGCGGACGTCTGCACGGCGGGGGACGCCTCCTGCCTCATGCACATCGGCGGCGGGCTGTCCCGGCTGCGCACCGGCGTCCGCACCGTGCACCTCGCGGAGATCCTCGCCTCCACGGAGTCGAGCGGCCCGGCCGGGCCGGCGGAGCGGACGGCGGTGACCGCATGAGCCGGACCTTCCTCGGCATGCCGGCCACCGCGCCGCGCGGTGTCGGCCACCTGCGCGGCGACGAGCCGTTCCCCGCCGCCGCCCGGCGCGGCCTCGCCGACCCGCAGCTGCGGCGCAACCTCGGGCACGCCACCACCACGATCCGCGCGAAGTCCGGCGCGGTCATCCGCGAGCTGCCCGACTGGGAGCAGCTGCGCGCCGCCGGCTCCGCCATCAAGGCCGACGTCCTGGCCCGGCTGCCGGAACTGCTCGAACAGCTGGAGGCGGCGGTCACCGCCGCCGGCGGCACGGTGCACTGGGCGGCCGACGCGGTGGCCGCCAACCGGATCGTCACGGACCTGGTCGCCGCCACCGGCAGCGACCGCGTCATCAAGGTCAAGTCGATGGCGACCCAGGAGATCGGGCTCAACGAGGCGCTGGAGGCCGCCGGCATCACGGCCGTGGAGACGGACCTGGCCGAGCTGATCGTGCAGCTCGGCGAGGACCGCCCCAGCCACATCCTGGTGCCGGCCATCCACCGCAACCGCGCCGAGATCCGCGAGATCTTCCTGCGCGCCATGCCCGGCGTCGACCCGGGCCTCACCGACGACCCCGCCGCGCTGGCGGCCGCCGCCCGCCGGTACCTGCGCCAGACGTTCCTCACCACGCCGGTGGCCGTGTCCGGCGCCAACTTCGCCGTCGCCGAGACCGGCACCCTCGCCGTCGTGGAGTCCGAGGGCAACGGGCGGATGTGCGTCACGCTGCCCGAGACGCTGATCACCGTGATGGGCGTCGAGAAGGTGGTGCCGACGTGGCGCGACCTGGAGGTGTTCCTGCAACTGCTGCCCCGCGCGTCCACGGGGGAGCGGATGAACCCCTACACGTCGATGTGGACGGGCGTCACCCCCGGCGACGGCCCGCAGGCGTTCCACCTCGTGCTGCTCGACAACGGCCGCAGCGCCGTCCTCGCCGACGAGGTGGGTCGGCAGGCGCTGCACTGCATCCGCTGCTCGGCCTGCCTCAACGTCTGCCCCGTCTACGAACGGGCCGGCGGGCACGCCTACGGCTCGGTGTATCCCGGGCCCATCGGCGCCGTGCTGTCGCCGCAGCTCACCGGCGTGGCGGACAACGCCTCGCTGCCGTACGCCTCGACGCTCTGCGGCGCCTGCTACGACGCCTGCCCCGTGAAGATCAACATTCCGGAGCTGCTGGTGCACCTGCGCGACCGGGCGCCCCACCCGAGGGCCGAGGCGGCGGCGATGGCCGCGGCCGCGTACGTCATGGACCGGCCGGCGCTGTACGCGGCCGCGCAGCGCGGCGCGCGGCTCAGCCGCCTCGCGGGCCGCCGCGGCCGGGGCCTGCCCCCGCCGCTGTCCGGCTGGACCATCGGCCGTGACCTGCCGCAGCCGCCGCCGCGGACCTTCCGGGAATGGTGGGCACGCCGGTGAACGGGCGGGACGAGGTCCTCGCCCGGCTGCGGGCCGCCCGCGGGGCCGCGCCGGCCGCGCCCGCCGAGGTACCGCGGGCGTACCGCCCGGCCGGCGCCGCCGCCGACGTCGACCTGCTGGTGCGGCGACTCACCGACTACCGGGCCACCGTGCACCGGTGCGACGAGGACGCGGCCGCCCAGCCGGCGGACGCCGTGGCGCGGGTGGTCGACGCCGTCCTCGGCGGGCGCCGGGTCGTGGTCCCGCCGGGCCTGCCGGCGGGCTGGCTGCCCGGCACCGTCGACGCGGTGACCGACGACGGCCTGACCGCCGGGCAGATCGCCGCCGTCGACGGGGTGGTCACCGCGGCGGCCGTGGCCGTCGCCGAGACCGGCACGGTCGTCCTCGACGGGGCGCCCGACCAGGGCCGCCGGATCATCACGCTCCTGCCCGACGTGCACGTCTGCGTGCTGCGCACCGACCAGGTGGTGGCCGGCGTGCCGGACGCCGTGGCGCGGCTCGACCCGCGCCGCCCGCTGACCTGGATCAGCGGGCCGTCCGCCACCAGCGACATCGAGCTGGACCGGGTGGAGGGCGTGCACGGCCCCCGGAACCTGCACGTGGTCCTCCTACCGCCCGCCCCGCGGGGCTGAGCCCGGGGGGCCGGTCACCGCGACGCCGGCTCGCCCACCACGACGTCGAGCGCGGCGACCCGCTCCGGGTCGACCACCGACTCGATGGCGAGGATCCGGTCGCCGACGACGAAGGTGAGCGCGACCCTGATCTGCCCGTCGACGACCACGACGGCGCCCGGGGCGGCGTCCACGTACGCGGGCACGGCGGCCTGCGCCCGGCCGTTGAAGAAGGCCGCCACGGCGGCCGAGCCGCGGGCCTCCGGGGTCGCCGCCTGGTGGGTGGCCGCCACGTCCGCCCGCAGGACGACGTGGGGGTCCAGCAGGGCGACCAGGTCGTCGAAGCGACCCTCGCGGGAGGCGGCGAGGAACGCCTCGACGACCCGCCGCTGACGGGCCGGGTCGACCTCGACGTGCCCCGAGAGCTGGACGCGGCGGCGCGCACGGCTGGCGATCTGCCGTACGGCGGCGGCGCTGCGGTCGACGACCGGGGCGATCTCGTCGAAGGAGACCGCGAACATGTCGTGCAGCACGAACACGAACCGCTCGGTGGGCGCGAGGGTGTCCAGGACGACCTGGAGGGCCCGGCCGACCGACTCGGTGAGCACGGCCTCCCGCTCCGGGTCGGCGGGCTCGACGTCGACCGGGCCCGGCGGCTCCCCGCCGTCGTCCCACGGCTGCTCCGGCCGGACGCCGCGCGCCCGCAACCGGTCCAGGCACACCCGGCCCACCGCGGTCGTCAGCCAGCCGGGAAGGTTGTCGATCTCATCGGTGCCGGCCCGGCTGAGGCGCAGCCAGGTGTCCTGGACCGCGTCCTCGGCCTCGGCGGCGGAGCCCAGCATCCGGTGGGCCACCGCCGCAGGCGGGGCCGCTGCTCCTCGAAGTGCCGCGCCAGCAGGTCGTCGTCGTTCATGGATCCCTCACCTCGATCGCCGTCCGGAGGCGCCGATGTGACCGCGGCCACATCTGTCACACCGCCGGCCCGGCACCCGACATCCCTGTGAACCCCGCCGGGACGTCGGCACCACGACGACTCCGGCCAGCCTAGAGGACAGGACGGACACCATGACCATCGAGCCCCGTATCGTGAATCCCGCCGGGTTGCTCCCGGAGTCGATCAAGGCCATCAACCTGCTGCACAAGGCGGCGCACTCGGCCGGCGTGCCGGGCAGCACCCTCGAGCTGGTGCACCTGCGGGCCAGCCAGATCAACGGGTGTGGCCCCTGCGTCGACGCCGGAGCCCGGGGGATGCGCAAGGCCGGGGAGACCGACGAGCGGCTGTTCGCGGTCGCCGCCTGGCGGGAGACGCCGTACTTCACCGACGCGGAGCGGGCCGCGCTGGCGCTCGCGGAGGCCGCGACCCGCCTCGCCGACCGGGCCGACGCCGTACCGGACGACATCTGGGCCGAGGCCGCGCGGCACTTCAACGAGAAGGAGCTGGCGGCGATCGTGCTCTGGGTGGCCACCACCAACTTCTTCAACCGGATCAACGTGACCACCCGGCAGCCGGCCCCGCAGGACTGGTAGGACCGGCACCGCGGAGCCGGGGCGGGGGCGGCTCCGCGCCGCCCCCGCCCCGGTCCGCCGGAGCCCTATCCTGGCCCGATGGGTGATCGACGCGTATGGCCGTTGTGGACCGTCTTCGCAGTGGTCGCGCTGGCCTCGGCGGCGCTCGTCCTCCGGCGTGACGACCGCCTCTCCGACCTGCACATCTACTACGGCGCCGTGTCCGACCTGCGCGCCGGGCGCCCTCTGTACGGGTACGTCGCGGAGAACGGGGGCCCCTTCACCTACCCGCCGTTCGCCGCGCTCGTGCTCTGGCCGATCACGCTCGTGGCCGAGCCGGTCGTGCAGGTGCTGTGGATGCTGGCGACGTGCGCGGCGGTGGTCGCCGTCGCCGTGCCGGTGGGCGCCGCGCTGGCGTCCGGACCGTCGCGTCGCCGGACGGTCGTGGCGGCCGTGGCGTTGGCACTGATGCTCTCCGCGCCGGTGCAGAGCAACCTGCGCTTCGGCCAGGTCAGCATCTTCGTCGTGTTGCTGGCGTTGCTCGACGGCATGGGCGTCGTCCCGCCGCGCCTGCGCGGTGTGCTGGTCGGGGTGGCGTCGGCGATCAAGCTGACCCCGCTGCTGTTCGTCGTCTACTTCCTCGCCGTGGGTCGCTACCGCGACGCGGCGCGGGCGGCCGGGACGTTCGTGGCCTGCGCGGGGATCGCCGCGGCCGTTCTGCCCGCGGAGAGCTGGACCTACTGGGCCGGGACGGTGGCCGAGACCAGCCGCATCGGCAACCTCGCCTCGCTCGGCAACCAGTCCCTGCACGGCATGCTGCTGCGGCTGGGCGTCGACGGGGCGTCGCTGCCGGTGCTGTGGGCCGCGCTGGTGGCGGCGATCTGCGTGGTGGCACTGCTGCGTGCCCGGCGGCTCGCCGCGCAGGCCCGTCCGGGGCACGCCGCCGTGCTCGTCGGCTGCGCCACCGTGGCCGCCTCGCCGGTCTCGTGGACCCACCACCAGGTGTGGCCGGTGCTCGCCGCCATGCTGCTGATCGGCACGTCCGGGGTGGCTCGCAGGGCGGCCGGCGCCGCGCTGCTGGTGACGATGGTGGTGTCGTTGGGAGCCGTCCTCGGTGCCGTGTCGATGCGACCGGGAGTGCAGTTCCTGTTCGAGAACGCCCGCGCGCTCGGCGTCGTGGCGCTCTGCCTGACCGGGTTCGGCGGGGTCGCGGTGGCCGCCGCCCGGACCCGCCGCTCCGGCACCCGTCGCGCCGCGCTGCGCGCGGGCGTCGCCGCCGCGACCGCCCTCGCGTTCTTCGCCGTGCAGCCGCTGCCCGCCGGCGCCGATCCGACCTTCAAGGCGTACGCGCTGGAGGACGTTGCCAACCCCCGTTACTTCTTCGTCTGTCGTGGGGCGGTCGAGTGCGCCACGTACGGCAGCGGAGACCCGGTCACCTTCGGCACCCGGACCGAGAAGACGAAGGTGCGGGTGAACGGGGTGGTCTCGCCGAGCGTGGCGCGCCTCGAGTACTACTCGGCTCCGGGTGGGGCGCCGCGGGTCATCCCGCTGCTGGCCGCGTATCCCGGCTCCCGACTCTTCTCCTTCCGGTCGGCGACCATGGCCCACGGCCGTCTCGTGGCGTACGACGTGGACGGCCGCCCGATCGCCACGTTCGACGACGAACTCGCGGCCGCCTTCGACGCCGCCGCCGGCTGACGCCCCACCCGTCGACCGCGCTCGCCAACACGTCCGCGCCGCCGGGGCGGCGCGCCCAGCGCCAACGCGCCGCCGGGACACGGGCAGCTCGACGCGCGGGCCGGCCGTCGAGCGCCCGCCGCCGTCAGGGCCGGCTGCCGGCGCCCTGCGTCCGGCCGGTTCAGGCGGCCGGCAGCCCCTCGTGGTTGAGGTAGAGGACGACCCGGAAGGCGGTGCCGTCGTCGTGCAGCAGGAAGGACGACGAGAGCCGCACCGGCGGGCCGCCGGCGGTGCGGGAGGCGTCCCAGTCCCCGCGTGCCAGCACGTACGCGTCGTCCAGGCGCTGGCAGTTGACGCCGGTCAGGACGGGGGCGTCGAGGCCGGCGTCGGCGAACGCGCGCTCCCGCGCCGGCAGGGCGGCGAGGAACGCGGCGCGCGGTACGGGCCGGGCGCCCGTGGCGTCGGCCAGCAGGAACGGGTCGGCGAAGTGCGCGGCGGCGCCCGCGGGGTCGGTGGCCCGGGAGAAGGTGGCGAGGAAGGCACGGACGCGGCCGTCGAGGGTGGCGGTGGGAGTGTCGGTCACGGCGCCACGCTACCAGCGTGAAACGGGCATAATACCATAAAACTTCGACCAGATCAAGTGCCGACCGGTGCGTCCGCCCTCGTCCCTTCGGCCGGTACGCGCCCCGGGAACGCCCACGTGTACGGGCCGGCGCGGCGGGTAGACGCGGCCGTCGGGCGTGCCCGCGTCGCCGGTTGCCGCCGGGAGGCGGGCCGTGGAGATGGGGCCGGGGGCATGGTGCTGGCGTGGGAAGTCGCTGCGCGGGGTGATCGCGGTCGTACGGCCGGCGGCCGGGAGCGCCGGTGACGCCGGCGGTGCGGGGCGTGCGGGTCCGCCCCGACCTGCTCTACCTGGCCAGCGGCTGGAGCACCCTGGTCACCGACGTGCGCGGGCGGATCACCGGCGGCGATCCCCAGGGCTTCTTCGCCCGCAACACCCGGGTCCTCAGCCTGGAACGGCTCACGGTGGACGACCGCGAGCCCGTCCCGTTCAGCACGGCGACGGTACGCGGGCACGCGCAGGTCTCGTACGCCGAACTCGGTGACGGGGAGCGCCTGCCGTCGCGGGCGGCGTACCTGGTGGTGGAGCGTTTCGTCGGCGCGGGACTGCGCACCCGGCTCACCGTGCTCAGCTTCGCCGACCGGGCGCTCACGACGCGCGTGCGGGTCGCGCTCGCGGCGGACTTCGCCGACACCACGGAGGCGGAGACGGGCGACCGGCGGCAGCACGGCGACGTCGGCGTGGCGTGGGACGCGGCGGCGCAGGAACTGCGCCTGACCTACCTGCGCGACGACCTGGACCGCGCGGTGGTCGTCCGCGCCGAGGGCGACGCGCCGGTCCGGTACGCGGACGGCGTCCTCGGCTGCGACCTCGACGTCCCGGCCGGCGGGCGTGCCCGGGTGGACCTGCTCGTGGAGCCCGTCTTCGACGGTGAGCGCCTTCCCGCCCCGCCGCCGGCGTTCACCGACGCCGCCACGGCCGCGGGCACCACCGGTGGCGACGGTCGCGCGGCCGCCGCCCGGGCCCGGCTGGCCCGCGAACTGACCCGGCTCACCACCAGCAACGGGGACGTCATGGCGGCCTGGCGGTGCGCCGTGGACGACCTCAGCGTGCTGCCGCTCGGCGAACCGGCCGGGCCCACGGCACCGATGGCCGGGCTGCCCATCTACCAGGAGATCTTCGGGCGCGACACGATGACCGCGTCCTGGCAGGCGCTGCTCGCCGGTCCGACGATGCTCGCCGACAGCCTCCGGCTCGCCGCGCGGCACATCGGCCGCCGGATCGACGACTGGCGCGACGAGGAGCCGGGCAAGCCGCTGCACGAGGCCCGGCAGGGACCGCTGTCGCAGCTCGGGATCGACCCCTTCCGCGCCTACTACGGCGACTGGTCCACCGGTCCGGACTTCCTCGTCTTCCTCGGCCAGTACTACGCCTGGACGGACGACCGGGACCTGCTGCGGGAGCTGCTGCCGACCGCCCGCCAGGTGCTCGGCTGGCTCGACCGGTTCGCCGACCTGGACCGCGACGGCTTCCTGGAGTACCACCGCCGGTCCCGCGCCGGGTTGAAGAACCAGGGGTGGAAGGACTCGGACACGGCCGTCGTGGACGAGCACGGGCGGGTCGTGCCGAACCCGATCGCCACCAGCGAACTGCAGGCGTACTGGTACGCCGCGCTGCGGCACGCCGCCGTGGTCTTCACCGCCACGGGGCACGCCGCGCTCGCCGGCCGCCTCGTGGCCCGGGCCGCGGCCCTGCGCCGCCGCTTCCACCGGGCCTACTGGCTGCCGGACCAGGGCTGCTACGCGATGGCCCTCGACCCCGACAAGCGTCCCGTGCGCTCCGTCAACTCCAACGACGGGCACCTGCTCGCCACCGGGATCGTGCCGCCGCGGTACGCCTGGGCGGTCGCCGACCGTCTGCTCGCGCCCGACATGTTCAGCGGCTGGGGGGTGCGGACGCTGTCCGCCGCGCACCCGGCGTACAACCCGTTCAGCTACCACCGCGGCAGCGTCTGGCCGGTCGAGGCGGGCACCATCGGCCTCGGGCTGGCCCGCTACGGCTGCTGGGAGCATCTGCACCGGCTGGCCGAGGGCACCTTCTCGGCGGCGGCGCTCTTCGCCGACCACCGTCTCCCGGAGGCCCTCGGCGGCCTGCCCCGCGACGCCGACCATCCACACCCCGGCGTGTACCCGAACTCGTGCTCGCCGCAGGCCTGGTCGGCGAGCGCGGTGATCGCGCTCGTGCAGGCGATGCTGGCGTTGCGGCCCGCCGCGTCGCTGCGCACGATCTTCGTGGATCCGCACCTGCCCGAGTGGCTGCCCGACCTGGTGCTCACGGGCGTGCGGGTCGGCGACCGCACAGTGGACCTCACGGTCCGCCGCCGTCGCGGCGGGCGCACCACCGTCCGGGCCACGGGGGACCGGATCACCGTGGTCCGGCGCCCGGCCCGCCGGGCCGCGGCCGCCCGCCGGCACCGCCGCTGACCATCGCCCGGCGCGGCCTCCCGGCTCTCGTCGGCGGGCCGGGCCGGGAGTTTTCCCGTTCGTCCCGTGGCGCGCGGAAGGCGCGGCATCATGTTCCGTTATGAGAAGAAAGCCCGTTCTGGCGGTACTGCTGGCCGCCGTGCTGGCGGCGGGCTGCGAGGCGCCCGCGCCCGAGCCCACCCGCCGGACGGCTGCCCCGACCACGGGCGCCGCCGTCCCGGCGCCGCCGGCCACCCTCACGGTCGTGGCGGCCGGTGACCTGCTCGTGCACCCTCCGTTGAGCGAGCAGGCAGCCGCCGACGCCCGCCGCGCGGGCCGGGACGGGCACGACTTCACCCAGGTGCTGGCCGCCGTCCGTCCCCGGGCGAGCGCCGCCGACCTGGCCATCTGTCACATGGAGACGCCGCTGGCCGAGCCGGACGGGCCGTTCACCGGCTGGCCGAACTTCAGCGTGCCGCCGCAACTGGCCGACGCCGCGGCGTGGGCGGGTTTCGACACGTGCTCCACCGCGTCCAACCACTCCCTGGACACCGGGGTCGAGGGCATCGCCCGGACGCTCGACAACCTGGACCGGGTGGGCCTGCGGCACACGGGCACGGCCCGGACCGCGGCGGAGGCCCGGCGCCCCAACGTCCTCGACGTCAAGGGCGTGCGGGTCGGTCACCTGTCGTACACGTTGAGCTTCAACGACATCCCGCTGCCCGACGGGCGACCGTGGGCGGCGAACCTCATCGACGCCGACGCGATCCGGGCGGAGGCCCGGCGGGCCCGGGAGGCCGGCGCGGAGATCGTCATCCTCTCGATGCACTGGGGGACGGAGTACCAGCACGAACCGAACGCCGACCAGGTGGACCTCGCCCGCGAACTGCTGGCGTCGCCGGACATCGACCTGATCGTCGGGCACCACGTGCACGTGGTGCAGCCGTTCGAGAAGATCGGCCGCAAGTGGGTCGCCTACGGCATGGGCAACCTGACCGCCCGGTTCGCCGACGGCTCACCGGAGGAGACGCAGGATGCGGTCGTCCCCGAGTTCACCTTCACGCGTACGGCCGGGGGCCGCTGGGAGGTGACGGAGGTGACCGTCCTACCGACCTGGATGGAGTACCGGCCGCTGGCCCGGGTCGTGGACCTGACGGCCGCCGCCGCCAACCCGACGTCGCCGGCCTGGCAGCGTGCGCGGTACGCGGCCGTCGTCCGCCGGATCGCCGGCCACGTGGACCTGCGGGGCGCCGTGGCGGCCGGCCTGCGCATGCCGCACTGAGCGGCGGGCCCGTCCCGGGCGCCCGGCCGGTCCCCGGCCCGCGCGCCGGGGCGGCCTGCGTGGTCTAGCCGCGGACCGGCTCGGCGGACTGCTCCCACAGCGACCGCATCTCGTCGAACGCCTGCTCCAGGAGCTGCGCCATGGCGCGCCGGGCGCGCTCGCCGTCGTGTCGCTGGATCGCCTGGGCCACCTCGGCGTGCAGGTGCAGGGCCTGCTCGTGCGGGTGGTGCGGCATGAGGTGGTGCTTGTGGCGGCCGGTGAGCACCTCCGCCACCAGGTCCTGGAGCCGCAGGAACATCTCGTTGCCGGACGCGAGCAGCACCCGCCGGTGGAACTCGATGTCGAGGCGGAGGAACCGGTCCTCGTCGCCGGCCTTGCCGGCGGCCCACATCTTCGCGGCCAGGCCCACGAGGTCGCTCGCCTCCTCGTGGGTGGCCCGGGTGGCGGCCAGCAGGGCGGCGTGCGGCTCGACGGCGGTGCGCAGCTCGGTGATCGAGCGGAGCTGGGCCATCCGGCCGTTGGAGGCGAGACGCCAGCGGATCACCTGCGGGTCGAAGACGTTCCACGCGGTCGCGGGGCGGATCAGCACGCCCACCCGTCGGCGGGTCTCGATGAAGCCGATCGAGGCCAGCACGCGCAGCACCTCACGGACGACCGAGCGCGACACCGCGTAGCGCTCCACCAGGTCGTCGATGTTGAGCACCGACCCGGGCGCCAGCTCGCCGCCGCAGATGGCGGTGCCGAGATGTTCGAGGACGCGCGCGTGCAGCCCCTCGACAGGGGAGGTCTCGACGGCTGCAACCCCTGAGGAGGTCCCTTCCACGCCAAGGATCATATCAGTTGGATCAACCCCTTGAATAAGTCAGCTTTTTACGCCTAGCATCCCGTCGTTAAGCGGATGTAAACAGCGAGGTAGCGCCTCCGCCGAGGCCGCGACCACGACAGAAGGAGAGACAAGCGTGCGACGTCGATCGATATTCGGCACATCTCTTGCCGTGGTCGTCGCCATGGGCCTGTCCGCCTGCGGCGGCGGGGACGGCGGCGACAGCGGGTCCACCACCCTGCGCGTGACGCTGGTGAACCACGTGTGGACGGAGAACATCAAGGCGGCCCTGCCGGAGTTCGAGAAGCAGTCCGGTCTCAAGGTCGAGGTGACCCAGCTCGGTGAGGACCAGCTGTCCGACCAGTACAACGTCAAGCTGAACGCCGGGTCCAGCGACATCGACGTGATGATGTACCGGCCCCTGCAGGAGGGCAAGCTCTTCGCCAAGAACAAGTACCTCGCCGACCTGACCGACCGGGCCAAGTCGGACAGCGCCTTCGAGTTCGGCGACTTCCAGGCCGCGCCGGTCCAGGCCACGACGTACGAGGACAAGGTGGTCGGCATCCCGATCATCACCGAGCAGGAGGTCCTCTACTACCGCAAGGACCTGCTGGAGAAGTCCGGCTTCAGCGCGCCGCCGAAGACCCTCGACGAGCTCAAGGCCCAGGCCGCCAAGGTCGAGGCCGACAACCCGGGCGTCGCCGGGTTCGTGGCCCGCACCGGCAAGGCCGCCGCCGTCACCCAGTTCTCCAGCTTCCTGTACAGCTTCGGCGGCGACTTCGTCGACGCCAACGGGAAGGCCTCGGTCAACACCGAGCAGGCCAAGCAGGCGTACGCCTACTACGGCGGCCTGCTGCGCGACCACGGGCCGGAGAACATCAGCACCGACATGAGCTGGTCGGAGGCGATGGCCATCTTCACCCAGGGCAAGGCCGCCTTCTACACCGAGGCCAACTCGCTCTACAAGAACGCCACCGACCCGGCCAAGTCCAAGGTGGCCGACACCGTCGGCTTCGCGGCCTTCCCGGCCGGTCCGGCCGGCTCGAAGCCGTACAACATCCCCTCCTGGGCGCTCGGCGTCAACGACGCCTCGGAGAACAAGGACAACGCCTGGAAGTTCATCCAGTGGGCCGCGGGCAAGGAGCAGTCCCTGGCGCAGCAGAAGGCCGGCGTGCCGGGCGCCCGCGCCTCGGTGTGGGCCAACCCGGAGGCGACCTCGACCTACCCGAAGGACCTCGCCGAGGCCACCACGGTCAGCACCGCCAACGGCGTCGGCCACGACCGGCCGCTGGTCGTAAAGGTCGCCGAGGCGCGGGAGATCGTCGGCCAGCCGATCGTCGACGCGATCACCGGCAAGGACTCGGCCGCATCGGCCGACGCGGCCAACGAGGCGTTCCAGAAGTTCCTCGACGACGAGTCGAAGTAGCCCCACCGCGACGGTGGCGGAGTCGACGGCTCCGCCACCGTGCCGGTCCCTGGCCCTGCGAACCCGGAGACCCCCATGTCCACCCTCACCACCCCCGTCACGACATCACCCGAGGCCCGTCCGGTGCCGCCGGAGGGGTCGGCCTGGTCGCGCTGGGCCAACGCGCACCGCAAGTGGCTCTTCGCGGCACCCGCCATGACGTTCGTCGCCGTGCTGATCGTCATCCCGGTGGTGTGGACCGGGTACCTCAGCCTCACCGACGCCGAGGGCTCGGTCCGCGCCGAGAGCGAGTTCATCGGGTTCCAGAACTACCTCGACGTGCTCCGCGACACCGACCGGTTCTGGCCGGCGGTCTGGCGTACGGTCGCCTTCACCGGCGTCGTGCTCCTCGTCGAGGTCGTCCTCGGCATGGCCATCGCCCTGCTGCTGTGGCGCCCGTTCCGTGGCGAGCGGTGGGTGCGCGTGGCGATCCTGCTGCCGCTCGTGGCCACCCCCGTGGCCGTCGGCATGATGTGGCGCCTGATCTTCGACCCGAACATCGGGATGGCCAACCAGATGCTCGGCTGGTTCGGCATCGGCCCGCAGCCGTGGCTCGCCGGCCAGCACTCGGCGCTGCCCACCACGATGTTCATCGACATCTGGCAGTGGACGCCGATGGTCGTGCTGATCCTGCTCGCCGGCCTGACCTCGCTCTCCGACGAGCCCCAGGAGGCCGCCCTCATCGACGGCGCCAGCACCTGGCAACGGTTCCGGCACGTCACCCTGCCGCTGCTGATGCCGACCGTCATCGTCGCGATCCTGCTGCGCGGCATCGACGCGCTGAAGACCTTCGACATCCTCTACGCCACGAAGGGCCGCGGTGGCGGCTCCTTCCACGAGGTGGAGACGCTCAACGTGTACGCCTACGGGCTGAGCTTCGACTACAACGACTACGGCGTCTCCTCGACCGTCCTCATCATCTTCTTCCTGATCATCATCGGGGTGATGTGGGCCCTGACCTACCGCAAGAAGGGGTTGGAGCGATGAGACCGAGCCGTCCGTACCGGGTCTTCCGTGGGGTGGCGCTCGCCGTCGTGGTCGTCGGCCTGATCGCGCCGCTGCTGTGGATGATCGCGGCGTCGTTCAAGACCAACGTGGACATCTACGACACGGCGAAGACGTTCTCGTTCTCGCCGACCCTGGACAACTACGCCAACGTCCTCCAGCGGGCGAACTACGTGCAGTACATCGGCAACAGCCTCTGGGTGGCGTTCGCCGCCACGGTGCTCTCGCTCGTCCTCGGGGTGCCGGCGGCGTACTCGATGAGCCGCTTCAACATGCGCCGGTCGGCGCTGGTGGTGCTCATGGCCCGGGTGATCCCCGGCGTGTCGCTCCTGGTGCCCTGGTACTACGTGTTCTCGAACCTGCGGATGGTCGGCGGGTTCACCGTGCTGATCCTGAGCCACATGTTCGTGTCGCTGCCGTTGATCGTCTACATCATGATGGGCTACTTCGACGGCCTGCCGACCGAGCTGGAGGAGGCGGCGCTCGTCGACGGGCTCACCCACATCGGCGCGTTCCGCCGCATCACGATGCCGCTGTCCGTGCCCGGCATCGCCACCGCCGGCATCCTGTCGTTCATCTTCTCCTGGAACAACTTCATGTTCGCGCTCGTGCTCTCCGGCGCCGACACCAAGACGCTCCCGGTGGCGATCTTCGACTTCGTCGGCTACGCGAGCATCGACTGGGGCGGTCTCATGGCGGCGGCCACCGTGGTCACCCTGCCGATCATGGTGATCGCGCTGTTCGTGCAGAAGTACGTCGTCTCCGGCCTCACCGCCGGCGCCACGAAGGGATGACGGAATGACGACGATCGCACGGGTGGAGACGTTCCTCGTGGCGCCCCGGTGGCTGTTCGTCCGGGTCGAGACCGCCTCGGGCATCGTGGGCTGGGGCGAGGCGACCTGCGAGGGCCGGTCGGAGACCGTCCGCACCGCCGTCGAGCAGCTCAGCGAGGTGCTCGTCGGCCGGGACGCGCTGCGGATCGAGGACCACTGGCAGGTCATGACCAAGGGCTCCTTCTACCGGGGCGGCCCGATCCTGGCCAGCGCCGTCGCCGGGCTCGACCAGGCGCTGTGGGACATCGCCGGCAAGCACTTCGGCGCGCCGGTGCACCAGCTGCTCGGCGGCCCCGTCCGGGACCGGATCCGGGTGTACGGCTGGGTCGGCGGCGACGAGCCCGCCGAGGTGCGCGACCACATCGCCGCCGCCGTGGAGTCGGGACTGACCGCGGTGAAGATGAACGCGTCGGGGCGGATGAGCTCGGTGGCGTCCGTGGCGGAACTCGACGCCGTGGTGCGGCGCGTGGCCGCCGCCCGGGAGGTGCTCGGCGAGGACCGGGACGTGGCCGTCGACTTCCACGGGCGGTTCAGCCTCGCCAACGCCCGCCGGGTCGCGCCGCTGCTCGAGCCGTACCGGCCGTTCTTCCTGGAGGAGCCGGTGGTGCCGGAGAACTCGCACCTCATCGGCGAGTTCGTCCGCTCCACCAGCACACCCGTCTCGACGGGGGAGCGGCTCTACAACCGGCAGGAGTTCCTGCCCGTGCTCCAGGCCGGCATCGCGGTCGCGCAGCCGGACCTGTCGCACGCCGGCGGCATCACCGAGGTACGCAAGATCGCCGCGCTGGCCGAGGTGTACGACGCGCAGCTCGCCCCACACTGCCCCCTCGGGCCGATCGCCCTGGCGGCGTGCCTCCAGGTCGGTTTCGCCACCACCAACTACCTCATCCAGGAACAGAGCATCGGCATCCACTACAACCTCGGTGCCGAGGTGCTCGACTACTGCCTCGACAAGACGCCGCTCACGTTCGTGGACGGCTACGTCGAGCGGCTCACGGGGCCGGGGCTCGGCATCGAGATCGACGAACACGCGGTGCGCACCGCGGACAAGCGCGGCCACGCCTGGCGCAGCCCGACGTGGCGGCACCTCGACGGCTCCTACGCGGAATGGTGAACGAGATGACCCTGAACCTCACTGCCGAACTCGGCGCGGCCCGCATCCTCGCGATCATCCGGGGGACCTCCACCTCCGCGGCGATCGCCGCCGGGACCGCCCTGCTGGAGGAGGGCGTCCGCGTCGTCGAGGTCGCCCTCACGACCCCCGACGCGCCCCGGGCGGTCGCGGCGCTGCGTGCGGCGGCGCCCGCCGGGTCGCTGGTCGGCGCGGGCACCGTGCTCACCGCCGGTGACGTCGCCGACGTGGCGGCCGCCGGGGCACAGTTCGTGGTGACCCCCGCCGTCGTCGAGTCGATCACCGAGGCGGCCCGCCGCGGCATCCCCGTCGCCGCGGGGGCGTTCACGCCCACCGAGGCGTACACCGCCGTGCGGATGGGCGCGTCGGTCGTCAAGCTGTTCCCGGCCTCGGTGGGCGGTCCCGCGTACCTCAAGGCGGTGCGCGACCCGTTCCCCGACATCCCGTTCGTCGCGGTGGGCGGCGTGGGCCTGGACGACGTGCCGGCCTACCTGGCCGCGGGCGCCGTCGCGGTCGGCGTGGGCGGCCCGCTGGTCGGCGACGCCGCCTCCGGCGGCGACCTGGACGCGCTGCGGGCGCGGGCGCGCACCTACCTCTCGGCCGTCTCGGGAGCGCGCGCGTGAGCGCCGTCGACCTGCTCACCTTCGGCGAGGCCATGGTGTCGCTGCGCGCGGCCGGCCCGCTCGCGACGGGCGCGGCGCTGAGCATGCACCTGGCCGGCGCCGAGTCCAACGTGGCCGTCGGCGTGGCCCGGCTCGGCCACCGGGCCGCCTGGGTGGGGCGCGTGAGCACCGACGAGTTCGGCGAGTACGTCCTGCGCCACCTGCGCGCCGAGGGCGTCGGCGTGGACGGGGTGACCCGCGACGCCGAGCGGCAGACCGGCCTCATGTTCCTCGAACAGCGCTCGGCCGACCTGACGCGGGTGCAGTACTACCGGGCCGGGTCGGCGGGCTCGGCGCTGCGCGTCGACGACCTGCGGGCCCCGCTCGCCGCCGGGGCGCGGATGCTGCACCTGACCGGCATCACCCCGGCGCTGTCGGACAGCGCGCGCGAGGCCACCGAGTGGGCGGCGAAGACCGCCGCCGCGGCCGGGATCCCCGTCTGCCTCGACGTGAACTACCGTGCCCGCCTCTGGTCCCGCGAGGCCGCCCGGGCGGTGCTCACCCCGCTCGCGGCGTACGCCTCGACCGTCGTCGCCTCCGCCGACGAACTCGACCTCGTCGGCGAGCCGGGGGCCGACGAGTCCACGACGGTGGCGGAGCTGTTCGCGCGCGGGGTCACGACGGTCCTCGTCAAGCTCGGCGCGGACGGCGCGCGGGCGCACACCCCGACCGGCGTCGCGCACGCCGGCGTGCTCCCCGTGACCGCCGTCGACACCGTGGGGGCCGGGGACGCCTTCACCGCCGGCTACCTGTCCGGCTGGTTCGACGGGCTGGACCTGCCGGACCGCCTGCGCCGGGCGGCCACCGTCGCGGCCTTCGCCGTCTCCACCCGCGGCGACTGCGAGGGGCTGCCCCGCCGCGCCGAACTCTCCCTCCTCGACGGCCACGAGGCGGGCAGCGTCCTGCGCTGACCGCCGCCGCACCACAGCAGAAGAAAGGCACCACCCCTCGTGAAGATCGCCGCCGCTGACGTCATCGTCACCAGCCCGGACCGCAACTTCGTCACCCTGAAGATCACGACCGACGACGGGCTCACCGGCCTGGGTGACGGCACCCTCAACGGGCGGGAGCTGTCGGTCGCGTCGTACCTGCGCGACCACGTCGTCCCGCTGCTGATCGGGCGAGACCCGCACCGCATCGAGGACACCTGGCAGTTCCTGTACCGCTCGGCGTACTGGCGACGCGGCCCGGTGACCATGGCGGCCATCGCCGCCGTGGACGTGGCCCTGTGGGACATCAAGGCCAAGGCCGCCGGCATGCCGCTCTACCAGTTGCTCGGCGGGGCGTCGCGCACCGGCATCATGGCGTACGGCCACGCCTCGGGCCGGGATCTGCCGGAGCTGTTCGACTCGATCCGCCGGCACCTGGAGGAGGGCTACCGCTCGATCCGGGTGCAGACCTCGGTGCCCGGCATCAACGCCGTGTACGGGGTGGCCACCCAGCCCAGCGTCGACGGCAAGCGCTACGACTACGAGCCGGCGCAGCGCACCCCGCTGCCCGCCGAGGAGGACTGGGACACCCGCGCCTACCTGCGCCACCTCCCCGGCGTCTTCGAGGCCGTCCGCAACGAGTTCGGCCCCGAGCTGCCGCTGCTGCACGACGGGCACCACCGGATGACCCCGATCCAGGCCGCCAAGCTCGGCAAGGCGCTCGAACCGTACGACCTGTTCTGGCTGGAGGACTGCACCCCGGCGGAGAACCAGGAGGCGCTGCGCCTCGTCCGCCAGCACACCACCACGCCGCTGGCCATCGGCGAGGTCTTCAACACCGTCTGGGACTACCAGACGCTCATCCGGGAGCAGCTCATCGACTACGTGCGCTCCGCGGTCACCCACACCGGCGGGATCACCGCGATGCGCAAGCTGCTCGACTTCGCCGCCCAGTACCAGATCAAGTCGGGCATCCACGGCCCCACCGACATCTCCCCGGTGGGCATGGCCGCCGCACTGCACCTGGACCTGGCCATCCACAACTTCGGCATCCAGGAGTACATGAAGCACGGCGCCCTCACCAACGAGGTCTTCCGGCAGTCGTTCACGTTCACCGACGGCTACCTGCACCCGGGTGAGCAGCCCGGCCTCGGCGTCGAACTCGACGAGGCGGCCGCCGCGAAGTTCCCGTACGTGCCGGCGTACCTGCCGTTCAACCGGCTCAAGGACGGGACCGTCCATGACTGGTGAGCGCCACCCGACCCGCCACGTCGTCGTGATGGGCGTGTCCGGGGCCGGCAAGACCACGGTGGCGCGGGGGATCAGCGAGGCGACCGGTCTGCTCTTCGCCGAGGCGGACGAGTTCCACACGCCGGCGAACGTGGCGCGGATGCGGGCCGGCGTGCCGCTGGACGACGCGGCCCGGTTGCCGTGGCTGCGGGATCTCGCGGCGTGGATGGCGGCGCGCGGCGCGGAGGGCCGGTCGACGGTCCTGGCCTGCTCGGCGTTGCGGCGGTCGTACCGGGACGTCCTGCGCGCGGGTCCACCCTCGGTGGACTTCGTGCACCTGGACGGGTCGGCGGAGGTCATCCGGGAGCGGATGTCCCGCCGCACCGGGCACTTCATGCCGGCGAGCCTGCTCGAGTCGCAGATCGCGACGCTCGAACGGCCGCAGCCGGACGAGTCGGTGCTGGTGCTGGACGTGGCGCTGAGCCCGGAGGAACTCGTCGCGGCGGCGGTGGAGGGGCTCGGCCTGCCCGCCGTGAACCCGGTGGGGGAGCGGTAGCGCGGGAAACGTCGGTGGCGGTCGCTACGGTCGTCGTGTGGTGACCGTCGCCGACGTCCGGGCCCTGGCCCGGACGCTGCCCCGCAGCAGCGAACACCTGATCCGCGACCGGGTGAAGTTCCGGGTCGGGTCGATCGTCTACGTGGCGTTCAGCCGCGACGAGGCGACGATGGGCTTCGGCTACCCGAAGGAGGAGCGCGACGCCCTGATCGCCGCCGAGCCCGACCTGTTCTTCCTGCCCCGCCCGTCCGACCTGCGCTTCAACTGGGTGTGCTGCCACACCTCGCGGCTCGACCACGCGTACATGACCGAGCTGGTGACCGAGGCGTGGCGGATGTGCGTGCCGAAGTTCCTGGCCCGGCAACGGCTCGGCGCCTGACCGGCGCCGCCCGCACTACCCTCAGGCGGGCCGGACGGCGATCGCGCCGGCGACGGTGCGCAGGATGAGACGCAGCACCTCGTGCCGCGACGCCCCCATCTCGCCCTGGTACGCCCAGCCCGCGTAGAGCTGGGACCAGATGAGGCTCTGCACCCAGTCCGCGGGCAGCGCCGGGTCGATGGTGCCGTCCCGGTACCCCCGCTCGACCATGGCGGCGAACTCCGGGTCGCACCCGGCCGGCTCGGCGTGCTCCGGGTCGCCGGCGCCCAGCGCCGCGTTGAACACGACCGAGAGCACGTTGCCGAGGTCGAAGTACTCCTGGCAGAGGCGCTGGACGGCGGAGGCGCCCGTGCCCTCGGCGAGCCGGGCCGCGGCGGTCGCCCGCGCGAGCCGGGCGTCGGCCTCGGCGCCCACGGCCTTCAGGAGGTCGGCCCGGTCGGCGAAGTACCGGTGCAGGGTGGTGCGGCCGACGTCGGCGGCCGTGGCGATGTCGCCCAGCGAGGCCGCCGGGTTGCGGCCGAGGACGTCGATCGCCGCGTCGATGATGGCCTGCCGGGTCCGCGCCCGGCTGCCGGACACCTGCGCCTCGGTCACCGGACGAGGATAGCAATGCGCTGATCCGGTAAACCGCTTGCCCGAAACGGAACACCGATGTTCCAATCAGGGTCATGCCGTCCTCCGCACCCGCCGCCGTCCTGCCGCGCCTGCGGCTGCTCCTGTCCTTCCTCGCCCCGCACCGGGCCACGATGCTGCTCGGGCTCGTGCTGGGTCTCGCCGCCAACGCGGCCGGGCTCGCCACGCCGATGGTCACCAAGTGGGTCCTCGACACCCTCGGCGCCGGGGAGTCGATGGCCCGGCCGATCGGGGCGCTGCTGGCGCTCGTCGTGGTCGGCGCGGCCATCACCCTGTGGCAGTGGCGCCTGCTCGGCACGCTCGCCGAGCGGATCGTGCTCGACGCGCGGACGGCGATGATCACCCGTTACTTCCGGGCGCGCCTGGCCGAGCTGCAACGCCGCCCCGGCGGCGAGCTGGTCACCCGGGTCACCTCGGACGCGGCCCTGCTGCACCAGGCGTCCGGCAGCATCGTCGGGCTGGTGAACAGCGCCATCGCCCTGCTCGGCACGCTCGTGCTGATGGGCGTGCTGGACCTGTTCCTGCTCGGCTGCACCCTCGCGGCGGTGGCCGTCGTCGCCGCGATCATGGGTGCGCTCCTGCCGTCCATCGGCAAGGCGACCACGGCCGCCCAGGAGTCGGTGGGGCGCCTCGGCGGGACGCTGGAGGGCGCGCTGCGGGCCATCCGGACCGTCAAGGCCAGCCGGGCCGAGACTCGGCTGGGCGCCCTGGTCGTCGCCGAGGCCCGGGACGCGGCGGCGCACAGCGTCCGGGCGGCCCGGACCGCCGCCTCGGTCTGGACGATCGCGTGGACCGGCATCCAGCTGGCCGTCATCGTGATCCTCGGCATCGGCGCCTGGCGCGCCCAACGCGACCTGCTGGAGATCTCCAGCCTCATCGCCTTCCTGCTGTACACCTTCCAGCTCATGGGGCCGATCAGCGAGTTGACCCAGAACGTCACGGCGTTGCAGGCCGGCATCGCCGCGGCCGGGCGGATCCGCGAGGTCGACGCCATCGGGGTCGAGGCCACCGCGCCGGTCACCGCACCGGTGCCGGCGCACCGTACGGCGGCCGACGCCGGCGGACCGATCCTCGCCCTGCGCGACGTCACGGCCCGGTACGGGCCGGACGCCCCACCCGCCGTCCGCGGCGTCACCCTGGAGATCCCCCGGCGGGGGCACACCGCCATCGTCGGACCCTCCGGCGCCGGCAAGACCACCCTCTTCTCGCTCGTCCTCCGCTTCCTCGAACCCGAACACGGTCAGCTGCTGCTCGACGGCCGGCCGTACGACAGCTACACCCACGACCAGGTGCGCGCCCGGCTCGCGTACGTCGAGCAGGAGACCCCCGTCGTGCCCGGCACCATCCGCGACAACCTGCGCTTCGCCCACCCCGACGCCACCGACGCGGAGATCCGGGAGGTGCTGCGCGCCGTCCGCCTCGACGACAAGGTCGACTCGCTGCCCGACGGCCTCGACACGCCGCTGGCGTCCACCGAGGTCTCCGGCGGGCAGCGACAGCGCATCGCACTGGCCCGGGCGATGCTGCGCACCCCGGACGTCCTGCTGCTGGACGAGGCGACCGCCCAGCTCGACGGTCTCACCGAGGCGGCCCTGCACGAGTGCATCCGCCAGCGCGCCGCGGCCGGTGCCGTGGTCACCATCGCCCACCGGCTGTCCACGGTGCTCGACGCGGACCGGATCGTCGTCCTCGAGGAGGGCCGCATCCGGGCGCGGGGCACGCACGCCGAACTGCTCGCCGGCGACGACCTCTACCGCAGGCTGGTCCAGGCGTTGCGCATCGCCGCCGAGCAGGACGTGGCGACCGCCGCGGCGCCCTAGCCCCGCCCGGCCGGGGCCGCGTCGTCGTGCGGTCGCACCCGGCGCGCCCCGGTCCGTCGTACTCGCCGTCGCCGGCGTGCCCCGCGCCGGCGGTGCGGGCGGGGGCCACATCGGAGCGCCGGCCGGCGCCGGAACGTAGGGAAACACCCGATTCCCCGGGGCCGGCGTCGCCGTAGCGTCGGCCCATGACCCGAGGAGCCGCCCTGCGCAAGCTTGGATCGGTCGTCGTCACCGTGGTGCTGCTGCTCGCGACGGGGGCGTGCGACGCGGGCCCGCCCGCCGGCCCCGGCGACGAGGATCCGTGGAGCGAGACGGCCCTGCGGTACGGGCTGGCGCCGGCCCCGCACCCCGACGTCACGCTGCAGCCCGACGTGGTGATCGTGGGCGGCGGCGGCCGGTCGATCCGGTCGGTCACCGCGGACGGGCTCACCTGGCGCATCGACGGCAGGGCCGACCGCGCCGACGAGGTGACCGTCGGCAAGGTCATGTTCGTGACCGGCCGCGGCGTCGGCCGGGTGCTGCACGTGCAGCGGGACGGCGGCGACCTGCTCGTGACACTCGGGCCGGTGACGCTCACCGAGGTGATCCGGGACGGCACGTTCGTCAAGGAGGGGCTGCGGCTCGAGAACCCCGTCCTCTACCAGGCCGGGGAGCCGTTCTGGGCCGACACCGACAAGGCCCCGACGGCGACGCCGTCACCGGGCCGGTTCGGCAGGAGCGTCCCGCTGCGCGCGGCCCCCGCGGTCCCGGCGCCCGCGCGGCCCGCGCAGCCCCCGCCGACCCGCGACCGGGAGGCCCGCGCCGTCGCCGCCAACTTCTCCCACGGCGTGAGCTTCAGCGACGGCGCCGACGTCAGCTTCCACTACGACCGTGGCGGGCTGAAGTTGAGCGGGCGGGCGACGCTCACCTTCAAGGCGCCGAACGCGGACTTCCACCTGAGCATCCGCGGCGGCAAGGTGACGCGGGCGGAACTGGAGGTCACCGGCGGGTTCGGCATCCGGGTGTCGTTCGAGGCGGGGATCCAGGGCGGGCAGAACATCAAGGCCGACCTTCCGCTCCCGGTCGAGGCCGGCTTCCCGATCGGCACGGTCCTCGGTGTGCCGCTCACGCTCACGATCGGCCAGACGCTGAAGGTCAAGACGGCGTTCGGCGCCAAGGCCGGCACCATCAAGGGCTCGGGGGAGTTCTCCCTCGCGGGATCGCTCGGGTATGGCTACGCCAACGGCAGATGGGGTCCCCGCGTCACCGAGAACGTGAAGCGCAAGAGCAGCCTCATCGACTCGCTCACCGGCGTCCCCGTCGGCGTCATGGGCCTGCTCATCGAGCACCGCGTGAAGTTCACCGTCGGGTTCAACGCCTTCGTGTTCAAGGCCGGCGTCTTCTTCGAGCTCAGCACCGCGTACGGCACCACCCTGGGGTCGGCCCTGGGGGCGGTCGGCACCCTCGGGTCGCACTTCGTGGAGTGCCGCGGCGTCGGGCTCGGGGTGTGGGGGCGGTACGGCGTGGGCTACAGCATCCTGCAACCGGTGGTCGACCTCATCAACGAGTTCCTGAGCCTGATCAAGGTCAAACCCATCGCCCGCGAGAACAAGATCGGCCCGCCCCCGTTCGAGATCTGGAGCAAGGAGGAGATCACCCCACCGGGCACCAAGCTGTGCGGCACCCCGAAACCGTCGGACTGAGCGGCGTCGGGACCGGCCCGGTCAGGGCTCGACGAGGCGGGGGGTGACCGGCCGGAAGGTCACCGGAGCGCCGGGCCCACCGCCGGCCCGCGACCGGTACGCCGGCACGCCCACGCAGGTGAACAGCAGCGCCGCGAGATCGTCCGGCTCCGCCAGCAGTGCCGGCACCTCCGCGTCGACGAACGTCATCCCGGAGGCGCTGGCCCCCAGCGCGTACGCCGCGAGGTGGAGCCGGCCCTCCACGAGCCCGGCGGCGAGCTGGGCGTCCCGGTAGCCGCGGTCGTCCATTCCGGACAGCGGCGTGGCCGCCACGACGACGTACGCCGCGTCGGCGGCCAGCCCCTGGTGGAGACAGACGCGCAGCAGGTCGTCACGCAGGTCCCCGCCGCGGCGGGGCCGGGACAGGTCGGGCCACCGGTAGATGCCCGGCGCCACGCCGTCGACGCCGTGGACGGCGACCCAGTGCGGCACGCGCACCCCGCGCAGGGCGGCGGCCAGCGGCCACTCCAGCACGGTCCGCGACACCGTCCGGGACCGGTCCATGAGGCGCTGCGAGCCGCGGCGGCGGACGACCTCGTCCAGGGACGCCGACGGCGGCACGTCGGTCAGGGCGGGCGCCTCCGGCCAGGGTCCGCCGAGGACGTCGCGCTCACCGGCGCGTTGCGCGGCGGTGCAGAGCGGCAGCTCGACCGGGGGCAGCTCGCCGGGCACCGCCGGGCCGGCCGGCCCGATCGCCGGCTCGCCGTCACCGAACGAGAGCAGGGCCAGCGGGTACTCGTGCACCCCGTCCGCACCCACGAGCCGGCGCACCGTGGCGTCCGGGAAGAGCGAGCGCAGCCGCGGCGCGAGGCCGGCGCTCGCCGCGGCCGCGGAGAGCTGGGAGAGCAACGTCCCCGCGTCCCAGTAGAGGTGCCGCCATCCCCGCTCCGCGTAGCGCCACCCGGTCCGCCACGGCACACCGGTCACGACGATCGTGGTGACCGTTCCGGTGGCGGCGGGGGCGACCCGGACCAGGGCGTGCCGCACCGGGTCGTACCAGTGCACCCCGTCCGGGACGCCGGCCACCCCGCGCGTGCTCGCGTACACCTCCAGCGGGAAGCGGCCGCCCGCCGATCCGGAGGCGCGGAAGAGGAACGTGCGACCGTCCCGGACGGCGGTGCGCACGACGCCGGCGCCGAGGAAGAGCACCCGGCCGAGCTGGGCCGCGTCGACGGGCCGCGCGGGGGACGCCGTGCCGGCGAGGACGGCCGTGGCGGACACCCCCGGATCCGGCAGGTCGCGGGGGAGGTCGACCACGGGCAGCCCGTCCGGGTAGCTCTTCACCGGTGGGGGCAGCGTGGCGGGGTCGTTCGGGACCAGGTCGTGACGCACCCGCGGGTCGTCGGCGGGCACGTCCCACTCTCGACCGGGCACGTACGAGGTGAGGCGGTGCAGCAGCCCCGCTCCGGATTCCAGGTCCATGCGGCCATCCTGCCAGCGCGCGTGCGCCGGGGCTGGCCCGGGGACGGCGGCGCCCTCCCCGGACCAGCGTCCACTCACGCAGCGGCCAGGCTGAACCGCTGCTTCACGGAGTCGATCTCGACGATCCGGGCCCGGACCCGCGTGCCGACCGGCCAGGACCGCTGCGGCGCCAGACCGGTGCAGCCCTCAGCCTCGACGAACGAGCCGAACGGCAGCCGCTGGGTCACGACGCCGTCCACGACGTCACCGACCCGGTGCCGGGCGGCGAACTCCTGCCAACCCATCTCTCTCACCTCCTTCCGTCACGAGCGGCGGGACAGCACGTCTCGTGACGGGGCGGGCCTCTGGCCCGCGAGGTGTTCAACCGGCGGCCGGGTGTCCGTTCTGTGTACGGCGCGAGGCCGACCCGGCAGTCATGGGCGGATCATACCGCCGCGCCGGAGCGTGAGGTGGATTACCTTCGCCCCGCACGGGAATGAGACGCGCCGCGAGCGGTTGCTGCCAGGTGTGATCACCGCATCGACACCCGCCGCCGTACGCCCCGAGCCGGGGGAGCGGCCGTGACCGCCGCCGTGGAAGCCGCGCCCCCGACGCCCGGTGACCTCATGAGCCCCGGGCAACGCCTGCGCCTCGTCCTCGTGCTCGGCTCGCTGATCGCGATCGGGCCGCTCACCATCGACATGTACCTGCCCGCGCTCCCGGACATCGCCCGGGACCTGCACACCACGTCGGCGGCCGTCCAACTGACACTGACCGGCACCCTCGCGGGCCTCGCCGTCGGCCAACTGCTGATCGGCCCGCTGTCCGACGCCGTGGGACGGCGGGCTCCGCTGCTGGCCGGCGTCGCGCTGCACATCGTGGCGTCCGTGCTGTGCGTCGTCGCGCCGACGATCACCACGGTCGGCGTGCTGCGGCTGCTGCAGGGACTCGGTGTGGCGGCCGCCTCGGTGGTGGCGACGGCCGTCGTGCGGGACCTGTTCGACGGCGCGGCCTTCGCCCGGCTGTTCTCCCGTCTCATGCTGGTCATGGGCGTGGCGCCCATCCTCGCCCCGACCCTCGGCAGCGGGCTGCTGCGCTGGTCGGACTGGCGGGGGGTGTTCGTGGCCCTCGCGGTGTTCGGCGTCGTGCTGGTCGCCGTGGCGGCGTTCGGGCTGCCGGAGACCCTGCCGCCCGCGAGCCGGCGACGCGGTGGCGTCGGGGCGACCGCCCGCGTGTACGCCACCCTGCTGCGCGACCGCACCTTCGTGGGGCTCGTCCTGGTCACGGGCCTGGCCATGGCGGCGCTTTTCGCGTACGTCGCCGGGTCGTCGTTCGTGTTCCAGGAGCGGTACGGCCTCGACGAGCAGCAGTTCGGGCTGGCCTTCGGCGCCGGCGCGGTCGGCCTCATCGCGGCGACCCAGCTGAACGTCCGGCTGCTGCGCCGGTACACCCCGCAGCGGATCCTCGTCGCCGCGCTGGTCGTGGGCACGGCGGCGGGTCTCGTGCTGGTCGCCGTCGCCGCCACCGGTTTCGGCGGTCTGGCGTCCGTCCTGGCGTCGTTGTGGGTCGTCCTCGGCGCGGCGGGACTCGCCCTGCCGAACGCGCCCGCCCTCGCCCTGACCCGGCACGGCGAGGCGGCCGGCACCGCCTCGGCGTTGCTCGGCGCCGTGCAGTTCGGCGTGGGGGCGCTGGCCGCGCCCCTGGTCGGCGCGCTGGGCAACGGGGGCGTCGCGATGGCGGCGGTGGTGGCCGGCGGCATGCTCGCGGCACTCGGCGTCCTGGTCGCCGTCGTGCGACCGGCGCGGCTCGGCGAGATCGCGCCGTCGGCGGTCGCCGTGGTGGCGCACTGACGACAGGAGCGCCCGCCCGTCGTGGGAGCGCCGGTTCGCGGCGGATCCTCTAGGCTGCGCACGACGACACCGGCCGATCGAGGGGAGACGATCGTGTCGCACACCGGCACCGAGACCGTGGGCGAGGAGATCCCGCCGTCGGGAGTGGACGCGTCCATCCCGCACTCCGCCCGGGTGTACGACTGGTGGCTCGGCGGGAAGGACAACTTCGCGGCCGACCGGGCCATGGGCGCGGCCCTCATCCAGGCGATCCCGACGCTGCGCACGATGGCGAAGGAGAACCGCTCGTTCGTCCACCGGGTGGCCCGCTACCTGGTGGGGGAGGCGGGCGTGCGCCAGTTCCTCGACATCGGCACCGGGATCCCCACCCGCCCCAACCTGCACGAGGTCGCGCAGGCGGTGGCGCCGGAGACCCGCGTGGTCTACGTCGACAACGACCCGATCGTCCTGGCGCACGCCCGGGCGCTGATGATCAGCACCGAGCAGGGCCGCAGCGAGTACATCCACGCCGACCTGCGCGAGCCGGAGAAGATCCTCGCCGATCCACGCCTCACCGGGACGCTCGACCTCGACCGGCCCGTGGCGCTCACCCTCATCGCGGTGCTCATGCTGCTGCGCGACAGCGACGACCCGGCGGGCAGGCTGCGTACGCTCATGGAGGCCCTGCCCTCCGGCAGCTACCTGGCGATCACCCACCCGACGGGGGACTTCAACCCCGCCGAGATGGACGCGGCGGTGGCCGCGGCCACCCAGGGGCACATGACGCTGGTGCCGCGGACCCGCGCCGAGGTGGAGCGGTTCTTCGACGGGTGGGAGCTGGTCGACCCGGGTGTCGTGCCGGTCATGGCGTGGCGGCCGGAGAGCGAGCCGGAGGACCCGCACGCCGCCTACTACTGGGCGGGTCTCGCCCGCAAGCCGTGAGGTGTGCCGGCGCCGCCGGCGGGTACCCGCCCGATCCAGGGACGACCCCGGGGAGGCGCGGATGGCGACGGAGGCGCCGGACTACTTCCGGCCCGAGCACGGCATGGTGCTCACGCACCTGCTGATCGTGCGGGACGTGGACCGTTCGCGGGAGTTCTACGAGCGGGTCCTGGGCGCGACGGTGGTGCGGGAGCGGCGACCGGCCATCCTGCGCTTCCACAACAGCTACATCGTCATCAACGACGAGGGCGGCCCGACCGACGACAAGCCGAGCGTACGGGCGCAGGCCCCGGCGGACCCGGACGTGCTGAGCGGCGCCATGAACGTCCGGGTCACCGACGTCCGCGCGGTCTACGAGCTGTGGTGCTCCCGGGGCGGGGAGTTCCTCACCGAACCGAAGGACCACGGTGTGGAGATCCGCTGCTACCTCCGGGACCCCGACGGCTACCTGATCGAACTCGGTCAGGGCACCGGGATCCTCGCCGAGGTCGACGCCGGCTGAGGCGCCCGCCGGGCGCCCCGGACGGCCGGAGCGGCGCGTGATTGGCGGCTCTCCGGCCGTCCTGATGCGGTCTGGGATATTTTCGCACTGTTGGACCGGGTGCCGCCGGCGGCAGAGCGGAGAGAGACCATGCCAGGGGGGACACCGTCGCGGCGCCGCCCGCCCCGGCCGCTCGGCGTGCCCGTGCTGGCGCCGGTGCCGGCCGGCTGGTGGCTCGACGGTGTGCTGCTCGCCGCGCTGGCCGGGCTCACGGCGGCCCTGGTCTGGTGGCGTCCGCTGCTGGACCTGGACATCGCCGTACGCGACTGGTGCGACGCGCGCCGGCCCCCGCCGGTGTCGGGGATCATGTGGTTCTTCGACCACCTCGGCCAGGGCGGCATCCTCACCACGGTGACCGTCGCGGTGTCGTTCTGGCTGGCCTGGCGGCACCGGTCCGTGCGCCCGATCATCCCGGCCGGGCTGGCCCCGATCATCAGCACGGTGCTGATCGTCGGCCTCAAGCGGTGGACCTCGCGCGGCGCCCCGCACCACGGGTCGGTGGAGATGTTCAGCGACGGCTGGGAGGAGTACTACCCCTCCGGTCACGTGAGCAACGGCATCGTCTACTACGGGGTGCTGGCCATGCTGCTCGCGCCGTACCTCCCCGTCCTCGTCCGCCGGGTCCTGCAGTGGCTGCCCGGCGTGCTGACCTTCATCGGCACCACCTACCTGGGCTACCACTGGCTCACCGACAGCATCGGGGGCTACCTGCTGGGCCTGCTGATCGTGCGGCTGCTGCTACGGGTGCCGTGGCGGACGATGCCGCTGCCCCGGTGGCTGGACCGGTCGGCGGTCCGCGAGCGCCCGGGGTCGACCGGGTGAGCCGCGGGGGAAGGGACGGCGATCGCCGTTCCCGCCCGCGCGCCGTGTGCCAGACTCGATACGGCGCGAGGGCGTCGGGCGGTCGGGCACCCGGGCAGGGTGCCCCGTCCGGGCCGTACCGGCCCCGTCCCGCCGTCCCCTCCGGTGCGGGTCGCCCACCCAGGCTCAGGAAGGGACATCGTCGTGAAGTACCACGAGTTCGTCGCCGCGGTACGCCAGCGGGGTGAGTACGGCAGCGCGGCCGAGGCCGAGGACGTCATCCGTGCCGTGCTCGGCGTGCTCGCCTCGCGCCTCACCCCGGACGAGGCCCACGACCTCGCCTCCCAGCTGCCGCACGGGATCGCCGAGATCCTGGAGGAGGCGGGGGAGCCGACGCGGCAACTGTCGGTCCAGGAGTTCCTCCAGCGCATCGCCGCCGGAACCGGCGCCACCACGCGGACCGCCGAGTGGGACGCCGGCGCCGTGCTGTCGACCGTCGCCGACGCGATCACCGACGGCGAACTCAACGACCTCATGACCCAGCTGCCGTCGGGCTACGCCGCCCTCTTCGGCAACCCGGCCTGACGACGGCGGCCGCCCCGTCGCCGGGGCGGACCCGCCGGTCAGGCCCGCTCCGGTACGACCTCCCCGGCCCGCGCCTCGGCGTGCTCACCGACGAGCGGGTCGGCCTCGGCGTACCCGGTCTCGTCGGCCGGCGCCCCGTGCCGGGGCATCGGCTGGTGCGCCTCCGCCTCCACCGCGGGCGGCTGCGCCTCGGCGACCTGCGGCGCCACCTCGGCGACCGGCTGCCCCGCCTCCGCGGCCGGCTCTCCCGCCTCCGCGACCGGCTGCTCCGGCCGCGGGCGCCCGGGCACCTCCGCCGCCCGCGGACGCTCCGGGTCCCGCGCCACCACCGGGTACTCGGCGGTCGCCGCGCCACCGGCCGCCGCGGCCATCACGGCGGCCGCCGCCAGGTCGGCCACCCGCTTGGCCTCGCGCTGCACCCGGGCACGGACCTCCTTGGCGTGCCGGTCGGCCGAGTCGGCGGCCCGGCGCGCCTCGTCGAGGCGCTCCGCCTCGGCCGTGAGCTCCTGCCGGACCTCGACCAGGCGCTGCCGCGCCTCCGCGAGTTCCCGCTCGGCCGCCTCCTGCTCCCCGCGCGACTCGGCGAGCTGCTGCCGTGCGGCGTCCAGCTCGGACTGCAACCGGGACAGCGCCTGCTGGTGGGCCGAGATCTCCTGCTGCACCCGGGTGAGCTGCTCCTGGTGCGCGGCGGCCTGCTCGTCCGCCCGTTGCCGCACCTCGGTCGCGTACTGCTGGGCCTCGGCGATGAGCGAACCGATGGTCTGCTCGGCCGCGCTGCGCTGGCCCGCCACCTCCCGCTCGGCGGCGGCCCGCTGCTCGGCGATCTCCTGCTCGGCGGCGGCCCGGCGCTCGTTGATGTCCCGCTCGATGTTGGCCTGCCACTGGGCCAGCTCCTGCTGGCTCTTGGACCGGGCGGCCTGCAACTCCTGCTGGATCTGCGTACGCGCGGCCCGGGTCAGCGCCTCGGACGCGGCCCGCGCCTGCTCGATCTGCTGGGCGCTCTGTTCGCTGATCCGCTTCGCCTCCTGGCGGGCGCGCTCGTGGGCGGCCTCCCCCTCGGCCCTCAGCTTCTCCGCCGCCTCGCGGATCTCGGCGAGCTCGGCCTCGGCCGCGGTGCGCCGCTCCTCGTACGCCTTCTCCTGCTCGGCACGGCGCGCGGACAGCTCCTCGTCGAGGTCCTGGAGCGCCCGGGTGGCCCGCTCCCGCGCCTCGGTGAGCGTCCGCTCCGCCTCGGCCCGCAGCTCCGCCGCGTGCTGTGCCGCCGTGTCGGTGATGACCCCGGCCTGTTTCTCGGCCAGGGCGAGGATCTGGTCGACCATCGGGCCGAGGTCTCGGAACGACGCCCGGTCCGGCTGCGACGGGCGCTGCCGCAGCTCGGTCACCTCCGCGTGCAGCTGCTGCACCTGCGCGGTCAGCTCCCGGACCTGCCCGGCCGCCCGTTCCCGCTCGGCCCGCGCCGTCGCGAGCTGGGCGTCGAGGTGCTCGACGTACCGGTCGACCTGCCGCTTGTCGTAGCCGCGCAGCGTCAGCTCAAAGGTGGGTCGCGAGGTGCCGTCCTCGCGTACCGCGAACGGCTCAGCGCCGATGGACATCCGCCAACCTCCGTACGGTCCTGCGGCCCCCACGGGCCATGGGATCGCGCAACGCTACCGCCGCGCGGGGGCGGTGTGTCGTCCCGGCCCGGCCATCGCCGTACGCGCGACCGGCCGCTCGCGCTGCGTCACCGCACCGGCCCGGTGCGGACGGTTCGTGTGGTGCGCGGCGAGCGCCATCGCCCGGCCGCCGGGTGGGGGCATGATGGGGGCCGGTGCCGTTCACCCGGAGCGTCCGCAGCGGGGACGCGGGCGGCGCCCGACCATCGACAGGAGAGAGATGTCTTCGATCGCGGACCGGACGATAGCGGCACTGCGCAGCGGGCACGACGCCCTCGCCGCCTTCGTCGGCAAGCTCGGCCCGGACGACCTGACCCGGCCGTCCGGCGCCAGCGACTGGCAGGTGTCCCAGGTGCTCAGTCACCTGGGCAGCGGCGCGGAGATCAACCTGGCGGCGCTGCGTGCCGCGCAGGCCGGCGAGCCCGCGCCCGGCGGCGAGTTCAACCAGTCGGTGTGGGCGCGGTGGGACGCGATGCCGCCCGCCGAGCACGCCAGCGGTTTCCTGGAGGCCAACGAGCGGCTCGTGCGGGCGTACGAGGAGCTGGACCCGGCCGCCCGGGCCGACCTGCGCATCGACCTGGGCTTCCTGCCCGAGCCGGTGGACGTGGCCGGCGCGGCGGGGCTGCGGCTCAGCGAGTTCGCGCTGCACCGGTGGGACGTCGAGGTCGGCTTCGACCCGTCCGCGACGGTGGCGGCCGACGCCGTGCCGCTGCTGCTCGACCAGGTCGGGGGGATGCTCGCCTGGACCGGCCGGCCGGACGTCCTGGGTGGGCGGCGCGCGGTGCTGGCCGTACGGCTGCACGACCCGGAGCGGACCTACGGGCTGCGCCTGGGCGAGCGGCTGGAGCTGACCGACGCCCCGGCGCGGCCCGACGGTGAGCTGGTGGCCCCGGCCGAGGCCTGGCTGCGGCTCACGGTGGGGCGGCTGGGCCCGCGGTACACCCCGGAGGGCGTACGCGTGAGCGGGCCGGTGAGCCTCGACGAGCTGCGGGGCGTCTTCCCCGGCTTCTGACCGGGGGGACCGATGACGCGCGGTCCTGGTCGTCGTGGCGCCGTGGGGCCACGACGACCAGGATGCGGCGCGATCCCGGCCGGCGCGGGGGCGGTGTCAGGCGGGCGCCGGGCCGGTGGAGTCGCGGACCACGAGCGTGTGGCCGGTGGAGCGGCGGCGGGGCCGGACCGAGCGGGGCTTGAGCGCGAGGGCGAGGGCCATGCGTCCCATGTCGGTCATCGGCAGCCGGACGGTGGTGAGGCTGGGCGCCAGGTCGGCGGCGACGGAGACGTCGTCGAAGCCGACCACGGACATCCGCTCCGGCACGGGGATGCGGTGTGCGCGCAGCACGGCGAGCACGCCCATCGCCATCGCGTCGTTGAGCGCGATGACGGCAGTCGTCTCCGGGTGGTCGCGGAGGATCTGCTCGCCGGCCCGGCGCCCGCCCTCGCGGGTGAAGTCCGTGTGCACCACCGGCAGGTCGGCGAGGTCGAGCCCGTGCTGCCGCAGCGCCTTGCCGACGCCCGCGAGGCGGTCGACGACGGTGGTGAGGTCGGCGCTGCCGGCCGCCACGGCGATCCGCCGGTGGCCCAGCGCCAGCAGGTGCTCGGTGAGCGCCCGGCCGCCGGCCTCGTTGTCGGGCAGCACGGCGTCGACGCCGAGGGAGTGCCGGCCGATCACCGCGACCCGCCCGCCGAGGTTCTGGTACGCGGACAGCTCCGCCCGGGTCTCCGCCTCGATCCGCTGGTCGGTGTAGCCGGAGCCGGCGACCAGGATGATGCCGACCCGCTGGGCGATGAGGTGCCGGATCTGGCGCAGCTCGAAGTGCGGGTCGCGCCCGGAGTGGCAGATCTGGACGAGCAGCCCCTGCTCGGCGGCGACCTCGATGACCCCTCCGGCGATCTCCGAGAAGTACGGGTCGTCCACCTGGTGCACGACGAGGCCCACGGTGGAGCTCGCCCCGCCGGCCAGCGTGCGCGCGTACGGGTTGGCCACGTAGCCGAGCTCCTGGGAGATCCGCCGCACCCGGTCGGCCACCTCCTCGCTCACGCCGTCCCGGCCGGACAGGGCGCGTGAGGCGGTCGCCAGCGACACGCCGGCCCGCTCGGCGACGTCGACGAGGCGCAACCTCGAGCCAGGTTTCGGCATCAGTGACACTCCCGAGACATCGATGCAGGCACCTCCGGCTATTGCCAGTGACGCAGGACACAGCCTAGAGTACGAAAGCGCTTTCGTAAGCGCTTTCGGCCCGGAGCAAAGGAGCGTCCGAGCATGACCACCCGGATGACGACAATGAGATGGGCGACGGCGTTCGGCGCGACGATGGTGCTCGCGCTCGCCGGTTGCAGTGGGGGTGACGACGGTGGTTCGTCCTCCGACGATCCGATCGTGGTCGGGATCTCGCTGCCACTCACGGGAGACTTCTCCGAGCCCGGCAAGGGCGTGCAGCGCGGCTACCAGGCCTGGGCGAAGATCGTCAACGACAAGGGCGGCCTGCTGGGCCGCCAGGTCGAGCTGAAGATCCTCGACGACCAGTCCAACGCCGACCGGGTCGTCTCCGACTACGAGCAGCTCATCGGCCAGGACCAGGTGGACATCGTGGTCGGTCCCTTCTCGACCCGGCTCGTCGTGCCGGCCGCCCGGGTCGCCGAGGAGTACGGGATGCTGTTCGTCGAGCCTGCCGGCGCGGCGAAGGAGGTCTTCGAGCAGGGCTTCAAGAACCTGTTCTACGCCGCCCCGGCCGTGGCCGACGACCACTACAACCACCTCGCCGAGTACATCCTCGGGCTGCCGGCGGGTCAGCGGCCCGCCACGGCCGCGTACGCCGCCATGGACGACCCGTTCGCCCAGGGCACCGCGTACGGGCTGAAGAAGAAGCTGGAGGAGGGCGGCGTCCGCACGGTCGTCGACGAGGTGTACCCGCCCAACACCACGGACTTCAGCGGCATCGCCGCGAAGATCGCGTCCTCGAAGGCGGACATCGTGGTCGGCGGCTCCCAGTACCAGGACGGCGTCAACCTCATCGTCGCCCTCCAGCAACTGGACTACCAGCCGAAGCTCGCCGCGTTCTCGACGGCGCCGACGAGCCCCGAGTTCGCCGCCGCGATCGGCAACAAGACCGAGGGGATCCTCGCGCCCACCGGCTACACGCAGAAGGCGCCGTACCCGAGCAACGTCGAGTTCGTCGAGAAGTACACCGCCCAGTTCGGCTCGCCGCCGGAGGAGGACGAGGCGAACGCCTACACGACCGGCCAGGTCGTCGCGGCGGCCGTCACGGCGGTGGGCTGCGCCGAGCAGGGCGAGTGCCAGCAGAAGCTCGTCGACTGGGTGCGGAACAACACCGTGGAGACGGTCGTCGGCCCGCTGAGCTGGGACGCCACCGGCAAGCCGCAGGGCGCCCACATGATCCAGCAGTGGGTCGGCGGCGAGATCCAGATCGTGCTCCCGGCCGACGCCAAGGAGACCGACATCGTCTACCCGAAGCCGGCCTGGTAGGCGCCGATGTCCTCTGGCACGCTGATCTTCCAGAGCGTCGTCCTGGGCGTGCTCCTGGGCGGGCTCTACGCCCTGCTGGCCTCGGGCCTGACGCTCTACTTCGGCATCATGCGGGTCGTGATGATCGCCCACTCGGCGTTCCTCATCCTCGCCGCCTACCTGGCCTGGTGGTCACACACCCGGCTGGGCGTCGACCCGCTGCTCTCCCTGGTCGTGACGGTGCCGCTCTTCTTCGGGGCGGGCGTGCTGCTCCAACGGCTGCTGCTGTCCCGGCTGCGACCGGCGACGCTCACCATGATGTCGGTGCTGCTGACCTTCGCCATCGCGGTCGTCATCGAGGGGCTGCTCGGGTACGCGTTCACCGGCACCCAGCGGCGCATCCAGCTCGGCTACGGCGCGGCGAACCTGGAACTGTTCGGCGCCCGGATCGCCGTGGTCAAGCTCATCGCGTTCGGGCTCGCCGCGGTCGCGCTGCTGACGCTCTACCTCCTGCTGAAGAAGACCACCTTCGGCTGGTCGCTGCGCGCCACGATCCAGCACCGCGACGCGGCCCGCCTCGTGGGGATCGACACCGACCGCGTCGCGGGCTACGGCTTCGGCATCGGCCTGGCCACCGCGGCCGTCGGCGGCACCGCGCTGGCCCTCGACACCACCATCTACCCGTCCCTGCACTGGCACTGGATCGGGCCGCTCATGGCCATCATCGTGGTCGGCGGGCTGGGCAGCGTGCCCGGCGCCGCGGCCGCCGCCATGCTGCTCGGCCTCACGCAGAGCCTGCTGCAGATCCCGCTCAACACCACCTGGGCGCAGACCATCTTCTACCTCGCGCTCTTCGCCACGCTGGCGTTCCGCCCGCAGGGATTCTTCGGAGGCCGGCTTGCCCAGCGCTTCTGACCTCACCCGCACCGCCGTCCGGCCGGGGTTCACCCCGGGCCGGGTGGCCCGGGGCGTCCTGCTGGTGGCGCTCGTCGCCGCCGTCGCGTCGTTCCCGTCGCTCGCGCCGAACCCGTACATCCTCTCGGCCGGCATCGTCGTGCTGAACTACGCCCTGCTGTCGACCTCGTGGAACTTCGTCGGCGGCTTCACCGGCTACATCTCGCTCGGGCACGGCGCCCTGGCCGGGCTCGGCGCGTACGGCACGGGCCTGCTCGTCACCCGGGCCGGCGTGCCGAGTTTCCTGGCCCTCGTGATCGCGGCCCTCGCCGTGGCGGCGCTCGCCGTGCCGATCGGCTACGCGGCGCTGCGCGTGCGCGGCGCCTCGTTCGTCATCGTCTCCATCGCCCTGGTGCTGGTCCTGCTGCTGGTGTTCCAGAGCTGGGCGTCGTTCACCGGCGGGTCCCGCGGCCTGACCGTGCCGCGCCCCTTCCCGGACCTGCTGCGACCCGAGCACCACCGGGTGTTCTGGTTCCTCTTCGCCGGGCTGCTCGCCGTCGCGCTGCTGGCCTGGTGGCTGATCGACCGATCGCGGTTCGGTCTCGGGCTCAAGGCGATCCGCGAGGACGAGGACAAGGCCGAGTCGCTGGGCATCCCCACGTTCGCGTACAAGCTGGTGGTCTTCGTGGTGTCGGCCGGTTTCACGGCCGCCGCCGGCGGCCTCTACGCGCTCTGGTTCGGCGACCTCGACCCGGTCTTCCAGTTCTCGATCCTGACCGGCTCCTACATGGTGCTCATGGCGCTGCTCGGCGGCGTACGCACGCTGTTCGGCCCGCTGCTCGGCGCGCTGGTGGTCGGCACGGCGCTGGAGTACTTCAAGGTCGAGTACGGCAACACGCCGCTGCACCTGGTCGCCACCGGCCTGCTGCTCGCGCTCGTCGTGCTGTTCATGCCCGACGGCGTGCTACCGGCGCTGGCCGCCGGGCTCGACCGGTTCCGTCCGGCGCAGCAGTCGATCCGCGAGGTGACGGCGGCCGAGCTTCGCGAGCAGCGGGAGCGCGACGCCGCCTCGCCCGAACTGGCCGGGGCCAGCCCCGGCGCACCGTCGACGAAGGAGCGGCCATGAGCGAGCGTGGCGAGCGAATCATCGGGCACTGTGCGGTGGAGTCTCGTGGCGGCGCCGACCGGAGGGAGGCGGCGGCATGAGCGAGCGTGGCGAGCGAATCATCGGGCACTGTGCGGTGGAGTCTCGTGGCGGCGCCGACCGGAGGGAGGCGGCGGCATGAGCGAGCGTGGCGAGCGAATCATCGGGCACTGTGCGGTGGAGTCTCGTGGCGGCGCCGACCGGAGGGAGGCGGCGGCATGAGCGACGAGAGGGGGGCGCTGCGCACCGAGGGGTTGACCAAGGCGTTCGGGGGCGTGGTGGCCCTCGACGGCGCGAGCGTGGCCTTCCAGCACGGCCGGGTCAACGCGCTCATCGGCCCGAACGGCTCCGGCAAGACGACGTTCTTCAACTGCGTCACCGGCATGATCCGGGCCGACTCGGGCCGGACCACCTACCGGGGCCGGGACATCACGCGCGCCGCGCCGCACGCCGTCGCGCACGCCGGCATCGGCCGCACGTTCCAGCTCTGCCGGGTGTTCCCCCGGATGTCGGCGCTGGACAACGTGCTCGCCGCCGTGCGACCGTCCGGTCTGCTCGGGCAGCTGCGCGGCGCCCGCGGCCGGGCCGAGGTCGACCGGGCGCGCGGCTGGCTGACCCGGCTGGGCATCGAGCACCTCGCCGACGTGGAGGCGCGGAACATGTCCTGGGGCCAGCAGAAGCTGCTGGAGCTGGCCGGTGTGCTCATGAGCGAGCCGGAGACCGTGCTGCTCGACGAGCCGGCCGGCGGGGTCAACCCGGCCCTGCTCGACCGCATCGGCACCCTCGTGCGGGACCTCAACGCCGAGGGGCGGACGTTCGTGATCGTCGAGCACAACATGGACCTGGTGATGAGCATCAGCGACCACATCGTGGTCTTCGACCGGGGCCGCCCCATCGCCGAGGGGCCGCCGTCGGTCATCCGCTCGGACGAACGCGTGCTGGGAGCCTACCTTGGCGTCTGAGATCGAACTCGTCGACATCCAGGCCGGCTACGGGCGCGCGGCCCCGGTGCTGCGCGGCCTGTCCGTCGCCGTGCCGGCCGGCACCATCGTCTGCCTGGTCGGCCCGAACGGGGCCGGCAAGTCCACCGTGCTGAAGGTCGCGAGCGGGCTGCTCAAGCCCCGCTCGGGACGGATCCTCGTCGGCGGCCGGGAGATCACCGGCCAGGGTCCACAGGCGATGCTCGCCGCCGGGGTCGCGCACGTCCTGCAGGGCCACAGCGTGTTCCGCGAGATGACGGTGGCCGAGAACGTGCTCCTCGGCGGGTACACGCTGCGGGACAAGGCGTTCCTGGCCCGCCGGGTCGAGTTCGTCAAGGAGCTGTTCCCGGTGGTGGCGCAGCGGTGGGACAGCCTCGCCGGACTGCTGTCGGGCGGGCAGCAGAAGCAGGTCGAGTTCGCCCGCTCGCTCATGGTGGACCCGAAGGTCGTGCTGCTCGACGAGCCGTCGATGGGCCTGGACCCGAAGGCGACCGCCACCGTCTTCGAGCAGGTCGTGCGGATGCGCGACGCCGGCACGGCCGTCCTGCTCGTCGAGCAGAACGCCCGCCGGGCGTTGGAGACCGCCGACCTCGGGTGCGTCCTCGACCTCGGCCGGGTGCACATCTCCGGCCCCGCGTCCGAGCTGCTGGCCGATCCGCAGCTCGGCGAGCTCTACCTCGGCGGACGGCCCGCCGAGCCGCCCGTCACCCCGAAGCGCTGACCCACGGCACCACCGCACCACCGACATAGCGAGGTCCGGCCCGTCCGGTAAGCGCTTACCGGCACCGGACCGACGAGGTTCGTGGCACGAGAGAGGTGTACGCGATGTCGAGAGCACGACGCGCCGCCGCCGCCACCGCCGCCGTCGTGGCGGCCGGGGTGCTGGCGGGTGCCGCGGCGCCACCCGCGTCGGCCGGCGGATCCGGCCCGCGCGACGTCCACCCGTCCCTACGAGACAACCTGGTCGCCTTCTACGACTTCGACCATCCCGTGCCCGGCGACGAGGCGCTGGAGCGGGACCGGGGCCGGTCCGGCACGGAGATCGAACTGGTCAACGGAGGGGCCGACATGCGGGTACGCGACCGGGCGTACCCGGGCAGCGGCCGGGCCCTGCAGACCCGGCAGGTCTCGCCGACGGTCGCCGGGAACGACGACTGGAAGGCCGGCATCTACTCGGCCAGCGGCGTGCGTACCCTGCGCGCCTTCAACGCGGTGGACGGCACGACGGTCATGGGCTGGTTCAAGGTCGAGATGACCGAGCCCCGACCCAACTCCAACACCGCCAACCCCGACGACCGGTACAACGCGATCGGGCTCGCCGGCGTCCTGACCGGCGACTCGGACGGCCACGGCGTCCGCGCGCTGCTGGAGCTCATCGACGTGAACGGTGAGCTGCGGCTGGTCGCCCTCGGCCGGCGGCTCGACGGCGGCAACTCCCAGACGTTCGCGGCGGCGCAGGACTGGCGCACGCTGCTGCCCGCGGGGCAGTGGGTGCACCTCGCCGCGACGTTCGACTTCGGCGCCGGCACGATGGCGCTCTACCGCGACGGCCAGCCACTGGCCGGTTTCTACACCCGCACCGACGACCCGTGGCTGGTCGCCGGCCCCGGTCCGCACGTCACCACCGCCTCCGACCCCCGGGGCATCAAGATCGGCGGCAGCTACCCGCAGGACACCCGCGAGCAGAACCCGTGCGACTGCCGGATGGACTCGCTGATGTTCCTCGACCGCGTGCTCTCCGCGCGCGAGGTCGAGCGGCAGTACCGGCACATGGCCCGCGGGCGCTGACCGCGACCGCCAACCCACCACCCACCCGTCCCCCGAGAATGGAGTGACCTGTGCGCATCTCCACTCGCCGCCCGCGCAGATCGGTGACGACGGCCGCGCTCGCGACCGCCGCGCTCGCCCTCTCGCTGGTCGCCGCGGCGCCCGCCCGGGCCGCCGACCCCGTCTACGACCCGATCCCCGAGGTGCCGACACAGAGCCGCCTCGGGCTCGTCCTCACCGAGTACGCCTCGTTCCCGAAGTCCGAGCCGACCCCGGCGCCCACCGACACCCGGCTCATGCGGCACGCCCGCATCAACACCATCATGGAGATCCCCGACGGCTCGGGCCGCCGGGCGGTGCCCGACCTCAACGGCAAGCTCTATGTCGTCCAGGGTGGCGTCCCACACGTCTACCTCGACGTGGCGGCGACCTTCGCCCCCAAGTTCTTCTCCGGTCGCGGCCTCGGCCAGGGCTTCGGCTACGTGGCCTTCCACCCCGACTTCGCGCGCAACGGCAAGTTCTACACCGTCCACACCGAGCAGGCGTCGCTCGCCACCGAGGTGCCCGACTGGTCGCAGAGCGGCACCATCTACCACGGCATCATCACCGAGTGGACGGCCGACGACCCCGCCGCCGACACGTTCTCCGGCACCCGCCGCGAGGTGCTGCGTCTCGGCTTCGGCGGCCAGGTCCACGGCATCCAGGAGATCAACTTCAACCCGACGGCGAAGAAGCGCGACCCGGACTACGGGATGCTCTACATCGCCGCCGGTGACGGTGGCCTCGGCGTGCGCAACAGCGACCCGCAGAACCTCGCGCTGCCGCACGGCAAGCTGCTGCGGATCGACCCGCTGGGCACCAACGCCGCGAGCGGGCGGTACGGCATCCCGCCGTCCAACCCGTTCGTCGGCCGGCCGGACGTGCTCGGCGAGATCTACGCGGTGGGCTTCCGCGACCCGCACCGGTTCAGCTGGGACCGGCAGACCGGGAAGATGTACCTCGGCCACATCGGCGAGCACGCCATCGAGGCCATCTACGAGGTACGCGCCGGCGACAACTTCGGGTGGAGCGAGCGCGAGGGCCAGTTCGTGTTCGACAAGACCTCGACGCGCCCCTGCGACAAGCTGTTCCCGCTGCCCGAGGACGACGAGCGGTACGGGTACACCTACCCGGTCGCCGCGTACGACCACGACCCGGCGCCGGGCTGGAACTGCACCTCCGACGTCGGCGTCGCGGTGGCCGGCGGCTTCGTCTACCGGGGGCGGGACGTGCCGGCGCTGCGCGGCAAGTACGTCTTCGGCGACCTGGTCGACGGTCGCGTGCTCTACACCGAGGCGAAGCAGATGCGGCGCGGTGCGGGGCTGGCGCCCATCCACCGGCTGGCGCTGTTCGACGCCGACGGCACCCCGGTGCGGATGCAGGACCTCTCCGGCCCCGGCGCGCCGGGCGACCCGAACCGCGTCGACCTGCGGTTCGGCACCGACGCGCGCGGCGAGCTCTACATCCTGGCCAAGGCGAACGGAAAGGTCTGGAAGGTGACCGGTACGCGGCAGTTCGCCGCCGGGAAGCCCGGGACGACCACGGTCCGGGACACCATGCGGCCCAGCAACTGGGCGCCGGTGACGCCGTCGAAGTGGCGGTTCACCGGCAAGGAGGTCATCCTGGCCGAAGCCGGCGAGCAGCGGCCCGGCCCGCGCCGCCCGTTCGAGTACGCCGTGCTGACCGCCGGCCCGGAGTTCGGCGCCGTCGACATCACGGCCGAGGTGCGGTTGGACACCCCGGTCGAGGTCACCAACCGGGACGTGATCATCGTGTTCGGCTACCGCTCGGACACCGAGTTCTACTACGCGCACCTGTCCACGGACAACACGATCCTGCCGCACAACGGCATCTTCAAGGTCGACAACGCCGACCGGGAACGCATCGACCATCAGTGGAACGGGCGCTCCCGTGGTGCGGCACCGGCCGTCGTGGACGCGGACTGGCACACCGTGCGGGTGCGTCACCTGCCGGCGACCGGCGAGATCGCCGTCTACGTCGACGGGGCGAAGGACCCGCTCATGACCGCCCGGGACACCACGTTCACCTCGGGTCGGGTGGGCTTCGGCTCCTTCGACAACATCGGGCGGCTGCGTGACCTCACCGTACGCGGCACCCCGGCGGCCTGACGCCGTCGTGACCGGACACGGGCAGGGGAGCGGCGGCAGGTCCGCCGCTCCCCGCCATCCCGGCGGCGGGCGCGGTGGTGGGTCAGGCCGGCAGGCGCGGCGTGCTGGCGCGGACGACCACCTCGCCGGCCACCCGGCGCAGGCGGGGGCGGTCGGCGCCCTCGTCGAGGGCCAGCCGGACGGCCAGCGCGCCGATCTCCTCCAGCGGGATCCGCACGGTGGTCAGCGCGGGGCTGACGTCCCGGAGGGTCGCGATGTCGTCGAACCCGGCGACCGCCATCCCGGCGGGCAGGTCGACACCCCGGTCGCGGAGGGCCGCCATCGCGCCCACGGCCATGACGTCGTTGACGGCGAACACGCAGCTGACGTCGGGTTCCTCGTCGAGCAGGCGCTGCATGGCCGCGTAGCCGCCGTCGCGGGTGAACGGCCCGGGCACGACGTGCTCCGGGGCGAGGCGGCCGCCGCGGTGGGCCACCGCCTCGCGGAAGCCGTCCACCCGTTCCGCGGCGGTGAGCAGGTCGGCGGGGCCGGCGAGCACGGCGAACCGCCGGTGCCCGAGGTCGTGGAGCGTGTGGCCGAGGTCGCGCGCGCCGGCCCGGTTGTCGATCGAGATGGTGTCCACCGGCAGTCGGGGCTGGCTGACGGCCACGGCCCGCCCGCCCTCGGCCTCGAACGCGGCGAGTTCCTCGGCGAGCCGGTCGGTGGCGGCCCGGTCGTCGGTGCGGCTGCCGACCACGATGACCACGGTGGCCCAGTGCCGCCGGAAGGCGCCCACGTAGTCGGTCTCGGCCCCTGGCCGGTGGCCGGTGCTCGCCATGGTGACCAGCAGGCCGTGCGTCTCGGCCTCGCGCATGACCCCGGCCGCCACGGCCGAGAAGTACGGGTCGGCGATGTCGTGCAGGGAGAGGCCGATGATCCGGGTGCGGCGGCGGGCCATCGCCTGGGCGTGGGCGTTGGGGGAGTAGCGCAGCTCGGCCGCCGCGCGCAGCACCCGTTCGCGCAGCGCCTCACCCACCACGCGGTTGGCGCTGCCGTTGAGGGCGCGGGAGGCGGTGGCCAGGGAGACGCCGGCGCGGCGTGCCACGTCGTGCAGCGTGACGGAACCGGTCACGACAGGTCCTTCCGCAGACGCCGGTGTGGATTCGTCCGCCGCCAGCCTAGGAACTCGCCGATCAGCGCGTCAAACGTCGGTGACCTGCGCTTCCGCGTCCCGCGTCGCCGGGTTTCCGGCCCGGGTCGCGGCGGCCGGGCTCGGGTCTTGCACCCCCGGCGCGCTCTGCCATACCGTTCCGGTAAGCGCTTTCCCAAGGAGGTCCGTCGATGGGCGGTCGCAAGCTCGGCGTGGTGATGAACGGGGTGACCGGTCGGATGGGATACCGGCAGCACCTCGTCCGATCCGTCCTCGCCATCCGGGAGCAGGGCGGTGTGACGCTCGCCGACGGCACCCGCGTCCAGCTCGAACCCCTGCTGGTCGGCCGCAACGCCACCAAGCTGCGCGAGATCGCGCGGCGGCACGACCTCCCACGATGGACGACCGACCTGGACGCCGCGCTGGCCGACGCCGACTACCCGGTCTACTTCGACTCCCAGGTCACCCAGGTCCGGGAGAAGTCGCTCATCCGGGCGATGGACGCCGGCCGCCACGTCTACACCGAGAAGCCGACCGCCGAGTCGCTGACCGGGGCGCTCGACCTCGCCCGCCACGCCCGCCGGGCCGGCGTGAAGAACGGGGTGGTGCACGACAAGCTCTACCTGCCCGGCCTCGTGAAGCTCAAGCGGCTCGTCGACGGCGGGTTCTTCGGCCGGATCCTGTCGGTGCGCGGCGAGTTCGGCTACTGGGTCTTCGAGGGCGACTGGCAGCCCGCGCAGCGTCCGAGCTGGAACTACCGCGCCCAGGACGGCGGCGGCATCGCGCTGGACATGTTCCCGCACTGGAACTACGTGCTGGAGAACCTCTTCGGCCGGGTGCGGGCCGTCACGGCGCGGGTCGTCACGCACATCCCGCACCGGTGGGACGAGCAGGGCCACCGCTACGACGCCACGGCCGACGACGCGGCGTACGCCATCTTCGAGCTCGACGGCGGGATCGTCGCGCAGGTCAACTCCTCGTGGGCCGTCCGGGTCAACCGGGACGAGCTGGTCGAGTTCCAGGTGGACGGCACCGAGGGCAGCGCGGTGGCCGGGCTGCACCGGTGCCGGGTGCAGCACCGGGCCGTCACCCCGAAACCGGTGTGGAACCCGGACCTCGTGGAGACCCAGCGCTTCCGCGACCAGTGGCAGGAGGTGCCGGACAACGCCGTGCTGGAGAACGGCTTCAAGGCGCAGTGGGAACAGTTCGTGCGGCACGTCGTCGAGGACGCGCCGAACCCGTACGACCTGCTCTCGGGCGCTCGCGGCGTGCAGCTCGCCGAGGCCGGGCTGCGCTCGTCGCGGGAGGGCCGCCGCGTCGAGCTGCCGGAGCTGACGGCGTGAGCGCGGTCGTACGCCTGCCGCGTCCCGACGGGACGGTGGAGGAGCGGCGGCTCGCCGGGCCCGCCGACTGGCCGCGCCCGGCCCGGCCCCTCGCCTCCCGGGTCGCCTTCGCCGCCGCGCACGTGGTGGCCGACCCGCTCGGCGACAACACCCCCGGCGCGCCGGCCGCCGTCGACTGGGAGGCGACCCTCGCGTTCCGGCGGCACCTGTGGTCGTACGGGCTGGGCGTGGCCGAGGCCATGGACACCGCGCAGCGCGGCATGGGGCTGGACTGGGCCACCACCCGAGAACTCGTCGCGCGCAGCGCGGCCGAGGCCCGCACGGTCGGCGGGCGCATCGCGGCCGGCGCGGGCACCGACCACGCCCCGGCCGACCTCGCCTCCCTCGACGACGTGACGGCCGCGTACGCGGAGCAGATCGAGGTTATGGAGGCCAGCGGCGCGCAGGTCATCCTCATGGCCAGCCGCCAGCTCGCGCGGATCGCCCGCGGCCCGGAGGACTACGCGAAGGTGTACGGGCGGCTGCTCGACCAGGTGTCCCGACCGGTGATCCTGCACTGGTTGGGGCCGATGTTCGACCCGGCGCTGCACGGCTACTGGGGCTCACCCGAGGTGCCGGCGGCCACGGCGGCGCTCCTCGACCTGATCGGCCGGTACCGGGGCCGGGTCGACGGGGTGAAGGTGTCGCTGCTCGACGCGGAGCACGAGCGGGGGCTGCGGGCGGCGCTGCCGTCCGGCGTACGCCTCTACACCGGCGACGACTTCCACTACCCGGAGCTGATCCGCGGCGACGGCGTGCACCACAGCGACGCCCTGCTCGGGGTGTTCGCGGCCATCGCGCCGGCCGCCTCGGCCGCGCTCCAGGCCCTCGACGCGGGCGACCCGGCGCGGTACGACGCCCTCCTCGCGCCGACCGTGCCGCTGGCCCGGCACATCTTCACCGCGCCGACCTGGTACTACAAGACCGGCATCGCGTTCCTCGCGTGGCTCTGCGGCCACCAGCCCGGCTTCACCATGGTGGGCGGCCTGCAGAGCGGCCGGTCGGTGGTGCACCTCGCCGAGCTGGCCCGGCTCGCCGACGACGCGCGGCTGCTGCCCGATCCCGACCTCGCCGCGGCGCGGCTGCGCGCGTTCCTCGACGTCGCGGGGGTGTCCCGGTGACCGGCGGCGCGGCGGTGACCGGCGACGTCGCCGTGGACGTGCCGTCGGGCCGGCCGGCCGCCGTGCCCACCCCGCGTCCGGGCGACCCGCGGCTGGCCCGGCTGTCGCTGAACCAGAAGACCACGGACCGGTGGTCCGTCGCCGAGGCGGTCGCCGGCTGTGTCCGGGCCGGGCTGCCGTCGATCGGGCTCTGGCGCGAACCCGTCCAGGCGATCGGGGTGCCCACCGCCGCCCGCCTCGTGGCCGACGCCGGTCTGCGGGTGTCCTCGCTGTGCCGGGGCGGGTTCCTCACGGCCGCCGACCCGGCGCGGCGGCGGCGGGCGCTCGACGACAACCGCCGCGCCGTCGACGAGGCCGCCGAGCTGGGCGCGGCCTGCCTCGTCATGGTGGTCGGCGGCCTGCCCGAGGGGTCGCGCGACCTCGCCGGCGCGCGGGAGCGGATGGCCGAGGGCATCGCCGAGCTCGCGCCGTACGCGGCCGGCCGGGGCGTACGGCTGGCCCTGGAACCGATGCACCCGATCTTCTGCGCCGACCGGGGTGTGCTGTCCACCCTCGGGCAGGCCCTCGACCTCGCCGAGCGGTTCCCCGCCGAGCAGGTCGGTGTCGTGGTCGACACGTTCCACGTCTGGTGGGACCCGGACGTGCTGGGCCAGATCCGGCGCGCCCGGGGCCGCGTCGCGAGCTTCCAGGTCTGCGACTGGATCACGCCGCTGCCGCCGGACGCCCTGCTCTCGCGCGGCATGATGGGCGACGGGCACATCGACTTCCCGCTGCTGCGCCGGGCCGTCGAACAGGCCGGCTACGCCGGCGACATCGAGGTGGAGATCTTCAACGCCGAGGTGTGGGCGGCCGACCCGGACGCGGTGGTGGCCACGCTGGCGCGCCGGTACGTCACCCACGTCCTGCCCGACTGAGCGGCCCCTCAGAGGACCTGGGACAGGAAGCGGCGCAGCCGGGGGTGCTCCGGCGTCTCGAAGATCGCGGCCGGCTCGCCGGCCTCCAGCACCACGCCGCGGTCCATGAAGGCCACCGTGTCGGCGACCTGCCGCGCGAAGCCCATCTCGTGGGTGACCACCACCATGGTCATGCCGCCGGAGGCCAGGTCGGCCATCACACCGAGCACGCCCTTGACCAGCTCCGGGTCGAGGGCGCTGGTCGCCTCGTCGAAGAGCATCACCTGCGGTTGCAGCGCCAGCGCCCGGGCGATCGCCACCCGCTGCTGCTGCCCGCCGGACAGGTGCCCCGGGCGGGCGTCCGCCTTGCCGGCCAGGCCCACCAGCTCCAACTGGGCCCGCGCGATCGCCACCGCCTCGTCCTCGGGCAACTTCTTGATCCGCCGCAGCGCCAGGGTGACGTTGCGCAGGACGCTCATGTGCGGAAACAGGTTGAACTGCTGGAAGACCATGCCGACCCGCTGCCGCAGGGCGTCCGGGTCGTCGGCCAGCACGCTGCGGCCGTCGAGGAGCACGTCGCCGCGGTCGGGCTCGATGAGGCGGTTGATCGTACGCAGCAACGTCGACTTGCCGGAGCCGGACGGCCCGATGACGCACGCCGTCGCGCCGCGCGCCACGGTGAGGTCCACGCCCCGCAGCACCCGGTTGGCGCCGAAGGCCAGGTGGACGTCGCGCACGCCCAGGCTGACCGACGTGGTGGTGTCGATGCTCATCGCTGGTTCCCTCCCGCCGCGCCGGGCAGCGCCAGGTCGGTGTCGTCGATGTCGTCGGCCGGCCCGGCGGCGGGCCGCCCGTGCCGCAGCCGCCGGTCGATCGCGTTGACCACGTGGGTCAACGGCACGGTGAGCGCCAGGTAGAAGAGCCCGGCCAGCAGCAGCGCCGACTCGTTGCCCGTCGTGGCGGCGTAGTCCTGCCCGATGCGGAACAGCTCCCGCTGGCTGGCCACCAGGCCGAGGAAGTAGACGAGGCTGGAGTCCTTGATCAACGCGATGAGCTGGTTGACCCAGGCCGGCAGGACCCGGCGTACGCCCTGCGGGATGATGACCACCCGCATGGCCTCGCCCCAGGAGAACCCCAGGGCCCGGGCGCCCTCCAACTGGGCCGCCTCCACCGACTGGATGCCGGAGCGGAAGATCTCTCCGATGTAGGCGGCGGCGATCAGGGAGAGCGCCAGGATGCCCAGCGGGTACGGGTTCGGCCCCCACACCTGCATGCCGAGGGGCGCGAGGCCGACGCCGATCAGCAGGATGGTCGCGGCGGCCGGCAGCCCCCGGAACACGTCGGTGTAGACGCGGGCCGGCCAGCGCAGCCACCGGGTGCGGGAGATGCCCGCGATGGCCAGCAGCATGCCCAGCACCGAGCCGAGCAGGGCGGCGGAGACCGCGAGGATCAGCGTGTTGGGCAACCCGACGGTGAGCATCTCGGGCAGCGCCTCGCGCATCGACTCCCAGTCGAAGAAGGTCTCCCACAGGGTGCGCAACGGATCCATCGGCCGTGTCTCCTACCGCTCCGCTCGTTCGTTTCTTCCGTCAGGACGCCGCCGACGCCGACGCGCTCGGCGCCGCGGGGACCGCCACCGTGCCGCTGCCCGGCTTGAAGTCCTCGGGGATCGGCCGGCCCGGGTAGTACTGGGCCTGCAACCGGCTCCACGTGCCGTCGGCGATGACCTCGTCGAGGCCCTTGTTGAGCGCCTCGCGCAGGGCGTCGTTCCCCTTCGCCACCGCGTACGCGGTCGGCGCGGGGCTCAGCAGCTTCGCGGCCACGACGATCTTCCCGCCGCTGTCCGCGGCCGACTTGTCGCCGATCTCGGCCGGGGCGATCCAGGCGTCCGCGGTGCCGGCCTTGAGCTGGTTGATCGCGCCGTTGTAGTCGGGCACCCGCACGGGGTCGAGGCCCTTGCTGGTGGCGTAGTCGTCCTGGACGGTGCCCTGCACGACGACGACACGCTTGCCCGGCAGCTCGTCGAAGCTGCGGATCGGGGAACCGGCGGGCACGTCGAGTCCGAAGTAGCCGAAGTCGTAGCCGTTGCCGAAGTCGACGGTCTTCTTCCGCGCCTCGGTGATGGTGATCGAGGAGCTGCCCACGTCGAACTTGCGGTTGTTGACCTGCGAGAGCAGGGCGGAGAAGTCGGTGGCCACGAACTCGACCTTCAGGCCGATCTTGCCAGCGACCGCGCGCAGGAGGTCGTTGTCGAAGCCGGTGAACTCGCCGTCCTTCAGGTACACGTTCGGCGGGGCGTCGGTGAGCGTGCCGGCGCGCAGCACGCCGGGCTGGAGCAGGTGGTACGGGTTGTCGGCGGCGCCGGACGAGGAGCCGTCGCCGCAGGCGGTGAGGGTGGCGGCGCCGAGGATCGCGGCCGCGCCGAGGGCGGCCAGCCGGGTCAGGGCAGGAAGGATTCGCACAGGTGTCTCCGGAGTCGGTCAACGGCGGGGCACGGGCGTGCGCCGCCGACGGCGCACCCGACGGGTGGGCCGCTGGACGGATCGGTGTGGCGGGAAGGGGCGCCGTCAGCGCCGGGCGCCGCGCGGACAGGCGGCGCTGCACACCCACATCATGTCGACGTGTCGGCGCCGGGTCAGACGCGGCGACAGCGGCCAGCGATCGGACGCGTCGGGCGCGCCGAGGCCGACGGACGGGATGGTGTGCTCACACGACATTGGCTCTCCTGGGTCGTTGCTGACCTGGGAACCAGGCCACGCTTGCACCGGATGTCGCTCCGGTGCCCGGTCCTCACCCGGGGCACCCCACCGCGGAGGAGGGTTGCCGGCCAGCAAGCCGGGGCTACGCGCTGGCGCTCATGACCTGCGCAGAGGCTAGCAGCCCACCGCCGGGCATCGTCCAGCCGATATGACCACCCTCACGCGACGGCGGGTCGAGCCGCGACGGCGCCGGGTCGGGTCCCGCGGGACCGGGCGGCGGGCGGCCTTGTCGGGGCGCGACGTCACCGGGTCGGGTCCCGCCGGACCGGGCGGCGCGGCGCCCGGTCCTGCCCCGGTCCGCCGGTGTGGTCCGGCCGGGACCGGGTACCCGGCGGACACGAGCACCGCCGGGGGAGGAGCGCGCCGTGACCGACAAGCACGAGCAGGCCGAACGGATGCGTCCGGACGTGCCCTCGACCGTCGCCCGCTCCGACGACAAGGCGGTGCGGACGTACAAGAAGACGCTCGAGTCGGCCGAGGAGACCTACGGCGACGGGGAGCGGGCCCACCGCACGGCCTTCGCCTCGCTGAAGCACACCCACGAGAAGGTGGGCGACCACTGGGAGCCCAAGGAGCACCCCGGCCCGTCCGACCCGCAGGCCGAGCTGGGCACCCCCGCGTCCCGTTCGCGGCCCCGGGACACCGCGCAGGGCGTGGACGCCAACGCCAGCAAGGGCCACCTCGACGAGGTGGCCCGGAAGGTCGGCATCGCGCGTCCGCAGGACATGGCGAAGGACGATCTCGTCCGGGCCATCGAGAAGGCCAACGCCCGGGCCACGTCCCGCGCCCGCCGGCGGAGCTGACACCGCCCGCCGGTCGGATTCCGGGCGGGCGCGGCGGTGGGATGATGCCGGCGGGCCCGCCGGGCGGCGGCGGGCAGGGAGGTGGTCGCCATGACGGCCAACCGGGACATCGTCGCCCGCGCCTTCGCGGACTGGTCCGCGGGCACCGGCGGCATCACGGACATCTTCGCCCCCGACATGCGCTGGGAGATCGTCGGCAACTCGGCGGCGGCCCGGACGTACCACACGGCCGAGGAGTTCGTGAGCGAGGTGCTGCGGCCGTTCAACGCGCGGTTCGGCACGGACACGCCGTTCCGCCCGGTGACCGTCCGGGCGATCTACGAGGACGCCGACGCCGGCACGGTCGTGGTGCTCTGGGACGGCGCCGGGGTGACCGTCACCGGCGCCACGTACGCCAACACGTACGCCTGGTTCCTGACCTTCCGCGACGGCAAGGTCGTCGACGCCACCGCCTTCTTCGACAGCATCGCCTTCAACGACCTCTGGCGGATCGACGTCGACGCCGTGGACGGCGCTGGCGAGCCGTAGGTCGCGGTGGCGCCGCCGATCACGGGCGGGTGCTGCCTCGGCGGACGACGGACCAGGGCGCGGTCCGGGATACCGGCGTCCGACCACCCAGTGCGGCCTGCGCACAGGCCGCTCCCTGCTCGCGCAGGGATTGCGCGACGGTCGTCAGCCCGAGCTGTGCGGCCAACGCCGAGTCGTCCCACCCGGTCACCGCCACCTCGTGGGGGACGGCGCGACCGGCGGCCCGGGCCGCGCGGAGGACGCCGGCCGCCTGTTGGTCGCTCATCGCGACGATCGCGTCGGGCGGCTCGGCGGACGCCAGCAGGGTCGCGGCGGTCCGCTCGGCGTCGGCCGCGTCGTTGCGCGAGCACACCGCGACGACGACGTCCCGCCACGCGATGCCGGCCTCCTCGGCCGCCTGCCGGTAGCCCTCCAGACGCTCACGCGTCACCGGAAAGAGGACATCGGCGATGCCCGAGCCGCGGGTGATCGTGCTGATCCGCTCGCGGGAGAGCGGGAAACTCAGCACCGCCGGACGGGTGGCACCCGCGAAGGCGACGGCGCCGACCGCGCACGCCGCCGCCCGGTTGTCGATGCTCACCAGGCCCAACCCGGGGACCGCCGGCCCACCGTGGACAACGGCAGGACGCTTCGTCGCCCGGACGGCTGCCAGGACCGGATCGTCGTCCGACGTGGTCCACACGATGAAGCCGTCGACGGCGGCGCCCGTGACGCGCAGGACGTCATCGGCGGCGCCGGTGATCGGCAGGATCGTCATGCCGTAGCCGCGGTCGGCGCAGACACCGGCGATCCCCGCGAGGAAGGACACCGCCTCCGGATCCTCGAACGCGTAGCTCAGGTGCTCGCCCATCACGACACCCAGCGTGCGGGTGCTGCCCCGGCGCAGCGACCGGGCACTCGGGTCGGGGCCGGCGTATCCGAGCTGGGCCGCTGCGGCGAGCACCTTGGACCGGGACCGCTCCGACACCCGGCTCGGCTGGTTGTACGTGTAGGAGGCGGTCATGACCGACACGCCGGCCAGTTCGGCCACCTGCGCGAGGGTCACCCGCTTCGAGCCGACGGGTGATTCCACGATGCCAGCCTAGCCGAGCATGTGTATCGTTACACAGATGACACGGACACCCAGCGGCCCGCCGCGCCACCTGATCGTCGCGGCGCTCGTGGCCTTCGCCGCCTTCGGTTCCTTCTGGGGGGTCTGGGGTGCCTCCGTGCCCAGGGTCCAGCACCAGGCGGGCATCGGTGACGGTCAGCTCGGCCTCGCGCTGTTGTTCGTGGGCGCCGGCGCCCTTCCCGCGATGCTGGCCGCGGGCAGGGCCCTCGACCGATGGGGGCTGCGGGTGGCGGCCGTGCTCGTCGGGGCCCTCGGCGTCGTCGGCGCCGGGCTGGCGCTCACCGCGGTGAACCTGGCGAGCCTGTGCGTGGGGCTGGCCGTCGTCGGCGCGGTCAGCGGAGCCGCCGACGTAGCCATGAACGCGGTCGCCGGACGCGCCGAGCAGACCGCCCGTCGTCCTGTCATCACCCGCGCCCACGGTGTCTTCTCCAGCCTCGTGGTCCTCGCGAGTCTCGCCACCGGCGTGGCATCGGCCGCGTCGCTGCCGCTCGCGGTCCCGTTCACCGCCGTGGCCGTTCTCTCACTGCTCGCCGGCGCCGCCCTGCTCAGGACGTTGCCGTCCGGCGTCGACCGGGCCGCGGAGCCGGCGTCCGGTCCGGAGCACCGCACCGGGGCGGATCCGGCGCCGTCCGACCGGTGGAGGGTCGTCCCGTTCCTGCTCGTCGGCGTGCTGGGCGCGCTCGCGTTCGCCACCGAGAACGCGCACCAGAGTTGGAGCGCCGTCTTCGCCCACGACGAGCTCGGTTCCGGCCCGGGACTCAGCGCCGTCGCACCCGCGGTCTTCGCGGGCACGGTGGCGGTCACGCGGTTCGCCACCGGTGGCCTCAAGGCCGCCCACGCTCGCGCCGTCCTCCTCGCCGGCGCGTCGGCCGCCGCGGCCGGGACGGCCCTCATCGCCGTCGCACCCACGCTGCTCGTCGCCGGGGTGGGTCTCGCGGTGGCCGCTGCCGGTACCGCCGTGCTGTTCCCCACCCTCGTCGGCATCGTGTCGCGGAACGTCGACGAGTCCCACCGGGGCCGCGCGACGTCGGTCGTCACGACCGTGTCCTACCTCGGGTTCCTGGCCGGTCCGGTCTACGTCGGACTGTGGGCCGACGCCGTAGGACTGCGCGGGGCCCTGGTCGCGGTCGCGGCCCTCGCGGTCGGCCTGTTCGTCCTCACTCCCGCGCTGCTGCGCCTCAGCGGTCTGGGCCGCCGTACCGGCGTGACGGTCGACGAGGTGGCGCCCCCGGTCCGCGATCGGATGGGCCAGTACGCGCCATAGCCGGTCCGGGCCGCTCACAGTGGCCGGGACCTCGGTCGGCGCGGCCGAGGCGGGCTCGCGTCGGGCACCGCCGGTGTGGTGTCACGGTCCGCCGGGTGTGCCCGGTCAGTCGGCGGGGTGGACCTCTCCCCGGGTGCCCTCCGCGAGCACGTTCCAGCGGCGACCGGCCGCGGGCACGCCGAGCAGCCGCACGGTGCCGAACGACTCCGGCAGGTGCGGGTCGACGACGAGCCGGCCGTCGACCGCGTCCAGCCCGAGCAGCGTCCGCAGGAACAGCAGCGGCGCCCCGCTGGCCCACGCCTGGGGGTTGCACGCGGTGGGGTAGGGGACCGGCCGCCGGCCGAACGCGCGGTCGTAGCCGGAGAGCGCCTCGGGCAGCCGGTGCTCGGAGTAGGACGACGCCTCCAGCATCGCCGAGACGATCCGCTGCGCGTCGGCGTGGCGGCCGTAGCGGGCGAGACCGGCGGCGAGGATGGCGTTGTCGTGCGGCCAGACCGTGCCGAGGTGGTACCCGATCGGGTTGTAGCCACGGTCGGCGGTCGAGAGGGTGCGGACGCCCCAGCCGGAGAACATCTCGTCGGACATCAGCTGGGCGGCCACCAGCTCCGCCCGCTCCGGCGGCACGATGCCGCTCCACAGCAGGTGCCCCATGTTCGACGTCATCGAGTCGATGGGGCGCCCGTCGCCGTCCAGCCCGACGGCGTAGTAGCCGCCCCGCTCGGGCAGCCAGAAGTCGCGGTTGAACCGGTCCCGCAGCGCCGTGGCCTCGGCGCGCAGCCGTCCCGCCAGCGCCGGGTCCCGCCACGGCCCGTCGGCCAGTTCCGCCATGCGCAGCTTGGCGTCGTACGTGTAGCCCTGCGTCTCGCAGGTGGCGATCGGGAGCACCGGGATGGTGCCGTCGGCGAACTGCACACCGTCGGGCGAGTCGCGCCAGCACTGGTTGCCCAACCCCTCCCGGGAGCGGGTCGCGTAGCCGACGTATCCGCTGCCGTGCAGGTCCCCGAACTCGTCGATCCACCGCAGCGCGGCCTCGGCGTTCGGCCGCAGCCGCCGCACCAGTTCGTCGTCGCCGGTCCACCGCCAGTACTCGGAGAGCACCACGAGCCAGAGCGGGGTGGTGTCGGCGCCGCCGTAGTAGGGCTGGTACGGCTTGAGCCCCAGTTGGGTCAGCTCGCCCGAGCGGTACTCGTGGAAGATCTTCCCCGGCTCGCGGTCGGTGAAGTCGTCGTGGTCGCGCGCCTGGTGGTCGGCGAGCACCAGCAGCGCGCCGCGGGCCATCGCCGCGCCGAAGGCGATCGTCTGGTAGCCCGTGATCAGCGTGTCCCGGCCGAACACGGTCATGAACCAGGGCAGTCCGGCGGCGTGCAGCACGACGGATTCGCCGCGGATGCGCTTCTCCAGGCGCATCGACGTCAGGTCGGCCGCGGACTTGAGGTAGACGGCGGCCAGCCGGTCCGACGCGGTGACCAACCGGGGCACCGCCGCGAGCCAGCGGGCGGCGGGTTCCTCCGGGGCGCGCTCGAAGACGTCACCGAAGCTGCGGGCCACCGGCGTCATCCGCTCGTCCCCGCAGCGCAGGGGGACCCTCAGCTCGCACCGCCACGCCTGCCCCCGCGCCAGCCGCAGGTGCCAGACCAGCGAGTCGCCGTCGACCTCGTGCGCGGCCGGGTCGGCCTCCACCCGGACCATGGTGGAGTAGGCGCCGTTGCGGTAGCCGAAGGAGAGGCCGGAACCGTCGCTCTCGTGGCGGCGGAGGATCTCGGCCGACCGGTCCCGCCCGGACTCCTTGATCTCGAACAGGTCCGCGAAGTCGGTGCCGACGGCGAGGCGCAGCCGGAACTCGACCGGCTCGAGCCCGAAGTAGCGCAGCTCGATCCGCTCGTACAGGCCGTCGCCCACGAACCGTTGGCGCCGGACGCCCACCCGGTTCGGCGGCAGGCCGGGCAGGTCGGCGTTGGCGAGGAAGAACGCGGCGGAGAACGGGTCGACGGTTCCCGAGCCGAGCACGAGCAGCGGAGCGTCGCCGATGGTGAGTTCCCACTGGTCGAGGAACCGCGTGTCGTCGTGCACGAGACCGCCGATGGAACCCTTCGGCACGTCGCCCGCCGCGTTCGAGAACATGAACGTCCGGCCCTCGAGGACGCCGACGGCGTCCGGCCCCAGCTCGGGCGGCAGCTCCCGGCAGGCGCCGCTGCTCACCCGGCCGTCCGGCTCCCGCTCCGGCCACGGCCGGGCCGGCGTGCGTCGTCGCTCCCCAGCCGTCACGTGCCCCCCGAGCGCGCGAACCGGACCCGTCACCGCCGACCCTACGCACGCGCCGGTCGGCCGCGCGTCGGCATCGACGAACACGAGCGGCGAGGCCGGGCGTGGCGTGGACGGTCCGGCGGTGACGGCGGACTCCCCGGCACCGGTGATCCGCCCGGCGCTGCGCCCGTTCCGCCTCCGGCCGCCGCCGCGAGCGGCGACAGTGGTGGCGGGAGGTCGACCGCGGCGACGGCGGGGGGTGCGAGGTGGAAGGTCTGCTGCTGCTCGTGCTGCTGGCCGTCACGGTGCTGGTCGGCACCACCCTCGGCGGCCGCTACCGGGTGGCGCCGCCGGTCCTGCTCATCGGCATGGGCGCCCTGCTGGGGCTGCTCCCGCCGCTGTCGCACGTGCAACTGGAACCCGAGGTGGTGCTGCTGCTGTTCCTGCCGGCCATCCTCTACCGGGAGGCGCTCACCACGAGCCTGCGGGAGATCCGCGCCAACCTGCTGATCATCGGCCTGCTCGCGGTGGTGCTGGTGGTGCTCACGATGGTCACCGTGTCGCTGACCGCCCAGGCGTTCGGCGTCGACCCGGCGCCGGCCTGGGTGCTCGGCGCCGTGCTCGCCCCGACCGACGCGGCGGCCGTCTCCGGCCTGGCCAAGCGGATGCCCCGGCGGCTCCTCACCACCCTGCACGCCGAGAGCCTGATCAACGACGGTACGGCGCTCGTGCTCTTCTCCGTCACGCTCGGCCTGCTCGCCAGCGGTTCCGTGCCGGGGCCGCTCGAACTCACCGGGGAGGTCGCCCTCTCGTTCCTCGGCGGCATCGCCGCCGGACTCGTGGTGAGCGGTCTCGTGGTGCTGGTGCGCCGCCGCATCGACGACCCGCTGCCCGAGGGCGCGCTCAGCGTGCTGACCCCGTTCGCGGCGTTCCTCCTCGCCGACAGCGTGCACGCCAGCGGCGTACTGGCGGTGGTGGTGGCCGGGCTCGTCCTCTCCTACGCCGGTCCGCGCGTGATCCGGGCCCGCTCCCGGGTGCTGGCGTTCGACTTCTGGGAGCTGTCCACGTTCCTGATCAACGGTGGTCTCTTCGTGCTGCTCGGCACGCAGATCCCCCGCGCGGTCCGCAGCGTCACCAGCGTCTCGATCGGCCGCGCCGTGGTCATCGCCGCGGTGGTGACGCTGGTGGTGGTGCTGACCCGGACGGCCTGGATCATGCTCTTCGCCTACGTCTACCGGGCGGTCGACCGCCGCAGCGCCCAACGTGCGGCCCGGGCGACGTGGCGGGTCCGCCTGGTCGCGAGCTGGACCGGCTTCCGCGGCGCGGTCTCGCTCGCCGCGGCGCTGGCGGTGCCCCTGCACGCGGACGGCCACCCCGTCGAGGAGCGCGACCTCATCATCTTCTGCACCGCAGTGGCGATCTTGTCGATCATGCTCGTGCAGGGCACCACCCTGCCGCTGATCGTGCGGTGGGCCGGCCTGATGGGCGACCAGCAGCGCGTCGACGAGGCGCGGCGGGCCCGCGTGCGCGCCGGGCAGGCGGGCCTGGCGGCCCTGCCCGACATCGCGGCCGAGGTCGGCGCCGACGAGGACGTGGTGAGCCGCGTCCGGACCGACTACGAGGCGCTCCTGGCCGACATCCGGGCCGCCGAGAGCGAGGAGGGCGCGCCGCGCGCCCGGGAGATCGAGCGCCAGCTGCGGCTGGGCGTGCTCGAGCACAAACGCCGGGAGATCACCCGGATGCGGGACGCCAACGAGATCGACGACGTCGTGCTGCGTGAACTCCAGGCGGCCCTGGACATCGAGGAGATCCGGTTGCTGGGCCCGAGCGTGCCGGAGTAGCGCGCGGGCCGCCACGCAGCGTGCGGTGGGCGGTCGCCGTGACCGGTGGGGGCAGCCCACGGACGGCGTTCTGCCGGGGCGCCGCCGGCGCCCGGAGGTGCCGGCGGCGCCCGACCTCACCACCGGGACGGCGGTGGGGGCGGTACGACCGGCGGGCGGTCGTCGCAGGTGATCGTGTTGGGCAGCTGCCAGTCGGCGAGCCAGCCCCCGTCGTTGCCCCCGAGGTCGGTGAGGCGGAACTCGGAGCCTTCCGGGGTGAAGTGGAACGACCCGCAGTTGTTCACGCCGACCGCGCCGACGTTGCGCGCGTCGACGTTGCGGAAGGACGCGGCGCCCGCCGTGCGGGCGCTCACGACCGAGGTGCCGGTGCCGTCCACGCGGATGTCGCGGAAGTGGACGTTGCTGATCGAGTACAGGTCCTTCACCGCCCACTCGCTGACCAGCATGATCGCGTTGTAGGTGCTGTCGAGGTACGCGTCGCCGACCACGTCGACGCGGGCGTCGATGCTGCGGTCGAGGGCGTAGAACCAGATGGCGCCGAGGCCGATGTTCCAGTTCAGCTCGTACGTGCCGGCACGGGCGACGGTGTTGTCGCTGATGCGCAGGTGCCCGGTGAACGGTTCGGCACCGAAGCGCGACCCGACCTGGATGCCGCTGCCCTCCCGCACGGGGTCGGCGATCAGGTTGCCGGAGACGGTGTTGTCGGCGCCCCCGTAGACGGCGATGCCGTTGGCGAGCACCGGCGACTGCACGGTGTTGCGGGCGAACGTGTTGCGCGCGTTGGCGGTCGTCTCCGACCACATCGCGAGGCCGTCGTCGCCGGTGTTGCGGACGAAGTTGTGGGCCACGAGCGAGTCGGTCACGCCGGTGTGGAAGTTGAGCGCGTCGGCGATCTGGTCGACGATGATGTTGTTGGTGATGCGGACGTTGCGCATCGGCCCGTCGAACCACATGCCCACCTTGGTGTGGCGCAGGTGGAGCCCGTCGATCGTCGAGTCGCTCATGGCACCGCCGATGCCGTTGACCTGGTCGGTGTCGACGCGCTCGCGGACGTCGCCCTCGATGGCGAAGCCGGACAGGTGGACGTTGCGGCTGCCGCCGTCGGCCGCGTCCCGGCCGTAGAAGCCGACGCCCGTGTGCACCGACCCGTCCGGCGCCGGCTCGGGCAACGCCACCTCGCGGCCCCTGACGATCGTGTACCAGTTGCCGGCCCCCTCGATCGTCACGTCGTCCACGATGATGTGCCGGTTCACCTGGTAGGTGCCCGGCGGCAGGTAGACGGGCAGCCCGGTGCGCCGGGCGGCGACGATGGCCCGCTCGATCGCGGGGGCGGAGTCCCGCCGCCCGGTCGGGTCGGCGCCGAAGGCCAGCACGTTCGCGGCGCGGGACCGGATCCGCGGCGGGCCGACGAGTTCGGAGTCGAGCAGGTCGATGACGGTCCAGGCGGCGTTGGTGCGGCTCGGCGCGGTGAGCCGGATCCGGTCACCGGCCCGGTACGTGCGGCCGAGCAGCAGGCGCTGCTCGTCGTAGAAGTGGCTGGGCCGGAACGGCTTCTGGATGCTGGGGTACGGGGTGGTCTGGGCGGGGACGCAGGAGCACTCGGTGATCCACCAGTCGGGGTGCAGCAGGTCGGCGTCCGGGTCGTTGGTGAACGGGTACTGGTTGTAGAGCCACGCGTACTGCGACGTGAGCGTCATGGTCCGGATCCGCTTGCCGTTCGCCGACACGTCCAGCGGCGCCGTGATGCCGCCGCCCCCGGGCGCGTCGGGAATGCTGTACCGGACGGTGATCGCGTTGGCCGCGGCGGGGAGCGTGAACTCGACGTACCGGCCGGGGGTCAACCGGACGGCCCGCCGGCCGGAGGCCTCCGAGGGGAGCGTGTACGCGGTCCGGTCCGGGCCGATGACCTCGCCGTTCGTGGCCGCGTTCTCCGCCTCCTGCTCTTCGAAGGCGACCCGCGCACCCCGGCCGGCGACCAGCGCCGGATCGAGGGCGGCCCGGGTCACCACGGGGCGGGCGTCGCTGTGGCCGTCGGGGTCGGCGCCGCGCGTGGCGGCCCCGGCGGGTGCGCCGGCGAGGACGCCGAGCGCGGTGGCCAGCGCCGTCACGGCGGCGACGGCCCGGCGTCGCGCGCGGGTGCGCGGCCGTACCGCGCGGTGGGTCCGGTTCATGGGCGGCTCATCTCTGGTCGGTGGTGTGTGGTGCGCCCGGCGGCCGGCGTGCCGGCGGCCGGGGGTCAGGAGGCGTAGACCTCGAGCTGGGAGAGCTGGCCGGCGGGCCATCCGGTGTTGCCGGTGACGTGGATCCGCACGTACCGGGTCGAGGTGGCCGCGAACGTCAGCGTCACCTCGTTGCCGGCGGCCGGGTCGAAGCGCCGGCCCGCGGAGGGGACGATCGTGCTCCAGCCGGCGCCGTCCGTGCTGCCCTGCACCGAGAGGGTCTGCGTCCGGGCCGACCAGGCGGGCGACGGGGGCAGGCGGAGCACGACGCGGCCGATCGCGACGGTCGCGCCGAGGTCGACCTGCACCCACTGGGGGAAGGCGCCGTTGGCGCTCTCCCAGTAGCTGTGCGGGTCGCCGTCGACGACGTGCGCGCTCGCGTACGTCTGGGTCTGGCTGCTCTGCGCGGTCGGCCGGCCCCGCGCCAGGTCGGTCCGCGGCGGGGCGTCGGTGGTCACGGTGACCGCGTTGGACGGCGCGGACGGGGTGCCGGCGGCGTCGACCGCCACGACCGTGAAGGTGTACGTGGTGGCTGGACTCAGACCGGTGACGGTCGCGGCGGTTCCGCTGACCGAGGCGACCGTCTGCCCGCCCTGGCGGACCTGGTAGCCGGCCACACCGCCGGTGGAGGCGTTCCAGGACAGCGACACGCTGGTGGCGGTGCGCCCGGTCACCGTGAGGCCGGTCGGCGGCGTCGGCGGGGTGGTGGAGCCGGTGGCCGCGTACACCTCGACGTGCGCGAGCTGCGCCGCCGGCCACGCCGTGTTCCCGGTGATCGTCACCCGGACGTGGCGGACCGAGGTGGCCGGCAGCGTGAGGGTGGCGGTGTTGCCCGTCGCCGGGTCGAACCGGACGCCGGCCGGTGCGGCGACCGTCGTGAAGGTGGCGCCGTCGGCGCTGCCCTGCACGGAGATCGTCTGGGTGCGTGCCTCCCACCCGGCGGGCAGGGCCAGCACGAGGCGGTTCACCGGGTGGGCCGCGCCGAGGTCGACCTGCCACCACTGGGGGAACGCGTTGGCCGCGGCCTCCCAGTAGCTGCCCCGGTCGCCGTCGACGGCGTTGCCGGCGACGTACGGCCCGTTCTGGCTGCTCGCCGTCGCCGGCCGGCCGGCGGCCAGGTTGCCGCCCGGGGGCTGGCCGCCGCTGGGGACCGGCGGCGTGGGCCGGACGGGAGTGAGCGGGAGCTGCCCCTTGAGCATCCGACCGCCGTCCGCCGTGATGCGCAGGTAGTAGTCGGCCGAGCAGGCGGTGCCGTCCTCGTCGAGGGCGCGGATGCCCGCGCCCGCCGGTGTGGTCGCCTGCGTCTCGGAGGTCTTCGCGATCTGGTTGCCCTCGTTGAACTCGTCGAACATCGACACGTAGAGGCCCTGCGCGCCGAGGCGGACCATGTTGTAGAGGTGCCGCCAGTAGAAGTCGCCGTGCCGGCGGTGCCCGGCCGACAGGTCGCCGGGCATGACGCACGGCTGGTAGTCGATGCCGTGCGCCGCGCAGTCGGCGAGATCGGGCACGTTGACGTTGGTGTAGAACCAGTCCAGGCCGTCGAGCGTGCCGGTGCGCCCCACCATCCACGGCGAGATCATGTGGAAGGCGCGGTAGACGGCGCCGAAGCCGGGCCGGGAGTCGTTGATGCCCTCCCGCCAGTAGGTGGGCACGCCGCCGATGACGTAGCAGCCCTGGGCCTTGAACCACTGGACCACGTCGAGGCAGGGTTCGGGCGCGAACGGGCGCCCGTCGTCGTTGAAGCCGAAGCCCCAGACGCACACCACGGGGCGGCCGTTCTGCCGGGCGTACGCCGGTGAGGCGGTGTGCGCCGACATCTTCGTCGTCCAGTCCTGCTTGATCTGCGACTGCATCGACGTCCAGCCCGTGACGTCGTACATGATGTAGAACTTGCGGCCGAACCGCTCCGCCGCGCCGCGCACCTTCACGGCCATGGCGTCGCGGGTCGGCCCCTCGTCGCCGAACGGGTTGAACCGCTGCAACGCCGCGGTGTCGCAGCCGTGCTCCTGCATCCACCGGAAGTGCGTGTCGACGGTCTGCTGGTCGTAGGAGGAGAAGAGCTGGGCCGGCTGGCCGTTGCCGAGGTTCGGGTACGCGGTGGTGTAGCCGTGCGCGTACTCCCGCATGTCGGGCCAGGAGACGATCGTGGTGTTCGCCGGCGACGGGGGCTGGAAGCGGTCGCGGCTCCAGTGCCACCAGCCGCCGATCGGGGCGCCGTCGCCCGGGCAGCTGAACCAGCCCTGGTAGCCGACGGTGATCTTGCCGACGACGTCGCCGGGCGGGCTGGCCGCCGCGGCGGGGGTGGGTGCGGCCAGCTCCGGGAGAGCGGCGAGCGCGGATCCCGCCGCCACGGAGCCGATCAGGGTGCGCCGGGTGAGCGCCATGACAACCGCTCCTTCGGGGGTCGGAGGGAATTGACGGCCATCATGCCAGCGACCGACATGCCGTCGCAATAGTCCGACCGATGCATGAAAGATCCCGGCTATACGCCTGTAAGAACTCGATGCTATGGGCGGTCGCGCACCGTGACCCGTAACCTCCGGGGAGACGGCGGTGCGGCGGGGCCGGGTGACACGCGATGGCGATGGCGGCGGAGGGTGGCGCCGAGGCGGCCCGTGCGACCCGCCGGGACCGGGGCCGCCCCGCCTTCCTGGAACTCTTCTTCGACCTGGTCTACGTCTTCGCGCTGGTCTCCCTCACCAAGACGCTCGCCGCCGACCTGACCTGGAGCGGTACGGCCCGGACGCTGGTGCTGCTCTTCGCCTTCACCCTGGTCTGGGCGTTGACCACGTGGGCGGCCGACACGATCGACCTGAACCGCCCGGTGGTGCAGGTGCAGGTCGTCGGCGTGGCCGCGGCCAGCCTGCTCCTCGCCGCCGCCGTGCCCGAGGCGTACGGCGAGCGGGGCCTCCTCTTCGCGGTCACCTACCTCGCCATCCATCTCGGATCCAGCGCGTACTACCTGTCGTTCGCGCGGGACACGGCCGAGCCGCGCCGCAGCAGCCGGGTCGCCTTCTGGGAGGCGCTCGCCGGTGTCGGCTGGATCGCCGGGGCGCTGGTCCACGGCACGGCGCGGCTGGTGCTCTGGGCGCTCGCCGTCACCGTCGAGTACACAGCGGCCACGCTCGGCTGGCCGGTGCCGCGGCTCGGACGCTCCCAGGCCGCCGAGTGGCGGCTCGTCGGCGAGCGGGTGGCCGAGCGGTACCGGCAGTTCGTCATCGTCGCGCTCGGCGTGGCGGTCCTCGTCAGCGGGACGACGTACACGCAGGGCGCCTACACCCTGGACCGCGGGTGGGCCCTCGCGGTGGTGTTCACCACGGTGGTGCTGATGTGGCGGATCTACATCTACCGGGCCGGCGAGCTGCTGACCGAGGCGATCGGCCGCTCGAGAAACCCGTCGCTGCTCACCCAGTCCGCCGCGGTCACCCACCTGATCATGGTGGCGGGCATCGGGGGCGCGGCCGTCACCAGCCAGCTCGTCGTGGTGCGCCCGTTCGGCGACACTCCGCCGTCCTGGGCCGCGGTCATCCTCGGTGGGCCGGCGCTGTTCCTGGTCGGCCGCGGGCTGCTCGACTACACCGTGTTCGGCCGGGTCTCGCGCTCCCGGGTCGCCGGCCTCGTGCTGCTGGGCGCGGCGGCGCCGGCGTCGGCCGTGCTGCCGCCGGTCATGGTGGCGCTGCTCGCCACGGGCATCCTCGCGATGATCGCCGCGGCGAACCTGGTGAGCACCCGGCTGCACGCCCGCGTACCGGCGCCGCCGGGGCACGCCTGACCGGCCGCCTCAACCGGTCGGGACGCGGACCATGCGCGAGCGCGGGGCGGCCGTCTCGCCGACGAGGATCACCAGCAGCACCACGTTCGCCAGCAGGAGGACGGCCAGCGGCGGCAGCGGGGCCGCCGCCGGCGCGAGGGCGGCGAGCAGCACCACGCCCAGGGCCCGTGACCACAGCGGTCGGCCGGTCACCACGGCGTCGAAGAGGCAGCTCCCGAACAGGAACAACGCCGGCCCACCGAGGAGGACCAGCAGCCAGGCGACGGGGGTGGCGCCGAGGGGTCGCTCGATCACGAGCGAGACGCCGGTCGAGACGAGCAGCACCCCGCCCACCATCGTGAGGTGGCTGTACGAGGCGGCGGTGCCGGGCCGCACCCGCTCCACGCTCGTGACGGTGCGCGGCGCCAGGAGCTGCCGCACCCGGTGGAAGTAGAGCTGGAAGAGGAGGACGCCCGCGGCGAACGCGACCGCGCTGGCCGCGACCCGGGCCGCCTCGAAGTCGCTGGCGGCGAGCCCGGTGCCGACGGAGAGGATCAGCTCGCCGACCGCGACGATGTAGATCTCCCGGTGCCGCTCGGACAGGTGCGACCCGGTGAAGATCTGGCTGGCCAGGTCGGTGCGGCCCAGCCGGGGCGTCGGCCAGCCGATCCGCGCCGAGCCGAGGTCGACAGCGACCGCGAGCCCCCAGAGGACGAGCCGGGCCGTCCCGTCCACGAACGCCCCGGCCACCCACGGCGCGGCGGTGACGCCGAACCAGAAGAACACGCGGATGCTGCGGGCCTGGATGGCGGGGTTCACCCGCGTGCCGGGGATGAGCACGACGTCACGGGCGACGTGGATGGCGAAGTACGCCGCGACGAAGAGCCACGCGTAGTCGTCGGAGGCGTGCGGCACGGCGATCGCCATCAGCAGGGCGCCGAACATGACCACCAGGACGGTCGCCTGGATGATCGGCAGGCGCGGATTGAACAGGTCGGTGAGCCAGGCGGTCAGCACCCACACCCACCAGGCCGCCGCCAGCAGGATCGCGGCCGTGGTGACGCCCGGGACGGTGAGGTCGTCGGCCAGTCCGGCCGAGATCCGGGAGAGCATGAAGATGTAGACCAGGTCGAAGAAGAGCTCCAGGAAGGTCGGATGCTCGGGCTCGCCGCGCCGGCGCAGGATGCGGGGGAGCGGACTCGACGTCACCGCGTCTGCCTCCTCTGGTGCGCGGGCGCCGCGACCGGTCTCGGGCCACCTGCCACGCTACCGAGGGCCCGGGCGGCGGCGCGCCGGAAACGGCCGGGCCCACCCGGGCGGGGGTCGACGCGCCGTCCGGGCGACCCGGAGGGAGCGCCCGGCCGACACGCCGGCCGGCCCCGGCGGAGCGCCTGGCCGACACGCCGGCCGGTCCCGGCGGGGCGCCGGCCACGAACCGGGCGACAATGCCCGGATGGACGCCGAGGCGGTGACGGCGGAGGCCGTCCGGCCCGTCCGCCGGCCGGTTCTCGTGCAGCGGTGGCAGTACCTCGCGTTCCTGCACTGGGCCGTGGACCCGGAGGTGGTGGCGCCGCTGCTGCCGCCCGGAACCCGGCCGGACGTGCTCGACGGCCGCACGTACGTCGGTCTTGTCGCGTTCCGCATGGTGCGGCTCGGCCCGCTCGCCGGCCCCGGCCTGCCCTACCTGGGCACGTTCTGCGAGACCAACGTGAGGGTGTACAGCGTCGACACCGCCGGCCGGCGGGCCGTCGTGTTCCGCTCCCTCGACGCGGCCCGGCTCCTGCCCGTCCTCGCGGCGCGCGCCAGCCTGCGGCTGCCGTACCTCTGGTCGCGGATGCGCCTGCGCCGTGACGGTGACCTGTGCACCTACACCTGCCGCCGGCGGTGGCCCGGCCCTCGCGGCACGCGCAGCGCGCTCACCGTACGCGTCGGCCAGGCGATCACCGAGCCGAGCCCGCTCGACCACTTCCTCACCGCCCGCTGGGGCCTGCACACCCGCGCGTTCGGGCGCACGCTGCACCTGCCCAACGTCCACCCGCGCTGGCCGCTGCACCGGGCGGAGCTGGTGCACCTCGACGACCACCTGGTGGGCGCGGCCGGTCTGGACGTGTCGGCGTCGGCGCCGGTGAGCGTCCTGTGGTCCCCGGGCGTGCCGGTGCGGTTCGGCGCCCCCACCACCGTGCGCTGACCGCCACCCCGGACCCGTGGAGGCGCCCGGTCCGTCGGGCCGGGGACCGGTGATTTCACCGATGCGGGGCGCCCGCGATCCGCCGAAGACTGATGCACGTCGATACATCCCCCACCGCTAGGGAGTTCCCGACGTGTCCACACCAACCACCACCCGTACCCGTCCACGTCTCACCCGCGTCGCACGGGCGGTGACGGCCGCCGTCCTGGTCGCCGGCGGCGCGCTCGCCGCGTCGCCGGGCGCCGCGCAGGCCGCCGACAACCCGTACGAGCGGGGTCCGGCCCCGACGGTCGCCCTGCTGGAGGCCAGCCGCGGCCCCTTCGCCACGGCGTCCCAGACCGTCTCCTCGCTGAGCGTCACCGGCTTCGGCGGCGGGGTGATCTACTACCCGACCGACACGAGCCAGGGCACGTTCGGGGCCATCGCCATCTCGCCGGGGTTCACGGCCTCGTGGTCCAGCATCGACTGGCTCGGCCCGCGCGTCGCCTCGCACGGCTTCGTGGTGATCGGCATCGAGACCAACACCCGGCTCGACCAGCCGGACAGCCGCGGCCGGCAACTGCTGGCCGCGCTCGACTACCTGGTGGAGCGGAGTTCGGTGCGCGGCCGGATCGACGGCAGCCGGCTCGCCGTGGCCGGCCACTCGATGGGCGGCGGCGGCAGCCTGGAGGCGGCCGCGCTGCGCCCCTCGTTGCAGGCCGCCGTGCCGCTCGCGCCGTGGAACACGGACAAGACCTGGAACACGCTCCAGGTGCCGACGCTCATCATCGGCGGCGAGTCGGACACCGTGGCCCCGGTCGCCAGCCACTCGATCCCGTTCTACACGAGCATCCCGGCCTCGGCGGAGAAGGCGTACCTGGAGCTCAACAACGCCAGCCACTTCTTCCCGCAGACGGTCAACACGCCCACCGCCCGGCAGATGGTCGCCTGGCTGAAGCGCTTCGTCGACAACGACACCCGCTAACGAGCAGTTCCTCTGCCCGGGCCCCAGCGGCCTGGCGATCGAGGAGTACCGCAACACCTGCCCGAGCGCCTGACCGCCGACGGGTGGGGCGGCCGCGGTCGCGGCCGCCCCACCCTGCGCCGTCGTGCCCGAGCCGAGACATCGAAGGTATTGACGCGGAATCCGAGAAACGTACACTGCGAGTGTAAATAACTCCGCCACGACCCGAGGGACCGGTGATGGAGCAAGGGCTCGCACTGCACCACATCGGGGTGCGTTTCGGAGGCCTCACCGCCCTCGACGACGTCTCGCTGCGGGTGCCTCCCGGCCGGGTCGTGGGTGTGATCGGCCCCAACGGCGCCGGCAAGACCACCCTGTTCAACGTGATCTGCGGCTTCATCACGCCGGACTCGGGTTCGCTCACCCTGGACGGCCGGCCGCTGCGGCCCCGGCCGCACCGCTTGACGCGGCTGGGCATCGCCCGGACGCTGCAGGGCACCGGGCTCTTCGCGGGGCTCACCGTGCTGGAGAACGTGATGGCCGGCGCCACGCACACCGCACGGGCCGGTTTCCTTCCGGCGCTGCTCGGGCTGCCCCGCAGCGACCGGGACGAGGAGCGGTTGCGGCGCGAGGCCCTCGACGTCCTGGACGGGCTGGGCATCGCCGGGCACGCCGACGCCGCGCCGGGCACGCTCCCGTTCGCCGTACGCCAGCGGGTCGCCCTGGCCCGCGCGCTCGCCGCCCGGCCCCGGTTGCTCCTGCTCGACGAACCCGCCGGCGGCCTCGGCGCCGAGGACATCGCCGAGCTGGCCGAGCTGATCCGGCGGTTGCCGCGCCGCGAGACCGACCCGTGCGCGGTCCTGCTGGTCGAGCACCACATGGACCTGGTGATGGCGGTCTGCGACGAGATCGTGGTGCTGGACTTCGGCAGGGTGATCGCCGCCGGCACGCCCGACGACGTCCGCGACGACCCGGCCGTCACCGACGCGTACCTCGGCGCCGAGGTCGACGAGGCGGCGGCATGAGCGAGCCGTGCGAGCGAATCATCGGGTGGAGTGCGGTTGAGTCTCGTGCCGTCGCCGACCGGAGGAAGGCGGCGGCATGAGCGAGCCGTGCGAGCGAATCATCGGGTGGAGTGCGGTTGAGTCTCGTGCCGTCGCCGACCGGAGGGAGGCGGCGGCATGAGCGAATTGGGTGGGCTGCTCGTGGTGCGCGGCCTCTCGGCGGGCTACGGTGCCGCACCGGTGCTGCACGACGTCGACCTCACCGTCGCGCCCGGCTCGATCTCGGCGGTGGTCGGGGCCAACGGCGCCGGCAAGACGACCCTGCTGCGCGCCGTCTCGGGCATGCTGCGCCCCCTCGCCGGCCGGATCGAGCTGGCCGGGGAGGACCTGCGCGGTACGCCGGTGGAGCAGCTCGTGCGGCGGGGCATGGCGCACGTGCCGGAGGGACGCGGGGTGATCGGCGAACTCAGCGTGGACGAGAACCTGCGCCTCGGCGGGCTGTGGCGGCGTGACCGGGCCGACGCCGCCCGGGCGCTCGACGAGGTCTACCAGCTCTTCGAGCCGCTGGCCCGCCGCCGGCGGCACCTCGGCCATCAGCTCTCCGGCGGGGAGCGGCAGATGCTCGCGCTCGGCCGGGCGCTGGTCGGTCGGCCCCGGCTGCTGCTGCTCGACGAGCCGTCGCTGGGCCTCGCGCCCCGGGTGGTCGCCCAGATCATGGCTCTGCTGCGGCAGTTGCGCGACCGGACGGGCCTCGCGGTGCTGCTCGTGGAGCAGAACGTGCGCAGCGCGCTCTCGGTCGCCGACCAGGGCGTGGTGATGTCCCTGGGGCGGGTGGCCGCCACCGCCCCGGCGGCCGAGCTGCGCGACGACGCCGACCTGCGGCACGCCTACCTCGGTTTCTGACCATCCCCGGAGGGAGCACCGTGGACCGCTTCATCTTCCTCACCCTGGACGGCCTGTCCCGGGGAGCGGTCTATGCCGCGTTCGCGCTCGCGCTGGTGCTGATCTGGCGTGCCGCGCGCGTCGTCAACTTCGCCCAGGGGGCGATGGCCGTCGCCGCCGCGTACGTCGCCTACAGCGTCACCGCGGCGACCGGCTCCTACTGGCTGGGCTTCCTGGCGGCCCTCGCCGCCGGGCTGCTGCTCGGCGCCGTGGTCGACCGGGTGGTGATGCGCCACGTGAACCACGCGTCGCCGCTCAACCCGGTGATCGTCGCGCTCGGGCTGGTGCTGCTGATCCAGGCCGTGCTCGGCATGATCTACGGCAGCCAGTTCCGGCCCGCCGAGGTGCCCTTCTCCCGCAGCGCGTTCACGGTGGGCGGGCTCACGGTGCTCTCCCCGTACGACCTGTTCGTCTTCGCCGCGGTCGGGGTGGTCGTCAGCGCGCTCGCCTGGATCTTCGCCCGGACCGCGGTCGGCCTGCGGATGCGCGCGGCGGCGTTCGCCCCCGAGGTGTCGCGCCTGCTCGGGGTGAACGTCGGCGGGATGCTCACCCTCGGGTGGGCGCTCGCCTCCGGCGTCGGCGCGCTGGCCGCCATGCTGGTCATCCCGACCGAGCTGGGCCTGCACCCGCACGCCATGGATCTCGTGTTCGTCTCGGCGTTCACCGCGGCGGTGGTCGGCGGGTTGGACAGTCCACCAGGGGCGGTGGTGGGCGGTCTGGCGGTCGGCCTGCTGCTCTCGTACGTCAGCGGCTACGCCGGCAGCGACCTCACCCCGCTCGCGGTGCTGGTCCTGCTGCTGGCGGTGCTGCTGGTGCGCCCCGGCGGGCTCTTCTCGACGGTCGCGGCGAGGCGGGTGTGAGCGCCACCCGGGCGGTCGCGCCGCCCCAGGAGTCCCCCGTCGGCGCCGCCGGACGGCCGGGCGCGCCGCGCCGTCGCGGCGGCACGCTGCTGCGTCACCTCGCCGTGGCGGTGGTCGCCGGGCTGCTCCTGGTCGGGGTGAGCTATGCCGTCGAGCCCTTCCGCAACTTCCAGCTCGCCACGGTGGCCGCCTACCTCTGCGCCGTCGCGGGGCTGACCGTGCTCACCGGGCTCAACGGCCAGCTCGCGCTGGGGCACGGCGCGCTGATGGCCACCGGCGCCTACACGGTCGCCCTCTGCCAGAACGCGTTCTACGACCGGGGGCTCACCGGCGGCTGGCTGCTGCCCGTCTCGCTGGCCGCGGCGGTCGTCGCCACGGTCGCGGTCGGCGCCGTCGTCGGCGTGGCCGCCGCCCGGTTGCGCGGCCCGTACCTGGCCGGGGTCACGCTGGCCGTCGCCATCGTGGTGCCGGCGCTGGCGGTCACCTTCGACGGCGTCTTCAACGGCGAGCAGGGGCTGTCGGTGCCGGTCGAGCCACCCCCGCTGGCGCTCGGCCCGTACTTCCCCTACGAGCGGTGGCAGCTCTGGGTCGCCGGCGCGGCCACCCTGCTCGCCCTGGTGCTCCTCGCGAACCTGGTAGGCAGCCGCTACGGCCGCACGTTCCGGGCGGTGCGCGACGACGAGGTGGCCGCCCGGCTCGCCGGCATCCACGTCGCCCGCACCCAGGTCCTCGCCTTCGTGGTCAGCGCCGCGACCGCCGGCCTGGGCGGCGCGCTGCTCGCGGTGCTGGCGCAGAGCGTGTCACCCGGCGCGTTCTCGATGACCCTGTCGCTCTTCCTGCTCATGGCCGTGGTGATCGGCGGGCTCGGGCGGCTGGCCGGGGCGGTGTGGGGCGCCGTCCTGCTGGTCGCCCTGCCCGACCTCAGCCACTCGGTGACCGAGCTGTTCACCCTCTCGCCGGCCGCGGCGCAGCGGCTGGAGGGGAACCTCCCGCTGGCGATCTTCGGGACCACCCTGATCGTCGTCATGATCGTCGCGCCCGGCGGCGTGCAGGGCCTGCTGTCCCGGCTCGGCCGCGCGGTGCTCGCCCGCTGGCGGGCCCGCCGGTCCTAGCTCCTGGTCCGGCCTTCCCCCGGGCCGGGCGCCCCACCCCCACCACCAAACCCCCAGCGAGAAAGGTCGGTGTTCCCATGCACCGGATGGCACGACGCGGTCTCGCGATCGCCAGCACCATCGCTCTGCTCGCCGCCACCGCCGCGTGCGGCGACGACGGCGGCTCCGGCTCCGGGCGCGCGAACGTGCCCGGCGTCACCGACACCGAGATCGTGGTCGGCACCCACATGCCGCTCACCGGCCCGGCCGCCGCCGGCTACTCGGAGATCGCGCCGGCGACCAAGGCGTACTTCGACTACGTCAACGCCAACGGCGGTGTGCACGGCCGCAAGATCACCTACAAGATCATGGACGACGGCTACAACCCGGCGAACACCCAGCAGGTGGTGCGCCAGCTGGTCCTCCAGGACAAGGTCTTCGCGATCCTCAACGGGCTCGGCACGCCGACGCACACGGGCGTGCTCGACTTCCTGAAGACCAACCGGGTGCCCGACCTCTTCGTCGCCTCCGGCAGCCGCAGCTGGGACCAGCCGGACAAGTATCCGGGGACGTTCGGCTTCAACCCCGACTACACCGTCGAGGGCAAGATCCTGGCGCACCACATCAAGACCAACCTGGCCGGGCGGAAGGTCTGCTTCCTCGGCCAGGACGACGACTTCGGCCGGGACAGCCTCCTCGGCGTGGAGAAGATCCTCGGCGCCGGCGCGGTGGCCGTCAAGCAGACCTACGTCACCAGCAACACCAACGTGGGACCGCAGATCGGCGCGTTCAAGGCGGCCGGGTGCCAGGTCGTCGTCCTCGCCACGGTGCCCGGCTTCACGGCGCTGTCCATCGGCACCGCCGCCAAGCTCGGCTTCCGGCCCCAGTGGCTGGTCTCCAACGTGGGCGCCGACCACGCGACCCTGACGAAGCAGCTCGGTGACGCCGCCCCGCTGCTGGAGGGCATGATCGGGGTCAACTACCTGCCGATGCAGAACGACACCGCCAACCCGTGGATCCAGCTCTTCACCCGGATCAACAAGGAGTACAACGGGAACGCGGGGTTCAACGGCAACACCGTCTACGGGATGGCGGTCGGCTACCTGTTCGTGCAGGCACTGCTCGCCGCGGGCAAGGACCTCACCCGGGAGTCCATCGTCGAGGCGGTGGAGAAGGGCGGCTTCCAGGGCCCCGGGCTCGCCCCGCTGCGCTTCTCCGCCACCGACCACTCCGGCTACGGAGGGGAGCGGCTGACCCGGGTGAGCGGGGGAGTGCAGAGCTACTTCGGGCCGGCGTACGAGACCGACGAGGGTGACGGGCCGGTGAACGAGTACACCGCCCCGGCCGTCGCGCCGCCCGCGAACGGGGTGCCGACGGGCTCCTGACCCGACGACCGGGCCCGGTCACGGCACGACCCGCCGTGACCGGGCCCCGCCCTGTCCGTCTCCCGGCCCGGCGGGCCGCGGTGCGTGCGGCCGGCATCCACGGTGGTCGTTGACCGTACGGGACGCGGCTCCTACTATCTGCACTGTGGATGCAGATTCCCGTCGGCTGGCCGGCCGGGTCGCGCTCGCCACCGGTGCCAGTCGCGGCATCGGCCCCGCCATCGCGCGGCGACCGGTGGCCGAGGGCGCCCGCGTCGGCCTGACCGCCCGGCGTCCCGAGGCGCTCGCCGAGGCGGTCGACGCGCTGGGCGGCCCCGCGTACGCGGAGATGGTGGCGGCCGGGCCGACGAGGGCGCTCGCACCGGCGGTCCGCGTGAACGCGGTCGCCCCGGGGGTGGTGAAGACGGGGCCGCACGGCGCGCGCGCCCGCGCGGAGCCGTGCCGTGAGCGGGGCGGCGATGGGTGAGTGCGCCGCCGTGAACCCGCTGATCATGGCGCGTCTAGACTCGCCGGTGTCGCCGGGTGGGTCGCGGCGGTGGTGAGGGGACGGGAGCCGATGGGCGGGACGGCCGCGCCGGGCCGGGTCGACGGGCGGACGCTGCGCTCGGAACGGACCCGTGCGGCGATCGTCGACGCGCACCTCGCGCTCATCGCCGAGGGCGACCTGCGGCCGACCGGGGAGCGGATCGCCGAGCGGGCCGGGATCTCGCTGCGGACGCTCTGGACCAACTTCAAGGACATGGAGACCCTCTTCGAGGCCAGCGGGGCGGAGGTGCTCCGCCGGCAGGACGAGGCCTACCGGCCGATCTCGCCGGCGTTGCCGCTGACGAGGCGGATCGAGGCGTACTGCCGGCAGCGGGCCCGGCTGCTCCAGCTCATCGCGCCGTCGGCGCGGGCGGCGCAGATGCGGGAGCCCGTGTCGGAGCAGTTGCACCGCAACCGCCTCATGCACATCGCCCGGGTGCGCGACGAGGTCGAGACCCTCTTCGCCGCCGAGCTGGCCCGGGCCGGCCGGGGGCGCAAGCAGCTGGTCGACGCGATCGTGGCGGCGAGCATGTGGCCGGCCTGGTCCATGCTCCGCGACGGCCTGGGGCTCAGCGCCGCCTCGGCCCGCGCCGTGATGGCCCGCACCGTGGGCGCCCTGCTGGCCCAGGTCGCCGAGAACTGAGCCATCCCGGCCTCTTTCCAACCCGTTACGCATAGGTGACACTCGATGCATGGTTAGTGCATCAACAGTGCAAATAACCGCGCTGCCGGGCCGGGATGAGGAGTGCGGGGCGATCCGCCGGCTCCTCGGCGATTTGGCCGACGGCGGCGGCGCGCTGGTGTTCCACGGCGAGCCGGGATCGGGCCGTACCGCGCTGCTCGACCACGCCCACCGGCACGCCGACGGATGCGCCGCCATCGCCGCGGCCGGTCTCGCGGAGGAGGCGGCCCTGCCGTACGCCGGGCTGCAACGCCTCCTCGACCCCGTGCTGGACCGGGCCGGCGACCTCCCGGGCCGGCAGGCGCACCTGCTGCGCCGGGCACTGGCCGGCGCGGGCTGCCCGCCCGAGCACCGGCTCGCGCTCTGCCTGGCCGTCCTGGGGCTGCTCGCCGCCGCGGCGCGGGAGCGTCCGCTGCTGTGCACCGTGGACGACGTCGACCGGGGTGATCGCGCGACCGCCGAGACGCTCGCGTTCGTGGCCCGGCGGCTGCGTCGGCAGCGGGTCGCCGTCATCCTCACGACGACCGCCACGCCCCCCGCCGGCCTGCCGACCTACCGGCTGGGCCCCCTGACCGAGCGGGAGAGCGCCGCCCTCCTCGCCGACCGGCTGCCCGAGCCGCCGATCCCTCCGGTGGCCGCGGCGCTCGCCGCGGCCGCCCGCGGGAACCCGCAGGCCCTCGTCGACCTCGCCGGCCGGCTCAGCCCCGCCCAGTGCCGGGGTGACGAACCGCCGCCGGACGCCCCGCCGCCCGACGGCGCGCTCGGACGGGCCTACCGGTCCCGCCTCGACGAACTGCCCGGCGACACCCGGCGGGTGCTCCTGCTCGCCGCGCTCGACGAGGACGGCGCGCCGGACACCCTCGTCCGCGCCGCGCTCGCCAGCGGCACCTCGATCGCCGCGCTCGCCCCCGCCGAGCTGGCCGGGCTGGTCCGGGTCGCGGCGCACCGCGTCACGTTCCCGCACCCCGCCGCCCGGGCCGTGGTGGCGGACGCCGCCCCGCTGGCCGCGCGCCGGGCCGCGCACCGGCGCCTCGCCGGGGTGCTGGACGACCCCGCCCACCGGCTCGGCCGGGCACTGCACCTCGCGGCGGCCGCCGCCGGCCCCGAACCGGGGCTCGCCACCGAACTGGAGCGGGCCGCCGGCCACGACGGCGGACTCCGCGCGTCCGCCGCCCTGGAGCGCGCCGCCGAGCTGAGCGACGACCCCGTGTGCGCCGCGCGGCGACGGGTCGGCGCCGCCGCGTACGCCTGGGGTGCGGGCGACGCCCGGCGGGCCCGGCTGCTGCTGGCCGGCCTCGGGCCGGTGCCGCCGGCCGTCGCCGGGCGGGCCGACCTGCTCCGCGGCGAGATGGAACTGCGCGGTGGCCGGACCCCGGCGGCCATGCGGGCGCTGCTCGCCGCGGCGGACGCGCTGGCCGGCACCGACCGCGCGCTGGCGCTCACCGCGCTGGCGCGGGCCGGCGAGGTGCTCTGCTTCTCCGGCGAGCAGTACCGCTACGCCGACCTCGCCCGGCGGGCCCGCGCCCTCGCCCGCCCCGGAGATCCGCCCGCGACCGAGCTGACCAGCACCTACCTCGCCGGGGTGGGCGCCACGCTGCGGGGCGACCTGGAACAGGCCGGTCCCGCCCTGCGCCGCGTCGTCGTGCGCGGCGGCCAGCTCACCGGGCAGGCGCTCACGCCGGCCGCGCTGACCTGGGCGGCGTCGGCCGGCCTGCTGGTGGCCGTGGACGGCGCGGCCCACCGTCTCGCCGAGCGCGCCGTCGAGCTGGCCCGCGACACGCACGACCTCGCCGCACTGCCCCGCGCGCTGGAGCTGCGGGCCACGGCCGAGTACTGGCTGGGCCGGCACCGGGCGGCGGCGGAGAGCTGCCGGGAGGGGCTGCGCGTCGCGCGCGCCACCGGACAGGTCAACGCGGCCGACGTGCACCTGGGGCTGCTCGCGGTGCTCGCGGCGGTACGCGCCGACCGGGAGACCTGCCTGCGGCGGCTACGCGAGATCCGTGACGAGCCGGCGCCGCACCGCCGGCCCCGGGCGCTGGCACAGTGGGCGCTCGCGGTGCTCGACCTGACCGCCGGCCGGCACGCCGCCGCAGCGACCCGGCTCGCCGAGCTGGCCCGCCCCGCCACCGGCCGGGGGCAGGTCCTCGTGCAGGTGATGGCCACCCCGTACCTCGTGGAGGCCGCCGCCCACCTGCCGCACCGGCCGGCGGCGGCCGCCGCGCTCGCGGTCTTCGACCGCTGGGCCAGCAGCACGGCCAGCCCGTCCCGGCGCGCACTGTCGGCCCGCTGCCACGCGCTGCTCGCCCCCCGCGGCAGCGCCGAGGCCGAGGAACGGTTCCGCGACGCGTTGCGGCTGCACCCGGCCGACGCGGACGCCTTCGAACGCGCCCGCACCGCCCTGCTCTTCGGCCGTGAGCTGCGGCGGGCGCGCCGACGCCGGGACGCCCGGGACCACCTGCACGACGCGTGGGAGACGTTCACGCTGCTCGGCGCGACCGCCTGGGCCGACCAGGCCACCGCCGAACTGCGCGCGGCCGGGGAGTCGGTCGCCGCGCCCGACCCGGCCGCCGCGCGGCTGCTCACCGGTCAGCAGCTGCGGATTGCCCGCCTGGTCGCCGAGGGGGCCACCAACCGCGAGGTCGCCGCCCGGATGTTCCTCTCCACCCGGACCGTCGACCACCACCTGCGCAACATCTTCCACCGGCTCGGCATCCGGTCGCGCACCCAGCTCGCTCGGGCGCTGGACCAGGACGTGCCGGTCGGGGCCCGAAGCGCCGCCGGGACGCGCGTCAGCGCCGGTCCTGGATCAGGGACATGAGCCGGCCGTGCGTCTCGGCGTCGCCGGCCGCCACGAGGCCGCGGACCCCCGGCCCGGCCGGGGTGCCGTCGAGGCCGGTGACCACGCACCCGGCGGCCCGGCACAGCGCGATGCCGGCGGCGAAGTGCACGCTGGCGGACAGGTCGTCGCCGTCGGTGACGTACGCGGCGCGCCGGCCCGCCGCGACCCAGGCCAACGCGAGCGTCGTCGACACGACCCGGGGTCGGAACCACCGCGCGAACCCCGGGTGGGCCAGCAGGTCGACGGCACGGAAGGCGGGCGCGCCCGGGAACGGCGGATCGAGGTTGACGTCCACCAGCCGGGTGGCGGCCGACGGCGCGAGCGGTGTGTCGACGCCGTCGCGGCGCAGCCAGGCGGCCGTGCCGTCGGTGACGAAGACCTCGTCGGCGAACGGGTCGGCGACCGCCGCGGCCCGGCCGGGCAGGGTCACGTTGACGGCCACCAGCATGGTGCCGACGGCGTAGTTCAGCGTGCCGCACAGGGGATCCACCAACCACCGGCGCGCCGCGTCGGCCGCGCCCCGCCGGCCGCCCTCCTCGCCGAGCACCGCGTCCCCGGGCCGGGCGGCGCGGATGACCTCGACGATCCTCTGCTCCGCGGCCACGTCGGCGGCCGTGGCGAAGTCGCCGCCGCCCTTGTCGACGCGGCTCAGCCGCTGGCCGTACATGCTGCGGACGACGTCCGCGCCGGCGCGCGCCGCGGCGACCGCGACCCCGGCGTCGTCGAGGTCCGTCCAAGAGTTGATCATCTGCGGAGCGTATCGGGATGGGACGGGGCGCGAGCGCCGGCCCGACCACACGTCGGCCGGGACCGGCCCGGTCGCCGGGGCCCCGGCCCGTCCGCGTGCCGGTCGCCCGTCCGGGCCCGCCGTCCCGCGTGGTCGTCTACGGCCGGCTCAGGGCACCACGACCGTGCGCGCGCCCTCGCCGCGCGCCATCCGGTCCAGGGCCGCCGTGGCGCCGTCCAGACCGGTGCGGTCGGTGATCAGCGGGGCGAGGTCGAGCGAGCCGTCGAGCACCGACCGGGCCAGTTCGGGCACGTCGCGGTCCGGGTCGGACGAGCCGTAGACCGAGGCGCGCAGCGTACGGGCCGAGTGGAAGATCTCCAGCGCGCCGAGCGGGACGACGTCGTCCTTGGCGCCCATGCCCACCACGGTGACCGTCCCGCCCCGCCGGGCGGCCCGCCACGCGGCGCGGATGGTCCCGCCCCGCCCCACGCACTCGACCGCGTGGTCGGCGCCCCGGCCCCCGGTCCGTTCGCGGACCGCCCTGCTCAGCGAGTCGCCGGAGAGCAGGAACTCGGTGGCGCCGGCCGCGAGCGCCAGCTCCGCCTTGGCGGGGGAGACGTCGACGGCCAGCACCGGGTCGGCGCCGGCCGCCCGGGCCGCGCCCACCACCGCCAGGCCGACACCGCCCAGGCCGATCACCACGACCGACTCGCCGGCGGCCACCCGGGCGGTACGGCGGACCGCGCCGACCCCGGTGAGCACCGCACAGCCGAGCAGCGCCGCGGCCTCGAACGGCAGCTCGGCCGGGACCGGGATCACCGCCGCCTGGGGCACCACCACCTCCTGCGCCAGGGCGCCGAGGCCCAGCGTCACGTGCAGGGGTTCCCCGGCCGCCGTGGCGCCCCGGGCCGCGGCGGGCGCCCCGCCCCGCTCGCAGAGCCAGGGCTCGCCGTGGCCGCAGAACCAGCACCGCCGGCAGGGCGGCGCCCAGTTCAGCACCACGTGGTCGCCCGGCCGCACCCGGGTGACGTCCGCGCCCACCTCGACGGCCACGCCGGCCGCCTCGTGCCCGAGCACCAGCGGGTACGGCGCGGCGAGCGTCCCGTTCACCATGGACAGGTCGGAGTGGCACACCCCGGCGGCGCGGACCGCCACGCGGACCTCGTCCGACCCCGGGGCGGGCAGAACGACCTCCTCGACCCGCGGCCGCTCACCCACCCCGCGGACGACGAGCGCCCTCACCGCTGGATCGACTTGGTCTGGAGGAACTCGGCGAGCCCGTGGCGGCCCAGCTCCCGGCCGATCCCGGACTGCTTGTAGCCGCCGAACGGCGCGAGCGGGTTGAACGGCGCGCCGTTGACGTCCACGGCGCCGGTGCGCATCCGCCGGGCCACCCGCACCGCGCGTTCCTCGTCCGCCGACCAGACCGCGCCGGCCAGGCCGTACCGGGAGTTGTTCGCCACCGCCACCGCGTGGTCGTCGTCGTCCACCGGGATCACGGCGAGCACCGGGCCGAAGACCTCCTCCTGCGCCAGGGCGCTGTCCGGGTCGACGTCGGCGATCACGGTGGGCGCCACGTACCAGCCCCGGTCCGGCACCGGGGCGTCCGGACCGCCGGCGACCAACCGGCCGCCGTCGGCGAGGCCGCGGGTGACGTGGCCGCGCACCCGCTCCCGCTGCGCGGCGGACACGAGCGGGCCGAGCCGGGTCGCCGGGTCGAACGGGTCCCCGAGCCGGTAGCCCGCGGCGACCTTGGCGGCCAGCTCCAGCGCCTCGTCGTACCGGGAGCGGTGGACGAGCATGCGGGTCCAGGCGGTGCAGGTCTGACCGGAGTTGAGGAACGCGTTGCCGACGCCGACCTTCACGGCGGTGACCAGGTCGGCGTCGTCGAGGACCACGTTCGCCGACTTGCCGCCGAGTTCGAGCGCCACCCGGGCGATCCGGTCCGCCGCGAGGTGCGAGATCCGCCGGCCGGTCGCCGTGGAGCCGGTGAAGGAGACCATGTCGACGTCCGGATGCGCGGCGATGGCCTCGCCGACCACCGGGCCGGTGCCGGTGACCAGGTTGACCACGCCCGGCGGGAGGCCGGCCTCGTGGATCGCGTCGAAGAGCAGGTACGACACCAGCGGGGTGAGTTCGCTCGGCTTGAGCACCACCGTGCAGCCGGCCGCGAGGGCGGGGGCGAGCTTCGCGACCACCTGGTGCAGCGGGTAGTTCCACGGCGTGATGGCGCCGACCACGCCGACCGGCTCGCGGACGACGGTGGAGTTGCCGACCGTCTCCTCGGTGGCCGGGTGCGCGGCCAGCTCGACGTAGCTGTGCAGCACGGTGAGCGGCAGGGCCGCCTGGACGCGGGTGGCGAGCTTCAGCGGCGCGCCCAGTTCCAGGGCCACGGTGCGGGCGATCTCGTCGGCCCGCGCCGAGAGGGCGGCGTGCAGCCGGTCCAGGTACGCGGCACGCTCGGCCGGTGGGGTGGCGGCCCAGCCGTCGAAGGCGGCCCGGGCGGCGGCCACGGCCCGGTCGACGTCGGCGGCCGTGCCGGCCGGCACGGCCGCGATGACCTCCTCCGTCGCGGGGTTGTGCACCGGGATCGTCTCGCCGCCGGAGGCGGTGACCCAGCGGCCGTCGAGATAGAAGTCGGTCCGTGCGAGATCCATGGCGCCCCTCACGTACGTCGCCAAACTAGCGCTGCAAGTTTGGACCCTAGTACGCCTCCGCGGGCGGCGGGAGGGGTGGCAGCGGCCCGACCTGGCGCTCGTACGTGCGCGACAGTCCGTCGATGAGCGCGTCGAGGCCGAGCGCGAACGCGCCCTCGTCCACCTGCTGCTGGTGCTCGGCGAGGCGGTGCGCCTGCGTGAGGTGCGGGTACTGCTCGGCGTACAGGCCGGGGTCCTCCACGAACCCGCGGGCGAACGACCCCAGCGCGGACCCGGCCACGAAGTAGCGCATGAGTGCCCCGATGTGGGTGGCCCGGGCCGGCGGCCAGCCGGCGTCGACCAGGCCGCCGTAGACGGCGTCCGCCATGGCGAGCGCCGCCGGCCGGCGCCCCGGGCCGCGGGCCAGGTACGGCACGATGTTCGGGTGCGCGGCGAGCGCGGCCCGGTACGAGTGTCCCCACCGGCGCAGCGCCTCCCGCCAGTCGACCCGGCCGAAGAACGACACGTCCACCTGCGCCGTGATGCTGTCGGCCACCGCGTCGAGGATCTCGTCCTTGGTGGCGAAGTGGTTGTAGAGGGAGGGGCCACGTACGCCGAGTTCGGCGGCGAGCCGCCGGGTCGAGAAGGCCTCCAGCCCCTCGGCGTCGATCAGCGCGGCGGCGGCCTCGACGATCCGCTGCCGGCTGAGCAGCGCCTGCCGCGGCCGGGGCATCCGGTCCTCCTTCCCTCGGTGACGGTGACCGGCGCGGTGTCGCCGTCGGCGGCCACCTGGGCGGTGCCCCGCCGGCCGGTCGCCGGGTCGGTGCCCCGCCGGGGCCCGTCCCGCCGGTCCGCGAGGTCGGCGGGCTGCCCGGTGGTCCGCCGGAAACTCTGCCACAGCGGGTCTGGACTTCATTTAACTTGCACCGCTAGTTTATCTCCATGGACCTGGGTCTCTCCGCGGAACAGGCGGCGGTCCGCCGGCTCGCCGCCGAGTTCGTCGACCGGGAGGTGCGGCCGCACGCGGCGGAGTGGGACCGGCGCGAGTCGGTCGACCCGGCGATCGTCGGGCTCCTCGGCGACCTCGGTTTCCTCGGCCTGACCATCCCCGAGTCCGACGGCGGCTCCGGCGGCGACCACCTGACGTACTGCCTGGTGCTCGAGGAACTGGGTCGGGGCGACTCGGCCGTCCGGGGCATCGTCTCCGTCTCGCTCGGCCTGGTCGCCGCGTCGATCGCCCGGCACGGCTCGGCCGAGCAACGGGCCCACTGGCTGCCGCGGCTCTGCTCGGGAGCGGCCCTGGGCTGCTTCGCGCTCACCGAGCCCGACAGCGGGTCGGACGCCGCGGCGCTGGCGACCCGTGCCGTCCGCGACGGCGGCGACTGGCTGCTCACCGGCACGAAGACGTTCATCACCAACGGCACCACGGCCGACGTGGCGCTGGTCTTCGCCCGCACCGGCGGGCCCGGTCACCGGGGCATCACGGCGTTCCTCGTGCCCACCGACAGCCCCGGGCTGGCCCGGCGGGAGATCCACGGCAAGCTCGGCCTGCGCGGCCAGGCCACCGGTGAGCTGCGCTTCGACGGCGTACGGGTGCCCGACTCCGCCCGCCTCGGCGAGGAGGGCGGGGGCTTCCGGCTGGCGATGGCCACCCTCGCCAAGGGGCGGATGTCGGTCGCCGCCGGCTGCGTCGGCATCGCCCAGGGCTGCCTGGACGCCGCCGTCGCGTACGCCGCGCAGCGCACCCAGTTCGGCAAGCCCATCGCCGGCCACCAGCTCGTGCAGCAGATGATCGCCGCCATCGCGGTCGACACGGCCGCGGCGCGGCTGCTCGTCTGGCAGGTGGCCGACCTCCTCGACCGCGGCGAGCCCTACGCCACGGAGGCGTCCATGGCCAAGCTCTTCGCCAGCGAGGCCGCCGTGCGCGCCGCCAACAACGCCGTGCAAATCTTCGGCGGGTACGGCTACATCGACGAGTACCCGGTCGGCAGGTACCTCCGCGACGCCCGCGTCACCACCCTCTACGAGGGCACCAGCCAGATCCAACAGCTCCTCATCGGCCGCGCGCTCACCGGCGTGAGCGCCTTCTGACGAGGGGGAAGCCCCCACCCACCACCCGGAGGAACCATGGACTTCGCGCTATCCGACGAGCAGCGGGCCATCCGCGACACGGCCCGCGACTTCATCGCCCGGGAGGTCATGCCGCTGGAGCAGGAGCTGCTGCGGCGGGAGCGCGCGCACCGGCCCGGCCTCGACCGCGGGGAGCTGCGCGAGCTGCAGCTCAAGGCGCGCAAGTTCGGCTTCTGGGGCCTCGCGACGCCGGAGGAGTACGGCGGCATGGACCTGCCGGCCGTCACCCAGTCGCTGATCTGGACCGAGATCGGCCGCTCGTTCGTGCCGTTCCGCTTCGGCGGCGAGGCCGACAACATCCTCTTCTACTGCAACGAGGAGCAGAAGCGGGAGTACCTGCTGCCGACCATCGAGGGCGAGCGGTCGAGCTGCTTCGCCATCACCGAGCCGGGCGCCGGTTCGGACGCCGCGAACATCCGGCTCAGCGCGCGCCGCGACGGCGGTGACTGGGTGCTCAACGGCGAGAAGACCTTCATCACGGGCGGCAACGAGGCGGACTTCGCCATCGTCATCGCCGTCACCGACCCGGAGAAGGGCGCCCGCCGCGGCGGCGCGACCGCGTTCCTCGTGGACCGGGACATGGGGTGGCGCTCGGAGTTCATCCCGACGATGGGCGAGGGCGGCCCGGCGTCGCTGGTCTTCGACGACGTGCGGGTGCCCGAGCGGAACATCCTCGGCGAGCTGGGGCAGGGCTTCGCGCTCGGGATGGAGTGGATCGGCAAGGGTCGCTACACCATCCCGTCGCACGCCGTCGGCATCGCCGAGCGCGCGCTCGGGATGGCCATCGCGTACGCCAACACCCGCGAGACGTTCGGCCGGCCGATCGGGGAGAACCAGGCGATCCAGTGGATGATCGCCGACTCGGAGACCGAGCTGGAGGCGGCCCGGTGGCTCATCCTGCGTGCCGCCTGGACGGTCGACCAGGGCATGGACCCGCGGCACGCGTCGTCGATGGCGAAGCTCTACGGCGCCGGCATGGTCAACCGCGTCGTCGACCGGGTCCTGCAGATCCACGGCGGCATGGGCTACACCCGCGAGCTGCCGATCGAGCGGTGGTACCGGCAGGTCCGGCTCTACCGGATCTTCGAGGGCACCGACGAGATGCAGCGGCTCATCATCTCCCGCGACCTGCTGCGCGGCTACACCAAGCTGGGAGGGCACCTGGCATGAGGACGTTCGCCTCCGTCGACGAGCTGGCCGGCGCGGTCGGCGAGACCCTGGGCCCCGGCCCGTGGCTGCCGATCGACCAGAAGCGGGTCGACCTGTTCGCCGACGCCACCGACGACCACCAGTGGATCCACGTCGACCCGGAGCGCGCCGCCGCCGGCCCGTTCGGCGGCACCGTCGCGCACGGCTACCTCACCCTGTCGCTCCTGCCGGCCCTGGTCGGCGGGCTCTGGCGGGTCGGGGGCGTCGGCATGGGGGTCAACTACGGCCTCAACCGGGTGCGCTTCCCCGCGCCGGTGCGGGTCGGCAGCAGGGTACGGGCCAGCGCCACGCTCGCCGACGTCTCCCCGGTCGACGGCGGCGTCCAGGTGGTCGCGGCGGTCACCGTGGAGAGCGACGCGGGCGGCAAACCGGTCTGCGTCGCCGAGACCGTCAGCCGCCTGTACCGGGAGGTGGCCTGATGACCGCGCTGTCGCTGGCCATGGTCCTGGCCGAGTCGGCCCGCCGGCACGCCGACACCGTCGCCGTCGTCGACGGCGACATCCGGGTGACGTACGCCGAACTGTGGCTGGAGGCGCGCAGCTACGCCGCCGGGCTGCGCGAGCTCGGCGTCGCCCCGGGCGACGCGGTGGCCCTGCTCGCCCCGAACGTGGCCGACTTCCCCCGCGTCTACTACGGCACGCTCGCCGCCGGCGCGGTGCTGGTGCCCGTGCACCTGCTGCTCACCCCGGACGAGGCCGCGCACGTGCTGCGCGACAGCGGGTCGAGCGTGCTGGTCTGCCACACCTCGCAGCTCGCCCTCGGCGCCGCGGCGGCGCAGGCGGCCGGCGTACGACTCGTGACGGTCGGTCCGGCCGTGCCGGGCGCTCCGGCGCCCCGCCTGGAGGACGCCGGCGAGACCGTGCCGCCACTGCCGTCGTACGTCACGCGGCAGGCCGAGGATCCCGCGGTGATCCTCTACACGAGCGGCACCACCGGGGTGCCCAAGGGCGCCGTCCTCACCCACGTCAACCTCGTCATGAACGCGGCCGTCAACGTCTTCGACGCCAACGACTCGCGCAGCAGCGACGTGGTGCTCGGCTGCCTGCCGCTGTTCCACAGCTTCGGCCAGACGGTGGCGATGAACGGCACGTTCCGCATCGGCGCGACGCTGGTCCTGCTGGCCCGGTTCACCGGTCCGGAGGCCATCGACGTGATGCTGCGCGAGGGCGTGACCGTCTTCCACGGCGTACCCACCATGTACGTGGCGCTGCTGGAGGCGGCCCGCGGCCGCGGCGAGCTGCCCCGGCTGCGGCTGTGCATCTCCGGCGGCGCGTCGCTGCCGGTGGCCGTGCTGGAACGCTTCCACGCCGCGTTCGACACGACGGTCTACGAGGGGTACGGGCTGTCGGAGACCTCCCCGGTGGCGACCACGAACCAGCCGCACTTCGGCACGCGCGCCGGCACCATCGGGCACCCGATCTGGGGTGTCGAGGTGGAGATCGCCCGCGCCGACGTGGACGACCGGATCGAGCTGCTCCCGGCCGGCGAACTCGGCGAGATCGTCATCCGGGGTCACAACGTCTTCGCCGGCTACCTGGGCCGGCCCGAGGCCACGGCCGAGGCCATGGTGGACGGGTGGTTCCGCAGCGGCGACCTCGGCCGCAAGGACGCCGACGGGTTCGTCACGATCGTCGACCGGAAGAAGGATCTGATCATCCGGGGCGGCTTCAACGTGTACCCGCGCGAGGTGGAGGAGGCCCTCGCCCGGCACCCGGCCGTCGGCCAGGTGGCGGTGATCGGCCTGCCCGACCCGCGCCACGGCGAGGAGGTCTGCGCCGTCGTGGTGCCCGACCCGGCGGCGGACGTGCCGAGCGAGCAGGAGCTGATCGACTGGGCGCGGGAGCACCTCGGCCGGCACAAGTACCCGCGCCAGGTCCGGTACGTCGACGCGCTGCCGATCGGTCCCAGCCACAAGGTGCTCAAGCGGGAACTCCGCCGCGCCCTGGCCCCCGCCCCGCCCGCGTAGAACTCACTCCTCCCGGTGGTCCTCGTCGTCCGGGATGATCGCCTCGCGCTGCTCCAGGGCGTCCGCCGGGTTCGCGTCCTCGGGCAGCCAGGTCAACGAGTCCTGCTCGCCCGGTGGCGGCGAGCCCTGCTCGGCGACGTCCGCCTCGCTGGCCTCCACCGGCGGGGTGGTCGGGGTGACGTCCTGCTGCGCGTCGTCCACCACCGGCTGGCGCTGCTCCAGGGCGTCGGCCTCCGGCGGTTCGCGCAGCGGGTCGTCCGGGTCGACGGTCATCTCGCATCCCTCCGGGCACATCGGTGGTGGGTCGCCTCCTTAGTTCCCCGATGACGCGCCGGAAACCCGGGCACCGGGGGTGAAGAGGACACGGGCGCCGGGTACCCGGGCCCATGCCCGAGGGCCACCTCATCCACCGGTACGCGCGGGAGCAGCACGCCGACCTCGCCGGCCGGGTGCCGCGGCTGTCCAGCCCGCAGGGCCGCTTCGACCCCGGCCCGTACGCCGGCCGGACGCTGCGGGCCGTCGAGGCGTACGGCAAGCACCTGCTGTACCACGTCGACGACCGCCCCGTGCTGCACGTGCACCTGGGCATGCGCGGCCTCTGGCTGCGGTACGACGACCCGGCCGTGCCGCCCCGCGCGGGGGTGCGGCTGCGGCTCGCCACGGACGCCGTGGCGTACGACCTGATCGCGCCGATCCGGTGCGAACCGCTCCCGGCCGACGGCGAGCGGGCGCTGCGGGCCTCGCTGGGCCCGGACCCGCTGCGGGCCGACGCGGACGCCGACGAGGCGGTACGCCGGCTGGTCGCCGCGGGCGGGGCCGTCGGGGCGGCGGTGCTCGACCAGTCCGTCTGGGCGGGCATCGGCAACGCGTGGCGGGCCGAACTGCTCTTCCTGGCCGGCGTCGACCCGGACGCGCGCGGCGTCGGGCCGCAGACCGCGCGGCGGCTCTGGGAGCTGGCGGTGCGTCACCTGGCGCTGGGCCGGGACGCCGGGCAGGTCGTGAGCGACCCGGCCGCGCCCGACGAGCGGTGGGTCTACAAGCGGGAGGCGTGCCGGCGCTGCGGCGCCCCGGTGCGTCGCTGGACCCTGGGCGGCCGCACGGCGTACGCCTGCCCCGTGGACCAACCCACCTCGTCGATCTTGCACTAACCGCCCCGACAAAGCCGGGCCAAAGGGGCGTCACGGGGGCCGAAAGTGCAAGATCGCGGGGGAGTGGCCGGCGCGGGCTAGGTTGTTGCGCTAGCTAGGTAGTGGCGCTAGGGTCTGGCCGTGATCTTTCGAGCGGTGGGCCGGCCGGGATGAACCAGGAACGGCGGGCGCAGTGGCTGCGCGGGGTGCTCGACCTGTGCGTGCTCGCGCTGCTCAGCCGGGGCGAGTCCTACGGCTACGAGCTGTCCCAGGCGCTGCGGGCCCACGGGCTGGGCACCGTGCAGGGCGGCACCCTCTACCCGGTGCTGCTGCGGTTGCAGCGCTCCGGCCTGCTCACCGCGCACTGGCGGGAGGGCGAGACCGGGCCCGCCCGGAAGTACTACCGGATCAGCCCGGCCGGCAGCGCGGCGCTGCGCGCGGCCGCGATCGACTGGAGCGCCTTCGCGGCGAGCGTGGGCGCGATACTGAGCGAGGAGCCGAAGCGGTGAACCACAACGCCTGGCTCGCCGCCCTCACCGGCGAGCTGCGCCGGCACGGGGTGGGGCCCGACCTGACCGGTCACGTCGTCGCCGAGGCGGCCACACATCTGGCGGAGAGCGGCGAGTCGCCGCTGCGGGTCTTCGGCCCGCCGGACGCGTACGCCCGGGCGGTCGCCGACAGCCTCGGCGGCCCCGACATGCGCCCGCCGCGACGCCACCCGGGCCCGGTGCGGCTCGCGGCGCGGGGCATCACGAAGCGCTACCGGGGGCGGACGGTCCTGGACCGGGTCGACCTGACCGTCCGGGCGGGGGAGATCGCGGCGGTGGTCGGCGCCAACGGCGCCGGCAAGAGCACCTTCCTGCGGATCTGCGCCGGCCTGTTGAGCCCGGACGCGGGCACCGTCGCGGTGCACGGCACGCTCGGCTACTGCCCGCAGGACGGGGGCACCGCCGAGTTCCTCAACCCCGACGAGCACTTCGTGTTGATCGGCGCGGGCCGGGGCCTGGGCCGGGCGGCGGCCCGGCGGGCCGGTCGCGCGGGCGCCGCCGCGCTGGAGTGGACGCCGCCGCCGCGCACCCAGGCGCGGCACCTCTCCGGCGGCACCCGGCAGAAGCTGAACCTCGTCCTGGCCCGGCTCGGCGAGCCGGACGTGCTGCTGCTCGACGAGCCCTACCAGGGCTTCGACCGGGGCACCTACCTCGACTTCTGGCACGAGGTGTGGCGCTGGCGCGACGCCGGCAAGGCCGTCGTGGTCGTCACCCACCTGCTCAACCAGCTCGACCGTGTCGACACCGTCCTCGACCTGACCGCCTCCCGGGAGCGCGACGCATGACCAGGATCCTCGTGGTCGCCGAGACCGCCCTGCGTGAACTGGTGCGCCGCCGCACCGTGCTGATCATCCTCCTGCTGTTCCCGCTGGCCTTCTACCTGAGCCGCCGCGGCGACCACCTCGGCCAGTCGATCCGGTTCGTCTGCCTCGGCCTGGGCTGGGCGCTGAGCACCGCCGCCCTCTTCGCCGGCAGCGCGGCGCGCGGCATCGAACCCCGGCTGCGGCTCTCCGGGTACGGGAGCCTGCACCTGGTGCTCGGGCGGCTGCTCGCCCTCTGGACGGTCGGCGTGCTGCTGTCCGCGCCGTACTTCCTGCTCATCCTCGTCGACCAGCACGACGTCCGGTACGGCGCGATCGCCCTCGTCATGGCGCTGACCGTGCTCGTGGCCGTCCCCTTCGGCCTGCTGCTGAGCGCCGTCCTGCCGCGCGAGCTGGAGGGCACGCTCGTGCTGCTCACCGTGGTGGGCCTCCAGATGGTGATGGACCCGGCCAGCACCGCCACCCGGGCGCTGCCGTTCTGGTTCAGCCGCGAGATCGGCACGTACGCCATCGACCACACCGACGGCGGCTACCTGACCCGCGGCCTGGTCCAGGGGCTGTCGTTCGCGGTCGCCCTCACGCTGCTCGTCGCGGTCGCCGCCGCCGTCCGGCTGCGGCAGCGCCGGCACCTGCGGTTCGCTTAGGGCAGTCCGCGGTCGATTTGCGGGGTCGACGACATCGGGTGCTCTCGCGGCGATGAGTTCGCCGGCACCGGCAGGTCTACCTCCCGACCGACACCACCCACGGAGCGGGAGTACGACATGGGCCTCATCCACATCGAGCTGTTCACGACCCTCGACCTCGTCGGGCAGGCGCCCGGCGGCCCTGACGAGGACCCGGCGGGGTTCCCGTTCGGCGGCTGGCAGGCGCCCCTGCTGGACGAGGTATCCGGGGCGCAGGTCGGCGCCGCGTACGAGGGCACGGACGCCCTCCTGCTCGGCAGGCGGACGTACGACATCTTCGCCGCCTACTGGCCGCACCACGAGGGCGGCGAGGACAGCGAGATCGCCGCGCTCTTCAACCGGATCCCGAAGTACGTGGCCTCCCACGGCCGGCCCGACCTGTCGTGGGCCGGGTCCACGCAGCTCGGCCCGGACCTGGCCGCCGCGGTGCGCGAGGTCCGGGACCGGCACGAGCACGTGAAGGTGGTCGGGAGCCTGAACCTCGTGCAGACCCTCCTGCGCGAGAAGCTCTTCGACCGGCTCGATCTCTGGGTGCACCCCATCGTGCTCGGCGTCGGGAAGAAGGTGTTCGACGGCGGCGCGGTGCCCACGAACCTCACGCTCCTCGAACCGCCGGCATCTAGCCCGAAGGGCACCGTGTACCTGCGCTACGGGCTCGCCGACGGCACGCCCGGGACGGGGGACATGAGCGCACCCGACCGCGGCGTCGGGAGCGGCGACTGAGGCCGACGCCGTGCCGGGTCAGCCCCGGGTCCGCGCCAGCAGCGCGACGACCTCCTCCGTGGTGCCGGTCTCGCCGAGCCGCGGGAAGATCCGCTCCACGCTGGCGCGGTGCCCGTCGGCGTCGAGGTCGGTCATCGCGTCGGTGGCCAGGGTGACGTGGTAGCCGTGCTCGTACGCCGCCCGGGCGGTCGACTCCACGCCGATGCTCGTGGCGATGCCGCCGAGCACGATCTGCGTCACGCCGCGGCGGCGTAGCTGCAGGTCGAGGTCGGTGCCGTAGAAGGCGCCCCAGTTGCGCTTGGTGACAACGACGTCGCCCGGGTGCCCGGTCAGCTCGTCGACGAGCGTGTCCCAGCCCTCCGGGCGGGTGCCGGCCGACCGGCGTTCGGTGCGACCGGGCGCGGCGTCCGACCCGTCCGGGGCGGTGGTGACGCGGACCAGCACGACCGGGAGGCCGTGGGCCCGGAAGGCGTCGGCGAGCCGGACGCCGCGGGCCACCACCTCGGCCGCCGGGTACGGCGCGGTGGGGGCGGCCACGATGCCGCGCTGGAGGTCGACGAGGACGAGCGCGGTGCGCGGGTCGAGCGTGGTGAGGGCCATCGGGTGTCCTTCCGGTTCGGGTGGTGGGCGGCGGGTGTCAGCCCGGAGCCGGCGCCCCGTCGGGCGCGCCGATCCGGCGCAGGGAACGGTCCAGCAGGACGACGAGCAGCAGCAGCGCGGCGCTGGCGACCATGACGAGCGCGAGTTCGTGCAGGCCGTCGGTGGCGGGCCGTCTCCCGCGCCGCCCGTGGTGGGGTGGCGCGGGTGGTCACGACCCGGTCAGCCGGTCCAGCAGGGCCAGCGCGCGCACGATCGTGCGGCGCTCGGCGTCGGTGTACCGCTCCTGCAGCATCCGGGCCAGCCACTCCTCGCGGGCCTGCCGGTCGCCCCGCACGGCCGCCCAGCCCGTGGCGGTGAGCGAGACGAGCTGGCGCCGACCGTCCGCCGGGTCGGGCGTGCGCGCGACGAGCCCCTGCTCGACGAGTGGCGCGAGGATCGCGGCCATCGACTGCGGACGGATCCGCTCGGCGGCGGCCAGGTCGCTGGCCGACGCCGCGCGCGTCGTGGCGAGCCGGCTCAGCACCGAGGTCTGCGAGGCGGTGAGGCCGCCCCGGTCGGGCACCTCGCGCAGCCGGCGGCGGAGTCGGCTGAACACCACCCGCAGCTCGTGCGCGGCGCGCACGGCGTCGGAGGAGAGGTCGGGACCGGCCACACCCGCACGCTAGAACCGTCAGCCTGGACTGAGCCGTTCAGACTGACGGTTGTGAGGCGTGGAACACGCCCGGTCAGCGGGCCGGGTGGGCGGCCGCCGCGTGGCCCGCCGGCCCGAACGCGGTGAGGAAGCGGTCCCGGAAGGCGTCCATCGGCCAGACCGGCGCGTCCGGCCCGGGACGCAGCCCCTCCTGCCAGCCCCAGCCGGCGATCCGGTCGAGGACGGCCGGATCCCGGGCCACGACGGTGACCGGCACGTCCCGGCCGGCGTGCGGGCCGGTCACCACCGGAGCCGGCTGGTGGTCGCCGAGGAACACCAGCACCAGGTCGTCGTCGCCGTACGTCTCGACGTACGAGACCAGCGTCCGCAGCGAGTACGCGATCGCCCGCCGGTAGCCCGCCCGCGCCTCGGCCCGCCCCACCGTGTCCCCCGGGAGCGTGTCCCGGGCGGCGGCACCGGCGAAGACCGAGCCGTCGCCCACCTCGTCCCAGCCGATCAGGCGGGGCACCTCGGTCCAGGGCGAGTGGCTGGAGATCAGCGGGATCTCCGCCATCACGGGCCGGTCGGCCGGCGCCCGTTCGGTGCGCTCGAAGGTGGCGAGCGTGTACTGGTCGGGCATCGGCGCGTACGCGAACGTCGGACCCCGGTAGCCGAGCCGCGCGGTGTCGTAGTAGCCGTCGTACCCGAAGAACGCGCCCTCCGGCCAGGGTTGCGTGGCCGCCGGCATCACCCCGACGGTGCGCCAGCCGGCCCGCCGGAACGCGCCGTTGAGGGTGAGCCGGTCGCTGGCGAGCAGCGACCGGTGCCGCTGTTCGTTGTCGACCCAGAGGCCGGACAGGAGCGTGTCGTGCGCCAACCAGCTGCCGCCACCGGCCGTGGGGGAGGTGAGGAAGCCGCTGCGGGCCGCGTACCCGTCCGCCCGCAACCGCCGGTAGCCGGCGTCGAGCACCGGACCGACCTCGGCGGCGAGCCCCGGATCCTCGATCGCGCTGCGCCCGTAGCTCTCCACGAACGCGAGGACCACGTCCTTGCCGCGCAGGCCCGTGAGCAACTGGTCGCCCGGGGTGTCGGCGAACGGGTCGGCGGCGATGCGGGTGGCGAACGCGCCCCGGTCGCGCAGCCGCTCCCGGACCTCGGCGGCGTGCGCCCCGACGAGGGAGCTGGTCCCGCTGTCGGCCACCGGGACGCCGAACGCCGCGCACGCCACCCAGACCACGGTGAGCGCGGCGACCGTCCGGGTCGCGGCCCGGTCGTGCCGCGCCACCAGCCGGGCCACCCGCCGCAGGGCGAGCGTCAGGAGCACCAGCAGCGTGCCGGTGAGCAGCACCGCGCCGGCCGCCGCCGCGAGCGCGCCGGCCCGCCCGGCCGCGTCGCCGAGGAAGCCGACCGCGTCGTCGAGCAGCGCCCAGTCCAGCACCAGGTCGAACGGCCGGTCCAGCGCGGCGTGGAAGCCCAGGTCGGCGACCTTCAGGACGGCCAGTACGCCGAGCGCCGGCCCGGCGGTCAGCACGGCCACGCGCCGCCCCCGCGCCGGCAGGGCGAGCAGGAGGGCGAGGCCGAGGAGCGCTTCGAGGGGGATCCGCAGGAACGTGCCGGCCGAGAGCCGGTCGGTGCGGTCGGGCGCGAGCAGGACGGCGAGGACCAGCAGCCCGGCGAGTGCGGTGAGCGCCCCGGAGGCGACGCGCCGCCACCTCCGGCCGGCACCGGCGTCCGGGACCGGAGACGGCACCACCTCCGCGGGCGGTGCCACCGGCGCCGCATCCGCCGAAACCGAGGCTGGCGCAGCCTCCGCCGGAACGGCCGGCGCCGTCTCCACCGGAACCGCCGGCGCAGCCTCCGCCGGAATCGCCGTCTCCGTGGGCGCTGTCGTGGGTGGCCGGCGCCCGCCGGCGCGCCCCGGAACGCCGCTGCCGTCCCGCCGCGGCATCAGCGCCCCCAGCCGTCGCCGCCGTGCGCGGCCAGCGCTGGCGGTCGGGCCGGCGGGCCGCCCAGCGGCACCGGGGTCGGGCGCGCGGGCCGCGGGCGGTGCCGCCACAGCCACCGCACGTCCCGACCGAACGACTCGACGAGCAGGGTCAGGGCGGCGACGAGCAGCACCGTGGCCGCGGGCGCCGGCAGCAGGGCGGCCGCCGTCAGCACGACCCCCTGGGTCGCGGCGACCACCTTGCGCCACCGCCGGGGCGGCAGTGCGGCCCGCATCCACGGCAGCACCCACCCGGCGGCCACGAACGCGTACCGCATCCCGCCGACGGCCAGCACCCACGCGCCGGCGTCCGGTGCGACGTGCACGCTGAGCGCGAGCAGGAGGAACGCGTCGACCTCCATGTCGAAGCGGGCGCCGAGGGCGCTCACGGTGCCGGTCCGCCGCGCCACCCGGCCGTCGACCGCGTCCAGCAGCAGCGCGACGGCCGCGAGGGCCACCAGGAGCCCCACCGGTACGGGCCGGTCGAACCCGTCCACGACCAGTGCGGTCACGGCGCCGACCAGGACCGACCGGGTGAGCGTCACCCGGTCCGCCGGCCCGAGCCCCCGGGCGCCAGCCCGGCGCAGCCCCCGGGCGAGCGCGCCGCAGCTTCCCACGCCGTACGCGGCGCCGGCGCACCACGCCGCGGCGCCCAGCCCGACCGTCGTGTCCAGCACGGCGAGGAGGGCGAGCTGCGCGATCAGCCCGACAATCGGACCAGTTCGAACCGTTCGCACCGTGCCTCCGTGTTTATGATCGACGACCCTGTCAGGGAACACGGAAATCGCGAGCGTTCGGTTCGGTCGGGCGCGCAGTGAGGAGCAGCCGGTGACCCGTGAGGCGTACGCCTTCTGGCTCCGCTCGCCCGGCGAGGGCGAGATCCGCCCGGTGCGGCTGGCCGACCCGGGCGAGGACGAGGTGCTGGTCCGCACCCGCTTCACGGGGGTGAGCCGGGGCACCGAGACGCTGGTCTTCGCCGGCCGGGTGCCCGCCGACCAGTACGCCGTGATGCGGGCGCCCTTCCAGGAGGGCGACTTCCCGGCGCCGGTGAAGTACGGCTACCTGAACGTCGGCGTGGTCGAGGAGGGCCCGGCCGAGCTGCGCGGGCGCACCGTGTTCTGCCTCCACCCCCACCAGACGGCGTACGTGGTGCCGGCTTCGGCGGTCGTCCCGGTGCCGGACGCCGTGCCACCGGCCCGGGCCGTGCTGGCCGGCACGGTGGAGACCGCCGTGAACGCCCTCTGGGACGCGGCGCCGCTGGTCGGCGACCGGGTCACCGTGGTGGGCGCCGGCATGGTCGGCTGCTGCGTGGCGGCCGTGCTCGCCCGCTTCCCCGGGGTGCGCGTGCAACTGGTCGACACCGATCCGGCCCGGGCCGACGTCGCCGCCGCCCTCGGCGTCGACTTCGCGCTCCCGGAGGAGACGGCCGGCGGGCGGGACCTGGTGGTGCACGCGAGCGCCACCGCGGCGGGCCTGCAACGCTCGCTGGACCTGCTCGTGCCCGAGGGCACCGTCGTCGAGCTGAGCTGGTACGGCGACCGCCCCGTGGAGCTGGCGCTCGGCGGCGTCTTCCACAGCGGCCGGCTCACCATCCGGGGCAGCCAGGTGGGCACCGTCTCGCCGGCCCGGCGGGACCGCCGCAGCTACGCCGACCGCCTGGCGATCGCCCTGGACCTGCTCGTCGATCCCGCGTTCGACGCGCTGATCACCGGCGAGTCCCGCTTCGTGGAGCTGCCCGACGTGCTCACCCGCCTGACGTCGGGCGAGCTGCCCGCCCTGTGCCACCTCATCGCCTACGACGGGGAGTGATCCGTGTTCAGTGTGACCGTCCGTGACCACATGATGATCGCCCACAGCTTCCGGGGGGAGGTCTTCGGACCCGCGCAGCGCCTGCACGGCGCGACGTTCGTGGTCGACGCCACGTTCCGCCGTGCCGAACTGGACGCCGACGGCATCGTGGTGGACATCGGCCTGGCCACCGAGCAGCTCAAGGAGATCCTCGGCGAGCTCACCTACCGCAACCTGGACGAGGAGCCGGCGTTCGCCGGCATGAACACCACGACCGAGGTGCTCGCCCGCACGGTCGCCGACCGGCTCGCCGAGCGGGTGCACGCCGGCCGGCTCGGCGAGGGCGCCCGCGGCCTCGCGGGCCTCACCGTGACGCTGCACGAGTCGCACGTGGCGTGGGCCAGCTACGAGCGGACTCTGTGAGGGGCGCGAACGCCGCGACGGCCGTCGGCCGGGACGCGCCCGCCGTGGGCGTGGTGCACGTCGTCCTGCCCAACGACATCGACGATCCGGCCTCGCCGAGCGGCGGCAACCACTACGACCGGCGGCTCTGCCGCGGCCTGGCCGAGCGGGGCTGGGCCGTACGCGAGCACGCGGTGGCCGGTGACTGGCCGCGCCCCGACGCGGCCGCCCGGGCGGCGCTCGCCGGGGTGCTCTCCGCGCTGCCGGACGGGGCCGTCGTGCTCGTCGACGGGCTGGTGGCCTCGGCCACGCCGGACGTGCTGGCGCCGCAGGCGGACCGGCTGCGCCTCGTCGTCCTCGTGCACATGCCGCTCGGCGACGACGCGGAGGCCCGGGCGCTGGGCGCGGCGCGGGCGGTGGTGACCACCAGCGGCTGGACCCGTGACCGGCTGCTCGACCGGTACGACCTGCCGGCCGGGCGGGTGCACGTCGCGACGCCCGGAGTGGATCCGGCGCCGCCGGCGAGCGGCACGGGCACCGGCGGCGGGCTGCTCTGCGTCGCGGCGGTGACCCCCACCAAGGGGCACGACGTGCTGGTCCGGGCCCTGGCGCTCGCCGCCGACCTGCCCTGGACGTGCACGTGCGCGGGGTCGCTCACCCGGGACGAGGACTTCGTGGCCGACCTGCGCGGCCGCCTGGCCGCCACGGGCCTCACCGAGCGTGTCCGCCTCGTCGGCCCGTGGACGGGCGACGCGCTCGACGCCGCGTACGACGCCGCCGACCTGCTCGTGCTCCCGTCGCGTTTCGAGACGTACGGCATGGTGGTCACCGAGGCCCTCGCGCGCGGGATCCCGGTGCTCGGCACGGCGACGGGCGGGCTGCCCGAGGCGCTGGGTCGGGCGCCGGACGGCGAGCTGCCGGGGCTGCTCGTACCGCCCGAGGACCCGCCGGCGCTGGCCGGCGCGCTGCGGCGCTGGCTGGGCGACGCGGCCCTGCGCGACCGGCTCGCCCGCGCCGCCCGGGACCGGCGCGCCACGCTCGCCACCTGGTCGGACACGGCGACCCGGGTGGCCACGGTGCTGGCGGGGGTGGCCGCGTGAGCACCGACGTCCTGCTGCCCTTCGCGGCCTGGCTCGGGCTGCGGGAGGCCGCCGACGCGGCGGCCCGCGACACCGCCCTGGTCGACGCGGTCCGCGAGCGGCTGCCGGCCGGCGAACCCCTCGCGATCCACGACCTGGGCACCGGCACCGGGTCGCTGCTGCGCTGGCTCGCACCGCGCCTGCCCGGGCCGCAGCACTGGGTCCTGTACGACCGTGATCCGGAGCTGCTCGCCCGGGCCGCCGCCGGCGCCGTCACCTCGGCCGACGGTCTCCCGGTCACCGTGGTGACCCGGTGCACGGACCTCACCCGGCTCACCCCCGCCGACCTGGCCGGCGCGGACCTCGTGACGGCCTCGGCGCTGCTCGACATGCTCACCGCCGAGGAGGTCGACCGGGTCGTGGCGGCCTGCGCCGGCCATCCGACGCTGTTCATGATCTCGGTGACCGGGCGGGTACGGCTCACCCCGGCCGACCCGCTGGACGCGGAGGTCGCCGCGGCGTTCAACGACCACCAGCGCCGCACGGTCGACGGCCGCCGCCTGCTCGGGCCGGACGCGGTGGACGCGGCAGCGGCCGCCTTCGCCGCGCACGGGGTGCCCGTGCGGGCGGGACGCAGCCCGTGGCGGCTCGGCCCGGAGCAGGCCGAGCTTGCCGCCGAGTGGTTCCGCGGGTGGCTCGGCGCGGCCTGCGAGCAGCGGCCCGACCTGGCCGACCGGACGGCCGGGTACGCGCGGCGCCGGCTCGCCGAGGCGGCGGCCGGCCGGCTCCGGGTGCTCGTCGACCACCGGGACCTGCTCGCCGGGTGAACCGTTCGGGCCCGCCGCCCGTGCCTACGGAGAGAGAACGATCTTTTCGACGGGAGGCCGGGCGGATGGTCTGGGCGTGGGCGCGGGCGCTCGGCGGGATCGGGCTGCTCGGCGTGCTGCTGTGGCAGCTGGGCAGCGGCCCGTTCCTCTCGGGGCTGGCGCTGATCGACGGCCGTGTGGTCGCCGCGGCGCTCGCCATCGGCGCGCTCACCACCGTGTGCGGCGCGTGGCGGTGGAGCCTGGTCGCCGGTGGGCTCGGGGTGCGGCTGCCACTGGGAACGGCGGTGGCGCACTGCTACCGGGCCGTGTTCCTCAACGCGACGCTCCCCGGCGGGGTGCTCGGCGACGTGCACCGGGCGGTGCGGCACGGGCGTGACGCGGGGGACGTCGGTCGGAGCGTCCGGGCGGTGGTGTGGGAGCGCGGCGCCGGTCAGGTCGTGCAGGTGCTCCTCGCGCTGGTGCTGCTCGCGGCGTTCCCGTCGCCGGTGCGGCCGTACCTGCCGGTCGCGGCACTCGTGCTCGTGGCCGTCGGCCTCGGCGCGGCGCTGCTGGCCCGCGCGGTGCCCGACGCCGGCCGGTCCCGCGGGGCGCGGGCGGCGCGGGCGGTGGTGGCCGACGTACGCGCCGGCCTGCTCGCCCGGCGCACCTGGCTGGGCGTCCTGCTCGCCTCGGCCGTGATGGTCGCCGGGCACCTCGCGACGTTCCTGCTCGCGGCGCGTACCGCCGGGGCCACCGCGCCGCTGTCCCGGCTGCTGCCGCTGACCCTGCTCGCCCTGCTGGCGATGGGTCTGCCGCTGAACGTCGCCGGCTTCGGCCCGCGCGAGGGCGTGGCCGCGTGGGCGTTCGGCGCCGCCGGCCTCACCGCCGCGCAGGGGGTGGCGACCGCCACCGTGTACGGCGCGTTGGTGCTCGTGGCGAGCCTGCCGGGCGCCGTCGTGCTGCTCGGTCGGCGGATCCGAGCGCCGCTCGCACGGCGAGAAACGGCCGTGCGTGGTTGAGTGTTCACACGGTGCCGGTACGCGCGGTCGGGCCAGGCCGCGCCGGACGAAGGAGAAGCATGCCCGAAGCACTCCCTGTCGCGACCATCCGCACCCAGGTGACCGTGCCGTTGAAGTTCCCGGACGGGTACGCCACGAGCGCCCGCCTGTTCACCTTCAAGGGGCTGGTGGACGGCCGGGAGCACGTGGCGTTCGGGCTCGGCGACTGGGCCGGCGCGCTCGACCGGTACGCGGCGGGAGGCCCCGCGCCGCTGGTACGCCCGCACAGCGAGTGCCTCACCGGCGACGTCTTCGGCAGCCAGCGCTGCGACTGCGGCCCGCAGTTGCGCGAGGCGGTCGAGCGCATCGCCGAGGCCGGCGGTTTCCTGCTCTACCTGCGGCAGGAGGGCCGGGGGATCGGCCTGTACGCCAAGCTCGACGCGTACGCGCTCCAGGACGCCGGGCTGGACACGTACGAGGCGAACGTGGCACTGGGGCACGGCGAGGACGAGCGGGACTACAGCGCGGCGGCGCAGATGCTCGCCACCCTCGGCGTGACGGGCATCGCGCTGCTCAGCAACAACCCGGAGAAGGCCGTCCAGCTCGACCGGCTGGGCGTGGCGGTGACCGAGCGGGTGCCGACCGGGCTGTATCTCTCCCCGGCCAACGCCGACTACCTGGCCGCCAAGGCCAGCCGCGCGGCGCGTACCCCCGACCTCCCGGCCGTCCGGTGACGGCCCGGCCCGCGCGGCCGTACGTGCTGCTGAGCTGCGCCACCTCCATCGACGGCTACATCGACGACGCCACCGACCAGCGGCTGCTGCTCTCCAACGACGACGACCTCGACCGGATCGACGCCGTACGGGCCAGCTGCGACGCGATCATGGTCGGCGCGGGCACCGTCCGCCGCGACGACCCGCGGCTGCTCGTGCGGTCGGCCCGGCGCCGCGCCGACCGGGCGGAGCGGGGCCTGCCCGCCACGCCCGCGAAGGTGACCATCACGGCCCGCGGCGACCTCGACCCGGCCGCCCGGTTCTTCACGGCGGGGGAGGCGGAGCGGGTCGTGTACTGCGCGACGGGCGCGCTGGAGAAGACCCGGGAGCGGGTCGGCCGCCTGGCCGACGTGGTGGACGCCGGCGAGCCGGTGGACCTCGGCGCCGTGCTGGCCGACCTCGCGGCCCGGGGCGTACGCCGGCTCATGGTGGAGGGCGGCGGGACCGTGCACGCGCAGTTCCTCGCGGCCGGCCTCGCCGACGAGCTGCACCTCGTCGTCGCGCCATTCTTCGTGGGCGACTGCCGCGCGCCGCGCTTCGTCTCCGACGGCCGGTACCCGTGGCATCCGGGGCGGCGGGCCACCGTCGCGGAGGTCCGCCAGATCGGTGACGTCGTGCTCGTCCGCTACGCCCTCTCCGACCGCTGCGCGGGCTGACCGCCGGGGGCACGCCCTCCTGCCGCGCCGCCGGCACGGTGCCCGATGTCGGACCGGTGTCATAGCCTGTGCGGCGTTGTCCACGGTCGACCGAAGGGTGCCTGCGTGTCCGCCAGCCCGACATTCGTGCCTGATCCGAAGGCCCACCATCCCGCCTGGCCGGCGGCCGGCCCCGCTCCGTCGAGCGGCATCGGGATGGGCCGGAGCGCCCAGGTCGTCACCGGGCTCCTGTTGCTGGTGCCCGCGGTGCTCGCGCTGGTCTGGTCGTACGTGGTGCCGTCGGTCAGCACACTGCTGCACAGCTTCCGCCGCGGTGAGCTGTGGGGCGGCCCGGTCGAGTCGGCCGGCGGCGACAACTACGCGCAGGTGGTGGAGCGGGGGTTCCTCGGCGACCTGGGGTTCGCGCTGCTCCTCGCCCTCGTGCCGCTCCTGCTCGCGCTGCTCGTCGCCCCGCTGCTCGCGCTCGCCGCGCAGCGGGCCGGTCGCGTGCCGCGGCTGGTCGCCCGGGCGCTGCTCGCCCTGCCGCTGGCCGCCTACGCCCCGGTCGCGGTGGGGGTGGCCTGGAGCCTGGACCGGATCGAGGCCGACCGGTCGGCCTGGGAGCAGGCTCCCACGCTGACCGCCGTACGCACGGTCTCGCTGCTGACCGCCGGGCTGGTGATCGCCGTCGGCGCCACCCTCTTCCTGAGCGTGCTGCGCCGCCGCCCGGGCGGCGGCCGCCCGGGCCTGGCGATCCTCTCCGTCGGGGGTGTGCTGGGGCTGGCCGTCGTCGCCACGGCCGTGCAGTCCTGGTCCCTCCAGTGGCCGCTCCTCGCCGGGCGGGACGACCGCAGCGGTCCCGTGGTGCGGATCGTCCGGGAGAGCCTGACGCAGGTGCAGCCCGGGGTCGGCGCCGCGGGCAGCGTGCTGCTGCTGGCTCTGCTGGGGGTGTGCGGCATCCTCGCCGTCCTCCTGCTCGTGGCCACCCGGACCAGGATCGCCTTCACCGGATGGCGCGACCGCGCGGCCGGCGCGGAGGTCGGCGGCCGGAACCCGGTCGCGCTCGGGATGCTGGTGGTGGGGCTGCTGGCGTTCCTCGCCCTGGTGGCCTACGTGTCGGCGCCGTGGTGGCGGACGCTGACGGTCGACGCGCCGCTGCCGTCCGGGGTCAGCACCGGCCGGATCCAGGCCAACACCTGGCTTCCGCCGCTGGTCTCGGCGGTGGTCGGGGTGGCGCTGGCCGCCCTGGCCGGCTTCGCCATCGGCGGAATGCGCCCGCTGGGCCGGGCCAGCGAGCTGCTCCTGCTGCCGTTCGCGCCGTGGCTGTTCGTCGGTGACGGCCCGCTGGCCGTCGCCCACTTCCTCCGTGTCCGGGACGCCGAGCAGTTCAACACCTTCGCCGGGCTGATCCCGCCGGGCTGGCTCTCCATCCCCGCGCTCGTGGTCTTCACCCTGTTCTTCCGGGGGCAGCGGGAGCGCTGGGAGGCCGGTGGCCGGTTCGCGTCCACCATGCTGCTGCCGGCGTTGCCGATGCTGGCCGGCGCCGGGCTGCTCGGCTGGCTGGTCACGGCGCAGGGCTGGTTGTGGCCTCAGCTGGCCGTCCACGACGTCGCGCACGCGCCGGCGACGTCCCTGGTCGTCCTGCGGGTGACCGCGACCTTCGGCGACGCGGACGCCGCGCGGGGCTTCCTCGCCCAGGTGCTGCCGCTGCCGCTGCTGCTGCTGTTCCTGGCGGCCTTCGTGGCGTTGCAGCTGCTCTACCTGGACCGGCTGGTCATCCGTGCCGGCGGGGCGGTGGCACCTGTCGCCGCGCCCGACGACCAGCCCGCGCCACGGTGACGTCCGGGGTTCCCGGATACCGGCCGTCCCGGTCGTGCCGGCGGGTGCGCCGCCGGCACGGCCGGCTGGTCAGGGCGACGGCACGACCGCCGGCTGGTCAGGGCGACGGTACGACCGCCGGCTGGTCAGGTCGACGCGGCGGCACCGGCCGTCCGCGCGGCCGGCCGTCGGAGCGCGGGTCAGCGCAGCAGCACCGGGCCGGCGTCGATCGGGGTCCGGAACAGGGCGTACGGCTTGCGCCGCCGGTCCTGCCCGCCCTGGTAGGTGGCCTGCCGGTGTAGCTGGTTCGCGGTGACGTAGAGGTGCCGGTCGACGGCGACCGACATGGTGTCCGGCCAGAGCAGCCGAGGGTCGTGCACCAGCGTCTCGAACTGCCCGTCGGGCAGCCGCCGGAAGACGGCGTTGTGCTCGTACGACGTGAGGTAGATCCGCCCGGCGTCGTCGCTCTCCAGGCCGTCGGAGCCGGTGCCCTTGTCGCCCTCGTCGACGACGGAGTCGGCCACCTCCTCGTCGGGCAGCGACGCGTCGGCGAGCGCGTCGGTGGAGACGCTGTACCAGCGGCGGGACGCCAGCGGGCAGTAGTAGAGCCGCGACCCGTCGGCGCTGATGGCGATCCCGTCCGAGCCCATGGCTACCGGCTTCGGCGGGCCGTCCGGCGGCCGTTCCAGCAGGGGCCGTCCCTCGACCATGGGCCGGTACCCGTGCAGTGACTCCGCCTTCGTCGACGGGTGGTCGTGCAGGCGCCGCCAGGAGTGGCCGGAGGCCAGGTCGACGACGATGATGCCGTTCGGGCCGGCGGTGGCCGAGTCGGTGACGTACGCGAGGCCGCCCGTGCCGCGGCGCAGGTCGAACCGCACGTCGTTGAGGTACGTGCTGGGCAGCGCCACCTCCGGCGGGATGGTGATCACCTGCGCGACGTCGTTGGTGTCCAGGTCGACGCGGACCAGCTTCGGCCCGCCCGGTTTCGTGGGCCGGAACATCGGGCTGCCGGTGTCCAGCACCCACAGCCGGTCGGCCGGGTCGACCACCACGGACTGCACCGACACGAACGCCTGCGCGTCGTCGACGCCGCTGGGGGAGTTCCACCGTTCGTCCGGGAACGGCACCTCCCGGCCGTCGCGCAGCTCGACCACGGTGGCCGGTGGCTCGTCACCCCACTGCGGGAAGTTGACGAAGATCCGGCCGCGGTGCGAGACGGTCACGCCGGTGGGCATCGGCCCGGTGAACGTGTGGACCAGTTCCAGCTCGCCGACGGGCTCGTCGCCCACCGGCCCGTTCACACCGCACCGCCACGAGGCCGGACGAGGCTTGCCATGGACGTACCCCCTCGGGTGCTGCCGCGGACCCGGTGGCCGCGACGGACCGCCCGGTGCTTCCCCGCCAGGCCCGCCTGAAACGTCCCCCGTCAGCGGCGGGCGCGGCGCAGCAGCCACAGCAGGGCGCTGAGCAGGAACAGCACCCCGGTGACCGCGAGCCAGCGCAGCAGGAACGGCGTCCGCTCCTGGGCGGTCGCGGCCCGGTAGGTGTCCGCGCCCCAGCCGAGCAGGCCGGGCAGGAAGACCAGGAAGAGCAGCGCGGAGGCGAGCGCCGGCACCCGCACGTGGTTCAGCAGGGCGAGCCGGCGCGGGTCGGGCGCGGTGTCGCCGTCGCCCGCCGGCCGCGTCCGCACGCCCAGCACGCCGCGCAGCGCCCGGTCGGCCGTCGCGTACACCGGGAAGAGCACGAGGTCGTGGACGATCACCGCGCCCACGAACCAGAGCAGCATCCGTCCCCACGTCGCCTCGCCCGACACCCGCAGCGCCACCCAGCCGGTGACGGCGAAGCACAGCAGCAGGACGAGCAGGTGCCGGGGCCCGGCGCCGTACGCGGCCCGCAGCCGGGCGAGCCACCTAGCCATCGGCGCGGAAGTCGATGCCGGACACCCACTTCGTGCAGTGCACGCCGGGCAGCGCCGGGACGATGATCCGGGCCGGGAAGCCGTGGTCGGCCGACAGGTCCGCGCCGTTGACCCGCAGCGCCAGCAGCGAGTCCGGGTCGCGCACCTGGTTGCCCTGGAGCGTGGCCTGCCGGAACAGGCCCGTGCGCTCCAGGGACCGGACGTGCGCCGACGCGGGCTCCGGCACGCCCGCGAGCGCGGCCAGGTCGCGCAGCCGTACGCCGGTCCAGGTCTGCACCGTCGACCAGCCCTCGACGCAGGCGATCGGCAGGCGCGCGGTGTGCTGGGGCATCGCCAGCAGCGCGGCCCGGTCGAGGGTGGCCGTGGTGCCGCCGCCGCGCAGGGTGAGCCGCCAGGCGGCGCCGGTCTCCTCGGGCCGGACTCCGGCCGCCGCCACGCTGCGGTTCACGGGGAAGCCGTTGGGGCCGCCGCCGGGATCCTGTCCGCGCGGCAGCAGCCAGGCGGTGCGGCGCAGCGGGCCGTCGAAGCTCTGCCCGACGGTCAGCGCGGCCAGCAGCAGCGATCCGCCGCCGACCAGGGCGAGAGCGCCGCGCCGGCCGACGGTGGGAGGGCCGGGCCGCGCCGGCACGAGCCCGTCCGGGTCGGGCGGCTCCGGCCGGGTCGCGGCCACGGGGGTACGCAGCTCGGCGCCGGGCGACCGGGACCGCAGCGCCGTGACCAGGCGGGGGAGTTTCAGCACCACGTGGACGACGAGCGCGGCCGTGAACACCCAGGCGCCGAAGTAGTGCGCCGTGTAGAAGTCGAAGCCGAAGACGTACGCGTACTGGATGTTGAGCAGCCCGGTGGCGATCTGGAAGAGGATCCCGCCGACGAGCAGCAGCAGCGAGAGCCGTTCGAGGACCTGTGCCACCGAGCGGGCCGGCGGCCAGTCGAAGAGCTTCGGGATCACCGACCAGAGCTTCGCCAGCACCACGGGGACGATCACGATCCCGAGCCCCACGTGCAGCCCCTGGGTGAGTCGGAACAGCCACGCCGGGCGGGTGGGCCAGTCGAAGTACGGCAGGCGCAGCCAGCCGACGTCGGTCGGGAACGCCTGCCCGAACCGGGGCGCGTACGCGGCGTAGTCCAGCAGCCCGGTGACGACGACCAGGGGGAGCGTGACGAGCAGCGCGAGCCCGTACACCGAGGTCAGCCACGGCCCCCGCAGCGGGCTGCGCCATCCCCTGGTGACCGTGTCGGTGCCGGGCGGCCGGTGCCGGTCGAGTGCCCGCCACAGCCGCCGGGGCGCGCCGTAGCGGCCCGTGTCGGCCGGGTCCTGGGTGGACGGGTCGGGCGCGGGCACCGGGTACCTCCTCTGTCGGCCGGCGTCTTCTCGAATCGTGGCCGACCAGGGGCCCCGGCGGCCCGGTTTGCCGCATTACCGAACGCTTACCGCCCCCACCTGGACGATCATGAGGTTGGCGGGGACGGACCGGACGAAACGCCCCGCCAACCTCATGATCGACGGGGCGATGCGGGGCGAGACGGGGCGAGGTGGGGCGAGGCGGGGCGGAAGCTGTTGCGAACTCCTTACGCGAGGCGCCGTACCGGCTCGGCGGGCGCCCGCGCCGCCTACGGTGACCCGTATGCGGGTACTGGTCACCGGCGCGGCCGGGTTCATCGGATCGCAGGTCGCCGACCTGCTCGCCGACGAGGGGCACGAGGTCGTGGCGCTCGACGCGCTGCTGCCGCAGGCGCACGGCGCGGAGCCGCCCGGGTGGGCCCGCCGCCACGACCTGGTCCGCGGGGACGTCCGCGACGCCCGCGTGCTGGACCGACTGCTGCGCGGGGTCGACGCCGTCTGCCACCAGGCCGCCATGGTCGGGCACGGCCTCGACCCGTCCGACGCGCCGGCGTACGCGGGACACAACGACCTCGGCACCGCCGTCCTGCTCGCCGCCATGTACCGGGCCGGCGTGTCCCGCCTCGTGCTCGCCAGCTCGATGGTGGTCTACGGCGAGGGGCGCTACGTCTGCGCCGCTCACGGGTTGGTGCGGCCGTCCCCGCGCCGGGCCGAGGACGTGGCGGCCGGCCGGTACGACCCCACCTGCCCCCGGTGCGGCGATCCGCTCACCTCGGCGCTGGTGCCCGAGGACGCCCCGCTGGAGCCCCGCAGCACGTACGCGGCCACCAAGCTCGCGCAGGAGCACCTGGCCGCCGCGTGGGCCCGGCAGACCGGCGGGGGAGTGTGGGCGCTGCGGTACCACAACGTCTACGGACCACGGATGCCTTGCGACACCCCGTACGCCGGAGTGGCCTCGATCTTCCGGTCCGCGCTCGCCGCGGGCCGGCCGCCCCGGGTGCTGGAGGACGGCCGGCAGCGGCGCGACTTCGTGCACGTCACCGACGTGGCGCGGGCGAACCTGCTGGCCCTCGCGGCGGCCCCGCCCGTGGCGGCGCTGGTGCCCGTGAACGTCTGCTCCGGCGAGCCGCACACCGTCGGCGAGCTGGCGGCGACCCTCGCCGAGGCGATGGGCGGGCCCGCGCCGCTCGTGGTGGGCGGCGCCCGCGCGGCCGACGTGCGGCACGTGGTGGCGGACCCGGGCCGCGCCGCCGACCTGCTCGGCTACACCGCCCGGGTGGCCTTCGCCGACGGCGTGTCGGCCTTCGCCACGGACCCGCTGCGGGAACCCGCGGCGCTCCCCGCCTGACCGCACCGGCCCCGCGCACCCCGGCCCCCGTGCGCCGGCCCGCGTCCCGGCGACCGGCGTGCCTCCGCCTCGCCGCGGCGGCGTCCCCCGGCCGGGCCCACGCGGCCCGGCCGGCGACCGTCAGGAGACCGTCCAGAGCAGGTGGTTGACGGCGAGCGCCGTGGCCGCCTGGCCGGCCAGCCACCAGCGGCGGGCGCCGGCCGGCAGCAGCGCGGCGGCCACCAGCAGCCAGACGGCGAACGGCAGCCAGATCCGCTCCACCTCCGCCTTGCTGAGCCCGGACAGGTCAGCGCCGGCCACCGCCACGGCGGCGGCCAGCGGCAGCAGGACGACCGGCCCGGCCGCGCGTACCCCGGTGGCCAGCGCCGCCCGGCGCCAGCCGGTGCGCGCCGCGGCCACGACGCCCGACACGGCGCGGCGCAGCGCCGGCCCGAGCACCGGCCCGGCGCAGAGGAGCAGCGCCGCCAGGTTCGCCCAGATCCAGTAGGCGTACGGACGTTCGGCGCCCCAGCCCTGGTAGTAGCGCGCGACGACCAGCTCGTACCCCTCCCACCAGCGGAAGCCGGCGAGCGTGAACGCCGCCGCCACGGCCGCCACCCCGGCCGCGCCGGCCAGCAGCGCCCGCAGCCGGGCCGCCGGGCGCAGCGCGAGCACCGCCAGCGCCAGCACACCGACCAGCACGAACCCGTACGACAGGTAGAGGGCGAAACCGAGCAGCACGCCGCCGAGCAGGGCGGTGACCGGTCCCCGGACGACCAGCAGCGCCAGACCGGCGGCGACCACGCCCGCGAAGATCCCGTCGGCCGACGCGCCCACCCAGACCGCGCCCGGCAGCAGCACCAGGAACGGCACCACCGCCCGGGCGGCGTCCGGCGCGCCGAGGGCCCGCAGGGTGACCGGCACCGACACGGCGACCGTCGCCCCGACCAGCACGCAGGCCAGGCCGGCGACCGTGCCGCCGCCCAGGCCGACCCGGTCCAGCCACACGAACAGCAGCAGCGCGCCGGGCGGGTGGCCGGCCGTGTGGGTGGACCAGGAGTCCGGCTGGAAGTCGAGGATCCGGCCGGTGAACCCGGCCAGCAGCCCCGCGACGTCACCAACCCCCGGCACCTCGTGCAGGTACTCCGCCTGCACGGTCAGGCGTCGGGTGAGGCCCGCCGACCAGCCGTCCACCAGGGCCAGCGACAGGGTCCAGGCGACCGACGCCAGCCAGCCGGCGGCCAGCAGGGCGCCCCACCGGGCGGTGCGTGCCCAGCGGACACCCCACGCGAGCACGACGACCGCGACCAGCAGCGCGGCCGGGGTGCCCCAGCCCGCGTGGGGTCGCCAGGTGGCGTAGAGCGGCGCGGCGTCCGCGTACAGGCCCACGCCGCGGGCGTTGAGCACGATCCCGACGCCGACCGCGGCGGCGAGCAGCGCGGCCTCGACCGCGAGCACCACCAGGTCGGCCCGGTCGCGGTGCGCCGGGGTCCGGCCCGGTGCGTCGGCGAGTACGGGTGCGGTGGCCATGACCCTGCGACGGTACGGCGGCACGGGACCCTCCGGTGGGCGAACGGCCACGCCGTCACCGTCCGGTAAGAATCGCCCGTGCGGTAAGCGTTCGGTAAGGACGTTCCGGCCCCGGACGCCCTGGTCGCGTCCTAGCGTCGGCCGTATGCCGACCTGCTTCGACGACGGCGCGCCACCCCGGATCGACGTGGTCCTGCCCTGCCTCGACGAGGCCGCCGCGCTGCCCGGCGTGCTGGCCGCCCTGCCGCCCGGCTACCGGGCCATCGTGGTCGACAACGGCTCCCGGGACGGCTCGCCGGAGGTCGCCGCCCGGCACGGCGCCCGCGTCGTCCACGAACCCCGGCGGGGCTACGGCGCCGCCGTGCACACGGGGCTGGAGGCCGCCCGCACCGACCTGGTCTGCGTGCTCGACGCCGACGGGTCGTTCGACCCGGGCGAGTTGCCGGCGCTGGTGGCGCCGGTGGCGGCGGGGCTCGCCGACCTGGCCGTGGGCCGCCGCCGGCCCGTCGGGGCGGGCGCGTGGCCGTGGCACGCGCGCGCCGGGACCGCCCTGGTCGCCGCGCTGCTGCGCCGGCGGGGCGTCCCGCTGCGCGACCTCAGCCCGATCCGGGTGGCCCGCCGCGAGGCGCTGCTCGCCCTCGGCGTCACCGACCGGGCGTTCGGGTACCCGCTGGAACTGCTGATCCGGGCGGCCGCCGCCGGCTGGCGCATCCACGAGCTCGACGTCCGGTACGCGCCCCGGGCCGCCGGCACCCGCTCGAAGGTCTCCGGGTCCGTCCGGGGCACCCTGCGCGCCACCCGCGACTTCGCCGGCGTGCTGCGCACCGTGGACGGCTCCCGATGACCGTCCTGCTGGTGGCCGCGAAGGCGCCCGTGCCCGGCGCGGTGAAGACCCGGCTCTGCCCGCCGGCCGACCCCGTGCAGGCCGCCCGGATCGCCGCGGCCGCGCTGCGCGACACCCTCGACGCCGTACGGGCCACCCCGGGCGTGACGCCGGTGCTCGCCTGCGCCGGCCGGCTCACCGACGCCGAGGACGCCGCGGGGCTCGTCACGTCCCTGCACGGCTGGACGGTGCTCGCGCAGCGGGGCAGCGGCCTCGGTGACCGGCTCGCCGCCGCGTACGCCGAGGTGGCCGCGGCCTTCCCGGGCCGCCCCGTGCTCCAGGTCGGCATGGACACGCCGCAGGTGACGCCGGCCGCGCTCACCGCCGCCGTACGCCGGCTGGAGCGCGCCGAGGCGGTGCTCGGGGCTGCCCTCGACGGCGGCTGGTGGGCCCTGGGCCTGCGGGACCCGCGCCACGCCGCGGTGCTGCGGACGGTGCCCATGTCGACGCCGCGGACCGGCTGGCTCACCTGGTCGGCCCTGCGTGAGCAGGGGGTGCGCGCCGCGGCGCTGCCGCTGGTGCGCGACGTCGACGAGTGGCCGGACGCGCTCGCCGTGGCCGCCGAGGCGCCCGCGGGACGGTTCGCCCGTCAGGTCGACGCGGTCCGCCGCGCGCTGATCCCCGAGGGGCGGGGGTGAGCGCCGACGGGTTCGCGGCGGCCCTGCTCGGCGGGAGCACCGACGGCCACTGGCTCCTGCACGGCGACGGCGCCCGCCACCGGCTGCCGGTGCGCCGCTGGCACGGCCCGGCCGAGCCGGCCACCGCCGCCGTGGTCGCCCGCTGCACCGGCCCGACCCTCGACCTCGGCTGCGGCCCCGGACGGCTCACCGTGGCCCTGGCCCGCGCCGGGGTCACCGCGGTCGGGGTGGACGTCAGCGCGTACGCCGTCGCCGCCGCCCGCGCCCGCGGCGCCGTGGCGCTGCACCGCGACCTGTTCGACGCCCTGCCGGCGGAGGGGCACTGGGCGCACGCCGTCCTGCTCGACGGCAACATCGGCATCGGCGGCGACCCGGTGGCCCTCCTCGGCCGCTGCCGGGCGCTGCTGCACGCGGCCGGCACGGTGCTCGTGGAGCTGGAGCCGCCCGGACCGGGGCTGTGGCAGGGACGGGCCCGGGTGGTCTCGCCGCGCCGCCCGGGACGGCCCGCCCTGGGGCCCGCGTTCCGCTGGGCTCGGCTGGACACCCGCGCGGTGCACCCCGTCGCCCACCGGGCCGGGTTCACGGTGCGCGACGTGTTCGGGCGCGACGGCCGCTGGTTCGGCGAACTAACCGTCGCGGCCACGGCGGCCCCGGCGGCCAGCCGGATCCGGTGACGGCGCGGCGCACCCGCGCCCGCCGGCCTCGCGCCCGTGCCCGCGTCAGGCGGCGGCCGGCAGGCGCACCACGAAGCGGCAGCCGCCGCCGACGTTCCGCACGTCCACCCGGCCGCCGTGCGCCTCCACCAGCCCCCGGACGATGGCCAGGCCCAGCCCGCCGGAGCCCTCCCCGGTGCGGGGTGTCCGCGCCGGCTCGCCCCGGAAGGCCACGTCGAACAGGTGCGGCAGGTCCTCCTCCGGGATGCCGCCGCAGGTGTCCGCGACGGCCAGCCAGGCGTCGTCCCGGTCCCGGCCCGCGTCGACGTGGACGGTGCCGTCCTCGGGCGTGTAGCGGACGGCGTTGAGCAGCAGGTTGCCCACCACGCGGGCCAGCTCCGGCTCGCTGGCGAGCACGGTCGGCCAGCCCGACTCGGCGGCCACCAGCGTGATGCGGCGGGCGGCGGCCAGCGGCGCGGCGACCGCGAGGGCGTCGGAGACCACCTCGCCGAGCGGCACCGCGGCCGGGGAGAGCCGCAGCGCGTCCGCGTTGATCCGGGACAGCTCGAACAGGTCGTCCACCAGTCGGGTCATCCGGTCGGTCTGCACGCGGATGCGCCGGTGGTACTCGGCGACGGTCGCCGGGTCGTCCACCACCCGGTCCTCCAGGGCCTCGGCCATGGCGCGCAGGCCGGCCAGCGGCGTCCGCAGGTCGTGCGACACCCAGGCGACGAGGTCGCGCCGGCCCTTCTCGATCCGGCGCTCCCGCTCGCGCGCCTGGTCGGCCCAGACCGCGGCGACGGCGAGACGCCGGCCGAAGTACCAGCCGACGGCGAGGCTCACCACGGCCGCGGCGGCCACCGTGAGCAGCACGACCTGGAGGTCGTGCCGGGACAGGAACATGGCCTGGGCGACCACCGCGACGCCCGCCGCCACGGCCGCCACCGTGACCGTCAGCAGCACGCACACGTGGACGGTGATCGACCGGTGCCGCAGCAGCCGCAGCGTGAGCGCGCCGACGGTCCCGACGACGAGCGCGGCCACGAGGGCCATCGCGAAGATCAGCGCGAGGTCACGCATGGCGGGGCTGGTAGCGGTAGCCGACACCCCAGACGGTGAGGATGCGCCGCGGCGCCGCCGGGTCGTCCTCGATCTTCTCCCGGAGGCGCCGCACGTGCACCGTCACCGTGGACTCGTCGCCGAACGTCCAGCCCCACACCCGTTCGAGCAGTTCGGCGCGGCGGAACGCGCGGGCCGGGTGCCGCATCAGGTGGGCCAGCAGGTCGAACTCCCGCAGCGTCAGCGCCAGCTCCCGGCCGTGCAGCCGGGCCACCCGGGGCCCGGTCGCCACCTCCAGGCCGGCGTCGACGAACACCTCCGCCTCCGGTGGCGGCGGCTCGCCGGCCCGGCGCAGCACCGAGCCGACCCGCAGCACCAGCTCCCGCGGCGAGAAGGGTTTGCCGAGGTAGTCGTCGGCGCCCAGTTGCAGGCCGAGCACCCGGTCGGCCTCGTCACCGCGCGCGGTGAGCATGATGACGGGTACGCCGTCGGGCCGCTCCCGCAGCCGCCGGCACACCTGCAACCCGTCCAGGCCGGGCAGCATCAGGTCCAGCACGACGAGGTGCGGCCGGCGTACGCGCACCGCCTCGAGGGCCGCCAGGCCGTCGCCGACGTGGTCGACCTCGTAGCCGGCGTGCTCCAGGTAGCGGCAGACCACGTCGCTGACCGTCCGGTCGTCGTCCACCACGAGCACCCGCTGACCCACGCGCACCTCCCGGGCCAGCCTAGCGACGCCACCCGCCGGGGGACCGGGGCGAGATGTTGCGGGTTCCTTACGTCCGGCGCCCGGCGGGCGCGTCCCGGGCCGCTGACCGGCCGGTCAGGGCGGCGGTGGCGGCTGCGTACGATGCGGGGTCGGGCATCGTCACGGCGGAGGTATCGGTAGATGGCAGGCCAGCACGAGGGCTTCGCTCTCGGTGTCGACCTCGGTACGTCCAACACGGTGGCGGTGCTCCGCTGGCCCGACGGGCGCACCCGGCCGTTGCTCGTGGACGGTCAGCCGATCCTGCCCTCCGGTGTGTACGCCGACCCGGACGGCGGGCTGCACGCGGGCCTGGACGCCCGGCGGCTCGCCCAGGCCGACCCGGCCCGGTACGAGCCGAACCCGAAGCGGCGCATCGACGAGCCGACCGTACGCCTCGGCGACCGCGACGTCGCGCCCGCGGAGCTGCTCGGTGCGGTGCTGCACGTCGTGGGGCGGACCGCGGTCGAGGCGGTCGGCTTCCTGCCGCCGGCCGTGGTCACCTGCCCGGCCGCGTGGGACGACTCCCGGCGGCAGGTGCTCGGCGACGCGCTGATGCGCGCCGGCTGGCCGCAGGCCGCCGAGCACACCCTCTCCGGCCCCACACCGCCGGGCACCCGGCTGCTGCGCGAGCCGGTGGCCGCCGCCCGCTACTACACCGAGGTGCTGCGCCGGCCGGTGCCGGTCGGCGGCGCGATCGCCGTGTTCGACTTCGGCGGCGGCACCCTCGACGTCGCCGTGGTCCGCAACGAGGGCGCCGACCCGTGGGGTGACTCCGGCTTCACCGTGATCTCCTGCGGCGGGCTGCCGGACCTCGGTGGCCTCGACGTCGACGCGGCGCTCGTCGCCCGGGTGGGCGAGCTGGTGGCCGACCGGCACCCGCAGCGGTGGGCGCGGCTGACCGCCCCCGCCGACGCGGTGGGGCGCCGCGACGCCATCGCGCTCTGGGAGGCCGTACGCGGCGCGAAGGAGCTGCTCTCGCGCGGCAGCGTGGCGCCGGTGGCGGTGCCCGGGGTGGCCGAGCCGGTGCGGCTGACCCGCGAGGACGTGGAGCACGCCGCCCGGCCCCTGCTGGAACGGGCCGTGTCCGCCGCGCGGGAGGTGATCGCCGAGGCGGGCCTCACGCCCGACCGGCTCGCCGGGCTCTTCCTCGTCGGCGGTTCCTCCCGTATCCCGCTCGTGGCCCGGATGCTCCACGCCGACCTGGGGATCGCGCCCACCGTCCTCGAACAGCCGGAACTTCCGGTGGCCGAGGGCGCGCTGACCGACCTGCCGCTGCGCCGGCGCGACGCGTCACCGTACGCCGTCGCGGCCCCGGCGGCGCCGCCCGGCAGCCCGGCCGCCGGGGCGCAGCAGCCGCCCGGCGCGCCGGCACCGGGCGAGGCGGCACCGGCCGCCGCGCCCGCGCCGGGGACCGCCACGCGGCCGGAGGGCGTCCCGGCGTTCGCCCCGGGCAGCGCCCCGGTGCCCGCCGCCGCGGCCGGTGCGCCCGGCCCGGCCGCCACGCTCCTCGACGCCGGCGTTCCCGGCCCGGGCGCCGGCGTCACCCTGCCGGACGCCGGGACGCCGGGCCGGACCCTCGTCGACGCCGGCCCCACCCTGCCGGGTGCGCCGGCCCCGGCGGGCCCGCCGCCGTCGTACCCGCACGTGGCCCCGCCGCACGCGCCCGCGAGCGCCGCCCCCGGGAGCCCGGCACCGGCGTACGCCCCCGCGAGCGCCGTCCCGGCGAGCCCGGCCCCGCCGTACGGCCCCGCGAGCGCCGCCCCGGCGAGCCCCGGCCCGGCGTACGCGCCGGCCGGCCCCGCTCCGGCGTACGCCCCGGGCGGCCCCCGGCCGGCTTTCTCGGGGGCGCGGGCCGGCCGGCGGCGGGCCTGGTGGGTGGCCCTCGGGGCCGTGGTCGCCCTTGCCGGGGTGGCCACCGCGGCGGTGCTCTACCTGACCCGGGACCGCTACCCGGGGCTGGAGTTCGACTCGCTCACGGAGGTCGAGCGCCCGGCGGCCGGGGACGAGCGCCCCTCCGGCATGTGGACGGCCGTGCTGAGGGACCGTGCCTACCTGGCGTTCCCCGGCGCCGACCGCCGGCTCGTGGTGACCGCCGTGGAGGCCGGGACGGGAAAGCGGCTGTGGCGCGAGCCGACCGGCGTCACCGCCGCCGACTGGGACCGGCTGGTCGCGGTCCCCGGCGCCGTGGTCGCGTTCGCCGACGCCCCGGGCACCAGCACTCCGCGCGACATGGTGGTGCTGGACGGCGGCTCCGGCACGCAACGCTGGAGCCGACCCGTCCGCGGCGACGACGAGGTCTACTTCACCGACCGGACGGCGGTCCTGGTGGACCGGACGGAGAAGCGGGTCGTCGGCCTCGACCTGCGCACCGGCCGGGAGGCGTGGAGCCGGCCCAATCCCCGCGACCAGTACGACGGCGCCCGCACCACCGTGCTGCCGGTGCACACCGACGAGGCGGCGGCCGGTCCCGCGTACCTCGACGGTGGGCCGCGCGACCCGTGGCAGGGGGAGGGACGCCGGCTGGTCCAGGTCGGCGCCGACCGCTCCGTGCGGGTGCTCGACATGGACAGCGGGGGGATCGTCGGCCAGCGGGGCAACGTCGCGGACCTCGACGACCTCGTCGTGGCACACGAGGACCGGCTCTACGTGGCCGCCGACGAGGGCGGCTACCAGCTGCTCGCGTACGACCTGACGGCGCTCTCGGCGGAGCCGGTGGTGCTCTACCGCGCCCCCGACGAGCGCCGCCGGCCGAAGGCGCTCGTGGCCTGCGGCGAACACCGGGCCTGCCTGCTGGAGGTGCCCGACGGGAAGGCCGAGGAGACGACCGTGGTGGCGGCGGCCGAGGGGAAGGCCGCGAAGAGCTGGGGCGCGCCGGACGCCACGGTGCTCGTGCCGCTGGGCGAGCGGCTGCTCGTCCGCACCGGCGACTCGTCGGCGACCAGCACCCTGTTCGACGCGACGGGCACGCCGCTGCTGCGCGACCGGCGCGGCGTCGCGGCCCGGCTCGACGCCGGGAACCTGCTGGTCTTCGACAAGCCGCCGAGCACCTTCGAGGACGACCGCAGCCTCGCGGGCGTGTGGGCCGAGAACGGCGAGGTGGCCGCGGAGCTGGGCCAGCTTCCCGGCGTACGCAGCAGCAGCTGCTCCTGGAACACCCGGGTCATCGTCTGCGGCGCCGAGAAGGACTTCGTCATCTACCGTTTCGCACCGGACTGACGCGAGGGCGTGGCCTTTTCGCGCCCGACGTGGCATCGTCACGCCCGGCAGGGGTAGGCGGACGGGTGACGACGGACGCCTTCGAGTTTGTGGATGTGAGTGACCGCGTGAGATGCCCCCTACCGATCCTGGGCGCGGGTCCCGCCGCCGGGAAGGTGACGTTGCCGCCGGAGTCGGTGCGGACGACCGTGGCGACACGGCGGCAGCGCTGGGCGGTGGAGACGATGGCCGTGGCGCCGCACGACCGGGTGCTGGAGATCGGCTGCGGCCGGGGCGCCGCCGTCTCGCTGGTCGCCGAGCGGCTCACGACCGGCACCATCGTCGCGATCGACCGTTCGGCGACGATGGTGCGGCTGGCCACGGAACGCAACGCCGACCACGTCCGCGCCGGCCGGGCCCAGATCCGGCGTGCCGCGTTCGAGTCCGCCGAGCTGCCGGAGCGCCACTTCACCAAGATCTTCGCGGTGAACGTCAACCTGTTCTGGCTGGGCGCGGAGGCCGCGCAGATCGACCGGATGACGACGTTGCTCGCCCCGGGCGGCGCGCTCTACGTGTTCGGCGAGCGCCCCGAGTCCGCGAGCCCGACGGCGATCGTCACCTCGGTCGAGGGCCTGCTGCGCGCGCACGGCTTCGCGACGGCCACCACCGTCGCGCGCAGCGGCGCGGGGCGGGTGCTCACCTGCGTGGCCGGCACGCCGGTGCGGTGACGGGCCGCCCGGCCACCCCGGGCGGGTGGCCGGGCGGGCGCGAGGTCACTCCCGGTCCAGGACGATCAGCTCGGCGTCGTGGTCCGGCGTCCAGGTCACCGGCAGCCCGACGGCGGTGAGGTGGCTGCCGGAGTAGCGGCGCTCGCCGTGCCGGTAGCCCGCGTCGGGGTCGAGGCCGCGCAGCGGCAGCCGCACGGGACGCGACGGCAGGAGCCCCGGGCCGTCGGACCGGCCCGTGTGCCAGGCCAGCACGACGACGCGCCGCCGGTCCGGTGAGGTGTACTGGACGGCGCAGCGGGGCTGGTCCGGCCCGCCGACGAGGTGCACGTCGCCGTGCGTGATGACCTCGCGGACGTCCTTGTAGCGGGCGATCCACCCGGCCGCCTCGGCGCGCTGCTCCGGCGTCCACCGCCGGATGTCCGCGCCGACGCCGAGCACACCGGCCATGGCCAGCACGAACCGGAACGCCAGCGACCGCGGGCGCGGATCGAACAGCCCCGGCGCGTCGGTCACCCAGGAGCTGAGCAGGTGCGGGGCGTTGGCGTGCAGGAAGCCGTACTGGATGGCGAGCCGGTCCAGGGGGCCGGTGTTGTCGCTGGGCCAGAAGATGTCGGCCCGCGCCGCCATGGCCAGGTCGGTTCGGGCGCCGCCGCCGGCGCACGACTCGACGAGCACGTGCGGGTGGTCCCGGCGCAGCCGCTCGTAGATGCGGTGCAGGTTGGTCACGTGCGCCCCGTCGAGGTCGCGCGGCCCGTCCGCGCCGACGCGGCCGGGCTCGGTCCGCGGCCGGTTGAAGTCCCACTTCAGGTACGCGATGTCGTACCGGCGCAGCAGGCCGTCGAGGGTGGAGTGGACGAACTCGGCGACGTCGGGCCGGCCGAGGTCGAGCAGGTACTGGTTGCGGATCGGGGTGAGCGGCCGCCCGTCGACCTGGTACACCCAGTCGGGGTGCTCGGCGTACAGCCGCGACCGGGGGTTGACGCACTCCGGTTCCACCCAGAGCCCGAACCGCAGCCCGAGCGCGCGGATCTCGGCGACGAACGCCTCGAAGCCGTCGGGGAAGCCCGCCGGGTCCGGCGTCCAGTCGCCGAGGCCGGCGGTGTCGTCGTCGCGGCCCACGAACCAGCCGTCGTCGACCACGAACGTCTCCACGCCGAGGTCGGCGGCGATCCGGGCGAGTTCGAGCTGGCTCTTCGCGTCGACCGCGAAGTACGTCGCCTCCCACGAGTTGTAGAGCACCGGCCGCGGGGTGAGCCGGTCCCCGGCGAGGAGCCGCTGGTAGCGGTGCCAGACCCGGGCCAGCCCGTCCAGCCCGTCGGGGCTGTACGCGCCGACCACCTCCGGCAGCGTGAGATCCCCGCCCGGTGGCAGCTCCAGCGGCCCGTCCGGCAGCCGGCGGCCGGCCCGGACCCGGGTCAGCCCGCCCGTGTCGCGCTCCGCGGTGATCTCCCACGAGCCGGTCCACGCGACCGCCACGCTCCACACCGACCCGTCCGGCTCGGCCCGGTCCCGCACGGCCAGCCACGGCACGTGCAGGTGGCCGGGCACCCCCTGGCTGCTGCCGATCGTGAACGCCCCGTGGCCGAGGTCGACGTGGTCGAGCTGGAACTCCTGCGCCCACTGGCCCCACTGGTGGCTGAGCAGCGCGCCGTGCGGCGTCGGCACGCAGAACCCGGCCGAGCCGGCGCGGACCAGCCGCAGCGGCGCCGCGCCGGTGTTGGTGAGCTCCACCCAGCGGCGTACGACGTCGGCGCCGGCCGGCACGGCGTAGCGCAGCACGGCGCGGAGCCCGGTGACCGGATCGTCGAACGTGACGGCGAGCGTTCCGGCGGCCGGGTCGTGCGCCGCGCCGGTGAAGCCGAAGCCCACCCGCCGGTGCCCGGTCGCCGTCTCCACCACCAGGTCGGCGCCGGTGAAGGGGCGGTCGGCGTCGGTGGCGTACTCGACGGGGGCGGCGTCGCCCGCGGTGAGGAACGGCACCGGCCCGTCGTACGCGACGGGGGAGGGCCCGTCGGCGACGCCGTGCGGCCCCCACGCGACGAGTTCCAGCCAGCGTCCGTGCGCCGGCACGGTCACCGCGTACTCGGTGTGCGCGCCGCGCAGCGCCCACCGCCGCGCGTCCCCGCTCACTTGACCGCCCCGATCGCCAGCCCGGAGATGAAGTGCCGCTGGAAGCGCAGGAAGACCGCGACGGTCGGCACCGCCGCGATCACCGTGCCGGCGGCGATCACGTTCCACGAGGAGACGAACTGGCCCTGGAGCGCGAGCAGCGCCGGGGTGACCGGCATCCGGTCGTCGGTGCGCAGCACGGTGATCGCCCACAGCAGGTCGTTGAAGATCCAGGTGAACGACAGCGCCCCGAGGGCGGCCAGCGCCGGCCGGGTCAGCGGCAGCATCACACGGGCGAAGATCTGCGCCGGCCCCGCGCCGTCGATGGTCGCCGCCTCCTGGATCTCGCCGGGCAGGTCCCGCATGAAGCCGTGCAGCACGAACGTGTAGAAGCCGAGCCCGAAGCCGACCTGCACGGCGATCAGCGCCCAGAGCGTGTCGTACAGGCCGGTGAGCTCGCTGAACTTCTGCACGGGGATGAGCAGGATCTGCGGCGGCAGCAGGTTGCCGGCGAGCATCAGCAGCAGGATGGTCCGCCGCCCGGGGATCCGGTAGCGGCTCAGCGCGTACGCGGCGACGGCGGCCAGCCCGAGGCTCAGCAGCACCGACGGGACCGTCACCAGCAGGCTGTTGACCAGCGCGCGCAGCTCGCCGCCGTCGGTCCAGGCCTGCCGGTACGTGTCGAGGGTGAACGAGTGCGGCAGGCTGCCCACGCCGTTGGTGGCGATGTCGTCGAAGCTGCGGACGGACATGACCACGACCCAGAGCACCGGGGCGAGCCAGAGCAGCGAGAGCAGCGTCATCCCGGTGTGGAAGGTGCCGGTGCGCAGCTTGCGGATCACGCTTCCTCCCGGAACGCGCGGACGAGGTAGCCGAGGATGACGGCGAGGGCGAGCACGAAGATCACCACGGCGATGGCCGAGGCGTACCCGAGCCGCAGACTCTGGAAGGCGGCCGAGTACATGTACGTGCTGAGCAGCTCCGACGAGTGGTAGGGGCCGCCACGGGTCAGCGACCACACGATGTCGAACGAGCGCAGCGAGTCGATGACGATGACCGACAGCACGACCGCGTTGACGCCCTTGAGCTGGGGGATCGTCACGCGCCAGAGCCGCTGCCAGCCGTTGGCTCCGTCGACCCGGGCGGCCTCGTGCAGCGCCGGGTCGATGGCCTTGAGCCCGGCCAGGAAGAGCACCATGACGTAGCCGATCTGCCGCCACAGCGCCGGCAGGATCACCGCGTACAGCGCGGTCTGCGGGTCGGCGAGCCAGGCCCGGACGAGGTGCTCCAGTCCGACGGCGCGCAGGATCTGGTCGGCCACGCCGTCGGGCTGGTAGAAGACCCGCCACACCAGCGCGGTCACCACCAGCGAGAAGACGACCGGCGTGAACAGCGCCGCCCGGTAGAAGCCGACCCCGCGCCGTTCGCGTTGCAGCAGCAGCGCCATCCCGAAGCCGCCCACGACGGAGAGCCCGCCGAAGAGCACCAGCCAGATGACCGTGTTGACGAGGGCGCCACGGAAGGTGGCGTCCCCGGCCAGCTCGGCGTAGTTGTCGATGCCGATGAACTCGGGCGGCGTCTGGCCGTCCCAACTGGTCAGCGAGAACCAGAAGCCCTGCAGCGCCGGCCAGAACACCCAGATGCTCTCGACCGCGAAGGGCACCAGCACGAACGCCACCAGCAGCGGCGACAGTCGCTGCGACCGTCGCCGTCGCCGGGGTGTGCCGGCCACCGTGGACGTTTCCGTCCCGGCTGTCTCGGCGATGGTGGACACGCTCACGTCAGCCCTTGAAGACCTTCTCGGCGCCCGCCTGCCACTCGCGCAGGATCGCGTCGATCTGGTCGGGCTTGTCCATGAACTTGGTCAGCGCGGTGTCGGCCGTCGGCTGGAGCGCGTCGCTGGAGTCGCGGTTGAAGAACTGGGTCAGCTCGGCGGCGCTCGCCAGCATCGCCTTGCCCTTGCTCACCAGCGGCGAGTCGGCGGCCTTCGCCTTCGGGTGGACGGGGAGCACGATGCCCGAACTCGACCGGACGTACTCCTCCTGCGCCTCGGCCGTGGTGAAGTACGTGAGCAGCGCCTTCGTGCCGTCGGGGTTGCGGGTCTTGGCGCTGGCGAAGAAGCCGTCGGTGGGCGCCTCCTCGGCGACCGGCACCGCGGGATCGATGATCGGGAAGCGGAAGAAGTCCAGGTCGCCGAGGGCGTCCTTGGGCGCCGCGTCGGCGAAGAACGTGCCGATGAGGAACATGCCGGTCTTGCCGGCCAGCAGCGCGGTGGTCGCCTCCTGGAAGGGGTACGCCTTGCCCTTCGGGTCGAAGTACGGCAGCACCTCGCGCCAGCGGGTGAAGACCGCCTTGACCTTCGGGTCGTCGAAGCGCTGGCGGCCGGCGAGCAGGTCGCGGTGGAACGGGGCGCCGTTGATGCGGATGTTCAGGTAGTCGAACCAGGCGGAGGCCACCCAGGGGGTGTCGCCGAGGCCGATGCCGATCGGGGGGACGCCCTTGCCCTTGAGGGTCTCGCAGAGCGCGAGGAAGTCGGCCCAGGTCTTCGGCTCCTGCACGCCCCACTTCGCGAAGTTGCTCTTGCGGTAGAAGAAGCCCCACCAGTAGTTGGTCATCGGTACGAAGACCTGCTTGCCGGTGGCGTCGGTGGAGAGCGTCCGCAGCGACTGCGGATACTCGCCGAGCCCCTGCCAGACGTCGGAGACGTCGAGGAGCAGCCCCTTGCTGGCGTAGTCGTTGGCCACCGAGCCCGCGTACCACGTGTACACGTCCGGCGGGTTCGCCGACGTGAGGTAGGTCGGCAGCTGGGTGCGGAAGGTCTCGGAGGCGATGGTGTTGACCGTCGCCGTGCCCTTGCCCTGCTTGTTGAAGGTCTCGATCAGCTTCTCGATCGCCGTCTTGGCCTGCGGCGAGGAGAGGTTGGACTGAAGGGTGACGGCGCCGGAGGAGCCGCCCTTGGCCGGTCCGCTGGCGGAGCTGGCGCACGCGCTCAGAAGCGAACCGGCGCCGAGCGCGCCCAGGCCGGCGAGGCCGAGGTTGCCGAGGAATCGGCGGCGACCGGGATCGAAGTCGGTCACGGGAGGTCCCTTCCTCATCGACACGCCGCCGCGCGGGCTCTGTGTCGGTCCTGTTAACGGTGTGACCAGAAGGTTGCATCCGGCCCGCTCCGGCTGTCAAGATGTATTCGTAATTAATGGTTAAACGACTCCGAGGTGGTCGATGGGTCCCCACGCGCGCCGGTTCGACGGCAGGACAGCGGTGGTCACCGGCGCCCACGGGGGGATCGGCGCCGCGGTCGCGCGCCGGCTCGCCGCCGAGGGCGCCCGCGTCGCCCTGCTCGACGTCCGCGATCCCGCGCCGGTCGCCGAGGAGTTGACCGCCGCCGGCGGGCAGGCGCTCGCCGTCGTGGCCGACGTGTCCGACGAGGCGGACTGGGCCGCCGCCGTCGAGGCGGTGCGCGCCCGGCTCGGCCCCGTGGACATCCTCGTCAACAACGCGTACGCCGTCGAGGTGGCACCCGCGCACCGGACCAGCCGGGCGTCGTGGGACCACCAGCTCGGGGTCAGCCTCACGGGCGCGTTCCTCGGCGTACGGGCCTGTCTGGACGACCTGCTCGCGCGCTCCGGCGCGGTCGTGCTGGTCTCCTCGGTGCACGCGCTGGTCGGGCTGCCGGGCCGGCCGGCGTACGCCGCCGCGAAGGGCGCGCTCGTCGCCCTCGGCCGCCAACTGGCCGTCGAGTACGGGCCGCGGGTGCGGGTCAACAGCGTCCTGCCCGGCCCCATCCTCACCGGCGCCTGGGACGGCATCGGGGAGGAGGACCGCCGCCGCAGCGTCGCCGAGACGGTCGCCAAGCGGTTCGGCACGCCCGAGGAGGTCGCCGCCGCGGTGGCGTTCCTCGCCTCGCCGGACGCCGCGTACGTCACGGGCACGAGCCTCGTGGTGGACGGCGGCTGGACCGCGGTGAAAGCCTCGGCCTGAACAGATCGAGACCGACGAGCGAAGAAGGCGCGAAGAGCATTGGCACAGTACGCAGGCCGTGGCGTCCACGGACAGACCGTCGAGGTGATCGCCCGGCGCATCCTCACCGGCGAGATCGCCGAGGGCGCCACCCTGAACATCGCCGCGCTCCAGGAGGAGCTGGACGTCAGCCTCACGGCCCTCCGCGAGGCGCTCAAGGTGCTCTCCGCGAAGGGCATCGTGGACGCCCGGCAGAAGCGCGGCACCTTCGTACGGCCCCGCGCCGACTGGAACCTGCTCGACGGCGACGTGATCCGCTGGCAGTTCGCCGACGGCGCCGACCCGCTGCTCATCGACCAGCTCCACGAGGTGCGCGGCATCATCGAGCCGGCGGCCGCGCGCCTGGCCGCCGCCCGCGCCACCGACGAGGACGTGGCGGCCCTCGACGCCGCGCTGGGGGAGATGACCGACGCGCACGGCGATCCGGTCGCCGCCGTCGAGGCCGACCTCGCGTTCCACCGCGCGCTGCTGGCCGCCACCCACAACGAGCTGCTGGTCCGCATGGAGGTGGTGATGAAGACCGGGCTCGCCGAGCGCGACCGGCTGGTCCACGGCCGCGACAGCGACGACGACCCCGTCCCCAGCCACCGCGCCGTGGTCGACGCGATCCGCGCCGGGGACGAGGGCGCGGCCGAGTGCGCCATGCGGGACCTGCTCGCCAAGGCCGTCCGGGACGTGGAGAAGGTCCGCGGCGGGGCGGCGCGGTGAACGCGCGGAGTGAGCTGACGAGCCCCGCGGTCACCGGCGAAGGCGGCGCGGTGCGCGCGCGGACTGCGAGCCCGGCGGTCCCGGACGGGCGGCGGGTCCGGTGAAGATCGCACGGATCGAGACCTTCCTGGTCCCGCCGCGGTGGCTGTTCTGTCGCGTGGAGACGGACACGGGCCTGGTCGGCTGGGGCGAGCCCGTGGTGGAGGGCCGCGCCGAGGTGGTCCGCACGGCGGTCGAGGTGCTCGCCGAGTACCTCCTCGGCGAGGACCCGCTGCGGGTCGAGCAGCACTGGCAGGTGCTCACGAAGGGCGGCTTCTACCGGGGCGGCCCGGTGCTCTCCAGCGCCGTGGCCGGGCTCGACCAGGCACTGTGGGACATCGCCGGGCAGGCGTACGGGGTGCCGGTGCACGCCCTGCTCGGCGGCCCGGTCCGCGACCGGGTCCGCATCTACTCCTGGGTGGGCGGCGACGAGCCCGGTGAGATCGCCGACGCGGCGGCCGCGCAGGTGGCGGCCGGGCTCACCGGGCTGAAGATGAACGCCTGCGGCCAGCTCTCCCCGATCCCCACGCCGGCCGAGATCGACGCGGTGGTCGCCCGGGTGGCCGCCGCCCGGGCGGTGCTCGGCGACGAGCGGGACATCGCGCTGGACTTCCACGGCCGGGCCGGGCTCGCCGCCGTACGCCGCATCCTGCCGGAGCTGGCGCCGCTGCGCCCGTTCTTCGTCGAGGAGCCCCTGCTCCCGGACCAGGCCCACCACCTGCGCGACGTGGTCACCTGCTCGCCGGTGCCGGTCGCCACCGGCGAACGGCTCTACGGCCGGTCGGAGTTCCTCGCGCCGCTGCAGGCCGGCGTGTCGGTGGTGCAGCCGGACCTCTCGCACGCCGGGGGCATCTCCGAGGTACGGCGGATCGCCGCGCTCGCCGAGACGTACGGCGCGCTGCTCGCCCCGCACTGCCCGCTCGGCCCCATCGCGCTCGCGGCCAGCCTCCAGGTGGCCTTCGCGACACCGAACTTCCTCATCCAGGAGCAGAGCATCGGCATCCACTACCACGCCGGCTCGGAGCTGCTGGACTACCTGGTCGACCCGGAACCGTTCCGGTTCGTGGACGGGCACATCCTCCGGTTCGACCGGCCCGGGCTCGGCATCACCATCGACGAGGCGGCGGTCCGTCGGGCCGGGGAGTCCCCGCACGCCTGGCGCAACCCGGTCTGGCGCCACCCCGACGGCTCCTTCGCCGAATGGTGAGCGCACCGGCGACGCCCTCCGGTGCGGTTCCACCGGGGACGGTGCCGCTGCGGGTGGACGTCGACACGGCGTTGGGCGGGCGCTGGACGAGCCTGTGCGGCGGCGGGAGGGAGTGGCTCTGGCGGGGGCCGGAGCCGGGCCGCGACACGGTGTCGCCGGGCGCGGCGTTCGTGGACGCCGGCGGGCTGGAGGAGTGCGTGCCCACCGTGCGGGGCACGCCCGACCACGGGGACGCCTGGTCCCGGCCGTGGCGCGACACCGGCCCCGGCGAGGCGGTCGTCGAGTGCCCGCGCTTCACCCTCACCCGCCGGATCGCCGTACGCTCCGGGGCCGTCGTGGCCGACTACCGTCTCGCCGCCGACCCCGGCTACCGGTTCCTCTGGGCGGCGCACGCCCTGCTCGACCTGTCGCCGGCCGCCCGCCTGGACGCGCCCGCCGGCACCCCGACCCGGCTGCATCCGGAGGCCGCCGCGTCGCTGCCGCCCGGTGCGTGGCCGTCGGGACGGCCCTGGCTGACCGGTGACTGGCCGGCGCCGGCCGGGCTGGCGCTGGACGCGCTCGGTCCCGACGACGGCACCGCCGTCGGCGCGGTGCTCGTGGGCTGCTCCCGGGTCCGGGTCGTCGACCCGCCCGACGCGCTGACGTTCGAGCTGGAGTGCGCCGACCAGCCTCGTGGCCTCGGGCTCTGGCGCAACCTGCGGGGCTGGCCCGAGGGCCGCCCCTACCGCAGCGTCGGCGTCGAACCGATGCTCGGCGCGGCCTTCGACCTGGCCGACGCCGGGCCGGACGACGCCGCGACCGTGCCGTCCACCGGGGAGGTCGCCTGGCGGCTGACCGTCTCCGCCCACCGGCCGGCCACCGCACCGGACCGGCCCGCCCCGGGTGTCCCGCCGCGCCACGAGGAGGAGAGATGGAGCTGACCGAGCCGACCGCGTGGAGCGACGACCGGTTGGAGCTGGGCGAGGGAGCCCGTTGGGTGGACGACCGCCTGGTCCTCGTCGACCTGCTCGCCGGGCGGCTGCTCACCACCGACGCCGCGCGTCCCGCGCCGTTGGCCGAGCTGCTGCGGCTGGACGTGCCCCTGGGGGCGGTCGCGCCGGTGGCGGGACGGCCGGGGGAGTGGCTCGCCGCGGCCGGCACCGGCGTCGTCCGCCTGACGGCCGACGGTGGGCGGCGGCCGGTCGCCGACCTGGAGGGTGGCCGGAGCGAGCCGGCGCGGATGAACGACGGGGCCGCCGACCCGCGGGGCCGGTTCTGGGCCGGCAGCATGACGTACGCGGGGGTGCCCGGCGGCGGCTCCCTCTACCGGATGGACCCGGGCGCCGCCCCGGTGCCGGTGGTGACCGGGCTGACGATCGCCAACGGTCCCGCGTTCGACGGCGCCGGCGCCACCCTGTACCTCGCCGACACCCCGCGCGGGCACGTCGACCGTTTCACCGTCGACCCCGCCACGGGGGCGCTCGGCGACCGTGCGCCGTTCCTGCGGCTCGACCCCGCCGAGGGCGCACCGGACGGCATGACGGTGGACGCGGAGGACCACCTCTGGGTGGCGCTGTGGGGCGGCGCCGCGGTGCGCCGCTACCGGCCGGACGGCACGCTGGACCGCGAGGTCCGGCTGCCCGCCGCGCAGCCGACGAGCGTCTGCCTCGGCGGGCCGGGCCTGCACCGGCTGTTCGTGACCACCGCCCGGTACGGCCTGGCCGACCCGGGGCCGCTCGACGGCGCGCTGCTCGCCGTGGACGTGCCGGTCGCCGGACGCCCCGCCGCGCCGGTCGCCGCCGGCTGACCGTGGACGCCCGCGCCGGTGCCCGGCGGGGTGACGCCGCCCCGGGTGACGGCGGTCGCCGCGCCGGCGTCCGCCCGCGGCCGCGACCCGGCCGGACCGTACGATGCGCCCCGTGATTCTTCGGGGTGAGATCCGGGCCGACGCGCCGCTGCTGGTGCTTGCCGTGCAGGAGGAGGCCGCGCATCTCGGCGACGACCTGCCGGTGCTGCTCACCGGCATGGGCAAGGTCAACGCGGCGACCGCGGTGGCGACCGTGCTGGCGTCCGGCCCGAAACCGAGCCTGGTGCTCAACCTCGGCACCGCCGGGGCGCTGCGCCCGGGGTGGGCCGGCCTCCACGAGATCGGCACGGTGCTCCAGCACGACCTCGACACCGAGCTGCTGCGCACCCTCACCGGCCAGGTCTACGGCGCGCCGCTGACCCTCGGCACGCGGACCGCGGTGCTCGCCACCGGCGACACGTTCGTGGCCGACGAGGACGCCCGGGCCCGGCTCGCCCGCCGGGCGGACCTGGTCGACATGGAGGGGTACGCGGTGGCCTGGGCGGCGGCCCGCGCCGGCGTGCCCTGCCGGATGGTCAAGCGGGTCAGCGACGAGGCCGGCGAGGGCGCCGACCGGGCCTGGCGGGACGCCGTCGACGACTGCGCCCGGGACCTCGCCGCCTGGGTGAGACACGAGCTGCCCTGAGCGCCCCGACCCCCGCCACCCCGGCGATCATGAGGTTGGCGGGGGCGACACGCCGGTGCCGCTGCCGCTAACGTCATGATCACGCGGGTGGGAGCCGGGGGTGCGGGCGTGCGGGTACGACGGTTCGGTGGGCGCGGCCTCGCCGACGGGGGACGGGCGCGGTGAGCGGGGGCCGGCTCCTCGCGGTCAGCGACCTGCACGTGCGGTACGCCGACAACCGCGCGATCGTCGACGGGCTGCGCCCCGAGTCCGACGACGACTGGCTGATCGTCGCCGGTGACGTGGCCGAGCGCGTGGCCGACGTCCGCGACACCCTGGCGTCGCTGCGCGACCGGTTCGCCACCGTGGTCTGGGCGCCCGGCAACCACGAGCTGTGGACACTGCGCGACGATCCCGTCCCGCTGCGGGGCGAGGCCCGGTACCGGGCGCTGGTCGACATGTGCCGGGAGGTGGACGTGCACACTCCCGAGGACCCGTACCCGGTGTGGTCCGGCCCGGGCGGCCCGGTGATCGTGGCGCCCCTGTTCGTGCTCTACGACTACTCCTTCCACGCACCCGGGACGTCCACGAAGGAGGAGTCGCTGCGCCGCGCGTACGACGCCGGGGTGATCTGCACCGACGAGGTGTTGTTACACCCCGACCCGTACCCGAGCCGGGACGCCTGGTGCGCGGCCCGGGTGGCGTGGACCGAGCGGCGGCTCGCCGCCACCGACCCGACCCTGCCGACCGTGCTGGTCAACCACTTCCCGCTGGTCCGCGAGCCGACCCGGGTGCTGCGCCACCCGGAGTTCGCCCAGTGGTGCGGCACCACGCGCACGGCCGACTGGCACCTGCGCTTCCGCGCGACGGCCGTCGTCTACGGCCACCTGCACATCCCGCGGACGACCTGGCACGACGGCGTCCGCTTCGAGGAGGTGTCGTTGGGCTACCCGCGGGAGTGGCGTCCCCGCGGCACCCCCGCCCTGCCCCGGGTGGTGCTGCCCGCGCCCTGAGAGCACCGGGGCTTGTGGACCCCGCCGGCCGGGCGGATGCTGGGAACGCATCGACAATCAACGATTGATTGGAGGTCCGATGCGTCGACTCCCGCTCGTCGTCCTCGTCCTGACCGCCCTACTCGTCGGCACCCCGGCCGCCGCGCAGGCCCGGCCCGACCCGGCCGCCGCGCAGGCCCGGCCCGACCCGGCCGCCGCGGCCCGGATCCTCGCCGAGATCCACACCGCCGGCACGACCTGGGGCCTCGATCCGGCCACCGGCCGCATGACCCTCACCGTCGACGACACCGTCACCGGCCGCGACCTGGCCGCGCTGCGGGACACCGCGGCCCGGGCCGGCGCCGTGCTCCGCCACGAACCCGGGCGCCTCAGCACCCTGATCGCGGGTGGACAGGCCATCTACGGCGGCGGTGGCCGATGCTCGCTCGGCGCCAACGTACGCAGCGGCACGACCTGGTACTTCGTCACCGCCGGACACTGCGCCAGCATCGCCGGCACCTGGTACGCCGACCCCGCCGGCGCCACCGTGCTCGGCGTGCGGACCGGCAGCAGCTTCCCCGGCAACGACTACGGCGTGGTGCGCTACACCGGCACCGTCGCCCACCCGAGCGCCGTGTACACCTACCCGGGCCTGCTCACCGTCACCGGCACCGCCAGCGCCACCATCGGCCTGGCGGTCTGCCGCAGCGGGTCCACCACCGGTGTGCGGTGCGGCGTCATCACGGCGTTGAACCAGACGGTCAACTACGCCGAGGGTGCCGTGTACGGCCTCATCCGCACCAACATCTGCGCCGAACCGGGCGACAGCGGCGGCCCGCTCTACGTGGCCGCCACGGGCCGGATCATCGGTCTCCTCTCCGGCGGAAGCGGCAACTGCACCAGCGGCGGCACGAGCTTCTACCAGCCGATCGGCGAGATCCTCGCCGCGTACGGGCTGACCATCCCCTGACGGCGACCGGCCCGGGCGAGCAGGCCCCCTCCCGAGCGGACCCGGTGGAGGGGGCCCTGCCGACGCGGTCGCCTCACGACCCACCCACGGGCGGCCGGTCGAGGAAGAGCAGCCGGGCGCGCTTGTCCGGCAGGTCGACGAGGGGGCCGAGCCGGAATCCGGTCCGCAGCAGCCGCGCGATCATCTTCTCGTTGCGCGCGTCCGGCTCGGCCACGAGCCGCGACCGGGCCGGGTCGGCCCAGACGAAATCCAGCAGCGCGCCGAGCAGCCGCCCGGTGAACCCCGGCTCGACCCGCTCCGGCGGGCCCACGAGCAGGTGCAGCCCGAGGTCCCCCGGCCGCCCCGGATAGCAGGCGCCGACCGGGTCGGCGGCCGGTTCGTACGTCTGCAGCAGCGCCGCCGGCCGCCCGTCCCGGTGCACGAGGTAGGCGTGGTGCGTCGTGAGCGAGTCCAGGTACGCGTAGATCTCCCGGACCCGCTCCCGGCTGGCGTCGCGCATGCCCCAGAACCGGGCCCGCTCCTGCGTCACCCAGCCGTGCAGCAGGTCGGCGTCGCGGTCCGGGTCGACGGGACGGATGGTGACCCGCCCGAGCCCGGCGACCAGCCGGTCGTCGTGGTGCCGCGCGTCAGCGCCGGCCCGGGTGGCGGCGTCGGCCGGGTCAGTGGACATCGCGCTCCTCGGTGAGCTGGTCCCAGTCGGTGGTCACCGGCAGCAGGTCGCCGGCCAGCCAGGCCGGCGTCTGGTCCCGGTGGTGCGGGTGGCCGGGCGCCCCGGCGGCGCCGAACGGCACCACCCAGCGGCTGCGCGAGCGGTCCCCGAGGTCCCACACGAAGCGCGCCGCCGGCCCCCGCAGGCAGTGGTGCGTGACCCCGGGCGTGCTGGAGGTGGCGAGGACGCAGTCGTGGTCACCCGCCAGCGGCGGGCCGGCGCCCTCGTCCGGCCCGGGCAGCGCCCGCCACGGGGCGAGCCGGTGCAGCTCACCCCAGGGCGGCGGACCGTCGGCGTACGCGCCGGCCACCTCCTCGACGGCGGCGCGCACCAGGGCCTCCGGGTCGCCGTCGGGCAGCAGCCCGCAGGCCAGCACCGCCTCCAGCGCGAGGGCCACCCGCGGCGTGAGCGCCAGCCAGGGTTGGAACACCTCGGGGTACGCCGGTGGGTCGGCGAGCGGGGCCAGCGCCGGGTGCGCCGCGACCCGCCGCACCAGGGCGGCCCGGACCAGCGCGTACGCGGCGGCGTCGCGGCTGTCGGCGGCCATCCGGCGATCCCAGCGCAGCAGCCGGTCGCGCAGCGCCGTGGCCGCCGGACCGAGCCCGGTGAGCGCGCCGAGCCGGGCCAGCAGCGGTTCCGCCGCGCCGAGGTGCGTGTCGGTGTGCACCGACGCCATCGCCTCGGCCGTCCAGTCGGATCCGGCGTCGAGCAGCTCGCGGATCCGGTCCGCCCGGTACGGCGGGGCGAACTCGACCCCGAGCGGCGCGGCCAGCTCACGCGCGTTGGCCATCACCGCCCGGCCGCGCACCTCGGCGCGGGGCATCGGGGCGTACCAGCCCCGCCAGGCGTGCTCCCGCACCCAGGCGGGCACCACGCGCAGCCGGTTCGCCGGGTGCCGCAGCGGCACGGCCCCGGCCACCCGGTGCAGCAGCCCACCGGCGGTGTCGGCGGCCTGGAGCACGTTGACCGGCTCGATCCAGTGGTCGACCGCCGCGTCCACGTCGGCCACCGTGCGGGTGCGCAGCAGCGCCGGCAGCGCGGCGAAGCCCAGGTCGGCCCGCACCCGGGGCGGGTGGCGCAGGCTGATTCCCGTCCCGTCGTCCGGGCCGCCGGCGACCACCGGCCCCCGCGCGGTCTCCACGGCCTCGACCTCGACCGGGCCGCCGCCGGCCACCTCCACGACCTCCGTGTGCGCGGCGGCCGGCTCCCAGCCGTCCGGGCCGTACGCCTCCACGGCGCCACCCCGGCGGCGCAACCGCTCGGCGTAGAGGTCCTGGTAGTCGGCCATCGCGTTGGTGATGGCCCAGGCCACGCCGCCGGTGTGCCCGAAGTGGGCGATGCCGGGCACCCCGGGAACGGCCAGGCCGACCACGTCGTACTCGGGGCAGGCCAACCGGATCTGCTGGTACACGCCCGGGTCCTCGATGAACCGGTGCGGGTCACCGGCGAGCAGCGCTGCGCCCGAGGCCGTCCGGTCGCCGGCCAGCAGCCAGCCGTTGCTGCCGGCGGTGGCCGGCGAGTCGGCCGCGAACAGGGAGATCCACCGCTCGCCGAGCCGACCGGCGACGTGCTCCCGCCACAGCTTCGTGGGCACGTTCGCGAAGAGGACGTGGTGGGACAGCCACACGGCCAGCGGCGTCCACGGCTCCCACCGGCCGGGTGCCAGCCCGACGGCGGCGAACTCGGGTGCCCGGGCGGCCCCGGCGGGCAGCCCGGCGTTGACCCCGTCGACGTAGCCGCGTACCCAGGCGGCGGTGGCGGGATCGAGCGCCGCGTAGCAGCGGCGGGCCGTGTCGGCCAACCTCGCCTGCCGCGCGAAGCGGTCCCACCCCACGGCCCCGGCGCCGAGGAACGACGCGCTGGTGCCCTGCGCGCGGTGCCGCTCCACCTCGAGCTGCCACGCCCGGTCGTACGCCGTCACCCGGCCCTGCGCCACCACGAGCGCGTGGGCGTCGGCCGCGCGCAGGTGTGGGACGCCCCACGGGTCGCGGAGGACGCGTACGGTCACGCCGGCTCCGGGGCGAGGGTCGTGGCCCGCCGCCGGGCGGACGGGACGACCAGCGGCGTCCCGGTCTCCGGGTCGTCGATCACCCGGCAGGGCAGCCCGAAGACCTCCGCCACCAGCTCGGCGGTGACCACCTCGCCGGGCGGGCCGGCGGCGACGACCCGGCCGTCGCGCATCGCGATCAGGTGCGTGGCGTACCGGGCGGCGTGGTTCAGGTCGTGCAGCACCGCGACGAGGGTGCGCCCCTGCTCCTCGTGCAGCCGGGCGCAGAGGTCGAGGATCTCGATCTGGTGGGCGATGTCGAGGTAGGTGGTCGGCTCGTCGAGCAGCAGCAGCGGCGTCTGCTGGGCCAGGGCCATGGCGAGCCACACCCGCTGGCGCTGCCCACCGGACAGCTCGTCCACCGCCCGGTCGGCGAGGTCGTCGACGCCCGTGGCGGCCATCGACGCCTCGACCACCCGCTCGTCCTCGCGCGACCACTGCCGCAGCAGGCCCTGGTGCGGGTAGCGGCCCCGCGCCACCAGCTCCGACACGGTGATGCCGTCCGGCGCGATGGACGACTGCGGCAGCAACCCGAGCGTGCGGGCCACCTGGCGGGCCGACCGGCGGTGGATGTCCTCGCCGTCGAGCAGCACCGCGCCGGCCGTGGGCTTCAGCATCCGGGACAGCGCCCGCAGCAGCGTCGACTTCCCGCACGCGTTGGGGCCGATGACGACCGTGAACGACCGGTCCGGGACGGCGACGGTCAACCCCTCGGCGATGGTGCGCCGGTCGTAGGCGAGGGTCATCCCGGTGCCGCTCAGGCGGGAGGTGCCGGCCTCCATCAGTGGTGCTCCGTTCTCGTCGTACGTCACCGCGCCGTCGGTGTTCGCGGGGCTCGCAGGTTCACTCCTCGCGCTCACAGCCGCCCGGCCCTTCGTTCCACCGCCAGCAGCCACACCAGGTACGCCCCGCCCACGGCGCCGGTGATCGCGCCCGCCGGGAGCTGGTGGTCGGCGAACACCCGCTGCCCCAGCAGGTCGGCCCCCACGAGCAGGGTGGCGCCCACGCACATCGCGGGGAGCAGGTTCGGCCCGGGGGAGCGGGTGAGTCGCCGGGCGAGGTGCGGGGCGGTGAGCGCCACGAACGACACCGGCCCGGCGGCCGCCGCCGCGAAGGCGACCAGCAGCACCGCCGCGCCGAGCAGCACGAGGCGCAGCCGCCGTACGGGGACGCCGAGCGCGGCGGCCGTGTCGTCGCCCATCTCCATCATCCGCAGCGCCGGACCGCAGCCGAGCAGCACCAGCGGGGTGAGCACCGCGAGCACCACGAGCAGCGGGGTGGCGTCGGACCAGCCCCGCCCGTCGAGGCTGCCGGTGAGCCAGAGCACCGCGCGGGCGGCGTCCATCAGCGGGGCCCGGGTGAGCAGGTAGCCGTTGATCCCGGTGAGGATCGCGTTGAGGCCGATGCCGACCAGGACCAGCCGGTAGCCGTGCACGCCGGTGCGGGCGACGAGGGCGTACACGAGCAGGCCGGTGGCCAGCCCGCTGGCCACCGCGGCGCCGGACAGGGCGAGGCTGCTGCCGCCCAGCACGACCACCACGAGCGCGCCGGTCGACGCGCCCTGGGTGAACCCGAGCATGTCGGGGCTGCCCAGCGGGTTGCGCACCAGCGACTGGAAGACCGCGCCGGCCAGCGCCAGGGCCGCGCCGACCAGCAGGGCCGTGACGAGCCGGGGCAGCCGCAGCTCGTGGATGATGAACTCCTCGGCCGGGGTGCCGCCGCCGGTGAGGGTGCGCAGCACGTCGGCCGGGCTCATCGGGTAGTCGCCGCCGGCGACGGCCAGGACGCCGAGGCCGGCGGCGAGCAGGGCGCAGCCGGCGCCGACGACCAGCGCGCGGGGGCGGAACCGCAGGGAGAGCCCGCCCGGGGTACGCAGCACGGTCACGGGCGGGCCACCCTCCTGCGCAGCACCAGCCAGAGGAAGAGCGGGCCACCGAGCACGGCCGTCACCATGCCCACCTGGAGTTCGCCGGGGCGGCCCAGCACCCGGCCCAGCACGTCGGCGCCGAGCAGCAGCACCGGCGACAGCACCGCGCAGTACGGCAGCAGCCAGCGCAGGTCGGGCCCGGTGACGGCGCGCACCAGGTGCGGCACGAGAAGGCCGACGAAGACGATGGGGCCGCAGGCGGCGGTCGCCGCGCCGCAGAGCAGCGTGACCGCCGCGATGACGGCCGCCCGGATCAGCGCCGGACGCGCGCCGAGCGCCCGGGCCGCGTCGTCGCCGAGGGCCAGCGCGTTGAGCGGGCGGGCGGTGGCGAGCGCCACCAGCAGCCCGGCGGCGACGAACGGGGCCACCCGGCGGACGGTCGCCGCGTCGGCGCTGGCCAGCGAGCCGACCGTCCAGAAGCGCAGCCGGTCCAGCGAGGCGGCGTCGAGCAGCATGGCGGCGCTCACGTACGAGTACAGGGTCGCGTTGAGCGCGGCCCCGGCCAGCGCGAGGCGGGCCGGGGTGGCTCCCCGCCCGCCACCGACGGCGTACACGAGCGCGGTGACGGCCGCCGCGCCGAGCAGCGCGAACCACACGTACCCGTTGAGCGCGGTCACGCCGAGCAGCGCCGCCGTGGCCACCGCCGCGGAGGCCCCGGCGTTGATGCCGAGCAGCCCCGGATCGGCGAGGGGGTTGCGGGTGAGCGCCTGCATGACCGCGCCGGCCAGGCCGAGCGCCGTGCCGGCGAGCAGGCCGAGCAGCGTCCGCGGCAGCCGCATCTGGTGGACGACGGCGTACTCGGCCGCGTCGGGGTGCCACAGGCCCGACCAGACGTCGGCGACGGGAAGCTGCTTCGCGCCCACCGCGACGCTGAGCACGGCGACGGCCGCGAGCAGCGCCACCGCGGCGGCGAGGCCGACGCCCCGCAGCGCGCTCCGGCCGCGCCGGGCCGGGGGCGGGGACTCCGCCGCGCCGACACTCGGCGCTGATGACTGGAGGACGGACAGTGTGGGCTCCGGGGTGAGAGAAACGCCGAACGCGACTTGACAGCGATTTAGGTTAGGTTAACCTAACCGCGCTGTCCACGGTCGCTCGACCCCGATGGAAAGACTCCGCCATGCCTGACTCCCTGTCCGCACGTCGCCTCTCCCGTCGTGGCCTCCTGGCCGGCGGGGCCGCCACCTTCGCCCTCCTCATGGCCGGCTGCGGCAGCGACGGCGACTCCGCCAAACCGGACGCGAGCGGAAGCGGGGGGCCCTGGTCGTTCACCGACGACCGCAACGAGAAGGTGAGCGCCGCGAGCCGCCCGACCCGTGTCGTGGCCTTCACCGGCACCGCCGCCGCGCTCGTCGACTTCGGACTCGACAAGCAGATCGTCGGCGTGTTCGGGGAGACGAAGCGCGCCGACGGCACGGCCGACCCGCAGGCCGGCGACCTGAACGTCGAGAGCGTGGAGATCCTCGGCAACGTGTGGGGCGAGTTCAGCGTCGAGAAGTACGCGGCCCTGCGCCCCGAGCTGCTCGTCACCCACATGTACGACCCCGGCGCGCTCTGGTACGTGCCGGACGAGAGCAAGGACAAGATCCTTCCGCTGGCGCCCAGCGTGGCGATCACCACGGCCCGCGTGCCGATGACCACGCCGATCGAGCGGTACGCGCAGCTCGCCGAGTCCCTCGGCGCGGACCTGTCGGCGAAGAAGGTCACCGACGCGAAGGCGCGCTTCGAGGCGGCGGCCGAGTCGGTCCGCCAGGCCGTGAAGGCCAACCCGGGCCTCAAGGTGATGGCCGCCTCCGGCAGCCCCGACCTGTTCTACGTCTCCAACCCGAAGGTCAGCACCGACCTCATGTACTTCGCCGAACTCGGCGTCGACATCGTGGTGCCCACCAAGCTCGAGTCGGGCGACTACTTCGAGGCGCTCAGCTGGGAGAACGCCGGCAAGTTCCCCGCCGACCTGATCCTGCTCGACAACCGCAGCACCGCCCTGCAGCCGAAGGACCTCGCCGCCAAGCCCACCTGGGGGCAGCTGCCGGCGGTCAAGGCCAACCAGGTCACGCCGTGGGACGCGGTGCCGCGCTTCTCGTACGCGGGCGCCGCCCCGCTGCTGGAGAACCTGGCCACCGCCATCCGGTCCGCGAAGAAGGTCAGCTGATGGGGACGGCTCTCGCCCTCCAGTACCGCTTCTACACCGCCGAGGTCGCGGGCGTGCGGCGGATCGGCGCCAGCACCATCCGGGTCACCTTCGGCGGACCCGACCTGGCCGGGTTCGCCGGCGGCGGCCGGGACCAGAGCGTCTCGCTGTTCCTGCCGCACCCGGGCCAGGCCGCCCCGGTCGTCCCCGTCGAGGAGGGGGAGGACTGGTTCGGCGCGTACCGCGCGCTCGACCCGGACGTGCGGGCGGTCATGCGCTCGTACACGGTCCGGGCGCAGCGCCCGGAGTCCGCCGAGGTGGACATCGACTTCGTGAGCCACGGCGACACCGGCCCGGCCACCCGCTGGGCCAACCGCGCCCGCCGGGGCGACCGGGTGGTCCTGCTCGGCCCGGCGGTCCCCGAGAACCGCAGCGTCTGCTTCCAGCCGCCGGACGACACCGGGCTGATCCTCCTCGCCGCCGACGAGACCGCGCTGCCGGCGGTCGGCGGCATCCTGGACTGGCTCCCCGCCGGCGCCCGCGTCCGGGCCTTCGTCGAGGTGCCCGACGCCGCCGACATCCAGCGGCTACCCACCGAGGCGCAGGCCGAGGTGAGCTGGATCGTCCGGGGCGCCACCCCGCCCGGCAGCGGCCTGCTGGTCGACGCCGTCCGGGCCGCCCGGCTGCCGGCCGTCCCCACCCCGTACGCCTGGATCGCCGGCGAGTCGTCGATGGTCCGGGCGCTGCGCCGGCACCTCGTGAACGAACGCGGCGTCGACAGGCGCCGCGTCACCTTCTCCGGCTACTGGCGCCGCGGCGCCTCGGAGGACGCCCTCCGCGCCGAGGCGCACGCCGTGGCCGCCTGACCACCCCCGCACCGGTCGTGCGGGCAGGCGCCCGCACGGCCACCGTCCCGCCCCGCCGCCGCACCCCGGCGGCCGATGCCGCCTGCCCGGCATCCACCGTCCGCAACCGAGCGTGGAGGACCTGCCCATGAGTCTGTCGGGACGTACCGCCGAGGCCCCGGCGGCCCCACCCGGCCCGTCGGCCGCCCGGGCCCACCTGCTGAACGCCGGAACCGTCGCGCGCTACCGCGCCACCGTCGCCGACGGTGTCGACCGGGTGGCCCGGCGGGTGGCCGGCGCCGACCGGCCGTTCACCGGCGTGGCACCGGGTGAGCTGGCCCCGCGGGTCGCGGGGATCGACCTGGACCGGCCGCTCGGCGACGCCGGCGCGGCCCTCGACGAACTGGAGGACGTCTACCTGCGCGACGCCGTCTGGTTCCACCACCCCCGCTACCTGGCGCACCTGAACTGCCCCGTGGTGATCCCCGCCCTGCTCGGCGAGGCGGTGCTCAGCGCCGTGAACTCGTCGCTGGACACCTGGGACCAGAGCGCCGGCGCCACACTCATCGAGCGGCGGCTCGTCGACTGGACGGCGCAGCGGATCGGGCTCGGCCCCGCCGCCGACGGCGTCTTCACCAGCGGCGGCAGCCAGTCGAACCTCCAGGCGCTGCTGCTGGCCCGGGAGGAGGCCTGCGCGGCCGCGCAGGGCCACGACGCCCGCCGGGACCTGCTGCCCCGGCTGCGCGTGCTCACCTCGACGGCCGGGCACTTCAGCGTCCAGAAGTCGGCGAAGCTGCTCGGGCTGGCGGCGGACGCGGTGGTGACCGTCCCCACCGACGCGCAGCGGCGGATGATCCCGGCCGCGCTGCGCCGCGAACTCGACAGCTGCCGGCGCGACGGCTCGGTGGTGATGGCCGTGGTGGCCACCGCCGGCACCACCGACTTCGGCTCGATCGACCCGCTGGACGAGATCGCCGCGATCTGCGCGGCGGCCGGGGTGTGGCTGCACGTCGACGCCGCGTACGGCTGCGGGCTGCTGGTGTCGCCGACCCGCCGGCACCTGCTCGACGGCATCGAGCGGGCCGACTCGGTGACCGTCGACTACCACAAGTCCTTCTTCCAGCCGGTCAGCTCCAGCGCGGTGCTGGTCCGCGACCGGCGGGTGCTGCGCCACGCCACCTACCACGCCGACTACCTCAACCCGGCCCGGATGGTCGAGCAGCGCATCCCCAACCAGGTCGACAAGAGCCTGCAGACCACCCGCCGCTTCGACGCCCTCAAGCTCTGGCTCACCCTGCGCGTCATGGGCCCGGACGCGCTGGGGGCCCTCTTCGACGAGGTGGTGGAGCGGGCCGCCGGCGCCTGGGAGCTGATCAGCGAGGACCCCCGGTTCGAGGTGGTGACCCGCTCGCCGCTGAGCACCGTTGTGTTCCGGTACCTGCCCACCGGCCCGGGCCGGGGCCTGGCCGACGCGGCCAACCTGTACGCGCGGGAGGCGCTGGCCGCGAGCGGCGCCGCGCTGATCGCCGGCACCACCGTGGACGGCCGGCAGTTCCTCAAGTTCACCCTGCTCAACCCCGAGACCACCCTCGACGACGTCGGGCACGTGATCCAGCTCATCGCCGAGCACGCGGGCCGGTACGTGCGCGAGCGGACCGAGCTGGCCTGCCAGGTCGGCTGACCACCGTGATCCCCCGGGAGGGCCGGATGTCCACGCACGACTTCATCGCCATCGGCCTGGGCCCGTACAACCTGGGCCTGGCCTGTCTCACCGCGCCGATCCCCGAACTGGACGGCGTGTTCCTCGAGGCCCGGCCGGGCGTCGACTGGCATCCCGGCATGCTGCTGTCCTCGGCCCGGTTGCAGACGCCGTTCCTGGCCGACCTGGTGAGCCTCGCCGACCCCACCTCGCCGTTCTCGTTCCTCAACTACCTCAAGGAGACCGGCCGGCTCTACCCGTTCTACATCCGGGAGAGCTTCTACCCGCTGCGCAGCGAGTTCAGCGCCTACTGCCGCTGGGCCGCCGCGAAGCTGCCCAACCTGCGGTTCGACCACGAGGTCACGACTGTCGAGTACGACCCGGCGGACGACCGGTACGTCGTGCACGCCCGGGTCGACGGGGGAGAGACGGTCACGTACCGGGCCCGGCACCTGGTGCTCGGCACCGGCACCCCGCCGTACGTGCCGCCCGCCTGCGAGGGGCTGGGCGGCGATCCGGTGCACACGTCGCGCTACCTCGAACACCGGGCGGCGCTGCGGACGAAGCGGAGTATCACGGTGATCGGCAGCGGGCAGAGCGCCGCGGAGATCTACCACGACCTGCTCGGCGACATCGACACGTACGGCTACCAGCTCAACTGGGTGACCCGCTCGCCCCGCTTCTTCCCCCTCGAGTACACCAAGCTCACGCTGGAGATGACCTCACCGGACTACGTGGACTACTTCCACGCGCTGCCGGAGGCGACCCGCTACCGGCTGGAGTCCGAGCAGAAGGGCCTGTTCAAGGGGATCAGCGCCGACCTCGTCGACGACATCTTCGACCTGCTGTACGAGCGCAGCGTGCCCGGCCCCGTGAACACCCGGCTGCTCACCAACACCGAACTGGTCACCGCCGCGCACGACGCGGCCACCGGCACGTACACCCTCGGGCTGCGGCACGTGGAGCAGGAGCGCGACTTCACCCTGCGCACCGAGGCGCTCGTGCTGGCCACCGGCTACCGCTACCGGACCCCGGCGTTCCTGGAGCCGGTGCGGGACCGGATCCGCTGGGACGCGCACGGCCGGTTCGACGTGGCCCGCAACTACAGCATCGACCACACCGGACGGGGCATCTTCCTCCAGAACGCCGGCACCCACACGCACAGCATCACCTCGCCCGACCTGGGCATGGGGCCGTACCGCAACTCGTGGATCATCCGGGAGCTGCTGGGCCGCGAGCACTACCCGATCGAGAAGAGCATCACCTTCCAGGAGTTCGGCGCGCCGGCGGGGGTGGCGCCGTGAGCCCGGTCTTCACGAGGCGCGACCCGAGGCTGGGGGAGTTCACCCTCCGGCCGGTCGACCCGGACGCCGACGCGCGGCTGCTGCACCGGTGGGTGACCCACCCGAAGGCGGTGTTCTGGCTCATGCAGGACGCCGACGTGGCCCAGGTGGCGCGGGAGTACCGCCGCATCGCCGACCACCCGCACCACGACGCGTACCTCGGGCACTGGCGGGGCGAGCCCGCGTTCCTCGCCGAACGCTACGACCCCGCCCACGTCGAACTCGTCGGCCTGTACGAGGCCCGCCCCGGCGACGTCGGCATGCACTTCCTCTGCGCGCCCACCGACGCCCCGGTGCACGGCTTCACCCGCGCCGTGATCACGACGGTCGTGGCCTGGCTCTTCGCCGACCCCGCGACCCGCCGGGTGGTGGTCGAGCCCGACGTCCGCAACACCGCCGTCCACGCGCTGAACGCCGCCGTCGGCTTCGAGGTCGTCGGCACCGTCGCCAAACCCGAGAAGGACGCCCTGTTGAGCATCTGCACCCGCGACCGCTTCCACGCCGCCACCGGCCTCGGCGACCCCGCCGCGCCGGCCTCCCGCACGGACGGAGTGCCCGCGTGAGCACGTTCGACCCCGTCGCCCACCTCACCCCGGCGCACTGGGCGCGCGCCAACCGCCTGCTGGTCCGCAAGGCGCTCGCCGAGTTCGCCCACGAACGGCTGCTCACCCCGCGGCCCGTCGCCGCGCCCGCCGGCGCCGCGCCCGCCGCCGGCGCCCGGTGGTACGCGGTGGCCAGCGACGACGGCGCGGTCACCTACCGCTTCGCGGCCCGGGTGCGGGCCCTCGAACACTGGCAGATCGACGCGGCGAGCATCACCCGCCACCGCGACGGCGGGGAACTCCCGCTGGACGCCGTCGACCTCGTCCTCGACCTGCGCGCGTCGCTCGGGCTCTCCGACCGGGTCCTGCCGGTCTACCTGGAGGAGATCACGTCCACCCTGGCCGGCATCGCCTACAAGCTCGACCGGCCGCCGGTGACCGCGAAGGAACTCGCCGTCGCCGACTTCCAGACCATCGAGACCTCGATGACCGAGGGGCATCCCTGCTTCGTGGCCAACAACGGCCGCCTCGGCTTCGGCATCGACGAGTACCACCGGTACGCGCCGGAGGCAGGCCGGCCGGTGCGGCTCGTCTGGCTCGCGGCCCACCGTGACCACGCGTCGTTCAGCGCCGCCGCGGACCTCGACTACGACACCCTCGTGGCGGGCGAGCTCGGCGCGGAGACGCTGGACCGGTTCGCCGCCGTCATGGCCGGCCTCGGCCTCGACCTCGCCGACTACCTGCTCATCCCCGTCCACCCGTGGCAGTGGCGGCACAAGCTGTCCGTCACCTTCGCCGGCGAGGTGGCCCGACGCCGCCTCGTCCACCTCGGCCCCGGCCCGGACGAGCACCTCGCCCAGCAGTCCATCCGCACCTTCTTCAACCTCACCGAGCCGCGGCGGCACTACGTCAAGACCGCGCTGTCGGTGCTCAACATGGGCTTCATGCGGGGCCTGTCGGCCGCGTACATGGAGGCCACGCCCGCCATCAACGACTGGCTCGCCGACCTGGTGGCCGGCGACGAGGTGTTCGCCGCCACCGGCATCAGCATCATCCGGGAGCGGGCCGCCGTCGGCTACCGGCACCCGCAGTACGAGGCGGCCACCGACCGCTACTCCCCGTACCGCAAGATGCTCGCCGCGCTGTGGCGGGAGAGCCCCGTGCCGAGCCTGGCGCCGGGCCGGCGGCTGGCCACCATGGCCGCGCTGCTGCACGTCGACCGCGACGGCGGATCCCTCGCCGCGGCCCTGATCGACCGGTCGGGCCTCGCGCCGGAGGTGTGGCTGCGCCGGTACCTGGACGCCTACCTGACTCCGCTGCTGCACGCCTTCTACGCCTACGACCTGGCGTTCATGCCGCACGGCGAGAACGTCATCATGGTGCTCGACGAGCGGGACACGGTCGAGCGGGTCATCTTCAAGGACATCGCCGAGGAGATCGTCGTGATGAGCGCCGACCGCCCGCTGCCCCCGGCGGTCGAGCGGATCCGGGCCGACGTGCCGGAGGAGATGAAGCTGTTGTCCATCTTCACCGACGTGGTGGACTGCTTCCTGCGGCACCTCGCCGCGATCCTCGACGAGGTGGGCACGCTCGGCGAGGAGTCCTTCTGGCGTACGGTGGCCGCCTGCGCGGCCGACTACCTGGCGAGCGTCCCGCACCTGGCCGAGCGCGCCCGCCGGTACGACCTGTTCGCCCCCGAGTTCGCGCTGTCCTGTCTCAACCGTCTCCAGTTGCGCGACAACCAGCAGATGGTGGACCTCGCCGACCCGTCGGCGGCGCTCCAGCTCGTCGGCACGCTGGCCAACCCGCTCGCGCCGTACGCGCCGGGGCGGTGAGGCGGCCGTCCATGATCCACCCGCACGCGGCCCGGTGGCGGCCACCGCGTTGAATGGCGGGCATGATCCTGCTGCGCACCCTGACCCTGATCGCCGCGACGGTGACCACCGGGCTGATGGCCGGCCTGTTCGCCGCCTTCGCCTACTCCGTCATGCCCGGCCTGGCCCGGGCCGACGACCGGACCCTGGTCGTGGCGATGCAGCGCATCAACGAGTCCATCCTGAACGGCTGGTTCTTCGTCTGCTTCTTCGGCGCGTTGGTGTTCACGGGCGCGGCCGCCGCGCTGCACCTGGGCGGCGCGTGGACACCCGTGCTGCCGTGGATCGTCGCGGCGCTGCTGCTCTACGTGGTCGTCCTGGTGGTCACCATGGCCGTCAACGTGCCGCTCAACGAGGCGCTCGCCCGGGCCGGCGACCCCGACCGGCTCACCGACCTCCCGGCGGTGCGGGACCGGTTCGCCCCCGCCTGGATCCGGTGGAACCTGGTGCGGGCGCTCGCCTCGACGGCCGCGTTCGCGCTGCTCACCTGGGCCCTGGTAGCGCACGGTAGGGTCGCCGGCTGACCGACTCGCCGCCCCGGACGCCAGCGCCGCCGCCCGGCCCGCCGCCCCCGTCGCCCGGCCCGCCGCCCGCTCCATCGCGGTCGGCCGGCGCCGCCACACGGCGGCCACGGGCGGCCCGTACGGCGGCGAGGGCGAACGTGACCCGGGTCAGCCCGAGGGCGCCCGCCAGCACGGCGGCGGCCACCGCCGCGTGACCGGCGTCCGGCGCCCACAGCAGCACCGTGCCCAGCCCGCCCAGGTACGCGGGCAGCCCCCACGGCACGGCGCCGGCCAGGGCGGCGCAGCCGACCGCCCAGACGGCGGCCGTGACCAGCGCCCGGACGACCGGTGGCGGCCCGTCGCGGCGCCGGCGCACGCCGCGAACGACGGTCATGGCGATCACGACGAGGAGCAGGCCGGCGACGCCGAACAACGCGGGGGCCACCGCGAGCAGCATGCCGTCCTCCGCCGCCGGCGCGGGTGGTGCGCCGAGCAGGATCCGCACGAGGTCGAAGCCGGCGGAGACGAGCGCCGGGTCGGCCGCCGGATGGTAGAGGTTGGCCAGCACGATCACGGCCAGGTCCGTGCCGGGGACGAGCACCAGGTGCGTGAAGTAGCCGGGGGTGGCGCCCGCGTGCCAGACCAGCCGGGTCCCGCCGACGTCGTCCAGTGTGCTCTCCCGCCAGCCGAGGGCGTACCGGCCGCCGCCGGCGGTGACCTGACCCTGGTGCATCCGCGTGACGCCGGCGGGCGACAACACCCGCGTCGACCCGTACCGGCCGTCGTCGAGCTGGGCGATCGCGAAGTGGCCGAGATCGGTGAGGCTGGCGGCCAGGTAGCCGTACGGGACGCCGGAGGTGTCGTACGGCGGGTCGAAGCGTTGCGGCCGGCCGAGGTAGCGGCGGTGCCCGGCGGGTAGCCCCACCCGCTCCGCCTCGTCGGCCGTGGCAGCCGCCTGCCGCATCCGCAACGGGTCGAGCACCGCCCGGTGGAGCTGCTCGGCGAACGTGCGGCCGGTGACCGCCTCGACGATCGCGCCGAGCACCAGGTAGTTCCCGTCGCTGTACCGGTGCTGGCCGCCCGGCGGCCCGGCCAGCGGCACGTCGGCGAGGTCCCGCACCGACCGGGCCAGCCCGCCCGGGCTGTTGTCGAAACGGTCCGTGAGGCCCCTCGTGGCCACCTCGGGGAGCCCGCTCGTGTGGGTGAGCAGGTGCCGGACGGTCACCCGCCCACTCGTCGTCTCGTCACCGAGGCGCAGCCACGGCAGGTACGCGCGGGCCGGTGCGTCGAGGTCGACCGATCCGGCCTCGGCGAGCTGCAGCACCGCGAGCGCGGTGAACGGCTTGCTCACCGACCCGAGCAGGAAGGGGGTCCGGGGTGTCACCGGTGTCCCGTCGCCGGTGACACCGAGCGTGTGCTCCTGCATCACCCGGTCGCCGCGTACGACGGCCACCGCGAGTCCCGGGATGTGGTTGGCGTCCCGGTAGCGGTCCAGGTACGCGCGCACCCGGGCGGTGTCGTCGGCGGCGGCGTACGCCGGCGGGCCGCCGGCCGGGACCAGGCAGGCGGCCGCGGCGACGAGGGCCGCCGCGCGGCGGAGCCGCTGTACCGGGCGCCTCACGGCCGCGCTCATCCGATCTGGCTGAGCAGGCGCTCGAGTTCGGTGAGGCGCTCCCGGACCCGGCCGAGTTCGGCCTGGGTGGCCTGGACGTCCGACCGCAGCCCCTTCAGCTCCGCCACGGTCTGCCGGGAGTCCTCGGCCAGCCGGGCCTGCGTCTCGCCGGCCTGCTCGGCGAGACCCCGGTAGTGCGCCTCCCGGGCGGCGGAGTGCCGGGCCCGGTAGACGCCCAGCGCCACGAACGCCGTGATCGCCACCAGGGCGATCACCATCACGGTCGACGTGATGATCCCGACCTGGGCGATGTCGTCGCTTGCTGCCGTCATCACTTCTCGTCCTTTCCGGAGCCACCGGCTTCCAATGTCGGCACGGCCGCTGCGACCGTCGCGGGTGTCAGGGAGAGCGCGAAGGGCACGACCTCGAACCACTTCACGGAGCTGCCGTCGGGCGCCGTCTCGAGGGTGCCGACGACCAGTCCGGCCGCCTCCAGGCGTTGCAGGTGCATGTAGAGCAGAGGCCGGTTCATCTGGAGGCGGCGCGCCAGTTCGCTCACGTAGCTGCGGCCCTCGGCGAGCGCGGCGACGATCCGCAGCCGATGCGGGCTCGCGAGCGCGGCGAGCACGGCGAGCAGCTGCGTGCCGGTCGGCGGCGCGGCGTCCATTCGTCAGCCCTCCCGGCGTCAGCTATCTCTGACATCCCCCTGTCAGAAGATGCTGACACCCTGGGCACGGAGGTGTCAAGGCGGGGCCGACGACGTCGCGTCAGTCCCGGGCGAGGTCGGTGAGTTCCTGGTGCAGCAGGTCGGCCAGGTCGGTGTGCCGCTCCGGATGGCTGTCGGGGGTCATGCCGCGGCTGGGCATCTCCACGACCATCAGCAGGTAGAGGTACATCCGGTAGAGGCTGAGCCGGCGGGCCGCCGCGGCGTCGAGGTCGAGCGGCGCGGCGCTGCGGTAGCCGCGCAGCACCGGGTGATCGGGCTCGTCCTCCACCTTGCGCAGCAGCAGCGGCGAGACGAGGTCCATGAGCGGGTCGCCGTAGAGGAACCGTTCGCCGTCCACCAGGCCCGTGAGCCGTAGCCGCCCGTCGGGACCCGGGGCGGCGAGCACGTTGCCGTCCCACCCGTCGAAGTGCAGCAGCGCCGGCCGCCGTACCGCGTCCAGCGCCGGGGCGTGCCGCCCGACCAGCGCGCGGATCCACTCGGGTGCGGCCGGTAGCCGGACGTCCCAGTCGGCGGCGTCGGCGAGCAGCGCGTCCACCATGGCGCCGAACGCCTCCCGCCACGTCGCCCCGGACGGTCGGTGGGCGTCGTCGTAGCCGAACCGGGCACCGGTCACCGTGTGCAGGGCGGCGAGCGCCACGCCGCTGTCGAACCGTGCCGGTCCGTCGTCCACCCCGCCGTCGGCGGCCAGGTCGGCCAGGGACCGGCCGGGCAGCAGGCCCATCACGAGCCACTCGCCGTACGCCGGGTCGGCGCCGTGGTGCAGCAGCGGCGGCACCGGCACTCGCGGCGCGTGGGCGGCGACCAGCCGGAAGTAGCGGGCCTCCGCCGCGCAGAGGTCGCGCTCGTACCGGAGCAGCCGCGCGTCCGGCGGGGGCGCGACCTTCAGCACCGCCTCGCGGCCGTCGTCGAGGCGTACCCACCACACGGCGGCGAACCCGCCCCCACCGAGCGGTCCGCAGTCGGCCACCGCCGGCCCCGGACCGAACGAGGCGCGGACCAGCCGGGCCACCTCGTCGGGCGTGAGCCGGCGCTGGGTCGGGCTGTGGGCGCTCACCGGGGGCCGTCCGGGCGCGCCGGCGCGGGCATGATCACGTGCTGCGGCACAGGGCCACCGTAGACGCCGCCCGGCGCTCGCGTGGTCCCGCGATCGGTCGGTGTTCGGGCACCCGCGCGACCGACGAAACCCACCCGGCCGCCGGCGGCCCACCCGACCGACGAGGCCCACCCGGCGGAGGGCCGGGCGGCGCGGGAGGGCAGGATGGTGCGGGCCCGACACCCCCGACCGCCCGCGGAGCCCCGATGTTCACGCTGCCGCTCACCACCGACCTCGAGATGCGCCCGCTGGAACCGTGGCGGGCCGAGGAGTTCCTCACCCACCTCGACCGCGCCCGGGAGCACATCAGCCCGTGGGTGTCACCGTCCTTCGTGGCCACCGACCTCGAGTCGGCCCGTGCCGTCCTCCAGCGGTACGCCGACCGGTGGGCCCGCGACGCCGGCGGCATCTGGGGGCTGTGGTGGCGCGGCGACCTCGTCGGCGGGGTCATGTTCGTCTCGTTCGACGTCGCGCTCGGGGTGTGCGAGGTGGGCTGCTGGCTGGAGCCCGCCGCGGAGGGGCACGGCCTGGTGTTCCCGGCCGCGCGGCGGCTCATCGACTGGGCCGTGCGCGAGCGCGGCATCCACCGGGTGGAGTGGCGGACCAACGCGGCCAACGTGCGCAGCATCGCGCTCGCGCGCCGGTTGGGCCTGCGTCACGACGGTACGCTCCGCGAGGTCTACCCCGGCCCGTCCGGGCGGATCGACCTCGAGGTCTGGTCGGTGCTCGCCCCCGAGTGGCGGGCGGCGGTGCCGGCCGGGCCGCCCGGGGCGTCCGCCTGAGCCGCCGCTCAGGGCAGCGCCCTCAGGAAGGGGCCGTGGCTGAGCCGGAACTCCCAGGCGTAGTAGCGGTCCCAGTTGATCGACCAGGTCATGAGGCCGCGGAACGCGGGGTTGGTGCCGCTGCGGGGGACGTAGGCGCCGCAGCTCTGGCCGCGTACGAGGCAGTTCACGGCCGCCTGCACGCCGGCCGGGGCCAGGTAGCCGTTGCCGGCGCTCGGTGAGGACGGCGCGCCGAAGGCCACCTGGTCCTCCCGGAGCGGCGGGAAGACGGCGGAGGTGTTGCCGGCGACGGGGAAGCCGGCGAGCAGCATGTCGGTCATCGCCACGTGGAAGTCGGCGTTGCCCATCGTGTGGTACTGGTTGTCGAGCCCCATGATCGGGCCGGAGTTGTAGTCCTGCACGTGCAGCACGGTGATGTCGTCGCGCAGGGCGTGGATCACCGGCAGGTACGACCCGGCGCGCGGGTCCTGCCCGCCCCACGGGCCCGGGCCGTAGAACTGGTAGCCGAGCTGGACGAAGAACGTCTCCGGCGCCATGGTCAGGACGAAGCCCGCGCCGTAGCGCTGCTTCAGGGTGCGGATGGCCGCGATCAGGTTGACGACCACCGGCGTGGTCGGGTTGCGGAAGTCGGTGTCGCCGGCGTTCAGGTAGAGCGAGTGCCCCTCGAAGTCGATGTCGAGGCCGTCGAGCCCGTAGCGGTCGATGATGGCCGAGACGGAGCGGACGAAGGTGTCGCGGGCGGCGGTGGTGGTGAGCTGCACCTGGCCGTTCTGTCCACCGATGGAGAGCAGTACCTTCCCGCCCTGCTGCTGCTTCGCGCGGATCGCCGCGACGAACTCGGCCTCGGTCTCCACCCCGGGGCACTCGCTGGCGGGGCAGAGCGCGAAGCGGATGTCACCGGAGGTCGGTGAGGTGGGCTCGCCGAAGGCGAGGTTGATGATGTCCCAGTCCGACGGCACGTCGGCCATCCGCAGGTAGCCCGAGCCGTTGGCGAAGGTGGCGTGCAGGTAGCCGATCAGCGCGTGGCGGGGCAGCCCGCCGGGCGGCGGGGTGGTCGGTGGCGGGGTGGTCGGGGGAGGGGTCGTCGGCGGGGGCGTCGTGGGCGGGGGCGTCGTGGTCGGCGGGGTGGTCGGTGTGCCGCCGCCGCAGGGCGCGCCGTTGAGCGTGCAGTCGGTGGGGGAGCCGGAGCCGGTGGCCAGGAAGCCGAAGGTGACCGACGCCCCGGGCGCGACGGTGCCGTTCCACGACCGGTTCGTGAAGGTGTGGCGCTGCCCGGAGCTGCTCACGGTGGCGTCCCAGTAGGAGTACCTCCCCTCCCACCCGGTGCCCCAGTCGGCGGTCTTCACGAACGTGGCGGTCGGGCCGGCGGCCTGCGCGGGCGCGGCGACGGCGAGGGTGACGGCGGCGGCGGTGGCGAGCGCGGCCGCGGCGGCCAGCAGCGTACGGGCATGACGACGCATCCGGACCTCCCGGTACGAGGGCCGTCGGATCGACGGATGCACAATTATTAGGATTGTTAACTGTAGATGTCCAGGGCTCCGGGCTCCCCGTTCTGTCGCACCCCGGCGGCACCATGCATCCATGGCTGTCCCCGCCTCGACCCCTCGTTCCGACCAGCCGCGCACCCTGCCGCTGCGCGAGGTGCGCACCCGGCTCACCCAGCTCGTCGCCCTCGCCGAGCTGGCCGACACCGTCACCGTGGTGACCCGCGACGGCGACCCGCGTCCCGTCGCCGCCATCGTGCCGGCCGCCGCCGCCCGCACGATGGCGCAGACCCGGGCCGACGCCGACCGGCTCGCCGCCGTCACCAGCGGTTGGGCCCGCCGCCTCGACGAGCTGCGCCGCCAGAGCGGCAGACGGCACGCCGCCGAGCTGGGCACGCTTCGCGCCGCGTTGGCGCAGGCGTGGGCCGAACTCGACCGGCGGGCCGCGCCGGGCGGCGATCCGGCCCTGGCCCGGCTCCGCGCCGCCCACGCCGACCTGCTCGCCGACTGAGCCCGCCGCCGGTGTCCCCGGCGGTCGGCCGTGGGCCGGCGTCCTCCGGCGGCCCCGCCGGTCAGCCGGTGGCCGGGTAGGCGTGGGTCTCGGCCGCCTTCACGGCCGCCCACACCTCCTGCCCGGGGGTCAGGTGGAGCTGCGCGGCGGCGGCCGGCGTGACGTCCGCGGCCACGGCGATCGGCCCGTCCAGGCGCACCCGCAGGTAGTCGCCGTGCCGTTGCACCCCGCTCACCGTGGCCGGCCAGGCGTTGCGCGCGCTGCCGTCGGGGCGGGCCGGGTGCACGACCACCGCGGCCGGCCGGAACGCCACGTACGCCTCGCCGGTGACCCGGTCGGCGACGGTCAGGTGCAGTCCGTCGGCCACGCGTACCCGGTCGCCGTCGGCCCGGCCCCGGTACAGGTTCAGGCCGACGAGCCGGGCCACGTAGTCGGTGCGTGGCCGGGCGGTGACGCTCTCGGCGTCGCCCTCCTGCACCACCCGGCCACCCTCCACGATGACCAGCCGGTCGGCCAGCGCCAGCGCGTCCAGCGGGTCGTGGGTGACCAGCAGGGTCGCCCCGGGGTGCGCGGCGAGGTGCCGGTGCAGCTCCGCCCGCGTCTCCAACCGGGTCCGCGCGTCCAGCGCCGCGAGCGGCTCGTCCAGCAGCAGCAGCGACGGCGCCACGGCGAGCGCCCGGGCCAGGGCGACGCGCTGCGCCTGCCCGCCGGAGAGCTGCCGGGGCCGCCGGTGCTCGTGCCCGGCCAGCCCGACCCGGCGCAGCCACTCCCGGGCGGTGTCGCGAGCCGCCCGCCGGTCGGCGCCGCGCCGCCGCGGCCCGAAGGCCACGTTCTCCAGTGCCGTCAGGTGCGGGAACAGGAGGTAGTCCTGGAAGACCACGCCGACCGGGCGCCGTTCGGTGGGCACCCAGCTGCCCCGCGCCGGCCGGTCGAGATCCGTGCCGGCCAGGGTGACGTGCCCGTCGGTGAGCGGTTGCAGGCCGGCGAGCGCCCGCAACGCCGTGGTCTTGCCGGCGCCGTTCGGGCCGAGCAGCGCGACCACCTCGCCGGCGGCCACCCGCAGCGGCACGTCGAGCCGGAAGGCTCCCCGGTCGACCACGAGCCGGGCGTCGAGCAGCGCGGCGGTCACGGCGCACTGATCCAGCGGTCGCGCAGCGCCGCGAGGATGGTGACGGAGACGGCCAGCAGCACGACGCTGAGCACGATGGCGGCCTCGAGGTCGGTCTCCAGCGCCAGGTAGACGGCGAGTGGCATCGTCTGCGTCCGGCCGGGGTAGTTGCCGGCGAACGTGATGGTGGCGCCGAACTCGCCGAGCGCCCGCGCCCAGCACAGCACCGCGCCGGCGGCGAGGCCCGGCGCGACCAGCGGGAGCGTGACACGGGTGAAGGTCGTCCACCGGCCGGCGCCCAGGGTGGCCGCCGCCTCCTCGTAGCGCGGGTCGGCGGCCCGCAGCGCCCCCTCGACGGCGATCACGAGGAACGGCATCGCCACGAACGCCTCCGCGAGCACCACCCCGGCGGTGGTGAACGGCAGGGTGATCCCGAACGTCGCGTCGAGCCAGCCGCCGAGCAGCCCCCGGCGCCCGAAGACGAGCAGCAGCGCGACCCCGCCGACCACCGGCGGCAGCACCAGGGGCACGGTGACCAGGGCGCGGACGATCCGCCGGCCGGGGAACTCGACGCGGGCGAGCAGCCACGCCAGGGGGACGCCGAGCAGCAGGCAGAGGCCGGTGGCCAGCGTCGCCGTCTGCAACGACAGCCGCAGCGCCGTCAACGCGCCCGGCTCGGTGAGGCGCTGCGGCAGGGTGGACCACGGCGTACGGACGAGCAGTCCACCCAGCGGCAGGACGAGGAAGAGCAGGCCGAGCGCGGCGGGGAGCAGCAGCGGCAGGGGGATCCGGGTGCGCCGCGAGGGCGTACGCCGGACGGCCGGCGCGGCGGGCGGGGCGTCGCGGGTCGCGGTCACGGCGTCTGGAAACCCGCCCCGGTGAGCACGGCCCGGCCGGCGTCGGAGCGGACGTACGCGACGAAGGCCCGCGCGCCGGCCGGGTTCGGCGCGTCCGCGAGGGCGACGATCGGGTAGTCGTTGACGGCGCGGGCCGACTCGGGGAACTCGACGGCGCTGACGTCGTCGTCGGCCGCCGCCGCGTCGGTGCGGTAGACGAGTGCCGCGTCGACCTCGCCGAGCCGTACCTTGGCGAGGGCGCCCTTCACGTCCTGTTCGAGGGTGACCGGGGTCAGGTCCACCGACGCGGCGTCCAGGGCCGTCCGCGCGGCCGCCCCGCACGGCACCTGCTCGGCGCAGAGCGCCACCGCCGTCCCGGGCCGCGCCAGGTCGGCGAGGCCGCGGATCCCCCTGGGGTTGCCCCGGGCCACCGCGATCACCAACTGGTTGCGGGCGAAGATGCTCGGCGTGCCGTCGGCGTTGCCGGCGTCGGTGACGGTCGCCATGTTCCGGGGCGCGGCCGCGGCGAACACGTCGGCCGGCGCGCCCTCGTTGATCTGGGTGGCGAGGCCGGAGCTGCCACCGAAGTTGAACACGACCGTGGTGCCCGGGTTGGCGGCCTCGAAGTCATCGCCGATACGGGTGAAGGACTCGGTCAGCGACGCCGCGGCGAAGACCGTCACGGTGCCGGAGATCCCGGACCCGCCGCCGCCCGGGCTGTCGCCACCGCCGCAACCGCTCGCCGCCACGGCGACCGCCAGCGCGGTGGCCACCGTCGCGCGGACCCGTGCCCGCCTCACGCGCCGGCCCTGCCCCGCGCTCCGGCCGCCGGGGCGGCCCGCTCGACCACGACCGTGGTCGACTTGATGACCGCGACGGCCACCGACCCGACCTGGAGATCCAGCTCGTCGGCCGCCTCCCGGCTCATGAGCGACACGATCCGGAACGGCCCGGCCTGGATGTCGACCTGCGCCATCACCGTGTCCTTCACGACGTTGACCACGATGCCGCGCAGCCGGTTGCGGGCCGACGAGGACTCGGCGCCCTCGGTCGGGTCCGCGCCCTGACCGCGGGCGAAGGCGGCCAGGTCGACACCGGCGATCACGCGGTGCCCGTGCTCGTCGCGGCCGGCCGGCAACCGGCCGGCGTCGATCCACCGGCGGACCGTGTCCGCGCTGACGCCGAGCAGTTCGGCGGCCTCCCCGATCCGGAACGATCCCACGGGAGCACCCTAGCCTCCGCAGCTGCGGAGGCCAAGGGGCCGACGTCCTCGCAGATGCGAGGGGTGATAGCGACGCGATGCCGCAACTGCGGTCGCGTAGGCCCGCCGTCCCCGCCAGCGCAGGGACGGCGGGCGCGCGCATCAGCAGTTGCGCAGTTCGGGCGACTGGTTGAGCAGCTGGCCCCGGGGCGAGACGAAGTCGCGGTAGGCCGCCGAGTCGACGGCCGCCGGGCGGAACGCGGCCACCCGGTGGCAGTTCTGGAAGGCCAGTCGCACGCCGAAGTGCCGCTCCAGGCCGCCGCGGATGGCGTCGCTCGCGAGCGCCCGGAGCAACTGGCCGCGCTCGGCCTCGGTCGGCGGGGGCAGCGCGTCGTCGGCGTGCTCGGCCCCGGTGGCGTCGAGTTCGGCGACCACGCGGCTCACGGTCTGCCAGGCGTACGGCAGCGAATCGCGGACGCACGCGACGAAGTCGGCGTCGTCGACCGGGCCCCGCTGGGCGGTGTCGAGCAGGGCCGGTGGGACGGTGAGAGACATGGTCATCCTCCATTCAAAACGACAACCGTTTCCAATAACGGTCGTGGTCCGAGCACAGCACGACGGAGGAGGGCGGTCAACCGCCCGTCGGCGCGCCGGCCCGGGACACGCCGACGCGCCGGCCGGGCGGGGCCGGTGCGACCGACGGGCGGGTCAGCGCCGACCGACGGGTAGCGGTGCCGACCGGCGGACGGGCGGTGGCACGCGCGGCGGGTAGCGGTGCCGACCGGCGGACGGGCGGTGGCACGCGCGGCGGCAACGACCGGCCGCGAGGCAGGAGGCCGGCGCCGGTGGATCCCCGGCGCCGACGGTGGCGGGACGCGGTCAGGACCGGCGCGTACGACCCTTGAGGTGTCGGCCCATCTCCCGGGCGATCTCGCGGTTGGCGTCGCGCTCGGCGAGCGCCTGGCGCTTGTCGTACGAGCGGCGGCCCCGCGCCAGCGCCAGCTCGACCTTGGCCCAGCCGTTCTCGAAGTACATCGACAGGGGCACCAGCGTGATGCCGCCCTCGCGGGTCTTCGCGAGGATCCGCTCGATCTCCACGCGGTGCAGCAGCAGCTTCCGGGTGCGCCGCGGCTGGTGGTTGGTCCAGCTGCCGAAGCCGTACTCGGCGATGTGCAGCCCGTACAGCATGATCTCGCCGTTGCGCTCCTGGGCGAACGCGTCGACCAGCGACGCGCGTCCCTCCCGCAGCGACTTGACCTCGGTGCCCACCAGCACGATGCCGGCCTCGTACGTCTTGAGGATCGTGTAGTCGTGCCGCGCCTTCTTGTTCGAGGCGATCAGCTGGCGCGACGGCTGCCGGGAGGCGTTCACCCGGCGAAGGATATCCGCGCCCCGCCCTTCCCCCCGCGATCTTGCACTTTCGGTCCGTGTTCTGCGCCGTTACGCCCGAAACGCCGGGGCAGAAACTGCAAGATCGCGGGGAGATCGGCCGCGGGGGTCCGGGGTCATAGGGTTGTGGCCACCTTGGTCAGGACGGGGAGCAGCGCCGCTGCCGCCGGGGCGCGGTGCCGGTGGGCCACCGTGGCCGCGTACACCCGCCGCGCCGGCGCGTCGTCGGGGTGCAGCCGCAGCAGGGCGAGGTCCGCCGGGGCGGCCCGGACGGCCAGGGCGGGCACGAGCGCGACGCCCAGCCCGGCCGCCACGCAGCCCAGCTTCCCGGTCCAGTCGGCGGAGACGATGTCGATGCGGGGCCGGAAACCCGGCGGCATGGCGGCCCGCATCAACGGGTCGGCCCCGTCCGCCGACCCGGCGATGAAGCACTCGCCGGCCAGCTCGGCCAACCGGACCGTCTCGCGGCCGGCCAGTGGATGCCGCCGGGGCACCGCGACGAGCAGACGTTCGTCGAGCAGGTGGTGCAGGTCGAACCGCTCGGCGTCGAGCGGCTGGTCCGGGGGCGCGCTCACCACGGCGACGTCCGCGTCACCGGCGAGCAGCCGCTCCAGCAGGGCCGGCGTACGCCCCTCCACGAGTGAGAGGCCGACCTGGGGGTGCGCGGCCCGGAACGCCGCCAGGGCGCGGGGGACCAGCGCGGCCACCGCGGTCGGGAAGGCGCCCACCCGCAGCCGCCCGCCACCCAGCCCGCGCAGCGCGTCCAACTCGCGGCGGGCCGTGGTGAGCCGGTCGAGGACGGCCTCGACGTGGGGGAGGAGCCGCCGCCCCTCCTCGGTGAGCGCCACGCCCCGCGGCAACCGGTCGAAGAGCACCACCCCGAACTCCGCCTCGAGCGCCGCGATCTGCCGGGACACCGCCGACTGGGTGTAGCGCAGCTCGCGGGCGGCCCCCGTGATGGATCCGTGCCGGACGACGGTGCGCAGCACGTCGAGCGCCTCGATCTGCATGCCGCGACGATAGCCGCTGCCATGCGGCACACGCATGCCAGCCATGAACATCATTCGCTGGTCGCATCGCGCGGAGTGGCATAGCGTTCCGGGCATGCTGAAGATCGCCGTACTCGGCGCCGGACGGATGGGCGCGTCCATCGCCCGCCGCCTGCTCGCCGCCGGGCACCCGGTGACGGTCTGGAACCGCACGGCCGCCCGTACCGATCCGCTGCGGGCGGCCGGTGGGCAGGTGGCCGACTCGCCCGCCGAGGCCGTCGCCGGAGCCGACGTCACCGTCACGATGCTGGCCGATCCGGCCGCCGTCGACGCCGTCCTGTTCGGACCGGGCGGCGCCGCCCCGGGCCTCGCCCCGGGCGCCTGCCTCGTCGAGATGTCCACCATCGGACCGGAGGCCGTCCGGGCCGTGGCCGGCCGGCTCCCCGACGGTGTGGACCTCGTGGACGCCCCGGTGGCCGGGAGCGTGTCGGCCGCGGCAGCCGGACGCCTGCGGGTGTACGCCGGCGGCCCGGCCGCGGCCGTCGCGCGGGTCCGCCCGGTGCTGGCGCTCGGCGCCGTACGGCACCTGGGGCCCACCGGCAGCGGGTCGGCCGCCAAGCTCGTGCTCAACGCCGCGCTGCTGATCGGCGTCGCCGGGGTCGCCGACGCGCTCGCCGTGGCGCGGGCCGTCGGGATCGACCGGGACACCGCCCTGGACCTGCTCGGCGGCGGTCCGCTCGGCGCCGCCGTCGCCCGGGCCACCAGCGCGGACGCCGACTTCCCGATCACGCTGGCCGACAAGGACCTCGGCCTCGTCCTCACCGCGCTCGGCGGCGCTCCCGCGCCCCTGGTCCACGCCGCCCGGGCGGCCCTGGCCGCCGCACCCGACCCGACTGCCGACATCGCCACCCTGACCAACGGAGAACTCCTGTGAGACCCACCCTCGACAACCCCCGCATCGTCGCCGCGCCCTTCGGCGACCGGTTCGCCCACGTGGCCCGGCTCGACGTCGGCGGCGGCGCGCTGCTCCTCCTCGCCGGGCAGGTCGGCGTCGACGACGACGGCCACGTGGTCGCGCCGGGCGACGTCGTCGCGCAGTCCGAACGGATCTTCGAGATCGTCGGCGGCGTGCTCGCCGCGCACGGGGCGAGCCTCGCCGACGTGCTGCACATCCGCAGCTTCCTCACCGACCTCGACGACCTGCCCGGGTACGCGGCAGTCCGGCGCCGGCTCTTCACGGCCACGCCACCACCGGCCAGCACCACCGTCGAGGTGAGCCGGCTCTTCCTGCCCGGGGCGGTGATCGAGGTCGAGGTCACCGCCGCCGTGCCGGCGGCGCGCTGACCCGGCCGGTGCGGGGCTACGGCCGGCCGGTGTCGGCCTGGAGCCGGTCGGCCAGTTCCCGCACGGCAGCCACGAACCGCGCGTCGGTCTCGTTCGGCCAGTGCCCGAGGATCTGCGGGGGCACGCTGTCGCTCGGTGGGACGACCACGTCGGGCGGGTCGATCTCCCGCCGGTCCACCATCGCCGCCGGGTCGTCGGCCGGCGCCGGGTCGTCCTGCCGCCGGGGCGAGAAGATCCAGCCGCCGATCTGGTCGGTCTCCCGCCAGATGTTGATCCATCGCCAGCCCACCCGCCGCCCCACCTCCCGCAGGGTCTCCTCGCCGACGTACGCGGGAAAGAGCGGCCCGTAGAGCCGACGCAGCGGCGAGCCGTAGGTGAGCAGGGCGACCCGGTCGGTCACCTCTGGTGGGAGCTGGAGCACGGTCGCGGCGAGCAGCACCGAGCCGTGGCTGTGCCCGGAGAGCAGGACGCGGTCGCCCCGCCCGGTCAGGTAGGTGATCCGCCGGGCCAGCTCGGGCACGGCCCGTTCGGCGTAGCAGGGCGGGGCGAACGGGTGGGCCGAGCGGGGCCAGAACGTGCCGAGGTCCCAGATGACGCCGACGTAGCGGCGGAACTCGGCGGTCCGGTACGCGAAGATGCCGCCGACGACCAGGCCGAGGAGGAGGCCGGCGATCACCCAGCTGCCCACGCCGACGAGGAAGTTCACCAGGTCGCCCGGCACGCCGATGTAGCCCTGGACGAGGTCCGCCGGGTAGTGCCCCATGAAGCCGAAGGCGCTGGTGGCCAGGCCGAGCCCGACGAGGGACGCGTACACCACCGTGAGCGACTCCAGCCGCTCGGTGAACCGGGCCCGGGCGATCGCACGCTCGACCTGGCGCAGCCGGTCGTTCGCCTCGGGCGGGGCGTCGGGGAAGTCCCGGGCGACGATGGCGGCGGCGTCGCGGAACCGACTCCGGCCCGAGACGACGGTGACCAGACCGGCGACGACCAGCGTGCCGACCACCGCCAGCACGAACCCGAAGATGGCCCACATGTACGCCACCGGCGGACTCATCAGGAGCTGACCCGGGGTGGGCTGGTTCCGGTTGAGCAGGTCCGCGACCCGGTACACCAGCTCGGCGGAGAACGCCACCGCGAGACCCGTGGCGATGGCCGCGACCGCCGGGGCGCCACGCCCGCGCGGCGGGACGCCCCGCGCTCGACGCTGGCGCAGCACGAGCAGCCCGATGGCGGCCAGCAGCACCGTCTGGGTGATGAAGATCGAGGCGACCGTCTCCCCGTACCCGGGCATCCCGACGCCCGGCGGCCACGGCGCGGGGTCGACGAGGACGACCACCACGACCAGGACGGTCAACCCGCACGCCACCGTGCGCAGGCTGCGGGTGAGCCGGTCCACCCGCGCGCCGGGCTCGGCCTCGTCGATCATGCGATGGGCGCAGACCAACGCCACGCAGACGAGCAGGAGCGCTCCCACGACCAGGGCCAGCACCTGCGCGGCGACGGACGAGCCGGGTCGGGCCCGGGCGGCGAGCAGCGTCGCGTCCAGCGTGGCGAACGCCGTCGCGACGTGGATCGACCGTAGTCTGCCCACGATCGGTGCGGTGTCCCACTGGCCCACGGCACTCAGCTCCTGCACGCTGACCCGGGCCGCCAGCGGCGACCGGAAGGCGGTGAAGGGGCGGCCGGGCCGGGCGCCGAGCCACCACAGCAGGCCGATGGCGGCCGCCGGGACGACGCTGAGCACCGCGAGGCGCTGTCCCGTCGGCCGCTCGCCCAGCCAGGAGAGCCAGTCCCGGTTGCTGACGCACCGCGGGACGGCCATGCACTGCCAGGCGACCAGGTCCAGGGCGACTCCGACGATGGAGAGCACGTAGAGCACGGTCAGCGTGAGCCCGAGCACCCGGCACAGCGCCTTCATGGCGGCGTGGGAGCGGGGGGTGTCCGGGCGCATCCAGACCGCCACGTTGCAGAGCATGAACGGCAGCAGGAACACCAGCGACAACGTCCGTACCGCCGTGCCCGAGGGCAGGTCGCTCCAGCGGTACGCCTCCAGCGTCACCCCGGCCGGGCCGGCGGTGTCGGGATAGCCGGGACGCGGGCGGTAGAAGCCGCCGTTGCGGTCACCGGCGACCTGGTGGGCGTGCGGCCGTCCCAGGACCTGCTCGGCACCCGCCCCGGAGACCCCGTGCACGCGCAGCTCGACGACATCGCCGGACGCCGCCGGCCCGCTCGACGGCGCTGGCGTCTCCGACATCGGCCCCCCGAGGTGTCTACGGCAGCCCGGCCCGGGCGTCCGGCCACCGCCGGCGCCCGGCCCGGGTTACCCGGAGGAACGCCCGCCAACCGTCGCGGCGGCGGGATCCGCCCCGGCGGTCGTGGTGCCGGTGTGTGTGCGCCGCCCGGGGAGGTGGTTTCATGGGCGCCATGGCGAACCCGGTGATCCTGACCGTCGACGACGACCCGGTGGTCTCGCGGGCGGTGGCCCGCGACCTGCGTCGGCGGTACGGCGAGCGGTACCGGGTGGTCCGCGCCGGTTCCGGCCCCGAGGCGCTCGACGCGCTGCGCGAGATCAAACTGCGCGGCGAGCGGGTGGCGCTGCTGCTGGCCGACCACCGGATGCCGGGCATGACGGGGATCGAGTTCCTCGAGGCGGCCATGGACCTGTTCCCCGCCGCCCGCCGCGTGCTGCTCACCGCGTACGCCGACACCGACGCCGCCATCGAGGCGATCAACGTGGTCGACCTCGACCACTACCTGCTCAAGCCGTGGCACCCGCCGGAGGAGAAGCTCTACCCGGTCGTGGACGGCCTGCTGGAGGCGTGGGCGGAGACGCCGGACGCGGCCCTGACCGAGATCCGGGTCGTCGGGCACCGCTGGTCGGCCCCCTCCTTCAAGGTCCGCGACTTCCTGGCCCGCAACCTCGTCCCGTACCGCTGGCTGCTCACCGACGATCCCGAGGGCGCCCGGCTGCTCGCCGCCGCGGGCGCCACCGAGGCGGACGTGCCGCTCGTGGTGACCGCCGAGGGCAAGACCCTCGTCGCCCCGACCACCGCCGAGCTGGCCGGCGTGGTGGGGCTCACCGTGGAGCCAGCCACCGACTTCTACGACGTGGTGGTGGTCGGCGGCGGCCCGGCCGGCCTCGGCTCGGCCGTGTACGCGGCCTCCGAGGGCCTGCGCACGGTGCTCGTGGAGCGCCGCGCCACCGGGGGGCAGGCCGGCCAGAGCAGCCGCATCGAGAACTACCTGGGCTTCCCCGACGGCCTCTCCGGCGCCCAGCTCACCGACCGGGCGCGGCGGCAGGCGCTGAAGTTCGGCGCCGAGCTGCTGAGCACCCGCGAGGTGGTGGGCCTGCGGGAGGCCGGTGGGGCCCGGCTGCTGAGCTTCGACGACGGTGTCGAGATCGCCGCGCACACCGTGGTGCTCGCCACCGGCGTCTCCTACCGGGTGCTCGACGCCCCCGGCGTCGCCGACTTCACCGGGCGCGGCGTCTTCTACGGCGCCGTCTCCACCGAGGCGCCGAGCTGCGTCGACCAGGAGGTCTACATCGTCGGCGGGGCGAACTCCGCCGGTCAGGCGGCCGTGTACTTCGCCCGGTACGCCGCCCGCGTGCACCTGCTGGTCCGGGGCCCCGACCTGACGGCCTCGATGTCGCGCTACCTGATCGACCAGATCGAGCGCAGTGACCGGATCACCGTCCACGCGCACACGCAGGTGGTCGGCGCGGCCGGCGGGGACCACCTGGAGCAGCTCACACTCTGCAACGGGCGTACGGGCGAGCGGCGCACCGTCGACACGTCCTGGCTGTTCGTCTTCATCGGCGCCGAGCCGCGAACCGACTGGCTGGACGGCGTGCTGGTGCGTGACGGGCGGGGCTTCATCGTCACCGGGCCCGACCTGGTGGTCGACGGGAAGCGGCCGTCCGGCTGGTCGCTGTCGCGCGACCCGTACCACCTGGAGACCAGCCTCCCGGGGGTGTTCGCCGCCGGCGACGTCCGCTCCCAGTCGGTGAAGCGGGTGGCCTCCGCCGTCGGCGAGGGCGCGATGGCCGTCTCGCTCGTGCACCGCTACCTGGAGGCACAGTGACCACCCCCGGCGACCGGCTGACGCCGGAGCAGCTGCGCACCCTGTTCCTCTTCGAGGCGCTCGACGCCGACCAGCTGGCCTGGCTGGCGGAGACCGGCCGGGTGGAGCAGCGCGCCGCGGACACCGTGGTGTTCGGCGAGGGGGAGCCCGCCACGTGCTTCTTCGTCCTGCTCTCCGGCACGGTGACCCTCAGCCGGCGGGTGCAGGGCGCCGAACTGGAACTCGCCCGCACCGACCAGCGCGGCGTCTACGGCGGCGCCACCGAGGCGTACCTCGACGTCGACACCCCGCGGGTCTACCGCAACACGATGCGGGCGATCACCGAGGCGGAGTTCTTCGTGCTCCCCGCCGAGGACTTCGCGGAGGCCGTCCGGTCCTGGTTCCCGATGGCGATGCACCTGCTGGACGGCCTGTTCATCGGCATGCGCAACACGCAGACCATCGTCGGTGAGCGGGAGCGGCTGCTCGCCCTCGGCTCGCTGTCGGCGGGTCTGACCCACGAGCTGAACAACCCGGCCGCCGCGGCGGTGCGGGCCACGTCGGTGCTGCGCGACCGGGTGGCCGCCATGCGGAGCAAGCTCGCGGCGATCGCCGACGGCCGGCTGGACGGCAGCGCCCTGCACCGCCTGGTCGAGTTGCAGGAGGAGGCGGTGGCCCGGGTGGCGGCCGCGCCGAAGCTCAGCCCGATGGCCGCGTCCGACGCCGAGGACGCGCTGAGCGACTGGCTCGACGAGCACGGTGTCCGCGGGGGCTGGGACCTGGCGCCGATCCTCGTCGGGGGCGGCGCGGACACCGAGTGGCTGGGTCGCGTGCGGGCGTCCGTCGGCCCCGCCGACCTGGAGACGGCCATCCGCTGGCTCACCTACACGGTCGAGACCGAGCTGCTCATGCGGGAGATCGGGGAGGCGGTCACCCGCATCTCCGGCCTGGTCGGCGCGGCCAAGCAGTACTCCCAGCTGGACCGCGCGCCGTTCCAGGTGGTCGACGTCCACGACCTGCTCGACGCCACGCTCGTCATGTTCAAGGCCAAGATCCCCGCCGGGGTCACGCTCGTCAAGGAGTACGACCGGAGCCTGCCGCACGTCCCCGCGTACGCGGCCGAACTCAACCAGGTCTGGACGAACCTCATCGACAACGCCCTCGCCGCGATGGGGGAGAAGGGCACGCTGACCGTCCGCACCGGACGCGACGGTGACCTGGTCGCCGTGGAGATCGCCGACACCGGGTCCGGGATCCCGCCGGAGGTGCGGCCCCGCATCTTCGAGCCGTTCTTCACCACCAAGCCGGTGGGCAGCGGCACGGGCCTCGGGCTGGACATCTCGTACCGGATCGTCGTCCACAAGCACCACGGCGACATCCGGGTGCACAGCGAGCCGGGTGACACGGTGTTCCGGGTGCTGCTGCCGCTGAACCCCGTGCGGCCGCCCGCGCCGGACCCGCTCCCCGCGCCCTGAACCGGCGCGTTCGAGGGCGTCCGCCGCCGCAGGCCGACGCGGTCGCGGGGCGGGTCGCCGCCGGCGCGCGAGGACACGGTCGGCCGCACGCCACGCCGGTGACCGGCTGACGCGGTCCCGTAGCAGACCGTAGGCTCCCGGCGATGCCGCTCGCCGCAGGAGGCGCCCGTGGAGTCCGTCGCCCGCCAACGTCCCCCGTCCGACGGTGGCGCCGCCGAGCGGCCGCCGGACGACGCGTCCGTGCTGCTGCCCGAACTGGAGGACGCCTCCTGGATGCACCACGCCCGGGAGTTCGCGCACACGAGCTTCTGGGCGGTGGCGCGCCGACTGCCCCGACTGGTCCGCGAGGCGGTGGCGCTGGCCTGGGCCACCAACCGGCGGGACACGGCCACGTCGATCGGGCTGAACGTGCTCGCCGGGGTGCTCACCACCTTCGGCCTGCTCGCGACCACCGGCGTGCTGCGCGAACTCTTCGCGGCCGGGCCGACCCCCGACCGGGTCCGGGCCGCGCTGCCCGCGCTCGTGGTGGCCGCCGCCGCCGTCTCCGCCCGGGGCGGGCTGATGATCGCGGCCGGGTGGGCGCAGGCCCGCCTCACCCCGCAGATCAACTACGCGGTGGAGCTGCGGCTGTTCGAGACGACGACCGCCGTCGACCTGGCGGCCTTCGACGACGCCGGTTTCGCCGAGGAGATGGACCGCGCCCGTGAGCGGGGCATGACCGAGGCCGCCTTCATCGTCGACCACACCGTGAACCTGGTGACCGGCCTCGTCGGCCTGCTCGCGACCGCGGCCGCGGTGGCGATCATCCAGCCCGTCCTGCTGCCGTGCCTGCTGCTGGCCGCCGTGCCGGAGGCGGTCACCGCGGTCCGCATCGCCCGACGCCGGTACCTCGCCATGCTCGCCCGGATCAACCGGCGCCGTCGCATGTGGATGCTCGCCCGGCTCATGGCCAACCGGCAGACCGCCGCCGAGGTGCGCGCGTACCAGATGCGGGAGTTCCTGCTCGGCGAGTACCGCGCGATGATGGCCGTCGAGACCCGCGCGGAGCTGCGGCTGGTCCGGTCCCAGACGAGCACGCGGGTGGTCGGCGCGAGCGTCGCCGGGCTGGCCACCTTCGGCGTGTACGCCGTCCTCGGCGCGCTGCTGCTCGGCGGTCTGGTGGCGCTGGCCGCCGCGGCCACCGCCCTGCTCGCCCTCCAGTCGGCCCGCACCAGTCTGGGGGTGGCCGTCCTCGCCACCAACTCGCTCTACGAGGACGCCCTCTACTACCAGGACTACCGCGACTTCCTGGAACGCGCCCGCGCCCGGGTGTCCACCGGCGGCGCCGGCGCCGTGGAGGGCTTCGACACCATCGAGCTGGACGGGGTGAGCCTGCGCTACGCCGACACCGACCGCCCGGCGGTCGACGAGGTGAGTCTCACGGTCCGCCGCGGCGAGGTGGTGGCCCTGGTCGGGGAGAACGGCTCGGGCAAGACGACCCTCGCCAAGCTCGTGGCCGGGCTGTACCGGCCCAGCGGCGGCGTCATCCGGTGGGACGGCGTGGACACCGCCGAGCTGGATCCCCGGGCCCTCGCCGCCCATGTCGCCGTGATGAGCCAGGACTGGTGGAAGTTCCCGTTCACGGCCGCGCAGAACATCCGCATCGGCCGGTACGACCGGGACTCCGCCGCGGCGGGGCCCAGCGTGCAGGACGCGGCCCGCTCCGCCGCGGCCCACGAGATGATCCTCGGGCTGCCCCACGGCTACGAGACCCTGCTCGACCGCGAGTTCAAGAACGGGCAGGACCTGTCCGGCGGGCAGTGGCAGCGGCTCGTGGCCGCCCGTGGCCTCTACCGGGACGCGGCCCTGCTGATCTGCGACGAGCCGTCCGCCGCGCTCGACGCGCGGGCCGAGCACGCCCTGTTCCAGCACCTGCGGCGCCGGCCCGACCGGGCCGTCGTGCTGATCACGCACCGCCTCGCGAACGTCCGCCACGCCGACCGGATCTTCGTCATGGACCAGGGGAGGCTCGTCCAGCAGGGCACCCACGACGAGCTGATGGCCGCCGGGGGCCTCTACCGGGAGCTGTTCGACCTCCAGGCGGCCGGGTACCTCGACCGGGCCGAGGCCGAGGGGGACACCGCGACGACCCGGTGACGGGCGCCCGGTCCGCCGCGTGCCCGAGGTCATGATCGTGCTCGATGCCGGATGTGGTGGTTTCCGACGCTGCGGGATGCCACCACATCCACGTTCGAGCGTGACCATGCGCGTTCCGGCCGTGCCCGGCGGGCCCCGTGGCGCGTCAGCGGGCCGCGGCCAGGAAGTCGGCCAGCACGCGGGTGTGCGTGTCGAAGGCCAGCTCGACCGGTTCGGTCAGCACCAGCCACTCCGTCGCCTCGTCGGTCGGCGCCGAGGGCGGCAGGTCCTCCGCCGGCCGCTCCGGCAGCACGCCGAAGACCATCATCGTGCCGCCCGCGGGCGCGCTGTGCACCGCGAAGAGGCTCGCGTCCTCGGCCGCCGCGAGCAGGCCCGTCTCCTCCCGCAGCTCCCGGACCAGCGCCTGGTTCCACTCCTCGCCGTACTCGATGAAGCCGCCGGGCAGGGCGAGGAGCCCGCGCGCCGGCTCGATGTCGCGCCGTACGACCACCACGCCGATCCCGGCGGCGGTGCGCACCGGCAACACCGCGACGGCGACCGGCAGGGGGTTGCGCCAGACGGTCTGCCCGCAGATCGGGCAGACGCGCGGCCAGCCGGCCGCCGCCGGGTAGGCGGCTCCGCAGAACGAGCAGTGGGAGTACGGCGCACCGGTCATGCCGCAGCACGTTACCCGCGCCCGAGCGGGTGCGCGTTCCGCCCGGCAGCGCGTGCCCGGGCCGGAGCATGCGGGGGCGGCACGCGCGCGGGGCGGCACGCGTGCCCGGGCTGCTCGCGTGCGGGGGCGGCACGCGTGCCCGGCTGGCACGCGTGCGCGGGTGACGGCCCGGCGGGATCGCGTCCGGGCGGGGCGCGCCTTCCGCCGGCCCCGGGGCGGTTCAGGCCGGTGCGCCGGTGTAGAACTGCGTGCACCGCTCGGCGGCGGCGCGTGCCGCGTCCGGGTCGGTGCCGGCCGCGATGCTCGCCTCGCCCCAGCGCTCGCTGGCCAGCGCCATGAACCGCCGTCCCTCCTCGGAGGCCATCCAGGCCTCGGCGTCCTCCGGGCGGATGCCGGCGCCGTCGGAGGCGAAGTGCGAGGCGAGGCCGAGCAGGGCGCCGTCCCAGCCGACGCCGACGGCGCCCGGGCCGAACTGCGCCCACATGTCGTCGTCGACGTGCGCGACGTGCTCCAGCTCGAAGCGGGTCCGGTCGCCGTCGACCGCGGAGAGGCGGACCTCGATCCAACTCACCATGCCGCCCATCTCCCAGGTGGCGGAGAAGCTGTGCGGTGGGTCGCAGCTCTCGACGGTGCCGCCGGCGTTGCCCTCCAGCTGGTAGCGGCCACCCAGCTTCAGCTCGCCGCTGATCGGCAGGAACCAGCGGGGGATCCGCTCGGCGCTCGTGCAGGCGTCCCAGACGTCCTCGATCGGGGCGTCGTACGTCTGGCTGATGGTGCTCACGCGGGCCTCGCCGGCCTCCAGCGTGCGGGTGCCGACCTGGCGCCGGACGGCGTTGATCTGGGCGGTGACGTCGATCATGGCTCTCTCCTGTCGTCGGGGACGTCGGCGGGCTGCTCGCCGGGCCGGTCGTCGTGGGGGTCGGCGGCCTGCGCGCGCGGCCGCCGTTCGCGCTTGCCGCGGGCGAGTTCGGTGGCCAGCGCCGCGAGTGGTGGTGTCCAGAACCGGCGGAAGGTGTCGAGCCACCGGTCCACGTCGCGCAGCGGCCGCGGGTCGACGGCGTAGAGCCGCCGGGTGCCCTCCGGCCGGACGGTCGCGAAACCGTTGTCCCGCAGCACCTTCAGGTGCTGGGACACGGCGGGCTGCGAGATCCCGAATTCGCGTTGGATCACCGCGCCGATCGCGCCGGCGGTCGTCTCGCCCTCGGCGAGCAGTTCGAGGATCCGGCGCCGGACCGGATCACCCAGGACGTCGAAGGCGTGCACCCGCCAGTTATATCAGGGCTAGCTTAATTAAGCGAACTCTGAAACGCCGAGGAGCTTGTCGAGGCGGATCGGCAGGTCGCGCACACGTACACCGGTGGCGTGGCGCACCGCGTTGGCGATCGCTGCGGCCGTCCCGACGATGCCGATCTCGCCGAGCCCCTTCACCCCGGACGGGTTCAGGTCCGGGTCCTCCTCGGGCACCCAGTACGCCTCGATGCTCTCCACGTCCGCGCAGGCGGTGATGTGGTACGTGGCCAAGTCGTGGTTCACCCAGTCGCCGTACCGCTCGTCGAGCACGCCCTCCTCGTGCAACGCCATCGACAGCCCCATCGTCATGCCGCCGATCAGCTGGCTGCGCGCGGTCGTCGGGTTCACCACCCGCCCCACCGCGAAGACGCCGAGCAGCCGGCTCACCCGCACCTCTCCGGTGTCCGCGTCCACCCGCACCTCGGCGAACTGCGCCCCGTACGCGTAGCGGGCCATCGGACGCTGCACCCGCACCTCGTCCGCCGTGTGCGCCTCGACGGTGAGCCCGTCCGCCGGCAGCGCCCCCGAGTGGTGGCCGAGCCGGTCCCGCAGCGCCTGACAGGCGCGCACCACGGCCCAGCTCCACGAGGAGGTGCCCATCGACCCGCCGGCCACCCCGGCCGGCGGCAGGTCGCTGTCACCGATGCGGATCCGTACCCGCTCCGGCGGCACGTCCAGCGCGTCCGCGGCCACCTGCCACAGCGCCGTGCGTGCCCCCGTACCGATGTCGGTGGCGTTGATGCACACCAGGTAGCTCCCGTCGGGCCGGGCCGTGGCCGTGGCGGCCGCCGCCCGCGCCCGGGCGGGATAGCTCGACCCCGCCACCCCGGTGCCGACCAGCCAGCGGCCCTCCCGCCGTGCGCAGGGACGCGGGTTGCGCTCGGCCCACCCGAACCGTCGGGCTCCCTCGCTGAGACAGGCCACCAGGTTGCGGCTGCTGAACCGGTGCCCCTGGTCCGGGTCGACCGCCGGCTCGTTGCGCAGGCGCAGCTCGACCGGGTCGATGCCGCACGCCGCGGCCAGCTCGTCCATGGCCGACTCCAGGGCGTACGCGCCGGGGCACTCGCCCGGCGCGCGCATCCAGAACGGGGTCGGCACGTCGAGGCGGACCAGCCGGTGCGTGGTGCGCCGGTGCGGCGCCGCGTACATGCTGCGCGTGTAGACGGCGGTCTGCTCGGCGAACTCGGTCAGGGTCGACGTCTGGCTGATCGCGTCGTGGCAGATCGCGGCGATCCGGCCGTCGGCGTCCGCGCCGAGCCGCACCCGCTGGATCGTCGGCGTGCGGTAGCCGATCGGACCGAAGAGCTGCTGGCGGGTCAGCGCGAGCCGGACGGGCCGGCCCACGTGCCGCGCGGCCATCGCGGCGAGCACCACGGCGGCCTTCGGGTACCCCTTGCTGCCGAACCCGCCGCCCACGTGCTCGCTGATCACGCGGACCGACTCCCGGGGCAGCCGGAACAGCTGGGCGAGTGCGGCCTGCACGGCCGTCGAGCCCTGGTTCGAGTCGTGCAGGAGCAGCCGCCCGTCCCGCCACTGCGCGGTCGTGGCGTGCGGCTCCATCGGGTTGTTGTGGTACGCCGGCGTCCGGTAGGTGGCGTCCACCCGCACCTCGGCCGCCGCGAACGCGGCGTCGAAGTCACCGTCGGCGGTGTCCGTCGGGTAGCCGGCGTTCACCTTCGCCGGCCGGTACAGCCCGGGATGGTCGGCGCTGAGCACCGTGCTGTGCGGCTCGGTGTCGTAGTCGACGCGGACGTGCCGGGCGCCCTCCCGGGCCGCCTCGATGGTCTCGGCCACCACGAGGGCGACGAACTGCCCGCGGTAGTGCACCGTCGCGTCCTGCAACAGGTGCAGCTCCGGCTCCACGTCGGGAGCGAGCCGCGGCGCGTTCCCGTGGTGCAGCACGGCGAGCACGCCCGGCACCGCGAGCGCGGGCTCCGGGTCCACCCGCGTGATCCGGCCGCGCACCGCCGCCGAGGGCACCGCCCAGCCGTACGTCACGTCGTCCAGCGGGTACTCGACGGCGTACCGGGCGGCACCGGTCACCTTCTCCCGGCCCTCCAGTCGCGGGTGCGCCCGCCCCACGGCCGTCATGCCACCGCCTCCCTCCGGTCGGCGCCGTCATGAGGCTTCGCCGCGCGGTGCCCGATGATTCGCTCGCTGCGCTCGCTCATGCCGCCGCCTCCCTCCGGTCGGCGCCGTCATGAGGCTGTGCCGCACTGTGCCTGATGATTCGCTCGCTGCGCTCGCTCATGCCGCCGCCTCCGCCAGTTGGGTCAGGGCCCGGACGGTGATGGCACGGACGAGGGGGACCTTGAAGGCGTTGTGCGCCAGCGGGACGGCCGCCTCGAGCTCGACGTCCGCGGCCCGCCCGGCCAGCTCCGGCGTGAACGGCCGGCCGCGCAGCTCCGCCTCGGCGCGCAGCGCCCGCCACGGCCGGTGCGCCACCGCGCCGTAGGCCAGCCGGACGTCGCGCACCACGCCGGCGTCCAGGTCGAGGACCGCGGCCACGGCGCCGACCGCGAAGGCGAACGAGGCCCGGTCGCGCACCTTGAGGTACGCCGAGCGGCCGGCGGCGGGCAGCGGCGGGATCCGCACCGCAGTGACGAGCGCGCCGCGGGGGAGGGTGGTCTCCTGCTCCGGGTGCTCGCCCGGGGAGCGGTACAGCTCGACGAGTGGCACCTCCCGCGTACCCCCGACCTCCGCCACCTCGACCACCGCGTCGAGCGCCGCGAGCGCGACCGCGAGGTCCGACGGGTGGGTGGCGACGCACTGCTCGGACCAGCCCAGGATGGCCAGGTCGCGGTTCTGGCCGTGCCGCGCCGCGCAGCCGGTGCCCGGCTCGCGCTTGTTGCACGCCTTGCCGGTGTCCTGGAAGTAGACGCACCGGGTGCGCTGCAACAGGTTGCCGCCGGTGGTCGCCATGTTGCGCACCTGACCCGAGGCCGCGGCGAGCAGCGCCCGGGCGAGCACGGGGTAGTTCCGCCGGACCACGGGGTGGGCGGCCAGGTCGCTGTTGCGCACGGTGGCGCCGACCCGCAGGCTCCCGTCGGGCAGGGTCTCGACCGTGTCGAGCGGCAGCCGCGTCACGTCCACCAGCAGGTCGGGTCGTTGCACGCCGAGCTTCATGAGGTCGACGAGGTTCGTGCCGCCGGCCAGGTACGCGGCCTCCGGGTCCGCGTCGAGCAGCGCGACGGCCTCGTCGACGTCCGCCGGCCGGCGGTAGCGGAACGCTCTCACGGGGTGCCCGCCGTCTCGCGGACCGCGGCGACGATGTGCGGGTACGCCGCGCACCGGCAGAGGTTGCCGCTCATCCGCTCGCGGATCTCCGCGTCGGTCAGCCGCACCGGCCCGGTGAGGTCGTCGGTGACCGCGCTCGGCCATCCCCGCGCCGCCTCGTCGAGCACACCGCGGGCGGAGCAGATCTGCCCGGGTGTGCAGTAGCCGCACTGGAAGGCGTCGTGGGCGATGAACGCCTCCTGCAACGGGGAGAGGCCGTCCGGCCCGGCGAGGCCCTCCACGGTGGTCACGTCGCACGCGTCGAGGGTGACCGCGAGGATCAGGCAGCTCTTCACGCGGCGGCCCTCCAGCAGCACCGTGCAGGAGCCGCACTGGCCGTGGTCGCAGCCCTTCTTCGCCCCGATCAGGCCCAGGTGCTCGCGCAGCGCGTCGAGCAGGGTCGTGCGGTTGTCCAGGGTCAGCTCCCGGCGGGTGCCGTTGACGGTGACGGCGACCCGGGACGAGTACTCGTCGCCGACCGTGGGGGCGCTACCGGAGCCGTTTCGCACGCGCCGATACTACCCGTACCGGTCCTAACATGAAGGAATCCGGCTAATCAGTCAGCCAGTGAGGCGGGGTCAGGGCGCGCCGTGGTGCCGGTGGCGAAGCGACGCCGGTAGGCGCTCGGCGTGAGTCCGGTGTGCCGCAGCATCCGCGTACGCAGGTTGGCGGCCGTGCCGAGGCCGGCGGCCCGCGCGACCACCGCGAGACGCTGCTCGCCGGCCTCGAGCAGGCGACAGGCGTGCGCGACCCGCTCGCCGGTCAGCCACTCCAGAGGTGTGGTGGCCAGTTCCGCGCGGAAGCGCCGGTGCAGGGTGGCGGGGCTCACCGCCGCGCGGGCGGCCAGGTCGTCGACGGTCAGCCGCCGGTCCAGCCGCTGCCGCGCCCATTCGAGCAGCGGCGCCAGGGAGGTGTCCGGGACGGCCGGGACCGGTCGGGGAATGAACTGGCGCTGCCCGCCCGCGCGGTGGGCGGCGAAGACCAGCCGTCGTGCCACGGCGTTGGCGACCTCGGCGCCGTGGTCCCGGCGGATGATGTGCAGTCCCAGGTCGAGGGCCGCGGCGCTGCCGGCCGCGGTGAGCACGTCGCCGTCGTCGACGAACAGGACGTCGGGCCGCAGCAGCACGCGGGGGTGGCGGGCCGCGAACAACTCGGTCCAGCGCCAGTGCGTCGTGGCGGGGCGGCCGTCCAGCACACCGGCGGCGGCCAGGGTGAACGACCCGGTGCAGAAGCTGACCAGCCGGGCGCCCCGGCGGGCCGCGCGGCGTACCGCCTCGCACACCTTGGGCGCCGGCGGGACCTCAGGGTCGGGGCGGTTGGGCACGATGAGGGTGTCGGCCCGCTCGGCGGCGTCCAGGCCCGCCACGCCGGTCAGGGTGAAGAACCCGGCGTGCATGTCGACCGCCGGCGTGGCCGCGCACAGGGCGAAGTCGTACCAGGGGCGGTCCAGCTCCGGGCGGCGCAGCCCGAACAGCTCGGTGGCCACGCCCATCTCGAAGGGGTTGGAGCCGGCGTCGACGAGCACGACCACGCGGTGCGCCCCGCCGGCCGGCTGGTGCGAGGAACGATGCGACACGTGCGATTTCTAGCACTCACCGGGTCGGTCGCCCGCGGGCGAGGATGGTCGGCATGACCAGTCAACCCATCGATCTGGCCGCCGCCCTGGCGTCGTTCGAGGCGCTGTGGAGCCCGCGCGTGGTCACCCACGTCAACGACTACGACGTCCGCGTCGCCAAGGTGGCCGGCGAGCACGTGTGGCACCGCCACGACACCACCGACGAGTTCTTCCTCGTCCTGGCCGGGGAACTGCGCATCGCGCTGCGGGAGGGGCCGGACGGCGGGCCGGTGCGGGAACGCAGGGTGGTGCTGCCGCAGGGGTCCGTGTTCGTCGTGCCCCGGGGCGTCGAGCACCGCCCGTCGTCGGTCGCGGGCGCCTCGATCCTGATGTTCGAGCCCACCGGCACGTCGTCGGTCGGTGACCGGCACGACGAGATCCCGGACCACGTCGACGCCACCACCGGCCACCCCCTGTCCTGACCCCCTCCTGTCGATCATGAGGTTGGCGGGGACGATTGTCCGGGTCGTCCCCGCCAACCTCATGATCGACGCGGGCGGCGGCGGCGCTCGGCGATCACCGCCGCGAGCCGGCCGGGAGGGGTGGGCGGCGCGAGCGGGTCAGCGTCGCCACTTCTGGTTGGGGCCGCCCGTGCAGTCCCAGATCTGCAGCCGCGTGCCGTCGGCGGAACTCACCCCGGTCGCGTCGAGGCACTTGTTGGCCTGCGGATTGACGATGTCGCCGGCAGCCGTGAAGACCCACCGTTGGGCGCCGCTGCCGTTGCAGTCCCAGAGCTGGACCGGGGTGCCGTTGGCGGTGCCGCCGCCGGACACGTCGAGGCACTTGCCCAGCGCCCGCACCGAGCCGTCACCGGCCCAGGTCCAGCGCTGCGCGGCGGTGCCGTTGCACGTCCAGAGCTGTACGGGAGTGCCGTTGGCGGTGTTCGCGCCGGCCACGTCCACGCACTTGCCGCCGTAGCCGACGATCGGGGCGCCGCTGCCGCCCCCGCCGGTGTCCCACGCCTGCACCCGGACGTAGTCGACCACCATCGTCTGCGGGAAGACCGTGCTGCCGTCGGGGGAGCCGGGCCAGTTGCCGCCCACGGCCACATTCATGATCATGAAGAACGGGTGGTCGAAGACCCACCGGTTGCCCCGCAGGTCGGCCGGGGTCTTGCGGGAGTACTGCACGCCGTCCAGGTACCAGGTGACCGAGTCCGGCGCCCAGTCGACGGCGTACGTGTGGAAGGCGTCGGCGAGCGCCTGCCCGCCGGGCAGCGACGTCTGCCCGGTGACCGCGTTGCCGCCGGAGTACCCCGGCCCGTGCAGCGTGCCGTGCACGGTGGACGGCTCCCGCCCGACGTTCTCCATGATGTCGATCTCGCCCCGGTCGGGCCAGGTGTTGCTGCTGGTGCCGAGCATCCAGAACGCCGGCCAGAGCCCCTGGCCGCGGGGGATCTTGATGCGGGCCTCGAACCGGCCGTACGCCTGGGCGAACGTGCCGGCGGTCAGCAGGCGGGCCGAGGTGTACTGGCAGCTGCCGTACCAGCAGCTGTAGTTGGCCGGGTTCTCGCGCCGGGCGGTGATGACCAGGTTGCCGTTGCCGTCCAGTGCCGCGTTGCGGGTGCTGTTCGTGTAGTACTGGAGCTCGTTGTTGCCCCAGCCGCCGCCGCCGATGTCGTAGCGCCACTTCGCGGGGTCCGGTGGGGAGCCGGCGGGGCCGTTGAAGTCGTCGACCCAGGTCACCGCGCCGGGCGCCGCGGCGGCGGGGGCCTCGGTGGTCGCGGTGAGCGCGACGCTGAGCCCCACGCCGGCGAGCGCGAGCGCGGCGATGGCACGGATTCTGCGCACGGGAAACCTCCCTGCGGTCTCGGGGGTCCGGTCCTCGCTCCGCCCGACGAACCGGTGCCGGACGGGCAACTGTGAGAAACCGGAGAATAGATTGAAAACAATCTATTGAGAGTGGTCGGCGGTGTCAAGAGAGCGCTCTCCGGCCTCGTGGCGCCGTGCGCGGGCGCGGACCCGCCGGCCGTACGCCCGCCCGGCGCGACCCGGCCGTACGCCCGCCCGGCGCGACCCGGCCGTACGCCCGCCCGGCGCGACCCGGCCGGGCCCCGGCCGGCGGTCAGGACCGTCGGCCGGGGGCGAGCCACCGCAGCGGCCCGGCGCGCAGGCCCTCGCTCGTGAGCGCGTGATAGACGATCATGACGATGATGAGGACCAGCCCGAGCACGGGGTGGACGAACCAGCCGAGCAGCCCGCTCAGCCCGTAGAGGATCAGGCCGGTGACGGGGCGAGGGCGCTGGTCGCGGATGTGCTCGGGGTCGACGTCGGTGGCCCGCAGCGCCGGGTGACGGTGCAGGTAGGTGAAGAACGCGAGCCAGGGCGCGGACATGAGGGCGGCGGCCAGCGCGTACAACGCCACCGCGGCCCTGCGGTCGGCCGTGTCCCCGTCGGTGAAGGCGGAGGCCAGCACCGCGGTCGGGAACGGGATGATGACGGCGCCGAAGAGGATGGCGAGGTTGATCCAGCTCAGCGCCAGCGTGGTCCCGCGGATCAGGCGCAGCAGCGCGTGGTGGTTCAACCAGATCACGCCGATGTACACGAAGGACATCACGAACGCCAGGTACGCCGGCCCCTCGTGGCTCAGCCCGGCCAGCAGGCCGCCCTCGTGGTACTCGGGGACCCGCAACTCGATGACCAGCAGGGTGATGACGATGGCGAACACGCCGTCGCTGAACGCCTTCATGCGGTCGGTCTCCGACATCCGGCTCCCGTCGTCCGGCTCTGCGAGCCCCTCGTCTGTCGCGGCCATTGCCGCAGGCTAACCGTCCACCGCCCGACGGTGGGGACCCTTCGCCCGGACCCGCCGTGAGCGGACCGGCCGCGAGACCCGGCCGCGGGCGGACCGGCCGCGAGGACCGGCCGTGCGGACCGGGTCGCGGGTACGGCCCGGTTCGGGTCCCGGGTGCCGCCCGGCGCGGCACCCGGGGATCCCGGGCCCCGTCGGCCCGCTCAGGCCACCGGCGCGGCGGCGCCGGCCGCGCCGGCCAGCCGCTGGTGGGCGCGGATCAGCTCGGCGTAGCGGTGCCCGCTCGCCTTCATCGTCCGCCGCTGGGTGGCGTAGTCCACGTGCACCAGGCCGAAGCGCTTGTCGTAGCCGTAGGCCCACTCGAAGTTGTCCAGCAGCGACCAGACGAAGTACCCGGCCAGCGGGACACCCCGGGCCACCGCCGCGGCGCAGGCGGCCAGGTGCTCCTCCAGGTGGTCGGTGCGCTCCTTGTCCTCGACCGTGCCGTCGGGCGTGACCGCGTCCGGCCACGCCGAGCCGCTCTCGGTCACGATGATCCTCCCGGGCCGGTACTCCTCGCTGACCGCGACGAGCAACCGTTCCAGCCCGGGCGGATACACCTCCCAGCCCATGGCCGTCTCGACGGCGCCGGGCACCGGCACCTGCCGGGCGTACGGCGGCGGCCCGGCCGGGTCGTCCACCACCACCTGCCGGAAGTAGTAGTTCACGCCGAGGAAGTCGGTCGGCGTGGCGATGACGGCGAGGTCGTCGCCGCGTACCGGCGGCTCGACGCCGTACGTGGCGACCATGTCGGCGGGGTAGCCGCGTCCGTGCACCGGGTCCAGCCACCAGCGGTTCACGTGCCCGTCCATCCGGCGGGCCGCCGCGACGTCCTCGGGCCGGTCGCTGGCGGGCTCGATCGGGCTGAGGTTGAGCACCAGCCCGATCGACGCCGGCCGCGCGGCGTTGGCGCGCACGGCCCGGGTGGCGAGGCCGTGCCCGAGCAGCGTGTGGTGCGAGGTGCGCACCGCCCGGCCGAGGTCCCGCTCGCCGGGGGCCATCGTGCCCTCCAGGTGCCCGATCCACGAGACGCAGAGCGGTTCGTTGACCGTGCACCAGTCGGTCACCCGGTCGCCGAGCCGGGCGGCGACGACCGCCGCGTAGTCGGCGAACGCCTCGGCGGTGGCGCGTTCCGGCCAGCCGCCCCGGTCCTGCAGGGCCTGCGGCAGGTCCCAGTGGTAGAGCGTCACGAACGGGCGGATCCCGTCGGCGAGCAGCCGGTCGACCAGCCGGTCGTAGAAGTCCAGCCCGGCGGCGTTGACCTGCCCGACGCCCTCGGGCAGCACCCGCGGCCAGGCCACCGAGAACCGGTACGCGTCGACCCCGAGCCGGCGCAGCAGCGCCACGTCCTCCGGCCAGCGGTGGTAGTGGTCGCAGGCGACCGCGCCGGTGTCGCCGTTGTCGACGGCGCCGGGGGTCGCCGAGAAGGTGTCCCAGATGGACGGGGCGCGGCCGTCGACGTCGACGGCGCCCTCGATCTGGTACGCCGCGGTGGCGACACCCCAGAGGAAGTCGGGCGGCAGCTTGGACAGGTCCGGCACGGGTCGGTTCTCCTCTGCGGTGGATCGAATCACTTGACGGCGCCGGCGGTGAGGCCGGCGACGAAGTAGCGTTGCAGCGCCAGGAAGCCGGCGACGACGGGCACGCTCACCACCAGCGAGGCGGCCATCACCTGGTTCCAGTAGACGTTGAACTGGGTCGAGTAGCCCTGGAGGCCGACGGCCAGGGTGCGGCTGCCCTCGTCGGTCATCACGGAGGCGAACAGCACCTCGCCCCAGGCGGTCATGAACGCGTACACGGTCACCGCGACCACGCCCGGCACGGCGGCCGGCAGGATCACCTGGAACAGGGTGCGCAGCGGGCCGGCGCCGTCGACCTGGGCCGCCTCGTCGAGGCCGCGCGGGATCGAGTCGAAGTAGCCGACCAGCATCCAGATCGAGAACGGCAGCGAGAACGTCAGGTACGTGATGACCAGGCCCAGGCGGCTCGCGTACAGCTCGATGCCGGTGGTGTTGCCGAGGTTGACGTAGATGAGGAACAGCGGCAGCAGGAAGAGGATGCCGGGGAACATCTGCGTCGACAGGACGGTCACCGAGAAGACGCCCCGGCCGCGGAAGCGGTAGCGGCTCACGGCGAACGCCGCGAAGATGGCCACGGCCACCGAGCAGACCGCGGCGATGCTCGACACCACGAGGCTGTTGACCAGGTACCGGGCCAGCGGCACGGTGCTCCACATGTCGACGAACGGTTGCAGCGTCGGCCGGCTCGGCCACCACGTGAAGCCGTTCTGCACGTCCTGCAACGGCTTCGCGGCCGAGGTGACCATCACGTAGAGCGGGATGACGACGAAGAGGGCGAGCAGGGTCAGCACGATCCGCCGGCCCCAGCGCTCGCCGGCGGTCTCACGCATGGTCCCTCCGGCGGTTGGTGATCAGCAGGTAGCCGGCCGAGACGACCAGCAGGAACAGCAGCAGGGCCACGGACATCGCCGAGCCGGACCCGAAGTCCCAGGTCTTGAACGAGCTGCGGTAGATGTGGATGGAGATGAGGTCGGCCTGCTCGGGCGCGGAGCCGCCGAAGAGGACGTACGGCGTGTTGAAGTCGTTGAACGTCCAGAGGAACAGCACCAGCAGCAGGACGAGGTTGACCGGTCGCAGCAGGGGCAGGGTGACCGAGCGCAGCCGCCGCCAGAAGCCGGCGCCGTCGATCGCGGACGCCTCGTACAGCTCGTCGGGGACGTTCTGGAGGCCGGCCATCAGGCACAGGAACGCGAACGGCCAGTTGCGCCAGACGGAGACGACCAGCAGCGACCAGAAGCTGTTGCCGCCGATCAGCCAGAACGGCCTGTCGTCGAGCAGCCCGAGCTGGTCGACCAGGACGTGGTTGACCAGGCCGGTGTCCCGCTGGAGCAGGAAGCTCCAGGTGATGACCGCGGTGTAGACCGGCAGGGCGTACGGGGTGAGGAAGAGCGCCCGCAGGACCGCCCGCCCCCGGAACGGGCGTTGCAGGACGACGGCGCCGGCCATGCCGAGCAGCCAGGCCAGCCCCACCGACAGCAGCGTGTAGGCGAGGGTGACCCAGAACGAGTGCAGCAGCTCGCGCCCCGCCGCGGTGTGGATGTCGAGCGTCGCCCGGTAGTTGTCCAGCCCGATGAAGGGGGCGGTGGACCAGTCCCGGATGTGGAACTGGGTCAGCTCCAGCAGGCTCATCCAGGCGCCGACGGCCATCGGGACGACGTGGACGGCCAGCTCCAGCACGATGGCCGGGACGAGCAGAAGGTACGGCAGGAGTGGGCGCCGGGGACGGCGCCGCCGGGCGGGCTCCGGTGTCCCGGCCCGGGCGTCACGCCGGTCGGGGCGGGCCGCGCCCGGCGCGGTGGTGCTGGTTGCCATCAGGGTCCTCTCGCCAGGTGGTGGCCGTGGCAGTGCCCTGCCACGGCCACCGGTGACGCCGGGGTCAGCGCATCTTCTGCTGCGCGTCGCTCAACTTCTTCTTCACCGACTCCTCGGTGACCGGGCGACCGCTGGCCGCGTCGGCGAACAGTTCCTTGATGGCGGTGCCGACGAGGGTCTCGAACGTGCTCTCGTCGGGCACCTGCGGCAGCGGGGCCGCGGTGGTGGACAGCGTCTCCTGGAGCACCTTCTGCTCCGGTGCGCTGAACGCCGGGTCGGTGCCGGCGGTCTTCACGGCGGGCAGCGAGCCGTACGTCTTGTTGAGGATCGTCTGCTCCTCGTCGCTGGTCATGAACTTCACGAAGCTCAGCGCGCCGTCACGGTTCTTGGTGTGCTTGAAGATCGCCATGTTGATCCCGGCGACCATGCTGTTGACCTTCTTGCCGCCGGGCGGCGGGCTGGCCAGGAACGGCACCGGGGCCACGCCGTACGCGTCGGCGGCCATGTTCTGCGTCTTGAGGTTCGACCCGGCGGCCTGCCAGAGCAGCATGGCGGCCTTGCCGTTGGCGAAGTCGGAGACCGACTGGTTCTGCGCGTACTCGGCGTTGCTCGGGTTCGTGATCTTGTCGGTGGCCATGAAGTCGACGTAGCGCTTGACGGCCGCCACGTTCTGCGGCGTGTCGAAGGTCGGCTTGCCCGACGAGTCGAACCACTCGCCGCCGTACTGCTGGCTGAACGTGAACGCGTGGTGGGCGTTCTCCGACGGGTTCGCCCCCTCGATGGCGAGCCCCCACTTCCCGCCGGTGCTCAGCTTCCTGCCGTACTCGGCGAGCTGCTCCCAGGTGGTCGGCGGGGCGGTGATGCCGGCGTCGGCGAACGCCTTCTTGTTGTAGTAGAGCGCGTACGCGAGGCTGTAGAGCGGCACGGCGGCCGGCGGCTTGCCGGGGGCGCCGGCCGCGGCGAGCGCGGCGGGGACGAAGCGGTCCTTGCCGCCGACGGCCTGGAGCGTGGCGTCGTCGAACTCGACCAGCGCGCCGGTCGCCTGCAGCGACGCGGACCAGGTGTTGCCGATGTTGACCACGTCCGGGCCCTGCCCGGAGGTGGCCGCGGCGAGCAGCCGGTTGAGCAGGTCCGACCAGGGTACGACCTCCAGGTTGACCTTGATGCCGGTCTGCTTCTCGAACTTGTCGAGTTCGGGCTGGAGGATGGCCTTGTCGGCCTCCAGGCTGGCGCCCTGGTTGCTGGCCCAGTAGGTGAGGGTCTTGCTGGACCCGCCGGCGTCGTCGCCGGAGCCGCCGCAGGCGGTCAGCGAGGCCGCCGCCAGGACGGCGGCGGCGAGTATCCCGAGGTGTCGTCTCGTCGACACGATCAGCCCTTCCGGTGCAGTGGTGGGGGCCCGCCGGAGCCCGTCGTGACGCGTGGGGGGACGGGCGGCCGGCCGGTGCGGACGGGTTCCCGGGCCGCGTCGATGTGTCGACGCTCACCGGGAGTTACATCACGGCTTAATTAATGCCGTCATTAAAGTGGTCTGCGAGTGGGTCGTCAAGCGTGGGGCACGTACAGTCGCCTCGGGCGACCGACGGGATCGAGGTGACGAGTGGAGCTGGTGCGAGCCACCAACCGCAGCGTCCGGCTGCGCAACCGGGCGGCCCTGCTCACGAAGCTCTTCCTCGACGGCCCGCTGACCCGGCAGGACCTCGTCCGCAGCACCGGGCTCAGCCAGCCGGCGGTCAGCAACGTGGTGAGCGACCTCATCGAGGAGGGCCTGGTGGCCGAGGCCGGCGCCGCCGAGTCCGACGGCGGCCGGCCCAGCATGATGCTCCGCATGGCGCCCCGCTTCGCCTTCGTCGTCGGGGTGGACGTCGGCGAGACCCGGGTCCGGGTCGAACTCTTCGACTTCGCCATGACGCTGCTGGCCAGCGTCGAGTACCCGCTGGACCCGGCCCGCACCGAGCCGGCCGAGGTGGCCGGCCACGTCCTCACGGGGATCGACGCGGTCACCGGCGAGGCCGGGGTCGCCCCCGCCGACGTGCTCGGCGTCGGCATCGGCGTCTCCGGGGTGGTCACCCAGGGGGAGCACGCCGTGGTCGACGCGCAGGCCCTCGGCTGGGACCGGGTGCCGCTGGAACAGCTCATCGCCACCGGCACCGACCTGCCGCTGCACATCGACAACGGCGCCAAGACCCTCGGCCAGGCCGAGATGTGGTTCGGCGCGGGCCGCGGCGCCCGGCACGCCGTCTTCGCCCTCGTCGGCTCGGGCGTCGGCGCGGCCGTCGTGACCGGCGGCGTCACCTACCGCGGCGCGTCCAGCAGCGCGGGGGAGTGGGGGCACACCACCCTGGTGTACGGGGGCCGGCCCTGCCGCTGCGGCGCCCGCGGCTGCCTGGAGGCGTACGTGGGCGCGGAGGCGATCATCGACCGGTACCGGGAGGCGCGGGGCGGGCGCCCGGTGCCGGGCGAGGACGAGGAGTCCCAGCTCACCGCCCTGCTGGACGCGGCGGCCACCACCGAGACGGCCCGCCGGGTGCTCGACGAGACGGCCGCGTACCTCGGCGCCGGGGTGGCCAACCTCATCAACCTGTTCAACCCGGAGCGGGTGGTGCTGGGCGGCTGGGCGGCGATGGCGCTCGGCGACCTGCTCCCGGCGATCCGCGAGGCGGCCGGCCGGCAGGCGCTGCGCCAGCCGTACGAGCAGGCCTCGATCGAGCTGTGCCGGCTGGGCGTGGACGCCGTGGCGCTGGGCGCCGCCACCCTCCCGATCGCACGCTTCCTCGCCGACGGCGGCCTCCGCCGCTGACCGTCTCCCGCGCGGACCGAGTTGGTCACAGGGGACCTTCGGGATAAATAACAGCGTTATAGATCGATGTCTTGACGCCGTCGCAACCCCGCCGTAACACTCCTACGAGAGCGCTCTCGCGATCCGCGGCGCCGTCCCCGGCGGTTCCACTCCGGCGTCCGCGGTCCGGCTCGACCCTTCCCCCTTCCCGTCGCGCCCGGCGTCCGCAGCCCCCTACCGACAGGCAAAGTCATGACATCTCGTGCTTTATCCGTACGCCGGACTCCCCACCGGCGGCGCCGCACGCTCCTCGGGCTCGCCGTGGCCCTCGTGGCGGCCCTCACCCCGGCGGTCGCCGCGCCCCCGGCGCAGGCCGCACCCACCCTGCTCTCGCAGGGCCGCCCGGCGACCGCGTCCTCCACCGAGAACGCCGCGACCCCGGCCTCCGCGGCCGTCGACGGCAACAGCGCCACCCGCTGGTCCAGCGCCTTCGGCGATCCCCAGTGGATCCAGGTCGACCTGGGCGCCCGGGCCACCATCACCCAGGTGACGCTGGCGTGGGAGGCCGCCTACGCCCGCTCCTTCCAGATCCAGACCTCCGACGACGGTGCCACCTGGACCACCGTCCACAGCACCGGCGCGGGCACCGGCGGCACCCAGACCATCGCCGTCACCGGGGCCGGCCGCTACGTGCGGATGTACGGCACCACGCGGGCCACGGCGTACGGCTACTCGCTGTGGGAGTTCCAGGTCTACGGGGAGACCGGCGGCACCACGCCGACCTGCGGCAGCGCCAACGCCGCCCAGGGGCGGCCGGCCACGGCGTCCTCCACCGAGAACGCGGGCCTGCCCGCCTCGGCGGCCGTCGACGGCGACAGCGGCACCCGCTGGGCCAGCGCCGCCGCCGACCCGCAGTGGCTCCGCGTCGACCTCGGCAGCACCCGGTCGATCTGCCGGGTCGTGCTCGCCTGGGAGGCCGCGTACGCCCGGGCCTTCCAGATCCAGACCTCGACCGACGGCAACGCCTGGACCACCGTCTACAGCACGACCACCGGCACCGGCGGCACCCAGAGCCTGACCGTGAACGGCAGCGGCCGCTACGTGCGGATGTACGGCACCGCGCGGGGCACCGGCTACGGATACTCGCTCTGGGAGTTCCAGGTCAACACCACCGACGGCGGCGGCGACCCGTCCATCCCGCCCACCGACCCGCGCAACCCGAACCTCGGGCCGAACACGTTCGTCTTCGACCCGGGCACGCCGACCGCGACCATCCAGAGCCGGCTGGACAGCCTCTTCGCCCAGCAGGAGGAGAACCAGTTCGGCCCGCAGCGGTACGCGGTGCTGTTCAAGCCCGGCACCTACACGGCCGACGTCAACCTCGGCTTCTTCACCCAGGTCGCCGGCCTCGGCATGAGCCCCGACGACGTGAACCTCAACGGGCACGTGCGGGTCGAGGCGTTCTGGATGAACGGCAACGCCACCCAGAACTTCTGGCGCGCCGCGGAGAACCTGTCGGTGACCCTGCCGGCCGGGGTGACCGTGGAGCGCTGGGCGGTCTCGCAGGCGGCGCCCTACCGCCGGATGCACCTGCGCGGCGGGCAGAACCAGATCCAGCTCTGGAACGGCGGCGACGGCTGGTCCAGCGGCGGGCTGATGGCCGACACCCGCATCGACGGCCTCGTCGTCTCCGGCTCCCAGCAGCAGTGGTACTCGCGCAACAGCGAGTTCGGCAACGGCTGGACCGGCTCGGTGTGGAACATGGTCTTCCAGGGCGTGGTCGGCGCGCCCCCGCCGCACTTCCCGAACCCGTCCCACACCGTCATCCCACAGACCCCCGTGGTGCGGGAGAAGCCGTTCCTCTACGTCGACGGCACCGGCGAGTACCGGGTCTTCGTGCCGGCCCTGCGCGCCAACTCCACCGGCACCACCTGGTACGGCAAGACCCCGGCCGGGTCGTCGATCTCCCTGTCGCAGTTCTACGTCGTCCAGCCCGGCACGAGCGCGGCCACCATCAACGCGGCGCTCGCCCAGGGACGGCACCTGCTGTTCACCCCCGGCGTGCACCACGTCACCGAGCCGATCCGGGTCGACCGCCCGGACACGGTGATCCTCGGCCTCGGCCTGGCCACCATCCAGGCCGACAACGGCACCGTGGCCATGCGCGTGGCCGACGTGGACGGCGTGAAGGTCGCCGGGATCATGTTCGAGGCCGGCACGACGAACTCGCCGGTCCTCATGGAGGTCGGCCCGCCCGGGTCGTCGGCGAACCACGCCGCGAACCCGACCTCGCTGCACGACGTGTTCTTCCGCATCGGCGGGCCGCACGTCGGGAAGGCCACCACCACGTTGACCGTGAACAGCGACAACGTCATCGGCGACCACATGTGGCTGTGGCGGGCCGACCACGCGGCGGCCGGCGTACCGACCGGGTGGACGCTGAACACCGCCGACACCGGGCTCACCGTCAACGGCGACGACGTCACCATGTACGGCCTCTTCGTCGAGCACTACCAGCGGTACCAGACGGTCTGGAACGGCAACGGCGGGCGGACGTACTTCTACCAGAACGAGATGCCGTACGACCCGCCGAACCAGGCCGCCTGGATGAACGGCGCGACCCGGGGCTACGCCGCGTACAAGGTGGGCGACGGCGTAACCAGCCACCAGGGCTGGGGCATGGGCAGCTACTGCTACTTCAACGTCAACCCGGCCGTGGTCGCCGAGCGGGCCTTCGAGGTGCCCACCACCCCGAACGTGCGGTTCACCAACCTGGTGACCGTCTCCCTGGGCGGGGTCGGCACCATCAACCGGGTGATCAACAACACCGGCGGCACCGCGAACGCCGCCAACCAGCAGGTGTACCTCACCGCGTACCCGTAGGGGCGCGACCGCCCTCGACGGGCCCGGCCGGGATCCGCCCGGCCGGGCCCGCCCGCGCGTCCGGACGGCGCCGCCAACCGGGGGGCCACCTGCGCGGTGACCGTTCGGTCTGACGCTGTGTCACCAAGTCGACACACTCGTTGCGATCGATTTCCGCGATCGATGTGCTGTCCGCGACGCCGTCGGTGAACGGCCATCCCCTTCGGAACGAGGTGGCTCATGGTGGCCCTCCGGCGTACGACCGCCGCACTGCTCGCGGCCCTGCTCACGGTGACCTTCGCTCTGGTGTGGACGGCGCCGCCGGCCCACGCCGACGAGGCCTGGGAGACCGCCCTCAAGGGACTGATGAACCGCACGGCCACCTGGGCCGAGGGTGGTCTGTCCCGGATCGGGGCGCTCGCCCAGCCGCTTCCCCTGCTCGACGCCAGCCCCGGCGCGCTGGTCCAGGCCGACGAGCTGGCCCGCACCGCCGCCGACGCCCTCGCCGACGACCTGACACGCGACGTCGACCTCGGCGGAGGCACCCGGCTGACCAGCACCGTCACCGAGGAGGGCGGGGACCACCTGCTCGACGTCCTGCTCACCACGAAACGCCAGATCGCCGAGGAGGACCTCGCGGTCGCCGGGGTGACCGTGGCCGACGCCGTCGACGTCACCGGCTGGGCCACCCTGCACCTGCGGGCCCGGCACACCGCGGCCGGGGAGACCTACCTGGTGCGCGACGGCGACGCGCCGCGCATCGACATCGACGCCGTGGCCCGCTTCCGCGGCGACCTCGACGAGGCCACCGCCTCCGTCGGCATCCTCGGCGTCACCCTGACCGGCGGCAGCACCCTCGAGGCCCGGACCCACCTGAAGGTCACCCTCACCGACCCGAACGGCGACGGCCGCCTCGCCTTCGACACCCCGTCCGGCGCCGGCACCGGCGAGCTCGGGGCCGCCGGCTCCCTCGCCGGGCTGGCCCAGGTGGCGCTCGACAACTCCGGCGGCGGGCGGATCTCCGACACCGAGACCGAGCCCGGCCCCGGTTCGCTGCACGCCGTGGTGAAGCTCGGCGCCGCCACCTCCGGCGTGCCCGTCGCCCTGCCGCCGATCGCGGCGACCGTGACCGTCGACTGGAACGACATCTCCGTCGGCACCCCGACCGTCACCACCACCGGCCTGGACGAGACCATCGGCCGGTTCCGCAGCATGAGCCCGCTCGACCTGGCCACCGGGCTGGCCCAGCTCGCCACCCTCATCGGCGGCGTGCAGCAGAGCGGGCCGGCCGGCAACCTCGACCTGCCCTTCCTGCGCGGCACCGTCGCCGACGCGGTGAAGGTGAACGAGAAGATCGTCGCGTTCCTCCGCGAGCACGTGCACCCGCGCCCCGAGGACCCGCACTTCCAGCCCGGCGTCGACGACCCGGCCAAGGCGGGCCAGCCGAAGTTCGAGTCCATCCAGGAGCTGTTCACGCTGCTCGCCGCCGAGGGCCTGCCCGTCGACGGCGTCTCGTTCGCCGACGACAAGCTGGTGTTCCGGGTGAAGCTGGAGCACGAGGCCACGGCCGAGGTGCCGCTCGACCCCGGCGCACCCTCCGTCTCCGGCCGCGGGGCGACCTTCACGGCCAACGGCTTCCGCGTCGACGGCAACCGGTTCACCCCCGGCAGCCTCGTCGGCCAGCGCGTGGTCGCCGGCACGTCCGCGGGCACCGTGCAGAGCAACACGGCCGACACCGTCACGCTGGCGGAGAACTGGATCGGCGGGCAGCCGGCCGCCGACAGCGCGTGGGTGGTCAGCGGCTCCAGCCCGCACACCGGCGCCGTCGAACTCGGCAGCGCCTTCAGCAAGACCGTCGGCGGCAAGCAGGTCGGCCTGCGGGCCGCCAACGCCCAGGCCAGCTTCGCGACGGTCACGCCGCGCTACACGGCCGCCGTCACCCTGGTGCTCGACCTGCGCGACCTGGGCGACCCGGCCGCCAACGCCGACCGGATCCTGCTGCGCACCGATCCCGCCACCCCGCTCTTCGCCGCCGACTTCCCGATCAGCACGGCCGTCGACTTCCACGCCACCGCCGGGTTCCTCAAGGTCAAGCTGGGCGGCAACCTCGCCGTGGGGCCGGCCGCAGCCGGGCAGCGCATGATCGAGGTGCGGTTCAAGCAGGCGCGGGACATCAGCCTCGGTGACCTGTTCACCCAGCTCAAGGACGACCCCACGGGCCTGTTCGCGGCCAGCCACTCGGTGCGGACCACCGGCCGGGTCGAGGTGAGCGTGCCCGGCGCCACCGGGGCGCTGGGCGACGGCGTCGGGGTGGACGTGAGCTGGACCGCCGGCGGCCAGCCCAGCGTCGACACCTCGGAGCTGGACGGCCTCTTCGCGCTCGACTTCAACCCGGACGACCCCAAGGCCCTCTTCGCCCTGGTGGTGGAGGCGCTCCGGCTCGTCAACGCCGCGCTCGGCGCGCCCGCGGCCGGCACGGGCCCGCTGGACACCGAGATCCCGCTGCTCGGGCGCTCCGCCCGGGAACTGCTCGGCAGCGACGAGAGCGGCGTGGGCGCCGGCGTCTCGTACACCACCGACGGCAGCACGTTCCTGCTGAAGGACACCACCCGCGACGAGGGCAGCGGCTTCGCCCCGACGCTCGCCGACCGGGCCGTGGTGATCGGCAGCAAGGCGTACCGGGTGCTGGAGCGGGTCGACGGGCAGACCCTGCGGATCGACCCCGCCGGTACGCCCACCCCCGCCGACGGCACCGCGTACGCCCTCCGGCCGGAGCTGGCCGACGCGGTGGACCGGCTGCTGGCCGCGCCGCCGGACACCCTCCAGGACGCGCTCGACGTGCTCAACAAGGCCATCGGCGAGGGCAGCGGGATCGCGTTCACGCTCGACGAGCGGGCCGGCGGGCCGTACCTGCGGCTCGGGCTGGACTGGAAGCGCGGCTTCCAGACGGGCGGGCCGCTGACCTTCGGCTGGGACGGCGCCCGCGAGCTGGTGAGCCTGGACACCTCCGGCGCGTACACGGTCGACGTCGACGCGCGGGCGCAGCTCGGCCTGCTGCTGCCGCTGCGCGCCGACGGCGTGCCCCTGCTGGACCGGACGTCGTCGGCGAACGTGACGGTGAACGGCGCCGTCACCGACCTGGCGGTGGCCGCCCGGGTCGGCCCCCTCGCGCTCGACCTCGGCACGGAGGACGACCCCGGCACCGTACGCACCAACCTCAGCTTCGGCCTCGGCGGGCTCGCCGCGGACGGGCCGATCTCCGGTCTGCTCGGCGTCACCCCGAGCGTCACCACCGCCGGCACCGACTGCGGCGACGGCGTCGGTGGCGAGGACACGCCCGTCTGCGCCCGCGCGCCCGTCTCCGTGGAGGGCTGCGACCCGGGCGGCGCGGACAACCAGCTCTCCCTCGAACTCGGCCTGGACCTCGCGGCGCAGACCACGACGCCGGACCTGAGCGCCTGCTTCGAGAACCTGTCGCTGAAGCTCACCGACTTCAACGTCGGCATCGACGGCTACCTCGCCAAGGTCGAGGAGGCGTTGCGGCTGGCCAGCTTCGACGGCAAGCTCCCGCTGGTCGGCGACGACCTGCAACAGGGACAGCGGTTCATCGCCGACCTGCGCGCCGAGGTGAAGGCCGCCATCGGGCCGGTGCTGGCCGACGCGACCCTCGACCGGGCCGGCGTGCAGGCCGCCCTGGACGCGGCGTTGGCCGAGGTGGCGCCGGGGGCGACGAGCACGGTCACCTGCCGCGCCAACGCCGACACCTGCGGTCCCGAGGACTTCCAGTCGGTACGCATCACCCTCACCGCGAGCCGGGGCGCGCCGGACCCGCAGCAGGGCTGCACCGGCGACGGCTGCCTCGGCGTGGACGTCCCGCTGGACCTGGGCGTCCCCGGCCTGTCGCTGAAGGCGGAGAAGGGCGCCACCGACGGCATCAAGGCCCGGCTGGGCTGGAAGCTGCGGTTGGACCTGGTGCTCGACCGGGACGAGGGCTTCCACGTCGCCACGCACTCCGGCGACGGGGCGCCGGAACTGGCCATCGGCGCGTCCTTCGACATGCCGTCGGACCTGGCGGCGCAGCTCGCGTTCATCCGGGTCAACGCGCAGAAGCAGGGCACCGACCCGCTGGTCAGCGCGTACTTCGCCATCGACCTCAAGGGTTCGCCGGGGGAGCAGAGCTGCTTCGGTGACCTCCCGGCGGGGCAGTGCGTGGCCGACCCGGACGCCAAGCTGACCCTGGCCGAGTTCGGCGACCTCGGTTCGCTCGTCGCCACCGACCTCACCGCCAAGGTGAAGATCGACTGGAAGCTCGCGGCGAAGGTCGACGCGGGCGGCGAGGCCGCCTCGGCGATGCCCGGCATCAGTGCCCGCTTCGGGCTGAGCTGGCAGCTCACCCACCAGCGCGGGGCGCTCACGGCGGCGGGGGACAACCCCGACCACGGGCTGCGGATCACGTTCACCGACATCGCGCTGGACGCGGGCGCGTTCTTCGACAAGATCCTCAAGCCGGTGGTCGAGCAGCTCAAGGCGGTCACCGGGCCGCTGCAGCCGGTCATCGACACGTTGTACGCGCCGATCCCCGTCCTCTCCGACCTGTCGAAGGCCACCGGCGGGCCGGACATCACCCTGGTCTGGCTGGCCAAACAGTTCAGCACCCTCAACGACGGGCCGGACCTGGAGTTCGTGGACACCATCCGCGCCGTCGTCACGTTCGTCAACCGGATCCCGGACTGCGACGCGGGCTGCTCCATCCCGCTGGGCCAGTTCCTGGTCAACCCGGAGAAGGCGTTGACCACGGAGGTCTCGCCGGCCTCGGCGGAGACCCTGATCGACCGGGCCGACGAGTTCACCCAGGCCAAGTCCCCCGACGAGGTCAAGGCGGCGGTCGACACAGCCGCCGGTGAGGACGGCGAGAAGATCTTCGCCAAGGGCGGCGACGGCAAGTCCACCGCCGACAAGATCGGCTTCACCTTCCCGGTCTTCGACAACCCGGGCTCGCTCTTCGGGCTGCTCATGGGCCAGGACGTCGAGCTGGTCGGCTTCGACTCCGGGCCGCTCACCCTCGGGTTCAGCTGGCGGCAGTCGTTCGGCCCGGTCTACGCGCCGCCGCCCGTCATGATCACCCTGGCCGGCAGCGCCTCGGTGACCGCCCGGTTCATCGCCGGCCTGGACACCGCCGGCATCCGGCACGCCATCGAAGCGGCCTCCGACGGCACCGCGGTCGACGCCGTGAAGCTGCTCGACGGTCTGTACTTCAAGACCGCCGACAGCAACGGCAACGCCGTCCCGGTGGTCACCCTGCGCGGCGAGATCGCCGCCGGCGCCCAGGTCAACGTCCTGTTCCTCAAGGCCGGGATCGAGGGCGGCATCCGGCTGACCGTCGGGTTCAGCTGGAACGACCCGAACAACGACGGCAAGTTCCGCACCAGCGAGTTCCTCCAGGCGCTGCTGGTCAACCCGATCTGCCTGTTCACCACGAGCGGCGCGCTGTCGGTGTTCCTCAAGGTCTACATCACCATCGACCTGGTCCTGTTCTCCAAGACGTTCGACTTCACCCTGGTCGACGCGACCCTGCTGGACTTCCGAGCACAACCGGACTGCTCACCGCCACCACCGGAACTCGGCGGCACCGTGGGCGACACGCTCGTGGTCTTCGCCGGCAAGTTCGGCACGAAGGACCAGCGCGGCCACGACGCGTGGGACAACGGCGGCGACACCTACGCCGGCGACGTCGTCAAGGTGTACGCGCTGCACTACGCCGACGCCGGCCAGGAGGGCGCCACCGACGACTTCGACGGCTTCGCGGTCGAGGCGCTCGGCCGCCGGCAGGAGTTCCTGGACCCGGGGCTGACCCGCGTGGTCGTCGACGGCCGCGGCTACCAGGTCGCCGACGCGGGCAAGACCGCCATGTCGGTGCTGCTGCTCGGCGACGGCGACACCAGCGGCGACGGCACGAGGACGTCGGCGTTCGACCGGACGGCCGTCGTGCTCGGCTCGGACGGCCGGGACCAGATCCGCACCGGCACCGGCCCGGCCTACGTCGACGGGCGCGGCGGCGACGACGTCATCGTCACCGCCGAGGCGCCCGGCGTGGTCAGCCGCGTGGCCGGCGGCCCCGGCGCGGACACCGTGACCACCGGCGACGGCGACAACGTGGTGGCCGGCGACAGCGGGCTCGGCGGCGCCAACCGGCCGCCGACGGTCGTGCACACGTCGGTGGGCGACAAGACCCTCACCGGGCTGGTCGACTGGACGACGCTGACCGAGCCGACCGCCTCGACCGGCGGCGCGGCCGACCACGTCACCGTCGGGCACGGTGCGAACACCGTCTACGGCAACGGCGGCGACGACGTGCTCGGCGTACGCGCCGACGACCGGCCCAGCGGAAGCAACCTGCTGGTCGGCGGCCCGGGCGGGGACACCATCAACGGCGGCCGGGGTAACGACACCATCCACACGTTCGACACCACGGTGCCGGCCGGCGTGGACGAGAACGGCACCGGCGACGCCGGGCTCACCAACCAGGTGGACACCGGCAGCGGTCAGGACGTCGTGCACGGCAGCGCCGGCACCGACCTGGTCGTCTCCCACTCCGCCAACGGCCAGACCGGGCGGCTCTACGGCTACGGCGCCGACGACGTCCTCATCGGCGGGTACGGCACCGACGAGGTGTTCGGCGGCCCCGGCGACGACCACGTGATCGCCGAACCGTCCGAGGTCGGCCCGGCCGGCGACGACGACGGGTACGGCCGCTTCCGCGAGGTGGTGCACACGCCGTTGCCGACCGGGGTCCAGTCGCAGACCAAGCTGCTGGTCGGCGGCGCGGGCCGGGACCACGTGATCGGCGGCGACGGCGGCGCGGTCGTCTTCGGCGACCGGCACCTGCCCGACGAGACCTGCGGTGACGCCACCCTCGCCGACGGCCAGCCGGCCCCGTCCGACCAGGGCGACCGGGACCTCATCCTCGGCGGCGCCGGGGTGGACCGGGTCGCGGCCGGCGGCGGCGACGACCGCGCCGACCTGGGCGGCGGGGACGACCTCGCCTGCGGCCAGCTCGGCAACGACACCCTGCACCTGGGCGCCGGCGCGGACCGGGCGTGGGGCGCGGACGGGGTGGACCAGCTGCACGGCGACGGTGACGACGACCTGCTCTTCGGCAACGCCGGCGACGACGGGCTCCACGGCGGCGACGGCGTGGACACCGTCGAGGGCAACGCGGGCGACGACCAGCTCTTCGGCGGGCCGGCCGGCGACGTCCTCTACGGCGGCGGACGGGTCGCCGGCGCGGGCGACGGGCAGGACCGGATCTACGGCGAGGACGGGCCGGACCGCATCGTCGGCGACAACGGCAGCGCCCGCGTCGGCGACGTCGGGCCGTACCCGCTGGACCTGGCCGGTGACGAGCCCGGTGCGGGCGCCGGTGACGTCATCTCCGGCGGCCCGGACGACGACGTGGCGTACGGCGGCCTCGGCGGCGACCGGGTCGACGGCGACGGCGGCCACGACCAGCTGGAGGGCAACAACGGCGCGGACGTGGTGCACGGCAACGCCGGGCGCGACGAGATCGTGGGCGGCTCCAGCCAGGAGGCGGCCGCGGGCACCGGCCGGCCGGACGCCGGGGACCAGCTGTACGGCGACGCCGACGAGGACCTGATCGCCGGCGACAACGCCCGCTTCGTCCCGGCGGACGCCGACGCGACCCGGGTCACCCAGGGCAGGGCCGGGCCACCCCGCAGGGTCACCCTGCTCGACCTCGGGTTCGACCCGGCCGCCGGCACCAGCGGCGGGGACCTAATCTCCGGCGGCGCGGCCGACGACGTGATCTTCGGCCAGGGCGACGCCGACCGGGTGCACGCCGGCGGCGGCGCGGACTTCGCCGAGGGCGGCCCGGGCTCCGACTGGGTCGAGGGCAACTACGGCGACGACGACCTCGTCGGCGGGTCGAGCACCGCGTACGACGGCTCCGGCGCGGCCACCACGGGCCAGCCGGACACCGCGGACGCCGTGTTCGGCGGCCCGGGCTCGGACGCGGTGATCGGCGACAACGGCGCCGTCCTGCGACCGCTGCCCGGCGAGACCCCGACCGCGGCGACCGTCCGCCTCGGCTCCGGCGGCGCGCCGTTCGGGCCGCGGATCGTGGTGCTGCTCGACCGGGCGGCGGCCGACACCGCCCGGCACGGTGGCGACCACCTCAGCGGCGGCGACGGCGTCGACACCCTCTGGGGCCAGGACGGCGACGACGCGCTGACCGGCGACGGCGGCGGCGACTACCTGGAGGGCAACGGCGGCGCCGACGTGCTGCGCGGTGACTCCGCGCTCGGCGCGGCCGGCCACGCCACGGTCACCCCGCTGCCGGACGCCGGCTGGCCGGGCTCCCCGTCGGCGGCCGAGGACCTGACCGGGCCGGGCGAGCCGGCCGGGCAGGACGACCTGATCGGCGGCAGCGCGGCGCCCGGCTTCCGGGACACCGGTGACGTCGTCGAGGGCAACGGCGCCGCGGACGTGCTGCTCGGCGACAACGGCTCGTTGCTGCGCACGGTCGTCACGACCGACGGGCAGCCGGCCGAGCGGGTGTACAGCGAGCGGTACCCGGCCGGCGCGGTGCCGGCGGACGCCACCCGCTCCCGCACCCACGACCCGGCGCTGCCCGGGCCGTCCACCCGGTTCTGCACCACGGCCCAGGCCACGTGCGAGCCGGCCGGGGCGTACGGGGCGGACCAGCTCTTCGGCGACGCCGGCGACGACGGGATCTGGGGCCAGGACGGCGACGACCTGATCCGGGGCGGTGCCGGCGACGACGACCTCTTCGGTGAGCTGGGCGCCGACACCCTGTACGGCGACGACGGCCGGGACGCGATCCTCGGCGATCGCGGCGGCGTGGTGAACCAGTACCTGAACGCCGACGACGTGGCGGCGCTCGGGTTCACGGTGACGCTGTCGTCCCCGCCGCAGGAGACGTACACCGGGTTCCGGGCCGGCGACTACGACCGGCGCGTGGACCTGCGGCACGACACCGACGGCGACGCCTGGATCGGTGGGTCCACGTCGGAGTCCATGCCGCACGACGGGCTCACGGCCGGTGGCGACGACCGGATCCGCGGCGGCGCGGGCGCGGACAACATCCACGCCGGCTTCGGTGACGACGTGGCCAACGGCGACAGCGGCGGCGACCAGCTCTTCGGGGCCGACGGTGCGGACGTGCTCTGGGGCGGCAGGGGCTGCGACCCGGTGCTGGACGCGACCGAGCCGCAGTGCCAGGTGGACGGGGCGTTCAGCGCCGCCGCCCGGGGTGACCACGACCAGTACGTGGACCACCTCTTCGGCGGCGCCGGCGCGACCGGCGGCCCGGCGGTGGACGCCGTCCTCGGCTCCGACCTGCTGGACTTCCGCCCGCGCGGCGCGTACCCGGACGACTGCGCGGCCGGTGCCTGGCCGGTGACCAACGGCGGCGTCACCGTCGACCCGTGCCTCTGGTTCGAGATGACCGGGCTGGACGACGGCGAGGTGGCCGACAACCAGCACCACCACGGCACCGATTGGATCTACGGCGGCTGGGACCGGGACGTGCTGCAGGGCGACGTGACGAAGAACGGGCCGAACAACGGTGACCGGCTCATCGACTGGAACGGCGCCTACAACCTCTTCACCCACTGCAACTCGGCCTACGGCGGCTTCAACGACGTCCGCCAGCACAGCCCGGCCATGCAGAACTTCCTGAGCCGGGTCGCCTGGGGCTCGGGCGCCGGGCGGGACGCGTCGGACGCCACGACCGCCGGCACGTCGGCGTTCGTGGAACTGGCCCTCGTGTACCCGAAGGACAACCGCGACCACGGCGCCGGCCCGGCGTACCCCGGCACGCCGGGGCACTTCGACCAGCCGTCCTGCACCGACTGACCGCACCGGCACGTCGCGGCCCGGACCCCCGCAGCGGGGGTCCGGGCCGCGCGGTGTTTGGCCGCGCGGCCGATGGGAAACCCCCCGCGCCGGCTGCGCGGCGCCCGGCGCGCCGCCCGACGAACGGACGCCGAAACGGATGTCGTACCGTCCGACGATCGCCACCGCGGTGCCCGACCTCGCCACGCTGACCCTCGGCGTGGAGGAGGAGTTCCTGCTGCTGGACCCGGCGACGGGGGAGAACCTGCCGGTGGCCCAGCGGGTGCTCACGGCGCTGCGCGGGCCGGCGCGGGACCAGAGCCGGCAGGAGTTCCGGCACAGCATGGTCGAGATGGTCACCCCGGTGAGCACCGAGCTGACCGAGCTGCGCGCGCACCTGGTGGCGCTGCGGCGCGCCGCGGCCACGGCGGCCGAGGCGGCCGGCGCCCGGCTGGTCGCCGTGGGCGCCACCCCCATGCACGAGCCGCACCGGACGGTGCCGGACAAACCGCGCTACCACGCCATGTCGCGGCGGTACGGGCCGGTGGCGCACGACCCGGCCGTCTGCGGCTGCCACGTGCACGTCGGTGTGCCGGACCGCGAGCTGGCCGTCCAGGTGTGCAACCACCTGCGGCCGTGGCTGCCCGTGGTGCACGCCATCGCCACCAACTCACCGCTGCACGACTGCCACGACACCGGGCACGCCAGTTGGCGCTCCATGCAGCTGGAACGCTGGCCCAGCCTCGGCCCGACCCCGTACTTCGCGTCGGCCGACGACTACGACCGGACGGTGCAGGAGCTGATCGCCGCCGGCGTGATGCTCGACGACGCGATGGTCTACTGGTACGCGCGGCCGTCCGCGGCGTACCCGACGGTGGAGATCCGGGTCGGGGACGTCTGCCCGACCGTCGACGACACCGTGCTGGTGGCCGCGCTGCTGCGGGCCCTCGTGGCCACCGTCCTCGACGACGCCCGCGCCGGGGTGCCCGCCGCGCCCATCCGCGACTGCCTCGTCTCCGCGGCCCACTGGCGGGCCGCGCACGAGGGCCTGGAGGGCGACCTGATCGACCTGCGGGGCGGTGGCGCCCGGCCGGCCTGGGAGCTGGTCGACGAACTGTTCGCCACGGTGTCGCCGGCGCTGGTCCGCCACGGCGACCTCGGGTACGTGCTGGACCAGCTGACCCGGCTGCGCGCGGAGGGCACCGGTGCCACCCGGCAGCGCCGGATCCTCGACGAGACGTGTGACCTGCGCGCCGTGCTCGCCCAACTGACCGCCTGGACGGTCGCCGGCTGAGCCGTGCCGCCCGGCGCCTGGACGGTCGCGGGCTGAGCCGTGCCGCCGGCGCCCGGCCGTCAGCGCACGCCGTGCGTCTGGAGCCAGAGTTCCAGCAGGCCCAGCTGCCAGAGCTTGTTGCTGCCGGCGGCGGCCTCGGCGCTGTCCGGCTCGGTGAGGAGCCCCGCCACGTACTCGGGGCGGAACAGGGCACGCTCGCGGGCCTCGGGCGCCTGCAACGCCTCGATGACCAGCTCCCGCACCGGCCCGTCGACGTTGCGCAGCGCCGGCACCGGGAAGTATCCCTTCGGCCGGTCGATGACCTCGGCCGGCAGCACCTCCCGGGCCACCTCCTTGAGCACCCCCTTGCCGCCCTGGGCGACCTTGTGCTCGGGTGGGCAGCGGGCCGCGAGGGCCACGAGGTCCTGGTCGAGGAACGGCGTGCGCACCTCCAGCCCCCACGCCATGCTCATGCTGTCCACCCGCTTGACCGGATCGTCGGGCAGCATCAGGTGGGTGTCCAGCCGCAGCACCGCGTCCAGCGCCGTCTGCGCCCCGGGCGCGGCCAGGTGCTCGTCGAGCAGGTCGCGGCTGGCGTCGCGGTCCAGCGCGTACGCCGGGCCGACGACGCGGTTCAGCTCGGCGTGGTCGCGGTCGAAGAACGCCTCCGTGAACACCGGTCCGGCGGCCTCCCGGGACGCCCCGGCCAGCGGCTGGTGGTAGCCGTAGCCGGCGAACACCTCGTCGGCGCCCTGCCCGGACTGGGCCACCTTGACGTGCCGGGCCACCTGCTCGGAGAGGAGGTGGAAGGCGACCACGTCGTGGCTGCCCATCGGCTCGGTCATGGCCAGCACGGTGCGCCGTACGGCCGGCACGAGGTCGTCGTCGGCGAGCCGGATCCGCTGGTGGTCGGTGTCGAAGGCCCACGCGACGAGGTCCGAGTAGGTGAACTCGTCGCCGGCCTCCTCGCCCCGGCTGTCGAAGCCGATGCTGAACGTCCGCAGGTGCTCCTGCCCGGCCTCGGCGAGCAGCGCCACGATGAGGCTGGAGTCGAGCCCGCCGGAGAGCAGGACGCCGACCGGCACGTCGGCGACGAGCCGCCGGCGTACGGCGGTGCGCAGCGCGTCCCCGACGGCGGCCTGCCAGTCCCGGGCGTCCATGCCGGCGTCGGCCGGGTCGCGCGCGTAGTCGGGCTGCCAGTACACCTCGTCGCGGCGGCGCCCGTCGGCCTCGACGATCCGCATGGTGGCCGGTGGCAGCTTGCGGATCCCGCGCAGGACCGTCCGGGGCGCCGGCACGATCGAGTGCCAGGAGAGGTAGTGGTGCAGCGCCACGGGGTCGATGCCGGTGTCCACGTCGCCCGCGCCCAGCAGCGCCGGCAGGGTGGACGCGAACCGGAGCCGCCCCGGCGTCTCGGCGAGGTAGAGCGGCTTGATGCCGAGCCGGTCGCGGACCAGCACCAGCCGCCGCCGGGCCCGGTCGACCAGTCCGATGGCGAACATGCCGACCAGGTGGTCGACGAACCGTTCACCCCAGTGCGCGTACGCCACCAGGATCACCTCGGTGTCGCTGGTGGAGTGGAAGGTGTGGCCGGCCTCCCGCAGTTCCTCGCGCAGCTGGGGGTAGTTGTAGATGCAGCCGTTGAAGACGAGGGCGAGGCCCAGGTCCTCGCGCACCATGGGCTGGGCGCCGGCGTCGGACAGGTCGATGATGGTCAGCCGGCGGTGCCCGAGGGTCACCCACCCGTCGCGCCACAGCCCTTCGCCGTCCGGGCCGCGTGAGCGCAGCGCCTCGGTCATCCGGGTCACCGCCGCGTCATCGGGGGTCGACCCGTCGAACCGGGCCTCCCCGGCGATACCGCACATCAGCGACGGCCGCCGGTCTCACGGCTGAGCAGGCGTACCACGCGGCCCTCCCGTCGGCCCACACCGTCCCGTTCATCGGACGCGCACGGCTACCCGGCCCGTCGGTGGTCAAACCCGGGCCGCACGGGGGTGGGGTCAGCCGCGCAGCGTGCGCAGGATGCGGGCGAGCTGCTCCCGGTCGGCCGGGTCGAGGTCCGCGAAGAACCGGTCGGCCTCGGCCTGCCGGGCGGCCCGGATGGCGGCGCCGGTGCGTACGCCCTCCGGGGTGAGCGCCACCAGCGTGGCGCGCCGGTCGTTCGGGTCGGGACGGCGTTCGGCCAGTCCGCGCCGTTCCAGGTCGTCGACCACCTCGGTGGCCGAGCGGGGGGCGATGCGCAGGTGCTCGGCGAGCGCGCCGGGGCGCAGCACCCCGTGGCGGGCCAGGACGCCGAGCGCCCGGGCCTGGCTGGGCGTGACGTCCCACGGCGCGAGCGCCTCCCGGGTGCGTTGCCGCAGCTGCCGGGCCACCCCCCAGAACGCCTCGGCCAGGGTCTCGTCGTCGCCGTGCGCCTCGTTCACCGGAATACGGTAACAGCCAGTACGGTTGTTCCCTCATGATGAGGTAACCTCAGAATCGATCCCCGTCGGAAGGTGCCCGCTCTTGGAACCCACCCCCACCGGCCGCGACCGCGGCCCCCGTACCGTCAGCGCCGAGGAGAAGGCGCAGGCCCGGCAGGTGTCGCTGCGGCGCATCGCCGGACTCTTCGCCCCGCACCGGGCCGCGCTCGCCACCGTGACCGCGATCATCGTGGCCTCGTCGGTCCTCGCGATGGCCTCGCCGTTCCTGCTCCGACACGTCATCGACCGGGCCCTGCCCGAGCGCGACCTGACCCTGCTCGTCTGGCTGGTGGTCGGGATGGTGGCGGTGGCCGCGGTCACCGCCGTGCTCGGCGTGCTGCAGACCTGGATCTCGACCCGGGTCGGTCAGGAGGTCATGCACCGCCTGCGCACCGACGTGTTCACCCACCTGCAACGCCAGTCGCTGAACTTCTTCACGCGCACCCGCACGGGCGAGGTGCAGTCCCGGATCACCAACGACATCGGCGGCATGCAGTCGGTGGTGACCTCCACCGCCACGTCGATCGCCGCCAACCTCACGACGGTGGTGGCCACCGTGGTGGCCATGGTCGCGCTCTCCTGGCGGCTGTCCCTGGTCTCGCTGCTCATCCTCCCGCCGGCCGTGTGGCTGACCCGCCGGGTCGCCCGGCTGCGTCGGGAGGTCACGGCCCGCCGCCAGCGCGAACTCGCCGACCTCAACGTCACCGTCGAGGAGGGCCTGTCGATCAGCGGCGTGCAGCTCGCCAAGACGCTCGGCACCGCGCCGGCGCTGATCGAGCGGTTCACCGCCTCCTCCGCCCGCCTGGTCGACCTGGAGCTGCGCAGCGAACTCGCCGGCCGCTGGCGGATGGCCTCGATGAGCGTCGTGTTCGCCGCCGTCCCGGCGCTCATCTACCTCGGCGCCGGCCTGCCCGGCACCGCCGGCAGTCTCAGCATCGGCACCCTCGTCGCGTTCACCACGCTGCAGAACGGGCTGTTCCGCCCGCTGATGCAGCTGCTCAACGTGGGTGTCTCGCTGACCTCGTCGCTCGCGCTCTTCGCCCGGATCTTCGAGTACCTGGACCTGCCGGTCGAGGTGGCCGAGCCCGCGCGGCCGGTCCGGATCGACCCGCGCCGCGTCCGCGGTCACCTGCGCCTGGAGGAGGTCACCTACCGTTACCCGGGCAGTGACACGGCGGCCGTCGCCGGGGTCACCCTCGACGTGCCCGCCGGCACCGGGCTGGCCCTGGTCGGCGAGACGGGATCGGGCAAGAGCACCCTCGCCGCCCTGGTCGGCCGGCTGCACGACCCGACGAGCGGCCGGATCACCATCGACGGCGTCGACCTGCGCGACCTGCGCCTGGCCGACCTCGCCGCCATCGTCGGGGTGGTGAGCCAGGAGACCTACCTGCTGCACACCACGGTGCGGGAGAACCTGCGCTACGCCCGGCCGGACGCCACCGATGCGGAGATCGAGGCCGCGGCCCGCGCCGCCCACATCCACGACGTGATCGTGGGCCTGCCCGACGGGTACGACACGGTCGTCGGGTCGCGGGGCCACCGCTTCTCGGGCGGCGAGAAGCAGCGGCTGGCCATCGCCCGTACGCTGCTGCGCGACCCGCGCGTGCTGATCCTCGACGAGGCCACCAGCGCGCTCGACACCGAGACCGAGCGGGCCGTGCAACGGGCGTTCGACGCCCTCGCGGAGGGGCGGACGACCATCACGATCGCCCACCGGCTCTCCACCGTGCGCGGCGCCGACCAGATCGCCGTCCTCGACCACGGCCGGATCGTCGAGCGGGGCACCCACGACAGCCTCATGGGCCGCAACGGCCGGTACGCCGCCCTGGCCGCCTGAGGTGGCCGCCGACGACGGTGGCCGCGGGGGAGGACCGCGGCCACCACCGTTGCGAGGTGCGTTCAGTTCCTGCGCAGGTGCGCCAGCGCACCGCTCCAGGCGATGACCTGGTCGAGCATGGTGTGGAGGGCGCCCTCGTGGCCGGGGTTCGGCTTGAAGACGCTGTAGTTCTCGAAGTCGTGCATGAGCGACAGCGCGACCTGGGCCCGCACGTCGGCCATCTGCAGCTCGCCAGCGATGAGCCGCAGGTGCTCCACGGCGCGGGCGCCGCCCACGGAGCCGTAGCTCACGAAGCCGACGGCCTTGTTGTTCCACTCGGCGTAGAGGTAGTCGATGGCGTTCTTCAGGGCGCCCGAGGTCGAGTGGTTGTACTCGGGGGTGACGATCACGAACCCGTCGTACGAGGCGATCGTCTCGGCCCAGCGCTTGGTGTGCGGCTGGGCGTACTGCCCGTACGACGGCGGGATCGCCTCGTCGAGGTGGGGCAGCGGGTGGTCGAGCAGGTCGATGAGCTCGAACTCGGCGTCCGAGCGCTGCTTGGCGAGCTCGAGGACCCAACGGGCGACGGCCTCGCCGTTACGGCCGGGTCGCGTGCTGCCGAGGATGATGCCGATCCTGGTCATGCGTGTGGTGCCTCTCCAGAAGTGGTGCCTGACGCGGACACGCTAGACAACGCTTGCTTCGTCAAGCAATTATTCGGGCTATGGGCACCGTCACAGCGGCGGGGGAGGGCCGGGCGGCGGCGCAACTAGCATGGATGCATGTCCGTCACGCCCCCGGAGCACCTGCGGCCCCTCGACGCCGACGAGGAGGCCGTGGTCCGCGCCCTGTTCCGGGTCGTCTACCTCCTGCCCCGGGCGATCGACACGGACATGGTGTGTGACCGCCAGCTGCCGCTCACCGAGTACCTCGCGCTCATGCACCTGTCCGAGGCCCCCGGCCGGCAGATGCGGATGAGCGAGCTGGCCGCCGCCTGCCGCCTCTCGCTCAGCGGCATGACGCGCACCATCAGCCGGCTGGAGGGCCAGGGCCTGGTGCGACGGGTGCGCAGCGAGGAGGACGCGCGGGGGTGGAACGCCGTCCTCACCGACGCCGGCTTCGCCCGTCTCGAAGAGTCCTGGCCGAGTCACCTGGCCAGCGTCCGACGGCGGTTCCTCGACCACTTCGAGGGCATCGACCTCGCCCGCCTGGCCCGGGCCCTGGAACGGGTCGGGACGTCGGCGGACCGGGGCGAGCCCCCCGGCTGTCCCTCGTAACCGTCTCAGAATTGTCGCTAAACCGTCTCGTTATTGGTTGCCGACTCGTCCAGGTAGCGGTAGACGGTGGCCCGGGAGACGCCCAGGGTGGTGGCTATCGCGTCCACCGAGTGGGTGCCCGCCTCGTGCATGCGCCGGGCCGCCGCGATCTGCTCGCGGCCCAGCGCGCGGGGCCGGCCGGGCCGTCGCCGTGGAGTGGGCGCGCCCCCTCCGGCCGCCGCGATCCGCCCGGCCGCGCCGGTCCCCGCGGCGCCGGTGACCGTGGCGCCGGTGCGCGGCGCCGGGCCGGTGCTCGCCACGGCGTCCGCGACCGTCGCGGCGTCGGTGGCCGTCGCGGCGTCGGTGGCCGGCGTGGCCAGCAGCCGGCGTACGCCGTCGAGCATGTCGGCGCGGAGCACCTCGTCGGGCACGTCGGCGAAGAACACGACCGGGTCGCTGCACATGGCCACGGCCTGCACGGCCCGGACCCGTGCCCGGCGCCCGGCCTCCGGCCCGGCGATGAGGTGGTTGGCGCGCATGGCGATCCGCATCAGACGGTGGAACGTGTCGCCGCGGGTGATCAGGGCGATGTCGTGGAACAGCATGCCGAGCGGGCGACGGTGGGTCAGCATCGTGTCGACCCAGCCCTCCAGCACCGCCTGGCGGGCCTGCTCGGTCGGCAGGCGCTCGGCGGCGTCCAGCAGCCGCTCCAGGTCGGCCAGGAGCGGCTCGACGAGGGCGGTGAGCAGATGCTCCTTGGTCGGGAAGTGGTAGAGGATGGCGGCCTTGGTCAACCGCAGCCGCTCCGCGATCTGACGCAGCGGGGTGCGCTGGTAGCCGTGCTCGGCGAAGAGGTCGAGCGCGGCGCGCAGGATCCGCGACCGGGTGTCGTCCGCGGGTTCGGCGGTCATGCCGGCAAGCCTAGTCGCCCGTCCTGACCGGTGGCCGGGGTCACCGTTGATCTGACTGACCGCCGGTCAGTACAGTGGAGGCGTCGATGTCTCATCCGTCCGGCTTCACGCGTCACCCCCGGGAGGGGCCATGGCCGTCATCGCGATCGACAACCTGGTCAAGACCTTCGGCGCCGTCCGCGCGCTCGACGGGCTCGACCTGCGGGTGGAACCGGGGGAGGTGCACGGCTTCCTCGGCCCCAACGGCGCCGGGAAGTCCACCACCATCCGGATCCTGCTCGGGCTGCTGCGCCGCGACTCCGGCGAGGTGCGGGTGCTCGGCGCCGACCCCTGGCGCGACGCGGTGCGGCTGCACCGGCGGCTGGCGTACGTGCCGGGCGACGTGAGTCTCTGGCCGAACCTGTCCGGGGGCGAGGCGATCGACCTGTTCGGGCAGCTCCGCGGCGGCCTGGACCGGCGTCGCCGCGACGAGCTGCTGGAGCGCTTCGACCTCGACCCCACCCGCACCTGCCGCACGTACTCCAAGGGCAACCGGCAGAAGGTCGCCATCGTGGCGGCGTTCGCCTCCGACGTCGAGCTGTACGTGCTCGACGAGCCGACCTCCGGCCTCGACCCCCTCATGGAGGCCGTGTTCCAGGACGAGGTCCGGCGGATCAAGCGGGAGGGCGGCACCGTGCTGCTCTCCAGCCACGTGCTCGCCGAGGTCGAGGCCCTCTGCGACCGGGTCAGCATCATCCGCGAGGGGCGCAGTGTCGAGTCCGGCACCCTCGCCGAGCTTCGTCACCTCACCCGCACCGCGGTGACCGTCGAGACCGCCCGCCCGCTGACCGGGCTGGAGGCGCTGCCCGGCGTGCACGCCGTCCGCGACGTCGACGGACGCACCCACCTGGAGGTCGAGCCGGCGCACCTCGACGAGCTGCTCGGGCACCTCGTGCGCTTCGGCGTGCGGGCGCTGACCAGCGCCCCACCCACCCTGGAGGAGCTGTTCCTGCGGCACTACGGCGCCGACGCCGCCGACGACGGGCGCGCGACGGCCGGCGCGGGGGCCTCCGAGTCCCGGGCGGCCCTGCGATGAGCGCGTTCGCCGGCACCGGCCGGCTGACCCGCCTGGTCCTGCGCCGCGACCGCGTCCGGCTCGGCATCTGGCTGATCGGCACGCCCCTGCTGGGGTACGCGCTGGCCGCCAGTGTGTCCGGCGTCTACCCGGACGACGCGGCACGCCACGGCTACGCCACCACATCGGCGTCCAGCCTCGTCGCCCGCGCGTTCAACGGCCCGATAGCCGGCGCGGACCTCGGCGCCGTGGTGGTCGCCGAGACGTACGTGACGCTCGCGGTGACCGTCGCGCTGCTCAGCACGTTCGCGGTCGTGCGGCACACCCGCCAGAACGAGGAGACCGGCCGCGCCGAACTCCTCGGCGCCTCCGTGGTCGGCCGGTACGCGCTGCTCACCGCCGCGCTGCTGGTCGTCGTCGGGGTGAACGTGCTGTCCGCCGCCCTGCTCGCGCTCGCCCTCGCGGGCACGGGCCTGCCGGTGGCCGGCTGCGTCGCGGCGGCCGCCGCGATCGGCGGTGTGGGCCTCGCGTTCACCGGCGTCGCCGCGGTCACGGCCCAGATCACCGTCACCTCCCGCGGCGCCAACGCGCTCGCCGCCGCCTCCGTGGGCCTCGCGTTCCTCCTGCGCGCCGCGGGCGACGTCTTCGGCGACGTGAACGCCGACGGCACCCGGGTGGACAGCGCCTGGCCGTCCTGGCTCTCCCCGCTCGGGTGGGGCAACCAGGTGCGGGCCTTCGGTGGCGAGCAGTGGTGGACCCTCGCCCTGCCGGTGGCGCTGCTGGTCGTCGCGGTCGCGGTCGCGTACGCCCTGGCGGAGCGGCGCGACCTCGGCGCCGGCCTCGTCGCACCGCGCCGCGGGCCGGCGCGCGCCGCGGCGTCGCTGCTGAGCCCCGCCGGGCTGGCCTGGCGGTTGCAGCGCGGCGCGCTGCTCGGCTGGGCCGTCGGCGTGGGCGTCGTCGGCTTCTGCATGGGCGTCGCCGCCGACGAGTTCAACACCATGATCGCGGAGAACCCGGCCGCCGCCGAGGCCATCGCCGCCATGGGTGGCGGCGCGAACCTCGTCGACGCCTACCTCGCCGCGATGCTCGCGCTGTTCGCGCTCACCATCGGGGCGTACGTCGTGCAGGCCCTGCTGCGGGTCCGCGCCGACGAGAGCGACGGGATCCTCGAAGCGGTCCTCGCCACCGCGGTGAGCCGCGGCCGCTGGCTGGGCACGCAGGTCGCCGCCGCGGTCCTCGGCGCGCTCGCCCTGCTGCTGCTCGCCGGGGCCACGACCGGCCTCGGTTACGGCATCGTCTCCGGCGACGTGCTCGGGGAGACGGTGGCGCTGGGCGGCGCCGCGGCGCTGCGCCTGCCGGCCCTGCTCGTGGTGGCCGGGGTGGTGACGGCGCTGTTCGGGCTGCTGCCCCGCTGGTCGGTGGTGCTGTCCTGGACGGCCCTGCTGGCGTTCCTGCTGCTCGGGCAGCTCGGCGCCGTGCTGGATCTGCCGCAGGCCGCGCTCGACGTCTCGCCGTTCACCCACGTCCCGTCCGTGCCCGCGGTCGACCCGACCGTGCTGCCGCTCGCGGTGCTCGTGGCGGTGGCGGCGCTGCTCGTCGCGGCGGGCGTGGCCGCGTTCCGCCACCGCGACGTGCCGAGCTGACCCGGCGCCCGCGCGTGCGGGTGCCGGGCGCCGGGCCGCGATTCCGTATCGGTGTGGATCAAAGCCGAGAACGGACGCGGCCCGGCGGACGAATGGCAGCGAAAATGGTCGACAGAAAGAAGATCGTCTCTGTTTCGGCGCTACCCATTGGTAATGATTGACCGGTTCGTGATCTCGCCGTGACCCTGTCCTCACCAGTTCCCCTGGGAGGAGGCGGGATGAGGTTACGGCACGTGACCGCCGTGGTGGCTGCCACGGCCCTGGTGGGGCTCGCGGCTGTTCCGGTGCAGGCCCAGGTGCTCGACCGACCATCGACTCGGGTCGACGTCAAGGTCAAGGGGGTGCCGACGCCGAAGCAGTTCTTCGGCTTCGAGATGGGCGACGAGGGCAAGCTCGCCGACTTCGGCAGCGTCAAGCGCTACTTCAAGCTCGTCGCGGACCGCTCGGACGAGGTCGAGTACCAGGTCGTGGACCGGACGACACTCGGCAACGAGTTCCCGGTGCTGCTCCTGAGCAGCAGACACAATCTCAAGCGGATCGACCAGATCCTCGACATCAACAAGCGCCTGTCCGACCCGCGGGTCATGCGCGCCGAGGCGAGCCGGGCGCGCATGCCGATGGACGAGTACGCGAGGCAGCTCGCCGCGAAGAGCCGGCCCGTCTACTACATCGAGGCGACGATCCACTCGACCGAGGTCGGCGCCACCCAGTCCCTCGTCGACGTGGTGCACCGCCTGGCGACGGAGAACTCCGAGTTCACCCGGCAGGTCCTCGACAACCTGGTCCTGCTCGTGGTCCCGTCCCAGAACCCGGACGGACAGCACCTGGTGGTCGACCACTTCAACAAGACGGCGGGCACCGATTTCAACCGGACCTATCCCGATCTGTACCACCACTACGCCGGGCACGACAACAACCGGGACTGGTTCATGATGACCCAGAAGGAGTCGCGGACCCGGGTCCGGCTGGAGCAGAAGTACCGACCGGTCGCCCAGCACTACATGCACCAGGCGGGAGTGAACTCGCCGCGGATCTGGTCGCCGCCGTGGGACGAGCCGATGTCCGAGACGTTGGACCCGATCGTCGTCTCCGCCTCCAATTCCCTCGGCCAGCAGACCCAGCGCGACCTCGTGGCGGAGGGCAAGAAGGGCTCGAAGTGGAATGACGCGTACGGCATTCTCTGGAACGCCGACGTCATCGGCCACAGCCCGTTCCTCGGCACGTCGACCTGGCTGACCGAAATCGCGTCGGTCCGGGATCTCGCGTACACCTACACGTCCGACACCGTCCTGGAGCCCGCCGACAAGACGTTGCGCTCCGTGATGCCGTACGACCGCAAGACCTGGTCGCTCAAGCAGATCGTGGAGTACGGGTCCTCGGCGGCGTACTCCGGCATGAAGACGGTGTCCGGCGACCCCACGTCGTGGCTCTACAACAACCTCTACCTGTCGAACCGCAACAGCGAGACGTGGAACGGCGGCCCGTACGCGTACGTCGTCCCGGCGGACCAGCGCGACCCGTACGCCCTCTACGACATGCTGAAGATCTTCGACCTCGGTCAGGTGGAGATCGACCGGGCCACGAAGCCGTTCACCGCGGGCGGCAGGGCGTACCCGCAGGGCTCTTACATCCTCCGGACGCACCAGCCGATGGGCCGGTGGGTCGATCAGCTCCTCCGGATCGACACGTACCCGGACAGCGCACGCAAGTGCGCCCAGTGCCCGCTGATCATGCCGTACAGCGAGACCACCGACAACCTCGCCCTCCTCATGGGCGTCGACGTCGACGCCGTGGCGGAACCCTTCGCGGCCGTCACGACCCGGGTGCGGGGCGTCGAGCCGGTGCGGCAGCAGATGCCGGGCCACCCCGGTCAGACGGGCGCCTACGTCCTCAGCCCCACCTCGTACGGCCTCAGCCAGGTCATCGCCGACCTGCAGGACGCCGCCGTGCCGACGTACCGCGCCAAGGCGGGCATCCGGATCGACGGACGGACCCTGCCCGCCGGTGCGCTCCTCGTACCCGCCAAGGACCCGAGGGCCCGCCAGGTGCTGACCAGGGCCAGCCAGGAGACCGGCCTGCCGGTGTACGCCACCCGGACCGTGCCGAAGGTCGACGCGATCAAGCTGAAGGACAAGACCCGGGTGGGTCTGATCCGCGGGGCCAACAACATGCCCGGCGGGTGGATGATGTGGATGTTCGACCAGATCGGCGTGAACTACCAGGTCGTCAGCGCCGACGACTACGCCGACCTCAGCGGCCGGTACGACACCATCGTGCTCGCCCCGGGCATCTCGGCGAACACCATCACCCGCGGTCTCGACCCCGCGAAGAACCCCGCCGAGTTCCACTGGGCCCGGGGCGTACCCGACGGGCTCGACAAGCTCAAGCAGTTCGTGAACGCCGGCGGCAACCTCGTCGCGCTCGGCAGCGCGTCCACCACCGCCGCCACGTCGCTCGGCCTGCCCGTCCGGAACGTCACGCCCACCGACCGGAGCGTGTTCAACGTGCCCGGCGCGCTGCTGGAGCAGCGCTACGATCCGGACGTGCCCGCGGCCTGGGGAATGCCCGAGTCGTGGCCGACCTGGTTCAACAACGACGCTGCCTTCACCGTGACCGGCGACGCGCGGGTGGCCGCCACGTACCCGGACAAGGACGACCTGCTCGTGAGCGGCTACGCCCACGGCAGCGCCGCCATCGGCGGGGCCACGAACATCGCCACCTTCGAGGTGGGCGAGGGCGAGGCCACCATCGCCGGCGGCCACATCACCTTCCGCACCTGGCCTCGCGCCGCCTGGACGGTGGTCACGAACGCCATGTACAACGGCGCGGGGCAGGACGTCGGCGCCGAACAACTCGCCGGACTCTTCCGGTAGGGCCGGCCGGTCAGGACCGGCCGGGTCGACCACCGGACTGGACGACCACCGGCCTGGACGACCACGTCGGCTGCGGTGCCACCCAGGCGCCGCAGCCGACGTTCCGGTCGCGCAGGCTCTGGCGATCCCGGCCGTCGCTGCGGCCCCGCTCCCCGAGCCGGGACGCTCGCGCGGCCCCCCTTCGGGACGCTCGCGCGGCCCTGTTTGTGCGGCATCGGCGCGGGTAGGCGTCGGCGGTGGTGGGCGCAGGGTCCGCCATCGTCGCCCGGAAGGGGTCGGTCGTGATCGGTGCCGTGCAGATCCTCGCCATCGGCTACAGGCAGGACGACCTGCCCCAGGAGATCGGGCAGCAGATCAACCTGCTCCGATCCAGTGACGCCGTCCGGCTGCTCGACGTCTACGCCATCAGCAGGGCCAGGGACCGCACCATCACCGAACATGCGATCGACGGGGTCAGCGACTGGGACGGAGAACTCATCCGGAGGATGTTGCGAACGGCCGGCGCTAGCCGGGTTCTCAACTCCTACACGGCGGATTCCTCCGGCTTCCTCGTGCAGGGAACCCCCATCCCGGATCCCAAGGTCAGCCTCCCGCCGGGCAGCAATCTGGTCCTTCTGCTCATCGAGCACCTGTGGGCGCTCCCGTTGGAAGACGCGATGAGACATGGCTCCGCCTATCCGCTGGCGGGCGGCTGGGCGGGCCGGGAGGTCCTCGAGGACGCCGGCCTCACCATGAAGGACACTGCTCGCTGAACGGCTCCCCGTTTTTGTGCAGGAGACTTCAGCTCGTGGTTGTCTCGTACCGCGGGACCGGTGAGCGTGGTCGAGGCGACCTCCCCGGGTCGCGCGTTCAGCGCCTCTCCCACGGGATTTCCGGGATCCGTGCCCGCACCGCACCCCACCGTCGATCGACCGACCCGTCGGTCACTCTCCGGCCATGGTGCTTCGGGTGCGGAGGCTCCGCGTCAGGGTCGGGATCATCACCGCCGCAGGGACGAGGTGCAGCCCGAGGAGGGCCGTGGCGGTGGCGGTGTTCGCCCCCGAGATGAGGGGCGGGACCAGCGAGATCGCGGTCAGCGTCACTGCCGTCCACAGGAACCGGTCGGCGGGGCGCCCGCTCCAACGGAAGAGGGCGACGGCGATGACGACGCCCACGACCGAGAAGAAGCCGGTCACCACGGCGAACCCGGGCAACGGGATCGCCTGCCCGCCGTCGGGGATCTCGAAGTCGACACCCATGGCCTGGGCGAGCGCGGCGGCGAGGGTGGTGGCCACCATCGCCGCGAGCGTGGCGAGCACGCCGATGCCGGCGAGCCCGCGGAGGCGGTGACTGGTCGGGACCGATGTCAGACCTGCGACGTCCCCGGTGTCATCCACGCTGTTCATGTCGTGCCTCCGTCAATCGGTAGCTGGGGGTCCTGGGGGTGACGATGCGCACCTTCGCTGTGCGGCGGTCGGGGTTCCGCAGGGCCCGGACGCCGGTGCCGCGGAGCCAGAACCCGGCGTCGCGTCCGAGGACCGGCCCGGGTTCGCCGTCCCGCAGCTCCAGCTGCACCCGTCCCCGGGTGACGACGCCGAACGCGTCGGACCACTGCGCGGCGACCACCGCGACCCGCTCGCCGCCGCGCAGCGCGAGCGTCCACACCGGCACTACTCGGTGCCGTCCGCCGGCAGGCGCTCCGGCAGCCCGAGGCGCGGGAACTGGTCGTCGTGGAACGTGATGATCTCGGTGATCGCCCCGCCGCTGATCCGCAGGACGTCGATGGTCAGCGGAAGGTACGCGCCCTCCTGCTTGCGCCACAGGTAGAAGGCGACGGCGGGCTGCCGGTTCACCGAGGTCTGGACGGCGCGCAGGCGCCCCAGGTCCTCGAAGCCGTCGTTGACCCAGTCGTTCACCACGGCGTCACGGCCGACGCGCAGGCCCGGCGTGGGCGGCATCGAACAGCGGACGTCGTCGCGCAGCAGTGCGGCGAGCCCGTCGATGTCCGTGGCCACGCTGGCGTCGGTGTAGCGACGTACCAGCTCACGCGTCCCGGCGTCCCCCTCGCCGCCGGTCCAGTCCTGCCGCTCGGCGGGCAGGTGCTCCCGCATGCCGGCGCGGGCCCGTTGCAGCGCGCTGTTCACGGAGTTGACGGAGACCCCGAGGAGTTCCGCGACGTCCTTCGCCGGCCAGCCGAGCACGTCCCGCAGGATGAGCACGGCCCGCGGGCGCGGCGCGAGGTGCTGGACCGCGACGAGGTACGCCAGCTCGATCGTCTCCCGCGCGACGGCGACGGTCTCCGGCTCGTCCGCGTCGCCCGCGGGCAGCTCGTCGAGGAGCCGGTCCGGGTAGGGCTGCAGCCACCGCACCTCGCCGCCGGTCGCGGGCTCCGGGCGGCACTTGGCGAGCAGGTCGAGGCAGGCGTTGGTGGCGATCCGGTACAACCAGGCCCGGAACGTCGACCGTCCCTCGAAGGTCTCCCTCCGCCGCCAGGCACGCAGGAAGGTTTCCTGCACGGTGTCCTCGGCGTCCTCGAACGACCCGAGCATCCGGTAGCAGTGCACGTGCAGCTCCCGCCGGTGCCGCTCCGCCAGCCCCGAGAACGCCGCCTCGTCGACCTCGCCCAGACCGCTCACGCCCAGCTCCTCGAGCCGCGTGTCCGCGTTCATCACGTCATCCTTCCGCCTCGTCGTGGCCTGTCGTAGGTATGACGGGTACGGGCGCGACAACTCATCACCGGAGTGCCGTTGCGCGGCTCGCCATAGCAGATCCGGCGACGCGACGGGGGCTGTGCACAGCGCTGACGGGTGTCCACAGGTGTGGCGCTCGGGGTTGCGGGTCCGGTGGCGGGTGGCCACGGTCGTCGGGGTGAATCCTGTGCTCACGGAGCTGGTCGGGCGCGGCGGCGGGCTGGTGACTCGTACGGCGGCCGTGCAGGTGGTGCCGGAGTGGACCCTGGAGCGGGCGTGCCGCAGGGGGCAGTTGGTGCGCGTACTGCCCGAGGTGTTCGTGGCGGCGCACCTGCTGGGTGGACGGTCCGTGACCGAACCGCTCGTCGGACGGCTCGACCCGGCCCTCGGCAACCGCGCGGTCCTCGCCTGGGCCGGCGGGCGCGCTGCGCTCAGCCACCTCAGCGCGCTCGCCGTGTGGGGTCTGCACCGGCAGGCGGCCGGCGGCCTGCTGCACCTGAGCGTGCCGGCCGGCGTCGGTCTTCGCAGCCGTCCCGGAGTAGCCGTGCACCGACGGCAGGGGTTCCTGATGCGGCCGCCGTACGTCGTGCGCCGGCAGGGCATGGCGGTGACCCGACTCGAACGGGCCCTCGTCGACTCGTGGCCGCTGCTGCCGCCCGGTGAGCGGCGGGCACCCGTGATCCGGGCCGTCAACAACCGGCTTTCCACGCCGCAGCGTCTGATGTCCGCGCTGGAGGCGGCGCCGAAGCTCGCGGATCGGGGCGTGTTCCGGACGCTGCTGACCCAGCTCGCCGAGGGCTGCCGCAGCCCGCTCGAGATCTGGGGGCACGAGCGGGTCTTCACCGGCCCGGGAATGCCGCTGTTCCGACGACAGGTTCCCGTCCGGATCGGCACGCGCAACGTCTACCTCGACCTCTACGCCGAGATCGAGCGCGTCAACATCGAACTCGACGGCGCCACGACCCACGGCGACCCGCGTCAACGCGAGGTCGACCTGCGCCGGGACGCGCAGCTCGCCGCTCTCGGCATCCTCGTCGTTCGCTTCACCCACCGCCGACTGACCCGCGAGCCGGAGGCCGTACGCCGGGAGACGCTCGCCATCCTCGCCCGCCGGCGGGCCGCCCCGCGGCCGTGATGACGCGGTGCCCTGCCGATCAATGGCGGGACAGCTACCCGACACGCCGACGACACGGCAGCTCAACCGCCAACAATCGGCCTTGGTTCGGTCGCTGGGCTGAGGCCGCACCGTTACCAGTGCCCCTCGTTGGGCCGGCACTCCCGGGCGTGCATGGTCTGCCAGTCGCGCAGCGCCCGCTTGATCCGATCGTTCTCCTCGGTGAGCAGCCGCACCGTCTCGTTGAGCACCGCCAGCTCGTCGGCTACGCGCGCCTGGAACTCGCGTACCTCGATCGGGTCGACACCGCGCCGGCACGCGGCGAACTCGCGGGTGCGCACCTCGTGCGGCGTCAGCCGACCCGGATATCCGGCGGGGTAGGGCCGGCCACCTCGATACACCTGAGTCACGACGATCCTTCCGGAGGGCACGCGGGAACGCGACGGGTCCCGCTGGTGGGCGCTGGGCAGGGCGGGTCGTCCGCGCGGGGGCCGCGGACGACCCGCCCGCTCCGCTGCCGCAGCGTCAGCGGTACGACAGCAGAGCAGTCCGGTGGGTCGGGACGGGCACACGGCACCCGCCCCGACCAGGGGGATGAGCCGAACCCGTTGCCACGCGAGAAGCGGCTCAGAGCCAACTTATCTAGACATGTCAGTTAAGTCAACGCTGCTTGTTAGGCGCGTCGCGGTGTGATCGAATCGGATCGCCACGCGAGGAGTGCCATGCGAGAAGTGCCGGACTACTGGCGCATCGCCGACGATGTGATCGCCGACGTGAGATCCAAGAGGTTGAAGCCGGGGGACAAGCTGCCCTCGATCGCCGAGCTGCGTGACCGTTACCACGTCAGCCACGGGACGGTGCAGATGGCCTATGCCCGCTTGGAGGCGCTGCGGGTCATCCGGAGGCAGCAGGGCAAGGGTGTCTTCGTCACCGACCCGAAGACCTGGATGCGCGAGCCCTGAGCTCCTGGGCCTGGTCGCGTCCGAGTGGACCCGTCTCGGAGATCAGCCGGAGGCTAGGCCAGGAGGACGGTCACGCCGGCGGCGCGTAGGTCTGCCACCACCTGCGCGTCGGCCGCGTCGTCGGTGACCAGGGTGTCCACGGCGGACGCGTCACAGATCTTGGCGAAGGAGTGGCGGCCGAGCTTCTCGGACCCGGCCACGACGACCACTCGACGGGCGCGCGTGACCATCAGCGCGTCGATGCCCGCCTCGCTCTCGTCGTGGCACGACGTGCCGTCGGTGGAGAAGCCGTCGACGCCGAGGATGAGGACGTCCAGCCACAGGGACTGCATGACCATGGTGGTGAGCGGGCCGGTCAGTTCGTACGACTGGGGGAGCGCGACCCCGCCGAGGATGACGGTGCGCACGGAGGGTCGCAGCACCATCTCGGTGGCGATGTTCAGCGCGTTCGTGACCACCGTCAGCGCCGGCCGGGCGGTGGCCTGCGCCAGGTCGGGGCGTGCCGCGAGATGTCGGGCGGTGGCCGACGTGGTGGTGCCCCCGTTCAGCCCCACGACGCTGCCCGGCTCGACGAGGCCGGCGGCCGTGGCGGCGATGCGCTCCTTGGCGCCGCGGTCGCCGCGGTGGCGGTAGCGGACCGGCAGGTCGTACGCCACCGAGCTGGCCACGATGCCGCCGTGCGTGCGGGTCACCAGCTGCTGCGTGGCCAGGGTCGTGAAGTCCCGGCGGACGGTCGGCTCGGAGACCTGGAGGGCGGCCGCGGCCTCGGCCACCGACAGCCGGCCGCCGCGCGCGGCGAGTAGCTCCAGCAGCGCCTGCAGCCGTCGGGACCGGTCGGCCGCCCCGCCGGGCGCGGTGCCTCCCGTGGCGGCGTCGGTGGAGGTCACAGCGGGCTCCGGGCGCCGGAGTCAGGCATCACAGCTCCTTGACGATCACGGCGGGGAGCAGGTGCCGGTAGTCGGCGAGGTCCACGCTTCCCGCCACCGGCGCGCGGACGGCCGCCGCCGACAGCGCGACCGCCTCGGTGAGCCGGTCGGGCCAGGCGTGCCGCCCGATCATGCCCCGGGTCAGCGCGGCCACGCAGGCGTCTCCCGCGCCGGTCGGGTTTCCGGCGACGGGGTGTGGCAGGTACGCGTGCCAGGCGCCCTCGCCGGTCACGGCGAGCAGCCCCTCGGGGCCGAACGAGGCGACGACGGCGTCCGCGTCGAGCGCGCGGACGGTTTCGACGGCGGCGGCCGGACCCGGCGGCGCGTGCCCGGTGAGGCCGGCCAGTTCCTCGGCGTTCGGCTTGACGAGGTCCGGGCCCGCGTCCAGGCCGTGGCGCAGCGGGTCGCCGCTGGTGTCGAGCACCGTCCGGGCGCCGGCCCGCCGGGCCACCTCGACGAGCACGCGGTACGCGTCGGCCGGCACCCCGGACGGCAGGGAGCCGGAGAGCACGGCCACCTCGGCGTCGCGTACCAGGTCGGTGAACCGGGCGAGGAAGGCGTCCCACTCGTCGGCGGTGACCGTGGGGCCGGGCTCCCACAGGCCGGTGGCGGTGTCCGGCTCGGCCACGACGACGGTCCGCCGCGACTCGGCGGCGATCGGCACGAACGCCTCCGGCACCTCCTGGTCGGCGAGCAGGGAGCGGATGCGTGCGCCGCAGGCGCCGCCCGCGAGTCCGGTGGCGACGACCGGGGTGCCGAGGGCGTGCAGCAGGCGGGCGACGTTGAGGCCCTTCCCGCCGGCCCGTTCGTCCACCCGGGACACGCGGTGGGTGGCGCCCGGCGTGAAGGCGGCGACGTGGTACGTCACGTCCAGCGCGGCGTTGAGCGTGACGGTGAGGACGCGACCGGTCACGTGCGGACCATCGATCGGGTCGGGCAGCGGGGCCGCCCGCTGGTCTCGTGTTCCACGTGGGTCACCTCCGGCCGCTGGCTCCCGGTGGGTGTGAAATCTGCTCGATCTTGCGGCGATGCGAGCGTAAGTGATCAGGTGGTCGTCGGGCAATCCGTCGACGGGCCGACGCGACCAGCGGCTGGCCTCGCGGGATCTCCCCTCTTGCCATCGATCGATATGTGATTGACACTGATCGATGATCGGCGTAACCGTACACGTTCGATCAGGCCCCGTCATGTTGGGAGTGATCACTGTGGCCCCGCCAGCTCACTACAATCCGTCCCGCCGTGACCTGCTCCGGTCCGGTGCCGTGCTGGGCGCCGCGGCCGGCCTCACCGGCGCCGTCGGCGCGCCCGCGGCGGCCGTCCCGGGCGGCACCGAACCCGCCCGTGGCAGGGACGAGAAGAGCATGGTCGACGTCCCGTTCGAAGGCTTCGCGCAGGTACGCGTCGGGCTCATCGGCCTCGGCAACCGGGGCGGCGACCAAGACCGGCGGTTCGGCGCCGTGGCCACGGTGACCGCCGTCTGCGACATCCGACCCGAGCGGGTCGACCGGACGATCAGCCGGATCATGGAGCAGGGCTTCCAGGACACCCCACCCGCCGGCTACTCCAACGGCGAGGAGGACTACCTCAACCTCCTGCGCCGCGACGACATCGACCTCGTCTACATCGCCACCCCCTGGGAGTGGCACCACCCCATGGCCAAGGCGGCCATGGAGCACGGCAAGCACGTCGCCGTCGAGCTGCCGATCGCGCCGTACCTCGACCAGATCTGGGACCTCGTCCGCACCTCCGAACGGACCCGGAAGCACTGCGTGTTGCTGGAGAACGTCAACTACTTCCGACCCGAGCTGGCCATGTTCACCATGGCCCGGCAGGGGCTCTTCGGCGACCTCCAGCACGCCTCCGGCGGGTACGTCCACGACCTGCGCTGGCCGTACCTGTTCGGCGGGGCGTACCACCCCGAGCACTGGCGTCGCCGCTGGCAGACCAGGATGAACGCCTCGCACTACCCGACGCACGGCCTCGGGCCGGTCGCGGCGGCCCTCGGCATCAACCGGGGCGACCGGTTCGAGGAGCTGATCGCCGTGGCGTCCGCACCCAAGGCGCTGGCCCTGTTCCGCGCCGAGGACCCGCGGGTCGGGCCCGACCACTCGTCCTGGGACGACAAGCCCTACATCTCCGGCGACCGGCACACCTGCTTCGTCACGACCACCAGCGGCCGGTTCATCCGCGTCGAGCACGACGTCAACTCGCCCCACCCGTACACCCGCGAGACCACCCTCACCGGCACGCGGGGGTCGATCGAGCTGGACAACGCCCGGGTCTACCTCGAATCGCTCGGCCACCAGAACCACACCTGGCGGACCGGCAACGACTACACCGCGATCCTGCGGCAGCACGACCACTGGCTGTGGCCCACGCTGGAGAACCTCGCCGACCAGTACGGCGGCCATGGCGGCGGCGACTTCGTCTCCATCTGGCGTCTCATCCAGACGATGCGGCTCGGCATGACCCCCGACATCGACGTCTACGACTCGGCGGCGTGGTGCTCGGTGATCCCGCTCAGCCACGAGTCGTTGAAGAGCGGCCGGATGCGCCCGGTCAAGGTGCCGGACTTCACCCGCGGGCACTGGCGCAAGGCGCGGCCCACGTTCGACCGGCCCAAGCCCGACGACCCGTGGCTGACGGAGCGCTGAGACCGTCAGCCGGTCACGCCTGACGCGGTGCGTCGGGGTCGGGAGCGACCGCGTCGCCCGACCCCGCCGCCGGGCCGGGTTGCTTGGGTACGTCCCGCGCCCGGTCCGGCGGTTGCCGCGTCACCGCGTCGCCCCGCCGCCCGGCGGGGCGGGACTCGTCGGTGCGCGGCCGGTCCCTCAGCAGCTCCTCCACCCACCGTGCGGCGATCTTCTGCAGGGCCGTCATCCGGCGTACGGCGTCGACGACGTTCTCCTCCGCGGTCGGGCCGGCCGCCGCGGGGACCGGGCCGGCGGCGAACTCCTGGAGGATGCCCGTCCAGCGGCGGGCGAGCTGCTCCGCCCTGCGCGCCCGGGCCAGGTGCAGCTCGTACTCGGATTCGAGGGTCACGAGCCGCTCCGAGTACGGCAGCAGGGCCCGCCGGACCCGCTCGTCGAGCCGTACCCGGATCTCCGGTTCACACGTGACCGTCTTGCCGCCCCGCGAGAAGGCCCAGTCCGCCGCGTCGACCGCCCGTTGGAGGCGTACCTCGAGGTCGCCGGCACGGTGCGGCGGAAGCGTGCGGGCGAGGTCCGCGGCCAGGCGGGTCAGCTTCTGGACGGCGTGCGGCTGGAAGTAGTGCGCGTGCCAGCTCAGGTCCTCCGGGCGCAACCCCTCGGACCACCACATGAGGCTGGCGCGCACGTGGAAGACGTACACGTAGCCCTGGGCGGGGACGGCGAGTTCCGCGTCGCGCCGTTCGGTGAGGCGCCCGGGTGGGGGAGGGGGCGGCCCGAACGCGGCGGCGGGCTCCATGCCCCGCAGCAGCGCGACGACCTGCCCCCAACGCCGTGACAGCCACTGCCCGGTCTCGACGCTCAGCCGCGCGCCGGTCGTGAGGGCGTTCTCGCCCCAGCGGCGCCAGCGCTGCCCGGTCCGGGCGTCCGGGGGAGGGCCCCCGCCGGCCGCCGGGGCGGGATTGGGGTTGTCCGCCATGCCGCCCCTCCCTCCGCCGGACCCGCTGCCCGGGCACCGCGACGCCCCGCCGGCCCACGTCCCGCCGGCCCACGTCCTGCCGCTGGCCCGGCGCCGTGCCGGCCCACGTCGTGCCCCCATGTGAACAACGGCTCACCGACCCCGGGAAGTGACGGCCACGCAACGAGGTCCGGCCGGCTTCGCCGGTCGTGCCGGCCGCGGGGGTACGTGCCAGGGGCGGCGCGGCGGCGTCCGCGGGCGCCCGTCCGCCGCCGGCGGTGGGGCGCCGCCGGTCAGTGGCGGTGGGCGGGCTGGTCCAGGATGGCGCTGAACCGCTCCTCGGCGAGGTCGAGCTGGGCGAGGATGTGCCGCTTCACGTCCGCCGAGAGGGGCGTGTCGGGCCGGCTGACCAGCTCGCGGAACACCGGCACGAGGGGGCGGTACTTGCGCGCCGACGACTCGACCTTCGGACCGACCGTGTGGATGACGCCCACCCCGTTGTCCGTGAAGTCCGACACCTTGATGACCCGTGCCCAGGGCTCCCGGTCGAGGCTGGCCGCCACGTGCTCGCGGTACTGCTCGTTGCGGTCGCGCGCCGGGTCGTACGCCGGATTGGTGACCGCCGCCACCAGGCGCGCGACCCGCGCACCGAACCGGGCGGCGAGCGCGGCCAGCGCGGCGGCCGTGGGGTCGTCGCCGGCGGCGTCGCCGGCCAGCTCGACCGGGTGGTCCTCGACGGCGTCGTGCAGCAGCCCGGCGACGATCACGTCCACGTCCCGCACCTGGTAGTGGTGCATCATCCGGATGGCGACCCGCAGCAGGTGGTTGAGGTATGGCTCGCGGACCCGCCGGTCGTCGCGGTGCAGCTCGGCGGCGAGGTCGAGCGCGGCGGTCAACCGCTGCCGGGCCGCCGCGTCGAAGGACCGGATCTCCAGCCGGAAGCGCTCCAGCAGTCCGGGCTCGCCGTGGATCTCCGTGATCGCGTGCATCGGCATGCTGCCCAGGTACGGCGGGAAGTCCATGCGTCACTTATAGCCGATCTTCACCACGGCGGGGGTGCGCCGCCCCGGCGACGCGACCAGCGGCCGATGGTGGACGATCGCGTACGTCCGGGAACCGGTGGGAAGGAGGTGGCGATGGCCCGGTTGAGCTGGCTGCGGGTGGCCGCGGGGCGGCTGCGCCAGCGCTGGTGGCCGGTGGTCGAGGCGACCGTCGCCGCCACCGTCGCCTGGATCCTCGCCGCCCGGCTCGTGGGGCACCCGCAGCCCTTCTTCGCCCCGGCCGCCGCGCTGATCGTCCTCGGGCAGGCCCGCGGGCAGCGGCTGCGCCGGGCCGTCGAGGTGGTGCTCGGCGTGGCCGGCGGGGTGCTCGTGGCCGACGTCGTCATCCAGGCGCTGGGTCGGGGCAGCACCTGGACCGTCTTCACGGTGATCCTGCTCACCGTCGTCCTCGCGGCGGCCGTCGGCGCGACCGGCGTGACCCTCGTGCAGGCCGCCGTCTCCGCCCTCTACCTGGTGGTGGTCGCGCCGCCCACCGAGTCGCTGGTGCCGTTCCGGTTCGTCGACGCGCTCATCGGCGGCGCGGTGGCGCTCGCCGTCAGCCAACTGGTCGACGCCCGACGGCCGCTGGCCCCGCTCATCGCCGAGGTCCGGGGCACGTTCGACGAGATGGGCGGGCTGCTCGCCGGCATCTCCGACGCGCTGGACCGGCACGACGAACGGGCGGCGCTCGCCGCGCTGGCCCAGGCCCGGGGGATGGACGCCCGGATCGACCGCCTCCGCGAGGGCGTGCTCGCCGCCGGCGAGGCGCTGTGGCTGAACCTGCGCCGCCGGCGGCACCTCGGACGGCTGCGCTCGGTCGACAGCTCGATCCAGCAGATCGACTACGCCGTCCGCAACGTCCGGGTGCTCGCCCGCGCCGGCGTGACGCTGAGCCGGCAACCGTCGCCGGTGCCCGCCGACCTGGGGGTGGCGCTGCGCTGCCTCGCCGACGCGGTCCGGGCCGCCGGGGAGGCGCTCGCCGCCGACCTGCAGGGGCACGAGGAGGCCGCCGACGGGCACGCCGCGCGGGCGGACGAGGCCGCGCTCGACGCCGTACGCACGGCCGGCCGCCTCTACGCCGCCGGCCCGTCCCTGCCACTCGCCATGATCATCGGGCAGGTCCGGGCGACCGCGATCGACCTGCTGCGCGGGCTCGGCGTGGAGGACGACGCCGCCGTCCTCGGCCGGGTCGACCAGGCCCTCGGACTGCCGCCGGTCTGACCCTCAGGAGAGCGCGTCCAGCCAGTCGGCGGCGGCGTCCCGGATCTCCCCGGGCACCTCGTGGCCGCCGGGGAACTCCCGGTACGCCACGTCGTAGCCGAGGCCGTGCAGCCGGGGCACCAGCCGCCGGCTGCACACGTCGATCGGCAGGACGCGGTCGCCGACGCCGTGCGAGACGAAGATCCGGGGCCGGCCGTGGGTCACCAGCGGCGCCGCGAACCCGGGGGAGAAGGCCACCACGCCGGCCACCAGGTCGCCGTTGGTGAGGCCCAGCGAGAGCGCGTACGACGCGCCGTCGGAGAAGCCCCCGAGCGTCACGTCCCGCACCGGGTACCCGGCGAAGACCGACTCCAGCACGGCGTCGATGCGCCGCACGTCCGGACCGAACCCCTCGCCGATCAGGTCCCAGCTGCTCGCCACCGCCTGCGGCGCCACCAGCAGCAGGTGGTGCGCGTCGGCGACCGGGAGCAGCAGGTCCAGCCCCTGGCGTGCCGAGCCGCCGGCGCCGTGCAGCAGCACCACGAGACGGTACGGCCGGTCGCCGGCCGGCGCCGGGGCGTAGAGGAGGGCGAGGGGCTCGCCGGCGGCGTCGGTGAGCGGCAGCAGGCCGGCGGTCGCCGGGCCCACGGGCGCGGCGGGCCGGGCGGTGAGCCGTCCGTGCCGGGGGTTCTCCTCCGGCTGCCGGTGCGGCGGCGCGGGCTCGGACACAGGTCACCGCTCCTCGTCGTCGGGTGTGGTGCCGCGGTTACCCGGCCGCCCGCCGGTTAACCGCCGCCGGGCCGCCGCCCGCCGGTCGGCCGCCACGTGCCGCCGCCCGCCGTGCCGCCGCGCGCCGCCGGTCAGCCGCCGGGCCGCCGCCCACGGGTCGCCGCCGCCGTGGTGCCGCCGCCCGCCGTGCCGGCGTTCAGGCGCTGTCGCGGGCCACCAGCGCGGACGGGAAGAACGTCGCCGGCGGGACCGGACGCCGGTCGAGCACCGCCTGCGCGGCCGCGGTGGCGATCCGCCCGACGGGGTGGCTCGCCGTGGTCAACGCGGGGGTGCTCAGCTCGGCGAGCGGGATGTCGTCGAACCCGGCCACCGCCACGTCGCCCGGCACCAGCACACCACGCCGGCGCAGGCCGGCGATCACACCGAGCGCCGTGGGGTCGCTCGCCGCGAAGATGGCGTCCGTGTCGGGCCAGCGCTCCATCACCTCGACGGCGGCCGCCCGCCCCCGTGCCGGTGTGAAGTCGCCGCGCACCAGGCGCACCGGCAGCCCCGCCTCCCGGACCATCTGCCGGTAGGCGCGCACGGACCGCCCCGCGCACATCAGCCAGCGGGGACCGGTCACCATGGCGATGCGGCGCCGGCCAGTGGCGTAGAGGTGGTGCAGCACCGCCGTCGTGCCGCCGCCGTTGTCGACGTCGAACGCGGGGACGGTGCGCGAGCCGATGCCGATCGAGGCGACCCGCCCGCGCAGCGACCGGGGCACCGCGTCGAGCACCGACCCGGTGGTGTTGACCAGGACGATCCCGCAGACGCCCCGGTCGTACGCGAGCTCGCGCAGCGCCTGCGGGGCGCTGCGTGGCAGCCAGTGCAGGCTCACCCCGATCCCGTGCGGGGTGCCGACCTGGGCGGCGGCGGCCACCACCCGGGCCACGTACGGGTCCTCGAGGACGGCCGACGTGGTGCCGGTGACCGCCACGGCGAGCCGGACGCCCGCACCGCGGACCAGCGCCCGGGCGGCCGCGTTCGGCACGTAGCCGAGCCGGTCGGCGGCGGCGGCGACCCGGTCGCGGGCCTCCGGCGACGCGGCGCCCGTGCCGGCGATCACGCGGGACGCGGTCGAGCGGGACACGCCGGCGGCCCGGGCGACATCCTCCAGGGTTGCGGGTCGTGCGGCCGCGGTCGTCATCTCGTCCTCCCAGGTGGTGCGGGTACTCTCGGGCATCATCCCTCCCGGGTGTGACGAGCGGTACCTCCGTAACCAGCTTGAGGTGAGAGCGCTCTCAGGTGTCGGATCGGGGTGACCGGAAAGACCCCAGGAAGGAACCCGCACCCCGTGAGCCCCGCCACCGCGCCATCCGTCGACGCGACCGCACCGGCCGTATCCCGAGCGGTGCGGTCCGCCCGCAACGGCGTCGCCGTCGTCTTCGCCCTCAACGGGCTCGCCGTGGCGACCTGGTTCTCCCGGGTTCCCGCCGCCCGCGAGGCGCTCGGGCTCAGCGCCGGGCAGCTCGGGCTGCTCCTGCTGGCCGTCTCGGCCGGCTCGCTGCTCGCCATGCCCACCGCCGGGCTGGTCAGCCAGCGGCTCGGCGCGGCGCGCACCGTCCGCCTCTCGACCGCGGTGGTCGCCGTGGGCCTCACCGGGGCGGGGCTGGCCACCGGCCTCACGCACTCGCCGATCGCCGTCGCCCTCGGCCTGTTCGCCTTCGGCTACGGCTCCGGCACCTGCGACGTGGCCATGAACGTCGAGGGGGCGACGGTCGAGCGGCGCCTGGGGCGTACGGTCATGCCCCGCTTCCACGCGGCCTGGAGCCTCGGCTCGGTGGCCGGCGCCGGCCTGGGCGCCGGGGCCGCCCGGCTCGACGTCCCGGTCGCCGCCCACCTGGCCGCCGTCGCCGTGGTGGTGCTGGGCGGCACCCTGCTGGGCGCCCGGCTGTTCCTGCCGCCCGCCGTGGCCGGCGCCGACGCGCCGGCGCAGTCGAACGCGGCCCGGCGCCGGGCCCTGCTCGCGGCGTGGCGGGAGCCGCGGACCCTGCTGGTCGGCCTCGTGGTGCTGGTCATGGCGTTCACCGAGGGCAGCGCCAACGACTGGCTCGCGGTGGCCTTCGTCGACGGTCACGACCTGAGCGAGGCGGCCGGCGCGGCGGTGTTCGGCGTCTTCGTGGCCGGCATGACGCTGGGGCGTACGGCCGGCACGGTCGCCATCGACCGGTGGGGCCGGGTGCCGGTGCTGATCGGCACCATCCTGCTCGCCGCGGTCGGCGCCGCGCTGGCGATCCTGGCCAGCTCGGGACCGGTGGCGGTCGCCGGGGTCGCGCTCTGGGGCATCGGGGCGTCGCTCGGCTTCCCGGTCGGCATGAGCGCCGCCGCGGACGAGGAGGAGAAGGCGGCCGTACGGGTCAGCGTCGTGGCCGTGATCGGCTACACCGCGTTCCTCGCCGGCCCGCCGCTGCTCGGCCTGCTCGGTGACCGGGTGGGCATCCTGCACGCCCTGCTCGTGGTGCCGCTGCTGCTCGTGCCGACGCTGGCGCTCGTGCCGGTGATGCGCGAACCTCGGTCGAGCGACCGGCCCTGACGCGGTCCGGTCCCGCGGCGCATCATCAAAGCTAGTGGAGATCGGGAGCCAGCGGTATCGGGTGCGCGGCCGACTGCGCCGCGTCCCGCCGCTGGCTAGGTTCGCCGGGTGCCTACCGAAGAGATCACCGCAGCGGCCGCCGGAACCTGGGTGCTGGGAGACCGCACCGTCAACCGGATGGGGTTCGGCTCGATGCGGATCACCGCCGACCCGGACCGGGACCGCGCCCTCACCGTGCTGCGCCGCGCGGTCGAGCTGGGCGTCAACCACATCGACACCGCCGCCTTCTACGTCTCACCCGGCGGAACCCTGCGGGTCGGCACCGGCCCCGCCCGCTACGCCACCGAGCTGATCCGCGCGGCCCTCGCCCCGTACCCGGCGGACCTGGTGATCGCCACCAAGGTCGGTCCCGGGTACGACCCGCGCGACGGCTTCACCGAGGCACTCACCCCGGCCCAGCTCCGCGCCCAGGTCGAGGAGAACCTGCGCCGGCTCGGGCGCGACCACCTCGACCTCGTGAACCTGCGGCTCTACCGGCGGCCCTCCGCGGTGCCGCTCGCCGAGCGGTTCGGCGCCCTCGCCGACCTGCGCGCCGCCGGGCTGATCCGCCACCTCGGGCTCTCCAACGCCCGCCCCGAGCACCTCGACGAGGTACGCGACATCGCGCCCGTGGTGTGCGTGCAGAACGCGTACGGGGTCGACGCGTACCGGGAGGACGACGAGTTCGTCCGGCTCTGCGGCGCGCGCCGGATCGCGTATGTGCCGTTCTTCGCGCTGGCCGGCACGCGGCGGGAGGCCGGAGCGACGGCCGAGCGGAACGAGGCCCTGCTCGCCGTGGCCCGTGCCCACGACGCGACCCCGCACCAGGTGCGGCTGGCCTGGACGCTGCACCAGGGCCCGCACGTGCTCGCCATCCCGGGCACGGGCGACCCGGAGCACCTGGTGGCGAACATCGCCGCCGCCGGGCTGCGGCTCACACCCGAGGACCTGGCCCGGCTGGGCTGACCCCCGGGCGGGGCGGGGACGACGCCGCCCGGCTCGGCTTCCGTCGGGCCGGGCTCGGCTTCCGTCGGGCCGGGCCGGGCCCCCGCCGGGCCGGGCCTCCGCCGGGCCGGGCCGTCCATCGGGCCGGGCCGGGACCGTCGGTGTCGTGCGGCAGGGTCAGTCGCGTACCCACACCCGCAGCGGTCCGCCGGTCGTGAAGCCCGCCCGCACGGCGGCGGTGAGGTCGTCGCCGGACTCGTACCCGACGAGCGGTTCCCCGGGCCGGGCGGCGTGGACCGCGGCCCAGACGTCGGCCGCGTCGGCGCCGCTGGCGAAGACGTTCGAGACGCCGGTCACCGGGCCGCTGCGGTTGAGCACCGCCCCGCCCGCCACGGCGCCACCGGCCGTCCACGCGGCGAGCACGGTCACCCGCGGGTCGCCCAGCAGCGCCGGGCGGAACAGCTCACCCCCGCCGTGCGCCGCGGCCCACACGGCCAACCGGTCGGGGGTGGTCACGGGAGCCAGCGGTGGACGCCCGTCCGCCGCGCCGGACGGTGGCGCGGGGGCGGCCACCGGCGGGCGGTGGATCCACCGGGCCGTGAAGAGCACCCGGAAGCCGTACGGCCGCAGGTCGAGGTCGGTGAAGCTGTCCTTCACCGACGCGCCGGGGCCCGCGTCGATCCGGTCGAGCACCGCCTCGGCGGCGACGCCGGGACGCAGCGTGACGGCGTCCGGGTACCAGGGCGGGGAGCGGCGCGGCACCGACCAGGCGTCCGCGTCGAACCGGCCGACCAGGCCGTGGCTCGCGCAGACGATGTCGCACCACTCGGCGTTGTTCCGCGCCGCCGCCGGATCCCCGAGCACGGCCCGAGCCTAGCCCCGGCACGGCCTCCGGCGACGGTCAGGTCGTTCCCACCCGGCTCGCAGCCGATTGCCAGGAAACGGTGCTGCACTGGGAGGCACGCCGAGGGAGAGGAGCCGGGAATGGGCTGGTTCAACCGGCGGTCCCGCGCCGACGGGACCCCGACGAAGCTGGACCGGGAGGCGACCCGGGACGACCTGGCCGCGCTGGAGGCGTTCGTCACGAGCCGGCACGGCGTCGAGTTCTACCTGGAACCGGAGACCACGGCGACGGACACGACCGTCGTGGCGATCGCGCACGACGGGGAGTGGATCCGCCGCCGCACCGGCTCGCCCCGGGCCGCGGCCGCCATCGCGCGCCGGCACGCCGTCCCGCTGTACGAGGCCGCCCGTACCGGCTACCCGGAGCGGATGCGGGCCTGGAACCGGGCCCACCCGGAGCGACGCGCCCACTGAGGCCGCGGGCCGCCCGGCCGCGTCGCGCCGTGCCACGCCCGCCGACGCCGCGAGCCGGCCGCGTCGGGACGCGCCTGGCGACGCCGCGGGCCGTCCGGCCGCGTCACGCCCGCCGAGCGCCCCGGGCGTCGCGCCCGTCGCCGGTCAGGCCCCGTCGACCTGCGCCCGCGCCTGCGCGCGCGTCATCGGCTCGGCGTGGCTGGAGACGTACCAGTCGTAGTGGTCGTCGAGCAGCCGACGGACCAGGGCCAGGTCGGGGCCGTCGTCGGGCTCGCGCAGGTGGGCCGGCGGCGGGTAGAAGCAGTCGCCCAGCAGCATGACGCCGGAGTCCGGCACCAGCACCACCGTCGAGTCGGGCGCGTGCGCGCCGCCGACGTGCCGCAGGCGCACGCCCACCGGCAGGTCGTCCTCGTCGGTGAAGGTACGCGTCGGCGGCAGCACCGCGAAGTCGTCCCACGAGTCGACGGCCAGGGCCCGCGCCCGGAAGCTCGGGGCGAGCCGGGGGTTGGCTCGCACCTGCTCGCGCAGGTAGCGGTGGCTCCACGGCCGGGCCGCCTCTTCCCGCAGCAGCTCCCGCCCGCTGACGTGCCCGACGATCTCCACGCCCGGCCACACGCACGCGCCCCAGACGTGGTCCCAGTGGTGGTGGGTGTAGACCAGCCATCGCGGCTCCGGCAGCCCCGCCGCGTGCAGCGCGGCGCGGATCTCGCGGGCGTGCGCGGGGCTCTGCCCCGCGTCGACGAGCACGCTGCCGCGGTCGTCGGCCACGAGGGCGACACCCGCCTGCACGGCGAGCGGGTCGGGATCGCCGGGGTAGAGCCAGACCCGCCCGGCGAGCCGGTGGAACCGCATGACGACCTCACCCCGCCGACGACGTTCCCGCGCTGTGCCCGTCGATCCTAGGCGTCGCGCCGGCCGTGCCGCGCATCGCGCCCCCGTCGACCGTGCCGCGCATCGCGCCCGCGGTGCCGTACGCCGCGCCGGACGCGCCGTCGCGTGGGCCGCGCCGGCCGCGCCGACGGCGCCGTGGACCGGCGGCGCCGTACGCCGCACCGACGCGTCGCGGACCGGCGGCGCCGTACGTCGTACCGGCCGCGCGTGGCCGATCCCGCCGGCGTACGCCCTCCACAGTGGCTGGTCGCGCCGCTGCCGGCGGCTCGGTGCCGCGTTGACCCGGGGTCCGGCCGTGTGGCAGCATTCGCGGCCTGACGGCAGTGAAGGAAGCCGGTGCGATTCCGGCGCGGTCCCGCCACTGTCACCGGGGAGTGATCCCCCCTCGCGAGTCACGGCCGTGCGTGCGCGGTTGGAAGGCCGGGGGTGAGCGTCGATCCGGGAGCCAGGATACTTCGGCCGTCGGGAGTGACCCCAGGGCGTGGACACCCGAGGAGGACCCGATGACGCACCGCGTCCACCGCGCCGGCGGCGATCGCCGCGACCGGCCCGCAGCGGGAGGCGCGTTCGCGCCCCACCGCACCCGACCCACCGGCGTCCCCGCCCCGACCGACGGCGGCACGCGCGCCGCCCCGGGCACCCGCACCCTCCCGAGCGGCGGCACCCGCCCCCTCCCGGGCACCGGCATCCCCGCCGTCCCGGTCGGCGGCACCCGCCCCCTCCCGAGCGGCGGCACGTCGCTCGTCCCCACCGCGCCCCACCGTTCGGCCGGTCGGCCGTCGACGCCGCGCGGAAGCCACCCCACCCCCTGACCCCACCCCGCGCCACCGGCCGGCGGTGAACCCCGGCGGCCTCCCGCGCTGTCCCACCCGCTCCGCCCGCTCGTCCCGTACGGCGGTCGGGCGTCACTCTCCGGAGCCACCCGTGCGCATCCTGCTGCTGTCCACCTCCGACACCGACCTGCTGGCCGCCCGCGCCAGCGGCGCCGACTACCGGCTGGCCAACCCGGCCCGGGTCGACGCCGAGGCCGTTCCCGCGCTGCTCGACGGCGTCGCCGTGGCCGTCGTACGGCTGCTGGGCGGCCGACCGGCGTGGCCGGACGGGCTGGCCGCGGTGCTCGCCTCGGGCGTGCCGACGGTCGTGCTGAGCGGGGAGCCGGCGCCGGACGCGGAGCTGATGGCGGCCTCCACGGTGCCCGTGGGTGTGGCCACGCAGGCGCTCGCGTACCTCGTCGAGGGCGGCCCGGAGAACCTGGCCCAGTTGGCGCGCTTCCTCTCCGACACCGTGCTGCTCACCGGTGAGGGATTCGCGCCGCCGGCGTCCACCCCGGCGTACGGCGTGTACGGCGACCGGACGGCGCGCGCCGACCGGCCGACGATCGGGATCGTCTTCTACCGGGCGCACGCGCTGGCCGGCAACACGGCCTTCGTGGACACCCTCGCCGACGCCGTCGAGGCGGCCGGCGGAAACCCGCTGCCCGTCTACTGTGGGTCGCTGCGCGGGCTGGCCGCCGACGCCGGACCCATGGCGCTGCTCTCCCGGTGCGACGCGCTGCTGGTCACCGTGCTCGCGGCCGGAGGGGCGGTGGCCGCCGACGCCTCCGCGGGCGGCGACGAGGACGCCTGGGACGTCGGCGCGCTGGCCTCGCTCGACGTACCCGTCGTCCAGGCGCTCTGCCTGACCAGCACCCGCGAGCAGTGGGCCGGGTCCGACGCCGGCCTGACCCCGCTGGACGCCGTCATGCAGGTCGCCGTCCCCGAGTTCGACGGGCGCGTCATCACCGTGCCGTTCTCGTTCAAGCGGATCGACGGCGACGGCCTGTCCGTGTACGCGGCCGACCCCGAACGCGCCGCCCGCGTCGCCGGGATCGCCGTACGCCAGGCCCGGCTGCGGCGGCTGCCGAACGCGGACAAGCGCCTCGCGATCGTCCTCAGCTCGTACCCGACGAAGCACTCCCGGGTCGGCAACGCGGTCGGCCTGGACACCCCCGCGTCCGCGGTGCGGCTGCTGCGCGCACTCGCCGACGCCGGCTACGACCTGGGGGACGCGCCGCCGCCCGACGACGGCGACGCGCTGATCCACGCCCTCATCGCGGCCGGCGGCCACGACGTCGAGTGGCTCACCCCCGAGCAGCTCGCCGCCGCCGAGGCCCGGGTGCCCGGCGAGGTGTACCGGCGCTGGTTCGCGCAGGTCCCCGCGCCGCTGCGGGAACGGATGCGCGCCCACTGGGGCGAACCGCCCGGCGACCTCTACACCGACGGCGGCGACATCGTGCTGGCCGGTCTGCGCTTCGGCAACGTGGTCCTGCTCATCCAGCCGCCGCGCGGCTTCGGCGAGAACCCGATCGCCATCTACCACGACCCCGACCTGCCGCCCAGCCACCACTACCTGGCCGCCTACCGCTGGCTGGCCGCGCCGCCGGCCGACGGCGGGTTCGGGGCCGACGCCGTGGTGCACCTCGGCAAGCACGGCACCCTCGAATGGCTGCCCGGCAAGGGCCTCGGGCTGGCCGCCGACTGCGCCCCGGACGCCGTCCTCGGTGACCTGCCGCTGGTCTACCCGTTCATCGTCAACGACCCCGGCGAGGGCACCCAGGCCAAGCGCCGCGCGCACGCCGTGGTCGTCGACCACCTGGTGCCGCCGATGGCCCGCGCCGAGACGTACGGGGACCTCGCGAAGCTGGAGCAGCTGCTCGACGAGTACGCCACCGTGCAGGCGCTCGACCCGGCGAAGGTGCCGACCGTGCAGGCGCAGATCTGGGAGCTGGTCCGGGCGGCCGAGCTGCACCACGACCTGCACACCGAGCGGATGCCCGCCGCCGAGGAGTTCGACGACTTCGTGCTGCACCTCGACGGGTACCTGTGCGAGGTCAAGGACGTGCAGATCCGCGACGGCCTGCACGTGCTGGCCGCCGCGCCAACCGGCGACGCCCGCGTCAACCTCGTCCTCGCCGTGCTGCGCGCCCCGCAGGTGTGGGGCGGCGCCCGCGCCCTGCCGGGGCTGCGGCAGGCGCTCGCGGCCGCGTACGGGCTGGACGAGGCCGCGCTGCTCGCGGCTCCCGGCGAGCGCGTCGCCGTCCCCGCGGCTCTGACCGACACCGTGGACGGCCCGTCCGCCACGGCGGCCGACACCGTCGACCTGATCGAGGCCCTCGCGCGCCGGCTCGTCGTCGCCATGGAGACCCTCGGCTGGGACGCCGGCAAGGCCGACGCGGTCGTCGCCGAGGTGACCGGGCGGGACCTGCCGGACGCCGCCGCGGTGCTGCGCTTCGCCGCCACCGAACTGGTGCCCCGGCTCGACGCGACCACCGACGAGCTGACGCACACCCTCGCCGCGCTGGACGGCCGCTTCGTGCCGCCCGGACCGTCCGGCTCGCCCACCCGGGGGCTCGTCAACGTCCTCCCCACCGGCCGGAACTTCTACTCGGTCGACCCGAAGGCCATTCCCAGCCGCAACGCCTGGGACGTGGGCGTGGCCCTGGCCGACTCGCTGCTGGCCCGGCACCTCGCCGACACCGGCGAATACCCGCGCTCGGTCGGGCTCACCGTCTGGGGCACCAGCGCCATGCGGACGCAGGGCGACGACATCGCCGAGATCCTCGCGCTGCTCGGCTGCCGCCCCACCTGGGACGACCGGTCCCGCCGCGTCACCGGCGTCGAGGTGGTGCCCCTCGCCGACCTGGGCCGCCCCCGCATCGACGTCACCGTGCGGATCTCCGGCTTCTTCCGCGACGCCTTCCCGCACGTGGTGGCGCTCCTCGACGACGCCGTACGCCGGGTCGCCGCCCTCGACGAGCCGCACGAGCACAACTACGTCCGCGCCCACGTGGCCGCCGACCTGGCCGAGCACGGCGACGAGCGGCGGGCCACCGCCCGCATCTTCGGCTCCAAACCCGGGGCGTACGGGGCCGGGCTGCTGCCGCTCATCGACGCCCGGAACTGGCGCAGCGACGCCGACCTGGCGCAGGTGTACGCGGTGTGGGGCGGCTACGCGTACGGCCGGGGGCTGGACGGCCGGGAGGCGCGGGCCGACATGGAGCGCTCCTTCGCCCGCATCGCGGTGGCCGTCAAGAACCAGGACACCCGCGAGCACGACATCGTCGACTCCGACGACTACTTCCAGTACCACGGCGGGATGGTGGCGATGGTCCGCCACCTCACCGGCGCCGCGCCCGCCGCGTACGTGGGCGACTCGGCCATGCCGCACGACGTGCGCACCCGCACGCTCGGCGAGGAGACCCGGCGGGTCTTCCGCGCCCGGGTCGTGAACCCGAAGTGGATCGCCGCGATGCGCCGGCACGGTTACAAGGGCGCGTTCGAGCTGGCCGCCACCGTGGACTACCTGTTCGGCTACGACGCCACCGCGGGCGTCGTGGACGACTGGATGTACGAGCGGCTCGCCGAGGCGTACGTCTTCGACCCGACCACCCAGGAGTTCCTCGCCGAGTCCAACCCGTGGGCGCTGCGGGGCATCACCGAACGGCTGCTGGAGGCGGCCGACCGGGGCCTGTGGGCCGAGCCGGAGCCGGACACGCTGGACCGGCTCCGCGAGACGTACCTGGCCAGCGAGGGTGACCTGGAGGACCGCGCGTGACCACGTTCCCGTTCTCCGCCGTGCTGGGCATGGACGACATGCGCCTGGCCCTGCTGCTGAACGCCGTGAGCCCGGCGATCGGCGGCGTGCTCGTCCGCGGCGAGAAGGGCACCGCCAAGTCGACGGCCGTCCGCGCGCTCGCCGCCCTGCTGCCCCCGGTCGACCAGGTGGCCGACTGCCGCTTCGCATGTGACCCGGCCGCGCCCGACCCGGGCTGCCCGGACGGCCCGCACCCGGCCGGCGCGCCCGTGCAGCGGCGGGCCGCCCGGCTGGTGGAGCTGCCGGTCGGCGCCGCCGAGGACCGGGTGGTCGGCGCGCTCGACCTGGAGAAGGCCCTCGGCGAGGGCGTACGCGCCTTCGAGCCGGGCCTGCTGGCCGCCGCGCACCGCGGCGTGCTCTACGTCGACGAGGTCAACCTGCTCCACGACCACCTCGTCGACCTGCTGCTCGACGCCGCCGCGATGGGCCGCAGCCACGTCGAGCGCGAGGGCGTCTCGGTCAGCCACGCGTCCCGGTTCCTGCTGGTCGGCACGATGAACCCGGAGGAGGGGGAGCTGCGGCCCCAACTGCTGGACCGGTTCGGGCTGACCGTCGAGGTGGGCGCCAGCCGCGACCCGGCGATCCGGGCCGAGGTGGTCCGCCGCCGCCTCGCCGCCGACGCCGACCCGGCCGGCTTCGCGGCCCGCTGGGCCGACGCCGAGGCGGAGGTCGCCGGGCGGGTGGCCGCCGCGCGGGCCCGGCTCGACGAGGTGGTGCTCCCGGACGCGGCGCTGCGGCAGATCGCCGAGGTCTGCGCCGCGTTCGACGTGGACGGGATGCGCGCCGACATCGTGACGGCGCGTACCGCGATGGCGCACGCCGCCTGGCACGGCCGGGACCGGGTGGGTGTCGAGGACGTCCGGGTGGCGGCCCGGTTGGCCCTGCCGCACCGGCGGCGCCGGGACCCGTTCGACACGCCGGGGCTGGACGAGAAGCGGCTCGACGAGGCCCTGGAGCGGGCCGGCGACGACCCCGACGACGACCCGCCGGGCGGCCCGTCCGGCGGCCCGGACGGCGGCGACCCGGACGGCGGTGGACCCGTCGGTGGCGGGCCCGGCGGCGTTGACGGTGGCGGGCCCGGCGGCGGCGCTGGCGGTGACCCACGCGGCGGCGGCCCGGACGGCGGTGACCCACGCGGCGGCGGCCCGGACGGCGGTGACCCACGCGGCGGTGATCGGCGCGGCGGTGATCCGCGCGGCGGTGGCGCGCCGCCGGCCGGGCGCGACGACGCCGGCCCGGACCGCGCCGACGCCGACCTCCGGCGCCGCCCCGACGGCGGGTCCGGCCCGGACGGACCGGCCCCGGGCGGGGACGCCGGAGCGGGCTCCGGGTCCGACCCGGCCGCCGGGAACGGGGCGGCGCGGGGCGCGCTGGGCGCCGGCGCGGGGATGCCCCGGCCGGGTTCCGTGGCCGTACCCGTCGGAGGGTTGCGGGCGCGGCTGCTCACCGCACCCGGCGTCGGCGACGGCGTGCCGGGCCGGCGCTCGCGGGCGCGTACCGGGCGGGGCCGCACCACGGGCGCCCGGCTGCCTGCCGGCCGTCCGGGCGCGCTGCACCTTCCGGCGACCCTGCGCGCCGCCGCGCCGCACCAGCTCGACCGGGGCCGGCGGGGTGGTCCGCTGCGCCTGCGGCCGGCCGACCTGCGCGAGGCGGTGCGCGAGGGCCGCGAGGGCAACCTGGTGCTGTTCGTGGTCGACGCGAGCGGGTCGATGGGGGCCCGGGAGCGGATGTCCGCCGTCAAGGGGGCGGTGCTCGCGCTGCTCACCGACGCGTACCAGCGGCGGGACAAGGTCGCGGTGGTCGCGTTCCGCGGGAGCGGCGCGCAGACCCTGCTGCCGGCCACCTCGTCGGTGCTCGCCGCCTCGGCCCGGCTGGCGGAGCTGCCCACCGGCGGCCGTACGCCGCTCGCCGAGGGACTGCTCGCCGCGGCGGAGCTGCTGCGGGTGGAGCGGCTGCGCGACCCGAGACGCCGCCCTCTGGTGCTCGTGCTCACCGATGGGCGGGCCACGGCCGGGGAACGTCCGCTGCTGCGCGCCGACCGGGCGGCGGCCGTGCTCGCCGCCACGGGCGCCCCGTGCGTCGTCGTGGACTGCGAGTCCGGCCCGGTCCGCCTCCACCTGGCCCAGCGCCTGGCCACCCACCTGCGCGCCCCCCTGACCCCCCTCAGTTCCCTGACCACCCCGACCCCCCACCCCACCGCCCCGCGATCTTGCACTTTCGGCCCCGACAAAACTGGTGAATCGGGGCGAACGAGGGGCGCAAATCGCAAGATCGCGGAGTTGGTCGAGGGCGTGACGACCCGAAGGAGCGTCGCCTGATGCCGCAGGGCAAGCCGTCCCACGTACCCGCCGACGGGCTCACCACCCGGCAGCGCCGCAACCGCCCGCTGCTCGTCGTCCACACCGGGCAGATGAAGGGCAAGTCGACGGCCGCCTTCGGCCTGGCGCTGCGGGCCTGGACCGCCGGGCTGCCGATCGGCGTCTTCCAGTTCGTCAAGAGCGCCAAGTGGCGGGTGGGGGAGGAGAACGCGTTCCGCGCGCTCGGCGAGGTCCACGAGCGCACCGGCCAGGGCGCCCCGGTGACGTGGCACAAGATGGGCGAGGGCTGGTCCTGGATCCAGCGGGGCGACCGCGCCGACCACGCCGCCGACGCCCTCGAGGGGTGGCGGCAGATCCAGCGCGACCTGGCCGCCCAGCGGTACGGGCTCTACGTGCTCGACGAGTTCACCTACCCGATGAAGTGGGGCTGGGTGGACGTCGAGGAGGTGGTCGAGACGCTCGCCGGCCGCCCCGGCTTCCAGCACGTGGTCATCACGGGCCGGGACGCCCACCCCCGCCTCGTCGAGGCGGCCGACCTCGTGGCCGAGCTCACCAAGATCAAGCACCCGATGGACGCCGGCCAGAAGGGGCAGAAGGGCATCGAGTGGTGACACCCGGGCCCGCCGACGTGCCGGCCGGGTCCGCCGACGTGCCGGCCGGGTCCGCCGACGTGCCGGCCGGGTCCGGGCCGCGCGCCCGGCCGTCCGGTGCGGCGCGCCGCCACCCGGGGGAGCCCACCCCGCCGTGGGCGCTGCCCCGCGTGGTGGTCGCCGCGCCGGCCAGCGGGCACGGCAAGACCACGGTGGCGACCGGCCTGCTGGCCGCGCTGCGCCGCCGCGGTCTCGCCGTGAGCCCGCACAAGGTCGGTCCCGACTACATCGACCCCGGCTACCACGCGCTCGCGGCCGGCCGTCCCGGCCGCAACCTCGATCCGTGGCTGGTCGGCGAGGAGCGGATCGCGCCGCTGCTGCGGCACGGGGCGCGCACCCCCGTCCCCGCCGACATAGCTGTCATCGAGGGCGTCATGGGGCTGCACGACGGGGCGGTCGGCCGCCGCGGGTACGCCTCCACCGCCCACGTCGCCCGGCTGGTCGACGCCCCGGTGCTGCTCGTGCTGGACACGACGGCCCAGGGCCGTTCGGCCGCCGCGACGGCGCTGGGCATGGCCGCCTTCGACCCGCGCGTCCGGCTCGGCGGCGTGATCCTCAACCGGGTCGGCTCGCCCCGGCACGAGCGCCTGCTGCGCGACGCGTTCGCCGAGGTGGGCGTGCCGGTCCTGGGGGCGCTCGCCCGGACCGCCGAGGTGGCCGCGCCGGCACGGCACCTCGGCCTCGTCCCGGTCGCGGAACGCGCGCCGGAATCCGTCGCCGTGGTCGACGCGCTCGCCGACCTCGTCGAGTCCACCGTCGACGTCGACGCGGTGCGCGACCTGGCGCGCACCGCACCGCCGCTCACCGCGCCGGCGTGGGAGCCGGTCACCGCCGTCGGCGGCCCCGCCGGCACCACCCGTCCGGTGGTCGCGGTCGCCGGCGGTCCGGCGTTCACCTTCGCGTACGCGGAGACCGCCGAACTGCTCACCGCCGCCGGCGCCCGCGTGGTCACCGTGGACCCGCTGCGCGACCCGGCGCTGCCCGCCGGCACCCGCGCCGTGGTGATCGGCGGCGGCTTCCCCGAGGCGTACGCCGAGCGGCTCGCCGCCAACACGGCGCTCCGCGCCGAGCTGGCCGGCTTCGGCGGCCCGGTGGTCGCCGAGTGCGCCGGCCTGCTCTACCTCGGCCGGTCCCTCGACGGTGTGCCCATGTGCGGCCGGCTGGACCTCGCCGCCCGGATGACCGGCACGCTCACCCTCGGCTACCGCGCGGCGGTCGCCGCCGCCGACTCGCCGCTCGCCGGCGCCGGCGACCCGGTACGCGGCCACGAGTTCCACCGCACCGTCACCGATCCCCGCCACGGCGACCGCCCGGCCTGGCGCTGGGACGGCGCCGCGCACGGCTTCGTCGACGGCCTCGTGCACGCCTCCTACCTGCACACGCACTGGGCGGGCCACCCCGGGGCCGCCCGGCGGCTGGTCGAGGCGGCGGCCCGCTGACCACGCCGCCCGTCCGGCGTTCCCCACCACCCCGAAGGAGTCCGATGAGTTCGACGACCCTCACCACCGCGCCGCCGGTCGGCCGGTGGAGCCGCGCCGAGCGGGTACGCCTCGGCGGCATCGTGCTCGCCGTCGCCGTGCTGCACGTCGCCGGCTGGAGCCTCTACCTGTACTGGAACAACCAGCCCGTGGCCGCCGGCGGGCTGGCCGGCGCGGGCACCCTCGCGTACGTGCTCGGGGTGCGGCACGCCTTCGACGCCGACCACATCGCGGCGATCGACGACACCACCCGGATCATGCTGCTGCGCGGCCGGCGGCCCGTCGGGGTCGGCTTCTTCTTCGCGCTCGGGCACAGCGCCGTGGTGCTGCTGCTGGCCCTCGTGGTCGGGCTCGCCTCGGCCAACCTCACCGGGCCCCGGCTGGCCGGCGTCCGGGAGGTCGGCGCGACCGTCGCGATCGTCACGGCGACCGCGTTCCTGGCGCTGGTGGCGCTGCTCAACGCGGCGGTCCTCGCCGGGCTGGCCCGGTTGTGGCGGCGGCTGCGCCACGGCGAGCTGGACGAGCGGGAACTCGACCTCCAGCTGCTCAACCGCGGCCTCGTGCAGCGGGTGCTCGGTTCCCGGGCCCGCTCGCTGGTGCGCTCCTCGTGGCACATGGCGCCGGTCGGGTTCCTCTTCGGCCTCGGCCTGGAGACCGCCAGCGAGGTCACGCTGCTCGCCCTGTCGGCCAGCACCGCCGCCGGCGGGGGCCTGCCGGTGCTGGCGCTGCTCACGCTGCCGCTGCTGTTCGCGGCCGGCATGTCCGCCATGGACACCGCCGACAGCCTGCTCATGAGCCGGGCGTACTCGTGGGCGTACCGGCACCCGGCCCGGCGGCTCTACTACAACCTGGCCACGACCGGCATGACCGTGCTCGTCGGCGGCGTGGTGGCCAGCGTCTACGGCGCCGGGCTGCTGGTCGAGCACCTGGACGTGCGGGTGCTCGCCGGGTACGCCGGTGTCGCCGACCACTTCGAGCAGCTCGGCTACGTGGTGGTGGGGCTCTTCGTGGTCTCGTGGGTCGGCGCGGTGGCGCTGTGGAAGCTGCGCGGCTACGACCGTCGCTACGGCGGGGGCGCCGCCGACTGAGGGTGTCGGCGAGGGGCCCAGCACAACGGATGGGCCCCGCTCGCCGCTCAGCCGGCGAGGGTCCGGGTGAGCGCGTAGCCGACGGTGGCCGCGGCCAGGCCGGCGGCGACGCTGCCCAGCACGTTCACGAGAGCGGGCAGTCGGCCGCCGGCCCGGGCCAGTTGCAGCGTCTCGTAGCTCAGCGTGGACCAGGTGGTGAGCGCGCCACAGAACCCGGTGCCGAGCAGCGCGCCGACGGCCGGGCCGGTCGGGAGCCCGGCCAGCGCGCCGAGCAGCAGCGAGCCGGCCACGTTGACGGTCAGCGTGCCCCAGGGGAAGGCCGAGCCGAACCGGGCCTGCACCGCACGGTCGGTGAGGTAGCGCAGCGGCGCGCCGACGGCCGCGCCCAGCGCGACGAGGAGCACGGTCACCGGGCACCCCGGGACAGCAGCCGTCCGGTGAGCGTGTCGCCGGTCCAGACGGCGAACAGCGCCCCCACGACGGTCGCCGCCAGGTAGGCCAGCGCGGTCGCGGGGGCGCCGGCGACGAGTGCCGCGTGCACGTCGACGGCGTACGTCGAGAACGTGGTGAAGCCGCCGAGCACGCCGACACCGAGGAACGGACGGGCCAGTGGCGGACCGCCGCCGGCCGCCCGCAGCACCGCCATGAGCACGCCGATGAGCAGGCACCCGCTCACGTTGACGCCGAAAGTCGCCCAGGCGAAGGTGGCCGGGCCGTGCGGGAAGGCGGCCTGGAGGCCGGCGCGCGCCAGCGCGCCGAGCACCCCGCCCGCGGCGATCGCGCCGAGCACGGCGGCCGGGTGCGCGGCGACCTCCCGGCGGTCACGCGGCACCCGCAGGTCGACGTCGGGGTCGACCCGCCGGCCCGCTCCGTCCGCCACCCGTACCCTCCCGGTCTCCGCCGCGACCGGCCCGCGGCGCGGTCCGCCCCGTGCCGTCGCGGCCGGTCGCCCTCGCCCGGGCCCGGGCCCGGGCCCGGGCCCGGGACCACCGTCCGCACGGCGGTGCGGGGTCGCGGGGTCAGGATAGGCCCGCGGCCGGCCGGGCCGGTCAGCGGACGGCGACGACCGCGGCGTCGGCGCCGCCGCGCCAGAGCGTGCCGACCTCGGTGTATCCGGCGTCGGTGAGGGCGGTCAGGTGCCAGGACGCCGGCGGGGTCCACTCCGGGCTGTGCCCGCTCGGGTAGATGGCGTGCCGGCGCTCGACCAGCGGGGCGAGGGCCGGGTCGGCGGCGGCCCGCTCCCACCACTGCGACCAGGACAGGGCCGCGCCGGCGGCGTACCGGGCCGTGCGGCGGGCCTCGGCGCGGGCCGCGAGCCGCTTGGTCAGCCCCGGCAGGGCGTCGTCGGGCATGTGGTCGGCGTTGACGAGGATGCCGCCCGGGCGCAGCACGTCACGGATCTCGGCGTAGAGGCGGGCGAGCCGGTCGGCCGGCAGCCAGTGCAGGGCGGTGGCGGTGAGGACGGCGTCGTACTCGCGGTGGGGGAGCCCGGCGACCCAGTCGGGACGGCCGAGGTCGGCGGTGACGACGGTGGCGCGACCGGCGAGGGACGCCTCGGCGATGGCGAGCAGGGCCGGGTCGAGGTCGAGCAGGGTCACGTCGGCGCCCGGGAAGCGGGCCAGGGTGCGCAGCGAGATGGTGCCGGTGCCGCCGGCGAGGTCGAGCAGGCGCGGGGGTGCGCCGTCGGTGGTCGCGTCGACCGCGTCGAGCATGGCGGCGAACCGGTGCTCCCGGTCCGGCAGGTACGCCTCCTGCTGCCGGTCCCAGCTCTCCTGCCAGGCGGACGCGTCGGTGATGTAAGGGCTCATGCCCCATGAGGCTAGTTACCAGGCGGACCGCCGTCCAGACCTTGTTGCCAGTTATTTGCAACAAGCCTCGGACGGCGGTCCGGGTGCGGGTCGGGCGGGCTCAGGCCACCGTCGCCGGCTCCCGGGACGCCTCGGTCGCCGGACGCGATGACCGGCGCCGGTCCAGGCGCAGCGCGACGAGCAGGACGCCGAGACCGGCCAGGGTGAGACCGGCGCCCGCCCAGATCGGGGAGGTGTAGCCGAGGCCCGCCGCGATGGTGAGGCCGCCGACCCACGCGCCGAGCGCGTTGCCGACGTTGAAGGCGGCGATGTTGGCGCCCGAGGCGAGGGTGGGCGCCTCGTTCGCGTACCGCATGATCCGCATCTGCAGCGGTGGCACGGTGGCGAAACCGAAGCCGCCCATCAGCACCAGGGCCGCGATCGTGAGCGGCCGGCTGCCGGCGGTCAGGGCGAACCCGGCCAGCACCACGGTGAGCGCGGCCAGGACGACGACGAGGGTCCGCGACAGCGAGACGTCGGCCGCCCGGCCGCCCAGCAGGTTGCCGGCGAACAGGCCCACGCCGAAGAGCACCAGCAGCCACGGCACGGCGCCCGAGGCGAACCCGCTCACCTCGGTGAGGGTGAACGCGATGTAGGTGAAGGCGCCGAACATGCCGCCGAAGCCGAGGACGGTGATCACCAGCGAGAGCCAGACCTGCGGGTGGGTGAAGGCGCGCAGCTCGCCGCGGAGCCCGCCGGCCGGAGCGTCGGCGCTCGCGCGGGCCGGTACGAGCGCGGCCAGGCCGATCAGCGCGACCACCCCGATGCCGGTGATCGCCCAGAACGTCGAGCGCCAGCCGAGGTGCTGGCCCAGCAGCGTGCCGAACGGCACCCCGAGCACGTTGGCGATGGTCAGCCCGGCGAACATCAGCGCGATGGCGCCCGCCCGGCGTGCGGGGGCGACCAGCCCGGCGGCGACCACCGCGCCGATGCCGAAGAAGGCGCCGTGGCAGAGCGCGGCGACGACGCGGCCGACCATCATCGTCGGGTAGTCGCCGGCGACGGCGGAGAGCAGGTTGCCGACGATGAAGAGCACCATGAGGCCGAGCAGCACCTGCTTGCGGGGCAGGCGGGTGACGGCGGCGGTCAGGGCCACCCCGCCGACGGCGACGCTCAGGGCGTAGCCGGAGATCAGCCAGCCGGCGACCGGCTCGCTGACGGCGAAGTCGGCGGCGACCTCGGGCAGCAGGCCCATGATCACGAACTCGGTGAGCCCGATGCCGAAGGCGCCGATGGCCAGCGCGAGCAGGCCACCGGGCAGGGACTGGGAACGTACGGACATGGTCCATCCCGTCGAGGAACAAGATTGCAGGCGTGTGCAACTACACGCGTGGACAACGAGATAGTTGCACGCGCTTCATACCTGCGCAAGCGTGCTAGCCTGGCGAGCGATCCGCATCACGGGAGGTGGCGGCATGGGCATCGCCGACGACGCCGTGGAGATCCGCGCGCAGGGCTGGCGTACGCTCGCCGCCCTGCACGGGCTCATCGAGACGGCTCTGGAGCGGGCGTTGCAGGCCGAGCACGACCTCTCCGTGGTCGAGTACACGGTGCTCGACGCGCTCTCCCGGCAGCACGGCTGGCACATGCGCATGCGCCAGCTCGCCCGGGCCGCGGCGCTCTCGGGCAGCGCCACCACCCGCCTCGTCACCCGGCTGGAGGAGCGGGGGCTGCTCACCCGGGTCCTCTGCGCCGACGACCGGCGCGGCATCTACACCGAGCTGACCCCGGCCGGGTGCGAGCTGCTCGCCCGCGCCCGGCCCACCCACGACCGGGTGCTCGCCGACGCGCTGGCCGAGGCCGAGGCGACCCCGGAACTCGCTCCCCTCGTCGACGCGCTGCACCGGCTGCCGACCCCCGGCTGACCGCCGCGCCGACCCCCCTGGCTGACCACCGCGCCCGCGCCACGCCGACCCCCGGGCTGACCACCGCGCCCGCGCCACGCCGACCCGCCGTTTCGCCGTCGCCGGCCCGGGGCACATGCCCGGCCAGGATCGTCGAAGAGGGGGGTTCGTGATGGCGCAGACCACCACGTCGACCGGCCGGGCGTCCGGCCACACATCGGGACGGGAGGGCTCCGGCCGCCGCTCCGGGCCGCCCTTCCGCAAGCCGCGCTGGCCCAAGGCGTACGCGTTCGCGCTCGTCACGGGCGCCCTGTTCCTCGTCTCCTGGATCGGCCAGTTCGTGTTCCAGATGGCCGTGGAGAGCAACGAGGCGAGCCAGCACGGGCAGTCCTTCGCCTGGACCGAGTTCCTGCCGCAGTTCTTCGCGTCGACCCTGGAGAACTGGCAGTCGGAGTTCCTCCAGCTCGTCTGGCAGGCGGCCGGCCTCGCCCTCTTCTACTACTGGGGCTCCTCCCAGTCCCGGGAGTCCGACGAGCGGATCGAGGCGAAGCTCGACGCGCTGCTGCGCGAGCGGGGGATGGACCCGGAGAACCCGGACGGGGCACCGCAACCGGCCGCCTGACCGGTCCGCCGGCGAAAACGGCCGTCCGCCCCCCGGCACGGGCGTCCCGGCGCGGGCGTACGGTACCGGGTCAGCGAGCACGGACCCGGCCGTGACGGCGGGTGGACAGGAGGCAGCCGATGCAGGACCGGACCCCTCGACCCGAGGACCTGGAGCCGATCGAGCGGGCCAGCGTGGACGAGCTGCGCGCGCTGCAGCTCGAGCGGCTGCGCTGGTCGCTGCGGCACGCGTACGACAACGTGCGGCACTACCGGCGGGCGTTCGAGGCCGCCGGCGTGCATCCCGACGACTGCCGGGACCTCGGCGACCTGGCCCGGTTCCCGTTCACCGGCAAGGCGGAGCTGCGGGAGAACTACCCGTTCGGCATGTTCGCGGTGCCCCGCGAGCGGATCGCCCGGGTGCACGCCTCCTCCGGCACCACCGGCCGGCCCACCGTCGTCGGCTACACCCGCGACGACCTGACCACGTGGGCCCGGCTGATGGCGCGGTCGATCCGCGCCTCCGGCGGCCGGCCGGGCGACCGGGTGCACGTCGCGTACGGCTACGGCCTGTTCACCGGCGGCCTCGGCGCGCACTACGGCGCCGAGGAGCTGGGCTGCACGGTCATCCCCGTCTCGGGCGGCATGACCGAGCGGCAGGTGATGCTGATCCGCGACTTCGAACCCGAGATCATCATGGTCACCCCCAGCTACATGCTCGCCATCATCGACGAGATGCAGCGGCAGGGCGTCGACCCGCGGACGACCTCGTTGCAGATCGGCATCTTCGGCGCCGAGCCGTGGACCGAGGACATGCGCCGGGAGATGGAGCAGCGGCTCGACATGCACGCCCTGGACATCTACGGGCTCTCCGAGGTGATGGGCCCCGGCGTCGCCACCGAGTGCGTGGAGACCAAGGACGGTCTGCACCTGTGGGAGGACCACTTCTACCCGGAGATCATCGACCCGGTCACCGGCGAGGTGCTGCCCGACGGCGAGCGGGGTGAGCTGGTCCTCACCTCGCTCACCAAGGAGGCGATGCCGGTCGTGCGCTACCGCACCCGCGACCTGACCCGCCTGCTGCCGGGCACCGCCCGCCCGATGCGCCGCATCGAGAAGATCACCGGGCGGACCGACGACATGATGATCGTGCGCGGGGTGAACGTGTTCCCGACCCAGATCGAGGAGCTGATCTTGCGTACGCCCGAACTCTCCCCGCACTTCCAGTGCGTGCTCGACCGGCAGGGGCGGATGGACACCCTCACGGTGCGGGTCGAACGGCGGGCCGGCGTGGCCGTGGACGCCGCCGAGCGGGCCGGCGCCGCGCTGGTGGGCCTCGTGAAGAACACCATCGGGGTGAGCGTGGGGGTCGAGGTGATCGCCCCGGACGGGGTGGAGCGCTCGATGGGCAAGATGCGGCGCATCGTCGACCAGCGGCGGGCGGGCTGACGTGGGGAACGAGCGCAACGCCGCGCACGACATGTTCGACGCCGACGTGGCCTCGCGCGGGCTCGGCATCGAACTCGTCGAGGCCGCCGACGGCGCCGCCGTGGCGCGGATGCCGGTGACCGAGGCCATGCTCAACGGCCACGCCATCGCGCACGGCGGCTTCGTGTTCCTGCTGGCCGACACCGCGTTCGCGCTGGCGTGCAACAGCTGGGGGCCGGTGACCGTCGCGGCCGGGGGCGAGATCAGCTTCGTCCGGCCGGTACGCGCCGGTGACGTCCTGACCGCGCGGGCCACCGAGCGCACCCGGTACGGCCGCAGCGGCATCTACGACGTCACGGTCACCCGCGACGACGGCGCGGTGGTCGCCGAGTTCCGGGGCCGCAGCCGTACGCTCGCCGACCGGTCCCGCGCCGACGGCGCCCCGGCCGACGCGACCGCCGGCCGCTGACCCGCCGCGCGCGGGATCCCCCGTCACCGACCGTCCGCATAGGATCGCCGCATGCGCGTCCTGGTGGTCTCCGCGCCGCTGGTCGGTCACGTCTTCCCGCTGGTGCCGCTCGCGCTGGCGCTGCGCGAGGCCGGGCACGAGGTGCTGGTCGCCACCGGCGGCGAGGGGATGGCGGTGGCCGGCTCCGGCCTCCCGGTGCGCGACGTCGCGCCGGGGTTCGACTTCGGGCGGATCGCCCGTGGCGTCCTGCTCCGCCACCCGCTCGTCGCGCGGGCCGAGCTGGCCGGGACGGCCGGCACCCGGGGCGCGGGCCTGCTCTTCGGCGCGCTCAACGACCGGCTCACCGATCCGGTGGTCGCGCTGGCCACGGCGTGGCGGCCCGACCTGGTGCTGCACGAGCCGTTCGCGGTGGCCGGCGCGGTGGCCGCGGCCCGCCTCGGCGTGCCGGCCGTACGCCAGGAGAACGCCCTCTTCGACGGCCGGGAGCTGGTCCGCGCGACCACCGCCCGGCTCACCGGCGCGCTGCGCCGCCACGGTGTCGCCGCGCTGCCGCCGCCGGCCGCCGCCATCGCCGTCGCCCCGCCCAGCGTGCTCGCGCAGGACGGCTGGCCGATGCGCTACGGCGCCTACCTCGGCGGCGGCGAGCTGCCGGACTGGCTGCGCGAGCCGGGCGAGCGACCCCGCGTGCTCGTGAGCCGCAGCACGCTCACCGGGCCGGGCGGCGGCGGGCCGATGGGCGCCGTGGTGGCCGCGGCCGCCCGCGTCGACGCCGAGTTCGTGCTGGTGCGCCCCGACCGCCGGTTGGCCGGCAGGGCACTGCCGCCAAACGTCCGGACGGTCGGTTGGATCCCGCTGCCCGCCGCGCTGCCGGCCAGCGCGGCCCTGGTGCACCACGGCGGCGCCGGCAGCGTCTACCACGCCCTCGCCGCCGGGGTGCCGCAGCTGGCCACCCCCGGCCCCGGCGACCGGCGGCACAACGCGGACCTGGTGGCGCGCCGGGGAGCCGGTCTCGCGCTCGCCCCGAAGGAGATCACCGCGGAGGCGCTCACCCGGCTGGTCGACGACCCGGCGCTGCGCCGGGCGGCGCGGGAGGTCGGCGACGAGATCGCCGCGATGCCCGACCCCGCCACGCTGGTCGGCCGGCTCGAAGCGCTGCGCTGACCGCCGAGGACGCGCCGGGGCGCGACGACCCGCGACCTGGCGACCGCGACCTGGCGACCTGGGACCGACGACCGTGGACCTGGCGGCCGGGCCGCACGGGCGTCCGCGCCCGTCCCGCGGCCCGGCGTCCCCGGCGCGACGGCCGGAATGCGGCAGGATGTCCGGATGGGACACGTCGTGCTCTTCCACTCCGTGTACGGGTTGCGTCCGGCGACCCTGGCCGCCGCCGACCGGCTCCGCGCCGCCGGCCACGAGGTCACCGTCCCCGACCTCTACGGCGTGCCCGCCGCCGGGACCGTCGAGGAGGGCTTCGCCCTGCTGGGGAAGGTCGGCGAGGACGCGGTGCTCGACCGGGCCCGGGCCGCCGTGGCGTCGCTGCCGCCGGAGACGGTGCTGGGCGGCTTCTCCATGGGCGCCGGGGTGGCCGGCGCCGTGCTCGCCGACCGCCCGGACGCGGCGGGGCTGCTGCTCCTGCACGGCACCGGTGGCGACCCGGCGACCGTCCGGCCCGGGCTGCCGGTGCAGCTGCACCTCGCCGAGCCGGACCCGTACGAGCCGCCGGAGGAGGTCGACGAGTGGCGGCGGGCGATGACCGGGGCGGGGGCCGCGCTGGAGGTGCACCGCTACCCGGGCGCCGGACACCTGTTCACCGACCCGGACGTGGCCGACCACGACCCGGTCGCGTCCGTGGCGACCTGGGCCCGCGTCCTCGCCTTCCTCGCCGGCCGTTGACGCCGGCGCCCCGACCGGCGACTCCGCTGTCGTCGGGTGCCGGTCAGGCGGCGGCCGCCGCCGGTTCCACTGCCGGTCCGGTGTCCGACGGGTCGAGCGCAACGGTGGGCCGTACGGGCGGCTGCGCGGCGCCGGTCGGCGCCCGCACGGCGTCCCCGGCCGGCGCGTCCCGGGCCGTGCCGCTCGACGCCGGGTCGCGTCCCGTGCCCCGCGCCGGCGGGTGAGTGCCGCGCCCGGCTGCGATCGGGCCGGGCGGCTCCGGGGCCGGTCCGGCGCCGTGCCAGCGGCCCGGCGCGGACCGGTCGATCCCGGGCGTCCCGCTGCCGGCCGCCGGGTAGCGGCCGTTGAACGGCATCGCGTCGAGGGACCGGACCCGCGGTGGCGGCGCCGCCTGGCGTACGGCGGGTGCCCCGGGCGGCGCGTCCCTCGGTCCGGGAACCACGGCCGCCGGCGCGGGGACGGCCGCGACCGGGTGGACGGGCGGCACGTGCCGGCGGGCGGGCCGGGCGGGCGCCGCCGCCGGGCCGCCGACCGGGTCGAGGCGGCGGAGGCGGTGGGACAGCACCACGTCGACGGCCCGCTGACCGAACGTGGCCCGGAACCGGCGGGGCAGCCGGTCGGCGGCGACCCGGCGCAGCGCGGGCGACGCCAGCGCGTGCCCACCCGCGGGATGGGGGACCAGGAGACCGGCGGCGACCAGGGCGGCCAGCGCCGGCGGCAACCGCTCGGCCGGCCAGTCGAGCACCCGCGCCACCTCGTCCGCGGTGAACCCGGGAGGCAGGACGGCGGCGGCCATCAGCACCGCCCGGTGTGGACCGTCGAGCCGGTCCAGCTCGGCCCCGACCGCGCGGCGCAGGGCCTCCGGCAGCGGTGGCAGCGTCCGGTCGTCGCCGTCGGCGAGCGCCCCCACGTATGCGGCGGCGTGGCCGGGGTGGCCCCCGACCAGCGGGAGCAGGCGGGTGACCAGGCGCAGCGGCTGCTCGGCGCGGATCAGCAGGTGGCGCAGCAGCCGGCCGGTCTGCACGGGGGTGAGCGGGCGCAGCGGCACCCGGTGGTGCCGCTGTGCGGCCACGGGCAGCACGTCGGCCCGGTCGGGCCGGTGCAGCGTCACCACGGCCAGCGGCAGCCCCCGCGCGGCCGCCGCGACGAACAGCGAGTGCAGGAACCGGTCGACCGCGGGCGCGGCCCGGTCCAGGTCGTCGACCGCCACCACCACGGGACCGCGGGCCGCCACCCGCAGCAGCAGCTCCTGGCACCAGGCGGCGCCCGCCGTGGCCTGGCCGTCGGGCACGTCGAGCAGCCGTTCCAGCGCCGGCAGGGCGGTCGCCAGCCGGGCCGGCGGGAGCAGCCCGGCCAGGGTGCCGGCCCACCCGGCGCCCGGCGCGCCGGAGCCGGCGAGCGCGCGCAGCAGCTGCGCGACCGGGGCCAGCGGCTCGTCCGGGTACGGCGGGCAGGACGCCACGCACCAGCGGACCGGCGTCCCGTCGACGGCGTCGAGCGACCGGACCAGGTCGTGCAGCAGCCGGCTGCGGCCGCTCCCGGCAGGGCCCACCACCGACACCCACCGCGGGCTGCGGTCGCGCACGGCGCGCAGGATCCGGTCCCGGGCGCCGGCCAGCTCGCGCCGGCGCCCCACGAGCGGGGCGTCGTGGCGTACGGCCGCCGGCCCGGCCGGCCCGACCGCGTGCCAGACGCCCACGGGGGGCACCCGGCCCGCCACCGTGACCGGGGTGAGCCGCCGGTAGGTCACCGTCCCCGCGGTGGCCCGGTGGGTGGCCGCGCAGCAGACGACCGCGCCCGGCGGGGCGTACTCCTGGAGGCGTGCCGCGGTCGTGATGACCGCGCCGCTCGCGGCGCCGTGCCCGCCGTCGCGCGCCGCGCCCAGGTCGACCACGGCCTCGCCGGTGGCCACGCCGACCCGGACCCGCAGGGTGGCCCCTCCCGGCAGCGGCCGCCGGTCCAGCTCCCGCTGGATCTCCAGCCCCGCCCGGACCGCGCGGTACGCGTCGAACCCGTCGGACTCGCGGGCGCCGAAGAGTGCCATCACCGCGTCGCCGATGTACTTCTCCACCACGCCGTGCCAGCGGCGCAGCACTCCCGCCACGGTGTCGAAGTACGCCCGCTGCACGGCGCGTACGTCCTCCGGGTCCAGCCGGTCCACCAGCGCCGTCGACCCGACGATGTCGGCGAACAGCACGGTGACCGTGCGCCTCTCCTCGGGCACGGGCCAGCGTGGCGACGGGACCCGCGGCGCGGCAGCGACGAACGTGGACATGGCCTCGCACCTGCCCTTCCCCCCGGTTGGCGGCTGATGACCCTCGGAGACTCGCACTCCCGCGCCGACCGGGGATCCGTAGGACGACGTATGTCGGCCGCGCGCAACCTTCGGTCGCAATGTCGACGCGAGGAGTACCACATGGGGGAAACGGACGTAGAACGGTGCGGGGGCCTGTGACTAGGCTGCGTGCCATGGCCAGCGATGTGGACACGGCACCGCTCGTCGGCCGGGCCGACCTGCTGAAGTCGGTCCGGTCGGCCCTGCTCGACGACGTCGCGCAGGGGCACACCGCCGCGGTCTTCCTCACCGGCGAGAGCGGGGTGGGCAAGACCCGGCTGCTGCGCGAGGTGGGCACGCACCTGCGCGACGCCGGCGCCGTGGTCCTCACCGGCACCTGCCTGGACATCGGCGACGCCTCCCCGTTGCATCCCCTGCTGCAGGCGCTGCGCCGCTTCGACGCGGAACTGTCCACCTCGCACACCCGCACGTCGTCGGCCGTGCGCGCGCTGCTGCGCATGTTCGCCGAGGAGACCGCCGGGCCGGACGGCGCGGGCGCGCTGCTGGAGCGGGTCTCCCGCGGCCTGCACCTCATCGCCGAGGGCCGTCCGCTGGTGCTGGTCCTCGACGACCTCCAGTGGGTCGACCGCAGCACCCGGCAGCTGCTGCTGTACCTGCTCGCGGGCCTCGGCGACCTCCAGCTCTCGGTGCTGGCCGCCGTCCGGGCGGAGTCGTTGCAGGGCGCGCACCCGCTGCGCCGGGTGCTCACCGAGCTGCGCCGGCTGCGGTCCGTACGCGTGCTCGACCTGGCCCCGCTGGACCGGGCGGCCACCGAGCAGCTCGCCGCCGAGGTGGTCGGCCGGCCGCTGACGCCGGAGGCGGCCGAGCAGATCTGGCAGCGCAGCGGCGGCAACCCGTTCGTCATCGAGGAGCTGGCCCGCGACCTGCGCGACGGCCGCGACGGCCTCTCCGACACGCTGCGGGAGATCTTCCTGGCCCGGGTGGACGCCCTGCCCCAGCCCGCGCACGCCGTGGTCCACGCCGTCGCCGCCGGCGTCGAGCCGGTGGAGCACTGGCTGCTGGCCCGGGTGGTGGGGCTGCCGGAGACCGAGCTCATCGAGGCCGTCCGGGCGGGCGTCGCGCACCGGCTCCTGGTCGGGGCGGACGACGGCTACCGGCTGCGCCACCGCCTCGTGGCCGAGGTGCTGGAGAACGAGCTGCTGCCGGCCGAGCGCGCGGCGCTGCACCGCCGCTACGCCGAGGCGTTGACCTCGGCGGAGGCCGAGCTGCACCAGGCCCGGCTGGCCCACCACTGGCGACTGGCCGGCGAGCCGGTCCGGGCGCTGCCGGCCGCGGTGGCCGCCGCGCAGGAGGCCGAGCGGCTGCACGGCTACGCCGAGGCGCACCGGCACTGGTCGGCGGCGCTGCAGCTGGCCGACAGCCCGGCCGTCGGCGCGCGCGCCGTGGACCGGGCCGACCTGCTCGGTCGCGCCGCCGAGGCGGCCCACCACTGTGGCGAGCACGCCCGGGCGCTCACCCTGCTGGAGGAACTGGCCCGCGCGGGTGGCATGTCGGCGTGCGCCCTGCACATCCGCCGGGCGCGCTACCTCGCGGCCGCCGGCCGGTCCGCGCTCGCGGAGACGGAGTACCGGCGCGCCCTGGAGGCCGACGACTGCACCCCGCGGGAGCGGGCGACCGCCGCCGCGCACCTGGCCGAGCTGCTGCTGCACCTCGGCCGGTACGCCGACGCGGGTCGCCGCGCCCGGGAGGCGCTGGAGCTGGCCGCCGCGGTGGACGGCTCCACCTCGGAGGTGGTGCTCGCGAGCGCCGCGCTGGGCTTCAGCGAGGCGTACCTGGAGGATCCGGACGCCGGCCTGGCGGTGGTGCGCCGCGCGCTGGACATCGCCGAGCGGGCCGGCCGGCCGGAGGACGTGGCCTGCGCGTACCTGCACCTGGCCGAGCTGCTGACGGGCCCGCTGAACATCCTCGAAGAGGGCGTCGTGGTGGCCCGCCGGGGCGCCGAGCGGGTCGCCGAGCTGGGGCTCGGCCGCACGTACGAGACGCGGCTGCTGGCCATCGCGACCAACGGGCTGTTCCGGGTGGGCCAGTGGGCGGAGGCGGAGAAGGTCGTGGCGGCCGCGCTGCGGCACCGCCCGTCCGGCGCCGACGCCGTCGAACTGCTGCTGGCCCGCTGCCGGCTCTCCGTCGGCTACGGCGACATCGAGGCGGCCGACCGCGACCTCGACGCGGTGGCCACCGTGCTCGCCGGTGGCGGCGCCCGCCACGTCATCCCGCTGCTGACGCTGCGCGCCGGCCTCGCGATGTGGCAGGGGCGGCACGACCTGGCGCGGCAGGCCGTGCAGCGCGGCCTGACCGAGAGCCGCTCCGACGACGTGGGGATCCTCGCCGCGCTGGTCTGGCACGGTCTGCGCGCCGAGGCGGAGGCGCACGCCAGCCGCACCGTCGCGGTCGACGAGACGGCGGTGCGGCGGCTGCGGGACGTGGCCGAACGGGTGGCCCGCAAGAGCGAGAAGGCCGCCCGCCCGGTACGCGACGTCGTCGACGGGTTCCTGGCGCTCTGCGACGCCGAGGTGGGCCGGCTCGACGGCAACGACCCGGACCTGTGGGCCCGGTCGGTGGCCGAGTGGGACCGGCGCAACCACCCCTACCCCGCGGCGTACTCGCGGCTGCGGCAGGCCGAGGCGCTGCTGGCCCGGCGCAGCCGGGTGGCGACCGCCGGCAAGCTGCTGCGCGAGGCGTACCGGACGGCGCAGGGGCTCGGGGCCGTGCCATTGACCTCGGAGATCCGGACGCTGGCCACCCGGGCGCGCGTGTCGCTGGAGGAGCGGGAGCCCGCGCGTGGGCGGGACGCCGCGGCGGAGGTCGCCGGCGCCGACGAGCTGGCGGCGCTCACGGCGCGGGAACGCGAGGTGCTCGCCGCCGTGGCCGAGGGGCTGACCAACCGGGAGATCGGCCAGCGGCTGTTCATCAGCGAGCGGACCATCGGGGTGCACGTGTCGCACATCTTCGACAAGCTCCAGGTGCGCACCCGCGTCCAGGCCAGCGCCATCTACCTGCGGAACCGGCGCGGCTGACCCGCCCGGCGTACGCGACGTATACGTCGTTCTACTGATCCGGCGGACAGCGGCGGCTGCAAGGCTGTGCCCTGTCGCCGCCGGCACGTCGTGCCGGGGACCACTGTGGAGGAGAGATGACCGAACCGGTCTGGGGCCCCGTGCACCGGGACATCGTCGACCTGCTCGCCGATCACCCCGCTGACGTGCCGGCCGTGGTCGACCACCTCACGAAGCTGCAGGACCTGCTGGTCCGGCTCCCTCCGCTGCTGGACAGCTGCCCGCTGGCCGACTTCAACAAGCTCTACCTGACCATCACCACCACGGTCCTCGACGGCCTGTACGACGACCGCTTCGTCGACCCCGTCTTCCTGTCCCGGCTGGACGTCGAGTTCGCGGCCCGCTACTTCGACGCCCTCCGCCTGTGGACCGACTCCAGCCCCGGCACCCCGAAGGCGTGGTCCTGCCTCTTCGAGCGGATGCGCGGCCCGGACGCGCGGCCGCTGCCGTCGGCGGCCGCCGGGGTGAACGCGCACATCAACTTCGACCTGCCGTTCGCCCTGGTCACCACGTTCGACCACCTCGAATCCGAACCGGTCGACGGCAGCGACCAGCACCGCGACTACCTCGAGATCAACAACATCTTCGCCGAGAAGATCCCGGGGCTTCGCCGGGGCTACCTGGAGCGCTGGCAGCTGCTCATCGACATGCTCAACGGCGAGATCGACGACTGGTACCAGGGGGAGCTGGTCGAGTACACGCGCGACGTCGCCTGGCGTAACGCGCAGAAGATCTGGCGGTGCCGGCACGATCCGACCGCCCACGAGCGCGAGCGCAGCCGGCTGGACTCCACGGCGGCGGCGCTCGGCCGGCTGCTGCTGTCGCCCCTCGGGGCGTTCCTGCAGTAGCCGGGACGGGGGGTCCCCGCGTTCCGTCCGGGGGGCGGAACGCGGGGACGTGTCACCGACGCGGGGGAAGCGCCGCCGGTTCGGGGGGAACCGGCGGCGCGGCGCGTCCGGGGGTACGGCACGGCGCGGCGCGTCCGGGGGTACGGCACGGCGGCGGCTGACCGGGCAGGGTACGGCGGCGGGGTGGTGGCCGGGGGCACGCCGCCTCGCCGCGCACGTGCCCCCGGGGGAGCGGGCAGTGCTCCCCGGACGGGGGCGGCGCCCCTGCCGTTGCCGGTTCCTCGGCACCGGAGGGAGGCCCGCGCCGCCGGCGGGTGTCGGGCGGCCCGCACCGGGTACGCGCGGGCCATGACGCTCCCCACCCGGCGGCCACCGGTCGCCCGACCCCGGCCCGCCCGACCCGCCCCGGCGCGGCCGGGCGGCGCGGCCCCGCGCCCGACCCGCTCCGGCGGCACCCGGTGAGCCGGCGGCGCTCCCCGTCCCGCGCCGCGCCCGCGGGACGTCCACGGCGGTAGAACCGCCGGTTCCGTCCGGTGGCGGTCGCGGCAGCACCTACGGTCGGGGCAGGAGTTCTGGACGCGGGACGGGGACATGGCTGACGAGCACGGGGCGAAGCCGCGACGGGCGCAGGGGCGCCGCCGGTCGAACGGGCCCGGGCCGGCGCTGCGGGCGGCCCGTGACCCGACCCGCCCGGAGCCCTCCGGTCGCCGGGTCGTCGTCCCCGAGCGGGTGGCGAGCCCGGTACGTCCCGCGCCACCGCCCGGCCGGCTGAACCGGTGGCTCTTCCGGCACCGGGTGCAGCCGGTCGGCCCGGAGGCGGCCGAGGGGCAGACCCGCGCGCACCCGTGGTGGCAGGTCATGTGCCTCACCGGCGTGGACTACTTCTCCACGCTGTCCTACCTGCCGGGGATCGCCGCCGTGGCGGCCGGCGCGCTCTCGCCGCTGGCGACGTTGCTGATCGTCGCGCTGACCCTGTTCGGGATGCTGCCCATGTACCGGCGGGTGGCACGGGAGAGCCCGCACGGGCAGGGGTCGGTGGCGATGCTCGAGCGGCTGCTGCCGTTCTGGCGGGGCAAGATCTTCGTGCTCGTGCTGCTCGGTTTCGTGGCCACCTCCTGGATCATCACGATCACGCTCTCGGCGGCCGACGCGACGGTGCACCTGCTGGAGAACCCGTACCTGCCCGAGGGCTTCCACGGGCAAGGCGTCGCCGTGGCGGTCACGGTGGCGCTGCTGCTCGTCCTCGGCGGGGTGTTCCTGCTCGGGTTCCGCGAGGCGGTGGCGGTGGCCATCCCGCTGGTGACCGTGTTCCTGGCGCTGAACGCGATCGTGGTGGCGGTGGCGATGACCCGGATCCTGGACGACCCGGGCGCGCTCGCGGACTGGGGCGACCGGTTGGGCGGGGTGGGCGGGCCGGGTGACGTCGTGCTGACCGCGGCGCTCGCCTTCCCGCTGCTCGTGCTGGGGCTCTCCGGGTTCGAGACCGGCGTGAGCATGATGCCGCTGGTCGCCGGCAAGGGGCCGGACCGGGAGGCCCGGCTGGCCGCCCGGATCCGCAACACGCGGCGGCTGCTCACCGCCGCCGCCGTGATCATGTCGGTGTACCTGCTGCTGACCACGTTCGTGACCACCGTGCTGATCCCGCCGGAGGAGTTCGGTCCGGGCGGCGCGGCCAACGGCCGGGCGCTGGCCTTCCTGGCGCACGCCGACCTGGGCGAGGGCTTCGGCACCGTCTACGACGTCAGCAGCGTGCTGATCCTGTGGTTCGCGGGCGCCTCGGCGATGGCCGGGCTCATCAACATCGTGCCGCGCTACCTGCCCTCGTACGGCATGGCTCCCGAGTGGGGGCGGGCCGTGCGCCCGGTCGTGCTGGTCTACACCCTGGTGAGCGTCGCGATCACGCTCGCGTTCCGGGCCGACGTCAACGCGCAGGCAGGCGCGTACGCCACCGGGATCCTCGCCATGATGGTCTCCGGTGCGGTCGCGGTCACCATCTCGGCACTGCGGCACCGGCGGCGCGTCGCCACCGCCGGCTTCAGCGTGCTCACCCTCGTGCTGCTGTACGCACTGGGCGACAACGTCCTCAACCACCCGGACGGCATCACCATCTCGGGCCTGTTCATCCTGGGGATCATCGTGGTCTCGCTCGTCTCCCGGGTCACCCGTACCACCGAGCTGCGGGCGGAGCGGATCGAGTTCGACGAGCCGGCCCGGCGGTTCATCGCCGAGTCGCTGGCGCACGACGGCCGGCTGCACCTCATCGCCAACAAGCGCAAGGGCGGTGCCGCGAAGGAGTACACGCTCAAGGAGCGCGCCCAGCGGGCCATGAACCCGGTGCCCGGCGCGGCGGACGTGCTGTTCCTCGAGATCGACGTGATCGACCCCTCCGAGTTCAGCCAGGTGCTGCGGGTGCACGGGGTCGAGGTGGGCGGGTTCCGGGTGCTGCGGGCCAGCAGCCCGGCGGCGCCGAACGCCATCGCGGCGATCCTGCTGGCGTTGCGCGACGTGACCGGCGTACGGCCGCACGCCCACTTCGAGTGGTCGGAGGGGAGTCCCATCGCCCACCTGCTGCGCTACCTGATCCTGGGCCGGGGCGACACGCCGCCCGTCGTCCGGGAGATCATCCGCCGCAGCGAACCCGACCCGGCCCGCCGGCCCGGCATCCACGTGGGCGGCTGACCCCGCCGGTCCCGCCCGTCACGCCGGTCCCACCGGCCGTTCCTCGCGCCTCTCCCGAGAAGGTGAATGGCAAGGTTGTTCACGTTCACGGCCTGATTGTCCGTATTGCGCCCGTATCGTGACGTCTGGTGGCCGGCGATCCGTCGTCCACCCCGCGTCCGGTTCGGACGCGGCCGTGCAGGCAGCCAGGAGAGGCAGGAGACGATGTCGACGTACCAACAGGGCCGGCGGGTAGGACGACCCAGACGGCGGTCCCGGTGGTTCTTAGCCGGCGGGTTGCTGGCGGGCAGCCTCGTGGTGGGCGCGGCGGGCGCGGCCGGCGCCGCCGTGGGGGCGACGTCCCTGCTCGACCCGTTCCCGACGGCCGGTGTGCAGCGGGGGGACGACGCGGACGGGGACCGGCGCGGGGGCGCCGACGCGCGTGAGCCGGCCGGCGACGGCGCCGGCCGCCCGGACGGGCGCGACGGTGACGGCCGGGACGCCGCCGGCGCGCCGCGCGGGCACGGGGACGGCCCCGGAACCGGCCGCCACCCGGTGGTGGAGGTGCCGTGCGACGCGGGCCGGCTCGTGGCGGCGCTCGTGAAGGCCAACGCCGAGGGCGGCGGTTCCCTGCGGCTGGCGTCGAAGTGCACCTACACGCTGACCCAGGCGTTCGTGCAGCCCGACGACTACGACGGCGGGATCCGGGACGCGCGGGAGGCGGCCGACGCGGCCGAGACACCGGGCGACGCCGAGGCGCCCCCGCGCAACCCGGCCGACGACAAGGCCGGCCTGCCGGTGATCTACCAACCCATCACCATCGACGGCGCCGGGGCGACCATCGAACGCGACGTGCACGCCGAGGACTTCCGCTTCTTCACCGTCCGCGACGGCGGGGAACTGTTCCTGCGCGACGTCGAACTCCGCAACGGCCGCTCGAAGATCGAGGGCGGCGCCGTGCACATCGTGCACGGGGCGACCGCCGTCGTCGAACGCGTCACCGTCGTCGGCAGCACGTCGCTGTCCGCCGAGGGTGGCGGTGGCGGGATCTTCAACGACGGGAACCTCGTGGCCACCGACAGCAGGTTCATCGGCAACAGCGCGGCCGGCACCGCGGGCAAGGGCGGGGGCCTGCTCAACGGTGGCGTGCTGACGCTGCGGGGGTCGCAGTTCCACCACAACAGCGCCAACGGCTACGGCGGTGGGCTCGGCAACTACCGGGGCGCGGCGGACGTGGAGAACACGACCTTCGTGCAGAACAGCGCCGCACAGGGCGGCGGCATCGCGAGCTTCTCGGCCCGGACCAAGGTGCTGGACAGCGCGGTGCTCGGCAACACCGCCCAGGTCGGCGGCGGCATCGCGAACTCCGACGCCGTCATCGTGCTGCGCGGGATGACGATCCGCGACAACACCTCCACCCTGAAGGGCGGCGGAATCTCGACCGTCCAGGGGCTGCTCCCGCTGGACGACAGCGTGGTCGCCGGCAACACCACCCACGGCCTCGGCGGCGGCATCTACGCCGAGAAGTCCAACCTGCTGGTCCGCGGCAGCGACGTGGCCCGCAACGGGGCGGTCGGCGCCAAGTCGACGGGCGGCGGCATCCACGCCACGGCCGGTCAGGTCTCGATCTACACGAGCAAGGTGGTGGGCAACAACGCGTCGGCCCGGCCGGGTGGCATCTTCGCCCAGCAGGCGCGGGTACGCGTCGACGACGAGAGCGTCGTCGCCGGCAACGAGCCCACCAACTGCGTGGGCAGCCGGGTGCCGGTGCCCCACTGCTTCCGCTGACCGACCGCGTGTCAGGGCGCGCCCGGCCGTGCGTGACGATCGATCGTCGCGGGCGGACCGGGTGCGCCCGGCCGTGTCGTCGGGGATGTGGTCACCGGACCTCGACCGCCCGGCGGCTCAGCCGAGCGCGCGCAGCGGGCCGGCGAGGTCGCTGGCGAAGAAGTCGATGAAGCCGTCCGGATCGGGGCCCGCGTTCTGGAGCACGATGTGGTCGAAGCCGGCCTCGACGTACCCGCGGACCTTCGCCACGTGCGGTTCCGCGTCCGGGCCGACGGAGAGGAACTGCCGGATGTGCTTCTCCTCGACGTGCGCGCTGGCCGCGTCGAAGTTCACCGGGTTGGGCAGCTCGCTCATCACCTTCCACCCGGTGACGAGCCAGCGGCTGGTCGTCAGCGCGGCCTCCACGGCCTGGCGCTCGTCGCTGGCCCAGGCGAGCGGCACCTCGGCGTACCGGGGGCCCTGCCCGCCGGCGGACCGGTACCGCTGCACGATCGAGGGGTCGGCCTCGGTGGCGAAGAGCCCGTCGCCGAGCTCCGCCGCCATGGTGGCCGACTCGGGCCCGCTGGCGGCCACCGCGATCACCGGCAACGTCTCCGGCAGGTCGAAGACCCGGGCGTCCTCGAGTTGGAGGTGGCGGCCCTCGTACGACTGGTAGCCGCCCCGCCAGAGCAGCCGGATGATCTCCAGCGCCTCGCGCAGCCGCTCGTGCCGGCCCCGGACGCTCGGGAAGCCCTGCCCCACGACGTGCTCGTTGAGCCGCTCGCCCGCGCCGACGCCCAGCGTGAACCGCCCGTCGGAGATCAACGCCATGGTCGCGGCGGCCTGGGCGATGATCGCCGGGTGGTAACGGACGCTGGGGCAGGTGACCCCGGTGGCCAGCCCGAGCGTGCTGGTCTGCGCCGCGATCGAGCCCAGCATGCTCCAGGTGAAACCGGAGTGCCCCTGCGTGTCCAGCCAGGGGTGGTAGTGGTCGCTCATCTCCACGAAGTCGAATCCGGCCTGCTCGGCCCGGACGGCCTGACGGATGATCTCCTTCGGCCCGTAGCCTTCCGTGGACAGCTTGTACCCGATCTGCATCGCCGGTGCTCCCCGTCCGTCCGCTGGAGCAGCAGCCGTTCCCCTGGGGCGCTCCCGCAAACGCCGTACCCCCGCAGACCCAGCCTCCTAGGACGCCGTACGCGGTGTGACCCGCGCGATGGTCGTGGGTCCGCGATCACGGCGGCCGGGCGGCCGCTGGTACTGGACCTGGCCGATTCGGCCGCGGACCGCTCGGTCCGTGCCCGCAACGCCGGCCGTGCTCGCGGCGGCGCCGGTCGTGGGCCGGTCGTCTGACCGTGGCGGCGCGGAGAGCCCGGCGGCGCGCCGGGCCGGGGTTCACGGTCACCGACGGCACGGGCGGCGGTGCGAACCCGGCACCCGGACGGCGAACGGCCCGCGCCGGAGTGGGCGCGGGCCGAGGAGTGCGGCGCCGACGTCGGCGCGGGGCCGGGAGTGTCCTACTGGGACGGCTGGGGGAGCTCGCAGTCGATCTTCGGGTTGGCGCCGATGTAGTTCAGCGGGCCGGCCACGATGGTGACCAGGATGGTCCCGGCCTCCGCGCAGTTGGTGTCGTCGTCGCCGTAGTAGCCGCGCTGACCCGCGGCGATGGCACCGATGACCAGCCAGATGACGACGAGGACTCCGAGTATCGACGTGCCGCGCATGGCGTGCCTCCTGACGGGGGTGTGGTGGGTCGAGGTGCAGGGCGTTGTACCCAGTCGCGTGCGACGGCTAACGGTGGGGCCGATCGGCGGCGTTGGGCGGGACGTCCGGCTGGCGGGGGACCGCCGGTGGGGGAGCCGGCATCGGCCGCGGGCACCGTGGCGGTCGCGCCGACTATCGGATCGAGGACCGATCTCGGCGGGGCGGGCCCACCGGGACGTAGAACTGGCGTCACGGCACCGCCGAGGAGGAGTCATGGACGTCCGCACCCCGACCCGGTACGTCGACGATCCCGCCGACGTGGCCTTCGCCGCCCGCGCCCTGGCCGACGGCGCCGTCGTCGCGGTGGCCTTCGGGAACTTCTACGCCCTCGTCACGCGGCCGGACGCGGCGACGGTGCGCCGCGTCAACCTGGCGAAGGGACGGCCGGCCGACCAGGTGGGCAGCATCACCGCCACGGCCCACCGGATACCGGCCATGTTCGACTGGTCGCGGATCCCGCCCCGGCTGCCCGAGGGGCGGGTCCGGCAGTTGATGGACGGACTCTTCGGCGCCGGCCCGTTCGGGTTCTGCGGCCCCGCCGTCGACCGGCTGCCCGACCACCTCGTGCGCGTCGACGGCGGCGTGCGGACGACCCAGGTGATCGCGCCCGGAACGCTCTGCCCGTCGAACTCCTTCTTCGCGCGGGCCTGCGCCGAGGCGGGGGTGGAGCACCTCTTCATCACGTCCGCGAACCGCTCGCACCATCTCACGGGAGCGGACGAGGAGCCGGCCCACTGGCGGGCCGAGGGCATCCTGGCCGACTTCGCCCACGTGCCCGACCTCGTCGTCCTCGCGCACCGCGACGAGGCGGCGGCCCGCGCGGCGTACCCGGCCCACCTGCCGACCTCGGTCACGCTGCTCTCCTTCCACCGGCCCGAGGGGGAGTGGGAGGAGCCGCCGGTGCTGCCCGTGGAGCGGCACGGTTCGCTGCACGTCGACGACGTGCGCCGCGCCGCCGCGCCCCTCGGGCTCCAGGTGCGCCTGAGCGCCCGCGCCGCGCGCCGGCTGCGGGTCCGGGCGTACGACGGGGCCCTGGTCTGACCGTCCACACCGGACCTGCCCGGCGGTACCCGGAGCCCGGGTACCGCCGGGTGGCGGTCGACCCGACCGGACGGTGGCCCGGGTCGGGGGGTGTCAGGCCGGGCGGGCCCCGTCGGACAGCACGGCCGCCGCCTCGTCGGGGGCGCCGGCCAGCACCTTCGCCTGCTGCGGCCAGGTGGCCAGTCCGGGTGCCGCGCGCAGACCGGCGTTGCGGATGAGCGTCCGCAGCGCCGCCTCGTCGAGTTCGGCCAGCTCCCGGAAGGTGCGGATGCCGGCGGCCTGCAGCGCCGCGGCCATCTTCGGCCCGATGCCCTGGATGCGGCGGAAGTCGTCCACCTCGACGGTGGCGGCGGCCATCGGGCGGACGGGCGGGGTGGCCACCCCGGAACGGCGGCGCGGCGTGGCCGCCGGAGCCGCATCCGCGCCGGCCGGCTCACCGTCGGGGACCGAGGCACCGCCAGCCCCGTCGGCGGGCGCCCCGGTCGCGGCCGGGCCACCGGCCGTGGCGACCTCGGGGCGGCCGGAGGCCGCGGTCGTCTCGGCCGGGTCGGCGGGAATCGCCGTCTCCGGCCGGTCGGCCTCCGCGGTGGTCTCCACCCGGTCCGCGGCGACCGTCGGCGCGGTGTCGCTCCGCGCGGCGTCCGGCGTGGTCGCGGGCTCGGCGTCCGCCGGCTCGGTGACCGTCGTGGCCGGGGCCTCGGCCGGGGACGCCGCGGCGGACGTGTCGGCGGCCCCGGTGCGCTCCGCCGGCGGGACCGCGCGCGGCTCGGGGACCGGGTCGCCGGTCAGCGCCATGTCGGCCGGGTCGACCGTCGCCGGGGAGTCGTCCACGGCCGTTCCGCCGGTCCGCACGGCGGACGGCTCGTCGGTGACGGCCGTCGTCGTGCCCGACGGCTCGTCGGTGACCGCGCTGGGCGCGGTGGTCGGCTCGTCCGCGACCGCGCTCGGCGTCGGGTCGACCGTCGCGGCGGGCCGGTCCGGGTCGACGGTGGCGTCCGGCGCCGGGGCGGTACGCACCGCGACCGGCTCGGCGTCCACGGTGGGCGTACCGGCGTCGTGTGCGTCCCGCCGGCCGCGCACCGCCCACCCGGCGGCGAACCCGAGCAGCAGAACCAGTATCACTGTCAGCGAGTGCCCGAAGGACCACGCCACGGCAGACCTCCCTCTCACCTCGTCGATGTGTCGTGCGAGAAAAAACCCGCCGCAGCTTCGCATACGCGCGGCCGGTGCGACAGGGAGGCACGGGTACCCAACCGGGGTGCGGGACGGGCGGGCACGGGTGGTGCCCGAGGTGCGACGGAGCGTGCCGTTCCGGGTGCCGGACGGCCCACCGGGCGGGTACGGACGGTCGCCGGTCGGGCAGCCGGCGCGGCCCGGTCGGGCACGGGGACGACCCCGACGCCACCGGGCGTCGGGGTCGCGTGGACCGGGCCTCAGTCCTCCTCGCCCCGGTAGGTGTAGAAGTCGTCGACGAACCGGCGGCGCAGTGCCGGCACCCGGCTCGTGACGCCGAAGTAGCCGCGGGCGCCGAGCAGGGCGAGCCGGCCGACGACGGGCTTGTACAGCCGGTCGTCCCCGTTGGTGCCGCTGCGGTTCAGCGAGTCGGCGACCCGGGCGAAGCCGTACGGCAGCATGGCCGCCTCGTAGTCGGCGACGGCCTGCACGAGCGTCTTCTCGCCGGCGGCGGCGAGCCGCACCTGCCGGCACAGCAGCGCGGCGTCGCGCAGCGCGGTGTTCGCGCCGACCCCGCGGCCGGGGGTCATCGTGTGGATGGCGTCGCCGAGCAGCGTCACCGTGGTGCTCTTCCACGGTGGCACCGGCTCGGAGGTGGTGACGCGGATCGGCAGCGCGCTGGCCGGGTCGGCGCGGGTCAGCAGCTCCCGCAGGTGCGGGTGCCAGGAGCGGGTGAGGTCCAGCGCGACCGCCACCAGGTCGTCGCCGCGCCGCTGCATGACGTCGTCGGGGAACCGGCGCGCCGTGCTCCAGACGACGAGGTTGATGTTGTCCCGGGTGGGGTCGTGGGCGCGCCCGGGCCAGCGGGACAGCACGGCGGCGTCGGCGGGGGTGACGTCGGGTTTGAGCCGGCCGTCGGCGTCCCACTTGAAGTCCATGACGTGCAGCACGCCCATGATCCCTCCGGTGCCGAAGATCAGCGAGATGCCGCGTTGGAGCTGTTCCGGCAGGAGCGAGCGGGTGTGCGGGGTCAGCGGGATGCGGGTGGCGATGTTGACCGTGCCGGCGTCGCGGGTGACCGCGTGCGGCAGGTACTGCCGGCGGACCGCCGAGTGGGTGCCGTCCGCGGCGACGAGCAGGTCGCCGGTGTCGCTCGTGCCGTCGGCGAAGTACGCGGTGACCGTGCCGTCGTCGCGCTGCTCGTAGCGGGTGAACGTCTTGTCGAAGTGGACGGCGTCCTCCATGCCGGTGAGCAGGACCTGGCGCAGGGTCATCCGGGCCACCGACCGTTCGGTGTCGACGGGATGGGTGTCCGGACGCAGCTCGAACGACGCCGTGCGGCGCATGCGTTGGGTGATGACGTTGAACCAGCGGGGCGAGCGGGCGCACGTGGCCAGGTAGATGTCGAACAGCTCCGGCGGCAGGCACTCCCGCAGCGCGCGGCTGCCGGTGGGGCCGATGCCGACGCGGTAGCCGAGCAGCCCTTCGCCGCGGGTGCGGTACCGCTCGTAGACGGCGACGTCGATCCCGGCCCGGCGCAGCCCGTGCGCGAGGCACAGGCCGCCGGTGCCGGCGCCGATGACGAGCACGCGCGGCGCGGTGGCGGACACGGCGGCCCCTCAGCCGGCCGGGCGGGGGACGGGCGCGCCGGCCGCGTCCCAGCGGTAGAAGCAGCCGGCGATGGCGTCGCGGGGGGAGCGCCAGGTCGGCAGGTACGGCGAGGTGTGCGCGGAGAGCCGCTCGTTGACCTTCCGGTAGAGCGGGTGGTTGCGCGCCTCGGCGAGGGCCTCCGGGTCGACGTCGGCGGTCTCCATCAGGTGTACGAAGACGTCGTGCAGGCAGTAGAGGGACCGGTGGGTGACGCCGGTCAGTCCGGGCAGCTCGGTCGCGTCGGACTCGGCGAAGATCTGGGCCACCCGGCCCTCCGCGCCGGGGGCGATCCTGCTGACGATCAGTAGACGGCTCATGGGACCCCTTCCGCCGGTGGCCCCCGCCGGGAGCCACGGGACTGCTGTGCCGCCCACCGTGCCCGCCGGCCTGTCACCTGCCCGTCACGCGTTGCGGCGCTGCGGTGACGGCGGGCGGGCCGGTCCCGTCGCCGCACGGGCGGGCGGCCCCGTACGGTGGCGGGCCGCGGGGGCGCCGTCGCGGCTGGCGCGGCGGATCGGGGCGAGCGTGTCGTCGAGCAGCGCGCACATGGCCGGCGACGGTTCCAGCCGCAGTTCGCGCCGGAGCAGGTCGCGGTAGACGTAGAAGGCGTGCACCGCCTCGAACGCGTTCCCCTCGGCGAGGTGGATGCGCACCACGAGGCGGTGCGGGGTCTCGCGGAGCGGCTCTGCCGCCATGGCCTCCAGCGCGGCCTCGAGCGCCTCGCCGTGCCGGCCCGCGGCGAGGTGCTGCCCGGCCACCTGTTCCAGCATGTGGAGGCGGAGCTGGCGCAGGCGCTCGCGTTCCAGCAGGACCCAGTCGTCGTACCAGCCGGGGAGCAGGTCGTGCCGGCCCGCCGCGAGCGCCCGGGCCGTGCAGCGGGGGTCGTCGCCGTCGCGTACACGGGTGGCCGTGCCGACCAGCTCGTCGACGTCGAGGCGGACGGACGGGTCCAGCCGCACGGTGTCGCCGCTGGCGGTGAGGGGGCAGCAGGGATCCTGGCGTAGCCGCCACAGGGCGGTGCGCAGCGACGACAGCGCCCGCTCCTCCGGCGCGTCGGGCCACAGCAGGCCGGCCAGCTGGCAGCGGGTGGCGCCGGGGCGCAGCCCGATGAGCGCGATCACCCGCTGGAGGCCGCGGGGCACCACCACCGGCCGGTCGCCGTGCAGGAGCCGGAAGCCACCGAGCAGGTGCAGCGACACCGCGCCGGGGCGTCCCCCGGTCGGCACGGACGGATCAGCGGCCACGGCGGCACCCCCTGCGGAACGCGTGTCCCGACTGTCTGCTGTGTCCCCGGCGCGGCTGCCCGCGACACCGCTGCCGTCGGGTCGCGGTGGGCGCGGCGTCGCGCCGGGCGGCCGGGCTGACCGGGACGAAGATTATCAATAAGTGTCACTCTGGGTCAATGGTGGTGCCGGTGCCGGCGGTCCCTGTCCGGAGACCATGAGATGTGCTCTGAACTGCGAATAGTTGCCGCCGGGACGATCGGCGGGAAGCAACGGCGCATAGCCGGTGCACAGCTTACGTCAACGCAGCGTCACCATGGATCGTCCCCGATGCGCCCCCGGCGGTGACGCCGCCGTGACGAGCGCCGCCGCATCGTGGCCGCAGTCGTCCGGCTCGTCCGGCGCCGGGGGGCGCGGCCGGCGGGCGCCGTGGGAGGAGGCCCTGTCCATGGATCGTTCGCTGATCGTCGCGAAGGTGGTTCCGACCGCCGAGGCGCAGGTCGCCGAGATCTTCGCCGAGTCCGACGCCACGGAGCTGCCGCGCCTGGCCGGCGTGCGGCACCGGTCGCTGTACCGGCTGCACGACCTATACGTGCACCTGCTGGAGACCGAGCTGCCCGGTGACGAGGCCGTGCGGGCCGCGCGGCAGCACCCGGAGTTCGACCGGGTCAGCGCGCGGCTGCGGCCGTACGTCTCGCCGTACTCCCCGACCTGGCGCTCGCCGCGCGACGCCATGGCGCGCTGCTTCTACCGATTCGACGCCCCCGCCACCGCCGGGGGGCGGCCGTGACCGCCACCGCCCCCCGCGAGGAGCAGCTCTGGTCGCGCTGCGCCGGCTGCGCCACCCTGCTCTACCGCAAGCGGCTGCGCCGCAACCTCGACGTCTGCCCCGAGTGCGGGGCGCACGCCCGGCTCAGCGCGCCGGACCGGCTGCGGCAGCTCGTCGACCCGGGCTCGTTCCGGCCGCTGCCCGACCCGCCCGCCGACGTCGACCCGATCGGCTTCGTCGACGTGGTGCCGTACCCGCACCGGCTCACCGCCGCGCGGGCCGGCACCGGGCTCGGCGAGGCGGTGGTCTGCGGCACCGCCACCCTCGGTGGGCACCCGGCCGCCCTCGCCGTCATGGACTTCCGCTTCCTCGGCGGCAGCCTCGGCTGCGCCGTCGGCGAGCTGATCACCCGCGCGGCGGAACGCGCCCTCGACGACCGGGAGCCGCTGATCCTCGTGACCGCCTCCGGCGGGGCGCGGATGCAGGAGGGCGTGCTGTCGCTCATGCAGATGGCCACCGTGAGCCAGGCCGTCGCCGCGCTGCGGGAGGCGGGGCTGCTCACGGTCAGCGTGCTCACCGACCCTACGTACGGCGGGGTGGCGGCCTCCTTCGCCACCAACACCGACGTGGTGGTCGCCGAGAGCGGCGCCCGGATGGGTTTCGCCGGGCCCCGGGTGATCCGGCAGGTCACCGGCCGGGCGCTGCCGGAGGGCTTCCAGACCGCCGACTTCCTGCTCCGGCACGGGCAGGTCGACATGGTCGTGCCCCGCCGCGCACTGCGGGCCCGGCTCGTGGCGCTGCTCGCCGCGGCCCGGGGCGGGCGGACGCCGGCGCCCGGACCGGGCGACCCGGCCGCGCCGGCGGCCCGCCGGCCCGTACCCCGCCAGCAGGCGGCCGGCGCGGGCCGCGACACCGCCCCGGCGGACGCGACCGACGGCGACCCCTGGGCGACCGTACGGCTGGCCCGGCACCCGGGCCGACCGACCACCCTGGACTATCTGGACTCCGCGTTCGACGGCTTCGTCGAACTGCACGGCGACCGGCTCGGCGGCGACTGCCCGGCCGTGGTCGGCGGCCTCGCCCGGCTCGACGGCCGGCCGGTCATGGTGATCGGCCACCAGAAGGGGCACACGACCGCCGAACTGGTCGCCCGCAACTTCGGCATGGCCAGCCCGGCGGGGCACCGCAAGGCCCTGCGGCTCATGCGCCTCGCCGCCCGGTGGGGCCTGCCGGTGGTCACGCTCGTGGACACGCCCGGCGCGGATCCGGGCGTCGGCGCGGAGGAACAGGGGCAGGCCGCCGCCATCGCGGAGAGCATCCTCGCGCTCACGGTGCTTCCCACCCCGGTCGTCGCCGTCATCACCGGCGAGGGGGGCAGCGGTGGGGCGCTGGCCCTCGCGGTGGCCGACCGGGTGCTGATGCTCGCGCACGCCGTCTACTCGGTGATCAGCCCCGAGGGCTGCGCCGCGATCCTCTGGCCGGACCGGTCGGCGGCTCCCCAGGCGGCGCGGGCGCTGCGGCTCACCGCGCCGGACCTGCACCGGCTCGGCGTGGTGGACGAGATCGTGCCGGAGCCCCCGGGCGCGGCGCACGACGACCCGCAGGCGACGGCCGTCGCCGTGCGCGACGCGGTGCGCGCCAACCTGCTGCCGCTGCTCGACGTGCCGCCGGCGACCCTGGTCCGCCGGCGGCGCCAGCGGTTCCGGCGCTTCGGCGCCGCCCGCGCCGCGGCCGGGGGTGTGCGGTGACCGCCCCCGGGACGGCCGGCCCGGAGACGGCGGCCGACGGCGGCGACCGTCGGGCGGGCACGGACGCCGTCCTGGCCGGGCTGCGCCGCCACGCCCGGCAACTGGTCGCCGAGCTGGCCGGGCCGGTCCGCCGCGTCCGGCTGCGCAGCGGCGAGACCGTGCTGGAGGTGGAGTGGCACGGCGCTCCGGTCGCGCCGCCACCGGTCGCGCGGCCGGACGCCGCACCGCCCCCCGCCGACCAACCGGCGGACGGGCCGCGCCCGGCCGAGCGGTCCCCGGTCCCACTGGCCGCCGAGATGGTCGTCCGCGCGCCGATCGTCGGCACCTTCTACCGGGCGCCGGAGCCCGGGGCGGCTCCCTTCGTGGCCGTCGGCGACCACGTACGGGCCGGGCAGGTGATCGGGATCGTCGAGGCGATGAAGCTGATGAACGAGGTCACCGCCGAGCGGGCCGGCCGGGTGACCGCCGTGCTCGCCGACGACGGCCAGCCGGTGGAGTACGACCAGCCGCTGATCGCGCTGGATCCGGCCTGAGGTGGTGCGGGATGTTCGAGACGGTGCTGATCGCCAACCGGGGTGAGATCGCCCTGCGGGTGCTGCGCGCCTGCCGTGAGCTCGGGGTGCGGACGGCGGTCGTCTACTCCGCCGCGGACGCCGACTCGGCCGCCGTCCGCCTCGCCGACCGGGCCGTGTGCATCGGACCGGCCCCGAGCCGGCGCAGCTACCTCAACGCCGCCGCCATGGTGGAGGCGGCCCGGCAGGTCGGCGCCCAGGCGGTGCACCCCGGCTACGGCTTCCTCTCTGAGGACGCCGACTTCGCCGAGATCTGCGCCCTGAACGGGCTCACGTTCATCGGGCCGCGCCCCGAGGTGATGGCGGCGCTCGGCGACAAGTCGTCCGCCCGGGCCCTCATGAGCCGCGCCGGGCTGCCGCTGCCCGACGGCAGCGTCGAACCGGTGCCCACCGTGGAGGCGGCCGTCGAGGTGGCCGCCGGCATCGGCTACCCGGTGATCGTCAAGGCGGCGGCCGGGGGCGGCGGGCGGGGGATGACCGTCGTCCGGTCCCCGGCCGACCTGCCCCGGGCGTACGCGCGGACGCGGGCCGCCGCGCAGGCCGTCTTCGGCGACGACCGGGTGTACGTCGAGCGGTACCTGACCGACGCCCGGCACGTCGAGGTGCAGGTGCTGTGCGACGGGCACGGCAACGGGGTGCACCTCGGCACCCGGGACTGCTCCGTGCAGCGGCGGCACCAGAAGCTCGTCGAGGAGGCGCCCGCCCCGGCGCTCTCGGCGGGCACCCTCGACACGATCGCCGAGACGGCGCTGCGGGGCGCGCTGGAGGTCGGCTTCACCGGCGCCGGGACGCTGGAGTTCCTGGTCGACGCCGCGGAACGGTTCCACTTCCTGGAGATCAACTGCCGGATCCAGGTGGAGCACCCGGTCACCGAGATGGTCACCGGCGTCGACCTGGTGCACGAGCAGCTGCACATCGCCGCCGGTGTGCCGCTGCGCTGGCGTCAGGAGGAGATCCGCCCGCACGGGGTGGCGGTGGAGTGCCGGGTCAACGCCGAGGACCCGGACCGCGGCTTCGCCCCGACACCCGGCCGGCTGGACCGCTTCGTCCCGCCCGGCGGCCCGTTCACGCGCGTCGACACCCACGGCCGTCCCGGCTACGTCGTCGGCCCGCACTACGACTCGCTCCTGGCGAAGGTGGCGGTGTGGGCCCCCGACCGGGAGCTGGCCCTCGACCGGCTCGAACGCGCGCTCGGCGAGTTCGAGGTGGCCGGGCCGGGCGTCCGCACCACGATCCCGTTCGTGCGGCGCGTGCTCGACGACGCCGAGTTCCGCAAGGGCCGCCACACCACCGGCCTGGTCGACCGGCTGCTCGCCGCCGCCGCGCCCGGCTCGCCCGACCCCGCGCCGGCCACCACCGCACCGCCGAACGCCTGACACGAGGAGGACCGATGACCGTCACCCGAGGCCACCCGATGACCGCCGAGATCACCGACATCCTGGTGGCACACTGCGGACTGGACGCCGAGGTCGCCGCCCGTACGCCCGCCGCCTCCCTGGAGGAACTCGGCCTGGACTCCCTGGCGCTGCTGGAACTCTCCGCGGTGGTCGCCGACCGGTACCGCGTGCAGATTCCGGAGCAGGCCGCCCAGCTCAGCATCCCGGCGGTGGCCGACCTCGTGGCCCGCCGCGGACAGCAACCGGGACACACCGAGAACAGCATCGTGATCGCCGCGCCGCTGCCGCTGGTGTGGGACGTCACCAACGACGTGGCGAACTGGACGGAGCTGTTCACCGAGTACGCGGCCGTGGAGATCCTGCACCGCGACGGCGACACGGTGCGGTTCCGGCTCAGCATGCACCCCGACGAGAACGGCGTGGTGTGGAGCTGGGTGAGCGAACGCACCGCCGACCCGGCCACCCGGCAGGTGCACGCGCACCGGGTCGAGACCGGGCCGTTCGAGTACATGCGGATCCACTGGCGCTACACCGAGGAGCCGGAGGGCACCCGGATGACCTGGGTGCAGGACTTCGCCATGAAGCCCACCGCGCCCCTGGACAACGCCGGGATGACCGAGCGGATCAACGCCAACAGCGCCGTGCAGCTGGCCGTCATCAAGGAGCGGATCGAGCGGCGGGCCCGGGCCGGGGCGCCGGCCGGCGAGACGACGGGGACCGGCGATGAGTGAGCGCACGATGCACCTCGTCGCCGCGCGGGACGTACCGGCCGACCGCCGCCGGGGCGGCGCGCTGCGGGTGCTGCTCGGCCCGCGCACCGTCGGCAGCACCTCCGGGTTCATGGGTGTGGCCACGCTGGACCCGGGGGAGCGGATCGCCGAGCACTACCACCCCTACAGCGAGGAGTTCCTCTACGTGGCCCGGGGCGCGATCACCGTCGACCTGGACGACCGCCCGGTGCCGCTGGCCGCCGGGGAGGCGCTCTTCGTGCCGGTCAACGCCCGCCACCGGCTGCGCAACACCGGCGCCGAGCCCGCCGAGGTGGTCTTCCACCTCGGACCGCTGGCGCCCCGGCCGGAACTCGGCCACGTCGACACCGAGCTGGTCGAGCAGCGGGGTGCGTCGTGAGCGCGAGGAGTGAGCCGGGGTGGCGAGCCCCGCAGTCGCGAACCGAAGGTGGCGCTGTGAGCGCAAGGAGTGAGCCGGGGTTGCGAGCCCCGCAGTCGCGAACCGACGGTGGCGCTGTGAGCGCGAGGAGTGAGCCGGGGTGGCGGGCCCCGCGGCCGCGAACCGGGGTGGCGTCGTGACCGGGCGCCGCACGGTGGTGACCGGGATCGGCGTGGTCGCCCCGGGCGGCGCCACCCGCGACCGGTTCTGGAAGTCGATCACCGAGGGGCGCACGGCGACCCGGCGGATCACGTTCTTCGACCCGTCGCCGTTCCGCTCCCGCATCGCCGCCGAGTGCGACTTCGACCCGGTCGCCGCCGGGCTCACGGCGGCCGACCGGCGGCGCGCCGACCGGTACGTGCAGTTCGCGCTCGCCTGCGCCGACGAGGCGCTCGCCGACGCCGGACTCACGCTCACCGACGCCGAACGCGACCGCGCCGGGGTCGTGCTCGGCACGGCGGTGGGCGGCACCATGGCGCTGGAACAGGCGTACGTGAGGGTCAGCGACTCCGGCCGGCGCTGGCTCGTCGACCCCGGCCGCGGTGGCCCGTTCCTCTACCAGGCGCTCGTGCCCAGCAGCCTGGCCGCCGACGTGGCCTGCCGGCACGGGCTGCACGGCCCGGCCCAGGTCGTCTCCACCGGCTGCACCTCCGGCATCGACGCCATCGGGTACGCCCACCAGCTGATCGCCGACGGCGAGGCGGACGTGGTGCTGGCCGGCGCCGCCGACTCGCCGATCTCGCCGGTCACCGTCGCCTCGTTCGACGCCATCAAGGCGACCAGCCCGGACAACGACGACCCGGCGCACGCCTCGCGCCCGTTCGACGCCGACCGGCACGGGTTCGTCCTCGCCGAGGGCGCCGCCGTGCTGGTGCTGGAGGAGGCCGGGCACGCCCGGCGGCGCGGCGCGCACGTCTACTGCGAGGTGGCCGGGTACGCGAGCCACAGCAACGGCTACCACATGACCGGCCTGCGGCCCGACGGCGTGGAGATGGCGCTGGCCATCGCGGCGGCGCTGCGGCAGGCCCGGCTCGCCCCCGAGCAGGTCTCCTACATCAGCGCGCACGGTTCGGGCACCCGGCAGAACGACCGGCACGAGACCGCCGCGTTCAAGCGCGCGCTGGGCGAGGTCGCGTACCGGGTGCCGGTCAGCTCGATCAAGTCGATGGTCGGGCACTCGCTCGGCGCCATCGGCTCGATCGAGATGGCGGCCTGCGCGCTGGCCATCGAGTTCGGCGTCGTGCCGCCCACCGCCAACTGGACCACCCGGGACCCGGAGTGCGACCTGGACTACGTGCCGAACGAGGCGCGCGAGCTGCCCGTCGACGTCGCCCTCTCGGTGGGCAGCGGCTTCGGCGGCTTCCAGTCCGCGATGATCTTCCGTCGTCTGTCGAAGGCGGCCACGTGACCGCCCGGGCGGTGGTCACCGGCGTCGGGGTGGTCGCGCCGAGCGGGATCGGCGCGGACGCGCACTGGCGTACGGTGCTGGCCGGCACCCGGCGCACCGGCCCGATCACCCTGTTCGACCCGGCCGGCTACCCGACCCGGCTCGCCGGGGAGGTGCCCGGCTTCGAGGCCGCCGCGTACGCGGAGAACCGCCAGCTCGTGCAGACCGACCGGTGGACGCACCTGGCGTTCGCGGCCACCCGGCTCGCCCTGGCCGACGCCGGCCTGCCCGACCGCTCACCCGACCCGTACGGCTACGCGGTCACGCTGGCCAGCTCCTCCGGCGGCAACCTGTTCGGCCAGCGGGAGCTGCAACGGCTGTGGGGCGGGCCGACGCGCACCGTCGGGGCGTACCAGTCCATCGCCTGGTTCTACGCGGCCAGCGTGGGCCAGCTCTCCATCCACCACCAGTTCAAGGGGCCGTGCGGGGTGCTGGTCAGCGAGGCGGCCGGTGGGCTGGACAGCCTCGCGCACGCGGCCCGGTCGGTGCGCCGCGGCACGCCGGTGGTGATCGCCGGGGGGACCGAGTGCCCGCTGAGCCCGTACGCCCTCACCTGCCAGCTCGCGAACGGGCTGCTCAGCGACGTCGCGGACCCCGAGCGGGCGTACCGGCCGTTCGACGCCGCCGCGAGCGGCTACGTCCCGGCCGAGGGCGGGGCGGTCTTCGTCGTCGAGGAGCTGGGACACGCGCTGGCCCGCGGCGCGCGCGTCTACGGCGAGCTGACCGGGTGGGGAGCCACGCACGACGCCGCGCACACCGGCCCGGAGAGCGCCGGCGACCCGGTCCAGTACGCCCGGGCCATGCGGCTCGCCCTGGACCGCGCCGGCGTGGAGCCGGGGGACGTGGACGTCGTGCTGCCCGACGCGCTGGGCGTGCCCCGGTATGACCGCACGGAGGCCACCGCGCTGCGCGCCGTCTTCGGTGACCGCCCGCCCCCGGTCAGCACCGCGAAGCCGCTCACCGGCCGGGCTCACCAGGGCGGCGCCGCGCTCGACGTGGCCACCGCGTTGCTCGCGTTCCGGCACGACACCCTGCCCGCCTCGGCCGGCCCCGACGAGGTGGCCGCCGGCTGCGAGCTGGACTTCCTGCGGGAGCACCGCCGCCCCCGCACCCGGCTGGCGCTCGTGTGCGCCCGGGGCTTCGACGGCTACAACAGCGCGCTGGTCCTGCGCGGGGCCGCGCCGGCGAGGGAGGACGAGGATGGCTGAGCAGCGGGCGCGGGTGGTGTTCCTGGTCCGGGTGCCGGCCGCGCGCACCGAGGCGTTCCTGGCCGCGTACGAGGCGATCCGTCACCAGGTGGCCGGCGGGGTGCCGGGGCACCTCGTCGACCAGGTGTGCCGGTCGTCGGCCGACCCGGAGCAGTGGCTCATCACCAGCGAGTGGGCCAGCCTCGCCGACTTCGAGAGCTGGGAGCGCAGTCCCGAGCACCGGGAGCTGGTCCGGCCCATGCGGGAGTGCTTCACCGACGCCCGCTCGCTGCGCTTCCACGTCCACGCGCAGACCCCCACCCCGGCCTGAGCGCCCCGGCCGGCCGCGACGTCCGGCCGGGCCGCCGGTAGGGTCGGCCCGCGGGAAGGGTGGTGCCGACGGTGGCGTACCAGGTGGCGGTCTGCGGGCCGGCGGACGCGACGGACACGGAGGTGGCGCAGGCCCGCCGTGTCGGTGAGCTGCTCGCCGAGCGGGGTGCCACCGTCCTCTGCGGAGGCGGCGGCGGGGTGATGGCCGCGGTCGCCGCCGGCGCCCGCGCCCGCGGCGGCCTGGTCGTCGGCGTACGCCCCGACGACGGGAACGTCCCCGGCCCGTCCGCCGACGTGTCCGTGACGATCAGCACCAACCTGGGGCAGGCCCGCAACGCGGTGCTGGTGTGGAGCGCCGACGCGGTGATCGCCGTGGGCGGCTCCTGGGGCACTCTCAGCGAGGTGGCGCTGGCCATGCGGCGGGGCGGCGTGCCGGTGGTGCTGCTGGGCGGGTGGCGGGTGGTCGACGGCGGCGGCGCGGCGGTCGCCGGGCCGGTGCCGGTGACCAACCCGGAGGAGGCCGTACGGCTGGTGCTGCCGGACTGAGCGGAGGCCGCCGGCCGGCGCGAGCGTCATCCGGCCGACGGGTCGCTCTGCGCCCGGTAGGCGGCGGCCAGCCGCTTCGGCGCCCGGTCGTACCACGCCTCGACCATCAGCTCGGTCAGCTCCGTCGTGTCGATCCGGTCGAGCCGGACCAGCACGGCCGGGTAGCCGTCGAGGTGCGGGATGGTGAAGTAGACGTCGGGGTCGTCGGCGAGCAACGCCTCCTTGGCGCCCAGGTCGGGCACCCGCGCGCCGAGGATCGGGCCGTCCGGCGCCGCGTCGCCGAGCGCGGCCAGGTCCGGCTTGCGCAGCGGCCGCTCCCACACGAACAGCTTGTTCCGCACCCGCCACGCCGGCAGGCCGTCGTACGACGGGTACTCGGATGTCTCCGGCAGGCTCGCGGCGATCCGGCGGACGTCGTCCCAGCTGGCCATCCGCCCAGCCTACGGCCCCCGGCCGCCGTCGGGATCCCGCCGCTCGCCGACCCGCGAGGGCCGTCCCGGTCGGCGCCGGCGCACCGTCGGGCCGATTGACGGGCTGCGTCGACTGCGGCTACGGTCCTGCCTCGACCGAGGCCCGGGGGGACCGATGGGTGAGCCGACCGTGACCGACCTGCCGGCCGAGACGCCGCCGGTCTGCCTGACCGACTTCGCCGCGCGCGCCCGGGCGGTGCTGCCCGCCGACGTGTGGGACTACGTGAACGGGGGCAGCGGCGCCGAGGTGACTCTCACCGCGAACCGCGCCGCCCTCGACCGGGTCGCGGTCCTGCCCCGGATGCTGTGTGGGGTGGAGCTGCCGGACCTGACTACCCCCCTGCTCGGCCGCCCGTACGCGATGCCGGCGGGCGTGGCGCCGATGGCGTACCAGCGGCTGCTGCACCCCGACGGCGAGCGGGCGCTGGCCGGGGCGGCGGCCACGGCGGGCGTTCCCTACCTGGCCAGCACGCTCAGCAGCACCCCCGTCGAGGACGTGGCCGCCACCGGCGCGGAGGTCTGGTTCCAGCTCTACTGGCTGCGGGAGCGTTCGCTGGTCCTCGACCTGCTGGCGCGGGCCCGGGACGCCGGCTGCCGGGCGCTGGTCGTCACCGTGGACGTCCCGGTGCTCGGCCGGCGCTTCCGCGACCTCCGCAACGCGTTCCGGCTGCCCGCCGAGGTGGTCGCCGCGAACCTGCCCCACGGCCGGGACGACCTGGCGCACCTCGGCACGCCCGGGGTGTCGCCGGTCCCGGCGCGGTCCGGGGCGGTGTTCGCCCCCGCGCTGCGCTGGGCCGACCTCGCGTGGCTGCGTGAGCAGGTCGACCTGCCGCTGGTGGTCAAGGGGGTGCTCGACCCGCGTGACGCGCGGGAGGCCGTGGCGCGGGGAGCGGACGCGGTGGTGGTCTCCAACCACGGCGGCCGGCAACTCGACGGGGCGCCGGCCAGCGTCACGATGCTGCCGGAGGTCGTCGAGGCCGTGGGTGACCGGTGTGAGGTGCTCCTCGACAGCGGCGTCCGCGGTGGCACCGACGTGCTGCGCGCGCTCGCCCTCGGCGCGGCCGGGGTGCTCGTCGGCCGGCCGCTGCTGTGGGCCCTCGCGGCGGGCGGGCGGCCCGCCGCGGAGGAGGCGCTGGCCCTGCTCGCCGGCGAGCTGCGGGACGCGCTCGCGCTGGCCGGGTGCGCCGATCCGGCCTCGGCGCGCGAGCTGCGCACCCTCGTCACCAGCTGAGCGGCCACGGCCTGACACACCGCGTTCACCCGATGGCAATGCGCGACGGCCGCCGTTCCGGCGTCCTGGATGGACGGTCATAATGGGCGGCATGGTTGCCTGGGAGTACGCCCTGCTGGTCCGCCGCTACCAGGGGCAGGGCCGCAATTTCCACGTGTCGTTCGTCTGGTACGGCCCCGACGGCTCCCGCAAGGACGTCACCGCCTACGGCGACACGGCGATCGCACACCTCAACCGGGTCGGCCGGGAGGGCTGGGAGCTGGTCTCCGCCGCCGAGGACGTCAACAACGTGCAGGGCAGCACCGAGGTGCACCGCTACCACCTGAAGCGCCCCCTGGCCTGACACCCACCCGCCGCGCCCACCCACCCACCCGCCGGCGCCCCCGGCGGCCCGCCGCCCCCGCACACCCCGTCGATCATGAGGTTGACGGGCGGGAGAGCGCTCCCGGACCCCGCCAACGTCATGATCGACAGGCCCCGGGCCCCAGGCCCCGGGCCCCAGCCCGGGGCCTGTCGGGCCGGGTCAGGTCAGGTCGACCGTCGGGTACAGGGGGAAGCCGGTCAGCAGCTCGCTGGCCTGGCGGCTGACCTTGTCGGCGACGGCCGCGTCGAGCGCGTACTTGGCCTTCGACGGGGTGCCGTCCGCGTTCGCGCCGGGGCGGGTCTGGCTCAGCACGGTGTGGATCAGCTCGGCGATCGTGTCCATCTCGGCGGTGCCGAGACCCCGCGTGGTCAGGGCCGGGGTGCCGATGCGGATGCCCGAGGTGTACCAGGCGCCGTTCGGGTCCTGCGGGACCGAGTTGCGGTTGGTGACGATGCCCGCGTCCAGCAGCGCCTGCTCGGCCTGGCGACCGGTCAGCCCGTACGAGGTGACGTCGATGATCGCCAGGTGGTTGTCCGTGCCGCCGGTGACGAGGGTGGCGCCGCGGCGGAGCAGCCCCTCGGCGAGCGCCTGCGCGTTGGCCACGATCCGCTGGGCGTAGTCGGCGAAGTCGGGGCGGCGAGCCTCGGCGAGCGCGACCGCCTTGGCGGCCATCACGTGCGGCAGCGGGCCGCCGAGCACCATGGGGCAGCCGCGGTCCACCTGCTCGGCCAGCTCCGGCTGGCAGAGCACCATGCCGCCGCGCGGGCCGCGCAGCGACTTGTGGGTGGTCGTGGTGACGATGTGCGCGTGCGGCACCGGGTCGAAGTCGCCGGTGAAGACCTTGCCGGCCACGAGGCCGGCGAAGTGGGCCATGTCCACCATGAAGGTGGCGCCCACCGAGTCGGCGATCTCCCGCATGATCCGGAAGTTGACCTTCCGGGGGTACGCCGAGTAGCCGGCTACCAGGATCAGCGGCTTGAACTCGCGGGCCGCCTCGGCGACCTTGTCGTAGTCGATGAGGCCCGTCGCCGGGTCGGTGCCGTAGCTGCGCTGGTCGAACATCTTGCCCGAGATGTTCGGGCGGAAGCCGTGGGTGAGGTGGCCGCCGGCGTCCAGCGACATGCCGAGCATCCGCTGGTTGCCCAGCTCGCGGCGCAGCGCGAACCAGTCCGCCTCGGTGAGGTCGTTGACCTGGCGCGCCTGCGCCCTCTTCAGCGCCGGGGCCTCCACCCGGTCGGCCAGCACCGCCCAGAACGCCACGAGGTTCGCGTCGATGCCCGAGTGCGGCTGGACGTACGCGTGGGCGGCGCCGAACAGTTCGCGGGCGTGCTCGGCGGCGAGCGCCTCGACGGTGTCCACGTTCTGGCAGCCGGCGTAGAAGCGGCGGCCCACCGTGCCCTCGGCGTACTTGTCGCTGAACCAGTTGCCCATGGCGAGCAGGGTGGCCGGGGAGGCGTAGTTCTCGCTGGCGATCAACTTGAGTGATTCGCGCTGGTCGGCCAGCTCGGCGGCGATGGCGTCGGCCACCCGGGGTTCGACGGCGCGGATCACCTCGAGCGCGCTGCGGAAGGCGGTGGACTCGGCGTTCGGCGACGACATGCGACCTCCTACTCACGTACGGAAGGCCCAGGCGCTCGGCATGCGTCCTCGTGACGGGGCCGCTCCCCGATGGTTCTCCATCCCCACGCGCCAGTAACGGCCCGGCCCGATCCTACCCAACCGGCCGCCGGAGGCCCGGACGACCTCGCCGGGGTTGGGCGCCGCGCGACGGGGCACACGGTAGGGCGGTGCCGGCGAACGCGGCGCCGGCCGGAGGCGGAACACGGTGCACACGGCGGTCGGCAGGATCGTGCCCGACCGGCTCACGTCGGAACAGCACCGCCGGACGGCCGAGCCCGGCTGGGCGAGCTGACCCGGCCACCGGAGCCCCCGGCACGGCGACGGGCCCGGCGGTCGCCGGGCCCGTCGGTGCCGTTCGCGGCCGTCAGGCGCGCACGGCGTCCAGGGACTTCTTGACCGCCTTCGGGTCCGACGGCTTGCGCGGCGCGTCGTCGCGAAGCTCGATCATCCGCGCGCCGATCTCCTGGAGCTGCTTGCGGCCCAGCGCGTCACGCACCTTGGGGAACCACTCCTGCTCCTCCTCCTCGACGTGGTGCAGCACGTTCTCGATGAGCACCGTCGTCTTGGCGTTGAAGTGCTCGTCCTCGGCGTCCATGGCGAACAGCTCGGCGCAGAGCACGTCCGCCACGTGGTGCTCCTCGTAGGACTCGAGGATGTCGTCCTCCAGGTCCGGCAGGAGCCGGCGGACCTCCGGGTACATCACCTCGTTCTCCAGGTAGGTGTGCACGGTGAGCGCCTCGATGATCTGCCCGACCAGCTTCTGCCGCTGGTCCGCCGGGCCCTCCTCGGCGTCCTGGAACGCCTTGAACAGGCGGCGCATCTCCTTGTGGTCCTCCTTGAGCAGGACGATGGCATCGGTGGACACCGGGTGACCTCCTAGGTGTGTCGGGTGGTCGTCCGGTACCCCGGCGGTGACGTGCGGAAACGGGTGGGGCCCGGCGCGTCGCGCCGGGCCCCACCGTCATCGGTGCGTCGTGGTCACCTCACCACGTTGTACGCGTCGACCATGCCCGCGCCGTAGAACCCGTTGCGGGCCCCGCCGGAGCACGTCGCGTCGTACAGGTGCGGGTCCGCCGCCGAGAACAGCGGCACGGGGTTGTAGACCCCCGCCGGGCAGGGCTTGGCGACCGCGGTGTTCTGCAGGAACGCGGCCAGCTGGCCGGGGTTCATGCCGGGGTGCGCGGAGACCGCCAGGGCGGCGACGCCGGCCACGTGCGGGCTGGACATCGAGGTGCCCTGCTTGTAGCCCCACCCGTTGGTGCGGGTGGCGGTGTTGAAGGTGGTGGACAGGATCGCGTCGGTGGTGGTGGACCGGGCGCCCTGGGTGCGGAACCGGGTGTCGCCACCGGGTGCCGTCACCTCGACCACACCCTGCCCGTACGAGGAGTAGTAGCTCTTCTCCCCGGTCGGGCCGACCGCCGAGACGGTCACCACGCCCGGCGCCTCGGCCGGCAGGTCGAGGCAGGCGCTGTTGATCTCACGGGTCTCCGGGGTGCCGTTGTTCGGGCTGCCCTCGTCGACCGTCTTGTGCTGCAGGTCCACGTTGGAGTTGCCGGCGGACGCCACGTTCAGCACGCCTTTGCTCGCCGAGTAGCGGATGGCCCGCTGCACGGCCTGCCACACCGGGCGCTGGCGCGCGTCGTTGCGGCAGTTGAACTCCCACGGGTCGATGTAGTAGCTGTTGTTGGTCACCTGCATGCCGTGCTCGGCGGCCCAGATGAAGCCGCAGACGGCCGCCTCCGGGAAGATGTAGCCGTCGTCGTTGACCACCTTCACGGCGGCCACCTTGACGCCCGGCGCCACGCCGGTGACGCCCACGCCGTTGACGGCGGCGGCGATGGTGCCGGCCACGTGCGTGCCGTGGTCCGACGTGGTGGGGTTCCAGGCCGCCTCGGTGGTGTCGGCGACACCACCGACGCAGGACGCGCTCTTGTCCTTGGCGATCTGGCTGGCCAGGTCGGGGTGCGTGCTGGAGATCCCGCTGTCCAACACGCCGACGACGACGTCCGGGCTGCCCGCGTTGACGGCGTGCGCCTGCGGCACCCGCATCATCGGCATGTCCCACTGCTGGGCGAAGAGCGGCTCGGCGGTGGCGTCCGCGGTGGTCCGGACGGCGTCGGCCGCCGGCACCTCCACGGTTTCGCCCTCCTCCAGGGCGGTGCCCAGGCCGGCGGTGGCGGCGACCGAGTCGACCCCGGCGCCGGCCACGGCGGTGGTGAAGCGGGGGTTCGCCGAGCGGGCCACGAGCACGCCGATCTGGTCGTAGCGGGCCACCACCGTGCCGTCGGCGGCGGCCACCCGGGCTGCCGCCCGGTCGGTCTTCGCCCCCTGCGGGGCGAGGACGAGGTAGGTGGTCTCCGGGCCGGCGGCGGAGGCGGCCGGGGCCAGCCCTCCGGTCACGGCGAGACCGATGCCGAGCGTCAACGCGGACGCCGCGGCGAGTGTCTTGCGACGGATCACCTTCACACAGACTCCCAAGGGGGCCGTACATCGCCGCTCGGGTGCCCCTGGGCAGGGGCAACCGGGCGGGAGACGGGCAGGATGCCGCCTCCGTTGGGACAGCGCCGGAGGTGGACGCGGCGTTACACCGCGGCGACGGTCGGGCGAATCCGTGTCAGACGGTGGCGATCGTGTGGGGGATCTCGTCCAGCAGCTCGCGGGCCAGGAAACCGATCCGGCCGTACCGGGGGACGAGCCGCTGACCGCTCACCGCGTGGGCGAACGCCGCCCAGCACGCGGCCTGCGCGGGCTCGGCGCCGCGCGAGAGCAGGCCGGCGAGGAGCCCGGAACGCACGTCGCCGCTGCCGGAGGTGCCCAGCCCGGCGTCGCCGCTCTCCTCGCGCCAGCCCTGCCCGTCGGGTGCGGCGATGTGCCCGTAGAGCGAGACCACCGCGTCGTGGCGGGCGGCCAACTCCGCGGCGTCGGCGTCGAGGTCGTCGCCGGGGTCGCGCCCGAGCAGGTGCCGCGCCTCGGTGAGGTTGGGGGTCAGCACCACCGGCCGGCCGGAGCCGACCAGCAGGTCCGGCTCGTGGCTGAGCGCGCCGAGGGCGTACGCGTCGAGCACGAGCGCCGTCCGCCGACCGGCCGCGTCGCGCACGAGGTGCAGCAGGCGCGCGGTCTCCTCGATCTCCTTGAGTCCCGGGCCGAGGGCGACCACGTCCGCCTCGGCGACCAGCGCGGCGAGCTGGTCGCCCGGGTCACCGGCGAGCGCGCCGTCCCTGGTCTCCGGCAATCCCACGACGAGCGCCTCGGGCACCTGGATGCTGAGCGCGGCGGCGGTGGACTCCGCGGCGGCCAGTTGCAGCACGCCGGCGCCGGCCCGCAGGGCGGCCACGCCCGCCAGCAGCACCGCGCCGGGGGTGAACCGGGACCCGCCGACCACCAGCACGGTGCCGCGGTTCTCCTTCCCGCCGGAGGGTACGGGCAACGCCCAGTCGCGCAGCAGGGCCGGGGTGATGACCCGCGGCTCAGATCGGTTCGGCACGTACCTCGTCCTCCCGTGTCGGATGGGCGCCCTGCTGGTGGAGGTGGCCGACCTCGTTGAAGCCGTCCAGGCGCAGCCGGCCGTCGTCGTCGGCCGACCAGCCGGTGATCGCGCAGTTGGCGATCACGTGCTGCCGGGTGAGCGCCATGAGCTCCGCCTCGGTCAACCCCTCGACGAGGTACCTGAGCACGAAGACCAGCGCGTCGTGGCCGAAGAGCAGCACCCGCTGCCCGGCGTGGTCACGGCGCAGGTCGCCGAGGAGCGCGCGCAACCGCAGCGCGACGTCGGTCCACGCCTCGCCGCCGGGCGGCCGGTAGTAGAACTTGCCCAGGCGGCGCCGCCGCGCCTCCTCGTCCGGGTAGCGGGCGCGTACGCCGTGCGGGGTCAGGCCGTCGAGGATGCCCAGCTCGCGGTCGCGCAACCGCTCGTCGCGGCTGAGCGGGACTCCGGTGTCCTCCAGCGCCAGCTCGGCGGTGCGGACCGCCCGCAGGTACGGCGAGGTCACCGCCACCTCCGGGCGGCGGCGCGGCGGCAGCGCGGCGAGCCAACGGCCGGTGGCGCGGGCCTGCTCCTCGCCGGTGGGGGAGAGCGGCACGTCGGCGTCGCGGTGGTCGAGGCCGATGAGTTCGGCGCCGGCGGACTCCGCGCGGGCCGCCGCCACGTTCGCCGTGCTCTCGCCGTGCCGGACGATCCAGAGCCCCGCCAGTTCCGCCATGCGGCAACCCCTACCCGCGGCCCTGCCCCGGATAACCGCCCGCCGCCCGGCCGGCGGGTGCGTGATCGCGGTGAGGCCGGGTAAGCGCCCGGCCCAGACGCAGGAAGGGGAGGTGCGCCGTGGCGACCATGACCAAGGAACAGAAGAGCCCGGTCAAGGACAAGAACTACGACCTCATCCGCACGTTGCAGATGTCGCTGGAACACGTCTACCGGATGGAGACGTACATCGCCGACGCCGAGCAGCGCGGCGACAGCGAACTGGCCGACTGGTTCCGCAAGATCCAGGACAACAACCGCCGGGCGGGTGACCAGGGCAAGCAGATGCTCATGGCCCGGATGCAGCAGGAACAGCGCTGAGGACGGGTGCGCGGGCCGGGCGGGCGGTGCGCCCGCCCGGCCGCTGACCTCCGGCCGCCGGCCCCGACGGGTGCGGCCCTGCCGCCCGGCCGTGGCGTCGGTGCCGGGCCGACGCGCCGGCGTCCGGCCTGTTCGCGTACGCGCGGGAGCCCGTCGACCGCTACGGTGTGAGGCGTGGCGGGGGCGGAGGAGATCCGGGTCGGGGAGCGGGTGGTCCGCGTCTCCAGCCCGGACAAGCCGTACTTCCCGGAGCGGGGCCTCACCAAGCTGGACGTCGTCCGCTACTTCCTGGCCGTGGGTGACGGCATCCTGCGCGCGCTGCGGGACCGGCCGACGATGCTGGAGCGCTGGCCGCGCGGCGTCTTCGAGGGCGCGAAGATCGGCACCCGGCAGGACAACCGCGGCGACGCCTTCTACCAGAAGCGGCTGCCGGCCGGCGCGCCCGACTGGGTGCGCACCGCGCACATCACCTTCCCGAGCGGACGCACCGCCGACGAGGTCGCGCCGAGCGAGCTGGCCGTGGTGATCTGGGCGGCGAACCTCGGCACGCTGCGGTTCCACCCGTGGCCGGTCTCGGCGGCCGACGTGGAGCGCCCCGACCAGCTCCGCATCGACCTCGACCCAATGCCGGGCGTGGACTTCGCCCAGGTGGTGCCGGTGGCCCACGAGGTGCGGGCGTTCCTCGCCGAGCTGGGTCTGACCGGCTACCCGAAGACCACCGGCGGCCGGGGCCTGCACGTCTACCTGTCGATCGAGCCGCGCTGGAGCTTCGGGGACTGCCGCCGGGCGGTGCTCGCGCTGGGCCGGGAGATGCAGCGCCGCCTGCCGGACCTGGTCACCACCACCTGGTGGCGGGAGCAGCGCGACCGGCCCGTCTTCGTCGACTACAACCAGATGTCCCGTGACCACACGATGGCCTCGGCGTACTCCATCCGGCCGACGCCCCGGGCGCTGGTGTCGGCGCCGCTGGACTGGGCCGAGCTGGACGACGCCCGGCCGGAGGACTTCGACGTGGTCTCCATGCCGGCCCGGTTCGCCGAGCGCGGCGATCCGCACGCCGGCCTCGACGAGAAGCGTTTCTCGCTGGAGCCCCTGCTGGAGCTGGCCGACCGGGAGGGCCTGGAGGCGCCGCCCGAGCGGTGAGCGTCCCTCCGCTCGTCACACCCAGGGGCTGCGGGCCCCGTCGAACTCCTCGAAGACCAGCCAGGTGCGGCTGCTGAGCACGCCGGGGATGCTCTGGATCCGGCCCAGTACGACGTCGCGCAACGCCGCGTTGTCCGGCGCCCGCACCAGCGCCAGCACGTCGTGGTCGCCGCCGAGCAGCGCGGCGTGCTCGATGTAGCGCACCTGCGCGAGCTGCGCGGACACCTCGCGCCAGGTGTTCTGCTCGATCGTCAGCGCGACGTACGCCGAGGTACCCAGCCCGGCCGGCTCGGGCGCCACCTGGGCCCGGAAGCCGGTGATCACCCCCTCGCGGACCAGCCGCTCGACCCGGGCGTACGCGTTGGTGCGGGAGATGTGGATCCGCTCGGCGAGGGTGCGCACCGAGGTGCGGCCGTCGCGGACCAGCTCGTCGAGGATCCTCCGGTCCACCTCGTCGAGCGGGCGGGACGAACGTCCCGCCGGCGCGGCGGGGGCCGCCTCCGTTTCGGTCTCCTGGCTCATCACAGCCCCTTCCGCGTGCCGTTCGTCCCACGTTCATGGCCGATCTTGAGCAAATCATCCGCCAGGCAGGAGCATAGGTCCACCACACGTCCAGGAGGTCCCGCCGTGACGACCACACCCCAGGCGGTCCGCAGGGCATCCCCGCGCACCCGTCGCCGGCCGGCCACCCCGGCCGACCCCGCCCGTCCGCTCCTGCCGGACGCCGAGCCGGTCCGCCTGCTCGACCCGGCCGGCACGCCGCTGCCCACCCGCGCCGACTACCCCGAGCCGCCCGCCGACATCCTGCGCGAGCTGTACCGCCGGATGGTCGTGGGCCGCCGGTTCGACGCCCAGGCCACCGCGCTCACCAAGCAGGGCCGGCTGGCCGTCTACCCCTCCTCGCGCGGCCAGGAGGCCTGCCAGGTGGGTGCGATGCTCGCCGTACGCGACACCGACTGGGTGTTCCCGACCTACCGCGAGTCGATGGCGCTGGTGTCCCGGGGCCTGGACCCGGTCGAGGTGCTGACCCTGCTGCGCGGCGACTGGCACTGCGGGTACGACCCGGCCGCCCGCCGCACCGCGCCGCAGTGCACCCCGCTCGCGACCCAGTGCGTGCACGCCGCCGGCCTCGCCTACGGGGAGGCGTACCAGGGGCGGGACACCGTGGCGCTGGCCTTCATCGGCGACGGCGCGACCAGCGAGGGCGACTTCCACGAGGGGATCAACTTCGCGGCCGTGTTCAAGGCGCCGGTGGTCTACTTCGTGCAGAACAACCGGTACGCCATCAGCGTGCCGCTGTCCCGGCAGACCGCCGCGCCGAGCCTCGCGTACAAGGGCGTCGGCTACGGCGTGCCCAGCGAGCAGGTCGACGGCAACGACCCGGTCGCCGTGCTGGCCGTGCTCACCCGCGCCGTGGCGCACGCCCGCGCCGGCAACGGGCCGTTCCTCGTCGAGGCGCACACCTACCGGATGGAGCCGCACACCAACGCCGACGACGCCACCCGCTACCGCGACGGCGCCGAGGTCGAGGCGTGGCGCGACCGGGATCCGATCAGCCGGCTCGAGACGTACCTGCGCGCCCGCGGCGAGCTGGACGACGACGCGGTCGCCGCGGTGGCCGCCGAGGCCGAGGCGTACGCGGCCGCGCTGCGCGAGCGGATGAACGCGCAGCCGACCGTCGACCCGCTCAGCCTCTTCGACCACGTGTACGCGCAGCCGACGCCGCAGCTCGTCGAGCAGCGCGAGCAGGTCCGTGCCGAGCTGGCCGCCGAGCGGGAGGGGGACGCCTGATGGCCACCACCATGGCGAAGGCCCTCAACGCCGCCCTGGCCGACGCGATGGCCGACGACGAGCGCGTGGTCGTCTTCGGCGAGGACGTCGGGCAGCTCGGCGGCGTCTTCCGGATCACCGACGGCCTCCAGACCCGCTTCGGTGACAAGCGCTGCTTCGACACCCCGCTCGCGGAGGCCGGCATCGTCGGCTTCGCGGTCGGTCTGGCCATGTCCGGGCTGCGCCCGGTGGTCGAGATGCAGTTCGACGCGTTCGCCTACCCGGCGTTCGAGCAGATCGCCTCGCACGTGGCGAAGCTGCGCAACCGCACCCGCGGGGCGCTCAGCGTGCCGATCGTCATCCGCGTGCCGTACGCCGGTGGCATCGGCGGCGTCGAGCACCACTGCGACTCCAGCGAGGCGTACTACGCGCACACCCCCGGGCTCAAGGTGGTCACGCCGGCCACCGTCGCCGACGCGTACTCGCTGCTGCGCGAGGCGATCGCCGACCCCGACCCGGTGGTCTTCATGGAGCCGAAGAAGCTCTACTTCTCCAGCGCCGACGCCGACCTGCCGGCGCGTACCGAGCCGTTCGGCCGGGCCGTCGTGCGCCGGCCCGGCCGCGACGCCACGCTCGTCGCGTACGGGCCGGCGGTGCCCGTCGCCCTGGAGGCCGCCGAGGCGGCCCGGGACGAGGGCTGGGACCTGGAGGTCGTCGACGTACGCACGATCGTGCCGTTCGACGACGAGACGGTGACGGCCTCGGTGCGCCGGACCGGCCGCTGCGTGGTGATCCAGGAGGCGCAGGGCTTCGCCGGTGTCGGGGCCGAGATCGCGGCGCGGGTGCAGGAGCGCTGCTTCCACGCCCTGCACGCCCCGGTGCTGCGGGTGTCCGGGCTGGACATCCCGTACCCGGCGCCGATGCTCGAGCACACCCACCTGCCCGGTGTGGACCGGGTGCTCGACGCCGTCGCCCGCCTCCAGTGGGACGACGAGCCGGACCCGCGCTGGCTCCTGGCGACCCAGGGCAGCGCGGCATGAGCGAGCGCAGCGAGCGAATCATGGAGCGCAGTGCGGTGGAGTCTCGTGGCGGTGCCGACCGGAGGGAGGCAGCGGCATGAGCGAGCGCAGCGAGCGAATCATGGAGCGCAGTGCGGTTGAGTCTCGTGGCGGTGCCGACCGGAGGGAGGCAGCGGCATGAGCGAGCGTGTTTTTCTGCTGCCGGACCTCGGGGAGGGGCTCACCGAGGCGGAGATCGTCGAGTGGCGGGTCGCGGTCGGCGACACGGTCACCGTGGACCAGACCGTGGTGGAGGTGGAGACCGCCAAGGCCGTCGTCGACGTGCCCTGCCCGTACGCCGGACGGGTCGTCGCGCTGCACGGCGCCCCCGGTGAGGTCCGCCCGGTCGGCCAGCCGCTCATCACGATCGCGGCGCTGGACGGCGCGGCGCCCGCGTCCGGCGACGGACCGGAGCCCGTCGGGCACGCCACCTACCGCGAGGAGGAGCGCGCGGGCTCGGGCAACGTCCTGATCGGCTACGGCACCGGGCACGGGCCGGGGCGGCGCCGTCGCCGTCCCCGGCTCGCGGTCGCCCCCGACCCGGCCCCGGCGGCCCGGCCGGCGTCCGGCCCGTCCGCCGGGACGGCGACCGTCGCCGGACCGGTCGCCGTCGCCAACGGCACCGCGACGCTGGCGCCGCTGGTCATCTCGCCGATCGTCCGTCGACTGGCCCGGGAGCACGGCCTCGACCTCGCCGGCCTGACCGGCACCGGGCCGGGCGGGGTGATCCGCCGCGCCGACGTGGAGGCCGCGGCCGCCGCCACGCCCGGCCGGCTGGCCGCGGTGCCTCAGCCGCCGGTCGCGTCAGAAGCCGAGGACGTGGTGGTCCCGCTGACCGGGGTGCGCAAGGTCATCGCCGACAAGCTGTCCCGCAGCCGCCGGGAGATCCCCGAGGTGACCATCTGGGTCGACGCGGACGCCACCGGCCTGCTGGAGACGCGTGCCGCGATCAACGCCGCGCGGCCCGAGCAGCCCGTCAGCATCCTGGCCCTGCTGGCCCGGATCTGCCTGTCCGCGCTGCGCCGCTACCCGCAGCTGAACGCGCGGGTGGACACCGAGGGCCAGCGGATCGTCCAGTCCGCGGGCGTGCACCTCGGCATCGCCGCGCAGACCGACCGGGGCCTGGTCGTCCCGGTGATCCGCGACGCGCAGCGGCTCACCACCACGGAACTCGCCGCCGAACTGGCCGACACCACGGCCGCGGCGCGGGCGGGCACCCTGCCACCGGCGCGGCTGACCGGCGGCACGTTCACGTTGAACAACTACGGGGTGTTCGGCGTCGACGGCTCCACGCCGATCATCAACCACCCGGAGGCGGCGCTGCTCGGCGTGGGGCGCATCGTGGACAAGCCGTGGGTGGTCGACGGTCAGCTCGCGGTCCGCAAGGTGGTGCAGCTCAGCCTCACCTTCGACCACCGGGTCTGTGACGGCGGGGTCGCCGGGGGCTTTCTGCGGCACGTCGCCGACTGCGTCGAGCGGCCCGCGCTGCTCATCGCCGCCGTCTGACCGGCGTACGCCACGGGGGCCGGCACCGTGTGGTGCCGGCCCCCGTCGCACGCCCGGTCGTGCCGCGGGCGGCGGCCGGGCGCATCCGACCGCCGCCGGTGACGGTCAGCCGGCGCTGCCGCCCGTCGGTGTGAGCACCACCTCGGCGGTGCCGGTCTGCGGCGGGACACCGGGCTCGGTCGGCGCGTCGGTGTACTCGGCCACGAAGACCGCGCGCAGGTTGTCGGCGCCACCGTGACCGCCGTCGAGGAAGGTGGTGATGGTGCCGCTGCACCCGGTCGCCGAGGAGAGCGGGTGGCCGTGCTCGTCGTGGCCGAGGATGTACGTCACCCGGACGCGGGCGCAGTCCACGGGCAGGTCGTCGGTCACCCGTACCTCGAAGGCGACGGTCTGCCCGAACTCGAACGGCTGCCCGGCGGTCGGCGTCACGAACTCGACGATCGGCGCCCGCGGCCCGATCAGCAGCGGCAGCGTGGCGGCGGCCGACCGGCCGGTGCGGTCGGTGACCTTCAGCGTGGGCTGGTACTGGCCGTTCGCGCGGTAGGTCCAGGTCGGGTTCGGGTCGGTGGAGTCCACCGATCCGTCGGCGTCGAAGTCCCACGCGTAGCGGAGCGGGTCACCGTCCGGGTCGACGGTGCCCGCGCTGGAGAAGTGCACCGTGAGGGGCGCCTGGCCGGCCGTCGGGTCGGCGCTGATCCGCGGGATCGGGGTGTGGTTGCCGCGCACGAAGTCGATCCGGGACAGTTGCGCGTCCGGGTTCTCGGCGAAGTAGCCGTCGCCGTACTCGAGGACGTAGAGCGCGCCGTCCGGGCCGAACTCCATGTCCATCGGGTTGTCGACGACCAGCGACGGGACCACCGGCCGGATGTCGCGCACCTCGCCCCGGCGGTCGAGGCGGAACTCCTTGATGTAGTCGCGGGTCCACTCGTAGAACAGCGGCACCCCGTCGTAGTAGGCCGGCCACTTCGTCCGCGACGTGCTGCGCCCGTCGTAGTCGTACGCGGGGCCGGCCATCGGCCCGATCCCGCCGGTGCCGAGCTGCGGGAACTCCGCCGAGGCGGCGGACGGGTACCACACCTGCGGCGCCTCGACCGGCGGGAGCCGGCGCTGACCGGTGTTGTGCGGCGAGTCGTTCACCGGGCGCCGGCAGTCGAAGTACGCACCCGGCGTGCCGGTGGCGAAGTCGTAGTCGCGGTACGGCATGGTCGGCGTGACGCAGTACGGCCAGCCGTAGTTGGCGGGCTTGTCCACGAGCATCCACCGGCCGTGGCCCGCCGGCCCCCGGTCGGGGTTCGCCGAACCGGCGTCGGGGGAGTAGTCGGCCAGGTAGACGTCGTCGGTACGTCGGTCGACGGCGAACCGGAACGGGTTGCGCAACCCCATCGCGTAGATCTCCGGGCGCGTCTTCGGCGTGCCCGGTTTGAACAGGTTGCCGGGCGGGATCGAGTAGCCGCCGCCCGGCTTGACGCGGATCCGCAGCAGCTTGCCCCGCAGGTCGTTGGTGTTGGCCGAGGTGCGCTGCGCGTCGAACGCCGGGTTGCGGTCGGCCCGCTCGTCGATCGGGGTGTAGCCGTCGGAGAAGAACGGGTTGGTGTCGTCACCGGTGGAGAGGTAGAGGTTCCCCTTGCTGTCGAACTCGATCTGCCCGCCGACGTGGCAGCAGATCCCCCGGTCGACGGGGACGTCGATGATCTTCTGCTCGGAGGCGAGGTTCAGCGTCATCCCCTCGAGCTTGAACCGGGACAGCCGGAGCACGCCGCGGAACCGTTCCCAGTCCTCCTCGGTGCCGACCAGCGGCGCGTCGCCCTCGTTGACGTCCGGGGTCGCCGGGTCGTCCACCGGCGTGTCCATGGGCGGGGAGTAGTACAGGTACACCCACTTGTTGCGGGCGAAGTCGGGGTCGATGGCGACGCCCTGGAGCCCTTCCTCGTCGTGCTCGTAGACGGGGATGTCGGCGGCGAGGGTGTTCAGGCCGGTGCGCGGGTCGTGGATGCGGACCTCGCCGGTGCGCGAGGTGTGCAGGACACGCAGGTCGGGCAGGACGGCGAGGCTCATCGGCTCGCCCGGGTAGTCGTTGAGCGTCACCTTCTGGAAGCTGGAGTCCGGCGGCGGGCCGGCGGGCGTGGGCGCGGCGGCGGCCGGCCCGGCGGGCGCGGCGAGCCCGGCCGTGACCAGCGCCAGGGCGGACAGGATGGCGGTCCTCTTCTTCACGGTGGTCCCCCGAGTCTCGGTGGTCAGTAGCGGAGCGACGCGAGGTAGTCGAAGCCGACGCGGGCGGTGTCCAGGGCGTCGGCGGGCGTACGCGGCGGGGTGCCGGCGTCGTCGCGCTCCACGATGTACTCCTCGATGCCGGCCTCCCGCTCGTGGGCGAAGATCCGCCCGAAGTCGATGAGGCCGTCGCCGAGGTCGGCGAAGCTGGCGTTGGTGTCCATGTCCTTGACGTGCACCTGGCGGATCCGGCCCCGGTTGGCCTGGATGAGGTCCACCGGGTCGCGCGCGCCGCGCCAGGCCCAGAACAGGTCGAGTTCGAAGTGGACGAGGCGGGGGTCGGTCTCGCCGGTGAGGATCTCGAAACCCGTCCGCCCGTCGGTCAGCGGGACGAACTCGAGCTGGTGGTTGTGGTAGCCGAACTGCAGGCCGGCGCGCTCGGCCATGCGGCCCGCGCGGTTCAGGTCCCGGGCCAGGGCCCGGTAGACCTGCGGGTCCCGGATCGGCTGTCCGGCCGAGTCGAGGCCGAACCACGGGTGCACGATCTTCCGGCAGCCCACGACGTTCGCGTCGGCGAGGGCGCGCTCCCAGGCGTCGGCGTCGAAGGGCTGCGGGATCCCGGTGTGACCCGAGGTGGCCCGCAGGCCGGCCGCGTCCAGCGCGGCCCGGAACTGGGCCGCCGTCCGGCCGACGAAGCCGGCGTGCTCGACCCGCCGGTAACCGATGCGCCGGAGCGCGGCGAGCGTGCCGGGCAGGTCGGCGGCGAGCTGGTCGCGCAGGGTGTAGAGCTGGATGCTGATCCGGTCCAGCGGCACCCGTCGCCGGCCCCGGCCGTGGCTCGATCCACCCGAGGCGGACGCGGCCGAGGCGCCGAACAGCCCGGCGGCGCCGACCGCCGCGGCCGAGACGGTCGCCGCGCGAAGCACCCCGCGCCGGCTGACCGGCTCGGACGCCTCGGGTGGCTCCGACCGCCGTGTGCTCTGCTCCATGGTGGTGTCCCTCCCTGCCGGACCGTGCCGTCCGGCGGTTCCGGGTCGACCCGCTGCCGCGGCCGGGCACGCCGGACCGGCCGGAGGGGGCCTCCGGCGGACGCCGCGGTCGGCGTGCGGGTAGGGGACGGGCCCACACGGGGCGCGCCACTGGCGGCAAGCGGGCAGCGGATCGACCGATGGGCAAGTTTCTATCTGGCTCGACACCGTACCGTTGTCGACGGTCGAGCGCAAAGGTTCCGCGGGGAGGGCGGAACTTTTGCTGGGGCTGACAAAAGTTGCCCGGGGCCTACGTCGGCCGGGGGACGGGCGGGTGGGTCGAATCCGGCCGGCACGGCGCGCGGCGGCGCGGACGGGACGGTCCCGTCGCGGCGGGCCGCCGATGGCGGTAGCCGACGGTCCGTCCGACTCGGGGCGAGGCGGAGCGGTCGACGTCATTCGGCGCAACGGGTCCGCATGCCGCCCATAATTGCGTCGCCCTTATTCCGCGAATTGCGTGGGAGCCGTACGCGGGATGGAGAGAATGAGGCGCAGGGAAGCGGAAAACGGGGGGACGCATCATGAAGTTGAGGCGGCGTTTGACGCTGTTGGCAGTAACCGTCGCGGCCACTCCACTGGTCCTGGTCGGCTGTACCTCCGAATCGAAACCCGGGGACGGGCACGGGGCGAAGCACGCCGCGCCGCCGGATCTCACCGTCACGCCGGGGGACAGGACGAAGGACGTGCCGGTCAGCGCCGAGATCGGCACCCGGGTGGCCGGCGGCCGGGTCACCTCGGTGCGGATCACGGACGACAAGGGCAAGGAGGTCAAGGCCGAGCCGCGCGAGGACGGGTCGGGGTGGGTCCCGAGCACCACCCTGGCGCCGAAGCGGACCTACACCGCCGAGGTGACGGCCACCGGTGACTCCGGCAAGACCACCACGCGGACGATCACGTTCACGACCTCGCCGAAATCGACCAGACCGGCCGTGACCAGCACTCTCTATTTCGCCGACAAACAGACGTACGGCACGGCGATGCCAGTCACGGTCGCTTTCGACCCGCCCATTCCGAAAGAGGCCAGGGCGGACGTGCAGCGCCGGTTGTTCGTGAAGACGGATCCACCGCAGCCGGGCGTCTGGTCGTGGGTGTCCGACGGTAGCCAGGTCTATTACCGGGCGCCCGATTTCTGGCGACCCGGCACGAAGATCAGCGTCCGGTCCGGGCTCGAGGGGCTGCCGATCGGCAAGGAGTACGTCGGCGACGCCGACCGGAGGGCCACGTCCACGATCGGCCGGCAGGTCTCGCTGGAGATCGACAACGCCACCAAGCAGATGACGGTCATGCGCGACGGCAAGGCGATCCGCAAGATCCCGGTCAGCCTCGGCAAGCCGAGCACGCCGACGTCCAGCGGCAAGATGGTGATCATGGAGAAGCACCAGTTCACGACGTTCGACACCCGGGGTTCGGCCGACCCGTACGTGGTCGACGTCGAGGACGCCCAGCGGCTCACCTGGGGTGGCGAGTTCATCCACGGCGCCCCGTGGTCCGAGGGCGACCAGGGGAACACGAACGTCTCGCACGGTTGCACGAACGTCTCCGCCGCGGCCGCCGACTGGCTCATGAACGTCACGCAGGTCGGCGACCTGGTGACGGTCAAGGGCACCGAGGTGCCGCTGACGGAGGGCAACGGCTGGACGGCCTGGAACGTCAGCTGGGCCGAGTACGTCAAGGGCAGCGCCCTGCCGGTGCCCGCCGGTCTCGCACCGGCGCCGGCCAGCCCGGCGCACCCCGGCGCGGTCGCGGGTGGCTCGCCCGCCCCGCACCCGTCGGTCACCGGCGGCTGACCACCGCGGCGCACACCGACCGGGCCGGCCCGCCCACTCCGCGGGCCGGCCCGCCCGCCCTCATCCCCGCGATCTTGCACTTTCTGCCCCGGCAGAACGCCGGAAAAGGTGCGAACCGGGGGCCGGAAGTGCAAGATCGACGGGGTGGTGGGGCGGGGTGCGGGACCCGTCCCTGAGGTGGATCGGGGGTTGCCCGGGTACGACCCTGGGCGTACCCCGAATCACTCCCCGGGATGGGCGGAAACGTCGGTGGTCGGGGCTAGATTCAGCAGTATGGGAGAGCGCAGCGACCGCTTCCACGTGCGGGTCAGCGTGGGCGACCACGGCGTGGACGTGCACGCCGTGGGCGAGATCGACATCGCCACGGTGGGTGCGTTGCGCTCCGCCCTCTGGGCCGCGCCCGCGCGTCCCGTGCTGCGGCTGCACCTGTCCGGGGTCCGGCTGCTCTCCGCCGCCGGCGTCCGGGCCCTGGTCGCCGCTCATCGGCGGGTGCGCACTCGCGGGGGCGAGCTCGTGCTGGTCGATCCCGAGCCGGTGGTGGCGCGGGTGCTCCGGGTGACCGGTCTGCACCGGGTCATCCCGGTGGTGGAGACGTCCGGGCCCGCGTCCGCCTCGCCGGCCACCACGCCACGGCCGACGGCCGCCGTGGCCACCGCGCAGCCGACCGTGGCCGTGGCAGCCCCACAGCCGACCGCGGCCGTGGCCGCGGCGCAGCCGACCGTGGCAGCTCCAGCCCCACAGCCCAGCGTGGCCGTGGCCGCTGCGCAGCCGTCGTCGGGCGGCCCGGATCGGTCCGCGCCGGCCCGGCCGGAGCCGCCTCAGCCGGTGCTGCTGGCCGCCTGAGGCCACCAGGACCGACGGCCGCCGGGTCCGGGGCCGCGCACCGCGGCGGCGTACGCACGAGGGGCCGCCGACGGTCGGTCGACGGCCCCGAGGCGTGGGCTCAGCGTACGCCGAGCAGGTCCACCACGAAGATCAGCGTCTCGCCGGGACGGATGACCCCGGCCGCGCCACGGTCTCCGTACCCCAGGTGCGGCGGGATGACCAGTCGGCGCCGGCCGCCGACCCGCATCCCGACCACGCCGGCGTCCCAGCCCGCGATGACCTGCCCGCCGCCGAGCGGGAACTCGAACGGCTCGCCCCGGTTCCAGGACGAGTCGAACTCGCGTCCCGTGGAGTGCCCGACGCCCACGTAGTGCACGGTGGCCAGCTGACCCGGCTGGGCCTGCGGGCCCTCGCCCACGGTGATGTCCTCGATCACGAGGTCGGCCGGGGGCGCTCCCTCGATCGGCGCGACCTCGGGCTTGCCCGAGCGGGCACCTGCTGGCTGGTTCATCCGGGATTCTCCTGCCGTCCGTCCTGTTCCGGTCAGCCCCGATCCTGCCCGACGGCGGCGGGCGCGTGTGCGGCAGCCCGCCGACCGGCCCGTGTGCCCGTCCGCAGACCGGCCTCACGCGACCGACGCCGGCGGGCGTCACCTCGGGGGTGACGCCCGCCGGGCGGGGGAGGGAGCGAGGTCAGCGCAGCCAGGGGAACCGCCGGACGACGGGGAGCGCCGCCCAGACCCGGCCGAGGCCGAGCGTGTCGCCCGCGTTCACGAGGGCGAGGAGCGCCAGCACGGCCGCGTAGATCAGGTGGTCGTCCATGAACGGGTTGTTCTCCGGAGGCAGGACGGCCGTCCACATCATGACCAGGAGCAGCCCGCCGGTGACCGCCGCGATCCGGACGCCGATCCCCAGCACGAGGGCCGTGCCGATGGCGGCCAGGCCGAGCATGAACAGCCAGTCCGCCCAGGCCGCGCCCGCGATCCCGCCGTAGAAGCCCTCGAACGGGCCGGTGGCGCCGAAGGCGAGGAAGCCCTTCGTGGGGCTGCCGCCGTCGATCCAGGCGTCCTTGCCCTCGGTGGCCAGACCCAGCCCGAACAGCTTGTCGAGGAAGGCCCAGAGGAACACCCAGCCCAGGGCCAGGCGGAGGCCGGCGTGCAGGTAGCGGACCGCCCTCTCCCGGGTCGTTCCGGCCGGCACAGCGGCGGGACCGGCGGTCGTCCGCCCAGTCGTCGCGGTCATCGTCTCCACGTCCCTTCTCGTCCGTCCTCACGGCGCTTGTCCGGTGACGTCTCCAGTGGACCGTTCGGCGGCCCGGCCCGGACAGGGCCGAGCGGGCCCGCCTCGACCGGGTCCTTGGTCCCGTTCCCGCCCGGGTCGGCCGGGCCGACCGGCACGGACCGTCGGCCCTGACCGACGGCGCGCTCCGGCCATAGCGTCGTGGGTGGACAGCGGTGAGGAGGACGTGATGAGGACGTGGCAGGTGGGCGACGTGATGACGGGGGACGTCGCGACGGTGCGGGAGGAGACCCCGTACCGGGAGATCGTCGACGTGCTGGTGCGGCGGGGGATCAGCGGGGTGCCGGTGGTCGACGGGTTCCGCCGGGTGCTCGGCGTGGTGTCCGAGGCGGACCTGCTGCACAAGATCGAGCACACGGGCGAGCCGGAGCGGCGGCGGATCTTCGAGAGCCGACGGCGGCGCGGCGCCCACGGCAAGGCGGGTGCGCTGCTCGCCCGCGACCTGATGACGGCCCCGCCCGTCACGACGTACGCCGAGGCGTCACTGCCGGCCGCGGCCCGCACGATGGACCGCGAGCAGGTGAAGCGACTGCCGGTGCTCGACGACCTCGGTCGGCTGGTCGGCATCGTGACCCGCGGCGACCTGCTGCGGGTGCATCTGCGCAGCGACGCCGCGATCCGCGAGGACGTCGTGCAGGAGGTGCTGCACCGGATCCTCGCCGTGCGGGACGGGCTGGTCACCGTCCAGGTCCGCGCCGGTGAGGTCACCCTGGCCGGCCGGGTCGACCGGCGGTCCGCCGCCGACCTCGCGGGCCGGCTCGCGGCCCAGGTCAGCGGTGTGGTCCGGGTGTCGAACCGGATCGTGTTCGACGCCGACGACACGGCCCTCGTGGAGGCGGGCGGGGTGACGCCCGTGGCGTGAGACTCCCGGGTCGCGGCGGCCGCCGGGGTCGCCTTGGGGCCGATCCCCACCCGGGCCGCCGCGAGACCCGCCCGCCACCCGCCCGTCCGGTCGGCGTGAGGCGGACCCTGGACCGGCCGCCGCACCCCGGCCGCGAGCGGCGGGGATCTCGGCGGAGCCGGCTCGCCGGCCCCGCCGCTGGCCTAGGCTCGAAAAGCGCCCCTGTGCTCCGGAACTTCGCGGCGAGCGGCGGGAGCGGCACCCCGGTGAGGCGGTCGATGCGGAGGGCGCCGGGTGGGCGAGGCGACGTTGTCGGCGCCGGTCTGGGCGTGGGCCGCGGTGAGCGGGGTCATCGCCGTGATGCTCGCGGTGGACATGCTCTCGCACCGGGACAACCACGTCATCGAGCTGCGCGAGGCGCTGGTCTGGAGCGCCGTCTGGATCGGCGCCGGGGTCCTGTTCGGCCTGTTCGTCTGGCTGTGGCGCGGGGGCGACCCGGCCGTGGCGTACTTCTCCGGCTACCTGCTGGAGAAGGCGCTGTCGGTGGACAACGTCTTCGTGTTCGCCCTGCTCTTCGGCTACTTCCGCGTGCCGGCGGGCTACCAGCACAAGGTGCTGTTCTGGGGCGTGGTCGGCGCGCTGCTGTTCCGGCTGGTCTTCATCGTGGCCGGCGCGCAGCTGCTGCAGCGGCTGGCCTGGGCGGGTGTGGTGCTCGGCGCGTTCCTCATCTGGACCGGCTGGCGGCTCGCCGTACGCGGGAAGCCGGACGTGGACCCGGGGCGCAACGTCGTGGTCCGGTTGTTCCGCCGGGTGGTGCCGACGGACCCCGCCTACCACGGCGACCGGTTCACCGTCCGCGCGGCGGGGCGCCGCCGGGCCACCCTCCTGCTGGTGGCGCTGGTCGCCATCGAGGCGACCGACGTGGTCTTCGCGATCGACTCGGTGGCCGCGATCCTCGCCATCACGACCGACACGTTCCTCGTCTGGACCGCGAACGCGTTCGCGGTGCTCGGCCTGCGCAGCCTCTACTTCTGCCTGGCGGGGCTGCTGCGGCACTTCGGCTACCTGCGCTACGGCGTGGCGCTCCTGCTGGGCTTCGCCGGGCTGAAGCTGATCCTGGCCGAGACGCCGGTGGGGAAGCTGCCGATCTGGCTCACCTTCGCGGTGGTGGTGCTGACCCTGTCGGTGTCGATCGTCTGGAGCGTGCTGTCCGGGCGCCGGGGACGCCGCCGCGCCAGCCGGGCCGGCCAGCCACCGGGCGACGCACAGCCCTAGCGGCCGGTCCGGCCGACCGCCGGGGGCGTTCAGCGCGAGTGGCCGGTCAGGCCCGCCCGGGAGGTGCCCGGCCCGAGCGGCCGGTCAGGCCGGGTGCGTCACCGGCCGGGCCAGCTGGTCGGCGAGGACCGCCGGCGCCTCGGCGAGGGACGGGCCGTACCAGGTCAGGTGCCGTCCGGACAGCAGCGCGCACGGCGTGCCGGGGAAGGCCTCCGGGCCGTCCGTGGCGGTGAAGCGGTACGGCTCGTCGGGGAGCACCACGAGCTCCGGGCCGGCCTCGCGCAGCGCGGCGAGGTCGGGGCGGGGATAGCGCTCGGGGTGCCCCTCGTACGCGTTGCGCACCCCGAGCCGGCGCAGCACGTCCCCGGCGAACGTGTCGGCGCCCAGGACCACCCAGGGCCGGCGCCAGACGGGCACGACCGCGCGACGTGCCGGCGTCAGCCGCGGCGGGTCGGCCCAGGCGCGGCGGGCGGTACGCAGCCAGGCGGGCTCCTCCGCCGCGCCCAGGGCGGCGAGCAGGTCGGCCAGTTCGGCGAGCGCCTCCGGGACCGTACGGGGATAGGTGACGCGTACGGGCACCCCGGCCGCGGTCAGCGCGTCGGCGTCCACGCGGCGGTTCTCCTCGACGTTGAGCAGGACGAGGTCCGGTCGCAGCGCCAGCACGCGTTCCAGGTCCGGGTACTTGGTGCCGCCCACCCGGGGCACGTCGAGCCCGGGCGGGTGGGTGCACCAGTCGGTGGCGCCCACGAGCACCCCGGGCAGGGTGACGGCCACCGCCTCGGTCAGCGACGGCACCAGGGACACCACCCGCACCGCGCACCTCCCTCACGGCCCTCGCGACCCCCGCCGACCCGGGCGGAGCCACGACGTCTCCCGAGGCACGATCGTGCCGGACGCGGCGACGTGGACGGGACCGGGGGCGGCGTCGAGGCGGGCGGTGACGTCCAGGTGCGCGGGGCGGCAGCCCGCGGTGTCGGCGTACCGGCGGATCGCCGTGCCCACGTGCTCGCGCAGACCGGCCGTCCGCGCGTCGGCGGCGATCTCCACCCGGACCCACAGGTCGGGCCGCGGCGGGTCGCCGGTCAGCACCACGCGGGCGCGGCGGACCCGCGGATCCCCGGTGAGGTCGCGCTCCAGCGCGCGGGCCAGGGGCGCGGCGGCCAGGCGTGTCCGTCCACGCCGACCGGGGCGGGCGAGGGTGCCGTGCCACGCCCCGCGGGAGGCGCGCAGCTCCCGCCGCAGCAGCCACAGCCCGCCGGCGGCGGCGAGGAGACCGGCGGCTGCCGCGGCGAGGGCGCTCCACGGTGCGGCGAGCCGCCAGGCGCGGCGCAGTCCCGCGCCCAGGATCACGTCGCCGGGCTCGACTCCGGGCAGCAGACCGAGGTTCAGCGCCAGCGCGACGCCGCCGGCCGCGACGAGCAGCAGCGCCAGCGCGGTCCAGAGCACCCGGTGCGCGGCGTTGCTCATGCCGCCCTCCGGCGGGAGAGGCGCACCTCGACCCGGTCGGGGCGGTACGCCGTGAGCCGGTGCAGCTCCTGCCGTACGGCGAACTCGACCTCGGCCCGGGTGGCCGGGTCGCCGGTGGCCACCACCCGCGGCCACCAGTGGCCGCCGCGCCGGCGTACCCGGACCCGCGCCCGGTGCACGCCCGGCACCGAACCGGCCGCGGCGGCGAGCCGGCGCTCCGTCGAGCGGCGGTGCAGGTGCCAGCCGTCTCCGGCGTCCAGCCGCTGGGGCGACCACCGTCGCAGTTCGGCGACGAGGACGGCCAGCCCGACCAGGAGGAGGACGAGCGCCGACACGCGTACGGCCGGGTCGTCCCACCGGGTGTCGCCCAGGGTCGCGGCCCAGCCCCCCGCGTCGGTGAGCAGCGCCGGCCGGCCTGCCGCGGCGAGCAGCGCCTCGACGGCGAGCAGGACGCCGCCGGCCAGCAGGGCGACGGCGAGCAAGAGGGTGGCCAGGCGGTTGGCGGTCCGCATCTCAGGTCCCGGCGGCGCCGGTCACGTCGGCGCCGGCGGGTCCACGCCCGGCACGACGACGTCGTCCACGGTCACGGTGACCTCCCGTACGGTCAGCCCCGTCACGGCCTCCACCTCGCCGATCACCGCGTCGCGGATCGCGTCGGCGACGGTCGGCACCCGGTGGCCGTACCAGGTGACCACGTCGACGTCGACGCTCGCCGCGTGGTCGTCGAGGCGGACCGCGACGCCGTGCGGCCGGGCCGGTACGCCCACCAGCGCGTGCACCCCGGCGACCTGCCGGGCGGCCCGGGCGCAGATCCGGGCGACCGCCTCCGGAGCGATCCTCGTCGGGCCCCGGTCCGTCGGGTCGGTCATCGCCCCTCCCGTCGGTCACCGCCGCCGGACGGCCCGGTCACCGAGGCCCGTCGTGGCGGGGGCCCCGTCCAGCACGCGCACGACGATCCACCCGACGAGCCCGGCGAGCACCGCGAGCGCGGCGACGCGGAGACCGGCCGCCGCCCAGACCGCCACCACGAGGAAGCCGGCGAGAAAGCCGAACTGCTGTCGTGACATGCCACCTCCCGGCCGGCACGTGACCGGCGCGGATCTGGATACACGCTCCGCCCCCGGGGGAACGTGGCGACCGTGTGATCCACGTCACAATCTGCGGCGGGAGGATGGCCGGACCGGCCGAGCCGCCACCATGATCCACCCCCTAGACTCGGCGCCGGCGACCGATCGGCGGATGGACCAGGCGGATGACGATCACCGGCACTGACGAGGGCGTTCTGCTGCGGACGCTGCCCGTGGCGGGCGGGCGGGCTCCGCTCTTCACCCGTGCCGGTCATCCCGTGTACGCCGCGCACCGGCTCGCCGAACTCGTGCAGGGCCGTCCGGCGGGTGTCACGGGGCACCAGTGGAGCACGGCGAGCCGGGAGGCGTACGACCTCGTCGTGTGCTCCGGCGACTCCGGCCGCCCGCTCGTCGCCGTCGAGTTCGCCGCCGCGGCGCCGCCCGGCTCACCCGCGCAGCGCGCCGAACGGATGAAGGCCGCCGTCGCCGCCGCGGCGGGGCTGCCGGTGCTACGCATCGAGTCGTCCACCCTGCGGGCCGCCGACCACGGGCGCCGCCTGGTCGAGTACGTCCTCGACGCCCGCGCCTACGCCGCCGCCACCGCACCGGCCGACCCCGACGAGCCCGCGCCGGTCGGCTTCCGGGAGATCCTGGGCCGGCTGCCGGACGGGCGGACCGGGCACGTCAACGACCTGGGGGCGCTGGCCCGGGTCGCCGCCCTCGACGCGTACGTGTCGCGCCGGCTGGCCGACCCGATCGTCCGTGGCCTGCACGTGCGGTGGAGCGGTGGGCCCGCCGAGGGGTGGAGCTGGGTGGAGGTCCGGCCCGGAGCCTGCCTCGTGGAGCGGGTGTCGGTGTGGGAACACGGGTTCTCCTGCGGAATCGACCCGGCGCGCCTCGCCGAGGACCTCGCGGCGGTCGCCGTCGGTGAGCGGCTGCGCGACCTGGACGGTGGGCTACCCGGGGTCACGACCCGTGACGCGCTGCGGGCCGACATCCTCGCGTTGAAGGATCGCCACGACGAGATGGTGGGTGGATTCGGTTTCGCGCACCTCTGCGCGGACTGACGTTTCGCGTACGCGGGCGGTCACCACGGCGCCCCGGCGGGACATCGCCTATTCCGGTGACCGTGACGCGGCGCCGTGGCCCGGCCGGGTGAGGCATGCCCCGGTGCCACCCGACATCCGGCCGGCACGCGCCGGCAACAATTTTCCGCCGACCGGTTGAACCGTGGGCTCCGGCGTTCCGTACTCCAGCGGGAATGGACAGGATCTCCCCCCGTCCGCGGCACCGGAGGCGGGAGACGGTGCGGAAAGGCATCGTCGGTCATCGACGTGTCGCGGCGCGCTCGCGGCTGCCTCAGGCGTGGCGTGCCCGTGCAATTCCGACGGTCCGCCGAGGGCACGGATCCACCACCGGATCGTGAAGGAGAACAATTCGATGCGCAGGTCCACACGGGCGCGCCGGTCGTCCGGCAACGCGCGGAGCAAGCGGCTGCTGGCCGTCGTCGGCACGCTCGCCGTCTTCGGCGGGATCGTGGCCGTGACCCAGATCTCGTCGGCCGAGGACCGGCGGCCCGGTGGCACCCGGCCGGTCGCGGGTTCCTGCGTGCAGCCCAGTCCCGGCGCCACGGCGCCCGCCGGGCGGGACTCCACCTCCCGTACGTGGCAGGACGGCCGGTGGGTGCGCAACCACTGGGGCGACGGGCAGCAGTCGATGCGGGAGTGCCAGGAGGGCTCCGGCGGCGGCAGCGGCTCCGGCGGTTCCGCGATCGCCTGCCCGGACGTGGCGGGCGAGCTGCCGGAGGTGCCGCGCCGGGCCCGCGCCGAGGTCGAGCGCAACCTGAGCCAGTTGCAGGCCCAGATCGCCGAGGCCGACCGGCGGCTGGCGGCCGAGGGCAGCCGGGGTGAGCAGTTCGTCCGTTCCGCCATCCTCCAGCCGTTGGCCAGCAAGCGCCGGGCGACGCTGGCGCGGATCACGACGGCCATCGACCGGTTCGGCCCGCGTCCGCAGAACCTGGCCCGGCTCGCCGAGTGCCAGGTCGCCCCGGTGGGCGGCGACAACGGCGGGAGCAACGGCGGTGGCAACAACGGTGGCGGGAACAACGGTGGCGGGAACAACGGTGGTGGCAACAACGGCGGCGGGAACAACGGCGGCCCGGGTTCGGGCCTGGACGTCCTCGCCAACGACTGCGACGACAGCCGCCTGCAGCCGCACGACGGCTTCCAGAACGGCAACCGCTGCGTGAGCACGGCCTTCGGCGAGGTCGGCGCCGCCGCGAACAACCCCTCGCTGCTGATCACCGACTTCCCGCAGGAGATCGGCGCGAACCAGCCGTTCACCCTGCGGGTGAGTACCCGGAACCTCGTCCGGGACCGCTTCCTCCCGGCCGGGCAGGGCGGGTACTACGTGGAGAGTTCCCTGCTCAACGAGCAGGGGCTGGTGCGCGGGCACTTCCACACCGCCTGCCGGATGCTCGACAGCCTCGACACCCCGCCGGAGCCGCAGGAGGTGCCGGCCTTCTTCGTCGCCACCGAGGACGGCGGGGGCGGCGCCGAGCCGGACGAGGTGACCATCCAGGTGCCCGGTCTGCCCGAGTCCGGAACGGCGCAGTGCGCGGTCTGGGCCGGCGACGGCTCGCACCGGCTGCCGATGATGGAGCGGGCCAACCAGACCCCCGCCTTCGACGCGGTGCGCATCCAGGTCAACTGAGCCGCTCCGCGGCGGTGGGTCGCGGCAGGGGCAGCCGGGCGGTGGCCGGGTCACCGGAGCGCGGCGCGGCCGGGCCGACCGGGACAGCCCCGGTCGGCCCGGCCGCGTGTGTGGCGTCGGCGGGGGCCGGCAACGCGTCGGCCGGCCCCCGCGGGCCGGCCGACCTCAGGCGCTCGCGGGTGCGCGCCGCGGCCGGCTGGCCGGCGCGCCCCGCCCGGACTCAACGGTTCTTGTACGCCTCGACGACCTCGACGGGAATCCGGCCCCGCTCCGAGATCCGGTAACCGTTCTTGGCGGCCCATTCCCGGATGGCGCGGTTCTGTTCCCGATCCATGGTGGCGCCGCCGCGCGCGGGGCGGCGCGCGGTGCGGACGCTCTCCGTCGTCCCGCGCCCGATTCGCCGACCGGCGCTGATGTACGGGTCGAGCGCCTTTCGCAGCACTCCGGTGTTCTCGTCGGAGAGGTCGATCGTGTAGGCGACGCCGTCGAGGCTGAACTCGACCGTCCGGTCGGCCTTTCCGCCATCGAGGTCGTCGGTCAGCACCGTGATTACTTTTCTGGCCATCGCCGATTACTCCCTGTCTGGGGCTGGTGTGTCCAAAGTTTGACGTACGCTCCGGCTAAGCCGCAAGAATACGGCCCTCTCCATTACCGGGTCGCGTTTTCCCATCATCAATAACAGGTGTCGAGGCGCGGAATCCGGCCCCGTGGGATCGGCGGCACGCCGAATCGCTCCCGCCAGGGACCGTTGTCACGGCAATCACCGGGGAGCCGTGCGACGAGGTCGGCAAAGGCGCCTATTCGCCGAGCAGCCCCGCGTGACCGGCGAACGCGGCGGCCTCGGCCCGTGTGGTGACGCGCAGTTTCCGCAGCAGCGCCGCCGTCATCCTCTTCACCGTGCGTTCGGACACGTGCAGGTGCTCGGCGATCTCCACGGTGCTCCGCCCGCTCGCGATGGCCCGCAGCAGTCGACGCTCCTCGGTGTCGAGGTCGATCGGGGCGACGCGGGACGGCCGGAGCAGCCCGCGCAGCAGCTCCGACGGCAGCACCGCCCAGCCGTCGAGGATGGCCACCAGCGGCCGCATCAGCTCCTCCGGCTCGCTGCTCTTCGGCAGGTACCCCTCGGCGCCGGCGCGCAGCGCCTCCAGCGCCGGGGCCGGGTCGTCGTCGCCGGACATCGCCACCACCCGCACCCGGGGCGAGGTCCGCCGGATGGCGGCCACCGCGCGGATGCCGCCCGGCGGCGGCATGTGCAGGTCGACCAGGGCCAGGTCCGGCTGGCAGCGGGCCACGAGCGAGGCGGCCGCCGACGCGTCCCCGGTGGAGGCCACCACCTCGGCCCGCTTGTCGGTGGCGGCGGGCAGCAGCAGTTCGAGGCCCCGGACGAAGAGTGGGTGGTCGTCCACGACGACGAGTCGGATGGTGGGTGCGTCGGGCATGTCTGGTCCGTTCCCGAGCGGGTACCGATCATGCGGGTACGCGCCGGTACGAGGGGAGTCGGGGCGGATGCGTGGACGGCACGGGTTGCAGGGGCTGTTGCGGGGTTTCCGGCGGATCGGGCCGGGTGGCACGGACGGCGAACGGGCGACGCGTACCGACCACGAGCTGATGCTCCGGGTCCTCTGTCACGAGTTCCGCACCCCCGTCAGCACGCTCACCTCGCTGACCCGGGCGCTGGCCGACGACCACCGTGAGCTGAGCGGCGAGGACCGGCGCGCGATCACCCAACTGGCCCGCGACCAGGCCGTACACCTGCAGGCGCTGTTGCGCGACGCCACCGCCGGCACGGGCGCGCTGGCCCGGGCCGCGGAGCCGGAGCCCGCCGTGCCGCTGGCCGGGATCCTCCGCGAGGCCGCCGCGCTGGTGCCCGCGCACCGCCGCCGGGCGCGGGCCACCCGGGGAGCGGCACGGTTCCCCGTACCGGCCGGGCGCACCCGGCAGGTGCTGGTGAACCTCGTGGAGAACGCGCTGCGGCACGGGCCCGCCGACGGGCAGGTGGGGCTGTACGCGGCCCTGCGCGGCTCCCATCTCAGCCTGTTGGTGACCGACGAGGGGCGCGTCGATCCGGCGCTGCTCGACGCGCTGCGCCGGCCGGAGCCCTCCGCCGGGATGTCCGGGCTGGGGTTGTGGATCGTCCGGCAGATCGTCGCGGCCGACGGTGGCGCGCTGCACGTGCACCGGCTCCACCCGCGCGGCGTGGCGCTGGAGGTGCGCCGCCCGGTCCTCCGCCACGCCGGTTGACCCGGCGGGGTCGCCGATTGGCCCGGCTGGGCCAGCGGCGCGGGAAGTGTCCTCGGTACCAGGTGAGCCCGGTACCGAGGAGGGACACATGTTCACCCACATGAAGGACCTGCAGTTCGAGGCCAAGCCGGACGGTCCGGACGCCGCGTTCGCCCGTCGCCTACAGGAGATCCTGGGCGGCAAGTGGGGCGAGATGACCGTCGCCAACCAGTACCTCTACCAGGGGTGGAACTGCCGGCTGCCGGGCAAGTACAAGGACCTCCTCCTCGACGTCGGCACCGAGGAGATGGGCCACGTCGAGATGATCGCCACCATGATCACCCGGCTGCTGGAGAACGCGCCGCTGTCGCTGCAGGAGGCGGCCGAGGACAACCCCATGGTGGCCGCCGTCTACGGCGGGTCGAACCCCGCGCACCTCATCCACGGCGGTGGCGGGGCGCTGCCCGTGGACAGCGCCGGGGTGCCGTGGAACGGCAACTTCATCACCGCGAGCGGCAACCTGATGGCCGACTTCCAGCTGAACGTCACCGCCGAGGCGCAGGGGCGGCTGCAGGTCGCCCGCCTGTTCAACATGACCGGCGACCCGGGCGTCAAGCAGATGCTCCGCTTCCTGCTGGCCCGGGACACCATGCACCAGAACATGTGGATGGCGGCCATCGAACAGCTGAAGGAGGACGGCCTGGAGGAGATGCCGGTGCCCGACGCCTTCCCGGACTCCGGCGACCTCACCGAGCAGTTCGGCTACACGTACCTCGACTTCTCCCCGGACGGCGACGCGGCCGAGGGCCGCTGGGCGTCGGGGCCGTCCCCCGACGGGAAGGGCCGGTTCCGGTACGAGGGCAGCCCGCGCCCGCACGCGCCGGAGCCGGTGCTGCCGCCCGGCGACCCGCGCCTGTACGGCACCAACCCGGGCATGGCCGGCAGGGCCGCCGACAGGGCCAGGAGCGAACTCACCTGACGTCCCCGCGCCGGGCCGCCCGACCGCCGGGTGGCGGCCCGGCCGCACCCGTACCGAAGGAGGTGTGCCGTGACCGAACTCGTGCTCCGCCCGCTCGCCGACGCGTTCATGCAGGTGGGTGTCTACGTCGCCGTCATGGTGGCGCTCTTCGGCTGGCTGCGCTGGCGCTACGGCGACCGGGTCACCGACGGGCTGACCAGCCGGCCCCGGCTCGGTCCGCTCGTGGGGGCGCTGCTCGGCGTCAGCCCCGGCTGCGGTGGCGCCATCGTGCTGATGCCGCTCTACGCGCGCCGCAAGGTGTCGTTCGGCACCGTCGTCGCGGCGCTGGCCGCGACCATGGGCGACTCGTCCTGGGTGGTGCTCGCCTGGAACCCCGCGTTCGCGCTCAAGATCCACGCGTTGCTGTTCGCGGTGGGTCTGGTCACCGGCTACGTCGTGGACGCGCTCGGCATCGACCCGGTCCGCGCCCCGCGCCGCCGGGCCGCCCGCCCGGAGCCGGCCGGACTCGCCGGACCCGCCCCGGCGGACGCCCTGGCGATGGTCGGCGGGCCCGACCTGGCCGCGTCCCGCCGGCTGCTCGGCGGGCTGCTGCCCCGGGTGCCCGCCTCCACGGCGTTCTGGGGGCTGACGACGCCCGCGTTCGCGGTGTCGGTTCCGGTGGTGTTCCAGATGGTCGACCCGGGCGTGCTGACCCGCGCCTTCGGCGGCGTCGACCCGTACCTCGCGCTGGGCGTGCTCGGCACCCTCGTCGCGGTGCTCATCTTCGCGGCCGGCCGGGGGCGGCTCGCCGACGACAGCCTGGAGACGGCGCAGCCCACCTCGTTCCGGGCGACGCTGCGGCACAGCGCGCACGAGGCGTCGTTCGTCACCGTCTGGGTGGCCGTGGCGTACGTCGGCTGGCAGGTGTTCACGACGACGACCGGCTTCGACGGCTCCCAGCTCGCCCTGACCGGGCTGCTCGGCGTGCTGGTCGGCGCCGGGATCGGACTGATCCCCGGCTGCGCCGTGCAGATCGTCTTCACCGGCCTGTACGTCAGCGGCGGCATCCCGCTGCCGACCCTCGTGGCCAACGCCATCAGCCAGGACGGCGACGCCCTGATCCCGCTCGCCGCGTTGCGGCGGCACTCGGCCGCGCTGGCCACCGTGATCACCACGATTCCGGCCGCCGCCGTCGGCGCCGCGCTGCTGCTCCTGCTCTGACCGGAAGGAGAACCCATGTCCTCGCATCCGTTCGTCCCCATCGCCCGTACGCGGGTGAAGCTGGCCGTCTGCGCCGCGCTGACCCTGGCCGCGGCGGGCGCCGGGATGCCCGTCTGGACGGTCGTCGCCCTGGCGCTCACCTGCGCCGCGATCCCGCTCGCGGTGGCGCTCGCCGGGGGCGGGCCGCTGCTGCGGGAACTGCTGTTCCCCGCGCCGCGCGCCGGGACGACGAGTGGTCTGGCTCACACCCCGGAAGAAAGGGAACGCTTTGTGACTTGAGTCTGACACGCTCAACTCAATGCGATAGCAGGTGTTCGATGGCAACTCTTCCGGTACTTCCCCTGACCGACGCCGTGCTGCTGCCCGGCATGGTCATCCCGGTGACCCTCGACCCGACCACCCAGGCCGCGGTCGACGCGGCCCGCGCGACCGGCGACCGCAAGCTCCTGGCCGTGCCCCGCCTCGACGGCGACTACGGCCCGGTCGGCACGGTCGCCACCATCGAGAAGGTCGGCCGGCTGCCCAGCGGCGAGCCGGCGGCCGTCGTCCGCGGTCTGTCCCGCGCCCGCATCGGCTCCGGCGTGCCCGGCCCCGGCGCGGCGCTCTGGGTGGAGGCCACCGAGGTCCCCGAACCCGCGCCCGCCGGCCGCGCCCGGGAACTGGCCCGCGAGTACCGCGCCCTGATGACCTCGGTGCTCCAGCAGCGGGGCGCCTGGCAGGTCATCGACGCGATGGAGCGCATGACCGACCTCTCCGAGCTGGCCGACTCCGCCGGGTACGCGCCCTGGCTGACCCTGGAGCAGAAGGCCGAGCTGCTCGCCGCGCCGGACGTCACCGCCCGGCTGGAGCTGCTTGTCGGCTGGGTGAAGGAGCACCTGGCCGAGCAGGAGGTCACCGAGCAGATCAACAACGACGTGCGCGAGGGGCTGGAGAAGTCGCAGCGGGAGTTCCTGCTGCGCCAGCAGCTCGCCGCGATCCGCAAGGAACTCGGCGAGGACGAGCCGGACGGCTCGGCCGACTACCGGGCCCGCGTCGAGGCCGCCGACCTGCCCGAGAAGGTGCGCGAGGCGGCGATGCGCGAGGTCGGCAAGCTCGAACGGGCCAGTGACGCCTCCCCGGAGGCGGGCTGGATCCGGACGTGGCTGGACACCGTCCTCGAGATGCCGTGGAACACGCGTACCACGGACAACACCGACCTGGCCGCGGCCCGCGCCGTGCTCGACGCCGACCACGCCGGCCTGACCGACGTGAAGGACCGCATCCTCGAGTACCTGGCCGTGCGCAACCGCCGCGCCGAGCGCAACCTCGGCGTCGTCGGCGGACGCGGCTCCGGCGCCGTGCTCGCCCTCGCCGGCCCGCCCGGTGTGGGCAAGACGAGCCTCGGCGAGTCCGTCGCCCGGGCGCTCGGCCGCAACTTCGTCCGCGTCTCCCTCGGCGGCGTGCGGGACGAGGCCGAGATCCGCGGGCACCGGCGCACCTACGTCGGCGCGCTGCCCGGCCGCATCGTCCGCGCCCTGCGCGAGGCGGGCTCGATGAACCCGGTCGTGCTCCTCGACGAGGTCGACAAGCTGGCCGCCGGCTACGCCGGCGACCCGGCCGCCGCCCTGCTGGAGGTGCTCGACCCGGCGCAGAACCACACCTTCCGGGACCACTACCTGGAGGTCGACCTCGACCTGTCCGACGTGCTGTTCCTGGCCACCGCGAACGTGGTGGAGACCATCCCCGGCCCGCTGCTGGACCGCATGGAGCTGGTCACGCTCGACGGGTACACCGAGGACGAGAAGGTGGCCATCGCCCGGGACCACCTGCTGCCCCGGCAGCGGGAGCGGGCCGGGCTGACCGCCGACGAGGTGACCGTCTCCGACGAGGCCCTGGCCCGGATCGCGGGGGAGTACACCCGCGAGGCCGGCGTCCGGCAGCTGGAGCGGGCCCTCGCGAAGATCCTCCGCAAGGTGGCGGTCGCGCTGGCCACCGACCCGACCCCGGTCCGGGTGGACACCGACAACCTGGCCCGCTACCTGGGCCGGCCGAAGTTCACCCCGGAGTCGGCGGAGCGTACCGCCGTGCCGGGCGTGGCCACGGGTCTCGCGGTCACCGGCGCGGGCGGCGACGTGCTCTTCATCGAGGCCACCAGCATGGAGGGCGAGCCGGGGCTGACCCTCACCGGCCAGCTCGGCGACGTGATGAAGGAGTCCGCGCACATCGCGCTGTCGTACCTGCGCTCCAACGGGCGCCGGCTCGGGCTGGACCCGAACGCCCTCGCCGGGCGGCGGATCCACCTGCACGTGCCGGCGGGCGCGGTCCCCAAGGACGGCCCGAGCGCCGGCATCACCATGGTCACGGCGCTCGCGTCGCTGGCCAGCGGCCGGCCGGTACGCCCGGAGTTCGGGATGACCGGTGAGGTGACCCTCTCCGGGCGGGTGCTGCCCATCGGCGGCGTGAAGCAGAAGCTGCTCGCCGCGCACCGGGCCGGCCTGACCGAGGTCATCATCCCGAAGCGCAACGAGCCGGACCTGGACGACCTGCCCACCGAGGTCCGCGAGGCGCTGACCATCCACACGCTCTCGGACGTCGCCGACGTGCTCGCCCTGGCGCTGCGCCCGGCCGACATCGAGGCGGAGTCGCTGGACGGCCCGGCGCTCGCCGCCGCCTGACCCGGCACGGAGGGGCCCCTGTCGACACGTCGGCAGGGGCCCCGTCGTGACATCCGTCAGGGACGACCGCGGCCGTCGCGGTCGCGCCGGTCGCCACCGTACGGCCGGTCCCGGCGGTCGCCGCCGTAGGGGCGCTCCCGGCGGTCGCCGCCGTGCGCCCGCTCGCGCCGGTCCCGGTCGTCGCCGTCGCGGTCGCGGCGGACGGTCGCCTTGCGGCCCTTGATGGTGCTGGCCCGCAGCCCCGCGATCACCTCGTCGGCGACGTCGTGGGGCACCTCCACGAGTGAGAACCGGTCGGCGATCTCGATCGAGCCGATGTCCCGGCCGCTCACCCGCGTCTCCCCGGTGATCGCCCCGACCAGGTCCTGCGGGCGCACCCCGGCGCGCCGGCCGAGCCCCACGAAGACCTGCGTGGTGCCGCCCGGGCGGGGGCGGCCACCGCCGCGCCGCTCGCCCCGGGCGCCCTCGCGCGGGCCGCGCAGCGACACCTGGGGGATCTCCTCCTCGTCGTCCGCGCCGGGCGAGGTCGCCTCGTGGGCCAGCTTCACGGCGGCGAGGGCCACCTCCATGAGGTCGAACTCGTCGGTGAGCGACTCCACGATCACCCGGAACGGCTCCAGGTCGTCCTCGAGCAGGCTCTCCCGCAGCGCCGCCTGGGTCAGCTCCAGCCGGCGCGTCCGCAGGTCGGCCACCGTCGGGATGGTGTCGATGGCGATCCGCTGGCCGGTGACCCGCTCGATCGTCTTGAGCATCCGGTGCTCCCGGGGCTCGGCGAGGGTGATCGCCACCCCCTCCCGCCCGGCCCGGCCCACCCGCCCGATGCGGTGCACGTACGACTCCGGGGCGGACGGCACGTCGTAGTTCACGACGTGCGTGAGCTGCTCCACGTCCAGACCGCGGGCGGCCACGTCGGTGGCGACCAGCAGGTCGGCCGTACCGGCCCGCAGCCGTCCCATCACCCGGTCCCGCTGCTCCTGGCTCATGCCGCCGTGCAGGGCCTCGGCCCGGTAGCCGCGGCCGTTCATCGTCTCGGTGAGCCGGTCCACCTCCTCCCGGCTGCGGCAGAACACGATGGCCGCGGTGGGGGACTCCACGTCCAGCACCCGGCCCAGCGCCGCCGGCTTGTGCGCCCGCGCCACCAGGTAGGCGCTCTGGCGTACGCGGGGCGCCTCCCCGGCGACCGGCTGCTCGCGCTCGATCTGGATGCGGACCGGATCGGTGAGGTGCTGGCGGGCCATCCCGTCGATGCGCGACGGCATGGTGGCCGAGAACAGCACCGTCTGCCGCTGCGCGGGCGCGTGCTCCAGGATCGCCTCGATGTCCTCGGCGAAACCCATGTCCAGCATCTCGTCGGCCTCGTCGAGCACGACCGTGGCCAGCCCGCCCAGCCGCAGCGTGTCCCGCGCGATGTGGTCCAGGGCCCGGCCCGGCGTGGCCACGACCACGTCGACGCCGGCGTCCAGGGCCCGCAGCTGCCGCCCGATCGGCTGCCCGCCGTAGATCGGCAGCACGCGGGTGCCCAGCTCCCGGCCGTACCGGTGGAACGCCTCGGAGACCTGGACCGCCAGTTCCCGGGTCGGCACCAGCACGAGCGCCACCGGGTCGCCGTCGTCGCGGCCGGCCGGCATCCGCTGGAGCAGGGGCAGCGCGAAGGCGGCGGTCTTGCCGGTGCCGGTCGCCGCCTGGCCGAGCAGGTCCCGGCCGGCCAGCAGCGGCGGGATCGCCTCGCGCTGGATCGGGGTGGGCTCCTCGTAGCCGAGGGCGGACAGCGCGCCGAGCAGCTCCCGGCGGAGCCCCAGCTCCGCGAAGCCGTTCGCGTCGTCGCTGTCCGGGCCGGTGGGGTGGTTCTGTGCCGAGCTCATGTGACAAGCCTTTCATCACCGCCCCGGGCCCGCCGCGCCGACCGGTCACAACCCGCCCCGGACGCCATCCGGTCGGAGATCGCGACGCGCGCACACGGGGAGGGCCGGGCCGCGACGGCGACCGGCTACGCCGGGCGGCGCGGCTACCGTGAGCGGGTGCGTACGGTCGAACTGCTCTGCGCGCCGGCGCTGGACGCCGCGGTGCGGGCGGCGTGGGACCGGCTGGCCGCGACCGGCCTTCCGAGCCTCGCCCGCAACACGCATCCGACCAACCGGCCGCACCTGACCCTCGCCACCGTGGACGCGTTCCCGCCCGGCGCCGCGGCGCGCCTCGCCGACCTGTTCGACGCGGCGCTGCCCGTGCCCGCGACCGTCGACCGGGTGGCGGTGCTCGACGGCAGCGCCCCGCTGGTCTGGCTGGTCCGGCCCGCGCCGCAGCTGCTGGCCCTGCACGGAGCGGTCTGGGACGTGCTCGCCGGCGCGCCGGGGCCGCGCCCGTGGCACCAGCCCGGACGGTGGATCCCGCACCTCAGCCTGGCGCTGCGGTTCGGCGACGCCGACCGCCGCCGCGCCCGGGCGGTGGTCGGTGCGGACCGCCCGGCCGGGGAGTTCGTGGCGGCGCGCAGCTACGACAGCGCCACGCGCACCGTGCGGCGGTTCGCGTGACCGGGGCCCCTCCCGGATCGCACGCGTCCGGAAGGGGCCCCTGCTCACACGCTCAGCGGTAGAACCGCACGTAGTCGAACTCGGCGGTCACCGGCGGCTGGTTCCCGCCGTGGGCGACCAGGCCGATCCGGGGCGTGGTGTCGGCCGGGAAGGTCCAGACGCCACCCCAGGTCCAGTGCCGCCCGTCGCGGCTGGAGGCGGCCCGGAACTCGTGCTCTCCGTTGGCCGGGTCGACGCGGTGCGCCAGCCGCAGCCAGGTCGTCGTGGCCGGGGTGCCGACGATGGTGCCGCCGTAGACGGGCTGCCCCGCGAACGGCAGCTCGTAGCCGTACTCCACCTGCCGGGTGTTCCAGATCGCCACCTGGGCCAGCCGGGCGAACCGGTCGTCGTCGACGTACGCGACGAGGCCGGCCTGCTGGTAGTTGCGGACGGTCTCCTCGCCGAGGTCGAGGGTCACCTTCGTCTCCACCACGTAGTCGCCGGCCGGCGCGTCGCGCAGCAGCACGCTCGCCGTGTTGCCGGTGCCGGTGAGGTCCGCGGCCTGCGTGGGCCAGCGCAGCGCACCGCCGGCCACGGTCGCCGCCCGGTCCTCGCGGACCCAGCTCCAGGCCGGCCCGAGGCCGTCGGCGAACTCGTCGGAGTAGGCGACCAGCTCCCGCCCGACCCGGGGCGCCGGCACGGCGGCCCGGACCGGCTGGAACAGCCGGACGGCGCTCACGTTGTCGAACTCGGCCGTGCCGCCGTCGGCGCGCAGGGTTATCCGCCCGGCCACCGGGCGCTCCAGCCGCAGCTCCACCACGGCCACCTGGTCACCGAGCCGCGCCGGGCTGAGTTCGGCCACGAGCTGCCGGCCGCGTACCTCGACGGCCAGGTTGTGCCGGTGGGCGGGGTCGAACCCGGCGGGCAGCGGCGCGCTCGCCGTCCGGCGGCCGTCGCGGGCCACCAGGGCGCCGGCCGCCGCGTCGACGCGGACCTCGACCCGGTCGGCCAGGGTGATCCCCGCGCTGTGCGCGCCGGTCAGCCGCAGGTCGGCCTCCGCCCGCACGTCGCCGCCCACCGTCGTACGGCTGGTGAGCGTCCCGCCGCCGGTCAGCCGGCCGTCGGCGACGCGCCAGTCGCCGCCGACCCGCCGCCAGCCGGCCAGGCCGGCGCGGTCGAACCGCTCGTCGACCGGCCCCGTGGTCACCGGCGCCGGCCGCGTCCCGTCGGAGGGGCCGGCTCCGGCGTTCACGGTGGGCCAGCCGTCGATCCAGTCCAGCCGGTCGAGCAGCATCGGCCGCTCGTTGATGCCGAACGGCTCGTCGAGGTACGGGTCGGCGCGGTCGATGGCGTGGTAGACGATCCAGTCCTGCCCGGACAGGTCGGTGAGGAATCCGTTGTGGCCGGTGCCGATCCAGCGGTTGCCGTTCTGCGTGAGCACCGGGGTGCCGCCGGTGCGGGAGGCGGTGAGCGGGACGCCGTCGCGGTCCAGGAACGGCCCGCGGGGACTGCGGGCGCGGCCGACCTGCACCGAGTAGCCGGTGGCGGGGCCGGCGCAGCAGTTCGCGGTGGACGCGAAGAGGTAGTACCAGCCGTCGTGGCGCAGCACGTAGGTGCCCTCGAACTTGTTGTCGATGGCGACCAGCGTGGGCGTGCCGACGGCGCGCAGCCCGTCGGGGGAGAGTTCGGTGACCGAGACACCGCCGTAGTAGCTGCCGTAGTAGAGGTAGCTCCTGCCGTCGGTGTCGGTGAACTGGCTGGGGTCGATGGTCCACAGGTAACCCCCGCCGCCGCCGGGGCGGGGCGCGACCACCGGCTCGTCGGCGAACGTCCACGGGCCGGTGGGGGTGGGCGCGGTGGCGGCGCCGATGGCGTAGTCGCTGCCCTCGGGCGAGACGGTGGTGTCGGTGACCGTCATGTACATGACGTAGCGGTCGCCGATGCGGCGCACGTCCGGCGCCCAGTAGGCGGCGCCGGGAGCCGCGTACGGCGGGCGTTGGTCGGGGCCGAACGCGTCACCGACGTACGTCCAGTCGACCAGGTCGGCGGAGCGGGCCGTGGGCACGCGGTGGAAGCTCCGCTCGCCCTCGCGCAGCGGGTCGGTGGTGCCGTAGGCGTACCAGTAGCCGTCGTCACCGCGCACGATCACCGGGTCGGCGAACGTGTCGCCCACACCGGCCGATATCGGGTTGCGGTAGGGGACGGCGGATCGGGGTTCGGCGGCGGCCGGCGCGGCGGCGGAACCCGCCAGCAGCAGACCGAGTGTGGCGGCGAGTGCGCCGCCGCGGCGGAGATGTCCCATCAGACCTGCCTCGCGTGGAGTGGACGTCGGTGTGACTCGCGTCCCTTCCTACAACGATGCATACAACGTTGTAAAGACTGTCGGCCACCACCGAAACGTCGCCGTGCCAGCATGGGCGGATGCACACCGCGACCGCCGACGCGCCGGCCCTGGCCCAGCTCGCCACGTTGCTGGCCGACACCACCCGGGCCCGGATCTGCCTCGCCCTGCTCGACGGCCGGGCCTGGACGGCGGGCGAACTGGCCCGGACCGCCGGCGTCGCCCCGTCCACGGCGAGCGACCACCTCAGCCGCCTCGTCGAGGGCGGCCTGCTCGTGCAGGAACGGCAGGGGCGGCACCGCTACCTCCGGCTGGCCGACCCGGGCGTGGCGCAGCTCATCGAGGACCTCGCCGGCCGGGTGTCCGCGCCCGCGCCGCCGGCCCGGTCGCTGCGCGCCGCCCGGGCCGGTGCCGCCCTGGCGTACGCCCGCACCTGCTACGACCACCTGGCCGGGCGGCTCGGTGTGCTGGTGCACGACGCGCTGCTGCGCGGCGGCCTGCTCGACCGGGCCGGTGGGCTGGCGCTCACCCCGGCCGGGATCGCGTGGTGCGCCGACCTGGGGCTGCCCGTCGCCCAGCTGCGGCCCGCCCGCCGCCCCCTGCTGCGCGACTGTCTCGACTGGACCGAACGCCGTCCCCACCTCTCCGGCGCCCTCGGCGCCGCGCTCTGCGACCGCCTGTTCGAGCTGGGCTGGCTCGCCCGGGGCGCCGGCCGCGCCGTACGCCTCACCCCGGCCGGCGGCCCGGCGCTCGCCGCCGCCCTCGACCTCGCGTCGGACGACCTCGCCCCGCCCGCCGCGCCCGACACCGGTGGCGGCCGCGCCTGACCCGGCGGCAACCGGACCGCCGCCACCGGCCGTACGCTTCGGCGACCACCGTAGGATTCCGCGCCTAGCGTCGGCGCGTGACCCTCACCTGGCCCGACATCGCCCCCGCCCCCGACGCCCCGCCGTGCGGCCCGCCCACGCTGGACCCGGACACCGGCTCCACCCTCACCCGGTACGCCGACGTGCGCGCGGCGCTCACCGAGCCGGCCTGCCGGGTGCCGGTCGCGCCGCCCGGGGCGGCGTACACCCTCGCCTGGCTGCGGGGCGCCGTGAGCCGGTTCAGCGCCCCGGAGCACCACCCCGCCCGGAGGGCCGCCGGCCTCGCCGCCCTGGACCCGCTGGATCCCGCCGACCTGCGCCGCGAGGCCGCCCGGGCGACCGCCGCCGCTCTCGACGCCGCCGGCGGCCGGCTGGACGTGCCGTCCGCGCTCGCCCGGCGCGTACCCGTGCGGGTGCTCGCCGGGCGGCTCGGGATGGCCGACCCGGAGGCCGCCGTCACGTCGGTGGCCACGGTCGCCGCCGCCTACCAGCCGGGCGCCGACCCGGTCGCGGTCTGGCGGGCCGACGCGGCCGTGGTGGAGCTGGTGGCGCAGTCCCCGCCCGCCGGGACCGAGGTGCTCGCCAACCGGATCGGTTTGCTGGTGCAGGCGTGCGACGCCACCGCCGGACTGGTCGGCGCGGGCGCCCGCCACCTGCTGCCGACGGCCGCCGGCACGGCCGCGGAGACGTCGCCGGCCACCGGCACGGTTACGGACGCGTCACCGGCCACCGGCGGGGTCACGGACGTGTCGCCGGTCGGTGACACCGCGGACCTGCTCGCGGAGGTGCTCCGGCTCGACCCGCCCGTCCGCGGCACCCGCCGGATCACCGCCGGCCCGGTGCGCCTGGGCGGCGTCGACCTGCCACCCGACACCGCGCTGCTGCTGCGCTTCGACGCGGCGAACCGCGACCCGGCGGTCTTCGCCCGGCCCGACGCCTTCGCGCCCGGCCGGCCCGTGCCGGCGCTGACCTTCGGCGCCGGTCCGCGCGGCTGCCCCGGTCGACGGCACGCGCTGGCGCTCGCCAGCGGGGTGCTGGACGTGCTGCGCGAGCGGTGCCGCCGTGCCCCGGAACCGGTGACGTACGCACCGCACCCGCTGCTGCGGGTGCCGACCCGACTCGAGGTGATCCCCCGATGACGCTTCCGTCCGCACCCGCCCGACACGACCGGCCCGCCGGCGACCACGCCGCCCGGTGCGCCGAGTTCCGCGCCCTGCACCGGCCCGGCCGGCCGCTGCTGCTGCCCAACGCCTGGGACCACGCCTCGGCCGCCGCGCTCGTCGCCCGCGGACACCGGGCGATCGGCACCACGAGCCTCGGCGTCGCCGCCGCGGCCGGCCTCCCGGACGGCACCGCGGCGACCCGCGCGGAGACGCTGGCGCTCGCCGGGCGGCTGCGCCGGCTCCCGGCGCTGCTCACCGTCGACGTGGAGGGAGGATTCGCCGACGACCCGGCGGAGGTCGCCGCGCTCGCCGTCGAGCTGGCGGGGCTCGGCGTGGTGGGGATCAACATCGAGGACGGCCGGCCGGACGGGGGACTCGCCGCGCCGGAGGCCGTCGCGGAGCGGGTGGCGGCCGTCAAGGCCGCCGTGCCCGACCTCTTCGTCAACGCGCGGACCGACGCCTGGTGGCTCGGCGTCCCCGAGCCGCTGGACGAGGGGTTGGCGCGGGCCCGGGCGTACCGGGCGGCCGGAGCCGACGGCGTCTTCGCGCCCGGCACCGTCGACCCGGACACCGTCCGCACGCTCGTCGCCGAGGTCGACGCCCCGCTCAACGTGCTGTACCTCCCCGGCGGGCCCGGCGTCGCCGAGCTGGGCCGCCTCGGGGTGGCCCGCGTGAGCACCGGCTCGCTGCTGTTCCGGGCTGCGCTCGGTGGGGCGCTGTCCGCCCTGGAGGAGGTACGGGCCGGAGCGGCGGACACCGACGGGGCGGGTGCGCCCGGCCGACCCACCGAGTTGCCCTCGTACGCGCAGGTGCAGGGGTTGGTGGAGTGGGGTGGGGAGGGCGAGCTGTGACCTACTATCGCCGAACGGGGTAGATAGGAGGATTGTTCGGGCTTCTCCCGATCCGGCCGATTACGGTGGGTGCAGGGCAAGCGACCAGGTGTCGTGACCGCAGGGAGGACCGATCATGCGAGTGCCCAGCCGAAGCTCCGGACCGCGGCCCGGTCCGGTCACGCCCACCGCCGCGGCCCACCGCCTGCCCGCCCCGTCCGGCCCCACGCCGGCCAACGGACCCGACCTCGCCGCCTACCGTGCGGCCGTCGCCGACCTGCTCGTCGAGGTCGGGGCGCTGGCCGACGCGCCGAGCGTCGCCGCCCGGCAGGTGCTCATCGACGACCGGCTGCGCGAGCCGGCCCTCGCCGCGGTGCTCGACGCCACCCCGCAGGGGTTCCTCGGCGCCCGCGAGACGCTGCTGCTCGAGATGGCCCGCTACCAGCCGCACACCCGCAGTTCGGCGCGGGACCTGACCGCGCTCGTGCGGATCTACCTGTTGTCGCGCATCGACGTGATGTGGTGGCGGGACACCCCGGCGTTCCTCACCGACGCGCAGGTGCAGGGCAGCCACGACCTGGTCGACCTCGAGTGGCTGCGTCGCCGGGACCTGCTCCGGTTCCGCTACCGCGAGCAGCCGGCCACGGTGCTGGGCCGGGGCTACCAGGCGATGCGCCGCCGGCTGCGACCCAACGGGAGCCCCCGTACCGCCGGTCTGCTCGCCCGGCGCGCGCGCCGGGAGGTGGTGGCGCTGCTCAACGACGTGGGGCGCGAATTCGCCGCGTCGACGCCGGCCGGCACCCCGCCGCTCTGGGTCACCTCTCTGACCCGCAGCGCGGAGCACCAGCACCGGCTGCGGCGCCTCGGGTACGCGGCCATGCTGCCCAGCGGCCACTGCGTCGGGTACGCCGTCGACGTGGAGATGGACTGGTTCGCCCGGTTCGGCGTACGCGACACCCTGGCCGCGGTCCTGCTCGCCCGGCAGGAGGCCGGCGAGATCAACGTGGTCGACGAGGGGCAGGCGTGGCACGTCTGCCTCGCACCCTCGGCCCGGCAGCGGCTGCGCCGGGCGTACGAAGCCGAGATGGGGGTCTGAGCCGATGTGCGGTATCGCGCTGAGCATCGGCCCGGACGCCGACCCGACGATCCTGCGCCGGATGCTCGCCGTGCTCGCCCCGCGCGGCGAGGTGACCGAGGCCCGCTACGAGAACGGGCTGCTCGCCGGCACCCGGCGCCTGCGCGTGGTGGACCGCGAGCGGGCCGTGCAGCCGTGGACGTCGGCCGACGGGCGCTGGCTGCTCTGCTACAACGGCGAGGTCTTCAACCACCGGGACCTGCGGGCGGAGCTGACCCGGCTGGGCCACGCCTTCCGCGGCGACAGCGACACGGAGGTGGTGCTCGCGGCGTTCGAGCGCTGGGGCGACGAGGCGGTCACCCGGCTGCGCGGCGAGTACGCGTTCGTGGCCGTCGAGCGGGCCACCGGCCGCGCCTACCTCGCTCGTGACCCGCTCGGGGTCAAGCCGCTGTACTGGGCCCGCAAGCCCGGCTGCCTGCACCTCGCCTCCGAGGTCAAGGCGCTGGTCGGGCACGGCGCCCCGATCGTCGAGGTGCCGCCCGGGCACCACGGCTGGGCCGACGGCGACGGGACCGTCCGGCTGCGGCCGCACGTGGACCTGCTCACCCTCGGCGACGGGCTGCCGATCGACGACCCGGACGAGGCCGCCCTTCTCGTCCGTGCCGCACTGCACGACAGCATCCGGGTCCGGGTCGACACCGACCTCACCGTCGGGGTGGTCCTCTCCGGAGGGCTGGACAGCTCGCTGGTCCTGCGCCACGTACGGGACCTGCACCCCGACTGCGTGGCCGTCACGGTCGGCGTGCCGGACAGCCCGGACGTGGCGTACGCCCGGCGCCTCGCGGCCGACCTCGGCGTGCCGCACGAGGTCGTCGAGCTGCGCCCGCGCGACATCCGGCTGGCCGACGTCCGGGAGGCCATCCGGATCTCCGAGCTGACCGAGTACGGCGACATCATCAACGCCGTCGTGTCGGTGCCGCTGTTCCGGCGGCTGCGGCAGCTCGGGGTGAAGGTGGCGCTCACCGGCGACGGCTCGGACGAGCTCTTCGGCGGGTACCCCATGTACCACGAGGTCGGCCCGGACGCGTCCCGCCGGCTCTTCCTGCACCGGATCCGCAACCTGGGCCGGACCGAGCTGCAGCGGGTGGACCGCGCGAGCATGGGCCACGGGGTGGAGACCCGCGTGCCGTTCCTCGACCTCGGCGTGGTCGAGCTGGCCCTGCGGCTGTCGCGGGACCTGAAGATGCGCGACGGGCAGGAGAAGTGGATCCTCCGCAGAGCGTTCGCCGACGTGCTTCCCGACTACGTGCTCCGCCGTCCGAAGAACCCCATGTCGTACTCCTCGGGGCTGCACGAACGGGCGCGCCTCTACAAGCCGTTCTTCGCCCGGCTGCACCGCTCGTTCGGCTACCAGCTGCTGGAACCCGTGCGGCGGGACTTCGACAGCGTCCTGAGCCGCTGCGGCAACGACCTCGACCGGGCGATCGCGGACGGCCTGGCGCGGCCGGACTACACGGTGCTGGAACACGCCCGTGACCTGGTGGGCGCCGCGCGGTGGAACGCCGCGCCGATGGTGCGCCGCCTGGTCGGCCCCCGCCGCACCCGGGGGAAGGGAAGCCCCGCGCGCGGCGCCCAGGGTGCCGGCGTCAGCCCGGGGGACGAGAGCCCGCGCCACGCGCGCGGTGACGGCGCGCCGCTTCCCGGCTGAACCCGGGGGACGGGACGTCGCGGCGAGGCTCCGGATGATCGAGTCGGAGGGACGCGACGTCCGATCGCCGCCAGCGTCCCCCGGGCCGCTGCGCCAGGCTGGGACGCATGACCGCACCGAACCGTTTCGTCGTCCGTCCGCTGCCGCCCACCGTGCTCGCCGCCGTCCGCCGGGGCGGCCGGGACTCCGCGGGCCGCCCCGTGGAGGCGGTCGTGGCCGAGGGGGACGAACCGCTGCGCTGCTGCCTGCGGGACGCCCGCGCGGGCGAGGAACTGCTGCTCTTCGGGTACGCGCCACCGGTCGCCGCCGGCCCGTACCGGGAGGTCGGCCCCGTCTTCGCGCACGCGGACGCGTGCGCGGGTCCGGTGCCCGGCGGCGGTTACCCGCAGGCGTGGCGGGGCCGGCCGCAGGTGCTGCGGGCGTACGACCGGCGGGGCCGGATCTGCGGCGGCCGGCGGCACGACGGCACCGACCCGGAGACGGTGATCGCCGAACTGTTCGCCGACCCGGCGGTGCACCAGTTGCACAGCCGCAACGTCGTCTACGGCTGCTTCATGTTCACGCTGGACCGTGCGGGGGAGTGACCGCGGCTCGGGGCCGGCGTCCCGCGCCGGCGGGGTCGGGTCGGGGGCTTGCCCGGCCCGGCCCCGGGTACCTGTCGGGCATGGCGGATCTGGACGTGCTGGTCGTCGGGCAGGTGGCCCGCGACCTCGTGCTGCTGGTCGACGACGTGCCGGAGGCCGGGCGGAGCGCGCCGGTGCGCCGGCGGCGGGAGCTGCTCGGCGGCAAGGGCGCCAACCAGGCGGTCGCCGCCGCGCAGCTCGGAGCCCGGGCCGGCCTGCTCGGCGTGGTGGGCGACGACGAGGTCGGCGAGCACCTGCTGGCCCAGGCCCGGGCCGACGGGATCGACGTCGCACCGGTGGTACGCCGGCGGGGCGTCCGCAGCGGCCTCATCGTCGACCTGCTGGACGCCCGCGGTCGCTGGCGCTACCTCGAGGACCTGCCCCCGGCGACCCTGCTCACCCCGGCGGACGTGGCCGGCGCCGGGGCCGCGCTGCGGGCCGCCCGCGCGGTGCTCGTCCAGCTCCAGCAGCCCGCCGACGCCGCGCTGGCGGCGGCGCGCACGGCCCGGGAGACCGGCCGGACGGTGGTGCTCGACGGCGCGCCGCCCGATCCGGCGACGGCCGACGCGCTGCTCGCCGCGGCGGACGTGCTGCGCGCCGACGCGCGGGAGACCGCGTTGCTCGTGGGGGAGGCACCGGGCGACGCGACCGCCGGCCTGGCCGCCGGGCGGAAGCTGGTGCGGCGCGGCCCGACACTCGTGGCCGTCGAGGTGCCCGGCGAGGGCAACGCGTTCGTCTGGCCGGACGGCCAGCTCTTCCTGCCGCTGAGCGACACACCGACGGTCGACAGCACCGGCGCGGGCGACGCCTTCGTGGCCGCGCTCACCGTCGCCCTGCTGCGCGGTGAGCCGACGGAGGGTGCCGCCCGGTACGCCGTGGCCGCCGCGGGCGCCACCGTCGGTCACCCCGGTGGCCGGCCGGCGCTCAGCCCGGGCGCCCTCGCGGACCAACTGGACCGCATCCCGGCCGGCTGAGCGGCGACCGGCCGGTCGAGGACGCGAGCTGTCCGGTGGTCGATGGACAACCGGCGGCGCGCCGCATAGCGTCCAGTGAATATGCGGAGGACACTGCCGGCCGTCACCCTGGCCCTGCTGCTCGCGCTCACCGCCTGTTCGGCCGACGTGCCGGACGGCTCCCCACCGACCGTGGCGTCACCCACCGGCACGCCCACGGCCTCCCGACAGGACGCGGCCCAGGTCGACCAGACCCTGGCCAGCCTGCGCCGGGTCGACGACCTGCCGCTGTACGAGATGACCTACGTCGGGGGGTACGACGCGACAGTGGGCACGGACGCCGCGCCGGCGAGCCCGTTCGGCTGCTCGCTGTTCGTGGCGGCCGGCGACCGCAGCCGGCCGCTGTTCGCGCGGAACTTCGACTGGGACGCCAACCCGGCCATGGTGCTGCGCACCGACCCGCCGGACGGGTACGCGTCCATCTCGCTCGTGGACCTGTCGTACCTCGGGGTCGGCGCCGACCCGGCCGGCGACCGCCGGCTGCTGAACGCGCCGCTGCTGCCCTTCGACGGGATGAACGAACGCGGACTCGCGGTGGGGCTGGCCGCCGACGACACGGCCCGGGCGGAGCCGGTCCCGGGCAAGCCCACCGTCGGCTCGGTGCGCATCCTGCGCCTCGTGCTCGACCGGGCGGCCACCGTGGACGAGGCGGTCGCCGTCTTCACGGCGCACAACCTCGACTTCTCCGGCGGTCCGCCGCTGCACTACCTGGTGGCCGACGCCACCGGCGCGTCCGCCGTGGTCGAGTTCGTCGACGGCGAGATGCGCGTCGAGCGGGGGCAGGGCCCGTGGCAGGCGTTGACGAACGTGCCGGTCGTCGGCGTCGCCGAGCAGAAGCGCCGGGAGGACCACCGCTACGGCCTCATCGCCCGGGCCATGGACGAGACCGGCGGGGTGGTGGACGCCGCCGCCGCGCACCGGGTGCTGACCGGCGTGCGGCAGGCGCACACCCGCTGGTCGGTGACGTACGGCCTGCGCAGCGGCGAGGTGCGGCTGGTCACGGCGACCGGCGGCGGCGAGCGGCGGTACCAGCTGCCGGTGAGCTGACGACCGGCGCGGCGCCGGCCGGGCCCCCGGCCGGCGCCGCCGATCCGGTGCGACGCGACCCGGCCCGCCCTCGGCGCCGGCCGGGCGGGACGGGTGAGGGCCCGGCCCCCGAGGGGGACCGGGCCCTCACCGTGTGCGCCGGTGGTTACCGCGGTGCCTACCAGCCGCCCAGGTAGGTCGGCTGGGTCTGCACGTTGAGCTCCTGGTACCGGACCAGCTCGGCCGTCCAGGTGCGCCAGTCGCTGAGCTTCAGGACGTCGAAGCCCTTGGCGATGTCGTTGGAGTAGATGTAGCCGTTGTAGTAGTACGCCGACCAGCTACCGCCGCCGATCATCTGCTCGTTCGAGATCGGGCCCCGCTCCCAGAAGGCGATCTCCTTCGGGTTGCGCGAGTCGGTGAAGTCCCAGACCGAGATGCCGCCCTGGTACCACGCCTGGACCATGATGTCCCGACCCAGCACCGGGATCAGCGAGCCGTTGTGCGCCACGCAGTTCTCGGTGTCGGCGTTGGTCCGCGGGATCTTGAAGTAGCTGCGGAAGACCATCTTGCGGTGGTCGCCGCGGCCGGTGATGTCGTAGATGGCGTCCGCGCCGCGGTTCGGGCCGACCTCCTCGTTGCAGGTCGCCGCGCCGCCGCCGCCCAGCTCGTCCGTGAAGACGACCTTGGTGCCGGAGTTGTTGAACGTGGCCGAGTGCCAGAACGCGAAGTTGGTCGTGTCCCGGACCCGGTTGATCACCCGCGGCGCCTCCCGGTTACGGATGTCCATGAGGATGCCGTCGCCCATGCACGCGCCGGCGGCCAGGTCCTTGCTCGGGTAGGCGGTGATGTCGTGGCACCCGGTGGTCGCCGAGCCGGTCTCGCTGCCCTCGAAGCCGCCGTCCGGGAACAGGTTCGGCGTGGCCACCACGGCCGCCTTCGTGGGCGTCTTCACCGGCACCTTGATGATGGAGATCGAGTCGTGCGGCGGCTGGCAGTCCGGGAAGTTCGCCCGCGGGCTGTACGAGGAGACGTACACGTAGACGGTCTTCTTGTCCTTGCCGGGCACCAGGGTGTGGGTGTGCGAGCCACAGGCCGTCTCGACGGACTTCACGTACCGCGGGTTGGCCTTGTCCCTGATGTCGAAGATCTTGATGCCCTCCCAGGACTCCTTCACGTCGGCGCCCTGCGCGGTGCTGTTGCAGGAGTCGTCGCTGCGGGACGAGTCCGTGGAGAGGAAGAGCAGGTCACCGTAGACGGAGATGTCGTTCTGGGAGCCCGGGCAGAGCACCCGGGAGACGACCTGCGGCGAACTGGGCCGCGAGACGTCGTAGACGACGAATCCGTTGTAGTTGCCCGCGAAGGCGTACTTGCCCTGGAACGCCAGGTCGCTGTTGGTGGCGTCGAGCGGGGCGACCTTGGGCAGGTTGGTGACCAGGCGGATGTTGGGGCTGCTGACGATCTCGTCAACGCCGGGGATGGTGTTGGTGGCGGCCGTCGGGGCCTGCGACGTCACCTGGGCGCTGCTCGGCGGCGCGACCAGGACGCTGGCGGTGAGGAGGCCGGCGGCGGCGACGGCCACGATCCGTGCCTGTCGTAACCGTGGCTTGGGGAGTCCGATCATCGGCGAGACCCTTCGCGAAGGGGGGTGGCGAATGTGGACACACTACCGTCCGATGAAGGACGTCGATGTGATCCAGGTCACATGGAAGGAGGATCGTCAATGGATAGCATCGCGGTGACCTCGTTCTCAGGGAGTGGCCCATGACCGGTCGACGCGCCCGTGTCCTGGCGATCGTCACACTGGCGATCGTCCTGCCGCTGGCGGTCGTGGTGTCGCTGCGCGCCCGTGGCGACGAGGGGTCGGCCGGCACGCCGGCGGCCGCGCCCACCAGCGCCGCGCCGACGAGCCCGGAACCGACCGACGTGACGGTCATCGTGCCGGGCCGGCCGGGCGAACCGGCCGCCACCGCCGCACCGAGCGAGGTCCGCGGCGCCGGCGCGGTCCCGCACAACTCCATGGACGTCTGGTTCGTCCGGATGATGATCCCGCACCACACGCAGGCGCTGGAGATGGCCCGGCTCGCCCCCGAGCGGGCCGCCGACCCGACCGTGCGCGCCATCGCCGACCGGATCCGCGCCAGCCAGGGTCCGGAGATCGGCATGATGCGCGCCTGGCTGAAGAACCGGGGCCTGTCCGAGGAGGCTCCGGGCCACGACCACGGCACGATGCGCGGCATGCAGACGCCGGAGGCGATGCGGAAGCTGGCCGCCACCCGCGGCGCCGACTTCGACCGCCTCTTCGTGCAGATGATGACCGAGCACCACCGGGGGGCCATCGAGATGGCCACCGACCTGCTCACGGTCGGCTCGGACCAGCAGCTCAACGAGTTCGCCAACTCCGTGGCCACCGAGCAGGCCGTGGAGATCGGCCGGATGCGCGAGATCCTCCCCGACTGACCGGTTTCCCGGCCACCCCCGCCCCGGGCCGGGGGCCGTCGCATCCCCGGGCACGTACGCTGGGTGACCGTGAACCGCACGATCCTCGGCCGACCACTGCGCGGCGTCGCCTTCGACGTGTTCGTCTCGGGCACCGTGGTGCTCTTCGGCCTCGCCGGGGTGGTGGCACAGCCGGGCGGCTGGAAGGCCACGCTGGTCGGGGTGGCCATGGCGGTCGCGTTGCTGTTCCGCCGGTCCCACCCCACCGCGGTGGCCGCGGCCGTCGGGGCGCTCGGGCTCGTCCAGGTGATCGCCGGCTGGGGGCCGCTTCCCTTCGACTTCGCCGTGCTCGTGGCGCTCTACAGCGTGGTGAAGTACGCCGACCGGCTCCGCGACGGCCTGCTCGCCGGCATCGGCGCCCTCGTGGGCGCGGCCCTCGCCGCGATCCAGACGGAGGGCGCCGGACCCTGGTGGGGCCGAGCCATCTACTTCGGGCTCGTCACGGCCGCGACCTGGCTCATCGGGCTGAACGTCCGCACCCGGCGGCTCTACGTGCTCAGCCTCGAGGAGCGCGCCGCCACGCTGGAGCGGGAACGCGAGGCCGAGGCCCGCGCCGCGGTGGCCGGCGAACGCGCCCGCATCGCCCGCGAACTGCACGACGTCGTGGCGCACAGCATGGCCGTCATGATCGTGCAGGCCGACGGCGCGCGCTACATGCTGGACCGCGACCCGGAGACCGCCCGCCAGGCGGTCAAGGTGGTCGCCGACACCGGCCGGCAGGCGCTGGAGGAGATGCGGCGACTCGTGAGCGTCCTCCGCGAGCCCGCCCCGCCGGAGCCGGCCGCCGCGGACGCCGGGCCGGACGACGCGACCGCCGGGCCGGGCGACGGGACGGTGGGCGGCGACCCGGAGCACCGCCGGTTGGCCCTCGCCGAACTGCCCGCCCTGCTCGACCGGTTCCGCGCCGCCGGCCTGCGGGTCCGGCACACGGTCAGGGGTGACGCGCCGCCGCTGCCGGCCGGGCTCGAACTCACCGTCTACCGGCTCGTGCAGGAGGCGCTGACCAACGCCCTCAAGCACGCCGGCGTCGGCGCCGCCGTCGAACTGACCCTCGAACACACGGCCGACGCCGTCGTGGTCCGGGTCGTCGACGACGGGCGCGGCCGACCGGTGGTCGCGCCCGCGCCGTCCGGCGGGCACGGCCTGCTCGGCATGCGGGAGCGGGTCGGCGTGTACGACGGCACGCTCACCGCCGGCGCGCGCCTGGCCGGCGGCTGGCAGGTCGAGGCCCGGCTGCCGCTCCCCGCGGGCACCGCCCCGGCGGAGGTGATCGCGGCATGACGGTCCGGGTGGTGATCGTCGACGACCAGGCGCTGGTCCGGGCCGGGTTCCGGATGGTGCTCGACTCGCAGCCGGACCTGGAGGTGGTGGGCGAGGCCATCGACGGTGCGGACGCGCTGCGGGTGCTCGCCCGGGTCGAGGCCGACGTGGTGGTGATGGACATCCGGATGCCGACCATGGACGGCGTCGAGGCGACGCGGCGCCTCTGCGCGGACCGCCCCGCCGGACCGCCCCGGGTCCTGGTCCTCACCACCTTCGACACCGAGGCGGACGCGTTCGCCGCGCTGCGGGCCGGGGCGAGCGGGTTCCTGCTCAAGAACGTGCCGCCGGAGGAACTGCTCCAGGCGATCCGGGTCGTGGCCCGCGGCGACTCGGTGGTCGCCCCGTCCATCACCCGGCGGCTGCTCGACCGGTTCGCCGGCCACCTGGGTCCCGGCCCCACCGAGGACCCGCGGCTGGCCCAGCTCACCGACCGGGAACGGGAGATCCTGCTGCTGGTGGCCCAGGGGCTGTCCAACGCGGAGATCGCCGGCACCGTGCACGTCGCCGAGGCGACGGTGAAGACGCACGTCGGGCGGATCCTCGCGAAGCTCCAGCTCCGCGACCGGGTGCAGGCGGTGGTGTTCGCGTACGAGAACGGGCTCGTCGTCCCCGGCGGCTGAGCGGCCGTACGACCTGAGTCGTACGGGTCCGCCCGGTCAGGGACGACCCGGGGCGTACCGCGGTCGAGCGCGCAGGTGGAGCCGGACGGGGCACGGGCGCCCATAGCGTCGAGGCGTCAGAACGTCCACCTCGACGGGGAGCACCACGTGCCTGTTCCACCTCCCGCGCCCGCCGCCACCGGCGGCACGATCACCGGTCGCGGCGGCGTCGCCGTCAGCGCCCGCGCCCTCGGCAAGCGGTACGGCAGCGGCCCGGCCGCCGTCGTCGCCCTCGACGGCGTCGACCTGGACTTCGCGGCCGGTCGGTTCACCGCGATCATGGGCCCGTCCGGCTCGGGCAAGTCCACGCTGCTGCACTGCCTGGCCGGGCTGGACCGGCCGAGCGCCGGGTCGGTGCGGATCGGCGAGGCCGACCTCGACCGGCTCGACGACCGGCGGCTCACCCTCCTGCGCCGGGACCGGGTCGGCTTCGTCTTCCAGAAGTTCAACCTGCTGCCCGCGCTGACGGCCGAGGAGAACATCGTCCTCCCGCTGGCCATCGCCGGCCGCCGCCCCGACCCGGCGTGGCTGCGCCAGGTGGTCGCCGCGGTGGGGCTCTCCGACCGGCTGCGGCACCGGCCCGCCGAACTCTCCGGCGGCCAGCAGCAGCGCGTCGCCATCGCCCGGGCCCTCATCACCCGGCCGTGGGTGGTGTTCGCGGACGAGCCGACCGGCAACCTCGACTCCCGCTCGGGCGCGGAGGTGCTGCGCCTGCTCCGCGAGGCCGTGGACACGCTCGGCCAGAGCGTGATCATGGTGACGCACGACCCCGTGGCCGCCGGGCACGCCGACCGGGTGGTGCTGCTCGCCGACGGCCGGCTGGTCGCCGACCTCGCGGCGCCCACCACCGAGCAGGTGCTCGACGCGCTCGCCCGCCTCGACCCGTCCGCGGCGCACGGCGCCCGGCCCGGCACCACGGCGCGGCGGTGACCGGCATGCTGGGACTCACCCTGCGTTCGCTGCGCGCCGAGGCCGTGCGGATGGCGCTCTCCGCGCTGGCCGTCGTGCTCGGCGTGGCGTTCATCGCCGGCACGCTGATCTTCGTCGACGGGATGCGGGCCGCCGCGTACGAGCGGGCGGGCACCTTCGACCGCCACACCGACCTCGGCGTGTACGCGCAGCGGGACCCGATCGCCCCCGCCCTCGTCGACCGGGTGCAGGCGGTGGACGGCGTGGCCGCCGCCGAGGGGGAACTCACCGGCACCGCGGGCGTCGTCGGCTCCGACGGCCGGCCCGTGATCGGCTACGCCGTCCTCGCGGCCATCCCCACCGACCCGGCCCTGCGCTCGTACGACGTGGTCGCCGGCCGCCTGCCGGACCGCACCGGCGAGGTGGTGCTCGACGCGGCCACCGTGGAGGAGGAGGGCTTCACCCTCGGCGCACCCGTGCGCGTCGGCGGCACCGGGGGCGCCGCCCGCCCGTACACCCTCGTCGGCACCGTCGACGTGGCCGGCACCACCCGGGACGTCGGCGGGCCGTTCATCGGCCTGGTCGGCCCGGACGCGCTGGCGGTCACGGGGGAGAAGGGGTACGGACGGATCATGGTGGCGGCCCGCCCCGGGGTCGACGACGAGACCCTGGCCGCCCGGCTGGCCGCCGTGGCCGGCGACGGCACGCAGGTGAAGACCCGGCAGGAGATCCTCGACGACGCCGTCGACGAGGCCGTGCGGGACCTGAGGCAGTTCATGATGGTCCTGCTCACCTTCGCCGCCGTGGCGGTCGTGGTGGCGGCATTCGTCATCGCCAACACCTTCGCCATCGTCCTCGCCCAGCGCACCCGCCGGACGGCGCTGCTGCGCCTGGTCGGCGCCACCCGGCAGCAGGTCTTCGCGGCCACCCTGCTGGAGTCGGCGGTGGTCGGGTTCGTGGCCTCCGCGGCCGGCGTGCTGCTCGGCGCGGGGCTGGCCGCCGGGATGGGCGCCCTGCTGTCCCGGTGGGACGTCCCGGTCGGCGGGGGCGGGCTCACCGTGACGCCGGGCACCGTGCTGGTGAGCCTCGTGCTGGGGACGGTGCTCACCGTCGGCGCGGCGCTGCTGCCGGCCTGGCGGGGCACCCGCGTGCCCCCGGTCGCCGCGCTCACCGACGCCGCCGTGCAACCCGCCCGGGGTGCCGGCGCGCTCCGCCTCGCCGCTGGTGCGCTGGTGCTGGCGGCGGGGGTCGCGGCCCTGCTCGGGGCCGCCGCGGTCGGGCAGGTGGTGCTCGTGGCGGCCGGCGGCGTGCTCGCGTTCCTGGGCATCGTCCTCTTCGGCCCCATGCTCGTCCCGGCGATGGTGCGGGTGCTCGGCTGGCCGGCCCGCCGGCTGGCCGGGGCCACGGGCGGGCTGGCCGTCGCCAACGCGGTGCGCAACCCACGCCGGGTCGCCGCCACCAGCACCGCCCTGGTCATCGGGATCGGCCTGGTGTCGGCGTTCGTGGTCGGCGCACAGAGCACCAAGGACGGCATCGAACGCAGCGTGGACGCCGAGATCGGGGTCGACTTCCTGGTCACCGGCATCGGCGGCGACCTGCCCGCCCGGCTCGTCACGGAGCTGGCGGCCCGGCCGGAACTCGGTGTCGTGCACGAGCAGCGGGCCGCGGTGGCCGACGACATCGAGGTGCGCGCCGCGCACCCTGCGCTGGTCGGCCGGACGCTCACCGGGGTGTCGGCCGGGGACCTGGACGCGTTCGGCCCGGGCACGGTGCTCGTGCACCGGGAGCTGGCCGCGGCCCGCGGCTGGACCGTCGGCGCCCCGGTCACCGTGAAAGGCCGGCAGTTCCGGGTCGCCGCCGTGGTGGACGACGACTCCGCGCCGCTGGCGGCCTCCCGTACGCCCGAGGGTCACGTCGTCGACGTCGTGGACGGTGACTTCACCGCCCTCTTCCCCGACGAGCGGGGCTACCTGGCGGAGGTCGAGCCCGCCGACGGGGTGGGCGCGGAGCAGGCCCGGTCGGCGATCGAGGCGGTCCTCGCCCGCTACCCGACGGCGAACCTCATGGACCAGGCCGCCTACAAGAACATGCTCACCGGCACCGTCGACATGGTGCTCGCGTTCGTGACCGCGCTGCTCGGCCTGGCCGTGGTGATCGCGCTGGTCGGCGTGGCCAACACGCTGAGCCTGTCGGTCGTCGAACGGACCCGGGAGAACGCCGTGCTGCGGGCGGTCGGCATGACCCGGGGCCGCATGCGCGCGATGCTCGCCGTCGAGGCGGTGCTCACCGCGCTGGTCGGCGCCGTGCTCGGGCTCGGGCTCGGGACGGGGGTGAGCGCCGCCGCCATGGCCCTGCTGGCGCGCATCGGCGGGGACTTCCACGTCGTCCTGCCGGCCGGTCGGCTCGCCCTGATCCTCGGGATCGCGGCGGCCGCGGCGCTGCTGGCCTCGGTGCTGCCGGCCCGGCGGGCGCTGGCCCGCCCCGTGGTGGAGGCGCTGCACGACGAGTGACCCCGCCGGCCCGGTCCCGCGGGTCGACGCCGCCGGCCCGGTCCCGCCGAGACGGGACCGGGCCGGGCGGTGCCGGGTCCTACAGGCGCTCGACCACCGGGCCCGAGCAGCGGTTGCGGGTGTCGAAGACGTACCGCGCGTGCCGGGCCACCAGGTCGTAGTCGAAGGCGTCGTGGTCGGTCACGACGACCACCGCGTCGGCCTCGCGGACCTCCCGCTCGGTCAGGTCCACGACGGTCACCCCGCCGGGGATGTGGTGCGGCTCGGCGTACGGCTCGACCGCCCGGACGTCGGCGCCCAGCGCCTGCAGCCGGCGGGCCACGTCCACGGCGGGGGAGTCGCGCATGTCGCCGGTGTTCCGCTTGTACGCGAGCCCGAGCAGCAGCAGCCGCGCGCCGGAGACGGCCCGCCCGGACCGGTTCAGCCCGGCCATCACCCGCTGCGCCACGTGCTCGGGCATCTCGTGGTTGACGTCGTTGGCCAGCTCGATGAAGCGGAACTGCCGGCCGAGGCGCCGCTTCACCTGCCAGGACAGGTAGCACGGGTCGATGGGCAGGCAGTGCCCGCCCACACCGGGGCCGGGCCGGAACGGCATGAAACCGAACGGCTTGGTCTCGGCCGCCTCGATGGCCTGCCAGACGTCGATGTCCAGGTGGTGCGAGAGCATCGTCAGCTCGTTGATCAACGCGATGTTGACCTGCCGGAACGTGTTCTCGATGAGCTTGGTCAGCTCGGCCACGCGGGTCGAGTCCACCGGCACCGTGCGCGCGACGATGCGCCGGTAGAACCCGTCCACCCGGGCCAGCGAGTCGGCGTCCACACCGGAGACCACCTTCGGCGTGTTCTCCAGGCGCCAGGTCGGGTTGCCCGGGTCGATCCGCTCCGGGCTGTAGCCGAGGTGGAAGTCGCCGGGACTGTGCAGCCCGCTCGCCGATTCCAGCAGGGGCCGCAGCAGTTCCTCGGTGGTGCCCGGGTACGTGGTGGACTCGAGGATGACCGCGCAGCCCGGCCGCACGTACGGGCCGATGCCCATCCCGGCCTGCTCGACGAAGCTCAGGTCGGGCGTGCCGTCGCGCAGCGGGGTCGGCACGGTGATCACGCAGACGTCGAAGCCCTCGGCGTCGGCGTAGTCCGTGCTCGGCCGGTACCGTCCCGTGCTCAGCGCCCGGCCGAGCCGGTCGGTGGGGATGTCCTCCACGAACGACTCGCCCGAGGCGAGCCGTTTCACGCGGTCGGCGTCGACGTCGAGCCCGACCACGTCCAGGCCGGCCTCCACGGCCCGCATGGCCAGTGGCAGTCCGACGTACCCCTGGCCGATGACGACCAACTTCTCAGCGCTCACCCGAGCTCCCGCGGCAGACGGTGGAAACGACCTGCTTGAGCGTAGAGCGCCGTCTGGGGTCGTACGTCCGTTTTGGGGATATCGGGGCTGGTGGGGTCTGTCGGCCATCCGGCATCCGCCGGCCGTCACTCCCGCCGGCGTCGCGCCTCGCGGGTCAGTTCGTCCCCGCCGGGGGCGGATTGCCCCCGGTCTCGCCCGTGGGAGTCGGTGAGGCGGGATCGGACGTGGGCGACGGCGACTCGGAGGTGGAGGACGAGTCGCTCGGCGACGGTGAGCTGGGGTCCGGCGACGGGGACTCTTCCGTCGGCGACTCGCTCGGCTGGACGCTCGCGCTGGGGCTGACCGACGCGGGCGCGCTCGTACGGGGCGCCCGCGGACGTTCCGGCCGGTCCGGGTCGTCGGTGGGCTTGTCCTCGTGCACCGCCGGCACGTTGCGGTCCTGGCTGGGCGCCACCGCGGGCGTGCTCGGGGTCAGCTCCACGGCCGGCGCGTCCGCGTCCTTGGCCGCGCCGAGCGCCGCCACGAGCCCGGCCACCGCGACCAGTACGGCCGCGCCGGCGCCCACGAGGGCCGGTCGGCCACGGCGGCGGGGCGCCACCGGGCCGGCGGGAAGGTCCGGCTGGGTGTCCGGCCCCGCGTCGCGCAGCGGGGAGACCGCGACCAGGGCCGTCGGCTCCGCGCTCTCGCCCACGGCGGCGCGCGCCGCCTCCGCCATGGCGGCACCGCTGCTGAACCGGTCGGCGGGGTCCTTCGCCAGGGCACGCGCCACCAGCGCGCGGACCGCCTCCGGGATGTCGTGCGGCAGCTCGGGCGGCTCGTCGTCGAGATGCCGCACGGCGACCTGGAGCGGGTTGTCTCCGGTGAACGGCGGGGAGCCGGTCAGGCAGCAGTACGCGACCGCGCCGAGGGCGTAGATGTCGGTGGCGCCGCTGACCGGGCGACCGGCGGCCTGCTCGGGCGCCATGTAGAGCGCGGTGCCGGGCACCGCGTTGGTGCTCGTGATGCTCGTGACGTTGGTGGACCGGGCCACACCGAAGTCGACCAGGACGACCGAGCCGTCCTCCTGGACGAGCAGGTTGCTCGGCTTGACGTCGCGGTGCACGATGCCCCGGCGGTGCGCGGCGTGCAGCGCCTGCGCGACCTGCGCGACGATCGACATTGTCTCGGCGACGCCGAGCCGCCCGAGGGACTCGATCCGCCGGGACACCGGCTCGCCCTCGACGAACTCCATGACCAGGTAGTCGGCCCGGCCGCCGTCGGGCAGCTCGTCCTCGCCGCAGTCGAAGACCTGCACGATGCCCGGGTGCCGCAGGGCGGCCATGATCCGGGCCTCCGCCCGGAACCGGGCGATGAAGTCGGGGTCGGAGACCAGCGCCGGCAGGAGGACCTTGACCGCGACCTGCCGGCCGAGGACCAGGTCGGTGCCCTGCCAGACGTCGCCCATTCCGCCCGTGGCGACACGCTCGTCCAGGCGGTAGCGACCGCTGAGCACGACCTCCGATGACAACACGCGATTACCGTACCCACAGCTGTCCGGAACCACGCACCGCGCGGTCCCGTCCCGGGCGGGCGGCCGAGGGGCGGGGCCCCGCGCCCGCCTCCGGACCGGACACGGTCGGTGGCCGGCGCGTGACGGACGGCCACATCAACCGGCGTACGGTGGGACCGGCGCGCGGATGCGAGCACACGTGGCCGCGTAGCGTCCCGGAGCCGAAAAGTGTTACGGCGACGCGCCGGTCCACACGGTTGACAAATGTCACTCTTCTGTGACCGGAAGCCCGCTTGCCGGTGCCGGCCTCCGCTCCTAGCGTTGGCGCAACTCGGGTCGCTCCACGGCACACCCGGCTGCGTCGACCGCCGTGGCGGGAGTCCAGGCGAAACCACGGGGCCGCCGCGGCCACGGGCGTGATCAGGTCGGCGGGGGGCGAGAGAGGTGCGCAGACGGGTCCGGTCCACGCCCCGGACGGGCATCGCGTGCGCCGGCGCCCGTCGCGCCGTGGCCGGGAGACGCGCGACGGAATGACCCGTGAGCTGAGCGAGGCCGTCGAGGCGGCGCGGGCCGGTGACGAGGACGCCTTCCGGTTCCTCTACCGGACCCTCCAACCGGGCCTGCTGCGCTACCTGACGGCGCTGGTCGGTGGCGACGCGGAGGACGTGGCGTCGGAGACCTGGCTGCAGATCGCCCGGGACCTGCCGAGCTTCACCGGCGGCGAGTTCCGCGCGTGGACGGTCACCATCGCCCGCAACCGGGCCATGGACCACCTGCGGCGGCAGCGTCGCCGCCCGTCGTTGCCGGTGCCCGTGCAGGCGCTGAGCGACCTGGCCGGCGACGCCGACACCGCCGAGCGGGCCGGGGAGACCATCGGCACCGAGGCGGCCATCGCGCTGATCGCCACGCTGCCGCAACGGGAGGCGGAGGCGGTCCTCCTGCGGGCGGTGATCGGTCTGGACGCCGAGACGGCCGGGCGGGTGCTCGGCCGCCGGGCGGGGGCCGTGCGCACCGCCGCCCACCGAGGGCTGCGGCGGCTCGCCGCGATGCTGGAGCGCGACGACCGGCGCTCCGCCGCCGCTACCGAGGGCGCACCACCCCGTCCGCGTGGCGACCTGCGCCGGCAGGCGCCGCACGCCGAACCGGCGGATGGTTGACGTGAGAGGTTTCAGGATGAGTGTCCGCCGGCCCGACCGGCCCGCCGACCGCGCGGAGGCCGACCGGCTCCTCGACGCGGCCCGCGCCGGCGCGCGCGGAACAGCGGGCGCGGTCCCGCCCGATCCGCTGACCGACCTGCTCGCCGCCGCGGCCGCGCCCGCGGGCGCGCACGAACTGGCGGGCGAGGAGGCCGCGCTGGCGGCCTTCCGGGCGGCCCGCGCCGCACCGGCGCCCGCGCCCGCACCACGCCGCCGGCGCCTCACCGCGCGGGCCCTGGCCTGGGCCGCCGGCGTGCTCGCCACCGCGACGGCCGGCGCCGCGTTCGCCGCGGTCACCCTGGAACGACCGCCGACTCCGGCGCCGTCGCCCACCCCGGTGAGCCCCGGTCCGGGCAGCGACCAGCCGGACGGCAGCCCGACCGGCGGCACCCCCGGTGGGGAACCGGGCGGCGGCTCGCCGTCACCGGCGCCGACCGTGTCGCCGAGTCCCGCCGACACCGGCACGCCCTCCGGCGCCCCGGCGCCGGACGACGTGGCGGGACTGTGCCGGGCGTACCTCGCGAAGAAGCCGACCCAACGCGACAAGGCGCTCAGCACGCCGGGGTTCCAGCCGCTCGTCGAGGCGGCCGGCGGTGCCGGGCAGGTCGAGGCGTACTGCGAGGAGCGGGCAGCCGAGCCGACCGCGACGCCGGACGAGGCTGACGGCTCGGACAAGAGCGACGGCACCGGCAACGGGTCCGGCAAGGGCAAGGGGCCGGTCAACGGCAACGGGTCCGGCAACGGGTCGGTCAACGGCAACGGGCCGGTCAACGGCGGCGCGCCGAAGCAGGGCACCAGCAAGGCCAACGGCAACGGCGGTGACGCCGCCCCGCCGGGCAGGAGCAACGGCTCCGGCAACCCGAACGCGCCGGGGTCCGGCAACGGCAGGGGTTCCGGCGACGGCGAGGCGCCGGGCAACCGTTCCGGCGGCGCGCCCGGCCGGGGCGACGGCGGACACCTCCCGGCCTGATCCGACCCGGCGTCGCGGACCGCGTTCCGTACCGCTCACGCCGTTCGGGTCGTGTCCGTCCGTCCGCCGCCGGCCCGCCGCGCGGCACGGTTCCCCGCCCTCGACGCCCGTGGCCGTTTCCACCCGACCGGCGCCCGGTCGTCTGTTAGACAGGGGGAGGGCGGTCCCGCTCGTCGGCCACCGTGTCGGTGGGTGGCGATACGGTGACCGCGTCCGGGTGCCGGCGCGGGAGGGGGCCGACCGATGGTGACGTCACCCGAGCTCGATCGCGGCGCGATCCTGCGTGAGTCGGCGGCCGCGGCGCGCCACCTGGCGCGGATCTGCTTCAAGACGGGCCCGCCGACACACACCGGGCTCGAACTCGAATGGACCGTGCACGACGCGGCCGACCCGTCCCGCCCGGTCGACCGGGCGCGACTGCGGGCCGCGCTCGGCGGGCACTGCCCCGCCACCCTCGACGAGACGAGTCCCGCCCGGCCCCTGCGCCACGGCAGCGCGGTGAGCCTCGAACCGGGCGGGCAGGTGGAGATCTCCACACCGCCACGGGCGTCCCTCGGCGCACTCGTCCGCGCCACCGAACTCGACATCGCCGAGGTCACCGGCCTGCTCCGCGGCGCCGGGCTGGTCCTCGGCCGCACCGGCATCGACCCCCACCGGGGGCCGCACCCCGTCGTCGACACCCCCCGCTACCGCGCCATGCGCCGCGCCTTCGACCACCGCGGGCCGGCGGGGCGCACGATGATGTACTGCACGGCCGGCCTCCAGATCTGCCTGGACGCGGGCGAGCCCGAGCACCTGCCGCTGCGCTGGGCCGTGGCGCACACGGTCGGCCCGCCCCTGCTGGCCGCGTTCGCCACCTCCCGCCGCCACGCCGGGCGCGGCACGCGGTGGGCGTCGGCCCGCATGGCCGCCTGGCTGGCCATCGACCCGGCCCGCACCGGCCCGGTCTGGTCGCCGGCCCGACCGGACGAGGACCCGGTGGCCGCCTGGACCCGCTACGTGCTCGCCGCCCCGCTGCTGTGCCTGCGCACACCCGGGCCGGACTGGACGGCGCCGCCGGGCGTGACCTTCGCCGACTGGCTCGCGGGGGCGCTGCCCCGGCCGCCGACCACCGACGACCTCGACTACCACGTGAGCACGCTGTTCCCCCCGGTGCGACCCCGTGGCTACCTGGAGCTGCGCTACCTCGACGCGCAGCCCGGCGCGGCGTGGCGGGTCCCGCTGGCGGTCCTCGCGGCGCTCTTCGCCGACACGGAGGTCCTGCACGCCGCCCACCTGGTCAGCGCGCCGGTCGCCGACCGCTGGCACCAGGCGGCCCGGCACGGGCTGGGCGACCGGCCGCTCGCCACCGCCGCCGCGCGCCTGCTCGACCTGGCCCTCGCGGGGCTGCCCCGACTCGACCTGCCGCACGACCTGCACGAGGAGATCCACCGAGACGTACGACGGCGGCGGACCGCCGCGGAGAGGGGAGACCGGTGACCGACACGAGGACTGATCGTCTCGGCCCGGAGCAGCTGCGCGCGCGGATCGCGGCGGAGCTGGACCGTACGCGGGCGCGCACCGCCCAGCTCACCGACGTGGTCGACGACGCGGACCTGATGCGCCAGCACTCGCCGCTGATGTCGCCGCTGGTGTGGGACCTCGCGCACGTCGGCAACCAGGAGGAGCTGTGGCTGGTCCGCGACGTGGGCGGCCGTCCGCCGGTCCGGCAGGACATCGACGACCTCTACGACGCCTTCAAACAGCCGCGCAGGGACCGTCCCTCCCTGCCGCTGCTGCCGCCGGCCGAGGCCCGCGCCTACGTGGCGACCGTCCGGGACAAGGTGTACGACCTGCTGGACGGGATGCGGTTCGCCGACCGGCCGCTGGTGGCCGACGGGTTCGCCTTCGGAATGATCGTGCAGCACGAGCAGCAGCACGACGAGACGATGCTCGCCACCCACCAGCTGCGCGCCGGGCCGGCCGTGCTGCACGCGCCGCCCCCACCGGAGCCGCGGGCACGGGTCGGCGGGGAGGTGCTCGTCCCGGCCGGTCCGTTCACCATGGGCACCGACACCGACCCGTGGGCGCTGGACAACGAGCGACCGGCCCACCGGGTCGACCTGCCCGCGTACGCCATCGACGCGGCGCCGGTGACCAACGGCCAGTACCGGCGGTTCGTCGACGACGGCGGGTACGACGACCCGCGGTGGTGGAGCGAGGCCGGCTGGGCGCACCGGACGGAGGCCGGGCTGACCGCGCCCATGCACTGGCGGCGCGACGGCGACGGGTGGGCGTACCGGCGGTTCGGGCGGTGGGCCCCGGTCCGCGACGACGAGCCGGTGGTGCACGTCTGCTGGTACGAGGCGCAGGCGTACGCGGCGTGGGCCGGCAAGCGGCTGCCCACCGAGGCGGAGTGGGAGAAGGCCGCCCGCTGGGACCCGGCCACCGGCCGGTCCCGCCGCTACCCGTGGGGCGACGAGGACCCCACGGCCGCACACGCCAACCTGGGGCAGCGCCACCTGTGGCCCGCACCGGTCGGCGCGTACCCCGACGGGGCGTCGCCCCTGGGCGTGCACCAGTTGATCGGCGACGTCTGGGAGTGGACGTCGACCACCTTCCGGGGCCACCCGGGGTTCCGCGCGTTCCCGTACCGCGAGTACTCGGAGGTCTTCTTCGGCGACGACTACCGCGTGCTGCGGGGAGGGTCGTTCGGCACCGACCGGGCGGCCTGCCGCGGCACGTTCCGCAACTGGGACTTCCCGATCCGCCGGCAGATCTTCAGTGGCTTCCGCTGCGCCCGCGACGCCCGCCCGGAGGAGTCGCGGCCGTGACGGGGAGCCGGCGCGCCGTCCGCCCGCCGGAGCGCGGCGGTGCCACCTGATGTGCCGTCACCTGGCCTACCTGGGGCCACCGGTCACGCTCGCGCGGCTGCTGTTCGACCCGCCGTTCTCGCTCGTGCGGCAGTCGTGGGCCCCGCGCGACATGCGGGGCGGCGGCACCATCAACGCCGACGGCTTCGGGATCGGGTGGTACGCCGGCGACGGCGAGCCCGTGCGCTACCGGCGCGCCCAGCCGATCTGGAGCGACCCCACCATCGCGCAGCTGGCCGCGGTCACCTCGGCCGGCGCGGTGCTCGCCGCCGTCCGCTCGGCCACCGTCGGCATGGCGGTGGTCGACAACGCGGCCGCGCCGTTCGCCGAGGGCCGGTGGTTGTTCAGCCACAACGGTGTGATCCGGGGCTGGCCCGACTCGGTCGTGCCGCTCGCCGCGGAGCTTCCGGTGCGTGACCTGCTCACCCTGGACGCCGCCACGGACTCGGCGCTGCTGTGGGCGCTGGTCCGGCACCGGCTGCGCGCGGGCGCCGACGCGGCCGAGGCCGTGGCCGCGACCGTCCGCGCGGTGGCCGCGGCGGCGCCCGGGTCGCGCCTCAACGTGCTGCTGACCGACGGCCGGACGGCGGTCGCCAGCGTGCTCGGGCACGCGCTGTCGCTGCGTGAGACGTCCGACGCGGTGCTGCTCGCCTCCGAGCCGCACGACGACGACCCTGCCTGGCGGTCCGTGCCGGACGGGCAGCTGGTCACGGCCACGGCCGGCCGGGTGCGGCTGCGCCCACTCGGGTAGCGCCACCCGGCCCACGAGCACCGTCCGACCGATGCGAAGGGAAGTGCCTGCATGAGCGCCGAACCGCTGGAGATCCACCTCGAGGAACAGGACCTCGCCCGCAGCCTGCGGGAGGACGTGCGCGTCGGGCTGAGCGCCGAGCCGAAGTGGCTGCCGCCGAAGTGGTTCTACGACGCCCGCGGCAGCGTGCTGTTCGAGGAGATCACCCGGCTGCCCGAGTACTACCCGACGCGGTCCGAGCGGGCCGTGCTGGCCGCCCGGGCGCCGGACATCGCCGAGCTGACCCGCGCGAAGACGCTCATCGAGCTGGGCTCCGGCTCCTCCGAGAAGACCCGGCTGCTGCTGGACGCGCTCACCGACCGGGGCGGGCTGGGCACCTTCGTGGCGTTGGACGTCTCGGCCAGCGCGCTGCGCGGCTCGACCGCGCGGATCGCCGCCGACTATCCCGGCCTGCGGGTACGGGGCATCGTGGGCGACTTCACCCGCCACCTCGACCGGCTGCCCGCCGGGGGGAGGCGGCTGGTCCTCTTCCTGGGCGGCACCATCGGCAACCTGCTGCCCGCCGAGCGCGCCGAGTTCCTCGGCCGGACCCGGGCCGCGCTGGAGTCCGGCGACTGGCTGCTGATCGGCACCGACCTGGTCAAGGACCCCTCGGTCATCGTGCCGGCGTACGACGACACCGCCGGCGTGACCGCCGAGTTCAACCGCAACGTGCTGCGCGTCGTCAACCGGGAGCTGGGCGCGGACTTCGTCCCGGAGGCGTTCACCCACGTGGCGCGCTGGGACGCGACGAACGAGTGGATCGAGATGCGGCTGCGCGCCGACCGCCCGATGCGGGTACGGGTGCCGGAGCTGGACCTCGCGGTGACGTTCGCGCAGGGGGAGGAGCTGCGTACCGAGGTGTCCGCGAAGTTCCGCCCGGAGGGTGTGGCGGCGGAACTGGCCGCGGCGGGCTTCGCCGGACGCGCGTTCTGGACCGATCCGGACGGCCTCTTCGGCGTCACGCTGGCCCGCGCCGCCTGACGGCGTTCGGTCACCCGCACGGCGGGGCGGCGCCGTGATCGGATAGGCTCGGTTCCGCGAAGGGGAGTAGCCCCCAATGTCGTGGTCGACATACTGGTGCGTCACGCATCCGGCCACGCGGCCCCGTCCCGGGGCGGGCGAGACCTTCGGCTCAGGCTGTCACAGCCGGGTCGAGGGCGCCCCGTACCTCCTCCCGGCTTGATCGGGAAGGATGTCATGGAAGGATTCCTCGCCGCGCTGGTGATCAGTTTCGGCGTCATCTTCGTTGCCGAACTGGGCGACAAGAGCCAGCTCATGGCGCTGGCCTTCGCCACGCGGTACCGGCCGATGCCGGTCCTCATCGGCATCACCGTCGCGACCACGGTGGTGCACCTCGCGTCCGTTGCCATCGGGTCCGGGCTCGGCGCCGTGCTGCCGACCGACTGGATCTCACTGGTCGCGGGCGTCGCCTTCCTCGGCTTCGCGGCCTGGACGCTGCGGGGGGACACCCTCACCGAGGAGGAACGCCGGAAGGCCGAGAAGACCAGCAGGTCGGCGGTCGTCGCCGTCTCGGTGGCGTTCTTCCTCGCCGAGCTGGGCGACAAGACGATGCTCGCCACGATCACCCTGGCCACCCAGCACGGCTGGGTCGGCACGTGGATCGGCTCGACGATCGGCATGGTGGCGGCCGACACCCTCGCCATCCTGGTCGGCCGGCTGCTCGGCCGCCGCCTCCCGGAGAAGATGATCAGGTTCGGCGCCTCGGCCCTCTTCGCGATCTCCGGCCTCTGGCTGATCTTCGAGGCCGTCGCCGAACTCACCTGACGGGCGGCGAACGCCGCGCGGCCGTCCCGACAATCCCCGCCGCCCTGCGGAAAAGACGATCACCACTTACCGTTGGCGGTGAGAGGCGAAGCGGGAGAAAACGGGAGGATGACCACATGAGCAGGCACGACGAGCCCAACGAGTACGGCTTCGCCGGCGGCGCCACCGCCCCCGAACCGCCTCCGGGTGGACGGGCCGACGAGCAGGACCGCGCCGAGGAGGTGGCGATCCCGGGCGACGACCTCACCGAACCCGCCAGCGAGGCCCTCTACGAGGAGACCGACGACGAGCACGGGACCGACGACCGGCGATGAGCCGTACGCCCCGGGGCACACTCCCTCCGGGGCGCCCGCTCCCGTCCGACGGGCCGCGCCGGGGTGTCCGGCGCGGCCCACGTGCGTCCCGGGACGTGGGGAGCCACGCGTCGACCGGCCGGGCTGGCGTTGCGCGGACGGCCCCGGATCGGTCCCGCCGTCCTGGTCACGGCGTGCGGCGGCATGGGCGCCGGCCAGAGCCAGAATTGCCGCTCAGGGCCGGTCCGGGCTATCCCGGAATTGCGCAATGATCACTGGAAATTGCCCTACCGGTCGGTCCGCTCGCAGGGCCAGGGCGGAAACCGGACGGCCGGGCCGTTACCGGGCGGGCCACCGGGCCGCGCCTCAGCGTTCGTGGCCCGCTCGGAGCCAGGAGATGTAGTCGGCGGCGGCCCGCTCGGTGTCGTAGACGGGTTGGTAGCCGGTGTCCTCCCGGATGCGGGTGATGTCGAGGTAACCGTGGGTGGTCGTTCCGCCCGCCGGCAGCTCGATCCGCGCGTCGGGGACGATGGTCTTGATCGCGGCGATGACCTCGGCGTTGGTCGTGGCGCGACCGGCGCCGACGTTGTAGGTGCGGTGGGCGAGCTTGTCGGCGGTCTGCAGGAGCGCGATGGCCCGACCGGTGTCCTTCACGTAGCAGAGGTCGAGGCCGTCCTCGGCGTACGCGGGAGCCCGGAGCCCGGACAGGTCTGGAGTGCGCCCGCGGGCGGCCGCGTGGACCAGTTCGGGAGCCGGGAAGAACGGGTCGGGGTGGCCCAGCGGTCCCCAGGTCCCGGAGATCCGGTAGTTGACGATGTCGATACCGGTCTGGTCGGCCAGGTGATCGTTGAGTAGCTCGCCGATCTTCTTGAAGGCCGGGATCAGGTGCGGTGAACTCATGGGTAGGGGCAGGTCCTCGGTGAGGGCCCCTTCCGCGGTGACGCCCGAGTAGACCCCGATCGTGCTCGCGACGCCCACGCGGTTCACGCCCCAGTCCTGGGCGACCTGGACGATGTTGAGCAGCCCGCCGAGCGCGCGGCGGGCCGCGCCGACCGAGGGCTCCGAGCTGGGTGGCCAGGGCATCGAACCCGCGAGGTGCACGATCCCGGTGATCCGGTGCCGTGCGCCGATGTCGCGCAGGCTGGTGAGGTCGGTCACGTCGGCCTGTTCCAGCTGGACCGGTGCGGTGAAGCGGCCGGCCGGCACCTCCGCGTGCCGACGCTGCACGAGCACGCACTCCTCGCCCGCGTCCAGGAGTGCCTGCACGACATGCGATCCGATGAAGCCGAGGCCTCCGGTTACCAAGATCATGGCGCCTCCATTCGTCCGCTCCGCTGATTGTCAGTGAAGCTGACGATCAGCCTAGCGGTAAGATCGGTGCCATGTCGAGCGAGAGCGGGCCAGGCCCGGAGCTGAGCAGGCGGCTGGGCTACCTGTTCAAGCACGCCGCCATACGGCTGCACGAACTCCACGCCCGGGCGTTGGCGCCCTTCGGTATCGACGGGCGCGAACTCGGGGTGCTCATCGTCATCGACAGCCACGAACCAGCCTCGCAGCAGCAGGCGGCGCGGCGGTTGGGCGTGGATCGCACCACGATGGTCGCCGTGCTCGACGTGCTCGAGGGCAAAGGTCTGGTGTTCCGCCGCCCGCACGAGGAGGACCGGCGTCGTAACGTGATCGACCTGACCGACCACGGTCGGGAGACCCTGCGTCGTGCGGTCCGGGCCAGTGACGAGGCCGAGGGCGCACTGCTCGCGGCACTCGACCCCCAGGATCGGAAGCGCCTGCGCGACGCGTTGCAGCGCATCGTCGCCGCGGGTGACCCGGCCGAGGGCTGAGTCGTCTCGTCACTCTCCCTGGGAGAGAAATTGCTCGAACTCCTGGCCAGGTGAGGCCCACGTGCGTCCCGGACCGCGCCGGCTACGCCCGCGTGCGTGCTGAGGCCCCGCGGCCGGCTCGGACCGCCGGCGAGCGGTCCGTGCCGCTGACCCACCCCACAGGACGCCGCGCCTCGCGCCGGTGTCCCGGGACCGCATCCCGCCTGACGTGGCGCACCGCCGCGCCCGCCGCCACGGGCCGGATGCCGTGACTTTTCCCCGAGGCCGCCCGATGCCGAATGGCTCTTTCCCGGGTTGGTAATTCGAGCGCATCGCGCGCCACTGAAAACGCTCAACTCCGGACATAAGCCGTATTAGCCGGTTTAATGGTTTCACGAGTTGAAGACGACCTTGGGGGTTTTCGTGAAGTTCTTTGGCGTTACCGGCCCGGTACGGAGGCGCGCCTGATGGACCTGCTCCGCCAACTTCGCCACGTGCGTCGGCACTGGTGGGTCGTGCTGGTGACCGTGATGGTGGCCCTGGGTGTCAGCGCCTTCCTCACCGTCCGGGCCCAACCCCGGTACGTCGCCTCGGTGACCTTCTTCGTCACCACCCCCAACCAGGGGGTCTCGGACGCCTACCAGGGCGGACTCTTCCTCCAGCAGCGTGTCCGGTCGTACGCCGACCTGCTGACCAGCGACCGGCTCGCGCAGAGCGTCGTCGCCGAGAACCCCGTCGGCCTCACGGCGGACGAGGTGCAGCGCCGGGTCAGCACGTCCACCGAGTCGGGCACGGTTCTGCTCAAGGCGTCGGTGACCGACACCGACCAGACGCGGGCGCTCAAGGTGACCGAGACGCTGTCGGCGCAGTTCGTCGACCTCGTGCAGAAGGTCGAGACCCCGCCCGAGGGCAAGGCCCCGATCAAGATCGAGGTGGTGAGCGGCCCCCGCGTCAGCTCCAGTCCCGTCTCCCCGCAGCCCGTACGCAACCTCCTGCTCGGCGGCATCATCGGCCTGGTGGTCGGCGTGGGCCTGGCCATCCTGCGCGGTGTGGCCGACGTCCGGCTCCGCGACGCGGCGGGCCTCCAGCGGGCCACCGGCAGCCCCCTGCTCGGCGAGATCCCGTACGAGAGCGGCGCGAAGTCGGCGCCGCTGATCATCGGGGACGCCGCCACGTCGTCGCGGGCCGAGGCGATCCGGAAGCTGCGCACCAACCTCCGCTTCGTCGACGTGCACGAACCCGCGCGGGTCATCGCGGTCACCAGCGCCCTGCAGGGCGAGGGAAAGACCACCCTCTCCTGCAACCTGGCCATCGCCCTCGCCGAGGCGGGCTGGCGGGTCCTGCTGGTCGACGCCGACCTGCGCCGCCCGAAGGTCGACGAGTACCTGGGCATCGACGCCGGCGTCGGTCTCACCGACGTGCTCGTGGGCGACGTCCAGGTCGGCGACGTGGTGCAACGGTGGGGCGACAAGTCGCTGCTGGTGCTTCCCAGCGGTTCGGCGCCGCCCAACCCGAGCGAGCTGCTCGGCTCGAAGGCGATGGCCGACCTGCTGCTCGCCCTCCGCGAGTCGGCCGACATCGTCATCATCGACACCGCCCCGCTGCTCGCCGTGACCGACGGCGTCGTGGTGGCGGTCCAGGCCGACGGCGCGCTCATGGTCAGCCAGCAGGGGCGGACCTCGCGGACCCAGGTGGCCGCCGCTGCCCGGTCGCTGCACGCGGTCTCCGTGCGGCTGCTCGGCTGCGTGCTGAACATGGCGAAGATGCCGAAGGCCGAGGCGTACCAGTACGAGGCCTACCGGGTGGTCGCCGCCACGGAGCTGCCCGCGGTGCCCAGCGACCGGGCGAGCGCCGCCCGGCACGCCGAGGGCGGGGCCGGCGTCAGCGACCTGACACAGGAACTCACCCGGTTGCCACGATGAGCGCCGCGAGGGGTCGTATCGAGCGTTCGATCTCCTCGGCGCAGCGGCGGAAGTCGGCGGCGGTGCCGCCGATCGGATCCCGGAGGTCGTCCGCGCCGGGGGCGGCGGGTTGCAGCCGTCCCCGGGCGCGGGCGGCGGCCTCGACGGCGGCGCGCAGCGGATCGCCGGCGGGGTCCCCGGGCGGCTCGGCCGCCTCCGCGAGGCGCCCGAACTGGCGCAGGGTGAACGTCCGGTGCAGCACCGACGGCGCGAGCGCGGTGCAGACCGAGCGCTGCCGCCGGGTGGCGGTGAGCACGAGCGTCGCCTCGACCAGGTACTCGGCCCGGAGCCGGCGGCTGCGGAAGTCGGTGGGGTCCTCGCCGGTCTCGGCCGCGATGTCCGCGGCGTACGGGTGCATCGGCAAGCCCTCCACCGCGTCGGTCCCGGCGCTGGCCACGGTCACCGGCCGGCCCGCCAGCGCCCGGCGTGCCAGGTACTCGGCCATCGGCGAGCGGCACAGGTTGGCGTGGCAGACGAACAGCACGTGGTCGGTCATCGGGACCCCTCTCGTCGGTGCCGTCGCGGGCGGTGCCGCCACGACGGTGCGGCGCCGGCGGTCGCGGCCGGACGCGGAGGGGTTGCCCGCATCGTACGCGGACCAACGCCCCACGGGCGGCGCTGCCGCGCCGTGGCCGGCGATCCGGTCGGGGGTGCGTACGCGATGAGGATCGGCATCCTGTCGTACCACTTCCCGCCGGAACCGGCCTTCATCCCGGGCAGCCTCGCCGAGGAGCTGGCGGCCCGCGGACACGAGGTGCGCGTGCTCACCGGCTTTCCGGACTATCCCGACGGTCGGGTCTACCCCGGTTGGCGGCAGCGGTGGCGGCACGAGACGCGGGCCGAGCGGCTGACCGTCCGCCGCGTGCCCCGCTACGTGACCGGTGACGGCTCCTCCGGCGCCCGGATGGCCGGCTACTACTCGTTCGCGGGCAGCGCCACCCTGGTCGCCCGCCGGTTCCTCGCCGGCATCGACGCGCTCTACGTCTTCCAGATGCCGGCCGTCAGCTTCGCGGCGGCCGGTGTGATGCGGCTCCTGAACCGGGTGCCGACCGTCCTGCACGTCCAGGACGTCTGGCCGGAGGACACCCCGGGCGCCGACGGGCGGTGGGGGGCCCGGATCGCGGCCGCGATGGGCCGGACCTTCCACACCGCCGACCGGGTCGCCGTCGTGGCACCGTCCATGCGGGACCTCGTCGTCGCGGCGGGCGCCGACCCGGCCCGCGTCTCCGTCGTCCTCAACTGGACCGACGAGCGGATCTTCCGGCCGGCGCAGCCGAGCGCCGCGGCCCGGGAGCTCGTCCGCCGTGACGGGCGGTGCGTGGTGATGCACGCCGGCACCATCGGCGCGCGGCAGGGGCTGGAGACGGCCGTGCGGGCGGCCGCCGCCCTCGACCGCACCATGGACCTGGTCCTGGTGGGTTCCGGCGCGGACGAACGGCGGGTGCGGGGGCTCGCCGCCGAGCTGCGCGCGGAGAACGTGCGGTTCGTCGAACGGCGCTCGCCGTTGGACATGCCGGAGCTGTACGCCGCCGCCGACTACCAGCTGGTGATGCTGCGGGACCTGCCCGAGCTGCGCGGCACCGTGCCCGGCAAGGTGCAGGCCGCGCTGTCGTGCGCGGCGCCCGTGGTCGCCTCGGCCGCCGGGGACACCGCCGACCTGGTGGAACGGGCCCGGGCGGGGCTCTCCTGCCCGCCCGAGGACTGGGCGAGCCTCGCCGACCGGTTCTGGCTGGCCGCCACCATCCCGGCGTCCGCCCGGGTGGACATGGGCCGGCGGGGACGCGAGGCGTACCTGCGGGAGATGTCGCTTCCGGCGGGCGTGGACCGGATCGAGCGGCTGCTCCAGGAGGCCGCGGCGGGCCGCCGGGCCGCGTGACGCCCGCGAGCGAACTTCGCGTACGCATCCAGATAGGCCATAACGTCACGATTCCCGTCTCCAGAGTGTTAAGAACACCGGGAGGAATGGGGTCTTCTGTCCGGTTCCAGGGAACGGGGAGTGTGCGGTGACGGAGAGCGAACGACCGCGTCGGCGACGGAGCCGGTCGCGGCGTCGGCGGCGGGCGCGCCTGCGGCGCATGCTGCTCGCCGGGCTGGTGGTCGGCTCACTGCTGGCGCTGACCGGCGGCTGGGTCGGGTTCCGGGGCTGGCAGGCCCGCGCCCACCTGCTCAACGCCGCCGGGCTGGCCCGGGAACTCAGCGCCCAGGTCGTCGGCGGCGACACCGCACGGGCCCAGCGCACCCTGGCCGCGCTGCAGGAGCAGTCGGGCGCCGCCCGGCGGGCCACCGACGACCCCGGCTGGGCGCTGGGCCGGCGTGTGCCGTTCGCCGGGGACGACCTCGGCGCGGTGCGGCGGATCGCGGTGGCGGTCGACGACCTGGCCCGCGACGCCTTCCCGGCCCTGCTGCGTGCCGACCTGTCCAGCCTGGTGCCCTCCGGTGGCCGACTCGACGTGGGCCGGTTGCGGACCGTCTCGGCCGACCTCGACGGGGTCAACCGGACGGTGCAGCAGACTCGCCGTGACCTGGCCACCGTGTCGGGGGACGGGCTGGTCGCCCAGGTCCGTCAGGCCCTCGTCGACCTGCGCGGCGAGATCGACCGGCTGGCCACGTTGACCACGGCGGCCGACCAGGGTGCCCGCCTGCTGCCGCCGTTGCTCGGCGCCGACGGCCCGCGGCGGTACCTGCTGGTCTCCCAGAATCTCGCCGAGCTGCGCTCGACCGGCGGCATGTTCGGCGCGTACGCGGTGATCGAGGCCGAGAACGGCCGGGTGAAGATGGGGCGGCAGGGCAGCAGTGCGTCGCTCGGCCGGTTCGACCCGCCGGTGAAGGTGCCCGCGGAGGCCCGCGCCCTCTGGGGTGACCTGCCGGGCATGTATCCGGCCGACGTGAACCTCACTCCGCACTTCCCGACGGCCGCCGCGCTGTACCGGGAGATGTTCCGCCGCAAGACCGGCAGCACGGTCGACGGGGTGCTCGCCGTGGACCCGGTGGTGCTGTCGTACCTGCTGAAGGCGACCGGACCCGTCGTCGTGCCCGGCGGCGTGCCGCTGTCCAGCGACAACGTCGTGCGGACGCTGCTCAACGAGGCGTACCAGCGGCTCGAACCCCGGGAGCAGGACACCTACTTCGCGGCGGCGGCGGCCGCGGTCTTCGACGCCTTCTTCACGAAGAATGTGGATCCGAAGGTGTTGTTGTCCGTATTCGACCGTGCTATCACCGAACGCCGGATATTGTTCTGGAGTGCCCGACCGGAGGAGCAGCGGACGTTCGGCGAAAGCCGACTGGCCGGGGCCCTTCCGGAGAAGGACACCGTGCCGGTCGTCGGCGTGTTCCTCAACGACGGCAGCGGCGCGAAGCTCGGCTACTACCTGCGGCCGGCGGCGACCCTCACGGTCGGTGAATGCCGACCCGACGGCCGCCGGGAACTCCGGTTGCGGGTGACGCTGCGGTCGACGGCGCCGAAGTCCGGTCTCAGTGAGTCGGTCCTCGGCCTCGGAATGGCGGGTGATCCCTACACCGTACGCACGTTGGTGTCGGTGTTCACCCCGACGGGTGGGGCGGTGCTCGACGCCCGACTCGACGGGACGGAGACGGCCGTGGGCGGCGGCAGCGAACGCGGCCGCCACGTGACCACGGCGAACGTCGAGGTCCGACCCGGCGCCAGCCGGACGTTGGAGCTCACCGTCCTGACCGGAAAGAAGACCGGCACCGGTGAGGCCGAGCTGTGGCTCACGCCCACGGCCACCCCTTGGACCACCCAAGTTGATACCGCACCAAGCTGTGACCAGTAGGAGGGAACCAACCATGCGGCTATCCCGCATCATCATGGCGCTCACGGTCGGCCTGGCCGTGGTGGCCGTGCCGACGGCAGCGGGGGCGGCACAGCCGCAGCCGACGCCAGGCGTGACGGACACACCACAGCCACCGCCGTACACGCCCCAGCTACCCGCGTCGCTGACCGTCCAGCCGTCGTCCATCGACCTCGGCGACACGGTGAACCTCATCGGCGAGCGATTCGGTCCGAGGGAGACGGTGGACATCGTGGTCACGGTGACCCCGCTCGCGGCCCCGGCCGCGAACCAGGCACCGGCCCGCCGCAGCGACGGCACCACGGTCGCGATGGCCCCGGTCGCCTACCAGGCGAGCGCGCCGCTGAGGTTCACCGCGCGCACCAACGGGGACGGCAAGTTCACCCGCAGGTACAAGCCGTCGGTGACCGGTCTGCTGACCTTCACCGCGACGGGCCGCGACTCGGAGCGCACCGCCACCGCCCAGCTGCAGGTCCGCGGCCAGGCTCAGCCGCCGGCGCTCCCCGTCACCGGTGACAGCCTGGGTACGCCGATGAAGATCGGCGGCGGCCTCGCCGGCGCGGGCGCCGTGCTGCTCCTGCTCACCTTCGCCTGGCGGCGCCGCCAGCGTCTGGGGGCGGGGTCGCACTGAGGCACCGCGCCGGGCGGTGCCCGGAGTGGTAACGAGACTGGCGCCCGTCGGATCCGATCCGGCGGGCGCCAGTCTCGTGCGGTCAGGCGGGCATCCGCGCCGGTGGCGATCCCGCTGCCGCGTCTCCGCCCGCAGCCGCGCGTCGATGTCCGCCACCCCGCGCCGCCCTCGCCCGTCGATCATGAGGTTGGCGGGGACGAACCGGACGACGCGCCTCGCCAACCTCATGATCAGCCGGAGTTGTCGGGGGCGGTGGGCGCACCGGGTGGTGGGCGGTGGGAACGCCCGGGGACGCGGTGGCGGCGGGCGTACAGTCGGGCGGTGGAACGTACCGAATCATTGCCGGCGCAGACGCGACCACCGGGCGTGGCCGCCGTCGATCCCGGCAGCGTGCTCCTGCCCGGCCACGACGTGCCCCTCGGCCGATACACGACCGTGCGGCGGCTCCTGCCCCAACGCCAGCGGCGGATGGTCGGCGCCTGGTGCTTCGTCGACCACTTCGGCCCCGACGACGTCGCCGAGCGGCCCGGCATGGAGGTGCCGCCGCACCCGCACACGGGCCTGCAGACCGTGACGTGGCTGCTGGACGGGGAGATCCTGCACCGGGACAGCCTCGGCAGCGTCCAGCCGATCCGGCCCGGCCAGCTCAACGTGATGACGTCGGGGCACGGGATCGCGCACTCCGAACGCTCACCCGAGGCGCACCCGCCGGTGATGCACGGCGTGCAGCTCTGGGTGGCGCTGCCGGACCCGGCGAGGGCCGGCGCCCCCGACTTCGCCCACCACGCCGACCTGCCGCACTGGAGCGACGGCGGCCTCGACGTGACGCTGCTGGTCGGTGAGATCGGCGGCGAGCGGTCCCCGGCCGTGGTGCACACCCCGCTCGTCGGCGCGCAGCTCGAACCGGCCGGCGCGGATCCGGTCGCGTTGCCGCTGCGACCCGACTTCGAGTACGGCCTGGTCGCCATGTCGGGCTCGGCCGAGGTCGACGGTGTGTCGTTCGCGCCGGGTGACCTGCTCTACCTCGGCACGGGGCGCCGTCAGCTCACCCTGAGCGCCACGGCGGGCAGTCAGCTGCTCCTGCTCGGCGGGACGCCCTTCGAGGAGCCACTCGTGATGTGGTGGAACTTCGTCGGCCGCTCGCACGAGGAGGTAGCGGCCGCGCGGGAGGACTGGATGGCGGGGCGGCGCTTCGGCGTGGTCGCCGAGGACCCCGCGCCGCCGCTGCCCGCGCCGGCGCTGCCCACCACGCGCCTCAAGGCCCGCGACCGCAGTGGCGGCGTCCACGACTGACTCCCGACGATCGAGGCGGCGGCGTGCCCCGGCCCCGCGCCGCCGCCCGGCGTCGCGGAGCTGCCGTGCCCGCGCCGGCGAACTCGACACGAGCCGGCGCCGGGCATCGGGTAGACGAGCCCCGCGCCCGCGCCGCGTGTGACCGGTGGCGGCGCGGGTAGTCGGCGGCATGCCGATCGCCAGCATCGAGGACAAGAAGCGTCTGGTGCGCCGCCTCGCCGGCAGCGGACGCGGATTCGCCGAACAGTACGGCTTCCAGGTCACCAACAACCCGTCGAGCCTCTTCCAGCTCCTCTACCTGTCGGTGCTGCTGGCCAGGCGGGGGGACTTCCGGCGAGCGGTGGACAGCGCGCAGGCGCTGCGCGACGCCGGATGGGACAGCGCCGCCCGGCTGGCCCGCTCGCTGCACGAGGACCGGGTGCGCGTACTGCGCGAGGCCGGGCAGCGGGGTGACGTCGCCGCGCTCGCCGACACGCTCGGCGATCTCGCCCGTACGGTCGTCGACCGGTACCGGGGCGACCTGCGCCGGCTGCGGGCCGCGGCGCACTACGACCCTCGCCTGGAGCGGGAGCTGCTCGCCGAGCTGCCCGGCGTGGACGGTCAGGTCGTCGACCTGTTCCTGCGGGAGGCGCAGGCGCTGTGGCGCGAGGTGGCTCCGGTCGCCGACCGCCGTGCGCTGGCCGCGGCGCGCCGGCTCGGGCTCGGACGCTCCGCCGGCGACCTGGCCGGGCTCGCGGGCAGTGGCGAGTCGGAGCGGCTGGCCTGGCTGGTGGGCGCGCTGGCGCGGGTCGACCTGGAGAAGCGGTACGCGGAGGTCATGAGCTGATCGGTGCGAGTGGCCAGGCCCACAGGCCGAATTTTCTTGACCATTCGGCTGATGCGCATTGTATGATGATCGCGGTCGTCAGGCCCGCCCGGTTCGGGCGTATCAACCACCCGGCGGCTGCGGCCCGGTTCGGGCTCGTCCGGCACCGGGACAGGTTCTGTGTGGCGCCCCAGGTCGCGGTTCGCGGCCCGGGGCGCCCGCCTGTCTTCGGGGCCCGGTCGGCGGCACCCGCGGCCCCCGGTCGGCGGCGGCGCGCCGGATCCCCGGCTCGTGACGCGCTCACGCCAGGCCGGCCAGCAGGTTCACGGTCACCGCGACGACGAACGCGCCGAACAGGTACGACAGAAGCGAGTGCATGAGGACGGTCCGGCGCATCTCCGGGCTGGTGAGGTTCGTGTCGGAGACCTGGAAGGTCGCGCCGACCGTGAACGCCAGGTACGCGAAGTCCGCGTAGCACGGCGGCTCCGCCTGGTGGAAGTCGACGCCCCCGTCCGGACCCGTGTAGTAGACGCGGGCGTACCGGGCGGTGAAGACGGTGTGCACGACGAGCCAGGAGAGCAGCACGCTCACCACCCCGGCCGCGCCGTACAGGTCACGCGGCACGCCCCGCGGCGCCATGGCGGCGGCAGCGATCACCATGACCACGGCGAGCAGGCTCGCCACACCGGCGCCCACCAGCACGATGTCGCGGATGGCGCGGTTCGGGTCCTCGAACGCGGCCAGCCGGGCCGTCCGGGCGGCGTCCATCGGCCAGATCTTGCTCCACACGATGGCCAGCCAGGTGGCCGCCGCCACGTCCCAGCCGGCCAGCGGGGCGAGCAGCGGCGAGACGAGGAGGCCGAAGCCGACGCCGACACCCAGCCCGACCAGCGCCACGATGGCGATCTGGGCGACGGCCGGCGTGTGACCGTCCGGCGCGCGGGGCCGGACGAAGGCGCTCATCCGCCGCCACCCGTGCCGCCGTCGACCGTCGGCGCGGGCACGGTCGGTCAGATGCCGCGCAGGTGCTGCGAGACCCGCGTGTGTGGTTCGCGTGCCTGGGCCGCCCGCTGCGACCGGCCGACCTCCGGGGCGGCCTCGATGCCCGCGGAGCGGGCGACCTCGTTGCCGTTGGCGTAGTCCACCGGCGGCAGCGCCCGCAGGGCACGCAACACGTCCGGCGGCGCGCCCTCCCGTTCGGCCTCCCGGATCACGTCGTCCTTGTCGGCCGGGTAGTCCAGGCTCGACAGGTACTGCAGGACGTCGGCGTAACTCGCCATGGTGTCGACTCCTCCGGGGATCGATCCGGTCACGACCGGCGGCGGTTACCCGCCACCCGGCCGCTCACGCCGCCAGCGCGGGAAAATCCGCTCGGGCAGGAGATCCGCCGGCGCCGTCCGCGCGGGAGATCGACCGGCGCCGTCCGCCGGGTGACCGTTTCCCGGGGCGGTCGGCGGGTACTCGCGGGCCCCGACGCAGCCCGGCGAGGAGCACGCGATGGACTACGACACCTTCATCGACCAGGTGGCGCAGCGGACGAGGGCACCCGAGGAGCGGGCCGCCGCCCTCACGGCCGCGACCCTGGAGACGCTGTCCGAGCGGTTGACCGGGGGCGAGGTGCTGGACCTGGCGGCCCAGTTGCCGAAGCCGTTGCAGGTGGTGTTGAAGCCGAGCCCGCGTACCGAGGCGGCGGAGCGGTTCGGGGCCGCGGAGTTCGCGGCGCGGGTCGCGCTGCGCGCCGGTGTCGACGAGAACACGGCCCGCGGCGGCGTCCGCGCCGTGCTCACCACGCTGCGGGAGGCGATCACGCGGGGCGAGTTCGACGACGTGATGAGCCAGCTTCCACGCGACTACCGGGAGATGGTCGAGCCGGCCATGGCGCCCGGGGCCGGGCTCCGCCGGGCCGGCTGAACGGCGACCGCGCGGACCGGCGGACGACCGCGGCCGGGCGGCGACCGCGCGGACCGGCGGACGACCGCGGACGACCGGTGACCGCGCCGACAGAGGCGCCACGACCGGGCGCGGACCGCGTCGGCGCGTTTGCCCCCGACGGGTACGGGAAACCGCGTGCCGACGCGGGGAGGTGGCCTTGGTCGGGGAGCGGATCAGGGTGGCCATGCTGCACGGGCCCGGTCGGCCGGACGCCGACGGGGTGAGCGACTACGTGGTGAACCTCGCCCGCGCGCTCGACGACGTCGGGGTGGTGGTGACCCCGGTCCCGGTGCGTCCCCACGGCCCGGCCGGTTGGCGGGCCGCCACCGCGTACGCGGCCCGGACCGTGCGCCGGCTGCGGCCGGACCTGGTCCACGTGCAGTTCGCGCCGTCGGCGTACCGGTTCTCCGGCCATCCCGGGCTGCTGCCGCTGCGGCTGCCCCGGGACGTCCCGCTGGTCACCACCGTCCACGAGTACGGGTGGTGGGCGGCGCCGGCCTGGCTGCCCCGACCGTTGTGGACCCTTGTGGAGCGGACCGGGCTCTGGGACCGGGAGACCGGACGGCTGGTGCCGGCCAGCGCCGAGGTCATCGTCACCAACCCGGCCCACGCGGCGCTGGTGGCCACGCGTGCCCGCCGCGGCCCGGCGCACATCCCGATCGCGCCGAACGTGGCCGACCAGGTCGGCGCGGCCACCGCCGGGCGGCGACTGCGGGCGGAACTGGGGCTGCCGGAGGGGGCGCCGCTGCTGGCGTTCTTCGGCTTCGTGCACCCCGTGAAGGGGGTGCGGCAGCTCATCGAGGCGCTGCCCGACCTGCGGCGCGCCCACCCGGACCTGCGTCTGCTCGTGGTGGGCGGCTTCACCTCGCAGGCGCTGCCGGAGGCCGAGGCGCGGGCGTTCCGCGCCGAGCTGGAGGCGCTGGCCCGCCGGTGCGGGGTCGCCGAGGCGGTCACGTTCACCGGGCACGTGCCGGTCGACCGGGTGTCCGCCGCGCTGCACGCGGCCGACGCGGTGGTGCTTCCGTTCACCGAGGGCGCCAGCACGAAGAGCGGCGCGCTGCTGGCCGCGCTCGCGCACGGGGTGCCGACGGCGGTCACGGTGCCCGACGGCGACACGGAGTTGCGGCGCAGCGGCGCGGTGGCGGTGATCGGGCAACGGCGTGACAGCGGGGCCATCGTCCGTACGGTGGGGAAGCTGCTCACCGACCCGGTGCTGCGCCGGCGGCTCGCCGAGCGCGGGCGGGCGTTCGCGGCCGCGTACTCCTGGCCGCGTGTCGCCGCCGCGCACCGGGACCTGTACGCGCGGACCCTGGGGCGGGTCGATGCGTGAGCCGTACGCCGACATCCTCGTGGTGGACCTGCTGGGCGGCATCGGCGACCTGCTCATGCTGCTGCCCGCCGTGCACGGCCTCGCGCGCCGCCACCCCGGCGCGCGGCTGCGGGTGCTCACCCACGAGCCCGGCGCCGAGCTGATCCGCGCCGATCCGGCGGTCACCGAGGTGCGGACGCCGCGGCACGGCCGGGCGGGCGCGGAGCGCGCGGCGGTGGTCGAGGCGCTCGCGGCCCGCCGGCCCGACCTCGCGGTGAGCACCACCCGGTACGACGACATCCCGCGACTGCTGGAGGAGGGGGCGGGCCGGGCGGTGACGAACCTGTGGCGCGACCCGCCGCCGGACCAGCCGGTGGGGGAGCGTTACCTGGAGATCCTGCACGCCGAGGGGTTGCTCGCCGACGCCGACCGGGCGGCCCGGCCCCGCGTCCACCTGGGAAGGGACGCCCGCGCCGCGGGCGAGCGGGTCCTCGCCCGGCTGGCCGGTGACCCACCGGCGCCCCCGGTGGTCCTGGTCACCGACGCGGGGATGGCCGTGAAGCACTGGCCGCGCGGGCACTGGCGGCGGCTCGCCGCCGCGCTGGCCGGGAGCGGGCATCCGGTGCTCGCCGTCGGGCCGGCGGAGGTCGCGGCCCCCGTCGGGTCGCCGCTGCCCCGCGCCGACCTGCCCACCCTGGCCGGGCAGTTCGCCGCGGTCGCCCGCCGCGGCGGCGTGGTGGTCGGCCCGGACACCGGCCCGGTCCGGCTCGCCGCCGCCGCCGGCGCGGCCACGGTGGCGCTGTTCGGTCCCACCGACGCGCGCCGGTACGGCATCGGCGGCGTCGACCTCCAGGGGCTGCCCGACTGCCCGTACCGGCAGCCCACCGCCATCACCGAGCAGCCCTGCTGGTGGCAGGCGCGCTGCCCGCTGGACCCGTCCGGACCTGCCTGCATGGCCGATCTGGACCCGGCGCGGGTGGCCGACGCCGTGGGGGCGGTGGTCGGACGGCGGCCCGGGCACAGCGGTTGACCTGGGCAACCATCGACACGCGCGACGCCCCCGCCCTGGCATGTCGACTGAGCCTGGCCTAACCTTGTCCCGGCGAGGGGAGTACTTCCCACGAACCATTCCGGTCAGTACGGCGTGCCCGGCACGCCTCGGGTGGTTGCCCACGGATGTGGGTGAAGGAGACCTCGGACATGGCACCGTGTTCGAGGAGGCCCCATGACCGAGCTGTCGTACCTGTCCGCCGCCGACCTGTCGTCCGTCGGCACCCCCACGCTCTGGACGGTGACCATCGTCGGCGTGCTCGCGCTGCTGGTCCTGGACTTCCTCGTCACCCGCCGCCCGCACGAGGTGTCCATGCGCGAGGCGATCGGCTGGTCGGCGTTCTACATCGCCCTGCCGCTCGCCTTCGGCGCCTGGGTCTGGAACCGCTACGGCGGCGAGCTGGGCGTGCAGTACCTCACCGGCTACCTCGTGGAGAAGTCCCTCTCCGTCGACAACCTCTTCGTCTTCATGCTGCTGCTGGCCGCGTTCGCGGTGCCGGCGGTGCTCGCCCAGCGGGTGCTCCTCTACGGCATCGCCGGCGCCCTGGTGCTGCGGGCCGTCTTCATCGCCCTGGGCGCGGCGGCGCTGGAGACGCTCGACTTCGCCTTCCTGCTCTTCGCGATCATCCTCATCGCCACCGCCGTGAAGCTGCTCCGTGACGCCCTCACCGGCCACGAGCAGGAGGTGGACATCAACAGGATGCGCTCGGTCCGCCTGCTGCGCCGGTTCATGCCGGTCACCGACGAGTACCAGGGCACGCGGATGACCGTCCGGCAGGGCGGGCGGCGGGCGCTCACCCCGCTGGCGCTCGTGGTGGTGGCGGTGCTCGCCACCGACGTGGTCTTCGCCGTCGACTCGGTGCCGGCCGTCTACGGCATCACCGAGGACCCGTACCTGGTCTTCGCCACCAACGCGTTCGCCCTGCTCGGCCTGCGCGCGCTCTACTTCGTCCTGCACGCGGCGCTCAGCCGGCTCGTGCACCTCAGCTACGGCCTCGCGATCATCCTGGCGTTCATCGGCGTCAAGCTCGGCCTGCACTGGGCGCACGGCATCTGGAAGGGCGTGCCGGAGATCCCCACCCTGGCGTCGCTCGGCGTCATCATCGGCGTCCTCGTGGTGGTCACGCTCACCAGCCTGCGGGCCACCCGGCAGAGCGAACCGGGGCAGCGGGAGATCGTCGAGCAGCGGTGACGGCGACGGGGCGCGCTGCGCGCCCCACACCGGGGTGGTACGCGGAACGATTCCACCGTGGGCCGCGCAGGTGGTACGACTGACGGGTGGGAATCGTATCGCCCGGCTTCCAGGGTCGGCCCCGCTCGTCGGAGCCCGCCCTGCCACCCGGCCAGTACCTGACGCAGGACTTCCCGGTGCTCTCCGCCGGCCCGACGCCCCGGGTGCCGCTGGACACCTGGGAGTTCGTCATCACCACCGAGACCGGCGCGGAGTACCGCTGGTCCTGGTCGGAGCTGATGGCGTTGCCGCAGGAGACGCCGCAGGTCGACATCCACTGCGTCACCCGCTGGTCCAAGCTCGGCACCACCTGGCAGGGCGTCTCGCTCGACACGCTGCTCGACGGCGTCGACACCGACGCGGACTACGTCATGGCGCACTCGTACGGCGGGTACACGACCAACCTCCCGCTGGAGGACCTGCGGGGCGGGCGGGCCTGGGTGGCGCACACCTTCGAGGGTGAGGAACTGCCGGGGGAGCACGGCGGGCCGGCCCGCCTGCTGGTGCCGCACCTCTACTTCTGGAAGTCGGCCAAGTGGGTGCGCGGTCTGCGGCTCATGACCACCGACGAGCCCGGCTTCTGGGAGACCGCCGGCTACCACGACTACGGCGACCCCTGGCGCGAACAGCGGTACCAGGGTGACTGAGCGCGCCGCGGCGGTGCGCCCTCCGGCGCGCGCGCCGCTCACCTGGCGGGTGGCCCGGCTCGTGGAGCGCCGGGTGGAGACCCCGACCGCGCACACCCTGGTGCTGGAGGTGCCGGACTGGCCCGGGCACCTGCCGGGGCAGCACCTGGACGTCCGGCTCACCGCCGCCGACGGCTACCAGACCGCCCGCTCGTACTCCCTGGCCGGGCCGGTCGTCGACGGCCCCGCGGGGCCCCGCATCGAGCTGACGGTGCAGCGGGTGCCCGACGGGGAGGTGTCGCCGTACCTCATCGACACCTACGCCGAGGGCGACCCGGTCGAGGTGCGCGGGCCGGTCGGCGGCTGGTTCGTCTGGCGCCCGGAGGAGACCGCCCCCGTGCTGCTGGTCGCGGGCGGCTCGGGGATCGTGCCCCTCATGGCGATGCTGCGGGCGCGCCGGTCGGCCGGCAGCCGGGTGCCGTTCCGGCTGCTCTACTCGGTGCGTACGCCCGACGACGTCATCTATGCCGACGAGCTGCGCCGCCGTGCCCGCGACGACCTGGGCCTGGACGTGGCGTACCTCTACACGCGCCGGGCGCCGGAGGGGTGGCGGGGCGAACCGCACCGGATCGGGCTGGCCGACGTGAACAACCACGGGTGGCCGGCCGATCTGCAGCCGATCAACTACGTGTGCGGCCCGACGGGGTTCGTGGAGACCGTGGCCGACCTGCTCGTCGGCCTGGGACACCAGCCACGGCGGGTGAAGACCGAACGCTTCGGCCCGACCGGCTGACCGGCGAGGAGGCAGCAATGACGGAGATGTCCTTCCTGGACGGCAACATGCTCGACGGGCCGCTGCGGGAGCTGTTCGCCGTGGACGTGAGCGGAGCCACCGGCCGCTGCGAGAACTGCGGGGTGGTCGGCCCGATGGGCACGCTGCGCGTGTACTCGCACGCGCCGGGCCTCGTGGGGCGCTGTCCGAGCTGCGCCGAGGTGATGCTGCGGCTGGTCCGCTCGCCCTCCTGGGCGCGGCTCGACCTGCGCGGGACCACGTTCCTCCAGGTGCCCGTGCCCCTCGACCAGCCGCATCCCCGTCCCCTCTGAGCGCTCGGTGCGTCGCGGTGGTTCGTCGCGGCCGCCGCACGCAGCCGCGAGGTGCACCACCCGACGGGCGGGAGCGCCGATTCGGCGACTCCCGCCCGACCGCGTGGATCAGCGGCCCGGGCCGCGTGCCTCCCTGAACTGTCCGCCCAGACGCTCGATGCGGCCCTGCTTCTGCTCGACCCGCCGCCGCTGCCGCGCCGTGAGCTGCTTGCGCCCACTCTGCCGCAGGTAGATCGGCTGCCGCTGGTCGTTGGACATCGGCATGCTGTTCATGGACGCCGCCTCCTCCTCGGTGCGCCGACACGTGCGTCCACAGGTTGCCGCGGCGGCGGGTGAGCCGGCCCCACCCACCACGGGTGAGGGGACGTCAGCTTCCCGGCCGGGGGAACGCCACGGGGCTGCGCAGGCCGCCGCGGCCCACCGCCCGGACGCCGAAGAAGACGTTGTCCTTGGACAGGTCGATGGTCACCTGGGTCACGTCGCCCACGGGGATCACCTTCTGCCACTCCGCGGCGGTGGTCTCCCGCCAGACCACCTCGTACCCGGCCAGGTCGGGTTCGTCGCCGCGCCGCCAGCGCAGCGTGGTGTTGTTGGTGAGGTCGCTGGTGACGATGACGACCCCCTTCGGCGTGCCGGGCGCCTGCGCGAGCGACCACAGCGCCGCGCCGTTCACCCGGGCCACCCGCGTGATGTAGGCGAAGTCGCAGAACTCCGGCAGGTCGCCGTACTGCCGCCCGTCGACGACCCGCACGTCCTGGTGCTGGTGGGCGAAGTCCTCGTTCGGCTCGGTGAACCGGCCCGCGGGCCAGCCCTGCTCCAGGAACGAGATGTGGTCGCTGCCGCGCAGGTAGCGGTCCCGCCGGTAGATCACCCGGACCCGCATGCCGGTCGCGCCGTTCTCGGCGACGTCCTTCACGAACCGGGCGAGCTGACGCGACGGCGAGTCGTTCTCGCCGCCGACGGACCGGCGGGTGTTCGCCTCGGCGGGCGTCTCGGCGGTCGGCACGCCCTCGGCGAAGAGCCGCACCGTGCGCGGGTCGCGGGTGCCGTCGTCGGCCGTGCTGCTGCCCACGATGTCGTCGCTGAACATCCCCTGCACGTCGGCGCCGGCCGCCTTGAGCTGCTGGGCGAGGTGGGCGGAGCCGTAGAGGCCCTGCTCCTCGCCGGCCACGGCGGCGAAGACGATGGTCGCCGCCGTGCGGCGGGTGGCCATCAGCCGGGCCAGCTCCATCACGAGGGCCACCCCGGAGGCGTCGTCGTCGGCGCCCGGCGCGTCGCTCACCGCGTCCATCACGTCCGAGGCGCGCGAGTCGTAGTGGCCGGTCACCACGTACGTCCGGTTCGGCGACGTCTCCCCGCGCAGGGTCGCCACGACGTTGGTGATCCGGGTCGGCACCGGGATGCGGGAGGCGGGTTGCTGGACGTACGACTGGAGCTCGACGGTCATCCGCCCGCCGGAGGCCGCGGCGTACTCCCGCATCCGGTCGTAGATCCAGTCCCGCGCGGCGCCGATGCCGCGCTCGGGGTCGTCCTGGGCGGAGAGGGTGTGCCGGGTTCCGAAGGCGGCCAGCCTCCGGACGATCGCCTCGATCCGATCCTGGTCGACGGCGCGGAGCAGGTCGCGCAGCTCACGGTCCGGCGGTTGCGGCCGCACCGGGTGACCGGGGCCCGGCGGGGCACCGCCGCCGGACGCGGCGGCCGGGTCGGCCAGCGCCGGTACGGCAACGGTGGCGGCCGTGGCGGCGGTGGCGGCGGTCAGGAAGGTGCGGCGCGTGGGCCTCGTGGGCGGCCGGCCGCTGTCGTCAGTTCCCATGACGGCATCCTCGCCATCGACGACCGTATCTGTCTACATCGTTCGGCGTGGATGTTCCACGACCTTTCACCCGGGTCGGGTGATGACTCCCGGACCGGCGCCTTCCTACGGTGAGGGCATGACCTCCGTACGCCCGACGCCCGCGGATCCCACGCCGGGACTGGTCGCCGCCCGGGAGGCCGGTGACCAGCGGGCCCTGCCGCCGGAGCTCGGACCCGACTCGATGGCGGTCCTGAGCGGCCCCACCTTCATGTACGCCGACCGGTGCGGGGACGTGCCACCCGGAAGCATCGGCGGCCTCGTGCACCTGGACACCCGGCTGGTCAGCGAGTGGGTGCTCTCGATCAACGGCTCGCGGTTGCTGGCGCTGCGCGCGGGGACGCTCGAGCACTACGCGGCGGAGTACGTGCTCACCGTCCCCGAGGCGTGCGGCCTGCCCGCGGACAGCCTGGGCATCCGCCGGCAACGCTACGTGGCCGACGGCTTTCACGAGCGGGTGAGCCTGGTGTCGTTCCGGCCGGAGCAGGTCCGCTTCGAGCTGCGGCTCGCCGTGAACGCCGACTTCGCCGACCTGTTCGAGGTGAAGTCGGGGGTCCGGGACCGCTCGGCGCAGATCACCCGCGACCACTGTCCGGACGGCGCGGGGCTCTGCTTCTCCTACGCCGCCGACGGGTTCTCCGCCGAGACCCGGGTCCGCTCCTCCGTGCCCGCCGACCGGGTCGAGGGCGACCAGCTGGTCTGGGAGATCGAGCTGTCCTCACGCCAGGAGTGGGAGGTGGACCTGCACGTGCCCCTTCCACCGGGGATGGGCGTGGTGGAACCGATCCGGGGGGACATCGCCGACGTCTTCCACCGGCGGGTCGAGGATCCGCTGCGCCGCTGGGCGGAGGAGCGGGCCGTCCTGCGCAGTGACCATCAGGGGCTGGAGCGCACCGTCCGGCAGTCACGGGACGACCTCGCGGCCCTGCGGCTGGACCTGGAGGTGAAGGGGCAGCGCATCCTGCTGCCCGGCGCCGGGCTGCCCTGGTTCCTCACCGTCTTCGGCCGGGACACGCTGATCACCGCGTACCAGACGCTCGTGGGCGGGCCGATGCTGGCTCACGGCGCCCTGCTCGCGCTGGCCCGCCTCCAGGGTCGGCGCTGCGACGACTTCACCGACGAGGAGCCCGGCAAGATCCTGCACGAGGTGCGCAGCGGCGAGTTGACCCGGACCGGGGTGAAGCCCTACACGCCGTACTACGGCACCGCCGACGCCACCCAGCTCTGGCTGATCCTGCTCTCCGAGTACTGGCGCTGGACCCACGACGAGGAGACGGTCCAGTTCCTGCGGGACAACGCGATCGCGGCGTTGCACTGGATCGACAACTACGGCGACCGGGACGGGGACGGCTACGTGGAGTACGCCACCCGGTCCCCGGAAGGGCTGGGCAACCAGTGCTGGCGCGACTCCCCGGACGGCGTCTGCTTCGCCGACGGGCGGATCCCCGTGCTCCCGATCGCCACCAGCGACCTCCAGGGCTACACGTACGACGCGAAGCTGCGTCTGGCCGAACTGGCCGACGGGCCGCTCGCCGACCCGGGGCTCGCCCGGCGGTTGCGCGCCGACGCGGCCGCCCTCTACCAGCGGTTCAACCGGGACTTCTGGATCGAGGAGCGGGGCGGCTACTACGCCGTCGGCCTGGACGGCGACAAGACCCCGATCGACTCCATCACCTCGAACATGGGGCACCTGCTGTGGAGCGGGATCGTGCCGCGGGAGCGGGCCGACACCGTGGTACGGCAGCTCATGGCGGAGGACATGTTCTCCGGGTGGGGCATCCGCACCCTGTCCCGCGCCGAGCGGCGGTACAACGCCATCGGCTATCACCTGGGCACGGTCTGGCCGCACGACAACTCCATCGCGGTGCTCGGTCTGACCCGCTACGGCTACCGCACCGAGGCGAACCGGATCAGTTTGGCGCTGCTGGAGGCCGCCGAGCACTTCGACTACCGGCTGCCGGAGGCGCTGACCGGGTTCCAGCGGGAGCGGATCATCTTCCCGGTGCCATACCCGACGGCGTGCAGCCCGCAGGCCTGGGCCACCGGCACCCCGCTGGCGCTGGTCCGGTCGATGGTGGGGATCGAGCCCGTCGACGGAAAGCTGGTCGTCGACCCGGACATTCCGGCCGAGCTGGGCCGGATCACCGCCGACCGGATCCGGGCCTTCGGCAAGCTGTGGGAGATCGAGGCGGTCGACACCAGCGGGCATGTCCGGCTCGCCTCCGGCTGAGGCGCACGTTTGTCCGGCCGCTGCCCGGGAACCGGGGCGGAATGACGAAGCCTCGTGTGGTGATCGTGGGGGCCGGGTTCGCCGGTTACCACGCGGCGAAGACGTTGAGCCGGCTGGCCGGCGACCGGGCCGAGATCGTGGTGCTCAACTCGACCGACTACTTCCTCTACCTGCCGCTGCTGCCCGAGGTGGCGGCCGGGGTGGTGGAGCCCACCCGGATCGCGGTGCCGCTCGCCGGCACGCTGCGAGGCGTACGGGTGGTCATCGGCGAGGCCGACGAGGTGGACCTGCAGAACCGGTGGGTGGGCTTCACCCAGCCGGAGGGGGACCGCAACCGCCTCGCGTACGACCGGCTGGTGCTCGCCGTCGGCAGCGTCAACAAGCTTCTGCCGATCCCCGGCGTGACCGAGTACGCCCACGGGTTCCGCGGCCTGCCCGAGGCGCTCTACCTGCACGACCACGTGGTGCGGCAGATCGAGCTTGCCGAGCAGGCCGAGGACCCGGCCGAGCAGCAGGCGCGCGCCACGTTCGTGGTGGTGGGCGCCGGCTACACCGGCACCGAGGTGGCCGCCCACGGTCAGCTCTTCACCGACGCGCTGCACGCCCAACGGCCGCGGCTGACCGTCCGCCCACGGTGGATGCTGCTCGACATCGCGCCGCGCGTGCTGCCCGAACTCGACAAGCGGATGTCGGAGACCGCACAGCGGGTCCTCCAGCGGCGCGGCGTCGACGTGCGGATGGGCACCTCCGTGGCCGAGGCGACCGCCGACGGGGTGAAGCTCACCGACGGCGAGTACGTGCCGACCTGTTCGCTGGTCTGGTGCGTCGGTGTGCGCCCCGACCCGTTCGTCGAGGAACTGGGCCTGCGGACCGAGCGGGGACGGCTCGTCGTCGACGAGTACCTGAACGTCCCCGGGTTCCCGGAGGTGTTCGCCTGTGGCGACGCGGCGGCCGTGCCCGACCTGACGCGGCCCGGTCAGATCTGCGCGATGACCGCACAGCACGCGCAGCGCCAGGGGAAGCTCGCGGCCCACAACATCGCGGCGTCGTACGGCCACGGCCGCCGCCGGCCGTACCGGCACCACGACCTCGGTTGGGTGGTCGACCTCGGCGGCAAGGACGCGGCGGCCAACCCGTTGAAGCTCAACATGGCGGGGCTGCCGGCGAAGGCGGTCACCCGGGGCTACCACCTGCTGGCCATGCCGGCCAACCGGACCCGGATCAGCGCCGACTGGCTGCTCGACGCGACGCTGCCCCGGCCGGCGGTGCAGCTCGGGCTGGTGCCGGCGAACGCCGTGCCGCTGGAGAGCGCCGCGCCGGAGATGCCCGTCCGCGTCCGCTGACGTTCTGAGGGGAGTGGCCGTTCCGGCGGCCACTCCCGTCGCGTCCGCCGGCCGCCAGGCGTCCGCCGCCCCCGGCGCCGGTCAGCAGCCGGCGGCCGTCGGGACGTCCGCCCCCGGGCCCCGGTCCGGCCGCCGTCAGCCGGCCGGCGGTGGCGGTGGGCGACGGAACGGGGCGTACTCGCGGAGCAGGACCTGCACGATGCCGGCGGCGGGGATCGCCAGCAGGGCGCCCACCAGGCCGGCGAGTTCCGCGGCGAGCAGCAGGCTGACCAGCACGGTCAGCGGGTTCAACCGGACCGCGCGGGACAGGATGACCGGCCACAGCAGGTGGTTCTCCACCTGTTGGTAGATCACGAAGAAGACCAGCACGACGATGCCGGCGGTGGGGGAGTGCACGAACGCCGCCAGGGCCGCGATGATGGTGCCGAGCGTGGCGCCCACGAGCGGGATCAGGTCGGCGATGGCCACCAGCAGGGCGATCACCGCGGCGAACGGCACGCCGGTCAGCAGCAGCACCAGGAACGTCAGCAGCCCGCAGATCAGGCTGATGAGCAGGTTGCCGGTGAGGTAGCCGTTGACCGTGCGGGAGACCTCCCGACCGATCCGCTGCCACCGGGCGGCCCGCGCCTCTCCGGCCGCCGCCATCACCGACCCGGTGATCCGGGGGGCCTCCAGCACCATGAGGTACGACAGCACGATGACGGTGATGAGGCCGATGACGCCCTCCGCCACGCTCCGCAGGACGCCGACCGCGGGCTGGCGCAGCCGCTCGGCGTACCGGGCGATCTCGTCGGAATGGCCGGCCAGGAAGTTCCGGGCGCCGACGCGGTCCAGCAGCCGTCCCACCGGGCCCTGGCCCGCCCGGGCCTCCCGCAGCATCTCGGGGGCGCGCTGGGCGAACCGGGTGACGTCGTCGACGAGCGGGACGACGATCAGCGCGGCGAGCGCGGCGAGCACGACGAAGGCGACCACGAAGACCAGCAGCGTGGCCAGGGCGCGCCGGTGGACCAGCCGCCGTTGCAGCCGGTCGACCAGGGGTTTGAGCGCCACCGCGAAGAACGCCGCGACCAGGCCCCAGATCAGCACCCGGCGGGTGGCGTAGACCAGCCCCAGCGCGAGCACGGTGGCCAGCAGCAGCCCGATGACGATCAACGCCCGGCGGGCGGTCCTCCGGTCGTCGTCGGCGTCGTTCATCCGGCGCGGCTACCCGGGCGGGACGCCCGGAAACCCGCTGGGGGCGAGGTTCAGTCGCGGGTGTCCGCGTCCGTGGTGGGCAGGGTGCCGGCCACGAACGTGTCCAGGGCCGTGCCGTGCAGCACGACACCGGGCAGTGGGTCCCGGACCGCCGCAGTGACCAGCCGCGCCACCGGCAGCCGGCCGGGCGTCGGAGCGGCGGCGAGCACGAGGTTGCCGTACCGCCGGCCGCGCAGCATCCGCCGGTCGGCGAGCAGGCAGATGTCGGCGAACACCTCGCGCAGCGTGGCGACCTGCACCCGGGTCGCCACCAGGGGCGGCAGGTCGGTGAGGTTGACCAGGTAGATGCCATCGGGTCGCAGGGTCGCGGCCACCTCGGCGGCGAACTCCACCGTCCGCACGTGCCGCGGCATCCGCGCCGCGCGGTAGATGTCGGCGAGCACGAGGTCGTACGTGGCCGGCGGGGCGTCAGCGACCGCGTCGCGGGCGTCGCCGACCTGGATGCGCACGTCGGGCGGCAGCGGCGGCAGTTTGCGGGTGACGAGCTCCACCACCGCGGGCTCGCGCTCGATCACCAGCTGGCGCGACCCAGGCCGGGTGGCGGCCAGGTACCGGGGGAGAGTGAGCGCGCCGCCGCCCAGGTGCAGCACGGACAGGGCCGCGCCCCGGGGTGCGGCGGCGTCGGCCACGGCGGCCATCCGGCGGACGTACTCGAAGTGCAGGTAGCGGGGGTCGGCGACGTCGACGTACGACTGCTCGACCCCGGCGGCGAGCAGGAGACGACCGGTGCGCCGTACCGGGTCGGCGACCAGCTCCAGCCGGTCGGCCGCGTGGTCCATGCCCGGCACGCTAGCCGATCCCGCGCCGGCGGCCCGCCGGGGGCTCCGGCCCCACGGCGGGCCCGGGGGTGACCGGCGGGCCGCGTCGGCCCGCCGGTCCCGCCGTCAGCCGGCGTTGATCCCGGCGCCCGCCTCGTCGATGGCGGCGTCGATGCTCCGGGCGAGATCCACGTCGGCGGCGGTCACCGCGCCGGCCTGCCGGGACCGGACGGTCAGCACGGCCGCCGTCGGACCGGGTCGGGAGATCGTCGGCGCCCGTCCGGTCTCCTGCCGCAGCCGTTCGAGGCGGTCCAGCACGCGGTCGAGGTTGTCCGCGGGCAGCGCCACCACCCGGTGCAGCGCGCCGCCGTCACCGGACCAGTACGGCAGGTCGGCCAGCGCCGCGGCGCGGTCCGCCTCGCTGAGCGGCGGCGTCGAGGTGTCGGCCCCGACCACGCCGCCGCCGGCCGGCGGCGGTTCCAGGAGCTCCCGCAGGCTGTCCGGCACGTGCAGCGACTCGACGAGGTCGCCGTCGGCGTCGGCGAGCGCGGCCAGCGTCGCCTGGGCCTGGTACCGGGCCTGCTCCGGGCTGTTGCCGCTGATCCGCCCCACCTCGGCGAGGAAGCCGGGCAGGTCGCGGCGGCGCGGGATGCCGCCCACCGGGAGCACGTCGTGCAGGGACCTCGGCACGGCGGCGAGCAGGCGCTGCCGTTCGGCCTCGTCCAGGGCGAAGGCCAGCACCAGCACCGTGGCCTCGGCTCCGACCTTGGCCGTGCGGAAGTCGACGCCGGCGCGGCGGCGGACGCCGTCGACGAGGTCGTGGTAGCCCACGGTCGTCGTGCCGCCCGCGTTCACGTCCGGCGCCGCCCGCGGCCGGGGGTTCTCCGGCGCGCCGGCCGGCGGCGGGGCCGGCCCGCCGCGCGTGGCGTCCGGTTTGTGCCGGCTGCCCGCCGGCGGCGGTCCGGCGCGCTTGGCCCGGTCGAGGTGGGTGAGCTGCTTGGAAGCGCTCAGGCTGGCGCCCGTCTCGCTCGGCTGCCGGCCCCGCTCCCGAGCCTGCCGGGCGAGCGCCCGGCGACGTTGGTTGTCGCCCTCCATCTGCTTGCGCATCTGGCACCCCTTCCGCTGGGGATCGTGGTTCCGCCGGTCGCCTTCCCGGCGTCGCCGACCACGAAACGGACGCCGGGGGCCCGGCGCGGGCCGCCTCGGCGGCGGCTTCATCCGCCGGGGGTGAGGGACGCTCACCCGTCCCGGCCACAGGATCGGATCAGGACCGGAGTTCTTCCGAGGTACGCGGAAGGGAAGGTCGTCATGAAGCGGATCGTCGAGATCGTCCCGGCACGGCCGGGCTGGTACGCCCGCTGGCGGATCTCACCCGGAACCACCCGCTGCTACCCGGTGAGCCTGTGGGCCCTGCTGGAGGAGGCCGACGGCACGGGCCGGGAGGTCATCGGCGTCGACTGCATCGGCCAGTGGCCCGGTGCGGACGACAACGAGGCCGGTGGGGAGTTCGTCCGGTACCTGTTCCAGACGCCGGACACCGGCCCTCCCGAGGACGCGGAGCCACCGCCCTCGGCGGGCGAGCAGCGCGGCGACGGGCCACGGCTCCAGCCGGTGACGGCCACCTAGACCATCCTCCGGGCCCCTGACCCCCGGTCCCAGGGTCGGGGGCCACCCCGCGCGCCGGGCCGCCCCACATCGGGGCGGCCCGCGCCGGGGCTCATCCGCAGGCCCGGCGACACGATCGGCGACGTCCGGGCACGGGCGCGCCGACGGTCACCGGCCGGGCGGATCGCCGGTACGGGACCCCGTCCTGGCGGCGACCCCGTACGGTCAGGCGCTCGGCGTGGGCCGGGCGGTCTCCGGGCGGACCGGCGGCGACGGGCGGGCGAGCAGGCCGGTCACCCCGGTCATGTCGAGGATCGCGCGGAGGAAGCGGGGGACCTGCCGCAGCTCGAGCGCGGTGCCCCGGTCCTCGCCCTCGCGCCACGCGTGCACGATCACGGCGAGGCCCGTGCTGTCGATGAAGAGCAGGTCGGCGAAGTCCAGGGCCACGACCGGCGGGGCCGTGGCGAGCAGCCGGTCGATCTCCTCGCGGAGCGGTGCCGCCGTCGCGTACGCCAGGTCGCCGGCCACCCGGACGAGCGGCGCCGCCGGGTCCGAGCGGTCGACGGACAGGCGGAGCGGGGTCGTCTCGGATGTCCGCCCGTGGGACAGCACGGTCACGCCTTTCCACAGCCCGCCGGTCGGCCCGGGTCGGGGGGATCGTAACAACCGGAGGCGCGGCCCGCCCGGCGCCGACCGGCGGGTTCACCAGCGCGTGGGGTGGCGACGCGGTCGGGCGTAGGGTGGGTGCAGGGATCCGACCCTGGAGCCCGGTCCCGTGACCTGCGGGACGACGAGGAGTGGGGCTCACCCGGTGGCTGTTGCCGACGTCAGGAACGGGGATCCGGGCGACGGGCGGAGCACGCGCCGGGGCGGCGCCCGAGCGTCCGGCGCTCCCTCCGCCACGGGCGTTCCCTCCCAACCCGGCGGTGGCCGTCCGCCCGTGGCCCCCGACTGGTCCGAGGTGGTCCCGCATGTGCGCGAGGGCCTCGTCGTGTGCGACGCCGGCGGCGTCGTGCGGCACGTCAACCCGGTGGCCGCACGCCTGCTGCCCGAACTCGTCCCCGGTACGCCCCTCGCGGCCGGCGTGCCGGCAATCACCACGGACCCGGCCGGTTTCGGGCACCGGTCGCGCCGGCTGACCGCCCGCCGGGTCGCGCTGTCCGACGGACGCTGCTGCTGGTACGTCGAGGACGTCACGGACCACGTCGACCGCGCCGACGCCCTGCTCGCCGAGCGCGCCCGCGCGTCGTTCCTGGCCGGTGTCGGCACGACGCTCGGCAGCCTGCTCCACCCCGACCGGGCCGCCGCGGCGGTGGTCCGGCTGGCCGTGCCCGTCCTGGCCGACGCGGCGGTGCTGGTGCTCGCACCCCGGGCCGGCCGGGTGCGCTGGTGGCGCGCCGGGCGGTCCGGCGACGAGGCCCCGGCGGTGGACGGCGGCGTGCTGGCCGCCGGTGACCTGCCGCAGGCCGTCGCCGACGCGCTCGGCGGCGTGCGAGCGCACGCGGTGGACTGGCCGTCGGAGCAGGCGACGGGCGCCGGCTGGCTGCCCGGTGCCGCCCCCGGTGGCACCCACGCGCGGCTCGTGCCGCTGCCCGGCGTCGACACCCCGGCCGGCGTCCTGCTCGTCACCCCACCGCCCGGCGGGTCGCCCGACGAGGACGGGACCGAGCTGCTGGACGCGTTCGCCGCCCGGGCGGGTGCCGCGCTGACCGCCGCCGCGCTCTACCGCGACCAGGCCGAGGTCGCCGAGACCCTCCAGAGCAGCCTGCTGCCGGTGGAGCCGCCCGGCGTCCCGGGCATCCAGTGGGGTACGGCGTACCGGCCGGCGCAGGCCGGGCTCCGCATCGGCGGCGACTTCTACGGCGCGCACCCGCTCGCCGACGGGGGCGCGCTCTTCTTCCTCGGCGACGTGTCGGGCAAGGGCGTGGAGGCCGCCGTGTTCACCGGCCAGCTACGGCAGTGCCTGCACGCGCTGCACCGGGTGGAGTCGCGGCCGGGCCCGCTGCTCGCCCTGTTGAACGACACCCTGCTGGAGACCGTCCAGGCGCACGGCCAGGGCCGCTTCGCGACGCTGGTGCTCGGGGTGGCGCGGCCGTGCCGCGACGGGGGCCTCACGCTCACCATGGCCGGCGGGGGGCACCTGCCGCCGCTGGTGCTGCGCGGCGGCGGTGAGGTGGAGACGGTGCCGCTGCGGGGGATGCTCATCGGCGTGGTCGGCGACCCGCGCATCGGGGAGGCGACGGTACGGCTGGCGCCCGGCGAGACGTGCGTGCTCTACAGCGACGGTGTCACCGAGGCCCGCGGCGGTCCCCGGGGCGACCAGCAGTTCGGGCCGCAACGGCTCGTGGACACCCTGACCGGCTGCCACCGGATGCCGGCGTCCGCCCTCGCCGAGCGGATCGCGCAGGTGGCCGGGGACTGGCTGACCCGCGGCGACCACGACGACGTGGCCGTGCTGGCCGTCCGCGCCGTGGGGCCCGGCCGGCACCTGCACGCGGTGCCAGCCCCGGCCGGGCAGCCGGGGAGATCCCGGTGACCGCCGCCCGCACGCCGGCCGCCGCGTACGCCGACTACCTGGACCACCTCGCCGAGGCGGACGAGAGCGGCGCCATCGGCGTCGCCGTCGACCTGCTCGACGCCGGCGTGCCGGCCGAACGGGTGCTCCTGGACCTCGTCGCGCCCGCCCAGGAGGACGTGGGGGAGCGGTGGGCGCGCAACGAGTGGAGCGTGGCGCAGGAGCACGCGGCCACCCACGTCAGCGAGCGGGTGGTGGCGGCGCTCGCCGGCCGTACGCGGGCCGCGCCGACCCGCGGCCGGATCGTGGTGGCCTGCATGGACGGGGAGTGGCACGCCCTGCCGCCCCGGCTCGTGGCCGAGGTGCTCCGGCTGCGCGGCTGGCGGGTGACGTTCCTCGGGGCCAGCGTCCCGGCCGCGCACCTCGTGTCGTACCTGCACCGGCACGACGCGCACGCCGTCGCGCTGGCCTGCGCGGTGCCGGTGCGGCTGCCGCAGGCCCACCGCATGGTGGAGGCGTGCCGCCTCGCCGACGTCCCGGTGCTGGTGGGCGGGCGTGGCTTCGGGGCCGACGGCCGGTGGGCAGACCGGCTGGGCATGCTGTGGGCGCCCGACGCGCCGGCCGCGGCCGACCTGGTCGCCGACGCGCGGGCGCTGTCGCGCCTGCTGCTGGCGCGTCTGGACCACCTGGCCGACGACGAGTACGCGGCGCTCGTCGCGCGCCGGGCCGAACTCGTCGACGGTGCCCTGGCCGACCTGCGGGAGCGGGTGCCGGCGACCCGGGCGTACGACCGGGCGCGGCTCGACGCGACGGTGAGCGACCTCGGCCACATCCTGGACTTCCTGGCGGCGGCGCTCTATGTGGACGACGGCTCCCTCTTCACGGAGTTCGTGCGGTGGCTGGTGACCGTCCTGACCAGCCGCGGGGTGCCCGCCGCCGCGCTGGCAGCGACGCTGGAGCACTACGGCGGGGTGCTGCGCGAGTTTCCCCGCGCGGCCGGCTTCCTCGACGGCGGCCGGGCGCTGCTCGCGTCCGCCGCCGAGCCGGTCGGGCGTTGAGGTGGGCGGCGCTGCCGGGCCCGCTGCGTATACTTGCGCCACTGCAAACGTCCCCGACGAGGAGAGCATGGTGCCGTTCACCGTCACGTACGCCGAGCGCGACGGCGGTGGCACGTGCCTGCGCCTCACGGGGGAGCTCGACATGAGCACCGCGGAGGAGTTCAACGCGGCGGTCGACCGCCTGACCGCCGCCGGCGAGCGTCGCCTCCTGGTCGACCTCACCGAGCTCACGTTCTGCGACTCCACCGGCATCGCGGCCTTCCTCCGCGGTGACCACCGCGCCGCCGCCGAGGGCGGGTGGCTGCGGTTGACCGGCGCGTCCGGCGCCGTCGACCGGGTGCTGCGGCTGACCGGCGTCGCCCAGGTGCTCGCCTACGACGCGAGGGCGGGCGACCCGGCGCCGCGAGCGGCTCCCTGATCGGTTAGATTTCCCCGCCGGCACGTGACCGTGATGTCCCGTTCCACCGACCAGAGGCAGGTAGCTCATGGGCGCAGACAGCCCGAACCCGGTCCGCATCCTCGTGGTGGACGACGACCCGGGTGACGTGCTCATGATCGAGGAGGCCCTCCAGGACTCCGAGGTCGAGAAGATCATCGACGTCGTCGGCGACGGGCAGGAGGCCATGGAGTTCCTCCGGCGGGAGGGCCGGCACAGCGACGCCGTCCGGCCGGACGTCATCCTGCTCGACCTCAACATGCCCCGGATGGACGGTCGCCAGGTGCTCGGCGAGGTCAAGCAGGACGAGGACCTGCGGACGATCCCGATCGTCGTGCTGACCACCTCGAACGCCGACACCGACGTGCTGGGCAGCTACACGCTGCAGGCCAACGCGTACGTCACCAAGCCCATCGACCTGGACGACTTCAACGACGTGGTGCACCGCATCGACGAGTTCTTCGGACGGGTCGTCGTGCTGCCGCGGCGCCGCTGAGCCGGACGCCCGGGGTGGGCGACCGGCCGTGTGCCGGGCGGCCTCTCGGATGCTGAACATTTCTCCCGAACGCCCGCGCCGCCGCCCCTCGCGCCGGAGGATCCAGGTGGGGAAGAGTTTCCAGCTGCCTGGGGGGCGACAGCATGAGGTTCTCGGTGGTCGAGATCGGCTACGACCGGCGGCAGGTCGACTCCTGCCTCGATGAGCTGGGTGTCCGGTTGACCCGGCTCGCGGCGTGGGCGGAGAGCACCGCGGGGACGGGGCGGGAGTGGGACCGGATCCGGCGGGAGGCGGCCGGGCTCTGCGGCCTGCTGCGCCGGTACGACGTGGACGACGCAGTCGTGGTCGGGCGCCACGCCGGTGAGGTGGAACGGGAGGCGGCGGCGATCCTCGCCCGGGCGCGCTTCGAGCTGGACGCGGCGCGCGAGGAGGCCCGGCAGGTGCGCGAGCGGGCGTACGCCGAGGCCGTGCAGGCCCGCCGGGAGTTCGAGGCGGCGTTGCAGGCCCGCCGCCGGCGCGAGGCGCGCGCGGACGAGATCCTCGGCGGCGTGACCGTCGAGCCGGTGCCCGTGGACACCCCGACCGCGGCGGCCGCGACGACCGGGTCGGGGGTGCCGGCGACCCGCGGGGCGGCCGTCGGCGCGGGCGACCCGCCCGGCGGGCGCGACGAGGCCCGGGCGGGCTGACCGGCGCTCAGCTGGTGAGCGCCTCGACGACGGTGGTGGCCCGCTCCTCGTGCTGGGCGTACGCGTCGGGGAACGCGGAGACCTGGACCGTCTGGGCGGCGACCGTGAGGCTCATGTCCTGCCAGCCGGGCACCTCGAGCAGCGCCAGGTAGAACGCCTTCGCGGCGTACGCCGGCCGCATGAGGTCCTGCACCGTGCCCCAGCCGCTGCTGGGCCGCTGCTGGAACAGGCCGACCGAGTCGTGGTCCCAGCCGATGGCCTGGTGGGGGTAGTTCTGCGACTCGGGCAGCACGCCGCTGGCGTAGTTGTAGAGGTTGCTCTCCTGCATGGCGGTCGCCACGGCGATGACCAGGCCCCGCTTGGGGACGTCGAGTTCGCGGCCGACGTCGACGATGATCTTCGCGTTGTCCATCTGCGCCTGCGTGAGCCCGGCGACCGGCCGCGGCTTGCGCGGCTTCGGGGGCTTCTTCGGCGCCTTCTTCTTCGTGGCGGTCGGGCTGGGCGTGGGGCTGGGGCTGGCGCTGGTGGGGGTGGGGGTCGGTGCGGCGGTCCGCTCCAGCGACCGGGAGGCCCGCTGGTCGGCCAGTGCCGCCCGGTCGGCGACGGCCTCCGCCAGCGGCTCCCTCCGCTCGACGGTGTCGTCCCGGGTGCCGGCGTACGCGGCCACACCCAGGCAGCAGGTGACGCCGGCGGCGAGGGCGGCCCGGACGGGCGTCGAGGTCAACAGCCTCCGCCCGCGGCGCGGAGGGGGTTCCGGCGCGCGGTGCCGACCAGTCGTCCGTTCGGTGGATGCCGGGTCGGTGGACCGGGTCGTGGGCTGGGGATCCTGTTGCTTCTGCTCGGAGGGGTCGTCGGGATGCACCCGCCGAGGCTAAAAAGTCGGCGGCCAGAAGCCACCCGCCTGGTTGGTGGCATGCGTCACAATTTGCCACCTTCTACCGGATCATCGGGGGCACCCGACCAGGAAGAGGGTGAAGCGCTCCTGTCCGATATCGCGGATATAGCCGGAACAGGGGGATGAGCCGGGCGGATGGGTGATCTTGGTCAGGCGCACCCACGCCGTCCCGCACCTCGGCCGTACGGCCGATACGACGACCGGCCGTACGGTCACCCGCCGGGTGGGACGGACGCCCCATCGGGCGGCGTCCCCCGGACCCGGCACTCCCGGCACGCCGGCCCGGTACCCCGCCGGCTGGGCACCACGCCGGTCCCGGCCGGCGTCAGCGCCGGACGTTCTCCGCGCCGGTCTTCCCGGCCGCGTCAGCGCCGGCCGTTCTCCGCCGGCGTGACCGTGAGCCGGTGCCGGCTGTTGTCGCCGCTGGAGAACGGCCAGAGTCGGTCGGCGTGTTCGACCAGGTCGGCCAGCTGCTGCCGGGTCAGCCCGGCGGACGCGATCGAGGCGTGCACGTCGGCCCGGTAGCGCCCGTCGGCGTCGCGCCCGAGCTTCGCCTCGGCCCGCACCTTGACGGTGTGCGCCTCGTCGGTGATCCGACCGGCCGCCTCGACGGCCGCGTGGTGCAGGCAGGACGCGAACGCCGCGGCCAGCAGCTGCTCCGGGCGCAGGCCCGTGCAGTGCGCCGCGAGCGGGGACGCCAGCGAGCTGGAGAGCCCGCCGTCGTCGGTACGTACGTGGCCGCCCTCGGCGGTCGCGGCGGCCTCATGCAGCCAGGAACTCGGGTCCGACATGGGCGTTCCTCCCGTCAGTCACCCGCCCGGCTACCCGGCCCTCGACCGGTGAAACCGGCGTCGACGCCGCCCGCGGGCGTGCGCCGGCCCGTCGGCCTCAGGCCTCCCGGCGCCCGTCGGGCTCAGGCCTCCCGGCGCCCGTCGGGGCGCTCGGGCACCGCGACGGCCTCGGTGACCGCCGTCGCCGCCCGCTCACTCCACGGGGACACCACCGCGCGCCGTGGGCGGGGTGCCGTGAACAGCGGCATCGGCACGTACACCCGGGCGTCCACGGCCTCGGCGAGCAGCAGTGCGGCGACGAGGCTGCTGGGCCGCTCCGTCGGGGCGGCGGCCAGGCAGCGCCGGCACAGCTCGGCCACCTCCCGCGGCAGGCCGTCGATCTCCGGCAGCGGCCGGGGTGGTTCCCGGCGGCGCAGCCCGAGCAGCTGCGTGGCGGTGCTCGCCTCGTACGGCAGCCGTCCGGAGAGGCAGTGGTAGAGCAGCACACCGAGGGCGTACAGGTCGACGGCCGGCGTGACCGGCGCCCGGTCCAGCTGCTCCGGGGCGAGGTACGCGGGGGTGCCCACCACCATCCCGTCCGGCGTCGGGTCGGGCGCGCCCGCCGGCGTGGCGATGCCGAAGTCGAGCACCTTCGCCCCGGCCGGGGTGAGGATGACGTTCGCCGGCTTGACGTCGCGGTGGACGATGCCGTGCGCGTGCGCCGCGGCCAGCGCCGCGCAGACCTCGGCGCAGACCCGCACCGCGATGCGCCAGTCCAGCGCACCGGTCCGCAGGTGGGCGGCGAGCGTCTCGCCCTCGACGAGTTCCATGACGATGTACGGCGTCCGCGGGCCGGGTGGGGTGCCGCAGGTGCCGAAGTCGTGGACGCTCGCCACGTTCGGGTGCACGAGGCGGGCCGCCGAACGGGCCTCCGCGCGGATGCGCCCCACCGAGGAGTCCGCGTCGTCCTGCCCGGGGGAGATCACCTTCACGGCGACCGGCCGGTCCAGCACCACGTCGTGGGCGCGCCACACCTCGGACATCCCGCCGACGCCGATGCGCTGTTCGAGCCGGTACCGCCCGTCCAACGTCCGCATCGACCGGCTCCTCGTCCTCGTCCTTCCGCCCGTGGGCGCCTCCGGTCGCGGTACCCGGGCCCGGAGCAGGGCAAACCGTGGTGATCATCGGAGCGCGGTGGACCGTGAGGCGCTGCGGGTCGCACCCGGGTGCGGTAGCTTCCGACGCGGGGGCGGCGTCACGCCGGACGCCGGCACGGCGAGGGGGCGGCGATGAGCGAGGTGCGCGTACGGTTCGTGGGCGGGCCGGCCCACGACCTGGTCCGGGCCCTGCCGGCCGGCCCCGACGGTGCCCCGCCCGTCCGCTGGATCATGCGGCACCCGGGGCAGGACGCTCCCGTCGACGGGGGCCCCGACCACCTGTACGAGCGCGAGCGGCCCGACGGGACCGGCACCTGGACCATGCGGTACGTGCGCACCGACCCCATCGGGGTCACCGAGTAGCTCCCGGCCGGCACACAGCGCGCGCACAGGTTCCACAGGGGCGCGGCACAGGAAAGCGTCCCACGATGGGGGCATGGTCTCAGACGGGCAGGCCGCGCACGGCCGCATCGAACTGCGCCGCCCCGACGGCGAGCCGGTCCGGGTGCTGGTGGTCGACGACGAACCGACGTTGACCGACCTGCTCTCGATGGCTCTGCGGTACGAGGGCTGGCAGGTGCGCAGCGCGAACGACGGGACGGGCGCGCTCGCCACGGCCCGGCAGTTCCAGCCGGACGCCGTGGTGCTCGACGTGATGCTGCCCGACCTGGACGGCTTCCAGGTGCTGCGGCGCATGCGCGAGCACGCGCCCACCGTGCCGGTGCTCTTCCTGACCGCCCGTGACGCCGTGGAGGAGCGCATCGCCGGGCTCACCGTCGGCGGGGACGACTACGTGACCAAGCCGTTCAGCCTGGAGGAGGTGATCGCCCGGCTGCGTGCGCTGCTGCGCCGCTCCGGTCTCGCGGTCGCCGCCCGGGACGCGCTGCTCACCGTCGGTGACCTCACCCTGGACGAGGACAGCCACGAGGTGCGCCGCGGCGGGCAGCCGGTCACACTGACGGCCACCGAGTTCGAGCTGCTGCGTTACCTCATGCGCAACCCACGCCGGGTGCTGAGCAAGGCGCAGATCCTCGACCGGGTCTGGAACTACGACTTCGGCGGGCAGGCCAACGTGGTCGAGCTCTACATCTCGTACCTGCGGAAGAAGATCGACGCGGGCCGGACGCCGATGATCCACACGTTGCGCGGCGCGGGGTATGTCCTCAAGCCCGCGGAGTGACACCGGGCTGCCGCGCCGGGTCGCCGGCGCGCTGCGCCGCCGACTGTCCGGCTGGACGCTGCGGACCCGGCTCGTCGTCACGCTGGTCGCCCTGCTGGCCCTGGTCTGTCTGGGGACCGGCGCGCTCACCACCGTGGCGCTGCGGCACGTCCTGATCGACCGGGTCGACGCCCAACTCGTTCCCGCCGTGCGGGGGCCGGAACGTCCGTGGCGGTGGGCGCCGGATCCCGCCCGGGCGCAGATCCCACCCGGCCTGCCGCCGGGGTCGGTGGTCGCCACCGTCACCGGCGGCGAGGTGGCCACCGCGTTCACCCAGACCGGAAACCAGCCCGGCGGGGAGTCGTTGCCGGTCGACGAGGTCGCGGCGCTGTCCCGCCTGCCCGTCGACGGCCGGCCCCGCACCGTCGACCTGGGTGAGCGGGGCGACTACCGGGCGGTCGCCCGGGCGGGGCCCGGCGACCGGGCCCAGGTGGTCGCGCTGCCGCTGTCCGGTGTGCGGGAGACCGTCTGGTGGATGATCGTCGCCCAGGCCGGCGTGGCCACCGCCGGGCTGCTCGTCGCCGGCACCGCCGGCGCGCTGGTCGTACGGGCCACGCTGCGCCCGCTGCGGCGCGTCGCGGCCACCGCCGGCCGCGTCAGCGAGCTGACGCTGGACCGGGGCGAGGTGGCGCTCTCCGAACGGGTGCCCGAATCCGACACCGACCCGCGGACCGAGGTGGGGCAGGTGGGCGGCGCCCTCAACCGGATGCTCGGGCACGTCGCCGCCGCGCTCGCCGCCCGGCAGGCCAGCGAGACCCGGGTCCGTCAGTTCGTGGCCGACGCGAGCCACGAGCTGCGCACCCCGCTGGCCGCCATCCGGGGGTACGCCGAGGTGGCCCGACGCGGTCGTGACGAGGTGCCGCCGGACGTCGCCCACGCGCTGCGCCGGGTGGAGTCCGAGAGCACCCGGATGACCCACCTCGTCGACGACCTGCTCCTGCTCGCCCGGCTGGACTCCGGCCGGCCCCTCGTCGCCGAGCCGGTCGACCTCACCGCCCTCGTGGTCGACGCGGTGAGCGACGCGCACGTGGCCGGGCCGGAGCACCGGTGGCAGCTCGACCTGCCCGACGAGCCGCTGACCGTCACCGGTGACGCCGCCCGCCTGCACCAGGTGGTCGCCAACCTGCTGGCCAACGCCCGCGTGCACACACCACCCGGCACCACGGTCACCACCACGCTGCGCGGCGAGCCGGACGCGGCCGTGCTCCGCGTCGCCGACGACGGTCCCGGGGTGCCCCCGACGCTGCGGGCGGAGATCTTCGAGCGGTTCACGCGCGGCGACAGCTCCCGCTCACGCGCGCACGGCAGCACGGGCCTCGGCCTGTCCATCGTGGCGGCCGTCGTGGAGGCGCACCACGGCACGGTCACCGTGGACAGCCACCCCGGCCGGACGGTGTTCACCGTACGACTGCCGTCCCCCGCCCCCTCGCCGTAATCGGGACGGGTGGGGTGGTCAGCGGCCGAGCGCCTCGGCGAGCACGTCGACGACGCGCCGCGTGTGGCGTCCGTCGGGGTCCTCGTCGACGTTCAGGTCGGTCACGCTCATCCCCAGCAGCCGTTCGGCGCGGGCCAGTGGCGCGACGAGCGCGACCAGTTCGGGCCAGCGCAGCCCGCCCGGCACCGGGTAGGTGACCGCCGGAAGGTCGGCCGGGTCGACCGCGTCGAGGTCGAGGTGCAGCCAGGCGGGGCCGGCGCCGGCGGCCAGCGCCGCGCCGACGGTGCCGGGGCCGCGCCGGCGCAGCTCGGCGGCCGGCACCTGGCGGATCCGCGGGTCGACGCGGGCCGCCTCCACCCGGCTGGCCTCGTCGGTGGGCGGGCGGTGCCCGAGCAGGTGGACGCGACCCGGGTCGACCAGCGGGCCGTCGACGCCCGCGGCGGCGGCCGGACCGTGCCCGGTGACCACGCTGAGGTCCATGTCGGCGCCCTCGCCGGTCTCGGAGGTCGCGCCGTCGAAGAAATCCGGGTGGGCGTCCACGAACCACAGGTCCGTCCCGAAGGGCAGGGCCCGGCAGATGCCCGGCAGGATGGCGCAGTCCCCACCCACGACCAGCGGTCGCCGGCCGGCGGCGAGCAGGTCGGCGACCCGCGCGGCGATGGCGTCGCCGGCCCGGCGGACGGCGGCGGCGCCGACGAGGCCGCTCTCCGGGTCGCGGGTGGGATCGTCCACGCGGGCGTCGACCGCGCCGCCGTCCTCGGCGGGCAGCGCCGAGAGCAGGCCGGCCCGGCGCAGCGCCGCCGGCGCCTCCTGCTCGCCCCGCCCCCGGCCGGACGAGTCCAGCGGCGCGTCCACCACGGTCCAGCGCACACCGGCACGGTACCGGCATCCTCGCCCGCGGTGTGGCCGCTTCGCCCGGTCGCGTCCACCCGTGGCAGGCTGGGCACGTGTACCGGGAACGTCCCGCCGGTGTCACCGGCGGCACGCTGTGGACCAGCGCCAACCCGGGCGGCACGCGGACCGGCCGGGTGCTTCCCGACGGCTGCGTCGACCTGCTGTGGTCCAGCCGGGCCGGCCTGCGGGTGGCCGGCCCCGACCGGACGGCCTTCCTGAGCGTCAGCGCGCCCGGGGAGCGGTGGGTGGGGTTGCGCCTGCCCCCGGGCGTCGGCCCCGCCGTGCTCGGCGTGCCCGCCGACGAACTGCGGGACACCCGGGTGCCGCTGGCGGCGCTCTGGGGTGACCGGGCGGTGGCCGAGCTCGCCGAGCGGGCGGCGGCCGATCCGGCGTCCACGTTGACGGCGCTCGCCGCGCGGCGGCTCCGCGCGGCCGGCGGCCCGGATCCGCTCGGCGCCCGGGTGGCGGCCGCCGCGGCGGCCGGTGTCCCGGTGGCCGCCATCGCCGCCGAGGTCGGGCTCGACCCGCGTGCCCTGCTGCGCCGGTCCCGGGCCCTGTTCGGGTACGGCCCGAAGACCCTCGCCCGGATCCTGCGGATGCGCCGGGCGCTGTCCCTGGCCCGGTCCGGCACGCCGCTGGCCGAGGTGGCCGCCGCCTGCGGGTACGCCGACCAGCCGCACCTGACCCGGGACGTGCGGGATCTCGCGGGGGTGCCGCCGGCCGTCCTGCTCGGCGCCGGCTGACCCGGCCGGGGCGCGACCGCCGGCCGGCCGGGCTCAGTCGGTCGGGAGGGGCGCGAAGAGGTCGACGCCGTTGCCGTCGGGGTCGTGCAGCACCGCGTACCGCTGCCCCCAGAAGGCGTCCCACGGCTTCAGGTGCCCGTGGTAGCCGGCGTCGGTCAGTTCGGCGTACCACCGGTCCACCTCGGCCGGGTCGGCGCAGCGGAAGGCGAGGTTGGCGCGGGGGCTGCCGGTCGGCGGCGTCCAGTCCGGGTCGAAGGAGCGCACCATCGTGACGTCGTCCCAGGCGAGCCGCAGGCCACCCGGCAGGGTGACCTCCACGTGCGGCTCGGTCTCGGCACCGGCCGGGATGTCCAGGCCGAGGCGGCGGTAGAAGTCCAGCGTCCGCGCCATGTCGGTGGTGGCGAATCCGATCAGGTCGAATCGAGGCGTCATGGTGCCCGACCCTAGGAAGTCCTCCCGCCGGGTGTCTTGAACGAATCGGACCGCCGCGGACTCCCCGGTGTGGCCGCACGGCGGCGGTGATCGGCGTACGGTGGGGAAAGTCCGGCCTTCCGGGTCAAAAGCCGCAGCGCTGCACCTCCGGGACGCCGGTGTCGTGACGGTGAGGGAAGGAGCGCTCGGTGAACCATCTGGCCTACCTGGACGCGGGATCCGGCAGCCTGATCGTGCAGGCGGTGGTCGGCGGGGTGGCGGGCGTCGCGGTGGCCGCCAAGCTCTACTGGCGGCGGCTGGTCGACCGGTTCCGGCGCCAGCCCACCGACCAGCGCTGACCCGGGCCGGCGATGGCGATCTCCCCCGCGGGCGTACGGCCCGAGCCCGGCTCCTTCCGCGACCCGGCCAACCGGGTCTTCCACGTCGGCGACGAGGTGCTGCGCGGGCTCGACGCGCGGGCCGCCGAGCACTGGCGGGCGCTGGCCGGCAGCGAGTTCTTCACGTCCCTGCTGGCGACCGGCAAGGTCTGCGCCACCGAGGTGCTGGAGCCCGCCCGGGTCCCGGCCGACTCGGCGTGGGCGGCCGTGCTGCGGCACGAGCGCATCCCGTTCGTCTCCCACCCGTACGAGTGGTCCTTCACCATGCTGCGCGACGCCGCGCTGCTGCACCTGGAGATCCTTCGCGCCGCGCTGCCGGCCGGGTTCACCACGAAGGACGGGTCGGCCTACAACCTCCAGTGGCGCGGCAGCGCGCCCGTCTTCATCGACGTCGGCTCCTTCGAGCCGGTGCGCGACGGGGAACCGTGGGCGGGCTACCGCCAGTTCTGCCAGACCATGCTCTACCCGCTGCTGCTCACCGCGCACCTCGGCGTGGACTTCCAGCCCTGGCTGCGGGCCCGGGTCGACGGGATCGAGGCCGACGCGCTGCGGCCGCTGTTCCGGGGCCTCCGGCGGCTCCGGCGCGGCGTGCCGACCCACCTGCACCTGCACGCCGCCATGCAGAACCGGCACGCCGAGGCCACCACCACCGACGTCCGCGCCCAACTGCGCGCCGCCGGCTACTCCCGGGAACTCGCGCTCGCCACCGTACGCGGCATCGAGAAGCTCGTCCGCCGGCTGGAGCCGACCTCGTCGGCCAGCCACTGGAACGACTACCAGCGCACCTGCGGCTACTCCGCCGAGGACCGGGTGGGCAAGGAGCGGTTCGTGTCCGCCGCGCTGGCCGACGGGCCCCGGCCCCGCCTCGTGCTCGACCTCGGCGCCAACGACGGCCGGTACGCCCGCCTCGCCGCACGCCACGCCGACCACGTGGTCGCCGTCGAGCAGGACCCGGCGGTCGTCGACACCCTCTACCGGACGCTGCGCGACGAGGGCGAACGGCGCGTCCTGCCGCTCGTCATGGACCTCGCCGACCCGTCGCCCGGCGGCGGATGGCGCGGCACCGAGCGGGCCTCCTTCGCCGACCGGGCCGCCGCGGACGCGGTGCTCGCCCTGGCCGTGGTGCACCACCTCGCGATCGGCCGGAACGTGCCGCTGCCCGAGGTGGTCGCGTGGCTCGCCGACCTCTGCGCGCCCGGCGGCCGCGTCGTCGTCGAGTTCGTGCACCCCGAGGACCCGATGGCGCGCCGCCTGCTGGCCAACAAGCCCGAGGGGCTCTTCCCCGACTACCACCGGGCGGAGTTCGAGCGGCTGCTCGCGACGCGCGGCCGGATCGCGCGGCGCGAGGAACTGCCCTCGGGCACCCGGACGCTCTACACGGTGGTCGTGGGTGGCTGACCCGGCGACCGACGGGCCCGAGGCCGGTCCGGGCGGGGACACCCCGGCCGCCGGGACGGCCCCGGCCGGGCGTCGCGCCCGGTGGACGGCGGCGTTCCGGTCCGAGCTGGGCCGGGTGCTGGAGGTCGTTGCGCTCGTCGGGCTCGTGGTCACCCAGCCGCTGCTGGACGTGCTCGGCCACAGCCCCGACTTCTTCCTGTTCCACCGCGCCGACCGGGAGCAGATCCTGCAACTGGTGGCCCTGGTCGCGCTGGCGCCCACGGTGCCGGTCGTGCTCTTCGGCGCACTCACCCGCCTCGCCGGCCGGGCGGCCCGTTCGGTGACGCACACGGTGCTGGTCGGGCTGCTGCTCGCCGCGCTCGCCGTCCAGGTCGGCCGGCACGGCACACCGCTGCGGGGCGTACCGCTGCTGCTGGCCGCGGCCGTGGTCGGCGCGGCCGGCGCGGCGGCCCACCGGCGGTGGCGGACACCCGGCCGGGTGCTGCGGGTCGCCGCCGCCGGGCCGCCGGTGTTCGTGGCGCTCTTCCTGCTCGTGTCGCCGACCTCGGTGCTCGTGCTGCCCCGGGCGGCTGGCGAGGCGACCGGCACGGCGGCCACCGACGTCCACCCGCCCGTGGTCATGATCGTCCTCGACGAACTGCCGCTGGTCTCCCTGCTCGGCGCCGACGGGCGCATCGACGCGACCCGATTCCCACACTTCGCCGAGCTCGCCGCCGGATCGACCTGGTACCGCGACGCCACCGGGGTCAGCGGCTGGACCCCGTACGCCCTGCCGGCCATGCTCACCGGCCGGTACCCGGAGCGGGGCGTCGCCCCGCACTACTCGCAGTACCCGGAGAACCTGTTCACCGCGTTCGGCGGCCTGTACGACATCCGCGCCGAGGAGAGCATCACCCGGCTCTGCCCGCCCAGCCGCTGCGAGCAGCCGGTCGCCCCCGAGCAGGGGCTCGGGGTGCTGGTCCGCGAGACCGGCCGGCTGCTCGGCCAGGTCACCGCGCCGCGGGACAGCCTCGTCGACCCCGAGGACTCCTACCGGGAGCAGACCGCGGCCGAGGCCGGGCTCGACGCGGCCGAGCCGATCCCGGACGACCCGACGTTCCGCTGGGACAGCCTGGACGACAACCAGCCGGCCCGGTTCACGAGCTTCCTGGCCGGGCTGAAGCCGGCGTCCCGACCCACGCTGCACTTCCTGCACCTGCTCATGCCGCACTCGCCGTGGGCGTTCCTGCCCTCCGGGGCGCGCTACGACGGCCCGGAGGACCTGCCGAACGACGGCCACGGCTGGGTGGAGCTGGCCCGGCAGCGGCACCTCGCGCAGCTCGGCTACACCGACCGGCTGATCGGGGAGACCCTGCGGACGCTGCGTGCCACCGGCCTCTACGACCAGGCGCTCGTGGTGGTCACCGCCGACCACGGGGTGAGCTTCACCCCCGGCTTCCAGGGCCGCGGCATGGACGCCATCAAGGCCGCGCCCGGCGAGGTCGCCTGGGTGCCGATGTTCGTGAAGGAGCCCGGCCAGCGCGCCGGACGGGTCGACGACCGCAACTGGGAGCACGTCGACCTGCTGCCGACGGTGGCGGACGCGGCCGGCATCCGGCTGCCGTGGCGGGTGGACGGCCGTTCCGCCCGGGCCACCCCCCGCCCGGCGGGACAGAAGCACTTCTACGACCGCCCGGGGGAGCCGACGCCCATCCCGGACGGGGTGCCGAAGCCGCCGCCCCTGCCGGCCGTACACCCGCTGGTCGGCACCACCGTGAGCCAGCGACCGGCGGGCGGGAGCGCCCGGGTGGCCGACCTCGCCGCGTTCCGCGACATCGATCCCGACGCCGGCGCGCTGCCGGCGCTGGTCTGGGGCACCGTCCCGGACGACGTCCCCGACGGCACGCTGCTCGCCGTGGCCGTGAACGGGCGCGTGGGCGCGGTCGTGCCGGTCGTGCCCCCCGACCCGGGCGGGCGCCGCTTCGCCGCGCTGATCGCCGACGACCGGCTCTTCCACGCGGGGAAGAATCGACTCGACGTCTACCAGATCGCCGCCGACGGTGGGTTGCGCCACCTCGCGCTCTCCTGAGCACGGACGCGCGATTCGCCGGTTTCCCCAGCCGGGCGGTCGGGAATCGGGTGACGCATACCTCACCCCCGAACCACCGCAGGCGGTGTCCCCGCAACCACGATTACGGTAAAAGCGAAGGCAATTCAACGAAGATTCGCCGGCGAAGCGAGGAACCACATGACGGAAGTCAAGCTCGATCACCCCGGTGGGCAGCTGTCGATGCCGGTACACGCCGCGGTCGAGGGCCCCGCCGGTATCGGGGTGAGCAAGCTGCTGAAAGAGACCGGGCTGACGACGTACGACCCCGGTTTCGTCAACACCGCGGCCTGCTCGTCCGCGATCACCTACATCGACGGCGACGCGGGGATCCTGCGTTACCGTGGCTACCCGATCGAGCAGCTGGCCGAGAAGTCCTCCTTCCTGGAGGTCTCCTACCTGCTCATCTACGGGGAGCTGCCCACCGATCAGCAGCTCAGCGAGTTCACCGAGTGGATCCGCCGGCACTCGCTGCTGCACGAGGAGATGCGGCGCTTCTTCGACGGCTTCCCGCGGGACGCGCACCCGATGGCGGTGCTCTCCTCCGCGGTCAGCGCGATCTCGACCTTCTACCAGGACAGCCTGGACCCGTTCGACTCCGAGCACGTGGAGATCTCCACCGTGCGGCTGATGGCGAAGGTCCCCACCATCGCCTCGTACGCCTACAAGAAGTCGATCGGGCAGCCGCTGCTGTACCCGGACAACTCGCTCGGCTACGTGGAGAACTTCCTGCGGCTGACCTTCGGCGTGCCGGCGGAGCCGTACGAGGTCGACCCGGTGATGGCCCGCGTGCTCGACATGCTCTTCATCCTGCACGCCGACCACGAGCAGAACTGCTCCACCTCGACCGTCCGGCTCGTGGGTTCCAGCAACGCCAACCTCTTCGCTTCCGTCTCCGCCGGCGTGAACGCCCTCTTCGGCCCGCTGCACGGCGGCGCCAACCAGGCCGTCCTCGAAATGCTCCAGCGCATCCAGGCCGACGGCGGTGACGTCCGGACCTTCGTGCAGAAGGTCAAGGACCGGCAGGACGGCGTGAAGCTCATGGGCTTCGGCCACCGGGTCTACAAGAACTACGACCCGCGCGCGGCCATCGTGAAGAAGGCCGCCCAGGACGTGCTCGGCCGCATGGCCAAGCCGGACCCGCTGCTGGACATCGCCATGCAGCTGGAGGAGATCGCCCTCGCCGACGACTTCTTCGTGTCCCGGCGGCTCTACCCGAACGTGGACTTCTACACCGGCCTCATCTACAAGGCCATGGGCTTCCCGACGAAGATGTTCACGGTGCTGTTCGCCCTGGGCCGGCTCCCGGGCTGGATCGCCCAGTGGCGCGAGATGATCAACGACCCGGAGACCAAGATCGGCCGTCCGCGGCAGGTCTACACCGGCTACTCCGAGCGGAACTTCGTCCCGCTGAACGAGCGCTGACCCAAGCCACAGCGACGAGCGGCCGCCGGCCCCCGAAGGGGCCCGGCGGCCGCTCGCGTCTCACCCGCCCCCCGCGCCCGTCCCTGCCCCCGCCTCTGCCCCCGGTGATCATGAGGTTGGCGGGGACGAACCGGACATCCCGGCCCGCCAACCTCATGATCACCGGCGCGGGCGCGGGGCGCGGGGCGCGGGGCGCGGGCGCGGGGAGGGGGTGGGGCGGTCAGCGGAGGTTGGCTGCGGCCAGCAGGTTGCCGTCGGGTACCGGCGGGAGGGCGCGGCCCTGGGCCATCCGTTCGGCGGTGCGGGCGGCCGTGAACGCCGGGTCGCCGGCGATGGCGGCCGCGTACGTGGCGGCGGTGCGCTGGGCGATGGCCGGCCAGCCGTACCGCTTCCGCACCACCGACCGCGCCCGGCGGGCGAGCGCTGACGCCCGGTCCCGGTCGACCAGCAGCGCGTGGACGGCCTCGGCCAGCCCGTCCGGATCCCCCGGCCGGAAGGTCATGCCGGTGACGCCGGGCTCGACGATCTCGGCGAGGCCGCCGGTGGCCGCCACGGCGAGCGGCGCGCCGGCCGCCGCGCCCTCCAGCGCCACCATGCCGAACGGCTCGTAGATGCTCGGCACCGCGAAGCAGTCCGACGCGGCCATCACGGCGGGCAGGTCGTCGCCGAGGAAGCCCGGCATGCTCACGGCGCCGGCCAGGTCGAGCCGGTGCACGAGCGCCTCCAGCTCGTCCCGGTACGGGCCGTCGCCGGCGATCACCACGCGCAGCCCCGGGTGCCGCTCCCGCAGCCGCGGCAGCCCGGCGAGCAGGTCCTGCACGCCCTTCTCGTAGACCAGCCGTCCGGCGAAGGTGACCAGCGGGCCGTCCCCGGCGTACCGGGCCCGCGCCGCGTCCACGGCCCGCCGCGGCGCCTGCCAGCGGTGCGGCTCGACGCCGTTCGGCACGACGTCCACCCGCGGGGCCGGCACCCCGAACAGGGCCGTCACCTCGTTGCGCATGTAGCCGGAGCAGGCGATGACGCGGCCGGATTCGGTGGTGAGCCAGTGTTCGACGGCGTGGATGGTGCGGTTCATCTCGTCGGGGAGCCAGCCTTGGTGTCGGCCGGCTTCGGTGGCGTGGATGGTGGTGACGAGGGGGAGGTCGAGGTGTTCGCGGAGGGTGATGGCGGTGTGGGCGACGAGCCAGTCGTGGGCGTGGATGACGTCGTAGGTGTCGGTGGTGGTGGCGTGGAGGGCGGCGCGGGTGAGGGTGTGGTTGAAGGCCATGGTCCAGGCGAGGAGGCTGGGGGTGGCCAGGGGGAAGGTGACGGGGTCTTCGGTGGCGCGGATGATGCGGACGCCGTCGGTGTATTCCTCGGTGGGTGCGCCGTCGGTGTGGCGGGTGACGACGGTGACGTGGTGGCCGGCGGCGGCGAGGGCGGTGGAGAGGGCGTGGACGTGTCGGCCGAGTCCGCCGACGAGCACCGGCGGGTACTCCCACGACAGCATGAGGATCCGCCGCGCCGGCGGGGGCGTCCCGGGGCCGGCCGGCGGCGGGGTCGGGGACCGCGTCGGGGTGGGCCGGCAGGTGCGGTCCGTGGCGGTGGCGAGCTTCTCGCCGACCCGCAGCGTCGTCACATTCGTCTCCGTCCAGGCAGGGGCGTACGCGCCGGCGGCGGTGGCGGCGCGGTTGCGTGATGGATGGCCGGGGTGCCGACGCGCGGGCGCGCGTCCCCCGCACCAGCAAAGGGCATCGGGGCACGAACCGCATCTCGAGGAGAGCCCGGGTGACCGACGACACCCGAACGGGTGACCCGCCCGGGTCGTACGGATTTGTGGGTGTCGGCCGCAGGATTGGGCGGGGCGGTGGCGGGGCAATACCCGGCCTGCGCACCGCCCGGCCCGCCGTGAGGTGCGCTCATGACGCGCGGGCGCGCTCATGACCGGGACGAAGGAGCGACATGCAGGTCTGGCCGGGCGAGCGCTACCCCCTCGGCGCCACGTACGACGGGATGGGCACCAACTTCGCGATCTTCAGCCAGGTGGCGGAGAAGGTCGAGCTGTGTCTCTTCGACGAGTGGGACACCGGCGCGGAGCGCCGGGTGGAGCTGCGCGAGGTGGACGCGTACGTCTGGCACGCGTACCTGCCGGGGATCGGGCCCGGGCAGCGGTACGGCTACCGCGTCCACGGCCCGTACGACCCGGCGAACGGCCTGCGCTGCAACCCGCACAAGCTGCTGCTCGACCCGTACGCGAAGGCCGTCGACGGCGACGTGACGTGGGATCCGGCGGTCTACGACTACGAGCACGGCGACCCGGAGCGCATGAGCACCGCCGACTCGGCGCCGTTCATGCCGAAGTCGGTGGTGGTCAACCCGTACTTCGACTGGGGCAACGACTCCCCGCCGCGCACCCCCTACCACCACTCGGTGATCTACGAGGCGCACGTGCGCGGCCTGACCATGCGCCACCCCGACATCCCCGAGGAGCTGCGCGGCACGTACGCGGCCATCGGCTCGCCGCCCATGATCGAGCACCTGAACCGGCTCGGGGTGACGGCCATCGAGCTGATGCCCGTGCACCAGTTCGTGCACGACCACCGCCTCGCCGACCTGGGGCTGCGCAACTACTGGGGCTACAACACGATCGGCTTCTTCGCCCCGCACCACGGCTACTCGGCGATGGGCCGGCTCGGCCAGCAGGTGCAGGAGTTCCGCGGCATGGTGCGGGCGCTGCACGCGGCCGGCATCGAGGTGATCCTCGACGTGGTCTACAACCACACGGCCGAGGGCAACCACCTCGGCCCCACGCTCAGCTTCAAGGGCATCGACGCCCCGAGCTACTACCGCCTCTCGGAGTCCGACCGGCGGTACTTCGTCGACTACACCGGCACCGGCAACAGCCTCAACGTCCGCAGCCCCCACTCACTGCAACTGATCATGGATTCGCTGCGGTACTGGGTGACCGAGATGCACGTCGACGGCTTCCGCTTCGACCTCGCGGCCACCCTGGCCCGCGAGTTCTACGAGGTCGACCGCCTCTCCACGTTCTTCGAGGTGGTGCAGCAGGACCCGGTGGTGAGCCAGGTGAAGCTGATCGCCGAACCGTGGGACGTGGGCCCCGGCGGCTACCAGGTCGGCAACTTCCCGCCGGAGTGGACGGAGTGGAACGGCAAGTACCGGGACACCGTGCGCGACTTCTGGCGGGGCGAGCCGGCCACCCTGGCCGAGTTCGCCTCGCGGATCTCCGGCTCGGCCGACCTCTACCAGGACGACGGGCGCCGCCCGTTCCACAGCATCAACTTCGTCACCTGCCACGACGGGTTCACGCTCACCGACCTGGTGTCGTACAACGACAAGCACAACGAGGCCAACGGCGAGGAGAACCGGGACGGGGAGAGCCACAACCGGTCGTGGAACTGCGGCGTGGAGGGGCCCACCGACGACGAGGCCGTACGCGCCCTGCGCGCCCGGCAGCGCCGCAACTTCCTGGCCACCCTGCTGCTCTCCCAGGGCGTCCCGATGATCGGCCACGGCGACGAGCTGGGGCGCACGCAGCGGGGCAACAACAACGCGTACTGCCAGGACAGCGAGCTGACCTGGATCGACTGGGAGCACGCCGACGAGGGGCTGCTGGAGTTCGTCCGACGGTTGGTGGCGTTCCGCCGGAGCCACCAGGTGTTCCGCCGCCGCCGCTTCTTCACCGGGCTGCCGGTCGGCGGCCGGGACGTCGGCGCCCCCCTGCCGGACCTGGCCTGGTACACGCCGGACGGTCGGGAGATGACCGGCGAGGACTGGGGCAACGACTTCGGGCGGTCGGTGGCGCTGTTCGTCAACGGGGAGGGCATCCGCGAGCGCGGCGCGTACGGCCAGCGCCACCACGACGACTCGTTCGTGCTCTGCTTCAACGCCCACGACGCGCCGCTGGACTTCACCCTCCCACCGGCCGAGTTCGGGCAGCGCTGGCAGGTGGAGATCAGCACCGCCGAACCCGACGCCGAGAAGACGACGGTGGTCGAGGCGGGCGGGGCGCTGTGCGTGCCGGACCGCTCCCTCGTGGTGCTGAAGAGGGCCGGCTGACATGTCCACCACCCCTCGACCGGACGTGCCGCGGGTGCGCGCCACCTACCGGGTGCAGGTCCGCCCCGACTTCGACCTCGACGCCACCGCCGGGCTCGCCGGCTACCTCGCCGACCTCGGCGTGACGCACCTCTACAGCGCGCCGCTGCTCGCCGCCGCCCCCGGCTCGGCGCACGGCTACGACGTCGTCGACCACCGGGCCGTCAACCCGGAACTCGGCGGCGAGGCGGGCCGGCAGCGGCTGCTGCGGGCCCTGCGCGCCGTGGGGCTGGGCCTCGTCGTGGACATCGTGCCGAACCACGCGGGGGTGGCCGTGCCGGCCGCCAACCCCGCCTGGTGGGACGTGCTGCGCCGCGGCCGCGCGTCGGCGTACGCCTCCTGGTTCGACATCGACTGGGAGCGGGGGCGGCTGCTGCTGCCGGTGCTCGCCGACACGCCCGACGCCCTCGACGACCTCGCGGTCGTCGACGGCGAGCTGCGCTACCACGAGCACCGCTTCCCGATCGCCGACGGCACGGGCGACGGCAGCCCGCGGGAGGTGCACGACCGGCAGCACTACGAGCTGGTCTCGTGGCGGCGCGGCGACGCCGAGCTGACGTACCGCCGGTTCTTCGCCGTCTCCGGCCTCGCCGGCCTGCGGGTCGAGGACCCGGAGGTCTTCGCCGCCACCCACGAGCTGATCCTGCGGTGGGCCACGGCGGGGGAGGTCGACGGCATCCGGGTCGACCACCCCGACGGGCTGCGCGACCCCGCCGGCTACCTCACCCGGCTACGGGACGCCGCCGGGCCCGTCTGGCTCGTCGTGGAGAAGATCCTGGAGTACGGGGAGGAGCTGCCGGACTGGCCGGTCGACGGCACCACCGGCTACGAGGCCCTCGCGGCGGTCTCCGGTCTCTTCGTCGACCCCGACGCCGAGGCCGACTTCACGGCGCTGGACACCCGGCTCACCGGCCGGCGCACCTCCTGGCCGGATCTCATCCACGACACCAAGCTCGCCGCCGCCACCCGGCTGCTCGCCGCCGAGCTGGGCCGGCTCGCCGCGCTCGCCCCCGACCTGGAGCCGGCGGCGGCGCGTGCGGGGCTCGCCGAGCTGGCGGCCGCGTTCCCGGTCTACCGGGGCTACCCGCCCGAGGGCGCCCGGCACCTCGCCGCGGCCCGTGCGGAGGCCGGTCGCCGCCGCCCCGACCTGACCGGCGTGCTGGACGCGCTCACCCGCCGCCTGCGGGATCCCGACGACGAGCTGGCGTGCCGGTTCCCCCAGTTCACCGGCGCCGTGATGGCCAAGGGCGTCGAGGACACCGCCTTCTACCGGTGGAGCCGCTTCGTGGCGCTCAACGAGGTCGGCGGCAGCCCCGCCCACTTCGGCACCCCGCCCGCCGAGTTCCACCGGTTCGCCGCCGCGCGGCACGTCCGCTGGCCGGCCGCGATGACCACCCTCTCCACCCACGACACGAAGCGGTCGGAGGACGTGCGGGCCCGCCTCGCCGTCCTCAGCGAGCTGCCGGACCGGTGGGCCGGGCTCGTCGCCGGGTGGACGGCCCGCGTCCCGCTGCCCGACCCGGCGTTCGCGCACCTGCTCTGGCAGACCGCCGTCGGCGCGTGGCCCATCGAGCGCGAGCGGCTGCACGCGTACGCCGAGAAGGCCGCCCGCGAGGCCGCCGTGTCGACGAGCTGGACCGACCCCGACGCGGCCTTCGAACGGGCCCTGCACGCGGTCGTCGACCGCATGTACGACGACCCGGAGCTGCACGCCGAGCTGACCGCGTTCGCCCGGGAGATCACGCCGGCCGGCTGGTCGAACTCCCTCGGCCAGAAGCTCGTGCAGCTGGCCCTGCCGGGGGTGCCCGACACCTACCAGGGCACCGAGCTGTGGGACAACTCGCTGGTCGACCCGGACAACCGCCGGCCGGTCGACGTCGACGTACGCCGGGAGCTGCTGGCCCGGCTCGACGCGGGCTGGCGCCCGCCGGTCGACGCCGGCGGAGCGGCGAAGCTGCTCGTCGTGTCGCGGACCCTGCGGCTGCGGCGCGACCGTCCGGAGCTGTTCACCGGCTACCGCCCGGTGCCGGCGCACGGCCCGGCGGCACGGCACGCCGTCGCGTTCGACCGGGGCGGCGCGCTCGCCGTGGCCACCCGGCTGCCGCTGCGGCTGACCCGCGACGGTGGCTGGCGCGACACGTTTCTGTCACTTCCCGGACACACTGTGACCGACATGTTCACCGGGCGGGTCTACAGTGGGTCTGAGCTGCTCGTTCATGATCTGCTGAGCACCTATCCCGTCGCCCTCCTCGCTCCCACCGATTCCGTGGAGGCTGCCCGATGACCGAGTTCACGGTGTGGGCGCCCGAAGCCGCCCGGGTCCGGCTGCGCCTGTTCGGCCGCGCCGACCACGAGATGCGCGCCGACGCCGGCGGGTGGTGGCGGGCCGAGGTGCCCGACGCCGGCCCCGGCACCGACTACGCCTTCCTCCTCGACGACGACGACGACTTCGCCCTGCCCGACCCGCGCTCCCTCTGGCAGCCCGACGGCGTGCACGGGCCGAGCCGGGTCTACTCCCACGACGCCTTCGCCTGGACCGACGGGTCGTGGACCGGCCGGCAGCTGCCCGGCAGCGTCCTCTACGAGCTGCACGTGGGCACCTTCACCCCGGAGGGCACCTTCGACGCGGCCATCGGCAAGCTCGACCACCTGGTCGACCTTGGCGTCGACCTGATCGAGCTGCTGCCGGTCAATGCCTTCAACGGCGAGCACAACTGGGGGTACGACGGCGTCTGCTGGTACGCGCCGCACCAGCCCTACGGCGGCCCGGACGGGCTGAAGCGGCTGGTCGACGCGGCCCATGCCAGGGGGCTGGGGGTGATCCTCGACGTCGTCTACAACCATTTCGGGCCCTCCGGGGCCTACGCGCCGATGTTCGCGCCCTACCTCAGCGAACAGAGCAACCCGTGGGGCCGCACGGTCAACCTCGACGGCCCGCACTCCGACGGCGTGCGCCGCTACATCGTCGACTCGGTGCTCATGTGGCTGCGGGACTACCACGTCGACGGGCTGCGCCTGGACGCCGTGCACGCCATGCCCGACACCCGCGCCGTGCACCTGCTCGAGGAGATCGCCGCCGAGGTGGAGGCCCTGTCCACGCACCTCGGTCGGCCGCTGTCGCTGATCGCCGAGTCCGACCTCAACGACCCGCGGCTCATCACGCCCCGCGAGGCGGGCGGGTACGGGCTGCACGCCCAGTGGAACGACGACGCCCACCATGCCCTGCACACGCTGCTCACCGGGGAGCGGCAGGGCTACTACGCCGACTTCGGGTCGCTGGAGGCGCTCACCGACGTGCTGACCGGCGGCTTCTTCCACGCCGGCACCTGGTCCAGCTTCCGGCAGCGGCACCACGGGCGGCCGGTGGACCGGCAGCGGACGCCGGGGCACCGGTTCGTGGCGTACCTGCAGAACCACGACCAGATCGGGAACCGGGCGACCGGGGACCGGATCTCCACGTCGCTGTCGCCGGCCCTGCTGCGGGTCGGGGCGACGCTGCTCATGACGGCGCCCTTCACGCCGATGCTGTTCATGGGGGAGGAGTGGGCCGCCTCCACGCCCTGGCAGTTCTTCACCAGCCACCCCGAGCCGGAGCTGGCGGCGGCCGTCGCGTCCGGACGCCGGCGGGAGTTCGCCGCGCACGGCTGGCCGCCCGGGGAGGTGCCCGACCCGCAGGACCCGCAGACCTTCGCCCGCTCCCGGCTCGACTGGGCCGAGCTGGACAAGCCCGAGCACCGGGAGATGTACGAGTTCCACCGGCGGCTCATCGCGCTGCGGAAGAGCCGGGCCGACCTGTCGGACCCGCGGCTGCACGCGGTCGACGTCCGGCACGGGGACCAGTTCCTGCTGATGCGCCGGGGTGACTGCCTCGTGGCGGCGAACCTGGCCGGCAAGGCGCAGCGGATCACGCTGCCGGGAGTGGTGCGGAAGGTGCTGCTGGCCACCGGGAACGGCGTCACCGTGATGCGCGACCGGATCGAGCTGCCGGCGGAGACGGCGGCCGTCGTGGCGCTGTAGCGGGGTCGGCAGGCGGCGGGCCCACCACCAGGAAAGCGGCCGGCGGGCGCACCACGAGGGAACCGCCCGGCACGGCGGGACGGGCGGTGTCGCGGCTAGGCCGCGCGCAGTTGCCGGTGCATGGCGATGTCGTCCACGCGGTGCAGCGTCTCCGCGTTCCGCGGCCGCAGGATCAGCGACAGCACGGCCTCGGGAACGAGGCGGGTGACGCCGGCGGCCGCCATCCAGCCCATCCGGAGCCGGGTCGCGGTGTCCGAGACCGGCTCCAGCGTGAGCCGGACCCGCGCGGTGCCGAGCGGTCCGGCGTGCGCCTCGAGTTCGAGCAGCCGGTTCGGCTCCATGGCGCGGACCACCGTCTGGTCCTCGATCTGCACGGGCCACGGGCCGATCCGGTGGTGCACCCGCGCGCCGACCGCCGGCCAGCGTTCGTCGACGGCCCGCACGTGCGCGGCGCCGACGACCCAACTGGCGTAGCTCCAACCATCCGCGAGCACGGCGAAGACCCGCTCGGGCGAGGTACGGATGGTCCGACTGACTTCGATCATCACGTCTCCTCCGCGTGCCGTACGCCTTCCCGGTCCGTGCCGGGGCAAACGACGGCGGTGTGACCTGCCTCCTCCCGGTGGTTCCGACGACGGACGCCGTTGTAACGTCATTCATCGTGAAAACCCTGGGAGCGGGGCCCGTCGGGGAGACCATCGATCCCACCCGGCACCGGGCCCTCGGCACCGCGAGCCGCGCCTCGATCCTCGAACTCGTGCGTGAAGCCGGCGGCGGCCTGACGATCGCCGAGGTGGGCGAGCGGACCGGGCTGCACCCCTCCACCGCGCGCAGCCACCTCGACCGGCTCGTGGACGCCGGTCTCCTCGTCAAGGCGCGCGCCAGTGGCGGGCAGCCCGGACGGCCGGCGTGGCGCTACCGGGCCGCCACGGGGGAGGCCCCTGCACCGGCGCCGTACCGGGCGCTCGCCGCCGCCCTGCTCGACCACCTCGCCCGTCAGGGCCGGGGTGACGTCCGGGCCGAGGCCACCCGCGCCGGGCAGGACTGGGGCCGCCACCTCGCCGCGGCCACCCCGGCGGGCGGGAACCCCGTCGACACCCTGCTGGCGGTGCTCCGTGGCCTGGGCTTCAACCCCGGCCTGCACCCCACGGCGGACGGGAGCACCGAGATCCACCTGTCCACCTGTCCGTTCCTCGAACTGGTGAACCGCAACCCCGACGCCATCTGCGCGCTGCACGTCGGCGTCGTGCGCGGCGTCCTCGACCACGCCGGGGCCGGGACGAGCGGAGCCGTGCTGGAACCGTTCGGCGCGCCGACCGCCTGCGTGGTGCGACTCACCCTGCCGCCGAGCGTCCGCCCACCGGCATGACCACCCGACCGGACACGACGCGCCCGGGGCGGCGTACCCACCCGCCGGCCGACCCAGGCGGCCGCAGCGCCAACCCCGGCCGCCTGGTGCGCCGGTTCGTGCCCCCGCAGCACGGCGCCTGGGCGATGCTGCTGCTGCCGTACGTCGTCGGGGTCGCGCTGGTCGGGCCGCGCTGGCCGCATCTGCCGCTGCTCGTCGCCTGGCTGGCCGGCTACCTGCTGTCGTACTACGCCTTCCAGGCCGTCAAGAGCCGCCGGCCGCGCCGCTTCGCCGCGCAACTGCGGGTGTACGCGCTCGTCACGGCGCCCCTCGCGCTGACGGTGGTCGTCGCCCGGCCCGCCGTGCTCTGGTACGCCCCCGCCTACGCCGTGCTGCTCGCCATCAACGCCTGGTACGCCTGGAGGCGACGCGAGCGGGCCCTGCTGAACGACCTCGCCTCCGTGGCGCTGAGCGGCGTGATGCTCCTCGTCGTGGCCACCGTCGCCGGCGTGGCGCCGGTGCGGGTCCTGCCGGCGTTGGCGGCCCTGCTGCTCTACCTGGCCGGCACGGTCCTCTACGTCAAGACCATGATCCGGGAGCGGGGGAGCACCACCTACCTGCGCGCCTCGATCGCGTACCACCTGGCGGCGCTCGTGGCGGCGACCCTGCTCGACGTGCTGCTCGCGCCGGTCTTCCTGGTGCTGCTCGTCCGGGCGGCGGTCCTCCCGGCCCGTCGGCTGCGGCCCGCCCAGGTCGGCGTCATCGAGATCGTCTGCTCCCTGCTCGTGCTCGCCGCCGTGCTGGTCGCGTCCTGACCGACGGCCGGCCCCGCACCGTCGCGTCCGCCCGGACCGGCCGGGACGGTGTCGTGGGCTTCGTGCCGACCGCCGCCGCGCTCAGTCCCCTGCCCTGATCCCTGAGCCGGACGACTGCGGCCGGCCGTCCGGCCAGTTCTTCGTGAAGATCCAGTCGAGGCCGTCCTCACCGGCGGTGTCGAGGCACGCGGCGCGTCGCAGCCCGCTGCGTGTGGCGACCGTGGCGGAGGCGACGTTCGCGGGCCGGACCCGCGCGATGACGGGGCGACCCGGCAGATGCGTGGCGGCCCAGTCGACGACCGCGGTCGCGGCTTCCGTGGCCACCCCGTCGCCCCAGGCGGCGGGGGCCAGGCGGTAGAAGAGGTTGAGCACCTCACGACCGGCCAGGTGCATCACCTTGAGGCCGCAGAAGCCGAGGCTGAGGCGCTCGTCGTCGGCCTCCCGGGGGTGGACGACCCAGTAGCCGAAACCGTGGTGTCGCCAGTGCTGGTCCCACCGGCGGTAGAGGTCCTCCGCGTCCGCCTGGCTGGTGAGCAGGTCAGCCGGGTTGTGCGCGCATGCCCTCCGGTCACTGTGGACGCGGTAGATGGCGCCGATGTCGGCGGGGGTGGGGCGCCGCAGGGACAACCGCGCGGTCGACAGTTCTTCGTTGCCGCCCATGGCGTCCATCCTCCCAGGGCGGGACGGTCGGGCCGGTGCCGGCGCTCCCGACACCGGCCGCCGCGGTGCGCTGGTCGGGGACCGTCAGTCGCGCAGCATCCCCGGCCCGAACACCTCGTACGCGATGCGCTCCGGCGGCACACCCCGGCGCAGCAGGCCGCCCCGGACCAGGCTCATGAACGGCACCGGCCCGCACAGATGCACCCGCGCCCCGGGGGAGAGCGGGATCCGGGCCGGGTCGACCAGCCCCTCGGCCACCTCGGCCTTCAGCCCGGCCAGCTCCCCGTCGGTCGCGTCCTCGTACCACAGCCGTACGGACAGGTTCGGCAGCCGCTCCTGGAGCCGGGGCAACTCCTCGCGGCGCGCGTGCGCGGAGGGCGTCCGGTCGGCGTGCACGAGCACCACCTCCCGCTCCGGCTCCGTGGCCGCGAGGTGTTCCAGCGCCGACAGGGCCGGGGTGAGCCCGATGCCGGCGCTCACGAGCAGCAGCGGACCGCCGTCGCCGAGCGCGCTGACCTCGCCGAACGGCGGGCTCAGCCGCAGTGTGTCGCCCGCGGCCACCCGCTCGTGCAGGTACGTGGAGACCATGCCGTCCGGCGCGTCACCGGCGCCGCGTACGCGCTTGACGGTGATCCGCCAGTCGGGAGCGCCCGGCCGGCCGGAGAGGCTGTACTGCCGGATCTGCTGCCCCCGACCGCCGTCCAGGTCGACCGCCACCGAGACGTACTGCCCCGGCGTGAACGCGGGCGCGGGAGCGCCGTCGGCCGGGACCAGGGTGAACGAGACGACGTCGGCCGTCTCCCGGGTCCGGGCCACCACCCGCCAGTCCCGCCACACCGCCCCGTCCTCGGCCACCCCGGCCAGGGTGTAGAGGCGGGCCTCCCGGGCGATCAGCTCGCAGGCGAGCAGCCAGTACACCTCGTCCCAGGCGGCCGCGACCTCGGCGGTGACGGCGTCGCCCAGCACCTCGCCGACGGCGGCGAGCAGGTGCCGCCCGACGATCGTGTACTGGGTGGCCGTGATGCCCAGCGAGGCGTGCTTGTGCGCGATCCGGTCCAGGATCGGACCCCACGGCACGCGCCCGTCGCCGGTCAGGTGCTCGGCGTAGGCGACCACGGCGGCGGCGAGGGCGGCCTTCTGCTGCCCGGTCGCCTGGTTGCCCCGGTTGAAGACGTCCAGCAGTTCGGGGTGGGCGTCGAACATGCGCTGGTAGAACCGGCCCGTGATCGCCTCCCCGTGGGCCTGGACGGCGGGCAGGGTCGCGGTGACCACCGCGGCTGAGGATTCCGAGAGCACGACTACTCCTTCCGGCGTGGATGAGGTCGACCTCCACGGAACAGAAACGCAACACCGCGGATCAGGGCCGAAGGTCCCGGGACCGCGTAGCGCCGCTCACACCCGCCCCCGCGCCCGCGACGACCGGCGGCGCGGCCGGCAGGGGCCGGCGGGCGGTCTCGGACGCGCGGTGACCGCGATGCGCCGGGCAGCGCGGTGGACGTCGGCCCGTACGCGGCCGCCGGCCGCCGTGGTGGCCGGTGCGGGGATCACGCCGAGGTGCCGGGCCGGGTGGCGCACCGTCCCACGCCGGGGAGGAAGCGTCCGACCCGGGCGGCGTAGCGGCGGTAGGCCTCGCCGTGGGTGGCGACGAGGTGGGGCTCCTCGACCGCGCGGACCTGTAGTTGCAGTGCGAGGATCAGGACGAGCCAGGCGGCCAGGGCGACGGCGTTGGGCACCATGAGGGTGAGGCCGAGGGTGGTGGCCGCCATCGCGGTGAAGATGGGGTTGCGTACGAGCGCGAACGCCCCGCCGGTGACCAGGTCGGTGCGCTCGGCCGGGTCGACGCCGACCCGCCACGAGGTGCCCATGGCGAGCTGGGCGGCGAGCGTGGCGGCGATGCCGGCGACGGCCACGACGAGGCCGGCCACGTGCAGCCACCGCTCGTCGATTCCGGGCAGTGCCGGCAGGCCCGCGAGGGCGGCTGCCGGGCCCGCGAAGCCGAGCACGAGGCTGGCGAGGAACAGCAGTTTGGCCCACCACCGCAGGGTTCCGGGCGGACCGGCGTCGAGGCGCAGGCCGGTGTCGCTGGTGCGGCGCCACTGCGACAGGGTGCGCCAGCCGAACGCGAGCAGCAGTCCGAGCAGGTAGAGCAGCAGCGCGAGCCAGGGCACGTCAGTCTCCCAGGGGTGTCGGCGTGGCCCGCCGCCAGGCGGACCGGCGCAGGAGCCGCAGGCCGTTGAGGCCGACGATGACGGTGGACCCTTCGTGGCCGGCGACGCCCAGGGGTAGGGGCAGGTCGCCGACGAGGTCCCAGGTCACCAGGACGACGATGAAGGCGGCGGCGATCAGGAGGTTGGCCTTGACGACCCGCCGCGCTCGGCGGGACAGGGCGATCAGGGCCGGCAGGGTGCCCAGGTCGTCGTGGACGAGTACGGCGTCGGCCGTGTGCAGGGCCAGGTCCGATCCGTGGCGACCCATGGCGACGCCGAGGTCGGCCGTGGCGAGCGCGGGGGCGTCGTTGACGCCGTCGCCGACGAGGAGGACCCGCTGTCCCCGGGCCTGGAACTCGCGTACCCGCTCGGCCTTGCCGGCGGGGAGGAGGCCGGCGTGGGTCTCGGCGATGCCGGCCTCTGCCGCGAGCCGCCGGGCCGCGCCGGGGTTGTCCCCGGTGAGCAGGACGGGTGTGGCGCCGGTGAGGGCGGTGAGGGACGCGACCGTGGCGGCGGCCCGCGGCCGGATACGGTCGGTGAAGGCGAGCACGCCCCACGGCCGCCCGTCGACGGCCACCACGACGGCGGTGTGGCCGGCGTCCTGCACGTCGGCGACCGCCCGCCGGACGTCGGCGGCGTCGCGGTCGGGTCGTTCGTCGGGCGGGCCGGGCCGGCCGACGGTGACGCGCCTGCCCTCGACGAGGGCGGAGACGCCGCGGCCCGGGGCGGAGCCGAAGTCGCCGGCGGGCGGGACCGGCACTCCGCGGTCCCGCGCGGCGGTCACGACCGCCACGGCGAGGGGGTGCTCGCTGGGGTTCTCGGCGCCGGCGGCCAGCCGCAGCAGTTCGGTGGCGTCGACGCCGGCCGCGGGGTGGACGCCGGCGAGGCGCGGGGTTCCGGTGGTGAGGGTGCCGGTCTTGTCGAACGCCACCAGGGTGGTGTCGGCGAGTCGTTCCATGACGACGGCGGACTTGACGAGCACTCCGTTGCGGCCGGCGAGCGCGATGGCGGACAGCAGGGGCGGCATGGTCGCCAGCACCACCGCGCAGGGGGAGGCGACGATCATGAACGTCATGGCGCGCAGCAGGGTGGGCTGGAACTCGGCCCCGACGGCGAGTGGGATGCCGAACAGGGCGAGGGTCGCCACGACCACGGCCACCGAGTAGCGCTGCTCGACCTTCTCGATGAACAACTGGGTCTTCGCCTTGGTGGCCGAGGCCTCGTCGACCAGCGCGACGATGCGGGCGATCACCGACTCGCCGACCGGCCGGTGCACCCGGGCCACGAGCGCGCCGGTCCCGTTGAGCGTGCCCGCGAACACCTCGTCCCCGGCCGCCTTGGTCACCGGCAGGGGCTCCCCGGTGATGGTGGCCTGGTCGACGTCGCTGACGCCGTCCAGCACCAGCGCGTCGGCGCCGATCCGTTCGCCGGGCCGGATCCGGATGACGTCGCCCACGGTCAGGCCGGCGGTGTCGACCACCTCCTCGCCGCCGTCGGGCAGGAGCCGGGTGGCCCGTTCGGGGGCCAGGTCGAGCAGGGCGCGCACCGAGTCGGCGGTCCGTGCCGTCGCGACGGCCTCCAACGCGCCGGAGGTGGCGAAGATGACGATCAGCAACGCGCCGTCGAACACCTGCCCGATGCTCGCCGCGCCGATCGCCGCCACGATCATCAGCAGGTCGACGTCCAGGGTCCGCGCGCGGAGCGCGCGCAGGCCGGCACGTGCCGGTTCCCAGCCCCCGGCCGCGTAGCACCCGAGGTAGAGCGCCCACCACAGCGCGGGAGGCGAGCCGAGCAGCTGGGCCGCACCGCCGAGCGCGAACAGTCCGGTGGCGACCACGGCCCACCGCACCTCGGGCAGAGCCCAGAGGCGGGCGACGAGGCCGGGCCCGGCGGGGCGGGTGGCGCTGACCGGTGGCGAGAGCGTCGAGCTGGTCACGAGGAACCACAATACCTGCGTGCATGCGAAGGTAAACAAGCAGCCATGCAGACGAGTAGTGGGGTAGCGGGCTATGGTTGGCGCGTGCACACGTCACTGCCCGACTTCCAGATGCCGAACGAGGAGCAGGTCCACCTGGCCGCCGAGGGCTTCCGGCTGCTCGCCGACCCGACGAGGATCAAGATCCTCTGGGCGCTGCTCCAGGGAGAGTCATCCGTCGCGTGCCTCGCGGACCTGGTCGGAGCAAGCCCCACCGCCGTCAGCCAGCACCTCGCCAAGCTGCGCCTCGCGGGCCTCGTGAAGGGTCGCCGGGAAGGCACCTTCGTGCACTACTCCGCGGCCGACAGCCACGTACGCGCCCTGCTCGCCGAAGCGCTGTTCCACGCCGACCACGCGGACAACCCCGACCGGCACGACGACCAGCCGCACGTGCACGAGCCGAGGCCGGCGGCCAGCCGCGGCTGACCGCGGCCGCGCGATCGTCGCGGCAGGTCCAGGGAGGTCGACCGGCGACCGCCCGACGACGGGTGCGCCGACGTCCGGCCGCGGCCTGGACGAACCTCAGGCCCCCCGGCTGCGCGCGGCGGTCGAGGACACCGCGGCCAGGTCGGGATGCGCGGGCAGAAACACCGTGGGAACGCCCAGCGACTGGTTCATCGCGGCGAGCCGGGACTCGGTCTGCAGGTCGCTGGTGTTGCGCACCCCGCGGACGATCACCCCCACCTCGTGGTGACGGCACCAGGCAGCGGTCAACCCGCTCCAGGCCACCACGGTGATGGTGGTCCAGTCGGCCGGCAGGACGGCCCGGACGGCGGCCGCTCGCTCCTCCGCGTCGGCGCGCGGGTGCTTGGCGCCGTTGACCGCGACGAGGACGACCACCTCGTCGAAGAGGTGGCGTGCCCGGTCCACCACGTTCAGGTGTCCGGCGGTGAAGGGATCGAAGCTGCCGGGGTAGACGGCTCGCACGCGCCGGTGCGCCACCACACGGTGCTGCGCGACGCCGTCCACGCCGCCCGTGTCCGCGAGCGACCGAAGGTGAGCCACGTGGGGCATTCTCCCTCGCCGCCGTCGGGGGCGACCCCCGGGACGGCAGCCCCGGTCAGGCGGCGTCGAACCTGGCACCGACGCGGACGACCGCGCCGCTTCCGATCACTCGGCGAGACGTGTCGGCGCGTCGGTGTCCGCCTCCTGCGACGCGGCCCAGGAGGCGAGCAGGCGCAGCGCGTCCTCGGACGGGGAGGCGGGCTCGGCGGTGTAGATGGTGAGGGTGAGGCCCGGCTCGGCGGCCATCTCCAGCCCCTCGTAGGCGACGGTCAGGTCGCCGACGACGTGGTGGTGGAAGTGCTTCACGCCGGTGCCGTGGTGCCGGACGTCGTGCGCGCCCCATCGCCTGCGGAACTCCGTGCTCCGGGTGGAGAGTTCACCCACGAGGTCGTGGAGGTCCTTGTCGTAGGGGTCGCGGCCGGCTTCGGTGCGGAGGATGGCGACGCAGATGTCGGCGGCGAGGTCCCACTCCGGGTAGAAGCGGTGGGCCTTCTCGTCCAGGAACGTGTGCCGGGCGATGTTGGCGGGGCGCTGCGGCTGGGCGTACGCCTCGGCGTAGAACGCGCGGGCGAGCCGGTTCGCGGCGAGCAGGTCCAGGCGGCCGTTGCGGACGAAGGCGGGCCCCTCGGTGACCGCGTCGAGGGTCCACTGGAGGCTGGGGCGTACCGACCACTGCCGGGCGGTGCGGCGGCGCGGCCGCATGAGGGCGGCGCTGCCGTCCGCGGCCCGGGCGAGGTCGAACAGGTGCGCCCGCTCCGCGTCGTCGAGCTGGAGCGCACGGGCGATGGCGTTCAGGACGCCGGGGGAGACGCCCGCGAGGGCCCCGCGTTCGAGTTTCGCGTAGTACTCGATGCTCACGCCGGCCAGCGCGGCGACCTCGCTGCGGCGCAGTCCCGGCACGCGCCGGTTCGTGCCGGCGGGCAGTCCCGCCCGCTGCGGGCTGATCTTGGCGCGCCGCGAGACCAGGAACTCGCGGACCTCGGTGCGGTTGTCCACGTCTCGACCGTACGTGCCGCCGCTCCGCCAGAGGGTGCCCTGTCGGTACACCTGTCAGGGGAAACTCCCTGAGGCGGGCCGGCCGGGGTTTGCTGGACGGCGTCGCACACGAGCACCGGCCCTCCGGTGAGCCGCTCACGTCTCGGCTGATCACTCCCCGGATGGCGGCAATCCCCCGTCCTGCCGGGGTATGCGGGACGGGTGGCCCGTTTCGGCCGGACTCCGAACTCGAAAGGAAGATCCCCATGCGTGGTGCTGTCCTCTACGGCGCCGGTGACGTCCGGGTCGAGGAGCGCGAAGATCCGCGCATCCTTCTCCCGACCGACGCGATCATCCGCTTGTCCGCGACCTGCATCTGCGGTTCGGACCTGTGGCCCTACCGCGGCGTCGAGGCGGTCAAGGGGCCGGCGCCGATGGGCCACGAGTACGTCGGCGTCGTCCAGGACGTCGGCAGCGAGGTCAGGAACGTCACACCGGGCCAGTTCGTGATCGGCTCGTTCTTCGCCTCGGACAACACCTGTGTCATCTGCCGGGCCGGCTATCAGTCCTCCTGCGTCCACCGGGAGCCGGTCGGCGGGCTCGGCGCCCAGGCCGAGTACCTGCGCGTGCCGTTGGCCGACGGCACCCTGGTGGCCACGCCCGACACCCCGCCGGACGACCTGATCCCGAGCCTCCTGGCGGCCTCGGACGTACTGGGCACCGGCTGGTTCGGGGCCGTGGCCGCCGAGGTCGGGCCGGGCAAGACCGTCGCCGTCGTCGGTGACGGCGCCGTCGGCCTGCTCGCCGTGCTGGCGGCCAGGCAACTCGGCGCCGAACGCATCATCGCGATGAGCCGGCACGAGCCCCGCCAGAAGCTGGCGGCCGACTACGGCGCGACCCACATCGTCACCGAGCGCGGCGACGAGGGCGTCGCCCGCGTCAAGGAACTCACGGACGGCCTCGGGGCGCACTCGGTCATCGAGGCGGTCGGCACCCAGGAGTCGATGATGCAGGCCATCCGCGCCACCCGTCCGGGCGGGCATGTCGGCTACGTCGGGGTGGCCCACGACGTGCGCCTGCCCGGCGACGAGTTGTTCTTCTCCCACGTCCACCTGCACGGCGGCCCCGCGCCGGTGCGTCGTTTCCTGCCCGAACTGATCGACCTCATCTGGAACCGGCAGATCGACCCTGGCAAGGTCTTCGACCTCACCCTGCCCCTCGACCAGGCTGCCGAGGGGTACCGGGCCATGGACGAACGCCGGGCCGTCAAGGTCCTCCTCAACCCGTGACGGCCACCCTCCGGCCGCACCCACGCGCGGCGTACGGGCCGGATGCGCCACCGCGCGGGGCAGGAACCCGCTGGCGGCCGTGTCGCGGGAGGGGTGGGACGGGCGGTGGGCGCGGCGGCGTCAGGCACGGTGCGAGGGGATGGTGCGCCACGCCACGACGGCGGCGGCGACGGTGATCGCCGCCGCGACCAGCGAGGTGGTCTGCATCGCGGCCGTGAACGCCTCGCGCGCGTGGTGAGCGAGCGCGGAGTCCGGTGGGGTGACGGTGAGGGCGGAGGCGAGGGAGTCCTCGATCATGGTGCGGTCGCCGGCCGGCAGGCCGCGCGGCAGGGTCAGGTTCGCGCGGTACAGGAAGGTGACGAGCGAGCCGAGGACCGCGATGCCGAGGGCGACCCCGAGTTCGTAGGCCGTCTCGGAGACGGCGGAGGCGGCGCCGGCTCGGCGGGGCGGGACCGCGGAGACGACCACGTCGACGGTGAGGGTCTGGGCGATGCCGACGCCCAGGCCGATGGGTACCAGCGCAAGCCCGAGCCACAGGTAGTGCTCCGCGCCCTCGGCCCCGGCGACCGCGACCAGTCCCAGTGCCGTGAGTACGAGTCCGATCCCGATGGCGCGTCCCGCGCCGAGCCGCGCCACGACCAGCCCGACCACGGCGATGGCCCCGATCGCCGCGATGGTCGCCGGCAGCTCGGCGAGGCCGGCCCGCAGCGGGCCGTACTCGCGGGCCAGTTGCAGGTACTGCGAGAAGAAGAACAACAGACCGGTCAGCGCGAAGACCGCCACGAAGTTGGCCAGCACGGCGCCGGAGAACGCCGGACGGCGGAACAGGCTGATGTCCAACAGCGGCGTGGCGAGTCGCCGCTGGCGGCGGGCGAACAGGTAGCCGGCGACCACCGCGGCCACGAGCGACACGGCGGTGACGGCGTCCGGACCCGACTTGGCGAGATCCTTGACCGCGTAGACGAACGGTACGACCGCTGCCATGGACAGCGCCGCGGACAGGAGGTCGAACCGGCCCGGTGACGGGTCGCTGGATTCCGGCAGCAGGATCGCGCCCAGGGCCAGGAGGACGATCATGACCGGCACGTTGATGAGGAACACCGATCCCCACCAGTAGTGCTCGAGCAGGAACCCGCCGACCAGGGGGCCCAGGGCGGCTCCGCCCGCGAAGGCGGCCGACCACACGGCGATGGCGCGGGTCCGTTCGCGGGCGTCGGTGAACAGGTTGCGGATGATCGACAGCGTCGACGGCATGATCGTCGCGGCGGCGACGCCGAGCAGCAGGCGGGCCACGATCAACGTTCCCGCGTTCGGGGCGTAGGCGGCCAGCACGGAGGCGAGCCCGAAGCCGACAGCGCCGACGAGCAGCGTCTTCTTGCGCCCGACGCGGTCGGCCAGGTTGCCCGCCGTCACGAGCAGCCCGGCCAGGGCGAGGGAGTACACGTCCCCGATCCACAGGATCTGTGTCGCGTTCGGCGACAGGTCCTGCGTCAGCGCCGGTACCGCGAGGTACAGGACGGTCCCGTCGATGGCCAGCAGCAGGATCGCGATGACCAGCACGCCGAGGGCGGCCCAGCGCCGACGGTGGGGGGTGGTGCCGGTGACCACCGGCGTGGGGTCGTGGAGTCCCATGGCAGAAAACTGTACCGTCTGGTCGGTATAGTTAGGCGGGTTCGCGTGGACCCGCCACGTGGGATCCATCACCTGACCATCGTGTGCCGGAGAGGTGTTGCCGATGGGCCGAACGGCAGGTCGCAGTGCGGGAGACACCCGCGGCATGGTGCTCGACGCCGCGCGTGACCTGTTCCTCCGCCGTGGGATGGCCGCCACGCTCGACGCGATCGCTCAGCACGCCGGCGTGTCCAAGGGCGGGCTGATCTACCACTTCCCCAGCAAGGACCACCTCATCACGGCACTCGTCGAGTCGCTGCTCGACGCGTTCCGCCGCGCGGTCCACGAGCATCTCGATCCGGACGACGACCGCCCCGGACGGCTCGCCCGCGCCTACGTGCGCGCCTGTCTGCACGTGCAGGATCCCGGAGCCGTACGCGAGGACACCATCCTGATCGCCCAGTTGATCACGAACCCCGCGGTGATCGACATCGCCCGTTCCGACGCCCGGCGATGGCGTGACGACCTCACCGCGGACGGCCTGCCCGGCCGCGTCGTCAGCCTCGTCATGGCCGCCGCCGACGGCGCGAGCATGGCCGTCCTGTGGGGCGGAGAGCCAAGCGAAGCGGAGAAGGAGGAACTCGCCCGCCAGCTCATCGACCTGACGCTCGACCCCACCTGACCCCTGCCGGGCCACGAGCGTCCGGGACCGGCGCTGCCGTCCGGGGCGAGGGCAGCGCCGCGCCCGGGACGGCAGCCCCGATCAGCCGGTCAGAAGTCGTCGTCGAAGCTGACCGTGCCGGTCACGCCCACCTGGTACGCGGACACCCGCCGCTCGAAGAAGTTCGACAGCTCCTGGACGTCCTGCAACTCCATGAACGCGAACGGGTTGCGGCTGCCGTACATCGGCGCGATGCCGAGGACGGCCAGGCGCCGGTCGGCGACGTGCTGGAGGTACTCGCGCATGTCGGCCAGCGACAACCCGGAGACACCCTGCTCCAGCAGGTCGGCGGCGAACTGCACCTCGCACTCCACCGCCTCGGCCAGCATGTCCCTGACCTGCCGCTCCATCTCGGCGTCGAACAGGTCCGGCTCCTCGGCGCGTACCGTGTCCACCACGTCGAAGGCGAACGCCATGTGCATCGACTCGTCGCGGAACACCCAGTTGGTCCCCGAGGCGAGGCCGTGCAGCACGCCCCGGGAGCGCAGGAAGTAGACGTAGGCGAACGCGCCGTAGAAGAACAGCCCCTCGATGCAGGCCGCGAAGCAGATCAGGTTCAACAGGAAGGCCCGACGGTCCTCCCGGGTCCGGAGTTCCCGCAGGGCGAAGATGGAGTCGATCCACTTGAAGCAGAACTCCGCCTTGCGGGCGATCGACGGGATGTTCTCCACCGCCGCGAACGCCTCGAACCGTTCCCTCTCGTCCGGCACGTACGTGTCGAGCAGGTTCAGGTAGAACTGGACGTGCACCGCCTCCTCGAAGAGCTGCCGGGAGAGGTAGAGCCGGCCTTCCGGGGAGTTGACGTGCTGGTAGAGGTTGAGCACGAGGTTGTTGGCGACGATGGTGTCGCCGGTGGCGAAGAACGCCACGAGCCGGGACACCAGGTGCCGCTCGGCGGGTGACAGCCGGGCCAGGTCGGGCAGGTCGGAGTGCAGGTCGACCTCCTCGACGGTCCAGGTGTTCCGGATGGCGTCCTTGAACCGGTCGAAGAAGTGCGGATAGCGCATCGGCCGCAGGGTCAGGTCCATGCCGGGGTCGAGCAGCATGTGCCGCTCGCCGGTGCGCGGTTCGGGAATGGTGGTCACTGGCAGGCCTCGCAGCTGTCGGGGTTCTCCAGGGAGCAGGCCAGCGCCGCCGCGTCGCTCGGCGCGACGACCGGGCTGATCACCGGCGCGACGGTGGCCTGCTGGATGCGGGTCGCCGGACGCGACCGCAGGTAGTAGGTGGTCTTCAGCCCGGACTTCCAGGCGTACAGGTACATCGACGAGAGCTTCCCGATGGTCGGGGCGGCGAGGAACAGGTTCAGCGACTGCGACTGGTCGACGAACGGCGCGCGGGCGGCGGCCAGGTCGATCAGCGCCCGTTGCGGCAGCTCCCAGGCGGTGCGGAACAGTTCCCGCACGTCGGCGGGCAGGTCCGTGATCCCCTGCACCGAGCCCTCGGCGCGCTTGATCTGCTCCCGGACCGCCGGGGTCCACAGCCCCCGCGCCTTCAACTCCCGGACCAGGTACGTGTTGACCTGGAGGAACTCACCGGACATGGTCTCGCGCTTGAACAGGTTGGACACCTGCGGCTCGATGCACTCGTAGCAGCCGGCGATCGAGGCGATCGTGGCGGTCGGCGCGATCGCGACGAGCAGGGAGTTCCGGAGCCCGTGTGCGGCGACCGCCGACCGCAGCGCGGCCCACCGCTCGGTCTGCGCCGGTGCGACGCCCCACAGGTCCGGGTGCAGGTCGCCCTTCGCGGCACGGGTTTCGGCGTACGCGGGGTGCGGGCCGAACCGTTCCGCGAGCCCGGCCGACGTCTCCAGGGCGGTCAGGAAGATCTCCTCCTGCACCCGGGTCGACAGCTCGCGCGCCCCGGCGGAGTCGAACGGCAGGCGCAGCGTGAAGAAGGCGTCCTGCAGGCCCATGAGCCCGAGTCCCACCGGTCGCCAGCGAGGGTTCGAGGCCGCCGCCTGCGCCGACGGGTAGTAGTTGATGTCGATCACCCGGTCCAGGAACACCACCGCCGTGCGTACCGTCGCCCGCAGCTTCTCCCAGTCCACACCGGAGGTGGTGACGTGGGCGGCCAGGTTGACCGACCCCAGGTTGCACACCGCGGTCTCGGTGTCGTCGTTCACCTCCAGGATCTCGGTGCACAGGTTCGACAGGTGGATCGTGTTGCCGGGGGCGCCGGTCTGGTTCGACAGCCGGTTCGCGGCATCCTTGAACGTCATCCATCCGTTGCCGGTCTGCGCGAGCGTCCGCATCATCCGTCCGTACAGATCCCGGGCCCGGACCCTGCGGACGGCCTTCTTCTCGGCCGCGCGGTACGCCTCGTCGAACGCCTCGCCGAACAGGTCGGGCAGCTCGGGGGCGTCGGACGGGTCGATCAGCGACCACTCCTCGTCCGCCTCGACGCGGCGCATGAACTCGTCCGGGATCCAGTTCGCCAGATTGAGGTTGTGCGTACGCCTCGACTCCTCGCCGGTGTTGTCCCGCAGCTCCAGGAACTCCTCGATGTCCGGATGCCAGGGTTCGAGGTAGACGCAGGCCGCCCCCTTGCGCCGGCCGCCCTGGTTCACCGCCGCCACACCGGCGTCGAGGGTCTTGAGGAACGGCACGATGCCGTTGGACCTGCCGTTCGTGCCCCGGATCAGCGCACCGCGGCCGCGGACGCGCGACCAGGAGATCCCGATCCCACCGGAGAACTTCGACAGCTTCGCGACCTGGTGGTACCGCTCGTAGATCGAGTCCAGCTCGTCCCGGGGCGAGTCGACCAGGAAGCACGACGACATCTGGGTGTGCCGCGTCCCGGAGTTGAAGAGGGTCGGCGAACTCGGCAGGTACGCCAGGCTCGACATCAGCCGGTAGAACCCGATCGCCTCGCCGGGCGTCTCCGACAACCCGCACGCGACCCGCAGCAGCCAGTACTGCGGCGTCTCCACGACGAGTCGGGACTCCGGATGCCGCAACAGGTACCGGTCCGTGACCGTGCGCAGGCCGAAGTACTCGAACCGGAGATCCCCGTCCGGGTCGACGGCGTCGTCGAGCTTGCGGGCGTTGCGGGCGACGAACGCCGCGGTGGCGTCCCCGATCAGTCCCAGTCCGTGGGCGTACGCGATCGCCTGGCTGAAGCTCGCCACGCCCTGCCCGCGGACCTCCTTGTCCACGTACGCGGCCAGCAGCCGTGCCGCGAGCCGCGAGTACTGCGGCTCCTCGCCGATCAGCTCCGCCGCCGTCTGGATCGACAGCTTGTCCAGCTCGGCGGTGCTCGCCCCGTCGTACAGCCCGCTGATCGTTCGGGTGGCGACCCGCAGCGGGTCGACCTCGTCCAGGTCGGCGACCCAGCGCTCGACCGCCCTGACGATCTTGTTGACGTCCACCGGCTCGGTGTCGCCGTCGCGCTTGCGGACCCGCATCGCCTGCCGACGCTGCTCCGGTGCCGCCTGATCGGCCACCGCCACGTCCTGTGTCGCCGTCACGTCCCCTCCTCACGCCTGTCCCGAGGTCGACGGGCGCGCAGGAGGAACGCCACTGGTCGCCGGGCGGCGAGCCGGTCGGGGGGACCGGCGTCTCAGGGCGTCGGCCGTCCCGCGCGGCCTCCGACCGCCACACGCGACGCGTGCGGCGCGCTGGCAGGTCTTCGGACTCGTGGGCGTGACCGGAGGTCGCCTACTGGCCGTCGCTTCCCAGACCTCGTGGCCCAGTGCTGTGGTGACGGCGGTCGTTCCCACTCACCGCTGCGGGGCAGTCCCGGATTCCCACCGGCTTCCCTCTTGCCTCGACCACCGTGGACCGGTGGCCGAACCAGCTGCACGGACACCATATATGGGTGCGCCCCCAACATGGCAACACCACATGGTGTGTCTGGCGTGTCGCCAGTATCACCGCGGACCCGGGACTCGCACAGGTCGTCGATGGACGGTGACCCGAGGTCGGGGTCGGCCGTGTCGCCGCCCCGGGGATCCGCGGCGCGCCGTCGTCCGTCGCGTGGGCGTCGGGCGCCGGCGACCCGCGTGGTCTACTGAAGGCGATACTCCGCGGGCCCGGCCGACCGCGAACGCGGCGCCGCACGCGCGACACCCGGACGAGGCGACCCCGCCCAGGCACGGTGAGGCGTTACCGATGAGACTCAGCTACTGCCAGGACACGACCCCCGCCGACTGGCTCGTGGGATCGGACACGCCCGCCGAGCAGTTGATCACTTTCGGGCCGTCGGGGTTCGAGGCGTTCGCGCGGCTTCGCTTCATCCCTGATCCCACCCGTCCCGGCCAGCAGGAGGCGGACGCCGACGTTCCCGACGACCACCCCACGGACATCGCGCAGACGCGGCGGGCGCTGCGCCTCCTCGCGCCGTTCACGTCCACCCCGGACGAGTGCTACTTCTGCCTCTGGGAGGGATACTCCGACGCCCCGCTGCCGCCCGAGGTGCAACACGGCCGACTGGTCGAGCTGCCCCACCGCCGCTACGCCCTGCTGCGCGGTTCGCTGGCCGACATCGACGCCTGGGAGGCGGACCTCGGCGGCGGGCAGAACATCGCACCGCCGGCCTTCGTCTGGCCGGCCGACCACAGCTGGTGCTTCGCCAGCGACGTCGACCCGCACTGGGCCGGCATCGGCGCCGAGCGGGCCGCCGTCGACGCGCTCGTCGGTGACCCGCGGCTCGACGTCGTACCGGCCCGGCCGGCAGACCCGCAGCCCTGGTACCGCTGATCGACGAGCCAGGCAGTGTCCGCTGGCTCCCCCCGGGCGGCGATCTGGGATGCTTCGCCCATGCCTTCCTTCCCGCCCACCTTCGCCGACGAGATCATCGCACTGCCCGCCCACGCCCAGTTCGAGGCGTTCCTCGACGAGCACCGAGCCGCGCTCAACGCCTGCCTGGACGGGTTGACGGAGGAACAGGCGCGCCGGTCGTTGGTGGCCTCCCGGACCACGCTGCTGGGTCTCGTGAAGCACGCGACCTTCGTCGAGAAGGTCTGGTTCGACGAGGCCGTCACGGGCCGGTCGCGCGCCGAGATCGGCATTCCCGAGACGTCGGAGGAGTCGTTCGTCCTCGACGACGACGACACGATCGCCAGCGTCCAGCGCGCGCACCGCGAAGCCTGCGAGGCGTCCCGCGGGCGACGTCGTCGCTGGGTCTGGACGACATCCTCCGCGGGCACCGGCGCGGCCCGCTCCCGCTGCGGTGGGTGTATCTCCACGTGCTGCGGGAGCTCGCCCAGCACTGCGGGCACGCGGACATCCTCCGGGAACAGCTCCTCGACCGGTAGCGCGTGGACGCCGCCTCATGCCGCCGGCAGGGCGTCGTCAGTCGCTGCTCAGGAGCATGTTGATGAAGACGAGCAGCTTGCGGCCCGGGGTACGGGGCAGGTTGGGTAGCGGCACCCGTACCTGGCTCTCCACGAACGGCAGCGCCACGGTGACCGGGATGGTGCGCCGGTGGACCGGCGTGCCGAGCCGTACGCTCCACTGCTGCGCCGCCTCGTCGAGCTCGGCCATGATCTCGTCGATGGTGCGCGCGTCGCCGCGTTCGGTGGCGTCCGTGAGCGCGGCCATGCCGGCCCGGAACGCGTGCACCTCGGGCTGTTCGCGTAGCCAGGCGATGACGCGGCCGAGGCTCCAGCCGCGGCGTTCGGCCGTTGCCTTGACGTAGTGCGCGAGCACGGGCGTGGGCACGGCGGGCTGGGCGGCGCCCAGCCACTTCTCCTTGCGCTGCAGGTAGGCGGCCCGCACCTGCTCGGTGAAGACGCCGAGGATGCGGGAGGCGTGACCGTACTCGGGCGAGTCGTCGTGGTAGGCCTTGCTGCGGTCGAGCAGGAGCGCCGAGCCGGCACTCTCCTGTAGCGCGAGGTAGTAGAAGAGCCGGATGAGCAGCAGCGGGCCGTGCCCGAACACGCGCGGCTGCGACCCGAACGCGCTGGTGAAGGCCCGCAGCACGCCGCGGGTCTCTTCGCGGCGGTCCAGGCCGCGCACCACGTCGTCCCAGTAGGTCGACGGATAGAAGTGGGTCCCGGGATACTCGGCGGCGAGCGCCGGGGGTGTGTGACCGCCGGGCAGGACGTCGCGGAGCCGCACGTCTGGCATCTGCTGGAACAGTTCGGCCCCGCGCAGGTAGAGATCCGAGACCGCCTGCGGGTCCAGGTCGAGGATCTGGAAGCCGGGGCCGACGTCGGTGGTCCACTGGAGTCGTTCGCGGTTGGCGTGGATCGTCGGTCCGTCGAGCAGGACACGGTCGAACAGCACGAGACACTCGAGAGCCGCGGCCTCCCACGGCGGCGTGTGCCGCGCGGGGGCGAAGCTGTCCAGGCGCAGCCACAGCAGGGTCGACGTGTCGACCAGTAGAGACGGCGTACGGTCCACCGGGCCCTCCTTCGCTGGTACCTCACGCATTGTGGCGGCCGGCGTCCATCCCCGGTGCCTCGCCGCCGGGAGCGGCCCGTCGGCAGGCTGGGCGACGGCTGACTGTGGTCGCGGTGACGCCGGTCGCCGACCGCCGGCGGGAAATCCGGGTGCGAGGGCCGGTGGGGTGGTCTGTGATCGAGGGATGGCATCACGATGGGTACGCCGGCGGTCGACGAACTCGGCGACGTGCTGCGAGTGTTGGGGGAGTGGCAGCACGACGGCGGGCCCGTGCAGCTGCATCCGGGAGATGTGGGGTGGTTCTGGCGGTTCGGTGCGGAGCGGACGGCGACGGCCACGCGGACGTGGAGCCGGGCCGGGGACGTTCTGGCGGTCGGACTGCTGGACGGCGCGGACCTGGTGCGGTTGGCGTTCGCGCCGGACGCCCTACGGGACGAGGAGCTGGCGCGGCGGGTGGTCGAGGACGTGTCGGCGCCCGAGCGTGGGGTGCTGCCCGAGGGCGCCGTGTCCGTCGAGGTGCCGGTGGGCGCACTCGTCCAGGACCTGTTGTCCACGCACGGCTGGGAGAGCGGTGAGCCGTGGACGCTGCTGCGGCGTGACCTCGGCGTGCCGGTGCCGGATCCCGGTGCTCGGGTCGAGGTGATCGGGCCGGAACGGGCGCACGAGTGGGCCGCCGTCGTGCGGGCGTCGTTCGACGGGTCGACGTTCACCGAGGAGCGCTGGCACGCGATGGCGTCAGGTGTGCCGTACGCCGGCGCGCGGTGCCTGGTCGTTCGCGACGAGCGGGGCGAGGCGGTGGCGGCCGTGGCGGTGTGGTCGGCGGGCGACGGCAGGCCCGGGCTGATCGAGCCGATGGGCGTGCACCGGGCACACCGCGGTCACGGACACGGCCGAGCGATCACGATGGCCGCGGCCCGCGCGCTCCAGGAGTTGGGTTCGTCCAGCGTCGTCGTGTGCACCCCCAGCGCCAACGTGGGCGCCGTCGCCACGTACCGGTCGGCGGGCCTGGAGCGGTTGCCCGAGAGACGGGACCTGCACCGCGCCGCCGCCTGAGGTGTTCGCAGTGACGGTGGTCAGGTGTGGGCGAGGACGGACGGTCGGCGGGTGCGGCGCACGTGGAAGCGGGCGCCGTGGGCGAGGGAGAGACCCAGGCCGGCGAAGGCGAGTCCGCCCACGTGGCCGACCCACGGGGACCAGCCCTCGACGTCGCCGACCGTGAAGCCGGCGGCTGTGGCGACGATGGTGGCGAAACCGTAGGGGGTCAGGGTCACGGCGCCGGCGCCGCCCAGGACGAGCAGCGCCCGGCGTGGCAACCGCTCGCCCCAGGGCCGGGTCAGCGCCGCCAGCAGCAGTACCCCGGCGAGAGCGCCCAGCACGGTGAAGTCGATGCCGTGCCGCTCCATCCACACGAGCACCTCCGGCGCGCCGTCCGCGCGCAGTGCGGCGGCGAGGTCACCGGGTGGCCGGCCGGCGTTCCCGCCGAACGCCCAGTAGGTCTTCATCAGGACGTAGGGAGCCAGCGCGGCGATCCCGAGCCAGACGATCTTGGGCGTCGTCGTCGAGGTCATGCGCTGATTCCACTGCGGCCCGGGCCGCGGAACATCCCTCCGGGGAACCAACCGGCTCCCCCACGAGGGGGACCGACAAGCGCGCCGGCCACGGCGACCGGCACTCAGGCCCGCCGCACGTCGTCCCAGCGCCCCGGGAGGTGCCGCACCACCCGCGTGCTGCCTGTGCAGCCGGACGGGCAGTCCACGTGGTAGTTCGCGGACTGCCGCGCGCCGGCGAGGAGGTACGACAGCCCCACCAGGTTGCCGCTGAGCCGCGCCGCCTCGGCCTCGATCTCCTCGAAGCGCCGCTGCTCGGCCAGCAGCCAGCCGAGCTGCCGGTAGGAAGGGTTGTGGCCCGGTTCGGCGAGCAGGTCCCGGACGAGCTGGGTCGCCTCCTCCAGGCGGCCCTGTGCCGCCAGTAGCCGCACGCGAACGTGCTCCTCGCCCGCGTCGACGGCCGATCGGTAGGCGGCCACGGCCTCGTCGGAGCGGCCGAGCTTCTCCAACAGGACACCGAGGGGCCATCGCGGAACACCCTTCGTACCGATCGCTGACCGGTAGGCGTGAACCGCCTCTTCCATCTGGTCCGCCCGAGCGTGCACCTTGGCCAGTCCGACACCCGCCGTCGCGTCCCCGGCCGCGATGGCTGTCCGGTACGCGGCGACCGCCTCGTCCACGCGGCCTGTCTTGGCGAGCAACGCGGCGAGACGGGACCGAGCGTGTGGCTCGCCCGCCTCCAGCGCTGCCCGCCATGCGGCGATGGCCTCCTCGGTGCGGCCGGCATCCGCCAGCATGTCCGCGAGGCCGCCGTACGCTCCAGGCAGGCCGGCCTCGATGGCGGCCCGCCATCGCGCCTCCGCCTCCTCGACACGGCCGTTCTCCAGGAGGAGGTCGGTCAGGCGGTCCACGTCCCGCCAGTCCCCGTTGCGGGCCCGGGCCTCGAGAATCGTGATCGCCTCGTCCACCCGTCCCCGCTCGACCAGCCAGTCGGCGCGGTCGTCCGGAGCACTCGGCCCATCGATCATGACGGCACCATACGACCTGGATGTGCGACGGCCGTACCCGATTTCCGCGGTCATGGTTTCCCACCGACGGGCAGCTGGCTCGGCGTGTGCGCTGTCCGGCGTGCCGGGCTCGGGAGTGCTGAGCGCGCCCGCGCCGACCAGCCGGTCGAAGAGCAGTCCGTCGACGAACGCGACGAACTGTGCGCTGGCCGCGTACGACCGGTTGCGCCGGCCCCGCACCCAGGCCGTCGCCCGCGCGTCGTGGCGGGCGGGGCGGCTCGGCCAGCAACTGCGCCACCCGGCGGCCATCGCGGTCCGCGACGTCCTGATGCGGCTGACCCCGGCGCGCGTCGCCGTGCGCGCGATGACCCGGCAACTGGCACCCGCCGGCCTGACCCGCCGTTCAGGCGGTGGCGCGCCGCCGGGACCGAGTGCGTGCGGGTGTCGGGCGACGTCGAGGCTGGCGCCTCCCGTCTCCCGCCGCCCCGGAAACCGGGGGCCTCCGTGGGCCGTCCGGGACGCTGCCCGGCGTCTCGGACGGGCGCAGGCGGCCGCCTACGCTCCCCGCGACCCGGTCCTTCCTCGATCGCGCGCGCGGCGGCCGGCGGCCGGCGCAGGCCCGGGGGAGCGGACCGGGGTGTCCAGCGTTCCGGTGTCGGCGTCGCCGGTGCCGGTTCGCCCGGTGTGGTGGTGCAACAGCCTGGTCAGCAGCTCGGTCAAGCGCTGCCGCTCCTCGGGTGACAGCGGAGCCAGTAGTTCGTCCTGGGTCTCGGCGAGCCGCTTCTCCAGTCGCCGCAGCTGCCGCCTGCCCGCGGCGGTCAGCGTGATGATGTTGCGCCGCCGATCGGCGGGATCCGGGGAGCGCTCGACCAGTTCGCGGTCGGCGAGTTCGTTGATCGTCGCCACCATGTCGCTGAGGTGGATGCCGCTACGCCGGCCCAGCGCGGCCTGGCTGGCCGGACCGAACCGCTCCAGCGTCGCGAGCAGGCGGTAGTGGTAACCGCGGGCGCCGACCGACGAGAACCCCTCGGCCACCAGGCGGTGCGCGTGGCCGGCGGTCTGGGTGAGCAGCCAACTGGGCAGGCTCTCCCAGGTGGCGGGCGTCTCCTCGGGCGGGTTCTCCATGTGACGAGTCTAACCAATCGTTCGGAGCACCAACGACTGTGCTACCGTTCGCGGCACAAACGTTAGTCATATAAACGTTAGGAAGCCGACTGGATCCTCGAGCCGGGACCGCACGCCGCGTCCCTCGGGCCGACATCGCCTGGAGGTGCCGCACCTGTCCGCCGAGGAACTCTTCCGCACCCACATCGAGTGACACGAACGTCACCTGGTCGAACTGAGAGGCCATCATGACCAGCACCGAAACCGTCATCCGCACCCTCGCCGACCGCGCCGAACTCGCCGACCTGGTCGCCCGCCACAGTCTCTGGATCGACGAGCGCCGCTACGGCGAGACCGACCGCCTCTTCACCGAGGACGTCGTCGTCACGTCGCCGCGCGGGGAGGCCCGCGGCATCGAGGCGCTCGTCCACCTCGTGCGCGCCGGCCACGACACCTATGCCCGCACCCTGCACAGCAAGTCCAACCTCGTCATCGAGGTCGACGGCGACACCGCCACGGTGCGGGCCCACGACGTCGCCGTGTTCGTCATCGACGACAAGACCGAGGCCGTCGCGGCCGGTGTCCACCACTACGAGGCGCGCCGCACCGCGGACGGCTGGCGCTTCGACCGCCTCGTGGTCGCCCCGGTCGCCCTGACCGAAGCCCTCGGCCGAGCCCTCTAGGGGTCCCTGCCGGCCGCGAGCCCCCGGCGTCCGGGAGTTCGCGGCCGGCGGGCCGTGCGCCTTCGCCGAGTCGCGCCGGGCCGTCGTGCCCGTGGCGCCGAGAGGCGCGTGGGGGCCCGGCGCGCTCGCGCCCGCCGCACCACGAACCACCCCAGGCGGACGTGTCCGCTCGTCACCAGCCCAGCGCCGGCTGGCCCATGACCTCGCCTCCGACTGCCGCGGCAAGGTCGTACGCGAGCTCCGGTCGTGCGGGGTGGACGTGCACGTAGACGCTGTGGCCTGCCGGTGCGGGAGCGTGCCACAGTTCGGCGCCGTTGACGGCGAGTTCGAACCCGCAGCGGTTGTGCTGGCCCGGCCAGCACGTGTGCCACGAGATCGACGCGGGGTCGGTGTTCGTGGCGGCGAGGACGGTGCGGGCCACGGTGTTCGGCAGCGGGTGTTCGGGAGTGGAGACCTCGGCGTCGATTCGTGGCAGTCGACGGAGTACGGCCACGATGTGGGGCGTCATGTCCGTGACGAGGTAGCCGTTGCCGTCGCCGTCCCGGCTCGGCCGGTCGCCCGCCGGCAGATGGGGCAGCAGCGCGCCCGTGACCGGGCCGAGCGAGCGGGCCGGGATGGACAGAGCGAGGAACGCGGGTCCAACGCCCAGGTACCGGTCCAGATCATGGCTGTCGGTCTCCACCCGGGCACTGACGTCCTGGGGGCAGCGGCAGTCGATCGACCTGAGGGCCACCAGGCGCTGTGCCATCGCGTACGCGGCCTCACGGTCGTCACTGGTGTGTATCCGGTAGACAGCCGAGTTCCCCACGGAGCGCAGTCTCTCAGCCACCCGCACGGGAGCCGACGACCGGCTCGCCGCCCTGGCCACCGCGCTCGACGGAACGCAGCAGCGCGCGTACCTGCGGCTCGCCTCGGAACGCGGGCTGCGTGCTCCGACCCGGGACGCGACCAGGACGACCGACGACGGACGCTACGCGCCGCCGGTCAGGCCGGCGACCGGCCCTTACCCTGCTCGACGCAGAACTCGTTGCCCTCCGGGTCGCGCAGCGTGACCCAGCCGCGTCCGTCCGCGGTGCGGTGGTCCTCGTGGAGCTTCGCGCCGAGGGCGATGACGCGTTCCACCTCGTCGTCGCGGCTGCGTTCGGTCGGCTGCCAGTCGAGGTGGACCCGGTTCTTCACCGTCTTGGCCTCGGGCACCCGGATGAACAGGATGCCGGGCACGGGGGAGGGCGCTTCGACGAGCACCTCGTCGTCGCCCGGCTCGTCCACGTCGGACACCAGCCATCCGGTCACCTCGCTCCAGAAGGTGGCGAGGCGGTAGGGATCGGCGCAGTCGACCGTGACGTGGCGGAGGATCATGCGCCACCCTAACCGACGGCACCGACGTGAGCGGCGCGCCGGCCGCGTCCGCGCAGGTGACGGCATCCTCGCTCGGGCGGGACGACGGACGCCGTTTCGGGTGCGACCGACGTGACCGGCGCTGGTAGCCTGACGCGTCCCGCGCGAGAGGTGGAGTCTGCCCGGTGCCCAGGTTGGTGCTCTGGAGGTTGGTCGCGGTGGGGGCCGTCTGCCTGGCGGCAGCCTGCGGTCCGCCATCGGCTCGTCCCGAGAGCGACGGGATCCCCTCAACGGCAACGGCAACGGCGACGGGCTCGGCCACCGCCACGAAGCCCGCGTACGCGGTCCCGCCGACCGGCGGCCCCGGCTACTCCGCCGCGCTGTCCGCACGCCTGCTGTCCCCGGACTCGGCGCCGCCCGGATTCGACGTCGAGATCGCGACGACCATGTCGCCGGACGCCGGAGACCATCGCCCGGGCGTCGCCGACTCCTGCGCGGGCGGCATGATCCCGCTGCTGTCGGCCGCACGGCTGACCGGGACGCCGTCAGCGATGGCCGCGGCCGTCCTCAGCCTTGACGCGGGTCCCGACAGCCTCTGGGTGGGGAGCGAAGTCCTCCGGACCTACGCCGACGACGGTGCGCGGCGGGCGATGACCGACCTGCGGACCCTCGTCGGCCGCTGCCCGACGGTCGTGTCGCCCGGCGGCGAGGACACGTGGCGCTTCGCGGTGACGCCGGGGCCGCGGCTGGGCGACGAGAGTGTCCACGTCAGCTGCCGCATGACGTCCGGTCCGCACACGTTGGGCTGCGACGGCCTTCTCGTCCGGGTCGGCACCACTCTGGTGGTCGTCAAGGAGGAGGGCAACGAACCCGGTGGCGAGAGGTACCTCGTCCCGCTCGCCGAAGCCGCGGTCCGCCGGTACCAGGCGACCGGATCCGGAACGGCCTGACGGGCCCCGTCGCCGGCACTCTCCACGGCGCGGACGGGTGACCGCAGCACGGTCAACCCGTGGGGTGGGAGCCCGGCGTGTGCCCGAACGTGCGCCGGAAGACGTCGATGAAGGCGCTGGCCGACGACCAACCGCACCGGTGCGCGACGGCGGTGACCGGCGTCCTCTCGGCCAGCAGGACCAGCGCGACGTGAAGCCGTAGCTGGGTGCGCCACTGTGGGAACGTCATGCCGAGGTCGGCGCGGAACAGCCGCGACAGCGTGCGCGCGCTCGCGCCGACCTCCCGGCCCAGCTGGGCGAGGGTACGCCCGTCGGCGGGGTCGGCGCGGAGGATGTCGCACACCGCCCGCAGCAGGGGAGAGGCGGGGGTGGGCAGGTGGAGCGGTTGCTGGGGTGAGGCCCGCAACTGGTCGAGCAACACCGCGCGCAGCCGGGCCCGTTCCGGGCTGTCGTCGTCCGGGCTCCGGGTGAAGGCGACGATCAACTCCCGCAGCAGCGGGCTCACGGCGAGCACGGTCGGCACGTCCAGAGCGAGCGGGTTCTCGGTCGCGGGTAGGCCGACCAGATGCAGTTCGAGTTCCCCGTGGGCCTGGTGGGCGTGCACGGTGCCGGCCGGCACCCAGATGGCCCGGGTCGCCGGGGCGACCCACGTGCCCGCGCTGGTGGTGACCGTCAGCACTCCGCGGCGGGCGTAGACGATCTGGTGGTCGTCGTGCCGGTGGGCGTCGATCGCGCCGCCGGACGCCAGCCGGCGGGTGTCGGTCGGAGCGACCGGCTGGTGGCGGATTTGCGTCATCCTTCGGCAGTTTATCGGAAGTGAGACGCGGCACCGCGCGCCGATCATGACCAGGTGCGAAGGAGTACGTCAATCGGTCTGCTGTCCGTCGGACACGCGTGCGTCGACGTGTACCAGGGTGCCGTGGCAGCCCTGATCCCGTTCTTCGTCGCCGAGCGCGGGTACGGCTACGCCACCGTGGCGGGCGTCGTGCTGGCGGCCTCCCTGTTGTCGTCGGTGGTCCAGCCCGTGTTCGGCGCCCTCACGGACCGGCGGGCGATGCCGTGGCTGCTGCCGGTCGGCACGCTGCTCGGCGGTGTCGGCATCGCCGCGAGCGGAGCCTCCGGCTCCTACGGGCTCACCCTCCTGTTCGTGGCGGTCTCCGGGATCGGTGTGGCCGCGTACCACCCGGAGTCCGCGCGGGTGACCCGGCTCGCCAGCCAGGGCCGGCACAGCGCCATGGGTTGGTTCTCGGTGGGCGGGAATCTCGGCTTCGCGCTGGCCCCGCTCATGGTCGGCGCCGTCCTGGCCGCCGGCGGGCTGCGCCGGACCCCGCTGCTGGTGCTGCCGGCGCTCGTCGGCGCCGTGCTGTGCCTGCCCGTGCTGCACGCGCTACGGCAGCGGCAGGCCCACGGCACCGCCACGGCGACGCGCGCCGGCGACGACGACAGAGCCTCCTTCGTGAAGCTGTCGCTCGCCGTGATGTGCCGCTCGATCGTCTTCGTCGGCCTGAGCACCTTCATCTCGCTGCACGCCCAGCAGCGGATGGGTGGCAGCACCGCGGCGGGCACGGCGGCCCTGTTCGTGCTCTACCTCGGCGGGGCGGTGGGCTCGGTGCTGGGCGGCGCGTTGGCGAACCGGTGGGACCGGGTCACCGTCTCCGGCTGGTCGTACCTCCTCACGGTGGGAGCGGTCGCGGGCGTGGTGTTCGTGCCGGGCCCGGCTCTCTACCTGTTCGTGGCGCTGACCTCGGCCGGTCTGTACGTGCCGTTCTCCCTCCAGGTCACGCTCGGCCAGGACTACCTGCCCTCGCGGGTCGGCACCGCGAGCGGGATCACCCTCGGTCTCGCCGTGAGCGTCGGCGGCCTGGTGAGCCCCGTCGTCGGCCGCGTCGCGGACGCGACGTCCCTGCGGACGGCCCTGGCACTCCTGGTCGTGATGCCGGCGCTGAGCTGGCTGCTGTTCCGGACCCTGCCCGAACCCGCCCCGCCGCGGTTCGCGGTGGAGACGCCCGCCGGCGACGGGACGCCCGCCGGCGACGCGGAGGCGGTAAGGTCTCGGATCGTCTCAGGTGGACCGGCTCGGTGGGCGGGAGGCGGGCATGCCGATCACAGGTCAGCGGGTGGTACGGCGGACCCTCGGGCGACGTCTGACCCGGCTCCGGCAGGCCAGCGGCAAGACCCGGCGTGAGGTGGCCGAGGCGAGGCTGGGCATCTCCGAGCCGACGCTGCACCGGATCGAGACGGGCAAGGTGCCGGTGACGCCCGCGAACGTGCGGGCGCTGTGCTGGCTGTACGGCGTCGACCAGAGCGTCACCGACGTCCTCGCCGAACTGGCGCTGGGGACCTCGCAGGAGGAGTGGTGGGACGCCAACCCGGTGATCCCCGACTGGTTCAAGCTCTACGTCGGCCTGGAGGCCAGCGCCACACGGATCCACACCTACTACGGCGAGATCATCCCCGGCGAGTTGCAGACCGAGCGGTACGCGCTGGCCGTGTTCGCGGCCGAGGGGGTGACCGACGACGAGACGGCGCGGCGACACGTCAAGCTGCGGATGCAGCGGCAGAGGGCGCTGTTCGCGCGCCGTCCCGCGCCGCGGCTGGTGTTCGTCCTCGGAGAGAACGTGCTGGCGCGGCCGGTCGGCGGCGAGACGGTCATGGAGGAGCAGCGGAAGCACCTGTGGGACGTGGCCGCGAGCGGCGCCGCGGAGATCCGCATCCTGCCGTTCTCGGTCGGCGCGCACGCGGCGATGGCCGGCGCGTTCCGCATTCTGGACTTCGACGACCCCGACGACCCGGACACGGTCTACCTGGAGTCCCACGTCGGCGCGCTCTACCTGGAGGAGCCGCACGAGGTGGACGAGTACCGGCGGATCTTCCAGCTCGTCCACGACGCAGCCGTTCCGCTGGACGAGCACCGGTAGCCCGCGGACGACACGCCCGGCCCCTGACGGCCGGGGCGGTACCACTACTACCCACGAAAGAGGCGGCATGACTGGTGTGAGTGGCGACGGCGAGGCGAAGCCGGCGACCGCGGCCAGGATCTACGACTACTACCTCGGCGGCACCCACAACTTCCCGGCCGACCGCGAGGCCGCGCAGGCGATGCTCCAGGTGCTGCCGCTGGGTCCGCAACTGGCCAGGACGAACCGCGCCTTCCTGCGGCGTGCCGTGCGCCACCTAGCCGAGTCCGGGGTGCGGCAGTTCCTCGACGTCGGCTCGGGCATCCCCACCGAGGGCAACGTCCACGAGATCGTCCAGCAGGTCGCGCCCGACGCGCGCGTCGTCTACGTGGACATCGACCCCGTGGCGGTCGCGGAGAGCCTGGAGCTCCTGGAGGGCAACGAGCTGGCCACCGCCATCACGGGCGACCTGCGCGACCCCCGGTCGATCCTGTCGCACCCGCAGGTCACGTCGATGCTCGACTTCACCCGGCCGATCGGCCTGCTGCTCGGCGCCGTCCTGCACTTCGTGCCCGACGACGAGGTGGCGTACGACGCGGTGGGGCAGCTGCGCGCGGCGCTCGCGCCGGGGAGCTACCTGCTCGTGTCGCACGCGACAGCGGATGACGCGCCGCACGAGCAGGACGAGCTGGACGTCGCCCACGACATCTACCGGCGGAAGACCGCGACGCCGCTCGGCCTGCGCACCCGGTCCCAGGTCGAGCGGTTCTTCACCGGGCTCGACCTGGTGGAGCCGGGCCTGGTCTGGCTTCCACTGTGGCGGCCGGCTCCGGACGACCCGCAGTACTTCGCCGACGACCCGAAGCTCAGCTCAGGGCTGGGCGGAGTCGGTCGGATCCCCTAGGCAGTGTCTCGAAGTCGGGTGCGGCGTGTCGGTGGTCGATAGATGGCGAGGTCTCCGGTAGAGGGTTCATCGACCAAGAAGAACCTGAATACCGGAGACCTCGTGGCCACCATAGCGGTGACGAGGCGGCACGACCTGACCGACGCGCAGTGGGCGGTGCTGGCGTCGCTGCTGCCTGTGGGTAAGCGGCCGGGTCGACCGTCGCAGTGGAGCAAGCGGCAGCTCATCGACGGCATCCGGTGGCGGGTGCGGGTCGGTGCGCCGTGGCGGGACGTGCCGGCGTGTTATGGCTCCTGGCAAGCGGTATACGCGTTGTTCCGGCGTTGGCAGCGGGCCGGGGTCTGGCAGCAGATCGTGACCGGATTGCAGGCCCGCGCCGACGCGGTTGGCTTGATCACCTGGGATGTCAGCGTCGATTCGACTATCGCTCGGGCCCACCAGCACGCCGCCGGCGCACGCCGGTGCCCACAGCAGCAGATCGAACCGCCCGGTGGGGTGGCGACGGAGCCCGCCGACCATGCCCTCGGGCGTTCCCGCGGCGGGTGGACCACGAAGCTGCACCTGGCCTGCGAGCAGGGCGGCAAGCCGTTGTCGATGCTGCTCACCGCGGGGCACCGCGGTGACAGCCCGCAGTTCACTGGGGTGCTGGCCGGTATCCGGGTGCCTCGGCTTGGCACCGGCCGGCCTCGCGTGCGACCAGACCGGGTGATCGCCGACCGCGCCTACACGTCCCGCGCCAACCGCGCCTACCTGCGCCGCCGGGGGATCAAGGCATGCATCCCCAGCAAGGTCGATCAGGACGCGCACCGCCGCGCCAAAGGCTCCGCAGGCGGCCGGCCACCTGCCTTCGACCCGGAGGTTTACCGGCAGCGCCACGCCGTCGAATGCGGCATCAATCGGCTCAAACGCCACCGTGGTCTGGCCACTAGGTACGACAAGCTGGCCGTCCGCTACGAAGCCACCATCCACGTCACCGCCATCAACGAATGGCTACGCGCACTTCGAGACACGACCTAGTCGCGACCGACCGACGGAGCCCGCCGGTGGAAGCCGGCGGGCTCCGTCGTGCCTGTCGTCGTGGGCGGACGAGCGACGTCGTCCGACCGCGATCTCAGCCCAGCAAGCGGTCGAACTCTCCCCGCTTGGCGCCGTAGAGGAACGAGTCCCACTCCTCGACAGTGAACCGCACGATGCCGGCCGCGGGGTTCTTGCTGTTGCGCACCTCGATCATCCCGGCGTGACGGCGAGCCTCGACACAACTGCCACCGTTGCCCGTCGACCTGCTGGACATCATCCACCCATCGCTGTCAGGCATCAGTTGCTCCTCTGTGGACGGTCGTTTCCGGCCGTCTCGAACGTTGCTTGCCCCTGTGCAATCACACACGACGCGATCACTTTGGGTGACCGGCCGCGGAGAGCGGCGAGGGTCAATCGGGAACGTTTCCCCAGCACATCAGCCATTCTCTGACCCTCGCGTCCTGGATGCGCGCCCTCACTCGAAGATCGCGCCGCACGTAGAGTAACTGATGACCGCTCGGCTGCACGAGTTCACCGTGACATGTCGTCTCCGTGAAATCTTGCACGGTGCGGCTTGCGCTGCCATGCTCATCGGTGCGCACCCGCCACAGTGGAACCAAGGAGGGCGACGATGTCCGCGCCACCGCTGCGCCCACAGGACCATCCGACGACGTCCCCAGCCTCGGCACAGGAGTTCGGCGTGGGCGACCGCGTGTGGGTACGTCGGGACGACTCGTGGCGTCCCGGCGTCATCCTCTGCTCCAGCAGGTCCGCCGCCACGCTGCGGTACCGCCCGGCGGAGACCGTCGGCACCGCGGTGGACACGGTCACCTCGCACAGCCTGCGTCCCCGCCACGACGAGGACCCCTACCTCGACGACGTCCCGCCGGCGGACCCGGACCGGCCGCCGCCGGTCCTCGCCACCCGCCAGCCGGCGACCTCCACGGATCTCCGCGCCTGACCGCCGCGATCCGCACCCTCCACCGCCAGCGCCGCCCGCCTCCGCCGCCCTCCTCACGCACGCACCGTCCCGAGTGGCCCGTGCCCCGGAGAAAAGGTCACGGGGAGGTAACTCAGGGATCCATGTGCGGCGATGATCGCTAGCCTCGGTGGCTGACCAGGCGATCTCGTCTGGAGTTAGGTGGAGAGTGGATGAACATTCGGAGGAGGGTGGTCTCGCCCGTCGCGGCGGCCGGTGCACTGGCCATCATCACGAGCCTCACCACGGGCCTGCCCTCGGTGGCGCAGGCCGCTCCGGCGTCCGCGGCGGCCGACGCCCCGATCACCCACGAGGAGAACCCGCGCGTTCCCAAGGGAGCCGCGTGGACGGAGGCGTACTTCCCGTCCTCGGACGGCAGCGACGTCGAGCTGCACGCCGACGTGCTGCGCCCGGCGCACCTGCCGCCGCACGCGAAGACGCCGGTGATCCTGTCGGTGGGCCCGTACTTCTCGCACGCGGGGGAGACGTCGCCCGGCGGGTGGGACCGGGTCGGGCCGTCGGCGCGCTTCCAGGACTTCATCGACGGCGCGCGGCTCATGGAGCGCGGATACACCTTCGTGATGGTCGACCTGCGCGGCTTCGGCGGCAGCACGGGCTGCCTGGACTTCCTCGGGCCGGGGGAGCAGGCCGACATCAAGGCGGCCGTCGAGTGGGCGGCGAGGCAGCCGTGGTCGACCGGCAAGGTGGGCATGTACGGCAAGTCGTACGACGCCAACACCGGGCTGGCGGCCAACGTCCTCAAGCTCAAGCCGCTGCGGGCCATCGTCGCGCAGGAGCCGACGTGGAACCGGTACAACTACCTGTTCAGCAACGGCGTGCCGCGTTCCAACGCGACCAGCAGCCCCCGGAGCTACTACTCGATCGCGACGATGCCGCCGCTCGCCGACGACAGCGACCGCTACAGGGCGAACGCCGAGTACGAGAAGAACCACCCCGAGTGCGAGATCGACAACCGCACCAACACGCAGAACCCCGACCCGAAGTCGGAGTTCTGGCGTGTCCGTGACTTCGCCTCGCGGGCCGCCGGGTCCCACACGCCGCTGTTCGTCACGTCGGGCTTCATCGAGGACAACACCAAGCCCGAGGACATGCAGAAGTACCTGGCCAACCACCACGGTCCGGAACGCGGGTGGCTCGGGCAGTGGGAGCACGTGCGCGGCAACGAGACCGACGCCGAGGGCCGGCTCAAGATGGGTCGGGCGGGCTGGTTCGACGAGGTGATGCGCTTCTACGACCAGCACCTGCGCGGCATCAGGCCGGCGGTGACCGACCCGGCGTTCTCGGTCGAGGACAGCCTCGGCAACTGGCGCGCCCAGCGGACCTGGCCGGTGGTCAACGACTCGTACAGGGCGCGGCTGTCGCCCGGGCGGTACGTCGACGACGGCGGCCAGACGCAGCGCACCGCCCAGCCGATGACGACGTCGCAGGCCGACGGCTGGGACATCGAGTACGCGCCGGAGGCCGGCTCACTGCCGACCGCCCGGACGGAGGCGCTCAGCGCCGACGCGCCCGGCAACAGCTACTGGACCTTCTCGACGCCTGCCGCCACGCAGGTGCGGCTCACCGGCACGCCGGAGATCACCCTGAAGACCAGGGGGCAGGGCAACGTCTGGGTACGGCTGTGGGACGTCGCTCCGGACGGCACGGCGACGATGTTCAACGAGAACGTCGCCGTGCTCGACGCCAGCGGGTCCACCTCGTTCGCCCTCAAGGCGACGGACTGGACCTTCGCGCGAGGGCACCGGCTGGGCGTGCAGATCGGGACCATCATGTCGAGGGGGTGGCGACCCGTTCCCTCCGGTCAGACCGTCACGGTCACCGACGCGCGACTCGCCCTGGAGGTGCAGGACCCGCGGTCCGACCGGCCCACCCAGGGTGACCGGTCGCCGTACCTGGACCGGTACGTGGCGGCGAACACCATCACGCTCGACAGCATCGGCGCCCCCACCTTCCCGTTGAGGGTGTCGAAGAAGGGCTGACCGGCGGCGGCTGCCCGGCACCCTGCCGGGCAGCCGTCCGGGCGCGGAGCGTGCGACCGGCGCGGGGGCCGCACCGGGCATCCGGTGCGGCCCCCGCCGTCGCGGCCCCGGTCTCCGTCGGGCGCCGCGACCCCGCACACCTGACGGCGGCTCGGGCGGCGTCGCTCATCGTGCGTCGCGCAGCGTGAGGACGTACGTGGCGGTCAGCGCGACGGCACGGTCCTCGTCCCGGGACAGGTCGGCGAGGACCCGGGACGCCGTGGCCCCCGGGATGTCCGCGAGCGCCTGCGCCAGCCGCCGACGCGCGGGCGGTCCGACGGCGCCGTGCGTGAGGCGGTCGGCGATCCTGGTGGCGATCTGCTCCGCCACCGCGGGGTCGCCCGCCAGCGTGCCCAGCGCGTCGGCGGCGTCGACGTCGTTCGCCTCCTCGACGACCATGTCGACGAGCGTCGGGATCGCGTCGGGCACCCGACGCGACCCGAGCGCCAGAGCCGCGGACCTGCGGACCGCCACGTCGGAGTCCGTGAGGGCGTCCCGCAGTCGTGTCGTCGCCTCGTCGGTCGGGATCTCGGCGATGGCCCGCACCGCCCGTTCCCGCACCTCGGCCTTCGGCGAGCGGAGGCCCTCGGCCAGCGGCGCCACCGCGCTGTCGCCCGACTGCGCGAGGGCCCATCGGAGGGCACCGGCGACGTTCGGGTCCGTCTCGTGCAACGCGGCCTCGACCAGGGCGTCCACCGGCACCGGGACCCCGTCGACCGAGGACAGGGCGGCGCGCTGGCGCTGCCCGGCGCTGTCCGACGCGAGGGCCTGGAGGAGCGCGACGACGTGGAGGACGTCCTCCCAGTCGGCGGGTTCCGCGGCGCCGATCCGGCGCAGACGCGTGAGCAGTTCCGTCTCCGCCGCGATGCGCGCGAGCGTCCGGCGGACGAGGTCGTCGACGAGCGCCGAGGGCGTGAAACCGGGATCGTCCAGCGCCCGTCCGACCTCGCGCAGCGACAACCCCAACGACCGCAGGCTCTCGATGTGGAAGATGCGCCGGATGTCCTCGCCCGAGTACTCGCGGTAACCGGACCCGGTGCGCCCCGTCGGCCGGACCAGGCCGAGCGACTCGTAGTGCCGGAGCATGCGGGCGCTCACCCCGGAGCGTCGTGCCACGTCACCGATCAACACTGCCTGTCACCCCTCCTGGGCGGTCGGGCCGAGGGCCACGACGCGCTTCGCCTCCTCGATCGCGAACTCGAACCCGGCGTCCGGGTCGCGCAGCAGCCGTTCCGTGGCCCTCGCGTGCTGGCGCACCCGAGGGTCGGCATGCGTCAAGGCGGCGCGCAGGGACGGCACGACCACCTCACCGAGCGCGACCAGCGCGCGGCTGAGGCTCAACTGCGTCTCGCGTGCGCCGCGCCCGAGCTGTGTCACCAACACTGCGGCCAACCCGGCTTCCGCACCCTCGGGCACGAGGACGACGGCCGCTCGCCAGGCGCTGCGCGCCACCTCGTCGTCGGCGTCGGTCAGGAGCGCCCGGGTGATGGCCGGCCACGCCCGCCGGTCCCCGATCTTGGACAGTGTGTGCAACGCCTGGCTCCGTGCCTGCGCCCGCTCGGAGCGGAGTTCGTCGACGAGCTTCGGCACCGTCACCGACGACGGGTGACGGGTGAGCGCCCACGTGAGCATGTCGCGCACGTAGAAGTCGGGCTCGACCGCGCACCGCTCGACGAGCGGGCCGACGAGCCGCTCCGCCGGGGTCGTGCCGGCCGCCAGCGCCGCCTGGAGCCGCACCGACGAGCTGCTGTTCGCCAGCCCCTGGAGTGTGCGCGCCGTGTTCGCGTCCTCCGCCGGCACGGTCATGGGGACCACCTCCGCGGCCCAGTGAAGACCTTGTCACTATGTCAAGGTCAAGCGCGGCCGCGCCGCGGGACGGGCACGCGCCTGCCGGGGGGAGCGGCGCCGCTCTCAGGCGCGGTAGTAGGCCTCGACGGGTACGCGCGCCTCGTCGAACAGCGCGGGACCGTCCTGCGTCACGGTCGGCCAGGCGCCCGAGGCCGGGTTGAGCTCGACGAGCTGCTCGGTGGCCAGTGCGTAGACGACCCGGCCCAGTCCGGAGCGGACGATGCCGCCCGCGCACATGCCGCACGGCTGGCAGCTCGTGTACATGGTCGTGCGCCGCGCCGTCTCCGGGTCCAGTTCACGGGCCGCCCAGCGGGCGAGCTTCAGTTCCGGGTGGGCGCTGATGTCGTCGTCGCGCCGTACGGTGTTGTGCGCCTCGGCGAGGATCGTGCCGTCCGGCCCGGCCAGCAGCGAGCCGTAGGGCGCGTCGCCCAGGGTGACGGCGTGCGCCGCGATGGCGATGGCACGCCGCAGGAGTTCCTCGTCGGCAGTCGTGATCACGGTCGTGTCCTCCGGTGTGGGGCCAGGGCGGTCGGCGCCTGCCAGGCTACGGTAGGGCTGGCCCTACCCCGAGGATCCAAGGTCGCCATGTGTCGTGCGGCGCCTCCGCCGACCAGGCTGATCACCATGACACCAACGGTCGTCGAGGTCCTCGACGTGACGAAGAGCTACCCGGGCAGCGCCGGCGTGCGCGCCCTCGACGGTGTGTCGGTGGGCTTCGCCGCCGGCACGTTCTGCGCCGTGATGGGCCCCTCCGGGTCCGGGAAGTCGACGCTGCTGCACTGCGCGGCCGGCCTCGACCGGCCGGACAGCGGACGCGTGCTGCTGGCCGGGCAGGAGATCAGCGGGCTCCGCGAGCCGAAGCTGACCACCGTGCGGCGCCGGCGGGTCGGCTTCGTGTTCCAGTCGTACAACCTGATGGACTCGCTGTCCGTCTGGCACAACGTCCTGCTGCCGCAGCGGCTGGCGGGCGTGCGGCCGGATCGTTCCTGGGCGCGCGAGGTCATGCGGCGGGTGGGGCTCGCCGGCCGGGAGAACGACCGGCCGGGCCAGCTCTCCGGTGGCCAGCGGCAGCGTGTCGCGCTCGCCCGGGCGCTGGCCGGGCGCCCGGAAGTGATCTTCGCGGACGAGCCCACCGGCGCCCTCGACCTCTCCACCGGACGCGAGGTGCTGGCGCTGCTGCGCGAGGCCGTGGACGGCTTCGGCACCGCCGTCATCATGGTCACCCACGACCCGGCCGCCGCCGCGTGGGCGGATCGCGTCGTCTTTCTCGCCGACGGCCGCATCGTGGCTGAGCTGGCGGACCCCACGGTCGAGAAGGTGGCGGCGCAGATGACGGCGGTGAGCGCCCGATGATGCGGCTCGCGCTCGGCTCGCTGCGCCGGCACCGCGGCGCGTACCTGGGCACCTTCCTCGCGGCCTTCCTGGCGGTGGCGCTGCTGGCCGGCGCCGGCCTGCTGCTCTTCTCGGTGCTGACCGCCAAGCCGCCGGCCGATCGGTTCGCCGCCACCGCCGTGGTGCTCTCCGGCGATCGCGAGGTCACCCTCCAGACGGTCAGGAAGAAGAAGGACAAGGTCAAGACGAAGACCAAGAGCGAGCGGCTGACCGGCGCCGGCACGCTGCCGGTCGACCTGGCCGGGCGGATCGCCGCGGTGCCGGGGGTCGCGGACGCGGTCGCCGACTACGCGTTCCCGGTGGCGTTCCCGGTGCGGGGCGAGGACGGCGCCCCCGTCGTCGGCCACGGGTGGGCGTCCGCCGCGCTCACCCCGTACACCCTGGAGCAGGGCCGCCCGCCGGCGGCGGGCGAGGTGGTGGTCGACGCGGACCTGGCCGCCCGCGGCGGCCTCTCCACCGGGGACCAGGTCCCGATCACGACCAGGACGGGCGTACGGACGCTGCGCGTGTCCGGCGTCGCCGCTCCCGCCGGACGGGACGGCCTGCCCGCCCAGGGCGCCGTGTTCCTCGCCGACCGGGAGGTCCCCGCCGTGTCCGGCCTGGCCGGTCCCACCGCGATCGGAGTGCTCGCCGCGCCGGGTGCGGACCCCGCCGCGCTCGCGGCGGCGGTACGCGCCGTGGCCGGCGACGCGACCCTGCTCACCGGCGCCGACAAGGTGCGCGGTGACCTGCCCGGGGCGCTGCCGGACTACATCGGCCCGATCTCCATCTTCGGCTTCACGATCGGGATCACCGCGTTCGCCGCCGTCTTCGTGCTCACCGGCACGGTCGCGCTGGGTGTGCGGCAGCGGCTGCGCGAGCTGGCCCTGCTGCGCACGGCGGGGGCGACCCCGGGGCAGCTGCGCCGCCTGCTCGGGCTGGAGAGCGTGGTGCTCGCGGCCGTCGCGGCGGTGCCGGCGATGCCGCTCGGTGTCGTGGTGGCCCGGGTGGTGGCCGCCCGGTTCCGCGCCCTCGGCGCGGTGCCGGCGCAGTTCACCGTCGGCGTGAACGTCCTGGTCCTCGGCGGGGCGGCCGCGGCCGGCGTGCTCGTGACGTTCGTCGCGGCCCGGATCGCCGGCCGGCGGGCGGTGCGGATCGCGCCGACGCAGGCACTGGTCGAGACCGCCACCGCCCCGCGCGGCGGCCTACTCGTCCGCGTTCTCGCCGCCCTGGTCACCGCGGGCGGGGCGGTCGCGGTGCTCAGCTTCGTGCCGCTGGGCGGGCCGCTCGGCATGGGCATGAGCTTCGTGTCGTCCGCGCTGCTGCTGTGCGCGGTGGCCGCGCTCGGCCCGGTGCTGGTGCGCGCCCTGACCGCCGTCGTCGGCCGCCTGACGCGGGTCGCCGGGGTGACCGGCTGGCTGGCCGGCACGGTCGCCCGGGTGGAGAGCCGGCGCGTCGCCGCCGTCGCCGTGCCACTGGTGCTGATGTTCGCCGTCAACGCCACGATGCTGCTGAACAGCTCGCTGCTCGGCAGGCTCACCGCCGACGAGCACGCCGCCCGGAACGCGCCCGCGACCGGCCAGGTGACCGGCCCGGCCGGTCTGCCACTGGACGCGGTCGGCGACCTGGCCGCGCTGCCCGGCGTCACCGGAGCCGCCGCGACGCTGCCCACCCGGGCGATCGTCGCGCAGGGCGGCAAGCCGGAGGACCACCCCTCGCAGGGGCTGTTCCTGGCCGGCCGGGAGGCGGCCATCGACCTTGGCGTCCGGGAGGGGCGGATCGGTGGCGACGACACCTTCGCGGCCAGCTCCTACCTCGTGCGGCAGTACGGCTGGCGGGTCGGCGACGAGGTGCCGATCTGGCTGGCCGACGGGTACCAGGTCACGCTGCGCCTGGCCGCGGTGTACGAGCGGGCCCGGGGCTTCGGCGACATGGCGCTGCCCGCCGGCCTGGTCGCCGCGCACGACCCGCGCGGCCTGGTCGCGGCCGTGGCGCTGCGCTACGACGGAGACGTGGCGTCCCGCATCCGGGAGCGGTGGCCGGCGCTGCGGGTCACCCCGACGGCCGAGGCGGTCCGCGCCGGTGACGCGCAGAACCAGCAGGGCGCCTGGGAACTGATGGTGGTCATCTCCCTCGGCTTCACCGCCATCGCCGTGGTCAACACGTTCGCGATCGCCACCGCGGCCCGCCGGCGGGAGTACGCCGACCTGCGGCTGGCCGGGGCGACGGCCGGCCAGGTGCACCGCATGGTCACCGGCGAGGCGGCGATCACCGTGGCCGTCGGGCTGCTGCTCGGCGCGGCGGTCGCCGGGATCGTGGTGGGCGCGTTCAGCACGGCCCAGGACGGGGTCTTCCGGTTGATCGTGGACCCGGTGACGTACGCCGGCATGCTGGCCGGGGTCGCGGCCCTGGGCATGGTCGCCGGCGCCCTGCCGATCCGGCTGGTCCTGCGCCGCCGCGCGCTGCCCGCCGTGGCCGACGGTCGCTGATCATGGTGGCTATCCTGGTGCCGGTGAGGACGACCGGGCGGGCGCTGGGATACCTGGCCAGCGGTGTGCCCGCCGGGGTGGTGGGTCTCGTCTGGACCCTGGCGGCGACCCTGGTGGTCGGCCTGCTCGCCGTGACCCACCTCGGCGGACCGGCCTTCCTCGGCGCCGCCTGGGTCACCCGTCGGCTCGCCACCCTGGAGCGGCGGCGGGCCGGTTGGGTCCTCGACCGGCCGATCACGTCGCCCTACGTCCCGGTCACCGCCGACACCGTGGGGCGGCGGGTCGCCGCGGTCGCCGGCCAGCCGGCCACCTGGCGGGACGTGGCCTGGCTGGTGGTGCTGTTCCCGATCGGCCTCGCCGGCGGTGTCGCCGGCACGGTGATCGCGGCCGTCGACCTGGGCGCCGTCACCGCGCCGGCGTGGGCCTGGGCGGTGCCGAACCCGCACGCGCCGTTTCCCATGAAGCCGCTGCTCACCACCACGCCGGGCCGCTTCGGGCTCACCCTGATCGGGCTCGCGCTGCTGCCCCTGGCCGTGTGGCTGCTGCGCACCCTGGCCCGCGCCCAGACCGCCGCCGCCCGCGCGCTGCTGGCGCCCGGCCTGCACGCGCAGCTGGTCCAGGAGGCCGCCCGGCTCGCGCAGACCCGGGCCCGGGTGGTCGACGCCCAGGCCGCGGAACTGCGCCGGATCGAGCGCGACCTGCACGACGGTGCCCAGGCCCGGATCGTGGCCGCGGGCATGACCCTGGCGCTCGCGGCCCGCAAGCTGCGCACCGGCGGGGCGGCCGGACCCGACGTCGAGCTGGCCCGGCGCCAGCTCGACGAGGCCCTCGCCGAGCTGCGCCGGCTGGTGCGCGGCATCCACCCGCCGATCCTGACCGACCGCGGCCTGCACGCGGCCCTCGCGGCGCTGGCCGCCGACAGCCCGCTGGCCGTCGAGGTGCGCGGCGACCGGCAGGCGCGGTACCCAGCGGCCGTGGAGTCCGCCGCCTACTTCGTCGTCGCCGAGGGCCTCGCCAACGCCGCCAAGCACGCCGACGCGGCCACCTGCGTCGTCGACCTGACCCGGACCGACGCGGCGATCGTCGTGACGCTCACCGACGACGGCCGCGGCGGCGCCGACCCCTCCGGCGCCGGCCTCGACGGCCTGCGCCGGCGCGTGGAGGCCCTCGACGGCACGCTGACCATCACCAGCCCGCCCGGCGGGCCGACCGTACTGCGGGCGGAGTTCCCATGCGCATCGTGATCGCCGAAGACCTGCTGCTGCTGCGCGACGGCATCGTGCGGCTGCTCACCGACACCGGTCACACGGTCGTCGCCGCGGTGGACACCGCGCCCGACCTGCTCGCCGCGTACGACGAGCACCGGCCGGACCTGGCCGTCGTCGACGTACGGCTGCCGCCGGGCTTCCGCGACGAGGGGCTGCGCGCCGCGCTCCACCTCCGCGCCCGGGACCCGGACGGGCGGGTGCTGATCCTGTCCCAGTACGTGGAGCGGACGTACGCCGCGGAGCTGCTGGCGGACGGCCGGGGCGGGGTCGGGTACCTGCTCAAGGACCGGGTGACCGCGCTCGACGAGTTCCTCGACGCGATCGACCGGGTGGCGGCCGGCGGCACCGTGATGGACCCGGAGGTGGTCCGGCAGCTGTTCACCCGCAACAGCCGCACGAGCGGCGTCGGGGCGCTCACCCCGCGCGAGCGGGAGGTCCTCGGCCTGATGGCCCAGGGCCTGTCCAACGCGGCGATCTGCGCCGCGCTGGTCCTCGCGCCGGTGTCGGTCGAGAAGCACATCACGAACATCTTCGCGAAGCTCGACCTGCCGCCGGACGACGACGCGCACCGCCGGGTCCGTGCCGTCCTGGCCTACCTCAACCAGTGACCCCCACCCGGGTCACGGGTGCCGCGACCCCGACTCGTCCGCGACCTGGATGATCGTCCGGCCGGGCGTACGGCGGCGGCCGGCGAACGCCGAGGCCGCCTCGGACAGCGGCAGCACGGCGCCCACGACGGGCCGGAGCCGTCCGGCGCGCACCCGCTGGGCGAGGTCGGCCAGCCGGGCGCGATCGGGTTCGACGACGAAGAAGATCGCTCGCCCGTCCCGCGGCCGCACGGTGGGCGGCGCGGCGATGGTGACGACGGTGCCGCCGGGGCGTACCAGTTCGGTCGACCGTTCCAGGACGTCACCGCCGATGACGTCGAGGACCACGTCCACCTCGCCGGCGTCCCGCAGGTCGTCGGCGTCCAGGTCGAGGAAGGCGTGCGCGCCGAGGTCGAGCGCGACCTCGCGGTGGTCGGCGCGGCCGGTGCCGATCACGTGGGCGCCCACCTCGCGGGCGAGTTGGACGGCGATCGAGCCCACGCCGCCCGCGGCGCCGTGGACGAGGACGGTCTGTCCGGTCGTGAGGTGGCCGTGGTCGAAGAGCCCCTGCCAGGCGGTCAGTCCGGAGATGGGCAGCGCGGCGGCCACGGTGTGGTCGATGTCGGCCGCGAGGGGCGCGAGGTTGCGCGCCTCCACCGCCGTGTACTCGGCGAGCGTTCCGTTGCGGGCCCAGTCGGTCAACCCGAACACCCGCTGGCCCACCGTGAGGCCGGTGGTGCCGTAGCCGAGTTCCACCACGGTTCCGGACAGCTCGTGCCCCGGGATGCTGGGTGTCCGGTCGCGGCCGGAGCGATCGGTCCAGGTGGCGGGCCAGTCGAGCTCTCCGGAGGTGAAGCCCGCGGCGTGCACGCGCACGATGACGTCGTTCTCCGCCGCGTGGGGGTGGGGCATGTCCGTCAGGGTGAGGCCGCCGACGCCGGCGTCACGGTCTCGTACGGTGATCGCTCGCATGCGAGTCCTTCCGGGAGCGGTGGCCGGCTCGGCGTGCCGCACCGACCGCCGGGTTGGGTGTCTGCTGGCTGTTCGGTCAGCTCGGCCAGGGCGCGCCGATGATGCGCTCGACCGTCGTCGTACGCCGGAAACCGGGGATGAAGTGCTCGATGATGTCGGAGTTCACGGTGCCGTTCGTGGTCTCCGGCCGGTCCTTGAACCCGTCGAACTGGGCGCGCAGGAACTCGTTCTTGAAGTCCCCGCGGGGGTGGACGGCGACGATCTCCGCCACCCGGTCCCGCTCCAGCCCGTCGAGACCGAGGCCGATCACGTCGGTCAGGACGCCGAGCTGCGTGATCGCGATCTCCGGACCCATCCGGTCGGGAATGCCCGGTGTGGTGTGCAGCGCGATCGCCGTCCAGACCGTCTCGGCGGCGGCCGTCGGGAACCCCCGCTCCAGCAGGAACCTCCGCGCGTGGTCGGCGCCGTCGACCTCGAACCGCTGCTCGACGTCGGAGAAGGGGTTCGCGAGGCCGACGTCGTGGAACAGGGCCGACAGGTAGAGCAGCTCCGGGTCCGGTTCCGCGCCGAGCGCGCGGGCGTGCATCAGGCCGAAGAGGAAGACCCGCCGGGAGTGGTGGTAGATGAGAGGGCTGGTCGTCTCCCGCACGAGCCGGGTCGCTTCGGCGACCGCCGCCGTCTCAGGAATCTCCAGTCCCGCGATGACCTCTGGCATGACCTCAGACTTTCCAGGAGCGTGGCTGGTGGTGTGGCCCGGATGGGCGACTTTCATGCTGCCCACCGACCCGGCCGCGGTGCCGCCTTCCTCCGGCCAGGAACCACCGATATCCGGACATGACGAGGACGCACCACCGCCCCACCCGCCACCGGCGGTCCGAAGCCACCCCCGGGGAGGGATCCCCGTCGTCGCCGGCGCGGAGCGTGCTACCAATGAACGGTGTCACGCCCCCCACGTCGCCGCCCGGGCGGCGGCCAGGGTCCGGCAGGTCGCCGCGTGGACCCCGGTTCCGAGGTACGCGCCGATCCGGGGGTGGCGCGGTGGTGAGCAGCGCCCCCCACCGCGTCGCGGTCCTCGTCTACGACGGGGTGACCCTGCTGGACGTCGCCGGTCCCGCGGAGGTGTTCAAGGAGGCGAACCGGTTCGGCGCCGACTACCGGATCGTGTTCCTGTCGCCGACCGGCGCGGACGTCACGTCGAACCTCGGGGTCCGCATCGCCGTCGACGGCGCCGTCGCCTCGGAGCCGGCCGCGGACACCCTGCTGGTGGCCGGATCCGACCGCTACCCGCGCGCCCGTGTCCCCGGCGACCTGGCGGACGCCACGCGGATACCGGCGGCCACCGCCGGCCGGGTCGCGTCGGTCTGCACCGGTGCGTTCGTCCTCGCCGCCGCCGGTCTCCTCGACGGGAAGCGGGCCACCACCCACTGGCAGGTCGCGCACCAGCTCGCCGCGTGGTGCCCGACGTGCCGGGTCGAGGCCGACGCGATCTACGTCCGCGACGGCGCCACGTACACCTCGGCGGGCGTGACGGCCGGCATCGACCTGGCGCTCGCCCTCGTCGAGGAGGACCACGGGCCCGACCTGGCCCGCGAGGTCGCCCGGGCCCTCGTGGTGTACATGCAGCGCGCGGGCGACCAGTCCCAGTTCTCGGCGCCGTTGCAGGGGCCGCCGCCCCGCTCGCCGGCTCTGCGCAGGATCACCGACCTGGTGACGGCGAACCCCCGCAGGGACCACTCCCTCGGCGAACTCGCGAGACACCTCAACGTGAGCCCCCGGCACCTCACCCGGCTCTTCCACGACGAGCTGTCCACGACGCCGGCCCGCTACGTCGAGAGCATCCGATTCGACATGGCCAGGGCACTGCTCGACCAGGGACACACCGCGACGCAGGCCGCGACCCTCGCCGGGTTCCCCAGCTACGAGAGCATGCGACGGGTCTTTGCCCGGAAGCTGTCCATCAGCCCCGCCGCCTACCAGCGCCGGTTCCGCACGACCCGCCGCCCCGGCGCGGGCTAGCTGTCCCGCCCCGGCACGTTGGTTGAGGTTGTGTGACGACATGACCTGACGGAGCGGGCGCGCCGGCCGCCAGCTGCGAGGCGCTTGGTGCCGCCCGCGCGCCGGATGGGGCGCGGCACTCAGTCGAGCAGTCCGGCCTGGTGGGCGAGGATCGCGGCCTGGACCCGGTTGGCGAGGTCCAGCTTCGCCAGGATCCGGCTGACGTGGGTCTTCGCCGTCGCCTCGCTCATGTAGAGCGTCGCCGCGATCTCGCTGTTGGACATGCCCCGGCCGATGGTGACCAGCACCTCCCGCTCCTTGTCCGTGAGCACCGCGAGCCGCCGTTCGGCGTCGCCGCGACGGTCCGGTGTGGGCTCGGCGAACGTCCGGATGAGCCGGCGCGTGACCCGGGGCGAGATCATCGCGTCACCGCGTGCCGCGCTGCGCACGGCGGCGAGCATGTCGTCGGCCGAGGCGTCCTTGAGCAGGAACCCGACGGCGCCGTTGCGGAGCGCGGTGTGCACGTACTCGTCGAGGTCGAACGTGGTGAGGACGACGACGTAGGGCGGCCGGTCGAGTCTCGCGATCCGCCCGGTCGCCGTCAGCCCGTCGGTCCGCGGCATGCGGATGTCCATGAGGACCACGTCCGGCCGGAGCGTCCGGGCGAGCTCGACGGCCTCGGCGCCGTCGGAGGCCTCGCCCACCACCGTGATGTCGGGGGCGGCCTCGAGGATGGTGCGCAGCATGGCACGCACCATCCACTCGTCGTCGACGATCAGCGTCCTAGTCGGTGCGGTCATCGTCCGCCTCGGGTGCGATCGGCATCTCGGCAACCAGCTCGAACGCGCCGTCGGCGGTGGGGCCCGCGGTGAGTGTCCCGCCGATCAGGCGTACGCGCTCGCCGAGGCCGAGCAGCCCGTGGCCGCCGGCGGGCAGGGCCGCACCGGGGGTGGGCCGGCCGCGGCCGTTGCTGATCGTAACCCGCAGCGACCGCCGCGTCTGCTGGACGCGGACGCGGGTCCGGGCGCCCGGAGCGTGCCGGTGCACGTTGGTCAGGGCCTCCTGCACGACGCGGTACACGGCGTGCTCGACGAGGAGCGGCGGACGCGCGCCGGTGGCGTTCTCCATCTCCAGGGTGACCGGTACGCCGAGCCGCCGGGACTCGTCGACCAGCGCCGCCAGGTCGGCGAGGCCGGCCTGCGGAGCCAGCGGCATGTCGTCGTCGGCGCGGAGGACCGCGACGAGGGAGCGCAGTTCCGCGAGCGCGGCGCGCCCGATCGCGCCGATCTGCCGCCCCATCCGCACGGCGTTCTCGCCCCCGGACGCTTCCAGCGCGGTGGCGTGCAGCACCATCAGCGACACCCGGTGGGTGACGACGTCGTGCATGTCGCGGGCGATCTGGGCCCGTTCGTCGCTACGGGCCTGCGCCACCCGCTCGTGTTGTTCGCGTTCGAGCCGCTCGGCCCGTTCCCGGATCCGTTCGACCAGGTTGCGCCGGGTGCCGACGTACAGACCGAGCAGCGCCGGCGCGACGCACACCGCGACGGTGACCGGGATGGCCCCGTCCGCGCCGGCGTACCACCAGATCGGGACGCCGACCAGGACCACCGAGACCAGGATGCTGACGGCGACCTTCGGCCACGCCGTCGTGCGGTCGGCCAGCGTGTAGAGCGCCAGCATGACGGCCACCTGGGCCGGCACGAGGACGTTGGCCACGAGCGTGCCGGCCAGCATGATCGCCGGGGTCCGGCGGCGCCGCCAGGACAGCACGCCGACCGCGACGCCGAGGGGAACGCCGAGCCACGCCGGGGGAAGGCCCGGCTCGAACCCGGCGAGGGTGGGCCCGAAGAAGTCGACCCCGAACTGGCCCGTCGCCACGCACAGCGCCGCGGCGGACGCCACCACCGCGTCGATCACCGGACGGCGGCGGGACCAACGCACCACCTGGTGCAGACGAGGCGAGGTCATCGTGCTCCCACCCTAGGGTCCGCCGACAGCCACCGGCGTCGGCCGAAAGTTGTACGCCACCTGCGCGGATTCTCACCGACCCGACGAGCGGCCATCCCGGATCCGCCGATGTCCGCGCGGCCGCCGACGGCGACGCTCGGCACATGGGAAGAAAACGCCTCGACCCGCGAGGGCTGCAGCTCGTCTTCGGAGCCTTCGCCCTCATCGCGGGCACCCTGACCGCGCAGCGCCCCGACCCGCCCCACCCGCTGTTCACGACCGCGGCGACCTACGGCTACGCGGTCGCGGCCGTGCTGTCGATCGTCGGCTGGTTCGCGTTGGGGCGCCCCGCGACCGCCGCGTACGCCCGGCGGGTTCTGATCGTCTTCCACCTGATCTTCGTGCCGGCGCAGTTCCTGTTCCTGCTGGCCCACGAGCTGCCGTGGCTGGGCATGGCGCTGTCCTCGGCGATCGTGGTCAGCCAGCGGCCCCGCTTCCCGCGGCTGGGGCGGACGTCGCGCAAGGTGTGGCTGACGCTGCACGTCGGCATCGGGGTCGGCTGGTTGGGCGTGGCCACCGGCATGCTGGCGCTGGCGATCATCGGGGCGACGGCCGACACCCACGAGACGCAGCACGGCGCCTACCTGATGCTGCACCGGTTCGACCTTCTCCTCGCGATCCCGAGCGCCTTCCTGTCGATCATCACCGGTGTCGTGGTCTCACTCGGCACGCCCTGGGGTCTGCTCCGGCACTGGTGGGTGCTCGCCAAGCTGGCCATCGCGCTCGCCCTGCCGCTCCTCGCGTCGTTCGAGGGGCCCTGGATCGAGGAGCTCGAGGCCCGCAGCGCGGACGGCGTGATCGAGACCGGTACGACGGGGCTGCTGCTGACCGGTGCCATGGGGCTGTTCGCCGCCCTGCTGTGGACCGCGGTGATCCTCTCCGTCTTCAAGCCCGGCGGCCGGACCCGGTGGGGGCGTCCGAAGGGCGAGCCCCGCCGTACCCCGCGGACCGCGTCCACCGGGGCCGCGCGTCCGGCGCCCGGCGTGGTGCTCGCGCCGCCGGCCGGCAACGTCTGACACCCCCACCAGAAGGAGACAACCCGTGAGCAGTGCGTACGCCATAGAGGTCGACACCCTGACGAAGACGTTCGGTCGGCTCAAGGCCGTCGACGGACTGAGCTTCACCGCCGAGTACGGCCGCGTGGTCGGCTTCATCGGCCCCAACGGCGCCGGCAAGACCACCACCATGCGCGCCCTCGTCGGCCACATCCGGCCGGACACCGGCCGCGCGCACGTGGCCGGACGACCCTACCGGGAGCTGACCGACCCGCTGGGCACCGTCGGCGCCGTCCTGGAGGCCGGCGCCATGCACCCGGGCCGCAGCGGCCGGAACCACCTGCGGATCCTGGCCCGCCAGGGCGGGATTCCCGCGCGACGCGTCGAGGCGGTCATCGACGGAGTCGGTCTCGGTCGCGCGGCCGACCGCCGGGTGGGTGGCTACTCCCTCGGCATGCGCCAGCGGCTCGCCCTGGCCGCGGCGCTGCTCGGCGATCCCGCGATCCTGATGCTCGACGAGCCCGCCAACGGGCTCGACCCCGAGGGCATCCGCTGGCTGCGTGAGTTCCTGCGCGGCCTCGCCGCCGAGGGGCGGTCCGTGCTCGTGTCGAGCCACGGGCTGGCCGAGCTCGCGCTGATGGTGGACGAGGCCGTCGTCGTCGCGCACGGCCGGCTCGTCGTCCAGCAGCCCCTGGCCGAGCTGCGAAGGCTCGCGGGCGGCCGGACGGTGCGCATCAGCGTCCCCGAGCCCGACCGCCTCGCCGCCCTGCTGGCCGAACGGGGCCACCGGGTCCTCGGGCGCGCCGGGGACACCGTCACCGTCGGGGGCGACGACGCCCGCGCCGTCGGGAGGGTCGCCTTCGACCACGACATCGGGGTGGACCGTCTCCTCGTCGAGGAGCCCTCGCTGGAAGAGGCCTACTTCCGCCTCACCGCTGGAAAGGAATCGATCCGATGAGCGCACTGACCCGCGCCGAGCTCATGAAGCTCCGCACCCTCCGGTCGACCTGGGTGGTGCTCCTCGTCCTGCCGGTCGTGGCTGTCGTCACCCTGATGGACGCCGCGCTGGACCCCGTGGAGCACAACACGCGCATCGTCGACTTCATGGACGTCTCACTCGCCGTGGTGAGCGTGGTCGTGGCCGCCTTCGCGGCGGCGCTGGTCGGCGGCGAGTTCGTCCGCCGGACCGTGGGGCTCGACTACCTGGCGGTGCCGAGGCGCGTCCCCGTGCTCGCCGCCAAGGTGTCGGCCTTCGCCGGCGTCGGCGCCGTCCTCGGGCTGCTGTCCGCGCTGCTGGCCACGGTCGTGGCCGCACCGATCGCCCTGGGGCGCGACGTCGTGCTCGACGGCCCGGGCGACGCCGTCCTGCGCGTCCTGGCGGTGACCGCCGCCGTGGCCGCCCTCAGCGCGCTGGGCGCCGCCGTCGGTGTGCTGGTGCCCCACCCGGCCGTCGCCGTCGGGGCGGTGATCGGGTGGCAGATCGTCGAGATGCTGCTCGGGACGGCCCTCGGCATCGGCGACTACCTGCCGATCCGCCTCGTCACGACGGTCGCGCACCTGGGCGGCACCGTGCCGCTGCCGGTGGCGTTCGGACTCCTGTGCCTGTACGTCGCCGGCGCGGTGGGTGTCGCCCTGCTCGTCGGGAGACGCCGCGACCTCGCCTGAGTCTCCGTGACGGCGCGAGGTGGGCTCCGGCCCGGCGGAGTCCCGCCGGGCCGGAGTGTCACTCGGGTCGGACGATCAGCTCGTCCGCACCGAACCGCTCACCTCGCTGTCGCGCACGGTGGCGCCGATGGCGTCCACCGAGCCGTTCACCCGGCTCTCCACGATCGACACCACGGAGGCGCCGGCGGCGTGGAGGGAGCCGTTGAGCGTCGAGTCGAAGGCGATCAGGCCCGCGCCCGGAGCGACCTTGATCGCGCCGTTCACGGTGGCCCCGTCCAGGCAGGTGACGCCCGAGCTGACCGTGAGGCCGCCGTTCTGCCGCGTGCTCAGAACGGTGGTGCAGGCCGGGTAGCTGGGCTGGGTCTGCACGTTCAGCTCCGCGAAGGAGAACGCCCGGGCGTTGTTCGTCCGCGGGTCGTCCAGCTTCAGGACGTCCAGGCCCTTCTGGATGTCGTTCGAGTAGATGTATCCGTTGTGGTAGTACGTCGACCAGGCCCCACCGAGGATGCGGCGGGTCTCCGAGAGCGGGCCGCGCTCCCAGTAGGCGATCTCGACCGGGTTGGCCGAGTCGGTGAAGTCGATCACCGAGATGCCGCCCTGGTACCAGGCCTGGACCATGATGTCGCGGCCCATGGCCGGGATCAGCGAGCCGTTGTGCGCGACGCAGTTCTCCAGGGTCGTGTTCAACCGCGGAATCTTGAAGTAGCTCCGGAACACCAGCTCACGGTCGGCGCCGGAGCCCACGATGTCGTAGATCGCGTCGGCGCCCTGGTTGGTCCGGTAGCTGCTGGTGCAGATCGCGCTGCTGCCGCCGCCCAGCTCGTCGGTGAAGACGACCTTGGTGCCGGTGTTGTTGAACGTGGCCGAGTGCCAGAACGCGAAGTTCGTGTCCCGGACCTGGCTGAGGACCACCGGGTTCTCGCGGTCGGAGATGTCGAACAGGACGCCGTCACCCATGCAGGCGCCGGCGGCCAGGTCCAGCTCCGGGTACGCGGTGATGTCGTGGCAGCCGCTCGTGGAGCCGGCGCCGGTGGTGCCCGGGAAGAGGACCGGGGTGGCCACCACGGCGGCGCTGGTCGGGTTGTCCAGCGGCACCTTGACGATCGAGATCTTGTCGTGCGGGGGCTTGCAGTAGAACGCGCCGTTCGACGGGCCGTACGACTGGATGTAGACGTAGACGCTCTTGCCGTCCTTGCTCGGCACCAGCGTCTGGGTGTGCGAGCCGCAGTCGGTCCGGACCGACTTGATGTACCGCGGGTTCGCCTTGTCGCTGATGTCGAAGATCCGGATGCCCTCCCAGGAACTCTCGAGGGCGGAGGACGCGCTCGTGCTGCTGCACGAGTCGTTGCTCCGGGGCGCGTCGACAGCGAGGAACAGCAGGTTGCCGAAGACCGACGGGTCGCCCTGCGAGCCGGAGCAGACCACCTGGCTGACCACCTCGGGCGAGGTGGGGTCGCTGACGTCGAAGACGTTGAAGCCCTCGTAGTTGCCGGCGAAGACGTAGTTGCCCTGGAAGGCCAGGTCCGAGTTGTACGCGCCCTCGCTGGCGAAACCGCCGAACTTCGGGATGTTGGCGATCTGCCGGATGTTGTCGCTGCTGGAGATCTCGTCGACGCCGGGGATCTCGGCGGCGGCGGTCACGTCGTTGGCCGCCTCCTCCGCGATGCAGTACTCGGCGAAGTTGTCTCCGGCGGCCCGGAAGGACTCGCAGTTGTCTGCGGCTCCCGTCGAGTCGGCGCCGCTGGCCGGCGCCGCGGCGCCGACGGCGGTGAGGAGCAGGGCGCCGGTGGCGGCGAGGCCGACGGCCAGCTTCCTGCTCCCTCGGGGGATCGGTTGGGACATGTAGTGACACCCTTCGTCGCGGGTGAGCAATGGGTAGCGGGACGATAACCCTGACTCGAAACTCAGTCGGCGTGGGTTTAGATCACGCTTCGGCAACACGGCCGACTTTGTGGCGGCTCAAATATCCGCAGGTCAGGCAATCGAGCCTTTTCGCTACCGGTGAGGCTGCCGTCGCTGGTCAACGCCGCGCTACCATCCCGCCAACCTCGGGCGTAGGGCGGGAGTCGAGTGGTGGCAGGTGGACGGATGCGGGTCTTCTCCCGGCAGTCGCGGACGATCGTGCTGGTCGAGCTGGCCGTCGTCGTGATCGTCGCGGTCGCGGCGGCGGTCGCCGTCTGGTGGCCCGACGGTGACCCGCGGCCGGCGGCGAGGACGAACGCGCCGCAGTCGATCGACCTGCCCGGCCTGCCGGACTCCACCGCGCCGGTGCTGATGCCCGGGCGTCCCGGCGAACCGGCGGAGAGTCGCCGGGCGAACGAGATGACGCCCGCGCCGCGCGCGTCGTACAACAACGCCGACATCCGCTTCGTCACGATGATGATCCCCCACCACGAGCAGGCGCTGGTGATGGCCCGGCTCGTCGGGGAGCGGAGCGGGAACCCGCAGCTGAAGATCATCGCCGACCGGATCCTGGCCGCTCAGGAGCCGGAGATCAGGACGCTCGAGACCTGGTTGACGGACCGCGGCCTGGACCGCACGTCCGGCGGGAACCACCAGCACGCGATGCGGGGGATGCAGTCGGCGGAGGCGCTGGACCGCCTCACCGCCGCGCGCGGCGCCGACTTCGACCGGATGTTCGTGAGCATGATGACCGACCACCACCAGGGCGCGATCGACATGGCCGGGGAGGTGCTGGCCCTCGGGGTGGACGGCATCGTCAACGAGCTGGCCAGCGGCGTGGTCGTCGAGCAGGGGGCCGAGATCAACCGGATGCGCCAGGTGCTGGAGGCCGCGCGCTGAGCTGCGCTCCGCGTACGCCCGCCGGGGTTGGGCCCGGCGAAGTGAACGTTAACACGGCCGCAAGTGAGCGCTAACATACGCACGACTTCCGATCGTGTCAATAGTCCTACCTGCGCTGATATCTCCCGTTGACAAAGAGGACATGAGGGGTTGACATCTCCTGATGTTAACGCTCACACTTCTGCGCCAGATGGGCAGTGGCTGCCAGGCGGCGGAGTCAGGGCCGGCCGCACGGGAGGGCCCACCATGGCGTCAGAAAGGTGGAGGACAGTCCAATGTCGAAGAGGTTCCTCGCGGCCGTCGCCGGTGTGGTGCTGGCCGTCGGCCTGACCGGGTGCGGCGGGGATTCGTCCGCGTCCGGTGGAGGCGGATCCGACGACGGCACCATCACGATGGGCTTCGCCCAGGTGGGTGCCGAGTCCGGGTGGCGTACCGCCAACACCAAGTCCATCCAGGACTCGGCCAAGGAGGCCGGGATCGAGCTCAAGTTCTCCGACGCGCAGCAGAAGCAGGAGAACCAGATCAAGGCGATCCGGAGCTACATCCAGCAGAAGGTGGACGTCATCGCGTTCAGCCCGGTCGTCGAGACCGGTTGGGACGCCGTGCTGCTCGAGGCCAAGCGCGCCAACATCCCGGTGATCCTCACCGACCGCGCCGTGGACTCGGAGGACACGTCGCTCTACAAGACCTTCCTCGGGTCCGACTTCGTCGAGGAGGGCAAGAAGGCCGGCGAGTGGCTGGTCAAGGAGTCCGCGGGCAAGAGCGAGGTGAACGTCGTCGAGCTCCAGGGCACGACCGGCGCCGCCCCCGCCATCGACCGCAAGGAGGGCTTCGCCGAGGCCATCAAGGCGGCCCCGCAGATCAAGGTCGTCGCCTCCCAGACGGGTGACTTCACCCGGTCCGGTGGCAAGCAGGTGATGGAGGCCTTCCTCAAGTCCAACCCGAAGATCGACGTGGTCTACGCCCACAACGACGACATGGGCCTGGGCGCCATCGAGGCCATCGAGGCGGCGGGCAAGAAGCCGGGCGTCGACATCAAGATCATCACCGTCGACGCGGTGCGCGACGGCATGCAGGCCCTCGCCGACGGCAAGATCAACTTCATCGTCGAGTGCAACCCGCTCCTCGGCCCCCAGCTCATGGACCTCGCCAAGAAGGTCGTCAACGGCGAGCAGGTGCCCGAGCGCGTGGTGACGGAGGAGACGACGTTCACCCAGGAGCAGGCGAAGGCCGAGCTGCCCAACCGCAAGTACTGAGACCGGGCGGACCTCCGCCCACCGGTGACCCCGCCATCACACCGATGGCGGGGGCCGCAACCCCGGCGCCCGGCCCCGCGGCCGGGCCATGGCCCGCAGCACGTGATGGAGGACCACCATGTCGGTGGACGCGAAGCAGGCACCGGCCGAACCCACCCCGCTCGTGCGGATGCGCGGGATCTCGGTGGAGTTCCCCGGTGTGAAGGCCCTCCAGGAGGTGGACTTCCGGCTGTTCCCCGGCGAGGTGCACGCCCTGATGGGGGAGAACGGCGCCGGCAAGTCGACCCTCATCAAGGCGTTGACCGGCGTCTACACCCCGGCCGCCGGGGTCACCACCCTCGACGGGCGGGAGGTGTCGTTCTCCGGGCCCGCCGAGGCCCAGGCGGCCGGCATCAGCACCGTCTACCAGGAGGTCAATCTCTGCCCCAACCTGACGGTCGCCGAGAACATCCTGCTCGGTCGGGAACCGCGGCGCTTCGGCGCCGTCGACGGGCGGGCGACCCGGGCCCGCGCCGCCGAGCTGCTCGCCGACATGGGCCTCCACATCGACCCCGGCTCGGTCCTCGCCGAGCACCCCATCGCCGTCCAGCAACTCGTGGCGATCGCCCGCGCCGTCGCCGTGGACGCCAAGGTCCTCATCCTCGACGAGCCGACCTCCAGCCTCGACCAGGACGAGGTCGCCGAACTCTTCCGCATCATGCGCCACCTGCGGGACCGGGGCGTCGCCATCCTCTTCGTGTCGCACTTCCTGGAGCAGGTCTACGAGATCTCCGACCGGATGACGGTGCTGCGCAACGGCCGGCTGGTGGGGGAGCACCGCACCAGCGAGCTCAGCCGCCTCGACCTGGTCTCTCTCATGATCGGCCGGGAACTCGGCGCGCTGGCCGAGGTCGAACGGCTCGCCGGACAGGCCGGTGAGGAGGCCTCGACCGTTCCGGTGCTGGAGGCCAGGGGAGTCGGTCGCAAGGGCTCGGTCGCGCCGTTCGACCTGCGGATCAACCGCGGCGAGGTGGTCGGCCTGGCCGGTCTCCTCGGCTCCGGTCGCACCGAACTCGCGCGGCTGCTCTTCGGCGCGGACCGCCCCGACAGCGGCCAGGTGACCGTCGACGGCAGGGCCCTGCACCTGCGCGGCCCCCGCGCCGCGATCGCCGCCGGAATCGCCTTCTGCTCCGAGGACCGCAAGGGCGAGGGCGTGGTGGCCGACCTCAGCATCCGCGACAACCTGATCCTCGCCATGCAGGCCGCCAACGGCTGGGCCCGCCCGATTCCTCGCCGGGTCAAGGACCAGCTCGTCGAGAAGTGGATCAAGGCGCTCGACATCCGGCCGGCGAACCCCGACGCGCTCGTCGGCAAGCTCTCCGGCGGCAACCAGCAGAAGGTGCTGCTCGCCCGCTGGTTGGTCACCGAACCGAAGCTGCTCATCCTCGACGAGCCCACCCGGGGCATCGACATCGGGGCCAAGACCCAGATCCAGAAGCTCGTCGCCGAGCTCGCCCAGGAAGGCATGGCCGTGGTCTACATCTCCGCCGAACTCGAGGAGGTGGTGCGCCTGAGCCACCGCGTCGTGGTGATGAAGGACCGGGCCAAGGTCGCCGAGCTGGACCAGAACGCGACAGTGGACGACATCATGCGGCTCATCGCCCACGTCGACGAGCGTCCCGAGGCGGTGGCGGCATGACCTCCACCCGCCCCCTGGACCGCTTCCGCGCCAGTGGCCTGCTCTGGCCCCTCGTCGCCCTCCTGGTGCTGCTCGCGGCCAACGCCGTCGTACGCCCGTCGTTCCTGGCCCTGCGGATCCAGGACGGCCACCTCTACGGCAGCCTCGTCGACATCCTCAAGAACGGCGCGCCGACCATGCTCATCGCGCTCGGCATGTGCCTGGTCATCGCGACCCGGGGCATCGACCTGTCGGTCGGCGCGGTCGTGGCCATCTCCGGCGCGGTCACCTGCTCGTACATCGCGGGAGCGGGCGACCCCACCGGCGCCGGGGCGGCCTTCGCCGGCATGGGCATCGCGCTGGCGCTGTGCGCCGTCCTCGGCCTCTGGAACGGGTTCCTCGTCGCCGTCGTGGGCATCCAGCCGATCATCGCGACGCTCGTCCTCATGACGGCCGGGCGGGGCATCGCGATGCTCATCACCGACGGCCAGATCATCACCGTACGCAACCCGGCGTACCGCACCGTCGGCGCCGGCTTCCTGCTGCTGCCCGTCTCGATCCTCATCGCCGTCGCCGTGTTCGCGCTCGTCGCGCTCGTGACCAGGAGGACCGCCCTGGGCCTGCTCATCGAGTCCGTCGGCATCAACCCCGAGGCCAGCCGCCTGGCCGGTCTGCGCGCCCGCACCATCCGGTGGACCGTCTACGTGTTCGCCGCGATCTGCGCGGGCGTCGCGGGCCTGATGATCAGTTCGAACGTCAGCGCGGCCGACGCCAACAACGCCGGCCTCTGGATCGAGATGGACGCCATCCTCGCCGTGGTGATCGGCGGCACCTCGCTGGCCGGCGGCCGCTACAGCCTCACCGGCACCATGCTCGGCGCCCTGATCATCCAGACACTCACCACGACGGTGTACAGCATGGGCATCGCGCCCGAGATCACGCTCGTCTTCAAGGCCGTCGTCGTCATCGCGGTGTGCCTCCTGCAGGCGCCCAAGGCGCGGGCCGTGCTGCTGCGCCGCACCCGGCGACGGCACACGCCCCCCGATCCCGACGCCGAGGCCGCGGGGCGGCCGAGCACGCACACCCCGACCTCAGCGATGGTGGAGAAGGTGGCCCAGCCATGACGACCTCAGCGACGCCCGTCAAGGGCAAGAGCCCGCTCGCGCTCCCCGGCCGCCGCTCCGTCCCCGGCCGCGTCGTCCCGGTGATCGCCACGTTCGTGCTGTTCGTGCTCCTCTTCGGGGTGGGCACCGCCCGCTACGACGGCTTCCTGTCCGGCCAGGTCGTGGCCAACCTCTTCATCGACAACGCCTTCCTCATCGTCCTGGCCGTCGGCATGACCTTCGTCATCGTCACCGGCGGCATCGACCTGTCGGTGGGCGCGGTCGTCGCCCTGTCGACGATGGTGACCGCCGCCGGCCTCCAGGCCGGGCTCCCGGCCCCGCTCGTGGTGCTGCTCGTGCTGGCCATGGGGTCGACGCTCGGCCTGCTCATGGGCCTGGTCATCCACTACTTCGAGATCCAGCCGTTCATCGTCACGCTCGCCGGCATGTTCCTCGCCCGCGGGCTGTGCTTCGTCGTCGGCGTCGAGTCGATCTCCATCAAGGACCCCACCTTCCGCACCTTCGCCACCGCCGCCATCCCGCTGTCCGGCACGGTCTCGATCACCTGGAGTGTGGTGATCGCCCTGGCGATCGTGGCGGTCGCCGTGTGGGTGCTGCACCGCACCCGCTTCGGACGGACGGCGTACGCGGTCGGCGGCAACGAGAACTCGGCGATGCTCATGGGTCTGCCGGTCGCCCGGGTCAAGGTCGGCGTCTACGTCATCAGCGGGCTCTGCTCGGCCATCGCCGGCCTGCTCTTCAGCCTCTACATGCTCTCCGGCTACGGCCTGCACGCCGTCGGGATGGAGCTGGACGCCATCGCCGCCGTCGTCATCGGCGGCACGCTGCTGTCCGGCGGCGCCGGTTACGTCCTCGGCTCCCTGCTCGGCGTCCTCGTCCTGGGTGTCATCCAGACACTGATCTCGTTCCAGGGAACGCTCAGCTCCTGGTGGACGAAGATCGCCATCGGCACCCTGCTGCTCCTCTTCATCGTGATGCAGCGGGTCTTCATGCGGCGGCAGCCGTGACGACGTCCGCCGCCAAGGCGCCGGTGATGGCGGATGTCGCTCGTTTGGCGGGCGTGTCGCATCAGACGGTGTCCCGGGTCATCAACGGCTCGTCCAGCATCAAACCGGAGACCCGTGAGCGGGTGTTGCAGGCCATCGAACGGCTCGGCTACCGCCCCAACACGGCGGCCCGTGCGCTCGTGCGCGGGCGCTCCGGCATCATCGGCGTCATCGGTACGGCCCGGACGTTGTTCGGTCCGATGAGTATTCATCGGACGGTGGAGGACGCGGCGCGGGCGGCGGGGTTTTTCGCGACGTCGGTGAGTTTGTCGGAGGTGACGCGGCAGGCTCTCAGTGATGCCACGGAGCATCTGATGCGTGTCGGTGTGGAGGGGATCGTGATGATCGCCGGTCATGACGAGGCGTTGGAGGTGGTGCGGACGCAGCGGTCGCGGGTGCCGTTCGTGGTGGTGGAGGGGGATCTGTCGAAGGCGTCGCTGACCGTCGGGGTGGATCAGGTGCTGGGTGCGCGGATGGCGACGGAGCATCTGCTGGGGCTCGGGCATCGTGAGGTGGTGCATGTGAGTGGTCCGCTGAACTGGGCGGAGGCGCGGGCGCGGGTGGACGGGTGGCGTCTGGCGATGGGTGGGGCGGGTCTGCGTCCGGTGGAGCCGGTGTCGGGGGACTGGAGTTCCCGTAGTGGTTATGTGGCGGGGCGGCGGATCTGTGAGATGCCGGGGGTGACGGCGGTGTTCGCGGCCAATGATCAGATGGCGATCGGTGTGTTGCGGGCGTTGCAGGAGTGTGGTCGTCGGGTGCCGGGGGACATCTCGGTGGTGGGGTTCGATGATGTGCCGGAGGCGGCGTATCTGATTCCTCCGTTGACCACGATCCGGCAGGACTTCGAGGCCGTCGGTCGCCGGGCGATCGAGGTTGTCACGCAGGCGATCCGGGGTGTGGAGTTGCACCCGTCGCCGTTGGTCGTTCCCACCCTCGTGGTGCGCGAGAGCACCGCGACTCCGACAAGGACCGAGACATGAGCGACGACAGGTACGTGGTGGGTGTCGACTTCGGCACGCTGTCGGGACGGGCCCTGGTGGTCCGGGTCTCCGACGGCGCCGAGCTGGGGTCGGCCGTGCACGAGTATCCCCACGCCGTGGTCACCGACGCCCTGCCCACCGGGGAGACGCTGCCTCCCGAGTGGGCGCTTCAGGTGCCCCAGGACTACCGCGAGGTCCTGCGGGTGGCGGTGCCGCGGGCCGTCGAGGCGTCGGGGATCGACCCGGCCGACGTCATCGGCATCGCCACCGACTTCACGGCGTGCACGGTGCTCCCGACCACGGCCGACGGCACCCCCCTGTGCGAGCTGCCGGCGTACGCCCGCCGGCCGCACGCCTACGTGAAGCTGTGGAAGCACCACGCCGCCCAGGGGCAGGCCGACCGCATCAACGAGCTGGCACGCCGGCGCGGTGAGGCGTGGCTGCCGCGCTACGGCGGGCTCATCTCCTCCGAGTGGGAGTTCGCCAAGGCGCTGCAGGTCCTCGAGGAGGACCCCGAGGTGTACGCGGCGACCGAGCGCTGGGTGGAGGCCGCCGACTGGATCGTGTGGCAGCTGTGCGGCCGGTACGTCCGCAACGCCTGCACCGCCGGCTACAAGGGCATCCTCCAGGACGGCGCGTACCCGTCACCGGAGTTCCTCGCCGGACTGAACCCCGCCTTCGCGGGCTTCGTCGCCGACAAGCTCGAACATCCCATCGGCCAGCTCGGCGAGGCCGCCGGCCGGCTCACCGCGCAGGCGGCCGCCTGGACCGGCCTGCCCGAGGGCATCGCCGTGGCCGTCGGCAACGTCGACGCCCACGTCACGGCCCCCGCCGCCCAGGCCACCGAGCCCGGCCAGATGGTGGCCATCATGGGCACCTCGACGTGCCACGTCATGTCGAGCACCGTCCTGCGGGAGGTGCCCGGCATGTGCGGCGTCGTCGACGGCGGGATCATCGCGGGGCTGTGGGGCTACGAGGCCGGGCAGTCCGGTGTGGGGGACATCTTCGGCTGGTTCACCCGGACCGGCGTGCCCGCGGCGTACGAGGCCGAGGCGGCGCGACGCGGCATCTCGGTGCACGACCTGCTGACTGAGCGGGCCGCCCGCCAGGCGGTGGGTGAGCACGGGCTCGTGGCGCTCGACTGGCACAGCGGCAACCGGTCCGTCCTCGTCGACCACGAACTCTCCGGGGTCGTCGTCGGGCAGACCCTGGCCACCCGCCCGGAGGACACCTACCGGGCGCTGCTCGAGGCCACCGCCTACGGCACCCGGGTGATCCTCGAGACGTTCCGCGACAGCGGCGTCCCGGTCGAGGAACTCATCGTCGCCGGCGGCCTCACCAGGAACCGGCTGCTCATGCAGATCTACGCCGACGTGACGCGGATGCCGCTGTCGGTCCTCGCCTCCGAGCAGGGCCCGGCGCTCGGCTCCGCGATCCACGCCGCGGTCGCCGCCGGCGCGTACCCCGGTATCACCGCGGCGGCCAAGACCATGGGCCGGGTCACCCGGGCCGCGTACCTGCCCGACCCGGAGCGGGCGGCGGCCTACGACGCGCTGTACGCCGAGTACCTGACGCTCCACGACTACTTCGGCCGGGGAGCGAATCCCGTCATGAAGCGGCTCAAGGAGATCCGCCGTTCCGCCCGGATCTCCGCCGGTCGAGAGGAGAGCTGACGTGACCGTCCTGGCCGACGTCGACGCGACGATCCGGAGCCTGCGCGAGGAGGTGTGCCGGCTGCACGCCGAGCTGACGCGCTACGAGCTCGTGGTGTGGACCGCCGGCAACGTGTCGGCGCGGGTGCCGGACCGCGACCTCCTGGTCATCAAGCCGAGCGGGGTCGCCTACGACAGGCTGACACCGGAGAACATGGTCGTCTGCGACCTGTACGGCCGGGTCGTCGACGGGGGACTGGCCCCCTCGTCCGACACCGACGCCCAGGCGTACGTCTACCGCCACATGCCCCACGTCGGCGGCGTGGTGCACACCCACTCGACGTACGCCACGGCCTGGGCCGCGCGGGGCGAGCCGATCCCCTGTGTGCTGACGATGATGGCCGACGAGTTCGGCGGCGACATCCCGGTCGGCCCGTTCGCGCTCATCGGCGACGACTCCATCGGGCGCGGGATCGTCGAGACCCTCGCGCACAGCCGGTCGCCCGCCGTGCTCATGCGCAACCACGGCGTCTTCACCATCGGCCCGACGGCCCGGGCCGCCGTCAAGGCCGCCGTGATGTGCGAGGACGTGGCCCGCACCGTCCACATCGCCCGGCAGCTGGGTCAGCCGCTGCCCATCGACACACGCGACATCGACTCCCTCTACGACCGTTACCAGAACGTCTACGGGCAGCGCTGACCCGCCCGGCTACGCGAGGAGATCCACCCATGCCTGCTGACCCCCAGTACGCCCCCGAGTTGTGGTTCCTGACCGGTAGCCAGCACCTGTACGGCGAGGAGACGCTGCGTCAGGTCGCCGAACAGTCGCAGGCCATCGCCAAGCAGCTCGACGCCAGCGGGGTCGTGCCCGCGAAGGTGGTCTGGAAGCCGGTCCTCACCGACTCGGCCGCGATCCACGCCCAGGTGCTCGAGGCGAACGCGGCGACACGGTGCATCGGTGTGGTCACGTGGATGCACACGTTCTCGCCGGCGAAGATGTGGATCGCCGGGATGGACGCGTTGCGCAAGCCGATGCTGCACCTGCACACGCAGGCCGGCGCCGAGCTGCCGTGGTCCACCATCGACATGGACTTCATGAACCTCAACCAGGCCGCCCACGGCGACCGGGAGTTCGGATACCTCACGGCCCGCCTCGGTGTGGCCCGCAAGATCGTCGCCGGGCACGTGAGCAACCCGCGCGTGGTGGAACGCGTCGCCGCCTGGGCCCGGGCGGCGCTCGGCGCGCACGAGCTGCGGACGCTGCGGCTCGCGCGGTTCGGCGACAACATGCGCGACGTGGCCGTCACCGAGGGCGACAAGGTCGAGGCGCAGCTGCGGTTCGGGGTGTCCGTCAACACGTACGGGGTGAGCGACCTGGTCGAGCTGGTCGACCAGGTTCCCGACGCGGTGGTCGACGACCTGGTGACCGAGTACCTCGACAGCTACGACGTGACGGCCGAGCTGCGCCCGGGCGGGGACCGCCACGAGTCCCTGCGCTACGGCGCCCGGATCGAGGCCGGCCTGCGGACCTTCCTCACCGACGGCGGCTTCCGGGCCTTCACGACCAACTTCGAGGACCTCGGCGGCCTGCGCCAACTGCCCGGCCTCGCCGTGCAGCGGCTCATGGCCGACGGTTACGGCTTCGGCGGCGAGGGCGACTGGAAGACCTCCGTCATGCTCCGCACCACCAAGGCCATGGAGGCCGGCCGGCCCGGCGGCACCAGCTTCATGGAGGACTACACCTACCACCTCGTTCCGGGGCAGGAGAAGATCCTCGGAGCCCACATGCTGGAGGTCTGCCCCAGCATCGCCGGCCGGAAGCCGACCCTGGAGATCCACCCGCTCGGTATCGGCAACCGGGAGGACCCGGTGCGTCTGCGGTTCACCGCGGCACCCGGCCCCGCCGTGGTGGTGGGCATCGCCGACCTGGGTGACCGGTTCCGCCTGACGCTCAACGAGGTCGACGTCGTCGAGCCCGACGAGGCGCTGCCGAAGCTGCCGGTCGCGTGCGCCGTGTGGCGGCCCCGGCCCAGCCTGTCGACCTCCGCCGAGTGCTGGCTGCTCGCCGGCGGTCCGCACCACACCGTCCTCTCCCGCGCGGTGGGCACCGAGGAGTTCCGCGAACTGGCCGAGATGCTGCGCACCGAACTCGTCGTCATCGACGCCGGCACCACGCCCGAGGCCCTCCAGCGCGAACTCCGCTGGACGGCCGCGTACCACCGCCTCGCCGCTCGCCTGTAACCCCGCCCCGACCACCGGGACCACCCGTTCGCACCGCGTCTTCACCGGCAAGGGGCAGCCCCGCACGGTGACGGTGCCGGAGGGCAGCACGCACGTGCGGCTCTGAGCCGGGGGTTCGGGCAGCGCCCTGCGCGGCGCTGCCCGAACCCGCCGACGCTCAGGCACGACCGGCCGCGAGGCGTCCGGGCGACCCGGGGGGCCGCCACCCGCCGGGCGCGCTCAGACCTCCAGCGGCAGCCCGTCCTGGTGCAGCCGGAAGGATCCGAGGGCGCCGGGGTCGGCCGCGAGCCGGAGATCGGGAAGCTGCCGCGCGATCCGCTCGACCATGATGCGGCTCTCCAGCCGCGCCAGGTGCGCCCCGAGGCAGAAGTGGATGCCGTAGCCGAAGGCGAGGTGCCGGCGGACGTCGCCGCGGTGGATGTCGAACACGTGCGGCCGGTCGAAGACGGCGGGGTCGCGGTTGGCGCCCCACAGCGACAGCGCCACCCGGTCGTACGCGGGGACCACTCCGCCGGCCAGCGCGACGTCCTCGAACGCGAACCGGGGTGGCACGATCTCGACCGGGCCCCGGAACCGCAGCGTCTCCTCGACGACCGCGTCCGCCAGCGACGGGTCGTCCCGCAGCGCCCGCCACTGCGCGGGGTGGGTGAGCAGCAGGCGGAGGCCGTTGACGATCAGGTCGACGGTGGTCTCCTGCCCCGCGATGAGCAGCAGTTGCACCAGGGCCACCAGCTCGTCCCGGTCGAGCTGGTCGGCCTGGTCCGAGCGCGCCACGAGCTCGGACACGAGGTCGTCCTCCGGGGCCGCCCGGCGGCGGGCCGCCAGCTCGTCGAGGTACGCGCCGAACTCCAGGGTGGCCGCCGGGCCGTCCGCGCTGGCCGACACGATCGCGGCGGACCAGGCGCGGAAGCGTGACCGGTCCGCCTCGGGAATGCCGACCAGCTCCGCGATGACGTTGACCGGCACCGGGTCCGCGAGGTGGGTGACCGCGTCGATGCGGCCCCGCCGCCGGGCGTCCCGGACCAGCCGGTCGGCGAGGTCGCCGATCCACGGCTCCAACCGGGCCACCGCCCGGGCGGTGAAGGCGCCGCTGACCAGCCCCCGCAACCGGGTGTGGTCGGGTGGGTCGAGGTTGATGAGCTGGCGGGACTCGATCCTCGCCACCTCGGGCAGGTGGTGCCGGGCGGGCTCGGGCAGGCCGGGGTGGTGGCGGTGGACCTCGTGCCCGATCGCCGGGTGACGCAGTCCCGCCAGCACGTCGGCGTGTCCGGCCACGACCCAGAACCGGTTGCCGGCCGGATCGATCTGCAGGACCGGCCCCGGGTTGTCCCGCACCCGGTCGTAGAAGGCGTGCGGGTCGCGGCGGACCGCCGGGTCCCACAACTCGGAGATGCCGAACGTGGCCGCCACACCGCCTCCTCAGGGCGTCCGATCCGGCCCGGCGTGCGGACCGCGCGCCGGCGCGTCCGGAGGTCGCGTCGGCGCGCCGGGGGGTGTCGCGGGGCGCGACAGGGCAGCCCGCAGGACCGTCCGACGGGGAAGGTGAGCGTTAACATATGTGCGTTTCCAGGACGTGTCAATCGATAGACCTACTTGTACGTAGGGGATTGACGACGGGGTTTGTTAACGCTCACACTCCTGGCAACGGCCGAGCTCGGCTGCCGAGGGTCCGCGGTGGACGGCGGGGGCGTCCACCCTCCTGACCGGACCCCGGAACGCACGCTCGCCGCGTCGCGCGCGCGGCCAACCCGTCCTGCGGATGCCGATGTGCCAGGAGCCGTTCCGACCGGCGACCTGGCCCCCACACCACTGGAAGGACTGACCCAGAAGTGGCCCAATCCGACAAGGTCTCCGTCAATCGACGTCAACTGCTCCAGGCATCGGCGGCCGGGGTGGTGGCCGTCGCCGCCACCACCGCTCTCCCGACGGCGGCCGCCCACGCGGCGCCGGAGGCCGGGGCGGCGTCCGGCCCCTCACCGCTCGGTGTGACCCCACCGGACCCCGGTCCCGGCGGCACCGCTCCCGTCAGACCGTTCCCGCTGCGCGACGTGCGGCTGGGCGACGGCCTGCTCCAGGAGAAGCGCGACCGCATGAAGAACTTCCTCCGGCAGTACGACGAACGGCGCTTCCTCGTGCTGTTCAACAACCAGGCCGGGCGGCCCAACCCGCCGGGCGTCTCCGTCCCCGGGGGCTGGGAGGACGGCGGCCTGCTCAGCGGCCACTGGGCCGGGCACTTCATGACGGCGCTCGCGCAGAGCTACGCCGACCAGGGCGAACCGATCTTCAAGAGCAAGCTCGACTGGATGGTCGACGAACTCGCCGCGTGCCAGGAGGCGATCACCGCCCGGATGGGCACCGGTGGTGGTTCGGGCGGTGCGGATCCACAGGCGCCGGCGATCGGCCGGGTGCCCGGCAGGTTCGGCCGGGGCCTCCGCCTGAACGGCCCGAGCGCCGCACAGCACGTGGCCCTTCCCCAGGAAACGATCAGCCAGCTCGGCAACTTCACGATCGCCACCTGGGTGAACCTGGCCTCCGCCCAGAACTGGAGCCGGGTGTTCGACTTCGGCCAGAACACCACCGTCAACATGTTCCTGACCGCGCGCGCCGGCGTCACCGGCAACGCGCCGCGGTTCGCGATCACGACCAGCGGTTCCGGCGGCGAGCAGCAGATCAACGGCGACGCGGCACTGCCGATCAACGAGTGGGTGCACCTGGCCGTCACGCTGTCGCAGAACACCGGCACCCTTTACGTGAACGGCCGGGTCGCCGGCCGGAACACGAACATGACGCTCAACCCGTCGCACCTCGGCAACCCGGGCAACCGGTGGATCGGCCGCTCGCAGTACGGCGACCCGTTCCTGGACGCGACCATCGACGAGTTCCACGTCTTCGACCGGGCGCTGAGCCAGCAGGAGGTCGAGTCGCTGCTGGACTCGCCGGCCGGCACCACCGGTGGCGGGACGATCGCCTGGTACCGGTTCGACGAGGAGGGCGGGACCACCCTCACGGACTCCTCGCCCAACGGCCGGGACGCGGGAGTCGTGGCCGTGCAGAGCGGGACCGAGCTGTGGGTCCCGACCCACCCCGGCTATCTGGGGGCGCTCCCGGAGGACACGGTGCTCCGGCTCGGCCCGCCCAGGTGGGCGGTCTACGGCGGCAACAAGGACACCAACACCTGGGCCCCCTGGTACACGCAGCACAAGATCATGCGCGGGTTGCTCGACGCCTACTACCACACCGGCAACCAGAAGGCGCTCGACGTGGTAGTCAAGATGGCCAACTGGGCCCACCTGGCGCTGACCGTCGGGGACAAGAACCACCCCGACTACACCGGCCCCATCACCCGGGACAACCTGAACTACATGTGGGACCTCTACATCGCCGGCGAGTCCGGGGGCGCGAACGAGGTCTTCCCCGAGATCTACGCGCTCACCGGCGACGGGAAGCACCTGGAGACCGCCAGGTTCTTCGACAACCGGGAGTCGCTGTTCCAGGCCTGTGTGGAGAACCGCGACATCCTCGTCACGACGCCACAGACACGCCCCGGCCGGCGCCGCCCGGACCGCCTGCACGTCAACCAGCACGTCCCGCAGTTCGTCGGATACATGCGCGTCTACGAGCACAGCGGGGACCCGGAGTACTTCCAGGCCGCCAAGAACTTCTTCAAGATGGTCGTCCCGCACCGCATGTACGCGAACGGCGGCACGGGCGGCAACTTCCCCGGCTCCAACAACAACATCGAGATGTTCCAGAACCGGGACAACATCGCGAACTCGATCGCCCAGGGCGGCGCGGAGACCTGCAGCGCGTACAACCTGGGCAAGCTGGCGCGCAACCTCTTCCTGCACGAGCACGACCCCGCGTACATGGACTACTACGAGCGGGGCCTCATCAACCAGATCGCCGGCTCGCGGGCCGACACCTCCAGCGTCAGCAACCCGCAGGTCACCTACTTCCAGCCGTTGACGCCGGGCGCCAGCCGCAGCTACGGCAACACCGGCACCTGCTGCGGCGGGACCGGCCTGGAGAACCACACCAAGTACCAGGACACGATCTACTTCAGGTCCGCCGACGGCGGGACGCTCTGGGTCAACCTGTTCCTGGCGTCGACGCTGACGTGGGCCGACAAGGGCTTCGTCGTCACCCAGGAGACGAACTACCCGCGCGAGGACCACACCAGGCTGACCGTCGACGGCCGCGGCCGGCTCGACATCAAGCTGCGGGTGCCGGGCTGGGTGCGGCGGGGCTTCTTCGTCACGGTCAACGGCGTCGCGCAGGACGTCGACGCCACGCCGGGCAGCTACCTCACGCTGAGCCGCGACTGGGAGCCGGGCGACACGATCGAGGTCCGCATGCCGTTCAGCATCCGGATCGAGCGGGCGATCGACCGTCCCGACACGCAGGCGATCTTCTGGGGCCCGACCCTCCTGCAGATCCTCGGGAACCCGGGGGCGGGCAGCTACCGCGAACTGTCCCTCTACCGGTACCTCAAGCGGGACGGCGACTACGCCCGCGCGGCCATCACCCACGCGAGCACCACGCCGGCCGGTGACATGCTCTTCACCACCCACGGCTTCACCCTGCGGCCCTACTACATCAGTGACACCCAGCCCGTCTCGTCGTACTTCCGGCGGGTCGAGCCGACCATCGTGTTCGGGTCCGTCGACACGGGCGTGCCGAACCGCAAGCGCAACGACGGCCTTCCGAACTACGACGTCCCCGTGGCGGGCATCCCGTCGCCCGGCACCGACGGCCCGACCTTCCTCGACCTGGTGTGGGACGAGGCGCCCTTCGCCACCCACGGCGCGTTCGTCTCCACCGTCGCCCGCACCGCCGAGGCGTTCGTCGAGGCGGGAGTCTTCACCGACGCCGAGAAGGACGTCGTGGTCTCGCACGCCGCCCGGGCGAGCAGGGAACTCGCCCCGTAGGAGCACCGCGGTCGCCGCCAACCGTGTGGCGACCGACGTCGTGAGCCAGACGGCGGTCTGACCGACTCTCGTCGGTCAGACCGCCGTGCCACCCCCTGCCGGCGGCGAGCCGGGCAGTCTCCACTCCTTCCGCACACCGCCCCAGGCGGGAAGGCCGTCGGCAGCTCGCGCACGCGCCGGCACGTCGCCGCACGGACCGCCGCTGCCCGCCGGGCCCGGGCGTAGGGCCGGCGGCACGACCAGTGCTGGCGCCTCCAGGACGTGGAGGCGACCCGAACATGAGGAGTGTGAGATGAGCAAGCAGTTCTCCCGCCGGTCGGCCCTGCGCCTCGGTGCGTTGGCCGCCTCGGCTCCCGCCGTGGCGTCGCTGCTTCCGGCCACCGCCGCCCACGGGGCACGTTCCACCACGGACCCGGCCACGACCGTCCCCCGACCCGGCTGGGTCGGCCCGAACTGGTCCGTCACACCGTTCGCGCTCAACCAGGTGGCGCTGCGGGACGGCATCTTCCAGCAGAAGCGCGACCGGATGCTCCACTACGCCCGGCACTACCCCGGCACCGGAGGCGTCCTCGACGGGCCCGACCGGATGCTGCACCTGTTCCGCGCCAACGCCGGGCTTCCCGCCCCCGGCACCTACCCGGGCGGCTGGGACACCCCGTGCCATCTGCTGCGCGGCCACTTCACCGGTCACTACCTGACGCTGCTCGCCCAGGCGTACGCCGCCACCGGCGAGGACGTCTTCGTCGACAAGCTCGACTATCTGGTCGAGGAACTCGGCAAGTGCCAGCGGGAACTGGACAAGCGGAACCTCGGTCGCGTGCCGGGCAGGTCCGGCAGGGCGGTCCGCCTCGGCGACCCGCACCCGAACCAGTACGTGCAGCTACCGGCGGGCATGCTCGACGGCGTCACCGAACTCACCATCGCCGTCTGGGTGAACCCGGCCGTCGCGCAGACCGGCGCCCGGATCGCCCACTTCGGCGCGAGTCCCACCTCGTACCTGTCCCTGACCGCGGACAGCGCGGGCCCGCGGTTCGCCATCACCAACCTCGGCAGCGCCAACGAGCAGCAGATCACCAGCAACACGGGGATTCCCGCCGGCCAGTGGACACACCTCGCGGTGACGCTCTCGCCGACCGGCGTCGGCCGGGTCTACGTCAACGGGGTCGAGGCCGGCGCCAAGGTGCTCGCGCTGACCGCCGCCGCGCTGGGACGGACCGTCGACAACTGGATCGGACGGTCCCGGAACGACAACGACCCCTTCCTGAACGCCACCGTCGACGACTTCCGGCTCTACCGCCGGGCGCTCGACCCCGCGGAGGTCCAGGCGCTGCACTCGGACGGCGCGCCGGCCCCCTCCGACCTCGTGGCGTGGTACCGCTTCGACGACGAGGGTGAGACGGCCGTCGACCACTCGGCGAACCACCGTGACGCCCGCATCGTCGGCGTCGGCTACCCCGGCTTCCTGGCGGCGTTCCCGGAGGGCCAGTTCGTCCGGCTCGAACCGCCCACCTTCCAACCGAACAGCGGCCCGAACGCGGTCTGGGCCCCCTGGTACACCTGCCACAAGATCATGAGAGGCCTCCTGAACGCCTACGACCTGACCGGCAACGAGGAGGCCCTCGACATCGCGTTCCGGATGGGCGACTGGGCCCACCAGCGACTGAGCCGCATCAGCCGGGACGACCTCAACCGCATGTGGGACATCTACAGCGCGGGCGAGGCCGGGTCGATGAACGAGGTGATGGCGGAACTCGCGGCGCTCGCGTCGGACGAGGACCGGAAGGCCCGCTACCTCGCGACGGCGAAGGCCTTCACCTTCGACACGCTGTTCGACGCCTCCGTGGCGGGACGCGACGAACTGAACGGACGCCACGCCAACCAGTACATGGCCCCCAACATCGGGTACCTGCGGATCTACGAGCAGACCGGCGAGGCGGACTACCACACGGCGGCCCGGAACTTCTGGTCCATGGTCGTCCCGCACCGGATCTTCAGCAACGGCGGCGCGGGCCGGAGTGAGCACTTCCGTCAGCGAGGTTCCATCACCTCCGGATTCACCTCCTCGTCGGACCCGCGACACGCCGAGACGTGCTGCGCGTACAACATGCTCCGCCTCACGAGGAACCTGTTCTTCCACGAGCAGGATCCGGCGTACATGGACTACTACGAGAAGGCCCTGCACAACCAGATCCTGAGTTCACGGCGCGACATCGACAGCGTCACGAGCACCGAGGTGACCTATCACCAGAACATGTGGCCGGGCAGGTCGCGCAGGATCGGAAACGTCATCGAGTACAGCCGTTACGGCGGCAACGGCAGCTGCTGCAACGGGACCGGCCTGGAGAGCCACACGAAGTACCAGGAGTCGATCTACTTCAGGTCCGCCGACGAGTCGACGCTCTACGTCAACCTGTGCATCGCGTCCACGCTCACCTGGCCGAGCCGGGGATTCGTCATCACCCAGGACACCGCCTACCCGACCCGGGGGGCCACCAGGCTGAGGTTCGACACGGGCGACGGCCCACTCCAGATCAAGCTCCGCGTGCCCTCCTGGGCCCGCAAGGGCTACACGGTGACGGTCAACGGCGTCCGCCAGGCCCTGGACGCCGCTCCGGGCACGTACGTCACGCTGGACCGGCACTGGACGGAGGGGGACGTGGTCGACGTCTCCATGCCCTTCAGCTTCCGCGTCGAGAAGGCGCTCGACGACAGGGCCATCCAGTCGATCCTCTACGGGCCGACGCTCATGGTCGTCCGTGACGACACACCGAGCTACCGGCAGTTCAGCTTCTACAAGGACCTCAAGCTGGACGGGGACCTGGCCCCCGCCATCGCGCCGACCGACGTCCCGATGCACTTCACGACGCACGGTTACACGCTGGCCCCGTACTACGTCTCCGACCCGGTCCCCGGCGAGTTCAACGCCTACCACCCCTACGTGAAGCGGGTGGAGCCGGAGGTCGTGTTCGGATCGGTCAGGACGGGTGTGCCGAACGACGGCATCCGCGACGAGGACGGCGAGACCTTCCTGGACCGGGTCTGGGAGGCGGCGCCGTTCGCCAACCACGGCCAGTTCGTCCGCCGCGTGGAGGAGGTCTCCGGCCAGTGGCTCGCGGCCGGCCGCCACACGCGGGAGCAACGCCAGGCGATCCTCGCCGGCGCCGCGCGGGCCGAACGGGACCTGCGCGGCTGACCCCGGTCCGGAGACACGTCGGGATCGGGCGCGCGGTCGAAGGGCCCGTCCCGACACGGGCGGAGGGGCTGCCGGGAGCAGCCCCTCCGCCCGTGTGTCAGCTCGCCGTCATCGAAGGTGGAACAGCGCCCGGAGGGCGGTCCCGTCGTCCGCCGTGGCGGTGACCGCGTAGCAGGCGCCGGGCGTGGTGGGTGTCTTCCAGGTGAAGACGAACTGCCCGGCCGTGGTGTCGTAGCGCAGGGCGGTGCTGCCCGGGGTGGGGACCTCGACGGCCTCGACGCCGGACGAGGTGGCGCAGTCGATCCGCGCGGCCGTCATGGTCACGGCGTCGGTGTCGGTGATCTCGTCGGCCGCGAACAGCTCGAACTTCAGGGGCACGGTGCTGCCCGCCCTGACCTGGTTGCGCACGCCGTCCATCTCGACCGGCTGGTGGAACCCCTTCGCGGTCCAGGGCAGCACCGTGTACGTCTGCGTCGCCGTCGCGGTGTTGCCCGCGACGTCGGTCGCCGTGGCCGTGACCGTGTGCGTCCCGACGGTGGTGCGGTAGCCGCTCACGACGCACCCCGCCGGACCGGAGGTGGTGTCGCTCGCCGTGCACGTGGGGGCGGGCGGCACGGAGCCGAAGTGGACGACGCCGATGGTGGAGTCGAAGGTCGCGGTCGGTGCGACCGTGTCCACCCGGACCGTCGCCGATCCCGGCTCCTCGACGTTGCCGCGGCGGTCGGTGGAGCGGTACTCCACGCGGTGGGTGCCCTGCTGGTCGACCGGGACCGCCGTGCCGGGGTACGCCGTCCACTCGCCGCCGTCGATCCGGTACCGGGTGTCGGCCACGCCGAACGCGTCCGTCGCGGTGAGCGTGAAGGACGGGACGGTCCGGTACCACCCGTCGTCGCCGTCCGGTTCCGCCGGCGACCAGGCCACGGTCGTCGTCGGCGCCACCGTGTCGCCCGGGTCGTCGGCGAAGACCCGCCAGTCGGTGAGCGCCACCGCGGACCAGGTGGTGCCGTTGCCGTTGGCCCGGATGGTGGCCCGCACGCGGGGCGTGGTGACCGGGTCGAACGTCACGGTGTTGAACGCCGTCGTGCTCGTGCCGTAGCCGGACGCGCCGGGCACGTCGCGCCAGGTGGAGCCGGCCTCGTCCCAGTACTGCAGCACCCACCCGTCGGGCTCGGCGACGCCCTCTCCGCTGCCGCGGTTCGAGTCGCGCCAGAACTTCAGCTCCGTCCCGGTGATCCGCACCGGGCGGGACCAGTCGTACTGGACCCACTGCGTCGCCGGGCGGCTGCCGGACCAGGTGCCCCAGATCTGCGCCTGGCTCGGGTTCGGCGGGTCGGCGCCGTCGTTGAGCGCGGTGAGGCTGTTCCAGCCGGCGGTGTAGGACGCGGACGGCGTCGCGAGCGGGGCGATGTTGCCGGTGAGCGGCCCCGACAGGTCCGCCGGGACGGTGACCGTCCTGGCGGTGCCCAGGTTGCCCGCCACGTCGACCGCGCGGAACGACACGGTGTGCCGGTCGGCGTCGGGCGCCGCGATCGGGCCGGTGTAGGTGGTCCACGCTCCGGCGCCGATGGCGTACTCGATGCGGGCCACCCCGGAGGTCGCGTCGCTCGCGGTCACCGTGACCGTGCGGGTGTCGCCGTCCACGGTGCCCGTGCTGACCGGCGCGGTGGCGTCGATCCGTACGGCGAGGTCCGCGACCGCCGACACGTTGCCCGCGCGGTCGGTCGCGGTCGCCGTGACCGTGTGCCGTCCGTCTCCGGAGACGGTGACGTCGACGTACCGCACGTCGGTGGCGACGGCCGGCTCCCCGTCGTCCAGGCGGGCGGTGATGGTCATCCGGCCGCCACGGTCGTCGACCGCCGCGACCCGCACCCGTACGGCGGACCGGAACCACCCGGCCGCGCCGGCGCTGCCGACGGGCGTGAGGGTCAGGGTCGGCGCCGTCTCGTCGCCCTCGGTGTCGCCCGGTGAGATCACGGTGACCTGCGCGGCGACGCGGTCGGCGGCGTAGCCGAGCACGGTGCCCCGGACGGTGAACGTGCCGGGGGCGGCGACCTGCTCGGGTGTCACCGGGTCCCAGAAGACCGGCACCCGCAGCGTCTCGTCGCCGAACGACACCGGGACGGTGCCGGGCAGGTCGGTCTCGCCCACCTCGACCGTCATCGGCGGTGGGGTGACCGACGGCGGTTGTGCGGCGAGGATCTTCCACTCCTCGACGGCGACGGCCGAGTAGGTGCTGCCGTTGGTCGACGCGTCGAAGATCGCCCGCACCTGCGTGGTGGTCACCGGGTCGAACGTGGTGTCCTGGAAGCCTCGGGTGCCGGTCGGGTAGCCGCTCGGGTTCGGCACGTCGACCCACTGCCCGGTGGCGAGGTTCCAGTACTGGATGCGCCAGCGCGCGGGCGCCGCGACGCCCACGCCGGTGCCCTGCGGCTGGTCGTTCCAGAAGTCGATCTGGGAACCGGAGATCCGCATCGGCTGGTCCCACGTGTACTGCACCCACTGCTGCGGCGGGTTGTCACCGGTCCACGTGCCCCACATGTCCGGTGGCAGCGGGTTGGACCGGACGATCTCGTCGTTGAGCGCCTTCACCCAGTACTGGGTGGGTACGGGCTCGTTGGAGACGGTGACCGTCGCCTCCTGGGCGATGTTCGGCCGAGGGGTGAGGTCGCGCCCCTTGACGGGCGTCGGCGTGACCGGCCTGATCCGCGGCGGGGTGAGGCTGTCGTCCCACTCGAGCCTGTCGATCGCCACGGACCGGCGGAAGTGGCCGCCGCCCACGGCGTCGGCGGTGTGGTACGCCAGGTACCACCGGCCGTCGAACTCCACGATGCCGGGGTGGCTCGTCGTCGAGGAGACCGGCCGCAGGATGGTGCCCCGGTAGGTCCACGGCCCGGTGGGCGACGACGCCGTCGCGTACGCGATGCAGGCGTGGTAGTTCGCCGGGGTGCACGGCGAGGTCGGGCCGGCGTTGTTGCCGGCGTACGCCAGGTAGTAGGTGCCGTCGCGCTTGAAGATCCAGGGCGCCTCGAAGAAGCCGGTCAGGCCGGAGACGGCACGCTGGGTGCCGACCGGCGTCTTCATGTCCTGCGCGAACTCGAGCATCCGCAGCTGGCCGAACGTGCCCCAGTAGACGTACACCCGCTGGTTCGGGGCGGCACCGTCGATGAGGATCGTCGGGTCGATGTTCTGGATGGTGTTCGCCGTGGGCACCCGCTGGGAGATCAGCGGGCCGCCCACGTGGTCACTCCACGGGCCGGTCGGGCTGTCGGAGACGGCCAACCCGATGGCGAACCTGTCGGCCGCCGGGCTGTCCCGTTCGTAGACCGGGACGTACCAGTAGTAGCGGCCGTCCACGCCCTGGATCATCTGCCCGGCGTACGCGCGGCCCGGTGTCGCCCAGGCGAAGACCGCCTCCGGGCGCATCAGTGACGGGAAGTGGGTCCACTGCCCGGACGCGACGTCGCCGGTCCGGAACGCGCCCCACTCGTTCATGACGAAGTCGTTCGTGGACGGCCCGGCCTGGTCGTGGCCGGTGTAGATGTAGAGCTGGTCCCGGCCGCTGTCGTTGCCGGGGGCGCCGGCCGGCACGACCACGGGCGCCGGGTCGGCGGAGTAGTAGCTGCCGTCGCCGAGGATCGGGTTGCCGGTGTTGGTGAAGGTGTACGAGTCGGCGGCGTGGGCCGGCGTGGCGACCCCGGTGATGCCGCCGGCGACGAGACCGGCCACCGCCGCCGCGGCGAGCGCGGCGCGGAAGCGGCTCACCGGTCCGCGGGTCCGTGGCGCGGCGTCGCGCCGGATGCTGTTCACGGTTCCGACCTCCTCGTCACGACTGCGCCGAGCCCTGGTCGTCGGTGGTGTCCGCCGTGACCGGCGGCGTGGCGACGGGCAACCACACGCGCATGGTGGACGGGCCGCGTTCGGCCCACTCGTGGTACGGGATGAGCGGCACGTCGAACGACACCGACGGCGCCGGCTCCAGCGGCCGCTCGGCGTACGGCCAGGGGCGGTCCCGCCCGGCGCCCGGCGCCGCGACGAGACGCACCAGCGGCCGCCCGTCCTGGTCGTCGACGCCGGCGGCGGTGTCGATCCGGACGTCGGCGACGTCGGTGACGGTGCCGTGGCTCGCGCGGTCCAGGTCGACGGACTCGAGGCAGCAGACCTCGGGTCCCCGCTCGACGGCGACGCTGCCGCGGACCGCGTCGATCCGGGGATCGGGGTGGGTGAGCCGGGGCCGCATCGGGAGGACCAGCTCGACCACGTCCCCGGCACGGAAGGCGCGACGCACGGTGACCCACCCCGGGGCGGCGGACTCGGTGCTGACGTCGCCGGCCGCGTCGTGCACCACCAGTCGCGCCCCGCCGGCCCACGCGGGCACGCGGATCGAGAGCGTCCAGGGGTCGACGGCGTCGCGCCTCGCGGTGACGCGGACCGAGCCGGAGCGGGGATAGTCGGTCTCCACGTCGAGGGCCACGACCTCGCCGCTGTCCAGCCGGGTCCGGATCTCGCAGGTGGCGAACTGGTGGACCTGGACGCCCTGCGGGTCGGTCGTGGCGACGAGCGCGTCGAGGCTGGCGAAGGTGCGTGCCACGTTCGGGGGGCAGCAGGAGACCCCGAACCAGGGGGCCCGGAGGGAGGACTCGGCGCGCAGCGATGCCGTGTCCGGGTCCGGCACGGTGCCGGGAGTGCGCTGGTGCAGGGTGTTGGCGTAGTAGAACGCGGTTCCCCCCGCCGAGGGGGACGTGGCGACCACGTTGTAGAGCGTCCGCTCGATGAGGTCGCCGTAGCGCGTGTCGCCGCGGGCCAGCGACAGCCGCCAGCTGAACATGATCGAGGCGATGGCGGCGCAGGTCTCGGAGTAGGCCCGGTCCGGTGGGAGGACCCAGTCCTCGCCGAAGGCCTCGTCCTGGTGGTGGGAGCCCTGGCCTCCGGTGATGTACGTACGCCGGGCCACCGTGTTGTCCCACTGGGTGGCCAGGGCGGCGAGCAGCTCCTCGTCGCCGGTGTCGACGGCCACGTCGACCGCGCCGGCCGCCAGGTAGTTGGCCCGGACGGCGTGACCGCGCAGCACCGTGGCCCGGCGGACCGGCACGTCGTCCTGGAAGTACTGCTGGCCCCACTCGATCGGGCGCAGCGTGCCGGTGCCGCGGCGAGCGACGAACAGTTCGGCCTGCCGCAGGTAGCGCGGTTCGCCGGTGAGGCGGGCCAGCTCCGCGAGACCGACCTCGATCTCGGGGTGCCCGCACACGCCCTGGACGCCGTCGGGGCCGAACACCGCGCAGACCAGGTCGGCGGCGCGGCAGGCGACGGCCAGCAGGCCGTCGTCGGCGTCCGGCCGGGTGCGGCCCCGGGCCACGGCGGCCTGGAACAGGTGGCCGAGGCAGTACAGCTCGTGGCCCCACTCCAGGTCGGACCAGCGGGGCGCCTGCCCGGGCCGCCCGAAGTTGGTGTTGAGGTAGCCGTCGGGCTCCTGGGCGCGGGCCACCCGGTCGACCGCGGCCCGGAAGGTGGCCTCCAGCGCGTCGTCGCCGGTGCGGCCGATCTCCCATGCCAGCGCCTCGAGGTACTTGTAGACCTCGGAGTCGGAGAACTCCCGCCCGCGCCGGCCCTCGGGCAGGGAGCCGGCGGCGGCCCGGTCGAAGTTCGGGAGCCAGCCCTCCCGCTCCAGCCAGTGGCCGATGTGCGCCAGGGTGTGCCGGTGGTTGACCGACTGCCGCTGGGCCCAGAAACCGCCGGTGATGTGGACCTCGTCCAGGCCCAACGGGCGCAGCCGCCCGGTCGTGGGAGCGGCGGGGACGAACCCGGCCCGACGGCGGGCGGTCCGTGGATCTGCGATGGTCATCGTGGGGTTCATCCTTTGAAGGCGCCGGACATGAAGCCGCGGACGTAGTGACGTTGCAGAAGCAGGAACAGGACGATGCAGGGCAGGGCCAGCACCACCACCCCGGCCTCCGTGGCCCCGTAGTCGACGACTCCCTGCACCTGCCCGCGCAGGTTGGAGACGGCGAGCGGCAGGGTGAGCTTGTCGGAGTCGTTGATCAGGATCAGCGGTGCCATGAAGTCGTTCCACGCCGTCAGGAAGGCGAAGAGGCCGACGGTGATCAGGCCGGGTTTGACGGCCGGGAGCAGCACCCGCCACAACGCGGCCCAGGAGGAGCACCCGTCGACGAGGGCCGCCTCGTCCAGTTCGCGCGGGATGGCCTCGAACGAGATCCGCATCATGAAGGTGGAGAACGGCAGCTGGAACATCGTGAGGACCAGGGCCACGCCGATGAGCGAGTTCTGCAGGTTCAGCTCGTTGAGCAGGACGTAGAGGGGGATCAGCATGGTCGCGTACGGGACCATGAGGATCGCCAGGGTGGTGAGGAACAGGATGTTCCGGCCGGGGAAGCTGAAGCGGGCGAACGCGTACCCGCCGAGCAGGGAGATCGCCAGCGTGAGCACGACGGTGGTCAGCGAGACGAACGCCGAGTTGGCGAGGTACTGCCAGATACCGGCCTGGTAGTCGGCCAGCGTGCGGTAGTTGCCGACTCCCCACCCGTCGGTCTGGTTGGTGCCGGCCTGCGGCGACACGGACGAGACGGCCGTCCAGACCAGCGGGAACAGGAAGATGACGGCCAGGCTCCCGGTGAAGATCCAGTACGGGGTGCGCAGGACCAGGCCGGCCACGCGGGTCGTGGGGGCACGGCGGACGGGACGGCGGCGTGGCGGCGCGGGCCTCGCGGCGCCGGGCAGGGGGTGTGCCGACGGGCCGGCGTCCGGTTCGGTGGCGACCGGGGCGCCGGCCGGGGTGGGTACGTGGGTGCTCATGTCGCCCTCACTTCTCGTCCGGGTTGTGGAAGGCCCGTAGCTGGACGGCGTTGATGACGACCAGGGCGATGAGGGCGATGACCGACAGCGCGGCCGCCACGCCCAGGTCGTTCTGCCCCTGGAAGGCCATGATGTAGATGAGCTGGACGACCGTGATGGTGCTGTTGTCCGGCCCGCCCTTGGTGAGGATGTAGAACTGCTCGAAGGCCAGCAGCGAGCCGGTGACGCACATGATCGTGGTCAACGCCAGCGTGGGCCTCAGCAGCGGCAGGGTGATCCGCCGGAACGTCTGCCAGCGGGACGCGCCGTCGATCCGCGCCGCCTCGTAGAGCTCGGACGGGATGCCCTGAAGACCCACCAGCATCAGCAGCATGTAGAAGCCGGCGAACCGCCAGACGATGAGGAACACCGTGGAGAACAGGGCGGCGTTCGGGCTGCCGAGGAACGTCCAGCCGAAGTTCGCCATGAGGTCCGCGGCGGGACCGGCGATCGGTGAGTAGAGCACGTAGAACAGCAGGGACGCGGAGGCGAGCCCGAGGGCGCTGGGGATCAGGAAGGACGCCCGCAGCAGCCCCTTCCAGCGGCTGGACTCCTGCACGAGCAGGGCCAGGCCCAGGCCGAGCGCGATGAGCAGGACGGTGGCCAGGACGGTGTACTTGACCGTGAAGACCACCGAGTCGGCGAAGAACCGGTTGTCGAGGACCTTCGTGTAGTTGTCCGGGGCGTTGAAGCCCTGGTCGCCGGTGAGCAGCGGCCAGCGCGACAGCGACATCCTGACGACGAGGAGCAGCGGCACGACGAACAGGACCGCGACGAACACCGCGGTCGGCGAGACGTAGAGCCACCCCTTGACGGCCTGACCGCGTCGTGCGGGTGATGCCGGGCCGGAGCGCCGGCGGGACCGTCCGGCTCGGCCGGACATCATGGACACACTCATGGTGTGGCCTCCAAGAGAACTGCGGGGGCGGGGGAGCGGGACACGGCGGCGCCGGACCCGGACGGTCGACGGACCGGGCCCGGCGCCGGGGGCGGTGGGCTGCTACTGGGACAGCACCGAGGTGATCTGCTCGTTGTTCGACTGGAGTTTGCCGCCGTCGCCGAGCACGTAGTCACGCACCAGGCTCAGCCACGGGCTGTTCGCGGCGTTGTACGCCTGCTGGAAGTTCGTCGCGACGGGCGTCTGGCCCTTGCCGGCCACCTCGTTGATCGTCACGAGGCGCGGGTCCTTGGCGGCGTACGTGTTGTTGGCCAGGTCCTCGCGGGAGACGACGTCGTTGTTCTTGGCCAGCACCTCGACCTGGGCCTCCTCCGACATCATCCAGTTGAGGAAGTTCCAGGCCTGCGCGGCCTTCTTGGAGTCCTTCGAGATGCCGATGCCGTCGCCACCGACGAACGTGGACGCACCGCCGCCGGGACCGGGGATGCCGGCCACGCCGGCGTCGAACGGGGTCGAGGAGAGCAGCGTGGCCGGGTAGAACATCAGGCCCACCTTGCCCTCGGTGAACCCCGCGGTCCAGGTGGCGCCGGTCTCGTCCTTCGACGACGGCAGCACGGCGCCGGACTTCCAGAGGTCCCGCCACGTGTCGAGGACCTTCGTGCTCTGCTCGCTCGTGAAGGTGGCCTGCGTGCCCTCGCTGTTCATCACCTGGCCGCCGGCGGCCCAGATGCTCGGGAACCAGGTGAAGACGAGGCACCCGCCGCAGTTGAGGCCCGTGGCCGTCCCGTACACGTCCTTCTTGCCCAGGGCCTGGATCTTCTTGGCGGCGTCGGCGTACTCCTCGAGCGTCGCCGGCGCCTTCTCGGGGTCGAGCCCGGCCTCCTTGAACAGCGCCTTGTTCCAGAACAGCATCGACAGGTCGAGCACGAACGGCAGGACGTGCTCCTTGCCGTCCACCGTGCCCGCGCCGAGGTGCCCCTTGTTGATCGAGTCCTTGAAGCTCAGCCCGTCGATGTTGGCGCTGATGTCGCGGAACAGGCCCTGCCGGACCCAGTTCGGCACGTACACGATGTCGGCGGCGAAGAGGTCCGGCAGCCCGCCGGAACCGGCCGCGGCGCCCACCTTGGCGACGTAGTCGTCGTTCGGGACGACGGTGAGGGAGACCTGGTTCTTGTGGCTCTTGTTGTAGGCCTCGACGAGGAGCTTGGCCTGCTTCTCCAGGGGCGCGCGCGTCCAGAGCGTGAGTTCGCTGCCGTCGTCGGTCCCCTCCGCGGCGACGCTGACCGCCGCTCCCGGCGTCCCGTTTCCTCCGCCGCCGCAGGCGGCCAGCGCGAGGACGGCCGCGCTGAGCCCGAGTGTCATGGCGGCCCGCAGACCGCCACGCCGGTGGAATATCTTCATCGCTACTCCTTCGCCCATCGGTGAGCGGGAGCCGCTGCACGGCCCCGGTGGTGGTGTGGTGCCCCCGTCTTGCCGGCCCCGCGACGATGCCGGTACGGGTGGCCCGGGATGCGTCGGAGTCCGTCGTTGTCGTCGAAGATCGCGTAACGAACCGTGATCGGTGCCTGTCGCCGAAAGCACCGAAATCCTTTTCGTTTCGTGTAAAGTAGTGGCCGACGTCACCCTCGTCAAGCACTCGGCGTCCTGACGCAGGGAGCGGCCGCAACGATGGAGGAGAGCGCATGGCGGGCAAGGACCAGGCCGGGGGCGGCAAGGCCGTGACCCTGACGGACGTGGCACGGGTTGCCGGCGTCTCGGTGGCCACGGCGTCGAAGGCGCTCAACGGGCGCAGCCAGGTGGCGCCGCGGACGCGGGCCCGCGTGCTGCAGGCGGCTGAGCAGCTGTCCTTCGTCCCCAACACGCTCGCGCAGGGCCTGCTGGTGGGCCGCACCGGCACGGTCGGCCTGCTCACCAGCGACCTTCAGGGCCGGTTCGTCATCCCCATCCTCATGGGCGCCGAGGACGCCTTCGGGGCGGGCCGGGTCAACGTCTTCCTGTGTGACGCGCGCGGCGACACCATCCGCGAGCAGCACCAGCTCAAGGCGCTGCTGAGCCGCCGGGTCGACGGCCTCATCGTGGTCGGGAGCCGGACCGACGCGCGCCCGTCCATCGGCCACGACCTGCCGGTTCCCGTCGTGTACGTGTACGCCCCGTCCGAGGATCCGGAGGACCTGTCGCTCGTGCCGGACAACGTCGCCGCCGGGCGGCTCGCCGTCGAGCACCTCATCAGCTGCGGGCGCCAGCGCATCGCGCACGTGACGGGCGACCCCTCCTACGCGGCGGCCCAGGACCGGGTACGGGGCGCCCTGGAGGCGCTCGACGCCGCCGGTCTGGAACTGGTCGGCGAGGTGATGTACTCGGAGTGGTCGGAGCGCTGGGGCCGCGACGCCACCGCCGTGCTGCTCGAACGCCACCCGGACATCGACGCGGTCCTGTGCGGCTCGGACCAGATCGCCCGGGGCGCGTTGGACACCGCCCGGGACCAGGGCCGCAAGGTGCCGGGCGACATCGCGGTCATCGGGTTCGACAACTGGGACGAGATGGTCACCAACTCCCGGCCGGAGCTGACGAGCATCGACCCGAACCTGCAACTGCTCGGCCGGTCCGCGGCCCAGCGCGTGTTCGCCGCCCTCGACGGCGAGGACCTGGGCAGGGGCGTACACACCCAGGCGCCCCGCCTGGTCATCCGTGGCTCCACGGTGGCCCGCCGGTGACCTGACCACCGCCGCGGGCGACGGGCGGCCCCGGCCGCGGCGGGGGCCGCCTCGCCGTGCGGGGTGACGCCGGCGTCGCCCCGGTGGACCCGTGACCCCGTCGCGGCCGAATTGACATCGGCGGGCATCTTGCCGAAAAGGTTTTCGTACGCCAAGGTGAGCGCTAGTGACTCCGGTCACGTGAACGCACGGAGCGTGTCCGACCACCACTGCTTCCCATCCCGGCGGACCCCCCGCGCCCGTGCGTCGCCGTCCCCACACCGGCTCACGGAGGTAGGAGATGACCAGTAGACGCACGCGGAGAGGGCCGGTCTGGACGGCCCTGGCCGCGCTCATGGTGGGAGGGATCGTCGGGCTGCCCTCCGCCGCCCACGCCGACGGCCCCGTCCTGCCCGGCAACGAGAGCGACATCGGGCGCTACACCGACGGGCGAAGCCATGTCATGGACATCGGCGACCCCGTCTACAGCAATGTCGGCGACGTCGCCGCGCAGCTCGCACCCGGGGTCCCGTTCACCGCCGGCAACATGCACCAGTCGATCTTCGAAAAGGACCTGGCCGCCGGCGGGACCGACTACTACCTCGACCGCGTCCTCGGGGTGCGCGGAACCCTCGGGTCAGCGGTGCTGATGACCCGAGGCCGCTCCCTGTACATGCGCGGCGCGAGCAACAACAACTTCACCGTCATGGGCTTCGCCGGCAGCACGTACGTCGGCGGGCCCAACAACCTCGGCAACCTGTACACCGTCACGGTGCCCGGCCAGACGGTCACCGAGGTCAACGCCAACCGGTTCAACGCGCCGAGCCACGCGAGGAGCCGGTACACGATCGGCACGACCGGAGTCACGGCCGACCTCACGAAGTTCATCACGTACGACAACGTCGCGGTCACCGCCATCGACTTCAGCAACCCCGGCAGTTCCCCGGCGACCTTCACCGTCCGCGCCGCCTCGCCGCTGGCCACCCGGGCCGGAGACGGCGCGGCCGAGCTCACCGGCACCCGCACCATCACCAGCGGCGCCAACAACGGCCTGGTCGACACGCCCTGGAACACCGTCACGATCGACCTCACCGGCGCCGGCTTCACCCGCGACGGCAGCAACCTCGACCGGCAGGTCACCGTGCCCGCCGGCGGGTCCGTGTCGCTGTCGGTCGTGGGCGCCGTCTCGTCGGCGACGCTGCCCGGGACGGTCACGAGCTACCGGCAGTACGCGCAGATGCCGCCGGCCGAGGCGGTGCGCACCGGCATCACCGAGTTCCACCGCCGCTGGGCCCAGGACGTCCCCTACATCGACGTGCCCGACGCCGCGCTCGAGAAGGCCATCGTCTACCGCTGGTGGGGCGAGCGCTACAACACCCTCGACGCCAACGCGCCCGGCTACGTCTACCAGTACCCCACGACGGTCGAGGGGTCGCACCTCTACCAGAACGCCGTGGCCCTGACCCAGCCGATGCACCTGCAGGACACCAAGTGGCTGCGGACGCCGTACCTGCCGTACGGCCAGATCCTCAACATCGGTGAGCTGTCCGGCTCCTCGGCCTTCCTCGACAGCCCGGGCCACACGAGCTGGAACAACCACTACTCGCAGTACCTCGGCACGGCGGGGCTCGAGGCGTACAACGTGCACGGCGGTGGCCGGGAGATCGCCCGGAAGTTCGCGCACTACTTCGAGGGTGACGGCGTCGGTCAGCTCGAGCACTACGACGGCAACGACGACAACCTCATCGCCTACGACACCAACTACATGCCGGGCAACGACGCGGACGCCATCAGCTTCGGCTTCCCGAAGGCCAACGCCGGCGCGCCCGGTGCGCGGACCATCGAGCGTCCCGAGTCGGCGTACGTCTGGGGCGCGTTCGACGCCGCCCGCCAGCTGTACCAGCTCTCCGGCGCCGACCGGGCCACGGTGGACGCCATGGCGGCCCGGGCCGACGAGATCCGCGCGGCCGTCCTCGGCCGGCTGTGGAGCCCCGACATGCGGATGTTCCTCGCCGGCACCTCGCACGGCGCCACCTCGGCGGCCAGCTCCAACGGCCGGCCGAACCCGCTGCCCGCGGACGCCCGCGACCTGATCCCGGCCAAGGAGTCGAACCTCTACGACGTCTACGCCGAGAACCTCATCCCGTTCGACGAGTGGCAGAAGTACGTCGACGGCTTCCGGTTCCTGACCTACGGCGACAACTTCCCGATCTTCCCGTTCTACACCGCCAACCAGTACGACCGGGCGGCCTACGGGATCGGCGGCTCCAACAACTTCTCCAACATCAACTTCACGGTGCAGTACCGCGGCGTCCGCTCGGCGCTGCGCCACTACGACCCGGAGCAGAAGTACATCACCCCGGCGTACGCCAAGCGGCTGCTCGACTGGATGGCCTGGAGCATCTACCCGAACGCCGACCTGCGCGCCCCGAACCAGGCGGAGTACTACTCCAACTGGAACCCGACCACGAGGACCTACAACCGCAACAACCCGAACCACGTGATGCTCGGGAACATGAACTACATCTTCGTCGAGGACATGGCCGGTCTCCAGCCACGCTCCGACGACAGGATCGAGCTGTGGCCGATCCGGTTCGGCTACGACCACTTCATGGTCAACAACCTGCGCTACCACGGGCACGACGTCACCGTCGTGTGGGACCCGGACGGCAGCAGGTACGGTCTCGGCGCCGGCTACAGCCTGTTCCTCGACGGCGAGAAGAAGGTCAGCACCGACAAGCTCGGCCGGCTCACCTACGACCCGAACACCAACAGGGTGGAGGCCGAGGACGGTCTGACCGTCACCTTCACCGCGTCCGGCGGGACCACGTTCCCGAGCGCCGTGGACACCCCGATCACCGACGACCGGGTCGTCACGTACCTCAAGACGGCCGGCATCGACCTCACCGAGGACGCGCCGAACCTGGCGGCGGGCGCGGAGCTGAGCTCGTCGTACACCCAGCAGGGCGCCCGGCCGACCCCGTGGCGGCAGTTCCACACGCCGGGGTGGAGCACCACCTCGATGAACTACACGCCCGGCGCGATCAGGGAGACGGAACGGCCGGTGTCCCTGTCCGCCGTGACCGACGGCGTGACCGCCAACGAGCCGTACTGGGGCAACCACGGCACCACCGAGAAGAACGGCTACGTCGAACTCGACCTGGGATCGCCCAAGGCGTTCGACAACGTGAAGGTGACCTTCGTCAGCGACCGGCAGGCCGGCGGCTACCACGAACCCGCGCGCTGGTGGGTCCAGGTGCCCGACGGCGACGGAGGGTGGAAGGAGGTGCCGGGCCAGTTCAAGAACCCGACCGTCCCGGCGGCCAAGTTCAACGAGGCGCTCTTCACGACCGTGACCTCGGACAAGCTGCGCGTCGCCTTCACCAACAGCCCGACGTACTACACCGCGATCTCCGAGATCCAGGTGTTCGACTCCGGCCGTGAGGTGCCGCCCGTCGCCAACCAGGCGCCGGTCGTCACGGCCACCCGCGACGCCTCGGCGGACGGCAACCTGTCCACCCGCCTGGTCGGCACGGCGTCCGACGACGGCATCCCCTACGACGACGAACTGCGCTTCGGCTGGGAGACCGCCTCGGCGCCGGAGGGGGCCGGCGTCATCTTCTCCGACCCGAAGGCGCTGGCCACCCGGGTGACCGGCACCGTACCCGGCGACTACGTGTTCCGGTTCGTCGCCGACGACGGCGACAAGCGGTCGGAGGCGACCGTCGCCGTGACCCTCACGAGGCGGGCGGTCTCCGCGGAGTTCGGCTCCTCGGCGACGGTCACCACCAGCGGCACGGCGTCGTGGGAGAACCACCAGCGGGTCAACGAGGCCACCAACCCGGCCAACTCGAACCCGGGCACCGGCAACGGCTGGGGCAACTGGGGCCAGCCGCAGAACGGCACGAGCGTCGCCCGGGAGGCGTGGATCCAGTACAGCTGGACCTCGCCGGTGCGGCTGTCCTCCACCGACATCTACTGGTACGACGACAACGGCGGCACCCGCCGGCCGACGGCCACGACGTACGCCGTCGAGACCTCCTCGGACGGCACCACGTGGACGCCGGTCACCCTCACCAAGGGGTCGACGTACGCGGGTGGTCTGGCCCTCAACGCCTACAACCACCTCGACTTCGCGCCGATCACGACGAGCCGGTTGCGCATCCGCATCTGGGGCGTCATGGGCAGCGGCGCGGGCACCGGTGTGCTGCGCTGGCGCGCCAACGGCGAGACGGTCGACTCGGTGCGCTCACCCGTGCTGATCCGGACCGGGGTGGGCCAGGTGCCCACCCTGCCGAGCGAGCTCGACGCGGTCTACGCGAGCGGCGCCCGCGGCAAGGCCGCGTTCAGGTGGCAGGAGATCACGCCCGAGATGGTGGCCGAGCCCAACGTCGATCCGTTCGTGGTCTACGGCACGAACGACGCGTACGGACTGGTCGCCGAGGCCCGCGTCTACGTGCGGCCCGAGATGTCCCACGGCGGCATCTCGATCCAGGGCGTCGAGACGTTCGCGCAGACCGTGGAGGTGGGTGAGCTGCCCTACCTGCCCGACAAGGTGGAGGTGTCCTACAACGACGGCTCCCGGGACAACCAGGCCATCGGCGTCGAGTGGCGCTTCGACCGGAGCGTGGTCGACACGCCCGGCCGTCACACCGTCATCGGCGACCTGGTCCTGCCCGACTACGTCAGCGAGGCCGGCGCGACGCGGACCACGCTGACGCTGACCGTCGGCGAGGACACGGTGGCCCCCACGACGGCGCTCACCCGGTCGCCGGCGCAGCCGGACGGCAGCGACGGCTGGTACACGAGCGTCCCGTCCTTCACGCTGGCCGCGACGGACGCCTTCGCCGTGGCCCGCACGGAGTACCGGCTCGACGACGGGCCGTGGACGACCTACCCGGGCAGCCCGGTCGTGGTCGACCAGCAGGGCAGCCACCGGGTGGAGTACCGCTCGACCGACGAGCGCGGCAACGTCGAGGAGGCGAAGGCCGTCACGATCAAGGTCGACACGGTCGCGCCGACCGCGAGGTTCGACGCCACCCTCGGCATCGTCCGGTTCGGGGCGGTGCCGCCCGCTCCGACGTGCAGCGCGAGCGACGCCACCTCCGGGCCGGCGGGCTGCGTGGTCACGGGCTACCGCACCGACGTCGGCACGCACACCCTCACGGCCACGGCGACCGACGTCGCCGGCAACGTGGGCACGGCCACGCAGACGTACACGGTGCTGCCGTGGACGGTGAAGGGCTTCCACGAGCCGGTCGACATGGGCGGTGCCGTCAACACGGTCAAGGGCGGCAGCACGGTGCCCCTGAAGTTCGAGGTGTTCTCGGGCGACACCGAGCTGACCGACCCCGCGCTCGTGACGATGGCCGCCGAGCGGGTAGCGTGCGGCGACGCCACCGGGACGGACGACGTCGAGACGGTCACCAGCGGCGCCACCGGGCTGAGGTACGACCCGGACGCCGGCCAGTTCGTCTACAACTGGAAGACGCCGGCCACCCCCGGCGCCTGCTACACGGTCACGGCCACGGCACGTGACGGGTCGAGCGTCACCGCGCTGTTCGCGCTCCGGTAACGACCGACGTACCCACGCGGAGGGGCCGCCTCGTGCGGCCCCTCCGCCTGCCCGCCCGGCTCGCACCGAGCGGCCGCCGGCCCGTGGGTAGGGACAGGGCGTTATCGGCGGAACCGGGCGCATCGGGTCGGCGCAGGGCATAGCGTCACGGTGGCGGCGCGACCGCCGGCCGCCCGTCCGGCGGCCCCGCCCCGGTGGAGGAACCGACGTGAACCGTATCGACGGAGTGCTCCTGCCCGAGCTGGAGGATCCGACCCGTGACCCCCTGCTGCCCCGGGCGCTCGGCTGGCTGAGCCTCGCGCTCGGAGCGGGCGCCGTGGCCGCGACCGGCCCGCTCGCCCGGCTGACCGGCGTGGACGACTCACCCCAGGCCCGTACGCTGATCCCCGCCGTCGGCGCCCGCGAGCTGGGGCACGGCCTCGGGCTCGTCCTCAGCGGCGGCCGGGCCGGCTGGGCCTGGAGCCGGGTGGCGGGCGACGCCGTGGATCTCACCCTGCTCGCCCGCGCCTGGGCGGACCGGATCGGCGAGCGGCGCCGCCGCGTCGCCCTCACCGGGGCCGTCGTCGCCGGCATCACGGCCCTCGACCTGATCGCGGCGGTCGGCGCCACCCGGGCCCACCGCGCCCGGGGCCGGATGATCCGCGTCGACCTCGGGGTGACGGTCAACCGCACCCCGGCCGAGGCGTACCGGTACTGGCGCGACGTCGAGAACCTGCCCCGCTTCCTGTCCCACCTGGAGGCCGTCCGCGCCGACGACCTGCGCCGCTCGCACTGGATCGCACGCGGCCCGGCCGGCCGGCACATCGAGTGGGACGCGGAGATCGTCGACGACCAGCCGAACCGGTCGATCGCCTGGCGGTCGCTGCCCGGCGCCCGGGTGCCCAACGCCGGCCGGGTCCGGTTCGTGCCCGCGCCCGGCGACCGCGGCACCGAGGTCCGGGTGCAGCTCGGCTACGCGCCGCCCGGCGGCGCGGTGGGCCGGGCCGTGGCGAAGCTCTTCGGCGAGGAGCCCGAGCAGCAGGTCCGCGACGACCTGCGCCGCTTCAAGCAGGTGCTGGAGACCGGGGACGTGGTGCGGTCCGAGGGCAGCCCCGACGGGATCTCGGTGCGGCAACAGGTCATGCAGCGGCCCGCGCAGCCGCTGCCGGCCGGCCTGCGGCGCTGAACCGGGCGAGTGCGAGGAGGGGAACGATGAAGGCCACCGCCTGGATGGGCAAGGACAAGGTCAAGGTCATCGACGTGCCGGAGCCGTCGATCATGAATCCGCGCGACGCGATCGTACGGATCACGACGACCGCGATCTGCGGCTCCGACCTGCACCTCTACCACGGCTACATCCCCACCATGCGCAAGGGCGACATCCTCGGGCACGAGTTCATGGGCGAGGTCGTCGAGGTGGGCCCCCAGGTGCGCAACCTGCGCCCCGGCGACCGGGTGGTGGTCCCGTTCCCGATCGCCTGCGGGCACTGCAACTCCTGCCAGCGCGGCCTCTTCTCCGTCTGCGAGAACTCCAACCCCAACGCGGGCGTCGCCGAGAAGATCATGGGTCACTCGCCGGCCGGCATCTTCGGCTACTCCCACCTGCTCGGCGGATACGCCGGCGGCCAGGCCGAGTACGCCCGCGTGCCGTTCGCCGACGTCGGCCCGGTGAAGGTGCCCGACGAGGTGCCCGACGACCAGGCGGTGATGCTCGCCGACGTCCTCCCCACCGGCTACATGGGCGCGGAGATGTGCGACATCAAGCCCGGGCACGTCGTCGCGATCTGGGGCGCGGGACCCGTGGGCCTGCTCGCGGCGGCCAGCGCGCGTCTGCTCGGCGCCGAGCGGGTGTTCGTCATCGACCGGTACCCGTACCGGCTGCGGCTCGCGCGCGAGCACGTGGGCGCCGAGACCATCAACTACGAGGACACCGACGTGCTCGACGCGCTCAACGAACTGACCGCGGGACGGGGCCCGGACGCCTGCGTCGACGCCGTCGGCCTGGAGGGGCACCACGGCAACGCGGCCATCTACGCGTACGACCGGGCCAAGCAGGCGGTCCGCGCGGAGACCGAGCGCCCCTTCGCGCTGCGGCAGGCGATCCTGGCCTGCCGCAGCGGCGGCGTGGTCTCGGTGGTGGGCGCGTACGGGGGGATGGTCGACAAGTTCCCGATGGGCGCCTTCATGAACCGGTCGCTGATCATGCGCGCCGGGCAGTGCCACGTGCAGCGCTACACCCGGCCGCTGCTGGAGCGCATCCAGCGCGGGGAGATCGACCCCAGCTTCATCGTGAGCCACCGGATGCCGCTCAAGGACGCGCCGAAGGGTTACAAGATCTTCCAGAAGAAGCAGGACGAGTGCTCCAAGGTGCTGCTCTCGGTCTGACCGCCGGGGCTCGCTAGGCTGTCGCCATGCGCGCCACCACCCATGATCGCCGTGTCGGGACGCTGGTGGCGGAGCCGATCGGCCGGTGAGCGGCACCCCCGTGCCCCGGCCGCGGCGGGGGACCGGCGCGTCCACGTCCGGCCGGCCGACGCTGTCCGACCGCTGCGCCCGGGCCGTGCGGTCCCGGCCGTTCGAGGTCGCCATCGTCGTCCTCATCGTGGCCAACGGGGTCGTGCTCGGCGTCGAGACGTTCCCGCACCTCGGCACGGCCGGGCCGGTGCTGCGCTGGCTGGAACTCGCGTTCCGGGTCGCGTTCGTCACCGAGATCGCCATCCGGCTGCTCGCCTACGGACGCCGCCCGCAGGACTTCTTCCGGCACGGCTGGAACATCTTCGACTTCCTCGTCACGCTGGCGATCTTCGTGCCCGGCCTGCACGGCGACCCGGCGCTGCTGCGGGTGCTGCGCGTGGCCCGGGTGCTGCGCCTCGTGCGCTTCTCCCCGGGGCTGCGCACGATCGTGGCGGCACTGCTGCGCAGCCTCCCCGGCGTCGCCGGGTTCCTCGCGCTGGCCGTGGTGACGCTGTACGTCTACGGCATGGTCGGCTGGCTGATCTTCGCCGACACGTACCCGGAGCAGTACGGCGACATCGGCCGCTCCCTGCTGACCCTGTTCGTGCTGCTGTCGCTGGAGACCCTGCCCGACCTGATCGAGCAGGGCATGGCCGTGTCCCCGTGGACGCTGCTCTACTACGTCAGCTACGTGGTCATCACCGTCAACCTGCTGCTCAACATCCTCATCGCGGTCATCGTGAACTCCATGGAGGAGGCCCGGCGTCTGGAGATGACCGAGCGCCTGGCGCCCGGGTACGACGAGGACGGCGACGGCGTACCCGACGAGGTGGACCGCATCGCGCTGACCCAGCGGCTGGACGACCTGCGGGCCGTCGTCGCGGAGCTGGAGCGGGAACTGCGCATCGACCGCGAGGACGGGCACGCCCGGCAGGGGACGGGCCGGCCGTCGGCCGGCTGACGGGCGACGCGGGCCGACCGGTCAGGGCAGCGGCCACTCGTGCACGGGCCGGTTGCTGTGCATGAGGTCGACGTAGTGGCGCACCACCTCGCGCAGGGCCGCCGGCCGGTCCAGGTGGTCGGCGGACTCCAGCCGGTGCAGCGTCTCCACCTGCCAGGTCGCCCCGTTGCGCCCGGTCAGGCAGCGCTGCTCGACGATGCCGAGCAGCCGGTCCCGCTCCCGCGGGTCCACACCCCACCGGTCGAGGCCGTGGTGGGCCAGCGGCAGCAGCCGGCGCAGCACCAGCTCGGTCACCGGCAGGTAGCCCAGGCCCGGCCAGAACACCTGCGCCTCGATGCCGTACCGGGCGCAGCTCGTGAAGTTCTCCTCGGCGGCGCTGAACGACATCTGCGACCACAGCGGCCGGTCGGCCTCGGCCAGGGCCCGCACCAGCCCGAAGTAGAAGGCGCCGTTGGCGACCGTGTCGACGACGGTCGGCCCGGCGGGCAGCACCCGGTTCTCGACGCGCAGGTGCGGCCGGCCGCGCAGCACGTCGTACACCGGCCGGTTCCACCGGTAGATCGTGCCGTTGTGCAGCCGCAGCTCGGCGAGCTTCGGCACGCCGCCGGCCGCCAGCGCCTCGGCCGGGTCCTCCGGATCGCAGACCGGCAGCAGCGCCGGGAAGTAGCGCACGTTCTCCTCGAACAGGTCGAACACGCTCGTGATCCAGCGTTCGCCGAACCACACCCGGGGGCGTACGCCCTGCGCCTTGATCTCCTCGGGCCGGGTGTCGGTGGCCTGCTGGAACAGCGGGATCCGCGTCTCCCGCCACAGCTCCCGCCCGAAGAAGAGCGGCGAGTTGGCGCCGAGCGCCACCTGGACGCCGGCCACGACCTGGGCGGCGTTCCAGTAGTCGGCGAACTGCGGCGGGCTGACCTGGAGATGGAACTGCGTGCTGGTGCAGGCCGCCTCCGGGGTGATGGTGTCGGCCGTGACCGCCAGCCGCTCCACGCCGTTGATGGCGATCCGCAGATCCTCGCCGCGGGTGGCGAAGATCTGCTCGTTGAGCAGCTCGTAGCGGGGGTTGGCCGAGAGCGTCCGGGCGGTGAGGTGGTCGGGACGCAGGGTCGGCAGGATGCCGATCATGACCATGTGGGCGCCGACCGTCCGGGCCTTCTCCTCGGCGGCGTTCAGGCTGGCCCGCACGTGCTCCTCGAACTCGGCGGTGCCGGTGCCCGACAGGCGTCGCGGCGGGACGTTGATCTCGACGTTGAACTGGCCGAGCTCGGTCTGGAAGTGCGGGTCGGCGACGGCCGCCAGCACGTCGGCGTTGCGCATGGTCGGCTGCGCGTCGTCGTCGACGAGGTTCAGCTCGATCTCCAGCCCGGTCATCGGGCGGTCGACGTCGAAGCGGAACTCCCGCAGCATCTCGGCGAAGACGTCCAGGCAGCGGCGGACCTTGTCGCGGTACCGCGCCCGATCCTCCCGGCTGAAGCTCCGCACGCCGACTTCTTCGCCCATGGTCACCACCCAGTCACCGCCGGTCCTCCTAACCTCGCACGCGAACGGCGGGCGGGGGAAGACCACGAGGACTTCTCCGTACCCATCCCCGGCCCGGGTGATCCCTGTCGCGTCCGGCCGGTCGTGCCCGGTCCGGAACGCCACCACCGCTAGCATGGCCCGCCGAGAGGTGGTGGCGGTGGCGAAGCGAGACACGGTGACGCGGCTCTTCATCGGAGCGGCGATCGCCGAGGCGTGTTCCTGGCTCGGCCTGCTGGTGGGGATGGCGGTCAAGTACGGCCCGCCCGGGAACGAGCTGGGTGTGAAGGTCTTCGGGCCGATCCACGGCGGGCTGTTCGTCGCGTACCTGCTGCTCGTCCTCCTCGTCGCCCGCCGGCACCGGTGGAGCCTGCTGGCCACCGGGGTGGCCCTCGCCTGCGCCGTGCCCCCGTTCGCGACGCTCGCGTACGAGCGCTGGGCCCACCGCCGGGGGATGCTCGGCGCCGCGGCCGCCCCGGCGCGGCCGGAGCCGGCGGCGGTGCGCTGACGCCGCCGCACGACCTCACCCCGGCCGTCGGCGGGCTGGCCGCCCATCCCGGCCGGCGCCCGGGAGCACGCTGACCGCCGGCGCGCGGCTCGGCCGGTCCGCGCGCGGACCTCGCCTCAGCCGCTGCCGCCGTCCGACCCGAGCGCCGCGGCCCTGCGGGCCAGCGCCGTCAGCGTCGCCTCGTCCCGCGATCGGACCGCCGCGGCCGGGGTCAGCCAGGAGCCGCCCACGCACGCGACGTTGGGCAGCGCGAGCCATCGCGGGGCGGTGTCGGCGCTGACGCCGCCGGTGGGGCAGAACGTCAGGTCGGGCAGCGGCTGGGACAGCGCCGCCAGGTAGGCGGGGCCGCCGGCGGCCGCCGCGGGGAAGAACTTGACCGTGGTGAGGCCGGCCTCGGCCAGGGCCATCATCTCGCCGACGGTGCCGGCCCCGGGCAGGTACGGCAGGCCGGTGTCCAGGGCGGCCCGGGTGAGCCGGGCGGTCGCGCCGGGGCTCACGAGGAACCGGGCGCCGGCCGCCGCGGCCTCGTCCACCTGCGCGGCGGTCAGCACCGTGCCGGCGCCGACCACCATCTCCGGCACCCGCGTGGCGACCTCCCGCAGCGCGGGCAGCGCGGCGGGGGTGCGCAGGGTGATCTCCATGGTCCGTACGCCGCCGCGCAGCAGCGCCCGGGCCAGCGGTACGGCGTCCGCGGCGTCGTCCAGGACGACGACCGGGATGACCGGACCGAGCCGGACGAGGTCGGCCGCGGAGCGGATCGGAGTGGGCGCGTCCATCGTCAGAACACGATCGGTTGCAGCGGGATGCCGTGTTCCCGGCAGTGGTCCTCGTACCGTTTGAGCTTCGTCTCCGCCGTCTCGACGTACGCGAGGTCGCCGGTCTCCGTCACGTACTCGATCGGGCCGTGGATGGCGAACAGCGTCAGCATCGGCTCCGCGTCGGTGACGTCGGCGACCAGCGTGTGGACGTCGCCCGGCGGCTCGTAGACGTACGCGCCGGGTTCGGCGTGCCAGTCGTGCTCCAGGTAGTGCCAGCGGCCCTGCACGACCCAGCCCTCGACCTCGGACAGGTGGCGGTGCCGGTTGACGACGCCGCTGCGGGCGACCTTGAGCAGGTTGACCCAGCTTCCGGCGCGCAGGTTGATCCGCAACGGCTTGAACCAGACGTTGGCGGACCCCTGCGGGATCCAGGGCAGGTCCCGGGCCCGGACCAGCGAGTCCGAGACGGGCTGGACGTTCTCCATGATCCTCCTTGACGGTGGTGCCGGACGTGTGGCGGGCGGCGACCCCTCGCGGGACGCGGCCCGCCGGTCAGTGCGGGTGGTGGTGGCCGTCCTCGCCGTGCCGGTGCCCCACGTGGAAGTCGACGACGCGGCTGCTCACCGTGCCGGTCACCGCCGCCTCGGTGGTGAGCAGCATCCCGGTCACCGACGCCGCGGCCTCCAGGGCGCGCAGCACCACGCCGACGGGGTCGCCGACGCCCTCACCCAGCAGGTCCCGGTAGTCGCCCGTGCGCGCGTCGTACCCGACGTGCCCGGGCAGGTCCGCGACGCGCTCGGCCACCGAGGCCCCGTCCGCGCCGCCGTTCGCCGCGATCCGGCGCAGCGGTTCGCCGAGCGCGTGGCGGACCACCTCCACGCCCGCGCGCTCGTCACCGGAGGCCGGCAGCGCGGCGAGGACCGCGCGGGCCTTCACCAGGGCGCTGCCGCCGCCGGCCACCACGCCGTCGCGGGCCGCCCCGCGGGCGGCGGCCACGGCCTCCGCCACCCGCTGCCCGCGCGCCCGCCGCTCCACCTCGGTGTGGCCACCGACGCGCAGGACGCAGACCCCTCCGGACAGCCGGGCGATCCGCAGCCGGTGCCGCTCCCGCTCCCAGTCGGAGGTGGCGGCGGCCAGCTGGGCGCGGATCCCGGCGACCCGCCGGTGCCGCGCCGCCTCGGTCCCGGCGCCGCCGACGATGGTGGTGTCGGTACGGGTGACGACGACGCGGCGGGCCTCGCCGAGCATCCCGAGCCCCACGTCGGCCAGCCGCAGACCCGCCTCGGGCGTGACCAGCTCACCGCCGGTGAGGGCGGCCACGTCCCGCAACGTCTCCCGGCGGGTCTCGCCCAGCTCGGTCGCCCGCACGGCGACGCTGCGGAACGAGTCCTCCACGTTGTTCAGCAGCAGCGTGGCCAGGGCGTCGTCGACCACGTCCTCGGCGATGACGAGCAGGGGACGTCCGGTCGCCACCACCTGCCGCAGCAGCGGCAGGAACTCGGCGACCGCGCCGATGCGGCCGTCGTGCGCCAGGACGTACGGGTCGTCGAGGACGGCGACCGTCCGCTGCGGGTCGGTGACCATGTACGGGCTCAGGTAGCCCCCGGGCAGCCGCATCCCGTCGAGCAGGTCCGCCTCCGTGCCGGTCGCGTCCCACTCCTCGACGGTCACCACGCCGTCCGGTCCCACCTTCTCCCACGCGGCGGCCACCAGCTCGCCCACCTCCCGGTCGCCGGCGGCGGTGGTGGCGACGGCGGCGAGGTCGGCGAAGCCGGCGACGGGCCGCGCCTCGCGGCGCAGGTGCGCGCGGACCGCGTCGACGGCGGCGTCCATGCCGCGCCGGACCGCGACGGGGGAGGCGCCGGCGGCGACCGCCCGCAGACCGTGCCGGGCCATCGCCTGGACGAGGACGACCGCCGTGGTGCCGCCCCCGCCGGCCTCCCGCCGCGTGACCTCGGCGGCCTCCCGGACCAGCCGCCGCCCCAGGTCGGCGTACGGATCGTCGAGGGTCAGGGCGGCGGCGACCTCGGCGCCGTCGGAGGTCACCCGGGGCGGGCCGGCGGGGCGGGCCAGCACGACCGTCCGGCCGCGCGGGCCGAGGGTCACCGCGGCGGCCTCGGCGAGCGCGTCGACACCCGCCCGGAGCCGGCGACGTGCGGACTCCGCGAACAGGATCTCGGGCATGGCGGGCGCGTCCTTCCGGTCGGGGGAGCGGGGGTGCGGGGGTGCCTCCGGCTCCCGTCGCGGCTCAGGTGGGCAGCTGCGCCTTGAGGTACGCGGCCATCGACGTCAGCGACGCGTGGGCCTCCGCGTCGTCGACCCCCTCGGCCACGTCGGCGAACCGGTCGATGGCCGCCTCGCTCTGCTCGGCCAGCCGGTCGGCCGCCTCGAGGCTGGCCCGCATCCGCGCACGGTCGGCGAGCTTGACCGCCCCGGCCGCGTAGAAGCGGTTCACCAGCGCCTCGGCGTCGTCGAGCACCGGCCTGCGCCCCCGCTCCATGATCAGCGCGGCCTGGAGCATGGCGCGGGCGTAGCCGGTGTCGTAGAGCTCCCCGCCGTGCCCGCCGCCGCCGACCCCGGCGTACTGGCCGCCGATGGAGCCGTTCTCCCGGTCGAAGTCCAGCGCGCGGGGGTGTTCGGCGAGCACCCCGCGGTCGTAGCCCTGCCGGACCAGCTCCCGCATGAAGGCGAACATGTCGGTCTCGCCGTTGTCGGGGAACACCTCCGCGTACCGCTCCCGCGGCTTGTCCACCGTGACGTTGCGGTAGTGGATGTGGTTCACGCGATCCTTGGCGCCCACGTAGCGCAGGAACTCGACGGCGTCGTGGCCCACCTCGGGCGTCACCCCGGCGTGGACGGTCAGCCCGTTGGCCGGGCTGTCGTACGTGTCGATGAGGCGCTTCCAGTCGGCCACCGACGCGAGCACCTGCGGGTTGCCCCGGCTGATGACGGCGGGCGGGTCGTTGGGGTGCACCGCCAGCCGGACGCCGGCCGCCTCGGCGACGGGCACCACCCGGTCGAGGAAGTACTTGTAGTTGTCCCAGATCTGCTCGTACGTCAGCAGGGGGGTGCCCGGGCGCGGCGGCAGGTCCTTCACCGGGACGCCGTCCACCTCGCGGTGGTAGTCGAAGGCCGTGTAGCCGGCGCCGAGCCGGTCCTCGTCGTCGATCAGCTCGTAGTAGCCCTCGGTGAGCCGGTGGACGTAGAAGTTGTACTCGACCACGCGGATGCCGGCCTGGCCGGCGGCGACCAGCGACTGCCTGATGTACTCGATCTGCTGGTCGCGGCCCTCCTGCCCGCGCACGATGCTGTCGGTGATGTTGATGAGGTAGGCGGTGATGTGCAGCCCGGCCGCCTCCAGCCGCTGCCGGTCGGCGATGAGCGTGGCCGCCGTCCAGGGCAGGGGCGGCGGGTTGGTGATGAGGGCGCCGGTGACACCGGCCTGGCGCCAGCGGCGGACCGTCGCCTGGCTCGGGTTGCGCGAGAACCACTGGCACAGCCGCGGCGTGTTCGCGCTCTCCTTCACCTGCTCGGGCCACTTCAGGTACGGGTACGGCAGGCCGCTCGACCCGGCCGTACCCGCCTCGCTCGCCTCGGCGGCGGCCGGCCCGCCGCTGCCCGCGATGGTCAGACCGGCGGCCGACACGGCCGCCAGCGATGCGCCCTGCCTCAGGACGTCCCGGCGGGATTGCGCCATGATGCGCTACCTCTCGTTCGTCGGTACGGGTGGCGGTGCGGGGGTGCGTAATCGACGCCGACACGGCCGAAACTGTCTGTTACCGCGCCGTGATGCGTTTTCCGGCACTGCGGTAGGACGATGTGGCGGCGCCGTGATTGGGCGTGCGAAATCGCCGCCGGCGCCCGGTGAGGGTGGGGCTTTCGGCTCGTCCGGGTGGGCGGAAATGTGTCGACCGGGCGCGCCCTGCCGATTTCGGGCGTGGCCCGCCCCGCCGGGTCGGTGGCCCGCCACCTGCGGGGACACCGCGCGCTCAGGATGTCGGATCTCGTGCCACGGCGCCTCCCGGCGAGGTCGAATGGACACAGTCGACACAGCGGGACCAACCGTGAAGGGATCGACGGTCCCCATAACAACGCAGTAACGAAGAACCCGGGTTCGTGTTGGCAGACGCTAGCCTCGACCCTCGTCGGTTGTTAAGAACGAGTTACGAATGATGCCATCCGCATCCTTGATTACTCGTTGTCGACGCTGATCCGGTGACGCACACCCACCGATCGGCGGCGTGCCTGGCGGCAGGGGGTTCTCGGTGCTCAGGACGGATACCCGGCTGGAGTGGTTCGTCTCGTTTCTCGGCGTGGTGGACACCGGGAGCTTCGTGGCCGCCGCGGAGGCCACGCACCGGTCGCAGCCGCGGGTGAGCATGCACGTGGCGGCGCTGGAGCGGGAGGTGGGGCTGCCCCTGTTCGACCGCCGCAAGCGGCCCGTCGAGCTGACCGAGGCGGGCGCCGTCCTCGCCGTGCACGCACGCGCCGTCCTGCGCGAACTGGAGGCCGCCGAGGCGGCGATGGCGCCCTGGCGGGGCGGCGCGCGTGGGGTCGTCACACTCGGCTGTTACCCGAGCGCCAGTGCGGCGTTCGTTCCGGCGCTGCTGCGCGAGTTCGCCCGGACCGTCCCGGACGTCAAGGTGGTGCTCATCGAGCGCGCGACCCTGGAACTCGACCACGCCCTCACGACGGGCGAGGTGGACGTCTGCCTGCGTCCGATGTCACCGCCCCCGACGACCCCGTCGGTCGTCGGCCATCCTCTGTGGCGGGAGCCGCTGGTGGTGCTGCACCCGATCGACCACCCGCTGTCCGAGCTCCCGGAACCGTTGGCCGTCGCCGACGTGGCGACGTACCCGCTGGTCTCCATCGGACGCCTCGACGACGCCCAGTCCTCGGAGTTCGAGGTCTACCGGCTCTTCCGGGAGCACAGCCGCGAGCTGGAACCGGTGCAGGCGACCAACCAGCCGCAGACCCTCGTCGAGATGATCCGGGCGGGGCTCGGCGTCGGCGTCACGAACTGGCTGGCCGTACGCATCGCCGACACCGAGGGGGTGCGGATCCGCCGGATCGAGGGCGACTGCGGTCGCCGGGTCGCCGTCTACCGGGACATGTCGCGGCCCATGAACCCGGCCGCCCGCAGCCTGCTCGAACGCATCGTGCAGGCGCCCCGGCCGCCCGGCACGCAGCCCCCCGGCGCGGTGCCGGAGGCCCCCGCGATGGCGCGCTGACGTGCCACCTCGGTGCATCCGTTGTGCGGATAGGTCCATTCCGTTTCCGTTGTTAACGCCCTGCAACAACTCGCCTAGTGTCATCCGCACGCAACCGCCGGAACGGCTCGACGGGGAGGGAGGACACGGTGCGTACGCCACAGGAACCGTCTCCGACCTTCCTCCTCACCGGACGGCGGGCCCTCGTGACCGGGGCCGGAAGCGGCATCGGCCGGGCCATCGCCGTCGCGTACGCGGCGGCCGGCGCCGACCTCGTGCTGCTCTCCGAGCGGGACAACCTCGACGAGGTGGCGGAGGCGGTGCGGGCGCACGGCGCGACGGCCACCTGTGTCCGGTTCGACCTGGCCGACGTGGCCGGCCGCGCCGGGTTCGTCGAGGCCCTCCTCGACGAGCACGAGGTGGACGTCCTGGTGAACAACGCCGGCGTCATCCGCCGCGCGCCCAGCGAGACGTTCCCCGACCACGACTGGTACGACGTCATCGAGGTCAACACCCACGCGGCGTTCCACCTCGCCCGCGCGGCCGGCCGCCGCATGCTCGCCCGCGACGGCGGGAAGATCATCAACATCGCCTCGGTGCTGAGCTTCCAGGGCGGCGTCTTCGTCCCGTCCTACGCCGCGAGCAAGCACGCGATCGCCGGCCTCACCCGGGCCCTCGCCAACGAGTGGGCCGGCCGGGGTGTGAACGTCAACGCCATCGCGCCCGGCTACGTCGAGACCGCCGTCACCGAAGGGCTGCGCGAGGACCGGGAACGCCGGGCCGAGATCACCGCCCGCATCCCGGCGGGCCGGTGGGCCACGCCGCAGGACATCGTCGGGCCGGCCGTCTTCCTCGCGTCCGCGGCCGCGGACTACGTCCACGGACACATCCTCGTCGTCGACGGCGGCTGGCTCTGCCGTTGACGCTTCGCCGACAACCTCGAAAGGAGCGGGAGCACGTGACTTCCGTACCGACGCACGACATCGTCGAGGCCTACCGCGGCCTGGCGACCGCCTCGGTGGCCGACGCCGTGGAGAAGACCGGTGAGCGCGGGTACCTGACCGGTGCCATCGGCCCGGTCCTGCCCGGCAAGCTGGTCGGTCCGGCGGTGACCGTGCTCGAGGAGCCGTGCGACTGGGCCGAGCCGCCGACCCTCGCGCTGCGGGCGATCGACGAGTCGCCGGCCGGGAGCGTCCTGTGCATCGCCGCCGGCGGCGCGGACGTCGCCGTGTTCGGCGGGCTGATGGCCGCCGGCGCGGTGGTGAACGGGATCGCCGGCGCCGTGCTGGACGCCCGGGTGCGCGACATCGAGGAGATCCGGCGCGACTACCCCCAGCTGGCGATCTACGCGCGGGGCGGCGTCCCCTCGACGACGGTCGGCCGCTACCGGACGGTGAGCCTCAACGAGCCGGTCGAACTCGGTGGTGTCGTGGTGTCGCCGGGGGACCTGATCGTCGCCGACAGCGACGGCGTGGTGCGGGTGCCGGCCGACCGGATCGTCGAGATCCTCGAGATCGCGCAGGGCATCGAGAAGGCCGAACGCGAGCAGACGCAGCTGATCCACGAGTCGGGGTCCCTGCTCACCGGCCTCGCCAAGCACAACCGGGTCTGAGGCCGTGGACATCCTCGCCCTCGGCGAGCCGCTGCTGGAGTTCACCGCCGGCGACGACCGCCCGTTGGAGGCGGCGCGGACCTTCGCCGTGGGGTACGGCGGCGACACCTCCAACGTCCTCATCTCGGCCAGCCGGTGCGGCGCCGCCACCGGCTACATCACCCGCATCGGCGACGACGGCTTCGGCACGGCGCTGCTGCGACTGTGGCAGGCCGAGGGCGTGGACACCGCGCACGTCGTCCGCGAGCCCGGCGGCCGGACCGGCATCTACTTCATCTCGCGCGACGCCGCGCACAGCTCCTTCACGTACTACCGCGCCGGCTCGCCGGCCAGCCGGCTGAGCCCCGCGGACGTGCCAGGTGAGGCGGTCGCCCGGGCCCGGGCCCTGCACGTCTCGGGGATCACCCAGGCGATCAGCGTGTCCGCCTGCGACGCCGCCTTCCACGCCATGCGGCTGGCCCGCCGCCACCAGACGCTGGTCAGCTACGACCCGAACTACCGGCCGGCGCTGTGGCCGCTGGAGCGGGCCCGGGCCGTCGTGGCCCGCAGCGTCGAGTTGTGCGACGTGGCGCTGCCCAACGTGGAGGAGGGGCGGCAGCTCACCGAGCTGGACGACCCCGAGGCCGTCCTCGCGTGGTTCGCCGCGCGCGGCCCGCGCATCGTGGCGCTGAAGATGGGCGACCGGGGCGTCCTGCTCTGGGACGACGGCCGCGTCAGCGAGATCCCGCCGCACCCGGTGGTCCCGGTGGACAGCACCGGGGCCGGTGACGCGTTCGACGGGGCGTTCGTCGCCCGGCTGGTCCAGGGGGACACGCCGTCCGACGCCGCCCGCTACGCCGCGGTCGCCGGTGCCCTCACCACTCAGGGCGACGGCGCCGTCCACCCGATACCGCGGGACGCGGCGATCCGCTCCGCCCTGCGGAAGGACCCGATCACGATTCACCAGCGGAGGCGATAACCATGCCCGTTGCGAGACGTCTGCGACTCGCCGCCGTCGGCACAGCGGTGGTCCTGCTGGCCGCCGCCTGCGGCGGTGGCTCCACGGTCGACGACGACGACGGCGCCGGCGGGGCGGCGCTCACGAAGGTCCGCGCCGGCTACGTGTCGGCCATCGACCAGATCGGGCTGCCGGTCGGCCTGGAGGGCGGCTACTTCGAGGAGGAGGGGCTCGACGTCGAGCTCGCCCAGCCGTTCCCGACCGGCGTCGACGCCCTCAACGCGTTGCAGGCCGGCACCGTCGACATCATCCAGGTCGGCACGCCCCTCATCGCCGCCGCCCAGAAGGGCATCGACCTCGTGCTGCTCGGCAACTACACCGGTTCGGCCAGCCAGCGCAGCATCGACGAGACGATGGCCGTGGTGGCCGCGCCCGGCGCCGACATCGACCCGGCCGACCTGACGACGCTGCGCGGCAAGCGGATCGGCGTGTCGGTGGCCTCGATCAACCACCTCTACCTGCTGGGCCTGCTCGACTCGGTGGGGCTGTCCACGAACGACGTGAAGATCGTCAACACCGCGCCGCCGGACATGGGCGTCGCCCTGCAGACCGGCGGCGTGGACGCGGCGGTCATCTGGGACCCGTGGCCGATCGTCGTCACCGAGCAGGTGCAGGGCGCGCGGGAGATCCTGCGCGGCGGCGGGCACATCCCGTTCGTCGGATACATCGTCGCCACCCGCCAGTTCGTCGAGGGCAACCCCGAGGTCGTCGAGAAGTTCCTCACCGCACGGGCGGCGGTGGACCAGTGGATGCGCAAGAACCCGGACGAGGCCGGTGAGTCGGCGACCCGGTGGCTGCCCGGCACCAAGCCGGAGGTGGCCAGGAAGGCGATGCAGTACAACACCAAGCAGCTCGACCCGCGCTTCAGCGCGTGCAACTACCTGGCGCTCGACACGATCAGCCGGCTCCTCGCCGAGCAGGAGGTGGTGCAGCCCGGCTTCGACGTGAGCAGGTACTTCGCGCCCGAGCCGATCCTCGGCATCATGTCGGCCGAGCCGGCGCTCTTCGACGACCTTCCGGCCGTCCCGGAGGCGGCGGCGATCGGTGCCGGGTTCACCTTCGACCGTGACGAGGCGGTGAAGGCTTGTCCGTGACACTCGGCCGGACGGCCGGCCCGGGCCCGCGGGGGCGCACCGCCGCCCCCGTGGGCCGCGGCCCGCGCGCCCGCCTGGCCTCAGCGTTCTGGTTCCTGCTGCCCTTCGCCCTCCTCCTGGTCGTGTGGGCGGTCGTGGTCGCGGCCACGGGCACACCGATGCGGATCTTCCCGCAGGTGACCGACGTCGGATCGGCCATCGCCGACATGTGGGCCAGCGGCGACCTCCTGCGGCACCTCGGCGCCAGCCTGCGGCGCGTCGGCGTCGGCGCCCTGCTCGCCGTGGCGACGGCGCTGCCGTTCGGGATCGCGCTCGGCGCGAGCCCCAAACTGGCCGCCTTCTTCACCCCGCTGCTGCGGTTCTCGGTCTCCCTGGCCGGCATCGCCTGGATCCCGATCGCCACGCTCTGGCTCGGCTACAGCGACCAGGCCGTGATCTTCATCGTGTGGAACGCCATGTTCTTCGCCCTCACCTACAACGCGCTGCTCGGCGTGCAGCAGATCCCGATCGAGCTGATCCGGGCGGCGCGGTCGATGGGCACCGGGCGGCTGCGGATGTTCTGGGAGGTGCTGCTCCCGGGCGCCCTGCCCAGCGTCGTGACCGGTCTGCGGATCGGCCTCGGGTACGGCTGGCGCGGCCTGGTCGCCGCCGAGATCATCGCCAGCAGCGCCGGCCTCGGCTACGCGTTGTTCCTGGCCCAGAAGAGCTTCGACACCGACGTGGTCATCGCCTCCATGGCGATCATCGGGGTGCTCTGGCTCCTCATGGACCGGCTCGTCCTGTCGCCGTTGGAACGGCGCACGGTCGAGCGGTGGGGCATGAAGTCGGTGGTGAGCTGAGGTGGCGGACATGGTGGCACCCACCGACGGTGCGCTGGACCGGGCCGCGACGCGGACTCCCCGCCGTCGGCTCGCCGTCTGGCTGCGACGCGTCACCCGGACCGGGGCGGTCCGCACGCTCGGCCCGTTCGTGCCGATCGTCGTGCTGTGGTGGCTCGCCGCGGAGCTGGAGGTCTTCCCGGCCGCCTTCTTCGTCGGCCCGGACGCCGTGCTGACCGAGTTCCTCGACCTCATGCGCAAGGGGGTGCTGCCCGGCTACCTGTCGGACTCGCTCACCCGGCTCGCGTACGGGATCGGGTTCGGGCTGCTCATCGGCCTGCCGATGGGCTTCCTCGTGGCGATGTCGGCCTGGGCGCGGCGGCTCACGTGGCCGTTGCTGCTCTTCTTCCAGGCCATCGCCGACATCGCCTGGCTGCCCATCGTGATCGTGTGGTTCGGCTTCAGCCTGACCGCGGTGACGTTCGTGATCGTCTACACGATCGTCTTCCCGCTCGTCCTGGCCGTGGTGTCCGGGGTGGAGCAGGTCCCGCAGGAGTTGGTCCGCGCGGCGCGCAGCCTCGGCGCCGGCCGGTTCCGGGTCTTCGTGGAGGTCATCGTGCCCGGTGCGCTGCCGGCGGTGGCCGGCGGCATCCGCACGGGCCTGGGCTACGGCTGGCGCGCCCTGATCGCCGCCGAGATCATCGTCGGGACCAGCGGCGTCGGCTTCATGATGTTCGACGCCCGCCGCGTCGGCGACGTCTCGGAGGTGTTCCTGGGCATGATCGTTCTCGGCGTCCTGTGGTACGCGATGGACGCCCTCGTCCTGGCTCCGTTCGAACGGGCCACCGTGGAGCGTTGGGGAATGGTGCGACAAGTGGAGGCCGGCAGGTGACCGCGCTCGAGATCAGTGGGCTCGCCAAGGAGTACGTCGACAGCTACAGCGGTGACCGGGTGACCGCGATCGGCGAGGTGACCTTCACCGTCGAGGAGGGGGAGTTCGTCTCGATCCTCGGCCCCAGCGGCTGCGGCAAGACGACGGTCCTCAACATCATCGCGGGGTTCGTGGAGCAGACGGCCGGCACGGTGAAGGTCGGCGGCCGGGTGGTCGACGGTCCCGGGCCCGACCGGGGCGTCGTCTTCCAGAACCACGCCCTGTTCCCCTGGAAGACCGTGCTGGGCAACGCGGCCTTCGGCCTGCGGATGAAGGGGATTCCCGCCGCCCGGCGCCGGGAGATCGCGCTGGAGCACCTGGAGCTGGTGGGGCTGGCGGGCTTCGAGAACCGGTATCCGCACGAGCTGTCCGGCGGCATGCGGCAGCGGCTCGGCGTCGCGCGGGTGCTCGCCAACGAACCGGCGGTCATGCTCATGGACGAGCCCTTCGCGAGCATCGACGCGCAGACCCGGCGCAAGCTCCAGGAGGACCTCACCCGGGTGTTCGAGCTGCGCCGGCCGACGGTCTTCTTCGTCACCCACGACATCGACGAGGCCGTGTTCCTCTCCGACCGGGTGGTCGTGCTCTCCCGCCGGCCGAGCCGGGTCCGGGAGATCGTGACCGTCGACCTGCCCCGGCCGCGCGACTGGCAGGGCACCACGGCGCTTCCGGAGTTCCGCGAGATCGCCAACCACATCACGGCGCTGCTGTCGGAGGGGGGTGACCGTGAGGGACCGGAGCTCACCGCTGCGTAGGGCGTGGCGGGTCCGCACCCTCCGCCGGGTCGTCGTCGTCCTGGTCCTCGTGCTGGCCTACCAGGCGTGGCTGGCGATCCAGGCGTCCGGCAAGGTCGCCGAGGGTGTCGGCGAGCGGCGCGACGCGCGGGGACGGTTCACGGTGTCCGTCGAACTCGGTTTCGCCCCCGAGCGCTACCACATCCTGGAGCTGCAGAAGCACGGCCGGATCGCCGGCACCGACGGCAACACGGTCCGGCTGCGGTCGGTGTCCGACGCCGGTGTGGACGCGCTGGCGAGGGAGTACTGGATCGAGCGGATCGCCCCCGCGCGCTGACGGTGCCGTCCGCCGCGTGGGCGGTCACCGCAGCGCGGACCAGAGGGCGACGCCCAGCGCGACCAGCAGCCCGACGACGGCCTGGAGCAGCAGCGGCGGGCCGAGGTGCGTCCAGAGCGTCGCGGTCCGCGGGGTCAGCAACTGGCCGGTCGTGAGGTTGACGATCCGCTCGATCCGTGGCGGCAGCTCCGGGTCGCGTTGCGGACGCAGGGTCAGCTGGACGTGGTCGGCGGGGTGCAGCGCGCTCTGCGGCAGGTGCCCGTGCAGCTCGACCTCGCAGAGCCGGCCGGCGCCGTCGCGCAGCCGCAGCGGGGTGACGAGGTACTCCGGGCCCTTGCGCAGCTGTTTCCAGCTCCGGCGACCGCCACCGCCGGAGCCGGGCAGGATCGCGCGCGCCAGCAGCCGCAGCAGCGCGCCCACGCCCGCCGCGGCCAGCACCACCACCAGCACCGGCTGACTGACCGGCAGCTCCCGCGTGTACCCCTCCAGGAGCCGGACGACCCGGCCCGTGAGGATCCGTTCGGTGGGATGGGCGATCCGCCGGGTATCGAGTCCGCTGTCCATGGTCACCACCGAGAGTCCTGATCGGTTCACTCATGGTATCGACGTGTCGGGTTGAACGGCGTGAATGAAACCTGGTCACGCGCTCACGACCGGTCAGGTGACATCCGGGACGGCACGGGTAAGCGCAGGGCCGAGCTGGAAAGGGGTCGAGCATGCAGCTGTCCTTCCTGCGCCCGCTCTACGACCGCCCCGGGCCGTGGTGCTCGGTGTACCTGGACGCGTCGGCCGACACGCACGACGCCCACCCGGCCCTCGACCTGCGCTGGCGCGCACTCCAGGGCCAACTCACCGACCAGGGCGCGGACGAGCCCACCGTCGCCGCACTCGACCGGGTGGTGCGCGGGCACGACCCGATGCCGGGGGACTACGGCCTCGCCGTCTTCGCCACCCGCGGGCGGGTGGTGCTCACCGAGTACCTCTCCGCGCCGCCACTGCGCGACCTCGCCTCGTACGCGCCGCTGCCGCACGTGATGCCGCTGCTCGCCCAGCGCGGCGAACAGGTGGCCTGGGTGCGCGTCCTGGCCGACCGCACGGGCGCGGACGCCATGGCGGTCAGCGCCGGTGGCGTGCCGCGGCGGGCCAGCGTGGTCGGGCGCGAGGAGCACCAGCTGCGGCGGGTGCAGCCCGGCGGCTGGTCGCAGTCCCGTTACCAGCGCGCGGCCATGGAGGCCTGGCACCACAACGCCGGCGACGTCACCGCCGCGACCGTCGAGCTGGCCGAGCGGGTCGGCGCGGACGTCGTGGTGGTGGCCGGCGACGTACGCGCCACCGGCATGATCGCCGCGCAGATGCCGCCGCGCTGGCAGGACGTCGTGGTCCGCACCGACGCTGGCTCCCGCGCGGGCGGCGCCGACCAGACCCTCCTGGACGACCTGACGGTGCAGACCATCGCCGAGGTGGCCGACCAGCGCATCGCCGCCACCCTGGACCGCTTCGGCATGCAGGAGGACGTCGGCGCCGGCCTGGACGCGGTGGTCTCCGCGTTGCAGCGCAACCAGGTGGAGAACATGCTGATCGTGGACGACCCCTCCGCCAACGGGGAGCTGTGGATCGGGCCCGAGCCCACCGAGATCGCCGTCGACCCGGGGCAGCTGAGCGCCATGTCGGTCGACGACCCGCAGCGGGTACGGGCCGACGCGGCGCTGGTGCGCGCGCTGGTCGGCACCGACGCGGAGCTGACCGTCCTCGGCCCCGACGAGGCGCCGGAGCTGACCGACGGGGTCGGCGCCGTGCTGCGGTACGTCGACGCGAGCACCCCGGGGCGGGGCAATGGCTGAGCGGACCGCCGCCGACCTGGTGGTCGAGCGGCTGCGCGCCTGGCGGGTGCCGCGGGCGTTCGGCTACCCCGGCGAGGCCATCGCACCGGTCGTCGCGGCGCTCGACCGCGCCGGCGGCGACCCGGAGTTCGTTCCCGCGCGGCACGAGGAGACCGCCTCCTTCATGGCGACCGGGCACGCGAAGTTCACCGGCGAGATGGGGGTCTGCCTGGCCACCCAGGGGCCGAGCGCGGTGCAGTTGCTCAACGGCCTCTACGACGCCAAGCTGGACAGCAAGCCGGTGGTCGCCATCGTCGGCGAGGACGTCGCCGGGCCGCTGGGCGGCGCGCATCAGGAGATCGGCCTGAGCCGGCTCTTCGCCGACGTGTGCAACCAGTTCGTCCACTACGCCCGCAGCGCCGGCCAGGTGCCGACCCTGCTCGACCAGGCGTTCCGGACCGCCGCGGCCACCCGCAGCCCGGTCTGCGTCGTGCTGCCCCGGGCCGTGCAGGAGGCGGCCGTGCCCGACCTCCAGTCGCACGCCGCCGGGGTGATCACGGCGACGCCCGGCGAGCCGCTGGCGCGCGTACTGCCGCACGAAGTGGACCTGGCGGCCGCCGCTCAGCTGCTGGAGACCGGCTCGCGCGTGGCCGTCGTCGTCGGCCAGGGCGCCCGGGACGCGGCGGACGAGGTCCTCGCGCTCGCCGACCGTCTCGGCGCCGGTGTGGCCAGCTCGCTCCTGGGCAAGCCCGTGCTCGACGAGCGGCTGCCGTTCCACGCCGGCGTCCTCGGCGAGGTCGGCACGCGGGCCGCCGCGGAGCTGATGGGCGGCTGCGACCGGCTGCTGCTCGTCGGCACCAACAACCCGTGGACGGGCTACCTGCCGATGCCCGGTCAGGTGCGGACCGTGCAGATCGACATCGACGGCCGCCGGATCGGCAGCCGCTACCCGGTGGACGTCCCGCTCGTCGGTGACGCCGCCGAGACGCTGCGCGCGCTGCTGTCCCGGCTGCCGGACCGGCCCAACCCGCGGTGGCGGGCCACGGTCGAGAACTCGGTGGACCGGTGGCGGCGCGAGCTGGCCGACCAGGCCGCCGCCCCCGCCGAGCCGGTGAACCCACGGCTCGTGCTCCAGGAACTCTCCACGCGGATGCCGCGCACCGGCTCGGTGGCGGTCGACGTCGGCTCGGTCATCTACTGGTACGCCCGTCACCTGGAGCTGCCGCCCGGTGTGAACGCGCAGCTGTGCGGCACGCTCGGCTCGATGGGCTGCGCCCTGCCGTACGCGGTCGCCGCGAAGCTGGCCGCGCCGGACGAGCCGGTGCTCGCGCTCGTCGGCGACGGTGCCATGCAGCTCAACGGCCTCGCCGAGCTGATCACCGTGGCGAACCACTGGTCGCGGTGGCGCGACCCGAGGCTCGTGGTGCTGGTGCTCAACAACCGCGACCAGTCGGGCACGGGCGGCGGACGGCAGCCGGTGCACGATCCCGCACGGCGGCGCCCGGACGTGCCGTACGCCGGCTGGGCCCGGCTGCTCGGGCTGCACGGCGTACGCGTGGACCGCCCGGAGCTGGTCGGCGCCGCCTGGGACGAGGCCCTGGCCGCGGACCGGCCGTGCGTCGTGGAGGCGGTGGTCGACGCCCGGGTCCCGCTGTCGCCTCCGGAGCCGGCCTTCGCCGACCTGCGCGGCGTGTTCGCCGACGGCGACGCCGCCCGTCGGGTCCGTGAGCAGGTCGACCGGCAGCTCTCCGTGGCCGCGGAGGATCTGGTCTAGCGGTCGGCCGAGCCCGTCGTCCAGGCGGCTCTGGCGTGTCGACGCCGGCGGCACCCGGGCCCGGGTGCCCCGGACGGCCCCGGTGCCGCCGAGGTGCGTCGTCCCGCGCGTGGCGGCCCGGGCCTCGTCGTGCCCGGCGCTCGTCGCGGGGCGCGTCCGCCACCACCGGGGACGCCCCGCCCCGCGCGACCACCGGCGTCGTGGCGCGCGCGTCCCCGAGCCGCGCTCCCGTCTGGGGGACGCCCGGCAGAACCGGCCTCATCGGCGGGGTTGGTCGTCGTCGCGTGGTCCGGTCGCCGTGGGCGACCCGTCCCCGGACCGCGTCAACCGTCCGGGACCGGCGAAGCGTCCCCCATCAGCGGAATGGTCCCGACAGGTGGGGGAGGGCCCGTTTGAACCCCATCCGGACGGGAAGCCGGGCCGCGTGGTGAGCGAACGAGGCAAGGTGGGGCCGGTGCGCAAGATGCGCGAGGGGCTCGTGGCGGCCGACGCCGGGCTGGCCGGCGACCGGGTCGTGGCGGCCGGCAGTACCGCCCGCGTCCTGGTCGCCGCCACGGCCCGCGCGCTGCGCGGCATGGACTGCGCCGATCTGGGACATCCGGGGCCGGTGTCCCGGTTCCCCGGCGCGCCGGACCCGGTCCGCCGGGCGGCGGCGACGCGGGCGGCGGGCCGCGTCGCGCTCACGCCCGCGCAGGTCGCCGAGGTGGACGCGGAGCGGGTGGCGCGCTGGTTCGTCGACCAGTACCCGCGCCGCAGCTACGCGGGCGCGGTGCTCGGCTCTCCGCACGGCGCCGCCGCGCACCTCGCCGTCGCCCTCGGGGTGCCCTGGCTGCCCGCCGGCTTCGAGATGACCGCCCACTGGGCGCAGGGCGGGGTGGACCGACCCGGCGCCGCCCTGGAGCACGGGGCCGGACTCGCCGCGCGGCTGCTCGCCGGCAACGACGACCTGCACGTACGCCAGGTGCACTGCCCGGCGAGCCGAGGCGCGCTGGCCGGGGCCACCGTGCTGCTCGCGGCCCGCTGGCGGTCCCTGCCGGCCGCGTACCGGCGGTTCCTCACCGACCGGCTGGCCCCCGGCGCCCCGGTGCTGCTGCTGCGGGACGCGCGGACCTGGCCGGTGGTGGACCCCGGGCAGGGGCACAGCTTCCAGGTCGGCTGCCCCGGCAGCGGGCTGGACCCGGTGGACTTCCACCCGGACAGCCACACCCTGCGCCAGGTGCTCCGCTCCGCGGGCGGTGACGCCGCCCGGTGGGAGCCACCGCAGGTCTCGTCGCCCTCCGGGTACGCCGAGCACGGCGTGGAGTCCGGTTTCGAACTCAGCGCCCGGGACTGGGCCGGGCGGGCCGGTCGCCGCCTGCACCGGGTGCTCTTCCCGCGGCCGGAGGCGCTGAGCGCGGCAATCGCCGACCTGTACCGGCGGTGGCTGCGCGCCGCGGGGAAGACGGGGGACCGGTTGGTGGTGGAGTGCGGGCGGCTGCTCGACCCGTGGCAGGTGGTGCGCGCGGGGATGGTGCCGTACTGGTGCGAGAACGCCACCCGGCGCAGCGTCGAGGGGGTCGAGTGGTGGCTCGCCGGCAGCGAGCCGTTCAGCTCGGTGGACGTGCTGCCCGAGCCGCCGGGGGTGCGGTCGCCGGCGCTCGCCGGACTGCCGCAGTGGCTCGCGGTGGCCGGGTTCGGCCGCCGGCGGCGGGCCCTGGACCGCACCTCCGCCCGGGGTTACCCGGTCACCTCGGTGCCCACCCGCCGGGCCACGGAGGTACTCCGCGCCCAGCCGTACGACCTGCCGGTGCCGCCCCCGCTGACGGCTGCCGAGGCCCTGGAAGCGCTCCGCGACAGCGGCACCCACCAGGGGTTGCTGGTCTCTTGAGGGGAGCCTAGCGAAACATCCTCGCGAACCCGGGATCCCGTGATTGAGTACCTACGGAGCGGGAACATCGCTGGCTGCGATGGACTGATCACGTTGCGCAGCGTATCGTCGCCCGCTGGCGTCCCAGCCACGTAACCCACTTCCGGCCCGGTGCGTGGCCCGACCACGCGCACGACCGGTTTCCCAATCCGGGCGGGGGACCTTCCTGAGGGAGGCGCGGATGTTCGGACAGACCACCACAAGCACACCACCACCGACCGAGCGGGGCCTGGAGGACCTCGACGCGGCCGCCCTGGCGTACGCGGCGCGGATCCAGGGACTTCCACCCGAGCGGCGGCAGGAGGCCCGTGACGACCTCGTCCGGTTCGCCCTGCCGTTCGCCGGCCGGCTCGCCCGCCGGTACCGGGGGCGCGGTGAGCCGCTGGAGGATCTGGAGCAGGTGGCCCGACTGGGGCTGGTCAACGCCGTCGACCGGTACGACCCGGAACGGGGCTCGTTCACCGCGTACGCGGCGATCACCATCGTCGGCGAGATCAAGCGGCACTTCCGCGACCGCACGTGGGGCGTGCACGTGCCCCGCCGGCTGCGTGACCTGATCCTGGAGGTGGGCCAGGCCACCGCGGCGCTCACGAGCGAGCTGTCCCGGGCGCCGTCCGTGGCCGAGCTGGCCGAACGGCTGGAGACGCCGGAGGAGGAGATCCTCGCCGCGCTCGAGTCGGCCGCCGGCTACAGTCCCGCCTCGCTGAACGCGCCGGTCGGCGGGGAGAGTTCGGCCGAGTTCGGCGACCTGGTGGGCGAGTCGGACAACGCGCTGGAATCCGTCGACGACCGGGTCACCGTGAGCGGTCTGCTGCACCGCCTGCCCTGGCGGGAGCGGCGCATCCTCGCCATGCGCTTCTACGGCAACCAGACGCAGGCGGAGATCGCCGCCCGCTTCGGCATCTCGCAGATGCACGTCTCCCGGCTGCTGTCGCGCGCGTTGACCTGGCTGCGCCAGGCGATGCTCGCCGACACACCGCCGCCCTGGCAGAACGGCGCCGCCGAGGAGCCGGCCAAGCCGCGCATCTCCGTACGGCAGAACGGCGACCGCGTGGTCGTCGAGGTCGGCGGCGACGTCGACCGGGACGGCGCGGACCAGCTGCGACGGGCCATGCTGGAGGCCGTGACGGGCCAGCCGAGCGAGGTGGTGGTCGACCTCGTCGGCGCCGGCGGGGTCGACGCCGGCGGGATCGCCGCGCTGGTGGCCGGCCGGGACGCGGCGGCCCGCACGGGCGTGCCCCTGCGGCTCACCCGCGTGCAGCCGGCGGTGCGCCGCTCGCTCACCGCGGCCGGCCTCGCACCGGCCCGCGACTGAGCCACGACCGACGCGGGGCCGGGCCCGCCCGGCCCCGCCGTCGGCCGGTCGACGGCGACCGCGGGCGGGCGCCGTCCACCCACACCGGCGCGGGGCCGGCACCCGGAGAGGGTGCCGGCCCCGCGGCCGTCGTGCCGTCGCGTCACTCGGGCGGGTCGCCGTGGCTGCGCGGGTGCCGCCACTCGTCGTTCTCCTGTGGTGCGCGCTGGGCGCCCAACCGGGTCTCCTCGGGCTCGTCGGTCTCCTCGAAGCTGGGCCGGCGGACGTGCTCCGGGTCCGGCACGTTGACCGGGCGGGCGCCGGACTGCGGCGCCGGGGTGTACTCGGTCGCCTCGCGCGGGCCGTGCGCGCCCTCGGCGGCCGGGGACTCGGGCACCTTGCGGACGTGGCGCATCTCCTCGCGGAACTCCTGCGGCGGCCGGGTGGTGCGCTGCGGGAGGTCGCGGCCGAGGTCGGCGACGACGGGGCCGTACTTCGCGTCGAACGCGGGCCGCTCGGAGCGGATGCGGGGCATCCGGTCGAAGTTGCGCAGCGGCGGCGGGCAGGTGGTGGCCCACTCGAGCGAGTTGCCGTAGCCCCAGGGGTCGTCGACCGTGACCATGGCCCCGTACCGCCAGGACTTCCACGCGTTGTAGATGAAGAACAGCGTGGAGAAGCCGAGCACGAACGCGGAGATGGACGAGATGGTGTTCAGCGTGGTGAAGCCGTCGGTGGGCAGGTAGTCGGCGTACCGCCGCGGCATGCCCTCGTTGCCGAGCCAGTGCTGCACGAGGAACGTGCCGTGGAAGCCGAGGAACATCGTCCAGAAGTGGACCTTGCCGAGCCGCTCGTCGAGGAGCCGCCCGGTGAACTTCGGCCACCAGAAGTAGAAGCCGCCGAAGAGCGCGAACACCACGGTGCCGAACAGCACGTAGTGGAAGTGCGCGACGACGAAGTACGTGTCGTGGGTGTGGAAGTCGACCGGCGGGGCGGCCAGCTGCACGCCGGTGAGGCCGCCGAGCAGGAAGGTGACGAGGAAGCCGATGGCGAACAGCATCGGCGTCTCGAACGTGATCTGCCCCTTCCACATGGTGCCGATCCAGTTGAAGAACTTCACGCCGGTCGGCACGGCGATGAGGTAGCTGAGGATGCTGAAGAACGGGAGCAGCACCTGGCCGGTGGCGAACATGTGGTGCGCCCACACGGTCATCGACAGGAAGGTGATCGCCATGGTGGCGAGCACCAGACCGGTGTAGCCGAAGATCGGCTTACGGGAGAAGACCGGGATGATCTCGGTGATGATGCCGAAGAACGGCAGCGCGATGATGTAGACCTCGGGGTGGCCGAAGAACCAGAACAGGTGCTGCCAGAGCATCGGCCCGCCGGTCGCGGCGTCGTAGACGTGGGCGTTGATCAGCCGGTCGGCCGCGAGGGCCAGCAGCGCCGCGGCGAGCAGCGGGAAGACCAGGATCACCAGCACGCTGACGAAGAGCATGTTCCAGGTGAAGATCGGCATCCGGAACATGGTCATGCCGGGGGCGCGCAGCGTCAGGATCGTGGTGATCATGTTGACCGCGCCGAGGATCGTGCCCAGGCCGGAGACGACCAGCCCGAGCACCCACAGGTTCGCGCCGACGCCGGGGGAGTGCTCCACGTCGCTCAGCGGCGTGTACGCGGTCCAGCCGAAGTCGGCCGAGCCGTTCGGCGTCGCGAAGCCACTGATCACCATGAGGCCGCCGAACAGGAACAGCCAGTAGGCGAGCGCGTTGAGCCGGGGGAACGAGACGTCCGGCGCGCCGACCTGGATCGGCACGATGAAGTTCGCGAAGCCGAACGCCGCGGGGGTGGCGAACAGCAGCAGCATGACGGCGCCGTGCGAGGTGAACAGCTGGTTGTACTGCTCCGGCGACAGGAACTGCATCCCGGGCCGGGCCAGCTCGGCGCGCATCAGCATCGCCTCCAGGCCGGCCACGAGGAAGAACCCGAACGAGGTCAGCAGGTAGAGGATGCCGATCTGCTTGTGGTCGGTGGTGGCCAGGAACCGGATGAGCGAGGACCCGGGGAGGGACTTGCGGAGCGGCCCGGGGTACCCGCCGAAGCGGGCTGGCGCCAGGATCGCCGGTCCCCGATCTCGGCCTGGCTCCGTCGTCACCCGCTCGGGCATGGCTCTCACCTCATGGTCGGCACAAGGGGACGGGCGTGCCTACCCGACCCGCTCCCTATGAAACCAGGCCGAAGGGGTAAATCTGCTCAATTCGCGGTGCCGGTCAGTTCACCGGCAGCATGGCCCAGACCGCCTTGCCGTCCCCGACGGGCGCGCTGCCCCAGCGCTGGGCCAGCTCCCGGACGAGCAACAGGCCACGGCCGCCCTCGGCGCGCGGCTGGGGCGCGCGGGCCTGCACCGACCTGCGGCACCCGTCGACCACCGCGAGATGCAAATACGGCGGCCGCAGCGTCAGCGTCACCTGCATCGGTGTGCCGGCGTGCCGGACGACGTTGGCGACCAGCTCGCTGAGGACCACCGAGGCGGGCCCGGCCACCTCCGGCAGGTTCCACCGGGCGCAGGCGTCCCGGACCAGCTCCCGAGCGCGTCGGCACGCCTCGGCCACCGGCTCCAGGCGGGCGCCCAGCCGGGGCGCGACCGCGGCCCGGGCCGCGCGGGTCGCCTCGTCGCAGTCCCGCCGCACCGGCACCACCCGGCAGGTGGTCGACTCGGCCAGCCACCGCGCGGCGGGCGGCGGCGGGGCGCACAGCACCACGGGCACGGCCGGCCACTCCTCGGCGCGGCGGGCCGCCGCCGCGAACACCGAGAGCGCCAGGCGGTCGCGGACGGCGACCCCGCCCAGGTCCACCACGAGGGCGTCGGGCTGCGCGGTGAGGCACGCGTCCAGCGCCCGGTGGACCGCACGCATCGTGCCCAGGTCGAGCGTCCCGTCGAGACGGACGACGGTGACCGGCGAACCCTCGCGCACCTCGCAGGTGATCCGGCTCGACATCAGGACCTCTTCGCGTCTCGTCGGTGGGACTCAGGAACTACCCCCCGCCCCGACCGACGAAACCGGCCTCACGCGAGCCGCCCTCGCGCTCCCGGGATCGGAGCGCGACGGCGCCGCGGCCGAGCGTGCCCGCGTCCGCGCGGGCTCGGCTCAGCGGCGTCGGCCGGTCAGCGCCCCGAGCGCGATCATGATCACGCCGAGTCCCAGGTGCAGCCAGTTGTCCGCGGCGTTGAGCGGCAGGACGTTCGCGCCGCTGTCGGCGTCGACGGCGAGCCCGTAGAGCCAGAGCACCAGGTAGATCGCGCCGCCACCGACCAGGTAGGTCCGGGCGCGGGTGACCGTCCGGGCCATGACGAGGCCGGCCACCCCGAAGGCGAGGTGGACGAGGTTGTGCAGCACCGAGACCTGGAAGGCGCCGAGCAGCGTGGCCCCGGAGTGGTGGCCGGCGAGGCGCAGGTCCCCGATGGGGTCGGTGACCCCGGGAACGAAGCCGAGCACGCCGACGATCAGGAAGACCACGCCCACGACACCGGCCGCCCGGCGTACCGGCGGCTTGCCGTCCGCCGGGTTGGCCCGGGCGCGGGAGTGGGCCATGGGTCCGGTCACCGCCGTCTCCTCCCTCTGCGGGCCTCGGCCGGGGCGCGGCTACCCGGGATCGGGACGGACAAACCGCGCCCGGCGGTGGCGGGGCGCCGGCGTCACGACGGACCCCCGGCCATGTCGAACGCCGTGAGGTGGGACTCCTCCCGCCAGGCCGGCCGGCGGGGCGTCGCGGCCAGCTTCCGGACCCGCTCGTAGAGGGTGAGGTACCGCTCGGCCATCACCGCCGGGGTGAACCGGGCGACCGCCTCGCGGCGGCACTCGTCCGGGTCGAGGACGCTCGCCGCGAGCACCAGCTCGCCCAGCTCCTCCTCGTCGGCGGTGAGCAGGCCGGTGCGGCCGTGCGCGACCAGCTCGGGCAGGCAGCCCCGGGCGATCCCCACCACCGGGGTGCCCAGGGCCAGCGACTCGACCACGGCCGTGCCGCCGGGCTCCTCCCAGCGCAGCGGGAACAGCGCCACCCGGGCGGTGGCCAGCAGGTCGTCGCGCTCCCGTCCGGCGACCGTCCCGACCCAGCGCACCAGGTCCCCGTCCACGTACGGCGCGACCTCCTCGACGAAGAAGCGGACGTCGGGGTTCTGACGGGCCTCCTCGCCGGCGGCGGCGAGGTCCTCCGGCCGGTGGTACGGGCCGACGGGGCCGGCGAGGACCAGCCGGAAGCCGACCCGGTGGGCGAGCCGGGCGCCGAGGTCCTGGCCCTTGCCCGGGTTGATCCGGCCGAGCACCACCACGTGGTCGCCCTTGGCGGGCCGGGGCCGGCGGTCGGCGTCCACGGCGAGGGGGGTGGACAGGTGCACGTGCCCGACCGAGTGGTCCCGCAGCGCCTGCGGCGCCCGCGCCAGCTGGGAGGCCGAGACGCCGTTGACCCGTACCCGGCCGCCGCCGTCGAGGGTCCCGTAGAGGGCGGGGTGCTTGGCCAGGTCCCAGTGCAGCGTGTGCAGCACGGGCGGGGCGTCGGCGCCCATCGCGGTGAGGGTGGCCAGGCCCACCGCCTCGACGTGGTCGTGCACCAGGTCGATGTCGTCGCGGGTGTGCAGCTCGCGGACGACGCCCGCCAGGTGCGCCTGCGCGACGCCGCAGACCTGGTTGTACGGCCGCTGGAGGGAGGCGAACTGGCCCTCGGGGAAGACCGACACCAGCTCGTCCACCGGCAGGGTGCTGTCGCCCACCGAGGCGAGCACCACCCGGACCCCGAGGCGCCGCAGTTCCGGCACCAGCGTCGCGATCACGTTCTCGATGCCGCCGTAGCCGGGCGGCGGCACCGACAGCCAGGGGCCGGCGTTCATCAGCACGGTGAGGCTCATCGCGCCCGCCTCCGTCCGTGGGCGCGGCGGGCGGTGGACGGCCGGCCGTTCACGCCGCCGCCATCCGCCGGCGCGGCACCCGGTGCCGCAGCTCCGCGAGGGGCGGACGTTCCTGGATGGACACGTCGCTCACCACGATCTCCCGCTCCAGGTTGGGCAGCGCCTCGGAGCCGCCGCGGCGGAACTGGGTCAGCAGCGGGGTCGGGTCCGCGCCCGGCGCCGCCCAGCCGCGGCGCTGCAACCGGGACCAGACGGTCAGCAGGATCTGGGCGGACATCCGCCCCAACGCCGCGGTGTCCTGGTGCCGGTGCTTGCGCTCGCCGAGGTCCACCTGCGCCAGCGCGTCCAGCCCGACCAGTTCGAGCAGGTCGATGAGCATGGCCGTCTCCACGCCGTAGCCGGAGACGAACGGCACCTGTGCGAGGACGTCGCGGCGGCCGGCGTACTCGCCGGCGAGCGGCTGCACGAATCCGGCGAGCTCCGGCCAGAACAGGTTGAGCAGCGGCCGGGCCATCAGCTCCGTCACCCGCCCGCCACCGTCCGGCTCCACGCTCGTCGCCCCGACCAGGGGCCGGTGGTAGAACCCCTTCACGAACTCGACCGACGGGTCGGTCAGCAACGGGCCGACCAGCCCGGTCACGAAGTGCGGGCGGAACTCCCGCAGGTCGGCGTCGACGAACGCCACCACGTCACCCTCGGCGGCGGCCAACCCCGCCCACAGGGCGTCCCCCTTGCCGGTCAGCCGGGGCAGCCCCCGGGTCATCGCGTCCTGGCTCACCACCTCGGCGCCCGCCGCCCGCGCGACCTGCGCGGTCCGGTCGGTGGACCGCGAGTCCACCACGATCAGCTCGTCAACGAGGGCGACCCGGTCCATGAGGTGCTCGCGGATGGTGGACACGATCGCACCGACGGTCGCCTCCTCGTTGCGCGCGGGCAGCACGACGCTCACCCGGCTCGCCCCCTTGGCCCGGACCAGCCGTCGGGCGTTCCACTCGGCGGCCGACGTGGTCCGGTAGGTGGCCCAGGCCTCCACCACCGGAGAGACGGTCGAATCACTTTCCCGCACGGGACACACCCCCAGATCGTGGCGGAAAACACGGCCTCGCATTTCCCAGTGCCGGCGTCGCGCTAACCGGATCATGCCTACCAGCTTGATCACGATTCGTGCCGCGTCGGGTTCCCTCATCGTGAACGTTTGGTTGCCCGGCCCCCGGGGGAGTGCTTGCGTCGATACACGAATCCCTGGCGGGAGAGGGCGGGTCGCATGCGTACGTGCCGGGTGGGACTGGTCGGTGCCGGCGGGGTGGCGCAGCGCCACGCCCGCGTGCTGTCCGGATTCGAGGACGTCGAACTGGTGGGGGTGACCGACGTGCGCCCCGCCGCGGCGGCGGCGCTGGCCGGCACGCACGGCGCCCGGACCTTCCGCGACGTCGACGAACTGCTCGCGGCCGGGCCGGACGCCGTGTACGTCTGCGTGCCGCCGTTCGCCCACGGCGCCGTCGAGGAGGCGGTCGTGGCCGCCGGGGTGCCGATGTTCGTGGAGAAGCCGGTCGCCGTCGACCTCGTCACCGCCGAGCGGATCGCCGACCTGGTCGCCCGGCGCGGGCTGCTCACCGCCGTCGGGCACCACTGGCGGTACCTGCCGGTGGTGCAGCACGCGCGGGACCTGCTCGCCGGCCGTACCGTGCGGATGGTCAGCGGCGCCTGGTGGGACAGGGTGCCGCCGGTCGACTGGTGGTGCCGGCGCGACGGCTCGGGCGGCCCCGTGGTCGAGCAGGCCGCCCACGTGCTCGACCTCGTCCGGCTGCTCGTCGGCGAGGCGACCGAGGCGACCGCGTACGGCGACGGGAGCCCCCCGCCGGTCGAGGGGGCCGACATCGACTCGGTCACGGCGGCCACCCTCCGCTTCGCCGGCGGGGCCGTCGGCACCCTGACCGCCGCCTGCGTGCTCGGCTGGAAGCACCGCGCCGGGGTGGAGATCCTCGCCGACGGGCTCGCGCTGACCCTGACCGAGGACGGCCTGCTCGTCTGCGACGGCGACGGGGAGCGGCGCCTGCCCGCCGACCCGGAGGCCGCCCGGGTGGCCGTCGACCGGGCCTTCGTCGACGCCGTCCGGGGCCTGGGCGACGACGTCCGCGTCCCGTACGCCGAGGCCCTGGCCACCCACCGGCTGGCGCTGGCCGTGGCCGACTCGGCCCGCGCCGGACGCCCCGTACGCCTCGACCAGCCGGCCCCGGCGACGCTCCCGGCCAGCGGGGTGACCGTCGATGCGTGACCGGGTCGTGGTCGTCGAGGGCCCCGGCCGCGTACGCGTGGTCGAGCAGGACGCCGGGCCGCTGCGACCCGGCACGTTCCGGGTCCAGACGCTGTTCAGCGGCGTCTCCGCGGGCACCGAACTCAGCTACGTCAAGGGCACCAACCCCTATCTCAACGTCACCTGGGACGCCGACCTCGGCCTGTTCCGCCCCGGTCCGCCGAGCAGCCCGTACCCGGTGACCCGGCTCGGCTACATGCAGGTGGGCCGGGTGGTCGAGAGCGCCACCCCGGCGGTCGCGGAGGGCGCGGTCGGCGCCATGACGTACGGCCACCGCACCGGCTGGGTGGCCGACCCGCTGGCCGAGCGGTTCGTGCCGCTCCCCGACGACCTGGACCCGCTGCTCGGCGTCTACGCCGCCCACATGGGCCCGATCTGCGCCAACGGGCTGCTGCACGCCGCCGCCGACCTGCACGGGAGCGACGTGCGCTCCCTCGACGACGGGGTGGCCGGCCGCCGCGTCGCCGTGGTCGGGTGCGGGGTCGTGGGCCTGCTCACGGCGCTGTTCGCCCGGCGGCACGGCGCGGCCTCCGTCGTGGTGCTCGACCCGACGCCGCAGCGGCGGCAGGTCGCCGAGGTGCTGGGGCTGGAGGCCCTCGACCCGGACGCCGACGACCCCGCCGTGGTGCTCAAGACCCGCTGGGCGCACGCGGCCGGCGACCGGGGCGCCGACGTGGTGTTCCAGTGCCGCGGCCAGGCGTGGGCCCTGCACCTGGCGCTGCGCCTGCTGCGGCCGCAGGGGACCGTGATCGACCTGGCGTTCTACCAGGCGGGCGCCGACGAGGTGCGCCTCGGGGAGGAATTCCACCACAACGGCCTCTCCGTCCGGTGCGCCCAGATCGGGCGGGTGCCCCGTGGTCTCGCTCCCACCTGGGACCGGGAACGCCTCTCGGCCGCGACCGTCGACCTGCTGCGGGACGACGGCGACGCGATCGGGAAGCACCTCGTCTCGGCGGTGGTGCCGTTCGACGAGGCGCCCGCCGTGCTGACCGACCTCGCCGCCCGGCGGCGCCACGAGCTCCAGGTGGTGCTGGCGGTCTGAGGCGCCGGTCGGGCACCCGTGCCGACATGCCGACCGGGCGGGACGCGGAAGGCGGCCGAGTTCGCGTACCGTTGCGGCTCATGGGTGTGTCGCAACGGTTGAAGAGCAGGTTCCGGCGGTTCCTCCAGCGCCCGGGCACGACGGTGGACCTCGCGCCGCTGGAGAAGCTGCTGCCGGCGATCGCCGCGCGCGAGGACGACCTCGCGGCGCTGGACGACGCCGAACTCACCGAGGCCGCCGGCAAGGCCACCGGCTACGAGGAGATCTGCGCGATCGGCCGGGAGGCCGCCCGGCGCGGGCTCGACCAGCGCCCGTACGACGTCCAACTGCTCGGCGCGATGGCGCTGCTGTCCGGCAAGGTCGCCGAGATGGCCACCGGCGAGGGCAAGACGCTCACCGCGGCCATCGCCGCGTACGGGCACGTCCGGATGGGCAACGGGCCGGTGCACGTGCTCACCGTCAACGACTACCTGGCCCGCCGCGACGCCCAGTGGATGGAGCCGGTCTACACCCTGCTCGGCCTCACCGTGGGCTGGGTCAACGAGGCGTCCACCCCGCAGGAGCGCCGGGAGGCGTACGCCTGCGACGTCACCTACGTCTCGGTGAGCGAGGCGGGCTTCGACTACCTGCGCGACCAGCTCGTCACCGACATCGCCGACCGGGTCCAGCGGCCGCTGAGCACCGCCATCGTCGACGAGGCCGACTCGATCCTCATCGACGAGGCCCGGGTGCCGATGGTGCTCGCCGGCACGGTCCCCGGCGAGCAGGACCCGGTGCACACGGCCGCCGCCCTGGTGCGCGGCCTGCGCAAGGGCAAGCACTACACGGTGGCCGAGGACGGCCGCAGCGTGGCCTTCACCTCGGCCGGGCTCGCCGCCGTCGAGGCGAAGCTCGGCATCGACCTGTACGACGAGGAGAACGTCCAGCAGCTCTCGGCCGTGAACGTGGCGCTGCACGCCCACGCCCTGCTGCACCGTGACGTGGACTACATCGTCCGCGACGGGTCGGTGGAGCTGATCGACGAGATGCGCGGCCGGGTCGCCCAGCGGCGGCGCTGGCCGGACGGGCTCCAGGCGGCCGTGGAGGCCAAGGAGGGCCTCGACGCGACGGCCGAGGGCGAGGTGCTCGGCACCATCGCCGTGCAGGCGTTCATCGGCCTCTATCCGAGGGTCTGCGGCATGACGGCGACCGCCGTCCTCGTCGGTGACCAGCTGCGCGAGTTCTTCGGCCTCGAGGTCGCCGTGATCCCGCCGAACACCCCGTGCATCCGCGAGGACGAGCCGGACCGCATCTACGCCACCCGGGCCGAGAAGGAGGAGGCGCTGATCGACGAGATCCGGCGCTGCCACGAGGTCGGCCGTCCGGTGCTGGTGGGCACGCTGGACGTCAAGGAGTCCGAGCAGCTCGCCGCCGGCCTGCACGCCGCCGGTGTGCCGTGCGCCGTGCTCAACGCCAAGAACGACGACGAGGAGGCGGCGATCATCGCCGAGGCCGGCGCGTTCGGCGCGGTGACCGTCTCCACGCAGATGGCCGGCCGGGGCGTCGACATCCGGCTGGGCGGCAGCGACCAGGCCGACCGGGAGCGGGTGGCCGCCCTCGGCGGCCTCTACGTGATCGGCAGCGGCCGGCACGACAGCCGCCGGGTCGACGACCAGCTGCGCGGCCGGGCCGGCCGCCAGGGCGACCCGGGCGGCTCGGTGTTCTTCGTCAGCCTCGAGGACGACCTGGTGGTCCGCCACGCCGCCGACGTGGTGCCGCCGTCGCCGCGGATGCACGCCGACGGCCTGGTCACCGACGAGCAGGTCGACTACGCGGTGGAGCACGCCCAGCGGGTCGCTGAGGGCGTCGACCACGAGATCCACCGCAACACGTGGCGCTACAGCGTGGTCATCGAGCAGCAGCGCAAGGCCCTCGCGGAGCGGCGGGAGCGGCTGCTCACCACCGACGTGGCGGCGCTGATGCTGCTGGACAAGGTGCCGGAGAAGGCCGGCGAGATGGACGAGGACCTGCTCTGCCGGGTGGCGCGGTCGATCGCGCTCTACCACCTCGACCGGCTCTGGGCCGAGCACCTGGCCGAGCTGTCGGAGGTCCGCGAGGGCGTGCACCTGCGCGCGCTGGGCCGGCTGGACCCGCTGGACGAGTTCCACCGGGCCGCGGTCCCGGCGTTCAACGCGTTGATCCCGGAGATCGAGGCGCGCACCATCGCCACCTTCACCGAGACCGAATTCGATGAGGACTGGGAGCCGGACGAGGCCGCGCTGGTCCGCCCGAGCGCCACGTGGACGTACCTCGTGCACGACAACCCGTTCGGCTCGGAGCTCGACCGGCTGATCGCCTCGGTGGGCCGCCGGCTCACGGGCGCGTCCCGCTGACGTCACCCGGGGCCCGCGCGGCGCAGGCCGGTGCCGGGCAGGCCCCGTTTTGGCCCGTTTCGACCCGTGTACGCGGGGGTAGGAGGGCGGGTCCGAAGACTCGGGAGAGAACAGAGCATGACACAGGTGATGGCACCGGCCGACCGCGCCGTGGCCGGCGGCGGAGCGGGGGCTGGGCGCCGGTGAACCTCGACACCGACCAGCCGGCGGTCGCGACCGTCGGCGTCCTGGAGACCGCCGCGCTGTTGCGCGAGCTGACCGCCGGCCTGATCGCCGCGACCGATTTCGACGAGGCGCTGGCCGCGCTGGTCCGGATCACCCGGGACGCCGTGGCCGGGGTGAGCTGGTGCGGTTTCACCGCCCTGCGCGCCGGGGAGCCGGCCGCTGCCGCCGCCTCCGATCCGCGCCTCGCCGGGCTGGACGACCTGCGGCACGGCCCGGACACGCCGGCCATGGACGCGATCCGCCGGCGGGAGATGGTGCTGTCGGAGAACCTGCGCCACGAGCGGCGCTGGTCGGACTGGACGCCCCGCGCCGTCGACCTCGGCGTCCGCGGGGTGATCTCCGCCCCGCTCGACGTCGACGACCACGTGCTGGGCGCCGTCAACCTGTACGCGGGCGCCGCCGACGCGCTCACACCTCAGCACCAGCTCACGGCCATGCTGCTCGCCGAACACGCCGGCCTGCTGCTGGCGGCCGTCCGCGACCGCGCCCGCCAACTGGAGGCGGCCGGCGAGCGGGACGCCTCCCTGCTCGACGGCGGGGTCGTCGGCCAGGCCATCGGGGTGATCATGACGCAGCGCGGCTGCCCGGCCGAGGAGGCGTTGGAGGTGCTCCGCACCGCCGCCTCGTCGCTCGACATCCCGCTGCGCGAGGTGGCCGAACGCCTGGTCCGCACCGTTTCCCGACCCCGGGACAACTGACGGCCGTCCCCTCCGCGTCGTTTCGGCCCGTTCGCACCCGGGTAGCACCCTGGGCTCAGGGGCGAGGCGACCAGAGGAGGGGACGATGCAGAGCCGACTGCGGGTGCAGGGGCACCCCATCCAACCGATGCTGGTGACGTTCCCGTACGGGCTCTTCGTCAGCGCCGGGATCTTCGACCTCACCGACGTGATCGGCGGGCCCGCGTTCCTCGGCGAGGTCGGCTACTGGACGGCGGTCGCCGCGCTCGTGAGCGCCGCGCTGACCGCCGTGGCCGGGATGGTCGACCTGTGGGACGTGCCGGGTGACCGCACCCGCGCGACGGCGATCGCCTTCAACCTCGTGAACCTGGCGACGGCCGGGCTCTTCCTGCTGGCCTGCCTCATCCGGGCCGACTCCCCGCAGCGGGGCGCCTCGGTCGCGCTGCTCGCCGTCGAGGTGCTGGCCCTCGCCGTGGGCGGGGTCGGCGTACGGCTCGGCGCGCGTCTGGTGCGCCGGTTCGACGCGGGCCGGGCCGCGGAGACCACGAGCCTCGACGCGCTCGACGGCGTGGCCGGCTCGACCGTCGAGATCGTCACCCCGACCCGGTCCCTGCGCGGCCGCTGACAAACGGGTTGCCGCCGGCCGGCGCCGGCCGGCACCCTCGCCCGGTGGACACCGATCCGGACTTCGCGCGACTGATCGTGGAGGGCGCCGCGGCGCCGGTCGAGGGCTGGGCGTTCGACTGGCTGGCCGGTCGCGCCACCGAGGAGCGTCCCCCGTGGGGGTACGCCCGCATGGTCGCCGAGCGGATGGCGACCGCCGACGCGGCCCTGGACGTGGACACCGGCGGCGGCGAGGTGCTCGCCGAGGTGCCCCGGCCGCCGCGGCTGCTGGTGGCCACGGAGGGCTGGCCGCCGAACGTGCCGGTCGCCCGCCGGGCGCTGCGCCCGCTGGGCGCCACCGTCGTGGCCGTCACCCCGGACGCCCCGCTGCCGTTCCGCGACGCGAGCTTCGATCTCGTGGTGAGCCGGCACCCGGTCCGCACCGACTGGCCGGAGACGGCCCGGGTGCTCCGCCCCGGCGGCACGTTCCTGTCCCAGCAGATCGGTCCCGGCACCGTGCGGGAGCTGAGCGAGGCCATCCTCGGACCGCTGCCTCCGCCCGCGCAGCGGCATCCACGGCAGGCGGTGGCGGCGGCCCGGGCGGCCGGACTCACCGTGGTGGACCTGCGGGAGGCGACGCTGCGGACGGTCTTCAACGACATCGCGGCGGTGGTCTGGTTCCTGCGCAAGGTCGTCTGGACCGTGCCCGGCTTCACGGTCGACCGGTACCGCCCCCAGCTGTACGCCCTGCACCGCCGCATCCTGGCCGAGGGCCCGTTCGTGGCCCACGCCCGCCGGTTCCTCGTCGAGGCTCACCGCCCCGCCCGCTCCGGCCGATCATGAGGTTGGCGGGGCCGGGCGCCCGCCGAGTGGTCAGCGGGGTGCGGCGGCGGTGTGGTGGGCGGCGAGGACGTCCTGGCCGAAGTCGCTGTCGGGGCGGCGCAGCACGGTGTGCGCGTGGTTGCCGTCGTCGGTGGTGTTGTCGTACTCGATCAGCAGGTCGTCACCCTGCACCCGGTAGTAGTGCCGCTGGCCCGGCCGGACCGGGCCGGCCCAGGCGACGTGCAGCTCGCGGCCGTCCAGCCGGCGCGCCTCGCGGATCGCGAGCTCCGGCGGGAGCCGGTCCAGGTAGACGGCGACGAGCTGGTCGAGCAGCGCCCGGGCGGTCGGGCCGAGCCGGTCGGCCGGGACGCCGAGCGGCTCCACCGGCCCGCGCACCCGGGGGCGGGTGGCGCTCACGATGTCCCCGGGCGCCTCGTCGGCGATGATCGCCCGGGCCCGGGCGGCCGGGCCCATCGAGTCGAGCAGCGCGCGGGCCAGGTCCTCCTCGACGCCGAGCGGCCGGGAGACCGGGTGCCCGGCGTGCCGGACCGTGGCCGGGTTCGCGCCGAAGAAGATCGGGGCGGGGGAGACCTGGTCGTCCACCACCGTCATGCTGACCGACAGGTGGTGGCCCTCCAGCCGCCAGGCCCAGCGGTCGTCCCGCACGGGGTCACCGAAGACGGCCACCCAGTAGTCGCCGCTGTGCCGGCCGCCCCGCCACCCCTCGGCGCGGTCCAGCACCTCCTCCAGCGCGACGATCGCCATGGCCTGCGCGTACGCGGCGGGGCTCAGCGCGGTGGCCAGCAGCCGGTGCGCGGCCTTGCGGGCGGGGCGGCCCAGGTCGTCCAGGCAGACGCCGGGCCGGGGACGCGGCCGGTACTCCAGCCACTGCCGGGCGTCGGTGTCGTCGAAGCGGTACACCGCACGGGCCCGCGCCGGCTCGTCGAGCGCCGCCAGGAGGTCGCCGGCGGCGGCGCGCATCTGTTCGGGCAGCGGGTCGTCCACCGCCTCTGTATACCGGGCCGGGCCGCGGCCCGCCCGCGATGTCGGCGGGAAGGCCGGGACCCCGCCGGGGCGCAGTGACCGCGGGGCGGCGGGAAGCGGGCGCCCTGGTACGGTCTGGCGCGCGTGGGGGAGGGCGATGGACGACGCGATCTACGTGGGTAACGCGGGTGTCGACGGCGCGACCAACGGTGGATGGCTGCTGGGGCACTTCATGCCGCCGGGCGAGGTCCGGCACAGCACCGACGTCGAGATCAAGTGGGGTGTGCACCCGCCGGGGGAGACCCGGGCCCGGTGGGCGACCGGGGAGCGGCGCACGGCGTTGCTGGTGCTGGTGAGCGGGCGGTTCCGGGTGGAGTTGCCGGACCGCACGGTGGTGCTCGGCGCCCCCGGCGACTACGTGGTGTGGGGCCCCGGCGTCGACCACTCCTGGTACGCCGAGCGGGAGTCGGTGGTCCTCACGGTCCGCTGGCCGTCGGTGCCGGGCTACCGGGTGGAGCCGCCCGTCATCCGGTGAGCCGGCCGCGCCGCGGAAGGGTCCGCGCGCGTGAGCGGTGGCCGGGGTCCGCGAGCGGGAACGCCCGCCCGAGCGCGACGACCCGGAATCCCAGTATCCGATATCCCCACTAAACCGATAGGGTTTATGGGCTATGGTGGACGGTGTCGCCGACCCGTGAGGACAGCCCGATGACCCACCGCACCACCGATCTGCTCGCCGTGGCCGCCCGGTGGGCGGCGGACCCGGGCGGGTGGCCGGAGCCGCTGCGCTTCGATCCCGTCACCCGCTGGTACGCCCGACTCGCCGCCGACGCCGACCACGAGGTGTGGGCGCTCAGCTGGCTGCCGGGGCAGGGCACGGACCTGCACGACCACGGTGGCTCGGCGGGGGCGTTCCTCGTCGTCGCCGGAGTCCTCACCGAGGAGACGGTCAGCGGCGGCCGGCTGCGCCCCCACCGGCTGCCCGCCGGCGCCGGCCGGCGCTTCGGCGTCCGCCACGTGCACCTCGTCGCCAACCGGGGCGACGCCCCGGCGGTCAGCGTGCACGTCTACCGTCCGGCGCTGCGCCGGATGACCCGCTACGACCTCACCGGCGGCCGGCTGCGGGTCGCCGAGGTGGCCGAGGCCGGGGTGGCGTGGTGACGACCGCGCCGCGCCGTCCGCTCCCGCCCACCCGGCCCGGCCGGTCCCGCTGTCGACACCGGAAGGACACGACCATGAGCCAGCTCCAGGCCACCGGTGCGCCGGCCTCGCCGCCGCCCGGCTCCCGCGGCATCGACGAGATCCTGGCCGCCGCCCGGGCCCGGCTCGACCGGCTCGACCCCGAACGGGCGCACGTCGCCTGCCGGACGGGGGCGCTGCTGGTCGACATCCGCCCGGCCGCCCAGCGGGCCGCGCACGGCACCGTCCCGGGGGCGCTCGCCGTCGAACGCAACGTCCTCGAGTGGCGCTTCGACCCCCGCTGTCCCGCCCGGCTGCCCCAGGCGGTCGGCTACGACCTGCCCGTCGTGGTCATCTGCCAGGAGGGCTACACCTCCTCGCTGGCCGCCGCCGCCCTGAAGGACCTCGGGCTGTGGCGGGCCACCGACGTCGTCGGCGGATTCGCCGCCTGGCGGATCGCCGGCCTGCCGGTACTCGGCCCCACCCCGCTGCCGCCGTCCCCGTTCCCGCCCCCGGTCACCGCCGCCCGGGCACGTCGCTGACCGCCGCGCTCCACCGGGCGCGGCGGGCGTACGCCGCAACAGGAGGCACCATGTCCGTCGTCGCCGTCCCGCCCCGACCCCGCCCACCGGCCCGCGCCGACCGCCCCGGGCCGCGCCGCGCCACCGCGACCCTCACCCTCACCGTCGACCTCCCGCCGGGCCCGCTCACGCCTCGGCTGGCCCGGCTGCTCGACCTGATCGGTGAACTCGCCGAGTCCGGCGAGGGCAGGCTGCGCGCCGCCGGCGCCGCGCCGGCCGTACCCGGCCCGCCGTCGCCCGTACCGGCGCCGGGCCCCGCGGCGTCCGGCCCGCTCCCACCCGGCCCGGCCGCCGCCGGACCCGAGGAGGTCCGCATCCTGGCCGGCCCGCGGGTGGTGCGCCACGGCGGGCGTACGGTGACGCTGACCCGCATCGAGTACGACCTGCTGCTCTTCCTGGCCGAACGCCCCCGTCGGGTCTTCACGCGGCGGCAACTGCTCAGCAGCGTCTGGGGATACGACCACGCCGTGGCCCGCACGGTCGACGTGCACGTCCGCCGGCTGCGGGCCAAGTTCGGCCCCGGCGCCCCGCTCGTGACCACCGTGCACGGCGTCGGCTACCGGCTCGCCGACGACGCGCGGATCACCGTGGAGCGGGACGGGTGACGGCCCCGGATCCACATGGGAGCGCGCCCGGTCGAGGTGAACGATCCTCACCGGACGCGGCCCGCGCCGGACGGCGTGGAATGTGAACCGGGCGGGGACCCCCCGTATCGGGTCATCTCGGCGGCTCTGCTGTAATCATCAGGCCTCGTACGCAGAGCGAGCATTCGGCTCCGATGTGTTCGTCAATTGTCACATTCATGCAACGCAGCCGCCTCTTGACCCTCGCACGGGTGCCGGGAAGCATCGATGAAGCGGCGTCCCGGGCCGTGGGGATATACCCGGACCAGCCAAGGAGGACCATGTCGGTCAGCCCCGCCTCGTCGCGCGCCGGATGGCATACGTCCCAACCCGCGGTTCCCGGTCGGCCCCCCGGCGGCCAGCGCCGCCCGGCGAGCACGCCCGCACCGGTGCTCACCGTCACGCTCTCCATCCCGCTGGCGTGCGAGGAGTCGCTGACGCCGCCCGCGCGCCGGTTGCTGGAGGCCGCCCGGGAGCTGATCGAACGCGGCGAGGGCACCGTGACCGGGGTCCCCGCGACCGTCGAGCGTCGGGTCGACGTGCCGGCGAACCGGGCCGCCTCCCGATCGGTCGCCCCCACGATCCCCACCCTGCACATCCTCGCCTCGTCCCGCTCGGTGCTGCGCGACGGCGAGCCGCTGCCGCTGACCCGCCTCGAGTTCGACCTGCTGCTGCACCTGGTCGCCCACCCCCGCCGGGTCTTCACCCGGCTGCAACTGCTCAACGCCGTCTGGGGCTACGAGCACGCCGGCGTACGCACCGTCGACGTGCACGTACGCCGTCTGCGCGGCAAGGTCGGCGTGGACGTGCCGCTGGTCACGACGGTGTACGGGGTGGGCTACCGCCTCGCCGACGACGCGCGGGTCACCGTCGACCGCAACGGCTGACCCCGCCGCCGGCCCGGCAGGATGGTCGGGTGCGCATCCGTCCCATCTCGCCCGAGCGGCTCGTCGCGGAACTCACCGACCACCTGGCGGAGCGGGCCGCCGGCACCGGCACCGGGCGGCTCCGGGTCGGCGTCGACGGCCCGGACGCCGCGGCCCCCGACGAGCTGGCGGCGGCCCTGGTCGACCCGTTGCGCGCCCGGGGCCGTCCGGTGCTGCACGTGCGGGCCGGCGACTTCCTGCGCCCCGCCTCCGTCCGCCTCGAACGGGGGCGCACCAACCCGGACGCGTACTACGAGGGCTGGGTGGACGAGTCCGGCCTGCGCCGGGAGGTGCTCGACCCGGCCGGTCCGGGCGGCTCGGGCCGGATGCTGCCCTCGCTCTGGGACGCCGACGCCGACCGGGCGAGCCGCGCGGCGTACGTGCGACTGCCGCCCGGCGGGGTCGTGCTCGTCAGCGGGGCGCTGCTGCTCGGCGGAGGGCTGCCCTTCGACGTCACCGTCCACCTGGCTCTCTCCCCGGCCGCGCTGCGCCGGCGCACCGCACCGGAGCGGCGGCGGACCCTGCCGGCGTTCGACCGGTACGCCGCGGAGGTCGCCCCCGACTCCTTCGCCGACGTCGTCGTGCGGGTCGACGACCCCCGCCACCCGGCCCTCGTCGAGCCCGCGGAGCCCGCCTGAGCGCGCCGACGGCAAGCCCGGCGGGCGGCGCACGGCACCAGCGCGGGCGGGCGGGCGAGGCGCCGGCGGGCGTGGCGCGCTCGCTCCGGCGCAGGGGTGACGGAACCGCACCGGCGTCCGGAAAATCCCCGGTTTGATCGACTGGCGGGGTGGGTATTCGCCCGGCTCACAGAGCACGGGTGACCGCTCGTGCACCGGACGCGACGACCGGGGCCACCGCGCACCGGGCCCCGGTTGACCAGAGGCCAGGAAAGGCAGGCAGTCATGCTCGTCCACGACACGGTAGGAACGGGCCGTACCCAGGCGGAGATCGACCAGATCCGGCAGTCCCTCCAGGCGCGCTACGACGAGCTGTCCGCGGAGTACGAGCAGGCGGTGCTGCAGAGCCAGGTGCTGCGGCTGGTCGAGGTCGGCGACACCGCCGGCGACGACCAGGCCGACAGCGGCACCAAGACCGCCGAGCGGGACACCGCCCAGTCCCTGCTGCGGACGATCCTCGACCGCCGCGCCCAGTACGAGCACGCCCTCACCCGCCTCGAAGAGGGCACCTACGGCTTCTGCGAGGGCTGCTCGGCGCCGATCCCCGTCGAGCGGCTGGAGATCTTCCCCTCCGCCACCACCTGCGTCACCTGCAAGCAGACCCGGGAGCGGCGGGCGGCCTGACGAGCCAGCGGTTGCCGGTCGGTCCGGAGCGCGGTGGACTCCACCCATGGGTGACATCAAGGTGGGCACCGCGTCCTGGACCGACCGGACGCTGTTGGACTCCGGCTGGTACCCGCAGACCGCGGACACCCCGGAGAAGCGGCTGGCGTACTACGCCCGGCAGTTCCCGCTGGTCGAGGTGGACGCCACCTACTACTCACCGCCGGCCGAGCGGACGGCGCGGCTGTGGGCCGAGCGCACCCCGGCCGGCTTCACGTTCAACGTCAAGGCGTTCAGCCTGCTCACCGGGCACCCCACCCGGGTGAGCGCCCTCTACAAGGACCTGCGGCCGCAGACCGACAAGCGCAACGTCTATCCCGACGACCTCGCGCCGCAGGCGTACGAGGAGGTGTGGACGCGCTTCCTCACGGCACTCGACCCGCTCGTCGAGGCGGGCAAGCTCGGCGCGCTGCTGTTCCAGTTCCCGCCGTGGTTCACCATCCGGCGCGACAACAAGCAGTACCTGCTGGAGGTCGCGAAGCGCTGCGCGCCGCTGCGGCCGGTGATCGAGTTCCGGCACGCCTCCTGGTTCGACGGGGACAACCGGGACGAGACGCTGGAGTTCCTGCGCAAGCACCACCTGCCGTACGTCTGCGTGGACATGCCGCAGGGGCACCGCTCGTCCGTCCCGCCCGTCCTGGCCGCCACGGCGGACCTCGCCGTGGTGCGCTTCCACGGGCACAGCGAGAAGTGGACCAGCACCGACATCCACGAGAAGTTCGGCTACCGCTACTCCGACCGGGAACTGCGCGACTGGGCGCCGAAACTGCGCGAGCTGGCCGACTCGGCGCGGGAGACGCACGTGCTCATGAACAACTGCTACCGCGACTACGCGCAGACCAACGCCGCCACCCTCGCCGGGCTGCTCGGCGCCGACTGACCGGGCTCACCCCGGGCGGGTGACGCCACCTCACCCACCCGAGCGGCACCGTGGAGGGTGCGTGCGGTTGGTCCACCGACCGGCGCACCACGAGGAGGTGACCGGGAATGACGGCTCGGGTGGTGACGGATCCCCGGCGCGGGGCCGTCCTGCACGTGGTCGGCGCGTCCGGCGACGCCCGGCAGGCCCCGCGGGCCGGCCGGCGCAGCCCCGTCCGGGCGCGTCCCGGACCGGCGGGTCCGCCGCGACGCGACGACGACCGACGCTGGGTAACCGACGAACGGGGGTGGGAAGATGGCTGAGCAGTTGGTGTCGGCGTTCGAGTCCTCGATGGACAAGACGAACCTGATCCTGAAGGACATCGAGAACGCCTACGGCTGGCCCAAGGAACAGCGCAACCAGTCCTACGCGGCGCTGCGCACGGTGCTGCACCTGCTGCGCGACCGGCTGCCGGTGCAGGAGAGCGCCGAGTTCGCCCAGCAGCTGCCGGTGCTGGTGCGCGGCATCTACTACGACGGGTGGAACCCGTCCGACGTGCCGATCAAGCTGAACCGGGACGACTTCCTCTACGAGGTCCGGCAGGGCTTCCCGTACGACGTGGAGGGCGGCCCGGAGCGGGTCGTGCAGGTGGTGCTCGACACCCTGCGCCGGCACGTCACCCAGGGCGAGTGGGAGGACGTCAAGGACACCATGCCCCGGGACCTGGCCCGGATGATGCCGTGAGGTGACGCCGGCCTGCCCCGCCTCCGGGGCGGGCCGGCGTCACCCGGCGGGGACGCGGCTCACCGGCAGCCCGGCCCGCCGGGCCAGGCGGGCGAAGGCGACGGCGTCGACGATCGCCGCCCCGCCCGGATCGTTGTTGAAGTAGACGTACGCCGGCGCATCGCCGAACGCCTCGGCGAGCCGGCGCACCCAGGAGGCGAGCGCCGCGCGGCCGTACCGCGGATGCGGGTGCGCACGCCCCTCGTGCAGCCGCAGGTAGCCGAAGTCGGTGGTGCGCCACAGCGGCGTGACCGGCCGGCCCCGGCGGTCCGCCCAGACCAGCGCCGCCCGGTGCCGCTCCAGCACCGCCCGGGTGGCGGCCGTCCACCACGACGGGTGGCGCGGCTCGACGGCCACCCGCACGTCCGGCGGGAACAGCCGCAGGGTGCCGTCGAGCGCCGCGGTGTCGGCGCCGAGGGTCGGCGGCAGTTGCAGCAGGACCGGCCCGAGCCGGTCGCCGAGCGCGGTGGCCCGGCCGAGGAAGCGGGCGACCGGTTCGGCGGGCTCCGCGAGCCGCCGGATGTGGGTCAGGTAGCGGCTCATCTTCACCGCCACGCAGAAGTCGTCCGGCGTACGGGCCCGCCAGGCGGCGAACGTGTCCCGCTCCGGCAGCCGGTAGAAGGCGTTGTTGACCTCCACGGTGGCGAACCGCTCCGCGTAGTGCTCCAGCCAGAGCCGCTGCGGCAGCCCGGGCGGGTAGAACCGGTCGCGCCAGTCGCGGTACTGCCATCCCGAGGTGCCGACCAGGATCATCGCCGGCTACCAGAGGTCGAAGCGGAACACCTCGAACGCGACGCCGTAGCGGACGCCCAGCCGGGTGCCGGTCGGCCGCGCGAGCCCCTCCAGGAACTCCTCGGCGTCGAAGCCGCCGTCGCCCAGCCCGGCCAGGTACGCCTCGTGCGCCCGCAGCGAGGCCACCCCCCGGTCGAACGTGTCGGTCACGTCGACACCGTGCCCGGCGAGGGGCGAGGCCGCGGCCCACACCTGCCGGACCCCGGCCCACCGCTCGATGCCGTCGGTGAGCTGCTCCGGGAACACCCACCGGTTGCCGGCGTCGCGCACGGCGTCCAGCACCGCCCGCCCCGTGGCGATGTGGTCCGCCTGGTTCAGGGCGTACGCGCCGTCCCACGTCTCCCGGAAGTTCGTCGTGATGACGATCTCGGGCCGGTGCCGCCGCACCACCTCGGCGATCGCGCGTCGCAGTGGCACGCCGTACTCCAGGACGCCGTCGGGCAGCCCGAGGAACTCGACGGTGTCGACCCCGACGAGCGCCGCCGAGTCCCGCTGCTCCTGCTCCCGGATCTGCCGGGCGCGCTCGGGCGGGATCCCGTCGATGCCCGCCTCCCCGCTGGTGACGAGGCAGTAGGCGATCCGCTTGCCCTGGCCGGTCCAGCGCGCGATGGCCGCGGCCGCGCCGAACTCCAGGTCGTCGGGGTGGGCCACGACCGCCAGCGCGCGCTGCCAGTCCTCTGTCACCGGTTCGAGCGGAAGCATGGTGGGCTCGGTCATCGACACCTCCTGCGCGTCCGCCCCATCCTGCCACCGCCGTCCGCGGCGTGCCGCCCGCCGTCCGCGCGGCCGGTGCCGGCGGGTCGGACCGTCGGTGCGGCCGCGCTGGCCGAACCGCCCGTGCGCGCCCTACCGGCCGTCTACGGTGTGGTTAGAGGAGACCGAGGGTGGGGTAGCACCCGCTGCACGACGAACCCCGGCGTAGGCGGGGCGGCATGAGGGAGCAGCGATGGCACTCAGCGACGACGACATGACGACCAGCGGCGCCGGTGGCGGCGAGGGTCCCGCCGACGGGGGCGCGACGCCGGGCAAGCGCGACGGCGGCGCGGACGGCAGCGCCGACGAGGGTGTCGAGCGCGGTCTCGACCGGGGGGCCGACGAGGGCGCGGAGGGCCCGGCGGACGGCGGCGCCACTCCCGGCAAGCAGGACGGCGGCGCCGACGGCGCGGCCGAGGGCCCGGCGGACGGCGGCACCACCCCGGGCAAGCAGGACGGCGGCGCCGACGGCCCGGCCAACTGACCGATCGCCATGACGGACATCGACCCGCCGGGCGGCAACGGCCGCCCGGCGGTGCCGTCGCAGGGCGCGGCGGACGCCCTCGCCCGCTGCGTGGCCGTGGAGCCCGCGAAGTTCGCCGCCGCGCACTGGGGCCGGACCCCGCTGCTGTCCCGGGCGGACGAACTGCCGAACCGGGCCGGCTTCACCGACCTGTTCAGCCCCGACGACGCCGACGAGCTGCTCAGCCGGCGCGGCCTGCGTACGCCGTTCCTGCGGATCGCCAAGGACGGCGAGCTGGTGCCGCCGGCCCGCTGGACCGGCGGGGGCGGCGCCGGCGCCGAGATCGGCGACCAGGTCCTCGACGAGCGGGTGCTGGAGCAGTACGCCGCCGGCGCGACCCTCGTGCTGCAGGGCCTGCACCGCACCTGGCCGCCGCTCATCGACCTCGCCCGCGACCTGGGTCTCGCGCTGGGCCAGCCGTTGCAGGTCAACGCCTACCTCACGCCGGCCGGCAACCAGGGGTTCGCCACCCACTACGACACCCACGACGTCTTCGTGCTCCAGGTCGACGGCCGCAAGCACTGGCGGATCCACCCGCCGGTGCTGCCCGACCCGCTGGAACGGCAGCCGTGGGGCGGCCGGGCCGACGAGGTCGCCGCGACCGCGGCCGGACCGGCCACGCTCGACGTCGTCCTCGCCCCGGGCGACGCGCTCTACCTGCCGCGCGGCTGGCTGCACAGCGCGCAGGCGCAGGAGTACAGCTCGCTGCACCTGACCGTGGGCGTGCGCGCCCTCACCCGGTACGCGCTCGTCGAGGAGCTGCTGGCGCTGGCCGCCGAGGACGGCCGGTTGCGGACGAGCCTGCCGCTGGGCATCGACGTGGCCGACCCGGACGCCGTCGAGCCGGAACTCACCGAGACGGTGGAGGCGCTGCGGGACTGGCTGCTGCGCGTCGACCCCGCGGCGGTGGCCGGGCGGCTGCGGAGGCGGGCCTGGCCCGCGGCCCGGCCGGCGCCGATCCGCCCGCTCGCTCAGGCCGCCGTGCTCGCCACACTGGATGCCGACACGCGGGTCGCGGTGCGGCCCGGGCTGCGGTGGCAGCTCGAACCCGAGGGCGACGACCGGGTCGCGCTGCGGCTGTTCGACCGCACCATCACGCTGCCCGCCCAGTGCGCGCCCGCCGTCCGGGCGCTGCTCACCGGCGCGGTCGGCCGGGTCGATGACCTGCCGGGCCTCGACGACGACGCCGACCGGGTGACGCTGGCCCGCCGGCTGCTGCGGGAGGCCGTGCTGGTCCCCGCCTGACGCCGCCGCCCACCGGCCGGCGACCCAGCGGCACGACGCTGGTCACCGGCTGGCGACCAGCAGCACGACGGTGGTCACCAGCCCGGCGGCCAGCACCACCATCATCGGGCGGGGGCCGAGGACGGCGTGCCGCCGGTCGGCGAGCACCTTCGCCGGTACCAGGCCGACCAGCGGGCCGAACAGCGTCACCACGAGGGCGAGCACCGGCATCCCGACCGCGAGGTCGCCGCCGTAGCCGACGCCGGCGGCCCGGGCGGCCGCCCCGAGGGCGTACGCGAACACGGCGCCGGCCACCCCGCAGAGGGCGAGCAGCGGGTTCGTCGAACCGGGCAGCTCGCCCGGCTTGCGGGTCCGGTCGAGCAGCTCGCGGACCCGGTCGAGCAGCAGGACCGGGTCGGCGTCGACACCGGACGTGGGCGCCGGGGGTTCGGCGAGCCGCCGACCGGCGGCGCCGAGCCGCTCCCGCAACTGCTGCCACAGGTGCGCCACCTCCGCGTCCACCCGCTCCTGGAGCTCCCGCGCCTCGGCCAGGTCCCGCTCGGCCCGCCGGACCCGCTCCTCGGCCTCGGCCACGGCCCGGTCGGCCGCCGCGCACTGCCGCTCGTGCCAGGCCCGCGCCTCCTCCCGCTGGGCGTGCACCCGTTCGCTCACGTCGGCCAGCCGCCGCACCTGCGCGGCGTACGTCTCACTGGGCACCGGTTGGTTCATCGCGACGGTCCGTAGGGGATGATGACCTGGCCGGTGCGGTGCACCGCCCGGTCGAAGAAGAGCCCGCGCCACGGGCGGGGATACCAGTCGGGGCCCCCGGTGCCCGGGTGGAGCGAGCCCAGCTCGCCGCCGTGCGTGTCGAGCGCCACCCACGCCCCGATCTGGTCGGTGCGCGCCGCCGGCCCGCCCAGGTCGGCGCGCATCCGGGCCACACCGCGCCACCAGGCCAGCACGTGCGTACGCCGCTCCGGCCCGTCGTGCAGGATGCGGCGCAGCCGCTCCAACCCCGTACGCCCGCCGGCGCGGGCGGCCAGCGCGCCGGAGGCCGCGTCCACGGCGAACAGCAGCAGGTAGTGCGGGTCCGCCGCGGCCGCCAGCCCGTCGGCGGTCTCGGCCATCAGCTCGGGCACCGTCTCCTCGTCGTACCAGGCGGCGTCGTCGGCCAGGTCCTCGTAGAGGGCCCGGGCGACCGGGTCGGCGTCCGGGTCGAGGCAGGCGATGGAGAAGCGGGCGGTCCCGGGCCGGTGCTGCCGGGCCAGCGAGCGGGCCGCGGCGTCGAGCACGGCGCACGCCTCGTCGACCCGCGTCCCCAGCACCGCGAGATTGCGGCCCGGCGCCCGCGGCAGCCGCAGGGCCGCCGAGCGGGCCTGCACGTCGATGATCTCGCCGAGGAGCGCGACCGGCCCGCGGGCGGTGCCCTCGTCGGGCCGCAGCGCCCGGAAGTCCGGGGCGTCGGCCAGCCGGGGGATCGCGTCGCCGTCGAAGAGCCGGGCGGGCGCGGCGTCCTGCGGGCGCATCCGCCACAACCGGTGCTGCAGGCCGCTCCAGGTCTCCCAGTCGCTGGCCGACGGGATGCGGGCCACCTCGTTGCCCTCCGGCAGCCCCGACTCGGCGTTGACCACCGCGTGCCAGCGGGGCAGCGACTGTGCGGCGTCGTTGCGCTCGGCGAGGATCCGCAGCGCCTTCGGCAGGGCGATCCGCAGCGTGAACTGGGCGACCAGGGCCGGGCGCCCCCACAGCGCCTCGATGCCCCGCACGTCCTGCGAGGCCAGCACGAGGTGGATGCCCTGCGAGCGGCCCCGGCGGGCCAGGTCCTCCAGGAGGTCGGCGGCCTCGCGGGCGACCACGTCCCGGCCGGCGAGCAGCATCTGGAACTCGTCGACGACCGCCACGATGCGCGGCCACCGCCCGGTCGGGTCCACCGCCCGCAGCTCGGCGAGCTTGGTGACCTCGTGCTTCTTGGCGGCGTCGGCCCGCCGGCGCAGCTCCTCGGCGAGGAAGCGCAGCAGGGCCAGCCCGAACTCCCGGTCGGTGTTGACGTTGATCCCCACCAGGCGCATGTGCGGCAGCCAGCTCGGGTCGCGCCGGCCCTGCGCGAACCGGGCGAAGGACACGCCCTCCTTGAAGTCCAGCAGGTAGAACTCCAGCTCGGCGGGGGAGTAGCGCGCGGCGAGCGACCCGATCCACGCGAAGATCAGGTTGGTCTTGCCGGTGCCGGACGGGCCGCCGATCAGCGCGTGCGGCGGGTAGTCGCCGAGCGTCAGCAGCACCTGCCGGCCGTGCGCTCCCTCGCCGATCGGCGCGGTGAGGCCGGTGGCCGAGTCCTCCCGCCACATCCGCTCCGGCGGCGGCAGCAGGTCGGTGAACGGGGCCGGCGGCGGGCCGGCGTTGACCCGGGCCGCCACGTCCCGGCAGGTCCGCGTCACGAGCGCCGCCGGTGGCGGCGGGTCGAGCCGGACCGGCACGCCGGCGACGCGTACGCCGTCGGGGTCGGCCACCACGCGGGTGACCGTCGGGTCGTCGGGCAGCCGCACGCCCCGCGCCACGAGGTGCACCCCGCAGGCCGCGCCGGTACGGACGATCCGGTCGAGCTGGCCGCGTTCGTGCCGGGACAGCTCGTCGCCGCCGAGCAGCACCGCCACCCGCCACGGCTCGGGCCGCCGGCCCGTGTCGGCGGCCAGGTCCCGCAGCGAGCCGTGCTCACCGGCGAGGACGGTCTCGTTGATCCGGCGGATCTGCTCGACCAGGTCGTCGAGGAGCCGGCCCAGCCCGCCGGGGCCGACGAAGGTGAGCAGCCCCGCGGTGCCGAGCGGGGCGAACCCGGCCAGCCCGCCGCCGAGGTGCTCCGGGTCGTACCCGACCAGCCGGACCCCGCCCGGCTCGGCCCGCCCGAGGGACCGCAGCAGCAGCGCGGAGACCACGGCGTCGCAGCCGTCCCGGTCGCTTCCCGCCAGCTCGACGTGCCCGGCGTCGAGCAGCGGTACGAGCGCCGGCACCGGCTCGGCGCCCGCGATGGCGAGGGCGCCGACCCGCAGCGGGCCGGGAGCCTCGCCCCGCCCGGCGGGCGTGGCCTCCCACCGCGGCCACTCCTCGGAGGCCGCGCCGGGCGCCTCCCGCCGGGCGGCGTCCACGGCCCGCCGGGCCAGTTCGGCGATGCGGGCCGCGTGCCGGTCGTCGATCTCGGCGAGCCGGCGGTCCCGCTCCGCGCCCACGCGCGCCGGCACCTCCGCCGCGGCGCGGCGGACCCGGGCGAGGCGTTCCCGTCCGGCGGTCAGGTCGGCCTGGGCGGCGAAGAGCCGGGTACGGGCCGCGCCGAGCGCGTCGGCGAGCGTGTCCCGGACGCGGCTGACCAGCTGCGTACGCCGGTCAGCCATCGCCACCCCGGCGGGAGACGCGGTGCGGCGCGCCGGTCCACGGGCCGGGGCGCGGAACGCCCGCCGGTGGGCCGCCCGTGGCCGCCCGGGCCGGATCTGGCGCCGCCGGGCGGCCGGCGGCCGCCGTGGAGTCGCGGGGCCCGGTGGTGCCGGCCCGGCCCGCGCGGGCCGCCGGCGAGCCGTCCCCGGGACGGCCCGCGCCCGGCCGGTCGCCGCCGGCCCGATCCGCGCCCGCCCCGCCCGTGCCGCCGGCCGCCGGCCCGAGGTCGGGCGGCAGGTCCCGGCCGAGGCGGGCGAGGAGCACGCCGGTCAGCACGCCGCCCGCGACGGCCGAGTCGGCCGCGTGGGGCGGCTCGCCGGAACGCCGGGGCGGGGGCATCCGGCACACCCGGGTCAGCAGCGTCTCCAGCACCGGCGCCGGCAGCCCGGGCAGCAGGTCGCGCACGGGACCGCCCAGCGCCCCGCGGAGACGGTCGAGGTCCTCGGCGCGCGGCGGGTGCCGGAGCAGGTCGGTGGCGAGGTCGCGCAGCAGGGGCGGCGCGAGCGCGGCCAGCCCCAGACCGACGTCGGCGTGCGCCCGGCGCAGCTCGGTACGCAGCCGGTCCCGGTCGCCCGCGCGGACGCCGCGCACCACCCGCCGCAGCAGCTCCGTGGAGTCGCTGATCCGCTCGTCCGGCTCGTCGGCGCCCTCCGGTCCCCCGGTCAGCTCCGCCACCCGCACCGACCACCAGCGCCGCATCCGCACCTGCTCGGCCGGCTCGGCCGGTACGACGACCGGGGCTGCCTCGCGGGGCGCGTCGTGCCGGGGCTCGGGGCGGGGCGCACGGGCCGGCGGCTCACCGCCCACGCCGAGGCCGATGGCGGCGAGGTACGCCGCCAACTGCTCCTGGGCGAGCCGCAGCGCGTACCCGGCGGTCTCGGCGTGTTCGGTGGCGGCGGACAGCTCCGGCACCCCCATCGGGTTGGCCGACTCCTGCCGCACCCACCTCAGCCGCTCGCTGGCCAGGCCGAACTTCTCCAGCGCCTGGCTGACGAGGCCGAGCGGCAGCTCCTCGGCGGCGGCGCGCACCTGCGCACCGATGTCCTCGACGATGGACACGGGTACGCCTCACAGAGCCGCGACGTACAGCTGTGCCTGCTCGACGGCGACGAGGGTGGCCGCGAGGCACTCCTCCAGCTCCTGGCTGGCCTGTGTCAGCGACGCCTGGGCCGCCTCGACCGTCTCGTGCCCGCTGCCCTCCAGCGCGCCGGCCAGGGTCTGCTGCGCCTCGGCCAGCTTCTCGCCGGCGGCCTGCACGGCGCTCTGGCCGTCGCCGATCTGTTGCAGTGCAACGTCGATGGCTGCCTTGAGCTCGGCGACGCTCGCCACGGGGGTACCTCCTGGGGGCGGGGAGGCCTTCATTAGAGCCTACGCGTGCGGAGCGACGACATCCGCCCTGTCAGTGTTCCTGCCCCGGTGACCGCTTGTCACCAGGAAGCGCCGGGAGTCCGATTGGTGGGACCGTGCTGCAAACCGCCACCCGCCCCCGGCTCACCCCACCGGCGCCCCGTCCGGGCCCTGGGCGCCGTCGCGCAGCCAGCGCGGCCCGTACACCTCGGCGCCCCGCGCGGTGACGCGTTCCCGCAGCTCACGGTCGGCGGTGACGACGACCCGCCGGCGCCGCGGCGCCGCGCTCACCAGGTCGACGACGGCGTCGTCGCCGGAGCCGGACGCGGCGACGACCCCGACTCCCGGCACGGCCGGCACCTCCCGCGCGCGGCCCTCCACGACGAGCACGACCTCCACCGGAGGCGGCAGGTCCGGGGGCAGTCCGGCCTCGGCCACCCCGGCCAGCGAGTCGCGCAGCCGGGCGGTGGCCCCGGCCCGGTCCCGCCACCACCCGTCGGGCCGCGACCCGACGACGTTGGCGGCGTCCACGATCAGCAGCGGAGGTCCCTCCATGCCCCCAGCCTGCCACCCGGCCCCCCGGCCGGCCCGGCGACGCGCGCCGCCCCGCGCGTGGCGGCGTTTGTCGCGCCGACCGCCGGGTAGCCCCTGCCGACCGTGCCGCGCGCTACTGCGGAGGACAAAGATGATGGGACCCGGCGACTTCGGCACCGACCCCTGGGACGAGTTCCTGGCCCGGTACTTCGGCCGGGGCGAGGGCGGGCGCCGGCCGGCGCACCGGGTCGACATCACCCGGCTCATGACCGCCGACGCGCGGGAGATGCTGGCCGACGCGGCCCGCCGCGCGGCGCAGAAGCACAGCACCGACCTCGACACCGACCATCTGCTCTGGGCGGCGCTGCAACGGGAGCCGCTGCGCGACCTGGTCCGCAGGGCCGGCGCCGACCCGGACACGCTGCTCAACGCCCTCGGGGGGCGCGGCGACGGCGCGCCGCGCGGCGAGGTGCCGCCGAACCTGTCGCTCACCCCGGCGGCGAAACGGGCGCTGCTCGACGCCCACCAGCTCTCCCGCGCGATGGGCGCCAACTACATCGGCCCCGAGCACATCCTGATGGCCCTGCCGCTGAACCCGGAGTCACCGGCCGGGCGGATGCTGGCCGCCGGGCGGATCCAACCGGAGTCGTTGCAGGCGGCCAACGCCGAGCGCGGCCCCATGACCGGGCCGCGGCCGGACCGCGGCACGCCGACCCTCGACCAGTACGGCCAGGATCTCACCGACCTGGCCCACAACGACCAGATCGACCCGGTGATCGGCCGCGCCGACGAGATCGAGCAGGCCGTGGAGATCCTCTCCCGGCGTACGAAGAACAACCCGGTGCTGATCGGTGAGGCGGGCGTCGGCAAGACCGCCATCGTCGAGGGCCTCGCCGAGCGGATCTGCGACGGGGACGTGCCGCAGACGCTGCTCGGCAAGCGGGTCGTCCAGCTCGACCTGGCCGGTCTGGTGGCCGGCACCCGCTACCGGGGCGACTTCGAGGAACGGTTGAAGAAGGTCATCGACGAGATCCGGGCGCACCGCGACGAGCTGATCATCTTCCTGGACGAGATCCACACCCTGGTCGGCGCGGGCGGCGCCGGCAGCGAGGGCGGCATGGACGCCAGCAACATGCTCAAGCCGGCGCTGGCCCGCGGCGAGCTGCGGGTGATCGGCGCGACGACGCTGGACGAGTACCGCAAGAGCATCGAGAAGGACGCCGCGCTGGCCCGCCGGTTCCAGCCGGTGCTGGTGCCCGAGCCGAGCGTGGACGACACGGTGGCCATCCTGCGCGGGCTGCGCGACCGGTACGAGGCCCACCACCAGGTCCGCTTCACCGACGAGGCGCTCATCGCCGCCGCCGAGCTGTCCGACCGGTACGTCACCGACCGCTACCTGCCCGACAAGGCCATCGACCTCATCGACCAGGCCGGCGCGCGGGTCCGCCTGCGGACCCGGACGCCCGCCGCGGACGTCCGCGAGCTGGAACGGCAGCTGGAGGAGGTGCGCCGGGACAAGGAGCAGGCGGTCGCGGACGAGAAGTACGAGCGGGCCTCGACCCTGCGGGACCGGATCGCCGAGCTGGAGGAGCAGGTCCGGCGGGCGCACGGCGAGGACGGCAACACCTCGCAGGTCCCCGAGGTCGGGCCGCAGGAGATCGCCGAGGTCGTGTCGCGGGCCACCGGCATCCCGGTCGCCCAGCTCACCGAGGAGGAGCGGGACCGGCTGCTTCGCCTGGAGGGGCACCTGCACGAGCGGGTGGTGGGGCAGGACGACGCCGTCGCCGCGGTGGCGGAGGCGGTCCGCCGCTCCCGTACGGGCCTGGCCGACCCGGAGCGGCCGATGGGCAGCTTCCTGTTCCTCGGCCCGACCGGCGTCGGGAAGACCGAGCTGGCCCGGGCCCTCGCCGAGGCGCTCTTCGGCGAGTCCGACCGCATGGTCCGGGTGGACATGAGCGAGTTCCAGGAGCGGCACACCGTGAGCCGGCTCGTCGGCGCGCCGCCCGGCTACGTCGGCTACGAGGAGGCCGGCCAGCTCACCGAGGCGGTGCGCCGCCGCCCGTACGCGGTGATCCTGCTCGACGAGATCGAGAAGGCCCACCCGGACGTGTTCAACATCCTGCTCCAGGTGCTCGACGACGGCCGGCTCACCGACGGGCAGGGCCGGACGGTGAACTTCAAGAACACCGTACTGATCATGACGAGCAACCTCGGCTCGGAGCTGATCACCGGCACCCAGCGGGCCGTCGGGTTCGGCGCGGGCGAGCCGGGCAGCACGCAGGAGAGCGACGAGCTGCGGGAGCGGCTGATGCGCCGGCTCCAGGAGAACTTCCGGCCGGAGTTCCTCAACCGCATCGACGAGGTGATCATCTTCCGTCGGCTGGAGGCCGCGCAGCTGCGCCAGATCACCGAGCTGCTGCTGGAGGAGACCCGCCGCCGGCTGCACGCCCAGGACATCGAGGTGGACTTCACGACCGCCGGCATCGACTGGCTCGCCGAGCACGGCTACCAGCCGGAGTTCGGCGCCCGCCCGCTGCGGCGGGTGATCCAGCGCGAGGTGGACAACCAGCTGTCCCGGATGCTGCTGGAGTCGGCCATCTCGCCGGGGCAGAAGGTCACCGTGGACGCCCGTGACGGCGCCCTCACCTTCGACGTGGGTGCCGGCGAGCGGGGCTACACCGCCGCCAGCACGTCGCACCCCCGATGAGCCGGCCGCGGGCGCCCGAGCCGGAGGAGCCCCGGGAGGAGGGGGCCGGCCGGGAGGAGGCCGCGTCCCGGGACGACGCCGAGCACGTCGAGCGGATCCGGACGGGGCCGACGGCGAACCCGGCGCGGGTGCGGGTACCGAAGGAGGGCCTGAGCCGCAGGAAGGACGAGGGCGACCCGGAGGCGTCCGGGCCGCCACCCGGAGAGGAGGCCTGATGGCACGCGAACAGCGGCTCGATCCCGAGGTGGAGGAGCTCTGGGACGACTTCCACGCCCAGGTCAACGTCCCGTCGGAGAAGCTGCGGCAGTGGCTGCTGACCCGGGGCTCCGGCGAGGAGTCCTTCGGCGCGGACCCGGACCTCGGCCTGCCCGAGCCGGGCCGGCACATCCTCCGGGTGCTGACCAAGCGGAAGGTGGACCTCACCCCGGAGGACATCGAGGTGATGCGGGAGGCCGTCGACCGCATCCAGTCCCTCGTGGACGCCCGGCCGCCGCGCGGCAACGCCGACGACGAGTGGCGGCACTCCCTGCTGGACCTCGGCCACGACGTGCTCGTCGAACGGTGACCCGCCCGCCGGGCGGGCCGCCGTCCGGTCGCGGTCCGCTCGCCGTCCGCCCGCGGTCTGCTCGCCGTCCGCCCGCGACCGCGTCGCCGTCGCGCGGCCGGGCGGCGGCGGCCTCAGGTGCCCTGGTCGGATTCGAGACTGCCGATGACCAGGCCGGCGGCGTCCGCGGCGGCCTCCCGGTCGGCGCGCAGCCGCTCCTCCCGCGTGACGAGGTTCGCGTACTCGGTGATCTCGGCGGGGCCGGGCACCTCGGGCAGCCGGCGCAGGAACGCCTCGATGTCCTGCGCGGCGCTCGCGTGCGCGGCGGCGGCACGGCGCAGCAGGTCGCGGTCGTCGGCGGTGGTAGCGGGTTCGGTCATGAGGGCCGTGATACCCAGCGCTACGCGGTTCGCACCCCGCCGGCGCCGGCCGCCGGCCCGGCCACCGTCGAACGGCGCAGGCCGAACTCCGGGTTGCGCACCAGCCAGGCCAGGTACGCCGGGTGCGGTGCCAGGGAGTCGGTGTACGCGGCCTGCGCCGTCTCGAGCACCATCTCGGCGACCCCGGCGGCGGGGGAGTCGGGGTGCCACCCGAACATCAGGCGCCAGCGCAGCGGCACCCCCGCCAGCCGCCGGGTGACGAGCCCGGGGATCGGGCGGAACGTGGCCTGGCAGAGCGCCACGGCCTCCCCGGCGTCGACCAGGTCCACGCAGCCACGGATGTCGGTCTCGTACAGCTTCCGCGGGGTGAAGCCGGCGCGGGCGCAGGCGGCGGCGAAGCAGTCGCCGAAGCAGCCGTCGCCCGGCGCGGCCACCCACTGCTCGTGCCGCAGGTCCACCAGGTCGATCTCCTCCCGCTCGGCGAGCGGGTGGGTCTCCGGCAGCAGCACCAGCACGGGGTCGACCGACACCTCCCGCCAGCTGAGCCCGAACTCGGCCGACGGGCTCGAGTCGCCGCACACGCCGGTCAGCACGAAGTCCAACCGTCCGCCGACGACGAGCTGGGCCAGCTCGTCCACCGACCAGGACGCGTACGTGCTGATCTGCGCCTGCGGCTGCTCAGCGGCGAGCCGGTGCACCAGCCGGCCGAGGATGGGGCTGTTCACCCCGCCGAACCGGTAGCGCCGCGGCGCGTCGGCGGCGCCGGCCAGCCGCGCCGCCTCGTCCTGCAACCCCTTCATGGCCGGCAGCAGCACCCGGGCCCGGGCGAGCACCAGCTCGCCGAGCGCGGTGGGCCGGGCGCCGCGGCGGTCCCGCTCGAACAGCGGCCCGCCCAGTGTCCGTTCGATGCGTTGGAGCTGGGCGGTGAGAGCCGGCTGGGCCAGGCCGAGGGTCGAGGCGGCCTTCGTGACGCTGCCCGTCTCGGCGATCGCGCACACCACCCGCAGGTGTCGCAGCTCCAGATTCATACCGTGACGGTATGACCCCGTTCCGGCCCGGGGAAGGGCCCGGACGGATCGGTGATGATGGATGACCGTCGCGGGGCGGGACGGCCGCCGCCGGGGCCCGGGCGCGGCGTCAGGCGCGCGGCGGCTCGGGCAGGTCGGCCGGGTACGTCGGCCGGCCGGTCACGGCGTCGCGGACCTTGTCGACCACGCCCAGCGCCGGCTCGACGATCCGGTTCCACGGGGGCGTGGCCGGGGTGTCGGGGTGCGGCCTGGTGGGCGCCGCCTCCTCGGCGATCTCCAGCCGGTTGCCGAGGCGGATCAGCTCCTCCTCGGTGGCCACGTCGCGCAGCGCCGCGACCAGCGCGTCCACCTCGGCCACGTGCCGGCGGACCCGCGCGGCGACCTCGCCGGCGTCGCCGTCGGCGAGCCCCTTCAGGGCGGTCAGCAGCGAGGCGTCCGCGTCGAGCGTCCGGTCGACCCGCTCGGCCGTCCCGGGGACCGCCGCCCGCACGGCCGGCAGCAGGTACTGCTCCTCGGCCGACAGGTGCCGGGACAGCACGGCCGTCAGCACCGCCAGGTGCTCCGCGGGCACGTCCGGCTCGTCCAGCCGGTCCACGAGCTCCCGCAGCTGGCGGTGCTCCTGCGCCACCACGTCGGCGACGCTGCGTCCACCGGGCCGGTAGCCCTCGTCGGGGGCGGGCGGCAGCGGCGGCAGGGGGACGGTCATGGTGCCCTCCTCGTCTGGCGGGCGGTGCGGGGGACGTGCGGTCGCGGGCGGCGGTACCCGGGGCGGCCCGCCGCCAAACCGCGGCCCGGCGCGGCGCGGACCGTCGGGGGCGGACCGCGTTCCGGCACCGGGGCGCGGCGCGGATCGGTCGGTGCCGGGGCGTGGCGCGGGCCGACTCGGGGCCCGGGGCGACCTGGGCGGGCGCCGTGGCTGGTATGAAGAAGCGATGACGAGCGACGCCACCCGACCCGCACCCACCGACGAGGTCGTCGACCTCTGCCGCGACCTGCTCCGGATCGACACCACCAACACCGGCGACAACGACACCAGCGTGGGCGAGCGCCGCGCCGCCGAGTACGTGGCGGAGAAGCTCACCGAGGTGGGGCTCGCCGCCGAGATCCACGAGTCCGCGCCCGGCCGGGCCAACGTCGTCGCCCGCATCGCCGGCACCGACCCGGGACGCCCCGCGCTGCTGGTCCACGGCCACCTCGACGTCGTGCCGGCGGACCCGGACGAGTGGTCGGTGCACCCCTTCTCCGGTGAGATCCGCGACGGCTACCTCTGGGGCCGAGGCGCCATCGACATGAAGGACTTCGACGCCATGGTCCTCGCCGTGGTGCGGCACTGGCAGCGCACCGGCGTACGCCCGGCCCGCGACATCGTGCTGGCCTACACCGCCGACGAGGAGGCGGGCAGCGACTACGGCGCGCACTTCCTGGTCGAGCGGCACCGCGACCTCTTCGACGGCTGCACCGAGGCGATCGGCGAGGTGGGCGGCTTCTCGTACTCGGTGAACGACAGCCAGCGCCTCTACCTCATCGAGACCGCCGAGAAGGGCCTCGACTGGTTGCGGCTGCACGCCAAGGGCCGGCCCGGGCACGGCTCGATGGTGCACGACGACAACGCGGTCACCGCCCTCGCCGAGGCGGTCGCCCGCGTGGGCCGGCACCGCTTCCCGGTGGTGGTCACCCCCACCGTGCGGGCGTTCCTCGAACAGGTCAGCGAGCTGCTGGGCATCGAACTCGACCCGGAGGACCCGGAGACCGCCATCGCCAAGCTCGGCCCGATCGCCAACATCATCGGCGCCACCGTCCGCAACACCGCGAACCCGACGCGGCTCGCGGCCGGCTACAAGGACAACGTGATCCCCGGCCGGGCCACCGCCACCATCGACTGCCGCAGCCTGCCCGGGCAGTCGGAGCTGCTGGAGGCGCAGCTGCGTGAGCTGGTCGGGCCGGACATCGCCATCGAGTACATCCAGCGGCAGCCGGCCCTGGAGACGACCTTCGACGGCGACCTCGTCGACGCGATGTCGGCCGCCCTGCGCGCCGAGGACCCGGGCGCCCACCCGGTGCCGTACATGCTCTCCGGCGGCACGGACGCCAAGGCGTTCTCGAAGCTCGGCATCCGCTGCTTCGGGTTCGCGCCGCTGCGGCTGCCGCCCGACCTGAACTTCTCCGCGTTGTTCCACGGCATCGACGAGCGGGTCCCGGTCGAGGGACTACAGTTCGGCGTGCGGGTTCTCGACCGGTTCCTCCGCACCTGCTAGCCCGTGTCCGGTGGCAGCCGACGCGGAACCTCCCATCGTGAAGGGACAACCTCGCATGACCGACCAGCATGGTGAGCTGGACGCCGCCCTCGAGCGGGTGATCGACGCGGCCCGCCGCCACCTGGCCGCCGTACGGGCCGCCCAGGGCCGCATCGACGACGACGCCGTCTGGCAGGCGTACGTGGAGCTGAACAACGCCTCCTACGCCTACGACGAGCAACTCCTGGACGCCTTCGGCGAGGTCACCCCGTGGGACGTCGAGTCCATCGACCCGGACGAGGCGGACGAGCGCTTCGGCGGTGGCGTGGAGGGCCTGGAGGCCACCGACCCGCACCCGCGGGTGATCTCCGTACGGCAGCGCCGGGACTACCGGGTGCCCAGCGTCTCGGCGCTGATGCGGGTGGCCGAGATCGCCCGCCGGGAGGGCACGCCGGAGGACGACGAGCCCGCGCCGGTGGAGGGTGTCGGCGAGGCGGTGCTGGAGCTGCTGCAGAGCGGCGACGGGTCGCTCGGCGCCCTGGACATCCCGGAGCTGGAACCGCTCGACGGGGTGGTGATGGTCAGCGAGGTCGGCACCCCGGTCGACCTGGAGTCGTTCGAGGACGACGACCCGGTTGGCCCGTTCCAGCCGGCCGCGGACGACCGGCTGATCGGCCGCCTCGACGAGCACCCGTTCCTCGACCTCGAGGACGAGCACGACCACGTGCACTAGGCGGCCCCGCTGCGGGGCCCGCACGCGACGGCGTGGGGCCCCGCAGCGGCCGGCAACGGTCGCCCGTTCAGTACGACAGGCCCGGCTGCGGCTGGTTGACCCGCCGACGGCGCAGCATCACCTGCCGCGTACCGTCCCGGAACAGCCGCACCCGGGCCAGCTCCCATCCGGAGAACTCCGCCTGGATCGCCAGCTGCGCCGCGGCGGTCACCCGGTCGACGTTCGGCGGCAACCGCAGCGGCGCGTATTCGTAGTCCATGGGCCCTATGCTGCCCAGCCCGGGCACCGTCCGCCACCCCCCCGGGGCGTGACCGGCGCCGCTGCCCGGGCGTTTCGTGCCGCCCGGCCCTCAGCTGTCCCGCTCGGGATACCCGACGGGCACCGCCGACACGTCGTCGAGCGCCGTGGTGATCTCCTCCGGCAGCGTCATCCGCTCCACCTGGAGGGCGCCGAGCAACTGGCCCACCGTGCGGGCCCCGAGGATCGGCGCGGTCACCCCGGGCCGGTCCCGCACCCAGGCCAGCGCCACCTCCAGCGGCGAGACGCCCAGCCCACTGGCGGCCGTCGCCACCGCCTCGACGATGCTCGAACAGCGCGGCTCCAGGTACGTGGCGACGAACCGCTCGAAGTGCGGCGAGGCGGCCCGGGAGTCGGCCGGCCGGCCGTGCCGGTACTTGCCGGTCAGCACTCCCCGGCCCAGCGGCGACCAGGGCAGCACGCCGAGGCCGAGCGCCTCGCAGGCGGGCAGCACCTCCCGCTCCACGCCCCGCTCCAGCAGCGAGTACTCGACCTGGGCGGCCACCACCGGCGCCCGCCCCGGCCAGGCCGCCTGCCAGGCCGCGGCCCGCGCGGTCTGCCAGCCGGAGAAGTTCGACACCCCGACGTAGCGCACCCGGCCGCTGGCCACCGCGTGGTCGAGCGCCGCGAGGGTCTCCTCCAGGGGGGTGTCCGGGTCGTAGCCGTGGACCTGGAACAGGTCGACGTGATCCGTGCCGAGGCGGCGCAGCGACGCGTCGAGCGTACGCAGCAGGTGCCCGCGGGAGTTGTCGCGGCGCCGGCCGTGCCCGGGCCGCAGCCCCGCCTTGGTGGCGATCAGCAGCTCGTCACGGGGGACCAGGGTGCCGAGCAGAGACCCGATCACCGACTCGGCGTCGCCGTCGCCGTAGACGTCGGCCGTGTCGATCAGGTTGCCGCCCGCGTCGAGGTAGCTCTTCAGCTGGGCGGCCGCGTCGTCGGCGTCGGTGTCCCGACCCCAGGTCATGGTGCCGAGGGCGAGCCGCGAAACCGCCAGCCCGCTTCGGCCGAGCGGTCGCTGTTGCATGGGTGAACCTTATTTCGAACCCGGCGCAACCGATATCCTCGCTCCCGTCATGTCTGGCGTGTCTGCCGGTGATCCTGCCGGCGCGACGCCCCGACACCGTCCCGACCGCCTCCCGGTGAGCCGGTGATCGAACCCGCCGCCGGCATTGCGTAACCTGGTGCGACCTGTGGTGCGGATGGGGGAGGACGATTGCGACTCGGGCTGAGCCTCGGATACCAGACGGCGTGGACCACGCCGGCCGACCACCTGGCCCTGGCCCAGGAGGCGGACCGGCTCGGCTATTCGGTGGTGTGGGCGGCGGAGGCGTACGGCTCCGACGCGCCCAGCATCCTCGCGTGGATCGCCGGGCAGACCGACCGGATCGACGTGGGCAGCGCGGTGATGCAGATCCCCGCCCGCACACCCGCCGCGACGGCGATGACCGCGGCGACCATCGACACGCTCTCCGGCGGCCGGTTCCGGCTGGGCCTGGGCGTGTCCGGGCCGCAGGTCTCGGAGGGCTGGCACGGCGTACGCTTCGGCAAGCCCCTCGCCCGGACCCGCGAGTTCGTGGAGATCGTCAAGCTGGCGGTCGGCCGCAAGGAGGTGGCGTACGACGGTGAGCACTACACGCTGCCCCTGCCCGACGGCCCCGGCAAGGCCCTGCGGCTGAGCTTCCACCCGCCGCGCGAGCACATCCCGATCTACCTCGCCGCCGTCGGCCCGAAGAACCTCGAACTCGCCGGCGAGATCGCCGACGGGTGGCTGGCCGTGTTCTACTCCCCGGAGTTCGCCGAGGAGCACCTCCGCGCGGTGCGGGCCGGCCGCGAGAAGGTCGGCAAGGACCTGACGGGCTTCGACGTGGTCCCGTCGGTGCCCGTGGTGGTCGGCGACGACGTCGCGTCCTGCGCCGAGCTGGTCCGCTGGTACGCGGCCCTCTACGTGGGCGGCATGGGCAGCCGGAAGCAGAACTTCTACAACCAGCTGGCCACCCGGATGGGCTACGGCGACGCCGCGCGCGAGGTACAGGACCTCTACCTGGCCAAGCGGCACCGCGACGCCGCGGCCGCCGTGCCGATGGAGTTCATCGACCGTACGTCGCTGCTCGGGCCGAAGGAGCGCATCGCCGAGCGGATGCGGGAGTACGCCGCCTCCGGCGTGACCACCCTGTCGGTGACGCTGTTCGGGGCCGACCGGGAGAGCGGCGTGCAGACCCTGCGTACCGTCGCCGAGGCGCTCGATCTCGCCGGAGTCGGCGAGTGACCTGGATCGAGGCCATCGTCCTGGGCGTCGTCCAGGGGCTCACGGAATTCCTGCCGGTCAGCTCGTCGGGGCACCTGCGGATCACCTCGGCGATCTTCTTCGGGCGTGACGCGGGCGCGTCGTTCACGGCGGTGACGCAGCTCGGCACCGAGGCGGCCGTGCTCATCTACTTCGCCAAGGACATCTGGCGGATCGCCCGCACCTGGATCGTCGGCCTGTGGGACCGGTCGGTGCGGTCGAGCATGGACTACCGGATGGGCTGGTACGTCATCGTCGGCTCGATCCCGATCGGGCTGTTCGGATTCGTGTTCAAGGACCAGATCCGCACCGCGGGGCGCAACCTGTGGCTGGTCTCCACCACGCTGATCGTGTTCGCCTTCGTGCTCGCGTTCGCCGAGTACTGGGGCCGGCAGACCCGCACGCTGGAGAACTTCCGGATGCGCGACGGCGTGGTCATGGGCTTCGCCCAGGCCATGGCGCTGGTGCCCGGGGTGTCCCGCTCCGGCGGCACGCTCACCGCCGGCCTGCTGCTGAACCTGACCCGGGAGGCCGCGGCCCGGTACTCGTTCCTGCTGGCCATCCCGGCCGTCGTCATGTCCGGGGTGTTCAGCCTCGGCGACGTGTTCGAACCGGCCGCGGCCGGCACGGCCGCACCGACCGTCGCCCAGATGATCGTCGCCACGATCATCGCGTTCGGCATCGGGTACGCGGCCATCGCCTGGCTGCTGCGCTACGTCGCCCACCACACCCTGTACGTGTTCGTGCTCTACCGGGTGGCGCTCGGCACGCTGGTGCTGGCGCTGCTCCTGACGGGCCAGATCAGCGCGACCTGATCCACCCGTGACATGCCGCTGGCCGGCACCCGAACGGGTGCCGGCCAGCGTGTTTCCCCCTTGTGTGTCAGGTCTGTGTGGTGGTCCGCTGTGGGGGTGTCAGCTGTTCCAGTGCTGGGCGACCAGGTCGGCGGCCTGCTGTTCCCACTGGGCGTAGGCGTCGGGGTAGGCCGACACCTGCACGGTCTGCGCGGCGTCGGTCAGCGGCATGTCCTGCCACCCGTCGACCTGCTTGAGGCCCTTCAGGAAGGCGGTGGTGGAGTACTCGGGGTCGGTGATCTGCTCCGGCGTGCCCCAACCCGAGCTCGGGCGCTGCTGGAACAGGCCCAGCGAGTCGTGGTCGTTGGCGTCGCCGAGGTGGCCCAGGTTCTCCAGCTTGGACTCCTGCAGGCTCGTGGCGATGGAGATGACCGCCGCCCGCTCGGGCAGGCCGGCCTTCTTCGTCGCCGCGATGATCGCCTTCGCGTTCGCGGTCTGCTCGTCGTTCAGGGCGATACGGGACTGGGCGCCCTGGGTGCCGTGCGGGATCAGCTTCGCCGTGTCCACGCCCGGCTTGTCGGTGTGGACGACCGCGACGGGCTTCGCCTCGTGCACCGGGGCGGCGTGGGCGGTCACGGGGCCGGCGGCCACACCGGTGGCGAACGCCAGACCAGCGACACTGAGCATGCTCTTCCGCAGGATCGTGTTCATGATCAAAGCTCCTCAGGGGGTGAAGGTCCACACCCGTTCGGGGGATCAGGGCGTGGATCTCAGGGGAACGAGCACGGGGGTGCGCTCGAAGGGGGGAAAGTCTCGCGGCCTGTGGTGGGCGGGGGTGCCGCACCGGGCCGGGTCCGTGTCCAACGACCCGGGGCCGGCCGTCATTCCCCGGCGCCAGGCCGGGGGGCGGCGGCGGGGCGGTGCCCTACCGGGGCCGTGGATCGGTGTTCAACGACCGGCGGCCCGCCATCATTCCCGGCGGTCCCGCCGATCGAGCGGGCCACGCGGGCCAGGGGGCCGTGCTGCCTCGGCCGTCAGGGGTGTTCAACGACCCCGGCCCGCCCACGATTCCGGCCCCAGGGTGCCACCGGCCACACCCCAGACCACCCCATACCGGACACACCCCCAGGCGGCCACCTCCCAGGAACCGGACACCGGCCCCGGACGGGTCGAGCCGGGCCGTTCGCGGACATCGGCCTCAGTCCCAGCGGAACAGGATGGTGGCCACGACCGCCCCGACGACCGCCGACAGCGCCAGGCCGACGAGGTGCGACGCGTCGACGGGCGATCCGGCCCAGGCCGCGGACAACGCCTCGACCGTCGCGCCGAACGGCAGCCAGGAGCCGAGCCGCGCAACCGGCTCCGGCAGGACGGCGGTGCCGCCGAACATCCCGCCCACCGCCCCGAGCGCGAAGAAGCCGATCAGACCGATGGCCACGGCGGAGTTCGGCGTGGGCGCCACGGACGCCACGACCATGCCCCACCCGTACATGGCGGCGACCGCGAGCCCCACGACGGCGAGGGCCACCCCGGTGTCGACGGGCGGCAGCGCGCCGAAGGCGAGCACGGCCACGGCGTAGGCCGCGCCGATGCCGACCACGGCCTGCGCGAGGCTCACCACGAACTGCGCCACGAGGACCATCGCCGGCGAGGCCGGGGTGACCGCGAGCCGGCGCAGCACGCCGGCGCGGCGGTAGTACGCCAGGAAGCTCGGCATGTTGATGATGCCGATCGAGGCGAGGACGATCGTGAAGACCAACGGCAGGACGTGGACGTCCAACGCCGAGCGGCCGTTGACGACCGTCTCCTGACCGGCGGCCGAGGCGTTCATCACCATGATCAGGAGTGGCAGGGCGATCGGCACGACCAGCCCGGCGGTGTCCCGGACGACCATCTTCGCCTCGCACCGGATCAGGGTCGCCCAGGCCCGCGGACCCGGCCGCCGCACCGTCACCTCGGACACCCGTCCTCCTCCGGGGCGAGTTCCCTGCCGGTGAGCGCGACGAACGCCTCCTCCAGGTCCGTCGTGCCGGCCCGGGCGACCAGCCCGGCGGGCGTGTCGAGGGCGACGAGCCGGCCGCCGTCGAGGACGGCCACCCGGTCGCAGAGCCGCTCGACCTCGTCCATCGAGTGGCTCACCAGCAGCACGGTCTCCGCGCGCAGTTCCTCGACGCCCGCCCACACCCGGCGCCGGGCCCGCGGGTCCAGCCCGGTCGTGAGCTCGTCGAGGATCACCACGCGCGGCCGGCCGACCAGGGCCAGGGCGATGGACAGTCGCTGTTGCTGGCCCCCGGACAGCTTCTCGAAGCGGGTCCGGGCGTGCCCGCCCAGCTCGACCAGGTCCAGCAGGTCGGCCGCGGGGCGCGGGTCCGGGTAGAAGGCCCGGTAGAGGTCGACGAGTTCGGCGACGGTGAGGGCGTGGTGCAGGTACGTCTGCTGCAACTGCACACCGAGCACCTGGCGCAGGGCGCCGCGGTCCCGGCGCGGGTCGAGGCCCAGCACCCGGATCCGGCCCTCATCGGGCGTACGCAGGCCGGCGATCAGCTCGACCGTCGTCGTCTTGCCCGCCCCGTTGACGCCGAGCAGACCCAGCACCTCGCCGGCGGCCACCTCGAAGCTCACGTCCTCGACCGCGACGACGTCGCCGTACCGCTTGTGCAGATGTTCGACCTGGATCGCGGGAACGCTCATGCCCTCGATCGTGGGCGCCGCACCCGCTCGGCCGCCTGTGCCGCAGGTCAGCGACGTCGGTCGTGACTTCCGGCACCCCTGGCCGGGGTGGCCCCGTCGCTACAGTGGACCCATGCGTCGCGTGGGGCTCGACGAGTGGGCCGGCCTCGTGATGCTCGCCGTGTGCCTGGGCGCCGCGTCGCCCGTCGTGGTCGGTCTGGTCGAGCCGGACGTTCCGCCACCGGTGTGGGTCGCGCTGCTCCTCACGACACTGGTCGCGGCCCTCGTCGCCGTCGCCGGGGCGGGGCGTCTCCTCCCGCGACGTGCCGCCTTCGGCGTCGCCGTGGCGGCCAGTTGGGGCACCGTGCTCTCCGCCCCGCAGGCCGGGCTGCTGCCGATCCTGCTGGTCGTGGTCGCCGCACTCGGGCCGGAGGTCGTCCGACTGCCGGCCAACCTCGTGGTGGTCGCGTTGAACACCGCCGTGGTGGCGGTGTCCGTGAGCCGGGTGCACGACGACGGGTTCCAGCTCGCGGCCGCCCCGGTGTTCTACGCGCTGATCCAGCTCGCGACGGTGTTCAGCCTCACGGCGATCGGGCGGGAGCGGCGCCTGCGCCACGAACTCGCCCGGGCGCACGTCGACCTGCAGGCCGCGAGCGTGCTGCTGGCCGGGTCCGCGCGTACGGCGGAACGCCTGCGCATCTCCCGCGAGCTGCACGACCTCATCGGCCACCAGCTCACCGTCCTCACGCTGGAACTGGAGGCGGCCCGCCACCGCACGGGGGAGTCCGCGCGGGAGCACGTCGAGCGGGCGAACCAGGTGGCCCGCGACGTGCTCGCGGACGTGCGCGTCACGGTCGGCGCGCTGCGCGCCGCGCCGGCCACCGACCTTGCGCAGGCGCTGCGTGACGTCGGCCGCGACGTTCCCGGCCTGGACGTCGCGGTCGAGGTGAGCGACGACGTCGAGGCCGACGAGGAGCAGACGGCCGCCCTCGTCCGGGCCGTGCAGGAGATCGTGACGAACACGCTGCGTCACGCCGCGGCGCGGGAGCTGTGGATTAGCGTGGCGCGCGACGGCGACACGATCCGGCTCACGGCGTCCGACGACGGGAAGGGCGCCGCCGAGGTGGTCCCGGGCAACGGGCTGCGCGGGATCGCGGAGCGGTTCGCGGCGCTCGGCGGTGACATCGCGTACGACGGCGCGTCCGGCTTCCGGGTCACCGCGTGGGCGCCGGTCCGATGACCCGGGTCGTGGTGGTGGACGACCAGACGCTGGTCCGTCAGGGCATCCGCCGCCTGCTCGACCTCGCGGGCATCGAGGTCGTGGGGGAGGCGGACGACGGCGCGGCGGCGCTGGACGTCATCGTGGCGCACCGCCCGGACGTCGCCCTGCTCGACCTGCGCATGCCGCACCGCGACGGCATCTGGACGCTGCGGCAGCTGAGCGACCGTGCGGTGGACGTACCCGTGCTCGTGCTCACCACCTTCGACGACGACGCTCTCCTCCTCGACGCCGTACGCGCCGGCGCGCGCGGCTACCTGCTCAAGGACGTCACGCTCGAGCAGCTGACCCGGGCCGTCGAGACCCTCGCCTCGGGCGGGACGCTCATCGCCGCGTCGATCACCGACCGGCTGCTGCGCGCCATCCGGTCGGCGCCCGCCCCCGTCGGCGTGGCCGGGTCCACCCCGCAGGAGCTGACCGGACGCGAATTGGAGGTGCTGCGGCTGGTGGCCGAGGGGTACACCAACCGGGAGATCGCCGGCGCCCTGTTCCTCGCCGAGGGGACCGTGAAGAACCACGTCTCGACGATCCTGCTCAAGCTCGGCGCCCGGGACCGCACCAACGCGGTGCTGCGGGCCCTGCACGAGGGCATCCTGCGCTGAGCCGGGTCGCACCCGTCCGGACGCCGGTGCCGCGGCGCGTGCCGACCCGGGGCGCGCGGCGGGCCGGGGCGGCGGGGCAGGCCCTAGGGTGGTCACCGTGGCGACCCTTCTGCTTCTGCGACACGGCCGGACGACCGCGAACGCCGATGGCGGCCTGGCCGGCCGGCAACCGGTCGAGCTGGACGAGACCGGCCGGGGGCAGGCGGCCGCCGTCGGTGAACGGCTGCGCGGGCTGCCCCTCGCCGCCGTGGTGACCAGCCCCCTCGTCCGCTGCCGGCAGACCCTCGAACTGGCGCTGCCGGACGTCGCCCCGGTCGTGGAGGATCGGCTCGTCGAGTGCGGGTATGGCAGCTGGGAGGGGCAGCCGCTCAAGAAGCTGGCCAAGGACCCGCTCTGGCCGGTGGTGCAGCAGCACCCGAGCGCGGCCGTCTTCCCCGAGGGGGAGGCGATGGCCGAGATGGCGGCCCGCGCCGTCGCGGCGGTGCGGTCCTGGGACGCCCGGGTCAACGCCGAGCACGGCCCCGAGGCGCTCTGGCTGGCCTGCAGCCACGGCGATGTGATCAAGGCCATCGTGGCGGACGCGCTCGGCGTACACCTGGATCTGTTCCAGCGGGTCGTGGCCGACCCGGCGTCGGTGACCGTGATCCGCTACACCCCGCTGCGGCCGTTCCTCGTACGCCTGAACGACACCGGCGGCGACCTCGCGGGCCTGGTCCCGCCGCCGCGCAAGCGGCGCCGGCGGGCCCCCCGGCGGGCCGACTCGGACGCGGCGGTGGGCGGCGGCGCCGGCGCGACCCGGTGACCACGCCCGGCGCCGGGCCACGCGGGGCGGCCGGGTGGGCTGCGCCGGGTGTGGCGCGAGGCGGCGATTCGGGTCGGTGGGGTGCGCGACGCCGTGACGGGCCGGATAGGGTCGTGGGTATGACCCACCAGGTGCACGCCTTCGAGCCGCCGGAGCGGTTCGTCGCCGGGACCGTCGGGCCTCCGGGGGAGCGGACGTTCTTCCTCCAGGCCCGCGGCGGAGGCCGGCTGGTCAGCGTCGCGCTGGAGAAGGTCCAGGTGTCCCTGCTCGCCGAGAAGCTCGAGGAACTGCTCACCGAGGCCCACCGCCGGTTCGGGGTGGAGCTGCCCGAGGCGCCCACGACGCTCGGCGACAACGACCCGCTGGACACGCCCGTCGACGAGGAGTTCCGCGTCGGCACCCTCGGCCTGGCCTTCGACGTCGACACCGCGACCGTCGTGATCGAGGCGATCGCCGCCGGCGAGGCGGAGGCCGAGGTCGAGCTGGGCGGTTCCGACGACGACGAGGACGAGGACGACGACGAGCCGGACGACGACCTCGACCGGCTGCGGGTCCGGCTGACCCCGCAGGCGACCCGCGAGTTCATCGAGCGGGCCCGCCGCGTGGTCAACGCCGGCCGCCCGCCCTGCCCGCTCTGCGGCCAGCCGCTGGACCCCGCCGGGCACCTCTGCCCGCGGCACAACGGTTACCACCGGTGACGTCGTCCGGCATCCAGCCCCGGCAGGACGGCGACGCCGCGCTCCGCTTGCTGCGCGACGGCGAGCTCACCCTCGAAGGACGGCTCGTCGACGCGTCGAACGCCACGCTGCGCGGGGTGCTGACCCGCGACGGGGTCAGCGCCCACTGCGTCTACAAGCCGGTACGCGGTGAACGGCCGCTGTGGGACTTCCCGGACGGCACCCTGGCCGGCCGGGAGGTCTCGGCCTACCTGGTCTCCCGGGCCACCGGCTGGGACCTGGTCCCCCCGACGGTCCTGCGCGACGGCCCGTTCGGCCCGGGATCGTGCCAGCTCTGGATCGACGAGCCGGCCGACGCCGAGCCGCTGGTCGGGTTCGTGCCGGCCGACGCGCTGCCGCCCCGCTGGTTCGCGATCGCCGCGGCCCGCGACGACGACGGCACCCCGTACGCCCTGGCGCACGCCGACGATCCCCGCCTGGCGCGGCTCGCGGTGCTCGACGCCGTGATCAACAACGCGGACCGCAAGGGCGGGCACGTGCTCGTCGGGCCGGACGACCGGATCTACGGCGTCGACCACGGGGTGAGCTTCCACGTCGAGGGGAAGCTGCGCACGGTGCTCTGGGGCTGGGCCGGTCGGCAGTTGCCGCCGGACGCCGTGCAGGTCCTCGACACGCTCGCCGGCCAGGTCGCCGGGCCGCTCGGCGAGGAACTGGCCGAGCACCTCACGATCAGCGAGATCGCCGAGCTGGCCGCCCGCATCGACCGGCTGCGCGACACCGGCCGGTTCCCGCTGCCGTCCGAGGACTGGCCGGCGGTCCCCTGGCCGCCGATCTGACCGGCGGGGTCCGCCCGGGGCCTTCGGGGCCGCGGCCCGGCAGCCCGCCCGGCCGCGTCCCGCCCGGCGCTGTCATGTTGATCACCCGTGGCCGTGCCCACCCGCTGTCGTACGGCTCGTTAGGCTGGCAATCATGGAAGCGTGGGCGGGACACGAGGTGCCGCGGCTGCCGGGCAGGGGCCAGCCGCTGAGGTTGTACGACTCGGCGCGACAGGGCATCCACCCGAGTGACCCGGCCGACGTGGCGCGGATGTACGTCTGCGGCATCACCCCGTACGACGCCACGCACCTCGGCCACGCCGCCACCATGATCACGTTCGACCTGGTGCAGCGCATGTGGCGGGACGCCGGCCTGACGGTGCGGTACGTGCAGAACGTCACCGACATCGACGACCCGCTGCTGGAACGCGCCGAGCGCGACGGCGAGGACTGGGTGGTCCTCGCGATGCGGGAGACGGCGCTGTTCCGGGAGGACATGGAGACGCTGCGGATCATCCCGCCGGAGCACTACGTGGGCGCCGTCGAGTCGATCCCGGACATCGCCGACAAGGTGCTGCTCCTGCTCAAGGACGGCGCCGCGTACCGCCTCGACGACGGCACCGGCGACATCTACTTCGACGTCTCCGCCGCGCCCCGCTTCGGCTACGAGTCCAACCTCAGCCGGGACGAGATGCTGGAGATCTTCCCCGAGCGCGGCGGCGACCCCGACCGGGCCGGCAAGCGCGACCCGCTCGACCCGCTGCTGTGGCGCGGCGCCCGTGAGGGCGAGCCGTCCTGGCCGGGCGGCGAGCTGGGCGCCGGGCGGCCCGGCTGGCACATCGAGTGCGCCGTCATCGCGCTCAACCTGCTCGGTGACCGGATCGACGTGCAGGGCGGCGGCAACGACCTGCTCTTCCCGCACCACGAGGCGTCCGCGGCGCACGCCGAGCGGCTCACCGGCGAGGCGCCGTTCGCCCGCCACTACGTGCACGCCGGCATGATCGGGCTGGACGGCGAGAAGATGTCCAAGTCCAAGGGCAACCTCGTGTTCGTGTCCCGGCTGCGCGCCGACAAGGTGGACCCGATGGCGGTCCGGCTGGCGCTGCTGGCCGGGCACTACCGCAGCGACCGGGCCTGGACCGGGGAGCTGCTGGCCGCCGCGCAGGAGCGGCTGGCCCGCTGGCGCCGGGCCGCCGCCGCGCCCGCCGGGCCGTCGGGGGCCGAGTTCCTCGAGGGCGTACGCGCACGGCTCGCCGACGACCTCGACAGCCCCGGCGCGCTGGCGCTGGCCGACGCGTGGGCGGAGCAGGCGCTGGCCGGCGTGGGCGACGATGCGGGCGCGCCGGCGCTGTTCGCGAAGACGGTCGACGCCCTCCTCGGCGTAGCCCTCTAGTCCCCGCCCCCGCGCGCCAAGCCCACAGGGCCCCGGCGCCGCGCGCGCTCCGTGGGCTCCATGCGCTCCCGCGGCCCCCACCCCCGCGATCTTGCACTTTGTGCCCGGGCGAATCGGGGCGTTAGCCGCGAATCGAGGGCCGAAAGTGCAAGATCGCTGGGGCTGGGGCTGGGGCTGGGGCTGGGGCTGGGGCTGGGGCTGGGGCGGTCAGCCCAGGACCACGCCCCTCCCCGCCCGCCCCGGTCAGCCCAGGACCAGGCCGGGGTCGGGGTCCGGTTCTGCGGCCGGGGCCGGGATCTTGTACTCCTCGGTGAGGGTGGTCATCGGTCCGGGCCAGGTCGCCTGGGCGACCTCGATCGGCTTGCGGGCGCCGTCGTAGGCGACGTGCAGCAGGTGCAGCACCGGTGTGTCGGGCCTGATCTGCAGGGTTTCCGCCTCCTCCCGGCTGGGCTGGCGGGCGCTGATCGTGTCGGTGGCGGTGACGTACCGGCGCCCCGTCGCCTCCTCGGCCTCCTGGTAGAGCGGCCGGCCGAACGCCTCGGCCCGTTCGAGGGACGTGCCGGCGGCGTCGGCCGGCAGGAACCAGGACGCGCCCACCTCGACGGGGGAGTCGTCGGTGCGGACGAGGTGCCGACGGCAGATCAGTTCGGTGCCGTCGGCCACGCCGAAGGCGTCGGCGACCTCGGGCGGCGCGGGGGCGCGCCCGACGGAGACGAGCTGCTGCCGGTATCGGGCGGCGAGATCGGTGTGGTAGCCGCGGAAGCCGCCGTAGCGACCGCGGGAGAGGCGGTTGAGTCGCCGCCGGGTGCCTCGGACGTACGTGCCCGAGCCGGGCTTGGTGATCAGGACGCCCTCGACGCGGAGCTGGTCGACGGCACGCTGGACGGTCTGCTTGGCCACGCCGAACATCTCCGCCATGGCCGGGATCGACGGCAGGCGCTCGCCGGGTGCCCAGTCACCGCGACGCACCCGAGCCTTGAGCTGCGCGGCGATCTGCCGGTGCGGGAACTCGGCGGCGCCCGGATTGATCTGCATGCCCTCCTCCTCGTCCACGGCTAGGTTCCTAGGATGCCGTAGGGAGGGTGTGGCGCGCGACCCCGACACGCCGACGGCAGCAGATGCCGAGCGACCGGCTCGGCGGGCATCTGCCGCCGTGCGGCGCGGCGACCCGCAGAAAGAGGCTCGGCACCGCACCATCCACGAAGTGGTGGGCTCACCCAGCGGCGGAGCCCCCACATCCAGGAAGTAGTGGCCTCAACGGGCACCGGACCCGACAACATCCAGGAAGTAGTGGCCTCAGGCCGCGGCGGAAGCCACAACATCCAGGAAGTAGCGGCCTCGCCCGGCGGGGGACCTCCACAACCAGGACGGGGTGGCGTCGGCCGGGCACCCCGGCAACATCCCGGAAGTAGGGGCATCAACCCCGCGACGATCCGACAACATCCGGGAAGTAGTGGCCTCAAGCCGGCGGCTACCGAGGGGACTCCGGCACGACGGAGCCCGGGCAGTCGCGCGAGCACGGCCAACGGACGGGGCTCGGGGCGGGCACGGCGGGGCGGGCACGACAAAGCTCAGACGGTCACGGGGAGCCGACACGACGGTGCCCGGGCCGTGGGCGACCCGGGCACCGTACGTCAGAAGCGCGTTACCAGGAGCCGGCGGTCGGGCCGGCGGAGCCGCCCCGGCGGCGCAGGTACTTCTCGAACTCCTGGGCGATCTCGTCGCCGGTCAGCGGGGTGATGCCCGCGTCGCCGACGCGTTCCTCGAGCTCGCGGACGTACTCACCGAGTTCGGCGTCCTGCTCGGCGGCGTTGCGGACCCGCTGTTCCCACTCGGCGGCCTCCTCGGCCAGGTCGGCCATGGGCACCGGCAGGTCGAGAACCTCCTCGACCCGGTGCAGCAGGGCGAGGGTGGCCTTGGGGCAGGGCGGGTTGTTGGCGTAGTGCGGCACATGCACCCAGAACGACACGGCGTCCACCTCGGCCCGGGTGCACGCGTCGTGCAGCACGCCCACGATGCCGGTGGGGCCGTCGTAGCGGGTGGGGGTCAGCTGGTAGCGCTGGGCGGCCCGGGTGTCGGAGGCGCTGCCGCTGATCGGCAGCGGCCGCGTGTACGGCACGTCGGCCAGCAGCGCCCCGAGGAGCACCACCCGTTCGACCTCCAGGCTGTGGCAGACCTCCAGCACCTGTTCGCAGAAGGTGCGCCAACGCATGCTCGGCTCGATGCCGCGGATGAGCACCACGTCCCGCTCGGTGCCCTCGGGGCTGGCGACCATGAACCGGGTGGTGGGCCACTCGACGCGGCGTGTCTCGCCCTCCGCCATGGTGATCGTCGGCCGGCTCACCTGGAAGTCGTAGAAGTCCTCCGGGTCCAGCTCGGTGATCGGTCGGGCCTCCCAGACCTGCTCGAGGTGCTCGACCGCGGCGGTGGAGGCGTCGGCGGCGTCGTTCCAGCCTTCGAACGCGGCGATGGCCACCGGGGAGCGCAGCACCGGCAGTCCGTCGAACTCGGTCACGCCGTCACCTCACCCTGCTCGTGACGCCGACCCGGGCGGGGCCCGGTCGGTCGTCCTCGGCGCGCCGGGCGGGGCCCGGCCGACCGCCCCTGGCGCGTGGTGGCGTCCCTGTACTCCTTCACGTCCGTCAGCCTACGTCCCGGGCCGGGATGCGGCCCGCCGGCCGCGCCGGTCGGGCCGGGCGGACGACCCGGCGGACCACCGAACACGCGGCCGGGGGACAACCGTGCGCACAACCCGGCGGGACCGGTCGAACCGGACTGCGTGATCCAGCCGACAGAATGTGGGACGGCGCGCCGGGGAGGGTCGGTGACGTCTCCGCCGCATTAGCCTGAAGCCGTGCAGACTTCGTTTCTCGACGCGCTGGCCGACCGGATCCTCGTCGCCGACGGGGCGATGGGCACGATGCTGCAGGCCGCCGAGCTGACGCTGGACGACTTCGAGGGGCACGAGGGCTGCAACGAGATCCTCAACGTCAGCCGCCCGGATGTCGTGCGGGGCGTGCACGAGGCGTACCTGGCCGCGGGCGCGGACTGCGTCGAGACGAACACCTTCGGGGCGAACCTGCCGAACCTCGCCGAGTACGGCATCGCCGACCGCATCCGGGAACTCTCCGAGGCGGGGGCGCGGTTGGCCCGGGAGGCCGCGGACGCGTACGCGACGGCGGAGCGGCCGCGGTTCGTGCTCGGCTCGATGGGGCCCGGCACCAAGCTGCCCACCCTGGGTCACGCCGCGTACGCGACCCTCCGCGACGCATACCAGGAGAACGCCGCGGGCCTCATCGCCGGCGGCGCCGACGCGCTCATCATCGAGACGTGCCAGGACCTGCTCCAGGTCAAGGCCGCGGTGGTGGGGTCCAAGCGGGCGCGGGCCGAGCTGGGGCGGGACGTGCCGATCATCTGTCAGGTCGCCGTGGAGACGACGGGCACCATGCTCCTCGGCAGCGAGATCGGCGCGGCGCTGACCGCCATCGAGCCGCTCGGCGTCGACCTGATCGGCCTCAACTGCTCGACGGGCCCGGCGGAGATGGGCGAGCACCTGCGCTACCTGTCGCAGCACTCGCGGATCCCGGTCTCGGTGATGCCGAACGCGGGCCTGCCGGTGCTCACCGCCGACGGGGCGTACTTCCCGCTCAGCCCGGTGGAGCTGGCCGACGCCCTGGAGCAGTTCATCACCGACTACGGGGTGGCGCTGGTCGGCGGCTGCTGCGGCACGACGCCCGAGCACATCCGGGTGCTCGTGGAGCGGGTGGGCGGGCTCCGGCCGGTCGACCGGCGGCCGGCGCCGGAGGCGGGGGTGTCGTCGATCTACCACCACGTGCCGTTCGCGCAGGACGCCAGCGTGTTGATGGTGGGGGAGCGCACCAACGCCAACGGTTCGAAGGCGTTCCGGGAGGCGATGCTCGCCGGGGACTGGCAGGCGTGCGTCGAGATCGCCCGGGGGCAGGCCCGGGACGGCTCGCACCTGCTGGATCTCTGCGTCGACTACGTGGGCCGCGACGGCACCCAGGACATGCGGGAGCTGGCCGGCCGGTTCGCCACCGCGTCCACCCTGCCGATCATGCTGGACTCGACCGAGCCGGCGGTGATCGAGGCGGGGCTGGAGATGCTCGGCGGCCGGTGCGTGGTCAACTCGGTGAACTTCGAGGACGGCGACGGCCCGACCTCCCGCTACGCCCGGGTGATGCCGGTGGTCCGGGAGCACGGTGCGGCCGTCGTGGCGCTGCTCATCGACGAGGAGGGCCAGGCGCGTACGCGGGAGTGGAAAATCCGCGTCGCGGAGCGGCTCATCGAGGACCTCACCGGGCGGTGGGGGATGCGCCGGTCGGACATCCTGATCGACGCGCTGACCTTCCCGATCGCCACGGGGCAGGAGGAGACCCGCCGCGACGGCGTCGAGACGATCGAGGCGATCCGGGAGATCGCCCGCCGCTGGCCGGGTGTCAACTTCACGCTCGGCATCTCCAACGTGTCGTTCGGTCTGAACCCGGCGGCCCGGCAGGTGCTCAACTCGGTCTTCCTGCACGAGTGCGTGCAGGCCGGGCTGACCTCGGCCATCGTGCACGCCAGCAAGATCCTGCCGATGTCGAAGATCCCGGAGGAGCAGCGCGAGGTCGCGCTCGACCTGATCTACGACCGGCGCCGCGAGGGGTACGACCCGGTGCAGCGCTTCATCGAGCTGTTCGAGGGGGTCGACGCGGCGTCGGCGCGGATCAGCCGGGCCGAGGAACTGGCCGCGTTGCCGCTGGGGGAGCGGCTCAAGCGGCGGATCATCGACGGCGAGCGCAACGGCCTGGAGGCCGACCTGGACGCGGCGATGGCCGAGGGCCGTACGCCCCTGTCGATCATCAACGACACGCTGCTGGACGGCATGAAGGTCGTCGGCGAGCTGTTCGGGTCCGGCCAGATGCAGTTGCCGTTCGTGCTCCAGTCGGCCGAGGTGATGAAGGCCGCGGTCGCGTACCTCGAACCGCACATGGAGAAGGCCGACGACGGCGGCAAGGGCCGGATCGTGCTGGCCACCGTCAAGGGCGACGTGCACGACATCGGCAAGAACCTCGTCGACATCATCCTGTCCAACAACGGCTACGAGGTCGTGAACATCGGCATCAAGCAGCCGATCAGCGCGATCCTCGACGCCGCCGAGGAGCACCGGGCCGACGCGATCGGCATGTCCGGGCTGCTCGTGAAGAGCACGGTCGTCATGAAGGAGAACCTGGCCGAGATGGCCAGTCGCGGGGTCGCGGAGCGCTGGCCGGTGCTGCTGGGTGGTGCGGCGCTCACCCGGGCGTACGTCGAGGACGACCTGCGGTCGATGTTCCCCGGGCAGGTGCACTACGCGCGGGACGCGTTCGAGGGCCTGTCGCTCATGGACCGGGTGATGGCCGCCAAGCGGGGCGGCACGCCGGTGGTCGACCCGGAACGGGAGGCGGCGCTCGCGGCGCGGCGTGCCCGGCGGGAGCGGCAGCGGGCCGTGGTCCACGAGTCGCTGCCGGCGCTGGACGACGCCTCGGTCCGCTCCGACGTGGCGGTGGACGTGGAGATCCCCACGCCGCCGTTCTTCGGTACGCGGGTGGTCAAGGGTGTGCCGCTCGCGGACTACGCGGCGCTGCTCGACGAGCGGGCCACGTTCCTGGGCCAGTGGGGGCTGCGCGGGGCGCGCGGCGGCCAGGGCCCGTCGTACGAGGAACTGGTGGAGACCGAGGGCCGGCCGCGGCTGCGCTACTGGCTGGACCGGCTCATCGCCGACCAGGTGCTCGAGGCGGCGGTGGTGTACGGGTACTTCCCGGCGTACTCGGAGGGCAACGACCTCGTGGTGCTCGACGAGAACGGGCACGCGGAGCGGGCCCGGTTCTCGTTCCCCCGGCAGCGGCAGGAGCGCCGGCTGTGTCTCGCCGACTTCTTCCGCCCGCGGGGGGACGAGCTGGATGTCGTGGCGTTGCAGCTGGTCACGGTGGGCCAGCCGATCAGCGAGTACACGGCGAAGCTGTTCGCCCGCAACGAGTACCGCGACTACCTGGAGGTGCACGGCCTGTCCGTGCAGCTCACCGAGGCGTTGGCCGAGTACTGGCACAAGCGGGTGCGCGCCGAGCTGACGCTGCCCGGCGGGCGTACGGTCGCCGACGACGACCCCACGGACCTGGCGGGTCTGCTGCGCACCGACTACCGGGGCTGCCGGTACGCGTTCGGCTACCCGGCCTGCCCCGACCTGGAGGACCGGGCCAAGATCGTGGAGCTGCTCGGGGCCGAGCGGATCGGTGTGCAGCTGTCGGAGGAGTTCCAGCTCATGCCGGAGCAGGCCACCGACGCGATCGTGGTGCACCACCCGGAGGCGAGCTACTTCAACGCCAAGTGACAAGGGGAGGCCCGCGACTTTCGCTCGCTCGGTCGTCGGTCGACGGCGTCGCACCGGGCAGAGCCGCGTAGCCGGTGTCGCGGGCCTCGGCCCTCCGTCACCAGGTCGTGGGCTTGCCCTTCTGGAACAGCCACACGTCGAAGAAGGCGGTGAGGTCCCGTCCGGACTCCCGCTCGGCGAGGGCGATGAAGTCGGCCGTTCCGGCGTGGTGGTACCGGTGGCTGGCCGCCCAGCCGCGCAGGATGCGGAAGAACGTGTCGTCGCCGACCTTGCCGCGCAGCGCGTGCAGGGTCATCGCGCCCCGGTTGTACGGGATGTTGCTGAACATCTCCTCGGGGCCCGGGTCGGCGAGGACGATCTGCCAGAACGGCGACGACGCGGCGCGACCGTAGTTGCTGCTGCTGTTGAAGGTCTGGCTGACCGACGCGCCGCCGTTGTACTCGGTGTACATCCACTGGGCGTAGGTGGCGAAGCCCTCGTTGAGCCAGATGTCCGACCAGCGTTCCGGGGAGACGCTGTCGCCGTACCACTGGTGGGCCAGTTCGTGGGCCATCGTGCCGACGCTCGCCGTGCTGGAGAAGATGGGCTTGGTCTGGGTCTCCAGGGCGTAGCCCACCTCGGGTGCCCGGTCGATGATCGCCCCGGTCGAGGCGAAGGGGTACGGGCCGAACAGCGTGGAGAAGAAGTCGATCATCCTGGGGATCTGTGCCACCGCCGCGGCGGACCCGGAGACCTGCCGCGGGTCGGTCGCCACGTAGACGGGGATCCCGCCGGAGGTGGTCGACTCGGTGACCACGAAGGTGCCGATGGTGATCGTCGCCAGGTAGGTGGCCATCGGCTCGGTCGAGTCCCACACGAAGGTGGTCCAGCCGTTCCGGGTCTTCTGGGACAGGAGCTGGCCGTTGCCGACGGCGGTGAGCCCCGCCGGCACCGTCGCGGTGAACCGGAAGGTGGCCTTGTCGGTCGGGTGGTCGTTGGTGGGCAGCCACGCGGGCGTGCCCTGGGGTTCCCCGACGACGAAGGCGCCGTCGTCGGTGGGCACCCAGCCCTCGATCGACCCGTCCGGGTCGGTGACCGGGCCCGGTACGCCGGCGTACTTCACCACCACGGTGAACCTGTGTCCGGTCTTGAGCTTCGGCCGCGGCGTGACGACCAGCTCCTGGCCGTGTCGGCTGAAGCCGTGCGCATGCCCGTCGACCGTCACGGCGGAGACCTCCGGGCCGCGGAAGTCCAGGTTGAACCGGTCGAGGTCCTGCGTGGCGACCGCGGTGATGGTGGCGGTGGCATCCATGAACCGGGTGGCCGGGTCGTAGGAGAAGGTGAGGTCGTAGTGCTGGACGTCGTACCCGCCGTTGCCCTGGTCCGGGAAGTACGGGTCCCCGGCGCTCGCCGCGCCGGCCGAGTACCGGGGGGCTCCCGGGGCGCCGGGTGCCGCGCCGGCCGCGGTCGGCGCCACCGCCGACCCGGCAGCCACGAGGACGACCGTGGCCAGTGCGGCGCTGCGCAGGCGTGGGACTGTCATGTGGTTCCTCTCCATTGGACTGCCAGCGCGGTGCCGGGCAGCGTGTGTCTGCCCCATCCACGCGCACGGGGCGCCCCTGCGTCAAGGTCTGGAGGCCACCTCACCGTCGTGGTGTGTGCCGAGGGTGGCGGGATGACGCGGCCCGCGACCGGGTGGAGGGCTCCCGGCACCGGCCGGGGAGCCCTCCACGTTCGCCGGTCGGGTCAGTAGACGGTCACGCCGTACGCGTTGGCCGCTTCGCGTACCGGCTGGTAGAAGGTGGTGCCGCCGCTGCGGCAGTCACCGCTTCCGCCGGAGGTGATGCCCAGCGCCCGGGTGCCGTCGTAGAGGGGGCCACCGGAGTCGCCGGGCTCGGCGCAGACGTTGGTCTGGATCATGCCCCGTACGGTGCCGCCGCCCTTGCCGACGTAGCGGACCGAGACGTCCAGCGCGGTCACGGTGCCCCGGTGGGTGCCGGTTGTCGAGCCGGTGCGCGTGACGGACTCACCGACGAAGGCGTCCGCGACGGTGAAGCCGCCGGGGTGGGTGAGCGAGGTGTTGTCGTAGCGGACCAGCGCGTAGTCGTTGCCCGGGAAGCTGGAGCCGACGGTCGGGCCGACGAGCGTGGTCTGGCTGGAGTTCGTGTACCAGGTGTTGGCGACGTTTCCGCAGTGTCCGGCCGTCAGGAAGTAGTAGGTGCCGCCGCTGACCACGTTGAAGCCGAGCGAGCAGCGGTATCCACCGCCGTAGATGGCGTCGCCGGCGCCCAGGAGCGGGGCGAACACACCCTTCGCCCGCTCGACCCGGATGGCGCCGGCCTTCGCCCCGGCGCTCTTCGTGATCCTCGCGAGCTCGGCGCGGGAGACGCTGTCGTCGGCGGTCACGACGACCCGTCCGGACGCGGCGTCCACGTGCCAGGCGATGCCCTCGACGCCGGAGCGTTGGACGGCGTCGCTGACCTCGGCCAGTTGGCTCGCGCTGTAGTCCCGGGGCGACGACGCGGCGGCCGTCGACGGCGCGAAGGCGGCGGTGGCGACCAGGCCGACGCTCACGGCGACCAGCTTGGACCAGACGGTGTGGCGGCGGGTGGGAGAGGGTGTGAGGCTCACTGTCTCCTCCTTGGAGGCGAGTCGGATGGTGGCCTCGTGGGTCGGCGTCGGGGTGACGCATCGCTGCGGTTGGTCGATGTGCCCGCCTGACACACGCTCCCGTCAGTATTTGCGTCTGTCGATCGCTGCGCAAGCCGTCAGTTGCCGGTCAGCCGGTCGGCGCGGGCGTGCAGGTAGCGCTGCTGGGCGAGGTTCGTCGACCGGCCGGCCGCCTCCCGGTAGGCGTCGCGGGCGGCGTCCCGGTCGCCGACCAGCTCCAGCAGGTGCGCCCGGGCCGCGGGCAGCCGGGGGTCGCGCGCGAGCCGGCCGTCGGCGTTCAGGTCGTCGAGCAGGGCCAGGCCGGCCGGAGCGCCGCGGCTCATGGCGACCGCCACCGCGTGGTTGAGCGCCACCACCGGGTTGTCGTTCATCCCGCGCAGCACCTCGTAGAGGGCGGTGATCTGCGCCCAGTCCGTCTCCGCCGCGCTCGGCGCCTCGTCGTGCAGGGCCGCGATGGCCGCCTGCACCTGGTACGGGCCGACGGGCCCGCGGGGCAGGGCCGCGCTGACCAGCGCGACGCCCTCGGCGATCTGCGCGGCCTTCCACCGGCTCCGGTCCTGCTCGGCCATCGGCACCAGCTCGCCGTGCGGACCGACCCGGGCCGGCGCCCGCGCGTCGGTGAGCAGCATGAGGGCGAGCAGCCCGGCCACCTCGGCGTCGTCGGGCAGCAGCCGGTGCACCAGGCGGGTCAGCCGGATCGCCTCGGCCGCGAGGTCGGCGCGGAACAGGCCGGGCCCGCTCGTGCGGGCGTACCCCTCGTTGAAGATCAGGTAGAGGACGTGCAGCACGGCGGCGAGCCGCTCGCGTCGTTCCGCGCCGGTGGGCATCCGGAACGGCACGCCGCTGGCGCGGATCCGCTGCTTGCCCCGGCTGATGCGCCGGGTCATGGTCTCCTCCGGCACCAGGAACGCGCGCGCCACCTCCGCCGTGCTGAGCCCGCCCACGGCCCGCAGGGTGAGCGCGATCTGCGAGGCCGGGGAGAGCGCCGGGTGGCAGCACAGGAAGAGCAGGATGAGGCTGTCGTCGCCGTCGTCGGGCGCCTCGTCGGCGGGCGGCGCCACCCGGTCGGCGGGGCGCACCCACCGGGCCACCGTGTCCTCCCGCCGGGTCCGCGCCTGCTCCCGGCGGAGCAGGTCGGTGAGGCGGCGGGCGGCCACCGCGATCAGCCAGGCCCGGGGATCGTCGGGTACGCCGCCGCGGGGCCAGGCGGTGGCGGCGGCGATGAGCGCCTCCTGGGTGGCGTCCTCGGCGGTGTCGAAGTGGCCGTAGCGGCGGACGAGCGCGCCGAGGACCTGCGGCGCCAGGTCGCGCAGCAGGTCCTCGACGGTCGTGCCGGGCACCGGTCAGCCGGCCAGGTCCTCGACGCCGTCGAGCACCGGCCGCACGTCGACGTACTCGCCGGGGGCGTCCGGGTTCACGTACCCGGCGGCGATCTCGGTGGCCCGGTCGAAGCTGGCGCACTCCACGATGGTGTAGCCGGCGAGCACCTCCTGCGTCTCCGGGTACGGCCCGTCGGTCACCACCGGCAGTCCGTCCCTGACCTGGACGCGGCGCGCGTGCACCGGCGCGGTCAGGCCGCGGGCGTCGACGAACTCCCCGGACTCGACGAGCGCCTGGTGGACCTTCTCCATGTGCGCGTGCATGGCCGCCACCTGCTCCGGGGACATGGCCGGCTTGTCGCCCGGCCGCCCGGACAGGACGTCGTAGTCCTGTTGCGAGCCGTACAGCATGATCATGTACTTCACGTCTGCTCCTTCCGCCGGCGCGGCGCGCCGCTCACCGGGGACGTCGAGGCCGACACCCCGTTCCGGACACGCCGCCGGCGGTCCGTCACCGCGCCCGACCCCGCCACGCCCGGACCCCGGGCGGCCGGCGCGTAGCCGCGCCGCGCGGGACGTCCAGGACAGCGTCTCGCACCGGACCGCGTCCAGTCCCCGCGCCACGCCCCGGCGCGGCGAGCCCGGCGACGCGACGTGCCGGGTGGCCGGGCGGCGGCGGCCCGTCCTGACCGCGGCGGGCGGCGGGGATCCGGCCGGTGGTGAACCGGCGGGGCCCGCCGGCCGTGAGCACTGACGCATGGTCGACGCGCCGCCGGGGTATGGCTGTGCGGCAGCACGGACGCCGGGGAGGGCAATGGTGGAGGCAGGCTCGGCACGTCGTTCCCGGGTCCGGCTGGCCGGCCTCGTGGCGGCGGTGCTCGCCGCGGCCGGATGTTTCGTGGGCGGAGTCTCCGACCCGCAGGGCGGGGAGCCGGCGCCGCCGGTCCCGACGGTGGAGCCCGAGGCGACCACGACCCGCGCCGACAGCACCACGAGCATCGAGGAGTTCGCCGAGGACGTCGCCAGCGCGCAGGCCGTCGCCGAGCGCTACTGGGCCGCGCGGTTCCGGGAGTCCGGCGAGAGGTTCCAGCCGATCCGGCGGATCATCCCGTACCAGCGGGCGGGGGAGGTGTCCTGCGGCGGGCAGCCGCTGCCCCGCAACAACGCCGTCTACTGCTCCCAGGGCGACTTCATCGCCTACGACGTGACCTGGTCGGTCGCCGCGTTCCGCCAGGTCGGCGACGCGTTCGTGTTCTACCTGCTCGGCCACGAGTACGCGCACGGCGTCCAGGTGCGCCTCGGCGTCCGCTACGACTTCACGATCCAGCAGGAGCTGCAGGCCGACTGCATGGCCGGGGCGTACCTCGGCGACTCGGTGCGGGCGGGCGACCTCACCCTGGCCGAGGGCGACCTGGAGGAGTTCCGGGAGGGCCTCGCGGCCGTCGGCGACGACCCCGGCCAACCGTGGTTCGCCGAGGGCTCGCACGGCACCGCCGAGCAGCGCACCGAGTCGTTCTTCCGCGGCTACGAGAACTCCCTGTCGGCCTGCGGCCTGGGCTGAAACACGTTGGCCCAGGTCACCCGACCGGGTACCGCCGGGGTGGGCGGCGCGCGACCCTGAGAGGATCCCGGGATGCCGCACGATCCGCTCACCAGCCGTCACCCCGCCGCCGTGCTCTTCGACATGGACGGCACCCTGGTCGACAGCGAGAAGCTGTGGGACATCGCGCTGCAGGAGCTCGCCGAGTCGTACGGCGGCACCCTCTCCGACGCGGCCCGCCGGGCGATCACCGGGACCAGCATGGCCGAGTCGATGCGCATCGTCCACGACGACCTCGGCCAGCCCGAACGGGACCCGGCCGCCAGCGCCGCGTGGATCGACGCCCGGATCCTGGAGCTGTTCCGCAGCGGGCTGCGCTGGCGGCCCGGCGCGATGGCCCTGCTGCGGGCCGTCCGCGCGGCCGGCATCCCGACCGCCCTCGTGACGTCCAGCGGCCGGCCGCTGGTCGAGGTGGCGCTGGAGACGCTGGGGCGGGACAGCTTCGACGCGGTGGTCTGCGGCGACGAGGTGGCCGCGCCCAAGCCGGACCCGGAGCCGTACCTCACGGCGGCCCGGCTGCTCGGTGTGCCCATCGAGCGGTGCGTGGCGATCGAGGACTCGCGGACCGGCGTGGCGAGCGCGCTCGCGGCGGGCGCCGCCGTGCTGGCCGTGCCGGCCGAGGTGCCGCTGCCGCCGACGGACGGCGTACACCAGCTCGACAGCCTGGCCGGCGCGGACCTGGACCTGCTCGCCGCGCTGCTCGAGCGGCGCGCCCCCGCCGGCCGCCGAGGCTGAGCGGCGAGGCCCCTCGCCGCGCGGAACACGGACGAGGGGCCCAGCGGCCGCCACCGTTGAGCGACGCGGGCCCCTCGCCGCGCGGAACGCGGACGAGGGGCCCCGCCGGACGGTCAGTCGTGGGCGATCGCGCCCAGGACGTTGATCCGGGCGGCCCGGATCGCGGGCAGCACCGCCGCGACGACGCCGACGATCGCGGCGAGGCCGAGGAAGACGCCCATCTGCGACCAGGGCAGGATCAGGTCGGTGATGCCCTCGTCCTTGAGGGCCTCGACCACGGCCGCGCCGAGACCGGCGCCGACGACGACGCCGAGCAGCGCCCCGAACACCGAGATCACCACGGCCTCCACGGTGATCATCCGCATGGTCTGGGCCCGGCGCAGGCCGATGGCCCGCAGCAGCCCCAGCTCGCGGGTGCGTTCCAGCACCGACAGGGCGAGGGTGTTCACGATGCCGAGGACGGCGATCACGATGGCCAGCGCCAGCAGGATCTGGATCATCGTGAGCAGCCCGTCGAGCTGGCTGGCCTGCTGCTCGATGAACGCGTCCCGGTCCGCCACCGACACCTCGGGCGAGTCCGCGAGCAGCGCCTCGACCTGCGGCTGCACGTCCGCCACACGGGTGCCCGGGGCGAGCTGGATGAAGCCCTGGATCGGCTGCGGGATCGCGAAGTCGCGGGCCGCCTGCGGCGGCAGCACGACCGGGTTGGTGAGCTGGCTCGCCGTGTAGATGCCGCTGACCGTGTAGGTGCGGGCGTCGCCCCGGGCCAGCTGCACCGGCACCGTCGAGCCGACCGACAGCCCGCGGTTCTTCGCGACGTCCGAACTGACGAGCATCTCGTCCGGCGCGAGCCGGTCGATGTCACCCGCCGTGGGAGTCGCCCCGAAGATCTGCCGCAGCGCGCCGACCTCGCTGCTCGCGGCCACCCACGTCCGCTCGCCGCCGACCACGGCCATGTCGCCGTACTCGCCGTCGACCAGCCGGACACCGGGGATCGCGGCGACCTTCTCCAGCACCGCCGGGTCGAACGTCGGCGGCCGGGGGCCGCTCTGCACCCCGGAGATCACCAGCTCGGCCTTGATGCTGTCCTGGGCGAGGCCGCTGATGCTGCTCTTGGCCGAGTCCAGGATCACCGTCACGCCGGTGACCAGGGCGATGCCGACCATGAGCGCGGCCGCCGTGATGGCGGTGCGGCGCGGGTTGCGCCCCGAGTTGAGCCGGCCCAGTTTGCCCGGCACCGACCAGGCGAAGATCGTCCCGAGCAGGTTCACCACGGGCCGGCTGATGAGCGGCGTCAGCAGCGCCACGCCGATGAAGGCGAACAGCACCCCGCCGAGGATCGTCACCAGCGTGTTGTCGCCGGCGTTGCCGCCGAGCCCCAGGAAGAGCAGCACGGCGCCGACGGCGGTGACCAGCCCACCGGCCACCGTGATCTTCGTGAGCGGCCGGTCCGGGGTGGCCACGTCCTGCATGGCGGCGATCGGCGGGATGCGCGAGGCCCGCAGCGCCGGCAGCAGCGCCGCCACCACGGTGATCACGATGCCGACGGCGAACGCGCTGATCACGGCGCTCGCCGGCACGCCCAGCCCGGCCAGGGTGAGATCGCCGGCCAGGTTCCCGAACGCCCACGCCAGCAGCGCGCCGATGCCGATGCCGGCGGCCAGGCCGAGCACCGAGGCGATCAGACCCACGGCGACGGCCTCCAGCACCACCGAGCTGACGATCTGCCGCCGGCCCGCGCCGATGGCCCGCATGAGCGCCAGCTCCCGGGTCCGCTGCGCCACGATGATCGAGAACGTGTTGAGGATCAGGAACGTGCCCACCAGCAGCGCCACCGCCGCGAAGCCGAGCAGGATCCGGTTGAAGAAGGACAGCGCCTCCTTGAAGCCGGCCGCCGCCTCGTCGGAGAGCTGCTTGCCGGTCTTCACCTCGTACGCGTCGCCCACGGCCGTGGCCACCGCGTCACGCAGCGACTCGGCCGACACGCCGTCCGCGGCCTTCACCGACACGCTGTTGACGGTGCCCGCCTCGCCGAGCATCAGCCGCTGCGCCACCGGCGTGGTGAACATGATCTCGTTGGCCCCGCCGATGGAGTCCCGGCCGCCGCTGTAACCGAAGATCCCGACGATCGTGAACTCCTGCTTCGGGCCCAGGGGGGTGAGCACACCCACCCGGTCGCCGACGGCCACCTTTCCGGCCGTCGCGAGCCCCTTGTTGATCACGATCTCGCCGTCGGCGTTCGGGCCGCGACCCTCGCGCAGCCGGATCAGGTCCGACTCGCCGGTCCAGTTCTCACCCAACTGGGGCGGCCCGAACGAGGCCACCGCCTTGCCGTTGCTGCCGATCAGCCGCGCCCCGTCGGCGGCGATCACACCCGTGGCCTCGGCCACCCCCGGCACCGCGCGGACCTTCTCGACCGTCGCCGCCGGGAACGGCGGCGGCGTCTGCTCGCCCTCCATCTCCGACAGGGCGATCTTCGGCTTGGCCGCGACGTTGACGTCGATGCCCTCGTACGCGTCGGCGAAGATCGCGTCGAAGGTGCGGCCGAGGGTGTCGGTCAGCACGAACGCGCCGGAGACGAACATCACGCCCAGCACGACCGCCAGGCCGGACAGCACGAGCCGCAGCTTGCGCGCCAGCAGGCTCTTGAGCGTCGCCCGCAGCATCAGCCGTTCACCTCGGTCGGGGCGTCCAGCTTCTTCATCGTGTCGAGCACGGTCTCGGCGGTCGGCTCGATCAGCTCGGAGACGATCTGCCCGTCGGCGAGGAAGACCACCCGATCGGCGTACGCGGCGGCCGTCGGGTCGTGGGTGACCATGACGATCGTCTGGCCGTGCTCCCGCACCGAGTTGCGCAGGAAGTTCAGCACCTCCGCGCCGGCGCGCGAGTCCAGGTTGCCCGTCGGCTCGTCCGCGAAGATCACCTCGGGGCGGGAGACCAGCGCGCGGGCGCACGCCACCCGCTGCTGCTGCCCGCCGGAGAGCTGCGCCGGGCGGTGGTCGAGCCGGTCCCGCAGACCGACCGTGTCGATCACGGTGTCGTACCAGGCCGGGTCCGGCTTGCGCCCCGCGATCGACAGGGGCAGCAGGATGTTCTCCTTCGCGCTGAGCGTGGGCAGCAGGTTGAACTGCTGGAAGATGAAGCCCACCTTGTCCCGGCGCAGCTTCGTCAGCCCCGCGTCGCCGAGGCCGGTGACCGTGGTGTCGCCGATCGACACCGTCCCCCGGGTCACCGTGTCCAGGCCCGCCAGGCAGTGCATGAGCGTCGACTTGCCGGACCCGGACGGGCCCATGATCGCGGTGAAGCGCCCCCGCTCGAACTCCGCGCTGACCCCCCGCAGCGCGATGACCTGCGCCTCACCGCTGCCGTACACCTTCCACACGTCGCTCGCCCGGGCCGCGGCCTGCGCCTGCCGGCCTACCGTCGCGGTCACGTCGTCTCCCTCTTGTCGTCAGGTTGGTCCGCGCCGCCCCCGCTGGTTTCGACGCGGCAGTCCCATCGTCCGTGCTGGCCACCCCGGATCCGTCCGCCTACGGGCGGAGCCGGCGCGGATTTCCGCGCTGCGGGTGCCCCCCATCCCGGCTCAGGGTTGACCCTGACCGGGCGTGCCGTCGCCGCGTCCTCGTCGCCGCCGGCAACGGCACCCGGCCGACGCTAGGAGCTCACGCCGCGTGAGAGTCAACCGCGCCGGACCGTCTGCGGTCACGGTAGGTGACGGCGGCAACCGGGCCGTCGCACCACGGAGGGATCTTCGGGTACGCCCATCGACGTAGCCGGCCGGCCCGCCCTACCCCCGGGGGCGGACCAGACCCGTCTCGTACGCGAGCACGACGGCCTGCACCCGGTCCCGCAGTCCCAGTTTCGTGAGCACGTGCCCGACGTGGGTCTTGATCGTGGTCTCGCTCACCGACAGCTCGGCGGCGATCTCGGCGTTGGACAGCCCGCGCGCCACCTGCACGAGCACCTCCCGCTCACGGTCGGTCAGCGCCGCCAGGGAACGCGGCGGCGTCGCCGACGGGTCCGGCAGCACGTCGGCGAAGCGGTCCAGCAGCCGCTTGAGGATCCGCGGCGCCACGACCGCCTCACCGGCGGCCACGGTGCGGATGGCCGTGACGAGGTCCTCGGCCGGCACGTCCTTGGCCAGGAAGCCGCTCGCCCCGGCGCGCAGCGCCCCCACCACGTACTCGTCCAGGTCGAACGTGGTGAGGATCAGCACGCGCACCGGCAGCCGGGCGTCGACGATGGCTCGCGTGGCGGCCACCCCGTCCATCCGCGGCATCCGGATGTCCATGAGCACCACGTCGGGCAGCAGCCGGCGCGCCAGGTCCACCGCCTCCACGCCGTCCCCGGCCTCGGCGACGACGTCCAGGTCGTCCTCGGTGCCCAGCACCATCCGGAACCCGGTGCGCAGCAGCGGCTGGTCGTCGGCGAGCAGGACGCGTACCGGCCGTGCCGTCCCGTCGGTCATCGTGCCCCCTGTCCCGCCCCGCCGCGCCGGCTCACGCCGCGACCTGGCCCTCCCGCTCCACCGGAATTCTCGCGTACACCCGGAAACCGCCGCCCGGGCGGGCGCCGGCCCGCAGCACCCCACCGTAGAGGCCGACCCGCTCCCGCATGCCCACCAGGCCGTGCCCCACCCGTGAGGTGTCGGGCGCCGGACCGCGCCCGGTGTCGGTCACCTCCACCTCGACGGCCGCCTCGCCGTAGGCGATGCGCACCTCGGCCGTCGCCGCGCCGGCGTGCTTGAGCACGTTGGTGAGCGCCTCCTGCACGATCCGGTAGACCGCCAGCGCCACCCCGTCCTCGACCACCCGCGGGCCGCCCTCCACCCGGACGGTCACGGGCAGGCCGGCCTCGCGGACCTGCTCGGCCAGGGCCTCGATGCCGGCCAGGCCGGGCTGCGGGGCGAGGTCGGCGGCCGGCTCCGCCTCGGTGCGCAGCACGTCCAGCAGCCGGCGCAGCTCCCGCAGCGTGGCGCGGCCCGTCTCCTCGATCGTGCCGATCACCTCGTCGGCGGCGTCCGGATCCCGGCGCAGCACCCGCCGCGCACCGGTGGCCAGCACCCCCATGACGCTCACGTGGTGCGCCACCACGTCGTGCAGCTCCCGGGCGATGCGCCGGCGCTCGTCGGCGACCGCCTGCGCCGCCAGCGCCCGCTGCTGCTCCTCGGCCACCCGGGCCCGCTCCCGCAGCGCGAGCGTCGCCGCCCGCCGGGCGTGTACCACCCGCCCCACCGCGTACGACAGCAGCCCGACGAGCAGGTTGTTCAGCACCAGCAGGACCGGCCCCACGTCCTGCGCGCTGCTCGGCGGGGCCACGACGGTGACCACCACCACCGGCACCCACAGCACGGCCGCGGCCAGCGCCGCCGAGCGGGCCGGTCGCCGCGCCGCCAGGGTGTACGTGAGTATGGCGAACGCCAGACCCTGCGCGCCGGGACCGCCGCCGGTGAGCGCCGGCAGCGCCAGCGTCGGCAGCGCCGCGGCGACCGCCGCCCGGGGCGCGACCCGGCGCAGCGCGACGGGGAACGCGCACAGCACGCTCCAGAGCAGCGCGAGCGGCAGCGGATGCGGCGTGCTTCGCGGCGCCGCGATCACGGCGAACAGCGCGTCCAGCGCCACCAGGGCGGCGGCGAGGAGGGCGTCGACGGCCAGCGGGTGCCGGCGCAGCACCACCCACGGGCGCTCGGTCATACCGCGACGCTAGCCGCCGCCCGGCCGCGATGATCGTCGCCGAAGGTGAGCCTGCCCTCCTCCCCAGGGATGAGGGTCACTCGTCCGCGCCGGGGGGCGCCGGCCGCGACCGGGCGTCGCGCAGCGGGTCGGCGTCGGCCGCCCCCAGCGGGAACGGCGGCGGCGTGCCGCCGAAGCTCGGGCACAGCGCCTGGTGGCTGCACCAGTCGCACAGCCTGCTCGGTCGGGGCCGGAAGTCCTGCTGGGCGGTGGCCTGCTCGATCGCCCGCCACAGCGCCACCACCGTTCGTTCGAAGCGGACCAGTTCCTCGGCGTCGGGCGTGTAGTCGCAGACCTCCGCGTCGCGCAGGTAGAGCAGGCGCAGCACCCGGGGCACGACCCCCCGGGTGCGCCAGAGCACCAGCGCGTAGAACTTCAGCTGGAACAGGGCGCGCGCCTCGAACGCCTCCCGCGGCGCCCCGCCGGTCTTGTAGTCGACCACGCGCAGCGCCCCGTCCGGCGCCACGTCGAGCCGGTCGAGGTAGCCGCGGATCAGCAGCTCGTCGTCGACCACCGCGGAGATGAGGCTCTCCCGCTCGGCCGGCTCCAGCCGGCGCGGGTCCTCCACCGCGAAGTAGCCCTCCAGCAGCGCCGCGGCGGACCGGAGGAACTCGCCCACGGCCGCCGGGTCCGCGTCGTCACCGAACAGCTCCGCCAGCTCCGGCTGCTCGGTGACGAGCCGGTCCCACTGGGGGGCCACCAGGTCGGCCGCCGCCGCCGGGGTGCGACCCCCGGCCGGCAGGTCGAACAGACGCTCCAGCACCGCGTGCACCAGCGTGCCCCGGGCCTGCTCGACGGTGGGCCGCTCGGGCAGCCGGTCGATGCTGCGGAAGCGGTAGAGCAGGGGGCAGGTCTTGAAATCCGCCGCCCGCGACGGCGACAGCGACGCCCGCACTGTCGGCGGCACCTCCGCCGCGGCCGTGGGCTGTCGCGTCGTCACCGGTTCCGCCGTCATGCCCGGAAGGTTAGGGCACCGGTCTGACACCGCCCGCGCCCCCGCCGCCCGCGCGGCGCCGCGGGCGCAGTCCGTAGCATCGACCCGATGGAGCAGACCTCCCGGCCGCGGCGCCGGCCCCGCCCCGGCCCCGGCGTGAGCGTGGGGCGGGTGTTCGGGGTGCCGCTGTACCTCAACGGCTCGATGCTCCTGCTCGCCCTGCTGGTCACCGTCCTGTACGCCGAGTTCGCCCGCCACCAGCTCGCGCTGTCGCAGCTCGCCGGGTACGTGATCGGGGTCGGGTTCGTGGTGTCGCTGCTCGGCTCGGTGCTCCTGCACGAACTCGGGCACGCGCTCACCGCCCGCCGGTACGGCATCGGCGTGCGGGGGATCACCCTCGAACTGCTCGGCGGGTACACCGAGATGGACCGCGACGCCCCGTCACCCCGCGTCGACCTGCTCGTGTCCCTCGCCGGGCCGGCGGTGTCCGCGGTGCTCGGCGCGCTCTCCGTCGCGGCCACCCTCGCCCTGCCCGACCGGACCGTCGCCAACCAGCTCGCCTTCCAGCTCGCCGTGAGCAACGTGATCGTCGCGGTCTTCAACATCCTGCCCGGGCTGCCGCTGGACGGCGGGCGGGCCCTGCGTGCCGCCGTCTGGGCGCTGACCCGCGACCGGCACCGCGGCACCGAGGTGGCCGGCTGGGTCGGGCGCGTCGTCGCCGCGGGCACCGCCCTGCTCGTCGCCGCGCTCACCCTCACCCGCCACCTGGCGCCGCTCGCGCTGCCGCTCATGCTGCTCGTCGCGTTCACCCTGTGGCGCGGCGCCGGCCAGTCGATCCGCTACGCCCGGATCAGCCGCCGGTTCCCGCTCATCGACCTGACCCGCCTCGCCCGGCCCGTCTGGCCCGTGCCCACCGGCACCCCCCTCGCCGAGGCGCAGCGCCGCCACGCCGAGGGCGGCCCGCCCGGTGCCGCGCTGCTGGTCACCGACAACGCCGGCCGCCCCGTCGGCCTGGTCGACCCGGCCGCCGCCGCCGCGGTGCCCCCCGAGCGCCGCCCCTGGCTCGCCGTGGACGCCGTCACCCGCTCGCTGTCCGCCCTGCCCGCCCTCCCGGTCGGGCTGGACGGGGAACGCGTGATGGAGGCCGTGCAGACCCACCCGGGCGCGCAGTACGTCGTGACGGCAGGCGAAGATGTCGTCGGCGTTCTGCACATCGCGGATCTCGCCCAGCTCCTCGAACCCGACCGGAAGATGAACACGTGAGCGCAACTCCCTCCGCCGTGCCGGCCGACTCGGGCGCCCCCGTCCGCCCGGAGCTGCCGCCGGCGCGCCGAGGCCCCTTCACACCCGGCGACCGGGTGCAGCTGACCGACCCGAAGGGGCGGATGCACACCATCACCCTGGAGCCCGGCAAGGCGTTCCACACCCACCGCGGCATCCTGGAGCACGACGCGCTCATCGGCCTGCCCGACGGCAGCGTCGTCACCACCAGCGGCGGCGGCACCGCGTTCCTCGCCCTGCGGCCCCTGCTCGCCGACTACGTGCTGTCCATGCCCCGCGGCGCCCAGGTCATCTACCCGAAGGACTCCGCGCAGATCGTCGCGATGGGCGACATCTTCCCCGGCGCGAAGGTCCTGGAGGCCGGCGCGGGCTCCGGCGCGCTCAGCTGCTCCCTGCTGCGCGCCGTCGGCACCGAGGGCGAACTGCACTCCTACGAGGTCCGCGAGGACTTCGCCCAGATCGCCCGCCGCAACGTCGAGGCCTTCTTCAACGGCCCGCACCCCGCCTGGCACCTGCACGTCGGCGACGTGGCCGGCTGCACCGAGACCGGCTTCGACCGGATCATCCTCGACATGCTCACTCCGTGGGAGATGCTCGACATGGTCGAACGGGCGCTGCTGCCCGGCGGGGTGCTCATCGGCTACGTGGCCACCACCCCGCAGCTCTCCGAGCTCGTCGAGGCGCTGCGCGAGCGGGGCGGCTGGACCGAGCCGCGCGCCTGGGAGTCCCTGGTGCGCGACTGGCACGCCGAGGGGCTCGCCGTCCGCCCCGACCACCGGATGGTCGCGCACACCGCCTTCCTGGTCTCCGCCCGCAAGCTCGCCCCGGGCGTCACCGCGCCGCCGCGGCGCCGCAAGCCCAGCAAGGGCGCCGAGGCGTACGTCCAGCGCCGGCAGGTGCTGCGCGAGGCCGAGGCGGCCCGCCAGGCCGCCGCGGCGGCGGACGGCGTACGGGCCGAGGCCGCGGAGGAGACGGACCGGCCGTGACCGGCACGGGTGACGTGGCATGAGCGGACGGGGCGTCCGCGGACGAGGGTGTCGACCGGTGGGAGGCGGCGGCATGAGCGAGCGCAGCGAGCGAGTCATCGGGCACTGTGCGGTGGAGTCTCATGGTGGCGCCGACCGGAGGGAGGCGGCGGCATGAGCGAGCGCAGCGAGCGAGTCATCGGGCACTGCGCGGTGGAGTCTCATGGTGGCGCCGACCGGAGGGAGGCGGCGGCATGAGCAGCCCGGGTTACGGCGGTGGGGACCTGCCCGCGGTGTTCCCGGACTGGTCGCCCTACCAGGACCTGGAGTCGGCGGCGCGGGCCTACCTGCGCGACCCCGACATCGCCCTGGAGGCGCTCGGCGGCGTGCTGCGCGGGGCGTCCGTGCTGGGCTTCACGCTGGAACGCTTCGTCAACGAGGTCAACGGGGTGTGGCAGGAGGTCGTCGTCTGCGACGGCAGCCGGCTCATCCTCTGGCACGGCGAGGACGTGCCGCCGGGGGAGGGGCCGCCGGGGTCGATGACCTCGTCGCTGCGGGTGGTGCCGGTCTCCACGGTCACCGAGGTGGGCTGCCGGCGCCGGCTCACCCGCTCCGAGAGCGGCGCCATCCGGGTCGACAGCATCGACGTCTACCTGCTGCTCAGCTCGCTCGACGAGGCGTCCGCGCCGGAGGAGATGGTCGGCGCGCCGCGGCACGACGCGCTGCGCTTCGGCAAGACCCTCGACGACGGCGGGGCCGGGCAGATCGCCCGGTTGGAGGAGTTCGCCCGGCTCGTCGCCTCGGTGGTCGGCCGTCCGCTCCTGTAGTGCGCAGTCCCCGGGCGGCGTCCCTCCCTCTACCAGGCGCTCCCTCCCCGGCGCGGTGCCCGCTCCGCGGAGCGCTCAGTCGCCGGCGTCGGGGCCGGCCACCTCCAGGCCGTCGCCCGCGCGCACCACGTGGATGCACTCGCCGGGGCACTCCCGCGCCGAGTCGATCACCTCGAGACGCAGGTGCTCCGGCACGTCCACCCGGCTGCCGGGAGCCTGCCGCAGCTCGCCGTCGGCGCCCTTCACGTACGCCAGGCCGTCGACGTCGAACTCGAACACCTCCGGGGCGTACTGCACACAGAGACCGTCACCCGTGCAGAGATCCTGGTCCACCCAGACCTGGAGCTGGTCCGTCGCGACCTCCGCCACCGGCGCACCCCCCATGTTCTCCCGTCCCACGCCCCGACGGTACCGGAACGGCCGCACCGGCCCGGTCGGCCCACCCTTCGCGATCAAGGTTCGGTGACAGGGGCGTTGCGCGGGACCGAATCGCGCTCATAGCGGCTAGTGTTAGGGCAGAACGTTCAAGCCCCCCGGGGAGGTGGGACGTGGCACGCAGCGACGACGCGGACTCGCGCGCCGCACGGTGGGAGAAGGAGGCCCACGATCTCTCCACGCAGGTCGCGTTCCTGCAAGAGGAACTCGCTCTGGTGCGGCGCAAGTTGACCGAAGGCCCCCGACACGTCCGGCAGCTCGAGGAGCGGCTGGCGGCCACCCAGGCACAGTTGGCGCGGCTGACCGAGAACAACGAGCGGCTCGTGAGCACCCTCAAGGAGGCTCGCGCGCAGATCGTGACGCTCAAGGAGGAGATCGACCGCCTCGCCCAGCCACCGAGTGGCTACGGCGTCTTCCTCGCCCGGCACGACGACGGCACCGTCGACGTCTTCACCGGCGGCCGCAAGCTGCGCGTCGCGGTGTCGCCGTCACTCGACGTCGCCGAGCTTCGGCGCGGGCAGGAGGTCCTGCTCAACGACGCGCTCAACATCGTCGACGCGTTCGGCTACGAGCGGGTCGGCGAGGTGGTGATGCTCAAGGAGGTGCTGGAGAGCCCCGGTGGGACGCCCGGCGACCGGGCGCTGGTGGTCTCCCACTCCGACGAGGAGCGGGTGGTGCACCTCGCCGACACCCTGGTCGGCGCCCCGCTGCGCGCGGGCGACTCGCTCATGATCGAGCCCCGCTCGGCGTACGCCTACGAGCGGATCCCGAAGAGCGAGGTGGAGGAGCTGGTCCTGGAGGAGGTGCCCGACGTCGACTACACCGACATCGGCGGCCTCCAGGCGCAGATCGAGCAGATCCGCGACGCCGTGGAACTGCCCTTCCTGCACGCCGACCTGTTCCGCGAGCACCACCTCCGCCCGCCGAAGGGCATACTGCTCTACGGGCCGCCCGGCTGCGGCAAGACGCTCATCGCCAAGGCCGTGGCCAACTCGCTGGCCAAGAAGATCGCCGAGCGGCGGGGCGAGGAGAAGCACACCAGCTACTTCCTCAACATCAAGGGCCCCGAGCTGCTCAACAAGTACGTCGGCGAGACCGAGCGGCACATCCGGCTGATCTTCCAACGGGCACGGGAGAAGGCCGGCGAGGGCACGCCGGTGATCGTGTTCTTCGACGAGATGGACTCCGTCTTCCGCACCCGCGGCTCCGGCGTCTCCTCCGATGTGGAGAACACCATCGTCCCGCAGCTGCTCAGCGAGATCGACGGCGTGGAGGGGCTGGAGAACGTCATCGTCATCGGCGCCTCCAACCGCGAGGACATGATCGACCCGGCGATCCTGCGCCCCGGCCGGCTCGACGTGAAGATCAAGATCGAGCGGCCGGACGCCGAGGCGGCCAAGGACATCTTCTCCAAGTACATCCTTCCCGACCTGCCGCTGCACCCGGACGACCTGGCCGAGCACGGCGGCGACCCGCAGGCCACCGTGGCGGCGATGATCGACGCGGTCGTGCTGCGCATGTACTCGGAGACCGAGGAGAACCGCTTCCTCGAGGTCACCTACGCCAACGGTGACAAGGAGGTCCTCTACTTCAAGGACTTCAACTCCGGCGCGATGATCCAGAACATCGTCGACCGGGGCAAGAAGATGGCCATCAAGGAGTTCCTCACCTCCGGCCGCAAGGGGCTGCGCCTGCAGCACCTGCTCGACGCCTGCGTCGACGAGTTCCGGGAGAACGAGGACCTGCCCAACACCACCAACCCGGACGACTGGGCCCGCATCTCCGGCAAGAAGGGCGAGCGGATCGTCTACATCCGCACGCTCGTCTCCGGCGGCAAGGGGGCCGAGGCCGGCCGGTCCATCGAGACGGCCAGCAACACCGGCCAGTACCTCTGACCGGCACCGTGCGGTGACGGGGGCCCGGGGTGGGCGCCACCCCGGGCCCCCGTCGTACGCCGCACCCACCACCCGCCGCGGACCGCGCGCCCACGTCGCCCGGCCGGCGGCGGCGACCGCCGCGCCCGCGCGGCGGACCCTCCACACCCCGTGCGGACGGCGCGGCCCCCGCCACGCCCCCGCCCGCCGCACGGACGACTACGCTCGACGGGACGGGGGACCGGACGGGCGAGCGGAGCGAGCAGGTCGATGAGCGTACGACGGATCATGGGCACCGAGGTCGAGTACGGCATCTCCGTGCCCGGTCAGGCCGGTGCCAACCCGATGGTCACCTCCTCCCAGGTGGTGAACGCCTACGGGGCCCGCCCGGAACTCAACCGCGGCGGCCGGGCCCGATGGGACTACGAGGAGGAGTCGCCGCTGCGCGACGCCCGCGGCTTCACCTACTCCGGCGCCGCGTACGACCCGGCCGAGGCGCTGGCCGACGAGGACCTGGGGCTCGCCAACGTCATACTCACCAACGGCGCCCGCCTCTACGTCGACCACGCGCACCCCGAGTACTCGACGCCCGAGGTGACCAACCCGCTGGACCTGGTGCGCTGGGACAAGGCCGGCGAACGGGTGATGGCCGAGGCGTCCCGCCGGGCCGCCACCATCCCCGGCACCCAGCCGATCCACCTCTACAAGAACAACACCGACAACAAGGGCGCCAGCTACGGCGCCCACGAGAACTACCTCATGCGGCGGCAGACCCCGTTCGCCGACATCGTGGCGTACCTGACGCCGTTCTTCGTCACCCGGCAGATCGTCTGCGGCGCCGGCCGGGTCGGCATCGGCCAGGACGGCGGCCAGAACGGCTTCCAGATCTCCCAGCGGGCCGACTTCTTCGAGGTCGAGGTCGGCCTCGAGACGACCCTCAAGCGTCCGATCATCAACACCCGCGACGAGCCGCACGCCGACGCGGACAAGTACCGGCGCCTGCACGTCATCATCGGCGACGCGAACCTGTCGGAGATCTCCACCTACCTGAAGGTGGGGACCACCGCGCTCATCCTCACCATGATCGAGGAGAAGGCGCTCGGGCCCGACCTCGGCATCGCCGACCCGGTCAACGAGCTGCGCGCGGTCAGCCACGACCCCTCCCTGACCCATCTCATGCGGATGCGCGACGGGCGCCGGCTCACCGCCCTCGACGTGCAGTGGGCGTACTACGAGCGGGTGCGGTCCTTCGTGGACGAGCGCTACGGCAGCGACGCCGACGAGCAGACCGTGGACGTGCTCGACCGGTGGGAGAGCGTGCTGGACCGCCTCGGCCGCGACGTGATGCTCTGCGCCGACGAGTTGGACTGGGTGGCGAAGCTGCGGCTGCTCGAGGGCTACCGGGAGCGGGAGAAGCTCGGCTGGGGCTCGCACAAGCTCCAACTCGTCGACCTGCAGTACGCCGACGTACGCCCCGAGAAGGGCCTCTACCACCGGCTGGTGTCGCGCGGCGCCATGAAGACGTTGCTCAGCGACGAGGAGACCCGCACGGCGATGACGGAGCCGCCCGAGGACACCCGGGCGTACTTCCGCGGCCGGTGCCTCGCCCAGTACGCGTCCGAGGTCGTCGCGGCGAGTTGGGACTCGGTCATCTTCGACGTGGGACGCGAGTCGCTCGTGCGGGTGCCGATGATGGAGCCCGAGCGGGGCACCCGCAAGCACGTCGGGGCGCTCTTCGACCGGTGCGCCAGCGCGAAGGATCTGCTGGAGACGCTCACCGGCGGCTGACCCGTCCCGCACCCACGTGCCCGTCGCGCGACCACAACGGCGCGCGGCGGGCCTTTCGTCGCCCCCGCGAGGTAAGTTTCTCGGAAGAGATCGTTGGAGGAGGCACAGATGGCCACTCGTGACAGCGGCGGTCAGTCGCAGACGGGCAAGTCCCGCCAGAGCGAGGAGATCGAGGACGTCACCACCGAGGCGAACCCGGAGGTCGCCGAGCGGCACGCCGAGATCACCGAGGACGTCGACGACCTGCTCGACGAGATCGACTCGGTCCTCGAAGAGAACGCAGAGGAGTTCGTGAGGGGATACGTGCAAAAGGGAGGTCAGTGATTATACGGGTCAAAGCGGACATGCCGCTGTGACCGGATGATCAAGGCGGCCCGCCGCCGTTGCCGCGACTGTGGGGAATGGAAGCGGCGCGGCGAGTTCTGTGCGAGCAGCACGCGCCCTGCCACGACCGACGGACGAGCGAGACCAGGCAGCGGCGCTACGGCGGCGATCGCGAGTACCACCTGCGGCGGCCGTACGGCATCGGGCGGAAGGAGTTCGACGAGCTCCTCGCCGCGCAGGGCGGCGTGTGCGCGGTCTGCGGCGTCCCCGATCCGGAACATCTGGACCACGATCATCGCACCGGATGGGTGCGCGGGATACTCTGCTTCAACTGCAACGGTGGTCCTGGCCGGTTCCGTGACAGTCCCGAACGGCTGGCCAGGGCGATCACGTATCTGAGAGGAACCACGTGGCAGCGGGTTTTGATCCATCCGGGCGTCTACCAGATGTGTTCACCAACGCGGGGACGTCCTCCTTCACCTCGTTCCTGAGCAAGGTGGCACCCGAGATGCTGCCCGGCCGACGGCCCCTGCCTCCGGGCATGGCGGCCGACATGGCCCCCCACGCCACCACGATCGTGGCGATCTCCGCCGAGGGCGGCGTGGTCATGGCGGGCGACCGCCGGGCCACGATGGGCAACCTGATCGCGCAGCGGGACATCGAGAAGGTGCACCCGGCCGACGCGTACTCGCTGGTCGGCATCGCGGGCACCGCCGGCATCGGCATCGAGCTGATGCGACTGTTCCAGGTGGAGCTGGAGCACTACGAGAAGATCGAGGGCGCGATGCTCTCGCTCGACGGCAAGGCCAACCGGCTCGCCTCGATGATCCGCGGCAACCTCGGCGCCGCGATGCAGGGCCTCGCGGTGATCCCGCTGTTCGCGGGCTTCGACCTGGCCGCGACGGACCCGGCGAGGGCCGGGCGCATCTTCAGCTTCGACGTGACGGGCGGCCCGTACGAGGAGACCGGCTACGACGCCATCGGCTCCGGTTCGCTCTTCGCGAAGTCGGCGCTCAAGAAGCGGTTCCGGCCCGGGCTGTCGATCGACGACGCGGTCCGGCTGGCCGTGGAGGCGCTCTACGACGCCGCCGACGACGACACGGCGACCGGCGGTCCCGACCTGACCCGTCGCATCTACCCGGTGGTGATGACCGCGACCGCGGAGGGCACCCACCGGCTCACCGACGCCGAGACGGCGGCGATCGCGGAGGCCGTGGTCTCCGCCCGGATGGAGAACCCGGGCGGCTGAGCCCGTCCGCACCGTCAGCAGTCGTCCGCACAGCGCTAAGGAGAACCAGCCGCCGTGGCCATGCAGTTCTACGCCTCGCCCGAGCAGATCATGCGCGACCGTTCCGAGCTGGCCCGCAAGGGCATCGCCCGGGGGCGCAGCGCCGTGGTCCTGAGCTACGAGGGCGGGGTGCTCTTCGTCGCCGAGAACCTCTCCAGCGCCCTGCACAAGGTCAGTGAGATCTACGACCGGATCGGGTTCGCCGCCGTCGGCCGGTACAACGAGTTCGAGAACCTGCGCCGCGCCGGCGTGCGGATGGCCGACCTGAACGGCCTGTCGTACGACCGGCGGGACGTCACGGGGCGGGCCCTCGCGAACGCGTTCGCGCAGACCCTGGGCGCCATCTTCACCGAGCAGTCGAAGCCGTTCGAGGTGGAGATCTGCGTGGCGGAGGTGGGTGCCACGCCCGACGACGACGAGCTCTACCGGCTGACCTACGACGGCTCGGTCAACGACGAGCCGGGCCGGATGGCGATGGGTGGGCAGGCCGAGGCGATCACCGGGGTGCTCAAGTCGGAGCACCGGCCGGACATGTCGCTCGGTGAGGCGGTGCAGGTGGCCGTGCGGGCGCTGGGCAGCGTCGGCGGCGAGGGCGGCGCGGCCCGCACGATAGCGGCGAACCAGCTGGAGGTGGCGGTCCTCGACCGGCGCCGGATCGGGCGGACGTTCCGGCGGATCACCGGGGCGGCGTTGACGTCGCTGCTGGACGGCGGCGCGGGTACGGGGGAGGAGCCGGCCGGCGGTCCGCAGACGCCGACCGTGCCGACGGAGGAGGCGCACAAGCCGACCACGTCGGCCGCCTCGGCCGACCTGGAGCGCCGCGACTCCGACGAGGCCGGTTCCTGACGGATCCGGCCGGCGGGCGAGCGAGCCGGGCCGCCTGAGCGGGGAGTTTCTCCTCCCGCCGGGCGGTCCGGTTTTCTGTGTCGGCGGGTGTCGGTGATCGTCTCGTCCAACTGCGACGGCCGCGTACGCCGGGTCGACCGCCGGTGACCAGGATCTTCACGGGTGGCGACGTGCCCGGCGGGGCGGCGGCGCCGGGCCGGCGGGCACGGTCGGGCCGCGCCGTCGTGGGTCCGCGGACATGAGCGCTGCCCAATCGGGCTTCCGGGCGGCTAATGTCACACCATGGAGCGGCGAATCTTCGGCCTCGAGACCGAGTACGGCGTCACCTGTACCTACCGCGGGCAGCGGCGGCTCTCTCCCGACGAGGTCGCCCGCTACCTCTTCCGCCGTGTGGTGTCCTGGGGCCGGTCCAGCAACGTGTTCCTGCGCAACGGTGCCCGGCTCTACCTGGACGTCGGGTCCCACCCCGAGTACGCCACGCCCGAGTGCGACTCGGTGGTCGACCTGGTGGCCCACGACCGGGCCGGCGAGCGGATCCTCGAAGGGCTGCTCGTCGACGCCGAGAAGCGGCTGCACGACGAGGGCATCGCGGGTGAGATCTACCTGTTCAAGAACAACACCGACTCGGCCGGGAACTCGTACGGCTGCCACGAGAACTACCTGGTGTCGCGGCACGGGGAGTTCGGCCGGTTGGCGGACGTGCTGATCCCGTTCCTGGTCACCCGGCAGTTGATCTGCGGGGCGGGCAAGGTGCTGCAGACGCCGCGCGGGGCGGTGTACTGCCTGTCCCAGCGGGCCGAGCACATCTGGGAGGGCGTCTCCTCGGCGACCACCCGGAGCCGGCCGATCATCAACACCCGCGACGAGCCGCACGCGGACGCCGAGCGGTACCGCCGGCTGCACGTGATCGTCGGTGACTCCAACATGAACGAGGTCACGACGCTGCTCAAGGTCGGCACGGCCGACATCGTGCTGCGGATGATCGAGTCGGGGGTGGTGATGCGGGACCTGTCGCTGGAGAACCCGATCCGGGCGATCCGCGAGGTGTCGCACGACATCACCGGCCGGCGCAAGGTGCGGCTCGCGTCCGGCAAGGAGATCAGCGCGCTGGAGATCCAGCAGGAGTACCTGGCCAAGGCGACCGAGTTCGTGGAGCGGCGGGGCGGCGACCAGACGGCCAAGCGGGTGGTCGAGCTGTGGGGCCGGGTGCTGCGAGCCGTGGAGACGGGTGACCTGGAGCCGGTGGCCCGGGAGATCGACTGGGTGACGAAGCTGCGGCTCATCGAGCGGTACCAGCGCAAGCACGACCTGCCGCTGTCGCATCCGCGGGTGGCGCAGATGGACCTGGCGTACCACGACCTGCGCCGGGGCCGCGGCCTGTACGCGTTGCTGGAGCGGCGCGGCGAGGTGGACCGCGTGGCCACCGACCCGGAGATCTTCGAGGCGAAGGAGACGCCGCCGCAGACGACCCGTGCGCGGCTGCGGGGCGAGTTCATCCGGCACGCCCAGGAGAAGCGGCGGGACTTCACCGTCGACTGGGTGCACCTGAAGCTCAACGACCAGGCGCAGCGGACCGTGCTGTGCAAGGACCCGTTCCGGGCGTACGACGAGCGGGTCGAGCGGCTGATCGCCAGCATGTGACCCGTGGGCGGTCGGCTCGGCGGTGGCGCGCGCCGTCGAGCCGACCGGCCCGGTAGGCTGGCCGGGCCATGACGACATCCTCGAGTCCCGAGCCTCCCGAGGGCGGCAAGCAGCGCCTGAACTGGGTCGAGCGCCGCCGGGAGAAGATCCGTGCCGAGATCGAGCGCAACCGGCGCGGCGAGTACACGGTGCCGACCTGGGTGCTGGCGCTCGCGTTGGTGCTGATCGTGGGCGGCTGGCTCGCCCTGATCTTCCTAGTCTGACCGCCCCCGCGCGCCCCGCCCCCCCGCCCCGCGCGCCCCGCCCCCGTCTCCCCGGCGATCTTGCACTTTCGGCCCCTGTTTCGCGGCCTTCGCCCCAAATGCCGGGGCCGAAAGTGCAAGATCGCGGAGAGGGGCGGGGAGCGGCGGGGAGGGAGGGGGAGGGGTGGGGCGTGACCCGGGTGGGCCAGGGGTTGGCCCGGGCGGGTCGCCCCGGCGGGTAACCGGCCGGCGTCGCCGCCGCGCGGTCAGCGCCACGTACGACCCCGCGCCGGCGGCCACCGGGACGCCACGACGCGGGAGGCGACGCATGGCCGATGAGACGACGACGGTGCCCCAGCCGCAGTGGGACGGCAGGGGTTGGCTCGACACGGGGCCACGGGACGTGCTGCGGGACCGGCAGAACCCGGATCTGTTGACCCCGCCGCCGACGGACGCGGGCACGCTACCGAACCTGCGGTTCTCGTTCTCCGACGCGCACACCCGCATCGAGCGGGGCGGGTGGACCCGTGAGGTCACCCAGCGGGAGCTGCCGATCGCCACCGAGCTGGCCGGTGTCGACATGGCGCTGGAGCCGGGCGCGTACCGGGAGCTGCACTGGCACAAGCAGTCCGAGTGGGCGTACGTGCTGCGGGGCAGCTGCCGGATCAGCGCCGTCGACCAGGAGGGGCGCACGTTCCTGGACGACGTGCGAGCGGGGGACCTGTGGTTCTTCCCGCAGGGGGTGCCGCACCACATCCAGGCCCTCGACGAGGGAGTGGAGTTCCTGCTGGTGTTCGACGACGGGGCGTTCTCGGAGAACGGCACGTTCCTCATCAGCGACTTCTTCGCGCACACGCCCCGCGAGGTGCTGGCGAAGAACTTCGGTTGGACGCCGGAGCAGTTGGAGCGCCTGCCGGAGCGGGAGAAGTACATCTTCGCGGGGCAGGTGCCGCCGCCGCTGGAGCAGGACCGGGTGATCAGCCCGACCGGGGACGTGCCGCGGACGTTCAGCCACCGGATGCTGGCGCAGGAGCCGCAGCGTTTCCCCGGCGGCCGGGTCCGGGTCGCGGACGTGTCGAACTTCGCCGCGTCGACGACGATCTGCGCGGCGCTCGTGGAGATCGACCCCGGGGGTCTGCGGGAACTGCACTGGCATCCGACGGACGACGAGTGGCAGTACTACATCTCGGGGCAGGGCCGGATGGGGGTCTTCGCGAGCAGCGGGCTGGCGCGGACGTTCGACTTCCGGGCCGGCGACGTGGGGTACGTGCCGTTCGCGTACGGCCACTACATCGAGAACCTCGGTTCCGAGCCGCTGGTGTTCCTGGAGATGTTCCGCAAGCCGCGCTTCGAGGACATCTCGCTGGCCCAGTGGATGGCGCTCACGCCGGCGCAGGTGGTGGCGGACACGCTCAACCTGCCCCGGGAGATGGTCGAGGCGTTGCCGAAGGTGAAGCGGTCGGTCGTGGGCTGAGTCAGGCGAGCAGCGCGGCCGCGTGGCGGCCGGCGGCCGCGGCGGCGAGGAAGTACGCGTGGTCGGCGTCGAGGCCGCGCCCCATGGTGGACAGCGGCACGGTGCTGGCCCGCAGCGCGGCGTCGAGCCCGTCGGTGCGTACCCGCACGATCCGGTGGCGCGCGGCCAGCGGCGCCAGCGCCGCGTCCACCTCGGCGGCGAGCGCCGGGTCGAGGTCGTCGGGCACCACCAGGTCGGCGGGGGCGAGGGCCACCCGGCCGTACGCGGTGAGGCTGTGGTGGGAGACGCCGCGGTGCCGGGGGCGGGGGTCGGCGGCGGAGATGCGCAGCGAGCCGACGGGGCGGCCGCCGAGCGTGGCCACGGCGTTGACGGCCTCGCCGACGGCGACCCCGGAGAAGCCCCAGCGGGTGCCGGTGCCCAGGTTCCCCGGGCCCTGGGCGACGACGGCCACGTCGGCGTGGAGCACGTGGCGGGCGGCGAGCAGCCCGCTGTGCAGGGTGCCCGCCTCCAGGTCGCCGCCGAACGCCTGTCCCACGCTGACGGTGCCCGCCAGCTCGTCACGCAGCCCGGCGAGGGTGCGGGAGAACCAGGCAGGCAGGGCGCCGCCGTCGGTGAGCACGTACGCCACGCGGGCGTGCGGCGCGTCGGCCCGGACGCCGGCGAGGATCGCCGGCAGGGCCGAGTGCAGGTCGGCGGTGACCACCGGCAGGCCGGCGAGGTCCTCGGCGGCCTCCAGCACGGCCCGGTGGGGCGAGGCCTCCTCGTCGACCCCGAGCAGGATCGGTTGCAGCGGGGTGTAGCGGGCCTTCACGAGGTGCCCCGCGTCGCGGGTGTCGGCGGCCTGCGGCGGGTCCGGCGGCAGCCGGTCGGGCAGGGCCACCACGAGGGCGTACCCGCCGGTGCCAAGGCCCATGAGCAGCGCGCCGGCGTTGAGCAGCACCCGGTCGCCCGGCTGCGGCTCGCCGACGAGGTGCGGGTAGGCGAGCGCCCGCATGATCGTGCCGTCGGGCAGGGCCACGTCCAGTTCCACCGCGCCGGCCCACCGCCGCCGCAGCGCCGACACCGTCCCGGACCGCCATCGCACCATGACGGGCACGCTAGCGGCGCGGCCCGCCGGGGCCGGGCGCGGGGTCGCCCGCGGTCGGCGCAGCCCCGGAGGTCGCCGGCCCGCGGTCGGCGCGGCTCGGGCGGGTCGCCGGCCCGCGGTCGGCGCGGCCCGGAACCCCGCCATGCTCACAGTCAGCGCAGCCCGGGATCCATCGGGCCGTCCTGCAGCGGCGGCTCCGGTCCGCGCTCGCCGCGGCCGGGAAGCGACCCGGTCGGGTCGAGGAACAGGTAGCGGATCTCCGGGTAGCGTTCCCGCAGCCGCCGCTCCGCCTCGTCGGCGGTGGCCTCGATGGCCGCGCCGGTGGCCTCGTCCCGGAAGTCGACCTTGGCGGCGACCAGCATGTCCATCGGGCCGAGCTGCATGGTGAGCAGGGTGTCGATCCGCTGCACCTCCGGCAGGCCGGCCAGGGCGTGTTCGATCTCGCGCCGCAGCCGTTCCGGGACGGCGCGACCGACCAGCAGCGACAGGTTGCTGTAGGCGAGGGTGGCGGCGACGGTCAGGAGCAGCAGACCGATGAGGACGGACGCGATGCCGTCCCACAGTTCGTCCCCGGTGAGTTCGGACAGGCCGACGCCGGCCCCGGCCAGGAGCAGGCCGATGAGGGCGGCGCTGTCCTCCAGGAACACCGCCTTGAGGGTGGTGTCGGCCGTGAGCCGCAGGTAGCGGCGCGGTGTGGTCCGCCAGCGCCGGGACTCGCGGCGCACCTGGCGTACGGCCCGGGTCAGCGAGACCGACTCGATGGCGAACGAGACGGCGAGCACCACGTACGAGACGAGGAAGTTCCCGCTGTGCTCGTGCACGAGGATCGTGGTGACGCCGTGCGTGATCGCGAAGCCGGCGCCCGCCACGAAGGTGAACAGGGCGGCGAAGAACGCCCAGACGTAGCTCTCCTTGCCGTAGCCGAACGGGTGCCGGGCGTCGGCCGGGCGGGCCCCGCGGCGCAGGGCCATGAACAGCAGCACCTCGGTGGTGGTGTCGGCCACCGAGTGCGCGGCCTCGGACAGCATGGCGGCCGACCCGGAGATCAGGCCCGCGACCAGCTTCGCCCCGGCGATGGCGAGGTTGGCGGCGCCCGCGACGACGACGGTGCCGACGCTCTCGCTCTTGACCTCCGGCTGGGCCATGGGGCCACCCTATGGCCAGCGGCGGGCGGTCCGCGCGGCGAGCGGGGGACCACCCGCACCCGGTTGGAGATCGGCCGCCGTGGCGACGGCCTTCGCGTCCACCACACGCCGACCGTGCGGGTGCACGGTTCCGCCGCGGCGGCTGCTAGCGTCTATGCGTGTCCCGTACCCGTACCGAACGCCTGGTCAACCTGGTGATCTGCCTGCTCTCCACGCGGCGCTTCCTGACCGCCGCGCAGATCGCCGCGACCGTGCCCGGCTACGAGCACGATCCGAACGACGCGCGTGACCACGAGGCGTTCCAGCGCAAGTTCGAGCGGGACAAGGCCGAGCTGCGCGAGCTGGGCGTCCCGCTGGAGACCGGCACGACCAGCGTCTTCGACAGCGAGCCCGGCTACCGGATCGCCCGCCGGGAGTACGCGCTGCCCGACATCCCCCTCGAACCGGACGAGGCCGCCGCCGTGGGCATCGCCGCGCGGTTGTGGCAGCACGCCGGGCTGGCCGCCGCGGCCTCGTCGGGGCTCGCGAAGCTGCGTGCCGCCGGGGTGGACGTCGACCCGCAGGCCACGCTCGGTCTCGAGCCGATGGTGACCGTCGACCCGGCGTTCGCGCCGCTGACCGCCGCCGCCCGCGACCGCCGGGAGGTGGCCTTCGACTACCGGGTGCCCGACCGGGACGCCCCGACGCACCGCCGTCTCCAGCCGTGGGGCGTCGTGTGCTGGCGCGGCCGGTGGTACGTGGTGGGGCACGACCTGGACCGGGAGGCGACCCGCTGCTTCCGGCTCTCCCGGGTGGTGGGCCCGGTACGGGTCACCGGCGAGCCGGGCGGCTACGAGCCGCCGGCGGGGGTCGACCTCATCAGCCACGTCGCCCGCTGGTCGGGGCCGGTGGAGCGGACGGGGCGGGCCACCGTGCTGGCCGCGCCGGGCCGGGCCGCCGGGCTGCGCCGCTGGGCGGTGGAGGTCGCCGCCGGGCCCGACGGAGACCGGCTGGTGCTGCCGTACGCGGACCCGGACTCGCTCGCCGCGCACCTGGTCGGCTACGGGCCGGACGTGCGGGTGCTCGACCCGCCGGAGGTGCGCGAGGCGGTCATCCAGCGGCTCAAGGAGTTCGCCGCGCGGCACGACGACCTGGCGGCCGCGGGAGGCCCCCGATGACGCGCCCCGCCGCCCGCGGCGGCTCCCGCACCTCCGCCGACCGGCTGGCCCGGCTGCTCAACCTCGTGCCCTACCTGCTGGCCCGGCCCGGCATCGAACTCGCCGAGGCCGCGCGGGACCTGGGCGTGACCGAGCGGCAGCTGCGCGAGGACCTGGAGCTGCTCTGGGTGTGCGGGCTGCCCGGCTACGGCCCCGGTGACCTCATCGACATGGCGTTCGACGGCGACCGGGTGACGATCACGTACGACGCCGGCATCGACCGGCCGCTGCGGCTCACGCCGGACGAGGCGCTCGCGCTCGTGGTGGCGCTGCGGATGCTCGCCGAGACGCCGGGGGTCACCAACCGGGAGGCCGTGGAACGCGCCCTCGCCAAGATTGAGAACGCGGCCGACCTGGTGGGCGCGCCGGTGGAGGTGCGGCTGCCGGCGGACACCCGGCGGGTGGAGGAGCTGCGGGCGGCCGTGGAGGGCGGCCGGGCGCTGCGGATCACGTACTACACGGCGGCGCGCGACGAGACGACCGAACGCACCATCGACCCGCTGCGGATGCTGATGGTCGGCGGCCGGGCGTACGTGGAGGCGTGGTGCCGCCGGGCCGAGGCGGTCCGGCTGTTCCGGGCCGACCGGATCGACGCGGTCACCGAGCTGGACGAGCCGGCCGTCGTGCCGCCGCAGGCCCGCCCCCACGACCTCAGCGAGGGGGTGTTCCGTCCCTCGCCCGACCTGCCGCTCATCACGCTGCGGATCGGCCGCGGCGAGCGCTGGATCACCGAGTACTACCCGTGCGAGCGGGTGGAGGCCGGTGACGGCGACGAGTGGCTGGTCTCCCTGCGGGTCACCGACCTGGCCTGGGCGCGCCGCTTCGTGCTCGGGCTGGGCCCGGACGTGGCCGTGGTCGCCCCCGCCGAGCTGGCCGAGCAGGTCCGGGCGGCGGCGACCGCCGCGCTGGACGCGTACGCCCGACCGGCGCCCACGGCCCGGCGCGACCCGGAACCCGCGGCCGCCGACCCGGCGGTCGCCGCCGGCCCCCGGTAGGCTGACCGCCGTGCTGTGGTGGATCGTGCTCGCGGTGGTGCTCGCCACCCTCGTCGTGCTGGCCGTGGCCGTCCGGGGCGTGCTGAGCCGGCTGCCCGGCCTGCGCCGCGCGGCGGTGGCGTTGCAGCGCCGGCAGGCGGAGGCGCAGGAGCTGGCCGGTGCGGCCACGGCGCTGCAGGAGCGGGCCGAGGCGCTCCAGGACCAGCTGGCCACCGCCCAGCGGCGCATCGAGCTGATCAAGGCGAAGCGAGGCGGGTGACCGGGACCGGTCGCACGGTCCACTCGGGGGTGACGCCCCGACCCGATGATCTTCGCGTGGCGGCGCAGTTCTGCCCCGTTTCGCGCGGAAACGATCGGTGACTGCCTGTTGACGGGACATCCCGGGTTGGTCAAGACTTCACCGGCCGGGACGAACCACCGTCGCCCCGGTGGGTGGCATCGAGCCGATACGCACGTACGATGGGCTCCGACACACCCCTTGCTGTCTCACAGAGCGACTGGAGCTTCCCATGGGTGCCCTCAAGCCGTGGCACATCGCCGTACTCGTGGTCGTGCTGATCCTCCTCTTCGGCGCGAAGCGGCTCCCCGACGCGGCCCGCTCGCTGGGCCGCTCGCTGCGGATCATCAAGGCCGAGACCAAGAGCCTGCACGACGACGACCGCGACCTGGCCGAGAAGGCCGACGCCCAGGCGGGCTACCAGCCGCTGCCGCCGAACGCCGCGCAGCAGCACCCGCAGGCCGCGCCGTACCAGGCCCCGCCGCAGCAGCCGGTCGCCGACCCGGTGCAGCGCGTCCGCGACAACTGATCGAGGGGCCCGAGACCCGTGGCCTTCGCGCTGCGCAAGCGCGGCCCCAGCAACTTCCAGCGGGCCGCCGACGGCTCGATGACGCTCATCGAGCACATCCGGGAGTTGCGCACCCGCCTGTTCCGCGCCTCGCTGGGAATCCTGGTCGGCTTCGGTGTCGGGGTCGCGGTGGCCGGTCGGGTGCTGCACGTGCTGCAGATGCCGTACTGCGACCTGCCGAAGGCGCGGCTGGCCAACGGCGACTGCAACTTCGTCCAGCTCGGCCCGGCCGACCTGTTCCTCCTCCAGCTCAAGGTGGCGCTCTGGGTCGGCCTGATCATCGCGGCACCGATCTGGCTCTACCAACTGTGGGCGTTCATCGCGCCCGGTCTGCACCGGCACGAGCGGCGCTACGCGTACATCTTCACCGGGCTGGCGGCGCCGCTGTTCGCGGCGGGCGCGGTGCTGGCCTTCTTCGTCACCTCCAAGGGCCTGGAGTTCCTGCTCAACGTCTCCGGCGGCGGGGACGTCACCACGACACTGGACATCACCCGCTACATCTCCTTCGTCACGAACCTGATCCTGCTGTTCGGGGTGGCGTTCGAGTTCCCGCTGATCGTGCTCATGCTCAACTTCGTGGGGCTGGCCAGCGGGAAGCGACTGCTGGGGTGGTGGCGGATCGCGGTGTTCGTGTTCTTCGCGTTCTCCGCGGTCGTCACGCCGACGCCGGACCCGTTCGGGATGACCGCCCTCGCCGTCTGCCTCTGCGCGCTCTACTTCGCGGCGGTGGGCGTCGCGTTCCTCAACGACAGGCGGCGCGGGCGGGGCAAGGAGATGTACGCGGGGATCGCCGACGACGAGGTGTCGCCGCTGGACCTCGACGCCGAACCGGTCGAGGCCGGGCAGCGGGTCGACGCGTCCGGCCCGATCGAGCCACCGGAGCCGGTCGCGGCTCCCGCGCCGATCGAGCGCCGTTACGACGACATGACCTGACCCTGGGTCACCACACCGGCACCGGCGGACACGCCGGCGCGACACGTGCGAACAGCGGAGGCCGCCCGGATGGGGCGGCCTCCGCCGTACCGGTAGGTTGCTCGCCGTGACCGCGGACGATCACCCCACCGTCGACCCCGACGGGCCCGTCGCCGTGCTGGCCAACCCGAGCGCCGGCCGGGGCCGCCACCGCGGCCTGCTCGCGCCGCTGCTGTCCCGGCTGGCCGGCGCGGGCCGGGAGGTGCGGCTACTGGAGGCGCGCAGCGCCGAGCAGGCCGAGGCGGTCTGCCACGCGGCGGTCGCCGGCGGCGTGGCCGCCCTCGTGGCGGTCGGCGGGGACGGCACCGTGCACCGCGCGGTGCAGGCGGTGGCCGGCACGTCGATCCCGTTCGCGCCGGTGCCGGCGGGCACCGGCAACGACTTCGCCACCGAAACCGGATACCCGCCGGATCCCCTCGCGGCCGCCGAGGTGATCGCCGGGGCGCTGCGCGCCGGTCGCACCAGCCCCGTGGACCTCGCCCGCCTCACCGGCCCGACCGGTCCGCCACGCTGGTACGGGGCGGTGCTCGCGGCGGGCTTCGACGCCATCGTCAACGAGCGGGCCAACCGGATGCGCTGGCCGCGCGGGCCCCGCCGGTACGACCTGGCGATCCTCGTCGAGCTGGCGCGGCTGCGCCCCCGCCGCTACAAGCTGCGCCTCGACGGCGAGGCGCACGAACTGGACGCCGTGCTGGTGGCCGTGGGCAACTGCCCCAGCTACGGCGGCGGGATGCGGATCTGCCCCGACGCGGAGCCGGCGGACGGCCTGCTCGACGTGGTGGTCGGCGGCCGGTTCGACCGGCGCACCCTGATCCGGGTGAAGCCGAGCATCTACCAGGGCACCCACGTGCGGCACCCGCTGGTGACCAGCTACCGGGTCCGCACCGTCGAGCTGGCCGCCGAGGGCATCACCACGTACGCCGACGGGGAGCGGGCGCTGGACCTGCCCGTGACCGTCACGGCCGTGCCCGGCGCCCTGCGGCTGCTGCGCTGACCGCGCCGCCGCCCGGGCCCAGGCCACCGTGCGTGGGCCGCGGCCGGGCGGCGTGCCCGGCGACCGGCCCGCCCGGGACGGCGGATCAGTGCGGCGGGACCAGGGCGCCGGGATCGGGGCTCAGGACGGCAGGGCGAGGTCGAGCACCGCGCCCAGGCCGTTGGGGCGCCCGGCGTCGGCGCAGGGGAGCACCAGCACGGCGCAGCCCGCGGCGGCGGCCCCGGCGTCGGCCGGCGTGTCGCCCACCATGAGCGTCTCCTCCGGGTCGACGCCGAGCATGCCGCAGGCGCGCAGGAAGATGCCCGGGTCGGGCTTGCAGCGCCCCACCTCGTACGACAGGACGAACGCGTCGACCAGGCCGGTGAGCTGCCACGCGTCGAACAGCGGGCGCAGGTCGAAGCCGATGTTGCTCACCACGGCGACGCGGACGCCCGCGTCGCGCAGCGCGGCCAGCGTGGGCGCCGTGTCCGGGTAGGGGACCCAGCCGTCGGGGATGAGCACACGCTCGTAGAGCGCCTCGGCGAAGCCCTCGATGCCGGCGTCGACCGTCTCGGCCAACCCCGTGTAGGCCCCCCGGTGGGCGTGCGGGTAGAGGTCGCGCGCCGACCACAGCTCGGCCAGCCGGGGCGGCACGCGGGCCGGCAGCGGCCCGCCGGCGCGGCCGGCGGTGAGCAGCCGGTCGGCGAGGGCGGTGGCCCGGGCGCGGTCGAGGGTGACGCCGCAGGCCGCGGCGGCCTTCAGCACCCACTCGCGGGGCTCCTCCACCTGGGCGAGCGTGCCGTGGAAGTCGAAGAGCACCGCCTTGACCGGGCGGCGGGACGGCTCATGGCGGGCGGACGCGTCGGCGCCGCCCGGCGCGGGGGTCTGGGGCGGTTCGGGTTGCTCCGGCACGTGGTGCACCCTACCGACCGCCCCTGACGGCCCGTCCGGTCGGCCTTGCCGGGTGCCGCGCCCCGGCACGCATTAATCTTGGTGCCATGTCGAGCCCCGCCGAGCGGTACGCCGCGGCGCGCCGCCGGGCCGCGCAGGCCTCCATGTTCCCGGCGTTGGAAGAGTTCGCTCTCGACCTGGGATTCGACCTCGACGACTTCCAGCGCGAGGCGTGTCAGGCGTTGGAGCGGGGCAGCGGCGTGCTCGTCTGCGCCCCCACCGGCGCCGGAAAGACGGTGGTCGGCGAGTTCGCCGTCCACCTGGCGCTGCGCGGCGGAGCCCCGCGCGGTGGCGCGGAGGGCACGCCCGGCGGCGCGGAGGGCACGCCCGGCGGCGCGGAGAGCACGCCCGGCGGCGCGGAGAGCACGGTGGGCGGTGCGGAGGGCACGCCCGCGGGCGCGACCCGGCGCAAGTGCTTCTACACCACGCCCATCAAGGCGCTGTCGAACCAGAAGTACCACGACCTGGTCGACCGCTACGGTGCCGAGCAGGTCGGCCTGCTCACCGGCGACAACGCGATCAACGGCGACGCGCCGGTGGTGGTCATGACCACCGAGGTGCTGCGCAACATGCTCTACGCCGGCTCCAGCACCCTGGAAGGGCTCGCGTACGTGGTGATGGACGAGGTGCACTACCTCGCCGACCGGTTCCGCGGCGGCGTGTGGGAAGAGGTGATCATCCACCTGCCGGCCTCGGTGACCCTGGTCTCGCTGTCGGCCACCGTGTCCAACGCCGAGGAGTTCGCCGACTGGCTGGTCACCGTGCGCGGTGAGACCGCCGTGGTGGTCAGCGAGCACCGGCCGGTGCCGCTGTGGCAGCACATGCTCGTCGGCAAGCGGATGTTCGACCTGTTCCACGACGCCGACGCCGCCCGTAAGCACGACGTGCACCCGGAGCTGCTGCGCTACACGCGGGACACCATGCGCCGCCTCGAACTGGGCGAGGGGCGCAGCGCGGGACCGGGCGGCGGGCGGCGCGGGCCGCGCTGGCGCGGGCCCATGCGCCCGGACATCGTCGACCGGCTGGACCGGGAGGGGCTGCTTCCCGCGATCCTGTTCATCTTCAGCCGCGCCGGCTGCGACGCGGCCGTGCAGCAGTGCCTCGCCGCCGGGCTGCGGCTCACCAGCCCCGAGGAGCGGGCGGAGATCCGCCGGGTGGTCGAGTCGCGGGTCACGGCGATCCCCGGCGAGGACCTCTCCGTGCTCGGCTACTGGGAGTGGCTGGACGGGCTGGAGCGCGGCCTGGCCGCCCACCACGCCGGGATGCTGCCCGCGTTCAAGGAGGTCGTCGAGGAGCTGTTCGTCCGGGGCCTGGTGAAGGCGGTCTTCGCCACCGAGACGCTCGCCCTGGGCATCAACATGCCGGCCCGCTGCGTGGTGCTGGAGCGGCTGGTCAAGTACAACGGCGAGGCCCACGTCGACCTGACCCCCGGCGAGTACACGCAGCTCACCGGCCGGGCCGGCCGTCGGGGCATCGACGTCGAGGGGCACGCCGTGGTGGTGTGGTCGCCCGAGACCGACCCGCGGCACGTGGCCGGCCTCGCGTCGACCCGCACGTACCCGCTGCGGTCCAGCTTCCGGCCCTCGTACAACATGGCCGTCAACCTGGTCGGCAGCGTCGGCGCGGAACCCGCCCGGGCCCTGCTCGAGTCGTCGTTCGCCCAGTTCCAGGCGGACCGGTCGGTGGTCGGGCTGGCCCGCCAGGTGCAGCGCAACACCGAGACCATCGAGGCGTACGGGGCGGAGGCCGCCTGCCACCACGGCGACTTCGACGAGTACTTCGCGCTGCGGGTGGCGATCGCCGACCGGGAACGGGCGCTCGCCCGCCAGGGGCAGAGCCAGCGCAAGGCGGCCGCCGTGGCCTCACTGGAACGGCTGCGCGTCGGCGACGTCATCCGGGTGCCCTCGGGCCGCCGCGCCGGGCTCGCGGTCGTGCTCGACCCGGCCGCCGGCGGGTTCGGCGAGCCCCGCCCGCTGGTCCTCACCCAGGACCGCTGGGCGGGACGGGTGGGCCCGAGCGACTTCACGAGCCCCGCCGAGGTGCTGGCCCGCATCCGGGTGCCCAAGCACTTCAACCACCGTTCGCCGGCCGCCCGGCGGGACCTGGCGGCCGCGGTGAGCGGCACCGGGCTGGACCGGCACGGCGGCCGCCGGGGCGGGCGGTCCCGGCAGCCGGTCGGCGAGGACCACCGGCTCAGCCAGCTCCGTTCCGAGCTGCGCCGGCATCCCTGCCACGCCTGCCCGGACCGGGAGGAGCACGCCCGGTGGGCCGAGCGGCGTCGCCGGCTGGAGCGGGACACCGAGGAACTGCGGCAGCGGGTGGCCGGGCGGACCGGTTCGCTGGCCCGTACGTTCGACCGGATCGTCGCGCTGCTCACCGCCCGCGGCTACCTGACGCCCGACGGCGCGGTCACCGACGCCGGCCGCATGCTCGGCCGGATCTGGACCGAGGCGGACCTGCTGGTCGCCGAGTGCCTGCGCCGGGGCGTCTGGGACGGCCTGTCCCCGGCCGAGCTGGCCGCCGCCGTGTCGGTGGTGGTCTTCGAGGCGCGCCGGGACGTCGACGAGCGGGCGTCGCTGCCGCGCGGCCCGGTCGCCGACGCGGTCGACGAGACGCTGAAGCTGTGGAGCGACATCGAGGCGGACGAGTCGTCCCGGGGCCTCGCGGTGACGCGGGAGCCGGATCTGGGCTTCGCGTGGCCGATCTACCGGTGGGCGCGGGGTGAGGCCCTCGCGAAGGTGCTCGCCAGCGGCCACGAGATCGACGGGGAGATGCCGGCCGGCGACTTCGTGCGCTGGGCGCGGCAGGTCGTGGACCTGCTCGGGCAGCTCGCCGACTCGTCGGGGGCGTCGGCCGACCTGCGGTCCACCGCCCGGCAGGCCATCGCCGCGGTCAACCGCGGTGTGCTGGCCTACCACGCGGCGGCCTGACGCGCCGGCCGAGCCCGGCACGCCCTGCCAGGGCGACGTCGCGGGCGGCGTCAGCCGCGGTCGGCCAGCGCGTCGACGAGGCGTCGCGTGGAGCCGGCGAGGTTCCACCGGCGGGCCAGCTCCAGCAGGCCGTCCGGGTCGACCGGGGCGCTCGGCAGCGCGGTGGGCAGCTCCGGGAGCGGCACGTCGAGGGCCACCCGGACCACCTTCGGGGCGACGGCCAGGTAGTCCCGGGCGGCGGCCAGCTTGGCGCGCAGCCCCGGCGCGAAGCCCGACCGGGGATCGTCGAGCGCCGCGAGGATGCCGGCGAGGTCGCCGTAGCGCGTGATGAGGCGCGCCGCCGTCTTCTCGCCGACGCCCGGCACGCCGGGCAGCCCGTCGCTGGGGTCGCCGCGCAGGGCCGCGAAGTCGGCGTAGCGGGCGGCGGGCACCCCGTAACGGCCCTGGACGGCCGCGTCGTCGCAGTCCTCCAGCTTGGCCACCCCGCGGCCCACGTAGAGCAGCCGCACCGGTCGCGCGTCGTCGACGAGCTGGAACAGGTCCCGGTCGCCGGACACGACCTCCACCGGGGCCGGCTGGGTCACCGAGAGGGTGCCCAGCACGTCGTCGGCCTCGTAGCCGGCGGCGCCGACGGTGGTGATGCCGACCGCGGCGAGCACGTCGAGGATCACCGGCACCTGCGGGGTGAGCGTGTCGGGCACCACCTCGCCGCCCTCGGGCGCGAGCCGGTGGGCCTTGTACGACGGCAGCAGCGCCACCCGCCACTCGGGCCGCCAGTCGTGGTCGAGAGCGCACACCATCCGGTCGGGCCGGCGCGTGCGGATCAGGGTGGCGAGCATGTCGAGGAAACCGCGCACCGCGTTGACCGGGGTGCCGTCCTCGGCCCGGGCGGCGGACTCGGGGACGCCGAAGTAGGCCCGGAAGTAGAGGCTCGGGGAGTCGATCAGCAGGATCGGGGGTCGGTGTGCCACGCCGGACAGCCTGGCACAGCCCACCGACGAACGACAGCACCGCGTCGGGTCGGCGGCCCGGGGCGTTCGCTCAGCGCCGGTCCTCCCGGCGGTACGCGGTCTGCCGCCGGGCGGCGGCCTGGACCAGGTAGCTGGTGAGCAGGAGCACGGCGGCGACGACCACCTCGACCCAGGCGGCCACCCCGTCGGCCGCGGTCAGCCCGACGACCAGCAGGATCAGGCCCACGAGGGCGAGCACGCCGGCCCAGAGGTTGCGTCGCCGGCGTACCACGTGGGGGTTCCGGGCGTTCCCTGCCACCGTCGGTCCCTCCGGTCCCGGCGCCCGTACGGCGCCCGTCCCCAGGCTATCGACCGGCGGGTCGGGGCAGGCGCGGAACGGGGATGCGCGGCGGGCGGTCCGGGGACGAACCGGGAGACGGTGCCGGCGGGGGAGGAGACGCGGCCCGCCGGAGCCGTCAGCGGCCGGCCACCGGCTGCGGGACCGGCGCGGCCTCGGCGTCGCGGTCGTGGTCGGTGAGGTCGCGCAGCCGGCGGACCGGGGAGAGCAGCAGCGCCAGCGGCGCGCACACCAGGGAGGCGGCGAAGAGCAGCAGCGTGGCCCGCGCCCCGATGGGCCCGGCGAGCGCGCCGGCGACGAGGCCGCCCACCGGGATCGCGCCCCAGGAGACGAACCGGACCGTGGCCATCACCCGGGAGAGCAGGTCGGGCGGGCTGGCGATCTGCCGGTACGTCCGGGTGGTGACGCTGAGCACCACCGTGCCGCAGGAGAAGACGACGTTGCCCGCGGCGAACGCCGCGTACGCCGGCCAGCCGGTGCCCAGGGGGACGAGGAACGCCCCGACGACGGTGACGAGAGCGGCGACGACGAGCGCGCGGGCCGTGCCGAGCCGGGCGGTGATCCGGTTGGTGAGCGCGGCCCCGACGAGCGCGCCGACGCCCTCGACGGCGAGCAGCACGCCGACGAGGCCGGCCGGGGCGTGCAGCTCGCGGACGAGGTAGAGGGGGTAGAGCGCGAGCTGGGCACCGCAGACGAAGTTGATGGCGGTCGCCGCCCACATCCCGGGTCCCATGACGGGGTGGTGCGCCACGAAGCGCCAGCCCTGGCGGATCAGCGCGCCCATGGGCGGCCAGCGGTCCGGCGCGTCGACGCGGCGGGCGGGAAGGGTGCGCAGCAGTGCCGCGGAGACCAGGTAGCTGACCGCGTCGACCAGCAGGGTCGGCACGGCGCCGAGCACCTGCACGGTGAGGCCGCCGAGCGAGGGGCCGCTGAGCTGGGACGCGGCGTGGGTGGCGGAGGTGAGGCTGTTGCGCGACTGGAGCTGGTCCCGCTCGACGATGCTCGGCAGGAACGTCGAGTTGGCGACGTCGAAGAGCACGTTGGCGAAGCTGACGACGAGCGCGGTGACGACCAGGTGGGCGACGGTGAGCTGCCCCCACCACCAGGCCAGCGGGATCGACGCGACGGCGGCGGCGCGGGCCAGGTCGGCGCCCACCTGCGTGCCGCGCAGCGGCAGGCGTTGCGTGATGACCCCGGCCGGCAGCCCGATGACGATCCACGCCACGTAGCTGGCCGCGGCGATCAGGCCCATCTCGAAGGGGGACGCGTCGAGCACGGTCAGCGCGGTCAGCGGCAGGGCCACGGCGCCGACCGCCGACCCGACCAGGCTGGTCGTGCCGGCCGTCCACCAGCGCCAGAACGTTCCGGCTCCCGCACCGACGCCCATGCCGTCGCCCCCCGTTCCACGAGCCAGTCAGTTCCAATCTGAAACGGACTATAGTCGAGGCGGCACGACCCGTGGAGGTGGGAGGTGCGGCGAACCGATCTCGCCGACGCGGACTGCGGCATCGCGCAGGCGCTCGGCGTCCTGGGCGACTGGTGGACGTTCCTCATCGTGCGCGACGTCGCCGGCGGGACGACCCGATTCGACGCGCTGCAGCGGGCGCTCGGCGTCAGCCGGCGGGCGCTCACCGAACGGCTGGCCGCGCTCGTCGGGCACGGGGTCCTGGAACGGCGTCCGTACTCCCAGCACCCGCCCCGCTACGACTACGTGCTCACCCGCAAGGGCGAGGGGCTGCTGCCGGCCCTCGTCGCGTTGCAGGACTGGGGCACGCGGCACGTCATGGGCGACGGCGAACTCACCGCGACGGCGCAGGCCGGGTCCGCCGAGGCCCGCCGGGCGCACGACCTGGTGGGACGGCGGCTGCCCGCGCTCACGCTGCCCGGGCCGGACGGGCGGCACGTCGCGCCGGCCGCCCCCGGCGAGTGGACCGTCCTGTACGTCTTCCCCGGGGCGTACGCGCCGGGCGCCGGGGACTACCCGCCCGGGTGGGCGGAGATCCCGGGCGCCCGGGGGTGCACGCTGGAGTCGGCGACGTACGCCGAGCGGTACGCGGACTTCCGGGCCGCCGGGGCGCAGGTGCGCGGGATCAGCACCCAGCGCCCCGACCAGCTCGCCGACTTCGCCGCGTACGCCCGGCTGCCGTTCCCGCTCCTGTCCGACCAGGACGGACGGCTCGCCGCGGGGCTGCTGCTGCCGACGTTCCGGGCCGGCGGGGTCGCGCGCCTCAAGCGGCTGACGCTGCTCGTCGACCCGGCCACGGTGGTCCGTGCCGTCCAGTTCCCGGTGACCGACCCGGCCGGCTCGGTGGACGAGATGCTCGACCTGGTCCAACGTGCCACCGCCGGCCGGTGAGGGCCCCCCTCCCGGGCGGGGCCCCTCACCGTGGGCCTCACGGCAGGCGCCACACCTGGTTCGCGCCGCCGAAGCAGTCCCAGATCTGCAGCCGGGTGCCGTCGGCCGAGCTGTTGTCGGTGGCGTCCAGGCACTTGTTCGACTGCGGGTTGCGCAGCGTGCCGTTGGACTGGGCCTGCCACACCTGGGCGCCGGTGCCGTTGCAGTCCCAGAGCTGGACCTTCGTGCCGTTGGCGGTGCCGCCGCCGGCCACGTCGGCGCACTTGCCCAGCGCCCGCAGGGTGCCGTCGCCGCCGACCGTCCAGCGCTGCGCGGCGGTGCCGTTGCAGGTCCAGAGCTGGATGGCGGTGCCGTTGGCGGTGCCGGCCGCGGCCACGTCCACGCACTTGCCGGCGATGCCGGTGATCGGGCCGGTGCGCCCCGTGGGCGGGGTGCCGCCCATGACGGTGTCGTAGATGGCGCCGACCAGCGACGTCGAGTCGTTGCGGTCCTGGGACAGCTCCCAGTTCATCATCCCGCCGGCGTTGGCCATGGCCCACTGGGTCTTCCGCTTCACCGTCGGTACGCCGTTGTAGCACTGCTGGACCCCGCCGACGGTCGTGCAGTCCCGGTTGGCGTTGGCCGGGTCCATGCCCACGAGGGCGGAGTACGTGTAGTAGCCGGGGCGGCTGTAGAAGGGCACCCCGAGCACCGCCTTGGCGGCCGGCAGGCCGCGCGACTTCCAGCCGTTCACGCTGGCGATCGACCAGTCGTAGTTGGCGTGCGGGCTGCCGCCGTCGTACGCCATGATGTTCAGCCAGTCGACCTGCCCGAAGACCGACGTCGGCACGCCCTGGACGTAGTAGCCCTCGGAGACGACGGCGGCGGTGAGGAGCTTGCCGCGGCTGTGCAGGGCGCTGCTGAGCTGCTGCATCAGCAGGCCGTAGTTGGTCGCGGAGGCGCCCGGGTCGGGGTACTCCCAGTCCATGTCGACGCCGTCGAGGTGGTACTGGTCGACGAAGGTGACCACGCTGTTGACGAAGGTGGTGCGGGTGCTGGCGTTGGCGGCCAGCGCCTCGAAGGCCGAGTCGTCGCCGTTGTTCCACCCCCCGATGGCGATCGACACCTTGACGTTGTTCGCGTGGCCGAGCGACACCAGCTGGGAGAGCTTGCCGGGGTTCTCCACGGGGCGGAGGGTGCCGTTGCTGTTGGGCAGCACGAAGGCGTAGTTGACGTGGGTGAGCTTGCCGTACTGGACGGCGGTGACGTCGCCGCTCCAGGAGGGCAGGTAGCCGACGCTCTTGAAGTTGTTCGGCAGCACCGCGGCCTCGGCGGTCGCGGGGGAGAGGGCGAGGGTGGCGCCGGCGGTGGCCAGCGCCAGCAGGCCGGCCGCGAGGGCGGAGCGGCGGGGTGGTGAGGACATCGAGGGCCTTCCCGTGGAGGGTCGCGGTGCGCCGCGGCCGGGCGGTCGGCGCCGCCGGGCCGGGCGTACGGGTGCGGACAGGGGTTCCTCGAGGCAGCCAAATCTTAAAGAGTGTTAACTATCAGAGTCAACGATGTTGCTCGATGGATCGGAGAGCGCTTCCCGACGCGCCGGCTGCTAGGTCAGCGCCCAAACGACCGTTAAGCTGACGGGCGTGGGAACCGATGCCCTCTATCCGCCGGAGCGGTTGGCCGCCGCGCGCCGGGCCACCGCCGCCGCGGGGCTCTCCGCGCTGCTGCTCACGCCCGGCTCCGACCTGCGCTACCTGACCGGCTACGACGCGCGCGTGAGCGAGCGGCTGACGTGCCTCGTGCTGCCCGTGGAGGGCGAGCCGACGCTCATCGTGCCGACGCTGGAACGGCCCGCCGCGGAGGCGTCCCCCGCGCCCGACACCGGCGTGCGCATCGTCGACCATGCCGACGGCACCGACCCGTACCCGCTGGTCACCGCTGCCCTCGGCGGGCCCGTGGCCGCCGTCGGGCTGGCCGACCGGATGTGGGCCGAGCAGGTCCTCGCCCTGCGCGCGGCCCTGCCCGGCGCCCGGCAGCGGCTCGCCGGTGACGTGCTGCGGGAGCTGCGCGTGCGCAAGTCCCCGGCCGAGGTGGCGGCGCTGGCCGAGGCCGGCGCGGCGATCGACGCCGTGCACCGGCGGATGGGGGAGTGGCTGCGCCCGGGCCGCACCGAGGCCGAGGTGGCCGCCGACATCGCGGCCGCGATCCGGGCCGCCGGCCACGTGAGCGTCGACTTCGTCATCGTCGCGGCCGGACCCAACGGCGCGAGCCCACACCACAGCACCTCCGACCGCCCCATCGGCGCCGGCGAGCCGGTCGTCGTCGACATCGGCGGCACCATGCCGTCGGGCTACCGCTCGGACTGCACCCGCACGTACGTGACGGGCGGGCCGGCCCCGGCCGAGTTCAGCGACTACTACGACGTGCTGTGGGAGGCGCAGCGCGCGGCCGTGGCGGCCGTACGCCCGGGGGTGAGCGCCGAGGCGGTCGACGCCGTCGCCCGGGACATCATCACGGTCGCCGGCTACGGTCCCGCCTTCCTGCACCGCACGGGGCACGGTATCGGGCTGGACGGGCACGAGGAGCCCTACGTCGTGGCCGGCAACGCCCGGCCGCTGGAGGCCGGGATGGCCTTCTCCATCGAACCCGGCATCTACCTCGCGGGGCGGCACGGCGCCCGGATCGAGGACATCGTCGTCTGCACGACGGACGGCGGGCAACGGCTCAACACCACCCCCACGGAGCTCATCGCGCTATGACTGTCGATCGGATCCTGCCCACCGACGAGGCCCGCGACCTGCTGGGCCTCGCCACCGAGCTCGCCGACCGGGAACTCGCGCCGAAGGTCACCGCCTACGAGGAGCGCGCCGAGTTCCCCCGCGAGGTGCTGCGCACCCTGGGCCGCGCCGGGCTGCTCGGCCTGCCCTACCCCGAGCAGTACGGCGGCGCGGCCCAGCCGTACGAGGTGTACCTGCAGGTGCTGGAGATCCTCGCCAGCCGCTGGCTCGCGGTCGCCGAGGCGGTCAGCGTGCACACCCTCTCCTGCTACCCCCTCGTCCAGTTCGGCACGGACGAGCAGCGCAAGCTCCTGCCCGACATGATCGGCGGGGAACTGCTCGGCGCGTACTGCCTCACGGAGCCGCAGGGCGGCTCGGACGCCGCGGCGTTGACCACGAGGGCGGAGCGCGACGGCGACGGATACGTGCTCACCGGCACGAAGGCGTGGATCACCCACGCCCGGGTGGCCGACTTCTACACCGTCTTCTGCCGCACCGGCGGGCCCGGCCCGAAGGGGATCTCCTGCCTGCTCGCCGACCGGGCGACGCCGGGCATCGTGCCCCAGGCCGCCGAGCGCACCATGGGGCTGCGGTCCTCGCCGGTCGCGCAGATCGCGTTCGACGGCGCCCGGGTGCCGGCGGAGCGGCTCATCGGCGCCGAGGGGACGGGCTTCACCATCGCCATGTCGGCGCTGGACTCGGGGCGGCTGGGCATCGCGGCCTGCGCGGTGGGTCTCGCCCAGGCGGCGCTGGACTACGCGGTCGACTACGCCCGGCAGCGGCGGCAGTTCGGCCGGGCGATCATCGACTTCCAGGGCCTCGGCTTCATCCTGGCCGACCACGCCACCCAGATCTCCGCGGCGCGGGCGCTGACGCTCGCGGCCGCCCGCCTGCGCGACGCCGGCCGGCCGTACGCCACCGAGGCGGCCAAGGCGAAGCTGTTCGCCACCGACGTGGCGATGCGGGTGACCACCGACGCGGTCCAGGTGCTCGGCGGCGCCGGCTACGTGGCGGACCACCCGGTCGAGCGGTACATGCGCGAGGCGAAGGTGCTCCAGATCGTCGAGGGCACCAACCAGATCCAGCGCGTGGTGATCTCCCGGGCGCTCGCGAAGGGCTGACTGACCGACGGTGGCGGGGCCGGTGCGGTCGGTCGATCGCGGCTCCGCCGGCCGGCCCCGGCCGCCCCGCCTCGTCGCCGTGGCGCGTTTTTCCCGGTAGGTTGCACGCCGTGGAGGAGACCGACCGTGCCATCGTCGCCGCGCTGACCGCTGACGGGCGGCTGTCGTACACCGATCTGGCCGAGAAGGTGGGCCTGTCGGTCTCGGCGGTGCACCAGCGGGTGCGCCGGCTGGAGCAGCGGGGCGTCATCAAGGGGTACGCGGCGCGGGTCTCGTTCGAGGCGCTGGACCTGCCGCTGACCGCGTTCGTGGCGATCCGGCCGTTCGACCCGTCCCAGCCCGACGACGCGCCCGAGCGGCTGGCCCACCTGCCGGAGATCGACTCGTGCTACTCGGTGGCGGGGGAGGACTTCTACCTCCTGCTGGTGCGCGTGGCCGGCCCGGCGGACCTGGAGCGGGTGCTCCAGGAGATCCGCACGGCGGCGAACGTCACGACCCGCACCACGGTCGTGCTCTCCACCCCGTACGAGAACCGGCCGCCGAAGATCAGTGCCGAGCAGCCGAATCGGGCGCGGTCCCGGGCGCCGGAGGAGCGGGCTGGTTCCAGCGCAGGATGACGCGCCGCCCGTGCTCGTGGCCGAGCACGCTCACGGTGGCGGTGTCCAGCCGCAGCAGCCCGCCCGCCGACGGGGGCAGGCCGATCCACCGGGCGCCGAGCACCCGCAGGCTGTGCGCGTGGCCGACCAGCGCGACGGTGCCCCGGTCGAGCAGGGGGGGCACCCGCGCGAGCACCCGGTCGAGGCGCTCACCGACCTGACCCGGGGACTCCCCGCCGGGGCAGCCGTCGGTCCAGATGTTCCAGTGCGGGTCGTGCTCGTGGATGTCGACGGTGGTGCGGCCCTCGTACTCGCCGTAGTTCCACTCGGCGAGGTCCTCGTCGACGGCGTCGACGGTGAGCCCGGCGAGCTGGGCGGTGCGCAAGGCCCGGATCCGGGGGCTGGCCAGCACGGTGACGAAGCGCCGGCCGGCCAGGAAGGCGGCCAGCGTGCGGGCCTGCCGCTCGCCGTCGGGGGTGAGCTCCAGGTCGGTGTACGACGTGTGCCGGCGACTGGCGCTCCAGGTCGTCTCGCCGTGCCGGATCAGCAGGATCTCACCCATGGGCCCAGTTAACCATCGTGGTCGTGAGCGCCGGGCGGTGGTGCCGAGGGGCGGTCACCCGGCCAGGGACTGGGTGCCGAGGACGGTCAGCAGGGCGAGCCGTTCGGCGTCCTCGGTGCCCGGCGCCGCGGTGTAGACCATGATCCGCAGGTCGCTGCCGGCGACGGTGAGCACGTCGCAGTCGAGTGTCAGCGTGCCCACGTGCGGATGGTCGATGGTCTTGCGGGCGGACTCGTGCCGGCCCACGACACCCGAGTCCCACAGCTCGGCGAAGCGGTCGCTGCGCGCCCGCAGCTCGGTGACGAGCCGTCGCAGGCGCGGGTCGTCGGGGTAGCGCGCGACGGCGGAGCGCAGGTCGCCGACCAGCGCGGTCTGGAGGCCCAGGCGCTCCTCGGGGGTGAGTCGGGTGCGGGAGTCGGCACCGAGGAACTGCCGCCACACGCCGTTGTTCTCCTCGGCCCGCCGCGCGGAGGGGTCACCCATGAGCGCCGCGTACGGCGGGTTGGCCACGAGCAGCGTCCATGACGCGTCGTAGACCGCGACGGGGGTGCCGGCCAGCCGGTCGAGCAGCCGCTGGACGTTCGCGGTGATCTCGGTGGGCATGGTGTGCGGGCCGGGTGGCGCCAGCCCGGCCAGCCGGTGGAGGTGGGCGCGCTCGGCTCCGGAGAGCCGCAGCGCCCGGGCCAGGGCCGCGACGACCTGCGCCGAGGGATGGGACGCGCGGCCCTGTTCGAGGCGGGTGAGGTAGTCGACGGAGATGCCCGCCAGCAGGGCCAGCTCCTCCCGGCGCAGGCCGGCGGCGCGCCGTGGTCCGCCGGCCGGCAGTCCGGCGGCCTCGGGGCGTACCCGGTCGCGCCAGCGGCGCACCGTCCGCCCGAACTCCGTGGTCGTCACGCCTCCAGTCTGCCGCGACGGCGGCGCCCCGGGGTGGCCCTGACGGTCCCAGGAAGACCGGGCGCCTGGCTGGTCGCCCGGCGCGGGCGCAGCGTGGGGGCATGACGACGACACTGATCACCGGAGCGAACAAGGGACTCGGGTTCGAGACCGCCCGGCGGCTGGTGGCCGCGGGGCACACCGTCTGGGTCGGGAGCCGGGACGCGGAACGTGGCCGCCGGGCCGCCGAGCGGCTCGGCGCCCGGTTCGTCCTGCTGGACGTCACCGACGACGCCTCGGTGGCGGCGGCGGTGCGGGCGGTCGAGGCCGAGGGCGGGTTGGACGTGCTGGTCAACAACGCCGGTATCGAGGGGCGCACGGCGGACAACGGGATCGTCGGCGCGGGGGAGGTGACCGCCGAGCACATGCGGACGCTGTTCGAGACGAACGTGTTCGGGCTGGTCCGGGTCACCCACGCCTTCCTGCCGCTGTTGCGGCGCTCGGCCGCGCCCGTCGTGGTGAACGTGAGCAGCGGCCTGGCGTCCCTCACCGCGCTCACCGACCCGACGACGCCAGCGTACGGCTATCCCGGTGTCGCGTACCCGGCGTCGAAGGCGGCGGTCAACGCGGTCACCGTGCAGTACGCGAAGGCCTTCCCGCGGATGCGGATCAACGCGGTGGAGCCCGGTTTCACCAGGACGGACCTCAACGGGCGGACCGGCACGCAGACCGTCGAGGAGGGCGCCGAGATCATCGTCCGGATGGCCCAGGTGGCTCCGGACGGCCCCACCGGCACGTACGTGGCCGCGTCCGGGCCGCTGCCCTGGTGACGTTACCTATCTTCCTAGGACGCCATACGCGGTGTGCGGCCACGCACACATGCGCGGAGGCACCCACGGGGGTTTGCGGACGAGCACGCCGGGCAGGCGACGGAACGAATCGGCGGCACACCGAGGAGGCGAGATGAGCTTCACCGACCGGGCGAAGGAGCGCATCCAGGAGTTGGCCGGCGCCGTGAAGGAGCGGATCGGCGACGCCACCGACAACGAGCGGCTGCGGGCCGAGGGCGCGAGCCAGCAGAGCACGGCGCGGGCTCAGCGTACGGAGGCCGGGCGGGACGTCCGCGACGCGTTCGACAGGTGAGGCGCGTACGCGGGCATGCGAAGGGGCCCGTCACCCCGCGAGGGTGACGGGCCCCTTCGTGGCGCGGTCAGTCGTCGCGGTGGGCCGCCCACCAGGCCTGCCCGGACTCGGGCAGGGTGTCGATCGGGTCGTAGTAGGCGTAGCGCTTGTTGAGCGCTTCGAGGTCGGCGGACTCGATCGAGGTGCGATAGTTCTTGGTCCAGTAGGAGATGCCGCGCTCGCGGTCGTACTCGGTGAGCATGTGCACCCAGCGCTTGCCGACGAAGGGCACGTCGCAGACGATCCGCGGGGTCGCGTACCCGGGCAGGTAGCCCATGATGTCGTGCTGGAGCTGCTGGGCGTGCCAGACCGGGACGCGCCAGTGCTCGGCGTTGGGGATCATGTCGCACATGTAGAAGTAGTACGGCAGGATGCCGGCCTCGCCCTGGAGCGCGAAGCAGAGGTCGAGCAGGTCCTTCGATGTGGCGTTGACGCCGCGCATGAGGACGCCCTGGTTGCGGACGTCGCGGACGCCGACGTCGAGCGCGGTCTGGGCGGCGCGGGCGACCAGCGGGGTGAGCGACTGGGCGTGGTTGACGTGCGTGTGGATCGCGAGGTTGACGCCGCGGCGGGCGGCCGTGCGGGCGACGCGTTCGAGGCCCTCGACGACGTCGGGCTGGAGCCAGTGCTGCGGCAGGCCCATGAGCGCCTTGGTGGCGAGCCGGATGTCGCGGATGGTCTCGATCTCGAGCAGCCGCATGAGGTAGCTCTCGAGGTTCTTCCAGGGCACGTTGGCGACGTCTCCGCCGGAGACGACGACGTCGCGGACCCCGGGGTGGGCCTTGAGGTAGGTGATGTGGGCGTCGTAGCGGTCGACCGGTTTGAGGGTGAGCTTGAGCTTGTCGACGGTGGGGGTGGAGTTCCCGACGAGGTCCATGCGGGTGCAGTGGCCGCAGTACTGCGGGCAGGTCGAGAGCAGCTCGGCGAGGACCTTGGTGGGGTAGCGGTGGGTGAGGCCCTCGGCGACCCACATGTCGTGCTCGTGCAGTGAGTCGCGGGTGGCGTACGGGTGGGAGGGCCAGTCGGTGCGCCGGTCGGAGGCGACGGGGATCATGTAGCGCCGGACGGGGTCGGCGTAGAAGGCGTCGGTGGTGACGGGCGCGAACGGCACCATGGTGTTGAGCATCTGCGGCGGCACGAGCATCGACATGGTGGCGTGCGTGGCCTGGTCGGCGGCGAGGTCGTCGTAGAAGGTGTCGTCGACGAGGTCGCCGAGGACGGCGCGCAGCTGCTTGATGTTCTTGACGCAGTTGACCCGCTGCCACTGGGCGGATTCCCACTGCTCGCGGGTGACGTGGCGCCAGCCGGGGAAGCGGGTCCAGTCGGGTTCGACGAGTGGGGCCCGCCGGTACTCGTAGGGCTGTCCGGTGGTGGGGACCGCTGCCGGGGTGGGGCGGGCAGTGGGGATGGTCTCCACCGGTTGTGTCTGGGTCACGGCCCCTCCTCAGTGTGGTGCGGGTGATCAGCGGCCCGAAGGCTACTGGAAAATATCCGGTGAAGAAATTAGTCTGCCGGAAGTTTTCCCGCGATGCGAGTCCTGGCCGGGGCTTCGGGCGGTTGTACAGGGGAGGTCGGCGTGACGTCGCTGGTGGGTCTGCACCGTGTCCTGGAACCGGCGGGCGTGCTGCCGCAGGCCGCCTGGCGGCTCGACGCGCGCCCGGAGATCGCGGCGAACGAGGTGCGGATCCGGGTGGAGCGGCTGAATCTGGACGCGGCGAGCTTCCGGCAGCTGTGGGAGAAGCACGGCGGTGACGGGGACGCGGTCCGCGCCGAGGTGCTGGAGATCATCGCCACGCGGGGCAAGATGCAGAACCCGGTGACGGGCTCGGGCGGGATGCTCATCGGCACGGTGGAGGAGGCCGGCCCGCGGTCGCCGTTGGGCCTGCGGCCGGGGCAGCGGGTGGCGACGCTGGTGTCGTTGACGCTGACGCCGCTGGTGGTCACCGACGGGCTGGCGCGGTGGGACGGACGGAGCGAGCAGGTGCCGTGCGAGGGGCACGCGATCCTGTTCGCCCGGTCGATCGCCGCCGTGCTGCCCGAGGACGAGGATCCGCAGCTGTCGCTCGCGGTGCTGGACGTGTGCGGGGCGCCGGCGTTGACGGCCCGGGTCGTGTCGCGGTACGTGGCCGATCGGGCGCGCGAGGGGGACGCCCGGCCGGTGACGGTGGCGGTGATCGGCGGTGCGGGCAAGAGCGGCTTGTTGTCGCTGGCGGCGGCGCGGCGGGCGGGTGCCGCGCGTACGGTCGGGGTGGTGCCGGTGGCGGCGGAGCGGGACGCGCTGACGGCGGCGGGCCTGGCCGACGCGGTGGCGTTGGCCGACGCCCGGGACCCGGTGGCGGTGTCGACGGCGGTGACGACGGCGCTGGGGGTGCCGGCGGACGTGACGGTGGTGTGCGTGGACGTGCCCGGGTGTGAGCACGGGGCGATCCTGGCCACGGCCGACGGCGGCACGGTGGTCTTCTTCTCGATGGCGACGAGTTTCGCGGGTGCGGCGCTGGGCGCGGAGGGTCTGGCGGCGGACGTGACGATGCTGGTGGGCAACGGGTACGTGCCGGGTCACGCGGAGCTGGCGTTGGGGTTGCTGCGGGCCGAGCCGGGGGTCCGCCGGCTCTTCGAGTCGCGGTTGGCGGCAGACTGACGCCATGACGAACCCCTCGACGTTGTACCGCGGCGGAGTGCTGCACTGCCCCGCCGATCCGCAGGCGACCGCGTTGCTGGTGTCCGGTGGGCGGATCACCTGGTTGGGGGTGGACGCGGACGCGCCCGCCGCCGACCGGGTGGTGGATCTGGACGGGGCGCTGGTGACGCCGGCGTTCGTGGACGCGCACGTGCACGCGACGGACACCGGGTTGGCGTTGTCGGGGCTGGACCTGTCGGGGGTGCGGTCGGCGGGGGAGCTGCTGGACGCGGTGGCGGCGTTCGCGGCCGGGTTGCCGGCGGACGCCGTGGTGCTCGGGCACGGGTGGGACGAGTCGACGTGGGCGGTGCGGGAGCTGCCGGACGCGGAGGCGTTGGACCGGGCCGGCGGCGGGCGGCGGGTGTACCTGTCGCAGGCGTCGATCCACTCGGCGCTGGTGTCGCGGGCGTTGCTGGCGGCGGTGCCGGAGGTGGTGTCCGCGGCGGGGTACGACGCGTCGGGTTGGGTGCGTCGGGACGCGCACCACGTGGTGCGGGCGGCGGCGTTCGGGTCGGTGACGCGGGCGCAGCGGGTGGCGGCGCAGCGGGTGGCGTTGGCGCACGCGGCGTCGCTGGGCATCGCGGCGGTCCACGAGTGCGGTGGGCCGGACATCTCCGACGAGGAGGACTTCACGGGTCTGCTGGCCGTCTCGGGTGCGGGCGTGCCGGAGGTGTACGGGTACTGGGGTGAGCTGGGCGGGGCCGCGCGGGCGCGGGAGCTGGGCGCGGTGGGCGCCGGTGGTGACCTGTTCGCCGACGGGGCGTTGGGGTCGCGGACGGCGCACCTGTCGCAGCCGTACCGGGACGGTGACGGTTGCGGGCACGGGTACCTGACGGCGGAGCAGGTGCGCGACCACCTGGTGGACTGCGCGGCGCACGGGCTGCAGGGCGGGTTCCACGCGATCGGTGACGCGGCGATCGGCACGGTGCTCGACGGGTTCGCGGCGGCGGCGCGGGAGCTGGGTGTGGAGCGGGTGCGGGCGGCCCGGCACCGGGTGGAGCACGCGGAGATCATGGACAAGCGGCTGATCGCCGGGTTCGTGGAGTACGGGGTGGTGGCGAGCATGCAGCCGGCGTTCGACCGGCTGTGGGGTGGCGCCGGGCGGATGTACGAGGCGCGGCTGGGGTTGGAGCGGTCGTTGGCGTCGAATCCGATGGGCGCGATGCACGGGGTGGGTGTGGCGTTGGCGTTCGGGTCGGATTCGCCGGTGACGCCGCTGGACCCGTGGGGTTCGGTGCGGGCGGCGGTGTCGCACCACAACCCGGTGCAGCGGATGAGCGTGCGGGCGGCGTTCGCGGCGCACACCCGGGGTGGGTGGCGGGCGGTGCACCTGGACAACGAGGGGGTGCTGGCGTTGGGGGCGCCGGCGACGTTCGCGGTGTGGGAGACGCCGGCGGGTGTGGACCGGGGTCTGCCGGTGTTGGTGGCGGAGGACCCGGAGGCGCGGGGGCCGGAGGATCCGACGCCGCTGCCGGTGTGCCGGCGCACGGTGTTGCGCGGGGACGTGATCTACGAGGAAGGCCGTTCGTGACAGGAAAGCTTGACCTGGATCCGGCGCTGGTGGCGCGGGCGCGGGAGTTGGCGCGGCGTGCCGGGCAGCCGGTGGTGGATCTGGCCCGCAGCCACACGACGGTGTCGGTGGAGCGGGCGGTGCTGCGGTTGGCGGGGGTGACCGGGGCCGACCCGGATGGGATCCCGTGGGTGAACCGGCTGGTGGACGCGGTGGCGGCGGACGTCGGTCTGGGGCACGGGGTGGCGGCGGCGGTGTTCGACGCCCTGGCGCGGGAGCAGATCACCGATGTGACGTTGCTGGCGCAGAAGGCGGCGGCGGGGTCGGTGCGGTTCCGGCAGCCGGTGGGGAAGGACGCCACGGCGGCGCGGCGGGCGGCGCGGCGGGCGGTGGCGGCGGGGATCCGGCGCATCGACCGGCGGCGGGCCGAGCGGGAGCGGCTCATCAAGCGGTACGGGGATCCGGCGCAGCGGCCGTGGATCTACCTGATCGTGGCGACGGGTGACATCTACGAGGACATCCCGCAGGCGCAGGCGGCGGCGCGGGCCGGCGCGGACGTGATCGCGGTGATCCGGTCGACGGGGCAGTCGTTGCTGGACTACGTGCCGGAGGGGGCGACCCGGGAGGGGTTCGCGGGCACGTACGCGACGCAGGAGAACTTCCGGTTGATGCGGGAGGCGTTGGACGCCTCGTCGCGGGAGTTGGGCCGGTACGTGCGGTTGACGAACTACGCGTCGGGGCTGTGCATGCCGGAGATGGCGACCCTGGCCGGCCTGGAGCGGCTGGACATGATGTTGAACGACTCGATGTACGGGATCCTGTTCCGTGACATCAACCCGATCCGTACGTTCGTGGACCAGCGGTTCTCGCGGCAGGTGCACGCGCGGGCGGGGATCATCATCAACACGGGGGAGGACAACTACCTCACCACCGCGGACGCGGTGGAGGAGGCGCACACGGTGACGGTGTCGCAGCTGCTCAACGAGTTCTTCGCGCACGAGGCGGGGTTGGCGGACTGGCAGTTGGGGCTGGGGCACGCGTTCGAGATCAACCCGGATGTGCCGGAGTCGTTGCGGTTGGAGTTGGCGCACGCGTTGCTGGCGCGGGAGTTGTTCCCGGACGCGCCGTTGAAGTGGATGCCGCCGACGAAGCACATGACCGGGGACGTGTTCCGGGGGAACCTGCTGGACGGGTTCTTCAACCTGGTGGGCACGATGACGGGGCAGGGCATCCTGCTGGTGGGGATGATGACCGAGGCGGTGGTGACGCCGTGGTTGTCGGACCGGGACATCGCGCTGCAGAACGTGCGGTACGTGCTGGGCGCCGCGGGTGGGTTGCACGAGGACTTCGTGCCGGCGCCGGGCGGGTTCATCCAGCAGCGGGCGCACCGGGTGCTGGCCGAGGCGGTGCGGCTGTTGGAGCGGATCGGTGAGCAGTCGCTGTTGACGGCGATCGCCGAGGGGACGTTCGGGATCATGAAGCGGCCGCCGGACCGGGGCAAGGGTCTGGACGGGGTGGCCCGGCACGAGGACGACTACTGGAACCCGGCCACGGAGATCCTGGAAGGGGCGCGGGCGTGACCGGGGCGGTGGAGAAGAAGATCGTCCGGCCGTACGGGGACACGACCGGCGACGGGATGGTGCAGCTGTCGTTCACGTTGCCGGTGCCGCACGACAAGCGTGCCGAGGGCGCGGCGATCCAGTTGGCCGGGAAGATGGGCATCGACCCGGCGATGCTGGTGCACGCGAAGCAGATCGGCGACGGGTACACGTTCTTCGTGGTGTACGGGCGGGTGAACCACCTGGTGGACGTGTCGGCGGTGCAGGTGGTGGAGCGTGACTACCCGCTGCTGTCGGCCAAGGAGGTCAACGCCCTGGTCAAGCAGAAGCTGCGGCGGAAGCTGTCGGTGGTGGGGGCGTGCATCGGCACGGACGCGCACACGGTGGGCATCGACGCGATCCTGAACGTGAAGGGAATCGCGGGTGAGAAGGGCCTGGAGTACTACCGGGAGTTGAAGGTCACCAACCTGGGTGCGCAGGTGAGCGTGCCGGAGCTGGTGGAGGCGGCCCGGGTGGAGAAGGCCGACGCGGTGCTGGTGTCGCAGGTGGTGACGCAGCGGGACGCGCACCTGCACAACACGCGGGAGATGTCGGCGGCGTTCCGGGAGGCGATGCCGGCGGGGAAGCGTCCGCTGCTGATCGTGGGTGGGCCGCGGTTCGACGAGACGATGGCCGAGGAGTTGGGGGTGGACCGCATCTTCGGGCGGGGCACCACCCCTGGTGAGGTGGCCAGTTACCTGGTGCACGCGTTGATCACGAACAGAAGGGCGAGGGCATGACCGCGGCGAGGCCCGGGTTGACGGTGACGCATCGGCGGTATGTGCCGTACGCGCACGCGCACTACGGGGGGAACCTGGTCGACGGGGCGTACGCCCTGGGGTTGTTCGGTGACGTGGCCACGGAGGTGTGCATCCGGGCCGACGGCGACGAGGGGTTGTTCGCGTCCTATTCGGACGTGCAGTTCCGGGCGCCGATCCGGGCGGGTGACGTGGTGGAGGTGTCGGCGACGGTGACCCGGGTGGGCACCCGCAGCCGCACGTTGGAGTTCGAGGCGCGGGTGGTGTGCCGGGGGCGGCCGGACCGGTCGGAGTCGGCCGCGGAGGTGCTCGACCCGCCGGTGGTGGCGGTCACGGCGACCGGCACCGTGGTCGTTCCCGCGCCGGCGTGACGGTCGCGGTCTGCGCCGACGTCGGGTCGACGTACACGAAGGTGGCGGTGGTCGACCTCGACGGCGGTGAGCTGGTCGCGGCGGCCGCGGCGCCGACGACGGTGGCCACGGACGTGCTGCACGGCCTGGACGCGGCGGTGGCGGCGGCGACCGCGGGGCTCAGGGTGCGGGACGCGCCGTGGTACGTGTGCTCGTCGGCCGGTGGCGGGCTGCGGCTGGCGGTGGTCGGCTACGAGCAGTTGGTGACCGCGCAGGCGGGCCGCCGGGTGGGGCTGTCGGCGGGGGCGAACGTGGTGCACGTGGCCGCGGGGCGGCTGGGCGCGGCGGACCTGTCGGCGTTGCGGGCGGCCCGTCCGGACGTGGTGCTGCTGGTGGGTGGCACCGACGGCGGGGACGCGGACACGTTGACGCACAACGCGACCCGGTTGGCGCGGGCGCGGTGGCGGGTGCCGGTGGTCCTCGCGGGCAACGTGGACGTGCGGGACGAGCTGGCCGGGTTGCTGGCGGCGGCGCGGGTGCCGGTGACGGTGGCCGACAACGTGCTGCCCCGTATCGGTGTGCTGGCGCCGGGGTCGGCGCGGGCGGCGATCCGGGAGGTGTTCCTGCGGCACGTCATCGGCGGGAAGCGGTTGTCGCGGGGGAGCCGGTTCGCGCGGCTGGTGCGGGCGGCGACGCCGGACGCGGTGCTGACCGGTGTGGAGGTGCTCGCCGACCGGGTCGGCGGTGACCTGGCGGTGGTGGACGTGGGTGGGGCGACCACCGACGTGTACTCGGTGCTCGTCCCGGACGAGCGGGCCGGCGGGCCGGGCCGGGAGGTGGCCGGGACGCTGTGGCGGGCCCGCACCGTGGAGGGGGACCTGGGCATGCGGTGGAGCGCGCCGGGTGTGGTGCGGGCGGCGGCGGAGGAGCGGCTGCTCGCGCCGGGGGAGGAGGAGGACCTGGCGCGGGCCGCGGCGGCGCGGGCGGCCGATCCGGGGTTCCTGCCCGCCGGGGAGGCGGAGCGGGCGGTGGACCGGCGGATCGCGCAGTTGGCGGCGACGGTGGCGGTGCGCCGGCACGCCCGTGGTGGGGCGACCGGTGAGCGGGGCGGCCGGGACCTGCGGGACGTGCGGCTGCTGGTCGGGTCCGGTGGGGTGCTGCGGCACGCGCCGGCGGGGCACGCGGCGCAGGTGCTCGCGGCGGTGCTGGCCGACCACGCCGGCGGGTGGGCGCTGCCGCGGGCGGCGCGGGCGGTGGTCGACGTGGAGTACGTGTTGGCGGCCGGTGGGCTGCTCGCGGCGGAGCATCCGCAGGTGGCGGGGGCGTTGCTGGGCCGGTACCTGGCGGTGGACGGAGGACGGTCGGGCGCGACACGCCGAGGCGCGACACGCGACAGGCCGGGGGCGGGTTGACAGGGCCCGGGGGGCAGCACGTACCGTCTTTGAGTCCTACTACGGGAAGCGGCTGTTGTTCGCTTCGTCCCTTCGTCCGCTGGCCGAGCGGCACGGTATCGGTGTCGCGGCGGCCAGGTCCAGCGGGCGGGGGTCGGCGGGGCGGCGCGAACCGGCCGCGGTTACCGGTGTACGGGCAGGGTGAGGCGCACGGCCAGTAGACAACGGCCCGGCGGGGGCAGCCAGTCCGCGTCTGGTCGGTCCGAAGGTCGGCGTGCCGCATCCTCGCCCCACCGGCCGGGAAGGGCCTGGGAGCATCGGGGCGCGGCGCGAGCCGCGCCCCGATTTTCGTTGCCCGCGAGCGCGTCGTGCCCGGGCGGTTCCCTGCGCGACCGCTGCCCGCCTGGCCGTGGCGGTGCCCCGACCGGGCACGCCGCGCGGCCCCGGGGTCGTCAGTCGTGGCGGGAGCGGGCGCGGACGTGCAGGCGTTCCCCCTGCGGGCCGAAGAGGCTGATGAGTTCCGTGGTGCCGGGGCCGGGGTTGTGCAGGCCGTGCGGCACGCGCGTGTCGAACTCGGCGACCTCACCGGGCGTGAGGGTCAGGTCGTGGTCGCCGAGGAACAGCCGCAGCCGGCCGGACAGCACGTAGAGCCACTCGTAACCCTCATGGGTCTTCAGACCGGGATCGCCGCTGGGGGTGCCGGGCGGGATGATCTGCTTGAAGGCCTGCAGCCCGCCCGGTCGGCGGGTCAGCGGCAGGAACGTCATGCCGTGCCGCACGATGGGCCGGGCCCGGACCCGCGGGTCGCCGACCTGGGGGGCGCCGACCAGTTCGTCCAGGGGCACCTGGTGGGCGCGGGCCAACGGCAGCAGCAGCTCCAGGGTGGGGCGGCGGCCGCCGGACTCCAGCCGGGACAGGGTGCTCACGGAGATGCCGGTAGCGTCGGCGAGCTGGCTCAGGGTGGTGCCGCGCTGTTTGCGCAGCGCCCGCAGCCGCGGGCCCACCGCGGCCAGCACCGCCTCCTCGTCGTTTGCCATAACAGCAACAATACTTGTCGTCTCCGCCGGGTCGGGTGCACCGTGGGCGGCGACGGACACGACCAGGAGGTGGAAGGTGGACGACAGGTACGACGTGGTGGTGGTCGGGGGCGGCGCGGCCGGGCTGTCCGGTGCGCTCGCGCTGGCCCGGGCCCGCCGCTCCGTGCTGGTGGTGGACGCCGGTGAACCCCGCAACGCGCCGGCCGGGCACGTGCACAACTATCTGGCCCGGGAGGGCACCCCGCCGGGCGAGCTGCTGGCCGCCGGGCGGGCGGAGGTCACCGGGTACGGGGGGCGGATCGTCGACGGCCGCGTCGAGACGGCCGTCCGCGACGGCGACGGGTTCGCCGTCACCCTCGACGACGGCCGCACGGTGCGGGCGCGGCGGCTGCTGGTGACCACCGGGCTGGTCGACGAGCTGCCCGACGTGCCCGGCCTGGCCGACCGGTGGGGACGCGACGTGCTGCACTGCCCGTACTGCCACGGCTGGGAGGCGCGGGACCGGCGGATCGGGGTGCTCGCCACCTCGCCGTTCGGGGTGCACCAGGCGCAGCTGTGGCGGCAGTGGAGCCCGCACGTGCTCCTGCTGCTGCACGGCGCGCCGCAGCCGAGCGCCGAGGAGGTCGAGCAGCTCGCGGCCCGGGAGATCCCCGTCGTGGACGGCCCGGTCGCCGAGCTGGTGGTCGACGGTGACGCGCTCACCGGCGTACGCCTGGCCGACGGCGAGGTGGTGGAGCTGGACACGGTGGTGGTGGCGCCGCGGTTCACCGCCCGCGCCGGCCTGCTCGCCGGGCTGGGCCTGACCCCGGTGCCCGTCGAGATGGGCGGGCACGTGTTCGGCAGCCAGATCCCCGCCGACCAGAGCGGCGCCACCGAGGTGCCCGGCGTGTGGGTGGCCGGCAACGTCGCCGACGTCCGCGCCCAGGTGATCGGTTCGGCGGCCGCCGGCCTGAACGCCGCCGCGGCGATCAACGCCGACCTGGTGACCGAGGACACCCGGGCGGCGGTGGAGGAACGCCGGCAGGGGCTCGCGACCATGTTCACCGAGGAGGCGTGGGAGGAGCGGTACACGTCGCGGCCGAACGTGTGGAGCGGCAGGCCCAACCCGCAGCTCGTCGCCGAGGCCAGCGGGCTCGCCCCGGGCCGGGCCCTGGACGTGGGCAGCGGGGAGGGGGCCGACGCGGTCTGGCTCGCGCAGAGGGGCTGGCGGGTCACCGGCGCCGACATCTCCGGCACCGCGCTGAAGCGGGCCGCCGCGCACGCCGACGCCGCCGGCGCCGACGTGGCCGCCCGCATCGAGTGGGTCCACGCCGACCTGCGCGAGCAGCCGCCCGCCGAGTCCGCGTACGACCTGGTGAGCGCCCAGTTCATGCACCTGCCGGCCGACGAGCGGCGGGCGCTGTTCGCGCGGCTGGCCGCCGCCGTGGCGCCCGGCGGCACGCTGCTGATCGTGGGGCACCACCCGCGGGACCTGCGCACCACGGCCCACCGGCTGCACATGCCGGAGATGATGTACACGGCCGAGGAGATCGCGGCGGAACTCGATCCGGCCGTCTGGGAGGTGCGGGCGGAGACGAGGTCGCGGGCCGCCGTCGACCCGGACGGCCGGGACGTCACCGTGCACGACGCCGTGCTGGTGGGCCGCCGCCGCTTCTGACCGGCGGGGGTGTCCGGCGGCGCCGGGGGCGCCGCCGGACACGGGGCCGGAGGTCCACCCGGCGGCACGACCGCACGGGGGAGCGCCGGCCGCCCCGGCCCCGGGTGCCGGGGAGGGCGGCCGGGCAGCCCGGGCGGGTAGCCTTCACGTCCGTGATCGTGGTGAGGCACCGGTGACCGCCGTCGAGCGGGACGAGACGCGCGCCGAGGCGGCCCCGCCGCCCCCGGCCACCCCGCCGCGCCCGCTGCCGCTCGCCGTGGCGGTGCCGGCGGCGGTGCTGGCCGGGCTGGCGCTGCTGGTGGCGTTCCCCCCGTACGGGGTGTGGCCGCTCGCGCCGGTCGGTGTGGCGCTGCTGGCCGCGGCCGCGCACCGGCGGCGGCTGCGCGCCGGCGCCGGGCTGGGCTTCCTGACCGGGGTGGCGTTCTTCGCCCCGCTGCTGGCCTGGACGAACCTGCACACCGGCTACCTGCCGTGGGTGCTGCTGTCGCTGCTGCAGGCCGCCTACCTGGCGCTGCTCGGCGCCGCCACCGCCTGGGTGTCGCCGCTGGCCGACCGGGCCCGGTGGTGCTGGGCGCCGCTGACCGGTGTGCTGTGGGTGGGGCAGGAGGCGCTGCGCGACCGCACCCCGTTCGGCGGGTTCCCGTGGGGGCGGCTCGCGTTCAGCCAGGGCGACGCGCCGCTGCTGCGGCTGGCCGCGTTCGGCGGCGCCCCGCTGGTGACGTTCGCCGTGGCCGTGGCCGGTGGGCTGCTGCTGGCCGCCGGGTGGCGGCGGTGGGACGCCGCCGGGCTGCGCAGCGCCCGGTGGTGGCGGCCGGTGGCCGGGCTGACGGTCGGGGCGGTGCTGGTGTGCGCGGCGGGACTCCTGGTGCCGGTGGGACCGGCCGGCGGCGGCGCCACGGTCACCGTGGCGATCGTGCAGGGCAACGTGCCCCGGCTGGGCCTGGACTTCAACGCCCAGCGGCAGGCGGTGCTCGACAACCACGCCGACGCCACCCTCGAACTGGCCGCCCGCGTGGCCGACGGGACGCAGCCCCGACCCGACCTGGTGGTGTGGCCGGAGAACGCCAGCGACATCGACCCGCTGCGCAACCGGGCCGCCGGGGCGCGGATCGCCCAGGCCGCCGACACGATCGGCGCGCCGATCCTCGTCGGCGCCGTGCTGCTCGGGCCCGGCGACGGGCAGGTCCGCAACGCCGGGATCCTGTGGCGGCCCGGCGCCGGCCCCGACCTGGACCAGCTGTACGTCAAACGGCACCCCGTGCCGTTCGCCGAGTACGTGCCGCTGCGCGACATCGCCCGCATGGTCAGCAAGCAGGTCGACCGGGTGCGGGCGGACTTCGTGCCCGGCAGTGCCCCGGGCGTGGTGCGCGCCGGCCCGGTGGTGCTCGGCGACGTGATCTGCTTCGAGGTGGCGTACGACGAGGTGGTCCGCGACACCGTCACCGGCGGCGCGCAGCTGCTCGTCGTGCAGACCAACAACGCCACGTTCAACGTGGCCGAGGCCCGCCAGCAACTGGCCATGGTGCGGCTGCGGGCGGTCGAGCACGGCCGGCCGGCGTTGATGGCCTCCACGGTCGGGGTGTCCGGGTTCGTGGCCCCGGACGGGCGGGTAAGCGACGCCACCGGGTTCAACACCCGCGAGGTGGTGGTGCGGCAGCTGCGCCTGGCCGACGGGCGCACCGTGGCCACCCGTGTCGGGCTGTGGCCCGAGGTGGTGCTGGCCGGCCTGGCGGTGGCCGCCCTGGCCGGCGCGGCGGTGCTACGCCGGAGGCAGCGCGTCGGGTCCGCGTAGACGACCAGCCGGTACGCCGGCGGGAGCGGAGGGGACCGTGCACGAGGCGACCGAGGCGACCGGCGTCGACGGCGTCGGGCGGGTGCTGGTGGTGATCCCCACCTACAACGAGGCCGCCAACGTCAGCGACATCGTGGCGCGGGTACGCCGCACCGCCCCGGCGGTGGACGTCCTCGTCGCCGACGACAACAGCCCCGACGGCACCGGGGCCATCGCCGACGCGATGGCCGGGACCGACCCCCGCGTGCACGTGCTGCACCGGGAGGGCAAGCAGGGCCTCGGCGCCGCGTACCTGGCCGGGTTCGCGTGGGCGCGGGAACGCGGCTACGACGCGGTGGTGGAGATGGACGCCGACGGCTCCCACGCCCCGGAGGACCTGCCGGCGCTGCTGGCCGCCGCCCGCGACGCCGACGTGGTCATCGGGTCGCGGTGGACCCGTGGGGCGCGGGTGGTGAACTGGCCGTTGCGGCGGCACGCCCTGTCCCGCTGCGGCAACCTGTACGCGCGGCTGGCGCTGGGCGTGCCGGTCACCGACGCCACCGGCGGTTACCGCGTCTACCGGCGCGGCGCGCTCGAGGCGATGGACCTCGCGACGGTGTGCTCGCAGGGCTACTCGTTCCAGGTGGAGCTGTCCCGGCTCGCGCACCGCGCCGGGATGCGCATCGTCGAGGTGCCGATCACCTTCGCCGAGCGGGAACGCGGCGACAGCAAGATGAGCCCCCTCATCGTGGCGGAGGCCCTGTGGCGGATCACCACCTGGGCCGTGCAGGACCGGCGGCAGGCCGTGCGGCGCGGCCTGCACGGCACCCCCACCGGGCAGGTGCGGTGGCCGTGAGCCCCACCGTGTCATGCTTGACGCGGGGCCACGCCGGCGCCACCGGCGCCACGACGACCGATGAGGTGAGATGCGCCGAGGACTGAGGTTCGTACCGCTGGCCATGCTGGCCGCGCTCGTGCTGGAGCTGGCCGTTTTCGTCCTGGTGGGGCGGGCCGTCGGGTTCGGCGTCGCGTTGCTGCTGGTGCTGGCCGCGTCGCTGCTGGGGATGGTGCTGCTGCGGCGCGAGGGGATGCGCGCCTGGCGGGGCTTCCGGACGGCCGCGCAGGCCGGCCAGCCGCCGGGACGGCAGGTGACCGACGGGCTCGTGGGGCTGCTGGGTGCCCTGTTGCTGGCGGTGCCCGGTCTGGTCAGCGGCCTGGTCGGGCTTCTGCTGCTGGTGCCGCCCGTGCGGGCCGTGGCCCGCGTCGGCGTGCAACGGGCCACGGAGCGGCGGGTGTCGTCGATGGTCGCCGGTGACCTGTTCGGCCCCCGCCGGGTACGGGTGCGCCGCGGCGCGCCACGGCCGGCGCCGCAGCCGGAAACGGAGCCGCCCGTCGTGGTCGACGGGGGCCGGGCCATCGAGGGTGAGATCGTCGAGCGGTGACACCGGACACGACGGCGCCCCCGGGAGGAAACCTCCCGGGGGCGCCGTCGTGTCGTGCCTCGTCAGGCCCGGCCGCGGCGGGCCCGGACCTCCTGGAGCCGCTCGGCGAGGATGTCCTCCAGCTCGGCGATCGAGCGGCGCTCCAGCAGCATGTCCCAGTGGGTGCGCGGCGGCTTCGCCTTCTTCTGCTCGGGCTCACTGCCGTCGACCAGCCGGGCGACGCTGCCGTCGAACTTGCACTCCCAGGTAGTGGGGACCTCGGCGTCGACGGCGAACGGCACCTCGAACTGGTGGCCCTTGGCGCAGAGGTACTCGCGGGTCTGCCGTGGCGCGAGCTCCGTGTTGCGGTCGGACTCGTAGCTGACCGCGCCCAGGCGGCTTCCGCGCAGCATACGCTCGCCCATGATCGACTTCCCCTCGTTCGTGGTGCTGGACTTATCGTGTAACGGCCGGTGCCCGCCAGGCCATTCCCGCCCGAGGGCGCGTGACGCCCACGGCCGGGCCCGACCAAGGGTAGCCGGCCGTCACAGGGGCCCGGCGGGCTCGTGCCCGGCCGGGTCGCGACGGTGGAGTGGCATCGACTGTCACCGGCGATGTTAACCGCCCCGGCCGGGGGCAGGTTGCGGCCGCCGAGTGGTCCGGTCGCCGGGGTGGTCCGGTCGCCGGCCCCGGTCAGGCCGCCGGGGTCGGCGGCAGCGGCAACGGCAGGCCGGGCAGGCCGTCGATGCTCGTCGCCACGTGCTCCTTGCCGGCGAAGTAGGCGCTCAACGAGGTGTCGTCCTCCCGCGCGAACCGCCGGCCGTGCAGGTCGCGGTCGGCCTCGTAGGTCATGAACGGCACCGCGTACCCGCAGGTGTCGCGGATCAGGTCGGCGCGCACCACGATGATCGCCCGCAGGCCGTGCACGCTCGGGTCGATGTCGGGGAAGTGACCGATCAGCTCCCGCCAGCGGGGATCGTCGCGGAACACCGGCTCGCCGCGGCCGTGCACCCGCACGATGTTCGGCGGCCCCTGGAACGCGCACCACATGAGCGTGATGCGGCCGTTCTCCCGCAGGTGGGCGATCGTCTCGGCGTTGCTGCCGGCGAAGTCGAGGTACGCCACGGTGCGCTCGTCGAGCACCGCCCACGACCCGCGCAGGCCCTTCGGGGAGAGGTTGATGGTGCCGTCACCGGCCAGCGGCGCGGTGGCGGTGAAGAACATCGGCTGCTCTTCGATGAAGGACCGCAGCCGGCCCTCGATGCGCTCGTGTGTCTTGCCCACCCGGCCATCCTCCCGCGCCGAGGTCACCGGCGTCGCCCGCCCGGGCGCCGTCCCAGCACACGGATCACCCCGGGCGGCCTGCGGCGGTTCAGCCGGCCGTGGGGCTCGCGTCCGGAGTGGACGGGGGCGGCACGCCGAGGCGGGCCAGCGCCGCGGCCAGGTCGCCGACCTGACCGGCGAGCTGGGCCACCCGCTGCTGGGCGGCGTCCCGGTCGGACTCGGCGGCGCGCAGCCGTGCGGTCAGCTCGGTGAGCCGGCCCTCGGCGGTGGCCGCCGACCGGCGGGCGGCGGCCAGTTCGGCGGCCGCCGCGTCGCGCTGCGCGGCGGCGGCCGTCAGCTCGCTGCGCAGGTGACCGGCCTCGGCGACCGCCTCCAGCAGGGCCGCCTCGGCCTGCCGGGCGGCCGCCTCCGCGCGGGCGCGGGCCCGGTCGGCCTCCTCGCGGGCGCGGACGGCGTCGGCGGCGGCGGCCCGCGTCCGGGCCGTCTCGGTGCGGGCCTGGTCGATCTGGCGGCGGATGTCCTCCACCTCGGCCCGCCACCGCTCGGCGCGCTCCGCGGCTTCGGCGGCCTCGCGGGCGGCCCGCTCGGCGTCGGCGCGGGCGGTGTCGCGCTCGGCGGTGAGGTCGGCGACGCGGCGCCGCTCGGCGTCGCGCTCCGCGCGTACGGTGCGCAGTTCCTGCCGGGCGGCATCCCGGTCCCGTTCGGCCTGCACGCGCAGCGCCTCCGCGGCGGTGGCCGCCCGGCGCGCCTCGTCGCGGGCCTCGTCGGCCTCCCGGGCCCGCCGCGCGTCCCGCTCGGCCTGCTCGGCGGCGCGCGCGGCGTCGGCGCGGGCCGCGTCGGCGGCCTCGCGGGCGGTCCGGGCCTCGTCGCGGGCCCGCGCGGCGGCCGCCTCGGCGTCCTCGGCGTCCCGGCGGGCCTCGTCGCGTTCGGCCTGCGCCGCGGCGACCTCGGCGGCCGCGTCCGCGCGCGCCTGGGCGAGCTGCCGCTCCACCCCGACCGGGGACAGTTCGGCGTGCAGCGCCTCGGTCAGGGTCTCCACGACCTGTTCGAGCCGGTCCACGGCCTCCCACGTGCGGGCCACCTGTCCGGGCAGACCCGGCGCGTTGCGGTGCCGCATGCGGTTGTTGCGGGAGGCCCGCTGGCAGGCGCCGTCGTTGTCGCGGCAGTAGCGGAACGGCCGGCCCGCGCCGGCACGCTGCGGCACCGGCCGTCCACAGTGGGCACAGGGCCGGGTGTCGGCGGCGGTGGGCTGGGCGTCCATCGAGGCGGAGTCTAGGCGGCGCCGCCGCGGCGGCCACCGTCGCCCTTCGACCGCTCGGGCGGCGAGGCGGGCGCGGCGTCGAGCGCGTAGGACCGGTCGATCAGGTCCGTCATCGCCTGCTGGAAGTCGCGGCGTCGCTGCTCGCTCCAGCCCTCGGTGAGCCGGTCGAAGACCTGTTCCTGTCAGTCGTGGGGGTCGGGCCGGTCAGGGGGTGGCGACGGCCGCCCGGGACCGGTCGGCGGCGATACGGACCGCGAGGGCGCCCAGCACGGTGCCCATCACCCAGCGCTGCGCCCGCAGCCACAGCGGCCGGCCGGAGAAGAACCCGGCGAGCGTGCCCGCCGTGAGCACGATCAGGGCGTTGACCGTCACCGCCACGGCGATCTGGGTCAGGCCGAGCACCAGGCTCTGCGCCGCCACGTGCCCCCGCTGCGGGTCGACGAACTGCGGCAGCACCGACACGTAGACGATCGCGATCTTCGGGTTCAGCAGGTTGGTGACCAGGCCCATCGTGAACAGCCGCCGCGGCCGCTCCAGCGGCAACGGCGCGGGCGTGAACGGCGAGGAGCCGCCCGGGCGCAGCGTGCGCCAGGCCAGCCACAGCAGGTACGCCGCACCGGCCAGCTTCACCGCCGTGTACAGCGCCGGCACCAGCACGAAGATGGTCGCCAGGCCGGCGACCGCGGCCACCAGGTAGACCCCGAACCCGGCGGCGACCCCCAGCAGCGAGACCAGCCCCGCGCGCCGGCCCTGCGTCACGGAGCGGGACACCAGGTAGACCATGTTGGGCCCGGGCGTCAGCACGATGCCCAACGCCACCAGCGCCATCCCCACCAGCGCACCCGTACCGACCATCAGCGCACCCCCGGTTGTTGATCAACTAGGTCGACGCTACCGGGGGCGGCAGCGGTAACCGAGGTCCAGTCCGCGGGCCGTGGACTGCGGGACGCCCCGCGGGCCGGGAATGCGGCGCGACGTGCGGGGCGCTGTGCGTACCGGCGGGCCGCCGCCGGGCGGCGCGTTACGGTGAGACCGGGGAGGTGACCGATGAGCAGGTGGGAAGCCGGCGTGGAGGCGCAGATCCGCGCCGCCCAGGAACGCGGCGAGTTCGACAACCTGCCGGGCGCCGGCAAGCCGATCCCCGGCCGGAACATGCCGTACGACGAGTCGTGGTGGATCAAGAGCTTCCTGCAACGGGAGAAGCTCCCCACCGACCTGCTGCTCCCGACGCCCCTGCAACTGCGGCGCAAGATCGAGCGGGTGCCCGAGGAGGTGCGCGACCTGCCCAGCGAGGAGGCCGTACGCGCCTACTGCGCCCTGCTCAACCAGGAGATCGTCGCCTTCCTGCGCGCGCCCACCGGCCCGAAGGTCGTCGTACGCCCGGTCGACGCCGACGCGGTGGTCGACCGCTGGCGCGACGAGCGCCGCGCCGCCACCCCGCCGCCGGCGCCCGACGCGACACCGCCGGCCGCCGACCGTACGCCCGGGCGGTTCCGGTGGCCGTGGCGCCGCCGTCGCGCGGCCTGACCCGCGATCCCGCGACGCCGATCCCGTTCGGCCGATCGCGACGGGCACCGGCACGTACGGCCGGCCGAGCCCGCCGGCTGACCGCGCGCAATGCCGTGGCGCGGTCCCGGAGCCGGTTGTTACGGTGGGGACCGCACCTGATCAAGACCAGGGAGACCAGACATGGTGGGTGACGACGACATCTCCGGGTGATACCGGACATGCCCGGCGTTCCGGCCGGCGGCGCGCGACGCCGCTTCCCGGCCGCGCCGCCGCGCACCCGTAGACCCTGTCGTCCGCCGGGCGTCGCCGCAGCGCGCCCACCACCTTTCCCGAGGTCTGTCCCATGTCCAGCGCGTCCATCGTCTGCTCCCACCTCTCCTTCTCCTGGCCGGACGACACCCCGGTCTTCACCGACCTGTCGTTCACCGTCGGCGAGGGCCGCACCGGCCTCGTCGCGCCCAACGGCGCGGGCAAGAGCACCCTGCTCAAGCTGATCGCCGGCGAGTACCGCCCCACGGCCGGCAGCGTCACCGTCGACGGGGTCGTCGGCTACCTGCCGCAGACCCTGCCGCTGGCCGCCGACCTGACCGTGGCGGAGGTGCTGGGCGTCGCCCCGCTGATCGCGGCGCTGCACGCCATCGAGTCCGGCGACACCAGCGAGGAGCACTTCGCCACCATCGGCGCCGACTGGGACATCGAGGAACGCACCCGCGCCGAGTTGGACCGGCTCGGCCTCGCCGACGTGGCGCTCACCCGGCGCCTGCACACCCTCAGCGGCGGGCAGGTCGTGTCCCTCGGCCTGGCCGCCCAACTGCTCAAGCGCCCCGACGTGCTGCTGCTCGACGAGCCCACCAACAACCTCGACGCCGACGCCCGCCACCGCCTGTACGAGGTGCTCGACGGCTGGCACGGCTGCCTGCTGCTGGTCAGCCACGACCGGGCGCTGCTGGACCGCATGGACCGCATCGCCGAACTGGACCGCGGCGAGCTGCGCCTGTACGGGGGCAACTTCACCGCGTACACCGAGGCGGTGCGGGCCGCCCAGGAGGTCGCCGAGAAGAACGTCCGCAACGCCGAGCAGGAGCTCAAGCGGGAGAAGCGGGAGATGCAGCAGGCCCGCGAGCGGGCCGCCCGCCGCGCCAGCACCGCCGCCCGCAACCTCAAGAGCGCCGGCCTGCCGAAGATCGTCGCCGGGGGGCTGAAGCGCAGCGCCCAGGAGTCCGCCGGCCGGTCCAACGAGACGCACGCCGCGCGGGTCGACGAGGCCCGGGCGCGGCTCGACGAGGCCAGCCGCGCGCTGCGCGAGGACCAGAAGATCGCCATCGAGCTGCCGGACACGGCCGTGCCGGCCGGGCGTACGGTCTTCGAGGGCGAACGGATGCAGGTCCGTCTGGGTGACCGGGCGGTCTTCGCCGGCGACGGCGTCGACCTGACCGTCCGCGGCCCGGAGCGCATCGCGCTCGCCGGCCGCAACGGCGCCGGCAAGTCCACCCTGCTGCGACTGATGAACGGCGACCTGACGCCGCAGGGCGGGCGGATCCGGCGGGCCGACGGGCGGGTCGCGTACCTGTCGCAGCGCCTCGACCTGCTCGACCTCGACCGCACCGTGGCGGAGAACCTGGCCGCGTACGCGCCGTCGCTCACCGCGGAGCAGCGGATGCACCTGCTCGCCCGGTTCCTGTTCCGCGGCACCCGCGCGCACCTGCCCGTCGGGGTCCTCTCCGGCGGCGAACGGCTGCGCGCCACCCTCGCCTGCGTCCTGAACGCCTCCCCGGCGCCGCAGCTGCTGCTGCTCGACGAGCCGACCAACAACCTCGACCTGGTCAGCGTGGCCCAGCTGGAGAGCGCGCTGGCCGCGTACCGGGGCGCGTTCGTGGTGGTCAGCCACGACGAGCGGTTCCTGCGGGAGATCGGCGTGAACCGGTGGCTGCGCCTCGACGACGGCCGGCTGACGGAGACCGGCCCGCCCGCGGAGTGACCCGCGCCGCGGCCGGAACTGGCAGGATGGGCGGCATGGCTGACGTACGCTCCGCGGTGCAGCGGCTCTACGAGGAGCTGCTGACCGCCTGGAACGACCGCGACGCACGCCGGTACGCCGCGTTGTTCACCGAGGACGGTTGCCTGGTCGGCTTCGACGGCAGCCAGGTCGACGGGTCCGAGGTGGAGGGTCACCTGACGCCCATCTTCGCCGACCATCCGACCGCGTCCTACGTCTGGCGGGTGCAGGAGGTGCGGTCCCTGGGCGCCGACGCCGCGCTGTTGCGGGCCCGGGTGGGGATGGTGCCACCGGGTCAGGCGGACGTGAACCCGGCGGTGAACGCCGTGCAGTCGCTCGTCGCGGTGCGGCGGGACGGGGTGTGGCGCGTCGCGCTGTTCCACAACACCCCGGCCCAGTACCACGGCCGCCCCGACCTCGCCGACGCCCACACCGCGCAGATGCGCGAGGCCCTGGGCGCGAGCGTCGCGCGGGGCTGACGCGTCCTCGGCCGGCGGCACCTCGGTCGACGGCGGCATGTCCGGGAGGTGCGGCGGGGACGGCCGGGCGGCTCAGCGGGTCGACCAGCGCAGGCGTACGCCGCCGAGCCCGGGTTCGCCGAGCCCCGCGAGCGTCAGCGTCGTGGCCGAGCCGCCCGCGGCGTCGGGAATGCCGTTGCCGCTGGCCGGTTGCGGCAATAGGGTCGGACGCGTGACTGCCGGGTCGGCCATGGGCCACGAGCGAGTGAGGCACCCGGCCGCGGAGTGAGCACGCGGCGGCCTCGCGGCCCGCCCGTCCCCGCTGCCACGCGATCCGCGGCCTCTTCTCGGCCGCACCCGCCTTCCACCTCGCGTACGCGCACGCCGCGGCGTCGCGCGCGTTCCCTGCTGCTCACACGAAAGCGATGCATTGCCGAACGACGTCAACCAACAGATCATCGACGAGTTCCGCGCCAACGGCGGGCGGGTCGGCGGGCCCTTCGAGGGCGCGCGGCTGATCCTGCTCACCACCACCGGGGCGCGCACCGGAAGGTCGCACACCACCCCGCTGTGCTACCTGCCCGACGACGGCGGCCGGATCCTCGTCATCGCCTCGGCCGGCGGCGCGCCCCGGCACCCGGACTGGTTCCACAACCTCCTCGCCGACCCGACCGCCACCGTCGAGGACGGCACCTTCACCTACCGGGCCCGCGCCACCGTCCTCACCGGATCGGAACGGGACGAGGTGTTCGCCCGCGCCGTCGAGGCCGACCCGGGCTGGGCCGCGTGCCAGGCGAAGACCGAGCGGGTCATCCCCGTCGTCGCGCTGGAGCGGACCAGCGGCGGACCACCCGACGCGCCGTCCCTCGGCGCGGCCCTCGTCCGGATCCACGACGGGTTCCGTCGGGAACTGGCACTGATCCGCCGCGAGGTCGCCACGACGGGACCCCGACTGGGCGCCCAGCTGCGGGTCAACTGCCTGGCCGTCTGCCAGGGACTGCACCTGCACCACACGTACGAGGACACCGGCATGTTCGTGGGACTCGCCGCGCGGCACCCGCGACTCGGGCCGACCCTCGAACGGCTCCGCGCCGAACACGCCCGCGTGGCGGACCTCGTCGACCAGCTGAGGGCGGCCGTCGGCGACCGGGCCGCCGACCCGGCCGACGTACGCCGGCGCGTCGACCAGCTCACCGACGAGTTGGAGCGGCACCTCGCGTACGAGGAGGAACAGCTCGTGCCGGTCCTCGACGCGATGGGCTGACGCGTACGTCCGGCGCCGCGCCGATGGTCACGGCGCATCAGCCGACGTCTACCTCATTATCCCACGAGCACTGTCTCGAACTACGAGGGGTAGTGGCGTCCGGCGCGATCCGTGGTCGCTACGGTGCCCCGCATGCGTGTTGGCGGCGGGAGGTCCGTGCCATCCGGGCGCCCGCGACGACGGACGCGGCGGTGCGGCGGGCTCGCCGCACCGCCCGCGCCGCCAACCCGAGCGGGGGGAGGATCTGATGAACGACGACGTGATCATCGTCGGGGGCGGTCCCGTCGGGCTGATGCTGGCCGCCGAACTGACGCTCGCCGGCGTACGCCCGGTCGTGCTCGAACAGTTGCCCGAGCCCGGCACCGAACACAAGGCCAATGCCCTGATCGGCCAGGTCGTCCGCTTCCTCGACCACCGGGGGCTGTACCAGACCCTCGGCGGCCCCGGCGACCGACCGCAGCCCACTCCCGCGTTCCAGTTCGGCGCGCTGCCCCTGAAACTGTCCGACCTGGCCGACAACCCGTTGTACGGCCTGCGGATCCGCCAGGCCGACCTCGAACGGCACCTGGAGCGGCGCGCCCTCGACCTCGGCGTGGACCTGCGTCGCGGACACCGGCTACGGGAACTACGCCAGGCCGACGACCATGTGAGCGTGCAGGTGGAGGGCCCCGACGGCGACTACGAGATGCGTGCCAGTCATCTCGTCGGCTGCGACGGCGCCCGCAGCGGCGTACGCAAGCAGGTCGGTGTTCCGTTCGCCGGGTTCACCGATCCGAGCGTCGTCTCCCGCGCCGCGCACGTGGCCGTGCCACCCTCGTCGATCAGCACGTCCACCGCCGAGCTCGTCCTGCCCAGCGGTGACCGGATCGGCCTGTACGCCTGGCACCGCACCGAACGCGGCGCCTACGCGGTGGTGCCGTACGCGCCCGGCGTGGTGATGGTGTCGGTGATCGAGTGGAACGGACCCCCGATCGCCGACGGGACCCCGGTCAGCATCGACGAGCTACGCGCCAGCCTGAGCCGGGTCCTCGGACAGGACCTGCCGATCGCCGCACCGACGACCCCGGGACCGCACCTGCTCCGCCGCCGGTACGCCGCGAACGCCCGGGTCGCGACCGCGTACCGGAGCGATCGGGTGTTCCTCGCCGGAGACGCCGCGCACGTGCATCCCGCGGTCGGTGCGCCCGGACTCAACCTCGGTCTGCAGGACGCGGCCAACCTCGGCTGGAAACTCGCCGCGCAGGTGCACGGCTGGGCCCCACCCGGACTGCTCGACAGCTACCACGCCGAACGCCACCCGGCCGCCGAACGGGTCACCACGCACAGCCAGGCACAGCTCGCGCTGATGTCCCCCGGACCCGCGATCACCGCACTGCGTCAGGTCGTCGCCGAGCTGCTCGAAACCCCCGACGCCACCGCGCAGATCACCGACCTCCTGGCCGGCGCGGACGTCCGCTACCGGATGCACCACGGCACACCGCACGCCCTGACCGGCCGCTTCGCCCCGGACCTCGACCTGCGTGTCGGATCCCGCGCCACCCGCCTCGCCGACCTCATGCACTCCGGACGGCCACTGCTGGTGGACCTCACCGGCTCCGGTCACCTCGCCGACCTGACCGACGCATGGCGCGACCGCGTCGACCTCGTCACCGCCGACGTACCGGCACCGCCACCCGCCGACGCCCTTCTCGTCCGCCCGGACGGCTACGTCGCGTGGGCCCTCGGCCCGGACGGCACCGACGACCTCCTCGACGCGCTGACCACCTGGTTCGGCGCGCCCCGGCCCCGCGACTCGCATGGGTGAGCGCGCCTCGCGGCGGCCCGCCGCCGGCTCCCCGCCCCGCGCCCGCGTCCGCGACCTCGGCGTCGTCGTCGGCGACCTGCCCACCGGGCCGCACAACGCCGTCACCGACGTTCCCGGCGTGCTCGTGGGGCACACGACCGTCGACGACGGCGCCGAGCTGCACACCGGCGTCACGGCGGTGGTCCCGAGCCATCTGGGCCCGCAACGGTGGACGCTGCCCGCCGCCGTGTACCGCGGCAACGGCTACGGGAAGCTGGTCGGCTCGACCCAGGTGGACGAACTCGGCGTCCTGGAGTCCCCGGTCGTCCTCACCGCCACCCTGTCGGTGTTCCGCGCCGCGGACGCGGTGCTCACGTACCTGATGGGCCGCCGGCCGGACGCGGTGTCGCTCAACCCCCTCGTCGGGGAGACCAACGACGGCCACCTGTCGGACATCCGCCGCCGGCCCGTCACCGAGCAGCACGTGCTCGACGCGATCACCGGAGCGGCGGGCGGCCCGGTCGCGGAGGGCTGCGTCGGCGCGGGCACGGGCACCACCGCCCTCGGCTACAAGGGAGGGATCGGCACCTCGTCCCGGACCGTGCGCGCCGGCGGCGAGCCGGTGACCGTCGGCGCCCTCACCCAGTCCAACTTCGGCGGGGTGCTGACCGTACGGGGGGTGCCGCTGCCGGCCGACGAGCTGATCCCGGAGCGCGACCGCACCGAACCGGCCGGCAACTCGTGCATGATCGTCGTCGCCACGGACGCGCCGCTGGACGCCCGGCAGCTCGGCCGCGTCGCCCGCCGCGCCGTCTTCGCCATGGGACGCGTCGGCGCGTCGTACAGCCACGGCAGTGGCGACTACGCGATCGCGTTCAGCACCGCCCCGCCGACCCGGCCGGCGATCCCGGACTCGGCCCTCGACCCGATCTTCGCGGCCGTCCTCGACGCGGTCGAGGAGGCGCTGCTCAACTCGCTCTTCACCGCCACGACCACCAGGGGAGTGGGCGGTCGCACCAGCCACGCCGTACCGCTCGACGCCGCCGTGCGGCGTCTGGCCGCCGCCGGCCGGTTGGCCCCGCCGGCCTGAGCGGGCCCCCGCTCTTCCCGCTGCCGCGCTCCGGCCCTGGCGACACCGGGCCCGCCGCTCTGACCGCTGCCGACGCCGCGCCTGCTGCGGCTGGGGGCGGTCGTCGGTCTGACGACTCCTGATCCGCCGCGCGCTCCTCTTCGCAGCGCCGCGCGCTAATTATCGGATTGCTAGTAACGATAATCCGATAATTAGTCCGGACAATCGCGACATAACCAACGCACACCATAATCACAGTTATGTGCGGCTGGGCGCGGGCCAGGGCGCGCGGGGTCGGCGTCTCGGTCAGCTGGCGAGCTGGTCGCGGCGGCGGGCGAGGTAGGCGCGCTCGGCCGGGTTGCCGGCGAGACCGATGGCCCGGTCGTACGCCGCCCGCGACTCGCCGCCGCGCCCGAGCCGCCGCAGCAGGTCGGCGCGCGCGGCGTGGAAGGCGTGGTAGCCGTCGAGGACCTCGGCGAGCCGGTCGACCTCGGCGAGCCCGACCCCGGGGCCGTCGACCTCGGCGACCGCGACCGCCCGGTTGAGCCGCACGATCGGCGACGAGTCGAGCAGCACCAGCCGGTCGTAGAGGGCGGCGATCGTCGACCAGTCGGTGTCCCGGACGGACGGCGCGTCCGTGTGGACCGAGTTGATCGCGGCCTGCAACTGGTAGCGCCCGGGTGGGTCACCGCCGGCCGCCACCGCGTCGATCCGCTCGCGGAGCAGGGCGTTGCCCTCGGCGATGAGGGTGCGGTCCCATGCGCCGCGGTCCTGCTCGGCGAGGGTCACCAACTCCCCGGTGCGGGACACGCGCGCCGGCCGCCGGGCGTCGGTGAGGAGCATCAGGGCGAGCAGGCCGGCGACCTCGCCGTTGTCCGGGAGGAGAGTGCGCAGCAGACGGCCGAGGCGGATCGCCTCGGCGGTGAGGTCGACGCGTACCGGCTCGTCCCCCTCGCCGGGAAGATAGCCCTCGTTGAAGATGAGGTAGACGACCGCGAGGACGCCGGCGAGCCGCGCGGGGATGTCGTCGGCCGAGGGCACGCGGTAGGGGATGCGTGCCGCGGTGATCTTCGCCTTGGCGCGGGTGATCCGTCGCGCCATCGTGGCCTCCTGCACCAGGAAGGCGCGGGCGATCTCGGCGACGGTGAGGCCGCCGAGCAGGCGCAGGGTGAGCGCCACCCGGGCCTCCGGGGCGAGCGCGGGGTGGCAGCAGGTGAAGACCAGTCTGAGCCGGTCGTCCTCGACCGGGCCGGTCGGCTCGGCGGGGGTGTCGTCGTACACGAGGCGGGCCGCCCGGTGCCGGGCGTCGCGCTGCGACTCGCGGCGGAGCCGATCGATCGCCTTGCGGTTCGCGGTCGTGGCGAGCCACCCGCCGGGGTTGGGTGGCACGCCCTCGCGCGGCCACCGCTCCGCAGCCGTCAGAAACGCATCGGCTGTCGCTTCCTCGGCGACGTCGAGGTCGCCGAAGCGGCGCGCGAGACCGGCCACCAGCCGCGCCCACTCCTCGTGGTGGGCACGGGTGATCGCCTGCTCGACGGTGGGGACGGTCACGACACCAGCGGCGCTCGGACGGATTCCGCTGTGGGGAGGGGGCGCACCTCGACGGGGCCGCCGCGCGCCGACGAACCCGCGGGCGGCACGGCGACGTCGAGGTCGGACCGCGCGCGCCTGGGCACGGCGCTCACTTCTCCCCGGGACCAGGGAACCGGTGCACCTCCTGCGGCCAGTCGAGTGCGGTCGCGAGTCTGCCGGCCCAGTACCGCGCCGTCTCGTCGTCGGGCACGTCCACGACGGCGAAGCCGCCGAGGTGCTCCTTGGTCTCCACGTACGGGCCGTCGGTGAAGACGGGTTTGCCGTCGACCGACTCGACACTGCACACGGCCGTGGACCGGTCGAGCGCGCCGTTGCTGAAGACCAGGACGCCGTGGGCCCGCATCTCCTCGATCACGGCCCGGCCGGCCACGCCCTTCTCGCGTATCTCCTCCGCCGTGTGCGGGGGCACCCACTCGTCGTTGAAGCTGATCAGGTACTCCGTCACGCTCGTCTCCTCCCAGACCCCGGACGAGGCCCTTCCCGACCACCGGCGGCCCGGCCAGCCGCCGCACACTGGTTCCACGAACGGCGGGGCCCCGATACGACACCATCCCGGCAGATCCTTTCAAGGCAGCGCCGGGCTTCGGGTCAGCCCCCGGCGCAGGAGGACCGACTTCGCAGGACGGCGGCGAGCTAGGACGCCCCGGGCGCCATCGCCGTCGACCGGCAAACATCAACGCGGTCGGCGTCCTCGTCGGAAGGGCCGTCGAGGCTGCTCGACGGGCGTGGGGGATGGATCCGGCCGGTGCCGTCGGTGAGCCGGCCACCCGCGCGACCGTTGCGCACGGCGATCACCTCGGCCGCGATGCTGACAGCGGTCTCCGCCGGCGTGGCGGCGCCCAGGTCGAGCCCGGCCGGCGCGGCCAGCCGCGCGAGCGCCTGCTCGCCGACCCCGGCCGCCCGTAGCTGCGCCACCCGGTCGGCGTGCGCGCGCCGGGAGCCCAGCGCCCCGAGGTAGGCAACCGGCAGGGGGAGCGCCACCCGCAGCAGCGGCAGCTCGAACTTCGGGTCGTGGGTCATGGCGAGCAGCACGGTGCGCCCGTCCACCCGGCCGGCGCGCGCCTCGGCGGCCAGGTAGCGGTGCGGCCAGTCCACGACGACCTCGTGGGCGTCGGGGAAGCGCCGACGGGTGGCGAACGCCGGTCGGGCGTCGCACACGGTGACGCGGTAGCCGAGGAGTGCGCCGACGCGGGCCACGGCCGCCACGTGGTCCGTCGCCCCGAACACGATCATCCGGGGTGGGGGCGGGTAGGCGGCGACCAGCACGGCGATCTCCGCGCCGTCCACCGTGTGGTGGCGGACCTCGGTCCGCGCCTCGGCCAGGAGGTCACGGGCGTCCCGGGCCACCGCCTCGTCGAGCCACGCCGGGCCGAGCGAGCCGTGCCGGCCCCAGGGGCCGACCAGCACGCGGCGGCCCAGCCACGCCGCCGGCCCGGCCACGCAGGTGGACACGGCCACCGCCTCACCCGCGTGCACGGCCGCGACCACCTCGGGCAACCGGGGGAAGGTGTCGCGGTCGATCCGCTCCACGAACACGTCGATCGCGCCGCCGCAGGTCAGGCCCACGCCGGTCGCCGTCTCCGTGCCGGCGCCGTAGCGGAGCGCGCGGGGCAGCCCGGTGGCGAGGACCTCCTCGGCCTCGGCGTACACCGCCGCCTCGACGCACCCGCCGGACACGCTGCCGACCACGGTGCCGCCGGGGCCGACGAGCATCGCGGTGCCCACCGGACGGGGCGAGCTGCCCCGGGTGCCGGTGACCGTGGCCACCGCCACCGGTGCTCCCGCCTCCCACCACGTCAGCAGGTCGACCAGGTGGTCACGCATCCAGACCCACCGCCTGTTCCGGAAGATCGATGTCGGTGTCGTCGGCCACGTCGGCGCAGGGCACGAGGCGGACCGTGTCGCCCCGGGCGCGCAGGTAGTCCCGGGCGCCCCGGTCGCCGGTGGCCGCGTGCGCCACCGCCGGCCAGTGGAGACGGCCCAGCAGCACCGGATGGCCCCGGCGGCCGTCGCGGTAGGTCGCCTGGGCGAGGCCGTCGGCGGTGGCGTCGGCGGCCACCCGGCGTACGGCGGCCGGGGTCAGGCCGGGCATGTCGACGAGCGTGACGACGGCGGCCTCGGCCGTGTCGTCGGTGAGCGCGGACAGCCCGGCCCGCAGGGACGACCCCATCCCGGTCGCCCAGTCGCCGTTCACCACCACCTCGGGCAGCCGCGCCCGGGCCTGGACCCGGTCGGCCTCCGCGCCGAGCACCACGACGACGGGACGGCAGCCCGCGGTGGTGAGGACGTCGGCGGCGTGTTCCACGAGGAGTCGCCCCCGGTAGGGCAGGAGGGCCTTCGGCATGCCGAGCCGGCGCCCGGCGCCGGCCGCGAGCAGCAGTCCAGCCGTAGCCATGAGGGGAGCGTATCGGCTGGAACGCGGTTCTTCGCTCCTCGTTTCTCGTTTTTTGACTGTCCGCGGCCGGTTCTTTTCTCTCGGCGGGGGAGACCGGCGCGCCGGCCGGCCGTGGACCTCAGATCATGCGCCGTAGTGCGGTCTCGACGGCGTCGACCAGCGGATCACCGTCGGTCCGGGGGTGCCGGGCGAGCCCGAGTTCGACGTCCGGCAGGCGGGGCAGGGCGTCCGCGTCGTGGCAGGCCATGGCCGGCTCGAGGTTGACCGGCATGAGCGCCGCGACGCCGAGCCCGGCCCGCAGCGCGGCGAGCACGCCCACCAGGCTGTTGCTCTCGAACGCCACCCGCCAGCGCCGGTCGGCGCGGTCCAGTGTCTCCACGACCGCGGTACGCCAGGCGCACGTGTTCGAGAAGAGCACCACCGGCAGCGGGTCGGCGGTCACGTCCACGTCCTGGCCGATCGCCCAGACCAGCGGGCGGCGTACGGTCCAGCGCGGCGGCCCGGGAATGTGCGGCACCTCGTCGAGTACGAGATGGACGCGGCCCGCGTCGTAGGCCTCCCGCATCGCGGCGGTGGAGAGGCAGAGCACCTCCAGCGTGGCGCCGGGGTGCAGCCGGGCGAGGTCGGCGAGGGCCTGCGGAAGCCGGGACGCGGCGAGGTCCTCCAGCAACCCGACGCCGCAGTGGCCGGTGAGCACGCGCCCGGTCTCGGTGAGTGCCTGCGCGGAGAGGGAGAGGATGCGTTCGGCGTACGGCAGGAGTTCCTCACCCGCCCGGGTCGGCGAGACACCCGACGGTGACCGGTGCAGCAACGGACGGCCGACGACGCCCTCCAGCTTGCGCACCTGCTGGCTGAGCGCGGGCTGGGTGTGCCCGAGCACCGTCGCGGCGCGGCTCATGCTGCCCTCCCGCACGGCGGTGACGAACGCGCGGAGCAGCACGGGCTCAAGATCCCTGGCCATAAGAAGTCATTATGCTGGTGGCAACAAGTTAAGGAGTTCCTGGAGCCCGGTGGGTGATCTAGCGTCGCTCGGGTGACCGGATACCGGCAGGTGCTCGCCGTGCCAGGCATGGCCCCGCTGCTGAGCGTCTCGCTGCTCGCCCGCACCGCGATCACGGCCGACGTGATGGCCCTGACGATGTACGTGGTGCTGGGCCTGGACCTCAGCTACGCGGCGGCGGGTGGGGTCGCGGCGACTCTGACCGCCGGGGTGGCGCTCGGCGGGCCCCTTCTCGGCCGCATGGTCGACCGGCGGGGTCCGCGTGCCGTGCTGCTCGTGACCACCGTCGCGCAGGTCGTGTTCTGGCTGGGCGTGCCGGTCCTGCCGTACGCGGTCCTGCTGGGCGCCGCCTTCGCGGCGGGTCTGCTGATGGTGCCGGCCCAGGCGATCACCAGGCAGGCGATCACCGCGATGACGACCGCGGGACAGCGCCGCGCGGCGTTCGCGCTCGAATCGGTGCAGGGTGAGCTGTCGTACGTCGTGGGCCCGGCCGTGGTGATCCTGTGCGCGTCGACGACGTCCCCCGGCGTGGTGGCGTGGGGGGTCGGCGCGGCGATCGTGGCGGGCGGAGCCGGGATCGCCCTGCTGAACCCGCCCGTACGCGCCGAGGGCGAGGCGGACGTCGGGGCGGCCGGCCCGGCCCCGCGCCGGGAATGGCTGGGCGCCGGCATGATCGCCGTACTGGTGATGGCGTTCGGCACCACGACGCTGCTCAGCGGCGTCGACCTCGCCATCGTCGCGGCCCTCGAGGAAGCGGGTCAGGTCTCCTGGGCCGCCGCGGTCGTCGCGGTGTTCGGCCTGGCCTCCGTCGCCGGCGGGCTGGTCTACGGCGTGCTGCCCCGGCCGGCGCCCACGTGGCTGCTCCTCGGCCTGCTCGGCCTCGTGACGATTCCCGCCGGGCTGGCCACCGACTGGTCGTTGCTGTGCCTGGCCGTCGTCGGCGCCGGGCTGCTCGCGGCGCCGACGCTGTCCTCGGTGGCCGACGCCGTGAGCCGGCTGGCGCCGGCCGCCGTGCGGGGGGAGGCGACCGGCATGCAGTCCTCGGCGCAGAGCGCCGGCTTCGCGCTCGGATCCCCGATCGTCGGGGTGGCCGTCGACCTGTCCGTGCCCGCGGGCGGTTTCGCGGCGGCCGGGTTGGCCGGCATCGCCGCGGCGCTGACCGGGTGCCTGCTCGTGCGCCGCTCACCCGCCCGGACGCGGTCCCCGCACGGGGAGTTCGACCGCGCCGGGACGCCGCAGCCGCGCGAGGTGAGCGCCGGGACACCCCAAGCCGCAGAGGTGAGCGCCGGGCCCGGCGCATGACGCCCGTGGGGACGGTGACGGCCACGGGACCCGCGCCACCGCCGGGAGTCCGGCCGTCGAGGCGTACGTCAGGGGGTGAGCCGGCGCCCCACGGACCGCTATCATGTATCTCGTATCTGTTGTCCACGCGGGTGAGGTGCCGGTGACACCAGACGAGGCGTCGGCGTGGCAGCGGCTCTGTCCGCTGTCGACGGACCAGCTCGCTCCCGTGCCGGCGCTCGCCGGCCACCTCGACCGCCCGGAGGTCGCCCGCCGGCTGGCGGCGGCCGACGCGACCCGCTGCCCGCCGGACGACGTCCTGGCCGAGCTGCGCGACCTCGGCGTCACGGCCGTGTTCGACCCGGACACCGCCACCGCCGTCCACGTCAACGCGCTCAACGCGGTGGCCGCCCGGCACAGCGGCAGCCTGGCCATCACGCTGGGCGTCAACGCGCTGGCCCTGCTTCCCCTGTACGTCGCCGGCACCCCCGAGCAGTGCCGACGGGCCGGCGCCGTGCTGCGGCGGGGCGGGGCCGCCGCCCTGCTCCTCACCGAACTCGACAACGGCAGCAACCTCGCTAGGACCCGCACCCGCGCCGAGCCGGTCCACGGCGGGCACCGGCTCACCGGCGAGAAGCACCTCATCAACGGCGGCACCCGCCACGACCTGCTGGTCACCCTGGCCCGTGTGGCCGGCACCGACGACCTCGGCCTGTTCCTCGCCGAGCGGGACGAGACGGTCACCGCCCTGCCCCGCTGGCGTACGCTGCCGGCCGCCGCCGCGGACATCTCCGGCGTACGGTTCACCGGCACACCGGCCGACGTGATCGGCGCGCCGGGGGAGGGGCCGAACCTGCTGCAACTCACGCTGGCGCTGTCCCGGGGCGGGATCGGCTCGCTGGCCTCCGGCGCGGCGAGCGGGGCACTGGCCGACGCCCTGCGGTACGCCCGCGAGCGGGACGTCTACGGCGAGCCGATCGTCCACCTCGGCGCGATCGCCGAGCACCTGTTCCGGGCCGCCGCGCTCGACGTGCTGGTCGCGTCGACGGCGCTGAAGGCCACCTTCCTCATCAACGCGATCGGCCCGGCGGCGGCGCACGTCACCGCCGTGGCCAAGTACGCCTGCTGCGTCCTGGCCGAGCAGGCGGTGACCGAGGGACGCGCGGTGCTCGGCGCCCGGGCGCTGGTGGAGGAGTCCGGGTACGCCGCCCGCGTACGCGACGTGCTGCTCTACGGCGTCTTCGACGGCACGAGCCACATCATGCTGGACCAGTTGCAGTGGCGGTTGGAGCGCTTCGCCGCCGGCAACGGGCGGGCGGACGACGGCCGCGCGGTGCTGGCCGACGCGTACGCAAGGGCGCCGCAGCCCCTGGTCCGCGTCGCGCGGCTGCGGCTGCGCCCGTACGCCCCGGCCCCGGCCGTGCGTGCCGCGGCCCTCGCCGCCGCCGGCGACCGACCCGCCGTGGCCGCGGTCGGCGCGCTCCTCGCGGCTCTGCTCGACCTGGTCGCCGCGGCCCGGCGCAGCGGGCGGTGGGCCCGCGACCAGGCCTGGCGCTTCGCCGCCGCGGCCGTCCTCGCCGAGGCCGAGGCGCTGCTCGCGGCCGTCGAACTCGTCGATCCCGACTGCCGTGCCCGCGGTGGCCTTCCCGGCCGCGCCGGCGCCTGGGACGAGGCCGCCCTCGGCTACGCGCTGGGCTGGCGCGGCGGCGACCTGGCCGGGCGGGTGGCGCTGCTCGCGGCCGACCTGGCCGCCGACGGGACGGCCGTCCCGGACGGGCCGGACCAGGCCGGTCTGCTCGCCGCGTTCGCGGCGGAACTGGCGCCGGCCCGGGCCGCGCTGCGCGCCCGGCTCACCACCGGCGCGTCGGCCGACGCGCCGGTTCGGGGCGCACCGGCCGCCGGAGACCAGCCGGCCACACCGGACCAAAACGGCGCGGTCACGGCCGCCGGTGGCGACGGCGGGAACGCACCGCCGGACGACCGCCGGGGTACGTCCACGGCCGACACGCTCACCGGCGGAGCGCGCCGGTGACCGCGCGGCACCCGGCGGGCAGGCGGCTGCGGGTGGCCGTCGACGTCGCCGGCGCCGACCTGGGACCCGCGCCCGTGGTCGCGGGGGCCCTGGCCGCGGCCGCCACCGTGGACGTGACGCTCGTCGGCCCGCGGGCGCTCGTGCGTCCGCTCCTGCCCGCCGGCGCCCCGCCGCCCGGCGTACGGCTGGTCGACGCCCCCGACGTCGTCGGGATGGCCGACGAGCCGGTCGCCGCGACGTACGCCAAGCGGCGCTCCTCGCTGCTGGTCGCGGCCGGGGAGGTGGCGGCGGGCCGCGCCGACGCCATGGTGACGCCGGGCAACACGGGCGCCGCGGTGCTCGCGGCGGCCGTCCGGCTGGGACGGGTGCCGGGGGTGACCAACCCGGCTCTGGCCACGGTGCTGCCGGTGCCGGGCGCCGGCCCGACCGTGCTGCTCGACATCGGCGCGACGGCGACCGCGGTGCCCGAGTGGCTCGTCGAGTTCGCGGTGCTCGGCGCGGAGTACGCCCGCTGCCGCCTCGGGCTGGAGCGGCCCCGGATCGGGTTGCTGTCCAACGGCCACGAGTCGGTCAAGGGCGGGCCGGTGCGCCGCGACGCCCACCTGCTGCTCGCCGCGATGCCCGGCTACGTGGGCCAGATCGAGGCGTACGACGTGCTCGGCGGCCGGGTCGACGTCGCCGTGACCGACGGGTTCACCGGGGACGTGGCGCTGAAGATGTACGAGCGCACGCTGGACGCCACCGTGGGCCTGGCCCTCGACGCGGTGCGGGCGTTCTCCCCGATCGGCGCGCTGGCGCGGGAGCGGCAGCGCCGGGTGACGCGGGCGGTGCGGTCGGGTCTGGCCGCCGAGGCGGGCGGCGCGCTGCTGGGCGTACGCGGGGTGTGCGTGATCTGCCACGGCACCGCGCAGGCCGCCGACGTGGAGGCGAGCGTGGGCATCGCCGCGGAGTGCGTCCGGTCCGGCCTGGTGGGTCGGGTCGAGGCGGCCTTCGCGGCCTCGTCCCGGCGGCGGCGCGTCGTGCGGCCGGCCCGCGTCGACCACTGACCCATTCTCGTATCTGGTTTCCAGATACGAGCGTTGATATGGTCTCGGGGATTCCTGGTGTGAGGGTGGTGCGATGTCACAACAGATGATCCAGGTGAGCGACCTGCGCCGGTCCTTCGGCGCGACGGTGGCGGTCGACGGGGTCGGTTTCGAGGTCGCCGCCGGCGAGGTGGTGGGCCTGCTGGGGCCCAACGGCGCGGGCAAGACGACCACCATCCACTGCCTCACGACCCTGCTGCGGCCGGACTCCGGGACCGCCCGGGTCGCCGGTTTCGACGTGGTCCGGCAGGCCGCCGAGGTCCGCCGCAGCATCGCGGTGACCGGCCAGTTCGCGGCGCTGGACGAGATGCTGACCGGACGGGAGAACCTGGTCCTGTTCGGCCGGCTGCTCGGGCTCGGCCGGCGGGCCGCCGCCGCCCGGGCCGACGAGCTGATCGAGCGTTTCGACCTCGGCGAGGTCGCGGGCGCGGCCGTACGCACGTACTCCGGCGGGTTGCGGCGGCGCGTCGACCTGGCCGCGAGCCTCGTGGTGGACCGGCCGGTGCTCTTCCTCGACGAGCCGACCACGGGGCTGGACCCGCGCAGCCGACGGGCCCTGTGGGAGGTGGTCCGGCAGCTGCGGGACGACGGCACGGCGGTGCTGCTGACCACGCAGTACCTGGAGGAGGCCGACCAGCTGGCCGCCCGGGTGCTGCTCGTCGACCACGGCCGGGTCGTGGCCGAGGGCACGCCCGACGACCTCAAGGGCCGGCTCGGCGGCGCGGTCTGCGAGGTGCGGATCGAGGACCCGCGGGACCGGGCGGCGGCGTCCGCGCAGCTGCGCGCGGCCTTCCCCGACCTGACCGAGGACGAGGACGTGCTGCGGCTGGCCGCGGGCTCCGGCACGCTCACCGAGGTCGTCCGGCGGCTGGAGTCGGCCGGCGTCGAGGCCGACGACGTGACCGTCCGCCGGCCCACCCTGGACGAGGTGTTCCTGTCCCTCACCGGCGCCGGCGTGCCCGATCCGGCGGGAGCCCGCCGGTGAGCGCGACCGCGGCGCCGGCGGCCGGCCCGGTCCAGCAGTTCGCGGTGCTGGCGGCCCGGAACCTGCGACAGGCCCGCGCCGGCCGGTCCGTCGGCCTGACCGTCGTCTTCCCGCTGGCGTTCTTCGCCGGCTTCATGGTGGTCTTCCGCCGGTTGATGGCCGACTACGGCATCGCCTACGAGCAGTTCCTGCCACCGGCGATCGTCGTGCAGACCACCGCCCTGGTCGCCATGTCGGCCTGCTACATGGTCGCCGGTGACGCCCGCAGCGGCCTCATCGCCCGGTACCGGACGCTGCCGATGGGCGCGGCCGTGGTGCCGCTGGCGCGGCTGGTCGTCGACGCGGCCCGGGCCGCCGTCGCGGTGGCCGTCATCCTCGTCGCCGCCACGGTGGTCGGCTTCCGGTTCACCGCCGGCGCCGCCGCGGCGGTCGGGTTCGTGCTGCTGGCGGTCGGCTTCGCCGTGGTGCTGGCGGCCGGCTGCACGGCGCTGGGGCTCGGCGCCCGCGACCCCGAGCACGTGTACTCGGCGTTGACGCTGCCGTACCTGGTGCTCACCACCGTCTCCACGGCCTTCGTGCCGGTCGACGCCTTCCCGGGCTGGCTGCAGCCGGTGGTCCGGGTCTCGCCGTTCTCCGCCCAGGTCGACGCCCTGCGGGCGCTCTCCACCGACGGCGCCGACGAGGCGGTGTGGCCGGCGCTGGTGTGGTTGCTGGCCCTGGCGCTGCTGTTCGGATTCGCCGCCGCGCGTTCGTTCCGGAGGAGCCGATGAGCACTCTCGCACAGGCGTCGCTGTTCGCCGGGCGCAACCTGCGCCGGTTCTTCCGGGCACCACCCGCGCTCGTGTACGCGTTCGCCTTCCCCGTCCTGCTGCTGCTCACCCAGTACGCGGTCTTCGGCCGCATCGTGGGCGACGGCGACCGCCAGCACTACCTGGAGCGGCTCGCCCCGCTGGTGGTGCTGTCGACCGCCGCGTTCGGCGCGCCGTCGAGCGCCGTCGGGTTCCTGCGCGACCTGCACGGCGGGCTCGTCGACCGGCTCCGCACCATGCCGGTACGCCCGGGCGCGCTGCTGGCCGGCCGGGTCGCCGGCGACGTGCTGCGGATCGTCCTGATCGGACTGCTCACCACGAGCGTGGCCATGCTCCTGGGCTTCCGGTTCCGGCAGGGCGCACTGGCCGCCGTCGGCTTCGTCGCGGTGATCGCGCTGTTCGGTCTGATGTGGGCGGCCATCGCGCTCTGGCGCGGCTCGGGCCCGGGCGACGAGCAGTCCCTGCCGCCGTCGCTGACCGGTCCCGCGACACTGCTGTTCATCTTCTCCTCCGGATTCGTGCCGGTGTCGGCGTTCCCGGAGGTGGTGCAGCCGGTGGTGCGGGCCAACCCGTTCTCGGTGGCCACGGAGGCGCTGGTCGGCCTCTCCGCGGGCGGGCCGGTGCTGGTCCCGGTGCTCCAGACCGCCGCCTGGGTGGTGGGGCTCGGCGGGATCTGCCTGCTCGTGGCGCTGCGCCGCTACGCCCGCCGCACGGCCCCCTGACGCAACGGCCCGCTTCGCCGTCCGCACGACACGCTGGTCCGGCCGCGCCGCCCCGGGGACCGACCGTCCGGGGCGGCGCGGCCGGCGTGCGGTCGCGGGGATGACGTGGCGCGTGTGCCGGGGTCGTGACGTGGTGCGCGAGCGCCGGCACCGCCGGGCGCGGTGACGTGGGGCGCGCCCCCGGCGCCGTCAGGCGGGGCTCGCCATCCGGTACAGCATCTGCTGCCCGCCGGTCGCGAGCAGTTCGCCGGCGTCGGACCAGACGCGGGCGCGGGCGCCGAGCATCCCGCCGGTGGCGGCGGCCGCCTCTCCCTCCACCAGCAGCCACTCACCGGCGTCGGCGCCGGCCGCGCCCTGGAAGCCCACGTACAGGTCCATGCTCGGCGCCATGAACGTGGTCCGCTCGAACGCCTGCACGATCGCGGGGAACTGCACCACGTCGACGGCGAAGACCAGGCGGGCCGCCGCGAGCCACGGGTCCGCGCCGGCCGGCAGCGGTTCGTGCAGCCGCAGCCAGCCCCGGATCGTCGGCACACCGTCCCGTTGCGGGGTCCAGCCGCCGGCGGGCCAGCCGGACAGCCGCACCTCGTAGCACTGTTCCCAGATCGGCAGCACCGGCAGGCCGTCGCGGCGCATGAGGTCGACCAGGGTGGGCAGCTCCTCGGGCGCGGGCAGGTCCGGCGGCGGCATCCAGCGCCGCTCGGGCCCGACGAGGCCGCCGGCGATCGTCCAGACGTGGGCGGCGAGCACGGTCCGGCCGCGTTGCCGCAGGACGGCGTGGAAGGCCGCCGCCCGGCGGGTGCCGTGGACGCGGCTGACCTCCACCTCGACCTCGCCGTACCGGGGTGGTGCGAGGAACTGGCAGCTCAGGCTGACCGGCAGCATGCCGCCGGCGGCGTGCCCCGCCGCGCGGAGCGCGACCGCCGCGAGGTAACCGCCGTTGGGCCCCCACACCGACCAGTCCTCGGACAGGTGCGCCCGGTAGCGGCCGGGAGTGGTGGGTTCGACCGCGGCGTCGTCCGCGAGGCTGGCCATGGCACCCCTTCCGGGCAGGGAACGCGTCGACCCAAGATACTGCAAAAGAATACGAGATACGAGTACGATGCGGCGCATGGATCTGCGTGACAGTCCCGAGGAGGCCGAGTTCCGCGCCGGGCTGCGGGACTGGCTGGCCCGCAGCGTCCCGGCGGCCGCCGGACCGGACGGGGCCCCGCCCCAGGGCCGGTGGGGCGACATCGCCGCCGTCCGGGCGTTCACGTCGGCGCTGCACGCCGCCGGCTACGCCGGCATCACCTGGCCCGCCGAGCACGGCGGGCGCGGCCTGTCCCCGGTCTACCAGGCCATCTACCTGGAGGAGACCGCGCGGGCCGAGGCGGCCGAGCACATCGGCGTCATCGGGCTCGGGATGGTGGGTCCGACGATCATCGCCTGCGGCTCGCCCGAACAGCGCGCCTGGTACCTGCCCCGCATCCTCAGTGGCGAGATCGTCTTCTGCCAGGGCTTCTCGGAGCCGGAGGCCGGCAGCGACCTGTCCGCCGTGCGTACCGTGGCCCGGCGCGAGGGCGACGAGCTGGTGGTGACGGGGCGCAAGGTCTGGTCGTCCTACGCCCACCTCGCCGACCACTGCCTGCTGCTCGCCCGCACGGACCCCCAGGAGAAACGCCACCGTGGACTGTCCTGCCTCCTGGTCGACCTGCGCTCGCCGGGCGTCACGGTCCGCCCGATCCGGCAGATGACCGGCGAGGCGGAGTTCGCCGAGATCGAGTTCGACGAGGTCCGGGTGCCGGTCGACGCGGTGGTGGGCGGCATCGGTGACGGCTGGCGCGTGGCGATGACCACCCTTGCCCACGAGCGGGGCACCTTCGGCTTCACGCTCACCGCCCGCTTGGAGGTGGCGTTCCGCCGCCTGGTCGCGACCGCCCGCGCCCGCGGGAGGGACGGCGACCCGCTCGTCCGCGACGAGATCGCCGCCCGCTACGTCGAGCTGGAGGGCCTGCGCTGGACCAACCGGCGCGCCCTGGCCGAGCTGGCGCGTACCGGGGTACCCGGCCCGGAGACCTCCGTGATCAAGCTGCGCTGGTCGCAGGCGCACCAGCGGCTCACGACGCTCGCGGTGCGGCTGCTCGCCGGCGGCGGGGAGCCGGACGGCTGGGACCGCTACTGGCAGCACCAGATGCTGCGCAGCCGCGCCAACACCATCGAGGGCGGCACCTCCGAGGTGCTGCGCAACGTGGTCGCCGAACGGGTGCTGGGCCTGCCCCGGTCGTACTGACCGGTGGCGGCCCCCGCAGCCCGCGCCTCGTCCGCCCCCCCGCGCCGGCATCCCTCATCCGCCCGCGGCCCGCCGCGCCGTGGGACCTCATCCGCCCCGCCCACGAGGAGACAGCAGATGGACTTCGCACTGACCGGCGAACAGGAGGCGCTGCGGGACACCGCGGCCAAGTACCTGGCCGACGGCCGGGCGTCCGCGGGGAGCGGCCAGGCGTGGGCCGACGCCGTCGGGCTCGGCTGGCTCGACCCGGAGCTGGGCACGGTGGAGCTGGCGCTGATCGCCGAGCAGCTCGGCCGCGCGGGCAGCCCGCTGCCCTGGTGGGCCACGGTGGGGCTGGCCGCCCCGGCACTGGGGGCGGCGGGCCGGCCGGTGCGGCGACCCGCGACGCTGGCGTGGGCCGAGCCGGGCGGCCCGGACACCCTCGCCGCCTGGATCCGCGCCGCGGACGGTGGCGCCGGGTCCGTGGCCGGCGGCGGGGAGGCCCGGACGGGCGCCGGGTCCGCGGCGGCGAACGGCGGCCGAACGGCGGCCAGGTCCGCGGCGGCGAAGGGCAGCGCGCATCCCGGGCCGACCTGCGTCGTCGCCGCCGACGGCACGGTGACCGGACACAAGATACGCGTACCGCACCTCGTGGACGCCGCGGACGTCGTGGTGGCCGCGGCCGGTGCGCACGGCGTCGAACTGCGCCTCGTCGACGGGGAGCACCTGCGTCCGCGCCCGGTCGACGCGGGGCCGCACGGGCTCGACGCGACCCGGCCCGTGGCGTCGGTGGAACTCGCCGCGGTGCCGTCGGTCCCGCTCGTCGCGCCGGACCGGGCCGCGGACGTGCTCGCCCTGACCCGGCGGCGTGCGCTCGCGCTGCTCGCGGCCGAGGGCGTCGGCGTGGCGGCGCAGGCCCTCGCCACGGCGACCGGGCACGCCGCCAGCCGGACGCAGTTCGGGCGGCCGATCGGCGCGAACCAGGCCGTCGCCCACCCGCTCGCCGAGGTCTACGGCCAGGTCGAGACGGCCCGGTCACTGGCCTACCGGGCGGCCTGGTCGGTCGACGCGGAGTCCGGGCCGGCGGCCGACCTGGCGGTCGTCACGGCGACGGCCGCCGCCCGCGAGGCCGCGACCGCCGCGTGCGAGGCGGCCATCCAGACGTACGGGGGGAGCGGCTTCACCTGGGAACAGCCGCTGCACCGCTGGTACCGGAGGGCGTGGTGGCTGGCCACGTTCGACGGTACGGTCGCGGACTTCCGGGCGGAGCTGGCCGGGCTGCTGCTGGACGGGCCAGGCGACACGCGCTGAGCCGCGCCGGGTTCCTGCGGTGGTGGCCGGGGCCCGGCCGGCCACCACCCGCGCTGATGCGTGGCCGGCCGGTCGGCCCGGTCGGCGGGTGGCGTGGGTCAGGAGACGGAAGGCCGGTAGGAGCCGAAGCTCCAGAGGTTGCCCTCGGCGTCGCGGACGGAGTATCCCTGCCCGCCGTAGTCCTCGTCGCGCAGCTTCTGCACGACCTCGGCCCCGGCGGCGACGACCCGCTCGTAGTGCGATGCCACGTCGTCGAGCACCACGTAGACGGCGGCGGGCCCGGTCTGCATGACCATGCGCCCGTCGCTGCCGTCGGTCTCGGAGGCCAGCATGACCATGCCGTTGCCCCAGCTGAGCTGGGCGTGGCTGATGGAACCGTCCGGGCCGGGGACGACCAGGTTCTCACGGAAACCGATGACGTCCACCAGCCAGCGGATGGCGGCCGGCGCGTCACGGTAGCGCAGCGTGGGGATGATTTCCGGACCTGTGTTCATGGGCGTGAGTCTAATGAAGAATCGCGGATAGCACATGCTGTGCGGCGTGGCATGTCGAGTATTCGGCTACCCTGTGCCCATGCTTCGCTACGACTACGTGATCGTCGGTGCGGGTGCCGCGGGGGCGGTGCTCGCCGCCCGGCTGAGCGAGGATCCGGGGCGCTCCGTGCTGCTGCTGGAGGCCGGGCCGGACCTCACCGGGGCGGCGGTGCCCGAGGTGCTGCGCACCGGCTCGGTCGACGCGGAGGACGGCTTCGACTGGGACCTGCGGGCGACGGTCGTCGCCGGCCGGGAGGCCCCGCTGCGGCGCGGCCGGGTGGTCGGCGGCTCCACCCAGATCAACGACCGGGGCGCGATGCGCGCGCCGGCGGCCGACTTCGCGGCGTGGGCCGCCCGGGGTCTGCCGGAGTGGGACTGGTCGGCCGTGCTTCCCGCGTTCCGCCGGCTGGAGAGCGACCAGCAGTTCGGCGACCGCGACTACCACGGCGCCGACGGCCCCGTCCCGATCACCCGTTGGTCGCGTGGCGAGCTGACCCCGGCCATGGACGGCTTCCTGGAGGCCGTGCTCGCGCTCGGCCACGAGTACCAGGAGGACATGAACGCCCCCGACGCCGTCGGCATCGGGATGTACCCGCAGAACCGGCGGGACCGGCTGCGCATGTCCACGACGCTCACGCACCTGGACCCGGCCCGCTCCCGCGCCAATCTCGTCGTGCGCGGGGACGCGGAGGTGGAGCGCGTGGTGCTGGCCGACGGGCGTGCCGTCGGCGTGCAGGTGGCGGGGGAGACCATCGGCGCCGGCGAGGTGATCCTCTGCGCCGGCTCGCCGTACAGCCCGGCCCTGCTGCTGCGCTCGGGCATCGGCCCCGCCGACGAGCTGCGGGCCGCCGGGATCACCCCGCTGGTCGACCTGCCCGGGGTGGGCGCCGACGTGATCGACCAGCCCGGCGCGATCATCCTCGTGGTGCCCGAGCCGGAGACGATCACCGGCGACTGGCCGCGTACGCAGCTCATCGCCCGGCTCGCCGGCATCCCCGGCCACGAGCCGGACCAGGGCTTCTACCTGAGCCTGTTCACCGGCATGAGCACCTCGCGCGGCGCCGGGGCGGGCCTGGACAAGCTCGTGGGCGCCGACCAGGTCAACACCGTGATGATCGGCGACATGGCGATGGCCTCCCGGGGGCGCGTCGGCGTACGCGGCGCCGACCCGGCCGCGCCGCCGGTGGTGGACCTCAACTTCTACTCGGCGGAGGGCGACCTCGCGCGGATGCGGGAGGCGTACCGGCACGCGTGGGAGATCGCCAACCAGGCCGCGTTCACCAAGACGGTGGCACGGTTCGCGCTCGTCGACGACCGGCTCATGGCCGACGACGAGCAGCTCGACCAGGTCCTGCGGGCCACCACGTACAGCCGGCTGAACCTGGTGGGCGGCGCGCGGATGGGCGCGGCGGACGACCCGGGCGCGGTCGTCGACGGCCGGTGCCGGGTGCGCGGCGTGGCCAACCTGCGGGTGGTCGACGCCTCCATCGTGCCCGTGCCGTTGCGGGCACCCGCCGCGCTCACCAGCATGATGCTGGGCGAGCGCGCTGCGGAGCTCATCGTCGGCTGACGACCGGTGGCCCCGGGGGCGACGCGCGGTCAGCGGCGCAGCAGGGCCGACAGCGGCGCCCCGGGCTCGGCCACGGCGGCCCGGGCGACGGTGAGGTACCCGTCGAGCAGCCGTTCGGCGTCGGCGGGCGCCAGCCGCGGGGTGTGAAACAGCAGGACCCGCAGCCCGTGCCCGCGCGGCGCGACGGCCAGTTCGGTGCCGAACCGGCTGCCGATGGCCTCCGGCACGAGCAGTTCGAACTCGGTCCCGCCCACGTGTACCCGGTGCGCCAGCTCGGCCATCATCTGGAACACCACGTCGTCGACCCGGCCGCCCAGGTTGGCGCTGCCCGTCGGCACCGCCTGGTAGGGCTGCTCCTGGTTGGCGAACGCGGCGGCCGTGGTCGCGTGCGTGGCCCGCAGCAGGCTCTCGAACGTGGCGAACGGTGGCAGGCGGGTGCGCAGCACCACCATGTTGGCGCAGAAGCCGACCGTGCGCTGGATCTCGGGTCGGGTGCGGTTGGCGAACAGCGAGGCGACGGCGAGGTCGCCCTGCCCGGTGACCCGGTGCAGGACGGCGTAGTAGACGGCCAGCGCCACGGTGAACAGGGTCATCCGGTGCCGCCGCGCCAGCTCCCGCATGGCGCCGGCCACCTCCGCGTCGAGGTCACCGCCCAGCACGCCGGGGGTCGCGCCCGGTGGCGGCTCGCGGTACGGCAGGCGGGGCAGCCGCAGCCCGGTCAACTGGGTACGCCAGAACTCGCGTTGCCGCTCCAGGTCGTCACCGGCCAGTCGCTGCTCCTGCCAGGTCACGAACTGGCCGTACTGCCACCGCACCGGGGGCAGCTCGGCGGGCAGGCCGCGCTGCCGGGCGTAGAGCGCGCGCAGCTCCTCGAACAGCAGCCCGCAGGACCAGGCGTCGGTGACGAGGTGGTGCATGGTGAAGCACAGGACCACCTCGTGGTCGGTCACCCGCCACGCGGTGGCCCGGGTCGGCCACTGCGCCACGTCGACGCGGGTGGCCAGTTCGGCGGTGACGGCGGCGTCGGCCGCGGCGTGCGGATCCGGCTCGCCCCGCAGGTCGACCACGCGCAGCGCGACGGGCCGCGGGTCGTGCACGAGCTGGGACAGTCGGGGGCCCCGCCCCGCGAACGTGGTCCGCAGCGCCTCGTGCCGGGCCGTGAGCCCGGTCAGCGCGGCCTCCAGGGCGGCCAGGTCGACGTCGCCGGTGACCCGGCAGAGCAGGGGGCAGTTCAGCGCGCCGTGGTCGGCGCGGTAGTGGTCGATGATGCCGAGCAGCCGTTGCCCCACGGAGGCCGGGAGGGATCGGGGCGCCACGGTGAGACCGTACCGCCGTTCATCGTATCTGTCATCAAGGGTCTGGCATCTTGTGTCCACTGTCGGTACCTTGGGCGCATGTCTGGACTGTCGGTGACCACGCCCGTGCCGGCCCGACTGACGTGGCGGTACGACTCCGAGATGCCCCGCGTTCTCTCGCTCTACGAGCGGGCCAAGAGCGCACAGTGGAACGCCAGCACCGACGTCGACTGGTCGATCGAGGTGCCGTTCGGCGAGCCGCTGCCCGACGACTCGGCGTTCGCCATGGCGTCGTTCGACGCCTCACCGCTGGCCCGGCGCGGCCGGCGGATGTGGGACACGTTCCGGTGGGAACTGCAGTCCTGGATGGTGAGCCAGTTCCTGCACGGCGAGCAGGGCGCCCTGGTGGTCGCCGCGCGGCTGGTCGAGGTCGTGCCGGACCTCGACAGCAAGTACTACGCGGCCAGCCAGGCCGCCGACGAGGCCCGTCACGTCGAGGCGTTCTCCCGCTACCTGCGCGAGAAGGTTCCCGAGCCGTACCCGATCAACCCCGCCCTGGCCGAGCTGCTGGAGGACCTGCTCACCGACACCCGGTGGGACATCACGGCGCTGGGCATGCAGATCGTGGTCGAGGCGCTGGCCATGGCCGCGTTCCGGCTGGCCAACAGCACCTTCCACGACCGTCTCATCTGCGACATCACCCGTCTCGTGGCCCGCGACGAGGCCCGGCACGTCTCCTTCGGCGTCCTGTCGCTGGAGGGCATCTACCGCGAGATGACCCGGGCCGAGCTGGCCGACCGGGAGGAGATGGTGCTCGACGCGGCGAGCCTCATGCGGCGCCGTTTCCTCCTCGAGGACGTGTGGGAGCGCATCGAGGTCGACCGCACCGAGGGCGTCGACTTCGCGTCCCACAACGAACTGATGATCAAGTACCGGCAGGCCATCTTCGCCCGGGTGGTGACCGCCCTCGCCAACATCGGCCTGCTCACACCCCGGGTCCGCGAGGGTCTGGAGCGACTGGACCTCATCGGGTTCGCCGACCGCTCGATCCGCGTCCCCCGCGCCTGACCTGGAGTAGCGATGCCAGTGCCGACCACCCTGACCATCGAGGGCATGTGCGCCGACGTCGCGGCGCTGCTCGAGGAGCCGGTGTCACCCGACGACGACCTGCTCGAACGCGGACTCGACTCGATCGGCCTCATGCGGCTCGCCGCCGCGTGGGCCGCCGCCGGCGCGGACCTCACCTTCGCGCAGCTCATCGAGCACCGCACCGTCCGGCAGTGGCACGGGCTCGTCGGCCCGGGCGCCGCCGACGCGACCGGCGGCGGCGAGCCGGTCGAGGACGACGTCGAGGTCGATCCGGACGCGCCGTTCCCCCTGGCGACGATGCAGCACGCGTACTGGGTCGGACGCGCCGCCGACCAGGCCCTCGGTGGCGTGGGCGCGCACTTCTACAACGAGTTCGACGGGCGGCACGTGGACCCGTCGCGGCTGGAACGGGCCGTGCGGGCGCTGATCCGCCGACACGACATGCTCCGGGCCCGCTTCCTCGACGACGGCCGCCAGCAGGTCACCCCCGACGGCGCGTGGCCCGGTCTCACCGTGCACGACCTGCGCGACCTGCCGGAGGCCGACCGGGAACGGCGGCTCACCGACCTGCGCGACACCCTGTCGCACCGCAGCCTGCGCGTGGACCGCGGCGAGGTCTTCGACATCCAGCTCTCCCTGCTGCCCGACGGCGCGACCCGCATGCACGTGGAGATCGAGATGCTGGTCGCCGACGCCCACAGCTTCCGGGTGCTCCTCGCCGACCTGGCCCACCTCTACCGCCGGCCCGACGAACCACTGCCGCCCATCGACTACAGCTACCCGCGCTACCTCGCCACCCACGAACGCCGCCGCGCCGACAGCCGCGAGGCCGCCGCCGCGTACTGGCGGCAGCGGGTGCCCGAGCTGCCCGGCGGCCCGGAACTGCCCGTCGCCGTGGCGCCGGAGCGGATCTCCGGGCACCGGGTGGTCCGCCACCACCACTGGCTCTCCGGGACCGACCGGGACCGACTCGCCGCCCGCGCCCGCGAGCACGGCATCACCCTGTCGATGGTCTTCCTCACGGCCTTCGCCGAGGTTCTGGCCGCCTGGAGCAGCCGGCACCGCTTCCTGCTCAACCTGCCGCTGTACGACCGCACGCCGTACCACCCGGACGTGCCGCTGCTCAGCGGCGACTTCACCAACCTGCTGCTGCTCGAGGTCGACGCCACCGACGACATCCCGTTCGTCGCGCGGGCCCGGCGGTTGCAGGAGCAGTTCGCGCGGGACGTGGCGCACAGCGCGTACTCCGGGGTGGAGGTGCTGCGGGACCTCGCCCGCGCCCGGTCCGACCGGGGCGTGCTCGCGCCCGTCGTCTTCACGAGCGCGCTCAGCCTCGGCGAACTGTTCAACACCGACGTCCGGGAGTGCTTCGGCGACCCGGTGTGGACCAGCTCGCAGACCCCGCAGGTGTGGCTGGACAACCAGGTCACCGAGCGCGAGGGCGGCCTCTACCTGAACTGGGACCTGGTGGCCGAACTCTTCCCGCCCGGCGTGTCCGAGGCGATGTTCGGCGCGTACGTCCGGCTGCTCACCCACCTCGTCGACGGCGACTGGACCGCGCCGCCGGACCTGCTGCCCACCGCCCAGCGGGTGGTGCGGGCGCGGGTGAACGACACCGCGCGGGTGTTGCCGGTGGGGTTGCTGCACGAGGGGTTCTTCGGGTGGGCGGCCGCGGAGCCGGGTCGGGTGGCGTTGCTGGGTGACGGGGTGTCGGTGTCCTACGGCGACCTCGCCGGTCGGGTGCTGGCGTTGGCGGGGGCGTTGACGCGGGCCGGGGTGTGTGCCGGTGACGCGGTGGGGGTGTGTCTGCCCAAGGGGGTGGACCAGGTCGTCGCGGTACTGGGGGTGCTCGCCGCCGGTGGGGTGTACGTGCCGGTGGGCGTCGACCAGCCCGCCGCCCGCCGCGAACGGATCTGGGACCGCGCCGGCGCGAAGGTCGTCGTCGGGGCCGGCGGGCTCGCCCCCGGCGGCGACGGCGGACCCGCCCTCGAACACGCCGTCGTACGCGACCCGGGCGACGTCGCGTACGTCATCTTCACCTCCGGCTCCACGGGCGAACCCAAGGGCGTGGAGGTGCCGCACGCGGCCGCCCTCAACACCATCACCGCCATCCGCGAGCGCTTCACCATCGGGCCGGACGACCGGGTGCTGGCCGTGTCGGCGCTGGACTTCGACCTGTCGGTGTTCGACGTCTTCGGGCTGCTCGGCGCCGGTGGCGCCCTCGTGCTCGTCGGCGAGGACCAGCGCCGCGACGCCGCCGCCTGGGTGCGTCTCGTCCGGCAGCACCGCGTCACCGTCTGGCAGTCCGTGCCCGCGCTGCTGGACATGCTGCTCACCGCCGGTGAGGCCGAGCAGCGGCTCGACCACCTGCGGCTGGCCCTGCTCGGGGGCGACTGGGTGGGGCTGGACCTGCGGGACCGGCTGGTCGCGCTGCGGCCCGACGCCCGGCTGATCGCCCTCGGCGGGACGACCGAGACGGCCATCCACTCCACCGCCTTCGAGGTGGGGGAGGTGCCGGCGCACTGGCGGTCGATCCCGTACGGGTTCCCGCTGCCCAACCAGCGCTGCCGGGTGGTGGACGGTCGGGGCCGGGACTGCCCGGACTGGGTGGTCGGCGAGCTGTGGATCGGCGGGGCCGGGGTCGCCGCCGGTTACCGGGGTGACGCCGAGCGCACGGCGCAGCGGTTCGTGGAACACGACGGGCTGCGCTGGTACCGCACCGGGGACCTGGGACGGTACTGGCCGGACGGGACGCTGGAGTTCCTCGGCCGGGCCGACTTCCAGGTCAAGATCCGCGGGCACCGCATCGAACTCGGCGAGGTCGAGGCCGCCCTCACCGACTGCCCCGGCGTCAAGGAGGCCGTGGCCGTCGCCGTCGGCGGAACGACCCGCCGGCTCGCCGCCGCCGTCGTCCCGGAACCGGACACGACCTGCGACCCCGAGGCGGTGACCGCGTTCGTCGCCGGCCGGCTGCCGTCCTACATGGTCCCCGAACACATCGCCGTGCTCGACCAGCTCCCGCTCAGCCCCAACGGCAAGGTCGACCGGCGGACGCTCACCGAACGGCTCGCCGACCGCGCCGACCGGCCCGAGACGGTGCAGCCGCCCGTCGGCCCCGTCGAGACGGCCCTCGCCGCGCTCTGGGCGGAACTGCTCGGCGTCGCGCAGGTCGGGCGCGGCGACAACTTCTTCACCCTCGGCGGGGACAGCCTGCTCGCCACCCGGCTGCTCGGCCGGATGCGCGCCGCCGGGCTGGCCGGCGGCCAGCTGCGCCGACTGTTCGCCGAGCCCACGCTCGCCGGGTTCGCCGCCGGCGTCCGCCTCGACCCCACCGTCCGGTCGGCCACCGGGTTCGTCGCCGACCCGGAGCACCGGTACGAGCCGTTCCCGCCCACCGACGTGCAGCGGGCGTACTGGATCGGCCGGACCAGCGACTTCGCCCTCGGCGAGGTCGGCTCGCACTGGTACTGGGAGTTCGACGGGCAGGACGTGGACCTCGACCGGCTCACCGAGGCGTGGAACCGCCTGGTCCGCCGGCACGAGATGCTCCGCGCGGTCTTCGACGCCGACGGGCGGCAGCGCATCCAACCCGAGGTGCCCGAGGTGACGATCCCGGTCACCGAGGGCGAGGCCGCCCTCACCGCGCTGCGGGAGCGGCTGTCGCACCGGATCGCCGACCCGACGCGCTGGCCCCTCGTGGCCATCGAGGCGGTCCGCTACGGCGACCGCCGGGTACGGCTGGCGTTCAGCTTCGACTACATCGTGCTGGACGCGCTGAGCATCGTGACCGTCTTCGCCGAGCTGTCCGCCCTCTACGTCGACCTGGACACGCCGCTGCGCCCCGTCGACGTGTCGTTCCGCGACTACGTGCTCACCGCGCACCCGGACGAGGCCACCGTGGACGCCGACCGGCGGTACTGGTCGGCGCAGCTCGCCGACCTCCCGCCCGCGCCGCAACTGCCGCTCGCCGTCGACCCGGAGCGCGTCCGTGCCGCCCGCTTCGTCCGGCACGAGGCCCGGCTCACGCCCGCGCAGTGGAGCGCCCTGGTCGACACGGCCCGGGCCCACGGGGTGAGTCCGGCCGCCGTGCTGGCCACCGCGTACGCCGAGGTGCTCTCCGCCTGGAGCGGCCGACCCGACCTCACCCTCAACCTGACCCTCTTCGACCGGCGCGAGGTCCATCCCGACATCGACCGCGTGCTCGGCGACTTCACCTCCCTGCTGCTCGTCCCGCACCGGCCCGGCGCCGACGACAGCTTCCTGGCCCTGGTGCGCCGCTTCCAGGAGCGGATGTGGGACGGCATGGAGCACAACGCCGTCTCCGCCATCTGGGTGCTGCGGGAACTCGCCCGCCGCACCGGCGCCCCCGCGGCCACCATGCCGGTGGTCTTCACCAGCGCCCTGGGGATCAGCGACGAGCTGGTCAACATGTCCCTCCCGTTCGGCGAGCAGATCTGGGGCGCCTCCCAGACCCCGCAGGTGTGGCTCGACAACCAGGTGATGGAGCGCGGCGGCGGGCTCAGCGTCAACTGGGACGTGGTCGCCGAACTGTTCCCGCCCGGCGTCGTGGAGGCCATGTTCGACGCGTACGTCGACCTGCTGACCTGGCTCGCCACCGCCGACTGGTCCGGCGCCGTGCCGGTCGCGCTGCCCACCGCCCAGCGGGTGGTGCGGGCGCGGGTGAACGACACGGCGCGGGTGTTGCCGGTGGGGTTGCTGCACGAGGGGTTCTTCCGGTGGGCGGCCGCGGAGCCGGGTCGGGTGGCGTTGCTGGGTGACGGGGTGTCGGTGTCCTACGGCGACCTCGCCGGTCGGGTGCTGGCGTTGGCGGGGGCGTTGACGCGGGCCGGGGTGTGTGCCGGTGACGCGGTGGGCGTGTGTCTGCCCAAGGGGGTGGACCAGGTCGTCGCGGTGCTGGGGGTGCTGGCCGCCGGTGGGGTGTACGTGCCGGTGGGCGTCGACCAACCCGCCGTCCGCCGGGACCGCATCCTGACCCGGGCCGGTGTCCGGACCATCGTCGGCGCGGGTGGCGTCTCCCCGGAGGGCGACGGTGGGGCTCCTCTCGACGCGCCCGTGCCGGTCGACCCCGCGGCACTCGCGTACGTCATCTTCACCTCCGGCTCCACGGGCGAGCCGAAGGGCGTGGAGGTCTCCCACGCGGCGGCGGTGAACACGCTGGCGGCGGTCTGCGAACGCTTCGACGTGGGGCCGGACGACCGGGTGCTGGCCGTGTCGGCGCTGGACTTCGACCTGTCGGTGTTCGACATCTTCGGGCTGCTCGGCGCCGGTGGCGCCCTCGTGCTCGTCGGCGAGGACCAGCGCCGCGACGCGCGCGCGTGGCTGCGCCTGGTCAATGGGCACGGCGTCACCGTCTGGAACACCGTGCCGGCGCTGCTCGACATGCTGCTCACCGCGGCCGGTGAGGACCCGCTGGGCGACCTGCGACTCGCCCTGGTCTCCGGGGACTGGGTGGGCCTGGACCTGCGGGACCGGCTGGTCGCGCGGCGCCCCGACGCCCGGCTCATCGCCCTCGGCGGCGCCACCGAGGCGGCCGTCTGGTCGAACGCCTTCGAGGTGGGGGAGGTGCCGGCGCACTGGCGGTCGATCCCGTACGGGTTCCCGCTGCCCAACCAGCGTTATCGGGTGGTGGACGGTCGGGGTCGGGACTGCCCGGACTGGGTGGTCGGTGAACTCTGGATCGGCGGGGCCGGGGTCGCCGCCGGCTATCGGGGTGACGCCGAGCGCACGGCGCAGCGGTTCGTGGAACACGACGGGTCGCGCTGGTACCGCACCGGGGATCTCGGCCGGTACTGGCCGGACGGGACGCTGGAGTTCCTCGGCCGGGCCGACTTCCAGGTCAAGATCCGCGGCCACCGCATCGAACTCGGCGAGGTCGAGGCCGCCCTCACCGACTGCCCCGGCGTCAAGGAGGCCGTGGCCGTCGCCGTCGGCGGCGCGACCCGCCGGCTGGCCGCCGCGATCGTCGCCGAGCCCGGCGTCGGATGCGACCCGGAGGCGGTGGGCGCGTTCGTCGCCGGCCGGCTGCCGTCCTACATGGTCCCCGAACACGTCGCCGTGCTCGACCAGCTCCCGCTCAGCCCCAACGGCAAGGTCGACCGGAACGCCGTGGCCGCCCGGCTCGCCGCCGGCGACGACGCGCCGGCCGACGAGCCGCCCCAGCCGGGGCTGGAGGCCGAGCTGGGTGCGCTCTGGGGCGAGCTGCTGGACTGCCCCGTACCCGGGCGGACCCGGAACTTCTTCGCCCTCGGCGGGGACAGCCTGCTCGCCACCCGGCTGCTCGCCGCGCTGCGCGAGCGGTACGGCGTGGACCTGCCGATGCGCGGCCTGCTGGACCGACCCACGATCGCGGACCTGGCCGCCGCCGTGCGGCACGCCGCCGGCGCGTACGAGGAAGGGACGATATGAACGGGCAGGACCTGGTCGCCGAACTGGCGCAGCTCGGTGTCCAACTCTGGGAGGAGGACGGCCAGCTGCGCTTCCGGGCCCCGACCGGGGTGCTGACCGAGCAGCGGCGCGCCGCCCTGCGCCAGCACCGGGAGCAGGTGCTGGCCGTCGTGCGCGACGCCGCCGTCCCCACCGCCGTCCCGCACCCCGACCAGCGGTACGAGCCGTTCCCGCTCACCGACGTGCAGAGCGCCTACCTGCTCGGGCGGGGCGACAGCTACGCGTACGGCGGGGTCGGCTGCCACGGCTACGGCGAGCTGACCTTCCCCGAACTGGACGTCGACCGGCTGGAGTCCGCCTGGCACGAGGTGGTGGCCCGGCACGACATGCTGCGGGCCGTCGTCAACCGGGACGGCTCCCAGCAGGTCCGCCCCGAGGTGCCGCCGTACCGGATCGCGGTGCGCGACGTCGACGCGGCCGGCTTCGCCGACGCGGTCGCCGCCACCCGCGCCGAGCTGGACCACCACCGCTACGACCCGCAGCAGTGGCCCCTGTTCGCGCTGCGGGTCACCCGCGGCCCGGACCGGTGCGTGCTGCACTTCTCCATCGACTTCCTGATCTGCGACTTCGTGAGCATCAACATCCTGCTCGACGAGCTGGGCCGCCGGTACGCCGGCGATCCGCCCACCGACGTGCTGGAACTGACGTTCCGCGACCACCTGCTGGCCACCGAGCCGCTGCGCTCCGGCCCCCGCTACGAGGCGGACCGGGACTGGTGGCTGGCCCGCCTCGACGACCTGCCGCCCGCGCCGGAGCTGCCGCTGCGCGGCGACGCGACCGCCGCACCGCCCCGGTTCCGCCGCCTCGACCTGCGTCTGGACGCGGCCGAGTGGGCGGGGCTGAAGCAGCGGGCCGGTCGGCACGGGGTCAGCCCCTCCGGCGCCGTGCTCGCCGCGTACGCGGAGGTGATCGCGGCGTGGAGCGCCCATCCTCGGTTCACCATCGACGTCACCCTGCTCAACCGGACCCCGACCCACCCGCAGGTGGACCGCATCGTCGGCGACTTCACCTCGGTGAGCCTCCTCGCCGTCGAGCAGGACCCGGACGCGCCGGTGCAGGAGCGCGCGAAGCGCATCCAGGCGCAGCTCTGGACCGACCTCGACCACCGCCGGTTCTCCGGTGTGGACGTGGTCCGGGAACTGGCCCGCCGCCGGGGCGGCGACGCCGCGCTCATGCCGGTCGTCTTCACCAGCGCCATCGGGCTCGGTGGCGACACCGGGGTGGAGGGCTTCGGCGAGCTGGGGTACGGGATCAGCCAGACCCCGCAGGTCTGGATCGACTGCCAGAACATCGAGCGCTCCGGCGGGCTCGCCACCAACTGGGACGTCCGGGAGGGGGTCTTCCCCGACGGCGTGGTCGAGCAGATGTTCGCCGCGTACGCCGCGCTGCTGCGCCGGCTCGCGCTCACCGACGACGCGTGGGAGGAACTGAGCCCCGTCGCGCTGCCCGAGGCGAGCGCCCGGCGGCGCGCCAAGGTCAACGCCACCGCCGCCGCGCTGCCCGACGGTCTGCTGCACGAGGGGGTGTTCGCGCAGGCGCTGCGGACGCCGGACCGGGTCGCCCTGGTGGCACCGGACGCCACGCTCACGTACCGGCAGCTCACCGGCCGCGCCGCGGCGGTCGCCGCCCGGCTCGCCGACGCCGGCTGCCGTCCCGGCGACCTGGTGGCCGTGGTCGCCGACAAGGGGTGGCGGCAGGTGGTCGGGGTGTTCGGGGCGTTGCTGGCCGGCGCCGCGTACGTGCCGGTCGACACCAACCAGCCCCCGGCCCGCCGCGACCTGATCCTCAGCGGCGCGGGGATCCGGCACGTCCTCACCGAGGCCGCCCGCGCCGACGGTGACTGGCCGACCGGGGTGCGGCCGATCGCCGTGGACGACTGCGACGGGCCGGCGCCGACGGCACTGCCGCAGCGGGCGGTCGGCCCCGACGACCTGGCCTACGTGATCCACACCTCCGGGTCGACCGGCACCCCGAAGGGGGTGATGATCACCCACCGGGCGGCGCTGAACACGGTGGCCGACATCAACGCCCGGTTCGACGTGGGCCCCGACGACCGCGTCCTCGGCCTGGCCAGCCTCGGCTTCGACCTGAGCGTCTACGACCTGTTCGGACCGCCCGCCCGCGGCGCCGCGCTGGTGCTGCCCGCGCCCGAGCGGCGCGGCGACCCCACGCACTGGGCCGAGCTGGTCGCCGACCACGAGGTCACCCTCTGGAACTCGGTACCGGCGCAGCTGCAGATGCTCGCCGACTACCTCGCCGCCGCGCCCATGGTGCGGATCCCGTCGCTGCGGCTGGCCCTGCTCAGCGGCGACTGGATCCCCGTCACCCTGCCCGACCAGATCCGCGACCTGGTCCCCGGCCTGGCCGTGGTCAGCCTGGGCGGCGCGACCGAGGCCGCCATCTGGTCGATCATCCACCCGGTCGGCGCGGTCGACCCGTCCTGGCGCAGCATCCCGTACGGCGTGCCGCTGGCCAACCAGAGCTGGCACGTGCTCGACGCCGGGCTGCGCCCCCGACCGGACTGGGTCACCGGTGAGCTGTACATCGGCGGCGCGGGGCTGGCGCGCGGGTACCTCGGCGACGAGACGCGCACCGCCGAGCGGTTCATCACCCACCCGGAGACGGGGGAGCGGCTGTACCGCACCGGCGACCTCGGCCGGTACCGGCCCGACGGCGTCATCGAGTTCCTCGGCCGGGAGGACTTCCAGGTCAAGATCCGCGGCCACCGCATCGAGCTGGCCGAAATCGAGTCGGCGCTGCTGGCGCATCCGGCGGTGGGCGGCGCCATCGCCGTGGTCGACGGCGACCGTCCACTGGAACGGCGGCTGGCCGCCGCCGTCCAGCCGGCCGCCGTCGAGCCCGGCCCGGGGCGGCCGGTCGACCCGGCGGCGCCCGTCGCGGCCGGCGCCAGCGTGGTCGCGGGCGTCGACCTGGACGCGTACGCGGCGTACCTGCACGACCTCGACCGGCTGGGCCTGGCCGCCATGCTGGACACCCTGCGCGCCGGCGGCCTCTTCCTCGACGACCGCCCGCACACCCTCGACGAGGTGTACCGGGCCACGCGGGTGGCGCCGCGGCACCGGCGGCTGCTGCGCCGCTGGATGCGGGCGCTCACCGAGGCCGGTGTGCTGCGCGACGACGACGGCTACCGGCTGGCGGACGCGCCGCCCCTGTCCGCCCGGGCCTGGGACGCCGCGGCCGAACGGGCCGCGTCGGTCGGTGAGTCCGCCGAGCTGGTGCGGTACTTCCAGAGCAGCGCCGCCGCGCTGCCGGCGCTGCTGCGCGGCGACGAGGACCCGCTCGCGCTGCTCTTCCCCGGCGGCGAGCTGGCGGTGTCGGACAACCTGTACGCCGACGCGCTGTTCAACCGGTGGGCCAACGCGGTGGCGGGGGCGGCCGTCCGCGCCCTCGCCGAGCGGCTCCCCGGTCCGGTGCGGATCGTCGAGGTCGGCGCCGGGTCCGGCGGCACCACGAAGGCGGTCCTCGACGCGCTGGACGGCCTCGACGTCGACTACCTCTACACCGACCTGTCGGCGTTCTTCCTCGGCGCCGGACGGCAGCGCTTCGGGGACCGGCCCGGGATGCGCTTCGCGGTGCTGGACCTCGACGCCGACCTGGCCGGCCAGGGGATCGCGCCGAACAGCGCCGACATCGTGGTCGCCGGGGACGTCCTGCACGCCACCCGCGACGTGCCGGCCACCCTGCGGCGGCTGCGCGGACTGCTCGCGCCCGGCGGGCACCTCGTGCTGCTGGAGATGACCCGGGAGCACTACCAGATCATGACGTCACTGGAACTGCTCGTCCGGCTCGACGACGACCTCGGTGACTTCGCCGACCTGCGGCGGGGCACCGACCGCACGTTCCTGCACGGCGACGAGTGGCGGACCCTCCTCACCGACGCCGGCGCGTCGCCCGTGCTCGACCTGCCGGCGGCCGGCGACCCGATGGCCGGTCTCGGGATGCGGATCATCGCGGCGCAGGTCAAGGCGGACCGGCGGCGTGTCGTACCGGACGAGCTGCGGGCGCACCTGGCCGACCGGCTGCCCGACTACATGGTCCCCGGCGTGCTGCACGTGGTGGACGAGCTGCCCCGCACGGCCAACGGCAAGCTCGACCGCGCGGCGGTGCGCCGCCTCGTGACGACCACGACGGCCGGGCCGGAGGAGGCGGCGGCCGCACCGCACTCCGGCCTGGAGGAGGAGATCGCGGCCGTCTGGGCGGACGTGCTGCGGGTCGAACGGGTGGGCCGGGACGCGGACTTCTTCGGGCTGGGCGGCGACTCGCTGCTCGCCGCGAAGCTCGCCGGCCAGCTCGCCGAGCGGGTGCCGGCCGCCGCCGGTGTCTTCTTCGACGAGCTGCTGCGCCGGATCCTGGAACACCCCACGGTGGCCGCGCTCGCCGAGTACCTGGGCGCCGTCGCCACCGGCCGCGACGACGAGGAGCCGTCCGAGGCCGAGACCGCCGAGGCCGTGGCGCTGGCCGGGGACGGCCCGCCCCGGTACGTCCTGGTGCACGACGGCAGCGGCCGGCTCGACGGGTACGCCGGACTGCCCGAGCGCCTGGCCGCGTCCGGCCCCGTCTGGGGCGTCGTGGACGGCGGGCTGCACCGGTACGCCGGCCTGGACCCGGCGCCGCTGGTGCAGCGCCTCGCCGCCGACAGCGCCGCCGCGCTGGCCGGGCACCTGTCCGCCGGGCCGTTGACGCTCGTGGGCCGGGGCGAGGCCGGGGTGCTGGCGCTCGAACTGGCACGCCAGCTCACCGAGTCCGGGGTGGATCTCGCCGGCCTGGCCGTCGTCGACCCGGTTCCCGGTGACGGCTACGGCAGCTCCCCGTACGCCGGTGACGTCACGTTGCTCTGCCCCGGCGAGCCGGACGGCGCGGCGGTGGACTGGTGGCGCGACGTGTGCCTCGGTGACCTGGCCGTGCACCGGGTGCCGGACGACCCCGCCGGCTGGGCGGGACCGATCGCCGGGGAGGGCTGACGTGTCCGGGACGATCGCCCTCGTGGGCGCCGGCGGCGGTGTGGGCCGGCACGCGCTGGCGCACCTGCTCGCCTGGAGCGTCGACACCGTACGGGCCGGCGGCCGGAACCTGGCGCGGCTGCCGGCCGACGATCCCCGGGTGCAGGTCCACGCCGTCGATGTCACCGACGCGGCGAGCCTCGACGCCTTCTGCGCCGGCTGCCACACCGTGGTCAACTGCGCCGGGCCCGCCGCCACGATCGGCGACAAGGTGGCCCGCGCCGCGATGCGGGCCGGCGCCGGCTACGTCGACGCGGCCGGCGACGACGTGCTGCACGCGGCCGTCGCCGCGCTGCCGGGCGCCGCCGACCGGGTCGCGGTGCTCTCCGCCGGCATGATGCCGGGCCTGTCCGGGCTGCTGCCCGCGTACCTGGCCGGGCAGGTGCCGGGAGCCCGCCGGATGACCGGCTACGTCGGCGGCCGGGACACGTTCACGCCGGGCGCCGCCCTGGACTTCCTCGCCTCCGGCGACGCCGGGTACGGCGAACCGCTGGCCGCGTGGCGGGACGGCGCCCGCCGCAGCCGCGCCCTGTCCGCCCGCACGGGCGTGCCGGTGCCGTTCTTCGACGAGCCGGTCCTGCTGCAGCCGTACCTGAGCACGGAGACCGAGCGGCTGGCCCGGCGGCTCGGCCTCGCCGACGTCGACTGGTACTCGGCGTTCGCCGGTGACCGGCTGCCGGCGGCGCTCGGCGCGGGCGCGCAGCAGGCCCGCACGGGCGCGGACCTCGCGGCGGCGGCCGCGCGGCTGTGCCGCGCCGCGGAGCTGGACGCGTTCGGCCGCCCCCGCTACCAGCTCCTGGTCGTGGAGGTGGCGGGCGTGGCGGGCAGCCGGGTCCTGGCCTGCCGGGGCACCGGCGCGAACGCGCTCACCGGCGCGGCGGCGGCCCTCGGCGCGCTGGCGGTCGCGGCCGGGGACGTGCCGGCCGGGGTGCACCACCTCGCCGAGGCGGTGGACCCGGGCTGGGCCGTGGAGATGCTGCGCGCCAGCCCGGCGGTGACGTCGCTGCACGTCGGCGACGGCCCGCTGGGCGCACACGAACTGATCGAGGAGGGGGTGGCGTGAGACCGAGGGTGCTGGTCGCCGGTACCAAGTTCGGCCAGGTGTACCTGCAGGCGTTCCGCCAGCCCGACTTCCCGTTCGAGCTGGCGGGGATCCTCGCCGCCGGCAGCGAACGGTCGGTGGCGTGCGCCCGGCACTACGGGGTGCCGTTGTGGACCGACGTGACGCAGGTGCCCGACGACGTCCGGCTGGCCTGCGTGGTGATCCGCGGCGGCCTGCTGGGCGGGCCGGGCGGCGAGGTGGCCCGGGCGCTGATGGAACGCGGGATGCACGTGCTCCAGGAGCATCCCCTGCACCACGACGAGCTCGTGGAGTGCCTGCGCACCGCGAACCGGGCGGGCGTGGTGTACCACCTCAACTCGTTCTACGTGCACACGGCGCCGGTGCGCCGGTTCCTCGCCGCGGCGCGGGCGCTGCTGGCCCGGCAGCCGGCCCGGTACGTCGACGCGGCCTGCGGCTTCCAGGTCGCGTACGCGCTGCTGGACATCCTCGGCCAGGCCCTCGGCGGCGTCCGCCCGTGGGGACTGGCCCCGCCGGTCGAGCTGCCCGAGCAGGTACGCCGGCTGTCCAGGGTGGACGTGCCGTTCCGCAGCCTCGACGGCGTGCTCGCGGGCGTGCCGCTGACCCTGCGGGTGCAGAACCAGATGGACCCGGCCGACCCCGACAACTACGCGCACCTGCTGCACCGGGTCACCATCGGCACCGAGGCCGGCAACCTGACCCTGGTGAGCACCCACGGCCCCACGGTCTGGAGCCCCCGGCCCGACTTCCCGCAGCAGGTGCAGGACCGGGGTGTGGGCCGCCCGCACTTCGCCGGCGGGGACGCCGCCGAGCCCGACCACCTGGACGTGCCGAGCGCCCAGCCGCTGGACGACCCGACGGCGCCCAGCTACCGCACGGTGTTCCGGGAGGTGTGGCCGGCCGGGGTCGGGCACGCGCTCGGCAACCTCTACCGGGCGGCGCTGGCCGGGGAGAAGCCGGCCCGGCACGGCCAGTACCACCTGACGCTGTGCCAGCTCTGGCAGGACATCACGGCCCGGCTGGGCCCACCGGACCTCGTCCACTCCGTACCGCCGCGGATGCTCGTGCCGTCCGACGTGGCGGAGCTGGCCGACGCCGCCGAGCGCGCGGTCCCGCCGCCAGACGCCGCCGAGCCGGTGCTGCCGACGCCCCGGGTCGACGCCGCACCGGCGGCACGCGCCGACGCCGCACCGATCGGGGTACGCCCGTGACCGCCGCCGTGCGTACCTGGCTGCGCTGCCCCCGGCCGCTGCGCTGGCCGGCGCTGCGGCTGGTCTGCTTCCCGCACGCCGGCGGCAACGCGGCCTTCTACCGGCCCTGGGCCAGCCAGGTGCCCGACGACGTCGAGGTGTACGGCGTGCAGTACCCGGGCCGGATGGACCGCACGGGTGAACCGTTCGCCGCCGACCTGCCCACCCTCGCCGAGGGCGCCGCCGCCGCGATCCGCGCGCTGCCGGCCGACGCTCCCGTCGTCCTGTTCGGGCACAGCCTCGGCGCGTCCGTCGCGTACGAGGCGGCCCGCCGGCTGGACGGACCCGGCTCCACGCTGCGGGCGCTCGTGGTCTCCGGCCGCCCGGCGCCCGACCGGCTGCGCGCGACCAGCGTGCACCTCGCCGACGACGACACGCTCTGGGCCGAGACCGGCCGCCTCGGCGGCACCGACCCGGAGGCGCTGCAGCACGAGGGCGTCCGCGCGATCGCCCTGCCGGTCCTGCGCGCCGACTACCGGATCGCCGAGACGTGGCGCCCCCGGCCACCGGTGCCGCTGCGCGTGCCGGTGCTGGCGTGCGTGGGCGCGGACGACCCGGAGGTCACCGAGGACGAGGCCGGCGCCTGGGCCCGCCGCACCCGGGGCGAATTCACGCTGCACACGTTCCCCGGCGGCCACTTCTACCTGCTGCCGCGGCGTCACCAGCTGATCGAGACCATCCTGCGCGCCACGCACCGCAGCCCGGTGCCCACCTGGTCGGCGGCCGGCCCGTGATCCCGGCGAGCGTGCGCTACCACCGGGCCGCGGACCTGGCCGAGGCGCTGGAGCTGCGGCGCGCGTACGGGGACCTGCTCCGGCCGCTGGCCGGTGGGCAGTCCCTGCTGCCCGCGCTGAAGCTGCGCCGCGACCGGGTCGACACGCTGCTGGACCTCGGCCGGATCGGCGAGCTGTCGTACGTGGCGCACCGGGGCGACCACCTCGCGGTCGGCGCGCTCACCCGCTACCAGCGGCTGCTCACCGACCCGCTCGTCGACCGGTACGCCCCGATGCTCGCGACGGCGGCCGCCGCCGTGGGCGACCCGCAGGTCCGGCACGCCGGCACCGTCGGCGGCGCGCTCGCGCAGGCGGACCCGGCCGCCGACCTGCCGCTGGCACTGGTCGCGCTGGACGCCGCCGTGGTGCTGGCGAGCACCGCCGGGACGCGGGAGGTGCCCGCCGCCGAGCTGGCCGTCGGGCCCGGCGCGACGCTCTGCCGCCCCGACGAACTCGTCACCGAGGTGCGCGTACCGCTGCCCGGGCCCGCCCGGTGGAGCTACCGGACATTCGCCCGGCCGGCGCTGGAGTGGTCGCTGGTGGCCGTCGCGGTCGCCGACGGCCGGGTGGCGCTGGCCGGCATGGGACCGACCATCCGCCGGGCCCGCGGCGTGGAGGCCGCGCTCGCCGACGGCGCCGGTGCCGCCGCCGCGGCGGCCCGCGCCGACGAGGACTGCGACCCGGTCGACGACGTCCGCGCCTCCGCCGCGTACCGGCGGCACCTCAGCCGTGTGCTGGTGGCCCGGGCCCTGGCCGACTGCTCCCCGGAGGTACGCCCATGACCGTCGACGCCCGCCCCGGCACCGAGGCCGTCACCGTCACCACCACCGTCAACGGCCGCGCCGACAGCCGGCAGGTGCCCGCCCGGACGCTGCTCGTGCACCTGCTGCGCGAGGAACTGGGGCTGACCGCCACCACGGTGGGCTGCGACACCTCCTCGTGCGGGGCGTGCACCGTCCTGCTCGACGGCCGGTCGGTGAAGTCGTGCACCCTGCTCGCCGCGCAGGCCGACGGCGCCGACGTCCGCACCGCGGAGGGGCTCGCCGACGGCGACCGGCTGCACCCGGTGCAGGAGGCGTTCCGCGAGCACCACGCGTTGCAGTGCGGCTTCTGCACGCCCGGGATGGTGCTCGCGGTGGTGAGCCTGCTGGACGAGAACCCGGGCCCGCTCACCGAACACGACGTCCGGCGGGCGCTCGTCGGCAACCTGTGCCGCTGCACCGGCTACCACAACATCGTCCGAGCCGTGCTCGCCCTCGACGCGGCCCGGCAGGCCGGATGACCGGCAGACACCGGAAGGGAGGCCGACCATGTCGGCGCGCTACGTACTCGGGGTGAACATCGGCTTCCACGACTCCAGCGCCGCGCTGCTGCGCGACGGGGCGCTCTGCGCGCTCGTCGAGCAGGAACGGGTGAGCCGGCGCAAGCACGCGGTGGGTCAACCTCCCGCGGAGGCCGTCGCCGCCTGCCTGGCCATGGCCGGCATCGGCCCGGAGGAGGTGGACACGGTCGCCATCGGGTGGGACTTCCGGAGCATCCCGCTCGGGCGCAACCGGCGGTTCACCACGGAGGGGCTGCGGGCGATGCTCTTCCCCGACCGCGAGGACCTCACCATGCCCGCGGTCCGCTGGGTGCCGCACCACGTCGCGCACGCGGCCAGCGCCGCGTTCAGCTGCGACTGCGACGAGGCGGCCGTCCTGGTCGTCGACGGCGCCGGCGAGAGCCAGTCGACCTCCATCGGGCGGTACGCGGACGGGGAGATCGACATCCTGCGGGAGTGGCCGGTCGACCAGTCGCTGGGCTTCTACTACAACGCCGCGGCCGAGTGGGCGGGGCTGGGCTACTGGGGCACCGGGAAGCTGATGGGGCTGGCCGCGTACGGGCGGCCCGGCCCGGGCGCGCCGGTGCGGGCCGTGCCGGGCGGGTACGAGCTGGTCCGCGGCGCGCCCACCGCGGAGGTGCCCACCCGGCGGGCCGCCACCCTCGGCCCCCTCATGGCCTACTACCCGGCCGTGGCCGAGTCGCTCCGGCCGCAGTTCGGCACGCTGTTCCCGTACGCGCCGCGCACCGGCGAGGAGCCGATCGCGTACGCGGACTTCGCCGCCACCATCCAGCAGGGGCTGGAGCAGGCCGTGCTGTCCCTGGCCGCCGAGGTGCGCCGCCGGGTGGACACGCCGGTGCTGGCGCTGGCCGGCGGGGTGGCGATGAACTGCACGATGGTCGGCGTCCTCGTCCGCAGTGGACTGTTCGACCGGGTGTACGTCCCGCCGGTGCCCACCGACGCCGGCGTGTCGCTCGGCGCCGCGCTGGTCTCGGCCCGCGAGTGCGGGGCGTTCGCGCCCACCCGGATCGACCACGCGTACTGGGGTCCGCCGATCACCACCGAGGCCGGGGAGGCGGCCGCGGCGGGCGCCGGCATGGCGTACCGCCGTCTCGGCGACGAGGAGTTGGCCCGGTTCGTGGCGGGTGAGCTCGCCCGTGGCCGGATCGTCGGCTGGGCCCGCGGCCGGGGTGAGATCGGGCAGCGCGCGCTCGGCGCCCGCAGCCTGCTCGCCGACCCGCGCGACCGGCGCAGCCTGGAGCGGCTCAACGTCATCAAGGGGCGGGAGATGTGGCGTCCCGTGGCGCCCAGCATCCTCGCCGAGCACGTGCACGAGCTCATCGAGGGCCCGGTGGGTGACCCGTCGCGCTTCATGCTGGCCGCCGCGTCGGTGCGCCCGGACGCGCGGCTGCGGATCCCGGCGGTGACCCACGTGGACGGCTCGGCCCGCCCGCAGACCGTGCACCGCGACACGAACCCGGGCTACTGGGCGCTCATCGAGCAGTTCCGGCAGCTCACCGGGGTGCCGGCGGTCGTGAACACCTCGTTCAACCTGGCCGGCGACCCGATCGTCAACTCGGCCGCCGACGCCGTGGACACCTTCACCCGGGCCAAGGAGATCGACCTGCTGGTGCTCGGCGACGCGGTGGTGGCGCGCAGCGAGGACGACCTTCCGGCGTGACGTGCGGGCGGCGGGCGTCCCGGACCGGGACGCCCGCCGCCCGCATCGCCGGCGTGCCGTTCAGGCGCGCACGTTGCGGCTCAGGTCCGCACGGCCCGCCGCTCGCGGCGCCACACCTGCCGGAGCCGGTCGACGAAGAAGTCGCGGTTGACCCAGTAGAACTCCAGCCAGATGTTGTCCGGGTCGCGCAGCCAGATCTGCGATCCCGCCTCGTGCTTCGAGGTGGTGATGCCGGAGTGCGGGACGCCGATCGCGTCCAGGTGGGCGACCCACTCGTCCAGGTCGCCGCGCTCGGGCACGTGGTAGGCCAGGTGGTGCAGTCCCGGCCGCCGCTCGTCGAACCGCTCGGCGCCACCGTCGGGCGGTGCCGCCGCGTCCTCGACGCTGCCGAGGACGACCGAGGCGAACGAGGCGGGGTGCAGCAGGGTGCGGAACCGGAACCCGGACCCGGGCGGGGTGACGTCGTTGACCACCACCATCTCGAAGACGGCGCGGTAGAAATCGGTGCTGCGGTCCAGGTCGACGACGGTGAGGTTGATGTGGTTGCGGCCGTCCAGGCGCGGCATCCCGGGCCTCCTCAGGCCGTCCGGCCGGCGGGCGTCGGGGCGGCCGGGACGCCGGCGGCCGGGCGGCCCCCGCCGGTGGCGGCCCCGACGTGTCCGTCGGTGACGGGCGCGGGAACGGCCTCGAGCACGGACATCGAGGAGGTCGGCGTGACCCGCAGCAGCTGGAAACCGGCCTCGCCGAGCAGGCCGCGGAACTCGTCCTCGGTGCGGGTCCGCCCGCCGAACAGGGCGAGCGCCTTGACGTCCATCACCTTGCCGGTGTCGTCGTGGTTGCCGAAGCGGCTCACCGACTCGATGATGACGACGCGGCTGTCGGGCCGGGCGGCGGCGCGGACGTTGCGCAGGATCCGGGCGGCCTTGTCGTCCGGCCAGTCGTGGATGATCGTCTTGAGCAGGTACACGTCGGCGCCGGCGGGCAGCGGGTCGAAGAAGGATCCGCCCCGCGTCTCGCACCGGTCGGCCACCCCGGCCCGTTCCAGCACGGCCGGCGCCTCGGCGACGACGTGCGGCAGGTCGACGAGGGTGGCGCGCAGCCGGGGGTGGCGGGCCAGCAGGCCCGCGACGAACGTGCCGTGCCCGGCGCCGACGTCGACCAGCGTCCGGGCCGCGGCGAGGTCGAGGACCGGCAGCACGGTACGCAGCACGAACGGGTTGACGCTCTCCGCCGACTTCTCGAACCGTACGCACTCGTAGGGGTGCTTCGCGAAGTGGTCGTAGTAGTGCGCGCCCCCGTGCACGTGCCCGAACGCCGTCTCACCGGTGCGCAGGCTGTGCGTCAGCCGCGCCCAGGAGTAGATGTCCGGTGGCATGAGCGGGAAGCACTCGCGTACGGAGAACGGGTGGTCGCTGCGCAGCGGCTCGGCCAGCGGGGTCAGCCCGAACACCTCGGGCTCGACCTCGGTGAAGATGCCCCGCCCGGCCAGTGCGCGCAGCCCGCGGGTCAGCGCGCCCGGGTGGGCGCCGACCCGCCGCGCCAGGACGTCGACCGGCAGTGGGCCGTCGACCAGGTGGTCGGCGACCGCGAGGTCACACATGACCCGGATGGTGAACGGGACGATGTAGTCGGCGAGTTCGGTGAGTCGGGTGACCGACGCGAGGTCGATCCGAGGCGTCGCGGACATGAGGTCACCGTATCGGTTCCACCGTTGCGATACCAGATACCATGCGAGATGCTTGATACGTGCATCTGAATCTGTTCACCCAGTGCTCACCGTCACCGCAGTTCAAGGGGTTCTGGCGGCATCCCCGCGACCGCAGCGCCACCGGCTACCGGGACCTCGGCTACTGGGTCGAGCTGGGCCGCCGGCTGGAGGCGGCCTGCCTGGACGCCCTCTTCTTCGCCGACGTGCACGGCACCTACGACGTCTACCAGGGCTCCTGGCGCGCGGCCGTCCGGCACGCCGTGCAGATCCCGTCGGTCGACCCGCTGCTGGTGCTGCCCGCCATCGCCGCCACCACGACCCGGCTGGGCCTGGCCGTCACCTACTCGACGACGTACCACGCCCCCTACGAGTGCGCCCGCGTGTTCAGCTCGCTGGACCACCTCACCGGCGGCCGGGTGGCCTGGAACATCGTCACCTCGTATCTGCGGTCGGCGTCCGCCAACGGCCTGGGGGAGTACCTCGACCACGACGAGCGGTACGACCGCGCCGACGAGTACGTCGAGGTGGCACGCCGCCTGTGGGAGGAGAGCTGGGACGACGACGCGGTCGTCCGCGACGCGGCGGCCAACGTCTTCACCGACCCGGACCGGGTGCACGAGATCGGCCACGAGGGGCGCTGGTTCTCCGTCCGGGGGCCGCACCAGTGTGAGCCGTCCCCCCAGCGCACGCCGGTGCTCTACCAGGCCGGCGCCTCCGGGCGGGGGATGACCTTCGCGGCCCGGCACGCGGAGGTCGTCTTCCTCACGATGGCGGATCCGGCCAGCGGCGCCCCGCAGGTCGCCCGGCTGCGGTCCCTGGTGGCCGCGCACGGCCGGGACCCGCGTTCGGTGAAGGCGTTGCAGGGCAGCATGGTGATGGTCGCCCCGACCCGCGAGGAGGCCCGCCGCCGCGCCGAGGAGTACGTGGCGCTCTGGAGCGGCGAGGGGCAGCTCGCCAAGTGGTGCGGCTGGATGGACGTCGACCTCGCCGCCTACCCGGACGAGACGCCGGTCGCGGAGATCGCCGGGCAGGGCAGCCACAGCTTCGTGGGGTTCCTGCGCCGGCTCGGCCCCGAGCGGACCTGGACCGTCGGCGACGTGCGCTACCTGGTGGCCACCGCCCGCCGGCCGCGCACCAACGCGCCGGTGACCCTGTTCGGCACGGTCGAGCAGGTCGCCGACCGGATGGAGGAGTGGTGCGAGGTGGCCGACGTCGACGGGTTCAACCTGATCCCCTGCCCGACCACGCAGGGCATCGACGACATCTGTGACCTGCTGGTGCCGGAGTTGCAGCGGCGCGGGCTGTTCCGCACCGCGTACGACCCGGCGGAGCGGACGCTGCGCGAGCGCTACTTCGGGGCGGGAGCGCCCGTGCCGCCCCGGGTGCCGGCGCTGGACCCGGAGGCCGTCGCCGCGGCGACCGCGACGGGCGAACCGGCCGCCGCCCGCGCCTGACCCGGCGCCCGCGACACGGTCATCGGCCGGTCGCGAGCCGGCGCACCGCGGCGTCCAGTTCGCGCAGCAGCTCGCCCGCGCGGCCACCACCGGGTGGGGCGCCCGGGTAGCGTGCCAGGACGCCGACCACGACGGGCCCGGCCAGCCGGCGCGCCCGCTCGACGTGCTCGGCTCCCACGCGGTCGTCGCCCGCGTCGAGTTCGGCCGCCCGCGCGGCGTGCGCGGCCGAGCCCAGGATGTGCCGGACCTGGGTGGCCTGGGCCAGCGGGTGCAGGTACGCGGCGGCCGCCGCGTGACCGGCGGCCCGCGCGGCGTCGGCCGCGGCGTCCCGTCGCAGCTCCTGGGCCGCCCGCGCCGCCCGGTGCGCCGCCAGCGCGGTGACCCGCAGCTCCTTCGTCCGGCGGCCCCCGGCGGCGAACCGGCGCGCCTCGTCGAGCGCGGCGCGCGGGCGCGGGTCGCCGGGGCAGTCCCGCTCGAAGATCGACAGAGCGGGCTCCGCGCAGGCGAGGGCGTAGGCGGTGACCGCGCGCAGCTCCGCGGTGCTGAGGTCGATCGTGCGGTCGGCGGCCGTCATGCCCTCGACCGTATCGTTGAACCCTCGGTGGAGACTTTTCCGCGGGTACGCGCGCGAGCGCGGGGCGGAACCCTCACGCGACGCGCCGGTCAGAACATCGTGGTGTCGACCTGCGCGCCGGCCAGCAGAGCACCCACCGTGGCGTAGCTGTCCCGGCCGTTGACGAAGTGCTGGGTCGCGGTGTTGATGTCGCGCAGCCGCCGCTGCAACGACGACGAGTCGAAGACGGTCGACGCGCCCGCCAGCGCGTACGCCGTCTGCACCGCCTGGTGCGCGGTGGCCGTGACCTGCGTGGCCGTGGCCCGCAGGCAGGCCCGGTCCAGCGGGCTGAGCACCTCGCCCCGCCGCGCGGTCTCCCAGGCGTTCTCGGCCTCCCGGTACAGCAGCGCCCGGGCCGCCCGCAGCGCCACGTGGGCCTCCCCGAGGCGGTCGTGGAAGACGGGGGAGTCGGCGAGCGCGCGGGTGCTGAACGTCCGGCGGCGGCCGGCCGCCGCCTGGTCCGCGGCGTCCTGCACGGCGCCCTGTGCGATGCCGATGTCGACGGCGGCGATGAGCAGCCCTGCCTGGGCGATCCGGAACACGGTGCGGCGCACGTCGTCGCCGTCGCCGACCAGGCTGAACCCCCGGTGCTCCGGGCAGGTCAGGTTCACCGCGCGCACGTCCTGGCTCGCGGTGCCGCGCAGGCCGAGCACCTGCCACGTGTCGAGCTGCTGCAGCTCGGCCGCGGGGAAGAGCACCATGCGGGTCAGCGGCGCGCCGTTGGGCAGGGTGCGGGGGGTGCGCCCGTCCAGCACGATGCAGTTCAGGTAGATCCAGCTCGCCTGGGGGCTTCCCGTGACGAACGGCCACTGGCCGTTGACCCGCCAGCCGCCGGCGCCGTCCGGGGCCGCCCGGCCCTTCGGCGCGACCGCGCCGGCGCCGAGCACGTCCGGGCCGTCGGCGTAGATCTCGTTCCGGGCGGCCTCGGGGAAGCAGGCGAACAGCAGGTGCGCCAGGCCGACCTGGCCGACCAGCCAGCCGGTGGAGGCGTCCGCCGTGGACAGCTGCTCGATGACCCGCAGCGCCTCGGCCAGCGGCAGGTCGGCGCCGCCGTACGCCGCCGGCACCAGCATCCGCAGGCATCCCGCCCCGGTGAGGTCGGCGATGAGGTCGTCGGGGACGCGGCCGGCCCGGTCTATCTCCGGTGCCCGTTCGGCGAGCGTGGGGAGCAGTCCGTCGACCCGGGGCAGCGTACTGGTCACGACTGCACTCTATCGTCTCACTCGTATCTTGTTTAGCCTTGTATCTGCTATCAATCTCGGATAGACGTACTGGGGAGGAGGTGACGGGCCGATGAGCGCACGCGCGGGGTCGGGTTCGCCGCTGCTGGACTGGCTGGAGCGGCCCCGGCGGGACCGGGGCGTCCACTTCGCCGCCGCCGGCGACGACTGGACCTTCCTGTCGTACGCCGAACTGGCCGACCGCACCCGCACGATCCTGGCCGGTCTGCGGGCGGTGGGTGTCGTGCCGGGCGACGTCGTCTCGATCGTCGAGCCGGCCGGCCCCGACTTCGTGGCCACGCTGTTCGCCGCGATGGCCGCCGGCGCGGCGCCCTCGCCGATCGCCCCGCCGCTGGCGTTCCAGGACCGCGAGGTCTACGGCGACCACGTGCGCGGCCTGCTGCGCGCCGCCGCTCCCCGGGTGGTCGTCTGCGCCGCCGCGCTGACCGCGGCCATCGAGCCGCTGGCCACGGCGGCCGGTGTCCGCCCGGTGCTCCGCGCCGACGAGCTGGTCGAGGCCGGCGGCGGTGCCCGGGCCGCGGACGTCACGCCCGGCCCCCTCGCCCTGCTCCAGTTCACATCGGGTTCCAGCGGCCGCGCCCGGGGGGTGCGGGTGCCGCACACGGCGCTCGCCGCCAACGTCGCGGCGATCCGGCAGTGGCTGGCCATGACCCCGGACGACCCGACCGCGTCCTGGCTGCCCGTGCACCACGACATGGGGCTCATCGGCTGCCTCGTCACCCCCGTGGTCAACACCAGCGACCTGTGGCTGATGCCGCCCGAGGAGTTCGTCCGCAACCCCGGCCGCTACCTGCGCTGCTTCGGCGAGCGCGGGGCGCGGCTGACGTCGATGCCGAACTTCGGCCTGGAGTACATCGCCCGCCGGGTGCGCCCGGAGGCCCTGGCGGGGCTGGACTTCTCCGCCTGGCGCGCGGTGATCGTCGGCGCCGAACGCATCGACGTCGAGGCGCTGCGCCGGTTCAGCGCGCTGCTCGCCCCGCACGGCTTCGACCCGCGGGCGCTGCTGCCCGCGTACGGGCTCGCCGAGGCGACCCTGGCCGTCACCGGCCTGCCGCTGGACGAGCTGTACCGCAGCGTCGACCTGCGGCCGGACCGGCTGCGCCCGGGCGCCCGGGCCGTGGCCGACGACGGCGAGCCCGCCGCGGGCGCCGACGCGTACCCGGTGGTGGGCTGCGGCCGGCCGCTGGCCGGCGTGCGGGTGCGCATCGTCGACGAGTCCGGCGAGCCGGTGCCCGACGGCGTGGTCGGCGAGATCGAGGTGCGCGGCCCGTCCGTCGCCCAGGGGTACGTCAACGAGGCCGACTCGGCCTCCCAGACCGCGCTCGGCGGCGGCGTGCTGCGCACCGCCGACGCCGGCTTCCTGCACGAGGGCCAGCTGCACGTGCTCGGCCGGCTGGGCGACAGCATGAAGGTCCGGGGTCGGGCGGTGTTCGCCGAGGACCTCGAATGGGCCCTGGGCCGGCCGGGCGTGCCGGCCCAGCGGATGGCCGCGCTGCTGGGCCACCGGGCCGGCACGGCGACCGTCGTGGCCGTGTTCGAGCAGGCCCGACCGGAATGGCTGGCCCAGGCCGAGCGGGAGCTGCGCCGGCGGGCGGAGGGCGCGCAGGTGGTCATCGTGGACGCGCCGCGCGGCACGATCCCCCGCACCTCCAGCGGCAAACCCAAGCGACGCCAGCTCTGGCAGGCGTTCGTCGACGACCGGTTGCCCGGCACCGTGGTCACCACGGCCGGGCAGCGGAACCAGACCGAGCAGACCACGACGGCGTCCTGAAGCGACGTCCGGACAGGAGGCGGGAATGACCGAGGCGACCACATCGGCGGCGGCCGGGACGCGTACCGAGGAGGAGGTGCGCGAGTCGGTCACGGCGATCGTCACCGAACTGGCGCCGAACCCGGAGCAGATCGAGGGAGCGGGTGACTCGCGGCTGGTCGAGGACCTGGGGTTCCACTCCCTCGCCCTGCTGGAACTCGCGTTCACCCTGGAGGACGAGTTCGAGCTGCCGCCGATCGACGAGACCACCGCCCGCAAGATCGTCACCATCGACGCGGTCGTCGACCACGTGACGGGCATCCTGCGGGACCGCGGCGAGCTGGCCAGTTGACCGCGCGTACCGGGCTGGCCCCGGGCGCGGCGGCGCGGCACGGGCCCGCCGGCGGGGACGGCGAGCAGCAGCGGGCCAGGGCCCTGTCCCTGCGGCTGTTCCTCGCTATGCTCCACACCCAGGAACTGCTCTCCGGCTACCTGGGCGTCCGGCTGGGACTGTACGAGGCGCTGCACCGGGGCCCGGCCACCGTGGCCGACCTCTGCGCGCGCGCCGGGATCGACGCCCGGTACGCGCGCGAGTGGCTCGAACAGCAGGCCGTGGCGGGCTTCATCGAGGTGGACGACGTGGCGGCCCCGCCCGACCGCCGGGTCTACCGGCTGCCGCCGGGGCACGCCGAGGTGCTGCTGGCCTCGGACAGCCCGCTCTCGCTGGTGTCGCTCACGATGCTGCCGCTGGGCGGGGTGGCCGGGGCGTTGCCGGCGCTGCTCGAGGCGTACCGGACCGGCGCCGGCGTGCCGGACGAGGCGTACGGCGACGACTGGCGCGAGGGGCACTCCGGCGCCAACCGGGCGCTGTTCACCCACGCCCTGCCCGGCTGGCTGGCCACCGCGCTGCCGGAGATCCACGGCCGGCTCGCGGGCGGGCCGAGCCGGATCGCCGACGTCGGCTGCGGCGCCGGCTGGGCGGCGATCGCGCTGGCCCGGGCGTACCCGCTCGCGCGGGTCGACGGCTACGACCTGGACGCGGCGACGCTCGCGGCGGCGACCGCGAACGCCGAGGCGGCCGGCGTGGCCGACCGGGTCCGCTTCCACCGGCGCGACGCCGCCGACCCGGAGCTGGCCGGCCGGTACGACCTGGTCTGCGTGTTCGACGCGTTGCACGAGATGAGCCAGCCGGTGCCGGTGCTGCGCGCCTGCCGCCGGCTGCGCGCCGACGGGGGCGCGGTGCTGGTGCTCGACGCCAAGGTCGCGCACCGGTTCGTCGCTCCCGGCGACGAGATCGAGCGGTTCCAGTACGCCACCAGCGTGCTGCACTGCCTGCCGGCCTGCCTGGCCGGGCCGGACTCGGCCGGCACCGGAACGGCCCTGCGCCCGGCCATGGTCCGCGCGTTCGCCACGGAGGCCGGCTTCGCGGACGTGCAGATCGTGCCGGTGGACGACCGTTTCCACCGGCTCTACCACCTGACCGGCTAGGACGCCGGCACACGAGGAAGGGGCCGCCGGCGGGTGCCGGCGGCCCCTTCCGCTACGCGTCAGCCCGCCAGTTCGGCGCCGAGCGCCCGCTTGTCCACCTTGCCCACCCCGGTGTACGGCAGCGACGTGCGCAGCTCCAACCGGTCGGGCAGCTTGTAGCCGGCCAGCCCGCGGGTGGTGAGGAAGTCGCGCAGCTGCCCGAGCGTCGGGGCGTCCCCGCGCGGCACCACGACGGCGCAGGTCTTCTCCCCGAGCACCCGGTCGGGCACGGCGAGCACCGCGACCTCGCGGACCGCGGGGTGGGCGAGCAGGTGCTCCTCCACCTCGCCGGCGGGCACCTTCTCGCCACCCCGGTTGACGACCTCCTTGATCCGGCCCACCACGACCAGCTCGCCGGTCGGGGTCCAGCGGACCAGGTCGCCGGTGCGCAGGAAGCCGTCCGGGGTGAAGGTACGGGCGTTGTACTCGGGCACCCGGTAGTAGCCGCGCAGGGTGGTGGGGCCCTGCACGGTCAGCTCGCCCACCTCGCCGGCGGGGACCTCCCGGCCGTCGTCGTCGACCACCCGGAACTCGTCGGCGGGCGACAGCGGACGGCCCTGGGTGTGCGCGGCGAGTTCCGGCGGGTCGTCCGGGCGCGTGCAGCACAGCGGGCCCTCGGCCATGCCGAAGAAGTGCGCGAGCCGGATCCCCAGCTCGCGGGTCGCCCGGGCGGCCACCTCCGGGCTGAGGTTCGCGCCGCCCACCTCGACGACCAGGCCGGACAGGTCGGCGCCGAGCACCGGCGCGAGGTCGGCCCACAGCGGCAGGAACGCCGGCATGAGGGTGGTCAGCGTGACCTTCTCCCGGGCGATCAGCCGGAACGCCTCGTCGGGGCTGGGGCTGCCGGCCAGCACGGCGGTGGCGCCGACGCGCAGCGCGCCGAGCACGCCCGGGCAGCCGAGCGCCGCGTTGTGGGCGACCGGCAGCGCGGCGAGGTACGTCCCGCCCGCGTCGAAGCCCATGGCGGCGGCGGTCGCCCGCAACTGGTACGCGTAGTCGTCGTGGGTGCGCGGGATCAGCTTCGGCAGGCCCGTCGACCCGCCGGAGAGCAGGAAGAACGCCACGTCGGACGGGTCCGGCGCGGGCAGCGCGACCGGTTCGGCGTCCACGGTCGACAGGGCGGTGAACTCGCCGGGGTCGCCGACGACGAACACCTCCCGCAGCGACGGCGTCTCGGCGCGGACGTCGGCGGCGAGCTTGCGCAGGTCGAACCCCTGCACCTGGTCGACGGTCACGTACGCGACGGCCTCGGTGTGTGCGCACAGGTGGCCGATCTCGGCGCGGCGGTGGGCCGGCAGCGCCAGCACCGGCAGGGCGCCCAGGCGGAACAGCGCCAGGCACACCACGACGAACTCGACACCGTTGGGCAGTTGGACCACCACGCGGTCGTGCCGGCCGATGCCGCGGGCCTGGAACCCGGCGGCCAGCCGGTCGGCGCGGCGGTCGAGGTCGCCGTAGGTGACCCGCTGGTCGGCGGTCACCAGGGCGGTGCGCCCCGGGTCCGTGCGCGCCCACTCCCGACCCAGGTCGGAGAGCACCTCGCCGCGCCAGTAGCCCTCGGCCCGGTACCGCTCGGCCAGCTCCGGCGGCCAGCTCACACATCCGTCCAGCATGAACGCCTCCCGCGGCGACGGTGACAGCGACCCGCAACACAAGCTAGTGTGCAGATACGCGAGATACAAGACACGCGATAGTGGAGGCGGTTGATGCTGGCGGCGCGGCCCCGCACCGACCTCGGTGCCCTCATCCGGCTCACCGAACTGGCCGACTACACCGTGCCGTTCACCGTGCGGGTGGTCGCCGAGCTGGGGGTCGCCGACCAGCTCGTGGACGGGCCGCGGCCGGTGACCGAGCTGGCCGAGGCCACCGGCGCGCACGCACCGTCCCTGCTGCGGGCACTGCGGGCGCTGGCCGGCAAGGGCATCTTCACCGAAGTCGAACCCGAGGTGTTCGGGCTCACCCCGCTGGCCGAACCGCTGCGTACCGACCACCCGCTGTCGCTGCGCGACGCGTACCCGCTGCTGGCCGCCGACGTGCGCGCCTGGGCCGGGCTCGGGCGCAGCCTGCGCACCGGCGAGGCCGCCTTCCCCCGCACGCACGGCACCGACTACTGGTCGTACCTCGCCGCGCACCCGGCCGACAGCGTGGCCGTGGACCGGTGGATGTCGAGCCTGACCCGGCTGCACCTGCGTACCGTGCTGCCGGCCTGGCCCTGGGGACAGGCCCGGGAGGTGGTCGACGTGGGCGGCGGCGACGGCGCCTTCCTGGCCGGCCTGCTGCCCCGCTTCCCGGCGCTGCGCGGCACCCTGCTCGACCTGCCCCACGTGGTGGCCGCCGCGCCGGAACTGCTCGACCGGGCCGGCGTGGCCGACCGCTGCCGGATCGTGCCCGGCAGCTTCTTCGACCCGGTGCCGGCCGGCGCCGACCTGTACGTGCTCAAGACGATCCTGCCGGGGTGGGACGACGCCGAGGCCACGGCCATCCTGCGCCGGATCGCCGAGGCGATGCGCCCGCACAGCCGGCTCCTGCTGCTGGAGGCGATCATCCCGGCCGGCGACGTCTTCGACGTCGCCAAGCTCGTCGACGTGCACACCCTGGTGCTCACCGGCGGCCGGCACCGGACCCGCGACGAGCTGGTCGACCTGCTGGCCGACGCGGGTCTGCGCCTGGACCGGGTGGTCCCCACCCCCACGCTCACCGTGATCGCGGCCGGTCCCGCCGGGCCGGAGCTGACGTCCCGATAGGAGGTATCGATGGCCCCGACCCGACCCCGGATCGACATCGAGTCCGTGTTCCGACTGACCGAACTGGCCGACTACATCGTGCCGTTCACCGTGCGCGCCGTCGCCGAGCTGGGGGTCGCCGACCAGCTCGTGGACGGTCCGCGGCCGGTGACCGAGCTGGCCGAGGCCACCGGCGCGCACGCACCGTCCCTGCTGCGCGCGCTGCGGGCGCTGGCCGGCAAGGGCATCTTCACCGAGGTCGAACCCGAGGTGTTCGGGCTCACGCCGCTGGCCGAGCCGCTGCGCACCGACCACCCATTGTCGCTGCGTGACGCGTACCCGCTGCTCGAACCCGACATCGAGGCGTGGGCCCACTTCGACCACAGCATCCGCACCGGCCAGGCCGCCTTCGACCAGGTCCACCCGGAGGGCTACTGGTCCTACATGGCCGCCCACCCGCACGACAGCGCCCGCTTCGACGCCTCCCAGCAGGCGGCCACCCGGCTGGAGCTGCGGGCGGCGCTGCCGGCGTACCCGTGGGGCGAGCTGAGCACGATGGTCGACGTCGGCGGCGGCAACGGCGCGTTCCTCGGCGGGATCATGGCCCGGTTCCCGGGGTTGCGGGGCACCCTGTTCGACCTGCCGCACGTCGTGGCCGAGGCCGAGCCGGTGCTGCAGAAACTCGGGGTGGCCGAGCGGTGCACGGTGACCGGCGGCAGCTTCTTCGAGACGGTCCCGCCCGGCGCGGACGCCTACATGCTCAAGCGCATCCTGTACGGCTGGAACGACGACGACGCCGTACGCCTGCTGACGGCCGTGCGGGCGGCCATGCGTCCGGACAGCCGGCTGCTGGTCCTGGAGCCGGTGGTCGAGCCCGGCGACCGGTTCGACGTCGGTCGCCTCTACGACCTGCTCCTGCTGGCCATGGTGGGCGGCGGCGCCCGTTCCCGGGAGCACATCGAGCGGCTCCTGGACGTCGCGGGCCTGCGGTTGGCCCGCAGCGTGCCCACCATGATGTTCCCCATCCTCGAGATCGTGACGAAGTCGGAGGCGTGAGCGATGCGACTGGTCGTGGACTTCTCCCGGTGCGAGAGCAACGCGGTGTGCGTGGGTCAGGCGCCCGAGGTGTTCGACGTCGGTGACGACGACCGGCTGCACGTCACCGAGCAGCCGCTGGAGGGTTCCCTGGCCGCCCGGGTCCGGGAGGCCGCGCGCCGCTGCCCCAAGCAGGCCCTCTCCGTCGTCGACGACTAGGGGACGCCGGCCCCGAACGTGTCGGCAGGTGGCCGGGCGGACGTCCCGCCCGGCCACCTGCCCCGCTAGTCCCCGGCCAGCACCGTGAAGGTGAATCCGGTGCTCGTCGGTCGGCGCAGGGGGATGTCGCACTTGACCCGGCGCAGCGCCTCGTTCCTGCTGAGTCCGAGTCCCTGCGCGATGAGCCGATCCGGGCGCAGCGGCACCGGATCCGCGAAGACGACCGCCACCTGGACCGGCCACGCCGCGTCGAGACCGGCCGACGGGGCGTCCAGCCGCCAGGCCCCGGTCCAGTCCAGCGTGAAGTGGTGGCGCCGGGCGAGCAGCGGGTCCAACAGCGTGGACGTCACCAGGTCCGGGTCGTTGACGCCGTAGCCGTGGAGTTCGGCCGGATCGAAGGACCGGACCGGCGTCCGCTCGTGCACGGTGAGCTTGCTCGTCCGGTCGCAGGACACGCAGCGGACCAGCAGCCACACGTCCAGCAGCTTGCCGTTGGCGTTGACGCGGAACCTGCCCTCGCCGGTGGTGGCCGACTCCGACCGGCAGTCCACGCACCGCAACGACAGCAGAGGCAGCCTGGTCCGGCGGACGACCCAGGGCAGCACGGTATGGGGTGGTGAAGACATGACTCTCCAGACCTGATCTCTCGAAGACCCGACACGAGGCCGATTGCGCGACCTCGAACGCGGACCGGGCGCACGAGGGCAGCCCGGCGGAGCCGACGGGAGCGTCGGCTACCGGTGAGCGCGGAAAGGTGTCAGGTCTAGAGAGCAGGCGGGGTCACGCGGTGTCGTCCTCTGTCCTCACTGCGACGGGCCGCAGGCACGCTGCGGATCTGGGTCGCAGGCAAGCTACGGGACCGCGGTGGGAGGGCTCAAACGGTTTACCGGCCGGAATCCCGGGCCTGCGACGTCGTGGCGGCGCGGATGGCCGACCAGACCCGCTCGGCGGTCAGCGGCATGTCGACGTGCCGCACGCCCAGGTGCCGGACGGCGTCGACGACCGCGTTCTGCACGGCGGGCGGCAACCCCACGGCTCCGGACTCGCCGAGCCCCTTGGCGCCGAGCGGGTTCACCGGTGTGGGCGTCTCCAGCGCCACCGTCTCGAAGGACGGCAGCTCGGCGGCGCCCACCATCGCGTACCGGTGCAGGTCGCCGTGCAGCGGCGTGCCGTCGGCGGCGAACCGGACCTCCTCGACGAGCGCCTGGCCGGCGCCCTGCGCCAGGCCGCCGTGCACCTGCCCCTCGGCCAGCATCGGGTTGAGCAGCACTCCCGCGTCGTCGACCGCCACCACCCGCAGCAGCGTCACCTGGCCGGTCTCGGTGTCGACCTCGACCACGGCGACGTGCGCGCCGTACGGGCAGGTCGCGGCGGACGGCTGGAAGGTGGCCTCCGCGAACAGCCCCTGGTCCGCCACGCCGTCGGCGGTGTCGCCGGGGCTCCCGGTGGTGTGCCGGCCGCCGGCGTCGACCGCCAGCTCGGCCCAGCCGGCGTCGCGGCCGCCCGCGGCGCGGAAGCGTCCCTCGGCGAACGCCACCTCCTCGATGGGCACGCCGAACCGGGCGGCCGCGGCCTCCCGGCCCCGGTCGACCAGGGCCAGGGCCGCCTCGCGGACGGCCATCCCGCCGGTCTGCAACGACCGGGACCCGCCCGTGCCGCCGCCCGCCGGGACCGTGCCGGTGTCGGAGTGCCGCACGTCCACGTGGTCCAGCGGCAGCCCGAGCACGTCGGCCGCGATCATCGCCCAGGCGGTGACGTGTCCCTGCCCGTGCGGGCAGGTACCGGAGTGGACGGTGGCCCGGCCGTCGGCGCCGATCCGGACGGACGCGTACTCGCTGCGGGTGTCCGCGCCGGTGATCTCCACGAAGGTGGACAGTCCGATGCCCAGCTGGTGCACGTCGCCGCGTTCGCGCCGGGCCGCCTGCTCGGCGCGCAGCGCCGGATAGTCGGCCTCGGCGAGCGCCCGCTCCAGCGCCGCCGGGTAGTCGCCCGTGTCGTAGCGGGCGCGGGTGACCGTGGTGACGGGGAAGCTCTCCGGCGGCAGCAGGTTGCGCCGACGGACCTCGGCCGGGTCCATGCCGATCTCCGCGGCGAACAGGTCGACCATCCGCTCCAGCGCGGCCACCGCCTCCGGTTGGCCGGCCCCCCGGTACGACACCACGGGAGTGGTCGTCGTGGTCACGCTCGACGAGCTGAACCGGGCGCGGCCGATGGCGTACGGGCCGGTGAGCATGGTCCTGGTCCAGAACGGCAGGATCGCGCCGATGCGGGGGTACGCGCCCGCGTCCTGCACCACGTCCAGCGCGTACGACACGATCCGCCCGTCCCGGGTGCCGCCCAGCTCGGCGCTCTGGTGCTGGGCCCGGCCGTGCCCGGCGGCGACCATGTTCTCGCTGCGCGTCTCGGCCCACCGCACCGGGCGCCCCAGCCGGCGTGCCGCCCAGGCCACGCAGACGTCCTCCCGGCTGGCGAACGCCTTGGACCCGAACGCCCCGCCCACGTCGCCGTTGACCACCCGCACGCGCTCCTCCGGCTCACCGAGGGCGGCGGCGAGCTGACCACGCCACAGGTGCACCGCCTGGCTGCCGGCCCGGTAGCACAACCCGTCCGGCCCCCACTCGGCCTGCCCGGCGCGGGCCTCCAGCGGGCACGGCGCGACCCGGGGGTTGACCATCCGCTGCCGGACCACCACCTCGGCGCCCTCGTGCACGTCGGCCCGCCCGGCGGGGCGGCGGAAGGCGAGCTTGAGCACCAGGTTGGTGCCGGCCTCGGGGTGCAGCACCAGCTCGTCGGTGAGCGCCCGGTGGACGTCGACCAGGGGCGGCAGCGGTTCGATGTCCAGGTCGACGAGGGCGGCGGCGTCCACCGCCTCGGCCCGGCTGGTCGCCAGCACCGCGGCGACCGGTTCGCCGACGAACCGCACCACGCCGTCGGCGAGCACCGGCGTGGTCATCTTCTGGTTGAGCACGCCCGCCTCGGGCGGCAGCGGCGGCAGGTCCACGTCCGCCGCGGTGAGCACGGCGACCACGCCCGGCGCCCGCCGGGCGGCGTCGGTGTCCACGCGGCGCAGCCGGCCGTGGGCGAGCGGGGAGCGGACGAACACCAGCTCCAGGCACCCGGGCAGGGGGACGTCGTCGACGTACCGGCCTCCGGTGGTGAGCAGTGCCCGGTCCTCGGTGCGCCGGACCGGCCGGCCGATCAGTGTCATCTGCGACTCCTCGTTCCGCCGTGGGGCCGGGTCAGGCCGGGGTCACGGCCAGGGGGATCGACGCGTACGACCGGAAGAGGGCGCTGGGCTCGCGGACAGGCGCGGCGGCGAGGTCGACGGTGGCGAACCGGCGGGCGAGCCGTTCGAAGATCACCGCACCCTCGACCCGGGCCAGCGCGGCGCCGAGGCACCCGCGTACGCCGCCGCCGAAGCCCACGTGCGGGTTCGGGCGGCGGCCGATGTCGATGCGGTCCGGGTCGGCAAAGACGTCCTCGTCGCGGTTGGCGCAGCCGAGCAGGAGGAAGACCGACCGGCCGGGCCGGATCACCCGGTCGCCGACGGGGATCGGCTCCAGCGCCAGCCGTGCCGTGTACTGGATCGGGGCGTCGTACCGGACGAACTCCTCGGCCGCGGTGCCCGACAGCGACGGGTCCGCGCGCAGCCGGCGCCACTCGTCGGGGTTCCGCGCCAGGGCGACGCTGCCCGTGCAGACCATGTTCATGGTGGTCTCGTAGCCGGTGAAGCAGAGGAAGACGATGTTGTCGACGACCTCCTCGACGCCCTCGGCCGGGTCGGCCACCGCGAGCATCCGGTCGAGCAGGTCGCCGTCCGGGTCGGGGCGGTGGCCGTCCAGCAGGTCGCGGACGTAGCCGCGCAGCCAGACCAGCGCGTCCACCGCGGCCCGGTCGGTCTCGGGCAGGAACGGGGTGAAGGCCCGGCCCAGCGCCGCCGAGCGGGGCCACACCTCGGCCCGGGTCCGCGCCGCCGGCAGGCCGATGAGCTCGCACACCACCGTCGCGGCGACGGGGAAGGCCAGGTCGGCGACGGCGTCGAGGCGCCCGGTGTCCAGCGCGGGCGTGAGCAGCTCGTCCACGAGCGCGCCGATCCGGGCGGCCGTACGCCGGGCCACGCCGGGGCTGAACGCCCGCACCATCTGCTGGTGCAGCCGGCTGTGGTCGTCGGGGTCGCGGGTCGGGATGATCCGCCGGAACACCTCCTGGGAGAGGTCCCGCGCCATCCGGAACTGCGGGTCGTCCTCGGGGAAGGTGTTGCTGAGCCGGCGGTCGCGCAGCAGCGCGGCCACGTCCCGGTGCCGGGTCACCCCCCAGCTCGCCGGGCCGAACCGGCACAGCGGCCCGGCCGCCCGCACCCGCGCGTAGGTCGGGTACGGGTCGTCGACCACCTCGGGGGAGAGGGGGTCCATCCGGGCCGGCAGCACACGTCCGGCGGTCATCCGGTCACCTCCACGGCCACCGGGACGCTGGCGTACGACCGCAGCGTCCCGCCGGTCTGCCGGCGCGCGGGCCCGCCGGGAGCGAGGGTGGGGAAGCGGCGCAGCAGCGTCTCGACGGTCACCTGCGCCTCCACCCGCGCCAGGTACGCGCCGAGGCAGTGGTGGATGCCGCCGCCGAAGGACAGGTGCGGGTTCGGGTCCCGGGTGACGTCGAGCCGGTCCGGCTCGGCGAACTGCTCCGGGTCGTGGTTGGCGCTGCCCAGCAGCAGGATGAGCACCCGGCCGGCGCGGATCGTCCGGTCGCCGATGTCGAGGTCCTCGCGGACCAGCCGGGCGACGCCCTGGATGGGGGCGTCGTAGCGGAGGAACTCCTCGACGGCACGCGGCACGAGCGTCGGGTCGGTGCGCAGCAGGGCCAGCTGGTCGGGGTGGTCGAGCAGTGCCGCGATGCCGGTGGCGATCAGGTTCGTCGTGGTCTCGAAGCCGGCGAAGAAGGCGAAGACGGCGTTGTCCACGATCTCGTCGGGGCCGAGCACGGCGCCGTCGTCGTCGGTGGCCGCGAGCATCCGCGAGAGCAGGTCGTCGCCGGGCTCGGCGCGGCGCCGGTCGAGGATCTCGCCGAGGTAGCCGCGCAGCCACTCGACGGCCCGGTCGGCGGCCGGCCGGTCCTCGTCGGGCACGATCGCCGCGAACGCCTTGCTGAGGTCCAGCGCGTACGGGCGGATGCGGTCGTGGTCGGCCGGTGGGATGCCCATGAGCGCGCACACCACCATCACCGGCAGCGGAAAGGCGAGATCCGAGACCGCGTCGAACCGTCCGGTACGCGCCGCCGGGGCGAGCAGCTCGGTGACCATCGACTCGATCGTCGGGCGGAGCCGGCGTACCAGGGCCGGGCTGAACGCCTTGGCCATGAGCCGGCGCAGCCGGCCGTGCTCGGGCGGGTCGCGGTAGAGGATGATCCGGCCGAAGAACGCGCCCGCGGGGCCGTCGCCGGCCGACATGCGGTGGTAGTCCGGCGGGAACTCGCTGCCCAGGCGGGGATCGCGGACCAGGCGGGAGACGTCGGCGTAGCGGGTGACGCCCCAGCTGCCGGGCCCCATCCGGCACAGTGGGCCGGCCTCGCGCAGCGCGCGGTAGGTGGGGTAGGGGTCGGCGACCACGGCGGGGTCGCGGGCGTCGAATCTCGGCGGCATGCCGGTACGGGCCGAGGTCATGCCCGCCAGTATGAGCAACCGAAGATACGAGAAACAAGTACTTCCGAGATACGCGAAACACTACTAGGCTTTCGAGCCATGACCGAGACCGTGGTGAGCGCTGACCCCCGGATCATCGCCATGGAGCTGCTGATGAAGGCCCCCGCCACCGTCAGCAGCCCCTACCCGCACTACCACGCGCTGCGGGCCGCCGCACCGAAGTACCGGATGGAGCAACCCGGCCAGGGCGTGGGATGGGTGCTCACCACGTACGACGAGTGCCGCGCCGCCCTGCGCAGCCCCTCCCTGGACAAGTCGGCCCAGCGCCCCCGCATGGGTGACTTCCGCGGCCGCGAGGGCGCCCGCACCCTGCTCTTCCTCGACGGCCCCGAGCACACCCGGCTGCGCGGCCTGGTGAGCCGCGTCTTCACCCCCCGGCGCGTCGAGACCCTCCGGCCCCGGCTGACCGCGTTCGTCGACAGCCTGCTCGACGAGGTGACCCGCCAGGTCGGGCCCCGCGGCGGCGAGATCGACCTCGTCGGCGCGTTCGGCTTCCCGCTGCCGGTCATGGTGATCGGCGAGCTCGTCGGCGTGCCGCCGGAGGACTGGCCGCTGCTGCGCCGGCTGACCCGCGCCGCGTCCGGCGGTCTGGAGATCTTCGCGCCCGAGGAGGTGCTGAAGGCCTCCGACCAGGCGCTCGGCGAGATGGAGGAGTACTTCGCCGACCTGGTCCGCAAGCGCCGGGAGGAGCCCCGCGACGACCTCGCCACGGCGCTCGGCCAGGTCGAGGTGGACGGCGACAAGCTCTCGGTCGACGAGCTCATCCAGGTCATCGTGCTGCTCTTCGGCGCCGGCTTCCAGACCATGACCGACCTGATCGGGCTCGGCACGTACGCACTGTGCCGCAACCCCGACCAGATGCAGCGGCTGCGTGAGCAGCCCGAGCTGACCCGCTCCGCCATCGAGGAGCTGCTGCGCTACGACTCCCCGGTGCACGTGCTGGGCCGTGCCGCGTTCGAGGACACGACCTTCCTCGACGGCACCCCGCTCGCCGCCGGCGAGCACGTCATCACGCTGATCGGTGCCGCCAACCGTGACCCGGCCCGCTACGCCGACCCGGACGTGCTCGACATCGCCCGGTTCGCCGGGCCCGAACCGCCCGAGACGCCGCTGTCGTTCGCCTGGGGGCCGCACCACTGCCTGGGCGCGCAGCTCGCCCGGGCGGAGGGGCAGATCGCCTTCCGCCGGCTGGTCGACCGGTTCTCCGTCGTCGAGCTGGCCGACCCGGACATCGACGAGATCGACCTGGAGTGGCGGCACAGCAGCACCTTCCGGGGCCTGGAGGAGCTGCGCCTGCGGCTCGTGCCGGCCTGAGCACCACGAACCACGCGCGGACCAGGAGGGGGAGAACGTGCCGGAGGCGGTGATCGTCGAGGCGGTCCGCACCCCGATCGGCCGGCGGAACGGGGCGCTGTCCGGCCTCAAGGCCGTGGAGCTGCTGCGGCACGTCCAGGTCGAGGTGATCCGCCGGGCCGGCATCGAACCCGGCGAGGTGGACCAGATCATCGGCGGCTGCGTCACCCAGGTGGGCGAGCAGAGCCTGAACGTCACCCGCAACGCCTGGCTCAACAGCGGACTGGACTACGAGGTCGCGGCGACCACGGTGGACACCTCGTGCGGCTCCGCCCAGCAGGCCAACCACCTCGTCGCCGCGCTCATCGCCGCCGGCGCCATCGACGTGGGCATCGCCTGCGGGGTCGAGTCGATGAGCCGGGTGCCCGTCGGCACCAACCTCTACCAGGGGCCCGGCCACTACAAGACCCCCGACTACCCGTACGACGACCCGCCCAAGGCGCAGTTCGGCGGCGCCGAGCGGATCGCGGCGCGGCAGGGGCTGACCCGCGCCGACGTCGACGCCTACGGGCTGCGCTCGCAGCAGCGGGCGGCCCGGGCCCGCGACGAGGGCCGGTTCGACCGCGAGATCAGCCCCGTGCCGCTGCCCGACGGCACCGTGGTGAGCGCCGACGAGGGCATCCGGGAGACCACCCTCGACGGGCTGGCCGCCCTGCGGCCGGTGCTCCCCGACGGCATCCACACCGCCGGCACCACCTCGCAGATCTCCGACGGCGCGGCGGCGGTGCTGTGGATGTCCCGGGAACGCGCCGCCGCCCACGGACTGCGGCCCCGGGCCCGGCTGGCCCACCAGGTCGTCACCGGCGCCGACCCCTACTACCTGCTCGACGGGCCCACCGTGGCCACCCGCAAGCTGCTCAAGCGGGCCGGGATGAGCCTCGCCGACGTCGACCTCGTCGAGGTCAACGAGGCGTTCGCCGCGGTCGTGCTCTCCTGGGCCGCGCACCACGACGCCGACCTGGACCGCGTGAACGTCAACGGCGGCGCGATCTCCCTGGGGCACCCGCTCGGCAGCAGCGGCACCCGGCTGCTGGTGACGGCGCTGCACGAGCTGGAACGACGCGACGCGGAGACGGCCCTGGTCACCATGTGCTGCGGCGGCTCGCTCGGCACGGCCTCCCTGCTGGTGCGGGAGTAGGCGGGCATGGACACCGACCTGCGTACCGCGCCGGCCACGGCGCCCGCCGACGCGCCGGACGCCGCGGCCTTCTACGCCGAGGCGCGCCACGACCTGCCCGGGCCCCTGCACGGCGTGCGGGTCCTCGACGTCACGAAGGTCTGGTCCGGCCCGGTGGCGAGCTGCGTCCTGGCCGACCTCGGCGCCGACGTGCTGCGCGTGGAGATGCCGGGCAACCGCGAGGGCCTCATGCCGCCGGAGATTCCCGGCACCGGGCTGTCCTGGTTCCGGCAGAGCGTGCACCGCAACAAGCGCAGCATCGGGCTGGACCTGCGCCGCCCCGGCGCGGCCGAGGTGTTCCTCCGGCTCGTCGCCACGGCCGACGTGGTGGTGGAGAACTACAAGCCGGGCACGTTGGACGCGTGGGGCGTCGGATTTCGGGCCTGCCGTGCCGTCCGGCCCAACGTCGTGATGGTCTCGATCTCCGGCTACGGCCAGTACGGCCCGGACGCCGGACGCCCCGGGTACGACCCGACGACCCAGGCGGCCGCCGGCTGGATGGCGCTCAACGGCGAGCCCGACGGGGCCCCGCTGAAGGCGCCCACCTTCCTCGCCGACGACCTCGCCGGCCTGCACGCGGTGATCGGCGCGCTGGCCGCGCTGCGCCACCGCGACCGCACCGGGGAGGGGCAGCACGTCGACGTGAGCATGCTGGACTCCCTGCTCTTCTCCAGCAACGGCTACCTCACCCTCGGCGCGACGGGGGTGCCCCTGCGCCGCTGGGGCGACCAGGCGGACTTCGTGGTGCCGGCCGGCTGCTTCCGCTGCGCCGACGGGCACGTCTACGTGGCCGTCGCCCTCGACCGCTCCTGGCGGCGGCTCGCCGAGGTGGTCGGCCGGCCCGAGCTGGCGCGGGCGCCGGGGTACGCGACGAACGAGGAGCGCCGCGACAACCGCGCCGCGGTCAACGCCGTCCTCGCCGGCTGGTGCGCCGACCGGACCTGCGCCGAGGTGGTCGCCACCCTCGACGCCAACGGGATCACCGCCGAGCGGGTGCGCACCTTCGCCGAGGCCGCGGCCGACCCGCAGGTCCGCGCCCGGGCCATGGTGCAGGAGACGGTGCTGGCCAACGGCACCACCGCGCCGCTGACCGGCCCCGCCGTCAAGTTCTCCCGGACGCCGACGGCGGTGCGCACCGGCGCCCCCGAACCGGGCGCGGACACCGAACGGATCCTCGACGAACTGGGCGTCGACGCGCCCACCCGGGCCCGACTGCGCGCGGATCGGGCGATCGGATGACCGGAGGTGGCATGGACACGGCAGGCGACGCGCCGCGCTGCGCGCTGGTGACCGGGGTATCCCGCGGGATCGGCCGGGCGGTCGCGCTGCGGCTGGCGGCCGAGGGGTACGCCGTCGCGGGGTGCTACACCACGCCGAGCGAGGCGGCCGACAAGACCCGGGCGGAGGTCGAGGCGCACGGGGTGCGGACCTGGTTCGCGCCCTGCGACGTCACCGACGCCGCCGCGGTGGACGGCTTCGTCTCCGCCGCCGAGGAACACCTCGGGCCGCTCACCGCGCTGGTCAACAACGCCGGCATCACCCGCGACCGGCCGATGGTGCTCATGGGGCCGGACGAGTGGCACGACGTCATCGCCACCAACCTCACCGGCACCTGGCACACCTGCCGGACCGTCGCGTTCCGCTTCCTCAAACGCCGCCGCGGCGCCATCGTCAACCTGTCCTCCGTCGCCGGGGTCACCGGCAACGCCGGGCAGACCAACTACGCGGCCAGCAAGGCCGGCATCATCGGGCTCAGCCGGTCCCTGGCCAAGGAGGTCGCCCGGTACGGCGTACGGGTCAACGTGGTGGCCCCCGGGTTCGTCGAGACCGACATGACCGGCGTGCTCTCACCCCGGCAGCGCGACCAGGCGCTGGGGCAGATCCCGCTCGGCCGGTTCGGCGAGCCGGCCGACGTGGCCGAACTGGTGGCGTTCCTCCTGTCCGACCGGGCCGGCTACATCACCGGCCAGGTGATCCGGGTGGACGGGGGGATGGTGCTGTGACCGCCCCGCCCACCTTCCGCGCCGGGACCGACCCGGCGCAGACGTACGCCGCCGCGGCGGCGCCGCTGCAGGCCGTCGAATGGGTCGAGGTCGGCGCCGGCCCGCGCGGCGGGATCACCCTGCGCGCCGGCGTGACGGTCGACCCGGCCGACGTCTACCTGGGCGGGCACTTCCCGCAGCTCACCGTCTACCCGGGTGTCTTCACCCTGGAGACGCTCCGGCAGGCCGTGACCGCCGCCGTGGGCTGCTGCGCCGGCCGGCTGCCGGACCTGCACCGGTTGCGCTCCGCCCGGTTCCTCGCCCCGCTGCTCGCCGGCGACACGCTCACCGTCACGGCGTCGCTCGGCCCGGTCGCCGACGACCAGTCCTTCGAGGTCACCGCCGAGTGCGTACGCGGCGACGGGGTGCGGGCGGCGACGGTGCGGGCGGTGTTCCGCTGGCCGGCGCCGGAAGGGGGCGTGTGATGAGGCTGGAGCACGCCGAGCTGCGGGCCCTGCTGCCGCACCGGTACCCGATGCTGCTGCTCGACCGGGTCGAGGCCGTCGAGCCCGGGGTGAGCCTGGAGGCGGTCAAGACGGTCACCGGCTGCGAGCCGTGCTACCGGGGGATCGCCGAGGGCGAGCCCGCCGACCGGTACGCCTACCCGGCCTCGCTGCTGATCGAGTCCTTCGGTCAGGGCGCCGCGGTGCTGTGGCTGCTGTCCCGGCGACCGGGCACGGCGGGGCTGCCGATGTTCACCGCGGCCCGCGAGTGCGTCCTGCTGCGCCCGGCGTACCCGGGCGACGTGATCCGGCACCGGGTCCGGCTGGACCAGGTCGTCGACGGGGCCGCGTTCGCCTCGGGATCCAGCTGGATCGGGGACGACAAGGTGGCGGAGTTCGGCTCGATGATGGCGGTCGTCCGACCGGTCGACGCCATCGCCCGAGCCTCGTGATGAGAGGGAAGAGGGGACCGCGATGAGTGAACACGACCAGCACATGGCGGAGCTGCGGGAGATCGTGGCCGAGGTGCTCGAGGTGGAGCCCGAGGAGGTGGCCGACACCGCGGACTTCGTCGAGGAGTACGAGGCGGACTCGTTGCGGGCGATCGAGATCCTGGCCCGGATCGAGAAGAAGTACAAGGTGGAGATCCCGCAGGCCGAGCTGAACGAGATGCGCAGCCTCAAGGCCGTGCACGAGGTGGTGGCGCGGTACGCCGGCTGGCAGGACTGACATGAACCGGGTAGTCGTCACGGGGCTCGGCCCGGTCTCGGGCATCGGCATCGGCGTGGACGAGTTCACCGCCGGGCTGCGGTCCGGGCGGTCGGCCGCCGCGCCGATCCGCAGCTTCGACGCGACCGGCTTCCCGCACCGGTACGCGGGCGAGGTGCCCGCGTTCCGGCCGGAGGCGGTGCTGCGCCGGCTGCGGATCGCCGACTGGGGCCGTTCGGCGCTGTTCGCCGCGGCGGCCGCCCGGCTGGCCGTGACGGACGCGGGCCTGCCGCTGCCGGCCGCGGATCCGGGGCGGACCGGCGCGGTCATCGGCACCACGAGCGGCGAGTCGACGGTGGTGGAGCAGCTCGTGGCCGAGCTCGTCGACGGCGGCTACCCGGCCATGTCCGCCGAGGCGCTGCGCCAGGCGCCGGCCGAGCGGCTGGCGTACGCGGTGAGCGCGGAACTGGGGCTCGCCGGCGAGTCCGTCACGCTCGCCACCGCCTGCTCGGCCAGCAACTACGCCATCGGGTACGCGTACGACCTGCTCTGCAGCGGAGAGGCGGACGTGATGGTGGCCGGCGGCGCGGACTCGGTGTGCCGGTGGGCGCACGCGGGCTTCTTCCGCCTCGGCGCGCTGACCGAACGGCAGTGCCGCCCGTTCGACCGGGACCGCTCCGGCATCCTCACCGGGGAGGGCGGGGCGGCGTTGGTGCTGGAGACCCTGGACCACGCGCGCGCCCGGGGCGCCCGCATCTACGCCGAGGTGCTCGGCTACGGCGTCAACTGCGACGCCCACCACATGGTCGCGCCGAACGAGGACAGCGTGGCGGCCTGCATGCGGCTGGCCCAGGAGAACGCCGGGGTCAAGCCGGCGGACGTGGACTACATCAGCACGCACGGCACGGGGACCCCGGCCAACGACCTGTGCGAGGCGCGGGCCATCCGGGCCGTCTTCGGCGACCACGTGCCCCCGGTCAGCTCGATCAAGTCGATGCTCGGCCACACGATGGGGGCGGCGAGCGGCTTCGGCGCGATCGCTACCACCCTCGCGATCCGGCACGGGTTCCTGCCACCGACCATCAACTGGGCCAACCCCGATCCCGAGCTGTCCTGGATCGATCCGGTGCCGAACACGGCCCGCCCGGCCACCGTACGGGTGGCGCAGAACAACGGGTTCGCCTTCGGTGGCAACAACGCCATCACGATCTTCGGAGCGATCCGGTGACCGGCGTGGTGACCGGCTGCGGGGTGCTCTCCGCCGCCGGGGACTCGGTCACCGACCTGCTCGCCGCAGTCCGCGCCGGCAGCCTGGTGGGCACCGACGTCCGGGGACGCTTCGAGGAGCCGCTGCCGGCGGCCGAGGCGCCGGCGATCGCCGACTTCGACGTACGGCGGCTGCTCGGCCGCAAGGGCACCAGCTTCCTGGACCGGGCCACCGCGCTGGCGATGGTGGCCTGCGGGCGGGCCCTGGCCGACGGCGAGCTGACCGTGGACGACGACAACCGCCGCCGCGTCGGCGTGGTGCTGGGCACCACCACCGGCAGCCTGAAGTCCACCATGGACTTCTCCCGCGACACGCTCGTGCAGGAGAAGCCGTACCTGGTCAACCCGGTGCTGTTCCCCAACACGGTGATGAACTGCGCGAGCGGCCAGGCGGCCATCCGGTACGGGCTGCGCGGTGTGAACGCCACCCTGGCCGGCGGTCCGCTCGGGTTCCTGTACGCGCTGCGCTACGCGCTCAACGCCATCCGCCGCGGGTACGCCGACGCGCTGCTGGTCGGCGGGGTCGAGGAGTACACACCGAACACGGCGTGGGCGGCGGACCTGACCGGTGACGGCCCCGCCGGCGAGGCGGCCGCCGTCTACCTGCTGCGCCGCCCGGACGCCGCCGCGGCAGGGACGCCGCGCGCGGAGGTGCTCGCCGTGGCCACCGGCTTCCACCCCGACGACCCGGCCGAGGGACTGGCCGGCTGTGCCCGCCGCGCGCTCGCCACCGCGCACGTCCGGGCCGGCGACGTCTGGGCGGTCGCCGGCGGCGACCCGGACCCGGACACGCTGCGGGGCGTCGTGCCCGCCGCCGTCGAGCGGCTGCCGGTGCGACCGGCCCTCGGGGACTGCCAGGCCGCGACGGGCGCGCTCGCGCTGGGCGCCCTGCTCGGCCGGTACGCCGAGGACCCGGCCCCGCACGGGCGGCCCGCGCTGATCACGGGACGGTCCCGCGACGGCGGCGTCGCCGTGGCCGTGGTGAGGGGGTGGCGGCGTGCCGGCGACCATCACGGCTAGCGCGGTCCGCACCTGCTTCGGCGACGGTCCGGCCACCTGGGCGGCCCTGCTGCGGGGCGACTGCGGTGTCGCGCCCCTCGATCGGGCGACGGCGGAGCAGGTCGGCGTCGGGTCCGGCTACCCGATCGCCGACGGCGGGTCGTTCCGGCCGAGCCGGTGGCTCGCCGACTGCGTGCGGGAGGCGTTGGCGGCAGCCGGCGTCGATCCGCGCCGGCAGCGGGTCGTGAGCCTCGTCGGCACCGGTCTGCGGGAGTCCGCGGAGGTGGAGCGGGCCGCCCTGGCCGGCGTCGTGGACTTCCCCGCCGAGCGGCTGCACTTCGGCGGCGCGGTCGCCGCGGCGGCCCCCGGGGTGGAGCGGGTCGTCACGCTGGCCAACGCGTGCAGCGCCGGCGGGCACGCCCTCGCGCTCGCCCAGGACCTCGTGGAGACGGGCGACGCGGACGCCGTCCTGGTCGGCGGCACCGACGGCAGCACCGCCTCGATGCTCGCCATGATCGGCCGGGTCGCGAGCCGGCCCACCGAGCGGGTGCGGCCCTTCGACGCCGACCGCGCCGGGGTGCTGCTCGGCGACGGCGCGGCCGTCCTGGTGGTGGAGCGGGAGCGGGGCGACGGGGGCCTGGCGCGGTTGCTGGCCACGGGGCTGTCCTGCGACGCCGGCCACGAGACGGCACCGGACCCCGAGGGCATCCTGCGGGCCGTCCGGGACGCGCACGAGCGCGCCGGCCGCCGCCCCGACCAGATCGACCTCGTGCTGGCCCACGGCACCGGCACGGCGCTCAACGACGCGACCGAGGCGCACGTGCTGGCCGAGGTCTTCGCCGGCTGCGCGCCCGGCCCGCTGGTCACGGCCGTCAAGGGCGCCGTCGGGCACACCTCGGGCGGATCGGCGCTGCTCAGCGTCGCCGTCGCCGTCGAGGCCCTGCGTACCGGCCACGTGCCGCCGATCGCCGGGCTGGCCCGGCCGGCGCCCGAGGCGGCCGGGCTGCGGCTGGTACGCGGCGAGGCCGTCCGGGCCGACCCGCGGGTCGCGCAGGTCGACGCGTTCGGCTTCGGCGGCCTCAACGCGGTCACCCTGCTGGAGGCCGTCCGATGACCACCCTCCGCCACGTCGCCACGCCCCACCCGGCCGCCACGGCCGGCCTCGGGCCGCGTGCGGCGGCGGGCGAGCCGGTGGCGGCCGTGCTCGCCGCGGCGCTGCACCTGCCCGGCGTCGACGCGCTGCCGGCCGACCTTCCCGGCGCGCGGGCGGCGACCGTCGAGGAGCCCGCCTGCCCGCCCGAGCGGGCCGCCGACCTGCTGGGCCGCAAGGGCCTGCTGGCGAAGGAGCCCGCCACCCGGCTGGCGCTCTGCGCCGTGCACCGGGCGCTCGGCCTGCCGGCGAAGGCGCCCCGCCGCACCGGGCCGGCGGACCCGCGTACCGCCGTGGTGGTCAGCTCCAACCTCGGCAACGTCGCCACCGTCGGCGACATCGCCCGCCGGCTGCGCGACGGCGGCCCGCGGGAGGTCGGACCGTTGGAGGCGCCCAACGCGTCCAGCAACGTCATCGCCGGTGCGGTCGCCATCTGGTTCCGGTTCGGCGGGCCCAACCTCACCGTCTGCTCCGGCGCCACGGCCGGGCTGGACGCGATCTGGCTGGCCGGCCTGCTGCTGCGGACCGGCCGCGCCGACCGGGTCGTGGTGGTGGGCACCGAGCCGGACGACGCGCAGGCCCGGGCCCTGCACGCGGCCCGGCGCGGTCGCGCGGACGGGCGGCCCCTGCGCGCCGGCGCCGCCTGCCTCCTGCTCGGCCCGGTCGACGGGCCGGGCGAGCCGCTGGGTCTGCTCGGGCCGGTCCGCGCGGTCGGCGCCGACGGTGCCTCCCCGGCCGCCCCGGGGTCCGCCGACGACACCGTGCCCGGGTCGGTCGACGGTGACGTGCCGGGGTCGGTCGACGGCACCGTGCCCGGGCCGGTCGACGGCGCTGTGCCCGGGTCGGTCGACGGCGTGCCGCCGGCCGCCCCGCGCCTGGTCGACGACGCCGTCCTGCCCGGCGACCACTACGGCGCGGCCGGGGTCGTGCACACGGCGGTGGCGCTGCGGCTCCTCGCCGGGACGCCCGCCGTCCGGGTCCGCTGCGGTGACCCGGCCGACGGGTTCCGCGAACTCACGGTGACGGGGGCGGGACGATGACCGGCACCCCACCCCCGGCCCCCGTGCACCCGGTCGCGGGCCGCGCGGCCGGCGCGCCGACCGTCCTGCTCGTGCACGGCATGTCCGACACCTGGCGCAGTTGGGGTCCGCTGGCGGCGCTGCTGCCTACCGGCTGGCGGTCGGTCGCCGCCGAACTGCCGTGGAAGGCCGGCACCGACCACGGGTGGCGGCGGCGGGGCACCCCGGGAGCCTGGCTCGCGGCGACCGTCCGTGCCATGGCCGAGCCGCCCGACGTCGTGGTGGGGCACTCGCTCGGCGCGAACGCGGTGCTGGAGATGATCGCCACCGAACCGGACGTCACACCCCGCGGCGCCATGCTGATCGCACCCTTCTACTGCCCGCCCGACCTGCCGGTCACCTGGGCGGTGCACGAGCGGGCACAGGCGAACTTCGTGCAGATCATCGACGAGGGGCTGCGCAACCGGCTCGGCGAGCGCCTGGCCGGGTTGGACGCCGAGACGCTCGCGTCCATGCGGGACATCATGGTGGACCGCATCGGCCCGGTCGGTTTCACCACGCTGTTCGACCACTTCACGGCCACCGCCGGACTGCCGCTGCACGCCGTCACCGTGCCGACCATGGTGCTCACCGGCGGCCGGGACCCGAGCCTCGACGGCCCCCGGGCGACGGCCCTGCGGGCCCAGCTGCCCGACGCGCACGTCGTCGTCGAGCCCGAGTTCCACCACTTCTGTCATCTCGACCAGGCGACCGAGGTGGCCCGGCACGTCGCGGGCTTCGTCGAGAAGGTCTGCCCGGATTCCGTGATCCGAGGAGGTACGCCGTGACCACGGCGGTCCAGAACGCATCCGTGACCCTGTCGGCCCGACCCGGGTTCGAGGGGGCGAACATCCGCACCTGGATCGGGTTCAAGCACTTCGCCTACCTGGTCGAGCAGGGCGTCCTGCAGTGGTTCCGGGAGCGCGGGTACGGCCCGGGCCGGCTCTACCACGAGCACGGCGTGGGACTGTCCGTCCGGGACTGCTCGCTGCTGCTGCCCGCCGTGCTCGACGTGGACGACGAGGTGACCGTCACCGTGACTCCCGGCGCGGGTGGCCGCTTCGCCGTCCGGCTCGGCGTCCGGCGCGGCGACGACCCGGGAAACGCCGAGGTCACCGCCTGCCGCTCCCGCGTACGCGTCGCCCTGGTCCGTGAGCCGGAGGCGCCCGGCTCGGCGCCGGTGCCGTCCGAGCTGGCCGGTCTCGTGGAGGAGCCGGGCGTCGGCGAGGTGGGCGTACCGGCCGGCGACGACCCGGCGGAGACGCTGCGCGCCGCGGGCGCCGGTTTCGTCTGGCCCTGGCGGGTGCCCTACTTCTACTGCCAGTACTCCGAGCGCATGCAGCACTCCGGCTACGTGCGTGTGCTGGAGGAGGTGGTCGACCGGTACCTCGCCGACCGGGGCGTGTCGGTGGGGCGGATGCTGCGCGAACGCGGCTGGATCCCCGTGGTCTCCCGAGCCCGGATCGAGGTGCGGGGCGACGCCCGGCTGGAGGAGCCCATGTGGGTCACCTTCACCGTCACCGACCTGCTGAAGGACGTCACGTACGACGCGCGGATGGACTGCCACGTCGTCCGCGACGGGCGCCTGGTCCGGGTCGCGACCGCCACCATCCTGCACGGGTACGCGGTCAGCCGCGGCACCGAGGCCGGCCGGCTGGCCACCCTCGACCCGGACACCGCCGCCGCCATCACGGCCGGAGGTCGCTGATGGCCGCCCGCAAGCCCCGGCTGTACTTCTCCTTCCGCAGCCCGTACAGCTGGCTGGCCGTGGAGCGGCTCACCCGTGCCCTGGGCCGGCCGCACGAGGTGCTGGAGTTCATCCCGTACTGGGATCCGGACGCCCGCACCGAGGCGGCGCTGACGGCCCGCGGCGGAGCCTTCCACTACGTGCAGATGAGCAAGCCCAAGCACCTCTACCTGCTCCAGGACGCCAAGCGGCTGGCGCGGCGCCTGGACGTGCCGATGCGCTGGCCGATCGACGTGGACCCCTGGTGGGAGCTGCCCCACCTGGGCTTCCTCGCCGCCCGCGAGCACGGTGCGGGGGAGGCGTTCTACCGGGAGGTGATCGCGGCCCGGTGGCAGCGGGGCGAGGACGTCTGCACCCCGGAGGTGCTCACCGGCGTCGCCGAACGGGCCGGGGTGGACCCCGCGGTGGTACTCGGCGCGGTCGACGACGAGGCGGTCCGGGCCGCCGGGGTGGACTGCCTGATGCGGGCGTACGAGGAGGACATCTTCGGCATCCCGTACCTGCGGCTCGGGCCGCACCGCTTCTGGGGCGTCGACCGGGTCGACGACTTCCTCGCGGCGTACGCCGGGACGGGCGCGCCGGTCCCGGTCCCCGAGCCGGTGCCGGCCGGCGTCGGCTACGACACCGACACGGGAGGCGGCTGTGGCTGAGCGACGCGACCCGGACCAGGAGCGGGCGTACCGCCGCCGGCAGCTGGTCCTCACGCTGCGGGCCTTCGCGCTGGCCGGCTTCGACGAGGGCGCCGGCGGCCACGTCACCGCCCGCGACCCGATCGAACCGGACACCTTCTGGATCAACCCGTTCGGCCGGCACTTCGGCCACGTGCGGGACGACGACCTGCTCCGGGTCGACCACGCCGGCGAGGTGGTCAGTGGTTCCGGCCGGATCAACCCGGCCGGGTACGCCATCCACTCGGCCATCCACAAGGCGCGCCCCGACGTGGTGGCCGCCGCGCACACCCACTCCATCCACGGGAGGGCGTTCTCCGCGCTGGGCCGGCCGCTCGCCCCGATCACGCAGGACGCGTGCGCGTTCTTCGAGGACCACGCGGTGTACGACGAGTACGGCGGGGTGGTGCTCGACGGCGCGGAGGGGGACCGGATCGCCGCGACCCTGGGCACCGGCAAGGCCGTGATCCTGCGCAACCACGGGCTGCTCACCGTGGGCGGGTCCGTCGCCGAGGCCGCCTGGTGGTTCCTCGCCATGGACCGCTGCTGCCAGGTGCAGCTGCTCGCCCAGGCCGCCGGTGAGCTGGTGCCGATCCCCGACGCCGCGGCCCGCGCGGCCCGCGCCGACATCGGCACCCCGCAGATCGCCCGGTTGAACTTCCGGCCGGTCGCCGAGCACGTCCTGGCGGTCAGCACCGACCTGACCTCCTGAACCCACTGCCAGACAGGAGTTGCGAGATGGCCGAGCTGCTGGAGCACCTCGTCCGCGACCGGGCGGACGAGGTGGCGCTGGTCGACGAGACCGCGACCTCGACGTGGGCCGAGCTGGACCGGTCGGTGGACCGGTGGATCGCGGTGCTGCGCGGCGCCGGCCTCGACGTCGGCGACCGGGTGGCGTTCGTGCTCGGCAACCGGCGTGAGACGTTCGAGGCGCTGCTCGCCTGCGTGCACGCCGGACTCGTGGCGGTGCCGGTGAACTGGCACCTCACCGCGCCGGAGATCGCCCACATCGTGGCCGACTCCGGCGCCCGCGCGGTGCTCACCGAGGCCGCGTACGCCCCGACCGTCCGCGCGGCCGTGGACCTGGTGCCCGAAGCCCCCGACCTGCTCGTCACCGTCGACGGCGGCGAGGGGTTCGCGCTGGCCGCCGACCTGCCGGCGGGCCCGCCGGTGCCGGCGGTCTCCGGCGGCGTGCTGCTCTACACCTCGGGCACCAGCGGCCGGCCGAAGGGGGTGGTCAACCCGCTGCTGGTGGTCGGCGCCCCGGTGGAGCGGGTGGCCGGCACCACCGCGGCCCTCGGTGACGGGCTGGGCATCCCCACCCGTGGCCGGGCCCTGCTGGTCGGCCCCTGGTACCACTCGGCGCAGCTGTTCTTCGCCCAGTTCCCGCTGCTGCGCGGCTGCACCCTGGTGATCCGCCGCCGGTTCGACCCGGTGGAGGTGCTGCGCGTGATCGACGAGGAGCGGATCAGCATCAGCCATCTGGTGCCGACCCAGTTCATCCGCCTGCTCCGCGTCGACGAGGCCACGCGCGCGGCGTTCTCGGGTGCCAGCCTCGCCCGGATCTGGCACGGCGGCGGCCCGTGCCCCCCGGAGACGAAGCGGGCGATGATCGACTGGTGGGGGCCGGTGTTCGTGGAGTACTACGCGGCCACCGAGGCCGGCATCGTCACCCTCGCCGACTCGCAGACCTGGCTGGCCCGCCCCGGCACGGTCGGCCGTCCGGCGCCCCCCACCGAGGTGGTGGTGGTCGACGAGGACGGCAAGCCCGTGCCCGCCGGGCAGGAGGGCCGGGTGGCGGTGCGCCGCCCGCCCGGCCGCGGTTTCCACTACCACAACGCTCCCGAGCAGACCGAGAACGCCCACGTCGCCCCGCACACCTTCACCGTCGGGGACCTCGGCTACCTGGACGACGACGGCTACCTGTTCCTCACCGGACGCTCGGCCGAGCTGATCGTCTCCGGCGGGGTGAACATCTACCCCGCCGAGGTCGAGGGGGTCCTGCTCGCCCACCCGGCCGTCCAGGACGGGGTCGTCATCGGCGTCCCCGACCCGGAGTTCGGCGAGCGGGTCCACGCCCTCGTGCAGCTCGACCCCGACTGGCCGGCGACGGACGTCGACCGGGTGCTCGACGCGCACTGCCGGACCGCCCTGGCGGGCTTCAAGGTGCCCCGCTCGTACGAGGTGGTGGACCGGATTCCGCGCGAGCCCACCGGGAAGCTGCCCCGACGCGCCCTGCGGGACCGCTACCAGCACGATCCGGCGCCGCCGACGCGGCTCGCGGACCCGGCCACCTACCTGGCCGGCGTGCCGCACCACGAATTCGCCCGGCTCCGCCGTGAGGCTCCGGTCGCCTGGGTGGACGAGGTCGAGCTGACCCGCACCGACGGGGACGGCCGGACGCGGTCGCGCGGCCGGGGCTTCTGGGCGGTGACCCGGTACGCGGCGGTGTCCGAGGTGTCCCGTGACCCGGTTACGTTCTCCTCGGCGGCCGGCGGCGCGTTCCTGGCCGACCCCCGGACCACGGAGGACCTGGAACGCAACCGGCAACTGCTGATCAACATGGACGCTCCCGAGCACACCTGGGTACGCCGCCTGGTGGCCGGCGTGTTCACCCCCCGGGCGGTGGGCCGTCTCCGCGACATGGTCACCCGGCACGCCGAGGAGGTCGTGGCCCGGGCGGTGGCGGCACGGGAGATCGACGTGGTGGCCGACCTCGCGGCCGAGCTGCCGCTGCTCGTGCTCACCGACCTGCTCGGCATGCCGCCGTCGGACCGCAAGCTGCTGTTCGACTGGAGCAACAACCTCGTCGGCTTCGACGACCCGCGCTACGGCGGCGGCAGCGTGCAGCGCTACCGGGACACCTTCGCCGCGGCCTTCGCGTACGCCCGGCAGCTGGCCGCCGAGCGGCGGGCGCGACCGACCGACGACCTCGTCAGCCTGCTCGTGCACGCGCGCTCGGACGGGCGGGGCCTGACCGACGCCCAGTTGTGCCAGCTGTGGCTGCTGCTCGTCATCGCCGGCAACGAGACCACCCGGCACCTGATCTCCAACGGGGTGCAGGCGCTGCTGGAGCACCCCGACCAGCGCGACCGGCTGATCGCCGATCCCACCCTCACGGCGTCCGCCGTGGAGGAGCTGCTGCGGTGGGTCACTCCGATCATGCAGTTCCGCCGGACCGCCACGCGGGACACCGTGCTGGACGGCACCCGGATCGCCGCCGGGGACAAGGTGGTCATCTGGTACGCCTCGGCCAACCGGGACCCGGCCGTGTTCGCCGATCCCGACCGGTTGGACCTCGGCCGCGACCCGAACCCGCATCTGGCCTTCGGTATCGGGCCGCACTTCTGCCTCGGCGCGCACCTGGCCCGGCTGGAGATGACGGCCTTCCTCACCGCGCTGCGCCCGCACCTGGCGGGGCTGCGGCTGACCGGGCCGGTGCAGCGCATGCGGACCAACTTCATGAACGCGATCACGGCGATGCCCGCCCGTTTCGACGCCGTGCCGGAAGGTGAGTGACCTGATGCCCCTGGAGCTGCACTGGTTCCTGCCGTCCCACGGGGACGGCCGCGACCTCGCCGAGCCGACCCGCAACGGCCCCCGGCCGGCGCGGGTCACCCGTCGTCCACCGGAGATCGGCTACCTGGCGCAGGTGGCCCGGGCCGCCGACCGGCTCGGGTTCGCCAGCGTGCTCACCCCGGCCGGGCTGTTCTGCGAGGACCCCTGGGTGGTGGCGTCCGCGCTGGCGGCGCAGACCGAACGGCTCAAGTTCATGATCGCCCTGCGTCCGGGCCTGGTGTCGCCCACCCTGGTCGCCCAGATGGCCGCGACCCTGCAGCGCGTCTCCGGCGACCGGCTGCTGCTCAACATCGTGGCGGGCAGCGATCCGGACGAGCAGCACCGGTACGGCGACTGGCTGGACCACGACGCCCGCTACGCGCGGGCCGAGGAGTTCCTCACCGTGCTGGGCGGCGTCTGGTCGGGCCGGCCGTTCGACTTCGCGGGCGAGCACTACCGGGTGCGGGGCGCCATGCTGGCGCGGCCTCCGGTCACCGTGCCGACCGTGTTCCTCGGCGGGTCGTCGCCGGCGGCGCAGCGGGCCGCCGCCCGGCACGCCGACGTCTACCTCGCCTGGGGCGAGACGCCGGCCCTGCTCGGGGAACTGCTCGCCCGGGCGCGGGACCTCGCGGGCGAGGCGGGCCGTACGCTGCGCACCGGCAGCCGGCTTCACGTGATCACCCGGGACACGGCGCGGGAGGCGTGGGCCGAGGCCGAGCGGCTGCTGGCCGGCGTCGACAAGGCGCGCATCGAGGCCGCCCGTACGCGGTTCGCCCGCACCGAGTCCGAGGGGCAGCGGCGGGCGGCGGCGCTGCACGCCGGCGCCAACGACCGGATGGAGGTGTACCCCAACGTGTGGGCCGGGTACTCGCTCGTCCGGCCGGGGGCGGGCGCCGCCCTGGTGGGCAGCCACGAGGAGGTCGCCGAGCGGATCGCCGAGTACCACGCCGCGGGCGTCGACCACCTCATCCTGTCGGGGCAGCCGCACCTGGAGGAGGCGTACTGGTTCGGTGAGGGGGTGCTGCCGCTGCTGCGCCGCGACGGTCTCCTCGACGCCCGGGCCGAGCAGGCGCCCGCGCTGGCGGTGCGCGGATGACGTCGCCCGCCCCGGAGCCGTCCACCGCGTACCTGCCCATGACGGTGGTCATCGGCAACCCGAAGCCGCACTCCCGGACGCGGACCGTGGCGCTGGCGGCCGCGTCCGCGCTGCACCGGCGGCTGACGGGCTGCGCCACGCCGGTCGGCCCGCCGGCCGTGGTCGACCTGTCCGAGCTGGCCGCCGAGCTGGTCGGGCAGGGCGGCCGGCCGGAGGTGCTCGACGAGGTGCTGGAGTCCGTACGCCGTCCGGGCCTGCTGCTCGTGGCTAGCCCGACCTTCAAGGCGGCCTACAGCGGCCTGCTGAAGCTCTTCGTGGACGTGCTGCCGCGCGGCGCGCTCGCCGGCGTGGTGGCGGTGCCGCTGATGACCGCCGCCCGCTCCGGGCACCGGCACGTCGTCGACACCCACCTGGGCGCGCTGCTGTCGGAGGTGGGGGCGTGCGTGCCCACGCCCGGCCTGTGCGTGCTCGAGAGGGAGTTCGACACGGCCGAGGTCGGCATCGGGCGCTGGCTCGACCGGGCGGCGCCGGCGGTCGCCGGGGCGCTGGCCAGCGCTGCCGGTCGGGGCTGAGGCCGCGCGGCGTCCGTGCCTCGCGCCGCCCGGCCTGCCCGGTGGCTCCGCCGGCGGGCGACGGTCAGGTCGCGCTGACCTCGGCGCTGTGCTTGCGCCGCATCCGGCTGATCCACCCCTGCGCCGTGTGCACCGGCACGTCGAAGTGCTCGGCCACCCGGCTGATGGTGCCGACCTGCTCGTAGACCGCCTCCAGGTGCGCCGGGTCGGGCGCGCGGCGGTAGGCCCGCCCGGCCTTGAGCCGGCTGAGCCGCTCCGGCTCGCCCGCCCGCGGCGCGGGGCGGGGCGGCTGCGGGCGCGGCGCGGTCTCGGTGGCGGCGGGGACCGGCCCGATGTCGGCGACCGGCCTGCCGGATGCCACGGTGCCCCGCACCCGGTCACGGTCCTGCGGTGGCACGAACGCGCGGAGCAGGGCGTCGAAGTCGACATAGGGAAGTTCGCCGGTGAGGCCGGCGTTCTCCGGTGCGCGGACGGTCAGCTCCCGGACGACGGGGTGGCCGCTGCCGGTGTCCAGCCGGACGACGGTCTGGGCCACCGGGCCGGCGATCTGCTCACCGTCGTCCTCGACCGGCACGATGGTGATGATGTATTGGCTCACGATGATGCCCTTCCTGCGCATCTCCGGCCAGGCACGGTTTCCGGCCTTTCCGACCCGCCTCGTCGGGTGTCCGGCGGCGGCGAGACAAGATCTGGGACCTCAGTATGGCAGAAGACGAGATGTCCGACACCGTCCGACGGCCGCCTATCCTCCATCTACCTTTCGTTACGCGTATCAGCTATCTTAACCGGGCACAACGGGCGAATGCCTGATCCTAGTTCGGGCCTCGCGGGGTGACCGCCCCCGACGCGAGCAGCGCCGCGAGCCCGGCCCGCGACGACACACCGGTCTTGCGGAAGATCCGCGTCAGGTGCGCCTCCACGGTCTTCACCGTCACGTACACCTGCTCCGCGGCCTCGGCGTTGCTCGCACCCGCCGCCACGAGGCGGGCGATGTCCCACTCCCGGCGCGTCAACGTCAGCTCCCCGCCGGCGGCCGCGTCCGGCAGGCGGCCGGCCGCCCCGGCCGCGCGGCTCTGCTCGACGGCCACCGCCCGCCGCAGCGGCGGCGAGTCGACCAGCTCGGCGATGCGCCGCGTCTCGGCGAGCTCGACCTCGGCCGCCGCCCACTCCCGCGCGAGACAGAGGGCCCGCGCCCGGACCAGCCGCGCCGACGCCTCCTCCAACCGCCAGCCCAGCGTGGCGAAGGTGTCCGCGGCGACCGCGGCGAGTTCCGCCGCCTGCCGCGGCTGCGCGTCCAGCGACAGGCGGGCCCGCGCGACGCGCACCAGCGCGCCCTGCCCCCGCAGCCGCACCTGGCCCGCGTACCGTTCCGCCACCTCCAACCAGCGGGCGGCCTCCTCCCGGCGGCCGGCCTTGTGGCTCATCTCCGCCAGCGCCGAGGCCCAGCACGGCCGGCTGCTCAGCTCCACCTGGTCGAGGTCGTCCCCGCCGCAGGCCCGCCGCAGCGCCGAGGCGGCGCCGGCCCGGTCACCGGCGAGGTACCGCAGCCGCGTGGTCACCCGCTGGCTCAGCCCGTCGTACCAGTTCGCGCGCCGGCCGGCGGCGTCCAGCAGGGCGGTCTCGGCGAGCTGGCGGGCGGCGGCCGGGCCGCTGCGCCACGCGACCGCGATGGCCCGGTACGCGCGGGCCAACCCCACCAGCGGGTCGACCCCCATGGCGACGGCCACCTCCTCGGCGTCCTCGCCCTCGACGAGGGCGCGCTCCAGGTTGCCCAGCCGCCCGGTCACCGCGCACCGGCCGATCAGCAGCCACGGGATCAGCGCGACCAGGCCGGCGCGGCAGCACACCTCCAGCGCGCGGTCGAAGTGGTGCAACGCGCACCGCTCCCGTTCGTGCAGGTACTCCGCCCAGCCGAGCAGGGCCAGCAGGTCCGGGTGCCGGGCGAGGTCGGCGTCGGCCAGGGCGTCCACCTCGGACCCGGCGCGGTCGAGGGTGTCGTCGACCCGCAACCCGCAGTCGGTGTGCGCCGCCACGAAGGACTGCACCACGGCCGCCGTCGTGCCGAGTACCGGGTCATCCGCCTCGGCGGCGAGCCGGTCCAGGTGCCGCGCGTGTCGGGCGGCGTCGGCGGTGCCGCAGAGGACCCCGGTGACGGCGGCCTCGGCGGCCAGGGCGAAGCGGGCGCGGGGCCCGGCCGGCTCGTCGAGCCGGGGCGCCAGCAGCGCGTACCCGTCGGACGGCCGGCCCAGCAACCGTTCCACGCGGGCACGCGCGACCAGCGCCCGGACCCGCTGGTCGCCGTCGGCGAGCGGCCGGCCGGCCAGTTCCTGCAGCAGGTCGCGGGCCTGGCGCAGCTGGCCCGCGCCGACGAGGGCGTCGGCCATCGCGAAGTCCAGACGCGTGTGGCGCGGGTCGGCCGCGTCGGCGGCGGGCAGCAGCCGTCGGGCGTTGGTCAGCCAGCGGATCGCGTCGAGCCGGGGCACCGAGGAGCTCTCGGCGGCCTCGATCAGCGTGTCGACGGTCGCCGGCTCCGCGCACTGGCCGCTCGCGGACAGGTGCTCGGCGTACCGGGTGACCGGATATCCGAGGTCCCGCAGGACGGTCGCCGCGGTCGTGTGCAGGCGGCGACGGCGGCCGGGGGAGAGCGACCGGTACACCACCGTGCGGTCGACCTCGTGCCGGAAGCGCAGGGTCGGCGCGTGCCCGGGGTCGGTGCGCAGCAGGTCGGCGGCCACCAGCGCGTCCAGCAGGTCGCTGGTGGCCTCGGTGCTCCGCCCGGTCAGCGCCGCCGCCAGCGTCGGCTCGAACCCGTCGGGGCAGACCGAGACGGCCTCCAGCATCTCGCGCTGCTCCCCGGGCAGCGCGTCGACGTCGAGCTGGACGGCCGCGGTGACGTCGACGGGCAGTTCGGCGGGCAGCCCGCGCAGTGCCGCGACGGGCCCGTCCAACGCGCCCGGCCGGTAGGCGAGCACGTAGCGGGGCAGTCCGCCGGAGAGCGCGTGCACCCGTTGGCCGGCCCGTCCGTCGGGCAGCCCGAGCAGCGCGGCCACACTGGACGGATCGAGTGGGGTGAGGGTGACCGAGCGCCGGCTGAGGTGTACCCCGGCGGCGAGCGCGGCCGTGGTGCGGCAGGGCATCTGCCGCGGCCGGTACGCGGTGACCCACAGCAACCCGGCCGGTGGCGCCTGCGCGAGGCGGGCCAGCAGCGGCGCCACCTCGGCCGGTACGGCGTGCAGGTCGTCCAGGAGCAGCAGTCGGCGGGCGTCCGGTCGGGGCGGGGCGTCACCTGCCGCCTCCAGCAGCTCGGACAGGACCCGCTCGACCTGGTCGCCGTGCCGTCCGGCGGCCGCGAGCACCGGCACCCCGGCGCGGCGTGCCCGCGCGCCGAACTCGCGCAGCAGCCGTGTCTTGCCGGAGCCGGGATCGCCGACGAACTCCAGCAGCGCCGGCTGCCCGTCACCGGCACCGGCCAGGGCCCGGTCGAAGAGGTCGACCGCGCAGTTACGCCCGACCAGGGGTTCGAGCGGGCCGCCCGCCGGCCCCCCGGCCGGTTCCTCGGTGGCCGTCACGAGTGTTCCGGAGCGGAGAGCCGGCCGCCGGCGCGGCGCGGAACGGTGGTGAGCCCGGCGGCCGGTGGAGCGACCATCGTGCGGGCTCGACGGGCGACGCGACGTGGCAAGCTTCGGTCCAGCATCAACTGCCATCCCCAGGATTGTTCCGTTCGGCCTTTTCGGCGGCCCGACGGGCCGTGCCAGTGCCGGCGTTCGGGCGAGCGGCAGATGTAACTCTACGGTGACGTGTCGACCGTCGCGATCACGCGACCGGTTGGTCCTTTCGGCCGAGCGGTGAAATGACGGTGGTCAAAATTCCGGAATAGGGGAATTCGTTCTCCACGCAGCGCTCGCCAACGCTCGCGGTCAGTTCACCACAGTGTCGGGTTTTCCCTACTGTCACATCGGTCGAAGTCGCTTAACGTCGACTCCGGCGGGTGCGACGCCGACCTGGGGGGAACGGGCGATGACGATGAATTATGGCTCCGATCTGGACAATCCGTCCGATGTCGAGGGAATCGGGAGCGAGGCGGAGCGATGGCACGCATTCCAATGCATTCTTCCGGCCCGTGCCGCGGTGGCGGACGCGTTCGTCACGCGCGGGGTGGGTCCGCTGCTGCGGGGGCTGCGGTCCGCGGGTGAGCTGTCCGGGTGGTCGTTCACCCGCGAGTCCCCGCGCGTGGTCAACCTCCACCTGCTGGGCGACGACCCGCGGCTGCTCGCCGCCCGGCTGGCCGGGCTCTGCGCCGCGGTCGGTGCGCGGGGCCCGGTGTACGCGCCGGAGCTCGCCGGGCCGCCGGACCGCGACCCGCGCCTGGTCGACGTGGCCGTCGACCTCATCGGGATGACCCCGGGGCGGCAGGCCCGGTTGAGCGCCGCGGCCGACGTCGCGATGGTGGCGGCGGTGCACAACTGTCCGGCCCTGCGCCCCGATGGTGGTGCGGCCGGCCGTGGGGACGTGGTGGTGCCGGCCGCGCGATGGTCGCGGATCGCCGCCGCGCTGGCCACCGAACGGCACCCGCTGACCTGCTGGTCGCGGGTGCTGGAGGCGCGGCGACGCGCTCCCGGCTACCACGGCACGGCGGCGTTCGACCTGGTGCACCTGCTGCACAACCAGCTCGGTCTCAGCCCGGGGGACGAGCAGCGGGTGCACGTGGGCCTGATCCGGTCGCTGTCCCGCCGCGCGGGCGGACCGCGCCGCGCGCCCCGCTGGCACCAGGGGGTCCTGCGGCCGGGGACGGTCGGCCCGAAGAGCTGACCCGAAAGGCTCCTCGACGACCCGCCGGGCGGCCGCTCCGAACGACGGTGACCGCCCGGCGGGCTCGGACCTGAGCGGTCGCCCGGCCGCCGGGCCGTCCCATCGCGCCCCGGGCCGGAGGTGTACGCGCGACGGCCGGTCCGCGTCCGGTGTCTTCGCACCGGCGGCGGCGAGCCGCACCTGCCGGCACCGCGCCGGGTCGGGTCGGGTCAGCCGACGCGCCCCGGCCGCAGGAACGGCAGCCGCAGGCGCGTGCCCAGCACGTCGAAGGCCACGACACCACCGAGCACCAGGGCGCACGTGACGGCCACCAGCATCGACGGCCAGCCACCCGCCCACGGCGCCACGGCCGGGAACACCAGCAGCCAGACGAGTCGGCGCCACGGCACCACCCCGGAGACCCGGTAGGTGAACGCCGCGCGCCCGAGGATGAACAGCGTGGGGCCGCCGAACATCAGCGCGAGCGACCGTACGGAGGTCTCCCCGGTCGGCTCGGCGACGATCCGGTCGAAGCCGCCGGCGATGCACACCACGCCGGCCAGCATGACCGCGTGGGTGTACGGCGCCACCCGGGCCGCCTGGCCCAGCGCGCGCCGGGAGGTGATCTGCAGGATCTGCCCGCTGCGGTAGACGTAGATCTGCCACAGCAGCAGCATCGTGACGAACGCGGTCACGAACGCGGCCAGCCTCGGAGCCGCGAAGTCCGACGTGCCGATCTTCAGGGTGGGCACCAGGATGATGTCGCCGAGGGCCAGGATGACGAACTGCTGGTACCGCTCGCCCAGGTGCTCGGTGGCCCGCTCGTACTGGTCGATCGGCACCCGGCCCAGCCAGGGCGTCGGGTAGCGCGCCCCCGCCGAGACGTAGTCGATGGCCGCCGCGGCGACCCACAACGGCCAGTGCGGTTGACCGGGCGGGAGGGCCCCGACGATCCAGAAGATCCCCGAGACCACGAACCAGAACATGAACCGGGCCGCCCGCTCCTGGGCGTTGTGGCGGTGCCGGTGCAGGGTGCTGACCAGGATCGCGCCCCGCACCAGGTGCGGCGCCACGTACGCGACGGCGAACACCAGCGCGTGGCCGCCGGCGGCCCGTGGCAGCGCCGCGGCCGCTCCCACGGCGCCCAGCATGGTCACCATGAGCACGGCCTGGATGGGGCGTTGCTCCGGGTCGTAGAAGTCGGTGGTGACCGAGGTGACCGACCAGATCCACCAGATCGCCATGAGCATGAGCAGCGACTGGCCGAGGGCGCCCCAGCTGTCCCGCTGGGCGATGGTCATCGAGATCAGCGCGAGAGCCGCCACGAAGACCACGTCGAAGAGCAGTTCCAGCAGCGTGGCGCGGTTCGACGCGTCCGGCCGGCGCACCAGCCCGGTGCCGCCTCCGGTCGTCATGCCGGCCTCCCGCCGATCCCGTCGCGGTCCGCGGGCGCCGCGTCAACGGGGCGTACGACCCTGGCGTCGCCTCTGGGAGGAATTATCGACGCCGTGGGGACGGCGGGTGGGATCTTCGAGGATTCCGCCCGGTGCGCGGCACCGGTCAACCGGCGTGGCGTACCTCGGCCTGCCAGATGTCGGCCCACGGTCGCCGCAGCCCCGTGCACACCCAGATCGGGCCGCCGTTCTCGTCGTTGTCGACCTCGACGCGCTGGTCGACCCGCCCGGCGAGGGTGACGTCGCCGAACCAGGCGCGCAGCCGGTCGGGGCGCTCCCAGCCCACGGCGATCACCACGTCGGCGTCGGCGGGCGGCTGCCCGAAGTCGGCCATGCTGTTGTGGCCGGAGTACGCCGCCGGCAGCCCGCGGGCCGGGCCGAAGCGCGCGATGGCGCCGGCCTCGCCGTAGTTGGCCGTGAGGACGACCGCCCGCTGCCGCTGTGCGGCCGGCAACGCGCGGTGCACGGCGGCGACCGAGTCGGCGAACTCGGGCCAGCCGATGGTCTCGCCCGCGTCGTAGTTCACGTCCACCACGAACCCGGGCAGCCGGTCGGCGGGCAGGGTGGGAAGCAGCAGCACCCCGTTGGGGGCCACGAAGAGCAGCGCGCCGACGACCAGCAGCCCGCGCCGAGGCAGGGTGGCGCCGCGACTGGCCCACGCGATGGTGAGCACGGCGCCGGCGGCGGCGAGCACCAGCAGCAGCGGGGCGTCGTAGTAGCCCTTCCCGCCGGCCAGCAGCACGATGGCGACGACGACCAGCCAGGCCCAGGCCAGCGCCCGGTACGCCCGCCAGGCCGGCCTGCGCAGCAGGGCCACCAGCCCGGCGATCCAGATCGGGACCGCGTACGGACTGATTATCACGAACTGGAGGGTGAGCGCGTCGAGCCGCCCGCTGTAGGAGCTGTCGCCACCGGAGATGGCGGCGGCCACGGACAGCTGCGGGAAACCGTGCGCGGCCTGCCAGATCAGCGTGGGGGCGGCCAGCAGCAGGGCGATGCCGGCGGCGGCGAGCACCCACCGGTCGCGCAGCAGCCGGCGGGGCCCGGCGATCGTCACACCGGCGAGCAGCCCGACGGCGAGCAGCGCGGGCAGCAGCTTGTTGAGCATCCCGACGCCGAGGGCCAGCCCGATGCCGAGCGCCCACCGGGTGTCGCCGGTGCGCAGCATCCGCACGGTGAGCAGGGCGACGACCAGCCAGACCAGCATGTCGACGGTGGTGGTGCTGAGCAGGTGCGCCGTGGCGAGCACCAGGCCCGACGTGCCGGCGAGGAACGCCGCGAACGTCTGCGCGCCGCGGCCGGCGCCGAACTCGCGGGCGATGGCGGCGACGAGCAGGACGCAGACCCCGCCGATCAGCGCGGACGGGGTGCGCAGCACCACGAGGTTGCCGGGCGCGACCGTGTCGGCCAGCCGCGCCAGGGCCGGCACGAGCGGGCCCTGGTCGACGTAGCCCCAGTCGAGGTGCCGACCGCAGAGCAGGAAGTAGAGCTCGTCGCGGTGGTAGCCGTAGCGGGGGGAGAGGAGCAGCAGCACCGCCGTCACGGCGCCGGCGATCAGCCACGGCCCGCGAGCGCGGGGGCCGGGCGGCGGCGCCGCGACGGGCGGGTGCGGCTCGTCGCGGCGGGGGCGGTCGAGGTCGGCGACGGATTCGGCCACGTCGACATCATGGCGGGCTGCGGTCCGTGGCGGCGCCCCGAACGCGGTCGGCGGCGTAACGGATCGGCCACGAGTCGGTGCGCGCGGTCACCGGGCGGACACCCGGTCGAGCGCCGGCTCCGTCGCCGGCGGTTGCTGCCACCCGACCCGCCGTACGCCGGGAACGAGCGCGGTGCCGCCGCACGCCACGAGGACCAGGACTCCGGCCACGGCGAGGGGCACGGGCTCGCCCCACAGCCGCGCTGCCAAGGGCGCCACGGCGTAGCCGAGCGGCATCGCGCCCAGGGAGACCAGCCAGTCGTAGGAGGTGACGCGGGCCAGCACGTGTGGCGGAAACTGTCCCTGTACGACGGTCTCCCAGATCGGGTTGAGGTAGCCGAGGGCGGTCAGCGCCAGCCCGTACGCGACGACGACGGCCGCGGCGGGGGCGGCGACGGCGAGCAGGATCAGCGGCAGGGCGTAGCTCGCCAGGGCGAGATTGGCCGTCAGCACGGGACGGCGGGGCCGGATCCGGCTGGCGAGCAGCGATCCGGCGAGCATGCCGACGGCGCCCGCCTGGAGCAGCAGCAGCCAGACCCCTTCGCCGCCGAGGCGCTCGACGGCGACGGCCGGGCCGAGGGTGGTCAGCACGGCGGCCGCGCCGTTCCACGTGCCGTGGCCGAGCAGGCTGCTCCAGAACCAGCTACGGGATCGGACCTCGCGCCAGCCGAGCAGCAGGTCGGCGGTCAGCGACCGCCGCTCAGGTCGCGGTAGGTGCCGCACCTGGATGACCGCGAGCAGCGCGGCGCTGACCGCGAAGGACGCGGCGTCGAGGACGAACGCCCAGCCGGGGCCGGCGGCCCAGATGAGGGCGCCGGCCAGTGCGGGCCCGGCGAGCCGGCTGGCGTTGGCGGTGGCGCCGAGCAGCGCGTTGGCCGACTGCCGCTGCGCCTCGTCGACGGTGCCGGTGACCAGGGGCGACGTGGTGGGCAGGGCGAACGCGGCCGCGGTGCCACCCACCGCGCTGGCCACGGCGATCGTGGCCAGTGACGGGCCGCCGCCGAGCAGTTCGACCCCGACGACGAGCTGGGTGGCGCAGCGGGTGAGGTCGGCGAGGACGGCGATCCGGCGGGCGCTGAACCGGTCGGCGGCGACGCCGCCGAGGGGGAGCAGGAGCAGCCGGGGAAGCATCGCGGCCGCGAGGACCAGGGCCAGGTCGGCGGTCGAGCCGGTGGCGCGCAGCACCGCGAGGGCGAGGGCGGCGGGCACGACGGCGTCGCCGACGGCGGAGACGGTACGGCCGACGAACAGCACCCGGAAGGCGCGCAGGCGCAGAGGGTGGGTCACCCCGGCAAGATACTTCGACACCGAACCTTTAGACAACGAATATTTCGCTGTCGTAGTACCATGGCGAGGTGACCATGGACCGCACCGACGAACACGTGCAGCGCTGGCTGCCCGTGCTGCCGGACCTGGATCCGGACGTGGAGGGCGCCGTCACCCGCATGGCGCACCTGACCCGGCACCTGCGCGCCGTGAAGGAGCGGGCGCTGGCGGACGTCGACCTGCCGGCGCACGAGTACGAGACACTGCACGCCCTCGCGGGCCGCGGCGGCCGGGCCGCGCCCTCCGAGCTGGCCGCCGACCTGGGCATGGCGCCCGCCTCGATCACCGCCCGCGTGGACGCGCTCGTGCGACGCGGCTTCGTGCGGCGGATCCCGTCCAGCACCGACCGCCGGCGGGTGGACGTGGCGCTCACCGATGCGGGCCGCGCCGCCTGGCGGGGCGCGCTGGACGTCTGCGGCGCCGAGGAGCAGCGGCTGCTCGGCGTGCTCGCGCCGGACGAGCGCCGTCTCCTGTCCGACCTGCTGCGCCGGGTGCTGCTGGTCGCCGAGCGACCCGGCGCCTGAGCCCGCCTCGGGCGGGCGCGGGGGACCTCGGCGACCCGGTACGGAAATCGTTGGCGCGGCCCGCGCGGCCGCTGGCAGGGTGGCCGCCATGACCGCTCATGCTCTGGCCGGCGCCTTCGCCGACGACGTACGCCGACGGGTCTTCGCCGCGCTCGTGCTGGGTGCCACGGACGCGGCCCAGGTCGCCGAGCGGGCCGGCCTGCCGGCGCGGGAGGTGGCGACGGCGCTGCGGCGGCTCACCGACGCCGGCCTGGTCACGGGCACCGACGGGGCGCTCGCGGTCGACGCCGGGCACCTGCGCGACCTGGCCCGCACCCCCCGGCCGGCCCGGCCCTCGGAGAGCCGCGAGGAGAGCGTGCTGCGGACGTTCGTCCGCGACGGCGTGCTGGTGGGGCTGCCGGCCCAACGCGGCCGGCGCCGGATCGTGCTGGAACACATCGCTCGGCGGTCGTTCGCGCCGGACACCGCGTACCCCGAGCGCGAGGTGGACGACGCGCTGCGCCCGTGGTGCGCCGACGGCGGGTCGGACCACGTCACGCTGCGCCGGTACCTCGTGGACGAGCTGCTGCTCACCCGCGAGCGGGGCGTCTACCGCCGGCCCTGAGCGCCGCGATAACCGGCCCGGGCCCTCTACGCCCGGCACGGGTACGCGGAGATCCGGCGTACTCGCCGGGCCCGTACGCCGATCACTGGTTCGAGAAGCTGCTGGGCTGAGCGGTTGACGATGCCCGCGGACCGCGCTATCACAGAAGAGGAAGTTGAGTCACCCAGACTCAACCTTGGAGATCTGAGGAGATCCGAGGAGACACGACATGTTGATGCGCACCGACCCGTTCCGTGAGATCGACCGGCTCGCCGAGCAGTTCTTCGGCACGACCTCCCGCCCCGGCGTCATGCACATGGACGCCTACCGCGACGGGGACTACTTCTACGCCGCGTTCGACCTGCCCGGTGTCGACCCGGAGAGCATCGACTGCACCGTGGAGCGCAACGTGCTGACCGTCCGCGCCGAGCGGCGCCGGCCCACCGACGACAAGGTCGAACTGGTGGCCGCCGAGCGTCCGATGGGCGTGTTCACCCGGCAGCTCTTCCTCGGCGACACGCTCGACGCCGACAACCTCGAGGCGGGTTACGAGAACGGCGTGCTCACGCTGCGGATCCCCGTGGCCGAGCGCGCCCGGCCGCGGCGGGTGCCCGTCATCGCGGGCGGCAACGGCCGCAAGCAGCTCAACGCCTGACATCGCCACGGCGGCGGGACGGCGCGCGCGCCGTCCCGCCCCGGCCGTTTCACCCCGCCCTGGCCGCGCCGTCCCCCGGCCGCGCCGTCCCCCGGCCGCGCCGCCCCGCCCCGGCCGGCGCGGACACGTCACGCCTCCGCGGCGGGGTAGAGGGTCGCCAGCCGGTGTGCCGTGGCGGTGAACCGCTCCCGCAGCTCGGCCGGTGCGAGCACCTCCACCTCGGCGCCCAGCTTGAGCAGCTCGGTGTGCCCATGCTTGATCGATTCGATCGGCACGGTGGTGAGCAGCCACCCGTCGGCGTCCGGTTCGCCGGCCGCCGCCCGTGCCGCCCGGCTCATGGCCGACGGGAAGACGAACGGCATGTACTCCAACGCGGCCGCCGTCATGCGGACCGTGGCCTCGGCCCGGTAGACGCCGCGCTCGTACCGGTCGGCGTGCTCCTGCCAGCAGCGGGCCAGGTCGAACCCGTCGGGCCGCTCCGCCGGCTCGTCCAGCACGCTCAGGTCGAGGATCGCACCGACCCGGTAGGTGCGCACGTCACCGTCGACGGCCGCCACCAGGTACCACCGCCCGGCCTTGAGCACGAGCCCCAGCGGGGCCAGGTCCCGGGTCACCTCCCGCGGCGCCCGCCAGCGCCGGTAGCGAACCCGCACCCGCCGGTCGGCCCACACGGCGTCGGCCAGCGCCGCCAGGTGCGGGGTCGGTTCGGGTTCCCGGAACCACGTCGGAGCGTCCAGGTGGAACCGGTGACGGATCCGGTCACCCCGGTCGGCCAGCTCGGCCGGCAGGGCGGCCCGCACCTTCAGCTCGGCGGCCGCGAGAGCCGACCCGAGTCCCAGTTCGGCCGCGGGACCGGGGACACCCGCCAGGACGAGCGCCTGCGCCTCGACCGACGTCATGCCGGTCAGCCGCGTGCGATAGCCGTCCAGCAGCCGGTAGCCGCCGGCCGGGCCGCGCTCGGCGTACACCGGCACGCCCGAGGCGCCGAGCGCCTCCACGTCCCGGTAGACCGTGCGCACCGACACCTCGAGGGCGTCGGCGAGCTCCTGCGCGGTCATCCGTCCGCGTGTCTGCAGGAGCAGCAGCAGGGACACCAGTCGACTCGCGCGCACGGCCCGACCGTATCCGGCCCGACCGACGGATCTTCCCCGGGCGCGCCTCACCGCCTCGGCCAGCCGAACCTGAGAACCTTTTTCACATGGTTTCCCCCGAGGCCCCGGCGGTGGCCCGCGCGTCGGCCGGGCCGGCCCTGCCCGCCGGTCCCACGGACGTCACCGAGGCGTGGCTCGCCAACCGCCGGCTGTCCGCGCACACCCGCGACGCGTACCGGCGGGACATCGCCGGCTGGCTCGGCTGGTGCGCCGAGCGCGACCTGGACCCGCTGCGGGTGACGTTCCTGCACGTCAACGAGTACGCGCGCGCCCTGGAGACGACCCGCAGCCGGCACACCGGACGCCCGTTCACCCCGGCCACCGTGGCGCGCAAGCTCTCCGCCCTGTCCAGCTGGTACGACTTCCTCGCCCGGCTTCGGGCGGTCGAGGCCAACCCCGTGGCCGGCGCCGACCGTCCCCGCGTCGACCGGGACCACTCGGCCACCGTGGGACTCACACCCGAGGAGGTGGACGCGCTGCTGGCCGCGGCGGAGGCGGAGACCGGCCCGACGGCGGCGCGCAACCGGGCGGCCATCGCGCTCCTGGCCGACCTCGGGCTGCGCGTGGGCGAACTCGTCTCGCTCGACGTCACCGACCTCGGGGCGGAGCGGGGGCACCGCAGCGTGCGCTTCGTCGGCAAGGGCGGCAAGCCGCGCCGCCGTGCACTGACCCCCGGGACGGCGTACGCGGTCGACGCGTACCTGGCGCAACGCGCCGCCGCGGAGGGTGTGCCGGTGGGGGAGCTGACCGGGCCGCTGCTGGTCACCGCCACCGGTGGCCGCCTCGACCGGCACGCGGTGTTCCGCCTGGTGCGCCGGTTGGCGCGGGCGGCCGGCATCCCGGCGTGGGCGCGGCTGTCCCCGCACTCGCTGCGGCACGCCTTCGCCACGACGGCCCGCGCCGAGGGGGTGCCCCTGGAGGACGTGCAGGACGCCATGGGGCACGCCGACCCGCGCACCACGCGCCGCTACGACCGGGACCGGCACAACCTGGACCGCGACCCGGCGTACGTCATCTGGGCCGCCCGCTCCCGCCGCCGCCCCTGACCCCTGACGCCTCTCCCGCGATCTTGCACTTTCCGCCCCGACGAACCGGGACGAAAACCCCGTAACGAGGGCACGAAGTGCAAGATCGCGGGATCCCGGGCCCGGGGGCCCGGGGCCCGGGAGTGGGCGTCAGCTCTGCGGGCGGGGGCAGATGCAGAAGGGCTGGCCGATCGGGTCGATGAGCACCACCCAGCGCCCGTCGCCGGGCTGGAACTCCGGCTTCGTGGCGCCCGCGGCCACGAACTCCTTCTCGGCCAGGGCGAGGTCGTCGACGTAGACGTCCAGGTGGTAGCGCTTGCCGCCGCCGCTGTCCGGCCAGGACGGCGGCCGGTACCCCTCGACCAGCCCGAAGCCGATGGCGGCGCCGCCGCCGCTGATCATCGCGTACTCGGGCTGGCTGTGGGTGACCTCCCAGCCGAGCACCCGGTGGTAGAAGGCGGCGTGCGCGGCGGGATCGGAACTGTCGAGGTTGACCATGGCGAGGTCGCCGGTTGTCGCTGTCATGCCCGGCAGCCTGCCGCAGGTACCTGACATCCTGTGGCAGGTACCTGCGGCGCTGTCATGCTGGCCGAACCTAGGCGGACGGTCACGGGTCGTCCGGGGTGAGCCGGCGGCTGAGCGCGGCCACACCGTCCGGGGTGCCGGCGACGACCAGCGCGTCGCCGTGCGCGATCCGGTGCCCGGGCTCCGGCGCCGTGGTCGACCGCCCGTCGGACAGCACGGCGATCACGGTGACCCCGCGTACGCCCGCCACGGCCTCGCCCACCGTGCTCCCGGCGTACGGCGAGACGGCCGTGACCGGCACGGTCGCGACGGTCAGGGACGCGGCCCGCCGCTCCAGGTCGGGCACGTGCTCGATGGTCGCGACCGGGTGGAGCAGCTCGGCGACCTCCCGCGCCTCGACGTCGGTGAGCACCAGCGACCGCTGCACGGTGTCCGGGTCGTCGGGCGCGTAGAGGACCAGCTCGCGCCGGCCGCTGCGGTGGCACACCACCCCGAGGAGGCGACCCTGCGTGGTGTGCAGGGTGTAGCTGACGCCGATGCCGGGCAGCGGAACACGTTCGATCTGCATCATCGCCTCCTGGTGGGTGGGCCGGCGGTCTGGAGCCGTCCGGCGGGCTCGGGTCGGGTGGCGGGGTCGGGGTGGCCGGACTCGCCGAACCAGTGCGCCAGCCGGCCGGCGCGGGCGACGGCCCGCAGCCGCCGCTCGGTGGCCTCCCGCACGCGCGGTGTGGTGAGCACGACGAGCTGGTCGCCGACGCGCAGCCGGGTGTGCTCGTCGGGCACGAACGTGTCCGGGCCGCGCACCACGAGGGTGGTCGCGGCCGGCGGTGGCAGCCGCAGTTCCGGCAGGTACACGCCCTGCAGCCGGGAGCCGGGCTCGACGGTGACGTGGATGAGGTCGGCGTCCATCGCGTCCAGCGGGGCGAGTTCGACCTGGAGGTCCGGCCCCACGTCGTGGTGGGTGATCCGCAGCTTGCGGGCCAGCCAGGGCAGCGCCGGCGCCTGGATGACGGTGAACACGACGACGAGCAGGAACACGATGTTGAACACCTGGTCGCTGCCGGGTGCCCCGGTGACCACCGGGATGGTGGCCAGCACGATCGGCACGGCCCCGCGCAGCCCCGCCCAGGACAGGAAGGCCTGCTCGCGTAGCGGCACCCGGAACGGGGCCAGCGACAGCAGCACCGACACGGGCCGGGCCAGCAGGAGCAGGGCGGCGCCGACCACGAGCGCGGGCACCACGCTCGACGGCAGCTCGCTGGGCGTGACCAGCAGCCCGAGCATGACGAACAGGCCGATCTGCGCGATCCAGCCGAGCCCTTCGGCCACCGACCGGGTCGCCCGCCGGTGCGGCAGGCCCGCGTTGCCGAGCACCAGGCCGGCCAGGTAGGCGGCGAGGAAGCCGCTGGTCTGCGTCAGCCCGGCCACGGCGTACGCGAGCACGCCGCAGGCCACGATCGCTATCGGATGCAGCCCGGAGGTGGGCAGCGTGATCCGGCGCAGCAGCCACGCCCCGGCCGCGCCGATGAGCAGCCCGATCACCCCGCCCGCGACGAGCTGGAAGATCATCGCGACGAGCGTCGGCAGCGGCTCGACGGCCTCCAGCGTCGCGGCGCTGAACGTCAGCACCAGGATGAACGTGGGCGCGTCGTTGAGCCCGGACTCGGCCTCCACCAGGCTGGTCAGCCGCTTGGGCAGCGGCACCGACCGGAGCACGGAGAACACCGCCGCGGCGTCGGTGGACGACACGATGGCGCCCAGCAGCAGGGCCGTCTGCCACCCGACGTCCAGCAGCAGGTGCGTCGCCGCCGCGGTCACGGCGACGCTCACCAGCACGCCGACGGTGGCCAGCACGGTCGCGGGCGCCAGCACCGGCCGCACGTCGCTCACGGCGGTCGTGAGCCCGCCCTCCACGAGGATGACCGCCAGCGCGGCCAGGCCCAGCGCCTGGGCCAGCGCGGCGTCGTCGAAGGGCAGGCCGAGCCCGTCCTGGCCGAGCAGCAACCCCACACCGAGGTACGCCAGCAGCACGGGCATGCCCAGCCGGGTGGCGAGCCGGGCCGCGGCGACACTGACCAGGACGACGCCCGTGCCCACGGCCAGCGTCAGGTAGAGCCCGGTCAGGTCCACCGCGGCCCCCGCCCCGCCTCCGCGCGGCTCACGCGAAGTAGCGCAGCCACACGTACCCCCAGGCGATCAGGGTGGTCATGACGGTGGTGACGATGCCGTAGCGGGTGAACCGCCAGAAGCTGATCGGCTCCCCGGCGCGGGCGGCGATGCCCAGCACGACGATGTTGGCGCTGGCCGCCACGGCGGTGCCGTTGCCGCTGAGGTCGGCGCCCAGGGCGAAGGACCACCACAGCGCCTGCCCGGTGTGCGGGTCCGCCGTGGCCGCGATGTTCTCCACGATCGGCGCCATGGTCGCCGTGTACGGGATGTTGTCGAAGAAGGCGCCCAGCACGGCCGAGCCGAAGATGAGGCTGGTCGCGCCGGCGAACCAGCTGTCGCCGACGGCGCTGGTCGCCCACTGCCCGATCTGCTCGATGACGCCGGTCTCGCTCAGCCCGGCGACCATCACGAACAGGCCGAGGAAGAAGGTCAGCGTCGGCCACTCGACCTCCGCCAGGTACTTCGCGGTGTCGGCCCGGGTGACCAGCACCATCAGTCCGGCGCCGAGCAGGGCGATGATGGCCACGTCGACGCCGATCACGGTGTGCAGCCCGAAGGCGGCCATGACCAGGGCGAGCACGACGAGGCAGCGGGTCAGCATCGCCGGGTCGGTGATGGCGGCGCGGGCGTCCATGTCGCGTACGGCCGCGAACCGCTCCGGGTGGTACTCGAACGACCGGCGGAACATGAACCGCGCCAGCACCAGGAACGCCAGGAACATGACCACCGTGACCGGGGCCATGTGCACCAGGAAGTCGTTGAAGCTCAGCCCCGCGCGGCTGCCGATGATGATGTTCGGCGGGTCACCGATGAGGGTCGCGGCGCCGCCGATGTTCGAGGCGAGCACCTCGGCGATCAGGTACGGGACGGCGGAGATGCCCAGCCTGCGGCACACGGCGATGGTGATCGGCGCGACCAGCATGACGGTCGTGACGTTGTCCAGGAACGGCGAGGCGATCCCCGTGATGCCCACGAGCAGCGCCATGAGCCGGTACGGCCGCCCCTTCGACCGTTGCGCCGCCCAGATCGCGAGGAACTCGAACACACCGGTCTGCTTGACCACCCCGACGATGATCATCATTCCGAGGAGCAGGAAGATGACGTCCCAGTCGATGCCGGAGTGGTGGGCGTAGAACACCTCCGAGCCGGGCACGAGGCCGAGCAGCGCCATGAGGCCGGCGGCCCCCAGCACGACGGCCACCCGGTTGATCTTCTCGGTGGCGATGAGCAGGAACGCCACCGAGAAGATCACGATGGCGGCGATGGCGGGCCAGGTGCTCACGGGCGCCCACCCGGCGGGCCGTGCTCGGCGCCCGGACGCGCCTGGGCGGCGGCCGGCGGTCGTGCGGCCGGTACGGGCCGTTCAGGTCGTGTGATCATCGGAGTCCTCCAGAGGGTCGGCCACCACGGGGAGCCCTCCCCGGCGGGCTCGGGACCACCGGGGAGGGCCGTCGGAGAGGTGGCGGTGTGGCGGGCCGGAAACCACCGGCCTCCTGGTGCCAAGTTCATCCGCCCGCACCGCCGTCCGACCATCGGGTCTGACACCCATTTGCCGCCGGTGCCGGCCCGCAAATCGGGCGTCGGCGCAGGTGGCGACGCCGAGCCCGGCGGCCGTCCCGACGGGGCGTGTCATGCTGGCCGTGTCCGGTCCGCGCCCGGTCCGCGCCCGGTCCGCCGTGCGGCGGCCGGTGCGGCCGGATCCGGCCGGGGCCCCGCGGGCGGGCACCCACGAGGGTGTGGGGCCACCCCCACGGGCAAATGGGTGCGGCCACGCATTTACACCGGCACCCGGCGCCGGACAGGCTGGGCCACGGTGGCCGACCACGAGCGTGTCCGCCGGCCGCAGGGGCCGGTCGGGGAGGGAGTCGATCTGGTGTCGCTGTTCTGGCGGATCTTCCTGCTGAACGCCGCCGTGCTGGTCACCGCCACGCTGCTGCTGCTCGGCCCGGTCACCGTCTCCACACCGGTGCTGCTCACCGAGGCGATCGTCCTGGCCGTCGGCCTCGCGGCGATGCTGGTCGCCAACGCCGCGCTGCTGCGGGTCGGTCTGGCGCCGCTGCGGCGGCTGGCCCGGGCGATGACCACCATCGACCTGCTCCAGCCCGAGCCGCGCCTGGTGGCCGGCGGCCACGGCGGGACCGCCGAGCTGATCCACGCGTTCAACGCCATGATCGACCGGCTGGAGGCGGAACGCGCCGCGAGCGCCGCCGCGGCGTTGTCGGCCCAGGAGGCCGAACGCCGCCGCGTCGCCCAGGAACTGCACGACGAGGTGGGACAGACGCTCACGGCGATGTTGCTGGAACTCAAACAGGTCGCCCGGCACGCTCCGGAGCCGGTGCGGTCGCAGCTGATCCAGGTGCAGGAGACCACCCGCGACAGCCTCGACGAGATCCGCCGTATCGCCCGGCGGCTGCGCCCCGGTGTGCTGGAGGAGTTGGGCCTGGTCAGCGCGCTCAAGGCGCTCCTCACCGAGGTCACCGGGCACACCGACCTGACCGTCGAGCAGCACCTCGCCAGCGACCTGCCGGCCCTCGGCGGCGAGGCCGAGCTGGTGATCTACCGGGTCGCGCAGGAGGCGCTCACCAACACCGTCCGGCACGGCAAGGCCACCGCGGTCACGCTCTCGCTGGAGCACGGCGGGGGCACGGTGCGGCTGCGCGTCCGCGACGACGGGCGGGGGATCCGGGGTGCGCCCGAGGGCGCCGGCATCCGGGGCATGCGGGAGCGGGCCCTGCTCATAGGCGCCCACCTGAGCGTGGGGCCGGGACCGGCCGGCGGCACCGAGGTGCGGCTCACCGTGCCCGTCGAGGAGGGGGCCCGACGGTGACCACCCGCATCCTGCTCGCCGACGACCACGCGCTGGTCCGCCGGGGCGTACGCCTCATCCTCGACAGCGAACCCGACCTCCACGTGGTGGCGGAGGCCGGTGACGGCGCTGAGGCGCTGCGCCTCGCCGCCACCGAGCAGCCCGACCTGGTCATCCTCGACATAGCGATGCCCCGCATGACGGGCCTGCAGGCCGCCCGGGAGTTGGCCCGCCAGCAGCCGGACCTGCGCATCCTGATCCTGACGATGTACGACAACGAGCAGTACTTCTTCGAGGCGCTCAAGGCCGGCGCGAACGGGTACGTGCTCAAGTCGGTCGCCGACCGGGACCTGGTGGAGGCGTGCCGCGCCGCCATGCGGGACGAGCCGTTCCTCTACCCGGGCGCGGTGAACGCGCTGATCCGCAACTACCTGGAGCGCAGCGCGCAGGGTGACGAGCCGCCGGCCCGCGCCATAACGGAGCGGGAGGAGGAGATCCTCAAGCTGGTCGCCGAGGGGCACTCCTCCAAGGAGATCGCCCGGCTGCTGTTCATCAGCGTCAAGACCGTGGAGCGGCACCGGGCGAACCTGTTGCAGAAGCTCGGCCTGCGTGACCGGCTCGAACTCACCCGCTACGCGATCCGGGCCGGCCTCATCGAGCCGTGAGCCGGGGCCGGCCCGGGAGACCGGCGGCCGGTCCCGCTGGTCCGCGGCCCGGCGCGGCAGGCGCTCAGCAGAGCAGCTCCAGGTGGTGGTGGGCGTCGGCGGCGATCTCCTCGTGCCGCAGCCAGCGGCGCGCCCACAGCCGGGCGGCCAGCTCCGCCTGCTCGTCGCCCCACGCCGCGTGCTCCAGGAGCAGCGCCGCGGTGAGCGTGTGCGCCAGCCGCAGCGCCAGGTCGCGCGCCCCGGCGACCACGGCGACCGACTGCGGGTCGGCGGCCACCCCGGCGAGGCGTTCCCGCAGCTCGGCGGTCGCGGAGGCCAGCGTGTCGGCGAGCGCGGGGGACAGCGGCCGGGCCAGGTCGGCGGCGGCGTCGAGGCGGCGCAGCAGCGGCGGCCCGGCCTCCTCCCGGCTGACCGCCCGCAGCACGTCGAGGGCGAGCACGTTGGTGGTGCCCTCCCAGATCGGCAGCACCTGCGCGTCGCGCAGCAGCCGCGGCACGCCGGTGTCCTCCACGTAGCCGGCGCCGCCGAAGCTCTCCACGTACTCGCTGGCGGAGCCGACCGCGAGCCGGCCGGTGGCCAGCTTGGCCAGCGGCGCCACGATGCGCAGCTCCGCGGCGGCGGCCGGGTCGCCACCCACCTCCACCCGGCCGAGCAGCGCGAAGGCGTGCCCGGCCAGCACGAACGCGCCGGCCGCGTCGACCGCCAGCGCGCCGAGGGTGGCCCGGTGCAGCGGGGAGGACGACAGCACGCCGCCGGCCACGTGCCGCGCCGAGGCGTACGCCCGCGCGTACGCCAGACCGCGCCGCATGCCACCGGCGGCCGCCGCGGCGTTGTGCACCCGGGTGACCACCACGAGGGTCATGGCCCGGACCAGGCCGGGTTGCGCCGGGTCGCCCAACGGCAGGGCGTACGCGTCGCGCAGCCCGATCTCGGCGGTGGGCAGCGCCCGGGTGCCGAGCTTGTCCTTGAGGCGGTGCACCCGGACGCCCGGGGCGGGCGCGTACGGGGCGGCGGCGCCGGCGAGGGGGGAGTCAGCGGCGTAGCGGGGCACCAGGAACGGGGCGAGCACCCGGCTGCCCCGCCCGGCGCCCTCGGGCCGGGCCAGCGCCACCGCCATCGCCGAGTCGGCGGCCGAGCAGAACCACTTCTCGCCGGTCAGCCGCCAGGAGCCGTCGGCGGCGGGCCGGCCGGTGGTGGTGGAGCGGGCCAGGTCGGAGCCGCCCTGCGACTCGGTCATCCACTGCCCGCTGGTGATCGCCGTGTCCGGGTCGGTGGAGATCAGCCGCGGCAGCCAGGCGTCCCGCACCGACGGGTCGACCTCCGGGAGGCTGAGCAGGGCGGCCGCACCGTCGGCCATGGCGACCGGGCAGGAGAAGGTGGCCGACTCCGGGCCGTACAGGTGCAGCAGGGCGTGCTGCACGACCCGGGCGGCGGCGCCCCACGTGCCGCGGGCCGACTCCAGGTAGGGCAGGGCCACCACGGCGTGCCGGGCGGCGGCGGCGCGCTGCGCCTGCCAGCCGGCGGACGTGTCGATCCGGTCGACGCGGGCCCCCCACGGGTCGTAGCGGACCAGCACCGGCGGGTGGGCCTCGGCGTCGGCGTGGGCGGCGCGCAGCGGCCCGGCCACGTCGGCGGCCAGGCCCGCGAGCCGGCCCTTGGCGGCGGCGTGCCCGGCCGCGCCGAGCTGCCGCTCCAGCCAGGACCGCAGCAGCGTGTCGCCGGCGTACGGGTCGTCGGGGGCGGGTACCGGCTGCACGTAGCGGGTCATGGTCTCGCTCCTGGCGCGTACGGGGGTGGTGGCCCGACGGTAGACGATGCGGCGGCACCGGCGACAGAGGCGTTTGCCGCCCGCGGACCGGCCCGGTTCTCTACGGTCGGGGCGTGGGGGTGGGGCGGTCGTCGAGCCGGCCGGCCCGGCGGCGTCGTCCGATGCGTACGGGGATGGTGTTCGCCGGTGTCGGCGTCCTGCTGTGCTGCGTGGGCGTGTCCGGGCTCGGCGTGCGCAACCTCCAGGTGGTCACGCAGGCCGCCGGCCCGGTGCGGGAGACCGCGGACGAGTTCCTGCGGGAGGTGACCCTCGGCGACACCGACGACGCGTACGACCGGCTCTGCGACGAGGCGCGCCGGAAGTGGAGCGAGGGCGGCTTCACCAGTTGGGTGCAGACCCCGCCGGAGGTGCGGGACTACAAGATCGTGGACGTGTCGGTGACCACGCGCGGCGGCCGCCCCCACGGCACGGTGACGGTCGAGCTGACCCGCGACAGCGGTCTCACCGAGCAGCGCGAACTGCCGGTGGTGCAGGAGGACGGCGACTGGCGGATCTGCGGTGACCCCTTCTGAGCCGCGACCGTCGCCGTCCGCGGTGGCGGGCCGGTCAGCGGCGGGGGCCGAGGTCGCCGCTGCGGTAGTGCCGCCGGCAGAGCACCTGGTAGCGCACCTCGGCGGTGTCCACGGTGTCGCCGATGACGACCTGCGCGCCCTCGCGGGCCACCCGCCCGTCGACCACGCGGGCGTTGAGCAGGCCCTCCCGGCCACACCAGCAGAGCACCTCGACCTGGATGCGGGCCACCTCGTCGGCGAGTTCGAACAGCCGCTGCGCGGCGGGGAACAGGCAGGAGCGGAAGTCGGTGGCCAGCCCGAACGCGTACACGTCGACGTCGTAGCTGTCGACCAGCTCGGCCATCTGCTCGACGTGGGCGACGGTGTAGAAGCTGGCCTCGTCGCAGATGAGGTAGTCGACGCGGACGCCCTCGTCCCACCGGCCGCGCACGAGCGCCCGCAGGTCGAGGTCGTCGGTCACCTCGATGGCCGTGTGGGACAGGCCGATGCGGGTGGTGACCTGCGGGCCGAGCGACCGGTCGATGCGGGTGGTGACCAGGCCCCGGCGGCCCTGCCGGGCGTGGTTGTAGTTCATCTGCAGGGCCATCGTGGACTTCCCGCAGTCCATCGGACCCCAGAAGAACCGCAGCGCGGCGGCGTGCAGCGGCCGGCCGTCGACGCCGCGCGCCGCCGCGCACCCGACGTCGTCCGGCCCGGCGAGGGGGCGGGCCAGGCAGGTGGGTGCGGCAGCGGCGTCGTCGGTCACGGTCGGGCAGCCTAACGCATCGACCGGCCCGGATCCCCGCGGCGGATCATGGTCGCCGGCCGGCCCGGCGGTGGGCTCAGAGCACCCGCGGCGGGGTGTTGCCGGCCGCGACGATGGCCCGGCGCACCGGTACGGCCAGCAGCAGCAGGAACCCGACCACGAAGAAGATCAGCAGCGAGACCAGGCCGACCCGGTAGGAGGAGGTGAGCTGGAAGACCAGGCCGAACGCCAGCGGGCCGAGCCAGCTCGTGCCCTTGTCGCTGATCTCGTAGAAGCCGTAGTACTCGCCCTCCTTGCCGGCCGGGATGAGCTGGCTGAACAGCGAGCGGCTCAGCGCCTGGCTGCCGCCGAGGACCAGGCCGATGGCGGCGCCGAGGACCATGAACGGCAGGGGCGCCTTGGCGGGCAGCCGGAACGCGGCGACGATGACGACGGTCCACAGCACGAGGCTGAGCAGCACGGTCTTCCACGCGCCGATGCGCCGGGCGAGCGCGCCGAGCAGCAGGGCCCCGCCGAAGGCGAGGAACTGCACGAGCAGGATCGTGGTGATGAGGGTGCTCTGCTCCAGCCGCAGCTCCTCGGTGCCGTATTGGCTGGCGAGGGTGATGACGGTCTGGATGCCGTCGTTGTAGACGAGGAAGGCGAGCAGGAAGAACAGCGTCAACGGGTACGCCTTGACCTCGCGCAGGGTGCGGCCGAGCTGCCGGAACCCGTCGGTGAGCACGTTGCCGCCGCCGGTGAGGGCCGCCCTGGTGGGGTGCTCGCGCAGCCAGCGCAGCGGCACGAGGGTGAACAGGGCCCACCAGACGCCGGCGGAGACGATCGACCAGCGGGCCAGGTCCAGCGTGCGCTGAGGGTTGCCATCCTCGCTGAGGAGGGTGACGGCGACCAGGTTGAGCGCGAGCAGCAGGCCGCCGCCGAGGTAGCCCAGGGCCCAGCCGCGGCTGGAGATGGCGTCGCGTTCGTCCGGCCCGCCGAGCTGCGGCAGGAAGGAGTTGTAGACCACGATGGCGGCGCCGAAGCTGATGTTGGCGACCAGGAAGAGCGCCCCGCCGAGCAGGTATCGGTCGCCGGTGACGAACGCCATCGCGACGGTCGCGGCGGCGCCGGTGAACGCGGCGCCCGCGAGCAGGCGCTTCTTGTGCAGCGACCGGTCGGCGATGGCGCCCATCACGGGCAGCACGAACACGGTGAGGAGCACCGACAGCGAGATCAGGTACGGGTAGTACGAGCCGGCGGCCACCCGGATGCCCAGCGGGTGGACGTAGCCGTCGCAGGTGTCCGCGCCGAGTTCGCAGCCGGCGGCCACCTCGGTGACCGAGGTGAGGAACGGCCCGAGGAAGACCGTGATCACGGTGGTCTGGAAGGCCGAGTTGGCCCAGTCGTAGACGTACCAGCCGGTGCGTTCGCGCCGGGTGCTGGCCGGGGGCGGGGTGTCGTGCACCGTGCCGGTCACGGTCTCGGCCATCGGGTCCTCTCGGCTCGTCAGGCGGCCCAGTGGCCGCGGCTGCGGTAGACGTCGCGCAGCACGCCGACGTGATCGGTCATGATGCCATCCACCCCAAGATCAAGTAACTCGTGCATCTCGGCGGGTTCGTCGATCGTCCAGACGTGCACCTGCAGGCCGAGTCGGTGGCAGTACGCGAGGAACCGCCGGTCGACCACGGGGATGCGCCCGTAGCGCACGGGGACCTGGGCGGCGACCACCGACGGCGGCAACCGCACCGGCCGCCCGTGCAGGGAGGCCATGCGCAGCCGGGCCACCCCGCGCATGCCGAGGCTGCTCGCGACCTTCGGCCCGGCCAGGGCGCGAAGCCGGGCCAGCCGGGCGTCGCTGAACGACGCGAGCAGCACCCGGTCACCGGCGCCGGTGCGGGTGACGGTCTCGACGGTGGGGACGACGCCGGCGTCGGCCTTGACGTCGACGTTGAAGCGGACCTCGGGCCAGGCGGTGAGGACCTCGTCGAGGCGGGGCACCACGGCGGCGCCGCCGACGCGTACCGACGCCAGGTCCGCCCAGCGCAGCGCGGCGATGCGCCCCGGTTCGCCGGTGACCCGCTCCAGGGTGGGGTCGTGGAAGATCACCGGCACGCCGTCGGCGGTGGCGTGCACGTCGGTCTCGACGTACCGGTAGCCGAGCCCGATGGCGCGGGCGAACGCCTCGGCGGTGTTCTCGTCGCCGTCGGCCGCGCCGCCGCGGTGGGCGAACGCCAGGGGCGCGGGCGCGTCCAGGTAGGGGTGGCGGGGGTGCACGCCGGAAGTATGCCGGGCGCGGGCGGCACCGTGGTGTCCGGCCGACGTCGCGCCGGCAAATTTCCCTATCCTTACCTATCTGGTCTACCGTAGGGAATGATGAGTAATGACATGTACTCGGTGGAACAGGTGGCGGAGCTGCTCGGCCTGCACGTGCGCACCGTGCGCGGGTACATCCGCAGCGGCCGGCTGCGGGCGGTGCGGATCGGCAAGCAGTACCGGATCGCCCGCGCCGACCTCGACGCGCTGACCGGCCGGCCCACGCCGGTCCCGCCCGCCGCCGCGCCGGCGCTGGAGGTGTCGAGCATCGTGCAGGTCGACGGCGTCGACCGGGCCGCGGCCGACCGTCTGGCCACGTTCGTGCTGGCCGGCGTCAACACCCACCACGACCCGACGCGCCCGCTGCGCGTGCAGACCGTCCACGACGAGGAACGCCACCGCATGAAGTTCGTGATCCTGGGCGACGCCGCCGGCACAGCCGACCTGCTGCGCCTGCTCGACGCCGTGCTGACCGGCCGCAACGGCCTGCTGTCCGGGGAGGGCGGCCATGCCTGACGTGCTGCAGGAGCGGGCCGGGGTGACGGTGCTCGTGTGCGACCCGGCCGGGCCGCCGCTGGCCACCACCGAGGCGGCACTCGACCTGATCGGCGCGGCCTTCGCGGGCGCCGAGGTGGTCGCCGTGCCGGCGCAACGGTTCGACCCGGACTTCTTCTCCCTGGGCACCCGCTTCGCCGGGGAGATCATGCAGAAGTTCGTCAACTACCGCCTGCGGCTGGCGGTCGTGGGTGACATCTCCGCCCACCTGGCGGCGAGCGGCGCGTTGCGGGCGCTGGTGGCCGAGTCGAACCGCCACGACCACATCTGGTTCGTGCCCGACCTGGTGGCGCTCGACGCCCGGCTGGCCGCCGTCCACTGACGCGGCTGCAACTGGGTCGACCACGACCATCCGGCCCGGCCGTGCCCGACCGGTGCCCGGCCGTGCCCGACCGGTGCCCGGCCGTGCCCGACCGGACCACCCGGCAGCGCGGCCAGACAGGCCCCGCGGATGCTGTCGAGCTGCCCCATATCTGGGGCACACGGCCTCCCGGGGTCGACACGAGCCCGACGCCGGGGTCGCACAACACAGCCTGACGGCCCCGGGTCGCACAAGTCGGCGGTCCCGGACTCCCGCGACGGGCCAGTGGCGTGGCTGCGGGCCGGGAACAACGACGCTGTAGCGCTGATGCCGTGAACGACTCACGCCGACGGGCGTGACGAGCGAACAGGCTCCGGGCGCGAACAGCAGTCGACATCCACCGATCGACGCGCCGTCTCCCGGCATCGCGGCGTCTCCCGGCGTCGCGACGCCCGCCGGCGTCGCGGTGTCTCTCGGCGTCGCGACGCCCGCCGGAGTCGTGGCGTCTCTCGGCGTCGCGACGCCCGCCGGCGTCGTGGTGTCTCCCGGCGTCGTGGTGTCTCCCGGCGTCGTGGCGCCCGCCGCCGTCGCGGTGTCTCCCGGCGTCGCGGCGTCGCTGGCGCGTACCGCCCACGGCGATGCAGGGCGCCCCCCAGCCATCTGGCGCTCCCAGGTCCCTCTGCGCGGGGGCGCTCGCTGCATGCCCCATATCTGGGGCAGCTCGACAGGACACGAGCACATGTGTGGCTCCTGCGAGCAGGCGATCTACCCGGGCTGTCGCGTTGGTCGCTCGACTGTGCGCCAAGGGGCGCGAGTGTGGTGGTCGGATCCTTCGGAGGTGATGTCGTAGCCGATTCGACGGCAGGAGTCGCGCAGGCGCGAGACCGCAGGGATCGCGCGGGAGCAGGAAGATCGCGCGGGAACGGGGATCGCGCGGGAGCGGAGGTCGCGCGAGAGGCACGCGGGGGTCGCCTCGACGGAAGGGCCTCTCGGCGGGCGGCCGACGCCGCCCGCGCTCAGCGTCGCGGTGGCCGGCGGCGGTGGGAGCGGCTGGTGTCCGCGGGGCGGCCGGGGTCGACGTGGCGGGGGCGTTCCGGTTCGTCCGGCCGCAGCGGGACGAGCGCGTCGGTGATCGCGTCGATGATCCGGTCGGTGGCCTGCCGTGCGGCGCCGGGTGTGCCGGAGGCCAGGCCGGTGAGGTCGACGGGCTCGCCGAAGTGCACCCGGATCACGGGGCGGCGCACCAGCGCCCGGGCGATCCCGCGGAGCAGCCCCTTCGGGGCGCGGTACGGCACGACCTCGTGTGAGCCCCACTGCGCCACGGGGATCACGGGCGCGCCGCAGGCGAAGGCGAGCCGGGCCGCGCCGGTCTTGCCGCGTTCCGGCCACATGCCCGGGTCCAGGCCGATCCGGCCCTCGGGGTAGACCAGCACCACCGATCCGGCGGCGACCGCGGCGGCGGCGTCGTCGAGGGCGTGGCCGACGGCGGCGGTGCCCCGGTCGACGCGGATGTGTCCGGCCCGGCGCATGAGCGCACCGATCACCGGGGCGCGGAACAGCCCGCCGGTGGCCATGATCCGGGGGGCGACGCCCCGGGCCCGGCAGGCGGCGGTGAGCACCACCGGGTCGAAGGGGCTGATGTGGTTGGCGGCCAGAACCAGCGGTCCGCGGCGCAGCGCCTCGGGCACCTCCCCGCTGACCTCCAGCCGGGCCAGGGCGGCCACGACGCCCCGGGCGAGCAACTGGGCGGTGCGCCAGATCGCCGGGGGCTGCCAGGTGGTGTGGGCGGTGTCCATCAGCGGTGAATGGTCGCACGGCGCTCGGCCGGCGCGGCGCCGAGGGCGGTCCGCGCCGCGCCCGGAAGGCCGTCCGGCCCTGGGTGATCAAGGTCATTGGTCCCGGGGCGGTTCGGGACTCCTGTCCCTGCCGATCCGTCTACGACGGGCGGTAGTATTTACTACGTCTCGTAGTATGAACAGCTGGGGGTTACAGGTGGACGCCTTGGACGTCGCCCGCTGGCAGTTCGGTGTCACCACCGTCTACCACTTCCTCTTCGTGCCGCTCACGATCGGCCTGTCGGTGCTGGTGGCCATCCTCCAGACCCTGTGGCACCGCACCGGCAACGAGCGCTACCTCAAGCTCACCAAGTTCTACGGCAAGCTCTTCCTCATCAACTTCGCGATGGGCGTGGTCACCGGCATCGTGCAGGAGTTCCAGTTCGGCATGAACTGGAGCGACTACTCCCGCTTCGTCGGCGACATCTTCGGCGCCCCGCTCGCCATCGAGGCGCTCGTCGCGTTCTTCCTCGAATCCACCTTCATCGGGCTGTGGATCTTCGGCTGGGACCGGCTGCCCAAGCGCCTGCACCTGGCCAGCATCTGGGCCGCCGCCATCGGCACCAACCTGTCGGCGTACTTCATCCTCGCCGCCAACTCGTTCATGCAGAACCCGGTCGGCTACCGCGTCAACCCCGACACCGGCCGCGCCGAGCTGACCGACTTCGTGGCCGTGCTCACCAACAAGGTCGCCCTGGTCACCTTCCCGCACACGATCGCCGGCGCGTTCCTGGTGGCCGGGTCCCTGCTGGTCGCCGTCGCCATGTGGCACCTGATCCGCAACCGCGACTCCGCCGAGACCCCCACCTACCGGTTCGCCGCGAAGTTCGGCTCCTGGGTCACCCTGGTCGCCGCCGCGGCCGTCGTCATCAGCGGCGACATCCAGGGCAAGATCATGACCCAGGTGCAGCCCATGAAGATGGCCGCCGCCGAGGGCCTCTACAACACCGAGAGCCCCGCGTCGTTCTCCGTGCTCACCGTCGGCAGCCTCGACGGCACCCGCGAGCTGTTCGCCATCAAGATCCCGTACCTGCTGTCCTACCTGGGCACCGGCGACCCGAACGGCACCGTGCACGGCATCAACGACCTGCAGGCCCAGTACGCCAGCCAGTACGGCCCGGGCAACTACGCCCCGATCATCCCGGTCACCTACTGGAGCTTCCGGTTCATGATCGCCTTCGGGCTGGCGGCCGCGGCGATCGCCCTGCTCGTGCTCTGGACCCACCGCAAGGGCCGCGCCCCGCGCAGCAAGTGGCTGCTGCGCGCCGGCCTGGTCATGCCGCTGCTGCCGCTGGTCGCCAACTCGTTCGGCTGGATCTTCACGGAGATGGGCCGGCAGCCGTGGATCGTCTTCGGCGAGATGCTCACCCGCAACGGCGTCTCCCGCAGCGTGTCGCTGACCGAGGTCCTCACCTCGTTCACCGCGTTCACCCTGATCTACGCCACCCTCGCCGTGATCGAGTTCCGGCTGCTCATCCGGTACGCGAAGGCCGGCGTGCCCGACGTCACCGAGCAACCCGAGATCGACGACAGCCACGACGACGCCGAGCGCCCGCTCGCGTTCGCCTACTGACCTCCGGAGCGCACCGTGGAGCTCACCACCATCTGGTTCCTGCTCGTCGCCGTCCTCTTCACCGGCTACTTCATCCTGGAGGGCTTCGACTTCGGCGTCGGGATGCTGCTGCCCGTGCTCGGCCGCGACGACCGGGAACGTCGCGTCCTCATCAACACGATCGGCCCCGTCTGGGACGGCAACGAGGTGTGGCTGATCACCGCCGGCGGCGCCATGTTCGCCGCCTTCCCCGAGTGGTACGCCACCCTCTTCTCCGGCTTCTACCTGCCGCTGCTGCTGATCCTGCTGGCCCTCATCGCCCGCGGGGTGGCGTTCGAGTACCGGCACAAGCGCCCCGAACCGTCCTGGAAGCGGCGCTGGGACGCGGCGATCTTCTTCGGTTCGCTGGTGCCGGCCGTGCTCTGGGGGGTCGCGTTCGCCAACATCCTGCGGGGTGTGCCGCTCACCGGCGACCACGAGTACGCCGGCGGCCTGCTCGACCTGCTCAACCCGTACGCCCTGCTCGGCGGCGTGACCACCGCGGCGCTGTTCCTCACCCACGGGGCGGTGTTCATCGCGCTGAAGACCGTCGGCGAGATCCGCGAGCGCGCCGGCGCGCTCGCGGTGCGCGTGGGCGCCGTCGCCGCCGTCCTCGCCGTGGTGTTCCTCGCCTGGACGCTGGGCATCCGCTCCAGCACGGCCGCCGTCGCGCTCGCCGCCGGGGCGGCGGTCGCGCTGCTCGCCGGTCTCGCCGCCGCCCGCGTACGCCGGGAGGGCTGGGCGTTCACGGGCACGGCCGTGGCCATCGGCCTGGCCGTGGCGACCCTGTTCGCGGCGCTGTTCCCCGCCGTGCTGCCCTCCACCCTGGACCCGGCGGGCACGCTGACCGCCACGAACGCCGCCTCCACCCCCTACACGCTGAAGATCATGAGCTGGGTGGCGGTGGTGTTCACGCCGATCGTGCTGGCCTACCAGGGCTGGACGTACTGGGTGTTCCGCAAGCGCATCGGCGTGGCGCACATCCCGCAGCACTGACCACCGCGCCCGGCCGCCGGCGGGGGGCCCGCCCCGCCGGCGGCCGGAGCGCGGGCCACCCGCCGGCCGTAGGGTGGACCGGTGACCGCGCAACCGTGGAGCGACCTGCTCGGCAGCCCGTCGCCGATCGTCGGCGCGCCGATGGCCGGCGGCGCCAGCACCCCCGACCTCGTACGGGCCGTCACGGCGGCCGGCGGGTTCGGGTTCGTCCCCGCCGGCTACCGGACCCCCGACGCGCTCGCCGCCGACCTGGCCGCGCTGCGCGCCACCGGCACACCGTGCGGGGTGAACCTGTTCGTCCCCGGCCCGCGGGAGATCGACGAGGCGGCCTTCCGCCGCTACGCCCGGCAGATCGCCGCGGAGGGCGAGCCGTACGGGCTCGACCTGGCCGGGGCGCCGCTCGTGCACGACGACGACCACTGGGCCGACAAGCTCGACCTGCTGGTCCGGGACCCGGTGCCGGTCGTCAGCCTCACGTTCGGGCTGCCCGACCCGGCGGCCCTGGCCGCGTTGCGGCGCGCCGGCTCCCGGGTGCTGGTCACCGTGACCTGCGTGGACGAGGCGCGCGCCGCCCAGGACCTGGGCGTCGACGCGCTGGTCGCCCAGGGCACCGAGGCGGGCGGCCACAGCGGCACCCACACTCCGCGCCGGCCGGCCCCGCCGGTGTCCACCCGTACGCTGGTGCGCGACGTGGTCGGCGCGACCGGCCTGCCCGTGGTGGCCGCGGGCGGGGTCGCCGGCCCCGACGACGTGCGGGACCTGCTCGCCGCCGGCGCGTGCGCGGTGGCGGTCGGCACGCTGCTGCTGTGCACCGACGAGAGCGGCGCGAGCCGCACCCACCGTGACGCGCTGGCCGACCCGGCGCGCACCGCCACGGTGCTCACCCGCGCCTTCACCGGCCGTCCCGCGCGGGGTCTGCGCAACGCCTTCATCGACCGGTACGAGCCGGTGGCGCCGCTCGGCTACCCGGAGCTGCACCACCTGACCCGGCCGCTGCGCGCGGCCGCCGCCGCGGCCGGGCACCCGGACCGGGTGCACCTGTGGGCGGGCACCGGCTACCGGCAGGCCACCACCGGCCCGGCGTCCGCCGTGGTCGACCGACTGACCGCGCCACTCTGACCAGGCCCGGACGGGCCGAGTCCTCCGACACCGCCGTCCCGGTTCAGCGCCACAGCGGTCACGGTTGCGAGCAGCGCCCGGCCGGCCACGGCCGGAGCGGCGCGGGCCGGGAGCCGCTCCGCCCGTGCCGCGCTACGGTCACGCCGCCCGCTTCCCGGTGCGCGGCCCGACCGTCGCCCGTCGCGCCCCTCCCTGCCCGGGCGCGTTGTCGGCGTCCTCAGCTCGCCTCGCGCAGCTCCGCGAGCCGCGCCTCGATCTCGGCCAGCTCGGCGCGCAGTTTCTCCGCCTGGCGCTCCGCCTCGGCCCGCTCGGCGGCGAGGATCTGCTCCACCGCCTCGTGCACTCCGGGCACGTCCACGAGCGCCACCATCTTCAACGCCTCCGCCGGCTTCACCACGTACGGCTTGGCGAGAGCCTTGCTGCCCTGCTGCGCGGCGACCGTCCACTCGCCGTCCGCGTACGCCAGCGTGACCGTCAGGCCGGCCGGCCCCTTCGGCTTGGTCGCCTTCGCCGCCCGGCGTGCCGGCTTGGCCGTCTCCTCCGTCTCCACCTTCGACTCCTCCCGGGGCGCCGGGCGCGGTGCCGGCACCCGGTCCAGTACGAACTCCGGCTCCGCCGGCGTGGCCGGGGGCTCCGGTCGCGGCTCGGGCTGCGGCTCCGCCGCCCGGCGTCCCGCGCCGCGTGGGGCGATGGCCACGTCGGCGGGGGAGAAGGGCAGCTCGTCGCGCCCGAACCGCACCACCACGAACTCGTCGGAACCGGCCGGGTCGGTCAGCTCCACCACCTGACCGACCTGCCCGGCGATCTGCCCGGCCGCGGCGGTGAACACGACCTTCGGCTTGCGGCCCGCCGCCAACGCCTCCCGGATCGTGTGGACGTCGTCATCGGACAGCCCCTGGCCAGCGGCACCCATCAGCAACCTCTTCCGTACACCTGTTTGATTCCTGCCTTGATACCAGCCGGCTGCGACACCGCCGCGGCGGGATCACCCACCCAGCGCCCGCAACGCGCGGTCGGCGTGCGCGGTCATGCTGACCTCACTGTGGACCACCTCGATCACCCGCCCGTCGGCGCCGATCACGAACGTCACCCGTCGGGTGCTCAACGGCCCCAACGGCAGTCGCCGCCGCACCCCGAACCGGTCGGCCACCGCACCGTCCGGGTCCGAAAGCAGCGGATAGTCGAACCCGTGCAGCCGGGCGAACTCGGCCTGCCGCGCCACCGGATCCCGGCTGATCCCCACCCGCTGCGCCCCGACGGCCGCGAACTCCGCCGCCAGGTCCCGGAAGTGGCAGCTCTCCGCCGTGCAGCCCCGTGTCATCGCGGCCGGGTAGAAGAACAGCACGACCGGCCCCGCCGCCAGGAACTCCGACAGCCGCCGCACCGCGCCCGTCTGGTCCGGCAGCGCGAAGTCCTCCACCACGTCCCCGACACCCAGCACCGCACCTCACCCCTCGACATCGACGCGCGGCGAGCCTAGAGGATCAGCCCCACACCGCCCCGCCCTCCTCGGCCACCTTCGCCGTCCGGCCCCGCCCAGCCCGCCCCGGGGGCATGTGATCTTCGCCTCCCTGACTGGGCGTGGCGGTCGCGGTAACGTCGCGGCCAGCAGCGAGGGCAGGGGAGAGGTGCGTTGAACCCGCTTACGGTCATCACGGGCGGCAGCCGTGGCATCGGCGCCGCCACCGCCCGCCGGCTCGCCCAGGCCGGCCACGACGTCGCCTTCGCCTACCGCCGCGACCACGACGCCGCGGCCGCCGTCCTCGCCGACATCCGCGCCGCCGGCCGCCGCGGCGTCGCCGTGCCCGCCGACACCACCGACCCCGACCAGGTCGCCGCCCTGTTCGACGCCGCCGCCGACCTCGGCCCGATCACCGGCCTGGTCAACAACGCCGGCGTCACCAGCCCCATCGGCCCCTTCGTCGACCTCGACGTCGCCGACCTGCGCCGCGTCGTCGACGTCAACCTCATCGGGTACGTCCTCTGCGCGCAGCAGGCCGCGCGCCGCATGGACGCCGGCGGGGCGATCGTCAACGTCTCCTCGGCCGCGGCGACGCTCGGCAGCCCCGGTGAGTACATCCACTACGCCGCCGTGAAGGCCGCCACCGACACCCTCACCGTCGGGCTGTCGAAGGAGCTCGCGCCGCGCGGCATCCGCGTCAACGGGGTCGCCCCGGGCATCATCCGCACCGACATCCACGCCGTCTCCGGCAGGCCCGACCGCCCCGACACGGCCGCCGGCCGCATCCCGCTGGGCCGCGCGGGCGAGCCCGACGAGGTCGCGGGCGCCATTGCCTGGCTGCTCGGCCCCGACGCCTCGTACACCACGGGAGCGGTGCTGCGCGTCGCCGGCGGCCTGTAGCGGCCCGGGGAATGCCGGGGCCGGCCGGCGCGCGTCAACTGGTGAACAGCTTCGCCGCCGTGACCGCCGTCTGCGCCACCCCGTAGCCCAGCAGCACCGACACGACCAGCCACGAGACCCACAGGCGGGCCCGCTGCCCGCGCGGTCGCACCTCGTCGTTCATCGCGTCCCGCTCCTCTCCACCGTTTCCGTCCGCGTCGCACCCGGATCCGCCCCGTCCAGATCCGTCGTGTCCGGATCCACGGTCCGCGCCGGCTCGTGGTAGCGCTGCGGCACCGGGCGGATCAGCAAGTTGGCGACGAAACCCACCGCCAGCACGGCGACCATCGTGAACAGCGCCGGCCGGTACGCCGCGGCCGTCAGCGTCCCCGGCTCGCCCTGCGCGTCGAGGAACCCGTTGACGATCAGCGGCCCGGCCACACCGGCCGCCGACCAGGCCGTCAGCAGCCGCCCGTGGATCGCGCCCACCTGGTACGTGCCGAACAGGTCCCGCAGGTACGCCGGCACGGTCGCGAACCCGCCACCGTAGAACGACAGGATCACGCACGCCAGCAGCACGAACAACGCCGTGGCCGCGTGCCCGACCAGCGCCAGCAGCGCGTACAGCACCATGCCCACGCCCAGGTACACCAGGTAGATCGGCTTACGCCCGATCACGTCCGATGTGGACGACCACGCGAACCGGCCGGCCATGTTGAACAGCGACAGCAGGCCCACGAACCCGCCCGCGGCCGCCACCGACACCGACGACACGCCGCCGTCGCGGAAGAAGTCCTGGATCATCGGGCTGGCCTGTTCGAGGATCCCGATGCCGGCGGTCACGTTGCAGAACAGCACCACCCACAGCAGCCAGAACGACCGGGTTCGCAGCGCGTTCGACGCCGACACGTTCGCCGTGGTGACCAGCGGCTTCGCCGCCACCCGCGCCGGGTCGAACCCGGCCGGCCGCCACCCCGGCCCCGGCACCCGCACGTTGACCACCCCGAACATCATGACGAGGAAGTAGCCGACGCCGAGCGTCACGAACAACCACACCAGCGCCGCGCCGGACGCCGTCGAGCCGGCGTCCGCCGGGTCGTACCCCGCGTCGTACAGCGACAGCAACTGCCGCGACAGGGGAGAGGCCACCATCGCCCCGCCCCCGAAGCCCATGATCGCCAGCCCGGTGGCCAGCCCCGGCCGGTCCGGGAACCACTTGATGAGCGTGGAGACGGGGGAGATGTAGCCGATCCCCAGGCCGATGCCGCCCAGCAGCCCGTACCCCAGGTACAGCAGCCACAACTGGCCGGTGGCGATGCCCACGGCTCCGACCAGGAACCCGGCCGCCCAGAAGCACGCCGACACGAACATGGCCTTCCGCGGCCCGTTCGCCTCCACCCACGTGCCCGCCACGGCGGCCGACAGACCCAGCATCACGATCGCGATGCTGAAGATGACACCGATCGCCGTCTGGCTCGTGTCGAAGTGGGCGATCAGGGAGTTCTTGTAGACGCTGGTCGCGTAGACCTGCCCGATGCAGAGGTGGATCGCCAACGCCGCCGGCGGGATCAGCCACCGGCTGTACCCCGGCGGCGCGACGGTGTGCCGACGGTCGAGTGCGGACAGCATGCCGGTGCGTCCTTTCGGAAGGGGGACGGGTGCCTCCACCCTTCTTCCCCCTCCCGGCCGTCCGTCGGAAACCCGATCATCGCCGGACGGTCGCTGCGGTGAGCCGAACGGTCGACCCGCGCGCCGGTCGACCGGCGGTCCACACCGTGCCAGGATGGCGGCGTGAGCCTGGTCTTCGGTGAGGTCGCCGACACCTACGACGACGTACGCCCCGGCTACCCCGCCGGCGTCGCCGAGGCCATCCGCGACTACCACGGCACCACCCCGGCGCAGGTCGTCGAGATCGGCGCCGGCACCGGCAAGGGCACGAGCGTGCTGCTGCGCCTCGGCGCGCCGGTCACCTGTCTGGAACCGGACCCCCGCATGGCCGCCCGGCTCGCCGCCAACCTGCCGCAGGTGACCGTACGCACCGAGACGTTCGAGCAGTGGGAGCCGCCCACCGGCGGCGTACCCCTGATCGCCGCCGCCCTGGCCTGGCACTGGCTCGACCCCGCCACCCGCAACCGGCGCGCCCACGACGCGCTCACCCCCGGCGGCACCCTCGCGGTGTTCGCCCACACCTACGGCTACGCCGACGCCGCCCAGTCCCGCGCCATCCACACCGCCCTGCGCGCCATCGACCCCGACGTCACCGACCGCCCCGCCGGCTGGTTCCACCTCGACATCACCGCCAGCGGCCTGTTCACCGACGTCCACGCCGAGACCGTCGATGCGGACCTCACCCTGACCACCGGCCGCTACCTCGACCTCGTGCGGACCTTCGGCCCGTTCCGCCAGCACACCCCCGACGAACAGACCCGCGCCCTCGCCGCCATCGGCTCCCTCGTCGACAGCTTCGGCGGCGCCATCGTCCTGCGGCTGCGCACCACCCTCGTGCTGGCCCGCCGGCCGTGACCCCGCACTCGGCTGCCACAATCGCCTCATGCCGCTGACCGTCGCGCCCGCCGTGGCGCCCGGCACGATGGCCCGCCTGCACCAACCGGACCTCGACGCCGACGGCGTACACCTGCGGCCCTGGCGGCCCGACGACCGGCCGGCGGTGCTCGCCGGCTACGCCGACCCCGCCATCCGTCACTGGCACTGCCGCGCCATGACCGACGACGAGGCCCGCGCCTGGATCGACGACTGGCCGCGCCGGTGGCGGCAGGAGAGCGGCGCCGGCTGGGCCATCGTCGACGACACCGGGGTGCTCGGCCAGATCAGCCTGCGTCGCCTGCACCTGGCCGACGGCCTCGCCGAGGTGTCGTACTGGGTCCTGCCGGCCGCCCGCGGCCGCGGCGTCGCCCCCCGCGCCCTCACCGCGCTCGCCGGCTGGTGCTTCACCACCCTCGGCCTGCACCGGATCGAACTGGCCCACTCCACGGCCAACACCGCCTCCTGCCGTGTGGCCCGGCGGGCCGGTTTCGCCGCCGAGGGCACCAAACGCGGCGAGGGCCGGCACGCCGACGGCTGGCACGACATGCACCTGCACGCCCGCCTCGCCACCGACACCCCCACACATCGATAAAGACTGTTTACAGTGCGGTCGAGGGCCGGGTAGCGTGCGGAACTGATCGACAACGACCGATCAGGACGACCGCCTGGAGGTATCCGTGCGTCGCCGCCACATCCTCACCCGACTCCTCGCCACCACCGCCCTCGCCCTCCCGATCACCCTCACCACAGCCCCCGCCACCGCCGCCCCGGCACCGGCCCGCCACCTCGACGACGTCATCCCCGCCCCCGTCGAGACCCACCCCGACGACCGGGCCACCTTCACCCTCGGCCCCCTCACCGTCATCCGCACCGCACCCGGCTCCACCGCCGCCTGGCGGGTCGGCCGCCAGCTCGCCGACACCCTGCGCCCCGCCACCGGCTACCCGCTGCCCGTGCTGCCCGTCCGCGCCACACCCCTGCCCGAGATCGCCCTGCTCCTCGGCGGCGCCGACCCCCGCATCGGCCAGGAGGGCTACCAGCTCGACGTCACCCGCCACCGGGTGACCATCCGCGCCAACACAGCCGCCGGCCTCTTCGCCGGCACCCAGACGCTGCGCCAACTGCTCCCCGCCCAGATCGAGGCGTCCGAACGGCAGCGCACCCGCTGGACCGTCCCCGGCGGACGCATCGTCGACTACCCGCGCTTCGCCTACCGCGGCGCCATGCTCGACCTCGCCCGGCACTTCCACACCGTCGACGAGATCACCGCTTACGTCGACCTGCTCAGCCAGTACAAAATCAACTACCTGCACCTGCACCTGACCGACGACCAGGGATGGCGCATCCAGATCGACTCCTGGCCGCGCCTGACCACCGTCGGCGGCGGCCCCGGCACCGGCGTCGACGGCGTCGGCCCCGGATACCTCACCAAGGCCGACTACACGGCCGTCGTCCGCTACGCCGCCGCCCGCAACATCACGATCGTCCCCGAGATCGACATGCCCGGCCACACCAACGCCGCCCAGTCCACGTACGCCGAACTCAACTGCGACGGCGTCGCCCCGCCACCGCGCACCGACATCGCCGTGGGCTACAGCTCCCTGTGCATCCACGACGACCTCACGTACCGCTTCGTGGAGGACGTCATCCGCGAGGTCGCCGAGATCACCCCCGGCCCCTACCTGCACATCGGCGGCGACGAGGCCCACGCCACCACCGACGAGGACTACCGCACGTTCATGCACCGCGTCCTGCCGCTGGTCACCAAGTACGGCAAGCGCCCGTTCGGCTGGAACGAGATCACCAAGGTCGACCCGCCCACCGACGCCGTCGCCCAGTTCTGGGGCACCGGCACCACCAACGCCGACGTCGCCGAAGCCGCCGCCCGAGGCAACAAGATCGTCATGTCGCCGGCCAACAAGGCGTACCTCGACATGAAGTACGACCCCACCACCCGGCTCGGCCTCTCCTGGGCCGCCTACATCGAGGTCCGCGACGCCTACGACTGGAACCCCGCCCAACGCGTCACCGGCGTGGGGGAGAGCGCCGTGCTCGGCGTCGAGGCGCCCCTGTGGTCGGAGACCCTGCGCACCCTCGACGACATCGAGTACATGGCCTTCCCACGCCTACCCGCCATCGCCGAACTCGGCTGGTCACCGGCGACCAGCCACGACTGGGAGTCCTTCCGCACCCGCCTGGGCGCGCAGGCCCCCCGCTGGCGCCTGCAGGACGTCGACTTCCACGCCTCACCCCAGGTGCCCTGGCAGTGACCGGCTGACCGTGTCGGGGCCGGGCCCGCCCGGCCCCGACACCGCCGCCCGACCCGCTCGCCTACGGGCACATGACGAGAACTCACAAGCAGACTTGTCGGAATCCTCCAAAAAACCCGCGACCTTCTTCGTCGGCCGACCCCCTCGTCTCCCTGATCCGCACCGGCCACCATCGTCCTCATGGCACTCCTCGACAGCCTCGTCGACCAGGGACTCCGCGCCGAACCGGCGACACCCGCGCAAGCGCGCGCGATCCTCGCCACCGGCGACGACGACCTGCTCGACGTCGTCGCCGCCGCGGCCCGCGTACGGCACCGCCACTTCGGCCGACGGGTGAAGCTCAACTACCTGGTCAACCTGAAGAGCGGGCGGTGCCCCGAGGACTGCGGCTACTGCTCCCAGCGGCTCGGCGCCGACACCGGCGTGCTGTCGTACACGTGGCTCAAACCCGACCAGGCGGCCGACGCCGCGTCCGCCGGCATCGCCGCCGGAGCCACGCGGGTCTGCCTGGTCGCCAGCGGGCGCGGCCCCACCGACCGCGACATCGACCGGGTCGCCGACACCATCGGCGCCATCCGCGCCCAGCACCCCGACGTCGAGGTGTGCGCCTGTCTCGGCCTCCTGCGTCAGGGTCAGGCCGAACGCCTCCACACCGCCGGCGCCGACGCCTACAACCACAACCTCAACACCGCCGAGAGCCGCTACGGCGACATCTGCACCACCCACGGCTTCACCGACCGCGTCCAGACCGTCGACCAGGCGAGGAACGCCGGCCTCTCACCCTGCTCCGGCCTCATCGCCGGCATGGGGGAGTCCGACGACGAGCTGGTCGACGTGGCCTTCGCCCTGCGCGCTCTGGACCCCGACTCGGTGCCGGTCAACTTCCTCATCCCGTTCGACGGCACCCCGCTGGCCGGCAGGTGGGACCTCACCCCGCAGCGGTGCCTGCGCATTCTCGCCATGGTGCGGTTCGTCTTCCCGGACGTGGAGGTACGGATCGCCGGTGGGCGGGAGATCCACCTGCGGTCGCTGCAGCCCCTGGCGCTGCACATCGCCAACTCGATGTTCCTCGGCGACTACCTCACCAGCGAGGGACAGGCCGGCCGGGCCGACCTGGACATGATCGCCGACGCCGGCTACGTCGTCGAAGGCGCCGGCGAACCCACCCTGCCCGCGCACCGCCGCGACCTCGTCCGGCTCCGCCGCCGCGGCGCGGGCACCCCGATCGCCCCCAACGCCTGACCCCGCCGCGCGGCACGCGCCCCAGGGCGGACGCGCCCGCTACCGTCAGGCCGACACGCGCCAAAAAATCGTGGAACGCGGTGTCGAAAACCGCGCCGACCGTTCGACGCGTTGATGAGGGCCGGCACGGAGTCGGCCACCACGTCAGAGGGACACCGACATGCGCTACATGCTGATGCACAAGCTGGACGACAAGGACCCGGCCGCCTGGGCGCCGACCCCCGAGTTCATCGGCCGGATGGGCGCCTTCCTCGAGGAGGCGAACAAGGCCGGCGTCCTGCTCGACGGCGAGGGCCTGCGCCCGACCACCGAGGGCGCCGCGAAGATCACCTCCAGGGACGGCAAGGCGACCGTCGTCGACGGCCCGTTCGCCGAGGCCAAGGAGGTCATCGCCGGGTTCGCCATCCTCCAGGTCCGCGACCAGGCCGAGGCCGTCGAATGGGCCACCCGCTTTGGCGCGCTGTTCGACCACGTCGAGATCGAGGTCCGCCGGGTCGCGGAGATGGAGGACTTCGCCTAGCGGCTGCGCCGTCGTCCTGGCCGCCGCCCGCTGCTGTGGTGCGCCGATGGCGCTTCGCGGCGGCCAGGACGAGGAGGCGCTCTCCACCGCGCGCGGGCAGGGGAGACCCTGCCGCGGGCGCCGGTCGCGAGATCGCGCTCAGGCCGGTCGTCGCCGCACCGCGTTGGCGAGGATCGCCGTCACCAGCTTCCTGACGGCCGCCGTGGTCGGCGGGCCGGGCTCACGGTCCACGGACAGGAGATGGCCGCCGCCGACCAGGGAGAGGGTGAGCGAGTCGATGTCGGCGTCGGCCGCGATGCGGCCCAGTTCACGCTCGGCGGCCAGGTAGGCGGAGATGGCGGTCGTCGCCTGGGCGAGGATCGCGATGCCGCCACCCGGAGTGGCCTGCCGCAGCCGCGCGCGCAGCTCGTCCCGGAACGTGATGAGCGGGATGATCGCCACCGGGACCGGCCCGAACAGGCCGGTCAGCGCGGCGGTGAGGTTGTCGACCACCGTGCCGGTGCCGGCGGACTCGCGCAGCGCACCCGCCTGCGCCTCCAGCTGCGTCGCCCGGTCGAGCACGAGTTCGGTGAGGAAGGCGTCGAAGTCGGGGAAGTGCCGGTGCAGGACGCCCTTGGCGCAGCCCGCCTCGTCGGTGACGGCCCGGCTGGTCAACCCGTTCGGCCCGTCCCGCAGAAGGACGCGCTCGGCGGCGTCGAACAGCTGCTGCCGCGCGTCGCGAAGGTGCACCCCAGTCGGCACTCACAGATCCTCTCGCATATCGACCCGCCCGGCGGCCCTTGTTGAGTGGGCACGCGCCCACTAGGGTGGGCACATGCCCACTCTACCGCGTGACCAACCACCCACGCCGCAACCGCACCAGGCCCGCCGGATGGCCGAGTCGTTCGGCGTGGACCCCCACCGATACGACCGGGCCCGGCCCGCCTACCCCGACGCCCTGGTCACCCGCATCGTCGACGGGAGCCCCGGCCCCCACGTGCTCGACGTCGGCTGCGGCACCGGCATCGCCGCCCGCCAGTTCCAGGCGGCCGGCTGCACCGTCCTCGGCATCGAACCCGACGCGCGGATGGCCGACTTCGCACGAGCCCGCGGCCTACCGGTCGAGGTCACGACCTTCGAAGCCTGGCAGCCCGCCGGCCGCACGTTCGACACCGTCGTCGCCGCCCAGTCCTGGCACTGGGTGGACCCGGCCGCCGGCGCCGCCACAGCGGCACGCGTGCTGCGCCCAGGGGGACGACTCGCGATCTTCGGCCACGTGTACGAGCCACCGCCCGAGGTCGCCGAACCGTTCGCCGCCGCCTTCCGGCGCGCGGCACCCGACTCCCCGCTCCACCACCAACCGGCCCGCCGTCCCCTCGACCTCTACCAGGCGGCGTACACGAAGTTCGCCGACACGATCCGGCAGACCGGACAGTTCACCGAGCCCGAACAGTGGCGATTCGACTGGGAACAGCCCTACACCCGCGACCAGTGGCTCGACCTGCTCCCCACCACCGGCGGCCTCACCCACCTCCGCCCCGAACAGCTCACCGACGTGCTGGACGCCGTCGGCGACGCCATCGACTCCCTGGGCGGACGCTTCACGATGCACTACACCACCCTCGCCACGACCGCCGTACGCCGCAGCGCCTCCTGAGCCCGGCCGCCACGTCACCACCCGGAGCTATCGTGACCCGGTGACGACCACGGAGACGCACCGGACGATCGAGGCCGTCTGGCGCATCGAGGCCCCCCGCGTCATCGCCGCCGCCGCCCGACTCGTCGGCGACGTCGGCCTGGCCGAGGAACTGGCACAGGACGCCCTCGTCGCCGCCCTCGAACAATGGCCCTCCGACGGCGTACCCCGAAACCCCGGCGCCTGGCTCACCACCACCGCCAAACGCCGCGCCATCGACCAGATCCGCCGCCGCGAACGCTTCGAACGCAGCCTGCCCGACCTCGTCACCCCCGACGCGACCGAACCCACCGACCTCGACGCCATCACCGACGACCCCATCGACGACGACCTGCTGCGACTCATCTTCACCGCCTGCCACCCCGTGCTCTCACCCGAGGCACGCGTGGCCCTCACACTGCGGCTGCTCGGCGGCCTCACCACCGACGAGATCGCCCGGGCCTTCCTCGTCCCCTCACCGACCGTCGGACAGCGGATCAGCCGCGCCAAGAAGACCCTCGCCGACGCCCACGTACCGTTCGAGCTGCCCACCGGCGCCGACCGCGCCGCCCGACTCACCTCCGTCCTGGAGGTCATCTACCTCATCTTCAACGAGGGATACTCCGCCACCGCCGGCGACGACTGGATGCGCCCCGCCCTCTGCGAGGAGGCCATGCGCCTCGGCCGCGTCCTCGCCGGCCTCATGCCCGACGAGGCGGAGGTGCACGGCCTCGTCGCCCTCCTGGAGATCCAGGCCTCCCGCACCGCCGCCCGCACCGGCCCCTCCGGCGAACCCGTCACCCTCCTCGAACAGGACCGCCGCCGCTGGGACCGCCTGCTCATCCGGCGGGGACTCGCCGCCCTGGAGCGGGCCGAGGCGCTCGGCGGCGGCCCGTACACCCTCCAGGCCGCCATCGCCGCCGTCCACGCCCGCGCCCGCACCGCCGCGGACACCGACTGGGCGCGCATGGCCGACCTGTACGCCCAGCTCGCCCAGGTGGCGCCATCACCGGTCGTGGAACTCAACCGCGCCGTGGCCGTCGCGATGGGGGAGGGACCGCAGGCCGGCCTCGCCGTGCTGGAACCGCTGCGCGACGAGCCGACGCTCGCCGCCTACCACCTGCTGCCGACCGTACGCGGCGACCTGCTGGCGAAGCTGGGCCGGACGGCGGAGGCGAAGGCCGAGTTCGAACGCGCCGCGACGATGACCCGCAACGAACGCGAACGCGCACTGCTGCTCGACCGCGCCGCCGCCTGCGCCTGACCGGCCGCCGCGGTCCGTCACCGACATACGTCGCCGGGCTCACCTCGCCCTGCGAGTCGGCAACGTTGCGCTGCGTGTGCGACTGCGGCATGGGCTGCCGCCGAACAGGTGTGCGGGCCGGGGGAGAGCGGCCGGTGCGGGCCACCGGTCGCGGCCCGGCCGGAGACCCGGTTCCGGCCCGGACCGGTCAGCCCGGGCCGGAACCACCGGCCGCCCACGACCGCCCGGGCGTGACAGCCGCGACGCGACTCAGCCCACCGCGGCGGCGAACATGCCCGGCTCGTACGAGCCCCCACGCTGGTGCACGATCACGGCGAGCCGGTTCGCCGCGTTGATGAGCGCGACCAGGCACACCAGCGCGGCGACCTGGTCGTCGTCGTAGTGCTTGCGCACCTGGGCCCACGTCTCGTCGGACACGCCCTCGTGGGCGTCGGCGAGCCGGGTGCCCTCCTCGGCGAGCGCGAGCGCGGCCCGCTCGGCCTCGGTGAACACGGTGGACTCCCGCCAGGCGGCGACCAGGTTGAGGCGGACGGCGCTCTCACCGGCGGCCGCGGCCTCCTTGGTGTGCATGTCGATGCACCAGCCGCAGCCGTTGATCTGGCTGGCCCGCAGGGACACCAGCTCCTGCGTGGACCTGGGCAGCGACGACTGGTGGATCACCAGGCCGCTGTTGGCGAACCGCTTGGCGAACTTCGCGCCGATCTCGTTGTGGAACATGTCGAACCGGACGTCCATGGCTCTGTCCTCACTCGTGGTGTTGCACTGGACGACCATGGGGTGCCGGTGGTCCGGTCCGTGTGACAGCCCGCGGAGGTGACCCGCGCCACGTGTCCCTTCTCATTAGTCCTGAGCCATCTACCCCGGTTCCACGGCGTACACCGGGGCGGACTCCTCCCCGCGGACCGTGCAGGTCCGTGCCCACTGCCCGGGCGCGAAACGGCGCATCCGGCCCACCTCCTGCCCCGACCGGCGTCGGGCCGCCGGGCCTGACCGCGCGGTCGGCCCCGGCCGTGGGCGCCCGGCCCCCGTCGTCGTGCTGCGCGCCGAAGGCGTCCCACTCGTGGCCTTCGCCCCGCTCGGGTAGATGATGTCACGCCCCACCGGGCCGCGCCGGCCGCCACATCGGCCACAGCACGGGCCCGCCGTCGGGCAGGGCCAGCGGCCGACCGTGGTCGTGGAAGCCCTGGCGCAGGTAGAGCCGGCGGCTACGCCCGGTCGAGGCCTCGAGGTACGTCGGCAGGCCGTCAGCGTCCGCGGTGCGCAGTCCCTCGGCGAGGATCACCCCACCGGCACCGCAGCCGCGCAGGTCGGGCCGTACGCCGATCGACGCGAGGTAGAGGTGGGGTTCCTTGGGACGGTGGGCGGCCACCGTGTCGGTGACCGTTGCCAACCGCCGCCCTGGGAGGCCGTCCAGGGCCGCGGCCGTCGGTCGCGTGGCGGGCGCCGGTGGCGACGTGGCGTCGATCGGACGCTGCCACACCGACATCCCGGCGAGGGTGCCGCCGGGAAGCTCGGCGACGATGACCTGGCCGTCGTGGACCGCGGCGTGGAGCAGGTCGCGGAACAACGACGCCGTACGCGCGGCCCGGTCCGTCGGGTCGGGAACCACCCAGGACAGGACGGCCTCGTCGGCGAACGCGGCGAGATAGGCGGGCACGAGAGCGTCGACGTCGGCGGGTACGGCACGTCGCGCGCGCACCGCGAGGGTGGGGGACACGGCACTCCTCGGTCCGTCCGGCGGGTTGGCACCTTCGATGCTGGCCGTCCGCCCGACCGCCCGGGGAGTACTTTCGTCACGGCGGGTGCGGTGACGAAAAGAGGGGAGAGGCCGGTTGGTCGGGCCGCGATGTGCCGAGTGCGGCACCGAACTGCCGGCGGGCTCCGGCCGGGGACGGCCACGGCGTTACTGCTCGCGCGGCTGCCAGGCACGCGCGTACCGCCGCCGCCGGGACCGGGGCCGCACCGCGACGTCGTGGCGACGTGCGGGCACTGCGGACGGGGACCGCGCCACCGGTCGGGAGGAGCTGATCCGGACGGCGGTGCGACTGGCCGACGCCGACGGCCTCGACGCCGTGACGGTACGTGCCGTGGCGCACCGTGCCGGTCTCACCACCGACGCGGTCTACCGGTGGACACGCAACCGGGACGAGCTGCTCGCCGCGATGGCCGAGCACGTGCTCCGCGCCGGACGGCCGCGCGACCGGACGCGCCAGCCGCCGCGCGAGCGTCTCGGACGGCTGGCGCGTGCGGAGTGGTCGATGTACCGCAACCATCCGTGGCTGCTGACCGTCCTGGCGCGCACCCGGCCGCCCACCGGCCCGGCGGTGCTGGCGCTCGTCGACGCCGCCGTGGAGGTGCTCACCGGCGCCGGGTACGACGTGCCCGACGCGTTCGCCGGCTATCTCACCCTGAGCGGCTACGTGCAGGGCATGGCGCTGCTGCACGTGGCCGAGCGCGCCGAGCGCGACGCCGGTGCCGCCGCCTGGGGGACCTGGTCCGCCCGCACTCTCGCGTTGCTGGAACAGACCGGGCGTACGCGTGAACGGCCCTGGCTGGCCGCCGTCGCGACCGCGGACCCGGACCGGGAACTGGACCGTTGGTTCGAGTTCGGCCTCGCCCGCCTGCTCGACGGGCTGATCCCGGCCTGACGAGGCGCTGCGCGCCGCCGTCCCGCGCCTCCAGCGGGTCGTCGAGCACCTGTGATAGGACGCCGGAAAGGATCGTCCGAGAGAGGACCAGCCCGTGACGACGCTGAACTCGCACATCCCCCGGTTCCACCTCGCCGTACCCGTTGACGACCTCGATGCCGCCCGTCGCTTCTACGGGTCGGTCATCGGGTGCGAGCAGGGCCGGAGCGCGGAGACGTGGATCGACTGGAACCTGCGGGGTCACCAGTTCGTGACGCACCTCGTCCCCGGCCGCCGGACGTCGGCACGCAACCAGGTCGACGGCCATGACGTCCCGGTCCCGCACTTCGGGCTCCTGCTGACCGTTCCGGAGTTCCATGAGCTGGCCGAACGGCTGCGGGCCGCTGGTACGGCGTTCGTCATCGAGCCGTACCTGCGCTTCGCCGGGCAGCCGGGGGAGCAGTGGACCATGTTCCTCCTCGACCCGGCCGGGAACGCCCTGGAGTTCAAGGCGTTCGCCGACGACGACCAGGTGTTCGCCCGGTAGGCCGACGAGGGCAAGGCAGCCTCCACGATCGAGCGTGCCATGGCGGCCGTCGCCCACGTCAGCGCCGACCTCCAAGCACCCAACACCCGACCGGCCCGCGGTCCGATCTCGGGCCTCGCCCCATGCTGGCCGCTGATTCGATAATGTACATTATGTCAAGTAGACCGGATCCGGCCCTCCCTCGGCAGGGGTCGGGGCTCGACCAACCCCGGACACGACGAACAACGTGTCGACGGGCGCGCGCCCGTGCGGCGACGCGCGACAGACTGCCATGTGAGCACCGCGCGCCGGCACGAACGGTGCCACGGCCACGAGGACGATGCCACGCGACGAGCGGCACCCGATCCCCGCTGCGGCCGCGCCCTGTGGCCCGCGCGTCCTGGAGTGCGCCAGGACGCAGCCATCCGACCCGTCGACGCTCCGGGTTTCAGTGGCAGAGGCCGACGTCGCGCAGGGCTGGAACCTCGATCCCCCCTCCATGGTGATCGCCCGACCCCGGCCGCCATCGTGGGGTCCGCTGAGTCACGGCGGCATCCGGTTGGCCAAGGCTCGGTCGCTGACCGTCCACACGGCCGCGCGCACCCAACGCTCTCCCCTCGCTTGCCCGGGAACGCGAAAATCCTGCATAATATGCCTTATGCATGATAAAAAGGACGAATCGGTGCAGCGCTGGATCGAGGAGTTCCTGACCGCCCGGGCCACCCGTAAGCCCTCCCCGCACACCCTCGAGGCGTACCGGCGGGACCTGCGGACGATCGCGGGCCTGGCCGGGGAGGCGCTGACCTCTCCCCTCCCCCTCGACGCCGTGGCCGTCGCGGATCTCTCCCCCCAGGTCATGCGGGCGGCGTTCGCCCGGTTCGCCGCTCCCCGCGCCGCCGCGTCGGTCCACCGGGCCTGGTCCACCTGGAACACGTTCTTCACGTTCCTGGTCGCCGAAGGGGTCGTACCGGGCAATCCGATGCCGGCCGTGGGCCGCCCCCGCGCGCCGCTCCCCCAGCCCAAGCCGCTGCGGGGCGAGGACACGCCGGAGGAGCTGCTGGCGGCGGTGGCCCGGGAGGCGGGCCGGCAGCGGGACCCGTGGCCGGAGCGGGACCTCGCGGTGCTGGCGTTGGCGCTGTGTGCGGGGCTGCGCCTGTCGGAGCTGCTGGCGCTGCGGGTGGCGTCGCTGGGCGGCCGTGCCGGCGAGCGGCGGGTGGACGTGGCGGGCAAGGGTGGGCGGCCGCGTACGGTGCCGATCGAGGACGCCGTGGACCGGGTGCTGGTCTCCTACCTGGACAGCCGCCGGCGCCGGTTCGGGGCGCGCAGCGTACGGCCGGACTCGCCGTTGCTGGTGGACCGGCGGGGTGAGCCGCTGCGGCGGGGTGGGTTGCAGTACCTGGTGGAGTCCTGCTACCGGCGGGCGGGCATCACCGACCGGGTGCCGCGGGGGGCGCGGCTGCACGCGTTGCGGCACACGTTCGCGACGCGGCTGGCCGAGGACGGGGCGAGCGCCGCGGAGATCATGCGGTTGCTGGGGCACGCGTCGTTGGCGGCGTCGCAGACGTACATCGAGGTGACGGCGGGTCAGCAGCGGGCGGCGGTGCGGTCGAACCGCACCAACCGGGCGTTGGCTGGTCTGCTGGGCGGTGAGCCGTGAGAGGCGTGGGCCGCGGGGTCAGTGCGCGCGGTGGCCGGTGCCGTCGGCGGTGGTGGGCAGGGGGCCGAGGACGGCGTTGATGATGTGGATGCGGGTGCCCTTGGCCTGGTAGTCGGCGCAGACGGCGTCGGCGGTGTCGCCGAAGCGGGTGGTGTCGCCGGTGCGGGTGACGGTGAGTGTGGTGCCGTCGAGCGTGGTGGTGGTGCCGGCGGCGGCGAGCTGGTCGAGGCTGTGCGTGCCGGCGATGAGGTGGGCCTTGACCAGGGTGCGGAGTTTCTCGTGGTCCCGGGTCATGAGGGTGTCCCAGGTGTCGTCGGAGAACTTCTTGACGAAGGCGTCGTCGGTGGGTGCCAGCAGGGTGAGGCCGTCGGTGCCGTGCTCGTCGAGGACGCCGCTGGTGCGTACGGCCGCCTCGAAGGTGGTGAGGGTCGGCATCCAGGTGAGGGCTTCGCCGGCGGGCAGGCCGGCGAGGGCGGTGGGGTTGCCGGGTTCGCTGCCGGTGGGTAGCGCGTCGCAGAGGGGCCCGGTGACGTGGACGGCGGCGGCGAGGCTGGGGTCGGGTCCGGTGTTGTGGTTCCCGCTGGTGCAGGCGGTGGTGGTGAGCAGCAGGGCGGCCGCGAGGAGGGCGCCGGCGCGCCGCGGGTTGCGGATGCGGGGGTACGTCACGACGTCTCCTCGGGGGGTGGGGTGTGCCGGCAGGGCGGAGGCGCGGCCGCCCTGCCGGCACGGTCTCATGGGGTGGGTGTCACAGGGTGGCGCACTGCCCGGCGCGGGGGCCGGACACGCGGTTGCTGACCTCGAGGTTGCTGGGTGCGGTGGTGTTGCCGGCGCAGGCCAGCGGACCGGTGACCGTGTTGCCGACGAGCAGCGGCGCGGTGCCGGTGCGGTTGGCGGACAGGTCGACGGGGCCGGTGACGGTGAGGTCGATCAGCGAGACCGCGTCGGTGGTGCCGGTGACGCGGACCGGGCCGGTGACCTTGCTGTCGGCCAGCATGACGCCGGCGGCGCCGCTGGCGTTGACGGGGCCGGTGAAGGTGGTGCCGGTGGCGACGAGCGCGGCGCCGGGCCGGACGGTGACCGGGCCGGTGACGGTGGCGTCGTCGAGGCAGGCGAAGCCGGTGATGGTCAGCGGGCCGGTGTGCCGGCCGGTGAGGGTCGGGTAGATCCGCTGGCCGTCGGTGAGCTTCTCCACGCCCTGGCCGTCGAGCAGGAGCGGGATGAGGCCGCGCTCGGGCTGGTTGAGGGGCACGTAGTAGCCGTTGGCGGTCTTGATGACCTTCCAGCCGTGTGCGGCGATGCGCTCGGCGACGGTGGCGCCGACGCCGCCGGGTCCGTCGGTGCGGGCCCCGTGGTACTGCTCCTCGGTGAGCAGGTAGGCGCAGGGCGCGTTGTCGAGGATCAGTTCGGGGCGGGGGGCGTCGACCGGCGGCGGGCTGTCGCCGGGGTGCGGCGCCGGGTGGGCGGGGATGGGCCGGGAGCCGCGGAAGACGAGCCGGCCGGTGTTGGAGGCCTGGAGGGTGATGCCCTCGGCGCGGGCCTGCGTGATGTCGGGCAGGTTCGCGCGGTGGTAGTCGAGGAACTGCTGGAACGTCCAGAGGGCGGAGAAGGTCTTGCGGCGGCGGTTGTTGGCCGTGTTGCCCTCGTCGGGGCGGGTCTGACCGCCGGAGCTGCGCAGTTCGAGCAGCGAGTTGACGACGTTCTTCAGGCCGAGGGTGTTGCGGAGGATGGTCTCCTCGCCGAGGCCGACGCTGCCGCCGCCCTCGCAGCCGTACGGGCAGGGCCACCAGCCGTCCTGGGCGCCTTCCCGGTACATGTGGCCTTCGATCATGTCCATGGACTCGTCGAAGATGGGCTGGGCGACGTTCTGGTGGCGCGGGGGCAGCATGGGCAGGTCGCCGGCGCGGGAGTTGCCGTACTCGTGGCCGTCGTAGCCGGCGACGGGCCGGTAGTCGCGGACCATCTTGACGTAGGCGGCGGTCTCCGGCTGGCGGATGAGCGAGTAGTCGCGGTTGAGGTCCTGGCCGGTGGAGTTGCCGCGGGTGTTGGCGGCGCGGCCGTCACCGTTGATGGTGGGGATGATCAGCACGGTGGTGTGGCTGAGCAGGTCGATGACCCGCTGGTCGGTGCTGAAGGCGAGCTGCCGGGCCATGATGAGGCAGGCTTCGCGGTCGCCGGGCTCGTTGCCGTGGACGTTGCAGTTGACGGCGACGGGTGAGGTGGCGGCGACGGCCTCGGGGGTGGCCGGCGGGGTGGGGTAGCCGATGACGAACATGTTGATCGGCCGGTCGCGTACGGTGCGGCCGATCTCGACGACGCGGACGCGGTCGGAGAGTTCGTCGATGGCGGCGGTGTAGGCGTACTCGTTGGTGTCGCTGGTGTACTGCGCGGCGTGGGTGGTCTCCCACTGGGTGCGCAGCTGCTGGCCGGGGACGTTGGGGTCGCCCCAGGGTGCGGTGGTGGTGTCGGCGACGGGCTCGGAGTAGGGCTGCTCGGCGGTGCCGATGCGGGCCCGTACGCGCCACTGGAAGCGGTCGCCGGGGTTGAAGCCGGCGTCGGCGAAGGTGGGCGATTCCTGGTTGATCTGCCGGTTGGGTCGCCAGATGCCGACGACGGTGGGGGTGCCGGTGGGGTTGCCGGCGGCGTCGACGGGGGTGCGTTCGATCTGGTAGTCGGTGGCGCCCTCGACCGGCTTCCAGGCGAGGGTGGCGTACCCGTCGCCCTGGCGGACCGTGAGGTTGGTGACCTGGTTGGGTTCGGCGGCCTGGGCGTTCGCCGGGGTGGCGATCGTGGCGAGGCTGGCCGCTAGGAGTGTGGACAGTGCGATGAGGACGGCACGATGGCGTCTCACATGGCCTCCATGGCGAGTACTGGTTGACCGTGACGCGGTTTGGAACAGCATGATCGGCATGGATGACCGGCGCAACGATCTTGAGGGAATCTTGCGGGTCGCCGGGTAAGGGGTCGGCTCCCCCGGCGTTGCTGACGGGTCAGCCGAGGTCGACCAGGAGGGGCCGGTGGTCGGAGATGGTGGACAGGGGTGTGGCCACGGCGGTGACGGGCGGGAGCCGGCGTGCGGCGTGCCGGTCGGCGAGGACGTGGTCGAGTTGCACGCGGGGTTCGCCGGCGGGGTAGGTGGGGCGTCGGCCCAGGGGTCGCCAGCCGGAGACGAGGCGGACGACGCCGGCGGGCAGGTTGAGGTCGCCGAGCAGGACGCGGGGTGGGGGCAGGGTGCGCAGCGCGCGGACGACCTGGCGTAGTTGCCGCAGGTTCCATCCGGGGACGAAGGACAGGTGGGTGGCGGCGGCGGTGAGCGGCCCGTGCGGGGTGTCGAGGACGGCGGCGAGGACGACGCGGGGTTCGTCGTGGAGGAGGACGAGGCCGCGGCCGGGGCCGGGGACGTAGACCGGGGAGCGGACGGGTGCGGGGGTCAGTCGGGTGACGCGCCAGTGGCGTACGGGGTAGCGGCTGATGAGTCCGATGCCGTAGCAGGGTTCGCCGTGTCCGTCGTCGTCGCCGGTGAGGGGGCGGAACCCTTGGCCGGGGGTGCCGACGAGGGCGGCGGCGAAGCGGTGGTGGGGTGCGTGGAGGGCGCGGGCGGCGATGGCGGTGAGGTCGAGGTTGCCGCTGCGGCTCTGGTCGCGGTCGACCTCCTGGAGGGCGAGGACGTCGGCGTCGAGTGCGGTGACGGCTGCGGCGAGCCGGTCGGGGTCGACGAGCCCGTCGGTGAGTGATCGACCGTGCAGCAGGTTGAAGGTGGCCAGGCGCACTCCTGCACCCTACGACGCCGTGGCAGTCTTTCCCGGTGGTCAGGGCGTTGCTGTGTTCGATGCTGGTGTTCGTGGCGGTGGGTGCGGTGGGGGTGTGGGTGCGGCGGCGTCGGGGCCGGTGATCGCCGGGGTTGTCAGCGGCGTGCCGGGTGGCGCTCGGGTGGGTGGGCGCCGGCGGGTCGTGGCGTGGGCGGGTCGGCCGGTCGGGGTCGGCGGCGGGTCAGGGCCACGCCGGCGAGGACGACGGCCGTGCCGGTGATGGTGCGGCCGGTGAGGGGTTCGTCGAGGACGGCCGCGCCGAGGGTGACGGCGACGGCCGGTAGGAGGTAGCCGACGGCGGCGGCGGTGGTGGGGCCCTCGGTGGCGATGAGGCGGGCGTTGAGGTGGAAGGTGACGCCGGTGGCGAGGGTGCCGAGGATGATCGCGGCGGTGAGTCCGGTGGCGGTCGGTGCGGTGGGCGGGGTGGCGGCGGGCAGGGCCAGTGCGGTGAGTCCGGTGGCGGCGAGCAGTTGCGCCGCGGAGTGGGCCAGGGGCGCGTCCCGTCCGGTGAGGTGGCGGGCCATGTAGGCGTAGGCGAGCGCGTAGCTGGCGGCGGCGGCGAGCAGTGCTGTGACGCCGGCGGGGTCGAGGCGGCTGTGCGGGCCGGGGGCGAAGATGAGCAGGGTGCCGGCGAAGCCGAGGAGCAGGCCGGCGAGGCGGGCCGGGTGGGGTCGGTGTTCGCTGCCGACGGTGAGGGCGAGCAGCAGCGACCACAGGGGTGTGGTGGCGTGCAGGACGCCGGCGACGCCGCTGTCGACGCTCTGCTGGCCGATGCTGGTCAGCAGGAACGGCAGGGCGTTGCAGAGCAGGGCGGCCACGGCGAGGTGGCGCCAGGTGCGGCGGTCGCGGGGCAGGGTCTGGCGGGCGGCGCGGGCGAGGACGAGCAGGACAGCGGCGCCGAGGGCGCAGCGCAGTGTGGCGAGGTACGCGGGTGTGAGGCCGCCGTCGAGGGCGAGCCGGGTCCACAGGAAGCCGGAGCCCCACAGCAGGGCGAGGGTGGTCACGCGGACGAGCGCGCCGGTACGGGGGTGGTGCACGGTGTCCTCCTCGTCGTCTGCGTCGACGCTCCCCCACCCCGACTCGTTAGACAAGCGAAAGGATCTGCACGCACCGTTAAGCTGTGCTGCATGTTGGATGTGCGGCGCCTGCAGGTGCTGCGTGCCGTGGTGGCCAGCGGGTCGGTCAGTGCGGCGGCGCGGCAGCTCGGGTACACCCCGTCGGCGGTGAGCCAGCAGTTGGCGGTCCTGGAGCGGGAGGCCGCCGTGCAGCTGCTGGAACGGTCGGGTCGTGGCGTACGGCCCACGGAGGCGGGGCGGGTGCTGTCCGGGTACGCGGCGGCGATCGGTGAGCAGGTCGCCGAGGCCGAGGCGGCGCTGGCGGATCTGCGGGCCGGGCGGGCCGGGCGCGTGGTGCTGCGCTACTTCGCCACGGCCGGCGCGAGTCTGGTCGCGCCCGCCGTGGCGCGGCTGCGCCGGGAGCTGCCCGGTGTGGGGGTGGACCTGCGGATGGCCGACCCGGAGGATCCGCTGCCGCAGGTCCGTGACGGCCGGGTCGACCTGGCGCTGGTGGTCCGCGCCGCGGACGCGCCGCCGGTCGACGGGATCCGGTTGGTGCACCTGCGCGACGACGCGTACCGGGCGGTGCTGCCGGCCGGGCATCCGCTGGCGGGGCGGCGGGTGCTCGACCTGGCCGACCTGGCCGACGAGCCGTGGGTGGGCAGCGAGTGGCCCGGCCCGTGCCGGGAGGCGGTGTCCGCCGCGTGTGCGGCCGCGGGGTTCTCGCCCCGGGTGGTGGTGGAGAGTGAGGACTACGCCACCGCGCAGGGGTTCGTGGCGGCCGGGCTGGGTGTGAGCCTGCTGCCGGAGACGGGATTGGGCGGCGTGCACCGGGGTGTGCGGGTGCGCCCGGTGCGCCGGCCGCGTCCGGTGCGGGTGATCTGGGCGGCGGTGCGGGAGTCCGCGCCCGACACGCCCGCCCTGCGTGCTCTGCTCGCGGCGCTTCAGGCGACGGCGGCGGCCACCCCGCCCCCGGCGCCCCGGTGACCGGTGGGCGCGGCGGCAGGCGGGCGACCCGGCGGGCGGCCGGGCCTCCGACCGCTGGCCGCCGGGCGGCCGCGCCCGCCGCCGCCCTGCAAGATCACGCTCGATGCGGAAAGTAGTGGCCTCCCGCAGCTCGGGAGGCCACTACTTTCGTGCTGCAGCGCGATCTTGAGGGGTTGTCCACAGGGTCAGCGGGGCGACCCGGTCATCCGCCAGCCTGTACGGCATGCCGAAGTCCCCTCGCCGTCCACCCCAGCTACGCGGCCGGATCTTCCGCGGCTCCGCCGCCGTATCCCGGGGGCTGCTGAGCCGCAACGATCTGCGCAGCTCGGCCTGGCGGCCGCTCTTTCGCGACGTCTACGCCGACACGCAGGTCACCGTCACGCACCGGACGAGGTGCCTCGCGGTCGGTCGGCTGGTGAGCCTGGACACAGGGGCGGGCGTCGGCGGCGGGCCGGTCGGAAGAATGGCCGCCCGTGGAGCCCGCATCGCTGATCACCCTGCTCACGGCGGCCGCCATGGCCGGTTGGGTCGACGCCGTGGTGGGCGGTGGCGGGTTGCTCCTGCTGCCGGCGCTGCTGGTGGCCGCGCCCGGCGTTCCGGTGGCCACGGCGCTGGGCACGAACAAGCTCGCCGCGATCGCCGGCACCGCGACCGCCGCGGCCACGTACGCGCGGCGCACCAAGGTCGACTGGGGGGTGGCGGGGCCGGCCGCCGGGGTGGCCGTGCTCAGCGCGGGGGTGGGCGCGGCGCTGGCCGGGGCGGTGCCGGCGGGCGCGTACCGGCCGGTGGTGCTCGTGGTGCTGCTCGCGGTGGCGGTGTTCGTGCTGCTGCGCCCCCGCCTGGGCGTGGTGGCCGAGCCGCGGCGGCGGACCCGCGCCCGGGTGGCCGCCGCGGTGGGCGTGGCCGGAGTGGGCATCGCCCTGTACGACGGGCTGATCGGCCCCGGCACCGGCACGTTCCTGGTGCTGGCGTTCACGGCGCTGGTCGGCGCGGACTTCGTGCACGGGTCGGCCATGGCGAAGGTCGTGAACGCCGGCACGAACCTCGGCGCGCTCGTGGTGTTCGGGGTGACCGGGCACGTGTGGTGGCTGCTGGGCGCCGGCATGGCCCTGTGCAACATCGCCGGCGCGGTGCTCGGGGCGCGCATGGCGTTGCGCCGCGGCGCCGGGTTCGTCCGCGTCGTGCTGCTGGTCGTGGTCCTCGCGCTGATCGGCAAGCTCGGCTACGACCAGTGGCTGGCCGGCTGATGCCGGTCCGCGCCGAACACGACCGGACGGTGCTGGCCGGGCTGCTGGGCGCCGACCCGGTGCTGCACGCGTACCAGCTCGGCGACCTCGACGACTTCTTCTGGCCGTACACGTCGTGGTTCCGCCGCGGCGACCAGGTGGCCCTGCTCTACCACGGCGCGGACCCGCCGACGCTGCTGGCGTTCGCCGCCCCGGCGCGGCTGGGCGACGCGGCGGCGCTGCTCGGTGAGCTGGCCCCGGTGCTGCCGGCGCGGCTGTACGCGCACCTCTCCCCCGGCCTGGAGTCGGCCCTGGAACCGGCGTTCGACGTCGACGGCGCGGGCGCGCACCACAAGATGGCGCTCACCGACCCGGCGCGACTTTCCCGGGTCGCCGGCGCCGGGGAGCCGTTGGGCGTCGCCGACCTGCCGCAGCTGCGCGCCCTGTACGACGCCGCGTACCCGGGCAACTGGTTCGACCCGCGGATGCTGGAGACCGGGCAGTACCTGGGTGTCCGCGAGGGCGGTGAACTGGTGGCCGTGGCGGGGGTGCACGTGTGGTCCCCGGCCTACCGGGTGGCGGCGCTGGGCAACGTCACCACCCATCCGCGGGTGCGGGGACGGGGCCTGGGCACGGCGGTGGTGGCGGCGCTGTGCCGTCGGCTGCGCGCGCACGTCACCCACGTCACCCTCAACGTGCGCGCCGACAACACCCCGGCCCTGCGGTTGTACGAGCGGTTGGGCTTCACCCGGGTCGCCGACTACGGCGAGTACGCCCTGACCGCCCGCCGGTGAGGCGGGCCGGACACCCGCCGGCGCGGCTCGTGCCCGACGGCGGCGACGGCGGGTGCGGTCAGCCGCTGCGGCGGGGCGAGTCGAAGCGGCCGGCCCGGATCTCCCGCAGCGCCCGCCGCCGCGTCTCCCCGCGCAGCGTGTCCACGTAGAGCCGGCCGTGCAGGTGGTCGGTCTCGTGCTGCAGCGCCCGGGCGAGGAAGCCGCTGCCGGAGATCGTCAACGGTTCGCCGTGCTGGTCGAACCCGCGGGCCGTGGCGTGCAGGGCACGCCGCGTCGGGAAGTACAGCCCGGGGATGGACAGGCAGCCCTCGTCGTCCTCCTGGGTCTCCTCGGACAGTTCGAGGGTCGGGTTGACCAGGTGTCCGCGGTGGCCGTCGGCGTCGTAGACGAACACCTGCGCGTCCACGCCGATCTGCGGGGCGGCGACACCGGCCCGGCCGGGCGCGCCGAGCAGGGTGTCCATCAGGTCGGTGACCAGGGCGCGCAGCTCGGCGTCGAAGCTGGTCACCGGCGCGCACGAGGTGCGCAGCACCGGGTCGCCGATGATCCGGATGGGGCGCATCGTCATGCCCGCAAGATTATCCGGCGGCGTCCCGGCCGCGGATGAGCACCTCGATGCCGTCGAGGATGCGGGCCAGACCGAACTCGAACGCCCGCGCCGGGTCGCTGGCGGCCTGGTACTCCTCCCCGGCGGCCGCGCCAACCCGCGCGGCGAGGGGGAACCGGCGGGCGTCCATGACCTTCTCCAGGTACGGGGCGTGCGCCCGCCACCACTGCTCCTCGGTCATCCCGGTGCGCTCGGCGGCCTGCGCCTGCTCCACGGCGCCGCGTACCGCGCCGTGGACGAACCCGCCGAGCAGGGTGACCACGGCGTCCATCTCCAGGTCGGTGAGGCCGATGCCGTCGACGGCGCGCAGTTCCCGCTCGTAGCGGGCGATCAGGTTGGGCCCCAGCGGCGGCCGGGTGGTGGCGACCTGCAACAGCCAGGGGTGGCGCACGTACAGCGTCCAGCTCTCCCGGGCGAGGTGTTCCAGGCGGGCCCGCCAGCCGCCGTCGGGCAGGTCGGTGGCCAGGGTCTCGCCGTAGACGGTGTCGAGCATGAGGTCCAGCAGCTCACCCTTGCCGGGCACGTGGGTGTAGAGGGACATGGTGCCCACGCCGAGGCGTTCGGCCACGCGGCGCATGGACAGGGCGGCGAGGCCCTCGGTGTCGGCGACCTCGACGGCGGCCCGCACGATCCGGTCCACGGTGAGGTCGGTGCGCCCCCGGCGGCTGGCCGGCTCCCGCGTGCGCCAGAGCAGGGCGAGGCTGCGGGCGGGATCCCCGGTGCCGCTGTACTCGGTGGTCACGTCCCGGACTCTATCGCCACCCTCGCCGTACGGTGTACCGTACAGCGTACGACGAACGAGTGGAGGGAGCGCGGATGCACACCGCGGCGATCGAGGCCGAAGGACTGCGCAAGAGATACGGCGACACGCACGCCCTGGCCGGCCTGGACCTGGCCGTGCCGGCCGGCACCGTGTGCGGGCTGCTCGGCCCCAACGGGGCGGGCAAGACCACGGCCGTGCGGATCCTCACCACGCTGCTGCGCCCCGACGGGGGGCGCGCCCGCGTGGCCGGGCACGACCTGCTGCGCCACCCCGACCGCGTCCGCGCCGCGATCGGCCTGGTCGGGCAGCACGCCGCCGTCGACGAGGTGCTCACCGGGCGGCAGAACCTCACACTGTTCGGCCGGCTGCACCACCTGCCCCGGCGGGCGGCCCGGGCCCGCGCCGACGAGCTGCTCGACCGGTTCGGCCTGACCGACGCGGCGACCCGCCCGGTGTCCGGCTACTCCGGCGGCATGCGCCGGCGCCTCGACCTGGCCGCCAGCCTGGTCCTCGCCCCGCCGGTGCTGTTCCTCGACGAGCCCACCACCGGGCTGGACCCCCGCGCCCGCAGCGAGGTGTGGGACGCCGTGCGGGCGCTCGTCGCCGCCGGCACCACCGTCCTGCTCACCACCCAGTACCTCGACGAGGCCGACCAGCTCGCCGACACCGTGGCCGTCGTCGACGCCGGCCGGGTCGTCGCCGCCGGGAGCCCGGAGCGGCTCAAGGACGACATCGGCGGTGACCGGCTCGACCTGCTGCTGCACCACGCCGCCGACCTCGACCGGGCCGCGGCCGTGGTCGCCGCCACCACCGCCGCCACCCCCAGCGTGGACGCCACGGCGCTGCGGATCAGCGTCCCGGTCGGCGACCGGGTCAACGCCCTCGCGGCCGTGCTGCACGCACTGCGACACGAGGCCGTCGACGTGGCCGACGTCGCGGTGCGCCGCCCCACCCTCGACGAGGTGTTCCTCCGCCTGACCGACACCCGGACGGTGACCGTATGAGCACGACGACCCTCGGCGCGCACCGGCTGCGGTGGGCCGTGACCGACACCCTCGTCCTGACCGGCCGGGCGCTGGCGCACTGGACCCGCCAGCCCGGGCAGCTGATCGCCGGCCTGCTCTTCCCCGTGCTGCTGGTACTCATGTTCGGCTACCTGTTCGGCGGCGCCATGTCGGTGCCCGGCGGCGGCGACTACCGCGAGTTCCTGCTCCCCGGCATGTTCGTCATGACCATGGCCTTCGGCATCGAGGCCAGCTACGCGGCGGTGGCCACCGACACCGCCCGCGGCGTCACCGACCGGTTCCGGTCCCTGCCCATGGCCCGCTCCGCGGTGGTCGGCGGCCGCGCCGTCGCCGACCTGCTGCACTCCGCGGCCGGGCTCGTCGTGATGCTCGGCTGCGGGTGGCTCGTCGGCTGGCGCTGGCACAACGGGCTCGCCCCGGCGCTCGTGGCCGTCGGGCTGCTCCTGCTGCTGCGCGTGGCGCTGATCTGGGCCGGCATCTACCTGGCGCTGCTGCTGCGCCGCCCGGAGTCCATCGTGGCCCTGCAGATCCTCGTCTGGCCGGTCGGGTTCACCTCCAACGCGTACGTCCCGCCCGAGACCATGCCGGGCTGGCTCGGCGCGGTCGCCGAGTGGAACCCGCTGTCGGCGACCGTCGCGGCGTGCCGGGAACTGTTCGGCAACCCCGGCTGGGGCGGCGACTCGTTCGCCGCACAGCACGCCCTCGCCCTCGCGGTGGCCTGGCCGCTGCTGCTCGTGGCGGTCTTCCTGCCCCTGTCCGTGCGCCGGTACCGGCAGCTGGGCCGCTGACCCGTCCCGCCGGCGCCCCGGGCGCGGGGCGCCGGCGGCTCAGGGCGCCGGTGGCAGGCCGGCATCGGCGATGCGCCGGCGCAGCGGCCGGCGGCGCACGGCGGCGAGCACCGCCCGCAGCACCTCGGCCAGGGGTGCGGGCAGCTCGCCGTCGAGGTCCCGCAGGGCCGCCGCGGTGGCCGCCCACTCCGCCTCGACGACGGGCAGCAGTGCGCGGGCCCGGTCGGTCAGGTGCACGACGCGCTGCCGGGCGTCCGCCCCCGGGGCCAGCTCGACCAGACCGGCCCGCGCCATCTGCGCCACGGTCTGGCTGGCCGCGGAGTGGGTGACGCCGACCCGGCGGGCCAGGTCGCGGATTGGCAACGGCCCGTCGGCGACGAGCACCCGCAGCGGCGGGGAGAACCGGGGCCGGAAGTCGGGGAGGCCCCGCTGCGCGTACACGGCGGCCACGTCGCCGTCGAGCACCTCCAGCACCCGCCGCAGCAGCGTCCCCACGGCCTCCCGGTCCGGCACCTCGCTCACCCCGCTAATGTAACAGCGCTGTCATAACTGAGGGAGGACGCATGTACGCACCCGCCGAGCCGTACGCGCACGGCCTGCTCGACGTCGGCGACGGCCAGCTCGTGTACTGGGAGACCTGCGGCAACCCGGACGGCACCCCGGCGGTGGTGCTGCACGGCGGCCCCGGCTCCGGCGCCACGGCGGGCTGGCGGCGCTACTTCGACCCGGCCCGCTACCGGGTGGTCCTGTTCGACCAGCGCGGCTGCGGGCGCAGCCTCCCCCACGCCGCCGACCCGGCCGTGGACCTGTCCGTCAACACGACAGGTCACCTGGTCGCCGACATCGAACGGCTGCGCGAGCACCTCGGCGTGGACCGCTGGCTGGTGCTCGGCGCCTCGTGGGGCTCCACCCTCGGCCTCGCGTACGCCCAGCGCCACCCCGACCGGGTGAGCGCACTGGTGCTGTTCAGCGTGGTCACCACGACCCGCCGCGAGGTGGAGTGGATCACCCGGGACATGGGTCGGATCTTCCCGGCCGAGTGGGCCCGCTTCCGCAACGGCGTGCCGCCGGCCGACCGGGACGGCAACCTCGCCGCCGCGTACGCCCGCCTGCTGGCCGACCCGGACCCGGCGGTGCGGGAGCGGGCCGCGCGCGACTGGTGCGCCTGGGACGACACGCACGTGCGCACCGTGCCCGGCGCGGGCCCCGACCCGCGGTTCGCCGACCCCCGGTTCCGCATGCTGTCGGCGCGGGTGGTGACCCACTACTGGAGCAACGCGGCGTTCCTGCCCGACGGGCAGCTGCTGCGCGACGCCGGCCGCCTGGCCGGGATCCCCGGGGTCCTGCTGCACGGGCGGCTGGACGTCAGCAGCCCGCCGGACATCCCGTGGCAGCTCGCGCAGGCGTGGCCGGACGCCCGCCTCGACCTGGTCGAGACCGCCGGTCACGGCGCCCGCGGCGGCATCGGCGAGCGGGTGGTCGCCGCCCTCGACGGGTTCGCCGACCGGGGGTGAGCCGGCCCGGCGGGTGCCCGGCGGGGTCGTGACGTCCCGGCGGGCGCGCCGGCGGAACGGCGCGCCCGGGCCGACCTCGGCCGGGCCGGGGTGGTCGCGCGGGAGGGGTCAGCGGCCGCCGAGGGCGGCCCGCACGGGGGCGCTCTTGGCGGCGGCCTCGGCGACCTCCGCCCGCGGGTCGCTGCCCCAGGTGATGCCGCCGCCGGCCCACACGTGGACCCGGTCGGTGTCGACGGCGGCGGTGCGGATGGTCAGGCCCAGGTCGACGCGGCCGGGGGCGACCCAGCCCAGCGCGCCCATGGAGGCGCCGCGGCCGACCGGTTCGAGGGCGGCGATCTGCTCCAGCGCGGCGCGTTTCGGCGCCCCGGTGACCGACCCTCCGGGGCAGACGGCGCGCAGCAGGTCGGCCAGGCCGAGCCCGTCGGCGGCCGTCGCGGAGACGGTGGACTCCGCCTGCCACAGGTCGCACCAGCGGCGCACCGCGAACAGTTCGTCGACCCGGACGCTGCCGGTGCGGGCGATCCGCGCGAGGTCGTTGCGTTCCAGGTCGACGATCATCACGTGTTCGGCGCGTTCCTTGGCGCTGGCCAGCAGCTCCCGGGCGCCGGCGGGGGTGGCGGGCCGGGTGCCCTTGATCGGGCGGGTGACGAGCCGCCCGCCGGTCAGCTCGACCAGCGTCTCCGGTGAGGCGCAGCCGACCGCCCAGCCCGCGCCGGCCAGCACGCCGCCGTAGCGGGCGCCGGGCAGCGTGCCCAGGCGGGCGAGGGCCGGCAGGGGATCCCCGGCGTACCGGGCGGCGGCGTGCCCCACGACGTTGACCTGGTAGACGTCGCCGCGGCCGATGGCGTCGCGGACCGCCTCGACGGCGCCGGCGTGCCGGGCCGGCGTCCAGCTCTCGACCCACTCGCCGAGCCGCCAGGGGCCGGCCGCCGGCCGGGGCGACGGCGGGTCGCCGTGGCCGTAGACGACCACGGCCACCTCGGGCAGGGTGGGCACCGGGTTGGGCGCGCCGGGCGGCGCGCCGGCCAGCAGCGCCCCGGCGGCGGCCGACACGTACAGGGCGGCGCCGCAGACGCCGGCCGGGTCGTGGGTGGCGGGGCGGGCGAGGTCGTGCAGCGGCAGGCCGTGCGCGGCCAGGAACTCCTGCGCGCCGTCGGCGGGGTCGCCGCCGTCGGCCGGGCGCCACTCCCAGCGGGCCCGCTCGACGAGGGTACGGCGGCAGCGGGCGGGCGCCGCCGGTGCATCGACCGAAGTCAGTTCTGGGAGCGTTTCCACGCCGTCTGGCCCTATCTGCCTCATCCGTTCAGTGGATTTCCCGACCCGCACGCGCATACCTGCTCGATGCGGGCCACTTTCGCTTGGTACTGTGCGTCACTGGTCATGTGAACCATGACACAGTGCCCCCACAGTCCGGAGAACCCGATGTGCCAGCACCAACCCACCTGCCCCTCCGCCGACGCTACCGACCGGGAGGCCGCCCGGGTCATCGCCTGCTTCCCTGAGCAGGGCTGGAGCCTGCTCTGCAACGGGGTCATCGTCTTCGAGGACACCGGCGAACTGCTCCCCGACGGCCGGTCCATCGCCCCGCACCGCGGCCCCGCCCGCCACGCCCTCGTCGCCTGACGCGACCACGCTGCGTCACCACCCACCGGTCAGCACCGGCCCGTCACCGTGGCCGCCGCCGGCCGGTACGACGCGGCCGGGGCGGCCACCGGCGACCGCCCCGGCACACCCGCTCAGCTCTCGAACGCCTCCGGCGACGGGCACGAGCAGACCAGGTTCCGGTCGCCGTACGCGCCGTCGATCCGCCGCACCGGCGGCCAGTACTTCCCCGCCCGGTCCACCCCGGCCGGGTACGCGCCCACCGACCGCGGGTACGGGTGCGGCCACTCGTCCCCGCTGACCATCGCCGCCGTGTGCGGCGCGTTGGCCAGGGGATTGTCCCCCGCCGGCCACTCACCGGAACCCACCTTGTCGATCTCCGCCCGGATCGCGATCATCGCGTCGCAGAACCGGTCCAGCTCGGCCAGGTCCTCACTCTCCGTCGGCTCCACCATGAGCGTCCCCGCCACCGGGAACGACATCGTCGGCGCGTGGAAGCCGTAGTCGATCAGCCGCTTCGCCACGTCGTCGACGCTCACCCCGGTCGCCTTCGTCAACGGCCGCAGGTCGAGGATGCACTCGTGCGCCACGAGGCCCTTGTTGCCGGCGTACAACACCGGGTAGTGGTTGCGCAGCCGCGCCGCCACGTAGTTCGCGGCCAGCACCGCCACCCCGGTTGCCCGGGTCAGCCCCGACGCGCCCATCATCCGCAGGTACGCCCACGGGATCGGCAGGATCCCCGCCGACCCGTACCGGGCCGCCGAGATCGCCGGCCGCCCCGCGGCCCGCCCGCCCAGCGGGTCACCCGGCAGGTACGGCGCCAGGTGTGCCCGCACCGCCACCGGCCCCACACCCGGCCCGCCGCCGCCGTGCGGGATGCAGAACGTCTTGTGCAGGTTCAGGTGCGACACGTCGGCACCGAACTTCCCCGGCTTGGCGAACCCGACCAGCGCGTTGAGGTTCGCCCCGTCGACGTACACCTGCCCGCCGGCGTCGTGCACCTTCGCGCACAGCTGGGCGATGCCCGTCTCGTACACCCCGTGCGTCGACGGGTACGTCACCATGATCGCCGCCAGGGCGTCCCGATGCTTGTCGATCTTCGCGTCGAGGTCCACCAGGTCCACGTTGCCGTCGGCGTCGCACGCCACCACGACCACCCGCATGCCGGCCATGACGGCGCTGGCCGCGTTCGTGCCGTGCGCCGACGACGGGATCAGGCACACGTCCCGGTGCCCCTCGCCCCGGTCCCGGTGGTACGCGCGGATCGCCAGCAGCCCGGCCAGCTCCCCCTGCGACCCAGCGTTGGGCTGCACGCTCACCGCGTCGTAGCCCGTCACCTCGGCCAGCCACCCCTCCAACTGGGCGATCATCTCCCGGTAGCCGGCGGTCTGCTCGGCCGGCGCGAACGGGTGGACGTGCGCGAACTCCGCCCAGCTGATCGGCTCCATCTCGGTGGTGGCGTTCAGCTTCATCGTGCACGAGCCCAGCGGGATCATGCCGCGGTCCAGGGCGTAGTCGAAGTCGGCCAGCCGCCGCAGGTACCGCAGCATCGCCGTCTCCGAGTGGTGGCTGGTGAACACCGGGTGGGTGAGGAACTCCGACGTACGGGCCAGGCCCGCCGGCAGCGCCTCCTCGGCCCCCGCCCCCGGGGCGGGCACCCCGAACGCGGCGCACACCACGGCCAGGTGCGCGTCGGTGGTCGTCTCGTCGCACGACACACCGACGTGGTCGGCGTCGGCCAGCCGCAGGTTCACCCCCCGCTCGGCGGCGGCCGCCACGACCGCCTCCGCGCCGCCGGGCACCCGCGCCAGCACCGTGTCGAAGAACGCGTCGTGCACCACCTCGACGCCGCCGCCGCGCAGCGCCGCCGCGAGCCGCGCCGCCATCGCGTGCGTACGCCGGGCGATGCGCCGCAGCCCGTCCGGGCCGTGGTACACCGCGTACATGCCGGCCATCACCGCCAGCAGCACCTGCGCCGTGCAGATGTTGCTGGTCGCCTTCTCCCGCCGGATGTGCTGCTCACGGGTCTGCAACGCCAGCCGGTAGGCCGGGTTGCCGTCCGCGTCGCGGGACACACCCACCAGCCGGCCGGGCAGCATCCGCTCCAGCCCCGACCGCACCGCCAGGTAGCCGGCGTGCGGGCCACCGAACCCCATCGGTACGCCGAACCGCTGCGTGGTGCCGGCGGCGATGTCCGCGCCGATCTCGCCGGGCGGGCGCAGCAGCGTCAACGCCAGCAGGTCCGCGGCGACGGTCACCAGCGCGCCGGCCCCGTGCGCCGCCGCCACGAGGGCCGCGTGGTCGCGGACCGCACCGGACGCACCCGGGTATTGCAGGTGCAGACCGAAGAACTCCCCGGGCAGCTCCTCGACGTCCAGGTCGAGCACCCGCACCTCGATGCCGAGCGGCTCCGCCCGGCTGCTGATCACCGCGATGGTCTGCGGCAGCGCGTCGGCGTCGACCACGTACACCGGGCTCTTGCTCTTCGACGCCCGGCGGGCGAGGGTCATGGCCTCGGCCGCGGCGGTGCCCTCGTCGAGCATCGAGGCGTTCGCGGTGGCCAGACCGGTCAGGTCGGTCACCATCGTCTGGAAGTTCAGCAGCGCCTCCAACCGGCCCTGGCTGATCTCCGGCTGGTACGGCGTGTACGCCGTGTACCACGCCGGGTCCTCCAGCACGTTGCGGCGGATCACCGCCGGGGTGTGCGTGCCGTGGTAGCCCAGGCCGATCATGGAGACGGCGACGGTGTTGCGGGCCGCGAGGGCCCTCAGCTCGGCGAGCGCCTCGGCCTCGGTGGCCGGCTCCGGCAGGTCCAGGGTGCCGTGCCAGCGGATCACCTCGGGGATCGCCGCGTCCATCAGCTCGTCGATCGAGCTGTAGCCGACGGTCTCCAGCATCCGGCGTTCGTCGTCCGGGCCGGGGCCGATGTGACGGGTGGCGAACTGCTCTGTGGTCATGGGCTGCGCTCCCGGGGCGAGGTCGACAGTCGGCCTCCCCCTCTGTCGCGCCCGCACGGCGCTCCACAGTGCCTGCCCCACGAGGTCCTTTTGCCTGAGAGGTTCCGGGGAGGATTTGCCCCTTCGGCGCCGCCCCGGGTACTGCTGGGCGGTCTCTCCCCCGTGGGTGTTACCGGCATGGTCAACGCTACCAGCGGGAGGGTTTCCCACGGATGTCGTACCCCGGTGGCGGTGATCATGCCTGGTCCCGGGGTCGGCGGCAGCCCCGGCCGCCGGGCCCGCCCCGGCGGGGTCCCCGGTCGGGTCGGCCGGCCGGCGCGGGTGCGGCTGTCGGGCCCGGCCCGGTCGGGCTCCACGCGCGGGTCAGCCGGTTGCGGCCACCACCCGGGCCGTGCCCGGCTCCGCCGCGACGGCGCGGTCGGCCAGCGCCGGCAGCACCCGGCCCAGCGGCGCGTCCACGGTCAGCGCCGCGTACGCGTCACCGCGCGTCGGACCCTGGTTGACGATCACCACGGGAATGCCGAGCTTCGCCGCCCGCAGCACGAACCGCCGCCCCGACATCACCGTCAACGACGAGCCCAGCACCAGCAGCAGCCGCGCCCGCTCCACCAGTGCGAAGCAGCGCGCCACCCGGGGCGCAGGCACGGTCTCGCCGAAGAACACCACGTCCGGTTTCAGCGTGCCCGTGCCGCAGAACGTGCAGTCGACCACCCGGAACGCCGCTTCCGCGGCCTCGTCGAGGTCCACGTCGCCGTCGGGGTTGACGGCGGCCACCCGCGCGTCGAACCCGGGGTTCGCCTCCCGCAGCCGCCGGTCCAGTTCCTCCCGCGAGGTCCGGTTGCCGCAGTCGAGGCACACCACCTCGTCGAGGCGGCCGTGCAGCTCCACCACCTCCGGGCTGCCCGCCGCCGTGTGCAACCCGTCGACGTTCTGCGTGATCACCGCGTCGACCAGGCCGCCGTGCTGCAACCGGGCCACCGCCCGGTGCCCGTCGTTCGGCTGTGCCCGCGCCATCAACCGCCACCCCAGGTGGCTGCGCGCCCAGTAGCGCCGCCGGGCCAGCGGATCCCGGGTGAACGTCTGGTACGTCATCGGGGTGTGCCGCCGCGCCACCCCGCTGGGCCCCCGGTAGTCGGGGATGCCCGACTCGGTGGACAGACCCGCCCCGCTGAGCACCACGACACCGCCGCCGGCCACCCGCTCGACCAGCTCGTCGATCGTCTCCGTCACGCGTCCATGCTGCCTCACCGAGCCCCGCCCGGCGAACGCGCGGCCCGTGCCGGGCCTCGCTCACAGGGCGATGGCGCGTGCTCGGGCCCTACCTCGCACCGATCGCTGCGGCGCTGGGCTCGCCCACCCGGCGACAGGGCGCGGCTCGCCGGCGCGGCGACCAGGACCGGCGGCTAGGTTGCAGGTATGCGCGTCGTCATCGCCGGAGGGCACGGCAAGATCGCCCGGCTGCTGCTGCGGGAACTCGCCGGCCGCGGCGACACCGCCGTCGGCCTGATCCGCAACCCCGACCACGCCGCCGACCTGACCGCCGTCGGCGCCCAGCCGGTCCTCGCCGACCTGGAGCGCGTCGGCGTCGACGAGCTGGCCGGTCACCTCGCCGGCGCCGACGCGGTGGTCCACGCCGACGGCGCCGGCCCGGGCAGCGGCGCCGCCCGCAAGGACACCGTCGACCGGGCCGCCGCCGTGCTGCTCGCCGACGCCGCGCAACGCGCCGGCGTCCGCCGCTACCTGCTGGTCTCCTCGATGGGCGTGGAGGACGCGCCGCGCCCGGGCACCGACGAGGTGTTCGCCGCCTACCTGCGGGCGAAGAAGGCCGCCGAGGACGACGTCACCGGCCGTGACCTCGACTGGACGGTGCTGCGACCCGGCCGGCTCACCGACGACCCGCCGACCGGGCGCGTCACCCTGGAGCGGCGCGTGCCCCGCGGCGCCGTCACCCGCGCCGACGTGGCCGGGGTGCTGGTCGCCCTCCTCGACGCCCCGGCGACCGCCGGCCTCGTCCTGGAACTCGTCAACGGCGACACCCCGGTGGCCGAAGCCGTAACGACGGCCACCCGCTGACCCCCGGTCCCCCACGTCCCCGGTCCCCGTGTCCCCGTGCCGGGCGCGCGGCCCCGGTGATCGCGTGGCCCGGGTGATCATGAAGTTACCGCCACGACACGCCGACGGCGCCGGCAATAACCTCATGATCACCGGAGAGGGTCCAGGCGGGTGGCCCGGAGACGGGGGTGGGGTCAGCGTTGCTGGTGTCGCGGAGGTAGCGCCGTCTGCTGGGCTCCCGCGCCCACCGCCTCCCCCACGAGCCGGTTCACCGTACGCGCCAACTGCTCACTGCCGTCGTCGAGATGCCGCGCCGCCGCCTGCATGTGGGAGATCATCATCTCGCCGAAGATCCGCAGCGCCTCCCGGGTCGCCACCGAGTCGTCGAAGCTCGGCCCCGCCGCGCTCCGGTACTCCGACACCGCCCGCTCGGCCTCCTGCCTCGCCTCCTCGACCGCCGCCTGCATGTAGCTCTCGTACTGGGCGCGCGCGTACTCCGCGACCCGGCGCGCGTAGTCGTGCGCCTGCGCGATGATCTGCTCCGCCTCCCGCTGCGCCGCCGAGAGCAGGTTCACCTCCTTCGCGGCCGGCATGGGCACCGCGGCGTTCTTGCTCGGGATCACCCCGTGCCGGTGCAGCTCCACCCGGTCGGTGAGCCGCTCGTTCTCCGCCCGCAGGTTCGCGATCTGCGTCGACAGCAGGTCCAGCTCGTCGGCCACCTGCATCCGGAACCGGTCCACCTCGGCGTTGTCGTACCCGCGGCGGGTGAACGACGCCGACGAGAACTCCCACCGGCGCACCCGGTCGGCCGTCATCCGCACCTGGACACCGCCGGGCGCCTGCACCCCGTCGTACCTGCTGATCGTCGTCACCGGGCTGACCTTTCGTTCACGGCCACGGCGCTCGCGAGCCTGCTCGTCGCGCTCACCGGGCACCTCCGGGGGAGTTGTCAGGGACGACGGCCTCGTCCACCGCCGTCCGCCACGCCGGCCCGTACCAGTGCTGGCCGAACCCCTCGTGGTGCAGCTGCCCGGCGTGGTAGCCGGCCTGGGTCAACGCCTGCACCGAGTGGGCGACCATCTCGTCCGAGCCGCACACGAACACGTGCCGCGACCGCCAGTCCCCGTCGGCCAGCGCCCGGTCGGCCACGTGCTGGAACCCGCCCGGCCGCAGCGGGTCCATGCTGACCACGTACGTCACCGTCAGCCACGGGAACGACGCCGCCAACTTGTCGATCGCGTCGCTGTCGTAGAACTCGCTGCGCGAGCGGGCCCCCACGTACAGGTCGACGCGGCGCTGCGAGCCCTCGGCCGCCACCTGTTCCACGAGCGCCTTCACCGGCGCCCAGCCGGTGCCGCCGGCCAGCAGCAGCAGGTCGCTGGACCCGGCCGACCACAGCGTCAACCGGTCACCCACGGGCGCGGCCAGGTGCAACTGGTCACCCACCGCCGACCCGTACACCAGCCGCGACGACACGGCGCCGCCCGGCGCCGCCCGCACGTGCAGCTCCAGCGTGCCGTCCGCCCGCGGCGCGTTCGCCGGCGAGTAGTACCGCCACGACCGCACCGTCGGATGCGACACCCCGATCGACTGTCCCGGCGTGAACGGCAGGAGGTACTGCGGCCGCAGCGTCAGCACCGCCACGTCGAACGTACGCCGCTCGTGCGCCACGATCTCGGCGACCCACCACGGCGGGTTCACCGCCTCCGCCGCCTGCGCCGCCTCGATCATGACCTGGGACACCAGCCCGTACGCCGCCGCCCAGTCCTGGGCCAGCTCCTCGGACCACTGGTCGCCCAGGAAGTGCGCCAGCGTGGCGAGCAGCGCCTCACCGACGGCCGGGTAGTGCTCGGGCCGCACCGCGAACTTGCGGTGGTCGGCGCCGAGGTCCCGCAGGAACCCCACGAGCCGGTCCACCTGGTCCACGTTGGTCACGATGTGCGCCAACGCGGTCACCAGCCGGTCCCGCTGACCGGCCATGTTCGTGGGGAACATCTGCCGGGTCTCGGGGTGGGTCAGGAACAACGTCGAGTAGAAGTAGAGCGGCACCTGGTCGCCGTGCGCGGCGACCAGGGACCAGCTCTGCTTGAGCCGTGCCGCGTCCACGCTCAGACGCCCGGACGGTTCCCGGTGGTCACCACCTGGTCCTGCACCTCACCCAGCACCGCCTGCACGTGCGCCAGCACGTCCGCCGGCACCCCCAGCTCGGTCAGCGTCGTGATGAGGTGCGCACCGACCTTCGCGTAGTGCGCCACCGGAATGTTCAACGGCTTGTGCGCCTCGGCCAACCCCCGGCCGGCGTACTCGTTCGGCCCACCGAGCACCACGGTCAGCATCAGCGCCAGGTGCCGGCGCTGACCCACCATGTCCACATCGGTGAAGTACCCGGCGAGCTCCGGGTCGGCGAGCACCTTCTCGTAGAACAGCTCGACGGCCGCCTTCACCGAGCTGGCACCGCCGATCCGCTCGTAGTGCGAGACAGGGGTGGTTGCGTCCGTAACCGTCACGGTCGTTCCTTCCTGGAGGGGTCGCGCGAGGGTGGCGCGGAGGGGCAACGGCCAGCCCGGTCGGCAGGCGACGCCGCGACGACGCGCACCCACCCGGGCCAACCGCGTGACGGACCATAGCGCGTCGCGCCGCGCCGGTCATGGCCCCCCTATCGGATTCCTGACACCGTCCACCACGTACGGTGACGAAAGGCCGGTCGTTGATCACCACACCACGCGAATGCCGCCGCACCGTGCGTCACCGTCGACGAGCGACCGTCCACTGCGGAAGCAGTCTGGCGACCGGCCTCTCGCAGCGGCTTCCCGCCCCCTGACCACCACAGACAGCGGATGGCCGATCGCCTGACCAGCATCGGCCGACCCGACAGGCCATGATCCGCCAGCAGGACGGCCCGCCCCACCGAACGGGCGATCACCCCGGCAGGCGCCCCTCCACATATACGGACAGTCACCACGAAAATTGCAACAAGCATGGGCGCGTCGCCCGCACCGAACGTCACAGATCCCCGCCCGGCGGCACGATCCCGCCGCCAACCGCCGCGGAAAGAGACCCTCCGAGGCGCCGCTCGGGCCGCCCGCGGGCTCCACGGGACACCACGCCGACCAACCAACCGACCGACCGCGGCCAGCCCACCGGGGTTGCCGCCCCGCCGCCCGCCCGGCTCTGCCGGGCCGCCAGCGTCGTCGCCCGCCTCAGCCAGCCCGCCGCCGCGCCCGCCGGGCCGCCAGCTCGTCACCCACCGAACCCTCGGGCACCGACGGCTCACCCGCCGACCCGGCACCCGCCGCGGGCTCCGCCGGCAGATGCGACAGCGACCCCTGGATCTCCTTGAAGGCCCCACCGATCGCGATGCCGAACACCCCCTGGCCGCCCTGCAACAGGTCGACGACCTCCTCCGGGGACCGGCACTCGTACACCGTCGTGCCGTCCGAGATCAACGTGATCCCGGCCAGATCCTCCACCCCACGCGACCGCAACGCGTCGATCGCCTTCCGGATGTTCTGCAACGACACCCCGGCGTCCAACAGCCGCTTCACGACCTTCAACACCACCAGATCGCGGAACGAGTACAACCGCTGCGTACCCGAACCCGAGGCGTCCCGCACGCTCGGCACCACCAGCCCCGTACGAGCCCAGTAGTCCAACTGCCGGTAGCTGATGCCCACCGCGTGGCAGGCCGTCACCCCCCGGTAGCCCACCGACCCGTCACTGTCCGTCGCCGAACCCGGCGGCGCCACACCCGGCTCGTCCAGTTCCGTACCCGCATCGACGTTCCGCGGCTCGTGCATCCGGACAACCTCCCCGCCCGTGCGGTGCCGCGTCGTTTCCGGGACGCGACCCCTCGACACGGCAACCCTATAGCGGCCCTCACGGGTTACCAGGGAGAAACGGCCGCGACACGCCGCGCAGCCACAACGAAGATCACCAAATCGGAGCCGGTGTCACACACCGTGACCACCGGCCCCGCCACCGACACCAGCCCGCCGGTGCGGCTCAGCCCGCGAAATCCTCCGGACGCACCTGCTCCAGGAACTCGCGGAACTTCTCCACCTCGTCCTCCTGCTCATCCGGGATGACGATCCCCGCCTCACTGAGGACCTGCTCGGCACAACGAATGGGAGCACCCACCCGCAACGCCAACGCGATCGAATCGCTCGGCCGCGCCGACACCCGCACGCCATCCCCGATCAACAGATCGGCGTAGAAGACGTTCTCCTTCAACTCGGTGATCTCCACCGCCCGCAACGGCGCCTCCAGCGCCGCCAACACGTCCCGCAGAAGATCGTGCGTCAACGGCCGGGCCGGCTTGACCCCCTGCTGCTCGTAGGCAATCGCCGTCGCCTCGACCGCGCCGATCCAGATCGGCAGATAGCGGTCCCCCTCGACCTCCCTGAGCAGGACGATCGGCTGGTTGCTCGGCAGCTCCACCCGAACCCCGACCACGCTCAGCTCGCGCACCGCCGCCTCCGTGTCGTTGTCACCTACGCCGCACCGCGCCCTTCCCTGCACGGTACACGGACCGCGACACGGTCGTCCCATGCGCTTCGCGCACCACGCCCGCGCCAGAGAGGGGTTACCCCGGCAAGCCTACGACACGCTTCCCGACGCAGATCTTTCCGCACCGGTCCGCCGCCACTCACCGGCCCAACGTCGACCGCAACCCCACCCGCACCAACGCCGCGTGCAACTGCTGCGACAACGCCACCAACTCCCGCGCCGTCTCCGCCGCCCGCGCCCGCGCCGCCGGATCACTCTGCCGCGCCAACGGCGCCACCAACTGAGCGAACAGACCGACCTCCCGGTCCGCCGCCGTCCGGTAACCCCGCAGATGCCGCGGCTCCAACCCGTACGCCGCCAGACCCGCCACCGCCCGCGCGATGATCAACGCGTCGCCGTCGTACCAGCCCGGCGGATCGGACACCACCACACCGAGCCGCTCCAACTCGCCCAGCGTCGACTCGTCCAACCCACTACGGGCCAGCAGATCCGACCGGCCGAGCCGCACCTCCGACGACTCGGCCGGCTCCTCCGCGGCCCGACCCGGCACCTCGCCACCCGGACCGACCGCCACCAACGTCGGCCGCGACCGACCCGGCGCCACACCGCCCGCATCCCACTCGGCCAGGTGCTCCCGGATAACCCGCAACGGCAGATACTGGTCCCGCTGCGCGGTCAGCACATACCGCAACCGCGCCACATCGTCCCAGCTGTACTTCCGGTAACCCGCCGCCGTCCGCTGCGGCTCGACCAGCCCCTCGGCCTCGAGGAACCGCAACTTCGAGATCGTGACGTCGGGGAACTCCACCCGCAACTGCCCCAGCACCTCACCGATGCTCATCAGCGGCTGGGACCGGGCCGCCCCCGGTGACGTGGAGGCCGCAGGCTCGTTCACCCCCGGCCGGCCTCCTCCTCCGGACGCGGACCGGCGATGAACACCACCCGGAACTTACCGATCTGCACCTCGTCACCATTGCTCAACGTGGCCGCCTCGACCCGCTCCCGGTTCACGTAGGTGCCGTTCAGGCTCCCCACGTCCCGCACCGTGAACGTCCCACCATCCCGGTGAAACTCCGCGTGCCGCCGCGACACCGTCACATCATCGAGGAAAATGTCACTGTCGGGGTGCCGGCCACTGGTCGTCACGTCGTGATCCAACAGGAACCGGGCCCCCGCGTTCGGACCACGACGAACCACCAGCAGCGCCATACCCGGCGGCAGCGAACCGGACATCCGGCTCGGCACCACGTCGGTGTCCGGCCCCTCCAGCACTTCGTCGAGCGAACCGAGATTGAGCGTCGAAGTGACGTCGAGCGGGGGGAACTCGTCGTCTGGGCGCGTCATGGGACCACCTCACGGATCTGTTCGGTCGGCGTCGGGTAATGGCGGGTCTGGCCGCCGGGCAGTCCATCACCCGGCGGCTGGCTCCCCGTGCCCGGGAAGGCAATTCCGCAACGCTCAACTAATGGGTTCTCGGTCGACTGGGCGAGCCTAGCCAGCGCCGAAATGCAGGGCAACCGGACGCGCGGACTCGACGGGCGCACCGGATCAAGCACACTCAGCTCTCGGTGAGCTCGCGGTAGGCACCCGGGGTCAACAGCCCGTCCACAGCCGTCGGATCGTCCGGCGTGATCTCCACCAACCAACCCGCACCGTACGGGTCAGTGTTGATCACCTCAGGGGTGTCGCCGAGCGCCTCGTTGCGCGCGGCCACCGTGCCGCTCACCGGGGCGTAGATCTCCGACACACTCTTCGTCGACTCGATCTCACCCAACGACTCACCGGCCGCCACGGCCGTCCCCGGATCAGGCAGCTGGACGTACACGATGTCACCCAGCGCGTCCTGCGCGAAGTGCGTGATGCCGATCCGGACCGTGCCCGAACCGTCACCCGCCACCCACTCGTGCTCGGCGGTGTATCGCAGATCCTCAGGAATCAACAGACGCGTCCTTCATCCATCGCACCGAGGGCCTCCACCCCCGGTGGCCGCGCCGGTCAGGAGACCGGACGGGCGTGCTCCAGCTTGATCGGCGCGTGCAGCGCCGAAACCTCGGCAACCTCACGATCCTCAACGTGCACCGTACCGCCGTCACCCTGAACCGACGCCACCACCCCACCGGGAATGTTCAACGCCGTACGCATCGTGGCCGGATCACCGATCACCGTGATCGTGTACGGCCCCGTCAACCGCCGCCCGTCCACGATCAACGACCCGTTCTCCCCGTCCAGGAAGTACGTCGACGCGATGATCCGCACCGTCGCCCGATCCCCACCGGAGATCTGCATCGCCTCCGCGCCCGCGCCCCGCAACTCCTGCACCGCGTCCAGCACGTGCACCGCCGAGATCGGCTTGGCGCCCGCCTCGAACCGCACACTCAACCCCGGCCCCGTCGCCGGCAGCGTGCCCGCCAGGATGCCCAGCTCGTCGGCCCGCCGGGTCGCCTCCTCCAGCGCCGCCTGCCGCCCCTGCTCACCAGAGCGCAACTGGCGCTGGCTCTCCTCCAACGCCGCGATGTCCTGCCGCAGCCGATTCTCCCGGGCATCCAGATCCGACAGGATCCGCACCAGGTCCTCCTGCCGCGTCGCACCCGACGCCGGATCCGTCGACGTCGTCTTCAACTGCACCACCAGGGTGAACCCCAGCAGCGCCAGCAACGCGGCGATCATCACACTCGCCGCCGACACCCGCCCACGCCCCGCCGGCGCGGACGCCGGCGTTGACGACAACTCCACCGTCGCGTCCTCGACCGGCTCCACGTCGCCGCCCTCGGCGCCGGAACGCTCACCGTCACCCGGCTTCTCCCGCGGCGCCAACGGGCTCAGCTCGTCCGGATCCGGCGCGTCCGGCCGCGGATCCGGCTCACCCGCCGGCCCCGCCGGACGCCCCGGCCCCGCCGGCTGCGGCCACCCGGTGCCGGTCTCGGTCTGCTCGTCGCTCATCGCCTAGAACCTACGCCCGGAACAGGTGCCGGCGGATCGCCGCCACGTTTCCGAAAATCCGCACCCCCAGCACGACCACCACACCCGTGGACAGCTGACCACCCACGCCCAACTGGTCGCCCAGGTACACGATCAACGCCGCCACCAGCACGTTCGAGATGAACGACACCACGAACTGCTTGTCGTCGAAGATCCGGTCGAGCTTCGCCCGCACCCCGCCGAAGACCGCGTCCAGCGCTGCCACCACCGCGATCGGCAGGTAGGGCTGCAACGCCGCGGGCACCGTGGGATCGAGCCACACCCCGAGAACCACACCGGCGAGCAACGCCAGCACCGCGATCATCGACCACCTCCGGAGGGGCTGGGAGACGTCCCCGAGCCGGACGGCCCGGGACTGGCGGACCGGTCACCCGACGGCGAAGGGCTCGGGCTGCCCGGCGGCTCCGCGTAGCGTAGCCGCGGCTCGGGCGCGGCCGGCAGGGTGAGGTCGTCCGCCTCCCGCACCCCGAACGACAGCCCGGTCTTGTCGGCCACCTCGCGCATCAGCGCCGCGATGCGGCTCTGCTCGAACCGCCGCTTCATCGAACCCGGCCCGATCGCCGCCACCTCGTACGGCCCGGTCACCGGACGGAAATCCACGAGGATGGCCTTCCCCGCCGAGCGGATCGTCGACGTCGCGGTCAACCGCTGCCCGTTGATCGCCACCGCCTCCGCGCCGGCGCTCCACAACGCGTTCGCCACGCCCTGCAGATCGGTGTACAGCACCTGCGGCGGCCCCGCCCCGGTGCCCGTCACCGCGTCCGCGTCACCCGGCGCGTCCGCCAACCGCACCACCACACCGTCACCGCGCACCCGGCCCATCCCGGTGCCCGCCTCGAGGTCCCGCAGCCGCGCCGCGGTCGAACCGCTCAACGCCGCGTCCCGCTGCCGGCCGACCTCCTCCCGCAACTGGTCGGCGCGCGCGGACAGCTCGTCGGTCTGCCGCTCCCGCTCCTTGATCTGCTCCACCAGACCCGAGCGCGCCTGGCTGCGCCCCGGCTCCTCCTCCATCGTCTGCCGGTAGGCCACCGCCAGGAGGAAGCCGAGCAGCACCAGCACCACGAGACTGACGGAGCGGGCCGAGCGCGTACGCCATGCCGGCGGAGGGTTCCGCCGCTTGCGTTCCGCCGCGGCCACGTACCCCGGCTCCAGCGGGTTGCGGAAGAGTTCGGTGAGGAAGTCCGGCGCGTACACCCGGGCCGGGCGCCCGCCGTCACCCCGTTCGGCGCTCACGTCGCGACCCCCGCGCCGCGGGCCGCCCGGATGAGCCGGGCCGCCTGGATCACGTACATGGCCCCCGCCACCCAGTAGAGCACCAGACCCCACCAGGCCAGACCCCAGCCGAGGGCGCCGGCCACCGTGGCCGCCGAGGGTACGGCGGCCGCCAGCAGCAGGGTCGGGAACGCGGCCAGGAGCACGAACGTCGCCGTCTTGCCCACGTAGTGCACCGGCGGCGGGCCGTACCCGTAGCGGCGCAGCACCGCCAACGACCCGAGCAGCAGCAGCTCCCGGGCCAGCAGCGCCGCGGTGAACTGCCAGGGCACGACCTCGCGGGCCGTGAACGCCACCAGCGTGGCGAGGATGTAGAGGCGGTCGGCGAGCGGGTCGAGCAGCTCCCCCAGCCGGCTCACCTGGCGCAGCCGGCGGGCCACCCAGCCGTCCACCCAGTCCGTGGTGCCGCCCACGGCGAGCACCACGATCGCGGCGACGTCGGCGTGGGCCACCAGCAGCAGATAGAGGAAGAGCGGCACACCGAGCAGCCGCAGGAAGCTGATCAGGTTGGGCACGGTGAGCACCCGGCCGGTCGCCGCGCCGTCCGAGGCCCGTGCCTGCTCTGCCCCCGCCGGCCGACGCGACACCGAACCTCCTTAGCGACACGCCCCGGCGCCCGGCGTCCGAGACGGGCGCTGCGGGAGGGCGTACGCGTTGTCGGGCCGGCGGTCGCCGGCACCCTCACCGCGGCCCCGCCGGACGGGACCTCCCCTGACGTCGGCCCGCGATCGGTGATCGCGGGCCGTGTGCGCTGCCACTATATCGGGCTGCTCCGGCGCTCCGGAGGCCGTGATCCTCGTGGCGATCTTCCTTGCTCTTGTGTGGCGGGCCGCACCACCCGTAGAGCGTCCTAGGATACTAGTGGTGAAAGAGCCGACCCTGGAAGGGTGGCCCATCAGGCGGTACGGACGGCCTGCTCCGCCGGCGCCTCGGCGGGCGCGGGAGTGGCGGCCTGCTGGAACGAGAGCAGCGCCAGCAGGAGTTCGTGCTGGGCCCGCGGCGACATCCGGTCGAGCACAGCCCGTACCGCTCGGTGCCGCCGCTCGGCCAGCTCCCGCAGGAGCTGCTCGCCGGCCGCCGTGGGGGTCAGCCGCACCTCCCGCCGGTCGCGCTGGTCCGCGGCCCGGCGCAGCAGGCCGGTCGCCTCCAGCCGGTCACAGAGGCGGCTCGCCGAGGAGGGGACCACGTCCAGCAGCTCGGCGAGCCGGTTGACGTTCGTCTCCGGACGGGCGCTGATCAGCGACAGCACGCGCAGCTGCGTCGGCGACACCGACAGGTGGTGCCGGGACGCGGCCGAGTCCAGCACGTCGACCAGCGCGTCGGCGGCGGCGACGATCGCCGCGGCGAGATCCGGAGGTCGTTCCACCCGATGTCCCCTGCCGTCGTCCCGCTCGTACCCGGCCGCCTCGCCCCTCATCCGGCGTCCCGGCCGTCGACACCGTGCCAGTCCAGGCAGACCACGACCGCGTCGTCGCGCAGGTCGGTGTCGGCGTGGTAGGCACGTAGTTCGCGCAACACCGTACCAACTGCCTCCGCCGCCGGCTGCAACCGTGTGGACCGCATGGCCCGCGCCATCACGCGCTCGCCGTACGGTTCCTTCCCCTCCGGGTTCGCGGCCCACACCCCGTCGCTCACCACGAAGACCCGGTCCCCCGGCACCAGCGTGAACTCCTGGAGGTCGTACCGGGCCTCGGCGAACATCCCCAGCGGCAGCTGCTGGTCCAACGTGATCTGCTCCACCGCCCCGCCCCTCAGCCGCAGCACGTGCGGCGAGCCGGCGTCCACCGCCCGCACCCGCCCGGTGCGCACGTCCAGCTCCAGCAGGAGCGTCGCCACGTACCGGCGGCCGCGGTGCTGGTAGTAGAGCGTGTCCGAGGCCAGCTCCGCCTGCTCGACCAGACCGCCCCCCGAGCGGCGGGCGTTGCGCATCGCGTTGACGGCCACCGCCGTGAGCAGCGACGCCGCGAGTCCCGTGCCGTCGCCGTTGAGCACGGTGACGGTCAACCGGTCACCGTCCACCGACCAGTCGAAGTGGTCGCCCCCCACCGTGTACGCCGGTTCGAGCTGGCCCGCCAGGTGGAACGCCCGCTGCGTGACGCTGCGGCCGGGCAGCAGCTCCCACTGCATCTCGGCGGCCATGCTCAGCCGCTCCCGGCGCCGCACCCGCCGGTAGCGGTCGGTCTCCCGGTCGGCCGCGCGCAGCGCCACCGCCAGGTCACCGGCGATGTCCAGGGCCCGCTCCTCCAGGGCCCGGTCGGGTACGCCGGGCAGCTCGATCATCAGCACGCCGAGCCGCTCACCCCACACCGACAGCGGCAGGTAGAGCCGGCACCGCCCGTCGCCGGCGGCGTCGTGGACCGGCTGCTGGCTGCTGAAGCAGCGCTGTGCCACCCCCTCGCAGGCGAGGAAGCCGGCCGACGGCGGCTCCGGGTCGAGCACCGGCCAGAGGCCGTTGATCCGGTAGTCGGCGATGAACACGTCCGTCCGGGTGGCGCCCAACGCCGACCGGATCGCGCGGTCGGCGGCCTCGGCCAGCTGGTCGGGCGGCGCCGCGCGCAGGGTACGCGACACCGGGCCGGGGGCGTCCACCATCGTTGTTCCTCCGAAAAATTTGCTACGGGGCAAGCATCATACGGACAGCCCGCAGCGGCCGGCGGGGTGGTGCCCGCCGGCGGTGACGCACCCGTCAGTCGTCCCCGCGGACCGCCACGGCGCCGTGGAAGGCGTCGGGCAGCGCGGGCGGCGGCTCCTCCGGTCGCCAGTGCGTGACCGGGACGATCCCGTCCTCGGTGGGCTCCCAGCGGCCCAGCAGCGGCCGGAACGACGCCGGCGCGCGCATCCGGAACGACGGCCCCATCATGGCCAGCGCCTCCGGGTAGCCGGCCAGCTCCTCGGTGTCGAAGTCGATGGCCAGGCAGCTGCCCGGCGCCGCCGCGGCGTACAGCTCGTCGAGCGTGCGGGACAGCGTCGCGTCGTCCAGGAACGCGGCCAGGCCGAGGAACACGATCCCCACCGGCCTCCTCCCCCACCCCGGCACGAACCGGTGCAGCTGGGCGGGGTCGATCGTGCCGATGTCGGTGGCGTCCCCGTAGCCGTAGCCGGCCCGGTCGCTGCCGGCGAGGATGCGCTGCCCGAGCCGGATGGTCACCGGGTCCACGTCCGTGTAGAGCACCGTCGCCTCGGGCGCCGCCTCGTGCACGTTGCCCATGGTCGGCACGCCGGCGCCGAAGACGAGGAACCCGTCCACGCCCCGGTCGGCGACGGCCCGCACCGCCCGGCCGAGGAACGCCCGCAGCGCGCGGAACACCGGCGCGCACGGCCCGTACGCCTGCTCGAACGCGCGCGCCGCCGCGACGTCGACCGGGAAGTGGTGTTCCCCGCCGAGCCAGAAATCGATCATGCGTGCGGTGCTCGGCCGATCGGGTTCACCCATCGATGACGCTCCCTCCCCGGTGGACGTCGCCAGCGTACCGACCGGGCGTCCTGCGCGGTATCGCTCCGCGACCACCGGGCCGGCCGGGATACTGGCGCCACGGGAGGTGCGCGGGGTGAACTCGTCGGACGGCGCGGCGGTGGTGGTCGGCGTGGACGGCTCGGAACCCGCGCTGCGCGCGGTGCGCCTCGCCGCCACCGAGGCGGCCCGTCGACAGCGCCCCCTGCGCGTCGTGCACGGGTTCGTCTGGCCGCTGCTGCACGTCCCGCTCACCGCCCCCGCCGGCGCGCCCGGCGGCGGCCTCCGCGACCAGGCCGAACAACTCGTCAGCGCGGCCGTCGCCGAGGCCGAGGCCACCGCACCGGGCATCCGGGTCTCCGGCGAGATCATCGACGGTGAGGCCGCCGCCGTGCTGCTCGGCGAGACGCCGACCGCCGCGCTGATCGTGCTCGGCGACCGGGGGCTGGGCGGGTTCTCCGCCCTGGTCGTCGGGTCGGTGGCCATCCAGGTCGCCTCGTACGCCGACTGCCCCGTGCTGGTGGCGCGCGGCACGTTCCGCACCGACGGGCCCGTGGTGGTCGGTGTGGACGGATCCGAGCTGTCGGCGCTGGCCATCGAGTTCGCCGCCGAGACGGCCGCCGCCCGCGACACCGACCTGCTGGCCCTGCACGCCTACCGCCACCCGGTCTCCACCGGCCCCGGCGACATGCAGCCCCTCGTGTACGACCCGGCGCAGCTGCACGGCGAGGAGGACCGGGTGCTCGCCGAGTCGCTGGCCGGCCTCGGCGACCGCTATCCGCAGCTGCGCGTCACCCGCCGGGCGGTACGCGGCCGGCCCGGCCGCGTGCTCACCGAGGCGTCCCGCACCGCCCAGCTCGTGGTGGTCGGCGGGCAGGGGCGCGGGGAGTTCACCGGGTTGCTGCTGGGGTCGGTGAGCCAGTCGGCGCTGCACCACGCGGACTGTCCGGTCGCCGTGGTGCGCGGCCCCCGCTGACCGCGCCGTGCCGGGTCGCTCCCCCGCTTACCCACCGTGCCGCGGTCGCCCCGGCCGTCCGGTGCCGGCCGCTCCCACCCCGCCGCCGACCACGGTTGCCGGGCCCGGGAGCGGGTAGACGCCGGGGAGCCATCCAGCGACCGGAGGAGGCAGTGATGCCAGGACCACGGCCGGGCAGCAACGCGTACGACAAGCAGCGCGCGCGGCTGCGCAACGCGATCGACGACTCCGGACGGCGGGTGCCCGACGGTCGGGCGAACCAGGTCGCGAACCGGATCCTCCAGGAGGACCGGGGCCAGCGCGGCGTGATCCGCGGTGAGCGGGTGTACGGCCCCAAGGGCGAGCGCGAACCGGGCGACCCGAAGTGAGGACGACCGGGCTGACCGACGGCGCCATCGCGGGCGCCGTCGGCAGCGCCGCCCTGAACGTGGTGAGCTACCTCGACATGGCACTGCGGGGTCGCCCGGCGAGCAGCACCCCGGAGCAGGTGGCCGGGCGGCTCGCCGACATCGCGCACGTGGACCTGGGGTCGCCGGAGAAGGCGTCGAACCGGCGCTCGGGGCTCGGACCCGTGCTGGGCTACGGCATCGGCGTCGCCGCCGGTGTCGGCTTCGCGCTGCTGGCCCGGGGTCGCCGGCAGTCGCTGGCGTGGGCCACTCCCCTGCTGGGCGGCAGCGTGATGACCATGTCGGACGGCTCGATGACCGTGCTGAGGATCACCGACCCGCGCACCTGGCGGCGGGCGGACTGGATCTCCGACATCGTGCCGCACCTCGCGTACGGGTTGGCGGCCGCAGCCACGTGGAACCGGCTGCGACCGCCCGCGAAGCGTCGGCGACGCTAACCCCGCGTGTCGCTCTCGTCCTCGGCCAGCTCACCGGACGGGCCGTACGGCGAGGCCTGGCCCTTCGGCACCGGCCGGCCCTGGTCGCCCTTGGACGACCCGCGGTTGAGCGGGTGGCCGGTCGGCTTCGGGCCCTTGCTGTACTGGCTCGTGGCGCCCTTGTCGTTGCGGCGCAACTCCTCCTGCTGCGGATTGACCACCGGTGTCTCCCTTCCCGGGTGGACGGCTGACGGGATCGACCGCCTCCGCGGTCGGATACCCGCCGCCGTCGGCGGCAATCGCCGCGCCGCCGCCGGGCTGGCACCGTCGCACCGCCGATGGGCTAGCCGGGCGCCGGGCGGGTACACGGACCGGGTGGGTGACGACCGAGCCGTGGCGCGGGCCCTGCTGGACCGGCACGGACGCACGTACGCCGAGGAGGCCGGCATCAAGCTGGCCGACCGGCCGGCGCCGCTGTACCAGCTGCTGGTGCTCGCCACGCTGCTGAGCACGCGGATCCGCGCGTGCGTCGCGATGGCCGCGGCGCGGGAACTCTTCGCCGCCGGCTACCGGACGCCGCAGGCGATGGAGGCGGCGAGCTGGCAGGACCGCGTCGACGCGCTGGGCCGCGGCCACTACCGCCGCTACGACGAGCGGACGGCCAGGATGCTCGGTGACGGCGCCCGCCTGTGCCTGGACCGCTGGCGGGGGGACCTGCGCCGGCTGCACCGGGAGGGCGGCGACCAGCCCGCGGGGCTGCGGCGGCTGCTCACCGAGTTCCCCGGCATCGGCCCCACGGGCGCGGACATCTTCCTGCGGGAGGCACAGACGGTGTGGGCGGACCTGCGGCCGTTCGTCGACCGGCGGGCGCTCGCCGGGGCGAAGCGCCTCGGCCTGCCCACGGCGGCGCCCCGGCTCGCCGGGCTGGTCGGCGGCGCCGAGTTCGGGCGGCTGGCCTCGGCGCTCGTGCGGGTGGCGTTGGGCGAGGAACCGGCCGAGGAGATCACCCGGGCCGCCCGGTGACGGCCGGGCCGTCACCGCCACGATCGGACGCCTCGCCGCCGCGGATGGCGGACCCGCCGGAGCGGCGGGTCACTTCGCGGGCTGGGACGGCTTGGTCAGGTGCCACACCAGCAGCGAGGCGAGCAGGGCGAGCAGCACCAGACCGCCGGTGAGCCCGCGTCCCTCCTCCGGGTCGCGGCCCGAGGTGCCGAAGTAGATCACGGCGAGCCCGGCGAGCACCGTCAGGAACGTACGCAAGCCTCGGTCCTTCACGTTCGTGACGCTACGCAGCGTACGGGCCGGGCGGGGTCGAACCACCACGCCGTCCCCCGTCCGGGGCGCGGGGTGGCGCGACGTCAGCCGTTGGGCGCGAACCCGCGCAGCCGGACCCGGCGTACGGCCCGGTCGGCGACCTCCACCACCTCGATGGTGAGCCCGGGCAGCCGCACGGTCTCCCCCGCTCCGGCGGGCAGACGGCCCAGCCGGGACAGCACGAGCCCCGCCACCGTGGTGTACTCGCGCGACAGCGGGAAGGTCAGCCGCACCCCCACGTCGGGCAGGTCGTGCAGCGGGAAGTCGCCGGGCAGCAGCAGCCCGCCGTCGGGCTCCCGGACCACCCCGCAGACGTCCCGGTCGGTCTCGTCGTACAGCTCGCCGACCACCTCCGACAGCAGGTCCTCCAGGGTGATCATGCCGTCGATGCCGCCGTGCTCGTCGACCACGAGCGCGAGCTGCTGGTGCTCCTGCCGCAGCTGCCGCAGCGCGTCGGAGACCGGCAGGGTGGCGGGCAGCAGCAGCGGCGGGCGGGCGCGGTCCCCGACGGTGCCCGGCGCCGGGTCCACCAGGTCGCGGATGTGCACGACCCCCAGCACGTCGTCCAGGCCGCCCGGCCCGGTCACCGGTGCCCGGGAGCGGCCCGCGGCGGCGAGGCGGCGCATGCCCTCGGCGGGGGCGAGCGTGGCCGGCAGCGCGGTGACGTCCCGCCGGGCCACGAGGATCTCCCGCAGGGTCCGGCCGGCGATGTCGAACGCGCCGGTGAGGATCTCCCGCTGCTGGGCGGACAGGCCCCGCTGGCTCACCAGCATCTCCCGCAGTTCCTCCTCGGTCACCTCCTCCCGCCGTGCCCGCGGGTCCCCGCCGGCCAGCCGCACCACCACGTTCGTGGTGACGCTGAGCAGCCAGACCGCCGGCCGGGACAGCCGCGCGAGAAGGTCCAGTGGGCCCGCGCTCAGCAGCGCCCACCGCTCGGCCCGCTGCATGGCGAGCCGCTTCGGCGCGAGTTCACCGACGACCAGCGTCACGAACGTCAGCACCACCGTCACGACGACGACGGCGGTGGGGCGGGCCAGGCCGCCGAGGAAGCGCAGCGGGCCGACCAGCGGCTCGGCCAGCGCCACCGCGGCCGCCGCGGACGCCAGGAAGCCGGCGAGGGTGATGCCCAGCTGGATGGTGGCAAGGTAGCGGTTCGGGTCGCGGGAGAGGCGTACCAGCCGCTCACCGGCGCGGGCCCGGCGGCCCAGCCGGCGCACCTGACCCTCGCGCAGCGTCACGAGCGCCATCTCGCTGCCGGACAGGGCGGCGTTGACCAGCACGAGCACCGCCACCAGCGCGAGCTGTCCGAGCTGACCGCCCATCCGTGCACCCCCGTCCGCCCGTCGGCCCGCCCCGCGTACCCGGTGCGGCGTCCAGGTCACCCCACCGCGGCCGGCGCCGCCGCGGTCAGTCGCTCTCCAGGTCGTCCAGCGAGATGGCGTGCGTCATCAGCCACCGGGCCAGCGCCGACATCCCGAACAGCCACAGCGGCGCGGACTCGGTGGTGCCGTTGGTGGCGAAGATCGCGAACCGCAGGTCGGGCGCCCGGTACGCCTCGATCCGCCACTTGTGCTGCTTGTCCCGCCAGACCGCGGAAGGGTCCATGGCGTCACCGTAGGTGACGGCCGGGCCCCGGCAGGGCCGGTTGGCCGGCTCAGCCGACCACGATCCGCGCGTCGTCGGGCAGCCGCCGCGTCGCGCCGCGGCGGTCCAGCAGTTCCAGCAACGGGACGGCCACCCGCCGGGTGGTGTCCAGGGCCTGCCGGGCCGCGGAGAGGGTGAACGGCTGCGGCAGGCCCGCGAGCACCCGCACCGCCTCGTCGAGGACGTCGGGCAGCAGCACCACGTTGTCGGCCAGGCGCAGCAGCGCGCCCGCGCGCACGGCCGCGCCGATCTCCCGCGGCCCGAGGCCCAGGTCGGCGAGGCGGTTGGCCTCCGGCGCCCGGAAGGGCCGGTCACCGAACTCGGCGCGGATGCGCTGCACCGCGCGGGCCACCGGCTCGGGCAGCGCGTCGACGGTCGAGGCGGTGACCCGTCCGCCGCGTACCCGCAGTGGCGGGCGGACAAGCGCCTCCACCAGCGCCCGGTCCGGCAGGGCGAGCCGCTGCCGGAGCGTCTCCACCGGGATTCCCGGCTCCAGCGGATGCTCCCGGGCGTGCCGGGCGACCTCCTCGGCCAGCCGGGCACCCGTCCGCTCCCAGTGCCCCGGGTCGGCCAGCCAGTCGCCGGCCACCGGACGGGCGTGCACCGGCACCCCCATCCGGGTCAGGTCGGCGGCGCGGACCAGCCGGCGGCGGCGCAGCTCACCGGCCAGGTCCGGCCGGCCGTCGAGCCCGGCCAGCACGATGGCGCGGGCGGCCGCCGCTCCCCGTCTGGCCAGCGGCGGCGGGGCCACGTCGAGCAGCGTCACGCCGCCGGCCACGTGGTGGCGGCCCGGGTCGCGCAGGAGGGCCCGGTCACCGATCAGCAGCGGCAACGGCCGCGCCAGCCGAAGCCGGGCCGTGTCCGGGCCGAGCGGGCGGACCCGGACCGGCACCGCGGCCGAGCCGACGTGCAGGGTGAGGGCGGCCGGCAGGTCCGCCGCCGGGTCGCCCGCGACGCGGACGTCCACCAGGTCGGTGCGGTGGAACCGACCCGGGCTGAGCAGGGCGTCCCCGCGGGCCAGCCGCTCCCGCGGGGTGCCGCGCAGGTTCACCGCCACCCGGGCCACCGCGCTGACCTCGGGCGTGGGCACGCCCAGCGACTGGAGGCCACGCACCCGCACCGTCTCGCCGGTGCCCGCGAGCTCCAACTCGTCGCCGACACGCAGCCGCCCGCCGCCGAGCGTGCCGGTGACGACCGTGCCGCTGCCCCGGATGGTGAAGCTGCGGTCCACCCACAGCCGCACCGGCCCGTCCACGTCCGGCGCCGGCAGCCGCACGGCGAGCCGGTCCAGCGCCGCGCGCAGCTCCGGCAGTCCCGCCCCGGTCACGCCGCTGACGGGCACCGCCTCCACCGCGCCGAGGGACGTCGCGGCGATCTCCGTGAGCGCCCGCGCCGTCGCCGGGCCCGGATCGGCCAGGTCCGCGCGGGTCACGGCGAGCAGGCCGTACGCGACCCCGAGCGCGTGGAGCGCGGCCAGGTGCTCGGCCGACTGCGGCATCCAGCCCTCGTCGGCCGCCACCACGACGAGCGCCGCCGGCACCGGGCCGACGCCGGCCAGCATGTTCGGCACGAACCGTTCGTGCCCGGGCACGTCGACGAACGCGACCGTGCCGCCGGAGGGCAACGCCGTCCAGGCGAAGCCGAGGTCGATCGTCATGCCCCGGCGGCGTTCCTCGGCCCACCGGTCCGGTTCCATCCCGGTCAGCGCCCGCACCAGGGTGGACTTGCCGTGGTCCACGTGCCCCGCGGTGGCGACGACCCACACGTCAGTCGTCCCCCGGCACCGCGAGCACCGCCGCGCGTACCGCCTCGTCGGCCTCCGGCGGCACGCAGCGCAGGTCCAGCAGGAGCCGGCCCCGCTCCACCCGGCCCAGCACCGGCGGCTCCCCGGTACGCAGCGGCGCCGCGTACCGCTCCGGCAGGCTCAACGCCCACGAGTCCAGCTCGACGCCGGGCGCGCCGCCCCCGCCGACCACCGCCACCGCCGGCACCACCTCGGCCTTGTGCCCGTCCGCGGCGAGGCGGTCCCGCAGCCGTTCGGTGCGGACGCGCAGGGCGCCCGGGTCGGCGTGCAGCGCCGCCCGGGTCGGCGTGTCGGGCCGGTGCAGGGTCGCCGCGAGGGCGGCGAGGGTGAGCTTGTCCACCCGCAACGCCCGGGCCAGCGGATGCCGGCGCAGCCGCTCCACCAGGTCGGCGTCGCCGAGCAGCAGGCCGGCCTGGGGGCCGCCGAGGAGCTTGTCGCCGCTCGCCGTGACCAGGTGCGCCCCGGCGCGCAGCGCGCCCGCCGCGTCCGGCTCGTCGGGCAGCAGCGGGTCCCGGGCCAGCAGGCCCGAGCCGATGTCGACGACCACCGGCACGCCGAGGGTCGCCAGCTCGCGTACGCCGACGGCCGAGGTGAACCCGGTGACCCGGAAGTTCGACGGGTGGACCTTGAGCAGGAAGCCGGTTTCCGGGCCGACCGCGGCGGCGTAGTCGGCGAGGGTGGTGCGGTTGGTGGTCCCCACCTCACGCAACCGGGCGCCCGTGCTGACCAGCAGGTCCGGCAGCCGGAACCCGTCGCCGATCTCCACCAGCTCGCCGCGGCTCACGACGATCTCCCGTCCGGCGGCGAGCGCGGTCGCCGCGAGCACCAGCGCCGCGGCCCCGTTGTTCACCACGTGCACGGCGCCCGCCGCCGGCACGGCGGCGGCCAGCGCGGCGATGGCGTCCCGGCCGCGGCGGGCCCGCCGGCCGGTGGCCAGGTCCAGCTCGACGTCGGTGTGCCCGGCCGCGGTGACGAGCGCGTCGACCGCGGGGCGGGACAGCGCGGCGCGGCCAAGGTTGGTGTGCAGCACGACCCCGGTGGCGTTGAGCACCGCCCGTGGCGCGGGCGCCGGCAGCGCCGCCACGGCGGCGTCGCGGACCTCCTCGGGCGCGATCTCCCCGCGGCGCGCCCGCTCCTGGGCGGCGACCACGGCGGCCTTGACCCGGTCGCGGCCGAGCACGGCCGTCGCGGCCGCCAGCCCGGGGTCGGCGAGGAGCAGGTCGGTGCGGGGTACGCGGCGACGCGGGTCGACCTGCCCGTCGCGCATCACGTCATCCCCCACCACACTTGGCGGAGACGGACGGGAATCGAACCCGCCTGGCCCGGGTCCCGGACCACACCGGTTTTGAAGACCGGGAGGGGCACCAGCCGCCTGAACGCCTCCACCGAGCATTTGACCACAACGGCCGCGGCGCCGCGCGGCGAGGTGGAAAGCCGGTCGATCGGCGGCCCGGTCGTGGTGCGGGGCCGGCGGCGGGCCGCTCAGTCGGCGGCGACGGCCGTGGTCTTCGGGCGTCGGCCGAGCCGTTCCCGTTGCGGCACGACCGTGTACTTCGGATCCCGCGCCGAGGCCAGCCCGGCGTGGAAGACCCCGAACCGGGTGGCCAGCGAGCCGGCGAGCAACGCGGCGCCGGACACCACCGACAGCACCCGGCTGCGGCGGCCGGTCAGCGCGCCGACCGTGCCGGCGGCGGTGAGCACCCGGCCGGCGCGGAGCAGCGTTCCGGGCCGGCCGGTGCGGTACGGCTCGGCGAGCAGTCCGAGGCGGGACTCCATCCGGCTCGCCGCGCCGACCTCCAGGGCCGCGCCCGCCAGGGCCATGCGGCGCGCCGGGCCCGCCTGCTCCGCCGGCGCGGCGATCAGTCCGACACCGGCGCCGCTGGCCAGCGCGCTGCCGGCGAACACGACGGGCAGTTCCGGGTACACCTCGTGCCACGACGGCACGGCCGTGTCGGCGAGCAGCACGCCGGTGTAGGTGGCCAGCGCCGGGGCGGTGGCCGCGGCGGCCAGCCCGGCGACCCGCCCGATCGGCGGCAGCACCCGGCCCGCCAGGCCGAGCAGGCCACCGGCGGGCAGCAGCGGCGCCGCCTCGGCGACGGCGGCCACCCCGGCCGCCGGTCCGAACGCGGCGAGGATCCAGGTGCCCATCGACATCGGGGAGGTGGGCTTCGCGACCCGCAGCATGTGGTGGAAGCGTTCCGGCCGGCCCAGGTCCCGGATCAGGAAGGCGGTGCTCGCGCCGATCGCCGCGAGCGCCGTGACCCGGCCGGCGCGGCGCAGCGCCGGCCGGCCGGTGAGCTGTCCGCCCGCGGCCAGCAGCGACGAGCCGGCCGCCAGCCCGCCGGTGAACAGGTACGCGGCGATGTCCCACTTCCACACCGGCGGCTTGATGATCGGCCGGCCGTAGTAGGAGACGAACTCGGCCTCCGGGACGCGCAGTTCCTCACCGCCGCGGCGGCCGCCCCGGCGGCGGCTCACCGCGCCCTCGCCGCCCGGCCCGCCGGACGGCTGCCCGCCCCCGTCGACCCGGTCGCGGAACTGACGGAACCGGTCGCCGACCGGCTGGTCCGACGTCACGAGGAACCTCCGACGAACGCGGCCACGGCGGCGGCCGCCATGGCCAGGGCGGCCAGGCCGGCCCGCTTCCACATCTTCGGCAGGTCACGGGTCGTGACCACCGGGTCCGGTGGCAGCCCGTACACCTCCGGCTCGTCGAGCAGCAGGAAGAACGCGCCGTCGCCGCCCACCCCGTCGTCCGCGTCGTGGCCGTAGAGCCGGGCCTCCGGCACCCCCCGCTCGTGCAGCGTGGCCACCCGGGCGGCGGCCCGCTCGCGCAACTCCTCCAGCGGCCCGTACTGGATCGACTCCGTGGGGCAGGCCTGCGCGCACGCGGGCGTCTTCCCGGCCCCGATCCGGTCGTAGCACAGCGTGCACTTCCACGCCCGGCCGTCACCCTTGCGCTGGTCGATGACCCCGTACGGGCAGGCGGGGATGCAGTAGCCGCAGCCGTTGCAGATGTCCTCCTGCACCACCACCGTGCCGAACTCGGTGCGGAACAGCGCCCCGGTCGGGCAGACGTCGAGGCAGGCGGCGTGCGTGCAGTGCTTGCACACGTCGGACATCATCAGCCAGCGGAAGTCGCTGCGCCCGTCGGCCGTGCCCGTGCGCCCCGGCGGCTGCGAGCCGGGCATGCCGAGGAACTCCGGCCCGGCCGCCATCCGCGCCGCCGCGTCCGGGTCGCCGGGCGGCACCCCGGGATCGGTGCCGGTCGGGTTGCCCGTCCCCGCCGCGACCGCCGCCGACGCGGGGCTGACCGAGCCGTCCGTCGGGTTGCCGGCGAACGGCGGCGTCCGGTGCCCCGCCGGGCGGGGCTGCTCGACGAAGGCCACGTGCCGCCACGAGTTCGCCGTCAACGCGCCCGTGTTGTCGTACGACATGCCCAGCAGGTCCAGGCCGGACGTGGGCACGTCGTTCCACTCCTTGCAGGCCACCTCGCAGGCCTTGCAGCCGATGCACACGCTCGTGTCGGTGAAGAAGCCCATCCGCGGCGGGGCCTGCGACCACCCGGCCTCGGGCGCCGGGTCGAGCGGGCCGTAGAGGCTGTTCGGGTCCGGCGTCATCGCGCGCCCTCCCCGTCGGCGGGGGTGACCACCGGCGCGTGCCGTTCCGGTGTGATGCCGGCGCGCCGCCGGTAGTCCTCGACCAGCTCGCGCAGCGCCGCGCCCGTGGGGCGGCGGCCTGACCGCACGTCGCAGGTGCCCACCTTGCTCTCCTGGATCAGCACGTTGGGGTCGAGGGTGATCCCGAACAGGTCGTTCGCCGAGTCGCCGGTCACCAGGCCCTCGAAGCCGAAGTGGTACGGCAGCCAGACCTGGTGGATGATGCGATCCTCCACCCGCAACGGAGTGAGCCGGTCGGTGACCAGGACCTTCGCCTCGATGACCGCCCGGCCGCTGACCAGGTGCGCCCACCCGAGGTGGGTGAGCCCCGCCTCGGCGGCCAGTTCCGGGGACACCTCCACGAACATCTCCGGCTGCAGCTCGGCCAGCGGCGGCACCGTGCGGCTCATCCCGCCGGCCGTGTGGTGCTCGGTGAGCCGGCTGACCGTGAACACGTACGGGAAGACCTGCGAGTGCTCCTCGGGCGGGCTCGGGTTCACCGAGTTCACCGGGTGCGGGTACACCTTCCGGGTCGGGTTCGCCTGCTGCCGGTAGAGCGGGTTGCGCAGCGGCGACTCGGCCGGCTCGTAGTGCGTCGGCATCGGCCCGTCCACCACCCCGGTGGGCGCGTACAACCAGGCCTTGCCGTCGCCCTGCATGACGAACGCGTCGTCACCGGCGATGCCCTCCGGCCCGGACGTGCCGGGCGCCGGCCGGTACGACGGAGGCTTCGTCTTCTCGAAGTCCGGCACGTCGTAGCCGGTCCACTCGCCCTTCTCCTCGTCCCACCAGACGTACTTCTTCCGCTCGCTCCACGGCCGCCCCTCGCGGTCGGCGGAGGCACGGTTGTAGAGGGTCCGCCGGTTCGCCGGCCACGCCCAGCCCCACTCCCCGGCCACCCAGTTCTGCTCGTGCCGCGGCTTGCGGCGCGCCGCCTGGTTCACCCCGTCGGCGTACACGCCGCTGTAGATCCAGCAGCCCATCGCCGTGGAGCCGTCGTCGCGGGCCTCGGTGAAGCCGCCGAGCGGACGGCCGGTCGCCACCTCGAACCCGTTGATCTCGCGCAGGACCGCCTCGGCGCTCGGCTCGGCGAGCGGACCCTCCGTCGGGTAGTCCCAGGCGAGGTCCAGCAGCGCGCGGTCGCGGGGCTTGTCCGAGCCGGCCAGCTTCTCCCGCAGCTTGCGTCCCAGGTGGTAGAAGAACCACAGTTCGGAGCGGCAGTCGCCCGGCGGCTCCACGGCCTTCTCCCGCCACTGGAGGAGACGCTGGGTCTGCGTGAACGTGCCCTCCTTCTCCACGTGCGAGGCGGCCGGCAGGAAGAACACCTCGGTGCGGCACTGCTCCGGCACGATCTCGCCGGTGGCCACCTCCGGAGCGTTCTTCCAGAACGTCGCGCTCTCGATCATGAACAGGTCGCGGACCACGAGCCAGTCCAGGTTGGCCATGCCCAGCCGCTGCGCCCGCCCGTGCGCCGAGCCGACCGCCGGGTTCTGCCCGAGCAGGAAGTACCCCTTCACCTTGCCGTCGATCATGTTGAGCACCTGCTGGTAGGTGCCGTGGTCGCCGGTCAGCCGCGGCATGTAGCCGTAGCAGAAGTCGTTCTCCGGCGTCGCCTTGTCACCCCAGTACGCCTTCAACAGGCTGGCGCAGTAGGCGCGGGCGTGGCCCCAGTAGCCCTTCTGGCCCGGGTGCCGGATGCTGCTCGCCCACGCGTCGAACGTGGGGTGCGTCGCGTGGTGCGGCATCGGCAGGTAGCCGGGAAGCAGGTTGAACAGCGTCGGGATGTCGGTGGACCCCTGGATGCTCGCGTGCCCGCGCAGCGCCAGGACCCCGCCGCCCGGGCGGCCGATGTTGCCCAGCAGGCTCTGGATGATCGCGCCGGTGCGGATGTACTGCACGCCGACGCTGTGCTGCGTCCAGCCGACCGAGTAGATGAGCACCCCGGTGCGTTCCCGGCCCGAGTTCTCCGTCCACGCACGCGCCAACTCCAGGAACTTGTCCTGCGGGATGCCGCAGACCCGCTCCACCATCTCCGGCGTGTAGCGGGCGTAGTGCCGCTTCAGGATCTGGTAGACGCAGTTCGGGTGCTGCAACGTCTCGTCCCGCCGCACCACGCCGGGGATCGGGCTCCCGTGCGACTCGTGCCGCAGCCCGGCCGCGGTCTCCCGCGCCTCCTCCGTGTCCTCGGCACCGCCCCCGTTCTCCTGGCCCGCGTACTGCCAGGAGGTCTGGTCGTACGTGCCGGTCTCCGGCTTGAATCCGGAGAAGATGCCGTCGCCGTCCTCGGTGTCGACGAACTGGTCGCTGACGATCGTGGCCGCGTTCGTGTAGGCCAGCACGTACTCCCGGAAATCGAGCTCGTTCTCCAGGATGTAGCGCACCACCCCGCCGAGCAGGGCGATGTCCGTGCCCGCCCGGATCGGCAGGTACGTGTCGGCCAGCGCGCTGGTCCGCGTGAACCGCGGATCGACGTGGAAGACCTTGGCGCCGCGACGCTTCGCCTCCATCACCCACTGGAAACCCACCGGGTGGGCCTCGGCCATGTTCGAGCCCTGGATGACGATGACGTCAGCGTTGGCGACGTCCTGCTGGAAGTCCGTCGCACCACCGCGACCGAAGCTGGTCCCCAGACCGGGGACGGTGGCGGAGTGTCAAATACGGGCCTGGTTCTCGATCTGGAGCGCCCCCATCGCCGTGAACAGCTTCTTGATGAGGTAGTTCTCCTCGTTGTCCAGCGTCGCCCCGCCCAGGCTGGAGATGCCCAGGGTGCGGTTCAGCGGCCGGCCCTCGTCGTCCACGTCCTCCCAGGTCTGCTCGCGCGCGGCGAGCACCCGGTCGGCGATCATGTCGAGCGCGACGGCGAGATCCAGGTCCTCCCACTCCGTGCCGTACGGTCGGCGGTAGCGGACCTTCGTCTGGCGCAGGGGGCTCGTCACGAGGCTCTTGCTGGCCGCGCCCTTCGGACACAGCCGGCCACGGGAGATCGGGCTGTCCCAGTCACCCTCGATCTGGGTGACGCGACCGTCCTGGACGTACACCCGCTGGCCGCAGCCGACCGCGCAGTACGGGCACACCGAGCGGGCCACCCGATCGGCGGTCTCGGTGCGGGCGGTCAGCTCCGCGGAGCGCTCCGACTGCGCCGCCGCGCCCCGACCCAGCGGATCCGTGCCGGTGAGCTGCCGGTAGACCGGCCAACCCTCGATGAAGGTCCGGATGCCCACCCGACACCTCCTCACGTCCGCGACGCCCGACCCCATGAACATAAGGCAGCGGCCGTGACCGCGCGACCCGAGCGGGCGGATTCCCCGTCGCTCCCGCCTTCGGTGGACGCCGGGTGGACGCCGGGTGCGGACATGCCGCTGGCCGGCACCCGTTCGGGTGCCGGCCAGCGTGTTTCCCCCTGTATGTCAGGTCTGTGTGGTGGTTAGCTGTGGGGGTGTCAGCTGTTCCAGTGCTGGGCGACCAGGTCGGCGGCCTGCTGCTCCCACTGGGCGTAGGCGTCCGGGTACGCCGACACCTGCACGGTCTGGGCGGCGTCGGTCAGGGGCATGTCCTGCCAGCCGTCGACCTGCTTCAGGCCCTTGAGGAACGCGGTGGTGGAGTACTCGGGGTCGGTGATCTGCTCCGGCGTGCCCCAACCCGAGCTCGGGCGCTGCTGGAACAGGCCCAGCGAGTCGTGGTCGTTGGCGTCGCCGAGGTGGCCCAGGTTCTCCAGCTTGGATTCCTGAAGGCTCGTGGCGATGGAGATGACCGCCGCCCGCTCGGGCAGGCCGTTCTTCTTCGTCGCCGCGATGATCGCCTTGACGTTCGCGACCTGCTCGTCGTTCAGCTCGATACGCGACTGCGCACCCTGGGTGCCGTGCGGGATCAGCTTCGCCGTGTCCACGCCCGGCTTGTCCGCCTGCACGACCGCCACCGGCCGCGCGTCGACCGCGTGGTGGCCGCTGGTGTGGGCCGCGATCGGGCCACCGACCACGCCACCGGCGAACGCCAGACCAGCGATACCGAGCACGCTCTTACGCAGGATCGTGTTCATGATGAAAGCTCCTCGGGGGTGAAGGTCCACGCCCGTTCGGGGGATCGGGGCGTGGATCTCGGGGGACGAGCACACGGGTGCGCTCGAAGGGGGGAAAGTCTCGGGGGGTCCGCGGCCTGTGGTGGGCGGGGGTGCCGCACCGGGCCGGGTCCGTGTCCAACGACCCGGGCCGGCCGTCATTCCCCGGCGCCAGGCCGGGGGGGCGGCGGCGGGGCGGTGCCCTACCGGGGCCGTGGATCGGTGTGCAACGACCGGCGGCCGGCCATCATTCCCGGGACCTCACCTGTGCCGGCGGGCCACCGGGGCCGGGGGCCTGCTGCCTCGGCCGTCAGGGGTGTTCAACGACCCCGGCCCGCCCACGATTCCGGCCCCAGGGTGCCACCGACCACACCCCAGACCACCCACAACCGGACAGCCGGCGATCCGCCGGCACCCCCGACCGGCAGATCAGCCCCACACCGCCGACACCACGGCATACCGGACATCCGGAGCCGCCGGGCGGCCGGCGCCGACTCGACCAAACCCGCGCAGCCCCGTCACCGGCGGACCACAAGCCCCGGACCGCCCGGGATCGCCCACCCGACCAGCCAGCCGCCGCCCCGCACGACGAGTCGATCACGCCTCGGCCCGCACGAAACGCAGTCGATCAACACCGGCCGGCCCGGCGGGCGTTACCCTGGCACCATGCAGGGCACTTCACCGAGCCTCGCCGGCGTGGCCTTCCTGGCCCGACCGGGGCGCCCTGCGGTGGTCACCCCCACCCTCGCCGAACTCACCGGACCCACGCACGGCATCGTCGAGCTGCCGGTACGCCTCATGTGGAACGCCGAGCGCACGTTCGACCTCGCCGACCCCGACCAGTTGCTCTGGCTCTACGAGAACGTGCTGCGCGAGACCACCCGCACCGAGGACCTGCGCCAGCTGATCGACGGTCGCACCCTGCGCCAGGTGTGGCCCCTGCTCAACCTTCCCCGCGGCGTACGCCGGGCGTGGGAGGAGCGCCACCCGGCGCTGCGCGACGCGTGAACGCACCCCACCTGCACGAGTTCTACCGCGAGGTGGCCCGCGTGGCGCTCACGGCCGCCGGACCGCACCGGTTCGTCCTCGGCGGCGGCGTGGCCTGGGCCGCGCACGGGCTGGTCGCCCGCCCCACCGAGGACGTCGACCTCTTCGCCGACGTCGAGGGCGCCGCCGCGGCCGCCGCCGCGGGTGTGCGTACCGCCCTCGAACGGGCCGGCTTCGAGGTGGCCGACGCCGACCCGGACGGCGACGTCGCCGACCTGTTCGAGGGCTACGAGCAGGACATGAAGGACTTCGTGGTGAGCCGGGACGGCCGGCAGATCCGGCTGAGCCTGGCCCGCCTCGACCGGCACCGCAGCCCCGTCGTGATGGATCTCGGCCCGGTCATGGACGTCCGCGACCTCGTCGCCAACAAGATCGCCGCCCTCGTGAACCGGCGCGAGGTACGCGACTACATCGACGTCGCCGCGGCCCTCGACCACTACGACGTGGCGGAGCTGCTCGACCTGGCCCGTCAGGTCGACCCCGCCCTCGACCCGGAGGACGTCCGCGCCGCCGGCCGCTACCTGGATCGCATCCCCGCGCAGCGGTTCGCCCGCTACGGCCTCGATGCCGCGGCGGTGGCGCGGGTCCGGCAGCGCCTCGCCACCTGGCCCCGCTGACCGCCGGCCGGGCCGCCACCCGACGGCGCCCCGCGACTCAGGTGATCGGGCGGCCACCCGTCACGCCCAGCACCTCCCCCGTCACGAAGCTCGACTCCTGGGAGGCGAAGAAGACGTACGCGGGCGCCAGCTCGGCCGGCTGCCCCGGCCGCCCGATCGGCGAGCTGGCGCCGAACGACTCCACCGCCTCCTCGGGCATCGTGGCCGGGATCAGCGGCGTCCACACCGCGCCGGGGGCGACCGCGTTCACCCGGATGCCCCGGTCGGCGACGCCGGCGGCGAGGGCCTTCGTGAAGTTCGCGATCCCCGCCTTCGTCGTGGCGTAGTCGATGAGCTGCGGCGACGGCTCGTACGCCTGGATCGACGCCGTGTTGATGATCACCGAGCCGTCGGGCATGTGCGGGAGCGCGGCCTTGCAGAGCCAGAACAGCGCGTACAGGTTGGTCTTCATCACCCGGTCGAACTGTTCGGTGCTGACGCCGAGGATGCCCTTCTCCTGGGACATCTGGTAGCCCGCGACGTTGACGAGGATGTCCAACCCACCGAGGTCGGCGACCGCCCGCTCCACCAGCGCCTCGCAGTGCCGCTCGTCGGCGAGGTCGCCGCGGACGGCCACCCCGCGCCGCCCGGCCTCCTCGACGAGCCGGACGGTGTCCCGGGCGTCGGCGTCCTCCTCCTCGCCCAGGTACGAGATCAGCACGTCGGCGCCCTCCCGGGCGAACGCGATGGCGACGGCCCGGCCGATGCCGGAGTCACCGCCGGTGATGAGCGCCCGCTTGCCGGCGAGCCGGTCGCTGCCCCGGTAGGACTCCTCGCCGTGGTCCGGCCGAGGGGTCATCCGCCCGGTGACCCCGGGCGGGTTCTGCTGCTGCTTCGGCTGCCCCGAACGCTGGCCGTACTGGCTGGTCGGGTCCTGCTGGCGGTACTGGTCCTCACTCACCGACGTCTCCTCGCGCACCTGCCGGAACGGTCCCCCACCGCCCTACCCGGGCACATCGCCCGGAAACCGCCGGACGCGACGCCGGCACCCGGCGCCGACCTCCCGCCCCGACGGCGCTCACGGACGGTGACTGATCGGGCCCCTGTAACAGGAGTGACGAGCGGTGGTTATGGTGCGCTCGGCGCCCACCGGCGCGTCCACCCCCATGGAAGGGCACATCATGACCTCTCCCTCCGGTCCCTCGCGCCGGCAGGTGCTCGCCGCGGCCGCCGCCGCGGCCGCCGCCCCGCTCGTCGCCGCCGCACCCGCGCACGCGGCCGGCGCGGCCGGGAAGCGCACCTGGGACCTCACCCTCCTGGGTACGTCCGACACCCACGGGAACGTCTACAACTGGGACTACTACGGCGACGCCGAGTACGACGACAGCAAGCACAACGACATCGGCGTCGCGAAGCTGGCCACGCTCATCAACCAGATCCGCGCCGAGCGGCGCGGCAAGGCCACGCTCGTGCTCGACGCCGGCGACACCATCCAGGGCACTCCGCTGGCCACCTTCTACGCCAAGCAGGAGCCGATCACCAGCACCGGCGAGAAGCACCCCATGGCCCGCGCCATGAACATCATCGACTACGACGCCGTGACGCTGGGCAACCACGAGTTCAACTACGGCCTGCCGCTGCTGGACCTCTGGATCCGCCAGCTCGGCTTCCCGGCCCTGGCCGCCAACGCGATCAACGCGAAGACCGGCAAGCCGGCCTTCCTGCCGTACGTCATCAAGAAGGTCTCCCTCGGCTTCGCCGCACCGACCCTGCGGGTCGGCATCCTCGGCCTCACGAACCCCGGCGTGGCCATCTGGGACCGCGGCAACGTCGAGGGCAGGCTGCGCTTCGACGACATGATCGCGACCGCGGCGAAGTACGTGCCGATCATGCGCGAGCGCGGCGCCGACATCGTGCTGATCTCGGCGCACGGCGGCGACAGCGGCACCTCCAGCTACGGACCGGAGCTGCCGAACGAGAACCCCGTGGCGCTGATCGCCCAGCAGGTGCCCGGGATCGACGCCATCCTCTTCGGACACGCGCACAACGAGGTCGTCGAGCGGTTCGTGACCAACGAGAAGACCGGCGAGCAGGTGCTGCTGTCCGAGCCGTCGAAGTGGGGCCAGCGCCTCACCCGGATGGACTTCACGCTCGCCCGCGAGCGCGGCCGGTGGACGATCACCAAGAAGTCCGCCACCATGCTGAACACCAACACCGTCGTGGAGGACCCCAAGGTCCTCGCGGCCGTGCGCGCCCAGCACGCCAAGACCGTGGCGTACGTCAACCAGGTCGTCGCCCGGGCCACGGTGGAGATGTCGACCGTGGAGTCGCGGTACAAGGACACCCCGATCCTGGACTTCATCAACCACGTCCAGGCCGAGACGGTCACCAAGGCGCTGGCCGGCACCCAGTACGCCGACCTGCCGGTGCTGTCGCAGGCCTCGCCGTTCAGCCGCACGGCGGTCTTCCCCGCCGGCGACGTGAAGATCCGCGACGTGGCGGGGCTCTACGTCTTCGACAACACGCTCGAGGCGGTCGTGCTCACCGGCGCCGAGGTGCGCGCCTACCTGGAGTACTCGGCGAAGTACTTCGTGACGCTCGCTCCCGGCGCCCCGGTCGACCCGGAGACCATCAGCGACCCGTTGGTGCCCGACTACAACTACGACGCCCTCTCCGGCGTCGACTACGACATCGACATCGCCAAGCCGGTGGGCCAGCGGATCACCCGGCTCGTGCTGCCCGGCACGGACACCCCGGTGGCCGACGACGCGCAGTTCGTCGTGGCGGTGAACAACTACCGCCGCAGTGGTGGCGGGAACTTCCCCGGCATCGTCAAGACCCAGGTCTACAACGAGCAGCAGGAGATCCGCCAGCTGCTGATCGACTGGGCGCAGGAGAAGGGCACGATCGACCCGGCCGACTTCTTCCAGCCGAACTGGCGGCTCGTCCGCGACGGCGTGCCCGTCTTCTGACCGACGCCCAGGACGGGCCGTGGGGTGAACCCGCGGCCCGTCCGCGTCACCGGCACCGGCCTCAGGCGCCGTGCCGCAGGTCCCAGCGCTCCGGGTCGTCGACCGGCAGCACCCGACCCGGATCCGACTCGGTGAGCGCGATCCGCTCCTCGGGCCGGACCGCGGGCGGCAGCTCGCCGAACCGCACGTGCCGGAGGAACGCGTACTCCTCCTCGGTGAAGCTCGGCTCGCCGTGGTCGGTGCTCGGCCCACCGTGGTCGTCGCTCATCGGGCACCCCCTCTCGCGCAGGTCCATTCTCGCCCCGGCACGGCACGGACACGAGCACCCGTCGGGCCGCGGGCGACTCCCCCACTCGGCCGCTGGTCGCGGCTCCCGTCGTCGGGTGCCTTGTCGGTTCCCGCGGACCTCACATCGCGTAAGGCATCCTAGGATCCTGGGTGGTAGAAGGACTGCGCGACGAACGGGTGCGTCGGTGACCGGCGGCGACAGGCCCCGGGCCGAGCCGACCCAGGCCGCGTCCGCAGCGGGTCACGGTGGGGCGGCCCGACCTCCGGGACTGTCACGTCGAGGTGGGACGCGCGTGCGGGCTCCCCGGACGGGGTCAGGCCGACGGCGGGGTCAGGCCGACACGGCGTCCCGCCGGTCACGGCGGCGAGGCCCCGGCAGGCGGTCCAGCACCGCGAGGACGGCCCGCACCTCCGGACGCGCCATCGCCTGGTCGAAGCTCGCCCGGCCCTGGCAGAACCGCACGAACATCCGCCAGCCGGGCGGGGTCGCCACGAGGCCGTGGAACGCCTCCGGCCGGCGCGAGAAGAGATCGAGTAACCGATGGCCGGCCCGCATCGAGGGCACCAACCGCTCGGCCACCGCCCGCTCGTACGCGCCCAGGTCACCCTCGGCCACCGCCGCGCCCGCCAGCTCACCGGAGCGCAGCGCGTAGCTGATCCCCTCCCGGCTCCACGGTTCGAGCAGCCCGGCGGCGTCCCCGACGACCAGCACCCGCCCGTGGCGCAGCGGGGAATCCTCCGCCCGGCAGCGGGTCAGGTGCCCGGAGTCGTGCGCGGCCGGGGCGTCGGCCAGGCCGAGCCGGTCGACGAACGCCCGCAGGTAGTCCCGCGTGCGCTCCCCCTCCCCGCGCGCCGCGATCACACCGACGGTGAGCCGGTCGCCCTTCGGGAAGACCCAGGCGTACGACCCGGGCAGCGGCCCCCAGTCCAGCAGCACGTGGCGGCGCCACCGCTCCTGCTGCTCCGGCGGCACCTCGATCTCCAGCTCCAGCCCCAGGTCCACCTGCCGGTAGCGGACGCCCACGTGCCGGGCGGTGACCCCGGAGGAGCCGTCCGCGCCGATCACCGTCCGCGCCCGCACGGTGGAGCCGTCGGCCAACCGCAGGCGTACGCCGTCCGCGTCCTGTTCGAGCGCCCGCACCGGGGCCCGCTCGCGTACCTCGGCCCCGGCCTCCACCGCGGCGGCGCGCAACCGGTCGTCGAACTCCTCCCGGCGCACCATCGTGATGAGCGGCCCACCGTGCCGGCGGCTGAACTGGCGCCGCCCGTTGCGGGTGAACGTCACCCGGTCGACGCGGTCGTGGGCGGGCACCTCGATCCGGTCCTGGACGGCGGCCAGCGACGTGCCGATCAGGCCACCGCCGCAGGTCTTGTACCGCGGATGGGCGGCCCGCTCGACGACCAGGGTGCGTACGCCCGCGCGGGCCGCGGCGTACGCGGCGGAGAGCCCGGCGGGGCCTGCCCCCACCACGGCGAGATCCCAGACGATCACGGATGCAGCCTAGGGCACCCCGGCGCGCCCCGACCGCCGGCAGGGCCCCGCGCCGCCCGGTCCGCCCCCCTTTCGGGTGGGCATCTTCGGGCGGCCAAGGGGTAACCGCGCAGCGCAACCGCCGGTCCAGCGGCGGGCGCGACCGAAGGAGGACATGATGCAGCGGGTGCAACTGTCGGAGATCGAGGAACGGGTGTACCAGGCGGTCGCCGCACTGGAGGCCCGCGGACAGGTACCGTACCCCGACATGATCGCCGAGGAGGCCGGGCTGACCGAGGAGCAGCTGCACACTCCGCTGCACCTGCTCACCGAGAAGAACCTGCTGCACCGGGAGGACTCGCCGATGGCCGGGCTGGATTTCGGTCCGCGGTTCTGCGCGCGCCAGATGGCGTGACCTTCGCGAGGGTTCCTCCCCCGCTGGCCGGGGTAGCGGTCAGGGGTACATGATCGACGGTCGACGGGGGGCACGATGAGCGCGGCGGGTACCCAGCCGGCCGACATCGACCCAGCAGAGAACCGGCGACGCTGGCAGGCCCTCGGGGTCGGCCTGGTCGCCGCGTTCATGACGTTGCTCGACGTCAGCATCGTCAACGTGGCCGTGCCCTCTCTGGACCGGGCACTCCACGCGTCGCCCAGTGACCTCCAGTGGGTTCTCTCCGGGTACGCGCTGACGTTCGGCCTCGTCCTCGTCCCCGCCGGACGCTTCGGCGACGCCCGGGGCCGGCGCAACGCGTTCGTCTTCGGGATCGGACTGTTCACCCTCACCAGCGCGTTCGCCGGCCTGGCGCCCTCCCCCACCTGGCTCGTCATCGCCCGACTCCTCCAGGGCGCCGCGGCCGGCATCGTCAACCCCCAGGTCACCGGCGTCATCCAGGAGATGTTCCGCGGGCCCGAGCGGGCGCGCCCCTTCGGGCTGCTGGGCGCCACCATCGGCATCTCCACCGCCGTCGGGCCGCTGCTCGGCGGACTGCTCATCGCCCTCGGCGGCCAGGACCACGGCTGGCGGTACGTCTTCTTCGTCAACGTGCCGGTCGGCATCATCGCGATGATCCTCGGGTGGCGGCTGCTCCCCAGCCGGGTCAAGGGGCACGGGGACCAGCACCGACTCGACCCCGTGGGGGTGGTGCTGCTCGGCGTCGGCGTCCTGCTCGTGCTGCTGCCGCTCGTGCAGGAACAGCAGTGGCGGACGCCGTGGAAGTGGACGCTCATCCCCGTCGGGCTGCTGGTGCTGCTCGCGTTCGCGCTGTGGGAACGGCGGTACGCGCGGCAACGGCAGCCGCTGTTCGACCTGAAGCTGTTCCGTTTCCGGTCGTACACGTTGGGCGCGCTGATCGCCCTCATCTACTTCGGCGGGTTCACGGCGATCTTCTTCATCTTCACGCTCTTCCTGCAGAACGGGCACGGCTACAGCGCCCTGATCGCCGGCCTGGCCATCACCCCGTTCGCGCTCGGCTCGGCGGCCGCCTCCGCGCTCGGTGGCCGCATCGTCAACCGCCTGGGCCGACCACTGGTCGCCGGCGGGCTGCTCGCCGTGGTCCTCGGCCTCGCCGGCACGGCACTGGCCCTCCGGCTCTTCCCGAACGCGCCGGTGCCGTGGGTGACGGCGGCGCCCCTGCTCCTCGCCGGCCTGGGCAGCGGGCTGGTGATCGCGCCGAACCAGACGCTCACCCTCTCCGAGGTGCCCGTACCGCAGGCGGGCAGCGGCGCCGGCATGCTCCAGACCGGGCAGCGGATCGGGGCGGCCGCCGGCATCGCCGCGGTCGGCTCGGTGTTCTTCGCCGCGCTGGCCAGCAGCCGGGGCGACTGGACGTCGGCGTTCGAGCACGCCCTCGTGGTGGCGACCATCATCATCGCGCTCGCGCTGGTCGCCGCCGTCGTGGACATCATCCTCGGCCGCCACGACCCCTGAGACCGCCGACGCCCCCGACCCTACCCCGTCGATCATGAGGTTGGCGGGGAGGATTGTCCGGCTCGCCCCCGCCAACCTCATGATCACCGCGACGGGGTGGGCCGGCCGGGACACGACGATGGCCGGCACCCTCGGGGTGCCGGCCATCGTGTGGTTGCGGTTGTCAGCTGTTCCAGTGCTGGGCGACGAGGTCGGCGGCCTGCTGTTCCCACTGGGCGTAGGCGTCGGGGTAGGCCGATACCTGCACGGTCTGGGCGGCGTCGGTCAGGGGCATGTCCTGCCAGCCGTCGACCTGCTTCAGGCCCTTGAGGAACGCGGTGGTGGAGTACTCGGGGTCGGTGATCTGCTCCGGCGTGCCCCAACCCGAGCTCGGGCGCTGCTGGAACAGGCCCAGCGAGTCGTGGTCGTTGCGGTCACCGAGGTGGCCCAGGTTCTCCAGCTTGGATTCCTGAAGGCTCGTGGCGATGGAGATGACCGCCGCCCGCTCGGGCAGGCCGTTCTTCTTCGTCGCCGCGATGATCGCCTTCGCGTTCGCGGTCTGCTCGTCGTTCAGGGCGATGCGGGACTGGGCGCCCTGGGTGCCGTGCGGGATCAGCTTCGCCGTGTCCACGCCCGGCTTGTCGGTGTGGACGACCGCGACGGGCTTCGCCTCGTGCACCGGGGCGGCGTGGGCGGTCACGGGGCCGGCGGCCACACCGGTGGCGAAGGCCAGACCAGCGACACTGAGCATGCTCTTCCGCAGGATCGTGTTCATGATCAAAGCTCCTCGGGGGGTGAAGGTCCACACCCGTTCGGGGGATCGGGGCGTGGATCTCAGGGGGACGAGCACGGGCGTGCTCGAAAGGGGGGGAAGTCTCGGGGGGTTCCACGGCGCGTGGTGGGCGGGGGTGCCGCACCGGGCCGGGTCCGTATCCAACGACCCGGGGCCGGCCGTCATTCCCCGGCGCCAGGCCGGGGGGCGGCGGCGGGGCGGTGCCCTACCGGGGCCGTGGTTCGGTGTTCAACGACCGGCGGCCGGCCATCATTCCCGGGGGTCCCGCCGATCGGGCGGGCCACGCAGGCCGGGGGGCCTGCTGCCTCGGCCGTCAGGGGTGTTCAACGACCCCGGCCCGCCCACGATTCCGGCCCCCGAGTGCCACCGGCCACACCCCAGACCACCCCATACCGGACAGCCGGCGATCCGCCACCGCACGGGGCGAGCAGGTCCACCCCATGCGGCCCGACACCCGGCATACCGGATGGCCGGACCCTGGCCGCCCGACCGGCGCGCCGCGCAACATGTCGCAACAGACCGCCCCCAGCGCCGGCGCGCCCGGCCCGAACACGACAAACGGCCGGCCCCTACCGGGGCCGGCCGAACGTCGACACACTCACCAGAGCTGCTGGACGATGTCCGCCGCTTGGTCCTCCCACTGGGCGTACGCGAACGGGTACGCCGAGACCTGCACGGTCTGCGCGGCCTGGGTCAGCGGCAGGCCCTGCCACCCGTCGACGTTCTTCAGCGCGTTGAAGAACGCGGTGGCGGAGTAGTCCGGGTCGGTGATCTGGTCGGGCGTGCCCCAACCGGACGACGGGCGCTGCTGGAACAGGCCCTGCGAGTCGTGGTCGTTGTACGCGCCGAGGTGGCCGAGGTTGTACAGCTTCGACTCCTGCAGCGACGTGGCCACGCCGATCACCGCGCCCCGCTCACCCACGCCGGTCTTCTTGGCGGCCTCGATGATGGCCTTGGCGTTGGAGAGCTGCGCGTCGTCCAGCGGGATGCGCGACTGGGCGCCCTGGACGCCGTACGGGACGAGCTTGTCCCGGCTCGGCTTGGCGCTGAACGGGTTGCCGTGGCCGGACCCGGTGGTCAGGCCCGACTTGGCCTGGTCGTCGTGCCGCTCCGCCCCCGGCTTGCCGGTGGCGAGGTCGATGGCGGCGATGGCACCCTCGTGGGGTCCGGCAGTGACGGGGGCGGCCACTGCGGTCGGCCCGAGTGCGAGGCCGCCGATGGCGGCAACACCCACGACGCTCAGTGCGGTCTTGCGGTAAGAGTCCTTCGCGATGGCCGGGAGCCATCGAGTGAAGTCCAGCTTCACGATGGTTGCCCTTTCGATCATGCGAAGCGCTCGGGGATGAGCACTCCTCGGGGGATGTCCGCACCGGAAACGGGTTTGTGCTCGGGCGGTACGGGGGACACAACGAGGTTGGCCTGTCGGTCATTCCGGATATGCGCAGGCCCCGGCCGGATGCGATCCCGGTCACCTCGGGAACACGGACAGTCAGCACAGGCCGGCCGAGACGCCGCGTCGTGCCGTCCGGTCAGGCGACGCGAACCCGACGGACGACGCGACCGGTCCGATATTGATCAGTCGAGCCGACAGGCACCGGGCGCGGCGGAAACGCCGCATCGACAGGGGCCGAGCCGCATGCAGCGGGCGACGGGTCGACGCGAGCGCGGGCGACCAGGATGTCGGTGTCAGCACCACCGAAGCCGCCCGCGTCACCAACAGCGGCGGGAGGGCGGTGATTCCAACCGGTGTCGGCGGCGCCGCAGCGGTGCGAGCGGCAACCGCCCAGCGGATCGACCGGGGGTCAGCGCTCCCGGTCGCCGTCGGTGCCGAAGCCGTCGAGCGTCGACCGCTCCTCGAGGGTGCGCAGCTCCTGGAAGACGGTGATGTGGAGGTCGGCCGGCGCGTCGAGGCGGGCGTTCAGCGACTGCCAGGGGGTGACGGTCGGCGGGGCGATCTCCTCCGCACCGGCGGCGACCAGGCGCGCGGTCGCGGCCCTGGCGTCGTCGACCTCGAACGCGACCCGGATGCGAGGCGCCACCTGCCGGCCCACCTCGACGTCGTCGATCATCCGCTTCTGCGCCGGGTTCGCGATCTCCAGGGTCGCCCGTCCGGCGTCCAAGATGACGACCCGGGCGTCACCGTCACCGGAGAAGGCGGCCTGCTCGGGAAGGCCGAGCGCGTCGCGGAAGAACGCGACCGCCGATTCGTAGTCCTCGGCCTCGACGACGAGCCGGAGTTGACGGACGGCGGGCGGACGGTCGGCGGCATCGTGGGGCACGCCGACCGATCCTAGCCGCCCCGGACACGCGGGCCCCCGGCGGCCGGGACCGGACGATAGGGTGTGGAACCCCATGGCGTACGGCGAGGAGCCCGGATGAGCGAGGTACGGCACGTCCTGCGGCCCGTCGGCTGGGTCGAGTCGCCGCTCACCGATGCGGCGACCGCGCCGAAGCAGGGCGACGAGGGCGCGCCCGAGTCCTGGCTGGTCTTCGTGCCGGAGGTCGCGCCGGCCGTACGGGACCTGCGCCCCGGCACCGACGTGCTGGTGCTCACCTGGCTCGACCGGGCCCGCCGGGACGTGCTGACGGTGCACCCGCGCGGGGACGTGTCCCGGCCGGAGACCGGTGTGTTCGCCACCCGGTCGCCCCACCGGCCGAATCCGATCGGGCTGCACCGCGTACGCCTGCTGGCCGTCGACGGCCTGCGCGTGCGGGTGGCGGACCTGGAGGCGCTGGACGGCACCCCGGTGCTCGACGTCAAGCCGGTGCTGGGCGGCCCAGACGAGCGCTGACCCCCGCGGCGGCGGGCGGCGCTCGCGGGACCGCCGCCGGCACCGGCGGCGGTCCCGGACTCCACGACCGCCTCGGGTCAGTGGCCGCGCGCGATCCACTCGTCGAGGTGCGGCGCCTCGGCGCCGATGCTGGTGTCGTCGCCGTGCCCGGTGTGGACGACCGTCTCGGGCGGCAGGGTGAGCAGCCGGGTCCGGATCGACTCGATGATCGTGCCGAAGTCGCTGTACGAGCGGCCGGTGGCGCCCGGTCCGCCGGCGAAGAGGGTGTCGCCGGTGAACACGGCGCCCAGCGCCGGCGCGTGGAAGCTGCAGGCGCCGGGGCTGTGACCTGGGGTGTGCAGCACCCGCAGCGCGATGCCGGCCACCTCGACGGTGGCGCCGTCCCGCAGGTCGCCGCCGGGTGCCACGTCCGGGTGGACCAGGTCCCACAGCACCCGGTCGGCCGGGTGCAGCAGTACCGGCGCCCCCGTGGCCCGGGCCAGCGCCGGGGCGGCCCGGACGTGGTCGTCGTGCGCGTGCGTGGCGAGGATCGCGCGGACCCGGCGCTCCCCCACCACCGTCAGGATCGCGTCGGCGTCGTGCGGCGCGTCCAGGACGACGCACTCGTCGTCGTCGCCGACCACCCAGACGTTGTTGTCGACGTCGAAGGTCTGCCCGTCGAGGGAGAAGGTGCCGGAGGTGACGGCGTGGTCGACGCGGGCGGTCACGGGAACACCACCACCGACCGCAGCACGTCGCCGCGGTGCATCCGGGCGAACGCCTCCTCGACCTGGTCCAGGGCGATCTCCTCGGTGACGAACGCGTCGAGGTCGAGGCGGCCCTGCAGGTAGAGCGAGGTCAGCATCGGGAAGTCGCGGCTGGGCAGGCAGTCGCCGTACCAGCTCGACTTGAGGGCGCCGCCGCGGCCGAACACGTCGAGCAGCGGCACCTCGACGGTCATCTCCGGGGTCGGCACGCCGACCAGCACCACGGTCCCGGCGAGGTCGCGGCCGTAGAAGGCCTGCTTCCACGTCTCCGGGCGGCCCACCGCGTCGATGACCACGTCGGCGCCGAAGCCGCCGGTGGCGGCGCGGATCGCCTCGACCGGGTCCTCGGCGGAGGCGTCGACGGTGTGGGTGGCGCCGAACCGGCGGGCCCAGTCGAGCTTGCGCGCGTCGGTGTCGATCGCGACGATCGTCGTCGCGCCCGCCAGCGCCGCGCCCGCGACGGCCGCGTCCCCGACACCGCCGCAGCCGATCACGGCCACCGAGTCGCCGCGGGTCACGCCACCGGTGTTCATCGCCGCGCCGAGACCGGCCATGATCCCGCAGCCGAGCAGCCCCACGGCGGCGGGCCGGGCGGCCGGGTCCACCTTCGTGCACTGCCCGGCGTGCACGAGCGTCTTCTCGGCGAATGCGCCGATGCCCAGGGCGGGGGCCAGCTCGGTGCCGTCGGTGAGGGTCATCTTCTGCGAAGCGTTGTGCGTGGCGAAGCAGTACCAGGGGCGGCCACGCCGGCAGGCCCGGCAGACCCCGCAGACCGCCCGCCAGTTGAGGATGACGAAGTCGCCCGGGGACACCTCGGTGACACCCTCGCCCACCTCCTCGACGATGCCGGCCGCCTCGTGCCCGAGCAGGAAGGGGTAGTCGTCGGTGATGCCGCCCTCGCGGTAGTGCAGGTCGGTGTGGCAGACCCCGCACGACTGGATCCGGACGACCGCCTCACCGGGCCCCGGGTCCGGCACCACGATGGTGGTGACCTCGACGGGCGCGCCCTTGCTGCGGGAGATGACTCCCCGGACCTCCTGGCTCACGGTTTCCCCTCCTGCTCAAGCGGTGGTGTCGGGGGCGGCCGGTCGGCGCGCGGCACGACCGCCGGTCGGCCCGGGCTGAACCTATCGCGATCTTCGCGCCCGGCCTAGAGCCCCGACACGCCGGACCAGCCCGAGCACGCCGGACCAGCCCGAGCAAACCGGACCAGCCCGGCGCACCGGACCGGCGGGCGACGCCGTACGGGCGGGTTAGCTCGGCCGGCCCCGGGGTAGGCGGGGGCACGGTCCGACTCTCACCGCAGGGAGTAATCATGAAGGTGGCACACGTGCCGCTCCGCGCCGCCGTCGGCGCGTTCGTGCTCAACTCGGGCCTGTCGAAGCGGAACCTGGAGGGCGAGGCGGCGCAGGGGATGCACGGCATGGCCGTCGGCGCCATCCCCCAGCTGCGGCAGATCCCGCCGGACCGGTTCGCCAAGCTGCTGTCGTACAGCGAGGTGGCGCTGGGGGCGGCGCTGCTCGTCCCCTTCGTCCCGTCGGCCCTGGTCGGTCTCGGGCTGACCGCCTTCGGCGCCGGCCTGGTGCAGCTCTACCTGAAGACGCCGGGGCTGCGCCAGCCCGGCAGCGTACGCCCCACCGAGGCGGGCACCGGGCTGGCCAAGGACGTCTGGCTGGTCGGCGCCGGGCTGACGCTGGTGCTCGACGGCCTCACGCCCCGCCGCTCGCGCGGTTGACGGCCACCGCCCCGCCGGCCGCGCCCGGCAGGGTGACCGGTTCGGCGGACGCCGCGTCGGCGGCGAGCCGGCGGCGGGCCGCGTTGCGGTAGCGGAGCACCTGGACGGCGCCGAGCGCCCAGAGCGCGTACTGCACGGCGAACGCCCAGCGGAACGCGGCCAGGTCCGGCGTGCCACGGCCGGACGGGGTGGCGAGGTCGAGCACCACGCCGACGGCGAGCACCAGGATGATCGAGGCCACGAAGCCGCCGACGTTCACGATGCCGGAGGCGCTGCCCATCCGGCTGGCCGGGTTGAAGGTCCGGGCGTAGTCGAAGCCGATCATCGAGGCGGGGCCGTTGACGGCCAGCACGAGCACCAGCACGACGAGCAGCCACCGGGGAGCGGGCCCGGGCCAGGCGAGCACCACGGTCCAGGCGGCCGCGGTGGTGGCCACCACCGTGAAGACCAGCACCGAGCGGCGCAGCGGGTGCCGGCCGCAGAGGTGGGCCAGCAGCGGGCCGACGAGGAGGCCCGCGACCGTCATCACGGTGAGCAGGGACGCTGCCGCGGTGGGCGTGAGGCCCTGCCCCTGCACCAGGAACGGGTAACCCCAGAGCAGGGCGAAGACGGTGCCGGAGAACTGGGTGACGAAGTGCGTCCACAGGCCGAGCCGGGTGCCCGGGTGGGCCCAGGCGGCGGCGAGGACCGGGCGGACCGTTGCCGGCCGGGGTGACCCCGGGGCGGTCTCGCGGTGGGGCGTGTCCCGCACGGCGACGAGCACCAGCAGCACGGCCGTCGCGCCCAGCGCCGCGGCGACGAGGAACGCCGGGGTCCAGCCGGCGTGGTGCAGCAGCGCCACCAGGGGTACGGCGCCGAGGATCGCGCCGAGCTGGCCCAGGGTGCCGGTGAGCTGCACGACGAGCGGGTTGGTGCGGCCCGGGAACCAGAACGTCACGATCCGCAGCACGCTGATGAAGGTCATCGCGTCGCCGAGCCCGACGAGGATCCGCGCCACGACGGCGAGCCGCACGTCGGTGGCGAGGGCGAAGCAGAGCTGGCCGGCGACCATGAGCACGCCGCCGACGACGAGCAGTCGCCGCGAGCCGAACCGGTCGAGCAGCATCCCGACCGGGATCTGCATCGCCGCGTACACGGCGAGCTGGGCCACGGAGAAGGTGGCCAGCGCGGAGGCGTTGATGTGGAACCGGTCCGCGGCGTCGACCCCGGTGACGCCGAGGGAGCTGCGGTGGAAGACGGCCGCCACGTACGCGGCGAGGGCCACGCCCCAGACGAGCAGGGCGGAGCGGCGGGAGACGGTGGGGGCGGCGCTCACCGCAGGGTCCGCAGCACGGTCGCCGAGTTGTCGATGTGTGCCGCGACGGCGGCCAGCCACCGTGCCGGATCGTCGTCGTCGAGGGCCGCGAGCTGCGCGGCGTGCTCGGTCAGCGCCACGTCGGCCCAGCCGGGCGAGAGGCGGAAGCTCGCCTCGCCCATGCGCAGCTGCCGGTCGCGCAGCCGCTGGTACAGCTCGGCGAGGATCTCGTTGCCGGCGGCGTCCACCACGGTGGCGTGGAAGGCCCGGTCGGCGGCCATCAACGCGCTCAGGTCACCGGCCGCGTGCGCGGCGCGCATCTCGGTCAGCCAGCGACCGAGGTCGGCCTTGAGCTCGGCGCGGCGGGCCCAGACCCGCTCGGCGGCGTGCAGCTCGACCAGGCGGCGGGCCTCGACGACGTCGGCGATCTCGCGGGCGGACACCGGCCGGATCAGGGCGCCCCGCTTCGGGTAGAGCTTCACGAGCCCTTCCGACTCCAGCCGCAGCAGCGCCTCGCGCACCGGCGTCCGGGAGACACCGGTCGCCTCGGCGATCTCCCCCTCGCTGACGAGCGACCCGCCGGGGTAGACCTGCTCGAGGATGGCCTGCTTGAGGTGGCGGTACGCGCGCTCCGCGGCGGACGGCGCGGCGGCCCGGGAGGGCGCCGAGGGATGCGTCATGTATCTATCGTGCGCCCATGGTGGAGGCGCGTGCCGGGGTGGGCCGCGCGGCGTGGCGCGTACCACCTCCGGCGGCCGGTGTGCCGGGCGTCGTCGGCCCACCGCCGCCGGTGACGGCCGGCCGCCGGGGCGGGCGCCGTCGACCGGCGCAGACACCGGTGGGGCGGCCACGGAGGCCGCCCCACCTGCTCACCTCACCGCCGCGGCGCGGCGGCGGTCGCTCTCAGAAGCCGAGCGCCGTCCGGCCCCCGACCACCGGCAGCCGCACCTCGCTGTCGTTCGGCGCGACCCGCAGCTTCGTGCCGCCCAGCGGCAGCAGCGTGTACTCCTGGTCGGTGGAGAAGACGACGACGCCGATGCGGTGGCCCGCCGGGAAGACGTAGTCCTTCGGCTCCAGGGTCCAGCGGTAGTCGTACAGCTTGCCCTGCTTGACCGGCCGCGTGCGGGACGGGTCCGTGCGGTTCTGCGGGTCCATCCAGCCCCGGGTCACCACCCTCGGCTCGGCCGTCGAGCCGGCAGGGCCGTAGTCGACCAGGTAGGCGGTGAGGTTGGCGTCCGGCTTGTTGTCGATCGCCATCCGCAGCCGCATCTCCGGGCGTCCGGAGATGCGGACCTCGTCGGTCAACGCCGGGGACAGGTACGCGAGACGGTTCGGGCTCGCCGCGTCCGGGTCGGCCACGAGGGTGTCCGGGTGGATCGTCCGGCCCTCGTCGACGAAGCTCTGCTCGACCCTGGCCTTCGGCCGGTGGCCCGAGGTGAGGGTGCCCGGCCGGGCGGCATCCGTCGCGGCCAGCTTCACGGCCACCTCACGGGCGGCCGGGTCCGGCCAGTTGGCGTACGTCGTGTACACCCGGTCCTCGCGCTGGAGCACCGCGGTCGGCTCGTCCATGATGCCGTTGGGCACGTTCCACAGCCAGTAGTCGAACCAGCGGTTCTCGGTCTGCTTGTAGGTCCACGTCCGACCGTCCGGCAGGGTCACCGACGCGTTGTTGCCGGGGCCGCCGTGCCCGCCCTGGTGCAGCCAGATCTTGCGCGGCACGTGACGCTTCGCGAGCTCGTCCCACCAGCCGGCGAAGTGCTCGGTCTTCACGTTCCAGTCGTTGAGGCCGTGCACCACGAAGACGCTGGCCTCCACGCGGCGGGCGTCGAGGTAGTCACGGTCGGCCCAGAACCTCGAGTAGTCGCCGGTCACCCGGTCCTGCTCCGCGGTGAGCGCGGCGATCTCGTCGGCGCAGCGCCCCTCCGCCCGCGCCCGCCCGGCGGTGAACTGCGCGAGGACGTCGGTGTCCTCGCCCTGGTAGGTGCCGGGGGCGACGACCAGACCGTTGGCCCGGTAGTAGTCGTACCAGCTGCTGATGGCCGAGACCGGCACGATCGTCCGGAGTCCCTCCACGCCGGTCGTGGCGACCTGGTTGGGCAGGGTGCCGTTGTAGGACACCCCCGTCATGCCGACCGCGCCCGTGGTCCAGTCCGCCGTGACCGGCGCGCCGTTGGCGTCGAAGGCCTTCGCCCGCCCGTTCAGCCAGTCGATGACCGCCTTGGTGCCGAGGGTCTCCGCCTGGTCGCCGCTGGTCGGGCAGCCGTCCGAGTCGGCGGTGCCGACGCTCTGGCCGAGCACCACGGCGTAGCCGCGCGGGACGTAGTAGTCGTCCAGCGAGCCGGGCAGGTTGGCCTTCGCCTCGGCGCGCTGGACCCCCATGTCGAGGGAACGCAGCCCGGAGCGGGTGACGCCGTTCTGCGGCAGCGCGTCCACCAGGACGCTCGGGTACGGCACGTCGCCCCAGGTGTCCTTGCGGTACGGGCTGTGCTCGAAGATGACGGGCACCTTGAAGCCCTCGGTGGCGGTCTCCCGGGGCCGGGAGATGTCGATGGCCACCCGGTCGAGGCGGCCGTCGTGGTCGGTGTCCACGGGCGTCTGGACGTACACCCGCTCCTCGATGGCGTCGGCGAGCGAGAACACCGGCTGGGTCATGCCGTCACTGACCACGATGCCCGGTGCGGCGGCCGTGGGCCGGGGAGCCGCCGCCGCCGGGGCCGCGCTGAGGACCAGGACGCCGGAGACTCCGACGCCGAGCAGGGCGAGATAGGGGGGTCGACGCACAGCGTCTCCCTTCGGTCGGGCTGGTGGCCGGGGTGCGGCCAGGGGGTGATCCCGAAGATCGGTTCACCCCGATCCTAGGTTCGCGCGGCGCTCACGTCGATCACCGTCGAACGACGGGCGCCCGCCGACCCGCCGGCCTCACCCCCGTCCCTCCGCCCCGTGGCGGGTCGCGCGCAGCAGCCCGTCGGCGCACACCGCGAACGGCTCGCCGAGCCGGGTGAGCAGGTCGGCGAGCCAGCGGGCCTCGTCCGCCGTCGCCCGCTCCAGCCGCATCCGGCGCATCCGCACCGGCACCGCCCGCAGCTCGCGCAGCTCACCGGTCGCGGCGTCGAGCGTGGGCAGCCAGAGCAGCCGCAGCTGCGGCCGGTACTCCTCCCGGCCGCTGATCCCCTCGTAGTCGTCGAGGAGGTCGCCGCACCCGTAGAGGACGAGCCGGCCACGGTGGACCTCCACGGGTCGCGGGTGGTGCGACGAGTGGCCGTGCACCACGTCGACCCCGGCCTCGACGAGGCGGCGGGCGAACTCCCGCTGCTCCGGCGCCACCGCGTACCCCCAGTTGGACCCCCAGTGCACGGAGACCAGCACCCGGTCCGCCGGCCCGGCCTGCGCGGCGATCCGCTCGGCGAGCGCGTCCGCCGACGCCGCCGTCACCTCCGGCAGGTGGGCCACGCCGGGCCGGTCGGGCCCGGCGGCCCAGTACGGCGGCACGCCGCTCGACGCGGCGGCCACCGCGAAGACGAGCAGCCGGCGGCCACCGGGCATCGGGACCCGGACGGGACGCCAGGCCGCGTCCGCGTCCCGGCCGGCGCCGGCCGTCGCGATGCCCGCGCCGGCGAGCGCGTCGAGCGTGTCGGCGAGACCGTCGGGGCCGAAGTCGAGCACGTGGTTGTTGGCCAGCGCGCAGACGTCGAGCCGCGCCGCGGTGAGGCACGGCACGTTGGCCGGGTGCATCCGGTAGTGCACGGCCTTGCCGGGCTCGTGCGCGCCCCGCCCCGTCACGGCGGTCTCCAGGTTGACGACGCGCACGTCGGGGCGGAGGTCGTCGAGCAGGTCGAGGGCCGCGCCCCACGGCCACGACGGGGGTACGGGGCGCGGCAGCGGGCCGGACGCCCGCTCGGCCAGCCCGACGTAGTCCCGCGCGTCCCGGACCAGTTCCTCGCGCAGCTCGGGCGGGCCCGGGTGCGGGAGCACGGCGTCCACGCCGCGTCCGGTCATCACGTCCCCGGCGAGGAAGAGTCTCAGGCGATCGTCGGCCACCGGACCACTCTCCCGCTCGGCCGCCCGCCGTATCCGCCGTACCGCCGGATCCACCGCACCGCGGCGCTCGCGGGTACGGCCGGCGCGGGCCGGAGATTCGGCCCCGACCGGCCGGAGGGCTGGCTATCGTGTGGACGACGGCCGGCCCGAGGAGCGCGCGTGAGCCAGACCGGGTCCGTGCGCCCGTGGTACCGGCGGATGACCGCGCGGCGGCCGGACGAGCCCCACCGCAGCGCCACCCCGCTGGAGCTCTTCTTCGACCTGTGCTTCGTGGTGGCGGTGGCCCAGGCGGCCGCGGGCCTGCACCACGACGTGGCCGAGGGCCGCGTCGGGCACGCGGTGGGCGGCTACCTGATGGTCTTCTTCGCCATCTGGTGGGCGTGGATGAACGTCACGTGGTTCGCCTCCGCCTACGACACCGACGACGACGTCTACCGGATCACGACGCTGGTGGAGATCGCGGGCGCGTTGATCCTCGCCGCCGGGGTGCCCCGCGCGTTCGAGGTGGGCGACTTCACGACGATCACCTACGGGTACGTGGTGATGCGCCTCGCCGCCGTCACACACTGGATCCGCGCGGCGGCCGGCGACCCCGGGCACCGGGCGGCGGCCGTCCGGTACGCGGTCGGGGTGGCCGTCGTGCAGCTCGGCTGGATCCTGCGGCTTCACCTACCCGACGGGTGGCGGGTGGGCTCCTTCGTGGTGCTGGTGCTCGCCGAACTGCTGGTGCCGGCGGTCGCCGAGCGTCCCGGGATGACGCCGTGGCATCCCCGGCACATCGTCGAGCGGTACGGGTTGTTCACCCTCATCGTCCTCGGTGAGGTGGTGCTGGCCACGTCGGTCGCGGTCCAGACCGGTGTGGACGCCGGCCAGCGCTCCCTGTGGTCCCTGGCCGCGGCCGGCGCCGTGATCGTGTTCGCGCTCTGGTGGCTCTACTTCGACCGGCCCGTCGAGGTGTCGACCCGGCTGCGCCGCGCGCTGTTCTGGGGGTACGGCCACTATCTGATCTTCGCCTCGGTCGCGGCCGTCGGCGCCGGGCTCGCGGTGCGGGTGGACCACGAACGCCACCAGGCGCACCTCTCCGGGGTCGGCAGCGCGTACGCGATCGCCGTTCCGGTGGCCGTCTACCTGCTCACCCTCTGGGCGCTGCACGTCCGCCGCCAGCAGCGCGGTCCGGCGCGCGCCGCCTACCCGATCGTGGCCGCGCTGGCGTTGCTCACCCCACTCGGGCCGGTGCCGGCGCACCTCCTCGCGGGCCTGCTCTTCGTCCTGGTGGCGGTCACCGTGGTGGCCCGGCGGCGGTCCACATCGTCCACCGCCGGACACGTCCGCAGGTGACCGGAGTCCGGCCGCCGGCGTCCGGAACGCGGACCCCCGTACCCATCCGGTATGGGGCACAGCCGCCCGGATGTGGGCAGAATTGGGCCATGTCTCCCCGCCGCTGGCTGCTGGCCGATCAGCTCGGGCCGCATTTCCTCGACGATCCCGACCAGCCGGTCCTGCTCGTGGAGGCGCGGGAGCTGTTCCGGCGTCGCCCCCTGCACCGGCAGAAGGCGCACCTGATCCTCTCGGCGCTCCGGCACCGTGCCGCCGAACTCGGCGACCGGGCTCTGCTGCTGCGCACCGGCACCTTCCGGGAGGCGCTGGCGCAGGTCGGCGGGCCGGTGGAGGTGTGCCACCCGCACTCGCGGGCGGCGATGCGCTTCGTCCGCTCGGTGCCCGGCCTCGCGGTGCTGCCGGCGCGCGGGTTCGTCACCGGGCAGGCGGACTTCGCGGCCTGGGCCGACGGGCGGCGCGGCCCGCTGCGGATGGTCGACTTCTACCGGTACGCGCTGCGCCACCACGGCGTGCTCACCGCCCCGGCCGGCGACCCCGCACCGCGGCGCCGGCCCCGGCCGGCCAGCGCCGCGTCGCCCGTGCCGGCGCCGCCCCCGGTCGTCGAGGACGAGATCGACGCGCAGGTACGCCGCGACCTGGACCGCTGGGCCGCCGACGGGGTGCGGTTCGTGGGCCGGGACGGTCCCCGCCGGTTCCCGGCCACGCACGCCGAGGCGCAGGCCCGGCTGGCGCACTTCCTGCGGTACCGGCTGCCCGAGTACGACCGCTACGCCGAGGTGATGAGCGCGCAGGACCCGCTGCTGGCCCACAGCGGGCTCTCCTCGTCGTTCAACCTGGGCCTGCTCGACGCCGAGCCGGCGGTGCGCGCCGCGGAGCGGGCGTGGCGCGACGGGCTGGCCCCACGGTCGGCCGTGGAGCGGTTCCTCCGCGGGCTGCTCGGCTGGCGGGAGTTCCTCTGGCAGCTGTACTGGTACGTCGAGCCCCGCCGCCCGGGGGCCGGGTGGCCGGCCGCCACCGAGCCGCTGCCGCAGTGGTTCGCCGACCTGGACGCCGACGCCGTGGAGGCGCGCTGCCTCGCCGACGTGCTGGCCGCCGTACGCGACCACGCGTTCACGCACCACGTCCCCCGGCTGCTGGTGCTCGGCAACTACGCGCTGCAACGCGGGTGGCGCCCGGCCGAGCTGGTCGACTGGTTCCAGCGCGTGTTCGTCGACGGCACGGACTGGGTGATGAACGCGACGGTGCTCGGGATGAGCCACGACGCCGACCTGTCCCACGTGGAGACCCGCCCGTACGCGGTCGACGGCACGGACATCGACGAGATCAGCGACTACTGCCTCGGCTGCCGGTACTCGCCGGAGCGGGCGCTCGGCGACCTGGCGTGCCCGTACACGGGCGGGTTCGAGACGTTCCTGCACCGCAACCGCGCGCGGCTGGCCGACGACCCGCGGCTCGCCGCCGAGCTGCTGCGCCGCGACGACCCCGAGCACCGGGAGGCCGTGCTCGCCCAGGAGGAGAAGCGGGGCAGCACCCCGCCGTGACGCACCGCCGGCCGGCACGCCCGGCGCGGGTGCCGCCGGCCGCGTACGTCAGCCGGCGCCGGCCGGCGTGCCGGTGGCGCCGGCGGCTCCCGCCCCGCCCGGCAGGTCGCTCAGGGACACCGTGCGGGTCACCGACGGGCCTCTCGCGGCGTCCGGCACGCCCCAGAAGTCGAGCAGCAGCCGATGGAACTCCTCGGCCCGCTCGACCTGCGGCAGGTGGCCGCAGTCGCGGAACAGGTGGGTGCGCGCGGCGGGCAGCAGGACGCGGGCGGCGTCGAGATGCGCCGGGGGCAGGATGAGGTCGCGGTCGCCCCAGACCACGAGCGTCGGCACGTCCAGCTTCGCCACGCGGGCGAGCAGTTCCTCCCGCCACCGTGGGTGCACGCCGCGGAAGCCGCCGAGGCTGCGCAGGGTCTCCAGCATCACGCGCGCCGTGTAGGGCAGGCGGGCGATCTCCAGGGCGTGCGCGATCCGCTCCTCGGTCACGAAGGTGGGGTCGTGGAAGAGGGCCCGCTCGACGCGGCGGGCGGACGCCCGGCTGGGGCGCAGCAGCAGCCGACCCAACGGCCGCAGCGCGAGCAGGCGCAGCGCGAGCGCCACCTCCTGGCCGAAGCCGGCGCTGGTGACCAGCGCGAGGCTCGCCACCCGTTCCGGCTCGGTCACGGCGAGCTGCATGGCCACCGCGCCGCCGAGGGAGTTGCCGACCAGGTGCGCCGGGCGGCGGACGCCGACCACGTCGAGGTAACGACCGACGAACCGCGCCAGCGACGGCAGGCCGTACGGCTCGGCCATCGGCATCGAGCCGCCGTAGCCCGGCAGGTCGACGCTGTGCACCCGGAACCGCTCGGACAGCAGCGTGTGCTGCTCGGTGAAGTCGCGCAGGCTCCGGCCGATGCCGTGCAGCAGCACGACCGGCTCTCCGTGGCCGTCGATCCGGTGCCGGACGCGCCGCCCGGCGACGGTCACATGACGGGGCCGCTCTGCCACGCTCATGCCGTCTCCTCTACCTGGTCGCCCGCGGATCGGGACGCACGACGCTGGGCGGGCACACCAGGCGCCGGTGCGGTGGACTCGGCCGCCGGCACGTCCGGCCGGGGCGGCGCGGCGCGCCGCCGCACGCCGAAGGCGAGCACCCGACCGTACGAGGCGGGCGCCACCCGGGCCAGCAGGTCGGGCACCCTCGCCGACCAGCCGACGAGCACCCGCCCGCGCCGGCGCGCCACGCCGCGCAGGATCACCTCGGCGGCCCGGGCCGGCGGGATGGTGAGCAGCTTCTCGAACTGGCGCAGGCCCTGTTCGTACTCCTCGATGGCGACCCCGCTGCCGACGCGGGCGTCGGCGGCGATCCGCGTCCGGATCCCGCCGGGGTGCACGCAGGTCACGCCGATCCCGTCGTCGGCCAGTTCGTGCCGCAGGGCCTCGGTGAACCCGCGGACGGCGAACTTGCTCGCCGCGTAGGCCGCCTGGCCGGCGGGGGCGATGAGGCCGAAGAGGCTGGACACGTTGACCAGGTGCGCGCCCGGTTCGGCCCGGAGGGCGGGCAGCAGCGTGTGCGTCAGCTGCACCACGGCCCGGAAGTTCACGTCGACGACCCAGCCGAACTCCTCGACGGTCACCTGGTCGAACCGGCCGCCGAGGGCGACGCCGGCGTTGTTGACGAGCAGCCGGATCCGGGGGTGCCGCCGCCCGATCTCGGCGGCGGTCCGGGCGGTCGCCGCCGCGTCGGCCAGGTCGACCACCCACGGGTCGACGGCCAGGTCCGGGTGCGTGGCGCGGACCGCGGCGACCACCGTGTCGAGGCGCGCGGCGTCGCGGTCGAGCAGCACGAGGTGACTGCCGCGGCGGGCCAGGGCGTACGCGAGGGCTTCCCCGATGCCGCCCGCGGCGCCGGTGACCACGGCCGTGCCCCCGGCGAAGTCGAAGCTACGCACGCGTCGGACTCCTCTCGGGGCTGCCGGCCCGGGAGAACCGCACTCCCTCGTCGTCGATCCGCCCGTGCCGCATGAGCAGCAGGTCGCGGAGGTAGTTCTGGTGCAGCCGCCACGGCGCCTTCCGGCCCTGCCGGGGCAACGCGTCCAGGCTACGCAGCACGTACCCGGAGCGCAGGTCGATCAGCGGCACCCGTTCGTCGTCGGGTGGCGGGCGCGGCGTGACGATCTGCTGGCCGGTGCGGTCCAGGTGCCGCAGCAGCCGGCAGACGTACGCGGCCACCAGGTCGGCCTTCAGCGTCCACGAGGCGTTGGTGTAGCCGATGGTCAGCGCGAGGTTCGGCACGCCGGAGAGCATCATGCCCTTGTACGCGACCGTCCGGGCCGGGTCGACCTCGACGCCGTCGACGCGCAGCGCCATGCCGCCGAGCACCCGCAGGTTCAGCCCGGTGGCGGTGACGACGACGTCGGCGGGCAGTTCCTCACCGGAGGCCAGCCGGATCCCGTGCGCGGTGAACGTGTCGATGGTGTCCGTGACCACCGACGCGCGGCCGTCGGCCAGCGCCGCGAAGAAGTCGCCGTCGGGGGTGATGCACAGCCGCTGGTCCCACGGGTCGTAGCGGGGCGAGAAGTGCCGGTCGACGTCGAAGCCGGCCGGCAGCCGCCGGGCCACGCCCCGGCGCAGCAACCGGCGCACGAGGCCGGGGGCCCGCCGGCTCAGCTGGTAGGTGGCCGTGGTGACCAGGACGTTCTTGCCGCGCACCGCGGCGTGGTACGCGCGTGCGGGCAGCCGGCGTCGCAGCGTGTCGGCGAGGGCGTCGCGGGACCGTAGCGCGAGGACGTACGAGGGCGAGCGTTGGAGCATCGTGACGTGGGCGGCCCGCGCGGCCAGCGCCGGGACGAGCGTGACCGCGGTGGCGCCGCTGCCGATCACCACCACCCGCCTGCCGGCGTGGTCCAGGTCGGCCGGCCAGTGCTGCGGGTGGACGACCCGCCCGGCGAACCGGTCCAGGCCGGGCAGGTCCGGGGTGTGACCGGCGTCGTAGCGGTAGTAGCCGGCGCAGACGTGGAGGAAGCCGCAGGTCAGCCGCACGGTCTCGCCGGTGTCGTCGCGGTGGGCGTGGACCGTCCACCGTGCGGTGGCGCTGTCCCAGTCGGCGCGGACGACACGGTGCCGGTAGCGGATGTGCCGGTCGACGCCGTACTCGCGGGCGGTGTCGCGGATGTACGCGCGGATCGCGCCGCCGTCGGCGATGGACGTCGGGCCGGTCCACGGGCGGAAGGAGTAGCCGAGGGTGAACATGTCCGAGTCGGACCGGACGCCCGGGTAGCGGAACAGGTCCCAGGTGCCGCCGAGGGCGTCGCGGGCCTCCAGCAGCGCGTACGTCTTCTCCGGACAGCGGCGCCGCAGGTGGCAGGCGGCGCCGACACCGGACAGCCCGGCGCCGACGATGAGCACGTCGACGTGTTCGCAGGCCATGACAGCTCCCCGGGTGGCGTGGTCCGGACCCTATCCACCACCGTCGACACCGGTCAACACCGCGTCGAGATTCTCGACACGGTGTTGATAGCCGGTAGTATCGACCGCCATGACGATCGCCCGTGCCGCCGCCGGGAGCGGGACCCCGCGCGGACGGCGGCCCGGCCGCTCGCCGGGCGACCACCGGGAGCGGGCCATCCTGGCCACCGCCGAGCGCCTGCTGCGGCACCGGGCGTTCGCCGACATCTCCATCGACGACCTGGCCCGCGGTGCCGGCATCTCCCGGCCGACCTTCTACTTCTACTTCCCGTCCAAGGACGCGGTGCTGCTCACCCTCCTCGACCGGGTCACGGAGGAGGCCGACGCCGCGGCCGCCGGTGTGCTGGACCGGGTCGCCGAGGACCCGCCGGCCCGCTGGCGGGACCTGATCCGTCGGTTCCACGACACGTTCGGCGCGCACCGGGCGGTCGCGGTGGCGTGCGCGCAGGTGCGCGGCACGAACGCCGAGGTGCGCGACCTGTGGGCCGCCGTGCTGGAGCGCTGGGTGCGGTGCACCGAGGCGGCCATCGAGGCCGAGCGCCGCCGGGGCGCCGCGCCCGACGGTCTGCCGGCCCGGGCCCTGGCGATCGCGCTGAACTCGATGAACGAGCGGGTCCTGTACGCCACCCTGGCCGGCGACGGGCCCGCCGTGGCCGAGACGGACGTCGTGGACGTGCTGCTCGACGTGTGGCTGGCCGCCATCTACCGGGGTGCCGCTCCCCCACCGGCCTGAACCACCCCCGGCCCCGCGCCGACCTCGACGCCGCCCGTCAGGCGCCCACCGGCCCCTCGGCGCGCGTGTCGGCGACGTACGCCTCGACGTCCGGCCGCTCCGGTGCGAGCACGTGCCGGGCCCAGGCGGCCCGCTCGTGCTCCAGCACGCCCAGTTCCCAGACGCAGCCCACCGCCGGCCGGTGCAGCGGGACGAAGTGGGCCGGGTCCTCGTCGGGGCAGCCCAGCACCGGCTGCCCGGCCACGGCGATGCGTACCTCGACGAGGTTGACCCACGTCCAGCAGTAGGCGAGCAGGTAGGCGCCGGTGTCCGTCCCCCGGTGGAGCACCATCCAGCCCGCCGGCGGGGTGCCGTCGGGTTCCGGGAGCAGGCCGGGCAGCAGGTCGTACGCCGCCTTCTCCACCTCCGGTTCGATCGGCCGCTCCGGCTGGTCGACGTGGTAGCGCTTGAGGCGCCGGCCGGCGACCGTGACCGGTCCCGGCACGCGCAGGTCCTTGTCGCGAAATGCCATGCCGGGACGCTACGGCCGCGTCGCTGACACCTACTGTCAGGTACGCGGGAAGATCCACAGTGGAGCTGCCGGGGCATCGACGGTCGGCGGGATGTGCCACCCTGGGACGGGATCGACATCACCGGAGGTGAGGGTCACGCTACGGCTGCGCGCGTTGGTCGCCGTCCCCGGCACCGGGCCGGTGACCCTGGACGTACCGGCGGGCCGGATGGCCGCCCTCGTGGCACCGCCCCGGATCGGCACCGCGGTCGCCCGCGTGCTGGTCGGCCTCGCCCCACCGCGGTCCGGCCGGATCCTGGTCGGCGAGCGGGACGTCACCGACCTGCCGCCCCCGCGCCGCCAGATGGGGTACGTGCCGGCCGGCGGGGCGCTGCTGCCCCAGCTGACCGTGCGGCGCAACATCGAGTACGGCCAGCGCAAGCGGGAGCGGGTCCGCGAGATGGCCGACGACTGGGCGGCGACCGTGGTGGAGCGGCTGGAGCTGACCCCCACCCTCGCGCTGCTGCCCCACCTGCTCTCCGACGCCCAACGGTTCCGGGTGGCCCTCGCGCGCGCCGCCGCCTGCCTGCCCGAGGTGCTCGTCGTCGACCTGCCGTCCGGGATGGCCGGTGGCGGGCGGCTCGCCGACCTCGTCCCCCGGCTCTCCCCGCCGGACGCCCCCGGCGTGGCCGTACTGGTCTGCACCGCCGACCCCGCGACGCTCGACGAGATCCCCGAGCAGGTCGACCTGCTCGGCGAGGCGGTGGGGCGGTGACCGCACCGGGGCGGCTGCGCCGCCGGACGCTGCTGCGCGCGGCCGCCGCCGGCGCCGCCGCGGCCACGGCCGGCTGCGCCGGCGGCGGGCGGGGCGTGCAGGTGGCGGTCGTCTGGAGCGGCGGGGAGCTGGCCCCGTTCCGCGCCGTGGTGGCCCGCTACGGCTCCCCGGTGCACGTGGTCAGCGCCGGCAACGACATCGACGCCTTCCTGCGGGCCCGGCAGCTCGCGGGCACCAGCCCGGACGTGGCCATCCTCCCCCGGCCCGGCCTCGTCACCGAGTACGCGCGGCGGGGCTGGCTCAGCCCGCTCACCCCGGCGCCCGGCCACGGCGTCCCCGACGGCCTCGCCGCCCTGCTCGACAGCGGCGGGCGGCGCTACGGCGTCTGGGTGAAGGCCGCGCACAAGTCGCTGTTCTGGCACCTGCCGTCGGCGCTGCCGCAGCCACCGGCCACCTGGGACGACCTGGTGGCGCTCACCCGCCGGCTCGCGGCGCGGGCCCGCCGCGACGGCGGCCCGGCCCCGCTCGCGATCGGCGCGGCCGACGGCTGGGTCCTCACCGACTGGTTCGAGAACGTGCTCGCCGACGTGGCGCCCGACGGCTACGACGCCCTCGCCGGCCCGGACGCCGACTGGGCGGGCCGGCCGGTCCGGGACACGCTGGACCGGCTCGCCGAGATCTGGAGCGTCGACGGCGCGTTCCCGGGCGGAGGGCGCCGCGCCCTGCTCACCCAGTACGAGGAGTCGATCATCCAGGTCGTGCACACCCGGCGGGCGGTGATGGCGTTCGAGGGCGACTTCGCCGACAGCGTGGTCCGCCGCTTCCGGCGCGGGCCGGAGGAGCCGGCGGCGTTCCGGTTTCCCGGCAGCCGGCCCGGTGACGGCCCGCTCGTCGTGGGCGGCGACGCCGCCGTGGCCTTCGCCGGCTCCCGCGCCGGTGTCGACTTCGTCCGCTGGCTCACCGGGGCGGACGCGTTCGCGCCCTGGCTGCGCGCGGGCGGCTACCTGTCGCCGGACACCGTCGTCCCGCTCGACCGGTACGCCGACCCGGTGCGCCGGCGGCTGGCGCGCGAGATGCGCACCGCCGGCACCCTGCGGTTCGACCTCTCCGACCGGCTGCCCGGGCCGTTCACCGGCTCCGACGGGGTCGGCATCTGGCGGATCATGCAGGACTTCTTCGCCGACGTGACCGGCGGCGTACGGGCCTCCGAGGCGGTCCGCCGGGCGACCCGCCAGCTGGCGGCGGCAGCACGCAACGCGGGTGGTGGTCGATGAGCCGGCTGCCCGTGCTCGGTGAACCGGTCGTGCTCGACGACGTCGGGCCGCCCCGCCGCGGGCGGGCCTACCCGGCGGCGGGGGCCACGTCGGCGCTGCTGCTGCCCGCCGCGCTGCTCCTCGGCGGCCTGGTGCTCTGGCCGGTGCTGCGCACCGTGCACGCCAGCGTCACCAGCGACGGGCGCTGGGTGGGCGCCGCGCACTTCCGGGCCGCGCTGGCCGCGCCCGGCACCGGCGCGGTGGTCGGCCGTACGCTGCTCTGGGCGCTGCTCGTCCCCGCCGTCGTGACCGGGCTGGGCTACCTGCTCGCCGCCGCGTCCCGCCGCTCCCAGGAGGGCGGGCTGGTCCGGCTGATCCTCGTGGTGCCGACCGCGCTGCCGCTGGTGGTCACCGGTGTCACGTTCCGCCTGATGTACGACCCGGATCCGTCCCGTGGACTGGCGACGCTGATCGCCGCACGGCTGACCGGGCGCACCGGGGACGCTGTTCCGCAGCTGCTCGGCCCGGGCCTGGTCACCGTGGCGCTGATGTCCGCCTTCGTCTGGGCGTGGGTGGGGCTCGCCGTGCTCGTCTTCCGCGCCGCCCTGGACCGGCTGCCGTCGAGCCTCGCCGACGCGGTCCGCGCCTACGGCGGCGGCCGCCGGCACGTGCTGTGGGACGCGCAGTGGCGGCCCCTGCTGCTGCGTACCGTCGCGGTGGTCTTCGCGCTGGTCGCCCTCGGCACCAGCCGGACCTTCGACCTCATCCTCGTGATGACGCCGGGCTCGGTGCGCGACGAGGCGTCCGTGCTGGCCCTGCGGGTGTGGCAGACGTCCGGGGGCACCACCACCGGGGAGGGCGCGGCACTCGGCGTGATCTGGCTCGTGGCGGTGGCCGCCGGCATGCTGGTGGCGGCGCTCTTCGTCCGGCAGGCGTGGCCACCGCCGCGGGCCGTCGACCCGCCCGAGGCGGATCCGGCGTCCGCGCCGCCCCGGCGGCCGTTGCGGCTGCTCGCGGCCGGCGCCGCGGTGGCCTGGCTCGTGCCGCTCGCCGTCCTCGTGGCGACGTCGCTGCACGGGCCCGTCGAGGCGGCGGCGCGGGGCTGGTGGTCCGCGCCGCCCAGCCTCGCCTCCTACCGGGAACTGGTCACCGGCGGGGAGCTGTGGCGGTCGCTCGCGTTCACCCTGCTGCTGGCCACCGGCGTGACCGCCACGGTGCTCGTGGTCGCGCTGCTCGCCGCGTACCCGCTGGCCTGGCTGACCGGGCCGGCCGCGCAGGTGACCGGGCTGCTGCTGATGACCGCGGTCGTCGTACCGGTGCAGGTGATCGCCGGGCCGGTCAACGAGGTGCTCGGGGTGGTGCTGTCCTCCGGCACCGCCCGCGGCCTGGCCCTCGTGCACGTGGCGCTGGGCGTGCCGTTCGCCGTGCTGGTGCTGCGCAACGCCTTCGCCGACCTGCCGGCGGACCGGGTGCGTGCCGCCCGCCTGACGGGACGCAACTGGTGGGGCACGCTGAACCGCCTGGCACGGCAGTGCCGGCCGGCGATCCTCGCCGTGTCGGTCCTGGAGTTCGTGCAGGTGTGGAACGACCTGGTCGTCGGGCTGCTGTTCAGCGGCCCCGACGCGGCACCGCTGGGCCTCTTCCTCGCCGGGCAGACGCGCGGCTTCGTGGCGGGCAGCGGCGTGCTCGCCGCCGGCTCCGTGATCGCGTCGGTGCTGCCGGTGGTGCTCGTCGTGCTGGCCCGGCGGCAACTGGTCGCCGGCCTCGTCTCCGGGGGCGTACGGTGAGCGCCCCGACCGGCCCCGGCGGCGGCCGGCCGTCCCGGTGGCCCGTGCTGGTCGCCGTCGGCACGCTCGTCAGCGGGGTCGTCGCCAACCTGGCCAGCAACCTGCTCTCCGAGCTGGCCGGCAGCGTCCTCGGGCCGGCCAGCATCGCCGTCGCCGTCAGTGGCGGGATCGGCTGGGTGATCTTCGAGGTGCGCCGTCGGCGGGCCGACCGGCAGGTCGGCGCCGAGCCGACGGACGTCGTGGCGGCGCCCGCCACCGGCGGCCCCACCCTGCCCTACCCGGCCGGCTTCACCGGACGGGCCGAGCACGTGGCGGCCGTCGTCGGCCTGCTGGCCCGCGAGCACGCCGTGGCCGTGCTGGGCCGGCGGGGTGTGGGCACGTCGGCGTGCGCCGTGCAGGCGGCCAACCTGTGCCGGGAGGACTTCCCCGACGGGCACTACTACCTCGACCTGCGCCGCGGCGGGCGTCCCGCCTCGGCACGCCAGGTGCTCACGGCGCTGGCCCGGATCCTCGGCACGCCGCCCCCGGTCTCCGGCCGCGCCGACGCGCTCGCCCGGGCCGCGGACGCGCTGCGCGGGCAGCTCGACGGCCGCAAGATCCTGCTCGTGCTGGACAACGTGGACCGGCCGGAGCAGGTCCGGCCACTGCTGCCGCCGACCGCGCGCACCTGCCGGCTGCTGCTGGCCGGCGGTCCCGCCCTCACCGGGCTCGACGGAGTGGTGGCGCACTGGATCGCCGAGCCGGGCCCGGCGGAGGCGGTCGAGCTGTTCGCCGCCGCCGGTCAGGCCGCGCCGGCCGCCCGGGCCCGCCGGGCGGATCCGCGCACGGACCCGGCCGTGCGGTCGATCGTGGACCTGTGCGGGCGGCAGCCCCGGACCGTCCGCGCGCTGGGCTACCGCACCGCGCAGCACGGCTGGCGGCACGCGGACGTGCTCGACGCCCTGCGCCGGGCCGTGGAGACGCCCCCGCACCAGCGCGTCGGCGTGTCGCCGGCGGCCCGCCTGGTGACCGAGCGGGACACCGCGTACCGGGCGCTGTCGGCCGAGGCGCGGCGGCTCTACCGGCTCATGTCGCTCACCCCGGCGCCGGTGGACCGGCCGGCCATCGCCGCGCTGGCCGGCCGCCGCCCCGATCAGGTGGCGACGCTCCTCGACGAGCTGGCCGCCGCCGCGTTCGTGGTCGGCGCGCCCGGCGACCGGTACGAGATCCGCCCGCTGCTCGCCGACTACGCCCGGCTGCACCTGCGTGACGCGGAACCGGTGCGCCGCCGGGTGGCGGCACAGGCCCGGCTGACCCGCCACCTGGCCCGGCGGGCCGAACGGCACGTGACCAACCTCGCCGCGCTCGGGTCGCCGCCGGACCGGGAGTGGTCGCTGCCGCTGGACGACGACCCGTACGGCTGGTTCGACCTGCACCAGGAGCTGCTGCTCGCGGTGGTGCGGGTGCCGGCCGGCGCGGCCGAGACGCTGCCGCGCCGCGTACGCCGGTGGTGGTTCCGGCTCGCCGTGGCGCTCTGCGGCTGGCTCGCGCACGCCGAGCGGCTGGACGAGTGGGAGCAGGTGTGCCGCACCGTGCTGGCCACGCCGACGGCCGACGACCGGCCGGAGATCGCCGGCTGGGCGCACAACGAGCTGGGTGTGCTGCGCCGGCGCCGCCACGATCCGCAGGGCGCCGCCGCCGCGCTGACCCTGGCGGTCGCCGAACGCGGGCGGCGCGGCACCGCCCAGGCCCGGATGAACCTCGGCCTGGCCCTGCTCGACCTGGGCCAGCTCGACGACGCCGTGGAGCACCTGGAGGTGTCCCGGCGGCACCGTTCGGGCGCGGACCGGGCCGGGCACGCGCTCACCGACCTGGGGCTGGGTGCGGCCCGGCTGGCCCGGGGCGAACTGGAGGCAGCGCACCACCACCTGGTCCGGGCCGCCAACACGTTCCGCGCCCTCGGGGACGCCCGCGGGTACGCGGCGGCGCTCACGAACCTGGTGCTGGTCCACGCGGGTCTCGGCGAGCACTTGGACGCGGCGCAGGCGTGGCGGGCGGCGCTGCGCGAGTACGAGTCGGTGAACGACCCGACCAGCCGGGCGGCGGCGCTGCTCAACGCCGGCGCCACGATGCTGGCCAGCCGCTCCGCGGTGCGGGATGGGAGCCCCGGGGCGCGACCGGGCGCCGGGCGGGCGCGGCAGGCGTACGAGCTGCTCGCCGAGAGCCGGCGGCTGCGCGAGGGCGGGCGGCCCACCGCCGGGCTGGGCCGTACGCTGCTCTACCTCGGTGACGCGGCGGACGCCCTCGGCGACCCGGACGAGGCGCGCCGGCACTGGGTCGACGCGGCGGCCGTCTGCGAGGCGGTCGGCGACACCGCCGGCCAGTCGGCGGCCGACGCCCGCCTGAACGCTCCCGTGCACGAGACCTGACCCGCCGGCCACGCCGGCGCGGGGACTGCCGGACCCGCCCGGGCATCGACCGGCCCGGCGCGAACTAGGATCGGCTGATCTGTCACGTCGGCCCCGGCCCGGGCCCGGCGGGGTGGCGGGAGACGAGATGCGCGACGCACGGCGGCGGTTCGGTGGGCTGGCGGCCGACAGTCACGGGGTCGACGACCACCGGCCGCCGGTGGTCCTGGTGCACGGCCTGACGTACGACCGGAGCCAGTGGGGGCCGACCCTGCGCGAGCTGGCCGCCCTCGACCCGGGCCGGCGGGCGCTCGCCCTCGACCTGCCCGGGCACGGCGGGTCCCCGGCGTTCGACTCCTACCGCACCGACGACGTCGCCGACGTCCTCCACGGCGCGGTGACCGACGCCGGGCTCGACCGGCCGGTGATGGTCGGGCACTCGATCGGCGGCGCCATCGTGTCGGCGTACGCCGCCCGCCACCCCACCCGCGGCGTGGTGAACGTGGACCAGCGTCTGCTGCTGGGTCCGTTCGGTGACCTGGTGCGGCGCAACGAGCCGGTGCTGCGCGGCCCGGACCACCTCGCGCTCTGGGAGACGCTGCTGGCCGGGATGGGCGTCGACCAGCTCGACTCTGCCGCCCAGGAGCTGGTCCGCACCGCCACCACCGTCCGGCAGGACCTGCTCCTCGGGTACTGGGACGAGATCCTCACAGCGACGGACGAGGCGTTCACCGCGCAGTGGGTGCGGAGGCTGGAACGGATCCGCGCGTCCGGCGTCCCGTACCACTACGTCGCCGGAAAGGAGCCCTCCGCGGCGTACCGGGAATGGTTGGAGTCGATGCTGCCCGGGGTGAGCGTCCACGTCCTGCCCGGCGGTGGTCACTTCCCCCACCTCGCCGAGCCGGCCGCGCTCGCCCGGATCATCGCCGGCGTCGGCCGCTGACCTCCCCGCTCCCCCCGGCCGACCGGGTCGCGCCCGGGTGACGGCGTCACCCGGGCGCGACCGTCGGTCAGCAGGTGGCGGTGAGGCCCGCCCAGTTGGCCCGGTCGTTGTAGCCGCCGTCGCCCGCGTCACCGACCACCAGGTCGAGCACCCGGACGCCGTTCAGGTCGACGTCGACGTCGCGGACGGCGTCGCGGGTCACGACGCCGCTGTCGTACAGCACCCGGCCGTCGCCCACGACCCGGAAGGTCGCGGTGCCGCCCTCCGGCCCGACGTTGCGGACGGCGTCGTCGATGCCCACGACAGCGGTGAGCCGGTCGCACCGGTCGCCGACGTAGTAGCGGACAGTGGACGGGGACGCGACGCCGATGCCGGTGGCGTACACCTGGCCGAGCATGCTGATCGGCGACCCGCCGCCGACGCTGCGGTCGACGGTCGGGCTCATCCACCCGCTCGTCGCGCTGATCCAGGTGTGGTGCGACAGGACGACCTCACCGTCGGGCGGCGGCGGGGCGACCACGAGCGTCGAGGCCGTACGCTGCCGCAGCCGCCCGTGGCCGAGCACGTCGTACGAGGTGGTGGCGGTCAGCGTCGCGGCGCCGGGAGCGGCGGCGGCCGGCAGGGTCACCGTGAACGCGACGGTGGTCCGGTCGCCGGGGGCCAGCAGCTTCGGCGCGTGGCGCGTCGGGCGCACCGCCCAGCCGTCCGGCGCGGCCAGGTCGACGCGCGGGTCGAACACGGGCCGCACGCCGTCGTTGCGGACGGTCACCTCGACGGTCGCCTCGTCACCGCCGGCGAGCACGGGAGCGCTGCCCTCGGGCAGCGGGTCGCCGTCGACCGTCGTCACCTGCGGGAGACCGGCGGTCAGGTGCGGGACGCCCGGGGCGCCGTGCGCCCGGCCGACCCGGAACAGCGCCGCGCCGTGCGCGGGCACGGCCGCGCTGATGGTGCCGGCGCTCTCGGTGACCGCGTCGGTCCAGGCGTTGCGCAGGGTGAACCGGTCTCCGGACAGGCCGACGGCGGACGCCGTCGTCGTGAGGATCCGCGGGGTGTCGCCGCGGTTGAGCAGCACGACGGCGCGGTCGCCGTTGGCGAGGCGCTTCACCCAGGTCTCCGTGGTGCCGGCGGGGCCCACGCGGACGGCCTGGACGACGGCCGGGTCCTGGTTGATGGCGAGCACGTCCGGGTCGGTGAGGATGCCGACCGAGGTGGCGCTGAGGGTGCGCACGTCACTGCCGATGACCAGCGGCGCGGCCGCCACCGACCAGAGCGTCATCTGCGTGCGGAACTCCTCGTCGGTCATGCCGAGCTGCGGGGCGAGGTAGTCCGGGTCGTTGTAGCGGCCGGGCCCGGCGACCTCGGGGTGCCGCGCGTTCGCGTCGTAGTTGCGCAGCACGTCGGTGAACTTGATGTCACCGACGAAGCCCACGTCGGTGTAGGTCCGCCAGGACTGCGCGATCTCCGGGGCGTACGTCCAGGAGTAGGTGGACTGCTGCTCCTCCGGGTAGTCGCCCCAGTCCGGTGAGGTGACCGGGTTGCACAGGTTGAAGATCATCGGACGGCCGCTGGCGTTGTTCCGCAGCGCCCGTGCGAACTCCGTGTAGGCGGTCTTCGGGTCCAGGTCGGCGGCGATCCCGCAGAGGAAGTCCACCTTGACCGCGTCGAACTCCCAGGCGGCGAACTGGTCGGCGTCGCGCTGGTAGTAGCCGCCGCCGCTGCCGAGGCCGCACCGGCCGGGGATGTACGGCCCCACGTCGGTGTAGATGCCCGCCCGCAGGCCCTTGGCGTGGATGTAGTCGACCAGGGGCTTCAGCCCGTTGGGGAAGCGGGTCCGGTCGGCCCGCAGGTCACCGGCGGGCGTCCGGGGTTCCGGGTCCTGCCAGCCGCCGTCGAGCCAGACGATGTCGTAGCCGGCCCGGGCCAGGCCGCGGGAGACGAGGGCGTCGGCGACCTCGCGTACGGATTGTTCGGTGAAGTTGCCGCCGAGGCCGAAGTAGGTGTTCCAGCCCTGGTACGGCGTGGGGCTCAACACCTGCTCGGTCGCCGTCCGGGCGGGGGCGCCGGTCGCCGGCGCGGCGTGCGCGGGTGGGGGTGCGACCAGCAGGCCGGCCGTGAGGGCCAGCAGGGCGGTGAGCGCGTGTCGTTTCACATCGGATTCCTTCGCTGCCGGGGGTGGCGGGCGCGACGGCGGGCCGCCGGCTCCGGTCGCGCGCCCCTGATCCGTGTCGCCACGGATCCTCCATCCGGTTACGAGGACGTGTCAATATTATTTCGTAAATTACGAGTACTGGGGATCCATCCGGGACCGTCCACCCGCACCCGCGCCGCGGTCGTCCCGCTCGACGGGCGAAGCTTTCGTCCGAACGTCCGTGCTGATCATCGATGTCGTGTGCGACGGTCGAGGTTCGTCCGGCACGGGGGCGACGGCGGCCGGACGTGGCAGCGAGAGAGGGCACATCGTGGTGTCTCGGAGAGTCCGACGGGTGCTGGCCTCGGCGCTGGCGGCGACCCTGACGGGATCGCTGGCGCTGGCCAGCCCGGTCCAGGCCCATCCCAACAACAACTCGGCCCGGAAGCTCACGAAGGCGGTCACCCTCAAGGGGATCCTCCGCCACCTCGACGCGTTCCAGGCCATCGCCGACGCCAACGGCGGCAACCGTGCCTCCGGCCTGCCGGGGTACGACGCGAGCGCGGACTACGTGGCACGCACGCTCGCGAAGGCCGGCTACACGGTCACCCGGCAGCCCTTCGAGTTCAACTTCTTCGAGGAGTTCGGGTCCACGTTCACCCGCGTGGCACCCCCGCCGGCGACGAGCTACACCGACGGCACCGACTACGACCTCATGGACTTCTCGGGAGCGGGGGACGTCACGGGTCTCGTCGTACCGGTCGACCTCGCCCTCACCCCGCCCCGGGCGTCCACGTCGGGCTGCGAGGCGAGCGACTTCACGCCGGCGGTGACCGGCCGGATCGCGCTGTTGCAGCGCGGCGGCTGCCCGTTCGGGCAGAAGGTGGTCAACGCCGAGGCCGCCGGCGCGATCGGGGCGATCCTCATGAACCAGGGCGACGGCGACCCGGTGACCAACGTCGACCGCTACGCGCTGTTCGCCGGCACGCTCGGCGAGCCGGTGGGCATCCCGGCCGTGTCGGTCTCCTATTACCTCGGCGAGCAGTTCGCCGCCACGCCGGACCTCACCGTGCGGATCACCGCGCAGACGACCTCCGAGGTCCGCGAGACGGAGAACGTCATCGCGGAGAGCCGCACCGGCCGGCGCGACAACGTGGTGATGGCCGGGGCGCACCTCGACTCCGAGCCCGACACGGCGGGCATCAACGACAACGGCACCGGGAGCGCCGCGCTCCTCGAGGTCGCGTTGCAGATGGCCAAGGTCAAGCCGAACAACCGGCTCCGGTTCGCGTGGTGGGGCGCCGAGGAGGCCAACCTCGTCGGGTCCACCGTCTACGTCGACAGCCTCAGCGAGGAGCAGGTCGACGACATCGCGCTGTACCTCAACTTCGACATGATCGGCTCGCCCAACTACGTCTTCGGCGTCTACGACGGCGACGACTCCGCGCAGACCGGCGCCGGCCCCGGCCCGGCCGGCTCGGCCCAGATCGAGGACGTCTTCGAGTCCTTCTTCGCCAGCCGCGGGCTGCCGACCAACCCGGCCGACTTCACCGGCCGCTCCGACTACGGTCCGTTCATCGCCGTCGGCATCCCCGCCGGCGGGCTCTTCACCGGCGCCGAGGTGCTCAAGACCGACGAGGACGTGGCCCGCTACGGCGGCGTGGCGGGCGCCCAGTACGACCCGTGCTACCACGAGCCGTGCGACAGCCTGGACCCGGTCGCCGACGGCGGCGACGCGAGCCTGTACGCGCAACTCGACGCCGAGTACGACCTGTACGGCAACGTCAACACGTACGCGCTCGACGTCAACGCGGACGCCATCGCCACCGCGATGATCACGTTCGCGTACGACACCTCGGCCGTGAACGGCGTGCCGCGCGGCCCCGGCAGGTCGCACGGCGCCGGCCGCAGCCACGACGCCCACGGCGACGCCCTGCGCTGAACCGGCGGCGCCCTGCGCTGAACCGGCGGCGACGGGCCCGGGCCGGCACGACGCCGGTCCGGGCCCCTCGTCCCGGCCCGTCCGCCGCCGTCCCGTCTCCTCCGTTCCGACTCCACCGCCCGGCGGCCGGCCGTACCTTCGGCACAGAGGAGGGGGCCATGCCGCAGCAGATGACCACGACGGCCGCCGGCATCCGTCCGCACGCCGTGGCGGGCGCGCCGCTCATGTCCGACGCCCGGGAGAACGGCATGACCGGCGACGGCACGACCAACGACCAGCCGGCGCTCGCGGCGCTCGTGGACCGCCTCGGCGACGCGTACGACGCCGACGGGCGGGCCCGGGTCATCTACTGCCCTCCCGGCGTCTACCTGATCCGGGACGCCGGCACGGTGTGGCGCAGCGGGGTGTCGCTGATGGGCGCGGGGCCGGGCGCCACCCGGTTCCTCCTCAGCAACGAGGGCAACCGGGCCGAACCGGTGCCGCTCGCGTTCTACACGGCGCAACTGCACGGCGCGAGCCCGGACCGGCACCTGGCCTACTGCACGTTCGCCGACTTCGAGATCGACGGATCGGGCGTGTCGACGGCCGCCTACAGCCCCCTCGCCAAGGGCCTCGGCCTGCAGTACGTGATCGGCGGCCTCTTCCGCAACCTGTACATCCACCACACGGCCGCCACCGGGTTCGGCTGCGACTTCCTCCAGGACACGCTGATCGACGCCGTACGGGTCGTCGGGTGCGGCCGGCTGGACAGCGGGCTCGAGATGGGCGGCGCCGGCATCGGCATCGGCGTCGGCGGGTGGGGCAGCGTGGAACGGCTGACGATCACCAACTGCAGCGCCGTGGGCAACGCGACCAACGGCATCTTCCTGGAGATGCAGAACGCGGCGAGCCCGCAGCCGCGCGGCATCCGGATCATCGGGTGCCACGCGCAGGGCAACCGGTTCGGCATCTCCGACTGGGGCGCCGACGGGCTCATCGTCACCGGCTGCACGATGACCGGGAACCTCGAGGCCGGTTTCCAGGTCTCCGCCAAGGGCACCACCGGCATCCCCGGCAAGGGCGGGCTGCTCACCGACTGCGTCATCGACGGCAACCTGCGCGACGGCGTCAGCATCGGCAACACGTGCGGCCCGTACACGGTGCGCGGAAACCGCATCAGCGGCAACGGCCGCTACGGCTACCACCACCAGGACCTCGGCGACGGTGACCAGACCACCGCCGAGGAGATCGTCATCGAGAGCAACGACATCTGGGGCAACAGCCTCGACGGGCTCCGCTTCGACCGACCGCTGCGCGACAGCGTCGTCATCAACAACCGCGTCCGCAACAACGGCCGCCAGTGCGCGCCGGCGACCAGCGGCGGAGGCGGGTCGGTCCGTTACAGCGACACGACCGTCATCGACCGGGAGGCGTCCTGGCCGAAGGACGGGCACCGGGGCAAGGTGCTGCGCGTCGGCGACCGGTACGCCGTGGTGGCCGCCAACGACGAGAACACCCTGACGCTCGCGCCCGTGCGCCCCGGCGTCCGGACCGGCTGGAGCGCCGACACCCCGCTGCCCGGAACCCCGTACGAGCTGCCGGACCCGCCGGCCAACCGGGCCGGCGTCACGCTCAACGCCACCGTCGACTCCCTCACGATCCGCGGCAACCTGATCCGCGACAACGGCCCCGGCACGCAGACCCACGGCCTGTGGATCACCGAGCGGGGAAGCTGCCTCAACTGCCGGGTCGTCGAGAACGACCTGGACGGCAACGCCGTCCCCATCCAGGCGGACAGCCCGGCGGTGGGCGGTCACTGGGCGGGCAACCACGGGGAGCCCTGAGCGCACTCCGCGAGGTGTGCGCCGTCCGGCCCCGGGACGCCGACGCCGCCACGCCCCGTTCGTAGCCTCCCCGCCCGCGCCGGGCTCCCTCGCCGGGCCGGCGCGCGCGTCACCGTCGGGCAAGCGCCGGCCGCGTCACCGTCGGGCCGGCGCGGGCCCCGTCACCGGCGGGCCGCGCCCGCCCTCACGGGGTCGTGTCGACGCCGGCGGAATCCTGGCCGGATGCCGCGCCGGTCCGCCGCTTCCGGGCGGCGTAGGCGCGCCGCATCTTCACGTAGTTGCCGCACCCGGCCATCGAGCACCAGCGCCGGGCCTGGTTGCGGGACGCGTCGTAGTAGGCCCAGCGGCAGGTGTCGCGGTCGCACACCTTGAGCCTCGTCCACGTCTGCTCCTCGGCGCAGCGCCGCACCGCGTCGAGGATCTGGGCCAGCGCCGATCCGAGGGCGCCACCGCCGGCCGCCGCCAGCCGTGGGCCCCCGTCGGCGAACGTCATCCGTACGGGCACCGCGGCCAGGGCCCGGTCGAGGTCCGCGAGGGCTGCCGGGTCGGCACGGTGGCCGGCGTGGCCGAGCAGCACGGACCGGAGCCCCTCCCGGACGGTGATGGCCAACGCGAGGTCCGCGGGACGCAGCCGCGCGTCGGCCGGGACGAGCCCCCGGTCGGCGAACCAGTCGCGCAGCCGCTCGGGCGCGGTCAGGGCCTCCTCGTCCACCTGCGGCTCGTACGTGTTCACGAAGTCCCGCACCAGCCGGACGGCCGGTGGGACCCGCGCCTCCTCGTCGTGCACCGCCGCCTCCTCGATCTCGACACCACCGTAACGCCTTGACAGGTGTAACAGCCTCTGCGAGCGTCGTGGCTACACCAGCGAAACCGTTTCGCCGGTGTAGAGGGCGCGGTGACCGGCGCGGCGTGCGGACGAGCGGGAGGAGGCGCGATGGGGGTCACCCTCAAGGACGTGGCCCGGCTCGCCGGGGTCTCGGCCAAGACGGTGTCCAATGTCGTGAACGGGTGCCCGGGCGTCAGTGACGCGCTGCGCCGGCGGGTCCGCGACGCCATCGGCCAGCTCGGCTACCGCCCCCACCTGGCCGCCCGGCACCTGCGTACCGGCCGCACCGGCCTGCTCGCCCTCGTCGTCGACACCCCGCACCTGGACGAGGTGGCGCGCGCGATCCTCCGCGCCGCCGCGCAGCGGGGCCACCGGGTCGTCGTCGCGCCGCGCGGGCCCGCTCGCGGCGTCACGGCGGCATGGCGCGACGTCCCGGCCGACGGGATCCTGCTGGGCACGAACGCCCCACCGCGTGACGTGCTCGACGCCGAGGTCACCGCCGGCACGCCGCTCGTGCTGCTCGGGGAGGGCCGCGACGACCGCTGCGACCGGGTCGGCGTCGACATGGTCCGGGCGGCCCGGGACGCCACCGCGCACCTGCTGGCCCTCGGGCGCCGCCGGATCGCCGCCATCGGCGCCGACCCCGGGCCGTCCCGGTCCCGCACCGCCGGCTACCGGCAGGCCCTCCGGCGGGCCGGGATCGACGCTCCGGCCGCCTACGTCCGCGCCACGGCTCGGCCGGAACGGACGGACGGCTACCACGCCGCCCGGTCGCTCCTCGCCCACGACCCGCCCCCCGACGCGATCTTCTGCTACAGCGACCCGCTCGCGGTCGGCGCGATACGCGCCGCCACCGACGCCGGACTACGGGTGCCGGACGACGTGGCCGTCATCGGGTTCGGCGGCACCGAGGAGGGGCGGTACGTCCGGCCGTCGCTGAGCACCGTCGTCCCGGACGCGGAGGTCATCGCCCGGGCCGCCGTCACCCGGATCGTCGCCCGCATCGCCTGCCCGGACCTCCCGCCGGCCGAGATCGTCGCCCCACACACGGTGCTGCCACGCGAGAGCGCGCCGGCGCCACCGGGCGGAAGCAGGCCGGCGTCGCCGCGCGAGAGCGCGCCGGAGCTGCCGGGCGGAAGCGTCCGGGCGTGTCCGCGCGGGAGCGTGCCGCACCGCGAGACGGCGCCGCACACCCCGCGGGCGGGCGACGGCGGGGCGGCGGCCGGCGGTCCGCGCGTCCCGGCGTGACCCCGTCGGCACCCGTCACCGGCCGCGCAGCCGTCGCCACGCGGCGGCGACCGCCGCCACGCCCTCCTCGATGTCGGTGACGGAGTTGGCGGCGTAGCCGAGGACCAGCCCCGGCGGGTGTTCCCGCTGGCAGTGCCACGACAGGGGGTGCACCTTCACCCCACGGTCCAGGGCCGCGGCCGCCAGGTCGGTGTCGGCCACCGGGCCGTCCAGGGTGAGCATCAGGTGCAGGCCGGCCGCCGCGCCGTGCACCGTCGCGCCCGGCAGGTGCCGGGCGACCGCGTCGACCATCGCGTCACGGCGGCGTACGTGGCGGCGGCGCAGCAGCCGCAACTGCCGTTCCAGGGCGCCGGTGGTCATCAGCTCGGCGAGCACCAGTTGCGGCAGCACCGAGGTGCCGAGGTCGGCGTTGCGCTTCGCGGCCACCACGGCGTCCCGGTAGCGGGGCGGTACGAGCAGCCACCCGACCCGCAGCGCGGGGGCGAGCAGCTTCGACACGCTGCCGGCGTAGCAGACGTGCTCCGGGAGCAGGCCACGCAGCGCCGGTACGGGCGGCCGGTCGTAGCGGTGTTCGGCGTCGTAGTCGTCCTCCACGATCAGCCCGCCGTCGCGGGCCCACCGGACGAGCCGGCGTCGGCGGTCGCCGTCGAGCACCACGCCGGTCGGGAACTGGTGTGCGGGCGTGAGCATGACGGCGCGGGCGCCGGTGGCGGCCAGGTCGTCCACCCGCAGCCCGGCCGCGTCCACGGCGACCGGCGGGGTGGCCATGCCCCAGTTGTTCAGGTGCTGGCGTACGCCGAGCGACCCCGGCTCCTCCACGGCGATCCGGTCGATGCCGCTGGCGCGCAGCGCCTGGGCGAGCAGGCCGAGGGCCTGGGACACCCCGGCGGTGACGACCACCTCGGCCGGGTCGGCGGCGATGCCCCGGTTGCGGGCCAGCCAGGCGGCCACCGCGGCGCGCAGCGCCGGCGCGCCGCACGGGTCGCCGTACCCGAAGTCGGCCGCCGCGAGCCGCCGCAGCACGGCCCGCTCGGCGCGCAGCCAGTCCGCGCGGGGGAACGCCGCCAGGTCGGGCACGCCGGGGGTCAGGTCGATCCGCGCGGGCAGGGTGCGTACGGCGTCGAAGACGTCGCTGCCCGGCGCGGACGGGAAGAGCGCGGCCGGTGCGGGCGGGGCGACCGTGACGGCCGGGCGGGCCGGCGGCGGGGCGGCGACCACCACCGTGCCGGCGCGGCCCCGACCGGCGATGCGCCCCTCCTCCGCGAGCCGCTGGTACGCCTCGGTGACCACGCCCCGGGAGACGCCGAGGTCGGCGGCGAGAACCCGGGTGGGAGGCAGCCGACCGCCGACGGGGACCCGCCCGTCGCCGATCGCCTCGCGCAGGCGGTCGGCGAGCCAGGCGGCCCGCCCGCCCGGCGACGCCTCGGCGATGTCGAGGTGCAGGAAGTCCGATCCCGCGGCGCGGGGCGTCGCCGTCGTGCCGCCCGGTCGGCGAAGGCCGTCGCGGGGGGCGACGACTGCACCGCCGGCGGCCCCGCTTTTGGACCTGTCGCGCGAGTGCGTTTTGGCCCTGCTCATCGGACCATCCTGCCAGCAGAGTGGTGCGGGGGGCGACACGTGCCGCCACCGCACCGGAGAGGATCGTCGTGAGCATCGCATTCCTGGTCACCACGCTCGTCGTGGTCGTCACCCCGGGCACCGGGGTGATCTACACGCTGTCGGCCGGGCTGTCCCGGGGAGCCCGGGCCGGCCTCATCGCCGCGGTCGGGTGCACGCTGGGCACGGTGCCGCACCTGCTCGCGGCGGTCACCGGGCTGGCCGCCCTGCTGTCGGCCAGCGCCACGGCGTTCCACGCGGTGAAGTACGCGGGGGTGGCGTACCTGCTCTACGTCGCCTGGTCGACGATCCGGGACCGCACCGCGTTCACCCCGACGGCCGACCCGACGCCCCGCTCGGCGCTGCGGGTGATCGTCACCGCGGTGCTCGTGAACCTGCTCAACCCCAAGCCGACGCTGTTCTTCGTGGCGTTCCTGCCGCAGTTCGTCGATCCGGCGGGCGCCGGTGCCACCCGCGGGATGCTCGGGGCCGGTCTGGTGTTCATGCTGCTCACCCTGGTGGTGTTCAGCGGCTACGGGGTGGCCGCCGCCGCGGTGCGGGACCGGGTGCTCGCCCGCCCGCGGGTCACCACCTGGCTGCGCCGTACCGTCGCCGGCACGTTCGTGGCGCTCGGCGTCTCGCTCGTCCTCACCGACCGATAGGAGCATCCTGTGCGCTTCCAGCACTCCGCAGCGGTCCGGGCGGCCTTCCCGGACCTCGTGGCCGGCGTCGTGGTCGCCGCCGGCATCACCACGGACCTCGCCGTGGCGTCGCGGGTCGAGGCGTTCACCGACCGCGCCCGCGCCCGTCTGGCGACCGGTCCGGAGGCGGGCTTCCCGGAGATCCAGGCGTGGCGGCGGGCCTTCGCCGCGACGGGCCTGAAGCCGACGCAGTACCGGTGCGCCGCGGAGGCGTTGCTGCGACGGCTGCGGCTCGACGGCGAGTTGCCCCGGGTGCATCCGCTCGTGGACCTCTGCAACGCGATCTCGGTGGCGTACGCCGTCCCGGTCGCCGTGCTGGACACCGACCGGATCAGCGGGGACCTCACGGTGCGGCACGCCCGCGGCGACGAGGAGTACGTGACCTTCGCCGGCGGCGTCGAACACCCGGAGCCCGGCGAGGTGACGTTCGCCGACGCGGCGGGGCGCGCCCACGCGCGGCGCTGGACCAACCGGCAGAGCGGCTGGTCGGCGGTACGGGCGCAGACGTCGCGGGTGCTGATCGTGGCCGAGGGGCTGCACGCGACGGCCGGTGCGGACGTCGCCCGGCTCGTCGACACGCTACGGACGGAACTGGCCGCGATCGGGGCGACGCCGGGCGCGCACGCGGTGCTGACCGGCGCCGCGCCGGCGTTCGACGTCCCGGAGGAGGCGCCGGCGGGCCGGCCGGACCCGGAGGCCGGCCGGCCCGATTCCGGTCAGGCGGTCTCGCCCGGCGCGAGGTGGCGGTAGCCGGGGACGGTCTCGGCGAACCAGCCGGTGACGCTGGCCAGTCCGCGCTCGTTGACCTGCGCGTCGTGGATGGTGTACGCGCGGGGCGCGCCCACGGCCCGGGCGAACTCGATGGCCTCGCTCAGCCGCATCCACGACCCGTGGCCCGGGATCAGCAGTGTCCCCACGGGCTCGTCCGGCACGTGCAGCGAGTCACCCGGGTGGTAGACGTCGTCAGCGACCAGGTAGCCGAGGTTGACGCAGTCCGGCTGCCCGTCGTGGATGACCGCGTGCCGCCCGCCGACCGCGGCCACCGGGAGACCGGCGGCGGTGAACCGCTGGCCGGCGCGTACCGGGATCACCGCCGCCGACCCCAGCTCGGGCAGGTGGGCGCCCTCCGGGGCGTACACCGGCACGCCGAGGCCGGCCAGGCGGAGCGCGTCGACGTGGTCGCTGTGCTCGTGGGTGACCAGGACGGCGTCCGCGCCGGCCAGGGCCGCCGGCTCGCTCCACGTTCCCGGGTCGATGACGAGCACCCCACCGTCGTGCTCGATGCGGACGCAGGAGTGGGTGAACTTCGTGATCTTCACCGGGTGACCCTAGCGCGCCGCCGCCCGGGTCGGTCGCGCCCCGCGTGCCGTCGGTCGTGCCCCGCGTGGCCGCCCGCGGTCAGTCGTGCCCGGCGTGGCCGCCGGCCGGCGGGCGGCCGGGTCGCTGGCCGGGCTCGACCACCACGAACTGGCCCATCATCCCGGCGTCCTCGTGCCACAGCAGGTGGCAGTGGAACATGTACGGCATGTCCGGGTCGCTGTGGTCGGTGAACTGCATGATGAGGCGCACCGGCCGGTGTGGAGGGAGGAAGATGGTGTCCTTCCATCCGGACAGCTCCGGGGGCGGCGCGCCACCGTCGACCGACAGCACCTGGAACTGCACGTCGTGGACGTGGAAGTTGTGCGGTGTGCCGTCGCGGTTGACCACCTCCCAGATCTCGGTGCTGCCCCGGGTCACCGCGGCGTCGATCCGTCCCATGTCCATCGACCGGTCGTTGATCGTCCGGCCGCTCAGCACGAACGACCGGGTGGTCGCCGCCGCGGCGGGATCGAGCCGGTCCGGTGGCACCAGCGCGTCGGGCACCGGCGGCGCGTCGGCCAGCGTGGACGCGGCACGCAGTTGCAGCACGTCGAAGCGGTCCACGCCGCCGGCGAAGCGCCGGCTCAGGGCGTCCGCGCCGAGGTCGGGCGGGAAGCTGCGCAGTGTGGTCCGCTCCCCCGGGCGCACGTCCACCACGATCTCGGCCCGCTCGCCGGGCGAGAGGCGTACGCGGTGCAGCCGGGCGGTCCGGTCGAGCAGACCGCCGTCGGTGGCGATCAGCGCGAAGGCGCGGTCGTCGGCGAAGCCGAAGTCGTACGTCCGGGCCGTCGACCCGTTCAGCAGCCGCAGTCGTACCCGCTCGGTGCGCACGTCGAGGTAGGGCGCGACGGTGCCGTTGACGAGCAGGGTGTCGCCGAGCACGCCGATGCTGGAGATCATGTTGCGGGTCTTGCGGAACTGGCCGCTGCGGGAGAACGACCGGTCCTGCACGATCACCGGGATGTCGTCCACGCCGTAGCGGCGGGGCAGGGGCAGCGCCGCCTCCCGGTCGTCGTCGAGGATGAACATGCCGGCGAGCCCCCGGTAGACGTGCTCCTCGGTACGGCCGTGGGGGTGCGGGTGGTACCAGAGGGTGGCCGCCGGCTGGTCCACCCGCCACGTCGGCGACCAGGTGGCTCCGGGGCGGACCAACTGGTGCGGGCCGCCGTCCATCCGGGCCGGCAGGTGCATCCCGTGCCAGTGCACGTTGGTCTCCTCGGTGAGCCGGTTGACGACGTTGACGACCACCTCCTCGCCCCGCTTCGCCCGCAGCGTCGGGCCGAGGAAGTCGCCGTTGAAGCCCGCGGTGCGGGTCAGCCGGCCGTCGCCCCGGAAGTCGCGTCGGCCGTCACGGGCGAGCAGGTCGAACACGCGGCGGCCCCGCTCGTCGGTCCGGGACGTCGCCAGCGGCGGCACGGCCAGCGGCCGTACGAAGTCGACCTTTCCGACCGTGTCGGTGCCGCCGCGGGCGACGACCCAGCCGGCCACCGCGACGCCGCCGCAACAGACGACCAGCACGACCGCGAGGACGCCGAGCAGGATGCGGCGCGCGGAACGTCGCCGGACGGGCATGACGGTCACCTCCAGAAGATTGGCTACCTGTAGCCTCTCTTCTTATTGGGCGGCGGGCCACCTCCCGCGCGGGGTTTCCGGGACCGCTCCGGGATCCCCCGGAGCCACGTCCGGGACGCCCGGTCGTCTCGGAGTGGTGGACGGCCGGTCAGGCGGCGGGCCGTACCGGATGATCGGGGAATGGAGCAGCCAGCGGAGCGGGGGCACCGGTGCGTGCCGCACACCGCCGACGTGCGCATCGAGGCGTGGGCGCCGACCCGGGAGGACTGCGTGGCGGAAGCCGTCACGGCGCTCGTCGAGACCTTCACCGACACCGCCGGCGCCCGGCCGGGCGCCGAGCGCGAGTTCGCGGCGCCGGCCGGGGACGACGCGGACCTGCTGGTGAGCGTCCTCGACGAGGTGATCTTCCGGATGGACACGGCCGACGAGCTGCCACTGACCACCGAGGTGACCGACGACGGCAGCGGCGGGCTGCGGGTGCGCTGGCGCGTGACCGGCACCGCGGACGTCGAGCTGGTCGGCGCGGTGCCGAAGGCCGTGTCCCTGCACGAGCTGCGCTTCGGGCCGGACACCGGTGGCTGGTCGTGCGCCGTGACCCTGGACGTCTGACCCGGCGGGTACACCGCGTCCGCCGGGCGGGGATCGGCCCGCGCGGGCCGCCGTCAGCCCTTGACCACCCCGATCGGCACGAGCCGGGCCACCTTCCGGCACAACCCGGCGCCCTCGGCGGACTCCACCACGGCCGTCACGTCCTTGTACGCCGCCGGCATCTCCTCGGCCAGCCCTCGCCGGGAGACACCGCGTACGGCGATGTCCTGCGCCTCCAGCTGCCGCCGCGGGTCGGCGCCCTTCTCGGCCCTGACCGCCTGCTTCCGGCTCTGGACGCGGCCGGCGCCGTGGCAGGTGGACGCGAACGCCGGCGAGCCGGGCACGCCGGTGAGGACGTACGAGCCGGTGCCCATCGAGCCGGGGATGAGCACGGGCTGGCCCACGTCGCGCAGGTCGGCGGGCAGGTCCTCGTGGCCCGGCGGCAGCGCCCGGGTCGCGCCCTTGCGGTGCACGCAGAGGCGGCGCCGGACGCCGTCCACGTCGTGCTCCTCGATCTTGGCGAGGTTGTGCGAGATGTCGTAGACCAGATCCAGCTCGCGCCCGGTCTCCCGCGCGAAGACCTTCCGGGCGGCGTCGGTGAGCAACTGCCGGTTGGCGCGGGCGTAGTTCGCCGCCGCCGCCATCGCCCCCAGGTAGGCCCGGCCCTCGTGCGACGACACCGGCGCGCACGCGAGCTGCCGGTCCGGCACGTGGATGCCGTAGCGCGACATCACCTTCTCCATGCCCCGCACGTAGTCGGTGCAGATCTGGTGACCCAGCCCGCGCGACCCGCAGTGGATCATCACGCAGACCTGGCCGGGGTGGAGTCCGAACGCCGCCGCCACGGCGTCGTCGTACACCTCCTCGACGGCCTGCACCTCGAGGAAGTGGTTGCCGGAGCCGAGACTGCCCACCTGGCGGGCGCCCCGCTCCACCGCGCGGTCGCTGACCGCGTGCGGGTCCGCGTCGTCGACGGCCCCGTAGTCCTCGCAGCGCTCCAGGTCCCGCTCGACGCCGAAGCCGCGCTCCACGGCGTAGCGGGAGCCGCCGCGCAGCACCCCGTCGAGTTCCGCCCGGTCCGTGAGGTGCCAGACGGCGCCCTTGCCCATCCCCCGCGGGGTCGACGCGGCGAGCCCGTCCATGACGCCCTCCATCCGGGGCGCCAGCTCGGCGCGGTCGAGGTCGGCGGCGAGCAGGCGTACGCCGCAGGAGATGTCGAAGCCGACACCGCCCGGCGAGACGACCCCGTCGCGCGCGACGTCGGTCGCGGCCACCCCGCCGATGGGGAACCCGTAGCCCCAGTGCACGTCCGGCATCGCGTACGAGGCGTCGACGATCCCGGGCAGGGTCGCCACGTTCGCCACCTGGTCGAGGGACTTGTCCGCGCCCGCGTCGGGCAGCAGCGACCGGGTCGCGAAGACGACGCCCGGCACCCGCATCGGGTCCTGCTGGTCGATCCGGAACCGGTACGGCGACTCCTCCACCAGCTGCATGCCGCTCGGCTACCCGGGGCGGCCGCGCTTACACCCGCGCCGCTCCACGCCCCCGCCGCGTCACGCCCGCGGTCCGCCGGTCGCGTCGCCGCCGGGCGGCCGGCGCATCGCCCAGACCGTCGGACCGCCCCCGGGCACCTCGACGCTCCCGGTCACCGCGAAGCCGACCCGCTCGTAGAACCGCACGTTCGCCGGCGACGAGGTCTCCAGCACCGCCGGCACCCCGGCCCGGTCCTGCTCGGCCAGCCCCGGCCGCAGCACCTGACCGCCCAGGCCGCGGCCCTGCCGGTCCCGGCGTACGCCCACGCTGGCCAGCAGGAACGCCGGCTCGGCGGACCTCAGCGCGGCGCAGGCGGCCTCGGCCGCGACCATGTCCGGGTACCGGTCGCCGGCCAGTTCGGCGTCGCGGGCGGCCACGGCCGCCCAGACCTCGTCCGGCACCGGGCGGTCCGGCCGCATCCACACCGCCACGGCGGCGGGCCGCCCGTCGGCGTCGAGGGCGGCCCACACGTCGCCGTACGGCAGGCCGACCGTCCCGATCGTCAGCGTGAACAGCGCGGCGAGGCGCTCCCGGTGCCGGTCCGCGGCGACCGTCCAGGTGGTCCACGCGTACCCCTCGAAGGCGTCGGCCAGGACGTCGGCCGCCGCCTCGACCAGCTCCGGCCCGATCCGCCGTACCTGCACGCGCACCCCCTCGGCCGCCACCGGCCCTCCGAACTCCGGCCACGGATCATCGCACGACGCGCCCGGGGCGTCGCCGCCGCACCGGTCCGCCGGCCCGACGGGTGATTCCGCCGCACGCAACCGGGTACTGCGCCCGGCATGCCCGCACGCTTCGAGGACTATCCCCGGATCGCCATCGTCACCGGCGCGGACTCCGGCATCGGCAAGGCCTGCGCGGTGGCCCTCGCCGAGGCCGGCTTCGACGTCGGCATCACCTGGTACGGCGACCCCGCCGGCGCCGATCGGACGGCCGCGCGGGTGCGCGCCGCCGGCCGCCGCTGCGAGGTCGCCGAGATGGACCTGACCCGGCTGCCGGACGCCGCGGGAGTCGTCGACGAGCTGGCCGACCGGCTCGGCGGTGTCGGGATGCTCGTGAACAACGCCGGCACCGGCGCGTCGGTCCCCTTCGTCGACACCGGCTGGGAGCAGTGGCGCGACGTGCTCTCCGTCGACCTCGACGGGCCCTTCCTCTGCGCGCAGCGGGCCGCCCGCCGGATGCGCGCGGCCGGCCGGGGCGGGCGCATCGTCAACATCACCAGCGTCCACGAGCACGCGCCGCGCGTCGGGTCGGCCGCGTACTGCGCGGCGAAGGGCGGCCTCGGGCTGCTCACCAAGGTCATGGCACAGGAGCTGGCCGCCGACGGGATCACCGTCAACGCGGTGGCGCCGGGCGAGATCTCCACCCCGATGACCGGGCAGGAGGACGTCGACCCGTTCACCCAGGAACGCCCGGGCATACCCGTGGGGCGGCCGGGTGACGCCCGGGAGGTGGCGGCCGTCGTGGCGCTGCTCGCCTCACCCGCCGCCGCGTACGTCACCGGCGCGTCCTGGCCGGTCGACGGCGGCATGCTCATGATGGGCCCCCAGGCGGCGGCGCTCACCACGGACGACTGGCGGCGCGTCGCACCGAGCTGACCCCTCCCTCCGGGTCGACGCCGGTCACCGTACGCGGCGGCCGTGGCGGCCCCCAGCCGCCGAACCGCCCGGACGACGACCGCGGGCCGTGGTCACGAACGGGACAGCGATCGCCAAAGCGGGCACGTATCCTCTCGTCGTTCCACGTGATCACCGGCGCCGGCACCGGCGGCCGGGCCGGAAGGGGGCCGGATGCGGCGGGCGGACGGCTGGCGCGGGGGTCGTACGCCCCGGCAGCGGAGGGCGTTCGTGATCGGTGGCGGCCTGCTCGGTGCGGCCGCCGTCATGCTGCTGGCCGCGTGGCGCAGCAGCGGCTTCCTCAGCGACCTGCTGCTCAACCTCGGCGCGAGCGTGGTGCTCGCCGCGATCTCGTACGTCATCTTCGACCCGCTGTTCGAGGAAGCCCGCAAGGCCCGCGTGCAGGAGCACCTGAGCTTCGACCAGCAGGCGTTCGTCGCCCGGCTGCGCGGCAGCTGCCGGCGGGTCCGCATCCTCGACACGTGGACCATCCTCCTCGAGGACCGGCACCGGGAGGCGACCCTCGCCGCCATGCGGGCGGCCCTGGGCAGCGGCGCCGAGGTGCAGCTGCTCCTGCTCGACCCCGACTGCACCGCGGCGCAGCAGCGCTCGGAGGAACTGGAGCGGCAGCGGGTGAACGTCCCCCGGCAGATCCGGGCCAACCTGCGCCACCTGGCCGCCTTCGCCGGTGACCTCACGCCCGAGGAGCGCGGCCGGTTCCAGGTGCGCATCTACGACGCGTCGCCGTCGATCCAGCTCTACCAGTGGGACGGGCAGGCGCTCATCTCGTTCTTCCCGATCGGCAAGCTGTCGTTCAACGTCCCGCAGCTCGAGGTGGACATGGACAGCCCGTGGGGCGGGTTCGTGCACGCCCGCTTCGAGGAGCTGTGGGAGCACGACCAGGCGACCCTGCCGCTGGAGCGGTACTGGTCGACCACGGTGACCCTGCGCCACGGGGAGTCCGACGTGGCCGAGGTGCAGGTGCCGTACGTGGTGGTGGACGAGCGGCACTACATCGACTGCGGGGCGTTGCGCCTGAGCGGGCCGCTGACCGCCCGGGCCCGGCTGCCGCGTACGCCCCGGTCCGCCCCGCGGGTGTTCGCGCTCGTGGAGCCGGCCGACGGTGACCGCGCGGCCGTGGCCCGGCACTTCGACCAGAAGTACGGGCGCGCCGACGGCGGCCGGACGGTCCTGTGCCTGGCGCCGCAGCGGGCGGCCGACGGCCGTGCCCCGGGGCCGCGCTCCCCCGCCGCCGCCGACCCGCGCTGACCGGCGGCGGGCGTCGACCGACCCCTGCGGTGCCGGGAGTCCCCGCGGGGCGGGACAATGGGGCGGGGCCCGCACGTCCACGCCGGCCGTCCGGGTCGAGCGGTAGGAGAACGGTCAGCATGTCGGAGACGTCGCGGTCGACGCGGGACGACCTGCGCGCCGACTGCGCCCGGTGCTTCGGGCTCTGCTGCGTCGCCCCCGCCTTCGCGGCGTCCGCCGACTTCGCCGTCGACAAGCCCGCCGGACGGCCCTGCACCCACCTGCGCGCCGACAACCGGTGCGGGATCCACGCCGAGCTGCGCGCGCGGGGCTTTCCCGGCTGCACGGTCTTCGACTGCTTCGGCGCCGGGCAGCAGGTCGCCCAGGTCACCTTCGGCGGGCGGGACTGGCGGGCCGCGCCCGAGACGGCGACGCTCATGTTCGACACGTTCGCGGTGATGCGGCCGCTGCACGAACTGCTGTGGTACCTGACCGAGGCGCTGGCGCTGGATCCGCCGGCGGCGCTGCGCGGGGAGCTGGAGCGGGCCCGCGCGGAGACCGAGCGCGTCACGGCCGGCAGCCCGGAGGAGTTGCTGGCGGTGGACGTCGGCGCGTACCGGGACCGCGTCAACCCGCTGCTGTCCCGGGCCGGTGACGCGGCCCGGTCCCGCGGCGGGCGGCCGGGGGCGGACCACCGGGGCGCCCACCTGTTCGGGGCGGACCTGCGCCGCGCCGACCTGCGCCGCGCCAACCTGCGGGGAGCGCTGCTGATCGGCGCCGACCTGCGCGGCGCCGACCTGCACCTGGCCGACCTCACCGGGGCGGACCTGCGCGGCGCCGACCTGCGCGGGGCGGACCTGTCCCGCGCCCTCTTCGTGCACCAGTCGCAGCTCGACGCGGCGCGCGGCGACGCGCGTACGGCGCTGCCGGCACGCCTGCGCCGCCCGCCGCACTGGACGAGCCTGCCGCTCGTCCCCGCCCGCCGCCGCCCCCGCCGCCCCCGCTGACAACTCCGCGATCTTGCAGTTTCTGCCCCGGCATACGGGACGAACGCCGCAGATCGGGGGCCGAAAGTGCAAGATCGACGGGGGACGGGAGGGGGTCAGGGCTCCTCGCGCAGGCCCGCGTGGACCGGGCAGGCCGGGCAGTGGGCGCGGTCGCAGAGCCGGCAGAGGTACGCGAGGCTGCGCCGGTCGGTGACCTCGTGGCGCAGCAGGGTCCGGGCGATGCCGGCGAGTTGCTCCCGCTGCTCGGCGTCGAGCGGCGCCAGCAGGTCGGCGAGGACCTCCTCGCGGGCCCGCAGGACGTCCCGCGCCGCCGCGACGCCCGCCGGGGTCAGGTGCAGGGCGCGGCTGCGCGCGTCCGGGCCGGGCCGGCGTTCCAGCCAGCCCTGCTCGCGCAGGCGCCGGACGAGGTGGGCCGCTCCGGGCTGGGTGAGGCCGAGTACCTGGCGGAGCCATTCGGCGGTCACGCCGGGCTGGTCCTTCAGGACGACCAGCGCCTCGGCCAGCGCCCCGCCGGCGCCCGCGGGCCCGGTGACCGCCGCCCGCATCCGCGAGCCGACGAGGAGCGCCAGCGCGCCGAGGAGGTTCGTCGCACCACCGTCGGGTAGATACATAAGCTGTGAATGTACCGCGTCGGGCGCTGGCCCTCATCGTCCTGATGAACCTCGGCTACCTGCCGGTCGCGATGCGGCACCTGCTCGTCGTGCTGCTCGGCCACCACAACACCGGGAGCTTCGCCGCCGCCGGCGCGGCCAGCGCGGCGTGCGGGATCGGGCTGGCCCTCACCGCCCCGGTGGCCGGACGGCTGCTGAGGCGGCTCGGCGACCGGCCCGTGCTGCTCGCCAGCGGCGTCGGCCACCTGGTCGCGCTGCTCGGTCTCGCGGTCGCCACCGACCCGTGGGTCTTCGTGGCGTTCGCCGCCGGCGCCGGCCTGTCCAGCCCGCCGGTGATGGGCAGCGGGCGGGCCCGGCTCGCCGTGGTCGTTCCCGCCCCGGCGCTCGGCCGCGCCTACGCGCTCAACGCCGTCGCGCAGGAACTGCTCTACGTGGGCGGACCGCTGGTGGTGACCCTGAGTCTCCTGGCGACCGGCCCGGCGGGCGCGTTGCTCGGCTTCGCCTCGGTGGGCACCGCCGCGCTGGTCGCCACCGCGTTTGTCATCCCCCGCGCTCCGGGGGACGCCCGCCGGGCGGCCGCCCCGACTCCCCCGCCGGGCCGGGCCACCCTGCGGACGCTGCTCGGCACGCACCTCGCCTACACCACCTGCATGGGCGCCATGTGGGTGCTGGTGCCCGCGTTCGCGGCCGCCGTCGGGCACCCCGACCAGGCCGGGATGCTGGTCGCCGTCTGGTCCGCCGGGAGCCTGGTCGGTGGCCTGCTCCTCGCCCGCCTGGGCCGTCCGGGCACCCCCGGCGCCGCCTACCTCGGGTTGCTCGGGACGCTGGCGGTCACCTCGCTCGCCCTGCCGCTCCCCCGTACCGTCGCGCAGATGGCCGTGGTGCTGGCCGTCTTCGGCCTGGGGCTCGCGCCCTGGCTGGCGGTCACCGACGAGATCCTCGCCCGGGCCACACCCGCGCCACGGCTCGCCGAGGCGTACGGCTGGCTGCTCACCGCCGGCCAGCTCGGCACCGCCCTCGGCGCGGCGACCAGCGGGGCGGTCAACGACCGGTTCGGCAACGCGGCCGCCTTCCTGGTGGTGGGCGCGGCGCTGGTGCTCGCCCTCGCCACCGCCGTCACCCGCCGCCGCACGCTGCGGGACCCCGGCACGCCGCCGGTCGGGACGGACCGGATCCCCGATCCGGTCGCCCCGGCCGGTCCGGCCGGTTGACGTTTCGCCGGTTTGCCCCCGGGTAGGTACGGCCGACCGGAGACGGCGCGGACGGGAGGCGACCGTGGGGTTCAGAACGCGGCAGGGCGAGCAGCCGGTCGACCCGGAGCACGCCGAGGACGAGGCCGGTCAGGCCCGGCTGGTCCAGGTCGAGGCGGACACCGACGTCCCGCCCCCGGACGACACCGACGTACGGCCGGACGTGGTCACCGAGGACGACGGATCCGGCGTGGCCGGCGGCGCCTCCGGCAGCAGCGCCGGCGGCTCCGGGATGCCCGGCCACCCCGACGCAGCCCGCTGATCCCGCCCGGCGGCCGTGTTTGCGGGACGCCGAGGAGGGCAGGAGTCCGGCATGACCGACGAACGCTTCGACCGGTCCGGCACCGACGAGCCGGACGGCACCACCGCACTCCAGGCGTCGCTGCGCCGGCCCGGCGAGTCCCTGCCCGGCGCGGACACCGGCGACGACCTCGCCGACCTGCCGGCCGAGGACACGCTCCCGGCGCGGGAGACCAGCCGCGCGGGGTACGACGTGGACGACGTCTCCGGAGCCGTCGACCCCAACCGGTGACGGCGGCCGTCAGCGGGCGCCGACCGCCGCCCGGGCCTCGGCCATGCCCCGGTTGGCCAGGGCGTCGGCGCGCTCGTTCTCCGGGTGGCCGTTGTGCCCCTTCACCCACAGCCAGGTGACCCGGTGCCGCGCGCACGCCGCCTCCAGCCGCTGCCACAGGTCGGCGTTCTTCACCGGCTGCTTCGCCGCGGTGAGCCAGCCGTTGCGCTTCCACGACGCGAGCCAGCTGGTGATGCCGTTGCGCACGTACGTGCTGTCGGTGTGCAGTTCGACGGTGACCGGCCGGGTGAGGCTCTCCAGGGCCTGGATGGCGGCCATCAGCTCCATCCGGTTGTTGGTGGTCGGGGTCGCCTCGCCGCCGCACAGTTCGCGCTCGTGCGCGCCGTAGCGCAGGACGGCGCCCCAGCCGCCCGGGCCGGGGTTGCCGCTGCACGCCCCGTCGGTCCAGATCCGCACCACGTTGCCCGCGTCCACCATGCCGGCAACCTACCTGCCGCCGGGGCGGCCGGACGCGGTCGGGCCCCGCGTGTCCCGCCTCCTACGCGAGGGTCCGCACCAGCCGGAAGCGCTCCGCCACGACGAGCGTGTCGTCGTCCACGGTGAAGTCGGGGTCGCCGAACTCCGCCCGGACCTCCGGACCGTGCCAGAACTCCTCGTGCCCGGCCCGCCACCCGGCCACCGACGTGTCGCCCTCGCCCTCGTCGACCACGTGCGCCAGGTCGACGTCCGCGAGGCGGAGGACCCGCACCTCGGTCACCTCGATCACCGCGACCGGTCGCTCCGCGGAGTCGACCACCACCGAGCGCTGGCCCACGCGGGGCAGGGGCTCCCCCTCCCGCTCGTAGCCGAGCAGGAGGCCGGTGGTGGACGTCTTCGTGCCGGCGAGGATCGCGGCCACCAGCCGGTCCCGCAGCGGGCCGGGAAACGCGAACCGGGCCCGGGGAAGATCGTCGAGATCCATCCCGCCGAGGGTAGTGGCGGCGGGCCGGGGCCGGGTGCCGGCCCCGGAGCCGGCGCGGCTCGCCGGCCGGCCCGGCCCCCGCGACCGGGCCGGACGCGACCGGCGGAAATTGCCGCGCCGGCACGGGGCCCGCTCTGGCAGGGTTGATCGTCGTGAGTGACGACTGGAGCGGCCTGCGGGCGCGGGTGCGGAAGGCGATCGACGAGCTGGTCGCCGACGGGCGGGAGTCGGCTGTGCAGGTCGTCGCGTACCTGGACGGTCGGGCGATCGTCGAGGTGCAGGCGGGGGTGGCCGACCCGGCCACGGGGCGGCCGCTCGACGCGGACACGCCGATCTGGAGCGTGTCCACCGGGAAGGGTCTCACCTCGACGGTGGTGCACGTGCTGGCCGAGCAGGGCCGGCTCGACTACGACCTGCGGATCGCCGAGGTGTGGCCGGAGTTCGCCCGGCACGGCAAGGACGCCATCACCCTGCGGCACGTGCTCGCCCACACGGCCGGGGTGCCGACCCTGCCGGCCGACGTCACGGTGGAGGACTTCACCGACTGGGACCGGATGTGCGCGATCGTCGCGGACACCGAGCCGATCGCACCGCCCGGCGCGCTGACCGCGTACCACGCCTGGACGTTCGGCTGGCTGGTCGGCGAGGTGGTCCGCCGGGTGACCGGCCGGCGCGTGTCGCAGGTGCTCGCCGAGGAGGTCGCCGGGCCGCTCGGCGTGGCCGACGAGCTGTTCCTCGGCGTACCGGAGACGCGGCTGGACCGGGTCGCCCCGGTCGCGGACCGCAACCTGTCCGCGCTGTTCGACGTCGCGAGCGCCAACCTGCCGCACTTCGACCGGGTCGCGCCGCCCGGTGTCCGGCCGGGCGCCGAGGTGGGGCGCCGCCGGGACTTCCTCGCCGCCGACGTGCCGGCCACCGGCACGATGTCCGCCCGCGCCGTCGCGCGGATGTTCGCGGCGCTGATCGGCGAGGTGGACGGCGTACGGCTGATCTCGCCCGCGCGGCTGCGCGAGGTCACGACCCGCGCCACGGCCCCCGGCCCGGAGTGGGTCTTCGGCCAGGACATGGCCTGGGGTCTGGGGTACGCGCTGGAGCCCGACGGCGCCTTCGGGTCCTCCGGCAGCGGCGGCAGCGTCGCGTACGCCTATCCGGACCTGGGTCTGACCGTGGCGGCGACGAAGACGCTGCTCTCCGCGGGCGACGGCGACCCGATGGAGGACCTGCGGGTGCTGATCCGCGACGCGGTCGCCGGAGCCCGCTGAGGGGGTCGACGCCGGCCGGGCGCGGGCCGCTCAGGCGCCGGCCCGTTCCGGCGGGGAGGCCCCGTCGCGCACGGGCGCCGGCACCAGGGGCGCCGGTCGGGGCGGGCGCAGCCGGTCGCGCAGCCGGTGCGCGGCGTCCCCCACGGCGGCGGTGACCATCGGCCGCAGCCGGGTGCTGCTCATGACGGCGAGTTCCTCGGCGGGCGTCGTGGTGCCGTCGAGGAACCGCAGCACCCGCTCGGCGGGGTTGCGGTCGAAGAGGCGCGCGAAGAACTGGGGGCCGCCGACCGATCCCCGGTCCAGGGCGCGCAACGCCACGGCGTCCATCCAGCGGTGCCGGCGGGGGTAGGCGGGTCGCGGCACGGGCGGGCGCCCGGCGGCGAGGGCACGGGCGATCTGGTCGGCCTGCCGGCGCATGGCGGAGAAGGTGAACCCGGTGGAGGGCCGGGTGGCGCCGCCGGCGGTGCCGAGCCGCACCACCCGCGGCGACGGGCGGGCGACGAACGGGCCGTCGGTCATCGGGATGACGCCGTTCTCGACCTCGCGCACGGTCAGCCGGGCCGGGTCGAGGCCGAGCAGGTCGCGGTAGCCGGCCAGCGCGGCGTCGTACCCGGCGCCGGTGAGCAGGGTGGGTGAGAACTCGGTGTACTCCACCAGGGCGTACCGGTCGCTGACCGGCAGCACGTAGCCGAAGGAGACGCCGCGGGCGGGCTGCGGGGTGCGGAAGTCCATGAGCACGGCCCGCCCGGGGTCGAAGACCGGGGCGTCGGCCTCCAGCCACCAGCCGCGGAAGTGTTGCAGCCAGTTCGTGCGGCCGGGCCGGGCGGGCGGGCACGGCCGTGAGTCGAGCACCCAGCCGGCGCGCAGGGTCCGCCCGTCGGAGGTACGGACCCGGACCCGGTCGCCGTCGTCGTCGACCGTGTCCACGGCGGTGACCATGCGGGTCGCGCCGAGGCGCCGCTCCGCGGCGGCGGCCCGTTCGTAGACGGGGCCGGAGCGGAGCATCGCGTACCGCAGCGGGGCCAGGTCGAGCACCCGGCGTCCGGTGGGCGTGAGCACCTCGGCGCGGGGCCAGCTCGCGCTCAGCAGCGCGTCGAGGTCGCCGCCGGGCCGGTCCCAGAACGCCCACGTCCGGTCCTGGCCGCGCCGGTGCACGGGGTCGACGACGGCCATCCGCAGCCCCCGTACGCCGTGCCGGTCGAGCGCGGCCAGGACCAGGGAGGCCGCGCCGCCGCCCCCGAGGAGGGCGAGGTCCACGTCGACCGAGGATCGCATCCGTCCACGCTGCCACACGGCGGGGTGACGCGGCGACGCGGTTGACAGGCAACCGCACGGCTGCCTAACGTGACAGGCAACCGATCGGTTGCCTTGAGAGGTGGGGCGTGGACGAGGTGTTCCGGGCGTTGGCGGACGTCAGCCGCCGGCGGCTGCTCGACCGCCTGAACACGCGCAACGGGCAGAGCCTGCGCGACCTCTGCGCCGGGCTCGGCATGACCCGGCAGGCGGTGAGCAAGCACCTCGCGGTGCTGGAGTCGGCCGGCCTCGTGATCACGCGACGGCAGGGCCGGGAGAAGCTGCACTACCTCGACGCGGCGCCGATCGTCGCCATCACCGACCGGTGGATGAGTCGCTACGACCGTCAGCGGGCCGAGGCGCTCGCCGACCTGCGCGCAGCATTGGAGGGTGCGCCCGTGGAGAGCCCCACGTTCGTCTACACCACCTACATCAACACCACCCCGGAGCGGCTGTGGGCCGCGCTGACCGAGCCCGCCTTCACCCGCCGGTACTGGGGCGGGGTCGCCCTGAAGTCGGACTGGCGGGCCGGCTCGCCGGTGCTCTGGCAGGACGCGCCGGGCGGCGAGTTCCGCGATCTCGGCCAGCGGGTGCTGGTGGCCGAGCCGTACCGGCGGCTGAGCTACAGCTGGCACGGATTCCAGCCGGAACACGCCGCGCACTTCGGCTGGTCGGAGGAGGAACTGGCCGCCCGGCTCGGCGAGCGCCGCTCGAAGGTGACCTTCGAGATCGAGCCGTACGGCGCGGCCGTCCGGCTCACCGTCGTGCACGACGACTTCTCGCCCGACAGCGAGATGCACCGGGCCATCAGCGGGCAGCTCGACGGCAGCGGCGGCTGGCCGGAGCTGCTCGCCAGCCTCAAGACGCTGCTGGAGACGGGCGCCCCGTTGCCGGAGCCCGCCCCGGCCGGCTGAGCATCCACCATCCGGCGTTTTCGCAGCTCCCTCTGCCTCCCGGGTGGACACGTGACGGCAACGAAGATTTCTCGTTTTCACCGGATCGGGGGGCCAACCGCCCTAGTGTTGGGCACACCGGTGCTAGTCGCGGAGTTGGCCACCCGAACGACGTCCCACGTGCTCAGCGGACGAAGAGTGAGGGAAGACGCGTATGAAGACGAAGACAGTCCTCGTGTCGGCGGCGGCCGGCGTGGGTCTCGGCGTACTCCTGTTGCCGGGCGCCGCGCTCGCCGAGACCGTCGTGTCGCCGGCCAGCACGCCGGTGGGCGGCACGGTGGTGCTCACCGCCACAACCTGCGATCCGGCGTCCGGTGACGCGATCTTCCACGTCACCGGCCCCAACCGCGACCAGAACGTCCGCTCCACCACGACCGCCCCGGGCGGCGGACTGAGCGCCGAACTGTTCACCGCCGGGTTCACGCTCGGCACCTACACCGTGACCGCCACCTGCGGTGACGGCGCCGCTGCCGGCAGCGCGACGTTCACCGTCACCCCGATCGGCGGCGCCGCGGCGGGCACCGGCGGTCGCGCCGACGGCACGGGCGCGCTGGCCGCCGGCGGCACGCTGCTCGGCGCCGCCGCCCTCGGCAGCGTCCTGCTGCTGCGCCGCCGGCGCGCCGCGTCCGCCGTCGCCTGACCTCGACCACGCCACGGGTGCCCGCACCGGCGACGAGCCGGGGCGGGCATCCGCCCGCCCGGAGGAGGTGAGCACGTGCGGTGGCACGGCACGACACGCCGGCGGGGTGCCGCCGTCGCGGCCGTCGCCCTGCTCGGCGCGGGTGGCGTCGGGCTGGTCATCGCCGGGCTGACCGCCGACCCGCCCCGCCCACCGCAGCCGGGGGCCGCCACGCCGGCGGCCACCCGGTCCGCGCCGGACCTGCCGGCGTTGCCGCACGCCACGCCGACGCTCGTGCAGATTCCCGCGATCGGTGTCCGGGCCGAGGTCGTCCCGGTGGGCGTGGACGCCGCCAACGCCCTCGAGGTGCCGCCCGGGCCCGGTGTCGCCGGCTGGTACCGCCACGGCCCCAGCCCGGGCGAGACCGGCGCCGCCGTGCTCGTCGGGCACGTGGACTCCGCGGCGGGCCCCGCCGTCTTCTTCGACCTCGGCCGGCTGCGGCCGGGCCAGACGATCCGCGTCACGCGCGCCGACGCGCGGGTCGCGACGTTCTCCGTGGACGGTGTCGGCAGGTACCCGAAGGACCGCTTCCCCACCGGCCTGGTCTACGGCCCGGCGGGCGGCGCCACCCTCCGGCTGGTCACCTGCGGCGGCCGGTTCGACGAGCGGACCGGCGGCTACGTCGACAACGTCGTCGTCTTCGCCACCCGCACCGGCTGACGCCGGCCCGGGTGCGACGCAGGCGGGCCGGACCGGTACGGCAGGATGGGCACCGTGGCGAAGCGCGGCCGACGCAGCAGCGCGCCCGGCGACCGGGCGGCGCCCTGCCCCTGCGGGTCCGGCGGGCCGTACGCCGGGTGCTGCGGGCCGCTGCACCGCGGTGAGGTCGACGCCGCCACGGCCGAGGCGCTGATGCGCTCCCGGTTCAGCGCCTTCGCCGTGGGTGACGCCGGATACCTGCTGCGGAGCTGGCACGAGCGCACCCGACCCGCCCGGATCACGCTGGACCCCGACCGGCGCTGGACCCGCCTCGAGATCCTCGCCACGGACCGCGGCGGCCTGCTCGACACCGTCGGCGCCGTCGAGTTCCGCGCGCACTACCGCGCGGCGGGGCGGCCGGGCACGCTGACCGAGCGCAGCCGCTTCGTCCGGGCCGACGGGCGCTGGGTGTACCTGGACGCCGAACCGGGCTGACCGGCCCGGCGCCTGCGCACGGCCCTCCCGGGGCGTTACGATGACGGCGGCGCCGTCCCGCGCCGCACCTCCCTCCCGGCGCTCACGCCGCCGGCTCCGCGGAGGCAAAGGGGGCCCTGAGCTCTCGGGACGCGTGCCACATGCCCCACCGCCGGCGGGGCCGACGGGAGCGTGAGTCCCTGCGGTCGCGCCGTTGCCAGGGAGCATGTGATGACCAGTCAGAAGTCCTTCAAGTCGCGGGTACGCGCCCGCATGGTGAAGACCGGCGAGAGCTACACGACGGCCCGCCGACACCTGCTGGCCCGGGCCGACCGGCCCGACGAGGGCGAAACGCCCACCCCGACCCCGCCGCCCACGGCGGCGGCCACGCAGACCGACCGCATCGCCGACGCCCTGCTGCGCGAGCGCACCGGGCGGGACTGGGCGCAGTGGTTCGGCCTGCTCGACGACTGGGGCGGCACCGCCCACACCCACACCGAGATCGCCCGCTGGCTCGTCACCGTGCACGACGTGCCCGGCTGGTGGGCGCAGACCGTGACCGTGGGGTACGAGCAGGCCCGCGGGCTGCGCGCACCCGGCCAGCGGCGCGGCGGCGACTACACGGCGGGCGGCAGCCGGACGGTCGCCGTGCCGGTGGACCGGCTGTTCGCCGCGTTCGCCGACGGGTCGCTGCGCGCCCGGTGGCTGCCCGACGTCGAGGTGCGGCTGCGGACGGCGACCCCGCCACGGACGTTCCGGGCGGACTGGGCCGGCGGGCCGACGCGGATCGTCGCCGGATTCGAGGCGGTCGGCGAGACGAGGTCCCGCGTGGCGGTGCAGCACGAGAAGGTGACCGACGCGGAGCAGGCGGCGCAGCTGAAGGCGTACTGGCGGGACCGGCTGGCCGCGCTCAAGCGGCTCCTGGAGGCGGACGGAGACGACCGATGACCATCAGCACCTTCATCAACCTGCCGGTACGCGACCTCGCCACCTCGGCCGAGTTCTTCCGGTCGCTCGGGTTCACCGGCGAGCGACCCGCGCCGGACGGGACGAGCATGATGCTGCCGCTCAACGAGACGACGCAGCTGATCCTGCACATCGCGTCGGCCTTCGCCGGGTACACGGGCGTCGCGGTCACCGACACCGGCACCAGCCGGGAGGTGATCGTCGGCCTCGCCGCGTCGAGCCGCGAACAGGTCGACGAGATGGTCGACCGGGCCGTCGCGGCCGGCGGCACGACGCTCGGCCCCGGCCAGGACTCCGGCCCGCTCTACATGCGCGGCTTCCGCGACCTCGACGGCCACCAGTGGTCGTTCCTGCACCTGGCCGGCTGACCGGAACGAGACGCCGGCCGACCGAGGCCGACCCGGGAGCCGGCGCGGGCCGACCGACGGTGACCTGGGAGCTGGCGCGGGTCAGCCGAAGCTGACCCGCGCCAGCCAGAACTCCAGCAACCCGCGGTCGCCGTGCACCCGGACCGTGCCGTCGGTGAGCGGGCGGCGCCCGTACACGGTGAGCAGCAGCTCGGTGAGGGGCCCGCGCACGGCGACAGCGGCCGTCGCGTGGCCGCGCCGCCACGCGCCGACGTCCCCCGTGAGGTCCACGAGCCACTCCGCTCCCACCTCGGGCGCCGTGTCCGTGGCGTGCAGGTGCACGGTGCGCCCGGGCCCGAGCAGCTCGCGCCGCTCGGGCTTGAGCTCCAGCATGACGGGCAGCGCGTCGAGCGCCATCCACTCGTCCAGCGCGTCGATCACGACCTCCTGCCCGGCGGTGAACGGCACGCCGAGGGCGAGGGCGGCGTCGGCCCGGTGCACCAGCGTCTCGTGGGCGAAACGGCGGGCGTAGAAGCCCGCGTCCGTCCGGCCCGGGATCGGCGTCCACACCGTGGCCCGCGGCCCGGCGGCCCGCAGCGTCCGGGCGAGCGCCACGGCGCCCTCGGCGAGCCACGGCCCGAGCACCGCGGGATCGCCGCCGGTGTGCCCGGACAGCTCCCGCAGGTCGGTGTCGGGCAGCGGGGACGTGGCTCTGGTGCGCACGGTCTCCTCGGCCCAGCGGTGCCCCGCGCCCACGTGCCGCACCAGCTGGCCGACCGTCCAGCCGGGGCACGACGGCACCGGCGTCCGCAGGTCGGCCCCGTTCAGGTACGACGCCATCGCCTCCGCCTGTGTGACGATCTCGTCGCACCAGCCGTCGAAACCCATGCCCGGCACCGCCGTCATCCCGTCGCTCCTCGTCGCTCACGGCGGCACCCCGGCCGGATGTCCGCTCACCGAAGGGTCGGAGCCGGCGGCGGCGACCCGACACCCGATGAAGTGACCCCCGTCACATCATCACGCGGGCGGCGCCGTGGCCGGGGCGGTGTCCCCCACGGCCGCCGGTTCGGCGGCCGGCCGCGGCCGGCTCCGGTTCCGGCGACGGCCGATCAGCAGCAGCGCCACCCCGAGGTACGGCACGGCCACCGCCGCGAACGCCACCGCGTTGCCCGCGCCCGAGGCGACGAGCCCGTAGCCGGCGTACACGGCGATGATGGTGACGTCGGTGGCCAGGCCGGCGAGCGAGGTGACGGTGGCGCGACTCGGGCCGGATATGCGGGCCTGCAACCGGGCGTCGGCCAGCACGGTGGCGAGCTGGAAGGCGCCGAACGCCACCGCCACCAGCACGAAGCCGGCCGGGTGCCCGGTCAACGCCCCACCGGCGAGGGTCAGTGCGCCGAGGCAGAGCAGGGCCGCGTACCCGCGGGTGGTGAGCCGCTCCCCGGCCGGCGCGAGCAGCCCGCCGGCGGTCGTGCCGACCCAGACCAGCAGGAGCAGCAGCGGCACCGTGGCGGTGTCGAGGCCGGTGTCCCGGGCCAGGAGCGGGGTGTACTCGTCGAGGGCGCCCCAGCCCGCGGCCACCGCCGCGACCAGCAGCACGGCCGCGCGGACGGTGGGCACGGTGCGCGCCTCGGCCAGCCCGGCGCGCAGGCTCGCCGCCCAGCCCAGGTCGTCCTCGTCGGACCCGGCCCCGCCGTCGGTGTCGCGGTGCTCCGGGAACCGGGTGGCGACGGCCGCCGCGAGCAGGCACGCGAGGATGCTGCCCGCGGCGACCGCCGGGTAGCCGCCGGCGGCGAGCACCGGAGCGGCCAGCGGCGCCGAGGCGGCCGCCCCGACCACCCCGGCGGTCCTGGCCCGGCCCATCATCCGGGCGTACCGGCCGGCGGCGCCGAGGCGGTCGAGTTCGGTGAAGACCAGCGCCTCCAGCGCGCCGGAGCCGAGCGCCGCGCCCGCGCCCCAGAGCAGGAAGCCGAGCGCGAACGCCGGGTACGACGGCAGGAGCACCCAGACGGCGAAGCCGGCGGCGGTGACCAGCGGCGCGAGGCACAGCAGCAGTCGCCGGGACACGGCGTCGGCCCAGGCGCCGGAGGGCACCTCCAGCAGGATGGCGCTGGCCGACCAGATGACGAAGAGCGAGGAGATCTGCCCGACCGACAGCCCGGCGTCGGCGAACAGCAGCACGTACACCGGGTAGAGCAGGACGAAGTCCGTGAGGAACGCGTACCCGTAGAGCGTCGCCGTCACGCGGCGGACGCCCGGCACGCGGGTGGTGGTGATGGTCATGAGGCCTTTCCCGTGGGATCGAAGCGGACGCCGGTGGTGTGGCGTCCGCGGCGGCCCACGGGTGCGGCCGTCGACAGTGCATCAATGTCGCCAGGTCATGCCGAGGATCGTAACGGCGGCAGGCCGCCGATCCCAGCGTGATCGCGAACAGGTCGGGAACGCGACGGGCGTGGGGCGCCGGCCCCACGCCCGTCGCGGTCGGCTCAGCGGTGGTCGGACGGGCGTTCGACGGGCGGGATGACCATGGTGGCCTCGCTGTCGTCCGCACCGCGCGGACCGGGGACCGACGTGCCGGTGCTCGCGGCGGCGTCCGCGGGCCGGGGCACCACCTGGGTCGCGTCCGGGTCGGCCGCCGGCGACACCACCTGGGTCGCCTCCGGGTCGGCGGGCGTGGTGGCCTGGGTGGCGTCCGGGTCGTCCGTGGCCGCCCGGGACCGCTCGGCGTCGCGGCGGGCGGCCCGGTACGCGCGGGCCTGCTCGGCGATCTGCCGGGACTCCTGCTCGGCCCGCGTCAGACGTCTCCCAGCGGCTCTGCATCGGACGGATCAGGCCGCCACCCACGCCGACGACGAGGATCCCGCCGAGGGTGGCCAGCACGGCGATCAGCACCGGTGTGGTGATCGCCGTGGCGACGCCGATCTGGTCGAGCGCCGCGATGGCCCCGAGCCCGAGGAGGAAGACGTAGGCGACGGTCGCGAGCGCCCGGCCGTACGAGAGGCCGCCGAGCGCGCCACCGATGACGTCGCGGACGGCGCTGGCGATGGCGGCGGCCACCACGACGATGACGACCGCCACGAACGCGCGGGGCAGCCAGGCGATCACCGCGGCGATCAGGTCGGAGACGGGGTTCGGCCCCCAGATGCCGAACGCGAGCTGGAGGGTGACCAGCAGCAGCGCGTACTGGACGAGCCGGGCGACGAGATCGCTCGCGTCGTACCGGGACCGGCTCAGCGCCCGGCGGATGCCGCCCCGCTCGACGGCACGGTCGAAGCCGACGCGCTCCAGGATCCGGTTCACGACCTTCGACGCGGCCCGCGCGATCAGCCAACCGACCACCAGGATGGCCACGAAGGCGACGGCCTTGGGCACGAAGAGCATCACCGAGCGGAGGGCGTCGCCCACCGCGTCGCCGACGTTGTCTCTCATTCAAGGTCCTCCACACCGGGGTAGGTCGCGGATGTCGAAATCCGGCATCTACCCGGCGCGCACCGGGCTTCAAACGCCCGGGGAGGACACTCCCGACACGGTCACCGTCACGACCGGCGCCCGTGGCCGTCGCCCTCGGCGGCGCCGGCCACGTCCCCGGTGAGCGGCCCGAGATCCCGCTGCTCCGGCGAACCGACCTGGGGCGCGGCGGAGGCCGGCCCGCCCGGCGACCGGGTGAACTTGTCGAAGAAGCGCAGCAGCTCGACCGGGAACGGCATCACGAGGGTGCTGTTCTTCTCGGCCGCCACGTCCACCACGGTCTGCAACAGACGGAGCTGGTACGCGCCCGGCGTGGCCGCCATCGCCCGCGAGGCGTCGGCGAGCCGCCGCGACGCCTGGTACTCGCCGTCGGCCGCGATCACCCGGGCGCGCCGTTCCCGCTCGGCCTCGGCCTGCCGGGACATCGACCGCTTCATGCCCTCGGGCAGCGACACGTCCTTGACCTCGACCCGCTCGATGAGCAGACCCCACGGCTTCTCCGTCGGCGCGTCGATCACCGCCTTCAGCTCCGCGTTGATGCGGTCCCGGTCGCCGAGCAGGGTGTCCAGGTCCGCCTTGCCGATCACCGAGCGCAGTGCGGTCTGCGCCACCTGGAGCACGGCCGACGGGTAGTCGTGGACGTTGACCAGCGCCTTGACCGGGTCGACCACCCGGTAGTAGACGACGGCGTCGACGGTGAGCGTCACGTTGTCCCGGGTGATCGCTCCCTGCGCCGGCACGCCGATCACCGTGGTCTGCATGCTGACCCGGACCATCCGGTCGGCGATCGGGACGATCAGGTGCAGGCCGGGTTCGCGGACGCCCTCCAGCACCCGGCCGAAGCGGAAGACGTCCCGCGCTGGTACTGCTGGACCATCCGCAGGCTGAGCGTCAGCACGAGCACCGCGATCACGACCACGACGACCACGGCGACCACCACGGCGGCTCCCATGGCACCCCCGATCCCGACCGACACCCACGTTGCGGAACCGCGCATACCCGCTGTTCCGCCCGTCAGTCCTCCGATCCCGACGGGCCCCGGCCCGGGGCACGGGACCAGGCCCCCGGAATTGGATCTGGCCGCCCACCGCGCCGCCCCTCCTACGATGACGGCCCCGCACCGAGGAGGCCGTCATGCTGGAGCGCTTCGCCGACCTGTCCACGCCACTGCTGGCCGACGCCTGCGTACGCCTCGGGGTGCCGCTGCGGGCCGCGCCGGCCGGTGTGCGGCCCGTGGTGGTGGGCCAGCGGATCGCGGGGCGGGTGCTGCCGGCGCGGCACTACGGCAGCGTGGACGTGTTCCTGGAGGCGTTCGGCGTGGCGGCGCCGGGTGACGTGCTCGTGGTCGACAACGGCGGCCGGTCGGACGAGGCGTGCGTGGGTGACCTCGCGGTGCTCGAGGCCGCCGCGGCCGGGGTCGCCGGACTGGTGGTGTGGGGGCTGCACCGCGACACGGCGGAGCTGGTCGAGATCGGGGTGCCGGTCTTCAGCTACGGCAGTTGTCCACTCGGGCCGGTCCGCGTGGACCCGCGCGAGCCGGAGGCGCTGACCAGCGCCCGGGTGGGCGGCCACGAGGTGGGCCGGGACGACGTCGTCCTCGGCGACGACGACGGGGTGCTCTTCGTGCCGGCGGCCCGGGCCGAGGAGGTGCTGGCGACCGCGGCCGGCATCCGGGAGGTCGAGCGGGACCAGGCCGCGCGGATCCGGGCGGGCGAGACCCTGCGCCGGCAGACCGCCTTCGACGACTACCTGGCCCGCCGGGCCGCGGACCCCGCGTACACGTTCCGCCGCCACCTGCGGCGGACCGGCGGCGCCATCGAGGAGTGAGGACAGGCCTAGCGCGACACCGACGCCTGGCAATATCCTCCACATCACGCGCGGCCTCTGGAGCTACTTTTCACACACCCCCGCTCGGCCGCAGAGGAGATGCCATGCACGTCGACCATTCCGAACTGGACCGCCGCACCCTGCTGCGGGCCGGCCTCGGCGCCGCGACGGTCGCGGTCGTCGGGAGCGAACTCGCCCTCCCGTCCGCGGCGAAGGCGGCCCCGGGCGCGGACCTCGACTGGATCATCAGCTGCGACGAGTGGGGGGCGCGCCCGCCGGCCGACCCGCTGTCGGTCAGCGCCATCGCCACCAACAAGATCATCGTCCACCACATGGCGTTCCCGAACGTCACCGACTACTCCGAGGCGCAGGCCGTCAAGCTGGCGCGGGACTGCCAGGACCTGCACATGGACGGCAACGGCTGGTCGGACACCGGGCAGCACTTCACCGTGAGCCGCGGCGGCTACGTGCTGGAGGGCCGGCGGGGCAGCCTGGAGCGCCTGCAGGCCGGCGACCGGCAGATGATCGCGGCGCACTGCCCCGGCGAGAACGGGCGTGCCATCGGGATCGAGAACGAGGGCACGTACGTCACGGAGACGCCGCCGCAGGCGCTGCTGGACTCCCTGGTCAAGCTCTGCGTCGCGGTCTGCCGGCAGTACGGCCTGCACGCCCACGACATCTTCGGCCACTGGGACTTCCGCAACACGCAGTGCCCCGGCGCCGCGTTCTACCGCCAGTTCCCCATGCTCCGCCGCCGGGTGTTCGCCCGGCTCGGCACCGACCTCGCGGACGTGCCGGCCCGCCGCTGGCCCGACCTGTGGCGCTTCGTCAGCTCCCCCGCCGTGCAGGTGGTGCAGTACCTGCTCGCCCACCGGGGCTACACGGTGCCGGTCAACAGCGTCTTCGACGCCGCCACCGTGGCCGCCGTGCAGGACTGGCAGTACCGCAACGGCATCCCGGTGGACGTCGACGCCACCCTCACCCCGCAGACCTGGGAGACCCTGGTTCCCGAGCTGGACAAGGACGCGAGCGGGCTGCCCGTCAGCGCCGTCCAGTTCATCCTCAACATCAAGGGGTACGCCGAGGTCACCGTCACCGGCGAGTACGACTACGCGACCCGCAAGGCGGTGCAGGACCTCCAGGCCCTGCACGGGTTGCCGCGCAACGGCAAGGTCAACGCCAGCACCTGGTGCGCCATCGTCGGCGGCGTCGTCCGGCAGTCGTTCCGGCACCGCTGAGAAGCGGCGGGGGGTCGACCGCCGGTCGGTCGCTCCCCCCGCCGCCCCGAACAGGGGAAACGCCCTCGCGCCTCGTTGTCCACCGCCACCTCGTCTGCCACGATGACGCAGGTCACGACCAAGGAGGGTGCTGTGGCTTCGCGACTCAACCCGTACCTGAACTTCCCCGGCAACGCCCGGGAGGCGATGGAGTTCTACCAGCAGGTCTTCGGCGGTTCGCTGCGGATGAGCACGTTCGGCGAGTTCGGCGCCGCGGAGCCGGGCACGGCCGACCAGATCATGCACGCCATGCTGGAGACCGACCGGGGCTTCACGCTGATGGCGTCCGACCTGCCGCCCGGCATGGAGCACACGCCCGGCACCACCATCAGCGTCAGCGTCAGCGGGGACGACGCCGACGAGGTGCGCCGCTACTGGGAGCGGCTCAGCGAGGGCGGTGTCGTGACCATGCCGCTGGAGAAGCAGATGTGGGGCGACGAGTTCGGCATGTGCACCGACCGCTTCGGCATCCCGTGGATGGTCGACATCACCCCGCCCCAGGGCTGATCCGCCGCCACGCCGTTTGCCCGCCGGTGATCCCGGAAAGAGTCCGGGCATGAGATGGGCACGTCGAGTCCTGCCCGCGGCGGCCGCCGCCGTCGCGGCCCTCGCCGCGCGGGACCTGGTCCAGCGCGACCACGCGCTGTTGCGCACCTTCCCGGTCGTGGGCCGCGCGCGGTACCTGCTGGAGGCCATCGGGCCCGAGCTGCGCCAGTACATCGTGGCCGGCAACAACGAGGAGCGCCCGTTCACCCGGGACCAGCGCCGCTGGGTGTACGCGTCGGCGAAGCAGCAGAACAACTACTTCGGCTTCGGCACGGACAACGACATCGAGTACACCCCCGGGTACCCGATCATCAAGCACCGCACCTTCGGGCGTGCCGTCCCGCCGTCGGCCCCCGAGGCCGGGCACGACGTGCGGCTGCCCTGCGCCAAGGTGCTGGGCGCCGCCCGCGGCCGGACGCACGCCTTCCGGCCCGAGTCGGTCGTGAACATCTCCGGCATGAGCTTCGGGTCGCTGTCCGGCAACGCCGTCGAGGCGTTGAACCGCGGCGCCGCGCTGGCCGGGTGCCTCCAGAACACGGGGGAAGGTGGACTGTCGCCGTACCACCGCAACGGCGGTGAGCTGGTGTTCCAGATCGGCACCGCGTACTTCGGCTGCCGGGACGGGCGGGGCCGGTTCAGCCTGGCCCGCCTCAAGGAGCTGGTGGCCTCGGCGCCCGTGCGGGCGCTGGAGATCAAGCTGAGCCAGGGCGCCAAGCCGAGCCTCGGTGGCCTGCTGCCCGGCGCGAAGGTCTCGGCGGAGATCGCCGCCACCCGGGGCATCCCGGCGGGGCGGGACTGCGTCAGCCCGTCGCGGCACGCGGAGTTCTCCGACTGCGACAGCCTGCTGGACTGGGTGGAACTGCTCGCCGCCGAGACCGGGCTGCCGGTCGGCATCAAGTCCGCGGTCGGCGACCTCACCTTCTGGCAGGAACTCGCCGACCTCATGCGGGACACCGGGCGAGGCGTGGACTTCGTGACCGTCGACGGCGGCGAGGGTGGCACGGGCGCCGCCCCGCTGATCTTCACCGACTCGGTCTCGCTCCCCTTCCAGCAGGGCTTCACCCGGGTCTACCGGATCTTCGCCGAGCGGGGTCTGCACGAGCGGGTGGTCTTCGTGGGCGCCGGCAAGCTCGGCCTGCCCGACAACGCCGTGGTCGCGTTCGCGCTCGGCTGCGACATGGTGAACGTCGGCCGGGAGGCCATGCTCGCCATCGGGTGCATCCAGGCGCAGAAGTGCCACACCGACACCTGCCCCACCGGTGTGGCCACCCAGAACGCGTGGCTGGCCCGCGGCCTCGACCCGGCGCGGAAGTCGGTGCGGGCGGCCAACTACGTCCGGACGCTGCGCCGCGACCTCGTGAAGGTGGCCGAGGCCTGCGGCGTCGAGCACCCCGGCCTCATCGACACCGACGCCGCGGAGATCCTCGACGGCCGTACCGGCTCCACCCCGCTGCACGAGGTGTACGGCTACCGCCCCGGATGGGGACTGCCGTCGGCCGCGGACCGCGCCGAGATCGTCCGCCTGATGACCGGCGAGGCGCCGCAGGGCGGCAGCGCCCCACCCTCGCCGACCGCCCGGACCTGAGCCGGACGCCGGAGGAAAAATCGGCGGCGCCGGATCCGGGGACGCCCCTATCGTGGGCCGGTGCTGATCAGACGCGAGACCCCCGCCGACGTCGACGCCGTCCGCGCGGTGCACACCGCCGCCTTCGCCCGGCCGGACGCCGCCGTACCGGTCGAGGCCACCCTCGTCGACGCGCTGCGCGCCGACCCGGCCTGGCTGCCCGCCCTGTCGCTGGTGGCCACGGACTCCGCCGGCCAGGTGGTGGGGCACGTGGTGTGCACGCGGGGGTGGGTGGCGGGCGAGCCGGTCGCGCTGGGGCTCGGCCCGCTCGGCGTGCTGCCGCAGTGGCAGCGCCGCGGGGTGGGCTCGGCGCTCATGCACGCGGTGCTCGGCGCGGCCGACGCCCGCGACGAGGCGCTCGTGGTGCTGCTCGGCCACCCCGAGTACTACCCGCGGTTCGGCTTCCGCCCCGCCGTCGACCACGGTGTCACCCCGCCCGTCCCCGAGTGGGGACCGCGCTACTTCATGGCCCGCCCGCTCAGCGCGTGGTCGCCGGCGATCCGGGGCGAGTTCGCGTACGCGGAGCCGTTCCGGCAACTGTGACCTAGCCGATCGTGACCGGGGTGTTGCATTCTGGTTGCCATGGGCGAGGTGCTGCCGATCCCCGGCTTCGGTGACCTGTTCGCCGACACCCGGGGCGGGGACCGGACGATGCGGGTCAGCTACCACGCGGACCGGGAGGCCCTGGTCCTGTCCCTGTGGAGCGGCGCGGTCTGCCGGGGCTCGTTCCGGATGGCGCGGGGCGACGTGCCGCGACTGCTGGCGCTGCTCGCCGCGGTCACGGCCGCCGACCCGACCGCCACGCCGCCGGACGCCACCCCACCCGACCGCACCGACCCCCGGGTCGGCGTCGTGCGACGCCCCGCCGTCGCGGCGGGCGGCGACCCGGCCGGCGGGCCGGCGCACCGCGACGCGCCGCCCGTCGTGCCCGCGCCGCGCGTGGAGTCCGCGCCGCGCAGGGAGCCCGCGCCACGCGTCGCGCCCACGCCGCGGGTCGCCTGACCGGTCGCGCTCCGCCGGACGTTCCGGCAGGTCAGTGCCACGATCGCGGCGGCCGTGCGAACATGTGTTCGTGTCGACCGGGGCCACCATCCTGCACGCCGACCTGGACGCGTTCTACGCCTCGGTCGAGCAACGGGACGACCCTCGGCTGCGCGGCCGACCCGTGATCGTCGGTGGCGGTGTCGTGCTCGCCGCCAGCTACGAGGCGAAGGCCCGGGGCGTACGCAGCGCGATGGGTGGGCGCCAGGCGCGCCGGCTCTGCCCGGACGCGGTCGTGGTGCCGCCGCGGATGTCGGCGTACACGGCGGCCAGCCGCGCCGTGTTCGACATCTTCCGGGAGACCACGCCACTGGTCGAGGGGCTCTCGGTCGACGAGGCGTTCCTCGACGTGGGTGGCCTGCGCCGGCTTGCCGGGCCACCGGAGGACATCGCGGCGCGACTGCGCCGCACCGTGCGCGAGCGGGTCGGCCTGCCCATCACCGTGGGGGTGGCGCGGACGAAGTTCCTCGCGAAGGTCGCCAGCGGCGTGGCGAAACCGGACGGTCTGCTGGTCGTCCCGCCGGAGGCGGAACTGGCGTTCCTGCACCCGTTGCCGGTGGAGCGGCTGTGGGGCGTCGGGCCGGTCACCGCGGCGAAGCTGCGGGAGCGGCGCATCCGCACCGTCGGCGAGGTGGCCCGCCTCGGCGAGGCGGCCCTGGTGTCGCTGCTCGGCGCGGGCGCGGGCCGCCACCTGCACGCGCTCGCGCACAACCGCGATCCCCGCCCGGTGCAGGTGGGCCGCCGGCGGGGATCGATGGGGGCGCAGCACGCGCTCGGCCGCGGACCGCACGCGCCGGCCGACCTCGACGCGATCCTCGCGGGCCTCGTGGACCGGGTGACGCGGCGGATGCGCGCGGCCGGACGCAGCGGCCGGACGGTGGTGCTGCGGCTGCGCTTCGCCGACTACACCCGGGCGACCCGCTCGCACACGCTCGGCAAGGCCACCGACGACACGCGGCTCGTCCGCGACACCGCCCGGGCGCTGCTGTGTGCCGCGCTGCCCGAGATCGGGCGGCGCGGCGTCACGCTCGTCGGCGTCGCCGTGACCAACCTGGACGACAGCCACGTGCAGCTGACGCTGCCGTTCACCCCCGATCCCGGCGCCCGCCTCGACGCCGCCGTGGACGCGGTGCGGGACCGGTTCGGCACGAGCGCGCTCACCCGGGCGGTGCTGCTCGGCCGCGACACCGGGCCGGAGATGCCCCGCCTGCCGGACTGACGTGCGGCCGCCCGACGGGCGCCGGTCCGGAAGGGATCATCGCTGCCGGGGCGGCGGCCGGCGTCGGCGTACGGGGTGACCGGAGCCGATCAGGTTGGTCGAAAAAGTCGCGGACCGGGGGGCGCGACCGCGACAGAAACCGGTTACAGTGCTCGGACCGGATGACCCGACACACCAGGAGGTGCCCCCGGTGACGAGCACCAGCGACCACCACCCGGCCGACGCCCGGACCGACTGGGAGGCGCGGATCGCGCTGCGCAGCGACGAGGACGGCACGACGGACGGCACGCCCGTCCTCGCGCCGCCGGACGGGCTGACCGCGGTCCCCGGGGTCGGCCACGTCCACCTCTCCTGGGCGCCGGTGCCCGGTGCCGTCGGCTACCTCGTGCACCGCGCGCCGGTGCGCGACGGCGCCGTCGACGGCGAGCTGGTCCCCGTGGACCACCTCGGCGGTGACGTCCTCGCCGTGCCGGACACGTGGTACGTCGACACCACCGGCGAGCCGGGGCAGCCCTACGCGTACGCCGTGGCGGCCGTCCCCGAGGTCACCGTGACCGGGCCGCTCGGCGCCACCGTCACCTGCGCCTCGCTGCCCGCCGCCGCCACCGTCCCCACCGTCGACCTGACCGTCGACGCGGCCGCCACCGGCGCGCCCCTGGCCCGTCCGTGGCAGCCGATGATCGGCAGCGAGCGCCTGTCCCAACTGCTCTGCACCGACACCTCCGGTGGCCGGGAGATCGGCGTGGAACTGCTCGCGGCGCTGCGCCGGGTCCGCGACGAGATCGGCGTCGAGACCGTCCGGGCCCACTCGATCCTCCACGACGACCTGGGCGTCTACCGGGAGGTGGACGGCGAGCCCGTCCTCGACTTCACCGGCGTCGACCGGGTCTACGACCTGCTGCTCTCCACCGGGCTGCGGCCGGTCGTCGAGATCGGTTTCATGCCCCGCGACCTGGCCAGCGACCCGCAGCGGACGGTCTTCGAGTACCGGGGCGTCATCTCGCCGCCCAAGGACTGGGACCGCTGGGCGGCCCTCGTCCGCGCCCTCGTCGCCCACCTGCTGGAGCGGTACGGCGAGGAGGTCCTGACCTGGGACTTCGAGGTGTGGAACGAGGCCAACCTCGAGGTGTTCTGGTCGGGCACCCGCGACGAGTGGATGCGGCTCTACGACGTCACCGCCCGCGCCGTGAAGGACGTCGATCCCCGGATCCCGGTCGGCGGGCCGTCGTCGGCCGCCGCCGGCTGGGTCGACGCGCTGCTGTCCCACGCCCGCCGCTCCGGCGCGCCGGTGGACTTCGTCTCCACCCACACGTACGGCAGTCCGCCGCTGGACCTGCGCCCCACCCTCGCCCGGCTCGGCTTCCCGGACGCGCGGATCCTCTGGACCGAGTGGGGCGTCACCCCGACCCACTTCCACCCCGTCAACGACGGCACGTCCGCCGCGACCTTCCTGCTGAGCGGCATGCGCTCGGCCGCCGGGCGGGTCGACGCCCTGTCGTACTGGGTGGCGAGCGACCACTTCGAGGAGCTGGGCCGCCCGCCGCGGCTGCTGCACGGCGGCTTCGGCCTGATCACCGTCGGCGGGATCGCCAAGCCGCGCTACCACGCGCTGCGGATGCTCAGCCAGCTCGGCGAGACCGAGCTGCCCGTGCGCGCGTCCGGCGACGGCGCCGGCGGCCTCGTCCAGACCTGGGCGAGCCGGCGCGCCGACGGCACCCTGGCCGTCCTGGTCTGGGCGCACACCCTCGACCAGTCCAAGCGGGACGGTGACCCGGCGCTCGCCCGGCGGATCCGCCTCGCCGTGGACGGCGCGGCCGGCCGGACCGTCACCGTGACCCGCCTCGACCGCGAGCACGGCGACATCACCACCCTCGCCGAGCGGCTCGGCATCGGCGACTGGCCGGTGGGCGAGCAGTGGGACGCGCTGCGCGCCGTCGACTCGCTGACGGCGGAGAAGGTCGAGACCGGCACCGAGGGCGGGGCCGCCGTGGTGGAGCTGCACCTGCCGCAGCCGGGCGCCGTCCTCGTCGAGGTGGCCGGGAGCTGAGGCCGTGACCGCCACGCCCGCACCCCGCGCGACGGCCTCCGGCGCCCCGGCGGACGCCCCCGCCGGGACGGCCGGGGGTGTCCGGGTACGCCCCGGGCGGGGCCAGGTCGACGTCGACTGGGACCCCGTGCCGGGCGCCGCCGGCTACCTGGTGCACCGCGCCGACGGCGACGGCCCGTTCCGGGTGGTCGACCACCGGGGCGGGGACCTGCTCGCGGTGCCCGGCCCGCCGTACGCCGACACCACCGTCGAGCCCGGACGGACCGTGCGGTACGCCGTGCGCCCGGTGCACGACCCGGACCGGCCCGGGGACGGCCCGCTGGGGACGGCGTCCGTGCCGGTGGCCGCACGGGCCGACGGTGACGCGCGTGTCGAGGTCGACGTGGACGTGTCCCGCCCGGCCGGGCCGGTGCACCGGCCGTGGCGGGACACCGTCGGCTCCGAACACCTCAGCCTGCTGCTCAGCACCGACCGCGTCGGCGGCGAACCGATGGGCGCCGGGCTGGCGGCCGCGTTGGGGCGGGTGCACCGCGAGCTGGGCGTACGGCGGGTGCGCGCCCACGGCATCCTCGGCGACGACCTGGGGGTCTACCGGGAGGTGGACGGCCAACCGGTGCACGACTTCACGGGCGTCGACGCCGTGCTGGACGCGCTCGCCCCCACCGGCCTGCGGCCGGTGCTGGAGCTGTCGTTCGTGCCCCGGGCGCTGGCCCGCGACCCGTCCCGTGAGGTCACCGCCGCCGGGGTGTCCAGCCCGCCGAAGGACTGGGACCGGTGGGCGGCGCTGGTCGGTGACCTGATCCGGCACCTGCGGGCCCGGGTCGGGGACGCGGAGCTGCGGCGCTGGGCCGTCGAGGTGTGGAACGAGCCGGACCTGGAGTGCTTCTGGACCGGCACCCGCGAGGAGTACCTGCGGATGTACGACGTGACCGCCCGCGCGGTCCGCGCGGCCTGCCCCGGGCTGCCCGTCGGCGGGCCGGCGACCGCGGCCACCAGGTGGATCGAGCCGTTCCTCGACCACGTCGACGCCTCGGGCGCGCCGCTGGACTTCCTCTCCACCCACGTGTACGGCAGCCCGCCGCTGGACCTGCGCCCCGCGTTGGCCCGGCACGGGCGCGCCGGCACCCCGCTGCTCTGGACCGAGTGGGGCCCCTCCCCCACCCACTTCGCCCCGGTCAACGACTCGGTGCTCTCGGCCGCGTTCGTGGCCACCGGCATGCAGGAGGCGGCCGGCCGGGTCGACGCGCTGGCCTGCTGGGTGGCGAGCGACCACTTCGAGGAGTTGGGCCGTCCACCCGCGCTGCTGCACGGCGGGTTCGGGCTGCTGTCGGTCGGCAACCTGGCCAAGCCCCGGTTCTGGGCACTGTGGATGCTGGAGCGGCTCGGCCCGCTCCGGCTGCCCGCCCGCCTGGTCGGGGACGGCGCCGGCACCCTCGTGCGGGCCTGGCCGTCGGTCGACCCGGAGACGGGGCGGGTGGCCGTGGTGGTGTGGAACGGCACGCTCGACCAGGGGGTGCTGGACCGGCCCGCGCAGCGCCGCCGGCTCGGCCGGGACGTACGGCTGCGGCTGAGCGGCCTGCCCGGCGGGGCGTACACGCTGCGGCACCGGCGGCTGGACGACGAGACGTCCAACCTGGCCGCGACGGCCCGCCGGCTCGGCGTCGACGGCTGGCCCACCGCGGAGCAGTGGGCCGCGCTGCGCGCCGCCGACACGCTCGCCGACGCGGCGTCCCCGCGGACCGTCACACCCGACGACGGCCGGCTGGCCCTGACGCTGACCCTGCCCATGCCGTCGCTGTCCCTGCTGGAGCTGACCCCGCGATGACCGCACCCTGGTGGCGCGAGGCCGTCACCTACGAGGCGTACGTCCGCTCGTTCGCCGACGGCGACGGCGACGGCCTGGGCGACCTGCCCGGCCTGCGCGGGCGCCTGCCCTACCTGGCCTCCCTCGGCGTCGACGCGCTGTGGATCACCCCGTTCTACCCCAGCCCCGACCACGACGCCGGCTACGACGTCACCGACCACCGCGACGTCGACCCCCGGCTGGGCACCCTCGCCGACGCCGACGGCGTGATCGCCGACGCGCACCGGCTGGGCCTGCGGGTGGTCGTCGACCTGGTGCTCAACCACGTCTCGTCGGCGCACCCCTGGTTCGTGGCCGCCCGCGCGGCCGGCCCCGGCGCGCCCGAGCGCGCCCGGTTCCACGTCCGGCCCGGACGCGGCCCCGACGGCGCCACCCCGCCGACCAACTGGCCGTCCATCTTCGGCGGCCCGGCGTGGACGCCGTTCGGCGACGGCGAGTGGTACCTGCACCTGTTCGACCGCGAGCAGCCCGACCTGCGGCACGAGCACCCGGAGGTGGCCGCCGACGCCCTCGCGACGCTGCGGTTCTGGCTGGACCGGGGCGTGGACGGGGTGCGCTTCGACGCCGCCGGCTCGCTGTCGAAGGACCCCGCGTACCCGGACCTGCCCGACGGGTGGCGGCCGGGCGACCCGGCGCCGTACAGCGACCGGGACGAGGTGCACGAGATCTACCGCCGCTGGGCGCGGGTGCTGGCGTCGTACCCGGGCGACCGGCTCGGGGTGGCGGAGACCTGGGGCGGGCCGGACGTGCTCGCGCCCTACCTGCGCCCCGACGAGCTGGGGCAGGCGTTCGCCATGGACCCGCTCTACTGGCCGCTGCGCGCACAGCCGTGGCGGGAGGGCGTCGACGCGCTGCTGGCCGCCACGGGACGGCACGGGCGGCTGCCCACCTGGGTGCACGGCAGCCACGACGTGCGCCGCGCCGCCGACCGGTGGGGGCCCGACGGCGCCCGGGCGGTGCTGCTCCTGATGCTGGCGTTGCCCGGCGCGGTCTACCTGTACGCGGGGGACGAACTCGGCCTGCCCGAGGTGGCGCTCGCCGACGGGGAGATCCGCGACCCGGTGTTCCGGCGCTCCGGCGGCGCCGACCGGGGCCGCGACGGTGCCCGGGTGCCGCTGCCGTGGACCGACGGCCCGGCGCCGTACGGCTTCGGCCCGGACGGCGCGACCCCGTGGCTGCCGCAACCCGCCGGCTGGGGCGCGCGGTCGGTGGCCCGGCAGAGCGACGACCCGGCCTCCCCGCTGGCGGTGACCCGGGCCGCGCTGGCGCTGCGCGGCGCGTGGTGGCGGGGCCGGCCGGAGGAGCTGACCTGGCGGGACGCACCCGCCGACTGCCTGGCCTTCCGTCGGGGGCAGCACGGCCCGACCTGCCTGGTCAACTTCGGGGACGCGCCGGTGGACTGGCGCCCGTACGGCCGGCGGCTGCTGCTGGCCAGCGCCCCGGCGACGGAGGAGAAGCTGCCGGCGCGCGCCACCGCGTGGCTCGCGTGAGAGCGCGCGCGACAGACCTGGCTCGCGTGAGAGCGCCGGCCACCGCCTGGCTCGCGTGAGCGAAGGGGCCCCCGCGGACGCCTCGGGTGGCGCGGGGGCCCCTTCGTGACACCCGGTCGGCGGCGTGACCTAACCGGCGGCCGCCTTCGCGAACGGGTTCGGGATCGAGTCGAGCAGCAGCCTCGTGTACTCGTCGCGGGCCGCCCCGATCACCTCCCGCGTGGGGCCGCGCTCGACCAGCACGCCCTGGTTGAGCACCAGCACCTCGTCGGCCAGCAGCCGGGCGCTGAGCAGGTCGTGGGTGATGTAGAGCATCGCCAGCCGGCGGTCGCGGACCAGGTCGCCGAGCAGTTCGAGGATCTCGGCGCGGATCGACACGTCCAGCATGGAGATCGGTTCGTCGGCGATGAGCACCCGCGGGTCGGGCGCCAGGGCCCGCGCGGTCACGACCCGCTGCCGCTGACCGCCGGAGAGCTGGTGCGGCAGCTTGTCGAGGAACTGGCCGGCCGGGGCGAGTCCGACGCTCTCCAGCAGCTGCGCGGCGCGCTCGCGGGCGGCCGCCCCGCGCAGGCCGGCGAAGTTGGCCAGCGGCCGGGACAGCGCGTACGCGACGGTGCGGGTCGAGTTCAGCGCGCTGAACGGGTCCTGGAACACCATCTGCACGTGGCGGCGGTAGTCGCGCAGGGCCGCGCCCCGCAGCCGGTCCACCCGCACGTCGGTGCCGTCGTCGCCGGTGAACCGGACCTCGCCGCTGGTCGGGCGTTCCACCGCCGTGACGATCCGGGCGAGGGTGGACTTGCCGCTGCCGCTCTGCCCGACGAGGGCCGTCACGACGCCGGGGCGCAGCGCGAAGGACACGTCGCGGACCGCCTCGACGCTGCTGGTCCGCAGCCCCCGCCGGGTGGTGTAGCGCTTGCTCACCCCCGTGACCGTGAGCACGGGGGCGGCCTCGGCCGCGTCGGCCGGCCGGTCGAGGGTGCCCGTGGCCGGGAAGTGGCTGCCGAGGGTGGCGGCGGCGTCGGCGCTGCCGAGCGTCACCACTGGCAGCCGGTCGGACTGGGCGACCAGGCAGCGGACCAGCCCGTGCCGGTCGGGCAGCAGGTCCGGGTGCGTCGTCCGGCAGGCGTCCTCCACGTGCGGGCAGCGGGCGGCGAAGAGGCAGCCGGTGTGCGGCCGGGACAGGTCCGGCGGCCGGCCGGGGATGTAGCTGACCCGGACGTCGGGCAGGCGCGGGTCGGCGTACGACCCGAGCAGACCACGGCTGTACGGGTGCCGGGGCTCGCGGAGCATGTCGGCGGCGCGGCGGTCCTCGACGATCTCGCCGCCGTACATGACCATGACGCGGTCGGCCATCTCCAGCACGGTGCCCAGGTCGTGGCTGATGAACAGCACCGCGAAGCCCAGCTCGCGGCGCAGCTCGGCGAGGCGGGTGAGGATGCCCCGCTGGACCACCACGTCCAGCCCCGTGGTGGGTTCGTCGAGCAGCACGAGCTTGGGGCGCAGGGCGAGGGCGAGCGCGAGGGCCACCCGCTGTTTCATGCCGCCGGACAGCTCGTGCGGGTACGCCCGCAGCACCCGCCGGTCCAGGGCGACCAGTTCGAGCAGTTCGGTGGCGCGTTCGGTGACGTCGCCGGGCACCTTGTGCGCGGCGAACGTGTCGGCGAACTGGGCGTGCACCCGGATCACCGGGTTGAGCGAGTTCATGCTGCTCTGGAACACGGTGGACAGGTCCACCCAGCGCAGCTCGCGCAGCTTCTCCTCGTCGGCGGTGGTCAGGTCGACGCCGTCGAAGGTGACCCGACCGCCGGTGATGCGCGCCGGCGGTGAGAGCAGCCGCAGCACCGCGTTGCCGAGCGTCGACTTGCCGCAGCCGGACTCCCCGAGCAGTCCCACGAACTCGCCCTCGGAGATGTGGAACGACACGTCGTGCACGGCCCGGTTCGCCGGCTGGTCGCGGGGGGTGTAGGTGACCGAGAGGTGGTCCACCTCGAGCAGAGCCATGTCAGTCCTCCCGCAGGTGGGGGTTGCTCAGCGCGTCGATGCCGAAGTTGATGAGCGTGAAGGAGGTGATGAGCAGGGAGAGCGCCAGGCCGGGGGCGATGAGCCAGGCCCACTGGCCGGTGAGCATCGCGCCGCCGAGGCTCGCCTGGTTGAGCATCGTCCCCCAGCTGACGGTCAGCGGGTCGCCGAGCCCGAGGAACGCCAGGCCCGCCTCGCCGCCGATGGCGCCGAGCGCCGCGCCCATGAACCCGACCACGATGAGCGAGGTCATGTTCGGCACGATCTCGCGGGCGATGATCCGGGCCGTGCGGTCGCCGGCGAACCGGGCGGCCGTGATGTAGTCCCGGGTGCGCAGGGTGATGATCTGCGAGCGCTTGATCCGGGCGCCGTACGCCCAGCCGGTCACGCTGATGACGATGATGATCAGCCAGAGCCCGCGGACCGGGGCGTACGCGGCGAGCGTCACCATGAGCGGCAGCGCCGGCACGACGAGGCCGAGGTTGATGAGGAACGACAGCACCTCGTCGACCCAGCCGCCCACGAACCCCGCCGTGAGGCCGACGACCAGGCCGATGAGGGTGGAGAGGACGCCGGCCGCGAGGCCGACGACCAGCGAGGTGCGGGCGCCGACGACCAGTTGGGAGAAGACGTCCTCGCCCTGCGCCGTGGTGCCCAGCCAGTGGTCGGCGGTGGGGCCCAGCGAGGTCGGGAACGCGTCGTCGCGCGGGTCGTACGGAGCGATCAGCGGCGCGAACACCGCGACGAGGACGAACGCCGCGAGCATCAGGATGCCGATGCGGCACTTGCGGTTGCGCCAGAGGATGACGAACCAGCCGGGCAGCCGGGTGCCGCGGGCCACCGCGGTGGCGGCGGCCTGCACACCCTCGGTGTCCGCGCCGGGCGCGGGTACGGCGGGGGCCGGTGTGCTCACGCGTCCTCACCCCGCCCGTCGTGACCGATGGTCATACCGACTCCACCTTTCGCACCCGGGGGTCGAGGAACCCGTAGAGCAGATCGGCCAGGAAGTTCGCCACGAGCACGCCGATCGTGGTGAACAGGAAGATGGCCTGCATCAGGGGGTAGTCCCGGCTGGACACCGACTCCAGCAGCAGCCGGCCCATGCCGGGGTAGTTGAAGACCGTCTCGACGAGCACGGTGCCGCCGAGGATGCCGCCGAGCGCGATGGCGAAGCCGGTGACGTTGGGCAGGATCGCGATGCGCGCGCCGTAGGTGATGGCGACGCGGCGCCGGGGCAGTCCGCGGGCGACCGCGAGGCGGGTGTGGTCCTCGCCGAGGCTCTGCACCATGTTGTTGCGCATGCCGATGATCCAGCCGATCGGCCCGGTGATCAGCAGCGCCACCGCCGGCAGCACGCTGTGCTGGAAGGCGTCGGAGATGAACAGCCAGTTCCATCCGGGCGAGCTGCCGCCGCCGTAGCCGCCGCGCTCGGGGAACCAGCGCAGCGTGATGGCGAAGACGTAGACGAGCAGCAGGGCGAGCCAGAAGAACGGCAGCGTGCCGAGGAACGTCGAGCCCAGCGTGATGACGGAGTCGACGCGGCTGTTGCGGCGGTACGCGGCCCAGGTGCCGAGCAGGGTGCCGACGACGAACGAGATGATCTGCGTGACGCCGACCAGGATCACCGTCCACGGCAGCGCCTGCCCGATCATGTGGGTCACGCTGTACGGGAAGTACGTGTACGAGATGCCGAAGTCGCCGTGCAGCACCGCCCCGAGGTACTGGACGTACTGGTCGAAGAGGTTGCCGTCCGGGGTGCCGAGCATGACGCGGATCGCCTGCACCTGGGCCGGGTCGATGCTCTCGCTCTGCCCGGCCAGCCGCGACACGATGGCCTCGGCCGGGTCGCCGGGCTGCAGCCGCGGGATCAGGAAGTTCAGCGTGACGGCGGCCCACAGGGTGCCGAGGAAGAACAGGAAGCGTCTGACGAAGTAGGCCACGGGAGCCATCCCTTTCTCGGGGCGTGCCGGCCGGCGCGCGCGGGCGCGCCGGCCGGCCGTCGGCTACTTGGCGCCGGCCCCGGCGGGCTTCAGGTTGGTGATGATCAGCAGGTTGTCGCTCGGCGCGGCGTACGGGTTCTCCTCGTTCGGCCAGCCGACCGCCTTGGTCGTGCGGTACTGGAACCACTTCGCGCCGTACCAGAGCGGGATCATCGGCACCTGCTCCATCATGACCTTGGTGAGGTCGGCGACGGCGGCCTTCTGCGCGGCCTCGTCCGTGGCCGTGCGCAGGGTGTCGATGAGCTGGTCGGTGCGCGGGTCGTTCCAGCGGACGAAGTTGCTGACCGCCTTCTTGCCGATCGGCGCGGACTGGTCGCTGGCCAGCGGCTCCTGGAAGTTGCGGAACATGTTGCAGCTACCGCCGTGGACGCCGAGCAGCATGTCGTAGTTGCCGATCGCCCGGTCGTTCTCGTACGCCTCGGGGGTGGGCGTCTCGGCCCGGACGGTGAAGCCCAGCGCGGTCAGGTTGGCCACGATGATCCGCTGCGCCTGCACCCAGTCGGTCCAGGAGCCGGGCACCCGGAAGCTGAACTGGATCGGCTTGCCGTCCTTGCCGACCCGCTTGCCGTCGCCGTTGCGGGGGTAGCCGGCGGCCGTGAGGTCGGCGTCGGCCTTGGCCTGGTCGTACGCGATGACGCCCTGGTTGGGGATGTCCTTCGGCAGCCAGTCGGCCTGCCCGGGCACCACGAGGCCGGTCTGGCTGGCCGGCTTGACGTAGCCGAGCTGCGCCTTGTCGACGATCTCCTGCCGGTTGAACGCGGGCAGCAGGGCCTTGCGGAAGGCGGTGTCGTTGAACGGCGCCTTCGTGAGGTTCATGTAGACGCTGATCGAGCCGCCGGAGGGATACCAGTACCTGTTGTGCTCCGGGTCCCGGTCGACGTACGCCTTCTTGATGTCCGGCACGAACATGGCGTTCGTGTCGTACTCGCCGCGGCTGAGCTTGAGCTGGTCGATCTGGCCCCCGCCGTCGGCCTTGTGGAACCGCAGCTCGTCCACCATGACCTTGTCGGCCTGCCAGTAGTCGGGGTTGCGGGCCAGCGTCAGCTGCTGCGGGTTGAACGCCTTGACGGTGAACGGGCCGGTGCCGACGGGCTTCTCGGCGTTGGGGAACGTCACCGGGTCGGGCACGGTGGACCAGACGTGCTTCGGCACGATCTTGATCTCGCTGAAGAGCGTGAAGGCCGCGGCGCCGGGCTGGGTGAACCGCATGGTGACGGTCTGCGGGTCGGTCGCCTCCACGGCGCTCAGGTAGCGCCAGATGCCCTTGGTGTCGAGCGCCTTGTGCTGCTTGAGCATGTCGAAGGTGAAGGTGACGTCGTCGGCGGAGAACGGCTTGCCGTCGTTCCACTTCACCCCGGACCGCAGCTTCCACACCAGCGTCCGCGGGTCGGTCCAGTTCCACTCGGTGGCGAGCCAGGGCTTCGCCTGGCACCCGTAGTTGTCGTACGTGATGAGCTGCTCGAAGACGTACTCGGTGGCGCCGAGGCGGCTCGCGTCGAGGTACGGGTTGTAGTTGGCCTGCGGGTTGCTGCCGCCGCCGAAGTCGCCGTAGTCGAGGTAGGCGATGCGGCCCTCGGTGCCGGGGCCGGACTCCTGTTCGGTGCCGGTGCAGCCGCTGGCCGCCAGGGCGACGGCCACCGCTACGGCGGCGATCCGGGCGAGTCGTGGTCGTTTCACTTGCCGGTACCTCCAGTGGGGGATTCCGCCGGGCAGCCGCAGCTGCGGCGCACGACGAACTCGGTGGGGAGGACGATGCTGTCGGGCGCCGCCGCGCCGGGGGCGTCGACGGCGGTGAGGATCGACCGGGCGGCCTCGGCGGCCAGGTCCCGGATCGGCTGTCGCACGGTGGTGAGCGGTGGCGCGACGAGCGCGGCCATGGGCGCGTCGTCGAAGCCGGTGATGACGAGGTCCTCCGGCACGCGCAGGCCCCGGCCGAGGGCCCCGACGAGGACGCCGAGCGCGATCTCGTCGTTGGCGCAGACCACCGCCTGCGGGGCGGCGCCGCCGGTGAGCAGCCGCTCGGCGGCGAGCACGCCGTCGGGCTGCTGCATCGCGACCCGGACCGGCTCGGCGGGCGGGTCCAGGTCCAGCTCCCGGTACGCGTCCCGGAAGCCGGCCCACCGCTCGCTGACGTCGGGCGACCCGTCGGGGTTGCCGACGAAGGCGAGGTCCCGCAGGCCGTGGTCGACGAGCAGGTGCCGGGTCAGCCGCGCCATGGCGGGCGCGTTGTCGACGCTCACCGAGGGCACGGTCTCCGGGCCCCGACCGGCCAGGACGACCACGGGAACCATCTCGGCGAGCCGCAGCAGCGCCGGGTCGGAGATGGTGCCGCCGACGACGGCCACGCCGTCGACCCGCCGGGCCATCTCGAGGACCTGGTCGTCGGAGTCCTCCCGCAGGTGGGTGCAGAGGATGTGCACGCTGGCCCGGGCCGGCACGGCCTCCGACTCGAAGCCCTGGATCAGCTCGGTGAAGTAGGGGCCGGACAGGCCGGGGAAGACCAGGCCGAGCGCGCCGTGCCGGCGGGCGGCGAGCGCGCGGCCCAGGTGGTCCGGACGGTAGCCGTACTTCTCGATGGCATCGAGGACGCGTCGGCGCATCTCCTCCGACACCTGGCCGGTGCCGTTGGAGACCCGGGAGACCGTGGCGACCGAGACGCCGGCCAGCCGCGCGATCTCCCGAACCGTGACCCGACTGTTGCCCATGGCTCCCTCGATCCGTAACGTGCGGTTAACAGAAACCGGTTTCAGGCACGATAAGCAGGCGCCCGCCGGAGCACAAGAGGGACCGCCTGGAGATCCGTCGAGAGGAAGAGTCAGACCGCATGTCGCGAGTTCGTCTCCACGACCGCAGGATCGTCGTCGACGGTCGCCCCCGCCTGCTGCTCGCCGGCGAGGTGCACTACTTCCGGCTGCCACGGGCGGCCTGGGCGGACCGGCTCGACCGGCTCCGCGAGTGCGGCGGCGACACCGTCGCCACCTACGTGCCGTGGCTCTGGCACGAGCTGCCGGACGGCACCGTGGACCTCACGGGGCGTACGCACGAGCAGCGTGACCTGGCCGGGTTCCTGGACCTGGCCCACGAACGCGGCCTGCACGCCGTGGTCCGGCCCGGGCCTTTCATCATGGCCGAGGTCAAGAACGAGGGCATCCCCTACCGGGTGTACGAGTCGCACCCGCACCTGCTGCCGACCACGTGGGACGGACGGCCCGTCACCACGCGCACGATCGACTACCTCGCGCCCGAGTTCCTGGCCGCCGCCGACGGCTGGTACGCGCAGGTCATGCCGGTGATCGCCGAGCGGCTGGCCGACCGGGGCGGCCCGGTGATCGCCGTCCAGTTGGACAACGAGATCGGGATGCTCTCGTGGGTGACCAACTCCCCCGACCTCACCGACGGCGTCTGCGAGGACCTGCGGCGCTGGGCCGTCGAGCGGTACGGCAAGGACGGCGCGGCCGAGCGGGTCGGCGCCGATCCCGGCGACCCGGTGGCCTGGGCGGCGGCGCTGCGCACACCGGCCGAGGAGCGGTCGCTGACGCTCCACGACGACCTGGGCCGCTACATGCGCGACCGGTACCGCCGGTACGTGGCCGCGCTGCGGGACTCCGCGCAACGGCACGGGGTGACCGGCGTGCCGTTCCTCGTCAACGTGCACGGCACCGGGGGCGGGCGCGGGCGCACGTTCCCGATCGGCATCAGCCAGCTCTTCGAGGCGTACCGGGGGCAGCCGCAGCTCACCTCCGGCTCGGACTACTACCTCGGCGACCTCACCGTCACCAACGTCGCCGACCTGTACGTGGGCAACGCCTTCCTCGCCGCGGTGCACGACGCGCACCAGCCGCTGACCTCGCTGGAGTTCGAGGCCGGCAACGGCGACTACGGCCAGGACCTCGCGATCCTCTACCCGCCCGAGGCCATCGAGCTGAAGGCGCGGCTCTGCGTGGCGCAGGGCAACCGGCTGCTCAACCTCTACCTCTTCGCCGGCGGCTACAACCCGCCCCTCGCCGAGCCGGTGGGCGACGGCAACGACCGGATCGCGTTCACCGGCGAGCGGCACGGGTTCGCGGCGCCGGTCGACCCGGAGGGGCGTCTCAACCCGACGTTCGGGGCGGCCCGGCGGGCGCTGCACGCCGTACGCGGTGTGGCCGACCTGCTCGCCGACTCCGACGAGGAGAACGACGGGCTCGCGCTCGGATTCGTGCCCGACCACTACCTCACCGAGTACCACCACCCCGCGTCGGCGTCCCGCGCCGCGCAGGTCGCCGACCTGGAACGGTTCCGCGGCATGGGCCCCCGCGACGTGCTGGCCCGCGCGCTGCTGCTCGCCGGCTACTCGTTCCCCGCCGTCGACCTCCAGTCGCCGCTGCCGGCCGGCGCGCCGCCGGTGATCGCGCTGGCCAGCGCGGCCACGCTCGGCCGGGACGTGCAGCAACGACTCGTCGACCACCTGCGCGGCGGGGGCCGCCTGCTGCTGCACGGCGTCCTGCCCGAGCGCGACCACGACGGCACCCGGTGCACGCTGCTCGCCGACGCGCTCGGCCTCACCGTGACCGGACGCGTCGACGACGGGCCGCAGTGCTTCCCGTCCGTGGTCGGTCACCGCTGGGCGGCCGGCCGGGCCGAGGCGCGGGTCGGGTACGCGCAGCGGCTGGCGGGCGCCGCCGCCGAGCCGGTGCTCACCGAGGTGGGCTCCGGCGAGCCGTGCGCCGTGGAGGTGTCCGTGGGCGCGGGACGGGCCCTCGTGGTCGCCGCCGACGTGCCCTGCGACCTGGAGTTCTGGCGGGCGGCCGCGGAGCGGCTCGGCGCCCGGCCGCGGCTCGCCCCCGACGCCGACGGTCCCGGCCTGGTGCTCACCTCCACCGTGGACGGGGCCGGGCAGCGGCTGCTGCACCTGGTCAACGTGGCGCCGTCGGCCGTCACCGTCGCGCTCGGCTGGCACGGCGCCCCGCTGCTCGGCGGACGCCGCCTGCGGGTGCCCGCCCGCACCGGGCTGATCCTCCCGTACGGCGTGCGGGTGGGCGCCGCCACGCTGGTCGAGACGACCTGCGAGCTGGTCTCCCGGGACGGGGACAGCGTGCTGCTGCGCCCGACGCAGGGCGACGACGAGGTGGTGCTCGCGACCGACCGGCCGGTCACCACGAGCCGCGGGGTGGTGCACACGGCGGACGACCGCGTCACCGTGCGTCTGCCGGGCGGGCCGGTCGACGAACCGTTCCGGGTCACCGTCGGCTGACGTCCGCGCGGAGGGGCCCCTGCCGGTGGCGGCCGGGGCCCTCTCCGCCACCCGGCGGGGCGCCTCAGGCGGCGCGGGCGACCTCGTCGAGCACCCGCTGCTGAAAGGCGCGCGCCTCGGGCCCGCTGGGCGGCGTGCCGCCGAGACGCGCGGCGATGGCGCGTTCGATCACCGGTGCCGCCTCGTCGCCGTCGGCCAGCACCCGCCGCCCGGCCGCCGTCTTGGCCAGCCAGCGTCCGTGCCGGACCCGGACCAGGGACCGGCAGGCGCCGAGCACCGCGTCCTCGGCGCCGGGCGCCGGCTCGTCACCGGCCGGTGTCGGCAGGGCGAGCCACCAGCCCAGCGCGTCGACGAGGAGGCGGCGCAGATCGGCGGGGCTGACGTCGGCGAACACCTCGGCGGCCGGCGGGCCGAGCAGCGCGTGCCCGCACTGGTGCAGGATGCTGCGGTCCAGCGCGTACCAGAAGTGCCCGTCCGCGACCGGCCGGTCCGCCGGGTCGTACGTGGCGCGGAACGCCATCCGCGCCCCGGTGTTCACCTCGACCTCGAAGCCGGGCTCGGCCGTGCCGGACGCGGCCACCGCACGGCGGTAGACGACCAGCTCCAGCCCGCGCGCCGGGCAGGGCAGGGCCTCGTGGCGCAGGCCGGCCACCAGGGCGCGCTTGGCCTCGTCGGGAATCGGCTCGGCGCAGAGCAACGCCACGTCGATGTCGCTGCGCCCCGGCTGGTAGGCGCCGAGCCCGACCGAACCGGCGGCGTACCCGCCGACGAGGTCGTCGCCCAGCACCGTGCGCGCCACCGCGACGAGGTCGTCGAGGTAGCGCCGAACGTCGGTGTCCATGCCGCCAATCCGACCCGATCGACCGGTGTCGAACCACACCGGGCACCCCTTTGCCGGAGGCCGGGCGAAGCCGCTCAGGAGGCGTCGCCGAGCGACCGGCAGACGTTCTCCTCCCGACCGACCTCGACGGCCATCCGGCGGGTCCCGTCGGCGTCGAACGCGATGACGTGCACCCCGTCGAGGAGGTAGTAGCCGCGCGGGTAGCGGTCCTCCGGCCGGAACCCGAACCCCGCCGGCCCGACGATCGTGTACCGCCGCCAACTGCCGTCGGGCCGGTAGTCGGCGGCGCCGGAGCCCCCCGCGTCGCGCCGGACGCTCTGACCGGTGGCGCCGTTGACGAAGTCGACGACGAGCGGCCCGGCGAACTCCTCGCGGCGGACCGCGCCGTCACCGTACCGGGCGACCACCCGGACCCGGACGTCCTGCGAGACGACCCGGACCTGGAGGGGGAACGAACAGTACCGGCCGGCGGGCGCCGTCCACTCCTCCTGCACCCAGGCGCGCCACGGCTCGGGCCGGTAGCTGCCCGGGCCGATCCCCCCGTCCGCCCCTGCGCTCGCCGCCGCGGGCGCCGCGGCCGGACCGAGCACCGCCGCCGCCGGACCGAGCACCGCCGCGGCCGCCAGGGCGGCCGTCACCACTCTGCGCATCCCCGCCTCCTAACCAGTAGTTGATGGCTAACCGGTGTGCTGAGGATGACTGGTTAGGAGGCGGCGGGTCAAGGCATACTGTCGGCGTGCACTGGGTCGAGGTCGACGGCTACGCCATGCCGGTCCTGCTCGCCGGCCACCCCGGCCTGGAGCTGTGCAACACGTGGGCGGGCTGGGCGGACACACCGGACCCGCGTCGGGAGTGGCTGCGCGACTACGACCGGCTCGCGGTCTGGAGCGGGCACGCCGGGCTGCTGTCCGCCGACACGGTGCGCCGGCTCCGCGCGGCGGCCCGGGCGGAGCCGGCCGCCGCCGAACGCGCGCTGGCGGAGACGCGGTCCCTGCGGGCGGCGCTGCACGAGGTCTTCCTCGTCCCGGGCGACACGGCCGCGTTCGGTGCCGTGGCGCGGCTGGCGCGGGAGGCGGCGGCGGCCGCGACGCTGGCGACGGACGACACGGGAATCGCCCGCTGGACCCTGCCCGACGACGGAGGGCTGCGCCTGCCGCTGCTCGCCGCGGCACGGGCCGCCGCCGAACTGCTCTGCACCCCGGCCCGGACACAGGTCCGCGCCTGCCCCGGCGACGACTGCGGATGGCTCTTCCTCGACCCGCGCGGCCGCCGACGCTGGTGCCGCATGGCCGTCTGCGGCAACCGGGCCAAGGTGCGCGCGTACGCCGACCGGCGCCGGCCCGCCACCGACGGGCCGACCGGCCGGCGTACGGCTACTTGACCCGGCGGGTCGTGCGCACCACGATGTCGTCGTACTCGGGGTGCTTGCCCAGCCACCCGGCGAGGAACGGGCAGATCGGCACCACCGTGCGGCCCCTGGCCCGCGCGTCGTCCATCACCGCCCGCGCCAGCGTCGAGCCGACGCCCCGGCCCTCGAACGCCGGATCGACCTCGGTGTGCGTGTACGCGATGATGGTGCCGGTCAGCTGGTAGGTGACGATGCCGGCGAGCGCGCCGTCCTCGTCCCGCGCCTCGAAGCGCTCACGCTCGGGCACGTCCGTCACGGTGAACTGCATGACGAGAGTGTCGCAGGCCGCCGGCGACCCCACCCCGGCGACCGGCGCGCGCGGATCCTGCGACACAGCCGGCCGCGGCGAGGCCGATCCGTGGCGGGGCGGTCCCGGCCAGGCCGCGTCGACTCTCACCGCCGCGGGCCGAGGGACCCGGCTAGCCGCCCTCGGCGCAGATCGCCGCCATCTCGGCGAGGTAGGCGGCGAACGAGGGCAGGCCGGCCCCGGCCCGCCGGCCGTCGACGCCCGCCTCGTCGCGGATCGGGGTCGCGGGCACCGGTCCGTCGGGCCCGCAGCGGACCTGCGTGCCGTACACCTGGGGCTCCCCCTTGGCGACCGCGACCCGGTCCTCCAGGTAGGCGAGGTTGCCCGGCGACGCCTGGCCGGCGGCCACCGCGGCGCGCAGCAGCTCGACGGCCCGCTCCTGGAAGGCCAGGTCGAAGTCCGAGTGCTGGGCGATCGCCCAGGCGGCGTCCTCGCCGTCCTCGCCGACGAGGTCGATGGTCGGCCAGCCGTGCGCGGCGACGATCTCCTTCAGCCGGGCGGTACGCGCCTGGTCGCTCTCGGCCTGCGGCCGGCCCTCGCGGTCGGCCTGGTCGCGCCGGAGCATCGCGACGAGTTCGTCGTGCAGGGCCTTGTCGTACCGGGCGGGTGAGCGGGTCACCGACGGTGTCGGCACGGGCGGCGGCGCGGCCGGCGTGGTCGAGGCGACCGGCGTGGCGGCGGAGTCGACCGGCCGGGGCGTGTCGGCGCAGCCGACGAGCAGGGCGAGAGTGGCGAGCGGGACGAGCCGTCGTGGCGACGTGCGCATGGCCCACCTCCCCTCGCCGCCCGATTCTGTCTTCCGGGCCGGCGGGCCACAAGGCACCGGCGGGGGGAATCGGAGCATTTACATTTAACAAAGTTAACTGATAGCCTCCGCTGCATCGATGAGGAGGCATGTCATGCGACTTCGACGTGGGACGTCCGCGCTGCTGGCCGGCGCGGCGCTGGTCGCCGCCCTCGCGGCGCTGCCGGCCGCCAACGGGTTCGCCACGACCACCGCCAGCGCGGTCGCGGCCTGCTCGGCACCCGAGTGGCGCGAGGGTGTCACCTACCCCGCGGGCAGCCGGGTGACCTGGGCGAGCCGCACGTACCAGGCGCTGGTCACCCACACCCCGCCGCCCGGCTCCGGGTGGAACCCGGCCTCGACGCCGGCGCTGTGGACGGACCTCGGCCCGTGCGAGGCCGGCCCGTCGCCGTCGCCCACCGTGACCTCCTCCCCCACGCCGACACCGTCGCCCACCCGCACCCCGTCGCCCACGGCCACCCCGACGCCGACCGCCACCCCGCCCGGGTCGGCCACCTGCGCCCTGCGGCCGAAGCCGGCGGGCAAGGTGCTCCAGGGCTACTGGGAGAACTGGGACGGCGCCGCGAACGGCGTCCACCCGCCGCTGGGCTGGATCCCGATCACCGACCCCCGGATCCCCGCGCACGGCTACAACGTGGTCAACGCGGCCTTCCCGGTGATCCGCACCGACGGCACGGTGCTCTGGGAGGACGGCATGGACGCCACCGTGAAGGTGCCGACACCCGCCGAGATGTGCCAGGCCAAGGCGGCCGGGCTGACCATCCTGATGTCGATCGGCGGCGCGACCGCCGGCATCGACCTCAGTTCGGCCGCCGTCGCCGACCGGTTCGTCGCCACGGTCGTGCCGATCCTCAAGCGATACAACTTCGACGGGATCGACATCGACATCGAGACCGGGCTGACCGGCAGCGGCAACATCAACCAGCTCTCCACCTCGCAGGCGAACCTGATCCGCATCATCGACGGTGTGCTCGCCCAGATGCCTCAGGGCTTCGGGCTGACCATGGCGCCGGAGACCGCGTACGTCACCGGGGGCAGCGTCACCTACGGGTCGATCTGGGGCGCCTACCTGCCGATCATCAAGCGGTACGTCGACAACGGCCGGCTCTGGTGGCTGAACATGCAGTACTACAACGGCAGCATGTACGGCTGCGCCGGCGACTCGTACCCGGCCGGCACCGTGCAGGGCTTCACCCGCCAGACCGACTGCCTCAACACCGGGCTCGTCGTGCAGGGCACCACGATCCGGGTGCCGTACGACAAGCAGGTCCCCGGCCTGCCGGCCCAGCCGGGCGCCGGCGGCGGTCACCTCGCCCCCGCGGCGGTCGCCCAGGCCTGGAACACCTACGGCGGCGGTCTGAAGGGGCTGATGACCTGGTCGCTGAACTGGGACGGCAGCAGGGGCTGGACGTTCGGCGACAACGTCCGGGCGCTTCAGGGCCGGTGAGGGTCCGGCTCCTCGATCGTCACGTCCACCGGACCGACGCGCAGGAGTCCGTCGGTGAGCGGCGCGCAGCGTACGCCGCCCCGGCGGCGCAGCGCCCGCCACGCGCCCGGCCCGATCGCCACGTCCATCCAGGCGCAGGGATTCGCCGGCCGGTTCACGCGCAGCCGGACCGGACCGGCCCCCGAGTCCAGCACCAGGATCTTCCCGACCAGCTCGTCGACGGCGATGCCGGCGGTGAGCACGTTGCGCCGCACCTGCCGAAGGTCCGCACCGGGCGGCAGGGACTCCCGGGCGATCAGCGTGACGCTCGCCTCCCGGTGCGCCGGCCTGCCGAAGTACCGGTCGCCCACGATCCCGAGCCCGGCCCGGAGCTGGACCTCCTCGACCAGCTCGCCGGGCGGGGCGGGGGCCGGTCCGTCGGCCGGCCGGCCGACGTAGCGGTGGACGGGCGAGGCCAGCAGCTGCACGATCCGCGGGCCGTCGGGCGGGACAGGGTCGCTCATCTGCCGCGCACCTGCCGGAAGGTGATCGAGTAGCGCAGCGCCGGCACCGGCGGGATGCTGTGCTGCCAGCTCGACCGGGCGGCGCCGGCCAGCACGTACGCCGAGCGGGGCGCCAGTTCCACCTCGTACACCCGGCGCTGGTCGGCCCTGCCGCGCTGGAACCGCAACAGGCAGGCGGAGCCCAGCGAGAGGCCGACCACGGTCGGGCCGAACGCCGGGGCGTCCCGGTGCCAGCCGATCACCGACCCGGGCGGGTAGCGGGTGACGAGGGCCTGCGCCAGGTCGGCGGCCGGCACGCCGGCGAGGCGGGCGCAGCGCTCGCGGACCTCGTGCAGCTCCACCGGCAGCGCCTCCGTCTCGCTGAGCTGGAAGGAGCCGTAATCGTAGTCGTAGCCGAAGTGCCGGACGGTGCGCCGGGCGATCCGGCCGTGCATCCGCACCTCGCCGAAGTCGTACGCGGCCAGGGCGAGCGCTATCCCCCCTTCACGTGGGGTGCGCGCCGGGCCAGCATGCCCACGGCGAGGATCACCACCACGAGCGACAACGCCTCGCCGAGGGCCGGCAGCGGGCCGCCGCGGATCTGCTCGTCCAGCCAGATCAGGCCGACCAGGATGGCCACGACGGGGTCGGTGACCGTGATCGCGGCCAGGGCCGGGGCGCCCAGCGGCCCGGCCTGGTAGGCGTTCTGGCTGAGCAGCACCCCGAACGGGCCGAGCACGAGGACGGCGTACGCCTGCCACTGCGTGAACACCTCCCACGGGCTCTCGTCGAGGTGGAACGCGAGGCTGCTGATGAGGCCGGCGGTCACGCCGTAGCAGACCCCCGCGGCCAGCGCCAACGGCATGGGTCGCCAGCGCCGGTCGAGCTTCAGCGCCGCCAGCAAGCAGAGTCCCACCGCGACGACCACGGCGATCCCGAGCAGCAGGGCCGACCAGAACGACTCCAGCCCCCGCCCCTGGCCTCGCCCCGGGTCGGCGATCACGAGGAAGGCCGCCAGGCCGAACAGGCACAGGGTGGACTCCAGCAGGATGGTGCGGTCGGGGCGGTCGTGCGCGAACGCCGCGAAGAGCAGGACGTACCACACGAGTCCCGTGACCAGCAGCGGCTGCACGAGGATCAGCGGGATCAGGCTGAGCGCCGCCACCTGGAGGGCGAACGCCAGGACCGCGAGCACCACCGACCAGCGCCAACTCGGGATGCGCACCAGATGGGCAAGCAGCGTGGGCCGCCCGGCCGGCTCCTCCGGCACCTGCCGGCCGGAGCGGAACTGGAGCACCCCCGACGCCCCGAACGCCGCGGCGGCGGCCAGTGCGATCGGGATACCGACGGCCAGTTCCCCGGCCCCGCTCACCGCACTCCAACCGGACCGGTCACCTGCACCTCCATGCCGTGGTCGTCCGCGTCCCGCCGTCCGGGGCCGTGGGGTGTTCCCGTCGCCACGGCCGGTGGCGGCGCGGCGCGGGTTCCCCACCCCGGTGCGGATAAACGGCGGGTGGGTCGGCCGGGGTCCGGGTCGCGCCGAGACTGCCGCAATCACCATGAGAGTACGCAAACGGTGACTAAGCTGATGATTGTTCCGAAGGGGTGGCTGTCGGCGCCCCTCCTCCGCGTACGCCTGGGAGAACCCGACATGTCAGCGACCCGGCCCGCCCTCCGGCCCGCAGTCGTCTCGTCCGGCGTGCGGCTGGGCGTGCCGGGCGAGCGCGACCGCGCCGCTGACGGCGAGCAGGAAACCGAGGACCGCCACCGGGGTGAAGCCGGGCCGCACCCGGTCCCCGAGCAGCAGCCACCCGGTCAGGGCGGGCGCCACCGTCTGCCCCACGATGGCCGAGGCGGACGTGACCGTCACCGAGCCCCGTTGCAGCGCCATCGCGTAGAGCAGCACGCCGGTCAGGCCGGCGAGCACCACGGCGTAGGTCGCGGGGCTCGCGACGAGCGCCCCGACGGTCTCCACCCGGCCGAGCAGCCGCGCGCCGAGGGCCGCGGACCCGAACGACAGCCCGGCCAGCAGGCCCGGCACGGCGGGGCCGGACATCGCCGGGCTGCCGAGGTACGCCCCGCCGGCGAGCACGACCACCGCGGCGAGCAGCCACCAGCCGGCCGTTCCGGTCACCTCGTTCGGCGGCGCGGCGACCGCGGAGAGCACCAGCAGCACCAGTCCGGCGATCACACCGCCGATCGCCCCCCAGTCGCGGGCGGTCAACCGCAGGCGCAGGACGCACATGGCGATGAGCGCCACCATGCCGAGGTTGGCCGCCCCGACCGCCTGCACCGCGAAGATCGGCAGGATCCGCAGCGCCGTGAACGTGAGCAGGGAGGACGCCCCGTCCAGCACCAGGCCGGTGGCGTACGGGCCGTTGCGGACCAGCCGCAGCAGCAGCCGGGGGTCGACGTGCGGGGTGGCGGCCAGCCGGCGCGCGCCGATCGACTGCACGATCGCAGCCGTCGCGCTGCACAGCGCGGCGGCGATCGCCAGCGCGAAGCCCACGGCCATGTCACGATCCCGGTGTCGACGGTGCCGGACGCGGCCGGCGGAAGCACCTGCGCATACCCGTCTGAGCCCGGGTATCGCACGCCGAGCCCGGCGGGTGCGCGGTGAACACGCCGGCCGGCCCTGAGCCGGCCGAGCCGGTCGCCCGGCGGGTGCTGGTCGTCTCGGCCGACATCGGCGGCGGGCACGACGCGACCGGTCGGGCGCTCGAGGAGCGCGTCCACGCGATCTGGCCGGGCAGCCGGGTCGGCTGGGTGGACACCCTCGAGGTCATGGGGCCGGGGGTCGGTCGGGGCTTCCGCCGCACCTACGTCACCAACGTGGCGGTGACGCCCTGGCTGTACGAGTTCTTCTGGGCCTCGCTGTGGCGGCACCGGTGGTTCGCCGCCACGGCCAAGTGGTTCACCGGCTCGTGGGCGGGGCGGCGCCTCGGCCCGGTCATCGAGGGGTTCGACCCCGACCTTATCGTCTCCACGTATCCCCTGGGCAGCGCCGGGCTGGCGTGGCTGCGCCGGCACCGCGGGCTCGGCGTCCCGGTCGGCGCCTGGATCTCCGACTTCGCCCCGCACCCGTTCTGGGTGTACCCGGAACTGGACCTCAACGTCGTGGTGCACCCCGCCGCGCTGCCGGTCGCGGCGGTCGCCGCCGAGGGGTCGTCGCTGGGGGTCTGCGCGCCCCCGGTGCTGGACTCGTTCCGTCCCGGTGACCGGGTGGCGGCCGCCCGGCGCTGCGATCTCGACCCGGACCGCGCCGCCGTGGTGGTCGCGTGCGGCTCGTACGGCTTCGGGGCCGTCGAGGAGGCCATCCGCGCCCTGGTCGGCATCGGCGACCCCATCCAGGTGGTGGCCGTCTGCGGGCGCAACGACCGGCTCGCGGCCCGGTTGGCGGCGCTCGACGTGCCCCCGGGACGGCTGCTCGTACGCGGCTGGGTCGACGACATGCCGACGCTGCTGCAGGCCGCCCGCCTGCTGGTCACCAACGCGGGCGGGGCCACCGCGCTCGAGGCGCTGGCCACCGGCACCCCGATCGTGATGTACCGGCCGATCGCCGCGCACGGCACGGCGAACGCGGCGTTGATGGCGGCGGCCGGGCTCGCCGAGACGGCCCACACCCCGCAGGCGCTTGTCGCCGGCGTGCGCAGCCGGCTCGCCCTGCCGGCGCGCACCGTCGAGGTCCCACCGGACGGGCGGCTGCCCGACCTGGGGCTGCCGGCGGTCGCCGCCGCGCGCACCTCGCGGGTCGGCGCGCCGGGCGACGCCGCGGCGAGGGGCGACGCGGCGGGGGACGCCGCGGCGGGGGACGATGCCTCGGCGAGGGGCGACGCGCGGACGCGGGGGCGGGCCGGGGGCGCGCCACGACGCCGCCCCGCGAGCTGGCCGCTCCGGGCGCAGGACGCGTTCTTCCTCCACGTCCAGACTCCCACCGAGCCGCAGCAGATCGGCACGGTCATGGAGCTGGGTGCGCGCCCCGACGGCCAGCCCGTCACCCGGGCGGAGGTGACGGCGCTGCTGGCGCGGCGGCTGCCGGCGATCACCACGCTGCGCCGCCGCCTGGTCGACCGGGGCCGCTGGCGCCGCCCCGGCTGGGTGATCGACCGGTACGTGGACCCGGCCGCCCACGTCGACGAGATCCACGTCGCGCCGGGTGACGACGGCGGCGCCGCCGTGGACCGCTTCTGGTCCGAGCCGCTGCCCACCGACCGTCCACCCTGGCGGATGCTGCTCGTCGGAGGGCTGCCGGACGGGCGTACCCGGCTCGCGGTGAAGCTGCACCACTGCCTCGGGGACGGCCTGTCCGTGATCGCCGTGCTGCGCCGGCTGCTCGACGCGCCCGAGCCGCCCCGGCGGGAGGCGCCGGCCGGTGGCCGCACCCTGCTGGGCCGGCGGGGGGCGCCCGCCCCGGAGCGGGGCGGGCTCGACCAGGCGCGGGAGACGGCGCGCCAGCTCGGCCGGACCGTACGCGGACTGGCCCGGCTGGCCACGCAGGGCACCGCGCCGCGCACGCCCCTCAACCGCCGGCTCGACTCGTCCCGGCGGCGTCTGCTCACGGCGAGCCTGCCGGCCGCGGACGTGCTCCGCGCGGCCCGGTCCTGCCAGGCCCACCCCAGCGAGCTGATGCTCGCGCTCACCGCCGCGGCGCTGGGCGCCGCGCACCCGGCTCCGGTGCCGGAGCGGCTGCGGGTGATGTTCGCCGTGTCCCGCGACGCGCGCCGGCGGGCTCCCACCCAGGGCAACTGGACCGGGGCCGTCACCCTCGACCTGCCCATGGGGGCGGGACCGCCACGGGACCGGGTGGCCGCGGTGCGCCGCTCCCTGCGCGACGCGCTCCGCAGCGGTGAACCCGAGGCCGCGAACCTCGTGATGCGGGCGATGGGCGTCCTCCCGGCGCCGCTGCACGCCGCGATGGCCCGGCGCGTCTACACCAGCCGCCGGCTCAACGTGATCGTCTCGTACGTCCCGGCGACCTTCCCGCCACGGGTGCTCAGCGGCGCGCCCCTGCGCGCCGCCGCACCGGTGGTCGGCCTCGCCGACGGGGTGCACATCGGCATCGGCATCCTGCGGCTCGGCGGCAGCTTCGGGCTCGGGGTGCTGCTCACCGGGGCCCTCGCCGACGTCGGCGACACCGTGGTGGCGCAGGTGCGGGCCAACCTGGCCGCGCTGCTCGCCGAGATCGACGCCCACCCCGAGGGTGGGCCGCAGCCCGAGGCCGGCAGCACGCCCGCCACCGCCGGGAGCACGCCCGCCACCGCGGGCAGCGCGGGCGCCGTTCGCGCGGCCGCCGGCGCGGGAAGCCGGGCCCGGGGGCCTCGGGATGGCGGCGGACCGGACGGGGCCGACCGCGCCGCGGACGGGCCGGCGACGGACGACGCGGCGGTGCCGGGTGCGCCTCCACCCGGGGTGCCCCGATGCGCCTGACCGGCGCGGTAGTGCTGGTGACGGGAGCGTCGTCGGGGATCGGCGCGGCGGTGGTACGGCGCCTCGCCGGCGCCGGGAGTCAGGTCGTGGCCGCCGGCCGCGACGCGGACCGGCTGGCCCGCCTCGCCGCGGAGACCGGCGCCACCACGATCGTGAGCGACCTGGGCCGGCCGCACGCCGGACGCGAGCTGGCCGAGCAGGCCCTGGCCCGGCACACGCGGGTGGACGTCCTCGTCAACAACGCCGGCGTGGGCTGGGCCGGCCCGTTCGGCGGGATGGCGGACGCGCTCGCCGACGAACTGCTCGCGGTCAACCTGCGCGCGCCCATCGAGCTGACCCGGGCGCTGCTGCCCGGAATGTGCCACCGCGGCGGGCACCTCGTGTTCGTGGGGTCGATCGCCGGCCGGCTCGGCGTGAACGGCGAGTCCGTCTACGCGGCCACGAAGGCCGGCCTGGACACCTTCGCCCAGAGCCTGCGGATGGAGCTGGCCGGCCGCCGGGTCGGGGTGAGCACGGTGGTGCCCGGCGTGGTGGACACCCCGTTCTTCGTCCGCCGGGGCCAGCCGTACCGACGCCGGCGCCCCCGTCCGGTGCCGCCGGAGCGGGTCGCCGACGCGCTCGTCGACGCGATTGTCCGGGACCGGGCCGAGGTGTACGTGCCGGGCTGGCTGCGCCTGCCCGTGGCCGTACGCGGGCTGCTGCCGGGGCTGTACCGCCGGCTCGCGACCCGGTTCGGCTGAGCCGCCGGTCCTCCCCCGCGCCCGCTCACGTGTCCCGGATCGCGCGCAGCGACTCCCGCAGCGACGACATGGTGGCCAGCACGGCCGTCGGCTCGTACCCGCAGTGCGCCATGCAGTTGGCGCAGCGCGCGTCGCGTCCCCGTCCGTAGCTGTCCCAGTCGGTCGTCTCGAGCAGTTCCCGGTAGCTCGCGGCGTACCCGTCGGAGAGCAGGTAGCAGGGCCGCTGCCAGCCCAGCAGCGAGTACGACGGGATGGCCCACGCGGTGCACGGGAAGTCGACCTTCCCCTCCAGGAAGTCCAGGAACAGCGGCGAGTGGTTGAGCCGCCAGCGGGCCCGGCGACCACCGGAGAACGCCTTGCGGAACAGCTCCCGGGTCTCCATGACGCCCAGGAAGTGCTCCTGGTCCGGCGCCTTCTCGTACGCGTACGCCGGCGCGAGCATCATCTCGTCGACCTTCAGGTCGTCGTTGAGGTAGTCGAGCACCTCGATGACCGTCTGCGGGGTGTCGGTGTTGAAGAACGTGGTGTTCGTGGTGACCCGGAAGCCGCGCCGCTTGGCCTCGCGGACCGCCTCCACGGCGACGTCGAAGACGCCGTCCTTGCACACCGCCGCGTCGTGCCGTTCCCGCAGGCCGTCGATGTGGACGGTGAACGCGAAGTACGGCGACGGCCGGAACTTGTCGATCTTCTTGGGCAGCAGCATCGCGTTGGTGCAGAGGAACACGAACTTCTTGCGGCGCACCAGTTCGGCCACGAGCTTGTCGATCTCCGGGTGCATGAGCGGCTCGCCGCCGGCGATGGAGATCATCGGCGCGCCGCACTCCTCCACGGCGGCCAGCGCCTGCTCCACGGGCATCCGGCGCTTGAGCAGGCTCGCCGGCTGTTGGATCTTGCCGCAGCCCGCGCACTTCAGGTTGCAGGCGAACAGCGGCTCCAGTTCCAGCAGCAACGGGAACTGCTTGCGCCCGCGTATCTTCTGTCCGGCCAGGTATCGCGCGATACGTAGGCTCTGACGCAACGGCATACTCACGGCTGGCGTACCTCCTTCGGCAGGGTGAAAACCACGTCCTCCACTGCTGCGGTGTGCTCGCTCACCTCCTTCGCCCCGAGGGCGGTCAGTGCGGCCACCACCTCGTCGACCAGTCCCGGCGGCGCCGAGGCGCCGGCCGTGATGCCGACCGTCGCGGCGCCCGCGAGCCAGCGCAGGTCGATGCCGCTCACGTCGTCCACGAGGTGCGCCCGGGCACCCGCCCGTTCGGCGACCTCCACGAGCCGCCGGGAGTTCGAGGAGTTCGCGGAACCGATGACCAGCACCAGGTCGGCGTGGGCCGCGACGGCCGTGATGGCCCGTTGCCGGTTCGTGGTGGCGTAGCAGATGTCGTCGGAGCCGGGACCGGCCAGCGCCGGGAACCGGCGGCGCAGCGTGTCGAGGATCCCCGCCGCCTCGTCCACGGCGAGCGTGGTCTGCACCAGGTACGACACCCGCTCCGGGTCGTCCACCTGCACCGTCTCGGCGGTGGCCGGGTCGGGCACGAGGCGGATCCGGTCGGGCGCCTCGCCCAGGGTGCCCTCGGTCTCCTCGTGGCCCGGGTGCCCGATGAGCAGCACCGTGTCGCCACGGCCGGCGAACCGGCGGGCCTCGGCGTGCACCTTCGTCACCAGCGGGCAGGTCGCGTCGATCACCGGCAGCCGCCGGTCGGCGGCCTCCTTCCGCACGGCCGGCGCCACGCCGTGCGCGGAGAACACGGTGAGCGCCCCGTCGGGCACCTCGTCGAGCTCGTCGACGAAGACGGCGCCCTGGGCCCGCAGGTCGGCCACCACCCGGGCGTTGTGCACGATCTGCTTGCGCACGTAGACCGGCGGGCCGTGCCGGCGCAACGCCTGCTCCACCACGGCGATCGCCCGTTCCACGCCGGCGCAGAACGACCGGGGCGAGGCCAGCAGCAACCGGTGCACGCTGCCGGCCGCCGCGGCCCACTCGGTGAGCGCCGCGGCCACCACCGGCAGCACCCGCAGCGCCGCGCGCACCCGGCGCAGGGTGGCCGGCCGGTACAGCGGTCCGGCCGCCGTGTCGGCGACCACGCGTACGCAGGCCGTGGGGCGTCCGGCGCAGCCGGCCAGCAGCCACGCCGACTCCAGGTCGGCGGCGAGCGCGCCGGTCGCGGCCAGCCGGTCCCGGGCCGCGCCGTCGACCAGCCGGTCGGTGCTGACGACCGGGCCGACGTGCACCCGCAGCCCCCGCCTGCGCAGCGCCGCCGCGAGCAGGTCGGCGTCGGGCATCCGCAGCTCCCCCGCCGGGGCGTCCGGCGCGAGCGGGTCGGCACGGACCACGCTCGCCACCACCACGTCGCCCGTGGCGAGGTCGGGGGCGAGCCCACCGGCGATCCCGGCGACCGCCACCGGCCCCGTGCCGGCCGGGCGCAGCGCCGCCGCCGAGCGGGCGCGACGCGGCCCGATGCCGGTGCGACACAGCGTGAGCCGACCATGGGGTGCGGGATCGCCGAGCCCCCGGCGCAGCGCGGACAGCTCCGGCCGCATGGGCGCGTACAGCGTCCACGCCGGGTCGGCCGGGACAGCGGGGCGGATCACCGCGTCACCGTGGCCTCGTCCGCCCGCGTGCCGAGGATCCGGCCGAGCGCGCTGATCGGGAAGACCAGCCGGTACAGCCCGTAGTTGATGTAGAAGTCGCCGGGGAAGCCGGTGCCCGTGAACTGGGGCTCGTCCCACCCGCCGTCCGGGCGCTGGGTGTCGACCAGCCAGCGCACCGCCCGCAGCGCCCGCTCGCCGGTGCCGTGGCCGGCGGCGTGCAGCGCGAGCAGGGCCCACGCGGTCTGCGAGGCGGTCGACTCGCCGCGGCCGATCCAGGACGGGTCTCGGTAGGAGCGCAGGTCCTCGCCCCAGCCGCCGTCGGCGTTCTGGTGCGCGAACAGCCAGTCCACGGCCCGGCGGATCGCGGGATGCCGGCGGGGCACGCCCGCGGCCACGAGCGCCGGCACCACGGCGCCGGTGCCGTACACGTGGTTGGCGCCCCACCGGCCGAACCACGAGCCGTCCGGCTCCTGGGCCCGCAGCAGCCAGTGCACGCCGCGCCGCACCGGCGTCGTGCCGGCGTAGTTCTCCGCCGCCAGTGCCTCCACGACGTGCGCCGTCACGTCGGCGCTGGGCGGGTCGATGACCTCGCCGAAGTCGCAGAACGGCAGCTCGCCGAGGATGGCGCGGGTGTTGTCGGCGTCGAACGCCGCCCAGCCGCCGTCGCGGGACTGCATGCCGAGCAGCCAGCGGGTGCCGCGCAGCACCGCCGCCTCCGCGGGCACGCCGGTCCGCCGCAACGCCATGATCACCTCAGCGGTGTCGTCGGTGTCGGCGTACCCGTCGTTGTCGAACTCGAAGGCCCAGCCGCCGGCCGGCGTGTCCGGCCGGCGTACGGCCCAGTCGCCCCGGACCCGGATCTCCTCGCTCAGCAGCCACCGCCCGGCGCGCTCGACGGCGGGGTGCTCGGCCGGCAGCCCGGCGTCGGTGAGCGCGGTGACGGCCAGCGCGGTGTCCCAGACCGGCGACTGGCACGCCTCCAGCCAGCGCGCCGGGCCGTCCGGGGTCTGCGTCCGCACCGTGAACCGTTCCAGCCCGTCCAGTCCGGCCCGCAGCACCGGGTGGTCCAGCGGGTAGCCGAGCAGGTGCAACGCCATCAGCGAGTAGACCCAGGGCGGCTGGATCCCGCCCCACGACCCGTCCGCCTCCTGGCGGGCGACGATCCACTCGGCGGCCCGGCGCAGCGCGTGCCGGCGTACCGGGCCGCGGGCGATCCGCTCGTACCCGCTGGCGAGGCGGTCCAGCCGGTAGAGCAGGCCGGGCCGGCTGCCCAGCCGGGGCGGCCGGGGTGGCCGCGCGTTCGTGCGCAGCTCGTCGACGCCGAAGCCGAGCGACCGCACCGGCCGCAGCGCCCGCACGATGGACAGCGGGACGATGGTCTGCCGCGCCCAGCAGGCGAAGTCGTAGACGTTGAACGGCACCCAGGACGGCAGGAGCACGAGTTCGGGCGGCACGGCGGGCAGCTGCGACCAGGGCCAGTGGCCGAACAGGGCCAGCCAGAACCGGGTGAACACCCGGCTGGCCGCCACGCCTCCGTGCGCCCGGACGAACGCCGCCGCGGCCGCCATGTGCGGCGCCTCGACGGTGTCGCCGGCCAGGCGCAGCGCCACGTACGCCTCGATGGTGGTCGACAGGTCCCCCGGGCCGCCGTGGAAGATCGCCCAGGAGCCGTCGGGACGCTGCTGGGAGCGGATCCAGCGGGCCGTCTCGGCGGTCTGCTCGGCGGTCCGGATGCCGAGGAACTGCCGCAGCATCAGGTCCTCGGCGTCCATCGTGACGTTCGTGGCGAGGTCGCCCTTCCACCAGCCGGCCTCGTCCTGGAGGTCCAGCAGGTGGTCCCGGGCGCGCCGCAGCGCGTCCCGCGCCTCGTCGAGCACGTCGGCGCCGGGGCGCTCCGCCTCGACGGTGGTGGTGGTCTTCGGTGACAGCAGCTCGGTCATCAGTGGTCCCGTCCCGTGATGAAGTCGGCCACGTCGGCGAGTTCGCCGCGTACGTCCTCCGGCAGGTCCAGGGCCTCCAGCTCGGCCCGGGCCCGCTCGGTCTCCTGCCACGCCCGCTGCTGGGTCCACTCGCGGGCGCCGGTCGCCTCGATCAGCTCGCTCGCCCGGGCCACGTCCTCGTCGGTCAGCGGCTCGGGTGAGCGGTACAGGTCGGCCAGGGCCAGGCCGGCGGGGTCGCCGCTGGTCAACGCCCGGACGACGGGGATGCTGCGCTTGCGGGCGCGCAGGTCCGACCCGACGGGCTTGCCCGTGCGGCCGGGGTCGCCCCAGATGCCCAGCACGTCGTCGACGAGCTGGAACGCGAGCCCCAGGTGGGAGCCGAACCGGGAGAGCCCGTCGACCAGCCCCGGCGGGCCGCCGCAGAGCAGCGCGCCGAGCGCGCAGGACGCGGCCAGCAGGGCCGCCGTCTTGTTCCCGGCCATTGCCAGGCACTCGTCGAGCGTCACGTCGTCGCGCCGCTCGAAGCTCAGGTCCGCCATCTGCCCGGCGATCAGCGCGCGGACGTCCTCGGCGAGGCGGCGGGCCGCCGGCTCACCACCGGGCACCTCGACGAGCGCCTCGTACGCGAGCCCGATGAGCGCGTCGCCGGCGAGGATCGCCGGGCCGACGCCGAACACCGTCCACGCGGTCGGCCGGTGGCGGCGCTCGGTGTCGCCGTCCATCACGTCGTCGTGCAGCAGCGAGAAGTTGTGCGCGAGCTCGACCGCCGCGGCCGCCGGTGCCCCCGCCTCCGGGGCGGCTCCCGCGGCCCGCGCCGACAGCAGCGCCAGCGCCGGCCGCAGGCCCTTGCCCTGGCTGGCCGCGGGTGACCCGTCGGCGTCCCAGTAGCCGAGCTGGTAGCCGGCCACCAGCCGGTTGCCCGCGTCCAGGCGGTCCAGCAGCGCCCGGATGGCCGGCTCGACGTACGTCTGGATCTGGTCGGTGCTGCGGCTGCGTACAACGGTCATCGTGCGGCCTCCGTGTGGTGTCGGGGCCGGGACACGAGCTGGTGGGCGAGGGTGTCGGCGGCCACCTGACCGCTGCGCACCGCGCCCTCCATCGTGTCCGGCCATCCGGTGTCGGTCCATGCGCCGGCCAGGACCAGCCCGGGCAGGCGGGTGCCCGCCGCCGGCCGGTACGCCCGGGTGCCGGGGTTCTGCCGGAACGTGGCCCGCGGCTCCCGGGTGACGAACGCGTCGCGTACCGGGGTGTGCCGCGCGGCGGGAAAGAGGTCGGCGAGTGCCCGGCGCTGGGTGGCCACCAGCTCCGCGGCGGGACGGTCGATCTCGGCGTCGGCGGCCGAGATCGACACCACGAGGTGCTGCTCGTCGCCGGCGTCCGGCCCCGAGCGGTCGAAGATCCACTGGGCCGGGGACTCCACGGCGGCCGCCATGGTCAGCCGGGTGACCCGGTGGGCGTAACGCAGGTGCACGTTGACGATCGGCGCGGCGCCGAGCCGCGCCCAGTCGCCGGCCGCGGGCGCGGCGGCCGGCGGGACGAGTGCGGCCGCGACCGGGTGCGGCACGGCGAGCACGACCCCGTCGGCCGCGAGCTCGCCACCGTCCACCCCGACGCGGAAGCCGGCGGGTTCGGGGTGGATCCACCGCACGCGCGAGCGCGGGCGTACCCGGACGCCCAGCCGGTCCAGCACGCGCCGCGCGGCGACGGCGTGCAGCTCGGTCAGGGGCACCAGCGGCCGGCCGATGTCGCCGGCGTCCGCGGCCTCCAGCAGGCCGGTGCGGAAGACCCGGGCGGCGAGTGCGAGGGAGGCCTGGGTGCTGGGCACGTTCAGCGCGGCCACGGTGATCAGGTCCCAGAGCCGGCGCACCGACCGTGGGCTCTGGCCGTGCGCGGCCAGCCAGTCACCGAAGCACTGCCCGTCGGTGGCGGGCGCGTCCGGGTCGACGCGGCGCAGTGCGGCGCACGCGCGGACGGCGGCGAGCCGTTCGGCGGGGCTGATGAGCCGGTAGCCGGCCAGCGCGGGCAGCAGGTGGGCGGGCGCGGGCAGCCGGCGGCGGGTCAGCACGTGCGGGGCCCGCCCGGGCAGCAGCACGGGCACCTCGAACCGCCGCTGCACCTGTGTGCCGGCGGTGGTGCCGAGCCGGTCCAGCAGGTCCCGGTAGGCGTGGTAGCAGCGCAGGAAGACGTGCTGGCCGGTGTCGACGGTCAGGCCGTCGCGCCGGAACGAGTACGTGGCCCCGCCGAGCTCGGCGCGGCTCTCCAGCAGCGTCACGGGCAGGCCCCGGTCGGCCAGGCGGATCGCCGCGGCGATCCCGGCGAGCCCACCGCCGACGACACACACCCCGCCGCCGCCCGGCGACGCACCGACCGGCCCGGTCACGCGGATCGCCCGACCAGTGCGCGGGCCGCCACCCAGGCCTTCTCGCGTCCGGGCAGCGACACGCGGCTCCGGGTGACCGCCAGCGGGTCGGACGCGATCCGGGCGAGCAGCCGCCGGTAGATGCCCGCCATCGCCGCGGTGCAGGCGGCGCTGCGCCGGTCCAGCAGCGGGAGCAGCCGCAGTCCGGTGTCGTACCAGCGGGCGGCCCGGGCCGCCTCGAACCGCACCAGCTCGCTCAGCCGTCCGGGCGGATCGGCGAACCCAGCCCCGCGGCGTTCCAGCGTGCAGCCGAACCGGTCCAGATCCTCCGCGGGCAGGTAGATCCGCCCGTCGGCGCGGTCCTCCACGAGGTCGCGCAGGATGTTGGTGAGCTGGAGGGCCACGCCGAGGGCGTCGGCCAGCGGGGCGGCGCGGGCCGGCTCGGCCGTGCCGAAGACGCCCAGGGACAGCCGGCCGATGGACCCGGCCACGCAGCGGCAGTACCAGACCAGCTCGTCGAAGGTGGCGTACCGGCGCCCGGTCACGTCGGCCGCGCACCCGTCGATCAGCTCGTCAAAGGCGGCCAGCGGGATCGGCATCCGGGCCGCCGCGTGCCCGAGCGCCGTGAGCACCGGGTCCCCGCCCCCATCGGCCGGCAGCCGGTGCAGCGCCGCGCGGGTCTCGGCGAGCCGGTCGAGCTTCTCGTCGGGCGGGAGGCCGCCGTCGCCGATGTCGTCGATCCGCCGGGCGGTGGCGTAGATGGCCGACAGCGCGCGCCGCTTCGCCGGCGGCAGCAGCCGGATCCCGTACGCGAAGTTCGCCGCCCGGCTGCGGGTGATGTCCTCGCAGCGGCGGTACGCGGCCTCGACGGTGCTGGTGGCGGCGGCGGTCATCCGGCGCTCCGCACGGTGGCGGCCAGGTACCGGCGCAGCACCCGTCGGCGGCGGGGGCGGACGGCGGCGCGCAGCGGGTCGTGGTCGGCCTCGGCGAGCGCGTCGAGGGTGGCCCGGCCGCCGGCGAGGTAGCCGCCGACCGCGAGGCGGGCCCACCCGTGCAGCGCGGACACCAGCGGCGCCCCGGCGTCGAGCCAGGCCCGGGCGCGTTCGGCCTCGAACGCGATCAGCTCGCGCAGGGGCGCGGTGGCGGCCGGGCGCCCCAGGTCCTCCTCGGTGACGCCGAACCGGTCCAGGTCCTCGGCCGGCAGGTACACCCGGCCGCGCCGGTGGTCCTCGGCGACGTCCTGGAGGTGCTCGACGAGCTGCAACGCCGTGCAGATCCGGTCGGACAGCTCCCGGCGTGCCGGCCCGGCCTGGCCGAAGACGTGCAGCACCAGCTCGCCGACCGGGTTGGCCGAGAGGGTGCAGTAGTCGACCAGCTGCGCGAACGTCGCGTACCGGGTGACCCGCTGGTCGACCCGGTTCGCCTCGACGAGCCGGACGAGCGCGTCGAGGGGCAGCCCGCAGCCGGTGACGGTGGGCGCGAGGGCCCGTACGACCGGATGGCTCACGGCGCGGCCGGTGTACAGGGCGCGCAGCTCGGCCTCGATCCGGTCCAGCTCGGCCGTCCGGTCGACCCCGGGGGCCTGCGGCTCGTCACCGAGGTCGTCGACGTGGCGGGCGTACGCGTAGACGGCGATGAGGTGGCGGCGGTACCGGGCGGGCAGCACGCGCAGCGCGACCGGGAAGTTCTCCGCCGCCCGGGCCTGGGCGAGCCGGTGCACGGCGGGAACGACGACCTGTTGGCTCATCCCGGGTCTCCTTCCTCTGGGGCATGGGGTCGGCGGTGGTGGCTCATCCGGGCAGGGGGCTCAGCGGGGTCTGCGTCCGGGCCCGCATCCGCAGGTCGAGGTCGGCGGGCAGCGTGGAGACCTCGTGCAGGACCGCGGCGCAGATGCCGGGCGGGTCGAGCCCGTGCTCGGCGAGCAGGCCGGCCCGCTCCCCGTGCGGGATGAACGCGGTCGGCAGGCCCAGCGCCCGCACCGGCGCGCCGACGGCCGCGTCGGCGAGCGCCAGCGCGACAGCGCTGCCGACGCCGCCGTCGCGGATGCCGTCCTCGACGGTCACGACGAGGGCGTGGTCGGCGGCGAACGCGGTCAGCGCGGGGTTGACGGGGCGGACCCAGCGGGGGTCCACGACGGTGCACTCCACGCCGGCCTCGGCGAGCAGGTCGGCGGCGTGCAGTGCGGGCGCCGCCATCGCGCCCACGGCGACCAGCAGGACGGGCGCCGCCGCGGCCGTGCGCAGCACGTCGATCCCGCCGGTGCGGTAGAGCGCCGGGATCTCGTCACCGACCCGCGCCTTCGGGAAGCGCAGCACCGTGGGGCCGTCCTGGTCGGCCACCGCCTCCCGCAGCTCCTCGCGCAGCGTCGCCTCGTCCCGCGGTGCGGCCACCCGCAGCCCCGGGACGGCGCCGAGCAGCGCGAGGTCCCACATGCCGTGGTGGCTGGGCCCGTCCGGGCCGGTGATGCCGGCCCGGTCGAGCACGAGCGTGACCGGCAGCCGGTGCAGGGCCACGTCGAGCAGGACCTGGTCGACGGCCCGGTTGAGGAAGGTCGCGTACACCGCCACGACGGGATGCTTCCCGCCGAGGGCGAGCCCGGCCGCCGACGTGACGGCGTGCTGCTCGGCGATGCCGACGTCGACGGTGCGGTCCGGGTAGCGGGCGCCGAACGCCGCCAGGCCGGTGGGGCCGAGCATCGCCGCGGACACCGCCACCAGGTCGGGATGGTCGGCGCCGATGGCCACCAGCTCGTCGGAGAGCGCGTCGGTCCAGGTCCGGCCGGGCGCGCTCGTCGGCTGCCCGGTGCGCGGGTCGACCACCCCCACGGCATGCAGCCGGTCGGCCTCGTCGGCCTCGCTGGGCGGGTGCCCGTACCCCTTGCGGGTGACGCAGTGGACCACCACCGACCGGTCGGCGGTGCGGGCCGCGTGCAGCGCGGCCTCGACCTGCGCGACGTCGTGTCCGTCGACCGGGCCCAGGTAGTCCAGGCCGAGCGCCTCGAAGAGCCCGGGTCCGTCGTCGTCGCCCTGCCGCCGGCCGAGGTGGGCCGCGAGGCCGCCGACGGTCGGCGCGTACGAGCGGCCGTTGTCGTTGAGCACGACCACCACCCGGCCCGGGGAGGTCGCGAGGTTGTTCAGCGCCTCCCAGGCGAGCCCGCCGGTCAGGGCGCCGTCACCGATGACCGCGACCACCGTGCGTCCCACCCCGTCGAGGGCGTACGCGCGGGCCAGCCCCTCGGCGTACGACAGCGCGGTCGACGCGTGCGAGTTCTCCACGAGGTCGTGCGGCGACTCGGCCCGCCGCGGGTAGCCGGAGAGGCCCCCGCGCCCGCGCAGCCCGCCGAAGCGCTCGCGGCGGCCGGTGAGCAGCTTGTGGACGTACGCCTGGTGTCCGGTGTCGAAGATGATCCGGTCGTGCGGGGAGCGGAACACCCGGTGCAGCGCCAGGGTCAGCTCGACCACGCCGAGGTTGGGTCCGAGGTGCCCGCCCCGCCGGCAGACCGCCTCCACGAGGAACTCCCGGATCTCGCTGGCGAGCAGCCCGAGCTGGTCGCGGGTGAGCCGGTCGAGGTCGGCGGGCTCGTTGACATCGTCAAGCAGGGACATCATCTCTCCGTCCGGGCACGCGACTCCGCGGCGACACCGTCTGGCTCACCGGCCGGCGGGGTGGCCGCCGGCGTGGGTCGTGCTGCGACGCTCGTCCACCGCACGCTGCGGATGCGGTGTGGCCCGTACCGCGAGTGCCGCGGCGGGGCCAGGGACAACGGGCCGCTTGGAACCTGCGCAAAATCACCTTAACCCTACTGATCTCACCTACCGCCTGAAATCGGTTCGAATAGCTCGACCAGGCGGGCGCGCGGCACGGCGGCGGGTCAGCGTTCGAGGGCGCGGACGACCACGGTGAGGTCCTCGTCGCCGAGGCCCTGGTCGACCGCCCCCTGCCACTCGGCGGCGAGACGGCCCGCGACCGGGAAGCGGTCCGCGTCCACGTCGCCCAGGGCCAGCCGCACGTCCTTGAGCGCGAGGCGCAGCGGGTACTGCGGCGAGTGGTCGTCCCGGCCGATCCGCTCCAGCTTCTCCGCCGCCCACGGGGAGACCAGCGTGCTGCCGTGCAGCGCGTCGAGCACCGTCGCCCGGTCGAGCCCGAGCGCCCGGCCGAGCGCCACGCACTCGGCGATCCCCTCGTTCACGAAGGCCAGCAGCAGGTTGTTGGCCATCTTGATCCGGGAACCCGCCCCCACCGGCCCGACCCAGACGGTACGCTGCCCGACCGCGTCGAAGACCGGCGCCACCCGGTCACGGGCCTGCTCCGGGCCCGAGGCGAGGACGACGAGTTTCCCCTGCTCGGCCGGGCCACGGCTGCCGGCCACCGGCGCGTCCACCAGGACGACGCCCGGCCGGCGCTCGGCCACCAGTCGGGCGACCCGGTCGGTGCCGGCCGCCCCGATGGTGCTCATCTGCGCCCAGACCGCGCCGTCGGGCATGGCGTCGAGCATGCCGCTGTCGGCCACGGCGAGGACGGCGTCGGCGTCGGTCACCATCGTGACCACGACGTCCGCCTCCCGTACGGCGTCGGCCGCGCTGTCGGCGACCCGCGCGCCCTGCTCGCCGAGGTCCCGGGCCGGCCCGGGGCTGCGGTTCCAGACCACCGTGGGCAGGCCGGCCCGGAGGATGTTGGCGGCCATCGGCCGTCCCATGCCGCCGAGCCCGAGGACGGCCACCCGCTGCGTCTGCGCCATCTGCACCCCTCCCCCGGCAGCGTACGGTCGGCACCGGGCGCGGAGGGCCGGAACGAGGAGGCCGGCCGGAGCCGGCTCGGCCCCGCGCACCCGGGCGGGTGCGGACCGGGTGGCGCCTGCGCGGGTGGCCCCCGCCGGCCGGCCCGCGTGGCGCGGCCACCGGTCGCGGCGCCCGCCCGCGCACGTTCCGCGCCGACCTCGGTCCACTGGGGATAGGGTCGGGGTCTGATGCGGACCAAACAGGAGCTCGGCGAGGCCATCCGGCGGGAGCGCCGGGCGGTGCTCGTCGTGAACGCCCACTCCCGCCGGGGCCGCCACCTCTACGAACGGGCCTGCGCGCTGCTCGCGTCCGCCGGTTTCGACCTCGTCGCCCACCACCCGGTCGAGGACGTGGGCCGGCTGGAACGCACGCTCGCCGAGGCCGCCGATCTCGGGCCGGACCTGCTCATCGCCGGCGGCGGCGACGGCACGCTCAGCGCCGCCGCGCGCCTGCTCGCCCACCGCGACATGGCGCTCGGTCTGCTGCCGATGGGCACCACGAACAACTTTGCCCGGACCGTCGGCGTCCCGCTGCGCCTCGACCGGGCCGTCGACGTCCTCGCCACCGGCACGGTGGTCGACGTCGACCTGGGGCTCGCCGGCGACACGCCGTTCACCAACCACGTCGGGGTCGGGCTGTCCGCCGACGTCATGCTCACGACGCCGCCGCGCCTGAAGCGCCTCACCGGGCGGGTCGCGTACCCGCTCACCGCCCTGGCCCTGCTCACCCGACACCGCCCGCTGCGCGCCACGATCCGCACGGCCGGCGCCGAGCACACCTACGTCACCCGGCAGCTGTACGTGGCGAACGGTGGCTTCCACGCCGGACGGCCGATCACGGCGGACGCGGACGCCGACGACCGGCTGCTGGTGGCGTACCCGGTGGGCGGCCCCAGCCGCCGCGGACTGCTGCGGGACACGGTGCGCAACGCGACGACCGGCCATCGCCGCACCTTGCACGAGCAGCCGTTCGTGGCCGTCGGCGAGCTGTGGCTGGAGACGGACCGGCCGGCGCCCGTCGAGGTCGACGGCGAGTTGCGCGGCCGTACGCCGATCCGCGTCGGCCTCGCGGCGAACGCGCTGCGGGTGATGGCGCCGGTCGGCACCGTCGACCGGTAGGTGCCGGTCGCGCGGGCGGTCCGGCTTCCTATCCTGCGGCCATGCCGATCACGCTGATCACCGGCATCCAGGCCGCCGGGAAGTCGACCGTCGCGCAGGCGCTCGCGGAGCGCCTGCCGCGGTCCGTCCACGTCCGGGGTGACCTGTTCCGCCGCATGATCGTCAACGGCCGCGTGGAGATGGGTCCCGCCGACCCGCCGGCCGAGGCCGTACGCCAGCTTCGGCTGCGGTACGCGCTCGCCGCGGCGGCCGCCGACGGGTACGCCGAGGCGGGCTTCCAGGTCGTGTTCCAGGACATCGTCCTGGGTGACGACCTCCCGTGGGTCGTCGACCGCATCCGCACCCGGCCGCTGTCCGTGGTGGTCCTGGCCCCCCGCGCCGAGGTGGTGGCGGCGCGGGACGCCGAACGCCGGCGGACGCGGGGCAAGGTGGCGTACCGGCCCGGGGACCAGGCTGTCGCCGCGCTCGACCACGCGCTGCGCGCGGCCACCCCGAGGCTGGGCCTGTGGATCGACACGTCGGATCTCACGGTGGCCGAGACGGTGGACCGGATCCTCGCCGGGACGGATTCGGCCGCGGTGGCGTGAGTGCGGCGGCGCCTGCCGCCCGTGGCGCCCCGCGCCAACGTTTCCACGCCCCAAATGAAACGGTTATTGCCAATGTGTTAACGCCGCATGACGATTGACGGTCAGGGGGGCCCTTCCCACAAGGAGGTTCTTCATGACCGAAGTAACTGAGGCCCCGGACGTCCGCACCTATCCACTGGGGACCAGCCGTCCCCCGCTCGCCGTCGCGGACCTGCCCGAACCGGAAGAGGTGTTCGGCGTACGCAGGCTCGGCCTCCCCCAGTTGGTCAAGTACGCGCTGGGCCCGAGCCTCATCGCCCTCGGCATCTCCATCGGCAGCGGGGAATGGTTGCTCGGCCCGCAGGCGGTGGGTCAGTTCGGTTTCGTCGGAGTCGGATGGGTCATCCTCGTCTCGGCCGTGCTCCAGACGTTCTACAACGTCGAGTCGTCCCGGTACGTGATGGCCACCGGCGAGGCGCCGGTCGTCGGCTGGGGGCGCGTGCCCCCCGGTTACCTGCTCTGGGTGCCGGTGGCCGTGTTCCTGGTCATCTTCGCGTTCATCGCCGGCGGCTGGGCGGCCTCGGCCGGCCAGGGCCTGTACGCTCTCGTCCACGGCGAGGTGCCCCCGGCCGGCGCCGAGGAGCCGCGACTGTGGGCGATCGCCCTGCTCGTGCTCGTGTTCGCGATGACCGCCGCGGCCCGGCGCATCAGCCGCACCCTGGAGCTGGCCAACTGGGTGATGGTCGGGACGATCCTGCTGGCGCTGCTGGCCATCACGCTGCTCGTCGTGCCCGGCAGCCTGTGGTGGGAGGGGATCCGCGGGTTCGTCACCCCGGCCGCCCCTCCGGAGGGCATCACGGCCACCCAACTGGGCGGGCTCGCCGGCTTCACGGCGCTGGCCTCCGGCCTGAACTGGTACGTGATGGGCCACTACCGGGACAAGGGCTACGGCATGGGCTACCGCACCGGCTACATCTCCGGGCTGCGCGGTGACCGGCGGGAACTGCTGGCCAGCGGGGTCACCTTCCCCGACGACCCGGCCAACGCGGCCCGCTGGAAGCGGTGGTACCGGCTGCTGCTCACCGACATGTGGGGCATCTTCTTCGTCGGCGCGATGCTGGGCATGCTGCTGCCGACGATCCTCATGGCCCAGGCCGTCGAGTTGTCCGGCGAGTCGCCCACCACGGCGACGGTGCCCACGTTCGTCGCCACCGCCCTCGAACCGGAGTACGGCCGGGCGATGTTCTACGGCATGCTGGTCATCGGCGTACTCATCCTGTTCAGCACGCAGCTCGGGATCTTCGAGGGCATGGTGCGGGTGACCACCGACGCCGCCCACGCCACCAGCCCCCGGCTGCGGCGCCTGCTCGAAGGCGACCCGCGCCGCTTCTACTACCCGTTCATGCTCCTGCTGCTCCTGATCATCGCGGTCATCCTGCACCTGGCGCTGCCGGTGAGCCTGGTGCAGTGGTCGGCGAACATGTCCAACCTCGGCGCGCTGATCTTCCCGTTCATGCTCATCTACCTGAACCGCCGCCTGCCGCGTGCCGCGCGTCCCCGCCCGTGGCACTACGTACTGCTGATCGTCAACGTCATCTTCTTCGGGTTCTTCTTCGTCAACTTCATCGCCGACTTCCTCGGCGATCCACTGGTCACCTTCTGATCTCCGCCGGCGGCCGGCGCGACGGGTGGAAGGGGCCCCTGCGGTGGGCAGGGGCCCCGTTCAGCGCAGCAGCTCGTCGACACCCCGGCCGTGGATCGAGGCGTCCAGCACCTCGACGGTGTGGGCGACGGGGAGTCGCCGGCCGAGCCGCCGCGCGGCCGAGGCGATCTGGAGCAGACATCCGGGGTTCGCGGTGACGAGCAGGTCGGCGCCGGTGGCGAGCACGTGGGCGGCCTTGCGCTCGCCCAGCTGCCCGGCGGGCTCCGGGTTCAGGACGTTCCACACCCCGGCCGACCCGCAGCAGATCTCGGGGTCGGCGATCTCCCGCACGGCGAGGCCCGGGACGGCGGCCAGCAGTTCCCGCGGCTGCGCCCGCACGCCCTGGGCGTGCGCCAGGTGGCAGGCGTCGTGGTAGGCGACGGTCACCGGCAGCGGGTGGCGCGGCGCCACCGGACCCAGCTCCACGAGCAGCTCGGAGAGATCGCGCACCGACGCCGCGAACGCGGCGGCCCGGTCGGCGTACGCGGGGTCGTCGGCGAGCAGTTCCCCGTAGTCCTTGAGGGCCGAACCGCAGCCCGCGGCGTTGACCACGAAGAAGTCGACGCCCGCGGAGTCGAAGACGTCGAGCAGGGCCCGGGCGAACCGCCGCGCCTCGGCCCGCCGGCCGTTGTGGACGCTCAGCGCCCCGCAGCAGCCCTGCCGCTCGGGGAGGATCAGCACCTCGCACCCCTCGGCGGCGAGGACCCGGGCGGTGGCCGCGTTCACCTGCGGGAAGAAGGCGTGCTGCACGCAGCCGGTGAGCATGCCGACCCGGGCGCGCCGGGTTCCCCGCGCGGGCACCCGGCGCGGGACGCGGGCGGCGCGCCCGATCGGGGGCGCCAGCGCGTCCAGCGCGGCGAGCGTGGGCGCCAGGCGCGGCAGCAGCCCGGTGCGGCGGACCAGCGCGCGCAGGCCGGTGGCCTGGTACGCCCGCAGCGGCCCGCGCAGCAGGCGCAGCCGTCGCGGGTACGGGAAGAGCGCGAAGACGGCGGCGCGCAGCGCCCGCTCGCGGCGGGGTCGGCGGTGCCGCCGCTCCACCTGCTGGCGGGTGTCCTCGATGAGCCGGTCGTACCGCACGCCGGACGGGCAGGCGGTGACGCACGCCATGCAGCCCAGGCAGCGGTCGACGTGGGCGACCATCGACGGGCTCAGCGGCTCGCCGTCGAGCCCCTGCTCCATGAGGTGGATCCGGCCGCGCGGCGAGTCCATCTCCTCTCCCCACAGCACGTACGTGGGGCAGGTGGGCAGGCAGAAACCACAGTGGACGCAGTCGTCGACCAGCTCCCGCCGGGGTGGGTGGTCGTCGTCGAAGGCCGGCTCGCCCGGCGCCGGGGCGACCGGCCCCAGCACGTCGCGGGGCACCGGTCGTCCACGCTGGTCGGGGATGCCGCTCACCTCAGATCCCTCCCACGAAGCGCCCGGGCGCGAAGCGGGCGTCCGGGTCGAACTGCGCCTTGACCCGGCGCATCAGGTGCAGGCCGTCGACGGGGCCCCACAGGTCGACCCGCTCCCGCACCTGCGGCGGTGCGGTGAGCACCACGGCGTGCCCACCGGCCGACCCGGCGACGACCCGCAACTCCGCCACGGTCCGGGCCACCACGTCGGGCGGGGTGGCGCTGGGCAGGCCGGCGTGCAGGACCCCGGCGCCGGCCGAGCCGCGGACGGCCAGCGCCACCCCGTGCCGGCGCCGCGCCTCGGCGGCGGCCGCGAGCAGCCGGGGAACGCCGGACAGGGCGGCCGTGAGCGTGAGCCCGACGTCGCCGGGGCGCCACGGGTAGGACGACCACCAGGGCGGCGGCTCGTCGGCGACGGTGGCCCCGCCGAGCAGCGCACGCGTCGCCGCGGCCCGCTCCTTCACCCCCCGGGGCGTGCCCTCCAGCAGCACGGCCACCTCCGTACGGCCGTCGGGCGCCGCGTCGACCTCCAGCGCGCTCGGCACCACCTGGGCGGCGAGGACGGCGGCGGCGAGGCGCCCCGCCTCGGCGGCGTCGCCGGCCCGGCGGGTCAGGAAGGCCCGCGCGGCGGGCAGCGGGTGCAGCCGGAACGCGCACTCGGCCACCAGCCCCAGGGTGCCGTACGCGCCGGTGAACAGCTTCCCGAGGTCGTAACCGGCCACGTTCTTCACGACCTTGCCGCCGGCGCGGGCCACCACACCGTCGGGCCGGACGACGGTGATCCCGATCAGCAGGTCCCGGACCGTGCCGTACCGCATCCGGCGGGGTCCGCTCGTGTTCGTGGCCACGACGCCGCCCACGGTGGACGCCGCGCCCGGCGGCAGCGGCGTGTCGAGCGCGAGGTGCTGGCCGGCGGTGGCCAGCGCCGCCTGGAGTTCCGCCACCGGGGTGCCGGCCCGGACGACGACGATGAGGTCCCCGGCCGCGTGCTCCACGACGCCGGCGAGCCGGCGGGTGTCCAGCAGCAGGTCCAGACGGCGTGGCGGGTTCGCCCAGTCCTGTCTGGTGCCGGCACCGCGCACCACCACGGCGAGGCCCCGGGCCGCGGCGACCCGCACCAGCGCGGCGGCCTCCGCCGTGGAGCCGGGCGCGGCCACGTACCGGGGACGGACGCCCGCCACCACGTCCTCGTCCCCGGCGGGCCGGACCACCGCGGCGTCGGGTCCGTCCGGACCGGCCGGACGGGCTCCGTCGTCGGCCGGACCGGTCGCCTCGCCGGCCGCCGCGCGGAGGGCGGCGAGGACGTCCCCGGCCATCAGAACATCTCCGCGAGGCCGGCCTCCTGCACCGGGTGGACGCCTCTGCGCCGGCCGGGAACCTCCCCGCAGAGCCGGGGCGTCGGGAAGACCTTGCCCGGGTTGGCGAGCCCGCGCGGGTCGAAGGCGCACCGCAGCAGCTGCATGGTGTCGAGGTCGTCGTCCGTGTACATGCGGGGCATGAAGCTCACCTTGTCCATGCCGACGCCGTGCTCGCCCGTGATGGAACCGCCCTGCGCCACGCAGATGTCGAGGATCGCGGCGGAGACCTCCTCGGCCCGCTCGGCCTGGCCGGGCACGGCGTCGTCGAAGAGGACGAGCGGGTGCAGGTTGCCGTCGCCAGCGTGGAACACGTTCGCGACCCGCACCCCGTGGCGCGCCGAGATCTCCGCGATGCGGCGCAGCACCTCGGGCAGCGCCGTACGCGGGATGACCCCGTCCTGGACGATGTAGTCCGGGCTGATCCGGCCGACCGCCGCGAAGGCCGACTTGCGCCCCTTCCAGATGAGGGCCCGCTCGGCGTCGTCGGCGGCGACGCGGATCTCGGTGGCGCCGTTGTCGCGGCAGAGCCGCTCCACGTCGGCGAACTGGGCGTCGACCTCGGCGGCGGGGCCGTCCAGCTCGACGATCAGCACGGCGCCGGCGCCCGCCGGGTACCCGCACCGCACGGCCGCCTCGGCGGCCTCGATGGCGAGCGCGTCCATCATCTCGATGGCCGCGGGGACCACGCCGGCCGCGATGATCGCCGAGGTCGCCGCGCCGGCCTGGTCGGTGCCGGCGAAGCCGGCCAGCAGCGTCCGCACCGACTCCGGTGAGCGGGTGAGCCGCACGGTGACCTCCGTGGTGATGCCGAGCGTCCCCTCGGAGCCGACGAAGGCGCCCAGCAGGTCGTAGCCGGGTGCGTCGGGCGCGCGGCCGCCGAGGCGCACCAGGTCACCGTCCGGTGTGACCACCTCCAGCCCGGTGACGTGGTTGGTGGTGAAGCCGTACTTCAGGCAGTGCGCGCCGCCGGAGTTCTCGGCGACGTTGCCGCCGATCGAGCAGACCTGCTGACTCGACGGGTCCGGCGCGTAGTGGTAGCCGTAGGGGGCCGCGGCGCGGCTCACGTGGAGGTTGATGACTCCCGGCTCCACCACGGCCCGCTCGTCGGCGGGGGCGATCTCGCGGATCGCCCGCATCTGGGACGTCACGATCAGCACCCCGTCGGCGTGCGGGAGCGCGCCGCCGGACAGGCCGGTGCCCGAGCCGCGGGCCACGAACGGCACGCCGGCGTCGACGCAGGCCCGGACGGTCGCCGCGCACTCGGCGGCGGTGCGGGGCAGCGCCACGAGGGCGGGGACCACCCGGTACTGGGCGAGCCCGTCGCACTCGTAGGTGCGCAGCTCCTGCCGGTCGGTGATCACCTGGTGGTCACCGAGCACGGCCCGCAGGGTCGCGGCGAGGGTGCTGACGTCCGTCGTGGTCATCGCCGCCTCCCGTGCGGGCCGCAGGTGTCAGGTGTCGGCTGTCAGGGCATCCGTTCGTACGCGGGCAGGGTGAGGAAGTCGACGAAGTCGTCCGCCACGGCGACCTCCAGGAACAGCGCCCGCGCCGCGGCGTGGTCGGCCGGGTCGCCGGGGAGCTTCGCCAGCTCCTCGTCGGCGAGGCGCTCCACCAGGGCCCGGTCGACCGTCGCGCCGGTGTCGTCGAGCGCGACGCCGTTGTGCAGCCACTGCCACACCTGGGAGCGGGAGATCTCGGCCGTGGCGGCGTCCTCCATGAGGTGGAAGATGGCCACCGCGCCCGTGCCCCGCAGCCAGCTCGTCAGGTACTGGATGCCGACGCTCACGGCGTTGCGCAGCCCCGCCTCGGTGCGCCGGCCCGGCGTGGCCCGGACGTCGAGCAGCTGCGCGGCGGTGACGTGCACGTCCTCCCGGGTCCGGTCGATCTGGTGGGGCCGGTCGCCGAGGACGGCGTCGAAGACCTCGCGGCAGACCGGCACGAGGTCGGGGTGGGCCACCCAGGAGCCGTCGAACCCGTCGCCCGCCTCGCGGGTCTTGTCCTCGCGGACCTTCGCGAGCGCCGTCTCGTTGACCTGCGGGTCGCGGCGGCTCGGGATGAACGCGGCCATGCCGCCGATGGCGTGCGCGCCGCGCCGGTGGCAGGTCCGCACCAGCAGTTCGGTGTACGCGCGCATGAACGGCGCGGTCATCGTCACCGCGTTGCGGTCCGGCAGGAGGAAGTCGCGCCCCCGGGTGCGGAACGTCTTGATGACGCTGAACATGTAGTCCCACCGGCCGGCGTTGAGCCCGGCGGCGTGGTCGCGCAGCTCGTAGAGGATCTCGTCCATCTCGAACGCCGCCGCGTAGGTCTCGATGAGCACCGTGGCGCGGATCGTGCCGCGCGGTAGGCCGAGGTGGTCCTGGGCGGACAGGAACACGTCGTTCCAGAGCCGCGCCTCGAGGTGGCTCTCCATCTTCGGCAGGTAGAAGTAGGGGCCGTGGCCGAGGTCGAGCTGACGCCGCGCGCAGTGGAAGAGGTAGAGGGCGAAGTCGACGAGGCTGCCCGAGGTGCGTTCGCCGTCGACGAGGATGTGCTTCTCGGTGAGGTGCCAGCCGCGCGGCCGGACCACGATCGTGGCCAGGTCGCCGTCGTGCAGCGTGTAGCGCCGGCCGTCGGGCGCGGTGTGGGTGAGCGTGCGGTCGACGGCGTCGCGCAGGTTGAGCTGGCCGCCGATGACGTTCTCCCACCGGGGCGTGTTGGCGTCCTCGAGGTCGGCGAGCCACACCTTCGCGCCGGAGTTGAGCGCGTTGACGGTCATCTTGGCGTCGGTCGGCCCGGTGATCTCCACGCGCCGGTCCACGAGCCCGGGGGCGGGCGGCGCCACCCGCCAGTCGCCGTCCCGGACGTGCCGGGTGTGCGGGAGGAAGTCCAGCGATCCGCCGGCCGCCAGCGCGGCGACGCGGGCGGCACGGGCGGCGAGCAGGTCGCGGCGGCGGGCGTCGAAGGCGCGGTGCAGCTCCGCCACGAACGCCAGCGCCGGCGGGGTGAGGATCTCCTCGTAGCGGTCGTGCCGGGGGCCGACGACCTCGACGCCTTCGGGCAGCTGCATGCCGCGCTCCTCACCGTGGTGGGGTGACCCGGATCGATCCACGGGAATTGCTGCCGTCGACTCTAGTGGCACCGGCGGTGATCCGCGAGGGGCCGCGGCCGGGTGACCGCGCGGGGGCGATGTAGCAAACCTTCTTGACGATTCATAGACGTGTAGCTAAGTTTCAGCCATCCGGACTGAGAGGCAGTCGTCTATGAAGGCCCGTCTCGCCATCGCATCCGTCCTGGTCGCCGTCCTGAGTGCCACCCTCGCGCCGCTGCCGGTACGGGCGTCCGCGCCGCCCGCGCCCGCCGGCGAGCACGGCTGGGTCACCTCGACGCTGCGGCACATGAGCCTCGAACAGAAGGTCGGGCAGCTCTTCGCCACGTACGTCTACGGCGCCGACGCCACCGAGCCCAGCGCCGCCGACCGCGCCGCCAACCGGGCCGCGTTCGGGGTCGAGACCCCCGCCGAGGTGGTCGAGGAGTACCACCTCGGTGGCGTCTGCTACTTCTCCTGGTCGCACAACCTGGACAGCCCCCGGCAGATCGCCACCCTCTCCAACGGACTGCAACGCGCGGCGCTGGGCGACGGGCGCAAGGGCCGGGTGCCCCTGCTGATCTCCACCGACCAGGAGCAGGGCGTGGTGCTGCGGATGCCCCCGCCCGCCGCCCAGTTCCCCGGCGCGATGGCCCTGGGCGCGGGCCGCTCACCCCAGGCCGCGCGCACCGCCGCGGAGATCACCGGCCGTGAGCTGCGCGCCGTCGGCATCCGCCAGCCGTACGCGCCGATCGCCGACGTCAACGTCGACCCGGCCAACCCGGTGATCGGCGTACGGTCGTTCGGCTCCGACCCCGCCCTCGTGGCCGACCTCACCGCCGCCCAGGTCGACGGCTTCCAGGACGGCGCCGGCGTGACGGCGGTGGCGAAGCACTTCCCCGGCCACGGGGACACCGACAACGACAGCCACACCGACCTGCCGGTCATCAACCACACCCGGCAGGAGTGGGAGCGGATCGACGCGCCGCCGTTCCGGCGGGCGATCCGCGCCGGCGTCGAGTCGATCATGACGGCCCACATCGTCGTGCCCGCCCTCGACCCGTCCGGCGACCCGGCGACCCTGTCACCGAGGATCCTCACCGGCGTGCTGCGGGGCGAACTCGGCTTCCGGGGCGTCATCGTCACCGACGCGCTGAACATGGCCGCCGTACGGCAGAGGTACGGCGACGAGCGGGTTCCCGTGCTGGCGCTGAAGGCCGGCGCCGACCAGCTCCTGATGCCGCCGGACCTGCGCCTGGCACGGGACGCGGTGCTGCGCGCCGTGGCCACCGGGGAGCTGTCCGAGCGGCGCATCGACGAGTCGGTCCGGCGTATCCTCACCCTGAAGTACCGGCAGGGCCTGACCCGCTCGCCACTGGTCGACGTGGACGCGGCCGTGCGGACGGTCGGCGCGCCGGAGCACCTGCGGGCCGTCACGCGGGTCACCGACGGCACGCTCACCGCGGTCCGGAACGACGACGGGCTGCTGCCCCTGCGGCCCGCCGACCGGTCGGTGCTCGTCACCGGCTGGAACACCGCCGCCTTCGCCCCGATCGAGACCGTCGCGCAGGGGTTCACCGCCCGCGGCGCCCGCGCCACCGCCCGGCCCGCCACCCTGCCGTCCGACGCGGTCATCGCCGCGACGGCCGCCGAGGCGGCCGGGCACGACCTCACCGTCGTGCTCGTGAACAAGGCGTGGGACACCACGGTGACCGATCCGCGGGGCAGCCAGCAGCGCCTCGTGGCCGCGCTGCTGGCCACCGGGCGGCCCGTCGTCGTGGTGGCGGTGCGGGATCCGTACGACATCGCCCACCTGCCGGGGGTGCGGACGTACCTGGCCAGCTACTCGTACACCCGGGCGGCCATGGACACCCTGGTGCGCGCGCTGCACGGGGAGCTCTCGCCGCGCGGGCGCCTGCCCGTGACGATCCCGGCCGCCGACGGCGGCGTGCCGTACCCGTACGGCCACGGCCTGACCTGGTAGGAGGCACCATGCCGCACCGGAACACCCCCGTGCCCGGACCAGTGCGGGCGCTCACGATCGGCCTGGCCGTGGCCGTCACGGTGGCCGCGGCGCCGGCCGGCGCCACCGCCGCACCGCCCGACCCGGCCGCCACGCCGCCCACCGCCGGACCGTCCCTCGACGCCGCGCCGGCCGCACAGGCCACCCGGTGGGGCGCGCCGGACGTCACCCCCGCCGACATCCGCTTCCGGCACGACACGCTCCGGCGCGGCAGCGCCCGCCAGGTCGGTCTGCTTCCCGAGCAGGTGGCGCGCATGCCCGCGGACCTCGCCGCGTACCTCGAACCGACGCCGGACCACCCCGGGCACCCGACGTACGCGGGCGCCGTCGTGCTGGCGGCCAAGGACGGCGTCGTCGTGCAGCACGCCGCCGTGGGCACCGCCGTGCGGTACCGCGAGGTGGGGCCGCCGCCGGAACTGGTCGGCGTGGAGCTCCCCGCCGACCAGCAGATCCCGATGCGGCCGGACACGATCGTCGACCTGGCGTCGGTGTCGAAGCTGTTCACCACGATCGTGGTCCTGCAACAGGTCGAACGGGGACGGGTGTACCTGGACGCCCCGGTCGCCCGCTACGTCCCCGAGTTCGCCGCCGGAGGCAAGGAGGCGGTGACCGTACGCATGCTGCTCACCCACACCTCCGGCCTACCGGCGTTCACACCGCTGTGGAGCGCCTACCCGACACCGGAGCAACGGTTCGCGGCGGCGCTCGCCACACCGGTCACCGCCCCGCCGGGCAGTCGGTACGTCTACTCCGACCTCGGCCTGATCGCGCTGGGCGTGCTCGTCGAGCGGGTCACCGGCCGGTCCCTGGCCGACCTGGTCCGCGACGGTGTCACGGCCCCGCTCGGCATGACCGACACCGGCTACAACCCCGGCCCCGAGCGGCGCGCCCGCATCGCCGCCACCGAGTACCAGCCGTACGCGGGGCGCGGCATGGTCTGGGGCGAGGTGCACGACGAGAACGCCTGGTCGCTCGGGGGCGTCGCCGGCCACGCGGGAGTCTTCTCCACGGCGGCCGACCTGGCCGTGCTCTGCCAGTCGCTGCTCAACGGCGGCGAGTACCGCGGCAGGCGCATCCTGCGGCCGGAGACGGTGCGGGCGATGCTGGTCAACTACAACGCGCCGCTGGAGCAGGCCTACCCGGAGAGCGACCGCGGCCTCGGCTTCGAGCTGAACAAGCACTGGTACATGATGGGTCTCTCCTCCCCCGTCGCGTTCGGGCACACCGGCTTCACGGGGACGTCCCTGGTGGTCGACCCGCTCTCCCACTCCTTCGTGATCCTGCTCAGCAACCGGGTGCACCCGGACCGCGGCTGGGGCAGCAACAACGTGGCCCGGCGCGCCGTGGCACGCGACCTCGCCGAGGCGATGCCCGTGCGGCCCCACACCCGGGAGGCGTGGCGCGCCGACCAGCGCGACTCCGCCACGGCCACGCTCACCGCGCCGCTGCGCCGGCCGGCGCGGGGCGGCACGGCGAGCTTCCTGCTCTGGTACGACACCGAGCCGCGCTACGACAGCGCACGGGTCGAGGTCTCCACCGACGGCGGCGCGACGTGGGCGCCCGTGCCGATGGTGCTGCGCCACGCCGGCCAGCGGTGGCGCAGCGACGGCACGGTCACCGGCTACGGCGGCCGGGTGTGGTGGCAGGTCACGGCCGACCTGCCGGACGGGGCCACCCATCTGCGGTGGCGCAGCGTCACCGACGTGTCGAGCCAGGGACGCGGTGTCTACGTCGACGGGATCGTCGTGGCCGACCGCGACGGACTGCTGTTCAGCGGTGAGGGCGCCGATTCCGCCCGGCTTCGCGCCGACGGCTGGTCGCCCGCGCGCACCTGACCGGCTCCGTCGGGCCGGCGGACGGGCAGGGCGCCCGCCCGCCGGTCCGGCGCGCGGCCTCAGGTCTGCGGCAGGTGCGTCCGGGCCTCCTCGTAGCCGGCGTCGCCGGCCGGGGTGGTCGGGGCGTAGACGAGGTTGAGCACGCCCGTCGAGAAGGTCTGCGAGGTCAGCAGGCGGAGCGGGATCGACGGCCCGCCCTCCTCGAACAGGCGCATGCCCTACCGCACGGCGATCGGGTGCACGAGCAGGTGCAGCTCGTCCAGCAGCCCGGCGGACAGCAACTGCCGGACGATCGACACCGACCCGCTCATGCCGATGAGCCCGTCACCGGGCTCGTGCTTCAGCGCGGTGACGGCCTCCACGAGGTCGCCGCGCAGCTGTTCGGAGTTGCGCCAGGTGAACTGGAGCGGCTGGTGCGACACGACGATCTTCCGCAGGTCGCCGAGCGTCTTCGCGAAGCCCGCGTCCTCGTCGCCGGCCGTCTCCCGATCCGGCCACGCGCCCGCGAAGCTGTCGTACGTCCGGCGGCCGAGCAGCAGCGTGTCGGCGCCGTCGAGCTGACTGCCCACGGCGGCGCCCATCTCGTCGTTGAAGTACGGGAAGTGCCACTGGTCCGGAGCCTCGACGACACCGTCGAGCGAGATGAACAGCCCCGCCCGGATCTTCTTCATGAAGCCTCTCCCCCTGTCGCCGTCATCCGGTCGCGGCCCGACCGACGAGCCGGAGCGACTCGCACCGGCCCGGGCCGAGCCTAGAGGAGAAGAGGCTCCGCCGACGCCCGCCGCGCCCGCGTCGCCCGGTGCCCGCGCCGTGGTCCCCGTCCCGCCCGGCGGAGGGCCATCGGGACACCTCGTCCAATGTGGGACAAATATCGGTCTCCGTCGCTACCGAGAGTCCGCGCTCAATTTCCTACCGACCCGTAGGGTAACTGCGCCGACCATCCTCGAAAAATGTTCGGCAAATTGGCCTGAGGCGGCCGCTCATCCGACTCATTCAGGATTCATTTCACGCGTGTGACGAACTCCTCCCGTCACATGTCCGACGAAACGTGTTGCCGCCCTCGGGATCGGCGTCCGGAGGTCACGGCGAGCCGGACGGAAGCCGGAACGGCGTGCTTTTCCGCAGGTTTCCGGCGGCTGCAGCGGTGACATGATCTGGTCACCCGTCCGGAACACGACGGCGCTCAAGTCGGTCAAGTCACCATGAAAGTGCCAGGAATCCACTGGACGCCGAAGCCCGAAACATTTATATCTGCCTACGTGCAAATATTGTTGACCGAACCGAGATCAAGCCCGACTAAGGTCAGCCGCCAGATTGATCCGCGTCACAGCAAAACCATCCCGGTATCAGTGGGGAACCGGAAGAGGTGGGGAATGAGGGGGATCCCGGTCGCATCCATGGTCATCGGCATCGCGTCCTCGCCGGCCGCGCGCCGGCAGCTCGCCCAACTGCTCGGAGGGACGGAGGCGTTCCTCATCGTCTCGAGCGTCGAACAGGCGCGCGAGATCCTCGGTGTGGTGCCGTCACCGGCCGCCGTGGCGGCGACCACGGAACCGACGGCTCACGCCGTCACCGTCGGCGCCGCACGGGCCGTGACCGGCAGCGCCGAACACACCGTCACGATCGGCGCCGAACGCGCCGTGACCGCCGGCGCCGCACGCGCCCTGACCGGCAGTGCCGAACGCGCCGCGACCGCCGGCGGGCGGGCCGGCGCGGCGCCGGCCGACCCGCCCGCCCTGATCGTCGACTCGGACCGTCGCGTGGTGCGCTGGCTCGACCGCGAGATCCGACTGACCCGCCTGGAGCACGACCTTCTCCTGTGCCTCGTGGGCGCGCCCGGTCGGGTGTGGACCTACGAGCGGCTGCACCTGAAGGTCTGGGGCAACAAGCACCTCGGGCGCGGCTCCGACATCCACTCGGTGGTGCGCCGGGTGCGACGCAAGCTCGCCACGTTGGACGCCTCGGCGACCATCGACGCGGTACGCGGGGTCGGCTTCCGCCTCGCGTCGGTCTGACCCCGCGGGCGGCGGTGCGGCCGGCCGCACCGCCGCCCGCGGCGCCCGGGAAGCCGCCCCGGACGCGGTTCGGCCCGCCTGGTGCGACCAGGCGGGCCGAACTGCGTGCCTCAGCGCTCAGGCGTCAGCACTTGATGGGGGACAACGCGAAGTCCTCCACCGTGGGCGTGGTGGTGTTGATCCTCGTCTGACGGGTCTGGGGCTTCCAGCCGTCCTTGGCGACGATCATGGTCAGCGGGTTGTTCCGCCGGTCCAACCAGTAGGCGTACTTACCCTGCTCGTCCGTCGAGAGGGTGAGCGAGCTCGCCCACGAGTCGACCTGGACGATCGCGCCGGACAGCGGGGCGCTGCCCTGGCAACCGTTCCCGGTGACCGTACCCATCAGCTTGCCCCAGGTCTTCGGAGCCACCGCGTTCATCGTCACGGCGACCGGAGCCACCGTGTACGGGGTGTTCTCCTTGATGGTGACCTGGCCGCTGTAGGCGCCCGGCTGGTCGACGTTCGCCGTCATCCCGACGGTGACCGTGACCTTCTCACCCGGCGCCAGCGTGACCGCGGACTTGTCGATCGTCATCCAGCTGACGTCGCCCGCCTCCGCGGCGCACTGCTCGAAGCCGGGCAGCACCTCGCTGTCCCGCGTCGAGGTGAAGCCACCCGACGAGCCGCCGACCTTGTAGAAGCCGCACGCCGCACCACCGCGGTACCGCGGGGCGTTGGCGTTCGGCAGGGTCGACCAGGACTCGGTGCTCGGGTCGTACGCGAAACCGGCGTTGGTGACGGCACCGGCCTGCACACCACCGACGACCAGCAGCTTGCCGTTCGCGACGGCGAAGGAGCTGGCCCAGGCGTCGACCGGCGCGTCCGCGATCGGGCTCCAGGTGTTGGCGCCCGGGTCGAAGACGTAGCTGGCCTTGTGCGCGCTGGCGCCGTCGTTGCCGCCGCTGCAGTAGACCTTGCCGTCGATCCCGCCGCAGGAGGCGAAGGCCACCGACTTCGGGTACTCGGGCAGCGTCTCCCAGCTGTCGCTGCCCGGGTCGTACCGGACGACGCTGCTGGACATCGGCGTGCAGGCCGAGGTGGTGCAGCCACCGACGGCGTAGAGCTTGCCGTCGACGACCGCCTGGCCGGCCGCGGAACGCGGCGCGGGGTTGTCGGCCACCTTGGTCCAGGTGTTGGCGCCGGGGTCGTACGACCAGGTGGTGCCGGACGGGCCGGAGGCCGCCCAGCCGCCGGTCGCGATGATCTTCCCGTCGACGACGCCCACCGTCAGCGCGTTGCGCGCCTCGGGCAGGTCGGCGATCGACGACCAGGTCTGGGCGATCGGGTCGTAGACGTAGTTCTTCGTCGTCGACGCGCTCCCGTCACCACCACCGATCGAGTAGACCTTGCCGTCGAGGTTCACCACCCGGTTGTCCATGATGTTGGCCGGGTAGGCGGGAAGGTTCGTCCACGGGTCGGCCTGCGGGCCGGCCTGGGCCGCCACCGCCGTCGAGGCCTTGTCGGAGGCCTTGGCGGAGAACGACGTGGCCACCTTGAGCCGCTGCTCCGGCGCGCCCTCGGACCCGAGCACCTGCTGCTGGCTCACGCGGGAGCCGTCGGCCCGCAGGAGTTCGAAGCCGGCGTCGCGCTCACCGAACTCGACCTCGACCGGCGCCCCGCCGGTGTTGGTCACGGTGAACGTCTTGCTGGTCTTGCCCGTGGGCATCTGGACGTTGGCGCTCAGCGTGGCCGGGGTCACCGACAGCTGGCCGGCCTTGAGCTGGAAGCTCGCGTTGGTCGCCCAGTCGGCCTCGACCTCCACGTTCTTGCTCAGGCTGACGTAGTTGGCAGCCGTCGCGGTGAACTTGTGGGTGCCGGTCAACGAGGAGAACATCCAGTAGAAGCCGTCCTCGAGACCGGTGTCGTCCGGAGTCGCCACCGTGGTGGCCTTCTCCGTCGGCTTGTCGGCGCTGGTCACGGTCGCGCCGTTGACGTAGCCGCTCGTGTTCCGGTCACGCACGTGACCGAACACCAGGGCACCGTTGACCGGCTCGCAGGTGACCTCGCTGCCGATCAGCACGTCGTCGACCTGCCACCACCACTCCCACGAGGCGTCGTAGTAGTGGAACCGCACCCGCACCTGCGACTGGCCCGCCGCCTGCGGGACGGCCACCTCGGTCACCCGCGGACCCGCGATGTCCTGCTTCTGCCGCAGCACGTTGGTCCAGGTCTCGCCGCCGTCGACGCTCAGGTCGACGTCGGCGGTCTCCGGGCCGAGCCAGTTGAAGTCCTGGCGGAACCGGATCACCGGAGCGGCGACGTCGCTCAGGTCGACGACCGGGCTGACGAGGGAGGTGTCCTGCCGCCCGCCCGACCCGTAACGGTCGCTGTCGACGATGGCGAAGCCACCGTTGCCACCGGTGCGGTTGCCCCGGTTGGCGTCGTCGGTGAACTTCCAGACCTGGCCGGTGCCGGCGTGGTCCACCACCGACCAGCCGCTCGGCGACGTGGCGCCGTCGAACGTCTCGTACTCACCGTCGGAGCCGTAGACGTAGCCCGGCGCCGTGGTGCAGGAGTCGGACCGCACCGGAACGGCGATGTTGGCGGTGACGTTGCGCGAGGCGACGACCACCTCCTTCGTCACCGTCTCGTAGCCCGGGTAGACCGACTCGACCTTCAGGGTGTACGTCGCCCCGGCCGGCAGGTTCAGGCTGTAGCGGCCGTTGCCCGGGGTCGTGTAGTCCGACAGCCCGCCCGGGCCGTCGACCGTGACCTTGGCGTAGAGCGGCCACCCGTGTCCGGAGCCGTCGGTGACGGCGCCGCTCACGGTGACGCTCGGCACCGCGTCGAGAGCGACGTTGACCGTGGTGGTCGCGTTCGTGTTCACCGTCGCCGACACGGTCTTCTGCGCGTAGCCGAACGCCGACACGGCGACCTGGTAGTCACCGGCCGGAAGCAGGGACGAGAACTTCCCGTCCGCACCGGTGGTGAGCTCGCGGTCGGCCGGGCCGGTCACGGCGACGGTGGCACCCTGCAGCGGGGCGCCGCTGCCCGCGTCGGTGACGGTGCCGGCCAGGGTGCCGGTGTCGCCGATGGGGGCCGCGTTGAGCAGCGCGAGCGCGTCGAGCCGGCCCTCACCGAAGACGTTGTTGTCGTCGTCGGTGCCGCCGCACTGCGAGTCCGGGCTGTCGGTCGCCGTGTTGTCCAGCAGGGCGCGGGTGGCGTCGACGTCGCCGACCAGAGCCGGCGCCGCCGACCAGAGCAGCGCGATGGCGCCCGCGAGGTGCGGCGCGGCCATCGAGGTGCCGCTGATGCTGGCGTACGCGTTGCCCGGGATGCTCGACCGGACGTTCACGCCCGGCGCCGAGATGTTGGGCTTGATCTCGCCGTTCTGCCCGGGCCCACGGCTCGAGAAGCTGGCGATGTTGTTGTTGACGTCGTACGCGCCGGCGGAGTAGTTGCTGGCCAGGCTGCCCGGGGAGCCGCTGGTCGCGCAGCCCGGGCCGTTGTTGCCGTTGGAGAAGACGCCGAAGATGCCCGACGCCTTCCAGGCCAGGGTCACGTCCTCCATGAACGGGTCGTTGGACGGGACCCGCGTGCCCCACGAGTTGTTGATGATGTTCGGCCGCTTGCTGACGTCCGGGTTCTGGCCGTTCAGGTCGGTCGGCTCAAGCATCCACTGGCCGGAGGTGACCAGCGCCGCGTCGCTGGGGCAGCAGCCGTTCGCCGCGATCCACTTGACGCCCGGGGCGACGCCGATCTGGTTTGCGCCGCCGTCCGAGCCGGCCATGGTGCCCATGGTGTGGGTGCCGTGGCCGTCGCCGTCGCAGGGCGTGGCGCAGGTGCCGGCGGCGTTGAACCAGTTGTAGTTGTGGTCGAACGTGCCGTCGCCGTTGTTGCCACGGTAGGAGTTCACCAGGGCCGGGTGGTCGAACTGCACACCGGTGTCGATGTTGGCGATGGTGACGCCCTGCCCGTTGACGCCGTACTGGGACCAGACGTCGTCGGCGTTGATGTTCGCGATGCCCCACTCGAGGGCGTTCACGACCTTCTCGGTGTCGCCCTTGCTGGTCTTGGGCACCTCGTACGCGACCGGCGCGTAGAGGGCCTCCACCTCGGAGTGGGCGGCGATGTTCTGCGCCATGGACAGCGAGCCACCGCTGACCCGGATCGCGTTGGTGGCCCAGAAGGTCTGGTACTTCGTGCCCGAGCTGTTCAGCTCGGCGGCGACCTTGGCCTGGCTGTTGGCGGCGGTCTTCTTCAGGGCCGCCACGACGGCCGCGCCCCGCTCGTTCCAGTCCTTGATCTTGCTGGCCTGGCTGAGGTCCGCCCGGTCCTTGAACCGGATCCAGAAGTCGCTCTCGCTCTTGCCCTCGAGCTGCTTGGTGAGTTCCGGCCGGATCTTGTCCGCCGGGGAGGGCGCACCGGCGCCGAAGCCGCCGGACGCGGCCTGGGCGCCTGATCCCGTGGCCGCCAGCGCTGTGGCGACGAGGACCGCCGCCGCGCCGGCGCTCACCAGGGATCTGGCGGTGCGCCTCCAGTGTGGACGTCTGAACATTCCGTGCTGCCTCCTTCAGGACGACCCAGGGGGTGATGGGCCGTGGTGAAGGTGCGAGGGACCGCGCCGTCCGGCGGAACCGGTACGGACGAACCCACCGAGCCTCCCCACACCGCGCGGATCACGCCGGCTGCCCGGTTGGACACTATGATCGAGATGAATGGACGATCAAGGACGTGCGGTGAGCAAGTTGTCACTAACCGTTTGCCGACCCGGCACGACGCCTGACGAAAATTGTCACGACGGTCATCGATCTGGGCAAAGACTGCCCATCATCTCCGGACGGGCACCGTGACCGACGACGACGAGAACACGGCCCGGGACAGGCCCGGCGGCGAGCTGTATCCGCTGGTGATCGCGGTGACGCGGTCCCCGGCCGAGCGGCTCCGGCTCGCCGAGCGCCTCGACGGCGTCGCGCCGCTGCTACTGGTGGCCGACCTCGACGAGCTGCGCCGGCTGATCGGCGTTCCCGGCACCCTCCCCGGGCCGGCCCCGGCGACCGCCCCCGCGCCGGACACCAGCGACGACACGTTGACGATCGACTCGGTGCGGTCCACCGCCCGGTACGGGGACCGGGAGGTCTCCCTGACCCGGCTCGAACACGACCTGCTGACGTGCCTGACCACCGAACCCGTTCGCGTGTGGGCGTACGCCGAACTGCACCGCTCGGTGTGGCACGACGAGGGACTGGACAGCAGGGCCGACGTGCACTCCCTGGTCAAGCGGCTGCGCCGCAAGCTCGCCGACCTCGGCACCGGCATCACCATCGACGCCGTGCGCGGCGTCGGCTTCCGGTTGACCGACCACCGGCGGCCACGCGTCACCGGCGCCTGACGCTGCCCGAGATGGGCAGCGTCAGGCGCCGGCCGGGGTGCACGTCGTCAGGCGCGTAGCCCGGCCCACCCGTCGACGGGTCGTGGCGCCGGGAGGCCCGGGGCGTCTCCCGCCCGTGCCGCCAGGGCGTCGCCGGCCAGGACGACGGCACCCAGCAGCGCGGCGTCGTCGGCGAACGCGGAGAGCGACAGTTCCGGCGGGTACGGCAGCACCGCCCTGAGCCGCTCCCCCAACAGCTCGCGGATCAGCTCGCTGCCCGCCACGCCGCCGACCAGCACCACGCGTTGCGGGTCGACCAGCAGACAGCAGGTCACCAGGTGGCGCGCCAGTTCGTCCACACGAGCGGTCAACGCGTCCCGCGCGGCGCCGGGCCGCTCGGCGGCGGCGACCAGCCCGGGCGCGGCCCCCGGCACGCCCATCTCGTCGGCCAGCCGGTCCAGTGCCCGGCCCGAGAAGCCCAGCTCCAACATCTGGCCCGGCCACGGGCCGGTGACGGCGTAACCGATCTCGCCGGCCGCACCGCGGTGGCCGGCCAGGACCGAGCCGCCGACCGTGACGGCCGCCGCGACCCCGGTGCCGAGACCGAGGACGACACCCGGGTCGGCGTCGCGGAGCGCGCCGACCCGCAGCTCGGCGAGCGCGGCGGCGTTCAGGTCGTTCTCCACGGCCACCGCCCGCACGCCGAGCCGGCTCCGGACCGCGTCGGCCAACCGCAGCCGGTCCCAGCCCGGGACGTTGGGGGCGAGGTCGATGCCGTCGGGTCGGATCACGCCCGGCGACGCGATCCCGGCGGCGAGAAGCCGTCCGCCGTGCGTCTCCACCAGACCCGCGGCGAGGTCCAACGCACGGTCGAGGGCCTGGCGGGCACCGCGGTCGGCGAGTGTGGGCAGCCGTTCCTGGGCCAGCAGCCGGCCGTGCGCGTCGGCCACGCCGACCGCCATCTTGGTGCCGCCGAAGTCGACGCCGAGCAGCAGCCCCTCCGGGGCGCCCTCGGGCGGGGCGAGCCGGCCATCGAGGCGAGCGCTCACCGGTGGTACGTCCCTTCACTCGCCGCCGACGGACCGGGCGTGGCGGGACCGCGGCGGAACAGCGGCCGGTCCCGTTCCGTCCTCACGACCACCGGCTCGCCCCCTCCGAGGCCACCCGGTCCAGTTCCGCGTCGGCGCGGGCCAGCCGGTCCCGCAGGGCCGCCAGCCGCTGGGCGACGCCGTCGAAGGCGCCGCGCAGCACGGTGACCTGGGCCCGCACGGCGGACGCGCCCGGGCCGTCGGCCTGGGCGCGGTCGAGCACGAGTTCCGGCCGGACGGCGGCGGCGATCAGGTCGGCGACGGCGTCGTCGGACAGCGGGTCGGTGACCTCCCGCGCGGCATCCCGGACCGTCTCCGCGGTCCAGGTGCTCGGGTCACCGCCGCGCACGAGCCGGCCGACCACCGAGTGGGCGGCACGGAACGGCACCCCGTGGCGGGTCAGCGCGTCCGCGGCCGCGGTGGTCGTGGCCCCGGAGGCGACGATCTCCGCGCTCGACGGCGGTTCCAGCGGCTCGATCTCGGCGAGGAAGCCACCGAGCAGCGCGAAGAAGCGGTCGGTGCGGTCGTTGCTCTCCCAGAGCCGCACCTGCACGTCCGTGGTGGCGTTGTTGGAGTCCTCCCACCAAGCGGCCCCGACGTTGTTCAGCACCGACGCCGCGTCGGCCGCGGTGGCGCCGGCCATGGAGACCAGGTGCTCCAGCACCACCGGGTTGCACTTCTGCGGCATGATGCTGCTGCCCTGCGTGAAGTCGGCGGGGGTCGTGACCCAGCGCCAGCTCAGCCAGTCCATCAGGGTGCGCGCCAGACGTGCGCCGGTGGCCAGCGACCGCGCGTTGAGGGTGCCCACGGCCACGAGGTGGTCGGCCCCGGCCACCGCCTCGTACGAGTTGGTGACCAGGGCGCCGAAGCCGAGCAGCTCCGCCACCCGCGCCGGCGAGATGTCGAGGTCGGTGCCGGCGAAGGCGCACGAGCCCAGCGGCGAGGTGTTCAGCGTGTCGAGCAGGTCGGCGTAGGCGACGGCCTCGCCGGCCAGGGCCTCGGCGTACCCCGCGAGGGCGTGCCCGATGGTCGTGGGCTGGGCCGGTCGGCGGTGCGTGTAGCCGGTGATGACCACGTCGGCGTACCGGTCCGCCTGCTCCAGCGCGGTCGACCCCGCCGCGAGGACACGGTCGAGCACCCCGAGGAGCTGGTCACGCAGCACCATCCGGAACACACCGGCGTCGAGGTCGTTGCGGCTGCGGGCGAGCTGCACGTCGAGCTGCGAGGTGGGGATGCCGCACGCCTCGGCGAGCCGCTTCTCCACCAGGTAGTAGACGTCCTCGAAGCTGCCGTCGTACGCCGGCGGCGGGGTGGTGTCGGCCCTCAGGTCGGCCAGCCCGCGCAGCAGCCGGGCGCCCCGCTCGGCAGGGATGAGCCCCTGCTCGGTCAGCATCACCACGTGCGCCTGGCTGGCCCGCACCATGGCCGGGAAGAGGTACCCGACGTGGTGTTCGTAGGTCGGCCGCAGGTGGTGCCGCTGGTAGGTGGTCAGCGCAGGTGTGCTCATGACGGGTCTTCCGTTCCTTCCTGGCCCCGGTGCGGATCGAGGCGCCCGGTGATCAGCCGGTCAGTCGTGCAGGCCGAGCAGCCGCGCGGCGTTCCCGGCGAAGATCGCGCGTAGATGGTCGTCGGGCAGGCCCAGCTCCCGGCAGATTCGCAACTGGTCGTCGAGGTATCGGGTGACGTAGCCGCGCGGAAACCACGACGAGTCACTGCCGAAGACGATCCGGTGCGGGCCGATGGTCTCGTAGCAGCGGCGGAAGAGGTCCTCCAGTGTCAGCTTGTACGGCATCCAGCGCACCCACTGGTTGGAGCCGGAGGTGTCGACGTGGATGTTCGGGCAGCCCCAGGCGGCGAAGAGCAGGTCCTGCACGTGCTGGACGCCGAAGTGGGGCACCACGACGGCCAGTTCGGGGAACCGGCGCGCCATCCGGGCGAGTTCGTCGGGACCGCCGTACCGGCCGTGGGAGAGGCCACCGGCGCTGCCGTAGTGCCCGATGTGGATGAGCACCGGCACGCCGAGCCGCTGGGCCGTGCCCCACAGCGGGTCCAGTGCCTCGTCGTCGAGGGGCCCGCGCAGCAGCGGCGCGAAGAGTTTCAGCCCGCGCAGGCCGCGCTCGACCACCGCGCGTTCCAGCTCCGCGGCGGCACCGGGGCCGTACGGGTCGTGGTGGGCGAACCCGAGCAGCAGGTCCGGGTGGCGGTCCACCACGTCGGCGACGGCGTCGTTTCCGCCGCCGGTCACGAAGACGGCACGGCGGATCCCGTTCGCGCGCAGCTCCTCGGCCCACCGGTCGGCCTCGTCCTCCCAGCGCGGGGCGGGTGGCTCGGGGTCGGGGAAGCCCCACGCGCGCCGCCACTGGGCCGCGTACGGTGCGGCGCCGGCCGCGCGGACCGCCCGCTCGTGCTCGCCGCCGGGGTGCATCCCGGCCGCCTCCTCGCAGGCACGGACCGTCTCGTCGGCGCCGATGCGGAAGTGCAGGTGGAAGTCGACGACGTCCAGTCCGCGGTCGAGGGTCACGGCTCCTCCCTTCCGGCGGTCGCGGTGGGCCCGGCGGTCGCGGTCACCCCGGCGGTCGCGGTCGGCCCGGCGGGCGGGGCGGGCAGCGGGGCGTCGGTGGGCGGCGCGGGCGGCGGTGCGGCCACCCACGCGCGGAGGATCTCGCGCAGCCGGGCGCCGGCCAGTTCCCGGATCCGCCGGCCCGCCGTCTCGCTGGCCTGCGAGACGTGCCCCGACCAGCCCTGCCACGGGTCCGGCCGGGACTCGACCAGCACGTACGGGTGGGGCACCGGCAGCTTCGGCTTCGGCGGCAGGTCGGGTGCGACACCGGGACGGACCGATTCCGGCGCGAAGCCCAGCACCCCGGACGTCTCGTACGCCCCGCCGTGGCCGCGGGAGGGCAGCGGGCCGAACAGCTCCGCGGTCTCGTCCGGCGTGACGAGTTGGAACCAGTTGACCAGCAGCAGGCTGGCCGTGCGCTGCCCGGACACCCATTCCATCGCCGCGCGGACGGTGGACATGTTGGCGTCGTGCCCGTTGACGATCACGAGGCGTGCGAAGCCGGCCGCGACGATCCCCTCGATCACGTCGGCCAGGTAGCCGACCGCGATCTCCGGCCGGATCGCGACGGTGCCGGGCCAGGGACGGGTCTGTCCGGGGCAGGCGGCGTAGGGCACGGCGGGGAAGAGCACCCCGCGCGGCCCCGCCACCCCGTCGCCCGGCGTCACGCCGATGCCCGGACTCGCGGCGCCGTCCGGGGTTGCGGTGCCGTCCGGGGTCCCGCCGCCGGACGGCACCGCGTCGTGGTGGTCGCCGGGGGCGCTCTCGCCGGCGAAGCCCTCGGCCAGGATGAGGTCCGCGCCGAGCGGCAGGTGCGGACCGTGCCACTCGACCGCGCCGACGGGCAGCACGGCGAAGTCCGCCGCGCCGGCGACGGCCGCGAGGTCGCCGCCGGGCACCCGCGAGGCGGGGAGCAGCCCGCCGCGCGCGTGCCAGCGTGCGACCGGGTCGGTGCCGGCGGGTCCGGTCAGGCCGTCCACTGTGCCGCCTCCCGGGTCGACCGCCGGCCGCTCTCCAGCCGGCCGGAGACGACCATGACCACGAAGATCAGGATCACCTGGAGCATGCCGTACGCGGCGGCCGTGCCGATCTCGAACGAGTACATGCGATTGTTGATCTCCACGGAGATCGGCGCGGTCTCCGACGTGTAGATGAGCACCGAGGCGACGAACTCGCCGACGCCGTGCACGAAGGCGAGCAGCGCGCCGGCGAGCACACCCGGCAGCATCAACCGCAGGGTCACCGTGCCGAACGCCCGCCACCAGGACGCGCCCAGGTTGCGGGCCGCCTCCTCCAGGGACGGGTCGATCTGGGCCAGGGTCGCCGAACTGGACCGGAACACCAGCGGGAGGAACCGCACGAAGTACGCCAGCGGCATGATCCAGAAGGTGCCGATGAGGACCTGGCCGAGGCTGAACGCGTTGCCGGTGCTGAACGCGGAGATCAGGTTGATGGCCACGACCGTGCCGGGCAGCGCCCAGGCCAGCATGACCGCCACGTCGAGCAGTCCGCGGCCGCGGAAGTTCAGCCGGCGCACCGCGTACGCGACGAGCACGCCGAACACGACGCAGCCGACGGTCGCGATGAGGCTCATCTGCAGCGAGTTGAGGATCGGCTCGAAGGCGTCCGGGTCGGAGAAGATGGTGACGAAGTTCTTCGTCGTGTACGCCGCCGGCACCACCTCGGTCGTCCAGGAGCCGTCCTGGGAGAAGGCCACCAGGGCGATGGTCGCCACCGGGGCGAGCAGCACGGCGGTGGCCAGCAGCGAGGCGACGAGCGCCAACCAGCGTCCGAGCGGGTTGGTGACCTCCCGGCGGTGCGCCGCGACGCCCTTGGACTGGGACCGGTAGCTGCGCCGTCCCTCGTACCACCGCATGCCGAGCAGGAAGAGGATCGAGACGACGCCGAGCACCGAGGCGTAGGTGGACGCCATCGGCAGGTCACCGTTGGTGCGGTTGATGTAGATCTGCATGGTCATCGTCTGGTCCACGCCGAACAGCAGCGGGGCCGTGTACGACGCCAGCGAGGTCATGAAGACCAGCAGCGAGGCGGAGACGAGCGCCGGGGTGAGCATCGGCAGCAGCACGGTGCGCCAGACCCGGATCCGTCCGGCTCCGAGGTTGTAGGCCGCCTCCTCCACCGACGGGTCCATGCCGCCCAGCGCCGCCGAGGCGGAGAGGTAGAAGAACGGGTACATGGTGAAGGTGTGCACCACGAGCACCCCGGCGATGCCGCTGAACGGAAGCACCGGCTCGGCGGTGCCGAAGAGGTGCTGGAGCCCGCGTGGAAGGATGCCGGTCTCGCTGTAGAGAAGCTGGAACGAGATGGCGCCGATGAGCGGCGGCAGGGCGGCCGGGACCAGGATGATCGCCTCGATCAGCCGGCGGCCCGGGAACGAGAAGCGCTTGAGCAGGAAGGCCATGGCCACGCCGACGATCCCGCAGAGCACCACGCTCGCCGCGGAGATCACCAGCGAGGTGACCAGGGCGGACCGGGCGACGCCGTCGCCGGTGAGGAAGGTGCCGTAGTTCTCCCACCCGTCCACGCCGACGCTCTCGGCGAAGGTGGCGAACATGGGTTGCACCACGTACCCGAAGAGGACGAGCGCGAGCGGGAAGACCAGGACGTACGGGAACCAGCGCGACCCGGTGCCGCCGGCGAACCGGTCGGCGAGCCGCCGCCGCGGGGCGGGCGGCGTGGGGTCGGTGGTGGCCGGCGCGGTGGTGGCCGGGCCGGGCGTGGCGGGGATTGTGGTCACGGCCGCACCACCCACATGCGGTCCCGGACCAGGCGCAGCCCGACCTGGTCGCCCACCGCGACGCCGGCCGGGACGTCGATGGCGGCCACCTGCACCGGCTCGCCGGCCACGTCGACCACGAGGTTGGTGGCCATGCCGGTGAACTCGACGTCGGTGACCTGCCCGGGCAGCGCGTCGGGGTCGGTCGCCGAGGTGAGCCCGATGTGCTCCGGACGGACCGAGACCAGCGCGGTGCCGCCCTCCCGGAGACCGTGCCCGGCCGGGGCCGGCGCCGCGACCTCGGCCCCTCCCGGCAGGCGCACGGTGACCGTCTCCTCCGCGGCGGCCACGACGGGCAGGGACAGCACGTTGCTGCGGCCGATGAAGCGGGCCACGAAGCTGGTGGCCGGACGGTGGTAGATCTCCTGCGGGGCGCCGATCTGCTGCACCCGGCCGGCCTGCATGACGGCGATCCGGTCCGACATCGCCATCGCCTCGGCCTGGTCGTGCGTCACGTAGATGGAGGTGGTGCCCGCCTCCCGCTGGATGCGGCGGATCTCCAGCCGGGTCTCCTCGCGCAGCTTGGCGTCGAGGTTGGACAGCGGTTCGTCGAGCAGCAGCGTGCGCGGGCGGATCACCAGGGCCCGGGCCAGCGCGACCCGCTGCTGCTGGCCGCCGGACAGCTCGTCGATGCGCCGGTGGCCGTAGCCGGCCAGGTGCACCTGGCCGAGGGCCTCCTCGACCCGCCGCTTCGACTCGGCGCGGCCGACCTTGCGGATCTTGAGTCCGTACGCGACGTTCTGCGCGACGGTCATGTGCGGGAAGAGCGCGTAGTTCTGGAACACCATGCCGGTGTCGCGCTTGTTCGGCGGCCGGTGGGTGACGTCCTCGGCGCCGAACCGGATGCGCCCGGAGGTCGGGAAGTAGAACCCGGCGACCATGCGCAGCGTGGTGGTCTTGCCGCAGCCGCTCGGGCCGAGCAGGGTGAAGAACTCCCCGGCGGCGATGCTGATGTCGACCTGGTCGACGGCGGCCGCGTCACCGCCGCGGGCGAAGCGCTTGCTCACCGACTCCAGCGTGACATCGATCATGACGTCCTCTCCTTCGTGCGGCCCGGACGGGTGGGTCCGGTCGGGGACCGGGATCCGGGCGGGCGGGACGGTGTTGCGCACCCGGTTCAGGGGCCGGCGGTGGCGCCGGAGCGCTCAGGTGCGCTCCGGCGCCACCGTCGTCAGCCCTTGTTCTTGATCTGGCTGTTCCAGTGGTTGATCCACTCGGTCTCGTGCTTGCCGACCACGTCCCAGTCGACGTCCATCGGCTTGAGCTGGAGCTGGGCCAGCCACTCCGGCTTCTCGGCGATGTCGACGGCCGGGATCTGGAAGTAGTCCTTGGCCAGGTCGGCCCGGAGCTTGTCGTCGAAGAGGAACTCGAGGAACTTCTGCGCCCCCGTGGTGTTGCCGCCCTTCACCGCGGCCAGGCCGTCGATGAGCACCGGAGCGCCGGACGCCGGCATCACGTAGCCGAACGGCATGTTCGCCTGGTTGGCCTGCAGCAGGATGTCCTGGAGGTTCCAGGCGCTGACGACGCCCTGCTGGCGGGACATCTTCAGGTACAGGTCGGTGGGGTTGGCGGTGTACGAGCCGGTGTTGGCGTCGAGCTTGCGGAGCCACTCGTACCCGGGCTCGGGGTTGCTGCCGTCCGGCGACAGCCGCTGGATCATCGAGGCGTAGATGGACCGCATCGTGCCGGACGCCGCCACGTCCCGGATGATGATCTTGTCCTTCCACTCCGGCTTGATCAGGTCGTCCCAGTCCTTCGGCGCCTGCTCCGGGGTGAGGGCCTTGTTGTTGTACATGATCACCTCGGGCAGCAGGATCTCACCGAACCAGCGGCCCTCGGGGTCCTTGTACTTCGGGTCCATCTTGGCGGCGAACGCCGGCTGGATGGGGGCGAGCAGGTCCTCGGTGGCCGCGGCCGCGAGCCCCTGCTGGGTGCCGCCCCACCAGACGTCCGCCTGCGGGTTCGCCTTCTCGGCCCGGACGCGCTCCAGGATCTCCTGGGCGCCCAGGTTGAGGATCTCCACCTTGCCCTTGTACTCGGGGTACTTGGCGGTGAACTGGTCGACCACGTACGTGGCGACCTTCTTGTCGCGTGCCGTGTAGATGGTCAGCTTCTCGGCGCTCGCGCTGCCGCCCGCGTCGTCACCGCCACCGCCGCACGCGGTACCGGCGGCCAGGACGGCGGCGAGCGCACCGGCGAAGAGAAGACGGCGTTTCATGGGTACCTCCGAGGGGGATAGGGGGAGCTCTGGATCAGAGGATGATCGGTCAGGGAGTGGGCAGGCCGGCGGCGGCAGCGGCGGAGAGCGCGTAGCTCACCGCGCCGTGCAGCACCGCCCGGTCGCCGAGCACCGCGCGACGGACCTCCGTGTGACTCGGCGCGGCCGCGGTGACCAGGGTCTGGAGCCGGGCGACGGCCGCGTCGTCGAGCTGGGCGGCGGCCCCGCTGAGCAGCACCCGCCCGGGGTCGATGACGCAGACGCAGGAGACGATGAGGCGCGCCCAGGCGGTCAGCAGCTCGTCCAGGTACGCGGCGGCCCGCTCGTCCGTGGCCGCCAGCTCGACGAGGGCGGCCACCGGGGAGTCCGGGCGGCGACCCGGTGCGAGCGCCACCATCCGCTCGGCGACGGCGTTCTCCGACCAGCGGGCCTCGAACGGGCCGATCCCGTCGTGCCCGCGGTCGGCCGGGTCGAGGGGCAGGAAACCGACCTCGCCGGCGGCTCCGCCCGCGCCGCGACGGACCTGGCCGTCGAGCACCAGGCCGGCGCCGATGCCGTCGGCCACGTGCAGGAGCAGCAGGTCCGCCACGTCGCTGCCCGCGCCGGCCGCGTGCTCGCCGGCCGCCATCAGGTTCACGTCGTTGTCCACCACCACCGGCACCCCGAGCCGCTGCTGCACCGACTCCCCCACCGGGCGCGCCTCCACGAGGCCGACCGACGGGGCGAGGCGGACGGCCCCTCCGGAGGAGACGCCGGGCGCCGCGATGGCGACCCCGCGCAGGGCGGACAGCCCGTCCCCGGCCAGCTCGGGCACGAAGCGGCAGATGGTGTCGACGATGTCGCCGGTGAGCCGGACCGTGCGGTGGGCGATGACCGCGCCGTCGCTGTCGGCGATCTCGCAGCTGATCCTCGACGGCTCCAGCGAGACCGCGGCGACCAGTTCGGCCCGCGGGTTGAACTCGAGCATGGCCCGGGGACGCCCGGTGCGGGACGTGCCGGGCCCGCGCTCGATGAGGTACCCCTCGGCGATGAGTTCGCGCACGAGCGGGGTGAGCGTGGCGGGGCTCAGGCCGGTGAGCTCGGTCAGCTCGGCGCGGGAGAGCATCCGCACCTGGCGGGCCGTCGAGATCACGGACAGGCGCTTGATCTCCTTGGACCGCTCCCGGCTCACCGGGCTCGTCGGTGGCGTCACCACGTCAGTCACACTTCCTTCCTACGGCGAACGAATTATTGAGTCAAGTAACGAAAGGGTCTCGGCGCCCTCTCGGGGCAGCGCGAACAGGGGCGAAAGCGGCGGATCGGAGATCCTGGGCCAGTGGGGGCCTTGCGGGCAGGGGCGGGTTCTTTTTTATTGCAAATGAAGAAAGTGGTTGGCGAGCCATTGACGGATGGTTGCGGTCATCCCTAGCGTCACCCGGCGAAGGCCTTCCAGCGGACACGGACGCTCCAGTGTGTACGGACGTCCGCGCCGCTGACGTACCACGGTGACGTGGCGCCAGCCGGCGCCCGCCGTCCCGTCAACCCGACAGTCCGTCCGACCCCGACCCGCGTCGGCGCCGACACGTGCCCGACGTCGCTGGTCGCTGCCCGGACATCGCGGTTTCCGAAGGGATCTGCATGCGACTCAAGGCGTTCCTGCTACCCACGGCGCTCGCCCTGGCCCTCGCCGGGACACCCGCCACCGCACTCGCCGCCCCCGCCGGCGGCGCACACGCCGGGACCGGCACCGTCGACCTCGACGTGCTCTTCGTCAGCGCCCACCCCGACGACGAGGCCGGCAGCCTGGCCACCCTCGGCCAGTGGAAGGAGAACTACGGCGTCCGCGCCGGGGTCGTCACCATCACCCGCGGCGAGGGCGGCGGCAACGCCGTCGGGCTCGAGGAGGGCCCGCCGCTCGGCATCATCCGCGAGCGCGAGGAGCGCACCGCGATCGGCCACGCCGGGGTGGAGAACCTGTACAACCTGGACCGGGTCGACTTCTGGTACACGGCGTCGGCGCCGCTGTCCGAGCGGATCTGGGGCCACGACGACACGCTCGCCAAGATCGTCCGGGTCATCCGGCAGACGCGCCCGGAAATCATCATGACGATGAACCCGTCCCCGACCCCGGGCAACCACGGCAACCACCAGCAGGCCGCCCGGTTCGCCGCGGAGGCGTTCCACGCCGCCGCGGACCCCACCGCCTTCCCCGAGCAGCTCACCCGGGAGGGGCTCAAGCCCTTCCGGCCCGCCACGTTCCTGCGCACCGGCGGCACGGGTACGTCGTCCGCCGGGCCCGCGTGCGCGTCGAGCTTCACCCCGACCGTCCCGACCGACCAGGTCTTCGGCGTCTGGGAGGGCACCCGCAGCGCCAACGGCAGGACCTGGGCGGAGATCGAGGTCGACGCCCGCCGGGAGTACGTCACGCAGGGCTGGGCCGGCACCGCCGCCGCGCCCACCGACCCGGCCGCCATCCGCTGCGACTTCTACACGCTCGTGGACAGCCGGGTCCCCTACGACCCGGCCGACACCTCCCCGGCGGCGATCCTGCGCGGCTCGGTGCTGCCGCCGGCCCCGGGTGGGCTGCCCCGCGGCACCGAGCTGTACCTGACCACCGACCGGTTCGACCTCACCCCCGGCCAGACCGTGACCGTGACGGCGCACGTACGCGCGCCGCGCGACCGGGCGCTCTCCCGGCCGGCCGTGTCCCTGCGGCTGCCGTCGGGCTGGACCGCCACCGGTTCCGGCGCGTTCAAGGGCGCCATCGCGGCGGGGAAGGAACGCACCGCCACCTTCACGGTGACCGTTCCCGCCAACGCGGCGAACCAGCAGCACCTGATCGGGGCGACCCTGACCACCGGCCAGGGCGCGGGCCGTACCGACCGGGCGGTCCGGGTGGTCGCCGACGTGCGCGGCACGCTGGAACCGCTGCCGGAGGTGGGGGTGTTCCGCGACTGGGCCCGCGACAACGGGTACCCGCAGCTGGACACCCTGATCAAGCCGGTGCTCACCCTCGGCTCCGGTGGCAGCCGGTCCGTCCGGGTCGACCTGCGCAACCACGGCGACGCCACGGAGAGCGGAACGGTCACCCTCGGCCTGCCGGCCGGCTTCACCGCCGACGCGGCCACCAAGAGCTACGCGAACCTGGCCCCCGGGGCCGCCGGCTCGGTCACCTTCACGGTGACCAACAGTGACGCCACCCTGCCGACCGCCAACGAGGGCGGGTCGGACGGCGACTACGGCATCACCATCACCACCACCAGCAGCTCCGGCACCACCGTGGAGAGCGGCGCCCTGGAGATCGTGCCCACCAGCGAGGTGCCGCACGCCGGTCCGGGCCACGCCGTCGACGGTGTGGCGAGCCCGGGCGAGTACCCCGGCGAGGAGCTGGACCTCTCCCGGATCTGGGAGGGGCAGGCGACGACCCCGCAGGACGCCTCCGCCACCGGCCGCGTCGCCTGGACCGAGGACGCGCTGAAGGTCTTCGTGCGGGTCACCGACGACGTGCTCGGCACGAAGGTGGTGCCGCAGGACTGCAAGCGGCAGCGCCGTACCGACAGTGTGGAGATCATCGTCGACCCGAAGGGGAACTCGACGGACACCTCCACGGTGTTCAAGGCCGGCATCTTCCCGGTCACCGACGACCCCGCCAACGGTGACCCGCCGTGCTGGCAGCGGGACGCCGACAACCGGCAGGGACCGGCCGACGTCACGGCTCCGGGCATGACCGTGGTCAGCAAGGTCAGCTCGCCGTACACCGGCTACACGATCGAGGCGAGCATCCCGTTCTCGGTGCTGCCCGACGCGGTGGACCCGCAGCGGATGGGCTTCAACGTGCTCATCTACGACTCGGACACCCAGGACCTCACCTCGCAGTCCCGGCTGGGCTGGTCCACGTTCACCGGCGTGCGGGCCGATCCCTACCGGTACGGCCTGGTGACCCTGCCCGGCTACACCCCGGCCGACCGGGAGCCGAGCGCTCCGGTCTTCCCGGACACCGCCGCGCGGAGCGTGCACAGCCCGCAGACCATCGCGCAGTCGGCGGTGGACGGCGTGGCCCCGGCCGCGGTGCCCCGGCTGCCCGAGCGGGCGCTCCGGCTGACCGGCCAGACGCGGGTCGCCGGCGGCGTGAAGGTGACGGTGCGCGCCGACCGTTCCGGGACGGTCCACCTGTACGCCTGGGACGGTGAGCGCGCAGTCGGCGACCGCTCGGTGGACCTGCGGTCCGGCCGCCCGGTGACCGTCGTGGTCCCGGTCGCCGACGGACGGCCCACCAGCCTCCTGGCCGCGTTCGAGGCGGGCGGGTCCGCCCTCGCCACGCAGGCCCGGCTGCGCTGACACGCCCCGGAGGGGCCCGCCCCGGACCGGGGCGGGCCCCTCCGGCCCGTCAGATCAGGCCCGCTCGGGCCCACAGCAGGCGGCCGGGACCGGCCACCAGCCCGAGGTCGGCCAGCGTCTCGTGCACCCGGCTCGCCGACCAGCGCAGGGTGGCCCGCCAGTGCGGGTTGGCGCGGGCGGCGGCACGCCCCACGGCGGGCGGCACGCCCACGGCGGCGTACGCGTCGGGGTGGACCAACCGGCCCGCGATGGCGTACGCCGCGCGGCCGATCAGCAGCCGCGCGTACGCGGTGGCCACCGGGCCGGCCGCCCGGGCCTGGCGGGCCAGTTCCTCGCGGGCGAACCGCACGTGCCGCGCCTCCTCGACGACGTGGATCCGCGACACCATCCGGATGAGCGGCTGCAACGACTCGTCCGCCATGATCTCGCGCTGGAACGCGTCGAGGATCTCCTCGGCGATGAGGATGGCCGCGTACATCTGCGCGCCGGTCGCGGTGGTCTTGAGGAAGCGTCCGAGCGCGTGGTCCCACCGGCTCGCCCGGTAGACCGGGCAGCCCATGGCCTCGATGAGCCGACCGAACATGATGGAGTGCCGGCACTCGTCGGCCACCTCGGTCAGCGCGTACTGGGCGTGCCGGCTCGTGGGGTCGGCGTCGTAGTACTGCCGGATCAGCATCTGCATGAGGATCGTCTCGAACCAGACCCCGGCGCTCGCCGCGCTCGCCACCTCGTGCCGGGTCAGCTCGACCCGCTGCTCCTCGCTCATGCGCTGCCACAGCGTTGTGCCGTAGAGGCTGCTGCGGTGCGGCGGCAGCCAGTAGGCGCCCGGCACGGGCGGCGCCTCCCAGTCGATCTCGACGCTCGGGTCGTAGCTCGTCCACAGCGAGGAGGCGAGCAGCCGTTCGGCCGTCGCCTCGCGGTCGCGCCCGGTCGGTGTCGCCGCCATGACGCCTCCATATTGACGTGACGCCCGGTAACTGTTACGAGTGGTAGCATGCAATCGCCTCTCACGGATGTCAATGGATCCGACCCGCCGGACGGCACGCGGTCGACCGCGGCCGACGGCCGCCGGGAGCGCTGGGCGGGCCATCGCGAGCAGCGGCGGCAGCACCTGCTCGGCGCCGCCGTGCAGGCGTTGCTGCGGCACGGGCCCGAGGTCGACATGGACGAGGTCGCCGCGACCGCCGGCGTCAGCAAGCCGGTCCTCTACCGCTACTTCGCCGACAAGTCCGACCTGTGGCTTGCCGTCAGCGAGCTGGTCGCCGCCCGGGTCATCGACGCCATCGCCCCGGCGATCGAGCGGGTCCGCGAGGAGCGCGACCTCGTCGAGGCGACGATCGACGCCTACCTCGGGGTGATCGAGTCGGAGCCGGCGCTGTACCGGTTCCTCATGCAGTCCGGTCACGCGGGCATCCACCAGGTCATCGCCGGCACCGGTCGGCAGGTGGCCGCCGGCCTGGCCCGGGTCATCGGCGACCGGCTCCGCGCGCTGGGCCTCGACGCCGGGCCCGCCGAGCCGTGGGCGTACGGCCTGGTGGGTTTCGTGCAGGCGGTCGGCGACTGGTGGACCGAGCACGGCCAGCCGATCCGCCGCGCCGCCCTCACCGAGTACCTCACCACGCTGCTGTGGAGCGGGATCGAAGGGGTCCGGCGCAGCGCCGACCTGCCCCGCGAGCTGACCCGCGCGCACGAGCGGATCACCCCATGAGCGAGCGCCAGCGAGCGAGTCACCGCGCAATGGAGTCTCACGACGGCTACCGCGGCGCGGGGTACGTCGGCGACACCCCGGTCCGCGTGCACCTGAGCGGGCGGTGGGAGCCGGTCGACGGCCGGTACCACTGGGGCGGGCGCATCGAGCCGGACCCGCGGGTGGCCCGGCTGCTCCGCGCCGGCCACCGGCAGGTCGCGCTGCGCATCGCCGACCGGGTGAGCCCGGCCCGGTTGGCGGAGGTGGACCCGTGGGGCGGCGTACGGATAACCGGCGTGGGCGGGCCGCCCTGGCCGCCGGAGGACGAGCCCGCCGCCACAACCGGGGCCCGGGAGGTGTGATGGACGTCGACATCGCCATCATCGGCGCCGGCTTCGGCGGCCTCGGCGCGGCCATCCGGTTGCAGCAGGCCGGCTTCACCGACTACCTCGTCTTGGACCGGGGCGACGACGTCGGCGGCACGTGGCGGGACAACAGCTACCCCGGCTGCGCCTGCGACGTCCCCTCGCACCTCTACTCGTTCTCCTTCGCGCCCAATCCCGGCTGGTCGCACACGTTCTCCGGGCAGCAGGAGATCTGGGACTACCTGCGCGGCTGTGTCGACCGCTTCGGCGTCCGGCCGCGGCTGCGGCTGCGCCACGAGGTGCGGGAGGCCAGTTGGGACGAGCAGGCACGGCGGTGGCGGCTGCGGACCTCCGGCGGCGAGCACCGCGCCCGCGTACTCGTCTGCGCGACCGGGCCGCTGAGCGAACCGGCCGTGCCGGCGATCCCGGGGCTCGGCGAGTTCGCCGGCACGGTCTTCCACTCCGCCCGCTGGCGCCACGACCACGACCTCACCGGCCGCCGGGTCGCCGTGGTCGGCACCGGCGCGTCGGCGGTCCAGTTCGTACCGCGGATCCAGCCGATGGTGGAGCGGTTGACGCTGTTCCAGCGCACCCCCGCCTGGATCATGCCGCGGCGTTCCCGCCGGATCAGCCGGCTCGAACAGGCCGCGTTCCGTGCCGTGCCCGGCGCGCAGCGGGCCGTCCGGGCCGGGCTGTACGTCGCCCGCGAGGCGCTGGCCGTGGGCTTCCTGCATCCCGCCGTCAACCGCCTGGCCTCGCGGATGTCGCTGCGGACGCTGCGCCGGCAGGTGGCCGACGCGCGACTGCGGGACAAGCTCACGCCGCGCTACGCGATGGGCTGCAAGCGGGTGCTCATCTCCAACGACTACTGGCCCGCGCTGGCCCGGCCGAACGTCGAGGTGGTCACCGCGCCCATCGCCCGGATCGTGCCCGACGGGGTGGTGACCGCCGACGGCACCCGTCACGACGCGGACACGCTCATCCTCGGCACCGGCTTCCACGTCACCGACTCCCCCGTCGTGTGGCGCGTCCGGGGTCGCGACGGGCGCAGCCTCGGGGAGGCGTGGACGCCCAGCATGCAGGCGTACCAGGGCACGATGGTGGCCGGCTTCCCCAACCTGTTCTTCCTGCTCGGGCCGAACACCGGGCTCGGGCACACGTCGGTGGTGCTGATGATCGAGGCGCAGCTGCGGCTGGTGGTCGCCGCCCTGCGGCACCTGCGGGCCACCGGCGCGGACGCCATCGAGCCGACCGCGGAGGCCCAGCGACGCTGGACGGAGCGGGTCCACCGGAGGATGGCCGGCACGGTGTGGCAGACCGGCTGTTCGAGCTGGTACCTGGACGCCACCGGCCGCAACACCACCATCTGGCCCGGTTACGCCACGGGGTTCGCGCTGCGGCTGCGCCGCTTCCGCCCGGCCGACCACCGGGTGGTGGCCGGGAGCCGGCCGGGCGAACCGGAACGGGAGCACGCCGATGCGGTATGACCTGACCGGCCGCACCCTCCTCGTCACGGGTGCGGCGCGCGGCATCGGGGCACAGCTGGCCCGCGCGGCGGCCGCCCGCGGCGCCCGCGTGGCCCTCGTCGGGCTCGAACCCGAGCGGCTGCGGCGGCTCGGCGCCCAACTCGACGCGCACTGGCACGAGTGCGACGTCACCGACCAGGCCGCCCTCGACGCGGCCGTCGCCTCCACGGTGGACCGCTTCGGCGGGATCGACGTCGTCGTGGCGAACGCCGGCATCGCCAACCTCGGCACCGTCGCGACCGGACCGGTGGACGCGTTGATCCGCACCGTCGAGGTGAACCTGGGCGGCGTGATCCGCACCGTCAGCGCCGCCCTGCCGCACGTGACCGAGGCGCGCGGGCACGTGCTGATCGTCTCGTCCGCCGCGGCGTTCACGGCCATGCCCGGCATGGCCGCGTACTGCGCCTCGAAGGCCGGCGTCGAACAGTTCGCCAACGTGCTGCGCATGGAGGTCCGCCACCGCGGCGTCACCGTCGGCACCGCGCATCCCATCTGGATCGACACCGACCTGGTCCGCGACATCCACGATGACCTGGCGTCGTTCCGCGGCGCCCTGCGCCGGTTGCCGTGGCCGCTGTCCACCGTCGTCCCCGTCGACCGGTGCGTCGCCGCCCTGCTGCGCGGCATCGAGCGGCGCAGCCGCAAGGTCTACGTGCCCCGGTCCCTCGCCGTGGTGCAGGCGCTGCGACCGGTCGTGCTCAGTGGGTTCACCGACGCGCTGGTCGCCCGGTTCGGGGGCGCCGACCTGGTCGGGCAGATGGAGGAGGAGGTACGCCGGCTCGGGCGCTCCTTCGGCAGGAGTTCGGTGGGAGGGTGACGATGCAGGTCCACGTCCGGCGCGCGGGCAGCGGGGAGCCGCTCGTGCTCATCCATGGCATCGGCCACCGCCACCAGGCGTGGGAGCCCGTCTTCGACCGGCTCTGCGCCCACCACGAGGTGATCGCGCTCGACCTGCCCGGGTTCGGGCTCTCCCCGGTGCCCGAGGCCGGCATGCCCGCCGACATGGCGGCGACCGTCGCCGCGCTGCTGCCGGTCCTCGCGGAGTGGGGTGTCGAGCGGCCGCACGTGGCCGGCTACAGCCTCGGCGGGGCGATCGCCCTGGAACTCGCCGCGGCCGGCGCGGTCGCCTCGGCCACCGCCTTCTCCCCCGCCGGCTTCTTCACGCCGGCCGAGCGCCGGCGGGCCCTGGCCATCCTCCGGCTGCTGCGACTCAATGCCCACCTGCCCACACCGCTCATGCGGGTGGCGTTGCGCTCGGCGTCCGTGCGGGCGCTCTGCTTCGCGCCGCTGGTGTGCCGTCCCGCCGCGTTGACCGTGGAACGGGCGCTGGGCGACGCGCTCGCCCTGCGGCGAGGGCTCGGTTTCCCCGCCGTGGCGCGGGCCGCACGCGACTACCGCTTCGACGGCGCCCGGTTGTCGCGGGCGTCGGTGCCGGTGACGATCGGCTGGGGCGACCGTGACCGGATCTTCGGCGTGCACCAGGCCGAACGCGCCCGGGCCGGGCTGCCGGGCGCCCGCGTGGTGACGCTGCCCGGCTGCGGGCACGTGCCGATGAGCGACGCCCCGGACCGGGTCGCGCGGCTCATCCTGGAGACGACTGGCGCCGTGGCGGCGTCGGGGGTCACGTCAGCCGTTCCGGGTGGGGACGCCGGCCTTCGTGGCGAGCAGGGGTGAGTGCAGGCTCAGGTGGCGGACCTGCCACTCCAGCGTGGGTGGCGCGGCGTCGCGGCGGGCGTCGCCGTAGCGGGCCGCGAGCAGGTCGGTGAGGCCGATGAACATCCACGCCCAGAACGCCGGCCGGACCAGACGCCACTCGACGTCGGCCGCACGGTACCGGCACCGCGCCCGGGTCACCCGCCGCCCGCGGTGAGCTGCGGGAACGCCCGCCGGACCTCGGCGAGCAGCCCCGGGAATCCCTCCCCGTGGGTGACCACCGCCGCGAACAGGGCGTCCAGCGCCGCCTGCAACGGGTCGGGCTCCACGGCGCCGAACAGGGCCGGCAGCGCGGCGTGCTGCTGGGACACCCGCGGGTGGGTGCCGTCGTAGGCGCGCACCGTGGTCAGCGCCGCGCCGTCGAGGTGGCGCCACACGGTGAGCGGATCGTCGAACGGGGGTGGGAGCGGCCGGCCGTCGCGCAGCGCCGCCAGCGCCGGCGCGACCCACGGCCGGTCGGTCAGCCCGGCCGCGGCGTACGCCGACTCGGCCGCCCAGTGTGCCACCGCGCGCAGCGTCCGCTCGTCGGCCTCGGCCAGGGCGAACACCAGGTCCATGTCGACGCGCTCCATGCCCCGCACGTTGCCGCCGACCCGGCGTAGCCGGTCGTTGGGGACGCGGTCGCCCCAGCGCCGGCGGTCTGCGGCGGCCCGCAGGTCGGCCTCCCGGCGCCGCCGCGCCTCGGCCTCCCGGCGCTCCCGTTCGGCGATCTGCTCGGGCGTCGGCGGGGGTGGAAGCGACCGCGCCCACCGGTGCCAGTACGCGGCCGCGGCCGTCGACTCCCGGACCACCCGGTCGGGCGCCGGCGGCGCCGGCCAGAGTTGCAGGAGGTAGTGGTCCCACGGCGGGTGCCCCTTCTCCGGCACGCCACCCCGGCGGCCCGCGGTCATGCCCCGGGCGCAGTAGCGGACCCGGTACGCCCCGCCGGGCACGGCCAGCGGGTAGGACCCGCCGCCACCCCACTCGGTGAGCGTCAGACCGTCACCGTCGAGCCCGAACGAGACCTCGACGACGTCCTCCCAGCGGTCGTCGAGCACGGGCTCCCGGCGGTGCAGCTCGACGGCGACGCCGACCCGGCCGGTGCGGGTGCCGGTCAGGAGGAACAGGAAGCCGGGCACGGCGGCCCCGCAGAGGCCGTTGACCTGCCCCTGGAACGAGGCCGCCATCCCACCCTGGAACTCGTGGCCGGCGCTCTCGACGTACATCTGTCCGTAGTGGACGCTCACCTCGCGGTCGAGCAGCAGGTCGCCCGCCATGGCTCCTCCGTGGTCGTGCGGTCCGAGGCGACCGGAGCCTGCCACGGCCGTACGACAGGCCCGCACGGCGTCGCGCCGGAGGTGGCCCAGTCGAGTGGGCGGCGATTGGCACTTCTGCCGGCCGATCCGCGGCCGTTGAATGGCCCTGCGCGACGAACGACGACAGACCGAGGAGACGCCGTGACCATCGTCGACATGTGGTTCGACCCCAAGTGCCCCTGGGCGTGGAACACCTCCCGCTGGCTGCTCGAGGTCGAGCGGGTCCGGGACGTGCGGGTGCGGTTCCACGTGATGAGCCTGTGGCTGCTCAACGACGGCAGGGAGGGCCTCGAACCGTGGTACGAGCGGTGGCTGTCCGACACGCTCGGCCCGGTCCGCGTCCTGACCGCCGCGGAGGAGAAGTACGGCACCGACGTGCTGCGGGATCTCTACACGGCGTTCGGCGACCGGATCCACGGCGAGCGGACCCCGATCGGCCGGGACCTGTACGTGGACGCGCTGACCGCCCTCGGGCTGGCCCCCGACCTGGCCGACGCGGCCGACGTCGCCGACCACGACGAGGCGCTGCGGCGCAGCCACCACGCCGGCCTCGACCCGGTCGGCGAGGATCTCGGCACCCCGGCGATCCACGTGCCCGGCCCCGACGGGAGCCGCACCGCGTTCTTCGGCCCGGTGGTAAGCCCCGTGCCGCGCGGGGAGGCCGCCGGCCGCCTCTGGGACGGTGTGCTCCTGGTCACCGGCACGCCCGGCTTCTTCGAGCTCAAGCGCGGCCGCACGGAGTCCCCCCGGGTCGACTGAGGGGTGGGCCACGCCACACCGCCCGGGGTGCCCGCCCGGCCCGCCGGGGGATGGCGGACGGCCACGTCGAGCGTTGAACAGGGTGTGCCCGGCGACGCCGGGCGGGTGGGCCACGCCGGAGACGACCGGCGCCCGGGCGCGCTGTGACGCGCTGCTCACCCTGGGGATCTTGATAGCTCGGATGTGGCATCGTGGCGAGGATGGAGCCGCAGGTGGATGCCCGCAAGCGCCCCGCGCTGCCCGAACCGGTGCGCGTGGGCCTGCGGGTCCTGCGCGGCTATCGGCCCACCGTCGCGCGCGTGCGCGCGTTGGTGCGGAGCATGGCGACCTCGTTCGTCGTGCTCAGCACGACGCTCTGGCTGCTGCCCGGGGTGACCGCCAGCGGCCTGGTGGCGATGCTGTGGCTGGTGGCCCTCGTCACCGGGGTCGGCGCCGTCCTGCGTCCGCTGCTGCTCGCGCTGGCCACGGCGCTCGGCGGTCTCGGCGCGCTCGCCATCGGGGTGGGCGTGCAGGCCGTCGTCATGTACGTGGCGCTCCGGCTCGATCCCGAGGCGCACGTCGCCGGGTTCGCGGTGGCGTTCGTGGCGGCCTGGGTGTCGGTGGCGCTCGCGGCGATCGTGAACTGGCTCGCCGACGCCGGCACCGACGACTCGTTCGTCAGCGAGATGCTGCGCCTGATGAACCGGGTACGCCGGGCCACGGACCGCCGCCAGCGGCCGACCCGGCGCTGGCGGCGCCGCGTCACGACCGACCCGCCGTCGGACGACCCGCCGGCCGACGGGTTGCTCATCATCCAGCTCGACGGCGTGGCCGCGCCCCTCCTGCAGTGGGCCGTGCGCGCCGGCAACCTCCCCACCGTCGGCCGGTGGCTGCGCTCGCGCAGCCACCGGATGACGCGCTGGCACACCGGCCTGCCGGCCACCACCCCGGCGGCCCAGGCGGGCCTGCTGCACGGTGACGTCCGTCACGTGCCGGCCTACCGGTGGTACGAGAAGGCGACCGCGGAGCACCCCACGGGCCGGCTCGTGGTGACCAGCCGTCCCCGGGACGCCGCCGACGTCGAGCGGCGCCTCTCCACGGGCGCCGGTCTGCTGCGCGACGGCGGCGTGAGCATCAGCACGGCGTTCTCCGGCGACGCGCCGACGAGCCTGCTGACGGTCAGCCGCGCCGGCCTGCCCGGCCGCTCCACCCCCGGCTACGCGGCGTTCATGACCAGCCCGTACGGCTTCGCCCGCGCGGTCGTCCTCAGCGCCGGTCAGGTGCTGCGCGAGCTGCACGAGGCGCGGCGGCAGCGGCGGCGCGGCGTGCAGCCGCGCGGCGAGCGCCGGGGCTCGTACCTGGCGCTGCGCCCGCTCGCCAGCCTGCTCAACGACCTGAACGTCTCGCTCATCGCCGAGCAGATGGCCCGGGGCGCTCCGGTGATCTTCTGCGACTTCGTCGACTACGACGAGGTGGCCCACCACGCCGGCCCGGCCCGGCCCGAGGCCATGGCCGCCCTCGAGGCGCTGGACCACACCCTCGGCATCCTGGAGCGGCTGGCGGCCGAGGCGGGGCGCCGCTACCACATCGTGGTGCTCAGCGACCACGGCCAGAGTCAGGGCGCCACGTTCCGCCAGCGGTACGGCGAGTCGCTCGCCCAGGTGGTGTCCCGGCTGGCGGCGCCCGCTCCCGACGACGACCGGCCGGCGTCGGCGCCCGCCGCACGGGCCGCCACGAGCGTCGAGGCGGCCGGACGCGTCGAGGAGTGGGGGCGGGTGAACACGCTGCTCACCGAGGTGGCGGGGCGCGGGGGCGTCACCGCCGCGGCGACGCGGGTCGCCGTACGGTCGGGGACCGACGGCGCGGTGAGCCTCGGGCCGGCCGACCGCGAGGAGGCGGCCACGCGTACCGACCCGGAGACCGTGGTGGTGGCCTCCGGCAACCTCGCGATGATCTACCTGACCCGCCACCCGGGCCGGCTCACCCGGGAACGCATCGACGCCGTCGCGCCGGGGCTCGTCGACGGCCTGGCCGCGCACCCCGGCATCGGGCTGGTCGTCGTCGACTCGGCGGCCGGGCCGGTGGCGATCGGGCCGCGCGGGCGGCACCGGCTGCGGGACGGCCACGTCGAGGGCGAGGACCCGCTGGCGCCGTACGGCCCGCGGGCGCGTCAGGACCTGCTGCGCCACCAGACCATGGCGCACGTGGGCGACCTCGTGGTGATCAGCGCCGTCGACCCGAGCCTGGACGAGGTGGCGGCGTTCGAGGAGCTGGTCGGGTGCCACGGCGGCCTGGGCGGCTGGCAGACCGACGCCCTGCTCATCCACCCGGCGGACTGGCCGCAGGAGGGTGAGCTGGTGGGCCCGGACGCCGTGCACCGGCAACTGCTCGCGTGGCTGCGCCGGCTCGGGCTGCGCCGGGCCGACGACCGCGCCGACGACCTCCCGGCCGGCGCCGGGGAGCCTGACCTCGTCCCCTCCGGCGCGCCGGTGCCGGTCATGGTCGCGCCGGCGGATGCGCCGGCGCCGTCCGCCGCCGGCTCACCCAGCTGAGCCCCTGGGTGACGAGCACGACCAGCAGGATCGCGGCGACGACGCTCTGCCACGGCTCGGGGAAGATCGCCCGGCCGAGAACGCCGATCGCGGCGTAGAGGGCCGCCCAGCTGAGGCTCGCCGGGGCGTTGGCGGCGGCGAAGCGCCGCCAGGTCAGGCCGGCCACCGCGCCGGCGAGCAGCACCGGCACGCGCCCGCCGGGGATGAGCCGCGACACCAGCAGCATCGACACCCGGCCCTCCCGCACCCGCGCCGAGACGCGGTCCAGGCGCTCCGGCTCCCGCAGCCAGCGCAGCCGGCGGGCGATGCGCTCCCCTCCCCAGCCGAGGACGAGGTAGGTGACCAGGTCACCGACGTACGCGCCGAGGGCGCCGGCGGCCACCACGAGGACGACGGTCAGCGGGTGCTGGTGTGCGGCGAGCGCCGCGGCGCCGCTGACGGCCGCGCCGGTCGGCACGACCGGGACCACGGAGCCGAACATCACCACCAGGATCAGCCAGGCCAACGCACTGAGGGTGGCCGTCATGACACCGGGACGGCGCAGGACTCACCGGGCCGCAGCACGCGGACCCGGGTGCCGGGGGACACCGCCCCGGCCTGCCGGGCGAACTCCTCCCCCGGCGGCAGGAACCGGTCCGGTCGGATTCGGTCGCACCCGATCGGCCAGAAGGTGCCGAAGTGGATGGGCACGGCCCAGGCCGCCGCCGCGCGGCGGACCGCCTCGGCGGCGCCCGCCGGGTCGAGGTGGCCGGCGGGCAGGGTGGGGCCCCAGCCCCCGACCGGGACCAGCGCCACGTCGAGCGGGCCGAGCTTGCCCATCTCGTCGAAGAGGCCGGTGTCCCCGGCGAACCAGGTGCGGGCCTGCCCCTGGACCAGGTAGCCGACCGCCGCCGCGCGGTGCCGCGACCACGGGCCGCGCCCGCCGTCGTGCGCCGCCGGCACGGCGGTGACCCGGACCTCGCCGACCGTGGTCGTCTCACCGGGCGCGAGCTCCACACAGGGGCCGGCGGCCGGGCCGAGGGTCCGGCGGACGAGCGCCCCCGCGCCGGCCGGCACCACCAGCGTGGGACGCCCGGGCAGTCGCCGCAGCGAGGCGAAGTCCAGGTGGTCGGCGTGCAGGTGCGAGACGAGGACGGCGTCCGGGGCGTCGGTCAGGTGCGGGCGCGGCCCGCGGCGGCGGCGCAGGTGCGCGAGCCGGTCCCGCAGCAGCGGGTCGGTCAGCAGCCGGGTGCCGGAGTCCTCGATCCACACGGTGCTGTGCCCGTGCCAGGTCAGCCGCACCGTACCCGTCTCGGTCACGCCTGCCACCGTATCCGACCAGCCTCGTCGCGCCGCCGCCGGTGGCGACGGGTCACGTGCGGCCGGGCGGGGTCGGCGCGGACCGTCCGCCCGGGCCGGGACCGGGCCAGCGGGTCGGTGCCGGGCGCCGGTGGGCCGGCGCCAGGCGGGGCCGCGGCGGGACGCGGGTCGTCAGCCGACCCGGTTCAGGGCGCGCCGGCCGTTGCGCGGGCGCGTGCGGTCGTCGACCCGGTAGCCGTCGTCGGCGAGCAGCCGGCGCGCCGCGTCCAGCCCGGTCAGCGCCGCCCCGTACGCGGCCACCTCCCGCTGGAAGTGTTCGACCTTCGCGTACCAGAACGTCAACTCCGGGTTCATCGACTTCGCGTTGATGTAGTTGACGATGTCGGTCTCCGGGGTGATGCCGCGGCGGGCGTAGCAGCGGTCGAAGCGGGCCTTCGTCCGCTCGTACTTCTCGCTCATCGCGGTCAGCCCGGCCTCGGCCTCCAGCAGCCGGTCCCGCAGGTACTGCACGTACGTGCGGGGCACCGGCGCCGCGGGCCGGACCGGGCGGGGGGCGGGCAGAGCGGCCATGACGCTCACCCCTTCCGGCGGACCGCGGGTCCGCTGCCGGTATGGGAGCCGGTCAGCGACAGCGACCGGGGAACGGATCCATCGTGGAACAGCATGTTGCACCTCCGTACGCCGTGATGGGGCCACACCGCGTCCTCGGGCGGGCCGGTGCCGTGGCCGCGACACCCGGTCGGCCGACGTGTCCGCCAGCCGGTGCGGCGGTCGGGGCGGCTCCGCACCCGGACCCGCTGCGACGTGCCGTGTTCCATACCCACACCGACGGTCGCCTATGCGTCGGGCCGGCGTCGGGCCGCCCGACCGCCCCGTGCTCCGGCCCTCGCCGGGTCAGCCGACCAGGCGGCGTTCCCACGCCCAGGCGGCGATCTCGACCCGGTTGCGGGCCCCGAGCTTCGCCTGGACGCTGGCCAGGTGCGTCTTCACCGTGCCGACGGCGATGAACAGCCGCGCCGCGATCTCGGCGTTGGTGAGGCCCCGGGCGGCGAGCCGCACCACGTCGAGTTCCCGCGGGGAGAGCCCGCCGTCGTCGCGGGCCGGCGCGGGCGTGCTGAGGTGCTCCAGCAGCCGGACGGTGACCGACGGGCTGATCAGCGCGTCGCCGGAGACGGCCGCGCGGACCGCCTCCACGAGCAGGGCCGGCCCCGAGTCCTTGAGCAGGAAGCCGCAGGCGCCGTTGCGCAGGGCCGTGTGCACGTACTCGTCGAGGTCGAACGTGGTGACCACCACGACGCGGACCGGGTCGGTGACGCCCGGTCCGGCGAGCAGGCGCAGCGCCTCCAGGCCGTCGAGGCGGGGCATGCGGATGTCGAGCAGCACCACGTCCGGGCGCAGGCGCCGGGCCAGCTCGACGGCGGTGACGCCGTCGGCGGCCTCCCCCACCACCGCCATGTCCGGCTGCGCCCCGATGATCATGCCGAACCCGGTCCGGACCATCGCCTGGTCGTCGGCGACCAGCACCCGGATCATCGGACCACCGTCCGTTGCAGTGGCAGCGCGGCGTCGAGCACCCAGCCGCCCGTCACGCCGGGACCGGCCGTGATCGTGCCGCCCAGGGCGCGTACCCGCTCGGTGAGGCCGACCAGCCCGTACCCGTGGCGGCGCGGGGGCGACGTGCGAGCGGCCGCGCCGTCGTCGGCCACCCGGACCAGCAACCAGTCCGGCGTACGCCGGACGAACACGTCCACGGACCGGGCGTCCGGCGCGTGCTGGCGCGCGTTCGTGAGCCCCTCCATCACCAGCCGGTACGCCGACGTCGAGACCTCGACGGGCAGCCCGTCCAACGCGCCGTCGACGTGCAGCCGCGCGGGGGCGTTCGCCGTGCCGTTGAAGCCCTCCAGCAACGGCGCGAGGTCGGCCACGCCGGCGAGCGGGGCCAGCGGCGCGTCCGGCGCGGCGTCCGGGTCGCGCAGGATCCCGACCATCCGCCGCATGGACGCCATGGTCTCCGCACCGGCCCGCTCGATCTGCTCCAGCGCGGTGATCACCCGCTGCGGGTCCTGCTCGGCCACGAAGCGGGCGCCCTGCGCCTGCACGACGATGCCGGTCACGTGGTGGGCGATGAAGTCGTGCAGGTCGCGGGCGAACTCGGCGCGCTGCTCGGCCCGTACGAGGGCGATGGCCCGGTCCCGCCCGGTCGCGACGACCCGCAGGTAGATCCCGCCCGCGGCGGCGCCCACCGCGGCGAGGGCCTGGAGCAGCGCGAAGATCACGTAGACGCTGTCGGTGCCGGCGCGCAGCGGGAGGGCGGCGACGGCGAGGCCCGCGACCACGGCCGCCCAGGGCGCGATGCGGGGCGCGCCCCAGCGGGCGACCACGAAGACGACCGCCATCAGTCCGGCCGACTCGGCCAGCCCCCAGTTGCCACTCAGCACGTACGAGCCGGCGGTGTGGAGGGCGCCCAGAGCGAGGCTGACCGCGAGGGAGGCGGCGCCGACCAGGAGCGCCAGCACGGGCGCCCGCCGCGAGCCCGTGCGGTGCACCGGCAACCAGACGAGCACGGTGGCCGCCGCCAGCCCCATCCGCGCGAGGGTGAGCAGCAGGGCGGCCGGGGTCATCCCGTGGAAGTCGCCGAACCGCAGGTCGAAGAGGCCCAGCAGGGCCATCGCCACCAGGCCGGCGAGCTGGCCGAGGCGTACCCACCAGGTCCGGTGTCGGGGCGCGTTCATCGTGACCCAGCGTAGCCAGGCCCTCGTGGGCGCCGGATCGGCCGAAAGGCAGACCCGACAGCGGTGATCTCTGTCGGCGGGCCGATGCGGTCCCGGCCGCCGGCGGCGAGGCTCTCCACCGTCACACGTCCCGTTCCTGGAGGATCGATGAGAACGCACGCCCCGCCGGAGGCCGGCCGCGCCGCCGTCGCCGCGATCGAGCTGGTGAAGGTGTACGGCAGCGGCGACACCGCCGTACGCGCCCTGGACGGTGTCTCGGTCGGCTTCGACCGGGCCGGGTTCACGGCGATCATGGGTCCGTCCGGCTCCGGCAAGTCGACGCTGATGCACTGCCTCGCCGGCCTGGACACGGCCACCTCCGGGCGGGTGCTGCTCGGCGGCACCGAACTCACCGGGCGGTCCGACCGGACGCTGACCCGCGTACGCCGGGAGCGCGTCGGGTTCGTCTTCCAGTCGTTCAACCTGCTGCCGCAGCTCACCGCCGCGCAGAACATCACCCTTCCGCTCGACCTCGCGGGCCGGCAGCCCGACCGCGACCTGCTGGCGCACCTGGTCGGCGTGCTGGGTCTGGCCGACCGGCTGGGCCACCGTCCCAGCGAGCTGTCCGGCGGCCAGCAGCAGCGGGTGGCGCTGGCCCGGGCGCTCGTGTCGCGGCCCGAGGTCGTGTTCGCCGACGAGCCGACCGGCAACCTGGACTCGCGCTCCGGGGCGGAGGTGCTCTCCGTGCTGCGCGACTCGGTGCGCGACCTCGGGCAGACGGTCGTCATGGTCACCCACGACCCGATCGCCGCCGCGTACGCCGACCGGGTGGTGCTGCTCGCCGACGGCCGCGTCGTCGGCGAGATCGACCGGCCGGACCAGGGCTCGGTCACCGACGCGCTGCGCGACCTGGCGGCCGGCGCATGAGGGGGACGGTGCTGCGGACCCAGGTCAGCGCCGCGGCCCGCCGCCCCGGCCGGCTCGTCCTCACCGGCCTGGCCGTCGTGGTGGCGTCGTTCGTCGTGACCGGCACCGTGCTGGCGCAGCAGATCACCGAACGGACCGCCCGGGACACCCTCAGCGGCACCCCGGCCGCCACGTCCCTCGTGGTGGGCGGCGCCGCGGAGGGCCCGCTGCCGGCCGTCGCCACGCTCCCGCGCGTCCAGGCCCTGCCCGGCGTGGCCGAGGCCGTCGGCCGGGTGGAGATCGGGCTGTCCGTCGGGGAGTCGTACCTCAACCTGCGGGCCGACCCCGGCGCGGGCCCCCTGTCGACGGTGCGGCTGGTGCGCGGCACGTACCCGGACGCCCCGGGCGAGATCGCCGTCACCGCGCGGACCGCCGAACGGTTGGGGCTCGGCGTGGGCACCGTGACCACCGGGACCGGCGGTGAGCGGGCCACGCCCGGCCCGCTCACCGTGACCGGTGTCGTGGCGACGGAGGCCGACGCCGGCTACGACGGGTACGCGCCGGCCGCCGCGGTGGTGTCCTGGGCCGGTCTCACCGACCTGGACCGGATCGACCTGCGGGTGGCTCCCGGCACGCCGCCGGACGCGGTCCGCCAGCGGCTGGCCGCGCAGCTCCCGCCGGACGTGGCGGTGCGGGGCGGCGACGAGGTCCGTGCGGCGGAGGCGGACGCGGCGGCCGAGCAGGTGGACAACCTGTTCGCCCTCGTCGCCATGTTCGTGGCGGTCGCCGTGGCCGCCGCGGCGCTGGTGGTCACGTCGGCGTTCCGGATCGTCTTCGCCCAGCGGATGCGCCAGCTCGCGCTGCTGCGGGCGGTCGGCGCGGACCGCGCCGCGCTCGTCCGGGCGCTGACCGCCGAGGGCGCGCTCACCGGTCTGGTCGCGGGTGTCGTCGGGGTGGCCGCCGCCCTCGCCGCGGGGCACGTGCTCCCGGCGGTCCTGCGCGGGTTCGGCCTCGCCGTCTCGTCCCCCGGCGTCCCGGTGGGGGTGGCGGCGGCCGTCGTGGTCGGCGCCGTCGCCCTGACCGTGCTGGCGGTGCTGGCGCCGGCGTTCGCCGCCGCCCGGGTCTCGCCGCTGGAGGCGCTGCGCGCCGCGAGCACCACCGGCGGGCGGCGCGACGTGGGCGTCGCGCGGCTGCTGGCCGGGGTGCTGCTGGCCGCCGGCGCGGTCCTCGCCGGCGCGGCGGCGGGCGCGCGGCTGCCGACCCCGGAGCAGGAGGTGTACGACCCGATGTCGACGCTGCTGCTGCTCGTCGGCTCCGGCGCGGCGGCGTTCTTCGCGCTGGTGGCCCTCGGCCCGCTGGTGGTGCGTCCGGTGCTCGCCGTCGTGGGGTGGCCGCTGCGCCAGTTCGGGCCGCTCGGCCGGCTGGCCGTCGGTGGGATCGGCGGGGCGCCCCGCCGGGCCGCGGCGGTCTCCGTCGTGGTGGCGCTCGGCGTGACCCTGATCGCGGGGGTGCTCGTCGGGGGCGCGTCGATGCGCGTCCTCGCCGACCGGGAACTGGCGCTCTCCGCGCCGGCCGACGTCGAGGTGTCCGCCACCGGCGGCGGACCCCTGCCGGACGCCGTCGTGGCACGGGCCGAGGCGGCGCGCGGCGCGCTCGCCCGGGTGGTGCCCTACCGGCGCGCCGTCGACGTGGCGCTGACGCGCGGCGGCCAGCGGCTCGGGACGGCCGACCCCGGTTTCGCCACGGTCGACCTCGACGTGTCGGCGCTGCCGACCGCGGGTGACCTGGACGTGGCCGAGGGCACGCTGGCCGACCGCGCCGCGGGCCGGGTCGTGCTCGGGAGCTGGGCCGCCCGGGACACCGGGCTACGGGTGGGCGACACGGTCGCGCTCGCCCGCGCCGGCCGGACCGTCGAGGTGCGGGTGGTCGCCGTCCTGCCCGACCACGGCCCGCTGCACGCGCAGGTCCTCGCCGACCCCGCCGACCTGGACCGTCTCGGCGTGCCGGCGGCGCCCACCGGTCTGCTGGCCGACGCGGCCGGCGGCGGCGAGGCCGGGCGTACGGCGGCCGTGCGGGCCCTGCGGCAGGCGATCGGCGGCGCCGACGGCGTGGGACTCGCGGTCCTCGCCGACGAGCGGGACCGCAACGACGAGGTGCTGCGCGCCCTCGTCTGGATCGCCGTGGGCCTGGTCGGCCTCACGGTCCTCGTCGCCGTGGTCGGCGTGGGCTCCACGACGGCCCTGTCGGTGGTGGAGCGGGTACGCGAGGCCGGGCTGCTGCGTGCCCTCGGCCTGTCCCGGGCCGGCCTGCGCACCACCCTGACCGCCGAGTCCGGGCTGTACGGCCTGATCGGCGCGGCGATGGGCCTGGTGCTCGGCGTCCCGTACGCCTGGCTGGCGGTGAAGGCCCTCGGTGTCGACGCCCCGCTGGTCCTGCCGGTGCTGCCGCTGGCCGGGCTGTTCGCCGTGCTGGTGGTGCTCACCGCGCTGGCGGGGGTGCTGCCGGCCCGGCGCGCGGCCCGGGTCAGCCCCGTGGCGGCGCTGGGCATCGACGGGTGACGGCCCCGGCGGCCCGGCGGTCTCCCGGCCGCCGGGCCGCCGCCCGCCGACCGGCCGGGGTGGACCGGCCCGGTCGACCACCGCCGGGGGGCGTGGCCCCGGTAGGCCCGGCCGACCACCGGACCGGGCGGTCCGTCGCTACTTCCCCCATTACCGCACTGTCCGACGAACCGCCGATTACCGTGCGTAAGTGTGACGACCAATCGGGTTACCTGCCTGACGGCCGCGGCCGTCCTGTTGGCCGCGCCCGCCGTCGCGATCGCGCCGGCGACCGGGGCGGCGGCCGCGCCGTACGTTCCCTGTCCGGCGGTGAAGCCGCCGGTTCCGCCGCCCGCGGCGCCGTCCCCGCCGCCGGTCGACCCGGCGCGTCGGGTGATCGGCGGAGCGGCGCTGGACACCTCGGGGTTGGCCGTTCCGACCGGCGCGCCGGCGGCGCCCGCCGTCACGGCGACCGCGTGGCTCGTGGCGGACCTGAAGACCGGCGAGGTCCTCGGCGGATGCGCCCCGCACGAGCACCGGACGCCGGCCAGCGTGCAGAAGCTCCTGCTGGCCGCGGCCCTCATGCCCCGCCTCGACCCCCGGCAGGAGGTCGAGGTGACCCGGGCGGACCTGCGTGACCTCGACCCGGCGAGTTCGCTCATGGGCGTGGTCGCGGGCGGGCGGTACCGGGTCGAGAGCCTGTGGCTGGGTCTGCTGCTCCGGTCGGGCAACGACGCCGCCAACGTGCTGGCGCGGGTCGGCGGCGGCGCGGCCGGCCGGCAGGGCGGTGTCGACGCCATGAACGAGGAGGCCCGGAGGCTGCGCGCGTACCAGACCCACGCGGCGACGCCGTCGGGCCTGGACGGCCCCGGCCAGTACACGAGCGCGTACGACCTCGCGCTGATCGCCCGCGCCACGTTCGCCCGGGAGGACTTCCGGCGGTACGTGGCCACGACGACCGCGCACATCCCGGAGGGCGTGGGCCACCCCGCCTTCGAGATCACCCACGACACCACGCTGCTGGGCGCCTACCCGGGCACGCTCGGGGGCAAGACGGGCTTCACCGACCTGGCCCGGCAGACGTACGTCGGGGTGGCGGAGCGGGAGGGACGGCGGCTCGCCGTGACGCTGCTCGGCGCGGAGACCGCGCCGCTGGGCAGCCTGGGTGAGGCGACGGCGCTGCTCGACTGGGGCTTCGCGCTGCCCCGCGGCGCGTCGGTCGGCCACCTGGTGTCGCCCGACGAGAAGAAGTACGACCAACCCGTGGTCCCGGTCGGCGGTGAGCGTCCCGAGCGGAACGCCACGTCGTCGTCGCGGTCGCTGCCCGTCGGTGTCGGCCTCGTAGCCGCGCTCGTCCTGGCCGTCGGCCTGGCGGTGCCGTGGCGGCGCCGCAGCGCCCGGCGGGCCGCGCGGGGCCGCTAGGACGGCGGGCCGCGCGGGGCCGCTAGGACGGCGGGCCCGGCGGGGCCGCCAGGACGGCGCGCCGCGCGGGGCCGCAGCGCCCGAGGCGCCGGCGGGGCGGCGGGCGGGGTGGGCGTGGGGTGAGCCCGCCGGCATGTGAGGATCCCGCACATGCGTGCGGTGGTCTTCGACGAGTTCGGCGCCCGACCCGAGGTCCGCGACGTCCCGGACCCGACGCCGCCGGAGGGCGGCGTGGTCGTCCGCGTGGCGGCGACCGGGCTGTGCCGCAGCGACTGGCACGGCTGGCAGGGCCACGATCCGGACATCCGCCCGCCGCACGTTCCCGGCCACGAGTTCTCCGGCGTCGTCGCGGCCGTCGGGGCCGGCGTCCGGGCCTGGCGGCCCGGCGACCGCGTCACCGCGCCGTTCGTCTGCGCCTGCGGCCGGTGCCCGGCCTGCCTGGCCGGGGACCAGCAGGTCTGCGAGCGGCAGACGCAGCCGGGCTTCACCGGGTGGGGGTCGTTCGCGGAGCAGGTGGCGGTGCACGACGCCGACGTCAACCTCGTCCGGCTCCCCGACGAGCTGGACCACCCGGCCGCCGCGGCGCTCGGGTGCCGCTTCGCCACCGCGTTCCGCGCCGTCGTCGACCAGGGGCGGGTCGCCGCCGGCGAGTGGGTGGCCGTGCACGGGTGCGGCGGCGTCGGTCTGTCCGCCGTGATGATCGCCGCGGCGTGCGGCGCCCGGGTGGTGGCGGTCGACATCGCGCCCGGGGCGCTGGAGCTGGCCTACCGGTTCGGCGCCGCGGTCTGCCTCGACGGCGGCGCGCTCACCGGGCCCGGCGAGGTGGCCGCGGCCGTACGGGAGGTCACCGGCGGCGGCGCCCACCTCTCCCTGGACGCGCTGGGCAGCCACGACACGTGCGTGGCCTCCGTCGAGAGCCTGCGCCGCCGGGGCCGCCACGTGCAGGTCGGTCTGCTGCCCGCCGCGCAGGGCCGTCCCGCGCTGCCGATGGACCTCGTCATCGCGTACGAGCTGGAGCTGCGCGGCAGCCACGGCATGGCCGCGCACGCCTACCCGCGCCTGCTGCGGCTCGTGACCGCCGGCGTGCTGCGCCCGGACGAACTGGTCACCCGGACCATCGGCCTCGCCGAGGTGCCCGACGCGCTGTCGACCATGGACCGTCCGGGGCCGGGCGGGATGTGCCTCATTCGCCCCTGAGGTCGCGGGGAAGGCGTCACCGGCGTTCGTCGCACCCTTGACCCTCCGAATCGGAACACATTATGGTCCTGGCCGTAATGGCAGCGATGAACGGAGATGCCCATGCCCGTCAGCCGTCGCTCACTCCTGGCCGGAGGCGCCATCACTGGCGCTGCCTTGGCAATCGGCCAGAACGCACTCCCCTCCCCGGCGTCCGCCAAGGCCGACGACACCCTGACCCCGACCAGTTTCGGACCCGCGTCTTTGACGGCGGCGGTCCGTGGCGCCGCCGTCATCGGTGACAGCGTCTTCATCACCTCCCGGTTCAACACGCCGGAGGGGAAGATGCGGCTGGGCGAGTTCGACGTCAACACCGGCGAGATGCGCAGCATCGACGACCTCGCCATCGCGAGCAGCGGCGGGCAGAAGCTCGCCGCCGACGACCGGTACGTGTACATCGGCCCGGCCGGCAGCGCGTACGTCCACCGGTTCGACCCCCGGACCAAGGAGCTGGTGGCCTGGGCGCGTGCCGGTGGCAGCACCACCTGGTACTACGACATGGTCGTGCACGGCGAGCACCTCTACATCGGCACGTACCCCGACTGCACGGTCAAGCGGATCCGCCTGGCCGACGCGACCGTCGAGACGTACGGCCGCATCTCCACGTCGCAGTACGCCGCGGCGGTCGCCGTCGACGACGAGTACGTCTACGGCGGCTCGGCCGCTCCCGGCACGCTGCTGCGGTGGCCGAAGGCCGGCGGCAGCCCGGTCGACCTCACCCCGCACCTCAGCACGTCACCGGTCGGCATCCTCGACATGGTGGTCTCCGACGGCGTCGTGTACGTGGCCTGCGGCCGGCAGCTGATCTCGTTCGACCGCGACGGATCCCACCGGGTCTCGCGGGACATCGCCGCCGAGGACCGCTACGTCGACCAGGTCACCGTCGGGGCCGACGGCAGGGTCTACGCGCTGACCCGGCTCACCACCAACCTGTACGAGGTGACGGCCGACGGCCTGGTGAAGGTCGGCCAGCCCCTCGCCGACGTGGAGAACCAGCTCCTCGCGCCACTGCCCGACGGCGCCCTGCTCGGGGTCAGCGGCCTGGGGCACGTGTGGCGGGCGACGCCGAACGGCACGGCCAGCGTCTGGCAGACCGCCACCCGCGGCTTCGGCTACCCCGAGACCATCCAGTCGATGATGCGGCACACCCGGGGCACGATCTGGGTCGGCGGCCACTACGGCATGACCGTGCACCGCACCGAGGCCGGCACGAGCGACCGGTTCGACGTCAACGGCGAGGTCAAGGCGATGGCCGAGGGGAAGGCCGGCGTGGTGTACGCCGGCCTGTACCCGAGCACCCAGATCGTGGCGATCGACCCCGGCAGCTACCGGATCCGGCCCCTCGGCCTGCTCGGCAACGAGCAGCTGCGGACCAAGCGGATCCACGTGGACCGGCCGCGCAACCAGCTCATCGTGGCGTCCAGCCCGCAGACCACGAAGCACACCGGCGCGCTGACCTTCATCGACCTCGCCACCGGCACGTTCGAGGGTCACCGCGAGTTCCTGCCGGACCAGAGCGTGATGGACGTCGTGGTGCAGGGCACCACCGCGTACATCGCAGGCGACACCTACGGTGAGGGCACGACCGGGCCGGTCCGGAAGGTCGCGCAGGTGGCGGCGGTGGACATCGTCACCCGGCGGCTGCTGTGGCGGGAGGAGATCAAGCCGGACTGGCAGTCGTACGAGAACCTGTACGTCCTGGGCAACCTGCTCTACGCGGTGGGCCGGCGCCCGCGCGGCGCCTGGTTCGCGTACGACCTGCACACCCGGCGGATCGTCATGGAGGGCGACCTCGGCGGGTACGGCCAGCTGAACGGTGTCGACGGCCGCGTGTTCTCGTGGGTGCACTGGACCAACGACATCAGCGAGCTGCCGACCGTGCCGGGCGGCGAGGTGGTCACGCTGTACGACAACGTCCCGCGCGGCTGGTACAACAACCCGTCGTTCCACTTCACGCCGGACGGCCGGGCGACGTGGGGCATGCACGGCACGGACCTGGCCCGCTTCCCGTTGCCGCGCCGGAGCTGACCCTCCTCCGCGGGTCCACCCGCCCCCCGCGCCGGACGCGTCAGGCCGGCGCGGGGGGCGGCCCCGTGTAGCCGCTGCGCCACCGGAACCGGTGGCGCGGCTGGGCGTACTCCTCGACGATGTGCGCGACCCAGCCCGCCGTGCGGGCGACCGAGAAGACCACCTCGGCGGCGCCCGGCCCCATGCCGGTCGCGTGCGCCAGCACGGCGAGCGCGAGGTCCACGTTGGGCAGGGCGTCGCGGCGCGCCGCCGTGGCGATCAGGTCGTCGACGACCCGCCGCAGCCCGGCCTCGACGGGCAACTCGGCCAGGAGGTCCAGCAGGGCGGCGCCGCGCGGGTCGCCGTCGGGGTACAGCGGATGCCCGAACCCGGGCAGCGAGCCGGTCCGCAGCCATTCGGCGACCGCCGCCGGCACACCCTCGCGCCGCGCGACCTCCACCATCCGGTGGACGCTGCTGCCGATGGCGCCGTGCGCGGGCCCGTCCAGCGCGCCGAGACCGGCCAGCACCGCCGCGTAGGGGTTCGCCCGGGTGGACGCCGCCACCCGGACCGCGATCGTCGAGGCGGCCAGGTCGTGGTCGGCGAGCAGGACGAGCGCGGCGTTGAGCGCCCGCAGGCCCGCCTCGGACGCCGGCTCGCGGGTCAGGCGCGGCCACAGGCGGGCCGCCAGGTCGTCGCGCACGGGCGCCCCGCCGGCGAGCGGCAGGGCGTCGACCATGGTGGCCAGCAGCGCGGGCGCGAGGCCGGTGACGGTGGCGGGCGCCAGGTCGAAGCGCAGCGGATCCATCGCGGAGGCGACGGCGACGACCACCGGGAGCCGGTCGAACAGCCGGGCGTCGGCGGGCAGGTGGTCGCTCGCCCGCCGGGCGCGCTCGACGGTCTCCGGGTCGGCCGTGAAGGGCTCGTGGCGCCGCTCGCCCGTCCACAGCCACCGGGCTACCTCCTCGAACGGGGTCACCGGCGCGAGGCGCGCCGCGTCCAGCCCCCGGTAGTGCAGCCGGCCGTACGCGATCAGCGTGGTGGCCGTCCGCATGGCGGGCGCGGCGTCCCGCTCCGGCCGGGTCGCCTGCGTACGGGCCGCGAGCCGTTCGACGTCGGCCAACCGGAACCGACTGATCCGCTCCCCGGGGACCTTGACCCGGGACAGCAGCCCGCGGCTGACGTACGCGTAGATCGTCTCGGGCTTGACGCGCAGGCGGTGGGCCACCTCGGCGGTCGTGAGCAGCTGGTCCCCGGACATGTGGGCATGCTCTCATGTTGACTGGATCAACGTTGACCGGGTCCGTGCCGGGGCGTGACGCTGCCGGCATGGCTGACACCATCACCGTTCCCCGCGGCCTCGCCGGCGTCGTCGTGACCGACACCGCCATCGGCCACGTCCGCGGCCAGGAGGGCTTCTACCACTACCGGCAGTACTCGGCCATCGACCTGGCCGAGCACCGCACCCTCGAGGACGTGTGGGCGCTGCTCATCGACGGCGCCCTGCCCGCCGAGCCCAAGGCCCTGCACGAGGAGATCGCGCCGCTGCGGCACATCCCGCCGGCCGTCGCCGCCGCGCTGCCCGGCATCGCCGCGGCGTCGGCGTCCGCGGACCCGATGGGCGGGCTGCGCGCCGCGCTGGCCGTGGCCGGCCTCGCCGCCGGCGCCGGACCGCTCTACGACACCCCGCCGGCGCAGCGGCGGGCGCAGGCGATGGCGCTGTGCGCGCTCACGCCCACCCTCCTCGCCGCCCTGTACCGCCTGCGCACCGGCCGGGAGCCGATCGCGCCGCGCGACGACCTGTCGCACGCGGCGAACTACCTGTACATGGTCACGGGCGAGGTGCCGTCGGAGCCGCACGCCCGGGCGATCGAGCGCTACCTCATCGCGACCGTCGACCACGGCTTCAACGCCTCGACCTTCACGGCCCGCGTCATCGCCTCCACCGGGGCGGACATCTACGCCTGCGTGGGCGGCGCCCTCGGCGCGCTGTCGGGTCCGCTGCACGGCGGGGCCCCGAGCCGCGCCCTCGACACCCTCGACGCCATCGGCTCCGTCGACCGGGCCGACGCGTGGTTGCGGACGCGCATCCTCGACGGCGAGCGGATCATGGGCTTCGGGCACCCCGTCTACCGCACCGAGGACCCGCGGTCGCGCATGCTCAAGGGCATCGCCCGATCCCTCGGCGGCGACCTCGTGGACTTCGCCGTGGCCGTCGAGGAGCGGGTCCTGTCGCTGCTCACGGAGCTGAAGCCAGGCCGGGAGCTGCACACCAACGTGGAGTACTACGCGGGCGTCGTCATGCACCTGTGCGGGCTGCCCCGGGAGATGTTCACGCCGACCTTCGCCACGAGCCGCGTCATCGGCTGGTGCGCGAACGTGCTGGAGCAGGCCGAGGACTCGAAGATCATCCGGCCGGACTCCCGGTACGTCGGTCCGCCCGCGCCGCAGCCGCTGCCGCCGGACGACCCCGCCGCCTGACCTCAGGCCCTCTCGAGCCGGAACAGGTCGGCGGCGTTGCGCCAGGCGACCCGTTCGGCCAGTTCCGGTTCGAGGTCGGCGGCGAGCACCGCCCCGTACGCGGCGGCCGGGTCGATGAGCGTCGCGTCGGTGCCGAAGAGCAGCCGGTGGGGGTCCACGGCCGCCGCGACGGCCGCGAACCGGCCCGCCTCGGTGTGGGAGAAGCAGGGTTCGAGCCAGAGCCGGTCCACCGAGTTGGCCGCCTCGACGGCGTGCCGCCACCCGTTGGCTCCCATGTGGCCGGCGATGGCGCGCAGCCCCGGGATGTCCGCGACGGCCGCCGCCAGGTCCAGGGGCGACCTGTCCCAGGTGTGCACGAGGGCCGGCAGGTCGTGCGCGGCGGCCAGTTCCAGCGCCGCCCGGGTCTGCGGGGTGGACGGTGGCGAGCCGGTGTAGTCGGTGTGGATCTTCACTCCGACGAACCGGCCGGTGGGGAGCAGCTCGCGCAGGTCCCGTTCGGCGTCGTCGAGCCGGCGCGGGTTGATCGTGAGGTAGCCGAGCAGGCGGTCGGTGGTCTCCAGCACCCGCGCCATCGCGCGGTTGCCGGTGGTCGGGTCGTAGATCACCGCCTCGGTGGCCGAGACGACCGCGAGGTCGATGCCGTAGCGGTCCATCACGGCGAGGTTCGTGGCGACGGCGCCGACCTCCATGCTGAAGAACCACGGACCCCAGTGGGCGTGCACGTCGATGATCATTCGGTCAACCCCAGGATCCGGCGGGCGTTCCCGCCCGCCACGGCGGCCACGGCGTCCGGCCCGAGCGCGCTGCGGGCCAGCCGCAACCGCGGGACCACGGCCTCGTAGAAGGGCGTACGCGAGCCGTACAGGAGGCGCTCGACGCCGACGTGTTCCGCGATGGTCTCCAGCGCGTCGGGCGAGTTGAGCAACCGGGTGGAGGTGTGGAATCCCGGCTCGTCGCGGGCGGCCACCACGAAGTCGCCCAGGTGGTAGAAGTGCGTGTCGAGGAAGACGACAGTGGCGCCGCGCAGCGGCCGCCAGTACCGGCGGACGTCCCCGCCGGCCAGAATGACCAGGCCGGCCTCGGCGGCCCGGCGGGCCACGTGCCGCACGGACGGGAAGTCCGGCTCGACGTGCTGCTCGTCGGGGAACAGCCGCACGGCCCGCACGCCCTGCCCGGCGAGACGGACGACCTCCCGCTCGGCGCCCAGCGGGTCGCGCAGGTCGAGCGTCCCGACCGGCAGCACGGTGGGCCCGGCCAGGGCGGCCACCTCGTCGTTGCCGCTGCGCACGTCGAACAGCGCCGCCCGCAGGCTGGCCACGGCGGCCCGGGCGATGCCGTTGGCGGCGAGGAGGGCGGTGACCGTGGCGGGCTCGCCGGTGGGGCCCGGCCGGTCGGCGTACCGGCCCACGAGCACGTCGACGTCGAGGGTGACCGGCGGCAGGTCGGCCGCCACGAACGGGTTCCGGCTCACCGCCGCCCCGCCACCGTGAGCACCCGCTCCCGGTCGCCGTCAGGCAGCGCCGGGCCGTACGGGTCGCCCGCGTGGGTGGCCGGGACACGCCCCTCGGCGGCGGCGATCCAGAGCATGCGTTGCACGTACCCCTCCATCGGTGCGGTGAACGTGACCTCGGCGAGCCGGTCGAGGTCGGCCGAGGCGGCGACGAACTCGTCGTACCGCTTGTCGGCGTAGGCCCGCAGCACCCGGGCGGTGACCGGCACCGCGGCGGCGGCCAGGCCGACCAGGGCGGCCTCGGCCCCCCACATCAGCGACGGCCCGAACATGCGGTCCTCACCGGTCACGGCCAGCCGGCCGGCGCGGTGCGCCGCGGCGAGCGCGGCCTGGCAGGCGATGGCGTCGTCGAGCCGGGCCACCTTGACCCCGGCCACCCCGGGATGGGCGAGCAGCTCCGCGAGCGCCGGCTCGGCGTACGGCCGCACGTAGAGGTCGAACGCGAGCATCGGCAGCCCAGCGGCGCGCCAGACGGCGTCGTGGTGGCCGACGGCGTCGCCCTCGACGGGGAAGACCAGCACACCGGCCGCGCCGAGGTCGGCCGCCCGGACGGCCTGCGCGGCGACCTCGTCGGTGCGCTCCCCCGGCCGGCCGCCCACGCCGACGATCACCGGCACGCCGGTCCCCACGGCGAGCCGGACGACGAGGTCCCGGGTCTCCGCGTCGAGGTACGGGCCGCGGCCGGTGTGCGCGCAGACGGCGAGGGCGTCGGCGCCGTCGGCGACGAGTCCGCGCAGGTACCGGTCGAGCACGCCCGCGTCGACCGCCCGCCGGGCGTCCACGGGGGTGGCCGTGGCCGCGACGAGCCGCCAGCGCAGCCGGTCGCGCAGGGCGGCGGCGGCCGGGGCGATCACGGGGCCACCGCGGCCCGCACGGCGCGGGCGATCTCGTCGACGTGCGCGTCGGTGTAGCGCTCGTTCCAGTCGATCACCAGGAGGGTCTCGCTGATCAGGCGCTCGGCCACGGGGAACGCGCCGGGCCCGTAGGCCGGCAGCCGGTCGGCCGGCGGCACGGTGAGCGGGAAGCGGGAGGTGCCGTAGACCGGCGCCTCGGTCAGCGCCGGGGCGCAGTGCAGCGGCTGCTCGAGGTAGCCGGCCCGGGCGGGGATGCCGGCGGCGGCCAGCTTCCCCGCGACCTCCTGGTTGGTCAGCGGCGGGTCGAGCACGATCGGGAACAGCCACCAGGCGTGGGCGTCCACGTCGGCGGGCAGGCGCACGCCGGGCAGGCCGGACAGCGCGGTGACCAGCCGCCGGGCGGTGCGCCGCCGGTCGGCCAGCACCCCGGGGAGCTTCGCCAGCTGGGCGCGGGCGACGGCGCCGGCGAGTTCGGTCATCCGGTAGTTGAGGCCGAGGCCGACGTGCCGGCGGGCCTCGTCGCGGGGCCAGCCCTTGTCGGCGAACAGCCGCATCCGCCGGGCCAGCACGGGGTCGTCGGTGAGGCACAGGCCGCCGTCACCGCAGGTGATGTGCTTCCACTGCTGGAGGCTGAAGCAGCCGACCGCGCCCGCCGTGCCGGCGAGCCGGCCGTCCGGGTAGCGGGTGAGCCACGCCTGGGCGCAGTCCTCGATCAGCGGCACGCCCGCCTCGTCGGCGACGGCGCGCAGGTCGGCGGCGGCGCCGAACAGGTGCACGGCGAGGATCGCGCGGGTGCGCGGGCCGATGGCCGCGGCCACCGCCGCCGGATCCAGGTTGCCGGTGTACGGATCGACGTCGGCGAACACGGGCACGGCGTTCTGCGCGAGAATGGGCGCGACCGTGCCGAAGTCACTGATCGGAGAGGTGATGATCTCGTCGCCGGGGTCGGGCGCGACGGCCGCGACAGCCAGGTGCAGGGCCGCGGTTCCGGAACTCGCCGCCACGGCGTGCGACACTCCGTGGAGCTCGGCCATCTCCCGCTCCAGGGCCCGGACCTCGGTGCCCCAGACCGAGCTCAGCATGCCGGACCGGAGCACCCGGCTGACGGCGTCCAGCTCCTCCGCGCCGATCGTCCGGCCGCTGGCGTCGGCCATGCTGGGGAACGACACGTATCCTCCCAGGGCTTCTGCAATACCGGGCCTGACCGTAATCTTGTCCTGCGAGCAACGCAACCCCCACAGGAGGCAGCGGTGACCATCGAGATCGGGGTCGTCGGTCCGCACGACCTGGTCGACGACGTGGCTGCCACCTGCGAGGAGCAGCCCGGCGTCGCCGCGCGGCGGCTGCACTACGACCACGAGTCGCAGGCTCCGGCGATCGTCGAGGCGCACGGGGGCCAGGTGGAGGCGTGGCTCTTCACCGGCGTGGTGCCGTACACCCTCGCGCGGGAGGCGAACGTCCTGCACCGGCCCGCCGTGTTCGTGGACTACACCGGCGCCACCCTGCTCCAGGCCGCCGTGCGGCTGCTGCGCGACGGCCGGGACGTCACCCGCATGTCCATCGACACGGTGACCGGCGTCGACGTCGCCGCCACGTTCGGCGAGGCGGGGCTGCCGGTGGACCGGGTGCGGACGCTGCCCTACCGCAGCGGCCTGAGCTCCGACGAGGTGGTCGCCTTCCACCGCCGGCAGCGCAAGGCCGGCGCGGACGTCGCCGTGAGCTGCATCAGCTCGGTGTACGAGGTGCTGCGCCGCGAGATGCCGGCGTTCCGCCTCGCGCCGTCGAACCACTCGGTGCGCACCGCGCTGCGTCAGCTCCTGCTGCACGTCGGGAGCCAGGCGCAGGAGGACGCCCAGATCGCGCTCGGGCTGGCGACCCTGTCCGACGGCGACGACGGGCTGCTCAAGGAGGTCGCCGGGCTCGGCGGCACGCTCGCGCGGTTCGCCTCCGACACGTACCTGATCGTCACCACCCGCGGGCCGCTGCACGACGCCACCGGCGGGTTCACGGCGCTGCCGATGCTCCGCCGCCTCGCCGACCGCCACGAGACGGTGCAGATCGGCTTCGGGCTGGGCCGCAGCGCCGCGGAGGCGGAGAACCTGGCCCGCCGCGCGCTGAGCCGGGCCCGCCGGGTCGGCCCCACGACGGCCGTGCTCTCGCTGCGCGGCGAGACCGACATCGTGCTCGAGTCGACCACGCCGCCGCCGCGGCCCGCGGAGGCGAACCTCGCCGTCATCGCCCAGAGGGTCGGCCTGTCGGTGCCCACGCTGCTGCGGCTGCGGGAGGTCCGCACCGCGCTCGGCAACGAGCCGCTGACCAGCCGCGAGGTCGCCGACCAGCTGCGGGTGCAGCAGCGTACGGCGCGGCGCATGCTGCACCGTCTCGAACTGGCCGGGCTGGCCGAGCGCACCGGGAACCTGGCCTCCGGCAGCAGCGGTCGCCCGCTCACCCTCTACCGCCTGACCCTCTGACGCCGGCCGGCCCGCGCCCGCTGGGGGCGCGGACCGGCCGATGTCACGCCGGAAGGGCCTGTCTCACGCCAGCCACTCGTCGAGGTGCGCGGCCACGAAGTCGTCGTCGCGCAGGTGCGGGTAGGCGCGGTGCACCCGGTCCAGCTCGGCCATCTGCCCCGGCGACAGGTCCTCGGCCGGGTCGAGGCACCACCGGCCGGCCAGCAGGCCCTGCCGGCGCAGCACCTCGTGGATGCCGGGGATGCAGCCGTGGTAGCCGTTGGCGGCGTCGAAGATCGCGGCGTTGGCGTCGGTCAGGTGACCGTCGAGCGTGAGCAGCCGGCGCAGCGCGGCGTCGTCGCCGTCGCGGGCCCGTCGGGCCTCGTCGAGCAGGGTCACGGCGGTGCCGGCCCAGACGGCCCACTGGCCGAGCAGCCCGCCGACGAACTCGACCTCGACGGCCCGGCCGTCCACGATGACCCGGTGCGGGGCCACGAGGTCGGCGAGGATGTGGTCGTCGTTGCCGGTGTAGAGGGCGAGGTCCCCGTTGCGGCCCGCGGCGCAGACGCCGTGCAGCACGTCGAGGGTGCGGTAGCGGTCGAACGGGGCCACCTTGATGCCGACCACCGACTCCAGCGCGGCCAGCCGGGCCCAGAAGCCACGGGACAGCTCCCGTCCGCCCACGGCCGGCTGGAGGTAGAAGCCGATGACCGGCAGCACCTCCCCGACCGCCCGGGCCCGCTCCACGAGGCCGTCCTCGTCCAGGCCGGCGTACGGCGAGAGCAGCACCATGTGGTAGCCGAGCGAGGCGGCGAGTTCGGCCTCGGCGACGGCCTGGGCGGTGTCCCCGCACGCGCCGGCGACCAGGACGGCGTCGGAGCCCGCGGCGGTCTCGGCGGCGAGTTCCAGCACCGGGGCGAGCAGCCCCACGGCGGGGTCGTGGATGGCGAACTGGGTCGTGTGCACGCCGACGGCGATGCCGCCCGCGCCCGAGGCGAGGTAGTAGCGGGTCAGTGCCCGTTGCCGGCGCTCGTCGAGGCGCCGGTCGGGGGTCAGCGCGAGCGGGTGGGCGGGGATGACGCACCCCTGCCGGAACCGGGCCAGGGCCGCGGCCTGTCGCGTGCTCGATGCGGTCAACACGGTGTCTCCTAGAACTTCCCGTCGCGGCGCTGGAATCCGGTCGGCTTGTCGAGCAGGGGCCCGCCGCCGGCCACCCAGTCCGCCGTCAGCTCGATCAGCTCGGCGACCGAGAGGTCGGGGTAGCCGAAGAGGCGGTGGCAGAGCTGGGCGTTGGACAGCAGGGCGGTCGGCGCCTCGGTGCCGGTGAACACCGGCTCTCGGCCGAGCCGGGCGGCGACCGCGGTGGCCACCTGGCGGACGGAGATCAGCTCCGGTCCGGTCAGGTTCAGGACGAACGGCGGGGTCGCCGTGTGGTGCAGGGCGCGCAGGACGACCTCGTTGGCGTAGCCCTGCCAGACGACGTTGGCGTGGCCCATGCCGAGGTCCACGGCCTCGCCGGCGTGCACGGCCCGGGCGATGTCGACGAGCACGCCGTAGCGCATCTCGACCGCGTAGTTGAGCCGGATGAGGGCCAGCGGGGTGCCGTCGCGCAGCGCGAAGTGGGTGAGGATGCGTTCGCGGCCCAGGCAGGACATGGCGTACTCGCCGACGGGGTCCACCGGGGTCTGCTCGACGCAGCCGCCGGAGGTCACCGGCACGAGCGGGTACACGTTGCCGGTGCTGAGGGCCACCAGGCGGGAGCCGGCGAAGCGCTGCGCGACCCGCCCCGGCAGGTACGTGTTGGTGGCCCAGGTGGCGTGCTCCCGGCCGGAGGTGCCGAACTTGGCCCCGACCAGGAAGACGACGTTCGCCGCGTCCGGCAGCGCCTGCAACGCGGCGTCGTCCGCGACGTCCGCCTCGACGATCTCGGCGCCCTCCTCGCGCAGGCTGTCGGCCAGCCCCGGCTCGGAGAAGCGGGACACCGCGACGACGCGCGCCCCGGTGCCCGCCGCCGCGACGCCGCGCAGGGCCAGCCGGACGAGGCTCGGCCCCAGCTTGCCGCCCGCGCCCAGGACCAGGATGTCCCCGTCGAGCTTGCGCAGGTCGTCCACGAGGACGTCCCGCGGCCGGGAGAGCCGCTCCTCCAGTTCCGCCACGGTACGCATGCCACCACACCCCTTCCGAAGTAACGGTCATGACCGTAACTTCCGGCCAGAGGGGCGTCAAGGCGTGGGGCACGCCGATCCGGTCAGGGCCGCTGCGGGACGAGGCCACGCGAGGACGCCGGCCGGGCAGCGGCGAGGACGCCGGCCGGACAGCGGCGAGGACGCCGGCCAGGCAGTGGAGATGACGCTCGGCCGGGCAGCGGCCGACGTCGCGGCGGGGACGGGTGTCAGGCCGCGGCGCGCGCGGCGGCGAGGACGCCGAGCACGGCACGGGTCTGCGCCCACGGCACGGGGCTCGGCGCTCCGCGGACCATGCTCACGAACGCGTCGATGGTGGCGCGGTAGCCCAGCTCGTCGGCCCCGCCGCGCAGCACCACGCGGCGCTCACCGCTGACCGTGTGGACGGTCACCTCGTACGCCTCGTCCTGGCTGACCCCGAGCACCTCGACCACGCCGGGCACCCCGTCGTCCCACCGCACCGCGAGCAGTCCGGTGTCCTCCGAGCGCAGCCCGCGGTGCCGGCGCACCGTGGAGGTCGCCCCCACCAGCGAGACGGCCGGCCCGAGGAGCGCCACGAGCAGCTCCATCCCGTGCAGGCCCATCATGACCAGGGTCCCGCCGCCGACGGCCGGGTCGTCCTGCCACGGGTTGTAGCCGGTCGCCCAGAGGCCCACGTCGTGGCGCACCGTGGCGCGTACCGACAGCACCTCCTCGGGCCGCACGTCCCACCCCACGAAGGCCGGCGCGAAGCGCAGGACCGACGAGGTGAGCACCAGCTCGGGGGCCCGCGCCACCACGCGCTCCAGCCGGTCGAGCTGGTCGAGCGTCGCCGCGGCCGGCTTGTTGACGAAGCACGGCAGCCCGCGCTCCAGCACCCGGGCCAGCGCCTCGGGCACGTCCGGGATCGGCACGGTCAGGACCACGCCGTCGGGATCGGTCGCCAGCAGCGCGGACAGGTCCGGCGCCACCACCGCGTCCGGCTGCTCGCCGCGGAACCGCGCCAGCCGCTGCGGATCGGGCTCCCACACGACCAGCTCCGCGTGGTCGCGCAGGGCACGGGCGTCCGTGTACGGGTGACTGGTGGCGAGTCCGGCCAGAGCGATGCGCATGAGCGCTGAGGCTACTCATCCGCACTCGGGCGACGCCACCGCAGGTCAGCCGGTCCGGTCGAGCTGTTCGGGCCGCACCTCGTGCGCGAGGGGCCGACCGCGCAGGAACCGGTGGATCTCGGTGACGACGATGGCGCCGGCGCGGCGGCGCGACTCGACCGTGCCCGCCGCCTCATGGGGGGTCAGCAGCACGTTCGGCAGGCGGCGCAGCGGATGGTCCGCTGGCAGCGGTTCGGCGTCGAAGACGTCGAGGGCCGCGTCGATGCGGCCGGCGCGCAAAGCGGCCAGCAGGGCGGCCTCCTCCACGAGCGCGGCCCGGGCGGTGTTGACGAGCAGGGCGCCGTCGGGCAGCAGGGCCAGTTCCCGGGCCCCGATCATCCCGACCGTCTCGGGCAGGACGGGCGCGTGCAGCGACACGACCTGGCTGCGGCGCAGCAGGTCGTCGAGCGCGACCCGTTCGGCCCCGAGCGTCGCCGCCTCCGCATCCGACAGGTACGGGTCGGCGACCAGCACCCGCGCCCCGAGCGCGCGTACGAGGCCGAGGTAGGCCCGGCCGGTGCGGGACGCGCCGACCACCCCGACCGTCGCCCCGCGCAGCTCCCGCCGTGGCGGGGCCGCCTTCGCGGTGGGCCAGTCGACGCCGCTCCGCAGGGCGTGATCGAAGCGGTGCACCCGGTGCAGCAGGGCGAGGGTCAGCGCGAGCGCCTGCTCCCCCACCGCGTACGCCATCGCCTCCCCCGCCTGCGTGACCCGCACCCCGCGGGCGAAGCTCTCGGGCGTCACGAACGGTTTGACGCTCGCTCCGGTGTGGGCGAGCAGCCGCAGTCCGGGCGCGGCGGCCAGCACGGCGGCCGACAGCGGCGCGCACCCCCAGCCGGTGACGACCACGTCGGCGCCGGCGAGCAGGGCGGCGAGGGTCGCCTCGTCGCCGACGTCCGCCTCCGGGGGCGGCAGCCGCACGTCGCCCAGCCGGCGCAGCGCCGCCCACGTGTCGGCGTCGAAGAACAGGTCACGGACCTCCGGCGGCGCCGCCACGGCGATGACCGTCACCCCTTGATCCCCGTGGTGGAGACGCCCTCCTGGAAGTAGCGCTGCCCGATCAGGTAGGCCATGAAGATCGGCACGAACGCGACCACCGATCCGGCGAGGAGCATGTTGAGCGGCACGTTCTCCTGCTGGAGCGAGGCGATGCCGGTGGTGAGCGTCCGCATGTCGATGCTCTGGCCGACGATGAGCGGCCAGAGGAAGTCGTTCCAGTGCCAGAGGAAGACGAAGACGCCGAGCGTCGCCAGGATGGGCTTGATCAGCGGCAGGACGATCGAGACGTACACCCGCCACTCCGAGCAGCCGTCGAGGCGGGCGGCCTCGAACAGCGAGTCCGGCAGCGAGGCGATGAACTGCCGCATCAGGAACACCGCCTGGGCGTTGGCCAGGGTCGGCACGATCATGCCCCAGTACGTGTCGACGCCGTTCAGCTCCGAGATGATGATGAACGTCGGGATCATCGTCACGTGGTACGGCACCATCAGCATGGCCAGGAACGACCAGAACATGGTCTCCTTGCCGGGGAACCGCTTCTTGGCGAAGGCGTAGCCGGCCATGGAGGCGAACAGCAGCACCCCGACCACCGACACCACGGCGTAGACGAGCGTGTTCCACATCCACCGCAGCATGCTCTTGGCGCCGATCACCTGGTCGTACGCCTCGGTGGAGAACGGCCAGGGCAGCAGGCTGTCCGGGAACGTCACCGGTCCGGTCGGCTTGAACGACAGCACGACCATCGCGTAGAAGGGGAAGAGCGTGACGGCCGCGCCGATCAGCAGCAGCGCGCCGCGGCCGACCAGCCAGCCCCGCCCACCCCGGCCGACCCGGTAGGGACGCCGGCTGCGGGCGGGCGGCGCGGTCGCGGCGGTGGCGGGGGGCGTGATGGTGTCCGTCATTTGTCCCTCCCGAGGGTCAGCCGCTGGATCAGCGCCACGACGATCGTCATCACGAACAGGGCCACTCCGACGGCGCTCGCGTAGCCCAGGTCGAAGTACTTGAAGCCCTGGTCGTAGAGCAGGTACACGAGGCTGTAGCTGGACCGGACCGGACCGCCCCCGGTCATCACGTAGATCATGTCGAAGACCTGGAACGACACGGTGGTCTCGATGATCGCCACGAAGAACAGGGCGGGCCGCAGCTGCGGCAGCGTCACGTACCGGAAGCGCTGCCAGGCCGAGGCGCCGTCGGTGAGGGCGGCCTCCTCGAGCTCCGCGGGGATGTCCTGCATCCGGGCGAGCAGGATGAGCATGCCGTAGCCGAACCGGGACCAGACCGACACGAGGACCAGGGCCGGCACCACCAGCGCGCTGTCGGCGAGCCAGTTGCCCGCCGGCAGGCCGAGCGCGCCCATCGCCCGGGACCACGGGCCGCCGTCGGCGAAGACCCAGGTGAAGACCACCCCGGCGAGGACGAGGCTGGTCACCACGGGCAGGAAGAAGATGGACCGGAAGAGCTTCGCGCCGCGGAAGGCACGGCGGGTCAGCAGCGCCATGCCGAGGGAGGCCAGCATCGACAGCGGTACGGACAGCGCGGTGAAGACCACCGTCACGCGCAGCGCCGTCCAGAAGGTCGGGTCGTCGACGAGCCTGCGGAAGTTCTCCAGGCCCGTCCAGCTGGTGTCGCCGCCGATGGTGTAGTCGGTGAAGCCGAGGAACACCCCGGCGATCGCCGGCCCGAACCGGAACAGGGCGAAGAGCAGCAGGAACGGCAGGACGAACAGCAGGGCGGTGCCGGCCTCGCGGGCGGACGGGCGGCGGGGCCGCCGGACCGGGCCGCGTGCCGGCCGTGAGCCGCGGACCCGGCTCTCCGGTAGTGCAACCATCTGACAACCTTTCTCGACGGCTCGCGGTGGGCACGCTACGCCCACCGCGAGCCGCGTCAGGATCAGCCGAGCAGCGGGTCGGCGGCCTTCGCCGCGTCGTCGAGCGCCTGCTCCACCGACTTCTTGCCGAGCAGCGCGGCCTGGATCTCGGGGAAGAGGACGCCCTGCACGTCCCGGGCCTTCTCGTGCAGCGGGCCGACGGTGCTGGCGGACACCTGCTTCTCCTGGACGCTCAGGACCGGGTCATCGGTCCACAGCGCACCGGTGGACTTCCGCGGCGAGAAGAAGTTCGAGGCGAGGTCGTACTTCTTGGTGTTCTCGGCGTTGGTGGCGAAGGCGATCCACTTGCCGGCCGCCTCCTTCTCCTTGGAGCCCTTCAGCATCGCCAGCGAGCCGACCGTGCCGTAGCCGATCTGCTTCGTCTCGGTGAAGTGCGGGACGGCCTGGATGTTCTCCTTGCCCCACAGCTTCTCCACCTCCGCCACCGGCACGTACCAGACGCAGCCGACCTTGCCCTGGCCGACGCGGGTCTGCTCGATGGACGGGACGTTGGTGATGAGGCCCTTGTCGACGTAGCCGCCGTCGACGAGCTGCTTGACGAAGTTCAGCGCCTTGCGGCCGGCCTCGCTGTTGAAGACGACCGACTTGCCGTCGGCGGCGAACACGTCGCCGCCGGCCTGCCACAGCAGCGGGTAGAAGGTCTGGTTCAGGGTCTGCTTCGAGTCGCCGGCGTACGCCGTGACGTCGTAGCCCTTGGCCTTGAACTTCGGCGCGAGGGTGAGCAGATCGTTCCAGCTGGTCGGGTAGGTCGTCTCGCCGACGTCGGCGAAGACCTTCTTGTTGCAGATCGGCGTGGCGGCGCTGGTGAGGATCGGGGCGCCCATCATCTTGCCGTCGATGGTCACCGACTGCATCACGTTCTCGTGGTAGTCGCTCTTGGACGCGTCGTCGAGGTACTTGTCGACCGGCTCGATGTTGCGGGCGTACTTGGGCAGCTGGTCGGGGATCAGGTACACGACGTCCGGCCCCTTGTTGCCGGCGATCGCGGTGGCCAAGGCCTGGTCGCGGTTGGCCCAGGGGAAGATCTCGACCTTCACGGTGATGTCGGGGTTCGCGGCCTGGAACGCCTTGACGGTCTCGTCCCAGTAGGCGCGGTGCTGCGCCTCGTCGACGATCACCGGGTATGTCCACATCGTCACGGTGGTCTTGCCGGAACCACCGGAGTCCGAACCGCCACAGCCCGTGGCCGCGAGCGCGGCGACGAGCGCCACCGCGACGGCCGACAGGCTCTTGCGAACACGCATCTCGCATCCTTCCGGGGGAGTCAGGTGGGCAGTACATTAACTTACGGTCCGGGCCGATACTAGAGCCGAAGAGTATCGAGGTCGCATCGTTACTGTTCGTACCGAGACCTGGCCAGATCGATCCAGTCCCGTAATAGCGAAGGAACCCGATGGTCGTCTCCCTCGCCGTCGTCGGCGCCGGCAACCGCGGCAGCACGTACGCCGGCTACGCCCTCCGGTCCCCGGACCGGGCCCGCGTCGTGGCGGTCGCCGACCCCCGCGCCACCCAGCGTGACGCGCTCGCCGACGCGCACGGCGTGCCGCCGGAGGGACGCCTCGACTCGTGGCGGGCGCTGGCCGCCCTCCCCCGGCTCGCCGACGCGGTCGTGCTCGCCACGCCCGACCGCGAGCACGCCGAGCCGGCGGCCCGGTTCGCCGAGCTGGGCTACCACGTGCTGCTCGAGAAGCCCATCGCCCCGACCGAGGCCGAGTGCGTGGCCGTCGCCGAGGCGGCGGAGCGCACCGGGGTCCTGCTCGCCGTGTGCCACGTCCTGCGGTACACCCGCTACACCGACGAGGTGCGGCGGCAGGTCCGGGCGGGCGCGCTCGGACGGATCGTCGGCGTGGAACACCTCGAACCCGTCGGCTGGTGGCACTTCGCCCACTCCTACGTACGCGGCAACTGGCGCCGCGCCGACACGTCGTCCAGCAGCCTGCTCGCCAAGTGCTGCCACGACCTCGACTGGCTGCGCTACATCGTGGACGACACCCCCGTACGCGTCAGCAGCGTCGGCGGTCTGCACCACTTCCACCCCGGCAACCGGCCCGCGGGCGCGGCCGAGCGCTGCCTCGACTGCCCGGTCGAGTCGCGCTGCCCGTACTCGGCCGTCCGCTTCTACCACGACTGCCTGGCCGACCCCGGTCGGCACGAGTGGCCGCTGTCCGTGGTGACCCGCGACCTGACCCCGTCCGGCGTGACCACGGCGCTGCGCGACGGCCCGTACGGCCGGTGCGTGTTCGGCGGCGGCAACGACGTCGCCGACCACCAGAGCGTCACCGTCTCCTTCGCGGGCGGGGCGACGGCCACGCTCACCATGAGCGCGTTCACGCCCGGCGGCCACCGGCGGACCCGGATCATGGGCACCCACGGCTACCTGGAGGGCGACGGCGAGCAGGTCAGCGTGACCGACTTCGTCACCGGCGCCACCGTCACCACCGACACCCGCGGCGGCGGCGCGGACGCCGGCTCCGGCCACGGCGGCGGCGACATGCGGCTGATGGCCGCGTTCGTCGAGGCGGTGGCGACCGGGGACCGGTCGGTGGTGCGCTCGGGACCGTGGGAGTCCCTGGACAGCCACCGCATGGCGTTCGCGGCCGAGCGCAGCCGCCTGGCGGGCGGCGTGCCGGTCCCGCTCGCCGCCCCGGCCGCCGACCCGCGGCCCCCGGCCCAGCCCGACCGGTCGGCCCGACCCGTGGGCTGAGCGGCGCACCTCACCCCGGGCACCAGCTCGGGCCACCGGGTCGGCGCGGCGGGCCGGTGACTCCCCCTCGGAGTCACCGGCCCGTCGCGGCCGCGCGGATCAGCGCACGGTGACCCGCAGGAGGTGCTCCTCCGCGCCGACGAAGAGCCGGCCGTCCGGGTGCACGGCGAGGAACTCCGCCGGCTGGTCCAGCAGGATCCGCGAGGCGCCGGTGTCCGGGTCCACCCGCACCAGCAGGTGGCCGCCGACCAGCGCGTACAGCAGGTGGCGCGGGGCGTCGTAGCCGAGCCGGCCGCGGCTGTCGGCGACTCCGGGGGCGAGCTGCACGCGCCGCACGACGGCCCGGGCCGCGAGATCGACGGCGAAGAGCTGTCCCCCGGCCAGCCCCCACAGCAGACCAATCCGGTCGGCCGCCAGGGCCGGCACGGCCGTCGCGCCCGGCACCGGCACGAACTCGAACACCTTGCCGTCGCTCGCCACGTCCCAGCCGAAGATCCGCGCCTCGGACTGGGTGGGCGGCGGGACGCTGTAGCCGCCGGCGACGGAGGTGCCGCCCACGATCAGCCCGTTGAGATGGGTCAGGCTCACGATCGACTGGTCGGTCACCACGGGCCGGTGCACACGGGACGCGCCCGTAACCTTGTCCACCACGACGAGGGCACCGCCGAGGGTGGTGTTGGGCATGGTGCCGTAGGCCACCATGTCCCCGGCGTCGGTCAGCGCGCGGGCGCGCACCTGGTCGGCGGCCTTGAGGTCGACGAGCTTCAGCGGGTTGTCCACGCTGCCCGGCACGCCCGGGGAGTACTCCGGGCTGCTCCACGGCTTCGCCGGGTCGTACCGGTAGAGCCGCGAGTCGGGGTACGCGCCGAGCCAGACCTGGCCGCCGGTCTCCAGGATGCCCTCCACCTGGGCGAAGCGCTGGAAGGTCGACTGGCCCGTGTCCGCGTCGACCCGGGCGAGGCCGCCGTTGAGGTAGCCGCCCACCCACACCGCGCCGGACGCGCCGACGTGCAGCGACGCGATCGGGATGGGCTCGCCGGGCACGTCCGTCGGCAGGACGTCGCCCCGTCCCGTCACCGGGTTCCAGCGGAACAGGTCACCCCGCCAGAGCAGCCCGACGAGGGTGCGACCGGGCCAGCCCCGGTCGGCGAGGGTGACCCAGCCGATGCCCCGGTTGTTGACCACCCGCCCGGGGAAGACCAGTGGCGTGTCGGTGAACGTGCGCCGGCCCGGATGGTAGCCGGTGAGCCGGCCGGCGCGGGTGAGGTAGACCAGGCCGCCGGGGCCGGGCGCGGAGACGTCGAGGCCGGCGACGTCGTCGATCAGGTCGGTCCACCGCCGGCCGGCGATGTCGTACACGCCCAGCCGCCCGGTGGTGGCCGAGCCGTACCGGGCGTACACGCGGCCGTCGTGGACGTTCAGGTCGTACACCGTCCGGCCGGCACCGTCGCCCAGCCCCTCGGGCAGCGGCAGTTCCCGCCGCTCCCCGGTGACCTTGTCGATCGCGAACAGGTGGGCGTCCGGCTGGGTGCCGGCGTAGATCGTGTCGGCGGTGACCGCGAGGCTGCGGACGTACTGCACGCCGGGGAGCACCTGCCCGTAGTCACGGGTGGTCCCGGTGGCCGGGTCGTAGGCGAAGACCCGCCCGCCGGGGAAGGTGCCGCCGTACACGACACCGGCGTCGTCGACGGCGATCCGCCAGATGTACGTCTCCGACGGCAGGGGGCGGCCGAGGTTCTCCACGGGGCTGTCCGGCCCCGGCCGGCGCCGGTACAGGTCGCCGGTGGTGTACGCGCCGACGTAGACGGTGCCGTCGGGGGCTGCGGCGACCGCGTACGAGCCGGGCGCCCCGGTGAGGGGTTGGTCGGAGACGGTGCGGCCGGTCGCCGGGTCGATCGCGGCGAGCCGCGCCGGTTCGCCGGAGACCGCGGACCAGAGCACCGGCGTCCCGTCGGGCCCCGGTGCGACGGTGCCGCCGATCAGCAGCACGTCGCGCAGCGGGACGCCGAAGGGGTCCACGGTCACGCCGGGATCGGCGGGTTCCGCGGCGGCGGCCGGCCGGGCGAGCGGGATCGCCGGCGCCGCGGCGAGGGCGACGGCGGAGCGGAGCAACGTACGGCGGTTGGTCATGAGCGCCCGCTTCCGTGGTCGGAGCGACCACCGGTGAACCGGCGGCCGACCTTCGAACCGGCTTGCCGGAGCGCGCGGGGTCCGTGTCCGCCGGCAGCTCTCGGTGAGCCTTCGGGGCCAGTATCGGTCCAGCCCGTAATGACTGTAGGTCGCCGGTATCGACGCGTCAACGCGCCGCCTCCGGATCGACCGGAGGCGGCGCGTGGAGGGTGCCGGCCCGCCCGGCGCGGCGATCAGGCGGGACGCGCGACGGCCGCGACGCTCTCGGCGACCAGCTCGGTCACGCGCGCGAAGTCCCCGGCCGCCACCAGCTTCCGGGGCACCATCCAGCTCCCACCCACGGCGAGGACCGACGGCACCGCGAGGTAGTCGCCCGCCGAGGCGGCGTCGATGCCGCCGGTCGGCACGAACGACACCTGGCCGAAGGGCGCGGACAGCGCGGCCACCGCCGCGGCGCCGCCCGACGTGCCGGCGGGGAAGAACTTCAGCACCGTGACGTCGGCGGCCAGCGCGGCCATGACCTCGGTCGCCGTCGTGGCGCCGGGCAGCGCGAAGACGCCGTGCTCCTGGCAGCGCCGCACGACCGGCTCGCTGAATCCGGGCGACACGACGAACCTCGCGCCGGCCCGCACCGCGGCGTCGACCTGCGCCACGGTGGTGACCGTGCCGGCGCCGACGAGCACACCGCCGTGTGCGGCCATCCGGGCGATCGCGTCGACGGCCGCGGGGGTGCGCAGGGTGACCTCGGCGATGGGCAGGCCGCCGGCGGCCAGTGCGCCGGCGAGCGGCTCGGCGTGGGCGGCGTCGTCGAGGACGATGACGGGGACGAGGCGGTGCTGACCCAGCACCTCGGGGACGTTCATGCTGCTCCTAGTCGATGTCCACGGTGGTCAGACGGGCCGGCAGGTCGGCCCGACCGGTCGCGCCGAGCTGCGCGAGGACGGCGACCCCGAGGACGGTCGCCTCGGGCTCGACCACGAACCGTAGCCGGCGGCGCGTCGCCTGCTGCCGGAGCCGCCGCCACACGTCCCACCCGGCGGCCACGCCGGCGATGGTCACGTCGGCGACGTCGGTGCCGCCGAGGCGCCCCAGCCGGCTGGTGACGGATTCGGCCTCAACGGCGAGGCCCTTCAGGAGGCTGGCCATGGCGTGGCCGCGGGTGAGGTCCATCGGCAGGGCGGCGAGCCGCGCGGTCCGCCGGTCGGCGTCGATCAGCGCGGGCTCCACGTCGTCCACGACGCGGCCGATCTCGTCCCACATCACCCCGTCGTCGACCCCGGCGTACAGCAGCCGGTGCCAGGCCTGGTAGTACCGGCCGGACGGGGTGGCCCGGTGCAGGTAGCGCAGCCCGCCCGCCACGAACACGCCGATGTCGACGCCGGGATCGACGGTGTCCGGCAGCTCCGTCACGAGCAGGAGCTGCGCCTCCGACGTGCCGGCCGAGACGTACACGTCACCGGCGCCCCGCACCCCGGCGCCGAAGGCGCCGCACATGTGGTCGTGGCCCCCGGCGACGACGGGAACCCCGCGGGGAAGGACGCCGGCCCCGGAGGCCCGGCCCACCGGGGTGGCGCTGTCCACCAGTTCCGGCAGCGCGAGCGTGCCGAGCCCGAGATCCGGCAGCACGTCCGGCCGGAGGCGCCCCGCGCGCACGTCGAACAGGCCGGTACGCGACGCGTGGGAGCGGTTGAGGAACACCGGCGCGGAGGGATCGGCGAGCAGGTGCCGCGCCACGTGGTCGGCGAGCGACGTGAAGGTGCGCGCCGCCGCCACCGCCTCGGGCAGGTGGTGCGCGAGCCACAGCAGCTTGAACACCGAGAAGGTGTCGTCCAGGTCCGACCACGGCCCGTCGGCGCGCGTCCGCTCCGCCTTCGCCACCCGGCCGTGCCCGGCGTACCAGGCGAGCACCGGCGCGGTGACCGTCCCGTCGCGGTCGAACAGGACGACCTCCTCGCCCACCGAGCCGACGCAGACGCCCGCCACGTCGCCGACCCGCACCGCCGGGTCGGCGAGCAGCCGGGCGAGCAGGTCGTCGACGGAGGACGTGAGCAGCGCGGCGTCGCGGCGTCCACCCCACGGGTCGTCGGCCACGACGGTGGGAGCCGTGTGCAGCGCCACGAGGCGCCCGGCCGCCGTGTCGTAGCAGCCGACCTTGGTGCGCGTCGTGCCGATGTCGACGCCGATGAACTGCTGGCTCACCGCGCGACCACCACCCCCGCGTCGCCGCGGGTGACGGTCACCCGCGAACGGAGCCGCGCCACCAGGTCCGGGTCCACGTCCGGCGCGAGCGACGCGGCGTTGGCCGCGCCCATGGCCGAGGCCAGGGTGAGCGCCGAGGCGGGACTCTCGGAGCGGCCGAGGGCGACCGCCAGGCCGGCCAGGAAGGAGTCGCCCGACCCGGTGGCGTTGACCGTGTCGACGGCCGGCGTGTCCACCCTGAGCTCGCCGTCGCCGTCGACCCACAGGGCGCCGTCGGCGCCCAGCGTGACGACGATCGTGGCGCCCGTCCCGGCGTGCAGGTCGGCGGCGGCGTCGGCCGCGGCGGACCCGTCCGGCAGGGATCGGCCCAGGACCCCGGCCAGCTCGTGGACGTTCGGCTTGATGACGAGCCGGCCCGCCGGCGGTTCCGCGCGCACGTCGGCGATGACCCGGGCGAGCGGGTCGCCCTGGGCGTCGACGAGAGCCGTGGCGCCCCGCGCCAGCGCCAGGCGGGCGATCCGCGCGTGCAGGTCGGGGGCCGAGCCGGGCGGGAGGCTGCCGGTGGTCACCACCACGTCGCCGGGGCGTACGTCCTCGGCCAGGCCGGCGAGCAGCCGCTCCTGCTCGCCGGCCGTGACCGTGGGCCCGCGCTCGTTGAGCACGGTCGAGCGCCCCGTGCTCTCCTCGATCACGACGGGCGTCACCCGGGTCTCGCCCGCGACCTCGATGTGCCGGTCGCGTACGCCCAGCTCGTCGCAGCCGCGACGGATGACCTGCCCGGTGGAGCCGCCGACGTAGCCGTGCGCGGTGACGGTGGCGCCGAGACGCCGCGCCCCGCGGCAGACGATCATGCCCTTGCCGCCGGCGAGACTGCGCACGGTGGTGACCCGGTTGACCTCGAACGGGCGGAAGGTCTCGACCACCTGGAGCCGGTCCAGCGCGGGGTTCGGGCAGACCACGTGCAGCGTGTACGTCGTCGACATGACCTACTCGGCGTCGATCTGGTAGAGCGCGCGGAGCTCGTCGTCGCTCGCGCCGAGCACCTCCTCCTCGCGCTCCCGGAAGGTCTGCGCCGTGACCCGGACCAGTTCGTCGAGCCGCTCGCTGTCCGGCGGCAGGTTCATGGCGGCGTAGGGGTTGCCGCCGGCGCCGAGCGGCTCGGCGGAGCAGTAGTTGTCCCCGCGCTGGTAGCCGACGGCGTACAGGGCCATGATGACGATGTCCAGGTCGAGCAGGCCGTGCCCGAGGGCGCGGCGGTTCGTGTCCGCCAGATGCAGGTTGATCATCCGGTGGCCGTGGTCGAGGATCGTCGCGCCGATGTGCAGCTCGCCGCTGAGCATGTGGTAGAGGTCGCCGTTGACGTGGGCGATCGCCGGGTGGTCGACCAGGTCGATCAGCTCCAGCGCCTGCGCGAACGTGTGGACGATGCTCGTCTCCTCGGGCCGGATCGGCTCGACGGCGCCGCGGATGCCGGCCGCGGCGAAGTCGTCGGCGACCAGCCGCATGGTCTGCGCCGACCGCTGCATCTCGTAGGAGTCCAGCAGCCCGGGGCGGCCCACCGAGGCGGCGCCGAACAGCAGGTAGGAGCCGCCGACGGCCCGGGTGAACTCCGCCTGGCGGCGGAAGTACTCGATGGCGCGGGCACGCACGTGCGGCAGGTTGTGGGCGAACTCCTGCTCCGGCGTCACCATGCCGCAGACCCCGGAGACCGTGATGCCGTGGTCGCCGAGCACCGCGAGGGTCTCCTCCGGACGGTAGCCCAGGTCCGGCGAGTAGAGGTTGCCGTGCAGCTCGATGTACCGCACGCCGTAGCGCTGCAACCGGGCCGCGGAGGCGGCGAGGTCCTCGGTGCCGAACCCCCAGTTGCTCCAGCCGAGCTTGAGACGCGGTTCGTCCGCCGTGTGCTGGCGTCGGGCCTCCAGGAAGGCCCGGACGACACGCTGGTCGTGGCGGCGGAAGGGTTGTGGTTTCATCGGTGGTCCCTTCGGGTGGGGTCAGGCGTTGGTGCGGTTGGCGAGCCGCTGCCGGAGGTTGCCGAGGCTGAAGTGCCGCAGGTTGCCCTGGCGCCACTGGTCGAACAGCGCGGCGAGGACGATCACGAGGCCGATGCTGAGCTGCTGGAGGAACGGCGACAGGGCGAGCAGGATGAACGCGTTGCGCAGCACGCCGAGCAGGCAGGCGCCCAGGAACGCGCCGATGATGGACCCGCGCCCACCGGAGAGGCTCGCGCCGCCGATGACGGCCGCCGCGATGACGTCCAGCTCGTACCCGAGACCGGCCTGGGCCTCCGCGACGCCGACCTGGGTGGAGAACACGATGCCGGCCACACCGGCCAGCGTGCCGATCAGGACGAAGGTGAGGATGCGGGTGCGACCCACCGGGATGCCGCTGGTGCGCGCGGCCGCGTCGTTGTCGCCGACGGCCGTGACGCGCAGCCCGAAGACGGTACGGGTGAGCAGGAGCTGGCCGAGGATCACCAGCACCAGGAAGATGATGACGCTGACCGGGATGCCGCCCAGCACGCGCCCCTGGCCGATGAAGGACAGCTCGCTCGGCATGGTCTGCGGGAGGCCGCCGGTGATCAGCTGGGTGAGGCCCCGGGCGATCGACAGCATGCCGAGCGTGACGATGAACGAGCTGACCCGGCCGAGGACGACGACGGAACCGACGGCGAACCCGCTCAGGGCCCCGACGCCGATGCCGATGGCCATCGCCAGCCACGGGTTCACCCCGTTGCCGTAGGCGGCGCCGGCGCTCACCGCCGACAGGGCGAGGACCGAGCCGACGGACAGGTCGATCTCCTTGGCGATCAGGACGAAGGTCTGCCCGACCGCGATGATCCCGACCACGACGACGGTCTGCAGGACGTTGTAGAGGTTGTCCTTGCTGAGGAAGTTGTCGTTGGCCAGCGTCACCAGCAGGCCGAGCACGATGATGACGCCGAGCAGGCCGGCTTCCTGGCGTTTCACCGCCGAGAGGGCGCGGCCCTTCCAGGTGCGCTCCGGGGTGTGAGCGGTCGTGGTACTCATGTTCATCCTTCGGTTGCGCCCATGGCGGCGGCGACAATGGGGTTGGGTCCGGCGTTGTTCGGGGCGTCGAGGGTGACCTGGCCGCGCCGGATCACCACGACCCGGTCGGCGAGTTCGACGATCTCCTCCAGTTCGGAGGAGATGAACCACACGGCGAGCCCTTCGCCGTGGGCGAGTTCGCGCAGCGTCGCGTAGATCTCCGCCTTCGTGCCGACGTCGACGCCCCGCGTGGGCTCGTCGAGGATCAGCACCTCGGGCTTGGCGGCGAGGGCCCGCGCGAGCAGCACCTTCTGCTGGTTGCCGCCGGACAGCGACGTGATGGGCGCCTCGATCGAGGCGGCCTTCACGCCGAAGCGCCGGGCGAGGTCCCGGGCGGCCCGGCCGGCGCGGCCCGGGGAGACCGAGCCCAGCCGGCCGAGCGAGGAAAGGATGCGGACCGTCAGGTTGTAGCCGACGCTCTGCTCGTGGAACACCTCGGTCCGGCGTTCCTCGGCGACGTAGGCGATGCCCAGCCGCTGGGCCCGGCCGGGGTTCGGGATCCGGACGGGACGGCCGCCGACGCGGATGCGTCCCCCGCTGACCCGCCGCAGACCCACGACCGCCTCGGCGATCTCGGTACGGCCGGCGCCGACCAGCCCGGCCATGCCGACGATCTCGCCGCGGTGGACGGTGAGGTCCACACCGGCGAACCCGTCACCGGTCAGCCCGTCCAGTTCGAGGGCCGTCTCGGCCTGCGCGGTGGCCTCGGCGCGGTCGGCCATGACCTCGGCCACCACCGCGCGCTTGCGCTCGCCGGCCATCAACGCGACCGCCCGCTCCTGGTCGATCTCGTCGGGCGGGCCGGCGGCGACGAACGTGCCGTCGCGCAGCACGATCACGTTGTCGACGATCGAGTAGACCTCGGCGAGGCGGTGGCTGACGAGCACCACGGCGACGCCCTCGTCGCGCAGCCGGTTCATGACGGCGAACAGCCGCTCGGACTCCTCGCGGGTGAGGCTGGAGTTCGGTTCGTCGAGGAAGAGGACCTTCGGCTGGCGGGACAGCGCCCGGACGATGTCGACCATCTGGCGCGAGGCCGCCGACAGGTCCCGGCACAAGGTGGACGGGTCCGGCAGGTAGTCGGCCATGCGGAGCCGGTCGAGCAGGGCCCGGGCCCGCTGGACGTTCTCGCTGCGGCGGGCCCGCCCGTACCCGGGTCGCTCCCCCAGGTCGTACAGGAAGAGGTTGTCGGCGATGGTGAGTTCACCGATCAGCAGCGGTTCCTGGTTGACCACGACGACGCCGGCCGCGATGGCCTCCAGCGGCGTGGCGAAGCTGACCTCGGCGCCGTCGAGGAGGAGCCGGCCGCGGTCGGGTCGCATCTGCCCGGAGCACAGGCGGATCAGGGTGGACTTGCCGGCGCCGTTCTCGCCGAGCAGTCCGGTGACCTGACCGGCGGGGAAGGTCAGGGAGACGTCGCGCAGCGCCTGGACGGCGCCGAACGACTTCGCCAGGCCGACGGCCGCGAGTGCCGCCGGCCTGACGTCGTCAACAGGGGTGGTAGCCATGGAGATGCTGGTCGCTTCCTGTCAGGACGCGCCCGGCGTACCCAGGGGCAGCGTCGCCGGGTCGTGCTCGGCGAGGTTGTCCTTGGTGACGAACGGGGCGGTGGCTTCCTGCGTCACCTGCGCCGGCGCCTGGCCGGTCACCGCCGCGTTGAACAGTTCGACGGCGACGTTGTAGCCCTGGCCGAAGGCGTCCTGGCCGATGACGCCGTACATGGAGCCGTTCTTGATGGCGTCGATGTTCTCGGTGGTGATGTCGTAGCCGATCACCTTGACCGTGTCCTGCTTGTTGGCGGCGGCGACGGCCTGGGCGGCGCCGAAGGGGCCACCGGCCGTGGCGTAGATGCCCACCAGGTCCGGGTTGGACTGCAGGTAGTTCTGGGCCGCGGCGAAGGTGTTGGACGCGGAGTCCTTGGCCTCGACGCCCTGGCCGACCAGGGTCAGGTTCGAGCCCTGGAGCCCGTCGACGAAGCCCTTGCGCCGCTGCTCGGAGCCGGGCGCGGTGAACTGGCTGACGATGATGCCGACCTTGCCGGCCTTGCCGCCGGCGGCCTTGATCATCTCCTGGGCCGCGAGCTGGCCGGCCTTGTACTGCTCCTGCGCGTAGTTGATGGTGCCGCCGGACTCCCCGACGCAGTCGAAGAGCGTGTTGTAGGCGCCCATCTTGAGGCCCTTGGCCGACAGCGTCTTGATGTCGGCGCAGTTGCCCTCGCCCGCGATGAAGAAGCCGATGCCCTTGTAGCCCTGGGCGTCGGCGGCGCGGATCGCGCTCGACACGGTCTGCACGTCGATGTTGTCGCCGGCGACGATCCAGTCGACCTCGCCGTTGCGGTCGGTCAGCACCCGGTCGGCGTAGTCCGCGCCGGCCTTCACCGAGACCCAGTACGGGTTGTTGGCGAAGCCGATCATCGCGATCTTGACCTTCTCGTCCGGCTTCTGGTCCGTCGGCGTGGGCCGTCCGGCGATCGGCTCGGCCGGCTCGCCGCCCGACCCGCCGTCGCTGCCGCAGGCGGAGGTGAACAGGGCGACGGCCAGGAGTGCGGCTGAGCCGCGGGTGAGCGCCTTGACGACGCGCGAGCGGGTGCTCATGAGTTCCTCCAGGTGGTGGGGATGCTGCTGGTGGGGGGATCGGGGACCTCGGCCGGGTCCGCGGTGCGGACGTCGACGCCGAGGGCACGTAGGTCGTCGAGGGTGGAGGGCGTGACCCCGGCGTCGGTGACGACGAGGTCGACGTCGGTGACGGCGCCGTACCGGCAGGCGGCGGTCAGGCCGAACTTGGTGTGGTCGGTCATGAGCACCGTCTTCTGGGCGGAGGCGAGGATGGCCGCCTTCACCGCTGCCTCGCTCGGGTCCGGCGTGGACAGCCCCCAGGTCAGGTCGACGGCGTTGGCGCCGACGAAGGCGACGTCGAAGCGCAGGTGGGCGAGTCGTTCGAGGGCCCACGCGTCGACCTCGGCGTAGCTCTCGGAGCGGACCCGGCCGCCGATGGTCATCACGGTCGAGCGGCCGAGGTCGGTCAGTTCGAGGGCGGTCTGCAGGGCGTTGGTGACGATGAGCAGGTCGCCGCGGTCGGGCAGCAGCCGGCTGAGATGACCGGTCGTCGAGCCGGCCTCGATGAAGATGGCGCCGAACGCGGGGATCTCCTCGACCGCCGCGCGGGCGATCGCCAGCTTCTCCGCGCGGCGTTCGGCGATCCGGCCGGCGACGCGGCCCTCGGCGGCCAGGGTGATGCGGGGAACGGCGCCGCCGTGGACGCGGCGCAGCTCGCCCGCCGCCTCCAGCGCGGCCAGGTCCCGCCGGATGGTCTCGGTGTTCACGGCGAAGCGCCGGGACAGCTCGGCGGCGTCCACCCGCCCCGCGGTGCGCACGAGCTGGACTATCTCGTGACGCCGAGCCGACACCTTCACCGCTGCACTCCTCCGCGACGGTGTGGGTTTCCCACACGCACCATGTGGCCTGCGCTACACGGCACACATCTTGGGGAGCAACACTACATTTGGCGTTCCAAAGGTCAACGGGTGTTTCCGAAACGTTACGTGGGACGGCCTCGGTTTCGGTAGCGGTCCTACCGTGGTTCCCGCCACCTTATCCGAAATAACCGGAATAAAGGGCGGTATTGCCGTCCGGTCGGCCCGTCAGGGCAACAGTGACGGACCTTCGCTACACGAGCGCCACACCAGGATTGCGGGCGTCGGACGGCGTCTTGTAAGTTTGCTACAGAATCACTGGGCGTGCGGCTCTGCCCGCGTTCCCAGCCACCCAGGAGGAGCACGTGTCCGAACCGCTGCCAGGGCCGAGTCTGGTCATCACCCCGCAGGAGATGGCCGGCCGCACCGGTCGCTACGAGAAGAGGCTGTCCGATCTCGACGGACTGTTCGCCGACGAGGCCGCGTTCGCCGCGCGCCTGGCGACCGAGGCCGACCGGGTCATCTACCACGTCGACGAGTTCCGTCCGTCGACCGCGACCGGCGACCTCATCACCGGCATCTCCACGCTGTCGCCGGGACGCGTCGGGCGCGAGTTCCACATGACCCGCGGGCACATCCACGCCCGGCACGACCGCACCGAGATCTACCACTGCCTGTCCGGGCACGGCCTCATGCTCATGGAGACCCTCGACGGCCAGACCGTGGTGACCGAGCTGCGGCCCGGCGTCGTGGCCTACGTCCCGCCGGTGCACATCCACCGCAGCGTCAACCTCGGTGACACCGACCTCGTCACGCTCTTCTGCTACCCCGCCGACGCCGGCCAGGACTACGACATCATCGCCCGCTCCGGCGGCATGCGGCACCGCGCCGTCGCCGACGGGGACGGATGGCGTCTGGAGGAGAACCGTGGCTATGTCCCCCGTTGACCTCACGTCGCTGGCCCGCATGGTGGACATCAGCGCCGTCCAGGCCCAGCACGGACGCGCCGACGTCGAGGAACTCGCGCGCCACGCCCTCGCCGGCGACTTCGTCGCCGCGCACGTGCTGCCGTCGTGGGTCCCGGTCCTGCGTCCCCTGCTCGCCGGCTCGCGCACGAACACCGGATCACCGGTCGGCTTCCCGTCCGGCGGCACGGCCACCGAGGTCAAGACGACCGAGGCGCGCTGGCTGCTCGACGCCGGGGTGCAGGAGATGGACGTCGTGATGAACGTCGGCCTGGTCCGCTCCGGTGAGCTGGCCGCCGCCACCCGCGACGTCGCCGCGGTGCTCGACGCGGTCGGCGGACGCGTACCGGTGAAGGTCATCCTCGAGGTCGGCCTGCTCGACGAGCGGCAACTGCGCGACGCGGCCCGGGCGGCGGTGGACGCCGGCGCGGAGTCGCTCAAGACCGGCACCGGCTGGCAGGGCGTCGCGACCACGCCCGCGCACGTGCGGGTCATCCGCGAGGTGGCCGGCCCGGACCGCGAGATCAAGGCCTCCGGCGGGATCCGGTCGCTGGAGCAGGTGCGCGCCCTGCTCGCCAGTGGCGCCACACGGTTCGGCATCAACACCGCCCACGCCGTCCGGCTGGTGTCCGAGGCGCGGGAGGCGAGCCGGTGACGCCTGACGACCTGCGGCCCGCGAAGCGGCCCACCATGTACTTCATCGGTGTCACCACCGGCTCCTCGGCCATCCACCGGGTGTTCGCCGCGTGGCGGCCCGTCCTCGGCCTGCACGACGTCGACCTGGTTGGCATCGACGTGCCGGTCGGCGCGCCGCCGGCCGTCTACCGGCGGGTGGTGGAGCACCTGCGCGACGACGAGCACTCCCGCGGCGCGCTCGTCACCACCCACAAGCTCGACCTGTACGCGGCCTGCCACGACCTGTTCGGCACGGTCAACGAGGACGCCGCGCGGCTCCGCGAGGTCAGCGCCCTCGTCGCCCGCGACGGGAACGTGGACGGGCTCGCCCTCGACCCGATCACCAGCCAGCTGGCCCTGCACGCCCTCGTCCCACGGCTGGCCGGCCGCGACGTGCTCGTCATGGGCGCCGGCGGCGCCGCCCTGGCCCTGTGCGACTCCCTCGCCTACCGGGCGGGCGACGAGTCGCCGGAGCGCGTCGTCATCACGGACATCTCCGCCGACCGGCTCGCCGCCATCACCGAGGACGTCGCGGGCGGCGACGCCTCCATCACGTGGCAGAGCCACCTGCTCGCGCCCACGGCGACCCACGACGACCTGCTCGCCGACCTCGCCCCGGGCGCCCTGGTCGTCAACGCGACCGGCATGGGCAAGGACCGACCCGGCTCGCCGCTGACCGACGCCGCGGTCTTCCCGCGGGGTGGATACGCCTGGGACTTCAACTACCGGGGCGAACTCACGTTCCTGCGCCAGGCCCGGGTCCGGGCCGCCGAGGACCAGCTCACCGTCGAGGACGGCTGGCGGTACTTCGTCCACGGCTGGACCCGGGCCATCGACGCCGTGTTCGGCCTCGGCATCCCCACCTCCGGGCCGGGCTTCGCGCGCCTCTACGACGCCGCGCAGGAGGTGCGATGACGGTACGCGCACGCTGGCTCGGGCAGGCCGGCTTCTGGCTCACCGCGGCGACCGGCGACGGGGACGCCCACCTGCTCGTCGACCCGTACCTGTCCGACTCGCTGGCCGACAAGTACGCCGGAACCCTCTTCCCGCACGTCCGGATGCGACCGGCGCCGGTGGCCGTCGCGGACCTTCCGGCCCTGCGCGCCGTGCTGTGCTCGCACGCGCACACCGACCACATGGACCCCGGCACCCTGACCCCGCTCATGGCGGCCCAACCGGACCTCCGCCTGGCCTGCCCCCGGGCGGTCCTGTCCGAGGCGCTGGCCCGGTCCGGCGCCGCGGCGTCCCGCGTGGACGGGCTCGCCGACGGCGACCGGGTCGAGTACGGGCCCTTCGCGGTCACGGCGGTGCCGGCGGCGCACGAGGAACGCTGGCGGGACGCCCACGGCGACGACCACTTCCTCGGCTACGTCGTCGAGGTCGGTGGCACGCGCGTCTACCACTCCGGCGACTGCACCCCCTGGGCCGGGCAGGTCGAACGGCTGCGGGACCTCGCCGTCGACGTGGCGCTGCTGCCGGTCAACGGGCGCGACGCCCACCGCCTCGCCCACGGGGTGCCCGGCAACTTCACCTTCGCCGAGGCGGTCGCGCTGTGTGCGGGGGCCGGGATCCGCACGCTCGTGCCACATCATTGGGGCATGTTCGACTTCAACACGGTCGACCCCGCGGGGTTCGACTTCGCCCTCGCCGCCCGCCGCGGCGTCACCGTCCGGGTGCCGGAACACGGCGGCGTTCTCGACCTGGCGGTGCCGCGATGAGCGACGGACCGGTGCTGGAACGCATCAACCGGGGGCTGCCGACGCTGCGCCGCTCCGAGCGCAAGGTCGCCGACGTCGTCCTGGCCGACCCGCACAAGGTCGTGCCGATGACGCTCGCCGAACTCGCCGAGGCCGCCGGGGTCAGCCAGCCGACCATCGTCCGGTTCGCCAACGCCATCGGCTGCGACGGGTTCCACGACTTCCGGATCCAGCTGGCGCAGAGCGTGGCGCTGGGCATCCCCGCCACCCAGTCGGTCATCCAGGCGCAGGACGACACCGGCACCACGGTCAGCAAGATATTCGACTTCTCCATCACGTCGCTGGACCACGTACGCCGCCACCTCGACCTCGCGGCGATCGACGCGGCAGTGGCAGCCCTCGCGGCGTCGACACACATCGTCTTCGTGGGCCTGGGCGCCTCCGGCATCGTGGCGATGGACGCCGAGCAGAAGTTCCCCCTCTTCGGTGTCCCGTGCTCGGCCCCGGTCGACGCCCACCAGCAGTTCCTGGCCGCGTCCACGAGCGGACCGTCCACGGCGTTCGTGGCGATCTCGAACACCGGCCGCACGGTGTCCATCCTGGACACCGTGCGGGTCGCCCGCGAGCGCGGTGCGGTGGTCATCGGCATCACCGGCGACCGGTCACCGCTGGCGGAGCTGAGCACCATCCCCCTGGTCGTGGAATCGCTGGACAACACGGACGTCTACACCCCGACGATCTCCCGGCTGGCCCAGCTCGTGGTCATCGACGTCCTCGCCACGATGGTGCTGCTGCGCCGCGACGCCTCCGCGCTGGAGGACATCCGGACGATGAAGACACGGTTGGCGACGATGCGGTCCGGGCTGCACCACGAGGCCGTGCGCGACCCGAACCGGCCGGGGCGGCCATGACCGACGTCGTCCTCGCCCTCGACCTCGGCACCGGCGGCGGCAAGGCCGCGCTCGTCGACGCCGACGCCCGGGTCGTCCGCAGCACCTTCGTCCCCTACCCCACCAGCTATCCGGCCCCGGGCCGGCACGAGCAGCGCCCCGAGGACTGGTGGGCCGCCGTGGTCCGCTCCTGCCGTGACCTGCTCGACGCCGACGCCGGCCGGCACCGGGTGACCGCCGTCGGGCTGTCCGGCCACAGCCTCGCCATGGTGCCGGTCGGCGCCGACGGCTCGGCGCTGCTGGACTCGGTGCCGATCTGGTCGGACACGCGGGGCGAGGCGGCCGCGGCCGCCCACTTCGCCGCCGGTGGTGAGGACGAGTGGTACACGACGACCGGCAACGGGTTCCCGCGCGGCATGTACACGGTGTTCAAGGCCGGCTGGCTGCGCGCCGAGCACCCGGACCTCGCCGCGCGCACCACCCGGCTGCTGGGGAGCAAGGACTGGGTGAACGCCCGGCTCACCGGTGTCGAGTGCACCGACCCGAGCTACGCCTCGGGCAGCGGCGCGTACGACCTTCGGGCCCGGACGATGTCGGCGGACCTGCTGGCCAGGTTCGACGTGCCGGCCCGTTGGTGGCCGGAGGTCGTCGCGTCGACCACGGTGATCGGGACGGTCACCGCCGAGGCCGCCGCCGCCACGGGGCTGCCCGCGGGGGTGCCGGTCGTCGCCGGCGGCGTCGACAACTCGTGCATGGCGCTCGGCGCGGGACTCGACCGGGCCGGGGCGGCCTACCTGTCCCTCGGGTCGTCCAACTGGGTCACCGTGGCCGGGCCGGACCCGGTCCTCGATCCGGTCACCCGGCCGTTCGTCTTCGACCACGTCCTGCCCGGCCTGTACATCTCCGCGCTGTCGACCTTCGGGGGCGGCAGCAGCCTCCAGTGGCTCGCGACCCTCCTCGGCCGTGGCGACGACATCGACGCCCTGCTCGACGAGGCGGCCGCCGCGCCGGTCGGCGCGAACGGCCTCACCTGCGTGCCCACCCTGGCCGGCGGGACGGTCGCCGAGGGCGGGCCCGCCGTCCGCGGCGCCTTCCTCGGGCTGGACCTCGGGCACTCGCACGGCGACCTGGCGCGGGCCCTCATCGAGGGCATCGGGTTCAGCCTCGCCGACGCCGCCGCGACCATGCTCGCCGCCGTGCCCGCGCACCCGGCCGGTGAACGGCCCGCCGTCACCGCCACCGGCGGCGGCGCCCGCGGGAGGCTCATGTTGCAGGTCCTCGCGGACCTCCTCGACCGTCCACTGGCGCGCCCCGACGCCGCCCAGCACGCGGCCGCGCTCGGCGCCGGGGCCCTCGCCCTGCTCGGGATCGGCGCGTGGTCGGACACCGCCCCGCTCCGCGAGGCCCGGCGGGAGGCCCTGCGGGTCGACCCGCGACCGGACCTCGCCGACGCCTACGCGCTGCCCCGCCTCCGCTTCGACGCCGCGCGGGACGCCACCCGCCGCCACGCCGCCGCGACCTCCACCCCCGACGACCACCGTATCTAGGAGCTGTCCATGCCCCTCGCCGATCCCCGACCCATCCTCGCCGCCGCCCGCGCCGCCGGGCACGGCGTCGGCGCCTTCAACACGACCCTGCTGGAGCACGCCGAGGCCATCGTCGCCGGCGCCGAGGCCGCCCGCTCCCCCGTCGTGGTGCAGATCAGCGAGAACGCCGTCCGCTACCACGGCGGGCTCCGGCCGATCGCCCTCGCCACCCTCGCGCTCGCCGAGTCGGCGACCGTTCCCGTGGTGGTCCACCTCGACCACGCCGAGGACGTGGACCTGGTCCACCAGGCGGTCGACCTCGGGTTCACGTCCGTGATGTTCGACGGTTCCCGGCTGCCCGACGACAAGAACCGGGCCACCACCCGCGACGTCGTCGCGCACTGCCACGCCCACGGGGTCGCGGTCGAGGCGGAACTCGGCGAGATCGGCGGGAAGGACGGTGTGCACGCGCCGGGCGTACGGACCGACCCGGAGGAGGCCCGCCGGTTCTGGACGGACACCGGCGTCGACGCGCTCGCCGTGGCAGTCGGCACCTCCCACGCGATGGCCGACCGGACGGCGGTGGTCGACCTGGACCTGGTGTCGGCGATCGCCGCGCGGCTGCCCGCTCCCCTGGTGCTGCACGGGTCGTCCGGCGTCGACGACGCCACCCTGCGGAAGGTGGTGGGGCGCGGCATGACGAAGATCAACATCGCGACGCACCTCAACAAGGTGTTCACCCGCGAGGTGCGTGCCCGGTTGGAGGCCGACCCGGCGCTGCTGGACGCCCGCCGGTACGTCGCGCCGGCGCGCGAGGCGATGGCGGCCGAGGTCGAGCGACTCATCCGGCTGCTCGGCCCGGAACCGGCGGCGGTCGCGCCGTGACCGGCCCCCGCGTCCTGGTGACCCCGCGGTCGATGTCGGCGGGCCGCTCACCCGCCGTCGACCGGCTGAAGGCCGCCGGCTACACCGTCGTCACCCCCGCACCGGGCCGGCAGCCGACCCGGGAGGACCTGCTCGCCGCCGTGCCCGGCGTCGTCGGCTGGGTCGCCGGTGTGGAGCCCATCGACGCGCAGGTGCTGGCACACGCCGACACGCTGCGGGTCATCAGCCGCAACGGTGCGGGCTGCGACGCCATCGACATGGCGGCGGCCGCCGCCTCCGGGGTGCGGGTGCTGACCGCCCGGGGTGCGAACGCCCAGGGGGTCGCCGAACTCGCCCTCGCCCTCACCCTGGCCGGCCTGCGCGGGCTGCCCGAGGCCGCGGCGGCGCTGCGCGCCGGGCAGTGGCGGCGCACCACCGGACGCGAGGCCGCCGGCCGCACGCTCGGCGTGGTCGGCTTCGGCGCGATCGGGCGTCGGCTCGCCCACCTGGCGGCCGGGCTCGGGATGCGGGTGGTCGCGCACGACCCGTTCGTGCGCGACGCCGGGGACGTGCCGCTGCTACCGCTGCACGACCTGCTGCGGACCAGCGAGGTCGTGTCGCTGCACGTCCCGCCGTCGCCCGACGGTCCGCTGCTCGGCGCGCCCGAACTCGCCCTGCTCCGCGACGACGCCGTCCTGCTGAACACCGCACGGTCCACCCTGGTCGACGAGGACGCCCTGCTGGCCGAGCTGGACTCCGGCCGCATCGCCCTCTACACCGTCGACGCCTTCGACCGGGAGCCGCCCGCGCCGTCGGCCCTGCTCGCCCACCCGCGGGTGCTGCCCACCCCGCACCTGGGCGCCGCGACGGCCGAGAGCGTACGGCGGGCCTCCGACGCCGCCGTGGACAACCTGCTGGCCGCCCTCGCGGACGAGCGCGGCCAGCAGGGGACGGAGGCGTCCGGCGGGTCGTGACGGTCAGGGCGCCTCGGCCGTCACCTCGTCGGCGGCGCGGCGCACGTCGTCGAGCAGGATCTCCATGTCCCGGCGGGTCGTGCGGTAGTTGAGCACACAGCCGCGCAGGGCGAACCGGCCGTTGACGCTCGCGTTGGACAGGTAGGAGCTGCCGGCCCGCTGCAGCGCGACCATGATGCGCTCGTTGAGGCGGTCGATCGCCTCCTCGTCGGCGGCCGACCGCGAGCCCGTGCGGGCGGACGGTGGCAGGTAGCGGAAGCAGAAGATGGACAGTCCCGGCGGGGCGAGCATCTCGAAGTCGGCGCTGGCGTCGACGAGCTCGGCGAGGTGCCGGGCGCAGTCGAGGTTGCCCTCGATCGCGTCCCCGACCGCCCGCGACCCGGCGTGGGCCAGGGTCATCCAGACCTTGAGCGCGCGGAAGCGCCGGGACAGGTCCGGGCCGTAGTCCCAGAAGGCGAAGGCCTCGGCGGGGTCGGTCTGCGTCACCCGGGTGTAGTCGGCGTCCAGGGTGAAGGCGGCCCGGGCCGCCTCGGGGTCGCGGTAGATGAGGCAGCCGCAGTCGGCGGGCAGGTACAGCCACTTGTGCGGGTCGAGGGAGATCGAGTCGGCCTCGGCCAGGCCGTCGAAGAGCGGGCGCGCCGAGGGCGCCAGCCGGGCGAAGCCCCCGTAGCAGGCGTCGACGTGCATCCACAGCCCGTACCGCCGGGCGACCGCCGCGATGTCGGCAAGCGGGTCGACGGCGCCGGTGACCACGGTGCCGGCGTTCGCCACGACGCAGAACGGCTCCGCCCCGGCGGCGCGGTCCTCCTCGATGGCTCGGACGAGGGCGTCGACGTCCATCCGGAAGCCGGCGTCCACCGGGATCTCCCGGACGTTGGCGCGCCCGATGCCGAGCAGGGCGGCGGCCTTGTGGATGGAGTGGTGGGTCTCGGTGGAGGTGTAGACCCGCAGCGGCGCGGGATGGGCGGCCGCGCCGTGGGCGGCGACCTCCGCGCCGCAGTGGCGGTGCCGGGCCGCCGCGAGGGCGGTGAAGTTGGCCATCGACCCACCACTGGTGAACAGGCCGCCGGCGCCGGGGTCGCAGCCCAGCGCCTCCTTGATCCAGTCGATGGCGACGTGCTCCAGCTCGACCGGGGCGGGCGCGGACCGCCACGCGGGCAGGTTCGCGTTCAGCGCCGAGGCGAGGAGGTCGGCCACGGCCGCGACCGCCGTGCCGGGCGCGGAGACGTAGCCGAAGAAGCGCGGATGCCCGTTGTGCCGGCTGCCGGGCACGACCACGTCCCGGAACACCGCCAGCAGCTCGGTGAAGTCGCGACCCTCGGCGGGCAGCGGCTCGGCGAGCACCTCCCGCAGGGCGGCGGCGGACGCCTGGGGCGCGATCGGCAGGTCGCGGACCGCCTCGTGGTAGGCGGCCATCCAGTCGACCGCCTGGGCGCCCATCTCGCGGATCCGCTCCGGGGAGGGGTCCAGGGCGGAGTCGGCATCCCGCGCCACGGGTGAGATCGATGTCATGGCCGGAGGATAGTGCGATCACGGTTCCGGCGGTGCCCCGCCGGCCGCCGGCCGGCGGCCGGGGCGCGCGGCCCGGCCGCCGGGTCTCGGCGCGGCCGCCACGTCGGTGCCCGGGCGGCCTACACCGAGGCCGGGGACTCGACGGCCGGCTCCTGCGGCATGCGCGCGGCGACCGCGATGACGGTCACCAGCGGCACGAGCAGCAGCGCCGGCGCCCACGCGGGCTGGTGCAGCGCCACGAGCGCGCCCACGGCGGCGCCGCACATGAGGGCCAGCAGGATCTCGGCCTTGGGGCGCAGGCGATGCCACGGGCTCCGCGCGGCGACGCCGCCGATGAGGCTCGTGAGGGTGCCGGTGAGGTAGGTCGACGACAGGCCGGGCACACCGAACCGCTGGATGGCGCTGCTCTGCACGCCGAGCGCCGCCGCCGACAGCATCAGGAGCGTGAGGTCGACGCGTTCGGAGTGGTCGGGCAGGTTGACCTCCCAGACGACGAGGAACGCCAGGAACACCAGGAGTTCCAGGCCGAGCGCCGTGGTGACGCGGCGGGGCCACACCGGGTCGTCGGGGCGGGCCGCGCCGGCGACGCGGGCGCCCGCGAGCACGCCCGCGATGAAGCTGACGATGGCGCTCCCGGCGGTCACCGCGAGCTCGGCGTTCCCCCGGCCCGCCGAGAGGCCCAGCAGGACCATGTTGCCCGTCATGACGCTGGAGAAGGCGCCACCGAGGGCGAGGAAACCGACGGCGTCGGCGGCGCCGGTCAGGAACGTGAGCACGACGACGAGGGCGTGCCGGCGCCGCAGGAGGCGGGCGTCCCGCGCCGTCGCGCCCCCCACGGGTACGACGGATGGCTCTGATCTCGGCACTGTCGGCCATCCCTTCACAAATTGTTCTTCGTATACACTTTGCCCGGAACTTCGGGAGAGGCGGTCAGGTTGGCGGAAGACCTGCGGGACAAGCTCGGCGCACGACACCTGCCGCTACGCGATCAGGTCCTCACGGCGCTACGGGCCGCCATCATCGACGGCGACTACCTTCCCGGTGAGCGGTTGACCGAGGACCGGCTCGCCGAGGACTTCGGCGTGTCCCGCAACCCCGTCCGGGAGGCGTTGCGCGTCGCCGAGGCGGAGGGGTTCGTGGTGATCCTGCCGCGGCGCGGAGCGGTGGTCGCCTCGCCGAGCAGCGGGACCATCGCGGACATGTTCGCCGTCCGCGAGCGGCTGGAGTCGCTGGCCGCCCGGCTGGCGGCGGAGCGGGCCACGGCCGCCGACGTGGCCGCCCTGCGGGCCCTGCTGGAGCAGGGCCGCGAGGCGACGGAGAAGCAGGACCTGCGCCGGGTCGCCGAACTGAACAGCGCCCTGCACCTGCGGATCCTCCAGATCAGCGGAAACCCGTGGCTGTCGTCGATCGCCAAGGCGCTGTACCTCCACGTGCAGTGGGTCTTCCGGCTGGGCGCCGCCGAACGGGCGCCGCACTCGTGGGCCGAGCACATCCAGTTGGTCGACGCCATCGAGTCCGGCGACGGCGACCGCGCCGAGCGGGCGGCCCTCGCCCACCTCGACGCGGCGTCCGCGGCGGCCTTCGAGAACGCCGAGGGCGGCTACGGCACCGTGGACGGTCACCGGCCGCAGGCGTAGCCCTGCATGCCCCGCGGGTTGGCCCCGGCGGCGAGCACGCCGGTGGCCGGGTCGCGGGTCACCGCGCAGAGCCGGCCGAGACTCCACGGGTCCGCGAGCCGCACCTCGTGCCCGTACGACCGCAGCGCCGCCCGCACGTCCTCGCCCACGCGGTCCTCGACGACGAGGACGCCGGGCTCGAACCCGCGCGGGTAGAACGAGGCCGGCAGGCTCGCCGTGTGCCACATGGGGGCGTCGATGGCCTCCTGCAGCGACTGGCCGCCCGCGAGGTGGCGCAGGAGGAACACCAGCTGCCACTGGTCCTGCTGGTCACCGCCGGGCGTGCCGCACGCCATGACCGGCTCGCCGTCGCGGTGCACCATCGTGGGGCTCAGCGTGGTGCGCGGGCGGCGGCCGGGCGCGAGCGACGAGGCGAGCCCCTCCTCCAGCCAGAGCATCTGCAACCGGCTGCCGAGCGGGAAGCCGAGGTCCGGGATTGTGGGGGAACTCTGCAGCCAGCCGCCGCTCGGCGTCGCGGAGATCATGTTTCCCCAGCGGTCGACCACGTCGACGTGGCAGGTGTCGCCGCGGGTCACGCCGTCCGCGCGTACGGTGGGCTCCCCCGTCGTCGGGTCGGTCGACCCGGCCCGTTCCTCGGCGCCGTGCCGGACGTGGGCCGGCAGGCGGGGGTCGGCCCCCTCGGGGCGCCCCGGCCGCAGCCGCGTCGAGGCCCGGTCGCCGATGAGCGCCGCCCGCTCCCGCGCGTACTCCGGGGAGAGCAGCGCCTTGGCGGGCACGGGGACGTCGCCGTACCAGGCCTCACGGTCGGCGAAGGCGAGCTTGAGCGCCTCGGCCTGGGCGTGGATGCCGGCCGCCGTCCCCGGGTCGTACGCCGCCGGGTCGCCCAGCGCGTCGAGGACGGCGAGCGTCTCCAGCAGCACCGGCCCCTGCCCCCAGAACCCGGTCTTCGCCACCGTCCAGCCGTTCCAGTCGAGCGTGACCGGCTCCTCCCAGGTGGCCGAGTAGGCGGCCATGTCGGCGCCGGTCACGAGGCCCGCGTGCGGGGTGCCACTGGAGTCCTGGAACGGCTGCCGGCTGAACCGGTCGACCGCCTCGGCCACGAATCCCTCCCGCCAGGCGCGGCGGGCCGCCTCGATCTGCGCCTCCCGGTCGCCGCCGGCGGCCCGCCCGGCGTCGACCAGTCCCCGCAGGGTCCGCGCGTACGCCGGGTTGGTGAACAGCTCGCCCGCGGCGGGGGGCCGCCCGCCGCGCAGCCAGAGCTGCGCGGAGGTGGGCCAGTGTTCCTCGAACAGGTCCTGCACCGACGCGACGGTCGCGCCGACCCGGCCGACCAGCGGGTGGCCGGCGCCGGCGTAGCCGATCGCCGGTTCCAGCACCTCGGCCAGCGGGAACGTGCCGTGGTCGCGCAGCAGCAGGAGCCAGGCGTCGACGGCGCCGGGCACGGCCGCCGCGAGGGGGCCGGCGCCGGGGATGAGGTCCATGCCGAGGGACCGGAAGTGCGCGATGGTGGCGCCGGCCGGCGCCGGTCCCTGCCCGCAGAGCACCTTCGGCGCCGGGTCGGCGGCGGTCGCCACGATGGCGGGCACCTCCCCGGCCGGCCCGTTGAGGTGCGGTTCGACGACGTGCAGGACGAACCCGGCGGTGACCGCGGCGTCGAAGGCGTTGCCGCCGCGTTCGAGGATGCCCATGGCCGCCTGGCTGGCGAGCCAGTGGGTCGAGGACACCATCCCGAACGTGCCCTGCAGGGTCGGCCTCGTGGTGAACATCATGAGAGCACCTCACTCGTGTCGGCGGCCCGGACGTCGGGTCGCGTGCCGTCCGGCCGGACCAGGTGGCAGGCGGCCATGCCGTCGCCGTACCCGATCTGCGCCGGCACCTCGGTCGCGCACCGGTCGAACGCGAGCGGGCACCGGGTGCGGAAGCGGCAGCCGGACGGCGGGTCCAGTGCCGAGGGCAGGTCGTCGCCGAGCAGCACCTGCTGGCGTTCCCGCTGGCGGACCGGGTCGGCCACCGGCGCCGCCGACAGCAGCGCCTGCGTGTAGGGGTGGGCCGGACGCGTGAAGATCTGCTCGCGGGAGCCCGTCTCGACGAGCTGGCCGAGGTACATGACGGCGATGTCGTCGGCCAGGTACTCCACGGCGGACAGGTCGTGGGTGATGAACAGGCAGGCGAACCCGATGTCCCGCTGCAGGTCGGCGAGGAGGTTGAGCACGGACGCCTGGACGGACACGTCGAGCGCGCTCGTGGGTTCGTCCGCGATGAGCAGCATGGGCTCGGAGATCAGGGCGCGGGCGATGCTGACCCGCTGGCGCTGGCCGCCGGAGAGCTCGTGGGGGTAGCGGCGGGCCACCTCGGCCCGCAGGCCCACCCGGCCGAGTTCCGCGGCGACGCGGGCGTCCCGGTCGCGCCGCGACATCCGGGTGCGGGACAGCCGCAACGGCTCGGCCACGATGTCGCCGACGAGCATGCGCGGGTCCAGCGAGCCGGCGGGGTCCTGGAAGACGATCGAGACGCGGCTGCGGTGCCGGCGCAGCTGCCGCCGGGGCAGGTGGGTGACGTCCGTCCCGGCGATGCGGACCACGCCCGCGGTGGGCTCCACGAGCCGGACGACGCACCGGCCCACGGTGGACTTCCCGGAGCCGCTCTCCCCCACCAGCGCCGTGACCCGGCCCCGGGGGATGGTGAGGGAGACGCCGTCCACGGCACGGACCGGCCCGAAGTGCATCACGAGGTCCTCGAGTTCGAGGGCGTGTGGTTCCGCCGTCATGGGGTCGTCTCCTCCGGCTGCGTCCGGGGCGTCGGGCAGGGGTGCCAGCAGGCGGCGAGGTGGTCGGCCGCCGTGGACCCGACGGGTTCCAGGGGCGGCGCGGCCGACCGGCACCGCGCGTCGGCGGCCGGGCAGCGGTCGGCGAACGTGCACGCGTCGGGCTGGCTGGACAGCACGGGCACGAGACCGGGGATCTCCTGCAACCGCTGGCTGCCGGCGTGCACGCCGGGCGTCGGCGACGCCGACAGGAGCCCGGCCGTGTACCGGTGGCGGGGGTGCGCGAACAGGTCGGTGACCGGCGCCCGTTCCACGATCCGCCCGGCGTACATGACCACGACCCGGTCGGCCACGTCGGCGATGACACCGAGGTCGTGCGTGATGATCAGGATCGTGGTGCCGAGCCGGTCGCGCAGGTCGCGCAGCACCTTCAGGATCCCCGCCTGGACGGTGACGTCCAGGGCCGTGGTGGGCTCGTCGGCCACCAGCACCTTGGGGCCGCACGCCACCGCCATCGCGATCATCACGCGCTGGCGCATGCCGCCGGAGAGTTGGTGGGGATAGTTGTCGACCCGGGTCGCGGGCGACGGGATGCCGACGAGGGAGAGCAGTTCGACGGCGCGGGCCCGCGCGGCCCGCCGGGACATCCGCTCGTGGACCTGCAACGCCTCGCCGATCTGCCGGCCCACCGTGAGCACCGGGTTCAGGGAGGTCATCGGCTCCTGGAAGATGTACGCGATCTCCTTGCCGCGGACGCGGCGCAGCACCGACTCCCGCGTACCGACCAGTTCGGTGCCCTCCAGGCGCACGGAGCCGGAGACCCGGGCGCTGTCGGGGAGCAGCCCGGCGAGGCTCATGGCCGTGACGCTCTTCCCGCAGCCGGACTCGCCGACGAGGCCGACGATCTCGCCGGGGGCGAGGTCGAGGGTCACCCGGTCGACGGCCGAGACGGAGCCGCCCTCCGTGCGGAACGACACGCAGAGGTCGCGTACCTCCAGCACGGGCGCGCCGGTGGTCGCGGCCGCCGCGCCGGCGGCCTGCACGACGGTCATCACCGGTCTCCCTTCGGGTCGAGGGCGTCCCGGAGCGCGTCGCCGAAGACGTTGAACGCGAGCGCCAGCCCCATGATCACCACGCCGGGCAGGACGGCGGCCCACGGGGCCCGGGCGGCGAACTGCTGGGCGGTGGCCAGCATGGTGCCGAGGCTGGGCGCCGGAGGCTGGATGCCCAGCCCCAGGAACGACAGCACCGCCTCGCCGAGGATCGCGGCCGGGACCGCGACCGTGGCCTGCACGAGGATCACCGACGTGGCGTTGGGCAGGACGTGCCGGGCGAGGACCCACAGGTCGCTGGCGCCGTCCACGACGGCGGCGGCCACGAAGTCCAGCGACTTGAGCCGCAGGGTGTCCGAGCGCACCACGCGGATGACCCCGGGGATCTGCGCGATCCCGATGGCCACGGCCGCGTTGGTCAGGCTGGCGCCCCGGATGGCCGCCAGGCCCACCGCCATGATCAGGAACGGGAACGCGAGCAGCAGGTCGGTCAGGCGGGAGATCACGGCGTCCCAGGCCCGGAAGTAGCCCGCGGCGAGGCCGAGCGGCACGCCGACGACCAGGGACGTGGCGACCGCCAGCAGCGCCACCTGGAGGGACGCCCGGGCGCCGAGCATGATCCGGGAGAGCACGTCGCGGCCCAGGTCGTCGGTCCCCAGCACGTGGCCCGGGGTGCCCGGCGGGGCGAACGTGTGGGCGAAGTCGGTCTGCTCGACCGCGTAGGGCGCGATCCACGGCGACAGCACGGCGACGACCGCCACGAGCGCCAGCACGACGAAGCTCACGACGGCGAGCGGGTTGCGTCGCAGCCGCCGCAGGACGCGGGCCCGGCGGGTGGTGCCGGCCGGCGTGGCCTCCGCCATGGGTACGGTGAGGACGGTCATGCGGCACCACCCGCCACCCGGATGCGCGGGTCGATGACCGAGTAGAGCAGGTCGACCAGGAAGTTGATGACGATGTACGCGGTCGCCGTGAGCAGGACGACCGCCTGGATCACCGGGTAGTCCCGCTGGAACACGGCGTCGATGGTCATCTTGCCGAAGCCGGGCAGCCCGAAGATCTGCTCGGTGACGACGGCCCCCGAGATCAGGCCCCCGAGCTGGAGACCCACGATCGTCACCACCACGATGAGGCTGTTGCGCAGGGCGTGCCGGCTGATGACGGCACGCGGCCGCAGCCCCTTCGCCTTCGCGGTGCGCACGTAGTCGGAGGAGAGCGAGTCGAGCATGGCCGACCGGGTCTGCCGCATGATGATGGCGGCGAGTCCGGTGCCGAGGATGACGGCGGGGAGCACGAGGTGGTGCAGGTTGCCCACCGGATCGTCCCCCAGCGGCACGAACCCGGAGGCCGGGAAGAGGCCGGTGGCCACGGAGAGGTAGAGGATCGCGAGCAGCCCGAGCCAGAAGTGCGGCACGGACAGGCCGACCAGCGCCAGCCCGTTGGCCAGCCACTCGGCGGGGCGCCCGCGGCGGACGGCCGCGAGCACCCCGGCGCCGACGCCGAGCGCCGTGGCGATGAGGATCGCCAGGACGGACAGCTCAACCGTCACGGGCAGGGCGGTGGTGAGCATCGACGACACCGGCACGCCGGTGCGGATCGACTCCCCGAAGTCGCCCTGCGCCACGCGTCCGAGGTAGCGGGCGAACTGCAGGGGCAGCGGCTGGTCGAGCCCGTAGTGGTGGCGGATGGCCGCCAGCGCCTCCGGCGACCGGTCCTCCCCCGCCAGGGCGAGGGCCGGGTCCCCGGGGAGCGCCCGCACCCCGAGGAACACGACGACCGTCGACAGCAGCAGGGTCAGCGCCGACTGCCAGGCGCGGGTGATCAGATACCGGGACATCGACAACCTACTTGGCGAACCCGGCGAAGGCCGCGCGGATCACGCCGTCCGGGAAGACCTGGAGCCCGAGGACCGACTTGGAGACGGCCGTCAGGTTCCGCTGCCGGTAGAGGTAGATGAGCGCGTCGTCCTGCTGGAGGATCGTGACGGCCTGCCCGTACAGCTTGCGGCGCTCGTCGAGGTCGTTGGACTGCCGGGCCCGGGTCAGCACGTCGTCGAGCTGCGGGTTGCTGTAGCCGGCGACGTTCTGGCTCCCGCCGGTGCCCACGAAGTTGGTGATGTTGGCGTCCGGGTCGATCCGTCCACTCCAGCCGAGTTGCAGCAGCTCGAAGTTGCCGCGGTCCTGCTCGTCGAGGAGGGACGAGTACTCCACCGGGTTGATCTTCAGGTCGAAGCCGCCCTCCTTCACCATGGACTGCAGCGCCTGGGCGAACCGCAGCGTCTCCGGCGTGTTCGACGCGAGCATCGTCACCTGGTACGGCGTCTGCACCCCGGCCTCGGCGAGCAGTTGCTTGGCCTTGGCGGGGTCGTGCGGCGGGCAGGCCTGCGCCTCGGGGGACGAGAACGAGCTCGCGGGTGAGATCGGGGAGCACGCCTCGGCGTGGATGCCGTTGAACACCGCCTGGACGAGCGTCTTGCGGTCGATGGCGTACTCGAAGGCCTGCCGGACCTTGGCGTCGCGGGCGATGGGACGGTCGATGGGCTTGGGCGGGGTGCCGACGCCGTCGACGTTGCCGACGTTGAACGTGAGTCCCTGGTAGCCGAGAGACTGCGACTGCAGGACGGTGACCGACGGGTCCTGCCGCAGCGCGGCGACGTCCTGCGTGGAGACGGTGTCGGCGACCTGGGCGTCGCCGGAGCGCAGGTTGGCGGCGCGGATGCTCGCGTCGGTGAGGATCCGCCAGGTGATGCCGTCGAGGTGCACCTTGTCCGCCTCGTAGTAGTTCGGGTCCCGGACGACCTCGATCGAGTTCTGCGGCACCCGCTTGGCGAACTTGAACGGCCCGACGCAGACCGGGGCGGAGGCGAAGTCGTCGCCGAGGCTGGACAGGGCCTTCGGACTCATGATCATGCCGGCCCGGTCGGCGAGGGCGCCGACGAGGGGCGCGAAGGGCTGCTTCAGGCGGACGACCACGGTGTGCGGGTCCGGCGTGTCGACGGACTCGACGGGCCCGAGTTCGCTCTTGCGCGCGGACCGGGCGTTGGTGAGGTGGCGCTGGAGGGTGGTCCGCACCGCGGCGGCGTCGAACTGCGTGCCGTCGGCGAAGCGTACGCCCTCGCGCAGCGGGATCGTCACCGTCTTCCCGTCGTCGCTCACCGTCGGCAGCGCGGTCGCCAACTGGGGTACGACCTGCGCCTTCTCGTCCACGTCGTAGAGCTTCTGGCACATCGCCTGGAAGACGTAGCGCGAGTAGAGGCTGCGCGACAGGGTCGGATCCAGCGCGTCGGGCTCCGCGGAGAGCGCGATGACCAGTGTTCCGCCCTTCTTCACGGCGGCGGGGTCCGCCGGCGTACCGACGTTGTCCTGGCCGGCGCCCTGCGTGTCGCCGGGCTGGTCGCCACCGTCGCTCTCGGACACGGGTGAGCAGGCGGCGACGGCGCAGACGGCGGCGACGGCCGCCACGGCGACACCGAGTGGACGGCGTCGGCGGGGGGTCGGTTCGCGGAAGAAGAGGTTCATCATCGAGAGCTCCTCACATGGGCGATTCCGGGAGCGTATGTTGTATACGAAGAATCACGCAAGGGCCTTCTTCGATGCGGCGCCAGCCCCGCCCGCCGCCCGGTTCCGGACCCGTGCGGTGGGTCCGGACGCGCCCACGGACCGTCGCGAGTCCGGCCCGCGCGTCCTGCTCGCGCGCCCGCCGGGCGATCGTCCGGGTCCGCGCCGGGCGCCCGGCTTGAGCTGGCTGGCTAGGCTCGCTCGCGTGCGGCCCGGTCGCCGGGGAGGGATGCCCGGCCCGGTCGCCGGGGCGGATCGCGGCGGAAGGCGGGGGCACGGTGACGACGGATCGCGACGGGCGGCTGCGCCGCTACTGGGACCGGCACGCCGAGTCGTACGACCGGCAGATGGGGTTCGCGGAGCGGCGCGTCTTCCGCGACACGCGCGCCTGGATCTGCCGCCGGGCGTCCGGCGACGTCCTCGAGATCGCGGTGGGCACGGGCCTCAACCTGCCGCACTACGCGCCCGACGTGCGGCTGACGGCCGTGGAGTGGAGCCCGCGGATGCTGGCGGTCGCCCGGCGCCGGGCCGCCGACCTCGGCCGCGACGCGGACCTGCGCCTCGGTGACGCGCAGGCGCTCGACCTGCCCGACGGGTCGTTCGACTCCGTGGTGTGCACGTTCTCCCTCTGCGCCATCCCGGACGAGCGGCGGGCGCTCGACGAGATGCGGCGGGTGCTGCGTCCGGGTGGGCTGCTCCTGCTGGCCGACCACGTGCCCTCGACGGCGTGGCCGGTGCGCCTCGGACAGCGGCTCGCCGAGGTGGTCACCGTGCCCATGGGCGGCGAGCACTTCCTCCGCCACCCCGCCGACCAGGTGCGGGCCTGGGGCTGGACGGTCGAGGCGCACGACCGCTTCGCCCTCGGCGTCGTCGAGCGCGTCGCCGCCCGCAGGCCGGCGGCCTGACGGCGGCGCGCCGGCCGTCCGGGTCGGCGCGGCGACCGCATGCCGCCGCGCCACGGCGGCCCGCCCCGCGCGGCGGTCGTCCCGCCGCCGTCAGGGGCCGGTGACCTCGTTGTGGGGTCGGGGCCGCCCCGGCGCGGTCGGCAGCCGGGTGATGGGCGGCAGGACCAGCGCCACGAGCGCGACGATCGCGATGACCGTGAACGGCACCGTGTAGCTGTTGCCGCTCGCCTCGTAGAGCAGCGCCGTGACCAGCGGGCCGACCACTCCCCCGATGCTCCAGGCCACGATCATGGCCCCGTAGATGGCGCCGGCGTTCGGGGTGCCGAAGTAGTCGGCCGCGGTGGCCGGCATGGTGCCGAACCCGCCGCCGTAGGCGAGGTAGACCAGCGCGGCGAGGACCGCGAACACTCCGAACGCCGCCGCGTGCGGCAGGATGAAGAAGCAGATGGCCTGCAGCAGCAGCATCCCGATGAACGCCGTCATCCGCCCGATGCGGTCCGACAGCCAGGCCCAGGCCACGCGACCGGCCCCGTTGAACAGGCCGAGGATGCCGACGAGCGTGGCCGCCGTCGCCGCGCTCGCGCCGGTGACCGCCTGCGTGGCGTCGGCCGCCTGGGAGATCAGCGCGATGCCGCAGGCGACGTTGAGCGTGAGGATCGCCGTGAGCAGGTACCACTGCGGTGTCCGCAGCGCCTCGCCGAGGCTGTACACGCGGGTGCCGGCCACGGCCCGCCCGCCGACCTTCGGCGTGAAGCCGGGCACCTGGTAGCCGGGCGGCGGGTTGCGGAAAAGGGACGCCCCGAGCAGGACCGCGATGAGGTACGCGATGCCCAGCGGCAGGAACACGCTCGTCTTGTCGCTGGTCGAGTTCAGCAGCGACTTCGCCACGGGTGCGACGATCACGGCCCCGAAGCCGAACCCGGCCACGGCGATGCCGGTGATGAGCCCCCGCCGGTCGGGGAACCACTTGGCCAGCATGGCGATCGGGGTGATGTAGACGGCGCCGAGGCCGATTCCGCCCAGCACGCCGTACGTGAGCACGAGCAGCCACAACTGGTCGCTCGACGAGGTGAGCGAGGCGAGGATGTTGCCGATGCCGTAGAGGACTCCCCCGGCCAGCGCCACCGGCCGCGGCCCTCGCCGGTCCTGGATGCGCCCCCCGATGAGGCTGCCGATGAAGATCGTGCCGATCGCCACCTCGAAGGGCAGCACGGCCTCCGCCTTGCTCCAGCCGAACTGCTGCTGCAGCGGCTGGTTGAAGACGCTCCACGCGTACACGGCGCCGAGCGCGAGCTGGACGAGCACGGCGGCGACCACCAGTCCCCAGCGGCCGCGGGTCGGTCGGGACGTACGCGGATCACCTGCTGTGTGTGCCATGAGCGAAACCCCCCGTGTGTCGGCTCATGGGCGCCGGGATCCGGCTCGCCGGGGCCGTGCCGCGGCGCCGGTGGCATGGGCGACCGGCGTGCCCGGGTGCGACGGACCTGCTCAACAAACACGAGCAAGTCTGACATTAGAGGATTTGTCTGACCGGCGCAGAATGATGACGGCATGGCCGACCCCTCGGGGGGTACGTCGGGACAGCACCGCAGGCCGCCTGTCAGGGAGGAGATCCGGCATGACGACCGTGCCAGACCCCGCGAGGGTGTCCGTCGGCCTCCGGGAGGCCGCCCACGTCGGCATCGCCGTGAGCGACCTCGACCGTTCGGTCGCCTTCTACCAGGCGCTCCTCGGGGTGGAACCGGTCGTGCGGGACGAGACCATGCAGGGGGCCGGGTTCGCGCGGTCGCAGGGCCTGCCGTCGACGCGGCTCCGGTACGCCACGTTCAACCTGACCAACCTCGGCATCGACCTGATCCAGTTCCTGGACCCGGTCGCCGAACCGTCCCGGCCGGCCGCCAACCGGCCCGGGTCGATGCACCTCTGCTTCCGCGTCGAGGACGTGCGGGCCGTCCACGCGCGGATGCGGGAGGCCGGCTTCGACTTCCTCGGCGACCCCTACACGTTCGCCGCCGGCGAGGTGAACCCGGCGGAGGCGCTCGGCACCGAGGTCGCCTACTTCAACGACCCCGACGGCACGAACCTGGAGCTCATCGCGCCGAAGGGCGGTTTCGCCCGCCCCGGCTGACAGCGGCGCTCACCACTCCACTCCCGACGGCCCGCCCTCGACCACGCCGGCCGGGCGCCCGTCATCCGGTGGTCTGCGGGGTGACCAGGTAGTCGTCCGCCTCGGGGCTCCACCGCAACTGCACGGCGCCGGCGGTCGCGGCGGCCTTGCAGAACTGGAGGAAGCTGCGGTAGCCGAGCTTCTTCTCGCTGAAGTCCGGCCGGGCCCGGCGGAGCTGGTCCTTCAGGCCGGACAGCGCCACCGCGCCGTCGCCGTCGGCGAGGTCGACCACCACCGACCGGAGCAGCCCGAACGCCACCTCCCGGTCACCGTGCTCGGGCAGGGAGACCTCCGGGTCACCCTTCGCGGGCCCCTCGGCCAGCTCGATGACGCTGGTCGCGGCGAGGTGCCGGAGCAGTTCGCCGAACGTGCGGAAGCCGTAGTCGGACTCGCTGAACGTCGGGTCCTTCCGCAGCAGGGTGCGCTTGAGCCGCGACGCCGTCACCTCGCCGCCGGAGCTGCCCTGCAGACCGGCCACCGTCTGCGCGACGGAGGCGGCGAGCGTGTCGACGTCCCGCCCGGGTTCCTCGACCTCCGGCTGCCGCTCGGGCTCCCGCTCGACCCGCGGCGCCTCCTGCTCCGCGGGCCGCGCGCCGCGGCCGCCCCGGACCCGGGCCGGCGGGATCTCGACACCCTCCAGCCGGTCGTAGTAGAGGAACTCGTCGCAGGCCGGCGGCAGCAACGCCGAGGTGGACTTCTCGACCCCCACGCCGACGACCCGCTTGTTCAGCTCCCGGAGCTTGTGCACCAGCGGGGTGAAGTCGCTGTCGCCGGTGCAGATCACGAACGTGGAGATGTAGTCCCGCTCGAAGGCCAGTTCCACGGCGTCGACGGCCATCTTGATGTCGGCCGCGTTCTTGCGGGTGGCCCCCATGCGCTGGGGGATCTCGATGAGCTCGACGTGGTTGCGGGTGAGCATCCGCCGGTCCTCGTCGAAGTACGACCAGTCCGCGTACGCCCGGCGCACGACCACCCGTCCGCGCTCGGCGAGGGCGTCCGCGATGGGACGGAAGTCGAAGGCCATCCCGCCGTGGTGGTCGCGGAACCCCAGGGCGAGGTTCTCGTAGTCGAGGAAGAGGGCGATCCGGTCTTCGTGATCCACGCGGCCAGCCTAGCCGGGTGCCGGCCCGGCCACCCGGACGCTCGCGGGGACCCTCCAGGCCGGACGCCGGACGGACGCACCCGGGGGCGCGGGTGACGCTCAGGCCGGGGCGGGGTGATCGGCCTCGAAGCGGGCCCGGGTCAGGAAGGCGAGCTGGGCGCGCTTGTCGGGCAGGTCGATCTCGGGGCCGAACACGAATCCCTCCGCCTCCAGCCGCCGCAGGGCGACCTCGTTGCGCACGTCCGGCTCGACGACGATCCGCTGGGCGGCCGGGTCGCGGAACAGGAAGCGCGCGAGGGCCGGGCCGACGGCGCTGGTCAGCCCCCGGGCGTAGCGCCGGGGAGGGTTGAGGAGCAGGTGCATGCCCACGTCGCCGGGCTGGACGGGGTAGCGCTCGCCGACCGGGTCGGCGTCCGGCTGGTAGGTCTGGAACAGCCCGACCGGCTCGCCGTCGATCATGACGAGGTACGCGTGGTGCGTCGGCAGGCCGTCGAGGAACGCGTAGATCTCGCGTACCTGCTCGACGGTGTGCCCGCCCATGCCCCAGAAGGAGTTGCGGGGCCGGGTGACCCAGCCGTGCAACAGTTCCGCGTGCCGGTCGGGTGCCACGGTCACGAGCGACAGCTCGCCGAGGTCGGAGATCTTCTCCTGGTAGGTCATGGGTGCCCTGTCCTTGGATGCGAGGCGGGCAGGCGTTCCCCGCCCGCCGGGGCTTAGGTTAACCTAACCTAACCAAGCCTGACCTCACCTGGAGGGTGCGTGAAACGTAACTGGGAGGCCCTGGTGCTCAAGGCCATGGGAGGTCGGGACTTCCGGCTGACCGTCCTGGCCACCGAGTCCGTCGACGGGCACTACCAACGCCTGCTCATGGATGACGGCGGGCTGCTGGAGAGCTGCGGCGTGCACCCCACCATGTGGATCCGGCTCTGGTTCGACAACGACGGTCGGGCGCACCAGCGCGCGTACACGCTCGTGGACCCCGACCCGGCCACCGGCCGGTTCACCCTCGAGTTCGCCCTGCACGACGGCTGCGCCGCCCGCTGGGCCACGACGGCCCGGCCCGGCGACACCATCGCCGCGACCGTGCAGGGCAGCGCCTTCACCCTTCCGGACCCCGCGCCCCGGCACCTCTACCTCGTCGGCGACGCGGCGTCCCTGCCGGCGGTGAACAGCCTGCTCGACGCCGGCGCCGACATCCCCGCCACGATCTGGCTGGAGTACGCGCACGAGGGCGAGAAGGCGCTCGCGCCACGGGCGCGGGCACACCACGAGGTCACCTGGGTGCCGCGCCGGGAGGCCGGCCGGCACCTGGTCGACACGGTCTGCGCCGCGCTGCCGGTCAGCGACGCCGCCCACTACTGGGTGGCGGCCGAGGCGGCCACCACCCGCAGCATCACCCGGCACATCCGGCGCACCCTGGGCGTCGACCGGCGCCAGCTGACCTCGCTGGGCTACTGGAGAGCCACGTGACGAGCCGTCTCGGCACGCTGACCACGCTGTACGTCACGCAGTACCTCGGCATCGGGTTCATCACCGTCGGCCTGACCGCGATCCTGCGCGACGGCGGCACCTCCCTGGACACGCTCGCCCTGCTCCAGGTCGTCGGTCTGGTCTGGCCGATCAAGTTCCTCTGGGCGCCGATCCTCGACCGCTACGGATCCCGCCGCCACGGGCACTACCGGTCCTGGTTGGTCGTCCTCCAGTCCGCGCTGGTGCTGGCCCTGCTGGCGCTGCTGCCGTTCTCCCGTCCGGCCGCGCAGCTCGGGCCGGTCATCGCCCTCTGCACCGCCTACGTCCTCTTCTCCGCCACACAGGACATCGCCGTCGACGCCGTCGCCGTGCGGCTGCTCTCCGACTCCGCCCGCGGGCTCGGCAACGGCATCCAGGTGGCCGCCAGCTACCTCGGCAACCTGCTCGGCGGCGGCGCCTGCGTGCTGGTCTACGACCGGTTCGGCTGGGCGCCCGCGATCGGCCTGCTGGCCGCGTTGACGGCGACCGGAATCGCGGTGGCGTGGCGGTTCCGGGAGCCACCCCGCACCGACCGGATCGCCGGGGTCGGCACGGCGTACCGGGCGCTGCTGTCCGTGTTCGGGCAGCCCGGGTGCCGACAATGGACCTTCGGGGTGGTGCCGCTGGTCTACGTCGGCGCGGGGATGGCGTACGCCCTGGTGACGCCCGCCCTCGTGGACGCCGGATGGTCGCTGGGCCGGATCGGCGTGGTGACCGGGGTGGTCACCAGCGCCCCGGCGATCGTCGCCGGTCTGCTGGCCGGGGCCGGGATCGCCCGATACGGGCGCGGCGGCGTGCTGGTGGCCGGCGGCGTCGGGTTGGCGCTGTCGACGGTGCTCCTGCTGCCACTGATGCGTGGGCACGCGCCGTTGGCCGGGACGGTCGCGGCGCTCTGCTGCTTCCTGGCGGCGTACACCGTCGCCAACGTCGTGCTCTACACGGTGAACATGGACTACTCGCGCGCGGGCACCGGAGGCACGGACTTCACGGTCCTGTCCTCGTTCGGGCTGGTCTGTTCGTTCGTCGCCTCGGCCGTCGGTCTCGCGGCCGCCGAGCGGTTCGGCTACCCCGCGGTCGCCGTCGCGTCCGTCCTGCTGGTCGCCGCCGGAGTCGTCCTCGGTCTCGCCCACCAGCGGCGCTACCGGCGTCCGCACCCACCGCGGGCGGACCGGTCCGACGAGCGGCCGGCGTCCGGCGACGTGGCGGTCCCGGCCTGACGGAGGGGTCCAGGCTCCGGGCGTCGCCCCCACGCGGCGCCGGCGGGCCCGGCCCGACCGCGGCGGGCCCGCGACGCGCTCGACCGGGCCGCCCGTCTCACGCCCGGGCCGGCCGCAGCCGCCGCGCGCCGGACCAGCGCGGCCGGCACGAGAGCACGACGATGATGAGGATCAGAGACAGCAGCGGCAACGGGTGGCCGAGGACGAGGGCGAGCGTCAGCTCGGCCAGCCCGCCCAGGACGGTGGCGACGAAGACCCACCGGGGCCCCGAGGGACCCGTGGCCCGGCGGCCCCCGCGAACCGTCCCCCACGGCTTGCGCACCGACAGCCAGCCCTGGAAGGCGATCGCGCTCGCCATCAACGCCGTGCCCACCACGAGGCGCAGGGTGGGCCCGCCGGTCATCGCGTCGGTCAGCGTCGGCGACAGGACGAAGATCCCGAGGTACACCTGCACCATGCTGATGGCGAACTTGGCCAGCACCCACCAGTGGATGAAGAAGCCCCACGGGGTGGCCGCCGCCAGCACGATTCCGGTACAGGCCGAGACGCCGGCCATGGGGGCGAGCAGTCGGCCGTCGACGACGTGCGCCATCGAGGTCGCCGCGTCACGCGCGGCGGAACCGTCCGCGGCGAGGCCGACGGCGAGGAGCACGCACAGCGTCATGGCCTGCGCCATCCATCCGACCGACGTCAGGATGTGCAGCCACACGGTGAGTTGACGCCAACGCTTGACCATGCCTCCGATGGTCACCGGGCCGGCCGCCGGGCGGCATCGGAGGAAACCCGGAACCGGGCCGGGGTTCTCCCCGAGTCCGCGCACCCTTCAGAGGGGACCGGGCACGGCACCCGCGAACCGGCCGCCGCGGGGGTCGCGTACCACCGGTCGCCGATACCTGACTAAAGTCAGCTACATGAGCCACGACCTGATCGCCGCCGTGCGGCGGTTCAACCGGACGGTCACCCAACGGGTGGGCGCGCTCGACGACGAGTACATGGCGCGGGGCCGACCCCTGGCGCAGGCACGCCTGCTGTGGGAGATCGGCCCCGGCGGCGCGGAGGTGGCGGCGCTGCGGGCCCGGCTCGGGCTGGACTCGGGCTACCTCAGCCGGCTGCTGCGTGCCCTCGAGAACGACGGCCTGGTCACGGTGGGCCCCGCGGACGGCACCGGCGACGGGCGGGTCCGGACGGCGGCGCTCACCCCGGCCGGCCGTACGGAGTGGGCCGAGCTCGACCGGCGCTCCGACGAGTTCGCCTGGTCGATCCTCGAACCACTGGCCGCGCCGCATCGGCAACGGCTCGTGGCGGCCATGGCCGAGGTGGAGCGGCTGCTCGTCGCGTCGATGGTGGTCATCGCGCCGTGCCCGCCGAGCGACCCGCGCGCCCGCACCTGCCTGCGCGCCTACACCCGGGACGTGGCGCGGCGCTTCGACGACGGGTTCGATCCGGCCCTCAGCAACCCGGTGCGCGACGACGAACTCGTCCCGCCGGCCGGGGTGTTCCTGCTCGCCACCCTGAACGCCGAACCCGTCGGCTGCGGCGCCGTCAAGCTCCACCGGGACGCGCCCGCGGAGATCAAACGCGTCTGGGTGGCCGACAGCGTGCGCGGCCTGGGGATCGGCCGGCGGATGCTCGACGAACTGGAGCGGTACGCCGCGGAGCGGGGCTGGGACACCGTACGGCTGGACACCAACCGCACCCTCACCGAGGCGATCGCGATGTACCGGGCCGCCGGCTACCGCGAGATCGAGCCGTACAACACCGAGCGCTACGCCGACCACTGGTTCGAGAAGCGCCTGGTGCCGTGACGTCCGCCCCGGCCGGTAGGCTCACCGGGCTCGCCGGTTGGCGCGCAGCGCGCCCAGCAGGACGCCGGGAGTGACCAGCGAGTTCGGGTGCGCGGACAGGGAGACGACGCGGTTGAACCGGCGGGCGACGGCCACGTCGGTGATCGTCGCCGTGACGATCTGCCGGCTGACCCAGCTCCGCAACCGGTGGCCGCGCGGGTAGGGACCGTCCACGTGCGGCAGGGCGAGGTCGGCGGAGGTGGACGTCGACCAGGCGGCGTCGACCACGACCTTCTGCAACGCGAAGAACTCGCGGGCGGGCGCGTCGGGATCCGGCTTCGCGCGCACGTACCGCGACAGGCAGGCCGCGTGCAGGGCCGCCGCCGTGATCCCCTGCCCGTACACGGGGTTGAACGAGGCGACCGCGTCCCCGACGCTCACGAGACGGGCGGGCAGGCGCCGCAGCGCGTGGAACTCCCGCCGCCGGCTGTCGGCGTGGTGGTACGTCCGCACGTCGCCGAGCATCTCGTTGCCGGCGAGTTCGCCGAACTCCGGCGGGAACTGCGACCGCAACCGGTGGACGAAGTCGTCGGCCGTGCGCCCGGGATGGCTGTCGCCGTAGCCGGCCATCATGGCCATCCACCGGCCGTCCTCGACGGCGAAGAACGCGGCGCCGGCCACGTCCGACGACGCCGCCGGGCTGTGCAGGGCCATGACGAGGGTGGGTCGCGGGTCCGTCTCCCGGCGCCGGAACAGCGCCGTCGCGTAGTTGAGGTCGACCCGCATCCGCCGGGTGGCCGGCCGCTCCCCGCCGGCCCGCTCGAGCCAGTCGGAGAGGCGGCTCGACCGTCCCATGGCGTCCACCACGAGATCGCCGCGCTCGACGCCGGGCGCACCGCCGTCGTCGTAGCGGACGCCGGCGGTGACCGCGCCGTCGAACACGAGACCCGTCGCGCGGGCGGTCCGGGTCTCGACGTTGGGCAGTCGCAGCACCTGCTGGCGGATCAGCCCCTCCAGGAACGGCCGGGTGCCCGCCAGGCTGTCGGCGTCGTCGGGCACCACCACCTTCAGCCGACCGTCGAGGTAGCTGCGCCGGCCGGCGGGCAGCGCCTCGACCGCCCCCTGGGCCAGGGCGTGCTCCCGGAACCCCGGGAACAGCCGTTCGAGCAGCAGGAAGCCGCCGGGCAGCAGCGCGTGCAGCTGCGTACCCTGTGGCACTCCGGGCCGGGCGCCGGCCGTCCGCGGGTCGTCGCGGTCGATGACGACGACGCTCTCCGCGTGGCCGGCCAGCACCCGGGCCGCCAGCAGCCCGGCCACGCTGCCGCCGATCACGATGGCCCTGCCCATGACCGGAGTGGCCCGCTCGGGTGGCCGCTCCGCGTTCAGTGCGGCGAAGATCCGGGCCGGGGAGGATGCCATCTGCTCTCCATCGGGTGCGGGGGTGCGCGCCTTCCCGCATCCTGCCAGCGAGCGGGCACGACGGCAGTCCCCTCACGCCCGCGCGTGGTTCCGCGTGGGCCCCGCGGCTCCGCCGGCCACGAGCGCCCGTCAGGGGCTCGGCGCGGCGGACCGTCCGCCGGTCGTCACCACGACCCGGCCCAAATTTCCGCGCGACGCCACCAGCCCGACGGCGGCGGCGAGGCGGTCGAACCCGAACTCGACGCACCGGGGGCGGAGCGCGCCGCGGGCCAGCAGGTCCCACACCTGCGCCCGGTACCCGTTCACCAGGTCGGGCCGGGTCCGGTCGAGCGTGCCGATCGTGAAGCCGAGGACGCTCCTCATGCCGCCCAGCAGGCTGCTCACGTCCACGGTGCCGCCGGCGGCGCTGAACGCGACCATCCTGCCGAGGGGAGCCAGCATGTCCACGCCGCGTCGCACGAGGTCGCCGCCGGCGCCGTCCAGGACGAGGTCGACCGGTTCACCCCAGGACGGTTCGGCGTACGTGACGACCTCGTCGGCGCCGCAGTCGCGCGCGAACGGGGCCTTCTCCGGGGATCCCACCGCGGCGACGACCCGGGACGCGCCCAACGCCCGGCCCAGTTGCACCATCAGGTGCCCGGTGCCGCTGGCGGCGGCGGTCACCAGGACCGACTCGCCGGGCGCGAAGCGTCCCGCCCGCAGGGCGCTGAGCGCGATCAGGCCACCACGGACCAGGCACACGGCGGCCGGGGCCCCGACCTCGCCGGGCACCCGGGCCACCAGCCGTGGGTCGGCGAGCACGAGATCGGCGTACGCGTCCTCGAACACGACCCCGCCCACCCGGTCGCCCACCTCGAACCCGGACACGCCGGCGCCCACGGCGGCCACGGTCCCGACGATCTCGCCGCCCGGGCGCACCGGCTCGGCGCGCCCGCGGGAGGCGGCCAGCAGGCGGACGAGCCCGACCCCGACCCCGACGGCCTCCGTGCGCACCAGCAGGCGCCCCGGTGGTACGAGCGGGTCGGGCGCGTCGACGACCTCGACGCCGTCGTCGGAGAAGTTGACGGTACGCATGCTTTGTTCCTTCTGATCGGGTCGGGCGGCGTGACCGCCCGTCGAGGGCGGCCCCGGGTGTCTTAGGCGGTGTTCCTCGGCAGCATCGGCGCCCCTCCCCTCCGTGGACGACCGAACTTCAACGCTGTTGAAGTTCAACGGCGTTGAAGTCTGGGGCATACTCGGGGAGGTCGTCAAACCTTTTCCGGAGCGGGCAACGATGCGGCTGAGCAAGGAGCAGGTGTTGAGCACGGCGGTGGACGTGCTCGACGAGGTCGGGCTGGAGCAGTTGACGATGCGGCGGCTGTCGGCCCGGCTCGGCGTGCAGAACGGCGCCACCTACTGGCACTTCCGCAGCAAGCAGGCGCTGCTGGAGGCGATGGCCGACGCCATGCTCGCCGGGATCGTCGACGATCTCGACCCGCACGCCCCGTGGCACGCGCGGGTCGCCGGCCTCGCCCACCGCCTACGGCGCGCGCTGCTCGCACGCCGTGACGGGGCGCGCCTCTTCGCGAGCCTCTTCTTCCCGCTGCCGAACGCGCTCGACTACGGCGAAGCCATGATCGCCGCACTGCGCGACGCCGGCATGTCCCACCGCGACGCGGCGTGGACCGCCGACGCCGTCACGTACTACGTCGTGGGCCACGCCGCCGAGGAGCAACTCGCCGCCGGCCTGCCCGACGACGGGGCACCGGCCACGACGCGACTCACCCGGGCCGTCGATCCGCACCGTCACCCGCACCTGCACGCGGCACTCGCGCACGTGCCGGCCCCGCACGGCGAGGAGCACTTCGACCATGGGTTGCGGCTGCTCGTCAACGGCATCCCGGCCTCCGCCGGGACGGCGTCCGCGATGTGACGGCCGGCGTGGACGACGTCCGCGCCGGCCCCGGCCCCGCGAGCGCCGGGCACCGCGCGGCGAGCACCCCTAGCGCTGCGTACGGTCGTCGATCTCCGTGCCGGACTCGCCCGGCCGCGCGCCGATCGACTCCTCGGCGGCCCGCCCGCCCGTGCTCTCGTCCCCCAGGGTGAGACCGCTGCGGGGCAGATCGGACAAGCCGGCGGGATCCTCCGTCGGCTGGTCGGGCTCCCCGGCCGCCGTCTGCGCGCCCGGGCCGCCGGCGGACTCCCGCCGCCCGACACCCCGGCCGTGGTACACGCCGGAGCCGGCCGGTGCGCCCGGTTCGGCGAGCCTCGTGTCGGCCGGCCCGCCGGCGGTGTCGGCCAGCCCGGCCCGGCGCAGCATGTCGACCAGCTCGTCGTGCGACATGTCGTCGGTGTCCGGTATCCCGGCGCCGCGCGCGATCGACCGCAGGGTCGTGAGGTCCTGGTCCGCGAAGGTCTCGGCCATGCCCGCAGGCTTCCCCGGGGTCGGGATCGGAAACGCCCCGGACCGTGCCGGGTGGCGGCAACGCCGGCCGCCGACCACCGGCGTGGGCGCCACGACTACAGCTCGATGTGCGAGCCCATGATGACGGTGCGCTCGCGCGGCAGGCAGAAGTGTTCGGCGGCGTCGGCGGTGATGTACGAGGTGGCGATGAACAGCCGCTTTCGCCACCGCGGCATGGTCGGTCGCGTGCCGGACCGCAGCTCGATCTTCGACAGGAAGTACGACGCCTCGTCGACGTCCAGCTGTCCCTCGGTGGCGTCCGGTCCCAGCCGCCGCAGCACCTCGGGCACGTCGGGCGTCTCCATGTAGCCGAACCGGGCGCTGACGTGGGTGATCCCGTCGTCGGCGAAGCCGAGGTCGTCGACGACGATCTGCTGCTCAGGCGGCACCCGGGGCACCGGCTGGGTGTCGATCGAGAGGATCAGGACGTGCTCGTGGCGTACGTGGTTGTGCTCGACGTTCGCGCGCATGGCGAGCGGAGCGGTCTCCTTGCCCCGGTTGAGGAACACCGCGGTGCCCGGGACGCGCCGCGTCAGCGCCCCGTCCCCGCGCAGCCGCACGACGAAGTCGCGCAGTGAGCCCTCCCGGCGTTGGCGCTCGGCGGTGACGATCTCCCGCCCGCGTTGCCAGGTGGTCATGACGGTGAAGGCGGCCAGGCCGATGAGCAGCGGCAGCCACGCGCCGTGGAGCAGCTTGGTCCCGTTGGCGGCGACGAAGAGCAGGTCGACGAGCAGCAGCGGGACCGCACCCACGGCGAGCACCCAGAGCGGCACGTTCCACCGCCACCGGCCCACGTAGAAGAACATGAGGGTGGTGATGGTGATGGTCGCGGTGACCGCCATGCCGAAGGCGTACGCCAGCGCCGTCGAGCTGCGGAAGGCGAGGACGAGGGTGAGCACGGCGACGAGCAGCAGCCAGTTGACCCACGGCACGTAGACCTGGCCGGCCGTGGACTCGGAGGTGTGCAGGATGCGCAGTCGCGGAAGGTAGCCGAGTTCCGCGGCCTGCGACGCCACCGAGAACGCGCCGCTGATCACCGCCTGGGAGGCGATCACCGTCGCCGCGGTCGCCAGCAGGACCAGCGGCAGCCGGGCCCACTCGGGCACGAGCAGGAAGAACGGGCTGCTGACGTGGCCGGGGTCGGCGAGGATCAACGCGCCCTGCCCGAGGTAGCTGAGCGCGCAGGCGGGGAAGACGAGGGCCACCCAGGCGCGGGTGATCGCGCGCCGGCCGAAGTGCCCCATGTCGGCGTAGAGCGCCTCGGCGCCGGTGACGGCGAGCACGATGGCCGCGAGGGCGTAGAACGCCGCGTCGAAGCGGCCGACCAGGAAGTCCAGCGCGTACGCGGGCGACAGCGCCCGGAGGATCTCGGGGTTTCCGGCGATGCCCCGTACGCCGCACGCGGCGATCGTCACGAACCAGATGATCATGATGGGGCCGAACAGGCGGCCCACCGTGCCGCTCCCCCTCCGCTGCGCCAGGAACAGCACCAGGATGATCACCGCGGTGATCGGTACGACGAGCTCGTGCAGCGACGGTTCGATGACCTTGAGGCCCTCCACCGCGGACAGCACCGAGATCGCCGGGGTGATCATGCTGTCGCCGAAGAACAGCGCGGCGCCGAAGACCCCCAGTCCGGCCAGCAGCACGGCCGTCCGTGCGGCCCGTTTCGGGTTGTGGCGCCGGAGCAGCGTGATGAGCGCCATGATGCCGCCCTCGCCCTCGTTGTCGGCGCGCATGGCGAGCAGCACGTAGGTGACGGTGACGATGATCATCACCGACCAGAACACGAGCGACACCACCCCGTACACGTTCTCGGTGCTGATCGGGACGGGATGGGGGTCGCCGGGGTTGAACACCGTCTGCATGGTGTAGATCGGGCTGGTGCCGATGTCACCGAACACGACGCCGAGCGCCCCGACGACCAGCGCGAGCCGCACCGTGTCGTGCGCGTGCGCGGTCGTGGCGCCCAGTGGCCGGGACGCGGACCCGTCGTCCGGCGCGCCCCGTTGCTGCCGCTCGCTCACGGCGGACCTCCCTGCGGCGAACGGCCGCGTCCGGCGAGATGGCCCGGGCGGCCGGGGCCCGGCCTCGACACATCCGGACATTACCGGCACGGCCGCCTACCGCGGGGCCGGTCGCCGCCGAGCGCCACCGGGGACCGGCGGCGGTCGCGGGACGGGGACCGTCAGGGGCGTGCCCAGCGGCCGACGACGGCCGCCGCGCCACCGCCGCGGCGTACGGGCTCGGCGGCGGCGAGCACACGGCCGTCGGGGAGAAACTCGATGCCGGTCGCGGCGCCGATCTCCGCGGTGGGCGCGAAGACGTGGCCCGGCGGCAGGCCCTCCCCGTACGCGGAGACGAACGCCGGCTCGGCCTGGGTGCTGGCGCCGTTGCGCTGCGACGCCCGGGGCGCCGCCAGCGCCTCGGGCAGGGTCATTCCGCGGTCGATGCGGTTGACCAGCATCTGCAGGACGGTCGTGATGATCGTCGCGCCGCCGGGGGTGCCCACGGCCAGGAACGGCCGTCCGTCGGCCAGCACGATGGTGGGCGACATGGAGCTACGCGGCCGCTTGCCCGGCGCCGGCAGGTTCGGGTCGGGCGCGCTCCCCTGGGTGGGCGCGAAGTTGAAGTCGGTCAGCTCGTTGTTGAGCAGGAAGCCCCGACCCGGCACGACCATCCCGTTGCCGCCGGTCGCCTCGATGGTGAGGGTGTACTCGACGACGTTGCCCCACCGGTCGGCCACCGTCAGGTTGGTGGTGCTCATGCGGTCGTCGCGGGTGTCGGCGGCCGTGGCCGCCGGGCAGCCGCCGTAGCTTCCGTCGGGCACGCCCGGTGCGACCGGCTTGGGCAGCGCCGCCGACGGGTCGATGTGGCACGCGCGCTCCCCGGCGTACGCGTCCGTCACCAGCTCGCGCAGGATCCGCTGGGAGGTGTCGTCCCCGACGTACCGGTTGCGGTCGGCGAACGACAGCGCGCTGGCCTCCAGGTAGTGGTGCATCGCCTGGGCGGGGGTCATCGACCGCAGGTCGAACCGTTCGAGGATGTTGAGCGCCTCGCTGACCGCGACCCCGCCGCTGGACGGCGTCGACATGCCGTACACCTCGTAGCCCCGGTAGTCCGAGCGGGTCGGCGCCGGGAAGCGGGTGCGGTAGCGCGCGAGGTCCGCGGTGGTCATCGTCGCGGGCCGGATCGGGTACGGCCACGACTCCGTCGGCCGCGCCGCGAGCGGCGGACGCGTGACCGTGGCGGCCAGGTCGCGGCCGACCTCGCCCCGGTAGAAGACGTCGGTGCCGCGCCGGGCGATCAGGCGGTACGTGTCGGCGAGGTCGGGGTTGCGGAAGGTGCTGCCCACCGCCGGGGGCCGGCCACCCGGCAGGTAGAGCGCGCTCGTCGAGCTGAACTGGGCGAACGCGGCCTGGTTGGCGGCGATCTGGCTCGCGAAGGTCTCGTCGACGGTGAACCCCTCCTCGGCGACCCGCGCGGCAGGCCGGAGCATCTGCGCGAGCGGTCGCGTGCCCCAGCGGGCCAGCGCGTCCCGCCAGGTCAGCAGCGTGCCGGGAACGCCGACCGACAGGCCGCTGATGCGGGCCTCGTCGAAGCGGTACGGCTGCCCGGTCGCCGGGTCGACGAAACTCGTCGCGGTCATCGACGCGGGCGCCGCCTCGCGGCCGTCGATGGTGTGCACGCGCCCGGTCCTCGCCTCGTAGTAGACGAGGAAGCCACCGCCGCCGATGCCGGCCGAGAAGGGCTCGGTGACGCCGAGCGTCGCGGCCGCGGCGACCGCCGCGTCGACCGCGTTGCCGCCGCGCCGCAGCACGTCGAGCCCGACGGCCGTGGCGGTCGGGTCGACGGTGGACACGGCGCCCCCGTACCCGACGGCCACCGGCTGCTTCGGCGGCTCGGTCCGCTTCGCCTGTGCGGGAGGGGCGCCGGCCACGAGCGTGGCCAGGGCGACGGTCGCGGTGACGAGGACCCGAGTTCTCATGTGGTCTCCCCAGATCGACGCGGGTGCACCTCCTGCCTACCGTTCCGGCGGGCGGGAGGCAACCCGAACGGTCGATCTTCCCGGCCGGACCGGTCCGGCGGCCGAGCCGCTCCGCCACACCGGACGCGCCCCGCCGTCGCCTTCGCGACACGAGCGTTCCCCGGGTGGGCTGCCGCGACGTTCACTGCGGACGCCACAGCCTGGAGCGGAGGGGTCACCGTCATGACGATCAGCCACATCAGCGTCGGCCACGGCCCGCGGCGGGTGCTGGCCCTGCACGGATGGTTCGGGTCGGCGCGCGGCTGGGGCTGGTTGCCCGACCTCGTCGACGTCGAGCGGTTCACCTGGGCGTTCCTGGACTACCGGGGGTACGGGGCGCGCGCCGGGGTGGCCGGCGAGTACACGCTCGCCGAGATCTCCCGCGACGCGCTGGACCTCGCCGACTCCCTCGGTTGGGACAGGTTCGCCCTGGTCGGGCACTCCATGGGCGGCAGCGCTGCCCAGCGCGTGCTCGCCGACGCGCCCGAGCGGGTGGACCGTCTCGTCGGCATCAGCCCGGTGCCCGCCGGCGGCGTGCCGTTCGACCTGCAGAGCTGGGCGCTGTTCGACGGCGCCGCCGCGAACCCGGACAACCGGCGGGCCATCATCGACCTCACCACCGGCAACCGGCTGTCCGGGCGATGGCTGGACGAGATGGTCCGGTTCTCCCTCGACCACTCGACCCCGGAGGCGTTCGGCGCCTATCTCACCGCCTGGGCGCGTACCGACCTCACCGACGAGGTGAAGGGCAGTCCGGTGCCGGCGCTCGCCGTGGTCGGCGAGCACGACCCGGCGCTCGGCGCCGACATGATGCGCGAGACCTGGATGCGGCACTACCCCAACGCGCGGCTGGAGGTGCTCGCCAACGCCGGGCACTACGCCATGTACGAGACGCCGGTCCGGTTGGCCACGGTGGTCGAGGATTTCCTCGGCCGGTGACGGCCCCGCCGCGCGCGGCATCCACACCCACCTCGCTCTTGATCACCGGGTGGGTGGCGGTAGTAGGTTGGGGTGGTGAGGTCGGCGGAGCACGCCGACCGGTACCCCGGGAAGATCCGCGCGCGAACACGTCGGCCGACGACGAGGGGTGGGGGCCATGCCTGCGTACGACAAGCTCTTCCGGCTCGACGGTCGACGGGCCGTGGTGGTGGGTGCCGGCAGCGGCATCGGCCGCGAGTGTGCCCGCGCCCTGGCCGCCCACGGCGCCGAGGTCGTCTGCGCCGACCGTGACGCCGAGTCCGCCGCCCTGACCGCCGAGCTGGCCGGCGGCTCGCCGTACACGGTGGACGTCCTGGACGGCGGCGCGGTGGCCCGGGCCGCGGCCGAGCTGGGTGACGTCGACGTCCTCGTGTTCACCGCCGCGACGAACGTGCGCAAGCGTCTGCTGGACTACACGCAGGAGGAGTTCGACCGGGTGGTCGGGCTCAACCTGGCCGCCTCCTTCGCGCTGGTCCGGGCCTTCGGCGCCGGGATGGCGGAGCGCGGTCGGGGCAGCATCATCGGCTTCTCCTCGATCCGCGCCTTCACGGTGGAGCCGGGCCAGGGCGTGTACGCCGCCACCAAGTCGGGCCTCGTGCAGCTGCTGCGGACCGCGGCCGCCGAACTCGGGCCGCGCGGCGTGCGCGTCAACGCCGTCGCTCCCGGCGTCGTGGAGACGCCCCTCACCGCCCAGATCAAGGCCAACCCCGACTGGTACGACGCGTACGCCGCCAAGAGCGCGCTGGGACGCTGGGCGCGCCCGGAGGAGATGGCCGGAGCGGTCGTCTACCTCGCCGGCGACGCGGCGAGTTTCGTGACCGGCACCTGCCTGGTCGTCGACGGCGGGTGGACCGCGGTCGACGGCCGGTTCGAGCCGCCCAACTGACGCCCCGCGCCCGGGCCGGCACAGTGGCCGGCCCGGTGCACGGCGACCGTGTCGGGCCCGGCGGCGGGGCCGCCGGTCACATCGGCCGGATGATCGCCATCCGGGTCACCGTCAGCTCCTCCACCGCGAAGCGGGGGCCCTCCCGGCCGACCCCGGAGTCCTTGACGCCGCCGTAGGGCATGTTGTCGGCGCGGAATCCGGGCACCTCGTTGACCACGACTCCGCCCACCTGGAGCCGTTCCACCGCCGCGAAGGCGGTCGCCAGCGAACGGGTGTAGACGCTCGCGTGCAGGCCGTAGCGGGACCGGTTGACCAGGTCCAGGGCGGTGTCCACGTCGGGGACCGTCCGGACGCAGACCACCGGGCCGAAGATCTCCTCGTCCCACGCGGGCAGGCCGTCGGGCACGCCGGTGAGGACGGCCGGTCGGAGCACCGGCCCGTCGTCGCCGCCGGCCACGACCTTCGCGCCCGCCGCGACGGCGTCGGCGATCCAGCCGCGGACGCGCCCGGTCGACCGCGCGTCGATCAACGCCGCCACCCGGGTGCTCTCGTCGCGCGGGTCGCCCACTGGTATCGCGGCGACCCGGTCGGCCAGCAGGCCGAGGAACTCCTCGGCCACCGGCGCCTCCACCAGCACGCGCTGCACCGATATGCACGCCTGCCCCGAGGCGTAGTAGCCGCCCCGCACGACGGCGTCCGCGGCGGCGGCCACGTCGGCGTCGGCGGCCACCACGAGGGCCGCGTTGGATCCGAGTTCGAGCAGGACCTTGGTGGGCGCGGCGGCCCGGGCGATGGTGTGCCCCACGGCGGCCGACCCGGTGAACGACACGGCGCCCACCCGCCGGTCGGTCACCAGCGTCTCCCCGACGTCCACCCCACCGGTCACGACCTGCACCGCCTCCGGCGGCATCCCGACCGCCCCGCCCGCCTCACGCAGCAGGTGCGCCAGCCACAGCGTCGCCAGCGGTGTCTGCGGCGCGGGCTTGCACACCACCGGGCAGCCGGCCGCGAGCGCCGGCGCGATCTTGTGCGTGGCGAGCAGCAGCGGGTAGTTGAAGCCGGCGATGCCCACCACCACGCCGACGGGCCGGCGCGTCCAGAACCCGATCAGTCCCTCGCCGGAGGGCAGTAGGTCCAGGGGCACCGTCTCCCCGTGCAGCCGGGCCACCTCCTCGGCCGCCGTCTCCAGCGTGACGAGGGTGCGCGCGACCTCCGTCCGGCAGTCGACCAGCGGCTTGCCGGTCTCCAGCACGAGCAGCCGCTCGAACTCGGCGCGCCGCGCGGCCAGCGCGTCGCGGGCGTGGAGCAACGCCGCCCGGCGGACGTGCGAGGGCAGGCGGGCCACCGTCTCGGCGGCGGCCACCGCGGCGTCCAGCGCGGTCCGGGCGAGCACGGCGTCGCCGACGGGCGCGGGGGCCACCGGCGAGCCGTCGTACGGGAACCGCACCGGCGCGGTGGGCGCGGGCACCCAACCGTCGCCGATCGGCAGACCGGCCGGGTACGGGGCCTCGAAGTGGTTCATCGTCGCCTCCACTGGGAAACGGCACGGGGGAAGACGTCGGCGTACGCGCGGTGACCGCCGGCGCTCGTCGCGGCGAGCATGCCGTGGACCACCGCACGGGTGAACGCGTCCGCCGCCGCCGCGAGGATCGTGTTGAACGCGGGCGGGTCGAGGGCGGCTCCGGCGCAGGACGCCAGCGCGAAGACGGTGTCGCCGTCGAACATCGAGTGGACCGGCCGGATGGCGCGTGCCATGCCGTCGTGCCCGATGCCGGCGAGCTTCTGACACTGGGCCTTCGTGAGGGTCGCGTCCGTCGCCAGGACGCCGATGGTGGTGTGGAAGGACGCGGCCACGCTCCCACCGACCGGGGTCCGGACGGCCTCGGCGGCGCGCGCCCGCTCCTCCGGGTCGGGCGGGAGCAGGGCGTCGAACTCGCCGGCCAGGCCGAACCGGCTCCCGTACAGCTCGCCCGTGTCGGGATCGACGGCCGACCCGACCGAGTTCACCACGGCCAAGGCGCCGACCGTCACCCCCTCCACCACGACGCTGGCCGACCCGACGCCGCCCTTGAGCCCACCGGCCACCGCGCCGGTGCCCGCGCCCACGGTGCCGAGGACGACCGGAGCGCCGGTCGCCGCGTCGTGGGCCGCGGCACCGAAGTCCGGGCCGGGCGTGGCGCGGAAGTCGCCGCCGCGGCCGAGGTCGAACAGGACCGCCGCGGGAACGATGGGCACCACCTGACCCGGCCCGGCGCCCACCGGGAAACCGGTGCCGGCGTCCGCCAGCCGGTCCATCACACCGGCGACCGCGGCCAGCCCGTACGCGCTGCCGCCGCCGAGCACGACGGCGTGCGCCCGTTCGACGAGGTTGCGGGGATCGAGGACGTCCGTCTCGTGGGTGCCCGGGCCACCGCCACGGACGTCCACCCCGCCGACCGCGCCACCGGGCGGCGCGAGGACCACTGTCGTGCCGGTGAGCCAGCCGTCTCCGGTGCGCTGATGGTGTCCGACGCGGAAGCCGGGGACGTCGGTCAGGGTGTTGCTCGGCCCGGGTCGCGGCGCGGTCACCGCGCGCCGGTCCGGTCGGAGGCGCTCAGGTACCGGCGGGCCGCCTCCGCGTACACCCGCGTGCACCGCACGATGTCGGCGAGTTCGACGTACTCGTCGGCCTGGTGGGCGATCCACTTCCCGCCGGGACCGTAGACGACGCTCGGCACGCCGCCGCGCGCGGTGAGGATCGTGCCGTCGGTGGTGCCCGGCACTCCCCCGTACGTCGGTTCCTCGCCGGTCACCGCGGTGTGCGCCGCGGCGAGCGCGACGACCACGGGGGCGTCGACGGGCGTGTCGACCGGCGGCCGGTCGACGAGCACGTGGACCTCGGCGCGCACCTCGTCGTCGGCGCCGAGCGCCGCCGCGATGCCCCGGACCCGCTCGACGAGGGACGGGTGGTCGACCCCGGGCACGGTGCGGACGTCGACCGCGACGGTGGCGTACGCCGGGATCACGTTGATCTGGTCGAGGTCGCCCGCGGTGGCGACCGTCGGGGTGACGTACGGCAGGCCCAGGTGCGGGTGCGCGCCGTGCCGGGCGTGGAGCTCGCGTTCGAGGTCGGCGAGTCGCACGACGAACGCCCCGGCCGTCCGGATGGGGTTGCGGGCGTGTTGCGGCATGGCCCCGTGCGCCATCCGGCCGTGGAAGTCCACGCGGAACCGCAGCGCCCCCTTCGACACGGGGCAGATCTCCCCCGCCTCGGGCTCGCAGACGATCGCCGCGTCGACGTCCGCGGCCAGCCCGGAGTCCACGAAGTGGTGCACGCCGAGCATCAGCCCCTCCTCGTCCGCGAGCGCGCACACCTTGATCCGCCCGGGGAACGGCCCGGCGAGCTGCAGGGCACGTACCGCGTACAGCATGGCCGCCACGCCGCCCTTCATGTCGGCGGAGCCGCGGCCGTAGAGCCGGCCGTCGCGGATCTCCGCGCCGTACGGGTCGACGGTCCAGGTGTCGAGGGCGCCCTCGGTGACGACGTCCGTGTGGCCTTCGAACATGAGCGTCGGCCCGTCACCGCCGCCGCCGTCGACCACGGCGACCACGTTGGGTCGCCCGGGGGCGGCCTCGGAGACGACGGGCTCCCACCCGAACTCGCGCATCTTGGCGGCGACGAGGTCGGCGGCGGGCTGCTCGCTGCGCCCGCTGCCGGGGTCGTTGACGCTGGGGATGCGCACCAGCGCCTGGGTGAAGGCGACCACACCGTCCTCGTCGATACGGATGGCGTCGACCTCGGGCGAGACCCTCATCGTTCCTGCGGCTCCTTCCGGTTCCGTGCCGCCGCGTGGGCCGCGAGGGCCTTCCGCAGCGTGGGCGCCGCGGCCAGCAGCGCCTCGGTGTAGGGGTGTGTCGGGCGTTCGTAGACGGCCGCGGTGGCGCCCCGCTCGACGATCTCGCCGTCGCGCATCACGACGACCGTGTCGCACACGTGCCGTACGACCGACAGGTCGTGGGAGACGAAGACCAGCGTCAGGGAGAACTCGTCGACCAGGTCCATGAGCAGGTTGAGGATCTGCGCCCGCACGGACACGTCGAGTGCGCTGACGGGCTCGTCGGCGACCAGGACCTTGGGGCGGGGTGACAGGGCCCGCGCGATCGAGATCCGCTGCCGCTGCCCGCCCGAGAACTGGTGCGGGTAACGGTGGGCCGCGGCGGCGGGCAGGCCGACGGCGTCGAGCAGTTCCGCGACCCGCGCCCGGCTGTCGGGGTGGCCGAGCGCCACGAGCGGTTCGCGGATGATGTCGCCGACGGTCATCCGGGGGTCGAGCGAACTCATCGGGTCCTGGAAGACCATCTGCAGGTCCCGGCGGAGGAACCTCAGGGACCGGTCCGGAAGCCGGGTGATCTCCCGCCCGGCGAACCGGATGCTGCCGGAGGTCGGACGGTCCAGGCCGGCGAGGAGCCGGATGAGGGTCGACTTGCCGGAGCCCGACTCACCGACGATGCCGAGCCGCTGCCCGTACGCGACGTCGAGGTCGACGCCGCGCAGCGCCTCGACGACCGGGCCGGGGCGGGTCAGCGAGCGGCGGGGGCGCCGGTAGCGGCGGACGACCTGCCGGGCGCTGATGACGGGGTCGCCGGCGGTGTCCGGGGTGGCCGCCGCGAGCGGGGCCGGTGCGGGGTCGATCTGCGGGGTCTCGGTCACCGGTCCTCCCCTACCGGGTGCCAGCAGGCGAATCCGTGCCCCGGTGCGCCGGACCACTCCGGTGTCCGTTCACACCGCGTGGTCGCCGCCGGGCACCGGGTGCGGAACAGGCACCCGTCGGGGAACTCGCCGCCGTTGGGCACCGCGCCGGGGATCGTCCGCAGGCGCCCCCTCTCGTCGACGACGGAGAGGTCGGACGCGGCGATGAGCCCCTCGGTGTAGCGGTGCCGGGGCGTCGTGAACACGTCGTACACGTCACCGGTCTCGACCACCCGGCCCCCGTACATCACCAGGACGCGCTGGCACACCGTGGCGACCACCGCCAGGTCGTGGGTGATGAAGAGCAGCGCGGTGTTCCGTTCGGCGGCGAGTTCGCCGATGAGATCGAGCATCTGCGCCTGCACGGTGACGTCGAGCGCGGTCGTCGGCTCGTCGCAGATCAGCAGGGCGGGATCGTTGGCCAGCGCGATCGCGAGCATCACCCGTTGGCGCTGGCCGCCGGAGAGTTGGTGCGGGAAGGCCCGCGCCATCGCCCTCGGGTCGGGCAGGCGTACCCGGTCGAGCAGGTCGACGGCGGCGGCTGCCGCCTCCGCCCGGCTGTTGCGGGTGCCGTGGAGCAGCATCACCTCCGCGACCTGGTCGCCCACGCGCATGACGGGGTTGAGCGCGGTCATGGGTTCCTGGAACACCATCGACACGGTCCTGCCACGCACCTTCGCCAGCCGGCGCTCGCCGGTGCCCAGCAGGTCGTCGGGCACACCCCGCAGGCGGATGGACCCGCTGGCCCGCAGCCCCTCGGGGAGCAGTCCCATCAGTGCCAGGGCGGTCAGGGACTTGCCGGACCCCGACTCGCCGATGAGGCCCACGCGTTCGCCGCTGCCGATGGTGAAGCCGACCCCCTGCACCAGGTGGACCGGTCCCACCTGGACGCCCAGGTCGTCGACGGTGAGCACCGGGCCCGTCGCCACGGCCGTGTCGGGTACGTGCGTCATCGGTGCTCCCGCAGCTTGGGGTCGAGCCAGTCGCGCAGCCCGTCGCCGAACAGGTTGAAGCCGAGGACCGCCAGGGCGATCGCGAGGCCGGGCAGGAACGCGAGGCGGGGCGTGGAGAAGAGCAGTTCCTGTGACTCCTGGAGCATCCGTCCCCAGGACGGGGTGGGTGGTGGGGTGCCGAAGCCCAGGAACGACAGCGCGGCCTCGGCCAGGATGGCGATGGCGAACGAGACCGACGCCTGGACGATGAGGATGCTGGCGATGTTGGGCAGCACGTGGCGCAGCGCGATCGCGAGCCGGGAGCGGCCGGCGGCGCGGGCCGCGAGGACGTACTCGGTGTGCATGACGCCGAGGGTCTGGCCGCGGGCGACGCGGGCGAAGGCCGGGATCGTGGCCACGCCGATCGCGATCATGGCGGTGAGGGTGCTCGCGCCGAACACCGCGCCGAGCATGATCGCGAGCAGCAGCGCGGGGAACGCGAACAGCAGGTCGTTGGCACGCATGACGATCTCGCTGAGCCAGCCGCCGGCCATCCCGGCGAGGACGCCGAGCGGGGTGCCGACCAGCGCGGCGACGCCGACGGCCACGATCCCCACGAAGAGCGTGGTGCGGGCTCCCACCAGCAACTGGCTCGCCACGTCGCGACCGAACTTGTCGGTGCCGAGGAGGTAGCCGTCGCTGAGGGCGGGCGCCAACCGGTGGGCCGCGTCGACGTGCACGGCGTCGTGCGGGGTCCAGACGAACGAGACGAGGGCGGCCAGCACGACGAGCGCCACCAGGGCGCCGCCGACGAGCATGCTGGCGTTCAGGCGCCGCCACCGCCGGCGCCCGCGCGCGGCGGGCGAGGTGTTCTCCAGTGCGGTCATCGGGCCCCCCGCAGTCTCGGGTCGAGCACGGCGTACAGGACGTCGACGAGGAAGTTGACGGCGAGCACGGCGACGACGAGCACCATGACGGTGCCCTGCACGAGCAGCAGGTCGCGGTTGGCCACCCCGTCCAGCAGGAGGCTGCCCAGGCCGGGCAGGGTGAAGACCCGCTCGACCACGACGGCGCCGATGAGCAGCGTGGCCAGTTGCAGGCCGAGGACGGTGACCACGGGGATCGCGGCGTTGCGGGCGCCGTGCCGCCACAGCGCCCGGTAGAGGCCGAGGCCCTTGGCGCGGGCGGTGCGGATGTAGTCCTCCCGCATCACGTCGAGCACCGCGGAGCGGACGTAGCGGCTGAGCACCGCCCCCTGCACCAGGCCGAGGGACAGCGACGGCAGCAGCAGTTGCTGGAACCAGGCGCCGGGGTCCTCGCCCAGCGGGGTGTAGCCGCCGGAGGGGAGCACCCGCAGGGTGACGGCGAACAGGAAGACCAGCAGGATGCCGGCGAGGAACGCCGGGACGGCCACGCCCACCTGGCTGAGCCCGGACAGCAGCAGTCCGCCGACGCTGCGGTGGCGGACCGCGGCGGCGGTGCCCAGCGGCACCGCCACCACGAGGGCCGTCAGCATCCCGAACAGCACCAGCCAGAGCGTGACCCCGAGCCGGTCGACGATCTGCGGTCCGATGTGGTCGGAGGTGACGTACGAGACGCCGAAGTCGCCGGTCGGGAGGCCGGACACCCAGTCGAGGAACTGGGTGACCAGGGGCCGGTCGGTGCCGAACTCGGCGCGTTTGGCCGCGACCGCCTCGGGCGTGGCGTTGACCCCGAGCGCCACCTCGGCCGGGTCGCCGGGAAGCACCGCCATGACGGCGAAGACGACGACCGAGGCGACGGCGGTGCTCACGACGAGCACCGCCGCGCGGACGAGCAGGTACAGGCCCATCGTGCTACGCCTCGGACGGGGACAGCACGCTCAGGTCGAACGACTCGGACACCAGGTTCTTCGGCAGGCCGGCGATCCCCTTCTTGGCGACGATGAGGTTGGGGAACAGGAAGAGGAAGTCGCCGGCGGCGTCCTCGGAGATGATCCGCGCGGCCTCCTTCATCGCCGTGACCTGCTCCTCCTCGGTGCCGGCGTCCGCCTTGGCGAACAGCTCCTGCACCCGGGGGTTGTCGTAGCGCAGGTAGTAGTCCGGGTTGCCGAAGACCGCCGTGACGTCGCGGGGCTCGACGTGGTTGATGATCGACATGTCGTAGTCCGCCTGCTTGAAGACGACGTCCAACCAGCGGGCCGGGAACTCCAGCGGTTCGATGTCCACGGTGATCCCCACCGCGTCGAGCTGCGACTTGACGACCTGCGCCGACGCGACGGCGTACGGCAGGTTGGGGATGCGCAGCTTGAGGTTGAGCCGCGTCTGCCCGGCCTGGGCCAGCAGGTCCCGGGCCTTCGCCGGGTCGTGCGGGTACAGGCCGGTCAGGTCCTCGTACCAGGGGTCGGTCGGCGGGACCATCGTGCCGATCAGCTGGCCCCGGCCGGCCCACGCGGTGTCCAGCAGCGCCTTGTGGTCGATGGCGTGCCGGATGGCACGTCGCACGCGCGGGTCGTTGAGCGGGGCCTTGGAGTTGTTGAAGGACAGGACGACCTCACCGGTCGTCGTGCCCTCGATGACCTCGTACTTCGACGTGTCCGAGAACTGCTGGATCGACTCGGGGGCCTGGACGGCCGAGATGACGTCGATGCCGCCGGTCAGGAGAGCGTTGTTCAGCGCCGTCGCGTCCTTGAAGTACTTGAGCACGACCTTCTGGAGCTTCGGCTTCGTGCCCCAGTAGGAGTCGTTCGCCGAGAACGTGATGGCGTCGCCGCGGCGCCAGGACTCCAGCTTGTAGGGGCCCGTGCCGACCGGCGTGTTGGCGAGGTCGGCCACGCCGTCCCGGCTGAACATCGCGCCGATCCGGGTGGTCATCCGGTACAGCCACGAGTTGCTCGGCTTGGTCAGGGTGACGACGGCGGTGGCGTCGTCCTTCTTCTCCACGTTGGCCACGACGTCCATGGCCGACTTCAGGGAGACCTTCCAGTCGGTCTTGACCCGGTTGATGCTGAAGACGACGTCGTCGGCGGTGAACGTCTTGCCGTTGGTGAAGGTCACGTTGTCGCGCAGGTGGAACGTGTAGGTCTTGCGGTCGGGGCTGACCTCCCACGACTCGGCGAGCAGGGGGACGATCTTGCCGTCCTGGTCGAGCCTGACGAGGCCCTCGTACACGTTGACGAGCAGCGCCTGGGGGATGGCGGCGCCGTCGGTGCTCGTGAAGTCGAGGTTGGCCGGTTCGGCGACGAAGCCGACCGACAGGCTGGATCCGGTGGCGGAGTCTCCCGAGGTTCCCGACGAGCAACCCGCGGCGGTGATCGCGAGCGTGACGGTCGCGATCACCGCCACGAGCCGGGCGAGCGGTCGTGTCACGGCTTCTCTCCTGGGACAGGGGCCGGGCGGGGCCGGTCCGGGCGTGCGAACGGACGGGTGGGGCGTGGTCACGGTGCGGTGCTGCTCTCCACGACGGCCAGGATCTCCGCCGCGAGTTCCTTGGTGGTGGCGCTGCCACCGAGGTCGGGTGTGTGCCGGGCGGGATCGCGCAGCGCGGTGGCCACCGCGTCGCGGACGATCCGCCCGGCCACCGGCAGGCCGACGTGGTCGAGGAGCATGGCTCCGGACAGCATGCACGCCACCGGATTGGCCACGCCACGCCCCGCGATGTCCGGAGCCGAGCCGTGCACGGGTTCGAAGAGCGCCGGCGCGTCCCCGTCGGGAAGGAGGTTGGCGCTCGGCGCCATGCCCATCCCCCCGGCCAGGACGGCCGCGAGATCGGAGAGGATGTCGCCGAAGAGGTTGCTGCACAGCAGCACGTCGAGGTCGCGGGGCTGTTGGACGAGGCGGACGGCCATCGCGTCGACGAGCACCTGCTCGCACTCGACGTCGGGATACGCGGCCGCCACCTCGGCGACCACCGCGTCCCACAGCGTGTAGCCGTGGCGCAGCGCGTTGGACTTGGTCACGAGGCTCACCCGGCCCCGCCGGGACCGCGCGAGATCGAAGGCGTACCGGGCCGCGCGCAGGATCGCCGTGCGGGAGTGGACGGCCACCTCGATACCGAGCTCGTGCGCGGTGGCGGCGTGGGCACGGCCGCCGACGCCCACGTACTCCCCCTCGGTGTTCTCGCGGACGATGACCAGGTCGACGCCGTCGGGTTCGCGCAGGACCGTACGCACACCGGCCCAGGACTGCACGGGCCGTACGTTGACGGCGAGGTCCAGGGCCTGACGGACCCCGATGATGAGGCCCCAGACGAGTTCGTGGTCGGGTACGTCGGGACGGCCGACGGCGCCGAACAGCACCGCGGGGAAGCCGCGGAGGATCTCGGCGCCGTCGGCGGGCATGGCCCGGCCGGTGCGCAGGTACCGTTCGCCGCCCCAGTCGAACTCGACGGGATCCAGCCTGGCGCCGGCGCGCGCCGCGGCGGCGCGGAGCACGGGCAGGCTCGCCGAGACCACCTCGGGACCCACACCGTCACCGGGGATCACTGCCACGCGGAGGTCCTGCACGCCGAGCTCTCCGTTCGTTGAAGACGCTCTTTACGTCAACTGGTCTGACCAGTAGCCTCAGTGGACCCAACGCTCTCACTCGCCCGCAGGAAAGGTCAAGGGCTCCACCCCAAGGTTCTCGCCGGAACCGGGGACGCCTGCCCACGCCCCCGGGAGGATCCGGCAGCCACTCCGTAGAGAGGGGAACTCATGGCATCCATGGCATCGCGGTCCGCCGCAGTGCTCGCCGGGGCGCTCATGGGCTCGGTCGCCGTCGTCGGCGTATCCGCTCCCGCCGCCGCGGCGGACACTCCCGGCCTGCCCGGCCGCTACAACGCCATCACCGACGTGCCGGGCATCCAGGTCGGCCAGGTCCAGTCCACCCGGGCCCCGTACCTCACCGGCACCACCGTCGTCTACACCCCCCGCATGTCCGTGACCGGCGTCGACCAGGAGGGCGGCGCGCCGGCCACCAAGGAGACCGACCTGCTCGACCCGCTCAACTCCAACCCCGGCGTCAACGCCGTCATGCTCGGCGGGAGCAGCATGTACGGGCTGGCCGCCACCGACGGCGTGATCCGGTGGCTCGAGGAACGCGGCGAGGGCGTCCGGGTCGGCGGCGGCGTCGCTCCGATCGTGCCGGCCGCCGACATCTTCGATCTCGGTCGGGGCGGCAACATCCGGGCCCGCACGACCCCCGCCTGGGGCTGGCTCGCCGCCGAGAACGCCCACGCCGGCGCCGTGGCGCAGGGCGTCGTGGGCGGCGGCACCGGGGCCCGCTCCGGCGGCATGAAGGGCGGCGTCGGCACGGCCAGCATGGTGCTCGACAACGGCATCGTCGTCGGCGCCATCGTCGTGGTGAACTCGGTCGGCTCCCCCGTGGACGCACGGGACTGCTCGCTGCTGGCCGCCCGGTTCGAGGTCGCCGGTGAGTTCCGCGGCCTCACCACACCGAAGAAGCAGGAGTGCAACCCGCCCGGCGCGTCCGGCGCGAAGGCCGACGAGCCCTCGATGAACACCACCATCGCCGTGGTGGCCACCAACGCGCCGCTGGAGAAGGCCGCCGCGGCCCGCATGGCCACGAACGCGCACGACGGCCTGGCCCGCGCCATCAACCCGATCCACACCCTCAGCGACGGCGACACGGTCTTCGCGGTCTCCACCGGCGAGGGCACGCCGCTGCGCGTCAACGCCGACGGCGGCCAGCTCAACCGCATCTTCAACGCCGCCGCCGACACGCTCACCCGCGCCGTGGGCCACGCGATCCTCAACGCCCGGACCGTCGGCACGGCGACGAGCTACTGCGACCGGTACCCCTCGGCCTGCAAGAAGCTCGCACCCCTGCCGCCGGACAAGCGCGGCGTGGCGCCGGAGGTCACGGCCCAGTCGCTGGCCGCCGCGTCGGCCAAGGTCTCCGAGGGGACCCCGCCGGTCGGCGGCGCGTCGGCCACCGGGCAGACCGCCGGCACGTCCGGAGCCGGGGCGGGCGACGAGTCGCAACCGGTCGCCTTCACCCCCACCGCCTCGTCCGGCGGTGACGGGCCCGCACCGGTCAACGGGCTCCTGGCGCTCGTCGGGTTCGCGGGGTTGGCCGGTGCCCTGCTGATCCGGCGCCGAGCAGCCGCCCGGCGCTGACCGCGAGGCGGACGACCGCTTCACGGGCCCGGCCGGCGCGGCCTCGCCGCCACGCCGGCCGGGCACCGTGAGGCGTTACCATTTCCGGCAGACGGCCACGAATGGCCGGATCGGTTCGCCCCGACCGCGGCGATTCCGCTGGTCGCCAGCGCTCTTGCAGACTTCCACCACGGGGGTAGCCAGTGGCCCAACGGCCGCGATTCCAACCGGTCCAGCCCGTGCGGGCGTACGAACGGATCGTGCAGCAGGTCGAGGAGGCGATCCTGCGCGGTGAGCTGCGCCCGGGCGAGCGACTGCCCTCCGAGCGGGACCTGGTGCGGCAGTTCTCGGTCAGCCGCGCGACGGTGCGCGAGGCGCTGCGGGTGCTCCAGAGCAACGGCCTGGTCCGGTCCCGGGCGGGCGACCCGGCGGGCGCGGAGATCGTGCCGTTCTCCCCGGTCACCCTCCAGAAGTCGATGACCACCCTGGCCCGGCTCTCCGAGCTGACCCTCACCGAACTCATCCAGTTCCGGATGCTGCTGGACGCGACCGCCAACCTGCTCGCCGCCAAGCTGCGCACCGAGGAGCAGCTCGCCGAGATGGACGCGGCCCTGAAGGTCATGCGCGACAGCGTGTCCCTCGGCTACGAGGAGTTCAGCCGCGCCGACGTGGCGTTCCACGACGCCGTCGCTCGGGCCAGCGGCAACCGGCTGCTCCAGGTCTGCAACCAGGTCGTACGCTCGGTGGCGCTCACGCTCATCGCCGAGAAGATCGCTCACGCGCTGGACCGCACCGCGCAGATGGAGGAGAGCATCGCCCACCACGCCGAGGTGCTCGAGGCGGTGCGGGCCGGTGACGGCGCGGGGGCGGCGCGCATCGCCCGCCAGAACCTGTACGACTACTACGCCTCCTATGTGCCGGAGGACGAGCGGGTGTTCCTGCGGGCGCTCATCGACCAGGAGTGACCCGGGGCGGAGTCCTCACAGGAGCAGGCCGCCGGTGGCCCGGATGTTCTGCCCGGTGATCCACCGGGCGTCGGGCCCGGCGAGGAATGCCACGACGTCGGCGATGTCCTCGGGCCGGCCGAGGCGACCGAGCGCGGTCATCGCGGGCACCTGCGTCAGCGCCTCCGGCGGGTTGCTCCCGCGCAGCAGGTCGGTGTCGGTCGCGCCCGGCGAGACCGTGTTGACCGTGATGCCCCTGCCGCCCAGCTCGCGCGCGGCGACCGCGGCGAACTGCTCCAGCGCCGCCTTGCTGGCGCAGTACAGGGAGTGGCCGGGCGCCGGCACCACGGTGTTCAGTGTGGAGATGTTGATGATGCGGCCGTGGTCGCGCATCACCTCCGCGGCGCGCCTCATGGCCAGGACCGGGTACTTCGCGTTGACCGTCATCACCCGGTCGAAGTCCTCGGCGGTCATCGCCGTGACGGGGACGGGCGCGGTGATCGCCGCGTTGTTCACGAGGATGTCCAGGCCGTCGGGCACCGCCGCGAAGAGCGTGTCGAGGCTGCTCACGTCGGCCTGGTCGGCGTGGACCGCCCGCACGCCGTCCAGTTCGCCGGCCAGTTCCTCGGCGGCGGCCCTGTTCTCCCGGTAGGTGAAGACGACCTCGGCGCCGTCCCGGGCGAGGCGCCGCACGACGGCCCGCCCGATCCCGCGGGAGCCGCCGGTCACGATCGCGGTCTTTCCGCTCAAGCTCATGGCTGGGCAGGCTAGTTGGCCGTCCGCCGCAGGTCTTGAAGGAATGCGAACAGCTCGGTCGGCGTGAGCCCGGTCATGGCGCGGACCTCCCGGCTCAGGTGCGGCTGGTCGGCGTACCCGCAGTCGGTGGCGAGGGCCAGCGCGGCGCCGGGCCGGCCGAGCCGGTGCACGGCGTGCTGGAGCCGGCCGATGCGCGCCACCGTCTTGGGCGACATGCCGACGTGCCGCCGGAACCCCAGCTCCAGGCCGCGCCGGCTCATGCCCAGGCCGGCGGCGACCTCCCCCACCGCCCGGACCGGGCGCTGGAGCCGCCACCACGCCCGGGTGACGGCGTCCTCCGGCGGGCGGTCCGGCCGCAACCACGTGGCGAGCAGGTCGTCCAGCAGGGCGAACCGCTGCGGCCAGCCGGGCGCGGACCCCAGGCGGTCGGCCAGCTCCGCCGCCCGGAGGCCGAGCAGCGCGTCCGGGCGCACGGTCGCGCCGACCAGCTCCGGCACGGGTACGCCGAGCAGCGCCGACACCCCGGCCGGTGTCAGCCCGATCGCCACACCGTGCCGCCACTCGGCCAGCTCGTGCACGGCGTGGACGCTGCGCGGGCCGGTCACCCAGCCACCGGGGCCCGCGAAGTCCACGATCACCGTGGTGACGGTGAGCGGGAGCATCCGCCGCCGCAGGCGCCCGTCGACCCGGGTGCGGAAGCCTCCGTAGCCGAGGACGTACGGGCGCAGCGCCCGCCGCGCGAGCCGGCTCGTCGTCTCACCGCAGTCGGGAAGCGGCTCGGCCGGCAGGGAATGCAGCAGCGGCACCACGACGTCCATCATGCCCCGCCGCCGGCCGCGGTCAGACCGTGCGGACGCCGTCGACCGTGCGGGGAAGGCGGAGCGGGTTGGCCTCCCGCAGCTCGGGCGGGAGCAGCGGGTCGGGGACGTTCTGGTAGCAGACCGGACGCAGCCAGCGCGCGATGGCGCCGCTTCCCACGGAGGTCGCCGGGGTCGTGGCGGCGGGGTACGGGCCGCCGTGCTGCATGGCGGGTGCGACCGTCACGCCCGTCGGCCAGCCGTCCACCACCACCCGCCCGGCGATCCCGCTCAGCGCCGCGAGCAGGTCCGCCGCCGCGCCGCCGCGCTCGTCGGCGGCCAGGTGCACGGTCGCCGTGAGGGTGCCCGGGAGGGCGGCGAGGACGGCGTCGCGTTCGGCCGCCGAGCCGTACCGGACGAGCACGGTGACGGGCCCGAAGCACTCCTCGAACAGCTCGTCGTGCGGGCCGCCGGTGAGCCGGGCGGCCGCCACGGTCAGCACACCCGGCCGTACGGCCAGCGGCGTGCCGTCGTCGCCGGCCTCGCCCGCCACCAGCACCTCCTCGACGCCGGGCAGTGCGGCGCGGGCGCGCACCCCGGCGAGGAACGCCTCCCGCATGCGCGGGTCGAGCATCGGCCCGGACGGCACCTCGGCCGTGGCGACCGCCCGGACGACCGCGTCGCCCGCCGGGCCGGCCGGGACGAGGACGAGACCCGGCTTGACGCAGAACTGGCCCATGCCGAGCGTGTACGAGGCGGCGAGCCCCGTGCCGATCTCGTCCGCCCTGGTCTCGGCCGCCCGCTCGGTGACCACCACGGGGTTGAGGCTGCCCAGCTCGCCGTGGAACGGGATCGGCCGCGGCCGGGAGGACGCGATGTCGAACAGGGCACGGCCGCCGCGTACCGAGCCGGTGAACCCCACGGCGGCGGTCAGCGAGTGGCGGACGAGTTCCGGGCCCGCGTCGAAGCCGTGGACGAGTTGGACGACGTCCTCGGGCAGCCCCACCTCGGCGGCCGCGGCGCGGAGGATCCGTGCGCACAGGACGGAGGTGGCCGGGTGGTCGGGGTGGGCCTTGACCACCACGGGGCACCCCGCGGCCAGCGCGCTCGCGGTGTCGCCACCCGGCACGCTGAAGGCCAGGGGGAAGTTGCTCGCCGCGAAGACGGCCACCACGCCCAGCGGCACGTTGAGGCGGCGCAGGTCCGGACGCGGCGCGGGCACGGCCGACGGGTCGGCGTGGTTGACGACCACGTCCAGGTACGCGCCGGAGTCCACCACGTCGGCGAACGCCCGCAGCTGGTAGCAGGTGCGCGCCAGCTCGCCGGTGAGCCGCACCGACCCGAGCGCCGACTCCGCGTCGGCCGTCGCGACGATCTCCTCGCCGCTCTTCTCCAGCAGCGTGGCGGCGGTGCGCAGAAGGTCCGCCCGGCGGGCCCGGTCCCGCAGCGCCGCGCCGGCCGCCGCGGCGGCCCGCACCGCACGGTCGACGTCCTCCGCTGTCGCCTCCGTCGCCACGCGTCCCCGGACCGTCCCGGTACGCGGGTCGATGCTCAGCACGTCACTCACCGTCTCGTCCCTCCTCCTCCGTCGCACCGGCGGGCTCCCCCGCGAGCGCGGCGATCTCCTCCAACGGCACCGGCACGGCGAGGCTGCGGGTGGCCAGTGGACGCAGGTCGTCCACAGTGGTCGCCCGCCCGCCCCACCGGGCCGCGATCGCGGCGGTGGCGTAACCGCACACCCGTCCCTGGCACCAGCCCATGCCCGGCCGCGCCAGCATCTTCAGCGTGCGCGCGTCGGTGGCGCCGAGGTCGTCGTACGCGCGGCGCAGGTCACCGTACGAGACCTCCTCGCACCGGCACACCACCGTCGTGTCGGGTAGCCGGTCGGACCATCCGGGCGGCACGGGACAGGCCCGGTGCATGGCGGCGGCGAAGCGGCGACCCCGCCGGACGCGGCCCCGCAGCCGGCGCGTGCGCGCCGGGTCGGCGGGGCGGCCCCGGTCGGCGGCGAGGGCGAGCGCGGCCAGCCGGCCCTCGGCGACGGCCAGCGCGGCGCCTCCCACACCGGTCGCCTCGCCGGCCACGTACAGCCCGTCGACGCTGCTGCGCTGGAGGTCGTCGGCCACCACGACGAGCGACCCGTCGACGTCCCTGGCGATCGCGGCGCCGAGCATGAGCGGCAGTTCGAGCGCGGGGGTGAAGCCCCACCCGAGGGCCACGAGGTCGACGGCGACCTCCTCGTCCGGCCCGGTGGCCCGGCCGTCCCGGTCCACGCGGGCGAGCCGGACCGCCTCCACCCGGTCGCGGCCGAGGATTTCCCGGACCACCGTCCTCGTCCGGTACGGGATGCGGTGCCGGGCCAAGAGCGCCGCGTACCGCGCCGCCTCGACGCCCTTGCCCGGCGCGGACAGCGCGCCGAGGGGGTCGCGCAGCCAGCCCCCTACCCCGTTGGCCTCCGCGACGGCCGCCACGGTCACCCCCGCCTCCGCGAGGCCGGTGGCCACGGACAGCAGGAACGGACCGGTGCCGGCGACGACGGCGCGTCGCCCGGCCGGCGTGCGGTGCCCGGTGAGCAGGGCCTGCACTCCCCCGGCGGTGAGGACGCCGGGCAGCTCCCAGCCGGGCACGGGCAGTTGCCGGTCGTGCCCGCCGGGGCACAGGATCAGCGCCCGCGCCACGATGCTCCGGGCCGCGCCGGACGCGGTGGCGGTGGTGGCGGTCAGCCGGAGGTCGAACTCGCCGCCCGCGTTCCGGGTGACGAGCCAGACCTGGTGGCCCGGCAGGTAGCGGATCCGGCCGGCGGCGCGCAGGGCGTCCAGGCGCTCCCGCAGGGCGGTGAAGGTCCGCCAGCCGTGGTGGCCGGCGCGGTCGGCGGGGCGGGCGTGGGTCTCGTCGTAGTGCCGCCAGTACTGGCCGCCGGGCTGGGCGGCGGTGTCGATCAGGGCGACGGTGAGTCCCGACGCGGCGGCCTCGACGGCGCCGGCGAGACCGGCGGGGCCCGCGCCGACCACGGCGACGTCATGCACGGGCGGCATCGTCCCTCCCCGGCTCGTCGGCGCCACCGGCGGCGGGCGGAGCGCCGCCGAGGCCGGGACGCGCGTCGCCCGCGTCGGGTGGGGCGTCGCCGAGCCGCAGGCCGTCGGCGGCGGCCACGAGGCAGGCGCGCTGGTCCGGCACCCCGTCGACGGTGATGAGGCAGTCGAAGCAGATGCCGATGCCGCAGAACAGGCCGCGGGGGCGGCCGTCCCGGCGGGTCGTACGCCAGTCGGTGACGCCCGCGGCCACCAGGGCGGCGGCGACGCTCTGCCCGGGCTCGGCCGGCACGACGGCGCCGCGGAAGGTCATCCGGTACGTCACGGGAGGTCCTCCTCGGCGAACCGTTCCGGCGCGAACGGGGCGAGATCCAGGTCCGTGCGTCCGCCCACGAGCGCCTGGGCGACGAGCTTGCCGGTGCCGGCGGACAGCCCGACGCCGGCGCCCTCGTGCCCGCAGGCGTGCCAGAGTCCGGGTGCGCGGGCGTCGGGGCCGACGACCGGCAGGTGGTCGGGGCAGTAGGGGCGGAAGCCGAGGTACGTGCGCATGGCGCGGACCGTCCGCAGCATCGGGAACAGCGCGATCGCCCGGGCCGCGAGGGCGCCGATGGCGGCGGTCGACACGGTCCGGTCGAAGCCCACCCGCTCGCGGGACGCGCCGATGAGGATGGTCCCGGCGGCCGTCCCCTCGACGACGGGCGAGGTCTGCAGGGCCGCGTCGGAGCTGGCGACGTCACCGACGTACTCGGCGGCGTACACCTTGTGGCGGATCGTCCCGGGCGGCATCGGTTGGGTGACCAGGATGAAACCGCGCCGGGGCAGCACGGGGACGCGCACCCCGGCGAGTCCGGCGACGTCCCCGGCCCAGGTGCCGGCGGCGTTGAGCACCGCGCCGGCGGGGACGTCACCGGCGGGCGTCCGCACTCCGGTCACGCGGGAGCCGGCGCGGAGGAACCCGGTCACCTCGGTGTGCGTACGCACCCGGGCGCCGCGTTCGCGGGCCAGCCGCAGCAGGTGGGCGGCGACCAGCATCGGCTGGACCTGGGCGTCCTGCGGGTAGAAGGCGCCCCCGGCGAGGTGGGGCGAGAGGTGGGGTTCGTAGTCGCGCAGCTCGGCGTGGCCGAGGTCGCGCGCGTCGACGCCGCAGGCGCGCTGGTGGGCAGTGAGCTCGCGCAGCGACGCGACGCCCTCGGCCGACGCGGCGACCACGAGCCCACCCTTGGACTCGAACTCCCACCGGTCACCGTGCTCGGCCAGGTCCTCCCGCCAGACCCGCTGCGAGTACAGCGCCAGGTCCAGCTCGGGGCCGGCCTCCTTGTCGGAGACCAGCACGTTGCCCTCCCCTGCGCTGGAGGTGCCGCCGGCCACCGCGCCGCGCTCGACGACGACCACCCGCAGCCCGGCCAGCGTGGCGAAGTACGCGCTGGCCGCGCCCACCACGCCCGCGCCGACGACGACGAGGTCGGCGGTCACGGACGTTCCTCGGCGCCGCCGGCCCACAGGCCCCGCACGTGGCCGATGTGCCGGCGCATCAGCAGCTCGGCACCGTCGGCGTCGCGGGCCTCGACGAGGTCCAGGAGTTCGTGGTGCTCGGCGGCCGAGCGGATCAGCCGGCCGCTGCGCAGTAGCGGCGTCAGCCCGAGCAGGCGCGTCTTCGACCGCAGGTCGGCCACGACGTCCACGAGGTAGCGGTTGCCGCGGTACCCGAGCAGGGTCAGGTGGAACACGTGATCGGCCTCGATGTAGGCCACCAGGTCGCCGCACTCGACCGCGTCGACGATCGCCTGCGCCATCCTCCGCAGTTCGGGGAGGTCCTCGGCCGGGATGACCGCCACGACGTCGCGGACGGTCGGCGGCTCGATGAGCAGCCGCACGGCGGCGACGTCGTCGAGGTCCTGCTCGGACAGCTCGGTGACCCGGAAGCCCTTGTTCGGCTGGGGTACGACCAGGCCGCCCTTCACGAGGTCGAGCATGGCCTCGCGGACCGGGGTGGGTGACACGCCGAGCTGCGCGGCCAGCGCCGGGGCCGAGTAGACGACGCCGGGCTCCAGCTTGCCGGAGATGATCGCCGCCCGCAGGGCGTCGCGGATGCGGTCGCGGAGGTTCTCCCGGCGGCCGACGCCGGGAAGGTCGGGGACGGGCACCGGACTCACAGCCGGAACCCCGCCGGGAACGGGTCGGTGGGGTCGAGGTGGAACTGCGCCGTGGCGGTGACCCACGCCCGACCGGTGATCGACGGCAGGACGGCCGGGCGCGATCCGACCGTGGTCTCGCCGAGCAGCCGGCCGGTGAAGCGGGTGCCGATGAACGACTCGTTCAGGAAGTCGGCGCCGACGGCCAGTTCGCCCCGCGCGTGCAGTTGCGCCATCCGGGCGCTGGTGCCGGTGCCGCAGGGGGAACGGTCGAACCATCCGGGGTGGATGACCATGGCGTGCCGTGACAGCCGGGCGGTCGAGCCGGGCGCCGCGAGGTAGACGTGGTGGCAGCCGTCGATGTCATCGCGTTCGGGGTGCACCGGCCGGTCCTGCTCGTTCACGGCGTCCATGACGGCCAGGCCGGCGCGCAACAGGTCGTCGGCGCGGGACCGGTCGAACGGCAGCCCCAGCTCCGCGAGGTCGACGATCGCGTAGAAGTTCCCGCCGAAGGCCATGTCGTACCCGACCGTGCCGAAGCCCGGCACCTCGACCGTCCGGTCGAGCGCGTACACGAACGACGGGACGTTCTCGATGGTGACCGACTCGGCCGCGCCGTCGCGGACGGCCACGGACGCGACGACCAGGCCGGCGGGCGTGTCGAGGCGGATCGTGGTCACCGGCTCGACGACGGGCACCATCCCGGTCTCGACGAGCACCGTCGCGACGCCGATCGTGCCGTGGCCGCACATCGGCAGCAGGCCGGAGACCTCGATGAAGAGCACGCCGTAGTCGGCGTCGGGACGGGTCGGCGGCTGGAGGATCGCGCCGCTCATCGCCGCGTGGCCACGGGGTTCGTACATGAGCAGCGTGCGGACGTCGTCGCGGTTCGCCGCGAACCACAGCCGGCGCTCGGCCATGGTCGCCCCCGGGATCGTGCCCACGCCGCCTACGACGACCCGGGTGGGCATGCCCTCCGTGTGCGAGTCGACGACGTGGAACGTGTGGCGGGACCTCACTTGTAGCCCTTGGCGAGAACCGCCTCGGTGTCGGCGGTGATCCGCGCGGCCAGCTCGGGCGCGAGTGGCAGGCGGGGTGGACGGCAGGCGCCGCCCCGGCGACCGGCCACGTCCATCGACAGCTTGATCGACTGCACGAACTCGGTCTTGGAGTCCCAGCGCAGCAGCGGGTGCAGGTCCCGGTAGATCGGCAGCGCCTCGGCGATGTCGGCGGCGTCGCCCGAGGTGGCCAGCCGGTAGAGCCGCACGGTGCTCTCCGGGATCGCGTTCGGGTAGCCGGCGATCCAGCCCACGGCCCCGGCGAGGCCCAGTTCGAGCAGCACGTCGTCGGCGCCGACCAGCAGGTCGAGGCCGGGCGCCCGCTCGGCGATCTCGTACGCCCGGCGGACGTCGCCGCTGAACTCCTTGACCGCGACGACCAGTCCCTCGTGGAACAGTTCGGCGAGCAGGTCCGGGGTGAGGTCGACCTTGGTGTCGATCGGGTTGTTGTAGGCGACGACGGGCAGGCCGACCCGCGCGACCTCGCGGTAGTGCGCGACGACCGCCTGCCGGTCCGCCCGGTACGCGTTCGGCGGCAGCAGCAGGACGGAGGTGGCGCCGGCCTCGGCGGCCTGCTCGGCCCAGCGGCGCGCCTCGATGGCGCCGTAGGCGGCCACGCCGGGCATCACGCCGAATCCGGCGGGGGCCGCCTGGACGGCGGTCTCGACCACGCGCGCCCGCTCCTGCGGGGTCAGCGTCTGGTACTCGCCGAGCGACCCGTTGGGCGTCACGCCGTCGCACCCGCCGTCGGCGAGGAACCGGACGTGCTCGGCGTACGCGTCGTGGTCGACGGACAGGTCGTCGTGGAAGGGCAGCGCCGTGGCGACGTGCACGCCGCGCCACGGCCGTTCGGGGGTGGACATGCGGGAACTCCTCGCGGGGTGGGGACAGGGATGGTGGTCGCCTCGTCAGGCGTCGGTCACGCCTCCTCCCGTCTCGCGGATCATCTCAATCAGCCGGGTGAACACCCGCTCGTCCTGCCGGACGCCGTCGTGCTCGTACTCGTTGGTGATCCAGGTCCGGACGTTGCCGACGCGGGCGGCGGTGTCGAGTTGCAGGCCCGCGTCGACGTACATGTCGTCGTGGTAGACGGCGGCGGCCACCGGGACCTCGTTGGCGGCCAGCCGGTCGAGGTCGTAGAGCGGCGGCCACTCCTCGCGGGCGGCGAGCACCTCGACGGCGCCGTGGAAGGGACGCAGTCCGGCGATCTCCCGGAACATCCAGGGGTAGATCATCTCGCCGGTGAACAGTAGGGGCCGGGCGTCCTCGGCGAACTGCGGGTGGCGGTCCCGCTCCGCCTGGGCCGCCCACCCGGTGGCGCCGGGGCCGTGCCCGTAGATGCTCTCGTGCAGCGCCGCGAACAGCGGGTTGTCGGCGTAGGACGTGCGGGCCAGCACCTCGTGCAGGAACGTCGCGGACAGTTCGTCCCCGCAGAACGCCTCGTCGACGAGCCAGTGCAGGCGCTCGGCGCCGGGCGCCATGCCGAGGTCGAGGCCGAGTGACTGGAACCGCCGGACGGTGAGGACGTCGCCGTCGGGCAGCCGGACGTCGCCCCCGGCCAGCCGGTCGGCGATCCGGTCCACCTGCGCGACCTGGTGCGGGTACCGCCGCTGGAACGCCCGGTTCTTCGCCTCCACCCGCGGGTAGGTGCGCCGGTAGACCTCCGCGGCGGACGGGTCGAGGCCGGGTAGGCCGCCGGTGACGTAGCAGGCGCTCAGGCCCTCCGGGGCCGTCGAGAGGTACGTCAGCGTGATGAACCCGCCGTACGACTGGCCGAGGGTGGACCAGCGCCGGCCGCCGAAGACGGTCTTCCGCAGGTGCTCGTGGTCGGCGACGATCGCGTCGGCGCGGAAGCAGGCGAGGAAGTCGGCCGCCTCCTCGGCGGTGGCGAACGCGCGCATGCGGCGGCCGTCGACGCGGGTGCTGCGGCCGGTGCCGCGCTGGTCGACCAGGACGACGCGGTGGTCGCGCAGCGCCCGGTCGAGCCAGCCGGTGCGGGCCAGCGGTCGGGGCGCCTTCCCGCCGGGCCCGCCCTGGAGGTAGGCCAGGCAGGGCAGGTCCTCCCCCGCCCGCACGGGGTCGACGATCTCCCGGGCGAAGACCTCGATGCTGCCGCGCGCCGGGTCGGACCAGTCCAGCGGCACCCCGACGACGTGCTCGCGGACCCGCATGCCGGGGATCGTGTACGTCGCGACGACGGTCATCGGCACCCTTCCCGCCGTGGCCGGCGGCCGCTCTCGATCTGCTCGCACAGGCCCGGTCCGGGCCGCCGGACGCCAGCGGACCCGGCAGTACGGTGTGCCATTGCACTGATCCTAGGGCGGTGACGGCTTCCCGCCAAGAGGGGGCGGTCGCCCACGTCAGGGCGTCCACGGGCGTGAATGTCTGGTCTACAATCGACGCCACTTCGTGTAGTGCTGGCAGCCGCGGCGGCCTCCACAGGTTCCGTGGCATCTCGGGGGAGGCACATGGAGAGCGCGGCCGTGGGCGGTGGTGTCCTTGATCCGGGCGGCGCCATGGAGCAGATGCGTGCCTGGAAGGGCCGCATCGACAAGCTCGCCGCCGACACGAAGGCGATGAGCGACCGCCTCCAGGAGCTGCGGGTCACGGTCCAGGACGAGAACGGCCTCGCCGAGGTGACGGTCGACTCCACGGGCGCCCTGCTGGACCTGCGGTTGGGCCGGCACGCGCAGCGCGTCCCGCCCGACGTCCTCGCCCGCACGATCATGGACACGCTCCGGCGCGCCAAGGGCGAGCTGGCGGACCGGTCGCAGCAGATCATCGCCGAGACCGTGGGGACGGAGTCGGCCGCGGCACGGGCGATCGCCGAGCGGGTGCACCGCCGGCTGCTCCCCGACCCGGAGCCCGACGAGCGCGAGCCGTACGACGGCCACGGCTGGCGGGGGTGAGGACGATCACCGACGGATGGGCGGCCGACCCCGAGCAGATCCGCGCGCACGCCGCGCACATCGAGGCACTGCGGTCGCGGTTCGAGGCGATCCGCGGCGCGAGCGCGCACATCACGCAGGACGACCAGGCGTACGGGCAGCTCTGCGGCTGGATCGCCGGGATCCTGGAGAGCCGGCACGTGCGCCAGGACGAGCTGGTCGCGTACGTGGACGAGAACCTGCGGATGGTCGCGGACGGCCTGCGCCGCAACGCCGACAGCTACGACGGGGTCGACAGCGACGCGGCGAGTTCGATGAGCGCCATCGGACGGCGGTTGCGCGCATGACGGACATGTCGCTGGTCGCGCCCGTCCACTCCACGCGGGAGGTGTGGACGGGGTCGTCGCTGGCCGACGGCGTCGAGGGTCTCGTCGACGCGATCCGCAGCGAGGGGTGGGTCGACGACCTGCTCGCCGGGGCGTCCCTCGGTCTGGACGTCGTCGCCACCGTGCTGGACCCGTTCAGCGCGCTGCTCGCCAACGGGCTCGGCTGGGCCATGGAGTACTTCGAGCCGTTGCGGGAGATGCTCGACTGGCTGACCGGCATGCCCGACGTGGTGGCGTCGCACGCGGCGACGTGGGACAACATGGCCGGGCACCTGAAGCAGATGGCGGCCGACCTGCAGACCCACCTGGCCGGGGACCTCCCGGACTGGCGGGGGCACGCCGCCGAGGCGTACCAGTCGTTGATGAAGAACAACGTCGACGCGATCGCGGGCCTCGGCGGCACGTCGGCCGCGATGGCAGCCGCCACCCAGGCCGCGGGCAACCTGGTCTCCTTCACCCGCGACATCGTCCGCGACCTGATCGCGGACCTGGTCGCGCGCGTGATCGTGTGGGCGGTCGAGGCGATCTTCGTGGTCACGATCCCGGTCGTCGCCGCGCAGATCATCGCCGCCGTGGTCAAGTGGGCGGGCCGGATCCTGAGCTACACCACCGCGCTCGTCACCAGCCTCACCAACCTGTCGAAGCTCATCAACGGCTGAGCCGGGGCCGACCGTGACGAGACCCAAGGGACCGCACGGCGACGCCGGTGACGGTGGTGACGGCGCCGACGGTGGCGTCCCCCGCCCGCGGGACGGCCACGGCCGACCCACGGCCACCATCGCCGAGGGTCACGAGGCCATCGCCGACGCGGCGACCAGGGGCCGCCCCGGCGGGGAGTCCGCCCAACCGCGCAACGACCCGAAGCTCGGCAAGCACGACGAGCAGACCGTGGCCGAGATCGAGAAGGCCCGCAACCAGATCGCCCCGAAGCTCCAGCAGATGGCCGACGACGCGTGGGACCACGTCGACCAGAACAAGGACGCGATCCTCGCGCAGGAGGGCTACCAGCGACGGCGCGAGAAGCTGCTGGAGCGGGGCTACCCGGAGGAGACGGTCGACCTGATCCTGGAACGGACGGCGCTGGGCACCGAGGCGCACACGCACTTCGCCCGGAGCATCGACGCCGAGGCGCAGAACATGCTGCCCCCGGAGACGGGATTCCGGCTGCGGACCGAGGTCGGTTACGACGCCCAGGGCGTGGAGACGTCGCGGCAGAAGGACCAGGACTTCCGGCCGGACGTCATCCTCGAGCGCCAGTACGAGGACGCCGCGACCGGTGACCTCGACTGGGAGGTGGCACACGCCTACGACCTCAAGACCGGCCTGAAGACCGGCATCGAACCGGGCTGGGCCAACAAGGTGCAGGACAAGCTCGACCTGGGCCGGCCGCCCGAGGAGATCCGGCCGACGCAGCGGCCGCTGAGCGTAGACTGACCGCCGGCGGCCCGCACGTGACGAGAGGTACGCATGTCCTCTGCTGACAAGGCGCGACGGTGGCGTCAGATCCTGTCCGAGCTGCGGCCCGAGCTGCCCGGCGAGTGGTCCGTCCGGGGCGGCGGCCTCGGCACGGTGCTGGTCCGGGAGCCGGTCGACTGGACGGTGGCCTGGATCGGCTACGCCGGTTCCCCCACGCGGCCCGAGGGCTGGGTGTCCGCCGCGGTGCAGCCGCTCGTCATGCCCTTCACCAGCTGGATCATGACCTACGGCATCCGCATGGACGAGGCCGGATCCGGGCCGCGCACGGTGGACCTGGCATCCGACGCGGCGGCCGACCAGACGCGGCGGTTCGTGCTGGACGCCGGCCTGGAGAAGATCGACAGCTGGCCGGCCGACCGTCTCGCCCAGGTGGCCGAGCGCGACTACGCCCAGGAGCCGCGCCGCCGCCGCACCCACTGGCACCAGCTGCCCGGATGGCGGGTCGTCACCGGCGCCGCGTCTCCCGTCGAGCCCGCGACCCAGCTCGCCGACCTGTGCCACGAGCGGGCCCGTGGGACGTCCGGCAAGGGCGCCCGCCAGTTGACCGAGCAGGCCGGTTTCTACGAGCGGCTCGCGCAGGCGTGGCACGAGGGGGAGCGCGACGCGGCGTTGCGGTTCCTCGCCGAGGAACGGGACCGGGCCCTCACCGCGCAGAAGCTCGACACGGTGCTGGCCGCGTAGGCCGCCCGCCCCGGACACCGCCCCGGCGACGACCCGGCCGTGCCCGCGCAGCGCGACGGGACAGCCCGCCCGGCCCCCGGGATGCTCAGCGGCCGCCGGTCAACCGCGCCACCACGGGGGCCAGCGCCTGCGGCACCCTCACCTCACCGGCGCCGGCCTCCCCCGCCACGACGCGCAGCGGGTGGAACTCGCCGTCGTACCACCAGAAGATCTCGTCGGTGCACGGGTCGGTGGCCGCCGTGAACATGGACGTCGTCAGGTGCCGCAGCGCCGCGATCGTCTTCTCCACCTCGGCGTCCACCGCGTGCAGCAGGACGGCGCTGTACCGCGGCGCGGCCACCAGCGCCCCGTACTCGGCGTCGTCGGGGAGGAACCGCCTGACCGACATGAGGGCCGTCGTGACGAAGGGGTTGCCGTCCGCGGCGAGCAGGCGGACCGAGGCGCCGGTGGGCAGCTCGTGGTCGCGCACGTCGAGGGTGGCCAGCTCGTGCCGCACGGTCTGCCGCACGGCGAGGCGTACCAGCTCCTCGGGGTCGTGTCCCAGTTGCGCCACCTGCGCGACGGTCAGCATGTCCAGCCGGCCGGGCCGGTTGACGACGAGCACGGCTGTGAAGTGCGCGCCGTACGGCATGGTGAAGTAGCCGTCGGTGCGCGTGGCCGCCGGGGTGAGGCGCAGGCGGAGCTCGTCGAGATCGACCGCGCCGAGCTCCGCCGTGACCCGGTCCGGCAGTTCCCGGCGGACCGCCGCCATCCAGTCGGCCACCAGGTCGGGCCACGTCGGGCGGGGCTGGTCCTGACAGGCGCGCAGCAGCGGGGCCAGGGACACCCGTGCCCGGCCGCCCGGCACCGGGATGACGATCTCGTCGCCGGCCGGCGCGACGCGGGCTCCCGGCACGAGGCCCGGCAGCGCGTCCTCGACCAGCGCGCGCACGCTGCCCATCGGGTCCTCGTTCTGCGACGACGCCACGGTGCATTCATACCATCGGCCCGCGACGGCCGCGAACCCTCGCGGGTCACCCGGGTACGACCGCGACCCGTTCCCGCCGGACGGTCGGGCGCTCGACCTCGGCGACGACCGCTCCGGCGTACGTGCCGTGGGACAGCGCCGCCATCACCTGCGTCCGGCTGAGCGGTTCCCGCAGCAGCCGGTACGGCCGGCGCGGGTCCGGGTCGGTCCCGAAGCCGCCGGGCGGGGCCAGGATCGCCCAGTCGAGCGTCGTGGCCGACAGCGCCGGCAGCTGCCGCGCGTGCGCCTCGGCGTACGGGGTGAGCGCGGGCGGGAACAGGTCGGGATCGTCCATGACGGCGCCACCGGAGTCGAGCCGCAGCGTGGCGGTCAGGCCGACGGCCACCAGTCGCCGGTGCGGGTGGTCCCAGGCGTCCGCCAGGCCGGCCACGATGGCGGCGTAGTAGTCGGGGTCGAAGCCGTCGAACGACGGTGGGGGCGCGGTGAACGGGGTGACGGCCAGCACGAGCGCCTCCGTCGTCCGCAGGACCGGGGCGAGCGGCGCCGGCTGCCGGGCGTCGCCCCGGACGACGCGCAGCCTCGGGTGCGGGGGCGGGTCGTACCGGCCCGGATCGCGGACGACGGCGGTCACGTGGTGCTCCCCCGCGAGCAGCGCGGCCGTGACGGCGCGGCCGACACGGCCGCCCGCACCGAGGACGGCCACCTGCTTGGGGAGCTGGTCAGGAGTACTGGGCATGGGCGTGACGGTAGAGGCCACCGGGGCGGTAACCGCAACGTAACCACGTACGCTGGATCGGTGACCAGGACCGATGCGCCGTTGCCGGCGTTCGACCCGGCCTGCCCGATGAGCGCGTTCCCGATCCGGATCGGCGGCCGGTGGACGGCGATGATCGTGCTCTGCCTGGAGGCGGGCCCCCGGCGGTTCGGGGTGCTCCGCCGCCACCTGCGTCCGATCAGCGCGAAGGTGCTCGCCGAGACCCTGACGGCGATGGAGCGCGACGGGCTGCTGCGGCGACGCCCGGTCGGCGGTCCCGACGGCGGCGTCGAGTACGAGCTCACCGCGCTCGGTCGCACCCTGCTCGACGTCATCGCGCACGTCCGGGGCTGGGCCCGCGACCACCTCGGCGAGGTGCTGCGGGCACGCGACGACTTCGACGACGCGCCGGGGGCACGGCCGTCGGCGCTGGCCGGTTGAGGGGCCGTTCGGACGCGCCCGAACGGCCCCGACCGCCGGGTCGTCAGTGGACGACGACGCCGGGTTCGTTGTCCGGTGACCACTTGATGCCGCACCCCAGGCTCGGCGTGTGCGGCTCGGGCACGTCGCGGCCGGAGAGCACGAGGTCGACCGCCGACACGAGGAGGTCGCCGGTGACCGGGACGTCGTTGCCGGGCCGCGCCGCGTCGAACGCGCCACGGTAGGCCAGCCTCCGCTGCCCGTCGTAGAGGAACAGGTCCGGTGTGCACGCGGCGCGGAAGTCCCGCGCGGTCCGCTGGGTGGTGTCGACGAGGTACGGGAAGGTGAAGCCCGCCCGCTCCACCTGCTCCCGCAGGCCGTCGACGTCGTCGTCCGGCGCGATGCCCGTGTCGTTGCTGGCGACGCCGACGACGGACAGGCCGCGGCCGGCGAGGTCGGCGGTCACCGCGGCCAGGCGCCGCTCGATGTGCCGGACGTACGGGCAGTGGTTGGACAGGAACGCGACCAGCAGCGCGGGACCGGCGAGGTCCGTCGAGCTGACCGGTTTCCCGTCCAGGTCGGGCAGCTCGAACGCGGGCAGCGGGGTGCCCAGCGCGACGAGTGACGAGTTGACCGGTGGCATGGGTGTCCTCCTGGTGTTCAGCCGTCCAGCCGGACGGGTTCGACGCGGTGCAGGAACGGGGTGGTGTCGATGGCGGCGAGCCGGGTCTGGCCCTTGTGCCAGCCCAGCCGGGACCGCCAGCTGCCGAGCAGTCCCGCCTCGGCCAGCGCGTCCTCGTCGACGTGTTCGGTCTCGTCGGCGAGCGGTGAGACGTACAGGGCGTCGGCCGGGCAGTACGCCTCGCACATGAAGCAGGTCTGGCAGTCGCCCTGCCGGGCGATCACGGGCACCTCACCCACGGCGCCGTCGAAGACGTTGGTGGGGCACACCTTCACGCAGATGCCGCAGCCGGTGCAGCGGCTGTCGCTGACGAGTTCGATCACGCGGGTACCTCCTCGGTGCGTACGGACACCCGGTCCAGGCCGGTGAGCACCAACCGGTGCCGCTGGGCCGGGTCGGGCGCCGGGTGTTCGGCGAGCCGGTGCATGCCCCTGGTCTCGGTGCGCGCCAGCGAGGCCGTGTGCATCCACCGGGCGGTGGCCACCATCGCGGCGGTCTCGCGGGACCGCACCCGTCCCCGTACGCCGGGCGCCGGGCGCTGGAGCACGGCGGGCCACAGGTCGTCGACGGCGGCCAGCGCGCGGCGCAGCCGGGTGACGGAGCGGAAGTGGCTGACCTCCAGGGGCAGCGTCTCGCGCTGGACGGCCGCGACCACCGACGCCGTGTCGATCGTGTCGGGCGACCCGGAGCGCAGGCCCGCGGCGCCGACCGGCGCCAGACGCCGCGCCCGGGAACCGGCCGTGGCCGCGTAGCGGGCGGCGGCGGCTCCGGACCACCGCCCGGAGCAGATGGCCCACGAAGCGTTGTACGCTCCCCCGCCGCTCTGTCCCCCGTGGCTGCGCTCGCGGGAGGCCGCGTCGCCGGCCGCGTAGAGGCCGGGCACGGACGTCTCGCAGCCGTCGCCGACGAGCCGGATCCCGCCGGTGCCCCGCACGGTGCCCTCGAACCGCATGGTGATCGGGAACGGCTGGGTGAACGGGTCGATCCCGCGCCGGTCGTAGGGCAGGAAGAACACGGCGTGCGAGGTCCGCAGCAGCGCCCGCTTCTCGGCGGTGTCCGCCCGGTCGAGGACGGCGTGGACGGGGCCGTCCAGCAGTGCCCGGGCGATGGCGTCCCGGGGCAGGGCGCCGTCGCCGGCGTAGAGGACCGTGCCGTCGGCGGCCGTGATGGTGGCCATCGACAGCAGCCGGTTACGGGTGACGGTGCTGTACCGGGCGCTGGTGCCGTAGGAGTTGCTGAACTCCATGCCGGACAGCTCGGCGCCGGCCTCGGCGGCCATCAGCAGCCCGTCGCCGGTGAGCACGTTGCAGCCCAGCCCCTTGCTGAGGAACGCGCAGCCGCCGGTGGCGAGCACCACGGCCGGGGCGCGTACCTCCCACTCGGCGCCGGTGAGCCGGTCGAGGCCCCGCGCGCCGCCGACGCCGTGCCGGTCGGCCAGCAGTTCCAGCGCCGGCGACTGGTCGAGCACGGTCACCCCGGCGCGCCGGACCACCCGGCGCATGAGCCGCATGTACTCCGGCCCCTGGAGGTGGTTGCGCAGCGGCTCACCGTGCTCGTCCCGGACGAACGGGTAACCCCACCGCTCGACCAGGGCCAGGCTCTCGTACACCCCGTCGAGGACGCGGTGGATCCAGCGGGCCTCGGACAGCTCCCCTCCGCCGGCCATCCGTTTCGCCACGGCGCGCTCGCGCAGCTCGGCGTCCGGCGGCAGGTAGAGCAGGTTGCTGCCGCCGGGCGCGGTGGCGCCGCTCGACCCCAGGTAGCCCTTGTCGGCCAGGACCACCCGCGCCCCGTGGCTGGCGGCGCTCCACGCGGCCCAGGCCCCCGCCGGACCGCCGCCGAGGACCAGCACGTCGGCGTCGCGCACGTTCCGCGCCGTCATGCCGTCACCTCCACGATCTCCTCGGGGACACCGAGTTCCCGCAGCAGCGCGGTCCGCAGCGCGGCGAACGCGGTGTCGGTGCGCCGCCGGGGCGCGGGCAGCTCGACGGTCCGGTCGAGCGAGATGCGGCCGTCGCGGAGCACCACCACCCGGTCGGCCAGCAGCAACGCCTCGTCGACGTCGTGGGTCACGAACAGCACGGCCGGTCGGTGCCGCGCGCACAGGTCCCGGAGCAGGACGTGCATCCGGAGGCGGGTCAGCGCGTCGAGCGCGCCGAACGGCTCGTCCAGCAGCAGCACGTCGGGTTCCCGGACGAGGGCGCGGGCCAGCGCCACCCGCTGCGCCTCCCCGCCGGAGAGGGTGACCGGCCAGGCACGGGCGTGCCCGGTCAGGCCGACCTCGGCGAGCGCGGCCAGGGCGCGTTCCCGTGGCCGCGGCCCGCCGAGGCCGAACGTGACGTTCGCGAGGACCCGCTTCCACGGCAGCAGCCGGGGCTGCTGGAAGACCACCGACCGTCGCGGGCGGATCCGCAGCGACCCCTCGACGTCCGGGTCGAGCCCGGCCAGCGCGCGCAGCAGGGTGCTCTTGCCCGAGCCGCTGTGCCCGAGCATCGCCACGAACTCGTCGGGCGCCACGGTGAGGTCGAGGCCGTCCAGGACGGCGCGGGCGCCGAAGCGGCGGCGTACGCCCCGCACGTCGATCGCCGCCGTGCTCATGCGCCCTCGAATCCGCGGCGCCACCCGAGCAGGCGCCGCTCGAGGAAGCGCACGAGGGCGTAGCTCAGCAGGCCGATCACCGCGTAGAGCAGCAGCACGAGCACGGACAGGTCGAACTGGAGCAGGGTCTGCGCCCGGGCCATGAGGAAACCGATGCCCTCGGTGGTGTTGATCGTCTCGGCGAAGATCAGGCTGAGCCACGCGCTGGACAGCGCGAGGCGCAGCCCCACCAGGAAGCCGGGCAGCGCGCCGGGCAGGATCACGTGCAGCACCATGGCGGCCCGGCCGACGCCGAGCGTGGTCGCCGCCTCGACGAGTTGCGCGTCCACCCCGCGGATCGCGCTGTAGGTGTTGATGTAGATGGCGATGCCGACGCCCAGGGCGATGAGCAGCACCTTCGGCCCCTCGTCGATGCCCATCCACATGATGAGCAGGGGCGTGAGCGCGAAGTTCGGCACCGCCTTGGCCACCTGCATGGTGGAGTCGATGACGTCCGCACCGACGCGGCTCAGGCCGGCGAGCACCGCGACGGCCCCGCCACCGAGCACCCCGTAGGCGGTGCCCTGCAGCACCCGCCACACCGACGCGCCCACGTGCGTCTGAAGTTCACCGTCGGCGGCGAGCCGGGCCGCGGTGGCGGCCACCGCGGCCGGCGGCGGGAACAGCTGCGGGTTCAGCACGCCGGTCGCCGACGCCAGCCACCAGAGCGCGATCAGCAGGGCCGGCCCGGACAGCGCGCGCAGCCAGCGGGGTACGCGGAGCACCCGGCCGCGGCGGCGCGGCGCGCAAGTGAGTTCGTGCAGCGCCGGCTCCGCGGCGGGCCGGGCGCTCGTGGGGAGGACGACCGTCATGGCGTGACCCGCCAGGCGTCGAGGTCGAACTCGGCGTCGATGAGCCGCTGCTCCCGCAGGAAGTCGTACGTGGCCCGGACCTGCGCGAGGCCCTCGGCCGGGAACGGTTCGACGTTGAAGTGCGCGGCCGGCTCCGCCTTGGCCTCCAGCGCGACGTCGACCCCGTCCTTCTTCGCGGCGTACGCCCAGTAGTCCGCGATGTTGTCGCGGACGTGCTGGTTGATCGCCGCGACGGCGCTCCCCCACGCCTCGCCGAAGCCGGGGTGGGCGTCCAGGAAGGACTGCAGGGCGGTGCTGTGTTCGGTGCTGAGCAGGTGCGGGTGGTGGGACGCCTTGTCGATGACGACGAAGCCCTTGCGCTCCAGGTCGTACGCCTGGGGACCGCCGATCACGGTGGCGTCGATGGCGCCGCTGGACAGGCCGGCCAGCGACTCGGGGGTCGGCACGTTCCTGATCTCGATGCGATCGTCGAGGCCGGCGGCGTGCAGCAGCCCGTACGCGACCCGGTAGCGGATGGTGCCCTCGGGCGCGGTCACCGTCCTGCCGACCAGTGACCGGATGTCGGTCGGGCCGCCCTTGCGGCCGATGAGCCAGGTGTCCGCGTTCACGGTGGTGAGCGCGAGCAGCCGGGTGGGGTTGCCGCTGGCGCGGGTGCGCAGCGCGGGCATGTCACCGGTCACGGCGACGTCGACGGCCCCGGCGAGGAGCGCGGCGCTGACGTCGGCGCCGGACTGGAAGAACGAGAAGCGCACCTGCGTGACCCCGACGGAGCGGAGGCGGTCGAGCAGGAGTCCCTTCTCGTCGGCCCAGCCGAGGTTGCCCTGCACGGTGCCGGTGACCGAGGTCATGCCGACGCGGAGGACGAACTGCTGGCGGCCGTCGGCGCCGGCCGCGCCGCCGGCGCAACCGGCGAGCGCCGTGAGGGTCAGGAGGAGGGCGAGGAGTCTGAGTCTGGGCATGGGAAGGCTCCGGAGGGTGCGGCGCGGCGCCGGTCGGCGTGGCGGCCGGCGCGGGCGCGACGGGTCGACGGGGAGGCGGGACGTGCCGGCCCCGGCGCGTCGTCGCGCCGGTGGCCGGGCAGGTGGAGGGTGGGAGGCGCGGAGGGCCGTCAGGGGCAGCGACAGAGGCTGCTGGAGGTCCGCTCGAAGTCCACGTGGCGTCGAGTGGTCAGGTCCCTCGACTCCGTCATGCCGGAAAGTCTACTTATCCGATAGGACATAGCAAGAGTTGTCCCACATGACGGTGCGGGACCGGCGTGGTCGCCAGGGGGCGGGCGGGTCAGGCCCGGGGGCCGAGCTGCGCCTCGATGCCGTCGAGGAGGACGTCGAGTCCGAGTTGGAACGACGCGTCGAAGTCGTCGTTGCCGAGATCCGCGTGGCGGGCCAGCGTCGGATGCCGCTCCGCGGCGCGGTCGAGGTGCTCCTGGGCCCGCCGGCGCAGGTCCGCCTCGGCCGCCGGCTCGTGACGCAGGCCCCGCCAGGTGTTCTCCATGGCGGCGTAGCCCTGGACGTAGTACGTCAGGGCCCCGACCGCTGCGGTGAGCCGCGCCCCGTCCAGGCCGGCGCCCCGGAGCAGGGCGTAGACCAGTTCGGAGCGGGCGAGCGCGTGCGGGCCGAGGAGCGGACGGGTGGACATCAGGGTGGGCAGCCAGGGGTGCCGGAGCATGACCTGACGGCCCCGACCCATCTGCTGGCTGACGGCCGCACGCCAGGGCAGGCCCTCGACGTCGTCGATCGCGATCTCGGCGACGGCCTCGTCGGTGGCGAGGTCGAGGACGTCCTCCCGGCTGCCGACGTACTGGTAGAGCGACATGGTGCCGGCGTCGAGGCGGGCCGCGAGGCGCCGCATGGACAGCCCCTCGACACCTTCGACGTCGAGCAGCTCCACGGCGGCGCGCGTGATGCGTTCCCGGGAGAGCCGGGGCTTGCGGACCGGCTCCTCCCGCAGCCAGATCGCCGACGGTCGCGGCCGGGGCATCGCACGCACTCCTTTCGTACACCGTACGAATTACCGTACAGCTAGCTTTCGCCCGAGTGCCGAACGGAGGTCCGGGAGGAAGCATGTCCGTCACACCACAGGAATGGCTGCGCCGCTACGCACTGCTCGCGCTCCGCCTCGACCGGCGACTGCCGGGGAGCGCCACCGGGACGGTGCTCATCTACCAGGGGCCACCGCAGTGGCGCGTCGAGGTGGAACGCGAGGAGCAGCCACCCGTCCGCCGACTGGTCGACGACGCCGACGAACTGCTGGCGCACGTGCCGTTCGCAGCCGGCCGCGCCGAGTACCTGGCGGCGCACGTACGCGCCATGCGGGCCGTCGCCCGCAGCCTCGTCGGCCCGCGGCCGCCCCTGCCGCAGTTCGCCCGCGAGTGCCTGGGGATCGCCGCGCGACCGCTGCCCGAGGACGTGTTCGACGAGGCCCACGCCCGACTCGACCGGGCGTTGCCGCCCGGCCCGGGAACCCTGGCCGACCGGCTGCACGCCTGGCAGGCCGCGCACACCCTGCCGGCGGCCCAGCGCGACCGGCTGCCGGCCCTGCTCGACCGGGCGGTGGCCGAGACGCGGCGACGGACGAGCCGGCTCGTCGCCCTGCCCGAGGGCGAGGTGGTGCGCTGCCGCCTGGAGTCCGGCGTGGGGTACCGCGCGGCCGGCGAGTACGAGGGCGGCCTGCGTGCGACGCTGCACGTCAACGGGGACCTGCCGTTCAACCTGGCCGACCTGCTGTACGTCGTCGCGCACGAGGGGCACCCCGGGCACATCGCGGAGTCCCTGCTCAAGGACCGCCGGCTCGCCGCGGAACAGGGCCACCTCGAACTGCGGATCCGGTTCCTGCTGAGCCCCAGCTTCGTCCTCAGCGAGGGGCTCGGCCTGCACGCCGAGGAGATCATCTTCCCCGGTGACGAGGCGCAGGCGTGGCTCACCGACAACGTCCTCGCCGAGGTGGGCATCGCCCCGGACGGCAGCGACTTCGCCACGGTCCACCGTGTCCAGAACGTGCTGTTCGGCGTCTGGGCCAACGCCGCCCACCTGGCCGCCGAGGGCCGCCCCGAGGCGGAAGTGGCCGCGTACCTCCGCCGATGGGCGCTGCTCTCCGAGGCGGAGAGCGCCGGCGCGCTCGCGACGCTGCGCGCGACGGGCATGGACCTGTACGTCCTCGGCTACCACCACGGTTGGGAGCTGCTGGACCGGTGGCTGGCCGACGACCGCGCCGCGCGCGTCCGCCGTCTGCTCACCGAGCAGCTTCTCCCCGCCGACCTGGCGTCCGCCTGAGCCCGGGACGCCCGGCGGGGCCGGGGTGTGCGGCGCCGTGGTGTTGAATGTAGACATCCCTGCCGCCGGAGGTGCCCGTGTCCGAACTCACCCTGCTCGTCGAACCGAGCCCGGCGCTTCCCGCCGAGCGCGTGGACGGGCTCGCGTCCGGCCTCGCCGACGACCTGCGCACCGTCCGCGGCCTGCGGGTCGCGCACGCGCAGCGTCCGGCCGACGGGCACGGGAAGTCCCCGCAGGCGTGGGAGCTGGGCATGCTGGTGGTCGGCGGTCTCTTCTCGGCCACCACCATGCGGGCGATCGCGCAGATCGCCATCGCGTACGCCGACCGGGTCAAGGCGCGCTCGATCCGGCTGCGTAGCGGGGACAACGAGCTGGTGGTCACGGGGGCGACCCGGGTGGACGCGCAGCTCGTCGACCAGCTCGCGCAGCTGCTCGGCCAGTCCGGGTCGACGGCCGCTCCCGCCACCGCGGCCCTACCCACCGCCTCCCCCGACGGCGGGAGCGCCCGCGCGGGGAGCTGAGGATGGGGGCACGACGGGCGCTGCTGATCGCCAACGACCGGTACATCGACGAGTCCCTCTCCGACCTCTACGCGCCCCGCGAGGAGGCCCGCGACCTGCTCAGCCTCCTCGCGGACGCGGACATCGGCGCGTTCGACCAGACGCTGCTGCTGGAGAACGAGTCGAAGAGCTCCATCGAGCGGGCCATGGAGGCGATGCTGCGGGCCGCCGGTCCGGAGGACCTCGTCCTGCTCTACTTCTCCGGCCACGGCGTCCGCAGCAGCAAGCGCGGCCGGCTGCACCTCGCCGTCGCGAACACCGAGGTGGACCACCTCTCGTCGACCGCGATCTCCGCCTCCTTCATCCGGGAACTGCTGGACGAGTGCGACGCGGCCAGCTCGGTCATCCTGCTCGACTGCTGCTACAGCGGCGCGTTCGAGGGGCAGGGCCTGAAGACCACCGACGACCTCGCGATCGACGGCGAGCTGAAGACCGGGTACGGGCGCTACGTCATCACCGCCACCAACTCCGTCGAGCGGGCCGACGACGGACGGCCGGCGTCCGAGACCGCGCCGCGCCAGCGCTCCGCGTTCACCGAGACCGTCATCCAGGGCCTCAGCACCGGCGCCGCCGACATCTCCGGACGCGGCCGGATCACCCCGGACGACCTGTGGCGGTACGTGCACCTCGAACTGCCGAAGCGCTCGGCGCAGACGCCGTGCCACTTCGGCAGCGCGAGCGACGAGATACACATCGCCCTGTCGCGGGAGGGGCAGCAGCGGCACCGGCGGCACCGCGACCAGCGGGAACCGCGCCTGGGCGACCTGCTGGGTCCGCTGGAGCCGGCCGAGGACGTGAAGCTGCGGGCCACCGAGTGGCGACGACGGGGACTGCTGAGGATCCCCGTCGGGCGCGTGCAGCGGATCGACCAGCCGGGCGGCGAACCGGTCTGGCTGGACCTGGCCTCCTCCGACGGCCACCTGCTCGTCGTGGGGCGGGCGGGGACCGGAAAGACCACCCTGCTCCGGACCATCATCGGCGCGCTCGCGCTCACCCACTCCGACGACGAGGTGGCGATCCACTGCCTGGAGTCGGGCGGCAACCGCCTCGGCCCGATGCGGCGCCTGCCGCACGTCCACGCGGTGCTCGGCGACGACGAGGTCGACGAGGTCGGCAAGCTGCTCGACCGCCTGGAACGCGACGTCCTCGACCGCAAGCAGCTCTTCCGCCGCCACGAGTTGGAGTCGCCGACCAGCCTGCGGGCCCGGCGGGCCGACCTCGACATCGGCCCGTGCCCGGACGTCTTCCTGATCGTCGACCGCTGGCAGGACTTCGCGACCCTGCTGCCCGACTTCACGTCCCGCGTGGTCGACCTCGCCAACAAGGGCCTCGGCTACGGGATCCACGTCGTCATCGTCGAGCGGAGCTGGCGGGTCATCCCGGACGAGCTGCGGGAACTGCCCCAGACCCGGATCGAGACCCGCCTGTCGCAGCCGCAGGAGTCGCTGGTCAACCCCGACCAGGCCGCCCGCCTGCCGATGAACCTGCCCGGCTGGGCCATCCACGGCCGGCGGACCTTCCGCATCGCGCTGCCCGACCTGACGGCGAGCACGGTCGACGGCGAGACGGACCCGGAGACCGAGCCGGCGGAGGACACCGGCACCATGGTGTCGACCATCGTGCAGGCCTGGTCGGTGGCCTCCACGGGCACCGCGACGGGCGGGGACCGGTCCCTCCCGCTGGCCGACCGGCCCGACGAGACGCTCCTCGTGCTGGGGGTGCCCGACCGGGCGGCGCTGTGGCGGTTCGAGGGGCGGCGCACCGGCACCGGCGCGGACCACCTCACGGCGCCCGTGGGACTGGACGACCAGGGGCGGCCGGTGCTGCTCGACCTCAAGGAGTCGGCCCAGGAGGGCATGGGGCCCCACGGGCTGCTCGTGGGCGCCACCGGGTCGGGCAAGAGCGAACTCCTGCGGACGATCGTCGTGGCGCTCGCCGCACGGCACTCCACCGACCAGCTCAACCTCGTCCTCATCGACTTCAAGGGCGGGGCGACGTTCCGGCCGTTCGCCGGGCTCCCCCACGTGAGCGCGCTGGTCACCAACCTCGCCGACGACCTGACCCTGATCGACCGGCTGGCGGACACGCTGAACGGGGAGATGATCCGCCGCCAGGAGCTGCTGCGCGCCGCCGGCAACCACGCCAACCGCCGCGACTACGAACGCGCCCGGGAGTCCGGCGCCGCGCTGCCACCGCTGCCCAGCCTGGTGGTCGCCTGTGACGAGTTCTCCGAGCTGCTCAGCGCGCGGCCCGAGTTCATCGACGTCTTCGTGCACATCGCCCGGGTCGGCCGCTCCCTCGGTGTGCATCTCCTGCTCGCCACGCAGCGACTGGAGGAGGGACGGCTGCGAGGGCTCGACACGCACATGTCGTACCGGATCGGCCTGCGGACGTTCTCGGCGACGGAGAGCCGGATGGTGCTCGGCGTGCCGGACGCCTACGAGTTGCCGCGCGCACCCGGGCACGGCTTCCTGAAGGCCGGCACGACGATGAACGCCTTCCGGGCCGCGTACGTCTCCGGGCCGCTCGCCGACCCGGACGACGCGGCACCGCCGGAGCTGCTCGGCCGCAGCCTCGTGGAGATCCTGGTCGAGCGGCTGCGGGGCCGGCAACCCGCCGCGCACCAGATCTGGCTGCCGCCGCTGGCCGAGCCGCCCAGCCTGGACGACCTCCTCGGCCCGCTGCACCGGCACCCGGTCCGCGGCCTCACGCCGGTACGGGAGGAGCGGGCGCCGCTGCGCGTGCCCGTCGGCGTCGTCGACGTGCCCGAGCGGCACGCCCGGGAGCCGTTGTGGCTGGAACTCGACGGCAGCGGCGGGAACGTCGCCGTGGTGGGTGCTCCCCTGTCCGGCAAGACCACGATGCTGCGCGCCCTCGTGACGGCGCTGGCGCTGACCCACACGCCACGCGAGGTCCAGTTCTTCTGCCTCGACCTCGGCGGCGGCGGCCTGCGGGCCCTCGACGGGCTGCCCCACGTCTCCGGGGTGGCCACCCGGCGGGACACCGAGGCGGTGCGGCGGACCGTCGCCGAGGTGACCGCGATCCTGGACGCGCGGGAACACCGCTTCTCCACGCACGACGTGCAGTCCATGGCGGACTACCGGTCGCGCCGCGCCGCCGGGGAGTTCGCCGACGACCCCTTCGGGGACGTCTTCCTCGTCGTGGACGGCTGGACCACGCTGCGCCAGGAGTACGAGGAGCTGGAGCAGGCGATCACGGACATCGCCCAGCGGGGGTCGGGCTCCGGGGTGCACGTGGTGCTGACGGGCGCCCGCTGGATGGAGTTCCGGATGACCCTGCGGGATCTGCTCGGCACCCGCCTGGAACTGCGGCTCGGCGACCCCGCCGAGTCCGAGTTCGGCCGGCGTGCCGCCGCGAACGTGCCCCGTACGCCGGGCCGCGGTCTGCTGCGCGGCCGGCTGCACTTCCTCACGGCGCTGTCCCGCATCGACGGTGGACACGACGTGGACGACCTGGCCACGGCGACGACGCAGCTGGTGACGGCCGTCGCGCAGGCGTGGCCAGGTGCGCCCGCGCCGCCGGTGCGCCTGTTGCCGCGCCGGCTCACGATGGAGCAGCTCGACGCGCTCGTCGACCCGGCCGCGTCCGGGATACCCGTCGCCGTCGACGAGTCGTCCCTCGCCCCGGTCAGCCTCGACGTCGACCGCGAGCCGCACCTGATCGTCTTCGGTGACGCCGAGTGCGGCAAGACCAACCTGCTCCGGCTCGTCGCCCGGCAGATCGTCGCCCGGCGTACGCCGGCGCAGGCCCGGCTGATGGTCGTCGACTACCGGCGGAGCCTGCTCGGCGCGGTCCCGGACGAGCACCTCGTCGAGTACGCCCCCTCCCAGCAGGTGCTCACCGAGGCGTTGGCCTCGGTGCGCCAGGCGATGGCGGCGCGGCTGCCCGGGCCGGACGTCACCGCCGAGCAGCTCCGGTCGCGCAACTGGTGGACGGGGCCCGACCTCTTCCTCCTGGTGGACGACTACGACCTGGTCGCCTCCGCCGGCAACAACCCGCTCGGGGCGCTGCTGGACCTGCTGCCGCACGCCCGCGACATCGGGTTGCACCTGATCGTGGCCCGGCGCTGCGGCGGCGCGGGGCGGGCGCTCTACGAGCCCGTGCTGCAACGCCTGCGCGAGTTGGACTCCCCGGGACTGCTCATGTCGGGGAGCCGGGAGGAGGGCCCGCTCCTGGGTGGGCTGCGGCCGCAGGCGATGCCGCCCGGTCGGGGCACCCTGGTCCGCCGCCGGGAGGACGCGCTGGTCGTCCAGACCGCCTGGTCGGAGCCCTGACCGGCGGTTCGGCCGCGGTGGCGTCCCGTCGCACGGCGAACGGCCGGGGCGAGTCGCCTCGCCCCGGCCGTCACCCCCGGTTCCCTCCACTCGGTGGCCGGTTCCTCAGCGCAGCCGGTACGCCTCGGGCATGGTCTGGGTGACCGTGTTGCCACCGCTGTCGGTCGCGCTGATCCGCAGCGCGACGCCCTCGGCGGCCTGCTGCCGCTTCGGGTGCTTGATCTCCGCCGTGAAGGTGTTCTTCGCCGTGGCCCGGGTGGTCACCGGCCGCCACGTCCGGCCCTCGTCGAAGCTCGCCTCGACCCGCAGCGAGGTCACCGTGGGCGGTGCGGTGAGCCGTTCCTGGTAGTAGCCGACCACCGTGATGCGGTGGCTGTCGCCGGCGCGGGCCGTGTTGTCCAGGGCCAGGTTGAGGTCGTACTTCAGGAAGATCAGCGGCTCGGGGCGGCAGGCGTCGGAGTTGTTGCCGAGCACCTCGCCCATGCAGGGCTGCAGCTCCGAGGCCTCCCCTTCGGTCGGCTTGTCGGAGGTGTACTCCCACACCGTCTTGACCCTGTTGGTCTCCGCCTCGAAGGTGTACCGGGCCGACTCGGCCGGCAGGTCGTAGGCGACGATGTCCCCGCCGACGGAGCAGCCGAGGGCGAACACCGCTGCGGTCACCAGCGCGGCCACGGCCCCCTTCCGGCGCCGCGGCGACGGCGCGTTCATGTTCATGGCGTTGGTCTCCTTAGCTGTCTCGACCGTCATCGCCGGCCTCCGGCGAGGCCCGCCGTGGCACCGGCGTTGCCGCCGATCCCCCAGGTGACCCGCTCGTAGCGCCGCTCGACCTCGTCGCCGGACCCGTCGCGCAGGCGGAAGTCGCAGGCGGGCGGCTCGCAGCTCGGGCTTCCGAAGTAGTACTGCCCGAGGCCCGTGTCGTTGACGATCCCGATCATGGCCTGGCGGCCACCGCCGCTGCCGGTCAGGTAGAGGGTCGGATAGAACGTGTCACCCTGCCGGCAGCCCGAGCAGAGGTAACCGGTCTCGACGGTGAAGCCAGACCGGGTCCGCACCTGCGGCACGGCGCCCGGCACGGTCGGTCCGGTGTTCCAGTGCAGTTCGTTCCTGCCGGTGAGCGCGACGTCCTGCATCTCGCCGCCGCTCGCACCCCGCACGGAGGGTCCGGCGTGCTCGGCCCAGGCCGTCTGGAACCGGTTGATCGCGTCGCCCTGCCGCTTCACGAACATGGTCAGCGTCCGCTGCGTGGCCGTGAGCGGCACGTCCAGCAGCACCGCGGGCGGACCCGACTTGGGCTGCTGCTGCCAGGTGTGGCTGACGGCCTCCCCCGGCCGGTCGGCGTGGAAGTGGTGGTCGACCCGGTCGAAGTCGCGCGCCCGGCTCCGGTACGGCAGGTCGGATGGGACCTTGCCGCTGCTGCCGAACGAGGCGCCGTAGACCGTCGGTGCGCTGCTGCCACCGAGGAGGATCCGGACGTGCCGCGAGTCGGCGTTGAGCCGCTTGATGAGGCGCGCCGCCGCGTCGTGGTCCACGCTCACGACGGGCAGTGCGGCGTACGGCTGGACCTCGGGGCAGCTCTGCGGCCCGTCGGTGCAGGTGGCGCTCTGCGTCGGGACGACGCCCAGCGAGGTGAGGCCCGGCGCCGCGACCAGCACGCCGACGGCGCCCGCCGCGGCGGCGGCCGCCACCCGGTCCCGCAGCATGATGAAGTCGCAGGCCGTCGTGCAGATGTCGGTCGGCGTCACCAGCACGAGCTTGCCCCTGACGCCGACCTTCGCGAGGTCGGCGGCGGAGCCGGTGCCCGCGTGGACCACCGACGCGAGGCCGCGGGTCGGCAGGCGGGGAACCGAGACGGCGATGTCGCGGCCGACGGTCGTCTCGCCCTCCTGCCACGTCTGCTGCCCGACGGGCACCGAGACGTCCGGGGTGTGGTAGCGGCTGGACAGGCTGAACGCCTCACCGCCACCGACGACCTTCATGGTGACCACCGGCGTCGCGAGGACGCTGTAGGTGTTGTGGGTGAGGGTTCCGGTGCGGACCTTGCCGGTCGGCAGCGCCCACCAGTTCGGCTCGTCGGCGCCGTACGCGGCCGTGAGCTCGCTCGTCATCCCCCACGCGCCGGTCGCGGAGAGCCGTTCGAAGTTGGTCACCGCGTCGTAGGTCTCGGTGGGCACCGGGGCCTGCACCCGCAGCGGCTTGGCCTTGCGCAGGTCCAGCGTGGCCGTGGTCGCCCTGGTGACGGTCACCTCCGCCGCCATCGGCACGGCGGTGTGCCACTCGCCGGCCTTGTCCTGCCACTCGACGGCGACCGCGGCCGCGTACGTGCCGCCGAACAGCGACGCCGTGACCGTCTCCGCGCCCTCCAGGGAGACGGGACCGTCGTGCAGGAGGTCCTTGTCGTCGACCGGCAGGACGACGGCGTTGCCGTAGCGGACGGTGGTCGCGTCCTTCGGCGGGACCACCTTCAGGGTGAGGCCGAACCGCTGCGGCTCGACGAAGGCGTTGACGCGGGTGGTGGCCCGCAGTGTGTTCGAGGCGTCCCGGGCGTTCAGGACGCCGGTGTAGCGGCCGAAGAGCCCGTCGGTGCCGAGCACCCGGCCGTCGAGGGTCAGCGAGACCTCGGCGGAGCCTCGGGCGGGTACGACCACCTGGTCGGTGCTGAGGCTGAACAGGCCGTTCGGGGCGGGCCGGTCACCCGAGGCGATCGACGTCGAGAGGTGCAGCGTGATGGCCTCGTCGGTGTGGTTGGTGTAGGTGACGGTCTTCACCTGTGCCGAGTGCGGGTAGGCCAGCCGGCCGAAGTTCAGGCTGCCGCTCGGGATGATCGTGGGGTCGACGGCGGTGCCGACGTTCACCCGCCCGACGCCCTGGGCGTACACGTCGTGTCCCAGGTCGGTGGCGGTGCCCATGAGCAGTGCCTTGATCTCCTGGCCGCGCATCTCCGGGTGCTGCTGGGCGATGATCGCCGCGGCGCCGGCCACGTGCGGTGTGGCCATCGAGGTGCCGCTGGCGGTGGTGTAGTAGTCGTCCACGACGGTGCCCATCGCGGTGCCGGCGGCCCGTGCCGCCACGATGTCGACGCCCGGGGCGGCGATGTCCGGCTTGGCGGCGCCGTCCCCCACCCGCGGTCCGCGGCTGGAGAAGTCGGCCATCTCGTCTTCCTTGTCGACGGCCGCCACGGTGAGCGCCTCGTCGGCGGCGCCGGGGGCGCCGACCGTCCCGCTGGCCGGGCCGTTGTTGCCCGCCGCGACCACGAAGAGGGTTCCGGTGGTCCGGCTGAGCTGGTTGAGCGACTCGCTCATCGGGTCGGTGCCGTCGGTGGCGCCACCGCCGATGCTCATGTTGACGACCCGGGCCCCGGTCTGGGCGGCCCACTCCATCCCGGCGATGATCGCGTCGAGGGCACAGGAGCCCCCGTCGTTGCAGATCTTGCCGACACGCAGTTGGGCGCCGGGCGCGACGCCCTTGCGCAGCCCGTCGGACGCGGCCCCGGTGCCGAGGATCGTGGCCGCCACGTGCGTGCCGTGCCCGTGCCCGTCGCGGGGACCGTTGGCGTTGCCGGTGAAATCGACCTGCTCGACGATCTTCCCGGCCACGTCGGGGTGGTCGGGGTCGATGCCGGTGTCGAGCACCGCCACGGACACCCCGGTGCCGTCGTATCCGCGCTCCCAGGCGACGGGCGCGCCGATCTGCGGCACGGAGGTGTCGAGGGAGACCGTGGCCAGCTCGTTGAGCCACACCTTCTCGACGCCGGCCAGGGAGCCTGCGGCGCGCGCGGCGCCGATGCCCTGGTCCGTCTTGCCCCGCACGTCGTGCCACCACCGGCCGTCGCCCGCGATGGTCAGCGAGCGGCCGTTGACGCTCGGGAGCACCTTGCCCTCGGTGGCACCGGCGGCCTTCGGGGCCTTCGCGGCCGACGTCTTCCCGGTGTAGGTGACGAGCACCGGCACCGTGCCGACCGTGCCGGACGCCGCGAGGGCCGCGAGCTTCCTCAGGTCGAAGAGGCCCCAGTCGAGCAGGCCGTCGCTGACGAGCGGCAGGGCGTCGTTGGGTACGACGTGGACGGCGCCCCTGCGGGTGATGGTGTGGAACACGACGGTGGACCCGTCGGGCCGGGCCGCGCTCTCGGTGTCGCGGACGACCGGCTTGCCGTCGGCGTCGATGCCCACGTGCACGGTGTCACCGGTGATCAGCGTGAGCGGCAGGGTCGCGCCGGAGGCGGCGACGGTCCGCAGCAGATCGTCGTTGGGGTTCACCGTCACGTGCTGTCGCTGTGGGGCGCCGGGGATCGGCGCCTGCTGGGTGGGTCTGGCCGCGTGGGCCGCCGTGGTCGACATGACCATCGCGAGGATGGCCAGACCAGCGGTCGCCGCGCCCAGGCGCCGCCCGAAAGGCCTTCTGGCCGGGCTTCGCCTCATCTCTTCGGTCTCCTGTCAGGGGGTCACGACTACGGACGTGCGGAGCTTCGGGGGTACGGGGTGAGGTGCCTGCTCACCACGGGTGTTCACGGTCCGGCCATGGGGTCTCCTCACTAGAGCGGTTCGTACTCACCGGCGACCTCGGCACCGCCCGTGCCCTCGGCGGTCGGGGTGTCTGCCGGACTGGTCGGCGGTACTGCCGGTACCGGCTCGTCCCCCGCGCCGGACACCGGCGCGAGGGGATCGCCGGCCGGTTCCGGCCTCGGCGGATCTGCGGGCAGCATGGTGCCCAGTGTGTGATCGGGACGGGCCCGGCCTCGATTGGTCAGATGCGGGATTTAAAGAGGCGCCCCACCGGCGCGTATTTCTTCGCAGCCAGTGACGGTGGCGAATTTATTCGTCGCCGTCCGGCGGCTGTTCCTGATCGCCGACGAGGCCCAGCTCCACGACCCGGATCGCGAGGGCGGTGCGCGAGGACACGTCCAGCTTGCGCATCGCCGACTTCAGCTGGCTGGCCACCGTCTGCGTCGACACCACGAGGGCGTCGGCGATCTGCCGGTTCGTCCGCCCGCCGACCAGCAGCCGGACCACCTCCCGCTCGCGGGGGGAGAGCCGGTTGCCGTAGCTCGGCCGGCCGCGACGGGCCCGCGGCGCCCGGGAGGACGGGGCCCGCTCCCGCAGGCACCGTGTCACCCGGTCGGCGTCGTGGTGCGCGCCGAGGTCGGACAGCGCCCGTGCCACGTCGGACAGGACCGCCAGGCCCGCCTGCTCCCGGCCGGCGGCGAGCAGGCAGCGACCGTGGTGCTCCCGGGTGAGCAGGGCGCCGTACGGGCGTGGCAGCGCCTCCCACGCGGCGGCCGCCTGCGCGAACAGCGCCGCGGCGCGGCTGAGCTGCCCCTCGCCCTCGGCCAGGAGCGCCCGGCACACCACGAGGGAGGCCTGCGGCGCCGGCGCGTCCACGTCGCCGAGGGCCCGCGCGAACGTGGCCACCAGGTCCGCGGCGCGGTCGAGCTGCCCGGCGGCCACGAGCGCGGCGACCCGCACCGGGGCGATCTCGGCGGCCCGTGGCCAGATGCCGCTGCGCACGGTGATGTCGGTCGGTTCGTCGGTGATCCGCAGGGCCTCGTCGACGTCGCCGTCGTAGAGGTGCAGGCACGCCAGCGCCGCCGCCGCCTCGACGTGTTGCTGGTCGTCGTGCCGGGCGAACCGCAGCCGCTGCTCCGCGACGTCCCGGTCTCCGCCGGCGGCCTGGATCAGACCCGCGACGAGAGCGGCCTCGCACCGGTCCTTCAGCCGTACGCCGTCGTCGTCGAGCAGCGCCGCGACCCGTTCCGGGAGGCCGGCCCAGGCGCCGGTGAACCAGTCCAGGTGGGCCGCGGTGGACGCGATGCTGCCGAAGTGGCCCAGCAGCTGGTGGTCCTCGGCGAGGGCCAGGGCCCGGGCCAGGCGCCGGCGGGCCTCGCCGTACCGCCCCCACCGCATCGCCGCCTCGCCGATGTTGGTGTGGCCGATGGCGATGAGCGCCGCCTCCTGCGGGCTGGTGGCGTCGTCGGGGATCTGCCGCGCCTCGACCCAGCCGACCTCCTCACCGAGCATGATCAGGGCGAAGGAGCGTTCGAGGAACAGGCGGAGCCGTTCGTGGGAGGCGATCGACGGCGCCACCGGCGGCGCCTCGCGCAGCCACCGCAGGTGCTCGGCGACCGGCCGCGCGGCCCCGAGGGGAAGGGCGAGGAGGATACGTGCCCGCGCGGCCTCCAGGGAGTCCGGCGGCAGGTGGGGCACGGCATCGGCGATCTCGCACCGGCCCGTCTCCATGGCGCCGGCCACCATGAGCACCCGGCCGAGCTGGAAGCGGACCAGCGCCTCCTGCGCGGGCGTCAGGGCCTGGGTCCGCAGCGCCGACTGCAGCGACTCGAGTACCTTCGAGTACGGGTCGGAGCCGGGCAGCGACTGGAACTGGATCTTCGTGACGAGCCGGACGAGCGCCTCCACCGGCAGGGCGACGGTGGTGACCAGGTTGTGCAGCAGCAGCGCCGAGGTGGCCACGTCGCCGGCCTCCGCGGAGAGGTCGGCGGCCTGCTCGGCGTACCGGCGCGACGCCTCGACGTCGCCGGCCTCCCGGAAGTGCCGGGCCAGTTGCGCCACGGCCGGCAGCGGCGCGGCCTCCAGGGCCCGGCCGGCGCGCAGGTGCATGCACCGCCGCTCCTGGGCGGGGATGGCCTCGTAGACGGCCCGGCAGGCCAGGGAGTGGCGGAACGACCACTGCCCGCGCCCGTCCTCGCGGAGGAGGCCGCACCCCACCGCCTCGGCCACCTGGGCGCTCGCGCGCTCGTCCGGCAGGCCGGTCACCGCCCGCAGCGTCGGGTAGTCGGCCGGGTCCGCCAGCACCGCCGCGGCGTACAGGACCGTGCGCGTGTCGGGCCGTAGCCGGGCGACGCGCTCCAGCACGGCGTCGCGGATGGTGGGCGGCACCTCGATGTGGTCCAGCCGGCGGCGCGCCCACGCACCGTTTTGGCGGATCAGGTCGGCGCGGGCGTGCATCAGCCGCACCGACTCCTCCAACGCCAGCGGGACGCCCTCCGTCCGGGAGTGCAGGAAGGCCGCGAACTCGGCCGAGACGTGTTCGTCGGCCAGCATGGAGGAGACGAACGTGGCCGACTCGGCGACGCCCAGCGGCTTCAGCGTCATGCGGACCAGGTGGGCGTCGGCCGGCACCCGGGAGGACAGCCGCAGCAGCAGCGAGTCGGGCGGGAGTTCCTCCGGCCGGTACGTCACCACCACGCTGACGGGCTGCGGCCGGCGGGAGACGAGGAACAGCAGGAACTCCAGGGTCGCCTCGTCGGCCCAGTGCACGTCCTCGAGGGCGAGCACCGCGACGCCGAGCCGGTTGAGCAGTTCGACGAACGCCCGGAACAGCCGGTGCCGCGCCGCCGTCGCGTCCCCCAGCGGCTCGGGGGCCGGTGGCAGGTCGGCGTCCCACTCGGGGAACAGCGGCCGCAAGGCGCCGGCCAGGCCGCTGAGCCGCAGCCCGGCGACGCCGCCGACGCCCTCGCGCACCGCGTCGACCACGGCGCCGAGGGTGTACGGCTCGCGCAGTGGAGGGCACGCGCCGATGAGGACACGTCCGTCGGGCCCGGACGAGGACGGCAGGAGCTCCCGGAGCAGCCGGGTCTTGCCGATTCCCGCCTCGCCCTCCAGCAGGACCACGGCGGGTGGCCGCCCCAGCGCGTCGCCGAGCGCGGTGAGTTCCCGGTCGCGTCCGACGAACCGCGGCACGGACAGCGCGGGGAGTTGACCGGAACGCGTCCCGGACCGGGTAGTCACCATCCCCCCTCCCGGTCGGTCAGCATCGGCCGGGCCGATTGTCGCCCGGAAATGACGTTGAAGTCCACCGATATTCGTGGAATATCCATAGAGCGGGACGGCCGCATTGCGGGGGCGCGTACGAGAAGGCGGCCCGGCCGTGGAGAAGGCGCGGACATGACGGAATTAGTCCGACTCGTCGTCTGCCGCACAGGAACTGTGGGCATCCCCCATGGACGGCAATTCCCACACCTCCGCAGGGACCGCCACCTGCCCGTCGCCGGCGTCCCGCGCCGATCCGGATAGGCGACCCGGTCGACGGGGGCAATTGTTGAATTGCGGCGACGGACGGGTTCCGTCCGAAATGCCCGCGGCTCGCGGACCGAAACCGGCGGGGCCGCCGAACGGGGGGCGGCCGACAACCGTACGCCCGCCCGTGAAATGCGGACCGGCGCGCGACGACGGAATGCGGGCGGCTGCGACGAGGATTCCGCGACGCCCCGACCGACCCGGGTCGCCGCGTTCGCCGTCCGCCCACACCCGACGGTCCGCCCCTTGCCGAGGATCCTTCACGAGCGTAGGAAGGACACACCCCACCACCCCCGGGCCCGCGTCGGCCCCGTCCGTCCCCGCCGAGGAGATGCGCGTGACCATCCGCCGGCTCCGTCTCGTCGTGTCCGTGCTGGTGACCGCCGGTGCCGTGCTGCTCGGCACGACCGCCGCCGCGGGCCCACCCCCGCCGCGGCCGGCGTACGGCGCGTGCGACCCGATCGACCCGACGGCCTGCCTGCTGCCGTTCCCGAACGACTACTTCACGGTGCCCGACCGCACCAGCCCCACGGGCAGGCGTGTGCAGTTCACGCCCTCGTCGATGCCGGCCACCGTGCAGGGCACCCCCATCGACCCGACCGAGTGGAACCGGCAGGACGGGTTCAGCCCCGGCTCGCCGATCCTCGTGCACGTGCCCGGCCTCGACGCCGCGGCCACGGGCATCGCCCCGGTCACCGACGTCGGCCGCTCGCTGGCGCCGGACGCCCCGATCGTGCTGCTCGACGCCGACACCGGCAGGCGCACCCCGTACTGGGCGGAGTTGGACGCCCACGCCGCCGACCGGCCGGACCGGCGGCTGCTCGTCATCCGGCCGGCGGTCGCGCTGACCGAGGGCGCCCGCTACGTCGTGGGCCTGCGCGGCATGCGCGACGAGACGGGCGCGCCGATCCCCGCGCCGGCGGCCTTCCGGGCGTACGTCACCGGCAACGGCCTCGGCCCCCGCGACCGCCGTGCGCCGCAGATGAAGCGCATCCTCGCCGACCTGACCCGGGTCGGCGTCACGCGTCACCACCTCTACCTCGCCTGGGACTTCACGGTGGCGAGCCGGCAGGGTCTCACCGGACGCATGCTGGCGATCCGCGACCGCGCGTTCGCCACGCTCGGCGCGGCGGCGCCGTCGTACACCGTCACCCAGGTCACCGACTACACGCCGGAGCAGGATCCGCGGATCGCCCGCCAGGTCACGGGGACGGTGGCCGTGCCGTCCTACCTGACCGGCGACGGCGGGCCCGGTTCCCGCCTGCACTACGGGCGGGCCGGCGGCGACGGGACACCACCCACCAAGGACGCGCTGCCCACGCCGTCCGGCGCGACGGTGTCGGCGGACTTCGTCTGCAACATCCCGCGCAGCGCCACCGCCGCCCGCCCGGCGCACCTGTCGCTCTACGGCCACGGCCTGCTCGGCAGACCGACCGAGATCAACGCCGGCAACGTCAAGAGCATGTCGGACACGTACCGCTTCGCCTTCTGCGCGACGAGTTGGATCGGCATGGCCGCGGCCGACGTGCCGTACGTGGCGGGCACGTTCGGCGACCTCAGCGCGTTCCCCGCGGTCGTGGACCGGCTGCAGCAGAGCTTCCTGAACTTCCTCTTCCTCGGCCGGACGATGATCCACCCGCGCGGCTTCGCCGCCGACCGGGCGTTCCAGGACGCCGCCGGGCGCTCCCTGATCGACGTGCGGGGCGGCCTGCACTACGACGGCAACAGCCAGGGCGGCATCAACGGCGGTGCACTCACCGCCATCGCCCAGGACTGGACGCGCTCGGTGCTCGGCGTGCCCGCCATGAACTACTCCACCCTGCTGCAACGCAGCGTGGACTTCGCCCCGTTCCAGGCGATCATGGACGTGTCGTACCCGGACCCGGCGGACCAGCAGCTGATCTTCGCGCTGCTGCAGATGCTGTGGGACCGGTCGGAGGCCAACGGGTACGCCCAGCACATGACCGACGACCCGCTGCCCCGCACCCCGCGCCACCAGGTGCTCATGCACGTGGCCTTCGGCGACCACCAGGTCTCCCCCGCCGCGGCCGAGGTCCAGGCGCGGACCATCGGCGCCCGCCTGCACACCCCCGCCCTCGCCGACGGCTGGTCGACGGACGTGAGGCCGTACTGGGGCATCCCGCCGATCCGCTCCTACCCGTACACCGGCTCGGCCATCGTGATCTGGAACAGCGGCGCGGCGTACGCCCCGCCGCCGACCAACCTCGCGCCGGAGGGGCCGGAGTACGGCGCGGACCCGCACGAGTACCCGCGCGCCCAGCCCGCGGCGCAGCGGCAGAAGGCCACGTTCCTGCTGACCGGCAAGGTCGTCGACGTCTGCGCGGGGGCGCCCTGCGCGTGACGTGGTCACCCTCGGCCGGCGACCGGGGTCGACGCGGGGGGCGGTGCCGGGCGACGAGGGGTCGCCCGGCACCGCCCGTCGTGGCCGGCGGCCGGAGGAAACGCCGTCCACGGTGCCGGTCGGGCCCGCGCCCCGCGCGGGGTCGGCCCGACCGGCCGGTGAGGTCAGGGCCGCACCTTCCAGGCCCGGGTGATGGTCTGGTCGATCCGGTTGCCGTCGCGGTCGGCGGCGGTGACCCGTACGGTGGCGAACGCCGCGCCGGGCGGCGCGGCCGGCACGGTCGCCGTCACCGTCCCGGTGCCCCGTACCGGCGCCGGGCGCCAGTGCGCGCCGTCGTCGTAGGACACCCACACGGTGACCTGGAAACGGCCCCGCCCGGACGCGCCGGGCTGGTAGCCGGGGGTCAGCGTCAGCGGGTACGGCCGGTCGGCGCGGACCACGTTGGACAGGTCGGTCCGGAGGTCGTAGCGGAGCTGCGGCAGCGGGAGCACCTGCGGCTCGTCGCCCCGGGGCCGCTTCGACCGGAACGTCCAGGTGGTGGACGTCGCCGTCGAGGTGGTCCACCAGACCCTCTCGGGGAAGGTGTCCCGGGTGACGTCCAGCGTCAGGCGGTACGTGCCGTTGCCGTTGCCGACGGTGAACTGGTGCGACGATCCGGTGGTGGTGCCCACGACCCGGTCACCACGACGCAGGGTCAACCGGGCCCGGTCGGAGCGGCCGTCGATCCAGCCGTACGTCGTCCCGGAGCCGTCGGCGTACTGGGGCACGGCCACCCGGATGGTGTCGTGCCACCGGTTGACCGGCGTCCCGTACGCGTAGTCGGGCGTGGTCTGCGGGACGGCGGGCCGGGTCAGGGCCGGGAACCACACCTCCCGGGCCCGCTCGCCGGGCCGGTACGCGCGCAGCGGGCCGTACACGGTGCCCTGGGTCCCGCCCAGGTTCTCACCCTCGGCGGTGGCCTGGGCCCGCCAGAGCACACCCCGGGTGCTCACGTGGTCGGTACGCCGCTGCGCCACGGTCACCGAGCGGTTGAAGTCGAAGGCGACGCCGACCCCGTCGGGGTACCCGGCCCTCGCGTCCAGCGCCCGCATCTCGGACCCGTGCTGGTGGAACTCGCTCTCCACGGTGGCCAGCGCCAGCTCACCGGTCGTGTAGCGCAGGTCGGCGGGAATCCGGTCCGGCTCGGTCAGCAGCAGGTCGTAGCGGTAGGGGCTGAGGGGCACGCCCGTCAGTCCGACCGTCACCGGCCCGGCCGCCAACCGCTCGCGCAGCCGCTGGCCGTCGGCGTACTCGATCTGGTAGGTCGGGACGGTCGCGCCGTAGCCGCTCGGGTAGACCCTCGCCGCCGTGTCCGGGGCGAGGAACACCGCCACCGCACCGGCCGCGGCCGCGGCCCGCAGTTGCTCCGCGACGGCGTCGTCGCCGACGTGGCGGAGCAGCAGCACGGCTCCGCGGGCGGCGCCGAGCCGGCCCGGCTCGCCGTCACCGCCGTCCACCAGCGGCGCCGTGCGGGTGCCGTCGAGCAGCGGCGCGCCCTCCACCGGCAGCGGGCGGGTCAGCGCGAAGCCACGCGCCCCGGTCACCTGGGCGGTCAGCTCGGGGGCCCGCAGGTCCCACCGGCTGAAGAACCGGAACGTGCCGGTGGAGACCGGGCGGGTCGGCACGGCGTACACGTGCCGCACGTTCGACGGGTTGAACGCCCAGCCGGACAGGTTCGACCGGCTCCCGGCGGTGCGCAGCCACGAGACGGCGCCGCTGCCGACCACGGTGGGGTCCGGGACGTCCATGCGGATCTCGTTGCCGGCGCGGGCGTCGAAGCGCAGGGTGCGGTCCGCGTCGACGCGCACCTCCGGGTCACCCGCCAGGGTCAGGTCCTTCTCGTTGCCGCCGGCGTCGAGGCTGTGCAGGAGCGCCATCACCGAGTAGCGGCCGGCGGGCAGCTCCACCGTGGCGCGGCCGTCGGTGAAGTGCCCGTAGTACTGCGCGCCCGTGTCCAGGTTCCACAGCTCCGCCCGGTTGACGAAGCCGGTCACCGGCCGTCCGTCCCGGTCGGTGGCCTCGATGGTGAGCGTGTGCACCGGTGGGGTGACGCGGAGACCGACGGGGGTGCGCAGCCGCACTCCGGCCCCGGTCGCCGTGAGCACCCCGGCGTACTGGTTCGGCGCGGTCGCCGCGGTGTCCAGCCGCACGGTGGCGGTCGCCCGTCCACCCGGTGCGATGGTGAGCCGGGACGGCGTGACGGTCAGCGCGGCGGCCCGGCCCGTGGCGCCGGCGTCGGTGGCGGTCACGGCCAGGTCGAGGGTGACCGGTTCCCGGCCGGTGTTGCGGTAGGCGACGTCGGCCGTGCGCGGGCCGGAGCCGGCGGGCACCTGCCCGATCACGAGGCCGGCGCTGTCGACGTGGACGGTCTGGCGCAGCGCCGCCGGCACCTCCACCCGGCCGACGCCCTGCTGCCAGACCGGCGCGGTGCCGACCGGGGTGGCGCTGCTGACGAGCGCGGCCTTGAGCTGTTCCGGGCGCCAGTCGGGATGCGCCTGCGCGAGGAGCGCCGCCGCGCCGGCCACGTGCGGGGCCGCCATGGAGGTGCCGGACATCGCCGTGTAGGAGGCGTCGACCACCTGCCCGAGCGAGGTGCCCGCGGCCCGGGCCGCCACGATGTCGACCCCGGGCGCGGTGATCTCCGGTTTGACGGCGCCGTCGTCGGGGCGGGGACCGCGGCTGGAGAAGTCGGCCAGCTCGTCGGTCTTGGACACGGCGCCGACGGTCAGCGCCGCGGTGGCGATGCCGGGTGTGCCGACGGTCTGCGGCCCGGGGCCGGAGTTGCCGGCGCTCACCACGAACAGCGCCCCCGAGCTGGCGCTCAGCGCGTCGACCGCCTCGCTGACCGGGTCCGGGCCGCCGTAGGACGGCGCGCCGAGGCTGAGGTTGACCACCCGTGCCCCCTGGCGTACCGCCCACTCCATGCCGGCGATGGCCCACGAGAGGTCGCCGGAGCCGGCGTCGTCGAGGACCTTGCCGACGAGCAGCCGGGCGCCCGGCGCCACCCCCTTCGCTCCGGCCCGTCCGGCCTTCCCGCTGCCGGCGATGGTGGCGGCGACGTGCGTGCCGTGCCCGACCCGGTCGACCGCGTCGCCGCCGTCGGAGGTGAAGTCCGCCGTGGCGGCCACGCGGCCGGCCAGGTCGGGGTGGGTCGGGTCGTACCCGGTGTCGAGCACCGCCACGGTGACGCCCCGCCCGTCGTATCCGGCCTTCCAGGCGGCCGGCGCGCCGATCTGGGGCACGCTGTCGGCGAGGTCGGCGCGCAGCCGCCGGTCCAGCCACACCCTCCGGGCACCGGCGGCGAGGGTACGCGGCCCGGTCGTCAGCGACTCCCACAGCGTCCGCAGCTCGGTCTTGCGTCCGGTGACGGCGACCGCGCCGATGCTGGGCAGGACCCGGGTGCGGGTGGCGCCCGGCGGTGTGTCGGGCACCGCCGCGCGGACGCCGTCGGCGGGCGGCCCGGCCACGAGCAGCGGAAGGGTCGCGCGGGCCGCGTCGTGGTAGCCCTCGGCGACCAGGTCCGTGACGTTGAACAGCGCCTCGTCCACGAGGCCGGCGGCGACGTACGGCACCGCCTCGTCCGGCACCACGTAGACGTCACCGTCGCGGTGGGACAGCCGGAAGCCGTGCCGGTCGGGGCCGCCCCGCTGGTCGATGGTCGCCTCCTGGCGGCCGTCGGTGAAGCGGGTGAACCGGACCACGTCACCCGTGATCAGCGTGACGGTGTACACCGACCCGGGCGACCCGGCTGGCGCAACTGCGTCAGCGGCGAAGGCCGAACCGGACGGAGGTGTCACGGCGATGACGGTGACCGCGGCCACCGCCGCGGCAAGCACCCTGCGTAACGAGCTGAACACGAGACTCCCCTTGACGTGCCGGCCGTACGGCAGGCAGCGTCACACCTCGTCAGCCGGACCGTAAAGGATCTAGAGTCAGCGCAGCTGTGACATGGCCCAGATGCGCCAGGGAGGACGATCGTGCTGCGACCGGCGGGGCTGAGCGTGGCGGAGGAGGCGACCTACCTCGCCCTGGTCCGGCAGGGCGCCGCGACGCCGGCGCAGCTGACCGTCCGGACCGGACTGACCCCCGCCCAGGTACGCCGCGCGGTGCTCACCCTGCGCCGCCGGGGCTTCGTGCACCACACCCCGGCCCCGGACGAGCGCGTCGTGCCGGTGCCCCCGGAGCTGGCCGTGGAGCAGCAGGTCCGCCGCCGGGAGGAGGAGCTGGAGGGCGTACGGGCGGCCGCCCGCCGCCTCGCCGAGGAGGCCCGCAGCCGCGCCACCAACCGGCGTACCGAGGAACTGATCGAGATCGTGTCCGGCCGGGCGGCCGTCGCGCAGGCCTTCGACCGGCTCCAGCACACCGCCCGCCAGCAGATGCGGGTGCTGGTCGCGCCGCCGTACGCCGTGCCGAAGGCCGTCAACCGCCAACAGCTCGAACGGCAGGCCGCCGGGGTCACCTACCGTGCGGTGTACGACGTGGACGCCCTCACCGACGCCGCCTTCCTGGAGAGCGTGGTGGTCCACGTCCAGGAGGGTGAGCACGCGCGCCTGGCGCACGGCCTGCCGACCAAGCTCGCCGTGGCCGACCGGGAGCTGGCCCTGCTGCCGCTGGCCTGGACGCGGGCGGCGCACGACGCCGCGCTGCTGGTGCATCCGTGCGGGCTGCTCGACGCGCTGATCGCGCTCTTCGAGACCGTGTGGAACCAGGCCACTCCCCTGTCCGTGGGCGACTCCGCCGGTCTCACCGCCGCGGCGACCGTCTCGGCCGCCGACCGGCACCTGCTCTCGCTGCTCGTCGCCGGGCTCACCGACGAGGCGGTCGGTGCGCGGCTGGGAGTCAGCCGCCGCACGGTGGTCCGGCGGGTGCAGCACCTCATGGAGCTGACCAACTCGCGGTCACGGATGCAGCTGGGCTGGCAGGCCCGCGAACGGGGCTGGCTCTGAACCGGATCGTCGTGCGGTGACGCCCGGCGCGACGGGTCCCGCCGTCAGGTCTGGTGTCGCTGGCAGGGGGCGCAGTAGCGGGCGTGCGGCAGGGCCTTCAACCGTCCCAACGGGATCGGTTCGCCGCACCGCTCGCAGACGCCGTAGCTGCCGTCGGTCATGCGGCGCAGCGCCTGCGCGGTGTCGGCGATGCCCTGGCGGGCGGCCGCGGCGAGCGTCTCGAGCGCCTGCGGCTCGTAGCCGCCGTGGCCCGGAAGCCGGGCGTACACCGTCAGCTCGGTGAGCCGGCGGGTGTGGGCGGCGAACTGGTCCTCGAGCATCGCGCGGAGCAGCTCCGTGTGCTCCTCGACCACGCCGGCGGGTTCCTGCGCGGAAAGGGCCATGGTGCCTCCCGGGTCACGAGACGGGCCACGTCCGGGTACGGGGCGGTGCCGGGTGGCGCAGCGCGGCCATCGCGGCGAGGGCCGCGCCGTTGAGCGCGGCCGTGCGGGGCGTCGGCGCGCGGTGCACCCGCAGGCGCAGCAGCTTCGACAGCGCCGTGGTCAGGTCGGGTTGCAGGGCGCCGTCGCCGACGAGGAGCATGCCGCGCGCCTTCGCGGCGGCGAGGTCCGCCGCCGGGAGGTCGCGCCGCAGGTCCCGGACCTGGTTCGCGACCACGTCGCCCAGCAGTCCGGCGGCGGTGCCGTGGGCGAGGTCCATGGTGCCCACGTTGGCGCGGCGGGCGGCGACGACACGTCCGTGCGAGAGGACGGCGACCTCGCTCACCTGCGCGCCGATGTCGGCCATGAGCAGCGTGCCGGCCGCGGCGCCGGAGCCGATCGCGGCGGCCCGGACGGCGTCGACGAACAGGATGCGGGAGGGCGCGAAGACGGTGTCGAGGACCCGCCGCATCGCGGCCTCGTCGGACTCGGCGGCCAGCAGGGGTCGGCACGCCACCACCACGGCGCCGGCGGGCAGCGGCTCGTCGTAGCGGCGGATCAGCTGGTCGAGGAGCAGCGCGCAGCCGTCGACGTCGACGACGCGGCCACGACGTACGAGCCGGCCCGCCGAGGAGAAGGCGTCCCCGCACGGGCCGGTGAGCGTGCCGCGGTGGGACGCCCAGACCCCGACGGTGCAGCTGCCCAGGTCGACCGCGACCGCCGTCGGTGTGGCCGCCGGTCGGCCGCCGGCGCCGGTCGTGGGCCGCCCGGCCGGGCGGTTGAGGGGACTGAGGTTCACGGGAGCGGTCACACCGACCCCTTTCCGTCGGGGAATCCATCATCGCCGCGGGTCGGCCGGTCGACAGGATCGGCGACCGGCGAAGAAGGGGCGGTGCTGGTTGCCGGCGTCCGGCAACCAGCACCGCCGGGCGGCGGGCCGTCCCGCGAGCCGGGAAGGCGCGATGCGGCTCGCCCCGCGCTCGCCGGCTTCCCGGTCGTGCGGCGGGTCCGGCGGGGGCACGGGTGCTCCGCTCGCAGGGCGCTGGCCGCTCCCGGTGGGGAGGGCTATGGTGTCCGGCATGCAGGACCAGCCCGGCATCGGCTGCGTCGGCGAGCGGGTGTCGCTGCCGATGCTGGCCGTGCTGGCCGTCCTCGCCGTGGTGCTGGCGGCCACGAGGGCCGTCGGGCTGTGCATCGTGTTCCGGTTGACGAGGCGCGCCGTTCCCGGCTGCGTCCCGGCGTGGTCGGCGGACCGGGCGCCGCCGGGTCTGCTGCCCGCCGCCTGAAGCCGTCCACCCGCGGCGCCGTACCCGGCGCCGTCGCCCGGTCCTGGGAGCACCATGCCCACGTCGTCCTCTCCCCGCCGCCGTTCCCGGCCACCGCGCCGACCCGTCCCGGCCCCTGCTCGCAGGGGGCGATGACGGTGCTGGCCATGGGTGCGTACGCCCGTCGAGGGCTGCGCCACTGCATCGCCCTGGACGTGGGCACGTCGACGGTGCGGCTGTGGACCTCGGCCACCGACACGACGATCAGCGAGCCCGCCGCCCTCGTCCGACGGGCGGGCGGCCGGCACGCCGTGGGACGCGCCGCCATCGAGCAGGCGAAGCGCGACGGCGGGACGCTCGTGTGGCCGGTGCGGGACGGCGTGGTCCGGGACTTCTTCGGCTGCGTGCACCTGCTCCGGCTCCTGCTCGCCCGCGCCGGGCAGTGGTACGCCGACGACCACCCCGTGCTCGTCGGCGTGCCGGCCACCGCCACCCTGCGGGAGAAGAAGGTGCTGGTGGCCGCCGTACGCCGGGCGACCGGCGGGCGGGTCAGCACGGTGGAGGAGCCGCTGGCGGCGGCGTTGGCCTGCCGGCCCGACTGGGGCGGTGACGACGTCGTCGCCGTGGACATCGGTTCCGGCCTCATCGAGGTGGCGCGCATCGCCGACCGGAGCGTCACCGCCGCGCAACGGGTGGACGTGGACGACCCGGTCGATCCGGTCCCCGCGATCGCCCGGTGCGTACGCGACCTGACGGCGCCGGGAACCGGGCGGCGACGGCTCCTGGTCACCGGTGGGGGCGCGGCGTCCGCGGGAGCGGCGGCACGCCTCGCCGGGTACACCGGCCGGTCCGTCACCATCCCCGCCGACCCGCAACTGGCCACGCTGACCGGTCTGCGGCTCCTGCTCACCCGCTGATCCCGTCCTGCCGCCGCCCGCCGCGGGCGCGACCACGTCGGTCATCCGCGGCGTCCCCGTCCGGCCGAGCGTGGCTCGGCGCACTGCGATTCCTGGAGATGTCATGGAGGTCGAGCTGACCCCGCTGCCCGGTATCGGGCTCCGCCGCACGTTCACGACGGCCGACGGGCGCCGCGTCGGTGTGATCAACCACTACGCGGGCGGCCGGCGTGAACTGATCGTCGACACCGGCGGGGACGACCCGGACGCCGCGTGCAGCCTCTCCCTCACCCGCAGCGAGGCCATGGCGCTGGCCGGGCTCCTCGGCATCCTCGACGTCGTCGACGTCGCCTTCACCGGACCCCGCGACGCCTCGCCGCCGCCGCCGAGGCGCTGAACGCCTTCGCTCAGACGGCGGGTAGCGGCTGCCGCGGCCAGTCGAGCGCGCGGGCCCCGAGGGTCGCCGCCTGCAGGGTGAACCGGTCGGTGGGGTCGGCGGGGTCGTAGCCGGTCAGCGTACGGACCCGGGCCAGCCGGTAGGTGACGGTGCGGACGGACAGGTGCAGCCGTCGCGCCGCCTCGGTGGCGACGCCGCCGCTGTCGAAGTACGCGGCCAGGGTCTCCAGCAGCGGCTGCGCGCCGCCCCGGGCGCGGGTCAGCGGGTGCAGGACGGCCTGCACGAGGTCGACCATGGCGGGCTGGTCGCGGAGCAGCACCCGGTAGATGAGCAGGTTGTGGGCGCCGACGACGGGCCGGTCCACCTTCAGCTGCCGGGCCATGGTCAGGGCCTCGCGGGCCTCCTCGTACGAGCGGGCGATGCCGTACAGGCCGGGATGGGGTCGGCCCACGGCGATCTGCCACGGCCGGCCCCTCGGCAGGCGGCTCAGCTCCGCGTACATCAGGTCGCCGAGCGGCACGGCGGTGGCCGCCGCCGCGAGGTCGGCGGCTCGGGCCGCGGGCTCGGCGGCGGTGGTCGCGGGATCCGCCGGGGCCAGGACGACGAGGAGCCCCTCCTTCGTGGCGACCAGCACGTCACGGTCGCCCAGCCGGTCGAAGATCACGGCCTCCAGGGCGCGGATGGCCGCCTCCGTGTCCGGCAGCCGCCGGCTCGGCGCGGCCAGCGCGACCTGGTGGGTCCGAGTCAGGTCCAGGCCGAACGGCTCGGCGCGCTGCACCAGGCCGCCGAGGTCGGAGTCGCCGCGCAGCAGGTCGTCGACGAGTTCCCGGCGCAGCGTCTCCTCCCGGCGCACCAGCTCCCGGCGCGCGGCGGCGTACCCCTCGGCGAGGGTCGCCACGGCGTCGTCGACCACCTGGAGCACCGCGTCGGCGGCCGCGAGGACCACGGCGCTGTCGCCGGAGCGCCGGAGCAGGGGCAGCTGCTGCCACATCCGCCGCGCCGCGGACAGGTACAGCTGCACGGCCTTACCGGCCGACACGCCCTGTTCGGCGGCGTGGCGGCCCAGTCGCTCGACGGCTTCCAGCTCGCTGCGCCGGGGCCGGCGGCCGGACACCGCGGCGTCGGCCAGCAGCAGCAGGTAGTCGCCGAGCAGTTCGACCGGCGCGCCACCGGCGTCCCGGCTGGCCGCCCGGGCCACGTCCGCCAGCCAGTCGTCGCCGGCCGCGGCCCGCCAGCGCTGGTCACCGTCGGCCACCGTCACGTCCTTTCCCGCGTCACCCAGTATCGCCCGGCCGCGGGCGGCGCGACGGCAACCGGGCACACGGGCGGGTGCGCCGCCGGGCGCGGCGGGCCGGATGTCCCCGGCCCGCCGCGCTCCGGTCGCCGCTACAGGGCCGCGCAGTCACCGCCCTTCGGGCCGTTCACCGTGTTCGGGGCGCCGAAGTCGGCGACCGCCGCGCTGTTGCCGGCGCAGCTCAGCGGGCCGTTGACCCGGCTGCCGACGAGGACGGGCCCGTACGCGCCGGCCAGCCGGCTGTACCGCTCGTTGGCGCTGACCTGGACGTTCTGCGACAGGGCGAGCGGGCCGTTGAACGTGCTCCCGGCGATCGTCACGTCCCGGGTGGTGCCGGCGATCCGGGCGGGGCCGTTCACCGTGCTGCCGAACACCTGCACCGCCTGGGCGCCGGTCGTCGTCAGCCCACCGTCGATCGTGCTGTCGCTGACGACGAGGGACGCGCCCGGACGCACCGACACGCCACCGGCCACCCGGGCGTCGCGCAGGCAGGTCACCCCGTCGCCGGCCACGACCCGCTGCTGCGGCCCGGTCAGCGTCCGCGTGCACTCCGGCGACCCGCCCGGCAGCACCGTGGCCCGGTACGCGCTCGGCTCACCGATATTGCCCGCCGGGTCGATGGCCCGGTGCTCGACGAGGTGCGTGCCGAAGCCCGGGACGAACCCGCCGCTGGGGTGGTCGTCCGGCAGCGTCTGCTCGAACGCCGCCTTCGACAGGCCGCCGGTGCCGAGGTTGCCGTACGTCAGCGCCTTGACGTCGGTGCCGGAGTGGCGGAACCGGAACGGCGACTCGGGCATCGGCTGTTCGGGGAAGCCGAAGTAGTTGTACCAGCCGTCCCTGTCGAGCCGGAACTGGCCGACGACGTGGCGCTCCTGGTCGTACCCGGTGCGGTCGTCCTGCGGGTCGAGCCACATGTCCCAACCGTTGAAGTACACCGGGTGCTCCAGGTCGCCGGACAGCCGGGTCAGCGGCTCCGACAGGCGGCGCGGCGCGGTCGGGCCGGCGTTGTCGACGGTCCACTCGATCCGGTCGGAGACGCTCCGGTCGGCCGGGTCGGTCACCGTGGCGGTGAGCCGGTGGGTGCCCGCCGGCAGGTCCAGCGCGCCCAGGTCGAGGGTCCGGCTGTTGTGCGGGTTCGGCAGCGCCCGGCCGTCGAGCGACCAGGACACGTCGAGGACGCGGTCGTTCGGGTGGTTGGTGCGTACGTAGACCACCTCGTCACCGGCGACCGGCTGGGTGGTCGGCGTCGCGCCGGTGATGGTGGCGGCGGGCGGTGACACCTCCGCCGTCGTCTCCCCCACCGTCCACTGCCGGGTCTGCACGAACCGGGGGCCGTTGTAGCCGGAGTTCGTGGCCGTGTTGCCGGTCGACGGGTTGCGGACCCAGTCGATGCCGTCGGGCCCCACGGGGTCGCGCACCTCGACGTGGACCACGGTCCCGGCCGGCAGGTCGAGGTCGCCGAGGTCGAGGTCGCGGCTGTTGTGCGTGTCGAGCACGGTGCCGTCCGGGCCGCCGACCCGCCAGGTCACCTGGAGTTCGTGGTAGCGCGGCTGCCCGGTCTCGACCCACAGGACGCTGTCGGAGGCCACCGTGCCGAGCGGGGTGTGCCGGATGCTCATCTGCCCGGCGTTCCGCATCCCGGTCACCCGGGCGACCATGTGTTCGAGGCCGACCTGGTCGAAGTCGAAGCCGATCCACCGCATCATCGAGTGCTCGCTGGGCCGGCGCTGGCCGCACGGGTACGACCCGCCGCCCTCGTGCAGCCCGATCGTGCCGCCGGACAGGCTCTCCTCACCGATCCACCGCCACCACTTGTGCTGGTCGGCGACCATCTTCGCCGGGTCGCTGTAGGTGGTGTGGTGGAAGCTGCTGGGCTCGCCGCCGATGTAGCAGGGCCGCACCACGTCACGGGAGGAGTACGGGTACTCGTCGGCCAGCGTGCCGAGCGAGTGGCCGATCTCGTGCAGAGAGATCAGCGGGCCCTGCGGGGAGCCGCCAGAGGTCGTCGCGTTGGTGCCGCCGATCCCGCCGTAGGTGAACGTGTTGAAGATGGCGAGGGTCTGCACGTTCTGCGACGTGCGGGGAATGCCCAGCACGGGCGCCACGTAGGTGTCGAGGATCCGGTTGTGCGCCTGGTTGCCGGTCTCGCAGGGATTGACCCCGGCCGGGTAGTAGGCGGCGTACTCCGCGCAGTCCACCGGCGCGCCACCGTAGACGGTGCCGCGCGACAGCGGGTCGTTGCAGCCGTTCTGGAAGATCATCCGCAGGGCGGTGTTCTTGCCGTTGACGGGGCCCTCCCGCTCACCGGTGTCGCGGATCGTGCCGTCGGGATGCCGTACGCGGCCGTCCGGGTCGCACCGGACGCCGTAGTCGATGGAGGCGATCTCCACGGCGTACACGTTGATGTAGTCGCGGTAGGTCCGGAACGGCTCGGTGGCCCACATGACCGCCAGGTTGCGGTCGACGTCGGCGAGGAAGAGCTGCTGCTGGTCCCACTGGTAGCCGTCGCCGAGGATGATCAGGTTCAGGCGCTCCGCGGCCGGGCCGGTGACCTGGATCGGATGGACCTTCGGCTCGGGCAGAGGCGTCGGCGGTCCGTCCGCCGGAGCGCCGCTCGCCGGACCGACTCCGCCCAGCAGCGTGGCCACCAGGGCCACCGCCGCGAGGGCGGCCACCTTCAGTCTCACTGGCTCCCCACCTCCCCTTCGTCCGCCGGCGTGTCCTCCGGCCACCCGACGCTAGTTCCGGCCGGGGGTGGGAAGCATTCGACACCTGACGGAACTTCCGCCGTCACCGACCGTTCAGCCGAAGTGCCGGCGCGGGGCGGGTGGACGGTCCCGGGGCGCGGGCGCTCACGGCGCGGGCCGCACGGCCCGGCCGAGCGTTATCGGCACCGGACGCCGCTCAGAGCGCGTGCCCGCCGGCCACCTGGAGGACCTGCCCGGTGATCCACCGGGCCTGGCGGGAGGCCAGGAACACGACGGCGTCGGCGATGTCGTCCGGATCCCCGACGCGGCCCATCGGCACGAGGTCGGCGACCCGCGCGGCGAGGTCGTGGCTCATCCATCCGGTCTGCACCGGCCCCGGGGCCACCGCGTTGACCCTGATGCCGCGCCGGGCGAGGTCGAGCGCGGTGGCGCGGGTGATCGCCTCCAGGGCCGCCTTGGACGTGCCGTAGCCGACCTGGCCCGGGAAGGCACGCGCCGCGTCGGTGCTGATGTTGACGACGCACGGCGCCTCCCCGCCGGTGTGCCGACGGGCGACCTCCGCGATCAGGAGTGCCGGAGCGATCGCGTTGACCCGGTAGTGGCGTTCGAGGGAGCCGTGGCTCAGCTCGTCGATCGTGTCCGGCGCCTCGCAGTGCGCCGCGTTGTTGACCAGGACGTCCACGGATCCGGCACGGGCGACGACCGCGTCGACCAGTTCGCGTGCCGCCTCGGGTGCGGCGAGGTCGGCGCTCACGGCGAAGGCGCCGTTGCCGAGTTCCCGCGCGAGGCGCTCGGCGTCCTCGGCGGCCGGGGTGACGTGCGCCCACTCCGTCCCGGCCGGGGCGGGCGGGTCCTGTGCCAGGTAGTGGATCGCGACCCGTGCGCCCTGCCGGGCGAAGGCCCTGCTGATGGCCGCGCCGATGTTGCCCGCACCTCCCGTGACGAGCACCGTCCTGCCGGCGAGCCCCGGATCGATCACCGCCACCCTCCTGACGTGCCTGCGGCACAGGGCCGCGCGACCGTGGTCCGCCGACACCCTAGGGGGCGGCCCGCCGTCGGGCGACCTGATTCGGACGCCGGCCGCCTCCGCCGCGGACCGGACTCGCGAAGGTCGGCGTGGCCCTCGGCCGGCCGACTCGGGAACGTCGACCCGCGACTGTCGCTCCCGGCGCCGCCGGCTGGGAGGATCGGCGCGTGTGGTCCCGAACGTTCCCACGGCTCGCGCTGGCCGTCGGCCTCCTGGCGGCGGCGCCGGCCTGCACCACCCAGGACCGGGGGGCGGCCCCCGACGCGTCCGCTCCGGTCCGGCCGGTGGTCTCGCCGCTGCCTCCGCTGCCGCCTGAAGGGCTGCGCCTGTCGTGCGGGGACGCGATTCCGGGCACGGCGCCGCCGCCGGGGTACCGCACGGTCGCCGGAGCGGTCGCCGTGCCCACCGCCGTCCTCGGGTACGACCGGTCGCCCGACGGTCCGGAGCCGGCGTGGTGGTTCGCCAAGTGGGGGCTGTACGTCCGCGCCGGAGCGGCCGTCGAGGTGCGGGTGGCACCCGGGTGGGCGGGCCGAGCGCGCATCGGATGGGGCCGGGACGCCATGCCCGCGGAGACGGTGCAGGTGGGGCCGTGCCCCGCCGCGTCGGCCACGTGGCTGGTCTTCACCGGCGGGACGTGGGTGTCGGATCCGTCGTGCGTCCCGCTCGTCGTCGACTCCGGAGGGCAGCGGGTCGACGTGCCGGTCGCCGTCGGTACGCCGTGCGCGGGGCCGCGCTGACAGGGGCGCACCTCGTGCCCCCACGCTGGGGCCCGGCCCCCGCCGTGGCCGCCGTCGCGCCCGCGGCAGTGCGGCCGGACCCCGTCGTCCGAGGCCCGGCCGGGCTGTCCGCGCGCCGGTCACTGGCCCGGCTTGTACCTCCGCTCGATGTGGCCCTTCAGGTCCTCCGGGTAGAAGTAGACGGGGCGCAGGTCGCCGTTGGCGTACCGTTCGGCCTGGTCGTTGAAGTGCGGCGAGTCGGGGTGCCCGCTCGCGCCTCCGGCCGTCACCGCCCAGGCGCGCAGCCGCGGCCCGAACTCGACGACCGCCACGAAGCTGTTGCCGCTGGTGCCGTAGTAGCGCTTCGTGCCCGGGTAGCGGCGCGCGCCGAACGAGGCGAGCGAACCCCACTGCGCGGAGGTGAAGGGCACCGGGATGCTGGGCTTGGCGTCGTCGAAGGTCTGGGTGATCGCGCCGTCGTTGCGCTGGAAGCGGTTGATCTCGCCCCACGGCACCTGCCAGCTGCCGAAGTCCTGCGTAAGCCGGTTCGTTGCCTCCGCGAGGGCGGTGAGCCGCTGCGGGTCGGTGGCGCGTTCGGCCAGGTAGTCCCACATGGACATGCCGGCGTCGCGGGCCGCCTGCGCCAGGGGCGCCCACAGCGCCTCACCCCAGAACACGGCCAGGGACGTCGCGGTCGACTCCGCGCTCCAGCGGTGGTCCCAGTCGCGGAGCAGACCGACCGGGCCGGCGAGCGCCGACTTCTGCGGGTCGTCGTCGGGCAGCTTGTCCCACGCGGCGACCAGTTGCGGCACGAGCCGGGCGAACGCCGTGAGGTACCGGTCGAAGGCCGCCTCGATCAGCGTCTGCGGCGTGAAGTCGGTGCGGGCGCTGAGCACGCGGATCGCCTGCGGGCCGCGCGGGTTCTCCCCGGCCTGGTCGAAGTAGCGCGGGTAGTCCTCCGCCCGGGGGCTGTCCGGGCCGGCGGCGGTCCACGGCCAGTTGTTCGTGTTGAACGTCCAGCCGTTCCTCGGGTTCACCACCTGCGGGAGGCTCCGCAGGGTGTGCAGCCCGTGCCAGTCGGTCTCCGGGTGGCTGCCGTCGACGGGCTTGCGGTAGTCGAAGCGGTCCTCGCGTACGGGCATGAACTGCGGCACCAGGAACGCGATCTCACCCTTCGCGCTCGCGAACAGGGTGTTGTTCGAGCTGTTGGCCTTGAGCCCCGCCACGGCGATGTAGCTCGCGTAGTCGCGCGTCTTGGTGCGCAGGAAGCTCTGTTGCAGCGCCTCGACGGGCCGGTTCATGAGGGCGAACGCGATCCACTTGCCGTCGGCCTCTCGCACGATGGGCCCGTGGTGGGTGGCGTACGTCGTGAACCGCCGGCGCGCCAGCCCGCCCTCGGCCGTACGGTAGGACAGCGTGATCGTCTTCGTGGTCACCGGCCGCAGCCGCGTGCCGTACCGGTAGGAGCGGCGGCCGTCCGGCCCGGTCACGATCGTCTCGGCGAACTCGTCGACGTTGTCGACGCCGCTGGACGTGTGCATCCATCCGGTGTGGGCGTTGAAGCCCTGGTAGATGAAGAACTGGCCCCAGGTGGCCGCGCCGTAGACGTCGAGCCCCTCGCCGCTGGTCACGTGCTGCTCGGAGCGGAAGAAGAAGCTGGTGTGCGGGTTGATCAGCAGCAGCGCGTGGCCGTCACGGGTGTGGCTGGGCGCGATGGCCATGCCGTTGGAGCCGCTGGGCTCGCGGAACAGCAACCCGCGTTCCTCGTCGGTCATCGGCGCCGAACGCCCCTCGTAGAACGCCTGGAGCTGGCTGAGCGGCACCCGCTCGATGTCGCCGCCGATGCTGCCCTCGGAGAAGCTCAGCGGCATCCACGGCTCGAACCGCGTGATGACGCGCGGGCGCACCTCGGGGTGGGTCGCGAGGTAGTAGTTGAGGCCGTCCGCCCAGGCCTGCATGAGCTTCCGCAGCCAGTCGGGGCAGGCGGCGTAGTACCTCTTCAGGGTCTCGGGGTCGATGAACAGCCGCTGGCGCAGGTCCTGCCAGATCGCGCTCTCGCCCTCGGCCTCGGCGAGACGGCCGAGGCTCACCAGGTAGTTGCGCTCGATCCGGTTGAAGTCGTCCTCGGCCTGGGCGTACATCATCCCGAACACGGCGTCGGCGTCCGTCCTGCCGGTCACGTGCGGGATGCCCCAGTCGTCGCGGGTGATCGTCACGTGTGCCGCCTGCCGGCGCCAGCGGGCGAGATCGGATCCGCCCTTCCCGGCCGCGGTCGCGCCGCCGGTCGGCAGTCCCGCCGCGACGGCGGCGGCGCCGGCGGCCAGTCCGGCTGCGCCGCCCAGGATGCGGCGCCGGCTCAGCCCGTCGTTCTGCGCGTGGTCCATGGGGGTGGTCCACCTTTCTCGAAAGGGACGGTGCGGTGGTGGGGCGATCCGGGTGGATCGGCTCGTGGCATCCGCGGGGTCGGCGCCCGAGGCGCCGCGGCGACTGCCGGTTCGCGGACTCCCAGCACGGCGGCCTGTCCCTACCGGACGGACCCGGCGGTGCCGGTCGCGCGTGGGTGAGGTGCGCCGGAGGCGCCGGCGCAGGGTCGGGCGGCGGCGCGGTGCCCGCCGTTCGGCCAGGGGACGACAACGATCATCGCCACCTCCCCGACCACTCGGTGATCAACCCGCTCCGACATGACTACCACTCGTGGGGCGGACGGGCAATAGAGATCAACAGATATTCGCCCTGATCGCAGGCCGGGTCACGGCCGGCGCGCGTGATCGCTCCGCGACACGAGGGGCGGGCGGCGGAGCCAGGCGACCAGCACGGCGGCGGCCAGGTGCGCCAGCGCGACCACCGGCGACGTACGGAGCACGGCCACGTTGGTGACGACCGCGCCGGCCAGCAGGCACACGAGACCGAGCGCCGCGTAGCCGGCCAGCCGGGGGATCACCAGGCCCACCCCGCCGGCGACCTCCAGTGCGCCCACCGCGTAGCGGAACCACTGCCCGGCGCCGATGTCGTCGAACATCGCCACCATGGCGGGATTGCCGCCGAGCTTGGCCGTTCCTGCGGCGACCATCGCGAGCGCCAGCGGCACCTGCGGTATCCACCGCAGGTGACGGACGCGGCCCGGCGACAACTGCTTCGTGGTCATGGCGATCCCTTCGACGGCGGTGCCTGCCACCGGTACGTCGAAGCGGCGCCCCGGCGCCGGACACCCGCGACACCGCTCCCGGCGGCCGGGCGTGGCGCGGCGCGCGACCGCACCACCGACCGTGCGGGTTCACGACCAGATACGCATTGGCGTCGGTAATAATCTTTTACGGGCAACCATGGGATGAGGGTTGACATCCGCGGGCCCTGTTGGTTTGGATCGACACTAGCCGTTTGAGGAGCTGCAGGAGAGTCCTCCCTCTGGCCAAGGGAGGCGCCGAAGGAGCAACTTCCCGGAATCTCTCAGGCCCAGGTACTGCAGTTCCGAGGCGCCACTGGAGAGCAGCGGCGTATGCCGCTCACCGAAGGGGGAAGCCAGCGCGAGCTGGTGACACTCTCAGGTAAACAGACAGTGGGGACGGTGGGCGCCCGTTGCGTCCAATCGACAGTCGGCTCAACGTCATGCCCTTTTCCGTCGACCCCCAATTTGTCACTCCTCCGCGGGATCCTCCATTTCGGATTGCCCGTTGCTCACCATTTCGGCATGCCGACGACCCGCTGTCACTGTCCGGTTGATCAGCTTCTGGTCGAGGAGAGCAACGTGTGTGAAACCGATCATCTCGATTCGTCCGGGTACAGCCGTCGCGATCTGCTCGGGCTCCTCGGCGCCGCCGGCGCCGGGCTCGCGGTCGCTCCCATCCTGACGTCGGACCCGGCCCTGGCCGCCGCGTCGGATCTCGCGCTCGACCCCGCGACGATGCCGGCCGATCCCGTGAACTACGAGGCGCCGACGGGTCTGGCCGTCGACTCACAGGCGAAGGACGCGGCCCTCTCGTGGATCGACCGCGAGTCCGACCGCATCATCGGCCTGAACGACCGGATCTGGGAGTACGCGGAGCCCTCCCTGGCCGAGTGGAACTCGTCGTGGGCCGAGGCGCAGTTCCTGAAGGCGAACGGCTTCACGATCGAGTGGGGGTCGGGCGGCATGCCCACCGCGTTCGTGGCGACGTTCAGCAACGGCACCGGCAAGCCGGTGATCGGCTTCAGCGGTGAGTACGACGCGCTGCCGGGGCTGTCGCAGGAGAAGTCCAACCCGCAGCACTCCCCGCTCGTCTACCACCACGACCCCTACTCGCCCACGTACGGCTTCGGCCACGGCTGCGGGCACTGCGCGCTGGGCGCCGCGGCGGCCGGCGCGGCGGTGGCGACCGCGAAGGCGATGAAGGCCCGCAACCTCGACGGCACCATCAAGTTCTTCGGCTCCACGGCCGAGGAGCAGCTGGTCGGCAAGTCGGTCGCCGTGAAGGCGGGCGTCTACCGGGGCCTGGACGCCTTCGTCGACTGGCACCCGGCCACCGGCAACAGCACCAGCTGGGGCTCGGGCAACGCGATGTACAGCGTCGCGTTCCAGTTCCTGGGCACCGACGGCCACGGCGGCTCCCCGTTGAGCACCCGCTCCACCCAGGACGCGGTCACGGCGATGGCGATGCTCACCGAGTTCCTGCGGGAGAGCGACATGGCCCACACCGCCCGCATGCACCACGCCATCCGCCAGACCGGGCAGGCGCCGAACGTCTTCCCGACGCTGTCGAGCATCTGGTACTACGCGCGGGAGGGCAGCCCGGCCCGCGCCAAGATCCTCATGGACAAGATCGTCAAGTGTGCCGAGGCGGCCGCCCTGGCCACCGGCACCCGCATGCAGTACCGCATCATGGGCGGCGTCTGGAACAAGCTCGGCAACAAGCGCGGCGCCGAGTTGATGTACGCCAACATGACGCAGGTCGGCGCGCCGACGTTCTCGGAGGCCGACCAGCGCTTCGGCAAGGCGTTGCAGAGGTCGAACGGGTCGGCGGAGACCGGCTTCTCCTCCACGATCAGTGAGCTCCGGCCCCCGGCGCCGGTGTTCATGGGCGGCGGCTCCACCGACGTCGCCGACATCAGCTGGCAGGTGCCCACCATCTCCATGGGCACCGCCCACCAGCCCGGCGGCACGAAGAACCACTCGTGGCACCACACCGCCACGGCGGCGTCGCACGCCGGGCACGTGTCCATGCTGGCCGCCGCCAAGTACCTGGCCGCCACCACCGTCGATCTGCTGACCCAGCCGACGGTCATCGCCGAGATGAAGGAGGAGTTCGAGCGGCGTACGGCGAAGATCAAGTGGAAGAGCATGCTGCCGAACGACTACGAGCTGCCCCTGTACGAGCCGCCGAAGTGGTTCCTGGAGCGGACCCGGCAGTCCTGGCCGCCGCGCGGGGTCACCTGGCCGCCCCGGCGGGTCGTCTCCACCGAGACCGCCCCTGACCTCGGGCCGAGCCTGCCGCCGTCGAACCTGCCGCCGCTGGAGTAGCGCCGGTGGGCCCGGCGTCGCCGGGCCGGAGCACGGGTGTGGTGTCGGGGCGCGGCCCCGGCACCACACCGCCGTGTCCGCGTCGCACGCCCTTTCGGGCGACGTACGCCGGCCCGTGACGCGGGCCGGTGCTCGTCCGTGACGCGGGGCGGCGCGGGCCCGCGATGCCGGTCACCGCTCGTCCGTGCGCCGGTCGGCGGTCCGTGATGCCGGTCACCGCTCTTCTACGACGCCGGGCGGCGCCGGCTCGACGAGGATGTCTAGGGTTATGCCGATGCCTTCCTCGCTGAACGCCTCGAAGACGCGGGCCGCCCTGCGGGCCTCGGCACGCGTCTCCCTGGACATGCTGCTGGTCCTGCTGGGCACCGGGGTGGTCCTGTGGATCATGGGCCGGATGTGGTCGGTCGTCTGGCCGCTCGTGATCGCCCTGCTCCTGACCACGTTGACCTGGCCGCTGGCCCGCTTCCTGCGCCGGCACGGCTGGCGCCCGGCGCTGGCCGCGTCGACCGTGACCCTGCTGTTCCTCCTCGCCGCCGCCGGGATCGTGGTGCTCATCGCGGTGCCGGTCGCGTCGCAGTCCGGCGAGCTGGCCGACGGGGTCGTCGACGGGATCCAGCACCTGCGCGAGTGGGCCTCCGGCCCGCCGCTGAACATCGGCGACGACGAGATCAGCGAGGCGCTCGACGCCGGGGTCGCCCGTGTCCAGGACAGCGTGGGCAGCATCGTGACCGCCACGGTCACGGGTGTGGGGACGATCGTCAACGGGGTCGTCACCGCCGTCCTGGCGGTGTTCCTCATGTTCTTCTTCCTCAAGGACGGCCCCCGGTTCCTGCCCTGGCTCACCCGCCAGCTCCCCGGCCGCCTCGCCGTGGACGTGCCCACCGTGGCGGCCCGCAGCTGGGACACCCTGGGCGCGTTCGTGCGGTCCCAGGCGTTCGTCGGTCTGTTGGACGCCGTCTTCATCGGCCTCGGCCTGTGGATCGTCGGGGTGCCGCTGGTGCTGCCCCTGGCCGTGCTGACGTTCGTGGCGGCGTTCGTCCCCATCGTGGGTGCCCTGTTCGCCGGGTTCGTCGCCGTCCTCATCGCACTGGTGTCGAACGGCCTGACCGACGCGCTCATCGTGCTCGCCATCATCGTGGCGGTGCAGCAGCTCGAAGGGAACGTCTTCCAGCCCATGGTGCAGAGCCGCGGGCTCGGCCTGCACGCGGCGGTCGTCCTGCTCGCGGTGACGCTGGGCGGCAGCCTGGCCGGCATCGTGGGCAGCCTGCTGGCGGTGCCGGCCGCCGCGCTGGTCGCCGTGATCTGGAACTACCTGCGCGAGCAGTTGAGCGACCCGCCCGAACGGGCCGCACCGGAGCAACCGGACCCGGACCCGACCGACCCGGCCGGTGAGCCGGGCCCCGACCGCCCTGCGGCGGGCGCCACCGCGGCCGAGCAGCCCGCCTGACGGCGGGGCGAGCACCGGACGGGTTCAGGCCCCCTCGGTGACGGCCGGCTCGGGTTCCAACGGGCGTGAGGCGGTACGCCAGCCGGGGCCGCCCGGGATCGCCGGGTGGCCGCCGGGCGACCCGGTCCGGGTGACGGCGGCCAGCGACGGCGCCGGATCCACGACCGTCGACGCCGGAGGCACGACAGGCGCCGTCCGCGGCATCGGGGCGGGCGCGAAGGCCGTCCCGGGTGGGGTCGCCGTCCCTGATGCTGCCGCCCTCCCGGGAGCAGTCGCCCTCCCTGATACGGCCGCCGTCCCGGGTGCGGCCGCCCTCCCCCATCGGATGGCGGGCGTCATCGCCGCCCGTGCGCGGGTCGCGAGCGCGATCGCCGTCCGCGTTCCGGGCACGGTCGCCGCCCGGGCGGCCGGCGCGGTCCGCGGTCCCGGTGCAAGCAGCAGGATGGTGCCGAGCAGGGCCAGGGCGGCGACGGCGTCGAGCCAGTAGTGGTTCCCGGTCACCACGACGACGGCGAGGGTGAGCACCGGGTGCAGCAGCCAGAGCCACCGCCAGCGGCTGCGGCCGGCGGCGACCAGGACGATGGCGACCACCGCGGCCCAGCCGACGTGCAGGGAGGGCATGGCGGCGTACTGGTTGGAGAGGGTGTCGGTGGCGGGATCACCGTAGGCGCGGGGGCCCACGAGCTTTCCCGTGTCGAGCACTCCGGTGGCGGACAGCAGCCGCGGCGGCGCCATGGGCACGAGCGCCTGGATGGCGAAGCCCACGGCGGTCAGCGCCGCGAGGAGCGTCCGGGCCCACCGGTACAGGGCGGGCCGGAACAGGTACGTGAACAGCAGTAGCGCCGCGGTGGCGGGAAAGTGCACCGAGGCGTAGAAGCGGTTCGCGGCGCGGACCAGGTGGTCGTGCGACAGCAGGATCCCCTGCAGGGTGGCCTCGTCGGGCAGTCGCACGGCGCGCTCCAGCCCCCAGACGTGTGTGGCGTTGGCGTACGCGCTGGAGAGGTCCCCGACCGCGACCAGCCGTCCGAGCTTGTACGCCAGGAACAGCGCGGCGACGAGCAGCAGCTCCCGGAGGGGGTGCGGGCGGGTCCCGCGGTCGTCGGCGCCCACGGCGGTCCTTTCACGACGAGGGTTGGGCAGGTGTGGGACCTCGCCGCCGGCGGGCGGCCCCACGGGAGGGGAGGCGGGTCAGCTCCGGCTCGGTGCCGTGCGTGACGCGCACGTCGGCCGGGCCGGCGGGCGCCGGGTTCAGGTGGCCGGTGCGGCGCGGCCGAGCGGGAGGCCGTCGCGCAGCTGGGTGATGCTCGCCCGGACGAGGTCCGGGAGGCTGGCGTCGGTGTCGCCGTCGGCCCAGAACGTGACGACCGCCCGCATGAGGGCTCCGGGCACGGCCGCCAGCAGGTGCGGGGCGAGGTCACGCTCGACGTCGGCGCCCGTCCGCTCGGCGATGACCTCGGCGATGAGCCGTTCGACGTGGGCGAACACCGTCAGTTGCTGGGCCAGCAGCGCCGGGTTCGCCGCGGAGACGCGCACCAGCACGGCGATGTCGTCCCGGTCGCCGAGCACGTTCGTGATCGCCTCGGGCAGGACGTGGGCGAGCGAGTCCCACACCGGCTCGTCGGCGGGCCGGGCGCGCAGCGCCTCCACGAGCGAGGACGCGCGTTGCACGATCCCGTCGAGGATCGCCTCCTCGCGGCTGGAGAAGTAGTTGCGGAAGGTCCGGGGTGAGACGTCCACGGTCGCGGCGACCGTCTCGGCGGTCACCGCGTCGATCCCGCGCTCCACCATCAGCGACCATGCCGCCTGGCTCAGCGCCGCGCGGGTCGCCCGCTTCTTGCGCTCGCGAAGGCCAACGTCCGAGGTCACGCGACCACTATCCGCGAAACTTGCTTTTCCGGCAAAGTTTCCAAGAGGGAAAAATCGTGTGCCCGATCACAGCGCCGCGCCCCCGATCCCCTCCCGCGATCTTGCACTTTCCGCCCCGGCGAACCGGGATGAAACGCCCGTATCGGGGGCACGAAGTGCAAGATCGCGGAAGCTGGGCGGGAGCGCGACGCAGCGATCCATTTACCAGCTGTGATTTCCTGGAGGGAGGTGGCCGCCCTGCTCCCGGGGAGGACAGGATGACGACGATCGAGCTGAGGAGGGTGACGGCGGTCGGCCTGCTCGTGGCCCTGACCGTCGCCCTCACCGCGATCACCTGGTACGGCCTGCTCGCCGGCGCGATCTGGGGGCTCGTCCTGCTCTGCGCCGGCCACGCCTGCTCGGTGCGGCGGCGGCTCGGCCTGGATCACGTACGCGACGGGGCGGACCTCCGCTACCACCTGTGCGCGCTCGGCGTCCTGTACCTCGTGCCGATCGGCGTCGCCACCACCTTCTACTGCCTCCTGGCGGCCTGGGTCGAATCGTTCGGCGGCACCGCGAGCACCGACCGGCTCATCGCCCTCCAGCGCGCCTTCGAGGAAACGTCGTCGTTCTTCTCCGACAACCTCAAGCTGAGCGAGTCGGTGGTGCTCGGCGTCCTGGTCGGCGTCCACCTGCTGACCTGTCTCCTGCTGGCCAGGGGCACGCGCCACCGGCGCCCGGACGCCGGGCACGGGTGGCGGTTCCGGACGGCGCACGGGCTCCACCGCGGCACCGAGTTCTACACCCGCTACAGCGGGCCGGCCGCGGCGGGCCTCGCCACGCTCGCGTCCTTCTCCCTCTTCGGCATGCACCTCGGCGTGCCCGCGGATGACCTGCGGTTGCGCCTCAAGGTCGCCCAGCAGGGGTACGCGGACGTGACGGCGAAGGTCGAGGCGGACCTGTCCACCCGCGTGACGAGCGGCCTGTACACGAAGGTCCTCGCCACCTTCCCACCGTCGTACCGGGACGCCCTGAGCGAGCAGACGACGATCGCCGACCTGGCCGACACCGTGCGGGCACACGCCGAGGAGACGCGGCGCCGGTACGCGGTCGGCGTCCCCGCCGTGGACGCGGCGGTCCGGGAGGAGACTGCCCGACGGACCCGGTTGGGCGCGCTCGACGGCGACCTGCGGGTCGAGTCGACCGGGCGGCGGGACCTGCCGGGGGACGTGACACCGGAGCAGATCGAGGCCAGCCGCCGGGCTCTGGCCGACCGGCCGGGCGGCGGCGGGATCGACCTCGTCGCCGACGGGCGCAGGAAGGTGACGCTGCACCTGGAGAAGGTCGTCAGCGAACGGATCCTGGCGCTCACCCGACCGCTCACCGAGGCCGTCCCGATCATGGAGCCGCTGCTGCAGGCCTTCGCCGACGCCGCCGACCAGGTGCTCCAGGACCGGATCGGCAGGGCGTACGACCGTCTCGTCGGCGTCGCGGTCCGCAGCCCGCAGGACCTCGACGCGGCCGTCGCGCGGGAAGCCGCGGTGATCGTCGACCAGACGGACGTCCGCCGGTCCGTCGCCGACGCCACGCCCCGGGCGGAGCGGTTGGCGGAGAGGCACCGGCAGACGCTGGCGTCGTTGCGCAACGGTCCCACCCTGATCGACCGGAAGGTGACCGAGACCCTGAAGGCCCGCCGGCCGCCCCAGGCGCGTCCGGGACGGCCGGGGCCCCTGCCGGAGCTGCGCCTTCCGGAGCTGCTCGTGCCGGAACTGCCCCCGCTCCCCCGCTACTACCCGCCGGATCTCGGCGGCTACCAGCGTCCGCCGTACACGTACCGGCCGGCGCCCCGGATCGCGCCGCCGCCACCGCGGCCCGTCCGGCCGGTACCGCGCATCTTCGTCTGGTAGCGGTCGTCGCCGCGCTGCCCGGGGTCAGCCGGCGGGGCGCAGCCGCCCGATCTCCCCCGCCCCGGCGTCGAGGAGCACCAGCGTCTCGCCGTCCAGGCCGGCCCGCCAGGACGACGAGAGCCAGGCCCCGACGGGCTCCCCCTCGCAGCCGATCAGCGTGCTGGGCCCGGACGTGGCGAGCAGCGCGCCTCCCGGGCCGGCCACCCAGCGTCCGCCCTGACCGTTGCATCCGTCGGAGCCGCGCCACTCACCGTCGGCGCGGAACTCGACGTACACCGTCTCGGGCCCGCGGGCCGGCGCCCATCTGCCGACGAGCCGGGTCGGGTCGACGGGGCGCAGGTTCGCCGGCAGCGCGGCCGCGGGCGCGAACCGCCGCCGGTCCTCGTCGGTGAGCGTGGGCGGCGCCACCTCGGAGGGTGCCAGGTGCGGCCCCGGCGTCGGCGTCGCTCCGGTACGCAGCCGAGCGACCTGGGCACCCGCCTCGTCGATGAGCACCACCGTGTCGCCCTCCAGCCGGTATCCGGTGGCCCGCTGCAACCAGCCGACGAGCTGACGGGGGTCGGCGGTGCAGCCGTCGCCCCGCCGGGGCCCGGAGATGCCGAACATGGCGGCGACGAAGAGGCCGCCGGAGTCGGCTCGCCACGAGCCGGTGTGCATCCCGCAGCGGCCGAAGAGCTGGATCTGGTGGGGAGCGACGCGCAGGACGCCCTGGGGCTCCTCGGCCACCCCGACGAGGTGCCAGTTGCCGATCAGCGCTGTGGGATCCACGGGGGCCGGTGTCGCCGTGAGAGGCTGCTCGGCGACCGGCGGAGACGGTTGCGCCCCGTCCTCGCCGGCGCAGCCCGCAAGCAGCGCCCCGACAATGACCGTCGCCGCAAGGAAACCCCGCCGGCCCATCGCTTCACCCGTCCTCTCGCCACACCGGCCACCGCCGGCCCCGACGTGTTGGACGGCCGGCGGTGGCGTGCGGTTGCATCCGGGACGGCGGAGTTATCCCCCGGCCATCGCGCCCAGGACGATGAACGGCTCTTCGCCTCTGGTGACCCGCTCGGGCAGCGGCGCGTCGGGTGACTCGTTGGACAGGTCCTCCTCACAGGCGTAGAAGCGGACGAACGGGCGGCGCTTGCCGCTGTGCCGGTCACGGATGGTGCCGAGCAGCATCGGGTAGCGCGCCTCGATGGCGTCCAGCACCCGGCGCTGGGTGACCGGGCCGTCCCCGGTCACCTCGATGGCGACTTCCCCGGTGACGTGCGCGAGGGTCTTCAGGTGGGCCGGGAGGACGACCCGGATCACGGCAGCACCTGGGCTTCCACGGAGAGCACGGGCGGGAGGTCCCGGACGATGGGCGCCCAGGTGTCGCCGCCGTCGGCCGAGTGGTAGACCTGGCCGCCGGTGGTGCCGAAGTAGATCCCGCACGGGTCGAGCGTGTCGACCGCCATGGCGTCCCGCAGCACGTTGACGTAGCAGTTGGCCTGCGGGAGCCCCGTGGTCAGCGGCTCCCACTCGTCGCCGCCGGTGCGGCTGCGGTACACGCGGAGCTTCCCCTCCGGCGGGTAGTGCTCCGAGTCGCTCTTGATCGGCACGACGTAGATCGTCTCCGGCTCGTGCGCGTGCACGGCGATCGGGAAGCCGAAGTCGGACGGGAGGTTGCCGCTCACCTCGCGCCAGGTCGCTCCGGCGTCGTCGCTGCGCATGACGTCCCAGTGCTTCTGCATGAACAGCGTGTCGGGCCGGGAGGGGTGCTGGGTGATGTGGTGCACGCAGTGGCCGACCTCCGCGTCCTGGTCGGGGATCTCCCCCGAGCGCAGGCCCTTGTTGATGGGCAGCCAGCTGTCGCCACCGTCGTCGCTGCGGAACGCGCCCGCCGCGGAGATGGCCGTGTAGATCCGGCCCTGGTGCGCCGGGTCCAGGATGATCGTGTGCAGGCACAGGCCGCCGGCCCCGGGCTGCCACGACGCCCCGGTGGGGTGCGTCCGGAGGCCGGTCAGCTCGGTCCACTTCTGGCCGCCGTCGGTGGACCGGTAGAGGGCGGCGTCCTCAGCGCCCGCGTACACGGTGTCGGGGTCGTCGCGGGACGGCTCGATGTGCCAGATGCGCTTGAACTCCCACGGGCGCGGGGTCCCGTCGTACCAGAGGTGGTCGCCGACGTCGCCGGCGTAGGCGAAGTCGTTGCCGACCGTGTTCCAGGTCTTCCCGCCGTCGTCGGAGCGCTGGATCAACTGCCCGAACCAGCCGCCGGACTGGGAGGCGTAGATCCGGTTGGGGTCGGCCGGCGACCCGGCGAGGTGGTAGATCTCCCAGCCGCCGAAGTGCGGTCCCTCGACCGTCCAGTCGCCGCGCCTGCCGTCCGACGTCAGCACGAACGCGCCCTTGCGTGTGCCGACCAGCACTCGTACGCCGCTCATCTCCGCATCCTTCCGTTCAGGTCAGTGGTGCCCCGGGTAAGACTCTCCGCCAGGTCGGAACTCATCGGTCACCGCCAGTCGTACTCTGCGGGTACGACGAATCGGTGGACGGCGCGCGGCGCGGCGACGGCCGGACGGCCGCCGGGTGCCGGTGCGCCGGCCGGAACCGGAGGAGCCGAGTGATGCCCCCGACCACTGTCGTGAACCTGAAGGGCCACCGCGACGACCCGGCGTACGCCGACGTGGTCTACGTGGGGCGCGCCATGTACCGGGGCGGCTGGCGCCTTCCGGCCTCCCCGCTGTCGAGCCCGTACCGTCCCGGCCCGGACGGTACGCGGGAGGAGGTCGTCGCGCGGTACCGCGCGTACCTGCTCGGACGACCCGACCTGCTCGCCCTGCTCCCGGGGCTACGGGGGCGGCGGCTCGGCTGCTGGTGCGTGCCGGAGCGCTGTCACGCCGAGGTCATCGCCGAACTCGCCGACGCGCTGCCGTCGACGGCGGGGTAGGCGTCGCGAACCACGGCACCGACCATCGGGACGACGATTCGCACCTTCCGGGAGATGCGGCGTTGTGGACACCACCGGCACCTCACCGGAACGTCGCTAACGCTCGGGGGCCGCGTCGAGCCGGACGCAGCAGGCACCGGGACGTGGCGCGAGCCGGGGCAGCAGGTCGGTGCGTCCCGCGCCGGCGACCAGTCCGGCGAGGAACGCGTGGTTGAGCCCGCACACGAGGGCCGTCTGCCGGGTGGCCAGGGCGTGGAACGGGCAGTTGCGCAGCAGCACGTGGTCGCGGGAGGCTTCGGGCTCGAAGCCGAGGCCGGCGAGCGCGGCGACGAGGTCCTCTCCGCAGTCGCGTACCTGCGCGCCCAGGTCCCGGCCACGTCGCCGGGCCTGCCGCCGCGCGGCCTGGTCGGCGTCGTGCGGGTCGTCGGCGACCGCGTCGGCGAGGATCTCGGCGATGAGTTCGTAGCGCCGCTCGGGAACGGTGATCGCGAGGCCGTCACCGGCCGCCTCGTAGACCTTCGGCGTCCGGCCGCGGCCCCGGGGCTGGTCGGCCGGCGCCTGGTAGCGGGCCCGCAGCAGCCCGGACTCGACGAGTTTGTCGAGGTGGAACGCCGCGAGGTTGCGGGACATGCCGTGCGCCTCGGCCGCCTCCTCGCGCGTGACCGGGTGGTCGGCCCGGCACACGTAGTCGTACAGCGCCCGCCGGGACCGGTCGACGAGCGCGGCCATCGCGCTCCAGCGCTCCCCGGTGCTCACAGCCCCGACATTATCACCAGCGAACGCTATTGAAATTCCGGACTCGCTGGGGCAGCATCCTCGATAACACCAACGGACGTTGGCGAAAACATTCTGGGGGTTCGTCATGCACCTGGATCACCCACGACGGCCCGACGACCGGGAAGCGCCCGCGACCGCGGGGAGGCCGCTGACGTGAGCGTCACCGCCCTCCGGGTGCAGCACCAGCGCCCCCGCCGCGACCTGGCCGCCGCCGAACGGGCGGCAGCCCAGTTCCTGGCCGCGCTCGGCGTCGACACCTCCGCCGACGGCCTCGCCGACACCCCCGGTCGGATGGCCCGCGCCTACGCCGAACTGCTCACCCCGCGCGAGTTCCAGCTGACCACCTTCGACAACGACGAGGGCTACGACGAACTGGTGCTCGCCCGGGCCATCCCGATCCGGTCGGTCTGCGAGCACCACCTGCTGCCGTTCGTCGGCGTCGCGCACGTCGGCTACCTGCCCGGCGAGCGCATCCTGGGGCTGTCCAAACTGGCCCGGGTGGTCGAGCTGTTCGCCCACGGCCCGCAGGTGCAGGAGCGGCTGACCAAGCAGATCGCCGACTGGCTGACCCACCACCTGCGCCCGCGCGGGGTCGGCGTGGTCGTCGAGGCCGAACACCTGTGCATGACGCTGCGCGGTGTCCGCGCGGTCGGCAGCAGCACCATCACCTCCACCCTGCTCGGCACGCTGCGCGACGACCACCGCTCGCGCGCCGAGTTCTTCACGCTGGCCGGGGTCGGCCCCCGCTGACGCACACACGGAAGGACCGGACCGATGTCGAAGACCAGCTTCGTGATCGTGGGAGCCGGGCTCGCCGGCGCGCGGGCCGCGCAGACGTTGCGGGAGGAGGGCTTCGACGGCGGGATCGTCGTGGTCGGCGACGAGCCGGACCGACCGTACGAGCGGCCACCCCTGTCCAAGGGCCTGCTGACCGGCAGCGCCGAGCCCGACAGCGTGTTCGTCCACGACGCCGGGTGGTACGCCGAGCACGACGTCGACCTGCGCACCGATGCCCGCGCCGTCGCCGTCGACCGCTCCGCGAAGGTGGTACGGCTCGCCGACGGTGAGCACATCGCGTACGACAGGCTGCTGCTGGCCACCGGCGCCACGCCGCGCGACCTCGCGGCGCCCGGGGCCGACCTGGACGGGGTGCTGCGCCTGCGTACCCTCGCCGACAGCCGCCGGATCGCCGCGGCCCTGGTCGACGGCGCGCACGTCGTGATCGTCGGGGCGGGGTGGATCGGCCTGGAGGTCGCTGCCGCCGCCCGGCAGCGGGGCGCCACCGTCGACGTGGTCGAGACCGCCGCCCTGCCGTTGCGCCGGGTGCTCGGCGACGAGATCGCCCGGGTGTTCGCCAACCTGCACCGGGACCACGGCGTCACCTTCCACTTCGACGCCGAGGTCCGCGAGATCCGCGGGGACGTGCGCGCCTCCTCGGTCCTGCTGGCCGACGGCACCGAACTGCCGGCCGACGCCGTGGTGGTCGCCGTGGGCGTACGGCCGAACACCGACCTGGCGGCGGCGGCCGGCCTCGCCGTCGAGAACGGCATCCTCGTCGACGCGTCCCTGCGGACGGCCGACCCGGACGTCCACGCCGCCGGGGACGTCGCCAACGCCTACCATCCCGTGCTGCGCCGGCGCCTGCGCGTCGAGCACTGGGCCAACGCGCTGCACAGCGGCGCCGCCGCGGCCCGCGCCATGCTGGGGCAGCCCGTCAGCTACGACGACCTGCCCTACTTCTACACCGACCAGTACGACCTGGGAATGGAGTACGTCGGGCACGCCCCGCCCGGGGAGTTCGACCGGGTCGTCGTCCGGGGCGACGTGGCCAAGCGCGAGTTCATCGCCTTCTGGACCGCCGGCGGGCGGGTGCTGGCCGGCATGAACGTCAACGTGTGGGACGTCGTCCCGCAGATCCGGCGGCTGGTCGCGGCTGCCCGGCCGGTGGACCTCGACCGGCTGGCCGATCCCGACGTGCCGCTGGACGAGGTGCGCTGATCGAAGGGTCAGTGGCGGAGGCGGCGGGAGCACTCGCCGTCGTGGTCGGGGCGGAGCAGGCAGCGCCGGCCGCCGGGCATCGGCGCGTCGCAGAAGACCCAGTGGCGTACGTTCTGGTCGTCCTCCGTCGACACCGTGGTCCCGCCGGGGTCCATCATCGGCAGCACGGTCATCCAGCGGCCCACGACCCGGGCCAGCCGCTGGGCCGCGGGCAGGTCGTTGGCGACCACCGGCAGGTGGATGACGTACCGTCGGCTCACCGCGCGCTCCCCCGGCCCGTTCGCTGATCCATCGTGGCCTCTCCGTCGTCGGCTGGATGGGGTGAGGCCCCCGCCCTCCCCCGCGACCGGCCCCACCCCGCCGTGCCACCGCAGCTTCGTTCAGCGGTACGGCAGCACAGCTGTTGGTGGTCAGCTTGTGACACGACGCCGTCCACATGCAACGTTCCACAGCGCATTTTCGCTGAGATGTATTGACTTTCTTTACTGAAACCTGTAGAGGTTGCAGGGCGACGTCACGCAGTGTTGCAGGACGGAACCAGGGAGTGTTCGCATGGCCGAGGACATCGGATCTACCGTGCCGCGCCGGCAGCTCGGGCGGCTGCTGCGGCAGTACCGCACCGAGGCCGGCGTCACCCTCGACGCCGCCGCCGACGCCCTCGAATACAGCCGCCAGAAGATCTGGCGCATCGAGAGCGGCATGGGCCCGGTGCGGGTGCTCGACGTCAAGGCCATGTGCGAGCTGTACGGCGTCTCGGCGGAGATGACCGAGGCCATGAAGGGCCTGGCCGCCGAGACGAAGTCGAAGGGCTGGTGGCACGCGTACGGCGACGCGGTGCCGAGCTGGTTCGAACTGTACGTCGGCCTGGAATCCGCCGCCGCCTACCTACGGAGGTACGACGAGTCGCTGATTCCGGGCCTGTTCCAGACCCGCCAGTATGCGCAGGCCGTCTATCGGCTGGACCGCCCGCAGGCCGACGAGGAGGATCGGGAGCGAGCCGTCGAGGTGCGGTTGCAACGACAGGCCCTGCTGACGCGTCGCCTTCCCGCACCTCCGAAGGTGACGCAGGTGCTCTCGGAGGCGGTCCTACGGCGGGCCGTCGGCGGGCCGGGAATCATGCATGCCCAGCTCGACCACCTCATCACGATGTCGGACCTGCCGAACGTCACCATCCGAGTACTGCCGCTGTCGGCCGGCCCCCAGCCGGGCGCGGTGGCCGGATCGTTCGTGATCCTGGACTTCCCCGCCACGAAGGGCGGGAGGGCGGCACCCGAGCCGTCGGTTGTCTACAGCGAGTCACTCACGGGAGCCCTCTATCTCGACAAGGCCGATGAGTTGGCCGCCTACGAGCGGGTCTGGAAGGGGCTGGATGCGCTCGCGCTCGGAGAGGCAGAATCGAGGGACATGATCAAACGGGTCATCGGGGAGATGCGACATGACTGACCTGACCGGCGCCGTCTGGCGCAAGAGCACGCGCAGCGGCGGCAACGGCGGGGACTGTGTCGAGGTCGCCACCAACCTCCCCGGCGTCGTCGCCGTACGCGACTCGAAGGACCCCGACGGCCCGGTCCTCGCCTTCACCCCGGCGACCTGGACGGCGTTCGTCGCCGCCGCGAAGCGGCCGGATCTCGCCGCCTGAGGTCCGAGGGCACGCCCCGTGCTCGACCACCTCACCGGTCGACGGCGGCTCCCCCGCCAGGAGATGGCGTCTCGCTGAGGGCGGCAAGCCGGGCGTGCGCCTCGGCGGCCTGGCCTTCCGCGGCGCGCGCGTCCGCCTCTCGCCCCAGATGGCGGAGGAGGCTGGCGAGCGTGTCCAGCGCGTTGGCGAGGTTGGCCTGGTGCCTGGCCGGTTCGCCGCGCGCCAACCGTTGCAGGATCTCGACGGCACGCCGGGCCGGTTCCAGCGCCTCCGCCGCGTGTATCCACCACACGTTGACAGCCAGGGTGTGCAGCGCCGCGGCGAGGCTCGGCGCACGCGTGGCGAAGTCCTCACGCGCGAGTCGGTCGTAGAGGTGAGCGGCCTCTTTCGCGGCGGCCGCGGCCTCTTCGTGTAGTTCGAGGTCCTCAGCCTTCCGGGCATGGTCGAGCAGCGCGAGCGCGAGATAGCTGTCGTGCTCGGCGGATCCGCCACCTGCCAGGTGGCGGCGGGCCTCGACAGCCTCACCACTGGCGGCCAGGGACTCCCACGGTTGACCCATGATCCACAGTGCCCCGGCCAGCAGTTTGAGCGTGACGGCCAAGCCGTGGTCGCGCACATGCGTGTCGCCGCACGGTCGCTGGCGGTACGCCTCCGCTATCTGGTTCAGCCTGACGACGGCCTTTTCCTGAGCCACTCCCCCGTAGGCGGGGTCGTCCCGCCACTCGCCCGATCCGTCCGCGGCGACCGCGGCCAGCGCTCCTATGAGGCCGTACTCCAGTTCATCGGTGCTGCCCTCCCGTAGCAACGCCTCGGCCATGTCGCCGATCACGTCCAACGCCTCGTCCCACCGCCCCAACGTCATCAGGACGGCGCTGTTGGCGCCCAACACCCCGAGCAGGTCGTCGTATCGAAGCGGGTAGTCCGACGACTCGAGGAAGCGGATCATCTCGCGTTGTCCGGCGAGGACGAGCTCCCATCGCTCCAGCATGCGCAGCAGGTAGTCGAGCACGAGGAAGGCTTGGAGCAGCTCTGGCCCGTGGGCGGTCGGGTTGGTTCGCGCCTCGCGCCGGAGCACGTGCATGGCCGCTCCCAGACCGACCGCCGCCTCGTCCTCACGTCCTTGCACCCACAGCAGGCCGATCATCAGTCCGAACGTCGAGAACCAGGCATCGCGGCCGTCTGGATCCTTCTCCCGCTGACCCAGGCGTTGGATCCGCACCGCCTCGTCGAAGGCTGCGAACGCTGGTTCGGCGCGGCCCACCCGTAGCAGCACCCCGGCCTGGACGACGAGCGTGAAGTGAAGCGTGAAGCGTGCGGCGTCATCGCTGTCGGGTTCGGCCGGGTTGTCGCCCACCAGCCGGCGGGCACCGTCGACCGCCTCACCGGCGAGGGCAGCGGCCTGCACCGGCTCCGACGTCACCAGGTTGCTCGCGAGGTTCGCCAGCATGAGCGGCATGGTGTCCTCGTACGCGCCCGGCGGGCCGTCGCGAGAGAGCCGGCGGACGATGTCGACGCACTCGCGGGCGAAGGACAGTGAATCCTCGGCCGCTCCGAGATGCGGCCCGAAGACGCCAACCATGGACAGCGCGGCGACGAGGTCCTCCTCGTGGTCAGCGGGATTGTCGCGGGCCAGCCGGCGGAAGATCTCGACGGCCTCCCGGAGCGCCGCCAGCGCGTCGTCCGGACGGGCCAGGCTCGGCCTTATCGCGTCACCGCCGGCCGACAGGTGCCTGAAGTCGCCCGGCTGGGGCACGAGACCCAGGTCGACGATCAGGACCAGGGCGAGGTTCAGCGCTGACCAGCCGAGCTTGGGTCCGAAGGCCTGTGGGTCTGCCGTGGCCAGCGGTCGGTACAGGCGGGTGGCCTCGGTCAGCGCGGCGGCGGCCTCGTTGTCCCGATCGGCCCGGTCGAGCCAGCGACCCAGGGTGTCGTACAGTTCGGCACGCGCGGCCGGGTCGATGAACGTCGGCAGACGATGACGCACGAGGCGGTCGACGAGGTTGGCCGCAGCGACGGTGAGGTCCCCGCCCGCGTCGTCCGGGTCCTGTGGGAGGAGGCGCTCGAGCCCTTCCAGCGTGGCGATCAGGTGGGGCCAGCGCTCACTGGCGGCGGTGAGGAACGTGATCGCGCGGGCCGCGTACGGCGGTAGCGGATCGTCGCCGGCCGGTGGGGCGAGCAACATCTCGGGGGCCCCGTGGGCCCAGGGGTCCGACTGGCCGGGCACGTCGTGACCGGGAACGCACAGGGCCAGGAAGTCCTCGGCGAGACGGTCGGGGTAGAGGGGCTCCAGAACGGTACGGGGGTCGACGGGCGGGTAGCAGAAGGCGTGGTCGGCGAGTACCTGGTCGGGGTCGCCGCCGACGCCGACCCTGTCCAGCGCCGCCCTGGCGTCTCGGTAACCCAGGGGACCGGTGAGGGCTGCGGTGAACACGGCCCGGCGCATCCGGCAAGGTCCGGTGTTGATCGCCGTACGCCCGCCGGTGAGAGTGTCGACGGTGCCATGGAGGGCGTTCCAGTGGAGGCACTCGCGCTGCAACAGGTAGCTGGTCAGGGCCATCATGCCCTCGCGCGGTGCATCCGGTTCCGGACCGGTTGGCTGGAGTGCGATGCGGGCGTGGCGATCGACCGCGACCAGCGCCGCCATGTGCACGGCAAGAGTGAGGCCGAACTCGTCCCGTTCCAGCCAGTCGGGCACGGCAATCCCGGTCGGGTCCGAAATGCCGTAGTGGCGGGCGAAGCAGTCGCGGGCGGCGACGAACATGCTCCTGCGGGCGTCCCGGGCCTGCGGCAGGGCGCCCAACGGCTGGCTGGTGCAGGCGTCGGACGGCCAGTGCGCTTGGACGAGGGCATGGCGCAGGGCAGGCCAGACGTGCTCGTTGCGCGCGAGGAGCAGTACCCGCACCGGCACCTTCTGGTCGAGCACCTTGTTGCTGAACAGCCACGTCAGGTGGGCCAGTGGCCACCGGTCGGCGTAGTCGACCAGCATCAGCAGCCCGCGGGCAGTCCCGACGCGCAGGTCGTGGCTGGTCTGCTCCTCGGCGGCGACCACGCGGGCTGGCGCGTGTTGGGCGACGATCACCTTCCACCCCTCGCGGGCGGCCATCGCGGCGACGTGGCTGGCCAGGCGGGTCTTGCCCTGGCCGCCTGGGGCGTGCAGCCAGCGGACCGCGCGACCACCACCGCTGTCCCGCCAGGTGGTCAGATCGTCGACCTCACGGTTGCGGCCGGTGAAGTCCACGATGGCGTGGCGGGCGTTGAGCAGGTGGCTGGGCTGAGCCGGCAGCCCGTGGCCGTCCACCGCCAGGGTCAGGTCGGCCGGCCCGCCGGCCTCGGTGAGCAGGTACACGGGTCTGCCGTCACCGAAGACGTGCACGTCCCCGCCCATCGCTGCGTAGCCGAAGCCGCCGTTCTCGACCCGCACCTGCTGATGGACGCTGTCGACTCGCCCCAGCTGACCGAACATGCCGTCCACGGCGTCACCGCACGGTGCCCGGGCTGTCGTCGGCCTCGGCAGGCGAGGGGGGCTGCCGGCCGGCCGCGGACGAGGGAGACTCGTGGTAGATGACGTTGCCCCAAACCGCGGTGAACTGCCGGGAGTTGTCGCGGGCGATGGTGGTAAGGACCACCTGCACCCACTGCTGTTGGGCGCGGGGCAGCGCGTCACGCAGGTCGGCGACGAGTTTCCGCAACTCGGCCTCGGCCTCTGGGTGCTCTGCCAGCAGTTGCATCAACTCCATCTGCCACAACGGCACCAGACCTTGCCGCGCCTGGGCGGGATCGCCGGCCCGCTCCACCAGGACGACGTTGCTGTCCAATTGAGTCTCGATGGCTGCCTGACGCTGGGACCCCTGGCGGCCGAACAGCCGGGCCATGCCGTCGCGGGCGGCCTGCCAGGCGTCGGTAGCCATGGCCGCCACCAGGGCCGCCCCACCGTTGGCGGCCAGCGCCGCCAATGCCTCGGTCAGCAACGGCTGCTCCTCCCCACGTGATCGGTCATCTCCCGTCGAGCGCTCCACCGTGGTTCACCGGCCGGATCCACCGCTTGCGTGGAGCTCCTGTCGGGATCAGGCGAGCACAAAACTAGTGATGTCCACGAATGACAGCCACAAGGTAGGTGAGTCGGTCAAACGACACGTGACCGCCCTGTCGGCGGATTCTTCCGGCAGGCCGGGACGTGCCGTGGCGAGTTGGGGATCGCGGGGTGCTGTGCGGGCTCAGACGGCGACGGGCGTCCGCCCGCGCAACGCCTGGCGCAGAGCCACGCCGACCGCGGCATAGAGCGCCGCACCCGAACCGACCCCGGCCACCAGCCCGACGATCTCCGGGGCACCGCCGAACGCGTAGATCAGGAAGCCGGTGAGGCCGAGGACGGACATCGCCGCCCCGAGCCAGTGATAGAGCGGCATACGCCAGATCCAGGCAAGTCCGAAGAAGTGCACGCCGACCACCAGTGCCACCCACGCGACCGACACCGCCGAGCGGTGCAGAACGCCGTTGATCACGGCTAGTCCTCCGAACAGCGCGCCCGCTTCCAGAGCGACGATGAGCCAGTAGCGACGATCCATATGCTCGGACGCCGGCACCTGTGTCGCGGTCGGTGCCGCGCGGACCACCACCGCGAGTCCAACGACGAGCAGAGCGGCCACGATCAGTCCAACTGCGCGGATGACGACAGGCCATGGCGTGGGCAGGGCAGCGCTGTTCGCCAGCACGAAAACGGTGCCGAACGTGATGGCAACCAGCGAGCCGACCACGAATCCGGCAGGTCGCTTCCCGTTCTCTGGCATCGTCATGCGCCACAGCCTACCGATCATGTACGACAGGGTGATCTTGCCGCCTGTCCATACGGCCGCCACGCGGAACCACCCCCCGCTCGGTGCACTACAGAGCGGGAGGCAGGCAGGTTCCACGATGTGCGGACTCACGGCGGATATCGGCTTCAGGCAGGGGGCAACGGCGGCCATGATCGTCGTACTGTGTGGGGATGGTGTCGGACACCGTGCGCTACTACGACGATTTCCTGGCCGATCGGGACTGGCTCGCCGAGGGGTTGAGCTGGGCGGTGGTGCAGCCGGCGAGTGCCGAGGCCACCATCGACGGGGTGATCGAACGCCTGCGTGCCAGGCGTGTCGAGCCGGGTGACACGCAGACCGGCGAGCTCGCCGACCTGGCTCGGATTGGTCCCAACGTGGTGGTGTTCCAGGACAACGGCTGCGAGCTGAGCCGGCCCGAGGTTCTGCGCTGGCTCAGCGACGGCACGCGGGTGCACACGGTCGACTGGACCATCAACGGCAACGGCGGCGTCACGTACGCCGTGTACGGCAAGGTGCTCGTCTGGATGGACATGAACGATCCGGACCGGCGGTACGGCGATGACCCGTCCGCGTTCGACGACGACCTGGACGACGTGCGCGCCGCGCAGGGCACCGAGTATGTGACCGCCGCGGCGATGGCGCTTGTCGAGAGGCGGACCGGCGTGCGGCTGCCGGCGGAGTGGATGAGCGACGAGGGGGCAGATCCGCAGGCCGGGCCGTGGGTGACCGTACGGCTCGGGCCGATTCCGCCCGACCCGAGGCCGCCCTCGAACTTCGGTCACTACGAGCCCGACCTCGACGCGCGACTGCGGGCGGCGCCGGAGCCGGTTCGGCGGACGGCGCTGGCGCTTGCCTTGCGGGCGGTGGCGGCCCGGCACCGGTTCAGCGACGACGACCTGGCGAGACAGGCAGTGGAGGCCGTCGAGCGGGGCCTGACTCTGGACGAGGAGACCCGGTCGAGGGTCATCCACCTCAAGGCCCACGGCGTCGACGGGCAAGCCGGTGCCTCTGCCGTCGACGCCCTCTACACGGGGACGGGCGAGGGGGCGGCCGCCGTCGATGCGCTGAACGCCGCTCGGTATGCGATCCCCGACGAATGGCCGGCACTACGCCGGGACCTGTACCGCCTGCTCCGGGAGGCGGGCTGACCTCCTCTCGGTCCGGCGTGCCACCAGTCGGCGCGCGCGCCAAGCAGGATCACCCCTGGGCCGGACGGCCACGGTAGCCGATGGGGCCCTCCCCGACCCGCTGGTAGGTCCCCAGGAAGCCGCCGTCGCCGAAGGCGACCGTGCCGTTGTTGCCGCGGCCGTCGCGCCAGGCCAGCCTGCTGATCGGGCGGCCGGACACACCCACCGCGAGGAGCAGATCACCGGAGCGGTGCCACCCGCCGCTCCAGCCCTCCTCGGTGGAGAACCGCCGAGCCTCCTTGGCGAAGGAGCCGCGTTCGATCAGCCGGCCGCGGAACTCCCTCGGCCGCTCCCCCGGCTGCCGGGTCCAGCCGTAGAAAGCCGCCTGCTGTTTCTCGAACGTGATCGCGTACTCGGTGCCGGAGGTGTCCGCCCAGGCCACCTGCTCGAGGACGGCCTGCTCGCCGCGGTCCACGAAGATGGTGACGTCACCGGCGTCGGTCGCGTATCGCAGCACCGGCTCGGCGATCGCCTGCCGTTCGAGCGCCAGCCCCGCCTGATCGTGCGCGTGCATCGGGTCGATCGTCACCCGGTACAACCACAGCATGCTCCGGGCGTCGGTGGCGCTCTCGATTCGCAGTGCGTTCCGGCCGGCCACCAACTCCTCGGCCGGGACCGCGAAGACCAGCCGTTGCGGGAGTCCACCGCCGTTCGGGATCCGCAGCCGGTCGGCCAGCGGTCTGCCGTTGAGGCGGACGGTGAGCGGAGCGTATCCGGGCGCTCGGGAGAGCATCGACGCGAGCGCCACGAGGGCGACGGAGGCCTCGCAGACGACGGCCGGGTCGGGCACGTCGAACTCCAGCTCGACCGACCCGCCGGCGCCGATGGCCAGGTGGTCGCCCGCGGCCGAGGACCCGTCGACGCCGGTGATCGTGACGTTCCCGACGCGTGGCGGCTCGGTGCCGAAGTCGGCGTAGGTGGGTTCCATCTGGATCCCGGCACGCCGCGGGGCCTCCGGCGGAGGAGACGACGACGGGTGCAGCAGTACCTCGTACGAGTGAACCTTGTGCTCGTCGTTGCCGTATCCGATGTTGGCGGCGCCGAAGGCGGGCCGCACCTTGCCGATGTGCAGTGTGCCGGGCGCGACCGCCGCGCGGGCGACGTAGAGCGGCTCGCCGTCGCGCTCCCGGCCCGCCGGCACCGCGTCCGCCGGCACCGCACCGCCGGAGGCGATGCCCCAGACGCCCCGATCCATCAGCACCTCGTACTCGTCGACGCTGACCTCGTTGCCGCCCCAGGCGGCCTGCGCCGCGCCGAAGGCCGGACGGACCTTGCCCGGGTGCACGCCGCCGTGCATCCGGACGCGGCACACCCACAGTGGCTCGCCGTTCGCCTCATAGCCGTGCGGTACCGCGCCGGGTGGGATCCAGCCGCCGCGAGCCGGCTCCCAACGATATCCATCGGCAGAAAGATCCATTCCGTGCAGCGTAGATCAACATGTCCCGTCACCACAGGCCTCGACGCGCTGATCCGGGGCGACGCCGGGCTGGTGGGATCGACCGGCCTGCCTGTCCGTCGCGGTCCGATTCCCTGTGCGGCCCGGCACTCCGTACGGTTATCTGATCCTCATGGCAGAGCCGCTCCTCACCGTGGGCCACGGCACCGCCAGCCAGGCGGAACTCACCGCGCTGCTGCGGGACGCGGGCGTCACCCGGCTGGTGGACGTACGCCGGTATCCCGGCAGCCGGGCCCACCCGCACGTCACGCGGGAGGCCCTGGCGGGGTGGCTGCCGTCCGTCGGCGTCGGCTACCGGTGGGAGGAGCGGCTCGGCGGCCGCCGGCGCGTCCCGGAGGACTCGCCCGACCGGTGGTGGCAGGTCGAGGCGTTCCGGGCGTACGCCGCCCACATGCGCAGCCCGGAGTTCATCGCGGCGGCCGACGAGCTGCTCACCGAGGTGCGGACGTCGCGCGTGGCCGTCATGTGCAGTGAGACGGTCTGGTGGCGGTGCCACCGCCGGTTGATCGCCGACTTCGTCACCCTGGCTCGGGACACGCCGGTGTGCCACCTCGACCATCGCGGTCAGCTCAGGGAGCACCCGGTGGCCGCGGGCGCGCGGCTCGCGCCCGGCGGCGTACTCGTCTACGACCGCGTGTGACGCGCGTCCGCTGCCGGGCGTCCTGCGGCGAGCCGGTCATGGACGGCGCGCCGGCGGCCGAGCCCGCTGGGCGACGGTCGGCGCATGGCCGCCCACCGGCCGTCGCGGATCGGGCCTCCGGTGGCCGGGCGGGGTGCGCCGGCGGCGGTGAACGCGGCCCGGGGCTGCTGCACCGACTGCAGCGAGACGATGTCGCGGCCGAACAGCGCAGCGCTGAGCCAGACCAGCAGGACGCGGAGCTTGCGCTCCCAGGTCGGCACGGCGAGCACGTGGTACCCGCGGTGCATCACCCAGGCCGGGAACCCCTTGACGACCAGGCGGCGGTACTGGAAGACGCCGCGCCCGAGGCCGAGGGTCGCGACCACGCCGAGGCTGTGGTGGACGTACGGCTTGACCCGCCGCCCGCGGAGGTCGGCCACCAGGTTCGCGGCCAGCCGCTTGCCCTGCCGGACGGCGTGTTGCGCGTTCGGCACCGTGAGGGCACCCGGGACCGACGAGGCGAGATCCGGCACGGCGGCGTTGTCGCCCGCACCCCAGGCGTCGGGGATCGCCGCCTCCGCCGTGCCGACCCGCAGGTCGGCGCGCACCTGCAGGCGGCCGCTCCGGTCGACCGGCAGGTCGGTCTGCTTGGCGACGACGGGGTTGGCGCCGTTGCCCGCGGTCCAGATCAGCAGCTCGGTGTCGTACTCCTCGCCGGTCGAGAGCACGACGTGCCCGTCCTGCGCCGAGACGAGCTGCGTGTCGAGGTGGATGTGCGCGCCGCGCTGTTCGAGGTGGCGGACCACCCACCGGCCCACGTCGTCGGTGACCTCGGGAAGGATGCGCCCCTGCGCCTCGACGAGGTGGAAGGCGAGATCCGAGAAGGTGAGTTCCGGGTACCGCTTGAGCAGCGCCGTCGCGAGGGATAGCAGCTCCCCGAAGCCTTCGACGCCGGTGAACCCGCCGCCGACGACGGTCACGGTCAGCAGCCGGGAACGCTCCGGACCGGGCGGGAGGGTCGAGGCACGCTCGAACGCGGTGAGCAGCCGGTCCCTGATCGCGACGGCCTCCTCGACGTGCTTGAGGCCGATCGCCCCCTCCGCGACGCCGGGGATCGGGAACGTACGGGTCACCGCGCCCGCCGTAACCACGATGGTGTCGTAGTCGAGTTCGCGGTCGGGCCCGTCCAGCGGCCGGATGGTCACCGTCTTCCGCGCATGGTTGATCTCGGTGACGCTGGCCGGGATGACGGTCGTCCGGCGCAGGTGACGGCGCAGCGAGACGGCGACGTGACGCGCCTCGACCGAACCCGCGGCGACCTCGGGGAGGAACGGCTGATAGGTCATGTACGGGCGGGGATCGACGAGCGTGACCTCCGCCTCGCCGCGGCGGAGCTTCTTCTCCAGCCGCCAGGCCGTGTAGAAACCGGCGTAGCCGCCGCCGACGATCAGGATCCTGCGCATGGCGTCCTCCCACCAACTGCCACCTCGTACAACCAGGTGAGGCTTGGCTTTGTGCCGCGTGCCGATGGTGATCGGGCACACGGCATTCGCGGGACAGCACGCAGCGCGGTCGGTTGCTATCGTCTGCGTCACCACGATGGCCGTGATTGTCCCTGGGGAGGGTCGGCATGTGGGCGGACGAGGCTGCGCTGGACGCGGCGGCCCGACGACTCGACCGCTGGGAGGCGTCCTTCACCGACCGGGCCGAGCGCACACGCTCGCTCACGTCGCGGATCCGGGCCCTGAACGGCACGGCGCACAGTCCCGACCGGGCGGTCGTGGCCACCGTCGACTCGTCCGGGCAGTTGGTCGACCTGCGCCTGGACGAGCGCATCCGCCAGCGCCCGGCCGCGCACATCGCCGAGCTGATCGTCGCGACCACCCGGGCCGCGTGCGCCGACCTGCTGGAGCAGGTCACCGAGGCGACCCGGCAGACCCTGGGTGACGACCCGGCCGGGGCGGCGATCGTCGAGTCCTACCGACGGCGCACGCAGGTCGAGGCTGCCGGTGCCGGCATCCGCGTCCGACCCGACGACGTCGACTCCGGTGGCGCCGGTGCCGCCCGGTGACGGCATCCACGTCCGGCCCGAGGACCTGACCGCCCACGCCGGCCACCTCGACCGCGCCGCCGACCGTCTGGACACCGCCCGGGCGGCCGGCCAGCACGTCCGCCTCAGCGCCGACGCGTACGGTCAACTCTGCGTACTCGTGCCGATGCTGCTGGACGGCCTGCACCGTACCCTCGTGGACGGCATCGGCGCGGCGGCCGGATCGGTCCGCGACAGCGGCGAGCGGCTCCGCGCCGGCGCGGCCCGCTACCGGGCCGCCGACGCGCGCGCCGAGCGGCTGCTCGACCAGGCACGGCGCGGGCGGTGACCAACCCGCTGGTCGCCCCCGCCGCGGACCCCTCCCCCAGCGCGTGGGCGGGCGTGTGGATCCTCGAGGACATCGCGCTCATCCACCAGGGCGTGCGCGACGGCAGCTGGATCGACGGCACGCTCGGCGTGGTCAGCGCGAGCCTCGACGCGCTCGCGTTCGTCTCCGACCCGGTGGGCGCGCTCCTCCAGTACGGCATCGCCTGGCTCATCGAGCACGTCAAGCCGCTCAGCGAAGCCCTCGACTGGCTCGCCGGCGACCCGGCCCAGATCACCGCCCACGCCCAGACCTGGCGCAACGTGGCCGCGTCGCTGCGCGACACCGCCGGCGACCTGGCCCGTGACGTCCGGATCGACCTGGCCGAGTGGGGTGGGCTGGCCGGACCCGCCTACCGCGCCTGGGCGCACGAGCAGCAGCAGGCCATCACCGGGCTGGCCGCGGGCGCCGACACGATCGCCACCATCACCGAGGCGACGGCGGGCCTCGTCGCCGCCGTCCGGCTCCTCGTCCGCGACGCCATCGCCACGTGCGTGTCCCGCCTCGTCGTGTACGCGGCCGAACTCGTCGCCACGGCCGGGCTCGCCACACCGCTGGTCGCCGAGCAGGTCACCACCCTGGTGGCGTCGTGGGCGGCGCGGATCGCGAAGCTGCTCCGCGGACTGATCAACAGTCTCCGACGGATCATCCCGGCCGCCCGCCGGCTCGCCGAACTGATCGAGCGACTCAAGCAGACCCTCGGGCGTCTGCGAGATGTGCCAGACGGACAGCCCATTCGGGTGGCCGAGGACGGGGTTGTGGCTCATGGCGGTCACACATCACGACCTCGCAACCTGGCGGACTATCTCGGTCAGGATCGCTGGGCTGGGGAGGCGTACGAGGCGATCCGTCGACAGGAGGATGCGGCGGTGATCGCCCGCCATGTGGCAGACGCCCCTCGGCTCGACGGCTCCCGCGGCTTCTCTCTCGAGGAAATCCAGCAGATTCGTCGGCACATCTTCTTCGAAGAGCATCCGATGGACGACTATGCGGGTGGGATCATCCGGCAGCGCTACGATCCGAGCGCGCCCATGGCCGAGGCGTGGCTGCGCCTTCGTCGTGGCAGCCCGCTGCCCGAAGACTACGTACTCCTGGAGCATGAGCTGGCGGAATCCAACTACTACCGCACGCATCCGCAGGCGGACTACCGAGAGGCTCACAGCGCTGCCAACCGCATATCGAACTGGCAGGAATCGATTCCCGGTCCAACGTGCGAGGACTACTCGATTTTCGGAGGCTAGACCATGGGAATGATGGTGGTCGCGCGGCGGGTGGAGGCTGCCACGGACGCCGTGCGGTACGAGTTCGGATTCGACGACCGGTTCGACCGGGTCCTGACGATCGATCCAACCACTCTCCAGGCAGGGGTCGAAGACGGAGACTTCGACTCCGCAGCGAGCGCCATCACGGCAAAGATCGTCAACCTCTGGAGATCCAGTGGAGAGTTTCCACCGCGGGCCATCTTCGCAAGTTGACCCGGCTCACCAGAGGCTTGAGGCGAACGAATCGTCATCAGGAGCTCGAATGAGGATGCGCGCCTCGGATCGTGTGGCGCAGTGACCGCGGTCAGCCCTGACAGGACTATGGGAGGTGCTCGCCGGGCGTCGCGCTGCGATGATGCTGCTCGTGTCCAGCCCGTCGCCAGAACCGCTCGACTACCGCAGCGTGCAACGCGCCTACGACACCGTGGCCGAGGACTACGCCAGGTACCTTCCGGACACCCGCGCCGAGGCTCCCCTCGACCTCGCCATGGTCGACGCCTTCGCAACGGCGGTGACGTCCGGTGACGACGCACGGGTCCTTGACGCCGGGTGCGGCGCGGGGCGGATGAGCCGGTACCTCACCGAGCGCGGGTGCCTGGTGGAAGGTGTCGACCTGTCTCCGCACATGGTCGCCATGGCCCGGCGCGACCGCCCTGACCTGGCGTTCACCGTCGGCTCCTTGGCCGACCTCCCCTACCCCGAGAACCGGTTCGCGGGTGTGCTGCTGTGGTATTCGATCATCCACACGCCTCCGGCCGGCCAGGCCCGCATCTTCGCGGAGGCCGCCCGGGTTCTCCGCCCGACCGGTCACCTGCTCGTCGGGTTCCAGTCCGGCGAGGGTACGCGCGACGTGTCAGCGGCGTACCGCCGGTTCGGCCACGAGGTCGAACTCGAGCGCTACCTCTACACGCCGGACCAGGTCGCCTCCCAGTTCGAGGCTGTCGGCCTGCGGGAGGTGTGCCGCCTGGTACGACGTGCCGAGCGCGGCGAGCAGGACGATCAGGCGGTCCTGCTGGCCAAGGCTCATTAGGCCGTGTGGCTACAGGAAGCTGGCGAGCCGGGCGCACCCCGGACTTCGACGTCGAGCAGGGTCAATCCCCGCACGCGCTACGCCTCCCGCCTGCGACGGTGCAGCCGCATGGTCCACCTCGCCGCGTTCGCTGTTGGCTCGTTTGCCCGTCTGTGAGGTCTCGCCGCACATTGACGGTCTCCGTTCGACCCGAAGGACTGAGCCGTGTCCGACCGACCTGAGATCGTCTGCATCTGTGGCTCTACCCGGTTCGTGGACGAGATGAACGTGGCGAACCGTGACCTGACCCTCGCTGGTGTCATCGTCGTCGGCGCTCGTGGCTCGACCGTAGGCATCGGCGCTCCGGCCCGCTGGTCCCACTCGGCCCACGAGCGGCGGCAGCATCGATGGGAATCGCCGTGAGGGCGTAGTCGCTGCTCGGGGACTCTGGTCGCCACTGTTTGCGGGCCCTCCCTGTGATCATCAGCGATGACATTCGGGCCCGTGCCCGGACATTCAAACTCAAGATTTCCTCAAGACGCGATACGCATAGCCGTTCGTCGAAGTATTCCTGCCAGACTCGGTCCCACGAGGATGCCGGTCCAGCCGAATCACAGTTGCTGGTGGACGGCTCCGAGGGTGCGCAATGACCTGCTGTTCCGGCCCATGTTGCCGGACCGAACCCTGGAAGGGAGAGACTGTGACACGTCTCCGCTCACTGGCCTGCTCGGCTCTGTTGGCCACCGCGTTGGCGGTGGCATCCGCGACGGTGTTCGCAGCTCCGGCGTCCGCCGGGTCGCTCTACTGGAAGAACGGAACCAACGTCTCGAAATCGACGGTCTGGTCCGGCGCGACCGCCAGCAACATCCAGTGCTACAGCCCGTCGGGATACAACGCGACCATGTGTATCCGGTTTGACCGGCGGGCCATCTACGTGAGGAACAACAAGGCCAACGGCTACTTCAAGCTCGGGCAGTGGACCGGCGGCGGAAACACGTACATCTGCCAGAACAACCGCACGAAGTCCACTGGTGACAACAGCTGGGTGGCCTGCCAGTGGAACTGGCCGAAGAAGAACTGCTACACCATGAGGACCGGATACGGGCAGCACGAGTGGTACGTGATCAGCGGTCCCAGCGGCATCAAGTGCTACTAGTTTCATAGGGACGCACCGCGTTCCGCGTCGACGGAGTGAAGTTCGATCAACCGCTCGGACACCGCTTACTAGCACATCGCCGGCGACACCCTCCCGGGGTACCGAAGGGTGTCGCCGGCCCGTGCGCGGTGCCGCGGAGCGGTGCGCCGATCTGGAGCGCTCTCGTCGTCGGAGGGAGACTGGCCGCCCGCATGAGGGCTTCTACGACCTGGCACGCCGCATGCGCTCAGAGTACGCGAACCTCGACGACGACGTCCTGTGGCAGAAGGAGCGAGAGCAGTGTTACACCTCGGCTCGCTAGCGTCGCCTAGGTTGTTGACTCGTGGCCGGAACGAACTCGACGCAGGACATCGCACCGCACGACCGCCCGCACCACGGCACGCTGAAAGAACGGTTGGCAGCGTTCGCCGAGGAACGGGACTGGCAGCAGTTCCACACACCGAAGAACCTCGCCATGGCGTTGGCCGGCGAGGTCGGCGAGTTGATCGCCGAATTCCAATGGCTCACCCCGGAGCAGTCCACCACCGTGATGTCCGACCCGGAGGCCGGCGGCCGGGTGCGGGCGGAGATCGGCGACGTCATGATCTATCTGACCCGACTCGCCGATGTGCTGGGGATTGATCCGGTGGAGGCAGCGTTGACCAAGCTGGAGGACTCCGCCCGGCGCTACCCGATCGACCAGGTCCGCGGCTCGGCCGCGAAACGATAGCGACCGCCCGTGTGGACGTAGCGGCGAGTTGATCTCTTCGCTACAGTCCACCACATCAAGGCGCGTTACGACGGGCTTCCGGCCGCCACCGGACACGCCCCCCATGCGCACGAACGCTTCGTGCTGCCCGGGGGCGAAAGTTGTCGACGTTCCGCATTTCCGCCGATGGTCTCCTGCGCCTCGCCGGCACCGGCATGCTCGCGGACCGGATCGCCGAGAGTATGGGGCGCAACGTAAGCCCGGCAGAGCGCCGGTCCTGGTCACGCAGCCTCCAGGTGCTCGGTCAGGACCTCGCCGACGCGGGGCTCGGCCAGGTCGAGGTGCTGGTCGAGTACCAGCTCCCACTGACGAGCAAGCGGGTTGACGTGGTTCTCGCGGGGGTGGACCCCAAAACCGCGGACGACTCCTACGTGGTCGTCGAACTCAAGCAATGGTCGTATGCGGAGTCCTACGAGGGTTCCGACCGTCTCGTGGCGGTCGAGCACGCCCGCGGTCCACGGCTTCATCCTGGTCTGCAGGTCGAGCAGTACTGCGAGTACCTGACCGACTTTCTCGGCATTCTTTCGGGACATCGCAATCCTGTGCGCGGTGCGGCCTACCTGCACAATGCCGTGGACCGCGATGTCAACGACCTGTTCATCCGCCGAGCGAACGAACAGAGCCGGATCTTCACCAAGCAACGACGCGGCCAGTTCCTCGACTACCTCCGCGCTCACCTCGCACCCAAGTCCGGTGCGGCTGCGGCCGACCGGTTCCTCACCAGCTCCGTCCGGCCCAGTCGGCATCTGCTGGCGTACGCCGCACAGGAACTGAAGGAACGTTCGCACTTCACGCTGCTGGACGAGCAGCGCGTGGCGTACGAATTGGTGCTACACGCAGTGGAACGGGCCCGGTCGGCGGACCGCAAGAGCGTCGTGGTCGTCTCCGGCGGGCCCGGCAGCGGGAAGAGCGTCATCGCGTTGTCCGTGCTCGGCGAGTTGGCCCGGCAGCAGCGCGCGGTCATGCACGCGACTGGCTCACGCTCGTTCACCCAGACGCTACGCCGATACGCAGGCCGGGGGTCGACCCGGCTGAAAAACCTCTTCGGCTACTTCAACAGTTTCATGTCCGCCGAGCGCAACGGCCTCGACGTGCTGATCTGCGACGAGGCGCACCGGATCCGAGAGACCTCGGTCAACCGGTTCACGCCGAAGGCGAAGCGCGACAAGTCCCGCCCGCAGATCGACGAACTCATCGCTGCCGCACGGGTACCCGTCTTCCTGCTCGACGAACACCAGGTGGTCAAGCCGGGTGAACTCGGCAACGTCGAGGTCATCTCGACGTACGCCAAACAGCTCAACCTGGACGTCGAGGTGGTGTCGCTGCACGGCCAGTTCCGGTGCGGCGGCAGCGACGAGTACGAGCAATGGGTCGTCGACCTCCTCGGCCTCGACGGCGGGGAGCCCTGGGTCTGGACGGGCGACGGGCGCATCGACGTGCGGTTGGCCGAATCACCGGAGGAGTTGGAAGCGTTTCTCGCCGGCAAGCAGGCGCCCGGTGTGACGGCCCGCATGTCGGCGGGCTACTGCTGGCCGTGGAGCGATCCACGGCCGGACGACACCCTCGTCCCCGACGTGCAGATCGGCGGCTGGTCGAGACCGTGGAACGTCAAGAGCGATCGCAGCGTCGGCGACGCGCCCGGGAGCGCGTTCTGGGCCACCGATCCGAACGGCTTCGGTCAGGTGGGGTGCGTCTACACCGCACAGGGATTCGAGTACGCCTGGTCGGGCGTCATCATCGGGCCGGACCTCGTGGCCCGCGACGGTCGCTTGGTGACCCGTCGCGAGGAGTCGAAGGATCCTGCGTTTCGCAGCCGAAAGGCGGTCAGCGACGCCGAGGCGGACCTCCTGATCCGCAACACGTACAAGGTCCTGCTGACCCGTGGCATGCGCGGCACGATGATCTACTCGACCGACGCTGAGACGCGCGACTACCTGGTTTCGCTGGTGAAGGTGAGCCGCCCGGTGGAGACGACGTACGAGCCGGAGACCCGGCCGCTCTGATCCACGCTTCACACAAACCGGTTCGTACACCGAGCGTTCCCGTGCCTGCCACGCTCGGTTGATCATGTGGTCGGCTCCGCTTCCTACGGTCGGCGACCATGACTGTCCATTCCGCATCATCGCCGGGCGGCCGGGCGACGAAGATCCTCGCCGCCACGAGACTGGCCGCCACGCGTACCCGGGTCGCCGCCGTCGCCGCCGCGCTCGCCGTCACCGGTGCCGCCGCCGCGGTGGCCGTCGCGACCTCGTCGCCGGCCACCGCGAAGCCGGGCGACGTGGTCGTCTCGGAGAACTTCTCCTCGGGGTCGCTGCCCGCCGGCTGGAACGCGGTCGACGGGACGTGGAAGGTCGAGAACGGCCGGCTGTACGGGACGTCGGCGAGCGCCAGCGCGAACAACAAGATCACGTTCGGGCGGCACCTCGACGACTTCCGGTTCGAGGCGACCATGCGTTTCGAGTCGGTGCAGGCGGCGACCCGCTGGGCGTCGCTCGGCATCGACGTGCCGGCCGACGGGGCGACGCCGTGGTGGATCGCCACCATGCGCAGCGGCAGCACGGCCTCCAACGGTCTCGAGTTCGCCCAGCGGACCACCGGCAACGCGTGGGTCGTCACGAACACCGCCTCCGCGCCGTACGCCGCCGGCACCGGCCGGGACGTCCGCGTCGCCGTCGAGGTGCACGGCAACCAGGCCCGCTGGATCTTCGACGGGCGCGAGATGATGCGTACGAGCAGCCTCCAGCGCTCCGCCAACGGCGTGCAGGCGCTGTTCGTCAACGGCGGCACCGTCTCGTACGACGACGTGGTCGTCACCGAGCTGCCGCCGAACGGGTTCCTGCGCCCGGAGGGCAGCCCGCTCACGGTGATCGCGCACCGGGGCGCGTCGGCTGCCGCGCCGGAGAACACCCTGGTCGCGCAGGAGATCGCGCGCAAGGGTGGCGCCGACTGGATTGAGAACGACGTGCAGCCGAGCAAGGACGGGATCCCGTTCGTGCTGCACGACGGCACCGTCGACCGGACCACCGACGGGACCGGCAACATCCGCGACCTGACCGCCGCGCAGATCAAGGCGCTCGACGCCGGTTCGTGGTTCGCACCGCAGTACGCGGGCGAGCGGGTCCCGACGCTGGCCGAGCAGCTCGCCGACCTGCGTACGCGGGGCGGGAACCTGCTGCTGGAGATCAAGGGCCGGCACACGAAGGACGAGGTCGCGAAGATCGTCCAGGTGATCCGCGACCAGCAGATGACGGGCCGGGTCTTCGTCCAGAGCTTCGAGGTCGACGCGCTGCGCTACACGTACGAGCTGGCGCCCGAGCTGCCGCTCGGCCTGCTGCGCAGCAGCCTCGACGCCGACCCGGTGGCGATCGCCCGCGAGCTGCACCTCACCGCGTACAACCCGGACGGCAACGCGCTGCTGGCCAAGCCGGAGATCGTGGCCCCGCTGCACGCCGCCGGCGTCGCGGTCATGGCGTGGACGATGGACTCCGCCAGCCTCTGGCAGCGGCTGGAGCGGATCGGCGTCGACGGGGTGATCACCAACCGTCCCTCCGAGCTGGTCGGGTGGAACTCCGCATTCCTGCAGCGTCCCAGCGCCGAGCCGACCGTGGCGATCACCTCGCCGGCCGACGAGGCGCGCCTCGACCGGGCCCAGTCCCCGGTCGTCGCGGTGGCCGCGACCAACGCCGAGACCGTCACCGTCACCGTCGACGGGGTGAAGACCGAGGTCGGACGTGCTCTCGACCTGCGTACGCTGGCCGCCGGTGAGCACACGATCCGCGCCGAGGTGACCGGTCCCGAGGGTACGGCGACCGCCACGAGCACCTTCACGGTGACGCCGAGCCAGGCCGGCCTCGGCTACGTGATCCTCACCTCCGGCGCCAAGCAGTCCGCGGTCACCGCGATGACGGCGCTGCTGAGCCAGGGCCAGTACGCGGCGCTGGCCACGTACGCGACGGTGCAGGCCGGCAAGCAGGTGCCGGCGGACGTCGCCGGCGTCATCGTCGCCGACGCCCGGGCGCTCGCGCAGAAGTAGTTTTCGCACCACCGGTCCCCGCCGTCTGCTCCGACGGCGGGGACCTTCCTTTCGGCATGGATGGGCGCGGCCGATCCCGGCGGTCTGCCGTTCGGGCTCCGGGAACCCGCCGACGGACGTGGGCGGCCGTGATCCCGACGAGCGGCACGCTGCCCAGGACGAAGTAGGTGTCGATCGCGGCGCCGGCACGTCCCGGACGACGAGCAACGCGCTGCGGGACACACGCCCCGGCTGCGGGCGTCGAGGGGGCCGATGCCGGACGCTGGGACGGTGACAGAACCCGCTCGGTGGCAGGGACGGTCGACGCCCTTCGGGATGGAGCGCGATCCCTCCCGGCTCGTGGCGTTCAGCGACGCGGTCATCGCCATCGCCGTCACCCTGCTCGTCCTGGAGATCCGGCCGCCGCAGGACACCCGCCATCTCGCCGACGGCCTGGCCGCACTCTGGCCGTCGTATCTGGCCTACGCGGTCACCTTCATGCTCATCGGGCAGGTGTGGGCCAACCATCACGTCATGTTCGACCAGATCCGCGTCGCCGATCGGATGGTGCTGTTCCTCAACACCGTGCTGCTGATGGACATCGCGTTCCTGCCGTTCGCCGCGTCGGTCCTGGCCCAGGCGTTCCGGGACGGACACGGGCAGCGCGCCGCCGTCGTCCTCCACGGCCTCACGTTCGGGCTGGCGGCGGTCCTGTTCAACGCCATCTGGGGCCACGTACGGCGGCACCGCCGGCTGCTCGCGACGACGATCGACCTCGCCGGCGCGAAGGCCCTCGGTCGGCGTTTCCGGCTCGCCCTCACCTGGATCGCCACCGGCACCGTCCTGGGTGCGCTGTTCCCTCCTCTCGGCGTGGCGGTGATCGCGACGTTCATCCCGTTCTACTGGCTGCCGATCCGGGGCGAGACCGCCCGGGACCGGACGTAGGGCAGAGGTCCGGAGATTGGGATCAGGCGGCGATGTCCAGGCGGACGACGGCCCCGATCTCGACGAGTTGGGCCGGTAGCGCCAGCTCCACCACACCGCTGACCGTACTGGTCGGACGGTGGTCGCCGAAGTAGCGGGAGTGCGCCGCGGCCACCGCGTCGAAGTGTTCGCGCAACCCCACGACGAGGACCGTGGTCTCCACCACCTGACGCCGGGAGGCACCGAAGTGCGCCAGCACCCTGTCGAGGTTGTCGAGCGTCGCGTTCACCTGGGCGTCGAAGTCGCCCTCTCCGACGAAGTTCCCTTCGGCGTCGTGCGCGAGCTGACCGGAGATGTAGACCGTGTCGCCGACCTGCATGGCCTGGCTGAACCCGTACAGGCCCTCCCAGGGAACGTGGTAGCTGAACGACGTGACCGTGGCGCTCAAGGCTCCTCCGTTGCGATCGGGTAGGGGTGCGTCCGCGCGCACCGCATCGAGCCATTGTCACCCACCGCGACGGCTCGGTGACGACTAGATCGCACAAGGGCCGCGAATTGCCGCAGTTTGCGGTGCGCGGGTGCGTGGTCAGCAGCCGCGCCGGCACCGGCTAACGGCGGGAAGCCGCGCCGTCCCCGGCCGTCGATTCGTCCGCCGACGGCTCCCCGGTCGGTTCCTCTGTGGGCTCCGCGGTCGGGTCCGCGGTCGGGTCCGCGGTGGGCTCCTCGGTCGGCTCCACGGACGGGCCGCCCGTCGTTCCGCCCGTCGGCGCACCCGTCGGCTCCGGGGACGCACTGTCGGTGGTGGTGGGATCAGGCGAGCCGCTTCCACCCGAGGGCGTCACGCCACCCGTGGTGCTCCCGTCCACGGGGCGGGTGGCCGTCGGGCTGGGCGATCCGGGCGTGCGAACCGCGGCGGACGTGCGCGCCTCCGGTTCACCACCACCGGCGCCAGGGCCGGGTCCCACCTGTGCGGGCCGCGTCGACGGCGACACCGTGGGCGAGACCGCGGGTGATCCCGGCTGTCGCCCGGTCCGGTCCGACATCGTCCCGGCCGGGTCGGCGAGCGCCAGGACGGCGGCCGCGGCGGCCAGCGAACCGAGCAGCACCGCGACCTTGGTGGGTTCCCGGCCGACGAGCCGGCGGGGCGTACCGCTGGAGGTCGGCTGTCGCGGGGTGAGGGCAACGGTCGGCGGTTCGGTCCAGGCCGCCCGGACGGTGGGGCTCCCCGGCCGGGCGTACGAGTCCGCGAGGGCCTGCGCCGCGCTGGCCATCGCCGCCGCCGTCGGGAACCGGTCGGCGGGTTCCTTCGCCATCGCGGTGGCCACGAACTGCCGGAGCTCCGCCGGGACGTCCTCGGGCAGCGGCGGCGGCTCGTCCTCGAGGTGCCGCAGCGCGACCGTGACGGCGTTGTCGCCCTGGTAGGGCGGTCGACCGGCGAGGCAGTGGTAGGTGACGGCGCCCAGCGCGTAGATGTCGATGGCGGGGGTGGTCTCGTTCCGGGCCACCTGCTCGGGGGCCATGTAGAGGGGGGTGCCGACGACCTTGTTCGCCGCGGTGAGGCTCGCGGCCTCCTGCGTGACGGCGACGCCGAAGTCGACGAGTACGACGTGCCCGTCCGGCTCGATGATGAGGTTGTTGGGCTTGACGTCGCGGTGCACGACGCCGGCGCGGTGGGTGGCGTCGAGGGCGCGGGCCGTCTGCGCCGCTATCGACATCGTCTCGGCCGGGTCGAGCCGCCGCGCCTCGGCGATCCGCGCCGCCAGGGGCTGTCCCTGCACGCACTCCATGACGATGTAGGCGAGGGCCGGCTCGCCGGGCAGTGACACTTCGCCGTAGTCGTAGACCTGGGCGACACCGGGATGACGCAGGGCCGCCATCGCCCGCGCCTCGCGACGGAACCGTTCGCCGAACTCGGCGTCGGTGACCAGGCGGGAGTGCAGCGTCTTGACGGCCACACAGCGGCCCAGCGTCTCGTCCACGGCCCGCCACACGTCACCCATACCGCCGCTGGCGATCTTCTCCTCCAGGCGGTAACGGCCTCCGACGACTTGCCCCTCTCTCGGCATAGGGGAACCCGTACCCCGGACTCGCCGATCTCACGCACGATGGCATTCCGTCGTCGCCGCGGTGACGGGCGCCGACCGGTCTCATGTGGCGTCGAGCGACTCAAGCCAGCTGAGCAGCCGGGCGCCTTCGCGGTCCATGACGCTCGGGTCGCGCAAGGCGTTGGCCAGCAGCGACATGCCCTGGTACGCGCCCACCAGCGTAAGGGCGAGGCCGTCGGGTTCCGGCAGGCCCAACTCGTGGAACTGTTGCTCCACCCAGCCGAGCAGCTGCCGAATGACCTTGCCCGCTTCGGCGTCCAGCCCGCCGTCGTCGCGTTTGTCGAGCTCCACCGCGAGGGTGCCGGTCGGGCATCCGTACCGGGCGGCCACGTCACGCTGGCTGACCCATGCCTCGATCAGGCCTCTGAGCCGGTCGCGCGGATCTGGGAGCCGGTTGAGGCGCTCAGTGAGCAGCTCCAGTTGCCGGGTGTGCTCCGACAGCGCCGCGGCGACGAGCTCGTCCTTGGTCTTGAAGTAGTAGTACACGTTGCCGACGGGGACGTCGGCGGCGCGGGCGATGTCGGCGATGGTGGTTCGCTCGACTCCCTGCCGGTGCACCACGTGCGCGGCCGCCACCATGAGCCGCTCGCGCTTGGCGCCGGCCTTCCGGGAGCGCACCGCGTTCGAGTCAGTCACCCGACTAACTATAGGTCCCCCTCCCGTGCTACGGTCCCCCAGAGCCAAGTCAGTCAACTAACTAACTCTGGAGCGACATTCATGATCATTGTCACGGGTGCCACCGGTAACGTCGGCCGTACCCTCGTCCGCACCCTCGTCGAGCAGGGCCACGCGGTGACCGCCGTCTCCCGCGGCATCACCACGTCCGACGTGCCGCCCGGCGTCCGTACGCTCGCCGCGGACCTCGCCCGGCCGGCCGCCGACCTGCCCTCCCCGGACGCGGTGTTCCTGCTGGTCGGCGGCGACCTGATGATGACCGGCGACCCCGAACAGGTCGTGGCGCAGTTCGCCGGCGCAGGCCGGATCGTCCTGCTCTCCTCTCAGGGCGTGGCCACCCGTCCGGACTCCCTGTCACACGGCCGGGCCTTCGCCGCCTTCGAGCAGGCCGTCATGGCCTCCGGCGCGGAGTGGACCATCCTGCGTCCCGGCGGCTTCGCGTCCAACTCCTACGCCTGGGCGCCGTCGGTCAAGGCCTCCCGGACCGTCGCCGCTCCCTTCGGCGACGTCGGCCTTCCGCTCATCGATCCCGACGACATCGCCGCCGTGGCCGCCGTGACGCTCACCCGACCCGACCACGCGAAGGCCGTCTACGAACTGACCGGCCCCGAGCTGATCACCCCGCGTCAGCGCGTCGCCGCCATCGCCGAGGCCATCGGCGAGCCCCTCACGTTCGTCGACCAGACTCGGCAGGCGGCACGCGAACTGATGCTCGCGTTCATGCCGGCGCCGGTGGCCGACACCACCCTGGACATCCTCGGCACCCCGACCGCCCGCGAGCAGACCGTCAGCCCCGACGTCCAGAAGATCCTGGGTCGCGCGCCCGGCAGCTTCCCCGCCTGGGCCAGGCGCAACGCCGCCGCCTTCCGCTGATCGACCGGCGGTCGCAGGCCGCGGGCCGGCCGGTGCACGGACACCGGGTGCCGGAGCACGCCTGGCGTGCTCCGGCACCGGTCGGGAGCCGGCCGGCACCGGCTCGCCGTCATCTCCTCACAGGTGGGCCCGCAGGTACTCGCCGGCCGCGATCAACTGGGTGCGCGCCGACTGGTCGGCGACGGCGTCGGCGAACGACGCGTACCGGTCCAGCGCCGCCTCGGCCTGCGGCTCCTGCCCGGCCTTCACCAGGCGCTCGGCCACCTTGAGCTGGCTCTTCATGGCAGCCGCGCGGTGCTGCGGGACGAGCCCCTCCTCCTGGTACCGGTCGACCAGCGCGACCGTGTTCGCGTACGTCGCGACCACCTCGAACGACGCCGCCGACTCGGTGACGTTGCCGGCCTTGTCGGTGGCCACCGCGGTCACCCGGTGGGCGCCCGCGGTCGGGGCGACCGGCCCGCTGACCGGCGTGCCGTCGAGCGTGACGACCACCGACGCGACACCCGAGGCCGGGTCCTTCGCGGATGCCGTGATCGGCAGCCGCTCGCCCAGCTCGTAGGAGCCGCCGTCGGTGACCCCGCCGAACGACACGACCGGGGCCGTGGCGTCGACCCGCAGCGACACGACCGACTCCGTCGAGACGTTGCCGGCCTCGTCGACCGCCCGGAACCGCAGCTCACGCGTGCCGTCCCCGGTCACCCTCACCGGCTCCCGGTAGTCGGTCCACTCGCCGTCGCCGATCCGGTACGAGATCCGCACCGGGCCCCGGTCGTCCGTCCCGGTGGCCGAGACGGTGACCGGCGAGACGTACCAGCCGTTGTCGCCGTTCGGTGCGGCCGGGTCGACGGCCACCGACACCGACGGCGCCACCGTGTCGACCACCCGGAAGTAGTCGAACGCCACCGTCACCGGCGACACCTGCTCCGGTCCGAGCGCCATGAGGCCGAACGAGGTCATCGGCGCGTCGTTGGTCACCGGGTCGCCGAGGGAGGTCCAGGTGACTCCGCCGTCGCTGATCTCGGCCGAGTAGGTGTTCCCGGTCCGCTTCAGCCGCAGGTCGTACCAGCCGCTCTCGGTCGCCTCGGCGACGTCGATCGACCGGTTGCCGCCGTTGCCGAACTGGCCGTTGCGCTCGGACACCAGCTCGGCTCGCAGGTCGGTCGGCGCGCCGCTGGTGTTCGTGGCCACCACGTCGAACTTCACGTAGTTGTCGTCGTCGGCGTACACGAGGAACCCGGCCAGCTGCCAGCGGTGCAGCATCGTCGGCGTCAGCCGGGTCTGGATGGTCCAGTCCCCGTCGGGCAGGTCCTGGAGGACGAAGTTGCGCGGCGACTGGTTGGTGTCGCCGTTGATGTCGCCGGGCTGCGTCTCGATCCGCAGCTGGCCGTCGGTGACGGCGACCTTCGACGAGTCGTAGCGGACCACGGCGTTCCAGCGGCAGCCGTCGAGCGCGTCGCCGTCGAACTCGTCGCCCGGCGCCCGCACACCGTCGTCGCCCGTGTCGGGTGTGAGGGTGAAGTGGTCGAACACCGCGTCGACCGCGTGTGCCGCCGTGTCACCGGCGGCCATCAGGCCGATCGTGGCGCGCGGGATCACGGTCGCCTGGCCGGCCAGGGCCGTCCAGGTCTCGCCGTCGGTCGAGTACGCGGCGGTCAGCTTCGACCCGTCGCTGCTCAGCCGCAGGTGCACGGCCGGCGGGAAGTCCGCCGGCACGGTCACGTTGGCGTGCCACGTGCGGGTGCCCGCCGCCTCCGTCTGGAACTCGAGCAGCCGCCCGCCGGACGAGTTGCGGGTGAACGCCAGCTTCACGTAGTCGTTGTCGCCGCCGTGCATCAGCAGCCCGGCGTGCTGCCACTCCCGGGTGTGCGCGAGGGACACCTTCGTCCGCACCGTCCACGACCCGGGCCGCGCCGGCTGGCCGACGTAGCTGATCGGGCCGGTCGCGGCCTCGTTGATGTCACCGTTGGTGACCGGCAGCACGAGCGTGCCGTCCGCGACCCGCACGGGCAGGTCCGGTGCGTGGCGCACCACCGTCCAGCGGGTGGTGTTCAGCGCGTCGCCGTCGAACGGGTCGGAGGCGGTGACGAGGCAGCCCGGTCCCGGTTCCGGTTCGGGGTCCGGTCCGGGGTGGATGGCCCTGTCCACCAGGCTGAACCCGGTGAACTCCACCTCGCTGGTGGCCGTGGCGCTGTGCGCGGTCACCGCGAGGCCGATGTCCTGCGGGCTCGTGGCGCCGGGCAGCGTCACGGGGTCGCCGACACGGGTGAACGTGACGCCGTCCTTGCTCCAGTAGCCGTAGTACCGGGCGCCGTCGCGCACGATCCGCACCCACGCCGGGTAGCTCGTCGTGCTGGCGCCGGTGCTCGCGTCGAGCTGCCCGTTGCCGTCGGTGTCGCGCAGCCACTCGAAGCCCAGCCCGGCCCGCATCGTCATGGCCGCGTAGCCGGGCGACGTGCCGGGCCCGGTGATGTCGTTGCGGACGATGAGCCCGGCCTTGGCGGAGGCGTTGGAGTTGCCCTGCCGCGCGATCTTCACGGTGGCCGTCCACTGGTTCCCGCCGGCCGCCGGGAGGTACACCGAGCCGTACTGGTCGGTGCCCTGCCACATGTTCGCGCCACCGGAGGTGACGACCCAGGTGTCGGTGTCCGGCCGGTCGAACGTGGCGTTGGTGTTGCTGAACGTCTGCCAGTCGCCGTAGAGGTCACCGACCTCCACCTCCACGATGCGTGAGGTGGTGGTGGCGCCCTTGTCGTTGGTGGCGACCGCGGTCAGCCGGTAGCGCTTCTCGGTCGTGGCGTTCCAGGTGACCGCGTACGGCGCCGTGGTGTCCACGCCGATCGAGGTGTCGTCGACGAAGAACTCGACCTTCGTGATCGTGTTCTCCGCGTCGGAGGCGTCCGCGGTCACCGCGATGGCGCCCGGCTCCAGGTCGTCGTCCGGTCCGGGTGCGGTCACCGTGACCTTCGGCTTGGTCGTCGGGGACACACCCTTGCCGTCGGCCTCGATGAAGTTCAGCCGCCGCTCGCCGGCGCCCGGGAACACCACGTACAGGGTGAACGTCTCCCCCGGGTCGCTCACCTGGACTGGTACGTCCACGTAGCGGCCGGCGGTGGTCGCCGGCACCTGCGCGGTGCCCAGCAGCGCGCCGTCGGGAGCGCCGCGGCGCAGCTCGACGGTGCCCGCGCTGGTCGCGGCGGCCCGCAGGACGAGCCGGTCCACACCGCGCAGGTTCACCGGGTCGTACGACGCCCACGCGCCGTTGGCGCCGGTGATGGCGTTCGCGTGGCCCTCCACGTCCCGTGCCGGCGCCACCGTGACGCCCTGCGAGGCGTCGAAGAACTCCGCCTCCCGCTGCTTGGGGAACAGCAGCGTCGTGTGGGATCCGGTGAGCGCGGGGATGCCACCCGGGCCGCCCGAGTCGGTGTAGCGCCCGTCGAGGGCGTAGAAGACGTTCATGTCGTCGCTGTGGCCGCCGCCCAGGGCGGTGACCACCGAGCCGGTCCGCCCGTGCAGCGGGTCGGCCGGGTGGGCGTGCTCGTCGTGGCCGAGCGCCGGTTGGATCACCACGTCGGCGTCCTCGATCTGGGCGTCCTCGGCGTCGGTGACCGACAGGTTCCAGCTGATCTCGTCACCGAAGTCGAAGAACGCGCCGTTCGGCGGCGCCTCGAAGCGCACCTGCGGCCGGGTGTTGCCCACCGTGATCGGCACCGTCGTGGTGCCGGTCTTGCCGTGCGGGTCGGTGACCGTGAGCCGCGCGTTGTAGACGCCGTTGTCGGTGTACGTGTGGGCGGGCGCCCGGTCGGTCGAGTCGACCGTGCCGTTGCCGTCGAAGTCCCACGCGTACGTGAGCGCCTCGCCCTCCGGGTCGGACGACGGCGCGCCGTCGAACCGCACCTCCAGCGGCGCCCGCCCGGAGTCCGGTGTGGCGGTGGCCTTCGCCTCCGGGGAGCGCGACCCGGAGATGTAGTCGACGCGGTACAGGCCCGAGTTCGGGTTGTCCCGGCCGAAGCCGCCGCCCCAGTCGAGCACGTACAGGGAGCCCTCGGGGCCGAACTTCGAGTCGATCGGCGCGAGGAACTGCTCCTGCGGCAGGAACGGGTTGACCTTCTCCACGGTCCCGTTGGCGCCCGGGATGATGGAGTACATCTTGTTGCGGGACCACTCGTAGAAGAACGGCTTGCCGTCGTAGTACGCCGGGAACTTCGTGTCGGAGTCCAGGTCCGGGTCGTACTGGTAGAAGGGGCCGCCCATCGGGGCGAGGCCGCCGCCCTGCGGGATGACCGACGGCACCGAGGAGCGCTGGTAGCCGTACCACATCTTCGCGGGCTTGGCCGGCGGCAGCTCCCGCAGGCCGGTGTTGCGGATCGAGTCGTTGACGGGGTTGTCGCAGTCGAAGTAGGCGCCGACGGTCACCGGGTTGGTGCGGTAGTCGACGTCGCGGAACGGCTCGTTGTCGCCCATGCACAGCGGCCAGCCGTAGAAGCCGGGCTCGGTGATGAGGTTCCACTCGGCGATGCCCGCCGGGCCGCGGTCGGGGTTGTCACTGCCGTTGTCGGGCGAGTAGTCGGCCACGGCCAGCGCACCCGACTCGGGGTCGATGGCGAACCGGAACGGGTTGCGGAAGCCCATGGCGTAGATCTCGGGGCGGGTCTTCTCGGTGCCCGGCGGGAACAGGTTGCCCTCCGGGACGGAGTAGGTGCCGTCCGGCTCCGGGTGGATCCGCAGGACCTTTCCGCGCAGGTCGTTGGTGTTGGCCGAGGTGGCCCGCGCGTCGTGGAAGGTGCCGTCGCGCTCGGACAGCGGCGCGTAGCCGCCCGAGGGCTCGGAGTGCGGGTTCACGTCGTCGCCGACGCCGAGGTAGAGGTTGCCGTCGGGGCCGAAGTCCAGGCCGCCGCCGGTGTGCCCCGGCTCGTCGGGCAGCCGCCGCGCCGGCACCTCCAGCAGCACCTTCTCGCTCGCCCGGTCGATCTGCGAGCCCTCGCCGACGGTCAGCCGGGACAGCCGGTTGACGAAGTTGTCGGGGTCGGTGTCGTCGGCGCTCGCCGGCGAGTAGTAGACGTAGAGGTGGCCGTTGTCGGCGAAGTCCGGGTCGAGCGCGATGCCCAGCAGGCCGTCCTCGCCGCCGGAGTACACCGGGATGGTGACGGCCGTCGACGTGGTGCGGGTGCGCGGGTCGTAGACGCGGATCTCGCCGCGGACCAGCTCGGTGTAGAAGACCCGGCCGTCGGGCGCGATGTCCATGGCGTACGGGGCGGAGGTGTTCTGGTCCAGCGGGACGCGCTCGAACTTGTCCCACGTGGTGGCGCCGCAGTCGCCCTCGACCATGCCGGCGGCCCACTTCACACCGCCGACGATGTGCTGCACGAGCTGCGGCTCACCGGTGTAGTGGGCGCCGAAGTGGCCCATGCCGGTCATCCAGGCACGGCCGCCGTCGTACGGCTTGCACCACGAGATCGGGTGGTCGTAGCCCATGGCGTTGCCGCCCGGGTCGTACGTCGTCTCGTCCATCGTGGCGAGCACGTGCGCGTCGCCGCGGACGTTGAGCGCGTAGTTGTACCACTCGTCGGCGCGTTCCCAGCGCTGCGGCAGGTGGCTCGTGGAGGGGTGGGTGTGGTCCTCGACGCGGACGGTGCCCGGCAGGCCGGGGCTGGTCCCGGTGGCGGCGTGACCGGGCATCAGCGTGCCGATCATGTTGTCCCACCAGGCGTAGTTGCCGCGCATGTCGGTGGCGTTGTGGATGGCCACGATGCCGTGCCCGGCCTGCATGTAGCGTTCCATGGCCGCCTTCTGGTCGGCGGTCCACGGGTCGCCGGAGGCCTGGAACATCACGAGGGCGTCGAAGTGGGCGAGGTCCTCGTCGTTGAAGACCGACGAGTCCTCGGTGTGCTCGGAGGTGATGCCGGCCTCGGCGAAGGCCGCCTGCAGCACCGGGACGCCCTGTTCGATCGCCTCGGTGTGCCGGAACTGGGTGGTCTTCGTGAAGATCAGCACGTGGGCGTCGCCGTGCGCGCCCGGGTGGGCGGCGGCGGGCGACGGGCCGATCATGGACATCGCGAGCGCGGCGGCGACCGGCATCGCGAGCAGCCGTCCCCACCGGGGACGCCGGGTCACGTTCATGGGATGTGCAACCTCCCTGGGACGCGAGGAACTGATGCTGTCGTGACCGTGCGGCGTGCCGGCGCCGTCGGATTCGCGGTGGTGGCGATCGGGTCTAGGGCATCACCGCCCGTAGGAACTTCAGGCCGTCGACGGCGATGGCGTCCTGGCTCTCGGCCAGTGGACGCCAGATGGAGGCGGCGGTGGCGATGGTGGCGTTCTCCGCGGTGAACGACTCGATGCACAGCGGGCCGGTGTAGCCGGCCGCGTCGAGCGCCGCGAGGATCGCCGGCCAGTCCAGGTGGTCGGTGCCGGGGGTGCCCCGGTCGTTGCCGCACACCTGCACGTGGGCCACCCGGCCGGCGGCCGCTCGGACGGCCGCCGGGATGTCGGTCTCCTCGATGTTCTGGTGGTAGAGGTCGAGCGCGACCCCGCAGTGCGGCAGGTCCCCGATCGCCTCGACGGTCTGGCCGACGGTGTTGAGCAGGCTCGTCTCGTACCGGTTGAGCGGCTCGACGGCCACCGTGACGCCGGCCGCGCCCGCGTGCGCGACGACCGGGGCGAGGCTCTCCCGAAGTTGCGCGTACGCGCCCGCCCGCTCACCCGGCGACAGCCGCCAGGTCCGGCCCACCGAGGCGTACGCCGGGCCGGCGATCACCGGCGCGCCGACCGTGGCGGCCGCGTCCACGACGCGGCGCAGGTAGTCCTGGGTGGACCGGATCGTGGCCGCGTCGGCCGCCACGAGTTCGCGGCCGGGCGGCATCACGAGGCACACGGTGGCGCCGAGGCCGTGGTCGGCGAGCACCCGGGCGGCCCGCGCCGGATCCCAGTCGCCGGGGTTCTCCACCGGGAGTTCGAGCACGTCGAACCCCCACCCGGCGACCTTGGCCGCCAGCGCGGCCAGGGTCGCGTCGGTCAGCGGCGAGGTCCACACCCAGGTGTTGACCCCCAGGCGGTGGGCAGTCACTTCCACGGCCCCGGGTAGCCCGGCATGTCCTCGCAGCCGCACATCGCGTAGTGCAGGGGCGGCATGTCCTCCTTGACGTACTCCCGGACGTTCTCGCCGGTGATCCGCGGCTGCGGCAGCACCCACTCCTTCGGCACCTGCTCGCCCTTGAGGATCTTCACGGCCGCGATGACGGGGGTGCGCCACTGGTAGGTGGGGTACGTCGGGGCGACGGCCGTCAGGCCCTCGTCGACCCACAGCCGCAGGAAGTCCTGCTGGTCCTCGCCCACGAAGGCCGGCACGTCGACGCCCGCGTCCTGGAACGCCTCGACGGCGGCGACGGCGGTCGCGCCGGCGTCCATCCAGACACCGTCGATCGTGCCCTCGCGCTGGATGTAGTCGGACACGATGCTCTTCGTCTTGGCCGCGTCCCCGTCGGTGAACTCCACACCGACCACGTCAAGTTCGCTGCCGGAGAAGATCTCGTTGGCGGCGGCCCACCGCTGCTCCAGCACGTCCACGCCGGGCAGGATGCGCAGCGCGAGGACCTTGCCGCCGGGCTTGACGTTCTCCTTCAGGAACTCCGCGCCGTTCGCGCCGAACGCGAAGCCGCCGATGGGGTGGATGAACGTGACCGGGCAGGTGGTGTTGACGCCCCGGTCGAACACGATCACCGGCACGCCGGTCGCGCACGCCTGCTCGACGGCCGGTGTGAGGGTGGCCGTGGTGTTCGGCGAGATGATGATCGCCGAGCAGTCGCGGCCGCTCAGCGACTGGATGTCGCTGATCTGCTTGTCGTCCTTGGCCTCCGCGTCCAACACGACGAAGTCGCTGATCTCCGGGTGCAGCTTCACCTCCTGCTGCATGGTCTTGAAGCCCACCTGCCGCCACGGGTTGTCCACCGCGGCGTTGGAGAAGCAGAGCCGGTACTTCCCGCCCGGCTTGGCGTACTTCGCGGTGTCGACCATCTGAGGCTCGAGCATCTGCTCCCACGGCTTGCCGTCCGGACCCTGCGGCGTGGCGTCGCGGAACGCGAGCTGGCGGTCGTACTCGGCCTGGTCGAAGAACTCGGACCTGCGGGGGTCGGAACTGGGTGACCCGGAGCCCGAGGGCGTCTCCTCGGGCAGGTCGCTGGAACAGCCGGCGAGGGCGAGCACGCCCGCCACGGCCACCAGGGCCCATCTCTTGGTCATTGTCGTGATCTCCTTTGCCAGCCGTGGGGACATCAGGAGGGAGCGGGTTGGGTGCTGTTCCGCTTCGGCCGCCACCGCAGCCGCTGCCGCAGGCCCCCGCCGAGGGCGGCGTAGGCGACGGCGGCGATGATGATGACGCCCTGCACGGCCGATTCGAGGGCGCCGCTCACGCCGAGCAGGTTCAGCAGGGTGAACAGCGCCTCCAGGGACAGCGCGCCGGCCGCGGCCGCGACCACCGAGCCCCGACCGCCGCCGAGGAGCACGCCGCCCAGCACGACCGCGGTGATCGCCCGAAACTCCAGACCGTTGCCGACCTGGGCCGAGACGCCGGCGAACCCGCCGAGCAGGATCGCGGCCACCGCGGCGAGCAGGCCGGACAGGACGAACGCGAGCAGCCGCAGCCGGTCGACCTGGCCGCCGGACAGCCGTACGGCGGCCTCGTTGTCACCGACCGCCACCAGCGCGCGGCCGGTGCCGCCGCGCATGAACAGCGCCGCGGCGACCAGGATCGCCAGCAGGATGAGCACCGACCACGGGACCTCGCCGAGCAGCGGGACGTCCACGCTGCCGCGCCCGAACGTGCGGAACCCGGCGGACAGCGCCCCGCGCGGCGCGCCGTCGGTCCACAGGAAGACCGCGCCGTCGAGCACGAGCATCATGCCGAGCGTCACGATGAACGACGGCACCAGGAGCTTCGTCGTGACCAGCCCGTTGACGAGGCCCACCAGCAGGCCGAAGCCGAGCACGAGCAGGACCACCCCCGTCGTGGCGGACTCGTCGCCGTCGATGAGTCGCGCCGCGATGACCACCCCGGCGGTCACCAGCGCACCGACCGACAGGTCGAACCCGCCGGAGACGATCACGAAGTACTGCCCGATGGCGAGGATCATCAGCGGCGCGGCCCGCTTGAGCAGCGCCAGGTAGCCGGACGGCTCGTCGTAGGCGGGACCGGTGACGGCGAGGCCGACGAGCAGCAGGAGCAGGACGACCAGCACCGGCGCGGTGCCCTCGGCCAGCCGGGGACGCCAGGACGCGCCACCCTCGCGGCGCGCGGCCACGCCAGCCTCCCGTGTCATGCCAGCCTCCCCCGCGCGCGACGGGCCGTCATCCGCCGGGCGTACAGCGCGACGGCGGTCACCAGGACGACGCCGCGCACCACGTCCTTGAAGAACGGGTCGACCGCGAGGTCGTCGAAGATCGTGTCCAGGGTGGCGAGGATGAGGACGCCGCCGATGGTGCCCACGACGCCGCCCCGACCACCGGCGAGCAGCGTGCCGCCGAGCACGACGGCGGCGATCGACTCCAGGTCGTAGCCGGCGTCGGTGCCGACGTACGGGGCGCCCGAGCCGAGCCGGCTCGCGAGGTAGATGCCGGTGAGGCCGGCGGCGACCGAGCACAGCACGTGGGCGGTGACGACCACCCGCCGGGTCGGCACCCCGGACAGCCGGGCCACCTCGATGTCGCCGCCCACCGCGTACATGTGGTAGCCGGGGCGGGTGCGCGACAGGTACCACCAGGCCACGGCCGCGACGGCCAGCATGAGCAGCGCCGCCACCGGCACCGGGCCGATCCGGTCGTAACCGAGGTGCTGGAAGCCGCGCGGCACGTCGCCGGCCGGGCCGGTGTAGTTGTCCTCCAGGTAGCCGCGCAGGATCAACGCCACGCCGAGCGTCGCGATGAACGCGTTGGCCTTCAGGACCGTGATGACCAGCCCGTTGACCAGACCGACGCCGGCGGCCACCGCGAGCGCCAGCAGCACACCGGGCACCACCATGCCGTCGCGCCCGGCCATCGTCTCCGCCGCGATCAGCGAGGTGAGGCCGATCAGGTACGCCACCGACAGGTCAAGGGAGCCGGTGAGGATCACCATCGTCTGCCCGACCGCGACGAGGCCGAGCGCGGTGGCCCGGGTGAGGATGTTGAGGATGCCGGCCTGGTCGAGCAGGACCTCGCCCCGCAGCCCGACGAGCACGCTGCCCACGACGAGCAGCGCCACCAGCGCGAGGTAGACGATGGCGACCGGCGTGAGCCGCGGACGCGGCGCGGCCCGGCCGGTCCTCGGCCGCACCGGGGAGACGTTCTCCTGCACGACGCTCATGCCACCGCCTCCCTCCGGTCGGCGCCGCCACGAGACTCCACCGCGCAGTGCCTGACGATTCGCTCGCCCCGCTCGCTCATGCCGCCGCCTCCCTCCGGTCGGCGCCGTCACGAGACTTCACCGCGCAGTGCCTGACGATTCGCTCGCTGCGCTCGCTCATGCCACCGCCTCCGCGAGACCGTGCCCGGTGGCCAGGGCCATCACGGCCCCCTCGCTCGCACCGGCCGGCAGCTCACCGGCCAGCGCACCGTCGTGCATGACGAGGATCCGGTCGCTCATCCCGATCAGCTCGGGAAGCTCGGAGGAGATCATCAGCACCGCCACACCGCGTCTCGCGAGGTCGCGCAGCAACTCGTGCACGGCCCGCTTCGCGCCCACGTCGATGCCGCGCGTCGGCTCGTCGACGACCAGCACCTTCGGTGCGACGGCCAGCCACTTGGCGAGGACGACCTTCTGCTGGTTGCCGCCCGACAGGAACCGCACCTCCTGGTGCTCGCCCCGGGCCACCACCGCGACCATGTCGAGCAGCGCCGGCAGGTCCGACCGCGCGCGGGCACGCGCGCCGCGCAGCGCGGCTCGGCGTACCAGCAGGGTGTTGTCGCGCACGGACTGGCGCAGGGCCAGCCCGTCGCCCTTGCGGTCCTCGGTGACCAGCGCGATCCCCAGGCGTACGGCGGTGCGGGGCCGCGTCACCCGCCGCGGCGTGCCGTCCACCTCCAGCACCCCACGGGTGAACGGCTCGACGCCGAACACCGCGCGGGCCACCGCCGAGCGGCCGGAGCCCTGCAGGCCCGCCAACCCGACGATCTCCCCGGCGCGCACCTCGAAGGTCAGGTCCCGGACGCGCTCGTTGCCGGCACCGCGCAGCGCGAGACGCACCGGCCCGAGGTCGCCGGGGCGGGCCCGGTCCGGGTAGTACTCGCCCAGGTCGCGGCCCACCATGTGGCGGACGAGGTCCTCGGAGGTCAGCTCCCGGGTCGGCGCGCAGGTGACGAAGCGGCCGTCCTTGAGGACGGTGATCCGGTCGGAGAGGTCGAACACCTCGCGCATCCGGTGCGAGACGTACAGGATGGCGATGCCCCGCTCGCGCAACCGGCGTACGAGGTCGTAGAGCAGCTCCACCTCGTGGTCGGCGAGCGCCGCCGTCGGCTCGTCCATGCCCAGCACCCGGGCGTCGGTCGACAGCGCCTTGACGATCTCGACGACCTGCCGCTGGGCGACCGACAGCGAGGCCACGACGTCGGTCGGCGCGATCCCGTCCTCGCCGAGCCAGTCCAGCAGCGCGCGGGTGTCGGCCACCATGCGCCGTCGGTCGACCTGCATCCGGCGTACGGGCTCGCGGCCGAGGTAGACGTTCTCGGCGACGGTGCGGTGCGGCAGGAGCGTGAACTCCTGGTGGATGATCGCGATGCCGGCCCGCTGCGCGTCGGTGGGACCGGCGAAGGAGACCTCGGTGCCGTCGACCTCGATGGTGCCGCCGTCGGGGCGGTGCACCCCGGCCAGCACCTTGAGCAACGTGGACTTGCCGGCGCCGTTCTCGCCCATCACCGCGTGCACCTCGCCGCCGCGCAGGTCCAGGTCGACCCCGTGCAGCACGGGCACGCCGAGGAACGACTTGGTGATCCCCCGCAGGCGTACGCGGGTCGCCGGGCCGGGTGTCATCCCGGCACCTCCGTCCACGCGCCGTCGGTGGCGGCGGAGGCCAGGACGGTCTCGGTGATCCGGACCGCGCGCAGCCCGTCGGCGAACGTCGGCAGGCCGTCGGGCACGTCCGCGCCGCGCACGGCGCGGTAGGTGTCCGCGACGAACGCGTCGAAGCAGTCCTGGTAGCCCTGCGCGTGCCCGGCGGGTAGCCGGACGTAGCGCGCGGCGGAGGGGTGCAGCGTGGCGGGGTCACGCAGCAACGTCTGGCCGCCCTCGCGCCGGCCGACCCACAGCCGCTCCGGGTCCTCCTGGTCGAAGCCGAAGCTCGCGTCGGTGCCGGACAGCTCCAGGTGCAGCCGGTTCTTGCGGCCCGCGGCGACCTGTGACACCACCAGGGTGCCGACCATGCCGGCGGCGGTGGTGAAGTGCACGGCGGCGAGGTCCTCGGTGGCCCGGCCGTCGCCGCGGATCCGCTCGTGCACGACCGCGGTGCGGGCGGACAGGCGGGCGATCCGGTCGCCGGTCACGAACTCGAACAGGTCGCACCAGTGGGAGCCGATGTCGGCGAACGCCCGGGACGGGCCGCCGAGCGCGGCGTCGACCCGCCAGTCGTCGTCGGACGGTCGGGACAGCCAGTCCTGGAGGTACCCGCCGGTCACGCTGGCGAGCACGCCGGCCTCCCCGGCGGCCAGCCGGGCCCGCAGTTCCCGGACCATCGGGTGGAAGCGGTAGACGAACGGCACGGTGGCCACCCGCCCACCGGCGGCCTCGACCAGCGTCCGCGCGTCGGCGCTGTTCGTCGCGAGTGGCTTCTCGCAGACGACGTGCACGCCGGCGGCGAGCGCCGCGGCGGCGGTCGGGACGTGCGAGGCGTTGGGCGTGCACACGTGCAGCACGTCGATCTCGGCGTCGCCGAGCAGGGTCGTGAGGTCGGGGTAGCCCTCCTCGGCGCCGACCGCGCGGGCCGCGGCGGCGGCACCCTCCGGTCGGGACGCCACGGCGGCCACGACGCTCGCTCCCGCGCGCCGCGCCGCCTCCGCGTGCACCTGCCCCATGAACCCCGCGCCCACGACCGCGACACGCAGGGTCCGCTGCTCGGAATCCGGTTCGCTGGGCGCCGCTGTCACGTCGGCCATAGACATGCGTCGACGGTAGCGACAACTTATGCCCGGGTCAACGAAAAGTCATGCCGTCTTCGCCGATAGTTAGATAGGCGGCGGCGAAAGTCGTCGTGATCGTCGACAGAACCTCCCGTTTCGTCTCGGACATCCCCGATGCCGGGCCACCAGACCGGACCGGCGAGCCCGAACGGTCCACTGTGGTGGGCCGTCGTGACGGGCCATCCGGCCAACGCGTCCACGTCCGTCCACTGTGGAATAGGTGTGTCCATCCCTGGAGTCGGGCGGGTACCGTTTGACGCACCCCGGACGACCGCCCGGCACACTCCGGCGTCGGGCGCCTACAGCTGACGTGAGGGCACGCATGACGGCCGCCGACTTCGGCGTCGACCCGAGCACCGCCACCAACCCGGAGCAGTACGTCACGCTGCTGCGTCGCGTCCGCGACCAGTCCGGCCTCGCCTACCGCGAGATCGCCCGACGCGCGCAGCGCAACGGGGACGTGCTGCCGGCGAGCACCCTGGCGACGATGCTGGGCCGGCCGACGCTACCCCGTCGCGAGCTGGTGTCGGCCCTGCTGCGCGCCTGCCAGGTGGCGGACGACCGCGTGTCGGCGTGGCTGGCGGCGTGGGGCCGGCTGGCCGCCGCACGGGCGACGGCGCCCCCGGCGGCCCCGGACGGACGTCCACCGCGCCGGCCCGGACGCCCACCGGCCGGTCCCGCCGCCCGCGCCCCCGCTCCGATCGGTTCCACCGCTCGGAGCGACGGCGTCGGGCGACCCACGGACGGCGCCACCGCCCTGCGTCTGATCCCCGCGAGCGGGACCGGTCCGAGGATCGGACGGGCCGACGGGTCCGGCGCAGGGCCGGACCGGACCGGACCGCGCGTGTCACCGTGGCCGACCGCCGCCGAGGTACGGCCGGTGGAGAACCGGCCAGGAGCACCCGTGCCGTACCAGCTGCCCCCGGCGCCGCCGCTGATGCTCGGCCGCTCGGCGGAGATCGACCGGCTGCTCGCGTCGACAGCGGCCGACGCGGCCGTGTGCCTGGTCGAAGGGGCCGGCGGCGTCGGCAAGTCCGCGCTCGCCCTGCACGTCGCGCACCGGATCGTCGGGCGGTACGACGGCGGCTGCCTCTACACGGACCTGCGCGGGGCCACCGCCGGCATCGCGCCGGCCGAGCCCGCGGACGTGCTGGGCCGGTTCCTGCGGGCGCTGGGCGCGCCCACCGTTCCGGCCTCGCTCGACGAGGCGTCGGCCCTGCTGCGCACGTGGACGGCCGAACGCGGGGTGCTCGTGGTACTCGACAACGCCGCGTCCGCCGCACAGATCCGGCCGCTCCTTCCCAGCGGTCCCGGGTGCACCACGATCATCACGAGCCGGTGGATGCTCCCCGACCTGGACACCACGGCCCGGATCCGCCTCGATCCGTTGCCCGACGACGCGGCGCTCGCCCTGCTCACCGGGCTCACGGGCCCCGAACGGGTGCGGGCGGAGCCCGCCGCGGCCGCCACCGTGGTGCGCCGGTGCGGCGGACTGCCGCTGGCACTACGGATCGTCGGCGCCCGCGCCGGGGCCCGGCCGGACGCCTCGCTCGCCAGCCTCGCCACGCGTCTGGACGACGAGGGCCTCCGGCTGGACACGCTGGAGGTCGGTGACCTGTCGGTGCGGGCGAGCCTGCACCTGGGCTACCAGGCGTTCGAGGGCGCGCCGCAGAGCGACCGCCGAGAGGCTGCCCGGCTGTTCCGGCTCGCCGCGCTGCCGAGCTGGACGCACCTCACGCCGCACGGGTGCGCGGCACTGGCCGATCTGCCGGTCGACGCGGCGGAGCGGTCGCTGGACGCGTTGGCCGACGCCCACCTCGTCGAGTCCGCCGGTGGCGACCGCTACCGGTTCCACGACATCGTCCGGCTCTACGCCCGGGAACGTGCGCAGGCGGTGGACGACCCGTCCCACCGGGAGCAGGCCCTCGGCCGGCTGACCGCGTGGCTGCTCGCGACCACCATCCGTGCCGCCCGGCTGCTCTACCCGCAGGACCGGTTCGGCATCGACGAGCCAACCGGTCCGGTACGCCCCGACCCGCCCCTGCACACCGTCGCCGACGCGTGGGACTGGTTCGACCGGGAGCACACCAACCTGCTGCTGATAGCCCGCCAGCAGACGGCGGCCGGGCGGACCCTCACCGAGGTCGGTGACCTGGCCCTCGTCGCGGCCAAGTTCCTCGACTACGCCGGATACATCGCCGAGCAACAGCAGTTCGGTCACCTCGCCGTCACGGCGGCGAACCGGCGCGGCGACCGCGCCGGCGAGGCGTCCGGGCTCAACATCGTCGCGGTCGCGCTGCTCCGGCAGGGCCGCATCGACGACGCGATCCCGCTGCTGGAACGTTCCCTGGCCGTCCAGCGCGAGCTCGGTGACCGGGGCCGGGAGGCCGCGATCCTGAACAACCTCGGCAACGCGCTACGCGACCGCGGCGACCTGACCGGCGCCCTGCACCGCCTGCGGGCCGCGCTGGAGATCCGGCGGCAACTCGGGCAACGGCACAAGGAGGCCATGGTCCTCGACAACCTGGCCCTGGTGCACCAGCGCCTCGGCGACCACTCCCGGGCCATCGCCTGTCACGAGGCGGGCCTCGCCCTGACCGACAGCGGCACCGACCCCTTGCGGGAGGCCCAGGCGCTGGTCAACTTCGCCGAGACGCTCCAGGCCGCCGGCGACCACCGCGCGGCGATCGCGCGCGCGGGCGAGTCGCTGGAGATCTGCCGACGCTACGAGCACCAGCGGGGCATCGGCCTGGCGCTCCAGGTGCTGGGCAACGCCCACGCCGGCCTCGGCCACGCCGCCCTGGCGCACCAGCACTGGCGGGACGCCCTGGACCGGCTCGACGGCCTGGACCCGCCGGCGTGCGCCCAGCTGCGCGCCGCCCTGGCCGGGGCCACCACCACCGGCTCCGGCTGAGAGCGGCCCGTTCTCAGCAGCGGATCCGCGGCGCCAGCCGGGCGTCGGTGGGGGCGTCCCGGTCCAGGTAGGTCGACTCGGCGAAGGCCAGGAAACGTTCCGCGTCGGCCACGGTCGAGACCAGGCCGAAGGAGACGCGTACCGCGCCGCCGGTGGGCAGCCGCAACGTGGCGAGGTGCTGGTCGATCGTCTCGGCGTGCGTGAGGATCGCGCGTCGCAGCAGGTCCTGGTTGATCCCGAAGGCCGCCTCGGCGGCGCCCGGGTTGCAGAAGCATCCGGTACGCAGGGCGAAGCCGGCCGCCGACGATTCGCGCGCGACGAGCCGCTCGTCGACGAGTGACCCGTCCGGGTGGCGGAAGTTGAACGCCACGGTGCCGCCGCGAGCGTCGCCCGTCGACGGCCCGTACACCTGCACCAGCGGCCGGCCGTTGCGGTGCCGCAACGCGGTCAGCCGCTCCAGCAGCCAGGCGGTGAGCAGACCGACCCGGGCGTGGACGAGGTCGACGCCGATCGAGTCGAGCCAGCCCAACCCGAACTCCACGTCGGGGATGCTGAGGAAGTTGAGGGTGCCGTCCTCGAACCCCGACTCGTCCCCCATCGGCTGGTGCCAGTCGCCCTGGACGCTGACCGCCCGGATGGTGCCACCCGCGAACCACGGTCGACGTAGCCGGGCCAGCGCGTCGCGGCGGGCGAGCAGCGCCCCCACCCCCGTGGGGTAGCCGAAGAGCTTGTACCAGCTCAGGCAGACGAAGTCCGGCCGCACGACGCTGAGGTCCAGCCGGTTGGTCGGGGCGAACGCGGCCGCGTCGAGGAGCACGTCGTATCCGTGCCGCTGGGCCAGGTCCACCCACGCCAGCGGATGCTGGACACCGGTGAAGTTGCTCTGCGCCGGGTACGCGAAGAGCCCTGACCTGCCGGTGCGGCGCCACCGTCGAGGGCCGACCAGCCGGCCGGCGGTCAGCGCGGCGATCACGTCGGGTTCGCTCACCCGCAGGTCGGGGCCGCTCAGCGGCACGTAACGCACCGGCGCGCCGGCCGTACGGGCGTACTCCCGGATCCCGTTGACGGAGTTGTGGTTGTCCCACGTCAGCACGAGGGGGCGACCGCGGCCGAAGTCGTACGCCTCGCCGACCAGGCGGCAGGCGCCGCTGGCGTTGGGTGTGAAGATGACCGCGTACTCGGCCGGGTCGGCGCGGAAGAAGCCGAGCACCGCCCGCCGGGCCGACTCGACGAGGGAACCGGCCGCCTCGGAGGTGGGGTTCTCGGAGTGCGGATTGCTGTACAGGCCCGAGAGCAGCCGGTCGTGGTGGGCCGCGACCTGTGCCCGTGCCACCACCCCGGCTCCCGTGTAGTCGAGGTAGACGCCGCCGTCGCGGTCGAGGTGCCGGTACTCGGTGGCGCGCAGCGCGTCGATCCGGGCGGTGTCCGCGACGCTCGCCGCGACACGCACGCCGGCCGGTGCGGTGGACGGCTGGTCGTCGGCGGTCACGGGGAGAGCTGCCGATCCGGTTCGGGGCGGGCGGCGCGGCCCAGGGCGCTCCGGTCGAGTTTGCCGTTGGGCAGGGTGGGCAGCCGGGGCACCCGCACGAACACGGTGGGTACGGCCACGGCGGGCAGCCGGTCGAGCAGGTGCGCCCGCAGGCTCTTCTGGTCCACCGGTTCGGCGCTGACGACGAACGCCACGCCCTGCCAGGGGACGGCGACGCCGGCCAGAAGCACCGCCGGGTGGGACATCAGGGCGTGCTCGATCTCGGCCGGTTCGATGCGCATGCCGCCGACCTTGAGCTGCTCGTCGACCCGTCCGTGGTACCGGAGCAGGCCGTCGGCGCCCATGCTGACCCGGTCGCCGGTGCGGTACACCGGCCCGCCGGACACCACACCGGGCGAGGAGATGCACAGTTCGCCGTCCTCGATCGAGATCGTGGTGCCGGGGATCGGCCGGCCGATGGGTACCGGGTCCTCCCCCGGCACGCACCGGTGCACGGTGCTCCAGACGGTGCACTCGGTCGGTCCGTACTCGTTGTGGAGCGCGGCGTGCGGCATCCGCTCGTGGTGCAGGTCGACCAGGGCGGGTGGGCAGGTCTCACCGGCCACGATCACGGTGGTCAGGCTGCGGACGGGCGAACGGAGCAGCAGCCGGTACAGCGAGGGCACCATCAGCGTGTGGGTGGGCCGGTGCACGGCTCCCGCCCGGACCAGCGCCCGCACGTCGAACGGCCGGTCGCTGGGGATGACCAGCGTGCCCCCGGTGCACAGGGTCCAGTAGACGCCCGCCACGGAACTGTCGAACGAGATCGACGAGCACAGCAGGAAACGCTCGGGTGGGCGACCGTAGTACTCCAGCCGGGCGCCGGTCGAGTAGCTCAGCGCCGCCCGCGACACGGTCACCGCCTTCGGCACGCCGGTCGATCCGCTGGTGAACATCGTGTACGCGAACGGCCCGTCCCGCCACGGCGAATGGGCCGGAGCCAGCGATGCCAGCAGCCCTTCGGTGAGTGTGACCCGGGCGCCGCTGCGGGCGACCATCAGGTCCCGGCGAGCGGCCGGGAAGGCCGCGTCGACGGGGACGTACCGTGCTCCCGCCCGCAGGACGCCGAGCATGGCCACGACGGCCCAGCGCGACAGCCGGGTGTGCACGACCACCGCCTCGCCGGCGCCCACCCCGAGCTGGTCGAGGTGCGCGGCGACCGCACCGCTCAGGCCGTCCAGGTCGGCGTACGTCAGGGCCTGCTCGGGATCCACCACCGCCGGCGCCTCCCCGCGGGAGCGCAGCTGGGCGGCCAGCGCGTCGGGGATCAACGCCGCCTGCCCACGACCGGCATCCGCCGGATCCCCGCCAGCCAGGTCGACCGGACGCGCTCCACCTCGCCGGCCGGCTCGAAGGACGCGAAGGTGGCGAACAGCTCCTCGAAGAAGATGCGCAGCGTCAGCCGGGCGACGGGTGCTCCCAGGCAGTAGTGGCGCCCGTCGCCGAACGCCAGGTGCCGGTTCGGGTGGCGGTCGGGGTCCATCGTGTCGGCGTCGGGGAACACGGCCTCGTCGCGGTTCGCCGACCCGAGCCACACCACGACGGCGTCACCCGCCGGGATGCGTACGCCGCCGACGGTGGTGTCCCGCTTCGTGAGTCGCATGAAGTGTCCGGCCGGCGTGGCGAACCGCAGCGCCTCCTCGACCGCCCGGTCGATCCGGTCGGGTCGCCGGGCCCACTCCTCGTAGCGCCCGGTGCGGATGAGCTCGGCCAGCGCCGCGCGGGGCACGTGCGGGATGGCGGCGCCGCCGCCGAGGAGCAGGCTGTAGCAGTTGGCCACGACGGCGCCGGGCCGCAGCGGCATGGACGCCAGCAGGTCCACGAGGTCCCCGCGCGGGCGCCGCCGGTGGTCGAGCACCAGGTGGAGCAGGTACGCGAACAGCTCGCGGTGCCCGCGCTCGAGGGTCGCGGTCGGGCCGTCGGGCAGCATGGCCTCCGGGTCGTGCTCGGCCACCGACATGGCCACCCACCGGGCCAGGTCGGGCCAGTCCGCGGCGGGGATGCCCATGAGCGGCCCCAGGAAGGCCAGCGGCAGGCCGGAGGTGAGGTCGGCGAAGTCCAGGGGCCCGTCGGCGGGGTGCAGCATCCCCCGTACGAAGGACCGGATGGCCGGCGCGTGGCGTACCACCGCGCGCGTGGTCATCTGTCGTTGCAACGGCCCGCGGATGAGCCCGTGCCGCGGCGGGTCGCTGGACGCGAACTGCTGGTCTCGCGCCGGTTCCGGTCGGCCGAGCATGTTGAGCATCACCCCGCCGGTGGAGCTGAACGTCTCGTGGTCGGTGAGGACGGCTCGGACGTCGGCGTAGCGGGTGACGGCCCAGAAGCCCGACCGCCCCTCGACCGGCTGCCAGCCCACCGGATCCCACCGGCGCAGCGCCCGCAACGCGGCGTGCGGGTCTCCCACCTCGTGGAGGACGGGGTCGGCGAGGTGGGCCCTGCCCGGGGGGCGGGTGTGGCCACAGGGCGCGATCCTCATGAGGCCAGCACCTCGTCGACCAGCTCGGCGATCGTGGGCTTGAGGAACAGCACCGCGGCGTCGACCTCGACGCCGAGGCGATCGTAGAGGTCCATGAGCAGGTCGGCGGCGAGCAGCGAGTCGCCGCCGAGGGCGAAGAAGTTGTCCTCGACGCCGATCGGTGTGACGTTCAGCTTCTCGCTCCACAGCCGGGTCAACATCGACTCAAGCTCGGGCCGGGTCGGCATCGATCTCCTCCCATCGCTCGACGAAGCGCCGCATCAGGGCGCGCATCTCGGGTTCCCCGTACGACCGGCGGTAGCGCAGGCAGGCCGTGTAGGCGCCACCCGCGCCCGGCTCGAGCCAGAACGCCAGCCCGTTGACGGGCAGCAGCGGCCCGCCCAGCCCGAGCCCGGGAGGGATCGTCAGCGGTTCGATCCCGGCACCGTCCGGCACCTGGATGACCTCGAACTGGGCCAGGCTCGGTCCGCCGGCGGCGAACAACGCGTCGGCCTGCGGCACCGCGTCCAGCAGCAGCGGGAACGGGATCTCGTTCGCGTACGCCTCGGCGAACGCGCGGTGGACCGAGCCCACGGTCGGCGTGCCGAGCCGCACCGGCAGCACGTTCATGTACAGCCCCACGGTGTCCCACTCGGACCTGCGGCGGCCGTGGGTGAGCACCGGAACGACGGTCTCGCCGTGGCACAGCGGGCCGAGCGCCCGCGCGAACGCGGTGAGCAGGATGACGAACGGCGTGCTGCGCGCGACCCGTGAAACCGCCGCCGCGTGCTCCTGCGTGATGCCGCTCGGTTGCCGGATCTCCGCCGTGCCGGCGCGGTCGTCCGTACCCGCGACGAGGGCCGGGACGTCGGTGAGCATCGCGTTCCAGAACGGCGCGGAACGGGCCACCCGCCGGGCCGGGTACGGGGCCGTGCCGTCGTGGTACGAGGGCGCCGGCCCGCTGCCGGGCTTCAGCACCTCGCGGACCAGCAGCCGCATCGACCACGGGTCCGAGACGGTGTGGTGAGCCACGAGCAGCAGCTCGGCGCCGGCCAGGTACGCCCACAGCAGGCAGGGTGCGTCGGGCGGGTACCGCCCCGCGGCCGCCGCCGCCCACACGTCGTCGACCGTCCGCAGTGGGACCGGTCCCTCCCCCAGTACGGGGTGCCGGGCGACGATCGCGTCGAGGGACCGCCGCAGCGCGGCGGGGTCGGGCTCCGCCGGCAGCCGGACCCCGCCCAGGGCGACGAACCGGTCGGCGTCCGCCGGCCCGCCCACCCAGGACAGGATGCGCTGCCCGAACGGCTGGTCATCCACGTCGTCCTCCTCCCGTGGCCTCTCCGGCCATGTCGACGGGCACCCGCTCGCGCGCCGCCGGTGACGGCGCCGCGTCCGACGCGGCGTCCGGCACGTCGCGGCGTCGCCGCAGCGGTGAGAAGTAGAGCCACAGGCCGGACGCCCACACCCCGACGGCGGCGATCCACAACGTCGGCCGCACACCGAGCCAGCTGCCCAGCAGACCGCCGGCGAGGGCGCCCACCGGCATCACCCCGAAGATCACCCACCGGATCGAGGCGGTCATCCGTCCCAGCAGCTCCGGCGGGCACACTCCCTGCCGGTAGCTGATCGCCGCCGCGTTGTAGATGGCGAACAGGGCTCCCAGCCCGGCCATGCCCACCGTGTAGGCGACCGGGCCCCAGCCGGGCCGCGCGGCCGGCACGAGCAGCACCGTCCAGCCGAGTCCCAGCGGAGCGATCCAGATGATCCGCGCGCTGCCCACCAGTCGCGCCAGCCGCGCGGACAGCAGGCCACCGCCGATCCCGCCGAGCGTGGTGAGTGCCAACACGACGCCGACGGTGTGCTCGTCCAGCCGCAGGTCCCGCACGAGGTAGAGGACAGCCAGAGCGAAGATCATCTGGCTGAACAGGTTGAGCGACGCCGACGCCGCCACCAGCCTGGGCATGATCGGATGGCGGAACACGAACGACAGCCCGGCGGCCAGCTCCCGGCGGAAGTCCCGCGGCCCCGCCGCCGCCGGTGGGTCCTCCGCACGCCGGATGAACAGCAGGGACGCCGCGTTGACCAGGTAGGCGAGGGCGTCGACGCCCACCGTGCGCGCCACACCCAGCGCCGACGCCAGGGCGCCGCCCACGCTGTATCCGGCGATCCGGGAGACCGCGTACGTGGTCGCCAGCTTGCCGTTGGCCTCGAGCAGTTGCCCGCCCGGCACGACCGCCGGCAGGAAGCTCTGGTGAGCGGTCTCGTACAGCACGGTGCACACGCTGGACAGCAACGCCACGATCCAGAGGTGCGCCATCGTGACCCAGCCGGCCCAGGCGCCGACGGCGACGGTTGCCACCAGCCCGGCGCGGACGAGGTGGCAGACCACCATGACGCGGCGTTTGCGCATCCGGTCCACCCACACACCGGCGGGCAGGGACAGGAACAGGTAGGCGACCATCCGGGTGGCGCTGAGGATGCCCACCTCGACGGCGGTGGCGTCCAGGACGGTGACCGCGAGCAGCGGGATGGCCAGCAGCGAGACGGCGTCGCCGACCTCGCTGAGCGTCCGGCCGGACCACAGCACCATGAAGTCGCGGTTGCGCCAGAGGCTGGTGGTCACTGCGCGTCCTTGACGGTGCGCAGCAGGAGGTCGGCCATGGTGGTCAGGAAGCGTTCCACCTCGGCCCGCCCGTACCCGTCGCGCATCACCCGCAGGGTGAGCTGCACGGTCGGGTGGGCCCTGGCGATCAGATAGAAGCTGGCCCCGCTGTAGGAGCGCGGCGGAAGCCACTCGATGCGGCCGGGCAGGACCTCGGTGGACGCGGGATCGGCGTCGGCCGGCGGCGGGATGAACGTGACGTAGCTCCCGTGGTCGAAGTCGTGCGGCCCCACGGCGAACGGGTCGTACACACCGTGCCGCATGGCGCGTACCGCCGCCACGTTGACCTCGCGGGCCACCGGGCCCAGCGGCCCGTCGGGATCGACGGGGACCAGCATGGGCACCCACTGGGTCATCGACGACACCAGGCGTCGTACGGCCGGGTCGAGCCGGTTCGCGGCCAACTGCCACAGCAGCTGATCCGCCACCCCCGTGGTGGCGGCCAGCGCCTGCGCGTAGACCGCGAGCAGCAGATTGGGCAGGGTCACCCGCAGGTGCTGGGCCGCGCGGCGGGCCGCGCCGTACGGGACGCCCGTGTCGACGAGAGCCCGCACCAGAGGGCCGCGGGACACCGGTGCCCGTGGGGCGGCCGCGACGGTGTGGCGGCGGTACTCGGCGGCCGCGGTCAACCTCTCCCGGAACGCGTCGCCGCGCTGCCGTTCGGCCACCTCCCGCGGCGCCGGGGCGTCGGGGAGGGGTTCGTCGCGCAGCAGCGCGTGGAAGTCGGACTCCAGGACCCGTAGCGCGGCGCCGTCGGCGACGATGTGGTGGATCACCAGATGGACCCGCGGTGGCCCGTCGTCCGGCGTACGGACCCAGGCGCGCCACGCCGGCTCGGCGGTCAGGTCGAACGGCTCCCGCACGGACGCCGCACCGAACCGCACGGGCGGGTCGCGCAGGACCGCCTGGCGTACCTCGCCGGACTCGTGGGCCGGGCGGTAGACGGTGCGCAGCGACTCGTGCCGCACCGCCAGCGCGGTGAGGGCATGCCGGATCCGCTCCTCGGTGACGGGGGCCGCGACCGGCCACACGACGTCCTGGTTGGACTCCCACAGCTGCTCAGGCGGGCGCACCGCGAGGGCCTTCCACATGGAGAGCTGGCCCATGGTGAGCGGGTAGGTGCCCTCGATCGGCATGGATCCTCCAGCCTCGGGGGTGGGTGGTCACCTCGCGGTGGCCACCCACCGTGGTTCAGTGCTCTCAGCCGGCGCAGTCGTCCTTACGCATCGCCGCACCTCCTCTCGTCAGCGCCGTCGACTCCCTCCGGTTCGCACGGATCCGGAGGCACATCGCCGAGGTGATGGCGGGGTCAGGTCCAGCTGACGCCGCGCTTGCCGACGCTGCGCATGGCATTCCTCCCCTCCCGACGGGGCGGCCCCGTGGCCCGCCCGGTGACCTCAGCGTCGGCCGCCGCCGACCTTGGCGGTAGGGCCATCGGCGATCGAAGGCGTTCGAAGTCGTTCGACGCCGTCGGTCACCACGGCGGCGCGTCGCGGCCAGAGGGGCGCGAGAGCGAGGACCACGAGGGCGCCCGACAGTCCGCTGAATCCGATGACCGTGGTGGGCGTCCACCGGTCGGCGGCCAGGCCCGCGGTGACCATCGCCAGGCCCTGGAACCCGCTCAGGCCGGTGATGGCCACGCCGAACGCGCGTCCCCGCAACTGCGCGGGCACGGCCCGGCCGAACAACGCGTTCAACGGGACGGCGAAGGCGCTCGCGGCACCGGCCAGCAGCAACAGCGTCAGCACCAGCCACAGCGGTGGAACGAGCCAGACCGCCGCCAGCACCCCGGCGGACAGGACGGCCAGCGGCAGGATCAGCCGCGGCCGGACCGCCGGCGGACAGAACCGGGTCAGGGCCACCCCACCGAGGGCCATCCCCGTCGGCGCGGCGGCCAGCAGCAGTCCGACGGTGCCGGCCCCGCCGCCGTACTGGCGGGCCAGCGGCGCCATGAGGCCCTCCGCCGCGTAGGTGAACGAGCTGGCCGTCCACAGGACGAGGACGTAGGCGCGTAGCCGGGGGTCGGTGCGGATGATCCGGAGGCCCGCGGCGCGGTCCGGACGTGCCGGGCCCGCGGCCGGGCGGGGGGCGGGGCGGCGGCGGACCCCGACCATGATCAGTAGTGCGGAGACCAGGAACGTGCCGGCGTCCACCAGCAGCGCGCCGCGCAACGACAGCAACGCCACCAGGCTCCCCCCGACGGCGAAGCCCACCACCTGCACCACCTGGGCACAGATGTTGTCCACGCCGTTCGCGACCGGGTAGCGGTCACCGTCGAGCACCTCGGGCATCAGCGCCGCCCGCGCGGCGACGAACGGAGGCCGCAGCAGGTTGACGAGGAACAGCAGGACCACGAGGGCGGGCGCGGCGACGTCCGGCAGCGCCGCCAGGGGGATGAGCGCCGCGCGGGCGAGGTCGCACACGACCAGGACCCGTCGTCGCGGAAACCGGTCGGCCAGGCCGGACAGCAACGGGCCAGCCGTCAGCCAGGCGAGGTAGGAGCTGGCGTACGCGGCCGCCGACAGCGCCGCCGAGCCGGTGCCGGTGTACACGACGTACGCCACGGTGACGGCCGTGATCTGGTCGCCCGCCAGCGACAGCAGGTACGCCCCGAACAGGTAGCGGTACTCGCGCACCGCGAACACCTCTGCGTACGTCGCGGCACGCTCGGTCACGCCGACCCCCGTCCTGCCGTCCACCGCTGCCAGTGCGGTGGTCGGCACAGACCGTATCGGCGCCGGACCGATTTGGAACGGGACCGGGCGTTCGGGGTCGTTCGAATCCGTTCGGCGCGCGATCGGGCGCGGAGCCTTCAGGTCCAGTCGAGGCGTTGCCGCAGGAGGGACCGTTCGGCGGGGTTGGCGGTCAGCGCGAGCGCCCGCTCGTCGGCGGCCCGGGCCCCGGTGGCGTCGCCCAGGTCGCGCAGGAGTTCGGCGCGGGTGGCGTGCAGGAGGTGGTAGCCGGCGAGGTCGTCGCGGAGCGCGTCGACCTCGGCGAGGGCGGCGGCCGGACCGGCGACGTAGCGCAGGGCGACGGCCCGGTGCAGCCGGGTGACCGGGGACGGCGCCAGGTGGAGCAGCATGTCGTAGAGCACGAGGATCTGCGGCCAGTCGGTGTCCTCCCACCGGGGCGCCTCGGCGTGGCAGGCCACGATCGCGGCCTGTAGCTGGTACGGGCCGGGCCGCTTCTGGGCGGCCGCGCGGGCGAGGAGCCGGCCCGCCGCGGCGATGGCGTCGTGGTCCCAGCGGGACCGGTCCTGCCGGGGCAGCGGCACGATGTCGTCCCGGTCGTCGAAGCGGGCGGCGGCGCGGGCCCGGTGCAGCCGGATCAGCGCGAGCAGGCCGGCCACCTCGGGTTCGGTGGGCATGAGGGTGTGCAGCAGCGTGGCGAGGAACTCGGCCTCCTCGGCGAGGTCGCGGGCGTGGGCCTGCTGGTCGCCGGTGGACAGGTAGCCCTCGTTGAACAGCAGGTAGATCACCGCGAGCACCTCGGCGACCCGGTCGCCGAGCTCGTCGGCGGAGGGGATCCGGTAGGGGATGCCCGCGTCGCTGATCTTCCGCTTGGCGCGGGTGATGCGCTGCCCGACGGTGCTCTCCGAGACGAGGAACGCGCGGGCGATCTGGGCGGTGGTCAGGCCGCACACCACCCGGAGCGTGAGGGCGATCTGTGCGGAGCGGGGCAGGGCCGGGTGGCAGCAGGTGAAGACGAGGCGGAGCCGGTCGTCGGGTCGGGGCTCGACCGGCCACGGGAGCAGGGCCAGCTTCTGGCGGTGACGGTTGTCGCGGCGGAGCTGGTCGAGGCCGCGGCGGCGGGCCACCGTGTACAGCCAGGCGTCGGGTCGGTCGGGGATGCCCTCGACCGGCCAGTGGGTCAGCGCGGCCTCGACCGCGTCGGCCACGAGGTCCTCGGCCGCGGCGAAGTCGCCGACGAGGTGGACGAGGGACGCGGCGAGCCGGCCCGCGTGGTCGCGGACCACGCGGGCCAGTTCGGCGTACGTCGGTCGGCTCATGCGGCGATGGGCCGGATCTCCACCACGGGGCAGGCGGGCCAGGACCGGGCGATCCGCAGGGCCTCGTCGAGGTCGGCGACGTCGATCTCGGCGAATCCGCTGACGATCTCCTTGCCCTCGACGAACGGTCCGTCGGAGATCAGCGGCTCGCCCCGGTCGAGCCGCAGCGTGGTGGCGGTGTCCGGCGGCATGAGGTGGGTGTGGTGGGTGATCTTGTCGTGGTGGTCGGCGAACCACTGGCGTACGCGGGCGTAGGCGCGTTCCTGCTCCGGCTCGTCCATGGCCGCCAGGTCGGCGGCGAACTGCTCGGTCTCGACGAACATCAGCACGTACTTCACCGGGTCTCCGTTCGTGGTGCTCAGGCGGACAGGGCGGCCATCCGGCGCGCCGCCTCGTCGGGGTCGACGTCCTCGACGTGCGTGGCGACGGTCCAGGCGTGGCCGAACGGGTCGACGACGAACGCGTCGCGGTCGCCGTAGAACTGGTTCTCCGGGGCCCGCCGGAGCGTGGCGCCGAGCGCGACGGCCCGCTCCACCACGGTATCGACGTCGGTGACGTAGACGAACTGGAACACGGGGGTGCCGGGCAGCCCGCCGGCCGGCGGCGCGCTCGTGCCCCGCTGCGGGTCGGCGTCCTCGACGATGAGCACGGCGTCGCCGATCTCGATCTCGGCGTGGGCGATGGTGCCGTCCGGGCCGGCCATCCGCATCCGTTCCCGGGCGCCGAACACGTCGGCGTAGAACGCGAGGGCCCTGGCCGCGCCGTCGACGACCAGGCACGGTGTGACCCGCCGGTAGGTGTCGGGGATCGGGTGGGGGCTCGATGGTGCCGTCATGGGTGTCCTCCTGGGTTCTCGTTGCCCTTCACCCAGGTAGACGACCGGCGGGCGGCCGGATCCGACATCCTGCCGGACGATTTTTCTCCGTCCGTTGCCGTGGGCGGCGACGCTCACCGGCCGGTGGCGCGCGCCGGCACGGTCGGCGTCACCGCAGCGCGATGTCGTGGCCCGCGCCGCGCTCGTTCTCCGGGCGCGGCCCGAAGTAGCGGCGCTCGCTCTCGTCGATCGCCACGTCGTTGATGCTGGCCTCGCGACGACGCATGAGGCCGCGTTCGTCGAACTCCCACAGTTCGTTGCCGTAGCTGCGGAACCACCGGCCGTCGGCGTCGTGCCACTCGTACTGGAAGCGCACCGCGATCCGGTTCTCCCGGAAGGCCCACAGGCTCTTGCGCAGCACGTAGTCGAGTTCGCGTTCCCACTTGGCGGTGAGGAACTCGACGATCCGTTCCCGGCCGTTGAAGAACCGGTGGCGGTCGCGCCAGACGGAGTCCTCCGTGTAGGCGAGGCTCACCTTGTGCGGGTCGCGCGTGTTCCAGGCGTCCTCCGCGGCCTGCACCTTGGCGATCGCGCTGTCGAGGTCGAACGGTGGGAACGGCGGGCGGGCGTCGCTCATCGTGCGGCCCCTTTCGTCTCGCGATCTGCTCCTGCGCCACGGGCGCCGAGGCATTCCCTGCTCGGGGCGGCCGAAACGGGGCGAGCGACGAGGGCGGCGAAGCGGTATGGCTGCGCTAGTACTTGATCTGATACAGTACTGAACATGTTTGAGCGAAGCGGAAGCGACACCGCCCTCCTCGGCGACGCCTTCGCCTCCGACCTGCTGCGCGGCCACACCGACACGATCGTGCTGGGGATCCTGCGCCGCGGCGACAGCTACGGCTTCGAGATCTTCAAGACGATCCGCGACGCCACCGGCGGGGCGTACGAGATCAAGGAGGCGACCCTCTACGCGAGCTACCGGCGGCTCGTCAAGGACGGGCTCGTCGAGGCGTACTGGGGCGACGAGACCAGGGGCGGGCGGCGGAAGTACTACCGCATCACCGATGCCGGTCACGCCGTCTACCGCCGCAACCTGGCCGCGTGGGTCGTCACCCGCGACCTCATCGACTCCCTGCTCGACCTCGGCGACCGCCCCACCTCCGGAGACCGATCACTGGAAAGGCATCCGTCATGACCGCCACCGACGACACCACACGCGGTTCCGCCATGGAGATCCACCGCCTCCTCGACGAGGCCTTCGCCGGCGTCGAGATGACGGCCGACCTCCAGGACCTGAAGGAGGAGATGCGCGCCAACCTGGTGGCCCGGGCGGCCGAGTTCGAACGCGAGGGCCTGTCCCCCGTCGCGGCCGCGCAGCGTGCGATGCCCGAGGCGGGCGACATCCGGTCCCTGATCGACGAGGTGGAGACCGCCACCGACGCCGCCACGCCGGCCTGGGCGCGATACCGGGTACGGCCGAAGCCCGGATTCCTGGTACGCACGGTCGTCCTCGCGGCGGTCGCGGCGGCCGCGCTCACCGCTGTCGTGCTGGCCACCGTGGACGTCGCGGTGCCCGGGCCGGCGCAACTCGTCGCGGTCGTCGCCGTCGCGCTGGCCGCCGGCCTCGTGGTGGCCGACGCGCTGCGGCAGGAGACCACCACCAACTACCCGATGCCGGCCGGCCGCGCCGCCGGATACGGCGCGGCCACGACCGTCGCGCTGCTCGGCGCGGGCGGCGCGTGGCGCTACGCGCTCGACCGCGAGCTGCCCTGGCTCATCGGTGGCGCCCTCGCCGTCGTGGCCTCGATCGTGGTGTTCACGGTCCTCGGCGCCACGCAGACCAACCGCCACAAGCCCTGGGTGCTCCGGTTCGCGGCCTCCCACCAGGACGTCGGCGACCGGTTCACGGAGGACCCGTCGGCCGCGGCCCGGTTCGGCCTCTACACGGTGACGCTGTGGCTGGTCGCGATCGCGGCGTTCGCCGTGCTGGGCCTCACCGTCGGCTGGGCGTGGTCCCCGCTCGCCCTCGTGGCCGGCTTCGCGGCGATGCTGCTCGTGCTCGCACGGATGCTGTTCGCGCCCCGGCACTGACCCGACGACGCCCGCGCGCCGGACACCCGGGCGTCACGCCACCCGAACCGTCCTCCTCCCACGGTAGGAGGACGGTTCGTACCGGGGGCCGGCGGTCCGGGACGGCGGGCGGGCGATCCGGCGCCGCGGTTCGGCGACCGTCGAGGGCATGACGTACTCACCCGTATCGCTGCGACAGGCCTTCCGCTGGCACCCACCTCTCATGGCCGTGGCCGCCACGATGGCGGCGCTCGGCGTCGTGTCCCTGGTCGGGTTGGTCGTCGACGACCGGATCCTGGTCGGCGCGCCGATCTGGCTCAAACCCTTCAAGTTCGCCGTCTCGTTCCTCGTCTACGTGGTGACGCTGGCCTGGATGATCCCGCTCATGACGCGCGGCCGGCGCGTCGCCTGGTGGGCCGGCACCCTGGTCGCCGTGACCGGCTTCTTCGAGGTGGGACTGATCGCCCTGCAGGCCGCCCGGGGCCAGCAGAGCCACTTCAACGTCGCGACCCCGTTGGACGCCACGATCTTCGGGATGATGGCCGCCCTCGTCGCCGGGATCTACGCCGGGACGCTGGTGCTCGCCGTCCTGCTGATGCTGCAGCGGATACCCGACCGGGCGATCGCCTGGACGCTGCGGCTGGGCCTGCTCATCGCGGTGGTCGGGATGGGCCTGGGCTACCTCATGGTCCTGCCGACCCCCGAGCAGCGGGCCGCCGACGCCGTCACGCTCGTGGGCGCCCACAGCGTCGGCGTGCCCGACGGCGGGCCGGGGATGCCGCTCACCGGGTGGAGCACCACCGGCGGGGACCTGCGCATCCCGCACTTCGTGGGCATGCACGCCCTGCAGGCGTTGCCGCTGCTGGCCATCGCGCTCGGCGTGCTGGCCGGACGGTTCCCCCGGCTGCGCGACGTCCGGGTCCGGCTGCGGCTCGTCGTCACGGCCGCGGTCGCGTACGCCGGTCTGCTCGCGGTCGTCACCTGGCAGGCCCTGCGCGGTCAGCCGCTGGTCCACCCCGACGGCGCGACGCTCGCCGCGGCCGGTGTGGTCTCCGCCGTCACGGCCGTCGGTGTCCTGCTCGCGCTGCGCCGGACGGCGCCGGCGCCGTCCGGTCAGGACGAACCCCCGCGGGTGTACGCGTGAGCGGCGGACGGTCCGGCCCGGCGGTCGACGCCGGGCCGGACCGGTCGGCGGCTGTCCCGGCACCCGACCCACGCCTACCCTGACATGGTGGTTACCCGCTGGGTGTCGCGGCTCTTCGACGACCGGTACGCGTGGCTCCGGCTGACCCTGCTGGCCCTCAGCGGCATCGGCTACCTGCTGCTGCGGCCGCACGCCGACGGCCCGTACGCCCCGGTGGACTGGGCCTTCGCGGCCGCCGCCCTCGCGATCTGCCCCCTCGGCGTGCGGTGGCCCCTGGCCGCCGCGCTCACCTCGGCGCTGGTCTTCGGCCTCGCCGGCTGGTTCGGCCAGGTCGAGCCGGTCGTGCCGCAGGTCGGCGCCACCTGGGCGGTCCTGGAACTGACGTTGCGGGTGCCGACCCGGCAGGTGGCCGTCGGTCTCGCGGCGCTGCTCGCCGGCTACGTCCTCGACTCGTTCGACGGCACGCCGGTCGGGTTGCCCACCTGGCTCTACGGCGTGGCCCTCACGGTGGGCGTGCCGCTGCTGATCGGCCTCAACATCCGGGCGGCCCGCCAGCTCGCCCGGCAGGCCGACCAGCGGGTGGCCGTCGAGGCGCTGGCGGCCCGGGCCAGCGAACGGGCGGCCATCGCCCGGGAACTGCACGATCTCGTGGCCCACCACGTGGCGTCGATGGTCCTGCGCGTCGGCGTGGCCCGGCACGTGCTCGCCGGCTCCGATCCACGCGTCGGCGAGGTCTTCGACGATTTGCACGCCAGCGGCAGCGCGGCGCTCGCCGACCTGCGCCGCCTGGTGGCGGTGCTGCGCAACCCGGCCACGGTCGGCGACGGGTCCGGGTACGTCCCGATCGACCCGGGCGCGCTGCCCGAGGCGCTCGCCGAGACCGTGGACCGGGCCGTGAGGACGGGCCTCACGGTGGAGGCCACGATCGACCCGGAGGTGGCGACGCTGGACGCCGTACGCGGGTTGGCGGTCCTGCGGCTGACCCAGGAGGGTCTGGCCAACGTGTCCCGTCACGCCGGCCCGACCGCCCGGGCCCGGGTGTCCGTCCGGATGCGGGACGGCGCGGTGCACTGGGAGGTCAGCGACGACGGCGGCGCGGACGCCCCAGCCCGGCCCGGCGGCGACGGCGCCCGCCGGGGCGTGCGGCGCGCCGCGACCGAGAACGGCGAACCGGGACACGGGCTGACGGGCATGCGCGAGCGCGTCGAACTGCTCGGCGGCACCCTGGTCGCGGGGCCCGACGGCGCCGGGTGGCGGCTGCGGACCGTCCTGCCGGCGGGGGCGACCCGATGATCCGGGTGCTGCTCGTCGACGACCAGCGGCTGGTCCGCGCGGGCCTGCGGATGCTCTGCGACTCCGCACCCGACATGACGGTGGTCGGCGAGGCGGAGAACGGCCAGCAGGCGATCCGGTTGGCCGGGCAGGTGGCGCCGGACGTGGTCCTCATGGACCTGCGGATGCCACTCGTCGACGGGACGGCCGCGACCGCGCGGATCCTCGCCGACCGGCCGTCGGTGCGGGTCGTGGTGCTGACCACCTTCGACGACGACGACCACCTCTTCCCCGCCCTCGCCGCCGGCGCCTGCGGCTTCCTCGTCAAGGACGCCTCCCCCGACGAGCTGCTGGCGGCGATCCGCCGGGCGGCGGCCGGCGAGACCCCGTTCAGCCCCACCGTGCTGCGCCGCCTCGTCGACCAGGCGGTGCGGGCGCGGCTCGGCGAGGCGCCGGCGCCCGCGCTGCCGGACACCCTGACCGCCCGCGAGCGGGACGTGCTGGCCCTCGTCGGTGCCGGCTTCTCCAACCGGGAGATCGCCCAGCGGCTGCACCTCGGCGTGACGACGGTGAAGACGCACGTCACGAGCCTGCTGGCCAAGACGGGCGCGGGTAACCGGATCCGGCTGGCGTTGCTCGCCGCCCAGGCCGGCCTGCTGGTGGACGAGTGAGCACCCGGTCCGCCGGCCCAGGGGCGGCCGGCGACGGTGCAGTGACCGCCGGCACGGCCTGAGATCGGCGTAACAGGTGATCCAGCGGTGGATCCGGCCACCGCGGACGTACCGTGAGATCGTGCCGACGACAGACGTACTCACCAGCGCCGACCTGGCCGAGATCCGCCGCTCCGCGCTCGGAACGGCCGACCCGCTCGGGGTCGCCGCCGACCTGGCCGACGCCGTGGATCAGGGCCGGCTGGCGGACCCGGACGACGCGGGGGACGCGCTGACCCTGGCCGCCGAGATCGCCGAGATCCGCTCCCGGCTGGACGCCGCCCTGCGGTACGCCGACCGGGCCGTGGCCGCGTACCCGACCCGGGACGACGCCCGCGCCGGCCGTGCCCGGGCGCTGCGGGCCCGGATCCTGTTCCGGGTCGGTGGTCGCGAGGACGAGGCGATGGCCGAACTGGACGCCCTACGTCCGCTGCTCACCCAACAGCCGGACGCCCCCGCGTACGTCAGCGCGGCCCTGGACGCCGGCGGACGCACGGCGACGGCCGACGAGTGGCTCAGCGAGGCGGTCGACACGCTGCTCGGTCAGCGGGCCGCCGCCAGCGGCGAGCCGGCGCAGGCCCTGACCGAGCCGGCCGTCGAGGTCGGGCCGCCGGAGGCGCCGGGTGTCCTGTTCTTCCTGCTCCAGCAGCGGCACCGCGTACGCCGGGACCTGAACCTGCCGCACGACCGGCACGACGACCTCGCCGACCGGCTGGAGGCGCAGCTCGTCCGCCGCGCCCAGCAGCGGCCCGCCGGGGAGACCGACCTGGTCTTCTTCCCCCGGGCCGAGTTCGACCGCCTGCTCGCCGAGCAGGCCGCGCTCACCGACGTGTACGGGCCGGACTGGGACGCGCACCGGGCGCGGCTGGAGAAGGAACTGGTCCGGCAGGCCGGCGCCGGCCGGGGCGGGCTGCACGTGCTGCGCGGGTCGGTGGACGAGCTGACCGGCCGCGGCGACGTGACCGACCCGCAGGTCCGGGCCGGGTACGCGCGGGAGCTGGAGACGCGGCCCGCCGCGCGGATCCCCTGGCCGCCGGAGCGCAACGACGCCTGCTGGTGCGGCTCCGGCCTCAAGTACAAGAAGTGCTGCCTGCCGCGCTCCCGTAGCTGACGAGCCGGCGGGGCCCGCGCGCTTCGGGTACCCGGCGGTCGCCCCGTCGGCGGTAGCATCGACCATGGCTTCCGTGGCGCGGGCCCGGCCCGCCCTCAGCGTCTGGTGGCTCGGCCTCGCGTCGGCGCTCCTGCTCGGCGGGTGCGACCCCGCCCCTCCCCCACCGTCCGGGTCGCCCTCCGGGGCGCCACCGGCCGCCGCGCCCTCGCCGTCCTGTCCGGCGACCGCCCAGGTCGGCGGGCCCGGCGCCACGCTGGAGCGGCAGGGCACCGGCGACGGGGCGACACTGTGGGCGCTGCTGTTCCCCCGCGATCCGCTGTTGACCACGGCCTCGGAGATCAAGGTGGTGTGGCGCATGACGGGCAGTGGCGACTTCGCCGTCAGCGCCACCGGCCCCGACGGCACGGTCGTCGAGCCGACCTGGGGTCCCGAGGCGCACGGCGGCAGCAACTGGGAACGGCCCGGCGAGGAGTGGGGCACCGGCTGGCGGTTCCCCACGGCCGGCTGCTGGACGATCACCGCCGTGCGCGGCACGGCGAAGGGTTCGCTCGCGTTCCGGGTCGCGGAGCAGGCGTAGGGCGCGTCAGATGGTGATGACCACTTTGGCGCGCGCGTGTTCACCTTCGAGGTACCGGATGGCCTCGGGCACCTCGTGGAGCGGATACGTCCGGTCGATGACCGGGGTGAGGCGGCCGTTCTCGACGTGGACGCGGAGCGCGTCGAGGTGCCGCCGGCCGGGTGCCGTGGTGAGCACGACGATCCGCTGTCGGACGAAGGGCGCCAGCATCCGTCCGCGCGTGATGAGCCCGACCGGTCCGAGGAGGCTGCCGCCACGGTAGACGCCGCCGCCGGAGAGCAGCAGCGTCCCGGTCGGGGTCAGCGCCCGCCGCAGCGCCGCGAGGGAGCGGTTGCCGACGAGGTCGAACACGAGATCGTGGCGGCGGGTGTCCCGTGTGAAGTCGTGGCGGGTGTAGTCGACGACGTGGTCGGCGCCGAGCGATCCGACGAGGTCGACGTTGCGGGTGCTGCAGACCGCGGTCACGGTTGCGCGCAGTGCCCGGGCCAGTTGGACGGCCAGGGTGCCGACGCCTCCGGAGGCGCCGTTGACGAGAACCCGGCAGCCGGGCCCGACGCGGCCGACGTCGCACAGTCCCATGAGCGCGGTGACGCCGGCCAGCGGCAGGGCGGCGGCCTGCTGCGGTGTCAGGTTCGCCGGTCGCGGCGCGACGAGGGTCTCCGGCACGCACGCGTACTCGGCGAAGGCGCCGTTGGCGTCGCCGAGGTCGCCGAAGACGGCGTCACCCGGGCGCACCTGCCGGACCTCGGCGCCGACGGCCTCGACCCGGCCCGCGAAGTCGCGGCCACGGATGCGGGCCCGGGGCCGTGACCGGCCCATGGCCAGCCGCGCGATCAGCGGGTCGCCCCGCATGGCGTGCCAGTCGTACGCGTTGAGCGAGGCCGCCTCGACCCGGACGAGCACCTCGTCGGGGGCGGGCACCGGCGTGTCGACGTCCGCGAGCGTGAGCGTCTCCGGCGGGCCGTATCGGTCTTGGACGATCGCCTTCATCTTCCCTCCCTCGGGTGTACGGCGTACACCTCATGTCACGCACCATAGGTGTACGCCGTACACCCGTCAAGACGGTTAAGGTTCAACCGCTGCCGGAAGACGAGGACCCGAGATGCCTGAGCAGGTGCAGACGCTGCGCCGGACGCCGCTGAGCAGGGAACGGATCCTGCGTGCCGCCGTCGCGCTCGCCGACGAGGCCGGGATCGAGTCCCTCAGCATGCGCAACCTCGCCCAGGACCTGGGCGTCGTACCGATGGCTCTCTACAAGCACGTCGCGAACAAGGACGAACTGCTCGACGGGATGATCGACGTGGTCGTCGGGGAGATCGACCCCCCGGTGCCCGGCACCGACTGGAAGCAGTCGGTGCGCCGGCGCATCCTCTCGGCGCGGCGGGCGCTGCGGCGCCACCCCTGGGCGCCGCTCGCGATCGAGTCGCGCACCATGGCGACGCCGGCCATCCTCGCCTACCTCGACTCGGTGGTCGCGACCCTCCGGGCCGGCGGCTTCTCCACCGACCTCGCCCACCACGTGATGCACGCGATGGGCAGCCGGATCCTGGGCTTCAGCCAGGAACTGTTCGATCCCTCCCGGCAGGCCGGCCGGTCCGGCGCGACCAACCCGGATCCGCCGGCGGCCCTGCCGGCGGAGGTCGCGGCCCGGTTCCCGCACCTGGCGGAGATCTCCACGGCGGCCTCCCACGACGGCGACACTGTCGTGGGGCAGGGCTGCGACGACCAGTTCGAGTTCGAGTTCGCGCTGGACCTGCTGCTGGACGGCATCGAACGGCTGCAGCGGCAGGGCTGGTCCTCGTCGCGGCGGTCCCACCGCAAGGACCAGGACGAGGCATAGGAACGCGGGAGGGCGACCCGGTCGCCCGATCCGCGCCACCGGAGAGGCAGCAGCACGATGACGATTCCCCGCCTGACGGCCGCCGACGGCACCGCGTTGCCGGCGATCGGGCTCGGCACCTACCGGTTGACCGGCTCCGAGGGGGTCGACGCCATCGGCGAGGCGATCCGGGCCGGCTACCGGCTGATCGACTCCGCGGTGAACTACGAGAACGAGGGCGCGGTGGGCCGGGCCGTCCGCGCCGCCGGCGACGTACGCGACGAACTGATCGTCACGTCGAAGCTGCCGGGACGGCACCACCGCTACGCCGAGGCGCTGGCCACGATCGAGGAGAGCGTCTACCGCACCGGCCTCGACCGGATCGACCTGTACCTGATCCACTGGCCGAACCCGAGGACCGGGCTGTACGTGGAGGCGTGGAAGGCGCTCGTCGAGGCGCGCGAGCGCGGGCTCGTCCGGCACATCGGACTGTCGAACTTCCTTCCCGAGCACATCGACCGGCTGGTGGCCGAGACCGGGGTCGCCCCGGTCGTGAACCAGATCGAGATCCACCCGTACTTTCCGCAGCAGGACGCCCTCGACCACCACCGCGAGCACGGGATCCTCGTGCAGGGCTGGAGCCCGCTCGGCCGCGGGAACGACCTGCTGGAGAACCCGGTCGTCACGGAGATCGCGGCCGCCCACGGCGTCACGCCCGCGCAGACGATCCTCGCCTGGCACGTGGCCCGCCAGGTCATCCCCATCCCCAAGGCGGCGTCGCCGCAGCGGCAGCGGGAGAACCTCGGCATCTTCGACATCGCGCTCGACGAGGCCGAGATCGCGGCCATCACCGCGCTGGGCCGCCCCGACGGGCGTCTCGCGGGCCAGGACCCGGCGGTCTACGAGGAGTTCTGACACCACGGGCCACGACACCGGCCCGCGACACGCGGCGCGGTCGCGATCGGCCGGGCAGGGCCGAGGCGGCCGCGACACGATCAGGGCGCCCGCGCGGCGCCACCGGCGGGCGGATGCGGCAGGGCCGGCCCCCGTGCGGGGGCCGGCCCTGCCGTCGGTGTGGGATCAGGCGAGGTCGAACCGGTCCAGGTTCATGACCTTGACCCACGCCGCCACGAAGTCCTGCACGAACTTCTCGTGCGCGTCGTCGCTCGCGTAGACCTCGGCGAGCGCGCGCAGCTCGGAGTTCGAGCCGAACACGAGGTCGGCCCGGCTGCCCGTCCACTTCACCTCGCCGGTCGCGGAGTCGCGACCCTCGAACGTGGTCGAGTCCTCCGAGGTCGGCTTCCACGTCGTACCCAGGTCGAGCAGGTTGACGAAGAAGTCGTTGGTCAGCGACCCGGGGTTGGTGGTGAAGACGCCCAGCGGCGACTGCTGGTAGTTCGCGCCGAGGACACGCAGGCCGCCGACGAGGACGGTCATCTCGGGCGCGCTGAGGGTCAGCAGGTTCGCGCGGTCGAGCAGCAGGTACTCGGCCGGCAGGCGGTGGCCCTTGCCGAGGTAGTTGCGGAACCCGTCCGCGGTCGGCTCCATCGCCGCGAACGACTCCACGTCGGTCTGCTCCTGGGAGGCGTCCGTACGCCCCGGCGTGAACGGCACCTCGACGTCGTAGCCGGCGTTGCGGGCCGCCTGCTCGACGCCCACGCCACCGGCGAGGACGATCAGGTCGGCCAGCGAGATCTTCTTGCCGCCGGTCTGCGACGCGTTGAACGCCTCCTGGATGCCCTCCAGGGTGCGCAGCACCCGCGCCAGCTCGTCGGGGTCGTTGACCTCCCAGTTCCGCTGCGGCTCCAGGCGGATCCGCGCGCCGTTGGCGCCGCCGCGCTTGTCGCTGCCCCGGAACGTCGACGCCGACGCCCACGCGGTGGAGACCAGCTGGGACACCGACAGGCCCGAGGCGAGGATCTGCTGCTTGAGGGCCGCGACGTCCTCGGCGTCCACCAGCTCGTGGTCGACCGCGGGCAGCGGGTCCTGCCAGATCAGCGTCTCGCTCGGCACCTCCGGGCCGAGGTAGCGGGAAACCGGGCCCATGTCGCGGTGGGTGAGCTTGAACCAGGCCCGGGCGAAGGCGTCCGCGAACTGGTCGGGGTTCTCGTGGAACCGCCGCGAGATCTGCTCGTAGATCGGGTCGAACCGCAGCGCGAGGTCCGTCGTCAGCATCCGCGGCTCGCGGCGCTTCGTCGGGTCGTGGGCCTCGGGCACCAGGTCCGCGCCGGCGCCGTTCTTGGGACGCCACTGGTGCGCGCCGGCCGGGGACTTCATGAGCTCCCACTCGTACGCGAACAGGATGTGGAAGAACTCGTTGTCCCACCGGGTCGGGTGGTAGGTCCAGGTGACCTCCAGACCGCTGGTGATGGCGTCCGCGCCCTTGCCGCTGCCGTAGCTGCTCTTCCAGCCCAGACCCTGCTCCTCGAGCGGGGCGCCCTCGGGCTCCGGGCCGACGTGGTCGGCCGGGCCCGCGCCGTGGGTCTTGCCGAAGGTGTGGCCGCCGGCGATCAGCGCGACGGTCTCCTCGTCGTTCATCCCCATGCGGCCGAACGTCTCGCGGATGTCGCGGGCCGCGGCCACCGGGTCCGGGTTGCCGTTCGGGCCCTCCGGGTTGACGTAGATGAGGCCCATCTGCACGGCGGCGAGCGGGTTCTCCAGCTCACGGTCGCCGGTGTAGCGGGCGTCGCCGAGCCACGTGGTCTCGGGGCCCCAGTAGACGTCCTCCTCCGGCTCCCAGACGTCCTCACGGCCGCCGGCGAAGCCGAACGTCTTGAAGCCCATCGACTCCAGCGCGACGTTGCCGGCGAGGATCATCAGGTCGCCCCACGAGATCTTCTGGCCGTACTTCTTCTTGACCGGCCAGAGCAGGCGGCGGGCCTTGTCGAGGTTCGCGTTGTCCGGCCAGCTGTTCAGCGGCGCGAACCGCTGCTGGCCGTGGCCGGCGCCACCGCGGCCGTCGCTGATGCGGTAGGTGCCCGCGCTGTGCCACGCCATGCGGATGATGAGCGGGCCGTAGTGGCCGAAGTCCGCCGGCCACCAGTCCTGCGAGGTGGTGAGCACCTCCGCGATGTCCCGCTTCACGGCGGCCAGGTCGAGGGACTTGAACGCCTCGGCGTAGTCGAACGACTCGCCGAGCGGGTTGGCCACCGCGGGGTTCTTGGCGAGGATCTTCAGGTTGAGACGGTTCGGCCACCAGCCGCGGTTGCCGCCACCCTCCGTCGGGTGAGGGGCGCGTCCGTGCGCGACCGGGCAGCGGGACTCGCTGCCCGCCTCGGCGTCGTGGACGACGGCGTCGTGGTTCTCGGACATCTGGTTCCTTCCGTGACTGGGCGTACCAGGGGGATCAGGAGTTGCCTGCGGCGGAACAGTCGGGGCACCGGCCCCAGTAGACGACCTCGGCCTCGTCGATCGAGAAGCCGTGGTCGTCGGACGCGGTCAGGCAGGGCGCCTCACCGACGGCGCAGTCGACGTCGGCGATGAGCCCGCAGGACCGGCACACCACGTGGTGATGGTTGTCCCCGACCCGCGACTCGTAGCGGGCCACCGAGCCGGAGGGCTGGATCCGCCGCACCAGACGCGCGGCCGTCAGCGCGTGCAGCGCGTCGTACACGGTCTGGTGGGAGACGTCGGGGAGTTCCGTGCGCACCACACCGATGATCGACTCGGTGTCGGCGTGCGGATGCGTGTGCACCGCGTCGAGCACCGCCAGCCGGGGGCGGGTCACGCGCAGCGCGGCGGCACGCAGCATCCGCGGGAAGTCCAGGGTCGTGGGCACGCCCCGAAGTCTGCTTCGTTTTTTGGAATGAGTCAAGATTATGGGTCCGGGGTCACCCGGAGCCCGGACCGGCCACGATGCGGTTTCCCCGCCGCGCACGGAAGGTGATCTTGGTCACGCGGGCCGGATCGGCGGCATGCTCCCGCCCGTCGGTTCACGGACGCCCGTACGGCCGCTGCCCGGGACCGGTCCGAGGACCGGTCCCGGGCAGCCGGCGGTGTCAGGCCCCGAGGCCGCGCTCGACCGCCGCGATGATCTGCGGACGCAGCTCCTCGGGCCGGATGATGGCGTCCACCGAGCCGACCTCGACCGCGCGCTGGATGCTGTGCACCCCGTCGAACTCGGCGGCCACCTCGCCCAGCTTCTCCGACCGGACCGCGGCCCGGACGTCCATGAGCTGCGTGACCAGCGCCGCGCGCTCCCCGTTGCTTGCTGCGGCGACGCGCGCCTCCAGCTCCGCCACCCGCGGGTCCTTCGCCGTGCGGGCGTTCACCTCGCCGGCGAAGACCACGGCCGCGGCGGGCGCCCCGCCGATGACCGACGCGAACGAGCCCTCGACGGCGAGCACCGTCATGTTCGGGTTGAGCGCCTTGGAGAACACCACGAACGCCCCGCCGTGGTACCGCGAGATCACGCAGAACACGATCGGCCCGTCGAAGTTCACGATGGCCCGGCCGATCTCCGCGCCGTACTCCAACTGGAGCTGCCGCATCGACTCCGGCGACCCGTCGAACCCGGACAGGTTCGCCAGCACGACCAGCGGCCGGTTCCCGCTGGCCGCGTTGATCGCCCGCGCCACCTTCTTCGACGAACGCGGGAAGAGCGTGCCCGCCGTGTACGTGTCCGGCCCGTCGGTCGGCGGGAACCCGCGCCGCGGCACCGACCGGGACTCGATGCCGACGAGGCACACCGGGATGCCGCCGAGGTGCACGTCCTGCACGACGGCGGTCTCGGCGTCGGCCATGCCCGCCCACCGCTCCAGGACCGCGTGGTCCTGGTCGGCCAGGGCGCGCATCAGCGTACGGATGTCGAACGCCTTCTTACGGTCGGGGTTGCGGTCCCGCGAGAAGATCTCGCCGACGGTCGTGAAGTCGCTGTCCGGCACCACGTGCGGGTACGTGCAGATGTCGCGGTCGACCGGGTCGGACGTGACGGCCCGGCGCGGTCGCGCCTCCCCCGGCACCACGTAGGTGTGGTCGTAGTGCGCCATCAACAGGTCCCGGGCGCCACGCAGGTCCGGCGCCCAGTACTGGGCCTGGCCGTTGGGGCCCATCACCCGGTCGTAGCCGCCGATGCCGAAGTTGTCCTCGGCCGACACCCCGCCGGAGAAGTCCAGCGACTGCTTCCCGGTCAGCACCATGGCCGAGTCGGGGGTCATCACCAGGATGCCCTTGGTGTGCATGAGCATCGTGGCCTCGGCGTTCCAGTACGGCTGGGCGCCCACGTTGATCCCGGCGACCACGATGTTGATCTCACCGCCACGCTGGGTGAACTCCACGATCCGCTTCAGCGCCGCCGCGACCCAGTCCATGTTCTCGGTGCCCGAGCTCATCGAGATCCGCGCGCCCGCCGACACCGCGAACCAGTCGACCGGTACGCGCATCCGCTCGGCCAGGTCGAGCGCGGCGATCACCCGCGCGCACTCCGGCTCGGCGAGGGCGCCCAGCGCCCGGGTCGGGTCGCCGAGCAGCGCCACCCGGGTGACGCCCTCGGGGTAGCGCTCGGTGGGCGTGCTCACCACACCGGCCACGATGCCGGCCCGGTTGCGCCCCTTCGGCCGCTCCACCGGGACCAGCTGGCCGGCGTCGTCCAGGTCGTACTCGGTGAAGGTGCCGCGCGGACCGGCCAGCATGTCGGTCAGCTCGTAGGGGTACGTCGTGCCGCGCCGCCGCGCCGCCAGCACCTTCTGCCGGTAGTCGTCCAGCGGCGGGATCGGCTCGGTCGTGGGCGCCGTGACCGACACCTGCATGCCGGCGTGGTAGGAGATCTCCACGGCGATGTCGGTCAGCTCGCCGGTGGCCCGGTCGCGCTGGCGGCCCAGGAACAGGACCTCCTCCAGGCCCGCGCCGGCCGTGCGCGGCAGGACACGCTGCGCGACGGCGTTCAGCTCCTCGGTGGTCAGCTCGCTCGGCGGCCAGACGTAGATGATGATCCGGTTGGTGTCGAGCCGCTTCTTCGCCGGCCGCTGCGCCTGCACCTTGCGGATGGCGTCGAGACACGCGTCCAGCGCGCCCTCGGCGGCGGGCAGCGCGAGGATCCGTCCGTCGGCGACGCGCAGCGGCGTCAGGTCGCGGACCTGGGCCATCGCCACCAGCCGCTCGTCGGCCGGATTGTCGGGCGCGACACAGTGGACGACGTAGACCTCCTCGTCGGCCGACGGGAGCCGGGTCAGGTCGAAGTTCCGCAGGCGGGGCAGTTGCAGGCGCTCGGCGATCAGCGGGTGGAGCCCGCGGATGAGCCGGTCCTCCCCGGTACCGGGCCGGAACGTGAAGTGGTGGTGCATCTCCGTCCCGGTGCGCCCGGCCACCGACACCGTCACCCGTGAGACGACGTCCAGCAGCCCGGCGTCATCGAGGATCTCGCGCAGCGACGCGGCCATCGCGTCCGGGGCGGGCTGGTCGGTCCAGGTGAGGTACACGTCGGCCACGGCGCCCGGGCCGGACAGCGCGGCGACCTGCGCCAGGACCGCGGGCAGCTCGGTGAAGTCCGCGGCCGCGGCGACCAGCCGGAACCGCTCACCGTCGCGGTCGTACTCGGCCGTGAAGAAGGCGTGCCCCGCCGTCGTCACGCACCGCGCCCCGCTCACGCCGCGGTTGCCGTAGTAGCGGCGGCTCAGCACCTCGAGCATCGGGCCGTGGTCGCGGCCGGGCTTGCCGATCCGCTGGCCGAGCAGGCGCACCAGCGGCTCGGGCGAGGACACCATCTTCGCGATCCGCTCGGCCCGGTCCGGCGCGTCCGGGTGCCGGTCGAGGTGGCGCAGGTGGCCGCGGACGGCCGCGTACACCTCGGCGCGCTTGCGGCGCAGCATCGGCTGCGCCGCCCAGCGGAACACGATGCTGCGGGCCAGGTCGCCGACCACCGGGAACCGGAGCTGGGTGGCGAAGATCAGGTGCTCCAGCGCCTGGCCGACCATCTCGCGCAGCTCGTCGCCGGGCAGCGGCTCGGCCAGCCACGTCTGGAGGAAGGTGACGATCACCGAGACGTCGGCCGACGCCCGCTGCTGCGCCAGGAAGATCCGGAACACGGCCTCTTCCAGGGCCGGGGTGCGTTCGAAGTCCTCGACGCCGTAGTGGGCCAGCACCCGGGCCAGCCGGGTGCGGAACGTGTCCGGCAGGGCGGCGCGGTCGACGTCGAGGCACTGCAGGTACGCGTGGAAGTACTCGCGGGGGCTGTGCACGCGGGTGTCGGCCCGGGTCTCCTCGCCGAGCGGCCGGTTGCGGCTGAGCTCGGACAGGTCGGCGAACACCTGCAGCAGCCCGACCTCCTCCTCCAGCGGCCGGCGGCCGAGTTCGGCCCGCGCGGCCAGGTAGGCGGTCAGCGCGCGACGCTCGTCGTGGGGGTCGACGTCGTAGCCGAGCAGCAGCCCGCGCAGGTCGGCGATGCCACGCGCCACGCGGGCCTCGGCGGACAGGTCGGTCGGCTCGGGCGGCAGGTCCAGGTCGACGGCCTCGGCCTGCGCGGCCTCGCCCGCCGCGGGATCGCCGACCGGCTCCAGGCGCAGCAGCGGCGCGCCGGTCTCCACCTGGCTGCCGACGGAGACCAGGCACTCCCGCAGCCGCGCCGCGAACGGCGCCCGCAGCACGGTCTCCATCTTCATGCTCTCCAGGACGAGGACGGGCGCGCCCGCCTCGACCTCGTCGCCCACCTCCAGCGGCGTCGCGACGACCAGCGCCGGCGCGGGCGAGCGCAGCACGCCGCCCTCGTCCCGGCTGACCCGGTGCGTGACGCCGTCCACCTCGACCAGGTGGGTGGGTCCGTGGGTGTCGGTGACCAGCCGGAACCGTTGCCCGTTCACCACGATCCGGCCGGTGTGCTCGTCGAAACGCTCCAGCTCGGCGTCCACGGCCGGGGCGGTGCCGATGCCGACGCGGAAGCGGCGCGGCCCGGTCTGCGCGACGGTCACCCGGTAGCTGGCGCCACGGAGCTTGAGATCGATCGGCCGGCCGCTCTCGTGCTGCACCTGGGGACGCCCGCCGTGCGCGGTGGTGAGCAGGCGCTGCCGCTCGACGAGGGCCTGGTCCTCGTACGCCTCGATGGCCGCCGCGGCCAGCGCGACGCCGGAGTGCCGGGTGGAGACCAGGCGGCCCTGCTCGCGGACCCGGTCGATCCAGCCGGTGTCCGCGCTCGCGTCGATCACCTCGGGCTGGTCGAGCAGTTCGAGCAGGAAGCTCTTGTTGGTGGCGCCGCCCTCGATGATCACCGTGGTCTCGGCGACGGCGCGGCGGAGCCGACCGAGCGCCTCGTCGCGCGTCCGGCCGTAGGCGATGATCTTGGCGATCATCGAGTCGAAGTCGGCGGGGATCACGTCGCCCTCGCTGACGCCGGTGTCCACGCGGATGCCGGGGCCGCTGGGCAGGGCCAGCCGGACGATCCGGCCGGGCGAGGGCGCGAAGTCGCGGTCGGGGTCCTCGGCGTTGAGGCGCGCCTCGACGGCGTGCCCGGCCTCGGCGGGGATCCGGTCGCCGAGCCGGCCGCCGGCCGCGACGTGGATCTGCGCCTTCACGAGGTCGAAGTCCGTGGTCGCCTCGGTGATCGGGTGCTCGACCTGCAACCGGGTGTTGACCTCGAGGAACGCGAAGAGCTTCTCACCGGGGTGGTACAGGAACTCGACGGTGCCGGCGCCCCGGTAGTCCACAGCCAGCGCGAGCCGCTCGGCCGCCGCCTTCAGCTCGCGGACCTGCTCGGGGGCGAGCACCGGCGACGCCGACTCCTCGATGACCTTCTGGTTGCGCCGCTGCACCGAGCAGTCGCGGACGCCGAGCGCCCACGCCGTGCCCTGGCCGTCGGCGATGACCTGCACCTCGACGTGCCGGGCGCCGGTGACCAGGCGCTCCAGGAACACGACGCCGCTGCCGAAGGCGCGCTGGGCCTCCAGGCTCGTGCGCGCGTACGCGTCGGTGAGCTCCTCGTCGCTGCGGACGACCCGGATGCCCCGTCCGCCGCCGCCGGCGGTCGCCTTCAGCATCAGCGGGTAGCCGATCTCGGCCGCCGCGCGCTTGGCCGCGGCCAGGTTCTCCACCGCGCCACGGCTCCACGGCGCCACCGGCACGCCGACCTCCTCGGCGATCAGCTTTGCGCCGATCTTGTCGCCGAGCGTGCGCATCGCCTCGGGGCTGGGCCCGATGAACGTGACCCCCAGCTTCGCGCAGAGTTCGGCGAACGCCGGATCCTCGGCGACGAAGCCCCAGCCGACCCACGCCGCGTCCGCGCCCGTCTCGACGAGGGCACGTTCGAGGACGGCGTGGTCCAGGTACGGACGCGCGGAGGCGGGCCCGAGGCAGTAGCTGTGGTCGGCCTCGCGGACGAACGTGGCCGTGGGCTCCGCGTCGGTGTACAGCGCGACGGTCTCGATGGGCGGGGCTGCGGCCTCGGCGTTGAGCTCGCGGACGGCGTGGATCAGCCGCATGGCGGCTTCTCCCCGGTTGACGATGGCGATGCGGCTGAACACCGAGTTGGCCCCCCAAAGAGCGTCGTTCACAGAAGAACGGGGACGCCCTGGTGGCAGAGGTCCCCGCCGACAACCTTCGCCGCTACCGGCCGGTAAGGAACTGTCGCACCGACCAAACTGCGAACGGCGGAAGTTGTGGAGATTCACCAACCCGGACGGTACGCCTTCTCCAAAGATCGATGCATCAGCCCCGCCGGTGACCGCGTCCGACCGACCGGGGAGATTCGCGCCACCACTGTCCGTGACGGCCGCACCGACACGTTCGGGCACCCACCCCGGAAGGGTGGATGCCCGGACGCCGGTGGTGCGTCAGAGGGCGAGCCGCTGCCCGGGCAGGATGAGACCCGGGTCGTCGCCGACCACCCGCTCGTTCCGCTCGTACAGGGCCCGCCAGCCGCCGTCCACGTGGTGCGCCTCGGCGATCTCCGACAGCGTGTCGCCGGGCTTCACCACGTACGTGTGCCCGCCGGACGAGGGCGCGGTGCGCGTCGTCGACGTCGAACCGCGCTCCTTGTCCCGGGTGGACGTGGACGACTTGCCGGTGGACGTCGAGGCGGTGGAGCCGGCCTTCTTGCCGCAGGTCGGCCACGCGCCGATGCCCTGGCCGTCGAGCACCTTCTCGGCGACGGCGATCTGCTCGCCGCGGGTGGCGAGGTCGGCACGCGCGGCGTACTTGGTGCCGCCGTACCCCTCCCAGGTGCTCTGGGAGAACTGGAGCCCGCCGTAGTAGCCGTTGCCGGTGTTGATGTGCCAGTTCCCGCCGGACTCGCACTGGGCGATGGCGTCCCAGTTGACCGCGGCCTGAGCGGGCGAAGCGGTGCCGAAGAGGGCGACGGCGCCGGTGACGGCGCCGGCGGCCAGGGTGCCGAGGGCGACGCGACGGGCGGTCACGGCACGGTGACGGGCGTTGTACGCAGATGACATGGGTGTCCTCCACGCCGGCGAGGTGAGCTGTCGGGTTCGGGCCGAGGAGCCCGGCCGCCCATGGCGGCTTCACCCCGAGGCGCGCGGCGCACCGCCGCACGCCGAGGAACGTGGGTCCCCCGCTCCTGCCCGGGTGACGAATTGCCGACGACCGGCGGCAGGATTAGGCGTTTCCGGTCGCGGTGTCCACGATGGCGGACCCGACCGACGCTAGGCGGCTCTCACGACGGTCGCCCACCCCCTGTGAAGTTCTTCACCGGGCCCCGCGTGGCGTCCCTCGCTCGAGTTGCGGACCGCGCGAGGCCGTGCGATGAGTGGCGCGTCGGCGCCGGGACGACCACGCGGCGTACCGGGAAGGTGACACCGCCGTCCACGTGCGACACCCGACACCCGGGATGCCGGACGGCCACCGATGGCACGCACATGATCACCCAACGCGATCATCGGTGGTCCGTACGGGGGACACGGCGGTGACGACTACGACACGAATACGCGCGGGGCTGGGATGCCTCGACACCGTGGGTGAGAATCCGCTACGGAGACCCGGCAGCTCAGGCCGCCGGCAGCCGGGTTTACCGGGGGGAGACAGTGGTGAAGGTAGGGCGGCACACGAACCAGAGGGGGGAATCGCCATGCCCGAGACAGACCGTACCGACTCGGTGACAGAACGACCGGACGGGGTGACCGACCCGTTGCTGTGGAAGCTCGCGCTGGAGGTGGCCGACGCGCACGAGCCCGACGGTGAGGGGGGCTGCCGGAACCTTCTCTGCGCCGGTGAGCCGTGGCCGTGCACGGCGTGGAACAACGCCCAGCGCGCGCTGCGGGCCGCCCAGAGCGAGGCCGACGGCATGGCCGAGCCCGCGCAGGACGCCCCCACCGGCTGGTCGGCGGCCCCGGTCGTGCCCGCGGCCCGCCGCGCCGCGACCGCCCACCTGCGGGAGTCGACGAGCGCCTCGGCCGCCTGACGGGGCGGACGGCCCGACGGCCGGGAGGACGTGTGGGTTCCGCTCCGGGCTGCGGCCGCGGGTGGACCGGTGACGCGGGAGCTGAGCGACGCCGGCCACCGTGGCCGCCCCCGGAGCGGGCCGAATATCGGCTGCGGGCCGACGGGTCGCGCCTCTAGGGTGCGCCGCGTGGACCTCGACATCGTGACCCTGGCGGAGCGCCCGGACGTCGGCCCGCTGCTCGACGAGGACTTCGACGGCGCCTGGCCGCCGTTCATGGTCTGGGACCCGATGGGCTCGGTCTACTACAGCGTCGCCCACGAGCTGTACCCGGAGTTCGTGTTCGCCGCCGTCGACCCGGCCGAGCCGGGCCGCCTGGCCGCCCGGGCGTACGCGGTGCCGCTGCGCTGGACCGAGCCGGAGCTGCCCGACGGCGGGTGGGACCGGATGATCCAGCGGGCCACGGTCAACCGGCTCAGCGGCGCGGAACCGAACATCGTCTCGGCGCTGGAGATCTGCATCCGCCCCGACCGTCGTGGCGGCGGACTGTCCGCGCTCATGCTCGACGCGATGCGGCGGGCGGTCGCGAAGCGGGGCTTCGACACGCTGGTGGCGCCGGTGCGGCCGAACGGCAAGCACACCCGGCCAGACCTGCCGATGACCGAGTACGCCGCGCAGGTCCGCGCGGACGGCCTGCCCGTCGACCCGTGGCTGCGGGTGCACGTACGCGCCGGCGGGCGCATCGAGCGCGTCGCGCCCCGGTCCATGGTGATCTCCGGGACGCTCGCCGACTGGCGTCGCTGGACCGGCCTGCCGTTCGACACGAGCGGCCCGGTCCACGTGCCGGGCGCCCTCGTGCCGGTGCACTGCGACGTGGCCCACGACCACGCCGTCTACGTCGAGCCCAACGTCTGGGTCCGGCACCGGCTGTAACGCGCGCCCCGCACCGGCGATTGCGCCGGAAGCGACCCGTCCCGGCAGGTCACCGTGGAGAATGACCCCTGGGACGAGGTACGTACGACGGGGGTCGAGGCGTGCTCGGAAGCGGCCTCCTGGCCCGGCTGCGCCACGTTGACCCGGGGTACGCGGCCCTGCGACGCGCCGCGCGACTGACCCTCGTGGCGTCGACCGTCTTCTACATCGGCCGCTACGGCGCCGGTGACGTGACGCTCGCGACGTACGGGCTCTTCGGTGTGGTCGCCACCGGCATGTTCGCGCAGCTGCCGGGGTCGGCCCGCCACCGGGCCCGGATCCTGCTCTCGGCACTGCCGGTGGCCTGGGTGCTGGTCGTCGCCGGCACCCTCCTGGCCGGGAACACCGCGGGCGCCGCCGCCGGAATGCTCGTCATCGGGTTCGCCGTGGCGTTCGCCGGTGTGGGCGGGCCCCACCTCGTCGGCCTGGCCAACGCCTTCCAGCTGTTCTACATCCTCGCCTGCTTCCCGCCGTACCAGCCGGAGACCCTGCCGCAGCGTCTGGTGGGCGTGACGGCCAGCGTGGCGCTGCTCGCCGCCGCCGAGGTGACGATCTGGCCCGACGCCACGCCCGTCTCCTATCCGCGGCGGCTCGCCGAGGCGGCCGACAGCGTCGCGGCGTTCCTCGACGCCACCACGGCCGCGCTGACCGGTCCGGTCAGCGCCCAGCGTGACCGGGACGCCCGGCACGACCAGGCGGCCGAGGCGGTGGCCCGGATCCGCCTGGCCGAGCTGCCGGCGCCGCAGCGACCGACCGCCTCCCGGGCCTCCGACCGGGCGCTGCGGGCCTGCCAGGCGGCCATGCAGGGGCTCCTCGTCAAGACGGCACGGCTCGCGGCGGAGCGTCCGCCCCGGCCGGACCCCGAGGCGGTACGGCTGCTGCGGACGTGCGCCGACACGACCCGGGCCGCCGGCCGCACCCTGCGCGGCGGCACACCCGCGGTGACGGTCGACGACGTGGACGCCGCGACCAGGGCGACCGAGCGGGCGTACCCGCACGCGGGTTCCCCCGCCTACCTCCCCCGGCTGTGCCTGGACGCGACCGTGCTGAGCATCGCCGAGCAGGCCCGCATCCTCGCCGTCTCGGCGCGGACCGCCGCCGGGGTGCCGGCCAGCGACGAGAACCGCGTGGCCAGCGCGTACCAGCAGGTGTTCGCCGACGCGCGGCACGGCCGGTGGACGTTGTACCGGCGGCAGTTCCAGGCTCACCTGACCCCCGGCTCTCCCCCGTTCCAGACGGCGCTGCGGCTGAGTGTGGCGCTGGCCGCCGCCCGCGTGGTGGCCGGCGTGCTGTCGCTCATGCACGGGTTCTGGGTGCTGCTGGCGACCCTCACCGTCCTGCGGACCTCGGCCGTGGACACCCGTACGGCGCTGCGCCCCGCGGTGGTGGGCACGGTCGCCGGCGCGATCGTCAGCGGCCTGCTGCTGCACTTCGTGGGCCAGTTGGTCATCTTCGCGGTCGCACTGCCGGTCACCATGCTGCTGGCCTTCACCCTGGGGCGGCTGGCCGCGCCGGCCTGGGCGCAGGCCGCCTTCACCCTGGTGCTCACGTTCGTGTTCGCGCAGCTCTCGTCCGGAGGACTCCAGCTGGCCGAGGTCCGTCTGCTGGACGTCCTGCTGGGCACGGCGATCGGCGTGCTGGCCGGCCTGCTGATGTGGCCGCGCGGCGCGCGGGGTGACCTGCGCCGCCACGCCGCCGCCGCGCTCGTGGCCAGCGCCGAGGTGCTCGAGGAGGTCGTCGAGGCGACGCTCGGCGGTCCGGCGTCGGACCGCACGTTCGAGCGGGCCCGGCGCGCCATGATCCTGGCGGACGCCTCCTACGCCCAGTACCACGGGGAGCGTCCGGACCCGCGTACCAGCCGGGTGGACTGGCAGGCCGTCCTGGCCGCCGGGCACCACACGCTGCTGGCCGCCGAGTCGACGCTGGACCGGAACCCGCCCGGCTGCCTCGCCGGCTGGCCGGACGCCGCGGCGCAGCTCCGCGGCACCGTCCGGCGGCTGCGGTCGGCGTACGACGAGGTGGCGCGGCGGATCGCCCACGGTGAACCGGCGCACCCGACGGTCACCCCCACCCGGTGCGTCGACGAGCTGGAGCCGATCCGCCCGGCACTCGACCAGCCGGGCCGTCCCGTGCGGCACCTCGTGGAGGTGCACCTGTTGCTCGCCAGCGCCGCCGACGACCTGGCCCGCACCGGTTCCGGGCGCGACGCCGGGGGTGACCCCGGCGCCGTCACTGGCTCCGAGGGGCCGTGACGAGCCGCGCGAACAGGTCGGCGGCGGCGTCCAGGAGCTCCCGGTCGCCGGTGACGAGCAGGTCGAGCAGCAGGCCGCGGGTCGCGGCGAGGCCGAGGCGGGCCCGCCGGCGGGACTCCGTCTCGTCGAAGCCGAGCCGGACGAACAGCTCTTCGACCGGCCCGGTCCAGGCGGCGACGACCGAGGCGCGGAACGGCTCCGTCCAGGACCGGCCGTGGAGGGCGTGGGCGTAGATCTCGAAGAAGAGCCGCTCCGCGGGGGCAAGCGCGGGATCGGCGAGGCGCCGCCAGAACTGCCGGCTCACCTCCACCGGGTCGTCGGAGCCGGTCGCGAGGGCGGCCAACGCCGCCCGCTGCTCGTCCTCGACGCGGCGGACGACCTCGGCGAGCAGGCCCTCGCGGCTGCCGAAGTGGTAGATCAGCATCCGGTGGCTGGTGCCGGCCCCGGCCGCGATCTCCCGCAGGCTCAGCTCGCTGAACCCGTTCTCCTTCAGGAATGCCACGCACCGGTCGAGCAGCGCCGCGCGGGCGTCACCGGCCATCCGCCGCCTCGTCGTCCTCGGAACGGGCGGCCGCCTCGGCGGCGGCCTTGAGGCCGGCGGCCTCCATCGCGACGTACCGCCGGGTCCTCGCCCGGGTGAACAGCGCGACCAGCCCGGCGAGGACACCCGTCTGGCGCAGGCCGATGCGGATCCGGGTCGTCCCGTCCGGCTCGCCGCTCAGGTGGTGGTACGCGAGCGTGCGCACGCCGGGCGCGGTGGCCTCCCAGCTGAACGACTCGCGCTCGCGGACGTCGCACACCCGCCAGACCGTCGGCGGCAGGCCGGGCTGCCGGATGCGGAAGCGGTTGCCCACCACGAGTCCCGGACCGTCGAGGGGCTCGACGGACGTCATGGACGCGGTCCACCGCGGATAGTTCGTGACGTCCGCCAGCGCGGCCCAGGTGGGGCCGATGCCGGCGGTGGCGACGGTCGTCTCCTCGTAGTCCATGTACCGGATGGTACATCTACGGTCACCGCGCCCTCTCCCGCGGCGTACCCGCGTCGTACGCGGCGCGTGCCGCGTCGATGTCACCGATGTGCCGTTCGGACCACTCGGTCACCACGGCCAGCACCGGAAGGAGGCTCGCCCCGAGCGGCGTCAGCCGGTACTCGACGCGCGGGGGCACCGATCCGGTCACGGACCGGGCGACCAGGCCGTCGCGCTCCAGGCCCCGCAGCGTCTGGGTGAGCATCTTCTGGGTGGCGCCCGCGACGGCGCGGGCCAGCTCGCCGTGCCGGCGCGGGCCGCACGCGAGTTCCTTCAGGATCAGGCTGACCCAGCGCTCGCCCATCCGGTCCAGTACGCGGTGCGTCGGGCACGCCGCCATCGACGTCAGGTACGCCGCGCGGGCGGCGGTGCGGCGTGCCGCCGCTCTGCTGGTGACCATCGGATCCTCCGGGCACCTCAAGGTGCCTACTGCCGTCGGGACGGGCGCCAGCCTAGCGTCGGGGCATGAGCATCATCGGAATCCTCGGTGCCGGCACCGTCGCCCGGGCGCTGGCCCCGGCCCTGTCCGCCGCCGGCCACGACGTCGTCGTGGGCTCCCGCGACCGTCTGGAGGCCGCCGCCGCGTCGGCGGAGACAGTCGTCAACGCGCTGCCCGGCGCGGTGTCGGTGGAGGTGCTCGGACGACTGCGCCCGGCTCTCGCCGGCAAGGTCCTGATCGACGTCGCCAACGCGGTCGAGCAGGGGCCGGACGGTTTCGCGTCCCGCCTGCTCTATCCGAACCTCGGCCAGGAGATCCAGCGCACGCTGCCCGACACCCGCGTGGTGAAGGCGCTCAACACGGTGGGTCCGGCACCCCTGATGGTCGCCCCGACCAGCCTGCCGGTGCCCCCGTCCACCTTCCTGTGCGGCGACGACCCCGACGCGAAGAAGATTGTGGCGGGGCTGCTCGCCGACCTCGGCTGGCCACCACACCGGATCATCGACCTCGGTGGCGTGGCCAACGCCTGGTGGCCGGAGTCCTTCCTGCTCATGGTCCGGCCGCTGGTCGCCGCCCTCGGGCCGGTCCCGTTCGCGCTCGCCATCGCCCACTGACCGGTCGGCTCTGCCCGCGCCGACCCGGCCCGGTCCGACGACCGGGCGGGGCTACTCGAACCGGGAGGGGTCCCCGGCCCCGCGGCGCAGCACCTCCGGCTCGTCCTGGGACAGGTCGACCACCGTCGTGGGCTCCTTGCCGCAGTCGCCGGCGTCGACCACCGCGTCGACGAGGTGGTCGAGCCGCTCCTTGATCTCCCAACCCTGGGTCATCGGCTCCTCGTCGCCGGGCAGGATCAGCGTGCTCGACACCAGCGGCTCGCCCAGCTCGGCGAGGAGCGCCTGCGTCACCACGTGGTCGGGGACGCGCACACCGACCGTGCGCTTGCGCGGGTGCAGCATCCGGCGCGGCACCTCCCTGGTCGCCGGGAGGATGAACGTGTAGCTGCCCGGCGTGGCGGCCTTCACGAGCCGGAACACGGAGTTGCTCACCTTGACGAACTGGCCGAGCTGCGCGAAGTCCCGACAGACCAGCGTGAAGTGGTGCCGCTCGTCGAGGCGCCGGATCTCCCGGATCCGGTCCAGGCCCTCCTGGTTGCCCAGCCGGCAGCCGAGCGCGTAGCAGGAGTCCGTCGGGTAGGCGATGAGGCCGCCGTCGCGGATCAGGCCGACGATCTGGCTCACCGCCCGGGGCTGCGGGTTGTCCGGGTGGACGTCGTAGTACCTCGCCATGGAGAGAGCCTAGTCAGGCCGTGCCCACCCGGCCCACACCGGCGACAGCTCCGGCGCGGCCGTTCGGCGCGGGCCGAACGGTTCCGCTCGTAGCGTCTGCGGTCATGACCGCACACGTCACGATCCAGCCGAAGATCCTCTACTTCGGCACCCCGGTGGTGCTGCTGAGCACCGAGAACGAGGACGGGACGAGCAACCTCGCTCCCATGTCGTCGGCCTGGGCGCTCGGCCAGATGGTGGTCCTCGGCCTCGGCGTCACCGGGCAGACCGCGCACAACCTGCGGGAACGGCCGGACATGGTGATCAACCTGCCGTCCCCGGCCCAGTGGACGGCGGTGGAACACCTCGCCCCGCTCACCGGCCGCGACCCGGTGCCCGCGCACAAGCGGGGGTTCCGCTACGAACCGGCGAAGTTCGAGGCCGCCGGGCTGCGGCCGGAACCGGCCGAGCTGGTCCGACCGCAACGCGTCGCGGAGTGCCCGCTCCAACTGGAGGCACGGGCCGCCCGGATCACCCCGGACCTGCGCGGCGAGTTCGTGATCGTCGAGGCGGACGTGCTGCGCGTACACGCCGACCCCGCCATCGTGGTGCCCGGCACCCAGCACGTCGACCCCACCGCCTGGCAGCCGTTGATCTACAACTTCCGGCACTACTTCGGCCTGGGCGCGCAACTCGGCCACAGCTTCCGCTCCGACACACCGACCGCCGGCCGGGCCGCCGTCGTGGCATGAGCCGGCGATCCGGCGCTCGGCACGTCCGCGGTTGCCAGGATGGAGAGCATGACAACGATCGCCTTCATCGGCCTCGGCGGGATGGGGCGCCGGATGGCGCGCCGGCTGCTCGACGCCGGCCACGACCTCGTCGTGTGGAACCGGACGCCGCAGCGGGCCGACGACCTCGTCGCCCACGGCGCACGCGCGGCCGCGAGCCCGGCCGACGCCGCCCGCGCGGCCGACCTCGTCATCACGATGCTGGCCCACCCGGCCGCGTTGCGGCAGGTGACCGAGGGGCCGGACGGAATCCTGGCCGGTGCCGCCGCGCCCACCACCATCGCCGAGATGTCGACGGTCGGGCCGGCCGCCGTGCGGCGGCTCGCCGCGGCGCTGCCCGAGGGCGTCGGCCTCCTCGACGCGCCGGTGCTGGGCAGCCACCCCCAGGCCGAGGCGGGCCAGCTGCGCATCTTCGTCGGCGGGCCGGACCCGCTCGCCCGGCGGTGGATGCCCACGCTGGACGCCCTCGGCACGCCGACGCACGTCGGCCCGCTCGGCGCCGGGGCGGCCGCCAAACTGGTCGCCAACTCGACCCTCTTCGGGGTGCTCGCCGTCCTCGGCGAGGCGCTCGCCCTGGCCGAGGGGCTCGGCCTGTCGCGGGACGTGGCGTTCGACGTGCTGTCGGCGACCCCCGTCGGCGCGCAGGCGGACCGGCGCCGGACGGCGGTCGAGTCGGGCGACGTCCCGCTGCACTTCCCCCTGTCGCTCGCCCACAAGGACGCCGACCTGGTCACCTCGGCCGCCGAGGCCGCGCACGTCCGCCTGCCGGTGGCCGAGGCGGCCCGGAGCTGGATCGTGGCGGCCGAGGAGGCGGGCCTCGGCGACCAGGACTACTCGCGCGTGCTGGCCCACATCGTCGACGGCGCCCGCGCCGGCCGCTGAGCCCCTACGCCGCGAACACCGGGATGGACGGCGTCTCGTTGATGTCCGGCCCGAAGAACGTGAAGACCACCAGATCGGTGTCGCCGGTGTTCTCGATCGTGTGCGGGGCCGTCGCCACGGCGTGGCTCACGAGGAGTTCGTCGCGGTTGGCGTCCCCGCCGCGGACGTCGTGGCCGCAGTACCGGCCGGAGCCCGACCAGACCAGCAGCGAGTAGACCCCCCGCTCCGTCGCCGTGTGCCGGCCGCCGGGCGGGACGACGAGCTTCTTCCCGCTGAACTTCGGCGTGTTGTAGAAGATCCACCACTCGCTGCCGCCGCCGTCGGTGTCGATCGGCTGGGGCGTCAGGTGGTTGTTCTCGTAGAAGTACGGGTCGCCGTTCAACTCCCACTCGACGAAGTTCAGCGGGAACCGCTCGCCGTGTGCGCGGCGGTCCTCGGGGCGTACGTCGTGGAAGAGCAGCTCCTTGGAGATGATCCGGCCGGCGTTGAGAGCCTGGAACATGGCGAAGACGTCGGAGTCCTCCTGGAGTTCGACGGTGAGCGCCGTGCCCGGCCCGTGCAGCACCCCCGACGGCACCTGGAAGCCCTCGTCGGGCACCTGCAGCTCGGCCCGCGAGTGGCGCAGGATGAGGTCGCTGTCCCAGTCGACGAGGTACGGCAGGAGCACGTCGTACGCGCGCTCGCGGACGATCCACGGGTGCACCCCGAAGAACGTCTCCGGGCGCGGACCGGCGTCGACCCCGGCCGGGAAGTAGTACTGCTCGTCCTTGGACCGGCGGCCGAGCAGTTCGGCGAACCGCTGCGGTGGGTGGATGTGGTACGGGATGCGGGCGCCGTAGTCGAGCAGCTTCGCCAGCCGCCCCAGCCCCTGCGGGTGGCTCGCCGCGTACGCCTCGCCCATGATCGCCGCGGGGTCGGCGGCGACGGCGTCGCGCAGCGTCATCCGCGGCCGTCCCGTCGAGTCGACGACGTGGCTGAGCCCCTCGTCGGGCGGGCCGATCCGGTTGTCGGCCTTCGTGGTGGAGCCCAGCCAGCGTTCGCAGACGTAGCCGCGCTCGCCCAGGTCGTACGCGTCCTCGGGCAGGCCGAACCGGCGGCCGGGCGGCACCAGGTCCCGGGCGACGAAGGCCGGGGCGAGCCGCAGCACTCCCCCGCCGTCGTTGAGCAGCTCCTCGACCAACCGGCGGGGCGACGCGGCCGTCATGCCCCGCCCGTCCGAATCGTGACCACGAGCCATGCTAGGCCGAGCGGCGTGGACGGCGGGCCGGAAACGGCGAGCGGGCGATCGTCGGTCAGTTTCCCGGGCCGGGCGCGTCCGCCGGCGGCAGCCCTTCCACGATCGCGAGGGCGAACGCGGTGGCCTTCTCCCGCGCCATCGCGGTGACCTCGGCGGCGGTGCTCGCGCTGCGCGGCCACAACGCGACCGCCTCGACGCCGACGAGCAGGGGCCCGTACGCGAGGATCAGCCGCGCGTCACCGGGCAGGAACGTCATCCCGCCCTCGGCCTCCGGGTCGATCCGGCGGACCGTCGCCGTGGTCAGCCGCGCGGGCGTCGCACCGACGGTAACCGCGCTCGCCGCCCAGCGCGCGCTGGCCGTGCCCATGGTGAGGCGGAAGTCGCCGTCCGGGCACCGGGTCGCGCGGAGGCGGCGGGCCGCGGCGGCGGCCTCGTCGGCGTCGGCCAGCCGCGCGACCTCGACGGTCAGGGCGGTGGTCGGGCGGGAGACGCCCTGGAACGACGGCGTCGGGTTGACCTCGACCTCGGCGGCCCACACCGCCTCGACCGGCGGCTCGGCGCCCCCGTCCCGGTCCGGGTCCGTGACGAGCAGGTCGCAGGGTCGCAGGTACACCTCGCCGCCCTCGACGTCGCTCTCCGCGACGCGGTCGCCGAAGCCCTCCTCCTCGGCCGCGGCGCGGACGAGCGCCAGGAACGCCTCCGGCTCGTAGGGAGACGCCACGGCGGCGCTCGCGGTGGACGGTGGGGGCGCCGGTGGGACGGGCTGTCCCGTGCAGGCGGACAGGCCCGCCGCCACCAGCATCCCCGCGATGAGGCTCTTCCCGCGCATCCGACCCCCGACCCAGACCGCACACCCACGTACCGGCCTGCAGCCTACTGATCGTCGTCGCGCCGCTCAGCCCTCGGCGCAGCACGCGTGCCGGCCGGCCTCGACGTAGTGGGGGTCGTGCCACCAGTACCGGGCGTTGTCCGGGTGGGCGGGAAGCGGCGGCAACAGGGTGCTCGTCGTGGCGGCGGCCGTCGCCGTCCGCGCCGCCTCGAACGGGGCGAGCAACTCGTCGACGTCGTGCAGCACCCCGTTGGCCATCGTCTGCCGCACGTTGGCCGCCTGGTCGATGTCGCTCAGCGGGTCGCCGCCCAGGACCACCAGGTCGGCGTACATGCCGGGCGCGATCTGCCCGATCGGCTCCTCCAGGAACTCGCCGGGCGCCCGGGTGGCGGTCGTCAGCGCCTCGTACGGGGTGAGTCCGTACCTCACCATGGCCCGCAGGTTGAGGTGCAGGCTCACGGCGTTGAACGCGATCGGCGAGTCGGTGCCGGTCAGCACGCGCCCGCCGCCACGGATCATCGCCGCCGCCTGGGCGACCTGCCGGGCCAGGTTCTCCCGGTTGGCGGTCTGGTCGGTGGCCTGCGCGGCGGTGACGGCGGCCTGTAGCGCCGCGTACTGCCAGGACGGGTAGAGCGTGCGGACCCGCCGGTCGGTGACCAGTGAGGTGTCCTCGCGCAGCAGCGTGTTCGCGCCGAACAGGGTCGGTGTGCGGGCGGCCCGGGAGACGTTGAAGATGTCGATGACGTCCTGGTAGCCGGCCCCGATGGCGGTGACCGTACGGGAGTAGCCGAAGCGGTTCGTGGCGCCGGTGTGCTCCATCCCGTCGCTGCCGAACGCGAACGCCGGGTAGTGGTAGTGCGAGGTGGCGTGCACCCCCCGCCGGTGCGACCAGGCGACCACCGCGCGCTGCCAGGCGACCGGCAGCCGGACGTACGCCTTCATGAGGTCGTAGTCGAGCGCCCCGGCCCGCTCCAGCTCCAGCGCCAGTTGCCGCTCGTCGAAGGTGGGGCGCATGAAGTTGTAGTAGATGCGGGGACCGTCCACGGCCTCGCCGGTGGCGTAGTACCGGGGGCCGATCCGGGCGCCGGACTGGACCGACTCCCGCTCCTCGACCATGTGGTAGGCGGGGCTGCCCGGCGAGCGGGTGGTGGTCACGCCGAGGGAGAGCCAGAGCCGGTTCTGCCGGGCGCCGTAGGCGTACCCCTGCATCTCCCGGTGGTGGTGCATGTCGATGAGGCCGGGGATCACCACCCCGTCGCGGGCGTCGACGATCCGGCCGTCGCGGCCGGGCCGGGACCGCTCGACGGCGACGACGCGGTGCCCCTCGACCACCACGTCGACGTCCGCGCGCAGGCGGTGGCCGACGCCGTCCCACAGGCGTCCGGCCCGGATCACCGTACGCCCGCGGGGCCGGCTGTTGGTCCAGGTCAAGCCCACCGGGACGGTACGCGGGGCGCCGCCGTCGGCGGACACCAGCCGCAGCCGCCCGTTGTTCAGGTAGAGCAGGTGGGTGGAGTCACCGCTCCAGCTCGGCGCGTCGGTCACCTCGTGGGTCACCTGCCGCGGCGCGCCCGCGAACGTGCCGTCGGGTCCGACGTCGACCACCCACAGCACGCTGGCGACCACGAACGCCATGCGGCGGCCGTCGGGCGACCACACCGGACCGTCGTCACCGCGGGTCTGGATCGACCGGTGCGGCATCGGGTCGACGTAGCGCGCGGCGCCGGTGACCCGGTCGACCAGCAGGATCTTGCTGAGTCCCTCGCGGTAGCGGGCGGAGTAGGGCACGACGGCGGCCAGTGCGATGGTCCGGCCGTCGGCCGACCAGGTGGGACGGCCGGGCTCGAAGGTCGCCCCGAACACCGGCTGCACCGCTCCCGAGGCCACCTCGACGGTGTAGAGCGCGCCGTTCTGGTCGAGGAAGGCCAGGCGGGCGCTGTCCGGGGACCAGGTGCCGGAGACGGCGGCGGCGTCCGGCAGGTCGGTCAGCTGCCGCTCCTCGCCGGTACGCAGGTCGCGCAGCCAGATGTCCAGCTTCCCGCCCCGGTCGGTGGAGTACGACAGGTACCGCCCGTCCGGCGACCATGCCGGGTCGCACTTCCACCACTGGTCGCGGGTCAGCGGTCGGGGCGGCTGCCCGATGGTCATGAGGTAGATGTCGTTGAGGGCGCGGAAGGCCACCCGCCGGCCGTCCGGCGACAGCACGGGACTGCCGATGCCCACCACCGGCCTGCGGACGGTGGAGTCGAAGTCCCGCCGCCGCTTGCGGTACCGGGGCGTGGCCACGGTGACCGCGGCGACGAAGCCGACGTCCTGGCGGCGGCCTCCGTCGAGTCGGCGGCGGCGGATCCGGCCGTCGGCGGCGTAGACGAACTCGCGGTCGGAGCGCCAGGAGACCCGGAAGGGGTAGGTGTCCTCGCCGGTGACCAGGGGCGTGTCGCCCCGCCACAGCTCGCTGCGACCGTCGAGCAGCCGGTGGTAGACCAGGTCACGGCCGTCGGGGGTCCAGGCGGGGCTGTGCAGGACGGCGCCGGTCGGGGCGGTCACCGCCGTGGTGCGGGCGCCACTGGCCAGGTCGACCACGTCGATGCGGGTGTTGGCGACCACGAACGCGATCCGTGTGCCGTCGGGCGACCAGGCCGGTTCGTACTCCTCGACGCCGGTGTCCGCCACGACGCTCGTCCCGCCGGTGGCCAGGTCGAGCACGTGGATCCCGTAGCTGCCGGTCAGGTCCGAGGAGAACGCGATGCGCCGCCCGTCGGGCGAGAAGCGGGGCTCCCGGTGGTCGTACGGGCCGTGGGTGAGCTGTCGCAGCCCGGAACCGTCCGGGCGGATCAGCCACAGGTTGAAGGCGCCGTCCCGGTAGGACTGGAAGGCGATCGTGGAGCTGTCCGGCGCCCAGTCGGGCTGGGCGATGTCGAACAGGTCGCTGGTGAGGCGCCGCGCCGGACCGCCGGACGCGGGCAGCACCCACAGCACGCTCACCAGGTCCATGGCGATCATCCGGCCGTCCGGGGAGAGTTGGGCGGCCACGTCCGTGCCCTCCCGCAGGGCGACCCGCCGGTTCCGGTCCCCCGCCGCGTCCCGCGGGCCGGCCAGCGCCGGTTCCGCGGCCACCGTCCCGCCTCCGGCCAGCGCCGCCGCCCCGGCCGCTCCCGCCAGCAGGTCCCGCCTCCGTACACCCGTCATGACGCCTCCCCCTTCGACAGCCGTCGATCGAACAGTCTCGATCGTCGTGGGCCGTCCCGGGTCTGGCACAGGTGCCGTCCGCCGGCGAGCGGTCAGCGAACAGGCACGAGCGGTGATCGGCGGGTTCCGGTCGTTGAGCGGCACATCACCGCGTGTTGCGACCCGGTCGGCGCGGTCGTCGCACCCCACCCGGCGCGTCGAGGCGGGCCGTGCTGTCGACCGGGCTCAGTAGCATGCGTCCGTGCGGAATGTTGAGTTCTATTCGCTGTCGGCTCAGGTCCTCCCGGCGCTGGCGATCGCGCTCGTGCTGCAGCGCTGGGCGACGCTCGTCGGTTACGGGCTCGGCCGGCTGCACGGGCGGATGACCATGACGTTCCGGTCGGTGCCTCTGGCCCTGCTGCTCGCCGTCTTCGCCGCGGGCGAGGTCAGCAGCATGCTGGTCGTGTTCGCGGGCACCGACGGGCGGCTCCCGCTCGTCGCGGGGCCCGTCGTCTGGGCGAGCCTCGTCGTCCTGCTGCTGGCCATGTTCGTGTCGGCGTTCAGCAGGGTGCGGTTCGACCACTCGAAGAGCTAGTCAGCCGAGCACGACGTAGGGTTGGTTCTCGGCCGTCTTCTGGATGACGATCCGGTTGTCGGCCTCCGACACGGCATTGACGAAGTCCAGCAGCGACGTGTAGCCGAGCGCCCGGTAGTTGAAGCCCGGAGAACGCGCCAGCAGCCGATTGCCCATCTCGGACAGCAGCATGCCGGGCCGCCCTTCGAACAGCCCGTCCTGGACGACGCGTACGACGAAGTCGCACAGTTCCTGGTCGGGAACGTTGCGGCTCTGGCCGCGCCAGCCGCCCCCGTTGTTCCGGCCGCCCTGCCGTGGCACGTTCCGCCGCTGTCCCGTGCCGGCCCCCGGGCCCGGTCCGACCGGCATCTCCACCTCCAGCACCAGCGGCGCGTACTGGACCCACTCCAGGAACCGCTCACGGTTACGGAGGTCCGTGCCCTCCAGGTGCGTGCCGAGAGACCGCGCGATCCCCGCCCGCAGCGCTGGGCTGAGCCGGCCGGCGCTCTCCAGGACGCAGGCGCAGGACAGGATCTGGTACGGCAGAAGCACGGGCGCCGTCGACATGGGGCCGCCCTTCGCGTACGCGTGCAGGAAGCCCTCGATGTGCCGGATGGTCAGGCTCCACAGCTCCCGTGTCCAGATCTGGTTGCGCAGCTCCTCGACGTCGCCGGTGACGTTGCCGAGGCCGCGCTCCCACGAATGCCGGCCGATCGGCATCACCCGTGAGGCGGCGAGGATCGGCCACAGCGGCCGCAGCGACGAGACGGGGGCGTCCGGTCCGCTGATGAACGCCAGGCTGGTCTGCCAGAACTGGGCCTCCCGCTCCGGCACCTGGCTCACCATCCGCACCACGCCGATGGCGATCTCCTGCAGGTACCGCTTCGCCGCGCTCACCACCAGCGCCTGCGCCTCGTCGAGGTGGTTCCTCATCAACTCGAGGACCAGCAACCGTGCCCGGGCCGGCCAGGACCGTTCCGCGCCGCCGTTGCGCAACATCTCGACGGCCAGGTCGATGGTGGACTCGTCGCAGGAGAGGTAGGCGAGGTCGGCAGCCACGCAGGCGGCGCCGTCGTGGCCGGTGTGGCCCGGGTGGAGCAGGTGGAAGCCGCCGACCGGGTCACCCTGCTCCCCCAGTTCCCGCGCCTGCCCGACGGCCCACGCTCCCGTCCGGGCCACGAGCGACGAGGTCGGACCCGCCGGCGCCGACGCCCCGCCCGACCTGTCGCCGACGCCGAGGCTCACCGGAGAGTCGCCGGCCGGCAGGCCGACCATCGCCTCGTCGCTGCCGAGCGCGTCGCCGAGTTCCTGCGCGAAGTCGAGCTGGTCGCCGATCTCGGAGGGGGTGTTGGTCGGGACCAGCTCGTCCCGGCTGCTGCCCCGGCGCTTCGGCCGGCGGCCGCGGCGTCGGCGCTTGGCGGACGTCGCGGCCTCCGGCGCCGGGGCGTCGGCCGCCGCCTCGCCGTCGTCGTCGCGCGGTTCCCCGACCTCGTCCGGCGCGCCGCCGACCGTGCCCGCCGCCGGGTCGTCGTCGGGCCGGGCGGTCTCCTCCGGCTCGGCGAGCCCGGTCATCTCGTCGGCCTCGGCCGCGCCCAGTCGCAGCTCGGCGCCGTGGATCGACACGAAGAACGCCGGCCGGTAGAGCGGCGGAACGATGAAGACGCCCTCGTTCTTGCGGAGGAATCCGATGTACCGCAGCACACGGAGCACCTCCTCCAGCTCCTCGCCGGTGACGCCCAGCCGCTCGGCGATCTCCGCCTGGGTGAATCTGACCGCACGGCCGCGGAGCTTCTCGATGTACGTCCGGGCGATCGTGCTCTCGGCGTAGAGGGTGTCCTGCATGCGCGCCAGTGAGAGCTGCCGGTAGCCCTGCTGGAGTGCCCGGGGGGAGAGGACGAACGTGTCCCGGCGGGCGGACATCCCGGCCCGGTCCCGCATGGCGATCTGGATCTCGGCGAGCTGCGCGCTGCGCAGCAGGGTCAGCACGTTGCGCGGGTTGAACTCGCGGGTCGCGTCGACGGTGACCAGCAGCAGCCACACGAGCGGATCGAGGTTCTCCATGCGGCGGGGGAACAGGCTGCGGCAGAGACGGCGGCGGCCGGTCGAGGTGGTCAGCATGTCCTTGACCGCCGGGCTCACCAGCTCCTGCTGCTCGGCGCCCGCCGTGACCCGCAGGGCGATCATGTGCAGGATGGCGTCCGAGTCCCACGTGATCCGGGTCGTCCGCAGGTGGGTCGCGTTGACGAACCCCTCCTTCTGCGTGATGCGGTCGAAGATGTCCAGGCGCAGGAACAGCTTGGGCCGCAGTCGCATCCCGAAACTGCACACGTCGAGGTGGGCGCGCAGCAGCCCGCGCAGGGCGGCCACCTCGACGTCCCGCCGGTCCGGGAACGCCTCGTCGAGCCGGTCGAAGAGGATCCACATGCGCAGGTTCAACCGCTCGAGCGCCGCGTAGATGAGATCGAGCAGCCCTTCGAGGGTGTCCAGCGAGACGAGCAACGCGTCGCCGGACGCCTGTCGGTTCGGGGCGCCCGGTGACCCGTCCCCGTCGCTGACGACGATCGTCGTTCCCAGTTGCGGCCGGATGCGGCTCAGCACCCGCCGCCACACCGAGTGCGGCGACGGTTCGTCGACCATCAGCCCGCAGCTACGGATGCCCTCCTCCAGCGCCGCGACGTCGGCCGTGTCGGAGAACGTCTTGACCAGGTAGTTCCCGGCCAGGCCCACCATGTAGGCCAGGAAGATGTCCCGGTAGATGCCCTCGTCGTCCGCGTCGACCTGGTTGATCAGTCGCTTGAAGAGGATCGAGCCGCGGATGTTGAAGGCCGGCATGATGATGACGTCGTTCAGCTGCTCGATGTCGACGTCGGCCTTGGACAGGAACCGGGCGATGGCGCTCTTGCCGGTGCCCTTGGCGCCGATGACGAGGTCGACGTCGTCGTGGACCAACGCCCAGTACGTCCCGGTCCGGAGGAAGTAGGAGTCGAGCCGCTCGTCGTGCTCGGCGACGTCCTGCCCGAAACGGAGGGTGCCGATGGGGCCGATGTGCAGTCCACCTTGATCGGTCATCGTGCTCCGTTCCGTCGCCGGCCGCGCCCGGGCAACCCGGGGCGTCCCCGCTGTCGCCTTCGGCCAAGGATCACCCGGGTTCGCGCGTGAAGGCAACGGCCGGACGCTCACCGGCGGGTGCCGGACCGGACGGGCGTGGCCCGCCCGCCGTGTGACGCCCGTCACCGCGCTTCACGGGCAGACCGTACCGGCTCGTCCCGTGGTCGTCGACAACGCGAGAAGGGGCAGGCACATGAACAGGATCGTGATTCTCGGCGCCGGGTACGCGGGACTGGCCGCGGCGACCAGCCTCGCCGGGCGCACCCGGCGCCGCAGCGACGTGCGGATCACCGTCGTGAACGCCGACGAGCGGTTCACCGAACGGCTGCGGCTGCACCAGACCGCCTCGGGGCAGCGGCTGGCGGATCTGCGGATCCCGGACCTGCTGGCGGGCACCGGGGTGGAGTTCGTGCGCGGCTGGGTCACCGGCGTCGACGCCGCCGCGCGACGCGTGCGGATCGACGACGAACGGGTGCTGGAGTACGACCGGCTGGTGTACGCGCTGGGCGCCGTCGCCGACACCGCGGCCGTTCCCGGCGTGGACGAGAACGCGTACACCCTCGACAGCGCGCACGACGCCGACCTGCTGGCGCGGCGGCTCGCAGGCCTGGGCGGCGGCACCGTGGTGGTGTGCGGCAGCGGGCTGACCGGCGTGGAGTGCGCGGCCGAGATCGCCGAGCGGCACCCGGGCCTGGACGTCGTGCTGGTCGGCCGGCAGGAGCCGGGGGCGACGATGACGCCGGGGGCCAGGGCCCACCTGCGTCGCGCGCTCGCCCGGCTGGGCGTCCGGGTCGTGAGCGGGGTCGAGGTCGTCAAGGTGCTGCCGGAGTCGGTGGAGCTGGCCGGCGGGGACAGCGTCCCGGCCGACGTGGTGCTGTGGACCAGCGGGGTCCGGGTGCCGCCGCTGGCGGCCGCCGCGGGTCTCGCGGTCGACGAGCGGGGACGCATCGTGACCGACCCGACGCTGCGGTCGGTGTCGCACCCGCAGGTGTACGCGATCGGCGACGCGGCCGCGGTCCGGCAGCGCTACGGGGTGATGCACGGCACCTGCCAGAGCGGCATGCCGACGGGTGTGCACGCGGCCCTGTCGATCGCGCGGGAGCTGGACGGCCGGCAGCCACGCCCGTTCCGGTTCGGCTACCTGCACGCTCCTGTGAGCCTCGGCCGCCGCGACGCCGTGATCCAGTTCACCCACCCTGACGACAGCCCCAAGCGGCTCTACCTGACCGGTCGCGCCGCCGTCTGGTACAAGGAGACGGTGAGCTCGTCAGGGTGGCCGTCGTTCCGTCGGCTCCAGAGGTACCCGGCCGTCGGATCGTTCGCGTGGCGGCGCGGCGGCCGGTACACCCGATGACCACCGACCGGCGGGGCAGCGTCTTCGACGACCACCGGAACCTGCTGTTCTCCGTGGCCTACCGCATCCTCGGCACGGCGGCCGACGCCGAGGACGCGGTACAGGACGCGTGGCTGAAGTGGTCGGCGGCCGACCGGTCGCAGGTCGCCGACCCGAAGGCGTACCTGGTGCGGATCGTCACGAACGTCGCGATGGACCGGCTGCGGTCCGCGCAGGCCCGACGGGAGACGTACGTCGGGCCGTGGCTGCCCGAGCCGATCCTGACGAGCACGGACACCGCCGACGAGGTGGCCGCCGCGGACGCCGTGTCGATGGGTCTGCTGGTGGTGCTGGAGACGCTCACCCCGCTCGAACGCGCGGTGTTCGTGCTCAAGGAGGCGTTCGGCTTCAGCTACGCCGAGATCGCCGAGGCCGTCGACCGGTCCGAGGCGACGGTGCGCCAGGCCGCGCACCGCGCCCGCGGGCACGTGCAGGCCCGGCGGCCGCGGTTCCACACCGACCGTGCCCGGCAGCGGGAAGTGACCGAGCGCTTCCTCGCCGCCGCCACCGGCGGTGACATCAACGGGCTGATGCAGCTGCTCGCCCCCGATGTGGCCCTGTGGACCGACGGCGGCGGCAAGGTGCGTCAGGCGATGCGGCCGGTGACCGGCGCGGAGCGGGTGGCCGCGTGGTTCGCGGGCATCGCGACCCGCCCCTACCAGGGGGTCGAGCCCGCCGACATGGCCGTCGAACTGGTCGAGATCAACGGGTGGCCGGGCATCGTGTTCAGCGGCGCCGGCCGGGTCATCGCCACGCTCACCCTCGACCTGGACGAGGACGGTTCCGTCGTCGCGATCCACAACGTCGCCAACCCCGACAAGCTCCGCGCGGTCGCCGCCCGCACCGTCCACCCCGTCGAGGGCGGCCCCGAGCGGTAGCCGGCGTCCGCCGGTGACCCACAAAGGGTCACCGGCGGACGCCGCGGGCTACCGCGCGACCTCGTGGGTCGCCGCGCCGCGACCCGTGCCGAGCGCGCCGAGCAGCGTCGGCAGCGCCCGGTGCAGCTCCCGCTCCCAGTACGGCCAGCTGTGCCTGCCCGGCCCGTAGAAGTCGGTCCGCACGGAGATCCCCAGCTCCCGCAGGCGGTCGACGAAGGCGACGTTCTCGGCGTGGATGAGCGCCTCCAGACCGTCGGTCGTCCCCGGCGGGTCGAACGGCCCGCCGGCGGTGCCGTCGCCCGTGGCCACGAACAACGCGGTGTGCCGCAGCCGCTTCGCCAGGTGGTACGGGTCGTGGGCCGCCCAGATGTGCCGTTGCGCCACCGGGTCGCCCCACAGGTCGTACGGGTCGAGCCCGGTGCGGCCGAAGAACGGCAGCCAGTAGGACGCGTCGCGGGACGGGTGCACGACGCCGCTGAACGACGCCGCCGCCCGGAACATGCCCGGGTGGCGGGCCGCGTACGACATGGCCCCGAAGCCGCCCATCGAGAGGCCGGCCACCGCCCGCTTCGGACCGGCGCCGTAACCCCGCTCCAGGATGCGGCGCACCTCGTCGAGGTGGAACGTCTCCCAGGCGGGCGTGCCGCCCCGGCCCCCGTTCCACCAGTCGCTGTACCAGCCGGCGGCACCGGCCTCCGGCATGACGACGAGCACGTCGCGCAGCTCCGGGATGCTCGCCACGTCGGTGGAGCGCGTCCAGCTCACGTACGAGTCGCAGCAGCCGTGCAGCAGGTAGAGGACCGGCCAGCGGTCCCCGGGCCGGCGCTGCTCCCACCCGTCGGGCGTCAGCAGGCGTACGGCGGCGGTCCCGCCGAGCGCCGGTGACTGGATCGTGAGGTCGACCAGGCGCGGCCCGACGACGGTCTCCCGGGCGACGTACGCGCCGTCGGGCGCGTGCACCGGGCCGGTGACGGCACCCGTGGTGGCCGCCGGTCCGGCCGCCGCGGCCGGTGGTGCGGTGAGCCCGGCCAGTGTGAGCCCGAGCGCCACCACGGCGCCGAGGGTGGCGCGTCTGCGCATGGGTCGGCCCTCCATCAGCAGATGTCGCGGAGGTTCACGGCCTCGGCCATCGCCGTGAAGCCCACGTTCCCGGGGTGCAGGTGGTCGCCGGAGTCGTACGCCGGGTTGAGGCGGCCGGGGTCGGCCGGGTCGCGGGTGGCGGCGTCCAGGTCGACGACCGCGTCGAACTCGCCGGAGGTGCGGATCCACTCGTTGACCGCCTGGCGGTCGGCCTCGCCGGCCTCGCTGTAGTAGCCGGCGCCCTCGTACGGCAGGATCGTGGCGCCCACGACCCGGATCCCCGCCTGGTGCGCCCGGGCGATGAACTGCCGGTAGACCGCGATGAGCTGCTCCGGTTCGAGGGCGCCTCGGCTGTTGCCGATGTCGTTGATGCCCTCCAGCAACACGACGCTGCGGACCCCGGCCTGGCCGAGGACGTCTCGGTCGAAGCGCGCCAGGGCCGAGTCGCCCGCCGTCCCGGCGTTGTTCAGCAGCCGGTTGCCGCTGATGCCGGCGTTGAGCACGCCGCACTGCCGGGCCGTGGGCCGCCGCAGCAGCCGGTCCGCCACCTGGTCGGGGTAGCGGAGGTTCGCGTCGACCGTCGAGACGACGCCGTCGGTGATCGAGTCGCCGAAGAACACCACCGACCCGGCCGCGCGGGAGACGACGTCCACTCCGGAGAGGAAGTACCGCGCCGTGTCCAGGCGGGTGAACGCTCCCCCGGCGTCGGAGGTCGCGTCGCCCGTGGCGCGGAAGGAGGTGGAGTAGCCGGCGGGGTGCCAGGTCGTCGGGCCGGTGGGGCCCGGGAGGTAGGTGCTGACGACCAGGTCGGAGTCGTCGGCCACCCGCATCGGCACCGGGTCGGACCACCACTCGACGCCGGCGGGGATGGTCACCGACCGTTCGCCGTCGAACGTCACGGGGCGCAGGGCGCCCTGGTCGACCTGGGGGGTGCCCGCGCCACCGGTGCGCGGCGCCACGGTGACGGCGCCGACGGTCAGCGCGGTGGTGCCGTAGACGTTGCTGATGCGCAGGCGGACGCCGTCACCGCCGACGGACAGGTGCGCCACCTGCCGCAGGGTCGTGTCGGTGAAGCCGGCCGCCGACGTGCCGGACGTGCCCGGCCGGGCCACGGCGGCGGACCAGCTGCCGATCCAGTCGGCGTGCCCGCCGGACTGGGCCACCGCGGTGGTGGGCAGGAGGCCGGCGCCGACGGTCAGCGCGGCGACGGCGGCGAGACGTACTCGTAGACGCTTCTTCACACTCAGCTCCTCGTCTCGAGTTCGGTGCGGAAGCCGGCCGGCGCGGGGAATGAAATCACGTACGGTGATCATCCGACAGCGGCAGGCGATGAGCCGGGGGGTTCGGCGCGACGAGCGGACGGCTGGCTGAGCCGAGCGGCGACGGCCGCTGCGACCAGCGGCCATCGACGGGCGTGCACCTCTTGCCGCCCGGGCGCGGGCCCGGTCAGGCGCCGCCCCGCCTGGCCTCTGCGGCCACCCGGTCGTGCAGCGCCCGCAACGCCGGGCTGACGGTGACGGTGAGCGGGGTCGGATCGGTGAGGCGGCGCGCCGGCTCGGGAAGCCAGCGCAGGTCCGCGTCGAGGCGGCGCCGCGCGGCGCGTACCTCCTCGGGCGGGTCCGCGGGTTCCAGGCGGCGGCCGTCGCGCATGACCGGCACGAGCAGCGGTTCCCGGTCTCCGGGGGCGGGCTCGTCGCGCCGGGCCACCACGTCGGCCTCGCCGGCGGCGTCCCGGAAGACCTGTTTGGGGCCGGGCAGGGTGGCCTTGCCGGGTGACAGCTTCAGCACCGGCCGGTCGCCGACCGCGACCAGCTTGTACGCGCTGTCCAGCGACGGCGCGTCGTAGGAGACGCCCATCTTCGTGCCCACACCGTACGCGTCGATGGGCGCGCCGGCGGCCACGAGATCGGCGACGGCGGCCTCGTCGAGGCTGCCGCTCGCCACGATCCGGGCGTGGGTCAAGCCGGCGTCGTCGAGGATCGTGCGGGCCTGCCGGGCCAGCGCGGCGAGGTCACCCGAGTCGAGCCGTACGCCCAGCGGGCCGGTCAGCCCCAGCTCGGCGACCACGTCGACGGCGGCGCGCACGCCGGCGGGCGTGTCGTACGTGTCCACGAGGAAGATCGGGTTGTCGGGGGAGTCGGTGGCGAAGGCGCGGAACGCCGACCGCTCGTCCGGGAACGCCTCGACGTAGGAGTGGGCCATCGTCCCGGACGGTGCGAGACCGTAGCGGCGCGCCGCCTCGACGTGGCTGGTCGCGGCGAAGCCGGCGATGGCCGAGGCGCGGGCCACCCCCGCCCCCGCCTCGATGCCGTGGGTGCGCCGGAACGCGAAGTCGACCAGTTGGGCGTCGCCGGCCGCGAGCCGGCAGCGGGCCGCCTTGCTGGCGATCGTGGTCTGGAACGTGACGATGTTGAGCACGCCGGTCTCCACGAGCTGCGCCTCGGCGATCGGGGCCGTCACCTCCAGCAGCGGCTCGTCGGCGAACACCACCCGTCCCTCGGGGACGGCCCACACGTCGCCGGTGAAGCGGAGCGCCGACAGCGCGGCCAGGGTCGGCTGGTCGAAGCCGCCCACGTCGCGCAGATAGCGCAGGTCGGCGGCGTCGAACGCGAACTCCTCGAGGAAGGTCAGCGCCTCGGCCAGCCCGGCGGCCACGAGGAAGCCGCGCCGGGGCGGCAGCCGGCGGGCGAAGAGACTGAACGTCGCCCGGTCGGTCATGCCGCGGCGCAGGTAGCTGGCCGCCATCCGCAGCTCGTACAGGTCCGTCCGCAACCCGCTCATGCCCACGGCACCACTGTGGGGGACGGGTCGCCCCGGCGTACGGAAAACGGGCGATCCCGGGCTTCCCGGGTGCCGGGCCGCTGGCTACGGCCGGGTAGACGGTTGTCCCGGTCGATGCCGACCAGCATGATCGTTCTGTGCGGCCCTGGCGCGGCCGGGCCATCGAGGCTCGGTGGGGCGCACCGACGGGTACCTGTCCGTCGTGGAAGGTCCAGTGAGGGGCGACCGGAGGAGCCCAATGGAGGGTGAGCTGCAACGCTTGGTTGACGCGCTCGCCGCGTACGCGGGTCGACCAGCACTGATCGAGGACCGGCGCCAGCGCGTCGTGGTCTACAGCGAACACACCGGCGTGATGGACGGCGTACGGCGGGCGTCGATCCTGCGCCGCCAGACCACGCCGGAGGTGATGGCGTGGTTCCGCAACGTCGGGATCATGGACGCCCGCGAGCCTGTGCGCACGCCGGCGTCGAAGGAACTGGACCTGCTGCCACGGGTCTGCGTGCCGATACGCCACCAGGATCTGCTCCTGGGATTCGTGTGGTTCATCGACCCGGACGGCACGATGGCGGACGCGGACATCGCCGCCACCGGGCTGATGAGTGAGCTGTCCCTGGCCCTCTACCGGGAGAACCTGCTCGGTGAGCTGGCCTCGCAACGCGAGTCCGAGGCGGCCCGAACGCTGTTGTCGGACAGCGAGGCGACCCGGGACCGCTCGGTGCAGGCCCTGCGCGAGGCGGGGATGATCGCCGACGGGCCCGCCACCGCGCTCGTGGCGCAGCTCGTCCCGCCCGACGACCGGGTGCCCGACGAGGTGGCCCGGCTCGCGCTCGAACAGGCGCTGGTCACCACCCGGCGCTGGGTCGGCAGTCGGGAGGCGCTGCACCTGGTGCGTGACGACCACGGGGTGCTGCTGCTCGCGGGCGGGCGGGGGGCGGGCCGTCCCTCCCCCGAGACGGCCGCGAAGCTCCTCGACGACAACCTGCGCCACGCCACGCGGGGGCTCGCCTGCGTCGACCGCTCGGTCGTCGGGGTGGGGCAGACGCGCCCGGGCCTGTCCGACGCCTTCGGGTCGTACGGCGAGGCGCTGCAGGCCGCCCGGGTCGGCGTGCGGCTGCCGGCTCTCGGCAGCGTCGTCTCCTGGTCGGGGCTGGGCATCTACCGGGTGCTGTCGCGGCTGGAGGGCCGGCGCCTCGACATGGCCGACGTGCATCCGGGCCTGGACCGGCTCCTGCGCGAGCAGCCCAGCCCCGTGCTGTTGCAGACGCTGGAGCGGTACCTGGACCTGGCCGGCAACGCCCACGCCACGGCGGAACAGCTACGGCTGCACCGGACCACGCTGTACTACCGGTTGCAGCGCATCGAGGAGCTGGCGGAGACCGACCTGAAGAACGGCAACGAGCGGCTCTGCCTGCACCTGGCGCTGAAGCTCGGTCGGCTCACCGGTGCGTACCGCCCGGAGAGCTGACGGCGCGTACCGCCCGGAGAGCTGACCGGGCGGCACACGTCGGGCGCCGTACGGGCGGCACACGTCGGGCGCCGTACGGGCGGCACACGTCGGGCGCCGTACGGGCGGCACACGTCGGGCGCCGTACGGGCGGCACACGTCGGGCGCCGTACGGGCGGCACACGTCGGGCGCCGTACGGGCGGCACACGTCGGGCGCCGTACGGGCGGGGCGGCCTGGCCGCCCCGCCCGTCGGTTCGGGTGTCGCTACAGCCCGGCCCGGACGGCGGCCGTCCGGCCGCCGACCACCGGCAGCTCGATCCGGCTGCTGTCGAAGTGCACAGTGATCTCCGCCCGGTTCTGCTTGGCCCGGCTGCTGTAGCCGGAGTAGGAGCCGAGCAGGACCACGCCGATCTGGTGACCGGCCTCGAAGACGTAGTCCTCGGGCAGCAGCGGCACGTCGACCGCGTTCTTCTGCCCCGGCACCAGCGGAGTCGACACGCGCAGCGAGTCGAGGTTCAGCCCGTCGAGGATGCCCTTGGTGACCAGCTCCTGCGCGTCGGTGGCGATGGTCTTGCGGGTCTGCCGGTAGCAGGCGTCCTCGGCGTGCCCGCCCCAGGTGGCCGCCTCGCCCCAGCAGTCCTCCTCGGTCAGCGTCGCGATGCCGTCGCCGGCCGTGCTGAACCGCGGCCGGGTGCCGTAGTCCACGAGCAGCCCGGCGAAGCTCGTGTCCTCACCGTTCACCGACGCCTTGATCCGCACGACCGGCGTGCCGGAGATGTGCAGCGGCGCCTTCAGGGGCTGGGACAGGAACACGAGCCGGTTCTCGGTGTTCGCCGCCGGGTCGGACGGGTGCCGGATCGCGTTCGTCTGGCTCATGGTCGGGGTGTCCTGGAAGGTCCGGGACGCCTTGCCGGCGTTCGGGCGGACCGACAGGCCGCCGGCCTCCCCCTCGGCGCCCGGCCGCAGGAACACCTGGGTCGGGCGGGCGCCCGGGATCGGCCAGTCGCGGTGGGTCTCCCACACGTCCGGGGCCCGCTCGACGTCGACCCGCGGCTCCTTCATGATCCCGTTCTGGATGCCGTGCAGCCAGTAGTCGAACCAGCGGTGCAGGGTGTCCACCCACTCGCCGCGGCGGAAGTCGAACGGGTCGACGTGGCCGGTGCCGGTCAGCCACAGCTTGCGGGGGACGTCGTTCTCCGCGAGCGCGTCCCACCACTTGCTGAAGTGGTCCGGACGGACGTTGTTGTCGTTGATGCCGTGCACCACGAACACGCTGGCGCGCACCCGGTCGGCGTGCGGGACGTAGTCCCGCTCGGCCCAGAAGTCGTTGTAGTCGCCGGTCACGTCGTCGCCGTCCACGCCCAACTGGGTGCGCACCGGCGCGCAGTACGCCCGCCGGTCCGGGTTGGTGACGGTGTTGGCGAGGCTGCCGGAGTAGTTGTTGGCGCGGGTGACCAGGCCGTTGCTGCGCGAGTAGTCGTACCAGCTCGAGATGGCCGAGATCGGCACGATCGTGGTGAGGCCCTCGACGCCGGTGGCGGCCGCCGCGTTGGCGAGGGTGCCGTCGTACGACTTGCCGATCATGCCGGTGCGGCCGTTGTGCCAGGTCGCCACGACCGGCTCACCGGCGGCGTTGCGCCCCGGGCGCCGGCCGTTGAGCCAGTCGATGGCCGTCGGCGCGCTGATGTTGTCGGCGTACCCGCCGGTGACCGGGCAGCCGGTCGAGTGGTTGGTGCCGATCATGTCGAGCAGCACCACCGCGTAGCCGCGCGGGACGAAGTAGTTGTCGTAGAAGAGCGGCCACTTGTCGTTGAGGCCGTCGCCGTCGACGTCCTCCTTGCACTCGCTCTCGTTGCCGCGGCAGACCGTCGAGTAGTACGGGCTCGCGTCCATGACGACCGGCACGCGCAGGCCCTCGTCGCTGGCCTTGGGCCGGATGATGTCCATGGCGACGACGTCACGCGCGCCGTCGCCGTCGGTGTCGACGTCCGAGGTGACGAATACCCGCTCGCGGATCGCGTCGGCGTACCCGAACACCGGTTGGGTGACTCCGTCCCGGACGACCGGTCCGAGACGTTCCGCGGCCGGCTTCGCGGTCGCGGCGGCCGCCGGCAGGCCGACGGCGGCGGTCAGCATGACCACCACCGACGCACGCCACCAGCTCCTCCTGGTTCGCATGGTGCTCCTCCCTGGTCCGGCACCGGCACGGCCGTCCCGGGCAGGGTCGGCGGGCCGCCGGTGCGGCAGATGGTGGAACCCTAGGAATCCGGGGGTGGCCCGGTCATCGGACAGGTGCGGAAGTTGATCGTCGGCGTCTCCTACGTCTGTCGTACGCCACCGCCACCCAGCGTGACCCCGAGGACTGCGACAGGCGTAGGAGCGGTGGGCGGGGGATTCCAACAGGTGCCCGATGACGGGTGCGCCGCCGGGCCATAGGTTCGGCCGCACACCCGCCACCGGGCTGGGCGATGGGCGATGCCAGCCGGTGGCGGGGAGACGTGGACGAGCACGCCAACCAGTTGGCGGGAAGGGCGGGACGTGCGGTCCTCGGGCCCCTCCGCGGCACCGCGGATCATCGGGCGGTTCGTGGTGCCGGCGCTGTTCGCGGCCCTGTTCGCCGCCCCACTGTGGTTCATGGTGGTCGGCTCGCTCCGGCCCGCCGGCCGGCCCCCGCCCCGCACCCTGGAGCTGCTCCCGCCCGAGCCGACCGTGGCCGCGTACGCCCGGCTGCCGGAGCTGATCCCCCTCTTCCGCTACCTCGCGAACTCGGCGATGGTCGTCGCGGTCGCCGTCCCGCTGACGGTCGTCGTCGCCTCGCTGACCGGCTTCGGGCTGCGGCTGCTCACGCCGGCGGCCCGGCGGCGGGCCGTGCTCGGCCTGCTGGCGGTGCTGCTCGTGCCGGTCACCGCCGTCTGGGCCACCCGCTTCGAGCTGTTCCGGCTCGCCGGGGTCGTCGACACGTACGTCCCGCTGCTGGCGCCGGCGCTGCTCGCCGGCAGCCCCTTCCTCGTGCTGCTGTACGCCTGGGCCTTCGGCGGCGTGCCGGACAGCCAGCTCGGGGCCGCCCGGTTGGAGGGGGCCGGGTGGCTCACCGTCTGGCGCCGCGTGGCGCTGCCCCAGGTGCGGCCGGCGACCCTCGCGGTGGCCGTGCTCGCGTTCACGTTCCACTGGTCGAACCTGATCGACCCGCTGTTGTACCTGCACCGCGGCGACCGCTACACGTACCCGCTGGGCCTGCAGTTCCTGCGACTGCTGAACCCGACGGACTGGCCACTGCTCATGGCCGGCTGTGTGGTGGCGACCCTGCCGTGCGTGGTGGTGTTCCTGCTGGCGCAGCGGATCCTGCTGCACGACGATCCGCTGGCCGCCCTGAGATCTGGAGGTCGTAGGTGAGCCGCTTCCGACGCTGTGCCGCCCTGGTCACCGCCGCGCTGCTGCTCGGCGCCGTCGCCTGTGACAGCGGCGGCGACGCGGCGGACGACTCGGGGATCACGGTCGTGCTCTTCGGCGACGCCGAGGAGATCGCCGGCTACCGCGGCCTCGTCGACGCGTTCTCCGACGCCCACCCCGACGTCGCCGTCAACCTGTCCCCGGTCGCCACCCAGGACGAGCTGATGGCGCGGCTGACCACCGCGTTCGCCGGCGGTCAGCCGCCCGACGTGTTCCTGCTCAACTACCGCCGGTACGGGCAGTTCGCCGCCCAGCAGGCCATCGAGCCGGTGCAGTCCTACCTGGATCGCAGCACCGCCCTTGACGAGAGCGACTTCAGCCCGCGGGCGCTGGACGCCTTCCGCTTCGACGGGAAGACCCTGACCTGCCTGCCGCAGAACATGTCGTCGCTGGTCGTCTACTACAACGCCGACCTCTTCGCCGCCAAGGGTGTGCCGCCGCCGCGCGCCGGCTGGACGTGGGACGACCTGCTCGCCGCCGCCCGTGCGCTGACCGGCGACGGCACGTACGGCCTGGGCGTGGAGCCGTCGATCCCGCGGCTCGCGCCGTTCGTCTGGTCCAACCGGGGTGAGCTCGTCGACGACCCGGCCCGGCCGACCACCCTCACCCTCACCGGTGACCCGGCCACCCGGAAGGCCGTCGACTGGTTCCTCGACCTCCAGCTCACGCACCACGTCGTGCCCCCGGACGCCGAGGAGCAGAGCGAGTCGAGCGAGGCCCGCTTCCTGCGCGGCACCCTCGGCATGTACCTCAACAGCCGGGTGGCCGTCCCCACGCTGCGCACGATCGACGGCTTCACGTGGGACGCCGCGCCGCTGCCGGTGGCGCCCGGCGGGGTGCCCGCGTCGATCCTGCACAGCGACGCGTACTGCATGAGCGCCGGCCGTCCCGACCACGACGACGCGTGGCGGTTCATCGAGTTCGCCATGGGCGAGCAGGGCCAGCGGATCCTGGCCGCCTCGGGGCGTACCGTGCCGTCGCGGCTCGACGTGGCGAACTCCCCCGCGTTCCTCGACCCGGCCAAGCCGCCCGCGTCGTCCCGCGTCTACCTCGACGCCGAGCCGCACCTGCGGGCCACTCCCCGCACCGGCACCTGGTCCCGCGTCGAGCGGGAGGCGGACGCCCTGCTCGAGGAGGTCTTCTACGGCCGGGTCGGCCGGGAGGAGGGGTTGCGACAACTGGAGGAGAAGATCCGCCCGCTCTTCAGCCTGCCGGCGGGCACGGGTGGGTGAGCGCGGGGCCGTCCGCCTCGAGTCGCTCACCCGGTCGTACGGGCGGGTCGTGGCCCTCGACGGCGTCGACCTGGAGGTGCGCGCCGGCGAGCTGCTGACCCTCGTGGGCCCCTCGGGCTCGGGAAAGTCGACGATCCTGCGACTGGTCGCCGGCCTGGACCGGCCCGACGGCGGCCGTATCCTCGTCGACGGGCAGGACGTCGCCCGGATCCCGCCGCACCGGCGGGCCGTCGCGATGGTCTTCCAGGACTACGCGCTCTATCCGCACCTCACCGTCCTGGCGAACCTGACGTTCGGGCTGCGTGTGCGCCGGGTCCGCCGGCAGGAGGCCGAACGGCGGGCCCGGGCCGCCGCCGACCGGCTCGGCATCGGGGAGCTTCTCGACCGCTACCCCGACCAGACCTCGGGCGGCCAGCGCCAGCGCGTCGCCCTGGCCCGCGCGCTGCTGCGCGAACCGACCGTCTACCTGCTGGACGAACCACTGGCCAGCCTGGACGCGCCGCTGCGCTTCGCCACCCGCGCCGAGCTGATCACCCTGCACCGGGAGCTCGGCACGACGACCGTCCACGTCACCCACGACCAGGCCGAGGCCATGACCCTCGGCGACCGCGTCGCCGTCCTCGACCGGGGCCGGGTCCGCCAGGTCGGGCCGCCCCAGCAGGTGTACGACGAGCCGGCGGACGTATTCGTGGCCGGTTTCCTGGGCAGCCCGCCCATGAACCTCGTCCCCGGCGGCGGCGTGCTCGGCGGCGCCGACGACGTGACCGTAGGCGTCCGCCCGGAGGACCTGGCGCTCGATCCCGACGGGCCGGTCGGGGCCGCGGTCGAGGCGGTGGAGGCGCTCGGCAGCGAGACGATCCTGCTGACCCGCTGCCCGGACGGCACCCGGTTGACCGTCCGCACCGGCCCGCGCCCCGGCGTCCGCCCGGGCGACGAGGTGCGGCTGCGCGCGGACCCGGGTCGGCTGCACCGGTTCGACACGGCGAGCGGGCGGCGCCTGCGGTGAGCGCCGACCGGTCCCGCCGGCCGCTGACCGCGTGGGCGTTCCTCGCGCCGTACGCGGTCGCGGTCGGCCTGCTGATCGCGCTGCCGGCGCTGCTCAACGTCGGCTACGCGTTCACCGACCACACCGGGCTGACCCGCGATCCCCAGTTCGTCGGTTTCGCCAACGTACGGCGGATGGTCGCCGACGGTTTCCTGCTCGACAGCGTGGAGGCGTCGGCGGTCCACGTGGCGCTGGCGGTGCCGCTGCGGCTGCTCGCCGCCGTCGGTCTGGGCCTGCTGCTCGCGGCGCCGCGACCGGGTGGCCGCTGGTTCCGGGTAGCGGTGTACCTGCCGACGGTCGTGCCCGACGTGGCCCTCGCGGTGCTCTTCCTGTGGGTGCTCAACCCGCTGTACGGCCCGCTCAACCAGGTGCTCGGGCTCGTCGGCCATCCCGGGTTCACGTGGCTGTCGGACCCGGGCACCGCCCGGGTGGCCGTCGCCCTGATGCTGGTGTTCCCCATCGGGGAGGGTTTCCTGGTCGTCCTCGCCGCCCGGCGGCTGCTCGACGGGCGGCTCTACGAGGCGGCGGCCCTGGAGGGCTGCGGCCCGTTCGGGCAGCTGCGCCGGCTCACCCTGCCGCTGCTCGCACCCGTGCTGCTCCTGCTCGCCGTACGCGACACGATCCTGACACTGCAGGTGAACTTCGTGCCCGCGTACGTCCTCACCGACGGCCGCCCGGCCAACGCCACCCTCTACCTGCCCGTCTACATCTTCGACCAGGCCTTCGAGTTCTCCGGTTTCGCCTACGGCGCCCTGATCACGACCGTCCTCATGGTGGTCACTGCCGTCGTCATCGCCGCGCTGCTGCTCGCCGTCCGGCGGTGGCGCGTGCTGCGCTGAGCGTGCCATGCTGCGGCGGTGAGACTCCGGACGCTGGCCGTCGCCGCCACGGTCCCGCTGCTCCTGACGGCGTGCGGCGGGACGGACGCCCCGCAACCGGCCGGTCGCGGCCCGGGCATGCTGGCGAACCTGCCGAGCTGCGACCGGGTGCCGCTCGACGCCGACGCCGAGGTCGACGCCGACGTCACGGGCCTGCTGCTGCCCGACGGGGCACGGGTCACGTCGGTCGTCCCGCAGGGCGCGCTCACGACGGTCGAGGCCGTCGTCCGCATGACGCCGCTGGACGTGCGGGCCCACTACGAGCGGCGCGACGACGTCGACCTGCTCCGCGTGGAGGACGAGATCTTCGAGGCCGAGGTGCTCATGCGGGCGCAGCAGCGGCGGACGTACCTGCGGGCCACCGCCCTCTGCGCCGACGGGACGACGCTCACGGCCGTGGTGGGCCCGGACAGCGACGACGCGGGGCTGCCGGAGTTCCAGAGCCGCTGAGCCGCCGGGCGCACGCGACCCGCCGGCCCGCTTAGGCGGGAGGCCGGTGGCCGCCCCGCCGGGCGCGGTGGCCGGTGACCGGCCCGCTCAGGCGGGCAACCCCGCCGGCGGCGCCGCGTCGGCCGGCGGCGCGGACCGCGCGGCGTTGACGGCGTACGCGAGCGCGTACGGGCTGACCGCCAGGTAGAGGTAGGGCTGCACCTCCACCAGATCGGTGATCAGGAACAGCTCCCACGGCGTCGGCCTGGGGAGCCCGAACGACCAGTCCGTCCAGCTCGCGAAGAGCCAGAGGGGTGCGGAGATCCGGTCGACCGTGTCGGCCTGCGGCAGGCCGTCGACGACGGTCTGGGGGCCGGCGGGGATCGCGTTGACCACGGTGAGGACGACCGACACGTCGGCCACGACGAGGGCGCCGAGCACGCCGAACCACCACGCGGCCCGGACACGGCCGCGACCGGCGAGCGCCGACGCGCCCCACAGGACGAGGGTGAGCAGGGTCAGCCAGCTCACCAGGCCGGGGGCGGCCCGGATCAGGCCCTGGGTGCCCCGATTCAGCACGTACTCGAGGAGGACGGCGGTGACGCCGACCGGAAGCATGACGCCGAGGGCCGTACGCAGCGGCCCGGCGAGGGCGCTGCGGCGACCCCAGCGCGCCGCGAACCGGGCCAGGAGCAGCGCCAACGCGGCGGTCAGGACCGTCAGCAGCGGCAACTGCGCACGTGTCGACCAGCTCACGGTCGTCGCGAGGAACCCGTTCACCACGACGGCCATCACGACCGCGCTGACCAGCACGATCCCGACGCCGGCGACCGGGGCGAGCAGCAGCGCGGCGGCGGTGCGCCCGGCCCGCCCGCGGACCGCGCGCGGACCGGCGAGCGGGCCGTCGGGTCGGCTGGCGGCGAGGCTCGCGGCGTAGCGGAGCATCCGCAGACGCTGCCGCTGCGCGGTCAGCACGTGCAGCTCCGCGCTCCACTCGCGCCCCAGCTCGTCGCGGTACTCGGCGGGCCAACGCCGGGTGGCCGCCCGGAGCAGGGCCTCGGCGAGCCGGCGGGTCACCACGCCGGTGCGCCCGTCGGCTCGGCGCCACCCCAGGACTGCCGTCCGTCGGTGGTCAGGGCGCGCAGCTCGGCGAGTGCCCGGCGGGCCGCGACGGCGCCTTCGGGGGTGAGCCGGTAGTAGCGGCGCGCGGGCCGGCCCTCGGCCGCGGGGTCGATCGCCTCCCAGTGCGCGTCGAGCCAGCCGGCGCTCTGCAACCGGTGCAGGACCGGGTAGAGCGTGCCGCTGGGCAGACCGGTGACCTTCATGAGGTCCAGCCCGTAGCACTCGGCGCCGGGATCGGCGAGGAGGGCCGCGAGGACCTTGGTGACGGGGACGGTGATACGCACCGGCCCACTATATCGGAACTCTACATAGGGTCCAGCCCCGTTGCCGGGCCCGTCGTCGCGCACCCGCAACCGCCGGCTGCCGACAGCGCTGGTGCGGGCCTCGACAGGTGTCCTAAGAGGCCGACGGCATTCGCGACAGTTGCTCGGTGACCCGGCTCACTCCCCTGTCTAGCGTGCACGGTGGAGACCGCTTTCCCACGACCCCCGCCAACAGGGAGACCCGAATGAAGCTCACGCTCATCCGCCGATATCGCGGCCTCACCATGACGGCGGCTGTCGCGCTGCTCGCCACAGTCGCGCTGACCGCCTCATCGACGCCAGGGCCCACCCAGGAGGTGTCGCTCGCCACCAGCACCCCCACCGGCCCGATGGAACTGCCCGACGAGTGGATGACCGCCCAGCGGATGAGCGACGGCAGCACCGATCTCTCCACCGCCAAGTACACGAAGGCCCGCGGCGAGGCCGACCTGGTCGCTGCGCACACCCGCAAGGCGTACCGGCACCTGGCCGAGCGGCCGTGGTCGTTCTTCGGCCCCAGCAACATCGGCGGCCGGGTCGTCGACATCGCCGTCGACCCGCAGGTGCCGGACCAGGTCTTCATCGCCGCCGCGTCCGGCGGGATCTGGCGCTCCGGCGACGCCGGCGCCACGTTCGAGACGGCCTGGCCGGACGACGGGACGCAGAGCATGGGCGCCGTCGCCATGACCAGCGACGGTGTCCTGTTCGCCGGCACCGGCGAGGCCCAGCCCGGCGGTGGCTCGATCACCTTCGGAGGCGACGGCATCTACCGCTCGACCGACCGGGGCAAGACCTGGCGGCACGTCGGCCTGCGCGACAGCCACGCCATCGCCCGCTTCGCCATCGACCCGACCGACGAGGACCGCATCTTCGCCGCCGCCAGCGGAAACCTCTTCAAGCCCGGCGGCCAGCGCGGCGTCTACCTCTCGGAGAACGGTGGCGACAGCTGGCGGCAGGTCCTCGCGCCGCCGAACCCCACGACCGGCGCCACCGAGGTCCTCATCGACCCGACCAACCCCCGCCGGATGTACGCCGCCATGTGGGACCACCTGCGCGAACCGCACCAGCGCACCTACGGCGGCCCGGGCTCCAGCCTGTGGCGCTCCGACGACGGCGGCCGGACCTGGCAGCGCATGACCAACGGCCTGCCCACCGACGCCGACCAGGGCCGCTGGGGTCTCGCGCTCGCCCCGAACGACCCCCAGCGCCTCTACGCGTACGTCGGGACCGCGCTCGGCCCGTTCCGCGCCTTCTACCGGTCCGACGACGGCGGCGACACCTGGACGCAGACCCCCGTGACCGCCGGCCAGGCGTCCCAGTCGACGTTCAGCTGGTGGTTCGGCAAGCTCTTCGTCGACCCCACCAACGCCGACCACGTGTTCCTGACCGGCGTGAACCTGATGCGCTCGACCAACGGCGCGCAGAGCTTCTCGTCGGTGGGCGGGGTGCACGCCGACCAGCACACGATGCGCTGGGACCCGAAGGTGCCCGGTCGGGTCTACCTGGGCAACGACGGCGGCTTCTACCGCTCGGAGGCCAACGGGGCCGGCGGTTGGGTGAAGTCGACCTACGAGCCGTACACGCAGTTCTACACGGTGGACGTGGCCGAGACCGACCCGGTGCTGAAGGTCGGCGGCGCGCAGGACAACGGCTGCAACCGCGGCTACACCGGCGTCGGCGGGCCGTGGTCCGCGATCGGCTGCGGCGACGGCCTCCAGGTGATCATCCACCCGGAGGACCCGACGATCGTCTTCGGCTGCAGCCAGTACGGCTCCTGCTACCGGTCGGAGAACTCCGGCGCCGCGCCGCGGCAGACCATCGGCGCCGGTCAGACGACCTCGGCCCGGCGCAACTGGCTCACGCCGCTGCAGTTCGACCCGAGCGACCCGGACGTCATGTACTACGCCGGCAACATCGTCAACCGGTCGACCGACAACGGTCGCACGTGGACGCCGATCAGCCCGGACCTCACCGGCGGCGGCCCCAACGACCCGTCCGGCTACCCGTGGGGCACGATCACGACGATCGCCGCCGCGCCCAGTGACGGCGACACGCTGTACGTCGGCACCGACGACGGCCGGCTGTGGTGGACCGACGACCTCGGCGGGACCTGGCACCAGGTCGACCCGGCGCAGCTGCCCGGCACGTGGGTCACCCGGGTGGCGGTGCACCCGACCGACGAGGACATCGCCTACGCGACGTTCTCCGGGTTCCGCTCCGGCAGCGACCGCCCGCACGTCATGATCACGCGCGACGGCGGCCGGACGTGGAGCGACATCGGCCAAGGCCTGCCGGACGCGCCGGTGAACAGCATCGTCCCGACCGCCGACGGCCTCCTGCTGGTCGGCACCGACGTCGGGGTGTTCATGTCGGCGTGGAACGGCGGCGAGTGGGCGGCGCTCGGCACCGACCTGCCGCAGGCGCCCGTCATGTACCTGCGGTACCACGAGCCCACCCGCCAGCTCACCTCGGCGACCTTCGGTCGCGGCGTCTACGACCTGACCGTGCCGAGGTGCCCCGCGGCCTCCACGAAGCTGCCGCTGAAGCCCACCGGCGTCGGCGTGGTCGGCGTCCTGTCCTCCTGCAAGAAGGCCTGATACCGGCCGGACCCGCGGCCCCGGCACGATGTGCCGGGGCCGCGGTCCGTCCAGCGGCGGTCAGCCGGCCCGGTACGCCCGGATGACGGTCTGGTCGATGCCGCTGCCGCCGTTGCCGTCCGCCTTCACCCGCAGGGAGACGGCCTGCCCGGCGGTGGGGCGCGGCAGGGCCGCGCGGTAGGTGTCCCCGTCCCGGGTGACCCGGGCGGCCCTCCACGTCGCGCCGTCGTCCGTGGACGTCCACACCTGGAAGGAGGTCACCTTCTGCGCCGGCACGCCCCGGGCCTGCCGGACCGTGAACTCGCCCGTGCCACCGACGATGTGGTTCCCGTCGTCCATCGGCAGCGCGTAGTCGACCGCGAGCAGCGGCAACGGCACGCTTCCCGTACCGGCGGGCCCGGCCGAGCGGAACGTCCAGGACGTGGTGACGCGGGTCGAGACGGGCAGCACGAGGCTCGTCTCGAGGTCGAACGTCAGCCGGTAGTCGGCCGCCTGCCGGGGCACCGTGAAGTCTGCCCGCGACGCGTTCCGCTCCTCGATCAGCGCGCCGTCGCGGTAGAGCGACAGTTTCCGGTTGAACCCGATCGTCCCGCCCTGGAGGCAGTCGGCGCGCCCGTGCTGGTCGGTGAGCATGGCGAGGTCGACGTGCAGGTTGCCCCGCGTCCGCGACGGCGCGGTGGCGCACGGGAACACGTCGCCGATCGTCACGAGCCCGTCGACCCAGTCCGAGTGCAGCGGCTGGCGCGCCCAGATCCGCGACTGCCGGCTGCCGGGCCGGTAGCTGCGTACCTGCTCCTGGGCGGGAAGCCCGCCGTAGACGCCCTCGTCGAGGTAGAGGTAGCCCGGCGACAGGTAGTCGGTACGCCGCGTGGGCAGGCCGAACGTGCGCAGCTGCGTCAGGTACAGCCCGTCGGGCGCGTACATGGAGCGCCGCAGCGAGGTGAACATCTCCGGCGAGTCCACCTGCTGGAACCGCTGGTCGACGCGCGCGAGCCGGGTCCGCTCGGCCCGGCTCACCCGGTACGACGGGTCGGCCGGCACGCCGCCTTCGTACTCGTGGACGAGGTCGTAGGCGTAGGGGTCCACCGTGCCCTGCGGTGACTGGAGGTAGAACGCGGCGTACGTGCGCAGCGACCCGATGCCGGGCCTGCGCAGCGGCGACACCGACACCTTCGCGCCGCCGCCGAGGCCGGTGACGCTGTTCCACCAGCTCAGGCCGTTCCTCGTGGTCTGCTGGAGGACGAACGACGTGAGGATCGGCGTGGTGGGCGCCCCGTCGACGGTCGCCGTCACGGGTCGTGCCGTCGCCGGGTCGAGGACGACGCTGCGGGCACCGGTGACCGACAGGTCGGTGGTGCCGACGTACGCGCCCGCCTGGGCGTCGGTGAGCGGGTCGTACGAGCTGAACGCGCCGGTGACCGCGTAGCGGCCCGGGGCGACCCGCACCGTCACCGAGCCGCCGGGCCGGAAGAACCCGTCACCGGCGGAGACGTACGGGTCGTCGAGGTTGGTCACCAGGACACCGACCCAGGTGTCGGCGCCCTCCGGCGCGTCGGCCATGGGCCTGGTGTCGACCGTCAGGTCGACCATGCGCGGCTCGACGTGGAAGCTGACCGGGGTGGTGGCGACCAGCCGGTGTCCGGGGCCCCGGGCCGTGACGGTGGCGATGTAGTAGCCCGGCCGTGCGGCCAGGGCGGCGCGGTCGACCCGCAACGTGGCGCGGGCGCTGGACCCGTGCGTGACGGTCACCCTGCTCGTGGTGAGGGTGAGCGCGCCGCGCGGTGCCGTGGTCCCGTCGTGGTTGACGGCGGTGACGTCCAGGTCGAGGGTGACGGTGGCCGGTGTGGTGTCGCCGGTCCAGGTCAGCGTCGTCTCGGCCGTGCCGGACTGCGGGTGGGTGAAGGTGCCGAGGTCGACCACGGGCTGCCCGCTGACCGGGCCGGACAGGGCGCGCGCGGCGTTGAGGCGTCCGGCGCCCACGGCGTACGGGTCGACGCCGGTCACGGGGTCGGCGGCGCCGACGAGCGCGGCCTTGAGCCGGTCGGGCGTCCAGTCCGGGTGCCGCTGGGCGAGCAGCGCGGCCGCGCCGGCGACGTGCGGGGCGGCCATCGACGTGCCGGTCGAGCCCTCGTAGTACCGGTCGATCGGGTCCTGCAGGTTCGTCCCGGCCGCCCGGGCGGCCACGATGTCGACACCGGGCGCCACCAGCTCCGGCTTGGCCACCGACGTGTCGACCAGGGGGCCGCGGCTGGAGAAGTCCGCGAGGGCGCCGTCCCGGTCGACCGCGCCCACGGTCAGGGCCGTGGTGGCCGAGCCCGGCGCGGAGATCCCGCCGCCGCTGTTGCCGGCGGAGATCACGAACAGGGCGCCGTGCGCACGGGTGGCGGCGTCGACGGCCAGCGCCAGCGGGTCGCTGCCGTCGTCCGGGTACTCACCACCGAGGCTCATGTTGACCACGTCGGCACGCTGCGCGGCCCACTCCACTGCGCGGATGATCTGCGAGTCGTCGCCGAAGCCGTTGTCGTCGAGGACCTTGCCGATCACCAGCTGCGCGTCGGGGGCCACGCCGCGCCGCTGCCCGTGGGCCGCCGCGCCGGTGCCGGCGATCGTGGACGCCGTGTGCGTGCCGTGGCCGTTGTGGTCGACCGCGTCGCCGCCGTCGACGGTGAAGTCGGCCTTCTCCACGACCCGGCCGGCCAGGTCCGGGTGGGTGAAGTCCGCGCCCGTGTCGAGCACCGCGACGCGCACGCCCCGGCCGGTGTAGCCGGCCCGCCAGGCGTCCGGCGCGGAGACCTGCCGCAGGTTCCAGTCCAGGTCGTCGCCGTGGCCTGCCGCCCCCGCGGCGGTCGGTCGCGGGGCGGTCGCCGGCACGGCGCGCGGCGGCGCCGCCGGGAGGCCGGTGGCGCGGACCCTGCGGTCCAGCCACACCTTCTTCGCTCCCGCCAGCAGCGGGTTCGCCGCCAGCCTCGCGGCCGCCGGATCCTTCTTCGGTACGTGGCCCGCCACCGCGTCGATGATCGGCAGGTCGACGACGCCGTCCAGGGCCGCCACGCGGGCCGCCTTCGTGGCCGGCTGCACGATGACCGGCAGGGCGGACGTCTTCTCGTCGTCGTAGCCGTCGGCGATCAGCACCGACACGTCGAACAGGTCCGGGTCGAGCACCGGGCCGATCCGTGCCGCCACGCTGGCGGGTACGACGTGCAGGTGCCCGTCGGGCCCGCACCACTGGTGGAACACGGCGTTCGGGGTCGCCGGCTGCACCGACGCCTGCGGACAGCCGGTGCCGTTCGTCCGCGCCGTCACCACGTCACCGGTCAGCAGCGTGACCGTGTACGTCTCCGCGCCGACCCGCGTTCCGGCCACCGCTGTCGGGGCGGGGTCGCTGGGATCCGCCAGCGCCGGTCCGCCCGGGACGCCCACCGCCACCGTGGCCGACACGGCGACGGCCAGCAGCCATCGTGTTCTCTTGAGCATGCCGCTCCTTCATGGACTGACCCGGTCCGACGGGACCGGGCCGAAAAGTTGATCTCACGCTAGTCCGCGGAGCGGTCGCCGGGAACACGCATCGCGTACGCCGTGCGGTCACCGAGCGTTCAGGCCGGGCGGCCCCGAGAACGGCCGGCGGCCGCGGCGCTGGGTGCGCCGCGGCCGCCGGTTGGGGCAGGTGGTCAGCTGGTCGGCAGGACCGCCTGACCCTTGCGGTAGTTCTTGCCGTTGCCGTCGGGCTGGTAGTTGTTCTCGACGTTGCCCGCCGCGTCGACGGAGAACCAGTTGACCCGGGTGCCGGCCGGGACGGTCAGCGTCTCACCGCCCTCCCGGACGCCCGCCGAGCCGTAGAGGGTGGACTCGTAGGTCGGGGCGGCGCCGTCGAGGGTGTAGAAGACGGCGGCCGGCTCGGAGACGTCGAACGTCACGTTCACCATGCCCGGCGTCGAACTCGGCGCGATCGTGAGCGTGCTCTCCGGTCGCTTCTTGTCCGAGGCGTAGTCCCGCGCCACCCGCATGAGTTCGACGAGGCCGTTGGCGAACTCCATCGTCTCGTCGTGCGCCTCGTCCCACTGCGGCTGGAAGGAGGTGCCGACCTCGAAGTTCCAGGCGTAGATGCCGTACTTGTACCAGAGCATGTCGCCGGAGTTGCCCGCCGCCGAGTAGAGGACGTCGGAGATCGGGCCGGTGCGGGCCGGGGTCACGGCCATGTTGCGGTGCTGCTTGATGGCCGTGAGGATCCGGGAGGACGCGCCCCAGAAGAACGACTCGTCGGCGAGCGACGGGCGCGGCGCCGAGGTGCGGTCCGGCAGGGCGTACGCGCCGGGCGACCACATGAAGTAGTTGCCGGACGAGTGCAGGTTCATCGAGAACTTGATGTTCGGCCGGGACGCCAGCCAGTCGAGGTTCTTGTCCTCCGGCTCCGACAGCTCGCTCGGGCCGGCGTACGTGCCGCTGGTGCAGCTCGACGAGGCGCCCGAGTAGCCGTCGAACAGGCTGTACTCGGTGTAGTTGCGGTTGACGTCCACGCCCCAGGAGTCCCGGCCGAGGAAGTCGGCCGCGCCGGTCAGCGGGCAGTGGTTCGTCATGTTCTTGCGCTGGGAGTTGAAGTCGTAGAACGAGTAGTGGCCGCCGTCCGGGTTGATGGACGGGGCGATCCAGATGTCGAGGTTGTTGAGCAGCTGCTTGGTCCGGCCGTCGTGCGCGTAGTTGCGCAGCAGCCGCTCGGCGGTCTCGATGGTGACCAGCGGCGGCACCCACTCCCGGGCGTGCTCCTGGGCGTACGCGAGCACACCCGTCTTCGTGCCGTCGCGGTGCTTGCCGATGCGGATCGCGTACACCGGGTGCGGGTCGCGGGAGACGGAGGCCGGCGCGCTCAGGTCGTCGGTGAGCGGGGTCCGCGGGGCCGGCGCCACCACGCCGGTGCCCGGGCTGCCGCGGTAGGTGTACGCGCGCACGAGGGAGCCGGCGCCGCTGTTGAGCGCGGCGACGACCTGCGCGGCGGTGCTCGTGACCGCGCCCGCGGCGTCGGTGGCGAGGTTCACCCGGATGTGCGAGCCGATGACGGTCACGCCGGTCGTCGCGTTGCCCGGGCCCGGGTTGGCCAGCTCGACGGAGATGTCGTTGCCGCCCTCGTGGCCCCAGGCGAGGGAGTCCACGGCGACGCGGCTGGCGTTGGCGGCGCCGAGCACGGCCTGGGCGTGCCGGCGGTAGCCGTTGGTCTTGTACGGCAGCTCGACGATCTCGGCCAGGTCGGGGAACTCGGCGGCGAGCTGGTGGATCCGCGCGTACAGCTCGGTCGGGGTGAGGTAGCTGGTGACGAAGTCCTTCTGGTACCCCGGGGGCTCCGGGCTGGTCTCCGGGGTGGGCAGCCACTCCCGCACCTTCGCGACCGCCACGTCACCGGTGGGGCTGGTGATCCGGACGTACTCCGGGCGGGCGGTCACCGTGGCGGCGCCGCGGTGGTAGAGGTAGACGCCGGCGTCGACGAAGCGGGAGATGGTCTGCGTGCCGCCGGAGCCCATGGCGGTGCCGGGGCCGCTGTCCCGTTCGACGGTGAGCGTGTTCGACGCCGTCTGGCCCTGCGCCCACTTCGCCTCGACGGAGAGGATCTGGCTGGTCCCGGACGTGTAGTAGTCCGCCCGGATGATCTTGACGTCGGAGACGTCGGGGGCCGTCGGGTCGGACGCCGCCGCGGCGAACTCGCGGTTCTCCGCCACGTGCGCGGCGATCGTCGCCTCGCGCTCGGCGATGCGGGCGCGGGAGTCCTCGGGACGGTACAGGGCGTCGCCCAGGGTGAAGCCGGCCGCGGTCAGCCGCGCGGCCTCGCTGGGGGTGACCACGGCGTGGGCGACCACGCCGTCCTCGGTGCGCTCGACGTGGTGGTCGAGGTCGACGCCCGTGGCGACGAGCGCGTCCAGCTCCGCGGTGCCGTCGAGCAGCACCTCGACGACGCTCGCCTGTTCGCCGGCGACCGGCCCGGCGTCGGCGGGCGCGGCGGGCTGCGGCGCCGTCGCGGCGGCCGGACTGACCAGCAGCACGACGGCCGTCGCGGCGGCCAGCGGAACGGGTAGACGACGTCGCCACCGTGGCGACTGGGGGTACGGCATGTGTTCACTGCCCTTCTGGCTCTTCGGCCGGCAGGCCGACGGAGGTGGCCGAGGGGCACGCCCGGGGTACGCGGCTCCATCGAATGGGTCGGGTGCGATCGTTGCGGTGACCGGGCACGCGACGTGGTGGACGGGACGGGTGGTGACAGAGCCGACCGCCGGCTGGACGCCGCGCATCGCCGACATGCGACGGGCCAGAACGTGATGACGCGGTGGCGGTCGGTGAACTGGGATCATCCTCAGTGGCCGGAAGTGATCTGTCAATCCCCTGGTGGGACGGTGGACGAGGGGCCGACGGCCCGGCCGCGTCGCCCGCCCGGTCAGCCGGGCCTGAGGTGGTTGCGGCGCGCCTTGCGCCCCGCTTCGTAGCCGGCGCGGGCGGCCCGCGCGGCGGCCGTCGTGGAGACCTCGGCGACCGGCACGTCCCACCAGGCGCCGCCCTCGGGGCCCGCCTCCATGGGGTCGGTGCGGACGTGGACGACCGTGGTGCGCTCCGAGGCCCGCGCCCGCGCCAGGGCGTCGCGCAGCTGCGCCGTGCTGTCGACCCGGATCAGGTCCGCGCCGAAGCTCGCGGCGTTGGCCCCGAGGTCCACCGGCAGCGGGTCGCCCGCCCGGTCGGTGTACGCGGTGCCGAGCCGCTGCGCGCCGACGCTCTCCGAGAGCCGGCCGATCGACGCGAACCCCTGGTTGTCGACGAGCACCACGACCAGCTTCATGCCCTCGGCCACGGCCGTGACCAGCTCGCTGGGCAGCATCAGGTACGAGCCGTCGCCCACCAGCACGAAGACCTCGCGCTCCGGTGCGGCCAGCTTCACCCCGATCCCGCCGGCGATCTCGTAGCCCATGCACGAGTAGCCGTACTCGACGTGGTAGCTCTTCGGGTCGACGCCGCGCCAGAGCCGGTGCAGGTCGCCCGGCATCGAGCCGGCCGCGCAGACCACCACGTCCCGGGGCCCGGCCGCCTCGTTCACCGCGCCGATGACGGCCGTCTGGGTGGGCCGCGCGTCGGGCGCGGACCGCCGCGCGACGTCGGCCACGGCCGTCCACCGCCTCGTCAGCTCGGTCACCTCGTCGCGGTACGCCGCCGCCGTGGCCCATCCGGCACAGGCCGCGTCGAGGGCCGCGAGGCCCTCCCGGGCGTCGCCGACGACCTGCGTCCCGGACAGCTTCGCCGCGTCGAAGCCGGTGACGTTCAGGTTGACGAACCGGGCGCCGTCGCCGAAGAGGGTGCCCGAGGCGGTGGTGAAGTCGCTGTACCGGGTGCCGACCCCGATCACCAGGTCGGCGTCGGCCGCGACGGTGTTCGCGGCCGTGGTGCCGCTGACGCCGAGGGCGCCGAGCGCCAACGGGTGGTCGTGCGGCAGGGCGCCCTTGCCCGCCTGCGTCTCCGCCACCGGCACCCCGTGCGCCTCGGCGAACCGGCGCAGCGCGTCGCACGCTCCGCTGTAGACGACGCCGCCGCCGGCGACCAGCAGCGGTCGGCGTGCCGCCGTGACGACGCGGGCGGCCCGGTCGACCGCCGCCCGATCGGGCCGGGGGCGCGGCACGTGCCACACCCGTTCGGCGAACAGCTCCGCCGGCCAGTCGTACGCCTCGGCCTGCACGTCCTGCGGGAGGGCGAGGGTGACCGCGCCGGTCTCGACGGGATCGGTCAGCACCCGCATGGCGGCCAGCAGGGCCGCGGGCAGCTGTTCGGGCCGGTTGATCCGGTCGAAGTAGCGGGAGACCGGGCGCAGGGCGTCGGTGACGCTCACGTCGTACGAGCGCGGGTCCTCCAGTTCCTGCAGGACGGGGTTCGCCACGCGGGTGGCGAAGATGTCGCCGGGCAGCAGCAGCACCGGCAGCCGGTTGATGGTCGCGCCGGCCGCCCCGGTGACCAGGTTGGTCGCCCCCGGACCGATCGAGGTGGTGCAGGCCAGGGTGCTCATCCGGTCGGTCATCCGGGCGTACGCCGCCGCCGTGTGCACCATCCCCTGCTCGGTGCGGCACAGGTGGTAGGGCAGGTCCACGTCGGTGCTGGCCAGCGCCTCGCCGACGCCCGCCACGTTGCCGTGGCCGAAGATGCCGAAGCAGGCCGGGACGAGGCGCCGTCGCACCCCGTCCCGTTCGGACCACTGCCTGGCGAGGAACGTCACCAGCGCCTGGGCCACCGTCAGTCTGGGCATCACGCCTCCTGGGTCGTGGGGCCGGCGAGCGGCAGCCGCGGGTCGACCGGTTGCCCGGCCCAGCTGCCCCGGATCCACGCGTGTCGCGGATCGTCCACGCAGGCCATGGTGCGGACCGGACCGGGCCCGGCCAGCACGTTGAGGTAGTAGAGGTCGTAGCCGGGCGCGGCCATCGACGGGCCGTGGTAGCCGTACGGGACGAGCACCACGTCGCCCGCGCGCACCTCGGCGAGGACGTCGATCGGGCGGCGGTCGGTGCCGTACACCCGCTGGTAGCCCACCGGCCCGGCGGGGTCGCCGGGCCGTCCGCCGGCGACCTCGAAGTAGTAGATCTCCTCGAGCGCCGCCTCCTGCCGGCCGCCGTCGTGGACGCGGTCCTCCTCGTGCTTGTGCGGCGGGTACGACGACCAGTTGCCGCCCGGCGTGAGCACCTCGACGGCGACGAGCCGGTCGCAGTCGAAGGCGTCCGGGGCGCAGAAGTTGTTGACCTGCCGGCTGGCCGGGCCGGCGCCGCGCAGCTCCACCGGCACGTCCCGGGCGGCGCCGTAGCGGGGCGACAGCCGCCGGGCGGCCCGGGCCGACGGCAGGGCGACGCGTCCGGCGCCCTCGACGGTGACGGTGGCGTCCCGCGGCACGTACGCGAAGTCGGTGACGGCGGCGAAGACCGACGCCCGCCCGGCCAGCCGGATCCGCAGCCCGTCACAGTGGACGGTCGCGGCGCCGGCCAGCGGCAGCACGAGCATCTCCTCGTCGCCGGTGTCGAACGTGACCGTGGCGCCGTCGGCCAGGGTGAGCACCCGCAGGCCGGCGTGGCGCCAGCCGGCCCGCTCGGGGGTGATCTCCAGCGCCCAGGGTGGGCGGGCGGTGCTGCCCCAGGGCAGGTGGGCCTCGGCGGTCCTCACGCGCGGCCGCCCTGCTGCGCGGCGGCGCGGTCGTCGTCGCGCCCGGTGGGCAGCAGTGAGCCGGCCAGGTCCACCGCGGCCGCCACGTCGTCGTCCGGTGGGTAGAGCAGGGCGCGGCCGACGACGAGCCCGCGCACGCCGGGCAGCCGCAGCGCCCGTTGCCAGCGCGCGTACACCGTGTCGGGCGCCTCCACGGGGTCGCCGCCGAGCAGCAGCACCGGGAGGGTCGTGGCGGCCATCACCTGCTCCATCTCGTCGATGGCCGGCAGCTTCAGCCAGGTGTACGCGCTCGTGGCGCCGAGCGCCTGGCCGACGCTGACCCCCTTGACGACCGCCTCGGGCCGCAGGTCGGGGTGGACGCGGCCGTCGGTGCGCGTGACCCACAGCGGCTCGACGAGCGCCACCGTGCGGTGCGCGGCGAGGGCGGTGACCGCCCGGGCGCACGCCTGGAGGGTGGAGGCGGTGGCCGGGTCGTCCGGGTCGATGCGGCACAGCATCTTGCCGCCGTCGTAGCGCATCGCGGCGATGCTGTCGGCGTCGTAGGCGGTGAACCGGTCGTCGAGTTCGAACCGGGCGCCGGAGAGGCCGCCCCGGTTCATCGACCCGATGGCCAGCCGGTCCTCCAGTGCGCCGAGCAGCAGCAGGTCCTCCAGGATGTCGGGGGTGCCGAGCACCCCGTCGACGCCCGGACGGGACAGCGCCAGGCGCAGCCGGTCGAGCAGGTCGGCCCGCCCGGCCATGGCCATCGGCCGGTCGCGTACGCCGAGGGCGGCCCGGGCCGGATGGTCGGCGGCGATGATGAACAGCGGCCGTCCGGGCTCCGGCCACGGCCGGCGGACGCGGCGGGCGGCCGCCTCGGCGATCGCCTGTGGCCGGTGGGCGCGGGTGCGGGTCAGGGCGTCGTACTCGGTGCTCACCGGTCTTCTCCTCCCCCGGCGCCGGTCGGCGGCACCGGTTGCGGCTGGACGGCGTGCAGCAGCGCCAGGGTCTCGTCCTCGTCGGGCATGGCGGCGGAGCAGGCCAGGCGGGAGGCGACGATGGCGCCGGCCGCGTTGGCGAAGCGCAGCGTCCGCTCCAGCGGCCATCCGCGCAGCAGGCCGAGGCAGAGCGCGCCGCCGAACGCGTCGCCGGCCCCGAGCCCGTTGACCACCGTCACGGGCACCGGCGGCACGCGGACGGTCTCGGTGGCGGTGCGCGCGAGCACGCCGTCGGGTCCGAGCTTCACCACCGCCAGCCGGGGCCCGCGTCGCAGGAGCAGGCCGGCGGCCCGCTCCGGGTCGCGCGTGCCGACGGCCACCTCCACCTCGTCCAGGTTGCCCACAGTCACCGTGACGTGGGGCAGCACCTCGGCGACCGCCGCGGTGGCCGCCGCCGGGTCGGGCCAGAACATCGGCCGGTAGTCGAGGTCCAGCACGGTGTGGGCCCGGCCGCCGCGGATCGCGAGGGCGGCCGTGTGCGCGGACCGGCTCGGCTGCTGGCAGAGGCCGGTGCCGGTGAGCCAGAGGACGCGGGCGGAGGCGATCGCGTCCGCGTCCAGCTCGTCGGGCCGGATCTGCAGGTCCGGGGCGGTCGGGGTGCGGTAGAACCAGAGCGGGAAGTGGTCGGGCGGGAAGATCTCGCAGAAGGTCACCGGGGTGGGCATCCCCTCGACCGGGCGGACCTGGCTGTCGTCGACGCCGAACTCCCGCAACGCCCGGTGGACGTAGTCGGCGAACGCGTCCGCGCCGGTGCGGGTGACGACTCCGGCGCGCAGGCCCTGCCGGCTGGCGGCCACGGCAACGTTGGTGGGGCTGCCGCCGAGGAACTTGCCGAACGTCTCCACCTCGGCCAGCGGTGTGCCGATCTGCAGCGGGTAGATGTCCACCCCGACCCGGCCGATGGTGAGCACGTCCAGCATGCCGCGTCCTCCGTCCCGGCCGGCGCGGGTGCGCGGGCCAGCGCTGTCCCTGATTGGTAACAGCGCCGCTGAGTTGTGTCAATGTGTTGTCATGACATCCGCCCTCTGCGGTGGGTGATCGCTTCGGTACAGTGGCGTCCGTTCGTCGTGCCCCGAGAATCCGCGTCCTTCGTCAGCGAGGAGATGCCGTGACCGGCCCCGAGATCGCGGTCGACCGGAGCAGCCCGGTCCCGCTCTACTTCCAGGTCGCCGAGCAGTTCGCCGCGGCCATCCAGCGCGGTGAGCTGGCCCCGGGCGACCGGCTGGACAGCGAGTTGCAACTCGCCGACCGGCTCGGCCTGTCCCGGCCCACCGTCCGCCAGGCGATCCAGCACCTGGTCGACAAGGGACTGATCGTGCGCCGGCGGGGGGTGGGCACGCAGGTGGCACGCGGCGAGGTACGCCGGTCGGTGGAGCTCACCAGCCTCCACGACGACCTGCTGCGGGCCGGCCGGAAACCGTCGACCTCGGTGCTGGAGCTGACCACCGTGCCCTGCCCGTCCGCGGTGGCGGCGGCCCTCGACGTCGCCGTCGGCAGCGAGGTGTGGCACCTGCGCCGGCTGCGCTTCTCCGACGGCGAGCCGCTCGCCGTGATGGAGAACTGGCTGCCGGCCGACCGCGTCCGGCTCACCATGGACGGGTTGCAGGCCGGCGGCCTCTACGCGACCCTGCGTGCCGCCGGCATCCGCATCCGCGGCGCCCACCAGCGCATCGGGGCGCGGGCGGCGACCGCCGCCGAGGCCCAGATGCTCGGCGAGCGGCGGGGCGCGCCCCTGCTCACCATGACCCGCACGGCGTACGACGACCAGGGGCGCTTCGTGGAGCACGGCGCCCACATCTACCGGGGCACGCGCTACTCACTGGAGGTGACCGTCGCCGAGCGGTGAGCAGTGGCGACGGTGGATGTTTCGCGCTCATTTCAGTGACAGGTATTTACGTCGTCAGGCTGTCATGACATTGTGGCCGCAAGCACGCCGGTTGGTGACCTGCGGCCGGCGGGCTACCCGCGAGTCTCTTCGAAGTCTCTCCTTGCGAAGGGAAGCAGCCCATGTCAGCCAAACCGAGACACGCACTGGGCGTGCTCGCCGCGTTCACCGCCGTCGCCCTCGCCGCCACGGCCTGCGGTGACTCGTCCGAGCCCGCCGGCAAGGACGCGAAGAACATCACCCTCACCATCGCCGCCAACTCCATCGTGGGCGGGAAGAACTCCGCGGGCGCGGAGTGGATCGAGAAGTGGGTGATCCCCCGGTTCGTCGAGGCGCAGAAGGCCAAGGGCGTCACCGCGAAGGTCACCTTCGTCCCCAGCGGCGTCGACGACGAGCAGTACAAGACCAAGATCGCGCTCGACCTGCGCTCGAAGGGCGGCGCCGACGTCATCGCGCTGGACGGCATCTGGGTCGGCGAGTTCGTCCAGGCCGGCTACCTCAAGCCGCTGTCCGACGTGGCCGGCGGCGAGGTGGACTCCTGGGAGGGCTGGTCGCAGATCCCGGAGACCGTGCAGGGCCTGGGCTCCTTCGAGGGCAAGCGGTACGGCATCCCGCTGGGCACCGACGGCCGCGTCCTCTACTACAACAAGAAGCTCTTCGCCCAGGCCGGGCTCCCCGCCGAGTGGCAGCCGACGAGCTGGCAGGAGATCCTCGACGCCGGCGCCAAGCTCAAGACTCTGCCGGGCGTGACCCCCATCCAGATCAACGCCGGCACGGCCATGGGCGAGGCCACCACCATGCAGGGCGCGCTGCCCCTGCTCGCCGGGGCGGGCGGGGAGATCTACGCCGACGGCAAGTGGGCCGGCGCGACCCAGCCGGTGAAGGACATGCTGGACTTCTACGCGAAGGTCTACGGCGGCGGCCTCGGCGACCCGAAGCTCCAGCAGGAGGCCAAGGGGCGCGACAAGTCCTTCGCGGAGTTCGCGGCCGGCAAGATCGGCATCCTCGCCGAGGGCGACTACTTCTGGCGCAGCGTCGTCAACCCCACCAGCGGCATCGCCAAGATGGCCGACCGCGACACCACCGTCGGCTACGCGCTGATCCCCGCGAAGCAGCCCGGCGCCGGCATCCGCGGCCAGGACTTCGTGAGCATGTCCGGCGGCGGCGTACGGGTACTCAACCCCCACTCGAAGTTCCCGTCCCAGGCGTGGGAGCTGCTGTCGTTCATGCACTCCGCCGAGGGGGTCAAGGCCGAGCTGGCCGGCGAGAAGCGGATCACCGCCCGCACGGACGTCAACAAGGAGGTCCTCGCGGGCGACCCGATGCTGAGCTTCATCACCGAGAAGGTCCTGCCCGTCACCGCGTACCGGCCGCCGCTGGCCGTGTACCCGCAGGTGTCGGTGGCGCTGCAGGAGGCGACCGCCGCCGCCGCGTCCGGCACGAGCGCCGACCAGGCGGCCGCCGCGTACCAGAAGAAGGTCGAAGGGATCGTCGGTGGCCCCGGTAACGTCACCTCCTGACCAGGCGGTGAAGGGGCGGCGCCGGGCCACCGGCGCCGCCCCCGACGCCGCCGGCCTCGGCCGTGCACGCGCCACCGGGTTCCTCGTGCCGGGCATGGTGCTGATCCTGCTCTTCCTGGTCGTGCCGGCCGCGTGGACGATCTACCTGGGTGTCACCAACTACCGGCTCACCGGCCTGGCCGCCGCCAACCCCGAGGTCGTCGGGCTGGACAACTACACCCGGGCCCTGACCGACGAGCGGTTCCGCAGCTCGCTGGTGCTCACCCTCCAGTTCGTGCTCGGGTCGGCGGTCATCGGCCAGGCCGGGCTCGGCTTCGCCATCGCGTACGCGCTGCGCGACCGCCGCGGCCCGCTGCGCCGCCTGGTCGAGGGGTTCGTGCTGCTGTCCTGGATCCTGCCCAGCTCCGTGGTCGCCTTCCTCTGGATCGCCCTGCTCGACCGCGACGGCGGGACGCTCAACGCGCTGCTCGGCATCCCCGGCACGGCGTGGCTGCTCGACCACCCGATGCTGTCGATCATCGTGTTCAACACCTGGCGCGGGACGGCGTTCTCGATGATGCTCTACGCCGCGGCCCTGGAGAACGTGCCCCGCTCGCACCTGGAGACCGCCCGGCTGGCCGGCGCCGGTACCTGGCAGCAGCTGCGCGACGTGGTCTTCCCCCGCATCCGCGGGCACGTGTTGACGAACCTCCTGCTCATCAGCCTCTGGACGTTCAACGACTTCGCGCCGTTCCTCATCACCGCGGGCGGGCCCGAGCAGCGGTCGGAGATCCTGCCGGTCTACGTCTACAAGGTGGCGCTGTCCGGCGGCGAGCTGGGCTTCGGCGCCGCCATCTCGTTCGTCATGCTGCTCATCAACCTGGTCATCGCGCTGGTCTACCTGCGGATGCTGGGTCGGCGGAAGGAGACGGCGTGAGCACCGCGACCCGGACCGCCCCGGCCCGCACCGACCGTCCGGCGCCCGGCGCCGCGCCCGTCGCCGTGCGGCACGTGCTCTCCCGCATCGGGCGCTACGTCTTCCTCTGCGCCGTGCTCGGGTTCTTCGCGCTGCCGCTGCTGTGGCTCGCCACCGCGCCGTTCGACGAGACGCCGACGATCACCGCGTCGCTGCCGCGGTTCACCCTGGACAACTTCCGGGCCCTGCTCGACAACCCGTACGCCCTCAGCTCGCTGCTCAACTCGGTCTACCTGGCCGCCGGCACGGCCGTGCTGGTGGTGACGTTCGCGGCGCTGGCCGCGTACGCGCTGAGCCGCGTGCGGGTCCCCGGGCGGGACGCGCTGCTCTACGGGCTGCTGCTGCTCTCCTCGATCGTCACCGGCACGGCCACCATGGTGCCCCTGTTCGAGCTGGCCTTCCGGCTCAACCTCATCGACTCGCGGCTCGGCGTCATCCTGATCCTCAGCGGCGGGCTGCTCCCCGCCGCGATCTTCATCCTCAAGGACTTCATGGACGCCACGCCGACGTCCTACGAGGAGTCGGCGCGGGTCTTCGGCGCCAGCCCGCTGCAGATCATGCGGCACATCGTGGTGCCCGTGGTCCGGCCCGGCCTCGCCACCGTGGGCGTCTGGGCGGTCGCCAACGTGTGGGGCAACTTCCTGGTGCCGTTCCTGCTGCTGCGCGGGCCGGAGAAGGCGCCCGCCGCGGTCATCATGTACACCCTCTACACCGAGGGCGGCCAGGCCGACCTGCGGCTGCTCTCCACGTTCTCCCTGCTCTACTCGCTGCCGGTGGCGCTCATGTTCGTCTTCGTCAGCAGCCGGTACGGATTCCGCTTCCACGGAGGGATCAAGCGCTGATGTCCGCCATCACGATGCGCGAGCTGACCAAGGTCTACCCCAACGGGGTACGCGCCCTGGACGCCCTCGACCTGGAGATCGCCGACGGCGAGTTCTTCGCCCTGCTCGGTCCGTCCGGCTGCGGCAAGACCACCCTGCTGCGCACCATCGCGGGCCTGGAGACCGCGTCCGGTGGGCGCGTACACATCGGTGAGCGGGACGTCACCGCGCTGCCGCCGGGCCGGCGCGACGTCGCGATGGTCTTCCAGGACTACGCGCTGTTCCCGCACATGACCGTGCAGGACAACATCGCCTACCCGCTGCGGATCAAGAAGGTCGACCGCCGCGCCCGCGCCGACAAGGCCGCCGAGACCGCCGACGAGCTGGGGCTCGGCGCGCTGTTGCAGCGCCGGCCCGGGCAGCTCTCCGGCGGGCAGCAGCAGCGGGTCGCGCTGGCCCGGGCGATGGCCTGCCACCCGCAGGTATTCCTCCTCGACGAGCCGCTGTCCAACCTGGACGCCCGCCTGCGGCTGGAGGCCCGCACCTTCCTCAAGCGGCTGCAACGCGAACTCGGCGTCACCACCGTCTTCGTCACGCACGACCAGGCCGAGGCGCTCGCCCTCGCCGACCGGATCGCCGTCATGGAGGGCGGCCGGATCCGGCAGGTCGGCACCCCCACCGAGGTCTTCCGCCGCCCGGCCAACACGTTCGTGGCCGGGTTCATCGGTTCCACGCCGATGAACCTCGTCGACGCCGAGGTCCGCGACGGCGAACTCGTCGTCGCCGGCACCCGGCTGCCGGTGCCCGAGGGCGTCCAGGTCACCGACGGCGAGAAGCTGACCTACGGCGTACGCCCCGAGTACCTCGACCACACCGCCGAACCGGCGTCCGGCGGCCTACGCGGACGGGTGGTGGTCGTGGAGAACCTGGGCAGCTTCTCGCTGGTCTCCCTCGACCTGCAGCCCGCCGACGCGCCGGCCGGCGACACCCCCGGCACCAGCCTCCAGGTCGTCGTCCCCGAGGGGCGGGAGCCGGCGCCGGGTGACACCGGGTGGGTGGTGCCCCGGCCGGGCCGGTCCCTGCTCTACCGGGACGGGGAGCTGGTCACCCCCGAGGCGACCCCGGCCGTGCCCGCCGCCCGCACCGCCGCCGGCGCCGAGCAGTGACCACCCACCGGGGCCGCTGGACCCTCGCCGACCGGGCCGACGCCGTGCTGCGGGAGCTGCCGGTCACCGTGCCGCCCGGCACCGCCGCGCTGACCGTACGGCTCGATCACCCGCGCGACGCGGGGGTGCTCGACCTCGGTTGTCTCGGCCCGGCCGGTTTCCGCGGCTGGTCCGGTGGCGCCCGGGACACGTTCACCATCACCGCCGGCTGGGCCACCCCCGGCTACCTTCCCGGCGAGCTGGAGCCCGGCGAGTGGCGGGTGCTGCTGCGGCTGCACCGGATCCCGCCCGAGGGGCTCGACTACGAGGTGACCGCGACGGTCGCCACCACCGCACCGCCGCAGCCACCGCCGCCGGCGGCGCCGCCCCGTCCGGAGCGCCCGCCGCGGCGCGACCTGCCCGCCGTGGACGGCCTCCGCTGGATCGCCGGCGACCTGCACGCGCACACCGTGCACAGCGACGGGTCGTGCACCGTCGACGAGCTGGCCGCCCTCGCGGCCGGCCGCGGCCTGGACTTCCTCGCGGTCACCGACCACAACACGGTCAGCCACCACCCGTGGCTGCCGGCCGCGTCCGCCCGCTACGGGATCGCCCTGGTGCCCGGGCAGGAGGTCACCACCGACCGTGGCCACGCCAACGTGTTCGGGCCGGTCGGCTGGGTGGACTTCCGCCGGCCGCCGGACGAGTGGCGGGCCACCGCCGAGCGGGCCGGCGGGGCGATGTCGGTCAACCATCCCCTCGGCGGCGACTGCGCCTGGCGGCAGCCGCTGACCGACCGGACCCGGCTGGCCGAGGTGTGGCACTCCGGCTGGTGGGACCGCACCTGGGGCGCCCCGCTGGCCTGGGCCCGGGCGTGGCGCCCCGACGTAGTGCCCGTCGGCGGCAGCGACTTCCACCGTCCCGGTGACGACGCCCCACCCGGCTCCCCGACGACCTGGCTGCTGGTCGACCCCGACCGGCCCGTCGAGGCCGCGGTGGTCGACGCGCTGCGCGCCGGCCGTACCGCCGTCTCCGCGGGCCCGGGCGCGCCTCTGCTCCTGCGCGTCGGCGACGAACTGTTGGCCCTGGACGCGGACGGCGCGCTGCTCGAACACCCCGACGGGCGCCACCGCGTCGTACGCGGCGACCGGTGCCGGTTCCCCGCCGGCGACGGCCTGCACGTCCTGGAGTCCCACCGCATGGAGGTGATCGCACTGTGCAGCTGACCGGACGGACCCGGGTGGCCGGCGCACCCGTGAACCACGGCATCTACCAGCCCGACGAGGTGGAGTTCGGCCCGGACGACCTGCTGGCCTCGCTGGCCCGGGACGGGTACGACGGGGTGGACTCCGGGCCGATCGGCTACCTCGGCACCGGCGACACGCTGGCCCGTCGGCTCACCACGGCGGGCCTCAGTCTGGCCGGCGGGTGGGTCGACCTTCGCTACGCCGACCCCGACGGCTTCGAGGCCGACCTCGCCCAGCTCGACGCGGCCCTCGACGCGTTCACCGCGGCGCCGGTGGACGACCCGCGCTTCGCGCCCCGGCCCACGCTCGCCTGCCCCGGCGACCCGGCGCGCATGGCCCGGCCCGGCGTCCCCGCCGACCCGGGCACCGGGCTGCCGGCCGGGGACTGGCCCGCCTTCGCCGCCCGCGTCCAGCGGGCCGCCGACCGCTGCCGCGAGCGCGGCCTGGAACCGGTCTTCCACTACCACCTCGGCACGCAGGTGGAGAGCGAGGCCGAGGCCGACCGGCTGCTGGAACTCACCGACGTCAACGTGTGCCTGGACACCGGGCACCTGTTGCTGGCCGGCGGCGACCCGGTCGCGGCGGCGCGCCGCTGGGCCGGGCGCATCGCGCAGGTCCACCTGAAGGACGCCGACCTCGCCGTCCACGAACGGGTCCGCGCGGCCGGCGGCGGCCTCACCGACGTGGTGGCCGCCGGCGGGTTCTGCCCGCTCGGCGCGGGCGACGTCGACTTCGCCGGCGTCCTCGCCGCCCTCGACGAGGGCGGCTACACCGGCTGGCTGGTCATCGAGCAGGACGCCCCGGCCCGGGGCCGCGACCTCGACCGGACCCGCACGGACCAGGCCGCGAACCTCCGCTGGCTGGCGGGGGTGCGGCGATGACCGAGCCGGGCAAGCGGATCCGGATCGCGGTGGCGGGCCTCGGCATCATCTCCCGCACGGTGCACCTGCCCCTGCTGCAACGCCGCGACGACCTGTTCGACGTGGTCGCCCTCTGCGACCTCTCCCCCACCCGGGTCACCGAGCTGGGCGGCCGGTACGGCGTCGAGGACGGCCGCCGCTACACCGACGCGGCGGCGATGCTCGCCGACGGCGGGTACGACGCCGTCCTGCTGGCGACCTCCGGCTCCCACGGCGACCTGGCCGCGCAGGCCCTGCGCGCCGGCCTGCCGGTCCTGTGCGAGAAGCCCCTCGCCTACACCCTCGCCGAGGCGGACCGCCTCGCCGAGCTGGGCGGCGGCACGCCGGCGCTCATGGTCGGCTACATGAAGCAGTACGACCCGGCGGTCGCCGAGGCCGCCCGCCTGCTCGACGACCTCGGGGGGCCCGAACGGGTGCACGCCGTGGAGGTGACCGTGCTGCACGCCGGCGGCGACCGGCAGCTCGCGTTCGCCAACCTGCCGCCGGCGCCCGGCGACGTGCCGGCCGGCGAGGCGGCCCGGCTGCGGGCGGCCGACGAGGCCCTGCTCGACGCCGCCGTCGGCGCCGACCCCCGCGCCCGGACCCTCTACCGGATCCTCGTCAACAGCGTCTGCCACGACCTGTCGCTGCTGCGGCTGTTCACCGGCGCACCGGCCACCGTGGACCACGTGACGACCTGGCCGGTACGCCCCGGCGGGCCGGCCGAACCCTCGGTGGACATCAGCGGGCAGCTGCCCGGCGGCGGCCGGTACGGGATCCGCTGGCTCAACCTGCCGGACTACCCCGCCTACCGGGAGACCGTGACGCTGCACCACGCCCGCGGCTCGCTGGAACTGGTCTTCCCGTCGCCGTACCTGCTCAACGCGCCGACCGCGCTCACCGTGGTCGACGACCACGGCGGCGGCGAGCGGCGCAGCGTGTTCCGGTCGGTCACCGAGGCGTTCGAGCAGGAACTGGTCGCCTTCCACGCGATGGTCACGGCGGGCGCCGCCCCGCTGACCGGCATCGACGGGGGCGCGGCCGACATACGGACCAGCCAGCAGGTGGTACGCCGCTACGGTGAGCTGACCGGGGTGGCGATCGGCGGAGAGGCGGCGAGCTGATGGCGCAACCGACCGAGATCATCGTGGTTCCGCACACCCACTGGGACCGCGAGTGGTACGAGCCGTTCCAGCGGTTCCGCCTGCGGCTGGTGGCCCTGCTCGACGAGGTGTTCGACCGGATGGCGCGCGACGAGCGGCAACGGTTCACACTCGACGGGCAGCTCGCCGCCGTCGACGACTACCTGGAGGTCCGCCCGGAGCGGCGGGGCCAGGTGGTCGACCTGGTCCGCGCCGGCCGGCTCGCCGTGGGCCCGTGGCAGATCCTGCTGGACGAGTTCCTGTGCAGCGGGGAGAACATCGTCCGCAACCTGGAGCGCGGGTTGACCCGCAGCGCCGAGCTGGGCGGCGCCATGCCGGTCGGCTACCTGCCCGACATGTTCGGCCACATCGCGCAGATGCCGCAGATCCTCGCGGGTGCGGGCCTCGCCCACGCCTGCGTGTTCCGTGGCGTGCCGGACCGGGTGCGGACCCACGCGTTCGCCTGGCAGGCCCCCGACGGCACCACGATCCGCACCGAGTACCTGCCGGGCGGGTACGGCAACGCGGCCGGCATCATGGACGACCCAGCCCTGGTCACCCGCCGGGCCACCGACCTGGCCGCCCGGCTCGCCGCCTGGCGGCCGCAGGGCGCCACCGGCCCGGTGCTCGCCATGTACGGCACGGACCACGCCGCCCCGGCCCCGGACGCGCCCGACCGGCTGGCCGCCGCGGACGTCGACGGCGTGGCGCTGCGCCTGGGCACCCTCGCCGAGTACTTCGCCACCCAGCCGACCAGCGTCGACGGACTGCCCACCGTACGCGGGGAGCTGCGGTCGCACGCGCGGGCCAACATCCTGCCCGGCGTCATCTCGGTGCGCGCCCACCTCAAGCAGGCGATGGGCCGCGCGGAGCGTCGGGTCGAGCGGTACGCGGAGCCGCTGGCCGCACTGTTCCACGATCCGTCCGTCCAACGCTTCCTCGACATGGCGTGGGCCCGGCTGATCGACGCGAGCTGCCACGACTCGGTGACCGGCTGCGGGTGCGACGAGACCGCCGAGCAGGTGGCGGCCCGGCTCGCCGAGGCCGACCAGCTCGGCCGCGCCGTCTGCGACCTGGTCGGCGCGCGGCTCGCCGCGGCGGTGCCCCGCGACGGGTACCTGCTGTTCAACCCGAGCCCGGCGCCCCGGACGGCGCTGGTGCGCCTCGACGTCCAGGCCCCGACCGGGGCCGGCGGGGCACCGGCCGGGGACGCGGTGGCGCTGGCCACGGCGGACGGGCGGACGCTGCCCGCCCAGGTGCTCGACCGGGCCCGCACGGTGCTCGCCGACGAGGTGGTGCCCGCCGCCGACCTGCCCGCGGTGCTCACCCGCGTGCACGGCACCGAACTGTACGGCCAGGAGGTCACCGGCTGGTCCGTGTCGCCGGCCGACGCCACGCTCACGTTCGAGGTCGCCCGGCACGGTGACCCCGCCTTCGACGTCGAGGACGTGCGGCTGGCGCTCGCGGAGGCCGCGCCGGCCGACCGGTGGCGGGTACGGATCGTCGCGGCGCCCCGGATGACCGTCGCGGCCCTGGTCGACGTGCCGGCGCTCGGCCACGCCGCGGTGCGGCCCGTGGCGGGCCCACCCGCCGCGGCGGAGGCCGGGCCGCCCGCGGGGGCCCCCGACGGCGCCCCGCGACCGCCGACCGTGTCGACGGCCGACGACCGCGCCCTGGACAACGGCCTGCTGCGCGTCGACGTGGCCGGCGACGGCACGCTGCGACTGTCCACGCCGGACGGGCTCACCGTGGACGGGGTCGGGCGGATCGTGGACGGCGGCGACGTGGGCGACAGCTACAACTACGCCCCGCCGGCCGCCGACGAACTGGTCGACAAGCCCCGGGCGGTCCGCGTCGTGCCGCGCCACCGCGGGCCGCTGCTCGCCGTCCTCGACGTGGTACGCGAGTACCGCTGGCCCGTGGCGGCCGACGTCGACGCGGGTTCCCGGGCGGTGGACCGGGAGGCGATCGTCGTCACCACCCGCGTCGAGCTGCGGGCCGGCGAGCCGTTCGTCCGCCTGCGGGTGGAGTTCGACAACCGCTGCGACGACCACCGCGTACGCCTGCACCTGCCGCTGCCGTCGCCCGCCTCCGTGTCGTACGCCGAGGGGCAGTTCGCGGTCGTGGAGCGCGGGTTGACCGCGGAGGGCGGCGGTGGTGAGGTGCCGCTGCCCACGTTCCCGGCCTCCGGGTTCGTGGCCGCCGGCGGGCCGGGCGGGTCGCTCGCGGCGCTGTTGACCCAGCCCACCGAGTACGAGCTGACCGACTCCGGGCGGGAACTGGCCGTCACGGTCCTGCGGTCGATCGGGATGCTGTCGCGCAACCGGCACGCGCTGCGTGACGAGCCCGCCGGGCCGCAGGTGCCCACGCCGCAGGCGCAGTGCCGCGGCGCGCGCAGCGTGGAGCTGGCCGTGCTGCCGTTCCGCGGGGACTGGCACACGGCGGGGGTGGTCGAGGCCGCCGAGCACTACCGGCACGAGCTGCTGTCCTTCGCGGGCACGGCCGGTCCGGCCGGCGCGCTGCCGGAGCCGGTCACCGGCCTGGCGGTGACCGGCGCGGGGGTGGCGTTGACCAGCGTCCGGGCCCGGGACGGCCGGATCGAGGCGCGGGTGGTGGCCGAGACGCCGGAGGCGACGACGGCGGTGATCGGGGCGGGCCGGGCCGTACGCGGCGCCCGCCGCGCCGACCTGCTCGGCCGGCCGGGTGAGCCGCTGCCCGTCGATGCCGAGGGCCGGCTCCGGCTGCCGCTGCGCCCGTGGGAGATCGCCACCGTGCAGCTCGACCTGGCCTGAGGTCGGCCGGCCGCTGGCTAGTGCGCCCATCCGGCGTGGGTGAGGACCATCGCGGTGACCTCCTCGACGGTGCGCCCGTCGGTGGGGATCCGGTGGCCGATCGCGGCCCGTTCCAGGGCGTCGGCGTCGCGCGCGGCCTGGTCGGCCACGTGGCGCAGGCGGGTGACCGGCTGGCCGACCAGCGGGTCCCCTGGTTGCGGCCAGCTGCCGCGGCCCCGGCCCCGGCGCAGGATCCGGCGGGTCAGCTCGTCACGGCCGGCGTGCAGTCGGCACACCGTCACCGTCGCCGTCGGCAGCGCACGGACGTACCGGTCGAGGGCGTACCGGTCCTCCGCGGGTCCGGCCATGACGAGCGCCGCGGCACCGGCCTCGCGGTAGGTGCGCCACACGGCCGCGAGGGTGCCGGCCCTCAGCCGGTGGTCGGCCGGCGTGGGGCCGCAGATGGCGAGCTGGTCGAGGTCGACGTACGCCGCCGTGAGCCCGGCGCGGAGCGCCTTCAGGTAGACCTGGAAGGCGACGGTGGACTTGCCGACACCGGTCGCGCCGCACACCCACAGCACGGACGACGGGCCCGTGACGGCTGCGGCGTCGGTGTGGCCCCTTGGATCGGCCGGGGACGGTGAGCCGTGCCCGCCGGTCGCCGGCCAGCCCGGCACCCGTTCCCGCACCCGGCGGGCGACCTCGGCCACCGTCAGGCCCGTGGTGTCGACGCACACGTCGCCGACCGCGCCGGCGTCGAGGTCCGCGGCCTCCCGAAGGACGTGCGGCAGCGCGTCGGCGTGTCCCTGCCGGCCGACGAACCGCCGGGCCAGCTCGTCCTCGTCGGCCCGCAGCCGGCAGACCGTCAACGACATCCCCGTCAGCGCGTCGCGGTGCACGCCGTGCCGGGCGTCGACCACGCCGGACACCACCACGCACCGGGCCCCGGCCGCCCGGTGACCGCGGACCACCGCGTCGAGGTTGCGTGCCTTCATCCGGTGCCGCCCGGGATCCGAGGCCACCTCCGGGTAGCACATCCCGAGCTGGTCGATGTCGACGTAGCCCGTCTGGATCCCCGACCGGACCAGGCCCTCGTAGATCTCCCAGCCGACCGCGGTCTTGCCGACGCCGGGAGGGCCGCACAACCACAGCACAGGAACCGTCCGGTCGCTCCCGGACGCGTTCGCGCCGCCGGGCGTGCGGCCCGCCCGGGTGCGTCCGGCCCCGGTGGGGGCCGCCCCGGCGCGGGGCCGCTCGGGGCGCCTCACCGCGCACCGCCTCGGGCCACCCGCCGGTTGACGGCGAGCAGGTAACCCTTGCGGTCGGTCGGGTCGTGGTCCCAGCGGGCCCGCCGCGGCGGCGCGCCCCGGACCGGACGGTAGTGGTCGAACGCCGCCTCGAGGATCCCCTCGCCGCGGGTCAGCCCGGGCAGCCGGCGCTCCACCTCGTGCACCCGCCGCGCCGGCACCAGCCCCTCGACCACCGCCGACGCGCCCTGCGTGAGCGTCGCGTGCGGCACGGCCTCCTGCCGGGCGAGCACCGGCAGCACGGCGGAGAGCACGTCGGCCGGGACCTCCAGGCGGAACCGGTGCACCGGCTCCTCCACGCGGGTGCCCGCCTCCCGCAGCGCGGCCATGAGCACCAGCGGCGTGAGGTTGCGGAAGTCCCCGGCCGTGCTCGACATGCTCTTGTCGAACGTGCCGTGCGCGTGGCTCTGCCGCGCCCAGTAACCGGCGTGGGTCATGGTGACCGCGCAGTCGAGCACCTGCCAGCCGTGCAGTCCCTGGGACGACGTCTCCCGCACGGTCTCCTCCACCGCGGTGAAGAAGGCCGGCGGCATCGAGCCCGGTTCGACGCCGAGCCGGAAGGTCACACCGCTGCCCGGCGCGCCCGGCGCGACCCGCAGCCCCACGGTCGCCAGGAACGGATTGGGCGCCACCCCGATCAGCTCGACGGCCGCGCCGGTGCCGACGGGCCGTTCGACGAAGACGGCGGTCGTCTCGCGGAAGGTGACCGCGATGCCGTACTCGTCGGCGAGCATCGCCTGGAGGACCTCCTTCTGCACCTCGCCGTAGAGCGACACGGTGATCTCCCGCCGGAGCGGGTCGCGCCGGACGTTGATCAACGGGTCCTGTTCGGCCAGTTCGGTGAGCGCGGCGTACAGGGCCGCCCGCTGCGCGTCGCGCTCGGGCACCACGACCGTCTCCAGGCTGGGCGGGGCGAAGTGGTGGCCGGCCGCGCCGGCGCGGACCGCCCCGACCGGGTCGCCGATCCGTACGTCGCCGAGCCCGCGCAGGAGCGCGATCCGGCCGCCGGTCACGGCCTCGGCGCGCACGGTCGACCCGCGGTCGAAGAGGTCGACACCGGTGACCGTCGCGACCCGCGAGCCCACCGGCACGCGGTCGCGGACCCGCACGGTGCCGTCGAACATCCGGACGTACGCCACCTTCTCGCCGGCGGCGGTCCGCTCCACCTTGAAGACCGTCCCCGACGCCGGGCCCCGCCCGTCCTGCGTCCGCACGGGCAGCAACCCGGTCAGGGCGGCCGTCAGCGCGTCCACGCCCGCCCCGGTGATCGCGGACCCGGCGAGCACCGGGTGCACCAGCGCGCCACGGCTCTGCGCGGCCAGCGCGGCGCGCAGCCGCCGGCCGGTCAGCCGCGCCGGCTCCTGCACGTACGCCGCGAGGAGGCGCTCGTCGTGCACGGTGAGCAGGTCGAGCAGGCGGGCCGCGTACGCCGGGTCGGTGTCGGGGTGGGGCACGAACCGGGCGTGCGGGGTGCCGGGCGCGTGCGTCGTGCCGGTGGCCACGACGCGCGGCGTCAGCCGCGCCGCGATGTCCCGCAGCACCCGGTCGGGGTCGGCGCCCGCCCGGTCGATCTTGTTGATGAAGATGAGGGTCGGCAGGCGCAGGCGCTGGAGCGTCCGCATCAGCACCCGGGTCTGCGCCTGGACGCCCTCGACGGCGGAGACCACGAGCACCACGCCGTCGAGCAGGTCGAGGACCCGTTCCACCTCGGCGATGAAGTCCGGGTGGCCGGGCGTGTCCACGAGGTTGACCGTGACGTCGTCGACCACGAAGGAGACGACGGCCGAGCGGATGGTGATGCCGCGCCGCCGCTCCAGCGCCAGCGTGTCGGTGCGCGTCGTCCCGTCGTCCACGCTGCCGATCTCGTCGGTGACGCCGACGGCGTGCAGCAGGCGTTCGGTCAGGCTGGTCTTTCCGGCGTCAACATGGGCGAGGATCCCGACGTTGAGGGTCTTCACGAAGCGTCATGTCCTTCGGGTCGATGAACGTTCCCTGGTGGTTGGACATGGACGCGGCTCGCATCTCTCGCTCCCTCCGGTCGTGGTGTCTCCCGCCCAGTCGACCAGCGCGGGCCGGGGTGGGCAACCGAAATAGGGCCGCCCGCGTTCCCGACCGGGTGACCGGTGGGAGCCGCGGGCGGCGGGTGGGGTCGGTCAGGCCCCCTGGTCGTGCGGCACGGTGACGGTGACCGTGCAGCCGACCGGCCGGCCGATCTCGTCGTGCCCCGCGTACGTCAACGTGTAGACGCGGTCACCGCCGTTGCCGGCGCGCTCGGCCCGCAGCCGGCCGGCGGTGTCCGGGGTACCGGTGGTGAAGCCGCTGACGTCCGCGGCGTCGCCGCCGCTGACGGCGGTCAGCGCGAACGCGTTCGGGCCGAGCACCCCGTCGGGCAGGTCCACGTCCACCGTCACGTCGACCATCCGGTGGTTCGGCGGCCACAGGACCGGCTGGTCGACGGTGCAGTCGAGCTGCCGGGTGGGCACCGGCTCGGGCAGGGTGGCCACGGCGTGGCCGATGGTCGCACTGAGCCGACCGCCGGCCTCGTAGTACATGTGCGCCGTGCGGCCGTCGAAGTAGAACGTCGGCGCGGCCGAGCGGCCGAGGTCCGGCGCGGCGGTCATCGAGTCGTGGACGACGCCGAGGTGGATCTCCTGGTCGAAGTTCTCGCCGACGTCGACGGCGTGCATGTTGCCGTCGGCGGCGTGGTAGATCACCAGGTTGCGGTCCTGCCAGCGGAGGAAGAACGGGCCGGAGGCGTTGGGCCCCTCGTCACCCTGCGGGGTCACGAGCGGCTCCGGCTGGATGGTCCAGGTGCGGGCGTCCGGGGAGACCGCCCAGCGGATCCGGCGGGACACCGGCCCGGTCGGGCCGGGCAGCGCGGCGGTCGGGTTGTCCATGAAGACCATGAGGTAGCGGCTGCCCAGGCGGGGTACCGCCTGCTCGAACACCCGGGCGTAGGAGGTCTCGCCGCCGGTGGTGGCGTCACGGCTCACCGCGGTGCCGCCGTAGGTGAAGTGGATGCCGTCCTCGGAGGTGGCGTAGCGGGTGATCGAGTTCTCGCCGTGGTAGTAGAGGAAGAGCTTGCCCTCGCCCTCGATCCAGACCGCGTGCGGGGACGAGACGTGGCTGACCGTCGAGTAGTGCGGGAGCCAGGTGTTGCTGATCAGGGGGTTGCCCGCGTACTCGGTCCACGGGCCGTCGATCGAGTCGGCGTAGGCCAGGGCGATGCCGCCGGGGCGCTCGTGGGGGGCGTAGTAGAGGTAGTAGGTGCCGAGCGGGTTCGGGAAGTAGTCGGCGGCGCGGATGACGCTGGGGAAGATGAACTCGTTGGTCGGGTTGTAGGTGAGGTCGGCCTTGTCGAAGGCGTCGCCCACGTAGCTGAAGCGGGGGAAGTCGATCCCCGGTGCGTCGGCGGATGCCGGGGTGGCGACCCCGGCGGTGACCAGCAGGCCGGCGCCGATCGCCGCGACGGCGCGGCGCGGCGGTGCGACACGTGCTCTCGTCATGCCTCTTCCTCTTCTCGGGACGGGTCGGGCTGCCCGGCCGGTCGCGGTCGGCCGGATGGTCCGCGCCCGCGGTGGCCGCGGTCGCGGTCGCCGCACGGGCGACAGTGGACGGTCGGGGGCGGTCCACAGCGCGCAAGATGGTGACGCTCGGTGACGCGGGTACGGCGGGGGGACGCCGGGCGAGTGAACCGACCCGGCGTGCTAATACGTATTAGCAGTGACGTTTCTCGAATGGTTGCCGCCGCCGGCCACTCCTGTCAAGAGGCTGCCCCGAAACCACCGCTCGCCTAGGGCCAGGCGACCACCGGCGGGCGTCCAGATTCGACTAATGCGCATTACTCCTGGGGATTCATCTCGGAGAAATCTTCGTTCACCCTCTTGACATCTCCCGGGTGGGGCCGCGAAGCTCCCTCCTACGCCGCGCGCTAATGCGTATTAGCGCCATCGGAAGGAACCCCCGTGCCCGCTACCCCCCGACGTGTCACTCAGCGTGACATCGCCCGGCTGGCCGGCGTCAGCCAGGCGACGGTCTCCCTCGTGCTCAACAACCGGGCCGACGCCGACGTGCGGATCGCACCGGAGACCCGGGACCGGGTGCTGCGGGTCATCGCCGAGACCGGCTACGCCGCCGATCCGGTCGCGCGGCGGCTCGCCGCCCGCTTCAACCGGATCATCGGCGTGTTCACGTACGAGCCCGCGTTCCCCAGCGGCAGCCGGGACTTCTTCCACCCGTTCCTGCTCGGCATCGAGGAGTACGCCGAACGGGTCGGCTGCGACCTGCTGCTGTTCACCAGCGCGCCGGTGGTCGACGGCCGGCGGCGGATCTTCCACCAGGACAACCGGCTGCGCCTGGCCGACGGCTGCATCCTGCTCGGCCAGGAGATCGACGGCGAGGAGCTGCACCGGCTCAACCGCGACGGCTACCCGTACGTGGCGGTGGGCCGCCGCGACGACGCCGGCGGACCGGTGCCGTACGTCGGCGCCGACTACGCCACCGCCGTGCGCCGCCTCGTCGAGATGGCGCTCGACCGGGGCCACCGCCGGCTCACCTACCTGGGCATGGGCATCACGGCCGAGTCGTCCGAGGACCGGCGGCGCGGCTACCTGGCGGCGGCGGCCGCCGCGGAGAGCGCCCGGCACCGCTCGGCCACCGCCGCGGACGCCGAGACGGTCCTCGACGACCTGCTCGCCGACCGCAGCACGGTGGCGTTCGTGGAGGACTTCGCCACCGTCGTGGCGCTGGAGCGGGCCGCCCGGCGGCGCGGCCTCGCCGTGCCCCGTGACCTGTCCCTGCTGAGCCTCGGCGACCCGACCGTGCCGGTCCCCACGGACCTGGCGTTCACCGGGTTCCGCATCCCCCGTGAGGAGATGGGCCGCCAGGCGGTCGAGGTCCTGGCCCGCGTCATCGACGGCAGCGCCAGCGACGTCCCGCAGCGGCTCCTCCCCTGCGAACTCGTCGAGGGCGACACCCTCGGCACCCCCGGACAGGCGGCCAGCCGCCCCTGAGGCGACGGCCGCGCAAGCGGAAGGAAGCAAGTGGTACAGATGCGTGCGGACGTCCTCGTCGTCGGTGGCGGGCTCGGTGGCGTCGCGGCGGCCCTCGCGGCCGCCCGTGCCGGCCGGTCGGTCATCCTGACCGAGGAGTTCGACTGGCTCGGCGGGCAGCTCACCAGCCAGGCGGTCCCACCGGACGAGCACTCCTGGATCGAGCAGTTCGGCGCCACCGCCAGCTACCGGGCGCTGCGCAACGGCATCCGGGACTACTACCGCCGGCACTACCCCCTCACCGAGCGCTCCCGGGCCTGGACGGACCTGAACCCGGGAGCCGGCTGGGTGAGCCGGATCTGCCACGAGCCGAGGGTTGCCGTCGCCGTCCTGGAGGGCATGCTGGCGCCGTACCGGGGCTCCGGGCGGCTCACGGTGCTCCAGCCGTACCGGCCGGTCGCCGTGGCCACCGACGGCGACCGGGTCGTGGGGGTCACCGTGGCGCACCGGGACCGCGACGACCGCATCGACCTCACGGCGCCGTACGTGCTGGACGCCACCGAGACCGGTGAGCTGCTGCCGCTGTCCGGCACCGAGTACGTCACCGGGTTCGAGTCGCAGGCCCAGACCGGCGAGCCCAGCGCGCCCGCCGAGGCGCAGCCCATGAACATGCAGGCCGTCTCGGTCTGCTTCGCCATCGACCACGTCGACGGCGACCACACCATCGACCGCCCCGCCGGCTACGACTTCTGGCGCGACTACAAGCCGGACTTCTGGGGCGACCGGCTGCTCTCGTGGCGCTCCCCGCACCCGCGGACGCTGGAGATCGTCGAGCGCAGCTTCACCCCGAACCCCGACGACGACCCGCTCACCGTCAACGCCGACCAGCGGCTCAACCCCGGCGACGGCAACCTGTGGACGTTCCGGCGCATCGCCGCGCGGCGCAACTTCACCACCGGCGCGTACGCCAGCGACATCACGCTCGTGAACTGGCCGATGATCGACTACTTCGAGGGGCCGGTCATCGACGTGCCGAACGCGGCCTGGCACCTGGCCAAGGCGCGTGAGCTGTCCCTGTCGGTCCTGTACTGGCTCCAGACCGAGGCGCCCCGTCCCGACGGCGGCACCGGGTTCCCCGGGCTGCGGCTGCGCGGCGACGTGACCGGCAGCCGGGACGGGCTGGCCCAGGCGCCGTACATCCGCGAGTCGCGCCGCATCCGCGCCGAGTACACGGTCGTGGAGCAGGACCTGTCGCTGGCCGTACGCGGCGAGCACGGCGCCGTGAGCTACCCGGACTCCGTGGGCGTCGGGATGTACCGCATCGACCTGCACCCGTCCACGGGCGGCGACAACTACATCGACGTGGGCTCCTGCCCCTTCGAGATCCCGCTCGGCGCGCTCATCCCGCAGCGGGTGGAGAACCTGCTGCCCGCCGGCAAGAACATCGGCACCACGCACATCACCAACGGCAGCTACCGGCTGCATCCGGTCGAGTGGAACATCGGCGAGGTCGCCGGCCTGCTCGCCGACTTCTGTCTGGCACGGGGCGAGTCCCCGCGCGCGGTCCGCAGCACCCCCCGTCTGCTGGCCGACTTCCAGGACCGTATCTCGGCCGACGGCGTGGAGCTGCGCTGGCCGACGATCGCGGGCTACTGAAACCCCCGGTGAGGAGATGATTGTGAGAACCCGTCAAGGACTGCGGGTCGCCGCCGCGGCGGTGGCCGGCGCGCTCGCGCTGTCCGCCTGCGGCGGCGGCGGTGACTCGGCCGACGACGGCCCGGCCAGCCTCCGGATGACCGTCTGGTCGGCGAACGAGGCGCACCTCAAGCTGCTCAACGAGATCGCCGACGAGTACCGCAAGAACCACCCGGACGTCAGCGCCATCACGTTCGACCCGCTGCCGTTCGAGAACTACACGACCACGCTGACCACCCAGATCGCCGGCGGCAACGCTCCCGACCTGGCCTGGATCTTCGAGAACTCCGCGCCGGACTTCGTCGCCTCCGGCGCGCTGGCGCCCCTGGACGACACGCTCAAGAAGACCGAGGGCTACCAGTACGAGGACCTCTCCCCCGCCACGCTCAAGCTGTGGCAGGACGGCGGCAAGCTCTACGCGTACCCGTTCTCCACCTCCCCGTTCGGCGTCTTCGTGAACACCGACCTGCTCAAGAAGGCCGGGCAGAAGACACCGGCGGAGCTGATCGCCGCCGGTCAGTGGACGTGGGACGCGGCGCTCGCCGCCGCCGGCGCGACCGCCCGTGCCACCGGCAAGGCGGGCCTGGTCATCCGGGACTTCGACTACAAGGGCTGGGACAACCTGTCCACCTTCTGGACCGGCTGGGGCGCCCAGGCGTGGAGCGAGGACGGGAAGTCCTGCGGCTTCGCCGCACCGGAGATGGTCGACGCGATGACCACGCTCCACAAGGCGATCTTCACCGACAAGGCCCTGCCGGGGCCGGGCACCACGGCGGACTTCTTCGCCGGCGACGCGGCCATGACGATCACGCAGATCTCCCGCGCGTCGCTGCTGAAGGACGACGGCTTCGCCTGGGACCTCGTCCCGCTGCCGGCCGGCCCGAAGGGCCCCTACGCCGTCGTCGGCCAGGCCGGCATCGGGGTGCTGAAGAAGAGCCCGCACGCCGAGCAGGCGGCCGACTTCCTGGCCTTCCTCACCAACCCCGCCAACTCGGCGAAGCTCGCGCAGTTCTTCCCGCCGCCGCGGCAGTCGCAGCTCACCGCGGAGACGCTCGCGAAGACGAACCCCAAGCTCAAGCCGGAACAGTTGCAGAAGGTCGTCATCGACGGCATCACCAGCGGCGTGGTGAAGCCCAACCACGCCGGGCAGGCCGAGCTGAGCCAGCAGGTGCGCGCCGGCCTCGACCCGCTGTGGAAGCCGGACGCGGACGTGAAGGCCGTCCTCGACGGCCTCTGCGCCAAGATCCAGCCGATGCTGGCGAAGTAGGGCAGCAGGGTCATGTCCCAGACGGACATCAGGGTGGGTGGGGCGACGGCCCCGCCCACCCCGGCCCGCGCCCGGCCGTACTGGACGAGCCGCCGCCGGGACCACCTCGCCGGTTACCTGTTCATCGCGCCGCAGCTGATCGGCAGCCTCGTCTTCGTCTTCCTGCCGCTCGTGCTGGTCGTCTGGTACAGCCTGCACGAGTGGAACGTGCTCGCCGGCACGTTCGACTTCGTGGGCGGCGAGAACTACGCCGCGCTGGCCGACGACCCCAACCTCGGGTCGGTGCTGCGGGCCACCGGGCTGTTCTCCGTGGGCCTCGTGGTGCTCAACCTCGGCCTCGCACTGCTGCTCGCCGTCCTGCTCAACCAGAAGCTGCGCGGCACCATCGTCTTCCGCACCCTGTTCTTCTCCCCGGTCGTCGTCTCGCTGGTGGCCTGGACCATCGTCTGGGGCTTCCTGCTCCAGGACAACGGCGGTGTCAACGGGCTGCTGGACACGATCGGCGTGGACGGGCCGAACTGGCTGCGCGGCGAGGGCACCGCGATGTTCTCGGTGATCGTCGTACAGGTCTTCAAGAACGTCGGCCTCAACATGGTGCTGTTCCTCGCCGCGCTCCAAGGCGTGCCGGCGGAGCTGTACGAGGCCGCCGAGGTCGACGGCGCCAGCCGGATGCGCCAGTTCTGGCGGATCACCGTGCCGCTGATCAGCCCGACGATCCTGCTCACCTCGATCATCACGGTGGTCGGCTCGTTGCAGGTCTTCGCGCAGATCGCCGTGCTCACCCAGGGCGGGCCGGGGACGTCCACGACCGTGCTCGTCTACTACCTCTACCAGCAGGCGTTCCAGTTCCACCACTTCGGCTACGGCGCGACGCTGTCGATCGTCCTGTTCGGCATCGTCCTCGCGCTCACCGTGCTGCAGTGGCAGATGCGCAAGAGATGGGTCTTCCATGAGTCGTGACCTGTCGCCCCGGACCAAGGTGGTGCTCTACGGGGTGCTGCTGGTGCTGGCGATCCCGTTCGTCTTCCCGACCTGGTGGATGGTCACCTCGTCGCTGAAGCCGATCTCGGACATCTTCGCCTTCCCGCCGCAGCTCCTGCCCGTGCACCCGCAGCTGGAGGCGTACCAGCGGGTGTTCGAGCTGCAGCCGTTCGGCCGGCAGTACCTGAACAGCCTCTACATCGCGCTCGTGGTCACCGTGGGGACGCTCGCGGTGTCGGCGCTGTCCGGGTACGCCTTCGCCCGGATCCGGTTCCGCGGCCAGAACGTGCTCTTCCTGGTGGTCCTCACCGGGCTGCTCATCCCGAGCGAGGTCACGATCGTCCCGCTGTTCCAGATGTTCTTCAAGCTCGGCCTGATCGACACGCACTGGCCGCTCATCCTGGTGCCGATCCTCGGCGCCCCGAGCGTGCTGGCCACGTTCATCATGCGGCAGTTCTTCATCAGCCTGCCCGCCGAGCTGGAGGAGGCCGCCCGCGTCGACGGGCTCGGCCGGTTCGCCACCTTCCGGCGGATCGCCCTGCCGCTGTCCCGGCCCGCGCTCGGCGCCGTGGCGATCTTCACCTTCCTGCACAGCTGGAACCTCTACCTGGAGCCGATCGTGTTCCTCTCCTCCCCGGAGAAGTTCACCCTGCCCCAGGCGCTCACCCAGTTCGTCGACGCGTACGGCGGCCCGATGTGGAACGTCCAGCTCGCGGCGGCGTCGATGACCGCGCTGCCGGTCCTGGTGGTCTTCGTCCTCGCGCAGAAGCAGTTCGTCGAGGGCCTGGCCCACACCGGCCTCAAGGGATGAGCACACCGACGGTCGTCGGCCTGGACATCGGCGGCACCAAGACGGTGGCCGCGCTGGTCGGCGCGGACGGCAGCGTGCGGGACCGGCGGCGGGCCCCCACGCCCGCCCGCGGCGGGCCGCGGGCGGTGCTCGACACCGCGGCCCGGTTGGCCGCGGAGCTGCTGCCCGCGGCCGGCGACGGGCCGGTCGGGGTCGGCACCGCGGGCACCGTCGACCCGGCCACCGGGACCATCCGGTACGCCACCGACTCGTTGCCGGGCTGGGCGGGCACGCCGGTGGCCGACGCGCTGGCCGACCGGCTCGGCCGCCCGGTGCGGGTCGCCAACGACGTGCACGCCGCCGCGCTCGGCGAGTCCTGGGCCGGTGCCGGCCGGCGCGACGCGGACCTGCTGCTGGTCGCCGTCGGCACGGGGCTCGGCGGGGCGCTCGTGCGGGACGGTCATGTCGACACGGGCGCGCGCGGTGCCGCGGGGGCCGTCGCCCACCTGCCGGCGCCGGGCGCCGAGCGGCTGCGCTGCGGGTGCGGCCGGTACGGGCACCTGGAGGCCGTCGCCTCCGGCAGCGGGCTGGCCGCCGCGTACGCCGCCGAGACCGGCGCGCACGTCGACGGGCGGGCGGTCGCGCAACGGGCCCGGGGCGGCGACCCGGCCGCCGAGACGGTGCTCGCCCGGGCCGGCGCCGCGCTCGGTCGCGCCCTCGCCGGGCTCGTGGCCCTGCTCGACCCGGCGGTGGTGCTGCTCGCGGGCGGCGCCGCCGAGGCCCTGCTGCCCGCCGCGGCGGCCGCGTACGCCGCCGAGCTGCCACCGGCGTGGGCCGACGTGCCGCTGCGGGCCGCCGCCCTCGGCGGGGACGCCGTCGCCGTCGGCGCGGCCCGGCTGGCCCTGGATCCGTACGACGGGGGCGCTGCGGCGTCACCGAGGAGGGAACGACCGACGTGAGCGTGCTCGACGACCTGGCGGGCGGGCTGGTGGTGTCCTGCCAGCCGCTGCCCGACGACCCGGGCGACCCGATGCGGGACGCGTACGTGCAGGCCCGGGTGGCGGCCGCCGTGGTGCGCGGTGGCGCGGTGGGCGTCCGGGTCAACAGTCCCGCGCACGTCCGGGCGGTCTGCGCCGCCGTGGACGTGCCGGTGATCGGCCTCTACAAGCACGGCGACGCGGACGTGTTCATCACCCCGACCGCCGGGCACGCGGTCGAGGTGGCGCTCGCCGGGGCCCCGATCGTCGCGGTGGACGCCACCGACCGGCCCCGCCCCGACGGGCGGACGTTCGCCGACACCGTACGCGCGCTGCGGGACCGGACGGCCGCCCTGGTGCTGGCCGACGTCTCGACGGTGGAGGAGGGCGTGGCGGCCGTCGCCGCCGGCGCGGACGCCGTGGCCACGACGCTGTCCGGGTACACGGCGGCGAGCCCGCACGCCGACGGCCCGGACGTCGCCCTGGTCGGCCGGCTCGCCGCCGCCGTGCCGGTGCCGGTCTTCGCCGAGGGACGCTACCGGACGGCCGAGCAGATCGACGCGGCCTTCGCGGCGGGGGCGCACGCCGTCGTGGTGGGTAACGCCGTGACCTCGCCGTTGTGGATCACCCGCCGGTTGGTGGCGTCCCTGCGCGGCACGACCGGAGCGGGCGCCCCGCAGCGGTGAGACGCCCCCGCCGGGACCGGCACCCGACCGCGCCGGCCACAGCGGGGCGGGCGGCCGCGCGTCAGTCGCGCCGCTTCTCGAACAGCTCCATCTCGAGGTCGTAGTAGCGGCTGCTGCGGCCGAGGTGGGTCATGCCGAGCCGCCGGCACACGGCCTGCGACGCGTGGTTGTCGGGATAGGTGACGGCGACGACCCGCTCCAGACCGGCGCGGAACGCGTCGTCGAGGACGGCCGCCGCCGCCTCGGTGGCGTATCCCTTCCCCCAGGCGTCCGGGTGCAGGTGCCAGCCGATCTCCACCTCCTCCGGCCCGTCGGTGGTCTCACCGGCCGACAGCGGGATCGGCTTGAGCAGGAGGGTGCCCGCGAGCCGGTCGTCGGCGGCCGTGGTGATCGCCCAGATCCCGTGGACGGGGTGGTCGACGGCCCGGCGGCGGGCGATCGAGGCGAGCGCCTCCTCGCGGGTCGTCATCACGGTGGGGTTCGCGCCGAGGAAGCGGACGACCTCCCAGCGCGACTGCATGTCCAGGAGGAAGTCGGCGTCCTCGTCCCGCCAGGGGCGGAGCCGGAGGCGGTCGGTGGTGATGGTGCGCACGGGACCGCATCCTGCCACGGCCCGCGCGTCGCGCCCGCGGCGCGGCGTCACCCCCTGGTCGCGGCGGCGTCCAGCTCGGCGGCGAGGGCGTCGAGCTGGGACGCGGTACCCTGCTCGCGCCAGGCCGGCTGCTCGTGCCCGGGCAGGTAGGTGCCCTGCTCGGTCAGCACGAGGCGGGTGCCGTCGGCGTCCGGGACGAACTCGACGGTGGTGATCGAGACCGTCGAGAGGGCGTCACCGGCCGACAGCGTGGAGCAGCTGACGATCCGCTCGCCGGGCACGATGTCCTGGTAGTGGGCCTCGAAGGTCAGCACCCTGCCGTCGTGCCGGCCGATCGCCCGCTCGCGGCCGCCGACCCGGAAGTCCAGCTCGTGCTCGGCGTCCGGCCCGGCGAACCACCGGGCCTTGACGCTCGGGTCCGCCCACGCCGAGAAGACGGTGGCGGGCGGCGCGGCGTAGTGGCGTTCGAGGGTGAACGTCGAGTGGGTGATCTCTGTCGTGGTCATGGTCGGTCCTCCTCGGTGGTGGTCGGTTCCGTTGCCCCGGCCAGTACGTCGTCGAGCCGGTCCAGGCGGCGCTCCCAGGCGGTGCGCCGCGCGGTGAGCCAGACCTCGGCGGCGCGCAGGGCGGCCGGCTCGACCCGGCAGGTGCGCACCCGGCCGGCCTTCTCCGACACGACCAGCCCGCTGCTCTCGAGGACCTGGACGTGCTGGAGCACCGCCGGCAGCGTCATCCGCAGCGGCCGGGCCAGTTCGCTCACCGACGCGGGCCCGGCCGTGAGCCGCTCGACGATGGCGCGCCGGGACGGGTCGGCGAGGGCGTGGAACACCCGGTCCAACGGAACCTGATGGTTAGGCACTCACTTAACCTTTCACCGCCACCCCCAATAGTCAAGGGATTGCTTAACTTTTTCGCCTGCGGATGTCCCCCGGCGTTTGCCGCCCAGAGCCCGGGGAAGACCCGCGCGACCGGGCCGGCCGCGCCCACGGGTCCCGCCGCGCCCGGTGTGCGGCAGCAGGCGACGCCGGCAGACCGGAGGAGGACCAGGATGACCGCAGGCAGGAACGCCGTCCCGCCGGGCAGCCGCCCGAGCGGGGCCCGGAAGTCCACCGGGGCCAAGAAGGCGCCGATGAACCGGAAGGCGGCGGCGAAGAAGGTCGCCGCAGCCACGAAGCGGGCCACCGGCGCGAGCGCGGCCAAGGCTCCCGGCGAGAAGCCGACCGCCACGACGGCCCGGGTCGCGCGGAAGAAGGACACGTCCGCCACCACGGCCACGCCCACGCGCAGGCCGACGGCGAAGGCGGCCGCCGCGAAGAACGCGCCGCCGAAGAAGGCGCCCGCCACGCCGGCCGCCGCGCGGAAGGCCGCCAAGAAGGCCCCGGCCCGGTCCCGCACCACCTCGGCCACGAGGGCGCCGGCGAAGAAGGCGACCACCATGGAGACGTTCGGCAACCGGCGTACGGCCCGCAAGGCCTGACCACCGCGGGGCGTCGCGGGCGGTCGGCACGCCGCCGGCGGACGCGGCGGTGCCGGGCACGGAGGGTGGGTCCTCCGTGCCCGGCACGCTCTCGGTGTTACAGCTCGCGGACCCTCACGTTGCGGATCTCGATCAGGTCGTTGGTGCCGTGGTTCTGCAGTCCGACGAACCCGCTGAGGAACTGCCGCAGGTCCGTGGGCGGGTCACCGGCCCGCGAGGACTGCTTGCCCGGGGTGTTGTCGAACTCGTTGATCACCACGCCGTTGCGAATGATCGTGTAGTGCTGCCCGACCACCCGGATCTCGTAGTCGTTCCACTGGCCCTTCGGGGTCGCCCCCGCCTGCTCCAGCGTGGTCGGGTCGAAGTTGTAGATCGACCCGGTCTTCTGCGGTTCACCGGTCGGACCGTCGTAGATCTGGATCTCGTGACCGCAGAAGATGGCCACCCACGCCTGCGAGCTGCGGGCCGAGCCGACCGTGCCGCAGCTGCCGTCCGGCCGCTCCTCCAGCGGCGTCCTCGGGTCGGGGAACCGGACGAACGCGCCGCTGTTGGCGTACGTGCTGCCGGTGGACACGTCCCGGAACTGCATCCGCATGGAGAAGTCCGCGAACTCCTTCTTCGCGTACCAGAGCATGCCGAGCCCACCCGAGCTGCGGATCGAGCCGTCCGGCTGGAGCGTGAACGACCCGCTGGGCGCCTGCCGCCAGTCGGCGAGCGAACCCGCCGAGCCGTCGAAGATCGGCTGGTAGCCGGGAACCTTGCCGATCTGCGACTGGGCGGCGGCCTTCTGCAACGTCGTCGCCTCGCGGTTGTCGAGGACGCCCGCCTTGCGCAGGTCGCCCACCACGCCGGCGACGTGGCTCACGAACTGGCCGTGGTTGGACCACATGCGCTCGTCGTCGATCAGGTCGTTGACCGTGCAGTCGCCGCCCACCTCGTGGTTGGTCAGGCCGGTGTCGGTGTCGAGCATCCGCACCGTCGAGCGGGTGTCGGGCGCCGCGCACCCGACCACGACCTGGACCGTGCCGGTGGCCACCTCGCCGTTGGCGTACGTGACCTTCACGGTCGCCTCATAGGTGCCGTAGTCGGCGTACGTGTGCGTGGGGTTGGCCTCGCGCGACGGCGCGCTGCCGTCACCGAAGTTCCACTCCCAGGCCACGCCGCCGGCGCGGGCGCTGGAGAAGGCGATCGTCTTCGGGCTGCTCTGCGCCACGGCCCGCGCGGTCGCGTGGCTCGGGTTCGGCGTCGCCGGGCCACCGTGGTAGGTGATCCGGATCAGCTTCTGGTTGGGGTGCAGGCTGAAGAACCCGCCGGCGTAGTCGAGCATGTAGAGAGCACCGTCCGGGCCGAACTTGGCGTCCATCCAGGACTGGAGCTGGTTGGCGCCGCTGCCCGGGCGGATGATGCTGCGCAGGTCCTCGGCGAAGGCCGGCGGCCCCGCGGTCGGGACCTTGCTCGGGTCGACGGTGACCGCGATCCGGTTGTTGGCGTTCGACTGGTCACCGATGAACCACTTGTTGTCCCAGTACTCCGGCCAGGCCACACCGCTGTCGACGTCGACGTTCTCCCGCTGGTACGTCGGGCCGTCCATGACGGCCTGCCCGCCGCCCTTCAGGTACGGCTGGGTGAAGGTCTCGTCGCCGAGCTTGTACGTCGGCAGGCCACTCCCGTCGGTGCGCTTCGGGTAGACGGGTCCACCGCCCTGCGGCGAGTACCAGATCATGTTGTCCCGGGCCGGCGGGATGTTCACCAGGCCGGTGTTGCGCGGGGACTCGTTGCGCAGGTTGTCGCAGTCGTACCAGCCGGTGAGCACGCTCGCGTCGGTGTTGCTGCGGTCGCGGTACGGCTGCCGGTTGCCCATGCAGTACGGCCAGCCCTGGTTGCCGGCGGAGGTGATGATCGTGGCCGTCTCGTACTTGGCCGGACCCAGCTCGGGGTTCGGGCCCCCGGCGTCCGGGCCGACCCACGCGGCGGTCAGCCAGTCGTTGACCGGGTCCCACGCGATGCGCGCGATGTTGCGCACGCCCATCACGTAGATCTCCGGGCGGGTCTTGCCGCCGCCCTCCTCCTTGCCGGTGAAGAGGTTGCCCTGCGGGATCGTGTAGGTGCCGTCGGGCTCCGGGTGGATGCGCAGGATCTTGCCGTTCAGGTCGTTGGTGTTGCCGGCGGTGCGCCGCGCGTCCTGGAACGAGACGCCCTTGTACTCCTGCGTCCAGTTGTTGCCCGAGTAGCCGTCCGAGCCGCCGGAGGAGTTGCTGTCACCGGTGCCGATGTAGAGGTTGCCGGACTCGTCGAAGGTCATCCCGCCACCGGCGTGGCAGCAGCTGTGGATCTGGGTGTCCCAGCTCAGCAGGTCCTTGCGGGTGCCCTGGTCGATGGTCTGCCGCGCGGCGTCGTACGTGAACCGCGACACCGTCCGCTTGCCGATGCGCCGGTCCCGGTCGATCGACTCGTGCGGCATCCAGTACACGTAGATCCAGCCGTTCTCCGCGAACTTGGGGTCGAGGGTGATGCCGACCAGGCCCTCCTCGTTCTTGACCAGTTCGCTGCCGCTGCCCCGGTTGCCCATCACCGCGAGGGTGGTGAGCAGCTTGACCTGCTTGGTCTTCGGGTCCCACTGGTGGATGGTGCCGCAGCCGAGGCCCACGTTCGGGTTGTCCCAGCTGGAGATCGGGCCGGTCGCGCACGCGGCCTTGCCGATGTAGAAGACCTTGCCGTCGGGGGCGATGGTCAGGCCGTGCGGCTCGCCGATCTGGTCGAGCTGGCCCGACTGGTTGGTGGCGGTGAGCCGCTCGATGCGGTAGTTCGACCCGATGGTCGCCTGGCAGTCGCCGCGCACCATGCCGGTGGTCCACTGGATCGCGCCGACGAGGTGGCTGCGGAACTGCCGGTCGCTGGTCCAGCTCGCCTCCGTGCGGCCCATGCCGGTGTAGAACGAGCGGCCACCCTCGTAGTCCTGGCACCACGAGACCGGGTGGAACGCGCCGTTCCCGCTCAGGCCCGGGTTGTAGGTGCCCTCCTCGACCTGGGCCACCGTGTGCACCCGGCCGACCGGGCTCGGGTCCCAGTTGATCCACTGGTCGGCCCGCTTGGTGGTCAGCGGCAGGCCCTTGTTCGCCGGGTGCTGGCGGTCGGTGAAGTCGACCACGGCCTCCTGCACGGTGGTGTCCGGGGCCGGTCCTGCGTCCGGGCCGATGAGCCACAGCTCGGCGAGCTGCACGAGCGGCTCACCGCTGTTGGCCGTCACGTTGAGCCGGTAGTGCTGGTAGGCCTTGGTGTTGGTGAAGCTGTACTGCTTGGTCTGGAACCGCTGCGGGAACGTCTCGTTGGTGCGGGTGTCCAGGTCGGTCCAGGTGTTGCCGTCCTCGGAGCCCTGCAACGTCCAGTTCTTCGGGTCCCGGCCCGGGAAGTCGTTCGCCGAGGTCAGCGCGTAGCGGCTCACGACGACGGGCTTCGCCAGCTGCACGGCCAGCCAGCCCGTCGGGTTGAAGGTCAGCCACTTGGTGCCGGTGGACCCGTCGATCGCCTTCGCGGCGGTCTCGTTCGGCGGGTTCTCGGCGCTCGCCCTGGCCGAGACGGGCTTCTCGGCGTTCGGCAGGCTGGCCGCCGGCCGGGTGCCGATGAGACCGGTGAACCAGGCGGAGCTGGGTTGGGCGCGGGCCGCGTCGTGCACGCCGAGGAACCCGCCGCCGCCCTTGATGTACGCCTGGAACGCGGCCTCCTGCGCGTCGTCGAGCGTCACCCCGTTGGCGGAGAGGAACACCACGCCCCGGTAGCGGGACAGGTTGCCGAACGTGAACACGCCGGGATCGCTGGAGGCGTCGACGGCGAAGCCGTGCTCCGCGCCGAGGCCGCGGATCGCGTCGACGGCCCGGGTGACCGGGTCGTCCTGCTTGTCGGCCGGGCCGTGGAACACCAGGACCTTCACCGCCGCCGCGGCCTCGGCGGCGGCCGCCTGCACGGGCGCGGCGCCCACCGGCTGGGTGGGCAGGCCCAGCACGCCGAGGGCCAGCGCGGCGCTCGACGCGAGGGCCCCGGCCCGCCGCAGCGCCCGCCGACGGGCGGGTGGCGGCGCGACGGGCGAGTCGGACCGTGGCGGTCGTCCGACCCATCGGGACAACCGGAAATGGCGTCTGTGAGCCATCTCGACTCCTCCTCAGTAGAGGTACATGCGGTTACCGGGGCGGCGCGCCGGATCGGTCGGCCGCCCGTACGGGGTGTGGGTGGGGGACGTTGCGGCGGACGGGCGGGGTGGCTGGGGACCACGGGGTCCCGGCCGTGGCTGCTGCTCCGGCTTGCGGACCAGCAGCCACGGACCCTGGGTCAGAGGTGCGGTGGCGGCCGGTGGTCAGTTGTGCTGGTGCGCACCGGCGGCGCCGGTGGTCACGCCGGCCGCGGCGGGGGCGGCGGCGTGGGTGTGCGCGTCGTGGCCGGGCGGCATGTTCCCGTTCTCGTCCAGGACGTGCAGCATCGTCGACATCCCACCGTCGGAGTGGAACTGCATGTGGCAGTGCAGCATCCAGTGGCCGGGCCCGACCGAGTCGCCGGCGGTCACCGTGACGCCGAACGAGTCGCCCGGTCCGAGGGGCTTGTTGTCGATGACGTTGACGGTGTCGGCGAACGCCTCCCCGTTCGGCATCACCCCGGTGCGGTTGTCCACCCACGCGTGGCCGTGCAGGTGGAAGGTGTGCATGTCGTTGCCGATGCCGACCACGATGAACTCCACCCGCTCCCCCTTGCGGGCGACCAGGCAGGTCGGTCCCGGCTGGGGGTTCTGCGCGTCGCAGGTGTCGGCGGCCGCCCCGCGCCGCAGGTTGATGCTCTGCAGGTCGCCGAAGACCACCGTGTAGGTGCGGTCCGGCTTCGGGTCACCGGGTCGGCGGACCACCAGCCCGCCGAAGAGGCCCGCGCCGAGGCCCTGGGTGCCGTGGGGGCCACCCACCACGTGGTCGTGGTACCACCAGTAGCCGGCGGTGCCGGGCGCGCCGGTCTTCTTGTTGCGCGGCGCGGCGTACCAGGTGTAGGTGCGCGACTCGCCGGGCGGGACGAACGAGCCGCTCTGCACGGTGCCGTCGGAGAGCTGCGTGTACTTGACGCCGTGCACGTGCAGCGACACGCCCAGCGGGTGCGCCGGGTTGGTGCGCAGCCGCTCCAGCGTGGCGGCGGGCACCAGGTTGTGCAGCGTGATGGCGAGGCACTCGCCCTCGGTCATCTCCATCGTCGGGCCCGGGTAGGAGGCCGTCTGCGGGGTGAGACCGTAGCCGAGCCGGGTCTGCGTGCCGTCCTTGGGCAGCTCGACGGCGTACAGCTGCAGGGTCCGGTCCGGCTTGGTGCAGCCGTCGGGCCGCTCCGCGAAGAAGGCCCCGGTGCGGGCGGCGGCGAAGCCACCGGCGCCGACCAGCGTCAGCAGGACGGTGGCCATCACCACCATCAGCCGGCGACCGCCCGTCCGGCGCCGGTGCGGCGGGTCGGTGTGCGCGCCGGCCGCCGGGACGTCGGCCGCCGGCCCGCTCGCGGCGCTTCCGCCCGCCGGGTCGTCCTCGACGAGCCGCCAGCCGCTCACCGCTCACCCCGCAGGTCGACCATGCGCTGGTAGCTGCGCTCCGCGGCGCCCAGCGAACCGGGCGGGTTCGGCTGGACGTTCGGCGCGGTGTCCTGCTCCCACAGGTAGGTGAAGCGACCGCCGCCGTCGAGTTCGGTGAAGAACTCGGCGAACGGGATCACCCCGGCGCCGAACTCCACGTCGAGGTAGGAGTTGCCCTGCTGCGGGTCGGGCAGGGGTACGCCGTCCTTGACGTGGAACAGCGGGAAGCGGTGCGGGTGGGCCTTCACGTAGTCGACCGGGCGGAATCCGGGGTACTTGCGCGCCCCGCCGTACGCCCACAGGATGTCCAGCTCCATGAACACGTACCGGGGATCGGTCAGCTCCAGGAACAGGTCGTACAGCCGCACGTCCGGCCGGTCCGTCGCGAAGCTGAACTCGATCGTGTGGTTGTGCTGGTAGAGCTTGATCCCGCGGGCGGCGGCCGCGGCGCCCCACTCGTTGAACTCGGCGGCGGCGGCCTTGTAGCCGTCGATGGTGCGGTTGCCCGTGGGAGCCTGCGCGGTGCCGATGGCGGGCATGCCGAGGATCTCGGCGACGTCCAGCTCCCATTCGAGGTTGGTGCGGAAGTCCTGAAGGCCCCGATGGCTGCCGGCGGCCTTCAGGCCGTTGTCGTCGAGCAGCTGCCGGATCTGCTGCGGGGTGATGGGGCCGACGTTGCCCTGGGTGTAGCCGGCGAACTCGACCTCCCGGTAGCCGATGCGGGACAGCTCCTCGAAGACGACCGCGAAGCCGAGCTCGGCGATCTTGTCCCGGACGCTGTAGAGCTGGATGCCCATGTGGCCGCGCGGGATCAGGCGGCCGTTCGACTCGCCCGCCGCGGTCGCCGGCAGGGCGCCGGCGAGACTCGCCGCGCTGACGGCGACGGTGGTTCCGGCGAGGCCGCGCAGCAGCGCCCGCCGGTCGATCCTGTTCTTCGCCATGGTGGTCGTTTCCTCTCCTGGGTCAGCAGCAGGCGGCGGACGTCCCGCCCGGGCAGCACGCCGTCAGGGGCGCGATCCGGACGTTGCGGAAGCTGATGACGTCGCCGGTGCCGTGGTTCTGCAGGCCGATGTGGCCGCGGGCGTGCTGGCGGCCCGCGCCGCCGGGATCGTCCGCACGGGGCGGGCTGAACACGGCCTCGGGGGAGTTCACGTACTCGTTGACCAGTTCGCCGTTGCGGAAGATCGAGTAGTGCTGCCCCACCACGCGGATCTCGTAGTCGTTCCAGGTGCCCTTCGGGGTCACCCCGGCGCCCGCCAGGTCCACGCGGTCGAAGCCGTACACCGACCCGCTCTTGTACTGGTCGCCGTCGGGACGGTCGAAGATCTGCAGCTCGTGGCCGTACTTGATGGCCACCCACTCCGGCCGGGGCTCGTCGGGGTGTCCGTGCACGGTCGGGAACCGGACGAAGACGCCGCTGTTGGCGCGGCCGTCACCGGGTGCGTCGTCGCGCCACTGCAGCTTGAGCGAGAAGTCGCCGTACTCGGCGGTGGGAAGCCAGAGCATGCCGAGACCGGGAACCGCCCGGCTGGTGATCGACCCGTCGGCGTTGCGGGTGAAGCCGCCCGCCCCGACGTGCTCCCACTTCTTGAACGAGGCCGGCGACGAGTCGAGCAGGGCCGTGTAGCCGTTCTTGCCGTCCGGCTTGCCGACACCGGAACGGGCGGCGGCGCTGACGAGGCGGCCGTGCTCGGCGTGGTCGATCACGCCCAGGTGGTGCAGGTGCTCGGTGACCTCGTTGACGTGCTTCAGGAACTGGCCGTGGTTACGCCACTCCTTCTCGTCCTGGATGGCGTTGTTGATCGTGCAGCCGTCCGCGATCTCCCGGTTGGGCACACCGCTGTCCACCGTGCCGAACCAGACGGTCGGCCGGGTGTCGGGCACCGGGCAGGCGCGGGGGCCGCTCGCGACGACCGTGAAGGTGACCGACGCGGTGCCCGAGGTGTTGCCGGCCCGGTCGGTGGCCCGGTAGCTGAGCGTGTGCGCGCCCGGCCGGTCGACCGTGACCGGCGCCGAGTACCGGGTGTACGCCGCGCCGTCGAGCGAGTACTCGATCCGGTCGACGCCGGAGCCGGCGTCCGCGGCGGCGAGGGTGACGGTGGCGCTGCCGACGTAGGCGCCCGTCTCGTCCAGCTGGCCGGTGACGCTGGCCGTGGCGGTGGGCGGCGTGGTGTCCGGCGCCGGCGGGTCGACGACGGTGAACGACACCGACTGCGGCGTCGACGTGTTCCCGGCCTTGTCGGTGGCCCGGTAGCTCACCGTGTGCTGGCCGACCTGGTTGACGGTCACCGGGGCGGTGTAGGTGGCGTAGGCCCCGCCGTCGAGCGAGTACTCGACCCGGTCGACGCCCGACTCCGTGTCGGTGGCCGACAGCGTCACGGTCGCCGAGCCGACGTACGCCCCGTTGTCGTCGCGCTGGCCGGTGACGTTGGCGGTCGCCGTCGGCGGCGTGGTGTCACGGACCGGCGGCGCCACGACGGTGAACGACACCGACTGCGGCGTCGAGGTGTTGCCAGCCTTGTCGGTGGCCCGGTAGCTCACCGTGTGCTGGCCCACCTGGTTCACCGTCACGGGGACGGTGTAGGTGGCGTAGGCACCGCCGTCGAGCGAGTACTCGACCCGGTCCACGCCCGACTCCGTGTCCGTGGCGGACAGCGTCACGGTCGCCGACCCGACGTACGCGCCGTTGTCGTCGCGCTCACCGGTCACCCCGGCGGTGACGGTCGGCGGGGTGGTGTCCGTCGGCGGCAGGTCGACCACGGTGAACGACACCGACTGCGGCGACGACGTGTTGCCGGCCTTGTCCGTGGCCCGGTACGTCAGGGTGTGCTGGCCCGGCTGGTTCACGGCCACCGGCGCGGTGTAGGTGGCGTAGACGCCGCCGTCGAGCGAGTACTCGACCCGGTCCACGCCCGACTCGGTGTCCGTGGCGGACAGCGTCACGGTCGCCGACCCGACGTACGCGCCGTTGTCGTCGCGCTCACCGGTCACGGCGGCCGTCACGGTCGGCGGGGTCGTGTCCGTCGGCGGCGCCTCCACCACCGTGAACGACACCGACTGCGGCGACGAGGTGTTGCCGGCCTTGTCGGTCGCCCGGTAGCTGACCGTGTGCTGGCCCGGCCGGTTGACCGTGACCGGGGCGGAGTAGGTCGCGTACGCGGCCCCGTCGAGCGAGTACTCCACCCGGTCCACACCCGACTCGGTGTCCGTGGCCGACAACGTCACCGTCGCCGAGCCCACGTACGCCCCGTCGTCGTTCCGCTCACCGGTCACGGCGGCCGTCACGGTCGGCGGGGTCGTGTCCGTCGGCGGCGCCTCCACCACCGTGAACGACACCGACTGCGGCGACGAGGTGTTCCCCGCGTTGTCGGTGGCCCGGTACGTCAGGGTGTGCTGGCCCGGCTGGTTCACGGTGACCGGCGCCGAGTAGGTGCCGTAGGGGCCGCCGTCGAGCGAGTACTCGACCCGGCCGACACCGGAGCCCTCGTCGGTGGCCGACAGCGTCACCGTGGCGGCACCGACGTACGCGCCGTTGTCGTCGCGCTCGCCGCTCACGGCGGCGGTCACCGTCGGCGGCGTGGTGTCCGAGCTGCCACCGCTGACGACGAGGAGGCCCGTCATGCTCCCGTGGCCGGGGATCGCGCAGAAGTAGCGGTACGTGCCCGGTGAGAGCACCACGTCGACCGTCCACCGGCCACCGTTGGCGTCCGTCGGGTCGGCCAGGATGTTCACGTCGACGTCGGTGTTGTACGCCGGGTTGGTCGTGTCGAAGGTCAGGGTGTGCTGCATCCCGGTCGTGTTGCCGGTGGCGGCGCTGTTCTCGAAGACGAGCGTGGCCGGTCCGGCGACCGCGGTGGTCGGTGCGGAGCGGTAGGCCATGAAGTCGTTGCCGGCGGTCCAGGTCAGCACCTGGGCCTGCAGTTGGCGGGGCTGCGACGCCGCGGCGGCGGCCGGTCGTTCGGTGTCGACCGGCCGCGCGCTCGCCGGCACCGCCACCACCTGCGCGGTCAGCCACACGAGGGCGGCCGTTCCGAGGGCTGCGATCGATCTGCGTAGTCGACCAGGGGGTCGATAACCGTTCATCAATGCCTCTCTCCCAGTCGCGAGGCGCGCACCGCAGGAGCGGGCACCCCCGCCGATGTCGGGTCACCTCATGTCGCGAAATGTCGCCCAACGACACCCCCGTGTGTCCCCCTCCCCGGGCGCACGGGGTCCCCGGCCGTGGCGTCGCCACGGTCGTCCTGTGTGGATGGCCTTCTGCCCGGTCGGCGGGCGAGCCGGATCGCTCGCGTGAACGGGCGGCGTTCAGCGCGGTGCTGGCGGGGTGTCGGAGCGTCGGAGCTGACGAGGCGTCATCGAGCGGGACGGGCGTCGGTCACCCGACACGGCGCGTCGTCGCACCGAGTCGCCGGGCGTGCCACTGACCTCGGGGGTGCCGTCCCCGCTCGGGTCGGTGGCCGCGAGGGCGTGTTGCGCCGCCCCGAGGCCGCCGATCGAGACCTTCCGCGCTGCGGTTCATCTCGATGAAACATATCGATGAGCCCCGACACTACTAACTTGGTGTCACCCTGTCCAGACCTTTCGTCACCCCCGCGCGTACTTTTATCTGAACCAACAAAAGTCACCGTGGGTAGCCGCCAGGCGAGGCGGCGTGGACCGGGCGTGACCCGCTTCCGCGCAGGTCACCGGGCAGGTCTCAGAGGGTGGATGCGGTCGTACGGGCTCGGCGAGAGCTCCCCGGAGGACACGCCGGAGCGCCCCCGGGACGGCCTCGACGGGCCGGGCGCGAAGGAGACGCGGGCGCGCCCGTCGGGCCGGGACGTGCCGCGCCGGTCGACGCCAGGCGGGCGTCGACCGGCGCGACGGCTGTCAGACGGTACGGGTGAGGCGCTCGGCGAGGATCCGGGTGAACCGGGAGGGGTCGGCCAGCTCGCCGCCCTCGGCGAGCAGCGCCATCCCGTAGAGCAGCTCGGCGGTCTCCCGCAGCTCGGCCTGGTCTCCGCCCTGCTCGTGCGCCTTGCGCAGCCCGGCGACCAGCGGGTGGCCGGGGTTCACCTCGAGGATCCGCTTGACCGGCGGCACCTCGTGCCCCATCGCCCGGTACATCTTCTCCAGCGTCGGGGTGAGGTCGTGCGCGTCACCCACGACACAGGCCGGCGAGGTGGTGAGCCGGGAGGAGAGGCGCACCTCCTTGACGCTGTCGGCGAGCGCCCCGCCCATCCAGGTCAGCAGGTCGGCGAAGTCCTTGCGCTGCTGCTCCCGCTCGGCCTCGGCCTGCTGGCGCTCCTCGTCGGTGTCCAGGTCGACCTCGCCCTTGGCGATCGACCGCAGCGGCTTGCCGTCGTACGCGCCGACCCGCTCGACCCACACCTCGTCGACCGGGTCGGTGAGCAGCAACACCTCGAGCCCCTTGGCGCGGAACGCCTCCATGTGCGGCGAGTTCTCCAGCATGGCGCGGGACTCGCCGGTGGCGTACCAGATCTCGCTCTGGCCGTCCTTCATCCGCTCGACGTAACCGCGCAGGTCCGTCGGCTCGGCGGCGTCGTGGGTGGAGGCGGCGCTGACCAGATCGAGGAGCGCGTCCCGGTTCTCCGCGTCGTCGACGAGCCCCTCCTTGACGACCGCGCCGAACTCGGTCCAGAACGTGCGGTACCGCTCGGGGTGGTTGGCCTTGAGGTCCTTCACCGTGGCGAGGATCTTCTTGACCAGGCGGCGGCGCACGACCTGGATCTGCCGGTCCTGCTGGAGGATCTCGCGGGAGATGTTCAACGACAGGTCGTGGGCGTCCACCACGCCCTTCACGAAGCGCAGGTAGCCCGGCATCAACGCCTCGCAGTCGTCCATGATGAACACCCGCTTGACGTAGAGCTGGACGCCGCGGCGACCCTGCGGGGCGAAGAGGTCCAGCGGAGCGTGGGCTGGGATGAAGAGCAGCGCCTCGTACTCGAAGGTGCCCTCGCCCTTCATGTGCACGATCTCGAGCGGGTCGGCCCAGTCGTGCGCGACGTGCTTGTAGAACTCGTGGTACTCGGCCTGGTCGACCTCGTCGCGCGGCCGGGCCCAGAGCGCCTTCATCGAGTTGAGCGTCTGCACCTCGCGGGTCGTGGCGCCGCCCTCGCCGGAGCGCTCGACCTCCATCCGGATCGGCCAGGCGATGAAGTCGGAGTAGCGCTTGACGATCTCCCGGATCGTCCACTCGGCGGTGTAGTCGTGCAGGTTGTCCTCGGCGTCGGCCGGCTTGAGGTGCAGGGTGACCGCGGTGCCCTGCGGCGCCGCGTCCACCGTCTCGACCGAGTACGTGCCCTCGCCGGTGGACGACCAGCGGGTGCCGCCGGACTCCCCGGCCTTGCGGGTGAGCAGCTCCACCCGGTCGGCGACCATGAACGCCGCGTAGAAGCCGACGCCGAACTGGCCGATCAGCTCCTGGGAGGCGGCGGAGTCGCTGGACTCGCGCAGCGTACGCAGCAGCTCGGCGGTGCCCGACTTGGCGATCGTGCCGATCACCGAGACCACCTCGTCGCGGGTCATCCCGATGCCGTTGTCGCGGACGGTCAGCGTCCGCGCGTCCCGGTCGACCTCGATGGCGATGTGCAGGTCGGAGGTGTCGACGTCGAGGTCCTTGTCGACCAGGGAGGCGAGCCGCAGCTTGTCCAGCGCGTCCGAGGCGTTCGAGATCAGCTCGCGGAGGAAGACGTCCTTGTTCGAGTAGATCGAGTGCACCATCAGCTGGAGCAGCTGCCGCGCCTCGGCCTGGAACTCCAGCGTCTCGACCGGGTTGCCCACACCGTCTCCCTTCTGCCTCACGTGGTGTTCGCGCACAGGATACGAGCCGTCACCCGGGCGGCCCGGGCCGACCTCTTCCCGATCCCGCCCCCGGCGGCGTGACGTAGCTGACTTTGCCTCTACTAAGTCAGCTCGGGTAGCGTCGCCGGCATGACCGATCTCCTCGCCGACCGGGACGCCTGGCTCACGACCAACTGCTCGATCGCCCGCGCGCTCGACGTGGTCGGCAACCGCTCGACGCTCCTGCTGCTGCGCGAGGCGTCCTTCGGCACGCGCCGCTTCGACGACTTCGCCGCCCGCGTCGGCGTCAGCGAGCCGGTCGCCGCGGCCCGGCTCAAGCAGCTCGTCGCCGACGGGCTGCTGGAACGGCGGCCCTACCGCGAGGTTGGGCAACGCACCCGCCACGAGTACGTGCTGACCGACAAGGGCGCCCAACTGCTGCCCGTGCTGACCGCGCTGCGCCAGTGGGGCGACGCGTGGGCGGCCGACCCGGCCGGCCCCTCGGTGCGGGTCGCACACCACGACTGCGGCGCCGAGGTGCACGCCGTGCTGCGCTGCACCGCGGGGCACGACGTCGACCCCGACGCCATCGACGTACGCCCCGGGCCCGGCCTGCGCCGCGCCGAGGGCAACTGATCCGCGGAGCCGGCCGGCGCGCCGCCTCCTCCCCCGCCACCGGCCGACATCCGGCCGCCGTCCCCGACCCTCCCGCCACCCGGTCGGCGCCCCGCCGCCCGGAACCTCCCGCCACCCGGTCGGCGCCCCGCCGCCCGGAACCTCCCGCCGGCCGACCGGCGTCCCGCCGTCCCGGCCATCCCACGAGCACCAGGAGCAACGCATGAAGATCGCCGGAAGCACCGCCCTCGTCACCGGCGCCAACCGGGGCTTCGGCCGGCACCTCGCCGCCGAACTCGTCGCCCGCGGCGCCACCGTCTACGCCGGCGCCCGCAACCCCGACACCGTCGACCTGCCCGGCGTCACGCCCGTCCGGCTCGACATCACCGATCCCGCCTCCGTGGCCGCCGCCACCGAGCGCGCCCGCGACGTGAACCTGCTCGTCAACAACGCCGGTTCCGGCACCGGGGCGGACCTGCTCCACGGCGACCCGGAGCGGATCCGGCTGGAGATGGACACCCACTACTTCGGCACGCTGTCCATGGTGCGGGCGTTCGCACCGGTGATCGCCGGCAACGGCGGCGGCACCGTCCTCAACATCCTGTCCGTGCTGTCCTGGATCGCCCTGCCCAACGCCGGGGCGTACAGCGCGGCCAAGTCGGCCGAGTGGGCCCTGACCAACGCCCTGCGGACCCAGCTCGCCGAGCGGAACGTCCGGGTCGCCGGCCTGCACGTCGGCTACATGGACACCGACATGACGGCAAACGTCACCGCCCCGAAGCTCGACCCGGCGGACGTCGCCCGGATCGCCGTGGACGGCATCGAGGCGGACTCCTACGAGATCCTGGCCGACGACCTGAGCCGCCAGGTGCGGGCCGGCCTGGCCGGCGGGGTCGCCGCGCTCTACCCCGACCTGCCCTGACGGCCGGCGTAGGTGGCGGGGTGGCGCAGGTCGGCCCCACCCCGCCCTGACCGGGCCGAGACGGCGGTGACCGCGGGGAGACCCCGGTCGGGCGGTCGCGTGTCGGCAATCCGTCGTTGCCCCGCACCAGAGGGCTCCGTAGCGTCGCGACCACACACTGCTGTCGTGTGGAAGGGGCCCCTCGTGACCGAACTCGTCGCTCCTCAACTCGTCGTGAACAGCCGGATGCTCTACTTCGGCTGGATACCAGCCGACCCCGACGCCGTGGCCGCCCTCGTGCCCGAGGGGCTCAGGCCCGCACCGAACCGCCAGGTGTTCATGAACCAGTACGTCGTCGACGACGAGGCACAGACCTCCGGCTTCGGCGCCTACTCCCTGACGTACATCGGGCCCGACCTGTCCGGGGTGGACGCTCCCGACGGGGTCACCCCCGGTCGGTGGTGGACGCACTACTTCAACTCGAGCCCGGTGGTCCGGGCGTACGCCACCGCCCGCGGCGTACCGGCCACCCCGGGGACGACCACCATCGAGGTACGGGGTAACCGGCTGGTCGCCACCACCGAGGCGGACGGCGTGCCCGTCATCAGGGCGACGGCCCGAGTGGGCCGCACCGGCGACGCCGTGAACCGGGGACAACTCCGCTACCTCACGCAGGTGGACGGCACGCTGGTCAGCGGCAACTACCCGTTCGTGGCGGAGCCGGTCGACCCCTTCGAGGTGACGTCACTGGAGTTCCTGGAACCCGACCACCCGGTGTACGCACTGCGTCCGGCCGAGCCGCTCGAGGTCGTGTGGGGCTTCTACTCGCCACGGTCGTCCTTCGCCTACCCGGGTGGCGAGTCGGTGCTCGACTGAGCGATCCCCGAGCGCGTAGCCACCGGCGCTCCGGCCGGGCGAGCAGGTCAGCTCGCCGTCAGCGACACGTCGTCGATCACGAAGCTGGTCTGCAACGAGGCGTCCTCGGTGCCGGTGAACGTCAGGGTCACCGTCTGCCCGGCGTAGGCCCCGACGGGGAGCGTCCGCTGGACGTAGCCCGGCGCGGCGTCGAGGTTGGACCAGGTGGCCAGCGTGGTGTTGCCGAGCCGCACGGTCAGCCGGTCGTACGCGGTGGAGGTCGTGGTCTCGGCCGTGTCGATGTGCAGCCAGAACGACAGGGTGGAGCCGGTGCATCCGGCCGGCAGGGTGACCGTCTGCGACAGCGTGTCGGTGCGGCTGCGTCCGTACCCGTCCAGCCAGGCCTTCCAGGTGCCGGTGCGGGCCGGCTGCGCGGTCGAGTTGGTGATCACGCCGGAGGTGGCGGTCCACGGGCTGCTGCCGTTCTCGAAGCCGCCGTTCGTGACGAGCTGGCCGCCGGGGCAGCCGCCCGTACCCGTGACGGTGAGCGTGTAGGTGGCGGTCCGCCGCGCCGACCCGGTGCCGGTCACCGTGATCGGGAACGTGCCGGTGGTGGCCGCCGCGGACGCCGTCACGGTCATCGTCGACGAGCCGCCGGAGGTGACCGACGACGGGCTGAACGTCACCGTGACGCCGGCGGGCACGCCGGTCGCGGAGAGGGCGACGGTCTGCGGCGACCCGGCAGTGGTGGCCGTGGTGACGGTGGCGGTGCGCGACGCGCCGGGCGCCACGCTGCCGGAGGTCGGGCTCACCGCGACGGAGAAGTCGTCGGCCGGGGCGCCGTCGCCGACCGCCAGCTGCCAGATGGCGTACGCGATGCCGTCCGCCGCCCGGTTGAGCACTGTCGCGCTGACGTTGCTGGTGGTGTCGCACGAGCGGTGGTAACACGGGTCGTACGCCGCGTTGGCCGTTCCGCCCCACTTCGCCGCCTGGGCGCTGGTCTTGCGGGCGCTGGCACCGGCCGCGTAGCCGGAGGTGGGGATGCCGGCCTGCTGGAACGGGTAGTCGTCGGAGCGGCCCTGCCCCTCGACGTTCTCCTCCGGTTGCAGTCCGAGCGAGTCCCAGTACGCCTTCAGCGGCGCGGCCGTGCTCGACGTGAGCCGGTTGATGAAGTAGCCACCGTTGGTCGAACCGACCATGTCAAAGTTGTAGTAGCCCTTGATGTAGCCGCGCTGGGTCGCGCTCAATGAGTTGACGTAGAAGCGCGAGCCGTTGAGTCCCTGCTCCTCGTCGGTCCACCAGGCGAACCGCACCCGCTTGGTGGTCGTCGGGTTCTGCGTGGCGAGCACGAGCGCGTTCTCCAGCAGGGCCGCCGACCCGGAGGCGTTGTCGTTGATGCCCGGCCCGGCGGACACGCCGTCGAGGTGCGCACCGAACATGACCACCTGGTCGGCGGGGCCGCCCGGCCACTCGGCGATGAGGTTGTTCGACGGGTAGGTGCAGGACGTGCACCGCTGCTCGGTGACGGTGTAGCCGGCCGCCTGCAACCGGCCCTTCACGTACGCGACGGACGCGGTGTGGCCGGCCGAACCGGCGCGCCGGTTGCCGCCGTTGCTGCTGGCGATGCTGCCGAACTGGGCCAGGTGCGCCTGCACGTTGGCCACGGAGATGTCCGGCGCGGCGAGAAGCGCCGCGGGCGCTGGGGCTGCCCGGTCGGCGGCGGCGACGTCCGCGGCGGTGAACGGGGCTGCCGGGGCCGGGACGGCCGGGGCGGCGGCCACGGGGTGGGGGCCGGCGGACCGGGGTGGGAGGTCGACGGGCGGGGACGCGACCACGGGGTGGGCGGCCAGCGTCACCGACATCCCGGCGCACACGACGAACGCGATCCGCGCGCTCAACGCACTGCCTCTCATGAGGACTCCTCGGGGTCGGAGGGGATTAGACAGTGACACCCCTCGATTCGTTGGCGCAATGGCCGTTCGTCCGGAACCGCCGGCATGAACGACTCCGGTGCGGTGATGTCCGGGGTGCCCGAGCGCCGACCGCCCGCCGACGTCGAGGTTGTTCTACGAGGTCAGTCCCGGCCCGCCCCAGCTAGTTCGATCCTGTCGACCTGCCCCGTATCTGGGGCACATGCCTCCCGGCGGATCCGGGTCACATGCCTGCCGGCGGTCAGCACCGTCGCACATGCCGGGCAGCCAGTCGAAGGCCATTGATCAGCTCGCCGCCCCTCGGCATGGCGGCATGCCCCGGCGGACGCCATGCCGTCGATCTCACCTTCTCCACCTAGGCGCGGGAGAGGCAGGAGACCAGCGACTCACCGGCCGCCACCGGCGGCTGCATCGGTTGGCCACGCCCCCGTTGCGGCCCGGCCACACCGGTCTGGCGGATGCTGTCGACCTGCCCCATATCTGGGGCACCCGCCATACCGCCACACTGGCGCCCGGGCCGAGCCGCCCCGGCGGCGGCATCCGGTCGACACGGCAGTCGTGCAGCAACGAGTCGATTCACCGTGTCCGGCGGACGCATTACGTGGATCGGGCCGCGCCATCCCGACCTACACCAGTCCCTATGCGGGAATGCCGGCAGCCTGCCCCATATCCGGGGCAGTTCGACAGCACACGCCCACATGCGCCTCGCCATGCACAGGGGTGGCCAGCGCGGTAAGGGGGCGTCGCCGGCAGCGTGCCCGCCGGGATTCCCAGGCCGTTGCCGACCGCCGTGCCGGTGTGGTCGTCGGAGCCTTTAGAGCTGATGTCGTAGACGATTCGGCACCCGGTCCCGCCGAACGACCGGGTTGTGCCCTCAACGGCGCCCCGACCCGACAACGTCCCGGAAGTTGGCGCCCACCGCGCGCCGACCCCGCCGGCAGCCGGGGACGTTGTCCCCTGGACCGTGCCCCGGCCGGACGGGCAGGGACGCCGTGGCCTCGGCGTGTGCGCCGAGGCCGAGTCGCACCCATCCCGATCATGGTGTGCCCCGGGGCGGCGCGCGGAGGCCACAACATCGGGGATGTTGTGGCCTCGATCGCTCCTCGATGCGACAACATCCAGGAAACTGCGCGATCTTGACGAGTGACCCGCATGGGGAGGACGTCGCGCGGTTGGCCCGCCGGGTGCCCTCGGCCGTGGAACGTGGGGACGAGCGGATGGGGCCTGCATGCGGCTGGTGTCCGGTTCGTCGGCCACCCGGCTGGGCGTCATGTCCGGTTGTGGGGTCGGGTGTGCCGTGGTCGGGGCCACCCCCACGGCGGAATCATGCCCACCCCCGCGTCGTTGAACATGCCGACGCCGGGCGAAGCAGCCACCCCCGCGGCCCACGCACGAACCCCCGGCGAGCACCAACCCCGGCCACCGGCCAAGCCTCTACGACCCGGCCGGCCGCCGTGCCCAAGCCCGGCCGCCGCAGCCCCCGAGGCCGCCCCGCCGCGGGCCCCGACCCCGGTGGAATGCATCCCCGGCCCGGACCGTTACACCCCCGAGGCGCCGAGCAGGCACCACCCCCAGGCGCCCCCCGAATCCTCACGGCACACCCCCGCGCGTGTGCCACACACCCCCGAAACACCCCCGACCAGAGAGGCACCCATCATGCGTACCGATCTGATCCGCAAGACCGCCCTCACCGCCGCGACCATCGCCGCCACCGGCGGCGGCATCGCCGGCCCCGCCATCGCCGCCCACGCCGCCGCCCCCGAGGGCAAGCCCGCCGCGCAGGTCCAGAACCGCAAGGACCACGGCCAACGCGAACTCAACGTCCGCTACGAGGCCCAGCCCAACTTCTACTACTGCGGCCCCGCCGCCACCCGCAACGCCCTCTCCGTCCAGGGCAAGGACATCAACGTCGACGCCATGGCCAAGGAAATGGGCACCACCGAAGCCGGCACCAACTCCATCAACGACATCACCCCCGTCCTGAACAAGGAAACCGGCAAGAACGCCTACCACAGCGTCGAGATCTCCAGCCCGACCGCCGATGAGAAGCAGACCGACAAGCTGCGCACCGACATCGTCGACACCGTCGACGACGGCCGCGCCGTCGTGGCCAACATCGCCGGCACCGCCGTGGACACCGACGGCAACACCCACTCCTTCGAGGGCGGGCACTACATCAGCGTCATCGGCTACCGCGACGGCGGCAAGACCGTCACCATCGCCGACTCCGCCGACCCCACCATGGCCTCCTACCGGATGAGCGTCGACAACCTCGCCGACTGGATCGCCACCCGCGGCTACAGCGCCTCCTGACCCAACCGAGGCGCACCAACACAACGCACACCGAAAGGGCCCGACCCCCAACCGGGGGCCGGGCCCTTTCGTCGTCTCGTCATCCGACGGCGGCGACCCCGCCGGCGACCCCTCGTGCCGTCGCATCTCCGAACGAGCCGGAACGTATTGACAACTGTCGACGCGAGGCCGACCCTTGACGGTGAGAGCGCTCTCTCATCCTTCCGCAACCACCACCAGCCCGGCCAGGAATCTCCGATGCCTTCGGCGGCGGCGCCGGACGTGCCCCTGGCCCACCCCGACAGGAGTCCGAGATGGAAAGGGCCGTACCCCGCGCCGGCATCCGCCGCCGGCTGCGCCTCGCCACGGCGATCGGCGCCCTGCTGACGCTGCTCGGCACGTACGCCGTCTCCACCACCGCCCGGGCCGACGCCGCCCCGGGCACCAACGCCATCCGCGTGGCCGAGTTCCCGGCCGACTGCGGCTTCAGCCACCGGCTGCCGGACGACCCGATCATCTTCCCCGGGCTGCCCGGGGCGTCCCACATGCACAGCTTCTTCGGCAGCACGGTGACGAACGCGCACACCACCCTGCCGGACCTGCTGAACTCCGCCACGACCTGCAACCCGGGCGTGGACACCTCGTCGTACTGGGTGCCGACGCTCTACCGCAACAACGTGCCGGTGGAACCGGCGATCGTCACGTTCTACTACCTGGGTGAGGGCGTACGCAGCGACGTGGTCGCCCGTACGGAGCCGCTCCCCCAGGGGCTGCGGATCGTGGCCGGCAACGCCCTCGCGACCGGGCCGGAGAACAGCATCGCCCGCTGGTCGTGCCTGCACGCGGGGCACGTGCCGCCGTCGAAGAACTTCGTGAACTGCCCGGCCGGCACGATGCTCGAGTCGTACCTCGACTTCCCGCAGTGCTGGAACGGCCGCGACCTGGACTCGCCGGACCACAAGAGCCACATGGCGTACCCGGTGAACCAGGCCTGCCCGGCGAGCCACCCGGTGCCGGTGCCGAAGCTGCGGCAGGTGCTGCGGTACCCGGTCAACGGTGACCCGTCGCAGTTCCGGCTGGCCTCCGGGCCGGGCTACACGATGCACGGCGACTTCTTCAACGCCTGGCCCGTGGCGGAGATGGCCCGCCGGGTCAACGACTGCATCCGCCCGGTCATCAAGTGCGGCCACGACGGACGGCCGCTCTGACCCGAATCGATCCGGGAGCGGGCCCCATGGCACGGGGCCCGCTCCCCTCGGGCGCGAGAGGAGGCCCGATGCGTACGACGGCCGCGTCGTCCGCCCTGGTGGCGGTGGCTCTGCTGGTGAGCGGCTGCGCGCATGCCGGTCCGGCCGCGCGGCCTCCCACGGCCACCACCGGCAACGCCGCGTCACCCGCCGGCACCGCCGGCCCAGGGGGTACGCGCGGAGCACCGGCGTTCAACGGGACCGACGTCGTCTGGCTCCAGCTGCACGTGGCGATGGCCGAACGGCTGCTCCCGGCGCTCGACCTGGTGCCGGCCCGCACCACCGACCCGGCCTGGCGGCGACTCGCCGCGCAGGTCGCCGCCACCCACCGCGCCGACCTCACACGGGCCCGGGGATTGCTGGCCGGCTCCGGCGCGCCCGCGACCAACCCGCACGAGGGCCACGACATGCCGGGGATGGTCACCGCCGAGCAGCTCGCCGAGCTGCGGTCGGCGAGCGTCGCCGCGCTGCACCGGTTGCTCGCCCAGCACCTGCGCGCCCACCTCACGCAGGCCGTCCGGGTCGCCGCCGCCGAGCAGCGGTCCGGTGCGCATCCCGCGGTCACCGCGCTGGCGGCCGCCGTCGTCCGGAACGGCACCGCCGCCCTGGCCCGGCTCGACCGGCTCGACCCGCCGCCCGCCTCGGCCGGGGTGCGGTAGCCGAGGCCGGCCCGACTAGGCGTCGGCCGCTCAGGCCCGGTCGGCGGGGAGCAGCGGTTCGAGGAGCCGGTGCGGGCGCTGGCGCAGCGCGACGCTGACCGGATCCTGGCGGGGCTCGTCGGGCACGCCCGGCCCGGGAACGGTCTCGACGTCACCGGGCGGGACGTCGGCGTTGCCGCAGGCCGGGCAGCGGCCGCCCGGGTCGAGTTCGGTCCCGCAGGCGGCGTGGCGGAAGCTGCGCAGCCACTGTCCGGTGGCGAAGTGCCGGGCGCCCCAGTGCATCAGCGGGTAGATCACCGACCAGAGTTCGACGCCCCGCTCGGTGAGCACGTACTCGTCCCGGGGTGGGGACTCCTGGTAGCGGTGCCGCTGGAGGATGCCCGCCCCCACGAGCGTGGCGAGGCGGTCGGCGAGCACGGCGCGGGGGATGTCGAGGTGGCTGAGGAAGTCGCCGTAGCGGCGTACGCCGTAGAAGGCGTCGCGGACGACGAGCAGCGTCCACCGCTCGCCGACCAGTTCCAGTGCTCTGGCCAGGGAGCAGTGCTGCCCTTCGTAGTTCTTCCCCAGTGCCACGGTGTGATCCTACCCCCGGGTCGGTTCATTCAGCGAACCATCGCTGCTATTGTCGGTTCGTCGAATGAACCGACCCGAGAGGCTTCCGCATGTCGACATCCGCCGGCGTCACCGCACCGACCGCCGTCGCCCCTGACCCGGACGCCGCCCGTTCCGGCTCCCGGGCCCTGTTCGCGGTCTGCGCCGCGACGCTGCTCGTCCTCGTGAACTACACCGCGCCGGTGGCCGTCCTGCCGCAGACGGCGCGGAGCCTGGGGGCGGGCCTCACCACCCAGACCTGGTTGATCAACGCGATCACGCTCGGGCTCGCCGCCACCCTGCTGGTGGCCGGCAGCCTCGGCGACGACTTCGGGCGGCGCCGGATCTTCCGGGCCGGCCTGGCGCTGCTGGCCGTCAGCACGGTCGGCGCCGCCGTCGCCCCCGACTCCGGCACCTTCGTGGCCGCCCGCGTGGTGCAGGGCGCCGCGAGCGCGGCGATCCTCGCCGCCGGGCTGGGGCTGCTCGGGCACGCCTTCCGCACCCACCACGGACGGTCCCACGCGACGGCCCGCTGGGCGTCGATGCTCGGCGCCGGCATCGCGGTCGGGCCGCTGGCCTCGGCCGTCCTCACCGCGCTCGGCAGTTGGCGCTGGTTGTACCTGGTGCTCGCGGTGCTGTCCGCCGTGCTCGCGGTGTTCGGCGGGCGGCTGCTCGCCGAGTCCCGCGCGGAGCGGACCGCCCGGGTCGACGTGGCCGGGGTGCTGACCCTCGGCGCCGGACTGGCGCTGCTGCTCGTCGCCGTCACCGCCGGGCGTACCGGCTGGGTACGGCCGGCCGTGCTGATCCCGCTGGTGCTCGGGGTCCTGCTGGTCGCCGCCTTCGTGGCGGTCGAGGCCCGCGGCCGCGCGCCGATGCTCGACCTGGCGCTGTTCCGCCGGCCGGACTTCCGGACGGCCACCCTCGGCGCGTTCCTCACGGGGCTCGCCGCGCTCGGCCCGAGCACGGTCCTGCCCACGCTGGTGCAGCGGTTGATCGGCGTCAGCGCGCTGGGCGCGGCCGGCCTGGCCTTCCTGTGGGCGGGCGCCTCGTTCGTGGTCAGCAACCAGATGCGTCACCTCGGCGCGCGCGTGGCGCCCACCCGGCAGCTCGCGCTCGGGTTCCTCCTCACCGCCGCCGGATACCTGGCCATGCTCGGTTACGCCGACGCGCACTCCTGGGTCCGCACCGTGCCCGGTCTGCTGATCTCCGGGGCCGGCAGCGGTCTGCTCAACGCGGCGCTGGCCCGGATGGCCGTCACGAGCGTCCCGGCGGACCGGGTCGCGATGGGGTCCGGCGCCAACAACACGGCCCGCTACGTCGGCTCGGCCCTCGGCGTCGCCGCCAGCATCACCGCGGCCTCGAGCCTGCTGCCCGCCGGGCAGACGGGCGGCTTCTCGGCCCACGGCGCCGACGCCGTCCTGCTGCTCGGCGCCGTCGTGGCCCTGCTCGGCACCGCGGCGACCGTGGGCCGGCGACGGGTCGCCGCTCCGGTCCCGGCCGCCGGCTGAGCCCGCCGCAAGCGCGGCGAGCCGCGCCGTCGGCGCGTCCCCCGGCAGGCGAGGCCGACGGCGCGGCCCCGGGCCCGACGGGCCAGGCCGGACGGGCCAGGCCGGACGGGCCAGGCCGGACGGGCCAGGCCGGACGGGCCAGGCCGGACGGGCCAGGCCGGACGGGCCAGGCCGGCAAGCTGAACGGGCCAGGCCGGATGGGCAGCTCGGGCCGCGCGGCGTTCGCGGCGCGGTCCGGGCCGGCGCTGGCACGCCCCCGGGCGAGGCGGCGACGGGTGCCGTCAGGCGGCGTAGCGGGCGGCCAGGTCGACGGTGCGGCGGGCCGCGGCGACCATCGCCCGGTCGGCGAAGCGGCCGTCCGGGAGCACCACGGTCCCCGAGTCCCGCCGTTCCGCCTCGGCGACCGCGGCCAGCAGCTCCGCGGCCCGGGCCACCTCCCGCTCGTCCGGCCGGAACGCCTCGACGATCACCGGCAGCTGCCGAGGATGGATCGCCGCCCGGCCGAGGAAGCCGAGCCGCCGGCCCACGGCACAGGAGGCGGCCAGCCCCTCGACGTCGACGACGTCGGCGTACACCGACATGGCGGGCGGCGCCAGACCGGCCGCGCGGGCCGCCACCACCACCCGGCCGCGGGCCCAGGCCAGCCCGGCGTCGTCGCTGACCCCCAGGTCCGAGCGGAGGTCGGCCTCGCCGAGACCGATCGAGGCCACCGCCGGGTGGGCGCTCGCGATGGCGTACGCGGCCTCCAGCCCGAGCGCCGACTCGACGAGCGGGTGCAGCGGCACGTCGACCCGGGCGGCGATCGACGCCACCGTCCCGGCCGACTCGACCTTGGGCAGCCGCAGCCCGGACAGCCCCGGCCGGCCGGCCACGGCGGCCAGGTCGGCCTCGACGTCCGGGCCGGTCAGCTCGTTGATCCGCACCTGCACCGGCACCGGGTGCTCCTCGGCGAGGAAGTCGGCGACCGCCTCCCGGGCGTACGCCTTGCGCCCCGCCACCACCGCGTCCTCCAGGTCGAGGATGACCGCGTCGGCGCCCGAGGCGACCGCCTTGGCGAACCGGTCGGGCCGGTCACCGGGCACGTAGAGCCAGGTGAGCAGCATCAGATCACGCCCCGCTCGCGCAGCGCGGCCAGCTCGTCTGCGCTGAGCCCGAGCGCGCCGAACACGGCGTCGGTGTCCTGGCCGTGCCGCCGTCCGGCGTGCCGGATGTCGCCGGGGGTGTCGGAGAGCCGGAACGGCACGTTCTGCATCCGCACCTCACCCAGCTCCTCGTCGGGCACGGTGCGGACGGTGCCGAGCGCTGCGTACTGCGGGTCGGCGAGGATGTCCCGCACGTCGTAGACGGGGGCGACCGCCGCCTGCGCGGCCTCGAACGCGGCCACGACCTCGTCCCGGTCCCGCTGCGCCACCCAGGCGCTCACGGCCGCGTCCAGCTCGTCGGCGTGCGCGGCCCGGCCGCTGCCGGTGGCGAACCACGGCTCGTCGACCAGCTCGGGGCGGCCGACGAGGCGCATCACCCGCTCGGCGATGCTCTGCGCGCTCGTGGAGACGGCCACCCACCGGCCGTCCGCGCACCGGTACGTGTTGCGCGGCGCGTTGTTGTTGGAGCGGTTGCCCAGCCGGGGCTGGATGTAGCCGAGCTGGTCGTACCAGGTGATCTGCGGGCCGAGCATCGCCATGATCGGCTCGATGATGGCGAGGTCGACGACCTGCCCGGCGCCCGTGACGTCCCTCGCCCGCAGGGCGAGCATCACCGCGTACGCGGCCGCGAGGGCGGTCACCGAGTCGGCCAGCCCGAACGGGGGCAGGGTGGGCGGCCCGTCCGGCTCCCCGGTCGCGGCCGCGAAGCCGCTCATCGCCTCGGCGAGGGTGCCGAACCCGGGTCGGCGCGCGTACGGGCCGACCTGCCCGAACCCGCTGATCCGGGTGATCACCAGGCGCGGGTTGACGGCGTGCAGCTCGGCCGGGCCGAGCCCCCAGCGTTCCAGCGTGCCGGGGCGGAAGTTCTCCACGAGCACGTCGGCGTCGGCGAGCAGGCGGCGCAGCAGCTCCGCGCCGTCGGGGTCGGAGAGGTTGCAGGTGACGGTCCGCTTGTTGCGGCCGAGCACCTTCCACCACAGCCCGACGCCGTCCTTGGCCGGGCCGTGCCCCCGCGACGGGTCCGGCTTCGCCGGATGCTCCACCTTGATCACGTCGGCGCCGAAGTCGCCGAGGAACGCCGCCGCGAGCGGCCCGGCGAACAGGGTGGCCAGGTCGACCACCGTCACGCCGTCGAGCGGGCCACGGCCCGCGCCGGCCGTCACGGCGTCCCCTTCGCGGGGTCGACCGCGGCGAGGAAGACGTCACCGTTGCCGCGCGCCCCGCCGCCCACCGGTGTCCCGGCGGTCAGTCCGCTGACCAACAGCCGTCCGTCGGCGGCGAGGGTGGCGTAGACGTTCTCCTCGCCGAACGCGTCGGCCGCGTCGTCGCGCGCGGTGCCGTACTGGGCGACGCCGAGCTGGCGGCCCCGGGCGTCCAGCCGCAGGGTCAGGACGTCGGCGCCACCGACCGGCAGGCCGAGCCGGCTGCCGGTGAAGCCGACCACGGCGACCCCGCCGCCGGGCAGCGGCACGACGTCCGCGCCGGCGTCCGCGCCGGTCCCGCCGGTGACGGTCCGCCACCGCTGCCGGCCGGCCGGGGTGTACGCCACGGTCAGCACGTCGGTGCCGCCGGCCGTGGCCTCACCGCCGGTGGACCCGGTGGCCACCACCGTCCCGTCGGCCGCCACCGCGACGCCGCCGAGCAGGTCGTCGCCCGCGCCGCCGACGGCGTTCACCCAGCCGGGCGTGCCGTCGGATGCGTACCGGGCCAGCCAGCCGTCGGCGCCGCCGAGCGGGGTCGTGCCGGGCAGCCCCGCCGAGGTGGTGCCGGCCACGTAGACGCCCTTCGCGTCGGCCGCCACCGCGTACGCCTTGTCCTCGCCCGGGCCGCCGAGCTGCCGGCTCCAGGCGATCCGCCCGTCGGGGGCGACCCGGACCAGCACGGCGTCCTTGTCGCCGGCCGTCGCCGCACCGGCGAACGACCCGCTCGTGTAGCCGGCCAGGTACGCGCCGCCGTCCGGGGCGGGTGCCACGGCGTAGAAGCGGTCCGCCTTGGCGGGATCGCCGGTCTGGGTGAGCCAGGCCCGCTCGCCGGTGGCGGTCAGGCGGGTGACGAACGCGTCGTCGGCGGGGCTGTCGGGGTGCCGCCCGTCGAGGTCGCCCCGGGTGTACCCGGCCGCGATCACACCGCCGTCGGCCAGCGGCACCACCCCGTACAGGCGGTCGTTGGCGGGGGTGCCGAACTGGGTCGTCCACCGCGCGGCGCCCGTGCCGTCGAGGTGGCTCACCACGGCGTCCAGCCCGCCGGCGTACGGCTGGCCCGACACGGCGCCGGAGGCCGCGTACGCCAGGGTGGTGGTGCCGTCCGGGTGCGCCGCGACGCCGCCGGCCCAGTCGGTGCCCGGGGTGCCGTGCAGCGGACCGGGCAGCCCGGCGGGCGGGGTGACGCTCAGCGTGCCGGCGAGGTGCTTCAGGCCGTCCACGAAGGCCGGTCGCCACACGTCCCAGTCGTGTCCGCCGTCCAGGACGCGGAACTCGGCGGCGACCCCGTCGGCGCGGCGCACGGTGTTGTAGAGGGTGGCGGCCTCGTAGTCGAGGTCGTGGGCCGCGTCGGCGGGGTCGGGGTTGGCCCACTCGTCGTCGCCGACGGCGATGTACATCCGCACGGGCGACTCGGGGTCCAGCCCCGGCAGCAGGGCCGGGTAGTTGAGCCGCTCGTACACCTCGTCGGAGAAGCGCTGCTCGCCGTCTCCGAACGCGCCGTATTCGCGGGCGGAGGAGTCGGCCGGCGGCAGGGGGCGGTAGACCGCGGGGCTGAGCACCAGCGCGTTGGCGAAGAGGTCGGAGTGGGCGAGGGCGTACCGCAGGGCGCCCGCGCCGCCCATCGAGTAGCCGCCGACGAGCCGGGCGCCGCGGTGCGCGGCCGTGCGGTACGTGGCGTCGACGTGCGCCACCAGGTCCCGGGTGAGGGCCGTCTCGACGGGTCGGCCCGGGTCGTCGGCGCCGGTGTACCGGGAGTCGACGTACCAGTTGCCCCGGCTGCTCCACGGCGCGTCGGGCAGCACGGCGATCACCGGCGGCACCTCGCCGTCGGCGATCATCCGGTCCAGGTCGGCCTTCACCCGGGTCCACGCCTGCATCGTGTCGCCGCGCCCGTGCAGCAGGTAGAGCACCGGGTAACGGGTGCCGGTGTCGCCGGCGTACCCGTACGGCAGGTAGACGATGTAGTCGATGGTCCCGCCGAGCGCCGGGGACGGCGCGGTGGCCGTCGTCAGCGTGCCGGCCCGGGGCTTCTTCGCGCCGGCCGCGCCGGGCACCGCGCCGGCCAGGCCGAGCGCCAGGAGTACGGCGGCCAGGGCGCCGCCGATCCGCCAACCTCTGCTCATGGGGTCACTCCTCGGGGGTGGGGAGGTCGGCCGCGCAGCGGAAGCCGACCTGGTCGGAGCGGGTGAGTCCGGCCCCGGTGAGCAGGAGCTTCACCGAGACCTCCGGCGGCTGCGGGCCGCCGTCGAAGTACCAGTCGGAGCCCTCGGCCCGGTAGGCGGCGCCGCCCTTGAGGATCACGAAACGGGTACGCCCGTCGGAGTGCTCGCTATCGGTCAGGTTCCACACGAGCGGTTCCCGGCGGGCGAGCAGCCCCGCCTCGGCGGCCACCTGCCACTCGTCCTCGGTGGGCAGCCGCAGCCCGGCCCAGGCCGCGTACGCCCGCGCGTCGGCCAGGTCGACCCCGGTGACCGGGGCGTCGGCCGGCCCCTGACCGGCCGTGAACCGCTCGGGGCGGACGGGCCGGTAGCCGGTGGCGCGCAGGAACCGGGCGTACTGGCCGTGGGTGACCTCGTGCGTGGCGATGGCGAAGCGGCCCAGCGTGACGGCGCGGCGCAGCGTGGCGGTGTGGTGCAGCCGGGGCGGCAGCGGCTTCCACTCGTCGACGTACGGCGTCTCGCCGTACAGGCCGGTCTCCCGGACCCGGTGGCGGACCACCAGCTCACGGCGGCCCGCCTCGACGGCCGCCATGCCCTCGGGCACCTCCGTCCGCGGCGCCCACGGTGTGCGGGTGCGCACCGCCGCGCGGGCCGGGAAGGACGGGTCGCCGGTCGGCGGCGCGTGCCGGGTGACCGGGGCGTCGGTCACGACGACCGCCGCGACGGCCCCGGCCGGCAGCGGGCCGCCCACGGCGACCGTTCCCGGCCCCGAGTCGGTGACCCTCAGCTCGGCGCCGGTCACCAGGTCGACGAAGCGCCGACCGGGCCGGGCGTCGGTGACCAGCCACGGCCCGTCGTGGTCGCCGCCGGTGTTGGCCACCGTCCACAGTGGTTGGCCCTCGTGCGTCCAGCGGGACGCGTACACCTGACCGGAGCCGGGGTAGTCGGCGAGCGGAACCCAGTCCTCCGACCGCAGCCACGCGGCGTGGCCGGCCTGGACCCGGCGCATGGCCCGCAGCACCGCGCGGTCCCGCTCGTTCCAGCCGACCCAGACGCCGAACACGCTCTCCCACACCAGCACGCCGACGCCGTTGAGCCAGGCCGAGTGCAGCTCCTCGAGGTGGTCCCGGTGCCAGCGGCGGGTGTGGTGCAGGACGTGTCGGCGCTCGAACCACTTGGCGCGCAGCACCCCGGGGACCGGCGAGTCGGCGAACCACTGCGCCCAGGACATGGCGTGGTCGCCGATGCGCGCGAGCGGGACGCGGCTCTCCCCCTCCAGCACGAGGCCCGGTCGGACGGCGTCGAGCGCCGCGCGCAGCTCGCCGGCGCCCTCCTTCAGGGTGTCGAGGAAGACGCCGTCGACGCCAAGCTTCCCGGCCAGCGCCGCGACCTCCTCGGCGTCGCTGCCCGCCTCCCGTCGGGTGCCGGTGTCCCAGGGGTTGTAGTCGACGAAGACCCGCACCCCGCGGGCCTGGAACGCCCGCACCACCTCGGGCAGCTCCGGCACGTCCCGGTACCAGTCGAACTGGTTGCGCTCGTCCAGGCCGATCACCGGGTACGCGTGCCAGAGCACCACCCCGTCGAAGCCGCCGAAGTCCCGCTCGGCGGCGTCGAGGAACGCGTCGACGGTGAACACGCCGCGGGCGTGGTCGTAGAGCGTCTCGTCCCACAACCAGGCGAGGCAGACGGTGAAGCAGTCGCCGGTGATCTCGTCGTAGTGGGTGCCGGTGTAGCCGAGGCGGGCCCGCGCGTCGGCCCGCCACCGGGTCAGCTGTTCCCGCCAGGCGGGCCAGTGCGCCGGGTCGTCCGGCGCCGCGAAGATCTTCGCCTCGTCGAGGACGGTCAGGTCGGCCCGCTCGTCGAGCGGCACCTCCGTCGGCCGGTCGATGGGGCGCGGGACGTACGGGTTGAAGCTCACGGTGCACCTCGGTAGGTCGCGTCGTGCAGGGCGTCGATGGCCGCCCGCTCCGGCAGCGCGGTGGACGCGCCGGGGCGCTGGGCGCAGGCCGCGCCGGCGGCGCACGCCCAGCGCAGGCTCGCCGCCACGGTCTCCGCGCTGATCGCGCCGCCGCGCTCGGCCCAGGAGACGGCGAGCGCGCCGGTGAAGGCGTCGCCCGCGGCGGTGGTGTCGACGGCCGTGATCGACGGGGCCGGGATGTCCAGCCGCAGGCCGCGCCGGTCGGCGTACGCGGCGCCGCGCGCCCCGAGCGTCAGCACCACGCGGGGCACCAGCTCCAGCAGCGCGTCGAGCAGGACGGCGGGGTCGTCGGAGAACACCCCGCCGACGGTGGCCGCCTCGTGCTCGTTGACCACGAGCACGTCGACCAGGTCCAGCAGTTCCGCCGGGAGCACCGCGGCCGGCGCCGCGTTGAGCACCACGACGGTGCCCTCGGCCCGGGCGCAGTCGGCCGCCTGGACCACGGTGGACAGCGGCACCTCCAGCTGGAGCAGCAGCACGTCGGCCGAGGCGATCGCCGCCCGGTCCTCGGCGTCGAGGTCGGTGAGGGTGCTGTTGGCGCCGGGCGCGACCACGATGAAGTTCTCCGCCGACCGGTCGACGGCGATCAGCGCGACGCCCGAGGGACCGGGGACGGTGCGCAGGCGGCGCACGTCCACACCGGAGTCGACGAGGCTCGCCCGCAACTGGGAGCCGAACGCGTCGTCGCCGACCGCGCCGACGAAGTCGCACGCGGCGCCGGCCCGGGCCGCGGCGACCGCCTGGTTGGCGCCCTTGCCGCCGGGGACGGTGCGGAAGTCCTCGCCCAGTACCGTCTCGCCGGGGCGGGGCAGTTGCGGCGCCGTCACCACCAGGTCGAGGTTGGTGCTGCCCACCACCACCACGCGTGCGCTCATCCCCTGCCTCCTTCCTTCTCCCGCGCGACGGCCGTCGCCCCCACGACGCCCGTCCCCCGACCCGGCGCCGGCCGGTGCCGCCCCCTCATGACCCGGCACCGGCCAGCGCGCGGGTACGCGCGGCCAGCTCGTCGAAGCCGACCCCGTCGAAGCCGGCGATGCTGCTCGCCAGCCGGTTGCGCAGCGGCGCCACCCAGCGGTCGGGGAGCCCCGACGCGCCGGTGAGCGCCCCGGTCACCGCGCCGACCGTGGCGCCCGTCGAGTCGGTGTCCCAGCCGCCGCTGACCACCGCGCAGATCGACCGCTCCAGGTCGCCCCGCCCGTACGCGAGCGCGGCGGCCACCAGGGCGGCGTTGTTGCGTACGTGCACCCAGTGCAGGTGGCCGTGCCGGGCGTACAGCTCGTCGACCACCCGCTCCCAGTCCTCGGCGTCCGTGGCGAGGGCACGCGCCTCGCGGACGGTGGCCGCGAAGCGGCTGCGCGGCGGCAGCACCGACTCGGCGGCGTCGAGCACCTCGTCCACGGTGTCGGCGACCGGCGCGGCCGCGGCGAGCGCGGCGGCCCACACGGCGCCGTGCACACCGCCCCGCACGTGGCTGACGGTGGCGTCGCGCCAGGCCAGCTCGGCGGCCCGGTCCGGGCGGCCGGGGTTGACCCAGCCGTACACGTCGGTGCGGATCTGCGCGCCGATCCACTCCCGGAACGGGTTGTGCCGCCGGGCGCTCTCGGGCGGGGCGTACCCGAGCAGCAGGTTGCGGTAGGCGACCCGCTCGGCGGTGAAGACCCGCCCGCCGGGCAGCCAGTCCAGCCACGCCTGCGCCACGTCGGCGCTCGTGAAGTCCCGCCCGTGCGTCTCCAGCACCCGCAGCGCCAGCAGCGCGTAGTTGAGGTCGTCGTCCTCGGGCATGCCGTCGATGTTCTCGGCGAGGCTGGTCGGCGCGCTGCGCCGGTTCCACGGCCAGCGGGCCGCCACCTCGGTTGGCAACCCGCGCGCCGTGAACCAGTCGCGCAGCGGCCAGCGCCCGGTCGCGGTGAGGATCTCCCGGATGCCCTCCCGGGGGATCTTCTCGACCGGCTTGCCGAGCAGGCAGCCCACCGCCCGGCCGAGCCAGGCGCCGTGCAGCCGGTCGTGCGTCACGTCGGTCGGCAGCGACCACTGTCGCGGCCAGGTCGCCCGGAGGTCGGCCAGCTCGTCGGGCTCGTCCTCGGCGGCGGCCGGGGGCAGCGCGTCGGCGGCGTCGAGCAGTTCGGCGGCCAGCGCCCGCAGCCGCGGCGACGCCGGGTTCGGCGAGGCGCCGCTGACCGGCGGGGTGAGGTCGCCGCCGGCCTCCGTCCAGCGCCGCGCGAGCGCGCTGACGTCGCGTCCCTCGTCCCGGCTCGCCGCCAGCTCGTGCGGCAGCAGGTCCTCCGGCTGCACCCAGGTGATCCTCACCGGGCCGGCTCCGCGTCCTGCTCGGCGGGGCCGGGCTGCGCCGGCACGCCGCCGGTCAGCCCCGCGAAGCGCTCGGCGCGCCGGGTGAACCGGGCCCGGTCCCGGTCGAAGACCTCGCCGGCGACCGCCGCGAGGACCCGGGCGGGCTCGACGAGGTCGGTGCGGGACGCGGTGGCGACCGCCTCGGCCCACTCCGCCGGCACCGCCGCGGCGCCGCCGAGCGCACCGGCGATCGCGCCGGCCATGGTGGCCGTGGAGTCGGCGTCGCGTCCGTAGTTCACGGCGCCGAGCACCGCGGGCCGGTACTCGCCGCCGGCCACCACCAGCATGCCGATCGCCACCGGCAGCTCCTCGATGGAGTGCAGCCGGCTGGGGCGGCGCGCGCCGAGGCCCGGGTTGCGGTACTCCTCCCCCACCGTGTCGTACGGGGCGACGGCGGCCCGCAGCGCGGGGATCGCGGTCTTCCAGTCGTGGTGCCCCCGGGCCTCCTTCACGACGGCGTCGATGGCCGCCCGGGTCCCGTCGCGCGCCAGGTCCAGCGCGGCCGCGACCACGTCGTCGACGGTGGCCCCGGGGGTGGCCGCCGCGGCGACCGCCGCCGCGAAGACCGCGGCGGCCTCCCGCCCGTAGCTGTGCTGGTGCGCCCCGGCGATCTCCACCGCCTCGGCGTACGCCCCGGCCGGATCGCCCGCGTTGACGATGCCGACCGGGGCCATGTACATGGCCGCACCGCAGTTGACGATGTTGCCCACCCCGGCCTCGCGCGGGTCCGCGTGCGCGTGGTGCAGGCGGGTGACCAACCACCGCTCGGCGGCCGCGAGGCGGTGGAAGGTCACCCCCTCCCGCTCGAGGTCGGGGATGTAGACCACCCGCTCGATCAGGTCGGGGACCAGCAGCTCCACCACGTCGTACGCGTCGAGGTGGTCGCGCTTGGCCGCGTAGGCCCGGACGAGGGCGTGGGTCATCAACGTGTCGTCGGTGATGTGCCCGTCGCCCTTGTGGTACGGCGCGAGCGGCCGCGCGGTGGCCCAGTCGGCGTGGTACGGGGGCACGATGCCCTCGACCCAGCCGCCGAACCGTGCGCGGATCTGCTCGGGCAGGGCCGTCTCGGTGGCGCCACCGAGGGCGTCCCCGACCGCCGCGCCGACCAGGCATCCGACCGAAGTGTCGAGCAAGAGTGACATTTCCTTACCTCAGAACCTGCTTGCCACCGTCGACCAGCTGCGTGGCGAGCTGGTCCAGGGTGATCTTGTTGGCGAAGTACTGCTGGAGGGCCGGGGTGGCGTACTTGGTCTTCCACTCGGGGTAGCCGTCGGCCATCTGGAACGGGGCGACCGTCAGGTCCGCGGCGCTGTCCGCGGCGACGTCCCAGCCCTGCTTGCCGCCGGTGAGCTTGACCAGCTCCTCGTTGGCCTGCTTGCCGGTGGGCACCAGCCAGTCACCCTTGGCCAGGGCGGCCATGTTGGTGGGGTTGAGGAAGTACTCCAGGAACTGCGCGGCCTGCTTCTTGTGCTTCGAGTCCTCGGCGATGGACAGCGTCTGCGGGTTGGCCGCCTGCTTGGTGGACAGGCCCTTGACGGGCGGCAGCGTGACCCACTCGAAGCCCTCCGGCGCCTGCTCGACCATCTGCTGGCGCAGCGACACCGAGCCGGGCAGCATCGCGTACTTGCCGCCGAAGAAGCCGGGCAGGGTGTCCGCACCGCTCATGCCGAGCGCCTCCGGCGAGGCGGACTTCGTCGTGTAGATCATGTCGTGGATGCGCTTCGGGACCTCCTTCTCGGCGTCGCCGATGCGGACCTCGGTGCGCCCGCCGTCGGTGTAGAAGAACTTCCCGTCGAAGTTGAGCGCCAGGTTCAGCACGCGGTTCGTCGGCGACTTCAGCGCCCACGCCACGCCGTACTGGCCGGGCTTGGTGAGCTTCTGCGCGTTGGCCTGGAACTCGTCCCAGGTCCAGCCGCCGTCGGCCGGCGGCACCGCGATGCCGGCGGCGTCGAGCAGCTTCTTGTTGGCGATGACGACCTGCGACTCCAGCAGGAACGGCACCCCGGCGACCTTGTCGTCGAACGTGACCGTGTCCCAGACGCCCTGGTCGATCTGGCCCTTCAGGTCGTCGGAGATCAGGTCGGACAGGTCGGCCAGGTAGCCCTGCTTGCTGAACTCGCCGATCGCCGACGCCTCGTAGTGCACGATGTCGGGGGCGTCGCCGCCCTCGAACGAGGTGACGAGCTGGTCGTGGATCGAGTTCCAGTCGCCCTGGACGTACTCGACCTGGATGTCCGGGTGCTCGGCGTTCCACTTGGCGACCAGGTCCTTGTTGGCCTGCAGCGACTCCTTCTGCCAGGCGAGGCTGAGGAAGCGCAGCTTGACCGGACCGGATGTGGCCTCGTCGTCGCCGCCGTCACCGCAGGCGGCGAGCGCGCCGAGGCCGACGACCGCGACCGCGGTGGCCGCGGCGAGTCGACGGAATCGGGTACGGAGCATGGGGGATTACCTCCTTGGTGGTGGGGGGATGGTTCAGCCCTTGACCGCGCCGGCGAGCGACCCGGACGAGAGCCGGCGTTGCATGAACGCGAAGAAGATGAGACTGGGCAGGGTGGCCAGTAGCGAGCCGGCCGCGAGGGGCCCGAGACGGGCGGTGCCCTCGATGCCGACGAACCGGGCCAGGGCGACCGGCAGGGTCGCCAGCTCCGGCGTCTTGACCAGCACCAGCGCGAAGAAGAACTCGTTCCAGGCCGAGATGAAGGAGAACAGCGCGGTCGCCACGATGCCGGGCGCGAGCAGCGGGAAGACCACCCGGCGCAGCACCTGGAGCCGGGTCGCGCCGTCGACGCTGGCCGCCTCCTCCAGCTCGCGGGGGATGTTGCGGACGAACCCCTGGAGCATCCACAGCGCGAACGGCAGCGCCCAGACCACGTAGATGAGCACGAGCCCGGCGTGGGTGTTGGCCAGGCCGACCTGCCGCAGGATCAGGAAGATCGGGATGATCAGCAGCACGAACGGGAACAGCTGCGACAGCAGCACCCAGCCCAGCGCCGCGGTGCCGAGCTTCGAGCGGAACCGCGCGAGCGCGTACGACGCCGGCATGGCGACCAGGACGGTGAGCACCGCGGAGGCCAGCGACACCTGGAGGCTGTTGAGCGCCGCGCGGCCCAGCTCCTGCTCGGTGAAGGCCTGGACGAAGTTCTGCGTGGTGGGGTTCGTCGGGATGAGGCTCGGGTGCAGCTGCACCAGCTCCCGCGGGGGCTTGAACGCCGTCGAGAGGAGCCAGACCAGCGGGAACCCGAGGAAGATCAGGTAGCCGGCGAGGGCCAGGTACTGCAGCGTCCGCCCGACGCGGCTGGTTTTCCCGAACATCTCAGTTTGCCTCCCTCATCCGGCGGCGGAGATAGACGGCCAGCAGCGCCACGATGATCACGACCATGACGTTGCCGAGTGCGGCGGCGTAGCCGTAGTTGCCGTAGCGGAACGCCTCCTCGTAGGCGAACAGCATCGGCAGCATGGTCTTGCCGCCCGGACCGCCGGCGGTGAGCACGTAGACCAGGCCGAACGAGTTGAAGTTCCAGATGAAGTCCAGCGAGGTGATCGCGACGATGACCGGGGTCAGGGCGGGCAGCGTCACGTGCCGGAACCGGTGCCAGGCGCTGGCGCCGTCCACCGCGGCCGCCTCGTGCAGCTCGCGGGCCACCCCCTGCAGGCCGGCGAGCAGGACGACGGTCGTCTGGGGCATGCCGGCCCAGACACCGACGATGATCACCGCGGGCAGGGCGGTGCTGAAGTCGCCGAGCCAGTTCGTCCGCAGACCGTCGGCCCCGATCCGGTGGAAGAACTCGTTGAGCAGACCGGCGTCCGGGTGGTAGACGAGCTTCCAGAGGATGCCGACCACGACGGGCGGCATGGCCCAGGGCACCACGGCCAGCACCCGCGCCACCCCACGGAACCGCAGCTGTTGGTTGAGCAGCAGGGCCAGCCCGAGGGCGAGCAGGAACTGCAGCACGGTCACCCCGAGGGCCCAGAGCAGACCGATCTTGAACGAGTTCCAGAACAGTCCGTCGCCGAGGAGTTCCCGGTAGTTCTCCAGGCCGGTGAAGCTGACGTCGACGTTGCGCCCGGCCCGGGCGTCGGTGAAGCCGAGGTAGATGCCGCGCAGCAGCGGGAAGACCGACAACACCAGGATGGGCAGCAGCGACGGCAGCAGCAGCAGGTAGATGGCGGTGCGGTCGGATCGGCGGTTCGGGCGGCGGGACCGCCCGGCCCGTGTGACGTCCGGCCGTTCGGCCAGCGTGGTCATGAGCTCGCCCCTTCGCTGGACGGGTGGGAGGGCGGGGTGCCGACCGGCCCGGAGGCGGGGTCGGCGGGCGGTCCGGCCGGTGGCGCGGGGTCCGTGGTGACGGCCGACGCCGCGCCGGTGGACGGTCCGGAGAACGGGTCGCCGGCCGGCCGCGGCGACGGCAGCGGCGCGCCGCTGGAGGCGCGGACGACGAGGCTCGGGGGCACCTGCTCGCGCCGCGGCGGTAGGGCGGGATCGGCGATGCGTTGCAGGAGCAGCTCGGCGGCCCGGCGACCGCGCTCGGCGGAGCCGAGCGAGACGCTGGACAGCTGCGGGAACATCATCCGGGCCAGTTCGGTGTCGTCCATGCCGACCAGCGCGACGTCCTCGGGCACCCGGCGCCCGGCGGCCAGCAGGGCGTGCAGCGCGCCGACGGCGATGAGGTCGTTGGCGCAGAGCAGCGCGTCGGGACGGGCCCGGGCGAGGAGCCGTTCGGTGGCGGCGCGGCCGGCCGCGTACTGGAAGTCGCCCACCTCGACCAGGTCCTCGTCGAGGTCGATGCCGTGCCGGGCCAGCGCGGCACGGAACCCCGCGTCGCGCACCGCGCCGGGAACGGTGTCGAGCGGGCCGTTGACGAAGCCGATCCGACGGCGGCCGGTGGCGACGAGGTGCTCGACGGCCAGCGCGACGCCCTGCCGGGAGTCGGTCCGTACGTTGTCCACCGGCGCGTCGGCGCCCAGCTGGCCGACGACCACCACGGGCACCGGGCTGTCCACGAGCGCGGCGAGGTGGTCGTCGGTGACCCGGATCGGCGAGATGATCATCCCGTCGACGTAGCGGTTCGCGAGCCGCCGCAGCAGCGCCGTCTCGTTGTCGATGCGCCCGCCGGTGGCATGCACGAGAAGTTGGCGCCCGGAGTCGGCGACCACCGCCTCGATCGCCCGCATCATCGCCACGTAGACCGGGTTGCCGATGTCCTCGACGGCGAGCGCCACCAGGCCGGTGCGCTGGGACTGGAGGGAGCGGGCGATCGCGTTCGGCACGTACCCCACCTCCGCCGCCGCCGCGCGCACCTTGCGGATCGTCTCCGGGCTGCCGCCGACGCCGTTGAGGACGCGGGAGGCGGACGCGATGGAGACGCCGGCGCGGGCGGCGACGGTGTGCACCGTGGGCCGGCCGTCCGCCGACTCCGGTAAACGTTTACGACCCACGCCCGGCACCTCCACCCGATTGCTGTAAACGTTTCCGGGGAGTCTGCGCCGCGCCCTGTGGAGAGGTCAAGGGCCCGTTACGAAAACGTTTCCAACCGGGGTCGGCGGCCCCCGACGCGCGGCAGCGTCGACCACCGCGGCTCGCCGTCGGGGCCGCGTCCGAGCCGGGCTCAGGAGCGGCGCTCGCGCTCCTGGGCGAGGCGTTCGTCGAGGCGGCCCAGCTCGTAGATCGCGTTCAGGTTGGTCGGCAGCCGGGTGACGTTCCCGGTCGTCTCGTCGGGACCGGGCGGCACCGGCCCCACGCCGGCCCCGGTCGCGGCCGGCACCGGAGCCGGCGGCGCCGGACGCCGCCGCAGGAACAGGGCGACGGCCAGCCCCACCACACCGACCCCGAGCACCATGACGGCCCATCGCAGGAACGGGTCGGACCCGACGACGGTGGGCACACCCAGGTTCTCCGACGTCGAAGGCGCCGGGCCTCCGTCGCCACCCGGCGGCGCCGCCGTCACGGCCGCCGGCTCGCCGGGGCCGCCTCCCGGCATTCCCCGGCCGGGCCCGCCGGCCGGGAGGCCGTTCGGTCCGGCGCTCGGCACGCCGGTCGGCACGGCGGTCGGCACGGCGGTCGGCGTACCCGACGGCGCGACGCCGGGGGGCACGGAGCCGGAGGGTACGACGGGACCGGGCGTGGGCACCGACGTGGCGGACGGGGTGGGCGTCGGCGGCGCGGTGGTCGGTGTACCACTCGGCGCGCCGCCGCCCGCGCCCAGCAGGCCGTCGACGAGGTCCCCGAGGCCACCGAGCAGGCCGCCCACCGGCCCGCTGGACTGTGGTGGCGGTGACGGCGTCGGCGCGGGCGTCAACGCGAGGGTCAGTGCGAGCGCGGCCACGACAGGCATGGTTCACCTCGGAAGGGGTCGATATGCGAGGCACGCTACCGCACGCTGCGCCCGCGCGGTGTGACCCCCCGCAGTCGTCGCCGGTCGCGCCGACCCCGTACACGGCGGCGCGGGGGATGCCGCCACATCCCCCGCGCCGGGCTCGTGTGCGTCCGGTCAGGACGGCAGACCCCCGACCTGGGTGTTGATCCAGGACCGGATGGCCGGCAGGTCGCCGTAGATGGACGGTCCGGTCGCACAGGTCGAGTTGTTGTTGCCGGCGCGGCTGGTGGCCCCGATCAGGTTCCACACGCCGTTGACCCGCCGCACCTGCGGGCCACCGGAGTCGCCGTAGCAGGCGCCGGAGTTGCCGTTCGTGTTGTTGGTGCAGATCTCGTACGGGCCGTTGATGCCCAGGCACCGGCTGTCCGAGACGATGGAGGTGTCCAGTTCGTACGCCACCGTGGGCGCCGAGCCGCAGCCGCGCGTCGGGCACGTCTGCCCCCACCCGATGATCCGGGTGGCCGTGCCGACGGCGCCCGAGGTGCTCGGGATCGGCGCCGGCGCGTGGCTCACCGAACTGGCCAGTTGCAGCAGCTTCACGTCGATGGTCGGGTGGTTGACGGCCCGGGTCACGCCGACCACCGTCCCACCGCTGGTGCGGTTGGTGCTGCCCACCCGCACCGACGAGGGGGTCGGGCAGTGCTTGGCGGTGACCGCCCAGTTCGCCTTGATCAGCGAGCCGGTGCAGCCGGACAGGTACACGAGGAACGAGTAGTTCTCGCTGGCCGGCCGGCCACCGACCACGAGCGGGCTCACGTCCGCGTCGCCGCTCCAGGTGTACGTGCCGACCGCCTCCGCCGCGGCGAGGCCGCCGGCGAAGAGCTGGTTGACGCGGCTCGCCTCGGTCGCGTTCGGGTACGCGTTGGTGCAGGACACCGGGGCGCTGCTGCCCGACATGAGGTCCGCGCAGAGGCCGGTGCGGCGGTCCGGCAGGCCGAGGATGTGCCCGAACTCGTGGGCGGCGATGCGGGTGCGGTGGTACCCCTGGTTCACGGCGGTGCGGCCCATCCAGATCCGGCCGGAGCCGAGGCCGGTGACCTGGGCGCGCGGCCAGCCGTCGTCGACGTAGATGGTGATGCTGGCCGGGGTGCCCGGCACGAGCCGGACGTTGCTGACCCGGCTGTTCCAGATCTGCGCGGCCTGGTCGAAGTTGGTGCGGAACTCGCCGGTGCGGCTCGCGTCGTAGTAGACGGTCCGCGCGGCGGAGGCTCCCGCACCCGTGGCGACCTGAAGGCCGGCCGCCGCGAGGACGGCCGCCAGCGCGGTCACCGCCGTCCGCAGCAGTTGTCGTCGGAACATCACGCACTCCCCTGGTCCTCCGGCGGCGACACCGCCACCGAGACATTGATGTACGTGGATGTTAGATCGACGCCCGGCGATGTCGGTCATAACGGATCCGTCATACCGGGCCCCGACCACGCCGGGAACCGGCGGGTCACGCCACGCCGGGAACCGACGGGGCAGGCGCGCCGGGAACCGGGGGGTCAGGGCGCGGCGAGAACGGGCGGGTCAGGGTGCGGCGGCGCCGGCGGCGGCCACCAGGGCCTCCCCCGCGGTCGTCCGCGCGTACAGCACGAAGCGACCGGCCCGGTGCGTGCCGGCCAGACCGGCGTCGCGCAGCGCCCCGAGATGCGCCGACACCGTGGCCGGCGCCAGCCCGCACCGCTCGGCCAGCTCCGTGGTGGATGTGGGCACGGCCAGTTCGTGCAGCAGGGCCGCCCGGGTGCGCCCCAGCACGCGGGCCAGCCCCCGCCCGGGCGGCAGCGGATCCCGCTCCCAGAGCGTCCCCACCGCCCGGGCCGGATACCGCAGGACCGGCTGCCCGGGCGAGCCGAAGTTGGACCACACGCGGGGGCCACAGAAGACCGAGGGCACCAGCAACAGGCCCCGACCGTCCAGCCGCACCGCGCCGGAGACCACCAGATGCTCGACGTGCAGGGTGTCGCCCTCCAGCCGGACGTACGGGTCGAGGTGGTTGAGCAGCCCGTTCACGCCGTCGGTCGCCATCCGCCGCGCGCCGAGCAGCACCTCCCGTTCCAGCAGCGTCCGCATCCGGGGCCAGTACGGCGCGATCACGGCGTCCCCGTACGCCCGGACGACCTCGGCCAGCCGGCGCAGGCCGGCGGGCGGATCGTCGTACAACTCGGCCACCCGCGGCGAGCGCGGCCCGGGCTGGGCGTCCAGGTCGGCGCGGACGGCGTCGGCCGGCGCGGCGGCCAGGGCGGCCAGCTCCACGTCGAGTGTCGGCTGTGAGGTGGACGGGGGCGGGCAGACGAAGCTGGGGACGACGCCGCTGTCCGGCGGGAACAGCTCGGCCAGCAGCCGCCAGTCCAGTCCCGCCAGCCGTGCCCGCGCCCGCTCCGCCCAGGGCAGGTGTTCCGGGAAGCGGTGCGGTCGCGTGACGACCCGGACGCTGGCCACGACCTCCCACAGCGGCGACACCGCGAACCGGGTGGTGGCCAGGTCCCGGGCGTCGAGCCCGACCAGCATCATGGCTACTCCTTCGGTGGATTCGGCGAGGGTCGAATCTATCGCCCCGCGACCGGCGCGGCCGGCACCGTGACCGGCATGACCATCGCCACCCCGACGGCCGCGGGCCGGGCGCCGACCCGATGGCCGCGCTCCTTCCGGCTGCTCTACACCGCCGCCGTCGCCCACGACGTCGGCTTCCACGTCGGACAGCTCGCCGTGCCCGTGCTCGCCGTCTCCCTGCTCTCCGCCGGCCCCGCCCAGGTGGGCCTGCTCGGCGCGCTGAGCACCGCCGCGTTCCTGCTGGTCGGCCTGCCCGCCGGGGTCTGGGTCGACCGGTGGCCCCGCCGCAGCGTGCTGGTCGCCGCGGACCTGCTCCGGGCGGTCCTGGTCGCCTCGGTGCCGGTGGCGTGGTGGGCCGGCTGGCTGAGCATCCACCAGCTCTACGTCGTCGTCTTCCTGACCGGGCTGGGCACCGTCTTCGCCGACGTGGCGGCGCAGAGCTACCTGCCGGAGCTCGTCGGCCGGGACCGGCTGGTGGCGGCGAACTCGCTGCTCGTGACGACCAGCGGCACGCTGCAGATCGCCGGCCGGGGCGTCGGCGGGCTGCTGGTGCAGCTGCTCACGGCACCGGCGGCGATCGTGCTGGACGCGGTGGGTTACGCGGTCGCGGCCGCGGCCGTCGGCCGCATCCCCGCCGGCGGGCCACGCTCCGGCCCTACCCGGGAGCCCGGCGGGTTCGCCCGCCAGCTCGGCGCCGGCGTCCGGCACGTCCTCGGCAGCCCGCTGCTGCGGCCGCTCGCCGCCTCCACGGCGAGCATCAACCTCACGATGCAGCTCACCACCACGATGCTGCCGGTGGTGTTCCTCCGCGAGCTGGGCCTCGGCGCGGCCGCCCTCGGTCTCTTCCTCGGGGTCGGCGGGGTGGGCAGCCTGCTCGGCGCCCTGACCGCCCGGCGGCTCGCCGGCCGGATCGGGCACGGCCGGGCGCTCTGGCTGCCCGGCCTGCTCGTCGCACCGCTCGGACTGCTCGTCGCGCTGGTCGACACCGGGCCGATGCTGTGGCTCGCCGGCCTCGGGTGGCTGGCGCTGGCCTGGCGGACCGGCATCGGCAACGTCATCGGGGTCAGCCTGCGCCAGGCCGCCACCCCCGACGCGCTGCTCGGCCGGATGAACGCCACCTTCCGGTTCCTGCTCACCGGGGCGCTCACCGTGGGCGCGGCGATCGCCGGCCTGCTCTCCCAGTTCACCGACGTACGGACGTCGCTGCTGGTCGGCGCCGTCGCCAACGGGCTGACCTGGCTTCCGGTCTTCCTGTCGCCGCTGCGCGCGCTGCGCCGGCCGCCCGGCGCGTGACCGGGTGCCGCCTTCGTGGCTCCCGGGCCACCCGGTCGGTGGTGCGTCCGGACGACGGTTGCGCTGCCGATTCGCCCGATCCGCCCCGTACGGGCGCGAACGGTGCCACGATGCCGGCAGGGCGTGCCGGCGACGGCCGGAGCCGAGGGAGCGAAGCCGGAGCCATGACAGACATCCCCGCGGGAGCACCCGCCTGGGTCGACCTGGTCACCACCGACCTTCCCGGCGCGGCGGGCTTCTACGCGCCCTTGTTCGGCTGGGCCGTCGCCGAGGCGGACCGGCAACCCCCGGCCGACGGTCACCTCGTCTTCCACCAGCAGGGCAGACCGGTGGCCGGCGCCGGGCGGGGAGCTGGCCCGCACGGGCCCGCCTGGGTGCCCTACCTGGCGGCCGACGACGCCGAGGAGACCTGCCGGCGGGTGACCGCCGCCGGAGGCCGGGTCCTGACCGAGCCCGTCGACGTCCCCGGTTCCCGGCGGACGGCGCTCGTCGCCGACCCGGCCGGGGCGCCGTTCGGGGTGTGGCAGTCGCTCGGCATGCCGGGTGCCGAGGTGTTCGACGTACCCGGCTCGCTGACCTGGGCCGAGTTGACCACGCGGGAGTGGGACCGGGCCAAGGAGTTCTACGGGTCGGTGTTCGGCTGGACGGCGGACGACCAGCCGATGGGCCCGATCACCTACACCACCTGGCAGCGGGAGGGTCGCCCCGTCGCCGGGATGATGCCCATGATCGGCGAAGACTGGGGTGATCTCCCGTCGCACTGGATGGTCTACTTCGCGGTCACCGACACCGACAGCGTCGCCGCCGAGGCGCTGCGGCTGGGTGCGACCCTCGCCGTCCAGCCGACGGACCTGACGCGGGGTCGGTTCGCGGTGCTCACCGATCCCCAGGGCGCGTTCTTCTCGATACTCGGGACCACTCCGCCCTGACCGCACCCGGGGCGAGCGCGTTACGGCTTGGCCCGGATCCGGTCGAGCGCTGGCGGGGCGAGCGGCGCGTGCGCGCGCAGGTAGCCGGCCAGCGCGTCGGGGCCGGAGTAGGCCGTCCGGTGCTGGTGGTGGGCGTCGAGCAGGGCGCTGAACCCGGGGACGGCGTACCGGGTCACGAAGTCCTTGGACAGCGTCGCGACGCGGTAGGTGGCGTTGGGCTTGAGCGGCTTGCCGTCGATGCGGACCTGCCCGAAGTCGACGCGGTCGCCGACGGGCGCCGTGGGGTCGTAGCGGTAGCTCACGTTGCTCGAGACCGCCAGCGGCCGGAAGGTGACCGAGCCGTCGGCGGCCTGCTGCCACTGGCTCTCCAGCAGCTGGTCGAGCCCGCGGCCGGTCAGCTCACCGCTCGTGAGTGCCGCGCCGAAGCCGCCGCTCTCGTGGATCACGCCGACCATCAGCTCTCCGAACAGCACCCGGCCGGGAGCGTCGGCGGCGTTGCCGGCGGTCGGCGCGTAGGTGACGTCGCGCAGCAGGGTGTTCGGCATCACGATCCCGACGTCGGCACCACCGTCCTGCTGCGCCGCCCAGCGGAACGCGTCGGCGGTGGCGTTACCCAGGGTCGACTCCTCCGCGTCGGCGGACGTGCGGGCGAGGTCGCCGGCGATGTCCACGACGGGCTCGTTCCGGCGCTGCTGTGCGCGGTCGCGCCAGTACTGGGCCATCCTGAGGACCTCGGGGTCCGGAGTCACGGTACGGGTGTTGGCGTGATTGGTGGAGGTGGTCCGATCGCGCAGGACATCGCCGGTCTCGGGGTCCAACTGCAGGTTGATCTCGCTGATGAGGCGGCCGTGGTTGGCGGCCTCGACGACCGGGCGGGGGTTGCCTGCCGGGTCGGGCAGCAGGCAGTTGGCGAGGGCGTGCCAGTGCCCGGTGACGATGGCGTCGACGGCGGGTGAGATCTGCTTGTTCATCTCGACCATCGGCCCGGAGGGGTTCGTGCAGTCGTTGTAGAAGTCACCGACCTGCGCGAATCCCTCGTGCACGACGGCGACGATCGACTGCACGCCCTGGGCCTGGAGCTCGGCGGCGTACCGGTTGATCTCCGCCGCCTCCGGCAGGAAGCGCAGCTGGTCGGCCGGCCAGTACGAGAGTCCCTCGTTGGGCGTGCCGCTCGTGGTCGCGTGGATGAAGCCCACGGGGAGCGTTCCGCCGTGCCCGTCGTCGACCCGCTCGACGTGGTACGGCGTCACGACCAGCTCGCCGGTCGCGCCGTCGACGACGTTCGCGGAGTAGTAGTCGAAGTCGGCTCCGGCGAACCGCTCGCCGGTGGAGTCGGTGAAGCAGAGGTCGCCGTCGGGGCGGCCCTCGCACGTGCCGTCCATCATGTGGCGCAGGTAGTCGAGGTTGCGGTCCAGCTCGTGGTTTCCGATGGTCGAGAACCGCACACCGATGTGGTTGAGGTACTCGATCGTGGGCTCGTTCCAGAAGTACGCGGTCTCGCTGGGCCAGCCGGAGAAGTCGTCGCCCGCCGAGAACAGGATCGAGTTCGCCTCGGGCAGGGCGGCCTGGTCGCGGAGACGGTCCAGGTGGGCCGCCAGGTAGGCGCCGCCGCCAACGGTCTGCGTCGCCTCACCGGCGTGAGCGCCCGGCACGGTGGTGGTGTAGTCACCGAAGTAGCCGTGGAGGTCGGTGATCGACAGCAACTGCACCCGGACCGGGTTCGCGTCGGCGGCGGTGGCGTCCGCCCTGGCGGCGGGCGACGCCGCAGTCAGGACGAGGCCCGCGGCGGTCGCGGTGACCAGTCGATGCCAGCGAGGGCGCGTGGTCCGGGCGTTGGACATCGTGCTACGGCTCCTTCGAGGTAGGCGGCCGCGGCGGACTCGCATGCCCACGTCCGGGCACCAGGCTGAGGTAGGCGGCCGTCGTGAGTGTCCTGTCCGGATCCGAACACGGGGTGACGTACGCGCCACGGGAGCCGGAACTTCTGTTCCGGCCTCGCCGTGCCCGACCCGCCTCAGGCCACCGCGCTGCGCACGCCGAGGCCGACCAGGACCGCGCCGGTCAGCCGGTCCAGCAGGCGGCGGACGGCGGCCGTCCGCAGCAGGGTGGCGGCGGCGCCGGAGAGGACCGTCCACCCCGCCAGCCAGACGGTGTGCAGCGCGGCGTGCCCGGTGGCGAGGAGCAGCATCGGCGCCAGCACCGGCCGGTCCGGGGTGAGGAACTGCGGCGCGAGCGTGAGGTAGACGGCGGCGGCCTTGGGGTTCAGCACGTTGCCGAGCAGCCCCTGGAGGTAGGGGTGGTGCCCCCGCCACGGCAACCGGGGCAGGCGGCGCCGCTCCACCCGGGACGCCGTGACGTCGCGCGGGTCGCCCGGGCGTCCGCGGCCGGGACGCCGGGCCGCGGACCACAGCAGCCACAGCCCGAGTCCCACGAGGTACGCGACGCCGAGCAGCTTGACCGTCCAGAACGCCCGCGAGGAGGCGAGCACGAGCGCGGCGAGCCCCAGCGCGGCCAGTGTGGCGTGGACGTAGAGCCCGGTCACCGTCCCGAGGATGACCCACCAGCCCTGCCGCCGCCCCCCGGCGGCGACCCGCGAGACGACGAGGGTCAGGCTCGCGCCGGGCGTCGTGGTGATCGGCGCGACGGCGACGAGGAACCCGAGCAGCGCGGCACCGTGCACGCTCACACCACCACCCGGTAGTGGGTCGTGAGCAGCCCCGTGTCGTCGTACACGTGGAAGGCCACGCCGGGGGGCTGTGCCTGGGTGGTCAGCGTCCCCTCCCCCTCCCACGGCATCCGCAGCGTCGAGACGACGCCGGGCGCGATGCGCAGTGGACGGCCGGCGAACGTGCTCGCCGCGGGGGTGTGGAAGTGCCCGGTCAGCACGGCGACGACCTGCGGGTGCGCGGCCACCAGCTCGGCCAGGGGCTCGGCGGGAAGGAGCCGGGTCGGGTCGATGACGGGGTGGTGCAGCGCGACGGGCGGGTGGTGGAAGGCGACGAACGTGGGTGTGTCGCCTGGTACGGAGGCCAGCTCGGCGGCGAGCCAGTCGAGCGTCTCCTGGTCGAGGTGGCCGTCGTCCTCTCCGGGGACCGTGGAGTCGGCGAGCAGGAAGACCGCGCCGGCCACGTCGTGCCGGGCGTTGATCGGCCCGGTCGCGCCGGAGTCGTCGCCGAGCAAGCCCTTGCGGTACGCGGGACGCACGTCGTGGTTGCCGGGGCAGACCAGGACCGGGGTCGGGGAGGCGAGGAGCCTCGCGGCGGTCTCGTACTCCGCCACCTCGCCGTGGTCGGCGACGTCGCCGGTCACGAGGATCGCGTCGACCGGTCGGGGCAGGCCGTTCAGGTGGTCCATCACCCGGGCGGTCCGCTCGGCGGAGCGCGGGTGGCTGTCGATGTGGGTGTCGCTGAGGTGGGCGATGACCAGCACGGCCGCTCCCTAATGGTTGTTGGCGCTTCAAGCATTAGGCACGGTACAGTTGATCTCGACGGCGACGCAAGCCGGTCCTGGAGGGAGGAGTTCGCATGGCCCAGCACCTCGCGCTGGCCCTGGCCGGCACGATCCGGCACGACGGCGACGGCGGGGTCGCCGACGACCTCGACGACGTCGCCGGGCTGTCCGCCTGGCTCCGGGAGCAGGCCACGTCCCTGCGGCCGTACGCCGGCGACCTCGACGGCCTCGACGCCGCCGACGAGAGCCTGCGGCGGGACGTCGTGGCGCTGCGTCGCGCGGTGCGCACCCTCTTCGCGGAGGCGGTGCGCCCCGGCCCGCCCAGCCGGGCCGACTCCGCGTCCCTGCTGTCTCCCCGGGAGGCCGTCGACCGGCTCAACCGGGCCGCCGCGGCGGTGCCGGTCTGCCCGGTGCTGGCCTGGGAGCCCGACGCCGCGCCGACGCTCACCTGGCGGACCGACGTGAGCGACGCGCGGCTGCGACTCGTCGCCGGGCTCGCCCGCGCCGCCGTCGAGTTCCTCGCCGGCCCCGACCGCGAGCGGCTGCGCGCCTGCCACGCGCCCCGCTGCGTGCGCTACTTCGTCAAGGAGCACCCGCGACAGGAGTGGTGCAAGCCGTCCTGCGGCAACCGCGCCCGCGTCGCCCGGCACTACCAGCGCCACGCCGCCGGGCGCTGACCGCGCTCCCCCGACACCGCCGTAACCCTGCTGTTACGGCGCGGCGAAGCTGCCGTGGCCGTGCCGCCCGACCGTCGAGGTCGACGCCGGCGACGACGCCGGCGGGTGACCACCCGGGACGGGCGAGGGGAGACGACGATGAGGACGAGAAGCACACTGGCCGCGCTGGCCGTGCTGGTCACCGGTCTGGTGGCGGGCACGGCGGGCGTCGGCACGGCGGCCACCGACCGGGCGGCCGCCGCCGCACCGTACTGCGGGATCACCTGGGGCAGCGGCACGAAGGCGGCCGGCACGCTCAGCACCGACCCGCTGGTCGAGGTGCGCACCGGCCGGCACGACTGCTACGACCGGGTGGTGTTCGAGTTCGCCGGCCCGGCGAACGGCTACACGGTCGAGTACGGCGAGACCTGGACCGAGGGCGAGGGCCGGCCGCTGTCGCCGTACACCGCCGGGGGTGCGCTGCTGCGGGTCTCCCTCCGCGCGCCCGCGTACGACGCGGAACGCGCGGCCACGGTGCCGTACCGCGTGGGCGAGCACGCGGCCACCGTGCTGCGCTACCGGACACTGCGCGACGTGGTGTTCGGCGGCAGCTTCGAGGGCTACACGACGTTCGCGGTCGGGGTGCGGGCGCGGCTGCCGTTCCGGGCGTTCGTCCTCGACGGTCCCGGCGCCCACAGCCGCATCGTGGTCGACGTGGCCCACCAGTGGCAGGAGTGAACCGCACGGACGAGGGCCCGGCGCCACCCGGGCCCCCGTCACCGTCCGTTGCGCCAGGGTCGCCCGCGGTCGCGCGGGCCTACGCTGGTGGCGTCATGGACGGCCGCGTGCTGGTGGTCGAGGACGATGCCTCCATCCGGGAGGTCAGCGCCCTCGGACTGCGCCGGGCCGGGTTCCGGGTGACCACCGCCGTCGACGGCCGGGAGGCGCTCGCGGTCTGGCGCGCGCGACCGGTCGACCTCATCGTGCTCGACGTGATGCTGCCCGGCCTCGACGGCCTGCAGGTGTGCCGGGAGGTCCGCCGCAGCAGCGCGGTGCCGATCCTCATGCTCACCGCCCGCACCGACACCATCGACGTCGTCGTCGGCCTGGAGTGCGGCGCCGACGACTACCTGCGCAAGCCGTTCGACCTGCCGGAGCTGGTGGCCCGGGTGCGGGCGGTGCTGCGGCGGGCCACCGCGCCGGCCGAGCCGGGCGTCCTGACCGTCGGCGGGTTGGAGATCGACCCGGGCAGCTTCGTGGTCCGCAAGGCCGGACGGGAGCTGCCGCTGACCACCACCGAGTTCCGGCTGCTGCTGGAGCTGGCCCGTCGCCCCGGTCAGGTCTTCACCCGCGAGCTGCTGCTCGACCGGGTGTGGAACCACAGCTATCTCGGCGACTCGCGGCTCGTCGACGTGGCCGTGCAACGGCTGCGCGCCAAGATCGAGGACGACCCCGCCCACCCGCGCCTCGTCCGCACCGTACGCGGCGCCGGCTACAAGCTCACGGCGACGTGAGCGTGCCGCGATGGCCGCGAACCGCGTGCCCCCGGGCCGGCTCCGGCGCCGGCTGACCGTCGCGTTCGTGCTCGTCGCCGGCGTCTCCGCCGGGTCCCTCGCGGGCGGGTCGTACCTGCTGCTGCGGCAGGCACGGCTGGACGCCTCCGTGCAGCAGGCCGCCGCGGACGCCCGCTACCAGCTCGTGCTCGCCGGGCAGTTCCGGCCGCTGACCGAGCAGCGCCGCGCGGAGCTGCTGCGCAGCTTCGAGGGCAGCGGCCGCCACGTGCTGCTCGCCGCCGACGGGGACGTGCAGGCCTCGAACGCCTCGTTCGCGCCGCTGCCCGGGCCGGCGTTGCGGGCCACGGTGGCCGCCGGCGAGCTGGGGTACGAGCGTTCCGCTCCCTCGGCCCGGCCACGGCTGCTCCTGGTCGGCGGCCGGATACCGGGCTCCGACGGCGAGCTCTACGTGGTCACCTCCGAGGAGGACCTGCACCGCGGCCTCGACCAGCTCCGTACGGCGTTGCTGGCCGGCTGGGGGCTCGTCGTGCTCGTCGCCGCGGCGGTCGGGCACGGCCTGGCCCGGCGCACCCTCGAACCGGTCGGGCGAGCCAGCCGGGCCGCCCGGGCGGTCGCCGAGGGGTTGCTCGCCACCCGCCTGCCGGTGCACGGCCGCGACGAGTTCAGCGACTGGGCGGCGTCCTTCAACGGCATGGCCGAGGCGTTGGAGGCCAAGATCGAGGCGCTCTCGCGGGCCCAGGCGCGGGAGCGGCGGTTCACCGCCGACGTCGCGCACGAGCTGCGTACGCCCGTGACCGCCCTCGTGGCGGCGGCCTCGCTGCTGCGCGAGCACACCGACCGGCTCCCGGGCGACGCCCGGCGGGTGGCCGAACTGCTGGTGGCCGACGTGATCCGGCTGCGCCGCCTCGTCGAGGACCTCATGGAGATCTCCCGGCTCGACGCCGGGCAGGAGCCGCTCGCCCCGCGCCCGGTCGATCCCCTGGCCCTGCTGGACGCCCTGGTCGCCGCGCGCGGTTGGCGGGACCGCGTCACCGTCGCCGGGACGGCCACCCCCGTGCGCACCGATCCGCGCCGGCTGGAGCGGGTGCTCGCCAACCTCGTGGGCAACGCCGTCGAGCACGGCGGCGGCGAGGTCCGGGCGACGGTGGTGCGCGACGCCGGCCGGGTGCTCGTCGACGTGGCCGACCGCGGGCCGGGCATCGCCCCGGAGCACCTGCCGCGCCTCTTCGACCGCTTCTACAAGGTCGACCCGGCGCGTTCCGGGCCGGGCAGCGGCCTGGGGCTGGCGATCGCGCAGGAGAACACCCGGCTGCTCGGCGGCCACCTGACGGTGCACAGCGCGCCCGGCGTCGGCACCCGGTTCCGGCTCGCGCTGCCGGTGTCCGGCCCGCCCGACGCCACGCCGGCCCCGGCCGACGCCGCCGCGGCACCGACCACCCACGCCGGACCGGACGACGCCGCCGCGGCACCGGCCCGCCACGCCGGACCGGCCGACCGCCAGGAGGCGCCGTGAGACGTCCGCTGGTCGCGCTGCTGGTCGCCGGGGTGCTGGTGGGCTGCGCGCCGCCCCGCTCCGGGTCGCTGGGCCCCGCCCCCACCGCGGCGCCGGAGACGGCCACACCCGGCGCGACGCCGCCCGCCCCGGCGCCGGTGACGCCGGCCACCGGGGAACCGGCCACATCCGGCCCGCGCTCCCCGCGTCCCGCCCCACCGCCGGTGACCGACGCCCCGACGACGGCCGGCGCCGTGACGGTCGAGCTGTGGTTCGTCCGCGACGGGCGGCTGGTGCCGACCCGGCGTACCCGGCCGAGCACCCTGGCCACCTCCCGGCTGGCCCTCACCGAGCTGGCCGCCGGACCGACCGTCGGGGAGGCGGCCACCGGGATGACCACGCTGCTGCCGGCCGGCACCGAACCGCTCGGGGTGTCCGGGGGCGTCGCGACCGTCCGGCTCGCCGCGGTGGGGGGCGACCCGCGCACCGACCGCCTACGCCGGGGCCAGGTCGTCTGGACGCTCACCCAGTTCCCCACCGTCCGCCGGGTGCGATTCGACCCGCCGGTGGCCGCCGCCGACGCGCCGGTGGGGCGGGCGGACTACGCCGACCTGCTGCCGCCGATCGTGGTCACGGGGCCCACCGTCGGGCAGCGGGTCACCAGCCCGCTCACCGTCACCGGCACCGCCGACGTGTTCGAGGCGACCGTCAGCCTGCGGGTGCTCGACGCGGGCGGTCGGGAGATCGCCACGGCGTTCACCACCGCGAGTTGCGGCAGCGGCTGCCGGGGCGACTACCGTGCCGTGGTCACCTGGCGGGCCGCCCGCGAACAGGCCGGCACCGTCGAGGTGTACGAGGTGTCCGCGAACGACGGCAGCCGCGTGAACGTCGTCCGCGTGCCCGTGCGGCTCGCACCCGCCCGGTGACCACCCGGCGTGGCCCGACCGGGGGCGGATGCCGCAAGCCGCTGCGCGGACCGGATCGCGCCCACTAGCGTCGGACGTGAACGTCGTTCGCGGGGGGCGGGGCAGGCGAAAGACGGCACCCGGACGTGGGCCGGGCGCGACCGTCCCGTCGCGCCGAGCCGGATCCTCGTCCGCACGGAGGGCCTCGCCATGCCCGGAACACCCTCGACCACCGCCGACGTGCCCGGCGCCGGGACGCAGGGCGGGCACCCGCGCCGCTGGGCCGTGCTCGCGGTCATCGCGGTCGCGCAGCTCATGGTGGTGCTGGACGCCACCATCGTGAACATCGCGCTCCCCCACGCCCAGGCCGACCTGGGCATCAGCGACGCCGACCGGCAGTGGGTGGTGACCGCGTACACGCTGACGTTCGGCGGGCTGCTGCTGCTCGGCGGCCGGATCGCCGACTACTGGGGACGCAAGCGCGCCTTCCTGGTCGGCATGGTCGGCTTCGCGCTCGCCTCCGCCGTGGGCGGCCTGGCCACCAACGGCGCGCTGCTCTTCGGCGCCCGCGCGTTGCAGGGCGTCTTCGGCGCGCTGCTCGCCCCGGCCTCGCTGGCGCTGCTCACGGTGCTGTTCACCGAGACGCGGGAGCGGGCGAAGGCGTTCGCCGTGTACGGCGCGATCGCCGGCGGCGGCTCCGCCGTGGGCCTGCTCCTCGGCGGGGTGCTCACCGAGTACACGAGCTGGCGCTGGTGCCTGCTGGTCAACATCCCGATCGCCGCGTTCGCGCTGCTCCTGGCGCTCCCGCTGGTGCCGGAGAGCCGGGCGCACGGCGACACCCGCTACGACGTGCCGGGCGCGCTGGTCGTCACCCTGGGCCTGGTGAGCCTCGTGTACGGGTTCACGCGGGCCGCCGAGGACGGCTGGGACGCCGCCGGGACGCTCGCGTTCATCGCCGCCGGCGTGGCGTTGCTCGCGGCGTTCGTCGTCATCGAGCTGCGCTCCAGCCACCCGCTGCTGCCGATGCGGATCCTGCTCGACCGCAACCGGGGCGGCGCGTACCTCGCCTCCACGCTGATCGGCGCCGGCCTCTTCGGGGCGTTCCTCTTCCTGACCTTCTACTTCCAGGTGGTGCTCCGGTACACGCCGCTGGAGGCGGGGCTCGCGTCGCTGCCGGTCACCGCCGGGGTGCTCATCGCCGCGGGCGCGGCCAGCCAGCTCCTGCCCCGGGTCGGTGCCAAGCCCCTGATGCTCGCCGGCGCGGTGCTCGCCGCGGCGGGCATGGTGGCGCTCACCCAGGTGGACGTGGACACCTCGTTCGCCGCCCACCTGCTGCCCGCCCAGGTCGTCCTCGGCATGGGGCTCGGCTTCACGTTCGTGCCGCTGTCCAGCCTCGCCCTGTACGGCGTCCCGGAGCACGACGCGGGCGCGGCCAGCGCCACCCTCAACGCCACCCAGCAGGTCGGGGGCTCCCTCGGCACGGCCCTGCTCAACACCATGTACACGAGCGCGGTCACCGGGTACCTGGCGACCCGGGTGCCGGATCCGGGCACCCAGGTGCGGGCGCTGGTGCACGGCTACTCGGTGGCGTTCGCCTGGGGCACCGGGCTGATCCTGCTCTCGGGCCTGACCACCCTGCTGCTGATCCGCGTACGCCGGCAGGACGTGCCCACCGGCGCGCCGGCGCACCTGGGCTGACCGCGCCGGCCGCACCGCGTCACCCGATCGGGCGGCCACGGGGACCACCTCGGACGTTGGCCAGCGGACCGCCCGGATGCGCACGATCCTTGACCTGTCCGGCGCGGCCCCGGTGTCCGCCCGGCCACGACGACGGCGCACGTGAGGAGGGCGACGTGGCGACGTACGACTACCGGTGCCCGAACGACGGCGACGTCGAGGCGCGGTTCCCGCTCGGCGAGGCACCACCGACGCTGCCCTGCCCGGCCTGCGGCGGCGCGGCCGGCCGGGTCTGGTCGGCGCCGCGGCTGACCCGCACGCCCCGCGCGCTCCGGACGGCGCTGGACCGGGCCGCGGCGAGCGCGGAGACGCCCCAGGTGGTGACCCGCGTACCGGGACGGCGACCGGCCACCCCGAGGGCCTCTGCCCACCCGGCCCACTCCCGGCTCCCGCGCCTGTGACACGACCGGCGGCGCCGATCCCGCGCTGTGCCGCCGCCAGACGACAGACCACCACCGTGGCGGACGGTGGGAACGGAAGGACGGCACATGCCCGAGGTCATCTTCCCTCTCGACTCGACGAAGAAGTTCAGGGATCAGGAGAAGATCGGACACAACCGGTGGCACCCGGACATCCCGCCGGTGGCCACGGTCAAGCCGGGAGCGACGTTCCGCGTGCACTGCCGGGAGTGGTTCGACGGCGAGATCCACAACGACGACTCGGCGGACGACGTCCGCGACGCCCCGCTGTCCATCGTGCACGCGCTCAGCGGCCCGTTCGCCGTGCAGGGCGCCGAACCGGGTGACCTGCTGCTGGTCGACATCCTCGACGTCGGCCCGATCCCGCAGGAGGACTCCGGCCCGCTCGCCGGCCAGGGCTGGGGGTACACGGGGATCTTCGCCAAGCAGAACGGCGGCGGGTTCCTGACCGACCAGTTCCCCGACGCGTACAAGGCGATCTGGGACTTCAGCGGGCAGCGGGCCACCTCGCGGCACATCCCGGGCGTCTCCTTCACCGGCATGATCCACCCCGGCCTGATGGGCACCGCCCCGTCGGCCGACCTGCTGGACAGGTGGAACCGGCGGGAGCGGACGCTCGCGGAGACCGACCCCGACCGGGTGCCGCCACTGGCGCTGCCCCCGTTGCCGCAGGACGCGATCCTCGGTTCGTTGACCGGCTCCGCGTACGAGGCCGCCGCGGCCGTCGCGGCGCGGACCGCGCCACCCCGGGAGAACGGCGGCAACCAGGACATCAAGAACCTCACCAAGGGATCCCGCGTCTTCTATCCGGTGTACGTGCCGGGCGGCAACCTCTCCGTCGGCGACCTGCACTTCTCCCAGGGCGACGGGGAGATCACGTTCTGCGGCGCCATCGAGATGGGCGGCTTCGTCGACCTGCACGTCGACCTCATCAAGGACGGGATGCGCACGTACGGGGTCTCCGAGAACGCGATCTTCCTGCCGGGCAACACCAACCCCCAGTACTGTCAGTGGCTCGCCTTCTCCGGGATCTCGGTGACCCTCGACGGGGAGCAGCGCTACCTGGACTCGCAGCTGGCGTTCCAGCGGGCCTGCCTGCACGCCATCGACTACCTCACCACGTTCGGCTACAGCCCCGAGCAGGCGTACCTGCTCCTGGGGGCCGCGCCGATCGAGGGACGCTTCTCGGGCGTGGTGGACATCCCGAACTCCTGCGCGACCATCTACATCCCCACCGAGATCTTCGACTTCGACGTCCGGCCCTCGGCCAGCGGGCCCACGAAGATCAAGCAGAAGGTGACCGCACCGAAGTCGACCTTCTGAGGATGTGCCGGCCGGCACACGTGCGGGGGCGGGGTGGGCCCGGGCCCTCGCGCGTGCCAGACTGCCGAACGTGGGTGAACAGACGAGGCCGGAGCCCGAGCCGCAGTCCGTGAGCGCGGCGATCGACCCGGCCGCGCCGCCGAGCGGCCCCGGCTGCCTGGAGTGCGAATCGACCGGCGGATGGTGGTTCCACCTGCGCCGCTGCGCGGCCTGCGGCCACGTCGGCTGCTGCGACTCGTCGCCGAGCCGGCACGCGACCGCCCACGCCGCCGCGACGGGCCACCCGATCATCCAGAGCTACGAGCCCGGCGAGTCGTGGTTCTGGGACTACTCCACCGACCAGTTCTACGCCGAGGGGCCGGTGCTGGCCGAGCCGCACTCGCACCCGCTCGACCAGCCCGCACCCGGCCCGCGCGGCCGGGTGCCGGAGGACTGGAAGACCCGCCTGCACTGACGGGCGGTCGTCCTCCGGCCCTCCGGTTCAGCCCTTCACGCACACCACCTGCTTGAGGTGCGCGACCACCTCGACCAGATCCTCCTGCTGCGCCATCACCTCGGTGATGTCCTTGTACGCGGCGGGGATCTCGTCGACCACCCCGGCGTCCTTGCGGCACTCCACGCCCGCGGTCTGCGCCACGAGATCCGCGGTGCCGTAGGTCCGCTTGGCCTGCGCCCGCGACATCCGCCGCCCCGCACCGTGCGACGCCGAGCAGTACGCGTCCGCGTTGCCCTTCCCGCGCACGATGTACGAACCGGTGCCCATCGAGCCGGGAATGATGCCGAGGTCGCCCCGGCCGGCCCGGATCGCGCCCTTGCGGGTCACGAGCACCTCCACGCCGCCGTAGCTCTCCTCCGCCACGTAGTTGTGGTGGCAGCTGATCGGCTCGTCGTAGCGCACCTGCGGGAACCGCTCCCGGACGACGCCGCAGAGCACCGCCAGCATCACGGCCCGGTTGCGCCGCGCGTACTCCTGCGCCCACCACAGGTCCCGGCGGTAGGCGTCCATCTCCGGCGTGCCGGCGAGGAACACCGCGAGGTCCCGGTCGGGCAGGTCGGCGTTGTGCGGCAGCCGCCGGGCCACCGCCATGTGCCGCTCGGCCAGCTCCTTGCCGATGTTGCGGGAGCCGGAGTGCAGCATCAGCCAGACCCGCCCGGAGTCGGCGCCGCCCTGCTCCAGGCAGACCTCGATGAAGTGGTTCCCGCCGCCGAGGGTGCCCAGCTGCCGCTGCGCGCGGACCTCGAGCTGCGCGACCCCCCGGTGCAGGTCGGCGAACCGGGCCCAGAAGCCGGCCCAGCCGCCCTGCTCCAGCCCGCGCACCCGGCGCGGGTCGACCGGCTCGTCGCGCTGCGCGAAGCCCACCGGGATCGCCGCCTCGATGGCCGAGCGCAGCCCGGCCAGGTCGTCGGGCAGGTCGGCGGCGGTGAGCGAGGTGCGCACCGCGGACATGCCGCACCCGATGTCCACGCCGACCGCCGCCGGGGACACGGCCTGCCGCATGGCGATCACCGAGCCGACCGTGGCGCCCTTGCCGAAGTGCACGTCCGGCATCACCGCGACACCCTCCACCCAGGGCAGCGCGCCGATGTTGCGCAGCTGCCGGGCCGCCTGCGGCTCGATGGCGTACGGGTCGGTCCAGACCCGAACCGGTGCCCGGGTGCCGGCCAGCGTGGTGAAGCCCATGGTCGTCTCCTCGTGTCGATGCGGATGGTGTCGGAGCGGCTGGCCGGACTCGAACCGGCGACCTTCACCGTGGCGAGGTGACGCGCTGCCAGGCTGCGCTACAACCGCGAGACGCGCGGCGCCCGGCGGCGCCGACGCGTGAGCCGTACGGGATTCGAACCCGTGACCTCCCGGGTGAGAACCGGGTGAGCTTCCGCTGCTCCAACGGCCCGTGCCCGGGCGGGCGACCCCCCGGCCCGCCCGGGGCCGGGGTCACGGACGGAAAAAGCCGCCCGGACCCCGGCGGGGTGGGCGGCTGCGTACGTACGCGGGCGCGTCAGTCGCGCCGCCTCACCCGGTGCCGGCCCCCCACGTACCGGCGCTGACCCAGGACCCGTTCCGTTGTGGACAGCCACGCACCGCCGCGCGGCGTGGGCCGCGTGGACCGGATGGTGGCGTGCGCTGGCACGGCGTCCTCCCTGGGATGATCAGGTGACCTTGCGCCGACGACGGTATGCGGGACGCGCCCGGGCCGGCAATCGATATTCGCCGCGCCACCGCGCGCCGGCTACCGTTCACGATCGTGGCCCTCATGCGCGTGGACTTCTACTCCGAGGTGCTCGCCCTCAGCACCTCCATGACCGTGATCCTGCCGCAGCGGACGTCCTCGCAGATCGGGATGGCCGGTGGCACCACGGGCGGCGACCCGCCGGTGCTCTACCTGCTGCACGGGCTCACCGACGACGACACGATCTGGGTGCGCCGCACGTCCGTCGAGCGGTACGTGGCGCCGCTCGGCCTCGCCGTGGTGATGCCCCAGGTCGGCCGGAGCTTCTACGCCGACGAGGCGCACGGCAACCGCTACTGGACGTTCCTCAGCGAGGAGCTGCCGGAGCTGTGCCGGTCGTTCTTCCGCATCTCCGACCGCCGGGAGGACACGTTCGTGGCCGGGCTGTCGATGGGCGGCTACGGGGCGGTGAAGTGGGCGCTGCGGCAGCCGGGACGGTTCGCCGCGGCGGCCAGTCTCTCCGGGGCGCTGGACATCACCCACCGGCTGGAGCACCCGACCGACCCGCTCGATGAGGCGGTGCGGCGCACCGTCTTCGGCGAGCGCCCGGTCGCCGGCACCGACGAGGACACCCTGGCCCTGCTGGACCGGGTGAGCGGCGGGCCCGCCGACCGGCCCGCGCTCTACGTCGCCTGCGGCACCGAGGACTTCCTGTACGAGGACAACGTCCGCTTCGTCGCCGCCGCGCGGGAGCGGGGTGTGCCGCTCACCGTCGACTTCTCCCCCGGCGACCACGACTGGGCGTACTGGGACGCGAAGATCGCCGACGTGCTCGCCTGGCTGCCGCTGCCACGGGCCACCACCGACCCGGCGCCGCCCGGCCCCGCGTGACCGCCGCCGCGGCGGCGCCGGGCCACCAGCCGGCCCACGCCGGGTCTCAGGCGCCGACGGTGCCGTCGATCGCCTCCCGGAGGAAGTCGGCGTGGCCGTTGTGCCGGGCGTACTCGTGGATCAGGTGCAGCATCACCAGGCGCAGGGACACGTCCGCGCCCCACCGGGCGTTGTGGCCGGTGACGTCCAGCGACTCCGCCTCCCGTTCGATCCGCCGCGAGTGCTCCACCTCGCGCCGCCACGCGGCGAACGCCTCCGCCCGGGTCGCCGAGCGCGCGTCGTACGCCTCCTGGAAGTCGCCGCTGCTCGACCACACCAGGGGGATGTCCTCGCCGTTGATGACCCGGCGGAACCAGGTCCGTTCCACCTCGGCCATGTGCCGGACCAGCCCGAGCAGGGAGAGCGTCGACGGCGGCGAGGACTGCTGCCGCAGTTCCTCGTCGGTCAGCCCGTCGCACTTCAGGGCGAGCGTCGCCCGGTGGTAGTCCAGAAAGGCGCGCAGCGTCTCACGCTCCCCGCCGGTCAGTGGTGGGGCGATGCGCTCCGTCGTCATGTGCCGTCTTCCTTCCCCGCGGTGGTGCTGTCCGCGTCCCGCCGATCATGCCGTACGCGCCGGACGGTCCGCTCAGCGCACGGACGAGCGGGCCACCGGGGCGTCGAAGTAGGTGTCCGGGTACGGCTCGTCCCGGAGGCGGTAGTGCCACCACTCGCGGTCGTAGTTGACGAACCCGGCGCCGGTCATGAGCCGCCGCAGCAGCATCCGGTTCTCCCGCGCCGTGCCGGTGACGGCGGGGTCGGCGGTGTGGGCCCGGGTGTCGAAGCAGTCGAAGCCGGTGCCCATGTCCACGCTGTTGTCCGGAAACCGCTGGGCGCGCGGCGCCGTGCAGGCGACGAGCGGCTGGCCGGGCACGTACGGCGGCTGCGTCGGCGCGGGCACGTCGACCAGGGTCAGGTCCAGGGTGCTGCCGCGGCTGTGCGCGGTCGGCGCGCCGATGTAGCCGTCCTCGAACAGCCGGGCCTTGTCCACGTGGGGATAGAACTCGGCCTTCATCTGCTGCTCGTCCGGCCGTTCGGCCCAGGCCACGAAGTCGTCCGCGGCCGGCACGGGTCGGTAGCAGTCGTACACCTTGAGGCTGTGACCGCCGGCGAGGGCGGCGTCCTGCACCCGGCGCAGCGCCTCGGCGGCCCGCCGGGTGAGCAGGCAGAGCGGTTCGGTGTAACCGGTGATCGGCCGGCCCACGAAGTTGTGCGGGGTGGCGTACCGGATGTCGGTGAGGATGCGGGGGTCGACGTCGCCGAGCACCACGAAGCCGGGCAGGGGTGGCGGGCCGGTGGGCGACGCCGACGGGGGGCCGGTCGGTGACGGCTGCGGGACGGGCGGGGTCGGCGCGGGGCGTGGCTCGGGCCGCCCGCAGGCGCCGAGCAGCGTGCCGGCCGCGAGGAGCGCGGCCACGAGCCGGGCGGCCCGCCGGCGCGGGGGCGGGGGCCGACGCGCGCGCCGCCGCGTCGGCGCCGCGCCGGGCCACGTCCGGGCTGACCTGCGCACCCGTCCTGTCTATCAGCCGGCGACCGGCTCCGGAGCGGCCTCGGCGTCCCCGGTCAGGTGCGCGGCGAGGAACCGCAGCGCCGCCGCGTCGTCGTCGATCCCGCCCGCCTCGTGGCCGTTGTAGCGCCACACCGACAGCTCCGTGGGCCCGGCGTGGGCGTTCACGGCGGCGAAGACGGTCGACGGCGGCACGATCTCGTCCATGAGGGCGACCGAGTAGCGGGTTGGGACATGGCAGCGCCGGGCGAAGTTGACCCCGTCCACGTACGCCAGGGTGGCGAGCACCCGCTGCTCGGCGTCGCGGTGGACGGCCAGGAAGTCGCGGATCTCGCGGTAGGGCCGGGCGTCGGTGACCACGACGGCGCGGGGGATGTCGCAGAGGAACGGCACCCCGGCGACCACGGCCCGCAGGTCGGGCGCCAGCGCGCCGGCCGCGAGCGCCAGCGCGCCGCCCTGGCTGTGGCCGAGCACCGCGACCCGGGCCGGGTCGACGGCCGGCAGGGTCCGGACGGCGTCCACGGCCCGGACGGCGTCGGTGACGAGCCGCCGGTAGTAGTAGGTGCGCGGGTCGGCGATGCCCCGGGTCAGCACCCCGGGCGCCTCCGGGCCGGCCACGGCCGGGTCCGGGGTGTCGCCGCGGCTCCACCCCGAACCCTGCCCCCGCGTGTCCATCTGGAGGTGGGCGTACCCGGCCGCGGCCCACAGCAGGTTCTCCAGCGGGTGCCCGCGTCCGCCGCCGTAACCGGCGTACTGCACGACGGCCGGCAGCGGCGGCCGGCCGCCGCGGGGCACCCGCAGCCAGCCCTGGACGGGCTGGCCGGCGAAGCCGGGGAACGTCACGTCGTACACGTCGATGCCGGCGAGCCCGGTGGGTACGGGCTCGACCCGCACGGACGGGTCGGCGGAGCGGGCCTCGGCCAGCGTGGTGGCCCAGAACCGGTCGAAGTCGGCCGGGTCGCGCACCCCGCTGCGGTACGCGCGCAGCTGCTCCTCGGGCAGGTCGGTGAACACCGTCAGCCGGCGCTCGGGGTGACGGTGAAACCCGGGTGCATCCGCCGCGTGTGGTCGACGTGCCGCGCCGGCCCGCGCAGCTCGACATCGGCCGTCAGGCGGGTGTCGGTGCTGGACGCGGCGAGCCGCAGCTCCAACGCGCCCGGCTCGACCACGCGCCGCCCGTCGCGGCCGGTGAACGAGAACAGGTCGGCCGGCACGGTGACCTCGATCCGGCAGGACTCCCCCGGGTCCAGGGGCACCCGCTGGTAGCCGACGAGCCGCTGCACCGGCTGCACCACCGAGGCCACCGGGTCGTGCGCGTACAGCTGCACGACCTCGCTGCCCCACCGGTCGCCGCTGTTGCGCAGCGTGAAGGCCAGCCGCAGCTCGCCGTCGGTCTCCGCCGTCGCCCGTTCGACCGTCAGCTCCGACCAGTCGAAGCGGGTGTAGCTGAGGCCGTGCCCGAAGCCGTACGCCGGGGCGGGGTCGAGGTTGGAGACGTCGGTGGCGTGCCCGAGCCGGGCCGCGAGGTAGGTGGCCGGCTGCGCGCCCGTCCGGCGGGGCACGCTCACGGGCAGCCGCCCCTGCGGCTCGACCCGCCCGCTGAGCACCCCGGCGATGGCCGGTGGCCCCTCCTGGCCGGGGAAGAACGACTGCACGATGGCGGCCGCGTCGTCGACCGCCCGGCCCAGCGCGTACGGCCGGCCCGCGACCATGACCACCACCACGGGCGTGCCGGTGTCCAGCAGCGCGTCGAGCAGCTGCTGCTGCACACCCGGCAGGGCCAGCGACTCGACGTCGCAGCCCTCGCCGCTGGTGCCCCGCCCGAACAGCCCCGCCCGGTCACCGAGTGCCGCGATCACCACGTCCGCGTCCCGGGCCGCCGCGACGGCCGCCGCGAAGCCGTCGGTGTCCGGCCCGTCGACGCTCGCGCCGGTCTCGACCACCACCTCGCTGGACGGGAACTCGGCCCGCAGGGCCGCCACCAGCGTCGGCAGCTCGATCCCGTACGGCGTCCCGGGGTGGCGGGAACCGACGTGCACCGGGAAGGAGTAGCAGCCGAGCACCGCCGTCGGGCTCTCCGCCTGCGGGCCGACCACCGCGATGCGCGCCGGCGCGGCCAGCGGCAGGATGCCGTCGTTGCGCAGCAGGACGACCGCCTCCTCGGCGATCTGCCGGGCCAGCTCGCGGTTGGCCGGCGGGTCCAGGTCGACGGCGCCGCGCACGGCCTCCGGGTCGTCCAGGTCGACCCCGTCCAGCGCCGGCGGCACCGGGCTCCACCCGGCGTCGAGCAGCCCCAGCTCGGCCTTCTGGAGCAGCACCCGGCGCACGGCGCGGTCGACGAGCGCCTCGGGCACCACGCCGTCGGCGATCGCCGCGCGCAGCGGCTCGCCGAACGTCTTCACGGTGGGCAGCTCGACGTCCACGCCGGCGGCCAGGGCGGCACCGGCCGCCTCGCCCCAGCTGCCGGCCACCCCGTGCAGCATGCGCAGGAACGCGATGCCGAAGTAGTCGGCGACCACCGTGCCGGTGAAGCCCCACGTGTCGCGGAGCAGCCCGGTGAGCAGTTCCTCGTCCGCCGCCGACGGCATCCCGTCGGTGTCGGTGTAGGCGTGCATCACCGAGCGCGCGCCGCTCTCGCGTACCGCCATCTCGAACGGCAGGAGCATGACGTCGGCCCGTTCGCGGGGCCCCATGCCGACCGGTGCGAGGTTGCGGCCGGCGCGGGAGGCCGAGTAGCCGACGAAGTGCTTGAGCGTGGCCACCACACCCTCGGACTCCAGGCCCTGGATGTACGCGGTGCCGACCGTGCCGACCAGGTAGGGGTCCTCGCCGATGGTCTCCTCGACCCGTCCCCAGCGGGCGTCGCGCACCACGTCGAGCACCGGGGCGAGCCCCTGGTGCACGCCGACGCGGCGCATGTCGGCCCCGATGGCGGCGGCCATCCGGCGGATCAGCGGCGGGTCGAACGTCGCTCCCCAGGACAGCGGCACCGGGTAGGCGGTGGCTCCCCAGGTGGCGAAGCCGGCCAGGCACTCCTCGTGGGCCACGGCGGGGATGCCGAAGCGGTTCGCCGCGACGATGCGCTGCTGGGTGCGCAGCAGCGAGAGCGCGCCGAGCGCCGGGTCCACCGGCGCGGTCCCGAACGGCCGGGTCAGCTGGCCGAGGCCGGTCCCCAGCAGGGCCTCGAGGTCGACCGGGTCCTCCATCTCGTGCTGGTACGGGGCGACCTCGCCGCCGTCGGCGGAGGCGCCCACCCAGACTCCGTACAGCTGGGCGATCTTCTCGGGCAGGGTCATGGCGGCGACCAGGGCGTCCACCCGGGTGGCGGGGTCGTAGGAGGGGTCGTTCCAGATGGCGGTGCTGCGTTCGATGTCCACGGTCACGGTGTCGGTCACTTTCCTCCGACGCCCGTCGGTCCCTACGGGAGGGCCCGGCGGGCGAACAGGTAGACGGTCATGCGGTGTGTCGTCCTCGCCGGCCGCGGTCAGCCCTTGACCGCGCCCTGCAGGCCACCGACGATCTGCTTCTCGGCGAGGGTGAAGAAGAGGAGTGCCGGCAACATCGCCAGCGAGGTGAAGGCGAGGATCCCCGCCGTGTCGGAGGTGTACTGGCTGGAGAAGTTCTGCACGCCCAGCGGCAGGGTGTGCAGGTCGACGTCGCCGAGGACGAGCAGTGGCAGGAGGAAGGCGTTCCAGCTGGCCACGAACGCGAGGACCCCGACGGTGACGAGCGCGGGCCGGGACAGCGGCAGCATGATGCGCCAGAGGAAGCTCAGCCGTCCGGCCCCGTCGATGGCGGCGGCGTCCTCCAGTTCGCGGGGGACCGCGGACAGGAACGGGCGGAGGATCACGATCGTGATCGGCAACGAGAAGGCGACCTGCGGGAGGATCACCGCGTAGTAGGAGTTGATCAGGTTCAGGTCGCGCAGCATGAGGTAGAGCGGCAGGATCGCCGCGCCGGCGGGGAACAGCAGGCCGAGGGTGAAGAAGGTGTAGAGCGCCTCGCGTCCCCGGAAGGTGTACCGGGCGAGCACGAACGCCGCGCAGACGCCGAGTACGACGACACCGAGGGTCGTGCCCAGGGCGATCACGGCGCTGTTGAACGCCTGGCGCCAGAAGTCGCTCTCCGTGAGCACCCTGGCGTAGTTGTCCAGCACCCACGGGTCGGGCAGCCCGGCCGGGTCCGCGACGATCTGCGGGGTGGTGCGGAAGCCGCCGACGATCACGTAGACCACCGGGGCGATCGACACGGCGGCCACCGCGAGCGCCAGCGCGTACGTGAGCGGGTTGGCCCACGACCACGGGCGACGCGGGGCGGGCGGGGAGGGGACGGTGGTCGCGGGCACGGTCAGTTCGTCCTTCCGGTGATGGCGCCCTCGATGTCGCGGCGGAGGAGGAAGCGCTGGAACAGCAGCGCCGCGATGAACGAGATGACGAACAGGATCACGGCCACCGCGTTGCCGTAGCCCCACAGCCGCGCGAAGAAGCCGTTGTCCACCATGTACGTGGCCATGGTGGCCGAGGCGCCGAGCGACCGTACGGCGGGCACCGAGGTCACCCAGATGACGTCGAACACCTGCAGCGAACCGATGATCGACAGGAACATCCAGATCCGGATCGTGGGCCCCAGCAGCGGGAGCGTGACGTGGCGCTGCGTCTGCCACCAGCTCGCGCCGTCGATCGCGGCGGCCTCGGTCAACTCCGGCGGCACGTTCGACAGGCCGGCGAGCAGGAGGATGATGGCGAAGCCGACGTACTTCCAGGTGAGGACGAACAGCATCGTCCAGATGACGATGTCGAGGTCGGCCAGCCACGCGTGCACCAGGCCGCCCATACCGAGCTGGCGCAGCAGCGCGTCGACGGTGCCGCCGCCGGTCAGGAGCAGCTTCCACATGATGCCGACGGTGACCTCGGCGAGCACGTAGGGCACGAACACGAGCAGGCGGAACACGGTGCGCCCGCGGAAGCGGCGGTTGAGCAGCAGGGCCACGGCCAGGGCGATGGGGCCCTGGACGAGCAGCGATCCGACCACGATGACGGCGTTGTTGCGCAGCGCGTCGAGGAAGATCGGGTCCTGGAAGGCCAGGACGTAGTTGTCGAGCCCGACGAACTCGGTGGGTGGTCCCACGCCGCGCCAGCGGTAGAGGCTGTAGTAGACGGCGAAGCCCATCGGCACCAGCACGAACATCACGTAGACGACGATCGCCGGCGTGGTGAGCCCGACGATCTCGTACCACTTGCGTCGGGTCTGCGCGGCGCGGGCGGACGACCGCCCGGCGGGCCGGGGGCCCGCCGGCGGCGCTGACGCGCCGCCGGCGGGGTTCAGGGTCGGGTTGGTGGCGGTCACTTGCGTGCGGCCGCCTTCATGGCGTCCACGACCTGCTGCGGGGTGCCGTTTCCGGCGAAGATGGCGACGATCGCGTCGTTCATCGCGTTGCCGACCGTGCTGCCGAAGGCCGTGTCCAGCCAGAGCTGCACGTACGTCGCGCCGGCGGTCGCCTCCAGGATGGACTTCAGCGCGGGGTCGGTCACGGCGTCCGCCGCGCCCTTGACGACGGGCAGGCCGGTGCCGGTCCCGGCGTAGCCCTTCTGCACCTCCGGGCTCACGATGTACTTGAGGAACTCGACGCACTCCGGCGGGGCGTTCTTGGCGCACGCGAACCCGTCGCCGCCGCCGAGGGCGGCCTTCGGGTCGCCGGGCGAACCGGAGATCGCCGGCACGGGGAACCAGCCGAGGAACTTCGTGAGCTTCGCCGGGTCCTCGGCGACGGTCTCCAGGGTGCCGCGGTTCCAGTCGCCCATCAGCTCCATGGCGGCCTTGCCGTTGGCGAGCAGGCCGTTCGCGCTGGTCGGGTCGTTCTGCCCCGGCGTGGCGATGAAGTTCTGCTGGAACGGTTCGGTCGCGATGAACGTCTTCAGGTCCTCGCCGGCCTTGACGAAGCAGGGGTCGTCGAAGACGAGGTCGACCGAGGCCTTCTTGAGCGTGTCGACGGAGCAGGCGCGCAGCGCGAAGTTGTACCACCAGTGGGCGGCGGGCCACTTGTCGCCGGCGCCGAGGGCGATCGGGGTGACGTTGATGGCCTTGAGCTTCGTGACGGCCGCGTTGAGCTCCTCGAAGGTGGTCGGAGGAGCGGTGATGCCCGCCTTGGCGAACAGGTCCTTGTTGTACCAGACGCCCTCGATGCCCATCCGGAACGGCAGGCCGTACTGCTTGCCGTCCACCTGCCAGATCTCCGCCGCGCTGCCCATGTCGGCGACCTCGGTCTTGACCTGGTCGGTGATGTCCTTGAGGTAGTCGGCCTCCACCTGCTCGCGCATCTCACCGCCGCCCCACGCCTGGAAGATGTCCGGCGGGTCGTTGGTCAGGAGCGCGGCGGGGAGCCGGGTGCGCTGCAACTGGTTGGTCTCGATCGCCTCGATCTGGATCGTGACGGTCGGGTGGAGCGTGGAGAAGTCCTTGGCGACCTTCTCCCAGTAGGTCTTGCCGGGGCCGTCCTGCGAGGCGTTGTGCCACCACGTCAGGGTCACCGGCTTCTGGAACGGCTCTTCCTCATTCGGCGTCTCGCTCTCGCCGCCGTTGCAACCGGCGACGAGGAGTGCGCTGGTCGTCAACAGCGCCAGAGCGGCGCCCGCGCGGTGCTTCATCGCCATCGAATCGTCTCCTCGACTAGCAGTCCGCGGTACTCGGCTGGGGGGGAGTTTTACAGCCGTGTAACTCAGTGTCAATCGTTATCGATAACGTTTTCGATTCTCCGGTGACGGCCTCTGGAGCGGCCTCTATCATCGTCGGCGTGGCGTTCCCGCAGCGTGTGAAGATGTCGGACGTGGCCCGCACGGCCGGCGTCTCGGTGGCGACCGTATCCAAGGTCGTGAACGGCCGGTACGGCGTGGCCCAGGCGACCGTGGAGCGCGTCCGACAGGTCATCCACCAGCTCGGGTACGAGGCCAGCCTCGGTGCGCAGAGCCTGCGCAGTCACCGCACGAACGTGCTGGGCATCCTGGTCTCCGAGTTCGAGCCGTTCTCGACCGAGCTGCTCAAGGGGGCGTCGAGAGAGGTCGCCGGCACCGGCTACCAGTTGCTCGCGTACTCGGGCGGCGACGGCGACGGCGCCGGCATCGGCTGGGAACGACGCTCGCTGGCCCGCCTGTCCGGGACGCTCATCGACGGGGCCGTGATCGTCACGCCCACCGTGGTGGAGACCCGACAGGGCTTCCACGTCGTCGCCGTCGACCCCCACACCGGCCCGTCCGGCCTGCCCACCGTCGACTCCGACAACTTCACCGGCGCGATGCTCGCGACGAACTACCTGCTGTCGCTCGGCCACCGCCGCATCGCGCACCTCAGCGGACGCCCCGACCTCGAGTCGGCGCGGCTGCGCGAGGCGGGCTTCCGCAAGGCCATGGCCGACGCCGGCGTGCCCGTCGACGAGCGGCTCGTACGCGTCGGCGGGTTCCGGGTCGAGAGCGCGGCGGCCACGGCCGCCGAACTGCTCGCGCTCGCCGACCGGCCGACCGCCGTCTTCGCCGGCAACGACCTCTCAGCGATCTCCACGATGGACGTCGCCCGGAGCATGGGCCTCGCGGTGCCCGACGACCTGTCCGTGATCGGATTCGACAACGTTCCCGAGTCGGCGCTGGTCAACCCTCCCCTGACGACGATCGCGCAACCCCTGCAACGCATGGGCGCCGAGGCCATGCGGCTGCTCATCGACGTCATCGGGGGCGTCGAACGCGACCCGCACGTCCGGCTCCCCACCGAACTGGTCATCCGAGCCTCCTGCGCCGCGTACCCCCCTCCCCCGCGCCCGGGTCGACCGGTGCCCGCGGCGACCGCCGGGGACGCCCCTCCGATCACCGGCGGTTGACCCTGCCGGTGACGACCTGCCGTGTCGGCGACCACCCTCCGTACGGCAAGATGACCGGGGCGGCACGCGACGCCGGGGCTCCCGGCGCCGACGCCGCGAGCCGGGAACCCGGCGCCGGCGCCGCGTCCGCCCCCGGTTGGGGAGGGAGACGCGGGTGGACGCCGACGACGGACGCAGGGTGACCATCACCGCCATCGCGCGGGAGGCCGGGGTCTCGGTGCCGACCGTGTCACGGGTGCTGAACGGGCGCTCGGACGTGGCCCCCGACACCCGGGAACGGGTCGAGGAACTGCTGCGCCATCACGGCTACCGGCGCCGGACCAACCGCGGGGTGCGGCGCGCCGGCCTGGTCGACCTGGTCTTCAACGACCTCGACAGCCCGTGGGCTGTGGAGATCATCCGCGGTGTGGAGGACGTCGGGCGGGGCGCCGGGGTCGGCACCGTGGTCTCCGCCATCCACCGCCAGCCGACGGCGGCCCGGCAGTGGCTGCAGAACCTGCGCGCCCGGGCGACCGACGGCGTCATCTTCGTGACCTCGCACGTCAGCGCGCCGCTGCACGCCCAGCTGCGCCGGCTCGACGTACCCGTGGTGGTGGTCGATCCGGCCGGCGTGCCGGCGACCGACGTACCGACGATCGGCGCCACCAACTGGGCCGGTGGGCTCGCCGCGACCGAGCACCTGCTCTCGCTCGGGCACCGGCGGATCGGCTTCGTGGCCGGACCGACCCACCTCCTGTGCAGCCGGGCCAGGATGGACGGCTACCGGGCCGGGCTGGAGGCCGCCGGCGTCCCGGTCGACGACCGGTTGATGCGGCCGGGCGACTTCTACCACTCCTCCGGCTTCGCCGGCGGCCAGGCGCTGCTCGACCTCGACGAGCCCCCGACGGCCATCTTCGCCTCCAGCGACCAGATGGCGTTCGGCGTCTACGAGGCCATCCGCCGGCGCGGCCTGCGCGTGCCGGACGACGTCAGCGTGGTGGGCTTCGACGACCTTCCGGAGGCACGCTGGGCGTCGCCGCCGCTGACCACGGTGCGGCAGCCCCTGGTCGAGATGGGGCGGCTGGCCGCCCGCACCGTGCTGCGGCTGTCCCAGGGCGAGGGTGTCGACTCGCCGCGCGTGGAACTCGCCACCGAACTGGTCGTCCGGGACAGCTCCGCCACACCGCCGGACCGGGCCGGCGCGGCGACCGTCTCCGGTCGGTAGCCGCCCGGCCTCGTCCGTCAGTGGTGGTGCCGGACGACCGAGCGGATGTGGACCGGCAGCGCGGGCGCGCCGTCGACCGGCGCCGGGTCCTCCTCGGTCGGGGCCACCCCGCCGGCCGCGATCCGGTCGAGCGTCGCCAGCCCGGCGGCGTCGACGGAGCCGAAGACGGTGTAGTTCGGTCGCAGCGCCGAGTCGGCGTACACCAGGAAGAACTGGCTGCCGTTGGTGTCCGGACCGGCGTTGGCCATGGCGAGCGTGCCGCGGGCGTAGAGCCGCCGCTCGCCGGTCGGGTCGGTGGGCGCGGGCGGCAGGTCGGTGGGCAGTTCGTCGCGGTAGCGGTAGCCCGGCCCGCCGGACCCGGTGCCGGACGGGTCACCGCACTGCAGGACGCTCAACGTGGGGTACGCGGTCAGCCGGTGGCAGGAGGTCCGGTCGTAGAAGCGGTGCCGGGCCAGGTGCAGGAAGCTCTGCACGGTGCACGGCGCCGCCGAGCGGTCGAGGGTCAGCCCGATCGGTCCGTGGTTGGTCCGGAGCGTGACGCGGACCCGGCCCTTGTCCGGCGTCCGGCGCGGGTCGGGCGGCAACGGCACCGGCCGGACCGCGGGGTCCTCCGGCGTCGCCGTGTACCCGCACGGCCCGGGCGTCGTACGCGGCCCGCCGGCGCTCACCGGCGCGACGGCGGACACCGACGTCGTGGGCGGCGCGGCCGCCGCGACGGCGCCGCCGGAGGCGACGAGCACCCCGGTGAGCAGCGCCGCGCCGGCGAGGCGCGGCAGCGTACGCCCGGAACGGCACGGGGCGGGAACGGGATGCGGTCGAGGTTCACACGACACGGGGATCCTCCTGGACTCGTGGTGCCGGAGCGACCGGAGTCTATGCATACCGTCGACGGTTGTCGATCCACACGCGCACGGAGCGGGTCGGTGTCAGGGTCGCCGCCGTCGCGCCGACCGTCGTGCCCACAGCAGCCCGGCCAGCAGCAGGACGGCGGCCGCGGCGACCACCGCACCCACCGACCAGTAGCTCGGCCACCCATCGCCGGCCGGACCGCTCGCGGCGGCCGGGCGATTCCCGGCGGGGGCGGGGAGCGGGGTGGGTTCGACCGTCGGGCTCGCCGACAGCTCATCCGGCTCGACGAGCCGGCCGACGGACGCCGAGCGGGGCAGGGAGAAGCCCCAGTCGAGCAGTGCCGCGCCCTGCTCCCAGCCGCGCAGCGGTCGCGGCTCGGCGCCGAGCAGGGTGGCGACGAGCCGTCGCCCGTCGCGTTCCGCCGCGCCGACGTACGTGTGCCGGGCGAGGTCGGTGAAGCCGGTCTTGCCGCCGAGCGCCCCCGGGTACCGGTAGATGAGCTGGTTCTCGTTCTGGATCTGGAAGCCCTTGGTCCGCAGGGCGGGCTGGGCCGGGATCTGGGCGCGTTCGGTGAGCGCGTACCGGCGAAACGTCGGGTCGGCGAAACAGACCCGCGCGATGAGCGCCAGGTCGTACGCGCTGGTGAACTGGCCGGGGCCGTCGAGCCCGGACGGGGTCACGGCGTGCGTCTGAAGGGCGCCGAGCCGGTGCGCGTACTCGTTCATCGCGCGCACTCCCCCGGCCGCGCCGTCGGCGCCGCCACCCAGCCGGGCGAGCAGGTTGGCCGCCTCGTTGCCGGAGTTCAGCAGCAGCCCGAGCCAGACGGTCTCCACCGTGTACCGGCCACCCTCGACCAGACCCACGGCGGACGACCCGGGCTCGATGTCCATGTCCTCGGCGGTGACCGTGACGACCTGCTTCGGGTCCAGGCGCGGCAGCATGGTGGCGGCCAGCAGCAGCTTCTGCACGCTCGCCGGGGTGCCGTACTCGTGCGGGCCGCATCCGCCGAGCACCTGCCCGGTGTCGAGGTCGGCCACGAGCCACGACGTCGCGGTGATCTTCGGCGGGGCCGGCGCGCCCGGCGGGACGACCAGTCCGGCCGTGGCGAGCGCGTCACCTCCCACCACCCGCTCCTCGGGCACGGCCGGCGGCGGGGACGGTCGCGGCGGCCGGGAGACCTTCGGCGCCGGGGCCCGGGGGCAGGGCACGGTCGGCGCCGCGGCCACCTGGGCGGCGGTGCCGGCGGGCAGCGCACCCGCAGGTACCGCCGCGGGCACCGCGGTGCCGGTGGCGAGCAGGACGGCGGTCGCCGTGGTGGCCAGCAGCCGGGTCATGCCAGCACCCTAGTGGGAGTGCGAGGTGCCCGTGGCGGGCCGGTCCACCCGGCCGGGGTCGGTGGGGGTGCCGGCCGGTCGGCCCGGCGCGGGAGCCGTCGGGTTCAGGTGCCGGGCGACCCGCGGTCGCGCAGGTAGTCGTACAGGGCGGCGGACGCGCCCAACCGGCGCAGGCTGCGCGCGTGCAGGTCCTGCTCGCGGCGCGCCAGCTCGGCCCGCGCCCGCTGCGGGCTGCCCGTGGTCCGCAGCTCGGCCACCACCGCCGCGATGATGTCGAACGGGTACGCGCCCCGGCGCAACAGCGCGACCACCTGCGCGGCGCGCTGCTCGGCCTCGTCGTACACCCGGTAGCCGGTGCCGCGGGCGCGGACCGGCCGCAGCAGCCCGCGGGCCTCCCACAGCCGCAGCTGGGAGGTGCGGACACCGACCAGGTCGGCGACCTCGCCGATGCGGGCCGGGCGGCGCGGCGCCGGGACCGGTCTCGCCGGGCTCGTCACCACCGTCTCGAACGCCGCGAGCGCCCGGCGGATGTCGGCGCGCTCGCGGTCCAGCTCGGCGTGGCCGGCGTCGAGCGACGCCAGCGCCGCCGGCAGGTCGCCCCGGTGCACCGCGGCCATGATCTCCCGGGTACGCGCCCACCCGTAGCCCTCGGCCATCCGCCGCGCCACCGCCAGCGCCCGCGCGTGCTCGGCCGTGAAGATCCGGTAGCCGCTGTCGGTGCGCCGCACCGGAGGGAGCACACCGAGGTCGACGTAGTTGCGCACCTGCTGCACCGAGATGCCCGCGCCGGCGGCCAGGTCGACCGCCCGCAGCCGCTCCATCGTCCCCATCGGATCACCCCCGGGTCGTCACGTCGTTTGAGACTTTACGGGAGCTTCCCCCGACAGTCCCGTGTTGATGGTCGTGAAACCCTCCACGGGGACGTCAATGGGAGAATGAATCTGTCAGACCCCGGTGCCAGGGTGGGCGTTCGCCCGCCCCATCTCGCGAAGGGTTCGCATGCCGCAGCCAACACCCACCGCCGCCGACAGCCACGACATGATCGAGGTACGGGGTGCGCGGGAGAACAACCTCGCCTCCGTGTCGGTCGACATCCCCAAGCGCCGCCTCACCGTCTTCACCGGTGTCTCGGGCTCGGGGAAGTCGTCGCTGGTCTTCGGCACCATCGCCGCCGAGTCCCAGCGCCTCATCAACGAGACCTACAGCGCCTACCTCCAGTCGTTCATGCCGAGGCAGAGCCGTCCCGACGTGGACTCGCTGCGCAACCTGAGCGCGGCTATCGTGGTCGACCAGGAACGGCTCGGCGTGAACTCACGCTCGACCGTGGGCACGGCCACCGACGCGTACGCGATGCTGCGGATCGTCTTCAGCCGGCTCGGCACCCCGCACGTCGGCAGCGCGGGCGCGTTCAGCTTCAACCTGGCCGAGGGCATGTGCCCGGCCTGTGAGGGGCTCGGCAAGGTGTCCGACCTCGACGTGCACGAGCTGGTCGACGTCGAGCGCTCGCTCAACGACGGCGCCGTCAAGGTGCCGAACTTCGCCGTCGGTTCCTGGTACTGGCAGACCATCGTCGGCTCCGGGCTGTTCGACCCGGACGTCAAGCTGCAGGACTTCACGCCACAGCAGTGGGAGGACTTCCTGCACAAACCCGCCACGAAGATCAAGACGGACAGCTTCAACTGGACGTACGAGGGCCTCGTGGTGAAGGTCCGGCGGCTGTTCCTGTCCAAGGACCGGGATTCGATGCAGGCGCACATCCGGGCGTTCGTCGACCGGGCGGTCACCTTCACCACCTGCGCCGCCTGCGGCGGGACCCGGCTCAACGAGGCGGCCCTCTCCTCGCGCATCGCCGGGCGCAACATCGCCGAGTGCTCGGCCATGCAGATCAGCGACCTCGCCGAGTTCGTCCGGGGCATCGACGACCCGGGGGTGGCCCCACTCGTCGCCAATCTGAGTGACGTGCTCGACTCGCTGGTGGAGATCGGTCTCGGCTACCTCAGTCTCGACCGGGAGAGCAGCACGCTGTCCGGCGGGGAGGCGCAGCGGGTGAAGATGGTCCGGCACCTCGGGTCGAGCCTCTCGGACGTGACGTACGTCTTCGACGAGCCGACCGTCGGCCTGCACCCGCACGACATCGCCCGGATGAACGACCTGCTCCTGCGGTTGCGCGACAAGGGCAACACGGTGCTGGTGGTCGAGCACAAGCCGGAGACCATCGCGATCGCCGACCACGTGGTCGACCTGGGACCCGGCGCCGGCACCGCCGGGGGCCGCATCTGCTACACCGGCGACGTGGCCGGCCTGCGCCGCTCCGACACCCTGACCGGGCGCCACCTCGACCACCGGGTGGGCCTGCGTCCCGAGGTACGCCGGCCGACCGGGCACCTGCCGATCCGGCACGCCGACCTGCACAACCTGCGCGACGTGAGCGTCGACATCCCGCTCGGCGTGCTGACCGTGGTCACCGGGGTGGCCGGCTCGGGCAAGAGCTCACTGATCCACGGCTCACTGCGCAGGCGCGAGGGCGTGGTCATCGTGGACCAGTCCCCCATCCGCGGTTCGCGTCGCAGCAACCCGGCCACCTACAGCGGCCTGCTCGACCCGATCCGCACCGCGTTCGCCAAGGCCAACGGCGTCAAGGCGGCGCTGTTCAGCGCCAACTCCGAGGGCGCCTGCCCGGCGTGCAAGGGCATCGGCCTGATCTACACGGACCTGGCCATGATGGCCGGCGTGGCGACCGTCTGCGAACGCTGCGAGGGGCGACGGTTCACCGACGAGGTGCTCACCTACCGGCTGCGCGGCAAGAACATCAGCGAGGTGCTCGCCATGCCGGTCACCGAGGCGTACGACTTCTTCCCCAGCGGGCCGGCGCACCTCATCCTCGGCCGGCTGGCCGACGTCGGGCTCGGCTACCTCACCCTGGGCCAGCCGCTCACCACCCTCTCCGGCGGCGAACGGCAACGCCTCAAGCTGGCCATCCACATGGCCGAGAAGACCAGCACGTACGTGCTCGACGAACCGACCACGGGCCTGCACCTGGCCGACGTCGACCAACTGCTCGCGCTCCTCGACCGCCTGGTCGACGCCGGCAACACGGTGATCGTCATCGAGCACCACCAGGCCGTGATGGCGCACGCCGACTGGCTCATCGACCTCGGCCCGGGCGCCGGCCACGACGGCGGCCGGATCGTCTTCACCGGCACACCGGCCGACCTGGTGGCGACGGCTGACACGCTCACCGCCCGGCACCTGCGCGAGTACGTCGCAGCCTGAGACCAGCGAACGCCGCCGGGGTTCGGACCTCCGGGCCCCGGCGCGCGTGGTTCGGGCCTCCGGACCCCGGCGCGCGTGGGTCCGGACCTCCGGACCCCTGCGGGCGCCGCGGCGGCGCGGGACAGGGCGGGGCCGGCCTTCGCCCGATCCGGCCGGGGCGGTTTCCGGTGGTGGCCACGCCCGACGTGTTCGGTGGTGGCCACGCCCGACGTGTTCGGTGGTGGCCGCGCCCGACGTGTTCGGTGGTGGCCGCGCCCGACGTGTCAGGACAGCCGGCGAAGCCACCGCCGTTGCCAGGGCGTCTCGACCGCGCGGGGCCGGTAGTTCGCGCGTACCCAGTCGACCACTCGCTCCACGGGCATGCCGTCGAGCACGGCGAGCGCGGCCAGCGCCGTCCCCGTACGCCCCTGGCCTCCGCGGCAGGCGACCTCCACCCGCTCGCCGCCGTGCGCGCGGCGCAGCGCCTCGCGCAGCGCGTCGAGGGCATCGTCGCGGTCGAGCGGCACCCAGAAGTCGGGCCACCGGATCCGGCGGTACGGCCAGGTCGGTGCCGGTCCGGGAGCCAGCAGCAGAGCGAAGTCGGCGGGCGACGCCGGATCGGCGATGCGCCTCCCCCGTACCACGGCACCGCTCGGCAGGACGACCACGCCCGACTGCTCCGCCCAGGACGACTCCATGCTCATCCCGGCATTCTGCCGTCTCGCGCAACGATCGGGTGACCAGTCCCGGCACGGCCCTCTCCTCCCGCCGGCCCGGCTCGGGCACCGCAGCGGCGTACGGGGCTCCGGCGCACCCGCCGGTGTTCCCACCCCCCGATCCTCCGGTCGATCATGAGGTTGACGGGGCGGATTGCCCGGTTCGTCCCCGCCAACCTCATGATCAACGGGACAGGATGGGGGCCGGTCGGGGCCGGACGGGTGTGGACATGCCGCTGGCCGGCACCCGTTCGGGTGCCGGCCAGCGTGTTTCCCCCTTGTGTGTCAGGTCTGTGGGGTCGTGCGGTGTCGGCTGTGGGGGTGTCAGCTGTTCCAGTGCTGGGCGACCAGGTCGGCGGCCTGCTGCTCCCACTGGGCGTAGGCGTCCGGGTAGGCCGACACCTGCACCGTCTGCGCGGCGTCGGTCAGCGGCATGTCCTGCCACCCGTCGACCTGCTTCAGACCCTTGAGGAACGCCATCGTCGAGTACTCCGGATCGGTGATCTGCTCCGGCGTACCCCAACCCGAACTCGGGCGCTGCTGGAACAGGCCCAGCGAGTCGTGGTCGTTGGCGTCACCCAGGTGGCCCAGGTTCTCCAGCTTCGACTCCTGCAGGCTCGTCGCGATCGCGATGACCGCCGCCCGCTCGTCCATACCGGACTTCTTCGTCGCCGCGATGATCGCCTTGACGTTCGCGACCTGCTCGTCGTTCAGCTCGATACGCGACTGCGCACCCTGGGTGCCGTGCGGGATCAGCTTCGCCGTGTCCACGCCCGGCTTGTCCGCCTGCAGCACCGCCACCGGCCGCGCGTCGACCGCGTGGTGGCCGCTGGTGTGGGCCGCGATCGGGCCACCGACCACGCCACCGGCGAACGCCAGACCAGCGATACCGAGCACGCTCTTACGCAGGATCGTGTTCATGATGAAAGCTCCTCGGGGGTGAAGGTCCACGCCCGTTCGGGGGATCGGGGCGTGGATCTCGGGGGACGAGCACACGGGTGCGCTCGAAAGGGGAAAAGTCTCGGGGGGTCCGCGGCCGGTGGTGGGCGGGGGGTGCCGCACCGGGCCGGGTCCGTGTCCAACGACCCGCGGCCGGCCGTCATTCCCCGGCGCCAGGCCGGGGGGCGGCGGGGCGGTGCCCTACCGGGGCCGTGGATCGGTGTGCAACGACCGGCGGCCCGCCATCATTCCCGGGACCTCACCTGTGCCGGCGGGCCACCGGGGCCGGGGTCTTGCTGCCTCGGCCGTCAGGGGTGTTCAACGACCCCGGCCCGCCCACGATTCCGGCCCCAGGGTGCCACCGACCACACCCCAAACCACCCATGATCGGACAAGCCGCCCATCCGGTCAGCCGCCAAAGCGGGCGACCCACCTCAGGCCGGCGACATTGCGGCATCGGGGGCGTTCACAGGCCCCCGGGGCACGGCCCTCGGGCGGCGCGGCGACCGGTCGAGATGCCCGCCGGAGGGTCGGGATGAGCACTCAGGTGGACAGGTACCGCAGGATCGCCAGCACCCGGCGGCTGTAGCCGACCGCCTCTCCCAGGTCGAGCTTGTCGAAGATCGCGTTGACGTGTTTCTCCACCGCGCTGAGTGACACGTGCAGCCGCTGGGCGATCGCCGCGTTCGTGTGGCCCTGCGCCATGTGGTGCAGGACGTCCCGTTCGCGGGGGGTGAGCCGGGTGAGCGGGTCGGCCCGGTCCGAGCCGGCCACCACGCGGCGGACCACCTCGGGGTCGAGTGCCGTGGCGCCGGCGGCCACCCGGTCCAGGGCGTCGAGGAAGTCGTCGACCTGGGCGACCCGGTCCTTCAGCAGGTACCCGACTCCCTCGGGCCGGTCGGCGAGCAGTTGGCTCGCGTACCGCCGCTCGACGTACTGGGACAGGACGAGGACGCCGGTCTCGGGCCAGCGGCGGCGGATCTCCAGCGCGGCGCGCAGCCCGTCGTCGGTGTGGTTCGGTGGCATCCGGACGTCGGTCACGACGACGTCAGGCCGTTCGCGCGCGACGGCGGCGACGAGTTCGTCGGCGGAACCCACCGCCGCGACGACGTCGTGGCCCTCCTCGGCGAGCAGCCGGACGAGCCCTTCGCGGAGCAGCGCCGAGTCCTCGGCGAGGGTTACCCGCACGGCAGTTCCGTCAACACGGTGGTCGGCCCGCCGGCGGGGCTCTCCACCCGCAGCCGCCCGTCGAGCGCCGCGACCCGGCGCGCCAGCCCGGACAGGCCCGGCCCGGAGGGGGCCGCGCCGCCCGCGCCGTCGTCGCGTACGCGCATCCGGACCGTCCCCTCCCGTACGCCGATGTCGATCGTGACCAGGGTAGCGGCGGCGTGTTTCGCGGCGTTCGTGAGCGCCTCGCAGGCCACGAAGTACAGCACGGTCTCGATCTGCCGGTCGGGGCGTACCGGGAGGTCGCAGCGGATCCGCACCGGCACCGTGGACCGCTGGGCGACCATGCCGAGCACCTCACCCAGGTCGCTCTCCTCCAGCGCGGACGGGTAGACCCGCCACGCCACCTCGCGCAGCTCCTCGACCGCCCGCTGGAGGTCCTCGTGGGCCTGGGTGACGAGGGCGTACGTGCGCTCGGCGTCCCGGCTGCGTCGGGCGCGGCCGAGCAGCATGCCGAGGGCGACGAGTCGTTGTTGCAGCCCGTCGTGGAGGTCGCGCTCGATGCGCCGGCGTTCGGCGTCCACGGCCGCGATCACGCCCGCGCGTGTGCTGGCCAGCTCGCGGACGCGGTCCTCCAGCGCCGCGCGGGCGTCGCGGTCGAGCAGCCGGCGGGCGATCCGGACGTCGAGCGCGCCGACGCTGGCGATGGCCTGCACGTTGAGCAGCAACAGGACCGCGCCGATGACGACCTGCAGCAGGATCTCGGCCAGGGACAGGTCACCGCGCACGGTGGCGGACACCAGGATCCAGGCCAGCACCGCGCCGATCCCCAGCAGCCCGAACGCCAGCGCGCCGAGCGCGCCCGGGAGCAGCCGGGCCGCCAGGTAGGCGACGTCCCGCCAGCCGGCCGTGCGGACCGGGGGCAGCTCGCTGGCGCCGAGCAGTTCGCCCAGCCGCCGTCGTTCGAGGCGTACCAGTGTCGTGGCGTACCGCGGGATGAGCGCGCCGATCCGGCGGCGGGCCGGCGGGACGACGGCGGACGCGGCGCCGGCGACGGCGGCCGCCAGGAGGAAGGCGAGGCCGCCGGCGGCGGTCAGCACACCGGCGGCGACGCCGACCCCGACCCGGGCGGGGTGGGTCATCCCGCCGCGCCGCGTCCGTCGTCGCCCCACCCGCCGCTGCGGTAGAGGGTGCCTCGGCCGCTCGGGTCGGGAACGCCCGCGCCCAGGGTGGGGGCCGCCGCCGGTTCCGGGTCGCGGCCGCCCCGTCGGGCGCGGCGGACCCGGGTCACCACGAACCAGACGACGGCCGCCGCGCACACCAGGATGACGACGTTCTGGAGTACGCCGACGTACCCCTCGACGAGATGCCAGTTGTCACCGAGCAGGTAGCCGGCGAACACGAAGGTGCTGTTCCAGATGAGGCTGCCCAGCGTCGTGTAGAGCGCGAACACGCCGACCGGCATCCGCTCCACGCCGGCCGGGATGGAGATGAGGCTCCGGAAGATCGGGATCATCCGCCCGAAGAAGACCGCCTTGACACCGTGCCGGATGAACCACGCCTCGGTGCGGTCGACGTCGCTGAGCTTCACCAGCGGCAGCCGTGCCGCGACCGCCCGGATGCGGTCCCGGCCGAGCGCGGCGCCGATGGCGTAGAGGGCCAGGGCGCCGAGCAGCGAGCCGAGCGTGGTCCAGAAGATCGCCCCCAGCACGCTCATCCGCCCCTGCCCGGCCACGAATCCGGCCAGCGGGAGGATCACCTCGCTCGGGATCGGCGGGAAGAGGTTCTCCAGCGCCACGGCCAGGCCGGCGCCCGGGCCACCGAGCCGTTCCACGAGGTCCGTGACGTAGCCGACCAGTCCGTCCTGGGGCGGTTCGGCGTCGGCCGAGAGGTTTCCCGCGGCGAGGAGGACGTGCGAGGTACGAATCATGGCTCCAACGCTACGAACCGTTCCTGGGAGCCGGCCATGGGGCAGGCCACCCGACCGGGCCGCGGAACCGCACCCGGCCGGGTGCGGGAAACCGCACCCCGCCCGGGAGGACAGGTGGGCACGTCCCCGTCCCTGAGGTCCCGGCCCTCAGGTGCCTCGCGGCGGGCCTGGCGTACGGCGGGACGTGGCGCTCGTTAGGGTCGGGCGGTGACCGATTCCCGCGGGCGGGTGGCGCAGCTCTGGCGCTACCCCGTGAAGTCGATGCTCGGCGAGCAGCTCGCCGCCGCCGCGGTGGGGCCGGCCGGCGTCTCCGGCGACCGGGTGTGGCGCTGCTGCACCCGGAGAGCGGGCGGGTGGTCAGCGCGAAGGACCCGCGGCGGTGGCGCGGCATGCTCACCCTCCGGGCGGCCGGCGGCGCTCCGGACCCGGTACGGGTCACCCTGCCCGACGGTCGCGTCGTGTCCACATGCGACGACGACGCGGACACGGTGCTGTCCACGGTGCTCGGTGCGCCGGTGACGCTCACCGACACCCCGCCCGCGGGCGCGACCCTCGACCGGGCGGTCCCGGACGCCGTGCTCGCCGCCGGGGTCACCGCCACGGTGCCGGTCGAGGTCACGACGCTCGGCGCGGCGGCGCCCGGCAGCTTCTTCGACTTCGCGCCGATCCACCTCGTCACCACCGCCACCCTGGACCGTGTCTCGGCCGAACTGCCCGACGGCCCGGTGGCGGCCGACCGGTACCGGCCCAACCTCGTGGTCGACGCGCCGGGGGCCGGGTTCGTGGAGAACGGCTGGGTGGGTCGCCACCTGCGCGTCGGCGCGGAACTGGTGCTGCGGGTGCTCGCGCCGACGCCGCGCTGCGCCGTGCCGACCCTCGTGCACGGCCGCCTCCCGCGGCAGCCGGACGCGCTGCGGGTGCCGGCCCGGCTGAACCGGATCGAGCCGCTGCCCGGCCTCGGGCGGCAGCCGTGCGTCGGCGCGTACGCCCAGGTGGTCACGCCGGGTCGGGTCGCCGTGGGCGACCGGGTCGAGCTGGACTGAGGGGCGGGCCCTCGACCGACGCGCGGAGTGCCGGCGGGGCACAACCCCCGCTCCCGCCCGGCGGACGCCACCGGTCCGCGCGGGGTCACCCCGCCCGGGTCAGCCGTCGTCGCGGCCGACCCCGACATCCACCCGGTCCAGCAGGTCGTCGAACCGGTCGGCGAGGTCGGGCGACAGCCGGTCCCGCTCGACGGCCTCGCCGATCCGCTTGCGCAGGTCCTCGACCCGCTTGGTCCGGTCCTTCGGCTTGCCCCGGAACAGGTCGGCCAGTTCGTCGCGCAGGTCCTCGGCGGTCCGCCGGTCGATCTGCCCCTGTGCCTGCGCCTGCGCGAGGAGCGCGGCGAACTCGGTGGCGAGCTCGCGCAGACTGATCGCGACGGGGGCGTCCGTGGTCGGCGGGGGTGCCGAGGTGGGCGGCGGCGTCGGCGACTCGGACGTGGCGGAGGGCGAGGGCGCGGACGGCGTGGCGCTCGGGCCGGTCGCGGACGGTGTGCCGCGCTCGTCGTCGAGGACGGCCATCGCGCCCAGAGCGACGAGGAGTGCGAGGCCGGCCGCCGTGATCGCGACCAGCGGGCTGCGGGAGCGGCGGCGGGGCGTCGCGGCGGCCGGTTGCGGTGCGGCGGGTCGCCGGTCGACGAGGGTGGGCGCCTGCGCGCCCGCGACGGCCGCCCGCCCGGTGGGCAGGGGCGGCACGACGGCGGTGGGCGGGTCGGCCGGCGGGACGGCGCTGAGCCGGGTGGCGAGCTGCGCCGCGCGCGGGCGCCGGGCCGGGTCGGTGGCGAGGCAGGCGAGGACGAGGTCGGCGATGTCGGCGGGCAGGCCGGGGATCCGCAGCGGCGGTACAGGGGTACGCCGCCGGTGCACCTCCAGCGCGTCCTCCCACGTCTGCACGGGCAGCGGCGCCCGTCCGGTGAGGGTGCGGTAGAGCAGTGCGCCGAGGGCGTAGACGTCGCTGGCGGGGTCGGGTGGGCCGGCGGTGAGCCGTTCCGGCGCGAAGTACGCGGGGGTGCCCATGAGCACCTCGCCGGTCTGCCCGGCGAGCGGGTGGTGCGGACCGGCGAGGGCGGCGATGCCGAAGTCGAGGACCTTGGCGCCCGTCTCGGTGAGCATCACGTTACCGGGCTTGATGTCGTGGTGCACCACGCCGATCCGGTGGGCGGCGGCGAGCGCGGCGGCCACCTGTCCCCCGACCCGTACCGCCTCGGCCCACGGCAGCGGCCCCTCGGCGAGCCGGTCGGCCAGGTTGCGCCCGTCGACCAGCTCCATGACGAGGTAGGGCACGACCTCGCCGCCGGGCAGGGTCGCCTCGCCGTAGTCGTACACGTGGGTGACGTGCGGGTGGGTCAGGCGGGCGGCGGCGCGGGCCTCGCGCTGGATGGTGGCCCGCAGGTGCGGGTCGGTGGCGAGCGGTGCGGCGAGCGCCTTGACGGCGACGGGTCGCCCGAGGACCTCGTCGTCGGCACGCCACACCTCGGACATTCCGCCCAGACCGATCCGTTCGTGCAGAACGTACCGATCGTGCAACCGGAGAGTGGGCGTGAACGGCGACATGGTCGTCCAGTGTGCCCGGCCGACGGCCTGACCCACCACTCAACGCGCCCGATTCGGCACCGATCGACGTGTCCTGCCCGGATGCGGAGATGGCCGGGACCGTGGACCGGAGCCCACGGGCCCGGCGGGCGCGGGTTCAGGCGCAGGGCGGCGTGGACGGGACGGGTGCGGGCTGGATCCGGTCGGCGAGGCGGCGCAGCGCCGCGGCGGCGGCGAGTCGGGTGGGCGTGAGCCGGGGTGGGCGGGTGCGGTCGGCCCGGACCGGCGCGTCGGGGCGGGCCGAGTTGACGTGCCGGACCACCGCGTCGACGGCGGTGACGAAGCCGGTGGGCTGTTCCATGTCAGCTCCTCGGGACGGGTCCGGTGGAGGTCCGGACGACGAGTGCGGTGGGCAGCAGGACGTGTGCGGCCGCCGGGTCGGCGGGCGGGTCGAGCAGCAGTTCGGCGGCGATCCGGCCCTTCTCCTCGGCCGGTTGACGCACGGTGGTGAGGCCGACGGTGGCGGCCTCGGCGATGTCGTCGAAGCCGGTGACCGAGACCGGCGGTCGGCCGGCGTGCTCCGGCCCGGCGAGGACGTCGAGGACGCCGAGGGCGAGCACGTCCGAACAGGCGAGCACGGCGGTCGGCGCGTCCGGCCCGTCGAACAGGCCGGCGACCGCGGCGGCGGCCGCCCGCCGGTCGTTGCCCGGGGCCGTGAGGACCGTGAGGTCCGACCAGGCCACGCCGACCTCGGCGAACGCGTCGGCGAAGCCGGCGAACCGGCCGCGGGTGGTCGTGTGCGGCACCCGGTCGGCCGCGGGCAGTCGCAGCGGGCCGGCGGGCGCGTCGGGCAGCACCGAGTCGCCGAGGAGGGCCACCCGCCGGTGGCCGAGGCTCGCCACGTGAGCGGCGATGCCCCGGGCGGCGGCCCGTTCGTCGATGCCGACGTAGCGGTCGTCGGGGCCGGCGTCCTCGGGTGGGGCGGTGGTGACGAAGGGCAGCCCGCGGTCGCGGAGCGCGTTCAGGGCCCAGGTCTCGTCGCCGGCGCAGTAGACGCAGAAGCCGTCCACGGCCGCGTTCTCCACGGCATGGCGGGCCTCCGCGCGGTCGCCGGGCATCGGCACGAGCAGCAGGCTGGTGCCGTGCCCCTCGGCCGCCGCGCTGACGCCGGCGAGGAAGCGCACCGCGAAGGGGTCGGTGAACGCGTACGACAGGCGCGAGGTGAACAGCACCCCGATCGCGCCGACGTAGCCCCGCCGCAGCGAGCGGGCGGTCGGGTTCGGGCCGGGGTAGCCCATCGCCTTCGCGGTCTCGAGGATGCGCTGGCGGAGGGCCGCGGAGAGCTGGTCGGGGCGGGCGTAGGCGTTGGACACGGTGCTGCGGGAGACGCCGACCGCGTCGGCCACGGCCTGGAGGGTGGGTTTCACCGCTCCCCCTCTGGATCGATTCAGAACTGGATCGATTCAGAGACTAGCGGGACGGCGGGAAACGGTCAACAGGGATGCGCGGCGACCGAGGTCGCGCCCCTCGTGTCGCGGCGGCGGGGCGCGGAATCAGGCGGGGTAGACCTCGTCGCGCAGCCGCGCGAGCAGGTCCGGCGTACGCTCCGGCGGCTCGGCCTCGACGCACAGCCGCTCCATGGCCAGCGCGTAGTGGTCGAGGTCGTCCCGCTTGTCGAGGTAGATGGCGCTGGTCAGCTGTTCGATGTAGACGATGTCGGGCAGATCCTGGTCGCCGAAGCGCAGGATGGTGAACGCCCCGCCGGCCGCCGCGTGCCCGCCGGCCGCGAACGGGATGATCTGCAGACGGATGTTGGGCGACCGGGTGGCCTCGATGAGCGCGGTCAACTGGTCACGCATCACGCCCGGCCCGCCGATGGGACGCCGCAGGGCCGCCTCGTCGATCACCGCCCACAGCTGCGGCGGCTCCGCCCGGCGCAGGAGTTCCTGGCGACGCATGCGCAGCGCCACCCGCCGGTCGATCTCGTCGGGTGCGGCCGAGCCGTGCCCGAGCAGCACGACCGCGCGGGCGTACGCGGGTGTCTGCAACAGGCCCGGCACGAACTGCACCTCGTAGGTGCGGATCAGTACGGCGGCGGCCTCCAGGCCGAGGTAGGACTGGAACCAGGCGGGCAGCACGTCGCCGTACCGGTGCCACCAGCCGGGGCTGTTCGCGTCGCGGGCCAGCTTGAGCAGCGTCTCCCGTTCCTCGGCATCGGTGACGCCGTAGAGGGTGAGCAGGTCGGCGACGTCGCGTTCCTTGAAGCCGACGCGGCCCAGCTCCATGCGGCTGATCTTCGACTCGGAGGCGCGGATCTCCCAGCCCGCGCCCTCCCGGGTGACGCCGCTGGCTTCCCGTAGGCGCCGCAGTTGCGCGCCGAGCAGCATGCGCAGCACGGTCGGCCCGGTCGCCGAGCCGCCGTCGGCGTCCACCATCGTCACGTGCCGACCTCCGCGCACCACGCACGACCGGGCTCCGGCCCGGCCGACTGGTAAGCATGCCACGGACCGGCGGTGCGCCGCACTCCCCGTGACCGGTGGCGTGCCGCGCGTCGCGGGGCGCCGGTCAGGCGATCAGGTGGTCGAAGTCGCCGTCGCGGGCGCCGAGCACGAAGGCGGCGATCTCCTCGACGGTGTAGATGAGCGCCGGCCCGTCCGGGTACCGCGAGTTCCGTACGGCGATGCCGGCTCCCCCCGGCAGCGCCGCCAGCTCGACACAGTTGCCGCTCGGGTTGCTCCGGCGGCTCTTCTGCCAGGTCAGCGGGGGAAGCTGGTTGACGGGGACGCCGTTCATCGGCTGCTGCATGCGGAGGGGTCTTTCTGTTCATAGCCGGCCGATGCCGTGGGGAGGAGCGGTGGCGGCGCGGAAGACGTGTCGACATCGGACGGTGCTGCACGTGCAGCTGCTCTTGCATCTGCATCGGACGGCGAGCATGATAACCCATGTGTACGGTACCCATCCGTTCACAGTGAGTTACCTGACCTGGGCCGTGACCAGGGAAAACGGGGGCCCGGCCGGGCGCGTCGGCCGCGACGGGGCTCGGGCGGCGGCGTGACGGGAGGGCTCGTGTGCCGGATCCGATGAGTGTCGCGTCCGGTATCTGCGCCGCGGGGGCACTGCTCTCCTCCTGGCAGCTGCGCCGCCGCGCGCTACGCGCCGAGGCGGAGATCGCGCACCTGCAGGCCGAACTCGCCGCCGAACGACACGCGGCCAGCCACGACCCTCTCACCGGGCTTCCCAACCGCCGCGCCTTCTACCGGCTGGCCGCCGCCCTGCTGGCCGACGTCGGCCGGCGGCCCCTGATCGCCGTGGTGCTCGACCTGGACGACTTCAAGCAGGTCAACGACCGCTACGGGCACGCCGCGGGGGACCACGTGCTCATCAGCGTCGCGGAGCGGCTGGCCGCCTTCGCCGGCGACAACCTCGTGGCCCGCCTCGGCGGCGACGAGTTCGCCGGCCTGCTCGTCAGCCCCACCGTGGACCGTCGCTGGATCGACCACGCCAGCCGCCGGCTCTGCGAGATGCTCGCCGCCCCCATCCCGCTGGGCACGCTCACCCTGCGGGTGACGGCGTCGGTCGGCCTCGCGCCGGTGACCGGCCCGACGCAGCTCACCGAGGCGTTGCGCGAGGCGGACGCGGCCATGTACCAGGCGAAGAGCCTGAGCGCCGGCCGGCAGACCCGCCAGCTGGTCGACACCGTCCACCTTCCTGACTGACCCGCAACCTCCCACCTTCCGCCCGCCAACTTCCGTCCGCTCAACGCGCCGGGCGGGGAAACGTGACGGGGCCGTCGTTGACCGGGCCGGGCGATATCGGCGTCTTATCGACGTCCCGTCACGCCTGGACGTGAATGAGAACTCCCGGCATGTTCGTCGCCCCTTCGCCTCGTCCATCCGGTTGTTCGGAATATGAAATCCCGAGCACGACCCGATGACGGCAAAGTGGACATAAGCCGCTTTTGCCATCCCTAGCCTCGGCCGGGTGGTCGTTCGCATTCACGATGGCAACTCGCCCGCAGCCGCCCGCGACATCGCCGTCGCGCAGTCCCCGGGCCCCGTGCCGGTCTTCGTCGACGCCACCGGACGGCGCGCGCGCCTGATGCGCCGGTGCGGTGTACTCCTGGCGGCCGGCGCCCTCGTGTACGTGCCGATCGTCGGGCTCGCCGTCCTCACCGGACCGTCCGTCCCCCAGCCCGCGCCGCTCCTCAACGACGAGACCGGCATGGAGACCGCCGACCAGGCGCCCGAGCAGGGGCTGCCGCCCCTCCCTCCCGTGATCGCCGGCGCCAGCGAGGTCGCAGGCGGCGACCTCGGCCCGGCCGGCGACAGCGCCGACGACGCGGGGCCCTGGCCGCCCGTCCTCGCCGAACCCGGGCCGGTGCGTGACGAACCGGGTCGGGGCTCGCCATCCCCTGGTCCCGGCCGCGGTCCCTCCCACCCGTCCCCCTCGACGGCAGGGCCCACGCCGCCGTCGGCGTCACCCTCACCGTCACCGACCGGCACGCTCCCCAGCCCGTCTCCCCAGACGCCCCCGCCCGTGACACCGACCGCACCGGCCCTCCTCGACGCCGCACGGAGGTACCTGGCCTGATGACCGTGACGACGAGGCGGCCCGTGCCCTCCCCGCCCAGGAGGCCACGTCGGGTCCGGTTTCCGCTGCGGACGAGCTGGGTGGTCTACGGGACACTCGTCACCGCCCTGCTCAGCGTGCTGCTGGTGGAGGCGTACGCGAACTCCGAGTTCACGCCCGACCACGTGCGCGAGGCCGGGGACCAGGGCGGCGTACCGGCCGAGATCATCTCGGGCGGCCCGGTGATCGACACGACCGACGGCGGGCAGCGGTCCTACCACATGCCGCCCCGCACCATCGCGCTCACCTTCGACGACGGACCGGATCCGGTGTGGACGCCGCGGATCCTCGACGTGTTGCGGCGCCACGGGGCGCGGGCGACCTTCTTCGTGGTCGGCAGCCAGGTGGCGCGCCACCCCGACCTGACCCGACGGATCGCCACGGAGGGCCATGAACTGGGTGTGCACACCTTCAGTCACCCGGATGCGACCCTGCTGCCCGGCTGGCAGCGCCGACTCGAGTACACCCAGACCCAGATGGCCATCATGAACGCCGCCGGCGTCCGGACGACCCTGCTGCGTCTCCCGTACTCGTCGCGGGCGGACGCCGTCGACGACGACGCGTGGACCGCCATCCGACAGGCCGGTGACCTCGGCTACCTCACGGCGGTCAACGACACCGACAGCCAGGACTGGGCCCGGCCCGGAGTGGACGCGATCCTGCGGAACATGACCCCGCCGGCCGGGCAGGGCGCCGTCGTGCTGCTGCACGACGCGGGCGGCGACCGGGCCCAGACGGTCGCCGCGCTCGACCGGTTCATCCCCGCGATGCTGGCCCGCGGCTACGAGTTCGTCACCGTCGGGGACGGTGTGAACCGGACCCGGGACGAGATCGACGACGACGGCGTGTCGGCCGTTCCGGTCAACCGGCCGGTGTCGGCGGTCGACCGCTGGCACTCCGGCTCGGTGGTCCTGGCGGTGCAGGTCGCCGACCTCTTCATCGCCACGCTGCGCGTGCTGTTCGTGGTGGCCGGGCTCCTCATGCTGGTCCGTACGCTGCTGCTGCTCGTCCTCGCGCCACGGCTGGCCTGGCGTCGCCGGCGCGGGTACTGGGGGCCGCCGGTCACCGAGCCCGTGACGATCGTCGTGCCGACCTACAACGAACAGGCCGGCATCGTCGCGAGCGTCCGGTCGCTGGCCAACGGCGACCATCGCGGCATCGAGGTCATCGTCGTCGACGACGGCTCGACCGACGGGACCGCCGACCTCGTGGAGGCGCTCGGGCTGCGCAACGTCCGGGTGATCCGCAAGCCCAACGGCGGCAAGTCGAGCGCCCTCAACCTCGGCATCGCGCACGCCAGCCACGAGATCATCGTGATGGTCGACGGTGACACCGTGTTCGAGCGGGACTCCGTACGCCGGCTGGTGCAGCCGTTCGCCGACCCGTCGGTGGGCGCCGTCGCCGGCAACGTCAAGGTCGCCAACCGCCGGGGCCCGCTCGGGTGGTGGCAGCACATCGAGTACGTCATCGGTTTCAACCTCGACCGCCGCCTGTACGAGACGTTGGGCTGCATGCCGACCGTGCCGGGGGCCATCGGGGCGTTCCGGCGCCGGGTGCTGCTCGCCGCGGGTGGCATGAGCGACGACACCCTCGCCGAGGACACCGACATCACGATGGCCGTGCTCCGGGCCGGGTGGCGCGTGGTGTACGAGAAGCGCGCCCGGGCGTGGACCGAGGCGCCCGCGTCGCTGACCCAGCTGTGGCGGCAGCGGTACCGCTGGAGCTACGGCACCATGCAGGCGATGTGGAAGCACCGCGGGGCGGTGTTCGACCGGGGCCCCTCGGGCCGGTTCGGGCGTCTCGGCCTGCCGATGCTCGCCCTGTTCGGTGTGGCGCTGCCTCTGCTCGGGCCCGTGCTGGACGTGATGGCCCTCTACGGACTGTTCTTCCTGGGCACCACCGAGACCGCGACGGCGTGGCTGCTGATGCTGGCCGTGCAGGCGGTCACGGCGGTGGTGGCCTTCCGCCTCGACCGGGAGCGTCTCCTGCCGCTGCTGGCACTGCCCCTGCAGCAGTTCGCGTACCGGCAGCTCATGTACCTGGTCCTGGTCAAGTCGACGGTGACCGCGCTGACCGGCACCCGGCTGCGGTGGCGGAAGCTCAAGCGCGCCGGTGACCCGCCGGGTCACGAGGGCAGGGTGGTCGACGGAAGCGTCGTGCCGCCCGGACCGCGCACGGCGGCGCCCGCCGGTGCCGGCCGCGACCGCTGGTTCGACACGCTGCGGACGCTGGCCCTGACGCGGGTGATCGTCTACCACATGTGGGGCTACGCCTGGCTGAGCTTCGCGTTCCCCGCCATGGGGGTGATGTTCGCGCTCGGTGGCTCGCTGATGGCCCGGTCCCTGGACCGTGCGCCCACCCGCGCCGTCAACGGCCGGCTGCGGCGGCTCCTGCCCGCCCTGTGGGTGTTCGGCGCGGTGCTCGTGCCGCTGATGGTCTGGCACGGCTGGTCCGACCGGCCGGCGTGGCCGGGGCTGCTGACCTGGTTGCTGCCGATCGCCCAACCGGCCGGCAACGCCTGGGCGCAGGACGTCACCGGGGTGCTGTGGTATCTGGTCACGTACCTCTGGCTCGTGCTGCTCTCCCCCGCGCTGCTCGGGCTCTACCGCCGGTGGCCACTGCCGACCGTGCTGCTGCCCCTCGCCGCCGTGGTGGTGCTGCAGACCACGTCTCCGCCGCTCAGCGGCCAGGTCAACTCGGTCGTGACCGACCTGGCCACGTTCGGCGCCTGCTGGCTCGTCGGCTTCGCCCACCGCGACGGCGCGCTGCACCGTGTTCCCCTGGCGGCCCTGCTCGCCGCGGCGGCCCTGTGCCTGGGGGTCGGGGTGGGGTGGACGCTGACCCACCCCGCCGGCGGGTTCGACCTGAACGACATCCCGTTGGCCCAGGCGTTCTACTCGCTGGGCTTCGTGCTGGTGCTGCTGCGGGCGCGCCCGCCGTTGGGCTGGCTGGCCCGGGCCCGACCACTGGACCGGCTGGTCACCTGGCTGAACGGCCGTGCGCTGACCATCTACCTCTGGCACAACGCGGCCATCGCGGTCTGCTTCGCCGTCGGCGACCGGGTCGACGCCTGGTGGCTCGGGCGGGCCGGATACCTGGGGGTGGCGCTCGTCCTGCTGTTCGTCGTCGTGCTGCTGGTCGGCTGGGTCGAGGACGTCAGCGCCCGACGGCGTCCCCGGCTGCTCGGCTGGCCGACCGGCACCCCCGCGGCGACCGGGCGCGTTCGGCGCGCGCCGGTCCCCGCCACAGCGCGGCAGGTCCGGGCGAGCACCCGGATCTGACCACGGGTCACAGCAGAAAGGAGGTGCGGTCGGTGCGGGCCGGCGGCCGATGGGCCGCCGGCCCGCACCGCGTCAGAAGGAGTGTCGTGGTGGCCGGGGCAGCCAGCCCGTGAACCGCTGCTGCAGGACGGACACCGGCACGCGGCGCAGTTCGTCGGACGCCGCGGCGAGGCAGGACGCCAGATAGACGCCGAGCGCGGCACGGTCGCGGCGGAACTCCTCCAGCAACCGGCGCCGTTTCGTGGCACACGGCCACTCCGCGCCGCAGGTACCGCAGGTCCAGCCTGGAGTGACGGGGAGATGGTCCTCGGAACCAGCCTGGGGTCGTGGCACATCACCGTTCATCGCGGCCGTCCTCTCCGGTCCGGACGGCGACCCCGCCGCCGCCACTGTGCGGAACCCGGTGCGACTCCCCAGTGCATAGTGTGCAGCGCCGACGCGCATGCCGGCGTTACACACCGCTGTTACGCGTGCACCGGCACGTCGGGCGCCGACGCCGGTCGTCAGACCAGGGTGGCCAGGTACCGTTCGAGCGCGGCGTACGACTCGGCCGCCCCCTGCGTCATGCCGCTGTCGAGCATGCCGTCGCGCTCCTGCGTGGTGTCGAAGCGGCTGGTGCCGGTCACCACGGTCCGGCCGTCGCGCTCGGTGAAGACGAGGGTCTCCTCCACCACGTGCCCGGGCATGCCCTCGAACTCGAAGGTCTGCACGATGCGCTCCGGCACCACGATCTCGCGGAACTCGCCCCGGAAGGCGTAGGAGTTGCCGTCCTTCGTGTGCTCCACGAAGCGGTACCGGCCGCCGACCCGGAAGTCGATCTCGACGTCGAGCGGGTTGCCCCGGCCCCACCAGTGCCTGAGGTGCTCCGCCTCGCTGTGGGCGGCGAACACCAGGTCGCGCGGCGCGTCGAACGTGCGGGTGAGGGTGATCTCGCGGTCCGACGGCAGGTCGATCACCAGGTCACTGAGCTGTCCCATCGCCTCTCTCCTTCAGGTCGCGCAGATAGTCGTCCAATGTGTCGTAACGGTCGTCCCAGAGCCTTCGGTACTGGTCGACCCACTCGGACAGGGTGCGCAGCGGGGCCGGATCGAGCCGGCAGCGCCGCCACTGGGCCTCCCGGGTGCGGACGATCAGGCCGGCCCGCTCCAGGACGTTGAGGTGCTTCGAGATGGCCTGGACGCTCACCGGGAACGGCGCCGCCAGCTCGTTGACCGTCGCCTCGCCGGACGCCAGCCGGGCGAGGATGGCCCGGCGGGTCGGATCCGCGAGGGCGGCGAACACGAGGCTGACCGGATCTGCCGTCATGACCTTCTCTCAACCACTTGGTTGATAAACCGATAAGTTGAACGTACGCCGTCGGGGCGCGGTGTCAAGCGGATCCGGAAACCTCGTGGAGGTGTTCCGCGCCGTCGCACGGGTAGAACGGACAGCGCACGCGGCACCGGCCGAGGAGGTAGCACCGTGACGGCCATCCGGGCCCTGGTCCTGAACTGCACCCTGAAGCGGTCACCGGCGCCGTCGAGTTCGGAGGTGCTCGGCCGGGAGGTGCTCGACGCCTTCGCCGACCAGGGCGTGGACGGCGAGCTGATCCGGGTCGTCGATCACGACGTGCGTTTCGGCGTCTCCACCGACGAGGGCGACGGCGACGGGTGGCCGGCCATCCGGGCCCGGCTGCTCGCCGCGCAGATCCTCGTCATCGCCACTCCGATCTGGCTCGGTCAGCCGTCCTCGGTGACCAAGATGGTGCTGGAACGCCTCGACGCGGAGCTGTCCGAGACCGACGCCCAGGGCCGGCTGCTCACGTACGGGAAGGTGGGCGGGGTGGCCGTCGTCGGCAACGAGGACGGCGCGCACCACACCATCGCCGAGGTGCAGCAGGCGTTGAACGAGGTCGGCTTCACCTGTCCCGCCGCCGGGGCGACGTACTGGGTCGGCGAGGCGCTGCACAAGGTCGACTACCTCGACGCCCGGCCGAAGCCCGACACGACCGGGCGTACCACCAGGGCTCTGGCCCTCAACAGCGCACACCTGGCCCGGTTGCTGGCCGAGCAGCCGTACCCGCCGCCGGACGCCCGGGGCGCGGCGGTCGGACCGAGCCGCGAACCGGCCTGAACGGGTCGCTCCCCGCCGTCGCTCAGCGCCAGCCGTAGCCGGCGCGCAGCGCCCGGCTCACCCGCTCGAAGCGCTCCCGGTCCAGGATCGCACCCTCGCGGCGGATGCTGTCCTCCCGCATGGTGAGCACCCGGTCCAACCGGATCCAGCTGGGCCGCTTCTCACGGTCCCAGGTGCCCGGGCCGAGCGCGAGCCAGTGCCGCTGGCCGTCGCGCTCGCTCTGGCTGGAGAGCATCAGCCCGAACAGGGTCCGGCTCTGCCGCCCGACCACGAGCACCGGCCGGTCCTTGCCCTGGCGAGGGTCGTCCTCGTACGGCACCCAGGTCCAGACGATCTCACCCGGGTCGGCCTGCCCGTCCAGCTCGGGCGCGTACGACAGCTCGCGCCGCTGCAACGAGGCGACCTGGCGCCGCCGGGCGACCTGGGCCGGCGCGGGCCCCGGCCGGCGCGGACGGGGGACGACGACCCCACCCACCCGACCGATGCGCGCCGCCACATTCCTCAACAGACCTGCCACGGCCCGGCAGCCTATCCGCTCCGCCCCACCCTCCCCGAGCCAGGGAACCCGTGACGGAGCCTGCACTACCGTGTCCGGCGGAGGGGCCCCCTCCCGACGACCCCCGGCACACACGCCGGACCCTCACCCCAGCGGAGGCATGGGTGCACCCGAACGGACCGCTGCCCCGAGTCGTGCCGGCCGCGGACCTCACCGCCGTCACCACGCGCGGGCTCATGGACGTGATGACGGCCTTCACGGCCATCCTGGCGCTGCCCGCCTCGGCCGCCGACCGGGTGGACGCGCTCGCCGTGCCCACCGGCCAGGGCGAGGAGTGGCGCCTCACCCACGCCATCGACCGCTGGCAGGCCCGCCCGGAGATCAACCATCTGCTGGTCGCCAACGGCAACCCGCGCGAGGCGACGTATCGCGAGCTCACCCTCCCCTACCTGCGTGATCTCGGGCTCAGCCGCCTCGACGGCGTCCTCCTCCAGACCGGGCCGGCGCCCCACACCGGCCTCCAGGCCGCGTGGATCGCCGACCGGGTCGGCGAACTGGGCATCACGAGCCTCGGGCTCACCGTCTCGCCGTACCACCTGCCGCGGGTGTACCTCACGGTCCTCAGGGCCCTCGACGAGCGGGGCCTTCGCATCGCCCTCGTGCCCGACCCGGTGACGGTTCCTCCCCACACCGCCGTCCCGGAGACGCACGCGACCGCCTACGACCTGCTCCCCGGCGAGGCCGCACGCATCGTGAGGTACGCGGACAGCGGATGGGTCGCCTCCCTCGACGACCTGAAGCGCTACCTGCGGTGGCTGTGGAGCGAGCACGTGGCGCTCCTCACCGGGCACCCGGGCTGACATCTGCCGGCGCGCTCGCGACCGTGGCGACATCACGCGCGGTCGTCGCGTCACCGCCGGGCGGGCGTTAGGGTTGCTCGATGCCCCGATACGCAGTCGGACTTCCGAACGTCGGGCCGTTCGCCGACGCCGCGGCCCTGGTCGAGTTGGCCGTCGCCGCCGAGGAACGCGGCTGGGACGGCGTTTTCGTCTGGGACCACGTGCTCTACCACGAGCCGGACTGGCCCGTCGTGAATCCCGTGGTCGTCGCGTCCGCGATCGCGGCGCGGACCTCCCGGATCCGGCTCGGCGTCCTCATGACCGCACTGCCGCGACGCCGGGTGCAGGTGGTGGCCCGGGAGACCGCCACCCTGGACACGCTGTCCGGCGGTCGGCTCGTCTTCGGTGCGGCCATCGGCTCGATGGACGCCGAGTACACGGCGTTCGGCGAAGATCCCGACCTGCGGGTGCGCGGGAGGCGACTGGACGAGTCACTCGCGCAGCTCACGGCACTGTGGTCGGGCCAGGAGGTGCCCCTGCCGTCGGGCGAACGGGTGCGGATGCTGCCCACGCCGGTCCAGCGGCCGCGCGTACCCGTCTGGTGCGCCGGCCGGTGGCCCAACCGTCCCGGCCTGCGCCGCGCCGCCCACTGGGACGGAGTGGTCCCGACCTTCGCCGGCGCGGGCATGGGCGTCCCCGTGCCCGTCGAGCAGTTCGCCGACGCGGTGCGGTTCGTCGCCGCCGAGCGGGGCTCGCTCGACGGGTTCGACATCGGGCTCGAAGGCTGGACGTCACCGGAGAACGCCGCGCGGACCGTCGCACCGTACGCGGCGGTCGGGCTCACCTGGTGGATCGAGGCGATGGGCTGGTGGCGCGGTGGTGTCGAGGCGGCCCGGGAACGCGTGCTCGCCGGCCCACCCCGCTGACCCGCCCGACGACCGGGGCTGACGTGGCGGCGGGCAGCGGGCACAGTGGAGCGGTGATGGTTCTCACCGGGCCCGTGGCCCGATACGCGGAACGGATGCACCGCCTCGTCGGCGACGGTCACCACGTCGCCTCCCCGCTGGGTGCGTGGCTGCTGCTCGCCCTGGTCGGCCCGGCCGCCACCGGCGCCGCCCGCGCCGAACTGGAGGACGTCCTCGGCACCGACGTGGACCGGGCGGCCGCCACCGCGCGGTCCCTGCTGGACGCGCCGCACCCGCTGGTCGCGTCGGCGAGCGCGCTGTGGGAGCGGTCGGCCTCCGACGCGCTGGCCCGGTGGCGGGCCACGCTGCCGGAGCTCACCGAGACGGGCCCGCTGCCCGACCAGGCGGCGTTGGACGCGTGGGCGCGCGAGCACACCCTGGGCCTCATCGAGAGGTTCCCCCTCACGCTGTCGCCGGAAACGCTGCTGGTCATGGCGACCGCGTTGGCCACGCGGATCTCCTGGGCCGACCCGTTCCAGGTGGCGACCGGCGACGCACTCGGCCCCGACAGCGCCTGGGCGCGGCGGCTGCGCCACGTGCTGCGTACGCCGTGGCACGGCCACGACTGCTGGATCGCCGAAACCACGCGGGCCGGGGACGTGGCCGTGCACGCGGCCGCGGCCCGGCCGGAGAGCGTCGACGGCCGCGACGCGGGGATGCTGGTGGTCTCCGTGGCCGCCATGCCGGACGTCCCGGCGGCCGACGTGCTCGCGGCGGCTCACGAGGTGGCCGTGGAGGCGGCCCGGTCCACCGTGGAGAAGGGTGTGGGCCGGCGCTCCCTCTACGACCTGCCGCTGGGCGACACCCCGCTGTGGTCGCTGCGGGAGGAGCAGACCCGGGCGTACGCCCGGGAGGAGCACGTCAGCGCGGTGCTGCCCGGTTGGTCCGCGGAGAGCCGGCACGACCTGACGGCCGCGGCGCTGGGGTTCGGTTCGGCGGCGCGGGCCCTCGGCGAGCTGATGGGCGGCCCGCCGCTGATGTACGAGGCGGTCCAGTCCGCGGTGGCGCGCTACGGCCGGTACGGGTTCGAGGCCGCCGCCGTGACGGCGTTCGCCCTGGCGACCGGGCTGCCGCCGGAGAACGTCGCCCGGTTCGCCGAACTGCGGTTCGGGCACCCGTACGCCGTGGTGGCGGTCGCCACCGACACCCGCGGCGGGGTGCCGGCCGGGCCGTGGCACGGCCTGCCGGTCTACTCGGCGTGGGTGGCGCAGCCGTCGGAGCTGCCGGACGAGGACCTCACCGAACCGCCCGGGACGGTCTGACCGGTGGGGCCTCCGGGAGACGGCCGGAGGCCCCACCCGCCTCCGGCCGTCACGGCGTGCGGGGCCGCGGGCCGGCGCGTACACCGGCGACCGGAGGCCCGCCGGGCCTGGAGCGACCGGAGGCCGCCCGACCTCCGGGGGACGTCCGGAGGCCGGGCGGGTTCAGGCGGCGACCGGCACCTTCTCCGACTCCCGCTCCGCCGCGCGCGCCGCGAGGCGCCGCTCGCGTTCCTGCGCGCCGATGAGGTCGTCCGGCAGCGAGTCCTCGACCTCGATGTCGAAGCGGCGCAGGAGCCGGATCGCGAAGCCGCCCAGGGTGATCAGGACCAGCGTCGCGCCGAAGCAGATGTACGCGAACGCGATCCCCCGGCCCGGGCCGGTGCCGATGACCGCGCCCACCGATCCGGCCAGCGCGCCGCCCGGGGCGAACATCGGCTCGAAGAGGTTGGTCGTCGCGGGTGCGACCAGCGCGAAGCCGATCGGCAGGGTCGACCAGGAGATGGTCTGGTTGAGGCTGAACACCCGGCCGTGGAAGCGCTGCGGCACCTTGACCTGGACGATCGTGGCGTAGATGGACTGGGCGGTGGTCATCGCCATGGCCAGCCAGAACATCCCCACGCCGATCATCGCCACCGAGGCGTCGAGGCCGATGAGCATGCAGCCGATCGCCGTGCCGAGGTTGCCGATGAGCACGCCGATCATCCGCCGGTGCCGTGGGCCGCCCCAGATCGACATCAGCACACCGCCGGCCACCGCGCCGAGGGCCTCGGCGAGCGCCACCTGGGCCACCTGGGTCGCCGTGCCGAAGGAGAGCACCAGCGGCGTGACGAGCACCAGGGCGGGGGCCAGGAAGATGTTGCCGAGGGCGAAGTAGCCGAGCATCAGCCGGAACCCGCGGTGGTTCCAGGAGTAGCGCAGCCCGTTGGCGATCGCCACGAGCAGCCGTTCCCGGGGTCGCCAGCCCAGCGCGTTCGGGAAACGGACCATCGCGAGGGTGAGCACGGCCACCAGGTAGCTGACCACGTCGATGATCACGATGCCCTTGAGCTCGATGGCGGCCAGCAGGCCGGCGGCGAAGACCGGCATGAGCAGCATGGCGACGCCGTTGGAGAGCTGGGTGATGCCCATGGCGTGACCGAGGTAGCGCTTGGGCACCAGCTGCGGCACGGCCGACTGGAACGCGATGCGCTGGAACGACCCGGCGACCTGGCTCAACGCCACGAGGCCGTAGATGTGCCAGAGCGCCAGGGTGTCGGTCCACAGCAGCGCCGCGAGGACCACCTGCACCGAGCCGGCGCTGCTGCTCGCGATCATCATGATCCGGCGGCGGCTCACCCGGTCGGTGATCGCCCCGGCGACCGGCAGCATGAGCACGCCGCAGATCAGCGCCAGCGCCCACAGCAGGCCCAGGTTGGTGACCGAGCCGGTCCGGTTGAACAGCCAGATCGGCAGGGCGAACGCGGTCAGCGCGGAGCCGGTCGTGGAGACGACCTGGCCGGCGGTGACCGCGACGAACCGGCCCATGCTCGGTTTGACCGTGTTGGCCTGCCGCCGCTCGTCCACGCCGACGCGCATCGTGTCGTGCACGGCCCAGCCGGCGTCCTCGCCCCGCGCCTCCCGCGACAGCGCGGACACGTCGCCGGCGGCGACGGCCCGGTGGGTGCGGGTGACGATCTCGGCCAGTTCGTCGGCGCGGTACTTGAGGAAGAAGTGCCCGGCCTGGTCCAGCACCACCAGCGTCAGGTCGTCGCTGAGGAACTGCCACTCGGCGTACCGCTCGGTGTAGTAGTCGGTGACCGGGTCCTCGGAGCCGACCACCGAGACGATCGGCGCGCGCAGCTTCGTCACCCGACGGTCGAGCAGGCCGGTGAAGTACTCCTCGGAGGCCCGGGAGTCGGCCCGCATGTTGCTGATGATCCGGTCGGCCTGCTCCGGATCCAGCTCGTCGGTGTCCACGCCCATCGACTTGAGCCAGCTCGCGTAGTGCCGGTTGCTGCGCAGCTTCTCCATCCGCGTGCGCAGCGCGGCGAAGATGCCCTTGGGACGGGCGAACGGGAACATCGCGCCGATGTAGAGGGCCTCCAGCTCACGCCCGGCGGCCTCCACCTTGCGGGCCACCTCGGTGACGATCGCGCTGCCCACGCCGCAGTGGCCGTAGAGGACGAGCGGTCCCTCGACCCGTTCCAGGATCTCCTCGGCCACCCGCGTGGTCAGCTCGTCGAACGGCACCGCGTCCTCGCTGAGCCCCACGTCGTGCCCCGGAATCGCCAGCGACCACAGCGCGTGCCCGGCCGGCAGCGCGTCCGCGAGAGGCTGGTAGACGATCGCGCTGCCGCCGCCGTACGGCACGCAGACGTACGACACCACCCGCTGCTTCGCCGGGATCGGCTTGGTCAGCTCGTAGAGCAGCCGCCGCGGCCCCTCCTGGCCGGCGCTGCCGGACATGAAGGCGGCCAGCTCGCGGATGGTGCGCTGCTGGAAGAGGTCCATGACGCCGACGGCGCGGCCACCGTGCTCCGCCTTGCGGATCTTCGCGACCACCTGCGTGGCGAGCATCGAGTGCCCGCCCAGGTCGAAGAAGTCGTCGTCGATGCCGACCGCCGGCACGCCGAGCACCTCCGACCAGATGCCGGCGAGCAGCCGCTCGGTGTCGTCGCGGGGCTCGACCATCGCCACCGACGCCTCGCGGGTGACCACGGGCGCCGGCAGCGCGCGGCGGTCCAGCTTGCCGTTCGGGCTGAGCGGCAGCGCGTCGAGGGTGACGAACGCCGCCGGCACCATGTACTCCGGCAGGGTCTCCTTCAGCGCCGCCTTCAGGTCGGCGTGCTCGGCCGTCCCCACCACGTACGCGGTGAGCCGCTTGTCGCCGGGGGTGTCCTCGCGGACGATCACCGCGGCCTCGACCACCCCGGGCTGCTCCCGCAGCGCGCTCTCGATCTCCCCCAGCTCGATCCGCAGCCCGCGCAGCTTCACCTGGTGGTCGATGCGGCCGAGGAACTCGATGACCCCGGCCGGCGCCGCGTCGACGCCAGCCGCGTCGGGCGCCGCGGGCGCGATCCGCCAGCGGGCCAGGTCGCCGGTGCGGTACAGGCGGGCGCCCGGCTCGCCGGAGAACGGGTCCGGCACGAACCGCTCGGCGGTCAGCGCCGGACGGCGGTGGTAGCCGCGGGCCAGCCCGACACCGCCGATGTGCAGCTCACCGGCGACCCCGACCGGGCACTCGTTGCCGGCCGCGTCGAGCACGTGCAGCCGCAGGTTGGCGATGGGCGCGCCGATGGGCACGCTCGCCAGTCCGGCCAGCAGCGCGGGGTCGCAGTGCCAGGAGCTGACGTCGATGGCCGCCTCGGTCGGGCCGTACAGGTTGTGCAGCCCGCACCAGGGCAGCCGGGCGGTGAAGTCGGTGGCCGTCGCCAGCGGCAGCTCCTCGCCGGAGCAGATCACCCGCCGCAGGGCGATGGCGGCCTCGACGCCGTCCTCGGCCAGGAACACGGTCAGCATCGACGGGACGAAGTGGGTGGTCGTCACCTTCTCGGCGACCAGCAGGTCGCGCAGGTAGCCGGCGTCCTTGTGCCCACCGGGCCGCGCCAGGACCAGCCGTGCGCCCTCGCGCAGCGGCCAGAAGAACTCCCACACCGACACGTCGAAGCTCGCCGGCGTCTTCTGGAGCACCGCGTCGTCCGGGCCGATCCGGTACGTCTTCTGCATCCAGTCGAGCCGGTTCACGATGCCCCGGTGCGTGTTCGGCACGCCCTTGGGCCGCCCGGTGGAACCGGAGGTGTAGATGACGTACGCCAGGTGCTCCGGGCCGGCCACCGGATCGGGGTCGGTCTCCGGCTGCCCGGCCCACACGCCGTCGTCGTCGAGGACGAGCACCGTGGCGCCGGTCTCCGGCAGCACGTCGCGCAGGTGCTCCTGCACCAGCACGACCGGCGCGTCGGCGTCGGTGAGCATGAACGCCAGCCGCTCGGCCGGGTACTCCGGGTCCAGCGGCAGGTAGGCGCCGCCGGCCTTGAGCACGCCGAGCAGGCCGGCGACCAGCTCCACCGAACGCTCCGCGCAGACCCCGACCAGGGTCTCCGGGCCCACGCCGGCCGCGCGCAGCCGGTGCGCGACCCGGTTCGCCGCGGCGTTCAGCTCGGCGTACGTCACCGAACGGCCCTCGAAGCGCAGCGCCACGGCGTCTGGGGTGCGGGCGGCCCGCTCCTCGATCGGCGCGTGCAGCGTCTGCGTACGCGGGAAGTCGGCGGCGGTGTCGTTCCAGGCCGCCAGCAGCTCCCGCTCGCCGGGGGCGAGCAGGTCCAGCGCGGAGACCGGGGTGTCCGGCGCGGCGACCACGGCCCGCAGCAGCGCGCCGAGCCGGCCGGCCATCCGCTCGACGGTCTCGCGGGTGAACAGGTCGGTGTTGAAGACGAGCTTGCCCCAGAGGCCGTCGACGGTCTCCACGGCGTGCAGCTCGAAGTCGAACCGGGTGGCCCGCAGCTCCATGGGCGTCCAGTCGAAGGTCACCTCGCTGGTGCCGGGGACCTCGGCGTACCGGCCCATGTCGTAGTTCTGCAGGACGAACATGGCCTGGAACACCGGCGAGCGGCTGACGTCGCGGGGCAGGCCCAGCTCGTGCACCACCCGGGCGAACGGCACGTCGCCGTGCTCCAGGGCGTCGAGCACGCTGCGCCGGGTCCGCTCCAGCAGTTCGGCGAACGTCGGGTCGCCGGCCAGTTCGGCGCGCAGCGGCAGCATGTTGATGAACATGCCGACGACGTTCTCCAGCTCCGGCGCGGACCGGCCGGCCACCGACGCCCCGACGGCGAAGTCCTCCTGGCCGGCGTGCCGGGACAGGAATACCTGGTACGCCGCGAGCAGCGTCATGAACAGGGTGCCGCCGTGGGCGCGGGTGAGCGCGTTCAGTCCGTCGGTGGTCGCCTTGTCGAGGGTGAACTCCACGAAGTCGCCGCGGTAGGTCTGCGTGGCCGGCCGCGGCAGGTCCAGCGGCAGCTCCAACGGCGTGATGCCGTCGAGCCGCTGCTTCCACCACTCCAGGTGCCCCTGGGCGGCCGGCCCGGCCAGCTCCCGCGCCTCCCAGACGGCGAAGTCGCCGTACTGGACGGGCAGCGCCGGAGGCTCGCCGCCCCGGTAGAGGGTGACGAGGTCGCGGAGCAGCACGTCGACCGACCAGCCGTCGCCGACGATGTGGTGCTGCCCGAGGAAGAGCACGTGGTCCTCGGGCGCGAGCCGGATGAGCAGGGCGCGCAGCAGCGGGCCGCGCGCCAGGTCGAACGGTTCGGCGGCGGCGGCCTCGACCAGTTCCTGCGCGGCGGCCTCGTCGGCGGCCTCCACGATGGTCAGCGGCACCTCGAGGCTCTCCTCGATCACCACGGTCGGCTTGCCGTCGGCGTCGGCGGGGAACCGCGTCCGCAACGACTCGTGCCGCCGCGTCAGGCCGTCGAGCGCGGCCCGCAGCGCCGCCACGTCCAGGGGGCCGCGCACCCGCATCGGCACGGCGATGTGGTACGCCGCCTCGCCCGGGGCGAGCTGGTCCATGAACCAGACCCGCTCCTGGGCGTACGAGAGCGGCACCTCGGCGTCCGGCGGACGCGGGGTGATCCGCGCCGCGGTCGCGGCGGCCTGACGCCGCCGCAACCGCTGCGCGATGAGGGCCTGCCGGGCGGCGTCCCGGGCCGGGTCCTTCAGGTCGGTCATCAGGGAGTGTCCTTCTCCGCCGCCAGCAGGGCGGCGACCTCGGTTTCGGAGAGCCCGTCGAGTTCGGCGGCGATCCGCTGCTCGATCTGGGCGGCCAGGTCGGCCACCACCGGGCTGCTGAACAGGGCCCGCATCGGCAGGTCCACGTCCACCTCGGCGCGGATGCGGGCCATCGCCCGCATGCCCCGCAGGGAGTTGCCGCCGAGGGCGAAGAAGTCGTCGAGCGCACCGACCTTCTCCACCTGGAGGATCTCGGCGTAGACGTCGGCGACCAGCGACTCGGCCTCGGTGCGGGGAGCCACGAAACCGTCCGCGGTGGCGGCGGCCTCCGGCGCGGGCAGCGCCGCGACGTCGAGCTTGCCGTTCGGGGTGAGCGGCAGCGCGTCCACCGGCACGAAGGCCGTCGGCACCAGGTGCGCGGGAAGCTCGGCGGCCAGGTCGGCCGCGAGGGCCGCCGGGTCGGCGGTACCGACCACGTAGCCGACCAGCTCCGGCTCGCCGGAGTCGGTGCGCACCACCACGGCCGCCTCCCGCACGTCGGGGCGGGCGAGCAGGGTCGACTCGATCTCGCCGAGCTCGATCCGCATGCCGCGGACCTTCACCTGGTTGTCGCGGCGGCCGAGGTACTCCAGCGTCCCGTCGGCGCGCCGGCGGGCCAGGTCACCGGTGCGGTACATCCGCGCACCGGGCGGCCCGAACGGGCAGGGCAGGAAGCGTTCCGCCGTCAGCCCGGGCCGGCGCAGGTAGCCGCGCGCGAGCTGGTCGCCGGCGACGTACAGCTCGCCGACCACCCCCGGCGGCACCGGGTTCAGGGCCGCGTCGAGCAGGTACGCCCGGGTGTTCCAGGTGGGACCGCCGATGGGCACCGGGCCGGCCGGCAGCGTCTCCCCCGGCGCGATCCGGGCCGCCACGCAGCCCACGGTGGCCTCGGTCGGCCCGTACTCGTTGACGATCGCGACGTCCTCGTGCCCGGGCCGCCAGCCGGCCAGCTGCTCGCCGGTGAGCGCCTCGCCGCCGATCACCAGGTCGACGGTGGGCGACAGCTCCGGCTCGAGCAGCGGCAGGTGGCTCGGGGTGATCTTGAGGAACGACGGTCGGCCGCCGGCGCGGGCCGCCGCGTCGTCGAAGGCGGCCAGCCGGACCGTGCCGCCGGCGGTGAGCGTGCCGAGCAGCCCGGTGACGGTCAGGTCGAACGAGACCGGCGAGTGCAGCAGCGCCGTGCCCGCGAGGCCGGGGTAGGTGTGCCGCGCCCAGGCCAGGTAGGCGGCGACCGCCCGGTGCTCGACCACCACGCCCTTGGGACGCCCGGTGGAGCCGGACGTGTAGAGCACGTACGCCGGGTGCTCGGGGCGCAGCGGGGCGACCCGGTCGGCGTCGGTGAGGTCACCGTCGGCCAGGTCCGCGCCGGTGCCGGCGTCGACCACCAGCGCACCGGCCGGGACCAGCGCGGCGGTCTCCGCGGTGGCCAGCACCAGCGCTGGCTGCGCGTCCTCCAACAGGTACGCGATCCGCCCGGCGGGGTAGCCGGTGTCCACGGGCACGTACGCGGCGCCCGACTTGAGCACGGCGAGGATCGCCACCACCAGCTCCACCGAGCGGGGCAGCGCCAGCGCCACGCGGGTCTCCGGGCCGGCGCCGCGGGCGACCAGCAGCCGGGCGAGGCGGTTGGCCCGCGCGTTCACCTCGGCGTAGGACAGCGCGACGCCCTCGTGCACCAGCGCCGTGGCGTCGGGGGCGGCGGCCACGCGCCGCTGCACCTCCTCCACGACGGTGGTCGCCGGCACCTCGCGGGCGGTGTCGTTCCACGTGACGAGCACCCGCTCCCGCTCGGCGTCGTCGAGCAGCGGCAGCGCGGAGACCTGCTGCCCGGGTGCCGTCACGGCCGCGTCGAGCAGCCGGACGTACCGGGCCACGAGGGCCTCCGCGGTGGTGCGGTCGAACAGCGCCGTCCGGTAGACCAGCCGGCTCGTCGTGGTGGTGATGTCGAACGCCAGGTCGTCCTTCGTGGTGCCCAGCGCCACCGGGTCCAGGCCGGAGTCCGGGATCCAGTTGAGCGCGGTCTGGAAGATCGGCTGCACCGACGGGTCGCGCTGGGGGGCGACCGCCTCGACGATCCGCTGGAACGGGGTCTGGCCGTGCTCCATCGCGTCGACCAGCCCGTCGCGTACCCGGGTGACCAGCTCGGCGAAGGTGGGGTCGCCGGCGAGGTCGCAGCGCAGCGCCACCGGGTTCACGAACATGCCGATGAGCGGCGCCAGCTCGGGGTTGTCGCGGCCGGCGGTGGACACGCCGACCACCACATCCTCGTCGCCGGAGATGCGCGACAGCAGCGCCGCGAACGCCGCCAGCAGCACCATGTACGGGGTGGCCGACGCGCCGGTGGCGAGTTCGCCGACCCGGGTGAGCAGCCCGTCGGGCAGGTCGAAGTGCACCTCGTCGCCGGCGAAGCCGAGCTGGGCCGGTCGGGGCCGGTCCAGCGGCAGCCCAGTGGCGGCGGGCGCGCCGGCGAGGTGGTCCCGCCAGAAGGTGAGCTGCCGCTCCAGCTCCTCGCCGGTGAGCTGTTCGCGCTGCCACACCGCGAAGTCGGCGTACTGGACGGGCAGCTCGGGCACGTCGGCGGGCTCGCCGGTGAGCACGGACCGGCTGAACGCGGCCAGTTCGGCGGCGAGCAGCACCGCCGAGTGGCTGTCGAACACAGCGTGGTGCACCACGAACAGCAGCGCCACCTGGTCGTCGCCGAGCCGCAGCAGCCGGGCCCGCCACAGCGGGGCGGCGTCCAGCGGGATCGGCGTGCGGCCCAGCTCGGTGAGCTCGGCGTCGAAGCGGCGCACCTGCTCGGTGCCGGCGAGGTGGCGCAGGTCCACCACGGGCAGCGTGAACGGCTCCGCCTCGCGGACGACCTGCACCAGCGCGCCGTCGTCGACCCGCAGGTGCGTACGCAGCGCCTCGTGCCGCGCCACGACCCGGTTGACCACCTCGGTGGCCTGCTCCGGGGTCACGCCGACGGGGAACCGGAACGGGTTGGAGACGTTGTAGACCGGCGAGGCGGGATCGAGCTGGTTGGCGATCCAGATCCGCTCCTGGGCGAACGAGGCCGGGAAGGTCCACTCCCGCGTCATGACGCCGCCTCCCGCACGCTGCGCGGGCGCATGTCGGTCCAGACGCCGTCGATGTGGGTGAGGCACTCCTCGCGGCTGCCGGCGAAGCCGGCGTCGTGCCAGCCCGCGGGCAGTTCCCGGTCGGCCGACCAGATCGAGTACTGCTCCTCGTCGTTGCGGACGACGAGGTATCGGGATTCGGCCATCAGTTCGCTCCGTTGCTCTCGGGGGTGTGCGGTTCGGCCATCGCGACGGCGATCTTGCGGGGGCCGGTGAACGGTTCCCGGCCGTGCGCGGCGGTCATGTTGTCCACCACCAGCACGTCGTCGCGCTGGTAGTCGAAGCGGACGGTCGCGGCCCGGTACGCGGACCGCAGGTGGTCCATCACGTCGGCGGGGATCTCGCCGCCGTCGCCGTAGTAGGTGTTCGACGGCAGCTCGTCGGGGCCGAACATGGCCAGCAGCCCCTCCTGGTAGTCCTTCGGGAGGGTGCTGACGTGGAAGAACGTCGCGTGGTTGAACCAGCGGGGGGTGTCCGAGCCGGGACGGTGGTGGACGACGTCGCGCACCGCCCGCGTCCGCAGCCCGTCCTTGCCGCGCCACTCCAGCTCGATCCGGTTCGCCGCCGCGTACGCCTCGACCTCGGCCCGGTCGTCGGTGTTGAACACGTGCTGCCACGGGGTCCCGAAGTCCTCGTGGAAGTTGCGGACGAGCATCCAGCGACGCCGCACGAACTCCTCCCGCACCTGCGGGTCGATCTCCTCGTACACCCGGCGCACGTCGGCCAGGGGCGTGGCGCCCTGCGTCTCGGGCGGCGTGATGCAGTAGAAGAACAGGGTCAGCGGCCAGCGCGCCTGGTAGGAGTTCTCGTTGTGCAGGAAGATCTCCTCGTCCGGCGGGTAGTCGGTCGAGGTGTAGACCCGGCCCTTGATGGCGTGGCGGGGTGAGGACCGCTCGGTGTAGGTCAGCGGCTCCCCGGAGAGGGCGCGGACCACCCGGTCGAACCCGTCCACCCCGCCGACCTCGAACCCGCGGAACAGCAGCCCGCCGTGCTCGGCCAGCGCGGCACGCAGTTCGCCGCGGCGGTCGGCGATGAGGTCGGTGAGTGCCCGGCCGTCGTTCTCGACGACCACCGGCAGTGTGGCGATGGTGTCGCTCATGGCTATCTACTCCTGTCGTCTCGTGGTCAGGCGCGCGGCAGCCGCGGGATGGCGGGGATCGCCGCCGGTTCCCGTGACTCGTCGGTGGCGGGCGCGGCGGCCCGCAGTTCCCCGATGCGGGCGGCCAGGCCGGCCACCGTGGGCGTCTCGAAGAGGCTGCGCATCGGCAGCCGGACCCCGGTGGCCTTGCGCATCGCCGCGATGAGCTGCACCGCCACCAGGGAGTTGCCGCCGAGGGAGAAGAAGTCGTCGTCGACGCCGACCTCGGCCACCCCGAGGGCGTCCCGCCACACCTGGGCGATGGCGATCTCCAGCTCGGTGCTCGGCGCCGCCGAGCCGCCGCCGGTCACCGCGGGCGTGGCGGCCGGCGTGTCCGGCTCGTCCTCGAGGCTTCCGGTCGTGACCCGGCCGGCCCGGTCGCACAGGTCGGCCACCGTCCGGGTGGCGATGACGACCTGCGCGCCGAGACCGGCGGTGAGGCTGCGGCGGAACGCCTCCGCCCCGTCCACCGGCCGGATGTCCTCGCTCGGCCCGGCCGGGGTCTCCTCGGCCGGGGCCGTGGCGGCCAGTCCGCCGGTGACCGCGCCCTGATCGACGCGGCGCAGCACGAAGTCGCTGATCGCCACGAGTTCCCGGCCCGCCTCGTCCCGCAGGGTCAGGTCGGCGGCGACGACCTCGTCGGTGGCGCTGTCGCGGTGCCGCAGGTGGCTGGTGAAGCGGGCCGGCAGCGGCCCGCGCACCACGATCCGGCCGTACGACAGGGGCAGGTAGGTGCCGGAGCCCTGCCCGCGCCCGAACGCGGTCGCCACGTCGAGCAGGGCGGGGTGCAGGCCCCACGACGCCAGGTCGCCGGCGGCCTCGGCGGGCGCCTCGATCCGGGCCAGTTCCTCGCCGTCGCCGAGGTGGTGCTCGCGCAGCGCGTTCCACCGCGGTCCGAAGGTGAGCATGCTGGTCCGGCCCCGGCCGAACGAGGCGTCGTCGTCGACGCGGCGGCCCGCGACGGTCACCTCCCGGGCCGGCGGCGCCGGCTCGTCGACCCACCCGGCCGCGCCGCGCACGTGCGTGCGCAGCTGGCCGCCGGCGAGGCTGCGGACCGCGAAGTCCGTCCCGTCGTCGGTGGGGGTCAGCTCCACCCGGTACTGGGCGATGGCGCCCTCCGGCACCGCGAACGGCTCCAGGAACACCACGTCGCGCAGCTCCACGGCCGCGTCCGGGCCGGGGGCGGGCAGCGCCGCGACCACCGCGGCCCGGACCGACTCCAGGTGGGCGGTGCCGGGCACCACCGGCACGCCGCCGATGCGGTGCTCGTCGAGCACCCAGTGCGTGGTGGCGGAGACCAGCCCGTGCAGCACCGTACCCTCCGGTCCGGTGACCCGGGTGGTGAGCACCGGGTGGTCGACGGTGGTGGTGACGGTGTCCCGTCCGGCGGCCCGGAATCCGGCCGGCACGTCCGTCTCCACGGCCATGCCCACCTCGGCCCAGCCGCCCCAGTTCTGCGACAGCACGGGCGCCCGCCAGCCGCGTCCGGCGCGGGCGTGGGCGTCGAGGAACGCGTTCGCGGCGCAGTAGTCGACCTGGCCGAAGCCGCCGATCACCGAGGTGACGGACGAGCAGAGCACCACGAAGTCCAGCGGCAGGTCGCCGAAGACGCGGGCCAGCGCGAGGGTGCCGGCGAGCTTCGGGGCGAGCACCCGCTCGGCCTCGGCGCGCTCCTTGACCTCCGCCATGCCGCCGCCGGGCAGGCCGGCGGCGTGCACGATGCCGTCGATCCCGCCGTACGCCTCCTCGGCCGCGGCCCGCACTCGGCGCAGGTCGTCGGGGTCGGTGACGTCGGCGGCCAGCACCAGCACCTGGGCGCCGGCGGCCTCCATCCGGCGGATGGCGGCGATGGCCCGCCCGGCCCGGTCGGCGCTGCCGTGCACGGCGAGGTGGTCGTCCCACCGCTCGCGGGGCGGCAGGCCGGAGCGGGCCAGCAGCACGAGCCGGGCGCGGGCCCGGCGGGCGAAGTCCTCGGCGAGGGTGATGCCGATGCCGCCCAGGCCGCCGGTGATCACGTACCGGCCGCCCTCGCGCAGGGCGCCCGGCTCGCTCTCGCCCTCGATGGTGACCTGCTCGTGGTCGGCGACCCAGCGCCGGCCGCCGCGCAACGCCACCTCGGGCCGTCGCGGGTCGCGCGGCCGGCGCAGCTCGTCGACCACGGCCCGGCCGTCGTGGTCGCCGGGGTCGGCGTCGACGAGCCGGACGGCGAGCCCCGGCAGCTCGGCGGGGAGCACCCGGGTCAGTCCCGCGAGGGTGGCGTGCTCGGGCCGGGTCAGGTCGTCGCCACGGACGTCGCCGATGCCGCTCGTGACGAGGTCCAGCGTGAGGCCGTTCTCCTCCGCGGTCAGGCCGGCGCCGGCGAGTGCCTGCACGAGGTGCAGCGCGCTGAAGAAGCCCCGCTCCTGCGCCGCCCACGTGGCGGCGATGTCGGTGCCGGTCGGCGCCCCGTCGAGGGTGAGCGCGTGCACGAGCCGGGCGGGTACGCCGTCGGTGGACAGCGCCGCCACGAGGGCGTCGTGGTCCTCGCGGACGCCCGGGCGCAGCCGGTAGCCGGTCGGCGTCGCGGCGAAGGCGTCGCCGGGGCGTACCTCCACGGGGTCGGCTCCGGCGGCGCGCAGGCCGGCGATCAGCGCGTCGCCGCGCGGCCCGTCGGCGAGGACGAGGCACCGGCCGAGCGTCTCGGTGGGCGGCTGCGGCGCGGCCTGCCGCCAGACCGGTACGGCGAACCACTCCGGCAGTGGACGGGGGCCGCTCTGCGCCGCCGGCGCCCCGCCCTGCGGCTCCGGGTCGGGGTCGACCCAGTAGCGGCGCCGCTCGAACGGGTACGTGGGCAGCGGCACCCGCCGCGCCTGCGGGTCGTCGACGAGCCGCACCGGCACGCCGGCGGACCAGAGCACGGCGGCGGCGCCGAGCAGGGTGGCCAGGTCGCCGGTCGACTCGCCGGGGCCGGGGAGGCTGCCCAGCGGGGTGAGCTTGCGCTGGTCCGACGACGCCCGGGCGACCTGCATCCGGGCGAGGTTGGCCAGCTGCTTGCCGGGGCCGCACTCGACGAGCTGCCAGGTGCCCTCGCCGAGCAGGGTGGCCACGCAGTCGCCGAACCGCACGGGCCGGCGCAGGTGGGCCGCCCAGTACGCGGGGTCGGTGGCCTGCGCGTCGGTGATCCACGTGCCGGTCACGTTGGACAGGAACGGCACCGTCGGCGGGCGCAGCGTCACCGACGCCATGAGGGCGGTGAACTCGTCGAGGATCGGTTCCATCATGGGCGAGTGGAAGGCGTGCGAGGTGCGCAGCAGCTTGCACTTGCCCTTCAGCACCTCGGCGAAGGCCGCGACCGCCTCGGTCTCACCGGCCACCACGCAGGTGCCCGGGCCGTTCACCGTCGCCACGGCGAGCCCCTCGGGCAGCCGCTCGGCGACCGTCTTCTCGTCGAGCGAGACGGCGAGCATCGCACCGGCCGGCAGGGACTGCATGAGCCGGCCGCGGGCGGCGACGACCCGCAGCGCGTCGGGGAGGGTGAGCACGCCGGCCACGGTGGCGGCCACGTACTCGCCGATCGAGTGCCCGATCATCGCCGCCGGGCGCGCCCCCGCGTCCTGCCACAGGCGGGCCAGGGCGTACTCGACCACGAACAGCGCGGGCTGGGTGTAGCGGGTCTCGGTGAGCTTCTCCCCCGCCTGCGGGTCGCGGCCGAGGATCAGGTCCCGGATGTCCAGCCCCAGCTCGGGGCGGAGCAGCTCGGCGCACTCGTCGACGGTGGCGGCGAAACCGGGCTCCTCGGCGTAGAGCTGCGCGCCCATGCCGGCGTACTGGGCGCCCTGGCCGGAGAAGAGGAAGGCCAGGCGGGGTGCGCCCTCGGCCACGCCCCGCTGCACGCGCCGCGGGTTGGCCAGCGCGGCCACGGCGTCGGGCAGGTCGGTGGCCACCACGGCGGCGCGGTGCGGGTACTCCCGGCGGCCCACGCGCAGCGTGTGCGCCACGTCCGCGAGGTACTCCGGACCGGCGTCGGCGGCGCCGTCGAGGTGCGCGGCGAGCCGTTGCAGCGCGGCGTCCAGGGCCGTGGGCGTCTGCGCCGACACGTGCAGCAGCTGTGCCGGGCGCACCCGCCGGGCGGCGCCGTACGCGGCGGGCGCCTGCTCCAGCACCACGTGGGCGTTGGTGCCGCCGATGCCGAAGGAGCTGACGCCGGCCCGGCGCGGGCCGCCGTCGGTGTCCCACTTGGTGAGGGTGTTCGCCACGTAGAACGGGGTGTCGGCGAAGTCGATGGCCGGGTTCGGGGTCTCGTAGTTGATGGTGGGCGGGATCAGCCCGTGCTCCATGGCGAGCACGGTCTTGATGACGCTCACGATCCCCGACGGCTGGCTGAGGTGGCCGATGTTGGACTTCACCGAGCCGATGCCGCACCAGCCCCGGTCGTCGGTGTCCTTGGCGTACACGGCCGACAGCGCCGCCACCTCGATGGGGTCGCCCATGGCGGTGCCGGTGCCGTGCGCCTCGACGTAGCTGATGGTGCGGGGGTCGACGCCGGCCATGGCGACGGCCTGGGCGATGGCCTCCATCTGCCCGTCGATGCTCGGGGCGGTGAAGCCGACCTTGCCGGCGCCGTCGTTGTTGATGGCGTTGCCGAGAACGACGGCCCGGATCGTGTCGCCGTCGGCGATCGCGTCGGAGAGGCGCTTGAGCAGGGTCACCCCGGCGCCGCTGCCCCACACGGTGCCGTTGGCGCCGGCGTCGAACGGCCGGCACCGGCCGTCCGGCGAGGTGAAGCCGTCCATGCCCAGGTAGCCGACGTGCGGCAGCTCGATGTTCACGCCGCCGGCGAGCGCCATGTCGCACTCGCCGTTGCGCAGCGCCTCGCAGGCGAGGTGGAACGCGACCAGCGAGGTGGAGCAGGCGGTGTGCACGGTGAGGCTCGGCCCGCGCAGGTCCAGCCGGTACGACACGTTGGTCGCCACGTAGTTCGGCGAGTTGCCGGTGGCGATGGAGACGGCGCTGTGCGGGCTGCCGCCGACCCGCTTGTTGCGCAGCACGTGGCGGTGCAGGTACGTGTTGCCGCCGGTGCCCGCGTACACGCCGATCGCCCCGTCGTAGCGGGACGGGTCGTAGCCGGCGTCCTCCAGCGCGGCGTGGCACGACTCCAGGAACAGCCGGTGCTGCGGGTCGGTGATCTCCGCCTCCCGGGCGGTCATCCCGAACAGGCCGGCGTCGAACTCGTCGTACCCGTCGACGAGCGGCGCCCGGTTGACCCAGCCGGGGTCGTCCACCTCCTCGGCGGAGGCGCCCCGGGCGAGCTGCTCCTCGCGGGTGAGTTCGGTGACCGACTCCACCCCGTCGACCAGGTTGCGCCAGAACTCGTTCACGTCCGCGGCGCCGGGCAGGCGGGCGGCCATCCCGACGATCGCGATCGGCTCGATGCCGTCGCCCTCGCCGGACAGTTCGGTTGCGGTCGAATCGTCCATCACGGTGTCCTTCAGTGCGTGGTGCCGCCGGGGCGGCGGGGTGGATTACGACGGGTACGGCTGCGTCGGGCGGCGGCCCGCAGGGCCGCGCGGGCCAGCTCCGGCCGGTCGGCGGCGCCGTCCAGGCTGGCGGCGAGCGCCCGGATCGTGGGGTGGCGGAACAGGTCGAGCATCGCGATCGAGCGGCCGGTGGCGGCGGTCAACCGGGCGTGCACCTCGGCCAGGGCGAGGGAGTGCCCGCCGATGTCGAAGAAGTTGTCGGTGACGCCGACGCGGTCGCGTTCGAGCACCGCCCGCCAGATGCCGGCGATGAGTTCCTCGGTCTCGGTGAGCCCGTCGGGGCCGGCCGGCAGGACGGCGCGCGGCGGGTCGGCGGCGGCCACGGTCATGGCGCCGAGCTGGGCCACCCGGACGGTCGGCCGGGGCAGTTCGGCGGCCACGTCGCGGGCGGGCGCGTCCGGCGCGGCGGCGAGCGCGCCGACCAGGGCCGCGAGGTCGGCCAGGAGCGCGTCGATCCGCTCGCCGTCGAAGAGGTCCGGGTTGTAGACCACCTCGACGCCGACTTGTCCGGCCCGCTCGACCACGTAGACGGTGATGTCGAACGGGGATCCGGGCTTCGGCACCGGGACCGGCTCGGCGGTGAGTCCGTCGAGCGTCAGCCGGGGCGGGACGAAGTTGAGCACGTTGAACAGCACCTGCACGAGGGGCGCCCGGGACGTGTCCCGCCCGACGCCGAGGGCCTCCACGATCCGCTCCAGCGGCGCGCCGGGGTGGGTGGTCACCTCGTGCAGCTCGGCGGCGCACCGGTCGACCAGCTCGGCGAAGCTGGCCCCGCCGGTGCGTACCCGCACCGGCATCGTGTCGATGAAGAAGCCGACGACGTCGTCGAAGGCGGCCAGCCGCCGGTCCGCGACGATCGCGCCGAGCACGTGGTCGTCGCCGCCGGTGAGGCGGGACAGCAGCTCACCGAACCCGGCGAGCAGCACCGCGGCGACCGTGGTGCCGCGCCGTTCGGCGAGCGCGCGCACGGCCTGGTCGGTCGCCTCGGGCAACCGTACGGCCGCCTCGGCGCCCGCGTAGGTCTGCACGGCCGGTCGCGGGCGGTCCCGGGGCAGGTCCAGCACCGTGGGCGCGCCCTGGAGGTGGCCCGTCCACCAGGCGAGGTCGGTGTCCCCGCGGCGGCGGTCCCGCTCGGCCCGCCACACCGCGTAGTCGGCGTACGTGGCGGTGAGCGCGGACAGCCGGGGGGTTTCTCCGGCGCGGGCCTGCGCGTACGCGGCCGCGAGGTCGTCGTAGAGCAGCGCCTCGGACCAGCCGTCGAAGACCGCGTGGTGCAGCGTGACGGCCAGCACGTGCTCGTCGGCCGCCAGCCGGTAGACGGTCACCTGCCAGGGCGGCCCGGTGGCCAGGTCGAAGGCGTGTCCCGCGCCGGCGGCGAGCATCCCCGCCAGCTCGCCCTCCCGGTCGGCGCTGCCGGTCAGGTCGACCACGGGCACCGCCACGTCGGTCGGTTCCTCCCGCACCGCGTACGGCACGCCACCGGTCTGCGGGATCCGCCAGCGCAGCACGTCGTGCCGCTCGGCGACGGCCCGCAGCGCCGCGCCGAGCGCCGCGACGTCCAGCGGGCCGTGCAGCCGGTGCGCCACCGCGATGTTGTACGGCGCGCTGGAGGGGGCGAGCTGGTCGACGAACCAGAGCCGCCGCTGCGGCGGGGACAGGGTGGGCGGGTTGCCGGTGGTGAGGCCGTCCCCGTCCGTCGTCGCGGCGGAGCGCACCCGCTCGACCAGCGCCGCGAAGGTGCGTCCGGTGAAGACGTCGCGGGTGTCGACGTGCCGCCCCAGTTCGGCGCGGAGCGCGGCGACCAGCCGCATCGCGGCGATGGAGTTGCCGCCGGCGGCGAGGAAGTCGGTCTGCGGGGTGGGCGCCGCGCCGAGCAGGCGGGTCCAGATCCGCCGCACCGCCGCGTCCAGCGGCTCGTCCGGGCCGGCCGGCTCCGCGACCGGCGTCGCGTCGCGGTCGGCGGCGGCCAGGGCGCGCAGCGCCGGGCGGTCCACCTTGCCGGTGGTCGGGCTCACCGGCAGGTCGTCGAGGCGCAGCACCCGGGCCGGCAGCATGGCGGCGGTCAGCCTCGGGCCGGCGTACGCGCGCAGCCGGGCGTCGTCCGGCGCGTCGGCCGGGGTCAGGAACGCGACCAGCTCGGCGCCGGCCGCGCCGGGTACGGCCTCGACCACCACCCGGTCGACGCCGGGCAGGTCGGCGAGCACCGCCTCGACCTCGCCCAACTCGATGCGCTGGCCGCGGATCTTCACCTGCCGGTCGGCCCGGCCGAGGTAGACGATCCGCCCGTCCGGCTCCTGCCGGACCAGGTCGCCGGTGCGGTACAGCCGTGCCCCCGGCTCGCCGGAGAACGGGTCCGGCACGAACCGTTCGGCGGTCAGCGCCGGCCGGTTCAGGTAGCCGTCGGCCAGTCCGGGGCCGCCGATGAGCAGTTCACCGGTCTCCCCCGGCGGCACCGGTCGCAGGTCGGCGTCGACCACGTACGCCCGGTGGTTGGGCAGCGGCCGGCCGATCGGCACCGGGTCGCTCTCGCCCGCCGTGAGCGGGCCGCTGACCGCCAGCACGGTGGTCTCGGTGGGCCCGTAGCCGTTGAGGAAGGTCCGCCCGGGCGCCCAGCGGGCGGCCAGGTCGGCCGGCACCGCCTCGCCGCCGCACAGAATCACCCGCCAGCCGGGCAGCTCGGCCGGGTCCAGCATGGACAGGACGGTCGGCGTGATGAAGCCCCAGTTCACCTCGTGCGCGGCGATGAACCGGGCGAGGCGGACCGGGTCGGCGCGGTCCTCGGCGCCGAGCAGCTGCACCGCGCCGCCGAGCACGAGCGGCACGAAGAGGTCCATGGTGGCCGCGTCGAAGCCGAGCGAGGCGATGCCGAGGCTGCGCACCCCGGCGTCGGCGCCGCTGAGCGCGACGACCCCGTGCACGAACTCGACGACGTTGCGGTGGGTGGTGAGCACCCCCTTGGGGCGGCCCGTCGACCCCGAGGTGAACAGCACGTACGCCGGGTCGCCCGGCCGGGCCGGGCAGGGTGCGAGCGGCGCCGGGCCGGGCAGCCCGACCGCCTCGATGCCGTCCGCGTCGGCGAACTCGGTCTCCGCGGCGTCGCCGACGACCACCGACACGCCGGCGTCGGCGGCGATCTCCCGCAGCCGCCGGCGCGGGCCGCCCGGCTCCAGCGGCACGTAGCAGGCGCCGGCGAGCAGCACGCCCAGCACGGTGGCGACGAGGTCCGGGCGGCGGTGCCCGCACACACCGACCCGGCTCTGCCGGCCGACGCCCCGCGTCCGCAGCGCGGCCGCCACCCCGGCGGCCCGGTCCAGCAGTTCGCGGTAGCTGAGCCGGTCGTCCCACTGGCGCACGGCGACCGCGTCGGGGGTACGGGCCGCCTGCGCGACGATCAGCTCGGCCAGCGTCGCGTCCGGCCAGGGCAGCGGCTCGCCCTCCACGGCGCTGATGGACAGGATGTCGGTCACCCGTTCTCTCCCCGGTAGCTCTTCGGATCGGTGATCTGCAGCCGCAGCTCGCTGACGTGTCCCCGGCCCTGCGCGTCGGGCACCCAGGCGTCCTCGGGCGCCGGCAGCAGCTCGCTGACCACGACGGACACGTCCGGGCCGGTCCGGGCCGCGGCGTCGACCATCGCGCACAGCGAGTGGGCGTACAGGGGGCCGGTGAAGTCGACGTAGCAGGGCTTGACCTCGGTGCCCACCTTCACGAAGGCCCGTTCCGGCAGGCCGAGGCGCTGGCGCCACCGGCGCACCGCGAGGAACCGTTCGGCGTCGCCGCTCACGCCGGTCAGGCCGCTCTCGCCCACGGTGGTCCGCCAGGTGCGGCGGGCCACCACGAGCCGGTCGATGGTGATCCGCGGCGTGTGCGGGGCCGGCGCGACCAGCTTGAAGCTGTCCAGCAGCAGGGAGCCGAGCAGGTGCGCGAAGATCTCCACGAGCGGCCAGCGGCTCCCGTCGGGCAGCACGGCCGTCAGCTCCGCGCCGTCGCGGTCGACCCGCACCTCGGTGGCGGCCACGAGCCGGTCCACGTCCGCGCCGCGGGCGGTGTCGATGCCGAACTGCCGGTCGGCCGGCCCCACCGAGGCGTACGTGGTCCGGGTGGTGACCCGGGGGAAGCCCTCCGGGTAGAGCACGCGCGCCCGGGCCGGTCCGAGGTCGGTGTCCAGGCCGGCGCGCAGCGCCGCCGGGTCGGGGTGGAACGGCGCGAAGACCGCGCTGTCGAACGGCGTGGTGGCCGGGTGCATCTCGCCGAGGACGAGCAGGAACTCGCCCCGGTTGAGGGCGGCCACGTCGGCGGCGCTGATCTGCACGTCCGGGTTGTGGATCCGCGCCGACGGCCAGCCGGGCGCGGTCGCCGGGAAGAGGGCGTCGACCCGCTCGGCCAGGTCGGCGCTGCGCAGCCGGACCTCGGTCTGCCCGGCGTCGACCCGGTCGAGACCGAACAGTTCCGCCCAGCGGGCGGTGAACTGCGTGCTCGCGCCGGCGAGCGGACCGTCGGCCGCGAGCAGCAGACCCTGGGCCAGCGACCACACGTCGGCGAGCCGGACCGGGCCGTCGTCGCGCAGTTCGGCGTACAGGTCGTCGAGCAGCCGCCGCAGGGCCGTGCCGATCTCGGCGGTGAGCCAGCGCGCCGCCCGCAGGACGATGGCCAGCGGCGGCGCGAGCGCGTCCAGCACCGCCGACCCGATGGTGAGGTCGAGGTCGCGGACGGTCTCCTCGTAGAGCACCGTGCGGCCCACGTACATCTGCCCGCGGTGCCGGGTCGCCGGCCGCCCGGTCACCGCGGTGAACTCGCTGTTGAGCGCGGCGAGGGCGGTGGCCAGCCGGTCGGGGTCGCCGGCCGCCGCCGCGACCGCGTCGCGGGCCGCGCAGAGCCGGTCGAACCCGGCGGTCACCTCGGCCCGCACCGCGGGATCGCCGATGGCGGCGAGCCGCTCGCGCAGCGCCCGCTCGGCCCAGGGGCTGATCGGCAGCGCCGCGTCCCAGGTGAGCAGGGACCGCTCCACGAGCCGGTCGAGCAGGAGGAACCCGTCGGCCGCGGAGCGCAACCCGCTGTCGGGGTGGGCGCGGGCGCGCGCGACGACCGCCTCGGCCGGGGTGCGTCCGTCGCAGTACGACAGCAGCCGCGCCTCGGCCGCGGTGAGGTCCACGGGCGGGTGCAGCGGGCGGCGCAACTGCCGGCCCGCGACGCTGAGGTGCGGCGGGAGGGCCGGCGCCCACCAGCGGCGCACCGCCAGGTCGTCGGCGAGCCGGTCGGCGTACGCGATCAGCGCCCACGCCTCGAAGCGCACCTCGCGCCGGGACACCAGCGCCGGTCCGGGGCGCACCCGGGTCCGCGGATCGTCGGGGTCGAAGCGGGCCCAGCAGACCGGCCCGAAGAAGCCGATCGTCTCGGCCTTGCCGCAGTAGCGCTGCCAGTACCGCAGCAGGGTGGACTCCCGCTTGCGGCGACGCCAGTTGCGGGCCGCCGGGTCGGTGCGGACCAGCCCGTCGAGCGCGACGAGCATGTCCGGGTTCTGCCAGGTGACCGCCTCGCGCAGCAGCGGGTCCGCGGCGATCCGGTTCGCCTGGCCGGAGGCGTCGAGCTGCGCGGCGGCGAACGCCTTGTCGAACAGGTCCCGGCTGCCGCCGCCGGCCAGCAGCGCGTCCGCCTCGGCCGCCGCCTCGGGGGCGGCGAACGCGGCCAGCCCGGCCGCCGGGAACCCGGCGGTCCGCAGCACGACGTCCCGCCACACCCACCAGCCGGTGTCGCTCAGGGGGATCCGGTGGCTCACCGGGCCACCTCCACGGCGTCGTCCACGATGTGCAGGCGCAGCTCGCTGAAGTAGCGCCGCCCCTGCGCGTCGGGCACCCAGGCGTCGTCCGGGCCCGGCAGCATCTCGCTGACCACCAGCGACACGTCGTCGCCGCGGTCGCCGCGGGCGGCGCGGACCATGGCGCAGAACATGTTGGCGAACGCCGGGCTGCTGAGGTCCACGAAGCAGGGCTTGGTCTCGGTGCCGAGCTTCACGTACACCTGCTCGGGCAGGCCGAGCCGGCGGCGCCAGGCGCGGACGGCGAGGAACCGCTCCCGCTCCCCGGTCACCGTGCCCAGGCCGCTCTCCCCCACCGTGGTACGCCAGGTCTGCCGGGCCACCACGAGCCGGTCGAGCGTGATCCGCGGCGTGTACGGGGCGGCGGCCACCAGCTTGAACCCGTCGACGGCGTGCGCGGCGAGCAGCCCGGCGAAGATCTCGGTCAGCGGCCAGCGCTGTCCGTCCGGGGCGGTCGCCACGAGCCGGCCGGCCTCGTCGGTGACGGTCAGCGCCACCGTCGGCAGCGCGCGCTGCGGGTCCGCGCCCGGCGCCGGGGCGAAGGCGAGCTGCCGGTCCGTCGGGCCGATCAGCGCCTCGGCGACGCGGCTGGTGCGGCGGGGCCAGTCGGTTGGGAAGAGCAGCCGGATGCGCCGCTCGCCGAGGTCCGCGGCGAGCGCCGCGCGGAGGCGTTCCACGTCGGGGTGCGACGGCGTGAACACCTGGCAGTCGAAGGACGGCCAGGCGGCGTGCAGTTCGCCGAGGACGACCGTGTAGTCGCCCCGGGCCAGCGCCTCCGCGTCGGCGGCGCAGATCTGCAGGTCGGGGCTGTGCAGCCGGGCGTTGCTCCACTCCGGGCGCACGGTGGGGAAGGCCTCGGCGACCCGTGCGGCGAGGTCGTCCGCGCGCAGCCGCACCTCGGTCGTGCCCGGCGGCAGCGCGTCGAGCCCGAACAGCCCCGCCCACCGGCCGGCGAACTCCGCGGCGACCGCGTCGACCGGGCGCTCACCGTCGCCCCAGAACATGCCCTGGGTCAGGAACCACAGATCGGACAGGGCCACCGGCCCGTCGCCCGTCTCGGCGCGCAGCTCCTCGTAGAGCTCCCGGAAGACCGCGCCGTACGCCTCCTCCAGCGCGCCGGCGAGCCAGCGGGCGGCCTGCAGCAGCACGCCCATCGGCGCGGCGATCCCGTCCAGCAGCGACGCGCCGAAGACCACGTCGAGGTCGCGGGCGGTGTCCTCGTAGCAGAGGGTGCGGCCCGCGTACATCTGCCCCTCGCGGCGGCGCGGCGGCAGGCCGGTCAGCGCCGTGAACGTCTCGTCGAGCGCGTCCAGCGCGGCGCGCAGCCGGTCCGGGTCGCCGGCCGCCGCGGCGACGGCGTCGCGGGCCGCCACGAGCCGGTCGAAGCCGGCGCGCGCCGACTTGCGGGCCGCCGCGTCGCCGATGGTGTCGATCCGCTCCCGCAGCACGTCCTCGGCGGCCGGGCTGACCGGCAGGCCGGCGTCCCAGGTGACGAGGTCCCGCTCGACGAGGCGGTCGAGCAGCGCGTACCCGTCCTCGGGGCGGCGCAGCCCGACCGCCGGGTCGGCGACGAGGTCCCGGGCGGGCCGGCGGCCGTCGGCCGCGGCGAGCAGCGCGGCCTCCACCGGGGACAGGGACACCGGCGGGCGGCCGGGCCGCAGCACCGTCCGGTCGACGAGGCGCAGGTGCGGGGCCAGTACGGGCGGCCACCAGGCCCGTACGGCCAGGTCCTGGCCGATGTGGTCGGCGTACGCGGCGAGCGCCCACGACTCGAACCACACCCAGCGGCGGCGGGTGAGGGTCGGGCCGGGACGGACCTCGGCGGCCACCGGACTGGTCGGGTCCAGCGTGGCCCAGCAGCTGGGGCCGAAGAAGCCGACGGTCTCGTTCTTGCCGCAGTAGCGCTGCCAGTACTTGAGCAGGGCCCGTTCCCGGTCGCGGCGGCGCACGTTGCGGGGCGCGTCCGGGCCGCCGCGGCGCAGGCCGTCGAGGGCGAGCAGGGCGTTGCGGTTCTGCCAGGTGACCGCCTCGCGCAGCAGCGGGTCACCGGCCAGCTCGACGAGCCGGCGGCCGGTCGCCGCGAGGGCCTCGGCGAACTCCTTGTCGAACTGCTCGGCGCCGGCGCCGGTGGCCAGCATCTCGTCGGCGGCCGCCGCGGCCTGCGGGGCGCTGAGCAGGGTGAGGCCGTCGGCGGGGAAGCCGGTGGTGCGCAGGATGGCGTCCCGCCAGACCGACCAGCCGGTGTTCCCCAGCGGCACCCGGTGCCCGGCCGCGCCGACCGCGCCGCCCGTCGGCTGGGCGGCGCCCGCGGCGGTCGCCGGCGGCAGCGGGGCGCGCGCGGCGGTGTCCGCCGGTGCGGCGGCGGTCGCCGGTGCGACGGCGGTCGCCGCGGCCGGCGGCTGGGCGAGGGCCGCGTCGAGGTCGGCGCGGATCACGGACAGCAGCTCGTCCAGCGCGTCGTGCAGGAAGAAGTGCCCGCCGTCGATCTCGTGCAGGGTGAACCCGGCGGCGGTGTGCTCGCGCCACGCCTCGCTGTGCGCGCGGGTCACCGCCCGGTCGTGCCGGCCGCTGAACGCCACGATGGGCACGGGCAGCGGCTCGCCGGGCACGTACCGGTAGCTGTCCACCCGGCCGAAGTCGGCGCGCAGCAGCGGAAGCAGCAGCTCCACCAGCTCGGGGTGCTCGAGCACCTCGGCCGGAAGGCCGCCGCCCTCGCCGAGACGGCGCAGCAGCTCGTCGTCGTCCACGGTGGACAGGCCGTCGAAGAGGCTCGGCGCCGTCACGTGCGGGGCCCGTGCCCCGCCGACGTAGAGCCGCAGCGGCAGCGGGCACCCCTCGCGGCGCAGCTCGCGCACCACCTCGAAGCCGAGCCGGCCGCCCATCGAGTGGCCGTACAGGGCGTAGGGGCCGGTGGCCCGCTCGGCGACGGCCCGGGCGACGTCGGCCACCTGGAACCGCGGGTCCTCGGTGATCCGGTTCTCCCGGCCGGGCAACTGCACCGGCAGCACCTCGACGCCCGGGCCGAGGCCGCCCTGCCAGTGCCGGAACGCGCTGGCGCCGGCGCCGGCGTACGGCAGGCAGAACAGCTGCACCGGGGCCGGGTCACGGCCACCGGCGGAGACGAACCAGTTCACCGCGTGCCTTTCTGAGGGGGGTCGATCCAGTACCGCTGCCGCTGGAACGGGTAGGTGGGCAGCCCGGTGCGCCGCACCGCGCCCTCGGGGTGCAGCACCGTCCAGTCCACGTCCCGGCCGGCCACCCAGGCGGCAGCCAGCTCGCGCAGCTCGCCCGGCTCGCCGGCGACCGGGACGCCGGTGTCCAGCAGCTCGTCGAGGGCGGCCAGCGCACCGGGCAGGTCGGCGGCGACCACCGCGGCGCGGCAGGCGAACGCCCGCCGGCCGAGGGCCAGGGTGGCGGCCACCTCGGCGAGCGCCGGGGCCGCGCCGGCGAGGTGGCGCCGCAGCCGGCGCAGCGCCTCCGCCAGCGCCGCCGGGGTCCGCGCGGAGACCGGCAGCAGGTGCGCGGCGGGCGCCGGCGCGTCGACCGGCTCGGCCGGGGGCGGCTGCTCGACGATCACGTGGGCGTTGGTGCCGCCGAGCCCGAACGAGCTGACCCCGGCGACCCGGCGCGGCGCCTCCGGCCAGTCCCGCACCTTCGTGGGCACGTAGAACGGACCGGCCGCGAGGTCGATCTCCGGGTGCGGGCGGGTGAAGTGCAGGTTCGGCGGGATCACGCCGTGCTGCACGGCGAGGACCGCCTTGATGAGGCTGGCGATCCCGGCGCCGGCGTCCAGGTGCCCGATGTTGGTCTTGACCGAGCCGAGGGCGCAGCTGTCGGCCGGGCCGCCCGCGTACACCTCGTGCAGCGCCGCCACCTCGATGGCGTCGCCGAGCGGCGTGCCGCTGCCGTGGGCCTCGACGAACCGGACCTCGCCGGGCGCGACCTCGGCGGCGGCGAGCGCGTTCGCCACCGCGGCGGCCTGTCCGGCGGGGCCGGGCACGGCGAAGCCCGCCCGGTCGGGGCCGTCGTTGGTCACGGCCCAGCCGGGCAGGACCGCGTAGACGCGGTCGCCGTCGGCCTGCGCGTCGGCGAGCCGGCGCAGCGCGACCACGCCCACGCCGGAGCCGAAGCCGGAGCCGCTGGCGGCCTCGTCGAAGGCGCGGCACCGCCCGTCCGGCGAGGCGAGACCGCCGGGGGTGTGGCGGTACCGGGGCCAGGTGACGTTCACGCCGCCGGCGAGGGCGATGTCGCACTGGTAGTCGGCGAGGCTCTGCGCGGCGAGGCAGACGGCGACCAGCGAGCTGGAGCAGGCGCTCTGCACGGCGACCGCCGGGCCGGTCAGCCCCAGCCGGTACGCCACCTGCCCGGGCAGGTGGTCGGTGAACTGCCGGCCGATGAGCCGGGCCTCCCAGTCGTCCGGGTCCACGTCGCCCACGACGGCCGGGTTGTCCATGAGGTGGAACAGGAAGTACCGGTTGGCCGAGGTGGCGGAGAAGACCCCGACGAGGCCGGGGAAGCGCGACGGGTCGTGGCCGGCGTCCTCCAGCGCCTCCCAGGCCGTCTCCAGGAACAGCCGGTGCTGCGGGTCGGTCCGCGCCGCCTCCTGCTCGGCGAAGGAGAAGAACTCGGCGTCGAAGTCGGCGACGCCGTCGAGCCGGCCGGCGGCCCGCACGTGCCGCGGGTCGGCGCGCAGCGTCGGTCCGATCCCGAGCGCGGCCAGCTCGGCGTCGGTGTGGTCGTGGATGGAGTCGACCCCGGCGCAGAGGTTCCACCAGAAGGTGGCCACGTCGGGCGCGCCCGGGAACCGGCCGGCGAGGCCCACCACGGCGATCTCGTCGCCGGTGTACTCGCGGGCCGCCACCGAGGGCGCGGGCGGGGCGGCGAGGGCCGGGGCGGGGGCGCGGTCGGCCGGCGGGTCGTCGAGCAGCCGCGCCTGCGCGGCCACGGTCGGGTGGTCGAACAGGCGCAGCATCGGCAGCCGCACCCCGAAGCGCTGGGCGAGTCGCTGCTGCACCTGGCCCAGGAGCAGGGACTGCCCGCCGACGTCGAAGAAGTTGTCGGTGCGTCCGACGGCGTCGCGGCCGAGCACGGCGCACCAAATGTCGTGCACGGCCCGCTCGGTGGGCGTACGGGGCTCCGCTCCGGGCGGCACCCGGCGGTCGGGGTCCGGCAGCGCGCGTTCGTCGACCTTGCCGGTCACCGTGAGCGGGAACTCGTCGATCGGCACGACGGCGCGCGGCACCGCGTACTCGGGCAGCTGGTCGGCGAGCGAGGCGCGCAGGGCGGCCGGGTCCAGCGGGCCGGCGGCGGGGCGGACGTAGGCCAGCAGTTCGCCGTCGCGGGCGATGGCCCGGGCCGCGGCGACGCCCGGCTCGGCGGCGAGGACGGCCTCGATCTCGGTCAGCTCGATCCGGAAGCCGCGCACCTTGACCTGCCGGTCGAGCCGGCCGAGGCAGCGCAGTTCGCCGGTGGGCAGCCGCTCGCCGAGGTCGCCCGTCCGGTACGCCGGCACCCCGTCGGGGTCGGTGGTGAACCGGTCGCTGTCCCGGTCGAGGTAGCCGGGGGCGAGGTGGACGCTGCGCACCACGATCTCGCCGTCGTCGGCGAGGCGCAGCTGGTAGCCGGGCAGCGCGGTGCCGATGGGCAGCGGGCCGGTGGCCGCCGGGTCGGCCTCGGCCAGGGGCGTCACGTACCGGGCCGCGAACGTCATCTCCGTCGCGCCGTAGCCGTTGACGAGCACGCATCCGGGGGCGAACCGGCCACGGCCGCGGGCGACGTCGGCCCACGTGGCCTGCTCGCCACCGAGCAGCACGACGCGTACCCGGTCCAGCCGTTCGACGCCGGGGGTGTCCAGGAGGAACCGGTAGACGGTCGGGGTCGAGTGGTAGACGGTGACGCCGTGACGGGCGAGCTGGTCGACGGCGTGTGCCAGCCCGTGCCGGCGCAGGTCGACGGGGATCACGGCGGCGCCGGTGAGCAGGGCCGGGTAGAGGTCGGGGATGGCCGCGTCGAAGCTGAACGAGGCGAGCAGGCTGAGCCGGTCGGCCGGGCCGATGTCGAGCGTGTCGATCTGGTTGCGGACGACGTGCAGGAGGTTGCGGTGGGTCTGGCCGACCGCCTTGGGCAGGCCCGTCGAGCCGGAGGTGAACAGCACGTACGCCAGCGCGTCGGGGTCGACCGGTCGCGGGCGCAGCGGCGCCGGGTCGGGGTCGTCCACGACGAGGACCGTGGTGCCGTCGACGTCCAGCGCGCGGGCCAGCTCCTCGTGCTCGGATTTACACAGGACGGTGCGTACGCCGGCGGCGGCGAGCATGTGCCGCAGTCGCCGGCGGGGGAAGCCCGGGTCCAGCGGCACGTACGCGCACCCGGCCGCGAGCGTGCCGAGGATCGCGGCGATGGTCGGGGCCCCGTGCGCGGTGAGCAGCGCGACCCGGTCGCCCGGCCGGGCGCCGGCGGCCGTGAGCGCGTCGGCGTACCCACCGGCAAGGCCGGCCAGTTCGGCGTAGCTGAACCGTCGGGTCTCGCCGAGGACGGCGGGCTGCTCGGGGCAGGCGGCGGCGACATCGCCGAAGCGATGGATCAGGGTGTCGTTCGCCATCTCAGGACGCGGTGTGCGCTCCACAGAGGACGGACGCGCAGCCTTGGACAAGCGTGATCATGATCCCCCCCAGGACTTCACAATGGAAGCAGCATAAGTCTCGATACCTGGGTGAAAAGATCGTCGATGACAGTCCGGCCGAAGAGCCGACCGGAGCCTCAGACGAGGGACGGAGGAAATAGTCCGATCATCCCCCTAGCGCGTTGAGGAGTTACCGCGTAGAGGAGGCGAGGCGAATATTTTTGCGGTCAACTACCGCTACTGACCGGAAACTTTCCGGAAACTCGCCGGATGTCGGACCTTGGACAGCTTGCCGCACCTGGTCCCTGATCAGCCATCGTACGACGGCGGGCGAGGGGCCACTCCGCCGTCCCCGGCGCGCGGCAGCCGCGCCACCATCTCCCGGAACTCGGCGACCGTCACCGCCTCCCGGAGGGTCGCGAACACGGCGCCGGTCCCGATGCGCGCCGTCGCGTCGTCCACCCCGGCCCGCTCCCCCACCCGCCGCAGGAACTCGCCGGGCCCGGTCGGGGAACCGCCCGCCGCCGCACCGGGAGTGTCCCGGTTCAGGTAGCCGTCCACCTCGTCCGGCAGGTGCCCGGCGAGGTCGTCCGCCGGCCCGCCGCTGACGCGCTCGGCCATCGTCTGCAACACGGCGCGGGCGACGGTGGCGGCCTGCTCCGGCGGAAGCCCGGACCGCCGGGACACCGCGTCGATGAAGCGGGGAAACCGCACGCCGCCCCTCCCTCGTCCGGCACCGCGCTTACCCCGCGCCGGGCAGCGCAAACGACACCGCGCAGCACCCCGCTCCCGGCCGAGGCCGCCCAGCCCGTACGCGTCCCCTCCCGGCCGGAAGCGCCCGGCTCAGGCACGGACGGCCCCCGCGTCGGTCACCTCCCGGCCCGCCGGGTCGGTCGGCGGCTGCGGGAACCGGGCGGTGCGCCACACCGGCGACGCGAGGGTGAGCAGCGCCGCGGCGGCCATGCCGGCGGACGCCAGGGCCAGGTAGCCCGGGGCCCCGAGCAGCCCGGTCACCGCACCGCCGAGGGCGGCGCCGAGCGGCATGGCGCCCCAGATGACGAACCGGCTGGTGGCGGTCATCCGCGACAGCATCGCCGGCGGCGTCGCCGCCTGCCGGAGGCTGACCGCGTTGACGTTGTAGAGGCCGCTGGCGAACGCGCCGACGGCCAGCCCCGCGGCGATCCAGACCGGCTGCGCCAACAGGACCAGCGCGGCGCCGCCCTGCAGTGCCGCCGCGCCGGTGATCGCGCGGCCGAGGCCGACCCGGTCCCGCAGTGGCCGGGCCACCGCCGCGCCGAGCACGTAGCCCACGTTCGCGCCGGCCACCAGCAGCCCGACCGTCGCGGCGGGCAGCCGCAGGTCGCGCACCGCGTACACCATCAGCATGGCCAGGAATCCGGCGTGCCAGAGGTTGGTGAGCCCCGAGCAGAGCGTGAGCGCGCGGACCACCGGTTGCCGCAGGACGAAGTGGACGCCGCCGGCGGCGTCGCGCCAGACCCCGGCGCGGCCGGCGCGGGAGCGGGCCAGCCGGGGCGTACGCGCCAGGAACAACGCCGAGGCGACGAAGCTGGCCACGTCGACCAGGAGGGCGGCAGGCGCACCGAGCGCGCCGACCAGCACCCCGGCCACGCCGGGCCCGGCGGTCTGGCCGACCGCCCGTGCCGCCTCCAGCCGCGCGTTGGCGTCGGCCAGCCGACCGGGCGGCACGACGGCCGGCACGGCGGCGAAGTACGCCACGTCGAACAGCACCGTCGCCGCCCCGGCGAGCAGCGCCACGAGCACCAGGTGGGTCAGGGTGAGCAGCCCGGCGGCCCAGGCCAGCGGCACGCTGGCCAGCAGCGCCGCCCGGACCAGGTCCGCCACGACCAGGACCGCCCGGCGGGGCAGCCGGTCGACGATCGCGCCGGCCGGGATGCCGAGCAGCAGGTACGGGGCGGTGCTCGCGGCGGTGAGCGCGGCCACCCCGGCGGCGCCGGAGCCGAGCACCGTCAGGGCGGCCAGCGGGAGCGCGACGGCGGTGACGTGGGTTCCGAGCGTGCTCACCGCGTCGGAGAGCCAGAGACGGCGGAAGGTGGCGTGCCGCCACAGGTCGAGGGACATGAGGGCAGCCTCGCCGGCCCGCCGCGGGAACCCGGCGACGGCGATTGTCACGGTGACAATCCGGTGAGCGGCGAGCACCCCGGCGGCTAGATTGTCACGGTGACAATCTGGGAGCCCCCCGCGCCGCCGACCGGCGTCCCCCGCTACCTCGCCCTCGCCGACGCGATCGGCGCGGACATCGCCGCCGGCCGGCTCAGGCCCGGCGAGCGGCTGCCGCCGCAGCGGGAACTGGCCCGGCGGCTCGGGGTGACCGTCGCCACCGTGGGACGGGCCTACCAGGTCGCCGTCCGGCGCGGGCTACTCACCGGGGAGGTCGGCCGCGGGACGTTCGTGGCGCCGGCCCCGTCCCGGCCGGCCGCCCCGGGCGCTGCCCTGCTCGACCTCGCCACGGTGCACCCGCCCGGCCACGGGGCGGTGCACCGGGCGGTGGCGCCGGTGCTGCACCGCATCGCCGCCGACCCGCTCGCGGTCAGCGGCGAGGACGCCGACGCCGTACGGCACCGCATCGCCGGCGCCCGCTGGCTGGCGTACGGCGACTGGCGCCCCGACCCCGCGCACGTCGAGGTGACCGCCGGCGGCCAGCACGGGCTCGCCGCGGCCCTCGCAACGCTGGCACAGCCCCGGCACGTCGTGGTCACCACCGAGCTGACCAACCCGGGGCTGCTCGCGGCGGCCCGGTTGCTCCGCGTCGAACTGGCCACGGTGCCCAGCGACGAGTGGGGGCCCCGACCGGACGCCGTCGACCGGATCTGCGCCCGGCGTCGGGTGGCGGCCCTGCACCTGCATCCCACCCTGCACAACCCGACCGTGGTCACCATGCCCGCCCGGCGTCGGCAGGAGATCGCGGCGGTGGCCGCCGCCCACGACCTGCCCGTCATCGAGGAAGACCCCTTCGGGGCGCTGCTGCCGGACCGGCCGCCACCGGTGGCCGCGCTGCACCCGCGCACCGTGCTGCTCGGCGGCATCACCAAGACCCTGGCGCCGGGACTGCGGATCGGCTACCGGTACGCCCCACCGTCGCTCGCCGCCCCGCTGAGCGCCGCCGCCCGGGCACTGGCCTGGGCGCCCGCCCCGCTGGTCGCCGAGGTGGCCACCCAGCTCGTGCTCGGGGGCGCCGCCGTCCCGCTCGCCGCGGCGCGGGCCGCCGAGCTGGCCGCCCGCGCCGCGCTCGCCCGGGACCTGCTCGGGGACCGGGTGTACGCGCCCGGGCCGGCCCCGTTCGCCTGGATACGCCTCGACGGCGACGGTGGGCAGGTTGCCGAGCGGGCCCGGCGCCGCGGTCTCGCGGTGGCCGGCACGGCGGAGTTCGCGGCCCGGCGCAGCGCGCCGGCCGGGCTGCGGGTCAGCCTCAGCGCCGACGACGCGAGCGTCCGCACGGCGCTGCACGCCCTCGCCCGGCTGCTCGGCGGCTGAGCAGGCGGGCGGCGTCCGGCGGCGACTGCGGCCCGGCCGGTGGTCGCCCCCAACCGTCCGAAGTCGTCCCAACAGGCGATGCACCACCGGCGCAGGGTTGGTTACGCTGTGTGTTGGGTGGCCACCCAGCCAAACTCAGCCGATACCAGGGGCCGGCGCGCGCCGGATCAGCCAGACGTGCACGCCCCTGAGGTTCCACATGGGGGTTTCGCCGCCGCCCATCGACGACGAGAGGCTGTGCGCGTGTGCCGCGCCCCGGCCGGCGACCCCGCCCGACCATCGCACGAGGAGTTCGCGATGACGAAGAAGGCCCTCTCGATCGCCAGCGCTGCCGCGCTTCTGCTGGGGTTCCTCGCGGTCGCTCAGCCCGCGTCGGCGTCCACGCTCATCTCGGTCACCTGCACCGGCACGAACGTCATCAACTACAGCCCGGGGCTCACCAACACGCCTCAGACGGTGACGATCAGCGGGCAGGACACGGCCGTGGCGTGCGTCGACCTCGCCCGGCCGCTCACCCAGCTGTCGTTCGTCGCACCGTTCTCGGGAACGTTCACGACGTCGTGCACCGCACTGCTCGCCGGCGGCACCGGCACACAGACGTTCCACTGGAACACCGGCGAGACCAGCAACTGGAACTGGACGCTCCGGTTCTCCAACACCGTCAACGGCCAGCTGCTGGCCATCGCCGACGGGCCCATCACGTCGGGCCTGTACGCCGGTGCGCAGGTGCGGCAGGTCATCACCGAGACCACCGGCGACCAGACGGCCTGTTTCACGCCGGAGGGCATGACCCAGAACGGCGGACCGTCCAACTGGGTGATCACCAATCTGCTGTAGCCGCCGGTCGGTGACGCCGGCGGCCGGGCGGGGAGGTTCCGCCCGGCCGCCGCGCGTCCGGCTCAGGGTCGCGCCCTGACCACCTCGAAGAGGGCCGTCCAGTTCCGGTCGCCGTGCCCGGCGGCGATCGCCCGGTCGTAGTACGACTTCACGGCGTCCGGCAGCGCGAGGTCGACGCCGGCCCGCTGGCTCGTACGCACGATGTGGTCCGCCGTGGCGCCCATCATCCGGGCGGTGCTCAGGTGGCCCGGGTGTTCACCGGCCTCCAGCTCGCGAGCCAGCTCCCGCCCGTCGCCGATCATCGCGGGGATGTCGGTGAGCAGGTCGAGCGCGCCGGGCAGGAAGTCGCCGGCCGGCACGCCGGCCGCCGTGACGAGGGCCGTGGCGTGCAGGAGGCTCGCCAGGGCGGTGAGGAACACGTCGAGGTGGGCCTGGTAGAACAGCTGCGCCAGCCCGGGGTCCTCCCCGAGGTACGCGGGGCGCCCGATCGGGCGCAGCACCGGCTCGTGCGCGTCGAACACCGCCTTCGGGCCGCTGTAGAACACGTGGGCGGCGGGGGTGCCGACCGCGGGCGCGGGCACCATCACGCCGCCCGTCACGAAGTCGGCGCCGTGTCCGGCGGCCCACTCGGCGGCGGCCCGAGAGGCGTCGGGCGTGTCGGAGCTCAGGTTCACCAGGACCCGGCCGGCGAGGACCCGGCGTGGGTCGTCCACGACCGGGCCGAGGATGTCGTACATCGCCGGATAGTCGGTGAGGCTGAGGATGACCACGTCGCTGGCGGCCACGGCGTCCGCCGGCGTGTCGGCCCGGGTGGCGCCCGCGGCGACGAGGTCGTCGGCGCGGGAGGGCGTGCGGTTCCACACCGTGACGGGGTGCCCGGCGCGCATCAGGGTCGCGGCCATGGCCTGGCCCATCGGGCCCAGACCGATGACGGTGACAGGGGTACGGGTGGCGCTCACCGGGCGCTCCTCAGCTCCTCGACGATGCGGGCGGTGCCGTGCTCGCCGTACCCGGCGGCGATCTGCCGGGTGACGATGTCGTGCACGGGTTTGAGCACCTCCCCGTTGACGCCCTGCTCGGCCGTGGCGCGCAGCAGGGCCGCCAGGGCGGCCTCGGTGAACCGCAGGCTCTGCTGCCCGGCGCCGGTGTAGTCCTTGGCGTCGACCGTTGCGGCGAGACCGGCGAGCTGGCCGGTCATGGCGGCGAGGAAGGGCGCCTGCCGCGCGGTGAACTCCGTCGCCGACACACCCTCGGAGCCGACCATCGCCGCGCCGTGCAGGAAGCCGGCGAACATCGTGTACATGCCGACGAGCATGGCCATGTCGTGCAGCGGTGCCAGGCCGGCGTCCGTCCCGACGAAGCTGCTGGTGCCCCACAGGTCCAGCAGCGCGCGGTGGCGGGTGAACGCGGCGTCCGATCCGCTGTACAGGATCGCCGCGCCCGGCTGGCCGATCGTCTCCGGGACGGCCATGATGGCGCCGTCGAGGTAGGTGGCGCCGTGCTGGGCGGTCCAGGTGGCGAGTTCGCGGGACTCGTTCGGGGTCGTGGTGGTCAGGTTGACGACCGTACGCCCGGACAGCTCGGCGGCGACGGGGTCGAGTACGGCGTGCACGGACCGGTGGTCGAACAGGCAGACGACGATCACGCCGTCACCGGCGACGGCCTCGGCGACGGTCGCCGCGACGGCGGCGCCGCGCGCGGCGAGGTCGTGCGTCCGCTGCGGGGTGCGGTTCCAGACGACGGCGGGTCGGCCGGCGTCGAGGGCCGCGGTCGCGAGCGCGGTGCCCATCGCTCCCAGTCCCAGGAACGTGGTGCTGGTGGTCATCGGATTTCCTCTGCTGTGGTCGGTGAGGTGACGGGCGCGCCGATGACCATGCTTCCCGGGTACCGTCGGAGCGACAAGTACCCACTAATTTGTTCAATACTTACCTCCAGGTAAGTGAGGACGGGACACCGTTGGAGGTCCGATGACATCCGGCGCCAGGCGCGGCCCCTACATCTGCGGCATCGACGCCGCCATGGACGTGGTGTCGGGCAAGTGGAAGTCGCTGATCCTGTGGGAGCTGAACAACTACGGCACCCGCCGTTTCGGTGAGCTGAGGCGCGGCCTGCCCGGCGTCAGCGAGAAGATGCTCATCCAGCACCTGCGGGAGATGGAGGAGGACGGGCTGATCCACCGTGAGGTCTACCGCGAGGTCCCGCCGCGGGTGGAGTACTCCCTCACCGAGCACGGCGCGTCGCTCAACGAGGCGCTGCGCCCGCTCGGCGAGTGGGGTCGGCGGCGGTCCGAGCGCCTCGCCGCCGAGGGCGTCGCCACGCCCGCCTGACCACCCGTCACACGGCCGGCCGCCCGCCGGCCGCGCCGGCGGGCGCGGGCTCGCGGGCCAGCAGGTCGAGCACGAGCGCGGCGGTCCAGCCGAACGCGGGTGAGCCGAGCCCCGCGCCGGTGTCCGGATGGAAGTACTCGTGGCAGCCGGCGCCCGCGACCAGCCCGAGCATGGACCGGCGCAGGCCGTCGGCGAGATCGGCCCGGCCGTGGGCGAGCAGACCGCGGCGGACCAGCCAGTTGATGTTCATCCAGCTCGGCCCGCGCCAGTAGCGCAGCGGCTCGAAGTCCGGCGCGGTCCGGTCGTAGCTGGGCAACGGCCGATCCATCTGTCGGGCCACACCGAACCGCGCCGAACACGCCTCGGTCACGACCGCCGCGACCTGCGGCGCCGGCAGGTCCGGCAGGATCAGGGGCGCCAGCCCGAGCACCGTCCGCGCCGGCACCAGCCGCCCGGTCCGCAGGTCGCGGGGCCGGAACGTCCCGGTCCGCGGGTCGTACAGCCGGCGCACCAGGGCCTCGGTGATGCCGGCCGCCCGCTCCCGGTGCGGCCCGGGGTCGGCGCCGACCAGCGGCGCGATCCGGGCCAGCGCGTGCTCGGCGGCGCCGGCCGCCGCGTTGAACAGCGGGCACTCCACGAGGAACGGGTGCCGCCGGCCCAGGTCGTCGTCGCGGTAGCCGCCGTCGCGGTAGCCGGCGACGATCGCCACGTACCGCGCGTAGTCCAGGTCCGTGGGGCGGTGCGCGGCGGGCGCGTGCCGGGTGTCGTGCCGCCGGTACGCGCGCATCACCGCGACGTCGGCCGGCACGGCGGCCATCGGGCCGTCCCAGGCGGGGCTGTTGTCGAGGCCGGATTCCCACGGGTGCACCACGCAGGCCAGCCCGCCGCCGCCCACGTCCCGCCGGGTGGCGAGGTAGCGCTGCTGGGCCACCAGCCGGGGGTAGAGCCGCGCCAGGGCCGCGCGGGCCGCGTCCGAGGGCGCCCGACGGTAGGCGAGCCAGGCGGTGAGCGCGTGCACGGGCGGTTGCACCAGGCCGGAGGTCGCCGCGGCCGGCGCGCCGTCGGCCCGGTCGGACGCCCAGAACTCCGGCCCGGGAAAGTACGCGCCGACGGGCAGCCGCGGGTTGAACACGATGTGCGGCACCCGCCCGTCGGCCCACTGGGCCCGGAACAGGCTCTCCAGCTCCCGCCAGGCACGGTCGGGGCGGACGTGCGCCAGCCCGACGGCGATGAACGCCGAGTCCCAGCTCCACTGGTGCGGGTAGAGGGTGCGGGACGGCACCGTGTGGTCGTGCTCCCAGTTGCCGTCCAGCGTGGCCACGGCGAGCCGCCACAGCCGTTCCGTGTCGGCGCCGGGCCCCTCCGCCGCACCGGCGCTCACGCCGTCCCCCTCCGGTCCAGCGGTGTTCCCGCCGGGCGCACCGGCGCTCACGCCGGGCCCCGCCGGTTCGACGGCGCTCACGCCGGGGTCCGCCGGTTCGTCGGCGCTCACGCCGGGCCCCGCCGGTTCGGCGGCGGTCACGCGGCGGCCTGCCGGGGCTCGGCGTGCCGCAGCACCGCAGCGGCCTGTTGCAACGCCCGGACCGGGTCGCCGCGCAGCCGGCACTCCAGGGCCAGCCACCCCCCGTAGCCGATCTCCAGAAGGGTGCGGACCAGGGCGCGCCAGTCGAGGTGGCCGGCGCCCGGCTGGTACCGGTTGGAGTCGCTGACCTGCACGTGCCCCAGGTAGGGCGCGGCGGCGCGCAGCGCCCGGTGCACGTCGTCCTCCTCGATGTTCATGTGGAAGGTGTCGGCGACCACCCGCACCGAGGGCAGGCCGAGCGCGGCGCAGAGCACCACCGCCTCGTCGAGCCGGTTGACCATGTGGTCCTCGTACCGGTTGAGCGGTTCCAGGAAGAGGGTGACCCCTTCGGCGCGGGCGTGCTCACCGAGCGCGCCGAGCGCGTCCAGGAGCACCTGCCGGTCACCGGCCGGCGGGCGGGGCGGCTCGAACGGCGGCAGCCGCCGGGAGAACATGCCCCAGGCCGCGGGGGTCATCGCCCCGACGCCGCCCAGCTCGGCGATGACGGAGAGCTGGGAGCGCAGGTTACGGACGGCGTCGGCGGAGCGTACGGGGTCGAAGTCGCCGATGAAGTGGTCCATCTCGACGCAGACGGTGGGCATGACGACGCCGGCGGCGCGGGCCCGGCGCAGTTCGGGCAGGCGGCGGGCGAAGGCGAGGTCGCCGCGCCCGCGCAGCTCGATGCCGTCGTAGCCGAGCGCGACGGCCAGGGCGTACTTCTGGATCAGGTCGGTGCCCGGCAGGAGTTGCTCCTGGCAGGCGATGGGGATGGTCATGGGAACCTCAGCACCACTTGGAGGACGTCACCGTCACCGCGGTCGAGCAACGCCAGCGCGTCGGCCACCGCGCCCGCGTCGACGACATGACTCACCAGCGGCAGCGGGTCCACGCTTCCCTCGGCGACCAGGTCCATGAAGGTCTGGGCGACGCGGGCGCCGGACCACCGGCCGGCCAGGCCGGGCGCCGGGGTCGGCCCGGAGACCTGGGCCGCCACCAGCTGGATCCGGTTGTGGTGGAACTCCTCGCCGAGGCCGAGGCCGTCGGCCTGCCCCTGGTAGAAGCCGGCGGCCACGACGCGGCCGGCGTGGGTGGTGGCCCGGATCGCCTCGTGCAGCGCCGGGTACGCCCCGGACAACTCGAGGCAGACGTCGGCGCCCCGGCCACCGGTGGCGCCGCGCAGCACGGCGGCCGCCGACTCGGTTGTCGCGTCGACGGTGGTCCGGGCGCCGTAGCGGGTGGCGTGGGCCAGCCGGTCGGCGATGCGGTCCACGGCCACGACCCGGGCGCCGGAGAGCACGGCGAGCCGGGTGGCGAGCAGCCCGATGACGCCCTGCCCGAAGACGCCGACCCAGTCGCCGAGGTGCAGGTCCCCGGCGAGCACGGCGGTGAGCGCGATGGCGCCGGGTCGGGCGAAGACGGCGGCGAGCGGGTCGAGCCCGGGTGGCAGGGGGTGGACGGCGTCGGCGGCCAGGACCGCCTCGGCCCGGTGGCCCCAGATCCCCCAGACGAGCTGACCGGGATGCCGGTCGATGACCTCCGGCGCCACCTCGACGATCTCGCCGACCTCCTCGTAGCCGAAGCCGACCAGGGGGTAGGGCACCGGGGACTGGCGGGGCACGAACATCCGGGCGGCGTCGTCCCAGTCCTTGCTGAGGCGGGGGTTGCTGCCCCGGTAGAGGGTCAGCTCGGTGCCGGCGGAGATGCCGGAGTAGCGGGTGCGCACCCGGACCTGGCCGGGACCGAGCGGATCCCGGGGGCAGGGCTCGAGGCTGATCCTGCGGGGCCCGGCCAAGGAGACAACCCAGTTGACCATGAGTCACATCCCGGTAGCACTGAGTTCCATCCTAGAACAAAAAATCGGCATATGTCTTGTCATTGATCAATCGAAGGGGTTGAATCCGCCATGTACCCTTCGAGAGGAGTGCCGTCGATGTCATTCACTCCGATGCGGACGCTCGCCGCTCCCCTGATCCTCGCCCTTCTCGGCGCCACCCTCGTGGCCTGCGGCGACGACGACGCCGACAGCGACAACAACCGGATCACGGTGTGGAGCCTGGAGGACGTCGCCGACCGCGTAACGGCCACCCGTGCCATCGTCGCGGACTTCACCGCCGCCACCGGCGTCCAGGTCGAGCTGGTCACCCTCAACGAGGACCAGTTCCCGTCGCTCATCGCCTCCAGCGCCGCGGCCGGTGAACTGCCCGACGTGGTCGGGGCCGTCCCGCTGGCCGGCGTCCGCACACTGGCCGGCAACGACCTGCTGCACCCCGACGCCAACGGCGACATCGTGGAGGCGCTCGGCCGGCAGACGTTCTCGGCCCGGGCCCTGGAGCTGACCGCCGACGACGGCCGGCAGCTCGCGGTGCCCAGCGACGGGTGGGGACAACTGCTCGTCTACCGCAAGGACCTCTTCGACGCCGCCGGCCTGCCGGCGCCCGACACGTACGAGAAGATCGCCACCGCGGCGGCCCGGCTCCACACCGGCGGGATCGCCGGAATCACCGCGGCGACCGCACCCGGTGACGTCTTCACCCAGCAGACCTTCGAGCACCTGGCCCTGGCCAACGGATGCCAGCTCACCGACGACTCCGGCGCCGTGACGCTCGACTCGCCGCCGTGCGTGGAGGCCTTCCGCTTCTACGGCGACCTGATGCGCAACCACTCCGTGAAGGGCGCCCAGGACGTGGACACCACCCGCGCCACGTACTTCGCCGGCAAGGCCGCCATGCTCGTCTGGTCGCCGTTCATCCTCGACGAGCTGGCCGGGCTGCGCAACGACGCCCGGCCCACCTGCCCCCAGTGCGCGGCCGACCCCACGTTCCTCGCCAGGAACAGCGCATTCGTCACCGCCATCAAGGGCCCCAACGGCACCGAACCCGCCCAGTACGGCGAGATCAGCTCGTGGGCGGTGCTCGACGGCGCCGCAACCGACCCGGCGACCCGCTTCGTCCAATACATGCTCGACGAGGCGTACCCCCGCTGGTTCGGCATGTCCCCCGAGGGCCGGTTCCCCGTACGCGCCGGCACCGCCGACGACCCGGAGAAGTTCCGCACCGCCTGGAACGGCAGCCAGGCCGGTGTGGACGCGAAGAAGCCACTCGCCGAGATCTACGGCGCCCCGCTGCTCGACACCCTGCGAACCAGCCCCGACACGTTCCAGCGCTGGGGCCTGACCCAGGGCCAGGGCACGCTCGTCGGCGCCATCCTCGGTGAACTGCCGGTGCCGAAGGCGCTGGCCGACCTCATCGGCGGGAAGTCCGACGCCGCGGCGGCCGCCGCCCGCGCCAAGAAGGACGTGGAGGCGATCAAGGCGGGCCTCAATTGACCACCACGACGCCGGGCACCGGCCGCTCCCCCACCCGGGCACGGCCGGCGCCCCGCCCCCGCCGCCGACCCCTGACCCTGCGGCGACGCGAGTCCCGCGCCGGCCTCGCCCTGGTCGCGCCGACCCTGCTCGTCGTGATCGCGGTCATCGGCATCCCGATCGTCTGGACGGTGGTGCTGGCGTTCCAGCGGGTCCGGCTCGCCACGCTGCGCCGCACCGGGCTGTTCGGCGAGTTCACCCTCGACAACATCGACCGCGTACTGCACACCCCCGGCTTCGCCGACTCGCTGGTCACCACGCTCGTCTACAGCATCGGCAGCACCGCCGGGTCGATCGCGCTCGGCCTGGTGGCGGCGCTCGTCGTCCGCCGGCCGTTCCGGGGCCGCACCCTGGTCCGGGCGTCGATGCTGCTGCCGTACGTGGCGCCCGTGGTCGCCATGACCTTCGTCTGGCAGGTGATGCTCGACCCGCAGCTCGGCATCGTGAACCACTGGGGCCGGCGGCTGCTCGGCTGGGACGCCCCCGTCCCGTTCCTCTCCCAGGAGTCCACCGCCCTCGCCACGGTTATCGCCTTCGAGGCGTGGCGCTACTTCCCGTTCGCGTTCCTGTTCCTGCTCGCCCGCCTCCAGGCGGTGCCCGCCGACCTGGAGGAGGCCGCGCGGGTCGACGGCGCCACCCCCACCCAGCGCTTCCGCCACATCCTGCTGCCGCAGCTGATGCCGGTGATCGCGCTGCTGGGCGTGCTGCGGTTCATCATGACGTTCAACAAGTTCGACGACGTCTACCTGCTCACCGGAGGCGCCGCCGGCACCGAGGTGGTCAGCGTCCGCGTCTACCAGTTCCTCACCGCGCGCACCGACATCGGCGCGGCCGCCGCCCAGGCGGTCGTGCTGGCCGTGGTGCTCATCGTGTTCGTCCTGATCTACCTGCGCTTCTTCGCCCGGAGGGTGCCCTGATGGACCGCGACCGGGTCGAGACGGTGAGCCTGCGCTGGCTGCGGCGGCTCGTGATCGCCGCGTTCCTGCTGGTCACCGTCTTCCCCTTCTACTACATGCTGGTGCTCTCGGTGCGTCCGGTCGAGCGGCTGCTGCTCGACCCCGGCGCGCTGGTGGTCGGCCTCGGCGAACTCACCGTCGCCACGTACGCCGAGGTGCTCAGGGCCACCGACGACGGCGGCCAGGGCTTCGTCACCTTCATCCGCACCAGCGGCGTGGTGGCCCTCGCGGCGACCCTGCTCACACTGGTCGTGGCGATCCCCGGCGCGTACGCGGTCTCCCGCCTGCGCTTCTTCGGCCGCCGTCAGGTCGACTTCCTGTTCCTGGCCGTCTACCTCTTCCCGTCCATCGTGATCGCCATCCCGCTCTTCGTCGTCTTCACCCGGGCGGGGCTGCGCGGCTCGCTGCTCGGCCTGGTGCTGGTCTACATCTCGCAGACCCTGCCGGTCTCCGTCTACATGCTCAAGAACTACTTCGAGACGATCCCGCTCAGCCTGGAGGAGTCCGCGGCCATCGACGGCGCCGGCCGCCTCGGCATCATCCGCCGCATCAGCCTGCCCCTCGCCGCGCCGTCCATCATGGCCGTCGCCCTCTACGACTTCATGATCGCCTGGAACGAGTTCCTCTTCGCCCTGCTCTTCCTCGTCGACAAACCGCACCGGTGGACGGTGTCGCTCGGGCTCGCGCAACTGGCCGACGGTGTGGAGGTGCCCAAGACCGTGCTGATGGCGGGCTCGGTGATCCTCACCCTGCCGATCGTGCTCCTGTTCTTCGCCAGCGAGCGGCTGCTCACCGAGGGGCTCACCAGCGGCGCGGAGAAGGGCTGACCCCGGGCGTCGCCGGTGAGCCGCTCCTGGCGGTCGGGCTGCACTCTGACGCGCTGGTCAGCCGGGTGCCGCGACGGCCCGCGCGGCCGCCGGGTCGAGCGTGGCGCCGGCGGGCACGAGGCTCACGACGCCGGCCGGCAGCCGCGCCGGACGCACGTCGCGGTAGCCGAGCATGGCGAGCACGCCGCGGTCGGTCACCGCGTGCCGGCGTCCCAGGTCGGTGACCACCGAGATCGCGCCGCCGGTGGCGCCCGGGGCCGGGACCGCCTCGACCACGGCGCCCCGGCCCGGCGCCACCACGACGTGGTCGGCCCGTACCCCGCCGGCCGTCCCGGCGCCGGTGCGCGGCGCGCCGGCGAGGTCCGGCAGCGCCGCGCCCACCCGCACCTGGGCGACGGCCGCGTCACCACCCACCCGGGCGCACAGGCCCCCGCCGTCGAGGGAGGCGAGGCGGGGCGGGGACGCCGGCGGGGCGTCCGGGCCGGCCGGCGCCAGGTCGGGCGCCGCGGGCAGGGCCGCGAACCGGCCGAGGCTGATCGGCTCCGGCTCGCCCTGACCGGTGCGGGCCAGCAGCAGTGCCGCCTGCAACTCGGTGACCCCGGCCAGCCCGTCCCGGACGGCGACCGCGTACTGCCGGCCGCCCCCGGAGTTGCGCACCAGGTAGACGTCGCCGATCCGGGCGCCCGGTACCCGGGCGGACGGCTCGCCGAGCGACGGGACGGGCGGCGGGGCCAGGTCGGCGCCGGCCGGCAGCGCGTTCAGCAGCGCCGGGGCCGCCGGCACGGCCCGGGCCCGGGTGGTGGCCAGCGCGGCCAGCACCCGGTTCGTGTCGCGGATCCGGTGGCGCTGGTCGTGCCACACCAGATGCAGTCCGCCGTCGGGGTGGCGCAGCAGCAGCGCCTCGTCGCCGAGTTCGCGCCCACCGGCGGTGCCCGTGCCGATCAGCAGCGCCGAGCGCGGGACGGCACGGCCGGCGTCGGCGGGCGGCAGCGAGCAGACGGTCCAGGGCGCGCCCGACAGCCGGGCCGCGGCGGGCAGCGAGTCGGGCGCGTCGGCGATGCCCAGCGGAAGGCCGCGGGGCACCCCGTCGATCGACCGGCGGGACACGAGCACGGTCCGCGGCCGCTCCGCGCCGACGATCAGCAGCGCCGAGGCGTAGTTGAGCACCGGGTGCAGCTTCCGCTCGCGGTAGACGTACCGGGCGCCGGACTCCTTCTCCACGATGACCGCGCCGGGGTCGCGCCAGGCGCTGCCACCACCGGCGAAGAGCCCGTACAGCGCGAAGCCGCCCAGTCCGATCGCGGCGACGAGCACGCTGGCCAGCCCGGCACCGGCCAGACGCCGGAACGGGGACTGCGCCGGGTCCGTCTCGCGCATGACCAGGGCGGCGACCGCCCGCTGGACGGTGAACTGGTACGAGTGCAGCTGGTCCTGCCGCGACGGCATGCCACCCCTTCCGGTGCACGGAACGGGGCACAGGATAAGCGCTGCGTCGATCCCCCGTGGACCCTCCGTGTCGTCGGTGGCCGGTCCACGCGGGTTCCGACGGCCGCACGGGCACCGGGACCGGTGTGACCCGGGACCGCCGCTCAGGGCCGCAGGATGAGGCGGATCGGGTCGCCCTCCTTGCTCTGCGCCCGCCGTACGGCCTCTGGGGCGTCGGCGAGTGGCAGCACGTCGCTGACCGACGCGCGCAGGTCGAGCCGTCCCTGCCCGGCCAGCGACACCAGTTGCACCACGTGCTCGGCCTCCGAGCCGTAGTGTCCGAGCACCGCCTGCTGGAGGTAGTTGAACGGGCTGTCCGAGGCGATGGTGACGGGTTTGTTGGCGATGCCGGCGAGCACCAGCCGGCCACGGCGGCCCAGCAGCGTGAGGGCCTGCTCGCGGACGGGGGTCACGCCCGCGAAGTCGAACGCCACGTCCAGTCCGCGCCCGCCGGTGAGGCCGAGCAGCGCGTCGCGCAGACCCGCGTCGGCCGGGTCGAACACGGCGTCGGCGCCGAGGGCGAGCGCCCGGTCGCGGGCGGCGTCCAGCGGGTCCAGGGCGATCACCGGTGCCGCGCCGACGAGCCGTAGCAGTTGCACGGCGTGGGCGCCCAGGCCGCCGACGCCCCACACCGCCACGGCCTCGCCGGGGCGGGTCCGCCCGGTGTCGGTCACCGCCGCCCAGGGCGTGGAGACCGCGTCGGGGATGATGCAGGCCTGTTCGAACGGCAGGTCGTCGGGGATCGGCACGAGCGTCTCCGCGCTGGCAACGGCGTACTCGGCCCATCCCCCGTCGTAGTCGACGCCCCGGGTGAACACGGTGCCGCGCTGGTCGCGCTCCCCGGCCTGGAGCAGCACCCGCTGGCCCGGTTGCCAGCCCGTCACCCCCTCGCCGAGCGTGTCGACGGTCCCGGCCACCTCGTGGCCGAGTGTCACCACGTCGCCGGGTAGGTAGAGCGGGCTCAGCGTGCCGTCGATCAGGTGCACGTCGGAGAGGCAGACGCCGGCCGCCGCGACCCGGATCCGCACCTGCCCGTGCGCGGGCTCGGGCACCGGGACCGTCTCCATCCGCAGCGCCCGGTCCGTCAGGTGCAGCCGTCCGGCCAGCATCTCCGCCATCGTGCGCTCCCCGCGTCGACCCGTCTCCGACGGGCCGGCTTACCCGCCGGCGGCGATCCGATGCCTGCCCCGCGTGGCCGGGGCGCGTCAGGCGCGCGGCCGGATAGCATCCGCACGGCAGCAGCGTAGGGAGGATCCGGGTGGGCGTCCGCTTCGAGGAACTGGCCTGGCGGGAGACGCCGCTCGGGCTCATCAGCCTGCGCCGGCGCCGCGACCCCGCGCTCGACGTCGACGTGTACGAGGTCAAGCTCGACGACGAGTTCCTGATGTCCAGTCTCTTCCCGGTCGCGGAGATCGAGCTGGCCCGGCTCGGGCTGGCCCCGCTGACCGGCGCGGACCTCGACGTGGTGGTCGGCGGGCTCGGTCTCGGCTACACCGCCCGCACCGCGCTGGCCGACGAGCGGGTGCGGTCGCTGTTCGTGGTCGAGGCGGTCGAGGACGTCATCGACTGGCACCGGCGGGGGCTGCTGCCGTTCGCCGCCGGGCTGGCCGACGACCCGCGGACCCGCCTCGTGCGGGCGGACTTCTTCGCCGCCGTCGACGGCGACGGGTTCGACCCGGACCGGCCGGGACGCCGCTTCGACGCCGTGCTGCTCGACATCGACCACTCCCCCCGGCACGTGCTGCACCCGGGGCACGCCCCGTTCTACACGCCGGACGGGCTGCGCCGCCTCGCCGACCACCTGCACCCCGGCGGTGTGTTCGCGCTCTGGTCCGACGATCCGCCCGACGCGGACTTCGCGCGCACGCTCGCCGAGGTCTTCGCCACCGCCCAGACCCACGTGGTGCCGTTCCCCAACCCGCTGACCGGGGGCCAGTCGGCCAACACCGTCTACGTGGCCCGGCGCGCCTGACGCGGCGGGGTCAGCGTCGGGCGAGCCGTTCGGCGAGGGTCGTCCGCAGCTCGGCGATCCCGGCGCCGGTCAGCGCGGAGACGGGCACCGCCTGCGGGTGCGCCCGGCACAGGGCGTCCACCCACTCCGGCGGCGCGATGTCGATCTTGTTGAGGACGAGCAGCTCGGGCACGTCGCCCGCGCCGATCTCGTGCAGCACCCCGTGCACGGTGGTGATCTGGTCCAGCGCGTCGGGCGCGGACGCGTCGACCACGTGCAGCGCCAGGTCGCTGCCGGTGACCTCCTCCAGCGTGGAGCGGAACGCGTCCACCAGTTGGTGCGGCAGGTGCCGCACGAAGCCGACCGTGTCGGTGACCGTGAAGGTCAGCCCGCCGGCGGTCAACCGCCGCACGGTCGGGTCGAGGGTCGCGAACAGCACGTCCTGGACCTGGGCGTCCGCCCCGGTCAGCCGGTTGAGCAGGGCGGACTTGCCGGCGTTGGTGTAGCCGGTGATCGACACCGAGGGCACCTGGTTGCGGGAGCGCCGGTTGCGGGTCCGCTCCCGCCGCCGGGACAATTCCGCGGCGTTGCGGCGCAGCCGCGTCGCCCGCTGCCGCAGCCGCCGGCGCTGCGTCTCCAGCCGCATCTCACCGGGTCCGCGTACGCCCATGCCGGCGCCGCCGGCCATGCGGCCGCCACCGACCCGCGACAGCGACCGGCCGTCGCCGCGCAACCGTGGCAGCTGGTACGCGATCTGCGCCAGTTCCACCTGGAGCCGGCCCTCACCGGTGCGGGCGTGTTCGGCGAAGATGTCCAGGATCAGTGCCGTCCGGTCCACGACGCGCACCCCGACCCGTTCCTCCAGGTTGCGGATCTGCCCGGGCGACAGCTCGCCGTCGGCGATGACCACCTCGGCGCCGGTGCGCTCGGCCAGCGCGGCCAGCTCGTCGACCTTGCCGGAGCCGAGATAGGTCGCCGGGTCCGGCCGGGGCCGGTTCTGCACCACGGCGTCGGCCACGTCGAGCCCGTCGGTGTCGGCGAGCCTCCGCAGCTCCTCCAGCGACGTCGCGGTGCCCGACCCGGTGTCGCCGGCCTCCTCCTCGCGTACCCCGGCCAGCAGCGCCGTGGGCCGACGTCCCGGTTCGCCCACTCCCGTGCCCAGCAACCACGTTCCGGCCACTCCGTCACCTCACCTCGTCACCGGCGGACGAGGCGTGCTACCCGGCCAGGCGGTCACCATGCCCGACGGCGGTCGCCGGACCGGCGGCTCAGCGGCCGAACGTGCGGTCCAGCAGGTCGAACATCGCGGCCCAGTGCCGCTGTGTGGCCTTCTCGTCGTACTCGGCCGTGTCGGCCATGGTGAACCCGTGCGGCGCGCCCTCGTACACCTCGGACCGGTACCGGACGCCGGCGGCGTCGAGGGTCCGCTCGAGCGTGGCGATCTGCTCGGCGGTCATCGACCGGTCGTGGTCGGCGTGCGCGAAGTACAGCTCGCCGGTGACCGAACCGACCCCCAGGTGCGGGCTGTCGGGAGCGTCGGTGACCACCCGGCCGGCGTGGAAGCTGGCCAGCGCCGCGATCCGCTGCGGGTGGGCCTCGATGGCCCGCAGCGCGTTCATCCCGCCCATGCAGTACCCGACGACGGCGACCGGCCCCGGCGCGACCCCGTCGAGTGCGGCCAGGAAGTCCAGGTACGCCGCCGCGTCCCGGGCGACGACCTCGGGGGTCAGCGCCGCCATGTGCGGCCCGATCCGGGCGAAGATGGCGCCGCGCTGCCCGGGGTCGCCCAGCAGGGACAGGTCGAACAGCGGCGACCGGCCGGCGCGGTAGAACAGGTTGGGGACCAGCACCACGTGGCCCCGGGCGGCGATGTGCTCGGCCATCTCCGCCAGCCGGGGCCGCAGACCGAACGCGTCCATGAAGACGAGCACCGCCGGGAACGGCCCCTCCCCGTCGGGGCGTACGAGGTACGCGTCCGCGACCCCGTCGCCGGTCCTGACGTCCACCGTCGTCGTCCGCACCATTGCCCTCCCCGCGTGACTGGCTCCGACGGACGACGCTACTCCGCGGGTCGTCACCCCGCGCGGCGGACCGGCCGCCCCCACGCCCGGGGGCCGCCGGTCACCCCTGAGCGTGCCGCTCGGCGGCGTCGACGGTCTGCGACAGCAGCACGGCGATGGTCATCGGCCCGACGCCGCCGGGGACGGGGGTGATGAGTCCCGCCCGGGCGGCCGCGGCGTCGAACTCGACGTCCCCCACGTTGCCCGGGTTGTAGCCGGCGTCGACCACCACGGCCCCCGGCTTGATCCATTCGCCGCGGACCAGTTCCGGCACGCCGACCGCGGCCACCACCACGTCGGCCTCACGGACGTGGGCGGCGAGGTCGACGGTGCGGGAGTGGCAGTACGTCACCGTGGCGTCGCGCCCCAGCAGCAGCATGCCCACCGGCTTGCCGAGGATCGCGCTGCGCCCCACGACGACCGCCCGGCGCCCGCGCAGCGGCACCTCGTACGCGTCCAGCAGCCGCATGATCCCGCCGGGCGTGCAGGAGGCGAAGCCGGGGTCGCCGAAGGCCATGGCGGCGAACGACGCGCCGGTCACCCCGTCGACGTCCTTCCCGGCCGGGATGGCCTCGAACGCGGCCCGCTCGTCGATCTGTGCCGGCACCGGGTGCTGCAACAGGATGCCGTCGACCCGCGGATCGGCGGACAGGTCCCGCAGCAGCCCCACCAGTTCCTCGGTGGCGGTCGACGCCGGCAGGTCCACGCGGCGCGACTCGATCCCCACCTCCGCGCAGCGGTTGACCTTCATCCGGACGTACGTGTGGGAGGCGGGGTCGTCCCCCACCAGGACCGTGGCCAGACAGGGCCGGCGCCCGTGCGCGAGCTGGAACGCGGTGGCGCGTTCCGCCGTGGCGTCGAGCAGCTGACGGGACAGCGCCCGCCCGTCCATCAGGGTCGCGGTCATGCTCGGCTCCTCACCTCGTGGTGAGGAGCACCCAGGCGGACGATGCTCCCGCTGACAGCGCTCCCCGGTGGTGACCCACCCTCGCCAGTCGCGCGGTCACAGATTATCAACACCCGGTCGCCCGTCCGCGCGTCGCACGTGGGGCGGTCTCCCGCACCAAGACCGTGATCAATTCGTGATCTTCACCTTCCGTCAATTCATGACGGTCAGTGGATACGACGGAGGATCATTCCGGACTTTCTTGATCACTTACGGTGCGTCGGACGCTCCTGACGCGGTTGATCCTCCCCCGCGCACAGGCGCGGGACCGTATCGTTGCGCCACTCGGACGGTGCCCCGCGGGTCTGCACCCCGCGGGGCACCACGTTCCCATCCCCCTGGCAGGAGGACATGTGAGAACTCGTTCCATGCTAATCCACCGCGCTCGGCGTGGTCGCTTCACCAGGTCGACCCTGGCTGCGGTCCTGGGCGTCGGCGCGACCCTCGTGGCGGTCGAATCCGCCCGAGCGGAGGGACCCGTCACGCCCATGGCCTGTGTCGACATGGGTTGGCACTACCGCACCTTCTCCAAGCAGGATCTGCACATTCCCGCTGGAATCCACTTCAAGTCCGGTCCGGGAGGCACGGTGGGTGCCTCGATCCAGTACAACCTGTCGACGACCTTCGCTGTCTCCAGCGGGATATCCGTGAGCGCGAGCGCAGTCGTGCTCTCGGCCGAGGGCACGTTCGGCATCAACGCCTCCGTCACATCGTCGTTGGCGCAGAGCTACACATATTCCCGGACCATCAGCTCAGGGAAGTACGGCAACCTCCAGTTCGGAAACTGGGGTTGGCGGATGGGCGTCGAGAAGTACTACATGAACTCGAACTGCGTCAAGACCGACAGCGTGACGGGAACGGTCACCAGAATGCCCAGTGCACTTTCCTGGGGTTACCGGTACTGGGAGACATCTTCCTGATCGGAGGGTCGACGTGTGGCACCCGGTCGCCGATCCTCGGCAACCGGGTGCCACGGAGAGCGGAGGTAGACATCAAGACCCCGACCACCAACGCAGCGGTGTGCGCCATCTTGTGCGTCCCGCTCGTCATGACCGCGTGTACGCCCGCGCCGGACAGTCCGAGCGACGACGCCGCGCCCTCCGCATCGGTCTCCGCACCCGCCTCCCCGAGCCTCTCGCCGGAGATCCCGCGCCATCTACTGGCGGCCGACAGAGCCAACACGAAGGTGGCCAACACGGTCGTCGCCATCAGCGCCCGCCCGACGGCGACGATCCAGGACTCCAGGCTCATGGCCATGGTTATCCGTGACGAGGGGCGTGACGAATGGGAGGCGGGCAACTATCGACTGGTGGTGTACTGCGTCGGAGAAGGCACGGTGTTCGCGCACTTCCGCATAGGCGGGGAATCGGGCATCACGGAACTCCCCCCGTGCTCCCCCACGGTCACCACCGGTACGGTTGATCTCCACCTGGCGGCCGATGCGAAGAACTCGTCCGTCCTGATCATCCCGGCCGGCAACGCTCAGGCCGCGGTGGCTTACCAGATTCAAAAGATGTAGCTGTGGATCCGCACGGGTGGACGGGCTGCGGTTGGTCGACCGCGGCCCGTCCTGTTCGTCAGTCGCCAGATCGTCTCGGCTTCTCAGCCTGCCCTACGCCGACCGGTGGGACCGATGGCCTCGACCGGCGACCGTGTCGCCGCCTCCGCAGCCACCCGAGGACGGCCCCCGCCGTGAGGATCCACACGATCGGCAACCACCAGTACGGGTTGAGGCCGACGCTCTGAAGCGGCCACGCCACGGTCAGGCACCAGCAGAGGGCGATCACCGAGGCCAGAGCTGTGGACCGGGCCCACGACCATTCCCGCAGCGATGTCGAGAAGTCGTAGTACGCCGCCACCACCGAAATCAGCACGAGCCCGACGACCGTCTCGATGGGTTCCCACGGGCCTTCGGCGGCGCTGATGCTCACCGTGGCCGCGAGCGCGACACCCAGGAGCGCCGCCTGGTCGACGTTGCGTGCTGATGGCGTACCCATGGCCCTCCGCCCTCCCCGGCACGTCCCGGCCGCCGGTCGGACAGCGGCGTGAGCGTCGGGCCCGCAGGTACGGGTCCACATCGACGGCGGACGCCGGCTAGCCTACCGCTGCACCTACGGGGGTAGGAGATGTCGTGAGCCGCAGCAAGAGCGTGCTCGTTCCGTTCGGCGTCGGCTTCGTCGTCATGCTCGCGGTTGCCGGGACGTCGTTGACCAGTGTGCCGTTGAGTTGGGACGAGGGCGCCACGCTCTCCGCCGCGACCCGGTCGCCGGGTGACCTTGTCCACCTGGCCGCCCACAAGGACGCGGTCATCGCTCCCTTCTATCTGGTGCTCGGGGGCATGGTCAGGATCTTCGGGGAGTCCGATGTGGTCCTGCGCCTGCCCTCGCTCCTGGCGATGGCGGCGGGCGCCGGGGTGACCGCAGAGCTGGGCCGGCGCGCGGCGGGGCAGGCAGCCGGGGTCGTGGCGGGCCTCATCTGTTCGGCGGTGCCCAGCCTGGTGTCGTTCGCCCAGACGGCGCGGCCGTACGCGTTCGCGTTCCTGTTCGCGACCCTGTCGTCCCTGCTGTTGCTGACGGCCGTACGGGCACCCGCCTGGTGGCGTTGGACGGCATACGGCCTGTGCCTGGCCCTCACCGGGGTCTTCCATCTGGTCGCGCTCTCGGTGCTCGGCGCACATGTGGTGATTCTGGCGATGACGTGGTGGAAGGAACGCGACCGCACGCTCTGGCCGGCGATTCCCGCGATCGGCGCCGCGCTGGTGGTCGTGGCGCCGCTCGTGTGGTGGGGCAAGGGCCAGCGGTCCGGCCAACTCCACTGGGTGGCGACACCCACCTGGAAGACGGTCGTCGCGCTGCCGGGTGACATCACGTTCAGCGCGGCCGTGGGGTACGTGCTGGTGGGGCTCGCGGTCACCGCGTACGCCGCCCTGCCCGCGCGCAGATACGCCGAACTCGTCGCCCTCGCCGCGGTGCCGGTCGTCGCGGTCATCGGGGTCTCGCTGGTCGCTCCGGTGTGGGTGCCCCGTTACGGCATCTTCCTTCTCGCGCCCACGGCGGTCCTGGCCGCCGCCACCATCACCGCTGAACGGGTACCGGCGGCCGGCGTGTCACGGCTCGTGCGTGCCGTGACGATCGTCGGGGCGCTGGCGTTCCTCTCGCTGCCCGCGCAGATCTCGCTCCGGCAGACGCGCAACGCGCCGAACACCCGCACCATGGCCGCCGCCATCCACGAGAACGCGGCCGCCGGTGATGTGATCGTCTACACCGACTACGCCTGGTCGATGCGGCCGACGCTCACCCACTACCTCGGCGAGTTGGAGTGGTCGCGTACCGCGCAGCCGCCGGACGTCCTGGTGCGGCGGACGGCGGCCGCCAACGGGACGTTGGAGGCGACCGAGTTCGGAGACATCCGTGGAAAGCTGGCCGGCGCCCGCCGCATCTGGCTCATCGGCCCGGCCGCCGGAGTCTTCGGTACGCCGCAGGATCCGCTGTCCGCGCCCGGCCCGAAGATCACGTACATCAGCGAGCGTTACGAGGTGCGGCAGACCCACACGTTCCAGGCCGGACGCGCGGTACTGCTGGTGGCGCGTTACGACGCGGGCCGCCCGGCGTGAGCCGTTGCGGCACGGCCATCAGGCGCGTCAGGTTCAGGGCTGGCCCGCATCCGATCGACACCATGAGAGCCTGACCCCTGTGCCGCTTCCCGATGCTGACCTCGCTGTAGTGACCGCCGCTGCCTCCTCCCCGGACTGGCAGGTGCGCGCGCAGGCGGGCCGCGACCTGGCTGGTTGGGCACACCGTGGCGACGTCGGCGAGGTCCTGCTACGCCTGGTCCTCGACCGCCACGACACCGCCGTCACCGACGCCACCAGCCGAGCGCTGCTGCAACGCCACGACGTGCACGGCCTGCGCGTCATCGCCCGCGCTCTCGCCGCCGCACATGACAGCGAGTACGCCGATCACCTGCACGACGCGGTCACACAGCACCTCCTGCCCGACGGCCCGGTCGCCGAGTTCCGCGACCTCTGCGACGAACTCGGCGAAGACCCGGACCCGGCTGTACGACGGGGGGCCACCCACCTACGGAACATGGCCGCACCGTGGACTTCGACGCCGTGACACCTCGGGTTTCGCCGCTGCCCACCACTGCCCCGGCCGTTCGGGCGCGCCGTCGCGAGGCGGTCAGCGATCTGGCCTCCCCAGTTCGAGGGTGAGGTCTTCTTCGGCCGCCAGCACCGGACCGTCGAACTCCACCTGCGCCGCGGCCACTGCCGCTGCCCGGTCGTTGCCGGGCCAGAAGTGGGTGAGCATGAGTCGGCGGGCGCCGGCCCGCCGAGCCCAGAGACCGGCCTCGGTGGAGGTCATGAGATTGCGTGTGGGGCGACTTGTCTCGCCGTCGCGGTCGGTGGCCTCGACGATGAACAGGTCGGCGTCACGGCCCAGTTCCGCGAGAGCCGGGGTCGGGCCGGTGTCCCCGGAGTAGGCCAACGCCATCTTGTCGGCCTGTAGGCGGATGCCCGCGTTGGGCACGTAGTGCGGCAGTGACAGTCCGGTGAGGTCGAACGGCCCGACCCGGTAGCTACCCGGCAGCGGGCGCAGGTCGAAGACCGCATGCAGATCGACGTCGGGCTCCAAGCCGCCGATCCGGTCGAGCACGCCTGGCGGGCAGTACAACGGCAGCCGTGGTCCCGAAGACTCACCGTAGAACCGCATACGGAACAGCCCGTGCAGGTCGATGCAGTGGTCGGGATGCTCGTGAGTGATGACCACCGCGTCCACCGCACCATCGGGCCAGTGCCGGAGCAACCGCGGCAGCGTGGCGTAGCCCAGGTCGAGCACCAGGCGGTAGCCGTCCCAGTCCACCGCGAAACCGCTACAGGCACGGCCCGGCTCGGGAAAGGCGCCACAACTGCCGAGCACGGTGACCTGTCGCATCGGCACAGACTGCCAGACCGCCAGCGGCGTGGTGTGGTGGTGGCACGGTTCATGGCCCGTGGATGGCCCGGGACGACACAGAACTGACCGGCGCGGTCTCCAGAACTCAGCGAGGCCGGCCCGGCCCGGCCGATCACGTCGCCAGAGCGCGGCGCAGCACGGTGCCCAGTTCGGCGAGCTGCCGCTGCGACACCTCGGCGGGAAGGGCCTGCGACCCGTGGAAGGTGCCAGGCCACTGGTGCAGCTCGACCGAGACACCTGCCTGCAGCAGGCGCAGCGCGTACTCGATGGCTTCGTCACGCAGCGGGTCGAACTCGGCCGTGGCGATGTAGGCGGACGGCAGGCCGGACAGGTCGGTGGCCCGCGCCGGAGCGGCGTAGGGCGTGGCGGGCGCGGAGCCCAGGTAGTGCCGCCACACTGCGGCGATCTTGTCGCGGCTCATCCAGGGTGTGTCGGTGAAGGTCTGCTGCGACCAGGTCTGCTGCCGGTCGTCGAGCATCGGCTGGTTGAGCAGTTGGAAGCGGATCGGAGGGCCCTGCTCCTCGCGGGCCCGCATCGCCAGCCCGGCCGCGAGCGCCGCGCCGGCGCTGTGGCCGCCGACCGCGATTCGTTCTGGGTCGACACCGAGCTCGGCGGCGTGTGCGGCCGTCCACGCGAGCACCGCGTAGGCGTCGTCGAAGGCGGCCGGGAACGGATTCTCTGGCGCCAGGCGGTAGCCCACCGAGATCACCACCGCGCCGGAGCCCTCGGCGATCCGGAGGGCTTGCGTGTGCTCGGTGTCCAGGCTGCCGAAGACGCCTCCGCCGCCGTGCAGCCAGACGACGGCGCCCTGCGCCCGGGCGGGGCGGTAGATGCGAATCGGCACGTCAGGAGCGGCGGGCACCGTGCGGTCCACCACCTCGATCCCCACGGTGTCCGGCATCGGCCTCATCGCGGCTCTGGCGAGCGCCTCGCGGGCGGCGACCGGGTCGGTCAGGTCGACGGACGGCAGTAGCGGGATGAATGCTTCCAGCTCGGGATCCATGCGATCCATCCTCACGGCCCTCCCCTGCCGGATCACCCGCCATCCGTCGGGCGTTCGCCGCGAATCGCGCACCGATTGGCGCCTACGCTTGCGTCATGGAAGCGTTGGTGGAACGACTGTCGGGACTGGATCCGCATCTCGGCGGCGCGATCCGCGTCGTGATGTTCTACGACACGCTGATGCGTCGGCGGGTGGATCTGCCGGCGCTCGCCCGGGCCTCGGCGGGCCTGGCCGAGTGCGTGGTCGGGATCCGACTGACCGGCACCGGGCGGGTGATTCGCGTGACGCCTGACGGCAGGAAGGCGTCCGGCCCGCCGTCACCGGCGTCCAGCGAAGGGCCGATCATCCTCGACGAGGAAGAGATCGGCACGGTATGGCTGGAACGCCCCGGGCCGCCGAGCCTGCTCGACGAAGCGCTGCTGGAGCGGCTCGCCATCGCCGTCGCGGCGGTCCTCGAGCGATACGGCCCGGCGCACACCACCATGGCCGACCCCGCACTGGTCGAACTGGTCATCAGCGCCGACAGCGACGAAGCGGCCAGAGCCCGGGCGATGCGGCTGCTGGGCTTCCCCGCCGACCTGCCCGTCCGCGTCGTGGCCGTACGGTCACGGCTTCCGCTCGACCAGGTTGGCAGCCTGATCTGCCCGGCCCGCCTGGTCAAGGCGGCACCACTCGCCGACGTCGGCGTGATCCTGGCGGGCAACGTGGACCCGGCACGATTTCCGGCGGGCGTGCGCGCGGGCATCGGCGCCGTCGACCGCCCTGACCGTTCCTGGCTCCAAGCCCGTACCGCTCTGCGTTTCACCACCCCACGCCAACCGATCGTCCATCACGACGATCTGGGCGCGCTGACGCTGCTGGCCGAAATACGTCAGGACGCCGCGCGCGACAACGCCGACGTGGCCGCGATCGCCCGAATGGCCGGCCACCCGGAAGACCTGGAGACCCTGGACGCCTATTGCACCACCGGCTCCCTTCGCGGCGCCGCCGAGCGTCTCCACCTGCACCACAGCAGCGTGGCCCGCCGCGTCGACCAGATCGCGAAGACCCTCGGCATCGACCTCACCGAGCCCACCGGACTGATGCGGGCGCGGCTCGCCCTCACCGTATGGCGGCTGCTCGACGGCTGACGTGAAGCAGAGGCTGTTCCGCTGAGAGCGGCCCCCTCAGTGCGGAGCGGAACGGGCGAGGCGGAACCCCACGTCATCGACGCGGTAGGCCGGATGGCTGCGACGGCGCACGGACGCGCGGCAACTCCAGTGCTCATCGAACCAACCGCCGCCGCGGAGTACCCGGTAGGTGCCGTAGACCTCGGCGTCGTAGACGTCCCAGCACCAGTCCCACACGTTTCCCAGCATGTCGTACAGGCCCCAGGCGTTCGGCTGCCGGCCACCGACCTTGTGGACGCGCCCGCCAGAGTTGGCGCGGTACCACGCGACCTCGTCCAGCGGTCCGTATCGCGGGCCGGTCGTGCCGGCGCGGCACGCGTACTCCCACTCAGCCTCGGTCGGCAGCCGGTACCCGTCAGCGGACCGATCCCATTCGATGCCCTCACCGTCGCTATCGAGTTGGTAGGCCGGCACCAGCCCTTCCCGTCGGGACAGGGCGTTACAGAACCGGACGGCGTCCCACCACGAGACTCCCTCGACCGGCAACCGATCCCCGCGAACCGCGCTCGGACGCTCGCCGAGAACCATGGCGTACTCCGCCTGGGTGACCGGAAACGCGCCGATCTGGAAAGGCTCGACCTCCACCGACCACGTGCGCTGCGTCCGCCGGTCCGACAGGATCACCTGCCCCGGCGCGACAGCAACCATCACACTCTCCGCGCCCGCGTCCACGATGAGCTGATCCTAGGCGAGGCCGTCCCGATGCCCCGGCGTCCGGTCCACGCGCGGCGTACTGACGTCGGCGTGACCGGCTTGACCCGCTTCACGAAGGATCTACCGCCACGTCTCCCACGGCAGCACCTCTCGCCAGCCCCGGAGCTCGGACGTCAGGAGTTCTGGGATGCGGTCCGGGATGGCCGGCGTGCGGCGTGGGTGCGGACGAGTTCCTCGACGGCGCGCAGGAAGGTCTCGGAGATCAGCACCGGGTCGAAGAGGCAGCCGGCCGCCATGGCGCCGTCGCGGAGCATGACGAAGTGCCGCGCGGCGGACTCGGCCTCGGTCTCCTCGATGCGTGCCAGCAGGGCCTGGATCGTGTCCAGGAACCACTGCCGGTGCGCGAGGACGGCCTGGTGCACGGGGTGGTCAGGGTCGGGATACTCCGCCACGGCGTTGAGGAACGCGCAGCCGCGGAATCCGGCGGACTGGATGTCCCGCGCGATCGACTCCGCGACGGCCCGGAGGGCTTCGGGCGCGGGAAGGCCGGCGGCGACGGCCACGTCCAGTTGGTCGCGGATGGCCTGATCGGCCGTCTGCAGGTACGCGACAACGAGGTCTTCCTTGCCCGGGAAGTGCCGGTAGAACGTGGCCCGGGTCACCTTCGCCTCGGCGATGATCCGATCGACGCCGACCGAGTGGATTCCCTCCCCGTAGAAGATCCTGGTCGCCGTGTCGAGGAGCCGCTGTCGCGCCTCGGACGGCCGGACGCCCGTTTCGCTACGTGCCATGAACCCATGGTAGTGGACAGAACGTTCGGTCCCTGAGGGCGACGACCGGCACCGCATGCCGCCGTCTTCATGAACGAGCCCGCCCGCCGCCGGGAGCGGCGCGAGCGTGCCGCGCCTCGGCCCACGGGCGGTCCGGGTGCGGGGCCGGCAGCGGGCGGCCGACCAACCGACGAGTAGGTAGAACGTTCTGTCTTGACATGGCGGCGCACGGCCCCCTACCGTCAGCGCGAGACAGAACGTTCGTTCTACTGCGGCTGTCCCTGCGGCAGCCCCTCGCGGTCCCCTCAGGGCCCACCGAAAGGATGACCATGACCACCCTTGCCGCACCCGGTATCTCGACGACGGCGTCCGCCCTGCGGCGGCTGTACGTCGTCCGCTTCGCCTTCGCCATCGTCTGGGCCGGCGTCACGTTTGCGATCGCCGGCGACCTCGACGCTCTCGCCGTCACCCTCTTCGTGATCTACCCGCTGTTCGACGTCGCCGCGGCCGTCGTCGACGCCCGCGCCTCGCGCGCCACCGGATCACCCACCCTGCTGTACGTGAACATCGCGGTCAGCCTGCTCGCCGCGATCGGCCTGGCCGTCGCCGGCACGTCCGGCATCCCGGCGATGCTGCGGGTGTGGGGCGCCTGGGCGGTCGTGGCCGGGCTGGTGCAGCTGGTCGTGGGCGTCACCCGCCGCGCGATGGGCGGCCAGTGGCCGATGATCATCAGCGGTGGGCTCTCCGTGCTCGCCGGCGGGTCGTTCGTCGCGGCCGCCTCCGCGGACGACCCGGCACTGACCAACGCGATCGGCTACGCCATCCCCGGCGCCATCTTCTTCCTCATCTCGGCCCTCCGCCTCGGCCGCGCGGCGAAGGCGAGCCGCGCGGACACGCCCGGCTGACCGCAGAACAGGCCGGGCGTTCCGGTGGTCCTGATCGTCGACGGGATCAGTGCCGCACCTCGGGTGCTATCCAGACTCCGGTGGTGCCTCCATGGCACTGATTGGTGCTCGTGGTGCTGACCCGGAGGGACACTTGTGTCGCCGTGCTGATGTCGACGTTGACGGGCCGCACCTTCCCGAGTCCGACCTTGGCGGTGAAGACGGCTTTGCCATCGGCCAGGACGGTGAACAGGAGCGGCAACGCCACCGGGGAGTCGTCCGCGATGCCCACACTCGCCCTGAGGGGTCGAGAAGCGTCGGCTCACCACGAACGTGGCGGTGAAGTCGTCGTTGAGCCAGCAGGGAGAGGCGGCGAGAACGACATCCCGCGTTTGACCGGCCACCAGTTGCGGCTCTTGCGTCCAGCCTTCGAGGTCGTCTGTCTCCGGCATGCTGACCAGTGACTGGTGCCCGGTCTCTGCCGTGTGGGAGGGAGTGGGGCTGACTGTCGGCGCCGTCGCCGTCTCTGTGGCGACCGCCGGGGCGGTGGCCGCGGGCATGGTCGGGGGATCAGCGGCTGGACGGTTCTTGGAGAGCTCGATCACGACGGGAACGGCTGCGGCGAGGACTGTCGCCGAGGCCGCGATCACCGCGCCGATGATCGTCGGATTCGACAGGAGACGCTTCCGCTGGGTCGGCACATCCGAATTATCGTGACGAACGTCAAGGTCGCCACAGTGCTCACCCTGGGCGTGGGCGGGAACGTCCCGTTACCGTCCAGCGAGGAGAAGAGCTGGGCCTGTCGGTGCACTCGTATGGCAACCCCTGCGGGCTCCCGGATCGACGAATGGCCGGGGACGCCTCGGGTACGCGGAGGTTACACGCGAGATGAGGACGACCCATGCGATTCACTGAACAGCAGGTGCGTTCGCTGTTTGATCAGGACGTCCAGGACCAGTCGGGTGCCAAGATCGGCAGCGTCGGCCAGGTTTGGGCCACTGCGGGCGACCCGGCCTGGGTCAGCGTGCAGACTGGTGGCGGTCAGGAGCCGATGGCTCCGCTGGCCAACGCACAGATGCAGGGCGGACGGCTGAAGGTCGCCTACGACAAGGCAACCGTTCAGAACGCCCCGGCCGTGCCGCGCGGCACGACTACGCCGCTGAACGCGGAGCAGACCGCCCAGTTGTATACGTACTACCGGATGCAGCCGCATCAGGCCCCGGAGAGCCGCGAGGAACTGATCCGCTCCGAGGAGCGGCTCCGGGTGGGCACGGAGAGCCAGCCTGCTGGCAAGGCGGTACTGCGCAAGCATGTGGTCACCGAGAACGTGCACACCACCGTACCGGTCGAGCACGACGAGGTGTACGTCGAGCGCGAGCCGATCAACGCGGCTGACGCGCGTAACGTTCGCGCCGAGATGGGCGAGGCCGAGCAGGAAATGCAGCTCCGCGCCGAACGTCCCGTGGTGGCCAAGGACCGGGTGCCGGTCGAGCGTGTCCACCTCGCCAAGAACGAGGTGGTCGAGGACCAGCCGATTGACGAGCAGGTCCGTCACGAGGAGATCGAGGCGAACATCCCCGAGGCCAGCCGCCGCCGGCGGTAAGAGTCCGGGTCCTCTGACGGGGTGCCGTGGGCGGGTGGATGGTCATCATCTGCCCGCCCACGCCCCGTACCGCATTGGTACTGCTCGGGAACTAAGGAAATGACGGACGATACGCCGAACGGCGGCCCGCTGAACCAGTCGGGCCGCCGTTCGGCGAAGCGTGGATCAGAGCGAGCGGATGTCCGACGCCTGCGGGCCCTTCGGGCCCTGGGTGATGTCGAACTCCACCCGCTGGTTCTCATCGAGACTCCGGAAGCCGCTCGCCGAAATCGCCGAGAAATGGGCGAAGACGTCCGCGCCGCCGCCGTCCGGGGTGATGAAGCCGAATCCCTTGTCGCCGTTGAACCACTTCACGGTACCTGTAGCCATGTCTGCTCCTCCGCAGGCTGATGGAGACCGCACTGTGCGGACTCGCGCGCCGCCGCGTTGATCACCCGCGTCGGAAGCGACACGAAACGAAAAAGGCACCTGGACGGGTTTTGGTTGACCCATCAGGCGCCGAGACGTCTACGGAAATCAAAACTGCAACTGGGCAACCATAACACAGTATCCGGCGTTCGCCGCCCCAAGTGGGCAGTCGTCGTCACCGCACCGCACCGCGAGGCGCAACGTCGCTCGCTGCGACGCCTCAGCGGTAGAGCACCCGGCCGGCCTGCGCGCGTGTTCTCGGCGCGAGCGGCGGCCTGGGTAGCCGTCCCACTCGGCGGGCTCGTCGGCGGGGCGCTCGCGTCCACACTCGGCGCCACCGGCTGGTGGTAGCGCGACCCGCACCGGCTCAACGGATGACGTCGCGCAAAGATGGCCATCGGTGAAACAACAAGTGAACAGCATCTATCCTCCGAGCGTGCGGCTGGTGTTTAGTGGCAGATGGAAGGACTTCGTTGAAGGGAAGTTTCATGACCCCATCTGACGACAGCCCAGCGACGCTCTCCCGCCGGGAGCTTCTCACCCGTGCCGGCGCCGCCGGCGTCGCGGTGACCTTCGCCGGCACCGTCGGCGCCCTGGTCAGCGCGGACATGGCGGTCGGCGCCGCGGGGGTGGTGCCGCGGGCCGGCTACGGACCGCTCGTGCCGGATCCCGCCGGGCTGCTGGACCTGCCGCGCGGTTTCCGCTACCGGGTGGTGAGCCGGGAGGGTGAGCCACTGAAGTCCGGTGGCGGCGCCGTGCCGAGCCGCTTCGACGGCATGGGTTACTTCCGCGGCCGTGGTGGGCGCGGGGTGCTGGTGCGCAACCACGAGAACTCCCCGACCGCCCGAAACCCGGTGCCCGCGCCCCCGGAGTACAAGTACGACCCGGGCGGTTTCGGCGGCACCACCACCCTCGTCCTCGACGCCGGCAACGGCCTGATCGAGGAGCGCGTCAGCCTCGGCGGGACCGCGGTGAACTGCGCCGGCGGCATCACGCCGTGGCAGACCTGGCTCTCCTGTGAGGAGAACGAGAGCCGCGCCGGCACCAACGGGTACGAGAAGGACCACGGGTTCATCTTCGAGGTGGACCCGTTCCACAACACCGCGAACGCCACCCCGACCCCGTTGACGGCCATGGGGCGCTTCCAGCACGAGGCGATCTGCGTCGACCCGCGCACCGGCATCGTGTACGAGACCGAGGACGCGTTCGCGTTCCCGTTCGGCTGCTTCTACCGCTTCAGGCCCAACCGGCCCCTCGGCGGGTACGGCAGCCTGCGCGCCGGTGGCCTGTTGCAGGCCATGCGCGTGCCGGGTGTGGCGGACCTGTCCGCCGTGCAGGAACCGGGTACCGAGTTCGGCGGGATCGAGTGGGTCACGGTGCCCGACCCGCTCGCCACCTCGGAGCCGACCCGCGAGCAGGACTACGGGCCGGCCGGCATCACCCATGCGCAGAAGCTCGAGGGTTGCTACTGGGGCAACGGCGCCGCCTACTTCGTGTCGTCGTACTCCCGGGCCGACGAAGGCTCCACGGTGGATCACGACGGCCAGGTGTGGCGGTACGACCCGGTGCGCAACCGCCTCCGGCTGGAGGTCGTGTTCACCCGCGACTCGGCCACCCCCGACGACAAGCTGTACCAGGCGCCCGACAACATCTGCCTGTCCCCGTACGGCGGCCTCATGATCTGCGAGGACGGCGACGGGGAACAGCACCTGCTCGGTGTCACCGCCGACGGCGACCCGTTCGTCTTCGCCAGGAACCGCCAGAACGTCGGCACCGCCGACGACCCCTCGTACGGCGAGTTCGCCGGCGTGGTCTTCGACGACCGGGGCAGGACCCTGTACGTGAACTGCTACAACCCCGGCACCACCTTCGCCATCACGGGCCCCTGGCACCGCTGACCGGCCCGCCCGCCGTGCCGTTTCGCGGTGCGGCGGGCGGTGACGCCCCCGACGGGTCTTCCCCCTCGCCGAGGAGCAGCGGCACGTCGAAGACCGACATGTCGGTCCGGGCCCTCGCGTAGCGCACCCGGTGGCGCCAGCGTCCGCGTTCGAACGCCACGTCAGCGTCGACCTCCGCCACCACCGTCGGCTCCACCTGCACGTACGGCAGCGGCTCCGGCCGGTCCAGCTGGCCCGACCACGATGCGGGCAGCGGCTGCGGCCACGGGTGGGCCGCCGCTGCGCGCCGTGGTAGCCGCGGCAGTGACAGCAGCGACGCCAGATCGACCGCCTGACCGGTGGTCAGCGGGTGGGAGCGGCCGGTGTACCGCAGCCGGCCCCGCTGGTCGAACCGGCCCAGCAGTACGGTCTCCGGGCGGCTGATGCTGCCGGTCACCCCACCGACGACGGCCTCCGTGACCATCCGGGACCGGAACTTCCACCAGCCGCGCCGGCCCGGCTCGTACCGACCGTCCAGGCGCTTGCTCACCACGCCCTCGATGCCCGCCGCGACGGTCCAGTTCAGCAGCCAGTCGGCCACCTGCCGCATGTCCGACGTCTGCGGAGTCAGGGTCAACTGCGCCGGTGCGCCGGCGAGCAACCGTTCCAGCCGGGCCCGTCGCTCCGACAACGGCAGGTCCAGGATCACCTGCCCTCCGCCGTCGGCGAGCAGGTCGAACAGCACGTAGTGGGCAGGGCACTCGCGCGCCATGCGCGGCAGGTCGCGGCCGGCGGTGACGCGCCGCTGCAGCTGCGCGAAGTTCGTCCGGCCGCGCTCGAAGACGATCAGCTCACCGTCGAGCACTGCCCCTGGTGGGATGGCCGCCCGGATCGCGCGGGTGATGTCTGCTGGCGATGTGGGATATCAGAACTGTCCGAATGCTGGCCTTCGTGTCGCCTGACGATGCTCGACGAAGAGGTGTCGAGGCGGCGTAGTCGTGGACAGGAGGTGCCGAGGCAAGCCGCGTGTGGTCGCGAGCCCAGGGGGTTCCTGACCTAAATTGCATGGAGCCAGTGCTCGCGTGACACGTAGTTCAGCGGCGCGCTGCCCTTGGGCGCGGTCTGCGGCCATGAGCGGATGGTGTTTACCACGTAACGAGCTCGGTCAGTGCGGCGCTGGTCGCTTCGTCGGCCGGTAGAAATGCTTCCAGTCGCAGTTCTGCGATGGTGACGTCGGTGGCGGTACCGAAGTGAGTGAGGGTGGTGATGAGCCGGAGTTGCCGATTGTCCGGCTCACTCGTGCGGAGCTGCAGCGGCACCGCGAAGCCGAGGTGATGTGACGGGAGTTGCCGTGGACGCGGAGGCGCCACGTCGACGAGTTCCGCAGCGAGGCGGCGGAGCCGGTCGCTCGGGTTGCGCAGACTCTCGGCTTGGACGCGGTCGATGATGTGCCATGCCCACTCGTCGAGGTTGACGATGCGCGGCGCGAGACCCCGGGGATGCAGTAGGACCCTGGGAACGCTCGTCGGTGGGGCGAGCAGGTCTGAGTCGACTCCCCGGGTGATCATGTGGAACCCGGCGTTGGCCGAGACGAGGTCGCCGTAGCGGTCGACGATCACGGCCGGGTACGGCAGGTGGCCGTGCAGGACGCGATCAAGGGCGGTCCGGACCGGAGCCAGTCGGGGGTCGTCCAGGTCGGTGTGCGGGTACGCGGGCGCGAATCCTGCGGCCAGGAGTAGTTCGTTGCGCTCGCGGATCGGCACCTCCAGCGACTCGGCCAGCCGTATGATCATCGCCCGGCCAGGGGTCGAACGTCCGCTTTCGATGAAGCTGACGTGCCGTTGGGTGGTACTGGCGCGCACCGCCAGTTCGAGTTGGCTGACGCGTCGGTGGGTGCGCCATCGCCGAAGCGCGTCGGCGATTCCGCCCTTGGTTGACTCGGTGATCACTCCTCCTGTGTAGCCGTTGCGGTGCCGATCGGCGATTCCCTTCGGGGAATTGTGGCGGCGCTCTCGGCGCAGGACAGTCGTGGTCGTAAACGATCACCACGATCAAAGGATCATCATGGCTGACATCGACCTGCAGGATCTCACCGACCGCTACGTCGCGGTGTGGGGTGAACCCGACCCGGAACGTCGCCGCGCCGCCATTCGCGAGCTGTGGTCGGCCGACGCGGTCCATGTCCTGCAGCCTCCTCAGGAGATGAGACAGCGCGCTGAAGGGCTGGGGTTCGATCGCCTCGTCCTGGAGGCACGCGGGCATGACGCGCTGGAGTTGCGGGTGACGCGAGCCTATGAGGAGTTCGTCGCCCCGGGCACCTTCGTGTTCCGGTCCCGCGGCGACGCCGACCGGCTCCACGACGTGGTCAAGTTCCACTGGGAGATGGTGCCTCGCGCCGGTGGCGACGTGGCCGGTGTCGGGCTGGAGATCCTCATCTTCGGCGCGGACGGTCGCATCGTCCGCGACTACCAGTTCATCGAGGGATGACCACGATGACCGCGACACTGCCCCGGCCTGTACGGAGCTACCACGTCGCCAGCGGCGACGGCATCGACGACCTGTCGCTGCGCAGCCACGAACCGCGCACGCCAGGCATCGGCGAGGTCGCGGTTGCGGTACACGCCGTCTCGCTCAGCTTCCGCGAACTGTTGGTTCTGCGCGGGCAGTACGTATTGCCCGTAAAGCCGGACGTCATCCCAGTCTCGGACGGGGCCGGGCAGGTCATTGCCGTGGGCCCGGGTGTCCAGCGGGTGCGACCGGGCGACCGGATCACCGCCACGCTGTTCCCGCAATGGCGGGACGGCCCCCTGCAACCGTCACACCTGCCACAACTGGGAGGCTCCCTCGACGGCATGCTCACCGAACTAGCCATCCTCCCGGAGCAGGCCCTCGTCCCGATCCCCGAACACCTCTCCTACGCCGAAGCCGCGACGTTGCCGTGCGCCGCGGTCACGGCGTGGAACGCCCTAACCGGGGACGGTCCTGGGATCCAGCCGGGGCACACGGTACTGACGACCGGCTCGGGCGGCGTATCACTGTTCGCGGTACAACTGGCCAAGCTTCTCGGTGCGAGAGTGATCGCCACAACTGGCCGGAGGGAGAAGGAGCAGCGCCTTCGTGCCTTGGGTGCTGATGAGGTCGTCAACTACCGTGCCGTTCCCGACTGGCACACCGCGGTCCGCGACATCACCGGTGGGCGGGGCGTCGACCGGGTAGTCGACACCGCCGGCACACTGGAGCAGTCACTGAAGTCGCTCGCCATCAACGGGCACGTCGCGTTCGTAGGGTCCCGTTCCGGTGAATGGCCGCCACTCGACCCTCGCCTGGTGTTCGGTGTCGCCGCGACGATCCGGGCGTTGGCCGTCGGAAGCTACGCCCAGTTCATCCGTCTGAACGAGATCATCACCGCCCACCAGCTTCGGCCCGTCATCGACCGAGTGTTCCCGTTCGAGGAAGCCGGTGCGGCGTTCCGCTACTACGAATCGACCAGCCCGTTCGGGAAGGTCATCATCGAAGTCCGATAAGCGGGGTGCGTGTCGGCGAAAGCCGCCACGCACCCTCCATCGGCCACAGCAGACGCGGCACGGTTGCCCCGATGGCGGCTACTCGGTACACGACGTTATCGGCCGGGGATGCCGCCACGCCCATCGCAGTTGGCACTGACGAACATCGCCGGCAACTGATGCCTTGCAAGGTCTGCGCGTCAAGCCGCCGTACCTGTCTCTGCGTTCAGACCAGTGCGCCGACAGCTGTAGCTGCGACGGCAGCTTCCCGTGCTGCGCCGCGCGCGTCTGGCTGGAGGCCTCGCTTTTGGCTCGATTACCGGCACGGTCGCGGGCCTGCTCCTGGCTGTCGTCTCGAACGCCATCTTGGTGCCGGTGCTGGCCGGGCTGTTGGTCCTGTCCTCGATCAAGGTGTGACGCCAAGCGGCATCGCATTGACCTCGGTGTTTTCGAGGTCAGCGTCGGCGGCTGACGTCGGCTGCGTAGGTGGTCCAGTCTCCGGCGCAGGCTCGTTGCCATCTGACTGCACCCTTGATGTCGATGCCGAGTACGCGTGCCAGGATCGCAGCGGGCAGTTCGGTGGCGAGCTGGAACAGTGCCGCGGTTCGCGTTTCCCTGGCGTGAATGCCGATCCGCGCCAGGCGATCACGGAGCGCGCCGTCGGTGATGGGGCACCCGGCGAGCCGGCCGGGGAACAGCCACGTCTGGCTGCCCACGTGGCTGCGAGAGTGGGTTCTGGCGGTGACGAGTTCGCGGGTCAGAGTGGCGAGCGGTTCGGGTATCTCGATGGGCCGGTCGCCGAGTCGTATCCGCACGCTGTCGTCGGTGACCTGCACGTGGCCGAAAGTGAGCCGGCTGACGTCGGCGGCGTTCTGGGCGTAGAGGACCACGAGCAGCCCGGCGACGCGGTCGGCCAGGCCGATGGTGTGGTCATGAAGGAGCCGGCGGGCGATCTCCCACCGGCGATCGCCGTCGATGTGTGCACCTGGTCCGCCCCATTGCTGGACTGGTAGGTAGACCGTTGTCAGCTTGTTGGTGGTCGCCCAGCGGAGGAAGGCGCCGACTGCCTTGCTGTTGCGGATCTGGCCGACGGCGAGCCACCGGTCGACGTGGGTGTGGGAGCAGGTGGTTAACGTCAGGTGGTTGGCGCTGAGCAGGTCGAGGAAGCTGATGACGGCGCGGGTCTGGTCCCGCACCGCGCCGCACTGGTTGGAGTTGGCATGGGTGCCGGCGACGCGACGGCGGAGCCGTCTGAGCAGGTGCCATACCGTGTATTGCCGCACGAGGTGCCGCTGTGCCGGGTCGGGGATGGCGTCGATGGTGGCGTGCAGCCACCGTTCCAGCCGGGCCAGGAGTTCGTCGCGGGGCGGCAGCACTCCCGCGCCGACGAGTAGTTCTCGCAGGTACCGCCCGGCTTTGTCGGGCTCCAGCGCGTCGAAGGTGTCGTGCGTGAGCGGGATGCGGCCGGTGGCGAGGTCGGACAGCAGGGAGCGGGCACGGGGCTGGCGATTCAGCCAGGCCGACACGTTCTGGGGCCGGTCGCCGGCCACGAGGAAGTCACGTAGTGCCTGCATCGGGGCGGAGATCGCGCCGGTGTGGTCGGCCAGGAGTTGGTCAAGCCGGTCGCCGAGCGTGCAGCGCTTGCACACGGTGGCCGCGAGTTGGCCGGAGACGCCGCAGCGGGGACAGCACAGCCAGAACCCAGGTTCGGCCCGGGTGCAGGCAGCGCACAACGGCCGGTCGATCGTGCCGCTGCGCACGAGCCGGACGTGGCTGCAGCCGGCGCACCTCGCCCGCCTGCTTCGGCAGCGCACACACCAGGGCAAGCCAGTGGCTTTCGAGGTTTCGCAGTGCGCGAGCCGTCCGCAGATGGAGCACGCCTGTATCGGTGGCGGTGTCCGGCACGCCTCGCAGACCGGCCCGTCGTCGCTGCGGGCGTAGACACGACGGCGCCGGCCGCAGCGTACGCACGGCTTCAGGTTCGCCGGGTTGGTCGCGTTGCAGTACCGGCACAGCGGACGTCCCTGCAGATCGCGGGCGGACGGTTCGCGAACCTTACCGCAGCGGCTGCATTCCACCTCGCGGGACTTGCCGGCGCAGGTGTGGCAGACTCGCGCTCGGTCGCGGTACTCGACCAGCGCAACAGTGCGCCGGCAACCGGGGCAACTGGGCGGTTGAATGCGGGTAGCGCCCCATGCGCGGAGGTGGTCGATGAGCAGCAGCACCGTGTGGGTCGGAGCGTCGTGCCCTGATCCGGTGAGCAGGTCTGGGCGTTCTGTAACGGCCCAGGCGAGCCGTCGCAGCTGCTGAGGCTTGGGCGCCGACTCACGCACGGCTTCCTCGATCAGGTGAGCGGGTATGCCGGGGTCCGCCGCGGCGACGGCCGCGGCGACCGCCTGCAAACACGCGGCGCCGTCTGCCGGCGTGCAGCGGGCACACAGCGCGCGCCCGTCCCGGTCCCGGCTGTGCGCCTTCGTGATCCGCTCACAGGAAGCACAGGGCTCCCGTCGCTCGGCGCACACCGAGCAGTACCACTGCCCGCCGCGTCGCCACATATTCCTCACCAGGCCCTTGCCGCAGCCCGCGCAGCGCGGCGCCGACACCTGCGCCACGCCCGCCTCGCGTAACGCCAGAAGGAGCTGACCCACGACGGAAGGAGCCGGTGATTGGCCGTCGACGAGCACCTGCGGTCGCTCGAAAATCGCCTGCACCAGCCGACGGCGCTTGGCGGCGTGGCCGCCCGCCACCCCGGCGACCGTGGCCCGCACCAGCGCGGCGTCGACCGTGGGGTCAACCCGGGTGATGGCCTCCACGACGGGCAGCAGCAGGTCAAGCTCGGTTCCGCTGTCCGCAGCGGTCACTTCTCGACACCCGTGATCCGGGCCCGTTTGGGCCGCAGATCCCCGACCCCCGCCTGCCCAGCGGCGGCCGCCTTGCGTGGCCGGGCGGCCGCCTCGGCGGCGACGGGCTCGACCAGGTCGTCCATCCGGCAGTCGAGGATGTCCAGCAACGCCATCAAGACCTTCAAGCTCAAGCGCTCCGGCCGCTCGACGACCAGCCGGTAGACCTGACTGGAGGACAGCCGGACACCTCGCTCGGCCAAGGGCCCGAGCAGGTCGGTGGTGGCGAACATGCCGCGGCTGGCCATCACCTGACGTAGATGCCACCGGTAATCCAGCTTGGCGCCGCTCAACGCCCCTCCTCGGCTCCGATGCCCCCGCCGGTGAAGGCCGGCGACAGCGCCCTACGCAACGCCGTACTCATGAAGTCGTCGCTGACGTGGGTATACACCGCTGTTGAGCTGTCGCGCTCATGCCCCACCTGCTGCTGAACGAATCGCCGGTCCACACCGTCCTCCGTCAGGTGTGTCACATACGAGTGGCGCAGCGAGTGCACCGTCAGTGCCTTCGACATCCCCAACGCCTCACGGTAAGCACCGAAGCGGGCGTTGATCTCGGCCGGCTTGATGCGGCCACCCCGCTCAGTGACCCACATGCCCGGGTGCTCCTCTGAACCGAACCGCGGCCGGATGTTGTGCACGTAGTCGGCCACCGCCTCCACCGCCCATCCCATCACCGAGGCGACGTTCCGCCGACGCGGCTGCTGGCCCCGTTTGGCCTTGCCGTAACGCACATGCAGCATCCCGAACCGGTCGAACTCCGGAGCCGCCGGGTTGCGGCCCCAGTCGAGCAGGTCCAGCTTCGCGGTCTCTGTGCGCCGCAGCCCCCACCCGTAGATCACCTTGAACAAGGTGGCATCGCGATACGCGGCCAGCGCCCCCTTGCGCCCGGCCCGAACCGCCCGGCCGACCTGATCATCGGCATAGTCCAGGAACCGCTGCAGCTCCTCCCGAGTGAAAGCACGCGCCTCGGGATCGCCCTCGTAGTCATCCAGATGCGACAGCGTGTTCCACTCATGACAAACCGGGACAGGATGCGTTCCGAACGCCTCCTGACACGCCGCTACCCAGCCATACCGGCCATCGGTCAGGAACTCGGTGAACAACCGCAACTGGCCCTGGTAGCTGCGGATCGTCGACGGCCGTAGATGCTTCTCGCTGGTCAACGACAGCGACCACTCGTCCACATGGGAGGCCGACCACGCCCAGGGAAACTCATTCGTGAAGGCCAGAAAACCCCGGACCAGATGCTCCCGCTGCGCGATCGTGTCCTCTCGCAGCCCCCGCGCCGTCTGCTGCGCCCGCCAGCCCCGCAGCATCGCCTCCACCATCGCCTCCTGAGGCCGCAGCTGCACCACACCGGCGACCAGCTCCAGACCCGCCGAACCCGCGAGGTTAGCCCGCCCCACTCACCCTCCCCGAGCCCGTATGACGGGTGAATCATGCATCAGGCGGGATAGGTAGTCCAGAAGCGCAGCTCACCGGCCCTCTGGTCGAGGGCGTAATCGGTCGCAGGTAGGCTCCAGGACTAGCAGCTCACGATGGAACGAGCTCATCCGATGCAATTCCCGAGGGTTCGGGAAGTAGGTGGTCAGGTTCCGGCCGGCCCGCGACTGCAGGTACACCCCGTCGGTGCCGCGGAAGGCGATCACCCGCCACCCGTCCCACTTCGGCTCGTGGATCAGGCCCGGACGCTCGGGCACGGCATCGACTGGTGCGGCGAGCATCGGCGCGACCGGCCTGCGCAGCACCGCCCCTGCCGCCGTTCCCTCCCGCGCCGGGCCGGCGCTCACCTCCAGCCCCGTCCATGAGCCCTTCTCATCTTTGCCCCCCACGTCATCGTGGGCGGGAACCAGCTCACCCCGGGCGAAGATCTGCGACAACGAATGCATTGGTGGTCGCACCGCATCGCCGGGCCGTCTACCCCGCGGCGCCTATGGTGTCGGTGGGGCCATGGCGAGTCCGCGACGTCGGATGCCCGGCGAGGGGCCTTGGTCTGGCGGGTGGTGGGCGGGGCCCAGGCCGCAGACTCGTGCGGCGCCAAGAAAGCCGCGGCAGCAGTAGGAGGCGAGGTTGGCCTGGGAGGTCAGCCGGGCGCGTACCTCGTTCGGACTGTTGCAACGGCGCGTCATCGCCAGCCGCCCGCGTTTTCGGCGAGCTCCGGCAGCCACGTGTACAAGAGGGACGAACAAGGGAAGAACCTGACCCGCTTTCCGCAGGTCAGGCCCTTTCGATTGCCGTCGCCTTATCCCTCGGCTGGGTCGCCGCAGAACTCAACGGCGATGAGCGCGTTGATCGCGTCTTCGGCAGCTGGGCTCAGCGTGAGGCTGCGGTTGACCGAGATCGTAATCTGGCGTGCGCTCTGCGGACTGGTGAAGCTGTAGGTGCCGTACCCGGGTACGCCTCCCTGGTGGCCCCAGACCTGCTGGCCGCACATCTCGGTGTGCCCGAGGCCGAGCCCGTATTCGAAGCCGGGGAAAGCGTCGTCGGATTGCTGCATCTGGCGCAGCAGTGGGAGGGGCAACAGTCGCCCGCCGAACAATGCCGAGTAGAAGAGGTTCAGGTCGTGGGTGGTGGACACGAGGTCGCCGCTCGCCCACGCTACGGACATGTTGTAGGTGGTGAGGTCGGTCAACCGGCCGGACGAATCCACGGCCTCGTATCCGCGTGCCGACGGTTGCCGCAGGCGCGGGTGGTGTCCGGGGAGGTAGGTGTCCCGCAACCCGGCTGGTCCCAGGACGCGTCGGGACAGTTCGTGTGCGTAGCTGTCGCCGGTGACCTTTTCCACGAGCATGCCGAGGATGACGTAGTCGGTGTTGGAGTAGAGGAACTGTTCGCCGGGGGTGAACGGCAGCGTCTCCTGCGCGGCGATGGCGATGCGTACGAGATCTGCCGGGGCATAGTCGAGGTGTCGCGACTCGGCCATCACCTTTGGATTCGGCCACAGGACGTTCGCGTAGTCGTACAGACCGCTTCGGTGCTGCAGCAGCTGGCGGACGGTGATCGGTTCGGGGTAAGGCAGCAGCCCCGGCAGGTAGTGGTCGATCGGAGCATCGAGGTCGATCTTCCCGTCCGCGACGAGGCTGAGCACCAGAGTCGACGTGAACGACTTGGTGATGCTGCCAATCCGGAACTGGCCGGAGGGGCTTGGCGGTTTGTTGGTGCGAAGATTCCCTACCCCGGCCACGACAGACCGGGTACCACGATCATCGCGCGTCTCGATGGTGACGCCAGGTACGCCGGCCGCGACGACCCGGCCCGCCTGTTGCAGCAACGTTGACCGAGATGGCGGCGAACCCGATGGTGCCACGTCCGGTGCCGCAGCTACCGGTGCGACGGGCAGCGACAGGCACACGAGTGCGGATCCGGCCACCACGCCTGCCGCCTGCTTAACTATCGTCATGATCATGAGGCTAATGGCGCATTACGGCAGTCACATTGGGGTCTACCCGCTGGTTTGAGGTAGTGCTAGCCCCAGGATCGAACGTCGGGGACCTCCGAGTCGACATCAAGGCCCAGCGGCGGACCCTTCACGGGCTGGCCCGGCGGGTGGCGGTGTTGTCAGCGGAGCCCGGTCGACATCCCACCCACTCCCCTGCCGTCCGCCGGCCTCTTGCGGGCCTGTTCGCCAACTCCTCGCCGCACTGTTCGAAGATGTCGGCGATCTGGGTGAGGAGGCGGCCGCGGTGGTCAGGGTCGATGGCGGACCAGGATGGGTCGGGCGGACGCCCGCTGGGCGGCCTGCACCGCCGCGGGTTCGCGCGAGGGCGGGGCGTCATGTCGTCAGGGAGTCGGCACGGCTATGGACGTTCGTCGGGTGGGTACGCTGCGAGGAACGCCTCGACGCCGCCGTCTGCAAGCCGATCCAGTTCGGGGCCGGAGGGAATGGCTGCTTCGCCTTCGAACATGACCCGGTCGAGCGTCGCGCCGACGACGAGGAAGGCGAAGTGCTGGGCCGCCGTTTCGGCGTCGCCGATGCGTAGCCGACCTTGAGCGGCAAGGTCGGCGAATGCTGCCGCGAGGGCCGTGAGCACGCGGCCCGGTGCTCGCCGGTGGTACTCGCGGGCCAGGTCGGGAAATCGTGCCGACTCCGCGCTGATCAGGCGGCGCAGGCGCACCACGGGGAGCCGGGTCACCGCCGCCAGGTGCCGGCGAGCCAGCTCGCGTAGCGCCGCGGGAAGGTCGTCGGCTTGGCGGAGTGGCGCGATGAGCTCGTCGGCGAACTGCTCCGCGGTGGCGGTGACCCCGAGCACGATCTCGGTGAACAGCCGCTCCTTGTCGGCGAAGTTGTTGTAGACGGTTCTCTTCGACACCGCGGCCCGGGCGGCGATGTCGTCGACGCTGGTGTCGACGTACCCCCGTTCCAGGAACAGGGTCGTGGCGGCCTGCACGATGGCGGCCCGGCTGCGGAGCGCTCGCGGATCCTGCGAGCGGTCATCTCGCGCCGACCCGTCCGGCGTGGGCGCCTGGTGCGGTGGCCGCAACGACACCCGCACCAGCAGGTCGTCACTGTTCGCCTCGGATCCAGTCATGTCCTCCCCGCCCCTCGACTTCTTGCACTGATCAGTACCAAGCGGTACTGTTCAGTGTAGTATCCGAGAGAGGGATGCGCCATGACCACCGAAAACGCGATCGGCTCCGCCCCCGGCACCGGGGCCAACCAGGCGTTCAACCGCCCTGCCGCCGTGACCCGCTCCCTGCTCGGTTACGGCCCGCTCGCCGGCGCCTGCTACCTGGCCTCCGGACTGGCCCAGGCGTTGACCCGCGACGGCTTCGACCTGCGCCGGCACGACCTGAGCCTGCTCGCCAACGGGCCGCTCGGGTGGATCCACATCCTCACCCTGATGCTCACCGGCCTGATGACGGTCGCCTCCGCCATCGGGGTGTTCCGCGCGCTGCCGCGGGGCCGCGCTACCACGTGGGCGGCGAGCCTGCTGGCGGCGTACGGCCTGGCGCTCGTCGCGGCCGGCGTCTTCGTCGCCGACCCCATGAACGGCTTCCCGGTGGGCACGCCGGACGGTCCGCCCACCGAGGTGACGCCGCACGGCGTCCTGCACATCGCGGCCGGCGGGGTCGGATTCGCCGCTCTCGTCGCGGCCGCGTTCGTCCTCGCCCGCTTCTTCGCCCGCACCAGCCGGCGCGGCTGGGCCTGGGCCTCGCTCTGGGTCGGCCTGGTTGTGCTGGCCGGCTTCCTCGGCGTGGCTACCGGATCGGCGTCCTCCCTCGCCGTCCTCGGGCTGTGGATCGGCGTGGTCACCGGCTGGGGGTGGATCGCCGCCGTCTGCATACACCTCTACCGGCGCACACCCCACCCCAGGCAGCCGAGCGACCCAGCCGCATGAGGGCACCGGGGCGGGCCGTCGGCACGCCCCGGCGCCACCCGCTTCCCCTACCGATGACGGTCGACAAGGAGGAGAGAAAGCACGTGGAGACGACCGGACCGAACAGCGTCACGTTCGACACCACCGTGGCCGCCACCGGCAACAACACCGGCATCGTCGTGCCGGTCGAGGTGATGGAGCAACTCGCGGCCGGCAAGCGGCCACCGGTGCTTGTCAATCTCAACGGCTACGAGTACCGCAACACCGTGGGCGTGATGGGCGGCAAGTCGATGGTCAGCATCAGCGCCGCGGTCCGCAAGGCCACCGGCCTGAAGGGCGGGGACCCGGTCCGCGTCACCCTCACCGTCGCGGACACCCCACGCGAGGTGGAACTCCCGCCCGACTTCGCCGCCGCTCTCGCCGCGGACGAACCGGCGGCGAGGTTCTTCGCGAACCTCTCCAACAGCCTGCGGCGCTACCACGTCGACAACATCAACGCCGCCAAGACCGACCAGACGCGCCAACGGCGCATCGAGAAGGCCATCGACCTCTTCCGCAACGGCAAACAGCGATGAACGGCCACCGAGGGCTTGCCTGACACCGGTGGACAGACCGACGGTCGAAGCGTCTGGTGGCCGGCGCTGACCGGGCTGTCGCGCCAGAGCCGTCCTGCCTCGACTCGGCCGGGTGCGTCCGCATCGTCCTCCCACAGATCCGCCAGGAACGCCACGGTGGCCAAGGGCTCCGGGGACCCCAGACCCACGGCATGCGCGGCGATGCGCGCACGCCGGGGTCCGTTCTCGGGTCGCCACGCGTGATTCACGCCTGGAAGTAGTGCCCCTCGTCCAGGTCGGCGATCAGGCCGGGGTGGACCGGGGTCCAGCCGAGCAGTTCGCGGGTGATGTCCGCCGACGCCGGGTTGTCCATCTGCACCAGCGGCCCGAGGAAGCCGAAGTGGTCGTCCGCCGCCTCGGGGCTGATGCTCCGGACCGGGACGCCCAGGTTGCGGCCGATGGCGGTGGCGATCTCGGCGAACGGGACACCCTCGTCGGCGACCGCGTGCAGGCGGGACCCGGCCGGCGCCTTCTCGAGAGCCAGCCGGTAGAGGGTGGCTGCGTCGAGGGTGTGCACGGCGGGCCACCGGTTGGCGCCGTCGCCGACGTATGCGGCGTACCCGTGCCGCCGGGCGGCCGCGATGATGGCCGTGATGAAGCCCTGGTGATCGAGCGAGCTGTGCACCGTGGGCGTGAGGCGGACGATCGAGGAGCGCACGCCGCGCGAGGCGAGGTCGGCCACGAAGTTCTCCGCGTCGATCCGGTGGCCGCCCGGGAACACGTCCCGTTCGGTGCCGGGGCGGCCGACGACGCCGCCCATGGCGAGGGCGAGCGTCCCGCTGGTGCCGACCAGCGGCTTTCCGCTGCCGACCAGGCCGTCGGCCAGCGCTTTGAGGGCGACCAGGTCGGCCTCCGCGGCAGCGGCCAGGTCGCCGGTCAGCAGGAGGTCGTGGCGGTACGCGAGGTGGATCACGCCGTCGGAGGCGGCCGCCTCCTCGCGCAGCACGGCGAGGTCGGACAGGTCGCCGCGGCGTACCTGGGCGCCGAGCTTCTCCACCGCGGCGGCCGAGGTCTCGGAGCGGGCCAGGCCGACGACCCGGTGTCCGGCGGAGAGCAGTTCCGGTACGACCGCGGAGCCGAGGTGGCCGGAGGCGCCGGTGACGAATACACGCATCGTGGTTCCTTCCCAAGGGCCGATGTCATCGTGTGACATCACCGTACACCTCTGATGTCACCATGCGACATGACCTCGCTCGTGACATGTCACTCAGTGACATCGGATAGCATTGCCCCCATGGCCCGCTGGCAACCGGACGCACGCGGCCGCCTGGAGGCGGCCGCCCTGGCGCTGTTCAACGAGCGCGGCTTCGAGCAGACGACCGTCACCGACATCGCGGCCCGCGCCGGCCTCGACAAGCGCACGTTCTACCGGCTCTTCGGCGACAAGCGCGAGGTGCTGTTCAGCGGCGGCAGCCGGTTGGAGGAGGTCCTGGTCAAGGCGGTCGCCGAGACGGACGCCGACCCCTTCGAGACGGTCGTCACCGCGTTCCGCCAGGTGGCGGACGAGATCTTCGCCGACCGCCTCGACCTGGTCCGGGTGCGCCAAACCATCATCGACGCCAGCCCCGAACTGCAGGAACGGGAACTGCGTAAGACGAACGGGCTGGCGGCCACGGTCGCCGCGGCCCTGCGCGCCAAGGGCGTCGGCGAGACCACCGCCACCCTCGCCACCGAGTCAGGCGTCACGGTCTTCCGGGTGGCGTTCGCCCGATGGGTCGCGCCCGGCAACGACGCCTCCCTCGCCGATCTGATCGCCGAGACGGCCGCCGAGCTGCGCGCGGTCACGTCGTCCCCAGCCACACCTCCGGCCAGAGTCTGACCTGGACGCCGGCGACCGGCCACACCCGCACGATCGGCAGCACCTAGATGGCCAGCGGCCGGCTCTTCTCTTTCGTCGCCGGGCCGGAACGAAGCGCGTTCGCCTCGGTGACCTGGGCCGTCGTGCCGCCTCGTCACCGCTGTGGTGGCCGCGAGACCCCCGGTAGTCAGGTTCTTCTTGGTCGATGAACCCTCTACCGGAGACCTCGACGATGCCGATCAGGCCGGCGCCGCTTCGCCGATCGCCTGGTCGAGGATCTCCAGGCCGAGGGCTAGTTCCTCTCGCGTGATGGTGAGAGGTGGTGCGATCCGGAAGGTGCTTCCCATGCCGGGCAGCTGCACGACGTTCATATGGAGGCCGAGTTCGAGGCAGCGGCGGGTGACCTGGGCGCCGAGGGCGTCAGCGCCTTCTCGTGTCGTGCGGTCGAGGACGAGTTCGATCCCCTGCATCAGGCCGCGTCCTCGTACGTCTCCCACCACGTCGTGCCGGTCCTTGATGTCGAGCAGGCCCGCTCGCAGGACGTCGCCCAGTTCCCGTGCCCGTACGTCCATCTGCTCCTGCTGGAGGACGTCGAGCACGGTGTTGCCGACGGCGGCGACGAGGGGGTCGGACACGTGGGTGGTGTAGAAGAGGTACCCCCGCTCGTGGGCCCGTTGCTCGATCTCCGCGGTCGTGATCACCGCGGCGAGTGGGAGGCCGGCGCCCAGCGTCTTGGAGAGCGTGAGGATGTCGGGCACGATGCCGTCGCGTTGGAAGGCGTACCAGGTGCCGGTGCGGCACAGGCCGGTCTGCGCCTCGTCGACGATCAGCAGCATGCCGCGTTCGCGGCACTTGGCCGCCAGCGCGGCGAAGTAGCCCGGCGGTGGCTCGATGATGCCGCCCGAGCTGAGGATCGGCTCGACGATGCATGCCGCGAGACTCCCCGACGACTGTGCGTCGACGAGGGCGAACGCGTAGTCGAGCTGCCGCTGCCAGTCCAGCTCGCCGTCCGGGGTGGTGAAGTCGGGGCGGTACGGGTTGGGCGTGGGGATCGCGAAGTTTCCCGGCGGCGTGGGCCCGTAGCCGTGGTGGCCGGCGCTGTACGTCGCGGCGGCCGCGGCGTGGGTCATGCCGTGCCACGACCGGGCGAAGGCGACGATCTCGTGCCGGCCCGTCACGAGCTTGGCCATCCGGATGGCCGCCTCGTTCGACTCGGCGCCGGTGGTCAGCAGCAGCGCCTTCTCCAGCGGCGCGGGCAGCGACTCGGCGAGCCGGCGCGCGAGGTCGACGACCGAGCGCGACAGCATGCCGCTGAACAGGTGATCCAGCCTCGCGATCTCCCGCTGAACCGTGGCGACGATCGCGGGATGGCAGTGCCCGAGAATGGCGCTCATCTGGCCTGAGGTGAAGTCCAGGATCTGCCGGCCGTCGGCGGTGTACACGAAGCTGCCCGCCGCGCGGTCGATGATCTCGGGCGTGAACCAGCCGCCGTAGCGCACCAGATGGCGGTCGACGTCAGACCAGAACTGCCCAGCGGTGCTCTGCTCGGTAGTCAACGTCATGCGCCTCACGGTAGGCCCGCTTCGGAGTGCACGAAAAGCTGAAGTTTGTGGCTACGCTGTGCGGAAATCCTGCACAGGAGGGTTGCGATGCGGCTGAACACCGCACGCCTGGAGATGCTCAGCCTGCTGGACAGCCTCGGCACCATGCGCGCGGTCGCCACGGCCCTGCACCTGAGCCCGTCGGCAGTCTCGGCGCAGCTGGCGGTCCTGGAGGCGGAGACCCGCACCGAGCTCCTGCGGCGTACCGGCCGCCGCGTCCAGCTCACGACCGCTGGGCGTACCCTCGCCCGGCACGCCCGCGTCATCCTCGACCAGATCAGGGCCGCCGAGGCGGACCTGCGGGGCCTCTCCGGGCGGGCAACGGGTCCGGTACGCCTCGCGGCCTTCTCCAGCGCCGTCCGCGCCGCCGTCATCCCGCTCGCCGCGCGGCTGCGCACGGCGCATCCAGGGATCGCCCTCGAGGTCGCCGAACTGGACCCGCAGGCCAGCCTTCCGGCCCTGCGCCGCGGCGACTACGACATCATCGTGACCGCGGACTTCATCGACGGGTCCATGCCGCTGCACCCCGACGTGCAGACCATCCCCCTGCTCACCGACGACATCGTGCTCGTGACGCCGCGGTCACAGACCGGGTCGGAGACACCGGCGGACCTGGCCGACTTCGCCGAGGCGGCCTGGTCCATCGACATGCCCGGCACGTACCTGTCGAACCTGGTGACGAGCACCTGTCGGCAGGCCGGCTTCGAGCCGGTCGTGGCCGGCCGCTTCGCCAGTTACGAGGTGCTTCTGGCGCATGTCGAGGCCGGACTGTCCGTGTCACTCCTGCCCGAACTGGCCGTGGACCGCCGCTACCGCGTCACCACCCGGCCGCTGCGCCGGCCGTTGACCCGTCACATCTACGCGGCCGTCCGCAGCCGCTCGACCCTCACCGCCGCGAGCCAGGTCGTCCTGAACGAACTGCGCGACCTCTCGGCGGCATCGGCGAACATCGTCTAGCAGCTCGACGTCATCGTGTCGAGCGCGCAGGGTCGGCATGGTTGGCGGGAACCAGGGCTGTGTCCGGTTTCATCCCGTGTCGCGCTGACACAGCGCGCGGTCGGGCGTGAGGATGTGGGCATGAGTTCATCGCGGCCCGGCGCCGACCCCGGGCCCGAGCCGGACCCGACCACGGGCGGATCGGTGAACACCCCGCGGTCCGGGCACCCATCGCCGGACTCCCCCGGATCTTCGCCGGAACACGGCTACCTGCTCGACAACGCCCGGGTGGAGGCCGGTGAGCGGTTCACCTGGCTGGCCGAGCTGTTCGACGGTGTCACGCGCGGGCACGTCGACCGACTCGGAGTGCAGGCGGGCTGGCGCTGCTGGGAAGTCGGGGCCGGAGGCCCCAGCATTCCCGAGGCACTCGCCACGGCCGTCGGACCAACCGGTTACGTGCTGGCCACGGACATCAATCCGGCCTGGTTGGACCCGCACGGCGAGTACGAGGTGCTCCGGCACGACATCGTCGGGGACCCGCCGCCGCAGCCAGGCACGTTCGACCTGGTACACGCGCGGCTCGTGCTCGTTCACGTGCCCGACCGTGCCCGGGCGTTGGCGACGATGGTGGCGGCGCTCCGGCCCGGCGGCTGGCTGTTGGTGGAGGATGCCGACACCGAGCTGCAGCCGCTGGCCTGCCTCGATGAGGTTGGCCCGGCGCAGCGGCGCGCCAATCGGCTCCGGCAGGCCGTTCGGGAGTTGATGACCCGTCGCGGCGCCGATCTGCGCTACGGACGTACGCTGCCGCGGGCGTTGCGCGCGGCGGGCCTGGTCGATGTCGCGGCGGCCGGCTACTTCCCGGTCGGCGGGGTGGCCTGCGACCGGCTGGAGACCGCCACGGTGCGCATGGTCCGCGCCGAGTTGCTCGCCGCGGGGCTGGCCAGCGACATCGAGATCGACGCGCATCTGGCCGCCCTCGATGCCGGCGAGCTCGACCTCACCCTCGCGCCGCTGATCTCGGCATGGGGACGCCGCCCAGGTTGAGCACCGCCTGACGTTCGGCAGATGATCGGATGGCAGATGCAGCGGTGGGTGAGGCGGCAGAGGTTCACCTCAGGCCCGCGCCGCTGAGGTGGAGTGTGCTCGAGCCATGCCTGACGTCGTCGAGGAGGTTCTCCGAGCGGACCAGGGCTGCCGCCCCCTTCAGATGTGCCGACACACCGAGGGATCCGGACGAGATCTGGACCGATGCCGCCAGTTGCGGCGGGGCGTACTGGTCGACCGCCGCGCGAATGCCGTCTGCGATGACGTGGGAGGCGGCGCCGAGTGTGGAGTCCACGACGATGGCCTGGGGGTCGAAGAACACGACGAAGTCGGCGATGCGACGGCCGAGGGAGCGGCCGAATCCGCTGAGTGCGCGTATGATCTCGAGCTCGCCAGAGGCGGCCGCAGCGTCGAGGTCGCTCACGCTGAAGGTCCTTCCGTGAGCCATGGCCAGTTCGTCGAGCAGCGCCGGGATGCTCGTGGTCTGCCAGAAGCAGCCGCGCGCGCCGCACTCGCAGAGCTGTCCCCCGTCGTCCACATGGAGGTGTCCGATCTCGCCCGCCAGCCGTGAGCCGCCACGGTGGAGTTTGCCACCGATGACCAGGCCGGCGCCGGTCCCGTGCGTGAGGGATACGTGGAGCACGGTTGCGGCATCGGCCGCGTTCCCGTAGACGGCCTCGCCGAGCGCTGCCAGATTCGCGTCGTTCTCGCAGAAGACGGGGCGATCGAGATGCTCGCCCACGACGTCTGCGGCCGGTCGCCCGTCCCATTCCCGGAACCGCCGCAGATGTGACCCTCCGAGTGAGTCTGGGCCGGGAGTTCGCGCGAACAGGGATGGGCCCGGCAGCCCGAGGACGGCGAGTTCGATGTCCCGGTGGGTCACCTCGGCTTGGGCGGTCGCACGATCGAGCAGCGCCAAGGCCCCGGTGGGTGCGGTGACGTCCGTTGTGCCGTGCACCGCTGCCAGGATCTCGCCGTCGGGTCGTACCACGCCGGCGAGGAGGCCATGGGCCGCAGCCACGACCACGGCGAGCAGGCCGGGCGACGCCGTGAGAGACCAACCCCGGGCCGGCCTCCCCCTCGCCGAACGCTGTGAGGGATGTTCCACGACGACGCCCGCGGCCCGGAGGCGGTTCAGCGCGTGCACGACGCTGCTGCGAGCCGCTGACAGCTCGGCGCAGACCTCGGCGACGGTACGCCGCTGACCATCGGACAGGGCCCGGAGGACGGCTCGCTCTGTGCCGGTGAGACCACTGTCGAGGCCAGGGTCGGCAGTCGTGGACATGGCCGTTATTTATAGCTGTTTTGTCATAACCGCGCCAGAGGCGGAGCTCCTCCGTCGGTGTCGGGACTGCGTCAGCGCAATGTGGACCTGGATTTACGCCGGACTGGTCATAAAGACCGTACTGGGCTGGCTTGTTTTCGTCTATTGATTGTTTCAGGGGCGTTGCGTAGCGTCCGTGCCAGGGCGCCCGCTGGTGACGCGGCGCGCACCGATCGGAGGGACAACCAGTGTCGAAGCGAACATCCCTGGCCGCGGCGGCCGTCCTCATCGGCGCGGTCTTGATCGCCCCTGGCCCCGCCACCGCCGAGCCGCCCGGTGGCGGTGGAGTCCAGAACGTCATCCCGATCACGCAGGTGTTGGCCTTCGGGCAGAAGGTCACGGCCGTGGCCGTCGAGTACTCGTCAGAGGTGAACCCGCGGACTCTGGACCGCGATACCTACACGGTCTCGGACAGCCTCTACAACTTCCGCTTCAACCCGGTCGGCGACATCACCGACCCGACGAAACGAGCCAACCGGACCGTCACCGCGGTCTACACCAACGATGCGCCGGCCCTTAACGCGACCAAGCAGTCCGACCCGGGCACCTTCGTCATCATCGAACTCGATCCGAGGGATCCCGGCGGCAACACCGTCATGGCCACGGGCAACTACGTCACCGTCAACCCTGACCTGCAGACGCAGGTCGTGCAGAACGAGGACGTCTACGCCCAGCCCGGGAAGGGACAAGGCCGCGGCCCCCGGTTGGCCGCCGCGTCCGACGAGGCGTACCGGCCCACCAAGCCCGCGGTCAACCTCCTGGTCGACGACTTCGTGTACAAGAGGTTCACGACGACCACCGGCACGATGATCCCCTACGCCTACCACCTGCCCGACGGCTACGACGCCGCCAAGAAGTACCCCGTCGTCGTGATCCTGCCCGGACAGGGCATGGGATTCAACGGCTCCAACGAAGGGGTGCAGGTAGCGGCGGACATCCCCGCGACCGCATGGCTGCAGCCGAAGTGGACGGGCACCGACGAGGACGTGATCGTCCTGGCCCCCCAGAACCAGCGGGTCGGTACCGCGGCCGCGCAGGCGGACGTCATGGTCGAGCTCCTGAATGCGTTCGCGCGCGAATTCTCGGTGGACCAGGACAGGATCTACGCATCCACTGTCTCGTACGGCTCGACGCTCGCCTGGGCCGCACTCGCCACCCACCCCGGACTCTTCGACGGCGCCCTGATCACCGGAGGCTTCGCCGCCAGCGCAGCACAGGCAACCGCCATCGCCGCCTCCGGGACGCCGGTATGGATCACCCACGGCACCGGTGACCACCTCCTCAACGTGGTCACCACCGGCCAGACCTCCTACAACCGCATCTGGAACGCCTACATGGCGCTCGGGAAAACCCCCGCCCAGGCGAACGCTCTGGTCAAGTACACCGAGTACGCCGACTCGGCCTTCTACGAACCGGACCGCCACCTCGCCGCGGCCCCCACCTACGAGGACAAGACCATCCTGCAGTGGCTTCTGTCCCAGTGACCTTGACCCACTGACCGTCAAACCCACGCAGGCTCGGAGGCACCTCAGTTGCCGGCGTCCGAATAGGAGCCGGCAGCCCTAGTGAATCCACGACAAGGAAACCAAGGGAGAGCATCGTCAGATGACGAAGGCGATCGTAAGGCGCAGGCTCAGGCGTACGATCTCGTTGCTCGCGTTCATGTCACTCGGTATGGGCGCCGTCGTCTCCGCACCAGCCGCCGTGGCGGCCGAACCCGCGATCGTGGAAGGTGCGACCGTCACGGCGGATAACGACTCGCCGACCGGATACACCGTCACGTTTGTCTACCGCAATCCCAATGCCACTCAGGTCCGCCTCGCCGGAGACCTGACTCTGCTCGACGTCGATACCGGCACCACGCGGTATCAGCCGGAAGCGTGGCAGACGGGGCGGTACCACTCTGGAGGTACCGAGTTCCTCAGGGACATGACGAAGGATTCGAATGGATACTGGTCCATCTCGCTTCCGCTCCACGCCGGAGGCCTCAGCTACTGGTACCGGGTCTGGGACCCGACGCAGGGCTGGGTGAACAAGCGCATCTGGGATCCCGCGTCGACGAAGCCTCGACCCGCCGGCCAGTCCTCGTTCCGCGTCAGGAACAACGACGTTCTCGACGCCGTCTACGTGCCGTACGCCGAGAAGCAGAACGACCCGGTGCTGAAGGCCCGCGCGGAGTACGAGCTACCCGTGGCGGACCCGTCGCAGCGGGGCACCGTCCAGTACGTGCCCTACACCACGATCCTGGGCGACAGTGGCCACTACCTCGGCGTCTACCTGCCGGCCAACTACGACCCCGACCGCGCCGAGCCCTACAAGGTCGTGTACCTCGCCCACGGCATCTTCGGCGACGAGACCGACTTCATGGTTCCCGGAAACGTCCCGAACATCCTCGACAACATGATCGCCAAGGGTGAGATCGAGCCGACCGTGGTCGTCACCATGGGGAACCACTTCACGGGCACCAGCCTCGGCGCCGCCTCCTACAACCAGACCAACGCCGCCAACAACCTGGTCCAGGTCATCCTCCCCTTCATCGAGAAGAACTACAACGTCTCCACCACGCGCGAGGGCCGCGCCTACGGCGGGTTCTCGTACGGCGGCATGACGGGCGGCGTCGTCATCCGGAACTACCCGACTACGTTCGGGTTCTACGCACACTTCTCCGGCAATCCGTCCCTCACCACCCAGGACTACGACAACATCGCAGCCGCGGTCGGCGACGACGACCTCTTCGTGTTTCTCGGCAACGGTGTCTTCGAAGGCAACCTCAACGCCCAGAACACCATCGCGAACAACTTCAGGGCCCGAGGGTTCGCCGCCGAGACGACCCAGGTCCCCGGCGCGCACGACTCGATGACGGCGGGTCAGCTGTTCACGATCTTCGCCCGGGACCACCTGTGGACGGGCGTCGACTCCGTGTCGGTGACGCCTGCGTCCGCGAACCTCACGCAGGGCTGGAACTGGGTGAGGCAGTTCCGCGCCGACGTGACCACGAACGACGGCGTCAGCAAGGCGGTGACGTGGGCGGTCAAGGGTGCGACCTCGGCGGGCACGACCATCTCCGCGGATGGTCGGCTCTCGGTGGCCGCTGACGAGACCGCGTCGTCGCTCACCGTCGTGGCGACGTCGGTGGTCGACCCGACCAAGGCAGGCTCGGCCCAGGTCGCCCTGACGCCTGCGGGCACGGCACGAACCGTGGTGAAGGCGAACGCCGCACCGGCGTCGATCGTCGGTGGTGGCACGTTCACGCTGAACGTCGACGTGAGGGCACAGTCCCAGCACCGGACGGCTCCGACGGTGACCGGTGAGATCGCCGTCACCTTCGGCGGCACCACGCAGGTGGTGTCGCTGACCGACGGCACGGCGGTCGTCACGCTGCCGACCGCCGGACTGGCCTCAGGGGTGTACCCCGTTCACGTCGCGTACTCCGGTGACCCGACCTACGCTCCCGACGCGGCAGTCCACCAGCATCTGCGGGTTCGGTAGCCAGGACGCATGGTGGGCCGGCGGCAAACTGTCGTCGGCCCACCATGGGCGGTCCTGACGCCAGGATCGCCGCGTCGACTCCCCCATGGCCCGCTCGACCCAACCTGACCGGCCCTGACCATACGTGCGGCGCAGGTCATTGTCCTCGGTGCGCCTGCGCTCGTCTCCGGGACGGCCAGCTACCGACGCACCTCGGCAGAACGGGAGTAGCTCGATCCTGGTTGACAGCGCCCACGTCACCGACGGCCAACCATCGACCTGGGACCGCCGCTGGCAACAGCGCGAACCCTCCAGCAGCTACTGACCCTTGATGGCGTCGGCGATCTCGGCCACCCAGGCTTCCTGGGGCGCGGCGCCGGGTTCGAGGGCCCGCATCGCGGCCAGTACGGTCAGGAGCATCCCCTGGCCCAGGAAGTGCCTCGCGGCGCTCGGGTCGGCGCCGGTGAGCTCTCGAACCAACTGATATATCCGGCCGAAGCGCTCGCGGACCACCACGCCGATCGCCGGGTCGCTGCTCGCAGCGAAGCCCTGCAGCAGCAGGACAGGCAGATCGCGCCGAGCGAGGAGCCGGTCGTAGGCGTCACCCAGGGCGGACAGGGCGGCCTGCTGCGCCGCGGCCTCGCGGAAGATGGTCTCGATCTGGTCGGTGGCGTGCTCGATCGCGGCGATGAAGAGTCGCTGCTTGGAGCCGAAGAGTCGAATGACGTAGGGCTGCGACACTCCCGCGAGGCGGGCCACGTCGTCGGTGCTGGTGCCGGCGTAGCCGGTGGCGGCGAACGCCTGGACGGCGGCGGCGACCAGTTGTGCACCCCGTTCGCTGGCGGTCAGCCGGGTTCGCGCCATGCGCGCCCTCCTTCTGGACAAGTTATCAGTCGATAACTAGCGTACAGTGGTAGCTAGTTATCAGTCGATAGCAACTAGCCGAGGCCTGCCTGAAGGAGACATCCATGACCATCCTCGATGCCCGACCCGGACCTCCCCTGGCCCCGCGGCCGGTTCTGCAGCCGAACCGACCGCTCGCGGCCGTACTCGCGGCAGTCAGCATCCCGATGTTCATGGTCACGCTGGACAACCTGGTCGTCACGACGGCACTGCCGGTGATCAGGCACGAGCTCGGTGCCTCGTTGAGTCACCTGCAGTGGTTCGTCAACGCGTACACGCTCCCGTTCGCCGCGCTGCTGCTCACCGCCGCCGCGCTCGGCGACCGGATCGGCCGCCGCAGGCTCTTCGTCGCCGGGATCGCCCTGTTCACTCTCGCCTCCGCGGCGTGCGCGATGGCGACCGCACCCTGGATGCTGATCGCCGCGCGGGCGCTGCAGGGCGTTGGTGGCGCCGCCGTGATGCCCCTGTCGCTCACCCTGCTCGCCGCGGCCGTACCCGGTCGGCTACGTCCCGCGGCGATCGGGATCTGGGGTGGGATCAGTGGTCTCGGGGTCGCCGTCGGCCCGCTCGTCGGCGGCGCCGTGGTGGAGGGCCTGCACTGGTCCTGGATTTTCTGGCTGAACGTGCCGATCGGGCTGATCGCGATCGTGCTCGCCACGGGCGTTCTTCGCGAGTCGCGACGCGACGAGACCCGGCTGGATCCTCTGGGGCTCCTCCTCTCCGCGTCCGGGGTCCTCGCCCTGGTCTGGGGGGTCATCCGGGGTCAGGACCACGGATGGACGACCGGACTGACCCTGACGATGCTGATCGGGGCCGGTGTGCTGCTCGCGCTGTTCGTCGCCTGGGAGCGACACACCACCTCCCCCATGCTCCCGATGCGGCTGTTCCGCTCCCGGGCCTTCCGCAACGTCAACGCAGTGACCCTGGCCTTCTCGGTCGGCGTATTCGGCTCGGTCTTCCTGCTCGCGCAGTTCTTCCAGATCGTCCAGGGGCAGAGCCCGCTGGGGTCCGGACTGCGCACCATGCCCTGGACCATGGCACCGATGGTGGTCGCCCCCATCGCCGGCCTCATCATCAACCGGATCGGCGCCCGCGCCCTGATCGTCACCGGGCAGGCCCTGCTCGCCACCGCCCTGGGCTGGATGGCGCTGATCAGCACCGCTGACGTCGCCTACTCCTCGATGGTCCCCCCGTTCCTGCTCGCCGGTGTCGGCATGGGCCTGACCTTCGCCCCCACCAGCACCGTCGCTCTGGCCAGCGTGTCGATGGAATCCCAGGGCGTCGCCTCCGGCACCCTCAACACCCTCCGCGAGCTCGGCGTCGCGATCGGGGTCGCGGTGCTCGCCTCAGTCTTCGCGGGCAACGGCGACTACAGCAGCGGGACCGCCTTCACCGACGGCATGGTGCCCGCGGTCGCCACCGGAGCAGCCGTGGTCGGCGCCGGCGCCCTCCTCGCGTTCCGTCTACCCGGACGCCAGGCGCGGTAGGCCACCCAGCCCACTCCGCGGTGCCTTCAACGGCTGCCACCCGTCGATGGCGTCCGGGGAAGGCACCGCGGCGTATGCCGGTGGATCCAGCCGCCACCGCCGGAACCCAGGCAGTGTCTCGAAGCCCACCTACGCTGGTGTGGGATCCGAGCGTGGATCCCAGCAAGGTCCACCAGGACGCCCACTGCCGTGATCCGACTGTGGCTCAGGACGTGATCAGGCAGCCGCGATTCAGAGCCACCGCTGTGCCGCCTCGACGCTGTCTCCGACACTGGTGTTGAACGCGATCGCGGCCTGGGGCGCATGGCGCCGGATCAGGTTCACGATCTGTTCGAAGAGCGGAAGCAGCGACTCGGTCTTGCGGATCCCGGCGCCGACGACCACGACATCCCACGGCTGCTTGGTCAGCGATGCGACGAGGGTGGATTCGGCCGTCCCGTCGAACACGATCAGCGTCATGGCCGCGTCGATGCCCTGCTCACCGAACCGGGCCAGATCCGCATCGAGCGCCGCACGAAGCGCCTCCGTGTCGACGCCAGGTATCGCTTGCGGGTCGTAACCGACAACTAGTGCAGATGGCATGCCGCCAACCTACCGAGCCCTCCCCGAACATGATCCACCGGACTGGACCTCGCTTACTGCCGAGGGACGTTGGTCAACCTGGTGATGGGTGGTGTGGAGCCGGGGGCGCTACGCCGCCCGCGCGCCCTGCACGTGCGAGAGCGACCGCAGACCTCTCGGCCGCGCTGCGGGACGCTGGTACGGCTCGCCCCGAATGCGGGGCGAGCCGTACCGGCGGATCGACCCCGGCGACGGGCTCGGCTGCCCCCTGCACGTGCGGGCGCTCCGGTAGACCGGTTGGGGGGGAGACAACTGGCCGCCCATCATCATGCCGCGGCGGTGGCTGCCGTTGGATCAGGCGGCGGAGCGGGCGATGGCGCGCTCGACGAGGGTTACGGTGGCCCGGGGGTCCGCGACCTGGACGACGACACGGGCGTAGCGCTCGTCGCGTAGCTCGATGACGACGGCCTTTGCGGGGTCGCGGACGTCCCAGAAGACACGCTCGCCGTCGATGTGGAAAGTGCCGGCGGTGATGACGCCGGGTAGGTGGGTGCCGGGCGCGCGGATGCCCTTGGGCTCCTTGACGATGCCGGGGTCGGCGGTGATGCCCCGGACGTTGAGCAGCGGAACCTCCAGGCGGCTCCGGAGGGCCCAGAGCTTGTCCAGTCCTTCGATCTCGACGATGAGCCTGTCGTTGTCGACGCGTACCTTCGCCATCAGGGCTCCCTCAGTGTCGCGGTTGGTGGATCCGCTCGAACAGGACCGTGCCGGCGTCGACGGCCTCGACGCCGGTGCGGATGCGCAGGCGCAGGCCGAGGATCGCCGAGGTGAGCGCGTAGGCCAGGGGCGACGGCCCGTCGTCGGCGGTCGCCGCACCGCCGCCCAAGGTGCGAGCGATGGCCGTGTCGAAGTCGCGCATGGTGCGAGCCACTTCCTCAGCCACCTCGGAGTCCACGGGCGCGCGTTCGGCCACGGCCAGGAGCAGCAAATCCAGGTCGTGGCCGGCGGTGTCGGCCACGAACATGTCCCTCAATGCCCGTGTCGGGTCGGGGGCCGCGTTGATCTTCGCCAGCAGTGGCCGGACCTGATGCTCCAGGTGCCACCGCAGGGCGGCCAGGTACAGCCCGCGCTTGCTGCCGAAGACCTTGTACAGGCTGTTGCGGTGCACGCCGAGGTGCGTCACCAGGTCGTCGACGGAGATGCCGTCGTACGCCCGGCTGGCGAACAGGCTCGCCGCAGCCTTGATCACCGCGGTCTCGTCGAACGCTCTCGGTCGACCCACCGGAAGACCGTAACCGGTTTAGGAACGATCAGTCAAGAACGAGCATTCCTAAACCGGGCCCGCGTCCGTGGACGGCCGGCGGCATACGACGTGGGTGGGGCGCGTCGGTCTTCCGCCACGTGGCGGCTCGACACCCGGGCAGGGTGTCGAGCCGCCGAGCGTTGCCGGGGTTCAGGGCCGGACGCGGGTCATGGTGGACTCGTAGCCGCCGCCGGGCCACGCCCACGCCCCGGTGGCGCTGGTGCCCTGCGCGTCGAAGGTGCCGCGGTACCGGGCCGGCGAGCCCGGCTGGCCGAACCAGATGGTCAACTCCCGGTCGACCACTTCGTACACGTACTCCAGGATGTCTCCCGTACTGCCGAAGAAGTGTGATCTCAGGGTGCCGCTGTCGGCGTCGTATCCGATGTACTCGACGCCGGTGGTGGACCCGCCGTCCTGGCTCAGGTCGACGTGCTGGACCAGGAAGTGACCGCCCGGCATCCACTCGTAGGTGACGGTGCCGTGGTGTCCGGGCCCGGACACGTGCCACGTGCCGACCAGCACGTCGAGGGTCCTCAGGGCCGGGTGGGGGGTGTTGGCGGACGGGGCGCCGCCGAGGATCTCGTCGGTCATGGTGGTGGTTCCCTTCAGCGAATGAGGTGGGTGAGCGGTCGGGTTGTCAGCGGGTGCGGGTGACGAGTGGGCGCAGCTGGGTGCGGCGGCTGTAGACGATCACGCCGGCGACCAGCAGGAACGCGGCTGGCATCGCGGGGTTGACACCGATGAGCAGGTTGGTGACCACGGCCCCGGCCATGAGCCCACTGAGGCTGAGAGCGGCCAGCGCGGCCAGCCGCGGAACCAGCAGGCCGACGGCGGCGGCCACCTCGCAGACGCCGACGAGGTAGCGCAGCCACTGCCCCATCCCGATGTCGGTGAACAGGTCGACCATTCGCGCGTCGCCGATGAGCTTGAGCACCCCGCCCGAGGCGATCTGCACGGCGAGGAACACCTGCAGTACCCATCGGCCCATCGATGCGGCGCGGCGCAGCGCGGTCGAGCGGCTGGTGGAACGGGTGGTGACGGTGGCGGTCATCGGGCTCTCCTCGTCGGATCGTCGTTGCTGTGCCCGAGACGTCGGAGCCGACCACCGGCTCTCTACACGCCGGTCGAGATTCTTTTGAAGATTTTTTGCTGCTCCGCGATGACGGCACGTCGCGGTCGCCGGACGGAACCGGCTCCTGTCATCTGGTATCAATGTCCGACCGGGCGGACGCGGAGGTGACGGTGAAGTACATGGTGATGACCTACGGCGGCCCATCGGACTGGGAAGCGCTGGCCGGTACCGGCCCGAACGCGATGTCACCCGCGGAGATCGCCGCTCACTTCGAAGCGATGCAGGCGCTGCACGAGGAACTGGCCGCCACCGGCGAGCTGGTCACCGCCTTCGGGCTGTCCGAGCCGGCATCCGCGCAGACGGTCGACATCCACGGCGGCACTCCCGTGGTCTCCGACGGGCCCTACGCCGAGACCAAGGAGTTCCTCGCCGGGTTCGGCATCATCGACGTGGCGACCCACGAACGGGCGATCGAGTTGGCAGCCCGGTTCGCCGGCGTCGTGTCCACCCGCGTCGAACTACGACCCGTGTACGGATGAGCGCCGACCTGCTGCGCGAACTGGCGCCCAAGGTCCTGGCCGCGGTGACGCGCCGCTACGGGCACTTCGACGAGGCCGAGGACGCCACCCAGGAGGCCCTGTTGGCCGCGAGCACGCAGTGGCCCGCCGAGGGCGTACCAGACAACCCGCGCGGCTGGCTGATCCGCGTCGCCTCCCGACGCCTGATCGACCACCTGCGCAGCGAGCAGTCCCGTCTGCGCCGCGAGACGGCGCTCGCGGCGCAGGTACCGCCCGCGGACTGGTTGGCTCCGCCAGCCGACATCGGCGACACGCCGTCCGACGACACCCTGACGCTGCTGTTCCTGTGCTGTCATCCCGCGCTCACCGCGGCCTCGCAGATCGCGCTGACACTGCGAGCGGTGGGCGGACTGACCACGGCGGAGATCGCCCACGCGCTGCTCGTGCCCGAGGCGACGCTGGCACAGCGGATCAGCCGCGCCAAGCAGCGCATCAAGGACGCCGGCGCCAGATTCGAACCCCCCACCCCGGACGACTACGACCGTCGGTTGCGGGCGGTACTGCACGTGCTCTACCTCATCTTCAACGAAGGCCACACGGCGAGCTCGGGCGTCGCCCTCCAGCGTACGGATCTGGCCGCCGAGGCGATCCGGCTCGCCCGTACCCTCCACCAGGCTCGCCCCGACGACGCCGAGGCCGCCGGCCTGCTCGCCCTGCTGCTCCTCACCGACGCCCGCCGGGCAGCGCGCACCGGCCCCTCCGGTGAACTGGTGCCGCTGGCAGAGCAAGACCGTGGCCGGTGGGATCGCCGCCTCATCCACCAAGGCATCACGCTGCTCACCGCCGCACTGGCGCGCCGTCGACCGGGCCCCTACCAGATCCAGGCGGCGATCGCCGCGGCGCACGACCAGGCCGCCCGCGCCGAGGACACCGACTGGCGGCACATCCTCAACCTGTACGACATGCTCCAGCGTCTCGACGACACCCCCGTCGTCACCCTCAACCGCGCCGTCGCCACCGCCATGGTCCACGGACCCCGGGCCGGCCTGGCACTGCTGGAAACGCTCGACTCCGACCCTCGGATGACGGGCAACCACCGCCTCGCCGCCGTACGCGCCCACCTCCTCGACCAAGCCGGTGATCACCAGGCAGCCGCCGCCCAGTACCACGCCGCCGCACAGCAGACGGCGAGCGTCCCCGAACGCGAATACCTGCTCCGACAGGCCCGACTCGCGTCCCGGTAACCCTGGGAACCCGGCGGCAGCCCGAGGACAGGGAGTGGCGCACTGGAGCCCATGGCTCTGCCCGCCGGGACCACTACAGGCCATCCACAACTGCCGGTGCGGTACTAGCCGACGCGGGCGCCTGGCCTTGACCGCTCGTCGCTGCGGTACGTCTTCCAGGCGAGCAGGGTCAGCCACAACCAGGCAACGACGATCATGATCCGCTGAAACAGGCCACCGAACGCTACGAGGTTCTGCGATTGGGCGAAGGCGGCGTTCGACAGCCCGAGCGCGACGAGGACGACGGCGGCGGTCGTGGCCGAGTAGAACGCCCAGCGCCACTGGTTGCCGGCGACGAACCGAAGGGTGAACACGATGCAGGCTCCCATGATTGCGATGAAGGCGAGCAGTGATACGCCGTCGTGCAGGGCCGCGTGGGTGCTGCTGTAGGCAGGCAACCGGTCCGGGCTGCCGGGTGGGTAACCGCTGACCGGGTCGGTGGTGAAGAGGCCGGCGCCGACGAGGCCGAGCGCCCACACGCCGACGAACAGCGGGCCCCACAGCCGGCCGGGTCCTCGGGGCAGAGTCCGCCGGAGCCCGACGGCGAGTACGGCGGTCAACACGCCGGCGACCAGGAACGTTGCGGTCTGCACCCAGCCGTGGTGGCCGAGGGCGAGGGAACTGACCGGATGGCGCAGCGGATCGTAACCGTCGCGGGTGGCGCCCTGGATCAGGAGGCTGAGCACGAACAGCGGGCCGGCGGCGGTACCGCAGATGAGTGGGGCCTTGGACATGGAGACCTCCAGCGTCGTCGAGGGCTGTCAGTCTGGGTTGACAAGGGGTGCTTGTCAACCCAAACTGACAGGCATGGAGGAGTCCCCACTGGTCGCGCGGTTGCGGTCGCATGATCCGGCCGTGTTGCTTCGCGCCGTCGGTGCCCTGCACCGGCTCGCCGAGCAGGTCGAGGCTGCGGCGGTGGCCCGCGCCCGAGCCGAAGGTTGGACCTGGGAGCAGATCGGCGACGCGCTCGGTGTCTCCCGCCAGTCCGCCCACACCAAGCATGGAAAGTGAGTCGCCATGTTCGAACGATTCACGGCTGGCGCCCGAGCCGCGGTTACGGTGCACGCACCGACGGAGGCGCGGAGGCGCGGCGACCGGCGCGTCGGCACGGAGCATCTGCTCCTCGGCGTGCTGCATGACGTAGAGGCGGCCCAGACGCTCGGCGTCGACATCGAGACAGCACGGTCCGCGCTCGCCGCTCTGGACGAGGCGGCCCTTGCCGCCATCGGCATCGACGCCCGTGGCGTCGAGCGGGCCACGATCACGGAATCGTCGACACGGTTGCCGTTCACGTCCGGCGCGAAGGCCACCCTGTCCAGGGCCCTCGCCGTAGCCCGACGCACCGGCGCACGTCGGATCGCCGTCGTCCACCTGCTGGCCGGGCTCCTGGATGGTGACCGCACCGATCCCGCAACGAACGTATTGGCCGAGGTGGGCGTGGACCGTGTAGCTGTCCGCGCCCGTGTGGTGCCGTAGCCGTCGCCCGCTTGGTTGGATGGCCCCCGGTTCGTCTCGGCTGGCGGAGGCCACTCCTTACCGGCCGCCCGCGACCGCACCCCGCAACCGGCACGGCTGATCATGGGCCCCATGAACGCCCGCGTCACGAGCTATACCGGTTCGGGGTAGAGGTTTGTCATGTACCCCCGGGGGGTATATGGTGCTGTGTGGAGGTGGACGGTATGAGCAACAACCACACGGCACACGAGAAGGCGAACGGCATGGGCGAGGCGGCGGTGCCACCGCACTCCCACGAGGGCCACGACCATAGGGCACCACACCACGGTCCGGCCCCGGGCCCGTCCACGCCAAAACCCCCGGCAGAGCACCACGAACACGACGCCTCCCACGCCGGTGCGGCGCACCAGGGCCGGCGCGGTGAGGCTGCTAGCGGTCACCACCACCCAGGCCACGGCGACCACGCGGGTCACGGGGGACACGGTGGGCACGACAAGCACGCCGGACATGATCCTGAGCAGTTCCGCCGCAAGTTCTGGCTCAGCCTCGCCCTGACACTGCCGATCGTGGCGACCAGTCACATGGTGATGGACTGGTTCGGTTACTCCCTGGACTTCCCGGGCAGGGGCCTGGTCGGTCCGGTCCTCGGATCGGTGGTCTTCTTCTACGGCGGCTGGCCGTTCCTGGTCGGCGGCGTCCGCGAGGTCCGCGACCGGGCGCCGGGGATGATGCTGCTGATCTCCATGGCGATCACCGTGGCGTACCTGGCTTCCCTGGCCACCAGCTTCGGCGCGTTCGACCTGGACTTCTGGTGGGAGCTCGCCGCGCTGGTGACCATCATGCTGCTCGGTCACTGGCAGGAGATGAAGGCGATCGGCCAGGCCCAGGGCGCGCTCGCCGCGCTGGCGGCGCTGTTGCCCGACGACGCCGAACGGCTCGACGACAACGGTGAGCCGCACCGCGTGCCGGTGGGCGAACTGCGGGTCGGCGACGTCGTCCTGGTCCGCTCCGGCGGTCGGGTGCCCGCCGACGGGCGCGTCGTCGACGGCGCCGCGGAACTGGACGAGTCGATGATCACGGGCGAATCCCGCCCGGTCCCGCGCGGCGTGGGAGACCGCGTGGTGGCCGGCACCGTGGCGACCGACTCCGCCTTGCGGGTACGCGTCGACGCGGTCGGCGAGGATACCGCACTGGCCGGCATCGGGCGGCTCGTCGCCCAGGCGCAGGCCTCCAGCGGCAGGGCTCAGGTGCTCGCCGACCGGTTCGCGGCGATGCTGTTCTACGTCGCCGCTGCCGCCGCGGTGGTCACCTTCGGCGCCTGGTGGGCGCTCGGTGACCTCGACCAGTCGGTCGTCCGCACGGTGACGGTCCTCGTGATCGCCTGCCCGCACGCCCTCGGGTTGGCCATCCCGCTGGTGATCGCGCTCTCGACCGCCGTGTCGGCGAAGGCGGGCGTCCTCGTCAAGGACCGCCTCGCGCTGGAGCGGATGCGCATCGTCGATGCGGTGCTGTTCGACAAGACCGGCACGCTGACCAAGGGCGCGCACACGGTCACCGACATGGCCGCCGCGGCCGGCGTCACCGAGGACGAGGTGTTGCGCGTCGCCGGCGCGGTCGAGGCGGACAGCGAGCATCCTCTGGCCAAGGCGCTGGTGGCCGTCGCACAGGATCGGGGACTGCAGGCCACCGCGCGCGACTTCCGCTCGCTGACCGGTCGCGGCGTGCAGGCTGTCGTCGACGGTACGACCTACGCAGTGGGTGGGCCGGCTCTGCTGCGGGAAATGGCGGCGGCGGTGCCGGACGAACTGGTCCGGGCAGCGCACGTCTGGTCGGCCCGCGGGGCTGCCGTGCTCCACCTGGTCCGCCTCGTCGGGGGTGGGCACGCGGAGGCGATCGGGGCGTTCGCGTTGGAGGACGAGGTCCGTCCCGAGGCCCGGGAGGCCATCGCGGTGCTGCGCGAGCAGGGCGTGCGGAAGATCGTCATGATCACGGGTGACGCGCGGCCGGTCGCCGAAGCCGTCGCCGCGGACCTTGGCTTCCGCCCCGGCGTCGACGAGGTCTTCGCCGAGGTGCTGCCCGCCGACAAGGACGAGGCGGTGGCCGACCTGCAGGCCCGCGGATACACGGTCGCGATGGTCGGCGACGGGGTCAACGACGCGCCGGCCCTGGCCCGCGCCGACGTCGGACTGGCGATCGGTGCCGGCACGGACGTCGCGATCGAGTCCGCCGGGGTCATCCTCGCCTCCTCCGACCCGCGTGGTGTCACCGGCGTCATCCGCCTGTCCCGGGCCTCGTACCGAAAGATGATCCAGAACCTGGCCTGGGCCGCCGGCTACAACGTCGTGGCGATCCCGCTCGCCGCCGGCGTCCTCGCCTGGGCGGGGATCAGCCTCAGCCCGGCCGTCGGCGCAGTGCTCATGTCGGTCTCCACGATCGTCGTGGCGCTCAACGCCCAGCTGCTGAGGCGGGTCCGCCTGGCCCCGGGGACCTGAACACGGTGTGGCGGCGGCCCAGCCCGGGCCGCCGCCACCACCTGCCCCGAGGAGCTGTGGATGCATCGCAGGTCTCCCTGTCACGAGGAGCGCCCCCGATTGGGCGAGGGCCGCGACAGGTCGCCCGGGTTGCCCAGACGGGGGCCGGCGCCGGTGCTGGGCAGCGCGCGGCGTCCGCGGTGGCCACGAAGAACGTATCGTCGTGCCCGGTGAAGGCGGCTGGCGCCGCAGGAATGCGCCCTGTCGATGGCGGGCGCGGACGTGCTGCTGCGGCTGGATCACCTTCAGGCCAGGCGTCGCCGAATAGAACGACCAGGCCGCGCGGTGGGACACCGACAAGAACTGATCCGCCGCGACCGCTCCAGAGTCGCCGGTCGGTCGCGGCGGATCACCTCCGCTCAGCTCACGAGCTGGTAACCGGCCTTCTCGACGGCCGCGCGGACGTCGGCGATCTCCAGCGGCGCGGCGCTGGAGACCGCGACGGTGCCTGAGGCCACGTCGATCTCGACGCCGGTCACGCCCTCGACCGTGCGGATCTGCTTGCTCACGTTGTTGGCGCAGCCGGTGCAGGTCATACCCGACACGGTGTAGGTGGTGCGTACGCCGTCGACGGCCTCAACCGCGGCCGGCGTGCTGTCGGCCGTGGCCGTGCCGCAGCCGCAACTGGTCCCAGTGGTGCACATGAACTCTCTCCTCTCGACCAAGGGGGGCGCTGGCTGGCGCCCTGCCGCGCCGGACGGAACCGGCAGGCAGCCGGTTGGCCCGGGAGCCAGCGCGGCCCCATGGACGATGAATATACCCATAGGGGGTAGAGGGATCAATGAGGTGCGCACGAGAGCGCGAAAGCCTAAGGCCGGCCAAGGGTCTCCCTTGACAGGCGATACCCCTAGGGGGTACACATTCTCCCACTTACCCATACCCCCTAGGGGCATTTAGGAGTGGTGGAGATGTCACAGGGATCCAAGCGCTGGTGGGGCCTCGGGCTCATCGCGCTCGCTCAGTTCATGGTCATCATGGACACCTCGATCATCGGCGTGGCCCTTCCGCGTATGCAGGACGACCTCGGGTTCTCACCCGAGAACCTGTCGTGGGTGTTCAACGCCTACGTCGTGGCCTTCGGGGGACTGCTGTTGCTCGGCGGCCGGCTGTCGGACCTGTTCGGCGCGCGGCGCGTCTTCACCGCCGGGTGGCTGATCCTGCTGGCCGGATCAGCGGCCGCCGGGCTGGCTGACAGCGTCGCGGTGGAACTGGCTGCCCGCGCCGCGCAGGGCGCCGGCGCCGCCCTGATCGCACCGTCGGCGCTGACGCTGTTGATGATGCTCTTCGGCGCCCAGCCGCGAGAACTAACCACGGCGCTCGCGCTCTACGGTGCGGCGGCACCGGCGGGCGGTACTGCCGGCGTCTTCCTCGGCGGGGTCATCACCGAGTACCTCAGCTGGCCGTGGGTGTTCTACATCAACATCCCGATCGCTCTGATCGCGGTACTGGCCGCCCCGGCGCTGATGCCCGCCGGCGGCGCCCGCCGCGGTTCCCTCGACGTCGCCGGGGCGCTCACCGTCACCGCCGGTCTCGCGGCGGCGGTCTACGCGATCGTCCGGGCCCCCGAAGTGGGGTGGGCCTCCGGGCAGACCTGGCTCGTCCTGGCCGGTGCGGTCGCCGCACTGGTGGCGTTCGTGGCCATCCAGGCCGCCCGCAGGGATCCGCTGATGCGGCTGTCGATCTTCCGCACGCCGAATCTCGCCGCGGCCAACGTCGCTCAGCTCCTACTGGGGGCGGCGTGGATCCCGATGTGGTTCTACCTCAACCTCTACCTGCAGCAGGTGCTCGGCTACAGCGCCTTCCCCAGCGGCGCTGCGCTGCTTCCGATGACGGTCCTCATCATGGTGGGGATGGTCGCACTGGCGCCGCGCGCGATCAACCGGTTCGGCCCGAAGCCGATGGTGGTGGCGGGACTCACCGTACTGGCCGCAGGGCTGGGATGGTTGGCCCTCGTCCGGCCCGGCGGCAGCTACGCCGTGGACGTCCTGCCCGCATCGCTCGTCGCGGCGCTGGGTATGTCACTGGCGTTCATCCCGTCGCTGGGCACGGCCATCTCCAGCGCCCGACCCGAGGAGGGCGGCCTTGCGTCCGGGATCGTCAACACCAGCTATCAGGTCGGTTCCGCGCTGGGCCTGGCCGCGATGACGGCGGTCGCCGCCTCGTACGGCGCGGATCGGGTCGGTGACCTGCCGGCGCTCACCGACGGCTTCTCCGCCGCCTTCGTCGGCGCCGCGGCCATCGCCGCCATCGGAGCCGTCACCGCCGCGGTAACCCTGCGCACCCGCACCTCCGATGCACAGAGCGCGACGGAGCCCGAGAACGTCCAGGTCGGCTGACATGAGCGGACCGAACCCCGAACGTCAGCCCGATGTCCATCGGGACAAGTCGTCATGACGAGGCGGACACCGCCACGGCTGGGGTGCGACGCAACCTGACAGACAACGAGAACCCGCCGTCGGGCGGCCGGTCCCGGAGCCGGCCGCCCGAGGGTTTTGGCGGGGCTGATGCGGCAATGCCGGCCGATACGTGATCGGCCGGCATTGAGTCGTTCTGGGCGTGCGAGGCGTGAGGCGGCCGGCGCACGCACCGGTCAGAGCTGCGCTGGCTGTCGCCCGACGAGAAGGGGAAGCGGCACAGGAGCTGACTCCCCGGGCTGGGCTGGCGTGACGGCCAGCATCCGTACGGTCACCGGTCGATCCACCGGCGGCTGTGTCAGCCTCGCTTCATGAGCCGGCCGACGGCGGCCATCATTTCGGTGGCCATCTCGTCGGCGCGGCCCTCGGCGGCGCCTTCGTGCATGCAGTGCCGGGCGTGCCCATCGAGCAGTCCGAGGGCGACCTTGTCCAGGGCGGCCTGGATTGCGGAGATCTGGGTGAGCACGTCGATGCAGTACCGGTCGTCGTCGACCATCTTCTCGACGCCGCGGACCTGCCCCTCGACGCGGCGGAGCCGCGCGAGCAGCTGATCCTTGCTGGCGGTGTATCCGCGGATCGGAGTGGGTGTGGTCATGACACCAGGGTACCGTACCCCTCGGGGGTATGCTACGGTGCGGTGCGAGGCATACCCCCTATAGGTACTCCAGGGGCGTCCTACCACCCCACCCACACCACCACCTCGCACGCCACGCATTCCTCCGCGCGAGGCTGGCGATGCCGAACGCACCCACTCACGTCGGCTCGCCGGGCCGGTTTGCCGGCTTGCGTCTCAATCCGACCCGGCGGGCGGGCTGTGTCGCCGAAGCTCAACCCTCAGCCGGTTCGTCGGCGGCGGCGTAGACCAGGTGGAGCACACCGCTGGCGAACGCGGTGGACGACACCAGCTTCAGGGGAACCGTGGGGCCGTCCTGGAAGAGCCGCTTCCCGTGCCCGACCACGATCGGGTGCACCAGCAGGTGAAGTTCGTCGAGGAGCCGCTGCTCGAGCAGCCAGCGCACCAGAGTGACGCTTCCGGTGACACCGATCCGGCTGTCCTGCTTGAGCTTGGCGAGCTCCTCAGCGGCGGCGTCCCCGCGAATCAGCGTGGTGTTCTCCCAGTCCGCGGACGTGAGGGTGTTGGAGACGACGTACTTGCGGGCGCCGTTCATCATCGCCGTCGTCGGATCGGCGGGGTCGGCGTTCGGCCAGTATTCGGCCATCTCGGTGTAGGTCACCCGGCCGAAGAGCGTGGCGTCGGTGGCCATCAACGCACCGACGGCCGCGCCCATCTCGTCGTCGAAGTACGGGAAGTGCCATGTCTCGGGAGCCTCGGTGACCCCGTCGAGCGACACGAACAGACCAGCTTTGATCTCACCCATGCGGATCTCCTGTTCAGCAGGGACGGTGTTGGCCCGGTGCAGCACCGCGAGCGCCGCCCATAGTACCGATCAGTACTCGTAGTACTGCTTGGTACGCTAGGCGCAAACGGGCGAGCGTGTCCACCCCGCCGCCCCGGAACAGTTGGAGACCACATGGGGGCCAAGCAACGCGCCGTGCCCGACCGGACCACCCGGCAGCGCCAGGCGATCATGACTGCCGCCGCGGACGTCTTCATGCGCAACGGTTACGTCGGGGCGACCACGGACGAGATCGCCGCGCTCGCGGCCGTGTCGAAGCAGACGGTCTACAAGATGTACGGCGACAAGCAGAAGCTCTTCGCCGAGGTGATCCTGGAAACGACGCTGGGCACGGTCGAGCGGCTCGCGTCCACCGTGAGCCTGCTCGAACGGTCGAACGACGCCCGGGCGGCGTTGCGCATGGTTGCGGAGGGCTGGCTGCGCGGGCTGCTCGCGGCGGACGTGCTCCGCCTGCGACGTCTCGTCATCGCGGAGGCGGACCGATTCCCTGAGGTGGGGCGAGCCTGGTTCGAGCGGGGGTTCGATCGAGCGCTGGTGATCCTCGGCGACTCGCTACAGGAGATGGCGGGCCGTGGGCTGTTGCGGTCCCTCGACGACCCGCGGCGAGCGGCGTACCAGTTCGCGGGCCTCGTGATGTACCAGCCGATGAACCAGGCGATGTTCGCCGGGTCGGATGGCCTGCCGTCGGCGCGCGAGCTGAAGCGTATCGCCCACTCCGCCGTCGAGGTGTTCCTCGCCGCCTACGGCCCCGCCACAGCCTGAGGGTCGAGCGGGCGCCGCGCCTGCCTCGCCGGCCAGCAGTCGCAGTCGTAGTGGTCGGGGTCCGTGGCGAACCTCCCCGCGCCCTCGCGCAACGAGGCGATGACTGCCCTGGATACTGCCGCGGTGGCGCAAGCGAGCCGCGGCGACGCTATCGCCTGGTTCACTGCTCGCCGACCGCCGGGTCGTCGTGGGTCTGCGCTTCGCGCAGCGCCTCGTCGGCGGCGGCGATTTCCTGGTACCACTGCCGGTGCACCTTGTAGGTGCGGTCGAGTTCGATCTTGTGGTACAGCCCGGTCGGCTTGCCGAACCAGAAGTCACGCGGATGGCGCTGTACCTTGCCGCGGCCCACGACGAGGATCGCGCGGTCGGTGACCACGATCGTCTCCGCCGGCACCGTGAAGATCCCCGAACCGGTCACCGTGATGAATCCCGTCTGGATTTGCTCGCCGGGCTCCAGATACGGCGCCGCCTGTTCGGCGATCATCTTGGCCCGTCGTTCCTTGTAGCCCACGGCTTTCCTCCGATGCCGATGCGCGTCAGGGCGGCCTGATGTCGGGCGCGGCTTGCACTAAAGATCTGACTTTATCACTGTCACCCGATCCAGCCGATAACCACCCAAGGGTCATATCTCTGACCCTGCCGCCGCCACCTCAGGCATTACCTGGCCCGCCACTTGGTCGGCCGGGGCCTGCATGGGGCAGTTCTTCACCGCTAGATGTTGTCGTCGGTTACCACGTCGGGGGGCGACGCCCTGAGATCGCTGGGGTGGGGCGAGTGCGGAGGCTGCGCGAACCCTGGGCGACCTGCCCCACGTGGACCCGGCGGGGAGTGCCCTACTCGGAGGAGGATCTGGGGTCGGCGGCACGTGGGCTGGTGGCCTTGCGATCGGTGATGACGATCGCCGCTGCGGTGGCAAGCAGCGCAACGACGTGTGCCACCATCATGACCACCATGGGGGCCGCCGGCGGCCGATCCGCATCCTGGCGCAGCGCGGTGATGACCAGCCCGGTCGCGGTGAGCGTGCACAGCGCCAGCCCGAACAGTCGCACACGTGCGCGGGTGTCCGTGCGGGCGACGTGTCCGGCGTAGACCCGCGCGCCCGGGGTGAGGGCGCGCCAGGTCCGGGCGGCCCACAGCAGCCACAGTGGGGGCGGCAGCAGCGCCACCAGCCACATCCACGGAAGCATCGCGAACATGCCGAGGAAGCCGGCCGTCCAGACCGAGATGACCGCCCAACCGCCGACGCCGGCGATGACCACCCGATCCAGTTCGGTGCGTGCCGCGTGGTTTGTTGGTTCCGCGGTCAGTACCGCGCTGAGGTGTCCGGCGGCGGCTGTCAGCCACCCTCGGGTGGCGGCGATGCTACCGAGCCCGGTGAGCGCCGGCCGGTGCTCCGGGTCGAGCGTCAGCGCGCGACGGTACGACCGCGTGGCGAACAGGTGCCAGCCGATTGAGTGGAACATGAGTGCCCGGATGTGGTGCGGGCCGGCCGACTCGGGGGCCAGATTCACCGCCTGCTTGATCGTCTGGAACGCGCGGCGCGGCTGTCCGAGGTTGAGCCGGGCGAGCGCCAGCGCGGCGTGCCCGCGCCAGTCCTCGGGCGCGAGACGGACGGCCTCGCACGCGCTGGCTCGTGCCTCCGCCGGGTTGCCCACGCCGATCTGGGCGAACGCGAGCAACACGTGGCCCTCGTGCTGTCCGGGCGCGACCGCGACGGCCCGGGCCGCCGCGTCCAACATGGCGGCGAACTCGTCCTCCGCCTGATGCGAGCGGGCCAGGACGTACAGCGCCTCGGCATTGTCCGGATCGTCGGCCAGCACGGCCGCGATCTCCCGCCGTGCGGCATCGATCCGGCCGACTTCCAGCAGGGCGCTGGCTCGTGCCACACCGGCATCGGACGCCTGCCTCGTCACCGGCCTACCCTAGCGTCAGGACGGCGCCACCTGGCTGGAGCAGGCCGGGCGGCAGCCTTCGCTACCCGTCGATACCTTCCCCGTCGCCACTCCCCGACTGGCGCACTCCTGAGCACGCAGCTCCACGCCCACCTCCGGCAGGCGATCTGCGACGGACGGTTGCCGCCGGGCGGGCGCCCGCACCCGCACCGCCGGCAAGCTCGCCATCACGCCGTCGAACTGTCACGGACGCCGAGCTCGGCACATCGTCGATGGGCCGTCGGGAATGGCGTCCCGGTAGGTGTCGCAGCTCTGGATCGGTGCGTAGCCGAGGTCGCGGCGGGCGGCGTCGAGGTCGAAGACAGCCGCGCTGGTCGCCGAGGTGATCGTGTACGTGCCGAACCGGACGTCGGCCCGCAACGCCAGGCGTACCGCCTGCCCGAGGTCTGCTGGTCCCAGCCAGGTGTCGCACCAGCCGCGCGTCGGCGGCACGGGCTGGCAGCCGCCGAGCCGCAGACAGACGACGGAGAAGGCACCGGAGTCCGCGTACACCCGGGCGGCCGCCTCACCGAAGACCTTGGTGGCGCCGTAGCGGCAGCACGGGTGGGGTGGCCACGTGTCGCGGATCGGGCCGCAGTCGGGACGGGCGGACGGCGGGTGGTAGCCGCCGAGGGCGTGGACGGAGCTGGCGAGAACGACGCGACGTACGCCCGTCCGGGCGGCGGCGGACAGGATGCGGGCTGGCACGTCGAGGTTGGGGCCGAGTAGCTGGTCCCAGTCGTCTCCGGGGCGCGGGTTCGCGGCGAGGTGCACGACTGCGTCTACGTCGGTGCAGAGCCGCTCGGTGAATGCCGGGTCAGCGAGGTCGCCGAGCATCACCTCGTGTCCCTCGGCGTGTTCGGGCGGTCGCAGGTCGGTCAGCCGGAGGTGGTGGTCACCGGCGAGTTGCGGCAGTAGCAGGGTGCCGACTCCGCCGGCGGCGCCGGTTACCAGTACGCGCATTCCGGTCACCAGTTCGTGAAGGAGCCGTCGGGGCGGTGATAGAGGGGCAGGGGTGCCGGGCCGCGGTGGTCGAGCCGGCGCGCGGCGGCGAGGTCCAGTTCGATGCCGAGGCCGGGTCGCTCGGCCGGTCTGATCCGGCCGGGCGTCAGCTCGGGTCCGGCGGTGATCACGGGCGGGAGTGTCAGCTCCGGCCAGGGCTGTTCCTGCACGGACACGTTGGGCAGGACCAGGTTCAGGTGCGCGGACGCGGCGGCGGTGATCGGTCCGAGCGGGTTGTGGGTGGCCAGGTTGATGTGGTGGACCTCGGCCATCGCGGCGATCTTGCGGGCCTCGGTCAGTCCGGTGTTGGCCACGTCGATCCGGGCGTGGTCGATCAGTTCCCCCTCGATCAGCGGCCGGAACTCCCACTTCGTGCCGAGCTGTTCGCCTGCGGCGAGCGGGACGCCGGTGCGCTGGCGCAGCGTGCGGTAGCCGTCGAGGTGCTCGCTGCGCAGCGGGTCCTCGACGAAGTAGGGGCGCGTCGGCTCCAGTTCCCGGCAGAGCGTCACCGCCTGGGCGGGTTCGAACCGGGTGTGTACGTCGAGCAGCAGCTCGACCTCGTCGCCGAGTACGGTGCGGAGGCGCTCCATGGTCGCGATGGTGTGCCGCAGGGCTGCGCGCTGGTCGTACTCGGCGCCGTTCGGGCTGTTCGCCGGTACCCGCAGGTAGCGCCAGCCGGCCGCGACGAGCCGCTCGGCGGCGGCGACCATCGCCTCCGGGTCTCTGACGGCGTCGCCCGGCACGTGCACGTAGCACTCGATGTGGTCGCGGGAGGCGCCGCCGAACACCTCGTAGAGCGGGACGCCCAGTGCCTTGCCGCGCAGGTCCCACAGCGCCACGTCGATGGCGGCGCGTACGGCGGCGAGCACGCCGGTGGCCGGGAAGAATCCCGACCGGGCGAGCAGCTGTCCGAGATGTTCGATGCGGCTCGGGTCGGCGCCGGCCAACTCCTCGGCGAAGTCCTCCACCGCGCCACGGACGGCGCGCCACCGCGAGCGCATGCCGACCTCGCCCACGCCGTACTGCCCGTCGTCGGTGTGCACGAGAACCAGGAGCATGGCGCTCGCGCCCTGCGGCACGGTCAGCAGCTCCAGCCCGGTAATCCTCATCCTGTCCCCCAGGTGTGCGTGGGGGCCGCGTCGACGCCGACGTCGGCGGCGAAGATGCGGCCGCTGTCCGGTGCGGCCCGGCGGGCGCCCTCGTCCAGTCCGATCCAGGCCGTGGTCACCAGGAGGGTGCCGGCTGCCAGGCAGACGGCGGTTGGTCGGGGTACCGGCAGCTGGACCCGGGCCAGTTCGACGCCGTCGGGGGTGAGCCGGCGGACGTTCCAGCCGTCCCACATCGCCACCCAGAGGCAGCCTTCGGCGTCGACGCAGAGTCCGTCGGGGGTGGCGTCGTCGAACTCGACCAGCACGCGCGGGTCTGCGGCCTCTCCGGTGGCCTGGTCGTAGCGGTAGCTGGTGAGCCGCCGTCGGCGGCTGTCCACGTGGTACATCGTCTGGCCGGCCGGGTCGAACCCGAGCCCGTTCGCGCAGCCGATCCCGGTCAGCACCGTCGCCACGGCACCGTCGGGCTCCAGTCGGTAGAGCCCGCCGGAATAGGGTTCGCCGCCGGCGATGACCTGGCTGCCGGCGAGGAACCGGCCGGACGGGTCACAGGCGCCGTCGTTCATCTGGGTGCCGGGCGCGGCGACGTCGCGGAGCGGGCGTACGTGGCCGTCGGCCGTCACGTGCCGGAATCCGCGCCCGGCTGCGACGATCCAGCCGGCGCCGTCGGCGGCCAGCGGCGCCACCGACCCGGTCGCCGCCCCGATGTCGTGGCCGGCCAGGACGTCGATGCGGTCGGCGGTGAGCCGTCCCCGCCACAACCGGCCGACGCGGATGTCCACCCACAGCAGTTCGCCGGTACGCGGGTCCAGCCGCGGCCCCTCGCCGAGCTCGTAGCGCTCGGCGGAGATCGGGCGCGCCCACAGGATGTCAGGACTTGACCGCACCCGCGATCCCCTCGACGAACGTGCGTTGCAGGAACAGGAAGATCGCGATGATCGGAAGCAGGCTGATCGTTGCCGCGGCGGCCAGACCGCCCCAGTCGGTCGCCTCCTGTCCGAAGAAGCTGTACATGCCGACGCCGAGTGTGCGCAGCTCCGGTCGGCCCAGGGTGAACACCAGGGGGATGAAGAAGGCGTTCCACGCGGCCATGAAGTTGAACAGCGCCACGGTGCCGATTACCGGCTTGGCCAGCGGCAGCATGATGCGGAAGAAGATTCGCGGATAGCTGGCGCCGTCCATGCGCGCGGCGTCCTCCAGCTCCTGGGGCATCCCGGCGAAGTACCCCATGAACAGCAGGATGGGTACGACGTGCGCGGGGCCCGCGGTGGCCAGTACCGCGCCGAGCAGGCCGTTGTTCAGTCCGAGCCCGTCGACCAGTTTGAAGATCGGGATGATCGTGTAGCCGTGCGGGATGAACATGGTGGCGATGAGCAGTCCGACGATGACCTTCTTGCCCGGCAGGCTGCCGCGGCCGAGGGCGTATCCGGAGGTGGCGGAGACCAGCAGGACGATGGCGACGGTGGTGACCGAGAAGACGACGGTGTTGGACAGGTAGGTGCCGAAGTGGGCGGTGTCCCAGGCGCGGGTGAAGTTGTCGAGGGTCCACTCCTTCGGTAGCACCGACAGGCCGCCGAGGAAGACCTCCCGCTCGGATTTGAAGGCCGTGGAGATCATCCAGACGAAGGGATAGATCCAGGCCAGGCAGAGCGGGATCAGCAGCAGGTGCCACAGGTGCATCCGGCGCATCAGCGGCTTCCCTTCAGGTACTGCCGGCGCAGCAGCGGTCCCTGCAGCGCCGTCATGACCAGCGTGATCACCCCGAACACGACGCCGGCGGCGCAGGCGAAGCCGTAGCGGGGCGCGTTCAGCTCGGGGTTGAAGGCATAGCGGTAGATGTAGGTGGCGACCACGTCGGTGGCGTAGTTGGGGCCGGCCTGCGTCATCGCCTGGACCAGGTCGAACGGGTTCATGCTGCGCTGGAAGGTGAGCAGCAGGATCACCACGCCGATCGGGGCGATCACCGGGATGGTGACGTGCCGCAGCGTCTGGGGCCCGTTCGCCCCGTCGACCTTCGACGCCTCGTAGAGATCCTCGGGAACGGTCTGCAGCGCGGCGAGCCAGTAGACGAGGGTGATGCCGAACCCCTTCCACACGTCGATGGCCATGACCGTGGGCAGGGCGGACGACTCGGAGAGGAAGGTCACCGGCGAGTCGACGAGCCCGGTGGAGCGCAGGAGCTCGTTGATGAACCCGCCGGCGGGGTCCAGCAGGACCGCGAAGACGATGCCGACGACTGCGGTGGTGGTCACCACCGGGAGGAAGAGCAGGAGCCGGTAGAGGTTGCGTCCGCGCAGCCGACGGCTGTTGAGCAGGATCGCCACGAGCAGTGCCAGTGGCATCTCCACACAGATCGCGACCAGTGAGAAGAGGAAGGAGTTGCGGAAGGCGTGCCAGAACCGGCCGCTGGTGAGCACCTCGGTGAAGTTGGCGAAGCCGACCCACTCGGTGGCAGGGCCCACCCCGTCCCAGTCGAAGAACGAGTACCACCAGCTGGCGACCATGGGCCAGAGGGTGAAGGCCACGAACAGCAGCAGCATCGGGGCGAGGAAGACGTACTGCCAGGCGTGCCGGCGCAGTGTGCCGGGGCGGCGCCGCCGCGGGGTGGCGGGAGGGCGCTGGGGTGGTGGCGCCACCTGCTCGGTGGTGCCGCCCGGGCCGACGGTTGATGTGCTGGTCACTTCTGACTCGGGTTGAACGGTTGCAGCGGGTTCCAGGTGGGGAAGGTGAGGTCGGCGCGCGAGGCCGGTGTCCCCTTGGCGGAAATGGCCTTGGCCTGCTCGTCGATGAAGGCGTCGAGCTTGGCGTTGAGGTCGGCGGCGGCGCGGTCGAAGGGCTGGTTGCGCAGGATCGCCGGGAGCGCGATTTCGGACCATTGCAGGTCCTGCTTGCCGCGGATGGCCGACATCAGTTCCTTGCCGCCCTTGCTGGCGAGCACCGGGTTGGGGATCAGCCGTACGGTCTCCGCAGCGATGTCCATGATCGCCTTCTGGTCCGCGTTGCTCGCCGCCTTGTCCTGCCAGGCACTCTCCAGTGCGGTGAGGGTGCCGAACTTCTCGTAGTAGGCGCGGTGGAAGTCCTTCGAGGCGAGGAAGTCCATCACCTTCCACGCCTGCTCCGGGTGCTTGGACTGGGCGGACATGGACCACAGGGGACTGAAACTGGCGGTCTGCCCGGAGTAGCCGCCTCGCCCGGCGGCGGGCACCGGCACGGCCGCGATGGTCATGTCGAGCTGTGGGTTGAGCTTTCGGACCTCGTTGATCTGGTACGGCGCCGCGAGGAACATCGCCAGCTCGCCCTTGGCGAACGCGGTGTGCACCTTGCTGGCGTCCGTCCAGCTCTCCCAGCCGGGGGTCATGGTCTTCGCGGCGTGCATCCGCGTGAGCAGGTCGACGGCGGCGGCCAGCGAGGGGTGGTTGATGGCCGCCCGGCCGGTGCGCAGGTCGATGCCGTTGTCGATGGAGGACGGGCCGGCGGTGTGCTGGAACATGCGGGCCAGGTTGCTCTTGCTCCAGAGCCCGGCGAAGCCGAAGGTCCTGCCCCCGCCGGCGCGGGTGATGGCGGCGGCGGCCTGTTCCAGTTCCTCCCAGGTCTTCGGGGCGGTCGTGATCCCACCCACCTTCGCGGCGGTGTTGTTGACCAGCAGGAACCGCACCACCGACCACTTGCCCCAGACGAGCGGCAGGGTGTAGAGCTTGCCGTCGCGGTGCAGGCCGGACGTGGCAGGGTCGAGGCTGCCCTCGGGGAATCGGGACGTGAACTCGTCGGTGACGTACTGGTCGAGCGGGGCGATCCAGCCGCGGTCGAAGATGCGGTCGAAGCCGTTGTCCTGTGCCCGGAAGACGTCCGGCGGGTCGCCCTGCTGGAAGCTGAGTTCGATCGCGTTGACCTGCTGGTCGGTCGGGTTCTCGATGATCTGGACCTCGATGTCCGGGTTCTTCTCCTCGAAGCGGTCGAACTGTTCGCGGTAGAACTGGGAGGCGCCGGTCGGGTCGGGCACCAGCATGACCTTGATGCGCACCTTGTCCCCGCTGGGCTTGTCGCTGCTGCCCACCAGGTTGCAGGCGGTGGTCAGCCCGCCGACCGCGGTGGCGGCAGCGCCCACGCCGAGGATCCGCAGCAGGGACCGGCGGGTGAGTTCTGGTTCCATCATGTCCTACTCCTGTGTTCGGTCACCGGGTGGCGGTGCCGGTCGGCCAACGAGGACGAAGGTGTTGATCCATGTTTCGACGTGGTGACGAGCGTGTGAGGACAGTAAGCGTCACCGACCATGTTGTGCAATAGGCATCCGCAATGTGGGTCTGAAACGCATGCCGCTGCCGCGCGGACACTCGGCACACGGCAGCCGTGGCGGTGCTCTTAGCAGAAGGCTGGCTGCTCAGCGCGGGCAGGCAGGTCGCGCCCCGGCACACCCTTGACAGCGCCATCGATTGCATTAACTATCCACTTCATGGATGTGAGGCCCACACTATCGAGGCGGCATCGTTCCACACTCACCCTTCTCCTCGCCCTCGCGGCGCTGGTGCTGCCCTCCGGGGTGGCCGTCGCGGCGCCGGCAGCCCAGGACCAGGCGCCGTTCGCCACCCCGTTGCGGGAGCTGGACAAGCCCGACCTGCAGCTGCGCCGGGTGGCCAGCATCGAAGGCCGACACCATCGGATGATCTTCCATCACGCCACCTGGCGCGGCGGCGAGACCTACCTGCGCGAGATCCTGGTCCGCACCCGCGGTGGCTGGCTGCCGGTCACCGACGCGCAGCGACGCTTCGACGAGCAGTGGCTCGTGCTCAGCGGGGACGGCGGAACCCCCACCGACTACTACAGCTCCATGAACCCCGCCTGGGTCGGCTTCACCGACCTGAAGCAGGTCGACGGGCGGACGGTCGAGCTGCGGACCAGCGCGGCGGGCGCTTACGAGCTGACCGTCCGCTGGTCGGTCGCGGGCGACAACCCGGAGGCGTCCTGGACACTGACCGCCCGCCGCGCCGACCACTTCGTCGTCGGCTACCAGTCCCTCGACATCACCCCCTTCGCCGACGTCGACGAGGTGCTCTGCGGCAGCCGCCAGCACGCCCGCGTCGTCTACGGCGCCGAGGCACTGAGCGCGTGGGAACTGATGGCGCCGGCCTGCCTGATGGAACGCACCGTCGCAGGGCAGCAGGTCACCAGCGGGGTGTACGCGCCGGCCGAGGTGATCCCGTTCGAACACCAACGCGACGCCGGCGCGGACGGGCAGCCGTTCGGGATGAGCCTGCGCAACGACAGTGGGGGCGTGCAGCCCACCGCCTTCGCGCCACAGGTCGGCCGGCTCTCGCCCCTGCAGACCGGGCAACGGCACCAGTTCACCTTCGGCGTCTACGCCCGCCCCGCGACGATGTACCAGGCCTACACCCAGCTGGTACGCGACGAGTACGACTACTCCGCCTACCGGCGCAACATCTACGACACCTCGCTCACCGACACCGTGCACAACCTCGTCGACCTGGTGATGCGGGACTCCGACGCCGACGACAGCGAGACCTACCAGCGCTCGCTGTCGGGTTGGTGGGACCGGGCCAAGGGCTTCGTGGACACCGAGAACGACCGGGCCGTGCGCACCGCCACCAGCGGCGTCCTGCTGAGCGCCTACTACCTCACCGGTGACCGGGAGCTCTACGACAAGCGGGCGCGACCGTCACTGGAGTACCAGGTGTCCCGCAACGGGATCGGCTGGACCCCGATCAAGGGAAACCCGGTCTACGGCGACACCAACGCCTGGCGCGTCGCAAGCGTGGCCGGGGACGCCTCCACCCTCGTGCCGCTGTACGAGCAGACGCGAGGACAGGTGGCCGGCCTGCACGAACTGGCCCTGAAGTCGATCCAGGACAACCCGCGCAAGGACAGCCGGACGCCGGTGAGCACTCCGCTGGCGGCCTGGCGACTCACCGGCGACCCGGCCTACCTGGCGGAGGCCAAGGCCGAGGCGGACCGCTACATCGCCGCCCAGATCGATCCCCCGTACACGACGAACATCGCCGAGAACGGCTTCCAGTTCAACTACTCCAAGGGTTGGATCGAGCTGCTGGAGCTGTACGAGGAGACCCACGAGAAGCGCTACCTCGACGCCGCCTACACCGAGGCGAAACGGTTCGTGACGCAGACCATGGTGCGCCCGGTCCCCGAGGGCACCGTCACCGTCAACGCCGATGGCTGGATCGACGCCCAGGTGGACCGGTGGAACCCCCGCGTGACCTACGACTACCCGAAGACGGACGTGCCGGCCGAGGAGGTGCCGGCCTGGATGGTCTCCACCAACGGCATGACCTTCGAACAGCTCAGCACGTACAAGATCGCGGCGGGTCGGGAGAACCCCGGCGGCGGCCTGGTGATGAACCCCATCTGGGCGCCGTTCCTGCTGCGCCTCGCCGCCCACACCGACGACCGGCTGCTCGCCGACGTGGCGCACAACCTCGTGGTCGGCCGCTTCACCAACTACCCCGGCTACTACTACCGGGAGTTCACCGCGGCCCAGATGCGCCCGGACTTCCCGCTGACCGGCCCGGCCGGACTCACCTCCATCTACTACCACCACATCCCGGCGCAGCTCGGGCTGGCGATGGACTACCTGCTCTCCGAGCACACCTACCGCTCGAACGGCAAGATCAGCTTTCCGGCCGCCTTCGAGACCAACTACGTCTACTTCAAGTTCCACGTCTACGGACACCAGCCCGGCCAGTTCTACGGTGAGGACGGCGTCTGGCCGTACCTGCCCAAGGGCATCGTCGACGTCACCGACCCGCAACTGAACTGGATCACCGGGCACGGCAACGACAGCCTCTACGTCAGCCTGACGAACGAGGCCACGACGACCTCGCACAGCGTGGTGCGCTTCGATCCGACGATCAGCGGGGTGCAGCGCGACCGCGCGTACCAGGTCGAGGTCATCCGCGACAACGGCTCCCGGAGCGTCACCACGATGCACGGCGCGACGCTGCCGGTCACCGTGGCCGGCCGGGGCATCACCGCGCTCGTCGTGCGGGGCGTGCAGGTGCCGGGGGTGACGCACCAGGTCGGTGGCGAGCAGGCCGACGTCGGCCAGGACAGCTACCGCTTCGACGACGACAGCCCGATCGGGGCCGCCCGGGGCATGCTGCTGACCCGTCCGGACGACAGCGGCTACGACGCGTACGTGCAGGCGGCCACCGAGGCCCCGGCGACCCTGCACTGGTCCACCGACGGCGGGGCCACCTGGCACCAGGTGGCTGACCGGATCTACCCCAACGAGTGGACGATCCCGGTGGACGACGCCGGCGCGGCCTTCACGTACCGGATCAGCACCGACGCCGCCGGAACGGGCGAGGCCACCCTGCGCCTGCCGCCGGCGGTGACCGGCCACTGCCCCACCGGTACGCCGGTCTGCGGCGCGGTGACCCCCGCCTCGCCGCACACCACACCGGGCGACACCCTGGGCGTCACCGTGACCGTCCGCAACGACGGCCCGGCTGCCCTGGTGGACCCGACCGTCGCCCTCGACCTCCCGGCGGGCTGGTCGGCCCGGCCGGCGGGACAGCAACCGTCCACCGTGCCCGCCGGGACCGCGGCGACCTGGCGCTACGACCTGTCGGTCGCGCCCGACGCCGCTCCCGGCACGGTCGCGCTGGCGACGACGGCGAGCTGGCGCGGCGGCGAGGTCGCGCTCACGGCGGGACGGCTCACCGTCCGGCCACCCACCCGGCTGAGCGCTCTGGTCGCGGCACCGGCGGAACTCGCCGAACCGGGTGACGCCACCACGGTCACCGCCAGCGTGCTCAACGTCGGCCCGACCACCGCCCGCGGCACGCTGCGCCTGACACCGCCGGCCGGCTGGACGGTCACCCCGGCGAGCGTGTCCTACGAGGTCGCCGCGCGCGGCGAAGGAGCGTACCGCTTCACCCTCACCTCACCCGCCACCGCCGCACGCGACCAGACGTACCGGGTGAGCGCGGCGCTGGACACCGGCGCCGAGGCCACCGCACAGGTAAGGATCGCCAGCGAGGACATCATCGTCACCCCGCAGGACATCCGCCCCCGGTACACCGAGACCGGTGAGTGGCTGGCCAGCGGCCTGGCCGGGTACAACGGGATCCCGTCGCGCTACAGCGCGGAGGGCAAGCTCGGCGGCACGGCGACCTGGCGTCCGATCGTGCCCGAGGCCGGGTGGTACGAGGTCGCCGTCTGGTACCCGTCCAACAACGAGACCACCACCGAGGCCGACTACGTGGTGCACCACCGCGACGGTGACACTCCGGTACGGGTCGATCAGCAGCAGGATCCCCGCACGTGGCGGGTCCTCGGGACCTTCCCGTTCACCGCCGGCGAGGAGGGCTTCGTCCGGCTCGTCGTCGACGATCCGGCCTACCACCGGGTCAGCGCCGTCCGGTTGCGGCCGGTGGATCCGGACGCGGTACGACCGCGGATCACCGGGCTCGCCGCCGAACCGGTGCCGGCGCCCGGTGGCAGCACCACGGTCACGGCGACCATCACCGCGTCCTCGATGGCGGGCGCGACCGGCTGCGCCACCCTCGCCCTGCCGGACGGGTGGCGCAGCACCCCTGCCTCCATCCCGGTCGCCCTCGCACCGAACGCCGCACAGCAGGTCAGCTTCACCGCGACCGCGCCGCCCGACGCCACGGTCGGCGCGCTGCACGAGGTGGCCCTGCACGGTGCCGGGGCGGTGGACCGGATCGCCGTGCCGGTCGGGACGCCCGATCCGGCGCGGGCGGTCGTCGTCGACGACGGCCAGCCCGGCTACACCGAGGAAGGCACGTGGAGTGCCAGCACGCTCAAGGGGTACGCCGGCAGCACCACCCGGTTCGCCAGCGGTGGCACGGGCTCCGTGGCGACGTGGCGGCCGACGCTGCCGGCCGGCCGGTACCGGGTCAGCGTCTGGTATCCGACCAACGCCACCACCACCACGGCGGCCACCTACCGGGTCGTGCACACGACCGGCACCGCCACCCTCACCGTCGACCAGACCACCGACGCCGGGCAATGGCGGGTGCTGGGCGTGTGGGACCTCGACCCGACCACCGCCGCGGTGAGTCTCTCGGCGCAGCAGAGCGGGCATCACCGGGCCGACGCCGTCCGGTTCGAACCGGTCGCCCCGGCCGGCGAGCCGGACTGCTGAGAAGCGGCGTGGGCCGTCGGCCGGCCGACGGCCCACGCCGCTTGGCGATGTATGATCCGTAATCTGGATTGCACTCCTACGTTCTGAGGATGGGCGGAATGCCACGCTCCACCACCCGCGAAGTCGGCGGCGGCACGCAGAGTGTCGAGCGCGCCCTGTCGCTGCTGCGCGCGTTCACCGAGGAGCACCCGGAGCGGCGTGTGTCCGAACTGGTCCAGCTCACCGGGCTGGGACAGTCGACCGTCTCCCGGCTGGTCGGGACGCTCGAGGCGCTCGGCTTCGTCACCCACGACCAGCGCAGCGGCCTCTACCGCATCGGGCCCACGGTGGTCGCCCTGGCGGGCGTCGCCCTCAACCAGTCGACGGTGCACCGGCAGGCCCGGCAGGTCGCCCAGACCCTCGCCCAGGAGTTGGGCCTCGGCGCGAACGTCGCCGAACGCCACGACACCGAACTGTTCTACCTGTGCAACTTCGAAGGGCGGCTCGCGCCGCGCTCGTTCACCCTGGTCGGTCGTGGCGGCCCGCTGCACGCCACCGCCCTGGGCAAGGCGCTGCTGTCGGATCTGACCGCCGACGAGATCCGATCCCTGATCGGCAGCCAGTACCCGGCGTACACCCCGCGGACCATCGCCGACCTGGACGGCCTGCTCGCCGCGATCACCGAAGGACGCGGCCGCGGCTACGCCACCGAACTGGAGGAGCTGGCCTTCGGCCGGGCCTGCCTGGCCGCCCCGATCCGGGACCGCTCCGGCAAGGTCGTGGCGGCCCTGTCGGTCTCCGGCCCGCTGTCGGCGATGGATCTGCCCCGCCGCCAGGACGAACTCGCCATGAAGGTCATCGAGTACGCCGATCAGATCTCCACCGGGCTCGGTTACCACGCCACCGCCGCGCCGCTGTCGGCCGTCGGCTGAGCCCGGGCGGCCCATCCCACCGCCCGTCGCACGGCCAGCACCCGGCGCCGCGCGCCGCTTTCCGGCAGGGAGCGGCGCGCGGTCGTGTCATACCAGCGCCGGTGCGGCCAGCGTCCAGATCGCGGTCGAGTCGGGAATCCGGCCGTAGCGAGCGGCGACGCCGGCCAGTGAGCTGGCGAACCGACGAACAGGCGCGCTCATTCGGCTTCCCCTGCTCTGGTGACAGGTGCCGGGAGCACGTCGAAGATCCGCGCGGCGACCAGCGTGATCAGTGCCGCCGGCACGCTGGGCAGGAAGAACGGGACGGCGACCGGCACGGCGACGAGCATCGCCGCGACAAGCACCACCACTGTCGCCCCCAACCCAACCGTCCACAGCGGAGCTTTCGCGGCCGTCAGCGCGGCGATCCGCCACGCGGCGGTGGCCGGCACGTCGAAGTGCGCCAGCACCGCGGGCAGGTAGGCCAACACCGCCAGATACACCACAGCGAGCACGGCCACCGCGCCGGCGAGCGGGGTGCCTCGCGCGGCGAGCAGGTAGAACGCGAACACCCACACGGTCAGCAGCGGGAGGCCCAGCCGGAGCTGCGCGCGTGCGAACTCCGCCCGCCAGTGCCGCCAGAAGTCGCGCCACGGCCGCGGATGCCGGCCCCGCTGGTAGTCGCGCACCAGCGCGAAGAGCGCGACGGTGGCCGGGGACAGGCCGGCGACCACTCCCCCGGCGAGCACCCCGGCCAGCCACAACAGGTTCAGCCCGGCCAGCCGGGGCGGCCAGTCCAGCAGCCGGTAGAGGCGGGCGAACCGCCCGCCGACCGGCACGTCTTTGCTGGTCACGGGGCCAGCTCGGCCAGGCGCTGACGCAGGTCCGCCCGCACGAACGCGGCCGGCGAGGCGATCGACAGTCCCCCGTCGACCGGCAGCACCACGCCGGTGATGCCGCTGGCGGCCTCGGAGGCGAGGAAGTGCACCGCAGCGGCGACCTCGTCCGGGCGCAGCGTCCGCCCGATCGGGTAACCGCCGGCGGCGTCGGGCAGCCGCTCGCCGCCGACCATGCCCGGCGCCACCGCGTTGACCCGGATCCCCCGCGCGCCGTAGTCCAGCGCGACCTGGCGTACCAGGGCCTCCACCGCGCCCTTGGCGGCGGCGTACGCGGCCACCCAGGGGGCGGCCAGGAACGCGTTGACCGAGGAGACGGCGACCACCGCGGCACCGGGCGCGAGCAGCGGCAGCGCCGCGCGCAGCGGAAAGAAGAGGGTGTCCAGGCAGCCGGCCAGGGCGGCGCGCCACTGCGCGTCGCTGGTGGCGTGGGCCGGGGCGATGGGCATCGCCCCGGCGGCGGCGACCAGCACGTCCAGCCCGCCCAACCGGTTTCGCGCCGTCTCGACCGCGGCGGCGGCCCCGTCCGCGGTCGCACAATCGCCGGTCAGGTCAGCCAGCAGGCTCGGCTCGCCGGCGGGTTCCAGACCGTAACCGACGACCTGGTCCCCGGCGGCGGCGAAGCGGGCCGCGACGGCCCGGCCGATCGGGGTCGACGCACCGATCAGCAGGACACGCCTCATCGCGTCGTCCACGTGCTGTACCGGGCGACCGCCTCGGGGTCCACCGACACCCCCAGCCCGGGCCCGGTGGGCAGCGGGATCCCGGTCGGCGTCGCCTCGATCGGCACGGTGAGGATCGTGTTTACCAGGTTGAACAGGGTCGGATGCCACTCGAAGGCGACCAGGTTGGCGCAGGCGGCGGCGACGTGCAGACCGGCGGCGAGGGCGAGCCCGAGCCCGGCCGAGTGGTGCGGGGCCACGCCCAGGTGGTGCGTCTCGGCGTACTGGGCGATCGCCAGTCCCTCGGTGATGCCGGTGCGGCCGATGTCCGGTTGCAGCAGGCCCACCGCCCGGGCCGTCACGAACGGCGCGAACTCCCAGCGGTGCCGCAGGCTCTCCCCCAACGCCACCGGCACGTCGATACGCGCGGCAAGGTCCGCGTGACCGGCGACGTCCTCGAAGGCCAGCGGCATCTCGAAGAACCAGGCGTCCCGGTCGTCCAGGCCGCGGCCGAGCCGCACCGCGTCCGGCAGTGCGTAGACGCCGTGGACGTCCACGGCCACCCGCAGGTCGGGGTGGACCTCGCGCAGCGCCGACACCGTCGCCAGGTCCGCGTCCACGCCGTGGCCGAGACCCACCTTGATCCGACGGACCCCGCGGGCCACCCAGTCCCGGGCCTGAGCGACCCGGTCGGCGTCCGCGCGGCCGGGCAGCCCGGACACGTACGTCGGGACCGTGTCGTGGAAGGCGCCGCCGAGCAGCTCGACAACGGGACGGCCGGCGAGCTTGCCGGCGAGGTCCCACAGCGCGATGTCCACCGCCGCGATCGCGTCGGCCTGGTGGCCGCCGAGGTGACCGCGCTCGCGCATCAGGTCGCCGAGCTGGTGACGAAGCGGGCGCACCCGACGGGGGTCCGCGCCGACGAGCACCGGCGCCAACAGTCGGCGGACGATCTCGCCGGGTACCTCGGGTGCGACCGGAGCAAGCGCCTCGCCCCAGCCGGTCGTGCCGTCGTCCGCGGTCAGCCGGACCACGAGGGTCTCCCGGTGGTTGCCGTACACGCTGGGCCAGGGCGGCTGGGTGGCGTACGCCCGCGCTGCGCCATCTGCCCGAGGTATCGCCAGGGGAAAGACGTCCACCGAAACGATCTTCGTCATGATCGTCAGCCTCTCACGATCGCCAGGCCGGCAGGGGGGTGTGCGCCAGGATCGCGTCCAGCGCGGCGCGGCTGCCGGCGTCCAGCGGCAGGGCCGGGTCGCGGACGAAGGCGGAGTCGATGATGCCCCGGCGCACCAGCACCTCCTTGTGCACGGCCCACGCCAGGCGGGGTTGCAGTCCGAACCGGACCAGCGGCAGCAGATGGTTGAACCCGGCGTGCGCCGCCTCCTGCCGGCCGGCGCGCCAGTCGGCCAGGATCGGCGCGAGCACGTCGGTGAACTCGCAGGCGGGCATCGTGCCGACGGCGCCGCGGGCGTACTCCTCGAGCACGAAGAAGGCGTTCTGGCCGCCGAGGACGTCGAAGTCGCCGTCGGTGGCGGTCACCACCTCCCCCACCTTGGGTGCGGTGGGTTGGGTCTCCACCTTCACCGACTCGACCCCGGGCAGCTTGCTCAGCTGCACGATCAGCGGGACCGGCATCGTCACCCCGGTCGTGGCCGGGGCATCCTGCACCATCACGTGCAGTCCGCTGGTCTCGGCGAGCGTGCCGTAGAAGTCGACGAGCTGGTTGCCGGCGGGCTTGGCCAGGTAGGGAGGCAGCACCATCAGGGCGTCCGCGCCGCCGTCGCGGGCCGCCAGCGCCAGCTCGACGGCGGTGGCCGTGCTGGTGCCGTTGATCCCGGCGACGAGCGGCACGTCGGGGCCGGCGATCGCCCGGGTTTCGGTCAGGATCGTGGCGCGCTCGGCGGCGGTGAGTGCGAACCCCTCGCTGGCCATGCCGAAGACGGCGAGTCCGTCGACGCCGGCCGCGAGCTGGAACTCCACCAGCCGGCGCAGGCTCGGTACGTCCAGCGCGCCGGCGTCGTCGAACGGGGTGGCGAGGATGGGGATCAGCCCGCGTACGCGGGCCCGGGGTGCGAGGGTGCTCAACGTTCCTCCGCGAGTGCGCTGACAGTGGCAAGATCCACCTCGACGCCGAGGCCGGGGCCGGTCGGTACGGCGAAACCGTCCGGACCGCCCGGCAGCGGCGCGGTGAGGATCCGCTGCCCGACCTCCGTCGTCGTGGGTTGGTACTCGAAACAACTCAGGTGCTCGACCGCCGCGCTGACATGCAGCCCTGCGGCGAGTGCGACACCGAGCGCCACCGAGTGGTGCGGCGCGGTGGGCACGTGATGCGCCGCGGCCAGCTCGGCGATCGCCATCGCCTCGGTGATGCCGGTCCTGGCAACGTCGGGCTGCACCAGGCCGACGGCGCGCTGCCGCAGCCAGGGCAGGACGTCGTACCGGTGGCGCATCGCCTCGCCGACGGCGACCGGCAGGTCCGTGCGGCGGGCGAGGTCGGCGTGACCGGCCAGGTCCTCCGGCGCCAGCGGCGCCTCCAGGAATTCGATCCCGCCGCGGGCGGTGAGGCCGCGCGCCAGCCGGGTCGCGGCGGCCAGGTCGTAGGTCCAGTGCGCGTCGACCGCGAGCCGCACCTGCGGTGCGGCGGCGCGCACGGCGTCCACGGTGGCCAGGTCTGCCGCGACTCCCTTGCCGAGATGCAGCTTGATCCGCTCGACTCCCTTCGCCGCCCACTCGGCGGCCAGGGCGGCGCGCTGGGCGTCGTCCGGGCGGGGCAGCCCGGAGACGTACGTCGGGACGTGCTCGCGGAATGCCCCGCCGAGCAGCTCGTGCACCGGCAGTCCGGCCAGCCGGCCGGCCAGGTCCCACAGGGCGATGTCGACGGCGGCGATGGCGTCGGCCTGGTGCCCGCCCAGGTGCCCGCGTTCGCGCATCAGGTCGCGCAGCCGCACGCCGATCGGCCGCACGTGCCGTGGATCGGCGCCGATCAGGGCCGGTGCGAGCAGCCGGCGCACCACCTCGGCGGGGACCTCGGGGGCGACCGGGGCGAGGGCCTCGCCCCACCCGCTGACGCCCGAGTCGGTGGTCAACCGGACGAGCAGTGTCTCGAAGCGTGGCGAGTAGATGCTGCGCCACGGTGGACGTACGGCGTAGCCGGCCGGTGGTGTCGGGTTCGCAGGCTCGTTGGTGGGGCCGAGGTACCGCTCATCGTTCGAGAGCTTGAGGACGAAGCAGTCGACTGACGTGATCCGTGTCGGGGTCATCACATTCCACCCCTCAACCTTGTCTGCCACATTGTGGAAGTAGATTCCACACTACGGGTTAGTGGTCCGTCAATCTCGATGCGGCGCGAACGCAGGTTGGGGGTCCCGCGCCACCGTGACAGCCTCGTCGAGGGCGCGGCGCAGCACCGCATCGACCGCAGCCCGGAGGGTCGACGCCGAGGACGAGGGTGATCCCGGAAACGGCAACGAGGCCCAGGGAAAGCCCAACACCGCGCCGCTGCCCCCCGTTCGGGACGCCGCTTGTGTGGTCCCCATAGTTCTCTCGACGGCGATTGCCTCGCCGATGAATCTGTCGAGGTGAACGAGTTCGGGCAGACGAGCGTGCGGGGCGTGTACGCGGCAGGTGACATGGCGCGGCGGGCCACCGTACCCATGCCGCTGGCTGCGGTGGTCACTGCAGCGGCCAGCGGCACCGTCGCCGGCGCGGTCATCGACCAGGACCTTGTCTGTGCCGACTTCGACCTGCCCAACCCGTTCGCTTCGGCGGTGGGCTGAGCGTGGTAGCCGCGGAATCCATGCCGGAGGCGGTCGAGTCCCCGTCAAGGGGCATTCCTCGGAACCGCCCGGCCCGGTGGGTCAGCCACCAGTCCGACGGGTCGCTTCGTCTCCAAGCAGCCGACCGCGTCAGGTGCGGCGCGGGTCGGCGGACCGGCGCGTGGATCGCCGAGCTGGCGGTTGGCCTCGATGGCCTGCCGGTCGCCGCCCTTCCTAATACCTGTAATCTCCGCGATGGCCCTGGTCACTGGGGCGACCCGGCCACGCTGTGATCATTTCCCTCGCACGCAGAACTCGTTGCCGTCGGGATCGGCCAGCACGACGGCACCGTCCGCATCGACATCGAGCCGGGTGGCGCCGAGGGAGACGAGCCGGTCGACCTCCGCTTGCTGGTCGCCATCGACCGGGGCGAGGTCGAAGCGCTGCCGGTTCCTCACGGTCTTCGGGGCCACGGGCGGGCCTCCCCACGCCACCTTTGTGCCGCCGTGCGGTGACTGAATCGCAGTCTCCTCGTTCTGGTCCCAGATCAGCGGCCAGCCCAGCGCCTCGCTCCAGAAGAGGCCGACCTCCCGGGTGCCATCGCAGGCCAGTTCCCCGAGCAAGCCGCAGCCGGCGAGGAAGTTGTTGCCCGGCTCGATCACGCAGAACTCGTTACCCTCGGGATCAGCCAGGACAACGTGCCCCTCCTCGGGGCGCTGCCCGACATCCAGGTGGCTGGCGCCGAGTCCGAGCGCCGTCGCCACCGTGTGCTGCTGGTCGGCCTGGCTGGCGCTGGTCAGGTGAAGGTGCATGCGGCGGTTCGGCCCCACCTGCTCGCCGCTGCTCGCGACGAACCGCAGGCCGAGTTGGGTGTCGTCGCCAGGCAGGAGCACACCACCGGCGTCCTCGAGGACCTTCCGGCCGAGCATCCCGGCCCAGAACTGCGCCAGACGCGCCGGATCGTGCGCGTCGAAAGCCACCGCCAACTGTCGCGAGATCATCACTGCACCGTAGACGCGAGCCTGCACGACGACAACGCGGATTCGGAGAGGTTGGTCCGGGACTGGCGGCGCGCCGATCGTGCTGGTCCGGGGACAAATCCCACCCCGTGTGCAGGGCAGGTCCCCCACCGCGTGAACGATCACCGTCGGTCGCACACGAGAAGCCATCACCCAGCCACCGAACACATGTGCTCGTAACGGCGGGCGTGGAGTGACACAAACCGTCAGCCCTGTCCGCCCTGGGTTGAATCAGCGCGGTGAGGGCTGGGCCGTGTCTGGGGGCGATGTCAGGGCTTCAGTGAGTCGGTCGACACCGAAGCCGCTGATCAGAAGGCGTTCCTTGCGGTTGCCGGTCAGGAGTTGGCTCCAGTCGACGAAGCCGCCGTCGGCGACTTCCAGGTATTGGTCTTCCGCAGCTGCGTAGACCTTGAAGCAGATGCCCGTGTAGTAACCGCGTCCGGTCGTTCGGTCGGGGTCCTCGTGAACGGCAACGCCTGGGAGCCCGGCGAGTTCCGCACGCACCCGTTCGATGATCGGGCGGCTCGCGTCCTCCAGGCAGGTGAGCTGGATCCGTATGCGGTGGACCCCGGCCGCGGCCAGCGCCCGGGTGGCGAACCGCAGATGTTCGGCGAGCTGCCGGTGTTCGAAGGAGCGGTTGCCGGTATCCCGCCCGGCGGTCACCAGGCCGAATATCTGGAAGTGGGCCAGCATCCCAGGGCCGTTGAAGTGCTGTGCACGGGTCACCCGCTGACTGGCCGCCAGCCGCACCAGCACGTCTGACCGAGGATCTGCGGCCAATGCCTGGGCACGTCGCACGGACGCCTCCAGGGCCAGAGCGTTCGTCGGGTCCGCGGCAACCTCGCTGCCGCGAACCGTCGCTATCACCTTGCGCGGGTCGACGGTCGCCACGGCGGAATGGGCTGCCAGAGGTAGGACGGGGGCGAGCACGAGAATGTCGACGTTGTCGGGCAACGCGGAGATCAACGCGTCTTCGGCGCGGCGGAGTGCGGTGAAGCTGATCGGTGCCGGCGCCACGAACCGATCGTTGCGGTAGCGTCGCATCACCTCTGCTGGCGAGAGCCGGTCCGCACGGCGCCGGAACACCTCGAGCAGCAGGGTGGTCAGATCGCTACCCGACATGCCGTCGGCCAGCAGGTCCACCAGCTCCGGGCCATAGCGTTCCAGGACTCGTCGCAATGCTGGGTTTTCACTGATCTGCCGGCTGGAACCGTCAGGCTTCATGGGTTGGAAGTATCACCGGACGGATTTCGGCATGACGAGGGATTATCCTCACCGCCTGCCGTCCTGGTGGCTGGTTGACGATGTTCCACGGCGTCTCGTGCGCCTGTGCCGGCAGTGGGGACGCGGTACGCGGCGCAAGCGCGGTCAACAAACCGGCCGGGTCAGGCACGATGCTGTGACCGTCACTGCCGCAGCCACAGCCTGAATGCCACCACAGTGCCGGCCTGGCGGCCCAGACGGCATGTCATCCAGCCTGGCGTACCAGGGCACCGCGGCCGGGGTGAGCCACGGCTCCCGCGAGAGCACCACGGCCAGGTAGTGGCCGGCGGCGAGGGCGCGCTACCCCTCAGAGCCGTGGCCAGGTGATCGAGGGGCGGGTTGGTGCGCCGGTTGTACCAGTTCTCGCAGGAGGTTGCGGAAGTGTTCGTACCGCTCCGGTCCGATCTTCGCCGCGTAGCGGGCCTCGATGTCGGCGAGGATGCGGTCCGCGTGCGCCTGCTCGTCGCGGCCTCGCTCGGTGAGCACGACAAGTTTGCTGCGGCGGTCGGTGGGGTCGGGCCGCCGTTCCACGTACCCGAGTTCCTCCAGCTCGTCGAGGACGCGGCCGACGACCTGCTTGTGTTGAGCGGTCAGTCGGGCTAGTTCCGTCGGCCGTACTCCCGTCTCGTCCAGGTAGGCGAGCAGCGCGCCGTGGCGGGGGCGCACCAGGCCATGGCCGCAGTCCGCCAGCCGGGCGAACAATTCCTCCTCCAGTGGCCACAGGAGTCTGGCCGCGAGCATGCCGAGATCAGGATCACGCTCCGCGCGGGCGATTCGACGGTTCCTGGCCACGAGGAAGAAGTATACAGTTGGTGATCGTCACCAACTGCTTACTATCTTTCCTTGGGGGGCTGATGCAGTCATCGAGCCGAGCCCGGGCCGGGATGGGCTTGTTGGGCCTGTCATCGCTGATCACCGGCCTGGACTTCACGATCGTCTACGTCGCGCTGCCGGACATCCAACGGGAGCTGACCTTCACCGACCGGCAGGTGCAGTGGGTGGTCAGCGCGTACGCGCTCGTTTTCGGCGGATTCCTGCTGCTGTTCGGACGGCTCAGCGACCTGCTCGGCAGGCGGCGGGTGTTTCAGCTGGGGATGGCGTTGTTCCTCGTCGCCTCGCTCGCCGGCGCTGCCGCGACCGGGCCTGCGGTGCTGCTCGCCGCCCGGGGGGTGCAGGGACTCGGCGCCGCGGCGTTGTTCCCCTCGACACTCGCGCTGGTCACGTCGACGTTCCCGCCCGGCCGCCGGCGAAGCCGAGCCATGACCATCTGGGCCGCCTCCGGCGCCAGCGGACTGAGTCTCGGCGCACTCCTCGGCGGCGTGCTCGCCGAGATCAGCTGGCGCGGTGTGTTCCTCGTCAACGTGCCGCTAACAGCGATCGCCCTCGCCGGCGCACCGGCCCTGTTCTCCCGGGACACTGCCCCTACCCGCCGCGGTGGATTCGACGTGATGGGTGCCTGCACAGGTACGGCAGCCGCCGTCCTGCTCGTGCTGAGCATCACCGAAGCGTCCGAACCAGATGCCTCCTGGGCATGGGTACTGGCGTGCACCGCCACCACGCTTGCCCTCGCGCTCCTGTTCTTCCGGACCGAGGCCACAAACAGCAACCCGCTGCTGCCCCTCGCGCTGTTCTCTCACCGGTCGCTACGCGGAGCCCTGCTGTTGATCACGCTTTACGCCATCAGCCTACAATCCGTCCCCTATGTCCTGACGATCCACCTCCGCGACGGTCTGGGCATGACCGCGTTGGAAGCCGGCCTCGCCTTTCTCCTGCCCACCGGCGCGATCGCCGCCGGCAACATCACCGGCGAACGACTCATGCTGCGCTTCGGAATTCGCGTCGTGCTGGTCACCGGGCTGGTCACGGGGGCGGCGGGAACCGGCCTCATGGCCGCCGCCATCGATGCCCGCTACCCCGCGCTGGCGCCTGGGATTCTGCTGGCCGGACTCGGCATGGGCCTGGTCTTCCCCGCGATGTTCGCGGCCGCGACCACCGGCATCCCTCCCGCGCACGCCGGCATAGCGTCGGCCACGGCCTCCACCGCCCTGCAGATCGGGACCGCCGTGGGGCTCGCCATCATCACCTGGATCCTCCATGCTGGCGACCAGAACCTTGTCGCCGCACTCGCCGCTATCAGCGGTATCGCCGTAGCCGCGATCCTGCCGGTGATCCTCGTCTCCCATCCCACACAAACCGGTGGCACGCCGGACGACGCACCGGTCCAGTCGTCGTCCCTGGCAGGAGACGGTGATCCGATGCCTGCCAGGGGCAGTGCGCCGCTGAACTAGGTGTCACACGAGCACCGACTCCATGCAATTCAGGTCAGGGTCTCCCTTTGGCTCGCGACCACATGCGGCTTGCCTCGGTACCTCCACGACCACGCCACCTCAACACAGCTCTTCGTCCAGCATCGTCACGCGGACTGGCCGGCCTCCCGGGGACCTGGCCCGGACGGGGCGGACGGAGGTCGAGCATCAACGGCGCACGCTGGCGGCCGTGGTCGAGCTGCGGGCGCCGACGCCGGCGTCCACGGGAGGCCGCCGAGGTCGCGCGTCGGGGACCTCGTGGCCGCCTCGGCGGCTACGAGGCGGTGCGACCGGCCTGGTGTCCAGCGGGTGGCGCCGCAGATGGGGTGGGCGGGCCCGCGGGCCCGCGCCACCCGGTGACCGGCGACGGCGTACCGTTCACGCAGCTCTCGATGAACAACCTCTCGCCTTCTTTCAGTAAGCGGGCCTTCTCATCGAGGTTCTCGACGTCGACACCCTCCACGACCTGCCCAACGTGCTGTGGGAGGTGGCCAACGAATCGTCCGGTGACGGCACGGTGACCGATGTGTTCGCCGCGTTCCTGGGCATGGACAAGGCACCGTCGTGGGGCGACTCGACCGATTGGCAATACTGGGTCATCGATACGGTCAAGCGGCACGAGGCAGCGCGTGGCTACGACCCGCACCCGATCGGCATGACCATGCAGTTTCCGGTGGCGGATCAGACCAAGGTCAACGATCCGCTCCTGGGCAGCCGCGCCGAGTGGATCTCGCCAGGCTACGACGACGAGATCTTCGCCGGCGGCGGCCACCCGATGACGCCCGGCTCTCCACCCTCGCGCTGGTACGCCGATCCCCCGGTCGCCGACGACGCCAAGGTGGTCATCAGCGATACCGATCACTACGCACCCGGGCAGGGCGACGCGCTCTGGGCGTGGAAGTCATTCCTGCGCGGCCACCACCCCATTCTCATGGACTACGGCCTCATCGCCGGCCTCGAACCCGCGGCCGAGTCACCCGCCGAGGCCGGTGTGCCGCCATTCAGTTACTACGAGCCGGCGCGGTGGGCGATGGGCGACACCCGCCGGTACGCCGAGCGCATGGGTCTGATCGACATGCAGCCGCGGCGCGACCTCGCCTCAACCGGCTATGCCCTGGTCAACCCCGGCTCGGAGTATCTCGTGCTACAGCCGGACGGTGACAGGTTCACGGTCGATCTGCCAGCCGGCACCTACCAGGTCGAATGGTTCGACGTAACCACTCGCGAGACAACATCGAGTGACGCGCTGAACGTCGAGCAGGAAGGCGCGGTCGAGTTCTCGTCACCGTTCCCGCCCGGCCCCGCCGTTATATACCTCAGCCGCACCTGAAGGAGTGGACATGAGCAAGGTGATCGCGGACATCTCGATGTCGCTGGACGGATACGTCACCGCACGTGGGGTGGACCTGGAGCACGGCCTCGGCATCGGCGGCGAGGCGATTCACGCGTGGGTGCTGGAGGAGCCCCGCTCACCGGTCGACGAAGCGGTGCTGGCGGACAGCTTCGAGCGGACCGGTGCGGTGGTCATGGGACGACGGCTGTACGACATCGTGGACGGCCCACACGGCTGGAGCGACGACGTCGGGTACGGGCACGACCAGAACCAGTCGGCCGCACCGCCGTGCTACGTCGTCACCCACGAGCCGCCCGCCACAGTGCGGCTCGCGTCCAGGTTCCGGTTCGTGACCGACGGCGTGGCAGCCGCCATCGACCAGGCCCGAGCCGCCGCGGCCGACAAGGACGTCGTCGTCATGGGCGGCGCGAACGTCATCGACCAGTGCCTGGCTGCGGGGCTCGTCGACGAGCTGCGCATCCACCTGTCACCCCTGGTGGTCGGCGGCGGCACCCGGCTGTTCGCGCTCGCCGGCCCGACGACGTTGATCCAGCGGCAGGTCACCGAGTCGCCACGGGCGACGCACCTCACCTACGAGGTCGTCCGAGAAGGTGATCCACGATGACAGTTGACCTGGCGGCACACGCGCGGGCGCTGCTCGACGCGAACGGTTACCTGACGCTGGGCACGGTCGACCCGGACGGCCGGCCGTGGACATCGCCGGTCTATTTCGCCGCGGCCGGCCTGCGCGAGTTCTACTGGACCTCGGAGACCGCTGCGGTGCACTCCCGCAACCTCACCGAACGCCCGCAGGTCAGCATCGTGGTGTTCGACTCCAGCGTCCGGCCCTACCACGGCCGTGCCCTGTACGCGGTCGGGACGGCGAGCGAGCTGGCCGGCGACGATCTCGAACGCGGACTGGAGGTCTACCCAGGGCCCCCGGAACGGGGCGCCACCGCGCTGACCAGGGATGACGTGACCGGATCCTCCCCGTACCGCCTCTACCGGGCAACAGCGACCGACGTGTGGGTCCTCTGCCCGCGCGAGCCGAGACAGCCGTGCCCGCTGCACGCCCTCGCCAAAGACCATCGAGTCCGTATCGAGTAGCGACCGCGCCGGCGACAGAGGCCCGGTCGGCAGCCGACATCCGCAGGCCCGCAACGAGGTGGGATCAGGCGCCGCGACGGCCGGTATGCCAGGTGCCGCGGGACCGCTGCGACGAAGGGGACACGAGCGCCGGTGCGAGCCGGCTCGTCTTCGGTCGAGTCCGCATCACGGCTGCCACCATCCCTCCATCCCCACGGGGCGTGCCGCGCCACTCCCTCCGACGGGGGAGGCGGATGGCTCGGTGGAGGGATTCACTCCTATCGACGTGCGGTGATGCTGAACAGGTCAGCGGACGGGATAGTCAGAAGGAGCGACATGTTCAGGTCAGGTATGCGTGTGGTGGCGTTGGCGGCGGTTGCGGCAGCGGGGGTGGCGGGGTCGCCCTCCGTCGCGCAGGCCCAGCAGTCCGAGGCGACGAGCGTCGCAACTGGGTGGTCGGTCGTCGCCGGGTTGGGACATTTCGTGTACGACGAGCCCGGCGTGGTTGGGCACCGCATCTGGTTCGGTGTCCAGGCGGTGACGGCCGCCGACGGGTCGACGCGCGGCCATTTCCTATACCGGCACGAACTGCCGGACGGCACGCTGGTGGGGCAGGGACGAGCCGACGTGACGTGTCTGAAGGTCACCGGAAACGTCGCGGTGTTCACCGCGATCGTCCCTGAGGGCCAGGGCAATGTGAAGAACCATGGCTACTACGTGAAGATCATCGACGGTGGAAATGAGCCGGACGAGATCGTCGACGCTCAGGCGCAGAACGGGCCGGAGCGGCCGCCCACCCACTGCCTCGACCCCGAGACCGACCTCCCCCCGGGATCCCCCCAGCGACCCCGGTACCCGGTTCTCATGGGCGGATACGTCGTCCATGGCTGAATAGAGCCGAGCCGGGGCCCGGCAGGTGCCGGGCCCCGGCGTACCGGATCACTCAGCGTGCGGGGTGGCGGCCCGCCTCCGTACCGTCCGGCAGGGCGGAAACGGTGAAGTCGGCAGACACCTCGGGCGCCCACGCCCTGCAACTGCCGCAGGCACTCCACGGCGAACTCACGGATCTCGACGCCGGCGTGCTCCGTGGCGCGCACACGTCAGGGGACGTGACCGGGGCCGCGGGTCGCGCAACCATCCCGACAGGGCATAGTGTCCCGCGGCGTCATCGGCCGATGGTGCCTGCCGTGGAGAGGGTGGTAGGAAGTGCCGACTCGCTTACGTGCCCGATGGGCCCGGGCCGCCGCGTTGATCGCGCTGGCCGGGGGGACGCTCGCGATGTCCGCGGCACCCGTGGCGGGCGCCCCGGCACCCGTCAGCATCCTGAGCGTGTCGGCGGAGAACGTGAAGCCCGGCGACAAGGTTCGCGTTCAGTTCCGTGTCACGAACAACGGAAGCCGGGCCGAAACGGCCATCGTGGTGGTCAGTGGCGGCTTGCAGTGCACCACCGGCTGCCGGGTGGAGCCGAACCTCAAACCCGGCCAGAGCCAGGACTTCCAGGCCACCCTTGTCGCGCCCCAGGTCCACGCGGGCGAGATCAGCGGTCTCAACATCTCCGTCGGCGTGCGGCTCGACGGGCAGAACAGCTTCGACTTCAAGATGGTCTATGTTCACGGCCCGGGCACGTCGCAACCCGCCCCGGGCACGTCGCAACCCCGCGCGGGCGCGCCGCAGCCCGGTGGGGACGAGCCATCGTCGGAGGTGGACGGGGTGTCCGGCCAGGTCCGCGACGCCAGCGGCAAGGCGATCGGGGGCGTGGCCCTGACCGTCCGGGACAGTGCCGGGCACGAATACCGTACGACGAGCGACCAGAGCGGCCGGTTCTCGATCAAGTCGGGCGCCGGCAAGACGATCGCCGCGGGCCGGATCACGGTCGTCGCGGCCCTGGACGGCTATCGCACCGCCCGCACGACCGTGCAGGGCTCCGCCGGTGACACCGCGAGCGTGCGGCTGACCTTGACCGCCGCGGCCGCGCCCGCCACGACCGCGCCGTCGCCCACCGCAACGGCGGCGGCGGACGAGACGCCTGCCGCGGAGACCAGCGCAGCCGCGGCCGCACCCCCCGCCCTCGAACCTGTCAGCGACGAGGGCAGCGGTTCGCTGCTGCCGTTCATCCTGGGCGGCCTACTGGTCGCTGCCGGCCTGGGCACACTGGCCCTGATGAGGATCCGCCGCCGGAACACGCTGGACAAGCCGGATCCGCATGCGGCGACTCAGCTCATGGCGCCGGCCGGAGCGGGCATGAGCGACGCACCGACCGCGGTGCTGCACACGACGCCGGCCGACGGGTTCCCCGGCCCGTACAGCGGGCCTCCGCCGGGCGGCATCCAGCAGCTCAGCCACGACCCATACGGCCGGCCGGCCCGCTAACACTGCTGCCAGGCCGGGTGCTGAGAGCGACCAGCCGGTCGACCTCCGCTTGCTGGCCGCTACCAGTCGGAGCGAGTCCGAATCCCGGCCCCGTCAGACCAGCCAGGTGTAGCGGCGTTCGGGACGGCCGGCCGCTCCGTACTTCAAGGTCACCTCGGCCCGTCCGCTGCTGGAGAAGTGTTCCAGGTACCGGCGGGCACTGACCCGGGAGATGCCGACCAGGTCGGCGCATTCGCTGGCGGTGAGGGGGCCTGTCTGTTGACGGAGGGTCCGCTCCACGAGCGCGGCGGTTTCCGGGCTGAGTCCACGCGGCAGGGTGTGCGCGCCGGCGACCGCGCCACTACGGGAGAGCACCCGGTCGATGTCGGCCTGGTCGGCGACGACCGCCGTACCTAGTGCGGTGCGGCGGACGGCATACTGCTCCAGCCGGCTGCGCAGCTCATCGAAGCCGAACGGCTTGAGCAGGTAGTTGACCGCGCCGTAGCGGATGGCCGCGCGTACCGCCTCGGCCTCGCGCGCGGCGCTGATCACCAGGACATCGCAGTCGTGCCGGGCGGCCCGGATCCGGGCCACCACGTCCAGGCCGAACATGTCGGGCAGGTAGAGGTCGAGCAGGACCAGGTTGGGCCGCAACTCGTCAACCGCGGCCACCGCCTGCTCGCCGGTGCCGGCGGTACTCACCACCCGGAACCCGTCGATCCGCTCGACGAATCCGCGATGGATCCGGGCCACCATGAAGTCGTCGTCGACAACCAGGACGTCGATCATCGCGCCTCCTCTGACATGGTGGCCAGTACCGATATCCGCGCGGTGAACATGGCGCCCTCGTCGGTGTTCATCACCGCCACCTCGCCACCGCGGCGGCGGCACACCAGACGGGTGAGCGCCAGGCCGACACCCCGCTCGCCGCTGTGGGCCGCCTTCGTGGTGAAACCATTGGTGAATACCTCCTGCGCCAGCTCAGGCGCAATCCCGGGACCGGAGTCGCGGACGACGATTTCCACGGAGGAGGTGTCCTGGCGCAGCTCGACCTCCACCCAGGCCGGGCGCTCGTCCGGGTCGTCGGCCACCTCGCCGCCCGCCACCGCCTCGATCGCGTTGTCCACCAGGTTGCCGAGCACAGTGGCGACGTCCGCCGACAGCTCCGCCGGCAGGCGGTTCAGCCCGGTCCGCTCGGAGATCCGCAGCTCCACCCGCCGTTCGGCGGCCACCGCCGACTTCGCCATCAGCAGGGCGGCGATCGCGGTGTCGTGGATCCGGCTGGTGACCGCCAGGTCGAGGGAGGCTCGGTGCCGGCTCAGCGCATCCACGTAGCGGACCACCTCGTCGTGCTCGCCGATCTGGATCAGCCCGGAGATGGTGTGCAGCTGGTTGGCGAACTCGTGGGTCTGCGCCCGCAGCAACTCGGTGGTGCTGCGGAACGAGCCGAGCTCCTGCTCCAGACGGGCCAGCTCGGTGCGGTCTCGCAGCGTGGTGACCGAGCCGAGTCTGCGGTTGTCCTTGCGTACCGTCATTCGGTTCATCACCAGCACCCGGCCGCGTCGGATCACCACCTGGTCCCGGGTGTCCGGGCTTCTGTCGGCGCCAGCCAGTACGTCCCGCAGCCGGCCGTTGATGCGCAGCTCGCGGAGGCTGCGGCCGAGACAGTTCTCTGGCAGGTCGAGCAGCCGCCGACCGACCGCGTTGATCAGGGTGACCCGCTGCTGTGTGTCGAGCGCGATCACCCCCTCGGCGATGCCGTGCAGCAACGCCTCGCGGTGCTCGGCCAGCCCGGCGATCTCACGTGGTTCCAGGCCCAGAGTCTGCCGCTTGATCCGTCGGGCCAGCAGCCACGACCCGACCACCCCGAGGCCACAGGCGATGCCCAGGTAGGTGAGAAGGTACGAGGAGGCACCCACCAGCCGCGCCGACCAGGTCGGCGACGCCTCACCGACGACCACCACGCCCAGATACCGGCCGAGGTTCTTCTTCGTCTTCGGATCGTCGCCGAGCACCGGCACCTGGGCCACCAGCTGCCGGGTGCCGTCGACCTCCAGCTCGCCGAACCAGCTCCGGCCCTGCGCCACCCAGGGGTCGCCGAGCACCACCGGGCTGCCGACCAGCGTCGGGTCTGTCGAGCTGACCACCCGGCCACGCTCGTTCGCCACGGTCACGTGGGTCACCCCGGACCGGATCAGTGTGTTCTGTATCAGCGGTGCGATCGCCTCGGCGGGTGCCGGCTGGGTGAGCTGGTCGCGTAGCAGCGGGCTGCCGGCGAGTTCCTCGCCGAGGGCGGCGACCCGGCGCCCCTCGACCCGGTTGAAGGTGGCGGCCGACTGGGCCAGCGAGACAGCGGCGACCGCCACCAGCACAACGACGATGATCGCTAGCTGAAGGACGAGAAGCTGCCCGGCGAGTGTACGTCGCCAGGACGTGACCGCGACCACAAAGACCTCAACTTCCGCTGGTGACAGAACGCAGACAGGCGACCTGCTCGGAGGCCACCATCTTGCAGCCGGACTCATTCGAAACGGAAGAGAAACATCATGGCAACAAGGAGAACCCTGCTGGTCACCGCAGTGGCCGCCGCGACGACGCTCGCCCTGGTGGCCTGCGGTGCCACGGCCGAGAAGGACGGATCCGGTTCCGGCAACGACGGCACGCCGGTCAGTGGACTGCGGATCATGGTCCCCAACACCCCCGGTGGTGGCTACGACACCACGGCCCGCACTGCCGCGAAGGTGATGGAGGACGCCAAGATCGCCACGGGCGTGCAGGTGTTCAACCTGCCCGGGGCGGGCGGCACAGTCGGTCTCCAGCGGACAGTGAACGAGAGGGGCAACGGCAAGCTCGCCATGCAGATGGGGCTGGGCGTGGTCGGTGCCTCGTACACCTCCAAGTCCACCGCGACGCTGACCCAGACCACCCCGCTGGCCAAGATGATCGAGGAGGCCGGCGCCATCGTGGTGCCGAAGGACTCCCCGTACAAGACCATCAACGACCTGGTCGCGGCGTGGAAGGCCAACCCCAAGGGCATTGCGGTCGGCGGCGGCTCCTCGCCCGGCGGCCCGGACCACCTGCTGCCCATGCAGCTCGCCAAGACCGTCGGCATCGACCCCCGCCACGTCAATTTCGTCTCGTACGACGGCGGCGGCGAGCTGCTGCCGGCCGTGCTCGGCGGCAAGGTGGCCTTCGGCGCCAGCGGGTTCGGCGAGTTCCTCGACCAGGTCGAGGCCGGCCAGATCCGGGTCCTCGCGGTGACCAGCGAGGCGCCGATCGAGGCGCTCAGGGACGTGCCGACGCTCAAGTCCGCTGGCATCGACCTGGTCTTCACCAACTGGCGGGGCATCGTCGCGCCGCCCGGAATCAGCGAGGCCGACAAGAAGGTCTGGATCGACGTGCTGACCAAGATGCACGAGTCGGAGGAGTGGAAGGCCGAGCTGAAAAAGCGTGGCTGGACCGACGCGTTCGTCACCGGTGACGAGTTCGGCACGTTCCTGACCGAGCAGGACAAGGCAGTGGCCGACGTGCTCAAGCAACTCGGGTTGGCATGACCGACAGGACGAACCGGCCGGTACGGGGCGGCGACCCGCCGCTCCGACCCCCGGCGGAACCCGAGATCCCCGTGCAGCCGACGGTCGCGCCGGCCGAACCGGCCGCTGCCCAGCGGACACAGCGGGCCACGACCGAGCCGACCGGGCCGGGCGCGCTGCCTACGCCGGACGAGCCAGCGCGCGCCGGAACCGACCCGGCGGCGACCTCGGAGGCGGCCGCTGGGCGGAAGCCCGACCCGGCGCAGTACGGCGTCTGTGCATTTCTCGCCCTGGTCGGCGCGCTGGTCATCGTCGACGCGACGACGCGGATCGGCAGCGCGATCAACTCGGCGGACCCAATCGGCCCCAAAGCGGTACCAATTCTGCTCGGCGTGCTGTTGCTGACGGTCGCGGCGGTCTATGCGGTGGACGTGTTCCGCGGCGGCGCCGGTGAGCCGGAGGCCGGCGAGGACGTCGATCTGAGCACCCCGATCGACTGGCGAACCGTGCTACTGCTGATCGGGGCGTTCCTGGTCAACGCGGTGCTCATCGACCGGCTCGGCTGGGTGATCAGCGGGACGATCCTCTACTGGGGCTCGGCCTACGCGCTCGGCAACCGCCACTACATCCGGAACCTACTGATCTCCATCGCACTGTCGCTGATCACATTCTATGCCTTCGCCATCGGGCTCGGTGTCGACCTGCCCGCCGGCGTCCTGCAAGGGATCCTGTAATGGAAAACCTGGGCAATCTGATCGAGGGGTTCGGTCATGTGCTGACCCCGATGAACCTGCTGATCGCGCTGCTCGGGGTGACCATCGGCACCGCGGTCGGCGTGCTGCCCGGCATCGGCCCCGCGATGACGGTGGCGCTGCTGCTGCCGGTCACCTACAACCTGGGGCCGACCCAATCGCTCATCATGTTCGCGGGCATCTACTACGGCGGCATGTACGGCGGATCGACCACCTCGATCCTGCTGAACACCCCTGGCGAGTCCTCCTCGGTGGTGACCGCTATCGAGGGCAACAAGATGGCCAAGGCCGGGCGCGCTGCCCAGGCCCTGTCCACCGCCGCGATCGGCTCGTTCGTCGCCGGCACCATCGCCACCGTCCTGCTGGTGGTGGTCACCCCACCGGTGGTGCAGTTCGCGATCAGCCTCGGCGCACCCGACTACTTCGCAGTGATGCTGCTGGCGTTCGTGGCGGTGACCGCGATTCTCGGCGCGTCCCGGGTCCGCGGCTTCGCCTCGCTGCTGATCGGCCTGACCATCGGCGTGATCGGGGTCGACCAGACGGGTCAGCAGCGGCTAACCTTCGGGATCCCGCAGCTCATCGACGGCATCGACGTGGTCGTGGTGGCCGTCGGCATCTTCGCCGTGGGCGAGGCTCTCTGGATCGCCGCGCACCTACGCCGCAAGTCCGGTGAGGTGATCCCGGTCGGTCAGCCATGGATGGGGAAGGAGGACTGGAAGCGGTCCTGGAAGCCGTGGCTGCGCGGTACCGCGCTCGGGTTCCCGTTCGGCGCAGTGCCGGCCGGCGGGGCAGAGATCCCGACCTTCCTGTCATACATCACCGAGAAGAAGCTCTCCAAGCACAAGGAGGAGTTCGGGCGGGGTGCGATCGAGGGCGTCGCCGGGCCGGAGGCGGCCAACAACGCCTCCGCCGCAGGCACCCTGGTCCCGATGCTGGCGATCGGTCTGCCCACCAACGCCACCGCCGCGGTGATGCTGGCCGCCTTCGAGCAGTTCGGCATCCAGCCCGGGCCGTTGCTGTTCACTCGCGAGTCCACCCTGGTCTGGACACTGATCGCCAGCCTCTTCATCGGCAATCTGCTGCTGCTGGTGCTTAACCTGCCGCTCGCCCCGGCGTGGGCCCGCCTCCTGCGGATCCCGCGCCCGTACCTCTATGCCGGGATCATCTTCTTCGCCTCGATGGGTGCGTACGCGGTCAACGCCCAGCCGTTCGACCTGTTCCTGCTGCTAGCCCTGGGCCTGCTCGGCTTCGGCATGCGCCGCTTCGGCCTGCCGATCCTGCCGCTGATCGTCGGTCTCATACTCGGCCCGCATGCGGAGTTGCAGGGCCGGCGAGCGCTGCAACTCTCCGGCGGCGAGTTGCACGGCCTGATCGGCGGCTGGGTGTCCATGCTGATCTACGCCTCCATCCTGGTGGTGCTCCTCTGGCCGCTGATCGGACGGTTCGTCGTCCGCCCGCTGAGAGGAAGGTTGGTGACCGGATAACCGTGCTCGTGAGGTACGTCCTCGCCGCTCGGCGAGGCGGCTCTCGCGGCCGCGACGGACGCCGCAGGCGGGTGCGGTCGCCCGGGATTGGGCGACCGCACCCTGTCGGTCAGAGGTCCACGTGCCCCAGGTTGAGGCTGCGGCAGTTGTTGGCCGGGTCGAACGTCCACGCGTCCATGATCAGACTGAACCGTGTGTCGTGCTTGTATCCGGTGGCCAGCCGGGCGTACTTGGTGTAGCGGTAGGAGCCGTCGGCGTACCGGTCCCAGATCGAGGACGTGCCGCCGGGCACCCGGTTCCAGATGGACCAGGTGTGGTCCTGGAAGACGGTGTTCTCGAACCGCCAGCCTTGGCACGAGGCGTAGCTGCCGCCCATGATGAGGCCCCAGCCGCTGTAGTAGTCACCGGTCCAGATGCACATCTCCCCGTACCAGCAGTCCGACTCGTAGGAGGGGTAGAAGACGTAGGCGTACGTTTCGCCGGCGGCCGGGGCGACCCCTGCCGTCGGTGTGACCTCCCGCAACGTGCCGTCCGGCTCGATCCGGTAGGCCTTGCGGATTCGCTCGGTCCGGTCACCGACGGTGGTGGCCTGTGCGGGGCGGTCGCGCTCGGCCGCGGACACCGGTCCGGCCGGCAAGATGGCCACCAGTGCCGAGCCGAGCACCGCGACGAGTCCGAGAGCGGCCATCATTCGTGCGGCGAGTTTCATGGGTACCTCCTTCAGGGTTCGGCGGCGGCAGCGGGGTTGCTGTCGTACGAGCCCGGAGCCGCCGGCTGCTGTTCCTCGACCCTGTCGGCACGGTCTGGTTGGCGACCTTACGAACGTCTTAGCTGCCGGCGCCGCATAGCGTCGCTCTAGTACCGACGAGTCGTCCAGGACGCGGAGGAGGGCATGGAGGTCCGGTTACTCGGCGCGGTGGAGGCGCGCGCGGCCGGCCAGCCGCTCGCCCTCGGCCCGCCCAAGCAGCGGGCGGTGTTCGCGGCGCTGGCGGTGGATGCCGGACGGCCGGTCCGGGTGGAAACCCTGGTGGACCGGGTCTGGGAGGATCCGCCGCCCGCCGAGGCGCGCAACGCGTTGTACGCGCACATCATGCGGATCCGGCGCCTGCTCGACCGGGCGGCCGAGCTGGACGGCAGCGCTGCCCGGCTGGACCGTCGGCCCGCCGGATACCTGCTGGAACTCGATTCGGACCGGGTCGACCTGCACCGCTTCCAACGTCTGGTGGACCAGGCACGCGACGGTCGGTACGACGACACGCAACGCGTGACGCTGCTGCGCCAAGCGCTGGACCTGTGGCGGGGCGACCCGGTGGCGGACCTGTCTGGCGGGTGGTTCGCCCGGTTGCGGGACGGCTTGCAGCAGCACCGGTTGGCCGCTGTCGTGGCGTGGGCCCGGGCTGAGCTGCGACTGGGCAACCACGACGCCGTCCTCGGGCGGCTGTCCGACCTGGTGGTCGACCACCCGTTGGTCGAACCACTGGTCGCGGTGTCGATGCAGGCGCTGCACGCCGCCGGCCGGGGCGCCGAGGCTCTGGCGCACTACGCGGTCACCCGGGCGCGGCTGGCCGAGGAGCTCGGCACCGATCCCGGCCCGGAACTGCGGAACCTGCACCGGGCCATCCTGCGCGGGGAACCGGTGCTGGTCGGGCGGGACATCGCCCGGCCGGTACCCCGGCAGCTCCCGACCCCGCCGCCGTCGTTCACCGGCCGGACGCGCGAGCTGGCCGCCCTCGATCAGATGTGGGACGCCGCCACGGTGGTGATCAGCGCCATCGACGGGATGGCCGGGGTCGGCAAGACCGCCCTCGCCATCCACGTGGCCCACCGAATCGCCGACCGCTACCCGGACGGGCAGCTCTTCGTCGATCTGTACGGTCACACGCCCGGGATGTCGCCCCGCGAGCCGGGCGAGGTCCTCGACCAACTGCTGCGCTCCCTCGGTGTCCCGGGCCCGCAGGTCCCGGCCGGGCTTCAAGAAAGGGCCGGGCTGTACCGCACCCGGCTGGCCGACCAGCGGATGCTGATCGTGCTGGACAACGCCGCCACCGAGGCGCAGGTGGCGCCGCTGCTGCCCGGTGCGCCCGGCTGCCTGGTCCTGATCACCAGCCGGCACCGGTTGACCGGCCTGGACCACACCGGTGCGCTGTCCCTGGACATTCTGCCCACCACGGACGGAGTCGAGTTGTTCGAGCGGACCGTCGGCCGGGACCGGCTCGGCAGCCCGCCGACCGAACTGCTGGTCGAGGTGGTGGAACTGTGCGGCCGGCTGCCGCTGGCGATCCGCATCGCCGCCGCCCGGCTGCGCTCCCGTCCCTCCTGGAGTCTGTACCACCTGGTGCTGCGCCTGCGTGACGAGGAACATCGACTGGCCGAACTCGACGCCGGCCGGCGCAGTGTCACCGCCGCCCTCGATCTGTCCTACCGGCACCTGAACCGTGCCCAGCAGGACGCGTACCGCCTGCTGGGCCGGCACCCGGGCCCCGACATCGAGCAATACGCCCTCGCCGCGCTCCTCGGGGTGTCGCTGCGGCAGGCCGGGCGGACGGTCGACCAACTCCTCGACACCCACCTGCTCCAGGAGCCGGTCCCGGGCCGGTACCGGTTCCACGACCTGGTCCGCACCCACGCGGCCGGCGCGGCCGGCCCCGACCAGGCGGCGATCGACGCGGCGCTGGCCCGGCTGCTCGACCACTACCGGGAGACCGCGGCACGAGCAACGGCGATCGCCTACCCCTACGCACGGCGGCCACCGCCGCTCGGCCCACCCGCCGAAGCCCCCACCGTCGACCTGCCCGACCAGGCGGCCGCGCTGGACTGGTTGGACGCCGAGCTGCCCAACCTGCTCGCCGCCGCGCATCACGCCAGCGCGCACGGCATGACCGCATACCTGCCGTACCTGTCGACCACCCTGCACCGGCACCTGCACACCCGGGGCCGGTACCCGACCGCCGAGGTCCTGCACCACCAGGCACTGGCGTCGGCCCGGACGGCCGGCCGGCCGGCGGACGAGTTGACCGCCTGGAACGACCTCGGGCACATCCACCGGTCCCAGGGGCGCAACGCCGAGGCCATCGACGACTTCCGGCAGGCGCTGCGGATGGCTCGCGCGACAGGCGAACGGGCCGGCGAACTCGACGCCCTCGCCGGCCTCGGTGACGTCCACCGCTCCCAGGGCAGGTTCGCCGACGCCACCGACTGCTACCGTCAAGTCCTGCGGATCGCCGAGGAAACCGACCATCGCCGCGGCACGCTGGACGCGCTGCACGGTCTCGGCCACATCCACCGCCGGCAGGGCCGCCCCGAGCAGGCCATCGACCACCTGGAGCAGGTGCTGCGGATCGCCCGCGAGACGGGGCACCGGCCCCGCGAACTGGACGCGCTCAACGGGCTGGGCCTGGTGCACCGCACCCAGCGGCGGCAAGCGCGGGCTGCCGAGTACTACCGACAGGCTCTGGCGCTGGCCCGGGAAACCGGCCATCACCGAGGTGAGCTGGACGCGCTGAACGGCCTAGGCGACATCCTCCGCGCCCAGGGCCGGTACCCCGAGGCCGTGGCCCATTTCCGGCAACTGCTCGACCTGGCCAGGGAAGCCCGCGATCGCAACCTCGAGTTCGAGGCCCGGCAGGGCCTGGGCCGGATCCGGTACGCCACCGGCGATCCGGCGATCGCCGCCGACCAGCACGCGCGGGCCCTCGTCCTGGCGGACGAGTTGGGACAGCCCCTCGACCAAGCCCGCGCCCACGACGGACTCGCCCACGCCCAACACGCCCTCGGCCGGTTCGAGTCGGCCCGCGACCACTGGCGACAGGCCCTGGCCCTGCTAACCACGCTGGGGGTCGACCAGACCGAGGACGAGGAAACCAGCACCGACGCCGTCCGCGCCCACCTGGCCCGCCTCGATCCAGCATCGGCCGAATGAACGGGACCCGCGAGGGCGGTCACCGGCTGCTTCTCATGGGGAAAGGAAACTGGGGCATCACCTCCCCACCCACACCACCTCGCACGCCGACGCATTCCTCTGCGAGAGGCTGGCGATGCCGAACACACCCACCCAAGTCGTAGAACTCCTCGTCCGAGACCAGGCCCAGGATGCCTGAGAACACCTCACGCATCTCCTCGACCTCGGCCTCGGTCAGGGGGCGGACCGCCTCGCGATTCCTCAGCCTGCTGCTGGCCTCGATGTGCTCACCAAACCGGAGTTGCCAGCCGATCTGGTGGAGATGGCCGATGACATCGATCAGCGATTCCCGATCGGAGACGCCCGTGTCTCCGTGTGGCGTGCAGGCCGGTAACGGGCGCGATTTGCCGTCTGAGGTTCTGATCTGGCCGATGATGCGGAGGCCAGGTGCCGTCCGGGTCGTATGCCGGTGGCACCGACCTGCACTGCGGGCGTCCGGCGAGTCGCCGCTGTCGCGGATGGATCCCCGGCAGAGCGGGCTGCGGTCGATCACCGCGCTGGATCCGTAGGCGTCACTGTTAGATATCAGCCTGGGATACACCCTTCGGGCCGGTCTTGGGAGCGGCATGTGTTGCGGTTTCACCCACCCCTGCCATACTCTCCGGCATGATGGCGTCACTCATCGCCGTAGGTGGTGCGATCATCGCGGCGGTCATCGGGGCGTGGGCTGTCTTGTACGCGCGCCGACCGCGACGGGCGAATGTGGAAGCGGTCGACGCCATGTCTGTGGATGTCGGGCGCCGGCATGATCTCGATGTCGTGCGCCGGCACGACGAGGACGCCAGGGCCCTGGCGGCCGAGCTCCTAGCCGCTCGCGAGCAGGCCGCCCGCGAGCAGGCCGCCGCCCACCCGGCGCCGCACGCCCAGCCTGCAAGGGCCACGTCGTCCTCGGGCGAAGGCCCGCGGGTGGAGCCGGTCGACATCTCGGTGCCGGAGCGCCAGTCCAGATGGATGGACCCCCCGGTTGTTGACCTGAAGCTGCTCAACCGTGGCGGCGAGTCCGCAGTGCTTACAAAGATGGTGGTGGAAGTGTTGTGGGCACGCCGGATCACAGCCTTCGGCGACCTGCTGCCCTACGTGGACACCTCAGGGGGTGTGTGGCTGCCCCCGTCAGCGACCTACGACGTCGAGCTTCCGGTGCCGGAGAAAGCCCACGGAGCCCGGGTCACCGTCGGCATCTCCCAGGTGATCGGGCCAGGCGAGGCCGACCGCTTCCAGGTCCGGGTGAATACCGAGATCCCGCCGGGCAGCGGCTATCTCCACGAAACTCCCGGCGCGACCTCGCTGTACTTGCTGCGCCTGCACGTGGTCTACAACGCCGACAGCCGGCAGGTGCCGTTTCGCCCACTTGCCGTGGCCTGCCCAGGCAATCTCCTGCAGGTGCCGACCAAGGCGGCGATCGAAAAACGCATCGCCGAGTTCCGGGCCAAGGTCGCTGAGCTACGGCGGGCCATCGACCAGGAGATATCGGCACGCGGAATGCAGCCGCCCGACTGGATCGCCAAGCCCCCGCGGTCACCCCGGGACCTGCCCGCCGATCTGGCCACACTCCGCCGTGGACGCGGAGTAAACGGCAGCTTCTGGGATCCCCAGGGCGCGATCAAACGGTTCCTGGACGACGCCGAGCAGATCTGTCGTGAGATCAGCCAGCTCCCACCCGATCTGCCCGACGGGCTGGACCGAGCAGTCGCGATGGCTAGGACCACGCTCGGGCAACTACCAGCGCTGCGCAGGGCAACCTCGTAGACCCCCTCTCCCAGCCGTTACCAGTGCACTGCCAGCGCCGGCGTCATTGACCGGTTCGCAAACAACACCGACCAGACCATGGTCACCCAGGAGATCGAGTCCAGCTACTTCACCAAGGCCGTCGACGACGAGGCACACGTGCTCGTCGCCAACGGCGGCGACCGGTTCGAGGTGCACGCGCTGCCCGACGGCGTGCGCGCCACCCTCCCCCGCGCCCTCTCCGGTGACCGGGAACGGGACGCCTACTACGACGACGTCACCGAGGGGTGGACGTCGCGCGCCACGACGATCGCCCCTCGCAGCGCGGGCGACGCCACCGGCGTAGGCGCTACCCGTGCCGCCGCCGGTCCGGGTCAGGCGGTGGGGAAGAACCAGACGGTGCCCGGGTACCCGTCGCCGTTGGGCACGGCGAGGTCGTCGCGGCCGTCGCCGGTGAAGTCGGCGGCGGTCGGCACACCCGGCCGGCCCAGCACCGGCAGTTCGAGGGACTCGCCGAACGTGCCGTCACCGTTGCCAAGCAGCACGAAGACGACCGAGGAGGTGGCGAACGCCAGGTCGGCCCTGCCGTCGCCGTCGAAGTCGCCGCCCGCGACCGTTTCCGCCCAGCGCACCGGGATGGTCCGCGGCTCCGCGAACGTGCCGTCACCGTTGCCCAGCAGCAGCCAGCCGCTGTCGGCGTAGCTGCTGCCACGGGCCGCCACGATGTCCGGCCGCCCGTCTGAGTTGTAGTCGTCCACCACCACCCGGCTGGTGTCGTTGATCAGTTCGATCCGCTGCAGCGGGCCGAAGGCGCCCCCTCCCGTGCCGAGCAGGATTCCCACCCGGCCCGCGAAGTTCTCGCTGCCGACCAGGTCCACCAGACCGTCGCCGTTGAGGTCCGCCGCACGCAGGCCCTCGAAGTCGCTGTACTCCAGCGACACTGTCTGGCCCAAGGTGAGGCGTCCGCGCCCGTCGTTGAGCAGCACCTGCACCTGCGAACGGCCGGTGAGCGAGACGGCGACGTCCACGTCATGGTCGCCGTCCAGGTCCTCGGCGACCACCGCCCACGGATTGCTGGATCCGCCCAGGTCGATGTGCTGGGGCGCGCGGAAGCGGCCGTCGCCCCGGCCCAGCGCGGTGGCGACGGTGCCGCCGAGGTTGGCGGTCACCAGGTCGGCGCGTCCGTCACCGTTGACGTCGGCGATGGCCACCGACATCGGCCGGCTGCCGGTGCCCACCTCGGCCATGGTCCGGAACCCGTCCGCGCCGCGGTTGAGCAGCACCGAGACGGTACCGCCGAGTTCGTTGGCGACCGCCATGTCCGGCCGGCCGTCCCGGTCCAAGTCGCCGTGAGTGACGAAGATCGGGCCGTACCCGGCGGGCAGGTCGACCCGCGGCCCGAAGCTCGCGGTGGCGGCCGCCGCGGCGGTCGGGGTGGCCGCCGCCAGCAGGATGGCCGCCAGTGACGGCACCAGAATGGTGCGGATACGCATGGGTGTCCTCCTCGGAGATGGCGTCCGGCGGCACGGGGCCGGATCGGGCAGCAGCATCTCCGGGGAAGCGATAAGGGCGCGTTAACGGAGCATTAAGGACGGTCGCCGGGCGGCGGCTACAGCGGGCCCTCGTGCGGTCGGTCCGGCAGCATGTGTACCTGCAGGTCAAGGTCAGGTTGGATGGCTCTACCGGAGACCTCACCCATTTTCGATCTCCGACACGCCGAGACCTTCAAGCCAGCGCACACTCCCGGCCGATGACGGCGCACGGACTTCGTCATCCTCGACGAACAGCACAAGCCCGTGGCGGTGTACGACGCCAAGTACCGGCACTGGCACGCCAAACCGAAGGCCGATGAGCTTTACCAGCTGAGCACCTACGCACACCGACTCCACGTGCAGCGAGCAGCACTCCTCTACCCAGGCCACGACGGCCAGTACAGCCAAGTCACCGTCGGCGCCCTCCGGCTCGCCACGATAGGCGTGCCGGTTCTCAGCACTCGCTGCCGCCCAGACTCGCGCCGCTGAGGGGACTGTAAGACGAACGGTGTAACTCCTGATCAAGGAGCAGCACCTGATGTCTGAAGGATCGATGGCCGCCGTGGATACTTCCGCGGTGGCGAAGAATGGGCCGGGACTACCGGCGGACGGTGTCGACGCAGGCCTGGTCGCGCAGTTGGTGGAGCAGGCCCGGGCGGCCGGGTTGCAGTTGACTGGTGATGGCGGTCTGCTGCAGCAGCTCACCAAGCGGGTCCTGGAGTCAGCGCTTGAGGGTGAGATCACCGACCATCTGGGCTATGACAAGGGCGACCCGGCGGGCAAGAACGGCGGGAACTCCCGCAATGGTGTGCGGGCCAAGACTGTGCTGACCGACGTCGGCCCGGTAGAGATCGACGTGCCACGGGATCGCGACGGGAGCTTCTCGCCGCAGATCGTGCGCAAGCGTCAGCGCCGGTTGTCCGGGGTGGACGACATGGTGATTTCCCTGTCGGCCAAGGGTTTGACCACCGGGGAGATCCAGGCCCACCTGGCCGAGGTCTACGGCGCCGACGTGTCGCGGCAGACCATCTCGACGATCACCGACAAGGTCATCGACGGGATGACCGAGTGGCAGAACCGTCCCCTCGATGCGGTCTACCCAGTGATCTTCCTCGACGCGGTGCACGTGAAGATCCGGGTTCTGTCGCCGATCTTGTGAAGTCTCAGTGCGCGAGTAGGACGCGTTTGCGGAGTAGGTCGAGGCCGGCGCGGCCGAACATCTGTCGTTTGATCATTTTCAGGCGGTTGATGGTGCCTTCGACGGCGCCGGAGCTGTGCGGCAGGGTCAGGCCGTTGCGGATGGCGTCGAGGTCGCGGCGCATGTTGCGGGCGAACGCGGCCAGCGGCGCGAGGGTGTCGTGTTCGACGGCGACGATCCATTCGTCGAGGCGGTTGCCGTGGCGGCCGGTCATCATCACCGCGAACGCGCGCACGTGTTTGACCAGCCGGTTCAGGTCACGGTCGCGGTGGCGCAGGTCGCGCAGCTTGGCGGCGTCGCGAGGATCGAGGTGGTCGGGATGGGTCATGATCCACGAAGTGACCTGGCGGACGGTGGGTGGTTTCGGACCGGGGTGCGGGGCGTGACCGCGGCCGGTGCGGAAGCGGCGCAGGTAGCGCTGAACGGCGAGTTCCCCGCCGGGGTAGCCCTGTTGCTGGATCTCGCGGAACAGTTGGGTGGCGTTGCGTTCGCCGTCGTTCCAGCGCTGGTGCAGGTAGCCGGTGAACGGGTCGACCAGGTGTGAGCGTTGCTCGGTGACGGCGGTCAGGTCGGCGAGGCTGCGGGCGTTGACGAACTTGCGCACCGTGGCCTGGTGCAGCCCCAGCTTGCGGCCGATCGCCGCCTTGGACATGCCCTGCGCTGCCAGTTCCTGCACGGCGGTGTAGTGCTCACGCAGCCGGGTCACGATCTTCTTCTCCGGTAGCGGCCGCACCAACTGCGGCGGCGTGTCCTCGGGAGGCGGAGGTCCTGGCCGGGCGAGCTGGGCGCGATGGGCGTTGACTGTCTTCTCCACCGCTTGGCCCAGGTTCTGCCAGAGGTGGAACCGGTCGGCGACCTGCACCGCGTGCGGGGCGCCCTGCCGGGCGCCTTCGCCATAGCCACCGGCACGGTCGCGGCAGATGATCTCCACCTCTGGGTGCTGCGCGAGCCAGCCGGCGAGGCTGTCACCGTCACGACCGTCGAAGACCTCGACTGGGCGGCGGGTGGCCATGTCGACCAGGATGGTGCCGTAGTGGCGTCCGCGCCGGAACGCGAAGTCGTCGACACCCAGGACCGTCACCGCGGTCCCTGCCGGGTCCGGCAGGCCTTTCACCAGCCGCAACAGGGTGTCACGGCCCACGTTCACTCCGACGGCGGCAGCCAGCCGTGCGCCGGCACGCCCGGCCAACGCAAGCCCGATCCGGGTGAGCAGTTCCCGCAGCCCCTGGGTGAGACGGGCATGCGGAGCGGTCAAGCCGTCGACCTGCTCGACGAAGGTCACCGCCGGGCAACCGCGGTTGCCGCAGCGGAACCGCCGCACCCGCACCTGAAGCAGCACAGCCACCCCGGCAACCGTGAGGTCGCGCAATCGCCGCAGGTAACGGCCATGAACGCGACTCGATGACTGCCGGCAGCTACCGCACTGCGCCGTCGCTGATCGGACCCGGGCGGAGATCACAACTGCCTCGTGGCGCTGTTCAACGCCGTCGATCAGCAGGTCGGACAGGTGAGGCAGCAACTGCTCCACAAGCGAACACGCCGAACATGATCAGTGGGTGGCGCGTCGACTTGCCACGACCGTCCACATCACAAGATCGGCGACAGAGCCAAGATCCGCGATGGGAAGGTCGCCAACCGGCCCATCTACCTGGCCCTGGCCGTCACGGTCGAGGGCACCCGGGACATCCTGGGCCTGTGGGCCGGCGACGGCGGCGAAGGCGCCAAATTCTGGCTGCAGGTCCTCACCGAATTGAAGAACCGGGGCGTCGCCGACGCGTGCATGGTGGTCTGTGACGGGCTCAAAGGGCTGCCCGATGCCATCGGCGAGGTGTGGCCCGAAGCTGTCGTGCAAACCTGTGTGATCCATCTGCTGCGCGCCAGCTTCCGGTATGCCGGTCGGCAGCACTGGGATGCCATCGCCAAAGCCCTGCGCCCGGTCTACACCGCGCCCACCGAAGCCGCCGCCCGAGCTCGGTTCGCCGAGTTCGTCGAGGCCTGGGGCGACAGGTATCCGGCGATCGCCCGGTTGTGGGAGCAGGCGTGGGCGGAGTTCGTGCCGTTCCTGGCCTTCGACACCGAGATCCGCACCGTCGTCTGCAGCACGAATGCCATCGAGTCGGTCAACGCCCGCATCCGCCGGGCCGTGCGAGCCCGCGGTCACTTCCCCAACGAGGCCGCGGCGCTCAAGTGCGTCTACCTGGCGATCATGAGCCTCGACCCGACCGGGCAGGGCCGCCGGCGCTGGACCATGCGCTGGAAACCAGCCCTCAACGCCTTCGACATCGCCTTCGAAGGACGCCTGTCCGCAGGCCGAAAGTAGTCGTCAACAACCCGAGTTACACCGTTCGTTTGACAGACCCCCGCTGAGAGATCGTTTCAGTCGGGTCTGTCAAACCAACGGCATCTTTGTGCCAAGCGGCCGGCGACAGAGAGGTCTCCAACCGTGCTGTCGGGAACAACTCTCCGACCTACGGGGACGACGTTGCGACGTTTCTGGGCCGGTCAGCGCGGCGGCGTAGCCTGGAACGAGACGGGAATCAACTACCCCTGATGCGGCGAGACGACAGAAGGAGGGTGCGTGGCGGAGTTCTGGCGAAGCACCGCGCTGCCTGATCTGGAGGCCAGGCGGTCGTGCCAGCAGAACTCCTGCTACCGGCCCCATGCCCACGACTCGTTCTCCATCGGTGCGATCGACTCGGGCACCTCGGTGCTGACCGGCCCGCTCGACGGCAGGATGCGCCTGGAGCCGGGTGACGTCATCATCATCCCCGCCGGTCAGGTTCACGCCTGCAATCCCGACCAGGGCCGCTGGCTCTACCAGATGATCCACATGGATCAGGCCTGGGTAACGTCGCTCGCACCGGGCGGGGAGGCGAGCCGTCTGTTCGACGGAATCAGAGTGCTGCGTCACCCCGAACTGCACTCCATGGTCAGCGCGATCAACGACATGATCTTCACCGACGAGCCCCGTGAACCGCTTCAAGCACAGTTCGCGGTCTTGTTCACCGAACTCGAGGCTGCCGCACCAGCGCATCTCGCGACCAGTTACGCCGACCCCGAGCTGCTCACCCGTCTCGCTTCGGTCATGTATCGACTCCGCACTGACCAGTCGAACCCGGCCCTGACCGAGCTGGCTGAGTCGATCGGTATGTCGAAGTTTCAGCTCATCCGCGCGATGCGACGCGTCACCGGTCTCTCCCCGTTGGCATGGCGGCAGAACGCCCGCGTGGTCATGGCGCGTCGGTTGCTGCGCGAGGGGCGGTCGATCGCCGAAACCGCCCACGCGCTGGGGTTCACCGACCAGAGCCACTTCCACCGCGTCTTCCGGGCACACGTCGCCGCCTCACCCGGCTCCTATCGGGGCTGACTGCAAGAACGTACAAGACCACGGCGGATGCGGCCCTGGATGCTTGACGGGTTGATCGTCACGCATCGAGGGAGAGATGGAGCAGTTCCTCGCTGTCGCCGCCGCCCACTTCCTGGCCTTGTTGATTCCCGGCGTCGACTTCTTCCTCATCGCCCGCACAGCGATGACCAACGGGTGGCGAGGCGCCACCGGCGCATGCCTGGGCATCGCCACCGCGAACGGGATCTTCATCGCCGCCGCGTTCTCCGGCGTCTCGCTCATCACCCACCCGCTCCTGCTCAATGTGATCCAACTCGCCGGCGGCGGCTTCCTGATCTTCATCGGCATCGCGTTCCTCCGATCACGAGCACGAATCGACCTCGAACACGCGCCGAGCGCGCAGCGCACAACCTGGCTGAGGAACTCCGGCCTGGGCATCGCCTCCGGCCTGCTGAACCCGAAGAACGCACTCTTCTATGTCAGCCTCGCCGCCGCCGTAGGAACCGCCGCACCGTGGACGCTCACGCTCTACGGCGTGTGGATGTTCTCCATCGTCCTGGTCTGGGATGTGTTCGTCGCCGTTGTGCTCGGCTCCCGCCGTGCGCTTTCCCGCATGGATCGCATCGTGCCGTGGCTCACGAGGATCGCGGGCGGCTTCCTGACTCTGTTCGGCGCCGGCATGATCCTCTCCCTCGCCATACGGCGCCTGGGATAACTGCCAGGGCCCCGGCAGAATCGTCTGATGATGCCGAGTAGGGCCAGCGGACGGCCGCTGTCGCGGGCGTGATGCCGGTTCACGGCGGCGATAGTGGTGACGCCGGCGGTGCGGCGTGCGCCGATGGCGGCGTTGCGTAGGGCGGCGTGAGCTCCTACAACCACTTTGCTAAGCCGGGGCGGGCGGCGAGTTCCTCGATCCGCGCCTGGGGTACCCCGCCGCGCAGGTCGACCAGGAAGGCCAGGCACTCGCCGACCCGCTGGCGCGGGTTGACCACGAATTCGCCGGCGAGCTAGCCGATCCGACGGTGCAGTTCGGCGGCGTGTTCGCGAGGGTCGCGGCCGAACAGGCGGGCTCGGCCGCTCGTGGGACGGATGAGGTCCAGAAGTATCCGGATGGTGGTGGACTTCCCGGCACCGTTCGGGCCGAGGCGGCGTCTCTCCTCGAGTCCCACCGGGAACGGCGATCTGATGGCTGGTGAGCCGGATCCGGCAGCTACGCCCGGACGGCCATCCGATACTGCCGGGGGCTCACGCCGCGGCTGCGCTTGAACGCGGTACTCAACGCGAATGAGCTTCCGTAGCCGACCTGGCGGGCGACCGCGCCGACGGTGGCGTCCGGCTCGCGGAGCAGGTCGGCGGCCAGGGACAGCCGCCACTCGGTGAGGTACGACATGGGTGGTTCGCCGACCAGCGCGGTGAACCGGCGGGCGAGCGCCGCCCGGGAGACCCCGACCCGGGCGGCGAGGGAAGCCACCGTCCAGGGATGGGCAGGGCTGTTGTGGAGTAGCTGGAGGGCCTGCCCGACGACCGGGTCGCGGTACGCCCGGTACCAGCCGGGGGGCTCGGCGCCGGGTCGGGCGAACCATTCCCGTAACGCGGCGATGAGCAGCAGGTCGAGCAGCCGGTCGAGCACCGCCTCCTGGCCGGGATCGTTCTTCACGATCTCGGCTGCCAGCAGCGGAACCAGCGGGGAGTCCCAGGATTCGCCGGGTATGACGACCAGCGGCGGCAACGTGCCCAGCAGCGGTTGGCTGACCTCACCCTGCATCGTGTACGTGCCGGTGAGCAGCATCGTCGGGCCGTCCGGGCTGTTGCCCCAGGTGCGTACCCCCTGCTCCGTCATGCCGGTCAGTTCCCGCCCGTCAGGCGTGACGCAGACCTGGCCTGGACGGATGACGACCTGCGGCGGCGTGGCCGGGTCGTCGGCGACGCTGTACGGATCGGGCCCGCGTACAAGTGCCACGTCCCCCTGGTCGAGCCGTACCGGCGCGCTCGTGTCCGAGGTGATCCAGGCATGGCCCCGGACCATCGCCACCACGGTCAGCGGCGCCTGGTCCTCGATTCGCATCGACCAGGGCGGTGCGAGGACCGAGCGGAGTAGGAACGCACCGTGCGCTCGGGGTCCGTCGAGGAGACTGGCGATCGCGTCCACGTAGACGATTACACACAGAACTGCGCGCTTCAGCTATGTCGGCTCTCACGCCGCCGCACTTGAATGATCCTCATGACGAGCAACCGAGACCTGACGAACGAGCAGGGGCAGCGGACGATTCTGGTGCTGGGTGCGACCGGCAAGACCGGCCGCCGCGTCGTGGCCCGGCTGGCTGAGCATCCGGTGACCGTACGGGAAGGTTCCCGCTCCGCGGCGCAGCCTTTCGACTGGACAGACCGGACGACCTGGGCACCGGTGCTCCAGGGTGTCGACGCCGTGTACCTCTCCTACCATCCGGATCTGGCGGCACCGGGCGCGGCGGACACCGTCGGTGAGTTCACCAGGCTGGCCGTGGCGTCCGGCGTGTCCCGACTGGTGCTGCTGTCCGGCCGGGGCGAGGAGGAGGCTCAGACCAGCGAGAAGCTCGTCCAGGACGCCGGCGTCGAGTGGACGATCCTGCGGGCGAGCTGGTTCAGCCAGAACTTCAGCGAGGCCCACCTCCTCGACCCGGTACGAGACGGCGAGGTCGTGCTGCCGGTCGGGGACGTGCCCGAGCCGTTCGTGGACGCCGACGACATCGCCGAGGTGGCCGTGGCGGCGCTGATCGGGGACGGGCACGCGGGGCAGCTCTACGAACTCACCGGGCCCCGGCTGCTCACCTTTGCCGAAGCGGTCGCCGAGATCTCCACGGCGACCGGCCGGAGGATCGACTACGTCCAGGTGTCCCCCGAGGAGTACGTTGCCGCGCTCACCGCCGAAGGCCTCCCGCAGAACGTCGTCGACCTGCTGATGTACCTGTTCACGACCGTGTTGGACGGGCGCAACGCGCACCTCGCCGACGGGGTGCATCGCGCGCTGGGCCGACCGCCCCGGGACTTCGCCGAGTACGCCGCCCGTACTGCCGCCACCGGCATCTGGAACCAGAGGTAAGAACCCGAATGAAGCTGGCCCAACACGTGTTGCTGATCGCCGCGACCGTCACCACCGGGCTGATGGCCGGCCTCTTCGCAGCCTTCGCCTACGCAGTCATGCCCGCGCTGCGCGGGGCCGACGACAAGACGTTCGTCGACGTCATGCAACGGATCAACGTGACCATCCTCAACGGCTGGTTCTTGTCGAGCTTCCTCGGCGCCCTGGCGCTCCTCGCCCTGTCGGCGTTGCTCGCCTGGCGCGGTGTGGGGCGGCCGGCACTACCGTGGATTATCTGCGGCCTCGCGCTGTACCTGGTGACACTCCTGATCACCAGCGCCGCCAACGTCCCACTCAACGACCAACTGGCGGCGGCCGGTGATCCCAGCGGCATCACCGATCTGGCCACCGTTCGTGAACGCTTCGAATCCGCCTGGGTCACCTGGAACATCGTCCGCGCGCTGGCCAACACGGCCGCGCTCGGTTGCCTCGCCTGGGCGCTGATCGTCCAGGGCCGAACCGCGGGCTGAATCGACGGTCGAGCGCTTCACGGTCGTGGACGATTGCGCCGTGGGGCGCACCTCGGGTGTCTCTGTGTGACCGATGCCGTCTCCGGTGTCGGCAGGTCATGAGTAGTTGGCAAGCAGGTGGAGGGCCGCTACCTCAGTCACCGAGGCAGCGGCCCTCCGGCGCTTGGGGGCACGCCGCCACGCCGCTGTCCGGCATCGCCTGGAGCAGTCCTCCTTGTCGGGCCTACAGTCGTCGGAGTTTCGTCTCCGTCACAGTGGTGCACCAACTGCACTCCCCCGCCAGTGAAGATGTCGGTCCACGAACTGACCCACGGGCGGCTGGCCTGCCATGCCGCCGTATGACCGCCACCATGAAACGGCTCCGTGATCGCCCTCAACACGCTCGGGCCCAGCCGCGGCGCCGGTCGTCGACGTAGCCGAGCGCGCCGAGCCCTATGCGCAAGAGCAACACGCCGCCGCCGGACCCGCCCACCGCGACGAGCACGGCGGGCCAGCCCAGCCCCTGCCCGGCCAACACGATGGCGAGGACGGTCGTACCGACAGGCCCAGATACACCCAGGACGCTGAACCCCGCACCGACGATCAGCCAGCACGCCGTTACACGGTCAGTCCGGGTTTCCTGCCCACGCCTCCAGTTGCGCCCAGTCCTGGGCAGCCTCGTGATGGGTAAAGAGCCCAGCGAGTCCGAGGCGGTGGAGCACGGCCGCCAGCACGGCCCCGCCGACCACGGTGAATGCAGCCGCCCACCACTCCCCTGCACTGCAAGCAGGCCAGCGACGGCCACCGCTCCGACGCCCAGGACCGGTCCGCCGACGAATGCCCCGACCATCACCAGGCGCAGCAGCCGCAGCAGGTGACTGCCAGCGGATCTTGAGACAGCGCCGGCGCCATCAGTGGGGCGGCGGCCAAGAGCATGCCGTCCCCGGTGACCGAGACGCCGGTTGAGGCAAGCAGAAGACCCAAGCCTCGCTTTGGTGACGCCTCGACCGGGCGCTCGGTCATCGCAGACATACGACCAACCTTCAGCGCTTCAGTTCATCGAGCGTGAACTCGCCAAGGGCGGCACCTCCCAGGAACGCAGACCACTCCCACTCGGTGAAGGTCAGCATCGGGCACCCGACTGCTTCGTGTCCCGTACGCCGATCACACCATCGGCATACGCGACCTCAACGCGCTGGCGGCCACTGAGCGGGGAGATATCTGGCCGTAGATGACTACTCGGAGCTGATCCGCACCGATGCCGTGCCCTGCACCCGGCCGAGCTATAACGACGTGATGGGAACAACGCCGACCCTTGTCGTCATCAGCGGACCGTCGGGAGCTGGCAAGACGACACTCGCCCATCTGCTCGCCCGGCGAATCGGTTGCCCGGCGATCTGCCGGGACGAGATCAAGGAGGGCATGGTCCACGCGGCCGGCGACGTCATTGCCGCACCGGGCGACGAGCTGAGCATTCGGACCCTGCCCACGTTCTTCAAGGTGCTTCAACTGCTGCTGACCGCAGGCGTCACCACCGTCGCCGAAGCGGCCTTCCAGGACCGCCTGTGGCGTCCCGGCCTGCAGCCGTTGATCGAGATCGCGGACGTTCGGGTGGTGCACTGCGGGGCGACCGCGCGGACGGCCTTCGACCGCATCCGGCGGCGGCAGCATGAGAACGCGACCCGGCGCGCCCACGCCGACGCATACCTCGGCGACCATCAGACCCATGCCGTCGGCCACCACGGCTTCCAGCCCGTCCGGCTCGACGTGCCCACGATCGAGGTGGACACCAACGACGGCTACCGCCCCGGACTCGACGAGATCGTTGCCTTCGTGAACGCCGGACGATCAGCTACCCGCGGTCACCTTCCATAGTTTCGGAACCGGCCGTCCACGGGGAAATCCAGCTGGCCGCCGACAGGCTGGAGGGGGCTACTGATGTCGACCTGATTGGCGTCGCCGACCCTTCTGGGCTGTATTACGGGGGTGCCGTGAACCGCGCGTGTAGCCGCTGACCGCCAGATGCTGCTGCGTCCCAGCGACGCCCGTAACCGGTGATCAGGTGGCACGGTTCATTTCGAGGTGGTGCATGCGGACCCGGAAGAGCGGCAGCCGACGTACTACTGACAGCCATTTTCATCGTGCGTAGCGGTTGGCTTCGACGTGGTGCAGGACGAGGATGGCTTGGACGATCGCGGTGGCTCGGTGTGGGCAGCAGCGCAGCTTGATCAGGATCTTCCAGGTCTTGAGGGTGGCGATCGCGCGTTCGCCGCGGGCGCGGATCTTCGCGTCTTGTCCGGGACGCCTGCGGACTGAACATCGTCGATCACACCGATGACCGGTACCGCCTCAACCCCACTCAGGTTCAGGTCGACCTGTGGCGCCTCCACGAGGCGATCCAGCACGCCGCCACCGCCGTCACCAACACCACGATCGCGTGGCATGCCGGCAGCTGGTGTTCCAGAAGTTGACGCCGGAACGCCAGGCATCAGCCAGGGGTGCGAGGTGGTCAATGTCGACGTCCGAGGCGCCGGTCCAGCTGGCTCCGTCGCAGGGCTATACGGGCCGCGAGACGCACCGGACGTTACGATTTTGGGGACTCAACTCAGTCGACTGCGAGGCAACAAGGTGAGCGAGCAGACAACGAAAGTGAACAAAACTGAGGTAGTTGATCTTTAAAGGCCCAGATCAGGAAGTCTGCTCCCCGCGCACGCGGGGGTGATCCTCGTGAGCTGCTGCCCCTCGTAGATCACGATCACTGCTCCCCGCGCACGCGGGGGTGATCCCTGGTCAATCTCCGCGTCCGTCATCGGCCGGACCTGCTCCCCGCGCACGCGGGGGTGATCCGTTCCTCGCGTTGCTACAGGAGTGCGTCGACGTCTGCTCCCCGCGCACGCGGGGGTGATCCCCTGCACCGCGTCGTGTTGCAGCGGTATTCGGACTGCTCCCCGCGCACGCGGGGGTGATCCGCATGCCGCCGGCGCGCGTGACCGTGCCGCCGTCCTGCTCCCCGCGCACGCGGGGGTGATCCCGCCTCGATCTCCGACGGCCACAGGTTGAACCCCTGCTCCCCGCGCACGCGGGGGTGATCCGTCACCGTCCACGGCAAGGGCGACAAGGTCCGCCTGCTCCCCGCGCACGCGGGGGTGATCCCTCCTCTAGGTTGCGGTCTTCACTGGTTGCTTCCTGCTCCCCGCGCACGCGGGGGTGATCCGGACCCGGTGGCGGTGTGGACGAAGGCGGCGACGCTGCTCCCCGCGCACGCGGGGGTGATCCGGTGGCGAGGATGTCGTCGGCGTCCGCCTCCAACTGCTCCCCGCGCACGCGGGGGTGATCCCTGCCTGGCCTGCGCCGCCTGCGTCGACAGCTCCTGCTCCCCGCGCACGCGGGGGTGATCCCGACAGCCAGGCGTACACGCTGGGCACGGTCATCTGCTCCCCGCGCACGCGGGGGTGATCCGGCGACCCTCTCGTCGCAGGTCACCCGGACCCTCTGCTCCCCGCGCACGCGGGGGTGATCCCAGCAGCAGCCGGCCCGAGGCGAGCAGCTCGTGCTGCTCCCCGCGCACGCGGGGGTGATCCCGGGGCGTTGATCGGCCAGGTCGTGTCGGTTCACTGCTCCCCGCGCACGCGGGGGGTGATCCGGGCAACCGGGTTGCGCAGAACCCGCCGGGTGTCCTGCTCCCCGCGCACGCGGGGGTGATCCCCCGGCGGCCGGCACCGTGTCCCCGATCCTGCTCTGCTCCCCGCGCACGCGGGGGTGATCCGGTGACCCGCTCGTCGCCGAGATCCCACGTGTGCTGCTCCCCGCGCACGCGGGGGTGATCCCTCGCCGTCACTGTCGAAGTCGGTGGTGTCCTCCTGCTCCCCGCGCACGCGGGGGTGATCCGCTCCATCACCGCGCGCCGGTCGATCACCGTCACTGCTCCCCGCGCACGCGGGGGTGATCCCTGCCTTCATTTCCGTCCGCAAAACCCGTACTTCTGCTCCCCGCGCACGCGGGGGTGATCCGTGGCCCGGAAGGCCGCCGACACGGCTCCGGTCCTGCTCCCCGCGCACGCGGGGGTGATCCTCCTCAGCGTCAAAGAACAACGGCAAAAACAGGCTGCTCCCCGCGCACGCGGGGGTGATCCGCCTCCGGCCCGCCGGGATCCAACCCGGAGGGGCTGCTCCCCGCGCACGCGGGGGTGATCCCCGGCCGACCAGCGGGCCGGACAGCCGGCCGGCCTGCTCCCCGCGCACGCGGGGGTGATCCCTGGACGGTCTGGAGCCACGAGAACGGGGCGTCCTGCTCCCCGCGCACGCGGGGGTGATCCCGACGCAGCGATCACGTTCTATTGGGCGGACGGCTGCTCCCCGCGCACGCGGGGGTGATCCGTTGGCACTCCCGTCGAATGTCGTACGCGCGGCCTGCTCCCCGCGCACGCGGGGGTGATCCGCCGAGTGGGCGGATCGGAGGCGCGCACAGCGGCTGCTCCCCGCGCACGCGGGGGTGATCCCCCGAACTCAGCGGCGATCCCGCCAAGCTCGATCTGCTCCCCGCGCACGCGGGGGTGATCCTCATCGCGAGCGAGTGCAGGTTGTGGGGGAGCTGCTCCCCGCGCACGCGGGGGTGATCCCGGTGAGAGCGAGGTGACCTCGTGAAGATCGACCTGCTCCCCGCGCACGCGGGGGTGATCCCGTAGGCTTTCCCGTCGGCCGGAGAAACATAGACTGCTCCCCGCGCACGCGGGGGTGATCCGTCGTACAGCACCCAGGCGACCGGCCCGGACGGCTGCTCCCCGCGCACGCGGGGGTGATCCCGACACCAACAACAAGCCGATGCTCGGCCCCATCTGCTCCCCGCGCACGCGGGGGTGATCCCCGGGTGGGTAGGCGCTGTCCGGGAGAGGCGGCCTGCTCCCCGCGCACGCGGGGGTGATCCGTCGAGGGTCGACTGCCACGGGGCGGTGAAGCGCTGCTCCCCGCGCACGCGGGGGTGATCCCTCGGCGAGCGCGATGCACAAGTGCAGCAGCGCCTGCTCCCCGCGCACGCGGGGGTGATCCGGCCGCCGCGCTGAGCGACACGTACGTCTCGCCCTGCTCCCCGCGCACGCGGGGGTGATCCGGTTCCGACGCGGTTGACCGTGCCGCCGGGGTACTGCTCCCCGCGCACGCGGGGGTGATCCGGAGTGAGTGAGATGCCCGCAGCCGCAGGCGCCCTGCTCCCCGCGCACGCGGGGGTGATCCTTCACCCCGGGGGTAGCCCCAGGCTGCGTAGAACCTGCTCCCCGCGCACGCGGGGGTGATCCCACGGCGGCCGCGACCATCGCGGCGCCGAGCAGCTGCTCCCCGCGCACGCGGGGGTGATCCCGAACGCCAGGAAATCCCAGTCGAGGCTCCCGGCTGCTCCCCGCGCACGCGGGGGTGATCCCCGACGAGATCGCCTACTACGGGCAGCTGGTGGCTGCTCCCCGCGCACGCGGGGGTGATCCCGGTGTCTACGACATCGGCAAGGTGCAGGTGACCTGCTCCCCGCGCACGCGGGGGTGATCCGCGCGAGAGCAGCACTTGGCGCCTGTCGGAAGGCTGCTCCCCGCGCACGCGGGGGTGATCCGTCGAGCGCCGGCCCGGCCGGCAGCTGCCCGTCCTGCTCCCCGCGCACGCGGGGGTGATCCCAGGTCGCCGGTGTCCAGCTCGTCGACCCGTACCTGCTCCCCGCGCACGCGGGGGTGATCCGTTGCCGGCGATGCGCCGCTGCACGCCGACCGTCTGCTCCCCGCGCACGCGGGGGTGATCCCCGGTCGGAGTACGCCTTGACGTGCAGGTTCTCCTGCTCCCCGCGCACGCGGGGGTGATCCACGTTCCCGTTCCGCACAATGCCGACGCTGACACTGCTCCCCGCGCACGCGGGGGTGATCCCCGGTACAACGTCAGCCAGCCGACCGCGTCGAACTGCTCCCCGCGCACGCGGGGGTGATCCCCAACTGCGCCCACTTGCGGATCAACGCCGGATCTGCTCCCCGCGCACGCGGGGGTGATCCCCGGATCAGGAGTTCCCGCACGGCCTGACGTACCTGCTCCCCGCGCACGCGGGGGTGATCCGTCGTGAGCGACAACGAGCAGGAGATACCCGAGCTGCTCCCCGCGCACGCGGGGGTGATCCCGGCTCGGCGGTGTACTCCATGTCGTGTGTCCTCTGCTCCCCGCGCACGCGGGGGTGATCCCAGGCCCTTCACCGCCTTCTTCGTGGCCATCAGCTGCTCCCCGCGCACGCGGGGGTGATCCCGGGCCGGCCTCCGTGGACAGCTCCACCGACGTCTGCTCCCCGCGCACGCGGGGGTGATCCCGATGTGCACCCGCTCGATCGTTCCGGTCGAAACTGCTCCCCGCGCACGCGGGGGTGATCCGTCAGCTCCGCCGACCTGGCGGCCCATGAGGACCTGCTCCCCGCGCACGCGGGGGTGATCCCAGCAAGGCCAAGCTGACCAACTCGGAGCGGGCCTGCTCCCCGCGCACGCGGGGGTGATCCCGGATGGCGGCCGCCGGCGATCAGGATCGCGCGCTGCTCCCCGCGCGCGCGGGGGTGATCCGTAACGCCCCCGGACGCACTGCGCCCCTCCCTGCTGCTCCCCGCGCACGCGGGGGTGATCCCACGGGGACGCTGAGCGCGTACGCCCGTCAGGCCTGCTCCCCGCGCACGCGGGGGTGATCCTGCCCATCGCCGGGCGAGCCGACGCCACCGGGCCTGCTCCCCGCGCACGCGGGGGTGATCCCTGCTCGGCCATCCGCCGGCGCAAGTCCTCTTCCTGCTCCCCGCGCACGCGGGGGTGATCCCCGGACCCCGTTGGTGTCGTCGCCGTTGATCTTCTGCTCCCCGCGCACGCGGGGGTGATCCTCAACCGGTGCAGAACACCATGTGAACTAACCTCTGCTCCCCGCGCACGCGGGGGTGATCCCGCCTGCACCCGGCCCGGGTCGCGCGGGGTGTCCTGCTCCCCGCGCACGCGGGGGTGATCCTGAGACCCGCATCTAGCGCCTTCCTGCGCACGGCTGCTCCCCGCGCACGCGGGGGTGATCCCGGTCACCTGCACCTCGCTCGGGTGCTCCTCCTCTGCTCCCTGCGCACGCGGGGGTGATCCCAGGGCGGCGTGCCCGAACACTCGGCCGTCGTCCTGCTCCCCGCGCGCGGGGTGATCCCCCGTCGGCCAGCCGGCGCTCGGCGCGGGCGCCCTGCTCCCCGCGCACGCGGGGGTGATCCCGGCGACCGCATGAACGGCCCCCTGATCCTCGCCTGCTCCTCGCGCACGAGGGGGTGATCCGGTCGCGCCGGACCGGGACGCGTCGACCACCAGCTGCTCCCCGCGCACGCGGGAATGATCCGCGGAAGCCTCCCACGCTCGACGTGGGCGGCATCTGCTCCCCGCGCACGCGGGGGTGATCCGTCTTCTGCTCGTCGGTCAGCTTGACGGCCGACTGCTCCCCGCGCACGCGGGGGTAACCCCGGGTGGATCCATCCACGACCCGCTGCCCGAGTGCTCCACGCGCACGCGAGGGTGATCCGTGGGCGCGGACGTACGGGCCTTACATCCAATTGCCGCTTGCGCCCGCCGTCCCATCAACACATCCAAATGATCTAGGAGGTGTTGCGACAACTACTGGATCCCGCGCGACGCTACGAGGGTCCGTTTTCAGCCGTCGTAGACAGACCGCTCCCCGCGCACGCGGGGAATCCGCTCGACGAGGAGCGAGAGCTGCGCCGTTAACTGGGTGCGAGGGCCCGATCGACGTCGAGGAACTCATGCTGCTCCCCGCGCATGCGGTGATGATCCCTCACCTTCTACTGCTCCGTCAGCGCGGTTTCCTGCTCCCCGTGCGGCGGTGATCCGTTATTCCGCCTCGTTTAGTGCCGGTGGCCGAGCGTTGGTCCCCGCGCGCACGGGGTGATCCGTAGTCCAGCCGCCGCGGATCCTCGGTCCGTCTCCTCCGCACCCCGGGAGGTAGTCCGGCGGTCGAATCAACCGCGGTTTAAGTGCTCTATCTCGGCTAAGTGGGCCGCCCACGGCGCCCAAATCGGCGTCGCTTGGCCGCCTTGCTCCACCCTGCCGGCAGTGCCGGGTTAACGGATGATCCGCTTGGTCGGCGGATTAGCGTTACGCCGTCCAGGTCTACTGGGATCCAGTGGTGGTCGTGCACGAGGAATGAGAGGCGCTGCTCTCCTCGTACCTGGAATACCATTAGGGCACGGCCTGCGCCTGCCATGTCGACGACGCGTGCCCACAACCTGTCACGTACGCGGGTGCTGATATGTCCGACGTAGACGCCGGCGGATATCTCCAGAAGCCACTGGGTGAGGTGGCCGCGTAGCCCGGGTGGGCACGCGGTCAGAATGATGACGGTCATCAGAAGTCCACGTCACCTACGTCGGCATAGTTTCGCCCAGCTGCCAGTTCAATCCCGGTTTCGTCCCAGAGACGGAGGCTGTCGTCGTCCTCGATGTCGCCGCCGTTCTGCGGTTGGAGTAGCAGCATGCGGATATCACGGACGCAGCGTGCGAGGATGGCGCCATCGTGTACGCGGTCGCGTACCGCGCGGCGGGTGTCGGTGCTGATGTCGCTTGAGCCAGCTGCCACTACGTCGAAGGCGACGGGGATGGTTATCTCGGCCTTGTATAGGTCGGCGATGTCGTAGACGAAGGCGCGTTCGTGTCCGGTGTGGATGAAGCCGAGGCCTGGGGCGGTGCCGAGTGCGACGATGACGGCGTGCACGATCCCGTACAGACATGTGTGCGCGGCGGACAGTGCCTGGTTGATGGGGTCACCACTGGCGAAGTCGGCCCGGTCGTAGTCACGGTAGCGCCAGGCGACGCCGGTTCGCTCGGCGTGTTCCCGGTACGTCCGGCGGACCCGTGCGCCCTCTTTGCCGCGTAGCTGTTGCATGGTGAGGTTTCTGGTGTCCTCGCCTGGAAAGCGCATCGCGTACATGGTGCGGGCGACTGCCAGTCTCCGATTGCGGTGGCTGACTGCTTCGGCCTGGGCTATGAGCAGTCGGCTGGACGCCGCGAGTGAGCGGCCGTGGGCGTAGTAGCGGATGCCCCGCTCGCCGACCCAGACGGCGGTGGCGCCGTGGTCGGCGAGCAGGGCGATGGCCTGGTGGGTGATGCTGGTGCCGGGTCCGAGGAGCAGTACACCGACCGACGCGGCGGGGATGTGTGTGACGCCTTGGTCGTCGGTGGCGGTGATGGCGTTGCTGTCTCGGTGGATGATGCTGCGTTCGAGGTAGAGGAAGCTGATTCGGTCTTCGGCGCGGGCGAGGTCGGCGAGTTCGGCTGGGGGTATGCCTGGCACTTTCATTTGTCTGCCTCTGTTGGGCTTGGTGGGGCGAGGGTGAGCAGGCCGCAGCCGTACGCTTTGGCGTGCCCGATTCCATTGGTTAGGGCACGGCGCAAGGCGTCTGCATTGTTGACCTGTAGGAGCCCGTCGTAGGTCACGGTGGTGAGGGTGACGGCGTCCATGCCTCGCTTGAAGGTTTGCGTCTGGCGTCGGTGCAGCCGTAGGTTCGGGCGGCCGTCGCGCTGGGTTGCCAACTCGAAGCCGTGCCGGGCGGCGCGGCTGGACAGCCACGCGACCTGATGTTCCTCCTGTAGGTACGCGAAGCGCTGGGTTTCCTTCGCGTCGGCGGTCTTGCGGCCGCTGTGGGTGGGGTTGGCGGTGAGCCGGAACGCCCAGCGTTGGCCGGGGCGCAGCGACTCGAGGAGCGCGTCGTAGTGTCGGGTCACCCAGGGCTCACCGTCGGCTGTGGGCCAGCCGGCCTGCTCGACCAGATGGGTGAGGTCGGGCCGGCCCGGGCTGACGATGTAGAGGTAAACGGTGGCAGGCGCCGGGGTGTCGAGTCGCCACAGCGTTCGGGCGTCGGGGCCCTCGTACTCTTCTGGGGTGCGGAAGGCGGCGCGCACGCCGGCATGCATGGCCTGCGGTGAGGAGAGTAGCTTCCGCGCGCCGCGGCGGGCGGGGTTGACCGGGAAGCGTGTGAGGAACATGGTCAGCCTCCCAGCAGGCTCAGGGGGTCGTGCTCGGTGACGCTGGCCCGTGTGGCGGATTCGTTGGTGATGTCCACGTGCTGGCGCACCACTGACCGCCAGGTGTGCTGGCGGTGCTCGGGGTTGAAGCTGACCGGCTCGTCGGGGACGGTTTCGGTAACCTGTTCGCCTGGCCTGGCGTCTCGGATGATCTCCAGTCGCACGGTATGGGCCGCCGGGCGGCGGTGCCACTCGGCGGCGAGCCAGGGCCACGAGGTCAACGCGTGTTCGAGGGTTCCGTCGTGCACGCCGAGGCTGACCGGCCGGGCAGGCGGGCATGAGCGGCGCCCGAGGTAGAGGGGGAACTGCGGTCGCTTCAGCGCTTGGGCCAGGCCGTGCAGCAACTCCGGCTCGCCGGAGATGCCGGCGAGGAATGCGGCGTCGGCTAGATAGAACCGGTAGGTGAGTGGCAGGCGTTGTCGCCCGTCGAGTGAGCGTGCGGTCTGGAAGTCGCGCAGGATCTGGCCGGGCTGGTCCAGCCGTACCCCGAATTCCAGGCCGAGCAGTTCGGTGAGCGGTTCGGTGCGTCGGATGCCCTTGGCTGCGGCGAGCATCCCGATCACGCCGCTCTTGGTCGGTGCTATCTCGGTGCCGCGGTGGGCGAAGCGGCTGCGTGATCCCCACGCCTGGAGGGGACCGGCCAACTGGAGAAGCAGTACAGTCATGCCGGCTGCCCGAGTGCGACGGCGACCTGCTCCCCTACGCCGTTGACCAGCTCTCCGAAGGTGACGGCCTTGCCGAGGTCGGCCAGTACGGCGGTCTGCTCGCCGACCTGGGTGACCCAGCTGGCGGTCGGTCGCTCACCGTAGGCGTTTTCCACCGCGGCGGTGTGCTGGGCCAGGGCGGCTGCGGCCAGTTTGATTCGTCCGGCGGTGTCGGTCTCGCGGACGGGTGTCTCGAAGGCGCCGACGAGGTTGATCGGCTGTGTGTCGCGCATCCGGACCAGCACCGCGTCGGGCAGCGTGCGGTGCGCGAAGGTGTTCTGTTTTCCGGTCGGCATGCTGCGCACGAAGGCGGTTAGGAACGCCTCGACGGCGCGGCGGGTGGCGGTCGCGTCGCCGAGGGTGCGGTGCAGGGCGTTTACGTCGACGGTGGCGTACCTGTAGAGGGTGGATGAGTTGAATTCAATGGTGCCGATCATGCCGGCGCCGGCTTCGTCGACCGCCTCCTTGCGGTCGTCGACGGCCGTGAAGTAGTCGAACTCGGTGTCGGCGGCATGCACGCTGATGGCGTGGGCGACCTGGCAGGCGGCGTCGACGTTGATGTCGGGCAGGTCGGCTACCATTCGGCCGAACATGGCGATGTCCACGGAGTGGTCGGTGTCCGCCAGCGCCTTGAACGTGGCTTTGTCCAGCTTCGTTCCGGCGCGGGACGCCTCCAGCGCTGCCGCGGCAAGGTTGTCGAGCTGCCGGCGGCTGAGGAAGAGTAGGTAGCCGGATTCGGCGTCCTTCGGTTCGCCCTTCTTCTTCTCCGCCTTGGCCAGGCCGGCGGCAGTGAAGACGTCGGTGGCGAGCGCGGACACCGCCTCCCTGGACAGGCTCGGGTCGAGTTCCTTGATTCGCTCGGCCAGCGACTCCCCGACCCGCTTGGTGCGCTCACCGAGCTGCGACCTGTCGAGCAGGTCGGCGAAGGCGACGCGGACGGCCCGCTTCCAGGCTTGGCTGGAGACCCGAGCGCGGCGGACTCCGCCGTAAATGGCTGTCTTCGGTGAGCCTGTGTCGTCGCGGTTGAGGTTGCTCGGCGGTACGGTCTGCAGCACGTAGACGTCGATGATGGTGCGGCTCATGATGCCTTCTCCTCGAGGTCGTCGGTTTGGTCGTCGGTGTGGTCGTTGAGGTCCTCGGCAGGCCGGCTCCGGAAGAACTCACGGCCCCAGATGGCTTGCATCTGCGGCCGGCCCTGCGGCCGGCGCAGCGTCTGAAGGTCGTCGGCGAGCAGGCCGTAGTCGAGCCCGATCTCGTGGTCTCGCAGCATCGTGATGAGGCTGCGCAGGTGGTGGATGCTCTCGAAGTAGGTGCTGGCGGTGCCCAGGGCGGCGAAGCGCCGGCGCACCCCGTCCGGCCCGCTGGAGGCGCGGACAAGGGCGGCCACAGAGGCGCCCAGCCCTCGGCCCGCCACGTGCATCGGCGCTCGCCGCGACTGCTGGTGCAGCGCGTACAGGGTTACTGTGTCGTGGACAGCGTGTTCGCTGTCGGCGGCCTCGCCGTCGTTTGGTGGCCGGTGGCCGAGCAGGTTGTCGGGCACGGACAGGTAGCGGTCGAGGGTGTAGTCGAAGCCGGGCGCTTGGCCGATTCCTCGACGCAGCCGGGCGAGAGCGCTCACCGCCTCGGGCTCTGGCACGTCGCGTAGCACTCGCGCCTGCAGGACGCCGATCGTGCGAGCCACGTGTTCGCCGAGTTCGTGTCGACGCCGGCTCCATGCCTTTCGCGCAGGTGGCTCTGGCTGTTCGGTTGCGACCGCGGTCATGCTGATGCCTCCTGCCTCTGGTCCGGGCGCAGCTCGCCCTGGAGCTCGTCCGCCATCGGCAGAGCCGCGGCGAGACCGCGGCGGAACCACGCCTCGGCCTGGGAGCTGGAGTAGTGGACTGTTTCACCCGTTCTGGTGACGCCGGGCCGGCCGACCCAGGCGGTGGGGCCAGCCGATGCGACGAGCTCGCCGCCGAGCCACACGATGGCCTGCCGCACCAGACGCTGCCAGGATGCGCGCTCGCCGACGGGGTCGCTGCCTGGACCGAGCTGCGCCAGCCAGCTGCGGAAGGCACGGTCCAACAGGGCGTACGCCCGTTCGGCCGCACGGTCGGCTTCGCCGGTCCCGCTGTCGCGGCTTCCGGCGGCGATGGCGAGGTTGGCGGCGAGCATGCGGATCTGTTTGACCGCCCGCTCGGCGTCGGCGACCGCGTCCACTGCGGTCGTACGCAGCGGGGACTGCTCGTCGAGGAGCATCACGTTCATTGTCAACGCGTCGCTGAATACCTCGTCGATGACGGCGCTCTGGGAGCCGTAGGTGATGCTGGTTGCCCGCGGCCGAACCCGGCGATTTTGCTCGACCTGCCCGGTAACGGCCAGATGGGCAAGCCATTGCACGACCACTGGGGACAGCCGCTGCGGTGGCTCGCTGCCGCCAGCGGGTGGCGCCGATGGGAGCAGGCTCTGCAGGCCACGCCACAGGGCCCGGGTGTGGTCATGCGGTCGGGGGGTGTAGATCGGGGTGCGCTTCTGCTTCTTCTCCTGGGTTGCGCTGCGCGCCCACACGCTCATCGGCTCCAGCAGGTGCCGGTCCTGCCAGTCGAGCTGGTCGCCGTAGCAGATCATGGCGCCGGTAATTCCCGTCCGGTCGCCGAAGAGCCGGATGCGTCGCGACTGCCATGTGTAGAGGCTCAGCAGCCCGAACGGGCCGCGGGTTGCGTAGGCTTCCTCGATGGCCGTGTGCGCCTCGCGCTCCCAGACCGGCAGGTCCCGCTCGTCGGCTACCTGCCATCCGGGCGCGAACGGTACCAGGTTGATCAGCAATGTCTCCAACAGGGTGTCGCCCTCGAGGTGGACGCCGCCTAGCGCCCCGACGGAGGCGACTCCCAGCGGGTAGACCTTGCCGCCGCTGACCCGCGGGTCGCCGGCTGCGCCGGTCTTGATTCCAGACGGGTCGTACGCCTGGCAGTGCACGAGCCAGCGGGCCGCCTCGGCCGGCGCGATCATCTCCATCCCGCGGCCGGCTCGCGTGGTGAGGTACGGCTGGCCGTTCGGCACGTCGGCGATGAGGCGTTCCAGCCCGAACGGGCCCTTTCCTGCGCGCAGGTCGGCGACCTGGTAGAACGGGTGTTCCGGGTGCAGCAGGTCGAACCGGTCGCGGAACTCGCCGAGATAATCGCAGATCTCGCCCATCGGCAGTTGCCTGTTCTGCCACAGTGCGCGCCACGCGGCCTCCCCCGGCGGTCCGCCGGTGGTCCGGTGCAGAATCGCCAGCGCCAGCCGGAGGATGGCGAATGTCTGTGTGGGAAGTTCGCACGCGATCATGCGCAGTTCGCCAGCCTGCTGGAAGAGGCCGAGCAGGGAAACCTCACGCCGCTGGCCCGCGGTGTCCAGAACCGGAATCCACGCCTCGTCCACCAACGAAAACCCAGTGTGGTGCGGTGAGCCGGTCACGGGCGTCACCTCCTTTACGGTCATGTCTACTCAGGCGGCGCGGGTGACGCGCAGCCCTTCGTCCGGGTCGTAGTGCAGATCGAAGCCGGCTACCGTCGCCCCACCGTGCTGGTCGACGTCGAGCACAAGTTCGCCAGCGAGCCAGGGGCTGCTCTGCCAGGCGCTGACGTCAACTCGCCGCTCCAGGTCGGCGATGACGTTGTCGATCACATCGGGGGCGGTCATCATGCGCGGCAGCGGCAGCGTGCAGCGCGCGATGTGCCGCGGCAGCGGCCAGCGCGGGATGTCCCCGGTCGGAACCGGTACCCCGCCCTCGTCGAGCCAGGGCGGCAGGACCAGGCCGTCCGTCGTCCGGACCAGGAGGAGCACCTCCAGGGATTCCGCGTCGGTGTCGCGGACGTGACCGCGCGCCGCGTTGTCGTCCACTGCGCCGACACCGCCGGAGAGCCAGCCGATCAACGGCACGCCGGCTTGCGCGACGCTTGCCAGCCGGAACGAGTCTGCCTTCAGTTCCTTTGCCGCGATGTCGTTCCGCTGCCGCGTCTCAGCATCCGCCATCGCCGGCTGCCAACTTTGTGGCCCGACCGCGGCCCCGCCGTACGCGGCTTGGATGAGCGGCGCGATGTCCGCCGGTAGCTGCAACGGTGCACCGTCCAGGTACGGCAGTAGCACGGCTGCGCTGCGCAGCAGCGTGGCCAGCTGGTAGACCCGCCGCGAGCCGGCGACGGGCTGCGGCGGCTCCTGAGACCAGTCCGCACCAGTGATGTGGCAGGTCGGCGTTGAAAGCAGGGCTGGGCGGTTGTCGCGCCGGTGCCGGTACAGCCGGCCGATGCGCTGGAGCACCAGGTCGACCGGAGCCAGGTCGGTGAGGAGCAGATCGAAGTCGATGTCGAGGGACTGCTCGGCGACCTGGCTGGCCACCACCACGTGCCGGTGGGGGCGGCGGCCGCTGCCGGGCGGTCCGAACGTGTCGCGCAGCCAGCGGTCCTTGGCGGCGCGGTCGACAGCCATGAACCGGGAATGCGCCACCGTCACTGGGATCTGCGGCCCAAACGCCTCGCGCAGCACGGCCGCGGTCTCTTGGACCCGCGCGACCGTGTTCCGTACGACGAGCGCGCAGCCGCCGTCCGCGAGCTGTTGCCGCAGCAGGTTCACCAGGGTGGGCAGTTCGTCGTCCAGGCGTTGCAGCCGGATGACGTTACTGCGGCCGGAGTCGGCGCAGCTGGTGGCGGTGCCGCCGCGTTCGGACTGCGACGAGGTCACCAGGGGGTAGCGGAGGTCGGTGCGCAGCGCCGCGTAGTGGTCCACGACGGGCTTGCCGCGGTCGCGCCATGTACGGGGCGGCGGCGGGCCGAGTCGGCCATTGTCGTACGCCGTCATCAGCTCCGCCCGGCGTTCTGCTGGTAGCGTCGCGGACAGCACGACGACCGGCACCCCGTACGCGCCGAGCCATTCCAGTGCCCGGTCCAGGAATCGCCCCATGTAGACGTCGTAGGCGTGCGCCTCATCGATGACGACGACCTTGCCGGCAAGGCCGAGGTGACGCAGCACTAGGTGCTTGCCGCGCAGCGCCGCGAACAGCAGTTGATCGATGGTGCCCACGACGAAGCTGGACAACAGTGTCCGCTTCGGCCCGGCGAGCCAGGCGTGTACGCCGATGTCGGCGCCCCCCGCGTCCTGGGCGATGCCGCTCGGCAGCGAGGTCACCCGAAGCCGGTCGTAATCGGGGTTGAGCGCCGCTTTTCCGTGGGCCAGGCGCACGTCGCGGTCACCGCGGCCGAGCTGGGCGTCGGGCAGCCGCCGCAGCCAGGACAGCATCCGACCGAACATGGCGTCGCTGGTGGCCCGGGTCGGCAGTGCGAGGTAGCAGCCGGATGCCGCGGTGCGGCGGGCGAGGATTTCTACCGCGGCCAGTGCCGCCTCGGTCTTTCCCTCCCCCATGGCGGCCTCGACGATCAGCATCCCGGGTACGGCCATGGTTGCGGCCAGCTCGGCGACGGTGCGCTGCACCGGGCGCGGCACCGCGGCGGCGGGTAGCTCGAAGCGGGCACCGAACAGCTCGTCAACGCTCGCCGGCGGCGCGGCAGGTAGCCACGGTGTGGGCAGGTCCAGCCGTTCCCAGCCGGTACGCAACCGGTCGACGTCCGTGCCGTCCAGCACGTAGGGGAAGAGCTCCTCGTTGCTGGCGATCCAGTCCGCGACGATGACGAGGCCGGTGAGGGCGGCCTGCACGGGTTGGGACAGTGGCACCGTAGTCCACTCGACGAGGCGGTCGCCGGCGCCCGATCGCTCCGTCATCCAGGTCAGCAGCTCATGCTGGACCTGCTGCCACGCCTGGTCGCCGAGCAAGTGGGGACGCACCTGCACATCGCGGAGGCTCTCATCGGTCGGTGGCATCCCATGGTGCCCGCCGACCACCACGGCGAACGGATGTGGGTCGGCCCAGTTCTGCTGCTGCAGCCACCCGGCGAACACGGCGTGCCCCGCGGTGGCGTGCGGCGCGTACCGGCGGTCGGCGCGAATCAGCTCACGGTCGTATCCGAGGCCGCGGTCACGCATTCGCTCGGCCAAGCTGCGCGCCTGGCAGGCGAAAGCGGGGGTGGCCTTGCCGACGTCGTGCACGCCGGCCAGCCATGCCGCTAGCGTTCGGCCGTCGGCGTCTCCGCCGGGGAGCTCATCGCCAATTCGGCGCCGGACCGCGGGGCTCAACCAGTGATCCCATAACCAGCCCGCCACGTCAGCGGCGTCGGCGAGGTGCCGCCACAGCGGTAACCATCCCACCGGTGAGATGCCTCTGCGGTCGGTCTTGCCCCAGACCGCGCGCGCCGCGTCGCTGAGCTTCGGCCCGCCAGCCGCTCCCGGGGCCCTCATCGGTGCTCCGGCAGCAGCGAACTGGGGGCCCCGCTGTGCGACAGGTAGAGCACGTCGCGGGCCCGGGTCAGCGCGACAAACAGTAGGCAGCGCTCACGCTGTAGGTCCTGCAGGTGAGCGTGCGGGTCCTCCACCGCCGAGGCCACGGCGTTCGGCGCGGGTAGGACGGCCTCATCGAGCCCGACAACCGCCAGACACTGGAACTCCAGGCCTTTCAGGCGGTGCATCGTAGCGACGCGCACACCGTCGACGCCCCGCTTGTCGTCGGCGACGGGGATATAGGCATCGCTCAGTGTCTTGCCGATGGTCTTCACGAGCTGCCCGGTGCGGGCGGCCACTCCGATCGCGTGCGGCTCCACGCCCTGCTCCAGCCATGTCCCCACCCGCTCAATCAGCGCTTCGAATTCACCGTCGCGACTGTTGTGGCTGGCGAGGACGGGGTGGTCCCCGCGGGTGATCGCGCGGTAGCCACGCAACGTGTCCGTCTCGCCGTCCAGGCCCACGGCGCCGGCACCGTTGAGCACCCTCACTGAGAGGTCCAGAATTTCGTGGGTGGTGCGGTAGTTGACGGTGAGCCGGCGGGTACGTCCGCGGACCTCGATACCGAGCTGGGCCAGCGACACATGGCTGTCGTAGATGCGCTGATAGGGGTCGGCCAGCAGGAACATGTCGTTTGGCCCGGGCGCCACGAGCGCCCGCAGCAGCCGCCACTGCGCCGGGTGTAGGTCCTGCCCCTCGTCAACGATGACGTGTCGGTACGGCGGCGGCGACTGCCGGGCGATCGCGGCGGCCTCGTCGGCGAGTTGCGTATGCGTGCGCAGCCGCCGCTTCGCCAGCTCGCGGACGACGGTGTCGATCGCGACCCATACCTGTTCTCGCTGGGCCGCGCGCAGTCCCTCGCCGCGGCCCTTACGCGGAGCGTCCCGGTATGCCTGCAGGCTGGTCAAGCGCTGCGCGAGGATCACCTGCTCCCACTCGCGTCTGAGGAACGTGGGGCTGAACCTGGTTGTCCGGCCGGCGCGGTTGATGTAGGTCGGCCCGCTGCTGGCAGCCACCTCCCACAGACGGTCCATGACCTCGTCATCCGCGATGGTGACCGGCTTGCCTCGCGCAGCGATCTGGTACGCCAGTTTGTCCACACTGATCACATCGATGCGGGCCCGTACGGCCGGATCGGCGGTGAGCCGGAACAGCTGCCTGCTAAGCGCGTCGGCGAGCGCGCGCGTGAACGTGGTCAGCAACACCTTCGAGCCGTCGTCCGGCAGCCGCTGGGCGAGGAACACCGCGCGGTGCAAGCCGGTGACGGTCTTACCGGTGCCGGCGCTACCGGTCACGAGGGCGGGACCGCTGTAACTCTCCCGGTAGGCAATGTCACGTTGCGTCGGGTGCAGGAAGGTGCGCCACACGTCGAATGGATGGGCGAGAATAGCGGCCAATTCCACGGGGCCGGAAACGAACGCCACGCGCTCAGGCGTTCGCCGCGCCGCCGTCAAAAGGTCGTCAGTGTCGACGCCGGACACAATGCGATCGGCCACCTCCGCCCAGACATCCTCGACCGACAGGCCGCTGGCCAGGCCACTCAGCACGTCGAGCTGCGTCTCGGGTAGCCGTGTACCGAGGCTTTCCAGTTGCTGATCGGTGCTGATGAGCCGCAGCAGCGGCACCAGGTCCGGGTCGATGCCCAGCCGTACCAGGTCGGCGGTGGAAACGCCATCGAAGAGGCCCTCGGTAGCGGGTTGCGGAGGCGCTTTGGCGAACTCCTCGATGCCCGCTTGGTCGCGCATCTCGAGGACGCCGAGCGCCTGGTTGACGGTGAAGCGTCGGCTTACCGCGAAGGCGATGGCGTCGTCGTGCGGCAAGACGTTGAGAAGTGCGTACCGCTGCTCGCCCAGTGCGAGCACAACCCCCCGGTAGAACTGGTCAATGCGGATGGTGCGTATGTGCGGGTCCCGTGCACCAGCCAGCTTCTCGAGGTGCAAGCCGGCATGAGTGTGCTGGGCGAACTTGCCGATCGCCGCGTCGACGGCGCGCTGTACTCGGCGGTCCAGCCTGGCGTACGCGGGAAGAAACCCCCGGTCGATGGCCAGCTCGGCCATGCATACCTCCCCGTTGTCGGCGCCCAGACAGCACTACGGGGCCGTGACTGGCACCGTAGTCAGCCCGAGCAGGGGTCAACAGCGCTGATCGCGCGGTAAGGGGCACTACTCGGCTAGGGCGTGCACCCCAGATCGATTGACATTGCACCACATTGTGAACCGTGTTTGCAAGCATCGCTTGGTTGTCCTTGTTCACCATCGAGCGAACCTCGCAGCGGTCCACCGGCGCGCAGGCCACGGTGGACATCGGCGGCTAAGCTGCCTTCGTGGTGGGGGGCACGAGCCTCAAGGGCCGGTATGTCGTGGGCCGCTACCCGTTGGCGCACAACGGGATGGGCGAGGTGTGGCCGGCGCGGGACACTCTGCTCGATCGCGCCGTGATCGTGAAACTCGTCAACGCCGCCATGTTGGACGCGGAGTTGGTTCGCCGCTTCCGTCGCGAGGCGCTACTGACCGCCCGACTCGATCACCCCGCCGTCCCCGCCGTGTACGACCTCGGCGAACACGACGGCCGCCCCTACGTGGTCCTTCAAAAGATCAACGGCGTCGCGCTATCGGACCTGGTCGCCGAGCAAGGTCCCCTGCCGATCCCCTGGGTGGCAAGCATCGGGGCCCAGGTCAGCAGCGTTCTCATCGCCGCCGCGCAGATCGGGCTGGTTCACCGCGATATCAAGCCGAGCAACGTCATGTTGGATCACAGCGGCGCGGTGAAGGTGCTCGACTTCGGCCTAGCCGTCATGCACGACGACGAGCGCTACTCGCGTATCACCCTAACCGGGCAGAGCCTCGGCACCGTCGGGTACATGGCACCCGAGCAGATCCTCGGAGAAGCTACCGACCATCGTACGGACCTGTACGGCCTGGGCGGCACACTCTTCGACCTGCTCACCGGCCGCGCCCCGTTCGACGGGATCACGACCACGACCACGCTGAGGCACCAGATGGACGAGCCACCGCCCCGACCCGGCCACCTACGTCCGGAGATACCCGCCGCGCTCGACGACCTCGTCCACACGCTGCTGGCCAGACGACCACAGGACAGACCGTCCAGCGCCACCGAGGTCTATGCCGCGTTGGCTCCACTCGCCCACAACCCACCGCCGATCCCTGGCGTCGTCACCGATCGCACCGATGCAGTGCAGGCGTATGCGGCGATCATCGGCCGGGTGCCGCCGACCATCCGCGCCGACGCACCGCCGCTGCCCGGACAGGCGAACCTCGATGTAGAGCAGACCGCGAAGCAGGCAGAGCTGCTGCACGCCGCCGGCGAGTACCGCGCCGCCGCCCGACAGTGGCGGCGGCTGGCTGAGCATCAGGCGCGCCACCGAGGCGAGGAGGATCCCTCGGTATTCGACTTTCGGCGGCGCGCGGCCCTCGCGCACGTACCGCTCGGTGAGCGTGACCGGGCGCTGCGCCAGCTTCATGTGCTACTGCAGGATCGGGTTCGTGTAGACGGGCCCGAGCACCCGGCGGTGCTGGACCTACTGCACCAGATCGAACGGCTCAGCACGGGACAGTCCGGGCTTCGCGAGTCGCGTCGACGAGGGCTGAACGGGGGTCACTGAAGAACCGAGGCAAGAGTGCTGCTTTTTGCTGTGGGAACCGGCCGCCACGGAAATAGAAGACCTGTGCGCAGTTCTGTCCTCGTGTCTCGGTGGTCATGGCTCGCCGCGCGATCGGCGAGTACATCGCACTGTGTTTCAACCAGGCTGCCTCCTCGCCATGGCGGTCGAAGCCCCGCCCTGTGGCCGCGTGCCCAAACGCGTCATGCACCGCGCGGAACATGTCGTTCTCACCGTCGCTGAGGTAGGGGTGAGGGTTGCCGCTGGCAGCACTGGACCATACCTTCAACCGGCGCTGCCGAACATCGTCGATCATGGACTCGACGTCGGGGTAGGGATCCTCGTCGACGACTCGCACGCTGACCCCGAGACCACCGAACTCGACCCGACCGATGAGGTAGTGATACTGCAGGACGGTCTCCCGGCAGAAGGCGGCGTACGCGGCGAAGGCTCGCTCGTCGCGAACCGGTGCGGCCATATATGCCTCCGCGATCGCGACACCCAGCGCCGGATTAAGGCGCACCCGCGTGTACGCGGCTGGGGCGAGGGTGTCACCGACGCCGTAGCGCCTCGCGCCGTCCAGCAGATACTGCACCGGTGGAACGGCTCGCGTCGGGCCCGTCGACGAAGCGGGTGCTGGCAAGGGTGTTCATGGTCCTCCTCGGGTAGTAGGGATGGGACGAGACGAGCCTGATCAACGCGCTCTGGGCACCTGTGCCATGTCCGTACCATTCCGGCGCTCAGCAGCTGCCACACTCCGCTCGCGCTGCAACATCTCGCCGAGCATGCGAATCTCGGACACCCTGCGGTCCTGGTGGAGCTTGGCGAACTTTCCAACGGTTGTACTGCGCCCGCGTCGCGGCATGACCCCTCCAACGAAGGTGTGAACTGTGACAGCCAGCAATGTACTACCTGTGAATCGGGTGCACAAGCGCGTAGCTCATGGTAGTGTTCACGTGTGACAGCAGAGCCGAGCATCACCGCCGGAAAGGCCACCTTGACTGCCAGCGGCATCGCCGAACTGGCCAATGTAGGCAGGGCGGCAGTGAGCAACTGGCGGCGCCGGCACGCCGACTTCCCCGCACCCGTCGGCGGTACTCCAACGAGCCCGTTCTTCGATGCACACGAGGTGGAGCAGTGGCTGCGCCGACACGGCAAGCTGCACCAGCCCGCTATTGACCAATGGGCGTGGCGACACATCGAGAGCTACCAGCCCTCCGCGCAGATCACCGAAGCACTCGGCATCGCCGGCGCCTACCTGCTCGTCCGCTCCCAACACAGCCGGAAGGCCGACCCCCTACTCACGCCGAAACAGCTCGTCGCCCGTCTACGGGCACTCGACTCCGGTTTGGCCGAGCTGGTCGGCGACATGCTGCCCAAGCAGTGGACTCCACAGCTCACCACGCTGCTGCGCACGATCGACCAACTCAGCGAGGAGCAGGAGCCCGAGACCGCCTTCGAATTCCTCCACAGTCGGTATGCGAACTCCGCCCACCCACTGTCAGGGCTGGCCAGCACACCGGACAGCGTCGCCGACGTGATGTTGACGCTGGCCGGCTCCGGCACCCGCACGTTCGACTTCACCTGCGGCACCGGATCGCTCCTGCGCGCGGCCGTCGACCGCGCCCTGCAGGACGGGGAGGTGACGCACGTCTATGCGCAGGAGATCAACCCGCAGTACGCCCTGATCGCCCTCCTGCGTCTGTGGTTCGTACACCTACGTGCACAACGCGATGGGCACCAGACGATGCCACCAGCCATACACATCGGCGACAGCATGCTCGCCGACGCCTTCCCAGACCTGCAAGCCGACGTCGTCGTCGCGAACTTCCCGTTCGGCATCCACGACTGGGGACACGACCGTCTCGCCTACGACCCCCGGTGGACCTACGGACTGCCCCCGCGGACCGAGCCCGAACTCGCCTGGGTGCAGCACGCCCTCGCGCACCTCTCCCCCGATGGCACCGCCGTCGTCCTCATGCCCCCAGCCGCCGCGCAGCGTCCCGCCGGCCGCCGCATCCGCGCGGAACTGGTACGCCGCGGCGCACTGCGGGCGGTGATCGCCCTACCCGCCGGCCTGATGCCCCCAACCGGTATCGGCCTACACGTTTGGGTGCTCACCCATCCCCACCGACAGCAGCCACAGAGTGGAGGACTACTGGTCGTCGACACCACAGCCGCGTCAACAGACCGCCCGCTCTCCGACATCGTCGGGACCGCATGGCGCGCCTACCTGACCGGCCGCAACACCGAGTCACCTGGAGTACACCGGACCATACCCATCATCGACCTGCTCGACGACCAGGTCGACCTGACACCGCACCGGCATCTACCGCAGGCCCACGACCTCGCCACCGACCCGAACCACCTCATCGACAAAATCAGCGACTTCGGCCGACTCATCGGCGACGTACGACAAGGGCTCCCCGCCGTACAGCAGGCGAGTTCCACCGTCTTGCGCACAGCGCCGAGGGCGAGCATGGCCGACCTGATCCGAGCAGGAAGCGTCTCCGTGCTCCGGGCCCCATCGCGTGGCCAGGACACCACCCACGGCGCCGACGACTACGTGCTCACCTCCGCCGACATCCTGGCCGCCAGACCGGCGACCGGAACCACCAACCGCGCCGCAAGCAACCATTCCGGACCACGTGTGAGCTCCGGGGACATCCTCATCCCAGTCATGGGACGCGAAATCGTTGCCCGGGTAGCCACACCCGAGCAAGTCGGCGCCCAGCTCGGGCCTGGTGTCCAGTCCGTACGCGTCGACACGGCCCTCTTCGACCCATGGTTCGTCGCCGGTGTCATCTCCCACAGAGACAGCACCCGTGCCGCCAACCGAACCTCCAACGCCGACCACGGCACCCTACGCATCGACGTCCGACGCCTCGCCATCCCCGTACTCCCGCTCGACCTGCAGCAGGCGTACGGCCAAGTCTTTCGCCAACTCGCAGAGTTTCGTGCCCGACTAGACCAAGCCGCGGAAGCCGGCGCCACGCTCGCCCGCGAGATCAGCGACGCCCTCACCGCAGGAACCCTCGAAATCGTGAACTGAACCTCGCCCGTACCACTTAGAACTCCTAACAGAATGATCTAGGCAGACGCGTAGAGCTGTCCTCGGTGGACGATTAACTACAGTGATCGGCAGTAAGGCGAGGTGAGCAGCCGCCGTGGATCGTCTCGGACGACCTGTGGGCCGAGATCGAGCCGTTGATACCGACCCGACCGCCTCGCCGGCGGCGCTATCCCGCTCGCAAGCCGCTTGATGACCGGAAGGTGTTGTGCGGGATCTTGTTGGTGCTCTACACCGGGATCCCGTGGGAGCTTCTGCCTCAGTAGCTCGGGTTCGGGTCAGGCATGAGCTGCTGGCGCCGGCTACGGGACTGGAACGACGCCGGCGTGTGGCAACGACTGCACGAGGTCCTGCTGGGCACGCTGCGGGCCGCCGGTCAACTGGACACGTCCCGGGCGGTGATCGAGGGCTCCTACGTCCGGGCGCTCAAAGGCGGCCCAAAACCCGGCCCGAGCCCGGTCGACCGCCGCCGCCCGGGCTCGAAACACCACGTCATCACCGACGCAGGCGGCACACCCCTCGCCGCGACCCTGACCGGCGGCAACCGTCACGACGTCACCCAACTGCTGCCCCTGGTCGACAAGGTTCCCCGGATCAAGGGCATCCGCGGTCGACCAAGGCAGCGACCCGAGCGGATCTACGCCGACCGGGGTTACGACTACGACATCTACCGCCGCCAACTCCGCGACAGGGGCATCACCCCGGTCACCGCCCGACACGGCACCGAACACGGCTCCAGCCTCGGCACCCGACGATAGGTAGTCAAACAGACCACCGCCCTACTGCACTGGTTCCGCCGGCTACGCACCCGCTGGGAGATCCGCGACGACATCCACCAAGCCTTCCTCACCCCGCCTGCGCCATCATCTGCTGGCGACGACTCCAACGCTCAAAAAGTTTGGAGTTCTTAGAGGTCCTAACAAAGTCGGGCGACGTGTCGGTACGTGATGATGCAGGTGGCGAGGGTGAGGAAGGCTTCGTGGATGTCATCACGGCGTTCCCACCGGATGCGTAGCCGTCGCATGCCGTGGTACCAGGCGATCGTCCGCTCGATCACCCACCGGAACACACCGAGTCCGGAGCCGTGGGGCTGGCCGCGGCGGGCGATACGCGGGCGGATGCCCTTGCCGCCTACCGCCTTGCGGTACTTGTCGTGGTCGTAGGCGCGGTCGCCGAACAGCTGGTCAGGGCGCCGGCGGGGCCGACCACGCCTCCCGCGGACCGGCGGGATCTTGTCGATCAGCGGGAGCAGTTCGGTGACGTCGTGGCGGTTGCCGCCGGTCAACGACACGGCCAGGGGGATGCCGGCGCCCTCGGTCAGGACGTGGTGCTTCGAGCCCGGGCGGGCGCGGTCGACCGGGCTCGGCCCACTTTTGGGCCACGTCGAGCGGACCGTACATGCGAGGAGTCGATCACGGCGCGGGACCAGTCCAGCTTCCCGGCCGCCTGGAGCTCTGCCAGCAGCAACTCGTGCAGCCGCTGCCACACCCCAGCCCGGTTCCACTCCTCCAACCGCCGCCAGCAGGTCATCCCGGAGCCGAACCCCAACTCCTGGGGCAGGAACTCCCACTGGATGCCGGTGTGCAGCACGAACAAGATCCCACACAGCACCTGCCGATCCGGGATCCGCTTCCGTCCCGGGTGCCGAGGATTGCGCTCAGGCTTGGGCAGCAACGGCTCGATGCGCTGCCACAGCCCGTCCGACACGATCCACGGCGGCTGCTCACCACGCCTCACGGCCGAACACTGTAGATCATCGTCTACACCGGACAAGCCCCTAGACCATTTTGTTAGGACCTCTTAGAGCACCCGCAGCAACCCACGCGATTTAGGCGCGCCCGGTACCTGCTCATACAAGCTCCTCTGGCCTCGACAGGGCATTCGGCAACGCCGTAGAGACCTCGACCTACCGCCCAGACGTCGTCTTGCGCGTCTCGTCGCCTCTCGGATTCCGGCCGGGAACATGGCTGCACCACACGCTTGAGCTCGACGACAACACGGAAGGGGCCCCTACAGCCCAGGCCCTCGCCGGCAGGCACCTTCCGGATCGTTGACCGCTACGCCGCCGAGGGCAACCAAACCAACGTCGGATGCAGGGCGGTCGGAGGCAGGTAAACTCCGGCCACGCTTGGACAAACCAACAGACGGACAGGAGGCCGGCTTCGATGCCCGATTCACAGATCTACGCGCACTGATTGCCCCGCCCCCTCGGCACGACGGCGCTGCCAGCTGTACCCAAACCACGCCGGCTCCTCAATACTCGACAGGAGAAGAGTGTGCGAACCAAAGTGAAGGAAAACCGAGTACTTGATCTCTAACGCCGCAGGTCAGGAAGCCTGCTCCCCGCGCATGCGGGGGTGATCCCGTGAGCGCCAGGTGCTCCCGCGCCTCGCCCATCTGCTCCCCGCGCATGCGGGGGTGATCCCGGGGCGGCCGTCACGCTCACCGGAGTTGCGGTCTGCTCCCCGCGCATGCGGGGGTGATCCCGCTGCCGTGGCCTTGCCCAGCGCCGGGATGAGCTGCTCCCCGCGCATGCGGGGGTGATCCCGTGCGTTGCAGCTGCGCGTCGTCGCCCGCGAACTGCTCCCCGCGCATGCGGGGGTGATCCCGCCCGGCCGTACGCGCAGGCCGTCTACATCACCTGCTCCCCGCGCATGCGGGGGTGATCCTCAGACAACGTCAGTCAGATCCAACACGCTCGTCTGCTCCCCGCGCATGCGGGGGTGATCCCGAGTCAACGGGCACCCCTACGGAAGGATCGCCCTGCTCCCCGCGCATGCGGGGGTGATCCGTGCCGGCTGAGGCAGCCCGCCGCGCTGGCCCGCTGCTCCCCGCGCATGCGGGGGTGATCCCCGGCCACGATCACCAGCAGGACCGCCAGCGACCTGCTCCCCGCGCATGCGGGGGTGATCCGGGCAAGGCGGACGCGTTCGACGGCAGCTACAAGCTGCTCCCCGCGCATGCGGGGGTGATCCCCGTACCTGCCGCCGGCCAGTGCCGCCGCCCCCCTGCTCCCCGCGCATGCGGGGGTGATCCCGGTGAGGCGCCGGGTGCGATCCTGACCTCCACCCTGCTCCCCGCGCATGCGGGGGTGATCCCTCGTCGGCGTGGACAACACCGGCGGGCTCCCACTGCTCCCCGCGCATGCGGGGGTGATCCGGTGTACCCGGTGATCTGCGGTGAGACGGCGTGCTGCTCCCCGCGCATGCGGGGGTGATCCCGGCTGGCCCGCCTACGCCGCGCGGCGGCCGCCCTGCTCCCCGCGCATGCGGGGGTGATCCGCTGTCCGAGCACGAGCGCCGCACCCAGGACGACTGCTCCCCGCGCATGCGGGGGTGATCCCCAGACAGGCCGATCTTGACTGCGGCGAGCGCGCTGCTCCCCGCGCATGCGGGGGTGATCCCCGCACCGTTCCGGGCCTCGACCCGGCCTGCCCCTGCTCCCCGCGCATGCGGGGGTGATCCGTACACGCCGACGAAAAGCTGCCCGCGATGGTCCTGCTCCCCGCGCATGCGGGGGTGATCCCGCGGCAGATCGCGGCCTGCGTCGACGACTAGTCTGCTCCCCGCGCATGCGGGGGTGATCCCTGCTCCGGGTCGCCGCCTGCGTCCGGGTGCAGCTGCTCCCCGCGCATGCGGGGGTGATCCGATCCGCGCCGACGTCCGCTACCTCGGCGGCTGCTGCTCCCCGCGCATGCGGGGGTGATCCGAGCACCGCCGTCCACGTGTTGTTCGCCAAGGTCTGCTCCCCGCGCATGCGGGGGTGATCCCTTCCGCGTCTACCCAACGCCCGCGCAGCAGATCTGCTCCCCGCGCATGCGGGGGTGATCCGCGTGGCGCGACCACTGGGCGGAGAACGGGTCCCTGCTCCCCGCGCATGCGGGGGTGATCCGATCAAGGCGAACGCCATCACGGCCGATAAGATCTGCTCCCCGCGCATGCGGGGGTGATCCGGTGTCGCTACGTCTGGTTGAGCACGAGGTCGCCTGCTCCCCGCGCATGCGGGGGTGATCCGTTGTACTTGTCCTGCGCCGCGTTGTCGAACGTCTGCTCCCCGCGCATGCGGGGGTGATCCGGAAGCCGGCGCCGAGGAGACCGGGCTGTGCCCCTGCTCCCCGCGCATGCGGGGGTGATCCGGGCGGCAAGAGGCGTACGCGGGCCGTGCCGCCCTGCTCCCCGCGCATGCGGGGGTGATCCGAAGGTGCTGGGCCGGCTGCACGCAGTCACTCACTGCTCCCCGCGCATGCGGGGGTGATCCGTTCCGCGCAGGCGTGCAGCAGCACCAGGAGATCTGCTCCCCGCGCATGCGGGGGTGATCCGGCCGCCGCCGCCCGCCGCAGCAAGCCGACGAACTGCTCCCCGCGCATGCGGGGGTGATCCGCGACCTACAAGCGCATGGTCGGAACCATGGCGCTGCTCCCCGCGCATGCGGGGGTGATCCGCTACCTATCTGACCGTTGCCGCCCGCATCTGCCTGCTCCCCGCGCATGCGGGGGTGATCCGACGTGCAGGACGAACACCACGGCGGCCAGCGACTGCTCCCCGCGCATGCGGGGGTGATCCCCCGCTGCCCATCGTCATCGGCCACGACAACGCCTGCTCCCCGCGCATGCGGGGGTGATCCTGACGTACCGAACGGCACCACGTACGACGCACACTGCTCCCCGCGCGCATGCGGGGGTGATCCGCTCTTGCCGAACTCCCGGCCCGCCCGGGTGAACTGCTCCCCGCGCATGCGGGGGTGATCCGTTGAGGCCGCCGGTGGCCCGGCCGTAGGCGGCCTGCTCCCCGCGCATGCGGGGGTGATCCGTACTTCACGACCGCACCGACGACGCCGCCGACCTGCTCCCCGCGCATGCGGGGGTGATCCCGGCACGCGCAGCACCCCGATCGCCAGCGCCCCCTGCTCCCCGCGCATGCGGGGGTGATCCTGTGGTTCAACGGGTCGGCCGCGCCGGACGTGCCTGCTCCCCGCGCATGCGGGGGTGATCCGGCGTCGAAGCCGTCGACACCCTCGCCGTCGCCGGCGTAGCCCTGCTCCCCGCGCATGCGGGGGTGAACCCGTGCTGCTGACCGAGCAGGACGGACGGCTGACCTGCTCCCCGCGCATGCGGGGGTGATCCGGCCCGGGTGCGGCAGGAGATCCGCGACGCCGGGCTGCTCCCCGCGCATGCGGGGGTGATCCTTCATGGTGTGCACCTGGTCGGCGACCGCGTCCCTGCTCCCCGCGCATGCGGGGGTGATCCCGACACGTACCGCTTGCCGCGCTTGGTCTTAGGCTGCTCCCCGCGCATGCGGGGGTGATCCGGCGTTGAGGTCCGCGATGCCCCAGCCGTAGACCTGCTCCCCGCGCATGCGGGGGTGATCCCGTGCCACCGAACCCGGACGTCAGGTTGCCGGCCTGCTCCCCGCGCATGCGGGGGTGATCCGGAGCGCTGCCGGGCGAGGTGGCCGGCGTCGATCTGCTCCCCGCGCATGCGGGGGTGATCCCCGTTACCTTTTTGATCGTCCCCAGCCGGGGACTGCTCGGTCGCCCGGCCCGGTATGACTTACTGCCCCTGTCGTACGGATGATCCGGGGGGTGTTGTCGCCGGGTCGGGTGGCGTCGACGGACCGCTGATAGGGACACGGCCACCTGCGGTATTGGGGTAGGTCTCTTCGTAACGTGGCTGCCGGCAGTCGACGCCAGATCGGCGACCGGGCTGGCCGACGACGTCGCGGGGAGGCGATGCGGTGCACGGCGACTACCAGGTGTTTCTTGGTCTGGATGTTGGCAAGGACGGGCACCACGCCGTCGCCCTGAACCGCGAGGGCAAGCGGCTGCACGACGCGGCGCTGGTCAATACCGAGGCCAAGCTGCGGCAGGTGTTCGACAAGCTCGCCCGGCACGGGCGAGTGCTGGTCGTGGTCGACCAGCCCGCCTCGATCGGGGCGCTACCGGTCGCGGTCGCCCGTGCCTGCGGCCACCAGGTCGCCTATCTGCCTGGGCTGGCGATGCGCCGCATCGCCGACCTGCATCCCGGCGCCGCGAAGACCGACGCCCGCGACGCCTACGTCATCGCTGATGCCGCCCGCAGCCTGCCGCACACGCTGCGCCGTGTTGACGTCGGCGACGACGCCCTGGCCGAGCTTGAGGTCCTGGTCGGCTTCGACGACGACCTGGCCGGCGAGGCCACCCGCCTGGCGAACCGGATCCGGGGGCTGCTCACCCAGATCCATCCCGCTCTGGAACGTGTGCTCGGTCCGAAGGTGCAACACAAGGCCGTGCTGGAGCTGCTGTCGCGCTGCGGCGGCCCGGCCGGACTGCGCAAGGCTGGCCGCCGCAAACTGGCCGCGATCGCGGGCAAGAACGCGCCTCGGATGGGCGAGCGCTTGGTCGAGCAGATCATGACGGCCCTGGACGAGCAGACCGTCATGGTTCCCGGCACCACGGCGGCCGAGACGATCCTGCCGAGGCTGGCCGACAGCCTGCGTGACGTGCTCCAGCAGCGTGACCAGGTCGCCGCCGAGGTGGAGAGGATGCTCGATGCACACCCTCTTGCCTCGGTCCTGACCTCGATGCCCGGCATCGGCGTCAGGACCGCCGCCCGGATCCTGCTCGAAGTCGGCGACGGCACCGCATTCGCCACCCCCGGGCACCTCGCCGCCTACGCCGGTCTGGCACCCGTCACCCGCCGCTCCGGCAGCAGCATCCGCGGCGAACACCCACCCCGCGGCGGCAACAAGCAACTCAAACGCGCCTTCTTCCTCGCCGCGTTCGCCGCCCTCGCCGACCCCATCAACCGCGCCTACTACGACCGCAAAAGAGCCGAAGGCAAACGCCACAACGCCGCCCTCATCTGCCTTGCCCGACGCCGCTGCGACGTCCTATTCGCGATGCTCCGCCACAAGACCCCCTACCAACCACGCCCGACGGCCCCCGTCGCTGCTTGACGAAACCCATAGGGACACCCCCCCATCGAGCTGTACCAGCAGTGCGAGGACGCTGCTCCCCGCGCATGCGGGGGTGATCCCGGCACGTGGCTGTGGCCGCCGCGGGTGAACGTCTGCTCCCCGCGCATGCGGGGGTGATCCCTGATCCCTGGGAGGCGGCCACCGAGAAAGGCCGGTCGATCTGCTCCCCGCGCATGCGGGGGTGGTCCTGACCGGGCCGACCACGAACCGGAGGGAGTTGACTGCTCCCCGCGCATGCGGGGGTGATCCTCGCCCTCCCAAGGGCTTGACGTCAGGGCTATTCTGCTCCCCGCGCATGCGGGGGTGATCCCTCCCGGTTCGCCCGGGTGAGCTGGGCGCTGATCCTGCTCCCCGCGCATGCGGGGGTGATCCCAGGTACCAGGCGGTGCTCCCGCGGGTGGTGTCCTGCTCCCCGCGCATGCGGGTGATCCGTCGACGTCCCCGCCGAGGATCGGGATGGTCGTCTGCTCCCCGCGCATGCGGGGGTGATCCCGGTGACCGCGAACTCGCCGACGTCCAGGGCCGCTGCTCCCCGCGCATGCGGGGGTGATCCCCGGTGGATCGTCGCCCAGCTGGAGGCGAACGCCTGCTCCCCGCGCATGCGGGGGTGATCCTCCCTTGAAGGACGGGATCACCTGGAGGGTGGCCTGCTCCCCGCGCATGCGGGGGTGATCCGGTGTCCAGGAGGTCCTGGCTCTTGTTGGCCCCCTGCTCCCCGCGCATGCGGGGGTGATCCGGTGTCCAGGAGGTCCTGGCTCTTGTTGGCCCCCTGCTCCCCGCGCATGCGGGGGTGATCCGACGGACACCACCAGCTGGGTGCAGCGGCGGGACTGCTCCCCGCGCATGCGGGGGTGATCCCGAGACGGTCCGGTTCCGGGTGCCGATGATCTTCTGCTCCCCGCGCATGCGGGGGTGATCCGGCGCCCCGCGCGAACTGCTCGACCAGGGTGTCCTGCTCCCCGCGCATGCGGGGGTGATCCGGCGGGCAGGCCAGCGAGGACCAGCCGTGCCTCCTGCTCCCCGCGCATGCGGGGGTGATCCCCGGTCTGGGTCGCGGCCACCCGCGGTGTTGGGCTGCTCCCCGCGCATGCGGGGGTGATCCGGCCGCGGAGCTCGACGGCCAGATCGGCGAGACCTGCTCCCCGCGCATGCGGGGGTGATCCTGTTACCCGCATGGTGGGGCCACCGCCACCCCGCTGCTCCCCGCGCATGCGAGGGTGATCCCGCTCCGGCCTGGTTCCGGCGGGCCCGCTGGGACTGCTCCCCGCGCATGCGGGGGTGATCCGGTCGTCGCACACCTGGTAGCGGTCCTCCTCGGCTGCTCCCCGCGCATGCGGGGGTGATCCCTTCGTCGCGTACGGCACGACGAAGAACCCGACCTGCTCCCCGCGCATGCGGGGGTGATCCGGTCACCGAGCAGCTGGCCGAGGCGGCTCGCGACTGCTCCCCGCGCATGCGGGGGTGATCCGGCCGGCGAGTTCGACATGCCCGCGCACGCCCGCTGCTCCCCGCGCACGCGGGGGTGATCCCCCGGACGTGCACCAGGCGCTGATCGAGCGGCCCTGCTCCCCGCGCATGCGGGGGTGATCTACGACGACTGCCGCTGCTGCTCGGCCTGCGCCACCTGCTCCCCGCGCATGCGGGGGTGATCCGTAGGCGTCGACCGCGCCGCGTACCTGTTCGTCCTGCTCCCCGCGCATGCGGGGTGATCCCGTGCCCCCGGACGCCACCGTGTACGGGAACAGCTGCTCCCCGCGCATGCGGGGGTGATCCATCCGAGCTGGCCCGCCGCCTAGGTGTGGACCGCTGCTCCCCGCGCATGCGGGGGTGATCCTTTCGTCAGCGCGGCCGGTTCGGACTCGCTGTACTGCTCCCCGCGCATGCGGGGGTGATCCGGTGCGGACGATCATGGGAAGGCTTGGAACTGCTCCCGTCGCATGCGGTAGCAGGAGCTTGAGAACCGCTGCGATGATCAGCGCATGCCGCCCTCACACCGCGCGTTCAGGCTTTGCTCGGCGCTGCTCCTTGCCGCCAGTACCAGCTGCACAAGCCATGATGCCTTCCCCGCGTCAGAGGTAAGCCCGGCGCAGCCTGCCAGCACCGTGTCGCCCCTGCCCACGGCCGAGGCACCGCAGGCCCTTTCGGTGCCCCCGGTGACCTCGGATGAGATCAGCCGTGTCGTCTACACCGCCACGACCCAGACGATGGACCGGGCGGTACGCGCAGAGGCCCGCACGGGCCAGCAGTACGCGCTTGACGCCGCTTGCATATCTGCGGTCCCGGGCCGGGCCATCAAGTATGAACTGCTCAGCTCGAAGCCGAACCCGAACACGCCCGTGGCCAGTGGCGAACTGCCCTGCGACGGCAACGCGATCAGGAACAGTATGCCGTTACCCGCGGCCGCCATACAGGTCAGCCTCGGACCTGACCTGGCTGGCGTCGCCTCCGCCTACGCGGTCATCAAGCCCTTGACCTGAGCAGTGCCTGCCTCGTCATCGGCCCTACCGAGCCAGACCGGCTAAAACGGATGAAGGGCGTGGGCAACGAATGCGCCAGAGGATGCCGTATGTGGCGCGATCATACGAGATCTGCTCTGGTTGATCCCGCCGTCACCGCGGCGATCGCGTACGCGCAGACAAAGGGCGTGGCCGTCATCGCCGCCACGGGAAACGAGACGGCACCCCTGTGCGACACCCCGGCGTGGGAGCCCGGGGCTCTGCGTCACCGCCACGGACCGGAACGAACTGAAGGCGTAGTACTCCAACCTGGGCGTAAATCAACTGAAAGGCTGCCGCTCCCCGTGGTGCTGGCCTCGTCAACTGCGACGACGTGTGGTCCAGCGTCCCGACCGGTACCGGGTCGACCGCCTGTGGGCAGGGCGACTATGACGCCTAACGCATTGTCCTCATCCTCCTGGTGACGAACCGGCCATCATCTCAATCTGCCGGCAGCCCGCCTTCGAGGAGTTGCCGGATCGGTGGAGCCGGGGGTTACCCGTCGGCTTGTAGAGCGCACGCGAGGGCGCGCTATGACCGATTCGGCGATGTTGAGCGCGTGAAGCAGCGTTTCCAGGTGCGCCGCTGGCAGGGTGCCTGTATCCAAGCCGCATGCTGATACGAGCGCCGTGAGCTGGTTGGCCGGGCGACGGCCGGCGGCGGCTAGACAGGTGGCGTGAGTCAGTAGGTCGCGTGCTGCGTATCCGTCGCCGGCGGCGTGTTGGATCAGTTCGACGGCGATCTGCTCGGCGGCTGGGTGGTCTTTGCCGAGGGCGTCTAACAGGGTGAGGCCGAGCCGGGTCTGGAAGACGGTAAATCCGGGCTTGGCGGGCCCGAGGGCTCGGTAAGCAATCAGCGCCTTGCTCGCGTGCTCGTCCCTGAGATCGGGGCCTGCCGTCAGCAGGCGCAGGCAGGCGGTGACGGCGTCTTCCCAGGGTTCGCCGGGTTGGGTGGCATCGAGCATCGCGCGTGCCTGGTGTTGACGGCCTGCTGTGGCGTGGGCGATGACGGTGATCTGTCTGCCGTCGAGCATGCGAGCGCCGATGCCGTTGTATTGGTTGAGGCGGTGGCTGGCTTCGTCCCATCGGTCGGCGGTGGCGAGGGCGTGGGCGCCGGTGCCGAGCAGGATCGTCCACAGCCAGGTTCGTGTCTTCGTGTGGGCGCCGGGTGCATCGGTGAGCCGGGCGGCGGGAATGGTGAGGCCGTCGATGACGGTGTCGGTGCGGGTGTCGATGGCATGGAAGAGGGTTTCCAGCAGAGTCCAGGCGGTGGGGCCGTCGCCGGCGCGGATGTGGAGGCGGGCGAGGTTCACGATGGGTTCGAGTGCGTGCTGGGGATCGCTGCCGTGGTCGAGTGCGGCGGTGGCGAGTCGGTGGCACCAGGTGCGGGCGAGGTCGGGCATGCCGGAGTCGGAGGCAAGGAGCGCGGCGAGGTTGAATACTGCGGTCGCGGCGGCCACGTCGTCATGGTCCCGGGCGTTGTGGGCGCGTTTCTGGAGTTCGGCTACGCGCTGGGGTAGGGGTGTGCAGACGGGTCTGGTTCGGGCGATCAGCGGGAATCTGCGGGCGACGGCCGGGTTCACGAGTTACCGCCTGGGGTGTGAGTGCTGTGCGTGGGGTCGGGGCCGAAGATGACGGTCTTGGCGGCAGTGGCGAGGGCCGCCTGGTGCGGGCCGGGGATACCGCGCCGGTTCCAGGTGAAGATCACGTGGTGTGCGAGGGTGGCTCGCAGGCCGCGGCGCAGCTGTCCGGTCTGGTTGAGGTGCCGGAGGGTGTCCCCGGCGGATGTGTAAGCCTCGAATAAGGTGTGGCAGCTGGCCAGCGGCGCTCCGTGGCGGGTGAGGCTGGCCGGGTCCACCGTGAGGAGCCTTCTCGCGGCGTTGAGCAGGGAGTCGACGAGCGCGGGTTGGGGTGGGTCTCGGTGGTTGGCGACGCGTGCCCATACGTCGCCTTGTTCGTACCAGTCGAGGCCCGCCGCTCGCATCATCGTGGCGCAGAGCATGATCGACAGTTCGCGTTGGCGGCCGGGAGTGTGATCGCTGCTGCGGGTGAGTAGGTGGCGGCTGTCGTGGTGCCAGAGCCGGTGGGCGGTGTCCATGGCTGTGGTGCCACCGAAGGCGTGGGTCTCAGGCTCGTAGATGCCGGCGACGGCGGCGCTGATGCGCCGGTCGTGCCGCAGGCGAGCGAACTGGCTGGTCAGGTAGCGGTCGGCGTCTGACGTGGTGGCGGGGAGGTAGCGCAGCCGCCAGTTGTCTTTGCGTACGTAGAACCAGGTGGTGATGAGGTGGCGGGCTGCGGCTTCGGCCAGGATCGGCGCGAGATACATCCTGGCTGCCTGCTCTGCTGTCCGGGGGTCAGGAAAGGCGATCGTGGTCTGCCGCCATTCGGGTGCCGTCATCAGCGCGTTCCCTCGTCTAGCTGAGGGCGAGGAAGGCATCCCAGCCGGTGGCCGAGGTGCCGGTGGCGGCGGTGTGAAGGGCAAGCGCGGCTCCCGCCGTGCCGTCCATCAGCTCCGGATCGGCGTGGATGTCGGCCGCGAGCTGGGCGGCGAGTTCTGCGGCAAGGCCAAGTAGCTGGGCGGTGAGCTGGGCCGAGCGGCGCGGGTCGGTGCTGGTGGTAGCCATGCGGCAGGCGGACTGGAGGAGTCCGGCTTTGCCATGGCACAGGCCGATCTCGGGGAGTCGGTCGCGCTGGGTGGTGTCCCCTAGTACGGCGAGCATCGCGTTCTCCGCCTGCTGCTGGCGGGCCTTATCGTGCAGGGCGAGCCCGGCGAGTTGCTGGGCGCGGGCGATGCCTGGGGTGCCGTAGCACCAGGACGGCCGGTGCCGCCGTGGGGTGGCGTCGGGGGTGACGTAGCCGGGCCACCATGTTCCGGCGGGGTCGTCGTGGCGGTGGTGGTCGGTCCAGTCGCAGAGAGCGGCGAGGGCGTTGCGGGCTGCAGGAGTGTCGTGGCCGTGGAGGATGGCGTAGGCGAGCAGGGCGATGACCACGCTGATGCCGTGAGCCATGCCGATGTTGCCGTGACCGTGCGGGAAGTCGAGGTGTGGTGTGCCGCCGAGCCCGGACGGCAGCCACCACGGCGGCTGGACGGTGTGCTCGCTGAGGGGTTCGGTGAGGCGGGTGAGGTAGCCAACCAAGTCGTGGCTGACCCGGTGGTCGGGATGGGCGTGCAGGTGGTAGAGGCCGAGCCCGGTCACGCCGTGGACGAGGTCGAACTCGTACATCGTCAGCGGGTCGCGGCGGTCGATGCGGGCGTGGGCTGCGGCCAGCCGTTGCCGTGTCAGGGCGATCGTGGCGTCGTTGAGATTGGCGAAGGCGCGGCGGTAGCCGCCGAGGGGGCGGGCGGTGTGCAGCATGAACGCCAGCGCGGGGGCGCCGTGGAAGGGGTCGGCGTTACGACCGATGCTGACCGGCTCGCTGGCCGCGGCGCATATCCATCGGTGGGCGGTCGCTTCGTCGCCGTCTCCGGAGACGGCCCGCTCGATGTGCAGCAGGGCGATGCCTGCCGCGCCGCCGGCCAGCGATTGCGGCCGGGTCCGACCGTCGGGTGACGGGCCGACGATGGAGGGGCTGGCGAGTCTGGCGCAGACCGTCGCGAGCACATCCGACGATCTGGTGGTGAGAGTTGGGGTTGTCACGGGGTGCTCCTTGTCGTCCAGCTCAGCGCGGCGGCGCGGGCGAGGTGCAGGCAGGCTCGTTCACTGTCGAGGTCCAGTCCGGCGACGCGAACGTGGTGCAGGTGCAGCAGGTCAGGCAGCAGCTCGACCGGCGGGATGCCGCTGACGGTCGGCAGGCTGTCGCGCCAGTCAGCCACTGTGCGGCGGCGTTGGGCCCAGCGGTCCGTCAGGTTCTCGCCGCCGGGCAGGGACGTCACGGTGGTGGGGTCGTACGGGTTGGCCAGACGGATGGCTTGGTCGTAGACGCTTCTTGGGGGTGCTGGCCGGTGCGTGCGGGTACGGGCTATCAGCCATCGCAGGGCGTCCTGCGGGTCGCCGATGACTGCCGTGACGAGGTCGACCATGCTCGCGGCGGTCAACGCCTGCCACCCCGGCGCGGACCGTTGCGTGGTGACGGCCAGTTGGGCGAGCGCGGCTGCGGAGTCCGCCGCGAACACGGCTGTCGTCGCCTGGTACGCGGCCGGGCTGCCGAAGCGGCCAGGCTCGCCGAAGTCGGTGTCCCACTGGACTCGCCGGGTCAGGTCCGCGTCGGTCAGCTCTCGTGTCCAGCCGGTGATGGCGTCGATGGGCAGGCCGCTGATGCGCAGCCGCAGGTGCGGCTCGGGGTCGGCGTGGCGCAGGAACCACCACCTGCCCGTCGGCGGGAGTTGCCCGACAAGCCGAGGTAGGTGGGCGGTAAGGATGGTGGTTTGTTCCTCGAGCCGGGCGTAGATCTTCAGGTAGTGGTGGTCGCGGCTGGGCAGGCTGCCGTGGGTACGGACGTCGACCAGGGGGCTGGTGAGGCGGGGCGCTGGTGGTCTCGGGGTGGTGGCGGTCAACGGGATGACGATCTCGTGCGGGTGCCCGCCGATCCAACCGTCGCCTTCGGGGAGGAGACGCAGCAGGGCGGTGGGGTTGCGGGTCAGGTGGTCGCGTAGCAGCGCTCGGTGGGCGGGTTCATTCAGGTCGAGGCCGAGGGTCTGGTCGCCGGCACCGAGCGAGACGGCAGTAGGGCAGCCGGTGGTCTCCCGCCAGGTGGTGAGCGCTCGGTCCCAGTGCTGCCAGCCGGCTTCCCGGTCAGGCAGTTCGGCGGCGCTCAGGTGCCACCGCGCGGGGCTCAGAAGCGTCCGGCCGTACCGCAGCGCGGGCAGGAACGGCAAGCCCTTGGCCGCAGGCCCCCACTCCACTGGTGTGCACGGGGTGGCGAGTGCGATGGGCGCTTCGGCCAGGAAGCGGGCAAGTGGGTGGGCGTGCCGTACCGGCTCGACCGCGTTCACCGCGACCGGCTGCAGCGCCCGCCGGCGAGAGATCGACACCAGATACAGGCGGTACGCGTCGGCGGTTACCGCGATGTCCTCCAAGCCGATCGCCGCCGGCGACGGGGCGTGGTACTCGCCGACAGGAATCAGATGCGGCAGCACCTGGGGGACGCGGTTGACGTCCAGGCTGATGGTGTACCGGGTGACCGCAGACAGCTGGGCCAGCAAGGCTCCGACGGTGGCTGGTGGGCTGTCGGCAGCCCGGGAGGCGATCCGGTGGCGCTCGGTGGCGCCGAACATGTCCAGGAACCGGCCTGCGGTGGAGAACGCTCGCGGGGACGCCCGTACGACCGACAGCTGAAAGTCGCCGCCGGCGATGGCCTGGAGGGAGTCGGCGTGCACGCGCACGGTGAGTTCGGCGGTCGGCGGGATCTCGGTCGGCGCAGGGCCGGCCAACCTCTCCAGCAGGGCGTCGTCGAGGACGACCTCGTGTTCCCGGTGTAGAGCGGCACGTTGCGCCAAGGCAAGCAGCCCTCGGTCCCTGTCGGTCACGACGGCCGACGCATCGGTCGGCTCGCCGGTGAAGCCGTCCGGGTAGCCGAGGCCCACCTGGGCATCGATCGCATCCAGGATCGGGACGAGGGCGTGCAGGCCGTACCGGTCCAAGAAGCGCGCGTGCCAGTCCCGCCACCCCGCTGATATGGGCCGTGCGAGGCGGGTCAGCGCGGCGGCGGCGCGGCACGCCTCGGCCGTCACCGTCGTCGGCACCACGAGGTCGCAGTCCAGTCGCAGATCCACCCCGACCGCTTGCCCCGGGTGGATCGCTGCGGCGGCTCTGCCAAGGTCCCGACGGCAGGCGACACGTATGGCTGCGTCCGGCGCGCGGTCGTGTAGGGCTTTGAGATCGCGAACGCGACGCAGCGGATCAAGGATCTCGGCCACGTCGCCGCCGTCGGCTGGGGCGGTCTCCAGCTGATCCACCAGATGCGTCAGGGGGTCGGTCTCGGTCGACGGCGGGCGCAGGCTGGTCAACAGCAACCGCTCCGTCACCATCTGGCCGATCAGCCGCTGCGCGCCTTCGGGCGGCGCCCCGCAGTCGGCCGTCAGCTTGCCGGTGAGGTCGGCCCATCGGATCGGCGCGGCCGCCAGCGCCAGGGCTGCGCGGATCATGTCGGTGGCCTTGATGCGCAGATGCGTGGGCGCGCCCGCGGGGTCGGTCGTGGCGGCGCGGTACTCGAGCACCAGCTTGCCGCTGCGCTCGACCAGCAGGTTGTTGGCGCGCACCATCACGTGCTGGCGCAGCCGCGCGTCGGATTCCAGTCGATCGAGGACGGCGGCCAGCCAGGGTGCCTGGAGGCGGGCGACAGGGCGGTGAGCGGTGCCCCAGCGGATGCGTCCGGTGCGGCTCGCGGTGGCGGCGGCGACGCCGGCGAACAACCCGTACGGTGTGGCACGGGTCGTGGCGCGCAGCAGGTAGCGCATGACCGCGAGCACCACCCGGCGGGCGTCGGATTGCGACAGGCCGCCGTTGATGGCGGCGGTGGCCCGTTCGGCGAGGTCCGGTGACGCGTGGGCCACGGCTGCCGAGAACCCTGGAATCGTCAACGTGTCGGCAAGCCACGGCCGCCAATTGGTCGCCGAGTCGGGGCTGGTCAGGTCAGGCCATGCGCCGAGCTGGCCGGGGCGAAGCATGGCCGCCCGGAGCAGCAAGGCATCGTTCACGGTGCGGTACACGAGCCTCCCCAAGAGGCGTGATCATCTGCCTGTGGGTGAGGAGTGCCCGACCTTCGAGAGCTGGTCTCCCCCCGGGGCCGGGCACTCCTGACCGGATGTTGAAGGCTTGCCTTATGGCCTGCTCACGTGGACCGGGCTGGCCATCAGAGCGGGCCACCAGCGGATGCGGCTGGTCAGCAGCTGGTGCAGGCCGACGCGCAGGTGCTGCCGCAGTTGTCCTCGGTCATCTTGATGATGTGCTCGACGGTGCCGCCGGCCTCGATGAACTCGATGTCGAGATCGAAGTCGTCGAGGGCGCCGTCGTCGACGTCGGGCTGGACCGTGGCGAGATGGGTCATGACAACCTCCTGGTTGGGGTGATAGGTGTTCTCCGACGCTGCCCCGGCGTGGGCCGCTGAGGTGAGCGCCGAAGTCTTCTACGGCCAGGCGACGGCGAGGGCGCCGTGTCGCTTGGTGGTGTGCCAGCCGATCAGGCCGCTCGTGTCGGCGGTGTTCGGGTGGTAGGTGATGTGGGCAGCGCCGCGCCGGTAGTAGCAGTCCGCCCAGGTGCAAATCATCGCGAGCAGCTCGCCGGCGACCTGCTCGGCTTCCGGCCCGTGAGCGATGACACCGGTCTCGTAGCCGCTGGCGGTCTGCGGATTCTCCCGTTTGATGCGATAGGCGAAGCTGCCGCCGCGCACCAGCGCCGGGGTGCCGTTGCGTACCGTGGGGTTGACCACGCCCTGCTCGACCGCGGCCTGCGCGGCGTGCAGCATCGGCAGTTCCGGCCCACTGGTCAGCAGGTACAGCTCCAGCTCGTCGGGCATGTCGAACGGCGCGCCCGACCAGCTCTCCACGGGCTTGGTGTGGAGCGCCTTGCGCAGCGCCGGCACGTCGAACGTGAGGGCGCTGTTCTGATCGAGGCGCAGCCCGACGTCGGGGGTGACCGGGATCAGCTGCTCACTGGCGGCGCCGTCGCCCTGCATCGGCACGAACGAGCCGAGCCGGTAGTTGCCGGCCGTCAGCACCGGGCTGCCGGGGGTGCGGTCGAAGGCGATCAGGCGGGTGATCCCGGCGAAGCGCAGCGGCACGACGATCCGGCCGTCCGGGGTGAGCTGATCGAGCCAGGCGGGCGGGATGTCCCACGCCCCGACCGTGACGATGATCCGGTTATACGGCGCGTACTGCGCCACGCCGTGTTCGGCGTCGGCGAGCACGACGTTGACCTGCTCGTAGCCGGCCCTGTGCAGGCCCGCGCGGGCGCGATGCACGACGTCGGCATCGATGTCCACGGTCGTCACCGAACCGGTCGGCCCGACGATCTCCGCCATCAGGGCGGCGTTGTATCCGCCCGAGCCGATCTCCAGCACGTTCATGCCCGGCCGCACCTCGGCCAGTTCGAGCTGGATGGCCTGAATGTGCGAGGCCGAGACCACGCTGGTTTGGCGCCCCTGAGCGTCGATCTTCGGAACCAGGGTGGTGTCGGTGCGGTACACCTTCTCCAGCGGTTCGCCGGGGGCAAAGTCGTGCCGGGGCACCGCCCTCATCGCCGCGGCGACGCTGTCGCAGTTGATGAGACCTTCCTCTCGCAGCCTGTTCACCATGGCCTGGCGCAACGTGGTGGCGTCGTCAACCTGCGATGTCATCGGAATCCTTCGGGTCGGGGCTGCCGGACTGACGTCCCGCTTCGCCTTTGGATCTGGCTGGTTGGGTCGTGGAGACCTGGTCCAGCGAGGCTGGCTGGGGAGAGAATTAGCCGCTCGTGGGCCAGGGGCTTGTCACCACGCCGTGGGTTTTGGTCATGGCCGTGGGCGTCGGCGGGCATCTGGGAGCGGTCGCTTTCGGCGGACCGATAGGCGAATGTCGGAGGCGCATGTCCCGGCCTGTTCCGTGGTCGATCGCGGGACCGGCGTGTTCGGTGATGAGAGCGCCAGGGCTAGACATGGAAACCCTGCCAGCGGTTGTCGACCGGGCGAGCCGGGTTGATCGGCATGGCGCTGCCGCTGTCGCGGTGGGCGTTGCGGCGCATCGGGTGCAGGGTCGGCCCGTCGGGCAGGGCGATCGCGGGTCGGGGTGTGTAGCCGTAGCGGGTGAGCAGATCCTCCCCGCCTGAGGGGACGGTGGCCCAGGCGGGAAGGTCGATGCGGTCGAGGCGGCTGCGGTGGTGGGTCAGCATCGCGGTGCCACGGCCGGCGTTCTGGTTGTCGGTGCGGACGGCGAGGAACGCGAGGTGGTAGTGCGGTTCGGTGGGCTGTTTCAGGGACATCAGGCTGTCCAGCAGGTCGAATCGGCTGGCGTGGCCGGCGGCGGCGTCGGTGAGCCGGATGCGGTACTGCGCCGGTGGTGGGATGGGCCGGTAGCGGTGAAAGCCGACGATGGCGGCGGTGTGGTCATCGGTGAGGTGGATGTCGCCGAAGAACATGGCGTGTTCCACCCAGATCCCTAGGACGTCGGTGAGCACCTGGCGCCGCTGCGCAGGGTCGGGTACGAGCCAGGCGGCGAGCGGGGTGGGGTGGAGGGCGTCGGCGATCAGCGCGGCGACCGCGTTCTTGTCCGTCCAGCGTGCAGGACGGATGCGCACAGCAGGATTCATCGGATAGCTCTCCCCCTGTCACGCTCATCGGTAGGCGGCGGTGGCGAGGTCACCGACTGCGGCGTCGACGGCGGTGATGATGTCCCGCACTGTCCGGTGGTGTTGGTCGGCGATCGTTTTCAGCCGTCGGGTGAGGGTGGTGGTGTCGTCGTCGAGGTAGAGGTGCTCGGTGAGGCCGAGGGTGGCGACGAGGCCGGCGAGTGCGGCGGTGTGGTGGTCGGGTTGCTCGCGGCCGTGTGCGAGGTAGCGCAGGCGGGCTCTGGCGATGACTGGCCATTTGGTGTCGGTGGGCAGGTAGGTGTCGGTGCGGGCGAGCCCGGCGAGGCGGCGGCGGGTGTGTTGGCGGAGGATGCCGGCGGCGACGAGGCCGGCGCGGGTGCGCTCGTACAGGTCCGCGGAGAACGTGCGCAGGAATGCCTTCACGGGTGGTGGGGTGCGGCCGTGGCGGATGGCGGCGATGGCGGTGTCGCTGATCAGGTCGCCGACCGGTTGGTCGGTGTGTAGGCGGAGCCACCGCTCGCCGGTCGGGTGAGGGTCGGTCTGGGCGGCCTGGGGGTCGAGGGTGATTCGGCCGGTGAGGAACAGGTCGATCAGGACCGCGCCGGCCAGACCGAGCGCCAGGGCTTGCCGGTGGATGTGGGGGTGGCCGGTGTCGTCGTCGTGGCCGAGCAGGAACAGCTCGTCCCGCAGCGGCAGTCGAGGAACGCTCATCGCGCCACTCCCCCACCCAGCCGAGCGGCGAAAGACCGCAGCCGGGAGTGCACACCGCCATAGGCGGCTTCGGGCGCGGGCAGCAGCGCCTTGTCGACCGCGGCCAGGATCGTGTAGTTGGGGTCGCACACGTTGCCGATCGGCGCCCGCCCCGCCTGCGACACCAGCTGGTAGGCGTCCAGGGTGTCCAGGCCGGTCAGGGACTCGACCCAGCCGACGAGGTCGTGGTGGGCGATGCGGTAGGCGTCCTCCAGCGGGCGGGCGCAGCCGATCGACATGATCGCCGTGTCGGTTTCCAGACGCGGCCACACCGTCGGCACACCCTTGATCACCTCGATGGTGAGGGTTGTGCTGGTCGCGATTTCGACGCCGACGCCGCAGGCCTCGCCGTCGCCTTGGCGGCCGTGGCCGTCGCCGAGGGCGAGCATCGCCCCATGCACCCTCACCCCGAGATACAGGGTGGTGCCGGCGCGCAGTTGTGGGGTGTCGAGGTTCCCGCCGTGGACGTCGGGGACGATGGTGGAGCGGGCCTCCATCCCGCCGGGGGCGACCCCGATCGTGCCGATCATCGGCTCCAAGGGCAGGTCGACGCTGTGGTCGGTTTCGGTGGCCTGGAACCGCACGATCCCGGTCTGGCGGTCGATGCCGTACACCCACACCCGCTCTTCCAGCGGCGGCTGCAACGTGGCGGTGTGGGAGGTGGAGGTGAGGGCGCCGAAGTGCGGGAACGTCGAGGACACTCCCCAGTCGCGGGCGGGGGTGATGGAGGCGAGGTGGATGGCGAGGGTGTCGCCGGGCTCGGCGTCCTCGATAAAGAACGGCCCGGAGACGGGGTTGAGGTAGGGCATGCGGCACACCTGCGACGGCAGATCCGCCGGCCCCCGGACGAGCCCGCCGAAACAGTCCTCGGTGAAAACCTTGAGGACGTCGCCGGAGCGGAGGTGGGCGACGGGCATGCGTCCGCCGAAGGTGTAGGCGAGCTCGTCTCGCGCGGGCCGGTAGGTGATCTTCTCCATGCTGGTCACACCCTCTCCACGTCACGCCGCTGCTGCGAAGTCGCAGGCGCCAGACCGGACAGGACTGGTCGGCGTCCCGACAGGTACAGGCCGGCGAGCACGAGCACGCCGACGGTGAGCCAGGCCAGGCCCATACGTTGGGCGGCGATGTTGGCGTTCACCACCACGTAGGCCAAGATCGCGAACCCGACCGCGGGCATCACCAGGTGTGCCCACCAGTTGCGGCTGCGGCCGCGGATGAGGTGATGCACGACGACGGAGACGTGCAGGACGAGGAACGCGACCATCGCCCCGAAGTTGATCAGCGACGACAGCAGGGTGATCCCGTCCGCTCGGGTGGCCATGTACAGGCTGAGGACAAGGGACACGGCGCCGGTGAGCAGGGTCGCGTTGATCGGCACGCTCCGGCGGATGGACACCTTCGCCAGGAAGGCGGGCAGCTGCCGGTCCCGGGCCATCGCATACAACAGGCGGGAGGTGGCGACCTGGGCGACCATCGAGTTCGGCAGACCCCACGCCACCGCGGTGGCCGCCGCACACAGGGTTGCCAGCCAGCTCCCGCCGGTGGCTTGGGCGGCGTCGTAGAAGGCGGTGCCGTTCGGGTCCCCGTCGGCCAGTAGCCCGGACGGGTTGGGGACGAGCATCGCGGCCAGCCACGTCTGCCCGATGAACAACACCCCCGCCAGCACGAGACCCACGGCCATCGCCCGGCCGATCTGCCGCGCGCCGCCCTTGGCCTCCTCGGCCAACATGCTGATCCCGTCGAAGCCCAAGAAGGACAGCACGGCGATCGACACCGCGCCCGCCACCACCGACCACGTGAACGTGTCCGGGTTGTAGAACGCCTCCCCACTGAAGCGGCCCTTCCCGGAGGCGACAGCCCAGCCGGCGACGGCGATGAAGACCGCCAGGACGATCAGCTCGCCGACCAGCATCACCCGAGTCACCACCGCGGTCATCCGGATCCCCACCGAGTTCACGATGGTGTTGACCGCGACGAAGCCCAACAGCCACGCCCACACCGGCACGGCGGGCACGGTGGTGTGCATCGCCACCGACGCCACCAGATACAGCAGCCCCGGTACGAGGACGTAGTCGAGGAGGATCACCCAGCCGGCGAGGAACCCGACCGGCGGGCTGATGCCCCGGCCCGCGTAGTTGTAGACGCTGCCCGACATCGGGAACGCCTTCACCATCTGCGCGTACGAAAACGCCGTGAATACCAGCGCCACGACGCCGATCGCGTAGGCCAGAGCCGCCATCCCACCCGAGCCGGCATACACACTGCCGAAGATCGCCATCGGCGCGATCGGCACCATGTACACCAGCCCGTACGCCACGAGGTCGCGGAACCGCAGCTGCCGGGCCAGTTCCTGCCGGTAGCCGTAGTAGGCCAAGTCATCAGAGGTCGTCATCTGCGCTCCTGACGAGGGGATAGTGCGGGTTGTGTGCGCCGGAGCCGAACTCTCCGGAAGATGTTCGGGAGACACTGCGGCGGCTGCTATCTGCGGAGGAGCAACCGAGAGGATTGAATGGCCTTCGTCGGTCGGGAGTGCGTCCGGCGCATTCACTCCTCCTCATGCGAGCGCCCGGCATTGATGAGTAGTTCGCGGGCAAGTCAACGATCACCGAACGACGCGGAGCTGGGAATGCCGACCTGCGGTCCGACCTCGCGGACCTACTTGCGCTCCGACCAGCACGTGACCTGCGAAAACATGCCTGACTACTAACGCGGCTACGCAGCGATCCTGCCCGCCACGGCGGCAGATTCGAGCCCGCCGCCGCAGTCGCCGCTCGCGTTCGTCCCCAGCGCCCGGTGCTCGCCGCCGATGGGCCGCGATACGAGCCCGCTATTGATGAGACAGTGATGCGACGGGATTCATGTTGGCGATGCGAATCCGCAAATTGCCACGGAGCGAGTAGCGAAACAGGAGCCTCTCGCGCTGTGGCCCAGCCGGAACGCGCTGGGCTTGGAAGGCTTGCGACGCCTATGTCGGCGGCAACGCTCAGGGCGTGCTTGACGCTGAGTGCGCCCGCCGTAACGATGGCGGCAGCGGGTGACGTGACGCGCGTCCACACACCTTCATGAGTTCAGCCTGGCCCACGGGGAGGATGAGTCAGTGCCTCGGCATCCGGAGACGCTGATCACGCCGAACACGGTACTCGCCGAGAGACGTGCCGGTCTGCCGTCGCCCCGGCGTCCTGGGCAGCGCATGTCCCGGGCCGAACTAGCCGACGCCGTCAACGCTGCGCTCGACCGCCTCTACCCCGGTCGGAGCCTCACCGCCCACTACGTTGATTACCGCTGGGTTGGCAAACTCGAACGTGGAGAACACCGCTGGCCCAGCCGGGAACGCCGCGCCGCCCTCCGCGAGGTGCTCGGAGCCGCCACAGACGCCGACCTCGGCCTCTACAGCCCACGACGCACTGCTGACCTCAGCTCTCCCCGAGGGTTAAAGGATCAGCCGGGCATCGGCCCATCGACTCATATCAACGATCAACTTCTCTATGGCGATCTCGATGCGTGGCGACGCGAACTCGACCAACTGATCGCTCAGCCCACCCGCACCTGGCCTGAACTCGGAGTCCGCGTGCGCGAGCACCTCGATATCCTCGAGCGTCTCCAACGCGACGGTGCCAGATCGCACCTCGCGCCTATTGACGCCCGCTGGTCGGAGTTCATGAGCTGGATCGCCGACAACACCCTCACCCATCCCGACGGGGCGGCGTGGCTGGACCGATCGCACCACCGCGCGGCGCAAGCCGACGACCGGCCACTCACTGCCTACACCCTTATGCGGCGAAGCCAGCGCGCCCTCGACAACGGCGACATCCGCGCCGCTATCAGCCTCTCACGCCGGTCCTTGACACCAGGCCCAGTCCCCGCCCGCACCCGCGCATTGTGTCTAACCCGCGCGGCCGAAGCACTCGCCGCCAGCGGCGACGATGCCGGCACCTTCACCACAATCACGACCGCCCGGCGTGAGGTGCTCAACGCCGGCACCGACGCCGACGAAGACGACTTCGCCCAACACTGCGACCTGCGCTACGTTGCCGCAGTCGAAGCCCGCTGCAGGCACCTGCTCGGCGACCCGGCCTCCGCCGCCTCGATCCTCGAGGAACTCCTCAACGGACTGGACGCCATCGTTCCGCTCGATGCAGGGCTCTGGCATGCCCACCTAGCTGAGTGCTACCTGCACCACGACCCCGAACGCGCCGCGGACCACGGAATGACCGCGCTGCGCCTTGCAGACGAGACCGCCTCCTACCGTGTCATCCGGGCAACCCAGCCACTCGCGATAGCGCTGCGCCGGCAGGGCGCCCTGCCTTCGGTGCGGGCCTTCATCGACACGCAGCGCGCCGCAGTGACAAGGCAATGCCAAGATGAGCAGCATGGACCTGCTGCCGCTCATGACCAGCACCGACATAGCCGCCCGTGCACCCGAGGTAGCGATCTTGCCCATTGGTAGTTTTGAGCAGCATGGTTCGTTCCTGCCGCTGGCTACCGACACAATCGTCGCGACCGCGATAGCAGCAGCCATCGCACGGCGGCACAACGTCCTGTTCCTGCCACCGATCACCCTGTCGTGCTCCCATGAGCACGCCGGCTGGCCCGGCACGGTCAGCATCAGCCACCAAACCCTCTCAGCCATAGTCGAGGACGTCCGAGCCTCGCTCAGTGCACGTGGGATCACCCGGCTGGCCATCGTCAATGGACACGGCGGCAACTACGTGCTGTCCAACATCGTGCAGACCGCCAACGCCACGGCGCCCGGCTCAATGACGCTGTTCCCCACCCGCGCTGATTGGAGCAAAGCGCGGCAGCACGCCCGGTTGGACAGTAACGCGCACGACGATATGCACGCCGGTGAGCTGGAAGTGTCCATCCTTCTGCATGTACAGCCCGACGCGGTCGGCGAAGACTTCGCCGATGGCGACCACGCTGCCGACGACCGGTCAATGCTGCTAGTCCACGGGATGGGGGCCTACACGAAGACCGGAATCATTGGCCGCCCGTCAGCAGCTACCGCAGCCAAAGGTCAAGCCCTACTCGCAAGCCTTGCGCAGTCATTCGACGATCATCTCGCCGCCCTGCTAGCCAAACCGTAAGCCCCGAGAAGCTCGACAAGATCCGCCTGCGCTGGAAGGTCAAGGTGCACGCTCCCTGCCACCACCATCACTACAGCAGCACACCAGCGCCCGGCACATGACCGCACCGTTCTCGGTAGGAGCTGGTCCGATTGGTGCTCAAAGCACAGGTCCCGTGCGTGGCGGTTGACGACCGGCTTGCTCAGCGTGTTCCGCCCCACCTTCCGGTTCGGCGGGATCGAACGTCCTGAACCCGCCAGGCGGCACGCATCCGCCCATCAGAGCCATGTGTTCCAGATGGTTGCGCGTGAAGATTTCGGTGTAGACCATTCGGTCTTGGAGCGGCTGTCGCCTACCATCCAATCGGAAGCTGGCCCAGGCCTGGATCTCCGGCGCGATGGCGATGCCCGTCAAGTCCGCGACAATCTCCCGCGGCCGCAGCGGTCGGCTGGCCGTGAAGCGCCCGACCACCAGTTCTCGCTCGATGTGGCTGTACGGCTCGACGGTCTCATCGAACGTAATGGTGACGCCGACCGGAAGCGCAACGCGGATGCGGTGCTCGTCAACACGGCCGAGCCCGACGTGGAGCGCTCGGTGGCGGTCCTTCCGGGCCAGCTCGTTGACCCACCAGGTCAGGTTGCTCTCAGGGCCCCATGGGGACTGGTAGGGCTGCGACTTCTCAAGCGCCTCAATGATGTGCACTGGCAACATCACGAGGCGTTTTGCTTGGCTCTTGAACTCAGCCGGGGTCGAGCAGATCGGGTACTGGATGCGCTCGGCCTGCGGCGGGGGGTTCTGGCCGGTGGTCGCGGAGGCCAGGGCGTAGATCGCATTGTCGAGCGACGCCCGCAGCGCTGCCAGCCACTCGGAGAAGATCAGGGCCAGCTCGACCGGCGCTGGCTCGCGCGTGACTGCCAAGATCTCCAACGTGCAGGGATCGGCATTCCGTACATCGATGTCCCACGGATGCACCGAGATGTACCTCGCCCAGCACTTAGCGAACTCCTGGCGCTTGGCGGACACACGGTCGAGTCGCGCGAAAGCGAGATCGTAAAGTTCCTGCACAAGCGCTACGCCAGCTTCTCGAGGAGTAGGCGCAGCCTCTTGGCTCCCCTGTCGGAGACGCCCTGCGTCATAACGTAGGACGCCGCCTGCTCTGGCGCGAGACGCCCGGACTGGACATGGCGCCCGAGGTGAGCGCGAGCGTGCTGCTTCTCGTCCGGCCCAGTCCAACCGTTATTGCCGCCGAAAAACACCGCGCGATCGAGGTCGGCCTTGACGTCATCCGGGATGCTGCTCGTGCTCGTACTTCCGTCGAGAAGATTGATGGCTCCCGCACCCGCCGCCCACTCAGCAAGCGGGAAGCTGACCGTCTCCACGACCGCGAGCGAGTAGCCGCGGGCAAGATCGAGCGCGAACTTCAACGTTCGCTCATCCGGCACGTAGGCCAGCACCGGGCCGCGATCGAACCGTTGCTTGCCCTGCGGCGTCGCCTGACCGCCACGGCGAGCAATTTCGTCTAGGCATTCGATGCCGACGCCGTTCTGAAAGGTGTTGGTCACCAGGAGTGGGGCTACCCCTTCGACCTTACTGCGCTCCCAGATCCAGTCCGCAGCAACGCCGGCGGCGTCCTCCCAGGGTCGCTCCGGGTCGTCATCGGGTACCCAGGCGGCGGCTCGTAGGTACGCCGAGGGGTGTAGTTCGACCACTGGATATCACCTTCTCGAATCCTCGGGATTGTTGCTGCCTTGACCTTCCCACGCGCCACCGACACTTCAGGAGGCGACCGGCGTGCGTGGGGCTTCCGCGACGTGGCTCACACCGCCGCGATTGGGTCACACCCGAGTGATTGGATACGGGCAAATCGGCCTGCACGACAGCCTTCCGCTGGCCCGCCTTCCTGCAAGCAGGGGACCATGGCGGCGGTCGACGTACTCGACCTTGATGATGGAGGAGAAGGTGGCCTCGGCGACGGCGTTGCTGAAGCACGACTCGACGCGATCCATCGACTGGCGTACCGCCCAGCGGCGGGTCGACACCAGCCGTCGGGTGTTCGCGCCAGGGGCCTGTGCTCAACCCTGTACCCACCGACGGCGGCGCCCCGACGCCCGTCCATCTACAAGTCGCATTCGAAGTCGGCGGCGGATGGGACGTAGTCCCTGCCGCCGCCGACTTCGCTATCTATCCATAGTTCTTCGGCTTGGACTGGCGGCTGCTGAGCATGCGTACGGTGGTGCTGAGTTTGATCGGGGCGTCGTCGGGGCCTCGGAGGAACGGGTTGATGTAGACGGGCCGGCGCAGCGCTCGGCCGGGTCCGTGTGGCTGGTTGCGCCAGTGGCCGGACACCCAGATCCGGCTGGTGTGGGAGCGCCCGGAGTCGCCGGGCGCCGATCGGGTGCTGGTCGGTGTGGTGGTGCGGTTGCCACGGATGCGGACGACCCGCACCTCAGGTACGGGTCGGTTGGCGCGGGCGTAGGCCTTGCGCACGGCCTTGTCGACGTCTGCTGAGGTGACCTGGGCGGCCTGCTGCGCGATCAGCAGCCACGCCGCGAGCAGTGGTGCTGCTGGATGGTCACCCGGCAGCACGTGCTGCTCCTGCAGGTGGACGATGCTCGTTGGGGCGAGCCAGCCCACGTGTTCGCGCAGTCGCTGCAGCGGTGTGCCGTCCAGTCCCCCGCCGATGGTGCGGTAGGCGGCCAGGTACCAGCCGTCGCGGCTGGCGGTCCAGGACGCGGCGGTGATCTGCCGATGCGTCACCGGCCTCGACCACACGAGCAGCCCGTCCGTGGAGGGCATGAGGTCACGGCTGATGGTGACGTCGGGAACCGTCTCGGCGGCGTGTTCGGCCAGGTCGGTGAAATCGGCGTCGATCCAGAACAGCCGTGAGCGGTTCAGCCCAGCGGCGACCTGTCGGCGTGCGTCGGTGGAGGCGAGCCCGGCGGGGAGGTTGTCGCTGCCTCGGTAGAAGCGGGCGAGCCGGTCGCGGACCTTCGGTAGGTCGCGGGCGGTGATGGTCGTGGCGGGCCAGGCGGTCGTGGTGATGAGCGTGCGACCGGGGAGGCGGGCGTTCAGGAACGCCCGGTGCAGTTGCGCGATGCGTTCCCGCGCCTGCGGGTGGTTGCTGAGGCCGAGGGCGCGCGCTGCCCGGTCGACGACCTTGTCGTGTCTGCCGTCGTCGATGTGGGTCTGGCAGGCCGCGCACGCCGCCCAGGCCTGGCCGAAGTTCTGCACCACTCCCCCGGCGGTGCCGATCGCTACGGCGGCGACGTCGCCGCCGACCAGCGTCCACGTCGGATACGGGTCTCCGCAGAAGTCGCAGGTGCGGCGTACGGTGTCGAGCTGGCTGACCGGGACGGGTACTGGTTCGTGTCCGTCGGTGGCGAGGTGGATCGGGTGCACGTAGGTGGGCGGCGCGCCGAGGGTGTTCAGTGGGGCCAGACAGGTCTGGCAGGCCATCTCCTCACGTCGGGCCGTCATGCCGTCACCTCGTCGCTGGGTCGGCGGTCGCGCAGGCGAGGTCCTCGGCGCCGGTCGGGGGCGGGCATCGCCATGCCCGGCTCGTAGACGGCATAGCGGTTCCGGCCGTGGTGTTTGGCGTGGTACATCGCGATGTCGGCGCGGCGCAGTGCGACCTCGTCGAATGGGTCGGTGGCTTCGGCGAGGGCCAGGCCGACGCTGGCGGTGACCGTGACGGGTTCGCCGTCCGGGGTGAGGTCGACGGGCTGAGAGATCAGGGTCACGAACGTGTCGGCGATGCGGGCCAGGTCGCCGGTGCGGACCGGTAGCAGTGCGGCGTACTCGTCGCCGGAAAGCCGCCCGGCGGCGCCGCCGTGAAGTGCGGCGATTTCGGCGATGCGGCCGCCGATCGCGGCCAGGAGTTTGTCGCCGTGGTCGTGGCCGTGGGTGTCGTTGACGGGTTTGAAGTCGTCGAGGTCGATCAGGACGACGATGATCGGGCCGGCGCTGGGGGTCGCGGTGAGGGTGGCGTGGGCGGCGTGCAGGCCGGCGCGGTTGAGTAGGCCGGTGACGGGGTCGTGTTCCAGTTGCCAGAGGGCGTCGGTGAGACGGTGGCGGAGTCGGCGGATGAGTGGCCACATGGCCAGGCCGCCGAGGGTGAACGCCACCAACGCGGTGGCGATCATGGTCGGTGGTAGGGACACTGGAGTCCTCCATTTCATGGGAGAACCCGGGACGCGCACGTTGTCGAGGCGAGGCGTCCCGGGTCCTGATGCGACGACGGCCCGCCGTGTGGCGGGCCGTTTCTCTTGCCTGTGCCATCCGGTTCAGGGCACGGCCGTTGCTGCCGGGGCGGGCAGCCATCGGCAGATCAGTTGGCGACTGTGGTCAGCGGTGTCGAGCGGTCGATGCTCGAGGCCGCGTACGGGATCGCCGCTGGCGGTGCGCGTGGAACGACCGGGCCGCGAGCGGCGCGACGATCACTGCGGTGGCGTTGGCCTCGTTCCCTCGCGGGGATGGAGGTGGCGCCGATGGGCGTACGCGCAGGACCTGGTTGGTGGCTTCCCCCGGTGGGTGGAATCCGGGAACGGTTTCGTCGGCCGTGTCCGGAGGGTGCCGGCGCGTCGGGCGATGGCCGGTGAATCAGACGGTGCTGTCTGCCGGAGGGATGCCGGTCCGCGGGATGTTGGCGCGCGGCCGCCGCCGTTGGTGCTCCTGTCAGCGGCACACCGGGTGAGCGGCTTGGTCGGCGCGGAGCGCGGCGGCCAGGCCCGCGGGAATGTCGGCGTAGGGTGCGACGGCCAAGAGCACGTCGGTCGGGTCGAGGATCGTCTCGATCAGGCCGACGCGAATCGTGGTCGGCTGGTGGTCGGGGTCGCCGACCGGCTCCGCCGCGAGGTCGGCGACGGTAGCGAAGAACGTGCGGTGCGGGTTCCAGCCGACGTGGATGGTGTAGCGCTCAAGGCCGGGTTTGGGTGTGAGGGTGTAGAGGCTCATCGGTTCCTTTCCCAAGGTGTCCGGAGGAGGCCTATCCGGCAGGCGGTGCGCCGGGTGGATGTGCCGCGAGCGGGCATCAAGGGCAGCCCCTTGCTCGCCGGCCCACCGCGTCTTATGCCTCGCGGTGGTGGCGGGCGCGTTCCTCGGCCAGGTCGACGATCTTGTCGCGGCGCGCGGCGGGAAGGCCGGCGAGCAGGTCGACGTACTGCTGCTCGCGCGCGGTGACGGGCTCGGCGAACGCTGCCTTGTAGGCCAACCGCGCGGCCTCGTGCGCGGCCTCGATCGGACCGCTGGTGTCGTGGGCGACGACGAGCCGGCGCAGCTGCTCGGCCGCGGCGAGGGGATCGTGGGACAGGGTGGTGTCGTAGATGCGGAAGGTCGCCGGAAGGTTCGCTGCGCTGATCGCGGTGATCAGGCACAGGTTGGCCTGGACGTGGTAGGCGTACGTCTCGGTGCGGGCGGGGGTTTCGCCGCGCGCCCGCAGGGCGGCGCGGTCGGCGTTCCAGCGCAGCCGGGCTTCTTCCGCCTGTCGGGCGAGGGCGAGCAGCATGCGGCGGGTGGGATCCATCAGGCTCCTCCTGTCTGTGAAGGGGTTCGGCTACTGGCCTGAGTGGTGGGTGGTGTCGGTGGCGGTGGCGTGCGCGAACGCTGATGGTGGGAGGCCAGCGTGCAGGGCCTGTCGCAGGAGGTCGGCGAGCCGGTATGTGGGGTCGACCTGCAGGGCACGGTCTGCCGCCATGGCGGCGAGGGCGCCGTCGCCGCAGCGCCAGGCGGTGAGCGCGAGCAGGGTGGCCGGTGCCGGCACGAGCGTCTCGTCGGCGCGGCGGGTGATGTCGGCCCAGAACGTGACGTGCTGGTCGTGCGGCCGGGTGAGGCGTGCGGCCAGGTCCCGCACCGATGGCCGTGTCAGGAGCACGGTGAGCCAGGCGACCTCGTCGTCGGTGAGACGGCGGCCGGCGTCGTGGTGTCGCAGCGCGTCCCGGACCGCGTGCACACCGGCCTCGTCCACCGTGGTGCTGCCGGCGGCGGTCACGGTCGTCAGGCGGGTGGCCGCCGCTGTGGTGGCGTCGCGGATGCGGTCACGCGCAGGACCGTCGACGGGCGCGAACCGGGCGGCCACGGCCGCCCGGTCGGGTAGGGCGACCAGCCCGGCGAGGGTTGCCTGCGCGGCGACGGGTGAGGCGGTGGGATCGAACGGGGTGCCCTGAGGTGGGCAGCAGTCGGGGATGGCGCAGGTGAGGGTGAAGACCCGGGTGCCGGTGACGCGCAGCAGGTCCCGGACGGGCAGGCCGTCGGCGGTGAACGCCTCGTCGACTGCGCGCACTGCCGGGTCGATGTGGTCGGCGCCGTAGCCGATGAGCACGAGGTCGGTGATCGGCTGCTGCCGTCGCACGACCGCGACCAGGTTGGCGGCGAGGCCCTGCGGCACATGGCTGGTGGGGGCGTCGGCGGCGGGCAGATCGGCACGGGCGGCGAAGACGATTCGCCGGCCCCTGCTGGCCACCACGACGATGCTGCCGTCGTCGGGTCGGAAGCCGAGCAGGTACGGCACGACGGTCGCCAGGTCCGCGGCAGATCGCACGGTCAGCGTGGTTTCGGAGAACGACATGGTGATCTCCCAAGTCAGGGATGTCAGGACGGGATCGGTCAGTCGCGGTCGGGGTCCAGGTAGAGGTCGATCTCGGCGTCGGCGGCGGTGGCGGCCACCGTGATCAAGACGTCGCCGAGGCCGGCCAGCGCCCGGGTCAGGTCCGCGCCGGCGAGGACTCGGGCGGCCGCTGTAGCGTCGTCGGAGGTGGCGTGGCCGCGCAGCCACATGTCGTACTCGTGCCGCCACGGAATCCGCCAGCCGCCCTGGCCGCGCGTGGCGTACTCGGGGATGGTCCCGCCGTACGCGGTCCACGGCCGCGTCTCGTCCGGGCTGCTGGTGGTGGCCGCCCCCATCACGTCCCGCGCGGCGTCGCAGGCATCCCCCGCCGTCTCGCCGGTGACCGGCAGCATCAGGTCGGCGACCACCGTCACGTGATGCGCTCGAGGCAGCCCGTCGAGCCCGAGATCGACCAGGAACCGGTCGACCCGCCGCGCCGTGTGCTGGTAGACGCCACCGATCTCGTCATCGACCAAGGCGCGGATCGCACGAGACCGGATGCGGCGCCGAAGGTCGGTCAGAGCCTGCACCGCCGCGTCACGTGCCGCCGTCGCGGCGGTGAGATCGTCGGCGAGTTCGACCAGCGGCGCCACGCCGGCCTCGGGCTGCGCACCGGCGTCGACGGCGTCCTGCGGAACGGTGTCGGCGGCGTCGGCGGCCTGCCACGTCAGCCTGGTCAACGTGATTCCCGCGTCAGCCAGCGCGCTGCGGTGGCCCTCGACGATCGCGCGGGCGGCGGCGTACGCATCGGCCTGGCGGGCCGCCGTAACCCATGTCCGCAGCGTGGCTTGCACCGTGATGCGGTACTCCTGTGACCCACACTGCTCGCCGCCGTTCGCCACGGGCGTCAGGTCGAGGACATGTGTCGGGTAGACCGCCATCGCCGGCCGCAGCAGCCGCAACTCCTCCGGCGCCCCGAAGCGGGCCTGCTCGCGCGCCTCGGCCTGGTCGGCGTGCGACCGCATGTGTGTCAGTTGCGCGTCGGCGGAGACGGTCCACCGGTGCGGTAGCGGTTCCAGGCCCCACGTGGCGAGGGCGTCCTCGCAGCCGGGCCGGCAGATCAGCCGGTTGCGCAGTGCGGCGATGAGCGCGTGGCGGGCTGCGACGGCCAGAGTCTGCCGCTGCTCGATAGCGGCGACCGTTTCGGCGTGCAGGATACGGATCTTCTCCGTCAGGCTCGCGTCGGTCATCGCACCGCCGCCCGCACGTGGGCGCCGACCAGGCGGGCGCCTGTGACCGACTCGGCGCATGGAGCCGGCATCACGGTGCGGAGCCGGCGGGACTGGGTGGTTTCGCCGATGACTGCGGTGACCTCGCTGGGAAGGTCGGGCGGGGCTGCGTGGTGCGAGTCGCGGCAGAAGCCGCCGTGTGTCAGGTGCATTCGTCCTCCTGGGACATGAAGAAGGCGGCCACCGGGTGATAGCCGCCTGAAGGGATAGGGGATGCCCCGCCGCGCTCTCAGTCGCGTGGGCGAGGGGCATGGGGCCTGTGCGCGGGATCTGAGGCTGGCGGCGGCGGCCGACCGGAAGTGGTGGGCGCGATGCCGTCGCGCGAGGCGTCAGATCAGAGGCACATAAGAAGTAAGGAGAAACCTCAGGTTAGCCGTGCGGGGAGTCCGTCGGCCGGGCTGTCAGGTTCGGCCTCCTGCCAGAAGCTGACAGTCCGGTGATGCCCGCGTTCCTGTCAGGTCTGCTCGGCAGAGCGGGACCCGCCGATGGCTATGACGGACGAGATGGCTCCACCGGGACGGCCATAACCTACAGAGCGATGAACTCCGTCAGCCGCTGACCGAGCGCCACGCAGCAACACCGCCAGCGGGTCAGCCTGGCATCCGCCGGTGCCGAAATCAGTGCGCCGCGCCTTTCAGGGGCTGCAGCGCCGCGACCATCGCCAGCCTGAGGCTCTGGCGGACCCCCACGACCAGCGCCGGGTCGGCACTCGGCAACCAGTCCGGCAACGGTTCCAGCCAGCTGGTCTCGAGGGCATGCGCCTGCAGGTTGTCGGGTTCGGTGTTCGGAGCGTCCAGCGCCGAAGGCGCGATCCGGCGGCTGCTGTGCTGCAAGGCGTCCAGACAGATCCGGGTCGCGATCCGGTAGAGCCGGGTCCTTTACCGCCGAGCGCTGCGGGAACTCCGCGAACCCTCGCCACGCGCAGGTAGGTCTCCTGTACTGCGTCTTCCACGTCGTGCAGCGATCCGAGCATCCGGTGGCAGTGGCCGACCAGCCCACCGCGGAACCAGGCCCGGCAGCTAATCACCGAGCAGAGGTAGACCCATCTCACGCCTGATGTCGTCAGCGTTGCGCCTTCGGCATCAGGCGTGACACCGATCAAGCGCCGGGCTATACCGCGACGGCCCCGCCGAGCGTGCGGGCGGCTTCGCGCGGGGTGACCTCGCGCGTCCACCCGACCGCCGACCGCGGGTACGTCGACGTGCACCCACACGCCCCGATCATGAGCTGGACGCAGGCACGGACGGCCTGATTCCGGTTACAGCCGCACAGTCACCGTACGTAAAGTTGATCACGGTCGCGTCCGGTCCCAGGGTGCGCGGATCTGGCTCCCCTCTGTGTCAAGACATCATTGGGAGCGGGGTTTTAAGCTGGGCGGTGGCGGGTCCGGGAAGTGACTTTTCCGAAGAGCTGGCGTGGGGATGTGAGCTGGTCGCGTTGGAGTCAGTAGTCGTTTCCCGTTGTCCTCCCGGGCCCGCCGCCGTGGCGACTGCCGTGTCGTTGATCATGGTTCGGTAGATGATGTCGGACAGGCGGCGTTTCAGTGCGCGCATCGCTTCCATTGACGTCTTGCCGGCGGTCTTCTTCCGGTCGAAGTAGGCGCGTCCTTCGGTCGGGTTGCGTAGCTGGACGGTGGCCATGATGTGCAGCACGCGGTTGATCTGCCGGTTCCCGGCGCGGGAGAGTCGGTGTCGTACCTGGTCGCCGGAGGAGGCGTCGATGGGGGCGGTGCCGTTCCAGGAGGCGAAGTGGGCCCGGTCAGGGAAGCGGGTGATGTCGCTGACCTCGACCAGCAGCCGGGCGGCGCCGGAGGGTCCGATGCCGTGCAGGTCCATCAGCGTGGTGCCGGTGGAGGCGACCAGTTCTTTCAGTTCCTTGTCGGCGTCCTTGGAGCGCCGGTAGACCCGTTCGAGGTCGCTGATCAGCTCCGCGGCGACCCGGCGTCGGGCCTTGCCGACCGCGTCACGGGGTCTGACCGTGGCCAGCAGTGCTTTGGCCTGGGCGGCGGACAGACTCTTCTTCGCCCCACCCGGAATCAGTTCCAGCAGCAGTTGATGCAGCTGGGACACCATCCGGGTGTGGTCCTCGCCAAGCGAGCGGCGCCGGTCGACCAGAATCCGCAGCAGGGCCAACTGCTCATCGTTGACCACCGGGCGTAGCCCGGCCATGCGGGTGCCGACCAGCGCGATGGAGTGGGCGTCGGTGGCGTCGGTCTTGCGGCCCTGCCCGGTGGCGAACACCCGAGCCCGGGCGGACAGCTTCGGTGGGACGTCGACGACCTGCTCGCCGTCGGCGAGTAGCCGGTTGGCGATGTGTCGGCCGATGCCCTGGCAGCCTTCGATCGCCCACACCCGGTTCGTCCACTGCGTGGAGTACTTCCTCATCGCCATGTAGCCGTCGCGGTCGGTGTCGAACCGGCCGCCGCCGACGACGGTCTCGTCGCTGGTCATGACCTCGATCGTCGCAGAGCGCTTGTGCGGGTCCATCCCGATGACCACGCGATCCGACGTGCCACTCAACGCGTCCTCCGATGCTCGATCCACCTGGGTTGTCGAGCCGGGAGGGCAACGCTACTTCGAGCAGAGCAAACCCCTCTTGAGCCTCTCCCCGCCCTTGGGGCGACGCCCGGGCCGCGCAGGCCAGATGAGAGCCACACGACCAGCGTGGACAGCCGAAATGAGAGCGACGACCCGGGCGCCTCGACCGAGCCTGGCCGGGCAACGGTCGTAGGTCAATGAAACAAGTAGCCGAGATGCGTGCGTCCGCTGGGAGCGCATCCCGGCACGACGACCCGCTTCCATTCCAGGTAGCGTGCCGAGCGTGTCGAAGTCCGCATCACTGGCAATCGCACAAGTCATGGCCCATTGCGGCGGCGCACCCGGCGAGGCGGTGAAGTACCTCGCCCAGGCGATCGCGCAGGGCCCGGACGATCCTGAGCCGTACGAATTGCTCTCCGAACTGCGCCGGGAGTCACCCGAGGAGGTGGCGGACATGGTCGCGACGCCGAGCAGCCTCTGGCAGTTCGTGGCCGGCGCGTATCTGTACTTCCTCGACGGTGACATGGATCAGGCCGCACAGAGGCTGGGCTCGGTAACCGGTTACCGCCCGGATGTCGCCTGGGCGTCCGCGCCCTGGTTCGGCGACGAGCGATTCCTCGGGGAGGTGACGGCCGCTGGGCTCGCCGACGCAACCTTGAACATCACCGACTACGGTCCCGAGATGGACAACGACGCGGCGCGGGACCGCATGAGGCCGTGGTTCAAGGCCATCGACATGGTTTGCGACCGGGAGCCGGTGGCAAAGGCGATGGCCCGCATGGCGATCCTGCTGCGGATCTGCGGGCGTACGGATGCGTCGCTGGCACTGTGCGACCGTGCGGACTCCGTCGATCGGGTGATGTTCACTGAGGTCGTCCGCGCCGGGGCCTGGCGCCGTCTCGGTGACCGGCGGCAGACAGCCGCGGCGTTCCGGCGGGCGCTACAGCTGGACCCGACGAACTGGTCGCTCTACCTCGATCTCGCCGATCTAGCGGCGGAGGACGGCGACTTCGCCCAGGCCGCCGACCTCGTACGCCAGGGCCTTGAGCATGAACCGGAGGACGTCACACTACGGGCGGCAGGCGCCGCGTACCGGGCGCGCGCCGAGGGCTCGGTCACCGACCTGGACCTGCTGCTGGAGCTGGCGCCGGAGGTGCCCCATGCGGGATACCGCAACGGCCTGATCGAACACGCCATCGGCGCCCCGGATCTCCCGGCTGACCGGATAGCGGCAGCCCGCGGGTTCCAGGCCGGCGACTGACCCGGGTCGCCGACCTGTCCGAGCGCGGCCGCCGACGGCCAGTGCGGGGAGCGGCCATGCTCATGTGCGCACTTCTGCCGCGGTGCGCTAGCTACTGGAGAGCGCACGCGAGTGACGGCGCGCGGCAACCGTCTGATTTCGTGGGCGTCGCCTGACGCGCCTGCTCAGTCGTCGACTTCCTGTGCCGCGGCGGCGATCGGCTCGAGGCCTGCAATCAGCTCGTCGAGCTCGTCGGCGGTGAGTACCTCATACGCCGGTGCCGCCAGCTCGTCGGTGAGGGCCTCGATCCGCTCCTTGGTCTCCCGGCCGGCGTCGGTGAACCCGCCGGCGGCGTCCACGAGGCCGCGGCGGCGCAACCCGTCGACGACACCGGCCAGCTGTGCCTTGGGCAGGTGGTGGGTCCGGCCGAACTCCTCCGCCCTCATGCCGAGGGAGAGAGCGAGCAGGACGTGGGCCTCGGTGCCGCCGATGCCGTGGGCGAGGAGAACGACGTTGTGGCCGTCCCCGCGGTGCTCCCGCAGCAGCGTCGCCGCGTGCCAGAGCCTGGCCACCGGCTCCTCGGGCACGTCGAGCGCCCGGAGCCCGGCGTACAGCGCGCGGCCCTCGGTCGGCGCGCTGACCGCGGCCCGGGTGGCGAGGTCGGCGGCCCGCACCAGACCGGGGGAGTCGGCGAGCTGCCCGATCCTCTGCCGCAGCGCTGCGGCGCTGCCCCGCTCGCGCACGGCGATCGCCTCCTGCGGGGTGGCCTTTCCCCAGACCCAGGGGATGTGGCGCGCCACCTCGCCGTCGGCGAAGTTGTAGAAGACCGCGTGCACCACCTCGGCCGGCGCTAGGCCCAGCGGTGCGGCCCGGCCCGCGAAGTACCCGTCCCAGTAGTTGCGCATACCCAAGGCCAGGAACGCCTCGTTCAGCACCTCGGAGAAGGTGACGGTGGCGATCGGCTCGACGAGCTCGAACATGCGGTGGATCTTGGCCAGTGGGTGCTGCATCGGTCGGCATCTCCTTGGTCGCGACCGCGCCCTCGTGGGCGGCCTCTCACACTAGCTACGAACAACGCGGCCCGGATACGGCAACTCCGGCCGACATCAATCCAGCCAAGATCAGCCTCACTCTCATAGCCGCGGGTCGCGCGCTACCCCTTCGTGATGCTTGCCGGTGCCGCTCCTACGGCGATTTGCTGGAACGGGGGCAGAGGCCGTCCTGGGTCACTGTTGCCGCGGCGCACCGTAGGACCCGGGCTGCAGGGCCGCCAGCCAGGCATGTCCCGGATGCACCTGCTTCAGTAGCCTGGACAGCGTCTCGCGTTGGGTATGAGTCAGCAGCGGGAGAACGGCGTCGAAGTCCGCCTGATCCTTTGGGCGTACGTGCTTGGCCTTGAAGAGAAGAACGAGCTCAGGGATCAGGTACGGGATTCGGTCCGAGGTGTGCCGGATGATTTCGGCATAGGGCAGCCTGATCGTTTCGTCTCTCCGGCAGATCCACATATCGCCGTCGTACGGCTCGCGGAAGACGTCAAGCAGGTAACGTCCCGTCTCCGGCTCGCGCAGCCACGTCTGCCACGTTGCAGTCAGCACCTGTGGCGTCGCCGATTCCCAGATCCGAGCGGCGCCAACTGCGTCGAACGTGAAATCGGCGAAACGCTCGCGGATCTCTGGGAACCGCCCGACCGGCACAGCGATCTCGATGTCGTGGTGCTCGCGGGTCTGCTCACCGCGGAACAGGTCCAGCGCCCAGCCTGCCGCTACATACCAAGGCGCAGAGATCCCGTCCAAGCGGCGTGCGACATCGCGCGGCTTCCAGCAGTCGGCCCAGCGGGCTTCGAGTGTCGCTACGTTGCCAGACTGCACCTCGATACCGCCGCTGGGCAACTCGTCTTCCATCCGCCGAACGTATCTGGGATCGACGTCCGGCTCAGCGTCGGCATCCTCATCTGCCGCCGACCGGGCATGCAAGCGCCAGGGCTCCCATCACCCGCGGTAGCCGTCAGTGACCGCGTCCAGGTGTGAGGACATCCGTCCTGCCGATGAGCGGACGCGCGATCGTGACTGGCAGGCGTGCGAGTGCGGCGGCTGATCGCGACGCTGCGGATTTGTCGGTGGCCAGCCGGTGACCGTCGTAGGTCAGAGGTAGGTGACGCCGCTCAGTTCCTCGGCTGCCGCCCACAGCCGCTTGCCGACAGCCGGGTCAGCGGCCTCCCGGCTGAGCCGGGCCTCGGTGACCCTGCCTCGCGTCTCCCAGAGCCCGCCCGGGCCGAAGAACTGGCCGCCCCGCACACCGGGCTCGGTCGCGGCGCGCAATTGCGGCAGCGCGCCCTGCTCCACCGGCTGGGTTGCCAGCAGCCCGGCCCACGCGATCAGCCGCCCGAACCGGCCACGGTGCTCCCAGGCCCGCGGGGTCAGGTTGGTGCGAGTGAGACCGGGGTGGGCCAGCACGCTGACGATCGGCGCTCCGACGGCGCGCAAGCGACGGTCCAGTTCGATGCCGAAGACCGTGGTGGCGAGCTTGGACCGGCCGTAGGCGGCGGCCGCCCGGTAGTCACGTTCGAACATCAGGTCATCGAAGTCCAGATGCGCGTTCTTGTGGGTGATCGAGCTGAGAGTGACCACGCGGGCTTCCCGCGCCGCGGCCAGGTTGCCAAGCAGCAGACCGGTCAGCGCGAAGTGGCCCAGCATGTTGGTGGCGAGCTGCAACTCGAATCCGTCGGCGGACGTGCGGCGCGGGCCAAGCAGCACCACGCCGGCGTTGTTGACCAGCAGATCGATCGCCGGGTAGTCGCCAGCCAGCCTCGCCGCGAAGGCCCGCACGGAGGCGAGGGAAGCCAGGTCCAGCTCGCGCACCTCGACGTCGCCGCCAATCTGGCGGGCGGCCTCCTCGCCCGCGGGGGTGTTGCGAACGGCGAGCACGACGTGGGCGCCGTGGCTGGCCAGTTCGGTGGCGGTGACCAGGCCGAGGCCTGAGTTCGCGCCGGTCACGACGGCGACCCGACCGCGCTGGTCGGGGATGCGGGCGGCGGTCCATCCGGTCATCTGCTGCTCCTGGAGGTGTCGGTGCGCTGGCCATCGACCGTAGGAGCATTCCGCGCCGGCTCGGTCGTTCTCGGTTGCCTAGGTCTGCCGGACCTACCTTCGGCCGTCCGGGCCGCGGCACACTTGCGGCATGAACAGCCCTCATCCGTACGCCCGTGAGCTCGGCGACTTCCTACGCGCCCGGCGTAGCCGGCTGCGGCCCCAGGACGTCGGCCTGGAGCCAGGCGGCCGGCGCAAGGTCACCGGGCTGCGGCGCGAGGAGCTGGCCCTGCTGGCCGGGCTGAGCACCGACTACTACCAGCGGATCGAGCAGGGCCGGGAGGTACGCCCGTCCGACGACGTCCTGGACGCGCTGGCCGGCGCGCTCGGCCTCGACGACCAGGAACGCCGGCACCTGTTCACCCTGGCCCATGCCGCCCGCCGGTCGCTACCCGTCCGGGTGAACCGCGATCCGGAGCGGGTGCCGGTCAGCACCCGGCGCCTGCTGCGGGTGATGGACACCCCAGCGGTCGTACTCGGCCGGCATCTCGACCTGCTCGACTGGAACCCGATGGCGCGAGCGCTGCTCGGCGACCCGGACGCCTACCCGACCGACCGGCTCAACATGCTCCTGCTGCTGTTCGACGACACGCTGACCGGCGAGCGTAGCTGCCCGGACTGGGAGCGCCAGGCCTTGGACTACATCGGCATGATGCGCGCCGCCGTTGCCGCCGACCCCACCCACCCACGCGCCACCGCGATCGTTGGCGAGCTGAGCATCCGCAGCGCCGAGTTCCGGCGGCTGTGGGCCCAGCACGACGTACGCGAGTCGGTCAGCGGCACCAAGACCTTCCGGGTTCCGGAGGTGGGCGACATCGTCCTGGACTGGGACACGTACCCCCTGCCGGGAAATCCCGGCCCGGTCATGCTCGTCTTCACCGCCGCGCCGGGCAGCGCCGACGCGGACCGACTGCAGCTCCTGGCGTCGATGCAGGCGACCCGCGCAACGCTCGCCAACAAGCACCCCTCCAAGACGGGCAGGACCATCGCCGGCCCACCCTAGCGGGACGTCATGATCGGGTGCGCGCTCATGCCGCGATCCGCGCGCTACACGGCGTCACGAAGTGCTGACTTGGGCGTCCGCCCCGCCGCCGTCTCGGCAGCGTGGCAGATCCCGTCGACCTGTTTGACTAGAGCGCGGCAAGCAGGTCCAACCTGCCAGGGAACTTGCAGTACAGCGTCGCCATGCCGACCCGGCGCGCCGCGCGATCTCCGCCATCGAAGCCACCGCCTCCTGCCTCCGGTCCTGGCGGCATGGGACGGCTGCGCTGCTCCGTGACGGCCGCCTGGCTTCCGACCTGCCCGCGACGTTCAGGATTCTGAACGTCGCGGGCACTGTTCAGCGACGCCGGAGAATCAGCACGTCCTCGTGCGCCACCAGGTGCACCGGCACGCCTTCGTCTCTGGCACGGCGGACGGCAAGGAGCCCGAACATGTTGGCCCGGTGCACGATCTGCCCGTCACGAACGGCGGCGAGCATTGCCGCGCACCGTTGCACCGGGATCAGCCCCACCGACCGGGCGACGGCGAGCAGTTCGCCGGGCAGGTCGATCAGGTCGTCCCGCTGGCGGCGTACGGGTCGGCAGGTGATCACCACGGTCCCGCCGGGACGCAGGAGCTGGTAGCTGGCGGCGAGGATCGCGGCGAACCCGTCGAGCAGCCGGGACCATCCCGCATAGGCGAGGTTGCCGCGTTCCCGGTCCCCGTAGTGGTGGTCCCGCTTGCGTACCCCGGTACTCGTGGCGCGGACGAGGCCGTGGGTTCCGCGCCCGTACGGCGGCGAGGTGAGCACGAGGCTCACGCGGCCGACCGCGGACGGGGGCACCATGTCGAGCAGGCCGGTGGCGTCGCCGGTGAGCACGGCCGCTGTGCCGGGGGCGCCCTGCGCTGCGGCGAGGGCGACGTTGGCTTCGGCCAGCGCCGTGAAGCGGGGTTCGATGTCGATCCCGATCCCGTCTCGGCCGAGGTGCATCGCCTCGACGAGGGTGGTTCCGCACCCGCACATCGGGTCGAACACCAGATCACCGGGCGCGGTGTAGGAGGCGATGGCGTGTGCTGCCTCGTGGGGCAGCATCTTTCCGGGATGGCTGGAGGTCTGCGGGACGTAGCGGCCTCGCCGCTGGTCGCGGGCGGGCTGTTGGCAGGTCAGCCAGACCGAGGTGACCGGCAGGGTTTCAACCACCGCGTGTCTCCGTCGCGCTGCGGGTCAGGATCAGCACGTCGGTGTGGATGTCCAGCTGTGTCTGCTGGCCAGGCCGAGGTGGTCGGTCGGCGGCCACGATGTGCTGCAGGTACGCCAGCCCGGCCCGCTTGGCGGCGATGACCACGTCGCCCGGGGCGATGACATCGCCGTGCGGCAGCAGCACTGCCACACACCCGCCCGGCACAAGGCTGGCGCGGCAGTGCAAAAAGAACTCGGCGGGTGAGGTGTCGGCGACCGGCCAGCCGGTGACGATCAACGTCGCCGCCTCCCGGCCCCAGCCGGCCTGGCGAGGCGCGTGCACGTGGCTGCGCCGACGGGCGGCGATGACCGCACGGGCCAGCTGCGGACCCACGGCCAGGTCGATGACCAGATCGGACGGGTGGGTGAGGTTGTGGACCAGCCGCACGCCCATCGCGTCGGACATGGTCTCACCCCTGGTCGGGGCGGGGACCGGCCACACGGTGATCGGCACGGGCGGGTCGCCGGGCACCACATCCCCCACGGGGACCGGCGCGCGGCGCGGTTTTCTCTCGGTCATAGGCACGGTGGCCCCCGGGACCGGCGGGCGTACTGACGATCCCCAGTGCGCCGCTGTCAGGCCGACCGAACCCCGATCCGGCCTGACAGAACCCGTCACCCCAGCCGCCTGACAGCCGCATCGGCAGGCGCGGGCGGGCCTGACGGCGGCGCACCTGACACGGATCGGACACGACCTGTCCCGTTCTGACAACCGCTCCTCGTGTCAGGTCGAGCTGTCCCAATCGAGGGCCTCGAGCCTTCGCACCACGCGAAGCTCTCTCGTTCGAGGGGACATCTCCATGGCAACGACGACCCGCCCGAGGACTGCCGACACGGCGCTGACCACCGCCGAGAGAGCGTTCGCACTGCTGACCTGCGAACCCGCGCCCTTGGTGTTCGACACGCGACCCGTGCCGGGCCTGCCGGACGCGACGATGCCGCTGCACGAGCTCCGCCAGCTGCTCATGGTCACCCGCTACGACAGCGACACCACCGACGCACTGTGGCGGCGGCTCGCCCACCACGCCCGCGACAGGGGACCCGCCTGGGTCGTCGGCGCGATCGGCGTGGCGCTGCCCGCGCTGACGCACCTCGCGGCGAAAATCAGCCGCGGCCACGCCCGGCACGCCGACGACATCGACTCCGAAGTCCTCGCCGGGTTCCTCCAGGCACTGCGCACAGCGGACCTCGTCCCACCCCGGCTGTGGCTGCGCCTGTGCTGGGCGGCCTGGCGCGCCGGCGCCGCCGTCGTCAAGGCCGACAACGGCGAGGAACTGTCGACGGACCTGCCCAGCGGCTCACGGACGCCGAGGATGCCCTACGGGCACCCGGACCTGCTCCTCGGCCGGGCCGCCGCAGCCGGCCTGATCACCGCCGAAGCCGCCGAGCTGATCAGCGCGACCCGCTTCGGCGACGCCCTGATCGAGCAGCTGGCCGCCGAGAAGGGCGTGACCGCGTCGGTCCTGCGGATGCGGCGCCGCCGGGCCGAACGCGTTGTGGCCGCCGCCGTCACGCGAGGCGACGTGAGCGAAGTCGCGCTGCGTGCACGACTCACCGAGGACAGATCTGCCGAAGCACGCCGCAACGGCCTCACCGGTCTGCCACGACGCTCCCGGCCACGGCCACCGCGAGACGCTGCTGGGCTGCCGACGCGTGGAAGCGGAGCCGGTGATCCGGCACCTGATCTGCGGCGCAGTTCCGCCAGGTGATGCGCGACGGCTCAACAAGCCAGGGCCGGCAGGATGGCCGCCATCGCACGCTCCGCTCATGCCGATGGGCGGGGTGGGCAAAAGATCAAGAGCGCCGGCGGGCAGGCAGACGTGATGGTCGCCTCGGCTACTGTCCGGCCGTGGATGCGGCCCCTCTGGCCTCTGGTCGAGACGCTGACGTCTTCGCCATCGACGATCGGCGGGTCCTGCGCCGCTACCGCGACGGTGGAGACGTGGCCGCTGAGGCCGCGCACCATGGCGTACGTGGCGAGGCTCGGCTTCCCCGTACCCACGGTGTACCAGGCGCGCGGGGCCGATCTCGTCATGGAACGGCTGGATGGGCCATGGCCTCGGCAGTGAGGTCGATGCCATGGAAGCGGCACGATTGTTGGCGGACCTCCATCACCGACTCCACGCTGAGCCGCCCCGGCTCGGCGAGTGCGACGACGCCCGGATCCTGCACCTCGACCTGCATTCGGAGAACGTCATGCTGACATCACGAGGGCCGGTCGTCATCGACTGGCGCAACGCTACCGAGGGACCCGGGGACCTCGACGTCGCGCTCTCCGCGGTCATCCTCGCCCAGGTCGCCGTCGAGCGAGAGCATCCCCTGGCGCCGCCGGCCGCAACGCTGTTGGACGCCTTCCTCGACCGTGCCGGCGGCAACCTGCTGACCGTGCTCGACCGTGACCTGGCCATACGGCGGAACGACCCAGCACTCACCACCAGTGAGCGCGAGCGGCTCGACGCCGCCGCCGTCCTCATCACCAGTCACCAATAGCAGACGGCGGGCCGGCACGCGCCGCGATCAACGCGGTGAGGGAATCACAGACCAGCGGCGGACGCGTGGCGCGCATCAGGCGACCGAGGACACGCGGAAGCGAAGCCATCTAGGGCCAACTATGCGCCTTCCAGCTAAGGTACAACAACGACCGTCCCCATCTCCCTGCGCAGGCCATGTCGACTGATGCCCCCGGCGAGGCGGTTTCCGCGCTGGCGCGACGCCTCGAACTCGGCCAATTCGAGCGGCGGGTGCATCGCCGGCCCGGCCTCCCGGGGATGGTGTTCTGCTGCGTGCTGCTGATCGTCACCGCGAACTTCCTCACCAACGGTCCGTACAATGCCCTGACCATCACCGGGATGACGCTGGCTCTACTGGGCGTCGCCACCTGGGTGTACGTGTGGTTCCGGCGGACACGCGGCGGCCTCTACGTCTTCACGGGCGGCTTCGTCGACGCCGCCGGCCGGCGCCTTGTCGGCGTGCGGTGGGCCGACGTGGTGTCCATCAGCACGGAGGAAACCTCGTACGCGGTGAACTCGCTGCCGGCCGGCACGACGCTGCACTACACGCTGAAGCTGCGGCGTCCGCCGCGCCCGGAGACCGTCGACTGGACCCTCAACACCACCTATGCGGATGTGGACCACCTGGCCGGCCTGATCTCCCGCCGCGCCGGTGTTCCGATCAAGGCCGTGAGCCCACCCGGTCACTGACCCACAACCGACCGGCCGGGACCCCAGCAACGACCGCATCCAGACCGTGACGCCGACTGCCCATGACGGTTGGCTCGCCCGATAACCGCATCTGAGCCGATCACGGCGCATCGCGGATACGGCCGCCGACATCGGGCCGTAGGCGACCATCATGTCTTGCCTGAGACGTGGTGGCGGTGGAGGATGTCACGGTTCCAGAGCCGGCTGTGAATCGACCGGGGAGGCTCGAAGCCACTTGGTGCAGGTTGTGCTCGTGGAAAGCCGGGATCGTCGGTGCCGCGGTGGCGTACGAAACCGCGCGCGCCGGAGCCGACGTTGTCCTCCTGGTAGCGAACGAAGCCAGGTGAGATGGGCGAGACGACAGTTCCGCCGACCTACCGGGCGCTCTGCCGCTAGGCCGTCCGTGCAAATCATCGCTGACCGACGCCGCGGCACCCGTCCGACGTTCCCGCGGCCGCCCCGGTTGTCGCCTGAGGCGGCCTGCGTGTGTAACCCGCGCCAGGCGGCAAGTGGGTCGCTGACCGGTCTTGTCAGAGTGTGACAGGCCCGCTGCGGGTTCGATCGGTCTGACAGCCGAGATCTGGGTGGTGCATGTCATCCACGACATGCCCGCCCGGTGGGGGCCACTGCTATCGGCGGGCTCACGGTCCGGCGTGGCTGGCGCGGCGTACTGACACCGCATCGTCCTTCCATCCTGCGAGGGAGGAGCGCCCCCACCCGGACCTGCGGGCCTTTGCCTGGTCCCCACCGCGGCGGCCGCAGATCCCTTGTGGAGAGCCGCAATGCACACGATCTCCGTCCTCAACGACCTCGTTCTGGCCGCCGCGCCCGGCGGCGCGGGCCCCCACTCCATCGCTCAGGTCATCTCCAACATCACCGGCTGGGTCATGGGCATCATCGCGGTGGTCGCGACGTTGTTCCTGGTCATCGGCGGCCTGCGCTACATGGCCGCCGGCGGCGACCCGGCGCAGGTCGAGCAGGCCAAGGGCAACGTCAAGTCCGCGCTGATCGGCTACGCCCTGGCGGTGCTGGCCCCGGTCATCCTGCAGGTACTGCAGGGCATCCTCGGCGGCTGAGGCGACTGATCATGGCCGACTGGCTGATGAACGGCCTGGTCAGCTGGCTCGCCGACAAGGTGATCGACCTTCTCGGCAGCCTGGTGGCCTTCCTGACATCCTCCATCTTCGTATCGCCGGACGTCACCGTCCTGCCGCAGGTCGCGTCGATCGCCGGCAGAAGCGCACTGATCGTCCACGCCTGCTTCATCCTCGCGATCATCGCCGTGGGCGTCGCCACGATGGTCGGCGACTCGGTCGACATGCGCTACGGCATCAAGGAGCTGCTCCCCCGGCTGGTCGTCGGGTTCGTGCTGTCCGCGTTCGCGCTCCCGCTGACCGGTGCGCTCATCGACCTCGCCAACGCCGTGACGGTGTCGATGGTCGGCAACACCGCGCCGACCACCGAGGCAGTCACCTTCGTCAGAGCCCGGATGACCTCGGCGATGACCGACCAAGGCGCCGCCCTCCTGATGGTCATCATCGGGCTGCTCATCGTCGTGCTGATGTTCATGCTCGTCGGCGGCTGGCTCGCCCGGATCGGCGTGCTGCTCATCCTGGCCGGCGTCGCCCCGGTGGCGCTCGCCTGCTACGCCACTCCGTGGACACAGGGTGCCGCGCAGCTGTGGTGGCGGGCCCTACTGGGGTGCCTGGCCACACCCACCGTGCAGGCGGTCGCGTTCTCGGCGGGCATCCACCTGCTGATCGACCCGGGATCGAACCTGCCGATCCTGCTCGGGCTGCCCGGCTCGGACGCGGTGAACCTCATGTTCGTCATCGTCGTGCTCTGGGTCACGGTCAAGATCCCCTCGATGATGCGCCGCTCTGTGACGCGGGCGGGGTCGCGGACCGTCGGCGGGATTCTGCTGCGGGCGGTGGTCGTCCAGGGGGTCGCCCGCCGCCTGCCGCTGCGCCGGCTCGGCGCTGCCGCCGTGCGAGGTGCGCGGTGACCGACGACGACATCCCGGTACGCGCGATCGTTCCGACGGGCGCTTCATACTGCCTCTCCTGCGGATGGTGTTGGGGTTCGCGTGGCTGACCGTCGCGTCGGCGATGTCGGCAAGTGTCCAACGAGTGAGTGGGGTTGACCGCGCCTGGTGATGTTCGGGGGTCGTCGCGTTGGCGGGGCTGTCTGCGCTGTCAGGGTGGTGTGCGGGGCGTGGGCGGGAGTGTTCACGCCCCGCACGGCGGGCATCCTCGGCGAGGAGACCGTCCTGCCCGTCGGCGGGTACGCCATCGCGGGGAGCGGCGGGTGGCCAGGCAGACGGGTCAGGTTCAGCGGGTGTACGGGAAGGGCAATCTGCTGCTGGGTTGCCGAGGCCGCATGGTTGATCTGCGTGGTTGGTGGTCAGGGGCGTCGGCGGGTCAGTTTCCACGCGGTTTCGGTCACGGCGGCTACGGTCAGGCCGTAGGCGAGGTGGGCGACGAACCCGCGCAGGTGGGTGGCCAGGGGGTAGGCCCGGTTGGGGGCGGAGAACCGTAGTGCTGGGGTGAGGCCCTCGTCGACGATGAGGGACATGACCGCGCCGGAGGCCAGACCGGCCAGCACCGGGTTGAGGCCGATGGTGCGGCGTAGCACCGAGTAGACCGGCGCCCAGCTGATCGCCAGGCCGTAGTGGATGGCCATCCCCGCCCGCTGCCGTGCCGTGCCGGGTAGGTCGACGCCGAGCAGGCGCAGGGTCTTGGCGGCGGCGATCTCGTAGGGCAGGCCGGGGCGGGCGGTGTCTTCCCGCTTGCGGTCGGCGTCGGATTCGAGCTGGTACAGCTTCATGCTGATCGGGTCCATCACTTTGGTCGCCGCGTAGCCGGCTGCCGGTGCGACGGCCAGGTCCTTGATCGTCTCGGTGAGCCTCATCGTGCGGTCTCCTTCGGTGGTGGGCGCGGTGCCGCTGGTATCCGGCCTCGCCGGTGACTACCCGGGGATGTCGTGGGCGTGCAGGAGGGCGCCGAATTCGGCAGTGCCGCTGTCCTAGGCGGGCGGTCAGGAGGCGCAGCAGGACAGCTTGGCCACGTCGCGGGTGAAGGTTTGGGCGGCGAGTTTCAGGCCTTCGGCCATGGTGAGGTAGGGGCACCAGGTGTCGGCCATCTGCGCCACGGTCATGCCGGCTTGCACCGCGTAGACGGCGGCGGCGATCACGTCGCCGGCGTTGTCGGCCAGCGCGTGGACGCCCCGGATGCGGCCGTTGCCACGCTCGGCGACGATCTTGATGAGGCCGCGGGTGTCGCGGTTGACGATCGCTCGTGGCACGTAGTCCAGGGGCAGGACGCGGCATTCGCAGTCCAGTCCCTGCTCGGCGGCTTGGGCGTCGGTGAGCCCGACTGAGGCGATCGCTGGGGTGGTGAAGGTGACCCGCGGCAGGTGGGTGTAGTCCATGCTGCGGTCGGCGTCGTCGAAGGCGTTGTCCACGATCAGGGTGCCGTGTGCGCCCGCCACGTACACGAACTGCGGATGCCCCGTGACGTCGCCGGCGGCCCAGATGCGCCGGTTGCTGGTGCGTAGGTGCTCGTCGACGATGATCTCGCCCCGCCGGCCGACCGTGACCCCCACCTGGTCGAGGTTCAGGCCGCCGGTGAGGGGGCGGCGGCCGGTGGCGACCAGCAGCTGCTCGGCGGCCAACTCCAGGGTGCCGGTACTGGTGGTGAGGGTGAGTGAGTAGTGGTCAATGGTCGTACGCGATGAGTGATCGTTTTCTGGGTGGGCCCGTCGTCCCGCCCGGACCGGTTCAACCGCCGCCGGCGTGGCCAGGGCGGGTATAGTATCGGTGTGTGTGCGCAGACACTGTCGGTGCCCGCAGACGATCTTCTCGACGGTGTCGCTGAGGTTCTTCAGCAGGTGGTGCCACCGGTCGGCGGCCTGAATCGCGTCCGGTGCCCCTTGCGGGCGCTCTCGGCGAAACTGCCGCCTCGATCCCGGCAGATGATCTCGACGCCGGGGGGTGCTCGCGCAGCCAGGCGGCGAGGGTGTCGGGCAGGACATCGACGGGCGGCGGGTGTGCATGTCGATCAGCACGATGGCGTACCGGTTGGTGTCCACGCCGTCGGGCGAAGTCGTCCACACCCAGCACCCTCGGCGTCACTCACCACCACCGGGCCGAACTGCAGGGCGCCGTCGTCGTCAGGCGTCGGGCATGACAACGATCCGGTTCTCCACCGACATCACGCCGGGCGTTGACCAGGCGACCCGTGCGGCTTCTTCGCGTTCGCGCCAGGACCGGACCACGCCGGTCAGGACGACCTTGTCGCCCTCGATGGTCACGCTCAGCCGTTCGCCGGGCGTGTCCACGGCGCGAATGAGAGCCTCTTCGATCCTGTCTCGCGCCGCCGCCACGTCCACCTTGACCCGGGGTCGCAGTGAGATCTGATTCGTGACTCCCCGTACTCCCGACAGACGCCGTACCGCCCGCTTCGCGGAGCGCCGCTGGAATTCCCACTCGACCTCGCCACTGAGGGTCACCCAGCCCTTGGTGACGGTGACGTGGATGTTCTGGCTCGGCACCAGCGCGTCCCATTCCAGGGCCCGGGTCGCTGCGGCCGCCAGGTCCGCGTCGGTGCGTTCCGCCGCGGTCGGTAGCCGCACTTCGAGGTCGTTGGCGACCGCCTTCACGCCCCGCACCCGGTGCGCCGCCTCCTCGGCCGCCCACTTCTTCACGTACGAGTCCACCCATCCGGTCAGGGTCACCACACCGTCCTTGGCAGACACGCCGATCTCGTTCGGGTGGACGCGGGCGTCCCAATGCATCTCGGCCAGCACATCCCGCTGCAACTGCTCATCCGTCCGAGCCATCGTCGTGGTGGTCATCGCGCTCCTTCCAAAGTTCGCGTCGTCGGCTTCACTGTGAACCACCCGCACTCGTGCGGGTGGAGGTACATCGGGACGTCGCGCTAACGAGCGAATCACCACAGTTTCGGGGACGAGAACCCGTACCCTCCGTTATAGGGGTCCGGATTCTGCGCCGACGAGAGCCCGCATACGCCGCTTCGCTTCCGCCGGACATTCCCGTTGAACCGGGGGGTGTCCCTATGGGTTCGTCAAGCGGCGGCCTGTCAACGGTCAGTTGAATCTGGCTCTGGCACGAAGTCCGGATGCTGTTGGTGATCTTGACTGTGTAACCGGGGTGGGGCGCGTCGCTGCCAAAGACAGAGCCGTTAGCGAGACAGGCCCTTGGTGGCCAGGTGCCGGATCACTGTGGCGCCCAAAAGTTCGCGTGTCGGCTTCACTGTGAACCACCCGTACTCGTGCGGGTGGACGCACATCGGGTCGGCGCGCTAACGAGTGAATCACCACAGTTGCGGGGACGGGACCGTTAGCGAGACAGCCCCGGGCATACGCACGGGTGTTGTTGACGGGGCTGAGGCTGACGCCTCGTGTCGTGCGGGTTCGGCGTTCGTCCGGGTGGTGGCTCGTGTCGCGCCTACGATGGGAGCATGCCGCCCTCGAGACGGGAGCTCACACGGGAGCGGGAGACGTTTTTCCGGTCTCTGTCGTCTCGGGCGGGGCGGGTGCTTCCCTGCTGGGTCGCCGGCGTGGTGTTGATCAAGGTGGAGAAGGGTGACGGCGGGGAGTTCTGGCGGGTGGCGATGCGTGACCGGGCTGTCGTCGTGGACAGGGGCAGCGAGCCGGCCGATGCCACGGTGGTGCTGTCGGCTGACCTGTTCCACGACTTGATCACGGGCGCTGATCAGTTGATCGCCGCGTTGCTGCGTAACGAGGCGACGGTGGTGGGGGAAGTCGCGCTGTTGTTGGTGTTCAGGCGGTTTTTTCCCTCCGCGCCAGGGTCGGGTGACCCGAGGGACGTGGTCGGTGGCAGTCGTTGGCGGGAGCGGATGGACGAGACCGTCGCCCGCAGCACACCAGCGGAGCGGGCATGAAGCCGTTGGTCAACATTCTTGACGGCAACACGTTTCTGGTCAGCGACCGGCAGGGGGATGTCGATCCCTCGCCGGCCTTTCCCACGGGCTTGTTCTCCTACGACACCCGCTTCTTGTCCACCTGGCAGTTGACCATCGACGGTGGCCGGCTCACCGCGTTGTCAGTGGATGACCTGCAGTACTACGAGAGCCGGTTCTTCCTGGTGCCCGGTGAGCCGACCCACTACGTGGACACCGACATCTCCGTGATCCGTCACCGCACGATCGGCGGGAGCTTCGATGAGGATCTCGCGGTGCTCAACGAGGGCAACGAGCCGGCGGAACTGGTGGTCAGGGTCGAGATGGGCGCGGATTTCGCGGACTTGTTCGAGATCAAGAACCCGACCCGCAAGGTCGCGCCGGTCACCGTCACCGTCCGCGACGGCCTGCTGTGTTTCACCTACCGTCGGGGCAGCTTCGAACGCCAGACGGTGGTGTCTAGCAGCGTGGCCGGCGATGTCGATGAGCACGGCATGACTTTCCGGATTCAGGTTCCCGCGCACGCGGAGTGGCGCACCCGTTTCCATGTGGCGACGAACATCCTGGGCGCGCAGGGGCGGGACTTCCGGGACAGCCTGCGTCTGCACCGTCCCCGGTCCGCGGCGCAGATCGCCGAGGCGCTGACCAGATGGCTGGATGCCACACCGCGGCTGGTTAGCGACAGCGAGACGCTCACGTCCACCTACCGTCGAAGCCTCACGGACCTCGCCGCGTTGCGGTACACCTCGGTCAGCACCGCCACTCACCTGGTCGCCGCTGGCCTGCCGTGGTTCATGACCCTGTTCGGCCGCGACAGCATGTTCACCTGCCTGCAGTCCCTGCCCTTCCTGCCGCGTCTCACGCCGCCGACCATCACCGCGCTGGCACTGGCCCAAGGGTCCCGTTTCGATGACTTCCGCGACGAGGAGCCCGGCAAGATCCTGCACGAACTGCGCTACGGAGAGTCAGCGGGCTTCGAAGAACAACCGCACTCGCCCTACTTCGGCTCCGCCGACTCGACGATGCTGTTCGTGATCCTTCTCGACGAGTACCACCGGTGGACCGGCGACGACACGCTTGCGAAACGTTTCGAGATGGAGGCCCGCGCGGCACTCGACTGGATCGACACCTACGGCGACCTGCTCGGCACCGGATACGTGTGGTACCAGACGCGCAACCCCGAGACAGGATTGCAGAATCAGTGCTGGAAGGACTCCTGGGACTCGATCTCCTACGCCGACGGCCGGCTGCCCGGCTTCCCGAGAGCCACCTGCGAGTTGCAGGGGTACGCCTACGACGCGAAGATGCGCGGCGCCCGGCTCGCCCGGCTGCTGTGGGACGATCCCGCCTACGCGCAGCGGCTGGAACACGAGGCGGCCGAGCTCAAGGACCGGTTCAACCGCGACTTCTGGGTCGGCGACGGACGGTATTACGCCCTGGCCCTGGATGCCGAGGGCGGGCAGGTCGATGCCCTGTCGTCGAACATTGGGCATCTGCTCTGGAGCGGCATCGTCGACCAGCAGCGGGCCGCCGATATCGTCGGCCACCTGCTCGGGCCGCGGCTGTTCTCCGGCTGGGGAATCCGTACCCTCGCCACCGGTAACGGCCGCTACAACCACCTCGGATACCACGTCGGGACGGTGTGGCCGTTCGACAACTCGATCATCGCCTGGGGCCTGTGGCGCTACGGGTTCCGGGAGGAAGCCGCCCTCGTCTGCCAGGCGATGCTCGACGCCGCCCGATACTTCCAAGGCCGCCTTCCGGAGGCGTTCGCCGGATACGATCGGAAACGAACGAAGTACCCCGTGCAGTACCCCACCGCCTGCAGCCCGCAGGCGTGGTCCGCCGGAACGCCGCTGCTGCTCATACGGGTGCTACTCGGCCTGCAACCCCACGGTGACCATCTCGTCGTCGACCCGGCGCTCCCCGACAGCATCAACCGCATCGAACTGCTGGACATCCCCGGCCGTTGGGGAGTCGTCGACGCCCTCGGCCGCCGACGACCGGACACCAACCACAACGAACGAGACAGCGCCTCCCGCAGCTGATGAAAGGGCCGGCACCGGCCAAAGGAGGGTGAAGCGGTGAAGACCGCCAACGAGATCTTCTTCTACGAGCTCGCGGCCATGCAGGACCTGGAACACCAGGTGCGTTCCATTCTCGGTCTCCTGATCGGCACCCGCATCCAGGACAGCACGCTCAAACGCATCATCGAGGACATGGCCGACGCCAGCGAGCGCCACTCCGATCGGATCGACGCCTGCCTGCGCCACCTCGGCACCGCACCCCTGCAGACCCGATCCGCGCCCATCCGCGGAGTCCAGGACGATTTCCAAGTCTTCCTCCGCACCCCCCACAACGACGCCGTCCGTGACCTGTACGCTCTCAACGCCGCTCAACGCATCACCAAGCTCGCCATCGCCGGCTACGAAAGCCTCACCGACTGGGCCACCGCCATCGCCGCCGTGACCTGCACCCAGTGCCTCCTCAAGAACCTCATCGAAAAGACGGAAACCTCACAACAGCTGAGAAAACTCAACCAAACCCTCAGCGAACAACTCCTCGCCACCACCACGTGAACCGTCCACGACCGACCGTGACGCCGACGGATGCGTCAAGCGCACCTTGAACGGCATGCCAACCTGCCCCGCGTGTTCGCCCGCCAGCGAACATGGAAAAGGCGGTGCTATCCGCGTCGGCCGACCCGTGCGCAACGTGACATCCGGCGGTTCAAGGGGTGGTGCCATCGATGAGTGGGTCCGCTTCGTCGCGTGGAGCCACCTGATAGGGCAGAACAGTGTCGACGCCGAGTGCCCGTCCGTAGTAGCGGTAGCGGACCAGCACCGCGCGCGGAGATGCGTCAAGAACTACTCCGGGCTGCCATGCATTGCGGTACACCTATACCGGCTGTCCAGGACAGTAGGCGCCAGCGTGGGCAATCTCGGTAGAGGAGCCTTCGGGAGGCGCAGTCGGCGCGGCCATCACGCCCAGCGTTGTCGACGAAGGCCGTACCGGGTATCGGTGATCCGTCGATCTGCGAGTGGGCCGGACGGTGCGTCCAGTCCGCCGGATGGTGGAGGGTGGTCCGGTCCGGTGCCTGCGCGACCTGCTCCACCGGCCGGCCGAGCAGGTCGCGCCGACGGGATGTGCTGACGTGCGCGGCGTCGCATCCGACCCCCGCGCGGGGGTGTTCGAGGCGCGAAGGATCTCTGGAACTCCAGTCCCAGGTAGACCAGCTCGGCCAGACTTTAGATGATTGAGTCCGAAGTTCGGGCTGGTCAATGGTCGTACGCGATACCCTTCGCCGCGTCCGAGTCAAGCCCACGCTGCCGTACAGACTTCGGACTCAATCATCTAGTGGCGTCCGATGCGGGTCGTCGACGGCTGCCCGATGGTGAGCAGAACGGCAGAGTACGTACGAGGAACGCGATCTCGTAGGCCAGGGTCGAGCCGCAGGGGCCTGCGTGAGCAGCCGTACGGCGATGGCGTCGGCCATTGGGTCGAGATGTTCCAGGCCGCGACGAGCCTGGGCGTGACACACCCGGCCCCGCGCACGAGCTAGCTGCCGGCATCGCCGGTGGCGGCCACGGGCGGGTTCGGCTTGAGCCGGAACGAGCCCGCGACCTTCTTCCGGTAGACCTCCTGCGTCGCGGAGTCCCAGGGGATGCACCAGCGTCTCGCGCGGCTGTGGGCGGGGACCTGCCCGTGGCGCAGCCAGTTGTAGATCGCGTCGGCGGGGATGCCCAGCAGCTGGGCGGCCTGTTTGACGCTGATCTCCCCGTCCCGCACGGCCATCGTCCGCGACGTGAAGATCTTGTAGATGCCGCGCACCCCCGCGACGTGGCGAGGGGTGAAGCGCAGGTTCTTGCCGGTCCGCAGGCCGGCGTCGTTGAGCATCTTGGCGATCTGCACGTTGCTGTGGGTGGCACCATGCTTGCGGATGATCTCCAGTGCCTCGGGCGGAGTGCGGCCGGGCCCGCGCCGTTGCACGACGAGCTCGTCGGTGGCGCCGGTGTGCCAGCGCACGCCGATCCGAACGATGTCGGAATCCTGCTCTAGCAGGAGCGTGACGTCGGCGATCAGCGTGCGTAGCAGGCGCTTGCGGTCACGTGGACTGGTGGTCGGCGCATCCCACAGCCGGGGCAGATCGGCGGCCAGGGCGCGCAGTGCGTCGTGGTCCGGCACCGGCGGTTTGACCGCGCGGGCGGTCGCCAGCGCGGCCTCCGCCTCGGCGAGAGCGGCGAGTTTGGCCTCCCACCGCGACTCCAATGTCTTTGCCACCAAACGGTTTTCCGGCTCGACCTGGCCGAAGGCGCGTTCGGCGCGGTCGGCCTCGTAGCGGGCCCGTTCCACGGCCAGTTCAGCGGCCCTGTGGGTGCGCACCTGCCGGTCGGCGACCTCATCCGCGGCGGCTAACGCGACCTGGATCTGTTGCGGGGTCACGGTTTTCAGCAGCAACGCGGCGACCGCGTCGTCGACGGTGTCGGCGATGACGGTCCGGCAGCCGGCGGTGGGCTCGGCACACAGGTAGGTCACCTTGCTGTCCTTGCGGCTGCAGCGGGTCCCGACCCGCCCTCCGCAGGTACCACACAGGATGATGCCCTGACACAGGGCGGTGCCTTCCCGCACCGGCCGGGCCCCGCGCCCGGTGTTGTTCGCCGCGAGCTTGGCCTCCGTGGCCAGGAACTCCGCCCAGGTCACATACCCCTCGTGGTGATCCTGAATCAGGACCGCCCAGTCTTCTCGTGCCCGGCGTCGGCGGGTGGAGCGCACCGTGCCGTCGGGCAGCACCCGCCGTACTTCGCGGGTCTTGCCGAAGGTGTAGACACCGGCATAGGTCGGGTTCTTCAGCGCCTGCGCTACCCGAGCGTGGGTGAGCTTGCCCCACTTGATCGTCCCCGCCCACGCCCCGGCCCAGGCCCGCTGCGGGAACAACCGCCCCGTTTCGTGGAACGCGCGGACAGTCTTCAACGCCGAGCCCGTCCGCTGGAACTCCGCGAACAGGTCCTCCACGGCGCGGCGGACCTGCTCGTCGGGGTCTTTGACGATCTGGCCGTCCTCGTCGTAGACGTACCCGACCGGCAACGGATGGCGCAGCTCTCCACGGTGCGCCGCGGCCACCTTCGCCCCGTGCAACCGACCGAGCAGGAAGTGCAGCTCGATCTCCGACATCTGGCCCTTGAGGCCCAGCAGAATCCGGTCGTTGACGTTGGCCAGGTCGTACACGCCGTCGGTGTCGATCAGCAGCGTGTCGGTCAGCCGCGCCAGCTCCATCAACCTCGTCAGGTCGGCGTTCGAGCGGCCCAGCCGGGACACCTCCAGGCCGAACACCGCGCCGACCTCCCCCATGCACAACCGGGCCACGATCTCCCGGTAGCCCTCCCGCTCGGACCCGAACCGCCCGGACACGCCCAGGTCGGCGTCGACGATGACGATCTGCTCGGCCAGCCACCCGAGCTCGGCGGCGGTCGACGCCAGCGCGTACTGGCGCTGCGTCGACTCGGTGTTCTGCCGCACCTGCGCCGACGTCGACTGCCGCACATAGACGATCGCCAGCCGGGACAGGTGACTCGCCGTGATCTTCGAGGTCGGGTTCATCGCCGGCTCCGTGCAGCAGCGACTCGACCATGTTCGCCACGACCATCACGGCCTGGCGAACGTCCCACCCGCTCAACTGTCCCCCTTCCCGGCCCACTTGGTCTGCCATCACACCCATCACTGTCAGGAGCCTGTTCATGGGAATCCGTCACCACCGACGCTGGATCGATCTTGTCGATCAGCGCCCGCGCCGCCGACAAACCCTCCACCGCCAGCCGATCCGACGACGCCGGCACACCACGGTCGGTCCAGTCCTGCGCCACCGTGATGCGCCGCCTCCCCTCGACCTCACACACGAAGAACAGACCATGCCGCCTGCGCTGCGTAAACAGCACAACCAGGCTCTGCCCCCTCAACGGATGGAAAGGATGAGTGATCACCAATGAGTCCGAAACCCGACGCAACTGACGGGCTGTATAGGGCACGGGTTCCGGCCAATGTCAACGAGCCTGACCGCATCGCGTTCGGGCTGACGTTCCGACAGCTGGCCATCATCGGCGGCGCCGGCCTGGGCGGGTTCGGTCTTCACCGCACGGTCGGGCACCTGCTGGCGCCCGTGTTCTGGATCGTCGGCGGGGTCATCGTGTTCGCCCTCGCGGTCGTGGTGGCGCTCGGCCGCCGCGACGGCCTGCCTCTGGACGTGTGGCTGCGGCACGGATTCGCGCTGTCCCGCAGCCCGCGCACACTCGCCCCCGGTGCGGCGCGGGCCAGCACGGTCGCGGTCGTGGCCGGACAGCCGGCCGTCCCGGCGCCGCTGCGCTCTCCGGTCACGTCGGTCACCCCGGCCGGCGTGCTCACCAGCGAGGGCACCGACAAGGTCCTCATCGCGTGCGGCACCACGAACATCCACCTGCGCACCGGCGGTGAGCAGGGCGCCCTGCTGGACGGGTTCGGCCGCTTCCTCAACTCGCTGACCGGGCCGGCGCAGATCGTCGTGGCCGCGCAGCGGCACGACCTGACCCCGTACGCGCACGCGACCGTCGACCACGCGCCGCGCCTGCCGCATCCGGCGTTGCAGGCCGCCGCCGACGACTACGCCCAGTTCCTCCTCGACCTCGACAGCGAGCGGGATCCGCTGCGCCGCCAGGTCCTCGCCGTCGTCACCGGCGCGCACACCGCCGAGGGCGCCGTGCGCGCCCTGTCCGGCCTCGGTGTCGAAGCCACCGCACTCGACGGGCCGGCTGTCGCCGCGGCGCTCGCGGCTGCGGTCGACCCGTTCTCCCCACCGGTACCTGGCCCCCGCGCGGTGCCCGGAACCCCGATCACCCTACGGAGCACACCATGAACGTCTGGAAGCCGAAGAGGAAGAGCGTCGCAGCCGGGGAGGGCATGCCCTCCCCGGCCGCAGTGTCGGTCACCCCATCGCACGTGCAGGTCGGCGACGGCTACGCCGCCACTTACGCGGTGTCCGGCTACCCCGCCGAGGTCGGCCCCGCCTGGCTCGATCCGCTGCTGTCCTACCCCGCCCGCGTCGACGTCGCGGTGCACCTGCACCCCGTCACACCGCAGCTGGCCGCGCCGATGCTCAAACGCCAGCGCGCCCGCCTCGAATCATCCCGCCGCCTCGACGCCGACCAGGGGCGGTTGGGTGACCCGATGGTCGACGCCGCGGCGGCGGACGCCGCCGACCTGGCCGACCGCGTCGCCCGCGGCGCCGCGAAGCTGTTCGAGGTCGGCATCTACGTCACCATCCACGCCCGCACCCTCGACGAACTGGCCACCGTCACCGCGGGTGTGAAGTCCGCCGCCGCCGGCGTGCTGCTCGACCTGCAACCGGCGACGTTCCGCCACCAACAGGGCTGGATCGCCACCCTGCCGATCGGCGTGGACCCGCTGCGGATGCGCCGCATCCTCGACACCACCGCCCTGGCCGCAGCGTTCCCCCTCGCCTCGGCCGACCTCGCCGCCCCCGCCCCCGCCGTCGTCGCCCCACCGCAAGGCGTGCTGTACGGGGTCAACACCACCTCCAACGGCGTGCTCATCTGGAACCGGTGGGCGCAGGACAACCACAACTCGGTCGTCCTGGCCCGCTCCGGCGCGGGCAAGTCGTACTTCGTCAAACTGGAGGTCCTGCGCAACCTCTACCAGGGCACGACGGTGTCGGTCATCGACCCAGAGGACGAGTACACACCCCTCGCCGCGCACGTCGGCGGCACGGTCGTGCAGCTCGGCCAGCCCGGCGTGCGGATCAACCCCCTCGACCTGCCCGCCGACAGCCGGCCCGACACGCTGACCCGACGCGGCCTCTACCTGCACACCCTGATCGCGGTCATGCTCGGCGCGCCACCCTCGCCGACCGAGCGGGCGGCTCTGGATCGGGCCATCACCGCCACCTACGCGGCGGCGGGGATCAACGCCGACCCGGCCACGTGGACCCGGCCCACGCCGCTGCTGCGGGACCTGGCCACCACTCTCGCCGGCGATGACGACCCGGCTGCCGGGCAGCTCGCCGCCCGGCTCGCGCCCTGGACGGTGGGCACCTTCGCCAGCCTGTTCGACGGGCCGACCACCACCAGGGGGCACGGACATCTGGTGGTGTGGTCGCTGCGGCACCTGCCCGATGAGCTGCGCACCGTCGGGACGCTGCTCGCGCTGGACTCGATCTGGTCGGGCATCGACGCCCCGACCACGGGCATGCGCCGGCGGCGGCAGCTCGTCGTGGTCGACGAAGCCTGGTTGTTGATGCGCGACGGCGAGGGCAGCAGGTTCCTGTTCCGGATGGCCAAGGCCGCCCGCAAACGCGCGGCGGGCCTGTGTGTCATCACCCAGGACGCCGCCGACGTGCTGTCGACAGACCTCGGCCTCGCCGTGGTGTCCAACGCCGCGACCCAGGTGCTGATGCGCCAGTCCCCGCAGTCCATCGACGCCGTGAGCGAGGCGTTTCACCTGACCGCCGGGGAGTCGCGGCTGCTGCTGTCGGCACCGCGCGGCGAGGGGCTCCTCGTCGCCGGCCGGTCACGCATCCCCTTCCGCGCCGTCGGGTCAACCGCCGAGCACACGATCGCCGTCACAGGCTTGAGGGAATCTGATCCGCGGTCGCATCCGCCGATGCCTCGCTGAGGATGTTCCGACACCGACTCCGTTGATGCAGGAGGACCCGCGAGTCACAAGCCGATGGCTGCGGCCGCCATCTCGTACCGCCGCGCCTCGTCCTGCAGGTCAACGCCATCGGCTCCGGACGCGACGCGCTCGTTTGTCGTAGCCATCCGGAACAGCAGTCCACGAGCTACCGCTGGCACCGACACATCCAGCGTTTCCCACAGGGACGCCGGTGCACGGTGCCAGCAGAGCGCGTCGGCCACGACAATGCCCTCGGCGTACTCCGGCGGCCGCCAGTAGGGCGAGATGTCGATGACCGCTGGAGCGAGGCCGGGCGCGAACAACACGTTGTGCGTCAGGTCCGCGTGCACGAGTTGAGGACGCCCCAGCGGCTCCAGTCCGCTCTGCAGCCGTCGCGCCACGGCGGCGAACTCCCGCTCGCCCCAGACCGCCTTGTCCGCCCGCGCCCACCAGTCCTGGCGCGCATCGAGGAAGTCCGGGCGGCCGAGGTGAGCTACCGCCCGGTGGAATGCGCGGCCGGCGGCAAGGATCTCCCGCCACGTCGAGATTGCGGAGTAGTCCGGTTCGCTGCCCTCGACCCACCGCGTCGCCGACCAACCATGCAACGCCCAGACGCCGTCACGGGTACAGACCGGCGTGGCAACACGGAAGCCATCCAGCGTCACGTCGGCGAGCGCACTGGCCAGCCATTCGTGCAGCGGGCCCCCACCTGGCTTGAGTACCAGGTCCCCCACAGCCCACGAGGTGCCTTGCCCACCGTCCAACCGTCGGGCTGGCCCGTCGACACCGAACGCATGCAAGACCGTCGACGGAGGTTGATGACGACACACCGGTGCACGGTAGAGCCGACCAGCGATGATGTCGATGACGTTCAGGACACGACGCCTACGCCGATCGCCGCTGGGTGCGGCGCTCCAAGCTGTGAGTCACCGTCACGTGCAGCTTTCCCGGTGGCGGGTCAGACGCGGTAGGTGCCGCTGCGCTCGCCGCTGTTGACGACATCCCCACGCCTTGTTCGGCACGTCGGTACCAAACGACCCAGCCGTGCACGGCGAGAAAACCCTCGCGTCAGCCGGCGTTGCGGTCCGCACGGCGGACGGGCCGCAGAAGCGAATGAACTCGAACAACGTCGACTGCTCGCCGCTGACGGTGCTGTCACCGATCCCCCAGCCGGCGCACGGCAAGAGGTAGTGGCCCACCAACTCCTGCTTGTAGTCCGCCTCAGGTCGGCCAACTCGAGCCAACGAAAACCTACGACGCCCAACCCACCATCCAATGATCGAAGAATGTGGCAGGACTCATGACAACAGACGACAGGTCACCATCCCTGGCCACCCATCAATCACCCGCACCGCCCCGGAGCAAGGCCACATCCACGTACTGGTCACCGACGTCACGACCCACCACAGGAACCGCCATCAATCAACTCTTCGCGGTTCCGGTAACCGGCAGCGAGGAGGCACCATGACCAGCCCTCCGGCGTGGCCCGCCGAGGTCGCGCAGTGGATCATCGCCCGGCCGTGGATCGCCCTCCTGCCCGCCGCCGCGATCGTCGGCGCAGTGGTCACCCGCGACCAGCTGCTCGCCTGGCGACACCGACGGCTCACCGTCGGGGCGCGGTGGCTAACCATCGCCACTCCGCCCGAGGTCACCGCCGAGGCCGCCGCCGCGTTCTGGACCACCCTGACGGGGGTGCTAACCCCGTCCGGGTGGCAGGGCCGACTGGTCGGTCACCCGCACGTCGCGTGGGAATACACCTGGACCGGCCGCGCCCTGGCGATCCGGCTCTGGGTGCCCGGCACCGTGCCACCGGGCGCGGTCGAAGCCGCCGTCCGCGCAGCCTGGCCCGCCGCCACCCTCACCACCGCAGACGCCGCCGCGCCGATCCCGGCACAGGTCGGTGACGCGGTGGGCGGGGCGCACTGGCCGCAGCACACCGACGGGCTGCCGCTGCGCAGCGACCACGACAGCGACCCCTTGCGGGCGCTGCTCGCCGCCGGGGCCGAGGTCCGCCACCGTGAGCACGCGTGCGTGCAGATCCTCGCCCGACCCGCACTCTCCCGCCGCGTCCGGGCCGCCCGCCGGGCGGCAGCCACCAGCGCTTCTCCGCACGGGAGGCCGGGCCCGGCCGCCCGAGCCGTGTGGGGCGCGGCGCGGCTGGCCATCGAGCCCCTGTTGTGGCTGCTCGAGGTGTTCACGCCCGGCGCATCCCGACCACGGCCGCCGGTCACGGCGGGCCGGGTGGCCGACCGCGACCCGGTGGCCAGCGCCGCGGCCCGCACGGTCGTGGACAAGGCGGTACGGGTGCCGCACTTCGAAATCGCGGTCCGCTTCGCCGTCGCCACCGACCCCGACACCACACCGCCGGACCCCGACCGGGCCCGCCAGATCCGTCAACGCCTCCTGCGGCTCCGCCACACGATCGCCTCGGCTGCCGCCACCTACACCGGCCCAAACCGGTTACGGCGCATGAGAATGTCCCGACCCGTCGCCACCCTCGCCCGGCGCCGCCTCCGACGGGGGTTCCTGGCCACCGTGGCGGAACTCGCCGCGCTTGCCGCGCTGCCTCAGGACCTCGCGGTACCGGGGCTGGACCGCGCCCGGGCCAAGGCCGTGCCGGCGCCGGTGCAGGTGCCCTCCGGCGGGCGGGGCGTCAAGGTGCTGGGCCGCGCGCAGATCGGCCGCCACAGCGTCGGGCTTCGGGTGACCGACGCCCGGCAGCACGTGCATGTGGTCGGCAAGACCGGCGTCGGTAAGTCCACGCTGCTGCTGAACATGATCCTCGGCGACATCAAAGCCGGACGCGGGACGGTGGTCATCGACCCGCGCGGGGACCTGATCACCGACATCCTCGACCGTCTCCCGGCCTCGCACGCAGACAAGATCGTCATCATCGACCCGGACCAGCCCAACCCCGGCTGCTTCAACCCCCTCGACGACCGAGGTGATCCGCACCTGGCAGTCGACAACCTGGTGGGCATCTTCGCGAAGATCTTCCAAGGGCAGTGGGGACCCCGAATGGACGACACGATGCGGGTGGCGTGCCTGACACTGATGCGCCACGCCAAGCCGACCCTGAGCCTCGTGCCGTCCCTGTTGCAGGACAAGCAGTTCCGGGCCCGATTCACCCACGGCCTGGACGACCCGGACGGCCTGGGCGGGTTCTGGGTCTGGTACGACGGCATCAACGAGCAGTTCCGCGGACAAGTCATCGCACCGGTCCTCGCCAGACTCCGGGCCTTCCTACTGCGCGACTTCGTCAAGAGCGTGATCGGCAACGCGCACAGCTCCTTCGACATGGGCAGCATCCTCGACGGCGGGGTCCTGCTGTGCCGGCTCCCGAAAGGCATCCTCGGCGAGGAAACCACCCGCATCCTCGGCTCGCTGATCGTGGCCCGCGTCTGGCAGGCCGCCATCGCCCGCGCCACCATCGGCGAAGATCAGCGCAAAGACGCCAGCCTGTATGTCGACGAGTGCCAGAACTTCCTGACACTGCCGGGCAGCGTCGGAGACATGCTGGCCGAGGCGCGCGGGTTCCGGCTGGGCCTGGTCCTCGCCCACCAGAACCTGGCGCAGCTCCCAAAGGACATCGCCGCGGCCGTGTCGGCCAACGCCCGATCCAAACTGTTCTTCACCGTCGACCCCGCCGACGCCCGCGAACTGTCCCGACACACCAAACCCGAGCTGGACGACCACGACCTGGCCCACCTCGACGTCCACACCGCCGCCGCCCGACTACTCGTCGGCAACCGGGAACTACCCGCGTTCACGTTCACCACCCACCCACCGGCCGACATCGTCGGGGAGGCAACCGCGATCCGCCAACACTGCGCCGCCGCGCACCGCCGCCCCGACGGCGAGCCCCCACTGCAACAACTCGCCCGCACCACGCTGAAACGACGAACGGCCGAACACGAGCGCTGAGCACCGCCGGCCACCCCTCCCGGGAGGGAACCCCCGGTAGGGAGTCGGGACAAGCCGAGCCAGCCCACTGTCCGCCGCCCGGGCCGGGTCTGCGCAGGTCAGACACCTGACAGGCCCGGCCCTGTAGACCACGTATGGGGGCTCGTATCGCCGACACCCCCAAACGAGCCCCCCATACCGCCCCCGAACGAGCCCCGAAAGGCACCCATGCCCCCACCGCGCTCCGATCACCTGCTGTCCATCTACCCCCACATCACCGACCGCGACCGCCACCTCCTCCACCTCCTCGACGACCACCACGTCCTGACCACCGACCAGATCCACCGCCTGTTCTTCCAAGCCCGCCGCACCTGCCAGATTCGCCTCAGCGAACTGCACGCCCTGGGCCTACTGGACCGGTTCCGGTTCGCCCGCACCGGCGGCGGCAGCCACCCGTGGCACTGGACGCTCGGCCACAACGGGCACCGATTCCAGGCGGCCGCCCACGACCGTCCCGAGCCCACCGCCCGGGCAAGCCGCCAGAGGGTCCACCGGCTGTCGGCCAACCCACGCCTGACCCACCTGGTCACGGTCAACGAGTTCTTCGTCCGGCTGCGGGCACACACCCGCCGGCAACCGCAGGCACGCCTGGATCGGTGGTGGTCGGAAAGCACGACCACCAAGCAATTCCGCACCATCACCGCCGACGGCCACGGCCTGTGGAGCCTCGGCGACACCACCGTCGGGTTCTGGTTGGAAGCCGACACCGGCACCGAACCGCTGCACAGACTCATCGCCAAGCTCGACCGCTACGCCACCATGAGCCGCCGGACCGGCGTCCGGTACCCAGTGCTGTTCTGGCTCGACAGACCCCGACGCGAGGAACATCTCCACCAGCTGCTGCGCCACAGTGAGGTCACCGTCGCCACCGCCACCCACGACACGGACCCGACCGACCCCGTGTGGCTACCGGCCGGCACCACCAGCCGCGTCGCAATCGCGGACCTGCCCGCCGACCACGGTCATCCGGTGGCCGACAACCCCAACTTCCACGACGGCATCTTCGTCGCCTGACAAACCCTGACAGCCGCGCGACCCCGCCAGTCCTCGCAGGTCACGGGCTTGACCGCGGTTCCTGACAGAAGCTCTGCTGTCAGGTCACCCGGCTACGGTGCAGCTTCCTCTCTCATCTCGCACCGCCGCCCGTCTACCTGGATCTGCCCGCGCCAGCGGGAGCACAGCCCACCGTCTCGGTCGGCTCGTGATACCCCGCCCGCGCCGTACACGGCAGCACTCCCCGTCCAGACGCCGCGCTCCGGTGACATCCCCGCACACCCACCAAGCCCACGCCTCCGCGAAGGGAGCACTGCGCCATGCCCCCACCCACCGGCGTCACCAACCTGGTCGTCACCGTCTGCTTCGCCCCCGGCGACGACGCCGACTGGTTCGCCGCCAGCGAGAAGGTCCATGACCTCCTGGATGCCAACGGCACACCGGCCCGCCGCTACCGGGTCCGCCACCGACGCCTCATCGGCTGGCTCACCCGGTTCATCGGCTACTACCTCCTCGACGCCGCCCGCCGCTTCGGCGCGATCACCGTCGCCGCCGGAGGCCGCAAAAGCCGCCTCGACCTCACCGGCACCGCCGCCCAGGCCGCCCACGACGCCGCCCTGCGCTGGCGCGCCTGGAACACCCACATCGCCGCGAGAACTCTCCCCGCCCGGCCCTGGGAGGACTTCCTCGCCCAACATCACGCCCACCCGGCCACCGTCACCGTGGCCGAAGCCCGCCGCCGCTTCGAGCAGCAACCCCGCGTCCTGGCGATGCTCGCCCACCACTTCGACCCGTACGAACTGTCCGTCTACCAGGCCGGCGAAGCCACCTACGCCGGCCTGCACTGGCGCCTCGCCCTGATCGGTGACGCGCTCATCACCACCGACGGCCGCCTCCTCACCCCGTACAGCGACTCGGTCGCCGACCGATTCCGCTTCCTCAACGAGGCGTGCGCCTACGTACGCAGCCTCCCGCGCCGCGCCCACCTGTGCGCCGTCGCCATCGCCTGACCGGTCGGCACACACCACACACCACACACCGGCTCCGGCGACCTCCCCGCCGCCTCCGTGACCACCGGGCCCGACATCCCACACCACGGCAGCGGGCCGCTGCACGCGCCCGCCGCCGGTGACGGCTGTCCTCGACCCGGCGCACAAGCCCCGACACCACCCGGTGCCGGGGTACCGACCCACGAGTTCCCAAGGAGGGAACGCATGCAGGACAACCTGTCCACCATGACGCCCGGCACCCGGGCCGTCCTCGACGCGCTGATCGCGCTCGGCCACGCCACCGCCCACCAGCTCAGCGAACGGTCGGGCAAGGCCCGCTCCACCACCGACCGGGCCATCAAGACCCTCACCGACGCCGGTCTGATCGTCGCGGTCGACGCCGACGCGGACGCCGCCAAGGGCACCACCACCCGGTGGACCCTCTCTGAGAAAGTCGCGCCCGAAACCCAGGAGCGCGACATCAGCGCCGACACCGAACCCGACGCCGCCGACCCGGCCAGGGACAACGAGGACAGCAGCGGCGTCGTCGAGACCGACGCTCCGCACACAGCCCCCGCGACCAACGGCCACACCGACGACCCCGCCAGCCACGGCCCGCAGCCCGACGGCAAGCCGAGTAGCGCCGACGTCGGCCAACACCTGGCCGACGAGGACGACCCGCGTGACGCCGACGACCACGACAGGAGCGGCACCGACGCGGATTCGGACGAGGGTGACCCGGCCGGCGACCGGATCAGCGCGGCCCAGGCCAGCCGGCCCGGCGACCGCAAAGTCATGACGATCAAGGCGGTGCTCAGCGAGCACGGCGTCGACGGCGCGACCATCAGCCAGATCGTGGCCGAAAGCGGCATCGGCGAGGCGACCGCCTCCCGGCTGCTGGCCGCGATGGAGCAGGTCGACGCCGCGCGCCGCCTGCCCGGCCTGCCGCAGCGGTGGATCGCCGGCCCCACCAAGGCCAACGAGGTCGACCCGAACCCGCAGCCGCCCCGCTGCCCGCTGTGCTTCCACGTGATCAAGGGCCTGTCCGCGCCGGAGGCGGTCGCCCAGGTGCAGCCCCTCGTCCGCCCCGACGGGATGCTGCACATCGTCGCCGAGGACGGCACGGTCCACGCCGTGGCCCTGCCCACGCGGCCACCCACCCGCACGGCCGGGACTCCCCGCACGGACACGGTCAACACCGACGGCAGCCAGCCGTTCGCCAGAGGCGAGCTGGAGCGGCTGACGTTCGAGACGCTCAAGGCCAACCCGGGCCGGACGATGACGCCGCAGGAAATCACGGTCGCGATCAGCAACCGGCTCGGCGGCCGGGCAGTCAGCCCAGGGGCAGTGCGCAACAACTGCGGCAAGCTCGGTGCCGCCGGCCGCATCGTCATGGTCTCCGAATCGCCGTGGGCGTTCCAGTACCCCGCCCAGACCGACGACGGCGCTACGGACCAGCCCGACAACGCCACCGCCGAACGGTAGGGCGGCTCGCTCCGCGCTCGTCAACGAAAAGGTGGCCCCACGTCCTGGGCAGACCTCACACCCCTGAGAAGACGCCGAGGACATCAACACCCCACCCGGCGGTCGCCACGGGGGCGCCGCCACCACCGTCCGCCCCCCACGATGCTGCCCACGGCCCCTCGTCCAAGTCGACCCGGCGCCCACGACGTTCGCGCATCCCCGCCCGAGCCGACGGCGACGCCGACCCGCAGTACCCATCCCCTATCCCCCCATGTCGAGGGGCCAAGCCCTACGGCTCGGCCCCTCGACGCTGTTGAGAGGAGAACATCTGTGCCGCACGAACTGGAAACCTTCGCCAACGGCCAGACCGCCTTCGCCAGCGCCCGCCTATCGGCCTGGCACCAGTTGGGCACCGTCACCCAGAACACGATGAGCGCCCAGGAGATCATGGGCGCCGCGCTGCTCGGCAACTGGGACGTCCGCACGATCCGCGTCCAAGGCATCGATGTCGTCGACGGCATCGAGGTCCCCATCCCCGCCGACGACAAGCGCATGACCGTCCGCCGCAACCCGGTCACCGGTGCGACCGAGTACCTCGGAATCGTCGGGACCGACTACACCGTGGTCCAGAACGAACAGTGCGCCGACATGCTCGACCGGCTCGTGGACCAGGTCGGCGGCGCCCACTTCGAAACCGCCGGCAGCCTCCGAAACGGCAAGAGCGTATTCGTCACGCTCAAACTCCCGAACTCCATGGAGATCGCCGGGGTCGACCGGATGGACCTCTACCTGATCGGAACGACCTCCCACGACGGCACCGCCGCGCTGCGCGTGGATGCCAGCCCCATCCGCGTGGTCTGCGCGAACACGCAACGCGCGGCCTTCGCCCACGCCGTGGGCCACTACACGTTCCGGCACACCAGCAACGTCAACTCCCAGATCGCCCAGGCCCGCGAAGCGCTGGGCCTGATGTGGACGTACATGGACGCGTTCGAGAAAGCCGCCGAACGAATGCTCCACACCGAGATGACCATGCGCGAGTTCGAAAACGTCGTCGCGCAGGTATGGCCAGTCAAGGACAACGCCTCGGACAAGACGCGCAACAACGCCAAGGAACGCCTCGGCACGCTCAAGTACCTGATCACCGAGGCCGACACCCAACGCGCCGTCGCGGGCACCCGGTGGGCCGGATACCAGGCCATCACCGAGTACCTCGACCACTACCAGCCGGCCAAGGACGCCGCGACCCGCGCCAACCGTGTCGTGAGCGGCAAGGCCGGCGACCTGAAGGCGGCCGCCTTCAACCTGCTGAAGGTCTGATCAGCACCCCTGTGCCGGGGCAGCAGACGCTCCGCTGCCCCGGCCCGCCCGAACGGAGCCGACACCCCATGAGCTCCGGATGCTGCCCGGACCGCAGGAGCCGCCGATGAGCGGCCACATCCGCCACCCACGCGACCAGCGGCAAGCCGTCTGTGGCCTGCCCGCCGCCACCGTCCCCCGGTGGGAGACCGCGGTCCTGATCGCGGCCGCTCCCGCGTACGCCTCGGTAAGCCGCCCGGCCGGCGGCCTCGAGGCGTACGCGCCTCACCCTTAGGAGACCGACATGACCCAGCCCGCGCCGTGGCAGCGGCTCTGCGACTGTCGCTGCCCACAGCACCACGGCTACCCGCGCACGACCTACCACGACGACCGCTGTGCCTGCGCGATTACCTGCGCCACCCAGCCCACCACGTTGATCATCGAGCACTGGAACGGCGCCCTGTTCCTCGACCACGGCGGTGACCTCTGGTTCGTCAACCGCCTTCCCGGTGGCCAGTGGGACTGGCCCAACGCCGGCCACATCCACGAACATCACGACTCCTACGCCGCCAGCCTTGTCATCCAGCGGCAGCTACACCAGATCGTCACCCTCCTACGGAGCCGGCGGCACGACCGCGGCGAGGCGTAGTCGCCATCAGGCACGACCCGACGCCCATGCCGTTGGGCCGCCCTCGCGGGCGACCCAACGGCCTTTTCGCGTGTCACGACCTCACCCAGGCAGGCAGCGCGTCCCACACCGGGGACCCGCACGAGCGCCGGGGCGACGGCGCCTGCCACAACACAGCCAGCCGCACTCCCCCTACAAGGCCCCCGGGATGCCACTGGCTGGCCACCAGCGCCAGCCAGCCGATGCCTCTACTCGCCCCGCAGATCGGCGGCGCGCCGGGCCCCCACCACCCCGGCACGCGGTGGCGCATGCCCGGCCTCGAACCCGCCACTCCTGGCGCTCCGCAACCCGGTCGACCGCGGCCCGTCGCAGTCGATACGGCCGCCCTCACCGACGAACTCCCCCGCAAGCCCCACACGGAACTGGCCCTGACGCTCCACGCAGGTAGCCGGGCTTTCCCTCCCGCCCCTTGCCGGAGGCACACCTGCGCGAAACCCCGTCCTTTCTTGTCCTTACCGGAAGGAATGCCATGACCAAGGCCATCATCGGCGTCGTCACCGTCGTCATCATCGGTTGCCTCTGCCTGCCGATGATGCTGCTGGCCTCCGTCATCGGCGGCGGCCCCGGCGGCTGCGACGTCGCCGCCGCGCCCCCGCTACGACCTGCCGGGCAGCCACCCCGCATCGGCGCCTGGGACGCCGAACAGCTAGAGATCGCCGCGACCATCATCGACGTCGGCGTCGCCAAGGGCGTGCCTCGCTGGGGATGGGTCATCGCCCTCGCCACCGCCATGCAGGAATCCGGCCTGCGTAACGTGCCGCACCTCGGCGACAGCAACGACCACGACTCCATCGGCGTGTTCCAGCAACGGCCCAGCCAGGGCTGGGGCACCATCGAGCAGCTATCGCAGCCGGCGTACCAGGCCGGGACGTTCTTCGACAAGCTGCTCACCATCACCGGCTGGGAGACCATGCCCCTCACCCAGGCCGCGCAGGCAGTTCAGGTCTCAGCCTTCCCCGACGCCTACGCCACATGGACCGACGACGCTATCCGGCTCGTCGACCAGCTGACCAGCACCCTGACCGACTGCACCACCAACACGCTCACCACCCTGCCGGACGGATTCACCCTGCCCGCCGACACCCCGCCACAGGTCACCACCGCGATCCTCTGGGCGCTCGGGCAACTGAACACCCCATACCACTTCGGCGGGTCATGCACCGACCCGCACTCAGGCGACCCCCGCCGGCAGTGCGACTGCTCATCCCTCATCCAGCAGGCCTACCGAGCCGGCGGGATCTCCCTCCCCCGCGTCACCACCGACCAGGCCAAGGCCGGCAACCCCGTGCCCGATCCGGCGCGCCTGCTGCCCGGCGACCTCATCCTCATCCCCGGCAGCCAAGGCACCATGTCCAACCCACGGCACGTCGGCATGTACCTCGGCCAAGGGCTCATCGTCCACGCTCCAAGGACCGGCGACGTCGTGAAGATCACCCGGTTGAGCGACTGGCTCCACAAGATCGCCGCGATCCGCCGCATCGCAAACCATGCTGGACACTCGCCCGAGACCGCCGCATCGACTCCGGATCACGCGTGACATGGACCCATATTCATGCTCCGCCTTCTACCAGCTCAGGTGGCCTCAATGAGGTCTCACCACCGTCTGCTTGGCACGAGCCTGGCGGGTGCTCAAGGGACCGTGTCCGAGTAGACCTCGACGTCGTAGAGCAGCTGCACGTTGCGGCGGCCGTTCGTGATGCCGACAAAGATCGGGTCGCCGGCCGGGGTCTGGCCCTGGCGCCACGCCTGTTCCCGAGCCGCTTCCCGCGACTCGTGATGGATCTTGCCCTCCTGATGCAGTTGCAGGACGCGACGGGCAGTGCTCCGGTCACTGTCGATATGGACTCGCAGCAGAGGCATCGGATGACCTCCTTGCCGGCCGTCAAGGTCAACCTTCCTATGTTCGGCTAGCTTTCCAACGTTAAGTTTCCTGTCCACTGGACTACAGTTGGCTCCATGACCACCGCAGAGCCGGGTGTGCCGCCGACAATCTCGGCAGGGCGAGGGGGCAACCGCATCCCACCGCCGATATGGCTGCGGGCGCAGCCCTCGCGGGCACGGCGCAAACCGCCGCTGACCCTTGAGCGCATCGTGGACACGGCGGTGACCTTGCTGGACGAGCACGGCATCGAGGGCCTGACGATGCGCCGCCTCGCCCAGCAACTTGACGTGACGGCTACCGCGTTGTACTGGCACGTGAGGACGAAGGACGACGTCCTGGACCTGGCCGTTGACCGGATCTTCGGCGACGTCCCAATTCCAGGGGTGAGCGACAACTGGCTAGAGGACATCCGCGTCCTCGTCCGAGGCTGGCGCCGCACCATGCTGGACCATCCCTGGGCGCCAAGGCTGGTCGGCCGTCCCATGCTCGGGCCCAACGTCCTAGCCCGTACCGAGTTCCTGCAATCGGCGCTGGTACGCGGCGGCTGTTACGGACTCCGGCTTGCGGTGGCCACGCGGATGCTGGCCAACTACGTCGTCGGCGCCGCCCTCACGGAAGCCACGTGGCACCAGACCGCGGACCCTGACGCGAGAGCCGCGGCCCGCGCCTATGTCGCCGGGAACGCCGACGCCTATCCGACTCTCCACGCCTCTGGCCATCTCGACGGCGCCCAATGGGACGACAACCTGCTGTTCGAGGAGGGCCTCAACGGCATTCTCCTGACAGCAGCACGGACAGGGATGCCGGAATGACCACGGGCACCGCTCAGCTTCTGTGGTTCTGGCTTGCGCTCGACGTCGACGGGGTGCAGGACGAGGATCGCCTGCACGATCGCGGCGGCGCGGCGCGGGCAGCAGCGTAGCTTGGCCTGGATCTTCCAGGTCTGGGAGTGGCGATGGCTCGTTCGCCGCGAGCACGGATCCTCCCCTGCGCCCGGTTGACCGCCTCCTGTCTGCGCGACAGCTTTGGCCGGACATGGCGCCGCGTGCGCCACCGGGAACAGACCGCCGTGCGGCGCCTGCGGACGGGGTCGGCCACCTGGTTGAGGGAACGGGTAGGACCGCATGTCAGAAAGGCTCCGGGGGGCACCGGATCTGATCCACGCCTGTCCTACCGGAGCCCCTCCCCGCACCTCCACCGACCCGCCGCTACCACTGATGAGCAGCCTCAACAGGTTGAAGGACCCTCACTGCTCGAAATTATTCGATGAACACCTTCACGGAGTCGGCTAGCCCGTCGTTCCGGTTGATGCCGACGAAGAATTCGCTCCCCACATGGGTGACATCTTCGATCTCGTCGGTCAAGTTGTTCCCTGGAATTCCGAGGTCGCTCTCTACATCGCCGCCAGACCAGTTGTACTGGTACACCCAGTTCCACCCGGTCGCGGGCGTTGAGGTGTTGATTGACTTGGTGTTCCAGATGTAGTTCTCAGAGCAGTCAATGCCTTGGTCGGAACGATTAGCGTGACTCGTCAGGTTGCTCTTCACCAGCGTCCACCCACTGGTAAGCGCGCCGGCGCCGGGATGGGTCCACAAGCTGCCCAACCGTCGGGCGGCGTATTTGCCGGCTCCGCCGGCAGCCGTCGCGCTGTAGCAGAGGCCGCTGATGTTGCCGATCGGCAAACGTACTTCCCCGGTTGCACCAAAAGTTCCGTCGGCGTTCAGGCGCACGATCGTCACCTTGTCACTCAGGAACGCGGATTGGCTCCCCTGGGTAGCAATCAAGGCCGGGCCCTGACCCAGATAATTCGGATTGTAGGCGAGGTCGTTACCGTGGCCGAGTGTGGGCATGGGGGTCGGCGCCCCGGCGCAGACCCAGCTCGTGCTGTCCCAGGTTGAGCCGTCGCGCAACCACCTGGACAGGACAGGCTCCGCGCCGGCTGCCTTCGTGAAGACGATGTACAGCTGGCCGCCTGGCCCTGCCACCATGCCCTGCATGACCGTGCGGCCCGCCTTGCACGGACTACTGTTCGGGATGGTCAGCCGTACCGCCCCGCTCCTGTCCGTAGCAGCCTGGGCAGATCCTGCCGGGGCAACAGCGATTCCAACTGAGAGCGCGAGCACGGACGCGACGCTTGCGAGTTTCTTCACTCGGTGTCTCTCCTCGAGGCGTAAGGCGGGAGCAGACGCATCACTATATGTCAACCTGCCCATGGCTGCTGGCAGCGAGTCGAGCTTTGCATTCTGCTTGGTACTCCACTGTCATGTCGCCTGTCTGCGCTGGCGGTGGAGCCGTGCGGGCGTCCTTGTCGCACCAGGTCGCCCCCGGCAGCTAGACCCGGCGGTCGATCAGCGCCCGCCCCACGGGTGACAACGGCGGACGCGGGCTCCTGTCGTTCTCACCCGTCGGCGAGGCTGCTGCGGAGCCGGTGGGCGAGGGCGATCGTCGCCTCCTGGGGTTCGACGTCGAGGTCGGCCAGGGCTCTGGTCAGGGCGCGGAGCAGGGTGCGGATGCCGTCGGCGTCGCCGAGGGCGTGGCGGGCGCGCATGGCACGGGTGTAGAGGGCCTCGTGGTAGCGGTCCAACGTGATGGCTTTGTCAAGCAGCTCGGATGCGGCCTGCGGGTCGGTGTCGATGAGGTCATCGGCCAGCAGGAGGTGCGCTTCGGCACCCCAACGGCGCACGGTTTCCCGGTGCGGCGGGAGCCACTCGTAGTCCTGGCCGTCCGCCAGCGGCGCACAGTAGAGGTCGCAGGCCGCGGTGAGCAGGTCGCGGCGGCGGGGGCCGGTGGCGGTGGTGGCAGCACGGAGCAGGTCACGCAGTGTCCAGACGTCAACGTCGACGGTCGCGGGGTCGAGCCGGTAGCGTCCGCCGCTCTTGACGACGTAGGCGTTTCTCACCTCGGGAACGGCGGCGCGGCCGAGGACGTGTCGCAGGTTGCTGGCGTTGGTGTGCACGCGTTGGTCGGCTTGGCTGACGCGGGCATCGGGTTCGAGGTGTTCGCCGATGTCGCGGGTGGTGACGCCGTCGGGGTGGCAGGCCAGGAACACGGCGAGTTCCAGGGCTTTGGCGCGCAGCGGTCGGCCGGGGTGGGTGATGTTGTCGATGCGCGGCGGCCCGAGCACTCGCAGTCGCGCCCTCACCGCAGAGCTCGCATCGACAGGCGCGGCGACCGGTGCGGGCCGGTCGCGAGACGTCGTGTCGGTGCGGCTCGCATGCAGTGGAACCGTCGAACCTGGTGCGCCAGGTGACGGGAGCGCGGCGGGTTCCCCGGTCTGTGCTTCGCGCAGGGTCGCAAGAATCTGCACGGCGGTCTCAGTCTCGAGCACGGGCAGCCGCGGCGGGATCGGTTCGGTCGCCGATCCGGACGCGCGTGTGGCGCGCCCATCGGACGTGACGTCGATGGTGGTGCCGTGTGTCCATTCGCCAAGCAGCAGGGCGGATACGTTCAGGTCTGCGCCGAGCGTGAGTGCCGTCTTGGCCCGCATGCAGGTGTTGGCGGGTGGGGCGGCGGTGATGAGCACGACCGGTGGTAGTGCTTCCTCATCGGGAGCCTCCTGGCGCAGAGTGTCGAGGTCGGTCAGCGCATGGTCGTCGAGGATGCGGCTTCGGTGCAGGAGCCATGCCTCGATCTGGGTGAGAGCACCGTCGATGCTGTCGACGACGTGCAGCCGTGGCCACGGCGTGAAGGCTGTCGCGTCAGGTCCGAGGAGCGCGGCCAGGGTGGCGGTGTCGATGACGACCTCAGCCCGCGCGTGGGGGTGGTGCGGGCCGCCGGAGGCCAGGACCGCGACGAGAGCGGCGCGGGCTGCCGGGTGTGCGCCATCGCCGACGAGCCCGACGCCCCCGCTCGGCAGCGACGCGAGTTCGGGTATGAGGGTCGTCGTCTCTCGGTCGTCGGTATCCGCGGCCGGTGGGGTGGGGTTGCGGGCAGCAACGGCGCGGCGGACCTGCACAACCGGTGGCGGCAGTTCGACGGGTGGGTCGGCATCGGCTTCGCCGGTGTAACGGCGCCGGCGTTGCAGCCAGACCAGCGTGGCGGCGGCGCTGATCGCCGCGGCGAGTGACCACGGCAGCCAGGTGAAGGCCGACAGGTGCACCCCGTCCGATGCGGTGGTGGGGTGCGCCGTGTCGGTGACGGCCGGCGAGACCGGTGTCATCGCGGGTCTGGAAGCTGTCGACGCGGCAGCCGACGACGACCCTGGCGTGCTCGGGGCTACCGATGACGTGGCGCAGGGCCCGGTCGCCGGTTTCTGGCCGGCGGAACCCGGTGGCGCCGGGTCAACGCTGGGCGAGGCAGACGGCCTGGTGGGTCGAGGCGTGGGCGTTGCGGGGGTGACGGCCTTCGGCGGACGGGCGTCCGCGGGCAGCCGCAATTCCCAACCCGGATAGATGAGGTCGCAGTCGCGCAAGATCCCGCCGACGCCCGGGAAATGGCGGTGCTTGTTCAGGTGGCAAATCTCCGGCCACCGGTTCGCGTCGCCGAGCCACTCCTTGGCGACCTTGGACAGGGTGTCGTGCCGCTCGACGGTGTAGACGTAGCGCTGGTCGCCGACGTGGATGATCGCGGGCCCGCGGGCGGCGGCCTGCCGGGGAACGCCGCCGCGCTCCGTCGCTGCGGCCGAGTTCGTGGGTTGATCCCGGGCCGTCGTGCCCTCGATTGCGCCGCCGGACGTAACGGCCAGCGCGGCGGTGCCGGCCAGGCCGAACACGAGCCGGTGCAGCGGGGCCGGCAACCGGAGTGCGGGGATACGCCACCGGGTCAGGACCGCCAGGACCTCGGCGAGCAACAGCAGCGCGAAGGTTCCCCACAGCAGCCACATCACCCACAGGGCCGCACCGACGAGGACGTCCGGGGTGAATCGGCCACTGGCGCGTGCGAACCAGTCCGGGATCTGCGACCACGTTGGTAGCCGTCGCACGGGGTTGCCCCCAGCGGACACCAGCACCGCCGGCACCGCGAGCAGGAAGACGCCGGCGCCGACGACCGCGCGAGCCGCTTTGGTCAGCGACCGCGACAGCGACCCACGACGGCGGGGGACTGCTCGTTCGGGCCGGTGGACGGTAGCCCGTGCACCGTACTCGGCGAGCCTCTCGCCTCTGTCCGGGGACATCTGCGGCACCAGCCCCTCCCCCGCAATTGATCGTCAGCCCTTTCGCATACATGACGATGAGTCCCTATCGCCATCCCGCTAACGAGGATTCTCACCATCCGCACACAATTGATCACGCGGAGACGATCGCGGTTGACGTCGCCTCGCCCCCACGGGCGAAACTGCCCCTCATGCCAAGCGGGGGCACCAGACTGTCGATCGACCTCAGTTCCTCGGCCATCGCCGCCACCGTCAGCCACCACGGCACCCGCATGCCGATCCTCATCGACGGTCGCCTCACCATGCCAACCGGCATCGCCATCACCCCCACAGGCCAGCTCTACGTCGGCCTCGACACCACCGCAGCGAAGTCCCTCCCGGCAGACCACCGATTCGTCGACAACCCCACCACCCTGCTCGGCAAGCCCGCCCACGTCACCAACACCGCACCACCCGACCCCGTTGACCTGCTCGCCGCCATCCTGCGACACGTCAACCACCACGCCGCCCACCAGGTCGGCCAGCCGGTCACCGAGCTCACCGTGACCATCCCACCCGGTTGGGGACCCCGCCGTCGCGGACACCTCGCCGAGGCGGCATCCCGAGCGGGACTACCATCTCCCGCCCTCGTCACCGCGCCCGCCGCCCTCGCCGCCCACGCCGCCACCCTCGGTCACACCCCGCCCGAAGGCTCCTGCCTGCTCGTCTGTCAGGCGGACCGCCACCCGCCGACCCTCACCGTCCTGCAAACAGTCAGCGGCGGCTACCGCGAACTGGCAACACACCACCTCGACGGCATACCCGACCTGGACCACCTCATCACCCACCGCCTCGTGCACACCGCAACCGCCGACACCGACCCCCTCCGAACGGCGATCACCCAACCGGCGCAGGACAACGCAGCCAACCGGCTCGCCCTCCTGGAATCCGTCCGCACCGCCCGCCAGCTGCTCATCGACCAGGACCGGGCGCCAATCCTGCTGCCCGCATCCCGACAGCCCACCGTCATTACCCGCGACGACATCGCCACCGCCGCGCAGCCGCTGCTCGACCAGATACCCCACGCAGTCCACCAACTGCTCGACGCCGCCGACATCGACACCCCACACCTCGCCGCGGTCGTCCTGAGGCCCGCTGATGCCCTGCCCGCCCTCACCGACCAGCTCACCCACGCCACCAACCGTCCGCCCGCCCTCATCGACCACCCCCACGCCCTCGCCGACGGAGCCCTCACGCTCACCGCCGCCCACCAACCAGCACCACGTGCCGGCGCTGCGCGGCTACCCCGCGTCCGGCTCCGAGTCAGCGACCTCACCGGCGCCCTGCTCATCGGCGCATCCTCGCTGACGCTGCTCCTGCAAGCCGTCCTCACCGCCGACATCACCACCGTCAACACCTGGGTCGTCGGTGCCCGCACCTCACTGCCGCAACTCGGCACCGCCGGCGCACTCGCCATGCTCACCGCCCTCGCCGTCGCGCACCTGGCACCCACCACCTGGTTAGCCGGAACTCCGTCCGCGTCAACACCCGAACCCACGACAGGCAACCTCATCCGTCGGGGATACCTCGCCGCCGCCGTCGGCGGCGCAATCACCGCCGCCCTCTACGGACTCGCCACCGGCACAGCCGTCCACTTCGACTACAGCCCCTACCTGAAATGGACCCTCGGCGCCGCCCTACCCCTCACCGTCTGCGCCACCCTCATCGCCGCCACCGCACCCCGTATCCCCGCCGACGCGCTACCCACCTGGCTCGCCCTGACCCGCCCCGCCATCACCTACGCGCTCATCGCCGCCGGCGGCATCTTCCTCATGCGCGCGGCACTCACCCTCACCACCCCGATTCAGACGAACAACACCGCCGGCGTTGCCGGCAGTCTCGGCGCAGCCCTCCTCGGCGCAGCCGCCGCCCTGACCGCCAGCCGTAGCCGCCTAATCCGCGCCATCACCGCCCCCGGTCTGGCCATCGGCTACGCCCTCGTCTTCAGCTACGACACCAGCGGCGCCCTGATCGTCGGCTACCTCATCGCCCTCACCTGGTGGGGAGCCCAACTCACCGCCCACACCCTGCGACTCGCCTTCCCCCTCGACCGAACCATCCTCCGCCGCCTCATCGACAATCACCACATTCAAGGCGACCGGCCGCCGCATGCCTAGTCGTCCCCGTGCCAGCCAATCGTGGTTCTCATGGCCCACACGGCAGCGAGGGGCCGGAGCGGATTCCGCTCCGGCCCCTCGAAGAGTGCACTTTGCCAATCGAGCTACGCCTATGAGACGGGGGGACGCACTCCCCGCGCATGCGCTGAGTGCCTCGGGCGTCTACCGGGGTCCGTAGTCCTCCATCTCAACCAGCCGTGTTTCCCCTGCTGGATCGCCAGGTGTCCAGGTCGGGGACGTGCAGTCCGACCTCACGACCCGCGGTCACGGCTGCGAATCCCGCCCACCGAACGAGATCGGGCAAGTCGCACGGCGTCGCCTCGGTGAACGGACGGTCCACCGAGGCGACGTCGGCGGACGGTGCGACGTTGAGGAACCCGCGCAAGTCGGTAAGAGCCCGACCGAAACGCACCGCCCGCACGCCATAGATCAGCGTCGCGGGCGGTGGTGGGTGGATCTACGCGGCGGCCCCTCCATCGAACACCAGGTCGGAGCCGACGGCGAAGCCGGCGTCGGGCGAGGCCAGGTACAGCACCGCCGCGGCGATCTCGTCGAGGGTGCCGACGCGGCCTACCGGCAACTGCGCCGCCAGCCGGTCGACGCGGTCGGCTGGGCTTTCTCCGGGCCGGAGAGACATCTCCGTGTCGGTGGGTCCGGGGCTGACGCTGTTGATCCGGATTCCCTCCCGGATGTGGTCCAGGGCGGCGTTGCGGGTCAGCGCGCTCACCGCAGCCTTTGTCGCGACGTACGCGCCGAGCCCCGCGCGCCGCGCGTGAGCGCCGAGGTTCGAGGCGATGTTGACGATGACGCCTCCACCGTTGGCCCGCATGTGGGCGATTTCGTGCTTCATGGACAGCAGCGTGCCGGTGAGGTTCACCGCGACGAGGTGGTGCCACTGCTCCTCGTCGATGTCACCGACCGGGCCCACCGCGGTCAGGATGCCGGCGCTGTTGACCGCGATGTCGAGCGCGCCGTATCGGCCGGTGGTCTCGGCCACCAGTCGGGCCAGGTCGGCCGAGCGGGTGACGTCGGCGGCGACGGCCGAGGCGCGGCCACCCTCGTCCTCGATGAGCTTGACGGTTGCCTCAAGTGAGCCGCGGGTGCGGCCCGCCACGACGACGGCCGCTCCCTCCCGGGCGAACGCTCGTGCGACGGCCTGGCCGATTCCTGTGCCGCCGCCGGTGACGAGAGCGACCTTGTCGGTGAATCGTGCGGTCACGGTGTTGACTCCTTCCGGGTGTCGGATCGGTAGTGCGGGTGGGGTTCGCTCGTGGTGGGGCCCTGTCGCAGCACCGCGACGGCTGCCGGCGCGACAAGGGCCGATCGCCGGCTGTTGCGGCCCGCCGTCGTAACCCGCGTAACCCTGGAGCGCGGCCACGGCCTACGGCGGGGCGTCACGCCGCGCGTGCCTGGCGGTACGTCGGGAGCCGTTGCCGCCATCGTCATTCACCTTCGAGGATTTTCAAGACCGGTCGTTCTGATATTGGGTCATGGCTTGACACTGCGGGGTCGAACGTCGATCGCGAGCCGCCCGGCGCGAAACCCGGCTGTGGCGAGCCCGCACGCGCTGTCCGCGGTGCGCTCCGGCGGCCCGCCGTCAGTCGAGCAGGGCCAGCGCCTGCGTGACGGCATCCCGCAGCCGCCGCGGCTCGGCCTGCACCTTGCCGACCACTCGAATGCCCTGCATCAGCACGAGCAGGAACCGGGCCAGCGCACGAGGGTCCTTGTCCGGCGCGAGTTCACCCTGGGCCTGCGCCCGGATCAAGGCAGAGGTGATCGCGGTCTCCAGGTGGCCCCAGCTTGCCGCCACACGGCGCGCCGCCTGCGGGTCGTGCGGCGCCACCTCCACAGCGGTGTTGACGATGAAGCAGCCGCGCCGTCCGCTGTCGTCGCCGGCCTCGCGCGCATATCGTTCGATGACGGCCCGCACGGCCGGCAGCGCCGGACCCGGCTGCGACAGCTCACGCAGCAGGCCGGGGTCGACCAGGTCGCCGTACCGGTCGAGCGCCTTGAGATAGAGATCGCGCTTGTTGCCGAACGTCGCGTAGATGCTCGCTCGCGCGACACCCAGATGCTCAACCAGGTCGGCCATCGAGGTCGCCTCGTACCCCCGCTCCCAGAACAGGTCGAGGGCCGCCCGCAGTGCCGCGTCCGGATCGAACTCCTTGGTCCGTGCCACGGCTCGACCCTAACCGTATCTAGATCGATCGGTCAAGAAAGGCCGTCGGCCCGGCGACCCTGCTCGCCCTCACCGCCCGGTTGCGTGGCCACCCTCGTCGTCGCCGCCTCCGACTGGAATCCCGACCCGAAGGCACCGCATGACGGGCAAACCCGATGGTGCGTGACGACACGGTTCTGGCACTCTGCCGACCATGCCCGAGACCGTCTCCCCGCCGCGCAGCCTGCCCGAGCTGCGAACGCTCGCCGCTGCGGGCGGGCGGATCACGTACCTGTTCTTCTGGGGGCACCAGCCCCGACCGGATGGCAGCATCGGACCGGGCTGCCTGAGCCAGTGGTGGCCGGCCCCGTTCGTCGTGGACGGAGTCCGGTACGCCACCGCCGAGCACTACATGATGGTCGGCAAGGCCCGCCTGTTCGGCGACGACGCGATTGCCGCGCAGATGCTCACGGCGCCGCACCCGGGCGCGGTCAAGGCCCTGGGCCGGCAGGTCCGCGGCTTCGACCAGGCCATCTGGGATGCGCGGTGCTTCGACCTGGTCGTCGCTGGCAACGTGGCCAAGTTCAGCCAGCATCCCGACCTCGGACGGTACCTGTCCGGCACGGGCGACCGGGTACTGGTCGAGGCCAGCCCGGTGGATCGGGTCTGGGGCATCGGCCTTTCCGCCACGGACCCACGCGCCCACGACCCGGCCCAGTGGCGCGGCCGTAACCTCCTCGGGTTCGCGCTGATGCACGTCCGCGCGCAGCTCCCTACCGGATGAAGCTCAGAATCCGCGTACACCAGGGGCGACTCGGCGCCGACCAGTTCCGCGTCATCCGCCCCGCCACACCGGTGACCGGCGCGGTCCTGGGCGACCACAACCCCTGGTTCGTCCTGGAACTCAACGCCGACGCCGCGTTCACCGTCACGGGCCTGTGGATGCTGGCGGCCCGATCACGTCACACCCTGATACACCTACCGCTGCGGGGCAACACGCCGCCGACGCCTTCCCTCACCACCGTGAACACCGGCGAGCTCGACATGGTGCTCAGTCACCGCGACCTGCAGTTCGCCCCACACCGCTGGAAGGACCTTCGCCGCCGCCTGGACGCCGGAGCGCCCCAGACCATCTCCTGGAATCCTCACGACGTGCCCACCTGGGACGAGGTCCACGAACTCAACCGCCACGCCCACCGGCGTTCCTCCCACAGAGACAGATTCCACCAACACCTGCACGGTCACACCCTGTTCATGGCCGGCAACGCCGCCGCGTTCCGGCGGACGGCGCGGTACGTCCTCGACATGGCCTTGTGGCGACCGGACCCGGACCGGCCCGGCTACCACTCGGCGACCGTGCACCCAGCCGACGGGCACTTCGCCACCGACTGCCGAGGCATCTACCTCATGCGCTCGCAGTGACGGCGGTTCACCTGAGCGCACACGCTCCCAGAACGAGGTTCGCCGGGCGACGTCGGGGAATCCCTTTCGACACCGCCAGCGGCGTCTGTCAGCATGTCCTCTCCCCCGCCGGCGACGGCGGGACCATGAGCCGGCGGTTCTCGGCCCGGCCTGGTCAGCGTCGTTTCGGCGACGACCGGGGCGGCGCTGAGCGCCGCCAGCGAGAAGCGGTCCGCTTCGCACCAGAAAGCGAACGCGCCGAACGTCTGGCCGCCCACGACGCCGGTCGTGATGGGACCACCCTCAGGACAGCACGCGGTAGGTCACGTGCGTGACTCCGGTCGCCGCCCGCGACGACACCTGCTCCAGCTTCAGCGGCGGCACGCCGTCGAACAACCGCGTGCCGGCGCCGAGCGTGAGCGGCACGTAGTGCAGCCGAATCTCGGTGATCAGGCCAGCCGCGAGGTACTGGTTGACGGTGGTCGCGCCGCCGTGGATGGAGATGGCGCCGTCGTCGCCCGCCGCCGCCCGGGCCTGCCGGAACGCCGACTCGATGCCGTCGGTGACGAAATAGAACGTGGTGCCGCCGTCCATCGGCTGCGGGTCACGCGGGAAGTGGGTGAGGACGAAGACGGGGCCGTGGTACGGCGGGTTGTCGCCCCACCAGCCGGTCCACGGCCGGTCCCACTCGCCGCGCACCGGGCCGAACATGTTGCGGCCCATGATGTACGCCTTCGCTCGGGTCATCCGGTCGATCTCGGCCCGGTTCTCCTCCTTGTTCTCGTACCACGCGTGCAGCTCGCTGCCCCAGCCGTCGCCGCCGTCGTCACCGAACGGGCGTTGTTCGCTCTGGTTGTGCCCGGCCGCGTACCCGTCCAGCGAGATCGTCAGGTCGCAGCTCACCGTGCTGGTTCGTTTCGTCATACCGTCAGCATCGAACAGACCGATGTATGCCGTCCAATGCAAACCGACGCCGAAACATAAATCGTCGTGCCGCGGCCGCATCCACGCCGCGACGTACGGCGACCCGCCCGACCCGCCGGCCGCCGAGATGGCACTTGCGCCCGAGCATCGAGAAGCGAGAGCATCACCCATGCTCCACCCCTCGCCCGACAGGACTTCACCGACAGTTTCCACGCCGGACTTCGTGGGTCGTGATCGGGAGATGGCCGCGCTGCGAGGCGCCCTGGCCCGGCCACCGGCGATCGTGCTGATCGAGGGCGAGGCGGGGATCGGGAAGAGCCGACTGCTGCGAGAGTGGTTGGCCGCGCCGGACCAGCGCACCGCGCTGGTCTCGGTCTGCCCACCGCTTCGCGAATCGCTCACCTTGGGGCCGATCGTCGACGCGTTCCGTGGCATCGACCGGCCGGTGTCGCGATCGGGGCTCACCGACCTCGCGGGTGCGTTACGGCCCCTGTTCCCTGAATGGTCCTCCGACCTGCCGCCCGCACTGCCGCCCTTGGACGATGCGAAGGCGGCACGGCATCGCCTGTTCCGCGCCCTGGACGAGCTGCTGCGGGCCCTGCACGTCGACGTGCTCGTGCTCGAGGACGCGCACTGGGCCGACGAGGTGACCCTGGAGTTCCTGCTGTTCCTCACCTCCCGACAGCAATCGGACGGGCCAAGCCTCGTGATCTCCTATCGGCCCGAGGAGGTGGACGCCGGGTCGCTGTTGCTGCGGCTGACCTCCCGGCTGCCTGCTGGCGTGACCCAGCTGAGGATCGCCCTGGCGCCGCTGCCGCCCACCGACACGGCAGCGCTGATGTCCTCGATGCTGGACCGCAACCCGATCTCCCAGGAATTCACGACGTTCATGCACGAGCGCACCGGCGGCGTTCCGCTGGCGCTGGAGGAGTCGGTCCGCCTCATGTGCGACCGCGCCGACCTCGTCTTCCGCAACGGGCAGTGGGTCCGGCTCAAGCTGCGCGAGCTACAGGTGCCGCCAACGGTGCGCGACTCCACCCGGGAGCGGGTAAGCCGCCTGTCACCCACCGCACAGCAGGTGTTACGCGCCGCGGCGACGTTGGCCGATCGGTCATCGGTGGCCACGATCGCGGCGACCGCCGGTCTGTCACCGGACGCGTGTCGAGCCGCGATCGCCGAGGCGGCCGACGCCGGCGTCCTGGACGCGGACGACCGCGGCCAGTGGCGCTTCCGGCATGTGCTGGCCGCCACCGCCGTCTACGAAGCGATCCCGTTGACCGACCGCCGACACGTGCACCTGCTGGCCGGCCGGGCGTTGGAGAGCCTCCATCCGCTGCCGGTCGCACGCCTCGCCCGCCACTTCCGTGAGGCGGGCGAGGCGCAGTCCTGGGCGCGGTACGCCGAGCAGAGCGCCGAGCTGGCCATGGCCTCAGGTGACCACACCAAGGCGGTCGACCTGCTGGTCGATCTGCTGTCGTCCGGCGAGCTGCCGCCGACCGATCGGGCACGAGTCGCGCGCATCGCCGGAGTAGCCGCGCTGGGCCGCCGCGAGCCGGTCGACGAGGTCTACCACCGTGTGATCCGTACCTTGCGCGCGGTGCTTCAGACCCCCGGTCTCTCCGCCCGCCAGCAGGCCGAGATCCGCAATCCCCTCGGCCGGCTCCTGATCACCGTCGGTGAGGCGCAGGCCGCCCTCACCGAACTCGAGCAGGCGGTGGCCAACCTCGACCATGACCCGGTCGAGGCGGCTCGGGCCATGACCTATCTGGGATGGGCGTATGCCGGACCATGGCCCGCGTCGACCCATCGGCGGTGGCTGGATCGCGCCGCCGAACTCACCGCCGAATTCGACTCTCCCGCAGAGCGGCTGAACCTGGCCGGCAACCGAGCCGCCGCGTTACTCATGCTCGGCGAAGAAGAGGCCTGGGACGTCATCGCCGACCTGCCCATCGACGGCGAGACCTCCGCGGAGCGCCTCGACGTGGCCCGCATCCACGCAAACGTCGGCACCGGCGCACTGATCTGGGGCCGGTACGCCGAGGCGGAGAAGCATCTCACCGTGGCCATGCGCCTGGCCGAAGCCGAGCAGGCGTCCCGGTTGCGGTACAACGTCCAACTCGAACAGGCCAACCTGGCCTGGCTCACCGGCCGGTGGGAGGGACTCGCGGAACGAAGCACGGCACTCGCCGACGCCGACCGCGACCGGCCGGCGCACTACCTCGGCAGCATTCGGCTCGCGGCCCGGCTGGCAGCCGCAGCCGGCCGGCGACGCGCCGCCGAGGAGCAGTTCCGGCTGGTTCTCGAGGAGTCTGCCCGTCTCGGCGCCGCCGACGACACGATGGAGGCCGCCGCAGCGCTGGCCAGACTGTGGCTCACGGACGGAAACAGCAGCCGGGCGCTGCAGATCACCGACGAGCCGATGGACACCGTCCGGAGAAAAGGCGTCTGGGTCTGGGCCACCGACCTCGTCCCCGCCCGGATCGAGGCGCACCTCGCCGCGGGCGACCTCACGGCCGCGACACGCCTGGCCGACCAGTTCGCCAGAGGACTGCGTGGCCGTACGGCACCTGCGCCTCGCGCGGCACTCACCGCATGCCGCGCCCTGCTGCTCGCCACAGCCGGAGACCACGCCCGCGCGGCCAGCGCGTACGACCGGGCGGCGCGCGCCTGGAGCGCGTTGCCGCGCCCCTACGACGCCATGCTCGCCCGCGAACGTCAAGCCGAGGCGCTCATCGCACACGGCCAGATCGCACGAGGCCGACAGCTGCTGGCCGCACAGTACGAGCACCTGTTCCGGCTCGGAGCCCGCGGCGACGCCGACCGTGTCGCACAGCGGCTTCGCGAACACGGCGCCGAGGTTCCGCGATTGTGGCGCGGCGGCCGACGCGGATACGGCGACCAGCTCTCACCCCGTGAACTGGACGTGGTCCAACTGGTAGTCGCCGGCAAGACGAACCGGGAGATCAGCCGGATCCTGGCCAAGTCGCCGGCCACGGTGGATCAACAGCTGCGCGCGGCGATGCGCAAGTTGAAGGTGACCTCCCGCACCGCGCTCGCGGTCAAGGCGGTAGAGGCCGGAGTGTTCGCAGAAGAGGATTCCCTCGACGCCCCGTCGTGAAAATTGACGTATCCACTGGATAGCGACGGTCACTCGTCGGCGCCGAGCATGACGTCATGATCGATGCCCCCAGGGCAGCGCATGCCTGAGCGACCTGTCGCGGGTGACGACACCGTCGTCGAGCACCCGCCACCACTCGCGCCGCCGCACGAGCCGCGCGTCAGCGCCTCCGACGCCCGCGACGTCGACGCTGACGACCACATCAGCCACGACCCCTACCAGCCCCTGTAGGCCGAAGGACCCCACATGAGACCGAGAGCCCTCATCGCCTCGCTGGCCGCAGCGGTCGGCCTGAGCATGATCGCGCCACCACCGGCGTCGGCCGCGGAGCCGGACCCCGGCACGCCCGCCAGCAAGATCGAGTCGAACCTGAAGGACCGCTTCCGCACCGAGCCGGTCTCCGACTTCTGGATCACGTTCGACACCAAGGCCGACCTCGCGCCAGCGAAGAAGATCACCGACTGGACCGCTCGCGGTCAGTTCGTCTACGACGCACTGACCGCAGCGGCGAAGAACTCCCTCGCATCCGTCTCCACCGAACTCGACCGGGCAGGCGTCAAGTACACCTCCTACCCGATCGCCAACACCGTGCTCGTCAAGGGCGGCACCGAAAAACTCGCCCTCAACGTGGCCTCGGTGGCGCAGGTCGACGAGATCCACGCGACGCCGCAGGTCGCCCTGGTCGACCCGGTGGACGAGAAGACCCCGGATGACCAGGCCACCCGCCCCGCCACCCCGAAGGCCACCGCCGACGCAGGCACCGTCGAGTGGGGCCTGGACGCCATCCACGCCCCCCAGGCCTGGGCCATGGGCGCCACCGGCGCGGGCATCACCGTGTCCAATCTCGACTCCGGCGTCCAGTTCGACCACCCCGCCCTGGTCACGAAGTACCGCGGCAGCAAGCCCGACGGCACGGTCGACCACAACTACAACTGGATGGCCACCCGGAGCACGTGCGCCGACGCGCCGTGCGACGACAACGGACACGGCACCCACACCATGGGCACCATGGTCGGCGACGACGGCACCAACCACATCGGCGTCGCCCCCGACGCGCAGTGGATCGCCACGGACGGCTGCTGCGCCTCCACCGGCCCCGAGTCGCTGCTCGAGTCCGGCTGGTGGCTGCTCGCCCCGACCGACATCCACGGCAACAACCCCGACCCGTCCAAGCGCCCCCACGTCATCAACAACTCCTGGGGCCAGGAAGCCGAGCACAACTTCAACGACTTCTTCCGCGCCATCGACGAGGCCTGGAGCGCCGCGGGCATCTTCAGCGTCTGGTCATCGGGCAACACCACGCCGTACGCGGCGTGCGACACCGTCTCCTCGCCCGGCTCCGCCGAGAGCGCCTACTCCGTCGGCGCCTACGCCTCCAACGGCACGCTCGCGTTGTTCTCCCGCAAGGGCGAGGGCGAAGGCGGCCGGATCAAGCCCGAGATCTCCGCTCCGGGCGTCGCCGTTCGCTCGTCCTACCCGAACAACAGCTACACCGAGATGTCCGGCACATCGATGGCGGCCCCCCACGTCGCCGGCGCCGTCGCGGCGCTGTGGAGCTACGACCCCACCCTCATCGGGCAGGTCGAGGAGACCCGGCGCCTGCTCGCCGAATCGGCCGTCGACGTCGACGACACCGAGTGCGGCGGCACCGCCGCCTTCAACAACAAGTACGGCGAGGGCCGACTCGACCTCGTCCGCCTGCTCGAGCTCGCGCCCAGGCAGGGCGGCACCCTCACCGGTGTCGTCACCGCCGACGGCGCCCCGGTCCCCGCCGCCGAGGTGACGATCAGCGGACCGTTCAGCCGCTCGGTCGGGACCGACGAGGACGGCCGGTTCACCGTCAACCTTCCGGTCGGCGACTACCAGATCAGCACCAAGGTCTTCGGCTACCTGACCGCGACCGCGAGCGCCACGATCACTCTCGGCCAGAACACCACGCTCGAGGTGCCCCTGACCGCCGCGGCGCGCCACGACATCAGCGGCAGGGTCGTCGACGACAAGAAGCAACCCGTCCCGAACGCCGACGTCGCCATCAAGGACACCCCACTGGACGCGGTACGCACCGACGCCAACGGCGCGTTCACCATCACCGCCGTCCCCGAGGGCCAGTACGCGCTGACCATCACGCCCAACGCCTGCTTCTCGCCCACGACCGTCCCGCTGACCGTCGGCGCGCAGAACGAGGCACGCGACATCCCGGTCGCGCTCGTCGTCGACGAGGGCGGCTACAGCTGCGCCATCTCCGACGGCGAGTACCTGCGCGGCACCGACCCGGTCGCGTTCCCCAGCGGCGTGTGGGCGACGGTGAAGCTGCCGTTCCCGATCGCGCTCTACAACGGCGGCCATGACACCCTCGGTATCAGCCTGCGCGGCGTGATCTCCCCCGACACCACCACTGGACCCGGCAGCGGCGGTGCGGGCGTCTTCCCGTTCTGGGTCCCGTCCCCCGTCCAGTTCGCCCCCGGCGGCGGAGTCTTCACCGCAGCCACCAAGGTCGACGGCGAGGACGCCTTCGTCGTCGAGTTCCGCAACGCCAAGATCTGGGCCTACCCGATCCGGTCGGAGTACACCGAGCCGGTCAACTTCTCGGCCACGCTCACCCGCTCGGGCAAGGTGATCTTCGGGTACGGCGACGGCATCGGCACCGACGACCCGGTGACCGCCGGCGCCCGCACCATCACCGGCATCCAGGGCTGGGCCGGCGTCGACGGCATCCGCTTCTCCGACAACGCCCCCGTGCTGCACGACGGGATGATCGTCACCTACGACCTTCCCGACTGGGGCTACCTCGACGCGACCGTCGTCGACCAGAACGACGGGCTGCCGGTGGCCGGAGCCAAGGTCTCCTTCACCGACAAGGACGGGCTCGTCGAGACCGTCACGACCAACGGGACGGGCATCGTGCACCGCCAGCTCCCGGTCGGCGACTACACCATGACGGTCGACGCCCCGAACTACACCACCGCCGCGTACCCCTTCACCCTCGACAAGCTCTACGCGAAGGCCACGATCGACGCGCGGCTGACCACGGGCGTCGCCGGCCTCAAGGCCGACGGCCTCGACGCGGTGCTGGGTACCGACCAGAACGGCGTGGGCTCGCTGACGCTGACCAACACCGGTTCCGCCCCACTCACGTACGACCTGGGCGAGGCCGCACGCCACCCCGAGCTCGACGCCGCCGGCGCCACCACGCGCACCGGCAAGGGTGCCGACAGCACGATCGACCTCACCGCGTGGAAGACCGGTGCGAACGGCATGAAGCCGTCGAACGTCGACGGCAAGGCCACGACGGCCGCCGCCGCGGAGAAGCAGGCGGCCGGCAAGGTCGGCACGACCTCCGGCGGCGACGTCATCACCCGCATCCCCATCCCGGGCACCATCGCGGAGAAGGAGCCCAGCGGCATCGGATACGACGGTGACGTCTGGGTCCACGACTACAACGCGCGGACCAACACCGCCTACACGGTGACGGGCAAGCCGACCGGAAAGGTCTTCGACGCGTCGTGGAACCCCACGTACCGGGCGTTCGACATGGCACTCGACACCAAGACCGGTGACATGTGCCAGATGGAGGATAGCCCGGCCAGCTACATCCACTGCTTCGACCGCCAGACCGGGAAGGAGACCCGCCAGATCAAGGGTGACTGGTCCACGCTGCAGCTGACCGGACTGGCCTACAACCCGACCGACGACGTGTTCTACGTCGGCGGCCGCGCCAACGGCATGATCGGCACCGTCGCCGGGACCTCGCACGACAACGCCGGCGCGCTGCTGTCCTTCTGCGCCCCGCCGCTGCCCGAGGTGATGGGCCTGGCCTACAACCAGGCCTCCGACACCATCTGGTACACCGACCTCACCACCAACAGGCCCACCCGCCTGCTGCAGGTCGACCCCGACGACTGCTCGCTGGTCAACGCGTGGTGGTTCCCGGGCCAGAAGGTGGGCCAGGGCGGCGGTCTCGAAACCGACTCGACCGGGGCGCTGTGGGCGGCGGACCAGATCGCCGACGACGTCGTGCTGGTCGACGTCGAGGACGACCTGCTCACCGACCTGCCGTGGCTGTCGCTCTCCTCGACCGGCGGCACCCTTGCCCCGGGCGAGTCGACGACCGTCAAGGTCTCCATCTCCTCCAAGGACGCCACGCCAGGAGTCCTCGGCGCGAACATCGTGGTGCGCTCCGACTCCGGACGCCAGTCCAAGACCTACGTCCCCGTGACGCTCACGACCACCAAGTACCAGGTCGGCCTCAACGCCGGCGGACGCTCGTTCACCGACGGCGCCGGCTACACCTGGTCCGGCGACCAGCCGGCCGGTGACGGGGCGTGGGGCTACACGGGGAAGACGAAGGTCACCTCCACCACGGCCGGGATCGACGGCACGACCGACGACGCCCTGTTCCAGTTGCAGCGCACCACGCCGGGCAAGGACCTGACCTACCGCTTCCCCGACGCACCCAAGGGCACCTACACGGTCAATCTCGGGTTCGCCGAGATCGCGAACGTGGCCAAGGGCAAGCGGGTGTTCGACGTCCTCGTAAACGGCTCGCTGACGGAGTACGCCTACGACCCGGCCGCGGCCGTGGGACCGAACGCCGCCGACTGGCGCACCGCCGTCGTCAAGCACGAGGGCGGTCCGCTGACCGTCGAGCTGCGCGGTTCGAAGGGCCTGCGGGCCCCCAGCATCGCCGCGCTGCGGGTGACGCTCGACCCGCGCGCCGACATCGCGGAGCCGGAGCCCCAGCCCGAGCAACCGGAGCCGGGCCCCGTGCCGGTGGCCCCCGCCGGCCGCGCGTACTCGATGAAGGTGACCGACGGGCTCTACCGCCAGGGAACCGAGGAGTCCGGGTGGCACGGCGATGACGCCTGCGGCGTGCTGTGGTTCGACTCCAGCTTCCTGTTCCCGTTCTACGACACGGCCTGGGACGGCGTGTGCGTGACGACGAACGGCGCGCTGGTCTTCGACCGCGCCAGCTCGCTGGGGAACAACACGGCACTGCCGTCGCGGAGTCCGATCGACGCGATCTACCCGCTCTGGGACGACCTCGTCGTCGACGACCAGGCCGGCATCTACTTCGGCACCACCGAGGTGGACGGGCTGGCCGCGGAGGTCATCGAGTGGCGCGACGTCACCTTCTACAGCGACCAGACGGCTCGCGTGAGCTTCTCGGTCACCCTGATCGCCGACGGACGGATCCAGATCGGGTACGGCGACGGCATCGGCGGCGACAACCCCCTCACCCGGGGGTCGTCGGCGACGGTCGGCGTGGAGAGCCTGACGCGCAACCCCGCGAGCCAGTACTCCTTCAACCAGCCCGTCCTGACCGCCGGCCTGGGGCTGGAGTACACCCTCCCGGCCGCGGGCACGATCGAGGGCACGGTCACCGACGCGAACGACCACAAGCCGATCGCGGGCGCGATCATCACGCTCACGGGGCCCAGCGGTGAACGGGTCATCACCGCCGATGCGAAGGGCCGGTGGAAGGCCCAGGCGGTGGTCGGCGACAACACCGTGCAGGTCTCGGCGCCGAACTACGTCACGGCCAGCCACCCGGTGACCATCGGCAAGAAGGACCAGGCCGAGGTGGTCGACACGGCGCTGACCACGGGCGTCGCGACCGTCACCGGAGGTGACCTCGACTGGTTCCTCGGCCCGGACCAGAAGGCCACGGCCGAGGTGACCGTGACCAACACCGGCTCCGCCCCGCTGCAGGTGCGGCTCAGCGAGCAGAAGCGCACCAGCGACGGCGGGCACGAGGCCGCCGACCTTCCGTGGCTGACCCTCACGGGCGCGGCCGCGGACGGCACGGTCACGCTCGCGGTCGGCGAGTCCACCACGGTCACGGCGACGGCCGACAACACCGACATCGAGCCCGGCGTACTCGTCGGGGACGTGCTCGTGGCCTCGAACGCCGGCAAGGGCGAGGCCCAGTACACGCCGGTCCGCCTGGCGACCTCCGCCTACTGGAAGGGTGTCGACGTGGGCGGGTCCGGGCACGTCGGTGCCGACGGCTTCGTGTGGTCGCCCGACCAGGAGCTCGGCTCGGGGCCGTGGGGCTACGTCGGCGGTACGGCGCGTGCCACCAGGGCCGACATCGGCGGCACGGAGGACGACGACCTGTTCCGCACCCAGCGGACCGGCACGACGTTCACGTACGTGTTCAAGGACGTGCCCGCCGGCACCTACCAGATCGGCCTCGACTTCGCCGAGATCGAGAAGGTCAAGGCCGGCAAGCGCACCTTCGATGTCCTGGTCGACGGCAAGGCCGTGCTCCACGACCACGACGTGCAGGCGAGGGTGGGTGCGCTGACCGCGGACATGAACACGGTCACCGTCGCGCACGCCGGTGGCGATCTGAAGATCGAGCTTCGCCGCGAGATCGGCGAGCGCGACCCGATCCTCAACGCCCTGAAGGTCCAGCAGGACCCGCGCCTGTGAGATAGCCGAACCGGTCCACCCGCAAGTGGTCAGAGCCTCCCCGGAAAGATCGCCGGGGAGGCTCTGACCACGACTACGACCGCGTTCGCTGTGCCCGCGTCCTCAGTCGCGGGCGCGGATGATCATCTTCCCGGTGATCCGCTTGGTCGGGTTGAGAGCGGCGACGGCGTCGTCGAGGCTCGCGACGGTGCCGATGTTCGTCCACAGCCGGCCGTCGCGCACCCGCTGGACGATCTCACCCAGCTGGCCGCGATCGGACTCCACGACGAAGTCGACCGCCAGGCCGTCCGCGGGCCGTACCTCCGGCGGCCCGACCACGGACACCAGCGTTCCTCCGGGTCGGACCATGCCCGCCGACCGCTTCCCAATGTCACCGCCGATGACGTCGAACACCACATCGACACCACCGACGTCTTCGAGAACATCGGTGCCGAGGTCGACGAACTCCTGCGCACCGAAATCGAGCGCCCTCTCACGGTCAGCAGCACGCCCCGTACCGATGACGTACGCGCCGAACTCACGCGCGAGCTGCGTCACCATCGCACCGACCGCACCCGCCGCGCCATGCACCAGGACACTCTGCCCCGCCTTCAGACGGCCGTGCTCGAACAGTCCCTGCCACGCCGTCAGCCCAGAGATCGGCAGACTCGCCCCCACCGTGAAATCCACGTCGCCCGGCAGCGGCGCGAGGTTGCGCGCCTCGACGGCCACATACTCCGCCAGGGTGCCGTCACGATGCCAGTCCGTCAGGCCGAACACCCGCTGCCCCACCGACAGTCCCGTCGTGCCATACCCCAGAGCACTCACCACCCCAGCCACCTCATGCCCAGGAATCGACGGCGCCCGGTCACGCCCGAGACGATCGGCCCACGTCGAGGGCCACGACAACTCCGTCAGGACGAATCCCGACGCATACACCTCAACGACGACGTCGTTGATCGCCGGTACCGGCTCAGGCCGCTCCACCAACCTCATCCCCGCCGTCCCCGCAGCCTGGTCCGTCACCACAATCGCCTTCATCCGGTGCCTCTCCCTGCATCCAGTCCTCGTCCGCACGGTCACGAGGAGGAAATTTCCGTTTCGTCAGCATCCAGCAGTTCCGCTTTGGCGCCGTGGCGGATCAGCCACAGGGTTGGCGGCCACGCGGCGAAGAAGCCGATGACCAACCCGATCTGGACAATGAGCCAGAACACCGGACTACTCGGCTGCAGGGTACCGTGGAAAACGCTGAACTCCATGAGCGCCAGCCAACCCAACAGGGCGAACTCGAAAGCGGAAACGCTCAGCAGGCCCCCTCTGAGGAATCTCCGCGTCGCGGCCCACGCTCGCCGACCAGCCGCGTCAACCTGAGTGAAGTAGCGGAATACGAGGCCCACCAGCACGGCGGCCACATAGTCGGCAATGAACTCCGGCCACAGTCTTCTGTCCAGTATTTCCAGGCCGAAGCCGAAGACAAAGAGAGTGCCGACGATGGCACCGATCACGCAGTGCGTCGCACAATGCAAGGTCGCAATTGTCGTGTCAGCATGTCGCGGCCTACGGGGCGGGGTGCGGTGCCGCCTCAGCCACCTGGGAGACTGCGGCCTACCCCACTGTCGGTAGGCCAGGACGGCTGCGGGGCCGAAGTAGAGGGCGGTTGCCGGCCACACGATCTCCATGACCCTGTCCGGCTGACGGTATCGCAGAACAAGGTGATCGACAACGATGGCGACGGCGCTGGCCAGGCCCACAAGGAGCACAGCCCACGAGAGCACCACGAGCCATGTCGGTTGCAGAACCAGCTCCCTTCCAGTCCAGGCCAGTCACAGCGATACCGGCGAGTCGGAGTCACCACCCCACCGGCGCGGCGGGCCCGGTCGAGGCGGGCCAGGGCCTCCCTCGTTACTCCCGTGGACCGGCCGCGCGCAGCGACTCGACAGCCGTCAGGAGAGCGGCGCCGAGAAGCACGGTGTCTTTCAACAGGAATTGCCCCAGCAGAGACAGGCTCAGGATTCCGTGCCCTTTCTGCCGAGCCTCAGATGTCGTGGCCAGGAAGCTGAGCGTGGTGAGGAACATGCCGACCGCCCCGAAGCTACCGATCGCCGACGCTCTGGGCGCAAGCGGCTTCGCGGCGATCAGAGAGCCCACGCCGATCTCCGTGACCCCGATGAGTCGGTTGAGCTTTTGCGCGCCCACCCTTGCGCGCAGCCGCGCGAACAACGGACTCGAGGTGAGCAGGGGCTCGTCGTTCTCGACCTCGTACCGCTTGAACTTGAGCGCACCGATCCACAGGATGTTCGTCGCCAGCGCGCACCGCAGGACCGAGGAGCCCACGGCGGCGAGGTCATCGGTCCGGTCGTGTCGGGTGCCCATCGCTCGCTCCCAGGTCGCTGTGTCGGCGGTCGGCGTGCTGGGCACCCTTACCCGCTAGGACCAGCCACACGCACCGACCGGCGCGGCCAGCCGGGTCGGCGCAGAGGCGCTCGTCCCGGATGCGTCGCACCCGCCATGAGTACCGACCCTGAGTGCGTGGGTGAGTCGTTGTGACCTGCAGGAGGTCACCTCGTGGATACCGGGATCCAGAACGTCAGACTGGACGCTACGTCGAACGAGCAGCTCATGGCTCTGGCACATGCCGGTGCCGCGGCTTTCGGCCATACCGCCACACTCCAGGTGGACCGGGCCCTGGCCCAACTTCTGCGGTTACGCGTCGCGCAGATCAACAATTGCAGCTACTGCCTTCTGGTACACCATGCCGCCGCCCGCGCCGCCGACATCCCGCCGTCCAAGGTCGAGACCCTGACCGCGTGGTGGGAGACGCACCTGTTCACCGGAGCGGAGCAAGCCGCGCTGGCCTATGCCGAGGCGTTGACCCGAGCCGCCGACGCGACCGTCGACAGCCGGTTCCAGGAGGCACACGACAGGTTGGCCGCGCACTTCACGCAGGACGAAATCCTGGAGATCGTCGCCGTTGTCATCAACATGAACATCTGGACGCGACTCAAGCTCGCCGAGGGTGCCATGCCCACGACGGCACCTCCCGCGTGAGGTGACGCCCGGCGCCGCCATCGCGCCCTCACCGCCGTCCGCCCTGCCCGCCCGCTGGCGACCTCGAACCCGCGTGACGCGCTCGGGGTGCCCACCCCCGATGCGGCCTCGTAGACCGGCATCCGTGTGTGACGGGTGGCTGGTCGGAACGCACCCGCAGATCAGGTAAGGGCCCAGCTGTCAATAGCGAACACGATTGGGTGAGGCCACGAGCGACCCGGAACTTCAAGGCCTTGAGATACCTGTCTCTGCCGGCAGAATTCCTCGGCGACGAGCAGAAACCAGCCCTATGCTTGCCGCCGGAAATACGCTGCGGCGTATCCGGACCGGGCGGAACACCAGTACAAGGATTTGCGAATGCGCCGAAACTCTGCTCTCAGCAACGGCACTACTGGCAACAGCGAAGGAGCACCGAACGGCGCGGGACCGACCTCTACCGCGGAGGACATCGCGCGCCGATCGGCCATCGCCGAAGAACAGGCGTTTCTCGACGCGGCCACGGCGCGGCGCGACACGTTGACCGAACACCTGGAGGTCGAGCTTTCGTCAGAGGCCGTGGACGCGTTGGAACGGGCGCGGCAGCGCATGCTCCGCCGTCAGTACGAGGAGCTACAGCGAGCACGGGAAGGGCTGGTCTTCGGCCGCCTCGACGGCCTTGACGGCACCGTGCGACACATCGGCCGTGTCGGCCTCCGCAACGACGGCGAGGACAATGAGCCATTGCTGGTCGACTGGCGCGCTCCGGCAGCTCGGCCGTTCTACACCGCGACGGCTGTCGACCCACAAGGTCAGGCACGCCGCCGTCACATCCGTACGAGCGGATCAGCCGTTGTCGGCGTGGACGACGAGCCACTGGACGGGACCATGACGGCCGAACTCGTCGGTGAAGGCGCCCTCCTGGCCGCCCTCGACCAGCGGCGCACCGGCCGCATGTCAACGGCGATCTCCACGCTGCAACGCGAACAGGACGACATCATCCGGGCCGAGGCGACCGGCCCCCTGATCGTTCAGGGCGGTCCCGGCACCGGCAAGACCGTGGTTGCCCTGCACCGCGTCGCCTACCTGCTGTTCGCCCACCCCACAATGGCCGACCAAGGCGTCCTGGTCCTCGGCCCCTCGCCGCGATTCCTCCAGTACATCGCCCAGGTACTGCCCGCGCTCGGTGAGACCGCCGTCGTCTCGGCGACCTGCGACACGCTGCTGCCCGGGATCCGCGTCGGCCGCGACGAGAGCCGGACCCTCGCCGAAGTCAAGGGCCGCGCCCTCTGGCAACCCGCGCTCGACAACTACGTCACGTCGCTGCTCCCCCGCCCCCGTGAGCTGAAGCTGCGCTGGGCGGGCGATTTCTACGTCATCCCCGAGGCAACAGTGGCACAGGCACTCGCCTCGGCGGTGCAGGGACGCCCGTACCACCGCGCCCGCGCGGCCTTCGCCGAGCAGCTGCACCACATCCTCGCCGACGCCGTCGCCGAGCAGCGCGAGGCGCTGATGAACGAGATGGAGGAAGGCTTCGAGGACATCCTCGCCCGCGTCGACAGGGACATGCAGCACGACCACCACCCCGGCAGCACCTCCACCGGCAGCGACATCGACGGACTACTCTCCGAGGAGGAGATTGCAGACCTCCGTGACCAGATCGCCGAGAACACCACCATCGCCCGGTTCATCGAGACCTGGTGGCCCACCCTCGACGCCGAAAACCTGCTACGTGACCTCCTGACCAACCCCACCCTGCTCGCCCGCTTCGCCCCGCAACTCTCCCCGGAGGAGATCACCGCCGTCTCGGCCGAGCCACCACTGTGGGCATCGAGCGACATCCCCCTGCTCGACGCCCTCGCCGACCTACTCGGCGAGGACCACGTCGACACCCCGCAACCACACGGCGGATTCGTCGCCGACCACGCGCGCCGGCAGCGCGACTGGGTGTACGGCCACGTCGTCGTCGACGAGGCACAGGAGCTGTCCGAGATGCAGTGGCACATGGTCCTACGGCGGTGCCCCAGCCGTTCCATCACCGCGGTCGGCGACATCGACCAGGCCGAGGCGGCGCACCGGCACACCAGTTGGGCAGAAGCGGTGCAGGCTGTACTCGGAGACCGCTGGACCGCCGCGGAGCTGACCATCTGCTACCGCACCCCACGTGAGGTCATGGGCCTCACCGAACCCGTCTTGAAGAAGGCTGGCAGCCGCAACACGCCGCCACGGGCCGTACGCTCCTCCGGCATCGCCCCCTGGACGCTCACGATCACACCCGCCGAGCTCGCCGGCGCCGCCGCCCAGGCCGTGCGACAGCTGCAGCAACGCTGGCATGGCGGCACGGTCGGCGTCATCGCCCCCGCAGGCCGCATCGACGAACTCCTCACCGTGCTGGACGATGTGCCGGTGCTCACCGCAACCCAGTCCAAGGGACTGGAATGGGACGCCACGCTGCTCATCGACCCCCACGGCATCGCCGCTGAACCGCGCGGCTGGAACGGCCTCTACGTCGCGCTCACCCGATGCACCCAGGAACTCGGACAGGTGATCCCCACGCCGCGGTGACGCCGGGAGCTGATGCTCCCGGCGTCACCGAAGCCGTCGCTCAGGCGGCGGAACGCTCTCCGATCGGCCTGCGGCGCAGGCTCACGTTCAAGAGGGCTGGCGGGATGTAGGCCGCCTGGTTGGGGCCCGCGTCGGTACCGGGCGGGGCGATCTCGTCGATCCGGTCGAGGATCTCGTCGTCCAGCGTGACGTCAGCGCCGGCGAGCAGGTCATCGAGCTGTTCCATGGTGCGCGGCCCGAGGATCGCCGAGGTCACGCCCGGGTGGGCGATCGCGAACGCCATCGCGAGGTGTGCCATTGGCAGGCCGGCCTGCTCCGCGAGCGGAATGAGTTGTTCGACCACCTCAAGCTTGCGCTCGTCGCTGAAGTGCTGCGGCGTATAGCCGGACCGGTGGGTGTCGATCTGCTTGCCCTTGCGGTGTCGGCCGGTGAGCAGGCCCTGGCCAAGAGGGCTCCACACCAGGGTGCCCATCCCATAGCGCTGGGCGATCGGCAGGACCTCACGCTCGATGCTCCGGTTGACGATGGAGTACGGCGGCTGCTCGGTGTGGAAACGCTCGAGGCCGCGCCGCTCGGCGACCCACTGCGTCTCGACGATCTCCGAGGCCGGGAAGGTCGACGTGCCGATCGCGCGCACCTTGCCGCTGCGGATCAGGTCGGACAGCGCCGACAGCGTCTCTTCGATGTCGACCGTCGGGTCGGGGCGGTGGATCTGGTAGAGGTCGAGGTGATCGGTCTGCAGGCGGCGCAGGGAATTCTCGACGGCCGTCATGATCCAGCGTCGTGAGTTGCCCCGGTGGTTCGGGTCCTCGCCCATCGGGTAGTGCACCTTGCTGGCGAGCACGACGCCGTCGCGGCGGCCCTTGAGCGCCTTGCCGACGATTTCCTCGGACTCGCCCTGGGAGTACACGTCGGCGGTGTCGATGAAGTTGATCCCCGCGTCCAGCGCCCGGTGGATGATCCGGATCGAGTCGTCGTGGTCGGGGTTCCCCAGGGCACCGAACATCATGGCGCCGAGGGCGTAGGGGCTGACCTGAATTCCGGTCCGGCCCAACGAGCGGTATTTCATGATTGCTGTCTTTCGTTCGCGAGTGCTGAGTGGCGGGCGCTGACGAACGGCGCACGGAAGAGCCCGAGGCGCCGAGGCGAGGGCTCGCGCGACGGCGTCATCCGCGATCACGCTCTCAGAAGCCGTTCGTCGTCGAGGACACCTCGCCCCGTCGCTTCCGGTCCGGCCCAGGGTGTGGCAACTCATGCTTCTCCCCTGGCGGCGGTGGTTTTGTATCCACCGACCTTCATTCCTTGTCTCCTGCGTCCGTTCCGCCAGACAACTCCAGCAAAACAAGGCCGCAAACCCCGTGCTAGCAGAATCGTCTCGGATGGCTGCACGATCCTCTTCACTACGGCGATCTCACGGCGACGCCGGCGTGGGGCCAGCTCCGCCACGCGGCTCCCCATGCGCCCCCACTGCCCGTCGATCGGCGGCACCCCGCTGACTCCGCCGCCCTCCTCGACCATGGCTAAGACGGCGCTCTCACCCTCACGAACAACCGGGAGAGGCGAGGTCGCGCCGACAGGCCGGCCACGAACATGACTCAGTGAGGGTCTGCCGGCTTACGCGCAAGGACCAGCCGGCACCGCGGGCTGCCGTCGCGACGCTGTCCCAGGACGGTCAAGTCGACGGCCGACACGGTGAAGCCGGTCGCTGTCAGGTCGTCGCGGACTGCGGGCAGCGGGCTGGTGCGGTAGTACATGACGAACGAGGGTCGCCACACGGCATTGCGTACCCGCATGGCCAGATCGAATCCGAGCGTGGCCCAATGTGCGACCGAGACCAGCGGCGGCGGTGCGCCGATCGGGAAGGCGAAGAGCCCGCCCGGGCGCAGCGCGCGGTACACCCCCTGGAAGAGCGCCGGTCGCTCGGTGGGCAGAAAGTGTCCGAGCGCTCCGAAGCTGACTGCGAGGCTGAAGTACTCGGTGAACGGCAGGGCCCGAGCGTCGGCCCGAACCCACGTGGCGTCCGGGTGAGCACTCCGCGCCCGCGCGATCATGCCCGCGCTGAAGTCCACACCCGTGATGCCTCCTTGGCACACGGACCGGAGGACCCCCATGCCCGCACCGGTACCGCAGCACACATCCAGCCCATGGTCGAACGGCCCGAGTTCGGACAGCGCGTCGGCGGTCGCGCCGAGAAAGCTGTCCGGCGTGCGGAAGGGCGTATGGTCGAATTTCGGAGACAGCAGGTCATAGCCGCGCTCGACCGAGGAAAACGCCTGGATGCAGAGTTCACGCAGAGACGGACCCTGAGGCGAGAACACCGGCCAAGGGTACCTGCCGGGGCCCGCAGGACAGGTTCTCGGCGATCGCCGGCGTCGGTATACCGTAGGCTCCGATCAACCGAGCCGGCCCATCGATCCAGGTCGTCCCCACGTCGGGGCCAGCGTTGTGCCCAACTCCTTGAGGTGACGTCGTGCGTTCCCCGCCAGGGAACTAGAGACCACGGGCTTGCCGGGCCAGGGACCTGCCGACGAGGACGATCGAGACTAGGGCGGCCACGCTGAGCAGCAGCAGGTAGGGCAGGGCGGGGGCGAACCCGTGCAGCAGCGCCTCGCGTAGCGCGGTCACCCCGTACGTCACCGGGTTGATCGCGGCCAGCCAGCGTTGCGGGGTTCCCATCGCGTCGATTGGGTAGAACGACGGACTGGCGAACAGCAGCACCGGCGCGAGGACGTTGATCAGGACGGTGAACCGCTGGAAGTCCCGCACCAGGGTGGCGAGCAGCAGGTACAGCCCGTTGAAGGCGCACGCCGCGATCAGCGCCCCGCACAGCAGCGCGAGCCACCGGTCGGCCGACCAGCGCCCCTGGAACAGCGCCACCGTCACCGTGAGCGCGGCCAGCGTCTGCGCGAGCACCAGGGCCGATCCGGCGAGCAGCTTGCCGAGCACGTACTGGCCGCGGGTCAGCGGGTAGGACCACAGTTCCAGCGACATGCCGCTCATCCGTTCCTGGAAGAGAGCGGTTCCGGACGTGGTCGCGGCGGCGAGCAGCGACGAGAACATCAGCGCCGGGACGGCGAAGTCGGCGTATCCGATCTGCTGCCCCCGGTAGCTGACGGTGCCGATCAGGTCGGTCAGCGAGGTGGCGAACAGCGTGATGTAGACCGCCGTCGGCACGATCGCCAGCAGCAGGTTGGTGCGGTTGCGGGTGAGCAGCAGGAACTCTCGGCGCAGGGTTGCGGTCAGGCCGGTGCCGTGCCAGGCGGGGGCGCCCAGCTCGGTGGTCGTGGTCATCGGGTCGGCACCTCCGGTCGGGTCAAGGCCAGGAACGCGTCCTCGAGCGAGGAGCCGGCCACCGCCACGCTCTCGATCGCCACCTGACGGTCGGTGAGCGCGGCGATCACAGCGGGCAGCCGGCGGCGCAGGTCGTCGCCGGTGAGCACGAACACGTCAGCGCGCCGATCGGCGGCCAGTCCGGCGAGCCGGGCGCACTCGGCCACCATCGCCCAGTCCTGCGGCGATCCGGTGCGCAGCTCGGCGGTGACCTGACCCGCCTCGTCCTTGAGCTGGTCAGGGCTGCCATCGCGCAGGATCCTGCCGTGCTGCACCACCAGGATCCGTTCGCAGTTCCGCTCCAGCTCGTCCATGTGGTGGCTGGTCCACACCAACGTCAGACCGTGTGTGCGGCGCAGATCGCCGATCAGGTCCCAGACTCGGCGCCGGCCCTCCACGTCGAGACCGGCGGACGGTTCGTCCAGCAGCAGCAGCCGCGGCACCCGCAGCAGCGCGCGCACCATCTGAAGCCGGCGCCGCTGTCCGCCGGACAGCGTGAACACGAGGTCGCCGGCTCTACCGGCGAGATCGAACTGATCCAGCAGCGCGGCGGCGCGGGAGCGCACTCGGCGCCAGCTCAGCCCGCGGAACGCGGCGGCGATACGCAGGTTGTCCTGCACGGTGAGCATCATGTCGAACGGGCCGCTCTGATGGACGACGGCCAGGTCCCGTTTCGCCGTGCCGCCGGGGGCGGCGCCGTGCACCGTTATCTGGCCGGCCGTGGGTGGCGAGACGCCGCAGGCGAGCTTCAGCAGGGTGGTCTTCCCCGCACCGTTCGGGCCGAGCAGCCCAACCGACTGCCCGGCCGGCACGCTGAAGGTCATGTGGTCGACGGCCGGCGTCGGGGCACCAGGATAGATCTTCGTCAGGGCGATGGCAGTCACTGCGTCCTCCGTCATCGCACCGCCCCCTCGCAGTGGCCGAGCGTCGCCGCGACGGCCCGCACCGCGTGGTGCGCGGCGACGTCAGACAGCGGATCGCCGGCGCGAACGTGCAGGTGAACCGCCTCTGGAGGCAGCAATGGCGCCCCGGCGGGGTCGAACCCGGCACGGCCGGCGCCGGCGTGCCCGAACCGGATCCCGATCAGCACGGTCAGCGGCCCGGGAGAGGCGGTGCGCAGGGCTGCCAGCGGACGCACGGCCGCGGCGGACAACCCGGCGATCGTGCCGGTGACCGTGGGTAGCGCGGAGGCGAGTTCCACCGGCGCGACCTGGCGCAGCCGCAAACCAGGCGGCGCGGTCGGCGCTTGGTCGCCGACGACCCACACGGTCGCCTCAGTGGTGGCCGCAGGCGCAGGCGCCGGCGGCGCCAACGGGTCGGGGACCCCGGTAACCCGGCCGAGCAGCGCCGCCGCGGCGACCGGCGGGTCGAACAGCGGCTTGTTGTCTCCGGCCGCGATCAGGTGCTCGCCGCGCACCTCGACCACACGGTGCACGATGATCGCGTCCTGATGCCGGTACGCGACCACGTCGCCGGGCTTGATCCGGGACCAGGCGACCGGTTCGACCGTCACGACGGAGCCGGGAGCGATGGCCGGCCACATGCTCGACCCGGTCACCGGCACGCGGGCCACACGGCCCGCAGACAGCGTGTGTGCGATCAGGTCGGCGAACCCGGCAGCCGCCCCCGTCATCGGCCCGGCTCCGTGGCCAGGCCGGTGCCGAGCAGCCCCAGCTCGCTCAGTTCGGCGACGAACTGCCGGACATCGCGGTCGATGAGCCGCCGGTCCTGGTCCTCGTGTGCCTCGAACTCGGCCGCCAGGTCACGCACCACGTCATCGATCTCGGCGCCGGTCGCGAGCTTGCGCCAGATGCGCGCGGCGGTCGCGTTGAGGGTCTGGAACTCCCCGGTGCCGGGGTGGTAGAGACGCACTTCGTCATCGCTGTCCACCCACACCACGTCCGGATTCACCGTCAGCACGACGCCGCCCCCGCCCGCGTGGTGAGCACCGGCAATGTCCGGCGCCGGACCGTATCGGCCGGGTCGCCGTCGGTGCGCCAGTCGTCGTACACCGGGTGCACCGAGCCGTCGCGGATCAGCCGGGGAACCGTCATGGCGGTCTCGTGTTCCAGCAGGTCCGAACCGGAGAATCCGTTCGAGCGCCAGATGTTGGTGATCATCGAGTGACGAAGGATCCGGCAGTGGTGCCGGCTGTTGCGGGCAATCGATCCGGATTCGGCAGCGTGGTACGCCCGGCAGCCGCCACCGCACGCGGCGCGGATGTAGCAGCGCCGGCAGTCGGCGAGATTGTCGCCCTCGAACACCGTGTTGGTGCGCAACTGGGCCAGCGCCGGGGCGGCGAACACGTCAGCCAAGCGCTGCGCGCGCACGTTGCCGGCTTTGTGCAGAGGGCCGGTGACCAGCTTGCACGGATAGACGTCGCCGAGGGAGTTGATGTAGATCTCGGTGCCGCCCAGCCCGCAGTTGCCCCGGATCGAGCATGGTTTGACCGCCTTCGGGCCCTCCGTGAGGATCTTCTGTGCCACCGGATTGGTCCACGTGAACCGCTGCACCTCGCGGTGGTGCTCCCACGCGAAGTGCACCCCGTCCTCGGCGCCGCGGCCGATGCCGGTGTGGTTCATCAACCGCACGTTGCCGAACTCGATGCCGTCCAGGAACGTCATCAGCTGGTCCAGGGCGCCGATGTTGTCCGGCGACACGACGTGGTTGATGTCGGGTCGGACGCCGGCGGCGTTGAGCAGGGCGAGCGCGCGGGCGGTGAGCGCGAACGTGCCCTTGCCTCGGGTCCGTTCATGGACCTCCGCGACACCGCCGTCGAGGCTCACGGTGATCTTGGTGAAGGTGTCGGCCATCCGCCGGGCGGTCGCCTCGTCCGGGATGCGGGTGCCGTTGGTGATGCAGTTGACCCGCAGGCCGCGGGAGCGGGCATGGTCGGCGACGGCGAAGAAGTCACGCCGCAGCATCGGCTCGCCCCCGGTCAGAATGAGCAGGTCGGCACCCATGTCGGCGATCTGGTCGACCAGGTCGAGCGACTCGTGCGGCTCCAACTCGCCGGGCAGCCTTCGGGTGGATGAGGCGTAACAGTACGGGCACCGCAGGTTGCACCCGTCGGTGATCGCGTAGTAGACCATTCGCAGCGCCGGCACGGCGGGCCGCACCCGAGGCTCCCGCCCGGGCAGGTAGACCAGCCAGTTCAGCACCAGCATCGCCAGGGCCCGTTCGGTCGCGGCCGCGTCGGGCGGGGGCTCGGCCCCGGACGCGAGCGCCCGAAGCACAGCCAGTTCCCCGTCGCCGACCACCGCCCAGGCCGCGATGCCGGGGTTCTCCACAAGGTACCGGTCCCGGCACTGGAAGTAGACGAGGTCGTCCGGGACGACCAGCTCTGACCACATCGCCGACAGCTGCATGACGAAGATCCCCCTTCCGCGTTTCAGCGGGGGGCCACGGCTGGCCGTGGCCCCCACCGGTCTGGTGCCGGGTGTGGTTACTGAGCCTGCCCGGAACCCGCTCCGGCCAGCGCACCGCACGCGCACGCGCAGCCGAGCTGCGCCGCGAAGTCGGCCTTGCGGATGCTGGGCTTCTCCCACTTGACCATGTGAGCCCTCCCTTCACGTGCCGTGGCCGGGCCACGGGCCGCTCCCGTCGGACGCCCCGACCACGCGCAGAGGGTCGCGCAGAGTGTCCGCGCGCCTCCAGAGGGCAAAATTGATGTCTTGACAGGACTGTCGCAGCGGGAGACGGTGGCGCACATGCGTCCCGAGATCTCGGTGTCCGTCATCGACGACGACCGGATGCTGCTCGACGGCATAACGGCGTGGCTAGCCGCCGCCCCCGACCTGCGCCTGGTCTGCACCGCCGGCACCGTCGACGAATTGCTCGCGTCCGAGCCGGCCCCGGCCGACGTGGTCGTGCTGGACCTGCTGCTCGCCGATCGCAGCGAGCCGGTGGACAACGTGCGCCGGCTGGCCGCCGGAAACCGGCAGGTGCTGGTCGTCACCGCCGTGCCCTACGTGACCCACGGCGTCGACGTGCTTCGCGCCGGAGCGCTCGGCTACCTGACCAAGGACCACGATCTGGCCACCCTCGCCGCAGCGGTTCGCGACGTCGCCCACGGCCGCGTCGCCCACTCCCCGGAGTTGGCGTACGCCTGGTCGCACGATTCCCGGCCCGACCGGCCGAGATTGTCGCCGCAGGAGCGTGCGGTGCTGGTGGCGTACGCGTCCGGCATGACCCTAACCGCGGCCGCACGTCGCGTCGGCGTCCAGCCGGCCACCGCCCGGCGCTACCTGGACCGGGTGAAGGCCAAGTACGGCGAAGCGGGCCGGCCTACCTACACCAAGCTCGACCTGGCCAACCGCGCGCGGGAAGACGACCTCATCCGGTAGCGGTCAGTGGCCGTCCCACACCAGCTCGACGCAGGTGCCCTCGCCGGGTTCGGAGAACACCTGCACGTAGCCACCGGCCTCGCGCATCCGCTGCTTGATGGACCGGCGCAGCCCGGAGCCGGACGTGGTGCGGTCGGGGGTGAATCCGCGTCCGCGGTCGACGATCCGCACCGTCAGCGTCCCGTCGGTCCAGTCGGTGGTCACCCACGCCCGCCCGGTCCCGGCATGCCGCGCCACATTGTTCAGGGCCTCCCGGGTCGCGTCACCGATCCCGTCCACAACCCGGTCGGGGATCGCGTCCGGCAGCTCACCGACGAGCAGGTGCACCCGCACGCCGATCGCGTCGGCCGCCTCTGCCGCCGCGGCCAGCCGCGCACCCAGCGACGTGGCCTGCTCCGGGCCTTCCTCGGCGATCAGCCGCCGCACATACTCAGCATCGCGACCGCACCGGGCCCGCACCGCCTCGGTGCGATGGTCGAGACCGCCACGGGAGATCGCGGTGAGCGTGGCCAACACCGTGTCGTGCAAGTGGCGGAACTGCCGGAGCCGTTCGGCGAACCGGGCCTGCCCGGCCGCGGCCGCCGTCTCGGCGGCGATCCGCCGGGCCGTGGCCGCGTCCACCGCCTCCGCCTGAGCGGTGAGGTAGCGGCGCATGAAGTGCAGCAGCACGGCGAACCAGAGACTGGAGTTGACGTGGTTGAGGAACCCAGACTCCAGGGGTGGCAGCCCACCGGTACGCAGGGCCGCCGCGGCGAGCGTGAACAGCACCAAGATCGGCAACGCGACGAGCAGCCGGGACAGGCTGAACACCGCGCCGGCGAGAGCCGCGGTACCTAGGGCGAACTTCGCCACCCAGTTGGCGGCGCTCAACTCGAAGCCGTCCCGCAGATTGCCGTTCATCACGAACAGCAGCACGCAGGTCACGGCGATGTCGAGGACGACGTACCGGCTGGTGAACCAGCCACGCCGCCAGACGGCCACGCCCAGGACCATGTTCCAGGCCAACACCACCGCCACCATCGCCAGGTTGAGCACAGGACTGCGGTAGTAGACAGCCCCTGAGGGGCCAAGGCTCGACGCGGCGGGCAGGAGGTAACTGGCGCGCTGGGCGAACAACAGCACGGCCACAAACCGTAGGGCGCGGTCGAGGCCGGGTAGCGTGGCCATGGCACGGGCGTCGATCCAGCCCTGCCGAGCCTCGCTGACGAGCCGGCAAAGCCGCCCGACGAGCCTACGCACGCCAGGGGCGCCAGCGTCGCGGCTCCCACTGCGGGTCGTGGCCTCGTCCAGGACGCGCGAGCGCGCGTCGCGGAGCATCGAGGAACGGTGGCCGGTGCTCATGCGAGCATCATGATGAGCGCAGCAGGGCCCCACAACGGTCGATGGTCCAAGGCTCCGTCCGACGTAAGACGTTGAAGGTAATCCATACCGATCCCGCCTCTGGCTGACCAGTTGGCCCTCGGTCTGCGGTGTCCAGGCACAGCTGGCTGCCCGCCAATCGCGCCCCGACCGCGTCTCAGTCAGTCTGTCGAAGCCCTTGTTCGCGCGAACGGATATCCAGTTCACCTGGCAGAGTTCGTCATCTCTGCACGAACCTCATCCGCCTGGACCTCCGGCCCACGCGAAGAATTGGCCTGCGACACGGCGATCCGCCACCGAGTCGGCGCGGCCGTCGCATCCAGCGTCGCCGCGGCAAGCACCGCCGGCACCAGCACCGCCGGCTTCGAGAACGGCTTCACCACCGGCGCCGTCATCGCGGCCACCGCAGCGGTCCTCGCCTTCATCCTCACCCCGGGGGCGGCCCGCTCCCGCCCGTGAACCCGGAGGTGCTCCCCGGCGGGCGGCCACCCGCCTGCCGGGGATCCACCGCAAGCTCACAAACCGGCCGAACGGCCGGCATTGGCGAGCTTCTACGACGGAGGCGCCCGCTCAGGTCCAAACGCCATCAACCTGCTCTCCGCCGGTCGTTCCAGGCCGAGCTTTCGCCGACCCCCGTTCACCGAGATCGCGCCCGCAAGGGCGACGAGCGGCGCCGGCGACGCCAGCACAACGGTGGTCCTACTGCGGGGGGCACCCACATGAGCGGTGTCTTGCGCACCCTCCGCGGCAGACTCCTCAGAGGCGATAATCTCAGAGCCCGCATGGACCCTCCGACGTGTCGCCGCCCTAGTCGCCGACCTCGTCGGACCCTGCCTTGGCGGGCGCCTCGGTGGGCGCCTCGGTGGGCGAGTAGATCACGCGGATCACACCGGTCGGAAACACCTCCGTCGCCGTCACGCTCAAGTGGTAGGCCGTGTCGCCGTCGTCGAACAACCTGCGGCCCCTGCGCGCCGCCACCGGATGCACCAGCAGCCGCAGCTCGTCGACCAGCCCTGCGGCGAGCAGCTGCTGCACCACGGAGATCGACCCGGGGATGAGGATCCCCTTGCTGCCGGCATCGGCCTTGAGCGAGGTGACGGCGTCGACGAGGTCGCCCTTCATCAGTTCCGAGTTGCGCCAGGAGAACTCCAGCGGCTGGCGCGAGACGACCACCTTGCGCATATCCCCGAGTCGCTTGGCCAGCGGCGCGTCGACATCGCCCGCAGTCTCGCGGTCGGGCCAGGCGCCGGCGAAGCTGTCGTAGGTCTGGCGACCGATGAGCAGCACGTCGGCCGCGTCATAGTCCTCGGTGACGGCCCGGCCCATGTTCTCGTCGAAATAGGGGAAGTGCCAGTCAGGGTCTATCTCGGCCACACCGTCGGCCGAGATGAACAACGTGGAGATGACCTTTGCCATTGCAGGGATCCCTTCAGGTTGGATGCCGTCGGTAGCGTAGATCAGCGCGACAGTCCAAACTCATCGCCTGAGCGACGACTTTCCGGATACCGACTCGCCCCCGAGCGTGCGCAGCACCGGCGTGCCGCGCGAGGACCGGTGCGGTCACGCCGGTGCCTGGAGGCGTGACCGAGCCGGTTCCAGGCGGTTGACGACCGTGCTCGTCAGACCAGTTCGGCCAGCTCGATCTCGTCGCCGACGGCCTCACCTTGCTGGCCACCCTTGCGGCGACCGGCCCCCGCAGTACCCAATCGGAACGGTGATCCGAGGTCACGCCCCGGAGCCGACGATCGCTACTCGAAGCTGAGGTGGCTGCTGCGGCGCGGCATCAGCAACAGCGCGCCCAACACGAGGACCGCCAGGACGGCAAGCGTGATGAAGACATGGTGGGTCGCGTCGTACAGCGCCGCGCGGACGTACGCGGCGGCTTCCGGCGGGACAGACCCGCTCTGCCCGCCGAGCACGAGACTCGTGGTGTCCAGGTACTCGGGTACCGCGTGGGCCTGCGCGGGCGCGTGGGGGGTGAGACGGCTGGCGAGGGTGGCGTTGGCGATCGCGCCGCAGACGCCGGCGCCGACCGCCCCGCCGAGTGACCGGCTGAACATGTTCGCCCCGGTGACCACCCCACGGCGATCCCATCCGACCACCGACTGCACGGAGACCAGGATGGGGCTGGTGGTCAGGCCAAGTCCGACGCCGATGACGAAGGCCGCGCCGGCGACCGCCCACACCGCCGAGTCCGGCCGGAGCAGCGTGGTCAGCGCCGTACCGCTGATCACGACGACGCTACCGATCAGGGCGGTGTCGCGAAATCCGATCCGGAGGTAGATCCGCCCCGAGGTGCCGGCGGCCAGCGGCCAGCCGATGGCCATCGCCGCAAGGGCGAATCCGGCGACGAGCGCGTCGGTGCCGAGCACGCCCTCGGCATACGTGGGCAGGTAGGAGTTCAGCCCGGCGCTCAGCGCCCCGATGCACACCGCGGTGAGGCTGCCCCCGGCGAGCGCACGACGGCTGAACACCCACAGCGGCAGCACCGGGTCGGCGGCGCGGCGCTCTACGACGATGAACGCGCCGAGCGTGGCTGCGCCGACCACGAGGATCGTCAGGCTCTGGATCGATGTCCAGGGCCAGGCCACGCCACCCTGCAGCAGACCAAGGATGAGCAGGCCGAACCCGACGGTGAGCAGGCAGGCCCCGACGTAGTCCACTCGGTGCCTGCTGCGGGTTACCCGCTCGGAGAAGTGACGGGCGAGCATCCACGCCGCGACCGCACCGAGCGGCAGGTTGATGTAGAAGATCCACCGCCAGGACAGGTACTCGGACAGGACTCCGCCGAGCAGGGGTCCGAGCACCGCCGATGTTCCCCAGACAGCGGCGAGGTAGCCCTGCACCCGGGCACGCTCCGCCACGGTGTAGAGGTCACCGACGATGGTCATGCTGATCGGCTGCACCGCGCCTGCCCCGATCCCCTGCAGGGCGCGCGCGACGATCAGTGCGGGCATGCTCCAGGCGACACCGCACAGGATCGAGCCGAGCAGGAACAGTGCGATGCCGACGAACATCACCGGCTTGCGTCCCAGGGAGTCGGCGAACTTGCCGTAGATCGGTACCGTCACCGCCTGGGTGAGCAGGTAGATCGAGAACAGCCACGGGAACTGCGCGAACCCACCGACGTCGCGGACGATCGACGGCACCGCGGTGGCGATGATCGTGGAGTCCAGCGCGACCAGGCCCGTGCTGAGCATGACCGCGGCGAGCACGGGGCCACGCTCGGAGCGCAGCCCGACGCCCTTCGCGGTCGAACCGTCATCCGCGGGTTCCGTACCGCTGCCGGCCGCGGGTGTCGCCACCATGCAAGCTTCCCTCTCTGGGCGGTGCGCCGCCGAGTTCAACCAGCTCGGCGGCGCATCTCTCCCGTGCCCGGCGCGACTGTCCGCGGGTTGCGTCACTCGGCCCCGATCTTGAGGTCGTACACCTTGAGTGCGTTCTCGCGCATCAGCTTGGCCTCCGACTCCGGGCGCAGGTCCCAGGCGGCGATTTCGTCGCGGGCCCGGGCGTGCGGGATGACCGGGAAGTCGGTGCCGAACATGACCTTGTCCGCGCCCCAGCCGTTGATGTACTTCACCAGCTTCGGGTCGAGGTACTTGGGGGCGTACGCGTCGATGCCGATGTAGACGTTCGGGTGCTTGTAGGAGACCGCGATCATCTCCTCGGTCCACGGCCAGCCCACGTGGATGCCGATGATCTTCAGCTCCGGGAAGTGGCACGCGATGGTGTCGAGCAGGATGGGCCGGCCGACCGACGGCAGCGGGTGGTCGTGGCTGTAGCGCAGGCAGTGCCCCACCTGCATCTGCACGGGCACCCCGAGCTCGGCGCACTTGGCGTAGAAGGGGTAGTAGCGCGCGTGGTCGGGTGCGAGCTCGAACCAGTGGGGATAGATGTGCGCGCCCACCATGCCGTACTCCGTGACCATCCGCTCGAGTTCGCGCACTCCCTTCATGCCCTCGTAGGGATCGATGCCGACGAGCCCGCTGAAGCGGTCGGGGTGCGCCTGGACCAGGTCGACGATCGTCATCGGATCCAGCCGCCAGGACTCGGAGAGCCCGTCGCGCCCCATCTTGGGGGCGATCATCAGTGCGTGCTCGACGTTCGCGGCGTCGAGTGCGGCGAGGTGCTGCGCGATGGTGAGGCCGCCCAGCGTGGCTTCCGGGGCGTTGACCTTGCCGCCGAGGAACTGCCGGGACCAGGCGGGCCGCGAGGCGGCCACCTCGGGGGTGAACAGGTTGCAGACGATGTCGATGGCGGCGGTGCTCATGCGGGGGACTCCTGTCGCTGGCGTTCGTCGACGAACCGGCGGGGCTTCATCCGCTCGTCGGCGGGAAAGAGGGCGTCGAGGGTCGTGACCTCGACCATGGGGGTGACCCGGGTCGCGAGCTTGACGGCGGCCGACACCTGCTCGGTCACCCCCCGCTCGGTGGCCGGTGCCAGCGCCACCTGCACGACCAGTTCGTCGCCGGAGAGCGGGTCGGCCGGGTCGCTGCGGCGGACGACGGCGCGGTGGTCGACCACGCCGGACACGGCGGCCACGGTCGTCTCGATCACTGTCGTGTCCACGAGTTGGCCCTTGATCTTGAGTGAGCCGCCCGCGCGCCCGTGGTGCGCCACCACACGCCCACCGAGTCGGCCGCATCGGGGGCATGGGTCGTGGTCGACCTCGACGCGGTCGCCGAGCAGGTAGCGCACCAGGACGGTGCCGTGCCGGTCGAGGTGGGTCATGGTGAACGCGCCCGGGGTTCCGGGCGGCACGGGCCGGCCGCGGTCGTCGACCGCGTCGAGGTGCAGCAGCTCGGGGACGGGATTGTGGAACCCTGCGCCGGGCGCGCACTCGACGAGACCGTACTGCAGCTCGGAGGCGCCGAGGCTGTTGGAGACCATGACGTCCGGGGCTCCGACGCAGGCGAGCAGGTCCTTCAGCTGCGCCGCCATCGGTGCGGTGGTGGCCTCGCCGCTGAGGGCGAGCATGCGCACGTCCGGCAGGGTGCCGCCGCGGCGGGCGACCTCGTCCACGACACGGCGCACGTAGCTCGGCACGCCCCACAGCACCGTCGGTCGGGTCCTGACGAGAAGGCCCGCCACCTCACCCAGGCGCCGGGTGACACCGAACCAGGGGCTCACACCGCTCATCCCACACACGACGGTGGCGCCCAGGACCGCGGCGGCGTGATTCGCCCGGGTCCACGCCCCGTGTGGCTGCGGCGTGAGCGGGTAGAGGTTGGCGATCCGGTCGTCGCCACGCATCCCGCGGATCTCGGCCATGCGCACCTGCGCGGCCAGAATCGCGTGGAAGTCGTAGGCGGACTGGTAGATCGGCGCGGGCGCCGAGGTCGAACCAGACGTGTACGCGATGTCCCACAACTGCCGCTCGGGCGACCCGTCGGGCTGAAGGCGGAACCGCTGCGGAGCCGCCGTGAACATCGACTTGGTGGTCAACGGCAGCAGCGGGAGATCCTCGACGCCCCGCACCGCCCGGGGGTCGACCCCGTGCTCGGCCCACAGGTCTCGGTAGAACGGGTGATCTGCCGCCACCCGGCCGATGATGGTCCGCAGCGCGCGGTCCTGGACGTCGCGCAGCCGTGCGGGGTCGGCGCCCGGCCGTACGGCGTCGTCAGCGAGCGCCACCGGTCACGCTCCCCGCCAGTGCGTGCTCGGCGACGAACCGCGCGATCAGATCGGCGCAGACCTGCGGCTCGCGGACCGGGATCTGGCCCACGCAGTCGGGCACCACCTCGTACGGCAGTCCGAGCCGCTCGGCCGCGAGCCGGGTGCCCTCCTCCAGGAACTCACCGTCGGCGGCCACGCACAACACGGGGCAGGTGACGCCGGACAGCGGGGTGATGGGGTCGTACTCGAACGCCGCGTGGTAGGCCCAGTTGTACCGGTCGAGCGCACCGAGCATCGTCCACACCGCGCGCTGGCGTGTCTGCGGGTCGCACCCGCGCCACAGGCCCTGATACCGCTTCCACGCCGACAGGAGGTGAGTGGCCTCCTCCGTGACGGGCTCGTCGGGTGCCCAGTTTTGCCGGCGGTCCCGCTGCTGCTCAGGCGTGTAGGTCGCGATGCCGAGCAGCACCAGGCCGGACACGAGCTCGGGCGCCTGATGCGCGACCTCGATGGCGATGCTCGCGCCGGTGTGCGAGCCCACGAGCACCGCCGGTCCGTCGAGGGAGCGGAGCAGTTCGACAACCGGCTTGGCGTACCCCGGGATGTCCAGCCGGGCAGGCGGGGCGTCGGACATGCCGTAGCCCAGCGTGTCCGGCGCGAGGACCCGCGCCCAGGGGTCGAGCAGCGGCAGCACGTCGTCGTACACGAAGGAGGACAGCGGGCTCTCGTGCAGCAGCACGACGTGCGGACCGTGGTCACCGGCAACCCGGGCGTGGATCTGCCCGTAGGAGGTCTCGAGGTAGGTGCGGTACGGCATGGGGGTTCCCTACCTTTCCAGGAAAGGGGTACGGCGGCACGCGCCAGCGCCGTGCGAGGTGTGGCGCGGGCGGTTCGGGGATCGGGTCAGCCCGGCAGGTGACCGATGGCGCGGGAGGTCTCGTCCGCTCCGGAGCGGACGAGCACGCCGAGGCGCTCGATGTCGGCGGCTTCGAAGCGGCCGACCGGCCCGCAGACCGAGATCGAGCCGAGGACCACGCCATCCATGCCGAGAACGGCGGCGGCGACGCTCGCGGCGCCGGCGTCACGCTCGCCCGCGCTGAAGGCGTATCCCCGCTCGCGGATCTGGACGATCTCCTCGAGCAACTGGTGTCGGCTGGCTATCGTGGCCGGCGTCAGCACGTTGAGGTCGTGGGAGGCGAGGTACTCGTCGATCGCGGCGTCCGACATCGCGGCCAGGATGGCCTTTGAGGACGACCCGGCGTGCAGCGGGTACGGCACGCCCGTCGCCACCGACATCCGGATCTCCTGCGGCGAGAGCACCTGGTCGACGTAGATGCGGCTGTCGCCCTGCTTGAGGGAGAGCGTCGCGGTCTCCCGCGTCTCGCGTACCAGGCGTTCGAGGACCGGTCGCGCGGTCTGCTGGACGTTGGTCTGGCGCAGCGCGGCTAGTCCGACCGCGAGTGCGCCGGTCCCGAGCCGGTAGCACTTGGTGCTGTTGTCGAAGGCGAGGAAGCCGCCGGCCACCAGGCCCTTGAGCAGCCGGTGGGTGACCGCCTTGGGCTGGTCGACCTCGCGGGCCAGGGCCGAGACCCCGATGCCGTCGGCGCCGGCGGCCGACACGGCGTAGATCACCCTCAGCACCCGCTCGAGCCCCGAGGTCGGCTCACGCGTCGGCCGCGCCGACTGGACTTCCGCTAGCGCCATCACGTCCCCCGCTTGCTCTGGTCGCCGGACCAGAATACGAACCTACGCTGGCACACCTTCACCACGCCATGGGCGATCATGCCCATGATGGACAGGACGATGAGGACCGCGAACATGGCCTGGATGTCGAATCGGTAGTTGGCCTGCATCAACTGGTAGCCGAGACCTTCTTGGGCACCGATGTACTCGCCGACGATGGCGCCGAGGATAGCGAAGACCACGCCGCTCTGCAGGCCGGCGAAAATGTAGGGCAGCGCGCTGGGGAAGCGGACCATCCGGAAGACCTGAAAGCGGGTCGCGCCGAACGAGGTCAGCATTTCGATCTTGTCGTTGTCCGCGGACTTCAGGCCCGCGATCACGTTGATGAGGATCGGGAAGAAGGCAATGATCGTCGCCATCACGATCTTCGAGGTCATCCCGAAGCCGAACCAGACGACGAACATCGGGGCCAGGGCGACCTTCGGCACCGACTGGAACGCCACGATGTAGGGCAGCACCGTGCGCTCGACCACGGTGATCTGGGCGACGAAGGTACCGATCAGCACGGCGAGCACGGTGGCGAGCACGAATCCGGCGCCGGCTTCCTGCAGCGTGACCCAGAAGTTGTGCCAGAACGCGGCCTGGCCGAGCTGGTCGACGAAGACCTGGAAGATCTGGCTGGGTGTGGGGAGCACGAAGTCGTCGACGCCGAGCCAGCCCGGGATGAACTCCCACGCGGTCATCACGACGACGAACACGATCGGCACCAGGGCGATCTCGGGGCGCTCGTGCAGGTCGGGCACCAGGCTGCGGCGTCGCTGCGGGGTGGGTGTCTCGGGTTCTTTCCTGCTGGCCGGTGCGACTGTCTGGGTGGTCATGGTTGTCCGTCCTCAGTCGATGACGCCGGCGCTGTTGAAGTAGGCGCGGATCCGTTCGACGTACACTCCGGCGTCGTCGGAGGCCATCATCCGCAGCTCGCGCGGGCGTGGTAGGTCGATGGTGATGATCTCGGCGATCCGGCCCGGGCGCGGCGTCATGACGATGACCCGGTCTGAGAGGAACACCGCCTCGGGGATGGAGTGCGTGACGAGGATTGCGGTCTTGCGGCTCTCCTGCCAGATGCGCAGCAGCTCCAGGTTCATGAACTCGCGTGTCATCGCGTCGAGCGCGCCGAACGGCTCGTCGAGCAGCAGTACGGCCGGGTCGTGGATGAGCGCGCGGCAGATCCCGGCGCGCTGTTGCATACCGCCGGAGAGCTCGCCGGGGTACTTGTTCTCGAAACCGCGGAGGCCGACCAGTTCCAGCAGCTCGCGAGCCCGCGCCTCATGCGTCTTGCGGTCCAGTTTCTGGATCTCGACCGGCACCATCACGTTTTCGAGGATCGTGCGCCAGGGTAGGAGCGTCGCCGCCTGGAACACCATGCCAACGCCCTTGTCGGGGCCGCTGACGCGCTTGCCGGCGATCCTGGTCTCCCCTCCGGTGTAGGGAATCAGGCCGGCCAGGATCTTCAACAGAGTGGTCTTGCCGCAGCCCGAGGGGCCGACGATGGAGATGAACTCGCCGCGCCGAGCCGCGAACGAGACGTCCGAGAGAGCGTGGGTCGGCGCGGACTTGCGCGGCCGGTAGACCTTGTCAAGGCCCCGGGCCTCGATCCAATGCGAGTCGAGGTCGCCGTCGAGGGCCGCGGGGACCACGGGGGCTGACGTCACGGCGGTGTCCTTCGGGTTGGGAGTCAGGATTCCGAGCGGTTCCGAGACGGTTCCGAAGCAGGTCCGGGTCGACCAAGGCGTTCACCTAGGCGGTACGACCGACCGCTTGCCGAAACGCTAGGAGCAGTCTCGGGCGCCGTCAATAGCCCCCACGAACCTTTCTCGAAGACGCCCGTTTTGGCTGCACACCGCCATATCCTGGCGCGCCACCAGCCAAAACCGATTCGGCGCTACCCCTTGACGGCCCTCGCTGCGCCTGTTTAGCGTCGGCCACCAACAGAGAAACGCTGTTTCTTCCAGCGGAACAGCCCTGGAACTGTTCCACTCCCCCGCCGCAGTCCAGGAGTCGCGATGCGCCTGCGAGGTTTCACCAACCCGCTCTCGCCCACGGGATCCGCCAGCCTCGTCGAACCACCCCCGCACCACATCGGTTCAGACGCCATCCGCGTCTTGTTCCGCGCCGGCGCCGACCTGGCCCGACGCTACCTACCCGAGCCGCTCGAGCCGGTCGACGACGGCGTCGGCTTCGCGTTCGTGGCCGACATGGTCAAGGTCAGCGACAGCGACCCCGACCAGGCGTTCACCGCGCCCCGACGCACCCAGTACGGCGAGGGCATCATCGGCTTCTACGCCACGCACCGCGGCGAGCCCGGCCGGTTCAGCGCCTTCATCTGGGTCACCGAGGACTGGTCGATGGGCTTCGGCACCGTGATGGGCTGGGGCAAGAAGATCGGCGAGGTCCGCCGAACCCACATCAACCCCTACAACCCGGCCATGGGCCCGATCGGGCCAGGCACGAAGTTGTCAGGCTCCGTCACCCGGCTCGGTGAGCCGGTGCTCGACCTGGGCATCGAGATCACAGAAGCGATCGAGGCATCCGCGATGCCGGCGTACGGAAACCGCGGCTTCCTGCTCTCGCACCAGCCGTCACCGTCGCCCACCATCCCGACACGCACCCGCCTGCTCGGCCTCCAACTCGCCAACGTCCGCACCGGCGAGGTGTTCCGGGGCAACCCCCACCTGAAGATCCACGACGCGGTGAACGAGGATCTCGCACCCCTGCGCGACGTGGAGCCGTTCGCGGCGTACGCCTTCAAGCAGGGCTGGACCACCGACACCACCGCCGAGGTGCTGCACGACTACACACCCGAGCAGCCCGCCGAGAGCCTCGACCGCCGCGCGAGCACCGGAGCGACGGCGTGAAGACCGTACGCGGCAAGCGCCCCGTCTATCTCGGCGACACGCACACCGACCGCCTCCTGGCAGCCATCGTCGTCCTCACCCAGGAGATCGGCGTGCTGCAGCGCCGCGTCGCCGCGCTCGAGGCCGCCACCGGCATCGAGGGCGAGGGCGCCGGCAGCACCTCCATCGCCATGAGCCGCCTCGTCGACGAGCTGACGGCCCGGACCGATCCGGCCAGCACGACACCGCAGGAGGGAACCTCATGACCAGCTTCCCCACCCTCGCCGACGGCCAGCTCGCACACGCCGTGCTCGCCACACCGACCGTGACCGAGGCCTACCGGCAACAAGAAATCTGGGATCTGAAGGCGCGGCTCGCATACGACGTCGCCGCTCGGATCCGCAAGCGGTACGAAACCGAAATCGCGCCGGCCTACGCCAGGAAACACGGCTGCGCCCCCACCAGCCGCCACGTGATCGGCGAGCTGATGGCCCAGGACCCGGCCACACAGATGTGGAGCGCGCTGCGCCGCAGCGGCCAGGAGCAGATGTGGGAGCTCGTCGCGCAGAGCACCGCCCGGCAGTTCACCCGGCTCACCGACACCGCCAGCGCCCTCCTCGACACCGTCGGGACGCTCGCCCTGGACCCTTCAGTCGAAATTCCGGCGTACCTGCAGACCGTCGACATCCACTGCATGCCGACCGGCTACTACCGCGAGACCGCGCCCGACGACCTCACCGCCGGCGCGCTCTACGACCGCGGTGTCTACATCTACGCCGCCGGCCAGCTCGGGGCCGCCAACGACGACAAGGGCCGCTCCGTCATCGAGCACTACCTCGACGTGAAGCACCCCAACCTGACGCCGTCGGCGATCCTCGACATGGGCTGCTCCGTCGGCCACAGCACCCTGCCCTACGTCGAGCGCTACCCCCAGGCCGACGTGCACGCCATCGACGTCGCCGCACCCATGCTGCGCTACGCCCACGCGCGCGCCGCATCGTTCGGCCTGCCCGTGCACTTCTCCCAGCGCAACGCCGAGGCGACCGGCTTCGCGGCCGAGAGCTTCGACCTCGTCGTCTCGCACATCCTGCTCCACGAGACCAGCACCAAGGCCGTCCAGAACATCCTGACCGAGAGCTTCCGGCTGCTCAAACCCGGCGGCTTGATGATCCACGCCGAGTACCCGCCGTTCAGCACCATGGACCCCTTCGCGCAGTTCCTCGTCGAGTGGGACACCACCAACAACAACGAGCCGTTCTGGAGCACCGTCCGGACGCTCGACCTCAAGGCCATGGCCGTCCGTGCCGGATTCGAGCCCGACAGGGTCAGCCGCGAGCTGATCGCCACCGGCCGCCGCCTGGTGACCGGTCAGTCCTCCGCGGGCCGCATCGGCCTGCTCGTCGCACGCCGCTAGCCGTCGCCCACCCCCCGAAGGCGACCGCCAGACCTCGAACCGCACCCCCGCCCCACGCAGCGCGTGGGCTCAACCGAAGGAGAACAATGACCCGCCGTCCCCTCGCGCTGGCCGCCGCCCTGTCGGCGCTGGCGCTGGTCACATCGGCCTGTGGTGGTGGCTCGAACACCACCACCACCGCCGATGGCCTCACCTCGGTCACCTACGTCACCACAGCCACCGTGCCGGGCTCGACACAGATCGCGCTCTACGCCGTCCCCAAGCAGATGGGCTACTTCAAAGACGAAGGGCTCAACGTCGACCTCAAGACCGCCAACGGCTCCTCCGCGGCCCTTCAAGTGATCGCCGCCGGCGACGCGCTGGCCACCAACGCCGAGGTCGCCTCCACCATGGCCGCCGCCGAGCAGGGCGTCCAGGTCAAGACCTTCGGCTCGATCAACACGTCCTTCCCCTGGAAGATCGGCATTCCGACCGGTTCGAGCATCGCCTCACCCGCAGACCTCAAGGGCAAGAAGATCGGCGTCATCTCCCTGGCCTCGGGCTCGAACCTGTTCACCCGCTCCTTCCTGAACGAAAACGGCATCGACCCGGACAAGGACGTCAAGATCCTCCCGGTCGGCCAGGGACAGCAGGCCAAGGCCGCCCTCGACAGCGGGCAGGTCGACGCGATCGCGCTCTACGCCGAACTGTTCGCCCAACTCGAGCAGACCGGCAGCACGTTCACCTACCTCGACAACCCGGCGCTCTTCGACGCCATGCCGAGCATCGCCTTCACCGCCAGCTCCCGCACCCTCGGCGGCAAGGACCGCGAGTTGCTGGTGAAGTACGCCCGCGCCGCCTACAAGGGCCTGATGTTCGCCCGCCTCAACCCCGACGCCGCGATCGACATGGGCCTGAAGACGTTCCCCGAACTCGCCGGCAGCAACGGTGACACCCCCGAACGTCGCAAGGAACTCGTCACCCTGCTCAAGGCCTGGATGTCCACCTCCACCCCGCAGACCGACGACCCCTCCAGCTGGCCCGCGTGGGGCGAGCTCACCGACGCGCAGCTCAAGAAGGCCGCCGAGTACGCCGTCTCCACCGGCCAGGTGAAGAAGGAACCGAACATCACCGACGTCTTCGACGGCTCGCTGATCAAGGACATCAACGACTTCGACCACGACGCCGTCATCAAGGCGGCACAGGAGCGCAAGACCGGCAGCTGACCCCACTGGTCACCGTGCGGCCCGGCGATCCCGGGCCGCACCCCCAGACCACACGAACGCGACCCACCCGCACGGACCAAGGAGCCCTGGTGAGTACCACCCCAGACGTCGGCCACCGCACCCGCTGGGACGTCATCGTCGTCGGAGCCGGAGCCGGCGGCATGTCCACCGCGATATTCGCCGCACGACGCGGCGCGCGCGTGCTGGTCGTCGACGCCGCTGCCGAAGAGGGTGGCGCCCTCCACATCGCCACCGGCCAACTCAGCGCCGCCGGCACCCGGCTGCAACGGTCCAAGGGCATCGAGGACACCCCCGAGGCGCACCTCGCCGACATCATGCGGATCAGCAGGAACACCGCCGACCGCGAACTGGCCTGGCTCGCCGTGTCCAACGCCGCCGCGACCGTCGACTGGCTGCTCGACGACCTCGGTATGCCCGTGCTGCCCGACCACCCGGTCCGCGGTCAGAACCACGAGCACTACAGCCAGGACCGCTACTACTGGGGACCCGACCTCGGTCGCTCCATTCTCACCGCCGTCCGCGCGCCGTTCCGCGAACTGATCGACAGCGGCGCCATCACCGCACTGTTCAACACCGAGGTCATCGGCCTGACCCAGGAGCCCGCCGCGACCGGCGGGCGCGTGACCGGCATCATCACCCGACCCACCGGCGCCACGACGGCCAACCACGACACCCACCGCGGCACCAACCTCGTGCTCGCCACCGGTGGCTACAACGCCGACCCCGCCCTGTTCGAGAAGATGAACGGCGTCCCCGCCTACGCCGACGCCTCCTACCGCTACGCCAAGGGCGCCGGACACCAGCTCGGTGTCGAGGCAGGCGGCTACACCCGCAACCACGACCTCTACCTGTGCTCGTTCGGGTCCGTCCTCGACCACGACGCCTTCCCCGCCCCGGTACTGTGCCGGCCCATCCACTGGCCCGAGATGCGCATGCCCTGGGAGATCTACGTCAACGTCGAGGGCCGCCGCTTCATCGCCGAGGACGAACCCAGCGTCGACGTGCGCGAACACGCGCTGCTGCGCCAGACCGACCTGCGCCGCTACATCGTGCTCGACGAACGGATGCTCCGCGAAGCCCCACCCATGATCCCCGACTGGACCGCCGACGACGTACGCGCCCGCGCCGGCCACCACCCCATGTTCCACGTCGCCGATGACCTCCGCACACTCGCCACATCCGCCGGGATCGACGCCGACAACCTCGTGGCCACCGTCGCGGAATACAACGCCTGCCTCGACGGCGACGACCCGCTCGGACGCACGTTCCGACCACTGCCGATCACCGAAGCGCCCTTCTACGCGATCCGCGTGCAGGGCATGTCGATCACCTCCACGGCCGGCCTCGCCGTGGACACCGACCTCCGCGTCATCCGCCCGGACGGCACGCCCATCCCCGGCCTCTACGCACTCGGCGAACTGCTCGGCTCAGGCGCCTTCATGGGCAACTCGTTCTGCGGCGGTATGCTCGCCACCCCCGCCCTGACCTTCGGCCGGCTGCTCGGCACCGGGATCCTCGCATGGTGACCGCGGCGGCCACCGGCCCGCTCGCCGGCACGCGGGTCATCGACCTGTCGACCATCCTGGCCGGCCCGCTCGCCTGCCAGATCCTCGGCGACTACGGCGCCGACGTCATCAAGGTCGAGCACCCCCTCAAGGGCGACGGCATGCGCGGCCATGGGCCCAGCAAGGACGGCGTCCCCCTGTGGTGGAAGGAAATCTCCCGCAACAAACGCACGATCGCCCTGAACATCAAGGATCCCGAGGGCGCCAAGGTCCTGCTCGACCTGATCGCGACCGCCGACGTGCTGGTCGAGAACTTCCGACCGGGCACGCTGGAGAAATGGGGTCTCGGGCCTTCCGTGCTGCACGCCCGCAACCCGCGCCTCGTCATCGCCCGCGTCACCGGCTTCGGGCAAACCGGCCCATACGCGCAGCGCGCCGGCTTCGGCACCCTGATCGAAGCGATGAGCGGCTTCGCGTACCTCACCGGCCCCGCCGACGGCCCACCGACACTCCCCGCGTTCGGTCTCGCCGACAGCATCTGCGGTGTCGCCACCACGTCCGCCATCACCATGGCGCTGCTGCACCGCGAGCGTACGGGCCAGGGACAGGTCATCGACATCGACCTGCTCAGCCCACTGACGACGGCGGTCGGACCCGGCCCCACGGCCTACCAGCAACTCGGCATCGTCGAAACCCGCCACGGCAACCGCTCGACCAACAACGCGCCGCGCAACACCTACCAAACCCGCGACGGCCACTGGGTCGCGGTGTCCTCCAGCGCGCAGTCGATCGCCGAACGGGTCATGCGCCTCGTCGGCCACCCGGAGTTGATCGACGAGCCGTGGTTCGCCTCCGGACGCGGACGCGCCGCGCACGCCGACGACATCGACGCCCACGTCGGCGGGTGGATCCGCGAGCGTGACCGCGACGAGGTGATACGCGCCTTCACCGACGCCGGCGCCGCCGTCGCGCCCGTCTACTCCGCACGCGACCTCGTCGAGGACGAGCACGTCCGCTCCACCGGCATGCTCACCGAGGTCGAGGACGACGATCTCGGCTCCGTGCTCATGCACAACGTGATGTGGCGGATGTCGGCCTCCCCCGGCTCCATCCGCTTCACCGGGCGCCGCCTCGGCGCCGACACCCAGGACGTTCTGGCCGACCTCGGCTACGACGCCGAACGCGTCGCGGACCTGCGGTCCCGGCAGGTGATCGCGTGAGTCGCCTGCACGACAGCCGTCACCACGAGCAAGGAGAACCCGTGCCCCACCCGGCCGCCACCGCCGACCCCCTGATCGCCGCGGTCAACGCGGGCGTCGAGATCTACGATCTCGCCCGCACCCTGCGCATCGGTATGCCGCAGTCGCCCAACCACCCGCCCTACTGGCACGCCCTGCCGCGCCGCCACGGCGACATGGTCCGCAGCGACGGTGGCTCAGCGGCCAACGACATGATCTCGATGGGCACGCACGTCGGCACCCACATCGACGCGCTGGCGCACGTCAGCCAAGACGGCCGCCTGGCCGACGGCACCGACGCCCGCGAGGCGTCAGTCGGCGGCCGTTTCGACCGGCTCGGCGCACACACCATCGAACCGATGGTGCGCCCCGGGGTGCTGCTCGACGTGGCGACCGCCCTCGGCTCACCACAAGGCCTCGACGGCGGATACGAGATCACCCCCGCGAACCTCGAGTTCACCGCCGAGGTACAGGGCACCCCGATCGAAGCCGGCGACGTCGTCCTGATCCGCAGCGGCTGGGGCCGGCACTTCGACGACCACGCGACCTACGTCGGCACCGAAACCGGCGTCCCCGGTGTGAGCGAAGACGGCGCGGTATGGCTGGCCGACCACCGGCCACACGCGGTAGGCGCCGACACCATCGCCTTCGAGCGCCTCAAGCCCGGCGCCGGCCACGGCCTGCTCCCGGCCCACCGCGTCCTGCTCGTCGAACGCGGTATCTACATCATCGAGACGATGGTCCTCGACGACCTCGCGGCCGCCGGCGTGCACCGATTCACCTTCGTGCTCTCGCCGTTGAAGCTCTACGGCGCCACCGGCTCGCCCGTGCGCCCGCTGGCGGTGGTCTCCCGTGGCTGAACACACCCTTTCTCGCCGCATCGCAGAACTCGCGGCCCAGACGCAGGTGGACCGCCTGCCGGCCGACGTAGTAGCCAGCACACGGCTGCGGATCCTCGACACGCTGGGCCTGGCCCTGCGTGCCCAACACCTCGACTCCAGCCGGGCAGTCATGGACTACGTGACCGACCAGGGCGGCCGGCCCGAGGCCACCGCGATCGGCGTGCAGGACCGCGTACCGGCGGCGCTCGCGGCGCTGGTCAACGGAACCCTCGCGCACTCCCTCGACTACGACGACACACATCTGCCGTCCGTCCTGCACCCCAGCGCTGGTGTCGTTCCGGCCGCGCTCGCCGCTGCCGAAAAAGTGGGTGCCTCCGGCGCCGACCTGGTCGCGGCAGTGGCCGTCGGGCTCGAGACCTGTGTGCGCATCGGCATGGCCGGCTACGACCAGGAATCCCGCAACTCCACCTTCTTCGAGCACGGCCAACACGCCACCTCGATCTGCGGCGCGCTCGGCGGCGCCGTCGCGGCCGCCATGCTGCACGGACTCGACGCCGACGGCATCCAGTCCTCGCTCGGCGTGGCCGCGTCGATGGCGTCCGGCATCATCGAGGCGAACCGCACCGGCGGCACGGTAAAGCGTCTGCACTGCGGCTGGGCCGCGCACAGCGCGGTCACCGCGGCCGACCTGACCCGACGCGGCATCACCGGCCCGCCGACGGCCCTCGAAGGCCGATTCGGCTTCTTCCAGGCATTCCTCCACGGCACGTTCGACGCCGACCAGGTCACCGCCGGGCTCGGCGAGAGATGGGCGGTGCCGGACATCTTCTTCAAGCCCTACCCAGCCAACCACTTCACCCACACCACCATCGACGCGGCAGCCGAACTGCGCCAGCGCGGCGTACGTCCCACCGACGTCGAGTCCATCGAGGTCCGCGTCCCGGGCCCGGTCATCCGCACCATCGGCGAACCGATCGACATCAAGCGTGCACCCCAGACCGGATACCAGGCGCAGTTCTCCGCACCGTACGCCGTGACCGTCGGCCTGTTCGGCGGCGGCGGCCTGGGCGCGGCCCTGGAGGACTACACCGACGAACTCGCGACCGACCCGGTCCGCCGCGAGCTGATGGCGAAGGTGAGCGTCGTCTCCGACCCCCGCTGCGACGCGATCTTTCCCTACCAGTTCCCCGCCGTCCTCACCGCGCGGCTCAGCGGCGGCCGTACCGAGACCGTCGAGGTCCTCACCAACCGCGGCGGAGACCAACGGCCCCTGACCGACGACGAGGTCGGACGCAAGTTCGCCGACAACGCCTCCGCGGTTCTCCCCGCCGCCGAGGTCGAGCGGCTGCGCACCACCGTCCTCACCCTCGACACGGTCGCCGACGTGCGCGCCCTCCTGCACCTGTGATCCCGGAAGGACGACAACCATGACGAACTACGACCTGATCATCCGCAACACCCGGGTCGTCTCGCACGACGCGCCTGAGCCCGTACCGGCCGACATCGGCGTGGTCGACGGCACCATCGTCGCCGTCGCCGAGGGCCTGGACACCAGCGGCGCCGCCCAGGTCGTCGACGGTGCGGGCAAGCTCGCCTTCCCCGGCGTCGTCGACGCCCACCAGCACTGGGGCATCTACAACCCGCTCGCGGTCGACACGCAGGCGGAAAGCCGCGCCGCGGCGCAGGGCGGGGTCACCACCGGCCTGAACTACATGCGCACCGGCCAGTACTACCTCAACAAGGGCGGCGCATACGCCGACTTCTTCCCCGAGGTGCTCGGCCTCTGCGAGGGCAACGCCTTCATCGACTACGCCTTCCACCTCGCGCCCATGAGCAAGGAACACATCGACGAGATTCCGACGCTGATCAACAAGCACGGCGTCACCTCGTTCAAGATCTTCATGTTCTACGGCAGCCACGGCCTCCACGGCCGCTCGTCAGACCAGTCCAAGTTCCTCATGACCCCCGAGGGCGAGCGCTACGACATCGCGCACTTCGAGTTCGTGATGCGCGGCATCCAGAAGGCCCGCCAGCAGTTCCCAGACAAGGCCGAGGCCATCTCGCTCAGCCTGCACTGCGAGACCGCCGAAATCATGGCGGCCTACACCAAGCTGGTCGAGGAGGAGAGCCAGCTCACCGGTCTCAAGGCCTACTCCGCCTCCCGCCCCCCGCACTCGGAGGGCCTGGCGATCACGATCGCGTCCTACCTCGCCCACGAAACCGGCCTGCCGAGAATCAACCTGCTGCACCTCAGCTCGGCCAAGGCCGTCGAGGCCGCGTTGCTGATGGCCAAGACATTCCCGCACATCGACTTCCGCCGCGAGGTCACCATCGGCCACCTGATCGCCGACATCCACACAGCGTCCGGCATCGGTGGCAAGGTGAACCCGCCGCTGCGCCCCCGCGAGGACGTCGAGGCGCTCTGGGGCCACCTGCTCGCCGGCGAACTCGACTGGGTCGTCTCCGACCACGCCTGCTGCCGGGACGAACAGAAGTTCGGCGACGACCGCGACGACGTCTTCCTCGCCAAGTCCGGCTTCGGCGGCGCCGAGTACCTCCTACCCGCCCTGGTCAGCGAGGGACGCAAGCGCGGCCTCGGCTGGGACCGCATCGCCGCCCTCACCTCGTGGAACCCCGCGCAGCGCTACGGCCTACCCACAAAGGGGGCGATCAAGGAGGGCCACGACGCCGACCTGTGCCTGTTCGACCCGGACCGCCTGTGGACCGTCAGGGCCGCCGACTCGCTCTCGGCCCAGGAATACACGCCGTTCGAGGGCTTCGAGCTGACCGGCGCCGTCACCGACACGTTCGTGCGCGGCATGCGAGTGCTCACCGACGGCGTCATCACCGGCGAGCCGCGCGGACGATACCTGCACCGCCCCACCGGCCGGGCCGGCGCGTGACCCCGACCGCCACCACGGACCCCGCCGGATCCCTCGACCTCGTCGCCCTCTACGTCCCCGGTGACCGACCAGCGCGCTACGACAAGGCACTGGCCGCGCCGGCGGACGTGGTGATCCTCGACCTCGAGGACGCCGTCCCAGCGACCGGCAAGGACGACGCGCGGGCGGCGGCGCGCGACTGGCTCAGCGCGCTCCACCCGACATCCCGCACCCGGGTGTCGGTGCGGATCAACGCGGTCGGCACCGCGGCAGGGGACGCCGACCTGGCGGCCCTGGCCTGCGTCACCGGGCTCCACTCGGTGCGCGTACCCAAGGTCGAGTCGCCGGCCGACGTCGCGCGGGTCGTCGCCGCGCTCGGGCCGGTCCCCGTGCACGCCCTGCTGGAATCGGCCGCCGGTGTCGAGGCCGCGGCGGCGATCGCCACCGCCCCGCAGGTCGCCGCGCTCGCACTCGGCGAGGCGGACCTCCGCAGCGATCTCGGCGTCACCGCCGACGCCGGCCTCGCCTGGTCCCGCTCGCGGGTGGTGGTCGCCGCCCGAGCCGCCGGCCTACCCGCACCGATGATGTCGGCCTGGACCGACCTCGCCGACACCGACGGGCTGGTCGCCTCCTGCCGCACCGGCCGGGCAATGGGCTTCCTCGGCCGTACCGCGATCCACCCGAAGCAGATCGAGCCGATCCTCTCGGGCTTCGCGCCGAGCACCGAAGAGGTCGCCGCCGCCGAGGAACTGCTCGACAGCCTCGCCACCGCCGAGGCCAGCGGCCGCGCCGTCGCGGTCACCACGACCGGCCGAATGGTCGACCCCGCCATGATCCGCGGCGCCCAGCGCACCCTCGCCGTCCACACCCACGTCCGCCAGCGCCTCGGTAACCCGTCCTGACCACCCTCACCCAGACCGGGAGTCGCCCCACCATGACCATCGTCTCGCACTGGATCTCCGGCGCCGAGCGGCCGGCCACCGGCCGCACCGCCCCGGTGACCAATCCGGCCACCGGCGCCGAGACCGCTCGGGTCGCCCTGGCCGACCGCGCCGTGGTCGACGACGCCGTAAGGGCCGCGACAACCGCATTCCCCGGCTGGGCCGACACCTCGCTCGCCCGCCGCACGGCGGTGCTGTTCCGGTTCCGCGAACTCCTCAACGCGCGCTCGGACGAACTGGCCGCCATCATCACCGCCGAGCACGGCAAGGTCCTCGACGATGCCCGCGGCGAGGTCGCCCGCGGACGGGAGGTCGTCGAGTTCGCCTGCGGCATGCCACACCTGCTCAAGGGCGGATTCACCGAGAACGCCTCAACCGCAGTCGACGTGCACTCGCTGCGACAGCCGGTCGGCCCGGTGGTGATCATCAGCCCGTTCAACTTCCCGGCGATGGTCCCCCTGTGGTTCTTCCCGATCGCGATCGCGGCCGGAAACACCGTCGTACTCAAGCCCAGCGAGAAGGTGCCCTCCGCCGCCCTGTGGCTGGCCCGGCTCTGGAAGGAGGCCGGGCTGCCCGACGGCGTCTTCAACGTCGTCAACGGCGACAAGGAAGCCGTCGACGCCCTGCTCGCGCACCCCGATGTGGCAGCCGTGTCGTTCGTCGGCTCCACCCCAGTGGCGACGTACGTCCACGAAACCGCCAGCCGCCACGGCAAACGGGTCCAGGCCCTCGGTGGCGCCAAGAACCACATGCTGGTGCTGCCCGACGCCGACCTCGACCACGCCGCCGACCAGGCCGTCAACGCGGGGTTCGGCTCAGCCGGCCAGCGCTGCATGGCGATCTCGGTGGTCGTCGCCGTCGGCGACGTGGCCGACCCGTTGGTCGAGCGGATCGCCGAGCGGGCACGCAAGCTGCGCACCGGAGACGGACGACGCGGCTGCGACATGGGTCCGCTGGTCTCGGCCGCCTCGCGGGACCGGGTGGCGGCGTACGTCGCCGCCGGGGCGGCAGCCGGCGCGCGCGTGGTCGTCGACGGGCGCAACGACACCTACGACGCCGACGGGGAAGGCTTCTTCGTCGGCCCGACCCTGCTCGACAACGTCGAGCCCGGCATGTCCGTCTACACCGACGAGATCTTCGGCCCGGTGCTCTCGGTCGTCCGGGTGGCCTCGTACGAGGAGGGCGTCGCGCTGATCAACGCCAACCCCTATGGCAACGGCACCGCGATCTTCACCGGCGACGGCGGCACAGCCCGGCGGTTCTGCCGGGAGGTACAGGTCGGCATGGTGGGAGTCAACGTCCCGGTCCCGGTACCGATGGCCTACTACTCGTTCGGCGGCTGGAAGGCCTCGCTCTTCGGCGACGTGCACGCGCATGGCACTGAGGGCGTACATTTCTTCACCCGCGCCAAGGTCGTCACCACACGCTGGACGGAGAATCGCCGCGGCCTCGAACTGGCCTTCCCGGTCACCACCTGAGTCCTACTGGCCGGATCGATGGTGTCCCGCGCCGGATCGCCCAGGTTCCGAACGCCCCCGGTTGGACCGGCGGCCAGATCACAGGATACGGGTCAGCTCGTACGCTGCGGCGAACTCCCTGTCGGCGCGCGGTGGCGGCAACCGCACGACGTTTCGGGCCTCGCGGTCGCGGCGTTCGCCGCCCAGCCCCAGCCAGGCACGCTGGAGTGTCGGGTGATCGGCGAAGGGAACGACCGCATCGACTGCTAGCTGAAACGCGACGACCCTCAGCTCCCGCAACTGCGGCGCGGCGGCGAGACCCCGCAGGGACGCCGAGTGCCGGAGACGATGCATGTCGACGCAGTCGACGCGCGACAGCATGGTGCTGGACCGGAAGTCGGGAAGCCGTTCGACGGTCAGCGCCTCCAGCCACAGCCACCGCAGCGCCGGCAGGCGCGTCACCGGGCCGAGGTCGTTGAGCGCGCCCACCCGGCGCAGGGCCAGGTAGCGGAGCGCAGGGATCTGGGCGAGCCACTCGCTGTCGGCCAGCGAGCCGAGGGTCAACGCCAGGGACCGAAGGTCAGGCAGGACGACCACGGGCAGGACGCGGTCGACGGGAAGGCGCCACAGCGACAGTTCCCGCAGTCCCGGGTTGGCGTGCAGCAGCTCGGCCAGGCCCCGCCGGTGAGCCACGACCCTGAGCCGGCGAAGGCGCCGAAAGCCGGCAAGAGGGGCGAGGTCGAGAGGCTTGCGTGTCTCGCCGATGTCGAGTGACTCGACATCCGCGCTCAACTGATCCAACGGAGCCAGATCAGCCAGATGATGCAGGCCCGCGACGCTGAACCGCCGCACGTGCGGAAACCAGCGCAGGAACCGGAGCGTCGCAAGCCCGTGATCGAACCCGTAGACCCGCAACGGAACCCTCGGATGCTCCGCCAACAGCCCGGCCAGCGACCGGTACTCCGCGCCGGTCAGCGGCTCACTGAACTGCACGACGTTCGCGTCGCCCAGCCAGACCCGCAGCTGCCCGACGTCGACGGGGCGACGCACCTCCACCACACCGCCCACCACGGTTGATCCCACTGCCGCCCCTCATCTGGAAAGGCATCGCTCGAACGCGACTCTGAGTGACCATATGACGATGTCGACGAGGGCGCGTACACAGGTAGGCTCACATCAATGTGGTCGCGTTAAGGCACCATCAGCGCGCGAGATGGTCGACTGCTGTTCGCCCGTTTGGCTGTCCGCTTGGCCGCTCACCTAGTTCCGGTGCGGAGGCAGCCCAATGCTCAAGTCACGGCGAGCACCCTTCTCGGCTCCGTTCGGTCGGCGCGGTTTTGCTGCCGTACTGCTGGCACCAGATCAGCCGCTCGACGCGCACTTTGGAGAATGCTCACTGGGTCCAGTGAGCACCGCAGAGCTGCGGCCGGAATCGACGGCAGTCCCTCGGCCGCGCCGGCACGTCGCCTCAGCCGCCGCCGAGCGGTGCCCTGGCCAGGCGAAGGGTGACCACACCCAGCAGATTCGCGGCGTGGAAGTAGCCGAGTTGCCGCGAGTCGGAGCCCTCCGGGTTGTCGCCGAGGGCCACCAACCGGCCCGCGGGCACCGTCTGCTCCGGCACCGACGCCAGCGCCGGCACCTCCCCCCGGGGCACCGGATCTCCCGGAACCGCCCGCAACCGTTTGATCATCCACAGCGGGTCGTCGGGTGGCCGCGGACCGACCGGACGGCCGGCGGCGACGACCACCACCTGCCCGGACCGGACGGCGGTGATCGGTGCCCGGCGGACCAGGACCCGGTCGCCGTGCTGGAACGTCGGCTGCATGCTGGACCCCCGCACCGTGACCACCACCAGATGACGGCGGGCCCACCACCCCGCCGCCGCCAGAGCGGCGGCCAGCACGCCGACCACGACGCACACCACAGCCAGGACCGTCACGGCACCACATCCATCCGCCGGCCAGGCTCGGGAGCGTCGTCGTCGCCGGTGTATCCGGCCGCCTGCAACCGGAACAGGGTCGCGTACGTGCCGTCGGCCGCCAGCAGGTCGGCGTGGCTGCCCTGCTCCGCCACCACTCCCCCGTCGAGTACGACGATGGAGTCGGCGTCGCGTACCGCGCCCAGCCGGTGGGAGATGAGGACGCTGGTGCGACCCTCCCGGTGCCGGCGCAGGCCGGCGTGCACCTCGTACTCAGCCGCCGCGTCGAGCCCGGCGCTCGGCTCGTCCAGGATCATCAGGTCACGCGCGTCCCGGACGAAGGCCCGGGCCAGCGCCAGACGCTGCCACTGCCCGCCGGAGAGCACCACCCCGGTACGGGGATCGGCGCGGTCGCTCTCGGTCATGAACATCCGCGACAGCAGCGTGTCGTAGCCGTACGGCAGCGCGACGAGGTCGGCGTGGACGCCGGCGCGGCGGGCCGCGAGCCGGATCGGACCTGGATCGTCGATCCGTGCGACGTCGCCGATCCCGATGTTCTCGCTGGCCGACAGGTCGTACTCCACGAAATCCTGGAACACGGCGGTGATGCGTTCCCGCAGCAGTCGGGGGTCCAGCTCACGCAGGTCCACGCCGTCCCACAGCACCGCGCCCCGGGTCGGGTCGTAGAACCGGCAGAGCAGCTTGACCAGCGTGCTCTTACCCGCGCCGTTACGACCGACCAGCGCGGTCGCCGTGCCGGCCGGGATGGTCAGGTTGACGCCCTTGAGGATCCAGGGGTGGCCGTCGGCATACCGGAACCACACGTCGCGCAGCTCGATGCCGCGCCGCAACGGCGGCACCGGCCGCGACACGGCCAGAGCCGGCAGATCCGGCTCCGCGGTGATCATCGCCCGGTAGTGCGCGATGAGCAGCAACCGGTGGTGCGCCCCGGCGAGAGCGCTGATCACGCTGCCCAGGGCGCCCTGCACGCCGGCGACGGCGAGGATGAACAGTGAGACGTCGCCGACCGACAGCGCGTGCGCGTGCGCGGACCGGATGGCCCAGACCAGGCCGCCACCGGCCACCACGGCGGCGAGCACCGCGAGGCCGCCCTGGGCGACCAGCTCACGCCGGTCGGTCGCGCGCCGGGCCCGGTCCGCGGTGCGACGTTCGGCCATCATCCGGGCGCGCAGGAAGCCCCCGGCGCCGAACAGGCGTATCTCCTTCGCCGCCGCCGGACTGGTGAGCAGGTTGTTGTAGAACAGCTCCCGGCGCTCGGCCGGGGTGATGTCCAGCGTCATCCCCGCCCGCCGCCGGGAGAGGGCCAGCTCGGCCAGGAGCGTGGGCCCGGCGGCGGCGACCACGACCAACGCCATCACCGGGCTGAGCATCAGCAGCGACACCAGGAAACCGGCCAGCACGAGCAGGCCGCGGGCGACGGCCAGCGCGGCCGCGACGATCTCGGCGGGCGAGCGGACCGAGTCCCCGGCGAGGCGGAGCCGGTCCAGGAAGTGCGGATCCTCGAACCGGCCGAGCCCGATGAACCGGTCTACCGCGGCGTGCAGACGTTCCACCCCCAGCCGGCTCGCCGACCGATCCACCTCGGCCCGCAGGTACTGTTCGAGCTGCGGCAGCAGCGCCGACAGGACGCCGGTGAGCGCCAGCCCGGCACCGAGGGCGACCAGTTCGGAGACGGGGGTGCCGCCGCCGATCCCGTCCAGGACGGCCCGGGTGAGCCAGGCGACCAGGACCGGGGCGACACCACCGAGCACGGCGGCCACGCCCAGCATCAGCACCCCGCCACGGGCGCCTTTCCACGCGAGTCCGGTGGCCGTCGCGGCGGCGGCGAGCAGCGGCCGCCGGGCGGCGCGTGCGGTGTGGTGGTCCCGACCCGAGGACATCAGGCGTGCGCCGGGACCGGAAGTCCGTCGAGCCCGTGACCGCTTGCGGTGACCCGCCCCTGGCCGTCGAGCAGGTAGACGGCGGGCAGCGCCCGGACGCCGAGGGCGGCGATCAGTCCCGGCGTGCCGGGCTCTTGCCGCACCACGCGGGCGACCGGCGACAACATGGCGACGTACGGCTGCGCGGCGGACTGCTCCGCCTCCACCACCGCCAGCACACCGGCCCGTCCCCGCGGCGCCGTCGCGGCCCGCTCGATGAATTCGGGCAGCAGCGCCTCACACGCGTCGCAGCCGGGGCTGAAGAAGCCGACGAGTGTCTCGCCGCCGAGCGTGTCCCGCGACACCGGGTGGCCGTCGGTCGTGGTGGCGGTGAAGTCACCCACGGTCGCCCCGACCGGCAGGATCCGCGCGTCGTCGCGGGGCGAGGACCGGGACAACAGCTCGGTGTGTTCCCGCAGCCGTCGCACCACGCCGAGGATCAGCAGGAGGTTAACCAGGGTGAGCAGTCCGAGGAGCACGGTCGCGGTGACCAGCACGGGCATCCGGGGATCCCTTCGGTACGGTCGCGTCCCGGGCCGGCACCGGGCCAGGCGCGAAGAGGTCTACGAGGTCGTCGAACGTGAGCGTGAGCAGGGCGAGCACGGCGGCGGCACCGACGGCGAGCGCGACGGCCTCCGGCCGGGCGCCGGCGATCAGGTCCGGACCCGACGCCGCACCGGCCGCGGCCGCCCCGACGAGCGCGAGGACGGCGAGGGCGGCGGCCCGCCCGGCGTGGCGCCGGCCCAGCGGGGCGCCGGAGGCGCCGAAGCAGCGGCACGAGGCACGTACCCCGCGTCGCAGCGCGCGCAGGATCCCGACGCAGAACGCCACGAGCAGTCCGGCGGCCAGCGCCAGCCCGGCGACGGGCCGCACCGGCAGCACCAGCGGTACCGCCAGTTCGGCGCCGAGGACTGCCGCCGCGACCGGACCGGCGGGCAGCCAGCCGACGGGCACCAGCCGGCCGGTGGCGGCGACGAAGGCGTCGTACGCGGACCGGCCACGCAGCTTGCTGAACGCCGAGACCGTGAACACGACGGCCAGCGTGACCAGACAACTCACCGCGACGTAGCGCACCTGCATGCCCTTCCCGTTGGTCCCATGGCGCCGTCCTGGCCGGGGCGGACGGCCCGGCGGTCACCGGGCGTCCGCCCCGGCATCGGTCAGCAGGTTCCGCAGCTGCTGCAGCCCCACGGCTCACAGACGCCCTGGATGCAGTCGCGCCGGCAGAGCTTCGAGTAGGTGCTGCTGCAGTACATGCACGTCGTCTGCATCGCGGCGGATGCGTTCATCCTCGGCACCACCAGGGACAGGAGCTTGTCAGCGAGTCGTCCGATGCTCATCGGCTCTCCTTGATCGATGGGTGGGGCAGATGGCGGCGCCACGAGGCACGCCGTCCACCCGGGACAGCGCCGGACCGGACGCTATCGACCGTTGCCCATCCGGCGAGACAGCACGTTACGGCGCTTCCACAGCACACAACAAACGAAGGATTCGCAGGTCAGCGCCGGTTTCTACGGTGGCTCTACGCAATCTCTACGGTCGCGGCCGCGTCGGCGGTGCGGCGGACGCACCCGCCACCGACTCCGCCTCGGTGTGGTTGCCCAACCGCCGCAGCAGGCGCACCGCCTGCTCGCGTACGTCGTCGGCCCGGGCCGGGTCGCCGGCAACCGCCAGGGCCTGGGCGAGCGTGGCGAGGACCTTCGCCTCGGCGTACCGGTGCTCGCAGCGGCGGTAGAGCGCGGCGGCCTCGGAGAGCCGGGCGACGGCCCGGTCGGTGTCGGCAGCGGCCAGGTCCAGCCGGCCGAGGGCGTGCAGCGCGAGCGCCTGCCCGAACAACGAGTGGCCGGCCCGGCTCAGCGCCAGGCCGTGCACAAGCGTGGACCGGGCCTGCGGATGCCCCTGGTCGGCGTAGAGTCCGCCGAGATGGCCGTAGAGGAAGGCGAGCTGGAGCGGGTCGGCGGTCTGTTCCGCGATCGCGATCGCCTCGGTGAACGCGGCCTCGGCCAGACCCACCTCGCGCCGGTCCCGGTGGATCGCCCCGATGAGGCCGAGCACCACGCTGCGGTCCCGCGCGCTGTGCAGCTCTGCGGCGAGGGACTGGGCGATCCGGGCGTCGCTCAGCGCCTCGCCGAGCCGGCCCTGCTGCCGGCGCAGGATGGCCAGCTGCTGCCAGACGTGCAGCACACCCAGGCGGTATCCGGCCTGGCGAGCGAGGCGGTAGCTGGTCGCCAGGCAGCGCACCGCGGCCTGGTGCTCCCCCCGGGTCCGGTGCACGGACGCGCACAGGTACCACGCGTCCGCCTCGCCCCGCCGCTCGCCCAGCCGGCGGAACAGCTCCCCTGCCGCCGTCGCGTGCCCGAGCTTGACCTCCACGTCCGACCCGGGCTTCGAGCTGAACAGGTCGGCCAGGTTGCGGCGCAGGACGGCCGTGCCGAGCTCGTCGCCGGCGGCCTGGCAGGCCGCCAGCGCCGTCTCGTGCGTCCGCTGCCCGTCGTCGTACATGTTGCGCAGCTCGTAGTAGCAGTGGGCGGCGGCGGCCAGGCGCCAGGCCGCGCCGGACCGTCCGGCCGCGGCGGCCTGGAGCACGGTCGCCATCAGCGCCGGCGCTTCCGCCTCGAACCAGCCGAACGGATCGCGCTCGGCGATCCGCAGGACCGACTCCGGCACCGGCCAGGCCGGTGCCGGCGCGTCGACGGCGGCGAGGGTCCGGGCCGGCGCGTGGCGGTCGGCGTGCCGGGCCACGGTGAGCCAGCCCGCCAGTACCCGGTCCACCGCCGCCGCGCGTTCCCCCGCCGGCTCCCGTTCCGCGCGTTCCCGGGCGAAGAGCCGGACCAGAGGATGGAACCGGTACCGGAGCTGCCCGCACCGATCCACGCCGGCATCGTCGAGCAGACGCCGTGCCACCAGTGCGCGCATCGCGGCCTCGGCCTCCGCCGGCGCGAGGTCCGCGGCGGCCGCGGCCACCCACGCCGGTACGTCGGGCGCGTCGAACAACGCCAGCCGGCGCAGCACACGATGTTCGGGCTCGGCCATCGCGCGCAGCCCGGAGCCGATGCTGGCCCGCACGTCGAGGTCGCCGACGCGGAGTTCGTCCAGGCGACGCCGCTCGTCGGTCAGCTGGTCGACGAACCAGGACAGCGGTGTGTGCGGGCTCGCCGCGACCCGCGCGGCCAGGATCCGGACCGCCAGCGGCAGGTGACCGCAGAGGCCGATCAGCTCCCTGGCGGCGGCCCGCTCGGCCCGGAACCGCGGCGCGCCGACGCTGCGTTCGAGCAGGGCGAGCGCGGACTCCACCGGGAAGACGTCGAGGTTGAGCAGGTGCGCCCCGGCCAGCGCCGACAGGCGGGCCCGGCTGGTCACCAGGACCGCGCAGCCGGGACCTCCGGGCAGCAGCGGCCGTACCTGCCGCTCGTCGACGGCGTTGTCGAGGACGACCAGCAGCCGCCGGTCGGCCAGGAGGCTGCGGAACATCGCCACCCGCTCGTCGGTGTCCTCGGGAATCGACACCCCGGGCACCCCGAGTCCGCGCAGGAAGGTGCCGAGCACGTCGGCGGGGCGCGCCGGCTGGCTGTCGCTGCGCAGGTCGGCGTAGAGCTGGCCGTCGGGGTAGGTCGGTTGTAGCCGGTGTGCCAGGCGCACGGCGAGCGTGCTCTTGCCGACACCCGCCCGGCCGCAGATCGCCACGACCCGTAGCGCCGCCGTCCCGGGCGACCCGAGCCAGCGCTCACACTCGGCCAGTTCCCGCTCGCGGCCGATGAAGTCCGCGATGTCGGCCGGTGTCTGCCACGGTCGGCGTGGCTCCCCCGGCGGCGTACGGTCCGCTTCGGCGACCGCGGGCGCGGGAGACGGCGGGCCGGCGGGCCGGCGGGCGTCGCGGGTGGTCCCTCCAGCGGTCGGGTGACGCGGCGGTTCGGGATCGCCCAGGCCGTCGGCGGAGAGGATGCTCTGGTGTACGCGGCGCAGCTCGGGCCCCGGTTCGATGCCGAACTCGCCGACCAGCCGCTGCCGGGCGTGCAGGTACGCGTCCAGCGCCTCCGCCCGCCGGCCGTCGGCGTACAGCGCGCGCATCCACTGTGCCACCAGGCGTTCCCGGCCCGGATGCTCGTCCACCAGTTGTCGCAGCTCACCGAGGATCTCGCGGTGCCGGTGCAGGTGCAGGTCCGCCTCGATCCGGCCCTCCAACGCGACGAGCCGCAGTTCCTCCAGACGCGCGGCGTAGGCCGCCAGCGACGGGTTGCGGGGCGTGTCGGGCAGCGCCGGGCCGCTCCAGAGCCCGAGCGCCTCGGCGAGGACCTGCCGGGACCGCCACAGCTCACCGGCGCGCAGCGCCGCCCGGCCCTCGGCGCACAGCCGTTCGAAGCGGTAGCTGTCGACCGAGTCCCGGGGCAGCGCGAAGCGGTAGCCGGTGCGGCGGCCGGCAACGATCGCCGCGCCGTCGGGCCCGAACGCCCGGCGCAGGGACATCACGTACCCGCGCACCAGGGACCGGGCCGAGGCCGGCGCCGACCCGCCCCACACCTGCGCCACCAGTTGGTCCGGCGAAACCTCCGCGCCGCAGTGCAGCACCAGGGCGGCGAGCAGGGACCTCAGTCTCGCGCCGCGGACCGTCCGCCAGCCGTCCCCGCCCCGCACCTCCATCACGCCGAGACAACGGCAGCGCAGGGCCGCCTCGGCGGCACCATCCTTGATGGTCAACGCGCACAGCGTAGCGGCGGGCGGGGCGGGCGGGGTCCCCCAAACGTCAGAGGGCCCGACCGATCGTTCGGACCAGCCCTCCGACGCCATGGAAACTGCGCCGACTCACCACGGTTCTCGATGCGAAGGGCACGGAGCCTCGTTGTGGCGCGCGACCGGGCTCGGTCAGGATGGATGAGAAGTGACAGCCCGCCCGGCCGCCCGAGGCGTCCGGTCGAGGCCGTTCCGCAGTGCCGCCACGGTCACGCCGACGATCCAGACGATCGCCACCAGCCGCCACAGCGGTTCGAGCCTCAGCAGCGGCGGCCACACGATCGACACCACGGACACGGCGACCAGCGGCCCGGCCCAGCGCCCGTAGCGGAACACCCACCGGCCGCGGGTGCGACGGCGCAGGCCGGCCACGGAGGACGCGGTGACGAACACGGCGAGGCCGGCGAGGTGCAGCGCTCCCCCACACAGCAGGGTCGCCGTGCCGAGCGCGGACACGACGCCCGCGCCGGCCCGTTCGGCCACGGCGGCCAGGGCGACCGACGTGAGGACGGACAGCAGCAGAAAACCGGCCGCGGCCGCGTTACCCCAGGCGGCCACCCGGCCCAGCCGGTCCAGCCCGTCCAGGCGGTCCGGCCACAGGCTGCGGTGCAGCCCGCGCCCGAACAGGTACAGGGCCACGGCGGCGAGCACCTGGAGTGCGCTCTGCGCGACGACGGCGGGCAGGTTGTGCCCGTAGAAGGTGCGCAGGTCCGCCACCGACGCGTCGGGCAGATACAGCGCGTCGCCGGTCGCCAGCGCGCCGCCGACCACGATGCTGGCTACGAAGGCGACCACGAACGCCGGGCCGAACCAAGCCCACCGTCGCACGTGAACCAACCCCTTTCCCGATCCGGAAGACTGTGGGGCTCGATCGTGCCGTCGTGGGCCGTCGGCTGCCGTCCGCGCCGGAGCGGCACCTGCCGTACGCCCCGGCGCGTAGCGGCGGCGGCGGCGCTACGTTCGTGGTGGTACTCCCCCACGCCGGCGCGCCGGAGCCCATCGACAGCTCCGGCATGGCGACGCGTGACCAGGCCGCTCCATACGCTGCCGCCTGTATCCGTCGCGGCAGCCAGCAACACCGCGCCGGCGTCACCGACCAGCCACGCACGGGGTCCGGTCGGTGGAGTCGATCAGCCGCGCCAATCCGAGGCGGAGCCGGCCGCACACGCGGCCGGCTCATCGGTCTCGGTACCCGCTCAGCGGACCCGGTCGTAGACGAGAGCCAGCGTGCCGTGCTCGCCCGCGGTCTGACTGACCAGTGCCCACGTCCCTGCGGGCAGGCCGTCGTCGAACAGGCGCGGTCCACCGCCGAGGAAGATCGGAAAGATCGTGATCGCCAGCCTGTCCACCATGTCGGCAGCCAGCAGCGCCTTGATGACGCTCGCGCTGGAGAGCACGAGAATGTCGCCGCCCTCGGTCGTCTTGAGGTCCGCGACCACCTCGGCGGTCGGCTTGTCGACAAGCGTCGTCCGTTCCCATGGCGCCTCGGTGAGGGTGGTGGAGAGGACGACCTTGTCGGTGTCGACGAGCCACCTCGCGAAGCCCTCGTCGCGCGGGTCGGCACCGGTCATGCCGATGACGGTGGGCCAGAAGCCGAGGAATCCCTCGGCGTTGACCCGCCCGAGCAGTGCCGTCGTCGCCGGCTCCCAGAGGCTGGTCAGGTGGTCGCGGGCGACGTCGGTGACGGCGTAGGGCATCACCCAGCCCATGTCGCGCGGGTCGTCCGGTCCGGCGTAGTGGCCGTCGAGTGAGAGGCTCATGTTGGTGACGACTCTGCGGCCGGCGGTCTGCGCTGTCATGTCGTGCTCCTCGTGTCGGTGTTGTGCGGGTCGGCGGCGAGGATCGCCGCGAGCTTGTCGAGGCTCTGGCCGAAGCCGATCTCGATTCCTGCGATGAAGTCCGCGGAGTCGACTGTGCTGTCGGTGATCCGGTAGTGGACGTCGAGGTCCGTGCCGGTGTCGGTGGACCGCAGGTTGAGGTCGACGTGGGCGGTGAAGGCGAGGCCGCCGTCGGGAAGCAGTGGGGAGAGCCGGTAGGCGAGGCGCTCGCCGGGGCGTACGTCGTCGACGGTTCCCGTTCCGCGCCCGGCGATCTGGTCGGAGCCGTCGGTGTCCTCGATGTCTCGGTACTCCAGGATGATCCGTCCACCTGGTCGCGCCTCGAAGACGAGCTCGCAGACGCGGAGGTCGTCGGGTGTCCACCAGCGGGCGAGCAGGGCGGTGTCGGTCAGGTGCCGCCAGACCAGCTCGGGGTGCGCCGTCAGCGACCGGAGGAACGTGAACGAGCGGCCGTCGGCCCACCCCGACTCGCCCGCGCGGGCGCGTTCGGTGTGGAGGCTGCGCCCGTAACGGTCGTAGGTCTCGCGCGGGCCGCCGGCCTGGTCGGCGGTGTCGGCGAGCCGGCTGAGCGTAGCCGCCAGTTCCCGCAGGGCAGCAGGCCGCAGCGCGTAGATGCGGCGCTGGCCGGTGCGTTGGGAGGTGACGACGCCGGCGCGCTCAAGGGTCTGCAGGTGCTTGGTCGTCTGCGGCTGGCGCGCCCCGGCGAGCTGGGCGAGGACGCCGACCGGGCGGGGCCGTTCGGCCAGCAGGCTCACGAGTCGCCAGCGCGCCGGGTCGGCCAGCGCGGTGAGGAGTACGTCCATGCCGACGAGTATTCGCTGAGCGGAATATTCCTGTCAAGGAATATTCCGCTCGGCCTGTCGGGCGGCGTCTCGATCGGCCAGGAGCGAACGCGGCGAATGACCTCATCGCAGGAGCGGCGCGAGGCCGTCGAGGAGGCGCTGGAGGCCGAACTCGAAGAGCACGTCCAGGTTCCAGACCACGTCGTCGGCGGTGAGGAAGCGGGCCATCAGCGGGAGCCGCCCGTCGGCCAGGACGGTGCCGAACCGTTCCTCCTGGGCCTCCATCCACTGGGCGTCGGTCAGGCCGCTGTCCTGCTCGGCCTGCGCTTCCTCGGCCCGGTTCACCGCCGTGCCGCGCACGTAGTTGGCCACCGTCACCGCCGCCGTGAACTGTGCGCTCAGGTCGAGCCCGCGCCCGTCGAGTGCCCGCAGCATCCACTCGGTGTGTGCCATGGCGTGCGGTGCCGGTAGCGGCCGGGTGAAGGAGACCGCCTGGGCGAGCCAGGTGTGCCGACGGTACATCGCCCAGTGCAGCCGGGCGATGGCCTCGAGGCAGGCCCGCCAGCCGTGGCGGTCCGGGGTGAGGGCCGGGGGCGGGTTGTCGGCCATGACCTTGTCGATCATGAACAGCACCAACTCTTCCCGGTCGGCCACGTACCGGTAGATCGCCATCGTCGGAATGCCGAGCTGACCGGCGAGCCGACGCATCGACAGGCCGTGCAGCCCCTCGGCGTCGGCGATGGCCACGGCGGTGGCGACCACCTGGTCTCGGCCCGGGCCCGGTGCTCTACTCGCACCCGCCGCGGCGACCACCGTGCCCACGCCCCGCACGGGCTCGACGAGACCCCGCTCGCGCAGGGTCGCCAGGACCTTCGTCGCGGTCGCCATCGCGACCCCGTACGCGGCCATGAGCTGCCGGGTCGACGGGATCCTCGCCCCGGGAGCGAACTCGCCCGACGCGATCCGGTCCGCGATGTCGGCAGCGATCCGGCGGTACGGCGGTTCCTCCACAGCGACCTCCCGTGCACTAGTGCAGTCACGGTACCCCGCGGACGAATACGGGGGACAGCCTGACTGTCACCGGCACTAGTGCACTCATACGGTGTACGACATGATTGATGTCCATCATCTGGAGTCGCTACGCAAGACCCACGACGGCGCCGCACTCGACGGCGTCACCACCGGCCTCGCCGCGGGCAGTCTCACGGCGGCCACGGGCCCCTCTGGCGCGGGCAGGAACACTCTGGCCGCAGGCCGCGGCCGGTCTGGGCCGGCCCACCGCCGAGCGGGCGGTCATCGACGGCACCTGGCCCACCGCCCGGCGATCTCGCAAGGGTCGATGCCATGAGTACGCTCCGACCCCATCGGCAGGGCGATGCCCTGAAGGCAGCGGCGGAGAACAACGACGACGCCCGGATCAACGTCGTCGACGCCTTGCGCGGGATCGCGCTGCTGCTCATCCTGCTGGTCAACGTCTGGTACTTCAGTTCCGGATACGAGTTCCACCTGGTCGACGATCCGGCGTACGGTCCGCTCGACCGGCTGGTCGCAGGTGCCATGGAACTGCTGTTCGCGATGAAGGCGTACCTGCTGTTCTCGTTCCTGTTCGGCTACAGCTTCACCCTGCAACTCGATTCGGCCGCCCGGCGTGGGACGGCCTTCAGCCGGTCGTTCCTCCGCCGACTGTCCGGGCTGTTCGTGCTCGGGGCCGTGCACGCGGTACTGCTGTTCCACGGCGACATCCTCACCACCTACGCGCTGCTCGGCCTCCTCCTGCTCACCGTCCGGCGGATCACACCGCGCACCGCACTGGTCGCCGCGGCGACCATCGTCGGCGTCGTCGCGTTCCTGGTCGCCCTGGCCGCGGTCGGCGGCACCACCCTGGTCCCGGACGAGGCCGCCGCGCTGACCGCGGGCGCACGTTCGACCGACGCCCTACGCGGCGGCCTCGGTGACGTCGTCCTGGAACACCTGCGCTCGATGCCGTCGATGATCGGCGCACTCGCCGTGCAGGGGCCACTGGCCTTCGCCGCGTTCCTCGTCGGCCTCGCCGCCGGCAAACACCGCATGCTCGCCGCCGTGCACACCCACGACACCCTGCTACGCCGCTGCGAGCGCGTCGGCTATCCGGTCGGTCTGGCCGGCGCCACCGTGTTCGCGATCGGCGGCGGCACCGCGAACATGACCGCACTGATGGTCAGCATCGTCACCGCGCCGTTCCTCGCGGCGGCCTACGCCGCGACCCTGTTGCGTCTGTTCACCCGGCGACCCCGCATCGCCGACTTCTTGGCGCCCGCCGGACGCATGGCGCTGACGAACTACCTGAGCCAGTCGCTCATCTGCGTGCTCGTCTTCACCGGCGTCGGACTGGGGCTGACCGGCCACACCTCGCCGGCACAGACACTGCTCATCGCACTGACGATCTTCCTGGCCCAGGCGGTTGCCAGCACCTGGTGGATGCGGCGGTTCCGGTACGGCCCGACCGAATGGGCACTGCGCGCATGGACCCACAACAGGCGACCCGCCATGCGGCGATAGGCCCCGACAGCTCACCACCGGCCGCGCACAGCCGGACGGCGACATCGACCGGCCGGCTGTGCGACGGCGTCCAGGGGCGTCGCCTCGGCTCCGCGGCTCCACCACCGACACGGCCCGCCGACGGAGTGAGGCTTGTCAGGCGCGAGCATGTCGTGCGTGCAGGTGACCGTCCCTCGGGAATGGCGGCACGGCAGGCAACACTCGTTCGAACTGGTACCGCGCCTTCTCCGCGACCCGGCATGATGCGTGGTTGTCCACCTGGTGGAGCAGTTCGAGACGATTCAGGCCCTCGACGACCCTCGAAAACCGCGAAGCTGAGTCGACCTCCGCTCTCCCACTCGTGTTTCTGACTCTCCAGCCACCGCTGTGCGTCCTGCACGCTTCCACGGGAAGTCTGGTCCCCCGGCGCAGGACCGGATCGCGGTACGCCTCGATCAGCGGTGCGACGTCCTCGTCACTCCACGGCCGCAGATGAAGCGCGGCATGGCCCGCAACCGCATCCACTCGCAGCTCGACCGTCATTCAGATGACCGTGCATGACTCATGGTGCCACCCCCGTCGACGGCGCTGCCCGAGTTCCACGTCTATCGGGTGGGGGGAAGTACACCTCTCGCCGTGTACCGCTCGCCGTGGTCGCCTTGAAGATTGGCCTGCAGATCCTCGGCGATGGCTCCGAATTCCCGGTAGGCGTCGCCGCCGAAACGGCCCTTGATTTCGATGGCGCCTTCGAACCAGGTCAACGAGACAACGCTTCCGTCGGCGCAGGTGTGCTCGTAGTGGGGCTGGCGCTCCTCGTCCCGGCCGAGCCATCCCACCGCCCGGAGCGTGGGGGTGCCCTCCGCGTACGACAGCCACTCGTCCAGGGGGATCGGGTGCGCGTCGCTGTCGTAGTACTCCTCGGCTCGGCTGATGTGCAGATCGTATCCCACGCTTCCTCCATGCCGTCGGCGCTTGCCAGGCGCAGGATAGAGGGCGGGCGGTTACTGGCCGGAGGTCGCCGGCAGGCCGAGCCGGACCGGCGCGCGCCGCCAGACGGCCGGCGTACCAGGCCGAGGGCAATCCTGGCCAAACCGGCCCAGGACCGGGCAGGTGTCCGTACGCTGCGCGGAGTGAAGTGGGCACGATTCCTCGTCGCTCTGGCGGCAACCCTGGCTGTGGCGGCCTGCGATGCCGCCCGCACCCCGCCGGCCGGTGCGCCCACCCGGTCCGCCCCCGCGGCGTCCCCGTCGCACTCCGCCGGGATCACCTTGGCCTTCGCCGGTGACGTGCACTTCGCCGGACGCACAGCCGACCTGCTGCGCGACCCGGCGACCGCGTTCGGGTCGATCTCGTCGGCCCTGTCGGCCGCGGACCTGACCATGGTCAACCTGGAAACGGCGGTCACCACGCGGGGCACCCCCGAGCCGAAGGAGTTCCATTTCCGGGCACCGGCAAGCGTGTATGACGCCGTGAAGGCCGCCGGCGTCGACGTCGTGTCGATCGCCAACAACCACGCGCTGGACTACGGGCTGACGGGGCTGACCGACACCATGGACGCCGCCAGGAACGCCGGGATGCCATTCGTCGGGGCGGGCGCCGACGCGGCAGCGGCGTACCGGCCATGGATCACCGAGATACGGGGCACCAGAATCGCCGTCCTCGGTTTCAGCCAAGTCTCCGAGTTGTGGGAGGAGTGGAAAGCGACCGACACCCGGGCCGGGATCGCGATGACCCGGGACCTGCCGCGCGCCGTCGCGGCGGTGCGCGACGCGCGGCGCCAAGCCAGCGTGGTCGTCGTCTACGTCCACTGGGGCACCGAGGGTGAGGCCTGTCCACCCGACGAGGCTCGCGCGTTCGCGGCCGAGATGGCCGAGGCGGGTGCCACCATCGTGGTCGGCACCCACGCCCACCTGCTGCTCGGCGATGGATGGCTCGGTAACACCTTCGTCCAGTACGGACTCGGCAACTTCCTGTGGTGGCGTGACGACGCGTACAGCAACGACACGGGGGTGCTGCGGGTCACCCTCGACGGTTCGAGGGTCTCGAAGACGGAACTGCTCCCCGCGACGATCTCCCGCCGCACCGGTCAGCCCGAACTCGCCGGCGCAGCGGACGCCGCCCGGATCCGCCGGGAGTACGCCGGCCTGCACGCCTGCACCGGGCTCGCCGCGAGCCCCGGCCCCCTCCGGTAGAGCTCGACGAGAGCCGGCACGGTGGTCGAGCCGGACCGGTCCGCGGACCAGATCATCGCGAGCTGCCGCACGGTTATCGCCGCACGCGATGCCCACCTCATCGCGACCGCTGACCTCGACGTTCCCACCGCGCAGCCGCCCTCGCCAAGAGCCCCTCGGCGGTCCGCCAGATCGCCTACCGCGCCCGCCAGCATGTTGACGCCCGCCGCCCGCGCCAGGTGGTCCCGGCGAGCCTGACCCGGGCGGCGCTGGACTCACGCGATCGGAACCGGGGACCTACAAAGACCTGACCACCGAAGAACGCGTCATCCTGACCGACGCCATCGAAGAGGCGTGGCTCAACGGAGCCATCGGCGACTACCTCGGCCACGCCGAGAAGCTCCGACAATTCGTTGCTCGTTTGTTGGAGGCGGCCGTCCGGCACGCATTCGGCGCAGCGGGTGCGGGTCCGGCCCGTAGCACCGTGTGAAGGGGATAAATGGCTTGCGCAGGCGCCGGGCTGAGGGTTTGGCTGCTCGTTATGCCTTCCCCCTCACCGATCTTCGTCGCGGGTACGGGTCGTTCGGGAACGTCGCGGATCGCCGACATCATCGGCGAACATCCGCTGATCCATCGGATTCCCATGGAGACCCGGTTTCTCATCGACCCGGGTGGCCTGCGGGACCTGGCCGACGCGCTCACCGATCGGTACGACCCCACCGTCGGTGAGGATGCCCTGCACCGGCTGAGCGAGTTCCTCACCGTACGAGTGCCCGGCCGGCGCGACGATCGCGGCAAAACCGTTCCCGAGCTGGTTGGCGAGCGGCGCTACAGGGACGCGGTGCAACAGCTCTGGCCGCAGTTGATCGCGTACACGTACGACGAACCTGCGCCCGCGGAAGGCTTCGGGGACGCCGACCGACCGTCCGGGCCGTTCGCGCCGGCGAGCCGCCGGCGGGTGGTCCCCAGGTACTTCAGCGACCGCAGCGAACTGCTCGGAATCCTGCGGGGCCTGATCGACACCCTGTTCGGCGGCGCCGCCGCCGACGCGGGCAAGCCGACCTGGTGCGAGAAGACACCGTTCAACCTGCTGTGCATGGAGTTCCTCTGGGAACTGGTCCCCGAAGCGACCATCGTGCACATCAAGCGTCACCCGGTCTCGGTGCTCGCATCCCACCTGGCCCAGCCCTGGGCACCGGCCACCGTCGACGGCGCGCTCGCCTACCTCACGCCGGTCTACCACCGATGGCTCACCTGGAAGGACTCCGTCGACCTGACGGGCAGGCGATACGTCGAGGTGAAAGCGGAGGATCTCGCTGCCGACTGGCCCGGGCAGCGCCGCGCCCTGTTCGAGCGGCTCGACGTCGACGACTTCGCCACCTCCAGAACGTTCCAGTCGCACCGGCTGACGAACCGCAACGACCAGTTCGACGACGAAACCCGCGAGTTCATCGAAGAAACACTCGGTAAGGTCATCCCGGCCATGGGATATGAGTGACGGCTCTGGCGCCCCTTGAGCGATTGTTCGTCCGACGTGCCATACACCGAGCCGTATCTCCCCAGTCGGGACCCGATGATCGTGCCCTGGTACCTGACGTGGGCGGAGGTGAACCCAGCCCGACAGCCGTTCGATCCAGACACCGCCCCGACCGTCATACGGTCGCTGCCGCCCTCCGCCGCCGTCCCCACCCGGCCACCCGGCCGGTCGGGCAGACCGGAGGTGTACCGGTGGGGACAACAGCAGGGCACCCGGTGGGCGGACGAGATGAGCTTCGCGATCGTCGGCCACTACGGGCGCTGGGCGTCGGGCTGGCGGTGGGGTGTCGGCGAGGCCGACTTCGACGGCGGCCCCGTCCATGCCTGGTGCTGCCCCGCGGACAGCATGGGCGACCCGGGTCAGACGCTCGACGTGGCGGTCGAGGCGCTGATCGAGTGGCGGGGGTGGCTGGAGGAACTGGCCGAACGCTTCGACCGCTTCCTGCCACTACTCGCCGCCGACGCCACCGACCCGGCCGACTGGGAACGGGCGGTGTCGCACCTGCTCACCGTGGTGGTCGACCGGACCTGCGCCGACGGCGGCTGGGAGTGGCATTACAGGCAGGTGCTCGGCTGGTTCCTCGGGCTGGCGGGCATTCCATCCGAACGGCACGAGCCGCTTCTCGACCGGTCGATCGACGGCCGCTTCGACACCTTCGTCACCCCGTCGAACCTGCTGATCCAGGACGTCGCCGAACGACTCGGCCGGGCCGTGACCGGCCGCTGATCGAGCCCACCGCCGGCGGCAGGTCAGCGGCCGTCGATCCACTCACCAGTTGGCGTGTGTCGGACGCGTGGGGCCACGCGGCGCCCTCACGCGGGCGGCGGAGGCCCGGCCGTGGTGGGCATGCCGTAGCGGGTGACGATCGCGGCGGCGCGGTCGCGCAGAGTGGTGCGCAACCACTGCGGGGCCAGAGCTTCCGCATTCGTGGCGAGCTGCCACAGCGCCCACTGGGCGTGTCTCGGGTCCTGAAAGGTGACCTCCAGCCGAAGCCAGCCGTCGGCCTCGGTTTCTTCGGCGAGGACGGCCAGCGCGGTGCTCACCAGCTCCTCCCGCCGCGTCGGGTTCACCCGTATGAGCACGGTGACCTGGTCGCCGCCGGTGCGAAACCGCGTGCTGCGTTCCCGCCAGACCCGGTCCAGATCGACCCTGTCGGGTCGCTGGGCGGGTTCGGAGAGCTCCTCGGCGGCCAGGATCCGGGACAGCCGGTAGGTGCGGTCCGCGCCGGACCGGGTGGCCAGCAGGTAGCCCTGGCCGCGCACGGTGACCAGGCCGATGGGGTCCACCGTGCGCCATCGCGGTGTCTGGCCCACAGGCGCGTAGTGGATGCGCAGCTTGTGTCCGGCGAGCACCGCGCGCCGCACCTCGGCCACGGTGGCGTCGGGAACCTCTTCTGACGCAAGCCGGCGCGAGAGGAGGTCCGTCTCCGGGTCGATGAGCAGTCGTTGGACCGCGCCGGCCGCGGTGGCCCGATTGCTGTCGGGTAGCGCGTCGACCACCTTGCGCATGGCCGACGCGAGCGCCGCGCCGAGGCCGAACGCCTGCGCGCCGCGGCGTGAGCCGGCGACGAGCAGGGCGAGCGCCTCGTCGTGGGTCAGCCCGGTGAGGTCGGTCTGGAACCCGGGCAGCAACGCGAACCCGCCGTGCCGGCCGCGTTCGGCGTAGACCGGGACGCCGGCCGCGGACAGCGCCTCGATGTCGCGCAACACGGTCCGGGTGGACACCTCCAGCTCGCGGGCGAGCGTGGCCGCGGACAGCCGACCGCGCTGGCGCAGCAGTAGCACCAACGAGACCAACCGGTCGGCCCGCACAGGACGATCATGCCAGGGATATACGACACAGGATGTCGTGATTGGTTGGCAGGCTCATCACCACGTGGGTCCGAGTCCTTGCGTGCCCACATCGAAGAACGGAGCCAAGATGCCAATGCAACGGTCGGCGGTCAACCCGTGGACGTGGTCGGTGGAGCTGGGATACAACCAGGGTGAGATCGTCACCGGACACACGCGGACCCTGTACTGCGCGGGGCAGACCGCCATGAGCGACGACGGCAAGCCCCAGCACGCCGGCGACATGGCGGCGCAGTTGGCGCTGAGCCTCGACAACCTGGAGGCCGTCCTCGGGGAGGCCGATATGTCCCTCACGAACCTCGTCCGGCTCAACGTCTACACCACCGACGTCGACCAGCTCTTCGCGCACTACGGCGTGCTGGCCGCACGGTTGGGCGCCGCCGGCGTGGCGCCGACCACCACGATGCTCGGGGTGACACGGCTGGCGATCCCCACCCTGATGGTCGAACTCGAGGGAACCGCCGTCGCGTGAGGTGACGAAGCCGCCCCCGGCATTGCTGCCGGGGGCGGCAGGAGCAAGCGCCCCGTCGGGACCAGAAGGCGTCAGACGATGGAGATCGACCGCACCTGGGTGTTGCCCTTCGTGTCGACGTACACCTTGTAGTCGCCGACGGTGTACGTGCCGGCGGCGTTGTTGTCGATGGTGAACGTGGCCGTCTGGGACGACTCGCTGCCGTCGACGTGGGTCTGCTTCACCGTGATCGTCAACTCGTTCGTGTTGCCCTTCAGCTTCTTCACCACCGCCGACGGCTTGGCGTCGATGACCGCGTTGGCGACCGTCACGTAGACCGCCTCGGGCGACGAGAACTCCGCGTTCTTCTGCCCGTCACCGAACAGGAAGAAGCCCCGCTGGTCGATGGCGCCGCGCCCGGGGAACGGATCCGGGTTCGAGGCCAGGTACGTCGGGTTGACCGTGTACAGGTCCGTCTTGGAATCCGCGAGGACGGGCTTCACCCCGGTGTACGGGGCATCGGTGATCGCGAGGTTGACCGACAGGTAGATGGCGTTGGGGTTGTTGGCCGAGATGCGCGAGTAGAAGTACTTGTCCGCGCTCTGCCCCGCGGGAACGGCCAGCGGCACCACCTTGTCGCCGACGCGAATGTTGAACTGGAAGTCGCCGTAGCCGCCGGCCACGAACTTCGCCCACGCCGCGTCCGACATGTGGTCGGGGCGCTCCACCTTGAACTCGAGGCGCATCGGCGCCACGTACGTGGAGTTCAGGTACTCCGGGTCGGTCAGCGGCAGGTAGACCCCTCCGGGGGCGTGCCCCAGTTCGAAGGCCGACGCCGTCGGAGTCGAGTTGCCGCGCCCGTTCCACATCGGGATGTTGAACGAGGTGGCGCCGAGCAGGGCCTGGTTGCCCAGCTGGCTCTTGTCGACGGCGGCCGACGCGTCCTTGAACGTGCCGATCGTGACGTCGAGCAGGTCGAGGTCCGAGCGGTCGGCGTTCAGCCCCGGGATGTCGGCCCACATGAACTTGGCGCCGGCGGGCCCGGAGTACCGGGCCATCTCCAGCATGCCATCGGCCATGATCTTGGTCATCTGCACCGCGGAGTCGACCTTCATCCGCTCGTTGGCCGTGTGCCACCAGCGCTCGTTACCCGGGATCACCGCGCCGAAGGCGGTCATCTTGTTGCGGAAGCTGCTGGCCAGCGTGCCACCGGTCGTGCCCTGCGGGTAGACCACGTCCCTGAGGGCGTGGGGGTCGGCGAACTCCTCCGGGTTGTGGTCGATCGAGGCCTGGTAGCTCCCGAACTGGAGCGCCGTCAGCGGGTTGTCGTGAGTGACGTACAACCCGGCACCGACGGGCGAGCCGAGGCTGCCGATGGTGAACCCCTTCGCCTGGAAGGCGGCGGTGACCGCGGCCGTCGCCTGGCTGGAGTCAGCCGCGGTGACGTGCATGCTGCGCACGTACATCGGCATGCTGAGGCTGCCGGTGGCGTCGGTGTAGAAGCTCGTCGGGGTCTCCGAGTTGATGCCTCCCATGAGGGCGAAGGTCAGGTTCGGAGTGCCGTTGTTCGGGTTGCGCAGCAGGTTCGCCGGGATGCCCATGTACTTGCCGATGTAGGCTTCGCCTTCGACACCGTCGCGGAAGAACAGGTCGGCGATGCCGTCGGCGGCCTTCTTCAACTGCATGTCGTCGGCCGTGACTCCGAGCGCGCCGAGCCCCTGGGAGAGCAGGAACATCCCCCACACGACGGCGTTCTTGCCGTACTGCGGGGTCGGCATCTCCATCGCCACATCGGTGTTGACCTCCAGCGTCAGCGAGTCGCCGGTGATCGTGGTCTGCACCTTGGGGGTGGTGCGAGGAGCAGCCGGGAGCCAGCCCTTCGTGGTCGCGGCGGCGGTGATCGCCGCGACGAACCGGTCGCGCTCGGCGGAGCTCGCCCCCGCCACGTCGAGGGTGAAGATGGCCCGCGAGGCGATCTGCGTGGTGCTGCCGTAGGCGATGTCCTTGAGCGTCGGATCGCCTTCACGCAGGGTGACGCCGGCCCTGGCATCCGTCAGCCGGAAGGCCTTGGTGCGGTCCCCGGACAAGCTCATCGACACCGACGGGGTCACCGATCCGGAGTTGCCGACGATGACCGGGAACCGCGAGTCGGAGGTGTAGGCCGCGATCGGGATCTCCTCCCGATTGAGGTTCTTGTACGCCCAGTTGTCGTAGAAGCTCGGGTTCGAGTTGTACGGGATGGACTGGAAGGTGGCGGTGTTCGTCGTCGAGGGCGTGCCGGGACCGCCGTCCTCGTAGATTCCCATGACGATGCGGATGCGTCGGTCGAGGGGCAACCCCGCTTCGAGCAGCGCCTTGGCCGCGAGCAGCGTCGCCAGCGTCGGGCCGCTGTCGTCCTGGATGCCCGCCCCGTAGACCCAGCCGTCCTGGACGTAGGGCGAGTGGTACGCACCAGGTGTGCCGAGGTTGCCGTCGGCGTCGCGCCAGCGGGCCAGCTGGGCTGGCGTCACGGAAGCCGTCGGCGAGTCGAGGTGACTCAACGCCATGACCATCTCCGGGGCGTCCGGGTCACCGATCTCGGCGTAGACGTACTTGTCGGGCTGGCGTTGGACGACCACCGGGAAACCCAGGTCGGTGGCCAGCTTGACCACCCAGGCGAGCTTGGCGACCTTGCGGTCGTACTCGTTCTGGTTGGCGGCGGTGTTGCTGACCGGGAAGGGGTACGCCGTCGCGGCCGTGCCGCCTCGGGAAATGGAGTCGTAGCTCGAGCCGTCCAGCATCGCCCCGACCAGAGTGAGCGGGTCGTAGGTGCCGTCCCCCGCGCGCGCCTTGTTGACGCGTCCGGCCAACGCCTCGACCTCCGCGTGGATCTTGTCGCGCTCGGCGTCGGTCACGGACAGGTCGTAGGTGACGCTCGGCTGGAAGCGATCCTCGCCGACGTTGTTCTCTCCCGCCGCGAGGGGGCTCCGGCCAGCGGCGCTTGCGGACTCGTTAGCCGCTACACCCATGGATAGGAGCAATGACATGCCAAGTGTCAGGGCAAAGGGCTTCTTCCGCATCGCCGTGATCTCCCTGAATGGTCCGACCCAATAAGTCGGATGATCTTCGTTGTACGCGAGACCCTTTCAGGGTTTTTCCAGCTTGTCAATGAACCTCTCGGGGTAACGGTTTGTGGTGCCGCGACGCTGCGTGACCAGGCGAATCCGGCGGTGTGCGAAGTGGAGGACGACGCGCGCGGCGGACCCGATCCGGCCGGTCGCCCACGGATTTTCAGTGACATTGTGTAGGGCCTTGAAGGTGCTCTTGACAGCGAATTCCCTACATTCGTCGATGGCTCACAGGTCGATGTGGGCTTTGTCGAGGGATTTCGGCACATCGCCCCTTCTCCGTCGCGGCGATCCGCTGACCGAGCGGGCTCGGCCGGCCACCGCCAGCACACCACACGCGCCTTCGCCACGCGCTCGCGTCCTCGATGGAGGCGGCGGCGCGGCGGGACCGAGTGTGCCGACCCGGCCCTCCTAACCGACGTTGCGCCGGCCGAAGTAGGTGTTGGCGCGCGGGCGGAACATGAGCAGCACCGCGCCCCAGACGCAGAGCACGTGCAGGGTCCGGCTCGTCGCGATGAGCGCACCGGTCAGATCGGTCCGCCCGACCGCGTCGATGAGGGAGTTGCCGTCCAGCAGCCAGCTCACCGGCTCGACCACCAGCGACAGCGTCCCGAAGATGCCCAGCCCGACGGCGAGGGTCAGCCGCGCCCAGTTGCGTCCGGCCCGCATGGCCAGGGCGATGGCGGCGACGACCGCGTAGAGGCTCAGCCTCACCGCCAGGCCGGTGATCTCGATATCGTGTAGAGCGATCTCGATGGCGCCGGCGGCGAGTGCGCCCATCCAGAGCAGGAAGGCGACGCGGACCTCGGCCGGGATACTCGTGGGTCTGGTGTCGGTGCGTGTGGTGGTCACATCGACAAGTCTTGGCCGATCGGCACCCAGGATCACTCCCGGTGGCCACCGGATCAATGGTGGTACTGGCCCCACCTCCGGCCGCAATCACCACACGACCAGCCGCAGCCAGACGAGTGCGGGTGACATCGACGGTACGGTCACCAGTCCCCCGCCGTCGGTCACCCGCCGGCGTCGGCGCTGGTGGCGGACGAGGCGGCGAGCTGGTCCAGCGCGTCCTCGTACACCCCGATCTTGAAGTTGACCAGGTCCAGGCACTTGCGCAGCTGGTCCATCTGGTCCAGGACCCGCTCCCGGTGCGTCCGCAGCAGCGCGAGCCGTTCCGCCTCGGTGCCGTCCCCCGCGCGGGCCAGCTCCGTGTAGCGCCGGATCGCCGGCACCGGCATGCCGGAGCTGCGCAAGATCATGCAGAGGGTGAGCCAGTCCACGTCGTCCTCGTGGTAGATCCGGCGCCCGCCGGGATCGCGCCGGACCGGGTTGGCCAGGATGCCTTCCCGCTCGTAGAACCGCAGCGTGTGCACGCTCAGCCCAGTGCGCTCGGCGACCTCGCCGATGCTCAGGCCCGGGACATCGTGGGACATGCGGTGCAGCGTACGTGTTGACCTAGAGTCGACTCCAGCTCCTAGGGTGCTCGCACCGGTGGCCGGCCGGCCGACCGCCCGGCCCCCCGACGACCACAAGGAGCACCACCATGCGCTACCGCGTCCTCGGCCGCACCGGCATCGAGGTGAGCGTCCACTGCCTCGGCACCATGATGTTCGGCTTCGTGGGCAATCCCGACCACGACGACTGCACGCGGATCATCCACGCCGCCCTCGACCAGGGGATCAACTTCGTGGACACCGCGGACATGTACTCCGCCGGCGAGTCCGAGACGATCGTCGGCAAGGCGCTGCACGGCCGCCGGGACGACGTCGTGCTCGCCACCAAGGTGCACTTCCCGATGGGCGAGGGACGGAACCGGGGCGGCAACTCGCGGCGCTGGATCATCCGGGAGGTCGAGGAGAGCCTGCGCCGGCTGAACACCGACTGGATCGACCTCTACCAGGTGCACCGGCCGGATCCCACCACGGACATCGAAGAAACGCTGTCGGTCCTGACCGATCTGGTACGCCAGGGGAAGATCCGCGCCTTCGGCTGCTCGACCTTCCCGGCCGAGCAGATCGTCGAGGCGCACCACGTCGCGGAGCGGCGCGGGCTGCACCGGTTCCGCACCGAGCAGCCGCCCTACTCGCTGCTCGCCCGGGGAATCGAGACCGACCTGCTCCCGGTCACCCAGCGCTACGGCATGGGTGTACTGACCTGGAGCCCGCTTGCCTCCGGCTTCCTCACCGGCCGCTACCGCAAGGGGCAGCCGGTGGACCTGACCACCGGCCGGGCCGCGCTCACCCCGGCCCGGTTCGACCCGGCGATCGAGGAGAACGCGCGCAAGCTGGACGTGGTGGAGCAACTCGTCGAGCTGGCGTCGGAGATCGGCTGCACGCTGCCGGAGCTGGCGCTGGCCTTCCCGGTGGCGCACCCCGCGGTCACCTCGGTGATCATCGGGCCGCGCACCATGGAGCAGCTCGACGCCGCGCTGAAGGGCGCCGCGCTCACCCTGGACGACGCCGTGCTCGACCGCATCGACGAGATCGTCCCGCCGGGCACCAACCTCTACCAGGCCGACGGCGCCTGGCGCCCGCCGGCGCTGACCGACCCGGCGCTTCGTCGTCGCCCGATCGCCGACCGCGCAGCAGCCTGACCACCTGCCCAGATCAGCACCTGCCACTCGCCACGGAACGTGACGGTGGTGGGTGTCGAATGTCCGGCCGCGCCGGTGAGGGCACGGTTGCCGCGAGCACCGGGATCAGTTCGATCCCGGTGCTCGCTGCCCTCGGTCGACGACCGCGGCATAGTCTTCAGCAGTGGACACACCGGCCTTCGCACCCCGCGTGCTCGTGATTGGCCTCGATCCGTACCGGGTGCCCGGGCCGTGGGACCCCAGGCCGGTAGCGGACGCTATCGAAGTCGGACGAGCCCGCTTCGTCGAACACGGCGTGGCGGCGGAGTTCTGTCTGGTCGGTCTCGACGGCAGCGACGACGTGGAGGCGGTCGTCACCGCCGCCCTGTGCGCGCAACCGTGGGAATGCGTCGTCGTCGGTGGCGGTGTGCGCAACCAGGTGGAACTGTTCGAGCGCGTGGTCAACCTGGTGCGTCGGCACGCACCCGACGCAGCGATCGCGTTCAACGCCACTGCGGCGGACACCTTCGAGGCCGCCGCCCGCTGGGTGCAGATTCCCGGATGACCCGCGGACGTGCCGAAGGGCGGACGCCGCACTCGCCGCCCGTACCGACGGGACCGGGCGGCTATCCGAAGCGGTCAGCCAGCTTCCTCAGCTTGGCGACGTACGCCGGCCAGTCATAGTCCTGAGGAATGTTGGTGTTCTCCCGCCGCAGGCCGATCGCCGTGTCGAGCTGCTCGCGCATGATGTCGGCGTGACCGGCATGACGGGCGAGGTCGCAGGTCACGTGGATGATGATCCTCTGCAGCGTCACGTCCTGTCGGCCCGGCCGCCACCACGGCACTCGCCCCGGCGCGTCGAGCGGCAGCTGTTCGATCGTCTGATCCGCGAACACCCCGACACGGCGATACAGGTCGATCAGCCCATCCTTCGTCTCGTCCTCCCGCGCGTACCAGTCCGCCTGCGGGTCCTCCTCGAACGCGTGCATCGGCACCAGTTCCTCAGGCGTCGGGAACTCGCGCCCGAAGGTGGGCCCGAAGTAGCCGGCTTCGACATTGAGGCAGTGCTTGAGGATTCCCAGCAGGTTGTTGCCGGTCGCGGTGCGGGGCAGTCTGGCCTCGCGTTCGCTCAGCCCGTCGAGCTTCCAGATCAGGTCCTCACGAGTCGCCTGCAGGTAGTGGTGCAGCGCGGCCTTCGCATCACCCAAGTCAGCCATGCCCGCCAGTCTTCCTCATGCTCCGAGCCATCGCGCGTGGCGCCCTCGACAAGATCAGCGCCTGGCGGGAACGGTCGGCATCCTCACTGCCACTCCGCGGCTGGTCGTTGGGCAACGTCGATCCCTGGTTGTCGTTACTCAACTCCCACATCGCGTTTATCGCACTGTGACGGCCTGCGTCGATATTTGGATCGGTTCGGCGGTACACGACGAGCCAGCATCGCGGGAGTGACGGTGATCAACCGCAGGAGCACGGGTGGAGCCGCCAGCCACGAACGCGGATCGACGCCGCAGAGGCGCACCAACATCGGCACATCTCTCGCACTCGCGCTGTTGGGGATCCCGCTCCTGCCGATCATGTGCCTGTCGGGCATCGCACTTCTCGCGGCCATGGCTCCGTCCGAGCCGTGCGCGCCCCCGTTCGTGCAGGACCGGTCGGACTGCGGACCCGAGCCATTGGCCGTGCTTCCGACCGCGTTGCTGGCGGGCGCCTACGCCGCGGTGGCCGCTGTCATAGCGTTCCGGGCAAGCCTGCCGCCCTGGATGCGGATTCTCGCCCTGTCCGTGGCGCCGGTGGCCGCCGCCCCGCTCTTATGGGCGCTATTTGTCTATCGCCCCTACTGACCACCCTCCGCGAGCCCCGACCAGGACGCAGCGTCACCGACAACCGCCGGCACCCCGTCGGAGCCTGACCGATATGTTGTGCGCATGTCGTCCCACCTTGGTCACGGTGCATCAGGGGCGATCCGGCGCTTCGCCGGATAGGTCGCGCGTGGCTCCGTCGGCCACCCCTTGCCGGAGGGCATCAACTACTGGGACGAGTTGAAGGACTCGCCTTCCCAGATGGAGATCTGCTTCGCCATCTTCGCCAACGTCCTCGAACTCGACGAGCACGGAGTCCCCACCAACGAGAAGTACGCCGAGCGCCGCGCCGCCACGTGGCTCTACCAGTACTGCACCGGCGAGCTTCCTCCTGGCGAAGCCGAGCTTGCCTCGTGGGAAGTGCAGCTCTACTGACCGTTGCAGCTTCGGACCCGGTAGCCCGCTACTGGCTACCCGGCCCTACCCCCGCCGTCGTCACGGGCAGCGGATGATCTGCCCGGCGTACGACAGTCCTCCGCCGAAGCCCAGCAGCAGCACCGGTGCGCCGGACTGGAGTTCTCCGCGTTCGAGCAGCTTCGACAACGCGAGCGGGATGCTCGCCGCCGAGGTGTTGCCCGATTCGGTGACGTCCCGGGCCACGACGGCCTTCGTCGCCCCGATGCGCTGCGCGACCGGCTCGATGATGCGCAGGTTGGCCTGGTGCAGGACGATGCCGCCGAGATCGTCCGGCGTCATGCCGGCGGCGGCGCAGATCCGGCGGGCGATGTCCGGCAGCGTGGTGGTGGCCCACCGGTAGACCGTCTGCCCGGCCTGGGTGAACTTACGATCGCCCTCGATCACGACCGCCTCCCCCATCTCCGGGTAGGAGCCCCACACCACGGGGCTGATCTCGGCTTCCTCGCCGGCGGTCAGCACCACCGCGCCGGCTCCGTCACCGACCAGCACGCACGTGGTCCGGTCGGTCCAGTCGGTGAAGTCACTCAGTCGCTCCACGCCGATCACCACGGCGTTCGTCGCCGACCCGAGCCGGACGGCGCCGTCTGCCATGGCCAACGCGTGGGTGAATCCGGAGCAGGCGGTGTTGACGTCGATCGTCGCGGGTGACGGCATGCCGAGCCGGCGCGCGACCCGGGCGGCGATGTTGGGGCTGCGGTCGACCGCTGTGCAGGTCGCCACCACCACCAGATCGACGGTCTCGGCGGCCACGCCGGCGTTCCGCAGTGCCGCGGCCGCCGCCTCGGCCGCCATCACGTCGAGCGCCTCCTCAGGCCCGGCGATCCGCCGTTCCCGGATACCGACCCGACTGCGAATCCACTCGTCGCTCGTGTCCACCATCGCGGCGAGATCGTGGTTGGTCAGCACTTTCGCAGGCTGGTAGTGACCCGCACCGACGACTTTCGAACCGCGCACCAGCGCCTCCCCTTGAGCCGGGAATCAGTAGGTAGACAATGTCTACCACGTGCGGGAGGGCGTGTGGACCGCCTGGCGGGCCCGTACACGGATCAGCGGGGGTGGGGCGGCCGGCCTCGCCCGGCCCGGTTCGAGCGGGGCGAGGCCGGCCCGGCGGATCGTCGTTACCGCCGCGGCGCCAGGTCGAGCTGGTACTCGATCGTCTGGTGCGTCGGCGTGTAGCCGAGCGCGTCGTTCACCGCCCGCATGTGCCGGTTGTCCTCAGCGGTGTCGGTGAGCAGCCCACCGAGCTGCGGGTAGCGCTCGCGCGCCTGCCGGATCACCTCGGCCTTCATCCACCGGCCGAGGCCGTGACCCCGGTGCTCGGGCAACACACCGGTGCCGTAGTGCCGACCATCGCCGGTCCCGTCGCCGGGGACGACCAGCTCGCTGAAGCCGACGATCGCGCCGTCGGACTCGTCGACGGCCACCACGGTGTGCAGCAGGTCGCCGCGCTCGGCGACGGCCCGCGCCGCCGCCCGTACCCGATCGACGTCCCAGGTCACCCTGCCGTAGTCGACCTCGCCCATCGGCATGTCGTCCATCGCCCGGCGCGATGCCACGAACGTCTCGGCAAGCTCGTCGGGAACGACGCCGTCCCAGGTCGAGAGGCGATAGCCCGGATGCGGTCGTCCGGCGAGCTCCGTGATCATGGCGAGGTCCACGTCGGCGAGGGCGAGCCGGGCGTACGTCAGGGTCAGCGCCCGACGAAAACCCCGAGCGGCGAGGAACCCGTCGCCGGGCGACCCGGCCTCGGCCTGGGCGAGGAGGGCGCGGCGCCCATCCTCACGGGCCGCCCGCACGGCCGCGTCGAGCAGCCGTGATCCGGTGCCGGTACGTCGTTCGGCCGGGTGGACGTGCAGTTCCAGCTCGGCCAGGTGGTCCTGCCCCGGCTTCGTGAACAGCCGAAGGAAGGCCGAGCCGACGGGGCTCCCGGCGGAGTCGGAGGCCAGCCACGCCAGGCGGCGACTGGACGGACGGTGCTCGGGGTCAATCAGTGGGGTGATGCGAATCGACAAGGTGACGCTCCATCAGAGGTCGCAGGAGTGGGGAACCGACGTTCGAGAACTCGACACCCGTGCGCATGTGCGGCACACCTCCTCCGTCTCCGCTGGCCCGTCGGACGCCTCTCCGCTGGCCCGCCACCGGACGACGTCCGGCCCGCCGGACGCTAGCCAACCCGGCTCGCCCGACGCAACCGAACTTGGGAACCACACCATGTGGATCACGTATTTGCCCGCATCACCACCGCCCCGACAGCGATCTGGCCCATGGCGACACCGGTGGCCCGTGGATCCGAGCACCCCTGTTTCGGAGCCTGGAGAAGGATCGTCACGCCCGGCTCGTGATGGCGGGCCACGCGCACGACGGCCGGTGACCGTGGGTGGACAAGTCGACTCAGAGGCACGAAGCCAATCAGACCAAGGGTCACACGCACGGCCACCAGACCACTGCCCGGCACAATCAGGCTGCGACAGCGATCCTCAGAGTCAGCCCAGGATCGCTCGGATGACGGCGGTGCGGCCGTCCAGTTCCAGCAGGTGCACGACCCACCCTCCCGGTTCGGGCTCGGCTCCGGGGGCTGGTCGCATCCGACTCGCCCGCCGCCGTCGGCGTGAATCGCCACACTGCACCCGGGACCCGCCATGAAGCCGCCACCACCGCCCATGCCATTGGCGCGGGTCAGTCGCACCCTGACACCGCCATCCTCCACGGAGGACGACACCGTCCACCCGGCGAGTGGAAACTCGACCGAACCGGAGAAGGACACTGTGCAGTCGCCGTCGGCACACGCCGCGTACGTGGTGCCGCCCCCGCTCGGCACCTCCGTCTCCTGTGCCGCTCTGGGCTTCTGTGTCGTTTGGGGCTTCTGCGGCGCTTCGACCTCCCGTGATTCGTCCACAGTGGGGGAGGAAGATGCGGAAGGTTCGGCGTCACGGGGACTTGGGGAGGAAGCAGCGCGGGAGGCGGTCGCGGTAGCAGCGGTGTCAGGGCTCGACCACGTGGCATCGGAGGACGATTCCGCCTCGGAGCCGCAGCCGGCCACGGCCACGACCAGCAGTAACGCCCCGACCGCCGTGCGTTTCATGAAGGAAATTCGGCAATGCTGCATGCGCGGAGTCTAGTGGCCCGATTTTGCCGGAGCCCTGGTCCTCGACCTGCTGCTGCGGATCCCGGCGTGCGCCGGCGGCGTGCTGGTGGGCCCGAGCGATGGTCGAGTGGACGCTGACATCCCAAGTGATCAACCCCGCGGCGTCTGATCCGGCCGGTCGATCTCTGACGAGGGCCAGGGTACCGGGGCGGAGCCAGGACGTACCTAGGTTCCAGCTAGTGGGTACGCCAGTCCAGGGCGTCGAGCAAGGCCGCTGCCAGGGCCGACCGGTTTCGTGCGCCGATCCCCTCCAGTGCCCTGCGCACGATCTCCTCGGCGTCCTCGGACAGTTCCTGCGGCCCCAGCATGGGCAGCATCAGGATGAGCCGCTGCGCCCAGGTCAGCTGCTCATCCGGCAGCGCCGCCGCGGCAAGCAGCTCCGCCCAGGTCATCGCGGACGTGAACCCGTGGCCCTCGACCGAGGTGACCACCTCCGCCGGCCGACCCGGCCGCTGCTCCACGAAGTCGAGTCCCGCCCCATCCTCGATGTTGCGGTACACGATCCGTAGCCACGTGTCTCCGTCGAGGCGAACCGAGATGACCGGCCACCGCTCGGGGTCGTCCAGGACGGCAGCCATCGCGTGGTAGTCCGCGGCCGGCACCTCGAAGGCGGTCTCCGACTGTGGGTAGGCACCCAGGGGTCCCGACAGGTAGTGCCACCAGAAGGCGGGGTATCCCACCACACCGTCTGCCGCGTACACGGTCGCATCGCACTCGATGTCGTAGTCAGGCGGCGCCATGGTGGTGTAGCCGGGGATCGTGAACGCGGGTCCGATGGTCGGCGCCATGGCCCGCATTCAACACGAGACCAGAACGACGACTGGGCATGGCCTGGATCGAGCCTGCCGCGTGGTCGAGCAGGCGGGCCAGGCGGTCGGGGTCGGCGAGCGTTGTCACGTGGCCGGTGCGCGGCAGGTGCACGATCTGGCCGTCGCGGCAAGCGGTAAGGAAGGTCTGCTCGTCGGCCCGGAACGGGTCACGGTCGCCGTTGATCAACCAGACCTTGCCTGGGTACGCCCGAAGGGCGGCGAGCTGGTCGTGCGCGGCGATGGCGTGTACCACGTCAGGCATGGCCGCGCAGGCGAACCCGCCGTCGAAGACGGCCTGCGCGGCCTCGGAGGGCAGCACGTACCGGAAGGCGACGGCGCTGAGCTTGTCCGCCTGGCGGGGGAAGCGCCCGGCGAGCCCGGCGGCGGCCCGGAACGCCCGGTTCATCGCGCTGTTGCGCGCGGTGCAGCCGATGGCGACCAGGCCGGCGACGCGCTCCGGGAAGCGTTCGGCGGTGGCGATGGCGACGTAGCCGCCCATCGACAGCCCGGCCACGAGCGCCTGCCCTCCGGCCGCGTCGATCGCGTCAGCGACGGCTTGGGTGGCCGCGTCGAGGGTGAACCGTTCGCCTCTGCGGGTTCCGTGACCGGGCAGGTCGATGGCGTGCGCCGGGTGGTGCAGCCGGTCCTGGACGGGCTGCCACATGGTACGGCTGAGGCGGATGCCGTGGAGCAGGACGATCGGCAGGGTCATGCGGGATCCCCTTCCGTGAGCGGATCGGTGTGTCGCACTGGCAGTAAAACACAACGCAACGTTGCGTTGCTATGATCGCCGTCATGGCACCGCGCAAGCAGCAGCAGATCTTCGACACGACGCTGACGATGCTCGCCGAGACGGGATACGACCGGCTCACCATCGAAGGGGTGGCGGAGCGGTCCGGCGTGAACAAGACCACCCTCTACCGCTGGTGGCCGTCAAAGGCGGCGCTGGTCGCCAACGCCCTGATCGAAGCGCGCGCTCTCGAGTTCGCGGTTCCGGACACCGGTTCCCTCGAAGGGGACCTGACCGAGCTGGCCAGCCGCATCGCGGCGCTGCTCACGACGTCTCCGTCCGGGGACATCGCGGTCGCCGCGCTGGCCGCCTCGGCCGGTCACCCAGAGCTCGCGACGAGCGTACGGGGCTTCTTCGCCGACCGGCTTGCTCGGGAGCGGCCGATCTTCGAACGCGCGGCCGCCCGCGGCGAGCTGGCCCCGGACACCGACCTGATGACGATCGTCGACCTCATCGCGGGAGCGATCTGGTTGCGCGTGGTCTTCCGCGGACTACCCGCAGACAGCGCGTTCGTGTCCCACATCGTCCAGACCGTGCTGCGCGGCATCTGCCGCTGACTTCCTCAGCATCAGCGCCCGAGGACGTCCACCAGTTGCTGCCCCAGGCCGGTGCACGCCTCCATGTCCAGGCGATATGTCACGTAGCGTCCGCGGCGCGCCGAGATCAGCAGCCCGGCCGCCTTCAGCACCGCGAGGTGTCGGGACACCTCCGGCGCCGTCACCCGCCACAGGTCGGCCAGCTCGCCGGTCGTGTGCGGACCTCGGGCGAGCGTGCGGCAGAAACGTAGCCGCAGCGGGTGCGCAAGCGCGGTCAGCCGAGCATCCAACTCGTCCACCCGCAACACCGGGCGCGGGTTCCAGCCCGGTGCCGGGTACTGCAGCACGGGCAGCCAGCCCGGCGCATACACGACGGTCATGTGCGGCGCGCCGTACGCGCTCGGGATGAGCGTCATCCCGCCACCGCGACCGTCGGCGGTCTGGTCCTGCAGCTTGTCGATCGTCAAGACGCCGCGCGCGGTGTCGACCCCGATCGCGTGCGAGATCCGGCCGAGGGCGCCGATACCCTCGCGCGCCAGGTCGACGCGCCGACGGTTGGCCTCCTCGACGAGCGCTGGGCGCACGCGTCTCCACACCGCGCCGAAGAACGCGGAGTCGCAGGCGAGCAGGAACCGTCGTACCCGCTCGCGCTCGGCGGCCGGATCGGCGAGCACCCGCTCGGCCCACGCCGCCTGCCGCGGCCCTCGGGCGCGGGCCGCGGCCAGCGCCCGCTGCCGCACGGTCGGGTCACGCAGCGGCGACCACGTTCGCGGCGCCGGTGAGACGGCTCGGTGGGCGGCGAGCGCCGCGGCAACCCAGCGCTCGTCGTCCAGGCGGTCGACGTCGTCCAGTTCCTCGCGCAGGTTCGGCCGCGGATCGGACGGGAACAGGAAGTCGGCCCGGCCGGAGTCCCAGAGCAGACCGAACTCCTCGAGGTCGGGAGCCAGCTCTGCGGGCAGGGCAGCCGCCATCGTCGCCACCGCCGCGGCGGTGTCCGGATGATGCTGCGGCTCCCCGAGCACGTGCAGCACGGCGCCGAGCTCCGCCAGCGGCGACGGCGTTATCCGGATCCGATCGGCTGGTACGCCGGCGATGTCGACCGAGGTGACCACGGTACCGATCATGGCAGGGGCACGCGCCTGGACAGACCGATTGACGTCGTTCGTCAATCGACGGGCCATGGATTGACGACGCCAACCAACCCGGGCTCCTCCGCAGGCGTACGGCCGGACGATCGGCGCCGTGACGACCACCCGTACGACGCTTCGTGAGCTGGTCCGCATCCCGGGCGGCGGCCGCTACGCGCTCAGCGCCACAGTCGAGGCAGCGACCTCCGGGATGCTGCGCCCGTTCATCGTGATCTACGCCGTGCTGATCGGGCTCAGCGCGCAGCAGGCCGGCATGACGCTGACCGTCGGCATGCTGGCCGGCCTCGCCGCCGTCCCGCTCGCCGGACGGTGGATCGACCGCGGAGCACGGCGGTCCCCCGCCGTCGCCGCGCTACTCGTGCGCGGGGCGGGGTCGCTGCTGCTTGCCCTGGTGCCCGGCACCGCCGGCTTCGCGATCGGTGCCGTGCTCATCGGCGTCGGCACGCAGATCGCTCCACCCACCAGTTCCGCGCTGATCGCGGCGCTCGCCGGCCCGTCCCAGCGTACGGCGGCGCTGGCCGCGGGCCGCTCACTGCGCAACGCCGGCCTGGGCGCCGGCGCCCTGCTCGGCACGGTCCTGGCCGCGACCGGGCCGGAGGTGCTCCGCTGGCTCGCGCTGGCGACGGCGCTCGGGTGCGCGTTCGGCGCGGCGGTGATCGCCCGGGTGCCGCTGCCCCATCACGATGTTCCGGCCCCGACGCCGGCTGCGGCAACGAAGGAAACGCCCGGTGCTGGTCTACGCGCCGTCACCGTCCTGGCCCTGGCCGGCATACCGTACGCGTTCTACGCCGACATCCTGGAGATCGCCCTGCCGCTGCTGCTGGTGCAGAGCCTGCACGCGTCCCTGGCGTGGTCCTCGGGCATCTTCGTCGCCAACACCGTCATGGTGATCGCGCTGCAACTGGTCGTGGCCGTACGCCTCGCGAAGCGGCCCCACCGTACCGTGCTCGTCTGGTCCGGCCTGCTGCTCGCCGCCTCCTACCTCGCCTTCTGGCTCGGCCAGGCGACCGGCGGCAGCCCCGGCACGGTGCTCGTCGCGCTGGTCATCGTGCCCTACACGCTGGGCGAGATCCTCTACACCGGCAGCAGCGTGCCGCTGGTGATCGAGTCGGCACCGCCACACCTGATGGGGCGCGCGCTCGCCCGCTGGCAGCTCAGCTACGGCCTGGCCCGGGCCGTCGACCCCGTCATCATCACCGGTCTGCTCAGCCTCGGCGCGGCGGCGCTGTGGCTGCCGATGGCCGCCGCGACCCTGCTGGGCGCAGCAACGGTGCGCCTGAGCACTCGACGGCAGCCCCCGCACCGTTCGCCTGGGCAGGCCATGAATCATGCCGCAGATGGCGGCAGCGCGGCCGTCGATGGTGCCCTGACCGAGAGCGTTCGCGGTGGGACCGTCACGTCCAGATCGGTGAAAGCCGGAGGTTAGGCCTCCCGACCATTCGACGCCAGAGCCCCTGCCTCCCATACCTCGCCGCAAGGTCTGCCGTGCACAGCGGCGAGGCCGCGGTCTCCGCTGCTCATCGAACCGGATGAGCTGCTGGTCGTGGCGTAGGTTGCCGATGTGCCGTTGATCGACATCACCACGGTGGTCCGCGCGCCGGTGGAACACGTCTTCGACCTCTCCCTGGACGTCGACGCGCACACCGCCTCGATGGCTTCAGCTGGAGAGCAGGCAGTGGATGGCGTCCAGTCCGGTCGGATGGCCTTTGGCGATACGGTTACCTGGACCGCCCGGCACTTCGGCATCCGCTGGCGGATGACCTCCAGAATCAGCGCGTACGATCGCCCCCACCGGTTCGTCGACGAGCAAGTCCTCGGCCCATTCCGCCGTTGGCACCACGAGCACATCTTCACCTGGGACGAGGCCAGTGAAGCCACGATCATGCGTGACGTCATCAACTTCGCCGCCCCCTTCGGCGTACTTGGGTGGCTGGTCACGAAGATCTTCTTGCTGCGGTACATGCACCGGTTGATCGAGGACCGGAACTCCTACCTTGTAAGGTCCCTCGCCAGCTGAGCGTCGCCCTTCGACGAGTACGACAAGCGGGACTACGCCCTCGCGCAGACACGAGCGCTGGGGTTCGATCCCCGCCCGTGCAGGGCGGTCGGAGACAGCCGGTTTGACCTGCCGCTGGTCGCGTCCGTCCCAGATGCCGTTCTTCGCATAACGATCCGGAAACCACACGACAGCAACTGCTCTGCGTCAGACACCAATCCGCTGCGCAGGCAGGCGACCAACCGTCGACTTGTCCATCACGCTAGCCGTGGCGCCGCCCGGGCGATGTCAAGATAACCATGCACTATGGTTGGACGCGTGCTGTCCAACTCGTTCTGGTCGTGGTCGGGTTGGGGAGCCTTCGAGGCCCTTGGCACCGTAACTGCAGCCCTGGTAGCCCTCCGGGTGTACCTGGCCGAGGTTGCGCGACGCCGTCGCGCTGAACGGAATGCCGTCCGCGTGTGGGTTGCCGACACTGATGGCACGATGGCGATATATATCGCCAATGACTCACAGGTGCCGATCGTCGACACCAGAATTGTGGCGCTTTACCAGCACAGCCATTGGGCGTCGGCGTGGGGCGGAATGAGGTGGGCGGCGGTTGGTTGGGTTGCCCGCGGCCCTCGCATCGTACACCCCTCTCAAACTGAGGTCGTGCTGTTGACCCGATTTCATTGGGACTCGCTCGGGACAAAGCTGCCCGCGCCAACGATGGTGCGACTAGAATTCGAGGCGAGTGCCGAAAATCAGTTCGTCCAATTTACTCGCCTGAAGAAGCCTCCCACGCGAACGCGAATAGTCGACTGTGGCCACCTAGAGCAGGGGCAGCACATGGTCGGCGACGTGTACGGAGCCATCCCTGCGCCCAGACCCGGCCATTCCAACTTGCCCGTGTCGGGTTCGCCCGACCTGGCGGTGACGCACCGCACCTCGCGAGTCAGCCGGTCCTAACGCGGAGTCAAGCAGCCCCATGAGCCGTCCCACCAGCCCGCCACCTGCTCTCGCACGGTGCGCATCGCAACGCGTGCAGACCATGTGGAGGCGGTGAGGCGACGAGCATGGCGGCTCCCACACTGGCCGTGGTCACACGTCAAGAACACATGCCCGCCCTTCGCCGGCATTCGGTGGTGGCTGACGTGGACCCTGATCCCGCTCCGCTACCAGGCCGGCTCCACACCCCCGCAGGGCTCGGATCGGCTGGTGGGGGTGGCTTAGCTTCTCGGCGCGTGACCGGCCAGGAAGGCCGTGACCGCGGCGTCGGCGAGGCGCTCCAACTCGGCCTGCGAGTAGAGGTCGTCACGGCCGCAGAACATGACCCGGTTGACCGGGATCCAGAGCAGCATGCCGACGAAGTGGTTGGCCGCCAATAAGGGATCCTGCAGGTCGCCTAGGAGGCCGCGGTTGGCGAGCTGCCCGAAGCAGGTGGCCAGGGTGCTGAGCACCCGATCGAACCCATGCTCATACCAGGCGGTGCCTACCTCGGGAAACCTGTCGGCCTCGGCGAGAACCAGCCGCCGGAGCTGCAACAGTTCCGGCCGCATGAGGGCGACGAGAAACCGACGGGCCAAAACACGCAGATCCTGGTCGAGGTCCGTGGTCCCGGTCAGCGCACCCGCGACCATCTGGACCACCTGGTCCACCTGACCGGTCGTGCCGAGCACGATGTCGGTGAACAGCTGCTCCTTGTCGGCGAAGTGCTTGTACACCGTCTGCTTGGAGACCTGGGCCAGGGCCGCGATCTCGTCCATGCTGGCGCCGCGGTACCCGCGACGCAGGAAGACCTTGGTCGCCGCCGCCACGATCTGCCGCCGCTTGCGGGCCGACCGGCTCTGATCACCGACATCCATCCAGGCCATCATCCTCCCTGCGCAGTACTGGACAGTCTAGTTTGCACGACGGTACTGTACCGTCCAGTTCCAGGTGGATCGCGAGGGGACACGTCTCATGCAGACCTTCATCAACCTGCCCGTGCGGGACCTCCCCACGGCCAAGCGCTTCCATGCCGCCCTGGGTTTCGGCTTCAACCCGCGCTTCTCCGACAACATGGAGGCGGTGACCATCAACGACCAGGTCTCGGTGCTCCTGCAGGTGGAGCCCAACTTTCAGACCTTCACCAAGAGGCAGATCGTCGACGCCGCCACCAGCAGTCCGGACGGCCACCTGTGGCAGGCGTTCCACCTCGACCCGACCGCCGTCCCTGCGGGCTGAGGGAGGTCACCCCGTGAGCAACGCAGCAGTGGACGAGTATCTCCGGACCAAGGTCCCTGCCCAGCACCAGGACATCGTCAGCGAGCTACGGCACCTCATGGTCGAGTACGCCCCGCAGGCCCAGGAGGTGATCCTCTACGGCTCGTTGGCCTGGAAGGGCAACAAGTCCCTGGCGATCGTCAGCGCGAGCAAGACCCACATCACCTTCGCCTTCGACCGCGGCGCCGAGTTCAAGGACACCCATGGCCTACTGGAGGGCACCGGCAAACGAACCCGCCATGTCAAGATCAAGAGTATCGACGCGATGAACCGGGATGCGCTTCGCGACTACATCGGGCAGGCGGTCATGTTGGACGGCGCCTAAGAGAGGGACTGTAAGACGAACGGTGTAACTCCTGATCAAGGAGCAGCACCTGATGTCTGAAGGATCGATGGCCGCCGTGGATACTTCCGCGGTGGCGAAGAATGGGCCGGGACTACCGGCGGACGGTGTCGACGCAGGCCTGGTCGCGCAGTTGGTGGAGCAGGCCCGGGCGGCCGGGTTGCAGTTGACTGGTGATGGCGGTCTGCTGCAGCAGCTCACCAAGCGGGTCCTGGAGTCAGCGCTTGAGGGTGAGATCACCGACCATCTGGGCTATGACAAGGGCGACCCGGCGGGCAAGAACGGCGGGAACTCCCGCAATGGTGTGCGGGCCAAGACTGTGCTGACCGACGTCGGCCCGGTAGAGATCGACGTGCCACGGGATCGCGACGGGAGCTTCTCGCCGCAGATCGTCAAGAAGCGTCAGCGCCGGTTGTCCGGGGTGGACGACATGGTGATTTCCCTGTCCGCCAAGGGCTTGACCACCGGGGAGATCCAGGCCCACCTGGCCGAGGTCTACGGCGCCGACGTGTCGCGGCAGACCATCTCGACGATCACCGACAAGGTCATCGACGGGATGACCGAGTGGCAGAACCGTCCCCTCGATGCGGTCTACCCAGTGATCTTCCTCGACGCGGTGCACGTGAAGATCCGGGCTCTGTCGCCGATCTTGTGATGTGGACGGTCGTGGCAAGTCGACGCGCCACCCACTGATCATGTTCGGCGTGTTCGCTTGTGGAGCAGTTGCTGCCTCACCTGTCCGACCTGCTGATCGACGGCGTTGAACAGCGCCACGAGGCAGTTGTGATCTCCGCCCGGGTCCGATCAGCGACGGCGCAGTGCGGTAGCTGCCGGCAGTCATCGAGTCGCGTTCATGGCCGTTACCTGCGGCGATTGCGCGACCTCACGGTTGCCGGGGTGGCTGTGCTGCTTCAGGTGCGGGTGCGGCGGTTCCGCTGCGGCAACCGCGGTTGCCCGGCGGTGACCTTCGTCGAGCAGGTCGACGGCTTGACCGCTCCGCATGCCCGTCTCACCCAGGGGCTGCGGGAACTGCTCACCCGGATCGGGCTTGCGTTGGCCGGGCGTGCCGGCGCACGGCTGGCTGCCGCCGTCGGAGTGAACGTGGGCCGTGACACCCTGTTGCGGCTGGTGAAAGGCCTGCCGGACCCGGCAGGGACCGCGGTGACGGTCCTGGGTGTCGACGACTTCGCGTTCCGGCGCGGACGCCACTACGGCACCATCCTGGTCGACATGGCCACCCGCCGCCCAGTCGAGGTCTTCGACGGTCGTGACGGTGACAGCCTCGCCGGCTGGCTCGCGCAGCACCCAGAGGTGGAGATCATCTGCCGCGACCGTGCCGGTGGCTATGGCGAAGGCGCCCGGCAGGGCGCCCCGCACGCGGTGCAGGTCGCCGACCGGTTCCACCTCTGGCAGAACCTGGGCCAAGCGGTGGAGAAGACAGTCAACGCCCATCGCGCCCAGCTCGCCCGGCCAGGACCTCCGCCTCCCGAGGACACGCCGCCGCAGTTGGTGCGGCCGCTACCGGAGAAGAAGATCGTGACCCGGCTGCGTGAGCACTACACCGCCGTGCAGGAACTGGCAGCGCAGGGCATGTCCAAGGCGGCGATCGGCCGCAAGCTGGGGCTGCACCAGGCCACGGTGCGCAAGTTCGTCAACGCCCGCAGCCTCGCCGACCTGACCGCCGTCACCGAGCAACGCTCACACCTGGTCGACCCGTTCACCGGCTACCTGCACCAGCGCTGGAACGACGGCGAACGCAACGCCACCCAACTGTTCCGCGAGATCCAGCAACAGGGCTACCCCGGCGGGGAACTCGCCGTTCAGCGCTACCTGCGCCGCTTCCGCACCGGCCGCGGTCACGCCCCGCACCCCGGTCCGAAACCACCCACCGTCCGCCAGGTCACTTCGTGGATCATGACCCATCCCGACCACCTCGATCCTCGCGACGCCGCCAAGCTGCGCGACCTGCGCCACCGCGACCGTGACCTGAACCGGCTGGTCAAACACGTGCGCGCGTTCGCGGTGATGATGACCGGCCGCCACGGCAACCGCCTCGACGAATGGATCGTCGCCGTCGAACACGACACCCTCGCGCCGCTGGCCGCGTTCGCCCGCAACATGCGCCGCGACCTCGACGCCATCCGCAACGGCCTGACCCTGCCGCACAGCTCCGGCGCCGTCGAAGGCACCATCAACCGCCTGAAAATGATCAAACGACAGATGTTCGGCCGCGCCGGCCTCGACCTACTCCGCAAACGCGTCCTACTCGCGCACTGAGACTTCACAAGATCGGCGACAGAACCAAGATCCGCGATGGGAAGGTCGCCAACCGGCCCATCTACCTGGCCCTGGCCGTCACGGTCGAGGGCACCCGGGACATCCTGGGCCTGTGGGCCGGCGACGGCGGCGAAGGCGCCAAATTCTGGCTGCAGGTCCTCACCGAATTGAAGAACCGGGGCGTCGCCGACGCGTGCATGGTGGTCTGTGACGGGCTCAAAGGGCTGCCCGATGCCATCGGCGAGGTGTGGCCCGAAGCTGTCGTGCAAACCTGTGTGATCCATCTGCTGCGCGCCAGCTTCCGGTATGCCGGTCGGCAGCACTGGGATGCCATCGCCAAAGCCCTGCGCCCGGTCTACACCGCGCCCACCGAAGCCGCCGCCCGAGCTCGGTTCGCCGAGTTCGTCGAGGCCTGGGGCGACAGGTATCCGGCGATCGCCCGGTTGTGGGAGCAGGCGTGGGCGGAGTTCGTGCCGTTCCTGGCCTTCGACACCGAGATCCGCACCGTCGTCTGCAGCACGAATGCCATCGAGTCGGTCAACGCCCGCATCCGCCGGGCCGTGCGAGCCCGCGGTCACTTCCCCAACGAGGCCGCGGCGCTCAAGTGCGTCTACCTGGCGATCATGAGCCTCGACCCGACCGGGCAGGGCCGCCGGCGCTGGACCATGCGCTGGAAACCAGCCCTCAACGCCTTCGACATCGCCTTCGAAGGACGCCTGTCCGCAGGCCGAAAGTAGTCGTCAACAACCCGAGTTACACCGTTCGTTTGACAGACCCGAGCCTTGGTTACATGGGGGTCTGGGTTTTCTGCGTGAGGCGTTCTTAGGGGGTTCGGCCGTCGAGGGATCCGTGGGGTCGGTGGTAGCTGTAACGGAGGTGAACGACGCCGTTTCGGAATCGGCGCTCGTCGAGGAGCGCGAAGTCGGCGCGCACGCCAGTGGGCAGCCCCGGCTTGCCACCTCCGACGGCGGTGGGCCAGACGAACAACTGGCACTCGTCAACCAGTCCAGCCTGCATGGCTTGCGCCGCCAGGTTGGCGCCTCCAATGGTGATGTCACTGCCGGCCGTGGCCTTCATCTGATGTACGGCGGCAGGGTCGAAACGGCGCTCCAAGCTGGTGGCGGCCGTTGACACCTCGGTGAGAGTCGTGGAGTAGACGACCTTGTTCGCCGATTGCCAGACGCTCGCGAAGTCAGCCATGAGGCCGGACTGCGCGGCTAGAGCAGCGTCGGTTTCCCAGACAGCCATCGATTCGTACAGGCGCCGCCCGTAAAGGAAAGTGCCCACGGACCGCAGGAGGTCGGTGGTGAACGTGAAGACCTCGTCGTCGGGTGGAAACCAGGCGAAGGCTCCGCTCTCGTCCTCGATATAGCCGTCAAGCGACACATTCGTTACGTAGATCAGCTTTGCCACGCCTCTACCTCCCGGACGTAAGAACCCGATGGGGATGTCACCCTCGCCTGCTAGCTGGTCGAGCAGCACGGGTCGCGCGAACGTCTCCGCCTCTCCCCCGTTCTACGAACGACTCGGCGCGGATCCGACGCCATGCCGAGGAAAAGTTCCACGGGATCGTCGGCTGGGTCGCCACACGCCGACGTTGTCCGCTTCCGTTGCGGGCCGGGCGTCTTGACCGGAATCGACTCTTCGGCGCTGAGGGAAAGTCACTCAGCTACGACAAGAGGGGCATATCCAATCAAGGGATGTGCCCTCTGAACTGCGTCGGGACGGCCGGATTTGAACCGACGACCCCTTGACCCCCAGTTTTACAACGATTCTGTCACGCCATGCCAGAACAGCTCGACACATCGGCATACCCGGACAGAACAGCATCGCGCATCACGTCCTAACGCCACCCCATGTCGGACACTCTCCCCTGGCGGACTGTCGCCGTTACCAGGCCCCTTACGGCGAACGGTCAAGGATCCGCGCTGCCGCCCAAGCCAGACTGCAATGCTGAGGAGCGCTGCGCGTCAGCAGCCCAGTCCTCGACGCCAAAGACGAAATCCACCAGAACGGGCCGAGGTAGGTAGGCCACGGCTCGTCCTTGATGCGCAGGATGCCGAGGCACACCCATGGCTGCATCAGCCGACACCAATAAGTCGGCGTCGACTCGGTCAGGTGCTGCCAGGGCGGCGTATCATGCTGCCGTAGGAGTTCGTGTTGATGATCGACATGAACCGACAATAATGGCCTGCGCCTACTCGACGCATCTGGCCGGTTCGATAGCAAACCTAGCTGGAGCAGACAGGTCCCGTGCTGGCCGCCCGGGACCCGCCTGTCGGAGCCCATTCACCTGATGGAATTGACGATCCTTACTCCCGTTGCTAGGAACCAACCGCCGCTAAAGAAGCGGATCATGGCTACGACGGCGAAGGCGATCGTAAGGATCAAGAGCAGCATCTCAGGTGATGGCTAAGGTCGCGAGGGCCACGACGCCGACCACCAGGGCGCGGATGGCCCAGGTGATCCGGGTGAACTTACGGTACGCCACCATGTTCGCCGCCCAGATCTGTCCAACGACCGCCCGCTCGAACGCGTCCTCGTCGCTCGTCGCCTCCACCCATGCATCGATAAAAGCTTCCCGGTCATCGCCGTACCGGCGGGCGACATGGTCATAGTAGTGCAGCGACCATGCGGTCGTCGCCTGTCGCCGCGGTGCCAGCGTGTAGAGCGCCAGCAGCGCGCCGAGCACGATGCAGACGCTGGCGACGAGCAGAACGCCTCTGGCCCAGGATCCATGAGCCGACCTCAGCTGCCCTGCCAGGACCCCGGCGGCAGCCAGGACGGCGGCCGCCTTCACATCGGCGAAGCGGATCATCTCGTTCGCCTGTTGCAACGATACTCGTTCCGCTTCCCTCATGAGGCTTTCAGCCGTTCCGCCAGGTCGGGTCGGTCGTAGGAGGCAAAGAACTGCCCCAGCTGCCCGAGCAGATACCGACGTTCACCGTCGCCAAGCCGCCCGAGAAAGTCATCGATCAGCTTGGCGATCACTAGAAACCGAGACTCGCCGACATCCCCGAATTTCTCGGCGATCTCCTCGAACCTGATGGTGAGTAGCTCTTCTGGCCGGTCCGGATGGTGGTAGAGCCAGTAGCTGCGGGCGACGTCGGGACGGGAGTAGATGTTCTCCCGCAGGTAACGGATCCGCTCCAGCTCGGCCTGCTGCTTCAGACCTTCGAGGGCGGCCTGTCGGTCGACTTCCAGGAATGCCTCCGCGGCGACGCGGGCCTGCGGGCTGACCGCCAGCTGAACACGGACGTCGCCGGCGATCCGGGTGTTGATCTCGTTCTCGGCGTTGCCGGCCTGGGTGACACAGTAACGGACGCTTACCTGATCGGCCCACTCCGTGACCTTCTGCCGCGTCGTCCAGAAGGCGGCCTGATCGTTGCCCTGCCAGCAAAACTCGAAGGTCGCGTCGAACGCGATGTGCGGATGGCAGCTGCGCAGCTCGGCGGAAAAGGTAACCGGCTGCGCGGGTTCCTCGGATCTCCTAAACAAGCCCAACACCCGGCCCCGCCACTTCTCGCTCATGTGCCGGCCAGCGGGTTCGCGCGGTGCAGCTGCTCGTTGAGTCGGCCACGCAAATCGCGGGCGGCCGGCGCGTCCCCGTCGCGAGCCAACGGCTGCCAGTCGTACAGCAGATCGGACATGCGAGCGAGGCGAACGCTGGCGCCCTGCCCAGTCCCGCCGACGCGAATCATAAGGTCGGTGATCAAGTCCTCGTATGCCGGATTCTCGGCCGCCGCGTCCAGCCAGCGGAAGAGTGCCTCACGGAATTCGCCCTGCGGCCCTTCGTTGGTGAACAGGAGCGAGAGGGCGTGTACCAGTCGGGTCTGCCGTTCCGCATCGCCAGCCAGCTCGGCGAGGAGGAACCCGGCCCGGTCCGGGGTTTCGGAGAGCGCCGCCAAGGCGCGCAGCCCGGCGTCGTGCCGCTGGTCCTGCCCGGCCGCCCAGTCGACGACCTGGCGCAGCGTTGCCTGCCGGTGCAGCGGCCGGCCCCAGAGCGACCGCACGGCCTCTACGACCCCATCGGTGACGACGTCGATCCCCCGCCCGGCCAGGTTGTTTAGCCGGGTCAGCACCGCCTGTGGATACGCGTCTGCCAGCGCTCCTCCGCAGACCGCTGCGACCGCGCAGAGCAGCGTCACCCTTCCCGACTGGGAGGCCCACTGGTTAAGCCGCCCACGCATCGCCGCTCCGGCCTCGGGGCTCATCGCCACTGCGGTCATCAGGTCGACAACCAGCGGTCGCAGGGTTTGGTAACCCCACCACCGTTCGATCAACGTGCGCACTTCGGGCGCGTCAGCCCCGGGAAGCGCCAGGGTCACGGCGAGCATGGCCGAGGCAACCTGTCCGGCGACGCGGGCGTTGGGGGAGCCGCCGCGGCGTATCGGCAGGTCGGATGCCCAGCTCCAGAGGTTTGTACGGAATGCCTTGGATTGGTCGCCGTGCACGTAGCGCAGGATCGCGACATCGTAGGAGGGCAGGGTGAAGAAGATCCGGTGCTCGTCGTCGATCCGGGCGTTGACGTTCTTGGCGAGCTGGCGGATCCCCGGGGCGCCGATGCCACCGCGTACGTTCGCCGGTTCCTCCAGTTTCTTGGCGAGCTTCTCCATGGCGTGGAGAACGTTGGTGGCTTGTCCCCCTTGCAGGAAGGCCAGGGCGATGAGGAAGAGCCGGGTCCGCGGATCGCTGTTCTGCTCGAACCAGGCGACCAGTTCTTCGTCCCAGTTCTGGTAGGCCTGCACCGACTTGCGGGCGATCTCAGCCAGCGGTTCCTGCGGATCAACCGCCGCATCCCTGATCCGGCGGGACAGCCTCGCGATCTGCGCCGGGGTGGCGCCTTCCAGCATCGCCGGCAGCGGGGGCGTTTTGAGCAGCGTGTCCACGTCCAGCCGGGCGCGCTGGTCGTCCAGGAGCTGGCTCAGCAGTTCCTCGTGCGCGGGAGCGGTGACCGTGAGGACGGTGAAGCCCGGAACGTCCTCGGGCCTTTCGAGGCTTTTCCGGTCGACCAGGACGACGAGGTACGAGTCCCGCTTCTCCACAGCCTCTCGATAGGCAATGAGCAGCTCCCGCAACCGCCCGTTCCGGCTTCCGGGCGGCACCGTGAGCAGGTAGGCGGAACGGCCGTACGACGACCATGGCACCTCGTTGACGGGCAGGAGCCGCTGCTCGTCGTCGTCGATCGGGATCTCCCGCCGAGGCGAGGGAACACCGCCGAGCAGCCCGACCGCCGCGGTCCGCCGCCCGGTGCCGGCGTCGGCCACCAGCAGGACGTAACGCCGCTCCCGCAGGATCCCGGCCGCCTCCTCCCTGCGCAGCCCGGCCGGGCCGTAGCGGCGCTCCACGAAGGTCTCGATCGTTTCCCGCACGAAGGTTTCGGAGAGTTCCCGGGCGGCCTGGTAGCGCCCGAGCCAGTTGTGGACGTTCTGCACCATGTCGCGGCCGACGTGCGAGGCGACCTGGCCGCTGTTTTCCTCGACATAGGGCCCGTCGTCGATATCGTCGGCGTAGGACTCGTCGATGTCCGGGTCCACGGTCTCGATCGCGTCGGTGGTCATCGGCCACCGCCCCGGTGCTGCGTCATGCTTTCGACCGTGGTGGCGACCTGGCCGGCGTTCCTCTTCACTCGTGGCCCGGAAATTCGAGGCATTACAGGCTTCCCGGCGATCGGCAGAGGCTCCGGCTCACCCGGCAATATGCCGAGCAGGTTCCCGGAGACCTCCGGGAGGTAAAGCCACGCCTGCCGGCTGAACGCCTTGCCGTCGACCGTCGCCGTGACCGGGAGGCAGCGGTCGGGCTGCATTCCAGCGTACCCGGCGGCGATGACGTCCTCGAAGACGCGGTCGGAGAAGATACAGGCCACGAATGTCACGCGCGGGCTGGCTGCGGCGAGCACGGCCTTCACCGGCGCGGAATCGAGCAGGCGGTGAGTCTCGTTGCGCGAGTCCCCGTTGCCGGTCCAGTGGGGATTTTCCGGGTCGGCCGGCAGCGGCCCGACGTGCAGGCTGACCCGCAACTGAAGGCGCGCCCGGGCCTGACGGTTGTGCTCGGCGAGGCGTTCCTGGAGCAGGCGCGGGAACGGGTCCACCAGGTAGGGCAGGACGCGCGTCGGGAGCCCGACGGCAAAGCCGTCGCCGGTCGGGCCGAGAAACGCCGGGCGTTCCCACTCGACCCGCAGCCCTGCGCCGGTTAGTGCGTCACCCACAAGGTCGAGCAAGCTTTTGCTGATCGCCTCATGAGTGCTGCCCGGTTCAGCCGTGAAACCCTTGGCGTCCACCGCCAGGATTGCCCGGTACGGCGGCAGGTCGATCGATCGTGCGAACGGAATGTGTTCCACGGAGGTCCTTTCTCTACGACGGGACCCCCTCAGCGTCGGTTAGGACCACGTGATTCTCTGCCCAGTTCTGGGCGGAGACCGTGTGACCGGCCGCTCAATGCTGCCGGGTCCACGATGGTGACCTCGCGCCGTCCGGTGGCGACGATGCCGGCCTCGCGCAGGGCAGTCAGCTCGGCGACGATCGCGTTGCGCGAGGCGCCGACCAGCTCGGCGAGTTCCGCCTGGGACAGCCGGATCGCGGCCTGCCCGTCGGCGCGCCTACTCTCCCGGTCGAGCTGGATCAGCGCCCGGGCCAACCGCTCCCGCACGGGCAGCACGGCCAGCGCCGTGCGCTGGGCGTCCGAGGTGCGCAGTCGGCTCACCGTGTAGGTAGCGAAGGCCGCGGCGAACGCAGGCCGGGCCAGGAAGCGCCGGAACTGCGGGCCGGTCAGCAGACGGGTGACCGTGGTGGTGAGGGCGGTGACCGTGGCCGAGCGAGGTTGCAGGTCGACGGCGGCCAGGTCCCCCACGACGTCGCCGGCCGCCCGCAGTGTCAGGATGGCGCGGCTCCCGTCGCTCTCCGACCGCACGATCTTGACGCAGCCGGCTAGGACCACGTGCACATGCTGGGTCGCGTCGCCTTGACGTAGGAGCACGGCGCGGGGTTCGAAACGTACGGGAATTCCGGTGTTTTGTACTCGGTGCCACTCGTCCTGCGGGAGATGAGCGACGAGTCCGGATCCACCGTGGTCACGCATGCACAGAATGTATCGCCGACGGTCAGGGCAGGGTGGTGGCCGACCGGGATTGCAAAGCTTGGCTCAGGCCACTTCGTCACCATTTGCGACGTCGCCGCGCTAGCGGGGGGTGTCCCTATGGGGTTTCGTCAAGCGGCGATTGAGGCGGCTGGGCGGGACTGGTAGGGGATTTTGTCGCGGAGCATGGCGTATAGGGCGTCGCAGCGGCGTCGGGCGAGGCAGATGAGGGCGGCGTTGTGGCGTTTGCCTTCGGCGCGTTTGCGGTCGTAGTAGGCCCTGCTCACGGGGTCGGCCAGGGCTGCGAACGCGGCGAGGAAGAACGCGCGTTTGAGGTTCTTGTTGCCGCCTCGCGGTGGGTGCTCGCGCATGTACTGAGCGACTGCGCCCTTAGCCCCACTGAAGAAAGAGGCTGATCGGGGCTCGCAACGGCTATCGTCCGCAGCATGAACGCTGACGTGCCGCCTCTGCCCGCGCCGCTGGCCGGTTTTGCCGGAGCGCGAGAGCAGGTCCTCGATGAGCACATGTATCGGCTGCCACCGCAGGCAGGCCGACGGGTGACCTTCCGCCTGCAGCTTTTCACCGCCCCTGGGCTGCGGCCCGTCGCGGTCGCCACGCAGATGCCCGGTGCTGGCGAGGGCGCTTCGTCGACCAACGCGGCCGAGGCTTGCGCCACGGCAGTGTGGCAGCAGTACTTCGCCGACGACTCGGAGCCACCGATCTGGGTTGTCCACATGATCATCGAGGACGTACGGGACCTGACCGTGGTGACGTTCACCGTGGACTCTTCCGAGCACACGTTGCACACGCCTCGATGGCGGCAGATATCCCCCGCCGCCGTTGACGCGCTCGTCGGTCGACACGTCGACCTGGAGCGCGGGAGCGGCTTCGTCCCGCCCGAGATCGAGCCAGACCCGGAGTCGACGTACGTGGCCCAGCCAGTGGTCCTGCTGCCGCGCCCAGCTCCGTTCCGGGAGGACGGCTGTATGGGGTCCGGGGTGCCGTGGTGGCGACGGCTTGGTCGTCAGCTCGTGCCGCGTCGGGGCGGGCGTGACTGCTGCTGGTACCACGGGGGCGACTGGCACGTCGTGTCCCGCCTCGCCATACGCCTCGCCGCACGAGCTAAGGCCGCCAGCGTAGGCTTCGAGGACACGCCCTCGTACGTGCTCAACCACCCGGACGCACAGGGCCTCACCGATTGGGAACGCGAGGCCTTGTTCTCGCTCATAGTCGACACGATCCGTCCGTATGCGCCCTGGCCGAGCCGGGAGGGCTACAACAACGGCCAGCACCGCGCCCAGGCACTGCTCGACGCCGGCGCACGCCGGGTCCTCATCCAACGCGTCGCCGACTGACAGCCATCCATGCTGCGGTGCGGGACGCTATGGCAGCGGTGGCACCGTGTGATCGCCGAACCGGCGCAGTGCTGGCAACGTCAGCCCCGAGCGAAGCTGCTCACGACCTCGCGGGACCAGCAACGCGCCGTAACGGCTGAGTGGTGTCGGGCGTGGTCGGAGTAACGCCGGTTGAGGTCGGCACCCCGCTGCGTGCGGAGCGGCCTGGTCCGAGCCGGCGCTGTCAGTCTTCGCCGGCCACCGTGATCCGGACCGCAACGGGGGCGCCCGAAGCGTTGACGTCCAAGTCGACCGGGAAGAACCCGTCGTCGACGGACGGCATCGCCATCATGATCTGGGCACCGCCGACTTCGATGGTGAATGCCTCATTCTCGGACGCCCGCACGCCTGCCATGACCTGCCAGTGAGGTGAGTGCGGGCGGAAGTCAAAGGCGAAAATGCGCGGCGGAGCAGCGTTCTTGCGGTCGTTGAGCGCGACCGCCCGCGCATAGGCATCCCGCACCGGAAGCTTGAGCCAGCCGTAGCCGTCCTCCCCCGGCGTGCCGGTGCGCTGAGCACCGAACCCGGCGGCGATCTGCTCTTCGTCCCGACCCCAGAACACCACGTCGGCAAGGCCATCGAGAGGATGGTTGTGGACCACGAGCCGAGTGCGTGCGCGTCCGCAAAGACGAAGCGGCGTAGTCCAAACCAGCGTCCGCCCACGCCGGCTGGTACCGCCCGGCGAGCCCGTCATCGACGAGCAACGCAACAATCCCGGACGGCGTGAGGTCGGGCCGCATCACCGCCAGCCTCGCTATCTCCGAAGGTGTGAGCCGAATCTTGACCTGCTGATCCCGCTTCTCCCGCTCAGGCAACGGCGGCAGATTCTCGGCGACAGGACGCTGTCGCGGCATGCCTCAAATCCTCGGCGAGCACTGGACGGCTGGATGACGAGTCGAGATTCCCACATCCCACATCGGTTATCGCCATCCGCCATCGCATGGGCACCTTCAGGACCGCGGATAGGTACCGCTTCTAGGTAACCATTGCGTCAAGCTCGCCGCCGTTCCCGGGCTGAAGCCGGGGCGCCAACCCATCCCTCCGCGAAAGGAACAGGACCAACGTGAGCACCTCGGACCCGATCAAGAAGATCACGCTTCACAGTGGCAAGACCCGCTACCGGTTCGTCATCGACGTCGGACGCAAGCCAGATGGACGTCGCGACCAGCGGACCTACGCCCTCGACACCAGAAAGGAAGCCAGGGCGGAGTACGCACGGATCAAGCACGAGACCGGCCGAGGCACGTACGTCCGGCCCGGCAAGAATCTCGGTCGACGAATTCCTCGACGAATGGTTGATGTCGGCCACCCGTGACGTGGAGAAGGCCACTGCCGCGAACTATCGCGACGCACTCCTGCCGGTCCGGGCCCGTCTCGGCGGCAAGCCGCTCCAAGACGTAACCGAGGCCGACATCGAGCGCTGATCGACTGGATGCTCACGGAGGGCCGGCGGCGTGGCGGCAAGCCGGGGACGGGCCTGGGCGGTCCGATCGGTGCGCCTGACGCTCGGACGGCTCCGGACCGCGCTGAACGTGGCGGTTCGCCACCAGCTCGTGGTGCGCAACGTCGCCGCGTTCGTGACCATCCCCAGGGCAGCAGCCAAGGCCGCCACCGAAGCGCGTGCGGAGCGTAAGCACTGGGCCCAGGAGGAGGTGAAGGCGTTCCTGACAGGCATCACGGCGAACGCCTGTACGCACCCTGCCTGCTGTCGTTCATGGGCCTGCGACCCGCTGAGGTGTGTGGCCTGCGCTGGTCCGACGTCGACCTCGAGGCCGGCACGATCGCAGCCGGTGAGAACAGCGGACGCTCGTCGACGGCGAGATCGAGGAGAAGGAGGCCAAGTCGGCGGCCGGCAAACGCGGCCTACCGATGCCGGCAACGGTAACGAAAGCGCTGATGGCCTTCCAGACCCTGCAGAAGAAGGAGCGCCTGAAGGCTGGCAAGGCCTACGTCGACAGCGGCTACGTCCTGATCAACGAACTCGGCCAGCCGCAGCGCACCGACTGGCTCCGCCGTTGGGTGTACGAGGTGATGGCCAAGGTCGACGTACGCAAGGTCCGGCCGTACGACGCCCGGCACGCCTGCCTGACCTACCTGGCCGGTGCCGGCGTGCCCGACGTCGTGCTGGCGGCCTGGGCCGGTCGCGCGGACGGCGGCACACTGGCCAAACGGGTCTACGTCCACTCGGACAGCAGCCACCTGAAGGTGGCGGCCGAGCACCTCGAATCAGGGCTGTTCGGGTGACTGCTACACAACGGATTCCAGCAGTACGAGCGTACGCGATGAATTGTAAGACGAAACTGCAAGAAGGCCCTGACTCACCGAAGTGAATCAAAGCCTTGACCTGCTGAAACTCTGTCGGGACGGCCGGATTTGAACCGACGACCCCTTGACCCCCAGAACGGAGCGGGAAACGCAATCGCACGTCACTCGCGTTATCCGAGCCAGCGTCACGTCTAGATGCACGCAGGTTGACGCAGCCGCGCTCATGGCGTGCGGTCCCCGAGCGGTCCCCAGGACGCGCGCGTCCCGGTGGGTGATCCTTGAGGCGCGCAAGCGCGTTACCTCCTTAGCCAGCGTTTGCACTGTTCAACCTCGATCAGTCACAACGGCGACCGTGAGGCGACGAGGCATCAACGCCCGAGAGATTGAGAGCATTGATGGACCGTGGCACGATACAAGCTATGGGCATAGCATGGGATCCCGAAAATAAGCAACTTCGCGACTCGGATGGACGGCTGTTCGGACGCATGAGCACGGTCGCAGATTTGGAAGTGGATCGCGCTTTCGTCGAGGACGTAACGCTAGCCGAGTGGCATAACCTCATCCAGACGACGAAATTGCCAAATGACAACCACCTTTATCTAACAATAGAAGGTGACGGCCCAGAGGCCCTCCTAATATCCAAAGCAATGGATGGTTGCCTTGAAATTATTATGTCAGCAGAGGCACCGGAGTGGAAAGATAAAGAGGGCGTTGAAGAACTCCTTCGAACGGTCTTCGAGGTCAACCGAGACAAGATCGGTGAGGTGAAGTACAACGATCTGTATTGGGACTTTCACGTATGCAGCCAAGCAGACCATAGAACGACCCGAGAGATGTTCTCCCTTCAGGAGGTCTGCAGCCACTTGCTTAAGCTGCCTGAACGGCCTAGGCCAGTGGGCAGCGTCAAGGTCGACGCGGTACGTCAAATCCTGCTCACGGGAACCCCAAACGCCCTGCTAGGCCTACATGAATCGACCTGGCTAGAGGTCAAGTCGCGCGGATACGATGTGGAGTCTTTTGCGGGGAAGGTTGAACTTGCACAAGATGTGGCCCGGTTTGCGAACGGACGAGAAGCAGGCCTTCTTGTCCTAGGTTTTAGAACAACGAAGCGAGACGGCGCAGACACGCTTACCAAAGTCACACCGCTGCAGTTTCCGGCAAATGCGGTCGGACGCTATCGCAATGTTCTCGACAGCCACATCTATCCCCCAATCGAGGGACTTGCGATAGATCAAGTACCCGTACAAGGTGGATATCTCATGCTGATCGGAATACCGCTGCAGTCGGAGTCTTCCCGCCCGTTCCTCGTGCATGGGGCCATTGTTGCAGGCCGAAACGAAGGATCATTCATTTCCATAATCGAGCGAAGAGGAGAAGGCGCAAGGTCCATGAGCCCGGCGGAACTTCATGCCCTGCTTGCTGCGGGACGATCTGTGCTTCGCGGACGAACCATCTAGGAGACACCCACTAATACCAGGGGACAGGAATGGCAGTCAACGCTAAGCAGCCAAAGAACCCGCGCCAAGGAAACGGCGCGGCGATCGGTCCCGTGAGTAACGGACGAGTTTGTTATCTCTGAAGCGCACCGGGATCTCTCACTGCTAGGAAACGGCGCGCCTGATCCAGAACAATGCCGCCATTATCCGAATCGCCACCATCCTCTGGTTCCGCGGGCACTCTCGCAACCCCACCAAACACCTTCTCAGCAAGCATCAGCATGACGGTCTCCTTGCCCGACGACGGCAATGCATCCGTGAAAGATCTCACCGTTCTTAGTTGCACCGCCGTCAACCGCGCCGAGCTTTCCTGGTCTCGATGGAAGGTAGCCTGCCGGCCTGCATACACAAGAAGCGTTAACAGCGGCAGCGCGAGCGCAAGCCTGCTTATCTCTTGAGCGGTCAATGGAGCATCCCCGGCGCGAGACACGATAAACCAGGTCAAGGAAATCGAGGCAAGAACCGTTACCACGAGAACGGCGTTCCACGCCCGGTAACGGAGGCGCTCCATTTGGGCGTGCTCTAGGTAGAAACTAGCAATCTCGCTGCCTGCGATTACCCCGGCCGCCTCCTCCGCGTCTTCGCGAATCTGAGTGATTCGTTCTGCCGTATTCTCGAGATATGCGCGCGCGGCAGCAACTGACAGCACTTCCCCTTGATGCCTGATCGATTGCTGCACGAACTTTAACGCGCGCCGGTCAAGCTCGTCGATCCGATTCGCTTCAAGCAGATCCTCAGCCATGGCGGCGACCAGCTCCATGATGAAGGAAAGATCGGTTAAGACGGCAGAATATTCGGCGTTGAGGATCCCCTGTTCAGCACGATGCACTACCTGGTCGAGCTGTCTATACCTTGACATGCGCAGGGCAGGAACTAGATGCTCGTGACCTTCGATTTCTCTTAAAGATTTCTTCGCGACGTCGAGCGTTACCACGAGATCACGAGCGATCGATTGCAGCTTTGGATTTCGTTCTACGCCAACACGGAGACGGTCGAATCCTTCCTCTATCTGCTCCCCCAGTGTCATCCATTCACGGTTGAGGTGATCCCCAACGCGATCATCCTGGTCGCCGTCTTGAGAGGTAGCCATTTCCAACTGATTGCTGGATTCTGTCATGCCCCATCTCCCGCCGCCATCTCTAGTTGACCTCGCCTTCTTGGTCGTGAATCATGGTGGACTGCCGGCTCCCACGCCCGCATTAGTCATCGCCAGGCCTCCGGCTGGAGGTTCCACATTGGCAGGAATCCGACGGATTGGTCTGACGGTCCGGCTACCGCTTCGGCTTTGCGCCCGCTCCGAGCGTGCTCGGGTACCCGGAGGATGTCACCGTGCTGTCACCAGGCTTACAGGAAGTTCAACCAGGTCAAGCCCTTTTGGTGACATGGGTGACACGAGTGACACTTCAGCCATGGGACGTCGCGGCTCGGTGGTCTCCGACGAGCGTGGCCGGGATCTCGGCCTGCGTGATCACTTGGCCAGGGCCAATGAAGCGGCGAGCGACCAGGAGACCTGCGGTATGCGCCTCAGGACCGGCGTGGCTCGCAGATGCATCAGCGATCAGCCACGGTGTTAGGTCGCGTTCGAAGGCATCCACAGCCCCCTTCAATACACAGCTCTCGGTTGCGATTCCACAGAAGTAGAAATCCGTCCATCCGCGCTGCTTGACAAGCTCTTCACCTTCAGTCGTGAACGGACCATAGACGGTCTTGTCGAGCACTATCCCGCGACTCATAAACGGCGCTAGCTCGGGCACGATGTCAGTTTCAGGCGGAGACTGGAGCCGACGCCAACCGAAGAGTCGTTCATATGGGCTACCGGGGTAGTTCAGGTATCTGGTGAACAGGATGTCACCCTGCCAGCGTTCGACCAGCGCGGCGATGATTGGTACGACGTGCGCCGACTGCTCCCTGACGAATCCATTCTGCACATCAGTCACCACCAGGACTGGCCGGGTTGCCGTCATGGCCTCAACCTCGATCCATCTCTCGCAGGGTTTCGATGGCTTGCTCAAGCGCCGGCATCAGGTCGCTCGTCCGCAGGATCGCTCTACGCATCGTTTGGTGCTGGCCGGTTTCGCGTGGCCGGGAGGTAGTCAGTCGGGAGCGGACTCCCCGAAGATAGCGCCACCCGTACTCAGGCGGAATCTCCGGATCCCTGCCCTGTTCAATCTGACGGGTGATCGCGTCGGTGAGCGCCCAGACGGACTGCACTGCCAGTTCGCAGGCAACTAGCTCAGCCTCCGTGAGAGCCCGCTCTGGCGCGACTGGGTGGTAGACGACACCGGACCATGAGGCGTATCCGCATGAGATGCCGCGTACGCCGAACGACTCAATCCCCGTGTGGTCGTACTGCTCGGAGAGCAGTGACTGTTCTATCAGCTCGGCGTGGGCCAGGTGCTCATCGTCCATCGGACGATCGCGGTGCAGTAGGACCGCCGGCGTTGCCATGATGCGCAGGGCGGCATCGAGCAGTTCGGCCGGCCAGGCCGGTTCTGTGAGCCAGTGAGCCCCGAGCACGTACATCGAGTCCTGGTCGACCTCGCTAATGAAGCGGCAGAGGTAGTCGGCTGCCCACTTGATGTTGTCCCCGTAGGACACCTTGCGCCACGCTGCTAGGGCGGCAATGGTCGACATCTGCACCTCTTCGACCAGGTGGAACACCACGGCACCGGAGGGCCAGACGTACAGGGTGCACTCCCCCTCCGGATGGTCGACAGGGGTTGACCGACAGGCATGCCACTGCGTCTCGGCCGTGGTGAAGTCGAGCGCATGACAGAGCCCCTTGACGCCCTCCACGCCTACGTACGTCGGCACGAACTTATGTGACCGGAGTGTGAAGTGCGGACGCTCCGAGGCGTCCCCTGCTAGCTCCCCGAACAGGTCATGCGGTTTGGCGCGGTAGGCCAGGCAGTAGAGCTGCCGGTAAATCGGGTCAGTGACCGCCACCCGGCCCGTCTCATGGCGGTACATCGCCTTCTCGATCGCCTCGACCGTGGGTGTCCCCCGGATGCCGTGCTGTAGGCCGAGGCGGTGCAGCTCCCGCGCGGCGCGTTTCCGCGACTCCCACCCGGCAGCCTTGCGCCGGTTGACCAGCACCAGATTGGGCTTGAACTGCCGAGTGGCCTCAGTGGACATACGCCGTGTCCCTCGTGTCCGTGCCTGGGGTCTGCCCGACTCGTAGATCGCGAGGCAGTCTCATAGGCAGGCGGGCCGGAGCCCGATAAAGACCGAAGCCAATGAGGGGAGGCATCAGATGATCCGGACTACTCGGTCGGGGTGCCTTTGCGTGGCCTCTCCGCCTGCCATTGCTGAATGGTCCTGGGCTTCCAGGCCGGGGAGCGGCCGAACATCCGATCGGGCGCGGGCGCCTGGCCGCGAGACACGTAGGAGGCCCACGTGGCACGGCTGATGGGGGCACCTACCGACGCCAGGTAGGCACGCACGTGCTCCGTAGTCCACCAGTCGGTGGGCAGATCAGCAGCAGACATCAGTACAAGCCTACGCGGTAGTCATCCTTGCGCGAATACAACGTCGCGCTGTAGCTTGCGAATACAACGTCGAGTTGTATCCGGCCGGATGGTCAGGAGAACGGCGGCGCAGGTTGCCGTACGCCCATGGACGCCGGATCAGGTCGTTCATTGACAACTCCACAGCGACAGGAACAAGCGCGTGAGGCCGCTGATCAGGAACTTTGCCTTGAGTCACATGGTGGCCGACCCCGGTAGGTCCCGGGCGAGCGGAGCGAGTGAGGCGGACAGCGCGCGCTACAGCACGGCCTCGGGGCGTGGATCTCGCCACGCCCCGAGTCCTCCCCCGTTCACATCGACTCCCCCGGAGGCTCCTGTGAGGAAGCGCCTTGCCCCCGTCCCCGTCGAGCCGACCGCCGCCGACCTGGCCGGCATCGAGTCGGAGTGGCCGCTGATCGCGGCCGAGCTGGACCTGCTCGACGCCGAAATCACGATGCTCTACGCCGAGGACCACGGCGGCCCGACCGTCCTGGACTGGCGGCGTCTGCGGCGGGCCGAGGCCCGCGTCACCCGCGCCGCCGCCGAGCTGGCCGCCCGCGCCACCGACCCGGGCCGCGTGGCCTGATGTCCCGCATCCGCGCCGCCTTTCACGACCCGGACGGGGCGCGGTACGGCATCCCCACCTACTGGTGGCAGGGTGCCCCGCCTGGCTACGCCACCCGCCGCCAACTGGCCGCCGCCGGCCTACGCCCCGGCGGTCAACCCGTCGCCGCTCAGGTGCTCTGGGCCGGTGTCGGCGGCATCCGTGCCGCGTACCTGTACCGGCTCGAGCTGGCCGCACCGAAACGCACCGCCACCCCCGCGCAACTGCGGGCTATCCGGGCCGCGCTGCTGGCCCGGCGCACCTGCCGCACCTGCGGCCAGGTGCGGCCGTACTACATCCCGCGCTCGCTCGGCGAGTGCCTGACCTGCGCCTACCCCCAGGAGGTGGCCGCATGACACGCCCGATCACCACCTTGCGCCGGCCCGCCGGGCACGCCGTGAACCGGCGGATCGTCGGCACACCGGCCGAGGTCGCCGCCGCCGTCGCCACCCTGCGCGACGCCGACCGGTTGCTGTCCATGTCGATTCCCCGGCAGATGCCCGGCACCGACCCGCGCGTGTGGGTCACGGTCCGCTTCATCGACCGGCCCCGCCCCGCCCGCACCGTCTACGCCCGGTCCCGCCGCCGAGCAGTGACCGTCGCGGCCGTCGCCGTGCCGGCCACGGTCGCCGTGGCGGTGGCCGGTTGGGTCGCGGTGCAGCTCGTCACCGCGCTGATTGCGCTGCTGCCTGTACTGGCCGGTGGGCTGTTCGTGCTCGCCGTCATCGCGCTGCTGCTGCGCCGTTCCGGGGTCTGCTGCCCCGGCCTGCACTGCCCCGGATGCAAGCACTAACCGAGAAGGGACACCGCTGCCATGACTGCCCCCACGATCAACGGCACCCGCTACCCCCAACCCGTCGAAGACCTGTTGCCGGCCGCCCGCAAGCTCACCGCCGAACTCGGCGCGATCCCGTCACGCAACCGGCTGATGCGCGAGTACCGCATCGGCGCACCCAAGGCCGACGAACTGCTGTCGCGGCTGCGCGAAGAACGCGACCGGCAGGCCCACGTCAACGCCTTGCACGCCGCGATGGTCACGCGCGGCAGCCTCGCCGAGCGGGTGGAGCTGTCCCCCACCGACACCCACACGCCCGCCACGGACCCGGCCACCCCACCGGCCGCATCCGAGTCCACCGCACCCGCCGCAGACGCCGCTCCGGCCGAGGCGATCGAGGCAGATGCCGAGGCCAGCACCCCCGGTCACCCGGTCACGCCCACCCCGGCCAAGCCGGCCGCGCCGCCGCGTCCGGCGGTGGTGTGGCCGGTGGTGCTGCTGGCGCTGCCGGCGTTCGTCGCCATCTGGGGCGGCTGGGTCGGACTCGGCGGACTCACCGGATTCGGCAAAGTGAACCTGCTGCCCGGCATCGGTTCCGGATGGACCATCGACACCGCGATCACGCTGCCGATCGGCGTGGAGACGTACGGCGCGTACGCGCTCTACGTGTGGCTGTCCGGCCGCGTGCCCGAGCGGGCACGCCGGTTCGCCAAGTGGTCCGCCATCGCGTCCCTCGGGGTTGGGGCGCTCGGCCAGGTCGCCTATCACCTGCTCGTGGCCGCCGGCATGGACGCCGCGCCGTGGTGGATCACCACCGCCGTCGCGTGCCTGCCGGTCGCGGTGCTCGGCATGGGCGCCGCCCTCGCTCACCTCGTGCGCTCGCACGACTAGCGCCGCCCGGCGGCACGGCCCCTGGCCTGAGAAACCGTGCCGTGCCGCCGGCCCTCTTCCGTCCGGCACTCACACCATTTGGAGAGACCCTGATGTTGTCACCCGTGCGGGCGCTGCGGCGAGCCGCCACCCGCTTTCGTCCCTGCCGGCCGTTCTGGCTCGGCACTCCGCTGCGCGCCACCATCGCCCCCGCCGCGTCCGGCGACGGTTACGTGCTGCTCATCCGCTACGCGCAGGGCACCGAATGGGTCGACCTGCCGACCCGCACCGGACCCTACGACCGGCCCGACGAACGGGAGTTCACCGCCGTGGCCGCCGCCCTCGCCGCCCGTGGCCTGACTCGCATCACGCCGTGGCAGATCGACACCGACGCCCACCTCTGCGCCCCCATCAGCCCGATCCGCAAGGAGGCCCGCCGTGGCTAGCCCTCACGAGGATGACCGTTTCGACTGGCAGGCGGCCGAAGCCGACCTGAACGACACCACCGGCGCTGAGGTGGTGGACCTGGACGCCGCCCGGTCCCGCCGCGCCGCCGCTGGCGACCCGGACGACGACACCACCGAGGCTGGCCCGGTGCTGGTGGACAGCATCGCCGCGCAGCGACGCCCGCGGTTCACCCTCGCCGGTTTCCGTGACGCGCAGCGCCGGCCGATCCTGCCGGGCTGGCTGCGTTCACGCTCGGAGTTCACCGGGAATCTGACGTGGGCGATTGGCCTGACCGGGCACAGCGCCCTGTATCACGGGCTGCGGCTGCCGAAGTACGCCGGCAAGCTCGCCTGGCGCGCCCCGCGCGGCGTCGGCCGGGTGGTCGGCGGCTACGTGCGGTGGCTGTTCGACCTGGAAGGCGAGCCGGTACGACAGGCCGTCGTGCGGGCCGCGATCGACCGGCCGGAAGAGGCCAAGGTCTACCAAACGCTGTCGCGCCAGCGTGACCGGCGGGTGCGCTGGCGCGGCCTGACCGCCGTGCCGACCGTCGGCGTGCTGCTGGCCGCCCTCGGGTTGCTCGCCGTCGCGCCGACCGTCGCCCAGGTCGCCGCGCTGACCGCCGTGCTGGTGGTGTTCGGGTTCATCGGCGCGCCGGCCGACCGGCCGCTGCTCGACACCGCCGTGGTCCGCGCCCCGGTCACGCCGCTGACCTCGGATGAGGTGGTGCGCGCCCTGGCCGCGCTGAACATCCCCGGCATCAACCAGGCGTTGCGGCGTGGGGACACCGGCAAGCGGTGGTTCCCTGCACCGATCACGCGGGAGAACGGCACCGGGTGGCGCGCCGATGTGGAGCTGCCGCGCGGCGTCACCGCCTCGGCGGTGGTGGAGAAGCGCGAAGAGTTGGCCGCCGCGCTGACCCGCCCGCTCGGGTGCGTGTGGCCCGAGGCCAACGCCGAGATTCACCCCGGCCGGCTCGTGCTGTTCGTCGCCGACAAGGACATGTCCCGGTCCAAGCAGGGCGCGTGGCCGCTGCTCAAGTCGGGTGCGGTGGACCTGTTCAAGCCGTTCCCGTTCGGCACCGACCCGCGCGGCCGGGCCGTGACCCTCACGCTGATGTTCGCGTCGATGATCATCGGCTCGATTCCGCGTATGGGTAAGACGTTCTCCCTGCGTCTGGCGATGCTCGGCGCGGCGCTCGACCCGCGCGCGTGGGTGCTGGCGTTCGACCTCAAGGGCACCGGTGACCTGTCGCCTCTTGAGCCGATCTGCCACCGCTACCGGGCCGGTGACGAAGATGAGGACATCGCCTACGGCCTGGCCGCCATGCGCGAGGTCCGCGCCGAGCTGCGGCGACGCACGAAGGTCATCCGGGAGCTTCCGCGTGACCTGTGCCCGGAGAACAAGGTCACCCCGGACCTGGCCAGCACCAAGCGCCTCGGGTTGCAGCCGATCGTCATCGGCGTTGATGAGTGCCAGGTGTGGTTCGAGCACCCCAAGTACGGCGACGAGTTCGAGGAAATCTGCACCGACCTGATCAAGCGTGGCCCGGCCGCCGGTATCACGCTGATCCTGGCCACCCAGCGCCCGGACGCCAAGAGCCTCCCGACCGGCATCTCAGCTAACGCGGTGCTGCGGTTCTGCCTCAAGGTCATGGGCCACACCGAAAACGACATGGTGCTCGGCACGTCGATGCACAAGTCCGGCATCAAGGCCACCATGTTCAGCCGCCGTGACCGGGGCATCGGCTACCTCGCCGGTGAGGGAGACGACCCGACCATTACCCGCACCTACTACATCGACGGCCCCACCGCAGAGGCAGTGATCCGCCGGGCGGGGACGCTGCGGGAGAAGGCCGGCACCCTCACCGGCCACGCCGCCGGCCAGGCCGTGGACACCACCGCCGTCCGCAGGGACACGCTGCTCGACGACATCGCCGCCGTCATGTCCGACAGCGAGAGCAAGTTGTGGTCCGAGGTGGTCTGCGACCGGCTCGCCGGGCTGCGGCCCGAGGTCTACACCGGCCTCACACGCGAGCAGTTGACCGCCGCGCTCAAGCCCTACGGCGTCACCACCGGCCAGGTCTGGGGCACCGACCCGGCCACCGGCAAGGGCGCTAACCGGCGCGGCATCGACCGCGCGCACATCCTCACCGCGATCACCAAGCGTGACCGCGACCACGGCGGCCGGGCCGCCGGCTAACGCCACGGATCGCCGCTAGGTCTAGCGCCGACGCCCGCTAGACCTAGCGGCACCACTAGCGCCCTATCCCAAACCTGATCAGCGCCCTAGCCCCTAGCGGCGCAAGCCCTCTGCACCCTGAAGCGGCCCTCGGGAGGCGAATCGTGGTCAACCTCGCCCTGCTAGCTAGCCTCGCCATTGCCGGTTACGCAGCGTGGTATCTGATCAAGTGCTACGCGATGCCGTTCGGCCCCTGTCGCCGCTGCAATGGCACGGGCGACCGGCGCGGCCTGATCATCCGACTCAAGCGCGAATGCCACCACTGCGCCGGCACCGGCAAGCGCCCCCGCGTGGGCCGCCGCGTCATCGAGTACATCCGCACCGAGTACCAGCGCGGCCACCAATGACCACCCGCCCACGCCATGACCGGCCATCGCCCCGCGACGCGCGCCTGTCCGGCCTTGAAGTCTGGCTGACCGGCACGCCGGCCGAGCTGGACGCCGCAACCGCCGCGCTCACCGACGCCGGGCACCTCACCCAGCACGGCATCCGCCGGCCGCTGACCGGCACAGACGCCGGCCGCTACCGGCTCTACCTGCGACTCACCCTCACCGCCACGGGCCGCCGTGCCCCGGCCGCCGACACCGCCGACGCGGGCGGCGCGCTGATCGACCTAGCCGCCGCCCGCGCCCACCGCCGCACCGCCTGAACACGACAGGAGACAGCATGTCTGACCTGCTCGCCGCCGCGCTCGCCCACGCCGAACGCGGATGGCACATCTTCCCGCTACGCCCCGACGACAAGCGGCCCGCCGTGCGTGACTGGCAGGCCCGCGCCACCACCGACCCGGCCCGTGTCCGCCGCTGCTGGTCCGCCGGCCCTTACGGCATCGGCGTGGCGTGCGGCCCGTCCGCGCTGGTGGTGGTTGATCTGGACACGCCGAAGAGTCCCGCCGAGGGTGGGCGTGACGGCCTGGCCGTGCTCGCCGACCTGGCCGCCAACCACGGCGCGCGCATCGCCCCGACCTACACCGTGACCACCGGCAGAGGCGGCACCCACCTGTACTACCGGCACCCGGCAACCGGGCCGGCGCTGCGCAACACGGCCGGCACCCTCGGCCCGATGGTGGACACCCGCGCCCATGGCGGCTACGTCGTCGCGGCCGGCAGCACCGTCGCCGGGCGTCCCTACACCGTGGACCTGGACACCGACCCCGCGCCGCTGCCGGCATGGCTCGCAGCGCTGCTGACGCCGGCACCGCTGCCGCCTCAGCGGCCCGTCGTGGTGGACCTTGGCACCGGCCGCCGCGCCGCCTACCTTGACGCGGCGATCCGCCGCCAGGTCGCCGAGGTCACCGGCGCCGCACCCGGCGGCCGCAATCACGCGCTCTACCGTTCCGCGGTTGCCCTCGGCCAGCTCGTGGCCGGTGGCGCGCTCGCCGAGGACGACGCCACTGCCGTGCTCACCGACGCCGCCCACACCGCCGGCCTACGGCCCGTCGAGACGGCGCGCACCATCGCGTCCGGGCTGCGTGCCGGGGCGCGCCGTCCCCGAACGGTGGCGGCATGAGCGCCCCCGCCGAGCGGCCCGACCTGCGCGTGGTGCAGCCGGGCGACGACACGGCCGCCGAGGTCATCGCTCCGATCCGGCGGGAGCCGGGTCGTATCCGCACCGCGTGGACCGCCGCTGACCTGATGGCGATGGAGTTCCCTCCCCCACGCTGGGCGGTGCCCGGTGTGCTGTCCGAGGGCGTGAACCTGCTCGCCGGGCCGCCGAAGGTCGGCAAGTCGTGGTTGTCCCTCGGCCTCGGCCTGACCGTCGCCGAGGGTGGCAAGGCGTTCGGCAGCATCGACACCGAGCCGGGACCGGTGCTGTACCTCGCGTTGGAGGACACCCCGCGCCGGTTGCAGTCCCGCATGGGAAGGATCCTCGCCGGACGACCCGCACCGACCGGCCTCACCCTGGCCACGGCGTGCCCGCCGCTGCCGCAAGGCGGTGACGAAGCCATCGCCGCGTGGCTGGACCGCAACCGCAACGCCCGCATGGTCATCATCGACGTGTTCGCCAAGCTACGCGGATCGTCCGCGCCGGGCATGTCCGCTTACGACGCCGACTACGCCGCCGTAGGCCGGGCGAAGAAGGTAGCCGACGCCTACGGCGTCGCGGTGGTGCTCGTGCATCACGTCCGCAAGGCCGGATCGGATGACTTCCTGGAAGCCGTGTCCGGCACCAACGGCCTCGCCGGGGCCGCTGACGCCACCCTCGTGCTGCGCCGCCCGCGCGGGTCGGCCGATGGCGTGCTGCACGTGACCGGCCGCGACGTCGACGAAGCGGAATACGCGCTGGCGTTCGACCCGGCCGCCGGGGCGTGGACCATGCTCGACGGCCCCGCCGAGCACCACGAGGTCAGCGACACCCGCGCCGCGATCCTGCGCTGGCTACGCCAAAACCCCGGCAGCACGCCCAAGGCCATCGCACAGGGCACCGGGTTGGGCGAGGCCAACGTGAAGAAGACCTGCGGTCGGATGCTCGACGCCGGCCAAGTCGCCTGCGACCCCGGCGGCCGGTACCGGCTCCCCGCCTAGGTGTCCCCGCTGTCACCCGAGTCACCGGAGTCACCCGACCGGCCCTGACCAGCGAAAACGTTATCGAGGATCGGTGACACCGGCATATCAGGGGTCAGTCGATCAGATCAGCTGAAACACGAGCGATGCGCCATGTTTCAGCCCAGGCCCTACCCAACCACCCTCGGAACCCAAAGATCTTGGCTCTACGGCGCTCTCAGCGGGCCGCCCTAACGCCCGCTGAGACGCCGAGCCATCGACCCACCCCCAAACCCGCACCCGGTCAGAAAGGCGCTCAACGTGCGACTCGTGCCGCAGAATCAGCCACCAAACGCCACCGCTCAGGAAGGAGATATGACCATCCGCCTCTCGCCCAAGCCGTTTATGTCCACCGAGGAGCTTGCCGAGTTGCTTGACGTAGACCCGTCGACCATCCGACGCTGGCGCACCGCCCCGCCCTTTCAGGGTCCGCCGTTTATCCAGATCTCGGACCGGGTGGTGAAGTACGCGACGGCCGATGTGGAGCGTTGGTTGTTCGAGCGTCGCGTCTACCCGCAGGCGGCGTGACGGTGGCACCTCAGCAGCCGCCGATCGGCATACGCCTGGCGACCGATGTGGAGTGCCGGCCCGGCCGAGAACGCCCCTACCGTGCGCGCGTCCGGTGGACCGACCCGACGAGCAAACGACGCCTATCCAAGTCGATCTCGGTCGCGACGCCGGAAGAGGCGCAAGCGTGGATCGACGGAATGGCAAGTGCCGCACAGGGTGGCGTCGATCCGCTCGCGGCGACCAAGCGTCTTGCCGAGTACGGCGAGAGCGTGATGACGCTGGCACTGCGCGGGTTGGAACGCAAGACGCTTGATCCCTACCTGGCGGGGTGGCGCAAGCGAGTTGTTCCAACGCTCGGCCACATACCGGTGCGAATGATCACCAACGGTGCCGTAGATCGGGCCGTTCACTCCTGGATCGCCGACGAGTGCAGCCGGTCAACGGTGAAGAACAGTCTTGCCGTGCTGGTCCGGGTACTTGAGCAGGCCGTACGTGACGGCATCATCGAGCGGAATCCCGCACAGGTAACCGGATGGCAGCGTGAATACCGGCGGGCGGCGGACGAGCTGGACGATCCCCGCGCGCTCGCACTGCCGGATTGGGACGCGCTGACTCGGCTCGCCCATGCACTGGTCGAGCGGTCCGCGAACCACTTCACCGGCTGGGCCGACGTGGTGATATTCGCAGCCTGCACCGCCGCCAGGATCGGCGAGGTGTCCGGCGTCCGGGCCGAGGACATCGACCGGGAAACCTGGATGTGGACTGTGCGCCGGCAGACCACGCCGAGCCCCGGTGGCCTTATCGACAAAGGCACCAAGGGCAAACGTGCCCGCACCGTGCCGCTGATCGAAGAGGTCCGGCCGATCGTTGCTCACCGCCTGGACGCCGTGTCCAAGCCCGATGCCCGACTGTTCACCGGGCCGCGCGGCGGCCGGATCACCACCGCGGTGCTGCGGGACGCGACGCATTGGGATGAGGTGGTCACCCAGCTCGGCTACGAACATCTACGCCGGCACGACCTACGGCATACCGGGCTGACCTGGATGGCCGACGCAGGCGTGCCGGTACACGTCCTACGGAAGATCGCTGGACACGGTTCGCTCAGCACAACGCAGCGATACCTACACCCCGACCGACAGTCGATCACGGACGCGGGAGAGGCGTTGAGCGCCCACCTGAAGGCTCGCCGGTCCCCAACTGGTCCCCAGCTACGCGCCGTCTAGCTCGCCGACGCGCGACTGTTTCAGCACAAGCGAAAGGCCGCTGACCAGGGCATACGCTCCGGTCAGCGGCCTTTCTTCATGCTGTCGGGACGGCCGGATTTGAACCGACGACCCCTTGACCCCCAGTCAAGTGCGCTACCAAACTGCGCCACGTCCCGATGCTGCCGCATGGTCTCCCCTGCGGCAACCGGTACAGCTTAGCGCAGCTTCCTCACGCCGTCCGCACAGGCCCCACCCGCCACGCACCCAGCGGCGCGACGCCGGTCCTGCCTGCATGACCTGCCCCACCACCGCTAAAGCATCCTAGGAGGATAGGTATAGGGGCGACGGCGTCGACGGGAAGAACCACCGAGCTTCCGGCCTTGATCGACTCCCAAGCGCGGTCCGATTGCGGCGGACACTCCGGTGCCGGAGGCATCAGATCGATCAAGGGGTCGGGGTGCCACGCACCCCGACCCCAACTGACCACGTGTCACAGAGAACCCGACCCCAAGCACCCCGGCGGCTCAAGGCCCCGAGCGTGTCGCCGAGGAAGAGCTGCCGGGTGAACACACCCATCGGACGCCCCGTCACCCCGTACGACGTCGGGGCCGGCGGATCCCGCCTCGGGTCCGATCAGCCGTGCGCCTTGCCCCGGCCGCCCGGGCCGACCTTCTTCCGCGGGCGTACGGAGATCTCGATCGGACTGCCCTCGAAGCCGAACTCCTCGCGGAGCTTGCGCTCGACGAAGCGCTGGTAGCCGGCGTCCAGCGGCCCGGTCGTGAACAGCACGAACCGCGGCGGCGCCACGCCGGCCTGCGTGGCGAACATGATCCGCGGCGCCCGCCCACCGCGCACGGGGTGCGGGGTGGCCTGCACCAGGGCGGTGAGCCACTGGTTGAGCTGGGACGTCGGGATCCGGGTCTCCCAGCTCGCGAGGGCCTTGCGCAGCGCCGGCGCGAGCTTGTCCACGGCCCGGCCCGTCGCGGCCGACAGGTTCAGCCGGATCGCCCACGGGATCCGGCGCAGCTCCCGGTCGATCTCCTTGTCCAGGTAGTAGCGGCGGTCCGCGTCGACCAGGTCCCACTTGTTGAACGCGATCACCAGGGCCCGGCCGGCCTCGGTGACCATGGACAGGATCCGCTGGTCCTGCTCGCTGATCGGCTCACTGGCATCCAGCAGCACCACCGCCACCTCGGCCGCCTCGATGGCCGAGGCCGTCCGCAGACTCGCGTAGTACTCGGTGCCGCTGGCCTTCCCGACCCGCTTGCGCAGCCCGGCCGTGTCGACCAGGTGCCAGGTCTCGCCGCCGATCTGCACGAGGCTGTCCACCGGGTCGACGGTGGTGCCCGCCACCGAGTCGACCACCGCCCGCTCCTCACCGGAGAACCGGTTGAGCAGGCTGGACTTGCCCACGTTCGGGCGTCCGACGAGCGCGACGCGACGGGGGCCCCGTGGCCGGTGCTCGGCGACCGGTGGCGCCTCCGGCAGCGCGTCCATGATCGCGTCGAGGAGTTCGCCCGAGCCCCGGCCGTGCAGCGCGGAGACCGGGTACGGCTCGCCCAGGCCGAGCGACCAGAGCGAGGCGGACTCCATCTCGATCGAGGCGTTGTCGGCCTTGTTCGCCACCAGGATGACCGGCTTGGCGCTGCGCCGCAGCATCTTCACGGCCGCCTCGTCCACGTCGGTCGAGCCCACCATGGCGTCGACCACGAACAGCACCACGTCCGCGGTGGCCACCGCCGCCTCGGCCTGCGCGGCGATCGCCGCCGCCCGGTCCTTCGCGTCCGGCTCCCAGCCGCCGGTGTCCACCACGGTGAACGCCCGACCGGCCCACTGCGCGTCGTACGGCACGCGGTCACGCGTCACGCCGGGAACGTCCTCGACGACCGCCTGCCGGCGGCCGATGATCCGGTTGACCAGCGTCGACTTGCCCACGTTGGGACGGCCCACGACGGCAACCACCGGCTGCGGGCCGGTCGGCTCCTCGGTCTCGAGGTCCGGCTCCCGCAGCTCGACCCAACCACCCTCGCTCATGCCGACGCCTCCCTCTGGCCGGCGTCGCCACGAGGCTCGACCGTGCTGTGCCCGATAATTCGCTGTTCGCTCGGGACGCCACGACGCCCCGCGACGCGCCCGCTCATGCCACTCCCCGCTCGGCGAGCAGGTCGCGCAGCCGCTGGACGACCTCGTCGATGCCCAGCTCGGTGGTGTCGAGCACCACGGCGTCCGGCGCCTGCTGCAGAGGCGACGTCTTGCGGGTCGAGTCGAGACGGTCCCGGCGGGCCAGGTCGGCGGCGGTCACCGCCGCGTCGGTCGCGTCCTCGGCGCTGCGCCGCGCCGCCCGGGCCGCCTCCGAGGCGGTCAGGTAGACCTTCAGGTCGGCGTCCGGCGCCACCACGGCCCCGATGTCGCGGCCCTCGACCACGATCCGGCCGGCGTTGGCGATCATCTCCTGCTGCCGGGCCACCAGCAGCGCGCGGACGGCCGGGACGGCCGCCACGGCGGACACCGCGCCGGTCACCTCCGGCCCACGGATCTCCTTGTCCACGCTGACCCCGTCAGCGGTCACGGCGTACCCCTCGGGGTCGGTGCCGATACGCAGGTCCACCTCACCCGCGACCTTGGCGACCGCCTCGGCGTCGGTGAGGTCGACCCCGGAGCGCAGCACCGCCCAGGTGATCGCCCGGTACATCGCGCCCGTGTCCAGGTAGCGGGCACCGATACCGGCGGCGAGCCGCCGGGAGACGGTGGACTTCCCCGAACCGGACGGCCCGTCCACAGCGACCACGCATCGCCCGGCTCGCACGTTTTCCTCCACCGTCGTCCTCCTCAGCCCGTACCTCGCGGATCGCCGGCCCTCCGGCGCCGTGAGCGGATGTCCCTCGTCCATGATGCCCGCCGCCCCGACCCGGGGCGCGCGGGACGCCGGGGCGCGCGACCCGCGCCACGGCACCATCGGCCCGCCCGCACGGAGCACACCACGCGGCCGTCGCCACGGAAGCACGCCGCGCGGCCGCCACGGAGCCTACCGGTGGCGGTACCCGCCCGGCGGGGAGGTCAACCGCCGCCATGATGGTGTGCTTGCGTATTCTGAGCATTAACAATCGCTGTGTGAATTTGAAGGGGTAACGTCGGCCATGGGGATTTCGTATACGACCGGCGGCGGCGTTACGAGTCCGGGACGCTGACTGTTCCGAGGGTTGGGTCGTTTCATGACGGTTGGCTGGCCAGTGGCTGGTGCGGGTTTCGGGGGCGGGGTAGGTCGCTGATGTACGCGGGCGTCCCGTCGGCGTGCAGGAAGTGGGTCTGGGTCGGCAGGAGGCCCGGGTCGCCGAGTGGGCTGCTGAGCGCAATTTCAGGATGCACCAGGTGGTGACTGAGGGTGGCTCGGCGTTCGACGGGTGCCTGAGGGATTCGTCGCGTGGCTGCCGGATTCGGTGACGACGATTGTGGTTGAGTACCAGGCCGGTCGTTGTGGTTCGGCGGGGAGCATGTGTGACGCCGCTCTCGCCACGCAGGGTCGCCGGTTGCTCGCGGCCGACCCGGCCGGGGTGGATGACGATCTCGTAGGCGACGTGACTGAGGTGTCGTTGTGCGTCCGCTTCTACGAGGAGCTTGTTGCCGCGGACCGGGCGCGGCATGCTGTCGAGGCCGTCATCAGGGATGACTCGGCGTGTTGACGGTCCAGGCGTTTCGGTTTGCCTTGGATCTGAGTCCGGTCCAGGAACGGGCGGTGCTGGCGCACGCGGGGGCCGCGCGTGTTGCCCACAATTGGGCGCTGGCGCGGGTGAAGGCCGTGATGGAGCAGCGCGCCGCGGAGCGGTCCTATGGCGTGCCGGAGCAGTTGCTCACCCCGAGCATGTCGTGGACGCTACCAGCGCTGCGGAGGGCGTGGAACGCCAGCAAGGAGCAGGTCGCCCCGTGGTGGCGGGAGTGCTCGAAGGAGGCGTTCAACACCGGTCTTGACCAGCTGGCCCGTGCGTTGAAGAACTGGGCCGACTCGCGCAGCGGCACGCGTGCCGGACGCCCGGTCGGGTTTCCCCGGTTCAAGTCCCGCCGCCGCACCACCCCGTCCGTGCGGTTCACAACCGGCGCCATCCGCGTCGAGCCTGACCGCAAGCACATCGTGCTTCCCCGGCTTGGCCGGCTGAAGTTGCACGAGTCGGCTCGTAAGCTGGCCCGCCGGCTGGAGGCCGGCACAGCCCGGATCATGTCCGCGACCGTGCGCCGCGACGGCGGCAGGTGGCATGTGGCGTTCTGCGTCGAGGTTGATCGTGCCGAACGTACACCGGTCCGGCCGGGTTCGGTGATCGGCGTGGACCTCGGGATCAGGCACCTCGCGGTGTTGTCCACCGGCGAGCTGGTCGACAACCCGCGCCACCTGGCCGCCGCGCACACCCGACTGCGGCACCTCGGCAGGGTACTGTCGCGCAAGGTCGGCCCAGACCGGAGCACCGGACAGCGCGCGTCGAACCGCTGGCAGCGGACCGCGAACCAACTCGCCCGCGTGCACGCCCGGGTGGCGAACCTGCGTCGCGACGGCCTGCACAAGCTGACCACCCGACTCGCCCGCGAGTACGGCACGGTCGTGGTGGAAGACCTCAACGTGACCGGCATGCTGCGCAACCGAACATTGGCCCGGCACATCGCCGACGCTGGATTCGCGCAGATCCGCCGTCAGCTCGCCTACAAGACCGATTGGAACGGCGGCCAGCTAATCACCGCCGACCGCTGGTACCCGTCAAGTAAAACCTGTTCGGGCTGCGGCGCGGTGAAAGCCAAACTCGCGCTGTCCGACCGCGACTACACCTGCCAGGCGTGCGGCCTCACCATCGACCGCGATCACAACGCCTCACTGAACCTGGCCGCACTAGCGGCCGAGTTCAAACCCGCCGGGAGTGGCCCGGTGGCAGCACGTGGAGCCGACCGTAAGACCCGCGCACGCGGGCAGGCGGCCGTGAAGCGTGAACCCGGCACGGCACCCGCCGGTCAGACCGGGACCGTCCCACCGCAAGGAGGGACTACCAATCGTGCGCAACCAAGACGCGCCGAGCGGTAACGGTCAGTCACCCACCGCCTTGAACAGGGCGGCGATCTCGGCGTTGGTGAGCCGCCGGGTACGCCCGGGGCGCAGGTCCCCGAGGCGGATGGGCCCGATGGCGGTGCGCACGAGCCGGGAGACGGGGTGCCCGACCTCGGCCAGCATCCGGCGGACGATGTGCTTACGCCCTTCGTGCAGGGTCAGCTCCACCTGGGCGGTCCGTCCCAGCGTGTCCACCACCCGGAACGCGTCGACCTTCGCCGGCCCGTCCTCCAGCTCGACGCCGGCCGTCAGCCGCTTGCCGAGGTTGCGCGGGATCGGCCCGGCGACCTCGCACAGGTACGTCTTCGACACCCCGTAGGACGGGTGCATGAGCCGGTGCGCCAGCGTGCCGTCGTTGGTGAGCAGCAGCAGCCCCTCGCTGTCGGCGTCGAGCCGCCCGACGTGGTAGACGCGCTGCTCCACCCGGTTGCCGAGGAAGTCGGCCAGCGCCGTGCGCCCCTTCTCGTCGGCCATCGTCGAGACGACCCCGCGCGGCTTGTTCATGGCCAGGTAGACCAGGCGGGTGTCGGTGACGACGCGTTCCCCGTCGACGTGGATCACGGCGGTGGCCGGGTCGACCTTGTCACCGAGCTGCGCCACCCGCCCGTTCACGGTCACCCGGCGCCGGAAGATCAGGTCTTCGCAGGCGCGCCGGGAGCCCACGCCGGCGGCGGCGAGCACCTTCTGCAGGCGCTCGGCGCCCGCCGGGGCGTCGGTCGGGGGTGTGCGGTCATCGCGTGGCATCGCTCAGCTCTTCCACATCGTCGGGCAGGAACGGCGCGAGCGGCGGCAGCTCGTCGACGCTGTTCAGGCCCAGCTTCTCCAGGAACAGGGGGGTCGTCCGGTAGAGGAACGCACCGCTCTCGGGTTCGGTGCCGCACTCCTCGACCAGTCCGCGGGTGACCAGGGTACGGATCACGCCGTCGCAGTTGACACCCCGGATCGCCGAGATGCGCGACCGGGTGACGGGCTGCTTGTAGGCGACCACCGCGAGGGTCTCCAGAGCGGCCTGCGTCAGCCGGACGGACTGCCCGTCCAACACGAACCGCTCCACGTAGGTCGCGTATTCCGGGCGGGTGTAGAGGCGCCAGCCGCCCGCGGCGCGCCGCAGGTCGAAGCCGTGCCCGGCCGCGGTGTAGCCGGCGGAGATCTCGTCGAGCATCGCGCCGATCCGCGTCGCCGGCTGCTCCAGCACGTCGGCCAGGGTCGCCTCGCTCACCGGCTCGTCCACGACGAGCAGGATCGCCTCGAGGGCGCCGCGCAGCTCGGCGTCGTCGAGCTGCCGCGCCGGCTCCGGGGCCGTCGCGCGCCGCCGCTGCGCCGGCCGCTTCGACGGTACGCGGGCCGCCGCGCCCGCCACCGGCTCGGGCCCGCCGGCCGCGGGCTCGGCGGCCGCTGGCTCGCCGGGATCGGGCTCGGCCGTGGGCACCGGCTCGGGCGCACCGGGCTCGGGCTCGGGCTCGGGCTCGGGCTCGGGCTCGGGCTCGGGCTCGGGCTCGGCTGGGATCGTCGACGCTGCTGCCCCCTCGGGGGGCGTCTCCCCACCATGATCGGGGCGTGGCGAGTCGTCGCCGGCGTCCGGTGGGGTGTCGCGGGGCGGGCGGGGCCGCTCCCAGGGCGGGACCCAGGCGGCCGCCTGGTCGGCCAGTGAGTTGCGGTGCTCCTCGGTGCTCATCGCGTCAATCCTCGCTGGTGCCCGCGTCGAGGGTTCCGGTGGGCGTCGGCGTTCCCGCGGCGCCGGTCTCGGCGGGGGTGCCGGCGTACTCGTCGATCTGCAGGTCCGGCCCCCCGTCGGCGGGGCCGGTCCAACGGATGGTCAGCTCCTCCAGCGCCTGCTCCTGGACGAAGGCCACCAGGCCCTCGCGGTACAGCTCCAGCAGGGCCAGGAACCGGGCCACCACCTCCAGGGTGGCCTCGCAGTCGGCGCAGAGCGTCGAGAAGGTGGCGGTGCCGGCCCGGCGCAGCCGGTCCGCGATGATCGCGGCGTGCTCCCGGACGCTGACCCGGACCATGTGCACGTGGGCGATGGACACCTCGGGCACCGGCTTCGGGGTGAGCGCCCGCAGCGCGAGCGCGCGCAGCCGCTCCGCGCCGATGCCGAGCACCAGGTCGGGCAGCGCCTCGGCGTACCGGGGTTCCAAGGCGACCGCCCGCGGGTACCGCCGGCCGCCCTCGGCCTCCAACTCGGCGAGGTGCGCGGCGGCCTCCTTGAACGCCTTGTACTGCAGCAGCCGCGCGAAGAGCAGGTCCCGCGCCTCGAGCAGCGCCAGGTCCTCCTCGTCCTCCACCTCGGCGGCGGGCAGCAGCCGGGCCGCCTTCAGGTCGAGCAGGGTGGCCGCGATGAGCAGGAACTCGCTGGCCTCGTCCAGGTCCCACTGGTCGCCCATCGCCCGGATGTAGGCGATGAACTCGTCGGTGACCTGGTGCAGCGCCACCTCGGTGACGTCCAGCTTGTGCTTGCCGATGAGCTGGAGCAGCAGGTCGAACGGGCCGGTGAAGTTCGCCAGCCGGACCGTGAAGCCGCTCTCCCCCGGGCCGGTCTCCTCCGCGCCGGGGCCGGCGGTGGTCCCGGACGATTGGTCGGGCGCGGTGGGCGGGTCGAGGGGCGGGGCGGTCACGCGACGACCGTAGTGGACGGGGCGCGACGGGGCACCGGCACCTACCGCTCGGCCTGCGCGGCGATCACCTCACGGGCCAACTGGCGGTAGTTGCGCGCACCGGACGAGGCCGGGTCGAGCGTCGTGATGGGGGCGCCCGCGACGGTGGACTCGGGGAACTTCACCGTCTTGGTGATCACGGTCTGGTAGACCTTGTCGCCGAACGCCTCGACCACCCGCTGGAGCACCTGCCGGCAGTGGGTGGTGCGGCTGTCGTACATGGTGGCGAGGATGCCTTCGAGCTCCAGGTCGAAGTTGAGCCGCTCGCGCACCTTGTCGATGGTGTCCAGCAGCAGCGCGACACCGCGCAGGCTGAAGAACTCGCACTCCAGCGGGATGAGCACGCCGTGCGCGACGGTCAGCGCGTTGATGGCCAGCAGGCCGAGCGACGGCTGGCAGTCGATCAGGATGAAGTCGTACTCCTTGCGGATCGACCGCAGCACCCGCGCCAGGGCCATCTCCCGGGCGACCTCGTTGACCAGCTGGATCTCGGCGGCGGAGAGGTCGATGTTGGCCGGCAGCAGGTGCAGCCCCGCCACGTCCGTCTTGATCAGGACGTCCTCGGCGGTGATGTCGTCCTGCATGAGCAGGTTGTAGACCGACAGGTCGAGGTTGTGCGGGTTGACGCCCAGCCCCACCGAGAGCGCGCCCTGCGGGTCGAAGTCGACCAGCAGCACCTTGCGGCCGTACTCGGCGAGGGCCGCACCCAGGTTGATCGTCGTGGTGGTCTTGCCGACGCCACCCTTCTGGTTGGCCATCGCGATGATCCGCGCCGGGCCGTGCCGGTCGGTCGGCATCGGCTCGGGGATCGGCTTGCGCATGGTGTAGGCGGCCGGGTCCGCGGGGCCGAGGTCGGCGCCGAGGGTGGCCTGCTGCTCACGGAGCTCCGACGTCCACGTCTCGGCACGGTCCTCGTTGCCCGCCATGTCCTCGTTGCCCCCTCCCGACGACCACCCGGCGTCGGAGCCGTCCGACGTCCCTCGCGGCGCCGCTGCGCACCCCGGCCCGACAGCTCCAGGGGATCCGCCGATGCCGACTGTACGCCACCGGCCAGCAGGCCGTTCAGTAGCCGCTCGGCGTGTCGGACGGGTCGCGGTCGAGCCGCGCGGCCCGCCGGTCGCGCGCGGCGAGACCCCGGGGTCGCCGGCTCGGGTCAGCCCCGGGCGCGCGGGTGCGCGGTCGCGTACACCTCCCGCAGCCGCTCGACGGTGACCAGCGTGTAGACCTGGGTGGTGGTCACCGACGCGTGACCGAGCAGTTCCTGCACCACCCGGACGTCGGCCCCGCCGTCGAGCAGATGGGTGGCGTACGAGTGGCGCAGCGTGTGCGGCGAGACCGCGGCCGGACCGTCGACCGGCAGCCCGGCCCGCTCGGCGGCGCGGCGCAGGATCGTCCACGCACCCTGCCGGGACAGCGCCCCGCCGCGGGCGTTGAGGAAGACCGCCGGGGTGCCCCGACCCGCGGCGGCCAGCGCGGGGCGGGCCCGTACGAGGTAGGCGCGCAGCGCCTCGACGGCGTACCCGCCGATCGGCACGAGGCGGCTGCGCCCGCCCTTGCCCCGCAGCAGCACGGTCCCCTCGTCCGGGTCCACGTCGTCCACGGCCGCCCCGACCGCCTCGGAGATGCGCGCCCCGGTGCCGTACAGGAACTCCAGCAGCGCCCGGTCGCGCAGCGCGAGCGGCGCGCCGTCGCCGGTGGCGGTGACCGGACCGGCCGTCTCCAGCAGCCGGACCACGTCGTCGACCGGCAGCGCGCGGGGCAGCCGGCGCGGCGGGGTCGGCGGGCGCACGTCCCGGCTCGGGTCGGCCCCGGCCAGGCCCTCGCGCAGCGCGAACCGGTGCAGGCCGCGCACGGCGCTGGCGGCGCGGGCGGCCGAGGAGACGGCGAGCGGCGGGTGCCCGTCCTCGCCGGCGCGCAGCCGGGCCAGGTGCGCCTCGACGAGGTCGGTGCCGACCGCGGCGAGGTCGGCGATCCCGGCCGCGGCGAGCGTCGCCAGGTAGCGGTCCAGGTCCCGGCGGTACGACGCGAGGGTGTTCGGGGACAGTCCCCGTTCGACGGTGAGGTGGTCGAGGTAGCCGCGCACCGCGCGGCGCAGGGCCGGCGCGGGTTCCCCGCCCGCGCCGGCCCCGTCCGTCGTGGTGCTCAGTCCGCCGTCCCGTCAGTCGAGCACGTCGGCCAGCGGGAGGACGCCCATGCCGTGGGCCTCGGCGACCGGGCCGTAGGTGACGTGGCCGTCGTGGGTGTTCAGGCCGAGGGCGAGGGCGGGGTCCCGGCGCAGGGCCTCGCGCCAGCCGTGGTTGGCCAGTTCGAGGGCGTACGGGAGGGTGACGTTGGTGAGGGCGTACGTGCTGGTGTGCGGCACGGCGCCCGGCATGTTCGCCACGCAGTAGAAGATCGAGTTGTGCACCCGGTAGACCGGGTCGGCGTGGGTGGTGGGGCGCGAGTCCTCGAAGCAGCCGCCCTGGTCGATGGAGATGTCCACGAGCACGCTGCCCGGCTTCATGCGGGAGACCAGCTCGTTGGAGATCAGCGTCGGGGCCTTGGCGCCGGGCACCAGCACCGCGCCGATGACGAGGTCCGCGTCGAGCACGGCCCGTTCGATCTCGTACGCGTTGGAGGCGACCGTCTGCAGGTGGCCGCGGTAGATGGCGTCGGCCTGGCGCAGCCGCCCGACGTTCTTGTCCAGCAGCAGCACCTCGGCCTGCAGGCCGAGCGCGATGGCGGCGGCGTTCATGCCGGACACGCCCGCGCCGATGACCACGGTCTTGGCCGCGTACACCCCGGAGACGCCGCCCATGAGGATGCCGCGCCCGCCGCCCTGCGCCTGCAGGTGGTACGCGCCCACCTGCGGGGCGAGCCGACCGGCCACCTCGGACATCGGGGCGAGCAGCGGCAGCGACCGGTCCGGCAGCTCCACGGTCTCGTACGCGATGCCGGTGACCCGGCGGTCGATCAGCGCGTCGGTGCACTCCTTCGAGGCGGCCAGGTGCAGGTAGGTGAAGAGCACCTGCCCCTCGCGCATCCGGTGGTACTCCTCGGCCACCGGCTCCTTGACCTTGAGCACCAGCTCCGCGGTCTCCCACACCTCGTCGGCCGTGGGGAGGATCTTGGCGCCGGCCGCGGCGAAGTCGTCGTCGGTGATGCTGGACCCCACGCCGGCGCCGGACTCGACGAATACCTGGTGACCGCTGCGGACGAACTCGTTGACGCCCGCCGGCGTGATCGCCACGCGGTACTCGTGGTTCTTGACCTCGCGTGGGATTCCGACCTTCACGATGGAGTCACCTCTCTCCAGGGGCGCTCTCGGCCCCCGACTGCGCGGTGCGTGACGGCCCCGTTGCCGCCGCGGTCCACCGGTCCCGCCGGCGGCAGTCTAGGCGCGCCGCCGGGCCGCGAGGGCCAGCAGAGTGACATTCGGTGCCGGCGCCCGCTGACGGATTGTCAGGTGTGGGACCGGGCCCGCGGGGGAGGCCACCCTCAGCCGTCAGGACAGTATTTGTCCATCATCGTCCCACCATGGGGGTGCCGCTGCGGACAGGAGACCAGTGGATCTATATGGTGTCCCGTCATGACCACTCCTCCGTATCAGCCCGGGTACCCCCAGGGACCCGGATACCCCCAGGGCGTCTCCGACAAGAGCAAGGTCGTCGCGGGCATCCTCGGCATCGTGCTCGGCTCGTTCGGCGTCGGCCGGTTCTACATGGGTCACACCAAGATCGGCGTGCTGCAGCTCGTCGTGACGATCGTGACCTGCGGCATCGGCGGCATCTGGGGCTTCATCGACGGGATCCTGATCCTCGTCAACGGTGGTGTCGACGGGCAGGGTCGCCCGTTGCGCGACTGACACCCGGCCACACGAAAGGGGCCGTGCGGCGTGCCGCACGGCCCCTTTCGTCGTCCCAAACTCAGCGCGGCAACGGCGCGTCGGCCCGCCGCAGCGCCGTCCAACCCGCGTCACGGGCCCGGACGGCGGCGAGCAGCCCCGCCACCGCCGGCGAGTTGGTGATCTCGCCGGCCAGCACCATGCCCACCGCCTCGTCGAGGTCGATCCGGAGGACCTGGAGGTCGGCCTCCTCGTCACGGCGCTCGTGCCGCTGCTCCGGCGGCACGTCGGCCAGGTCCCGGGCCAGGAACACCCGCACCACCTCGTCGGTGAACCCCGGTGAGGTGTGCAGGTCGACCAGGACGTCCAGCCGCCCGGCGGTCAGGTCCGCCTCCTCGGCCAGTTCCCGCGCCGCGGCGGCCGCCAGGTCCTCCCCGGAGACGTCCATCAGCCCCGCGGGCAGCTCCCACAGGTGCCGACCCACCGCGTGCCGGTACTGGCGGATCAGCACCACCTGGCCGGCGTCGTCCAGCGCCACCACGGCCACCGCGCCGACGTGACGCACGACGTCCCGGGCGGCGGTCCCGCCGCCCGGCATGGTCACCTCGTCGGTGACCACCTCGAATACCCGGCCGGACCAGCGCTGCTGCCGGGAACGGACCTCGTAGCGGTGCTCGACGGCGCTCACGACGCCGAGGTCGCCTTCGCCGCGACGCCGTTGCGGGCGGCCTGCTCCGCCTCCGGCGCGTCGAGGTCCACCGGGAGCTGGTCGGCCTGCGAGTACGCGATGGCCGCCCGGACGAACGACGCGAACAGCGGGTGCGGCCGCGTCGGACGGCTCTTCAGCTCCGGGTGCGCCTGCGTGGCCACGAAGAACGGGTGCAGCTCGCGGTCCAGCTCGACGAACTCGACCAGCCGCCCGTCCGGCGACGTGCCCGAGATGTGCAGGCCCGCCTTCGTGAGCGCGTCACGGTAGGCGTTGTTCACCTCGTACCGGTGCCGGTGCCGCTCGCTGACCTCGCTGCTGCCGTACGCCTCGGCCACCAGCGAACCCTCGGCCAGCTTCGCCGGGTACGCCCCGAGCCGCATGGTGCCGCCCAGGTCGCCCTTGCCGGCGACGATGTCCTCCTGGTCGGCCATCGTCGCGATGACCGGGTGGCGGGCCTCCTCGTCGAACTCCAGCGAGTTGGCACCCTCCAGGCCGGCCAGGTGCCGGGCCACGTCGATGGTCATGCACTGCAGGCCGAGGCAGAGGCCGAGCAGCGGGATGCGGTTCTCCCGGGCGTACCGGGACGCGCCGATCTTGCCCTCGATGCCGCGGACGCCGAAGCCGCCGGGGATGACGACGCCGTCCACGCCGGCCAGGGCGGCCGCCGCCCCGGACGGGGTGACGCAGTCGTCGCTGGGCACCCAGCGCAGCTGCACGCGGGCCCGGTGGCCGAACCCGGCCGCCCGGATCGCCTCGCTCACCGACAGGTACGCGTCGGGCAGGTCGACGTACTTGCCGACCACCGCGACCGTCACCGTGTGCCGGGGCCGGTGCACCCGCTCCAGCAGGTCGTCCCAGCTGCTCCAGTCCACGTCCCGGAAGGAGAGGCCGAGCCGGCGCACCACGTACGCGTCCAGCCCCTCCCGGTGCAGCACCTTCGGGATGTCGTAGATGCTGGGCGCGTCCGGAGCGGCCGTGACCGCCTCCCGGTCCACGTCGCAGTAGAGCGACAGCTTCTGCTTCACCTTGTCGGGGATCTCCCGGTCGCAGCGCAGCACCAGCGCGTCCGGCTGGATGCCGATGCTGCGCAGCTGCGCCACCGAGTGCTGGGTCGGCTTCGTCTTCAGCTCGCCCGAGGGCGCCAGGTACGGCACCAGCGAGACGTGCAGGTAGAAGCAGTTGTCCCGGCCCAGGTCGTGACGGACCTGCCGGATCGCCTCCAGGAACGGCAGCGACTCGATGTCGCCGACGGTGCCGCCCACCTCGGTGATCACCACGTCGGGGACCTGGCCGTCGGCGTCCGGGTCGGCCATGCCGAGGATCCGGGACTTGATCTCGTTGGTGATGTGCGGGATGACCTGGACCGTGTCGCCGAGGTACTCCCCGCGCCGCTCCTTGGCGATCACGTCCGAGTAGATCTGGCCGGTGGTGACGTTCGCCTTGCCGGAGAGCGCCCGGTCCAGGAACCGCTCGTAGTGGCCGACGTCGAGGTCGGTCTCGGCGCCGTCCTCGGTGACGAAGACCTCACCGTGCTGGAAGGGGTTCATCGTCCCCGGGTCGACGTTCAGGTACGGGTCGAGCTTCTGCATGACCACGCGGAGCCCACGCGCCGTGAGGAGGTTGCCGAGGCTGGAGGCGGTGAGCCCCTTACCGAGCGAGGAGGCCACGCCCCCGGTGACGAAGATGTGCCTGGTCGTCCGTGCTGAAGGGGCCAAGGCCTGCTCCCGTGTCGTCCGTCGCGGTCGTGCAGACCGCCGAGCCGATCAGCAAAGTGATCACGCGATCCACGGGATTCCACGGTAACACCTCGACGGCGGTGGGACGCAGGCCGGCACGAGGTGCCGCCCGGCGTGCCGGCGACCCGGCGACCACCGGTCAGCGCGCGGTGACCTGCTGCGACGAGCGCGGGGAGGGGACCGCGGGACGGCCCGCGCCGGGCGCCGCGCCGGGGTCCGGACCCGCCGCGCCGGCCGTCTGCGCGCCGTCGGCCTCCGCCGCGCCGGCCGCCTCGGCCCCGCCGGCGTCCGCGTCCGGACCCGCCGTCTGCGTGCCGCCGGCGCCGGAACCCGCGCTGCCGGCCGCCTCCACCCCGTCGGCGTCCGGACCCGCCGCACGGGCCGCTCCCCCGGCGCCGCCACCCGTACCCGACGGGCCGTCCGCCGGCCGCACCGACGTCCCCGCGGTCGCCGACCGGGTACCGCGGGCCCGACCGGCCCCACCGGGGCCGCCTCCGCCGGAGGGGCCGTCACCGCCGACGCCGCCGCTGCCGTCACCGCCGTCCTCGCCGGTGACGCCCTCCCCGTCCGGCCGGGGCCGACCCGCCGTCGGCACGGTGCGGTCGGCGGAGTGGTCGAGCACCCGCAGCGAGGCCAGCAACGCCATCGGCACCACGAGGGCGGCGGCCGCCCCGGTCACATCCAGCGCCACGCCGCCCAGCACCCCGCCGATGACGGACGCCACGGCGGTGCCGGCCATCGCGGCCCGCATCGCCGGGTAGATGCCGAACAGCCGCATCAGCCCGCCCCACGGCTGCATGAGGGCGAACCAGACCAGCAGCGCACCCACCAGCGCCAGCAGCGTGAGCGGACTCCCCACCAGCGTCTCGAAGTTGGCCGTGCTCGACCGGTGCAGGGTGAGCCCGCCCGTACCGTCGCCGAGCGCCGCCAGGAACCGCCCGAGGCTGCCGCGCTCCGCCGCCGGGCGGCGCAGGTCCAGCACCGCGAGGCCGACGGTGACGGCCAGCGCCGCCATCACCGCCCAGACCAGCCGGCTGACCGTCAGCCACCCCCCGCCGCCGATCGCCGCCGCCACGCACAGCCCGGCCGTCAACGCGATCGCGCCGACGGGGTCCGCGCCGAGGTACGGGCTTCCCACGAGCACCACGGCGACGCCGCCGACGGCCACCATCACCGCCGGCCGCCAGCCCCGCGGCACGCGCTGGGCGAGCCAGCCCGCGCTCAGCAGCGCGCCGGCCAGGAACGCACCGAGCCCGACGGTGCCGAGCCCGGCATACCGGCCGCCCGCCTGGGCCGAGTAGCCGACCACGCCGTTGAGTTGCAGCCACGCGCCGGTCACCACGTCGAGCCCCACCACCAGCGCGGTGAGACCCGCCACCGCGCCGAGCGGGCCGAGCGTGCTGCGGTGCCCGGGCGCGAACCGGACGGCCGCGGTGCCGGCGACGACCAGCAGGGCGGTCACGGCGCCGAAGCTCCACCCGGGGTGCGCCGTCCGCCACCACGGCACCGCGTCGGCGAGCAGCGCGGCGGGCACCGCCAGGGCGGCGGCGACGAGCAGCAGCTCGACGGCGGCCACGATCCGCCGGGACACCGGCTGCGGTCCGTACGGGCCGGCGTGCCGGCGGGCCCGGCGCAGCAGCGGCAGCGCCGCGACCGCCAGCAGCGTCTGGGTGACGGCGAGCACCACGAAGAACCAGCCGGAGACCCCCTGCTGCGTGGCGGCCTCACGCTCGGCGTCCAGCGGCTGGGCGATCGCGTCGGCCAGGTCGGCGGGACGGCCGCCCACCGTGACGGCGGGACGGCCGATGAACGGGCGTTCCGGCATCGGCCGGCCCAGCGCGGTCAACGCGGTGGGCGCGAGGTCGACCAGTTGCAGGTAGCCCTCACGGCCGGTGCTCGCCGAGGTGAGCCAGCCCCGCTCCCACCCGGGCCCGTCGGCGACGGCCACGTGCAACCGGGCCGACCGGTCGGTGTCGGAGACCCCGGCCACGAGCACGAGCGACTGCGGCGGGCGGCCGGCGAGCAACCGGGCGAGCTGGGCGTCGGCGGCCCGCGCCGCCGCGGCGCGCTGCGCCGGCGAGGTGCCCTCGACCGTGCCCAGGTCGACGATGCTGAGCACGCAGGAGCGCAGCAGCCGGGCCGGGTCCTCGGGCAGCTCCGGCGCGTACCGGTCGACCCGGCCGAACGGGCGGGCGGCGGCCACGGCGGCGCCCGGGCCGACGGCGACCGAGCAGCGCACCGACTCGGACAGCGACCCGGGCACGGCGCCCCAGGGCAGCTCCTCCTGGTTGTGGTGGACCACGCCCTCCTGGTCGGGCAGGTTCGCCCCGATGCCGTCGGGCTGCTCGACCACCACCCCGTCCGGTGAGCAGCCGCCCGGCTCCCGGGTGCCGCTCCAGGCCGCGAAGCTGCCGGCGCCGAGCGTCAGCCACCCGTCCACCGGGCAGGTGGGCCGGCGCGCCGAGCGGACCGACAGCGAACCGATGGAGCCCCGCTCGGCCATGCGCCACAGCGTCGGGGTGGTCGCCGGGTCCACGTCCTCCCAGCGCAGCCCGGCCACCCCGGCGATGACGACGAAGTCGGCGCTGCGGTGCGGGACACCCTGCCGCGGCCGGGCGGACAGGGCCGTGATGCCGAGCGCCACCACCAGGAGGGTCAGCACGGCGGGGACGAATCGACGGACCATCAGCCGTGCCCCGTCCCGGAGGCCCCCGCGTCCGCCGCGCCGTCGCGCGTGGGCGCCAGCTCCGCGTACAGCGCCGCCAGCGTCGCCACGGTGTCGGCCTCGGTGGGCCAGCCCGCCGCGCGCGCGGCCCCGCGGGCGGCGAGGTCGGCCCGGCGGGCCGGGTCGTCGAGCAGCTCCCGCACCGCCGTGTCCACGGCGTCCACGTCACCGGGGGGCACGAGCACCGCCGCGTCGCCGACCAGCTCCGGCAGGCCGCCCACCGCGGTGGCCACCAGCGGTACGCCGGCGCGCAGCGCCTCCTGCGCGAACAGTTGCCGCGCCTCCCAGTCGCTGGTCACCACGGCCAGGTCGGCGCCGGCGAGCAGGTCGGCCACGTCGGTGCGGTGGCCGAGCAGGGTCACCGGCGCGCGGGCCGCGGAGATCCGCGCGGCCAGCGGCAGGTACGCGGGCCCGCTGCCGGCGATCACCACGACCGGCGCCGGTTCGCGGGTACGCCAGCGGGCGGCGGCGTCGACAAGCACGTCGTACCGCTTCTGCGGGTGCAGGCGGCCGACCGAGACGATCAACGGCTGCTCGCCCTGGACGCCGAACTCGGCGCGGACGGCGGCCCGGCGGCGGCGCGGGGCCGGCAGGGCCGGCGCGGCGACCGGCGCGAGCCGGGCGTCGGCGGCGCCGAGCGCCGCGGCCCGGTCGACAAGGTCCGCGGACGCGCCGAGCGCGACGCGGGCCCCGCGGGCGACGACGCGTTCGACCAACCGCGACAGGGCACCGCGCACCCCGCCCGCGAGCACCGCGTTGTGCCAGGTGACCACGATCGGCGCGGCCGGCCGGGCGAGCACCGCGACGAGCCCGGCCCGCAGGCCGTGCGCGTGCACCACGTCCACCGGCGTGATCGCCAGGGCCCGGCGCAGCGCGGTGACGGCGCGGGCGTCGGCCGGCGTCGGGCTGGCGGGGATCTCCACGGGCTGGAAGCGGGCGCCCACGCCGGTGAAGTCGAACTGCTGCTCGGTGGCCGCCGGCCCGCACACCAGCACGGTGGTGCCGGCGTCGGTGAGCCCGCGGGCGACCGACCGGACGTGCTGGCCCACGCCGCCGGTGCTGGAGGCGAGCAGCAACGCCACGCTGCCCGACCAGCCGGGTGTCGGTTCCGTCGCCGCGCTCACCCGGACACCGTCTCCTTCCCGTCACCCCGCTCCGGGGGGCTGCCGTCCCGCTCCGCGCCGGCCGCGTTCCCGGGCCCGCGCCCGCCGCCGCGGCCGAGGCGCCTCAGCACCCCGGCGAGCAGCGGGCGTACGTCCCGCCGGTCGACGAGCCACACCACGGCGAGGAACACGGCGCCGACCGCGACTCCGGACAGCATGCCCTGACCGAGCGCCGCCCACATCGTCGGGGTGCCGTCACCGGGCGTGTCGAGCCATCGGGACACCGCCACGCCGGCCAGCGCACCGCCGAGCGCGCCGAGCACCCCGGCCGCGGTGGCCCGGGATGCGCCGGCCAGCGCCGCGGACCCGGCGGCGCGCCGCACGGCGGCGATCAGGAGCCCGCCGAGCAGCAGCATCCCGACGGAGTTGGCGAGGGCCACGGCCAGCACCCGGTCCGCGACCGGCAGCAGGTGCCCGAGCAGGATCGCGAGTACCGGCACGGACAGCCAGCCGACCGCGGTGGCCAGGGTCGCCAACCGGGTCGCGCCGCGCGCGTAGAGGGCTCGGGTGAGCACGGCGAAGAGACCGTAACCGAGCAGGCCGGGCGCGAAACCCATGATCGCCGCCGCGGTGATCGCGGCGGTGTGCGGGGAATGAGAGAAGAAGAGCTGCCCCACCGACTGCGCCGTGCCGACCAGCGCCGCGGCGCCGAGCAGGCTGAACAGCACCACTCCGCGCACTGCGGGCGCCAGGGTCTTCCGGTAGGCCTGCTCGTCGCCGGCCGCGCGGGCGGCCACCAGCGTCGGGTACGCCGCCACGGCCAGCGGTACGGCCAGCACCGCCCACGGCAGGAAGTAGGCGGTCTGCGCGATGTTGTAGGCGCCCGGGTTCGACCGAGCTCCGTACGTCACCTGGTTGAGGGCGACGGCCACGGCGATCTGTTGCCCGGTGACGGCCACGATCCCGGCCACGACCAGCCCACCGACCCGGGCGCGGACGTCGGCCGGGAACCGGTATCCGGGGCGGAGGTGCAACCCGAGCCGGCGCAGCGGGAACAGGAGCGACAGGGAGAGCATCACCACACCGAGTGTGGTGCCACCGGCGAGCAGCAGCTCGCCGCCCCGGCTCACCGACCCGACCGTGGCGAGCCGCCCCTGCCACGCGGTGAAACCGAGGTAGACGGCGATCACCGTGAGACTCGACAGCAAGGGCGCGATCACCGGCCAGGCGAACCGTCGATGCGCCTGGAGCACCCCGGTCAGCACGATACCGACGCCGTACAGCGGCAGCTGGGGGGCGAAGAGCAGCAGCATTCGCGCGCCGGCCTGCTGCTGTTCGGCGGTGAGACCAGGACCGAGCAGGCCGATGAGCGGACGGGCGAGCAGCGCCACCGCGAAGGCCAGCGGCACGAGCAGGCTGAGCGTCCAGGTCAGCAGCGCGCCGGTGGTGGCGTCCACCGCCCGCCGGTCGCCCGCCTCCACCGCGCCGGCCAGCAGCGGTACGACGAGACTCGCCAACGCCCCACCAGCGACGATCTCGAAGATGATGTTCGGCAGGTTGTTCGCGATCACGTAGGTGCCGCCGAGGTCGGTGTCGGCCAGCGTCCAGGTGAACACGGACGTGCGTCCGAAGCCGGCGAGGCGGCTGACCACGGTGAGGACGGCGATGAGCGCGGCTGCTCCGGCCACCCGGCCGGCGCCGGCGAGGGGTGCCGGTCTGGTCACGTCAGTCGGCGCGTCGGCCCAGCGCGTCGAGTTCCCGCAGCCCCGGGGTCCGCTGGATCACCTGGGTGAAGCTCACCTTCTCGCTGGCCGCCGTGAGCCCGGCCAGCACGGCGAGGATCCCGGCCCGGCCGAGCGGGCCGGTCCGCGCGGCGAGCGCCACGCCGAGCAGCGCGCCGAGCGCGTTCGCGCCACTGTCGCCGAGCATCACCGTCTCGTCCAGGTCGTCGGGCAGCAGCCCGGCGGCCGCGCCGGCCGCCCCGGCGGCGATCCCGCCGTGCGGGCCGCCGGCCAGCGGCGCGCCGAGCAGCAGGCCGGACTTGAGCGCCCGGCCGGGGCGCAGGTCGAGCAGGTTGACCAGGTTCGCGGTGCCGGCGACCACGCCGGCGCCCAGCAGCACGTCCACACCGCGCCCGAGCGCCCCCTGCCGCTGCCGACGGCGATGCCCGGCGACCCGGGGGTCGGCGGCGAGCAGCGCGGCCGCACCGAGCCCCGCGGCGCCCACACCGACGATCTTGACGAGGCCGGAGGTGATCCGCCCCTCGCGCAGGGCCGCGAGGTGGCCCGCGAAACCCTTGGCGGTCTTCTGGTCGGGCCGGGCCCCGACCACGTCGTCGTAGAGCCCGACGGCTCCGGCGCCGAGGCCGGCGACGACCGCCGCGGCGCCGGACGCCCCGCTGGTCGCGCCGAGGGCGGCGGCGCCCGTCGCGCCGGCGGCGAGCGCCGGACCGGCGGCGAGGCTCACCGTACGGCCGCGGAAGTTGGTCCGCTCCAGGGCCGGTCCGGCCGGGGAGGTACGCACCTCGCGCAGCGCGTACCGGGCGGCGACCGCCCCGGCACCGGCGGTCAGCAGCCGGCCCAGCATTCTCACGCGGTCACTCCGATCGGCTCGTCGACGGGCGTCACGGCCCGTGCTGCGGTCACTGGGGCAGTTTAGGCAGCTGCGACTCGGCGCTGTCGCCCACGCCGTACTGGCCGGCCTTCTTCTCGGTGAGCTGCTGCACCAACGCCAGCGTGGTGACCAGCTGCCCCTGGATGGTGTTGGCGTTGTCGACCGTCGAGATCGACTGGGCGAGCACGGCGTCGCGCCGCACGACCGCCACGAGGTTGTCGCCGTCCGAGCCGTAGCCGCCCACGACGATGGCGCCGGAACGGTCGAACTGCTCGGCGACCTTGACGACCGATTCGTCCTTCTTCGCGGAGTCCTTGTCGACGTACGGCTGGCCGCTGACCACCACGACGGCCTCGGCCGGCCCGCTGATCCGGTCCTCGGTGGTGAGGTAGCCGGCGTTGGTGTACGCGGCCAGCACCGCCCGCCGGTCGGCGTCGCTGACCGGCTCGACGCCCTGCCCCCGGTCGAGCAGCACGCTGGCCAGCAGTGCGCTGGAGGTCTCCACGCCGTGCCCGTTGCCGGGCAGGTTGCTGGTCTGCGCGCTGGTCGGCCGCACCGCGGTCACGGCCAGTTCGAGCAGGTTGTTGTTGTTGTCCGGGTTGATGAACTTGTCCTGCAGGTCGACCCGGCCGGTGATGTTCGCCCCGGCCAGCTGGAGCATGTCCACGACGCCCTCGGTGTGTTCCCGACCGGTGGGGAGGCTGACCACCAGCACCCGGCGGCCGGTGAGCTTGCCGGGGAGGACGACCTGCGACATCTCCGCCGCGAAGCTCTCCTCGGACTCGAGCTCCTTCTCCATGTTGTTGACCGCCTGGCGCATCTGCTGGTTGTCCTTGCGCAGGGCGGTCACCTGCTCCTTGAGCGAGTCGGCCACCGGGCCGTTGAGGGCGGCGGTGCCGACCACCAGGCCGATCGCCAGAGCCAGGAACACCGCGGTCAGCGACACCACGTGGTAGCGGAAATTGATCACGCTTGCAGCCTCTTGATCGTCGGGGAGCTAGAAGAGCTGGCCCAGCTGGAACACGAAATTGTCCCACCATTCGGAGACCACGCCCAGGTACGCCTTCCCGACGGTGGAGACGGCCACCGCGGAGGCCATCGCGGCGACCGCCGAGAGGACGAGCAGCAGCAGGGACGAACCGGAGATGCTCTGCCGGTAGAGCCGGCTCACCCCCTTGGCGTCGACCAGCTTGCCGCCGACCTTGAGCCGGGTGAGGAACGTCGAGGCCATCCCGCCGCGCCCCTTGTCGAGGAACTCCACGAGGGTGGCGTGCGTGCCGACGGCGACCAGCAGCGAGGCGCCCTTCTCGTCGGCGAGCAGCATGGCCAGGTCCTCGCTGGTGGCGGCGGCCGGAAACGTCACCGCCGGGACGCCGAGCGCAGTCACCCGGGGCAGGCCGGGGGCCCGCCCGTCCGGGTACGCGTGCACGATCACCTCGGCGCCGCAGCGCAGCACGTCGTCGGTCACCGAGTCCATGTCGCCGATGATCAGGTCGGGGGTGTAGCCCGCCTCCACGAGCGCGTCGGCACCGCCGTCGACGCCGATCAGCACGGGCTTGAACTCCCGGATGTAGGGGCGCAGCACGTCCAGGTCGGCCTTGTAGTCGTAGCCGCGGACCACGATGAGGCAGTGCCGCCCCTGGATCTGCGTCTGGATCTCCGGCACGCCGACACCGTCGAGCAGCAGGTCCCGCTCCTGCTTCAGGTAGTCCATGGTGTTGGCGGCGAACGCCTCCAGCTGGACGGAGAGCCCCTCCCGGGCGTCCGCCATCGCCTTGGCCACCGTCTCGGCGTCCTGGAGGGTGCCGTGCGCCACCGGCTCGTCGCCGACGTAGACGGTGTTGCCCTCGATCCGCACCGTGTCGCCCTCGCGGACCTGCTCGAAGATGCCCTCACCCAGGTCGTCCAGCAGCGGGATGCCCGCGCTCACGAGCACCTCGGGACCGAGGTTCGGGTAGCGGCCGGAGACCGACGGCTTGGCGTTGAGCACGGCCGCGACGCCGACGGCGACCAGCGAGTCCGCCGCCACCCGGTCGAGGTCGACGTGGTCGATCACCGCGATGTCGCCGGGGCGGAGCCGGCCGACCAGCCGCTTCGTACGGCGGTCCAGGCGTGCGGTGCCGAGGACGACGCCCGGTTCCGCGTTCCGGGTCCGGCGCAACGTGGGTAGACGCATCGTGACCATCCTGGCATGTGAGGCAGGGTTTTCTGTCGCGACATGCCTGAGCAGGGCCGCCTACCCAGGGAAGCACACCACGGCGCGCCCCGGTGTGCTTGCGCTCACAATACCGGCGGTCACGACCGCCTTTCCTTGGCCGCCACGGCCAGAAGCTCCTCCGCATGCGCGATACCCAGATCCGAGTCCGGCAAACCGGCGAGCATCCGGGCCAGCTCCCGGGCACGCTCCGTGTCCTCCACCACCCGCACCCCGCTCGTGGTCACCGCGCCGCCGGTGTCCTTGGCCACCACGAGGTGCCGGTCGGCGAACGCGGCCACCTGCGGCAGGTGGGTCACCACCAGCACCTGGTGACTGCGGGCCAGCCGGGCCAGCCGCCGGCCGATCTCCACCGCGGCCCGGCCGCCGACGCCCGCGTCGACCTCGTCGAAGACCAGGGTGGGCGGGCCGCCGGAACCGGCGAAGACCACCTCGATGGCGAGCATCACCCGCGACAGCTCACCGCCGGACGCGCCCCGCTGCAGCGGCAGCGACGGCGCGCCCGGGTGGGCCAGCAGCCGCAGCTCGACCTCGTCACCGCCGTCCGGGCCGACACCCACCTCGACACCGTTGACCGTGAGCGACGGCTCCGCCCGGCCCGCCGGACGCGGCAGCACCGCCACCTCGATCCGTGCGTGCGGCATGGCCAGCCCCGCCAGCTCGGCCGTGACCTGCTCGGCGAAGCGCCGGGCCGCCTCCTGCCGTGACGCCGACACCCGGCCCGCCAGCTCCGCCACCTCGCCGGCGAGGCGCTGCCCCTCGCGTTCCAGCTCGTCGAGCAGCTCGTCGGAGGTGTCCAACTGGGACAGCCGGGTGCGGGCCCGCTCCGCCCAGGCGATCACCCCGTCGACGTCGTCGGCGTACTTGCGGGTGAGCGCGCGCAGCGCGGCCCGCCGCTCGTAGACGGCCTGCAACCGGGCCGGGTCGGCGTCGAGCGTGGCGAGGTAGGACGACAGCTCGGCGGACACGTCGGTGACCAGCGTCGCCGCCTCCTCCAGGCGGGCCGCCAGCTCACCCAACGCCGGGTCGGTGCCGGCCTGCGCCTCCAGGGTGCGCCGCGCGGTGCCCAGCAGCGTCGTCGCGTCCGGCGTGTCGTCGGCGGCCTCCGCGCTGCCGGCCACGCACTGCTGGGCGAGCTGCGCCGCGGTGCGCAACCCCTCGGCGTGCTCCAGCCGCTGCGCCTCGGCCTTCAGCTCGTCGTCCTCGCCGGGCTGCGGATCCACCCGCGTGATCTCGTCGAGACCCAGCCGCAGCAGGTCGGCCTCCTGGTTGCGCTCGCGGGCGTTGCGCCGCCGGTCGGCCAGGTCGTCGACGACCCGCCGCCACCCGGCGTACGCCTCGCGCAGCGCGTCGAGCAGCTTCTCGTGCTCCGGGCCGGCGAACCGGTCGAGCGCGGCCCGCTGCTCGGCGGGGCGCAGCAGCCGCAGCTGGTCGGACTGGCCGTGCACGGCCACCACCTGCTCGCCGATCTCACCGAGCATCGACACCGGCATGCTGCGGCCACCCACGTGCGCGCGGGAACGGCCCTCGACGGTCACCGTGCGGCTCAGCACCACCGAGCCGTCCTCGTCCGGCTCGCCGCCGGCGTCGGTGACGCGGGCGTGCACCGCCCCGGCCACCCGACCACTCAGCCGCAGCCGCCCCTCCACCACGGCACGGCCCGGCTCCGCCCGGACCCGCCCGGCGTCGGCCCGACCGCCGAAGAGCAGCCCGAGGCCGGTCACCACCATGGTCTTGCCCGCACCGGTCTCGCCGGTGATGACGTTCATCCCGCCGGTCAGCGGCAGCGTGGTGTCCTCGATGACGCCCAGTCCGGTGATGCGCAGCTCCTCCAGCACAGCACCTGACAGTAGACGCGGGGCCCGACAGTTGACCAGCCGGCGACGCCGCGTCGCCGGTGTCCCCCCGGCGTCGTACAGTTCTGCCCCGTGTTGGAGGTCATCGGCCTGACGCCGGGCGAGGAGGAGCTCTACCGCTGCCTGGTGCAGCTCACCACCGCGCGGGTGGACGAGCTGGTCGAGCGACTGGGCCGCCCCCGCACCCAGGTGCTGGCGCACCTGGAGGGCCTGCGCGGCAAGGGGTTGGTGCCGCCCGCCGGGCCGGACCCCGACGCGCCGCTGCGACCTCTCGCGCCCGACGTCCCGCTCGGCGCGGCGCTGCTGCGCCGGCAGGAGGCCCTCGAGGCGGCCCGCGCCGCCGTCAACCACCTGACCGAGGAGTACCGGGCCGGGGTCCGGCGCCACGACGCCGCCCACCTCGTGGAGGTGATCACCGGCGCCGGCGCGCTCCGGGAGCGCCTGCGGGACCTGCAGAACGGCGCCCGCGAGGAGGTGCTCTGGTTCTGCCGGGCCAACCCGCTGGCCATGCCCGGTCCGGAGAACGTCGAGGAGTTCGACGCGCTCGCCCGCGGCGTCAGCTACCGGGCCATCTACGAGCGCGACATGCTCCTCGAACCGGGCGCGCTGGAGGACGTCGAGCAGGGCGTCCGCGCGGGCGAGCAGGCCCGCGTCATCGACCGGCTCCCGGTGCGGCTGGCCATCGTGGACGGCCGGCAGGCGCTCTGCCCGCTGGTGCCGGACCGGGACAGCGGCGAGCCGACCGCCGCCGTGGTCGGCCGCAGCCAGCTCCTCGACGCGCTGCTCGCGCTCTTCGAGAGCCACTGGCGGATCGCCACGCCGCTGCGCTCGTCCGCCCCGGCCCCGGACGGGCCGGACGGCACCGGGTACCGGCCGGACGCCGACGAGGTCCGGCTGCTGTCGCTGTTCGTGGCCGGCGTGCCGGACAAGTCCATCGCCTCCCAGCTCGGGGTGAGCCGCCGTACGGTGCAGCGGCGGCTGGCCGACCTCATGGCCGCCGCCGGCGTGGACACCCGGCCCGGCCTCGCGTTCCAGGCCGCCCGGCGCAACTGGATCTGACCCGCGGGGCCCGGCCGGCCGCCCCGGTCGAGACCGGCCCGGGACGCCACCCCAACGGCCCCGCCGAGCCGGGGACGGCCCGCCCGGGGGCGGGCGGGCGCGGCCGCCCGCCCCCGGATCGTCACCGCAGCCCGTACGCGTCGATGACGGTCTGCTCGACGGTGTTGCCCGCCCGGTCGGCGGCCCGCACCCGCAGCGACACCGTGCCGCGCCCGGCCGGCACCGTCGCGGTGAACCGCGTCCCCGAGCCCTTCACCGACGCCGCCCGCCAGCTGCGCCCGCCGTCGAACGACACGTCGACGCGCAGGCCGGCGCCCGTCGGTGCGGGCACGCCGGCCGGCTGCCGCAGGGTGAGCCCGAGCCGGTGCGCCGTACGCCCGGACACCTCGCCCCGCAGGTCGGCCGGCACCTGGTAGTCCACCTGCAGCAGCGGCAGGGCCCGCGGGCCGTCCCCGGCCGGCCGCGCCGAGGTGAACTCCCACGCCGTCTCGGTACGCGTGGCCCAGCGCCACTCCTCCGAGGAGCGCGCGGTGCTCACGTCCAGCCGGTAGCGGGCCGCACCCGGCGTCGTGGTCACCGGCGCCCACCCGCCGGACAGGTCGGCGATCTGCCGGCCGTCCCGGCTGAGCCGGGCCTGCACCGTGTCCTGCTCCTCGCTGACGCCCGCCGGGCCGAAGTGCCCGTCGGCGTCGACGAACTCGGGAATCCGCACGTCGAGCGTGTCGCCCGTGCGCGTCGGCACCGGCGCGCCCGCACCGGCCGGCACCGCCGGCCGGACCACCGGGGCGTACCACGTGGCGGTCTCCCGGTCGTCCGCCGCGTACCGGCGGGGCTGCTCGACGATCCCGCCCATCAGCTTGCCCATGTTCGAGAACGTGAACAGGTGCACCACCCGCTGCTGCCACCAGGAGTCCCCGGCGCTCACGAACTCCTGCCGCGTCGTCCCGGTCCGCACCATCCGCTGGTCGTCGTTCCAGGAGTACTCCTGCCAGGGCCGCCAGCCGAACCGCTGCTCCTTGGCCCAGTCGAACCCGCCGGTGTCGGCGTAGCGGGCCGTCACCTCGGCGGTGTTGGCCGCCGTCACCCGGTGCACGATCCGCTCCGGGACGCGCCCCTTCGACACCTGCCACACGTCGTACAGGTAGGGGCTGTCCACGGTGAGGGTGAGGTCCAGCGTGGTCCGGCGGGCCTTGACGGCCGCGATCAGCCGCTGCCCGTCGTCGTACGCCACGACCATCGCGGGGATCGGCAGGCGGTCCCCGGTGGGCCGCCACACCGTCCACGCGCTGAAGTCCGCGGGCCGGACGATGAGCACGGCCGCGGCGCCGGCCGCCGCGGCCGCGGCGATCTGGTCGTCCTCGGAGCGGTCGGCGCTGCCGGCGACCAGCGCGGCCGCGCCCCGGGCCCCGGCCAGCTCGGCCGGCGTCCCCGCCCCGGCCCAGACCAGCGGCAGCTTCCGCCGTCCGGTCGGCGCCGGCGACTGGTGCAGCAGGTTGATGTCCAGCGGGCCGGACACCTTGCTGATCTTCGCGTCGACCATGGGTGCGACGAGCTGCCAGCGGGACGCGAACTCGAACTCGCCCTGGCGCACCGCCCGCGTCGGCGTCACGTTCACCTGCTGGACCGTGCTGAACGTCATCACACCGTGGTCGATCTGCCGGCCGTTGCCGAAGACCCGGTGCTGGTAGAAGCTGATCGTCGCCCGCTGCTCGGTCGGCTTCGGCGTCTCGATGCGCACCGGCGTGCCCTTGCGCGGGTCGAGGACCACGGTGAGGTCCCGGTCCACCGTCAGCTCCGGGTCGGTGACCAGGGTGACCTGCTCGTCGAGCGGGGCGCCGTGCTCGATGAGGGCGTGCAGCAGGTACGGGCCCTCCTCGACCTGCACCTGCCAGTCGTCGCCGCCCAGCCAGCCGAGCTGGTCCGACTCGGGGTGCTCGCCGAACAGGGTGACCACCGGGGCGGGGCCGGGGCGTCCGGCCATGTCCAGCGCCCGCAGCGTGACGGTGTGCATCGGGCCGCTGAGGGTGAGCCCGACGGCGGTGCGGACGGTGACGCCGTCCGTGCCGGTGGCCACCAGCCAGCCGCCGTGCGGCCCGCGGTCCAGCCGGGCGGGGTCAGCGCGCAGCGGCACCTCCACGCTGCCGCCGGCCGGCACCGTCACCTCGGTGGTGCCGACCGACACCCCGTCGGGCTCGGCGGCGCCGCTGTCCAGGTTGCGCAGCTCCAGCGCCAGGCGCAGGGTCTGCGCCCGGTCGGTCCCGTTGGTGTACGTCACGGTCCGCTCCGCCGCGGCGCCGCCGCTGGCGAGCCGGCCGAAGTCGGCGGTGCCCGACGCGTACACCCGCTGGCTCAGTGCCCGGGCCACGTCGACCCGCCCGCCGCCCTGCTCGAACACGGTCAGCTCCGGGTTGGTCCGCGCGGTGCTGACCAGCGCGTCCTTCAGCCGGCCGGCCGTCCAGTCGGGGTGCTCCTGCGCGAGGATGGCGGCGGCGCCCGCGACGTGCGGCGTGGCCATCGACGTGCCGGAGGCCGTGGTGTACGCGTCACCGACCGGCGTACCCATGGTGGTGCCGGCCGCGCGGGCGGCGACGATGTCGACGCCCGGTGCCGTGATCTCCGGCTTCAGCCCGTTGTCGCCCAGGCGCGGGCCGCGGCTGGAGAAGTCGGCGAGGTCGTCGTTGCGGTCCACCGCGCCCACGGTCAGCGCCGAGGTGGCCGCCCCCGGCGACCCGACGGTACGCGCCGCGCCCTCGTTCCCGGCGGCGATCACGAAGAGCGCCCCGGTGTCGGCGGTGAGGTCGTTCACCGCCTGGCTCATCGGGTCGGTGCCGTCGGTCGGGGCGCCGCCGAGGCTCATGCTGACGACCTTCGCGCCGGAGTGGGCGGCCCACTCCATGCCCGCGATGATGCCCGAGTCGTAGCCGGAGCCGGAGTCGTCGAGCACCTTGCCGATGAGCAGCTTCGCGCCGGGCGCGACACCCTTGCGGAGCCCGTCGGACGCCGCGCCGCTGCCCGCGATGGTGGCCGCCACGTGGGTGCCGTGGCCGTGCCCGTCGCGGGCGCTGCCGCTGCCCGTGAAGTCCTGGGACTCGGCGATCCGGCCGGCCAGGTCGGGGTGTCCGGCGTCGACGCCGGTGTCGAGCACGGCGACCCGCACCCCGCTGCCGTCCCGCCCGGCCGCCCAGGCCGCGGGCGCGCCGATCTGCGGCACGCTGTGCTCCAGCGCCGGGTGGACCCGTCCGTCCAGCCACACCCGGGCGATGCCGGCGCCCAGCCGCGCCGGGGCGCCCGACCCGGCCCGCGCGGCGGGCGCGGCCCGCAGCGTGCTCCACAGCGCGCCGAGCTCGCCCTTGCCGACGCGTACGGCCGCGCCGTTGATGCTCTCCAGCGGCCGGGCCGCGGTGGCGCCGGCCAGCGCCCGCACCCGCCCGCCGGCCGGCTCCTGGTAGCGCACGATCAGCGGCAGCGTGCCCTGCGCCGCGTCGCCGTAGCCCTGGGCGACCAGTTCCTCCACGTCGAACAGGTCCTCGTCGAGCAGTCCGGCCGACACGTACGGCACGACGTCGCTGGGCAGCACCCGCAGACCGCCGTCGGCGGACACCGTCGAGAAGGTGATCCGCTCGCGGCCGGGTCCGGGGTGGACGGTGGCGGCGACCCGTCCCGGCGCGGCCTGGACCAGTTCGACCTGGTCACCGGTGATCAGCGTGATGCGGACGGGCGTGGCGTCCGGGGTGGACGCCGCCGGACCGGGGCCGGCGGGCGGTGCGGGCGGCTGGGCGGACGCCGGTGCGGCGAGTCCGACCGCCAGCGCGCCGACCGCGCCGGCGGCGAGCCAGCGTGGGGGCCAGTGCATGCGTTGCAGCTCCTCTACTCCAGGTGGGCGCCCTCGGGGGCGACCGTTGGGAGTCTGCGACGGAGATCACCGGGTGGTCACTAGCTGAGGCACGCCGCACCGGCGACATGTCGCCAGGTGGACACGCGGCGACGCGGAACGTCCGGGCGGGCGTCCGGCGGGTTTCCGGCGGGTGGACGGGGACGCGCGGTCAGCGGCGCGCGGGACGCGCGGTCAGCGGCGCGACCCGCGCCAGCCGTGCACGGGCAGATCGAACTTGGCCACCAGCCGGTCGGTGAACGGGCGGTCCCGCAGCCGGACGACCCGCACCGGCAACGCGCCACGGCGCACCGTCACGCGAGCGCCGGGCGGCAGGTCGTAGACCCGGCGCCCGTCGCAGGACAGCACGGCGAGGGTGGTGAACGGGTCCACCGTGATGGTGATCGTCGAGGTCGGCGCGGTGACCAGCGGCCGGCTGAACAGCGCGTGGGCGCTGATCGGCACGAGGAGCAGCGCCTCCACCTCCGGCCACACCACCGGGCCGCCGCCGGAGAAGGCGTACGCCGTGGAGCCGGTGGGCGTGGCGCAGACCACCCCGTCGCAGCCGTACCGGGACAGTGGCCGGTCGTCCACGTCGACGAGGAGTTCGAGCATCTGGGCCCGCTCCCCCTTCTCGACGCTGATCTCGTTGAGCGCCCACGACTCGATGGTCGGGCCGCCGTCGAACTCGGCCGTGACGTCGAGCGTGAGCCGCTCGTCCACCGTGTAGTTGCGGGCCACCACGTCCCGCACGGCGCTGTCGACGTCGCCGATCTCCGCCTCGGCGAGGAAACCGACCTTGCCGAGGTTGATGCCGAGCAGCGGCACCTTGACCGGCCGCGCCAGCTCCGCCGCGCGCAGGAACGTGCCGTCCCCGCCCAGCGCGAAGACGATCTCGGCGCCCTCGGCCGCCTCCGGCCCGCTGACCGGCACGACGCCGGGCAGGTCGAGGTCCTCGGCCTCCTCGGCGACCACACGCACCTCGAAGCCGGCGGCGATCAGGTCGGCGGCGACGGTGCGGGCGTGCTCGGTGCTGCGCCGGCGGCCGGTGTGGGTGACCAGCAGCGCGGTCCGGGTCACCAGGGCCGCCTCACCACGGCGCGACGCCGCACGCCGGCACCCGCCCCCGCGCGGCCCACCACGCCACGCACGCTGCTCGCACTCACCCTGCGACCTCCTCCGCCGCGTCCGGCACGCCCCCGGACTCCACCGGGCCCCGCGGCCCGGCCGCGACCACCGTCCGCACCCGCTGCGGGTCCGCCGGTGGCGCGTCCCGGCGTAACCATACGAAGAACTCGACGTTGCCGCTCGGCCCGGGCAACGGGCTCGCGGCCACGTCGGCGAGGCCCAGCCCGAGCTGCGCGGCGGCGGCCGCCACGTCGAGCACCGCCTCGGCGCGCAACTGCGGGTCGCGGACCACACCGCCGGCGCCGACGCGCTCCTTGCCGACCTCGAACTGCGGCTTCACCATCAGCGCCAGGTCACCGTCGGGCCGCGTGCAGCCGGCCAGGGCCGGAAGCACCAGCCGCAGCGAGATGAACGACAGGTCCGCCACGGTCAGGTCGACGGGCCCGCCGATCTGCTCCGGCGTGAGGGAGCGGACGTTGGTGCGCTCGAACACCCGGACCCGGTCGTCGGTGCGCAGCGCCCAGGCGAGCTGGCCGTAGCCGACGTCCACGGCGACCACCTCGGCGGCGCCGGCGCGCAGCAGCACGTCGGTGAAGCCGCCGGTCGACGCGCCGGCGTCCAGGCAGCGCCGCCCGGCCACGGCCAGCCCGGCGAACGCGTCCAGCGCGCCGGCCAGCTTGTGACCGCCCCGGGAGACGTACTCCGAGGTCGGGTCCTCGCCGGTGACCAGCAGCGCGTCGGCCGGGTCGACCATCGCGGCCGGCTTGCGGGCCGGCACCCCGCGCAGCTGGACCCGGCCGGCCTCCACCAGCGCGGCGGCCTGCTCGCGGGAGCGGGCCAGCCCACGGCGGACGAGCTCGGCGTCGAGCCGGTTGCGACGTGCCATGCGGTCTCCGGTGTCAGGTCTGGTCGATGGAGGCGAGCGTCTCGCGCAGCGTCTCGTACGCCGCCTCGTACTGGGCGATCTGGTCGGCGGGCGACAGCGAGGCCGCGTTGATCATCGCCTGCACGGCGGCGTCGACCGCCGGGTGCCCCTCCCCCTCGATGTCGTCGGGGAGCGGCGGCGGACCGGGACGCGGCCCCGGACGGCTCGGCGCCATGCCACCGGGCGGCGGGCCGGGCCGTGGGGCGGCGGCGCCCGGCGGTGGACCCGGCCGCGGCGCCGGCGCGCTGCCGGGCGGCGGGCCGGGACGGTACGGGCCGGTCACGGCCGGCACCCCCCGGCGGCGGGCGGGCGGGTCACTCGCCGCCTCCCGGCTGCTGCTTGCGGGCCGCCTTCTTCGGCGGACGGGCCGGCTCGGCCGCCCCGTCGGTGGGGCTCAGCGTTCCCGGTGAGCGGCGGGCCACGGCCTTGCCGGGCTCGGCCTTCTTCGCGACCGCCTTCTTCGCCACGGCCTTCTTGGCGACGGCCTTCTTGGCCACCGCCTTCTTCGCCGGCGGCGTGGCGACCGGGGCGGAGAGCGTGCCGGTGGACGCCTCCGGGCCGGCCTCGGCGGGTCCGCCCGGCTCCCCGGGCTTCCCCTCCCGCTTCCCGGCCTCCGCGGCCGGGCCGGCCGGCCTCCCGGAGGCCGCCGCGCCGCCCTGGGTCGCGGTCACCGGAGCGGGAGTCGACGGTGGGCCGGCCGGTTCCGCCCCGGCGGGACGGCCCGTGGTGGCCCCCGGCGCCGTGCCGGCGGCCCGGGGAGCGGCCGATCGCGCCTCGCGCAGCTGCCGCTCCAGGTCCTGCACCCGGCGGGTCAGCTCGGCGACCTCCTCGGCCGTGGCCAACCCGACCGCGCCGAGCGCCCGGTCGACCTCGAAGCGGACGAGCTTGGTCAGCGCCTCACGGTTCGCCGCGCTGGTGGAGAGGAGTTCCTCGGCGAGCGCCTGGAGCTGGGCGGCGGTCGCGCCGCCGGAGCCGACGAGCCGGCGTACGGCGTCCTGGGCCTTCTTCCGCGGCGCCTCCGTCAGGCCCATGGCCAGCTCGAGGTAGGCGCGCCACGCGTCCTGCATGCCTGAGTCCTTCCGCGGTGCGGGGGATGTGCAGGTCTCACGCTACCGGCCCCGCCGACGGCCCCGTGCGGTACGGTGCCGAGGACGGCGTGGCTCGACGGTGAGGAGGCGACGGGTGGCCAGCGTGGACGAGTGTCGGCAGGCGTTGCAGGAGCTCGCCGCCCGGCTGGACCGCAACGCGGAGACCGTACGCGAACGGGTCGACCTGGACCGCACCCTCGCCTGCCGGATCACCGACCTCGACACCGCCTTCCACGGCCGCCTCACCGACGGTCGGCTCGTCGACCTCACCGACGGCGACGACCCCAAGGCCAAGATCGCGATGAGCACCAGCAGCGACGACCTCGTGGCACTGGTGCGGGGCGAACTCGACATCGCCCGGGCGGTGGCCTCGCGCCGAGTCTCGATCAAGGCGAACCCGTTCGACCTGATGAAGCTCCGCAAGCTGCTCTGAACCGGCTGCTCCCGCTCAGGCGGGCAGGCCGAGCGCGGCCAGCGCCCGCGCGGCGTCCGGCGAGCCGGCCCGCACCGGCGGCACCGCCGTCGTCGACCACGCGGCGGCGCAGAGCACGGCGAGCGCGTCGAGCGGACTGCCGCTGCCCGTTAGCTCCAGGCCCCCGTCGTGGGCGGTCACCGACCAGCCGCCGGCGTCCGGCGGGCCGGGCACCCGCACCACGGCCGCCGGGTCGAAGAGCCCGGCCAGGTCCCGCGCGACGAAGGTGGGCCGCCGATCCGGCCCGGCGGCGAGCAGCTCGGGTACGTCGCTGACGCCGGTGAGCACGAGCAGGCTGTCCAGCCCGGCCCGCCGGGCGCCCTCGATGTCGGTGTCCAGCCGGTCGCCCACCACCAGCGTCCGACCCCCCTCGACACGGCGCGCGGCCGTGGCGAACAGCGCCGGCTCCGGCTTGCCGACGACGACGTCGGGGTCGCGGCCGAGCGCCGTCCGCAGCACGGCCACCAGCGCGCCGTTGCCGGGCAGCGGTCCCCGGCCGCTCGGCAGGGTCCGGTCGGTGTTCGTGGCGATCCAGGTGGCCCCGGCCCGGACGGCCACCGTCGCCTCGGCGAGGTCGGTCCAGCCGACCTGCGGCCCGTACCCCTGCACCACCGCCCGCGGTCCGTCGTCCGCGCGGTCGACGGGGGTGAGGCCGACGGCGGCGATCTCGGCGCGCAACGCCTCGGCGCCGACCACCAGCACCGGGGCGCCGGCCGGCAGCCGGTCCCGGAGCAGTTCGGCGGCCGCCGCCGCGCTGGTGAGCACCTCGTCCGGGCGGGCCGGCACCCCCATGCCGGTGAGCAGGTCGGCGACCTGGCTCGACCGGCGGGAGGCGTTGTTCGTGGCGTACGCGACGGCCCGCCCCTCGGCGTGCAGCCGGCCGACCGCCTCCACGGCGCCGGGGATGGGCCGGTCGATCAGGTAGATCACACCGTCCAGGTCGAAGACGACCTGGGCGTACCCGTCGACCAGCCGCTCCGGGCCGTCCGCGCTCACCGGGCGACCGGCCCCGTCTCACCGTCGTCCGCCGGCTCCTCGGCACCGGCCCGCGCCCGCAGGTCCGGGTCGTCCGGGCCGCCCCGGCCGGCGATGTCGTCCGGGTCGGCCCCCGCGTACGCCTCCGGCTGCCCCTCGTCGGCTCCGCCGGCGTCCACGGCCGCCGTGTCGGCGCCGGTGGCCTCCGTGTCCGTGTCGGCCGTGGCGGGCCCGGCGACCCCGGTGTCGGCCGTCGGCGCGGGCTCGTCCTCGGCCGGCGCGTTTCCGTCGCCCGCCTCCCCGTCGGCGCGGGAGCCGGCCTCGGCCTCCTCGTCGGCGCCGGCGTCGGCCTCGTCGCCGCTCACGAACTCCGGCCGGGCCGGCACCGCACCCGGCGCCCCGGGGCCGGCGGCGATCTCCTCGACCGACTCCTCGTCCTCGTCGTCGCCCTCGATGACCACACCGTCGAGCTCCAGCAGGCGCTCGGCCGCGTCGGTCTCGCCGTCGACGTCCACCTCGGCGGCACGGGAGAACCACTCCCGTGCCTCGTCACGGCGGCCGACCGCGAGCAGCGCGTCGGCGTACGCGTAGCGCAACCGCGCCGCCCACGGCTCGGCGGCGTCGCTGGTCAGCTCGCGCACCTGGAGCATCGCGACGGCGGCGTCCTTCTGGCCGAGGTCGCCGCGCGCGCCGGCCGCGACGATCAGCAGTTCGATGGCGGTGGCCGGGTCGAGCGCGTCACGGTCCGCGCCGCGGTACAGGTCGATGGCCCGCTCCGGGCGGCCGAGCGCGCGCTCGCTGTCGGCGATCACCGCGAGGTGGCTCTGCAGGCCGGTCATCCGGTGGTACGTCCGCAACTCGGCGATCGCGGTCTGCCACTCCCCCGCGTGGTACGCGGCGAGGCCCACCGCCTCCCGCACGGAGGCGATCCGCGAGGCCAGCCGGCGGGCGGCCAGCGCGTGCGCCAGCGCCTCGGCCGGGTCCTCGTCGATCAGCTGGCCGGTGGCCACCAGGTGCCGCGCCACGGTTTCGGCGACCGGCTTGGCCAGCGACAACAGTTCGGCGCGCACGTCCTTGTCGAGGTCGGTCGCGACGATCTCGTCCGGCAGCGCGGGCGCGGCGGTCCGCTCGTCCTCCCGCTCGGCGGCACCGCCCTCACGCCGGCGCTCCTCGAACCGGCGCTCGTCGTCCCGCTTCGGGCGCTCCTCGCCCCGGTAGCCGCCCTCGCGGCGCTCGCGGAACCCGCCCTCGCGGCGGTCGCCGCCACGGAAGCCCTCACGGTCCCCACGGAAACCACCGTCACGGCGCTCACGGAAGCCACCCTCGCGGCGATCGCCGCCACGGAAGCCCTCACGGCCACCGGCGCGGAAGCCACCGCCCTCACGGCGCTCACGGAACCCGCCCTCACGGCGGTCGCCGCCACGGAAGCCCTCGCGGTCGCCACGGAAGCCCTGCTCGCCCCGGTAGCCGCCCTCACGGCGCCCACCGCCCTGGTAGCCGCCCTCGCGGTCGCCACCGCGGAAGCCACGCTCGTCCCTGCCGCCCCGGTCACCGCCGCGGAAGCCCTCACGGTCACCGCGGAAGCCGCCCTCGCGGCGCTCACCGCCGCGGTGGCCGCGCTCGCGGTCACCCTCGCGGTCCCGGAAACCGCCGTCGCGGTCGCGCCCGCGGAAGCTGCCCTGGCCGCGCTCACCGTCACGGAAGCCACCGTCGCGTCGGCCCTCGCGGAAGCCGCCCTCACGGGTGCCGCCCTCACGCCGGTCACCGCCGCGGAAGCCCTCACGCTCCCCACGGAAGCCGCCGTCACGGCGCTCACGGAAGCCGCCCTCGCGGCGGTCACCGCGGTATCCCTCGCGGTCGCCGCCACGGAACGGCCGCTCACCGCGGTCGCCGTCGCGGAACCCGCCGCCGCGGCGCTCACCGCCGCGGAAGCCCTCACGCTCACCACCGCGGAAGTCCGCGTCGCGGTCCGCCGCGCGGAAGCCGCCCGGACGGTCACCGGCGCGGAACCCGCCGGACCGGTCGCCGCCCCGGTAGCCGCGCTCACGGTCGCCGCCACGGGAACCCTCGCGGTCCCGGAAGCCGCCCTCACGGCGGTCACCGCCGCGGAAGCCCTCACGGTCCCCGCGGTAGCCCTCGCCGCGGCGTTCACCGGACCGGAAACCACCACGGTCGCCGCCTCGGCCCTCACGGTCGCCGCGCTCGCGGTCACCGCCGCGGAAGCCGCCGTCGCGGTAACCCTGCGGCCGGTCGCCGCGGAAGCCGCCCTCGCGGCGGTCGCCGCCGCGGAAGCCCTCGCGGTCCCCGCGGTAGCCGCCCTCGCGACGGTCACCGCCGCGGAAGCCCTGGTCGCGGTCCCCGCGGTAGCCGCCCTCGCGGCGGGGGCCGCCGCGGTCGTCCCGGTCTCCGCGATACGGCGGCCGATCGCGGTCGTCGCGCCGCGGCGCCCGGTCGCGCCCGCCCGACCGCTCACTGCGGTCGTCGTATCGACGGGGGCGGTCGCCGCCCTGCGGTCCTGAACTCACGGGGTACATCCTTCCTCATTGCGCCATCAGCGGCGCCACGCAATCGAGGGCCGACCCATTGGGGCGGCCCTCGATTGGAAAAGTTGTCCGGCGGCGTCCTACTCTCCCACACCCTCACGAGTGCAGTACCATCGGCGCTGGAGGGCTTAGCTTCCGGGTTCGGAATGTGACCGGGCGTTTCCCCTCCGCCATGACCGCCGTAACTCTATCGACATATCAAACAACACCACCGTTTGGGTGTGTTGTTCGTTTGTCGGGAGTTGCACAGTGGACGCGTAGCAGCTTTGTAAGTCAAGTCCTCGGCCTATTAGTACCGGTCGACTGAACCCGTTACCGAGCTTACATCTCCGGCCTATCAACCCAGTCGTCTAGCTGGGGGCCTTACCCACTAATAGTGGTGGGATACCTCATCTTGAAGCGAGCTTCCCGCTTAGATGCTTTCAGCGGTTATCCCTTCCGAACGTAGCTAACCAGCCGTGCCCCTGGCGGGACAACTGGCACACCAGAGGTTCGTCCGTCCCGGTCCTCTCGTACTAGGGACAGCCCTTCTCAAGTATCCTACGCGCACGGCGGATAGGGACCGAACTGTCTCACGACGTTCTAAACCCAGCTCGCGTACCGCTTTAATGGGCGAACAGCCCAACCCTTGGGACCTGCTACAGCCCCAGGATGCGACGAGCCGACATCGAGGTGCCAAACCATCCCGTCGATATGGACTCTTGGGGAAGATCAGCCTGTTATCCCCGGGGTACCTTTTATCCGTTGAGCGACACCGCTTCCACACGCAAGTGCCGGATCACTAGTCCCGACTTTCGTCCCTGCTCGACCCGTCAGTCTCACAGTCAAGCTCCCTTGTGTACTTGCACTCAACACCTGATTGCCAACCAGGCTGAGGGAACCTTTGGGCGCCTCCGTTACCCTTTAGGAGGCAACCGCCCCAGTTAAACTACCCACCAGACACTGTCCCTGAACCGGATAACGGTCCGAAGTTAGATACCCAAATCAACCAGAGTGGTATTTCAAGATTGCCTCCACCCGCACTGGCGTACGAGCTTCACCGGCTCCCACCTATCCTACACAAGCCAATCCGGATACCAATGTCAAGCTGTAGTAAAGGTCCCGGGGTCTTTCCGTCCTGCCGCGCGTAACGAGCATCTTTACTCGTAGTGCAATTTCGCCGGGCCTGTGGTTGAGACAGTGGGGAAGTCGTTACGCCATTCGTGCAGGTCGGAACTTACCCGACAAGGAATTTCGCTACCTTAGGATGGTTATAGTTACCACCGCCGTTTACTGGCGCTTAAGTTCTCCGCTTCGCCCCCGAAAGAGCTAACAGGTCCCCTTAACGTTCCAGCACCGGGCAGGCGTCAGTCCATATACATCGAATTACTTCTTCGCATGGACCTGTGTTTTTAGTAAACAGTCGCTTCCCCCTGCTCTCTGCGGCCATACAACGCTCCACCCGCGCGGGGCTTCACGTCTCCGGCCCCCCTTCTCCCTAAGTTACGGGGGCAATTTGCCGAGTTCCTTAACCACAGTTCGCCCGATCGCCTCGGTATTCTCTACCTGACCACCTGTGTCGGTTTGGGGTACGGGCCGCTCGGAACTCGCTAGAGGCTTTTCTCGGCAGCATAGGATCACTGACTTCACCTGAATCGGCTCGGCATCACGTCTCAGCCTTCATGCACCACGGATTTGCCTATGGTGCGGCCTACACGCTTACCCCGGCACAACCACCGGCCGGGCTCAGCTACCTTCCTGCGTCACCCCATCGCTTGACTACTACCCGCCAGGTTCCCACGCTCCCCGCAGTCGGTCCGAAGACCGCCCACAGTTCGGGTGGTTAGCACAACGAGGTTCGTCAGGGTCGCTCCTACGCGGGTACGGGAATATCAACCCGTTGTCCATCGACTACGCCTCTCGGCCTCGCCTTAGGTCCCGACTCACCCAGGGCGGAATAACCTGGCCCTGGAACCCTTGGTCATCCGGCGGAAGGGTTTCTCACCCTTCTTTCGCTACTCATGCCTGCATTCTCACTCGTGCCGCGTCCACAACTCGGTCACCCGGCTGCTTCACCCCCGGCACGACGCTCCCCTACCCACCCACACACCTGCACCAGACCCCCAAAGGAATCCGGCGAAGTACTTGTGTGAGTGCCACAGCTTCGGCGGTGTGCTTGAGCCCCGCTACATTGTCGGCGCGGAACCACTTGACCAGTGAGCTATTACGCACTCTTTAAAGGGTGGCTGCTTCTAAGCCAACCTCCTGGTTGTCTATGCGACCCCACATCCTTTTCCACTTAGCACACGCTTAGGGGCCTTAGCTGGTGATCTGGGCTGTTTCCCTCTCGACTACGAAGCTTATCCCCCGCAGTCTCACTGCCGCGCTCTCACTTACCGGCATTCGGAGTTTGGCTGATTTCGGTAAGCTTGTGGGCCCCCTAGACCATCCAGTGCTCTACCTCCGGCAAGAAACACACGACGCTGCACCTAAATGCATTTCGGGGAGAACCAGCTATCACGGAGTTTGATTGGCCTTTCACCCCTAACCACAGGTCATCCCCCAACTTTTCAACGTTGGTGGGTTCGGCCCTCCACGCGGTCTTACCCGCGCTTCAGCCTGCCCATGGCTAGATCACCCCGCTTCGGGTCTAGGACACGCGACTCAACGCCCTATTCAGACTCGCTTTCGCTACGGCTCCCCCACACGGGTTAACCTCGCCACATGCCACTAACTCGCAGGCTCATTCTTCAAAAGGCACGCCGTCACCCCAAAAAGGGCTCCGACGGATTGTAGGCGAACGGTTTCAGGTACTATTTCACTCCCCTCCCGGGGTACTTTTCACCATTCCCTCACGGTACTCGTCCGCTATCGGTCACCAGGAAGTATTTAGGCTTACCAGGTGGTCCTGGCAGATTCACGGCAGATTTCAGGAGTCCGCCGCTACTCGGGAACACCCACAGAAGACCAGCAGCTTTCACCTACCGGACTATCACCGTCTACGGTCAGCCTTTCCAGACTGTTCGACTAACCACTGGCTTTATCACTCCTCGAGTGCATGTCAGTACACTCAGCAGGGTCCCACAACCCCGACCACGCAACCCCTGACAGGTATCACACGCAGCCGGTTTAGCCTCAATCCGCTTTCGCTCGCCACTACTCACGGAATCACATGTTGTTTTCTCTTCCTACGGGTACTGAGATGTTTCACTTCCCCGCGTTCCCCCCACACACCCTATGAGTTCAGGTGCGGGTGACTGGACATGACTCCAGCCAGGTTCCCCCATTCGGACACCCTGGGATCACAGCTCGGTTGACAGCTCCCCCAGGCCTATCGCGGCCTCCCACGTCCTTCATCGGCTCCTGGTGCCAAGGCATCCACCGTCCGCCCTTGACAACTTGACCACAAAGATGCTCGCGTCCACTGTGCAATTCTCAACAAACGACCAACCCACAACCCACAGCCCCACACCAGCACCACCCGAAAGCAGCCGGTATGCGAGACCAGGCCATGCCTGGCAACCTCCCCCACCACAGTGGGGGCATGGTTCCGAAAGAGACAACCACCGGTTGTTCTTTCAGGACCCAACAGGGTGCTTACCGCCCCGCCCAGCCGCGCCGGAGCTCGTTCCACCACCCCCACAGGGATGCGTACTAGAACCCGACCGTTGCCGGACAAGACTGGCCAGTGTCTCCGCCATTGAGCACCCCGCCACCACACTCGGGCAGCGCGGGCTCCATGCCAGCTTTCGCTGGATGGTGCTCCTTAGAAAGGAGGTGATCCAGCCGCACCTTCCGGTACGGCTACCTTGTTACGACTTCGTCCCAATCGCCAGCCCCACCTTCGACGGCTCCCTCCACAAGGGTTGGGCCACCGGCTTCGGGTGTTGCCGACTTTCGTGACGTGACGGGCGGTGTGTACAAGGCCCGGGAACGTATTCACCGCAGCGTTGCTGATCTGCGATTACTAGCGACTCCGACTTCACGGGGTCGAGTTGCAGACCCCGATCCGAACTGAGACCGGCTTTTTGGGATTCGCTCCACCTCACGGTATCGCAGCCCATTGTACCGGCCATTGTAGCATGCGTGAAGCCCTGGACATAAGGGGCATGATGACTTGACGTCATCCCCACCTTCCTCCGAGTTGACCCCGGCAGTCTTCGATGAGTCCCCGGCCGAACCGCTGGCAACATCGAACGAGGGTTGCGCTCGTTGCGGGACTTAACCCAACATCTCACGACACGAGCTGACGACAGCCATGCACCACCTGTGACCGCCCCCGAAGGACCCGACATCTCTGCCGGTTTTGCGGCCATGTCAAACCCAGGTAAGGTTCTTCGCGTTGCATCGAATTAATCCGCATGCTCCGCCGCTTGTGCGGGCCCCCGTCAATTCCTTTGAGTTTTAGCCTTGCGGCCGTACTCCCCAGGCGGGGCGCTTAATGCGTTAGCTGCGGCACAGAGAACCGGAGAGGCCCCCCACACCTAGCGCCCAACGTTTACAGCGTGGACTACCAGGGTATCTAATCCTGTTCGCTCCCCACGCTTTCGCTCCTCAGCGTCAGTATCGGCCCAGAGACCCGCCTTCGCCACCGGTGTTCCTCCTGATATCTGCGCATTTCACCGCTACACCAGGAATTCCAGTCTCCCCTACCGAACTCTAGCCTGCCCGTATCGACTGCAGGCCCGCAGTTGAGCCGCGGGTTTTCACAGTCGACGCGACAAGCCGCCTACGAGCTCTTTACGCCCAATAAATCCGGACAACGCTCGCGCCCTACGTCTTACCGCGGCTGCTGGCACGTAGTTGGCCGGCGCTTCTTCTGCAGGTACCGTCACTTGCGCTTCGTCCCTGCTGAAAGAGGTTTACAACCCGAAGGCCGTCATCCCTCACGCGGCGTCGCTGCATCAGGCTTCCGCCCATTGTGCAATATTCCCCACTGCTGCCTCCCGTAGGAGTCTGGGCCGTGTCTCAGTCCCAGTGTGGCCGGTCGCCCTCTCAGGCCGGCTACCCGTCGTCGCCTTGGTAGGCCATCACCCCACCAACAAGCTGATAGGCCGCGAGCCCATCCCAGGCCGAAAAACTTTCCACCAAGCGCCATGCGACGCCAGGTCCTATCCGGTATTAGCCCCGGTTTCCCGGGGTTATCCCAAAGCCTAGGGCAGGTTGCTCACGTGTTACTCACCCGTTCGCCGCTCGAGTACCCCGAAGGGCCTTTCCGCTCGACTTGCATGTGTTAAGCACGCCGCCAGCGTTCGTCCTGAGCCAGGATCAAACTCTCCAACAAAAACTTGGAAAATCATCCCAGCAACAAAAGTTGCCAAAGGAATCCCCACCAGCCAAACCAAAAGGCCCGACCAGCACGGGGGGTATAAATCAAATTGGCACTGGCTTATCAAGCACCCTGTTGAGTTCTCAAAGAACAACCACACACCATCCGGAAACCCCCCACCAAGGAGGACCCCCGTCCGGGGCGCATCGTCCCACACCCGCCGCTCCCGCGCCGGGCACTTTTACTACGTTACCCGCTGGTTTCTGCCGTGTCAAACCGCTGTCTTGCGGTTTGTCGTGCTTCCACCCATTTTCGCGGGCACCGCGACGCGACGGCTTCCGCCGTCCTCGCCACGGGGTTCGACAGGCCGGCCGCCGCGATCACTCGCAAGCGCGCCCGGTGCCCTGCCGGTCGTCAACCATACCCGGTCGGCTCCGCCTCACCAAATCCGCCTCGCGGCGGATCCGGGGCACCGCCCGGTACCGGGTTCCAGAGGGTGACAACCCATCCGACCCCGAGGCCATTCCCGGCGCCCGCCGGGGCCTCAGGGGTCCGATCGGTGGCAACGCCTCGGACCCGGTGGCCATTCCCGCGCTCCGGCCTACCAGGACTTTCGCCCTGTTTCGTCCGTTCCGCGCTGGCAGAGAGAAAGGTACGCGGCCCCCGCCATGATCGTCAAATCGGGGGGCCGCGTCCCGCGTCACACCGGCGTCGGGCGGCTATCGCCGCAGCTCGACGCCCGCGAAGGAGCGCTTGCCGCGACGCAGCACCAGGTACCGGCCGTGCAACAGGTCGTCCGGGGAGACGGTCGCGTCCACCTCGGTCACCCGGTTGTTGTTGACGTAGGCGCCGCCCTCGGCGATGACCCGGCGCGCCTCCTTGAGGCTCGGCACCAGCCCCGAGTCCCGCAGCAGCCCGGCCACGTCGGGCAGCTGGTCGAGCTGCACGAGCCCGGCCTCGGTGAGAGCGGCGCGCAGGGTCGCGAGGCTCAACTCATCGAGGGAGCCCCGCCCGAACAACGCCTGGCTCGCGGCCACCGCCTGGGCCATCTCCCGCTCGCCGTGCACGAGGGTGGTCAGCTCCTCGGCGAGCGCCCGCTGCGCGAGCCGGGCCGCCGGCCGCTCCGCGGTCGCCTTGGCCAGCTCCTCCAGCTCCTCGCGCGGGCGGAAGCTGAAGAAGCGCAGGTAGCCGTCGACGTCCCGGTCGTCCACGTTCACCCAGAACTGGTAGAACGCGTACGGGCTGGTCATCGCCGGGTCGAGCCAGATCGAGCCGCCCTCGGTCTTGCCGAACTTCGTGCCGTCGCTCTTCGTCACGAGCGGTGTCGTGAAGGCCTGCACCGGGCCCGCGCCTCTGCGACGGATGTAGTCGACGCCGGCGGTGATGTTGCCCCACTGGTCGGAGCCGCCGAACTGGAGCTGGCAGCCGTGCCGGCGGTGCAGCTCGTAGAAGTCGTTGGCCTGCAACAGCTGGTAGCTGAACTCGGTGAAGCTGATGCCGGTCTCGAGGCGGGCCTTCACCACCTCGCGGGCCAGCATCCGGTTGACCGGGAAGTGCTTGCCGACGTCCCGGAGGAACTCCACCACCGACATCTCGCCGGTCCAGTCCAGGTTGTTGACCAGTTGGGCGGCGTTCTCACCGGTGTACGAGACGAAGGGCGCCAGCTGTTCGCGGATGCGCTCGACCCAGCCGGCGACCACCTCGGGCGGGTTCAGGGTGCGCTCGGCGCTCTCCTTCGGATCCCCGATCTGGCCGGTCGCGCCGCCCACGAGCAGCAGCGGCCGGTGCCCGGCGAGCTGGAGCCGGCGGGCGGTGAGGACCTGCATGAGATGGCCGACGTGCAGGCTCGGCGCGGTCGGGTCGAAGCCGACGTAGAACGCGGCGCTCCCGCCGTCGAGCAGGTCACGCAGCGCGTCGACGTCGGTCGAGTCCTGGATCAGGCCGCGCCAGAGCAGGTCGTCGGTGAGGGAGTCCCGCCGCGGCGGGAGGCTGCTGTCGGTCACGGTCCCCGATTCTCCCCCATCGGGGAGGCCCGCCCGTACCGGGTTTGCCGGAACGCCCCGCTAGGCTGGCCCAACAAGATCGAGGAGGCGTACGTGGAGATGCCCGAACTCACCGGAGGCTTCGTCGACCTGCTCGGGCTCAAGATCGACGAGGCGACCGCCGACCGGGTGGTGATCCGCTGGCAGGTCCGACCGGAGCTGCACCAGCCGTTCGGCATCCAGCACGGCGGGGTGTACTGCTCGGTGGTGGAGACGGCGGCCAGCGTGGGCGGTTCCCTCTGGTTCGCCGACCGGGGCACCGTCGTCGGCGTGTCCAACCAGACCGACTTCCTGCGCGCCGTGCGCGAGGGTGAGCTGACCGCCGTCGGCACGCCGGTGCACCGCGGCCGCAGCCAGCAGCTCTGGCAGGTGGAGATCACCGACGGCGAGGACCGTCTGGTGGCGCGCGGCCAGGTCCGGCTGCAGAACCTGACCTCCGCCGCCTAGCCACCGCGCCGGATCAGGTGCGCGCCTCGTCGAGGACCGCGGCGTCCCGGACCGGTCCGGTGCTGCGGCGCAGCCGTACCTCCGCGATGGCCCGGTGGTCGATCCGGGCGACCTCGAGCCGCCAGCCGTCGACCACCACGTCCTCGCCCGCGACGGTCGGAATGTGCCCGAGACCGGCGAGCACCAGACCCGCGACGGTGGTGTAGTCGCCGGTCGGCCGGCCCGGCAGGTCGACGCCGACGGCCGGCAGGTCGTGCACCGGGAAGGTGCCGGGCAGGCGCAGCGCGCCGTCCGGGTCGGTACGCACGGCGCGCACGTCCCGGTCGGTCTCGTCGTAGATCTCCCCGACGATCTCCTCCAGGATGTCCTCGAGGGTGACGATGCCCTCCACCGCGCCGCGCTCGTCCACCACGAGGGCGATGTGCTGGCGTTCGGCCTTGAACTGCCGCAGCGCGTCCACGACCGGCAGCGAGTCGGGCAGCAGCATCGGGGGACGGACGTACCCGTCGACCGGCCGGTCGTCCGGTACGCCGACGAGGTCCCGCAGGTGGATGACCCCGACGGCGTCGTCCAGGCCGCCGTGGCGGACCACCGGCGCCCGGGAGTGCCCCGTGGCGGCCAGCACGAGGCGGGCCGCCTCGGCGGTCGTCCCGCTGTCGAGGCAGAAGACCTGCAGGCGGGGAACCAGCACGGCGCGCAGCCGCCGGTCGGCGATCTCCACGGCGCCGGCGATGATGGTCTGTTGCTCCGTGGTGAAGCCGTGGTTGCCGGCCACGATGTCGCGCAGCTCGTCCGGGCCGATCTCGTCGCGCCGCGACCGCGGGTCGAGCCCGACCATCCGGACGACGAGGTCGCTGGTGGCGCCGAGCGCCCAGACGGCCGGGCGGGCGATGCTCGACAGCAGGGCGAGCGGACGCGCCACCAGCAGCGCCCACCGCTCGGCGGACTGCATGGCGATCCGCTTCGGCGCGAGCTCGCCGAAGACCAGCGTCACGAACGTCAGCACCAGCGTGACCGCCACGACGGCGACCGGCTCGGCCGCGCCGCCGAGCACGCCGAGCAGCGGCACGAGCGGCCGGGCCAGCGACACCGCCGCGGCGGCCGAGGCGAGGAAGCCGGCGAGCGTGATGCCGATCTGGATGGTGGCCAGGAACCGGTTCGGGTCGGTGGCGAGCCGGGCCAGCACCCGGCCGGCCCGGCTGGTGCGCTCCAGCCGCTGGATCTGGCTGTCCCGCAGGGAGACCAGCGCCATCTCACTGCCGGCGAACACCGCGTTGAGCACGACCAGGACTCCGACCAAGGCCAACTGGCCCCAGTAGTTGTGCACGCCCCGTTCTCTCCCTCAGGCGACCGCGCCGGACGCCGCCGGCGCCGCCGCCCGGAGGCCCCGGCCGGCGTACGCGCATCTGTGCCCACCGGACGGGCGGGTGAATCCTCCGGCGGCCGGCCGGCTCGCGGATCAGGACGCGCCGGCGGGCGCCGGCGCCGGCAGGTCGAGGACGTACGCGTCGCCCTGCCGGTGGAAGCCGAGCCGGTGGTAGTACGGGGCGACCATGCCGGGCGGGCTGACCACCCGCCGGAAGCCCCGGTCGGTGAAGAGCCGGCTGCGACGGTAGACGAACTCGCCGGGTGTGAAGTCGCGGAAGCGCTGGGTCACGTAGTCGAGGTCGATCTGGGCGACGCCGTGCGGCTCGGCGTGCGCCAGCACCACGCCGACCACCTCGTCGGCGCGGACCACGAGGAACGCCGACCGCTCGACCGGGCCGCCGGACCCGGGGTCCGCGGCCGGTCCGGAACCGGTGGCCGGTCCGGCGTCGGCGGGCGGCCAGCGGAAGCCGGGGTTGAAGCGGGCGATGTCGGCGCCGTGCACCCGCAGGGTGTGCGCGAGGAACTGGTCGTGCACGCCCACCTCGACCACCTGGTAGGTCGCCGCGTCGTGGCGCGTGGCGAGCATCCCGCGCAGGTACCAGATGTTGATCCCGGCGAGCACCACGTTCAGCCCGACCATGGGCCAGACCTGGATGGCGGCGTTGTAGCCGATCAGGATCAGGCAGCCGAGCAGGTTCAGGGCGCGCAGCCGCAGGATGCGGGTCTGCAGCAGCGACCAGACCAGCACCGCTGAGCCGACCCAGCCGAGGAGTTCCAGCCAGTTCACTCCCCGAGCGTAGGGCCGGGCCGGCCGGAAGGCTCTCCGCGGCCCGTCCGGCCGGGTGCCGGGGGCACGGGTCCGCGGCCGTCGGCGACGTGGGGCGGCGGAACCGCCGCACGGCCACGGCCGAATGTCCATTCAGCCGGGTTTCCGCGATCCCTGTCGACAATCGCATGGATGAAGGTTTCTCCCTTCCGGTGACGGGGGCCGATAGGGTGACCGCGACAGGTCCGGATCTTTACGAACCGTGGCACCGGGTGCGCGGTGGTGGAAAAGGAAGTCAGATGGTGTCGACGGCGACGTCGTGGCGCGGGCCGGCGGCACCGGCTTCGGGGCCTGCCACCGGTCCCGATCCCACCGGCTCCGCTCCCGTTCCGGGTTTCCGGGACGAACGGCTCACCGGGCGGCCGGGTGAATCCGACGAACTGCGTCTCTATCGGCGGATGCGTTTCATCCGCCGATTCGAGGAAACGCTCCTCGCGCTGTTCGAGGAGGGCGTGCTGAATGGCACCACGCACGCCTGCATCGGGCAGGAGGCCAACGCGGTGGCGGTCATGGAACATCTGATCGCCGAGGACCACGTGTTCAGCAACCACCGCTGCCACGGTCACTATCTGGCCCGCACCGGCGATGCCCCGGGACTGCTCGCCGAGATCATGGGCAAGGAGTCTGGCGTGTGCCGGGGCGTCGGCGGCAGCCAGCACATCTGCGCCCCCGGATTCAAGTCCAACGGCGTCCAGGGCGGCATCGTGCCGGCGGCGGCCGGCATCGCGCTCGCCGCCCAACTGGACGGCGCGAGCCGCGTGAGTGTCGTGTTCATCGGCGACGGCACCCTGGGCGAGGGCCTGCTGTACGAGACGCTGAACGTCGCCGCGCTCTGGCGGCTGCCACTGCTCGTGGTGTGTGAGGACAACCGGTGGGCGCAGAGCACCCCGGTGGCCGTCAACCTGGCCGGCAGCATGGCGGGGCGTTTCACGGCCTTCGGGATCCCGGTGCGCGAGATCGACAGCACCGACGTGATGGAGCTGCGTGCGGCCGCGGGCGCGGAGGTCGAGGCGGTCCGTGGCGGAGCGGGGCCCCGGGTGCTGCTCGTCCACACGTACCGGCTGTGCCACCACTCGAAGAGCGACGACGAGCGCCCCGCCGAGGAGATCGCCGCCCGCTGGCCCCTCGAACCGTTGGTGGTCCACGGCCGGCGGCTCACCGACGCGCAGCGGCGGACCGTCGACGACGAGGTGGACAGCGCGGTGGCCGAGGTCGTGGCGACGGTGAGGGCCCTGCCGTGATCTTCGCCAAGGAGTTGAACGAGACGCTGCGTGCCTGCCTGAGCGCCGACCCCCGGGTCGTCGTGCTCGGCGAGGACATCGCCGACCCGTACGGCGGCGCGTTCAAGGTGACCCGCGGCCTCTCGACCGCCTACCCGGACCGGGTCCGCACGACGCCCATCAGCGAGGGCGCGATCGCCGGGATCTCGGCGGGACTCGCGCTGGCCGGCTACCGGCCGATCGCCGAGATCATGTTCGGCGACTTCCTCACCCTCGTCTTCGACCAGGTCGTCAACCACATCGCCAAGTACCAGGCGATGTACGCGGACCAGGCGACCTGCCCGGTCGTCGTACGCGCCCCCTCCGGCGGGCACCGCGGATACGGGCCGACGCACAGCCAGAGCCTGGAGAAGCACTTCCTCGGCGTACCCCATCTGCGGGTGGTCGCCGCGTCGCTGGTCCACGACCCGCGGGCGGTGTTCGCGGACTTCCTCGCCCAGGACAGCCCGGTCCTCTACGTCGAGCACAAGCTGCTCTACCCCCAGCGCCTCGACGTGCCCGACGGCGGCCGGTCGGGCGACCTGATCGCGACGCGGGACGCCGGCCCAGGGATGCTGCCGACGGTCTGCCTCTCCGCCGTGCCCCGCGAGGACTGCGTCGCGACCGTCCTGGCGTACGGGTACCAGGCCATGCTCGCCGCGAGGGTGGTCGAGCGGCTCGCCGTCGAGGAGGAGATCTTCGTCGAGCTGCTGGTGCCGGCGCAGCTCGCGCCGATGGACTGGGCGCCCGTCGAGCGGTCCGTCGGCGTCACCGGACGGCTCGTCACCGTGGAGGAGGGCGCCGGCGGGTGGTCGTGGGGCACCGAGGTGGCCGCCACCGTCTCGCGCCGGCTGTTCCGCGAGCTGCGGTCCCCCGTCGAGGTGGTGGCCAGCGAGCCCACCGTCATCCCGTCGTCGAAGGCCAGGGAGAGCCGCGTCCTGGTCGGCGAGAGCCAGATCGAGGCGGCCGTACGCGCGGCGGCCGCGTCGACCGTCGTCCGGTGAGGAGAGAGCGTGAAGCCGGTAGTCGTCCCGACCAGTGACGTCAACAGCGAACACGGGGTGCTCGTGGCCTGGTTCGTCGACGACGGGGCCAAGGTGGAGGCGGGCACGCCGCTCGCCGAGATCGAGACCAGCAAGGCGGTGCTCGAGGTGGCCGCGCCCGAGGCGGGCATCGTCCTGCGCCTCGCCGACCCGCTCCAGGAGGTCCCGCTCTCCGAGCCGATCGCCATGCTCTTCGAGACGCCGGCCGACCTCGCCGCGTACGCCCGGGAGCGGGAGGCGCGGGCGGCGGCCGCGGCGGAGACGCCCCCGCCGGTCCGCGCGAGCGTCAAGGCCGTGCGGCGGGCGCAGGAGCTCGGGGTCGACCTGGCGGCGCTGCGGCTGGACCGGCTCATCACCGTGAAGGACGTCGAGGAGGCGGCCGGCCACGGCGTCGACGAGGGGGCGCTTCCCGCGCCGCTGGAGGCCGGGCCGGGTGTGCAGCGCATCGTGCTCATCGGCGGCGGGCTGGGGGCGACCCAGGTGCTCGACATCCTGAGCGGCTCGCAGGCCCAGCGGGTGGTGGCCGTCGTCGACGACGACCGGCAGCGGTGGGGCGCCGAGGTGAACGGCGTACCGGTCGTCGGCGGCAGCGACCGGCTGCGCTCCCTCTTCGCCGAGGGCGCGTACGACGCGGTGATCGTCGCCATCAGCACCTCGGTGGAGGCCCGGCGGCGGTTCCGCGAGGCGTGCGCGGAGGCCGGGATCCCCCTGGCCAACGCCGTCGATCCCACCGCAAAGATCGCCACCGACGTGGTCCTCGGGCAGGGGAACGTCATCTGCGCCTTCTCCCACCTGGGCACGGGGGTGCGGATGGGCGACAACAACTTCCTGTCCGCCTACAACTCCTTCGACCACCACAGCCGGATCGGCTCGGACAACTCCACCGGCCCGTCGTGCGTCTCCTCGGGCAAGGTGACCGTGGGCGACCGGGTGCGGCTGGGTACGGGGATCTTCATCGAACCGCACGTCGTCCTCGGCGACGACGTGGCGGTCGCCTCCGGCGCGGTCATCGTGCGGTCGGTCCCGGCGGGCCACGCCGTCAAGACGAAGATCGTCACGACGACCGTCGTGCCCGCGCAGCGGTCCCGGCGGTAGGGCCGCCCCGCGGGCGGACGTGTCGCCGCGGGTTCACCGCGATGTCCGAATGGTGACCGCCAGCCATCCGACGGTCGTCCGTCCGGGTGGGCGAAATGGGGCCGGCTACGCCCTGTTTGGCGTCACTTCCCCACCATTTCCGGCGGGCGGCCAATGGTAATGGCCGGGCGCGCGGCCGATGTCGTGAAGCCGACGCAGCAAGGGAAACGGGCCACTTGTGGAGAGGGATCGGCCAAACGGTTCGTCGGCCCCGTCGGCACCGCCGGAATCCGGTTTTCGCACTGGCGTTTCCGGCGGGAATTTCGATAGCTTGCCGACGGACTTCGCCACTGACTCCGTGCTCAGCGAGGTCCGGTCCTGCCTAGCGAATCGGGTGCCCGTGAACTCATCGCACGTTTCCGCCGACGAACCGATCGGCGTGGCCGTCATCGGGGCCGGCTACTGGGGTCCGAATCTCGTCCGCAACTTCCAGGCGTCCGCCGATTTCCGCCTGCGCGCGCTCTGCGACCTCGACGTGACCCGGGCCCGGCGGGTGCTCGGCGACTACTCGACGGTCCGGGCCACCGACGACCTCGACAGCGTGCTGGCCGACGACAGCGTGCAGGCGGTGGCCGTGGCCACGCCCGCCGGCACGCACGTCGACGTGGCCACCGCCGCGCTGCGGGCCGGCAAGCACGTGCTCGTGGAGAAGCCCCTCGCCGCGAGCGTCGCGCAGGGCCGGTCGCTCGTCGACGAGGCGCAGCGGCGGGGCCTGTCGCTCATGTGCGACCACACCTACTGCTACACGCCCGCGGTCCTGCGCATCCGCGAACTGCTGCACGGCGGCCAGCTGGGCGAGCTGCAGTACCTCGACTCCGTCCGCATCAACCTCGGGCTGGTCCAGCGGGACATCGACGTGATGTGGGACCTGGCGCCGCACGACCTGTCGATCCTCGACTTCATCCTCCCGCCCGGTGTGGCGCCGGTCTCGGTGGCCGCGCACGGCGCGGACCGGATCGGCGCCGGCCGCGCCTGCGTCGCGTACCTGACGCTGCACCTCAACACCGGCGCCATCGCGCACATCCACGTCAACTGGCTCTCCCCCGTGAAGGTCCGCACCACCATCATCGGCGGCTCGAAGCGCACGCTCGTCTGGGACGACCTGAACCCGAGCCAGCGGCTGTCCATCTTCGACCGCGGCGTGGACGTGGCCTCGGCCGAGGAGCTGGGCGACGAGCAGCGCCGGGAGATGCTCGTGTCCTACCGGTCGGGCGACATGGTGGCGCCGGCCCTGACCGAGCGGGAGGCGCTGCGGACCATGGTCGAGGAGTACGCCCGCTCGATCCGCAGCGGCACGCCCGCGCTGACCGACGGCCGGGCGGGCCTGCGGGTCATCGCCATCCTCGAGGCGGCCTCCCGCAGCCTCGCCGACGGTGGCCGGTCGGTCGGCCTCGACGAGCGGGTCGCCGCGTGAAACCAGGACCGGTACGCCGCCTCGGCGCGGCGGTGAGCGGAGCGGAGTTGTCGGCATGAGTGCAGTGGAGATCAACGGGGCGCGGGTCCTGGTCACCGGCGGAGCGGGCATGATCGGCTCCCACGTGGTGGACGAGCTGGTCGCCGGGGGCGCCGCCGAGGTGGTCGTCCTGGACAACTTCGTCCGTGGCCGGCGGGAGAACCTGGCGCGCGCCCTGCCCAGCGGCAGGGTCCACCTCGTCGAGGGCGACATCCGCGATGCCCCGCTCGTGCACGACCTCACCCGCGGCCGGGACCTCGTCTTCCACCTCGCCGCCATCCGCATCACCCAGTGCGCCGAGGAGCCCCGCCTCGCCAACGAGGTGCTGGTCGACGGCACCTTCAACGTGGTCGAGGCCGCGGCGGCCGCGAAGGTACGCAAGGTGATCCTGTCCTCGTCGGCCTCCGTCTACGGGCTCGCCGACGAGTTCCCCACCACCGAGCGGCACCACCCGTACCACAACGACACGTTCTACGGCGCCGCGAAGGCGTTCAACGAGGGCGTGCTGCGCAGCTTCCACGCCATGTACGGCCTGGACTACGTGGCACTGCGCTACTTCAACGTGTACGGGCCGCGGATGGACATCCACGGCCTCTACACCGAGGTGCTGATCCGGTGGATGGAGCGGATCGAGTCGGGGCGCCCCCCGCTGATCCTCGGCGACGGCCTGCAGACGATGGACTTCGTGCACACCGCCGACATCGCGCGGGCCAACATCCTGGCCGCGCGGGCGGACGTGACCGACGAGGTGTTCAACGTCGCCAGCGGCACCGAGACGAGCCTCGCCGACCTGGCCCGGGCGCTCAGCGACGTCATGAAGTCCGACCTGGCGCCCGAGTACGGCCCGCCCCGCGCCGTCAACGGGGTCACCCGCCGGCTCGCCGACACCACGGCGGCCGCCCGGAAGCTGGGCTTCCGGGCCGAGATCGGGCTGCACGAGGGGCTCCAGGGCCTCGTCGACTGGTGGCGGGCCGAGAAGTGAGCGCACACCGCATCCCCGTGATGGTCCCCCACCTCGGCGAGGAGGAGGCGCAGGCCGCCGCCGACGCGGTCCGCTCCGGATGGGTGGCCCAGGGCCCCCGGGTGGCCCGGTTCGAGCAGGAGTTCGCGTCGCTGGTGGGCGCCGACCACGGCGTCGCCGTCAGCTCCTGCACGGCGGCGCTGCACCTGGCGCTGGTGCTGCTCGACGTCCGCCCCGGCGACGAGGTGATCGTGCCGTCGTTCTCCTTCATCGCCACCGCGAACGCCGTGCGCTACGTCGGCGCCACCCCGGTCTTCGCCGACGTGGACCTCGCGACCGGCAACGTGACGGTGCAGACCGTCGACGCGGTACGCACACCCCGCACCCGCGCGGTGATCGCCGTCCACCAGGGCGGCGTGCCGTTCGACGTCGCCGCGCTGCGCGACGCCGCGGCCCGGTGGGGAGTGCCGCTGGTCGAGGACGCCGCCTGCGCCGCCGGCTCGACGGCGTACGGACGGCCGGTCGGCGCCGGCGCGACCGTCGCCGCCTGGTCGTTCCACCCCCGCAAGCTGCTGACCACGGGCGAGGGCGGGATGCTCACCGTCGACGACCCGCAGTGGGCGGCCCGCCTGCGCCGGCTGCGCGAGCACGGCATGAACGTCTCGGCGGCCGACCGCCACCGCAGCGCGCAACCGGTCCTGGAGTCCTACCTGGAGACCGCCTTCAACTACCGGATGACCGACATCCAGGCGGCGGTCGGGCTCGTCCAGCTGGGCCGTCTCACCGACCTGGTGGCGCAGCGCCGCGCCCTCGCGGCGCGCTACCACGAGCTGCTCGCGGACGTCGACGGCCTGGTGCCGGTCCGCGACCCCGCCTACGGCGAGACCAACTACCAGGCGTTCTGGGTGCGGATCGACCGGGAGTACGGCACGGACCGCGACGAGGTGCTCGCCGAACTCGCCGCGGCCGGCGTCTCGGCCCGGCGCGGCATCATGGCGGCGCACCTCGAACCGGCGTACGCCGACGTGACGCCCCCACCGCTGCCGGTGACCGAACGGCTCACCCGCGACTCGCTCATCCTGCCGCTGCACCACGCGCTGACCGAGTCCGACCAGGACCACGTCGTCGGCGTGCTGCGGAAGCTCGCCGCCTGATGCGCGACCTGGTCATCGTCGGCGCGGGTGGGTTCGCGCGGGAGACCGCGGCGGCGGTCCGCGCCGTCAACGCGGACCGCCCCACGTGGCGGCTGCGCGGGTTCCTCGACGACGACCCCGCGCTGCACGGCACCACCCGCGCCGGGCTGCCGATCCTCGGCGGCACCGACCGGTTGGCCGACCTGCCCGACGCGGCCGTCGTGGTCTGTGTCGGCAGCCCACGCGACTACGCGGCGCGGCAGCGCATCGTGGCCCGGCTCGCCCTGCCCGCCGACCGCTACGCCACGATCGTGCACCCCGGCGCCGACGTCGGCGCCGGCAGCGTCGTGGGCGCCGGCACCGTCCTGCTCGCCGGCGTGGTGCTCACCGCCGACGTCAGCGTCGGCGACCACGTCGCCGTCATGCCGCACACCGTCCTCACTCACGACGACCGGGTCCACGACCACGCGACCATCGCCTCCGGCGTCCGGCTCGGCGGCGGTGCGGTGGTGCGCTCCGGCGCGTACCTCGGCGCGGGCGCGCTGCTGCGGGAGGGCGTGACCGTCGGCGAGTGGTCGCTGGTCGGCATGGGCGCGGTGGTGCTGCGCGACGTGCCGCCGGGCGAGGTGTGGGTCGGCAGCCCGGCCCGCCGGCTGCGCGCCGCCGACCCTCCGGCGCTCGCGCACGTGCCGGAGCCGGACGGCCCGGCGTCGACGGCCCGGACGCCACGGGCCGCGCTGAGAGTTGTGGGGAGCTGAGCATGCCGAACATCCCGCTCGTCGATCTCGCCGCCGCGCACGCGGAGGTCGCGGAGGAGGTGGAGGCCGGTTTCAAGCGCGTCATCGCCGACACCGCCTTCGTCGGCGGCGCCGAGGTCGCGGCGTTCGAACGGGAGTACGCCGTGTTCAGCGGCGTGGAGCACTGCGTCGGGGTGGCCAACGGCACCGACGCCCTCGAACTGGCGCTGCGGGCCGTCGGCGTCGGGCCGGGCACGGAGGTGGTGCTGCCCACCAACACCTTCATCGCCACCGCCGAGGCCGTCGCCCGCGCCGGCGCGCGTCCCGTACTGGTCGACTGCGACCCGCACACGTACCTGATCGACGTCGAGGCGGCGCTGGCCGCCGTGACACCGGCCACCCGGGCGATCGTCCCGGTGCACCTGTACGGGCAGCTCGCACCCGTGGAGCGGATCCGGGCGGGCCTCGCCGGCCGCGACGTCGCCATCGTGGAGGACGCCGCGCAGTGCCAGGGCGCCACCCGGCACGGGCGCGCCGCCGGCGCCGACGGCATCGCCGCCACGAGCTTCTACCCCGGCAAGAACCTCGGGGCGTACGGCGACGCGGGCGCCGTCGTGACCGCCGACGCGGGCCTCGCCCGGACCGTCCGCACGCTGGGCAGCCACGGCGGCCTCACCAAGTACGTGCACGACGTGATCGGCGTCAACAGCCGCCTCGACGGGCTCCAGGCGGTGGTGCTGCGCGCCAAGCTGGCCCGCCTCGCCGTCGGGAACGAGCGGCGACGGGCCGCCGCGGCCCGCTACGACGCGCTGCTGGAGCCGCTGGACGTGATCCGCCCGACGACGCTGCCCGGCAACGCGCACGTCTGGCACATCTACTGCGTCCGGATCCCCGGCGACGGCACCCCGGCCCGGCGGGACGAGGTGCTCGCACGCCTGCACGCCGCCGGCGTCGGCGCCGGCATCCACTACCCCGTGCCGATCCACGCGACGCCCGCCTTCGCCGGCCTCGGCCACCGGGCGGGCGCCTTCCCGCACGCGGAGCGGATCGCGTCCGAGCTGCTCTCCCTGCCGATCTACCCGCAGCTCACCGCCGGCCAGCAGGAGGCTGTCGTGGCGGCCCTCGCCGCGGCGCTGGGCTGAGCGCAGGTGTACGTCTCCGTCCGGGACCGGCCGGCCGGGCCCGACGAGGCGCCCGGCCGGCGGTCGCGCCGGGTCGCCACCACGGTCGTCCTCCTCGGCGTCGTGAGCCTCCTCACCGACGTCTCGTCGGAGATGGTCAGCGCCGTCCTCCCGCTGTACCTCACCGCCGAGATCGGCATCGGCCTGCTCGCGTACGGCTTCGTCGACGGCGTCTACCAGGGCGTCAGCGCGTTCGTGCGGATCCTCGGCGGCGTCGCGGGCGACCGGGGCCGCCGGCCCAAGTGGGTGGCGGCGCTCGGCTACGGCATCTCCGCGGTGAGCCGACCCCTGATGCTCGCCGCCAACGGGATGGCCGCCGTGACCGCCGTCGTGACGGCCGACCGGCTCGGCAAGGGGCTGCGCACCGCGCCGCGGGACGCGCTGATCGCCGACGCGTCCCCGCCCGGCGCGCTGGGACGGTCGTTCGGCGTGCACCGCGCGCTCGACACGTTGGGCGCGGCGATCGGCCCGATCGCGGCGTTCGCGTTGCTGGCGGCGCTGCCCCGGGCGTATGACGCGGTCTTCGTGGTGTCCTTCGCCGTGGCGCTGGTCGGTCTCGCCGTCCTCGTGCTGTTCGTGCCCGACCGGCGGGTCGGCGCCGGCACCGCCCGCCCGGCCGTACGCGAGGTGCTGCGCGCCGCCGCCGGGCCGCGCCTGCGCCGGACCCTGCTCGCCGCCGGCCTGCTCGGCGTGCTGACCGTCGGCGACGGCTTCCTCTACCTGTCGCTGCAGCACCGGGACGACTTCGCCGCGATGCTGTTCCCGCTGCTGTACGTCGGCACGAACGTCGCCTACCTGGCGCTGGCCGTGCCGCTGGGCCGGCTCGCCGACCGGATCGGCCGCGCCCGCATGCTCGTGGCCGGGCACGTCGCGCTGCTGCTCGCGTACCTCTGCGCGGCCGGATCGGCCGGCGGCCCGGTGTGGACGGTGCACACGCTGGTGCTGCTCGGCACGTTCTACGCCGCCTCCGACGGGGTGCTCGCCGCGCTGGTCAGCCGGCTGGTGCCCGCCCACGCGAAGGGCACCGGGATCGCGGCGGCCCAGACGGTCGTCGTGCTGGCCCGGTTCGCGTCGTCGGTGGCCTTCGGCGCGCTGTGGGTCGCCGCCGGCCGCCAGCCGGCGCTGCTGGGTTTCGCGGTCGCGCTCGCCCTCGCGATCCCGGCCGCCGGGTGGTTGCTGCGCCGTGTCGAGGAGGAACGATGAGCGGCCTTCGGCTGCGGGTGGGCGTCTTCGCCGGAGTCGTGCTGCTGGCGGTCGCCGGCGTGGTCGTCTACCTGCGGCAGGCCGTCACGGCGGACCCGGACGGGCACACCCCGGCCGCGGCATCCGTGGACACCGGCGTCGCACCCGTCGTCGCCGGGGCGCACGTGGTCTTCCGCAGCACCGCGCCGGGCGACGGGTACGGCCGGGTGGCCGTGGTGCCCGTCGACGCGCCGTCCGGCCCGCGCGCGTTCACACCGGCGTCCTGCGAGCGGGTCCACGCCGTACGCGGCACCGCCGTCTGCCTGGTGGCCCTGCGGGGACTGGCCACCACGTACCGGGTGAAGATCCTCGGTCCCCAGTGGACGCCGGTCTCCGAGCGGGCCGTGCCGGGCCTGCCCAGCCGGGCGAGGCTCTCCTCCGACGGCGCGCTGACGGCCACGACGACGTTCGTCTACGGCGACTCGTACGCGAGCCCCGGGCAGTTCTCCACCCGTACGCTCATCGGCCCCACCGGCGGGGCCGACCCGGTCGACGTCGAACAGTTCACGCTGCGCGTCGACGGGAGGCCGGTCACCGCCGTGGACCGCAACGTGTGGGGCGTGACGTTCGCCGACGACGACCGGTTCTACGCCACGGCCGCCTCCGGAGGGCGGACCTGGCTGGTCGAGGGCTCCCGGTCCGGCCGGACGCTGACCGCGCTGCGGGAGGACGTCGAGTGCCCCTCGCTGTCCCCCGACGGCACGCGCATCGCGTTCAAGAAACACGGCGACCTGCCGGCCGGGAGGTGGCGCCTCACCGTCCTCGACCTGGCCAGCGGGCGGGAGACACCGCTGGCGGAGACCCGCAGCGTCGACGACCAGGCGGAGTGGCTCGACAACGACACGGTCCTGTACGGGCTGCCCCGCGACACGGACGGCTCGGCGTCGAGCGACGTCTGGGCCGTGCCCGCCGACGGCACCGGCGCACCGCGGGTCCTGATCCCCGACGCCTGGTCCCCCGCCGTCATCCGCTGACGCGGCCGGGGTCGGCGCCGGGCGAGGTCAGCGGGCGGCGCCGAGCAACGGCGTGTAGAAGTCCAGCAGTTCGGCCCGGAGCGCCTCGACGGAGTACCGGGCCCGGATCCGCTCCGAGGCCGCCAACCCGGCCTTCCGGAACGTCTCCGGGTCGTCGTCGTACGCGGCGCAGGCCGCCTCGACGGCACGGGCGAACGCCAGCAGGTCCCCGTCCGGGACGGGCGCGCACTCCGGCGGCTCGAAGTACTCGCGGCCGCCGAGGCCCGCGTACCCGACCACGAAGCAGCCGCTCGCCATGGCCTCGGCCGGCGGCAGGCCGAAACCCTCCCGGTGGCTGAAGCTCAGGAAGATCGCACTGCCCCGCATGATGGCCGCCGTCTCCGACTCCGACCGGCCCACGATCGGCGCCTCGGCCCACCGTTCGAACAGGCCCCGGGCGCGCAGCGTGTGCCGCAGCTGCTCCCGCTCCTCCGGCCGCCGGTGGGTGAGGTACGCGAGCCGCCGCGCCGGCGGCTCCCCGGAGGGGTGGAACAGCTCCGGGTCGATCACCGGCCGGGCGATGCCGACCGGCAGGTCCGGGAACGTGTACCGCAGCAGCTCGGCGTTGTCCCGCGACACGGCCAGCAGCCCGACGAGGCCCGGCACGTCGGCGTACGGCGCGCCGGCCCGCGTCGTGTCGAACGGCACGTGGTCGAACGTGATGTACGCGCCCTGGTTGAAGACGACGACCCGCACCCCGTCGGGAACCGCACCGAGCCCCGGGCCGTAGCACTCGGGGACCACCAGCAGGTCGTCCGGTGTGAGGACCACCTCCGAGGCGCCCAGGACCCGGGTGTCGTTGGCGAACCAGGAGGCCCGGTACCCCGTTCTGGGGTGGACCACGGCGGCGGAGATCCCCACCGCGTTGAGGTTGTCGACGTGCCGGTACAGGTTCCGGATCCCGCCGAAGATGCCGCTCGGCACCGGCGCCAGGTAGTACACGGTCGGCCGGTCGCCCGACCGTCGGCCGACGGCCAGGTGCGGGAGCCGGCGCCACCTCAGGTCCGCCGCCCGGCTGTACCGCCGGACGGCCCCGCGCGCCAGTCCGGTCGCCCAGCGGATCATCGGACCCGCCCGGCGGGGCCGGGGCTCGGCACGGTCATCGCGATCCCTCCCGCCGTCAGATGCTGAGGATCCCGAGCCGGCGGGCCAGCCGCAGGGCACGGTCGAAGACGAACAGCCCCGCGGCGAACGACACGATCGCGAAGACCGCGAGGACGCCCACGGAGACACCGATCGACAGCCCGTCCGGCGGGACGTCCTCGATGAGCAGTTGCCGGACGGCGCTGATCACGTACGTCTGCGGGATCAGGTAGCTGGCCCACCGGATCCATTCCGGCAGGACGCTGATGGGGAACAACGCGCCGCCGAGCACCGCGGTGGCCAGGCTGAACAGCATGACCACCGGTTCGCCGCGCTTGAACAGCACGATGAACGCGGCCGCGAACGTGCCCAGCGCGTTGCAGGCCACGATCCCCAGGAAGAGCACCAGCAGGGCGCCGGGCACACCCGAACCCTGGATCGGCGCGCCCAGCAGCCAGCCGGCCGCGACCATGAAGCACGCCAGCAACGCTCCGGTGCAGCTACGCCACACGTTCATGGCGACCGGGATCAACGCCCACGGCACCGGCTCGACGAGGTAGGTCTCCAGCGTGCCCCGCTCCATGGCGAAGTTCAGCCGGCTGGTGAGCGCCAGGAGCGCGTCCTGGAGACCGGCGACCACGGCCGTCCCGACGACCATCACCACGAACAGCTGACCGGAGATGTCCAGGAAGCTGCCCTGGAAGTAGTAGAGCAGCACCGGGAACACGGCCGCGATGTAGCGCATGATGCTGGTCGCGGGGAACATCCGTTCCTCGACGAGGTCGATGCGGACGTACGCCTCGACGGTGTGGAACACCTTGCGGCCGAACGAGCGCTTCCCGACGACCGACGGGTAGGCGAGGCTCATCGGGCGGCTCCTTCGGGGTCGGCGCCGCGCGCGTACACCCGCGCGATCAGGTCGCGCAGCGGCATGGGGATCTCCCGCACGTGCCGGATCGTGCCCGTGAGCGGACCCAGCCCGGTGAGCAGGGCGCCGACCCCGTCCGAGCCCGTCGGCCGGCAGCGCACCGTGACGCCGTCGACGCGCGCCTCGATGTCCTGGGCCTGCAGGCCGTCGACGACCGCCAGCGCGTCCTGGTGGGTCGCCACGACCAGCTCCAGCTCCGGCCGCTCCCACTCCCGGCGCAGCCGGTCGAGGTCACCGGAGTACCTGACCTTGCCGCCGTCGAGCAGCAGCGCCTGCGACTGCAACGCCTCGATCTCCTCCAGACGGTGCGAGGAGATCAGCACGGCGAGCCGCTCCTGCTTGGCCAGCTCCATGATCAGCGTCAGCAGCCCGTACGCCGCGATCGGGTCCACCGGGCCGGTCGGCTCGTCGAGGATCAACGCCCGCGGCCCGGGCAGCAACGCCCGCGCCAGACGCAACCGGGCCCGCATGCCCGCCGACATGCCCGCCACCACCGTGTCCGCCTGCGGCATCAGGTCGACCGTCTCGAGCACGTGCTCGATGCGCGCCGTCAGACCCTTGCGCGACATGCCCTGCAGCCGGCCGTGGAGCTGGAGGTTCTCCCGCGACGTGGCGCGCATGAGCAGGCTGCGGTCCTCCGACGGCATCCACCCGACCGTCTGCCGGATCTGCTCGGAGTCGCGCTCGACGTCGAGGCCCAGGACGCTGCCGCTCCCGGCCGTGGCGGTCGTGAGGCCCACGATGATGCGGAACATCGTCGTCTTCCCGGCGCCGTTCGGGCCCACCACGGCGCAGATCTCGCCCGCCCGGACGACCAGGTCGACCCCGTCGAGCGCGCGGACCGGCTCGCGCAGGTGCGACCGGGCGAACACCCGCATCCACCGCGGTGTGGGCTCGTAGAGCTTGGTCAGCCCGGAGAGCACGATGATGTCGTCGGCGTCCCGTTCCGTGTCGGTCACAGCCACCCCAATGCCCCGTCGATGCCCGAGCGCCGGAACCGCCGCCAGCGCAGATGGTCGATACCGCGGTCCCGCACCTCCGCCAGCCGGCGCGGCAGCAGCGGACCCCTGCCCCGCCGCGCCCGGGCCACCTGGGCCTCGTAGGACCGTCGCAGCCGGCTGGTGCGCGACGGCGGCCAGATCCGCTCCGCCAGGTCCACGAGGCGGGCCAACGCCTCCGCCTCCTCGTCGCCGGGGACCCCGCGCCGGTAGGCGCGGCAGGCCAGGACGAGCGCCTCCCGCGCCACACCGCGGTCGGCCGCGTCGCGCAGCGCCGCGGCGTCCGGCAGGTGCGCGGCGTCCTCGTCGAAGAGGATGTCGAACGCCCGCTTGCGCTCGCCGAGGTCACGCAGCGCGCCCGGGTACTGCGACATGTGCATGTTGGCGCCGTGGACGCGGTAGTAGGCCAGGTCGACCCCGTTGACCCGGCCGATCGAGGCCCGGGTGGCGGTCCGCAGCCAGAGCAGGAAGTCCGCGGCGTGCGGCAGCCGGTCGTCGTAGCCGACGAGATCCCGCATGGTCTCGGCCCGCATCACCACCTCCGGGGTGGAGATCGGGTTGCTCGCCCGGTGGCAGACCAACCGCAGCCACTCCTCCCCCGGCCAGATCGACCAGGAGCGGGCCGCGGTGCGGGCCGGCGGCGGCTCGACGGAGAACGACCGGGTGAACCCGTACACCAGCCCCACGTCTGGGTTCGCGGCGAGCAGCGCTGTCGCGTTGGCCAGGCCGCGCGGCGCGAGCATGTCGTCGGCGGACAGCAGTACGACGTACTCGCCGCGCACGGCGGCCAGGCCCTCGTTGTACGTGGCGATGTGGCCCTGGTTGACCGCGTGCACGAGCACCCGCACCCGCGGGTCCTCCTCGGCGAGGCGGTGGGCGACCGCGGCGCTGTCGTCGGGTGAGGCGTCGTCGACGATCAGGACGTCGACGTCGACGCCCTCCTGGTCGAGGATGCTGCGCACGCAGGCCGGCAGGAAGTGCCCGTACCGGTAGCAGGGAACGACGACCGACACCGTCGGCGGGGACGGCGGATCCTGGGGTGTCATCCTCCTCATCGCGGCCCTCAGTCCTGGCTCTCGGGCACGAACACGACGTCCACCCAGTAGTTGTGGTTCGACCACGCCGACGGGAAGCCGGTCGCGCCGTACCGGTAGACCGCGCCGCCGGCCGGCACGTGCAGCGGCCCCTGGTTCCACCCGGCGCCGAGCCCGTTCACCGTCACCGAGTAGCGCCCGACGTCCGTGTGGCACGAGACCGTGTACGTCTGCCCGGGTGTGATCGCCACCGGCTCGGCGAACAGCATGGTCTGCCACCCGCTGCCGCTCTCGGCGACGAACGGTCCGTCGGCCAACGGCTCGCCGTCCGGCGACCACAGCGTCGCGGTGTGCGCGCCGGTGTTCTGGCTGCCCTTGTAGAACCGGACCCCCGCCACGTGCCCCGGGACGTCGCTGGTGAACCGCATCCCCAGCTCGATGGAGGAGGTGTCCGGGTCCGACGCCACGTCCGGCGTGTCGCCGCTGCCGAAGACGGTCACCGATCCGGCGGGCGGCGCGGGTTGGGTGGGCGGACCGGGTGGCGGCTCGTCGGTCAGGAACAGCGGGTCCACCCAGTAGTTCGTGCTCTTGTAACTGCTGGTCGGGAAGCCGTCGGAGCCGTACCGGTAGAGGCCGTTGCCACCCGCCGGCGCGACGACGGCCCAGTCGGGGCTCGTGTACGCGGAGGCGAAGAAGCCGGTGTCGGAGGCGTACCGGCCCGTGGGCGTGAAGTAGGTCGCCACGTACGGGACGCCCGCCGTCACCGTCACCGGGCTGTCGAAGTAGATGCTCTTCCACCCGGTGCCGCTGCTCGTGGACCGGCCGTCGCCCAGCGGCGTCCCCGTCTCCGAGTAGAGGCGGGCCGTGTGCTCCCCCTCGTTGCCCGGGCCCTGGTAGTACCGCACCCCGACGATCTTCCCGCTGACCCTCGGCACGACCTTGACGCCGAGCGTGATGGCCTCCGAGTCCGTCGAGGCTGCCTCGGCCGGAACGGCGTCGGCCGGGAAGAGGGTCGACAGCCGGTCGTACGCCGTCGTCGTGAACGACCAGGTGGTCGCCTCGTCCATCGGACGCCCGCCGGTGTCGCGGGCGAACACCCGCGCGGTGTAGGTCCGCGAGGTGGCCAACCGGGACGCCGGCGTGAAGGTCGCGGTCCGGCTGGCCGCGTGGTACGACACCTGGCCGGCGACCGGCTCGTTCCCCGGACCCGTCAGCGAGAACTCGATCGAGGCCGGCTGGATGTCCTTCGAGAAGGTGGCCGTCGGCTTCTCGGTGAGCTCCACGTGGGACTGGCCGGGCGCGGGCGACACCGACAGCGTGACCGGCGAGGCCGAGTCGCCGTCGTAGAAGAGCACGTCGACGTAGTAGTTGGTGTCGGCGTACGAGGTGGCCGGGAAGCCCGGACCGGACCGGTATACCCCGTTGCCGCCCGAGGTGTACGCCCCCGGCGCCACGAGCGGCGCCGCCCGGTGGTCGCCGAAGGAGAAGAAGGCCGGGTCGGCCGCGTAGTGCCCGTTCGGCGCGTAGTAGGACGCGACGTACGTGACGCCCGCCTCGACCTGGACGGGCCGGGGGAAGACGAGCGTCTGCCAGCCGGTCTCGGTCTCCTTCGCGAACGTGCCCGTGGCCAGGCGCTCCCCGCCGGCCGTCCACAGCGAACCGGTGTGGGTGCCCGTGTTGCCGGCGCCCTTGTAGAACCGGACCCCGGTGATCGTGCCGTCGCTCTGCGGGACCACCTTGACGCCCAGCTCGACGCCCGCCGTGTCGCTCGCCGCCGGGTTGGCCGGCGCGCGGGTGCCGAAGAGCGTGCTGGGACCGGTGAGCTTCAGCGTGACCGAGGCGGGCACCTGCTGGATGTTGACGCTGTCGTCGACCGCGCGTGCCTTGACCACCTGGGTGCCCACGCCGTTGGTGTGGAAGCGGTAGCTCCACGACGTCGTGCCGGTGGCCGGGTGCCAGGTGTCCCCGCCGTCGGTCGACACCTCGACGCCGGCGACCCGTCCGCCGACGTCGGTGGCCGTACCGCTCACCGTCACCTCGGACCCGTTGGCGACGGAGGTGGCCGGCGCCGGGGAGGTGATCGTCGCGCTCGGCGCGGTCGTGTCGGTCGACGCCGTCGGCCGGACCAGCCCGCTCATCAGCGTGGCCGGTTGCACACCCATGTCGGCGAAGAGGTTGACCGTCGCCTGCTGCATCCGCGGGTCCGCCGGCTCCTGCGGGCCGTCGTGCTCGGAGTCCAGGCCCCAGGCCCACTGGATCGTGCCGGCGCCGAAGACGAGCGCCCCGCTCGCCGCGCGGTACAGGGTGAGGTGGTGGGTCGTCGTGCCGGGCGTGGTCACGGTGCCGAAGTCGCGCAGGTACTCGGGGGTGGGCCCGGTGGTGGTGGACAGGCGGATGAGGCCCGGGGGCCGGAACCCGTTGTCGAGGTCCTCGTCCGACTCGTACCCGATGGTGTGCGGCGCGAGCGTGGCGACCTGCCCGGGTGCCATCGCGGCGACCGTGGTGTGCCGCCAGAACCGGTTGCGGCCCTGCTCGGCGGGGACCTGGATGGCGAGGTCGGTGTTGTTGGACATGTACATCGTCCCGGTGAGCGCGTTCTCCGGGCGGCCACCGTTGGACGGTGGGCTGAAGCGCGGGTCCCGCCAGGTGCCGGTCCACTCCGACGACGGATCGATCTTGTCGTTGGCCCAGGTCTCCTTGTAGCAGACGAGCGTGCGGTACGGGGTGCCGCGGCCGTCCACGCTGGACTCCCAGCGGGTCTTCCAGTAGACCTCGTTGCCGCTGAAGAAGGCGAGGTGCACCCCGGCGTCGCGCGCGGCCTCGACGTTCGCCCGTTCCGGGCCCGACCAGTACTCGTCGTGGCCCACCGACAGGAATATCTTGTGGTTCTTCAGCAGCTGCCCGCGACGGTCGGCGTCGACGTCGGTCGTGTAGCTGACGTCGTACCCGTTCCGTTCCAGGAAGCGGATCATCGCGTACTCGTTGCTGAAGAGGTAGTCGCGGCCGCTCTCCAGGCCCCGGGTGGCGAACGGCCGGTTGTAGCTCAGCTTGAACGCCCGGCCGTTGGCACCGCCCCAGTAGAAGTTCGAGCCGCCGTACGTGTTGTACGCCTGCCAGGTGGCGTCGGAGGTCTTGAAGATGATGTCGGAGCGGCGGGCGTCGTCGCGCACGACGAACGGGATCTGGCTGGTGCCGGCCGTCCCGTCGGTGCGCACGGGCTTGGCCACGTACACGCCGGACACCGCGTCGGCCGGAACGGCCCAGGACGCCGACACGTCCCACACCCCGCAGTCGTAGATCTCGGTGGCGGAGTTGGTGATGCAGTCCCGCTGGTGCTGCGGCAGGGCGACGGACGGGTAGATCGTCTTGACCTTCCGCGCCCCCTGGCCGCCGTAGTAGCCGAGCCGGTAGATGTCGATGCGGTAGCTGGTGGCCGGCGTATCGATCTTGAAGGAGATCGTCTGTCCGACGTTGACACTCATGTCGGTGGCGAAACCCTGGATCTCCCAGTCGCCGGCGCCGTACACGTCGTCCCACTCGGTCGACGGGTTGCCGGTCTGGCTGTTCTCGCACACGACCGGGTTGGACGAACAGGCACCCTCGGCCGCCCGGGCCGGCTGGCCGACGACCGTGCCCGCGAGGAGCAGGCCCGCGAGGGCCACCCATGCCTTGACCGTCCGTGCCCGACGGCCCGGCGCCACGCGCGGCCCCGACGCCACCACCCCCGCTGTCCGCCCCGCGCATCCCGCACGGTCGATCCGATCGCCACCCACAGCGTGTCCTCTCCTGACGTTGCGGTGAAGCGGAGCGCCCCAGCGACCCAAGGCGACCGTAGTGCCTCCCGGTAGACCCAACAATTGCTCATCGTGTCGTTGCGGCACCCGGGTCGGACGGGTTCCGCCACACGTTCTGATCGCCGCACTGGCCGCACGGACGAGCGCTCTCATCCGGTCGGCGACGGTGGCGTGCGGCGGCCGGCCGACCGAGCGGTCAGTCACCCAACCACCGCACCGTGGACGTGCGGATCCTGCGGTGCGGGTGGGTGAGGCGCCACGCCGCGCCGGACAGCCCGCACGTCAGCGCGAGGGTGAACGAGAACGTGGTGAACGACAGCGAGTCGAACGTGCCGGACACCAGGATCGACGTGACCTGGGCGGCGATCAGCGCGGCGCACAGGTCCCGCTCGGCGGGACGCCGGGCCCGTCGCATCGCGATCGACGCCAGCGTGATGCCGGTGACGTGCAGGCCGGCGAACGCGGCCACCCCCACGATCCCCCCGGTGACCAGCGTGCCGAGCCACTGGTTGTCGAGGATCAGGTAGAGCTCGGGGATCAGCGTGCCGGGTCCCCGGCCGAGCCACGGACGCTGCGAGAACCAGTACGCCACGTACTCGTAGTCCTGCGTGCGGCCCTGGATGCTCGGGTCCTCACCGGCGGAGGCGAACAGCGCCCCCAACGTGCCGAGCAGCCCCGGCTTCACCAGCATGAGCCCGGCCGCCGTGACGACCCCCAGCACCAGGACGTGGTAGCGGGTACGCCAGTTCCAGGCGAGCACGAACACCACGGCGATCGTCACGGCGAGCGCCAACACACCCGTCCGGGACACGGTGAGCGGGATGACCGCCGTGATGAGCAGCGCCAGCAACCCGCTGGTGACGCGCCCGGCCCGCGACGGCGCGAACCGTGCGAAGTGGATCGCGAACGGCACGGCGAGCGCCATGACCGTGCTGAACTCGATGTAGTGCGCCGTCGTGCTCGCGACGCGGAACAGCCCGCCGTCGCCCCGCGCGGCGAAGTCCGCCGCCTCGCCGTGGAAGCGCAGGCCCGGCAGGACCATGTACCGGGTGATGTCGAACGCCGTCACCGACTGGACGAGCCCCACCACGGCGGCGAACCCGGCGGACCAGACCAGCACCCGCAGCACCCCGGCGAAGCGGTGCCAGTTCGGCACCCCGTCGGCGGCGATGAGGACCACGCCGAGGAACTCGATCATGATGATCATGGCGAAGTCCTGCCCGTTCGCCTCCAGCTGCGGCAGCCCGCGGATGGTGCCCGCGAGGTACGACAGCAGGAACGACAACAGGTAGGCGAACGCCGCCCAGCGCATCGGCTGGGACCCGGACATCACCAGGCGGGGGTGCAGGCGGGTCAGCGACCACCAGCAGGCGAGCGCGAACGCCACCAGGAGGGCGGGCCGTCCCGCGAAGGTCAACTCGGGCGCGATGAGCGTGGCCGGCAGGCAGTACAGCAGGGCCACCATGAGGCTGAGCAGCGCCGCCGCGTCGATGCGCGCCCGCCGCCGACGGCTCGCGTAGGTGCGGACGGCCAGCAGCGACGGCTCAAGGTCCGCCGGGTGCAGGAGGGTGGCGCTCACCGCCCACCGTTTCGGCCCTCACGGCCCGACCACTGGCCGCGGGCCGGCGGCAGGATGACGGTCCGGTCCGCCGCCGGCGCCGCCGTCGGCGGCGTACGCGGAGGGACGTACTCGACGCCCTGCTGCGGGTGCCGGCCCGGCTTCGGTTCGACGGCGACGCGCCGCTCGGCGCCCACGCCGGGCTGCTCCCGCGACCGGTACGCGCCGGGCTCCGGTCCGAGGCGGGCCCGCCGGACCGCCTCGCCGTCGTGCCCGTGCGGCGGGACGTCGACCCGGCGCTGGCCCGGCTCGCGGGCCGCGGCCTCGGCCCGGAGCGCCTCGTCCGCCTCGTCGACGTCCACCCGGCCGCGGCGGCGCTGCCGGCGTCGCAGCAGCACGTCGACGGCGATCGTGCCGGCCGCCGTGATGAGCAGGCCCAGACCGACGATCACCACGAGCACCCGCTTGACCTTCGAGGTGACCGCCTCGACGTCGGCGCCGTCGGTCAGCGTCAGCGTCGTGATGGTGTCCTGCGGCAGCACGCCGAAGCCCTTCTGCTGCTCCGCCACCTCCGCCACGAGCAGCCTGATGACCTCCCGGACCGTCGCCGTGGCCTGCGCCGGCGAGTTGCCGACCGCCTCGACGTAGAGGATCGGCGCCCGGGGGGTCACCTGGACGGTGATGCTGTCGGACAGGCCGGAGTCGGCCAGGCCCTTCAACGTCTTCTGGTCGAGCACCTTGAGGATCGCCGCGTTGCCGAGCGCCTCCAGCCCGAGATCCCCCCACGGATTCTTCGGCCGCTCCGCCGTCGGCTGCTTCGGGTTCGCCGGCTCGACCGGCCCGGGCGCGGGGATCAGGACGAGGTTGCCGGTGGACCGGTAGTCGGGCTTGACGGACTGGCCGACCAGGGCCGCGGTGAGCACTGACGCCAGCAGGATCGGAAGCGCGACATACCACCGCCGAAACAGCAGGCGGGTCAGATCCCAGAGGTCCATTTTGATCCTTTGGCGTCAGTTGGCCGACGAGTCAGCGCGTAGCTGTCGAGCGGACCCGAAGGCCGTTCGCGCAAGTATCCGATCGGCGTTCAGGTATTGGCAAGGCACCGCGACGCGGGGCCGGGCCCGCCACCTGCGCCACATATCTGATCGGTCGACGTCGCCGACCTTTTCGGCAACGACATCGGCCCGCCCGTCGCGGGTGGACATCCGGCACGCCGTCGCCGGCCGCCCATTCGGCGTCGGGCGCATCGGCCGCCGGAACCCCGGAATCGATCACTGATTAGGGGGTTGCATTCATACGAAACCCGCGAATGCAAGGACCGGTCAGCCACGTCCACATCGGGGATCCACGCGGATCAACCGGCGAAACGGCGAGACGAGAACGCCCTTGCGGCCAGTTGTTCGAAACCTCATCAATCCGGAATCGTTCTCGGAAATGAAGGGGAGGCGTGCCCGCACGGTCGACACCGAGGTCAAGAAGGTGACATGAGAAGCTCCCGCCCGCACATCGCCATCCTCGTCGCCAACCTTCCGGCCGAGCGTGACCGCCGGGTGATCAGGGAATCCCTCGCCCTGGAGGCCAGCGGGTACGACGTCACGATCATCGCGCCGCGGGGCGACCGGAGCCTCAGGATCCTCCCCGGCAGCCGCGGCACCCGGCTGCGGCCGTACCCGGTGTTCGTCTACGGCTCCGGCCTGCTCTCGTTCGCCCTCGAGTTCGCCTGGTCGTTCCTGTGCATCACCGTGCGGCTGCTCGGCGAGCTGCTGCGCGGCCGGGCGCACGCCGTGCAGGTCTGCAACCCGCCGGACGTCTACTGGCCGCTCGCGCTCCTCTTCCGGGCCCTCGGGCGCCCGTGGGTGTTCGACCACCACGACCTCTGCCCCGAGATCTACGCGACCCGGTCCGGCGGCTCACCCAACCCGCTGGTGTTCCGGCTGCTCACGACGATGGAGTGGCTCACCCTCCGCAGCGCGAGCGCCGTCTTCGCCACCAACGAGTCGTTCCGCGAGAACGCCGTGCGCCGCGGCGTCGCGCCGGAGCGGGTCACGGTGGTGCGCAACGGTCCGGCGGCCGGCGAGATCCGGTCGGCGACCCCGGCACCGGCCGCGACCGGACACCGGATCGTCTACCTCGGGGTGCTCGGCCCGCAGGACAACGTCGAGGGCGCCGTCCTCGCCGCCGGGGTGCTGACCCGGCTGCGCCCCGCCCGGGACTGGCGGCTCGTCATCGCCGGCGACGGCGAGAGCATGCCGGCGCTGCGCAAGCTCGTCGCCGACCGTGGCCTCGGTGACGTCGTCGAGTTCACCGGCTGGCTCGAGGGCACCGAGGTGGACGACCTGCTGCGCACCGGGACGGTGGCGATCCAGCCCGACGAGCCCACCCGGATGAACGAACTGTCGACCATGGCCAAGACCGTCGAGTACCTGGCGCGGGGCCTCCCGGTGGTGGCCGTGGACCTCATCGAGACGCGGCGCTCCGCCGGAGCCGCCGCCGTCTACGTGCCCCACGGCACGCCGGAGGAGTTCGCCGCCGCGATCGCCGACCTCCTCGACGACGCGCCCCGCCGGGCCCGGATGGCCGAGATCGGCCGCGACCGCTTCGCCCACCAGCTCGCCTGGGAACACCAGAGGGTGGCGTACGTCGACGTGTGGCACCGCCTGCTGGCGCGCCGCCGGCCCACCACCGCGGAGCCCGGCGCCGCGCGTCCCGCCGTGGCCGGAGAGGGCGCGACCCCCGTGACATCACCCGCCGACGCGCCGGAGCCCCGTCGGTGACCAGCGTCGTCATCGCCGCCTACAACGAGGAGGCGGTCATCGGCCGGTGCCTCGACGCGCTGCTCGCCGACGCGCCGCGCGGGACGCTCGACGTCACCGTCGTGGCCAACGGATGCACCGACGCCACCGCCGCCGTGGCCCGCGAGCGCGCCGGCGTACGGGTGCTCGACCTGCCGGTGGCCGGGAAGGCGGCCGCCCTCAACGCCGGTGACGCGGTCGCCGTCGGCTTCCCCCGCGTCTACCTCGACGCCGACGTGGTCCTCTCCCCCGGCGCGCTGCCCGCGCTCGTCGCGGCACTGGACGGCCCCGACGGCGACCCGCCGCTCGCCGTGGTGCCGGGCCGTGCGCTCGACCTGCGTGGCCGTCCCGCGATCGTCCGCGCCTACTACGCGATCAACTCCCGGCTCCCCGCGTTCCGGCACAGCCTCTTCGGCCGGGGCGCCATCGCGCTGTCGGCGGCCGGCCGGGCCCGCTTCGACGCGTTCCCCGCCATGACCGCCGACGACCTCTACCTCGACGGGCTGTTCGCGCCGCACGAGAAGCGTGAGGTCGCCGGCGCCTCCGCCCGGGTGGCCACCCCGCGCCGCACCGGCGACCTGGTCCGCCGCCTGGCACGGGTCCGCGCCGGCAACACCGCGCTGCGCGCCGCGGCCGCGCGGGGCGCGGTCACCACCGTGGCCGTACGCCGGCCGGCCCGCTCGTCGTGGCTGCGCGACGTCGTCCTGCCGCGGCCCTGGCTGGCGCCGGCCGCCGCCTGCTACGTCGGCGTCACGCTCGTGGCCGCGCTGCGCGCCCGGCGCGAGCGGCGGACCGGCGGCGGCGGATGGGGGCGGGACGAGTCGAGCCGGGAGCCGACCCTGGCGAGTGCGGAGAGCGATGGCTGACAGCGACCGCGGACGTGTCGTCAACGTCTGCTTCCACGGCGTCGGCGTGCCCCGGCGCGACCTGGAGCCGGGTGAGGACCGCTACTGGGTGAGCCGGGACGCGTTCCACCGGATCCTCGACGAGGTGGCCACCTGGCCGTCGGTGCGGATCAGCTTCGACGACGGCAACGCCTCCGACGTCGAGATCGGCCTGCCCGCCCTGCTGGCACGCGGCCTGCGCGCCGACTTCTTCGTGCTCGCCGGCCGGCTGGGCGCCCCGGGAAGCCTCGACGAGGACGCCGTCCGCGAGCTGCACGCCCACGGCATGCGCATCGGCTCCCACGGCATGCACCACCGCTCGTGGCGGGGCATGGACGCCGGCACCCGGCGGGAGGAGCTGGTCGACGCGCGCGACCGGCTCGCCGCGGTCGTCGCCGGCGGCGTCGACACGGCCGCCTGCCCGCTGGGACGGTACGACCGGGCGCTGCTCTCGCGGCTGCGCGAGCTCGGCTACCGGCGGGTCTACACGAGCGACCGGCGGCCGGCGCGACGCGACGCCTGGCTTCAGCCGCGGTTCAGCGTCCGGCGCGACGACGACGCGACGACGGTGCGGGCCGCCGCCCTGGCGACCCCGCCGGTCGCCCGGCGCCTCCGGTCGGCGGCCGTCGGGGTGGTCAAGCGCTGGCGGTGACCCCGCCTGGACGCGGCCGTGGGCTCGTCACGCCCGGCGGCGACCACGCCCGGCCTGTCACGCCCCGGCGGTGACCGCGCCCGTCGCGGCCGGCGGCTGCACGCTCGCCGGTCCCGGCGTCTCCCGGAGCCGGCGCACGCTGACCAGGGCGCGCGCGGCGTGCCGGCTGCACCGGTTGCCGGCGGCGGCCCGGCTCGCCTCGCGCAGCAGGATCAGCGCCCAGTACACGACGGCCGCCGGCAGGCGGTGACGCCGCCGGTAGAGGCGGACGCGGTTGAGGGTGAGCAGCGCCCACAGGCGCGGCGACGTGGCCGAGTCGCCCTCGAGGTGCCGGGCCCGGGCGCGTGGGGCGAGGACCAGGGCGAAGCCACGGTCACGGGCGCGCAACGCGTACTCGGTCTCCTCCGAGTAGAGGAAGAACGACTCGTCCCACGGACCGCAGGCGTCCCAGCAGGCGCGGTCGATGAGCATGATGGAGCCCTCCGCCCAGTCGACCGTGACCTCCCGCGTGTACCACCGGCGGTCCGTGATCACCTCGCCGAGGCTTCCGATCCGCCCCATCCGGTCGGCGCCGAGCACCGCGTCACCCAGGGCGCGCGGGATCGTCGGCTCCCGGCGCAGGCTCGGGCTGAACCCGCCGTCGGCCCGCACGATCCGCGGCACGGCGATGCCCGCGTTGCGCCGGCGCAGCACCGCGAGCAGCTCCGGTACGCAGTTCGGCGCGAGGCGTACGTCGGGGTTCAGCACGAGCACGGCGTCGTGGGGCGCCGCCGCGGCGACCGCCGCGTTGATGCCGGCCGCGTACCCGCCGTTGCGTCCGGTCTCGACGATCCGCGCCCACGGCGCCTCCCGGCGCAGCACCTCGACGGTGTCGTCGGAGGACGCATTGTCGGCGACCGTGAGGTGCCAGTCCAGTCCGGCCAGGCCGGGGCCCAGCGACGCCACGAGGTCCGGGACGAACCGCGCGCTGTTGTAGGTGACGACCACGACCGCGATCGTCTCGGGGGTACCGGTCACCTGTGCTCCTGAAATCGCCAGCGTCGATCCGACCGGACCGGCCTGCGGTGCCCATTCTGCGGTGGCCGGCGGACCGCGCGGAACCGCGCCGATCCATTGCTGTGCCGTCGGCCGACGACAATCCGCCTCCGCGTCGGATGCTCTCGGCGGAACTGCGCGCCACCGCGTCGAACGGGCGGACCGGTCGGCCCGAACGTCCGCCTGTGATCCCTTCCTGGCGCCTGATACGTTGCCCCAGCAACGGTTCGGCGCGTCAGGTGGGGAGACAGCAGCCGCGATGGCAGTCCGGGTCACCCCGATCACGAATTCCGATCTGCGCCGCGTGGCGGAGTTCCTCCACACCCATCTGAACGGCCGGGTGTCGGCGGCCGAGTGGGAGCGGTCTGTCCAGGTGCCGTGGACGGTCGACGCGCCCAATCACGGATTCATGCTCGTCGACACGAAACGCGACGGCGCGGTCGTCGGCGTCCACCTCGCGTTCTATTCGGAACGGATGATCGACGGCCGGCCCGAACGGTTCTGCAATCTGGGCGCATGGTGCGTCCTGCCCGAATACCGCATCCACGGCGTACGGCTGTTGAAGGCGCTGCTCGACCAGCCGGACCTGCATTTCACCGACCTCTCGCCCAGCGGCACCGTCGTTCCGATCAACCGCCGGCTGAAGTTCCAGTTCCTCGACACCACGACGGCGCTCATGCCCAACCTCCCGTGGCCGTCGTGGCCGCGCCGGCACCGCGTCAGCGCCGACCCCCGCGTCGTGGAGAGCACGCTGACCGGCTCCGAGCTGCGGCTGTACCGCGACCACGCGGGCACCGCCGCCGCGCACCACCTCGTGCTGCGCAGCGGCGACGAGTGGTGCTACGTCGTCTTCCGCCGGGACCGCCGCAAGCGGCTGCCGCTGTTCGCGTCGATCCTGCACGTCAGCAACCCCGAGCTGTTCCGCCGGATGGCCCGGCCGCTGGCCCGCCACCTCCTGCTGCGCCACCGGATCCCGGCGACCCTCGTGGAGACCCGGGTGACCGGCCACCGCCCGTGGCCGTCGATGCTCCTGCGCTCGCCGCGCCGCAAGATGTTCCGCAGCTCCCGGCTGCGCCCGGACCAGATCGACTACCTGTACAGCGAGCTCGTCTGCGTGGCCTGGTGAGCGGACGGCCGGGCACCGGACCGGCGGGAGGAGGGGCGGCGCGGATGCGGACCCACGTGCACGACCTGGTGGCCGAGGCGGCGCACGGACGCGGCGACGCGCCGGCGCTGACCGTCCGGGACACCACGCTGACGTACGCGCAGCTGTGGCGCGAGGTCACCGCCGTGGCCGGCGGCCTGCGCCGCCTCGGCCTCGCGCGCGGCGACCGGGTGGCGGTCTACCTCGACAAGCGGGTCGAGACGGTGGCGGCCGTGTTCGGCACGTCCGCGGCCGGCGGCGTGTTCGTGCCCGTCAACCCGCTGCTGCGGGCCCGGCAGGTGGCGTACATCGCGGCGGACTGCGACGTCCGCGTGCTCGTCACCACGGCCGAGCTGCTGGCCCTACTGCGCGACGAACTCGACGGCTGCAAGTCGCTCACGCACGTCGTGGTCGTCGGCGCGACGCCGGCCACCGGCGGGGCGCACTACACGGTCAGCCGCTGGGCCGACCTCGTGGCCGGCGAGGCGGCACCGCCGACCGCCGGCGTCGACACCGACATGGCGGCCATCCTCTACACCTCCGGCAGCACGGGGAAGCCCAAGGGCGTCGTGCTGTCGCACCGGAACCTCGTCGCCGGCGCCGAGAGCGTCAGCCACTACCTCGGCAACACGCCCGACGACGTCATCGCCGCGGTGCTGCCGCTGAGCTTCGACGCGGGCTTCAGCCAGCTCACCACCGGGTTCGCGGCGGGCGCGCACGTCGTGCTCGTGAACTACCTGACCCCGAACGACGTCGTCGCGGCCTGCGCGCGGCACGGCGTGACCGGGCTGACCTGCGTGCCGCCACTGTGGATCCAGCTGGCCGACCGGACGTGGCCCGAGGCGGCGACCGCCAGGATCCGCTACGTCGCCAACACCGGCGGCCGCATGCCGGCCAGCACCCTGGCGAGGCTGCGGCAGCTCTTCCCGCAGGCCCGGCCCTACCTCATGTACGGGCTCACCGAGGCGTTCCGCTCGACCTACCTCGACCCCGCCGAGGCCGACCGCCGGCCCGACTCGATCGGCAAGGCCATCCCCAACGCCGAGATCCTCGTGGTGCGGCCGGACGGGTCCGAGTGCGCCGCCGGCGAGCCCGGCGAACTGGTGCACCGGGGTCCGCTGGTCGCGCTGGGCTACTGGAACGACCCCGAACGGACCGCCGAGCGGTTCCGACCGGCGCCGGGCCGCCCCGCCGGGCTGTCCACCCCGGAGGTCGCCGTCTGGTCGGGGGACATCGTGGTCCGCGACGAGGAGGGCTTCCTGTACTTCGTGGGGCGCGGCGACGACATGATCAAGACGTCGGGCTACCGGGTGAGCCCGACGGAGGTCGAAGAGGTGGTGTACGACACCGGTCTCGTCCGGGACGCGGTGGCGATCGGCGTTGACGACCCACGCCTCGGCCAGCGCATCGTCCTGGTGGCCAGCCCGCCCGGCGACGCCGTACTCGACCCGGCCGGCCTGCTCGCCGACCTGCGCCGGCGCCTGCCGCTCTACATGGTGCCGAAGGAGGTCGTCGTGCGCGCGGATATCCCCCGCTCACCGAACGGCAAGTTCGACCGCAACCTACTGCGTGCGGAGTTGACCAAGGCGGCGCGCGAGGCGTCCGAGGCGCGCACCGGGGAGGCGTCGTGACCCACCCGACCATCGCGGCGTTCGGCCGGGCGGCCAACCGTCTCACCGTCGGCGGCGTCCCCGTGGACCGTCTCGCCGAGCGGGTGGGCGGCACCCCCTTCTTCGCGTACGACCGGCGGCTGCTGACCGAGCGGGTCGCACTCGTCCGGGCGACGCTGCCCGACGACGTCGAACTCGGGTACGCCGTGAAGGCCAACCCGATGCCCGCCGTCGTCCAGCACCTGAGCGGGCTGGTCGACGCGTTCGACGTGGCCTCGGCGCTGGAGATGCGTACGGCGCTGGACACGCCGATGCCGGCCGACCGGGTCAGCTTCGCCGGCCCGGGCAAGACTCCCGCGGAACTCACCCAGGCGGTGGCCGCCGGTGTCACCATCGAGCTGGAGTCCGAGACCGAGGCGGCCCGGGTGGTGGCCACCGGCGAGCGGCTCGGCATCCGGCCGCGGGTCGCCGTCCGGGTCAACCCCGACTTCGCGATCAAGGGATCGGGCATGCGGATGGGCGGCGGACCCCAGCAGTTCGGGGTCGACGCCGAGCGGGTGCCCGCGCTCCTCAAGGAACTCGCCCACGCCGACCTGGACGTCCTGGGCTTCCACATCTTCGCCGGTTCGCAGAACCTGCGGGCCGACATCCTCTGCGCGGCGCAGCGCAACACCGTCGACCTCGCGCTCCGGCTCGCCGCGTACGCCCCGGCCCCCGTCCGTTACCTCAACATCGGCGGCGGCTTCGGGATCCCCTACTTCGAGCGGGACACCCCGCTGGACCTGGCCCCGATCGCCGAGAACCTCGCGGCGCTGCTCGCCGACTCGGTCCGACCGAACCTGCCCGACGCCCGGATGGTCGTCGAGCTGGGCCGCTTCCTCGTCGGCGAGTGCGGCGTGTACGTGACCCGCGTGGTGGACCGGAAGGAGTCACGGGGAAAGGTCTTCCTCGTGGTCGACGGCGGCCTGCACCACCAGCTGGCCGCCTCCGGCAACTTCGGCCAGGTCATCCGCCGCAACTACCCGATCGCCGTCGGCAACCGGATCGACGAGGAGCCCGCCGGGACGGCCACCGTCGTGGGCTGCCTGTGCACGCCGCTCGATCTGCTGGGCGACGACGTGGCGCTGCCGGCCGCGGAGATCGACGACCTCGTCGTCGTGTTCCAGGCCGGCGCCTACGGGCTCACGGCCAGCCCGACCGCCTTCCTGAGCCACCCGGCACCCGCCGAGGTCCTGGTCTGACGAGAGGAACCACCATGGAGCTGACCAACACCGCCCTGGTCGACGACGTGAGGTCGGTCGTCGTGGCGACGCTCGGTGTCGAGGACCGCGCCGACACCCTCGTCCCGTCGACGCCGCTGCTGGGCAGCCTGCCCGAGCTGGACTCGCTGGCCGTCGTGGAGCTGCTCGCCGCCCTGCAGGAGCGGTTCGACATCGAGTTCGACGACGAGGACGTCACCGCCGAGTCGTTCGAGACACTGGGCAGCCTCACGGCGCTCGTCGAGAGCAAGCTCGCCTGACCCTCGACCGCGCCGTCACGGCGTGTCGCAGGGCAGCCGTCGCACCGTCCTGGTCGGCTGGTAGTCCGGCCCGACGGTGACGACGGCCGCCTCCCACGCGGTCACCAGGGAGCAGGCCACGTCGATCGGCCCGTACTCCCACGACCCGTCCACGACGCGCAGGTTGCGGACGGACCCGGGCATGGCGAGACGGAACGGGTACCCGCCGCCCTTGACCAGGAGGCCGTCGACCTCCACCGACGTGTTGCCCTGGTCCGCCGGGTAGAAGAACGGGGCGGTGCCGCCGCAGGACGCGGTCTGCGCCAGTTCCAGCGTGACGTTGCGGACGACCAGTGGCGGCCCGTCGTACCCCTGCACGCCGTCGCCGTGCCAGTCGCCGCACACGTCCGGCGAGGTGACCCGGGCGAAGCTGTCCTCGATCGTGACGCGACCGCAGTCGAGGCTCTTCCCGGCGACACGGAAGCCCTCGGGGCGGCCGTCGATCCGGACCCGCCGGGCCGTGTACCCGCCGGCCTGGATGGCGGGCAGGTCCTCGCTGCGGGTCACCTGCCCCGGGCCGCGGGTCAGCGTGACGTTCTCGACCACCAGCCCGTTGTTGCACGACGGTGTGGAGTCGTTGATGATGCTGCCGCCCTGGAGTTCGACCCGCTGGACCCGCACGTCCCGGGCGGCGACGATGAGGTCCGCGTTGACGAGCCGGATGTCCCTCACCACGGACCCGGCCCGGGTGATCTTCAGATCCGTCGTGCGCGTCTGCTTCGGACGCCAACCCGCCGGGACGCCGGTGGTGGCGGGGTTCGGCCACACCACCGCCGGCCGCGTCCGGTCGGCGGGTTCCCCGCCCCGACCGGCGGACGGGCTGCCCGACGCCGTGGCGGAGGCCGACCCGGAGGCGCGGGGGCTCGCGGACCCGCTGGGCCGGACGGAGGCGCCCGGGCCGGACGGCGTCACGCCGGGCTGGTCGGCGACGGCCGCCGCGTCGGTCTCACCGGCCGGTGCCGAGCCGCGCTGCGTCAGGAACAGCACCGAGCCGGTCACCGCCAGCAGGAGGCCGGCGCCGGCGAGCGCGAGGCGTCTCCCACGGGTCCTGACGGGCTTCGAAATCTGCGACATCGCGGCGAACCTATCTGCTCGGCGGGTGTGCGACGGGGCGCCGCGCGGGACGTCCACGCAGGATCACGGCCGGCACGTGCGTGGGCGGCGGCGTCAGTACGCTCCCGAGCTTCGGATGACGGCGCTCAGCGTACGGACGAGGATGACCAGGTCCATGGTGAACGACCAGTTCTCGACATACGACAGGTCCAGGCGGATCGACTCCTCCCAGGACAGGTCCGACCGGCCGGACACCTGCCACAGGCCGGTCAGCCCCGGCTTGACCACCAGCCGCCGGCGCATGTCCGGCGGGTAGTTCGCGACCTCCCGGGGCAGTGGCGGTCGGGGCCCGACCAGCGACATGTCGCCCTTCACCACGTTGATGAGCTGCGGCAGCTCGTCCAGCGAGAACCGGCGCAGCCAGCGCCCCATCGGGGTCACCCGCGGATCGTCGCGGATCTTGAACAGTTCGCCGTCGCTCTCGTTGCGCTCGAACAGCTCGGCCAGGCGCTGCTCGGCGTCCACGTGCATCGTGCGGAACTTGTAGATGACGAACAGGCGGCCGTTGCGGCCCACCCGCTCCTGCCGGAAGATCGCCGGGCCGCCCGCTCCCGGCGCCGTACGGATGAGCAGGGCCAGGAGCAGCAGGACAGGTGCCGCGACCACCAGCAGCAGCAGCGCCGACACGCGGTCGACGATCTCCTTCACGACCCGCCGGCCGCCCTTGAGGCGGGGGTGCTCGACGTGCAGCATCGGCAGCCCGTCCACGGGGCGGATCGTGGTGCGGTCGCCGGCCACGTCGACGAGGGTGCTGGCGACGATGAGGTCGACGTCGTCGCGTTCCAGTTGCCAGGCCAGCCGCCGCAGGGCGGCACCGGCCATCTCCGGGCAGGAGAGCACGACCACGGTGTCCGCGCCGGCGCGGCCCACCGCCGCCGCGACGTCGGAGAACGTGCCGAGGACCGGCGGCAGCGGACCGGGGTCGGGCCGGCCGTCCGACTCCGCGTACGGCAGGCACGCGCCGACCACGCCCAGCCCGTGGAACCGCTCACGACGCAACCGGCGGGCCAGCTCGGCGACCGCGGAGCCGTGCCCGACCAGGAGCACCCGGTGCAGCCGTTCGCCGCGGGCCCAGGAACGGTGCAGGCGCTGGCGCAGCGCGTACCGCAGGGCGACACCGGCCACGGTGACCAACGGCATCGCGATAATCACGTATCCCCGGGCCACCCGGAAATCGAACGCGAGGGAAACAACCGCCAGCGTCGCGGTAAGCGCCAGACCCGAACGGAACACCCGGACGTACTCGTCGTTTCCGACGAAGAGGTGCCGTGTTTCGTACGCACGGTTGAGGGCCAGCGCCACCAACCAGGCGAACGGCAGTGTGAGGGTGAGCCAGATATGGGACCGGTGGGACGGCTCGGTGGTGGCCGGGCCGAATCGGAGCCCCAGGGCCACGCCGGCCGACGCCAACCCCACCAGGAGGTCCACCAGGCAGAGAGCGGCGACGTACCGGGCCTTCCAGGAGTGGCGCGCCGGCCCGGCGGCTGCTCCCGGGGGCGCGGCCCAATCGTTGCGGGCGACCGGACCGTCGATTACCTGCGCCATTTCCACCGAATGCACGCCGCCTCCACGTGAAGGTCGACCAGCCATCTGCCGAACGGCCTGCCCGCGGGCACGGGAACTGCGACGCCGGGGCAGACTTACGCCTCCGGAGACAATGGCGCCGGAGGCGTGCGGGAAAACCGATCGAGCACCAGAATGCGGGGGCCGGTCGCGTTTTGCCAGCGTCACTTCCGGCATTTTTGATCCCGAGTCCTATTGACGACACCGCGCGAGCCGGGCGGTGCCCGACCGGCACCCGAACCGCGTCGGGCGGTGGCCCGTACAGGTGCCGGCGACGGCCGTTCGAGCCGGCCCGCGCGGACGTTCGGACGCCAGAAACGCTTGATCGCCGGTCACCGGAGCACCCCGGGCCGCCGGTAGCCTCCCGCCATGGGAATCCCCTCACGCCCCCGGCATTCGGACGAGGCCACCGGCGTCGATCTCCGCGACCCGGCGGCGGCCCCCGCCGGCACCGACGACGTGCCGACCGGAAGCTCGCGCCGGCTCTCCGGTGCGCTGCGCAACCGCCTCGTCGACAGTGAACGGTCCTGGGGCGCCCGACGCCGCCGCGCGCGGGCCGCCTGGCTGTCGGAGACGTTCCCCGACCTCGCCGAGATGTCCGTCATCGACCTCGGGGGCCGCGTGGAGACCTGGACCAGGGCCCTGGTCCGTCCCGCGCACGTGCACGTGGTCAACCTGGAGGGTCCGACCTCCGACGTCCCGGACTGGGCCGAGGTCGACCACGGGGACGCGTGCCGCCTGCCCGCCCACATCGCGGCCCGCCGCTACGACCTCGTCTTCTCGAACTCGGTGGTGGAGCACGTCGGGGGCTACGAACGCCGGCTGCGCTTCGCCGAGTCGGTGCACGCCCTCGCCGACCGGCACTGGGTCCAGACCCCGTACCGCTACTTCCCCGTCGAGCCGCACTGGCTGGCGCCGGGCATGCAGTTCCTGCCACTGCGGGCACGGGTCGCGCTGGCCCGCCGGTGGCCGTTGCAGCACACCGTCGCCGCCAGCCGCGAGGACGCCGTGGCGGAGGTGTTGTGGACGGAACTGCTGGACTACACCCAGATGCGGCACCTGTTCCCCCGGTCCCGGATCAGGACCGAGCGGCTGGCCGGGCTGCCGAAGTCACTGATCGCGGTGGCCGGCTGAGGAATCGCCGCCGGCCGGTCAGGCGGGCAGCTCCAGGACGTACTCCTCGATCTCGCGCCCCCGGCCCGCCGCGTACCCGCGGTCCTCACCCCGGATGACGAACCCGCACTTGCGCAGCACCGCGAGGGAGCCGAGGTTGTCCTTCGCGGCCCGCGCGTGCACGGGACGCTGCGGCAGCTCCCGCAGCAGGGCGTCGAGCGCCAGGGTGGCGTACCCCCGGCCCCAGTGCCCCCGGTCGATCCAGTAGCTCACCTCGGTGCGCTCGCCCACCGGGAAGGCCAGGACGTGGCCGACCACCTCCCCGTCGACGGTGACCGTCCGCGAGACGATGCCGGGGTCGCTGCGGACCCGGTGCCAGTGGTCGGCGAAGGCCCCCCGGTCGGCCGGATCGTCCGCCGTGAAGGCGGCCATGCGGATCGCCTCCGGGTCCAGCTGGTGGCGGTAGAACTCCGGCAGGTCGTCGTCGCGCACGGCCCGAAGGCGCAGGTTGGCGGTCACCCGACGAGGATAGGCCCGACGACCGACAGCCGGGACGAGGCACGGCGTGCCGTCCGGTCCACCGCCGGCCGCCGGGCCGTCGACCGGGGGCGGGCGCGGCGCCGATCCGGCGCCACGGGCCGGCGGCCAGCGAGACGATGGGCGCATGCGACGCGTACGGAACAGACGGGATCAGGACAGGACGGCGAGCGGCGCCCGGGCCACGGGGGCGCTGGCGGTGGGCGCCCGGGCGGCCGGCGCCAGCGCCGTCGGGGCGCTCGCGGTGTCGGCGCTGGCCGGCGGTGCCGTCGCGGTGGGGGTGCTGTGCGTGGGACGGCTGATGGTGCGCCGGGCGGTGGTGCGCGAGCTGCGGATCGGGCGCCTGGAGGTGGGCGAGCTGGTCGTCCGTGATCGGCAGGCGGCGGCCGGGCAGCCGGCCGCCCCCCGGTAGTCACCGGCGGACGACCCGGGACCAACGGCCCGGGACTCGGGACGGGAGCCTCTGACCGTCGCATGCCCCGCGGGGCAGCCTGGGGGTGCGACCGAAGGAGGAACTCATGACCATCAGCACCGGCGCCCCCGTCGTGGTGGGTGTGGACGGCTCCGCCGCCGCCCTGGACGCGGTCCGCGTGGCCGCGCGGGAGGCGGACCACCGCCGGCGTCCGCTGCGGATCGTCCACGCCTTCACCTGGCCGTTCATCGGTGCCACGGTGGGCGCCGCGCCGTTCGCCCCGCCGATCGACGGGCTCCGCGAGCAGGCCGAGACGTTCGTCACCGAGGCCGTGGCCGAGGCCGGCAAGGTGTCCCCCGAGGTGGCGGTCGCCGCCACCGTCGTCGACGGTGCGGCCGTCCCGGCGCTGCTGGCCGAGTCCCGCGACGCCGCGCTCGTGGTGCTCGGGCACCGCGGGCTGGGCGGCCTCGCCGGGCTGCTGATCGGTTCGGTCACCGTGCAGGTCTCCGCCCGCGCACAGTGCCCGGTGCTGGTCGTACGGGGTGAACCCCGCGCCGACGGCCCTGTCGTGGTGGGTGTGGACGGTTCCGACCTGTCCACCGAGGCGGTCGGCTTCGCGTTCGAGGAGGCGGCCCACCGGGGCACCTCGCTCGTCGCGGTGCACGCCTGGCTCGACCCGGTCGCGGTGCTGCCCGGGGACGTGCTGCCGGTGACCGCGGACGTGGCGGCGCTCGCGGAGGACGAGGAGCGGGTGCTCGCCGAGTCGGTGGCCGGGTGGGCCGAGCGCTACCCGGACGTGCCCGTACGGCGCACGCTCGTCCACGGCTCCCCCGCCCAGGCCCTCGTGGAGGAGTCCCGCGACGCGCAGCTCGTGGTGGTCGGCGCGCACGGTCGCGGGGCGCTGGGCGGGCTGCTGCTCGGCTCGGTCAGCCACGCCGTCCTGCACCACGCGCACTCCCCGCTGGCGATCGTCCGGCGCGCACGCTCGTGAGCAGCGGCCGGGGGGCGACCCGGCGGGTAGCAGGGGCGCGGCCCGGTGACAGGTGCGCGGGGAAAGACCCACGGGTGAGGGCGTACGCCGCCGACAATGACGTGATCGACCCGTTGGGAGGCCGCATGAACCGACCCGTCGTGGCAGGGGTGGACGGCTCACCGGGAAGCCTCGCGGCCGCGCAGGAGGCGGCCCGGGAGGCGTCCCTGCGGGAGGCTCCCCTGCACCTGGTGCACGGCTACCTGCATCCGCTCGGGTACGGGGTGCCGCTCAACCCGTACGACCTGGGTGTGCCGGCGCCGACCGAGGCGGCGCAGACGATGCTGGAGCAGACGGCCCGGGAGCTGGCCGGCCGCTGGCCGGGGCTGCGGATCGACGTACGTCAGGTGGCCGGCGGCCCGGGCGCGACCCTCGTCGAGGAGTCGCGCCACGCGGAGCTGGTGGTGGTCGGCAGCCGCGGCTTGGGCGGCTTCGCCGGCCTGCTGCTCGGCTCCGTCGGCACGCAGGTCGCGGCGCACGCCCACTGCCCGGTGCTGGTCGTGCGCCCGCCGGACGGGCCGGTGCCGGCCGGCGGACCGGTGCTGGTCGGTGTCGACGGCTCGGAGTCCGCCGAGCTGGCCGTCGGCTACGCCGCCGACGAGGCGGTCCGCCGGGGCGTCGCGCTCGTGCTCGCGCACGTGGACACGGACGACGACCGCGCCGGCGAGCAGGCTTCGCCGACCGCCGGCGAGGGGGACGACGCGGCGACCGCACCGGGCGACGCACCGCCCGCGCTGCTGGCCACCGCGCTCGCCGCGGTCCGCGGCAGCCACCCCGGTCTCACCGTCACCGGCCGGACGCTGCGGGCGTCCTCGGCCGGGCAGGCGCTCGTCGAGGCGAGCGGCGCGGCGACGCTCGTCGTGGTCGGCACCCGCGGCCGGGGCGGGTTCGCCGGCATGCTGCTGGGGTCGGTGAGCCAGGCGCTCGTGCAGCACGCCCGGTGCCCGGTGCTCGTCGCCCACCCGTACGACCGGGCGCCCTGAGCGGGCCGGTCGTACGGGTGGCCGGCGGTCACGTGTCGCGGGGGCCGAGCAGGTCCTCGAAGTTCGTGGTCAGCGCGAACGGGTCGGCCGGCCCGGTGGACGGCGGCCGCCGGTGCACCTGCTCGGCGAGTTCGGCCGCGGACCGCTCGATCCGTGCCCGCAACGCCCCCTCGGCCGCCCCGCCGGACCAGTCCTCGGGCGCGGCGAACACCGCGGTCGGCACCACCACGGCGTGCAGGTACGCGAACAGCGGCCGCAGCGCGTGCTCCAGGGCCAGCGAGTGCCGGGCCGTGCCGCCGGTCGCGGCGATGAGCACCGGACGGTCGACGAGCGCCTCCGCCTCGATCAGGTCGAAGAACGACTTGAACAGCCCGTTGTACGACGCGTTGAAGATCGGCGTGACCGCGATCAGCCCGTCGGCGCCGGTCACCGTGTCGAGGATCGCGCGCAGCGACTCGGACGGGAAGCCGGTGAGCAGGTGGTTCACCACGTCGTGGGCGTGTTCGCGCAGGTCGATGTGGTGCACGTCGACCTGCTCGCCCCGGCCGGCCAGCTCGTCGCCGGTCGCGGCGGCGAGCTGGTCGGCGAGCAGGCGGGTGGACGACGGCTGGCTGAGCCCGGCCGAGACCACCGCGAGGGTGCGTCGGCTCATCGGGCCGCCTCCGGCGCCTTGCCCGTCACGTCGTCGACGGCGTGGACGGTGCCGTCCTTGGCGCCGCCCGCGGCGGCGACCAGCGAGGCGTGGGTCGGTGCCTCCGGCACGTGCGCCGGACGCAGCGCGTCGAACTCCTTGCGCAGCACGGGGACGACCTCCTCGCCGAGCAGGTCGAGCTGCTCCAGCACGGTCTTCAGCGGCAGTCCGGCGTGGTCCATGAGGAAGAGCTGGCGCTGGTAGTCGCCCACGTACTCGCGGAACGTCAGCGTGCGGTCGATGACCTGCTGCGGGCTGCCCACGGTCAGCGGCGTCTCCCGGGTGAACTCCTCCAGCGACGGCCCGTGCCCGTAGACGGGGGCGTTGTCGAAGTACGGCCGGAACTCGCGGACCGCGTCCTGCGAGTTCTTGCGCATGAACACCTGCCCGCCGAGGCCGACGATGGCCTGGTCGGCGGAGCCGTGGCCGTAGTGCTCGAACCGCTGGCGGTAGAGCCCGACCATCCGCTGGGTGTGCTCCTTGGGCCAGAAGATGTGGTTGGCGAAGAAGCCGTCACCGTAGTAGGCGGCCTGCTCGGCGATCTCGGGGCTGCGGATCGAGCCGTGCCACACGAACGGCGGCACGCCGTCGAGGGGGCGCGGGGTCGAGGTGAACGACTGCAACGGGGTGCGGAAGCGTCCCTTCCAGTCGACCACGTCCTCCCGCCACAGGCGGCGAAGCAGGTCGTAGTTCTCGATGGCCAGCGGGATCCCGTTGCGGATGTCCTGGCCGAACCACGGGTAGACCGGGCCCGTGTTGCCCCGCCCCATCATCAGGTCGACCCGGCCGTCGGCGAGGTGCTGCAGCATCGCGTAGTCCTCGGCGATCTTCACGGGGTCGTTGGTGGTGATGAGGGTGGTGGACGTGGACAGCAGCAGCCGCTTCGTACGGGCCGCGATGTAGCCGAGCATGGTGGTCGGCGACGAGGGCACGAACGGCGGGTTGTGGTGCTCGCCGGTCGCGAAGACGTCGAGCCCGACCTCCTCGGCCTTCAGGGCGATGGTCACCATCGCCTTGATCCGCTCGTGCTCCGTCGGCTCCCGACCGGTGGTCGGGTCGACCGTGACGTCGCCGACGGTGAAGACTCCGAACTGCATGACGAGCTCCTCGGGTTGTCGGTCGGGGCCCTGGCGGACCCGGACGCACCCGACAACATATTTGACGAGTCAAGAATTCCGCGCGTGGCGCGGGCGCCCGTGGCGCGGGTCACGTCCGCCGCCCGCACCGGGGTACCCGCGCCCGGGCCCCGCGACACCGGTGCGGGCGCCCCTCACCGGCGCCCGCGCGGCACGTGCCGGCGGTAGGTGCTCACGGTCGGGTCCCCGGCGATCCAGAAACGCCACGGCACGTCGTGCGCCCCGGTGACACCGACCCGCGGGCCGGCGCACACCTCCGACGGCGGCACCGGTTCCACGGCGGGGCGCAGCCGGACCGGCCCGTCGCCCAGCAGGTACCGCCCGTAGACCGTACGGTCGATGCCGAGCGCCGCGCAGAGCCGGGCGGGTCCGCGCGCGAGATCGACGTCCCGGCGTACGGCGGTGCGCCGCTCCCGGGCCACGTCGAGGCCGTCGACCACCTCGCCGGCCCGCAGCAGGACCGCCGAGGCCTCCCCGTCCGGCCCGGTGACCACGTTCATGCACCAGTACATGCCGTAGGTGAAGTACACGTACGCGTGCCCCGCCGGCCCGAACATCACGCTGTTGCGCGGGGTGCGTCCCCGGTGCGCGTGCGACGCCGGGTCGCCCGCCGTGCCGGCGTACGCCTCGACCTCGGTGATCCGCACCGTCACGCCGCCCGCGGAGAGCCGGCAGCCGAGCAGGCCGCGGGCCGCCGGCACCACCGGGCCGGCGAGCAGGTCGGCGAGTGCCGCCAGGGCGGGATCGGCGGCGGCGTCGCCGGGGAGCAGGTCCATGCCCCGACCGTACCCAGCCGGCCGCGGCCGATCCGGACCCGCCCGGACAGTTTATCAATAAAGCGTTGACAACGCCCTGTTGAAAGAGTCGAATCGGGGGCATGACCGAGCCGTTCACCACGCCCGACGCCGCACGGACGCGCGCCCACCGCACCCACGCCGCACTCCAGCGCATCAGCGAGCGGCACGCCGGCACCGACGCCCACCGGCGCCGCTACGCCCACCCGTACGTCGTCGACCCGTGGGAGGCCGTCGCCCTCGTCACCGCCCTCGCGGCGGGCGGAGCGGAACTGGACGACGGGGAGGAGCCGGTGGACGAGGCCGACCTCACCGCCGCGCTGACCCTCGTGCCGCACGTCCGCGCCGAACTCGACGCGCTCGAGGCGGGACTGCTCACCCTCGCCCGGGACCGGGGGCTCACCTGGCAGGCCATCGCGTTCGGGCTGGGCCTGGGCAGCGCGCAGGCCGCCCAGCAGCGCTACGACCGGCTCACCGCCCGCACCGCCGACTGACCACGCCCCAGGGATGGGCGGCGGCTCCCACGGCGCCCGCCCCGCGACAGGCCGCGCCGGAACCGCCGGCTGTCGGTGGGTGCGGGCACACTGGCCGGGAGACCGAGCGACGGGAGGGACGATGCAGCGCGAGGAGATGCTGGCGTACTGCCTGGCGAAGCCGGGCGCCTGGCTGGACCAGCCCTGGGAGGGCGACGAGGTGGTCAAGGTGGGCAGCCGGATCTTCGCCTTCCTCGGCTCCCCCGGCGCCACCCCGACCGTCGGCGTCAAGTGCGGCCCCGACCGGGAGGTGGCCGACGAGTGGCTGCACCGCTACCCGGAGGACGCGCGCGTGATGCCCTACATCGGGCGCTCCGGGTGGAACACGCTGCGGCTCGACGGGGCGATCGACGACGAGGAACTCTTCGAGGCGGTCGACGGGTCGTACGACGCGGTCGTCGCGAAGCTGCCGAAGCGGGAACGACCGACGGCCTGACCGCGTGCGGCGCCGACGGACGGGCACCGCGCCCCGGGGTCGGGGCGCGGTGCCACACGTCGGGTACGCGAGGTGACCGCGCTCAGCGCGGCACGACCCGCTCGGCCGCCCACTCCCGCCAGCCGGTCAGCTTGTCCGCGGCCGCGGCGAGCTGGTCGGCGACCGGGCCCGGCCCGGTGGAGCCGGGCGTCGTCCGGGCGGCGAGCGCCGAACGCACCGACAGCACGTCGCGCACCGACGGGTCGAGGTGCTCGCTCACCGCGGCCAGGTCGGCGTCGGAGACCTCGTCGAGGGCGCAGTCGCGGGCCACGCAGAGCGCGACGAGCTTCCCCGTGATCTCGTGCGCGTCCCGGAACGGCACACCCTTGCGCACCAGCCAGTCGGCGACCTCGGTGGCCAGCGAGTAGCCCACCGGCGCGGCGGCCACCAGCCGGTCGACGCGCACCGTCATCGTGGAGATCATCCCGGCGAGGGCCGGCAGCAGCAGTTCGAGGGTGTCGACCGCGTCGAAGGCCGGCTCCTTGTCCTCCTGCATGTCCCGGTCGTACGTCATCGGCAGGCCCTTGAGCATGGTGAGCACGCTCATCAGGCCGCCGACGAGACGGCCCGACTTGCCACGGGCCAGCTCGGCGATGTCCGCGTTCTTCTTCTGCGGCATGATCGACGAGCCGGTGGCGAAGGCGTCGTCCAGCTCCACCCAGCCGAACTCCTGCGACGTCCAGAGCACCACCTCCTCGCCGAGGCGGGACAGGTGCACCCCGATCATCGCGGTGACGAAGAGGAACTCGGCCACGAAGTCCCGGTCGGCCACGGCGTCCATCGAGTTGGCGAAGGACGTGCGGAAACCCAGCTCCTTCGACACCGCGACCGGGTCCAGCGGCAGGCCCGAGCCGGCGAGCGCGCCGGCGCCGAGCGGGCTGATGGCGGCCCGCTCGTCCCAGTCCCGCAGCCGCTCCAGGTCGCGCAGCAGCGGCTGGACGTGGGCGAGCAGCCAGTGCCCGAAGGTGACCGGCTGGGCGTGCTGGAGGTGCGTCATGCCGGGCGCGGCGGTCTCCACGTGCCGCTCCGCCTGCTCGACCAGCGCCTCGGCCAGCTCGACCAGCCGGGCCGCCACACCCCGGGCGTGGTCGCGCAGGTAGAGCCGCAGGTCCGTGGCGACCTGGTCGTTGCGGGAGCGGCCCGCCCGCAGCTTCCCGCCGAGGCTGCCGAGCCGCTCCAGCAGCCCGCGCTCCAGCGCGGTGTGCACGTCCTCGTCGTCGACGGTCGGGCGGAACTGCCCGGAGGCGCACGCCGCCTCCAGGTCGTCCAGCGCCGCGAGGATCCTGCCCAGCTCCTCCGGGTCCAGCAGGCCGGCCCCGGCGAGGACCCGGGCGTGCGCCCGGGAGCCGGCGATGTCGTACGGGGCCAGCCGCCAGTCGAACTGCACGCTCACCGACAGCCGGGCCAGCGCCTCGGAGGGGCCGCCGGCGAACCGGCCGCCCCACAGGCTCGTACGGTTGGTGGCGGCGCTGTTCTCGGTCAGGCTCTTGTCGTCCACCCCGTCCATTTTGAGGGTCAAGACTGCGAACCACCCAACCGGGCGTCCCGCGCGGCGGCCATCCGGCTCGGCAGCCCCCACAGCTGCACGAAGCCCTTCGCCAGCGACTGGTCGAACGTGTCGCCGGTGTCGTAGGTGGCCATGCCGAAGTCGTAGAGGCTGGCCTCGGAGCGCCGCCCGGTGACGGTGGCCCGCCCGGCGTGCAGGGTCAGCCGCACCTCGCCGGACACGTGCCGCTGGGCGTCGTCGATGAAGGCGTCCAGGGACCGCTTCAGCGGGGAGAACCAGAGACCGTCGTAGACCAGCTCGCCCCAGCGCTGGTCGACGCCCCGCTTGAACCGGGCCAGGTCCCGCTCGACGGTGACGTTCTCCAGCTCCTGGTGGGCGGTGATGAGCGCGATGGCGCCCGGCGCCTCGTACACCTCGCGGCTCTTGATGCCGACGAGGCGGTCCTCGACCATGTCGAGCCGGCCCACGCCCTGCGCGCCGGCCCGCCGGTTCAGCTCCAGGATCGCCTGGTACGGGGTGACCGTCTCGCCGTCGATGGCGACCGGCACGCCGGCGTCGAACGTGATGACGACCTCGTCGGCGTCGCGGGGCTCGGCCGGGTCGGCGGTGTAGGAGTAGAGGTCCTCGATCGGCCCGTTCCAGATGTCCTCCAGGAAGCCGGTCTCCACCGCGCGGCCCCACAGGTTCTGGTCGATGGAGTACGGCGACTTCGCCGACACGTCGATCGGCAGGCCCTTCTCCTCGGCGAAGGCGATCGCCTTGTCGCGGGTCCAGGCGAAGTCCCGGGCCGGGGCGATGATCTTCAGGTCGGGGGCGAGGGCGCCCAGCCCGACCTCGAAGCGGACCTGGTCGTTGCCCTTGCCGGTGCAGCCGTGCGAGACGATCGTGCCGCCGTGCTTGCGCGCCGCCGCCACCAGGTGCTTGACGATCAGCGGCCGGGACAGCGCGGACACCAGCGGGTACCGGTCCATGTAGAGGGCGTTGGCGCGGATCGCCGGCAGGCAGTACTCGGCCGCGAACTCGTCGCGCGCGTCGACCACCTCGGACTCCACGGCGCCGCAGTCCAGGGCCCGCTGCCGGATGACGTTCATGTCCTCGCCGCCCTGACCGACGTCGACGGCGACCGCGATCACCTCGGCGCCGGTCTGCTCGGCCAGGTACGGAATGGCGACGGAGGTGTCCAACCCTCCGGAGTATGCGAGGACGACCCGCTCGGTCATGGTGTGGTGCTCCCTTCAACGTTCTCTTCCCGGCGGGCCCAGCCGGCGAGCTTCTCGCCGAGCGCGGCTCCGCCGTCGGCCTCGCGGGCCACGACGAGGATGGTGTCGTCGCCGGCGATCGTGCCGACGACCTCGGGCAGGCCCGCTCGGTCCAACGCGCTGGCCAGGTAGTGCGCGGCGCCCGGCGGGGTGCGCAGCACGGCGATGTTGCCGCTGGAGTCGACCCCGTTGAGCAGCTCGTGCAGCAGCCGGACGAGCCGCGCCGGCGCGGTCTCCGCCTCGCGCAGCGGCCGGTGGCCGTCCTCGGGGATCAGGTAGACGCCGCGCCCGTCGCCGCCGCGTACGGTCACCGCGCCGAGTTCCTTGAGGTCGCGCGAGAGGGTCGCCTGGGTGACCTGGATGCCGTCGCCGGCCAGCAGTTCGGCCAGCTCCGTCTGCGAGTGGATCGCCTTGTCCCGGATCAGCTCGACGATGCGGGCGTGGCGGGCGGCGCGGGTCAGCGGGGCGGTCATGTGGTCTCCCTGGTCGCGGTGGCGCCCGGCGCCGCCGCGTCCGGGGCCGCGGACGCGGCCTCGAGGAGGAACGTGAGCAGCGCCTTCTGGGCGTGCAGCCGATTCTCCGCCTGGTCGAAGACGGCGCTCTGCGGGCCGTCGAGCACCTCGTCGGTGATCTCCTCGCCCCGGTGGGCGGGCAGGCAGTGCAGCACGATCGCGCCCGGCGCCGCCTGGCCGAGCAGGTCGGCGTCGACCCGGTACGGCAGGAACGGGGTCATCCGGTCCAGCCCGTCGTCCTCCTGCCCCATCGAGGTCCAGGCGTCGGTGGCGACCGCGTCGGCCCCCTTGACCGCCTCGACCGGGTCGGTCAGCACGTTGACCGACCCGCCGGTGCCGGCCGCGATCTCCGCGGCCCGCGCCACCACGGCCGGGTCGGGGGTGAAGCCGGCCGGGCCGGCCACCCGGACGTGCATGCCGGCCGTCGCGCCGCCCAGCAGGTACGAGTGGGCCATGTTGTTGGCGGCGTCGCCGACGTACGCGAGGGTCCGGCCGGCGGTGCCCCCGAACCGCTCCCGCACGGTGAGCAGGTCGGCGAGGATCTGGCAGGGGTGGAAGCCGTCGGTGAGCGCGTTGACCACCGGGACGCTCGCCCCCGCGGCGACCTCGGCGATGCGGTCGTCGCCGTACGTGCGCAGCACGATGGCGGCCACGTAGCGGGACAGCACGCGCCCGGCGTCGCCGAGGGTCTCACCCCGGCCGAAGTGGGTGACCTGGGTGTCCACGACGAGGGGGTGGCCGCCCAGTTCGGAGATGCCGACGTCGAACGAGATCCGGGTGCGCAGGCTCTGCTTGTCGAACAGCACGGCCACCGACCGCGGACCGGCCAGCGGCCGGTACCCGAAGCGGTCCGCCTTCATCCGGACGGCGAGGTCCAGCACGGCCGCCTGCTCGGCGGGGCTCAGGTCGTCGTCGCGCAGGAAGTGGCGGGTCATGTGGTCGTCTCCGGGGTGGCGGTCGTGGTCGGGGCGGTCGGTCCGGCGGTGGCCGGCGGCGTGGGGTCGACGCCGGCGGGGGCCGGCGTGGCGGCGGGCGTGGTGCCGGCGGGCGTCGCGGCGGCCGGCGCCGTGGCGTCGAGGGCGGCGGGGAGGGCCGCGAGGAACGCGTCCACCTGCTCGGCCGTGAGGATCAGCGGCGGCGCGAGCCGGACCACGCCGGGCTGCACCGGGTTGACGAGGAAGCCGACCTCACGCAACGCCTCCGCGAGCACCGGGGCGACCGGCGCGGTGAGCACCACGCCGAGCAGCAGGCCGGCCCCGCGTACGCCGGACACCAGCGGATGGCCGAGCGCCTCGATGCCGCGGCGCAGGCGCTCGCCGACCCGCTTGACGTGGTCGAGCAGCCCCTCGTGGGCGATGGTGCTCACCACGGCGAGGGCCGCGGCGCAGCTCACCGGGTTGCCGCCGAACGTGGTGCCGTGCGAGCCGGGGGTGAGCAGGTCGGCGGCCCGCCCGAAGGCCAGCGTGGCGCCGAGCGGCAGCCCGCCGCCGAGCCCCTTGGCGAGCGTCACCACGTCCGGCTCGACGCCCTCGGCCTGGTGGGCGAACCAGTGCCCGGTACGCCCGACCCCGGTCTGCACCTCGTCGAGCACGAGCAGGGCGCCGTGGCGGGCGGTGATCCGCCGGGCCGCGGCCAGGTAGCCGGCGGGCGGCACGACCACGCCGTTCTCGCCCTGGATCGGCTCCAGGATCACCATGGCGGTCGCGTCGGTGACGGCGGCCTCCAGCGCGGCCACGTCGCCGTAGTCGACGTGCGTCACGTCGCCGGGCAGCGGGCGGAACGGGTCGGCCTTGGCCGGCTGCCCGGTGAGCGCCAGGGCGCCCATCGTGCGGCCGTGGAAGCCGCCCCGCGTGGCGACCACGTGGCCGCGGCCGGTGAGCCGGGAGAGCTTGAACGCGGCCTCGTTGGCCTCCGCGCCGGAGTTGACGAACAGCACCCGGCCGGGGCGGCCGGCGAGGGCCAGCAGCAGCTCGGCCAGCGCGACCGGCGGCTCGGCGACGTAGAGGTTCGAGACGTGCCCCAGCGTGGCGACCTGCTTCGTCACGGCGGCCACCACGGCCGGGTGGGCGTGCCCGAGCGCGTTCACCGCGATCCCGCCGACCAGGTCGACGTACTCCCGGCCGCCCTCGTCGACGACGACGGCGCCGGAGCCGGACACCAGCGCCAGCGGTGGCGTGCCGTAGTTGTCCATCATGGACTGCTGCCAGCGCTGCACGAGCGTGCTCATGACGGCACTCCGCCTTCCTTGTTCGCGACTGCGGGGCTCGCAGGCTCACTCCTCGCGCTCACGACCATGGTGCCGAACCCATCCGACGTGAACACCTCGAGCAGCGTCGAGTGGGCGACCCGGCCGTCGACGACGTGCGCGGCGGGCACTCCCCCGCGCACCGCCCGCAGGCAGGCCTCCATCTTGGGCACCATCCCCGACTCGAGGGTGGGCAGCAGCTTGGCCAGGTCGTCCGCGCTGATCTCGGAGATCAGGCTGGTCGTGTCCGGCCAGTTGGCGTAGAGGCCGGCCACGTCGGTGAGGACGACGAGCTTGCGAGCCTCCAGGGCGACCGCGAGCGCGGCCGCGGCGGTGTCCGCGTTGAGGTTGTGCAGCACCCCGTCCGCGTCGGGCGCGACCGTCGAGATCACCGGGATCCGGCCGGCGGCGATGAGGTCGGTGACGGCCGAGACGTCGACCGACTCGACGTCGCCGACCTGGCCGACGTCGACCGGCTCGCCGTCGACGTACGCCGGCCGGCGCACCGCCGTGAACAGCCCGGCGTCCTCGCCGGAGAGGCCGACCGCGAACGGGCCGTGCGCGTTGATCAGCCCGACGAGTTCCCGCCCGACCTGGCCGACCAGGACCATCCGGACCACGTCCATGGCCTCCGGGGTGGTGACCCGCAGGCCGCCCCGGAACTCGCTGGTGATGCCGAGCCGCCCCAGCATGGCGGAGATCTGCGGGCCGCCGCCGTGCACGACGACCGGCTTCAGACCGACGTAGCGCAGGAAGACCATGTCGGCGGCGAACGCCCGCTGCAGCTCGGGGTCGACCATGGCGTTGCCGCCGTACTTCACGACGACGGTCGAGCCGGAGAAGCGGGCCAGCCAGGGCAGCGCCTCGATGAGCGTGGCGGCCTTCGCCTGGGAGCGGGTGAGGTCGGCGGAGAGGGTCACGCCCGTGCCTCCCCTGCGTTCGCGGCCACGGGACCCCACGTCACCGGGTTGTTCGTCTTCATGACGAGTAGGCCGAGTTCTCGTGCACGTACGCGTGGGACAGGTCGGTGGTCCAGATGGTGGCCTCGGCGGCGCCCGCGTGCAGGTCGATGCGGACGGTCACGTCCCGCCCGGTGAGGTCGACCTTCGCGCGGTCCTCCGCGGCCGCGCCGCCCCGGCAGACCCACACCCCGTTGACCGCCACGTCCAGGTTGTCGGGCTCGAACGCCGCGGCGGTGGTGCCGACGGCGGCGAGGATGCGACCCCAGTTGGGGTCGTTGCCGAACAGCGCGGTCTTCACGAGGTTGTTGCGGGCCACCGTCCGGCCCACCTCGACGGCGTCGTCCTCGCTCGCCGCGCCGACCACCTCGACGGCGATCTCCTTGGTGGCACCCTCGGCGTCGGCGATGAGCTGCCGGGCCAGGTCCTGGCAGGCGGCGGTGACGGCCGAGGCCAGCTCGCCCGGCGCCGGGGTGACGCCGGAGGCGCCGCTGGCGAGCAGCAGGACGGTGTCGTTGGTGGACATGCAGCCGTCGGAGTCGATCCGGTCGAAGGTGACCCGGCAGGCCTCGCGCAGCGCGGCGTCGAGCTCGTCCGGCGTGGCCACCGCGTCCGTGGTCAGGACGCAGAGCATGGTCGCCAGGGCCGGGGCGAGCATCCCCGCGCCCTTCGCCATGCCGCCCACGGTCCAGCCGGCGCCCGGCACGACGGTCGTCTTGGGCCGGGTGTCGGTGGTCATGATGGCCTCGGCGGCCGGGGCGCCGCCGTCGCGCGACAGCTCACGCACGGCGGTGTCGACGCCGGCCAGCAGCGCGGGCATGGGCAGCCGCTCGCCGATGAGTCCGGTGGAGCAGACCGCCACCTCGCCGGCGCCGAGTTCCGGCACGGTGCCCGTGGCGGTGAGGGCGGCGGCGACGTGCTCGGCGGTGGCGTGCGTGTCCTGGAAGCCGGCCGGACCGGTGCAGGCGTTCGCGCCTCCGGAGTTGAGCACCACGGCGCGGACCGCCCCGCCGTGCACGACCTGCTCGGACCAGAGCACCGGGGCCGCCTTCACCCGGTTGGCGGTGAAGACCCCGGCGACGGCCGTCGCCGGTCCGTCGTTGACCACCAGGGCCACGTCGGTCGCGCCGCCGGTCTTCAACCCGGCGGCCACCCCCGCCGCACGGAACCCCTGCGGGACGGTGACGGTCACGGGCGCACCTCCTCGTTCACGAATCGCGCGTTCGGTTGCCCGGTGCTCACGGCGCCACCCCGCACACCGACAGACCGGTGGTCTCCGGCAGGCCGACCATCAGGTTGGCGTTCTGCACGGCCTGCCCGGCCGCGCCCTTGCCGAGGTTGTCGAGCGCGCTCACGACGATCAGCCGGCGCGAGTCGACGTCGACGGTGGCCTGCAGGTGGCAGGAGTTCGAGCCGAGCGTGGCGGCCGTGTGCGGCCAGCGCCCCTCGGGCAGCACGTGTACGAACGGCGCGTCGGCGTACGCCTCGGCGAGCACCGCCTGCGGGTCGACGCCGCGGGCCGGCACGGCGGTGACCGTGGCGAGGATGCCGCGCGGCATCGGCGCGAGCACCGGGGTGAAGGAGAGGCTGCGCGCCCCCGTGGCCTGCTTGATCTCGGGCACGTGCTGGTGGGTGCCGACACGGTAGGGCGACAGGTCCCCCATCACCTCGCTCGCGAGCAGGTGGGCCTTGGCGCCGCGGCCCGCCCCGGAGGTGCCGGAGGCGGCGACCACCACGACGTCGGCCGGCTCGGCGGCGCCCGCGGCGATCAGCGGGGCGAGCGCGAGACTGATGGCGGCGGCGTAGCAGCCGGTGTTGGCCACCCGCGTGGAGGAGGCGATCAGCTCCCGCTGCCCGGGCAGCTCCGGCAGCCCGTAGGTCCACTGGCCGGCGTGGGTGCCGCCGTAGTAGTGCGCCCAGTCGTACGGGTTCGCGAGCCGGTGGTCGGCGCCCAGGTCGACGATCCGCACGTCGGCGGGCAGCTGCGCGGCGAGGGCGGCCGACTCGCCGTGCGGGAGGGCGAGGAAGACGAGGTCCGCGCCGGCGAGCGCGTCGGGCCCGGCCGGACCGAGCACCATGTCGAGGCCGGCGAGCTGCGGGTGGACGACGTCGACCCGGTGGCCCGCCTGGCTGTGCGCGGTGGCGGCGACCAGCTCGAACTCCGGGTGCGCGGCGACCAGGCGGAGCAGCTCGCCCCCGGCGTAGCCGCTCGCCCCGGCGACGGCGACTCGGATCCCCATACTCACCTCCGCATGATTATGCAGTCCAGGCTAGCAGCGAAGATCGCGCCCTGCAAGTTCATACGGTCCACTGCATGAGAATTTGGCGAACGTCGACGAACGTTCGGCCCGGCGCGGGCACCGCCACGCAATCCATCGACTGTCATAATTGAAACGTTCTGGTGTGGGGCCGGAGACGGCCCGCGGGGGCACGCAGCGGAGGACGAATGGGACTTTCGTTCCGGATCCTCGGTCCGGCACAGGTCCTTCGCGACGGGCGGCCACTGCGCCTGCCCGGCGGCCGGCCCACCGCCCTGCTGGTCACCCTGCTGCTGCACGCGGGGCTCGCGGTGCCCGTGGAGCGGCTGCGCCAGGAGTTGTGGGGCGGGCAGGCGCCCGCCTCGGCCGTGGCGAACCTGCGCACCCACGCCAGTCACCTGCGGCACCTGCTCACCGCGCCCGGCGAGCCGGCCCGGCTGCGCGCGGAGAACGGCGGCTACGTGCTCCGGGTGGATCCGGGCGAGCTGGACGCCGCCGAGTTCGAGCGGCTGGTCGCCGAGGGGCAGGCGGCCCACGCCGACGGCCGTCCCGGTGACGCCGCGCCGCTGCTGGAACGGGCGCTGGCCCTCTGGTCGGCCACGGAGCCGCCCCCGGCGTACGGGCCGGCCACCGCCGCCGCGTTCGACCGGCTCCGCGAGCGGCGGGCCGCCGGCCGGGAGACGTACGCGGCCTGCCGGCTCGACCTGGGCGACCGGGGCAGCCCCGCGCTGCTCGCCCTGCTCCGCGGGCATCTCGCGGAGAACCCGCTCCGCGAGCCCGGCTGGGCGCTGCTCATGACGGCCCAGTGCCGGGCCGGCGACCGCGCCGCCGCCCTCACGACGTACCGGGCCGCGTGCCGTGCCCTCGCCGGCGAACTGGGCGTCACCCCCGGCCCGGAGCTGACCGAGCTGTACCGGGCCGTCCGGCGGCACGAACCGCGCCCACCGGCGGGACGCCCACCCGCCCGCACCCGGGACCGGCCCCCGGGCGACCTCCGCCCCGCCTCCCCCGTGCCGCACGAGCTGCCCTGCCCCACCACACCATTCGTCGGCCGCCGCGCCGAGCTGGCACGCCTTCGCACCGCGCTCACCACGGCCCGCGAACGCCCCGCCACCGTCTCCGTGTACGGCATGGCCGGCACCGGCAAGTCCGCGCTCGCCCTGCACGCCGCGGCCGCGGCGCTGGACGCGTTCCCCGACGGCCAGCTCCACCTCGACCTCGGCGGCTCGGTCGCGGGCACCGCGCCGTCACCGTTGCGGGTGGCGGCGCGGGTGCTGCGCTCGTTCCGGGCCGGCGCCGCGGAGCCGGTGCCGCTGGGCCTCGCCGAGGCACGGGCGCGGATCCGGTCGCTGCTGTTCGACCGCCGCGTGCTGCTGGTGCTCGACAACGTCGCCGACCCCGCCCAGGTCGACGGCCTGCTGCCGGTACGCGGCGGCTGCGCCCTGCTGCTCACCAGCCGCTGCCCGGTGCCCCACACCGACCGCCCGCTGCGCCTCGACCCGCTGCCACCGGTCGACGGGCTGACGCTGCTGCGGGCCGTCGCCGGGGACCGCCGCGTGGACGCGGAACCGGAGGCCGCCGCGGCCGTGGTGGCGCTCTGCGAGGGGCTGCCGCTGGCGCTGCTCACCGCCGCCGGCCGGCTCGCCGAGTGCCCGCACTGGACCATGGCCCGCCTGGCCCGGTTGCTGGGCGACGAGGGCCACCGGCTGGCGGAGACCGGCCTGCGTCCCCGGCTGACCGCGAGCTACCACCGGCTCGGCCCGGCCGCGCCGCTCTTCCGCCGCCTCGGCGGCGCGCCCACCGGACCGGTCACACCCGAACTGGCCGCCGCGCTGGCCGACGCGCCGACCGAGGAGGCCGCACGGGCGCTGGACCGGCTCGTGGCGGCGCAGCTCGCCGAGCCGGCCGGTCCGGGCCGGTACCGCATCGGCGACCTCGTCCGGCTCTACGCCGCCGAACTCGACGCCGCCGACCCCCCGGCCGGCGCCCACCGGGTCAGACCGACGCGGGACTGTCCTCCCGGTAACCCCGGGCCTGGAGGGTGAACAACCGGGCGTACCCGCCGCCGGCGGCGAGCAGCTCGTCGTGCCGCCCGTACTCGGCGACGCGACCGTCGGCGAGCACAGCGATCGTGTCCGCGTCCCGGACGGCGTTGAGCCGGTGGGAGATGAGCAGGCTGGTCCGCCCCCGGCGCAGGTCACGCAGCCGGGTGTGCAGGTCGTGCTCGGCCTCGGCGTCGAGCCCGGAGCTGGGCTCGTCGAGGATCAGCAGGTCACGGTCCGCCCGCAGGAAACCGCGGGCCAGGGCCACCCGCTGCCACTGGCCGCCGGAGAGGACCACGCCGGCCTGCTCGTCGTCCCGGTCCGGGCCCTCGTAGAAGATCCGCGTGAGCAGCGTGTCGTAGCCGCGGGGCAGCGCCGCCAGGGTCTCGTCCACGCCGGCCTGCCGCGCGGCGGCCCGCAGCCGCCCCGGGTCGTCCCGGGCGGCGAGGTCGCCCACCGCGATGTTCTCGGCCGCCGTGAGGTCGTACGGCATGAAGTCCTGGAACACCGCCCCGAGCCGCTCCCGCAGCGCCGCCGGGTCGAACTCGCGCAGGTCGACCCCGTCCCACCGGATCGCGCCGCGCTCCGGGTCGTAGAACCGGCAGAGCAGCTTGACCAGGGTGCTCTTGCCCGCGCCGTTCAGGCCGACGAGAGCGGTGGTCGAGCCGGCCGGCAGGAACAGGTCCACCCCGCGCAGCACCCAGGGGTGCCGTGGCGAGTACCGGAACCAGACGTCGCACAGCTCGATGCCCCGCCGCAGCGGCGGGACGGGCCGGGCCACGGCCGGCACCGGCAGGTCGCGCTCGGCCCGGACCACCTCGTCGTAGTGGTCGAACAGGAGCAGCGCCCGGTGGATCGCGCCGAGCTGCCCGACCAGGCTGCCCAACGCCCCCTGGACCCCGGGCACGGCGGCCAGGTAGATCACCACGTCGCCGGGGGTGAGCCGGCCGGCGGCGGCCGCCGCCACGGTGTAGACCACCCCGACGCCGGCGACCACCGCCCCGAGCAGCCCGAGCAGGCTCTGGGCGCGCAGCTCGCGCCGGTCCAGGCGCTGCTCGACGGCGTGCATGCCGTGCAGTTCGGCCAGCATCCGGTCGCCGAGGAACCGGCCGAGACCGAACAACCGCACCTCCTTGGCCGCCGGCACGCCCACCAGCAGCTGGGCGAAGAACAGGTCCCGCCGCTGGAAGTGCTCCAGGTGCAGCACCATCGCGGCCCGGGCACGGTTGAGCCGCAACTGGAGCCAGAGCGTGGGCAGCGCGGCGGCCAGCACCAGCAGGCCGATCACGGGGCTGAGCGCCAGCAGCACGCCGAGGAAGCCGCTGAGCGCGATGAGGCTCTGCACGCCGCCGAGCGCGTTGCCCGTCAGCTGGGTGGGACCGAGGTGGCCGGTCTGCTGGGCGGCCTGGAGGCGGTCCTGGAACGTCGGATCCTCCAGCCGGACCAGGCCCACCAGCCGCAGCACCGCGTCGTGCAGCCGGCGGCGCACCAGCCGGCTCACCGCCCGCATCCGCTCCTTCTCCACGTACGCGCGCAGGTGGGGCAGGAGCACGCCGGCTGCCGCGGCGACCGCGAGGCCGACGCCGAGCAGGGCCAGCGACCCGGGCGAGCGGCCCCGGGTGAGCCCGTCGAGGACGAGTTTGGTCAGCGCGGCCACGAGCACCGGCGCCACCCCGGCGAGCACCGCCAGCAGCAGGTCGGCCGTCGTGCCCGCCGGCGCGGCGCGCCAGGTGAGCCCGAGGGCCGCCCGGGTGTGCCGGGCGGCCCGGCGCGGCGCCAGTCGCGGGCCCGTCACGAGGCCACCGGCAGGTCCAACCGGGCGATGCCGAAGGCGGTCGACGCCACGATCCCGCGCTCGTCGAGCAGCCCGAACGCGGGGTACCCCTTGACGCCGAAGGCGAGCGGCAGCGGGCCGCTTCCCGGCTCGACGAAGACCGTCGCGAGGCCGGCGAACTGCGCGGCGTACGGCTCGGTGTCCGGGCCCTTGCCGACCACCACGATCCAGACGTGCGCGGCCCCTCCGGGCATCGTCCGCGCCCGGTCGACGAGCAGCGGGATCTGCTCCGCGCAGTGCTCGCAGGCCGGCGACAGGAACGCCACGAGCGTCATCGGCGGGATGTCCGCCCGGGTGCGCACCGCACCGTCCACGGTGGTCGAGACGAAGTCCCCGGGGATGGAACCGACCTCCAGCATCACCTCCGGCGGCGCCGCCTGGCGCTCGCCGAGCAGGTCGGTGTGCTCGCGCAGCCGGCGGATCACGCCGAGCAGCAGCACGAGGTTGAGCAGGCCGAGCGCGGCGACGAGGACGACGGCGACGGTCAACAGCGCCATGGGGACTCCTTCACGGGTTGCCGGGCGGGGGTCAGGGTCGGCCGGCCGGGCGGGTGGTCCGGGACGGCGTGGGGGCGAACAGGGCCACGAGATCGTCGAGACGGACGGCCACGGCGGCCAGCGGGACGGCCACCCCGGCGGCGAGCAGCGCGGCGGCCGGCGACAGCGACGGCCCGGCCACCGCCCCGCCGAGCAGGCCAAGCACGGCCACCGCGGCGAGGGCCACGTTGCGCGCCACGTGCCGGGGGCCGATCGGCGCGTCGGCGCTCCCGAAGCAGCGGCAGGCCGGGCGCGCGCCACGGCGCAGCGCGCCGACGACCGCGGCGGTGAGCACGGCCAGCAGTCCGGCGGCGAGCAGCAGTCCCGCGGGCGCGGTACGCCCGACGGCGAGCAGCACGACGACGGCCGCCTCGGCGGCGACGGCGAGCCGGGCCACCGGCCGGGTCCAGCGTGCGGGCACGCCGAACTGGCCCACCGACACGACGAACCCGGCGAAGGCCGCCCGGGTGCGCAGCTTGCCGACCACCGCGGCGAGGAACACCAGGGCCAGCAGCAGCCGCGCGGCCAGCTCCGTCGCTCGCATCCGTCCGCACCTCCTCGTCACGACGGAGGCCCACGCTAGGAGCGGGGGATACAGCGCGGATACATCGAGGTACGCCGTCGCCGACACCGGCTGTAGGTCCGGTGTACGGGGCGGCCGTAGCGTCCCCGCATCGATCGACGACAATCGGAGGGAGGTGAACGGATGTTCCGTCGACTGGAGAGCCTCGGCGAGCGGCTGCTCGGGGTGTTCGTGCCGAAGGTGACGGCCGCCGCCGGCTGTCCGCCGGACCCGTGGTGTGCGGTGTGCGGCACCTGCTACTTCAAGCGGTGCAGCTACAGCGGCTCGTGCGCGGTGAACTGCGGCTCGTGCGGCTACTACTGCTCGGCCGGAGCCAGCAGCATGACCTCACTGTGCTGATCGCGCTCGGGGGTGCCGCGTGGCCGGTCCACGGCCGCGCGGCACGTCCCCGTCAGTCCTCGCGCAGCCGCGGCCGGACCACCACCCCGAGCACGTCCCGCTCCGGGATGTACCCGCACTCCCGCGAGTCGTAGCTGAACGGCGGGTTGTCCCCCAGCACCACCAGGTGCCCGGGCGGAACCTCCCGCTCCGGTCGCTGCCGCAGCAGCGGCACCCGGTCCACCGGCACCGGATCACCGGGCACCGCGTACGCCCGCTTGATGAGCAGGCCGCGCTCGCCGTCACCGGGCGGCGTGGGGTGACCGGCGGTCATCGCCGCGGGGGCCACCACCACGACGACGTCACCCGCGCGGACCTCCCCCAGCGGCACCCGCCGGGCGAGCACCCGGTCACCCGGCCGCAGCGTGGGTTCCATGCTGCGGCCCACCACCGACACCAGCATCAGGTGCCGGCGGGCCCAGAGCAGGCCGGCGGCGGCCGCCACGAGGACGACCGCCACCGCCAGCCATCCGACCGCCGGCACCGGTCAGGCGCCGCGCAGGGTGGCGCCGAAGCGCTCGGCCGCCACGGCCACCGCGGCGTCCCGGGCGGCCACCGCCTCCTCCACGGTGAGGGTCCGGTCCGGCGCCCGGAAGGTCAGCTTGTACGCGAGCGACTTGCGCCCGGCGCCGAGCTGCTCCGAGGTGTAGACGTCGAAGAGCCGCACGTCCTCCAGCAGGTGACCGGCGCCCTCGGTGAGGGCGCGCTGGACCTGCGCGGCCGGCACGTTCTCGTCCACGACCAGCGCCACGTCGATCAGCGCCGGCGGGAAACCGGAGACCTCCGGCGCCGGCAGCACCGGCGGGGCCGGCAACAGGTCGAGGTTCAGCTCCATGGCGGAGGTGCGCCGGGGCAGCTCCAGCGCCGCGACGACGGTCGGGTGCAGCTCACCGGCGTGCCCCACGACGGCGCCGTCCACCACCAGCTCGGCGCAGCGGCCGGGGTGCCACGGCGCGTACTCGGCGGCCCGCACCTCGATCCGGTCCTGCGGGACGCCCGCGGCGGTGAGCACCGTCCGGCCGGCCTCGACCGCGTCCGCCCAGCCGGCGGCGCGTCCCGCGCCCCACCAGCCGGAGAGCTCGATCTCGCCGGCCAGCACGGCCGCGACGTGCCGCGGCTGGTCGGGCACCACGGCGTCGGCCGCCGCGAACTCCGCGTCGGTCGGCCGCCGGTCCACGCCCATCGCGGGCGGGCTGCCCGCGCCCGGGCGCGGGTGGAAGACCGCACCGATCTCGTAGAGCGCGAGGTCGCGGTGGCCCCGGCCGAGGTTGCGCTTGAGCACGCCGAGCAGCGGCCCGAGCAGCGTGGTCCGCAGCAGCGGCTCCTCGTCGGAGAGCGGGTTGGCCAACCGCACCGCCGGCCGGCGGGGGTCGTCGGCCGGCAGCCCGAGCAGGTCGGGCAGCTCGGGCGAGACGAACGGGTGGGCGAGCACCTCCACGTACCCCCGGTCGGCCAGCGCCTGCGCGACCGTGCGGCGCCGCCGCTGCTGCCAGGTCAGGCCGCGGCCGGCCGGCGCCACCGGCAGCACCGACGGCACCCGGTCGTACCCGTCGAGGCGTACGACCTCCTCCACGAGGTCGGCCGGGTCGGTGAGGTCGGGGCGCCAGGTCGGCGGGGTCACCGTGAGAGCGACCCCGGCGCCGGACGCCACGCCCACCGCCCCCGGGTCCTCGGCGAGCCGGTCCGCGCCCTGCGCCACCGTGCAGCCCACCTGCTCCAGCAGGGCGACCACCCGGGCCGGCGGGTAGTCGACGCCGATCCGGCGGGTCGGCAGGTCGGCCGGCAGGGTGATCGGCGTACGCGGGCGGACGTTGTCGATGTCCAGGATCTCGTCGCCCACGGTGCCGCCGCCGTACTCGGTGAGCAGCCGCACGGCCCGCTCCAGGGCCACGAGCGGCAGCGCCGGGTCGACACCCCGCTCCCAGCGCTTGGCCGCCTCGCTGAACAGCTTGTGCCGGCGGGCCGTGCGCCCCACCATCACCGGGTCCCAGTGTGCGGCCTCGAAGAGCACGTTGGTCGTCTCGGGGACCACCTCGCTGGTCTCGCCGCCCATCACCGCGGCCAGCGAGATCGGGCCGGTGTCGTCGCAGATCACCATGTCCTCGGCGGCGAGGACGCGGGTGACACCGTCCAGGGTGGTCAGCTTCTCCCCCGCCTCGGCGCGACGGACCACGAGCGGCCCGGCGATCCGGTCGGCGTCGAACGCGTGCATCGGCTGGCCCAGTTCGAGCATCACGTAGTTGGTGATGTCGACCGGCAGCGAGATGCTGCGGATGCCCGCCGTGGTGAGCCGCCGCTGCATCCAGGCCGGCGTGGGCGCGGCCGGGTCCACGCCGCGGACCATCCGGGCGGCGAACCGGTCGCAGCCCACCGTGTCCCGCACCTGCACCGGGTACGCCGGTTCGGCCGTGCCGCCCGGCGCCGGCGCCAGGGCCGGGTCGCGGAACGGCACGCCGAACGCGTGCGACAGCTCCCGGGCCAGCCCGCGCAGGCTCAGCGCGTACCCCCGGTCGGGGGTGATGTCCAACTCCAGCACGACCTCGTCGAGGCCGACGACCGGCCGGGCGTCGTCGCCGGGCTTGGCCGGGCTGTCCTCGGGCAGCACCAGGATGCCCGCGTGGTCGTCGCCGATGCCCAGCTCCCGGGCCGAGCAGATCATGCCGTTCGACACCCGCCCGTACGTCTTGCGCGCCCCGATGGCGAACCCGCCGGGCAGCACGCCGCCGGGGAGGATGACCACCACCCGGTCGCCCACGGCGAAGTTGCGCGCCCCGCAGACGATCTCCTGCGGCTCGCCGGTGCCGTTGGCGGCTCCCACGTCGACCCGGACGAACCGGATCGGCTTCTTGAAGCCGGTCAGCTCCTCGATCTCCAGCACCTCGCCGACCACCAGCGACCCGGTGACGTTCTCCCGCAGGTCGGCCACGGAGTCGACCTCGATGCCGAGGTCGACCAGCGCCTGCTCCAGGTCACCGGTGGGCAGGTCGGCGGGGAGGTCGACGTACTCCCGCAGCCAGCTGACAGAAACTCGCATGACTCAGACCACCGTCTCCGTAACTCGTGCCCGCATCGCCTACGCCCCGGTCCCGAGCGCCCGGCTGAACCGGACGTCGCCCTCGAAGAGGTGGCGGATGTCGCTGACCCCGTGCCGGACCATGAGGGTCCGGTCGATGCCCATGCCGAACGCGAAGCCGGAGTAGACCTCCGGGTCGATCCCGCAGGCGCGCAGCACCCGGGGGTTCACCATCCCGCAGCCGCCCCACTCGACCCACCGCGGACCGTCGCGGTGCTCGGGGAACCAGACGTCGAACTCCGCCGACGGCTCGGTGAACGGGAAGTAGTGCGGCCGCCAGCGGGTCCGCGCGTCGGGGCCGAAGATGGCCCGCGCGAAGTGGTCGAGCGTGCCGCGCAGGTGCGCCATCGTGATGCCCTTGTCCACCACGAGGCCCTCGGCCTGGTGGAAGACGGGGCTGTGGGTGGCGTCCACCTCGTCGGTGCGGTAGACCCGGCCCGGGCAGATCACGTAGATCGGCGGCTTGCGGCTCAGCATCGTGCGCGTCTGCACCGTCGAGGTGTGCGTCCGCAGCACCAGACCCGAGCGGTCGGCGGGGTCGATGTAGAACGTGTCCATGAGCCCGCGCGCCGGGTGGTCGGCCGGGATGTTCAGCGCGTCGAAGTTGACCCACTCCAGGTCGACCTCGGGGCCCTCGGCCACCTCGTAGCCCATCCCCACGAAGAGGTCGCTGATCTGCTCCATGAGCGTGCTCAACGGGTGGCGGGCGCCGCGCGGCTGCCGGTCGTACGGCAGCGTGACGTCGACGCGCTCGGCGACCAGCACCCGCTCGGCGTGCTCGCGCTCCAGCACCTCGGCGCGGGCGGCGTAGGCGGCCTCGATGGCCCGGCGGGCCTCGTTGACCCGCTTGCCGGCGTCGGCCTTCGCGGCCGGCGGCAGCGCGCCGATCTCCCGGCGGGCCAGCGACACGGGCGCCCGGTCACCGAGGTGCGCCGGGCGCAGCGCGGTCAGCGCGTCCGGGTCACCGGCGGCGGCGAACGCCTTCTCGGCGTCGGCCACGGCCTCGGCCAGGGCGGCCGGGTCGAGCAGGGCGACCTGCTTCGGGTCGTACGGATCGTTGCGGTAGGTCATGGCGTACGGGCACTCCCTCACGGCGGCGCCGGCCCTGCACGGGACGGCGAAGCGAGTCTACGGACGCGCGGCTTCGCCGCAGCCCGCCGGTGGGAGTTGCGCAGGGAGCAGGTCAGGCCCGCCGCCCGCCGGCACCGGCGGGCTGGCTAAACGAACGCCGTGGCGCGTTCATGGACGGTCGGTCTCCCCGGTCGTGACGTGCGCCCGGCCGTCTCGCGGCCGGCGCTGAGCTCTCGCTGAAGAGTACAGGCACACGGCCGCCGCCGCAGCCAGGTTCAGGCTCTCGGCGCGCCCGTGCAGGGGCACCCGCACGCGCGCGTCGGCGGCGTCGGTGAGCGCGGCCGGCAGGCCGTGCGCCTCCGAGCCGAACAGCCAGGCGGTGGGCGCCGCGAGCCGGCCCGCGTCGGCGAGGTCGTCGAGGTCGTCCTCGCCGTAGCCGGTGGTGGCGAGCACGGCGAGACCGGCCGCGCGCAGCGCGCCGACCACCTGCGCCGGGTCGGGGGCGCGGACCACGTCCACGTGGAACAGGCTGCCGGCCGAAGCCCGCACGCACTTGCCGTTGTACGGGTCGACGGCGTCACCGGCGAAGATCACCAGCCCGGCGCCGGCGGCGTCGGCCGTCCGCAGCACCGTGCCGGCGTTGCCCGGGTCCCGGATCTCGGCGAGTACCGCCACCAGCCGGGGCGCCCGCGCGAGCGCCCGGTCCAGCGGCACGTCGAGGTGCCGGCAGACGGCCACGAGGCCCTGCGGGGTCACCGTCTCGGCGAGGGCGGCGAGCGCGTCGTCGGTCACCGCCGAGACCGGGACGTCACCGCCGGCCGCGAGCGCGGCCAGCTCGGCGTGGCGGTCCAGCGCGGCCGGCGTGCCGAACAGCTCGGTGACGACGCCGGGCGCGGCCAGCGCCTCGCGTACGGCCTGCGGGCCCTCGGCGAGGAAACGCCCGGTGGCCTCGCGGTCCCGGCGGCGGTGCAGTCGGCGGGCGGCGACCACCCGGGGCGTACGCGGCGTGAAGAGCATGGTCTCCTCGACAGGCAGCGAGGCGCCCCCCGTCGGGGTCGACGAGGGGCGCCTCGACTTCAGCTGCAGGGGATCAGGCGGCCTGGGCCGCCGCACCGCCGGTGCCCTCGGCCGCCACGGCGGCGCGGGCCTTCTCGACGATCGCCGCGAACGCGGCGGCGTCGTTGACGGCCAGGTCGGCCAGGATCTTCCGGTCGACCTCGATGCCGGCGAGCCGGAGACCCTGGATCAGGCGGTTGTAGGTCATCCCGTTGGCACGGGCGGCCGCGTTGATCCGCTGGATCCAGAGCTGCCGGAAGTCGCCCTTGCGGTCGCGGCGGTCCCGGTAGGCGTACTGCATCGAGTGCAGCACCTGCTCCTTGGCCTTGCGGTAGAGCCGGGAGCGCTGACCGCGGTAGCCGCTGGCGGTCTCCAGCAGGGTACGGCGCTTCTTCTGGGCGTTCACAGCCCGCTTGACGCGTGCCATCTCAACTCCTTCTTACGTCAGGTGGCGCGCGTCAGCGGCCGAGCAGCTTCTTGATGCGCTTCACGTCGGCCTTGGCCACCTCGACGGTGCCGGTCAGCCGACGGGTACGGGTGGAGGGCTTCTTCTCCAGGTTGTGGCGCATACCGGCCTGCTGGGCAACGATCTTGCCCTTGCCGGTCACCTTGACCCGCTTGCCCATACCCGTGTGGCTCTTCATCTTCGGCATGTGGAACGTCTTCTCCCCTGTTACTCGCCGGTGGTCCCGGCGGGCCCGGCCGATTCGGCCGGCGGCGTCTCGGCGCCCGTCTCACGCTCGCGCGAGGCGCCGCCGCCGCGGGCCGCCGTGGCGGCCGCCTTGGTGGCGCGGTGCGGCGCGAGCACCATGATCATGTTGCGACCGTCCTGCTTCGGAGCGGCCTCGACGTACCCCAGCTCCGAGATCTCCGACTCGAGCCGGCGCAGGAGCCGGTAACCCAGCTCCGGTCGGCTCTGCTCGCGACCGCGGAACATGATCGTCACCTTGACCTTGTCGCCGGCCTTGAGGAACCGCACCACGTGACCCTTCTTGGTCTCGTAGTCGTGCGGATCGATCTTCGGCCGGAGCTTCATCTCCTTGATGACGGTCTGCTGCTGGTTACGCCGCGCTTCGCGCGCCTTCAGTGCGCTCTCGTACTTGAACTTGCCGAAGTCCATGAGCTTGCACACCGGCGGGCGCGCCATCGGCGCAACCTCGACCAGGTCCAGATCGACGTCCGCGGCCAGCTGAAGGGCGCGCTCCAGCGGGACGATGCCCACCTGCTCACCCTCGGGGCCGACCAGTCGGACCTCACGTGCCCGGATCTGCTCGTTCACGCGTGGTTCGACGCTGATGGGGCCTCCTCGAGTCGAGTGTCTGCTACGTGCCGACCCTGCGGCTCCCGGCGGGAACCGACCCGGAAAGCAGAAGGCCCCGGCGCATGCCAGGGCCCGCTCGACCGGTCGGCACGATCACATGATCGCGCATCCGGTGCCGGGACGTGCCCGGAACCGGTGACCGGACCCGGCCGCCTCGACGGCGACTCGGGTGGGAGCAGGCGCTCCACTTTCATGGCCGCCCATGCCGGCGCCTCCTTAGCAAGTGACACCGCACGGGACAGCCTGGTCGACTCGACAACACTACACCCTCGGCCGACCGCTGCCCAAACCGGGCGCCGGGGTCGTCGGACGCGACTCGACGCTCAGCGGTGGGGCGTGTTCTCCGCGAGGCGCGCCAGGTGGGCCTGGTGCAGCCGGCGCAGCGCGCGGACGCCCTCGACGGCCAGCTCCTTGTCGGCGGCCTGGAGGGCGACCATCGGCAGCAGGTCGTCGTCGTGCAGCTCCAGGCTGGCCCACGGGGCGCCCCGGTCGAACCGGACGCCCCGGACGACCTCCCACGGCAGCTCGTACGAGCCGACGATGTTGCGGACCCGCACGCCCCGCGCGTCCGCCTCGACCCGGGGCCGGGTGAACAGCAGGAAACCGAGCGCGCCGAACACGCCGAGGCCGACCATGGCGAGCTGGTCCCCGCGCTGGAAGGTGCCGTAGCCGCTCCCCGTCGCGCCGTGCAGCGACGTGGCCACGAGGGTGAACACGATCAGCAGGACGGCCGCCGAGGCCCAGCAGACCACCCGGATACGCCGGGGCCGCAGACGGATCAGCTCGGGTTCGCTCACCCCACCAGTCTGCCACCCGCCCGTTCCGCGCCCGCCGCCGCCACGCGGTTGCGCCGGCCGGCCACGACGACCGCGACGAGCGTCAGCGCCGCACCGGCCAGCACCGCCGGCCGGGCGCCCGGGCCGCCCGGCAGCAGGGCGTCCAGCAGCAGCGCACCCCCGAGCTGACCGGCCACCAGGGCCAGACCGGTGCGCAGCACCCCCGCCGACCGGACCCCGATCACGAGGCCGGCCACGATGGCCACGCCGAGCGCCCCGCTGGTGTAGAGGTACCACGCGTCCGGCCAGGCCGGCGCCGGCCCGGTGAAGGCGCCCGCCAGCGCCGCGACGAGCAGCACCGCCGGGGTGCTGACCGCGAAGTTGACCGCGACGCCCGCGGCGGCCGAGCCGGCGGCGGAGATCCTGCCGTTCAACGCGGACTGCAGGGCCACCCCGACACCGCCGGCCACGGCCAGCAGGACGAGACCGACGGCGAGGTCCCCGATCGGCTGGCCGAGCTGCGCCAGCGTCACGGCGGCCACGCCGAGCAGCCCGCCGGCGACCCGGGGGCCGGTGAGCGCGAGCCGACCCACGGGTGCGAGGCCCGCCCGGTCCACCGCGAGGCCGCCCAGGCTGCTCCCGGCCACCTGGGCGATGGTGAAGACGGCGACCCCGAGCACCGGCACCACGTACGCGCCGAGGACCACGATGGCGGCCCCGCCCAACCCGCCCAGATAGCTCCACCACGGCGGCCGGGTGCGGCGCAGCTCCGCGAGCCCGGCGCGCATGGACGGCAGCACCGCGAGCCCGACGACGACCAGCAGGGTGCCGCCCAGGTTGTTGACGACCGCGGCCAGCGTCGGCTCACCGACCCGGACCCCGAGTTCGCCGTTGGTCGCGCCCTGGGCGGCCGACGCGACGCCGGCGAGCGTGACGACGGCGAGCGCCGCCCACACCGGCAGCGGCCCACGCCGGCGCGGCAGTGCCGGCGGCACCACGCCGGGCACCCCCACGGCCGCCGCGGACCCCGGCGCCGCCGCCACCGCCTCCGCACCGGGCACCGCGGCCGCCGGGTCCGGGCCGGTCATCGCCGGGTCCGGGCCGGCCATCGCCGGGTCCGGGTCGGGCATCGCGGCGGCCCGGTCCGGGCCGGCAGACGCCGCGGACGGGTCCGGGCCGGGCACCGCCGGGCCGGCGGCCGGCTCGGGCGCGACCGGCGTGCCGGTCACAGGCGGCAGGCGTGGATGTTGGTGACCAGGATCGCCCGGGCGCCCAGCTCGTAGAGCTCGTCCATGATCCGGTGGACGTCGTCGCGGAGCACCATGGCCTGCACGGCGACCCAGCCCTCGCGGTGCAGCGGCGACACGGTGGGCGACTCGATGCCCGGGGTGAGCGAGCTGGCCCGGTCCAGCAGGCCGGCCGGCACGTCGTAGGCGAGCATCACGTAGCGGCGGGCCACGAGCACGCCGTGCAGCCGGCGCAGCAGCTGCTCGGCCTGCGGGTGCGCGGGGGCGCCGGCACGGCGTACCAGCACGGCGGACGAGTGCAGCAGCGGATCGCCGAACACCACGAGCCCGGCCTGCCGGAGGGTGGCGCCGGTCTCGACGACGTCCGCCACCACGTCGGCGACGCCGAGCCGTACGGCGTTCTCCACGGCGCCGTCGAGCCGGATCACGTCGGCCTTCACGCCCAACTCGGCGAGGTGCCGCTCGACGAGCCCCGGGTACGCCGTGGCGATGCGGTGCCCGCCCAGCTCCTGCACCGAGTCGATGTCGTCGGGGCGGGCGGCGAAGCGGAAGGTGGCCCGCCCGAAGGCGAGGTCGACGACCTCCTCGGCCGGCGCGCCCGAGTCGATCAGCAGGTCGCGGCCGGTGATGCCGAGGTCCAGGTCACCGGAGCCGACGTAGGTGGCGATGTCCTTCGGGCGCAGGTAGAAGAACTCGAGGTCGTTGGCCTCGTCCCGGCAGACCAGGTCCTTCGGGTCGGTGCGCTGGCGGTAGCCCGCCTCGCGCAGCATCTGGGCGGCCGGCTCGGCCAGGGTGCCCTTGTTCGGGATGGCGACACGCAGCATGACGGAGTGCTCCTAGCAGTCGGTTCGGGTCGACGACGGGAAGGCACTCACAGATGTCGGTAGACGTCCTTCAGCTCCAGGCCGGTGGCGAGCATCAGCACCTGGGTCTGGTAGAGCAGCTGGGAGATCTCCTCGGCGGCCCGCTCCCGGCCCTCGTGCTCGGCGGCCATCCACGACTCGGCCGCCTCCTCGACGACCTTCTTGCCGATGAAGTGCACGCCCCGCTCGAGCGCGGCGACCGTGCCCGAGCCGGGAGTGCCGGCCGCGGCCTTGGCCTGCAGCTCGGCGAACAACTCCTCGAACGTCTTCACACTGCGATTCTTCCAGCCCGGGTCGGCCGCCGGACGCGCCGGGTCCCGGCGGGTCCCGCCTGTCGGGCGGCGCCGGGCAACGGTGCGGCATCATTCCGGCGACGATTCCCTACCTAACCAGTGGGACACTCTTCGGGCCGGGGCCGGCCCGACCCTACGCTGTCGGCCATGGTTCGCAGCTCACGTACCGTCGCGCTCACCGCCGCCCTCGTCGCGGTCGCCGGGTGCGCACCCCAGGAAGACCCGACCCCCTCCTCGACAGCCAGCGCCGGCGCGAGCGCCTGCACCAAGGACAGCCTGCCCACCCGGACCCCCGGCAAACTCACGATCGCCACCGACGAGCCGGCCTACGAGCCCTGGTTCCGGGAGAACAAGCCGGAGAGCGGCGAGGGCTTCGAGGCCGCCGTGGCCTACGCGGTCGCGGAGAAGCTCGGGTACGCCCGGGAGGACGTGACCTGGACCCGGGTGAAGTTCGACGCCGCCATCGCGCCGGGGCCGAAGGCGTTCGACTTCGACATCAACCAGTTCTCCATCACCGAGGAGCGCAAGCGGGCGGTCGACTTCTCCGCCCCGTACTACCTCGTGCGGCAGACGGTCATCGCGCTGAAGTCGTCGAAGATCGCCGGCAGGACGAGCCTGGCCGAGCTGCGCGACGCCAAGCTGGGCGCCCAGGTCGGCACGACCAGCTACCAGGCGATCACCGACGTGATCAAGCCGAGCGTCGCGCCGCAGGTCTACAACAGCAACGACGACGCCAAGAAGGCCCTCCAGAACGGGCAGATCGACGGCCTCGTCGTGGACCTCCCCACCGCGTTCTACATCACCGGCGCGGAGATCACCGACGCCACCATCGTGGGGCAGGTGCCGCAGGTCGGCACGCCGGAGGCGTTCGGGCTGCTGCTGGACAAGGACTCGCCGCTCACCCGGTGCGTCAGTGACGCCGTGGGCCAGCTCGGCGAGGCCGGCACGCTCAAGCAGCTGGAGCAGAAGTGGCTCGCCCAGGTGGCGGGAGCGGCCGAGCTCACGTGAACGTCCTGCACCACATCCCCTCCACGGCGCAGCAGAGACGAACGGCGTACCGCCGACGGCAGACCGTACGCAGCGTGCTGGTCGCCGCCACCTCCACGGCGGCGCTCGGCACGCTCCTGGTGCTCGCCGTCACCGGGGCACCAGGGTGGGACCGGGTCCGGGAGTCCTTCCTGGACCCGGCCATCGCCCGGGACGCCCTGCCCGCGGTGCTCTCCGGGCTCTGGCTGAACGTCCGGCTGCTGGTCTGCTGCGCGGCCGGGGCGCTGCTGCTCGGCCTGGTCATCGCGCTGCTGCGGACGCTGCGCGGCCCGGTGTTCTTCCCGGTACGGGCGCTCGCCGCCGGCTACACGTACACCTTCCGCGGCCTGCCGCTGATCATCGTGCTCTACGTGCTCACGCTCGGCGTGCCGGGCCTGCGCCTGCAGGGCATGCCGCCCGTGCTGGTGCTCGGCGGCCTCGCGCTGGTGCTCACCTACGGCGGCTACCTGGCGGAGGTGTTCCGCGCCGGCATCGAGTCGATCCACCCGAGCCAGCTCGCCGCGGCCCGCTCGCTCGGGCTGACGTACCGGCAGACCATGCGCCACGTGGTGCTCCCGCAGGCCGTCCGCCGGGTGGCGCCTCCCCTGCTCAACGACGTGGTGGCGTTGCAGAAGGACGTCGGGCTGGTCTCCCTGGCCGGACCGATCGACGCGGTGCGGGCCGCCCAGATCGCCACCGCCGAGACCTTCAACTACACCCCGTACATCCTGGCGGGCGTGCTGTTCGTGCTGCTCGCGATCCCGCTGATCGCCGTCACCGACTGGGTGACGCTGCGGTCGGCCCGACGCCGGTCCGGAGGCTGAGATGGACGTGCTGACCTGCCGGGGGCTGCGCAAGGAGTTCGGCGACCACGTCGTCCTCGACGGCCTGGACCTGACCGTCGGCGAGCACCAGGTGGTGGCGCTCATCGGCGCGTCGGGGTCGGGCAAGTCGACCCTGCTGCGCTGCGTCAACCTGCTGGAGGACCTCGACGACGGTGTGATCGAGCTGGACGGGGAGGACATCTCCGACCCGCGGGTGGACCCGGACCGGGTACGGCGGCGCATCGGCATGGTGTTCCAGTCGTACAACCTGTTCCCGCACCTGTCGGTGTTGGAGAACATCACCCTCGCCCCGATCCGCGTGCACCGGCGCCCGCGGGCGGAGGCCGAGGCGCAGGCCCGGGAGCTGCTCGACCGGATGGGCCTCGGCGAGAAGGCGCACGCCTACCCGGACCGGCTCTCCGGCGGGCAGCAGCAGCGCGTGGCGATGGCCCGCGCGCTGGCCAACTCGCCCCGCCTCATGCTGCTGGACGAGGTGACGTCGGCACTCGATCCCGAACTCGTGGGCGAGGTGCTGTCGATGATCCGCGACCTGAAGGCGGACGGCATGACGATGGTGCTGGCCACGCACGAGATGGGGTTCGCGCGGGAGGTCGCCGACCAGGTGTGCTTCCTCGACGGCGGGCGGGTGGTGGAGGCGGGACCACCGGAGCAGGTGCTCGGTGACCCCACCCACCCGCGCACCCGGCAGTTCCTGAAGCGGATCATCGAGGCCGGGCGGCTCTGAGCCGCGCGACGGCCGCCTGGACGCGGACGGGCGGCGCCGCGGCGCCGCCCGTTGCGAGGGCGGCGTCAGCCGGCGCCGCCCGTTCCGAGGGAAGGCTCAGCCCGCGTCGCCCCGTTCGCGGCGGGCTCAGCCCGCGAAGCCGACGCGGTGGCCGTTGGCGTTGCTGACGGCCCGGACGGCCAGCGCGGCGTCGAGCGCGGCGACGGTGGCCGCCCAGCCCTTGTCCTCCGCCGAACCCGGCAGGCCGGCCCGGTCCCGGGCCTGCTCGAGGGTGTCCACGGTCAGCACCCCGTGCGCGACCGGCTTGCCCTCGTCCAGCGCCACCCGGGTGAGCCCGTCCGTGACCGACCGGCAGACGTAGTCGAAGTGGGCGGTGGCACCGCGGACCACGACGCCCAGCGCCACGACCACGTCGCAGCGGCGCGCGAGCGCCTGGGCGACGACCGGAAGCTCGACCGAGCCGGCCACCCGGGCCACCACCGTGCGCGCCCCGCACGCCTCGGCCGCGGCGACCGCCCGCTCCAGCATGTGGTCGGTCAGTTCACCGTGCCACCGGGCGGCGACCACGCCCACGGTCATCCCGGCCGCGTCCACCGGCGCCGTCGCCGGCTCCCCGAATCCCGCCATGTCTGTGCTCCGATCCCGTCACCGGCGGGCGGCCGGCCCCGCCGGCGCCTCGGTGACGTCGTCCAACTCGTCCAGTAGGTGACCCATCCGGTCCCGCTTGGTCCGCAGGTACCGCACGTTCTCGGGGTGGGGGCGCACCGGCAGCGGCTCGCGGCCGGTGATCGTCAGGCCGTACCCCTCCAACCCGGCCCGCTTCGCCGGGTTGTTGGTGAGCAGCCGCATCGACCGCACGCCGAGGTCGTACAGGATCTGCGCGCCCGTGCCGTAGTCCCGGGCGTCCGCCGGCAGGCCGAGGTCCAGGTTGGCGTCCACGGTGTCGCGGCCCATGTCCTGCAACTGGTACGCCTGGAGCTTGTGCAGCAGCCCGATGCCCCGCCCCTCGTGGCCGCGCATGTAGAGCACCACCCCGCGCCCCTCGCGGGCGACCCGCGCCAGGGCGGCGTCGAGTTGCGGGCCGCAGTCGCAGCGCAGCGAGCCGAAGACGTCGCCGGTGAGGCACTCGGAGTGCACCCGCACGAGCACGTCCTGCCCGTCGCCGATCTCGCCGTACACCATGGCGACGTGCTCCGACGGGTCGTGCGTGCTGCGGTAGCCCAGAGCCCGGAACACCCCGTGCCGGGTGGGCATCCGCGCGTCGGCGACCTGCTCCACCTGCTTCTCCGTACGCCGCCGGTACGCGATGAGGTCCGCGATCGTGATCAGCGTGAGCGAGTGCTCGGCGCAGAACTTCTCCAGGTCGGGCACCCGCATCATGGTGCCGTCGTCGTTGACCAGCTCGCAGAGCACGCCGGCCGGCCGCAGCCCGGCGAGCCGGGTGAGGTCGACGGCCGCCTCGGTGTGCCCGGGCCGGCGCAGCACCCCGCCCGGCCGGGCGCGCAGCGGCACCACGTGCCCCGGACGGGCCAGGTCGGCCGGGCCGGTGGCCGGGTCGGCGAGCAGCCGGATGGTGTGCGCCCGGTCGGCCGCCGAGATGCCGGTGGTGACGCCCTCCCGGGCGTCCACGGTCACCGTGTACGCGGTGCCGCGCCGGTCCTGGTTGGTGTGGTACATCGGCGGCAGGTCGAGCCGGTCGGCCTCGTCCTCGGTCAGCGGCACGCAGATGTAGCCGGAGGTGTACCGGACCATGAACGCGACCAGTTCCGGCGTGGCCAGCTCGGCCGCGAAGATCAGGTCACCCTCGTTCTCACGCCCGGCGTCGTCGACCACCACGACGGGCCGGCCCGCCGCGATGTCCTCCACCGCCTGCTCGATCGTTCCGAACGTGGTCATGCCACAGCCTCCGTGTAGGTGGGCGGGATGGCGCGGGCCGGGCGCAGCACCCGGGACGTACGCCACCAGCTGACGACGCCCCAGGCGCAGAACGCGCCGTAGATGAGGTACATGGCCGCCGACGGGTAGAAGCCGCCGTTCAGCAGCAGCGGCACGCCCACCGCGTCCACGGCGATCCAGATGAGCCAGAACTCGACCCAGCCGCGGGCCATGCCGTACGTGGCGAGCAGGCTGCCGGTGAGGATCCAGGCGTCGGGCAGCGGCCCCCACGAGCCGAGCGCGGCGAGCAGCGGGTACGCGGCGGCCGTGCCGATCACCGCGGCGGCCAGCAGCCCCAGGCGCTCCCGGGCCGTCGCCCAGCGCGGGGCCACCGCCCCCCGGTCGGGCACGACGCCGGCCCGGCGCGTACGCGACCACCGCCACCAGCCGTAGACGCTGACGGCGAAGAAGAACACCTGCCGGCCGGCCTGCCCGTACAGGTCGTGGGCCTGCGGGGTGGCGAACGCCCCGCCGAGGAAGACGGTGAACAGCAGCACGTTGCCGACCATGCCGACCGGCCAGGCCCACACGAGGCGGCGCAGGCCGAGCAGCGCGGAGGCGAGCCCGAACGCGTTGCCGACGATCTCGCGCACCAGCACCGGGGAGCCGGCCACGCTCACCTGCGCGTCGAGCAGCCAGTGCAGCGACCCCATCAGGCCACCTCCCCCCGCGGGGCGGCGCCGAGCAGCCGTTCGACGTACTTGGCCAGCACGTCCACCTCGAGGTTCACCGGGTCGCCGACGCGGCGCACGCCCAGGGTGGTGAGCTTCAGCGTGGTGGGGATCAGGCCGACCTCGAACCAGTCCGCTCCGACGCCGGCGACGGTCAGCGACACGCCGTCGACGGTGATCGAGCCCTTCTCCACGACGTAGCGGGCCAGGTGCGCGGGGAGCCGGAACCGGACCGTCTCCCACTGCGCCGCCGGCTCCCGGGAGAGCACCTCCCCGACGCCGTCGACGTGCCCCTGCACGAGGTGCCCGCCGAGCCGGCTGCCGAGCGTGGCGGCCCGCTCCAGGTTGACCGGGTCGCCGGGGCGCAGCCCGCCCAGCGCGGAGCGCCGCAGCGTCTCCCCCATGACGTCGGCGGTGAACGTCCCGCCGTCGACGTCCACCACCGTCAGGCAGACGCCGTTGACGGCGATGGAGTCCCCGTGCCGGGCGTCGGCGGTGACCAGCGGGCCGCGGACGGCGACCAGCGCCGAGTCCCCCGAGGTGGCCGTCACCGAGGCCACCTCACCCAACTCCTCGACGATGCCGGTGAACATGTCAGCCCTCCCTCTTACGGGGCAGCGCGGTGATCCGCAGATCCGGACCGATCTGCGTAACGTCGACGACTTCGAGATCGATCGCTTCGGCGATGGTCGTCACACCCGCGTCGACGAGCGCGGCCGGTCCGGCGCCGAGCAGCCGGGGTGCGACGTATCCGATGACCTTGTCGACCAGCCCGGCGGCCAGGAACGCGCCGGCCAGGCGGGGACCGCCCTCCAGCAGCACCGCCCGCACGCCGCGCTGGTGCAGCTCGGCGAGCAGCGCCGGCAGGTCCACCCGGCCGTCCGGGCCGGCGCCGACCTCCGCGGCGGTGGCGATCCAGGTGCGGGCCGCGCCGTCGCGGACCCGGGCGTCGGCGGGGGTACGCCCCTCGCTGTCCACCACCACCCGCAGCGGCTGGCGGATGGCGAGGCTGCCGTCGCGCAGGTTGCGGGCGGTCAGCCGCGGGTCGTCGGCGAGGACGGTGCCCACCCCGACGACCACGGCGTCGACGGTGCCGCGCAGCGCGTGCACGTCGATGCGGGCCGCCTCGGAGGTGATCCACATGCTGGTCCCGTCGGCCGCCGCCGACCGGCCGTCCAGGGTCGCGGCGTACTTCCAGATGACGTACGGCCAGCCGCGGCGCATGGAGGTGAGCCAGGCGATGTTGCCGGCCTCCGCCTCGCTGGCGCGTACGCCCAGATCCACCCGGACCCCGGCGGAGCGCAGGGTCGCGGCGCCGCCCGAGGCGACCGGGTTCGGGTCGGGGACGGCGATCACCACGCGGGCGACCCCGGCCTGGATGAGCGCGAGGCTGCAGGGGCCGGTGCGGCCGGTGTGGTCGCAGGGTTCCAGGGTGACGACCGCGGTGCCTCCGCGGGCCCGCTCGCCGGCCTGGGCGAGCGCCACGATCTCGGCGTGCGGCCCGCCGGCGTACGCGTGGAAGCCCTCACCGACGACCTGGCCGCCGGCGTCGAGCAGGACGCAGCCGACCACGGGGTTGGGGCTCGTGGTGCCCAGCCCGCGCGCGGCGAGTTCGATCGCGCGACGCATCGCCTCGTCGACGGAGACGCCCGTCATTCGCCCTGCCCTGCCCTCTCACTCGCCGGTCGCGCGCGGGCGGGAGTCGGGAGGCGTCGGCCGTGGGGCCGCGGGCAGGCGGCGGCGGAGGTGCGGGTACGGCGGAGCCGACCCGCAGGCCGGCACGGCATGCCGAGAGTCGGCGGCCGGGCACGACCCGTCCGTCCCGCGCGCTGTCTCCCATCCGGACTGTCTGGGCGCGGGTCGCCCCGCTCCCAACCGTCGGCCCCGGATTCTCACCAGGTCCACCGGGCGGCAGAGCCGACCGGGTCGCGGGCTGACCACGGACTGCGCCGTGGATCACCGCCGGTTCGGAATTTCACCGAGTCCCGCCAGCGCGTGGTGGGTACACCGGAAGTCTTACACGCCGACCGGGCGGTGCCGCCACCGAGGCGAGCTACTTCACACCGCGCGCCGGTCAGGCGACGCCGCGCCGCCGGTCCACCGCGACGTACGAGCCGGGTTGGCTCTTGGCCACCGACTTCATCTCGCTGGCGACCGCGATCGCCTCGAGCGGGTCGGTGAATCGCTTGTCCGAGTCGGAGAGGGAGACGCCGATCGAGAGCGTGACCAGCGCGGCCCGGCGGATGTTGCCCCGCCGGTCCTTGAGTTCGACGAAGCCCCGCTCCCGGTCGACGGGGTCGTAGAGCGAGTCGGCCGCCTTCTCGAAGTCCACCACCGCCCGCGAGGTCAGCGGCCGGACCTGGTCCGGCGCGCAGACGATGACGAAGTCGTCGCCGCCGACGTGGCCCAGGAACGCCGGCGGCAGCCCGACCGACCCCACCGCCCGGTGCAGGCTGCGCGCCAGCGCCGAGATGAAGTCGTCGCCGCGGACGAAGCCGTACCGGTCGTTGACGCTTTTGAACCGGTCGATGTCGATGTACCCGACGGCGTAGTCGGTGCCGCTGCGCACCCGGTCGGCGATCTCCCGCCGGATCCGGCTGTTGCCCGGCAGGCCGGTCAGTGGGGAGACCTCCCGGAACTCCTTGTTGCGGCGCAGGGTGGAACTGACCCGGGCCACCAGCTCGGCGGTGTCGAACGGCTTGACCAGGTAGTCGTCCGCGCCCGCGCTGAGACCGTGCACCTTGTCCACGGTCATCCCCTTGGCGGTGAGCATGATCACCGGCAGGGCGGAGGTCATGGGATCGGCCCGCAGCCGGCGGGTCAGCTCCAGGCCGTCGATCCTCGGCATCATGAGGTCGACCACCGCGAGGTCGGGCCGCTGCCGCTCGATGACCTCGAGCGCCTCCTGGCCGTCGCCGGCGAGGAGCACCTCGAAGCCGTGCAGGCGGAGGTTGAACTCGACGAAACGCGCGATGTCCTCGTCGTCGTCGACGACGAGGATGACGTCCGGGCGCTCCCCCGCCGGCTCCACGTCAGGCCCCGGAGGCCGCGCGTTCCGCGAGCGCCCGCAGCCGGCGCACCGCCTCGGCGGGGTCGTCGGCGCCGTAGACGGCCGTGCCGGCGACGAACGCGTCGGCGCCCGCCTCGGCCGCCTGCGCGATGGTGTCGGCGGCGATCCCGCCGTCGACCTCGATGCGCAGCTCCAGGTGACCGGCGGCGACGTGCCGGCGGGCCGTGCGGACCTTCTCCAGCAGCTCGGGGATGAAGCGCTGCCCGCCGAAACCTGCCTTGATCGTCATGATCAGCAGGGTGTCGAAGCTCGGCAGCAGCTCGAGGTACGGCTCGATCGGGGTGTCCCGGTCGATCGCCAGCCCGGCCTTCGCGCCGGCGGAACGCAGATCCTTGGCCAGCGCCACCGGGTTGTCACAGGCCTCGGCGTGGAAGGTCACGTTGTACGCCCCGGCGTCGGCGTAGCCGGGGGCCCACCGACGCGGATCCTCGATCATCAGGTGCACGTCGAACGGAAGCTCGGTGGCCGCCCGCAGGCTCTGCACCACCGGTAGGCCGATGGTCAGGTTCGGCACGAAGTGGTTGTCCATGACGTCGACGTGCAGCCAGTCGGCGGCCTCCTCGACGGCACGGACCTCATCGGCGAGGCGGGCGAAGTCGGCGGCCAGGATGCTCGGCGCGACGATCGGCGGCGGTACGGTCACCGGGCCAGTGTACGAACGCCGGCACGGCCGGCGACGGGCACGGCACCATCCGGGACGAGCCGTGACCCGGGGGTGACCCGTGGTGCAGAATTGGCGATCCGGGCGGGCGAATCCGGACGAGGAGGCGTCCGCGTCTGGCCGATCGACCGAAACGCGACGACACTCCAACGGGGACGGTGACGTGTGCCGGCGCCGGGGCGCCCGCCGCGCACCGGCCCCGCGGTCACCAGGTTCCGGAAAGGGCGGACGATGCGACGGTGGCGACGTCGGCTGGCAGTGCTGGCGCTGACCGGCGTGGTGGCGGCCCTGCTGGGCGGCTGCCTACGGCCGGACGCCGCCGACGGCGACCTGGTCGACGACTGGCCCGCGATGCGGGCCCCGCGACCGTTCGTCCCGGCCACCGACACGTGCCTGCCACGGATCACCCCGGTCGTGCAGGCGGGCACCTACGAGACGGTGCCGTGCTCCCGCAGCCACCTCGCCGAGGCGGTGCACGTCGGCACGTTCGACGCGGACGAGGCGGCGCCCCGGCCCGGGCCGGGCTCGCCGGCGCTGCGCGCCGCGCGGGCCGAGTGCGACCAGCGGGCGCGGGAGGTGCTCGGCGGCGACTGGCACGCGGCCCGGCTGACCCTGCACATCGCGCTGCCGTCGGCGGCCGGCTGGGCCGGCGGCGCCCGGTGGTTCCGCTGCGACCTCAGCGAGACCGACAGCATCGACAACACCCGCCCGGTCAACCGCACCGGCAGCCTGCGCGGCGCGATGATCGGTGACTCGCCGCTCATCCACCGCTGCTTCGACCCCAAGCTGATCGGCGGGAACCTGAACTACATGGAGCCGGTGCTGTGCACCGAACCGCACCGCGCCGAGTTCGTCGGCGTGTACGTCGAGCGGGACATGAGCTGGGAGACGTTCAGCGCCTCCGCCGACGGGGTGCACCGCCGCTGCATGGCGCTGATCGCCACGTTCGCGGCGGTGCCCAACAACAGCGAGCTGGCCTACCGGGTGGGATCCATCTTCTACCCGCCGTCGAAGCGGGAGTGGGAGGAGGGCGACCGGGGGGTGCGCTGTTTCCTGTGGAGCGACGACCGGAAGCTCACCCGGTCCATGCGGGGCGTGGGGCCGCGGGGACTGCCCGCGATCTGAGCGGCGGTGCCGTATGCTGCTGCGCCGTGGCGCAACCGGTCGATGATCGCCGGTGGGACGTGACCACGGTCGACGGGGAGGTCGGCGGATGCGACGGTGGTGGACGGCGGCCGTGACGGGCGCGCTGGTGGCGCTGGCCCTCACCGGGTGCGCGCCGGCCGGCCTCGACACGGACCTCACCGACGACTGGCCGGCGCTGGCCGCCGCCGAGGCGTTCGTTCCCGAGGCGGGCGTCTGCCACCTCGCCGTCCAGGACGTCGGCTACCTGAGCGCGTACAACCCCGTCGACTGCGGCGAGTCGCACCGGGCCGAGACGCTGTACGTCGGCACGCTCTCCGGCGCCGCGGCGGAGCGCGGCACACCTCCGCCCGCCGGTTCGGCGGGGATGCGGGCCGCCCGGGCGCAGTGCGACCGGGAGGTCAGCAAGGCCGTCGGCGCCGACTGGCGCGGCGGGCGGCTCGGCGTCGGGGTCGTCTTCCCGTCCCCCGCGGCGTGGGCGGGCGGCGCCCGGTGGTTCCGCTGCGACGTCAGCGAGACCACGAGCCTCGACGAGCCCGGTGTCAGCCTGCGGCAGGGGACGCTGCGCGGCGCGCTGAAGGGCGACTCGGCGCTGGCGCACCGCTGCTTCAACCCCAAGCTCGACGGCGACGACATCACGGAGATGAGGGCGGTCTCCTGCACCGCCAAGCACCACGCCGAGTTCGTGGGCGTCTACCAGGCTCCCGACGTCAGCTACGCCCAGTTCTCCGAGGCCACCCTGCGTACGCACAAGGCGTGCCGGAAGCTGATCGCCAAGTACGCGGCGGTGCCGGACGACGCCAACGTCCAGTACCGGGCCGGGACGATCTTCTACCACCCGTACGAGCAGGAGTGGAAGGACGGCAACCGCGGTGTGCAGTGCTTCCTCTGGGTCAGCGACCGCTCCCTCACCCGCTCGATGAAGGGCGCCGGCAGCAAGGCCCTCCCCATCCGCTGACCCCGACGGCCCGCCTCCGCGGACGGCGCGCCGACGGCCCGCCCCGCGCCGCTCAGCCGCGGCGGAGCACGGCGAGGAACATCGCGTCGGTGCCGTGGCGGTGCGGCCACAGCTGCACCGTCGGCCCGTCGCCCAACCCCGGCATGCCGGCCGGCAGCAGCGGCCGCGCGTCGACGAAGTCCACCGGGACACCGGAGCGGCGCGCCGCCTCGGTGACCGTCACGTGCGTCTCCACCGTGTGCGGCGAGCAGGTGACGTAGGCGACGACGCCGCCGGGACGGACGGCGCGCAGCGCCGCACCCAGCAGCTCCCGCTGCAGGCGGGTCAGCGCCGGCAGGTCCGACGGCTGCCGCCGCCAGCGGGACTCGGGGCGGCGGCGCAGGGAGCCCAGCCCGGTGCAGGGCGCGTCGACCAGCACCCGGTCGAAGTGCTCCTCGGGAAGCTTCGGGTCCCGCCCGACGGTGCGGCCGTCGGTGTTCAGCACGGTCACCGGCAGTCCGCGGGTGGCCTGGGCGACCAGCCGGGCACGGTGCTCGGCCACCTCCACGGCCGTCAACCGCGCGTCGCGCTGCGCCGCGAGGGCGCCGAGCAGCCCCGACTTGCCGCCCGGACCCGCGCAGAGATCCAGCCAGCGCCCGTCCGGCCCGTCCAGCGGCGCCACGGCGAGGGCGTTCGCCACGAGCTGGGAACCCTCGTCCTGGACGTGCGCGCGTCCCTCGACGACGGCCGGAAGGTCACCGGGAGCGCCGCCGGAGAGGTACACGGCGTACGGCGAGAAGGCGCCAGGGGCGCCGCCCACCTCGTCGGCCAGCTCGACCGGGTCGGCGAGCCCCGGCCGGGCGCACAGGTGCACGGGTGGACGCTCGTTGTCCTCGATGAGCAGCCGGGTGGTCTCGCCGAGGTCCCCGCCGAGCGCCTCGGCGAACGCCCGCACCACCCACTGCGGGTGGCTGTAGGCCAGCGCCAGGTGGCCGATCGGGTCGCTCTCCATGCTCGGGGCGAGTCGCTCCACCCAGGCGTCGGCGTCCCGGCCGGCGACCTCCCGCAGCACCGCGTTGGCGAAACCGGTGGCCCCGGGGCCCACCGCGCGGACCAGGTCGACGGTCGAGGAGACGGCGGCGTGCGCCGGCACCCGCGTGTGCAGCAGCTGGTACGCCCCGAGCCGCAGCGCGTCGCGTACCGGCGGGTCGATGCGCTCCACCTCCCGGCCGGCCGCGGCGGTGAGGATCGCGTCGAGGGTGCCGAGGTGGCGCAGCGTGCCGTAGGTCAGTTCGGTGGCGAAGGCCGCGTCCCGGCCGACCAGCCCCTCCTCACGGAGGATGGCCGGCAGGACGAGGTTGGCGAACGCGTCGTCCCGGTGCACGGCCGCCACGGCCTCGTACGCCGCGTGCCGGGGCCGGTCCACGGCCGGCCGGGGGCCGCGCCGGGCCGTCCGCCCGTCCGCCGGGCGACCGCCGTCACGCCGGCCGCTCCGCCGGCGGTCGGAGTCGCCGGGCCGACGCTCGTCGGCGGGACCGTCGCCGTGCCGGCGACCGGAGTCGGCGGGCCGGTCGTCGCGGGCCGGCCCGGGGGCGGTCACGCCAGTTCCTCTCCGGCGGCGACCCGGGCGCCGCGCGCCCAGTCGGTCGCCGGCATCGCCCGCTTGCCCGCGGCGCGCACCTCGCCGAGGCGGACGGGGACGGTGGCCGTGCCCACGAGCACGCGCGACTTCTCCACCCGCAGCTCGCCCGGCTTCAGCTCGGGCCCGTCGGTCACCGGGGTGACCGGGCCCAGCTTGACCCGCTCGCCCCGGAAGGTGCTCCACGGGCCGGGCGCCGGGGTGCAGGCGCGGATGCGCCGGTCGACCGCGAAGGCCGGGTCGGTCCAGCGGACGCGGGCGTCCTCGACGGTCAGCTTCGGCGCCAGGGACACCCCGTCGGCGGGCTGCGGCTCGGCGCGGGCGGTGCCGTCCTCGATCGCGTCGAGCACGGCGACCAGCAGACCGGCGCCCGACTCCGCGAGCCGCTCCAGCAGGTCCCCGGACGTGTCGGTGGGGCGGATCTCGTCGGTCAGGGTGCCGTAGACCGGGCCGGTGTCCAGCCCCTCCTCCAACTGGAAGACGCTGGCGCCGGTCACCTCGTCGCCGTGCAGGACGGCGTGCTGGACGGGCGCCGCGCCGCGCCAGGCCGGGAGCAGGGAGAAGTGCAGGTTGATCCAACCGTGCCGGGGGATCTCCAGGGCGGCCGGCGGCACCAGCGCCCCGTACGCCACCACCGGCACGCAGTCCGGCGCGAGGTCGCGCAGCCGGGCCAGGAACTCCGGCTCGCGCGGGCGGGCCGGGGTGAGCACCTCGACACCGTGCTCGTCGGCCCACGCCCCGACCGGGGAGCGGCTGAGGCCCCGCCCCCGCCCGGCGGGCGCGTCGGGGCGGGTCACCACGGCCACCAGCTCATGCCGGGAGGCGGCGACGGCGGCCAGGGACGGGACGGCGACGGCCGGCGTACCGGCGAAGATCACACGCACCGGCCGCTCACCCACCCAGGCCGAACGGGCTGCCGGCGGCCGGGCCGTGCGGGCTGAGCTTGACCACCGGCGGGGCAGCCGGGTCGTACCACTCCGCCTGGCGGATCGCCTTCATGGCCTCCTTGCGCCCGGCCGGGTCGAGCCGGTCGATGAAGAGCACCCCGTCGAGGTGGTCGGTCTCGTGCTGGACGCAGCGGGCCATCAGCCCGGTGCCGACGATCTGCACCGGGTCGCCGTAGCCGTTGAAGCCCTTGGCGATCACGTTCTGACGGCGCTTGGTGTCGAAGTAGAGCCCGGGGATGGACAGGCAGCCCTCGGGGCCGTCCTGCTCCTCCTCGTCGGGGAACTCCAGCACGGGGTTGACCAGGTGACCGAGGACGTCGTCGACGTCGAAGGTGAACACCCGCAGGCCCACCCCGAGCTGCGGCGCGGCGAGGCCGGCGCCGTTCTGCTCACGCATGGTGTCGGTCAGGTCGGCGATGAGCCGGCGCAGCTCGGCGTCGAAGTCGACGACCGGGTCGGCCGGCGTACGCAGCACCGGATCGCCGAACAGACGGATGGGCTGGACGGTCACGCGCAACGGCTCCTTCTGAGCGGGACGATCGGGGCCGTACCAGTCTACGGAGTACCGGTGCGGGCCTCGGCCGGCGGACGGTGGTCGACCGCCGCCGGTGTGCCGAGCGTCACCGACCGGACGGCCACGCCGGTCCACGGCCGGCGCCCGGTGCCGGCGACGGCCGCACCGGCGCGGGCCTCAGCAGCTCCACCCGGTGCACCACGCGGGTGCCGGTCAGCGCCGCCCCGACGAGGTCCGGGTGCGCCGCCACCGCGGCGGCCGGGAGCACGGCGAGCCCCGTGACCGACCGCCACCGCCGCCAGCAGCCCGGCGACGTCCGTCCCCGGGTACGTCACGCCCGCCGGGAAGCCCTCGGCGCCGGCGAGGGCCCGCAGCTGTGCGAGGGGCGCCGCGACCTGCGGCGCGTCGATCCAACGGGCGAGGGCCAGGTCCGCGAGCGCGAGCGCGGGCCGGGCGGCGAGCGGGTGGTCGCGGGGCAGCGCGACGACCGCGGGCTGCTCGCCGTGCACCGACACGTCCATCGGTGCGAGGTCGGTGCCCGGCAGGGGATCGTTCGGGGCAGCGTACCCGTCGAGCAGCCCGAGGTCGAGGTCGTCGGTCGCGACCCGGCGCGGCAGGTCGGCCCGCGTGGTGACGCACAGGGTCAGCGCGGGCTCGTCGGCCGCGAGCCGCGCCGCGGCGGCCGCCGCGAGGGGGGTGGCGCCGACCCGCAGCGGACCCGGTCGGGGCGCCGCCAGCCGGGCCAGGTCGGCCCGGGCCGCGGCGAGCCGGAGCAGGATCGGCTCGGCGTACGCCAGCAGTCGCGCCCCGGCCACCGTCGGCGCGACCGGCCGGCGTTCCAGCAGGCGCACGCCGAGGTCGGCCTCCAGGGCGGCGATGTGCTGGCTCACCGCCGACTGGGTGTAGCCGAGTTCCGCGGCGGCGCCCGAGAAGGACATGCAGGCGGGTGACGGCGGTGAAGGTGCGCAACAGGGTCGGGTCCACGGACGATAAGTGTTCCTGATGGCCCCAGTACGGATCATCGTTGGACGTGATCGGCTCGGGCCCACAGGATCGGTGGCATGACCCCACGCCTCGCTCTCGTCGGTGACCGCTCCCCCGCCGTCCGCGCCCACGTCCGGGTGCCCGCCCTGCTGGCCGCCCTCCGCGACCGGCACGGCATCGACCTGGACGCGTACTGGATCCCCACCGAGGAGGCGACGGCGAGCCGGCTCGACGGCTTCGACGGGATCTGGCTGCTGCCCGGCAGCCCGTACCGCAGCGAGGCGGGCGCCCTGCACGCCGTGCGGTGCGCCCGGATCGGCGGCGTTCCGCTGCTCGCGACCTGCGCCGGGTTCCAGCACGCCCTGCTGGAGTACGCCCGCGCGGTCTGCGGTCTCACCGGCGTCGCCCACGGCGAGAACACGCCGGACGCGGACGACCTGTTGATCGAGCCCCTCGCCTGCGCGTTGCGCGGGCACGAGGCGCCGGTGGTGTTCACCGCCGGCTCGCTGGCGCAGCGGGCGACCGGCGTCGAGCGCAGCACGGAGCGCTACCAGTGCGGCTACGGGTTGAACCCGCGCCACCTGCCGACCCTGGTGGCCCACGGCCTGCGGTTCACCGGCCACGACCCGCAGGGGCAGGTACGCGTCGCCGAGCTGCCCGGGCACCCGTTCTTCCTGGCCACGCTCTTCCAGCCGGAGCTGGCCGGCGACGGGGACGAGCCGCACCCGATGGTGCGGGCGTTCGCGGCCGCGGTGGCGGGCCGGCAGGGGTCGCCCGTCCGCTGACCGGTGCTCGGGTCAGGCGCCGTGGCCGGGCTCGCCGGCCAGCACGGCGTCACCGCCGCGCACGGCGTGCTCCGGCAGCGGCAGCCGGATGCCGTGGGCGGCCTCCCAGTCGTAGACGATGCCGGGGCGGACCTGGGCGGTGAAGTAGTCGACGGCGCTCATCCCGCCGACCACCGGCTCGTCCACCTCGCCGACCAGCTGGGCCGGCACCAGGTGGAAGCCGCTCTGCAGGGCGGCGCTGAGCCGGCGGTGGCCGTCGACGACGAAGAAGTGCGCGCCGGTGTAGCCGATCCGCAGCGGCTCCAGCGCCTCGTCGCCGGCACCGGCGACCTCGCCCACGAACTCCGAGTCCCACAGCCCGCGCAGGGTGGCGATGTCCTCGGTCGGGTAGACGCGGGCCGGGTCGAGCAGCAGCAGCGGCGGCTCGTCGCGCAGCACGTCGGCGCCGAGCCGACCCTCGTACACCGCGACGATGTGCTCGATGACCTCCTCGGGCGCGGCCCGGGTGGTGTCGCAGATCAGGTCGTAGTTGCGCAGCCGGGCCTTGTCCACGCCGTAGCGCACGAGGAACCGGCTCCGCTCGCTCTCGCTGCGCTCGTGCAGCTTGGCCTTGGCCTCCTCCAGCGAGGTGTAGCTCTCCGCCGGCCCGGAGGGGCGGGCGAGCACCCGGCGGGCCGCCTCGCCCGGCTCGGTGATCATGTGTACCTTGAGCGCGTCGGTGAAGAAGTGCCACGCCAGCCGGGAGTCCATGACGAGGCGCTCGCCGGAGGCCGCGATGTCCCGCTGGAGCTGGTCGACGTAGCCGTCGACCGCCTGGTCGAGCTCGGCGTGCAGGTTGAGCTGGAGGGCGGTCATCTGCCGCTCCTGCGCCATCTGCCGGTAGAGGTCGCCGACGCTGACCCGGCGCATCCCCAGCCGCTTGGCGATCTCCACCGACACCGTGCTCTTGCCGCTGCCGAGGTCACCGTTGAAGACGATCGACTGACGAACGGTCACGACTGGTCCACCCCTGATCACCGGCTGATCGAACTCATCGTCACTGGTGTCGGGCCCGACGCGCTCCCGCGAGCGTCGCGCCGCCATGTGCCCGGCATGACGGGCGATGCTACCACCCTGGCCTCGGGCTCCCACCGCACGCGGCGTGCGACACCGCCCGCACCGCCGGCCACCGCCGCCGCGAAGAGCCCGCCGCCGCCGGCCCGGGAAGCCCGCCGCCGTCGCCGCGGCAAGCCGACCGCCGCCGGCGCCGGACGCCGGCTGCCGCCGCAGCTAGAACAGGTCGAGCGGGTCGACCTGGAGGCGTACCGGGTCGGCCGCCTTGCGGGCGCTGCGGGACCCGGCGGCCGCGTGCAGCGCGCCGGCGAGGGCCGCCGCCCGGGCACGGGGGACCCGCACCAGCATCCGCTCCCGCTCCCCGTCGGCCGGGACCGGCCCCAGCACCTCCGCCCCCTCGGGCAGCCGCGCCTCGTCCAGGAGGTCCGCCACGGCGGCCGGCAGCCCCGTCACGCTCGCCATCCGGACCGCCGGCGGGAAGCCCAGCTCGCGGCGCTCGGCCAGTTCCCGGGCGGCGAACCAGCCGGCGTCCCAGCGCAGCAGCGCCTGCACCGGGGCGAGCGCGCCGTCGGCGACCACCACCACCCGGCCCCCGTCCCCGGCCGGGCGCGCCAGCGCGGCCGCGGCCATCCAGCGCCGCAGGGCCTCCTCCCCCGCCCGCAGGTCGGCCCGGGTGAGCAGGGCCCACGAGTCGAGCAGCAGCACGGCCCCGTACCCGCCGTCGGCCACCGGCTCGGCCCCCGGCGTGGCGATCACCAGGCCCGCCCCGCCGGGAACGGCGGCGAGCACCTCGTCCCGCCCGGAGGTGCGCACCGGCACGCCGGGGAAGGCCCGCCCCAGCTCCTCGGCCGTGCGCCGGGCGCCGGTGACGGCGGCGCGCAGCCGCCGCCCCCCGCACTCCGGGCAGGCGTACGCGGCGGCCACCCGGCCGCACCAGCGACAGGCCGGCGTGGCCGTCGCGGAGGGCAGGGCGAGCGGGCCGGCGCAGTGCGGGCAGCGCGCCGGCGTCCGGCAGTCCGCGCAGGACACGGAGGGCAGGTACCCGCGGCGGGGCACCTGGACGAGCACCGGCGCGTCGGCGCGGAGCGCGTCCCGGGCCGCCGTCCAGGCGAGGCTGGGCAGCCGCGCCGTGGCCGCGCCGGGGTCGCGGGCCAGCTGCGGGTCGTCGCCGGTCGGTGCGATGGCCGGCGTACGCGCGCGCGCCGTGGCCCGGTCGGCCACCACCTCGCGCGCCCAGCCGGTCTCCACCAGCAGTTGCGCCTCGGCCGTGCGGGCGTACCCGCCGACGAGCGCGCCCGTCTCGGCGAGCTGGGCCCGGGTGAGCAGCACCTCGCGGGCGTGCGGATAGGGGGCCCGGGGTTCGGCGTGCAGGTCGTCGCCGTCGTCCCAGACGGCCACCAGGCCGAGCCGCTCGACCGGGGCGAACATCGCCGCCCGGGTGCCGATCACCACGGGCACGTCGCCGCGCCGGGCGGCGAGGAAGGCCCGGTAGCGGCGGGCGGGGCCGAGCGCCGCCGAGAGGCAGACGTGCCGCCCCGGCCCGAGCGCCGCGCCGACGGCGGCGTCCAGCCGGTCGAGGTCCCGGTTGTCGGCGACCACCACGACGGCGCCGCGGCCGCCGGCCACGGTGGCGGCCACCGCGTCGGCGTACCGGGCGGCCCAGTCCTCCCCGGGCAGGGCCGACCAGACCGCGCGGGGCGCGCGGCCGTCGGCGAGCGCCCGCAGGTAGGCCGGGCCGGCGGGGTAGGCCGACCACCCGCGGTCGGGGTCGGGCGCCGGCACGGGCGCGGGAGGTTCCGGCGCCGCCGGAGCCTCCTTCTCCACGCGGGCGTGCCGGGGCGGCACGGCGAGCCGGAGCACGTCGGCGAGGCTGCCCGCGTACCGGTCGGCGACGGCGCGCGCCAGCCGGGCCACCTCCGGTGACAGGACCGGCTCCGGGGAGACGACCTTCTCCAGGTACGCCAGCCGCCCGGTGTGCCCGGAGTCGTCGGCACGCTCCAGCAGCCAGCCGTCCACGAGCTGCCCGGCGAAGCGGACCTTCACCCGGGCGCCCGGCACGGCCTGGGCGTCCAGCTCGGCGGGGACCAGGTAGTCGAACGGCCGGTCCAGGTGCGCGAGGGGGACGTCCACGCAGACGCGAGCGACCGGCGACCCGTCCGCGGGTCGCCGGTCGCTGCGCCTGGTGCCGGTCAGGCTCCCGCGGCCGACTTGAGGTCGGCGGCCCGCTCGGTGCTCTCCCACGTCAGGTCGGGCAGTTCCCGGCCGAAGTGGCCGTAGGCGGCGGTCTGCTGGTAGATCGGACGCAGCAGGTTCAGGTCCCGGATGATGGCCGCCGGCCGCAGGTCGAAGACCTCGGTGACGGCCTTCTCGATCGAGGCGACCGGCACGGTCTCGGTGCCGAAGGTCTCGATGAACAGGCTGACCGGGTGGGCCTTGCCGATGGCGTACGCGACCTGCGCCTCGCAGCGCTCGGCGAGGCCGGCGGCCACCACGTTCTTGGCCACCCAGCGCATCGCGTACGCGGCCGAGCGGTCCACCTTCGACGGGTCCTTGCCGGAGAACGCCCCGCCGCCGTGGCGCGCGTAGCCGCCGTAGGTGTCGACGATGATCTTGCGCCCGGTCAGGCCGGCGTCGCCCATCGGCCCGCCGATCTCGAACCGCCCGGTCGGGTTGACCAGCAGCCGGTAGCCCTCGGTGTCCAGGCCGAGGCTCTCCAGCTCCGGGGCGATCACGTGCTCGCGGATGTCCGGCGTGAGCAGGGAGTCGAGCGAGATGTCCGCGGCGTGCTGGCTGGAGACCACCACGGTGTTGAGCCGGACCGGACGGTGCCCCTCGTACTCGATGGTGACCTGCGTCTTGCCGTCGGGCCGTAGGTACGGGACCGTGCCGTCCTTGCGCACGGTCGCCAGCCGCCGCGCCAGCCGGTGGGCGAGGGCGATCGGCAGCGGCATCAGCTCCGGCGTCTCCGAGCAGGCGAAGCCGAACATCATGCCCTGGTCACCGGCGCCCTGCGCGTCCAGCGCGCTCTCCGACGCCCCGGTACGCAGCTCGAAGGCGTTGTCGACGCCCTGCGCGATGTCCTCCGACTGGGCGCCGATGGAGACGCTGACGCCGCAGGAGGCGCCGTCGAAACCCTTCTTGGACGAGTCGTAGCCGATGTCGAGGATGGTCCGGCGGACGATGGTGGGGATGTCCGCGTACGCCTTGGTGGTCACCTCGCCCGCGATGTGCACCTGGCCGGTCGTGATGAGGGTTTCCACCGCGACCCGGCTGCGCGGGTCCTCGGCGAGCAACGCGTCGAGGATGCCGTCGCTGATCTGGTCGGCGATCTTGTCCGGGTGGCCTTCCGTGACCGATTCGGACGTGAAGAGGCGGCGTGTCACGGCACTCCTAAGCGTGTGAAAGTCGTTCCGCGGAAGTCTAGTCACCACGGTGCGTGGCGGCGGGGCCGGTCGCGTCCTGTCTCACTCTTTACAGCGACCGGTCAACCGCGTCGCGACGAGGTCCCAGACGCCGTCGGCGAGGTCCTCCTTGGACCGTTCGTCCATCCGGACGACCGAGCCGTCCGCACCGATGACGGTCGCCGCGTTGGTGTCGGCGCCGAAGACCTTGTCCGGACCCACCTCGTTGACGACGATGAGGTCGGCTCGCTTGCGGGCCAGCTTGGCCCGACCGTTGGCCTCGGCGTCGCCGGTCTCCGCGGCGAACACCACCAGCACCTGCTCGGGCCGGCGGCGCCGGCCGAGCTCGGCGGCGATGTCCGGGTTCGTGACGAGTTCGATGGTGGGCGCGCTGCCGTCGTCCGCCTTCTTGATTTTGCCAGGCGCGTAGACGGCGGGGCGGAAATCGGCCGGAGCGGCGGCCATCACCACCGCGTCGGCGTCGACGGCCGCCTTCAGCGTCGCCTCCCGCAGTTCCTCCGTGGTGCCCACCCGGATCAGGTCGACCCCGGCCGGGTCGGCGAGGGTCACGTTCGCGGCGATCAGCGTGACCCGGGCGCCGCGGGCCACGGCCGCGCGCGCGAAGGCGTACCCCTGCTTTCCGGAGGAGCGGTTGCCGAGGAACCGGACCGGGTCCAGCGGCTCGCGGGTGCCGCCGGCGGTGACCACCACGTGGCGGCCGGCCAGGTCGGCGGGAGCGTCGACGCCGCGGGCGAGCACCCGGCGGGCGACCGCGAAGATCTCGGCCGGGTCGGGCAGCCGGCCCTTGCCCGTGTCGACGCCGGTGAGCCGGCCGACGGCCGGCTCGATGACGCGTACGCCCCGGGCCCGCAGCGTGGCGACGTTGGCCACGGTGGCGGGGTGCTCCCACATCTCGGTGTGCATGGCCGGGGCCAGCACCACGGGACAGCGGGCGGTGAGCAGCGTGTTGGTGAGCAGGTCGTCGGCCAGGCCGTGCGCCGCCTTGGCGATCAGGTCGGCCGTGGCCGGCGCGACGACGACGAGGTCGGCCTGCTGGCCGAGGCGTACGTGCGGCACCTCGTGCACGTCGGACCAGACGTCGTCGGCGACCGGCTGGCCGGAGAGCGCGGCCCAGGTCGGCGCCCCGACGAAGCGGAGCGCCGACGCGGTGGGCACGACCCGGACCCGGTGGCCCGATTCGGTGAAGAGCCGCAGCAGCTCACACGCCTTGTAGGCGGCGATGCCGCCACCGACCCCGAGGACGATCCCGGCGGACATCGCGGTGCGGCGGGTTACGGCTGGTCGGTCGGCTCGGCGGTGAGCAGGCCGGCGTTGATCTCGCGCATGGCGATGGAGAGCGGCTTCTCCTGCGGGGTGGTCTCGACCAGCGGCCCCACGTACTCCAGCAGGCCCTCACCGAGCTGGCTGTAGTAGGCGTTGATCTGGCGGGCCCGCTTGGCCGCGAAGATGACCAGCGCGTACTTCGACGTCGTCTTCTCGAGCAGCTCGTCGATCGGCGGGTTGGTGATGCCCTCGGGGTTGGTGGCGATGGATCCCACGAATAACCTCTGCGTCTGTCGAACCGCGCGGGACGCGGTGCTGACTGGCGACCGCGGCCGACTCCGGTGAACCGCGGCCGACCCCGGCCGTGCTCGCAGGCGTGGCTGTCAGCCGCGCACAGGTGGCTGTCAGCCGCGCACGCGCGGGCCGGCCGGAGTCGGATAAGAAGAACCGAGCAAGCCTACCAGCTCATCAGCGACCCGATCGGTCAGGTCGTGCGTGAGGACGAGTTCGAACGCGGCGGCGACGGCCGGGTCGGGCCGGTGGTTCGGCGGACGGAGCAGCACGAGCCGGGCGTCGGTGAGACGCTCGCGGACGGCGAGGGCGCCGGGGATGTCGAGCGGCAGCAGCGCCGGCTGACCGGCGGCGAGCCGGGCCCGCAGGGGGTCGTACGGGGTGCCGCGGCGGTGCGGACCGGCCCGGGACCACTCCAGCAGCCCGCCGGCGGCGATCAGCCGGTCGAACGCGGTGGGGGTCAGGAAGACCCGGTCCACGCCGTCGACCTCGCCGTCGCGGCGGGGCCGGGTGGTCGCCGGCACCGGCCGCCACACGGCGGGAGAGCGCGCCCGGACGAGCTCGACGACACTCTCCCGGCCGGCGCCCGAGGGGCCGGCCAGGACAGTGAGCCGAGCCGCCGGGCGCGCCTCGCCTGCCGTGCTCACTGCTTGTTTCTACACGCTGCCGCGCTCAGTTGGCGGCGAACTCCCCAAGCAGTGCCTTGCGCTGCTGCTCGCCGAGGCCACGCAGGCGGCGGCTGTCGGCGATCTTGAGCTTCTCCATGATCTGGGTGGCCCGGATCTTGCCGATGCCCGGCATCGCCTGCAGGACGGCCGACACCTTCAGCTTGCCCACGACGTCGTCGGACTCGGCCCGCTCGAGAACGGCTCCGAGGGTGGTCTTGCCCTGCTTGAGCTGCTCCTTCAGCTCAGCACGGGCCTTGCGGATCTCCGCGGCCTTCTCCAGCGCGGCAGCGCGCTGCTCGGGGGTCAGTGACGGGAGCGGCACCAGTTCTCCTCAGGTCCCTATAGCGACGGGCGGATCGCACCGCCGCATCTGTGAAACGTGGTGTCGCTGTGAACCAAGGGGTCCGTGGTTCCCAGCGCGGGGAAAACTAGCGGTCAACGGAGCTTTCGGCAACGTGGGCGCGCGATGATCTTCGCAAAGTGACCGAGCCGTCAGTCAGCCGGCGGCGCCCACGACGGCCCGGCACTCGGCCAGCACGCGGTCCGCGGCGGCTCGCAGCGCGGCCACGTCGGGACCCGCGCCGAGCACCTCGCGGGAGTACGACGGGAGCACCGCGGGCAGGCTGGCGCCGAAGACCGTACGCAGATCCGCGGCCGTCGCCCCCTGCGCGCCGAGCCCCGGCGCGAGCAGCGGACCGCCCACCCGGGAGAGGTCGTGACCGGTGTCGCCGATCGTCGCGCCGACCACCAGACCGAAGCTTCCCAGCGGCGTCGCACCCGCGTTGAGCTGGGAAATCTCGTCGATGACGGTTTGCGCGACGGTCCGCCCGTCGGGCGTACGGGCGTGCTGCACGGCAGCGCCCTCGGGGTTGGACGTGAGCGCCAGGACGAACACGCCGCCCCCGTGCTCGGCGGCCAGCTCGAACATCGGGGCGAGCGAACCTACTCCCAGGTAGGGGCTCGCGGTCACCGCGTCGACATACAGAGGGCTGGATGGATCGAGGTACGCCTCGGCGTACGCGCGGACCGTCGAGCCGATGTCGCCACGCTTGACGTCGAGGAGAACGAGCGAGCCACTATCCCGTAACTGTCGGATAGTTGACTCAAGAATCCCGACACCTCGGGCACCGAACCGCTCGAAGAAGGCCGACTGGGGCTTGACCACCGCAACCCGGTCACCGAGGGCGTCCACGACGGTCCGGGCGAACCGATCAAGCCCCTCCACGTCGTCCGGGAGCCCCCACCGGGCCAGCAGCCCGGGGTGCGGGTCGATCCCCACACACAGCGGTCCCCGCTCGCCCACGACCCGGTGCAACCGGGCGCCGAACGTCTCCATCTGTCCCCTCCCTCTCGCTCAGCCCGGGGCGGCGCCACGCCACCACGGTTCCCTCGCTCAGCCCGGGGCGGCGCCACGCCACCCGGTCACGGTTCCCTCGCTCAGCCCGGGGCGGCGCCACGCCACCCGGTCACGGTTCCCTCGCTCAGCCCGGATGGCGCCGCGCCACCCGGCACGCCCTCGTGGGCGCCGCAGCGGCTCAGCCCGCCTTCACGGCCGCCGCCACCCCGGCCGCGATGCGGGCCACGTCGGCGTCGTCCGTGACGTACGGCGGCATCGTGTAGACCAGATCCCGGAACGGCCGCAGCCAGACCCCCTCGGCGACCGCGGCGGTGGTCGCCGCCGGCAGGTCGACCTCGTGGTCGAGCTGCACCACCCCGATGGCGCCCAGCACCCGCACGTCGGCGACCCCCGGCGCGCCGCGCAGCGGCTCCAGGCCGGCACGCAGACCCGCCTCGATCCTCGCCACCTCGGCAGCCCAGTCTCCGGCCCGCAGCAGGCCGATGGAGGCGTTCGCGACCGCGCAGGCGAGCGGGTTGCCCATGAACGTGGGCCCGTGGGCGAGCACGCCGTCGGCGGAGATGCCGCGCGCGATCTCCGGGGTGCAGAGCGCGGCCGCCAGGGTGAGGTACCCGCCGGTGAGGGCCTTGCCCACGCACATCACGTCGGGGGCCACCCCGGCGTGCTCGGCGGCGAACATGACGCCGGTACGGCCGAACCCGGTGGCGATCTCGTCGAAGACGAGCAGCACCCCGTGCGCGCGGGTCACCTCGCGCAGCACCCGCAGGTACTCCGGATGGTGGAACCGCATCCCGCCGGCCCCCTGCACCACGGGCTCCACGATCACGGCGGCCAGCTCGTGCGCGTGCCGCTCGACGGCCTCGGCGAGCGCGGCGGCGTACGCGGGGTCGGGCGGCGTGTCGAAGCCGCCCGGCGGGACCGGCGCGAAGACCTGCCGGGGCAGCACGTCGCCCCACAGGTGGTGCATGCCTCCCTCCGGGTCGCAGACGCTCATCGGGTGGAAGGTGTCGCCGTGGTAGCCGCCGCGCCAGGTGGCCAGCCGGCGGCGCTCCGGCCGGCCGGTGGCCCGCTGGTACTGCAGGCACATCTTGATCGCCACCTCGACGCTCACGGACCCGGAGTCGCACAGGAAGACGTGCTCCAGGCCGTCCGGGGTGAGCTCGACCAGCGTCCGCGCGAGCCGCACCGCCGGCTCGTGGGTGAGCCCGCCGAACATCACGTGGCTCATCCGGCCGAGCTGGTCGGTGACCGCGGCGTCGAGCACCGGGTGGCGGTAGCCGTGGATGGCCGCCCACCACGACGACATGCCGTCGACCAGGTCCCGGCCGTCGGCCAGGCGCAGCCGTACGCCCTGCGCGCTCTCCACGACGTACGGCGGGCTGGCCGGCGGCAGCGCCGCGTACGGGTGCCACACGTGCGCCCGGTCCACGTCGAGGATCTCCCCAGGTGTCACCTGACCTCCTAGCTCTAACCCCGCGCCCTTCCCCTCCCCGCGCCCTCGCGCCGCGCGCGCCCCTCTCCCCCGCGATCTTGCAGTTGTGGCCCCTGTTTCGTCCGGTATGCGCCGTAGGTCGGGGCCGAAAGTGCAAGATCGCGGGGCTCGGGTGGGGGCGCGGGGGCGTGGGGGCGGGTTTGGGGTTACGGGGATTGTGGGTTGGGGGTGGTTCGGGTGGTGGCGTGGGCGGCGGCGCGCACCAGCGCCGGGCCCCGGTAGATGAAGCCGGTGTAGAGCTGCACGAGGCTGGCGCCGGCGTCGGTCATCCGGGCCGCGTCGTCAGGGTCGACGATGCCGCCCACCCCGATGACCGGCAGCCGGCCACCGGTCTCCCGGTGCACGAACGAGACCACCTCGCGGGCCCGCGCCGCGAGGGGCCGGCCGGAGAGCCCGCCGGTCTCGGCGCCCCGCGCCCGGTCGGTCGGGGCCAGGCCGTCACGGGCGAGCGTGGTGTTCGTGGCGATCACCCCGGCCGCGCCCCGGGCCAGGCAGACCTCCAGCAGTTCGGCGATCGCCGGCTCGGTGAGGTCCGGTGCGATCTTGACGAGGATCGGCTTCTCCCCCACCAGCGCCGCCAGGAGCGCGTCCAGGTGCGACCGGTCCTGCAGGGACCGCAGGCCCGGGGTGTTCGGCGAGGACACGTTGACCGCGAAGTAGTCGCCGTGCCCGCGCAGCGCCCGGTAGGAGGCGAGGTAGTCGTCCACGGCGTCCTCCAGCGGGGTCACCTTGGACTTGCCGAGCGAGATGCCCAGCGGCACGCCGAGCGGCCGGGGCAGCGCCGCCAGCCGGGCGGCCAACGCCTCCGCGCCGGCGTTGTTGAAGCCCATCCGGTTCACGACGGCCTCGCTGTCGCGCAGGCGGAACAGCCGGGGCCGCGGGTTGCCGGGCTGTGCGTGGGCGGTCACCGTGCCCACCTCGACGAAGCCGAAGCCCAGCGCCGGCCACGCCGGCAGCGCCACGCCGTTCTTGTCCATCCCGGCCGCGAGGCCCACCGGGTTGGGGAACTCCACACCGAAGACGGTGCGCGGGGCGCGTACCGCGTAGCGGGCGCGCAGCGCCGCCAGCAGGGCCGGCGAGCGGGACACGGCGGCGAGCCGCCGCAGCGTCCACTCGTGCGCGGTCTCCGCGTCCCCGCCGCCGATCCGGAACAGGGCGGGCCGCAGAACCCGTTCGAACATCACCACACCCGGCCCCCGCCCCGGCCCCGGCCCCGGCCCCAGCCACCGCTCCCGCTCCCGCCCCGGTGATCATGAGGTTGGCGGGCGATCCGGAGATCGAACCCCCCGCCAACCTCATGATCGACGCGGTGAGGGTGATCGGCGCGGTGAGGGTGATCGGCGCGGTGAGGAGGGTGCGGGCGGCGGGCCGTCACTGGGCGGCCCGCAGCGCGGCGTGCAGCTCCTGCAGCGGGCGTACCCGCATGTCGCCCCGGATGCGCGCCTCGATGCCCATCACGGCCGCCGCCGCGCCCGGCACCGTGGTGATGCACGGGATGTCCGCGGTGACGGCGGCGCTGCGGATCTCGTACCCGTCGGAGCGGGCGCTCGCGCCGGAGCCCTGCGGGGTGTTGACGACCAGGGCCACGTCCCCGCCGAGGATCATCGAGACCGCGTCCTCGCCCTCGCCCGCCTCGTAGTGCTTGCGGATCTGGTCGCAGGCGATGCCGTGCCGGCGCAGCACCTCGGCGGTGCCGGCGGTCGCCACGATCTCGAAGCCCAGGTCCGCGAGGCGCTTGATCGGGAAGATCATGGCGCGCTTGTCCCGGTTGGCGACCGACACGAAGATCCGCCCCGAGGTCGGCAGCGAGCCGTACGCGGCCGACTGGGACTTCGCGAACGCGTGCCCGAAGTTCGTGTCGATGCCCATCACCTCGCCCGTCGACTTCATCTCCGGGCCGAGCAGCGAGTCGATCCCCTTGCCGGCCGGCGTGCGGAAGCGCTTGAAGGGCAGCACCGCCTCCTTCACGGCGATCGGCGCGTCCACCGGCATCGTGCCGCCGTCGCCGGTGGCCGGGAGCAGCCCCTCGGCGCGCAGCTCGGCGACGGTCGCGCCGAGCGCGATCCGGGCCGCCGCCTTGGCCAGCGGCACGGCGGTCGCCTTGGAGACGAACGGGACGGTCCGCGAGGCGCGCGGGTTCGCCTCCAGGACGTAGAGCACGTCGTCCTTGAGGGCGTACTGCACGTTGAGCAGCCCGCGTACGCCGATGCCGCGGGCGATCGCCTCGGTGTAGCGGCGGACCTGGGCCAGGTGCGGGCCGGCCAGGGTGATCGGCGGCAGGGCGCAGGACGAGTCGCCGGAGTGGATGCCGGCCTCCTCGATGTGCTCCATGACGCCGCCGAGGTAGACCTCGCCCTCGGCGTCGCAGAGCGCGTCCACGTCGATCTCGATGGCGTCGTCGAGGAAGCGGTCCACGAGCACCGGGTGGTTCGGCGAGATGTCGGTGGCCCGCCCGATGTAGTCGCGCAGCGTCGCGTCGTCGTAGACGATCTCCATGCCCCGCCCGCCGAGCACGTACGACGGGCGCACCAGCACCGGGTAGCCGATCTCGTCGGCGATCGCCTTCGCCTCCTCGTACGAGGTCGCCAGCCCGTACGCGGGTGCCCGCAGGCCGGCCCGGGCCAGCAGCGCGCCGAACGCGCCCCGCTCCTCGGCCAGGTTGATCGACTCCGGCGACGTGCCGACGATGGGCACCCCGGCGTCCTTGAGCCGCTGCGCGAGCCCCAACGGCGTCTGCCCGCCGAGCTGCACGATCACCCCGACGACTCCCGGCCCGCCGGCGGCCCGCCCGGAGGTGTCCTCGGCGTGCCAGACCTCCAGCACGTCCTCGAACGTGAGCGGCTCGAAGTAGAGCCGGTCGGCGGTGTCGTAGTCGGTGGAGACGGTCTCCGGGTTGCAGTTGACCATCACGGTCTCGTAGCCGCCGGCACCCGCGCCGCCGGCCGGCGCGGAGCGCAGCGCCTGCACGGCGTGCACGCACGAGTAGTCGAACTCGATGCCCTGCCCGATGCGGTTCGGCCCGGAGCCGAGGATGAGCACCTTGGGCCGGGCCGAGCCGACGACCTCGGTCTCCGAGTCGTACGACGAGTAGTGGTACGGCGTGCTCGCCTCGAACTCGGCGGCGCAGGTGTCCACCGTCTTGTAGACCGGCCGGATGCCGAGGCGGTGCCGCAGCGTCCGGACGCCGTCCTCGGCGGCCAGTTCGGGGCGCAGCGCGGCGAGCTGCCGGTCCGACAGCCCGGCCCGCTTCGCGCGGCGCAGCAGGTCGCCGTCGAGCACCGGCGCCGCCACGATCTCCTCGCGCAGCTCGACGAGGCTCGCGATCTGGTCGAGGAACCACGGGTCGATGCCACCGGAGGCGGCGGCCACCTCGGCGATCGAGGCGCCCAGCCGCAGCGCCCGCTCCACGGTGTAGAGCCGCCCGTCGTGCGGCGTCCGCAGCGCGGCGAGGGTGTTCTCCTTCGTGGCGCCGTCCGGGTCCGGCCGGGTCCAGAAGCCCGCGGCACTCGTCTCCATCGAGCGCATCGCCTTGTTCAGCGCCTCGGTGAAGTTGCGCCCGAGGCTCATCGCCTCACCCACCGACTTCATGGTGGTGGTCAGCTCCGCGTCCGCGCCGGGGAACTTCTCGAACGCGAACCGGGGGATCTTGACGACCACGTAGTCCAGCGTCGGCTCGAACGCCGCCGGGGTCTTCAGCGTGATGTCGTTGGGGATCTCGTCGAGGGTGTAGCCGATGGCCAGCTTCGCGGCGATCTTCGCGATGGGGAAGCCGGTGGCCTTCGAGGCGAGCGCCGAGGAGCGGGACACCCGCGGGTTCATCTCGATGACCACGATGCGGCCGTCGGCCGGGTTCACGGCGAACTGGATGTTGCAGCCGCCGGTGTCCACGCCGACCTCGCGCAGCACCGCGATGCCCAGGTCGCGCAGGCGCTGGTACTCGCGGTCGGTGAGGGTCATGGCGGGCGCCACGGTGACGCTGTCGCCGGTGTGCACGCCCATCGGGTCGAGGTTCTCGATGGAGCACACCACCACCACGTTGTCGTGGCGGTCGCGCATCAGCTCGAGCTCGTACTCCTTCCAGCCGAGCACGCTCTCCTCGATGAGCACCTCGTGCACCGGGCTCGCGGCCAGGCCGTCGCCGGCGATGCGCTCCAGGTCCTCCGCGGTGTGCGCCATGCCGGAACCGAGGCCGCCCATCGTGAACGACGGCCGGATCACCACCGGCAGGCCCAGCTCCGCGACGGTCTCCCGGACCTCGTCCATCGAGTGGCAGACCCGCGAGCGGGGCACCAGCGACGACGGGTCCTCGACGCCGATGCGGGCGCCGGCCTTGGCCACGATGTCCTTGAACAGCTGCCGGTCCTCGCCGCGCCGGATCGCGTCGATGTTCGCGCCGATCAGCTCGACGCCGTACTTCTCCAGCACACCCGACTCGTGCAGCGCCACCGCCGTGTTCAGCGCGGTCTGCCCGCCGAGGGTGGGCAGCACCGCGTCCGGGCGTTCCTTGGCGATGACCAGCTCGACGAACTCCGGGGTGATCGGCTCGACGTACGTGGCGTCGGCGAACTCCGGGTCGGTCATGATGGTCGCCGGGTTCGAGTTGACCAGGCTGACCCGGATCCCCTCGCTGCGCAGCACCCGGCACGCCTGCGTGCCGGAGTAGTCGAACTCGCAGGCCTGCCCGATCACGATCGGCCCGGAGCCGATGACCAGGATGTGCTTCAGGTCGCTCCGCTTGGGCATTACTTTCCGCCTTCGATCAGCTCGGCGAAGCGGTCGAAGAGGTAGTCCGCGTCGTGCGGGCCGGCCGCCGCCTCCGGGTGGTACTGGACGGTGAACGCGGGCACGTCCTTCGCCCGCAGCCCCTCGACCACGTTGTCGTTGAGGCACACATGGCTGACCTGGACGCCGCCGAACTCGGTGTCGATCACCTGGTCCGGGACGACGGCCCCGACCCCGGCGCCCGGCACCTGCACCGCGAAGCCGTGGTTGTGGCTGGTGACCTCGACCTTGCCGGTGGCCCGGTCGAGCACCGGCTGGTTGATGCCGCGGTGGCCGTAGCCGAGCTTGTACGTCCCGAAGCCGAGCGCGCGCCCGAGGATCTGGCTGCCGAAGCAGATGCCGAACAGCGGGATCCGCCGGCCCAGCACCTCCCGGGCCAGCGCCACCGGCCCGTCGGCGGTCGCCGGGTCGCCCGGACCGGGCGAGAAGAACACGGCGTCCGCGCCGGTGGCGAGCACGTCCTCGATGGTGGACGAGGCGGGCAGCACGTGCGTGGTGACCCCGCGGACGGCCAGCCGTCGCGGCACGTTGCGCTTGATCCCGAGGTCCAGCGCGGCGACCGTGAACCGGTGCTCGCCCTGGGCCGGCACCACGTACGGCTCGGCGGTGGTCACCTCCGCCGAGAGGTCGGCGCCCACCATCTCCGGAGCCTGCCGGACGCGGGCCAGCAGCGCCCGCGGGTCGTCCTCGACGCTGGAGATGCCGACCCGCATCGCGCCGCGCTCCCGCAGGTGCCGCGTGAGCGCCCGGGTGTCCACGCCGCTGATGCCGACCACGCCCTCGGCGGCGAGCCGGTCCTCCAGCCCGCCCGTGGCGCGCCAGTTGGAGCCGATCCGGGCCGGGTCGCGCACCACGTAGCCGGCGACCCAGATCCGCGACGACTCGTCGTCCTCACCGTTCACGCCGGTGTTGCCGATGTGCGGGGCGGTCTGCACGACCACCTGCCGGTGGTACGAGGGGTCGGTGAGGGTCTCCTGGTAGCCGGTCATGCCGGTGGTGAAGACGGCCTCGCCGAAGGTCTCCCCCACGCTGCCGTACGCCTCACCGTGGAACGTCCGTCCGTCCTCGAGGACGAGGATGGCGCTTCTGCGCTTCATGCTGCACTTCCTTCGACGAACCGGGGGCTCCGCTCCGCTGCGCTCCTCGCCCGGTTCAGGTCCCTACCTTCGATCCGGACCGCGGGGCTCCGCTCCGCTGCGCTCCTCGCTCGGATCACTTGACTGCCTTTCCGTCGAGAACCGTCGCCTCGCCGCGCAGGAAGGTCGCCACGACGCGACCCGGCAGCGTCATCCCGGCGTACGGGGTGTTGCGGCTGAGGCTGGCCAGCTCCCCGGGCTCGACGACGCGGCGCGCCGCCGGGTCGACCAGGGTGAGGTTGGCCGGCGCGCCGGGCGCCGGGTCGACACCGTGCGACTCCAGGCCGGCGATCCGGGCCGGGGTGCGCGACATCCGCTCGGCGATGAGGTCCCAGCGCGGGCCGAGCACCTCCAGCGCGATCGACAGCGCCGTCTCCAGCCCCAGCATGCCGGGCCGGGCGTACGCCCACTCGCACTCCTTGTCCTCCACGGCGTGCGGCGCGTGGTCGGTGGCGATCACGTCGATCACCCCGTCGGCCAGCGCGGCCCGCAGCGCGGCGACGTCGCCGTCGGTGCGCAGCGGGGGGTTGACCTTGTAGACCGGGTCGTACGTCTCGGCCCGGACGTCGGTGAGCAGCAGGTGGTGGGGCGTCACCTCGGCGGTGACCCGCACGCCGCGGGCCTTGGCGTGGCGCAGCACCTCGACGCTGCCCGCCGTGGAGACGTGGCACACGTGCAGCCGGCTGCCCACGTGCTCGGCGAGGAGCACGTCGCGGGCGATGATCGCCTCCTCGGCCACCGCCGGCCAGCCGGTCAGCCCGAGCCGGGTGGAGACCTCCCCCTCGTGCATCTGCGCGCCCTCGGTGAGGCGGGGCTCCTCCGCGTGCTGGGCGATGATCCCGTCGAACGCCTTCACGTACTCCAGCGCCCGGCGCATGAGCCGCGGATCGGCCACGCAGTGCCCGTCGTCGGAGAAGATCCGCACCCGGGCCGCCGAGTCGGCCATCGCGCCGAGTTCGGCGAGCCGTTCGCCGGCGAGGCCGACGGTCACCGCCCCCACCGGCTGCACGTCGACCAGGCCGGCCTCCCGGCCGAGCCGCCACACCTGCTCGACCACGCCCGCGGTATCGGCCACCGGCGAGGTGTTCGCCATGGCGCACACGGCCGTGTACCCGCCGAGCGCCGCCGCCCGGGAACCGGACTCGACCGTCTCGGCGTCCTCCCGGCCCGGTTCGCGCAGGTGCGTGTGCAGGTCGACCAGGCCGGGCAGGGCGACCAGCCCGTCGGCGTCGACCACGGTGGCTCCGGCGGCGCTGAGGCCGGAGCCGGCCTCGGCGACCACGCCGTCGCGGATCAGCAGGTCGGTCGGGGCGGCCCCGAGCGGGCTGACCCCCTTGATCAGGTACGCGCTCACGCCGCCACCTCGCTCCGCTCGGCGCCGGCCTGAGGCACGCCCGCACTCTGTCGATGATTCACTCGCTGACGCTCGCTCACGCCGCCACCTCGCTCCGCTCGGCGCCGGCCTGAAGCACCGTCGCACTGTGCCGATGATTCACTCGCTGACGCTCGCTCACGCCGCCACCTCGCTCCGCTCGGCGCCGGCCTGAGGCACCGTCGCACTGTGCCGATGATTCGCTCGCTGACGCTCGCTCATGCGTTGTTCCCCCCGAGCAGCAGGTAGAGGACGGCCATCCGGACGGAGACGCCGTTGGCGACCTGTTCGACGATGGTGGAGCGGGGTGAGTCGGCGACCTCGGGCGTGATCTCCATGCCCCGGTTCATGGGGCCGGGGTGCATGACGATCGCGTGCTCGGGCAGCCGCCGCATCCGGGGCCCGTCGAGCCCGTAGCGCCGGGCGTATTCGCGGGCGGAGGGGAAGTAGGAGTCGGTCATGCGCTCCCGCTGGACCCGCAGCATCATCACCACGTCCGAGGTCGGCAGCACCGCGTCGAGGTCGTAGCAGACGGTGGTGTCCGGCGCGAGCGCCGCCGCGATGTCGACCGGGATCAGCGTGGGCGGCCCGACCAGGGTCACCTTGGCGCCGAGGGTGGAGAGCAGCAGCACGTTCGAGCGGGCCACGCGGCTGTGCAGCACGTCGCCGACGACCGCGACGGACAGGCCGGCGAGCCGCCCCAGCCGGGAGCGCATGGTGTACGCGTCGAGTAGTGCCTGGGTGGGGTGCTCGTGCGTGCCGTCGCCCGCGTTGACCACCGACCCGTCGACCCACTCGGCGAGCCGGTGCGCGGCGCCGGAGGCCGGGTGGCGCACGACCACCGCGTCGGCGCCCATCGCCTGGAGGGTCAGGGCCGTGTCCTTCAGGCTCTCGCCCTTGGCGACGCTGGAACCCTTCGCCGAGAAGTTGATCACGTCGGCGCTGAGCCGCTTCGCGGCGGCCTCGAACGAGATCCGGGTGCGGGTGGAGTCCTCGTAGAAGAGGTTGACCACGGTGCGCCCGCGCAGCGCGGGCAGCTTCTTGACCTCGCGCCCGGCGACGGTGGCCATCTCGGCGGCCGTGTCGAGGATCCGGGTGGCGGTGGCGGCGTCGAGGTCGGCGCCGGAGAGCAGGTGCCGGATCATGCGGTGACCCCTCCGTAGAGCTTCACGCCGTCCGCGCCGTCGGTCTCGGCGAGCGTCACCTTCACGCTCTCGCTCAACGACGTCGGGATGTTCTTGCCGACGTAGTCGGCCCGGATGGGCAGCTCGCGGTGGCCCCGGTCGACCAGGACGGCCAACTGCACCGAGGCGGGGCGGCCCACGTCGTTCAGCGCGTCGAGGGCGGCCCGGACGGTCCGGCCGGAGAAGAGCACGTCGTCGACGAGGATGACCCGTTTGCCGTCGATGCCCCCGGTCGGCACCTGGGTGGGACCGATCGCCCGGGTCGCGTGCCGGCGCAGGTCGTCGCGGTAGAGCGTGATGTCGAGCACGCCGACCGGGATGTCGACGTCCTCGAAGGTGCTGATCCGGGCGGCGAGGCGCCGGGCCAGCGGCGCGCCCCGGGTGGGGATGCCGAGCAGGACGGTGTCGGCGGCGCCCTGGGTCTTTTCGAGGATCTGGTGTGCGATGCGGTCGATGACGCGCTGCACGTCGGCGCTGGCGAGGATCACCTTCACCGAGGGTTGTCGCGCGGTCGGCGACTGGGCAGCCGGTGGGCAGGCCACGGCGGACCTCCTTCCCCGCCTCACGGGACGGGTCGTTAAAGGACGTCGGACGCCTCCGGCGCGGCCGCGGACGGCCGGCGCGCAGGCTTCACGCCACGTTACCAGTGGTCACCGGGTTGACCGCGGCCGGCCACTGACCACCGGATCAGCGCGGCGAAATGGGGATAACTCCCCCCGTGCTCCCCAACGGTAAGGTCACGACCACTTGACCCGGTGTCGCAATCCCCGTACCGTCACGCTCCGTAGCGAATCGCTGGGAGAACCCCCGCAGCACTGGGAGTGTCCGAATGCCCTCTGAATACGCCAAGTCCCTGGGCGCCCGCCTGCGCTCGATCCGCCAGCAGCAGGGGCTGTCCCTGCAGGGGGTGGAGGAGAAGTCGAACGGGCGGTGGAAGGCCGTGGTGGTCGGCTCGTACGAGCGCGGCGACCGCGCCGTCACGGTGTCCCGCCTGGCCGAACTGGCCGACTTCTACCGCGTTCCCGTCTCGGAGCTGCTGCCCGACGGCAGTGGGGTGCGTCACGAGCCCACCAGCAAGATCGTCCTGGACCTGGAGCGGCTCTACGACGAGGCCTCCGAGGACCTGGCCTACGTCGCCCGGTACGCCCGCGCCATCCAGCAGCAGCGGGGCGACTACAACGGCCGGGTGCTGTCGATCCGCGCCGACGACCTGCGCGCCCTCGCGATCGTGTACGACGCCTCGCCGTCGGGTCTGATCGAGCGGCTCACCGAGCACGGCGTGCTCGTCGCCGACCCGCGGGCGTTCTTCGCCTCCTGAGGCCGAGTAGCCCGAGGAACCCGACCGAAGGGCCCGTGCCGTATGGCACGGGCCCTTCGTCGTAGACACCACCCGTCGCCAGCCCGCCCGGACCGCACCGTCGGCGCGCCCGGATCGCGCCAACAACACGGATGTGGTGGCCTCCCGGCACCCGGGAGGCCACCACATCATGGATCGAGTGTGATCTTCCGCGCCCGGCACGGCGCGGCGCGGGAACCCGTCAGCGGGTGGCGTACTCGGCGATCCGACCCAGCACCCCGTTGAGGAAGCGCGGCGAGTCGTCGGTCGACATCTGCCGGGCCAGCTCCACGGCCTCGCTGATCGCCACGGCGTCGTCGATCTCGTCGACGTAGAGCAACTCGTAGACGGCGATCCGGGCGAGGTTGCGGTCGACCGTGGGCATCCGGTCGAGCGTCCAGCCCTCGGCGTAGCTGGCGATCAGCTCGTCGATCCGGTCGAGGTGCGCGGCCACCCCCTCGACCAGCCCCACCGCGTAGCCCAGGTGCTCCGGGTGGGGCCGCTCGATCCGCTCCAGGTAGCCGGCCAGCACCTCGACGGGCGGACGGTCACGCAGGTCGGCCTCGAACAGCACGTCGAGCGCCCGCTTGCGCGCCTTGCGGCGCGCCGGCATCTGCTGCTTGGGACCCTCGGCCATCAGGCGCGGCCGAGGTAACGGCCGTCCCGGGTGTCGACCTTGATCTTCTCGCCGGTGGTGATGAACAGCGGCACCTGGACCGTCGCCCCGGTCTCGACGGTGGCCGGCTTGTTGCCGCCGGTGGAGCGGTCGCCCTGCAGGCCGGGCTCGGTGTACGTGACCTCGAGCACCACGCTGGTCGGCAGCTCGACGTAGAGCGGCACGCTCTCGTGCGTGGCGACGATCACCTCGGCCTCGGGAAGCAGGTAGTTGGCCGCCTCGCCGACCGTGCCGCCGGGGACGGTGATCTGGTCGTACGTCTCCAGGTCCATGAAGACGTAGTCCTCGCCGTCGGCGTAGAGGTACTGCATCGTGCGCTTGTCGACGGTCGCGGTGTCGACCTTGGTGCCCGCGTTGAAGGTCTTGTCGACCACCTTGCCGGAGAGCACGTTCTTCAGCGTGGTACGCACGAACGCACCACCCTTGCCGGGCTTGACGTGCTGGAACTCGACGACGGACCAGAGCTCCCCGTCGAGGTTGAGTACCAGGCCGTTCTTCAGGTCGTTGGTGGTGGCCATTTCCTGCCTTGATCATGAATTGGCGGACAGACCTGGAAAGTCTACAAGCTGCGCCCTCCCCCGCCGTGCGCCGACCGCCACCGCCCACCGCCGCGACCGCCACTCGCCCATCGCCGTCCCGCGTCGCCGGCCGGGGCCCAGCCCGTCGGCCCGTACGCGCCGACCGCGCTCAGCCGGCGCGCGCGGCGAGGTGGTGCAGCGCGAGGCGGTAGCCGTCGACGCCGAGCCCGGCGATCACCCCGGTCGCCACCGCCGAGACCACCGAGTGGTGCCGGAACTCCTCCCGGGCGTGGATGTTGGAGATGTGCACCTCGACCAGCGGGCCGCGCAGCATCGCGCAGGCGTCCCGCACCGCGTACGAGTAGTGCGACCAGGCGGCCGGGTTGAGCACGACGGCGGCACCCTCGTCGGCGGCGGCGTGCAGCCAGCCCAGCAGCTCGTGCTCGGCGTCGGTCTGCCGCACGGTGACGTCGAGCCCCAGCTCCCGCCCGGTCGACTCGCAGAGCGCCACCAGGTCCGCGTAGGTGGTCGCGCCGTACACGTCCGGTTCGCGGGTGCCCAGCCGGCCCAGGTTCGGCCCGTTCAGCACGTACACCTTCACGCCTGCGCCACCTCCCGGTAGGCCGCGTGCAGCAGCTCCTCGTCGGGGCCCTCCAGGATCGCGGGGCGGGCCAACCCGTCGAGCACCACGAACCGCAGCCGGCTGCCCCGGGCCTTCTTGTCGACCCGCATGGCGTCGAGCAGCCGCGGCCACGCGTCGGCGCGGTAGCCGGTGGGCAGCCCGAGCGCCGCGAGCACGCTGCGGTGCCGGCGGGCCGTCGGCTTGTCCAGCCGGCCGGCGAGTCGCCCCAGCGTGCCGGCGAACACCAGGCCGACCGCCACGGCGTGCCCGTGCCGCCAGCGGTACTCCTCCACCCTCTCGATGGCGTGCGCGAGCGTGTGCCCGTAGTTGAGGACCTCGCGCACCCCGGACTCGCGCAGGTCGCCGGAGACCACGTCGGCCTTCACCCGGATCGCCCGTTCGATCAGCTCGCGCGCCACGGGCCCGGTCGGGTCGGTGGCCGCCACCGGGTCCGCCTCGACGAGGTCGAGGATCGCCGGGTCGGCGATGAAGCCGCACTTGACGACCTCGGCCATCCCGGCGGCCAGCTCGGCCGCCGGCAGGCTGTCGAGCGTGGCGAGGTCGGCGAGCACCCCCACGGGCGGGTGGAAGGCACCCACGAGGTTCTTGCCGGCGGCGGTGTTGATGCCGGTCTTGCCGCCCACCGCGGCGTCGACCATGCCGAGCAGCGAGGTGGCCACCGGCACCCAGCGCACCCCGCGCAGCCAGCACGCGGCCACGAACCCGGCCAGGTCGGTGACCGCGCCGCCGCCCACGCCGACCACCGCGTCGGAGCGGGTGAAACCCGCCGCGCCGAGGCGGTCCCAGCAGGCGGCCGCCACGTCGATCTGCTTGCCCGCCTCCGCGTCCGGCACCTCCACCGGCAGCGGGGTCATTCCCGCGGCCCGCAGCCGTTCGCCGAGCGCGTCCGCCAGCTCCTTCAGCGGCGGGGCGTGCAGCAGCGCCACCCGGGTGGCGCCGGGCAGCAGGCCGGGCAGCGTGTCGAGCAGGTCGCGTCCCACCAGCACGTCGTACGGCCGCTCGCCGCCGACCGGGATCCGGGTCACCTCGTCCATCGCCGGCAGCCTAGTCCAGCGGGGCCGGTGCGGGCGGCGTCGTCCACCTGGTGGGTACCGGCGGTCAGCCCTTCAGCAGGGCGGCGATCTCGGCGGCGATCTCCTCCGGCGTGCGCCCGTCGGTCGCCACGGTCGCGGTGGCCACCTCCGCGTAGAGGGGCCGGCGCTGGTCCATGAGCTGCTTGAGCGTGGCCCGCGGATTGATCGCCAGCAGCGGCCGGCCCGCTCCCAGGCCGACCCGCTTCACCGCGTCCGACAGCTCGACGGACAGGTGCACCACGGTGTGCCCGACCAGGGCCGCGCGGGTCTCCTCGGCGAGCACGGCGCCGCCGCCGAGGGCGAGCACCCCCGGGCAGCCGGCGAGCGCGGCGGCCACGGCGGCCCGTTCGAGCGTACGGAAGTGCGCCTCGCCCTCGTCGATGAAGATCTCCGGGATCGGCTTGCCGGCCATCTGCTCGATGTCGGCGTCCGTGTCCCGGAACTCCACGCCGAGCGCCTCGGCGAGCGCCCGGCCGACCGTCGTCTTGCCCGAGCCGGGGGCTCCGACCAGCACGCACACCGGCCTGCTGCGGTCCGGGGCGCTCACCGGATCACCAGCGCGTCCAGGTAGCCGGCGAGGTTGCGGCGGATCTCGGCGACGGAGTCGCCGCCGAACTTCTCCATGGTCGCCTCCGCCAGCACGAGGGCGACCATCGCCTCGGCCACCACGGCGGCGGCGGGGACCGCGCAGACGTCCGAGCGCTGGTTGATGGCGGTGGCCGGCTCGCCGGTGGTGACGTCGACGGTGGCCAGGGCGCGGTTCAGCGACGAGATCGGTTTCATGGCGGCCCGCACCCGCAGCGGCTCGCCCGTGGTGATGCCGCCCTCCAGCCCGCCGGCCCGGTCGGTGACCCGCCGGACGCCGGTGGCCGAGGGGATGATCTCGTCGTGCGCCGCGGAGCCCCGCGAGCGGGCCTGCTGCCAGCCGTCGCCGATCTCGACGCCCTTGATGGCCTGGATGGACATGAGCGCGGCGGCCAGCCGGGCGTCGAGCTTGCGGTCCCACTGCACGTGGCTGCCCAGGCCCGGCGGCACCCCGTACGCCAGCACCTCGACCACTCCCCCGAGGGTGTCGGCGGCCTTCTTCGCCGCGTCGACCTCGGCGACCATCCGCGCGCTGGCCTCCGGGTCGAGGCACCGCAGCGGGTCGGCGTCGATCCGCGCGGCGTCCTCCGGGCGGGGCCGCAGCCCCGGCTTGGCCGCGACGGATCCCAGCTCCACCACGTGCGAGACGATCTCGACGCCGAGGGTCTGCCGCACGAGCGCCTTGGCCACCGTGCCGACGGCGACGCGGGCGGCGGTCTCCCGGGCGCTGGCGCGCTCCAGGATCGGCCGGGCGTCGGTGTGGCCGTACTTCTGCATGCCGGCGAGGTCGGCGTGGCCGGGCCGGGGACGGGTCAGCGGCGCGTTGCGGGCCTGCCCGGCCAGCTCCGCCGGGTCGACCGGGTCGGCGGCCATCACGGTGCGCCACTTGGGCCACTCGGAGTTGCCCACCCGGATGGCGACAGGACTGCCGATGGTGACCCCGTGCCGCAGGCCGCCGATGATCTCGATCTCGTCCTGCTCGAACGACATCCGCGCGCCACGGCCGTAGCCCAGCCGGCGGCGGGCCAGCTCGGCGGAGATGTCGCCGGTGGTCACCTCGACTCCGGCGGGAACCCCCTCGAGCATCGCGACGAGGGCGGGTCCGTGCGATTCCCCTGCGGTCAACCAGCGCAACACAGCGGCAAGTCTGTCACGCCCGGTGGCCGTGCCGGTGCGGTGCCCGCCCCGTCCCGCCCTGCGGACGTGCGGCGGCCGGTCAGGGCCGGCGGACCGCGATCAACGACTTGGTCAGGCCGAGCAGGCGCTCGCCGCGGATGGTGGCGTCCGGGAAGAGGTACCGCAGCTCGGCCCGGCCGATCAGTTCCGTGGTCAGCACCTGCCGCATGGCCGCCTCGTACGACTTGCCCGGCGTGTACGCCAGCGGCCACCTGCGCGCCACGAACACGCGCGCGGGCACCGGCAGGAACTGCATGCCGGGCGCCACCCAGTGCGGCTCGACCGGGAAGTACCGGTACGGCGTCTGCACCCAGTACGCGGGCGCCAACGCCCGGACCGCGTCGGCCATCCGCCGGCGGCGCTCGTGGCCGCCCACGTGCTCCAGCACGCTGTTGCTGAACACGAGGTCGTAGCGGCGGCGGAGGATCCCGGCGGGCAGCTCGCAGGCGTCCGCGTGGTCAGCCTCCGCCCAGGGTGGCAGCTCGGCGGGCAGGGGCTCCAGGTTGACGACGTGCACGTGCGCCGGGCGCACCGGCGCCCGCGACCAGCTCTCCACCCGGCCGCCGAGGTCGAGCACGGTCATGTCGGCGAGCGCGGGGAACGTGTCGGCCAGCCAGGCGGCGCGGCGCGCCCGCCGCCGCGCGCCCAGCGACGTCGGCGAGTCCACGAGGCGGAACCGGAGCGCGTGCAGGGTCATCTCACTCCTCGGTCGATCGGTCGGGCTCAGATCCCCCGGCCCCGCCGGTGCAGGGTGCGCAGCACGGCGTCGGCCCGCACCACCCGCCCGGCGACCGCCAGCGCCAGGTAGGCGCGGGGCTCCCGGGGGTTGCGCCGCAGCGTGCGACGGGCCCACCGCAGCGCCCCGCGCCGGTCCCCGCAGGCGGCCCGGGCGAACGCGATCTGCCCGGCCACCCGCGCCTCCCCCGCCGGCTGCCCGGCGAACTCGGGGTAGCGGCTCAGCAGCCACTGCAACGCCGCCGAGATGGTGTCCCAGCGCTGCGCGAAGTAGGACCGCTTGTGCCAGCGCACCAGCACGTACGGCGTGGGCAGGTTGACCAGCGGCGCGCTGCGCGCGGCCCGGAGCAGGAACTCGTAGTCCTCGGCGTAGCTGCCCGGGATCTCCTCGTCGACCAGCCCGAACCCGTCGCGCACCGCCGCCGCGCGGATGAGGAACGTCGACGGGTGCAGTTCGGTCATCCGGTCGCGCAGCAGGTCGGCCAGCGTGACCCGGGTCGCGCCGAGGACCCGGTCGACGGTGCGCCCGTCGTAGCTGACCCGGATGCCGCAGCTCGCGAACTCGGCGTCCGGCGCGGCGGCGAGCGCCGCGACCTGGGCGGCGAGCTTGCCGGGCAGCCACTCGTCGTCGTCGTCGCAGAACGCGATCAGGTCGCCCTCGGCGGCCAGGGTGCCCGAGTTGCGCGCCCCGGCGAGCCCCGGGGTCCGCTCGTTGCGGATCACCCGGACCCGCCGGTCGGGACGCGACAGCTCGGCGAGGGAGTGGTCCGGTTCCGACTGGTCGTGGACGACCACCACCTCGACGGCGCCGGGGTGGTCCTGGCCGAGGATGGCCCGTACGGCGGCGCGGAGCAGCTCCGGCCGGTCCCGTGTGGGCACCACGACGCTCACCGTGGGCGCCGCGCTCACCGGTGACCCCCTGCGTCACGCACCGGCCGGCCCCAGATCCGCCACCAGGCCCGCCGCCGGGCCGCCGTGGCGACGAGATCGTCGACGATCTGCCCGACCCGGGCCACCGCCGCCCGTTGCGCGTCGTGACCCCGCGCGTCCGCGGCCACGGCGAAGCGGGCGGGGTCGGCGAGCCCGGTGGCGAGCGATCGGCGCAGCTCCTCCTGGGACTCGCACAGGGCCACCATGCCGGCCGCGCCGAGCCGGCGGGCGAAGAGCTGCTGGTGGTCGTCGACGTGCTCGCCCCGGGACGGGTCCCGCGGGACCACGATCGGGAGGTGCCCGTGCCGCCGCGCCTCCAGGATCGTCGCCGGGCCGCCGTGGCACACCACCAGGTCGGCGTCGGCCATCGCGGCCTGGAGCGCGTCGTGCCCGAGGAACGGCACCGCGCCGGGCACCGCGGGGGCCCGGGTGTGTCCGTGTTGGACGGTGAGGCCCACCCGGTCGCCGGTCTCGACGTGCCACTCCTCCAACCAGCCGAGCAGGCGGTCGAAGGGGTGCCGGTCGGTGCCGACGGCGACCAGCAGCTGGAGCCGGGCGGCCTCGGCACGGTCGCGCTGCCGGGGCACCCGTCCCGGATCCGGCCGGCCGACCGGGTGGGGCCCGTGGGGCGCGGGGCGGGCCGGCGCCGTGCCGGCGCTCGCCTCCCCGTTCACAGCAGCGTCCCCACGACGGTCGCCTCCGGGTACTGGCGCCGCTGCTCGTCCCACTGCACGAGCATGGCCGAGAGGAACGGCCGGCAGAGCCGGGCGGACAGCGTCGGGGTGTCGATGCGGTCGTACACCTCGATGTAGACGGTCGGGATGCGACGCAGCCGGGCGAGGACGACGAACGGCACGGCGACGCCGGCGCCCGTGGTGACCACGGCGGCGACCCGCCGGCGGCGCAGCACCCGCCAGGCGAGCACCGTGTTGCGCAGCAGGTTCGGCAGGTTGCGGGTCGTCGGGTGGTGGGCCGGGGTCACGTCCTCGCCGTCGAGCAGCGACAGGGCCTCCGGTGTGTCGAAGGTGACCCAGCACCGGTGCCACTTCTCGAACCAGGGCCGCAGTGCCAGCAGTTGGGCCAGGTGGCCGCCGCTGGATCCGACCAGCAGCAGGACGGGAGGCCCGCCGTCCTCGATGTTCGCGTCCACGCGACTCCCCACACGTCGTCACACCGGGCGTTTGCCGGGACGTACCCCCGTCGTCACGAGCAGCAATTCTTCCGTCACTCTTCGGCGCGGGTCAACGCCTCTCGGCGTGCCGATTCGCCGGGATCAGCCAATGTGTCGTTTCTCGATCACATCGAGCAGTACGGGATGCAGGGCGGGGTTCCAACCGGCCCCGGCGTCGGCCAGCCGCCAGGTGCGCAGCCACATCTCCACCAGGTACGCGTCGGCCACCGCCCGGCGCTGCGCCGGTCCGAGCCCGATCCGGTCGCCGTACCGGTCGAGCTGGGCGTCGACCTGCGCCGCGGCGGCCGCGGCCGGCTCGCCACGCAGCACGAGGGCCCGCTGGAACGCGTCGTGCGCCAGGTCGAAGCCGACCGGGACGTCCCGTCCACTGTGCTCCCAGTCCCAGGCCACCAGCCCGCCGTCGTGCCGGCCGAGGTTCCACGGCACCCAGTCGCCGTGCCAGTGGCCGAACTCGACCGCCGTGGGACCGTGCCGCCGCTCGAGGGCGGCCACCGCGGCGACGGCCCGCCCGCGCACGCCGGTGGCGTCCGCCCGGGCCGCCTCGGCGGCCAGCCGGGCGAGGAACGGCGAGCCGGCCAGCGGCCGGGGCGGTGCCGGCGGGCGGCCCCGCCGCGCCACCGCGAGCAGCGCCGCGATCCGGGGCGGGTCGCTCGTCGGCACCCCCCGGACCCGGGGCGGCAGCGGCTCCACCACGGCGATCCGCTGCCCCGCCCAGTCCACCTCGGCCAACAGCCGGGGCGTCGCCGGATGGTCGGGCACCCCGGCCAGCCCCGCGAGGGCGCGCAGCGCCGCGGCCTCGACGGTGACCAGCGGCCGGGTGGCGCAGTTCCAGCCGATCTTCGCGTACCCGCGGGGCCGGCCGTCGGCGGTGAAGAGCTGGAGGGTCGGCTTGTGGTTCGGGTCCGGTGGCCGCACCCCGCAGCCGGCGTGCAGCGGCCCGCCGCCCAGCGCCTCGGCGAGCCGCGCGGTGAGCAGCAGCTCCGCCGCAGGGACGCCGGCCGGCACCGAGACGGTGAGCGTGGGGAACACTCGGCCGGCGGCCCCGATCCGGGACAGCCCGCCGAGCGCGGCCCGCACCGCGCGGACGGTCGGCGGCCGGAGCGCGTTGTAGGCCAGCAGCGACGCCGCGGTGGCCCGGTGCGCGCCCAGCGGCAGCAGGAACCGGGCCCGGGAGACCGACGGGACGACCGCGTACCGGGCCGCCACCCGGTGACCGGCCGGCGCCGCGCCGCCGACGGTCACCGCGACCCGGTCGTCGCCGAAGAGCGCCCGGGTCACCCAGCCGAGCCCGTCGGTACGGGAGCGCGGGTCACGCGACGCGGGAGCCGTCACGACACCCGGTCCGGCCAGTCGAGGTCCACGCCGAGCCGCCCCCGCAGCGCCTCGTTGAACGGCCGGTAGTACGCGGTCAGCTCGGCCCGCAGGGTCGGCTCCAGCGGCGCGGACCGGCGGTCGTTGTAGACCCGGAAGTCGGGCAGGTCGAACGGGGGCAGCCCGAGGAACTCCAGCGTCCGGCGGTAGGCCGCCCGGGCGTCGCGGTAGAGGTCCTCGCTGGGCAGGAAGAGGAAGCGGCTGCGGTCGAACCGCTCCAGCCACGGCTCCAGGTGCTCCAGGTAGCGGCCCCGGGCCCGGTAGCTGTACCAGTCGTACCGCTGGCTGTGGTACTCCGGCTCGGCGATCAGCCGGTCCCGCTCCCCCGCCGTCCGCGCCTCCTCGGCGGCCAGCGCCGCGGCGAAGTCCAGCGGCTCGACGCCGTGCGTACGCCGCTCCTTCCAGTGCGAGTACGCCCGTTCCACCGGGTCGCGCAGCAGCACGACGAGCCGCACCGACGGCATGAGCGCGGCGACCCGCTGCGCCGCCAGCGGGTGGAACATGTACAGCGGGGCGGCCTCGCCGACGCGCACCGGTCCGCCGAACCGGCTCTCCAACGCCGCCCGCTGCCGGACGGTCGGGAAGTGCGACCGGTACCACGCCTCGCCCCGCCGCCAGTTCTCCTCGAAGTAGTGCGTGGCCTTGGTGTTCCACGCCGGGAAGAGGCGGGGCACGAGCGGGTGCTGGATGAGGTAGTTCCACAGCGAGGTGGTGCCGCCCCGCTTGGTGCCGATGATGAGGAAGTCCGGCAGCGGCCGCCGGTCGCTGGTGCGCACCCCGTAGTCCACGAGCGACTCCCGCACCCGGCTGGTCACCTGGGTCGGCACGAACTGCTTCACGCGGTCCCGCATGGACGGCACCGGATCTCACCTGCCCTTCGTCGCGAGGGCCGGGGCGGCGTCCGCCGACGCCCCGTCCCGCCCGCGGATCTGACTCACGGTTGCCCGGACGCGCTGACGCACCCCGGGCAGCGCGGACGCGCCGAGGCAGCCGGCCGCCAGGACGGCGAGCGCCACCACGAGGCCGGGGATGCCCCGCCCTGCGGTGAGCAGCCCGGCCAGCGCGGCGACCCCGACGGCCGCGAGCGTCCCGGCGGCGGCGCGCCGCAGCGCCCCGTCGACCAACGGCTCGCCGACCACCGCCCGGGCGCAGGCGAAGGCGAGGAGGTTCTCCGTGGCGATGCCGGCCGCCCACGCCAGCGCCGCGCCGGTCACGCCGTGCCCGGGGATCAGCCACAGGCCCAGCGCGACGGTGACCAGCAGGCCGGCCAGCGTGGCCGCCAGGTGCAGCCCGCTGCGCCCGCCCATCAGCAGCAGGCTCTGCACGTTGCCCACGCCGGTGTTGACGAGCATGGCCAGCGCGAGCACCGTCATCGCCGTGGCGCCCGCGGCGAACTCGGGGCCGAAGAGCTGCAGGAACGCCGGCCCGAACACGGCCAGCAGCAGGTAGACCGGCCAGGACAGCACGAGCGCCCAGGCGGTGAGGCGCCGGTGCACCGCCGCCGCGGCCCCGCGCTCGCCGCGGCCCAGCAGCCGGGACAGCTGCGGCGAGACCGCCACCCGCAGCCCGTGCAGGGCGAGCTGCCCGGCGAGGATGTAGCGACCGACCGCCCCGAACACGCCGGCGTCGGCCTGCCCGGCCAGCACCGAGGTGAGCAGCACGCCCACCCACACGACGCTGGCGTCGATCGCCGCGGAACCGGCCCGGGGCAGCGCGAACCGCCAGAACGCCGACCAGTCGGCGCGCACGGTGCGTACCGGCGTGTCCCGGCCGAGACCGAGCGGCCCGGCCACCAGCGCCACGCAGACGAGGACGGCGCAGGCCGCCGGCAGCAGCCAGCCGACCACGCCCGCCAGCACGCTGCCGCCGGCCAGGGCCACCGCGCCGACCAGCGCCGGACGGGCGGCCGGCAGCAGGACGGACTGCACGGCGACGTACGCGCGCATCGGGCGGACGCAGCGCAGCACGGCGAACAGGAGCGTCATCGCCACCACGAGCGGCACCGCGGCGAAGCTCACCGCGAGCAGGGCCGGGCCGTCGGCGCCGGGGTCGTCCAGCAGGCGCGGCGCCAGCGAGTCGGCGACGACGATCCCGGCGGTCCCGACGGCGGCGGCCACGGCCAGCGGCGGGAAGAGGGCCACCGGCAGCACCCGGGCGAGGTCTCCCTCGCTGCCCCCACGGCGCCGGGGAAGCGCCCAGATCAGACCGGTCTCCGCGCCCAGGGTGCAGAGGGCGGCGGTCATGGTGACCACGCCGACGGCGGCGAAGAACGCGCCGGCGCCGGCGGTGCCGTAGCCGCGGGTGATGACCACCACCAGCAGGAAGCCGAAGAGGCCGTTGCAGGCCGCGCCGAGCAGACCGGCGACGCCGCTGCGGGTGCTGTGCCGCGCCTCCGCCGTGCCCTCGGCCGGCGGCCGGGTCACCGTCATGCCGGCACCGCCCCCAGACGTCCGGTGCGGGGCGGCGCGGGGGCGGTCTCCCGTTCGGTGAGCGCCACCGCGAAGGCGACCGCGAAGAAGGCGACGGCCAGGTTCGGACTGGCCATGCCGTAGAACGGGATCTGCACCAGGCAGATGACGGGCACCACGGCGAGCCACTGCCCGGCCGCCGAGCGGGCCCGGCGACAGCGGACGGCGGCCACGACGAACCACGCCACGAAGCAGAGCAGCGCGGGGATCCCGTGGCTGAACAGGACCATCCAGAGTTGCCCCTGGGTGCCGACCGGGGCCTGCGCGGAGACGGTGTCCGCGTTGACCGGCGCGCCGTAGCCGAGCCACGGCGAGTCCCCGATGCGGCGCAATACCTCCGCGTAGAGGGAGGCCCGGTCACTGTTGGTGTCCGTGGTCCGCACCCGGTCGCCGATCAGCTCGGCCACCGGGATGAACAGCGCGGCGAGGCCGCCGATGACGAGCACGCCGACGACGGACGCGCCGACCCGCACGTTCCCCCGCAGCGCCGCCCGGACGCCGAGCACCGCGAGCCCCACGCCGAGGCTCGCGAACATCACCCGGTTGAGGGTGAGGAACGCGGGCGCCAGCGACAGCGGCAGGGACGCCAGCAGCACCCAGCGCAGGGCGCCGCGCCCGCGCAGCATCGTGTACGCGACCACGCACGGCAGGGTGATGGCGTACGCGCTGCCGTAGTTGTTGGTGTACGGGAACGGCGCCGCCGGCCGGAAGATCGGGTCGAGGGACCGTTGGCTGTACTCCGTCGTCGCGACGTGGACCAGGTCCTGCACGTAGGAGTCGGCGACCACACCGGCGGGCAGGAGCAGCTCCGTCGGCGTGGTGAGCGCGAGCCGCGGCGCCAGCAGTCCCAGCCAGCCCAGCGCGACCAGTCCGAGCCAGAACGCGCACAGCGGCACGAGCACCGCCGCGGGATCGGCGCGTTCGCGGGCGAGGGCGTACACGTAGACGCCGACGACGATCGCGGTGACGTAGAAGCCCAGCCGCAGACCGAACGCCGGCACCGATCCGGACGACGTGAGCCGGGTGGCGCTGACCACGACCAGCGCCAGGAACAGCAGCCAGAGCCCGGTGGCCGGTGGCAGCGGCACCCGGCCGCGGACCACGAGCAGCGCGAACAGCAGCGCGCCGAGGAGCGACCAGCCGAGGTAGAACGCGCCCGCCAGCCACCAGAGCGGCACGAGGCCGAACATCACCGCCAGCGGCCACAGCGGCAGCAGCGGCGGCCGGTGCGGGACCGGCTCGGGCGGCCGGGGCGGGCGCTCCCCGGCCGGGTCGCAGGTGGCCGGGGCGCGGGTGGCGGGCACCGTCAGCCCCAGCCGTTGTGGGTCAGCACGAAGCCCAGCGGTGTGACGCCGGCCGTGCGGAGCCGGTCCACGAGCCGCCGCAGATCGCTCTGCCGGGTCCGGTCCCGCTCCACCACGACCACGGCGGTGCCCTGGCGGGCGATGACGACGCCGCGCGGGTCGGATTCCGCCGGCGGTGCGTTGTAGAGCACCAGGCCGTGGTCGGCGCCCTGCCGCCAGCTGCCGAACCGGACGCTGCCGAGGCCGACCACCACGGCCTCGACGCTCACCACCCGGCCGTTGCGACCGTCGCGCGCGGTCCCGAGCCGGGACAGGGTGAGTGTCGGGTCCACCTCCACCGAGGGGGCGGCGCCGGGCGGGCGCGGGGACGGCCGCCGTGACGTCACGGGCTCGGCCGTCGGGCCGCCGAGCACCGTCGCGCCCGACGGGCGTGGCCTCGGCACGGCGGGTCGGCTCCGGTCGACGACGGTGGGCACCCGCACCTCGTCGGCGAGCACGGCCGCCCGCAGCCGCTCGACGCGGCCGCTGTCGTCGGCCACGAACACCTCCCGCCCCTCGACGGCGAGCGCCGTCGCGAGGCCCGCCGCGAGCAGGGTCGGGTCCTCCCGGGCGGCGAGCAGGGTCACCCGGGCGGGCTGCCGGACGCGCTCGGCGATCGCCATGGCCACGTAGCGCAGGTCGGCCTCGACGGCCCGGTGCCCGCCGCGGGACCACTGGTGCCGGACGGTGCCCAGCAGCGGCAACCCGCTCACCTCGCGGCCGTCCGCCACCGACCGGACCCGGCGGTCCACCGACTCCCACGCGTACGCGAGCACCACCCCGATCAGCGCCCCACCGAGGAGGCCGGCGAACAGGTAGAGGGGGCGCTTCCCGCCGGAGGAGACCAGGGCGCGCTCGGCCGTCCGCGTGACCCAGCCGGGGTTCACGTCGACCGCGGCGATCTCCGTACGCGCCGAGTTGAGCTGGGTGAGCTGGCTGTTGACCCCGGCGAGTTCGGCGACCGCGGCGTCGAGGGCACCGTCGCGGGCACCGGCGATCCGCCGCTGCAACGCGCCCTGCTGCGCCGTGACCCTGCCGATGCTGTCGTCGTACGAGCGCAGCATCTCCGCCCGCTGCTTCTCGTACATGCCGCGGCGTACGTCCAGGTAGGTCTGTGCCGCCAGGTTGACGCTCCGGACGGCCTGGTCGGCGGAGCGGGCGCGGTAGGCGAACCGCAGGATCTGCCCGCCGGTCGGCACCTCGACCGTGAGCGCGTCCCGCACGTCGCGCTGGTCGCCGCCGTTCGCGTCGGCCAGCCTCCGCACCACCTCCGTGCCGGTGGCGATGCCGCTCTCCACGTTCATGTTCACCGCCCGGTCGGCGGCCGCGCCGCTGGGTGTGAACGCGTCGGTGACGACCGGCCGCACGGCCACCACCGCGTTGGCGGTGACCATCGGCGGCGCCACCAGCACGTAGCCGACCGCGGCGAGCAGGCCCACCCCGGCCGTCGCGGCGATCAGGCGGAGCCGGTGCAGCGGGACGCGGAGCAGGTCGGCCAGGGTGAGCGTGCGCGCCGGTGGGCCGCCGGAGGCGTCGGCGGGCCGGCCGTCGGATGCGTCAGTCATGGAGGATCCACCGTCTGTCGTCGATGTCTGCGACCAGGAGCACACTACCGAGGGGTGGTCACGGACGGTGAGACCGTCACTGCACGGAGAAGAACATCCGGGGGGTGGACCAGGTCAGGGCGGCGGTCGCGGGCGCGAGCGTCGTGGCGGCCGCCCCGTTCACCGCCGGCGCGCCCGCCGGGTCGAACGGCACGCTGCGCAGCGCGCCGTCGGTGGCCCCGTAGACGATCCGGCCTCCGACCCAGGCCATGCCCCGCACGGACGACCACGTCATGCCCGTGGTGGGCAGGGTGAACTCGGTGGCGCCGAGGTAGTTGCCGTCGACCTCGAAGTAGCGGTAGTAGAGGGCGTTGGCGCCGGCGCGGGTGTAGTACAGGCGGCCGTCCAGGAAGAACGCGCCGGTCATCGCCGCCGGGTTGAACCAGTCGTTGTAGCCGGACGACTCCCACGGCACGCCGATGGCGCCACCGTTGAACATCGAGATGTCGAGGCGGCTGCCGGTGGGCGTGCCGGGGACGAGGTGCGACCAGTAGATGCGGTCGCTCACCCGCCAGGTCGCTCCGGCCCCGGTGTAGGTGGGCTGGCTGACCGTGGTCGGCGCGCCGAGCGCCGCCCCGTCGAACGGCACCTTCGCGAGCTGCCCCTCGGCCGTGCCGAGGTAGAGGTGGCCGGTGGTCGCGGTCGGCGGGTTCTTGGGCGTGATGGTCCGCCCGCCGGCGAGCGGGAACATGCCGAGCCGGCCGTGGTACTCGCGGCCCATGCCGTCGGAGTTGTGCCCGAAGTAGAGGCCGTCGCTGCCCCGCCAGAGCACCGGCAGCTGCGAACCCCAGGTGCTGGTGCCGGGAGGCATGGTGTCGCTGCCGCGACGTCCGGGGTTCCAGTTGACCGGCAGGCCGGTGGCGGGGGTGACGGCCGCGATGCCGAGGCGGTCGATCGCGCCGGGCCCGGCCGCGTCGCTCGCGTTCGGGTTGTTCAGCCAGCGGAAGTGCCCACCGAGGTAGATGATGTTGTCGGCCACCTCCACCGAGGTGATGGTGTCGTTGCCGGTGAAGTTCACCCAGGTGCCCAGCTGCCCGGCGCCCCGGGCGCCGGTCTCGAACCGGACCAGGGCGTCGCAGTACGCAGCGGGCCAGCCCGCGCCGCCGTTGGTGCCCACCACGAACCAGCTGCCGTCCGGGCCGAACTCCACGTCCTGCACGTAGTGGACGAACGTGGCGGGCGAGGCGCAGGGCGCCACGAACTTCTCGGTGCTCCAGTCGAGCACGGTCGGGGTGCCGGTCACGTCGACGAGCGCCATCTGGTTGCGCGGCAGGCCGTCCACGGAGGTGAAGTTGCCGCCGACGGCCAGGGTGCGGCCGTCGGGCGTGAGGTCGATGGTCCAGGCGTACGACCCGGTGCCGTGCCGGCCGACGGTGGCGTCGACGGTGAACGTCGGGTCGACGGCGCCGGTGGTGGCGTCGAGCCGGCCGAGCCCGGAGTGCGCGGCGCCGTTGAGCCAGTTGAAGGCCCCCGCCACGTAGAGCCAGTTGCCGTGCAGGGCCATGTCGCGGATCATCCCGCCGTCGGAGCGGCCGACCCAGCCGGCGACGGTGGCCCCGGTGCCCGGGTGCAGTGCCACCAGGTTCTTGCGGGACACGCCGTTGACGTTCTTGAAGGCGCCGCCGACGATGAGCGTCCCGCCCGGGCCGGCGACCAGCGAGTTGACCGCACCGTCCAGCGCCGGGAGGAAGGTCGTGGAGATGGCCCCGGTGCGCCGGTCGTACGCGAAGAGGTAGGGCCGGGCGATCCACGCGGAAGCGGCGGTCTGGCGGATCTGCGTGAAGCTGCCGCCGACGAAGACCGTGTCCCCGATCTGCGCGAAGGCGCGCGTCTCCCCGTCCCTCGCGTGCGGCGTGGCGTCGGCCGGGTCCGCCGACACGAGGGTCCCGGGCTGCGGGGCGGGGACCGCGGCCGCGGCGGACGTCGCCGGCACGGTCAGCACCGCGGCGACGGTGGCCAGTGCGACCACCCCCGCCCGGATGCGAAGTCGTCCGGCGGGCCGCCGGGCGGACGGGAGTTCGGGCACGCTGCGCCTCCAAGGTGGATCCAGACCTCGCGTAGCGTGCCCCGTCGACCACGGTCCGCGATATCCGCCGATTGGCCGATCGACGAACGGAAGTCGGATGTCCGACTCTTCCGACGATCACGGACAGGCGACCACGGACCGGCGACCACGGACCGGCGACCACGGACCGGCGGTCAGCGACTCCCCGGCGTCGGCTGCCTCAGGTGGTCGTCCCGGCCGGCGCGGATGAACCCGGCCAGCGCGGAGGCGTCGTGGTTCATCGTCATGTCGCAGGTCGCGGTCGTGGTCGTCATGCCGGCGGAGTTGAAGTAGACGGCGGCCTTGATCTTCGGGTGGGCCTTGAGGGCGGCCGGGAACTCCTCGAACCACCGCCGCTTGGCCGTGGGGTCCGCGGCGTCGACGTTGGTCCCGAACTCCGCGAGCATCCGCGGCTTGCCGGCCCCGATGCCGTGCTCGTCGAGCCAGCGGTAGAACGGGCCGATGGTCTCGCTCGGGCTCTTCCACACCCGGCTGCCGTTGCAGGCGTGGAAGTTGTACGGGTCGTAGGCCACCCAGTCGACGTACCGGTCGCCGGGGTACAGCCCGGCGTACCGGTCGTAGTGGCCGGACCAGCCCATCATCGTCCAGACCCAGACCGCGTTGTCCGCCCCGGCCGCGGCGAAGCGGTCGTGGACGTACCGCCAGGCGCGGACGAAGTCGGCGTCGCTGCCCTTGGCCGGCTCGTCCTCCGGCTCGTGGTCGAAGCCGAGGAACACGGGAACACCGGTGTCGCGGATCCGGGCCGCCACCGCGTCGATCGTCGCGTCGTACCGTCCGCCGTAGACATCGGCCCAGGTCAGCACCGTGCCGCTGGAGAAGATGCGGGACTCCCACGCGAAGAAGAGCAGGCGACCCTCGCGCATCTGCCGGCGCTCGTACACGTCGGGGAAGGCCCCGTTGCTGCCGGTGTTGGAGAAGTCGTGGTAGCGGTGGACGATGTCGAATCGCCGCCCCACCTGCGCCTCCACGTCGTCGACGGCGCGGCCGTGGTCCCAGCCGATCGCCGCGCTGGCCGGCGCGTACATGCCCCACCAGGCGCCGCAGGAGGGGACGAGTTTCGCCGACACCTCGCCGCAGCCGGTCGGGCCGGCGGGCGGGCTCTGCGTGGGCCGTGGCGCGGCCGTGGTCGCCTCGACGGTGGGGGACGGTTCCGGCGCGGGCCGCGCCGGGGCGGCGCTGGGCGACGGTGGAACGGCGGGGCGGGTCGTGGCCGCGGGCGACGGCGGGTCCCCCACGTCGTAGGTGACGAGCAGTCGAGGACGCAGGTCCGGGTCGCGGTTCTCCGTGGACGCCCAGTAGATCCGGGTCTCCAGGCCGGTCTGCGCCAGCGACACGGTGACCGTGCCGTTCCCCGTGACCAGGCCGGAGACGTCCCACTCGTTGAAGCCGGGCCGGACACCGGTCACGCGGTCCAGGGCGGGGCCCGGTGGCGCCGGGGCCGGGCGGGCCGCGGCGGCGTCGACCGGGGACGCGTGGGCGGTCACCGTGGCCGCGAACGCCCCCCAGGCGTACACCCGGAGAGTGGCGCGGACGTTGACGGCGGTGGCGGGCAGCGTGGTCACCGCGAACCGGATCACGGCGTCGCGGCCGCCCCGGGGGTTGCCGTCGCACCGGGCGGGGCAGGTGGCGAGGGTGGTCCGGACGGCGTTGTCCCCGTCCTCCGGCACGGTGGTGGCCGTGGTGTCCGCGACGGCCCGGATCGACACGTCGTCCGCGGCCACCAGCGGCAGCATCGTCGCCACGACGCCGGCGACCACCGCCGCGGCCAGTGCGCCGAGCGCGGCGACCCGGCGCCGGCCGGCGCCGGTCCGGGGACGTCGGTGCAGTCCACGCCTGACCACGGGCAACTCCCTGTGTCCGTTGCGTCTACGCAGAGCAGCGTAACCACCTTCGCGGCGTGTCGCGGACAGGGCACGGGCCGCCTAAGCGCGTCTTGAACCCCGGCTAAGGGAGCCCACAGTGGCCCGTCCCGGACGGCCGGGCGGTCAGCCCCGGCGGGCGGCGGCGAGCGCGGCGGCCATCGCGTCGCGCGGCGCCGGCACTCCGGTGAACTGCGCGAACTGGCCGAGCGCCTGGGCCAGCAGCAGGTCCAGCCCGGAGACGATCCGGCAGCCCGCGGCCGCCGCGGCGGTCGCCAGCGGCGTCGGCCACGGGTCGTAGAGCGCGTCGAAGAGCACCGTCTCCGGCCGCCAGGTCACGGCGTCGGCGAGCGGGTCGGCGGCCCCCTTCGGCACGGTCGAGACGACCACGTCGGCGACGAGGTGCGCGGCGGCGTCCGCCCAGTCGGCGCCTCTCACCGGCACACCGACCGCGTCCGCCACGGGGCGCAGCCCGTCGACGGCGGCGGCCCGGCGGGCCACCACGGTCACCGTACGGGCGTCGAGGCGGGCCGCGGCGGCCAGCGCCGCCCGGGCGGTCCCGCCAGCGCCGAGGACGGTCACCCTCGCGCCGGGGCGCACCCCCGCCCCGGCGAGCACCTCCACCATCCCGGTCACGTCGGTGTTGTCGGCGTACCACGAGCCGTCCGGCCGGCGTACCAGCGTGTTCGCCGCACCGACCGCGACCGCGACCGCCGAGGCGGCGTCGGCCACCGCGAGCGCCGCCTCCTTGCCGGGCATGGTCACCGACAGCCCGGCCCACTCCGGGCCCAGGCCGGCGACCAGCCCCGGCAGCTCCGACTCCGCGCACTCGATCCGGGTGTACGACCACCCGGCCAGCCCCGCCGCCGCGTAGCCGGCGTTGTGGATCACCGGGGAGAGGGAGTGCGCGATCGGCTTGCCGACCACCGCCGCCCGCCGTGGCCGCGCCATCAGATGATCCCGGCCTCCCGGGCCTTGGCCTCGTTGCGCTGGTGCTGCTCGTACGTCTCGGCGAAGGCGGAGTGCCCCTCCTTGTCGATCGCCACGAAGAACAGCCACTTGCCGGGCGGCGGGTCCATGGCCCCCGCCATGGCCTCCTTGCCCGGGTTGTTGATCGGGGTGGGCGGCAGACCGCGCAGCTTGCGGTTGTACGGGTTCTTCGGGTCGTCGAGTTCGGCGTCGGTCATGTCCTTGGACGCCTTGGTCGGCTTCCCGATCAACTCCAGGTAGTAGTTGACCGTGACGTCCATCTCCAGACAGCCGCACGGGAACTCGCCGTACACCCGGTTGTAGGCCACCCGGGCGACCTTGCCGAGGTCGTCCTTGTTGCCGGCCTCGGCCTGCGCGAGCGACGCGACGACCAGCGCCTCGTACGGGGTGATGCCGCCGCGCTCCTTCTGCACCCGGTCGGCGAACTCCATCTGCCCGGTGACGGTGAGGAAGTTCTCCACCATGAGCTTGAGGATGCTCTCGGCCGTGGCCTTCGGCGGGATCTCGTAGGTGTCCGGGTAGAGGAAGCCCTCGATCGACGGCTTGACCTTCTTGCCGTCGCTGCGCTTGAACCACCAGTCCGGCACGCCGAGCCCGATGGGGTCCTTCGCGGCGGTCTCGAACTCCTTGACCGGGATCTTCGTCTTCTCCGAGAGCAGCTTGTACACGTTCTTGGCCGTGCGGCCCTCGGGGATGGTGACGCCGTTGACGATCCGGTTCTTCAGGTCGAGCAGCGCGTTGACCGCGTGCGCCCCGCTCATCTGCTTGCGCAGCTTGTAGGTGCCGGGCTGGATGTTCCGGCTGCGGGAGTTGTCCGCGGCCGCCTCGACGAACGCCTTGGCGCTCTTCACGACCCCGGCGGCGTAGAGGGTGTCCGCCATGTCGGCGATCAGCGCACCCTGCTTGATCTCGACCGTGACCTCGACGGTCCCGGCGCCCTCGTAGTCGGGGGTGACGAAGTAGTTCTGGATCCGGTCGAAGCCGTAGAACGCGCCCCCGCCGATGCCGCCGAGCAGGACCAGGGCGAGCAGCAACGCGAGGACCGTCCGGCCCCGGCCGCCGCCCTTGCCGTTGCGTTTGCGGACGTAGCTGCGCCGGTGCCGCCCCTTCTCCCCCCGATCCGCCTCATCGAAGCCCAGGTCGAGATCGTCGATCATTACGTCCGCCTCCGCTGCGCGTCCAGCCAGCTCTGCAGGATCTCCACCGCGGCGGCCTGGTCGACCACCGCGCGTTGGCGTTTTCCTCGGACACCACGTTCGGCCAGCCTACGAGAAGCCACGACCGTCGACATCCTCTCGTCGGTAAGCGTTACCGGCACCGGCGCTATCACATCGGCCAGTCGCTCAGCGTACGCCTTCACCTGCACCGCCGCCGGTCCGTGACGACCGGCGAGGTCGACCGGGAGCCCCACGACGACCTCCACCGCCTCGTGCTCGGCGACCAGGGCGGCCAGCTCGGCCAGGTCGCTGGGGACCGCGTCCGGCGCCGCCGTGCGGTCGCGGGCGAGCGTCACCAGCGGGGTGGCCAGCACCCCGTGCGGATCGGAGCGGGCGACGCCCACCCGGACCTGCCCGACGTCCACGCCGAGGCGGACACCCCGCGACGGTCCGGTCACCGGACGTCCCGGGCGAGACGGGCCAGGGCGGACCGGGTGGTCCGCCCTGGTCGCAGATGACCGCGCATCACGCCTCGGCGATCGCCTTCTCGACGGTCACGAGCAGGTTCGGCGCCTCCGCGGCCGGCAGGCCGCCGCCCTGGGCCAGGTCGGGGCTGCCACCGCCCCTCCCGGAGAAGGCCGCCTTCACCAGATCCGAGGCGGCCAGGCCCCGGGAGCGGGCCGCCTGGTTCACGGCGACCACCAGCGACGCCTTGCCGTTGTTGCGGGCCGCCACGGCCACCACCGCCGGCCGCGCCGGGTCGATCTTGCCGCGGATCTCCTGGGCGAGGGTCCGCACGTCGTTGCCGGCCGCGCCCTCGGGCGCCTCGGTGCCGACGTACGCGACCCCGCGCACGTCCCGGGCCTGGGCCGCGAGCGCCCCGGCCCCGCCCAGCACCAGCTGGGCCCGCAGCTTCTCCAACTCCTTCTCGGCGTCGCGCAGCTGGGTGACGGTCTGCTCCACCCGGTCGGCCACCTGGTCGGACGGCACCCGGTAGAGCTCCGCGAGACGGGAGACCAGCAGGTGCTCGCGGGCCAGGAAGTTGAACGCGTCCATCCCGACCAGCGCCTCGACCCGGCGTACGCCCGAGCCGATGGACGACTCGGAGAGGATCTTCACGAGACCCAGCTGCGCGGACCGGGCCACGTGGGTGCCGCCGCACAGCTCGCGGGCGTAGTCACCGACCTCGACGACCCGCACCTGCTCGCCGTACTTCTCGCCGAACAGCGCCATCGCCCCGATCCGGCGCGCCTCCTCCAGCGAGGTGATGAAGGCGTGCACCTCCAGGTCGGCCAGGAGCACCTCGTTGACCTGCTGCTCCACGTCACGCAGGACGCTCGGCGCCACTCCGGTCGGGGTGTTGAAGTCGAAGCGCAGCCGGCCCGGCGCGTTCAGCGACCCGGCCTGCGTGGCCGACTCGCCGAGGAAGTTGCGCATGGTCTGGTGCACCAGGTGCGTGGCCGTGTGCGAGCGGGAGATGGCCCGCCGCCGGCTCGTGTCGATCTCGGCGAAGCCGGTCTCGCCGGGGCGCACCTCGCCCCGGACCACCCGCGCACGGTGCACGATGAGGCCGGGCACCGGCTGCTGGACGTCGAACACCTCCAGCTGGCCGCCGCCCACGGTGATGAGCCCCTGGTCGGGCTGCTGACCGCCGCCCTCCGCGTAGAACGGGGTGGTGTCGAGCACCAGCTCGACCGTCTCCCCCTCGACCGCGCCGCCCAGCGGGCCGGCCGCGCCGAGCAGCGCCCGGATCCGCGCCTCGCGGGACACCTCGCTGTAGCCGGTGAACTCCACCGGGCCGCCCGCGTCGAGCACCGCCCGGTACGCGGACAGGTCCGTGTGCCCCGTCTTGCGCGCCTGCGCGTCCGCCTTCGCCCGGGCCCGCTGGTCGGCCATCAGCCGGCGGAAGCCCTCCGCGTCCACCTGGAGGCCCTGCTCGGCCGCGATCTCCAGGGTGAGGTCGATCGGGAAGCCGTACGTGTCGTGCAGCTGGAACGCCTTCTCGCCGGAGAGCGAGCTGCCCCCGGCGGTGCGGGTCTCGGCGATCGCCGCGTCGAGGATCGTGGTGCCGGCCCGCAGCGTGGACAGGAACGCGTCCTCCTCGGCGTACGCGTAGTCGGCGATCCGGTCGAAGTCGGCGGCCAGCTCCGGGTAGGACGGCGCCATGCAGTCCCGGGCCACCGGCAGCAGCTCGGGCAGCGCCCGGTCCTGCCAGCCGAGCAGCCGCACGGCGCGGATCGCGCGGCGCATGATGCGGCGCAGCACGTAGCCGCGCCCCTCGTTCGACGGGGTCACCCCGTCGCCGATGAGCATGAGCGCGGTGCGCACGTGGTCGGCCACGACCCGCAGCCGCACGTCGTCCGGGTGCGACTCGCTCGCGACGTGGCTCGGGTTGGCGCCGTACCGCTTGCCGGTCAGCTCGGCCGCCCGGTCCAGGATCGGCCGGACCTCGTCGATCTCGTAGAGGTTGTCGACGCCCTGCAGGATCGAGGCCATCCGCTCCAGGCCCATGCCGGTGTCGATGTTCTTCGCCGGCAGCTCGCCGAGGATCGGGTAGTCCTCCTTCGTGGTGCCCGGGCCCCGCTCGTACTGCATGAAGACGAGGTTCCAGAACTCCATGTAGCGGTCCTCGTCGACCGCCGGGCCGCCCTCGCGCCCGTACTCCGGGCCGCGGTCGTAGAAGAGCTCCGAGCAGGGGCCGCACGGGCCGGGGATGCCCATCGACCAGAAGTTGTCCGCCTTGCCGCGGCGCACGATCCGCTCGGCCGGCACGCCCACCGAGCGCCAGATCTCGAAGGCCTCGTCGTCGTCGAGGTAGACCGTCGGCCAGATCCGCTCCGGGTCGAGGCCGAATCCGCCCTCGGACTGCGGCTTGGTGACCAGGTCCCAGGCGAGCGGGATCGCCCCGGCCTTGAAGTAGTCACCGAAGGAGAAGTTGCCGTTCATCTGGAAGAACGTGCCGTGCCGGCTGGTCTTGCCGACCTCGTCGATGTCCGGGGTGCGGATGCACTTCTGGACGCTGACCGCCCGCTTGTACGGCGGGGTCTGCTGACCCAGGAAGTACGGGACGAACTGCACCATGCCGGCGTTGACGAACAGCAGGTTCGGGTCGCTGATGGCGGGCAGCGGAGCGGACGGCACCACGGCATGGCCGTTGGCCTCGAAATGCGCGAGGTAGCGCCGCTTGATCTCCGCCGTCTTCATCGCTGGTGTTCCTCCGGAAAGATCTCTCGGTCGCCGATCCGCGGATCCTCCCGCAGGTCGGCGAACTGGTCGTCGAACGCCTCGCCCTGGGCGAACGCCTGGTGGATCTCCTGCTCGCGTTCGGCCATCCCGACCCGGACGTCCTCCACGAAGCTACGCAGCGACTCGACCAGACCGCCAGCAGATTGCGACAACGTGCTCGCGATGCCGGCCGGCGTGTACGACTGCGCCGTGCGGGTGGCCTTGCGGACCACCACGACACCGACGGCCAGCCCCACACCCAGCCAGAACAAGCGTCTCATGTTCCTCTGCACCTCCTGGTCGCGGCCGGCGGGTCAGCGGTCGCGGCGACGGGCGGCCCGCCGCTGCTGCTTCATGGCGTCGCGCACCTCACGCTCGGTCTCGGCGTGCCGGCGCGCCGCGGCCGCCCGGCGTACGCCGTAGCCGAACGCCGCCACCTTGACCAGCGGGTTCGCCGCCGCGGCCGAGACCACGGCGACGAGGTTGGCGACGTTGGCCGTGACGTTCTGGGCGTGACCGGTCATCGTGTCGACCTTCGCCAGCTGGAGGTTGACGCCGTCGAGGGAGGTCTGCACCTGCTCCAGCGTGGTGTTGACGTTCTTCACGGTGGTGTTCACGTCACCGAGCAGCGGACCCGTCCGGTCGTTCAGGTCGTTGATCATCCGGGTGGTGGCGTCCACGGTGTGCCGCAGCCGCAGGATGGGCAGGGTCAGGATCAACACCAGCATCGCGAACGCGATCGCCGCGATCAGCGCCGCGATCTCCAAAATGCCCACGCCTGTCCTCCTCAAGCAACCTTCAACCGAACCGGACGTTCCCGCCACCGCGCGACCGTCGTACCCACACCGCCGCTCGACGACCGTCACCGGTCAGCGGGAGCAGGCGGGCCTGCCAGCCCCAGACCCTACCGTCCGTGATGGAAATCGGCTCACGACGGTGACGGTGTCGGGTCGCCCAGCGGGTCACCGGTCAGTGACGACAACGGATCGCCGGTGAGTGACGGATCAGTGCTGGGCAGTGGCCGGGTCCGCTCGTCGTCGATCGCGTTGCGGACCTTCACCGACACCAACGAGCCGGTGCACGTCCCCGCAGCGGCCGACGGATCGGGCGACGGCACGATGGCCGGTTCACCGTCGACCGGCGGCGGCACGCAGGCCGGCTCGCGTACCCACAGGTCGAGCGTCAGCTCGTCCTTGCGCCAGCAGGTGTAGCTGCCCTTCTGCTCCTCCTCCGGGCACCTCGCGACCTTCCACGACCGCCACCCGTCCTGTCGCAGCGCGTCCTGGAACACCTTCGCGGTCTCCTCCGGCGGCCGCTCCGACGTGATGGTGCGCTCGCGCAGCCGGCACTCGACGAGGCACCAGCGGCTGCCGCTGACGTCGTCGACGATCTTCACCTCCGCCCAGGCCGGCACCTCCAGCGCGTCGAGGGAGTCGAAGACCGGGTCGCGGCTGAGCGTACGGAAGCCGAAGTAGAGCGGGACGGCGCCGAGCAGGAGCAGGCTGACGAGCGCCAGCACGCCCATCCGCAGCCGGCGGCGCTCGCGCATCTGCCGGCGCAGCTCGGAGCGGGCACCCCGCAGGCCACCGGCGGAGGCGGCGGCCTTCCCGTCACTCCCGTCGCCCTCGTCGGCGGCCCGGCGCAGCGGCGGCGCCTCCGGCGGTTCGTGCGCCGGCGCGTCCGGTGCGGCCGGTGGTGCGACGGCAGCGGCGGCCCGGGCGACCACCGGCGGCTCCGCGGTGGGGATCGGCGACACACCGGACGGTTCGGGGCGGCCCGCGTCCCGCTGCGGCGGCAGCGCGCGGCCGGCGATCCGGTCCTCGGCGGGCGGGCGGGCGACGGCGCGTGCCGCCGCGACGGGGCCGGTCGGGGGCGGTCCCGTCACGGGCCGGCCCGGCTCGTCGGGTGCGGGCGGGCGGCCCACGCCGTCCGGGCCCCGCTCGGCGTCGGGGCGGGCCGCGCCTCGGACCGGCGCGTCCGGCCGGGCAGCGCCCCGGGCGTGGCCGTCGACACCGGGCCGGGCCGCACCACGCGCGGGACCGGCCGGGATATCCGGGACGGGTCCGGTGCCGGGCTCGGCCGGCGGGCGGGCGGCGCCACGCGCCGGACCGGCCGGAACCTCCGGGCCGGGGCCCGTCACGGGATCCGCCGGCGGGCGGGCCGCACCACGCGCCGGACCGGCCGGAACCTCCGGGCCGGGGCCCGTCACGGGATCCGCCGGCGGGCGGGCCGCGCCACGCACCGGACCGGCCGGCCCTGGGCGGACCGTCGGGTCGGGGCCGGGGCGGGCCGCGCCGCGCACCGGGCCGTCCGGCGGGGTGGGGCGGCGCGGCGCGCCGGTGGGATGGCCGCCGGTGGGGTCGGCCAGCCCGTGGTCGGGGACGGCGTGCGGATCGTCGAGCGGGCGGTGCGGCCCCACGGGCCCGTGCCGGCCGGCCCGCTCGTCGCGGCCCGGCTCGGGGGCACCGTGGCGAGCGCCGGTCGGTGCCTCGGGCGCGGCGCGGCGTGGACCGGTCGTCTCTCCGGTCGGCTCCGGCCCGGCGGCGCGGGCGCCCCGGCGTCCCGTCGACCGCGGCGCGGCCTGCTCGGGAGCGGGTGGGACGAGCCCCGCGGCCGGACGCCGCCCGGTCGACCGGTTCGGCGGCGGCGCCGGTGCCGGCGTCTCCCTGTCGCGGTCGACGATCGGCAGTTTGGGGTCGGTGTGCGGCAGCCGGCCCGCCTGCCGCAGCCAGTCGGCCGGGCGCTCGGGTCGCTCGCCGCGGGACGCGCCACCCGCGTCGGTACGCCGGTGCGGGCCGGGCTCCGCCTCCTCCGCCGCCCGGCGGCGGCCCGGGACGGAACCCGCACCGTCCGGGATCGCGGGCGGAGCCTCCGCGCCGACGTGGCGGTGGGCCGCGGTGTCCGGCTCGTCCGGGGCCGCCCGTCGGCGGCGTCCACCGCCCGTGCCCCGGTCGGTCGTCGGGTCGGGCGAGGCCGGCAGCGGCGGGGCGTTGCCGCTCGCCGGCACCGGCACGTCCGGCTCCGGCGCGCGTCGGCGCCCGCCCGCGGACGGGGTCGGGTCGGTGGCGCCGGGCAGAGCCGGATCGGCCGGCCCGCGCCGGCGCGGGTTCGCCCGGCGTCCCGGCTCGGCGGCCGGGTCGGGTCGCGGTGCGCCGGCGGGCGGCAGACCGGCCGGCGGCCGGTCCGGTCCGGCGATCGGCGCGCCGGGGACGGTCGGGTCGACCGGCTGCTCCTCACGCCCACGGCCGGTGGCTCGGGCGCGACCGCCGGGCCGGCCGCCGGGCGCGTCGGTGGGCGGGGTCGGTGCCGGCCCGGCACGCCGGCCGGTCGCCTCCGGCCCGGGCGGCGGCATCGGAGGTACCCCGGCGCCGGGCGCACGGGGGTGGTCGACCGGGGCGCCCGAGGTGGGCGGCGTGCCGTACGGGCCGGCGCGGTGGGGGCCCTCCGGGTCACCGCCGGCCGGCCGGGGGCCCGAGCGGGGCCGTGGACCGGCCGGGCCGCCGGAGGTCGGCCGGGCGCCGGGGACCGGACCGGCTGGCGCACCGGAGATCGGCGGGGCACCGGGCGGCACGGCGCCGGGGACCGGACCGGCCGGAGCACCGGAGGTCGGCCGGGCGCCGCGCGGCACCGGACCGGCCGGAGCACCCGAGGTCGGCCGGGCACCGGGCGGCACGGCACCGGGAACCGGACCGGCCGGAGCACCCGAGGTCGGCCGGGCCCCGCGCGGAACGGCCGCCGCGCCGGAGACCGGCGGCGCCGGCGGACCCGCGGGACCACCCGAGGTCGGCCGGGCGCCGGGCGGGGCCGTGTGCGGATCCACCGGGCCCGAGGGGGCCGGGCGGGGGCCCGGGGCCGGCGCGGCGGCACGACGGCCGGGAGCGGCCGGGGGCACGCCCGGGGCGGTCGGAGGCACGCCGGCAGCCGGTGGTCGCGGCTCCGGGCGGCGGGCCGTCGGGGGCGGCTCGGGCGCGCCGGGCCACGGCCCCTCGACCGGGCGCGAGCGGGGCGGGTTCTCCGGGCCGGGGCGCACCGGAGGCGCGGCGGGCGGCAGCCCGGGGCCACCGGGGTGCGGCGGCGCGTCCGGGGCCGGCCGGGAGGCAGGCGTCGGGGCGCCGTGCGGCGCCGGTGGCGCGACGGGGTCCGGCGAGTCGGGCCCCAGTTCGACGCGCTGCTGCTTGGCGGTCCGCAGGTCGTCGATCCAGCCGAACTCCTCGCCGCCGGCCACGTCCTCCGGCTCGGCCTCCGCCCGGCCCCGACCCCAACGGCGGCCCTTGGCGCGGGGATCGCGCCGCTCGTCCGGGCCGTCCTCCGGTCGCTCACCACGCGATCTCACTGATGACCCTCTCCGGCGGCGTCCCTGCCGCCCTCCTCCGTCGCGCCGGCGTCACGCGAGCCCGCCGGTCGACCGCCGTTGCCCGCTGCCGGCCCCCGCCCCGCCGAGGCCATCGAGGGCTCCCGCGCGACCCGCGTCCCGTCGGCCGGCGGGTCGTTCCGTGTCCGCGGCGCCTCGTCCGACCCTGTCGACGCCGTCCCCTCGGCGGTCGGCGGACGGCTCGCCGCCGTCTCGGCCTCCTGCGGTCGGGTCGCCGGGGCGGGCAGGCCGCGCACGATCCGGCGCAGCAGGGGCAGCCGGGCGGCCACCGACCGCTCCGCGCCGTGCTGGGTGGGCTGGTAGTAGTCGGCACCCACCAGGTCGTCGGGCACGTACTGCTGGGTGACCACACCGCGCTGGTCGTCGTGGGGATAGCGGTACCCGGCCCCGTGGCCGAGCCCCCGCGCACCGGAGTAGTGGGCGTCGCGCAACGCGCGCGGCACGGGACCGCCGCGCCCGGCCCGCACGTCGGCGATCGCCGCCCCGATCGCGGTGGTCGCCGAGTTCGACTTGGGTGCCGTCGCCAGGTGGATCACCGCCTGGGCGAGGTTGAGCTGGGCCTCGGGCAGTCCCACGTACTCCACGGCGTGCGCCGCGGCGGTCGCCACGCTCAGCGCGCTCGGGTCGGCCATGCCGACGTCCTCGCTCGCGAAGATCACCAGCCGGCGGGCGATGAACCGGGCGTCCTCCCCGGCCACGAGCATCCGCGCCAGCCAGTGCAGCGCGGCGTCCACGTCCGAGCCCCGCATGCTCTTGATGAACGCGCTGACCACGTCGTAGTGCGCGTCGCCGTCGCGGTCGTAGCGCACCGCGGCCACGTCCACGGCCTGCTCGGCGGTGCTCAGGTCGATGCGCCCGGCGCCCAGCGCGGTGGCCGACGCCGCGGCGGCCTCCAGCGCGGTCAGCGCCTTGCGGACGTCGCCGGCGGCCAGCCGGACGAGGTGGTCCTCGGCGGCCGGGTCCAGGGTGAGGGCTCCGCCGAGACCCCGCTCGTCGGCGACCGCGCGGCGCAGCAGGCCGCGGACCGCCTCGTCGTTCAGCGGCTGGAGGGTGAGCAGCACGCACCGCGACAGCAGCGGCGAGATGACCGAGAAGTACGGGTTCTCCGTGGTGGCCGCCAGCAGGGTGACCGTGCGGTCCTCGACGGCGGCGAGCAGCGAGTCCTGCTGGGTCTTGCTGAACCGGTGCACCTCGTCGATGAAGAGCACCGTCTGCGGGCCGCCGCTGCGGCGCTGCCGGCGGGCCGTCTCGATCACCGCCCGGACGTCCTTGACGCCGGCGGAGAGGGCGGACATGGCGACGAACCGGCGGTCGGTGGCCCGGGCGACCAGGTGGGCGATGGTGGTCTTGCCGCTGCCCGGCGGCCCCCAGAGGATGACCGACAGGGGCGCCCCGCCGTCGACGAGCTGCCGCAGCGGTGCCCCCGGGGCGAGGAGGTGGTCCTGCCCCACCAGCTCGTCGAGGCTCGTGGGGCGCATCCGGACGGGCAGGGGCGAATCCGGCCCCACCGCCGTGAAGCCGTCGGCGCCGCCGGAACCCGCGGGGGCGCTGGGCGCCCCGGCGGGTTCGCCGAGGGTGAAGAGGGCGTCGGACTCCATCACGAGAACAGTACCGGGCCGGGCTCGCGGCGCCGGAATCGCGCCACGGCCCGACCCGTCGATGATCGGTTCCGGTCAGCCCCGCCCGGGGCGACGGCCGTAGTACCAGCGGCCGCGACCGCTGCCGCCCGGTCCCCGGCCGACCCCGGCCAGGTAGAGCGCGAGCAGCAGGAGGCCGATGAGCACGAGGGTGTTCCAGTTGAACAGGTCCGGTGCGCCGAAGTTGGTGTTCATCAGGTCGAGCAGCAGGGCGAAGCCGAAGACGATCGCCGCGAGGATGGCGAGCATGGTGGTCCTCCGGTGGGGGTGGCCAGTAGGTCGCCCGGGATGTACCCGATCGGTCCGATCGTCAATCTCCACCGTGGACGCCGAGGGCCGACCGGAGCACCCGCACGCGCGGCTCCTAGGCTGACGGCATGATCATCGCCGACCAGGTTCTGCACGGTCGGGACGCCGTCCTGGCCGCCACCGGCCGCCACCCGTACGCCCTGCACTCGCTGTGGCGCGACAGCGAGCCGCGCGCCTACCGGCGCGACGGTGCCGTGGTGTGGCTGTTGCCCCCGGGGCAGGGGCCGGCCGCGGCGGCGATCGGCGCCGCCGGACCCGCGCTGGAGGTCTGCGCGTCGCTGGTCGCCGACGGGGTGCTCACGTCCGGCGACCGGCTGAACCTGCCCCGGTTCGCGCCCGAGGAGGCGGCGGGCCGGCTGGCCGTCGCCGACCGCGCGGACTGGTACTTCCTCTGGACCACGACCCCGCCACCCCGGCAGCCGGGCGAGGAGCGGGTGGTACGGCTCGGCGAGGCCGACCATCCGGCGCTCAGCGCGCTGATCGACGAGGCCTTCCCGACCACCACCTCCCGTCCCGGTGACCCGGGGATCGTCGACTGGTACGGCATCCGCGACGGGGACCGGCTGGTGGCCTGCGGGGCGGACCGCAGCCGGGGTGACGTCGGCTTCCTCGCCGGCCTGGCCGTCGCGCCGGCCGAACGCGGGCGCGGCCTCGGCGCGGCGCTCACCGCCGGCATGGCCCGGGCGCTGTCCTCCCGCCACGGGCACGTCGCGCTCGGCGTCTACCCCACGAACGTCGGCGCGATCCGCCTCTACCGGCGGCTCGGCTTCACGAACACGCTGCACCGCACGTCCGTACGCCTCGCCTGAGCGCGCACGCGGGGCCCCTGCTCCGCCCGGAGCAGGGGCCCCGCCGCGCCTCGGTCCGGCTGCCTCAGCCGGCCGGCCCGGTCGGCTGCGCCGCCTCGGTCGGCCTTCCCGCCTCCGGCCCGGTCGGCAGGGCCGCCCCCGTCGGCCCCGCCGGCTCCGCGACGGTGGGCTCCGATGTGGCCGCGGCGGGTCCGTCCGGCGCCACTGCGGCACGCCGGTCCGCCCGCCACGCGGGCAGGTAGAGCGGCGCGGCGAGGGCGAGCACCACCGCGCCGACCAGCATGGCGGCGGTGACGCTGACCGCCTCGGCCAGTGCGGTGAGGCCCACGGCGCCGATGGCGAACCCGGGCTGGCCCATCATCGAGTTGAGCGAGATGACGCTGGTGCGGTAGGGGCCGTCGACCTGCCGGTGCAGGAGCCCCATGTGCAGCGGGTTGGACGCCCCGTGCACGGTGTAGCAGGCGAGGTAGGCGACCAGCACGCCGACCGGGCCCGCGAACAGTCCCATGCCGACCACGGTGACTCCCTGGAGGACGCGCATCAGCGCGGCGCTCGGCGCGGCGCCGAGCCGGCGCAGCAGCAGCGGGGTGAGCGCGGCGCCCGCCGCCTGGGCCAGCCACGCCGCCGAACTCGCGGGCCCGAGCAGCGACGCCGCCCGCTCCGCGCCGCCGACCACCTCGGACAGGCGGATCGGCAGCAGGGACTCGAAGGTCACCATGCCGAAGCCCCAGAACAGCTCGACGGCCACCAGCGCGAGCAGCACCCGGGACCGGCGCAGCAGCCCGACGGCCTGCCCGACCATCCGGGGCGCCTCGACGACGGACGTCCGCAGCGCGCCGCGGCCCCGGGCGGGACGGACCTCGGACAGCAGCAGGAGCAGTGCCACGAGCGCCACCGCCTGGAGCGCCACGGCCACCAGGACCGGCACGGTGAGCGCGCTGACCGGCCCGATCGGACCGAGCGCCACCAGCCCGCCGCCGATCAGCGCGCCGGCGCCGATGGCCACGCCGATGACGGTGCCCGCGTACCCGAGGCCCGCCTCGTACTTCGCGTCCGGGTCGGCGGCGAGGGTCGCGTCGACGTACCAGGACTCCAGGGGACCGCTGTCGAGCGCCCGGAAGACGCCCTGCAGGGCCCAGACCACGAAGAAGAGCGCGAACGAGTCGGCCACGCTGAACAGCAGCAGCGAGGCCAGGTTGACGATCCAGGCCACCACCAGGACCGGCCGCCGGCCGAGGGCGTCGGCGAACCCGCCCGTCGGCAGTTCGAGGGCCAGGACGACGAGGCCCTGGGCCACGGACACCAGGCCGATCTGCGACAGCGAGAGGCCGCGCTCCTGCATCAGCAGGATCATGACGGGGACCATGAGACCGGTGGGCAGCCAGCGCAGCCCGTGCAGCACGAGGAACCGGCGCCGGACCTGGCGTACGGACAGGGTGCTCATCGCTTCTCCTCCACCCGCGGGAACGCGGCCACGAAGACGTGGACGCTCTGGACGTCCGGCTCGTCGGACACCGGCTCGTGGCGGTACCGCATGAGCACCTGCCACAGCTCGTCGTTGAGCGCCCGCAGCCTCGCCGGCCCGAGGGTGAGCACCATGTCGCTCATGCCGGCGGCTTCACGCCACTCGGCCGAGTGGCCGGTGGCGACGGTCATCCACCGCTCGGCGCCCTCGACCATCAGCCGCACCTGCTCGGTCTGGATCCACTCCACCGCCGCCCGGGCGTCCGGGTCGTCGTCGAAGTCGGTGGGCTCGAAGTTGCTGATGTCGTGCGCCGCCCGCCACCACCGCTGGCGGCCGGTGCCGAGGTCGGGATCCTCGGCGACCAGCCCCACCTCGGCGAGCTGCCGCAGGTGGTAGCTGGTCGCCCCGGTGTTGGTGTCGAGCTTCTCGGCGAGCATGGTCGCCGTGGCGGGCCCGTCGACCCGCAACGTGCCGAGCAGCCGCATGCGCAGCGGATGGGCGAGGGCGCGCACCTGCCGGGCGTCGAGATGGACCTCGCGCGGGGCGGGTTCGCGGGTGTCGGGAGCGTCATGCATGCATGCACAATATCTGTGCACATAAACTGTGCACAAGAGTTGTGCATAAAGTTTGTGCATCCGTGGCCGGCGTGGATGGCGCGGGATCCTGGATCTGGCGGCCTCGGCGGCAGTGGGAGGCCCGCGCACCCCGGAGCGCGCGCGGTCGTCCGGTCTGCGCCAGGGCCGGCGGTCAGGCGGCGAGGAGTTCGCGGACGCCGCGCAACCGCGTCCGCAGCAGGCCGGCGGCGCGGGTCACGTCGAGGCGTACGTCGGTGGGGCGCAGCAGGCCCGACGCGGCGCTGGTGGTCGTCTTCACGGCGCCCGGGTCGAGCCCCTCCCGGCGGGCCACCAGCAGGCCGATGTCGGCGCGGCTGACCGGGTCGGGACCGGCCACGTTGAGCGGGCCGGCGTAGTCGCTGGCGATGAGTTCGCGTACGGCGGCGGCGAGGTCGGTCACGTCGATCGGGCAGCGGATCTCGTCGGTGAACAGGGCGGCCCGCCCGGCGAGGGCGTCCCGGCAGAGCTGGATCTGCTTGCTGCCCTCGCCGAGGATCAGCGAGGTGCGCACCAGCACGGCGCCGGGGTCGACGGCCCGCACGGCCGTCTCGGCGGCCGCCTTCGCGGCACCGTACGGGTAGACCGGCGTCGGCGGCTCGTCGTCGGCGTACGGCTCGGGGCGTCCGGCGTGCAGCGCGTCGCTGGAGATGTGCACCAGCCGCGCCCCCACCTCGGCGGCGGCGTACGCGACGTGGGCGGCCCCGTCGGCGGTCACCGCCCAGTCCCCGTACCGGTAGGGGGTGCCGACGACCGCGGTGGGCCGCACCCGCGTGACCAGCTCGCGCACGGCGGCGCGGTCGGTGACGTCGAGCCGGTACGCCTCGACGCCGGGCACCCCGACGGCGCCCGAGTGGTACGTCCCGACGACCCGCTCCCCGGCCGCGACGGCCTGCCGGCACACCTCGCCGCCGAGGAACCCGCTGGCCCCCACCACGAGAATCGTCACGCCGCCCTCCGGTCACGACCGCCGCGAGCCCCGCGCCCGACGCCGTCGATCACGAGGTTAGCGGGCGGCCCGCCCGGGCGGCGCCTCGCCAACCTCGTGATCGACGCAGCGACACGGCACCACGACGCGACGGGAGCGGTCAGGTCGGGTCGGCGACCGGGGCGACCGGACCGGCCGTGCCCGTGTGCGGCGCCGCCTGCGGCTTCGGCTTCGCGTCGATGCCCGCCTCCGCGCGCTGCTGCGCGGTGATCGGCGTCGGCGCGCCGGTCAGCGGATCGAAGCCGCCCCGCGTCTTCGGGAAGGCGATCACCTCGCGGATCGAGTCCGCCCCGGCGAGGAGCATGCAGACCCGGTCCCACCCGAAGGCGATGCCGCCGTGCGGCGGCGGGCCGTACTTGAACGCCTCCAGCAGGAACCCGAACTTGTCCTGCGCCTCCTCCGGCGTGATGCCGAGCAGGTCGAAGACCCGCCGCTGCACGTCACCCCGGTGGATACGGATCGAACCGCCGCCGATCTCGTTGCCGTTGCAGACGATGTCGTACGCGTAGGCGAGGGCCCGGTCCGGCGCCTCCTCGAATCGGTCCACCCACTCGGCGTTCGGGGAGGTGAACGGGTGGTGCACCGCCGTCCAGCCGCCCTCGTCGTCGCGCTCGAACATCGGCGCGTCGACCACCCAGCAGAACGCCCAGGCGCTTCCGTCGACCAGCCCGGCCCGCTTGGCGATCTCCACGCGGGCCGCGCCGAGCAGCTCCTGGGCCTCGCGGGTGTTCGTGCTCGCCGCGAAGAAGATGGCGTCGCCCGGCTTGGCGCCGACCGCGTCGGCCAGGCCGGCCAGGTGCGCCTCGGAGAGGTTCTTCGCCACGGGTCCGCGCGGCTGGCCGGTCTCGGCGTCGAGCACCACGTACGCGAGCCCGCGCGCGCCGCGCGCCTTCGCCCAGTCCTGCCAGCCGTCCAGCTCCTTACGGGTCTGGCTGGCGCCGCCGGGCATGACGACCGCGCCCACGTACCCGCCCGCGTCGATGGCGCCGGCGAAGACCCGGAACTCGGTGCCGCGCAGGTAGTCGGTCAGCTCGGTCAGCTCGACGCCGTAGCGCAGGTCCGGCTTGTCGGAGCCGTACCGGGCCATCGCGTCGTGCCAGGTGATCCGCGGGATCGGCCGGGGGATCTCGTACCCGGCCAGGTCCGACCAGAGCTCCGACACGATCGCCTCGCCGAGGTCGATCACGTCGTCCTCGGTGACGAAGGACATCTCGATGTCGAGCTGGGTGAACTCCGGCTGCCGGTCGGCGCGGAAGTCCTCGTCCCGGTAGCAGCGGGCGATCTGGTAGTAGCGCTCCATGCCGCCGACCATGAGCAGCTGCTTGAACAGCTGCGGCGACTGCGGCAGGGCGTACCAGCTGCCGGGCTGCAGGCGCACCGGCACCAGGAAGTCGCGGGCGCCCTCGGGCGTCGAGCGGGTCAGGGTCGGCGTCTCGATCTCCAGGAAGTCCCGCTCGTGCAGCACCTTCCGGGCCAGCTGGTTGGCCCGCGAGCGCAGCCGCATGGCCTTCGCCGGCCCGCCGCGGCGCAGGTCCAGGTAGCGGTAGCGCAGGCGTACGTCGTCGCCGGCCTCCACTTGGTCGTCCACCGGCAGCGGCAGCGGCGCGGCCTCGGACAGCACCTCCAGCTCGGTGGCCGTGACCTCGACCTCGCCGGTGGGCAGGTCCGGGTTCTCGTTGCCCTCGGGACGGCGGGTCACCTCGCCGGTGACCTTCACGCAGAACTCGTTGCGCAGCGCGTGGGCGTCCTCCTCGCGGAACACGACCTGGACCACGCCGGAGCCGTCGCGCAGGTCGACGAAGATGACGCCGCCGTGGTCACGCCGGCGGGCGACCCAGCCGGCGAGAGTCACCGTGGTGCCGGCGTCCGTCGCGCGCAGGCTGCCGGCGTCATGGGTACGGATCACGACTCGCGTCTCCTCATCTGCGGTACACGTCTGCTCCCCCGCATTCTGTCAGCCGCCCGGCGGGGACGGCCGGGGGGTGAGGAAGGCGCACGCGAGCGGGCCGCCGGAGGCGCTCCGGCGGCCCGCTCGTGGGTACGGATCAGAAGATGCTCACGCCGTAGGCGCTCAGCGCCTCGGTCACCGGCTGGAAGTAGGTGGTGCCGCCGGTGCGGCAGTTGCCGCTGCCGCCGGAGGTCAGGCCCAGGGCGGTGCTGCCGCTGAACAGGGAGCCGCCGCTGTCGCCGGGCTCGGCGCAGACCGTGGTGCGGATGAGGCCGGTGACGGTGCCCTCGGCGTAGTTGACCGTGGCGTTGAGCGCGGTCACCGAACCGCTGCGCAGGCCCGTGGTGCTGCCGGAGCGCTGCACGGACTGGCCGACGTACGCGTTGCCGGCGCCCGTGATGTCGCGGTAGCTGCCGTTGTAGAGGTAGACGTTGCCGGCCGCGTTGGCGGAGTTGCTGTGCCGGACGATGCCGTAGTCGTTGCCCGGGAAGCTGGACCCGGCGCGGGTGCCGAGCAGGTTCGTCTGGCTGGAGTTCGAGTACCAGCTCGAGGAGATGTTGGTGCAGTGCCCGGCGGTCAGGAAGTAGTAGGTGCTGCCGCTGCGGACGTTGAAGCCGAGCGAGCAGCGGCCGCCACCACCGGCGTAGATCGCCTGGCCACCGGAGATGCGGGTGCTCAGCACGCCGGCCTCGGACTCGATCCGCACGGCGCCGTTGGCCCGGGCCGCGGCCGCCTTGACCCGCTCCAGCTTGGCGCCGGTCACCGTGCTGTCGACGGAGACGACGACCTGGTTGGTGACCGGGTCGGTCCACCAGGCGGTGCCCGGGATGGTGACGCTGCGCTCCAGGTCGGCGGTGACCCGGGCCAGCTCGGCCGCGCCGCGCTGGACGAACTTGGGGGTCGCGCCGGCGGCACGGACCTGACGGGCGGCGGCCTCGTCGGTCACGGTCACGACCATCTTGCCGCTGGCGTCGGCGTACGCGCCGGCGGAGCGGTCGCCGAGCCGCTCGGAGAGGGTGGCGGCGGCGTCGGGGGAGGCGGCGGGGGCGGCCTGCGCCGGAGCGCCGATGAGCGAACCGGCGATCAGGGTTCCGGCCACGGCGACGGTGGCGGCGCGGCGGAGTGAGGACCTCGTGGGTCGCATGTAACAACCTCCAGGGAGGGGGCGACGGCCCGCACCGGGGGCGGCGGGGCCCGGGGACGCCCGGCCGAACTGGGGGAATCGGCCGAACTCACTGAAGTATTCACATACATAAGATCCTAAGCAAGACTCCGCTTCGCCCTTTTCGCCCGGACGACGGCGGTCACCGGCCGGAAACATTGTGGACACAGATGGCCGTCTATACCATCTGCTCACCGCACCTCTCCCCACGGCAACCGCGACCCGGAGGCCACCATGTCCCCCATCCGGCGCCTGCTCGCCCCGCTCGCCGCACTGACCGCCCTCACCCTGCTTCCCGCCGCCCCCGCCGTCGCCGACCCCGGCCCGCCGCCGAACGCGATGGCCAGCCTCGGCGACTCGATCACGCGCGGCTTCAACGCCTGCGGCTGGTACGTCGACTGCACCTCACGGTCGTTCAGCACCGGCGACAACTCCGCCGTCAACAGCCACTACCTGCGCATCCGCGCCGTCAACCCCGCCATCGGCGGCAACAACCACAACGACGCCCGCTCCGGCGCGAAGTCCGCCGACATGTACGGGCAGGCCGGCACCGCCGTCAGCCAGGGCGTCGGCTACGTGACCATGCTGATCGGCGCCAACGACGCCTGCACCAGCTCGGAGTCGAGCATGACCCCGGTGAGCACCTTCCGCGCGAACATCGACGCCGCGCTGAACCGGCTCCGGACCGGGCTGCCCGACGCCAAGGTACTGGTACTCAGCATCCCGGACGTCCACCGGCTCTGGTCGGTCGGCAAGGACAGCGCGAGCGCCCGCACCGCGTGGTCGCTCTTCGGCATCTGCCAGTCGTTGCTGGCCAACCCGACCTCCACCGCCCAGGCCGACGTGGACCGCCGCAACCGCGTACGCCAGCGGGTCATCGACTACAACACCCAGCTCGCCCAGGCGTGCGCCGCGTACGGGCCGAACTGCGACTTCGACGACAACGCCGTGTTCGGCTACCCGTTCACCCTGAACCAGCTCTCCGGCTGGGACTACTTCCACCCGAACGCCACCGGCCAGCAGGTGCTGGCGAACGTCTCGTACGCCGCCGGCTTCGGCTGGTGACCCGGCCCGGCGGGGCGGGCGTCTGAGCTCCGCCCCGCCGGCGCGGGGCGGGCGTGTCGGCCCGGTCCCGCCGGCCGACGACGATCGTCCCGCCGGCGCGGAGCGGGCGTGTCGGCCCGGTCCCGCCGGGCCAACGATCGCCCCTTGGCGTGGTCAGTCGACGCGGCGGCGGGCACCCGGGCCCGGCCGGGGCACCACGTCGCGCGGTGACGCCACCCGGTGCCCACGGTCGCAGTGCAGCTCGACGCGGACCTCGGCGCCGCAGTCCCGGTGCCCGACGCTCACCGGCGAGCCGTCCGGGTCGGCGAGGTAGCGGTCCCCCCAGCCCAGCACCGCCACGAGCACCGGCCAGAGGTCGAGGCCCTTCTCGGTCAGCCGGTACTCGTGCCGCACCCGGCTGCCCGGCTCCCGGTACGGCTCGCGGCGCAGCACCCCCTGCGCCACGAGCGACGCGAGCCGGTTGGTGAGGACCTGGCGCGGGATCCCGGTGCGTACGCGCATGTCGTCGAAGCGACGGATGCCGTTGAACACCTCGCGGAGCACCACGAGGGTCCACTTCTCGCCGAGGATCTCCATGGCCCGGGCGATGGTGCAGTTCTCCACCGACCAGTCCAGTGCCGTGGGTCTCATGGCCACCAGGCTAGGTCTCGTTGACAGACTCAGCAACGCGCTGCCAGGCTGAGTCCATGACGCAGACGCAGGACCCGACCCGCAGCCGCACGTTCTCCTGGTCCGACCCGACCGAGAACGCCGCACAACTCGGCCGGCGCAGTGGCCTGGAGCTGATCCGCGCGATGATCGCCGGGGAGCTCGCCGCGCCGCCGGTGATGCACCTGCTCGACATGTCCCGGATGACGGCGGACGAGGGTCGCGTCACCGTCGAGCTGGTGCCCCGGGAGTTCCACTACAACCCGCTCGGCACCGTCCACGGTGGCGTCATCTCCACGCTGCTGGACACCGCCGCGGGCTGCGCCGTGCACTCCACGCTGCCGGTGGGCGTCGGCTACACCTCGCTCGACCTGAACGTGAAGTTCCTCCGCCCGGTCACCGTCGACTCCGGCACCCTGCGCTGCGAGGGGACGGTGCTCCAGCGCGGCCGCCGTACGGCGCTGGCCGAGGCCCGCCTCACCGACGCGCGCGACCGCCTGGTCGCCCACGCCACAAGCAGCTGCCTCCTCTTCCCCATCCCCCCAGAGTCCTGACCCACCCCGTCCCCGCCCTCCACCCCCGCGATCTTGCACTTTCGGCCCCTGTCTCGCGGCATATGCCCCGTTCGTCGGGGCACAAAGTGCAAGATCGCGGGGAGGGACGGGGGGGTCAGCTCACGACGGGGTGTAGGTCCGTCGCGGGCGGGGTCCACGTCTCGGGGGTTGCCGGGGCCTGGTCGCCGGAGCGGATGTCCTTGACCTCGTCGGCCGCGCCGTCCGCACCCGGGAACCAGACGTACGGGATGCCCCGCCGCTCGGCGTACCGGATCTGCTTGCCGAACTTCGCGGCGCTCGGCGACACCTCCGTGGGGATCCCACGCCGGCGCAGCGCGTCCGCCACCCCGTTGCTGACCGCCCGCTGCTCCTCGTTGGTCACCGCCACGAGGACGCAGGTCGGCACGTCCCGCGAGATCGACAGCCCGCCGGTGCCGAAGAGCAGACCGAGCAGCCGGGTCACCCCGATCGAGATGCCCACCCCCGGGAACCGGACCGAGCCCGCGCTGGCCAGGTTGTCGTACCGGCCGCCGGAGCAGATCGAGCCGTACCGCTCGTAGCCGCGCAGCTGGGTCTCGTAGACCGTCCCCGTGTAGTAGTCCAGACCGCGCGCGATCCGCAGGTCGGCCACGCAGAGCCCGGGCGAGTGCGCGGCGGCGGTCTCCACGACCCGCACCAACTCCTCGATCCCCTCGTCCAGCAGCGGGTCGCTCACGCCCAGGGCGCGCACGGCGTCGGCGAACGAGGCGTCCGGGGCGGAGATCTCGGCGAGCGCCAGGCACGCCTTGGCCTGCGCCTCGCTCGCCCCGGCGGTCTGGGCCAGCAGCTCGGCCACCTTCGCCGGGCCGATCTTGTCGAGCTTGTCGACCGCGCGCAGGGCCGCCTCGGGGTCGCTGAGCCCGATGCCCCGGTAGAAGCCCTCGCAGATCTTTCGGTTGTTGACCTGGATCCGGACCTCGGGGATCGGCAGCGAGCGCAACGCGTCACCGATCACCAGCGGCATCTCCGCCTCGTGGTGCGCGGCGAGCGTGTCCCGGTCCACGATGTCGATGTCGGCCTGGACGAACTCGCGGTAACGGCCCTCCTGCGGCCGCTCCCCGCGCCACACCTTCTGGATCTGGTAGCGGCGGAACGGGAACTGCAGCCGGCCGGCGTTCTCCAGCACGTACCGGGCGAACGGCACGGTCAGGTCGAAGTGCAGGCCGAGCGCGTCGTCACCGGCCGGCTCGTGCTCGTCGGCGTGCAGCCGCCGGATCACGTAGACCTCCTTGGAGGTCTCCCCCTTGCGCAGCAGCTGGTCCAGCGGCTCCACGGCGCGGGTCTCCAGCGGGGCGAAGCCGTACAGCTCGAAGGTGGCGCGGATGCGGTCGAGCACGAACTGCTCGATCATCCGCTGCGGCGGCGTCCACTCCGGGAAGCCGGAAATGGGCGTGGGCTTGCTCATGACGTACTCCTCGGGCGCCGCGCGGACCGCGCGGCGAGGTCGTGGGTCGCGGTCGTCACAGACCGCGGGTCGGTACGGCCGGGCTCGCGTCGCCGGACTCCGCCACCTCGATGAGGTACGGGTTGGTCGCGCGCTCACGGCCGATCGTGGTCGTGGGGCCGTGGCCGGGCAGGACGACGGTGTCGTCGGCCAGCGGGAGGATCTTGCCCCGCAGGCTGGCCAGCATGTCCCGCATGCTGCCGCCCGGCAGGTCGGTGCGTCCGATCGAACCCGCGAAGAGCACGTCCCCGGAGAGGCAGATCTCGTCGGCCTCCCAGGGCGAGCCCGCGCCGGGCATCCGGAACAGCACCGACCCGCCGGTATGGCCCGGCGCGTGGTCGACGGTGATCTCCAGCCCGGCCAGCGTGAGGGTCGCGCCGTCGACGAGCTCGGCCACGTCCTCCGGCTCGGTGTACGGCAGCCGCCCGCCGAACAGCGCCGTGAGGTCGGCGGACAGCCCCTTGGCCGGGTCGGCCAGCATCTCCCGGTCGCCCGGGTGGATGTACGCCGTGATCCCCCGCGCCCCGCAGACCGGCGCCACCGAGAAGGTGTGGTCGAGGTGGCCGTGGGTGAGCAGGACGGCGGCCGGGTGCAGGCGGTGCTCGGCGAGCACGGCGTCGAGCCGGTCGAGCACGCCGATGCCGGGGTCGACGATCAGGCACTGTTCCCCCGGCGCCGGCGCCACCACGTAGCAGTTGGAGCCGAAGGCGTCGGCGGGAAAGCCGGCCACGAGCACGTCCGCTCCCCTTCCGTCGAGCTGCGGTGCGTCCCCCAGCAGCCTAACCGGCGCCGCGCGTCCCGTTCTGCGGACCATCCGTCCCGCGGTCCCCACGGGGCCCAGTGACGCGCTCCGATCGGGGGTGGCCGGACCTCGTACACCACATTCACAGCGTGTGGCCGTACACTCTGGCGGGCGTGTGGCGTGGCGCACTGGCCCGCACGGGCGCGAAGCGCCCCGCGACGCCGGTGACGACCAGGGTAGAGGAAGGGGAGCACGGGTGGCTTCCAGCAGGGACCGGCAGCGCAAACTCGCGCGGGCGAAGCTCGACCGGCAGATGGCCCGGCGGGCGGCCCGGGTCAGGCGCCGGCGGCAGATCCAGGCCGGCGTGGGCGTCGCCGTGGTGCTCGCGCTGATCGTGGTCGGGTCGGCCTGGGCGCTCGGCGCCTTCGACTCGGAGCCCGCGGAGGACACGGCCGCCGAGGACGTCTGCCTCTGGACCCCGCAGAACGCCTCCGCCAACACCAACCTCAAGGACGTGGGCACCCCGCCCACCACGGGGCTGCCGACCGACGGCACCCGGACGATGACCGTGACCACCAACCAGGGTGGGCCGATCACGGCCTCGCTCGACCTGGCCGCCGCCCCGTGCGCCGGGGCGAGCATCGCCCACCTGGCGAGCCGGTCGTTCTACGACAACACCAAGTGCCACGAGATCACGGCGGAGGGCGCGCTGCGCTGCGGCGACCCGAGCGGCACCGGCCTGGGCGGGCCGACGTACTCGTTCTACGACGAGAACGTGCCCGACGCCCCGGACCCGAGCCCGTCCCCCAGCCCGACCGGCAAGCGCCCGCCGGCGTACCCGAAGGGCACGGTCGCGATGATCGCCAACCCGCCGGGCGCCAACGGCAGCCAGTTCCTGCTCTTCTTCAAGGACTACGACCCGCCGCAGCCGACCTACCCGGTCATCGGGACCGTGACCGGCGGCCTGGACGTCCTGGAGAAGATCGGCACGCTGCCGACCGTGGACAATGGGTCGGGAGCCAAGGTCAAGCCCCAGACCGACGTGGTGATCCAGAGCCTCACGGTCGGCGAGCCGACCACCGGCGCGCCGGCCCCGACGCCGAGCGGCTCGGGCACCCCGTCGGGCGCCCCCTCGGCCAGCCCGAACGCCGGCTGACCCGACCATGGCACCCAGCGGCCCAGACAGACAGCCCCAGGAGGATCCAGGCGTGACGTCCACCAGAGAGCGGCAGCGCGCGGCGGCACGTGCCCGGCTCGAGAAGGAGATGGCCGAGCGCGCGGCCCGGGCCCGCAAGCGCCGGCAGACCCAGGCGATCGTCGGGGCGAGTCTCGCCCTCCTGCTCGTGGTGGCCGGCACCATCTGGCTCGCCACCAGCCTGGGCGGTGACGACGACACCACCGGCACCGACGCCGCGGCGCCGGGCATGTCCCAGTGCGCCTACGTGGAGATCCCCTCCGACCAGCGGATCAAGGAGATCAAGGACGTCGGGCTGCCGGCCAACCAGCAGTCGAACACCGGCACCCAGACGATGACGATCGACACCAACCTGGGGCAGATCACCGCGCACATCGACCGTTCCGAGGTGCCGTGCACGGCGGGCAGCTTCACCCACCTGGCCGAGAAGAACTTCTTCGACAACACCAAGTGCCACCGGCTGGTCACCGAAGGCATCAAGGTGCTCCAGTGCGGTGACCCGAGCGCGACCGGCAAGGGCTGGCGGGAGACCGACGGCACCGGCGGCCCGAGCTACCGGATGGCCGAGGAGAACCTGCCGACCGACAAGCGGCCCCCGTACCCGGAGGGCGTGATCGCCATGGCCAACTCGGGGCAGCCGGGCAGCACGGGCAGCCAGTTCTTCATCGTCTACGGCGACTCGCCGCTGGACCCGAACTACACGGTGCTCGGCACGATCACCGGCGGCCTGGACATCGTCAAGGACGTGGCCAAGGCCGGCGACGACGGGGCCTTCGCGCAGCAGGCCGGTGGCGGCCACCCGAAGAAGGAGATCGTCATCAACAAGCTGACGATGAGCGCTCCGCAGGGCGGCTGAGCCTCCCACGCACCACGTGAAGGCGCCCGCCGGCCCCCTGGACCGACGGGCGCCTTCACGTAACCCGTTACCTTTTTGATCGTCCCCAGCCGGGGACTGCTCGGTCGCCCGGCCCGGTATGACTTACTGCCCCTGTCGTACGGATGATCCGGGGGGTGTTGTCGCCGGGTCGGGTGGCGTCGACGGACCGCTGATAGGGACACGGCCACCTGCGGTATTGGGGTAGGTCTCTTCGTAACGTGGCTGCCGGCAGTCGACGCCAGATCGGCGACCGGGCTGGGGCGTCGACGTCGCGGGGAGGCGATGTGGTGCACGGTGATTACCAGGTGTTTCTTGGTCTGGATGTTGGCAAGGACGGGCACCACGCCGTCGCCCTGAACCGCGAGGGCAAGCGGCTGCACGACGCGGCGCTGGTCAATACCGAGGCCAAGCTGCGGCAGGTGTTCGACAAGCTCGCCCGGCACGGGCGAGTGCTGGTCGTGGTCGACCAGCCCGCCTCGATCGGGGCGCTACCGGTCGCGGTCGCCCGTGCCTGCGGCCACCAGGTCGCCTATCTGCCCGGGCTAGCGATGCGCCGCATCGCCGACCTGCACCCCGGCGCCGCGAAGACCGACGCCCGCGACGCCTACGTCATCGCTGATGCCGCCCGCAGCCTGCCGCACACGCTGCGCCGTGTTGACGTCGGCGACGACGCCCTGGCCGAGCTTGAGGTCCTGGTCGGCTTCGACGACGACCTGGCCGGCGAGGCCACCCGCCTGGCGAACCGGATCCGGGGGCTGCTCACCCAGATCCATCCCGCTCTGGAACGTGTGCTCGGTCCGAAGGTGCAACACAAGGCCGTGCTGGAGCTGCTGTCGCGCTGCGGCGGCCCGGCCGGACTGCGCAAGGCTGGCCGCCGCAAACTGGCCGCGATCGCGGGCAAGAACGCGCCTCGGATGGGCGAGCGCTTGGTCGAGCAGATCATGACGGCCCTGGACGAGCAGACCGTCACGGTTCCCGGCACCACGGCGGCCGAGACGATCCTGCCGAGGCTGGCCGACAGCCTGCGTGACGTGCTCCAGCAGCGTGACCAGGTCGCCGCCGAGGTGGAGAGGATGCTCGATGCACACCCTCTTGCCTCGGTCCTGACCTCGATGCCCGGCATCGGCGTCAGGACCGCCGCCCGGATCCTGCTCGAAGTCGGCGACGGCACCGCATTCGCCACCCCCGGGCACCTCGCCGCCTACGCCGGTCTGGCACCCGTCACCCGCCGCTCCGGCAGCAGCATCCGCGGCGAACACCCACCCCGCGGCGGCAACAAGCAACTCAAACGCGCCTTCTTCCTCGCCGCGTTCGCCGCCCTCACCGACCCCATCAACCGCGCCTACTACGACCGCAAAAGAGCCGAAGGCAAACGCCACAACGCCGCCCTCATCTGCCTCGCCCGACGCCGCTGCGACGTCCTATTCGCCATGCTCCGCCACAAGACCCCCTACCAACCACGCCCGACGGCCCCCGTCGCTGCTTGACGAAACCCATAGGGACACCCCCCCGCAAGTACCCCAGAACCGGAACCCCATAGCCCCATAGCCTCGTGGCCCCATGGGCTCCCCGCGATCTTGCACTTTGTGCCCCGGCAAAAGGGGCATTCCTGCCCAAGCCAGGGGCCAGAAGTGCAAGATCGGCGGGGCTGCAGCGCGCTCGGGCACGCCTTCGTGGGGGCACTCGCGCCGGCACCCCGGGCGCGGGGTGGGTCAGGCGCCGGAGGTCACTCGGTAGGCGTCGAAGACGCCGTCCACCTTGCGGACCGCGGCCAGCAGGTGGCCGAGGTGCTTCGGGTCGGCCATCTCGAAGCTGAACCGGCTCACCGCCACCCGATCCCGGGTGGTGGTGACCGTGGCGGAGAGGATGTTGACCCGCTCGTCGGAGAGCACCCGGGTGACATCGGCCAGCAGCTTGTGCCGGTCGAGCGCCTCCACCTGGATGGCCACGAGGAACGTCGAGGCGGACGTGAGCTTCCAGCTCACCTCGACCACCCGCTCGCTCTGCGCCTTCAGGTCCTCGGCGTTGGCGCAGTCGTCCCGGTGCACGCTCACCCCGCCGGAGCGGGTGACGAAGCCGAAGACCGCGTCCGGCGGGACCGGCGTGCAGCAGCGCGCCAGTTTGATCCAGACGTCGCTGACGCCGCGGACCACCACACCGGGGTCGTGGCTGCTGGCCCGGCTGCGCGGGGGCCGGGTGGCGACGGCGGTCTCGGCGATGTCCTCCGCCGCGCCCTCCTCGCCGCCGTACGACGCCATGAGCTTCTGCACCACGGACTGCGCGCTGACCTGGCTGTCGCCGACCGCCGCGTAGAGCGAGGCGACGTCGGCGAGGTGCAGGTCCCGGGCGATCGCCATGAGCGCGTCGGAGGTGAGCATCCGCTGCAGCGGCATGCCCTGCTTGCGCATCGCCTTGACGATCGCGTCCTTGCCGGCCTCGATTGCCTCCTCGCGCCGCTCCTTGTTGAAGTACTGGCGGATCTTCGTACGGGCCCGCGGGCTCTTCACGAAGCCGAGCCAGTCCTGCGTGGGGCCGGCCGTGTCGGACTTCGACGTGAAGATCTCGATCACGTCGCCGTTGGACAGCGTCGACTCCAGGGGCACCAGCTTGCCGTTGACCCGCGCCCCGATGCACTTGTGCCCGACCTCGGTGTGCACCGCGTACGCGAAGTCCACGGGCGTCGACCCGGTCGGCAGCGGGATGACGTCACCCTTCGGGGTGAAGACGTACACCTCCTGGCTGGACAGGTCGAAGCGCAGCGCGTCGAGGAACTCGCTCGGGTCCGCCGCCTCCCGCTGCCAGTCCAGCAGCTGGCGCAGCCACGTCATCTCGTCGATGTGCGCGGGCGGGCCGACGATCTGGGCGCCCTTCTGCTCCTTGTACTTCCAGTGCGCGGCGATGCCGAACTCGGCCGTGCGGTGCATCGCGTACGTGCGGATCTGCATCTCCACCGGCTTGCCGGTGGGCCCGATGACCGTCGTGTGCAACGACTGGTACATGTTGAACTTGGGCATGGCGATGTAGTCCTTGAATCGCCCCGGCACCGGCTGCCAGTTCGCGTGGATCACGCCCAGCGCCGCGTAGCAGTCGCGCACCGTGTCAACCAGGATCCGCACCCCGACCAGGTCGTAGATGTCGTTGAAGTCGCGCCCCCGCACGATCATCTTCTGGTAGATCGAGTAGAGGTGCTTCGGCCGGCCGGTCACCTCGGCCTTGATCTTGGCGGCCTTCAGGTCCGTGCCGACCTTCTGGGTGACCTGGCGCAGCAGCGCCTCGCGCTGCGGCTGGTGCTCCCCGATGAGCCGGTTGATCTCCTCGTACCGCTTCGGGAACAGCGTCCCGAACGCCAGATCCTCCAGCTCCCACTTGATCGTGTTCATACCGAGCCGGTGGGCCAGCGGAGCGAGGATCTCCAGCGTCTCCTTCGCCTTCTGCTCCTGCTTCGGCCGGGGCAGGAAGGTCAGGGTCCGCATGTTGTGCAGCCGGTCGGCGAGCTTGATGACCAGCACCCGCGGGTCCTTGGCCATGGCCACCACCATCTTGCGGATGGTCTCGGCCTTGGCCGCGTCGCCCAGCTTCACCTTGTCGAGCTTGGTGACCCCGTCGACGAGCAACGCCACCTCGCCGCCGAAGTCGGCGCGCATCTGGTCGAGCGTGTACTCCGTGTCCTCGATCGTGTCGTGCAGCAGCGCCGCGACCAGCGTGGTGGTGTCCATCCCGAGATTGGCCAGGATGGTCGCCACCGCGAGCGGGTGCGTGATGTACGGGTCGCCGGACTTGCGGTACTGCCCGGAGTGCCACCGCGCCGCCGTGTCGAACGCGCGCTGGAGCAGCCGCGCGTCGGCCTTCGGGTGGTTCTCCCGGTGCAGGGCGATGAGCGGTTCGAGCACCTCGCTCACCTGGGAGGTCTGCCAGGGCGCGTTGAAGCGGGCCAGACGTGCCCGCACCCGCCGCCCGGTGGGCGCGCTCGCGAGCGCGAACCCGGCGCTCGGCGCCGGCTCCCCCGCGCCGTCGCCGCGCAGCGGGACCACGACGTCGGCGGTGGGACGGGTCGGGTGGGACCGGGCGCCGTCGGCGGTGCCGGCCGTGCCGTTGCCAGAGCCCGTCACCCGGGCCGTCGCGCCGCCGTTCCGGTCGGTCACCGAGCCGTTCGCGTCGCCTGTCGGGTGCACCGTGCCCTCCACCGGAGGGACGACATCGTGGGACACCGGCCTCCTCACCGCTCGCCGGAATCACGCCGACCGTCCGGTCGGCCTGGTCTCGCGCCGCCGCCGGACGGCTCACCGTCGGCGTCAGCAAAGGGCAATGCTACCCGCACGGACGGTGCCCTGCCGCTCCGCCGGACGGACCGGGCCGGGTCCGTCCGACGGTCGCCGGTGTCAAACGGTCAGCAGGGCATGGACCGGACGGGGCGCGAGCCGCTGCCGGCCGCCCAGGAAGCTCAGCTCCAGCAGCACCGTGAAGCCGGCGATCGTGCCGCCGGCCCGCTCGACGAGGTCCAGGGTGGCCGCCGCGGTGCCGCCGGTGGCGAGCACGTCGTCGACCACGAGCACCCGGTGGCCGGCGGTGAACGCGTCCTGGTGCACCTCCAGCGTCGCCTCGCCGTACTCCAGCTCGTAGGACGCCGCGTAGGCGGCGCGGGGCAGCTTGCCCGCCTTGCGGACCGGCACGACGCCGACCCCGGCGGCGTACGCGATCGCGGCCGCCACCACGAAGCCGCGCGCCTCGATGCCGACCACGGTGTCGAACGTGTCCCGCCCGTGGTACGCGACGATGCCGTCGATCACCTCGCGGAACGCCTCGCCGTCGGCGAAGAGCGGCATCAGGTCCTTGAACACCACCCCGGGCTTGGGGAAGTCGGGCACGTCCAGCACCCGGCTGGCCACCAGGCGGGCCGTGGCCTCGCCGCTGTCACCGCGCACCTCGGCGCTGTGGGTCTCCGTCACGGCAGCTCCCGTCTCCCTTCCGACGACGACGGCGTCCTGCGTGCTGCTCGCACAGCATGCAGGACGCCGTCAGGTCGTCTCCGACCGGGTCGGCCCCGGTCGACCGTCAGCGGCGCTTCCCGCCCGGCCGGTTCCCACCGCCGCCCGGACGCCCACCCCGGGTGCCGGTCGGCCGCTTGCCCGTGGGACGCGCGCCCACCTTCGGGGCGGCGCCGGCCAGCGCGGCGGCCTCCACGTCGGCGGGTTCGCGGCCGGCGGCCGGACGCGGGGTGCCCTTCGGGCTCAGCTCGCCACGGGCGATGGCGCCGCGCCGGGCCAGGACGCGCTTGGTGTGCGCCTGAATCCGCGGCTCGTAGTCCTTGAGCAGGGAGAGCACCGGCGTGGCGAAGAAGACCGACGAGCAGACCGCCACGAGCATGCCGACGAAGAGCACCAGGCCCAGGTCCTGCAGGGTGACCGCGCCGAGCGGGACGCCGATGAAGAGCAGGCCACCGACCGGCAGCAGCGCCACGAGGCTCGTGTTGATCGACCGCATGAGGGTCTGGTTGATGGCCAGGTTCGCGGCCTCGCCGTACGTCTGGTTGTTGTTCGCCGTGATGCCCCGGGTGTTCTCCTGGACCTTGTCGAACACCACGACGACGTCGTAGAGGGCGAAGCCCAGGATGGTGAGGAACCCGATGATCGTCGACGGCGTGACCTCGAACCCGACCAGCGAGTAGACGCCCGCCGTGAGGACGAGGTTGAGCAGCAGCGAGGAGACCGCGCCGACCGCCATCCGCCACTCGAACCGGATGATCAGGTAGAGCATCACCAGCGCGATGAAGATGACCAGACCGAGCAGTGCGCGCTCGGTGTACTGGCCGCCCCAGGCCGCGCTGACCTGGTTCGCGCTGATCTGGTCCTCGTCGAGGTTGAACTCCTGGGCCAGCTCGGCCTTCACGGCGTTCGCCTGGTCGGAGGTGAGCACGGCGGTGCGGAACTCGTAGAACTCGCCGCCGGCGCCGCCGACCCGCTGGGCCGACTCCACGGCGGCCCCGCCGGCCTCGTCACCGAGGATCGTGTTGACCCGGTCCTCGGTCTGGTTCAGCGTGCCGACGCTGGCCGGCACCTGGAACGAGTTGCCGCCCTCGAACTCGATGCCGAGGGTGAAGCCCCGGAAGGCGAAGCTCAGCACCGCGACGAGCACGAGCAGGCCGGCCACCGAGAACCAGAGCTTGCGCCTGCCGATGATGTTGAGACCGGCCTCGCCCCGGTAGAGGCGGGTGGCCAGACCGCTGCGGGCCATGTCAGGCCTCCTTCACACGGGACGGGCGGGTGGTGGCCTGCTCGGTCTCGGCCGAGTGCAGGATGCGGCCGAGGCCGCTGACCCGCGGCGAGAGGAACGCGCGCGTCCGCGCGAACATCGTCATGATCGGGTGTCGGAAGAGGAACACCACGACCAGGTCGAGCACCGTGGCGAGGCCGAGGGCGAAGGCGAAGCCCTTCACCGTGCCGACCGACACGATGTAGAGCACCACGGCCGCGAGGATCGAGATCGCGTTGGCCGAGATGATCGTACGGCGGGCACGCGCCCAGGCCCGCGGAACCGCGCTACGCGGGCTGCGGCCCTCCCGGATCTCGTCCTTCAACCGCTCGAAGTAGATGACGAACGAGTCGGCGGCCACACCGAGCGAGACGATGAAGCCCGCGATACCGGCGAGCGTCAGCGTGAACCCGATGGTCCGCCCGAGCACCACGAGCGCGCCGAAGACCAGCAGCGCGGAGAGCAGCAGGCTCAGGAAGATCACCGAGCCGAGCAGGCGGTAGTAGAAGAACGCGTAGATGATGACCAGCAGCATGCCGATGCCGGCCGCGAGCAGACCGGCCCGCAGGTGGCTGGCGCCCAGGGTGGCGGAGACGTTCTGCTGCTCCTGCGCCTCGAAGGTCGCCGGCAGCGCGCCGTAGCGGAGCTGGCTGGCCAGCGTGCTGGCGTCCTTCTGGGTGAAGCTGCCGGTGATCTGCGAGTCGCCGGTGAGGACGCCCTGGATCTCCGGCGAGGAGATGATCTCGTTGTCGAGCACGACGGCCACGCGGCACTTGCCGTCCGGGCCGAGGGCGGCGGCCTCGCAGGCGTTGCCGTCGTTGTTGAACGACTCGCGGGTCAGGTCGGTCCACTTCTTCTGGCCGTCGCCGGTGAAGTTCAGGCTGACCACCCAGCTGTTGGTCGTGTCGAGCACCGCGCTGGCGTCGTCGACGTCGGTGCCCAGCACCTTCGCCTTGTCGAGCAGGTACTTCGCGGCGCCACCCTCACAGGCCACGACCTGCTGGTTGGGGTCCGAGATCGAGGCCGGCGGCCGGTCGTCGAGCTGGGCGCAGCTGATCGTCGGCACGTTGAACTGCATGGTCGCCGGCAGGACGGCGACCTCCTGCGGGCTCAGCGTGCTGAACGGCTTGAGCTTCTCGGCCGTCGCCGGGTCGGAGAGATCCGCGGGAGCCTGCAGGCCGCTGGCGGCCGTCCAGGCGGCCGCCCCCACCTTCTGCTCGACGGCCTTGCGCTGCTCCTCGATGCTCGCGGGCACCGGCGCCTCGCTGGCGCTCGCCGAGGGCGAGGCGGACGCGCTCGCCGACGCGGACGGGCTCGGGGTGGCGCTGGCGCTGGCGCTCGGCGCCGGCGCCATGCCGCCCTGCCCGCCGGACGGGGAGGCGGTGGCCTTCGCGGAGGCGCTGGCGCTCGGCGAGGCGGTGGCGCTCGGCGACGCGCTGCCCGACGGGGCCGGGCTCGCGCTGGCCGACGGCGTCGGCGCCGGCGCGGGCACCGCACCGCTGCCGTCGGCGGCCTTGAGCACCTTGCGGAAGCGCAGCTCGGCCGGGCTGCCCACGTCGGTCAGGTCCCGGTTCTCACCGGGCAGGGAGATCACGATGTTCCGGTTGCCCTCGGTGACCACCTCGGCCTCGGCCACACCGAACGCGTTGACCCGGTTCTCGATGATCTGGCGGGCCTCTTCGAGGTTCTCCGCCGTCGGGGCCTGGCCGTTGACGGTGTTCTTCGCCTCGAGCGTCAGCCGCGTGCCGCCGATCAGGTCCAGGCCGAGCCGGGGCTCGAGCCGGTCCTTGAAGCTGCCGCTGGCGCCGCCAGAGAAGAACACCAGAAGGTAGAGGACGACGAAGATGCCCGCCAGCACGGCCAACTGCCGTCCGGGGCGCATCTGTCCCTGAGGTGGTGCCACGGCTGTCCTGTCTCCCTGTAACGGTCGCGCCGCCGCCCCCGCGGCGACGGTGTCGGCCGGGGTCGCCGGCCGACGGGTCCACCCGGGCCCGACGCGGGACGCGGCACCGCGCTCCCGCGGACGGCACGGGTGCGCCGACCGGTCACGGAGGTGTGCCGACGCCCGGCGTCGACCCGACTATCCAGTTGTTGCGTCGCGCCCGCTGTCCCGCGCGGGCCCGGCGCGTCCGCTGCCCCGCCCCGGCGGACGACCGTCGGGGTGGGCGGCGGGTCACTCCTTGACGGTGTCCGCGTCCTCGTTCGCCGGGGTGGCCGGAAGCTCGGCCCGGGTGACCACCCGGGCGATGGCCGGCCGTGCGTACCGGGTCTGCACGCCGGGGGCGACCTCGAGCAGGACGGTTTCGTCGTCCACGCCGGTGACCGTGCCGTAGAGCCCGCCGATCGTGACCACCTCGTCGCCCGGGGAGAGCGCGGCCTGCATGGCCTCGGCCTCCCGGCGACGCTTCTGCTGCGGGCGGATCATCATGAAGTACATGACACCGAAGAGCAGCACGATCATCAGGATCGGCGTCAGACTGCCGGCCCCGCCTGCCGATTGTGCGTAATGCACGCTGTTAGACCTTCCCATTGGCCCCACACCGGGCGCGGGCGCGCCGGAGCGGAGGCAGATTCTCACGTCCTGTACAGACCGCGGCGAGTCTAATCCCTGCACCTGGGAACGCCGAATGCGGCGCAGATCACGTTCGGATCACGGCTCATCGGGCGCGGTCGAGAACAGATCGGGCGCGGAAGGGTTATCGGCACCAAATGTACCATTCGGGGGCGTACGGCCGAGGTGCCGCCAGGCGGCTTCGGTCGCCACCCGCCCCCGGGGCGTACGGGCCAGCAGCCCGGCCCGGACCAGGAACGGCTCGCACACCTCCTCCACCGTGTCCGGCTGCTCCCCCACGGCCACGGCGAGCGTGGACAGGCCGACCGGGCCGCCCCGGAACGAGTCGACCAGCGCCGTGAGCACGGCCCGGTCCAGCCGGTCGAGGCCGAGCGCGTCCACGTCGTACACCGTGAGAGCCGCCCGGGCGGTCTCCCGGGTGACCACGCCGTCGGCCCGGACCTCGGCGAAGTCGCGGACCCGGCGCAGCAGCCGGTTGGCGATCCGCGGGGTGCCCCGGGACCGGCCGGCGATCTCCGCGGCGCCGTCGTCGGTGATCGGCACACCGAGGATCCGCGCCGAACGGTGCAGCAACGCCTCGAGATCCTGCGGCGAGTAGAAGTCCAGGTGGGCCACGAAACCGAACCGGTCCCGCATCGGGCCGGTCAGCAGGCCGGACCGGGTGGTCGCGCCCACCAGGGTGAACGGCTCCACGTCCAGCGGGATCGCCGTGGCGCCCGGGCCCTTGCCGACCACCACGTCGACGCGGAAGTCCTCCATGGCGCTGTAGAGGAGTTCCTCCGCCGGCCGGGCGATCCGGTGGATCTCGTCGATGAACAGGACGTCGCCCTCGGCGAGGCTGGTCAGGATGGCGGCCAGGTCACCGGACCGCTCGATGGCCGGGCCGCTGGTCACGCGGATGCCCGAGCCCAGCTCGGCGGCGACGATGTTGGCGAGGCTGGTCTTGCCCAGCCCGGGCGGCCCCGACAGGAGGATGTGGTCGGGCGGGCTGCCGCGCCGCATCGCGCCCTTCAGCAGCAGGTCGAGCTGGTCGCGGACCCGGTCCTGCGCGATGAAGTCGGCCAGCCGCTTCGGGCGCACGCTGGCCTCGGCGTCCCGGTCCTCCTCGTTGACGTACGCCGAGACGAGGCCGTCGCCGGTCATCGGGTGCGGCCCAGCAGCCGGATGGCCTGCTTGAGCAGCACCGGCACGGGCGGGGTCGGCCCGTCGACGGTCTCGGCGACCGCCGCCACGGCCTGGTCGGCCTGCGCGGCCGTCCACCCGAGCCCGACGAGCGCCTGGCGCACCTGGTCGGGCCAGGAGCCGCCGGTGACACCGGCCGCGCCGTCGGCGCCCACCGGCACCGGGCCGATCCGGTCGCGCAGCTCCAGCACCAGACGCTCGGCGCCCTTCTTGCCGATGCCGGGCACCCGGGTCAGCGCGGCCGTGTCGGCGTTGGCGATGGCCTTGCGCACCGCGTCGGGCGTGTGCACGGCCAGCACCGCCTGCGCCAGCCGCGGCCCCACCCCGCTGGCGGTCTGCAGCAGCTCGAACAGCTGCTTGGCGTCGTCGTCGGCGAACCCGTAGAGGGTGAGCGAATCCTCCCGGACGACCAGGCTGGTGGCCAGCCGGGCCGGCTGGCCGACCCGCAGCTCGGCCAGGGTGGACGGCGCGCAGTGCACCGCCAGGCCCACCCCACCGACCTCGATGACGGCCTGGTCGGGACCGGTCGCCGTCACCACGCCACGCACACTGGCGATCATCTGACTCCTCCTCGTCGGGCCCGGTCGGCCGCGGCGGCCAGCTTCGAACGCGTACCGCCGCGCCAGATGTGGCAGATGGCCAGGGCCAGCGCGTCCGCGGCGTCGGCCGGCCGGGGCGGCTCGGGGAGCCGCAGCAGCCGGGTGACCATGGCCGTCATCTGCGCCTTGTCGGCCTGACCCGAGCCGGTCACGGCCGCCTTCACCTCGCTCGGCGTGTACGTCTGCACGGGCAGCCCGGCGCGCGCCCCGGCGAGCACGGCGATCCCGCTGGCCTGGGCGGTGCCCATCACGGTGCGGACGTTGTGCTGGCTGAACACACGCTCCACCGCCACGCTCTCCGGCCGGTGCTCGGCCACCAGCTCGGTCAGCGAGCGGTCCAGGTGCAGCAGGCGGACCGGCAGCTCGTCGGCCGGGTCGGTGTAGACCACGTAGTACGCGACCAGGGTGCAGGCACGGCCGGGCACACCCTCGACCACGCCGACCCCACACCGGGTCAGCCCGGGGTCGATGCCGAGCACGCGCACGCCGCCTCCTCCCCCAACCGTCGGCAGTACGTGTGTTCGACACCCTACCGATGCCCGGTGACACCCTCCCCACGGGACACGCCGGGACGCCTCCGTCCACCGACATCGCCTCCCGCCGGCGGACCGGCCCGACGAAGTGCCGTGCTCCCACACACCCTGGGGGTCGAGTATGTGTCACCGCCCCATGTGCGCCCGGCCACACAGCTCGTAACTTTGTGCGCCATGACGGCAGAACCCGTGGCGGTCCCCCACGTCGTGAACGTCGACCTCACCGGTCGGACCGCCCTGGTCACCGGGGGTGGCGGTGGCATCGGCCGGGCCTGCGCCCTGCGGCTGGCGGCGGCCGGAGCGGCCGTCCTCGTGGTGGACCGCAACGTCGAGGCGGCCAAGGCGGTGGCCGCCGAGACCGGCGGCCGGGCCGAGGGCGTCGACCTGGCCGACGCCGAGGCGGTGGACCGGATCGACACGGACGTGGACATCGTGGTGAACAACGCCGGGTTGCAGCACGTCGCCGCGGTGCCGGACTTCCCCGCCGAACGGTTCGCCTACCTGCACCGGGTCATGGTGGAGGCGCCGTTCCTGATCATCCGGCGGGCACTGCCGCACATGTACGCCCGCGGCTGGGGCCGGATCGTCAACATCTCCTCGGTGCACGGGCTGCGCGCCTCGCCGTACAAGTCCGCGTACGTCTCCGCCAAGCACGCCCTCGAAGGGCTGTCGAAGGTGGTCGCCATGGAGGGCGCCGCGCACGGTGTCACCGCCAACTGCATCAACCCGGCGTACGTGCGCACCGCCCTCGTGGAGAGCCAGATCGCCGACCAGGCGGCGACCCACGGCATCGCGGAGTCCGAGGTCGTCGAGAAGATCATGCTGGCCCGCGCGGCCATCAAGCGGCTGATCGAGCCGGAGGAGGTCGCCGAGCTGATGGCGTACCTCTGCTCCCCGCCGGCGGACTTCATCACCGGCGCGTCGATCGCCCTCGACGGGGGCTGGACGGCGAGCTAGTGGCCCCGCGCACAATGGGCGTCGTGTCCTCGCCGGTGGAGTTCCTCGAACTGCTCGCCCGGGAGGCGGCCGCGGTCGAGTTCGAGGGGCCGCTCGTCGCCGCCCGCGCCGCCGGCCTCCCCGCCGACCAGCTCGCCGAGCTGGAACAGGCGAAGACGGTGGCGCTGCGGGTCCGCGCGCTGCTGGAACGCCGGCGCCGCCGGGAGATCGAGCTGTCCGGGCTGTACGACACGGCCAGCGACCTGGCGGGCCTGCGCGACCTGGACGACGTGCTGCGGGCCATCGTGCACCGGGCGCGGAACCTGCTCGGCGCCGACGTGGCGTACATGACCCTCAACGACGACGAGCGCGGCGACACGTACATGCGCGTCACCGACGGCTCCGTCTCCGCCCGCTTCCAACGGCTGCGGCTGCCGATGGGCGCCGGGCTCGGCGGGCTCGTGGCCCAGTCCGGCGCGCCGTACGTGACGGCGAACTACGCCGAGGACGAACGCTTCCACCACACCGGTGAGATCGACGCGGGCGTACGCGAGGAGGGGCTCGTCGCCATCCTCGGGGTGCCGCTGCGGCTCGGCTCCACGTCGATCGGCGTCCTCTACGCGGCCAACCGCTCCGCGCGGCCGTTCGCCCGCGAGGAGGTGGCCCTGCTGGTCTCGCTGGCCGCCCATGCGGCGGTGGCGATCGACACGGCGCGGCTGCTCACCGAGACCCGCTCGGCGCTGGCCGAGCTGTCGGCCGCCAACACCACGATCCGCGCCCACAGCAGCTCGGTGGAGCGGGCGGCGTCCGCCCACGACCGGATGACCGCCCTGGTGCTGCGGGGCGGCGGGGTGGAGGACGTGGCCGCCGCGGTGACCGACGTGCTCGGCGGGGCGCTGCTCGCGCTGGACGCCGAGGGGCGGTTGCTGGCCCGCGTCGGCGAGATAGAGGAGCCGGACCGGGCGGACATCGTCGAGGCGGTGGCCGCGTCCCGCACCGAGGGGCGCAGCGTGCGGCGGGGGTCGCTCTGGTACGCGGCCGTCGTGGCCGGCGCGGAGAACCTGGGCGCGCTGGTGCTGCGCCCCGACGAGGAGCTGGTCGACGCCGACCAGCGGATCCTGGAGCGGGCCGCCCTGGTGACGGCGCTGCTGCTGCTGTTCCGCCGTACGGTCGCCGAGGCGGAGGGGCGGGTACGCGGCGAGCTGCTCGACGACCTCATCGCCCGGCCGCTGCGCGACGCCGACGCCCTGCGCAGCCGCGCCCGCCGTCTCGGCGTGGACCTCGACGCACCGCACGTGCTCGTGGCGGTCGGCGACGACGCGATCGCCGCGACCGGCTCGGCCCGGCAGCGGGTGCTCTCCTGGGCCACCACGTACGCCTCGACCCGCGGCGGGCTCGCCGCGGCCCGCGACGGCCGCGTGGTGCTCATGCTCCCCGGCCAGGACGCCGGCGCCAGCGCCCGCGCGGTGGCCCGGGACCTGTCCCGGGTGACTGGCCGGCCGGTGACCGCCGGGGCGAGCGGCCCGTCGACCGGGCCCGCGTCGCTGGCGGTGGCGTTCCACGAGGCGAACCGCTGCCTCACGGCGCTCGGCGCGCTCGGCCGGGCCGGCGAGGGCGCCAGCACCGCCGAGCTGGGCTTCGTCGGGCTGCTGCTCGGCGCGGTCGGCGACGGCGGCGACCGGGACGTGGAGCGGTTCCTCACCACCACCGTCGGACCGGTGATCGACTACGACGCGCGGCGCGGTACCGCGCTGGTCCGGACGCTGGAGGCCTACTTCGGTGTGGGCGGCAGCCTGGCCCGCGCCGCCGAGCAGCTGCACGTGCACGTGAACACCGTGACGCAGCGGCTGGAGCGGGTCGGGCAGCTGCTCGGCGCCGACTGGCAGAAGCCCGAGCGGGCGCTGGAGGTACAGCTCGCGCTGCGCCTGCACCGCCTGCGCTCCCCCGCCCGCTGAGGGCCGCGACGGGCCGTCGCCGGGCTCGCCGCCGCCCCGCCGGGTCAGCCGGGCGCGGTCGGTCAGCGGGCCCGGATGCCCTCCAGGACCGCGTCGACCACTCGCTCCGGCAGCACCGTGTCGTCCAGTTCGGGATGCCAGCGCAGCACCCGCTGGATCAGCATCGGGCCGGTCAGCAACGCGAGGGCCAGCTCGATGTCGAGGTCGGCGCGAAGCTCGCCGGTGCGTACACCCCGGTGCAGCACCTCCCGCAGCCGCGCCCGCCGGGGCTCGATGACGCCCTGGTAGAGCTCGTAGCGGTCCCGCGTGCGGTTCACCTCGGGCAGCAGGCAGGGCATGATCTTCTCGGCGCGCGGGTCGGCGTTGCGGCCCACCGTGCCGAGGAGCAGCACCAGGTCGTCGCGGACGGAGCGGCCGGCCGGCTCCGGCGGAACGCCCTTGAGGATGCTCAGGGCGTCCCGCAGGAGGGCGTCCTTGCCCGGCCAGCGGCGGTAGATCGTCGCCTTGCCCACGCCGGCGCGGCTGGCGATCGCCTCGATCGAGAGCGCCTCGACGGTGGTGCCCTCGGCGAGCAGGTCGAGGGTGGCATCGATGATCGCCTCGTCGGCGCGGGTGCTCCGCGGCCGACCGGGCGACCGCGGAGCATCGGCGTGGGACGTCATGTCGGACATTGTCGCCGAACCTAAGCGGTGCCGGCCAACTCCGGCTCGGCCGTCGTGACCTCCCGCACCGAGGTGGTCGCCCGTCCCGGCAGCCAGCGCAGCGCCACGACGATGCCGAGCGCAGCGACCAGCGCGGACAGCGCCGCGGCCCAGTGCATGGCGGTGACGAAGGAGTCGTTGGCCGCCGCGAGCAGCTTCGGCGCCGCCGGCCCGAGCTGGCCGGCCACGGCGTACGCGCCGGAGATGGACTCGTTCGCCGTGTCCCGCGCTCCCGCCGGCAGGCCGGTCAGGGCCGACCCGACGTCGGAGCGGTAGACGGCCGAGAGCACCGAGCCGAGCACCGCCACGCCCAGCGCGCCCCCGACCTGCCGGATCGTGTTGCTGACCGCCGAGCCGACGCCGGCCTTCTCCCGGGGCAGCGCCGACATGATCGACTCCGTGGCCGGCGGCATGATGTTGGCCATGCCCACGCCCTGGATGAAGTAGAAGACCAGCACGATCCAGATCGGAGTCTGCGCGTCGACGAACGCGAACGCGCCGAGCGAGACCACGGTCAACGCCAGCCCGACCGCCGCCACCGCCTTGCCGCCGTACCGCCGGACCATCGCCGCGCTGCGCGGCGCGAAGATCAGCTGGGCGCCGGCGAACGGCAGGAAGAGCAGACCGGTCTCCAGCGGGCTGTAGCCGCGGACCAGTTGCAGGTAGAAGGAGCTGAAGAACAGCACGCCCATCGCCGCGAAGAAGATCAGGCCGACGATGGCCACCGGCGCGGCGAACTGCGGCACCTTGAACAGCCGGACGTCCAGCGACGGGTGGTCGCTGCGCCGCTCGACCGCCACGAACCAGGCCAGCACCGCCACGCCACCCACGATCGCCGCCCACACCACCGGGCGACCGAAACCGTGCTCGCCGCCGTCGATGATGCCGTACGTCAACGCGACGAGGCCGACCACCGACAGCACCACGCCGAACACATCGACACGGCCCGGGTTCGGGTCCCGCGACTCGGGCACCAGCAGGGCCACCAGGATCACGCCGAGCGCGACGACCGGCACGTTGATGAGGAAGACCGAACCCCACCAGTAGCGCTCCAGCAGCGCACCACCGAGGACCGGGCCGATCGCCACGGCCAGGCCCACGGCGCCGGCCCAGACGCCGATCGCGCGCCCCCGCTCGCGCGGGTCGAAGACGTTCGAGATGATCGAGAGCGTCACCGGCATGATCGCCGCGCCGCCGATGCCCATGAGGGCGCGGGCGCCGATCAGCTGGGCCGGGCTCTGGGCGTACGCCGACAGCAGCGACGACAGGCCGAACAGCACGAGGCCGATCAGCAGGAACCGCTTACGCCCGGCACGGTCGCCCAGCACGCCGAAGGTGAAGAGCAGTCCGGCGAAGACCAGGGTGTACGAGTTGATCGCCCACTCCAGCTCGCCCTGGCTGGCGCCCAGCCCGTGCACCGGGTCGGCGAGCGTACGCAGCGCGACGTTCAGGATCGTGTTGTCGAGGACGACCACGAGGAGGCTGATCACCAGCACTCCCAGGATCGCCCACCTCCTCGGGTGGCCCGTGTTGTCGCGGATCTCCATCTCCGTCATTCCCCCCGGTTCCCCGACCGTGAAATACGATACGGGTCAGACTCGAAACTTCGGTCAGCCTACGACCGCGATTAACGATACGGAACAGGTCCGTATCGTTTGTGTCCGCCGTCACGCCTCCGCCCGGGGGAGGCAGCAGCCACGGCCGAACGGGCGCCATGGGCTTTCGCGGGTCCACGGGGGTCGCGATGGCGCGAATCACGGGCGCCCCCCGCCCCGGTGATCATGAAGTTATTGCCCTCGTCGACGGCGTGCCGCGGCAATAACTTCATGATCGACGGGGCTGGTGGACAGGGCCGTGTGGGCGGGGGCTGGCCGAGGACCGCGCGGAACGCGCGGAACGCGCGGAACGCGCCTGCGGGCGGCCGGGTGATGTCGTAGACGACTCAGTTCTAAAGGAGCCGGACAGTGCCCACGGACCGCGCGGGCGAGCGATCGCCGGGTGTCCGGTTGTGGACGGTTTGGGGTGTCAGCCGGTGGCCCTCTGGGTGGTTTGGGGTGTGGTCGGTGGCACCCTGGGGCCGGAATCGTGGGCGGGCCGGGGTCGTTGAACACCCCTGACGGCCGAGGCAGCACGGCCCCCGGCCCCGGTGGCCCGCCGGCACAGGTGAGGTCCCGGGAATGATGGCCGGCCGCCGGTCGTTGAATCCCGATCCACGGCCCCGGTAGGGCGTCGCGTCACCCGGCCTCGCGCCGGGAATGACGGTCGGCCCCGGGTCGTTGGACACGGACCCGGCCCGGTGCGGCACCCCCGCCCACCACGCGCCGCGGAACCCCGAGACTTTCCCCCTTCGAGCGCACCCGTGTGCTCGTCCCCCGAGATCCACGCCCCGATCCCCCGAACGGGCGTGGACCTTCACCCCCGAGGAGCTTTCATCATGAACACGATCCTGCGTAAGAGCGTGCTCGGTATCGCTGGTCTGGCGTTCGCCGGTGGCGTGGTCGGTGGCCCGATCGCGGCCCACACCAACGAGCACCACGCGGTCGACGCGCGGCCGGTGGCGGTGCTGCAGGCGGACAAGCCGGGCGTGGACACGGCGAAGCTGATCCCGCACGGCACCCAGGGTGCGCAGTCGCGTATCGAGCTGAACGACGAGCAGACCGCGAACGTCAAGGCGATCATCGCGGCGACGAAGAAGTCCGGTATGGACGAGCGGGCGGCGGTCATCGCGATCGCGACGAGCCTGCAGGAGTCGAAGCTGGAGAACCTGGGCCACCTCGGTGACGCCAACGACCACGACTCGCTGGGCCTGTTCCAGCAGCGCCCGAGTTCGGGTTGGGGTACGCCGGAGCAGATCACCGATCCGGAGTACTCGACGATGGCGTTCCTCAAGGGTCTGAAGCAGGTCGACGGCTGGCAGGACATGCCCCTGACCGACGCCGCGCAGACGGTGCAGGTGTCGGCCTACCCGGACGCCTACGCCCAGTGGGAGCAGCAGGCCGCCGACCTGGTCGCCCAGCACTGGAACAGCTGACAACGACACGATGGCCGGCACCCAAGGTGCCGGCCATCGTCGTGTCCGCCGACCGCCGCCGACCTCAGCGCTTCCGGGACGTCCACCAGCGTCGGGCCAGCGCCTCGGCGCTGCCCCAGATGCCGTGCCGGAACAGCAGCACGACGAGGACGAAGATCCCGCCGGTGACCAGGCCGATCGCCTCGAAGTTCGAGAACGACAGCCAGTCCTCCAGGCGTACGACGAGGGCCGCGCCGAGCACCCCGCCCCAGAGCGTGCCGATCCCGCCGAGCACCACGACGACGACGGCCTTGCCGGACGTGGTCCAGTGCAGCACGTCGAGGGAGACGAAGCGGTGCCCCACGGCGAACAGCCCGCCGCCGAGCCCGGCGATGAACCCGGACAGCACGAACGCGGTGAGCTTGTAGCGGTGGACCGGGTAGCCGAGCGCCCGGGCCCGCGCCGGGTTGTCGCGGATGCCGACGAGCACCCGCCCGAACGGCGAGTGCACGATCCGCCAGGCGGCGGCGAGGCCGAGCAGCACGATCGGCAGGATCGCGTAGTAGAAGTAGTAGTCGTCGGAGAGGTCCAGGCCGAAGAGGGACCGCGGCACGCCCTGCAGGCCGTTCTCGCCGCGGGTGACCGAGCGCCACTCGTTGGCCACGTAGTAGACCATCTGCGCGAACGCCAGCGTGACCATGGCGAAGTAGATGCCGGTGCGCTTCACGGCCAGGTAGCCGATCGGCACGGCGAGCACCGCGGCGGCGAGCGCCCCGGCCAGGACGGCCGCCGGGAACGGCAGGCCGGCGTGGATCGCGACGAGCCCGGTGACGTACGCCGAGGCGCCCCAGAAGGCGGCGTGGCCGAAGGACATCAGCCCGGTGAAGCCGAGCAGCAGGTCCACGGCGACGGCGAAGAGCGCCCAGCAGAGGATGTCCACGGCCACCGCCGGGTAGAGCCCGTTGGGCAGCCAGAGCGCGGCGATCAGGCCGGCGGCGAGCAGCGCGTACCGGACCCAGCCGGGCGCGCGGGCCACGGTGAGCAGGCCGGACGGCGGTGCCGGGCGGGTGGCGTCGGCCGGGGTGTCGACGGTGCTGGTCATGCCGGTGCCTCCTCACGGCCGAAGAGCCCGGCCGGGCGCCAGAGCAGCACGACGGCCATCACGACGAACACGACGGTCTGGGACACGATCGGAAAGTCCGAGAGGTACGCCTCGCCCCAGGCCTGCACGAGGCCGATGCCGAACCCGGCGGCCACCGAGCCGAAGATCGAGCCGAGCCCGCCGATGACGACCACCGCGAACACCACGATGATGAGGTCGGCGCCCATGAGCGGGTTGACGGCGCGCATGGGGGCGGCCAGCACCCCGGCCAGGCCGGCCAGGCCGATGCCGAAGCCGAAGACCGGGGTGACCCAGCGGCCCACGTTGATGCCGAACGCCCGGGTGAGTTCGGGCCGCTCGGTGGCGGCCCGCACCACCATGCCGAGCCGGGTGTGGCTGAGCAGCCACCACACCGCGACGCAGACCAGCACGGCGAAGCCGAGGATGAAGACCCGGTACGTCGGGAAGTCGAACAGCCCGAGGTTCACCGAGCCGCTGAGGGCCGACGGGGTGGCGTACGGGCTGGACTGGACGCCGTACCGCAGCTTCACGAGGTCTTGGAGGATGAGCGTCAGCCCGAACGTGAGCAGGAAGTTGTAGAGCGGGTCGAGCCGGGTGAGCCGGTGGATGAACGCCCGTTCCAGCGCCATGCCGAGCAGCCCCAGGCCGACCGGCACGATGACCAGCGCCGCCCAGAACGGCACGTCCGCCTCGGTGAGCAGGACGTACGCGCCGAACGCGCCGAGCATGTAGAAGGCGCCGTGGGCGAAGTTGACCACCCGCAGCATGCCGAAGATGACGGCGAGCCCGAGGGCGAGCAGGGCGTAGAACGCCCCGCTCACCAACCCGTTGAACGTGTTCTGCAGGAAGCCTGTCACAGCGTGCAGTCCGGGGACGGGGCGGCGAACGCCTCCGCCGCCGGGATGGTCTTGAGCACCTTCACGTAGTCCCACGGCTCGGTGACCTCGGACTGCGGCTTCACCTGGGCGAGGTACGCGTCGTGGATGACCCGGTGGTCCTCGGCGCGGATCTTGCCGTTGCGCAGGAAGACGTCGTTGACCTCCTTGCCCTCCAGTCCCTTGACGATCGTGTCCGCGTCGTCGGTGCCGGCGGCCTGCACGGCCTCCAGGTACTGCAGGGCGGCCGAGTAGTTGGCCGCGTGCGCGAACGACGGCCGGGTGCCGGTCTCGGACTGGAAGCGGTCGGCGAACGCGCGGTTCTGCTCGTCGAAGTTCCAGTACCACGCGTCGGTGTAGGTCGTGCCGGCCAGCGCGGCGGGGGTGAGCGAGTGGATGTCGGTGATGAACATGAGGCCGACGGCGAGGCCGACGCCCTTGTCCCGCAGCTTGAACTCGTTGTACTGCTTCACCACGTTCACCAGCTCGGCGCCGGCCTGCATGGTGCCGAGCACGTCCGGCTTGGGGTTCAGCGTGGGGGCCTTGAGCAGGAACGTGGAGAAGTCGCCGCTGGTGTTGGGGAACGGCGCCCCGTCCTTGCCGACGACCTTTCCGCCGGCGGCCGTGATGGCCGCGGAGAAGCTCTTCTCCATGTCCTGGCCGAAGGCGTAGTTCGGGTACAGGATGTACCAGTTCTTCCCCACCTGCTCGGTGGTCACCTTGCCCGTGCCGTTGGCCAGCATGTACGTGTCGTACGCGTAGTGGAACGTGTACTTGTTGCAGCTCTTGCCGGTCAGGTCGGTGGTGGCGGCGCCGATGTTGAAGTAGAGCTTCTTCTTCTCCTTGGCCACGTCGGCCACCTTGAGCGCCGCCGACGAGGTGGGCACGTCGAGGATGAGGTCGACGCCCTTGCGGTCGTACATCTCGGCGGCCTTGGTGTTGGCGATGTCGGGCTTGTTCTGGTGGTCGGCGGTCTCCACGGTGATGTTCTTCGTCACCGCCTTGTCGCCGTACTTCGCCTTGAAGTCGGCCACGGCCATCTCCACGGCCGTGACCGAGTTCCGGCCGGACAGCTCGGAGTACGCCCCGGACTGGTCGTTGAGCACGCCCAGCACGATCTTGTCGCCGGTCAGCTTCTGGTCCCCGCCCGACTGGGGCCCGCCGCCACCGCAGCCGGCGGCGAACACCACCACGGCCGACGCCGCGGCCACACCCACGGTCCTACGCATGCCATTCCCTCCATCCGCGCACCGTCGCGCGGTCAGCAGCCGTCATCAGATCCCGAGGTACGACAGCAGTTCGCGCTCCCGGGAGCGCACCTCGGAGTTGTCCATCGCCTCCACGACGCGTCCCTCGGCCAGCAGGTAGTGCCGGTCGGCGACGCCGGTGGCGAAGTGCAGGTTCTGTTCGACCAGCAGCACGGTGACCCCGTGCCGCTTGGCCTCGTGCAGCAGGTCGCCGACCTGCTGCACGAGCAGTGGGGAGAGCCCCTCGGTCGGTTCGTCGCAGAGCAGCAGCCGGGCGCCCATGCGCAGCACCCGCGCCAGGGCGAGCATCTGCTGCTCACCGCCGGACAGGGTGGTGGCCGGCGAGTCGCGCCGGGCGTGCAGGGCGGGGAACGCCTCGTACACCCGCTCCAGCGACCACGGGTCGGGCCCGACGGTCGGCGGCAGCGTGAGGTTCTCGGCGACGCTCAGCGTCGCGTAGCTGCCCCGGTCGTCGGGCACCCAGCCGAGCCCGAGCCGGGCCCGGCGGTGCGCCGGCAGCCGGCCGATGTCCCGCCCGTCCAGCTCCACCGTGCCGCGCTGGCCGGCGTGCAGCCCCATGACGCACCGCAGGAGGGTGGACTTGCCGGCGCCGTTGCGGCCGACCAGGGTGACGACCTCGCCGGCGGCGACGCCGAGGCTGACGTCCCGCAGCACCTGCGCCTCCCCGTACCAGGCGGACAGGCTGTCAACGCGCAGCATCGGCGGCTCCCAGGTAGGCGGTGATCACGCGCTCGTCCGCGCGGACCTCGTCGTACGGGCCCTCGACGAGGACCTTGCCGGCCTGGAGCACGGTGACGGTGTCGGCGAGGCGGCCGACGACGCTCATGTTGTGCTCGACCATGACGACGGTGCGGCCCTGACGTACGCGGGCGATGAGTTCGACGGTGCGGTCGACGTCCTCCAGGCCCATGCCGGCGGTCGGCTCGTCGAGCAGCAGCACCTTCGGGTCCAGGGCGAGCGCGATGGCGAGTTCGAGGGCCCGCTTGCGCCCGTACGCCAGCGCCTCGGAGGGGGCGTGGGCGAGGTCGGCGAGCCCGACCATGTCGAGCAGCTCGGCCGCGCGGTCGTGGTAGCGGCGCATCAGCTTCGCCGAGCGCCAGAACCGCCAGCCCAGCCCGCTCGGCGACTGCAACGCCAACTCGACGTGCTCCTGCGCCGTGAGCTGCGGGAAGAGGCTGGTGATCTGGAAGGAGCGGGCGACGCCGAGGCGGGCCACCCGCTCCGGCGGCAGCCCGGTGACGTCCCGCCCGGCCAGCTCGATCCGCCCACCGGTGGGCCGCAGGAAGCCGGTGAGCAGGTTGAACAGCGTGGTCTTGCCGGCGCCGTTGGGACCCACGAGCGCGTGGACGCTCTCCGGCGCGACGTCGAGGTCGACGCCGTCCACCGCCCGGAAGCCCCGGAAGTCGCGGGTCAGCCCGCGAGCCGACAGGAGCGCTTGCCCGGCCATCGCCATGTCCTCCGCCGTCTGAAGGCGACGACCGGATGGGTGACCGTGGTCACATGGCCGTCGCGTTCAGGAAACGTACGGCGGGGCCGGCGAGTCGAGCCATGTCGATGCCCCACACATTCCCATGCATCGAAGCGTGATCCCGCACCACACCCTGCGGGGCGGGACGCCCACCGCGGGCCTCCGCCCGGGTGGGCCATCCACATCGATGAGTCGCCTCCGCGGGTGCGGCACGCACGCGGCGGGCCCGCTCAGCTCGTCAGCGCGTCCAGGGCGAGGTCGACGTCCTCCTGGGTGGAGTAGAGGTGGAACGAGGCGCGCACCCGGCCGGCCCGCACCGCGGCCCGCACGCCCGCCCGTTCCAGCTTCTCCTGCGCGCCGGGCACCTCGACGGTCACGATGGCGCTCTCCCCCGGCGGCTGGCCGAGCCCGGTGAGGAGCCGGTTGGCCAGCGCCACGTCGTGGTCGCGGATGGCCGGCAGGCCCACGTCGAGGAGCACGTCGAGCGCGGGCGCCATGCCGACCCAGCAGAACCAGGCCGGCGAGATGTCGAAACGGCGGGCCTCGTCGGCCAGCCGCAGCGGCGGGCCGTAGTAGGAGGCGTGCGGGTCGCGGCCCGCGTACCAGCCGGCGGCGTCCGGGCGCAGCCGCTCCCGAAGCTCGGGGGCCAGGTAGGCCAGCGCCGCGCCACGCGGACCCATCAACCACTTGTACGCCGAGACGACCACCGCGTCGGCAAGGGAGGCGTCGAACGGCAGCCAGCCGGCGGCCTGGGTGGCGTCCACCACGACCAGCGCGCCGTGCGCCCGGGCCGCGGCCACGACCTCGTCGTACGGGGCGAGCGCGCCGTCGGCGGACTGCACGAGGCTGAACGCGACCAGGTCGGTGCCGGCGTCGATGGCGTCGACGAGGCGCGCGAGCGGCACGGTGCGCACGTGCACGCCGCGCCCGGCCTGCGCCAGCCACGGGAAGAGGTTGGAGGTGAACTCCACCTCGGGCACCACGACCGTCGCGCCGGACGGAAGCGCCGCGGCCACCGGCGCGAGCAGCTGCGACGCGGTGCTGCCGATCGCCACGTCCGCCACGGGCACGCCGCCGACCAGCCGGGCGAACGCGGCGCGGCACCGGTTTGTCGACTCGTCCCAGCCCTCCCACGAGGTCCGGCCGACCCGCCAGTCGGCCAGGGCGTCCTGCAACGCCGTCCAGGCCGGTTCGGGCGGCAGCCCGTAGCTCGCGGTGTTCAACCAGCCGGGTTCCGGCTGCCACAGCTTCTGCGCCTCGATCAGTTCCACGTCTCGACGCTAACGCCGAGGTCCGCCCCGGCTGGACTGCCAATCGGGTTCTGGCGGCCTTCCCCTCACCGGCGGCCCGCGCCGCGGTCCTCGCGTCACCCGGGCGGTCAGGAGCCGACGTGCTCCGCGGCGCGGATGGCGGCGGCGACGCCGTCGAGGATCACGTCGAGGCCGAACTCGAAGTCGGCCAGCTCCGGGTCGCTGGGCGGCGGCGCCTCGAACAGCCCGGAGGCGAAGAGCGCGGCCGCCTCGGGGAAGCGTTCGGCGTCGACGAGGCCGGCGAGGGCCCGGCCGTACGCCTGCTCCACCTGGGGCTGTTCGAGGCCGCTTCCCCGGCGCCCTTCGGCCATGTCGAGGCTGAGTTGGGAGGAGCTGCGCACGTAGCCGGAGAGCAGGGTCATGATGCCGACCTTCTGGCCCCAGTCGAGCCCGGTGCCGCGCAGCGCGCGCAGGCAGGCGTCCATCCAGCTCACGGCGTTGGGCCCGCTCGGCGGGCCGCTGATCGGCACGTGCGGCAGCCAGGTGTGTCGGGCGTGCCGGGCGCGGATGCCGTACGCCCACTGGCGCAGGCCGGCGCGCCACTGCGCGGGGCCGGCGGGAACGTCCGGGGCGGGGCCGGTGGCGGCGTCGCCCATGAGCACGAGCAGCTCCTCCTTGGAGCCGACGTGCCGATAGAGCGACATCGTCGTGTAGCCCAGCTCCTTGGCCACCTTGGCCAGCGTCACGCCGGCCAGCCCATCGCGGTCGGCCAGCTCCACGGCCGCGCGGACGACCTGCTCGACGTCCAGTTCGGCGGGCCGGCCGAGCCGGGACTCGGTCGGCAGTCGCCACAACCGGGCGAGCCCGACCGGAACCTTGTCGTCCATGATCGACCTCCGCCTCCGCGCCCGATGCGGATCCCATTCTGCCCAGCGCCCCTGCGCTGCCACGCCCCGGCAGGCTTTTGTTTACGCCATATAGTTTATGCCGTATGGTTAGCGCCTCGCGCCAACGAGGGGGAGGAACCATGACGATCGACGTGACGACGCCCGCCGGGCCGGGAGCGGTGGCACCGGTCTCCGGTGGGCGACGCATCCTCGCGCCGGACCTGGCCCGGGGCGCCATGCTGCTGCTCATCGCGCTGGCCAACGCCGCGGGGGTGTTCCTGGCCTCCGTACCCGGGGTGGATCCGACACCGCACGGCCTCGAACGGCTCTGGAACGTCCTGCTCGTCCTCTTCGTGCACGCCCGCGCCCTGCCGCTGTTCGCGATGATGGTCGGCTACGGGCTCGTCCAGTTCGCCCGCCACCAGGACGAGGCGGGCCGCCCACCGCGGACCGTCCGCACGCTGCTGCTCCGCCGCAACGCCTGGTTGTTCCTCTTCGGCCTGGCACACGGCCTGCTGCTGTACTCCGGCGACGTCCTGGGCGCGTACGGCCTCATCGGGATCGTGTTCACCCTCGTCCTGCTGCGCAGGGGCGACCGCGTCCACCGCCTCGCGCCCGCCTACCTGCTCCTCGCCGCGGCCTTCGTGCTCGTGCTCGGCGCGCTGGTGGTCCGCGGCCTGGCGGGCGGCACCGGCGACCCCGTCGGAGTGCCGACCGGCGACTTCCCGTCGGTGACGGAGACCAGTTACCTCGCGTCACTCGCGGCCCGTGCCGCCGAGTGGCCGGCGACCGTGCTCACCATGTTGCCGATGATCCTCTGGATCTGGATCGGCGCCTGGGCCGCCCGCCGCCGGCTGCTCGACGAGCCGGCGACACACCGCCGGCTGCTGCGCCGCGCCGCCCTGGTCGGCCTCACCGTGGCCGTCCTCGGTGGCCTGCCGATGGGCCTGCTCGCCGGTGGGTTCCTCCACGTCGACGCCGACACCGCGGGGTACGTGAAGCTGCTGTACGAGTCGGCCGGCCTGTTCGGCGGCATCGGCTACGCGGCACTCTTCGGCCTGCTCGCCCTCCGGGCGTCGACGTGGCCGGCCGGGAGCCGACGGCACCTGCCGATCACGGCGCTCGCCGCCCTGGGCCGGCGCTCGCTCAGCGGCTACCTGGTGCAGTCCGTCGCCTGGCTGGTGCTGGCGTCCCCGTTCGCCCTCGCGCTCGGCGACCGGCTGGGCAGCCCCCTCTTCGTGGCCGCCGGCTGCGCCGTGCTCGTCTGGCTGGGCACGCTCGTCGGCGCGTACCTGATGCACGTCCGCGGCCGGCGCGGGCCCGCCGAGGTGCTGCTCCGGCGGCTGGCGTACGGAAGACGCTAGCCGCGTGACGATCGCGCTCGAACATGGATGTCGTGGCCTCCGTGCGACCCGGAGGCCACGACATCATGGATCGAGCGCGATCTCGGCCGCGCCGCGGCCGGCTCAGCTCACGTTCGCCGGGCCGAGCACGCTCTTCAGGTCGGCCATGAGCGCCGTGGTGGCGGCCACCCGGAACGGGCCCAGGCGCAGCGTGGTGGTCTTGCTGCCGTTGAGCAGTTTGACGTGCACCTCGGCGTCGCCGGGGTGCAGCACGAGGGTCTCCTTGAGCCGCTCGACCAGCGGCGGGGTGCACCGGGTCACCGGGATGGTGAGCGTCACCGGCTTGTTCGCGGCGCTGGCGCTGATGTCCGGCATCGACATGTCCATCGCCATGATCCGCGGCGTGTCGTCCCGGCGGTCCACCCGCCCCTTCACCACCACGATGGCGTCCTCGGCGATGTACTGCCCGATCACCTCGTACGTGTTGGGGAAGAAGAGCGTCTCCACCCCGCCGGCGAGGTCCTCCAGGGTGGCCGACGCCCAGGCGCGGCCCTGCTTCGTGACCCGCCGCTGCACGCCGGAGAGGATCCCGGCGACGGTGACCACTGTCCCGTCCGGCACACCGCCCTCCTCCGCGAGCGCCGCGATGCTGGTGTCCGCGGCCGCGTTGAGGATGTGCTCCAGGCCGAACAGCGGGTGGTCGGAGACGTAGAGGCCGAGCATCTCCCGTTCGAACGCCAGCTTGTCGCGCTTGTCCCACTCGCTCTCGCCGATGACCGGCATGACGGTGCTGCTGGCCGTGGCCTCCACGTCGCCGAAACCGGCCCCGAACAGGTCGTACTGGCCGGTGGCCTCCTTGCGCTTGACGTCGGCGTACGCGTCGATGGCGTCGGCGTGCACCTGGAGCAGCCCCTTGCGGGTGTGCCCGAGCGAGTCGAACGCGCCGGCCTTGATGAGCGATTCGATGGTCTTCTTGTTGCAGACCACCGCGTCCACCTTCGACAGGAAGTCGTAGAAGTCGGTGTACTCGCCCTTCTCCTCCCGGCAGCGCATGACGGCCGCGACGACGTTCGCGCCGACGTTGCGGATGGCGGCCAGGCCGAAGCGGATGTCCCTGCCCACCGGGGTGAACGGCCCGGCGGAGGTGTTCACGTCCGGCGGCAGCACCTGGATGCCCATCCGGCGGCACTCCGACAGGTAGAGCGCCATCTTGTCCTTGTCGTCGCCCACCGAGGTGAGCAGCGCCGCCATGTACTCGGCCGGGTAGTTGGCCTTGAGGTACGCGGTCCAGTACGACACGAGGCCGTAGCCGGCGGTGTGCGCCTTGTTGAAGGCGTAGTCGGCGAACGGGACGAGGATGTCCCAGAGCGTCTGGATGGCCTCGTCGGAGTAGCCGTTGCGGCGCATGCCGTCGCGGAACGGCACGAACTCCTTGTCGAGGACCTCCTTCTTCTTCTTGCCCATCGCCCGGCGCAGCAGGTCGGCCTGGCCGAGGCTGTAGCCGGCGAGTTTCTGCGCGGCGCGCTGCACCTGCTCCTGGTAGACGATCAGGCCGTACGTCGGGCCGAGGATCTCCTCGAGCGGCTCGGCCAGCTCCGGGTGGATCGGGGTGATCTCCTGGAGGCCGTTCTTGCGCAGGGCGTAGTTGGTGTGCGAGTTCGCGCCCATCGGGCCGGGCCGGTAGAGCGCGAGGACCGCGGAGATGTCCTCGAAGTTGTCCGGCTTCATGAGCCGCAGCAGCGAGCGCATCGGCCCGCCGTCGAGCTGGAACACGCCGAGGGTGTCGCCCCGGGCCAGCAGCTCGTACGTCGGTTTGTCGTCGAGCGGAAGCTGGAGCAGGTCGACGGTGCGCCCGTGGTTGCTCTCGATGTTCTTCAGCGCGTCGTCGATGATCGTGAGGTTGCGCAGGCCGAGGAAGTCCATCTTCAGCAGCCCGAGCGACTCGCACGTCGGGTAGTCGAACTGCGTGATGATGGCCCCGTCGGCGTCGCGGCGCATGAGCGGGATGTGCTCGATGATCGGCTCGGCGGACATGATCACGCCGGCGGCGTGCACGCCGGTCTGCCGGATCAGGCCCTCGATGCCGCGGGCGGTGTCGATGACCTTCTTGACGTCCGGGTCGGACTCGTACAGGCCCCGGATCTCGCCGGCCTCGGCGTAACGCGGGTGCTTCGGGTCGAAGATGCCCGACAGCGGGATGTCCTTGCCCATCACCGCGGGCGGCATCGCCTTGGTGATCCGGTCGCCCACCGCGTACGGGTAGCCGAGCACCCGGGCCGAGTCCTTGATCGCGGCCTTCGCCTTGATCGTGCCGAACGTCGCGATCTGCGCGACCTTGTCCTCGCCCCACTTCTCGGTGACGTACTTGATGACCTCGCCGCGCCGGCGCTCGTCGAAGTCGATGTCGACGTCCGGCATCGAGACGCGCTCGGGGTTCAGGAACCGCTCGAAGATCAGGCCGTGCGGCAGCGGGTCCAGGTCGGTGATGCCCAGGGCGTACGCCACGAGCGAGCCGGCGGCCGAGCCACGGCCCGGGCCCACGGCGATGCCCTGGCTCTTGGCCCACTGGATGAAGTCGGCGACCACGAGGAAGTACGACGGGAAGCCCATCTGGATGATGACGCCCAGCTCGTACTCGGCCTGCTTGAGGTGGGTCTCGGGGATCCCGTTCGGGAAGCGGCGCTGCAGGCCCTTGAAGGTCTCCTTGCGGAACCAGGACTCCTCGGTCTCCCCCTCCGGCACCGGGAAGCGCGGCATGAGGTTGCGGAACTCGAACATGCCGGCCGGGTCGACCTTCTCGGCCACCAGCAGCGTGTTGCGGCAGCCCTCCAGCCACACGTCGGACGAGTCGACGGCGCGCATCTCGTCGGCCGACTTGATGTAGTAGCCGCTGCCGTCGAACTTGAACCGGTTGGGGTCGGCCACGTTCGCCGCGGTCTGCACGCAGAGCAGCACGTCGTGCGCCTCGGCCTGCGACTCGTGCGTGTAGTGGGAGTCGTTCGTGACCACCGGCGGGATGTCGAGCTTCCGGCCGATCTCCAGCAGCTCCTGGCGGACCCGGCGCTCGATGTCGATGCCGTGGTCCATGATCTCCAGGAAGTAGTTCTCCTCGCCGAAGATGTCCTGGAACTTCGCGGCGGCCTTGAGCGCCTCGTCGTACTGGCCGAGGCGCAGCCGGGTCTGCACCTCGCCCGACGGGCAGCCGGTGGTCGCCATGAGCCCGTCGGCGTGCTCGGCGAGCAGCTCCGCGTCCATGCGCGGCCACTTGACGAAGAAGCCCTCGGTGTACGACCGGGTGGTGAGCTTGAACAGGTTGTGCAGGCCGACCTTGTTGCGGGCCCAGATCGTCATGTGGGTGTAGCCACCGCTACCGGAGACGTCGTCGCTCTTCTGCTCGGGCCGACCCCACCGCACCCGCTGCTTGTGGAAGCGCGACTCCGGCGCGACGTACGCCTCGATGCCGAGGATGGGCTTGACCCCGGCGGCCGTCGCCTGCTTGTAGAAGTCGTTGGCGCCGTGCATGTTGCCGTGGTCGGTCATCGCCACCGCCGGCATCCCCTGGCGGCTGACCTCGGCGAACAGGTCCTTGAGGCGGGCCGCTCCGTCGAGCATCGAGTACTCGGTGTGTACGTGCAGATGCGCGAACGAATCGCCCATGCGTGGCGCCCCCCAGCTATGGATCTTGCACGGTCGGAGCCGACCGGACCCCACCCTACCGAGGTCAACTCCGCGGCTCCACCGTCCGCGCCGAGGGTGGTCCGCGTCTCGTCCGGCGCCGCCGCCGGGGCCGCCCCCACATCATTGTCGGGCGCACGACGATATGGGGCTGGACATTAGTGTGTGGCACACAGTATGGTGTGACGCATGGTCAGCGACGAGACCCTCCGGACCCACCTCCAGGAGCTACGACGCGGCACGGTCGTGGTGGCGAGCCTGATCGCCCTGCGCCGTCCCGACTACGGCTACGCACTGCTGCAACGGCTCACCGGCCACGGCTTCCCGGTGGACGCCAACACGCTCTACCCGCTGCTGCGCCGCCTGGAGGAACAGGGGCTGCTGACCAGCGAGTGGAACACCGAGGAGAGCCGGCCGCGCAAGTTCTACCGGACCAGCGACGAGGGCGAGAGCGTGCTCCAGCGGCTCCTCGACGACCTGGCCGACGTCCAGACCTCTCTCACCGGCCTGATCGAAGGAGTGGAGCGATGAGCTCTCTGACCGACCGTTACCTTGCCGCCACCCTGCGGGCCGTGCCGGCCGCACGCCGCGAGGAGATCGCCACCGAGCTGCGCGGCTCGATCGAGGACATGATCGACGGCCGCCGCGCGGAGGGGCGCGACCCCGCGACCGCCGAGCGCGAGGTCCTCACCGAGCTGGGCAACCCGGCGCAGCTCGCCGCCCGCTACGCCGACCGGCGCCTCCAGCTCATCGGCCCCACCTACTACCTGGCCTGGGAACGGCTCATGAAGCTGCTGCTCAGCTTCGTGCCGGCCACGGTCGGCATCGTCGTCGGCGTCCTGGAGGCCACCGACGGGGAGAACCCGGGTGGCGCGATCGGTGAGGGCATCGCCACCGGCCTCCAGACCGCCATCCACATCGCCTTCTGGGTCACCCTCGTCTTCGCGGTGCTCGAACGGACCAACACCAGCTTGAACCTCCCGGCCTGGACGGTCGACCAGCTCCCCGAGGACCACGTCAACCGGCAGATCACCCTGGTCGACGCCGCCGCCGCCATCGGCTGGCTGGTGCTGGTCATCGCGTACCTGCCGTTGCAGCACTTCCGCTCGTTCGTGCCCACCGACGACGGCGGCAACCTGCCGCTCCTCGACCCGGCGCTGTGGAGCTTCTGGCTGCCGTTCCTGATGGCCGTCCTGGCGGTGAACGTGGGCCTGGAGGTCGCCAAGTACCGGGCCGGGCGGTGGACGTGGCCGCTGGTCGCGGCCAACATCGTGGTGGACCTCGCGTTCGCGGTCCCGGTGGTGTGGTTGATGTGGACCGACCGCCTGCTCAACCCGGCCTTCGTGAACCGCTGGGAATGGCTCAGCCGTGAGGAGAACCTGAACACGATCGCCACGATCGTGATCGCCGGCACGGTCCTGGTCGTGCTCTGGGACATCGCCGACAGCGCGATCAAGGCGTACCGCAACCGGCACTGACCGCACCAGCGCCGCGGCCCGGCACCCCCTGGGGTGCCGGGCCGCGGCCTGTGCAGGCGTCGGCCTCAGCGGCTCACCACGGTCTCCCGCTCCACGTGGGACAGCTTCTCCGGGTTGCGGACGGCGTAGAGCCCGGTGACGAGGCCGTCGTCGACGCGCACCGCCACGACGGTGTCGACCTCGCCGTGGACCCGGAGGATCAGCGCCGGGTGCCCGTTGACGTGCGCCGGGTGCAGCGACGCCCCGTCCGGTACCCGGGGCAGCCCGGCCGTGAGCAGGCGGGCCACCTTGTCGGCCCCCACGATCGGGCGCAGGACGGCCTGCTTGACGCCGCCGCCGTCACCCACGAGGACGACGTCCGGCGCGAGGATGTCCAGCAGGCTCTGCAGGTCACCCGTTTCGACGGCGCGCTGGAACGCCTCCAGCGCGCCCCGGGTCTGTTCCGGGGAGACCGTCCCGCGGGGCCGGCGCGCCGCGACGTGCGCCCGCGCCCGGTGGGCGATCTGGCGGACCGCCGCCGGGCTCTTGTCGACGGCGCCGGCGATCTCGTCGTAGTCCAGGTCGAACACCTCGCGCAGCACGAACACCGCCCGCTCGGTCGGCGTGAGCGTCTCCAGCACCAGCAGCATCGCCATCGAGACGCTGTCGGCCAACTCGACGTCCTCGGCCACGTCCGGCGTGGTCAACAGCGGCTCGGGCAACCAGGACCCGACGTAGGACTCCCTCCGGCGGCGCAGCGCCCGCAGCCGGATCAGCGCCTGCCGGGTCGTGATCCGCACCAGGTACGCCCGCCGGTCCCGCACCCCGTCGAGATCGACGCCCACCCACCGCAGCCAGGTCTCCTGGAGGACGTCCTCGGCGTCGGCGGCCGAGCCGAGCATCTCGTACGCGACGGTGAACAGCAGGTTGCGGTGGGCCAGGAACACCTCGGTGGCCGTGTCCGCCCGCTCCTCACGCGGCCCGGCGGTGTCCACTGATCGCTCGTCCATGGCCGGCTCCCGCCCTTCCCCGTCGACTCTGCCACCCACACGATGCCGCTCCCCACCCCCGTGTGACAGCCGGCGGCCGTGGCGTGGACCACACCGCAACGCCGTCACGAGGACCGGGGCGCCGGCATCTCCATGCCGACGGGCAGCCGCGCGGACCCCCGCGCGGACGGCCCCGGTAATCGAAGGAGACCCCGTGAACCTCACGCTGCACACCGCGCTGTGGATCGTCACCGGCCTGCTCGCCGCCGTCCTGCTGGTGAGCACCTCGAAGATGTTCGTGCCCCGGGAGAGGATCGCGTCGGTGGGCCACGCCGGCGAATGGGTCCTGGACTTCAGCCCCGGCGCCCTCCGGGTCATCGGCACCCTCGAACTCCTGGCGGCGGCCGGTCTCGTCCTGCCCGCCGTGCTCGACATCGCGCCGGTGCTGGTGCCCGTGACCGCCACCTGTGTGGCGGCGCTGTTCGTCGGCGCCGCCACCATGCGGCTGCGCCGGGGCGAGCGGGCCACGATCGTGCCCGACCTGGTCTATCTCGCCCTCGCCGTCTTCGTGGCCTGGGGCCGCTTCGGCCCCGAGCCGTTCACCGGCTGACCCGGGCGCGCCCGCAGGAGCGCCCGGCCGGAGCCCACGGGCTACCGGTCGGGCTACCGGTCGCCGCGCCGACGCAGCGCGCCGCTGGTGGCCGCGGCGAGGAAGCCGGTCCAGGCCGCGGGGCCGAAGGCCAGCACCGGCCCACCACGGTCCTTGCTGTCGCGTACGGCGACCACGCCGGCCAGGTTCGTGGCGACCTCGACGCAGGTGGACCCGCCGTTGTCGCTGCGGGTCGACTTCCGCCAGACCGCGCCGGTCAGGTCCATGTCTCCGCCACCTCCCCGATGAGTTCCCGGGACGCCCGGCGGGGCAGCGCCTCTCCCCGCAGGCTCTCCCACCTGCGTTGAAGGCTATCAACGTCGTCTGAGCGGTCGCTCACGTGCGCGCGCAGCGGGGTGTCGACGTGCGCCACCTCGCCGCCCTCCGCGGTCCGGACCAGGATGAACGCCCCGGCCAGCCCCGCGTGCATCCCCGCGTCGGCGGGCACCACGAGCAGATCGACGTGCGGGAGTTCGGTGACCCGAAGCAGGTGCGCGAACTGCTCGGCCATCACCGCCGGGCTGCCGATCCGGCGACGCAGGGCCGCCTCGTCGACGACGAACACGGCCTCGGGCGGCGACTCCCGGGTCAGCACGGCCTGGCGGGACAGCCGCGACGTCACCCGCTGCTCCACCTCCGCGTCGCGCAGCATGCCGCCGCCGGTCAGCACCGCCCGCGCGTACGCCTCGGTCTGGAGCAGGCCGGGGATCAGCGACGGCTCGAACCAGCGGATCAGCGTCGCCTCCGCCTCGACGGAGATCCACTCCCGCAGCCACGGCGGCGCGGCGTCGACGCGGACGAGCGCGAGCAGCCGTTCGAAGAAGCCACCGGACTCCAGGGCGGCGTCCACCCGGCCCACGAAGTCCTGCGACGGGGTCCGGTGGCCGATCTCCACCATGCCGATGAGCGAGGACGAGTAGTTGATCCGCTGCGCCAGCTCCTCCTGGCTGAGCCCGCGGTCCCGGCGGGCCCGGCGCAGCTCGCCGCCCAGGAACTCCAGCGTCGACAGCGGCGCGTCGCCCATCACACCTCCACCACGGTTCCACCGGCGTCCGCCACCGGACCCCACCGGAGCGCGCCGCGACGGCACCACCGGATGGTGACCCGTCGATGCCTCCCGACGGTAGTCGCCCGGCCAGCAGAGTGTGAGCAGGCGCGACGAGGAGGAGGCCGGGATGGGCGGTCAGGTGGGGTGCGTACCCCGGAGGACGCGGTGACCGGGACGCGCCGGCACGTGGCCGCGCGGCCGGCGTGGCGCTGCCGGGTCTGCGCCGCGCCGTGGCCGTGCCAGCCGGCGAAGCTGGCGCTGCGCGTCGAGTACGCCCACGACCCGGTCGGGTTGTCGGTCTACCTGTGCGTGCTGCTGCACGAGGCCGCCGGCGACTGGCTGCGGCTGCGTCCCCAGCCGCCCGACCCGGCGGAACTGTTCGCGCGTTTCGTGGCCTGGACACGGCCGGTCGGGGCGGACGCCGAGCGCGGCCGGGTGGACCGGCTGCTCGACCGGGCGGCCACCGCCGCTCCCCCACCTCGGTCCCGCGGCGTACGCCCTGGCCGGGCACCCGGACACCGACGGCCCGCGGGGTGAGAGTCTTTGTCAGGTGACCACCACGACCGGCGACCAGTGGCGCCGCCCCGGGCCGACCCCGGAGCAGCGCCGCCTCGACCTGTACGGCGGGCTGGCAGTGACGGTGCTGGCCCTGTTCAGCCTCACCCTGACCCGCAGCACCGGCGCGTTCCTGCTCGGGCCGCCGCCGTCGGGGCCGGAGCAGGTCTTCTGGACCGTCGCGGGGACGCTGCCACTGATCTGGCGGCGCCGCTGGCCGGCCGTCACGGCGCTGGTCGTGTCGGCCGTCTTCATCGCCGCCCAGGCCCGGTCCGCACCGGAGACGCAGCTCTCCTCCTGGGCCCTGTTCGCGGCGCTCTACACCCTCGGCGCGTGGGGTCCGAACCGCCGGCTGGCGCGCCGGCTGCGCGTGGGGATCATCGTGACGATGTTCGCCTGGCTGGGCGTCTACTACGCGGTCACGGTCGGCAGCATCCCGCCGGACGCGTTCGCCCGCGCGGTCGGCCCCGTGCCGCCGGTGCTGGCCGCCATCGTGAGCGGGGTGCTGATCAACGGGCTGTACTTCGGCGTCGCGTACTTCTTCGGCGAGACCGCGTGGCTCGCGGCCCGGCGCCAGCACGAGTTGGTGGAGCGGGCCGAGGAGCTGCGCCGGTCGCAGGCCGAGGCCCGCGGGCGGGCCGTGATCGGCGAACGCGTCCGCATCGCCCGCGAGCTGCACGACGTGGTGGCCCACCACGTGTCGGTGATGGGAGTCCAGGCGTCGGCCGCGCGGCGGGTCTTCGACAAGGACGCCACGAAGGCCCGGGCCGCGTTGACCGCCATCGAGGAGACCGCCCGCACCGCCGTCGACGAGCTGCGGCGGATGCTCGGCGTGCTGCGCGCCGGCGAGGGCACCCCGGAGCCCGTCGCGCCGCCCGCCGGCGTCGACCAGGTGGCCGCGGTGGTGGAACGGGCCCGCGACGCCGGGCTGCGCGCGACCCTCGGGGTGTACGGCGATCCGGTGCCGCTGCCGGAGTCGGTGTCCCAGGCGGTGCACCGGGTCGTCCAGGAGGCGGTCACCAACGTGATCAAGCACGCCAGCGGGGCCACGGTGCTCGACGTGCGGCTCCGGTACCTGGCCAAGGAGGTGGAGGTGGACGTGACCGACGACGGACGGCCGACCCGCCCGCCCAACCCGGACGGGCTGGGCCTGGTGGGGATGCGCGAGCGGGTCGCCACGCACGGCGGCACCCTGGAGGCCGGCCCCCGCACGGGCGGCGGCTGGCGGGTGCGCGCCCGCTTCCCGCTGGCGGTCGCCGTGGCGGAGGCGGCGTGAGCGCCCCTGACGCCCGCGGCCCGATCGCCGGCGGGACTCCCGGCGTGGACCGGCCCGTGCGGGTGCTGCTCGCCGACGACCAGCATCTGGTGCGCACCGGGTTCCGCGTCATCCTCGAGGTGGAGGACGACATCGAGGTGGTGGGCGAGGCGGCCGACGGCGAACGGGCGGTCGGCATGACCCGGGCGCTGCGCCCGGACGTCGTGCTCATGGACGTGGAGATGCCCGGGATGGACGGCCTGGAGGCCACCCGCCGGATCACCGCTCCCGACTCGGCCGACGGCACGGCCGTGCTCATCCTCACCACCTTCGACCGGGACGACTACCTGTTCGCCGCGCTGCGCGCGGGAGCCAGCGGCTTCCTGCTCAAGAACGGCACCCCCGAGGCCCTGGTGGAGGCGATCCGGGTGGTGGCCCGCGGCGACGGGCTGCTCGCCCCGGAACTCACCCGGCGGGTGATCGCCACGTTCGCCCGGCCCGGCGGCGAGACCGGCCCCGGCCGTGCGGCGGGCGAGGCCGCGCTCGCCGAGCTGACCCCCCGCGAGCGGGAGGTCCTGGTCCTGCTCGCCCGTGGCGCCAGCAACGCGGAGATCGCCGACGAGCTGCACCTGGGCGAGGCGACGGTGAAGACGCACGTGAGCCGGGTGCTCGCCAAGCTGGACCTGCGCGACCGGGTGCAGGCGGTGGTGTTCGCGTACGAGCACGGGGTGGTCCGCCCCGGCGGCTGAGCCCCGGCCCGCGACGGCCGACCACGTGCCGGCCTCGCCCGGCGGCTGACCACCCTCCCGCCGGCCTCCCCCGCCGGACGGACCGTGGTCTCCGTCCGGCGGCGGACGGCAGCCGCGGGCGCGGCTTCTAGCGTGGTCGCCGTGACCAGTGTGCTCCGCCTGGACGGCGTCGACCGCAGCTTCGGCGACCGTCAGGCGCTCAAGAACGTGTCGTTCGAGGTGGCGGCCGGCCGGATGACCGGCTTCGTCGGCGGCAACGGCGCCGGCAAGACCACCACCATGCGGATCATCCTCGGCGTGCTCGCCGCGGACGCCGGCCAGGTGACCTGGCAGGGCGCGCCGGTGAGCCGGGAGGCCCGCCGCCGCTTCGGCTACATGCCCGAGGAACGCGGCCTCTACCCGAAGATGAGCGTGCGCGAGCAGGTGGTCCACCTGGGCCGGTTGCACGGCATGACGGCCGAGGCCGCCCGGCGGTCCACCGACGCGCTGCTGGAACGGGTCGGCCTCACCGAGCGCGCCGACGACCTGCTGGAGACGCTGTCGCTGGGCAACCAGCAGCGCGCCCAGATCGCCGCGGCGCTCGTCCACGACCCCGAGGTGCTGGTGCTCGACGAGCCGTTCTCCGGCCTCGACCCGCTGGCCGTGGACACCGTCGTCGGCGTGCTGCGGGAGCGGGCCGCCGCCGGCGTCCCGGTGCTCTTCTCCAGCCACCAGCTCGACGTCGTGGAGCGGCTCTGCGACGACCTGGTGATCATCGCGGGCGGGATGATCCGCGCCGCGGGCAGCCGGGAGCAGCTGCGCCGCACGTACACCTCGCCCCGCTTCGAGCTGGTGGTGGACACCGACGCCGGGTGGCTGCGCGACGAGCCCGGGGTGACCCTCGTCGACCTCGACGGCGCCCGCGCCGTCTTCGACCTCGCGCCCGGCGCCGACGAGCAGCCCGTGCTGCGGGCGGCGCTGGCCCGCGGGCCGGTACGCGCGTTCCGCCCGGTCACCCCCTCCCTCACCGAGATCTTCCGAGAGGTCGCCCAGTGAACACCGTGCAGGCCACGCGCCTGGTCGCCGCCCGGGAGATCCGGGTCAAGCTGCGCGACCGGACCTTCCTGTTCAGCACCCTGCTCTTCCTGCTGATCGCCGCGGCGGCGACCGTCCTGCCGCCGCTGCTGTCCGGCGGACCGTCGTCCGTGGCCGTCACGGCGCAGGCCGCCGGCCCGCTGCGGGACGCCGGCCTCGAGGTGCGGACGGTGCCCGACGACCGGGCCGCCGAGCAGGCCGTCCGCGACGGGGAGGTGGACGCCGCGGTCGTCTCCGGCCCCACCGTCCTCGCCCTGGACGAGGCCCCGGACGACGTGGTGAACGCCCTGAGCACCCAACCCCCGGTGCGCCTGCTCGACCCGGACGCCGTGGACCCCGTGGCCGCGTTCCTGGTGCCGTTCGTCTTCGCGTTCATCTTCTTCATCACCTCGCAGGTGTTCGGCGTCCAGATCGCGCAGAGCATCGTCGAGGAGAAGCAGACCCGCATCGTCGAGATCCTGGTGGCCGCGGTGCCCGTCCGGGCGCTGCTGGCCGGCAAGCTGGTCGCCGGCACGGTGCTGGCCCTCGGTCAGATCGCCCTGGTCGCCCTGGTGGCGGTCGCCGGCATGGCCTTCTCCGACGCCGGGGGCCTGCTCCCGCTGCTCGGCCCGGCGATCGGCTGGTTCATCCCGTTCTTCCTGCTGGGCTTCGTGCTCGTGGCGGCCATGTGGGCGGCGGCCGGGGCGCTCGTGAACCGGCAGGAGGACATCGCCGGTGTCTCCACGCCGGTGCAGCTCGCCGTGATGCTGCCGTTCTTCGCGGTCGTCTTCCTCAACGACAACGCCACGGCCATGCGGTTCCTGTCCTACCTGCCGTTCTCCTCGCCGACCGCGATGCCGCTGCGGCTGTTCACCGGTGACGCGGCCGTCTGGGAGCCGGTGCTGGCGCTCGTCCTGCTGCTCGTCGCGGCCGCCGCGTTCCTGCTGGCCGGCGCGCGGGTGTACGAGGGCGCGCTGCTGCGCACCAACGGCCGCACCTCGATCCGGGCGGCGTGGCGGTCCCGGGAGACGGTCGGCTGAGCGCCGTGGCGACCGGTCGGCGCGGCGTGGGCTGAGCGCCGTGCCGACCGGTGGGCGTGCCGCGGGTGGCGCCCGGCCGCTCCCTCGGTGGCCGCGGACGGCGACGTGGCGGTGTCCCGCTTCGGGACACCGCCACGTCGGTTGTCAGAACCTTCCGCCGGTCAGCACGGGACGCTGTCCCAGCCGGCCGGCAGCCGCAGCACCCGGGCTCAGCCGACCGCCGCCATGATCTCGTCGGACACGTCGAAGTTCGCGTAGACGTTCTGCACGTCGTCGCAGTCCTCGAGCACGTCGATGAGCTTGAAGATCTTGCGAGCGCCCTCCTCGTCCAGCGGGACGTTGACGCTCGGGATCAGCGAGGACTCGGCCGACTCGTACTCGATGCCGGCGTCCTGGAGCGCGGTGCGCACCGCGATGAGGTCGCCCGGCTCGGAGACCACCTCGAACGCCTCACCGAGGTCGTTGACCTCCTCGGCGCCGGCGTCCAGGACCGCCATCATCACGTCGTCCTCAGTCGTGCCCGCCTTCGGGACGATCACCACGCCCTTTCGGGAGAAGAGGTACGACACCGAGCCGGCGTCGGCGAACGAGCCGCCGTTGCGGGTGAGCGCCGTCCGCACCTCGGTGGCCGCCCGGTTGCGGTTGTCGGTCAGGCACTCGATGAGCAGGGCCACGCCGTTCGGGCCGTAGCCCTCGTACATGATCGTCTGGTAGTCGGCGCCGCCGGCCTCCAGGCCGGAGCCGCGCTTGACCGCGCGCTCGATGTTGTCGTTGGGGACCGAGTTCTTCTTCGCCTTCTGGATGGCGTCGTAGAGCGTCGGGTTACCCGCCGGGTCACCGCCGCCGGTCCGCGCCGCCACCTCGACGTTCTTGATCAGCTTGGCGAACATCTTGCCGCGCTTGGCGTCGATGACGGCCTTCTTGTGCTTGGTGGTCGCCCACTTTGAGTGGCCGGACATCTGCTACCTCCGTCTGTCGTTCCACGCCTGCGTCGACTGCCACGCCGATCAAATGCCACTCCGATCCGGCGGCCGGTCGGCTCCCGCGGGAAACGCCACGCGGGCGGTTGGCGCTGCCGAACCGCGGCAATCCTACCGAGCCCGTGCCCGCGCGTGTCACACCCGGTCACCGCCGGGGACGTCGTCGGGGCCTGCGGGCGTACCCGCAGACACAACGCCCGGGAACCGGATTCCATGCCCGGCCCGGCGGCCCGGACGCGGTGACGGCGGGCGACGCGTACGCCCGCGCGGGCGGCACGGCGGCCGCGGAAGCCCAGGTCAGGCGGCCCGCACCAGGTCCACGAAGTAGCGGTGCAGCCGCCGGTCGCCGGTCAGCTCCGGGTGGAACGAGGTGGCCAGCAGGTTGCCCTGGCGCACCGCCACGATCCGCCCGGCCGCCGGGCCCTCGTCGACGCGGCCGAGCACCTCGACGCCGTCACCCACCCGCTCGACCCAGGGCGCCCGGATGAAGACCGCGTGGAACGGGTCGCCGTCGACGCCGCTGATCCGCACCGGCGCCTCGAACGAGTCGACCTGCCGGCCGAAGGCGTTGCGGCGGACGGTCATGGCGATCCCGTCGAACCCGCGCTGGTCCGGCCGGCCGTCCAGCACCTCGGTGGCCAGCATGATCATGCCGGCGCAGGAGCCGTAGACGGGCATCCCTCCGGCGATCCGCTTGTCGATCGGCTCGCGCAGGTCGAAGACGTCCACCAGCTTGCTGATCGTGGTCGACTCGCCGCCGGGGATCACCAGCCCGTCGACGGCGTCCAACTCCTGCCGGCGGCGGACCGGTCGCGCCTGCGCTCCCGCGGCGGCCAGCGCCGCGACGTGCTCGCGTACGTCGCCCTGGAGGGCGAGCACACCGATGACGGGTGCCTCGCTCATCGCACCGCTCCTTCCCACATCCACCCGTTGGAAGGGGCCCCCTCCCCGACCGGACACGTCGAAGAGGGGGCCCCTGGTCGCCGTTACCAGCCGCGCTCGGCCAGGCGGTGCGGCTGCGGGATCTCGTCGACGTTGATGCCGACCATCGCCTCGCCGAGGCCACGGGAGACCTTGGCCAGCACGTCGGGGTCGTCGTGGAAGGTCGTCGCCTTGACGATCGCGGCGGCGCGCTGGGCCGGGTTGCCGGACTTGAAGATGCCGGAGCCCACGAAGACGCCCTCGGCGCCGAGCTGCATCATCATGGCGGCGTCGGCCGGGGTGGCGATGCCGCCGGCGGTGAAGAGCACCACGGGCAGCTTGCCTGTCTCGGCGACCTCCTTGACCAGCTCGTACGGCGCCTGGAGCTCCTTGGCCGCGACGTACAGCTCGTCGGCGGGCAGCGACTGGAGCCGGCGGATCTCCTGCCGGATCTTGCGCATGTGGGTGGTGGCGTTGGAGACGTCACCGGTGCCGGCCTCGCCCTTGGAGCGGATCATCGCGGCGCCCTCGGTGATCCGGCGCAGCGCCTCGCCCAGGTTGGTCGCGCCGCACACGAACGGGACGGTGAACGCCCACTTGTCGATGTGGTTGGCGTAGTCGGCGGGGGTCAGCACCTCGGACTCGTCGATGTAGTCGACGCCGAGGGCCTGGAGGATCTGCGCCTCCACGAAGTGGCCGATGCGGGCCTTGGCCATCACCGGGATGGAGACCGCGTTGATGATGCCCTCGATCATGTCGGGGTCGCTCATCCGGGCCACGCCGCCCTGGGCGCGGATGTCCGCGGGCACCCGCTCCAGCGCCATCACCGCGACGGCTCCCGCGTCTTCGGCGATCTTGGCCTGCTCGGCGTTGACCACGTCCATGATCACGCCGCCCTTGAGCATCTCCGCCATGCCGCGCTTCACTCGGGCGGTGCCGACGACGGGGCTGGTGCTGGTGTTCTCAGAGGTGGTGTCGGGCACGGGTTATCGCTCCTCGGACGTGCTCGGGGGGTGACAGCGGAAATGCTACGCCCGGGTCAACGCCGCTCCGACAGCCAATCAGACCCACGGTGGCCTGCACTGTGTCCGGTGTCACCGGCCGCCCCTCCCCCCGCGATCTTGCACTTTCGGCCCCACGTTTGACCGTTATGCCCGATATGCCGGGGCACAAAGTGCAAGATCGCGGGGAGGGTGGGGGTCAGGCCGTGGGGACGTCGGCGGGCACCGTCAGCGTCGGGTCGTCGATGTCGAAGTAGCGCGGCCACTCCCGGCCGCGCCCCATCCGCAACAGGCGTACGAGCGGACGGCCCCGCGCCGCCCGGGCGTCACGGACGAGATCCGTGTGCACCTGCCGGGCCAGCGCGAGGCGGCGGCTCGCCGCGATGACGGCCTCGCAGTCCGGGTCGGCCGGGTCGAGCTGCACGGCCCGCAACTGGCGGGTCAGGTCGTTCTCGGCGGCCTCCCGCTCGTCCGGGTGGGCGTCGAGCGCGATCCGCGCCGCCGCGTACAGCTCCACGCCGTAGCGCCGCTCCGCCAGCACCGCGGCCGCCGCCGCCCGGCGCAGCAGGTGGGCGTCGAGGGCCCGCGCCGCCAGCTCCGCCCGGTCGTGCAGCCGCTCGACCCGTCCCGCGGTCCAGACGAGGTACGCCGACAGCAGCCCGACGGCCACGACCGCGCCCACCGCCCACCACATGCCCGGCATCGTAGTGCTGCTCCGTTCCCGTCCCGCCGGGCCGGGCCGGCGGCGGGGGATCCGGTCACCCACTCGCCTGGCGCGGTCCGGTCAGCCCAGCCCGACCCACTCCTCGTCGATGACCCGCCCGTCGGTGGCCTCGATCGCCGCCGCGTACACCTCCAGCACCCGCCGGGCCACCACGGGCCAGTCGAAGGTCGCCACCACCTGGTCGCCGCACGCGGTCAACTCCGCCCGCGCGCCCGGGTCGTCGAGCAGTTCGGCGAGCGCGTCCCGCAGCGCCGCCGGGTTCCCGGTCGGGAACAGCCGACCGGCGCGGCCGCCGTCGAGCACCCGGCGGAACGCGTCGAGGTCACTGGCGACCACCGTCGTACCGGCCGCCAGCGCCTCGGTGAGGATCATCCCGAAGGACTCCCCGCCCGTGTTCGGCGCCACGTAGAGGTGCACGCTGCGCAGCATCCGGGCCTTGTCCTCCTCGGACACCAACCCGAGGAACGTGACCCGGTCGTGCAGCGACGCCGGGAACTGGTCGTACAGGTCGTCGCGGTCCCCCGGACCGGCCACCAGCAGCCGCAGCCCGGGACGGCGCGGCGCCAGCTCGACGAACGCGTCGCGCAGCACCGGGAAGCCCTTGCGCGGCTCGGTGAACCGGCCGAGGAAGCCGAGCGCGCCCCCGGTGCCCGGACCGCACTCCCCCGGCCACCCCGGCAGCGGCTCGGCGTCGGCGAACTTGGCGACCGCCACACCGTTCGGGATCTCCACGGCGCCCCCGTCGAGGTGCTCCACCTGCACCTTCCGGGCCAGCGCGCTGACCGCGATGCGGGCCGTGATGCGTTCCAGCACGATCTGGAGCACGCCCTGGGCGGCCGCCAGCGCCCGGGACCGGGTGATCGCGGTGTGGAACGTCGCCACCACCGGCCCCCGGGCGGAGAGGACGGCGAGCAGCGACAGACTCAGCGTCAGCGGCTCGTGCACGTGCAGGACGTCGAACTCGCCGCGGGTGATCCACCGCCGCACCCGGGCCGTGGAGACCGGCCCGAACGCGATCCGCGCCACCGAGCCGTTGTACGGCAGCGGCACGGCCCGGCCCGCCGGCACCACGTACGGCGGCAGGGGCGAGTCCTCGTCGGCCGGCGCGAGCACGCTGACCTCGTGACCGAGCGCGATCAGCGCCTCGGCGAGGTCCATGACGTGGTTCTGCACCCCGCCCGGGACGTCGAAGGAGTACGGGCACACGATGCCGATCCGCACGTCATCGCCCTCTGTCCACGACTGCCGGGCTCCGCTGGTCGAGCCACATCCGTTGCAGCATGTGCCAGTCCTCCGGGTGCCGCGCGATGCCCGCGGCCAGCTCGTCGGCGACGCGCTGGGTCAGCGTACGGACGCGCTGGTCGAGCGGCCCCTCCTCGGGGCCGGGCACCGGCAGCGGGCCCTCGATCGAGGCGCACGCCACGGTCGGCTCGTACCAGAGGGAGGCCACGTAGAGCGGCGCCCCGGTACGCAGCGCCAGCAGGGCCGGGCCGGCCGGCATCCGCGTACGGGCGCCGAAGAAGTCCACCTCGACGCCCCGGGCGGAGAGGTCCCGGTCGGCCAGCAGCGGCACCACCGCCCCGGCGCGCAGCCGGTCGACGAGCACGTCGAACGCGGGCCGCTCGCCGCCCTGGGTGGGCAGGATCTCCATGCCGAGGCGCTGCCGGAAGGCGAGGAAACGTTCGTAGACGCCCTCCGGCTTGAGTCGCTCGGCGACCGTGGTGATCGGCCAGCCGTTCGCGGCCACCCAGGCGCCGGCGGCGTCCCAGTTGCCCGCGTGCGGCAGGGCGATCACCACGCCCCGGCCGGCGGCCACGGCGGAGGAGAGCAGCTCCTCCTGGTCGAGCCGGAACGTGGCGAGGATCTGCTCGCGGCTCAGCGCGGGCAGCCGGAACGCCTCCATCCAGTACCGGGCGTACGAGCGCAGGCCGCGGCGGACCAGTTCGTCCAGCTCGGCCTCGGGCATCCCCGGCCCGACGACCCGGCGCAGGTTGGCGCGCAGCCGGGCCGTACCCCCACCGCCTCCCCGGCGGTGGACCCGGTCGGCGCCCGCCCGGAACGCGGCGGCGACCAGCGGGCGCGGCAGTGCGCGCACCAACCGCCAGCCGGCCACGTAGCCGAGCTCGGTGAGGTTCACCCGTTTCCACCCGCTGCCGGCAGCTTCTGCGCCTGCCGGTGGACGTGCACCATGCGCTGCCCGACCGTGAAGATCGACACGGCGGCGAGCAACCAGAGCGCGATCTGCAGCGCCGGGTCGACCCCCAGGCCGGTGAGCAGGCCACCGACCCCGACGATCAGCAGCCGCTCGGTGCGTTCGGCGACGCCCACGTTGGCGGTCATGCCGAGTCCCTCGGCGCGGGCCTTCACGTAGGAGACCAGGCCGCCGGCGGCCAGGCAGACCAGCGCGGCGGCCACGCCGGCGTGGTCACCCTGGGTGGCCAGCCAGTACGCGACCGCGCCGAAGACGGCGCTGTCGGCGATCCGGTCCATGCTCGAGTCGAGGAACGCGCCGAACCGGGTCGAGCCGCCGCTCATCCGGGCCATCGTGCCGTCGAGCAGGTCGGTGAGCGCGAAGACCGTGACGATCAGCGCGCCGGCCACGAGGTGGCCGCGGGCGCCGAAGCCCAGGGCGCCGACGAGCACGCCGACGGTCCCGGTCACGGTGACCGCGTTGGGGGTGACGCCCGCACGGAGCAGGCCGCGTGCGACGGGCTCGACGACGCGGGTCATCCCCGCTCGGGCCGACACTTGGAAGATCTTCGCCATGGCGGTCCCACGATAACGGTCCACCCAGGTGCGGCGATACGGCCGGTCGACCGGGCTGGCGCGGAGGAGGCTTGTGCCCGTCGGGCAACCGGTGTGAGATCGGGTCAGGAAGGTGACCCAGGTCACCCATCCGCCCGTCCGAGTCCCGCTGTGCAGCAGACCACCGGAGGATATCGCCGCGCACCCGCCCCGGGCCGCTGTCCCGTCACGCGCGGCGGTCGCCACCACCACCGGCTGAGGGAGGTGCGCCCCATGGCGCAGAAGAGTCAGGAGAAGGGGGTCACCGGCGGCGCGCCGGTGGTGACCGAGCCCGGCAGGGTCCGCAACGTCGTGCTCGTGGGGCACTCCGGAGCGGGCAAGACCACACTGGTCGAGGCGCTGCTCGCGGCCACCGGCACGATCGGGCGCGCCGGCGCCGTCACCGACGGCACCACCGTCTGCGACCACGACCCCGCCGCCGTACGCCAGCAGCGGTCGGTGAGTCTGGCCTGCGCGCCGCTGCTGCACGCCGGCGTCAAGGTGAACCTCCTGGACACGCCCGGCTACGCCGACTTCGTCGGCGAGCTGCGCGCCGGGCTGCGCGCCGCCGACGCGGCGCTCTTCGTCGTGTCCGCCGTCGACGGGATGGACGCGGCCACCGCCGCGCTGTGGGAGGAGTGCGCCGCCGTGGACATGCCCCGCGCGGTCGCCGTCTCCCGGCTGGACCACCCCCGGGCCGACTTCGACGAGGCCGTGGCGCTCTGCCAGCGCGTGTTCGGCGACAACGTGCTCCCGCTCTACCTGCCGATGCTCGGTGACGACGGTGTGTCGACCGTCGGTCTGCTCGGCCTCATCACCCGCCGCGTCTTCGACTACACGGGCGGGCTGCCCGCCCAGGTGCGGGAGCCGGACCCGGAGCACCTGCCCGCGATCGTGGAGTCCCGCAACGAGCTGATCGAGGGGATCATCGCCGAGAGCGAGGACGAGTCGTTGATGGACCGCTACCTCGAAGGCGAGGAGATCGGCACCGACGTGCTGATCGACGACCTGGAGAAGGCGGTCGCCCGGGGCCACTTCTACCCCGTGGTGCCGGTGTGCGCGGAGACCGGCGTCGGGCTGGACGCGCTGCTGGAGGTGCTCACCTCCGCCTTCCCGTCCCCCCTGGAGCACGACCTGCCGGCCGTGACCGGGGTCGACGGGACGCCGCGCCCGCCGCTGGCCTGCGACCCGGACGGGCCGCTGGTCGCCGAGGTCGTCAAGACCACCATCGACCGGCACGTGGGGCGGGTCTCCCTGGTCCGGGTCTTCTCCGGCACGCTGCGGCCGGAGCAGACGGTCCACGTCTCCGGGCACGGCCTGGCCGAACGCGGGCACCCCGACCACGACGCCGACGAGCGGGTGGGGCACATCTACACCCCGCTCGGCGCCGCCCTGCGCGAGGTGTCGGCCTGCGTCGCCGGTGACATCTGCGCGATCACGAAGTCCGGCAGCGCGGAGACCGGCGACACGATCTCCGCCAAGGACGAGCCGTTGCTCGTCGCGCCCTGGGAGATGCCCGAGCCGCTGCTGCCGGTGGCGATCGTGGCGCGGAGCCGGTCGGACGAGGACGCCCTCGCCCGCAACCTGGCCCGGCTGGTGGCCGGCGACCCGACCCTGCGGCTGGAGCGCAACGCGGAGACCCACCAGTTGGTGCTCTGGTGCATGGGGGAGGCGCACGCCGACGTGGTGCTGGACCGGCTGCGCGCCGGCGGCGTCGACCTGGACACCGAGCCGGTGCGGGTGGCCCTGCGGGAGACGTTCACCACCTCGGCGAAGGGGCACGGCCGGCACGTGAAGCAGTCCGGCGGCCACGGCCAGTACGCCGTCTGCGACATCGAGGTCGAGCCGCTGCCCCGGGGCGCCGGCTTCGAGTTCGTGGACCGGGTGGTCGGCGGCGCGGTGCCGCACAACTACATCCCGTCGGTCGAGAAGGGCGTCCGGGCCCAGATGGAGCGGGGCCTGGTGGCCGGCTACCCGGTGGTGGACCTGCGGGTGACGCTCTTCGACGGCAAGGCGCACAGCGTGGACTCCTCCGACGCGGCGTTCCAGACCGCCGGGGCACTCGCCCTGCGGGACGCGGCCGAGAAGGGGCAGCCGACGCTGCTGGAGCCGATCGACGAGGTGACGATCCGGGTGCCGGACCCGTCGGTGGGCGCCGTGATGGGTGACCTCTCCGGCCGGCGGGGGCGGGTGCTCGGCACCGAGCCGGACCCGGACGGCGAGGGACGCACCCTCGTCCGCGCCGAGGTGCCCGCCACCGAACTGCTCCGCTACGCGGTGGAGCTGCGCTCGATGACCTCCGGCACCGGCACGTTCCGCCGCAGCTTCGTCCGGTACGACCCCATGCCGCCGCACCTGGCCGACCAGGTCCGCAAGGAGCACCCCACCACCTGACCGCCGCCCGGGCCGCTCCCCGCCCCGTCCAGGTGGCGGGTCAGGGATGCGTGGCGGGGGCGGCCGGACTGGGGAAGCGGGGGTGGTCGGCGTCGCGCAGGGCGGCGCTGCGCAACGCGGCGAGCTGGCGCTCCACCTCGGCGAACTGGTCCGGGGCGAGCGGGCCGCGCTCCAGCGCGGCGGCGTTCTCCTCCACCTGCGCCACTGTGCGGCAGCCCGGGATCGGGACCGTCCGGCCGCTGCGCGCCCAGATCCAGCCGAGCGCGCCCTGCGCCAGCGTGCGCCCGTCGGCGGTCAGCGCGTCCCGCACGGCGGCCACCCGGCGCAGCCACTCCGGCGCCGGCCGCCCGCCCCGGAACCACTCCAACCAGCCGGGAGCCAGCCCGCGCACGTCGTCGCGGGGCAGCGTGGAGGCGGCCGTGTACTTGCCGGTGAGCAGCCCCATCCCGAGCGGCCCCCGGTTGACGCTGGCCAGGTCGTACTTGTCGCAGACGGCGAGCAGGTCGGGGGCGTCGCGGAGCACCGACAGGGCGTGCTGCACGGCGGTCGCGCCGGGGGCGGCCTGCCCGAACGCCTCGGCCCGGTCGGTGCGGTCGGTGCTCCAGCCGTACGCCCGGACGAGCCCCTCGGCCACGAGATCCTCCAGGGTGCCGACGAGCGCCTCGGCCCGGGGCACCGGCAGGTCGGCCAGGTGCAGCTGGTACAGGTCGATGCGGTCGGTGCCGAGCCGGCGCAGCGAGGCGACGACCGCCCGGCGCAGGTACGCGGGCGAGGCGTCCTCACCGGTGACCTGCCGCGTCGCCTCGTCGAAGGTGTAGCCCCACTTGGTGGCGATCACCGCCTCGTCCCGCCGGCCCGCGAGCGCCCGCCCGAGGACGCGCTCGCCGTGCCCCGCGCCGTACGTGTCGGCGGTGTCGAAGAGGGTGACGCCGAGGTCGAGGGCGCGACGGATGGCCCGCACCGACTCCTCGTCGTCGACGGCGCCCCAGCCGAGGGGCTGGTCGCCCTCCGCCCACGGGCCGCCGATGGCCCAGCAGCCCATGCCGAGGGCGCTGACCGCGATGCCGCTGCGCCCCAACGTCCGTGTCATGTCCGCCACCCGCCGATCGTGCCACCTCGCGCCCGGCACGACAGCCCGTCGCCACACCGCGCCACCCGCCGGGCGCGTAGGGCATGGTCGGCGCAGGCGGCGGCGCGGCGCGGGGCATCGGCGACGGGCCGGCGGCGCCCGCCCCCGGCCGGCCGCGTGACGTGGGTCAGGACGGCCAGGCGCGCGCGAGCAGCTCGCGGGTGTCGGCGAGCAGCTGCGGGAGGACCTTGGTCCGTCCGATGACCGGCATGAAGTTCGCGTCGCCGCCCCAGCGGGGCACCACGTGCTGGTGCAGGTGCGCGGCGATGCCGGCGCCGGCCACCCCGCCCTGGTTCATGCCGAGGTTGAAGCCGTGCGCGCTGCTGACCGCGCGGATGACCCGCATCGCGGTCTGCGTGAACGCCGCCAGCTCGACCGTCTCCGCCTCGTCCAGCTCGGTGTAGTCGGCCACGTGCCGGTACGGGCAGACCAGCAGGTGGCCGGGGTTGTACGGGTACAGGTTGAGCACGGCGTAGACGTGCCTGCCGCGCGCCACGACGAGACTCTCCTCCGGCGGTGCCTGCGGCGCCCGGCAGAACGGGCAGCCGGTGGGCTTCTCGTAGCCCTCGGCCGGGCGCTCCTCGCCCGAGATGTAGGTCATCCGGTGCGGCGTCCAGAGCCGCTCCAGGCCGTCGGCCAATCCGTCGCTGTCCGTGTGCCGTTCCGCCCCAGTCACACCGGCGATCCTACGGACCGCCGACGGCCGCCGGCGGCTGCCACCCGGCGTACGTCCCGCGACCGGAATGTCGGCTGTGCAGGAACGCGGGAAATGGAAGTTGTTGACGACTCGATGCCCACGACTGAAACTTCCATTCATTCATGCACTTCCATGTACCGATGGAGGCTTTCCTGTGATCCGACGAATCGGCACGATCCTCGCGGCCCTCGCGCTGACCGCCGTCAGCACGGTGCTGGGTGTCACCGTCACCGCCGGCGCCGCCCACGCCGACGGCTGCTACACGTGGGGGCGCACCCTGTCGGAGGGGATGTCGGGCGAGGACGTCCGGCAGTTGCAGATCCGCGTGGCCGGCTACCCGGGCTACGGCGCCGTGCTCACCATCGACGGGGCGTACGGGCCGGCCACCCGGGCGGCCGTGGCGCGCTTCCAGCAGGCGTACGGCCTGGCGGCCGACGGCATCGCCGGCCCGCAGACCTTCAACCGGATCTACGCGTTGCAGGACGACGACTGCACACCGGTCAACTTCAGCTACGCCGAACTCAACGACTGCAACAGCGACTGGTCCGGCGGCGCGGTGTCGGCCAGCACCGCCCGGTACAACGCCCGGGTGGCCATGTGGAAGCTCCAGGCCATGCGCCACGCCCTGGGTGACCAGCAGATCGTCGTGACGAGCGCGTTCCGCAGCTACGCCTGCAACAGCGCGGTCGGCGGGTCGTCGACGAGCCGGCACCTCTACGGCGACGCCGTCGACCTGGGCGCCGGCCCGCACTCATTGTGCCGGCTCGCCCAGCAGGCCCGGTACCACGGCTTCAACGAGATCCTCGGCCCCGGCTACCCCGACCACAACGACCACACCCACGTCGCGCACAAGTCGACGCGGACCTGGTCCGCGCCGAACTGCGGCATCTGACCCCGCCGGGCGCTCGAACGCGGATGTGGTGGCCTCCCCGCCCTCGGGAGGCCACCACACCGTGGATCGTGCACGGTCAGGAGCGGTACGCCGGCGGGGCGCCGCTCACATCTGGGCCGACGGGCCGGTGTTCGTGCGGGACTTCACCACGTCGAGGACGTGGTTCACCGCCTCCGGGATCGGCACCCCGTTGCGCTGCGACCCGTCCCGGTAGCGGAACGACACCGTGCCGGCCGCCACGTCGTCGTCGCCGGCGATCACCATGAACGGGATCTTCTGCTGCTGCGCCGTACGGATCTTCTTCTGCATCCGGTCGTCGCCCGCGTCGACCTGGGCGCGGATCCCCTCGGCGCGCAGGGCCGCCACGAAGCCGTGCAGGTAGTCGGTGTGGTCGTCCCGGATCGGGATGCCGACCACCTGCACGGGCGCCAGCCAGGCCGGGAAGGCGCCCGCGTAGTGCTCGGTGAGCACGCCGAAGAACCGCTCGATCGAGCCGAACAGCGCCCGGTGGATCATCACCGGCTGCTGCCGGGTGCCGTCGGCGGCCTGGTACTCCAGCCCGAACCGCGCCGGCTGGTTGAAGTCGACCTGGATGGTGGACATCTGCCACGTCCGGCCGATGGCGTCCTTGGCCTGCACGGAGATCTTCGGACCGTAGAAGGCCGCGCCGCCCGGGTCCGGCACCAGTTCGAGGCCGGACTGCTCGGCCGCGACGCGCAGCGCCTCGGTGGCCTCGGCCCAGTCCTCGTCGCTGCCGATGAACTTTGGCGAGTCGTCCCGGGTGGACAGCTCCAGGTAGAAGTCGTCGAGGCCGTAGTCGCGCAGCAGGTCGAGCACGAAGGTCAGCAGCGCGCTCAGCTCGCCGGGCATCTGCTCCCGGGTGCAGTAGATGTGCGAGTCGTCCTGGGTCAGCCCGCGCACCCGGGTGAGGCCGTGCACCACACCGGACTTCTCGTACCGGTAGACCGTGCCGAACTCGAACAGCCGCAGCGGCAGCTCCCGGTACGACCGCCCGCGCGCCTTGAAGATCAGGTTGTGCATCGGGCAGTTCATGGCCTTGAGGTAGTAGTCCGCGCCCTCCAGCTGCATGGGCGGGAACATGGTGTCCGCGTAGTACGGCAGGTGGCCGGACGTCTCGAAGAGGTGCGCCTTGGTGATGTGCGGGGTGTTGACGAACTCGTAGCCCGCGTCCTCGTGCCGGCGGCGCGAGTAGTTCTCCATCTCCCGGCGGATGATGCCGCCCTTGGGGTGGAAGACGGCGAGACCGGAGCCGATCTCGTCGGGGAAGCTGAACAGGTCGAGGTCGGCGCCGAGCTTGCGGTGGTCGCGCCGGGCGGCCTCCTCCAGCAGCTTCAGGTACGCCTTGAGTTCGTCCCGCGTCGGCCAGGCGGTGCCGTACACCCGCTGGAGCTGCGGGTTCTTCTCCGATCCCCGCCAGTACGCCGCGGCGGACCGCATGAGCTTGAACGCCCCGATGAGCCGGGTGTTCGGCAGGTGCGGCCCCCGGCACAGGTCCGACCAGCAGACCTTGTCCTCGTTCGCCGCGAGGTTGTCGTAGATCGTCAGCTCGCCGCCGCCGACCTCCATCACCTCGGAGGAGTCCAGCCCCTCCCCCTTGATGTCGATCAGCTCCAGCTTGAACGGCTCGGCGGCCAGCTCCGCGCGCGCCTCGTCGAGGTTCGCGAACCGGCGCCGCCGGAACCGCTGGCCCGACTTGACGATCTCCTGCATCCGCTTCTCGAGCCGCGCCAGGTCGTCCGGCTGGAACGGCTTGTCGACGGCGAAGTCGTAGTAGAAGCCGTTCTCGATCGGCGGGCCGATGCCGAGCTTCGCCTCCGGGAAGACGTCCTGCACGGCCTGGGCGAGCACGTGGGCGGTCGAGTGGCGCAGCACGTTCAGCCCGTCCGGCGAGTCGATGCTGACCGGCTCGACCTCGGTGTCGGTGGCCGGCCGCCAGTCCAGGTCGTGCAACTGCCCCTCGGGGTCGCGGACCACGACGATCGCCTTCGGGCCGGTCATGGGCAGCTCCGCCGCGGCCACCGCGTCGGCCGCCGTCGTCCCGGCGGCGACGACGACGGGGTCGGCCACGGCGGGGGTACGGGGTGCGGACACGGTGACTCCTCGAAAGCAGACGGCACAGACCGGGCCGGTACGGCCCTCGCCGATGCTATCGGTCCGCCGTCGCACCCCGACCGCCGACGCCTCAGCCGCGCGCGTGTGCCCTCGCCGACCGGCTCTCCCGACACGCGCCCGCCCGCGTTGAACCTTTCGCCGCCAGCGGCCGAACTACCGGGTGTGGCCGACTTCCGGTGTCGGCCGCCCAGGACACGGATGGGGACGCGACATGGCGACGACCCGAGGCGACCGTCGACGCGCGGCCGGGGCGGCGGCAACCCTGCTCGCCGTCGCGGTGCTCGGCTGGCCGGGCACCGCGTACGCGGCGCAGGTGACGACCACACCGAGCCAGGCCCGGCAGGGTGACGCCGTACGGCTGGAGTTCGTGGTGCCCGAGGAGCGCACCGGCACCCGGACCCGGCAGGTCGAGGTCCGGCTGCCCGCGGACACGCCGATCGCCGAGGTGTACCCCATGTCGGTGCCCGGCTGGGCGCCCCGCATCACCTCCCGCACGCTCGACGAGCCGGTGGCCGGCCTCCACGCGGGCGGGGTGAGCACGGTCACCACGGCGGTGACGTGGATCCGGGTGGGCGAGGCGGGCGCCGGCCCGGCCCGGCTGCCGCTGTCCATGGGGCCGCTGCCCCGCACCGGGCGGCTCACCTTCCCGGTGATCCAGACGTACGCCGACGGCACCGTGGTGCGCTGGGCCGACACGGACGGCGCCCACCGGGCACCGGTGCTCACGCTGCTCCCCGCCGACCCGGGCGGCGGCGCCGGGCACGCCGGCCACGGCGCGCCGGCCGGCGTGAACGGCAGTGGGCCGGGCGGCGCGGGCACGGCCGGCGGCAGCGCGCCGGGCGGCGGCAGCGCGCCGGGCGGCGCGGACGGCAGCGGGCCGGGCGGCGAGGGTACCGCCGCGCGACCCGACGACGGCGGCGGGACGGTCGGCCGGACCGACCTGCTGCTCACCACGGGCCTGCTCGCCGGGCTGGCCGGTGGCGCGGCGATCGGCTGGCTCGCCAGCCGGTGGCGCCGCCGCTCCTCGGTCGACGGGGCGGGGAGCACCGGATGGCGCCTGCCGAGCACCGACGGGTGACGGTCAGGGGAGCCACGTGGGGAGGGGCTCGCGCGCGGCGAGCCAGTCCCCCGGCACGCCCCCGGGGTCGCCCACACCGCCGTACGCGGCCACCACGCCGCCCGCGATCGCCGCGGTCGTGTCCACGTCCCCGCCCGCCTCGACGCAGGCCCCGACGGCAGCCGGGTAGTCGTCGAGGTGCGTGGCGGCGACCCAGAGGGTGAAGCCCACCGTGTCCTGCGCGGTGACCCGGGAGCCGTTGCCCAGCGCCGCCACCACCTGCGGCAGCGGTCGGCCGAGCAGGTCGGCGGCGCGGCGTACCCGGCGGTGGACCTCGGTGGCCGGGTCGAGCGCGGCGGCGACCCCGGCGAGCAGCCGGTCCGGCGCCGGACGGTACCCGTCCAACCGGCCCCGCGCGGCCAGCGCGGCGGCGACCGCCACGGCCACCGCTCCGGCGATCCCCTCCGGGTGGGCGTGCGTCACCTCGGCCGAGGCGCGGGCGTGCGCCGCGGCGCGCGCCGTGGAGTCGGCGAAGTACGCCCCGACCGGCCCCACCCGCATGGCCGCCCCGTTGCCGCAGGAGCCCTGCCCGTCGAACGCCGACGCGGCGGCCACCGGCCAGGGCGTGCCGGCGCGGATCAGCCGCAGGATGGTCACGGCTCCCGGGCCGTACCCCCGGCGGGGTTCGGCCCGCTCGGCGAAGGCGAGTGCCAGCCGGTCCCGGTCGATCCCGCCCGACTCGACCAGTTCCGCGAGGACCGAGCAGGCCATCTCGGTGTCGTCGGTCCACTCCCACGGCGCGGGCGGGAGGCGTCCGGCCGCCAGGTCGGCGGCCGGGCGGCCCGGTACGAGGAACTGCGCGCCGAGGGCGTCGCCGACCGACAGGCCGGCGAGGCAGTCCCGGGCGAGCGCTGCGCGCGCGTCGGGAAAGAGCGTGAAGGACATCGTTGCCCAGCTTGCCGGGTTCACCGGTACGCCGCAACGCGATCAACTTGCCACCACGAGTACCGTCTTGGCGTGGCCACCGTCCTCCTGGTCGAAGACGATCACGTCGTACGCGGCGCGATGCTGCGGTCCCTCGCCGACCGGGGGCACGCGGTGCACGCCGTCGGCACGGCGCTGGACGCGCTGCGCCGGGTCGCCGCCGAGACACCCGACCTCGTGGTGCTCGATCTCGGCCTGCCCGACCTGGACGGCTCGGACGCCCTGCGGATGCTGCGCGGCATCACCGACGTACCGATCATCATCGCGACCGCCCGCGACGACGAGCAGTCGGTGGTCCGGCTGCTGCGCGCCGGCGCCGACGACTACATGGTCAAACCGTTCACGGGGGCACACCTCGACGCCCGGATCACCACCGTGCTGCGGCGGGTCGGCCGGGCCAGCCGTACGGTCCAGCCCGCCGTGCACGTCGTCGGCGGGCTGCGGGTGGACGTCGGCGAGCGCACCGCCCACCTCGACGGCGTGCCGCTGGCGCTCACCCGCAAGGAATTCGACCTGCTGGCGTATCTCGCCGCACGTCCCGGGCGGGTAGTGTCCCGCCGGGAGCTCTTGGAGGAGGTATGGCGGCAGCCGTCGGTCGGCGAGGACCAGACCATCGACGTTCACCTCTACTGGCTCCGTCGCAAGATGGGCGAGTCCGCGGCGAAGCCGCGCTACCTGCGCACCGTGCGGGGGGTCGGCTTCCGGCTGGTGGCGCCGGACTGAGGAGCACGCTGGCCCTGCTCACGGCCGGCTGCTGCGCCGTCGTGGCGCTGGCGTTCCTCGTCCCGCTCGCCCTCGTCCTCGGCGACCGGGCCCGGGACGAGGCGATCGCGGACGCGGCCCGGCGCAGCGCGCTCGTCACCGGGGCGCTCGCCGTCAGCACCGATCCGAAGGTGATCGAGCGGGCGGTGGCCGCCAGCGGGGGCGACCCGGCCACCCGTCCGGTCGTGCACGGCCTCGGCGACGGCACCGCCACCGGCCGTGCCGGCGCGGCCGACCTCGACCAGGCCCGCGCGGAGCGGCGTTCCCTCGTCGTCGACGTGGCCGGCGGCGCGGCCCGGCTCGACCCGGTGGTGCTCGGCGACCGGGTCGCCGTGGTCGAGGTCTTCGTGCCCGACGCCGCCCTGGGCGGCGGGAGCCGGTGGCTGCTCCTCGCGGGGGTCGCCGTCGTCCTCGTCGGCGCGGCGGTCCTGGTGGTCGACCGGGTCGCCACCCGCACGGTGGACGCCACCCGCGGCCTCGTCCACGGGGCTCTCGCGATCGGCGACGGGGACCTGGGCGCCCGGGTGGAGCCGAGCGGCCCGCGCGAGCTGGCCGAGGCCGGGCACGCGTTCAACCGGATGGCGGAGCGTCTCGTCGCCGCCCGCGCCGACGAGCGGGAACTCGTGGCCGACCTGTCGCACCGGCTGCGTACGCCGCTGACCGCGCTCCGCCTCGACGCGGAGGCGCTGGATCCGGACGACACCAGCATGGGGACGTTCAGCGAGGCCGAGCTGGACCGCCGGCGCGGGATCCGGCGCATCCGGCAGGCGATCGCCACCCTCGAGGGCGAGGTCGACGTCCTCATCAAGACCACCCGCAAGGCGGTCACCCACGACACCGGGCCGGCGATGTGCGACGTCAGCGAGGTGGTGCGGGACCGGATGGTGTTCTGGTCGGCGCTCGCCGGTGACCAGAACCGGCCGCACCGGGTCATCGGCGCGCACCTGCGCATCCCGGCGCCCGTGCCGCGCGCCGAACTGGCCGCCGCCCTGGACGCGGTCATCGGCAACGTCTTCCGGTACACCCCCCAGGGCACGGCGTTCGAGGTGGCCGTCTCCCGCCGCGACGGGTACGTGGCGATCCGCATCGACGACGCCGGCCCGGGCATCGCGAACCCCGACCGGGCGCTGCGCCGGGGCGCGAGCGACCAGGGCTCGACCGGGCTCGGCCTGGACATCGCCAAGCGGGTGGCGTTGCAGGCCAACGGCTCGGTGAGCATCGACCGGGCCCAGCTCGGCGGGGCCAGCGTGGTCATGCTGCTCGCCGACCCGGAGGCGACGCCCCGGCCGGTCAACCGGTTCGGGCTGGTCGGCCGGATGGCGCGCGAGGCCCGCGAGCAGAAGGGCGCCGGCCGCCGCTGGCCCCGGCAGCGCAACGGACGCTGACGCCGCCTGGCTGTGGCGGGACGCAAGTCTTCCTTAGATCCGGCTTAACGGCGGCGCCGGGCGGCTCGGCGGCTGACAGGATTCGGACACGAACCCATCAGTTCCACCGGCCAGCGCCCCGCGCACCCACCGACCGGTGGAGCACGTGCGCGCGGCGGGAGAACGGTCCCCCCACACCTGCTCCCGCCGCGCGCCCGTATCTCTTCCACGCCTCAGGTCCGCCGCCGGGGCGGACACCGCCCGCGGCCTGGCACCCGCTCCTCAGCGGGCGGTGGCCAGGTAGGCGTCGATCTCCGCGGTGATGCGCTGCTTGTCGGCCGGGGCCAGGAACGAGGCCGTCACCGCGTCCCGGGCCAGCCCGGCGACGCCCTCCGGCCCGAGGTCGAGCAGGCGGGCGGCCACCGCGTACTCGTCGTTGAGGGTGGTGCCGAACATCGGCGGGTCGTCGGAGTTGACGGTGACGAGCAGGCCCGCCTCGACCAGGCGCGGCAGCGGGTGCTCGTCGAGGCTGGCGACGGCGCGGGTGCGGACGTTCGAGGTGGGGCACACCTCCATGGCGATGCGCCGCTCGGCCAGGTACGCCAGCAGCTCCGGGTCCTGCGCCGCGGCGATGCCGTGCCCGATCCGCTCGGCGCCCAGGTCGCGCAGCGCGTCCCAGATGGTCTCCGGGCCGGTGGTCTCCCCGGCGTGCGGCACGGAGCGCAGCCCGGCGGCGCGGGCCTGGTCGAAGTACGGCTTGAACTGCGGCCGGGGCACGCCGATCTCCGGTCCGCCCAGCCCGAAGCTGACCAGGCCGTCGGGGTGCTGCTCCAGCGCGATGCGCAGTGTCTCCTCCGCGGACGCGAGGCCCGCCTCGCCCGGGATGTCGAAGCACCAGCGCAGCTCGATGCCGAAGTCGGCCTCGGCGCGCTTGCGGGCGTCCTCGATCGCCTCGCAGAACGCGGGCGCCGGGATGCCCCGCCGGACGTGCGAGTACGGGGTGATGGTCAGCTCGGCGTACCGCACCTGCTGGCGGGCCAGCTCCCGGGCCACCTCGTGGGTGAGGAGCCAGACGTCCTCCTGGTCGCGGATCAGGTCGACCACGCTCAGGTAGACCTCGATGAAGTGGGCGAAGTCGCGGAACTCGAAGTAGTCGACCAGCGCGGCCGGGTCGGCCGGCACGGGGGTACGCCCCTCGTGGCGGGCGGCCAGCTCGGCGACGATCCGGGGGGAGGCGGAGCCCACGTGGTGGACGTGCAGCTCCACCTTGGGCAGGCCGGCGATGAAGGTGGGCAGGTCGGTCACAGGTTCTCCTCGGCACGGGCGCCGGTGCGGGCGACCACGAAGACACGGCGGAACGGAAAGGAGACCTGCCCCAGGTGGGCCGGGTACGCCTGCCCGAGGCGTACCTCCAGTTCGGCGCGGAAGTCGGCCCAGCGCGCGGCGTCGAGGGCCGCGCGGACCGGCCGCAACGCGGTCCCCTCCATCCAGGTGAGCACGGGGTGCGCGGCGGCGGCGCGGACCGGGAGCAGGTGCACGTAGGTAGTCTCCCAGGCGTCCACCGTGCACCCGGCACCGGTCAGGAGCGCCGCGTAGTTGGCCGGATCGTCGACCGGGGCCTCCCGCAGCAGGGGCAGCAGCTCCGCCCGCCAGGCCGGACGCGCGGCGACCTCGCGCAGCGCGCGGTGCGAGGGCGCGTCGAAGTTGCCCGGTACCTGCACGGCGAGCCAGGCGCCGGCCGGCAGCTCGGTGGCCCAGCGCCGCAGCAGCTCCCGGTGCCCCGGCACCCACTGGAGCACGGCGTTGGTCACCACCACGTCGACGTCCGGATCGGGCCGCCAGTCGCGGACGTCGCCCACCCGGAACTCGACGGGCGCGTCCAGCGCGACGGCCCGTTCGATCATCTCCGGTGACGAGTCGAGCCCGATCACGCGGCTGTCCGGCCACCGCGCGGCCAGGCTCGCGGTGAGTTGTCCGGGGCCGCAGCCGAGGTCGACCACCGTGCGGGGCCGGTCGGCCGGAACGCGGGCGAGCAGGTCGTGGAACGGACGTGACCGCTCGTCGTCGTAGCGCAGGTACGTTGCCGGATCCCACATGGCGTCGCCTCCCAAACCGTACGTACGTCTTGTTTACCGTACGGGGCCGTGCCCGGCCCGGCAACCCGGTCACTAGGCTCGACGGCATGGAGCAGCGCACCTTCCCCCGGCTCGGCCGGACCGTCGGCGTCGTCGGCCTCGGCGCCTGGCAGCTCGGCGCCGACTGGGGCACGGTCACCGAGGACGACGCGATGGCGATCCTCGCGGCGGCCGTCGACGCCGGAGTCACGTTCCTCGACACCGCCGACGTGTACGGCGACGGCCGCAGCGAGCAGCTGATCGGCCGGTTCCTGCGCTCCCGACCGGACGCCGGACTCACCGTGGCCACCAAGATGGGCCGCCGCGTCGCGCAGCGGCCGGAGGCGTACACCCTCGCGCACTTCCGGGAGTGGACCGACCGCTCCCGGGCCAACCTCGGGGTGGACACCCTGGACCTGGTGCAGCTGCACTGCCCGCCCACGGCCGTCTTCGCCGACGACGCGGTCTTCGACGCGCTGGACACGCTCGTCGCCGAGGAGGCCATCGCCGGCTACGGGGTGAGCGTCGAGACCTGCGACCAGGCTCTCACCGCGATCGCCCGCCCCGGCGTGGCGAGCGTGCAGATCATCCTCAACGCCCTGCGGCACAAGCCCCTCGACCGGGTGCTGCCCGCCGCCTCCGCCGCCGGGGTGGGCATCATCGCCCGGGTGCCGCTGGCCAGCGGCCTCCTCTCCGGGCGGTACGACGAGCACACCACGTTCGCCCCGGACGACCACCGCACGTTCAACCGCCACGGCGAGGCGTTCGACGTCGGCGAGACGTTCTCCGGCGTCGACTTCGCGCTCGGGCTGGCCGCCGTACGCCGGCTGGCGCCGCTGGTCGGACCGGACAGCACGATGGCGCAGTTCGCGCTGCGCTGGGTGCTGGACCAGCCGGGGGTCACCGTCGTCATCCCCGGCGCCCGCACCACCGAGCAGGCACGCCGCAACGTGGCGGCCGCGGAACTGCCGACGCTCACCGACGAGCAGCTCGCCGGTGTCCAGACCGTCTACGACGAACTGATCCGCCCGCAGGTGCACGACCGGTGGTGACCCGCCCGCGTCCGGTCCTCGCACCGGGACTTTCGTCCAGGGATGCTGAAGACCCGGCACGCCGGGAAGGGGGTACGCCATGAGGGGCTGGTTCCTGCTCACGCTCGGCCTGCTGGCGGTCGTGATCGGTGCCGTCTGGACGGTGCAGGGCCTGGGCTACGTGGAGGGCAGCGTGATGACCGGCGGGCGGATCTGGGTGGTGATCGGCCCGGTGGTGGCGCTGGCCGGTCTCGTGGCGATCGGGATCGGCCTGCGCGCGCGCCGCCGGCGCCCCTGACCCTCGGCGCTCACCCGACCTGCGGCGCGTCCGGCCGGCCCGGCCGGAACGGCCGTGGCCGGTCGCGGAACGGGTTGGACGGCCGCGGAACGGCCCTGGCGGCCGCGGAAACGGAAAACCCCGCGTCCCGGGCGGGACGCGGGGTTCCACTGTCGATCCGAGGGCGGATCAGCCCACTGGCCGGCGGGCGCCGGCCGGTACTGCTCAGATGGGGCGGACCTGCTCAGCCTGCGGGCCCTTCTGGCCCTGAGCGATCTCGAACTCCACCCGCTGGTTCTCCTCCAGAGTGCGGTAGCCGCTCGTCTGGATGGCCGAGAAGTGGACGAACACGTCAGCACCCCCGCCGTCGACGGTGATGAAGCCGAAGCCCTTGTCAGCGTTGAACCACTTCACGGTTCCCTGCGCCATGTGTATCTCCTTCTAAAACTGGCGGCCGAGCACGCCGTGCGGCCGGTTGGCCGTTTTCGAGCAGCGGCGCCTGAGGCGGCCCCCGGTGAAGGAGACTTCTCTCAACCCACGCCATCTCTCAACAGCGGGGATCAGCAAACCACGTACGCAAAAACTCTGCACAGTCTACCCGACGAAATTCTCCGACATGTGACCTGACGGATGCCCGAGATCCGCTGGGTGGGCGCTTACCGCCGTGCGAAAGGCCCCCTCCCCGTCGATACGGAGAGGGGGCCTCGCACGCCGCCAGCGGTCACTCCGGCCACCGGCCGGTGAGCCGCCGTACGCCCATCGCGCCGCCGCGGTCGACCGCCGCGCGCACGACCGCGAAGATGGCGCCCTGCAACGCCGCGGCCGCGAGGATCTCGCCCCAGTGGCGGTCCTCGTCGGTGGCGCTCGGCGCCTCGCCGTCGCCCGCGGTGACCTTCCAGACCTGCCGGAAGATCATCCCCGCGACCGTGCCGGCGGCGATACCGAGCAGCACGCCCACCGGTTTGTAGGCCGCCTTGCCGATGCCCCTGCTCACCTACGCCTCCCTCGGAGGACCAGCAGCACGACGACGGTGGCCACCGCGCCGGCCGCGACGACCGCCCACGGCGCCGGGTTGCGCCGTACCTGGTCGCCCTTGCGTTGTGCCTGTGTGCGGGCCTCCCCGGCGGTGCGGGCCGCCTGCCCCCGCATCCGGGCCACGGTCTGCCCGGCCCGCTCCCGCATCCGCTGCCGCGCCTGGTCGGCCGACTCCTTCAGCCGGGCCTTGACGTCGGCCTTGGCGGCCAGCGCCTCCATCGTCTCGCCCAGTTCGACCCGGGTCCGCCGGATCTCCTCGCGCAGCGCCTCGGTGTCGACGCGCCCGTTGCCCGTCATGACCGTCCCCTGTCCTTCACGGCGGCGGAGAGGACGTCCATGTCCGCCCGTACGCTGCGGACCGTCGCCGCCGGTACCGGCGGGACCGCGCGGCTGACCTGCTGCTTGCCGATCAGGGCCAGGATCCCGGCGAGCAGGAACAGGCCGACCGCGATGATCAGCGCGGCGGCCCAGGCCGGCAGCACCAGGTCCAGCAGCAGCACGGCGGTGACGACGAGGGCCCCGAGGCCGTAGAACGCCAGCGCCCCGCCGCCGCCGAACAGGCCGATGCCGATGCCGGCGTGCTTGCCCTTCTGGGTCAACTCCGCCCGGGCCAGCGCCAGCTCGTCCCGCACCAGGCGGGAGATCTGCTCGGTGGCCCGCTGCACCAGCTCGGCGGTGGAGGGCTCGCTCCCGTTGCGGGATGTGCGGGCGTTCGCCAGGTCAGCCATGCTGTCCTCCTTTCATCATCACCGCGCTGTATGCCCGGAGTCGCCGCTCGCCAATCCTGCGCGGGGGGCCGCCGGACCGCGACGACACGTCCGGCAGCACGTCCCCCGCAACGGCCGGGTCAAACCTCCCGGATCGGGCGACTCCTCGCAGCGGACGCCGCACGTACGCCCCGACACAGAGAACGCCGCGCCCCACGGGCAGGACGCGGCCCGACTCACGCGATCATGAGGTTGGCGGGGACGAACCGGGCAACCCGCCCCGCCAACCTCATGATCGACGCGGAGGATTCGGGGGTGGGAACACCGGCCGGGGCGGGTACGTTGTGGGGGGTGCCGGTGTGTCCAGTGTCCCCGGGCCTCACCTACAAACGCCTTCGCGGAATACCGTCCGGCTGGAGCCGCGTCGCGCCACTCGCCGAGAGGCGACCTGCACACCGGCACTCCACACGCCGCCCCCGACCACCACGGTCGGGGGCGGCGTCGTCTGCACGTCCGATCCGGCGCCGCGCGGGGCACCCGGGACGCGGCCGGTCAGCGGCGGGACTCGGCCGGCTCGTCCGGGCCGACGAACGCCTCGCTGCGCGCGTCGCCGTCGTCGCTGCCGCCGAAGAGCCGGGCGTCGTCGGGCACCTCCCCCTCGGCCAGCCGGCGCTCGGGCCGGCGCGGCCGCACCCACTGCCAGGGCAGGTCGCTGCGCGCGTCGCCCAGCTCGGTGCGCACCCGGGGCATCGAGGTGGGGTGCCGGTCCCGCACCCAGGCGACCAGGTGTTCGCGTACGAGGCAGCGCAGGTCCCACAGGCTGCCGGCGTCGGCGGCGCTGACCAGCGCGCGGATGCGCACCGTGCCGCCGGTCGCGTCGGTCACCTGGAGCACGCAGACGCGGCCGTCCCACAGGTCGGTGCTCTCCACCAGTCGGCGCAGCTCCTCCCGCATGGCCTGCACCGGGACCGCCCAGTCCACGTCGAACTCCGCGGTGCCGAGCACCGCGGCCTCGGTGCGGGTCCAGTTCTGGAACGGTGTGCTGGTGAAGTACGACGTCGGGAGGATCAGCCGGCGGTCGTCCCAGATCTGCACCACCACGTAGCTGAGGGTCAACTCCTCGATCCGGCCCCACTCCCCCTCGACGACCACCACGTCGTCGAGCCGCACCGCGTCGCTGAAGGCGAGCTGGAGCCCCGCGAAGACGTTGCCGAGCAGGCTCTGCGCCGCCAACGCGGCGACCACACCGACGACACCGGCGCTGGTCAGCACGCCGGCACCGATGCCGCGCACGCTCGGGAAGGTCATCAGCATCACGCCGAGCGTGAGGATCACGATCACCGCGATCGTCACCCGGCGCAGCATGACCACCTGGGTCCGCACCCGCCGGGCGTGCCGGTTGTCGGGCACGTCGACCCGGAACCGGGCCAGCGCCGTGTCCTCGACCACCACGAGCAGCGCGGCGACCAGCCAGGCGGCGCTGGCGATGACGGCGAGCACGAGCAGGTGCAGCAGCGCCTGCCGCCACCCCGTCCCGACGGCGTAGCCGGTGGTGAAGCGGACGGCGAACTGGACCGCCAGCACCGTGGCGGCCACCTGGAACGGGCGGTGGGCGTGGTCGGTGAGCTCGGTCATGAACCGCGACCGGTGGCCCAGCCGTCGGGTCACCCGGTGCACCACCGCCGCGACGAACAGGGCGGTCGCCGCCGCGACGAGCACGACGGCGACCGTCTCGAGGTAGTTCTGCACGTGGTTCTCCCTCGGTCTCGGGCACGACGGATGTCCGGTACCGATGGTGCCGCGCCGCCGGCGGTGTCAGACGCGGCGGTAGCGGGACTGGAGGAAGCAGAAGACGCCGAAGGCGGCGATGCCGAGGGCCACGAGGGTCAGCAGGAGGCCGCCGTAGGACTGCTCCCGCAGCGTGTGCAGCGCGGCGTCCAGCCCGCGGGCCTTCTCCGGGTCGTACGTCACCGCGGCCACGATCACCAGCACGCCGGCGATGGCGTACGCCACGCCCTTGGCGGCGTAGCCCGCGACGCCGAGCCGGCGGGCCAGCCGGCGGGTGCGGTGGCTCATCTCCCCGAGCCTGAGGTGCTTCTCGAAGCGCTTGACCAGCCCGTACACCACGAGGCCGACGCCGATCGCGGCGAGCACCAGCCCGGCGAGGCCGACGAGCCACCGGCCGCCGGAGGACTCCATCGCCCGCCCGGTGAGGGCCTCCTGCTGGTCCGCGCTGTGGGACCCCGCGTCGGAGAAGACCTTGTACGCGGTCCACGCGAAGTAGAGGTAGACGACGGTGCGCCCGAGCGAGGCGAGGCGCTCCCACGTCCGTTCCCGGCCGCGTTCGGCGCGGTGCCCGGCGGCCGCCTCCAGCGCCTGCCAGATCGCCATGGCCAGCAGACCGACGCCCGTGGCGACGACGAGGACCTTGCCGAGCGGCTGGGCGGCCAGGGTACGCAGCGCCCCGGACTGGTCGCCGTCGTCGGCGGAGCGCCCGAACGCGATCTGCAGCGCCAGCCAGGCGAACAGCAGATGGACGAGCCCGTAGCCGATGAAGCCGGCCCGGGTGAGGACTTCCAGCCACCGGCTGTCTGCCGTACGGGAGGCGGTGGCTTCGGCGGTACGGGTCAGTGACATGGTGGCCACAATCTCCGCCCGCGCTGATCGTCAAACCTGACCGCCGCCTCCCGCGGCGGATCAGCTGCCGCCGCCCTGCGACACCCGGATCTTGATCTCCTGGTCGGTGACGCTGTCGAGCGTCACGGCGAAGCCGGCCACCTCGGCGGCCTGCTGGCCGGTGAGCAGCGTGACCTGCTCGCCGGCGACCTCGACGGTCACCTGCTCGTCCTGCACACCGACGAGCTTCGCCTCGACGCCGAGGATGCTGGCGCTCGCGTCGACGCCGCGCTGGAAGGTGATCGTGCAGGAGCCGGCGATGCTGCAGTCGGTGTCGGCGCCCTCGGAACTGCAGCCGGCCAGCAGGGCGACGCCGAGCGCCAGGCCGGCCAGCACGCCGGCGGCGCGACGGGTGGGGGTCAGCGGGAAGGTACCGGGTCGCTTCGTCACCCCGCCAAGGGTACGGCCCGCCCGCCAGGGGGCCCGGCGACGGCGCGGGCTAGGGTCGGCGGCATGCCGTTCGACGTCCACCGGATCCGTGCCGCCTACCCCGCCCTGGCCGAGGGTTTCGTCCACTTCGACGGTGCCGGAGGCACCCAGACCGCCGCGGCCGTGATCGACGCGGTGGCCGGGGCGATGCGCACCGCGGTCAGCAACCGCAGCAGCGCGTACCGGCCCGGTCAGCGGGCGCTGGAGCTGGTGGCGGACGCCCGGGCGGCGGTCGCCGACCTGGTCGGCGGCGATCCGGCGGGCGTGGTGCTCGGTCCGAGTGCCACGGCCCTTCTCTACACGCTGGCGCGCACGCTCGGCGCCGGCTGGCGGCCCGGCGACGAGGTGGTCCTCTCCCGGCTCGACCACGACGCGAACGTACGCCCGTGGGTGCAGGCCGCCGAGGCGGCCGGCGCGACGGTGCGCTGGGCCGAGTTCGACCGGGACACCGGTGAGCTGCCCGTCGACCAGTACGCCGACCTGGTCACCGAGCGGACCCGGCTGGTGGCGGTCACCGCCGGCAGCAACGCGATCGGCACGGCCCCCGACGTGGCGGCCATCGCCAAGATCGCCCACGCGGCCGGCGCGCTGGTGTGCGTGGACGGGGTGCACGCCGTGCCACACGCGCCGACGGACCTGGCCACGCTCGGCGCGGACGTGCTCGTGACCAGCGCGTACAAGTGGTCCGGGCCGCACCTCGCGGCCATGGTGGGCGACCCGCGGCGGTGGGCGACGCTGCGCCCGGCGAAGTTGATCCCCTCCTCGGACGCGGTACCGGAACGCTTCGAGTACGGCACGCCGAGCTTCCCGCTGCTCGCCGGCGTGGCCGCGGCCGTCGACCACCTCGCCGGGCTGGACCCGGCGGCCACCGGCGACCGCCGCGCCCGCGTCCGGGCGGGACTGGCGGCCGCCCAGGCGCACGAGGAGGCGCTGCTGGACCGGCTGCTCGCCGGGCTCGCCGCGCTGCCCGGCGTCACCGTCTACGGCCGCCCGGCGCGGCGCTGGCCGACGGTCTCCTTCCGGGTCGCCGGGCTGTCCCCGGCGCAGACCCAGGCGGCCCTGGGCGCGGCCGGGTTCTGCCTCTCGGCCGGCGACTACTACGCCTACGAGTACTTCACGGCCATGGGGCTGCGGGACAGCGGGGGCGCGGTGCGGGCCAGCGTCTACCACTACAACACGGCCGACGAGGTGGACCGGTTGCTCGCCGAACTCGACCGGCTGGCCACCGCCGGGGGGACAATGGCCGGGTGAGCAGCCTGGTCGAGGACAACCCGGCCGAGCGCCGGTTCGAGATCCTGGTCGACGACGCGCTGGCGGGGTTCACCGCGTACGAGGCCCGGGGCGAGGTGCTGGTCTTCACGCGCACCGAGGTGGACCCCCGGTTCCAGGGCAAGGGCGTCGGCACGGCGCTCGTACGCGGCACGCTGGACCAGGTGCGGGAGCGGGGCGGCGCGGTGGTGCCGCGGTGCCGGTTCATGTCCGCCTTCATCGACCGCCACCCGGAGTACGCCGCCCTGGTCGTCGACGAGCCCTGACGCGGGCCCGCCCACCGGAGCCCGATCGCCGCGGAGCCCGACCGCCGACGGCCGCTCGGAGGACGGCCGCTCAGCCGACGGCCGCTCGGAGGACGGCCGCTCAGCCGACGACCGCTAGCCGACGGCCGCTCAGCCGGCCAGCAGTTCGGCCGCGGCGCGCCCGGCGGCCCGCGTGGCGCCATGGGTGGCGACGTGCACGGCGCCGGTGACCAGCTCCGGCACCCCGAGTTCCACGACCACCGCGTCCGGGCGCGCGGCCAGCGCCCGGGTCACGGCCGACCGCATCCACGGGTGGCGGTGCAGGTCGCGGACGACGAGCACCACGGGCCGGCCGTCGGCGCCGGCCGTCGGGTCGACCGGGACGTCGTCCTCGGCGTACCGGCGGGTGGCGGTGCCGGGCAGCATCTCGGCGAGCGGCGCGCCGACGCCCCACGGGGTCTCCGCCCCGATCGCGATGTTGCGCGGCGGCTCGAACTCCACCACGTACGCGGGCGCGGCCAGCGGCAGCGCGGCGGCGCCGCCGGGCGCCGCGGTGACCCGCAGCGCGCGCCGGGCGGCGGCCAGCCCGACCTCCGACGCGTCGGCCGGCAGGCCCCGCCGGGCCGGACCCCCGGACCGGGCGGCGACCGTCCACTCGGCCAGTTGCCCGACCCGCTTGGCGGCCTCGGCGAGCCGCTCCTCCGGCAGCTCGCCGGAGACGACCGCGGCCACGATGGCGTCCCGCAGCTCGCGGGCGTCCTCCTCGCCGGCCCGCTCCCCGCCGATGCAGATGGCGTCCGCGCCGGCCGCGAGGGCACGGACCGCCGCGCCGGCGAACCCGTACCGGTCGGCCACCGCCCGCATCTCCACCGCGTCCGTGACGACCACGCCGGAGAAGCCCAGCTCGTCGCGGAGCAGCCCGCCGAGGATCCGGGGGCTCAGCGTGGCGGGCAGCTCCGGGTCCAGCGCCGGCACCAGCAGGTGCCCGGTCATCACGGCCTGGGCGCCGGCGGCCACCGCGGCGCGGAACGGCGCCAGCTCGACGCTGTCCAGCCGGTCCCGGTCGCCGGTGATCAGCGGCAGGTCGTGGTGGGAGTCGACCCGGGTGTCCCCGTGGCCGGGGAAGTGCTTGGCGCAGGCGGCCACATTGCCGGCCTGGAGCCCGCGGACCCACGCGGCGGTGTGCCGGGCCACCAGCGCCGGGTCGGCGCCGAAGGCGCGTACGCCGATGACCGGGTTGGCGGGGTTGGAGTTCACGTCGGCGTCCGGGGCGTAGTCGAGGGTGACGCCGAGGCTCGCGAGATCCGCCCCCAGGTCACGCGCGACCCGCTCGGTCAGGTCCGGGTCGTCCACGGCGCCGAGGGCGAAGTTGCCCGGGCGGGAGCTGCCACGGCGCGACTCGATGCGGGTGACGTCCCCGGCCTCCTCGTCGATCGCCACGATGACGTCGGGACGCTCCGCGCGCAGCGCGGCGGTGAGCGCCGCGACCTGCGCGTGGTCGACCACGTTGCGGGCGAACAGCACCACCGACCCGAGGCCCTCGCCGAGCCAGCGGCAGACCCACGGCGGTGGGGTGACGCCGACGAAGCCGGGTTGCAGGACGGCGGCCGCGAGCGCGGCCAACGGACCGCCCGGTGCCCTCATGCCGACGCCCCCCGTCGCCCGGCGACGGCCCGGATCGCACCGTGCCCGAAGGTTCGCTCGCTCATGCGGCCCCCGTACCCCCACTTCCCCACCGTCCGGCGGCCCGCCCCGGCGGGCGGTGCTGCCATGGTCACACCCGGGCGATCAAATCGTCAAGAAACCTTACAGTTGCCGGGCGGGACGGCGGTCGGCAGAGTGCGGGCATGGATCCCACGCTGCTGGCCGATGCGACGAGCCCGGCCGACGTCCCCGGCGTACGCCTGCTCGGGGTGGTGGTGGGCGGTCTTCTGCTGCTCGCGGCCATCCGGGTGATGTTCCGCCGGCGCTGACGCCGGTCGCCGCCGGCGCGGGTCGGCGGCGGTTGCCGCCACCCGTGCCGGGGTAGGTGCTCCCTCGTTGACCCGGTGACGTCACGAGGGGGCACCATGAAGATCGGATACTTCCTGTCCACTGAGGAGTACAGCCCGGCCGAGCTGCTGGAGCAGGCGCGCGGCGCGGAGCGGGCCGGCTTCCAGGCGCTGTGGATCTCCGACCACTACCACCCCTGGGTGGACGCCCAGGGCCAGAGTCCCTTCGTCTGGTCGGTCATCGGCGCGCTCAGCCAGGTCTGCCGGCTGCCCGTGACCACCGCCGTCACCTGCCCGACCGTCCGGATCCACCCCGCGGTCGTCGCCCAGGCGGCGGCGACCAGCGCGGTGCTGCACTCCGGGCGGTTCGTGCTCGGCGTCGGCAGCGGCGAGGCGCTCAACGAGCACATCCTGGGCGACGCCTGGCCGCAGGCCGACGTGCGGCTGCAGATGCTGGAGGAGGCCATCGAGGTGATGCGCGAGCTGTGGCGGGGCGGCTTCGTCAACCACTACGGCCGGCACTACACCGTCGAGCACGCCCGCGTCTACACGCTCCCCGACACCCCGCCGCCGGTCTACGTCTCCGGCTTCGGACCCAAGGCGGTGGACCTGGCCGCCCGCCTCGGCGACGGCTACATCAGCACGATGCCGGACGCCGACCTGGTCCGCCGGTTCCGCGAGGGTGGCGGCGGCGACAAGCCCTGCCAGGCCGGCTTCAAGGCGGCGTACGCGGACACGGAGGAGGAGGGCATGCGGATCGCGTACGAGAAGTGGCCGAACTCCGGCGTCCCCGGCGAGCTGTCCCAGGTGCTCCCCTCGCCCCGGCACTTCGAGCAGGCGGCGCAGCTCGTCAAGCCGGAGATGATGAAGGAGTCCTTCGTCGGCGGCAACAGCGCCGAGGCGCACGTGGAGATGATCGAGCAGTACGCGAAGGCCGGCTTCGACGAGGTCTACGTGGCCAACACCGGCCCCCACTACCAGGGCCTGTTCGACCTCTACGAGCGCGAGATCCTGCCCCGCTTCCGCTGATGTCGACGGGCCGGGCGCGGGGACGGCCGGCGGGTGTGTCCGGGACCGCCCCGCACCCGGTCCCGGGGCGGGTTTCGCCGGTGATCAGCTCGGGTACGTCCGGCCCTCGATGACACTCACCCGGCAGTCGACGACCCTGCGCCGCGCGGCCCGCAGCCTCTTCGGCTGGACCACGCTGCGGCCCCACCAACTGGCCGCCATGCGCGCCGTCATGAAGCGGCGCGACGCCCTCGTGGTGCTCCCCACCGGAGCCGGCAAGTCGGCGATCTACCAGATCCCCGCCAGCCTGATCCCCGGCCCGACCGTGGTGGTCTCCCCGCTGCTCGCCCTTCAGCAGGACCAGATCGCGGCGCTCAACGAGCGGCAGCGGCCGGAGCTGCGGGCGGTTCGCATCAGCTCCCACGAGAGCCCGGCGCAGCAGAGCGAGGCGATCGAGGAGATCCGCGCCGGCCGGGCGGAGTTCCTCTTCATCACGCCCGAGCAGCTCAGCAACCCGGAGCGGATGGCCGAGGTCCGGGCGCTGAAGCCGGCGCTCGTGGCCGTGGACGAGGCGCACTGCATCTCGGCGTGGGGCCACGACTTCCGGCCCGACTACCTGGCGCTCGGCCACCTCGTCGAGGAGATCGGCCGCCCACCCGTGGTGGCGCTGACCGCCACCGCCTCCCCGCCGGTCCGCGAGGACATCGTGTCGCGGTTGCGGCTGCGCGACCCCGAGGTGGTGGTCTCCGGGCTGGACCGGCCGAACCTCTTCCTGGAGGTCGCCCACTGCCCCACCGAGGACTACCGGTGGCGGCGACTGGTGGCGCTCCTGCGCTCCGACGAGCGGCCGGGCATCGTCTACGTGCCGACCCGCCGCGCGGCCGAGGACCTCGCCGCCCGCCTCACCGACGCCGGCTTCCCGTCCCGGTACTACCACGGCGGCATGCCGGCCGGGGCGCGCGGCGAGCTGCACGAGGCGTTCCTCGCCGACCAGGTGCCGATCATGGTCGCGACGTCCGCGTTCGGCATGGGGATCGACAAACCGAACATCGCGTGGGTGGTGCACATGGCGCTGCCCGACTCGCCCGACAGCTACTTCCAGGAGATCGGCCGCGCCGGCCGCGACGGCCAGCCCGCCCGGGTGCTGCTGCTCTGGCAGGCCGAGGACGTCGGCCTGCGGCGCTTCTTCACCGCCGGGCTGCCGGACACCACCGAGCTGCGCGACCTCGCCGCGCTGCTGCGCGCGAGGGCCCGCAGTCGCAAGGAACTCCGCGAGCTGACCGGCCTCGGACCGCGCAAGCTCGGGCAGTACCTGTCGCTGCTGGAGCAGGTCGGCGCCGCGGAGCCGCGGTCGAAGGGGCGCGTCGGCTCGCCCCGCTACGCACCGACCCCGGTGGACGCCGCCGCGGCGGCCCTCGCCGAGGCGGAACGCCAGCAGACCGTCACCCGCTCCCGCACCGACATGATGCGCGCCTTCGCCGAGACGACCGGCTGCCGCGGGCAGGCCCTGCTGGCGTACTTCGGCGAGCAGATGACCGCGGTCTGCGGGCACTGCGACAACTGCCACGCGGGCACCAGCACCCCCGACGACGGCGCGATCGGGCCGTTCCCGGTGCACAGCCAGGTCCGCCACCCCGAGTGGGGGCCAGGTCTGGTGCTCAGCTACGACGAGGACCGGATGACGGTTCTCTTCGACGAGGTGGGGTACAAGACGCTGTCCGTACGCGTGGTGTCCGAACAGGAGTTGTTGACGCTGGACTAGCCTGATCCGGGCGCCGCGCGCCCACGACTTCGCACGAGCAGGACAGGCGGAAGGGACGTTGCCGTGATCGAACAGCCGGCGTACACCGGGTTCGGGTTCTCCGACGAGGAGTGGGGGCTGCTGGTCGGGCTGCCGCAGTCGGTGCTGACCGCGGCGAGCGCCGCCGAGTCCGACGGCACGCGGCGCACCATGGCGGAGAACGCCGCCGGCCTGGAGACCATCGCGGCCGGCCGGGAGTCGGCGAGCCCGCTGGTCGCCGCCGTGGCCGGCGAGATCGTCACGCGGGTCGGCGACCCCGAGGCCGGGGAGGAGATGCCGGTCATCTCCCCCACCGACCCGCAGGCGCTCATCGACGACGTGCTCAACCGGGCGCGGGAGGCCGCCGCCCTGCTCGCCGCCCGCGTCGACGAGGGCGAGGCCGGCGCGTACCGGCACTGGCTCGTGGAGATCGCCGAGCAGGTGGTCGGCGCGGCCTCCAGCGGCGGTGTGCTGGGGCTCGGCGGTGAGGTGGTCAGCGACTCCGAGCGCCGCTTCCGCGACCGCCTGGCCCAAGTCCTGAACGACTAACCCTCCCCTCCCCGTCCCCGCCCCCGCGCTCCCCGTCCCCTCCCCCCGCGATCTTGCACTTTCGGCCCGTGAGATGCGGCTTGTGCCCCTTTCGCCCGGGCACAAAGTGCAAGATCGCGGGGGAGGGTGGGCGGGGTCAGCGCGCGGGGGTGGGGGTTGGGGTTGGGGTGGGGGTTGGGGTTGGGGTGGGGGTGCGTACTCCGCGTAGCGTGGCCACGGTGAGCACGGCGGCGAGCAGCATCAGCGCCCCGGCGCCGGCCGCGGCCAGGTGCAGCCCGTCGGTGAACGCCGTCGTGGCGGCCTGCCGTACGGCGGCGGCCGCGTCGGCGGGCAGGTTCGCGGCGACTGCCACGGCGCCCCCCAGCGTCTCCCGCGCGGCGTCCGCGGCGTCGGCCGGCAGCCCGGCCGGAATACCGTCGACCACCTCCCGCCGGTAGACGGCGCCGCCCACGCTGCCCAGCACCGCCATCCCGAGCGCACCGCCGAGTTCGCTGCTCGACTCGGTAAGCGCCGAGGCGACGCCGGCCCGCTCCGGCGGCGCGGCGCCGAGCACCAGCTCGGTGACCAGTGACATCACCACCACCAGGCCGGCCGCGTAGACGCTCGCGCCGACCAGCAGCGTGGCCAGTCCGTCCGTGACCGGCACCCGGGTCAGCACCACGAACCCGGCGGCCGCGACGACGAAGCCGGCCCCGATGAGGTACGCCCGGTCGATCCGCCGGGCCAGCGCCGCCGCGACCGGCGCGACCCCGCCCACGAGCACGGACGGCACGAGGCTCCACAGTGCCGCGCGCAGCGGGCTGAAGCCGAGCACCGACTGGAGGTGCTGGGTGGTGAAGATGGCGAAGCCGACCATCGCGAACATGGCGACCAGGTTGACCCCGAGCGCCGCGCCGACCGCCCGGCGGCGGACCAGCGCGAGGTCGACCATGGGGTACGCGAGCCGGCGCTGCCGCCGGACGAAGACCACCGCGACGAGCAGCCCGGCGGCGACGGCCGACGCGGGCACCGCCGACCAGCCCTCGCGGGCCAGTTCCTTGATGCCGTAGATCACCGGCAGCAGCGCGGCCAGTGAGAGCACCGAGCTGAGCAGGTCGAACCGGCCGGCCCGCGGGTTGCGGAACTCCGGCACCAGCAGCGGCGCCAGCAGGAGCAGCAGCACCATGGCCGGCAGGTTGATCAGGAAGATCGACCCCCACCAGAAGTGCTCGAGCAGGATGCCGCTGAGCACGGGGCCGATGGCGATGCCCCCGGTCAGCGCGGCGGTCCAGATGGCGATGGCGGTGCCGCGCTGCTTCTCGTCGTGGAACATGTTGCGGACCAGCGCCAGCGTGGAGGGCATCAGGGTGGCGCCGCCGACACCGAGCACCGCCCGGGCGGCGATCAGCGTGCCGGCGCTGTCGGCGTACGCGGCGAGGACCGAGGCCGCGCCGAACGCCACCGCACCGGCGAGCAGCAGCCGGCGGCGGCCGATCCGGTCCCCGAGGGCACCCATGGTGATGAGCAGCCCGGCGAGGACGAAGCCGTAGATGTCGAAGATCCAGAGCTGCTCGGTGCTGGTCGGGCGCAGTTCGGCGCTCAGGAACGGGACGGCGAAGTAGAGCACCGAGACGTCCATGGAGACCAGGAGCAGCGGCAGCATCAGCACGCCGAAGCCGATCCACTCACGGCGTCCGGCGCGAGGTGTCGAGGGCATGGGAGACTCCTTCTGCGTATGTCATACGCTCTTCTGCGTAGACCATACGCAGAACTAGGATGGGCCGGCAAGGAGGAGCCGTGGAGCCGACAGCAGACGAGCCGACACTCCCCCCGGCCATCGCCGAGGCCTGGGGGCTGCGCGGACGCGCGCCCAAGGGGCCGCGACCGGGGCTCACCCTGGGCGGGATCGTCGCCGCCGCGGTGGCGCTCGCCGACGCCGAAGGGTTGCCGGCCGTGTCGATGAGCCGGGTCGCCAAGGAACTGGGCGCGGCCACCATGGCCCTCTACCGGTACGTCGGCGCCAAGGAGGAACTGCTGACGCTGATGGTCGACGCCGCGTACGGCGAACCACCCGCCCCGGCCGGATCCGGCCCGGACTGGCGGGTCGGGCTGTCGCGGTGGGCCTGGGCCGAACGCGAGGCCCTGCGCCGGCACCCCTGGATCGTCCGCGTCCCCATCGGCAGCCCGCCGCTCACGCCGCACCAGCTCGGTTGGCTGGACGCGGGGCTGCGCTGCCTGGACGGCACCGGCCTCACCGAGCCCGAGAAGATGTCGGTGATGCTGCTGCTCACCAGCTACGTGCGCAACGAGGCCCTGCTCACCGCCCAACTGCTCGACGCCGCACAGGCCGCCGGCCGCGAACCCGGCGCCGTCATGCCGGCGTACGCCCGGCTGGTCGCCCGACTGGCCGACCCGGCCCGCTTCCCGGCGCTGCACGCGGTGCTCGCCTCCGGCGCGCTCGATTCGGACGACGACCCGGACGACGAGTTCACCTTCGGCCTCGACCGGCTGCTGGACGGCGTCGAGACGCTGGTGCGCGCCCGGACGGCGGGGTGACGGTGGCGGGTCTGCGGGTCGAGACCGTGGACACCACGGTGGTGCCACCGGCCGACCGGTTCCCACTCTGGCTGGAGATGGCCGGGCGGGTGTCCGCGCCGGTCGCCTTCACGAGCGACCACGCCGACGACTTCCGGGGGCACGCCCGCATGGTCGACCTGGGCGGCATCGCGCTCACCCGGTTCCGCTACCAGTCGCTGGTCGGGCAGCGCACCCCGCGCCTGATCCGCCAGGCGGACCCCGAGGTCTACCAGATCGCGCTGGCCACGAGCGGCACGTGCGCGATCAGTGCCCGCCGCCGCGACACGGCCCTGCCGGTCGGCGACTTCACGCTGGTGGACTGGGGCCGGCCGCACGACCTGGAACACCTGGGCGACAACGCCCGGGACGTCCCCGCCGCCTCCGTGACCGCCGTCATCCCCCGGGCGCGGCTGCCGCTGAGCCCCGACAAGGTCGACCGCCTCACGGCCGCCCGGCTGTCCGGATCGGAGGGTCCGGGCGCCCTGCTGGCGCAGCACCTGCACCGGATCACCCGGCATCCCGAGGAGTTCCGCGACAGCGACGTGCCCTACCTGGCGGACGTCACGATCAGCCTGGTCTCCGCACTGCTCGCGCGCCACCTCGACGCCGAGGACGCGCTGCCGGTGGACGTCCGCGAGCGGACCCTGCTCGCCCGGATCAGCGACTTCATCGACCGGCACCTCGACGACCCGGCGTTGAGCCCGCAGGCCGTCGCGGACGCCCACCACGTGTCCCTCCGGACGCTGCACCGGCTCTTCCAGACCGAGGAGCAGACCGTGGCCGCGACGATCCGCCGGCGACGCCTGGAACGCTGCCGCCGCGACCTGGCCGATCCGCTGCTGCGGCACCGGCCCGTCCACCTCGTCGCCCGCCGCTGGGGCTTCACCGACAAGGCCCACTTCAGTCGCGCGTTCCGGTCGGCGTACGGGATGAGCCCGCAGGCGTACCGGGCCCGCTCCGGCTCCGGCCCGACCGGCTGACCGGCCGCGCCCGGCACCGGACGTCAACCGGTTGGCGCGCACGGTCAACTCCGGGTCGGCAGACTGTCCGCGACGCGGTCGCCGTCCCCCGACCCGTGCGGGGAACCGGCCGCCATCGGGGGCCGTGCGCGGCGCCCGCCGCCGAGGCGGCGGGCGGCCGCCGGGCTCGACGTCCGGCGCTCCGGCTCCGCCACTTCCCCCAGGACGGTGGCGGGGCCGGTCAGGCCTCCTCGAGCAGTTCCAGCACGGCCCGTTCGGCCTTCTCCCGCGGGGTGTCCCCGTCGACCGGCACCACCACGCCGTCGTGGTAGAGGTCGACCACCCGGGGGTCCACGTAGGACGTGCGCGCCACGGTCGGCGTGTTCCCCAGCAGTTCGGCGACCTCGCGCATCACGGCGGCCACCGCCCGTTTCCGGGCCGTGGCCGACCGGGCGGGCCCCACGGCGGCCAGCTCGACGGCGGCCCGCACGGTGGCGTGCCAGGTGCGGAAGTCCTTCGCGGTCATCTCCCCGCCGCTGGCGTCGCGCAGGTACTCGTTGACCTCGTCGGCGCGCACGTCCCGCCAGTCCCGGCCGTCCCAGTAGCCGAACAGCCGCTCGGCCCGGCGGCGGCGCCGGCGCAGGTTGAGCAGCACCCGGCACAGCTCGGGATCCTCGATCCGGCGCACCTGCTCGATGCCGCCCTTGGCGGGGAACTCGAACACCACGCAGCCGCCACGGGAGCGGGCGTGCTCGGGGCGCAGCGTGGACACCCCGAACGTCGGGTCGTCGCCGGCCGCGTACTGGTCGCTGCCGACCCGGAACATGCCCATGTCCAGCAGCCGGGCGACCGTGGCGAGCACCCGGTCCCGGTTCAGCCCGCGCCCGCCGAGGTCCGCGCCGACCCGCTCGCGCAGGGCCGGCAACCGCCGGGCCACCTCCAGCACGTGGTCGAACTTCGCCTCGTCGCGCTTCTCCCGCCACACCGGGTGGTAGAGGTACTGCTTGCGGCCGGCCGCGTCGATCCCGGTGGCCTGGATGTGCCCGTTCGGGTACGGGCAGATCCACACGTCCCGCCACGCGGGCGGGATGACCAGCGCGCGGAGGCGGTCCAGTTCGTCCGGGTCGCGCACCGGTTCGCCGGCCGGGTCCAGGAAGAGCCAGCCCTTGCCACGCCGGCGACGCCGGTATCCCGGCCTGCCCGGATCGCTACGCCGCAACCGCACCGGAGTCCCGCACCACCCGTTCCACCTCGTCCACGGCCGCCGACACCTCGTCGACACCGAGAGCGGTCAATGACGGGTGGCTTCCTACCCCGTCCCAGCTGGGCCAATCCCTGTTCCCGGCCCAGATCACACGGTGCCGGGGCCGGTCCGGCGGCGGCCCCCAGCGGGCCGGGGACACCGGGCCGAACAGCACGACCGACGGCCTCCCGTAGCCGGTCGCCAGGTGGGCCACGCCGGTGTCCCCGCTCACCACCACCCGGGCGTACGCCACGAGCGCCGCCAGCTCGGCGAGGCCCGTCCGGCCGGCCCACACGGCCTCGGGGGGCAGGCCGGCGGCGGCGGCCACCCCGCCCGCCAGCTCCCGCTCGTCGGCGGAGCCGGTCAGCACCACCCGGTGTCCCCGCGCGGCGAGCCGGCGCGCCAGCACGGCGAACCGGTCGGCCGGCCAGCGCTTCGCGGCGATCTTCGACCCCGGGTGCAGGACGGTGGCCCCGGTCGGCACCCCGGTCGCCGCCGGCCGGCCCAGCGCCAGGTCGGTTCGGTCGGCGGGGATCCCGTACCACGCCAGCAGGCGGCACCAGCGGTCCACCTCGTGCTCGTCGGCGTCCCAGTCCGGCCCGTCGGTGAACCCGGCGTCCGGACTGGCGAAGGCGAGCAGCCGCCCCGGCCCGGTGGCCGCGAGCGCCCGGTGCGACTGCGGGCCGCGCCCGTGCAGGTTCACCGCGAGCCGCGGCGGCGGGTGGGGCCACCGGATCCGGCCCGGATCCGGGGTGTCCACCAGCAGGTCGACCCCGCCCACCAGGTCGACCAGCGGCGCGAGCCAGGCCGGCGCGGCGAGCGCGAGCCGCCGGTCGGGGTGGGCGGCCCGCAGCGCGCGCAGCGCGGGCACGGCGGTGGCCAGGTCGCCGACACCGAGCGCCCGCAGCACGAGGATCACGGGTACGACGACTCCTGCTCGGCGCAGACCACCATCTCCCGTACGGCGCAGCCGGGCGGCTGGGACAGCGCGTACATGACGGCCGCCGCCGTGTCGGCCGGGTCGTTGAGCACCGCGTCCGCCCCGGGGCGGTAGCGCTCGTCCCGTTCGTCGAAGAACGCCGTCCGCATGCCGCCGGGGATGAGCAGGGTCACGCCCACTGTGCCGGCGAGTTCGGCGGCGAGGGCCCGGGTGAAGCCGACCACCCCGAACTTCGCGGCGCAGTACGCGGTGGCGTCGCTCACGGCCTTGACGCCGAGCGTGGACGCCACGGTGACGATCGTGCCCCGGGACGCCTCCAGGTAGGGCAGCGCGGCCCGGATCACCGCGGCCGTGGCGAGCAGGTCGACGGCGACGATCCGCTCCCAGGTGTCCGCCGGCACGTCCGCCAGCCGCCCCGGGACATCCATCCCGGCCGCCGTCACCACCGCGTCCAGGCCGCCGGAGCGCTCGGCGAGCTGCCGTGTGGCGTCCTCGGCGGCCCGGGTGTCGGCCAGGTCGCACTCCACCCACGGCACCCCGTCGCCGGGAGCCCGCCGGTCGATCACGAGCGGCCGGCCGCCGGAGCGGGCCACCGCGGCGACCACGGCCGCGCCCAGCCCGCTCGACCCGCCCGTCACCAGGACGGCGGATCCGCTCGGCACGCCGGCGGTCATCGGATCCGCTCCACGTCCGGCGCCGACGCGCCGACGGGACCGTCGCCGGGCGCCCGCGCGGCCTCGCAGCACGCCCCGGCGAGCTGGCCGCCGGAGCGCGCGGCGGCGATCATGTCCGTCGTCGAGCGGCCGTCGAGGTACGGCACCACCACGGTGTGCCCGCCCCACCGCCGCAGGATCTCCGCCTCGGGCAGGGCCGAGGCGTCCCCGGCGCCGGTGGCGTAGTCGCCGCCCTTCACCCAGATGTCCGGGCGCAGCCAGGTCAGCGCCGCGTGCGGCGTCGGCTCGTCGAAGATCATCACCGCGTCCACGCAGCTCAGCGCCGCCAGCAGCCGGCTGCGGTCGCCCTGCGGGACCACCGGGCGGTCCGGCCCCTTCAGCCCGGCCACGCTGGCGTCGGAGTTCAGGCAGACGATGAGGCAGTCGCCCAGCTTCCGGGCCGCCTGCAACGTCGCCACGTGGCCGGCGTGCAGCAGGTCGAAGCAGCCGCCGGTGGCCACCACCGTGCCGCCGGCCGCGCGCACCTGGGCGAGCACCGACGCCACGGCGGCCACGCCGACCCGCTCGCCGCCGGGCGCGGCCACCGCGCTCACCTCCGGCCGCGCCGGAGGCGGCAGCACGCTCGCCACTCCCCCGCCCGCCACGTACGCCGACGCCTCGGCCACCGCCTCCTGCACCGCCTCGGAGACCAGCGCGCCCCGGGCCAGGGCGAGGCTCGCGGTGGCCGCGAACCGGTCACCGGCGCCACAGGTGTCCCCCTCGGCGGTGGCCGGTGACGGCACCACCAGCGGTGTCGACCCGGCGTGGCAGAGCAGCGCCCCGTCGCCGCCGAGGGTCACGGCCACCGCGCCGGCCCGCCACCGCCGGCGCAGCCCCTGGGCGCCCCGCGACGCGGTGGCCAGCCGGGTCGCGCCCGGCAGCGCCGGCACCAGCTCGCGGACCTCGGACTCGTTGGGCGTGGCCAGGTGCACGCCGGGAACGGCGGCCGGACCGCGTGGGTGCGGGTCCCACACCACCGGCGCCCGGGTCGCGGCGAGCGCCGCCCGCAGCGCCGGCTTCCGGGCCACACCGCGGCCGTAGTCGCTGACGAGGACGGCGGACGCGTTCGCGATCATCCGGAGCATCGCCTCGGTCGGTTCGCCGGGCTCCCCGGGCGGGCCGCCGCGGTCGTGCCGCAGCAGGACGCGTCCGCGGGCCCGCAGCCGGATCTTCTCCGGCGTGGCCCCGGCCAGCGGCAGCGCGTACACCTGCACGCCGGCGGCGGCGAGCAGGGCGCTCAGCCGCGCGCCCCCGGCGTCGTCCGCGAGCGCCGTCACCAGCACCACCTCGGCGCCCTGTGCGGCGGCGAAGACGGCGGCCAGGCCGGCGCCGCCGGGGCGGTCGACGTACTCGGTCTCGTCGAGCACCGGCACCGGAGAGTCCGGACAGAGCCGGTTGACCACCCCCTCCACGTCCCGGTCGAGCAGGGTGTCACCGACCACCACCACGGGTCCCGTCACGCTTCCCCTCCTCATCCTCGGGCCTGCACCTGTTTCCCGCTGTCGCCGTCGAGTACCACCTCCACCCCGGCGTGCACACCGTCGGAGCGGAGCGGCTCCGACACGTCCGCCGACGCGGCCAGCGCGGCCGGCAGCGCCCGGTCGACGTACTCGCAGAGCACGTGCGCCGAGACGAGGTGCAGTTCCTGCACCACCTGGCTGTCCGGTGAGGCGATGGCGAGCGCCTCGTGGCAGGCGTCGGCGAGGGGGTTGGGTGCGGGGCCGGTGAAGGCCCAGCAGCGTAGGCCGGTGTCGTGGGCGGCCTGGGCGGCGGTGAGGAGGTTGGGGCTGGTGCCGCTGGTGGACAGGAGTAGGAGGATGTCGCCGGGTCGGCCGTGGGCGCGGACCTGGCGGGCGAAGACGTGGTCGTAGTCGTAGTCGTTGGCGATGGCGGTGAGGGCGGAGGTTTCGGCGTGCAGGGCGATGGCGGACAGGGGTTGGCGGTCGTCGCGGAGTTTGCCGACGAGTTCGGCGGTGAGGTGTTGGGCTTCGGCGGCGCTGCCGCCGTTGCCGGCGACGAGCAGCCGGCCACCGGCCGCCAGCCGCCTCGCGAGGGTCTCACCCCACCGGGCGAGCAGGTGCTCGCACTCCCGGTACGGCAGCAGGGCCGCGGCCAGGTTCGCCAGGTGCGCGTCGAGCAGCCCCGCCATCAGGCCACCACCCGCGTCGGCCGGCGCGCCGCGGTCACCTCGCCGTAGACCTCCACCAGCCGCTCCGCGGTCGCCGCCCAGGAGTACCGCAGCCGGGCCCGTTCCTGCGCCGCCGTGGCGTACGCGAAACGGCGGATCCGGTCGTCGAGCAGGCCCTGGATCGCGGCGCCGAGCGCCCGCGGGTCCCGGGCCGGGACCAGGTCGCCGGTCACACCGTCGACGACCGTGTCCTTGATCCCGCCGACCGCGGTGCCGATCACCGGCACGCCGCAGGCCATCGCCTCCAGCGGGGTCAGCCCGAACGGCTCGTACCAGGGGGCCGCCACCAGGACGTCCGCGGACCGGTACCAGCGGCCCATCTCCTCGCGCGGCACCGCGCCGACCAGGCGGACCCGGTCGGCCACCCCGCACGTCCTCGCGAGCGCCCGCAGCCGCTGGGCGTACGGGTCGGTCTCCAACAGTCCGGCGGGCGGGCCGCCCACCACCACGCACTCGGCGTCGGGCACCAGCGCCATCGCCCGGATCACCGTCTGGAAGCCCTTGCGTTCCACGAGCCGGCCGACGGTCAGGACGCGCGCCCGCCCGGGCTCGCGGTCGGCGGCCGGCCCGAGCGGGGCGAAGGTGCTGAGGTTGACCCCGGAGGGGACCACGGTCATCCGGGACCGGGGCACACCCATCCGGACCAGCTCGCCGACCTCGTCCTGGCACTGCGCGATCACGCGGTCCACGGACCGGCCCAGCTCCCGCTCGTACGCCACCCGGCGGGCCGGGCTGGTGTCCTGCACGCCCTGGTACCGCCGCTTCACCGTGCCGAGCGCGTGGTACGTCTGCACCACGGGGATCCCGGTCTGCCGGCTCGCGGCGAGCGCGGCGAGGCCGCTCATCCAGAAGTGCGCGTGGACCACCTCGGGCACCCAGTCCCCGCCCCGCCACCGCTCGACGAGCCAGCGGCTGAACTCCTTCATGTGCGGCAGCAGCGCGTCCTTCACCACCGGCTCCGCCGGCCCGGCCGGCACGTGCACCACGTCGTACCCGTCCGGGCTGCGCACGGTGACCGGCAGGTCCACGGCGTCGCGCCGGGTGTAGACCCGTACGTCGTGGCCGGCGGCCGCGAGGGCGGCGGAGAGCTCCGCGACATGCGTGTTCTGGCCGCCGGCGTCCTCACCGCCGAGGATGGCGAGCGGGCTGGCGTGCTCCGAGATCATCGCGATGCGCATACTTCCTCCTCCAGCAGCCGGTCCCAGTCGGCGAGGAAACGGTCGAGGCCGTACCGGTCACGGGCGGCCGTCCGGGCCGCCGCGCCGGCATGCCGCGCGAGCTCCGGTTCGGCGATGAACCGCTCGGCGGCGTCCAACAGGGTCTGCGTCCGGGTGGCGAGGGCGCCCGCCCCCGGCGGTACGGCCATCACCGCCTCGGTGGTGGCGAGCGCGACGACCGGCATGCCGATCGCCATGGCCTCGATGAGGCTGAGGCCGAGGGAGGTCCAGCGGCACAGGTGCAGGTACGCCCGCCGCCGGGCCAGTTCCTCGTGCATGCGGGCCTGCGGCACGTCGTCGTGGCTGACCACCCGTTCGGGCGGGAGCCCGAGCGCGTCGGCGAGGCCGGCCACCTTCATCCCGAAGACGTCCAGCGGGGCGATCTCGGCGAACCGGGGCAGCAGGTCGGTGCCGGTGACACGCCAGCGACGCACCGGCTCGTTGATGACCACGGCGAGCCGGTCCAGTTCGCCGCTGTAGTCGACCCGGGGTGGCACGATGCCGTGGTCGACGACGGTGGTGCGGGTCGATCCGGTGTCCCAGAACAGCTCGTTGAAGCCGGTGACGTGGGCGATGAGCAGGTCGTCGCGGTCGGCCATGGGGTGGCGGCTGTTGGGGACGTTGCCGTCCTTGGGGGTGTTGTGTTCGACGTAGATGGCGGGGAGGTCGTGGCCGGGTCGGCGGCGTAGCCACTGTTGGGCGAGGTCGAGTTCTTCGGGGCGTTGGAGGATGACGAGGTCGACGTCGGTGTGGGGGAGCTGGTCGGGGGTGATTTCGGTGACGGTGTCGGGCCAGGGGTAGGTGCGGGCGCGGCCGAGGCCGTAGGGGCCGCGGTCGGGGGTGACGGGGACGAGGTAGTGGTGTCGGCCGTGGACGAACGCGGTGGTCCAGGAGCCGTGCACGTGCCACAGCAGGATGTTCATCGGGCGCTCCCGCCCGAGGCGGTCACCGCCACGCCCGCCGTGGCCCGGTCCGGGGTCACGCCCAGCAGGCGCAACGCCGCGACCACGTCGGCGGGCTGGATGCCGGCGAGGCAGGGGTGGCCGGGGACGGGGCAGGTGGCGGCGCGGGTGTCGCGGCAGGGGGCGGTGGGGTCGCCGAGGCGGACGGTGGGGACGCGGTAGGGGGCCCACTGGCCGAACGGGACGGTGGGGGCGAAGAGGCTCACCACGGGGGTGCCGACGGCGGCGGCCAGGTGCGCGGGCCCCGTGTTGCCCACCACCACGGCCGCCGCGTCCGCGATCACCCCGGCCAGTTCCGCCAACCCGGTACGACCCCCCAGGTCCACGCCGCCGGCACCGGCCACGGCGGCGGTCAGCTCCCGCTCCGCCGGTGTGCCGGTCACCACGACCCGGTGCCCGGCGTCGACGAGTGCCCGTCCGATGCCGACCGCCACCTCCGGGGGGCAGGCACGGCTGGGCACCGACGAGCCGGGGTGCAGCACCACGTAGCCCGGCGGCCCGACCGGCGACGGCGGCACCGCCTCGGGTCGCAGGTGGAGGGTGGGCTCCTCGTCGGCGGGCAGCCCGTACCCGGCGGCCGCCGCCAGGGACAGGGCCCGCTCCGGCTCCGGCACACCCGGGGGCACCCGGTGCCGCACGTCCAGCAGGCTGCCCGGGTAGTCGTCGCTGATCGCCGCGACCCGCGGCACACCCGCCATGCGCAGCAGCAACGCCATCGGCAACGGCGACTGATGGAACGAGGTGAAGATGACCGCCTCGTCCGCACCCACCGCCGCCAACCGCCCGACGAGGCCGCGCATGTCAGCCGGATCCACAGGCGCCGGAACAGGATCGATCCACGGCAACGGATGCTCGATCACCTCATCCACACCCGGCAACAGATCAGCCGCCGCCCGCCCCCGCGGACCACACACCAACACCACCCGATCCGCACCCGCCGCGACCGCCCGGACCGCCGGACCCGTCACCAACACATCCCCCACCGAATCCGCACGCACCACCACCACCGTGCCCCGCCCACCACCCGACACCGGCCACGGCGCCACCGCAGCCGGCGTCACCGCCGCCTGCCGCCGCAAAATCTCCTCCACCGCCGCAGGCAGATCCACCGCCGTCCACGCAGCGGCCGCCACCTCCTCCGCCCGCGTCACCGCCGTCGGCACCAACACCCCCGCCGCACCCGCCGCCGCAGCCGCCACGACATCCCGACCGATGTCACCCACCACCACACACCGGGCCGGCACCGTCCCCAAATCCGCCGCCGCCGCCCACACCAACCCCGGCGCCGGCTTACGACACCCACACCCATCCGCATCCTCGTGCGGACACACCCGCCACGTACCGAACGGCCCCAACAACTGCTCAACCCGCGCATGCACCGCCGCCATCTGCGACCCGCTGAACAAACCCCGCGCCACACCCGACTGGTTCGTCACCACCCCCAGCCGCAACCCCGCCGCCCGCAACCGATCCAACGCCGCCCGCACCCCCGGCAACGGCCGCACCTTCTCCGGATCACCGTTGAACGGCACGTCCTCCACCAACGTCCCGTCCCGATCCAGCAACACCGCGTCGAACAGGACCGGCCCGGCCGCGGCCCGGTCAGCACCGGAACAAGCCCCGGCTGACCTGCGCTGATCCGGCTCCACCTGGTCCTGTCGCACGGGCGGCGGGTTCCCGGCCCCCAGGGGAGTAAACGTCGTCCTCGGCGCGGCGACAGCGCCCACGCACGCCACGGCCGTCGCACGGCCGCCCGCGCAGGCCTTACCCGTCGCCCCGGAGAAGCTAACCCGCCCGGCCCGTTAGCCCCGCTCGCGGCCCGGGTATGGGGACCCAGTGGCGATTGTGGAGAAAGTGATCGACGCTCCCCCGCAGCGGGTCTTCGACGTGCTCGCCGACGGCTGGACGTACAGCGACTGGGTCGTCGGGACGGCGCACGTGCGGGACGTGGACGAGAACTGGCCCCAGGTCGGCAGCCAACTCCACCACCGGGCCGGGCCGTGGCCGTTCTCGTTGCAGGACGCCTCCACCGTGCTGCTCTGCGAGCCACCGCACCGGCTCGTCCTGCGGGCCGGCCTCTGGCCGGCCGGTGAGGCGATCGTGACGTTCACCCTCGATCCGGTGGACGGGAACGCCACCCGGGTGCGCATCGGCGAGGAGTTCGCGGCCGGCCCGCTGCGCTGGGTCCGCAACAAGCTCAACGACCTGGTACTGCACCTGCGCAACCGGGAGACCCTCAACCGGCTCTCCGACATCGCCACCCGCCAGAAGGACCAGCGATGACGCAGAGCGTGGTCGTCACCGGGGCGAGCGCGGGCGTGGGCCGCGCCGTCGCCCGCGCGTACGCCGCGCGGGGTGCCCGGGTCGCGCTGCTCGCCCGCGGCGAGGCCGGGCTGGCCGCCGCCGAACGGGACTGCCGCGAGCGGGGCGCCGCCGACGTGCGCACCTACCGGCTCGACGTGGCCGACGCCGCTGCCGTGCAGCACGCCGCGGACGACGTGGTGGCGCACTGGGGCGCGCTCGACGTCTGGGTGAACAACGCCATGGTCTCGGTCTTCGCCCCGACCTGGGAGGTCACCCCCGCCGAGTTCCGGCGCGTCACGGAGGTGAACTACCTGGGCACCGTGCACGGCACGCTCGCGGCGCTGCGTCACATGCGCGCGAGCGGGCGAGGCGCGATCGTGCAGGTCGGCTCGGCGCTGGCATACCGGGGCATCCCGCTGCAGGCCGCGTACTGCGCGACCAAGCACGCCATCCAGGGCTTCAACGACTCGCTGCGCGCCGAACTGCTGCACGACTGTCCGGCCGTGCGGCTGTCCATGGTGCAGCTGCCCGCCGTGAACACCCCGCAGTTCTCCTGGGTGCGCACCCGGCTGCCGCGGCACCCGCAGCCGGTGCCGCCGATCTTCACGCCCGAGCTGGCGGCCCGCGCCATCCTCTGGGCGGCCGACCGCGGGGTCCGGGAGCTGAACGTCGGCGGTCCCACCTGGCGGGCCCGTCTCGGTGACATGCTCGTGCCCGGTCTGCTGGACCGGAAACTGGCCCGGGACGGGTACGGCAGCCAGCAGACCGGCACCCGGGTGGACCCGTCACGCTGGCGGGACAACCTCGACCGCCCACGGGACGACGAGCGGGACCACGGCGCGGACGGGGTCTTCACCGACCAGGCGCGGAACCGGTCGGCGGCGCTGTGGGTGGGCACCCACAAGCGGGCGGTCTCCGGCCTCGCCCTCGCCGGGCTCGCCCTGGCCCTCGCCGGCGCGGCCGCCCGGCGCCTCTGACCCGACACGGACAGCGGACAGGCACGTCGGCGCAACCCTCCGATCGGGGGAGCCTTTATGCCACCGATACGTCAACTGGCTACCCTCTGAGAGACTCCATGTCCGCAAACCGAGGATGTCCGTCATGATCGAACCCGTGCAGTTGCCCGCGCCGTGGCGGGACGCACGCCTGACCGTCGTGGTGCCTACCTACAACGAGGCGGGGAACCTGCCGGTCCTGGTCGAGCGGCTCCTCGCCCTGCCGCTGCCGGGCCTGCGCGTGCTCGTCGCCGACGACAACTCGCCCGACGGCACCGGTGAGGTGGCGGACAAGCTGGCCATCGAGCACCCCGACCGGATCGAGGTGGTGCACCGGCCGGGCAAGGAGGGTCTCGGCCGGGCGTACGTGGACGGGATGGGACGCGCCCTGGACGGGGGCGCCGACTACGTGGCGCAGATGGACGCCGACCTCTCGCACCCGCCGGAGGCGCTGCCGGGCATGCTCGGGGCGCTCCTGTCGACGCAGGCCGGCGTGGTGATCGGCTCCCGGTACGTGCCGGGTGGCGAACTCGACGAGAACTGGCCGCTGTACCGGCGCGCGCTCAGCGGCTGGGCGAACCTCTACGTGCACACCCTGCTGCGCGTCCGCATCCGCGACCTCACGGCCGGCTTCAAGATCTGGCGGGCCGACGCGCTGCGCGACATCGGCCTCGAGCGGGTGCAGTCCAACGGCTACAGCTTCCAGGTCGAGATGCACTACCTCGCCACGAAGCTCGGGCACACCATCCTGGAGGTGCCGATCCGCTTCGAGGAACGCCGCGAGGGCGCCTCGAAGATGACGACCGCCACCAAGATCGAGAGCGCGCTCATGCCGTTCAAGCTGCGCAGCAAGCACCGCAACATCACCCGCTGAGCCCGGCCGTCGTCCGGCGCCCCCAGCCGGACGCGGCCCAGCCGGGCTTCCGCCGCCGCACGCCACCCCATGCCGCCGCACGCCGGAGCCGCCGACCGGCGGGGACGTGCCGGCGGCGCGGGTCAGCGGTACACGGCGCGCTGGGCCGCGCCCACGGCGGCCGCGTACACGCCGCCGGTGAACGCGCGGTCGCGGGCCAGCGCGGCGCGGGCCGCGTTCGCGCCGGGCGCGCCGTGCACTCCCCCGCCGGGATGCGCGGACGCGCTGGCCAGGTACAGCCGGTCCACCGGCGTGTCCGCCCGACCGAGGCCGGGAATCGGGCGCAGGAAGAGCTGCTGGTACGCCGCCGACGTGCCGCCGCCCACCGCGCCACCGACCAGGTTCGCGTCGCCCTTCTCCAGCTCGACCGGGCCGGCCACGTGCCGGCCGACGATGAGGCCGCGGAAGCCCGGCGCGGCCTCCTCCAGCACCCGTTCCATCCGCTCGACGTGCTGGGCGATCTCGTCCGCCCGCCAGTCCCGCCGGAACGGCAGGTGGGTGTACGACCAGAGGGACTCGGTGCCGGGCGGCGAGTGGCTCGGATCGGCGACGGTCATCTGCCCCACCAGCAGGAACGGGTCCTCCGGCAGCTCGCCGCGGGCCAGCGCGGCCGAGTAGCTGGTGAGCCCGTTCAGGTCGGCGCGCAGGTGCACCGTGCCGGCGGTGGCGAGGGCCCGGTTCGTCCACGGGACGGGCGCGGAGAGCGCCCAGTCGACCTTGAGCGTCGAGCCGTCCCAGCGGAAGTGCGCCAGGTCCTCCACGAGGCGGGGTGGCAGCGCCGCCGGGCCGACCAGGTCGAGGTAGAGCGCCGGGGCCGGCACGTCGGCGAGCACGGCGCGACGGGCCCGCCACAGCGCGCCGCCCACGGTGCGGACCCCCATGGCCCGGCCCCGCGCGGTCAGCACCCGGTCCACGCGCGCGCCGTAGAGGATCCGGCCGCCCCGCTCGGTGAGCCGGGCCACCAGCGCGTCGGTGATCCGTTGCGAGCCGCCCTCCGGCACCGGCCACCCGACCTGCTGGCCGAGCATGGTCAGCAGCCAGCCGTACACCCCGGAGCCGGCCTCCTCCGGGGACAGGTCGGTGTGCAGGGCGCAGCCGGCCAGCAGCGCGGGCCCGCCCTCGCCGTCGAAGAGTTCGTCGGTGAGCTTGCGGACGGGCACCACCAGCCGCCGGGCCAGCCGCAGCGCGCCGGAGATCCGCATCCGGCGGAGCAGGGTGAGGCCGCCGCGTACCGGCGGGAACGGAGAGGTGATCGTCTCCAGCATCGGCTCGGCGACCTCGGTCCAGTCGCCGTACGCCGTCAGCCAGCGTTTGCCGTCGCCGGGCGCGAACGCGTCCAGCGACGCGGCCGTGACCTCGGGATCCCGGTTGAGCACGGCGGCGCGGCCGTCGGGCAGCAGGTGGGCCAGCACGTCGGGGGCGTGGCGCCAGGTGAGCCCGTACCGGCCGAGGTCGAGCCGGCGCAGCACCGGCGAGGCGTACGCCAGGGGGTAGAACGAGCTGTAGAGGTCGCTCAGGTAGCCGGGTGCCGTGACCTCGGCGGAGCGGACGGCGCCGCCGGGCGTGGCGCTCGCCTCCAGCACCACCACCTCCCAGCCGGCGTCCGCGAGCATGTTGGCGGCCACCAGACCGTTGTGGCCGGCCCCGACGACGACGGCGTCCGCGCTCTCCGCGCCGGTGGGAGTCATCCGATCCGCCTACCCGGCGTCGAACCGGGCGAAACGCGTTTGCGTCGCCGGGGCCGGGGCATCCACCGGCACATGTACACGGTTGCGCAGCTGATAGGTGGGGTCTGGGGCGCTGGCGGCGAGGAGGGCGAGCTGGTCGTGCACGACCCGGCGGACGGCTCTCCGGTCAGCTCGGCGCCGGTGGCGACGGCCGACGTGGTCGGCAAGGCGGTGGAGGCGGCCCGGGAGGTCGAGGCGGAGTGGGCCGGTACGGCGCCCGCGGAACGGGCGGCGGCGCTGCACCGCGCCGCCGACGCCGTCGAGGCCGTCACGGACGAGCTGGCCGCGGCGGTCACCGCCGAGATGGGCAAGCCGCTGGCGGACGCGCGCGGCGGCGTGGAGGCGGGCATCGGCACGCTGCGACAGTACGCCGAACTCGGTCCGGTGCGGGGCGGGCGGACCCTGCACGGCGGCCACCACGCGCTCGACTTCATGGTGCCGCAGCCCCGGGGCGTCGTCGCCGCGATCACCCCCTGGAACGACCCGGTGGCGGTCTCCTGCGGCCTGCTGGGCGCGGCGCTCGTCACCGGCAACGTGGTGGTCTACAAGCCGAGCGAGCGGACGCCGGCCGCCGGCTGGCTGCTGGCGCGGGCGCTGGACAGCGCCCTGCCGCCGGGCGTCCTCTCGCTGGTCACCGGCGGCGCGGAGACCGGGGCGGCACTCGCCGCTCAGCCGGTGGACGTGGTGGCGCACGTGGGCTCGACGGCGACCGGCCGGGCGATCGCCGCCTCGGCGGCCCGCACCGGCGCCAAGGTGCTGCTGGAGAACGGCGGAAGCGACCCGCTGATCGTCGACGCCGACGTCGACCCGATCTGGGCCGCCCGCGAGGCCGCGACGGGCGCCTTCGCCAACGCCGGCCAGATCTGCGTGGCGGTCGAGCGCATCTACGTCCACCGGGACGTCGCCGACGACTTCGTGGCGGCGTTGGTGAAGCGCGCCAGCGAGCTGCGGATGGGGCCGGGGCGGGACCCGGCGACCGAACTCGGCCCGCTGGTCGACCGGCGGCACCGGGACCACGTGCACGGCCAGGTCACCGCCGCCGTGGCCCAGGGCGCGCGGATCCTCACCGGCGGCACGCTGCCGGACGGGCCGGGCGCGTTCTACCCGGCCACGGTCGTGGCCGACTGCCGCCACGACATGCCGCTGGTGCGCGACGAGACGTTCGGGCCGGTCGCCCCGGTGGTGGTGGTCGACTCCTTCAGCGAGGCGCTGCGGTGCGCCGCCGACTCCCCGTACGGGCTGGCCGCCACCGTGCTCACCGGGTCGATGAGCCACGCCCACCGGGCCTGGCGGGAACTGCCGGTCGGCACCGTGAAGGTGAACGCGGTCTTCGGGGGCGCGCCGGGCGGCGCCGCCCACCCGCGCCGCGGCAGCGGCCAGGGCTTCGGGTACGGCCCGGAGCTGCTCGACGAGTTCACCGCCACGAAGGCCGTGCACATCGAGGCGCCGGGGCGCGGGCACTGGTGACGCGCAAGGGTGGCCGTCCCGTGGGACGGCCACCCTTTCCGACGGTCAGCGGCTCCGCGCCTTGGCGGTCTGCCGGTTGTTGGCCTTCTGGATGGCCTTGACCAGTTCCGGCTTGTTCATCCGGGACCGGCCGGGGACGTCCAGCTTGCGGGCGACCTTCATGAGGTGGTCCTTGGTCGCGTTCGCGTCCACCCCGCCGGCGGTCGGCGCGCGCCGCGCCGGCCCGCCCCCGGCCGCCTGCCGGTCACTGGGGCCCTTGCGGCCCTTCGGCTCCCAGTGGTCGCCGACCTTCTCGAACTGGTTCTTCACCGCGGCGAAGGCGGTTCGGTGCGCCCGCTCCCCCTCGCCGTACGTCTCCACCGCCGAGTCGTGCGTCTTCTCCCAGGTGCGCTGGGCCTTCGCCGGGGAGCGCCGCAGCGTGCTGGGCAGTACCTCGCGCCCGGGCATCTCGTCCTCCTCCGCGTCGATGGGTCTGCTTGGTCTGCATTGACCGTTCCCGCTGGCGAGGGGGCGCAAACCGGGGGCGCGCCACCGGCGGGCCGTCCAACCGCCGGACCGGCCGGCGCGGTCGGTCCGGCGGAACGCCCCTCGCCGGCGGAACCGGTCGTTTGCCGCCATCGGCCGCGGGGTACCGGCCGGGCCAACGAAGCGGACGGACGCCGCGACAGCCGGGCACAGGGGGCGGGACATGGCGACGACGGAACCCGGCGTGGCGCTCGACGGTCGGCGCGGGCTGCGCCTGCCCCGCAGGATCCGGCAGCTGAGCTGGCGGACCTGGCGGGGCGTGCTGGTGCGCAGCGCCCGCAACTTCGTCCGGGACAACTGCGCCGACTGGGCCGCCGCGCTCACCTACTACGGGGTGCTGGCGCTCTTCCCGTCCGCCATCGTGGTCGTCTCCCTGGTCGGGCTGGTCTCCGACGGCGAGCGGACCGTGGACACCGTGCTGGACCTGTTCCGGCAGGTGGGCGCCGGCTCGGTCGTCGCGAACGAGGGGTTCGTCGGCGCGGTGCGGGAGGTGGTCGAGCAGGAGAGCTCGGCGAAGGTGCTGTTGAGCTTCGGTCTGCTCGGCGCGCTGTGGTCGGCCTCCGGGTACATCGGCGCGTTCACCCGCGCCTCCAACGCGATCTACGGCGTGCGGGAGGGGCGGCCGTTCTGGAAGCTGCGGCCGTTGCAGATCGGGCTCGCCGGGCTCTCCCTGCTGCTCCTCGCCGTGGTCGCCACGGGGCTGATCGTCAGCGGCCCGGTCGCCGACGCCGTCGGTGACCTGGTGGGCGCGGGCGGTGTGGCCCGCACGGTGTGGCGCGTGTTCCGGTGGCCGGTGCTCGCCCTGATCATGATGGCGCTGTTGTCGCTGCTGTTCTGGATCGCCCCGAACGTGCGCCAACCCCGTTTCCGCTGGCTCACCCCCGGGGGCGCGGTGGAGCTCGCCGCCTGGGTGGTGGCCTCCTTCGGGTTCGGCCTGTACGTGGCCAACTTCGGCTCGTACGACGCCACGTACGGCAGCCTCGGCGCCGTCATCGCCTTCCTGGTCTGGCTCTACCTGTCCAACTCGGCACTCATGTTCGGCGTGCAGATCAACGCCGAACTGCAGCGTGGCCGGCGCCTGCAGGCCGGTGCGCCGGCGACCGAGGAGCCCGTGCTGCCGCCCCGGGCCCCGGCCGGTTCGTGACCGCCTGCCGGTTTGACGCCGGTGCCTCCGGGTAGCGCAGAAGGCATGGAGCGTGGCAACAGCAAGCACGGACCGAGGCTGGACGAACAGCTGAGCCAGGAGGTCCACGGCCTCGTGCAGGGGCCCGGGACCGGCGGCTCACGGGTCGACGAGGCCCGGGTGCCCGAACCCGCGGGCGAGGACCAGCCGGAGGCGACCACGGCGCCGGCCGGCGAGCTGCGGACCGGCGCCCCCAAGGGGATGAGTTCCCAGGACGTCGAGCAGCGGAGCCGGCTCGGGCGGTTCATCACGATGAACGCGCTGCCGGGTGACCGGGAGACGTTGATCGCCAACGCCCGGGACAACGACGCGCCGGACGACATCATCGCCGCGCTGCAGACGCTGCCCGACGGCACCCGGTACCAGACCGTCTCCGAGGTCTGGGCCGCGCTCGGCAACAAGAACGAGACGACTCGCTGGTGAGTCGGGGCGATCCCGACCGGTCACCGGCGAAGACGAGGAGGATGCCCTGATGAGTGGCGTTACCGAACACGTGGACGTGGCCGTCCCGGTGCGGACCGCGTACGACCAGTGGACCCAGTTCGAGGAGTTCCCGAACTTCATGGAGGGCGTGCAGGAGGTCCGGCAGCTGTCGGACACGATGACCCACTGGACGGTCGAGATCGCCGGGGTGAAGCGCGAGTTCGACGCCGAGATCACCGAGCAGCTGCCCGACGAGCGGGTCGCCTGGCGGTCCACCGGCGGCACCCAGCAGGCCGGCGTGGTGACCTTCCACCGCCTGGACCCGGACCACACCCGCGTCACCCTCCAGCTCGAGTTCGAGCCGCAGGGCGTGGTCGAGCAGGCCGGCGACAAGCTGGGCATCGTGGACCGGCGCGCCAAGGGCGACCTGGAGCGCTTCAAGACGTTCATCGAGCGGCGCGGCCAGGAGACCGGTGCCTGGCGCGGCAAGGTGGACCGCCCCCAGCCGTGACATCCCCCGCGACGACGCTTCCGATGGCCGCCGGCAGGACCGGCGGCCATCGTCGTGCGCGCCGCCGCGGGCGTACGCGCCGGCGGCGTGCCGCTGTTTGCGATCACCACGCCCGGGTACCGCGAAGGTATGAGCGACGAGAAGAAGGTGTGGCGGGACGAGGAACGGACTCCGCTGGAGGAACTGGACCGTGCCGTCGCCCGGTCCACCCTCGACGGGCAGGCCGACGACGTCACCGCCAACGACGCCGGCGAGGAGGCGGCGTTCGGCCACGGGCCGGAGGCCGCGGACCGGGGCGGCCAGGCCGCCGGCGCCGGGCGGGAGCCGACCGACCGGGACCGGGCGTACCGCCCGTCGACGACCGGACGCACCGGCCCGGACACCCTCTAGAGCCGCCGCCCCTCGTGGGCGGCGGTGGCCCTCAGGCGTCGGTGCGGGCCCCCTGGACCGGCCGGCGGGTGGCCGCCGCGTGCAGGGCGATCAGCGCGACGGCGAGGACCAGGAGCGCCGGCCCCAGCGCCTCCACCGAGGTGTGCGAGATGAGGATCCCGATCCCGGACGGGACCAGCGCCGCACCCAGCGACGACGTGCCGATCTGCAGGCCGATGGTCCGGTCCGCGTGCGCCGCGCCGACCCGCTCGACGGTGGTGAGCGTCAGCAGCGGGAACACCGGTGCGGCGGCGAAGCCGACCACCACGATCCCCACCACCGCCACCCAGGCGGGCGCCGGGACGGCGATCAACGCGGCGCCGGCCGCCATGCCGAGCAGGCTGGCACGCAGCACCCGGGGCGCCCCCCACCGCTCGGCCACCACCCCCTGCACGACGCGCCCCACGAAGAGGCTCCCCCAGTAGGCCGAGACCCCGAGGCCGGCGACCGCCGCGGCGAGCCCTCGCCCCTCGGTGAGCAGCAGGAACGCCCAGAGGCCCGTGGCCACCTCGACGGCCACGTACACGGCGAAGGCGAGCATCCCCAGCCAGACGGCCGGCAGGCGCAGCGTCTCCCGCACCGGGACCGGTCGGGCCACCGGCGCGGCGGGCTCGACGGCGACCCCCACGGCGGCGGCCGGCGCGGCGGGTTCGGCCGCCGGCCCGGCACCGTCCGTGGCGGCCGCGGACCCGGCAGCCGAGGGACCGACGCCGGCGGCCGGGCCCGAGGTCGCGGGATCGGCGGACGGGTCGACGACCGCGGGCGCGGCCTCCGGGCCGACCGGTGTCCGCTCCCGCCAGGCCCGTGCGCTGAGCGCGAACGCGGTGGCCAGCGCGAGCTGGGCGGCCGCCACGATCCCGTACCCCCAGCGCCAGCCCAGACCGGCGCCCAGCACGCCCGTCATGATGAGGGGGCCGATGGCCACGCCGAGGCCGAAGAACGCGTGCATCCAGTTCATGTGCCGCGGTCCGAACGCGCCGGCCGCGTACGCGTTGAGCCCAGAGTCGATCGCCCCGGAGCCGAGCCCGAGCACCAGCGCGGCGCCGACCACCACGGTCAGCCCGGGGCTCGTCCCGTACCCGGTCAGCGCGAGCGCGGCCAGCAGGGTGCTGCCGGCCAGCAGCCAGCCGACGCCGAGCCGGGCGAGCGTGAAGCCGGCCAGCACGCTCGAGGTCAGGTAGCCGGCCGTGCCGGCGGCGAGCACCAGGCCGACCGCCTCGGTCGGTACGCCGAAGTCGGCGCGGATCGACGGCCAGCCCACGCCGATCAGGCCGTCGGGCAGGCCGAGGCTGACGAAGGCGAGGTAGGCCAGCAGGAGCAGGGCGGCCCGGGGCCGAGCGGGGGTGGTCGACACGGAGCACCATCCTCCGCCCTCCCCCGCCGGTGGACCGGGGCGGGTCCCCCGTCACGCGGACCGGGGAGATCCCCGTCACGCGGACCGGGGCCGGGTCCCCCGTTACGACAGAAAGTGGCGTCCGGACGGTCCGGAAAACGGACGCTCCGCACAGAATCGGCCGAACGGGGGACGGCAATCGGCCCGTGTCGCGTAAGACTTTCGGGATGCGACAAGGCTCCGGCATCCTCACCACGCGTCAGCGTCGCCTGGCCTGGCTCGGCTTCGTGCTGGCCGCCCTCCAGGCGCCCGTCTCCGCCTGGCTCGTCTCCGACGACTCGTGGCTGTTCAGCCTCTGCGTCGCGTTGATGGTGGCCACGTTGATCATCGCCGACGACGCCGCCCGGCGGCGGCCGGCCGAGGCCCGCTCCGGCGACTAGTACGTGACGCCGGGGCGCGCCTCGTGTCCCGGGAGGCCCCGGGTGCGCCGCCGCTCCTTCATCTCCGCCTCGTAGAGGTGCCGCCGGCCGCCGACCAGCCGTTCGCGTGCGTCACGGTCCACGTCACGGAAGAGCGCGTAGTAGCCGTCGTCGAAGTCCTCGACGATCTGGAACGTCCAGCGCCCGGCGATGACGTTGCGCCCCAGCAGCTCGGTGGCGATCCGCTCGGCGATGTCCGGGTGCCCGGCGGCGCGGAACATCTCGACCGCGTCGTCCAGCATCAGGTCGGCGTGCCCGACCAGTTGGTGCAGCGAGTAGAGGTGGCCGCGTACGCGCTCCACGCACTCCAGCGCCTCGCTGAGCTTGCCCAGCGCCGCCACGGTCTCGTCGCTGACCCCCGGCGGCCGCCGGTGCCGGTCGTCGGGCCCGTCCTGCTGCGCCATAGCACCCCTCCCTGCTGCCGCACCGGTGGCCGACCCCACACCGTCCGCGCGGCCGAAGACGGCCGCGGAACGGGATGGCTAGCCTCCTTCCCCATGCGTGTGCCGTTCAACCGGGTCACCTCCGCCGTCGACTCGGCGCGGTCCACCCTCACCGCCCTCGCCGACGCCCTCGGCGCCGACGGGCTCGCCGCCGCGGCCCGGTGCCCCGGCCTGCTCGCCACCGTCGACCAGCACGCCGCCGCCGTACGGGACAGCCTGGAGGCCGACGACCGGCCGCTGACGCCGGCCGCCCTCGCCGGCTACGTCGAGGGCGTCAGCGCGGCGGCGCGCGACCACGGCTGGACGCCGCCGACCGGTCCGGTCGACTGGTCCGACCCTGACTGGCTGCTCACCCGGCTGCTCGCGGTGCACGCGCTGGCCCAGGACCTCGACGGCGCCGGGCACCCCGCCGACGCGGCCTGACCCGACGGCCCCGGGCACCCGCGACGCGCGCCCACCTCGGCCCCACGCCCTGCGCGACGCCGGCCGCCGGGCGCTACGTACCACAGCGGCGGGGCGGGTCACGTCACCGGCCGTACCACCGCGTCTCGTCCCCCACCTCGCGCGTCTCGTCGCCCAACCCGCGCGTCTCGTCGGCCACCGCGCCCGCCCGGTAGATCCGCCCGCCGGGCGCGGCGGACCCCCGCGCCGCCTGCGTCCGCTCGGTCGGCTCGGCCATCTGCCGCTCGACGTCGGCGCGCCCCACCGCGGCGGCCCGCCTCCGCTCCCGCACCGCCCGGGACTCCGCGGCCGCGCGGTCGAGCCAGCGGTCCCAGCGGGCCTGCATCGGCTTCACGAGGCCACCGCCCACCCCGACGACGAGGATCCCCGACACCGTGGCGAGGAACGCGATCAGCACCGGCGTGGTGACCGTGGTCGCGATGCCCACCTGGTTGAGCGCCGCGATCACCCCCAGCGCGATCACGAAGACGGCCGTCAGGTCGGCCAGCACCCGCCCGTACGACAGGCCGCCCAGGGCGCCGCGCACCAGGTCACGGACGGCGTTGGCGATAGCCGCCGCCACCACCACGATGACGATCGCCACGAACGCCCGGGGCAGCCACGCCACCACTCCCCGGATCAGGTCGCTGATCGGGTTCGGTCCCCAGACGCCGAACGCGAACTGCAACGTGAACAGCAGCACCGCGTAGTAGGCGAGCTTCGCGAGGATGTCGCTCGCGTCGTACCGGGTGCGTTCGAGGGCGCGCCGCAGACCGCCCCGCTCCACCGCCCGGTCGAAGCCCACCCGTTCCAGCACGGTGTCCACGATCTTCAGGACGACCCGGGCCACGAGCCAGCCCACCACCAGGATCACCACGAACGCCACGGCCTTCGGGACGAACAGGAGCACCTCCCGCCACGCGTCCGACACGGCGTCGCCGACGTCGGCCTGCCGCAACGCGACGTTTCCCCCCATGACGGCCCTCCTGTCACGCGCCTCGCGCCGGGGGCTTACCCGGTCGCCGCGGCGGCACGCGGGCGGATGCGGGGATTTCCCGACACGCGCCGGGCATGATCGGAAACAGCGTTCGGGTCGTCCGGTTAGGCTGCGGGCATGCCAGGAACGGTCGGGCGCATCCCCACGCCGCCGGCGCCGGTGTCCGCGGCAGCCGCCCGGACCGACGCGGCGGCCACCGTCCTCGGCCACGACTGGGCCGGCACGTCCCTGGGCCCCCGGACGGCGTGGGACCCGGCCGTACGCGCGGTCGTCGACCTCATCCTCGCCTCGCCCGTGCCGATGGCCCTCGCGTACGGGGACGACCTGGTCCTGCTCTACAACGACGCGTACGCCGACCTGATCGGGGACAAGCACCCCGCGGCGATCGGCCGCCCGGCCGCCGAGGTGTTCCCGGAACTGTGGCACCTGCCGGGCGTCGGCGACGTCATGGAACGCATCTACCGCGACGGCGGGACCTTCCTGGAGAAGGAGAGCAGCCTCCCGCTGGGCCGGGGCCACGGCGGGGTGGTCGAGCAGGCCGTCTTCACCCGGGGCTGCTCCCCCGTACGCGACAGCACCGGACGGATCGTCGGCGTGCTCACCGTGGCGGCCGAGACCACCCACGTCACCCAGCAGTTGCAGAGCGTCAGCGAGGTGGCGGCGGCCCTCGCCGGCACGCTCACCCTCGACGACGTGGCCCGGGTCACGCTGCGGTACGCGATCACCACCTTCGACGCCGACCGGGTCGCCTTCGCCGTCGACGAGGGCGGCGGAGGCTGGCGGATGGTCCGCCGGGTCCGGGGCGAGCTGATGGACGAGGCCGACGAGCGGCTCCCTCCGCTGTGGCGGCGGGTCGCCGCGGACTGGCCCGACCCCCTCGTGGAGGCGGCCCGCGCGGGCACCCCGTCGATCACCTCGAACGGTCAGCCGCTGCGCGACGCGGCCACCGACCGCCACGACCAGAAGATCGTCTCGCTGATCGCCGTGCCGCTGCGGGCCACGGTCGTCCGCGGTGGCCTGTCCATCGGCCACCAGGCCCCCCGCCTGTGGTCCGCCGCGGAGCGCGCGCTGCTGGCCGCGTCCGCCGAGCTGATCGGGCAGGCGGCCGAGCGGGCACGCCGGTTCGAGACCCAGCACGGCACCGCCCAGCTGCTGCAGCGCAGCATGCTGCCCGAGCACCTGCCGAACCTCCCCCGGCTGCGCATCGCCGCGCGCTACGACCCGGGGGTGGACGGCAACGCGGCCGGCGGGGACTTCTACGACGCGTTCCTGCTGCCCACCGGCCAGCTCGGCGTCGTCCTCGGCGACGTCGCCGGGCACGACGTGCAGGCGGCCGCGCGGATGGGGCAGGTACGCGCGGCGCTGCGCGCGCTCGCGCTGGCCGATCCGCGCCCGGACTCCGTGCTCACCGGCCTGGACCGGCTGGTCACCAGTCTCGGCGCCGAGGCCGGCACGTACGAGCTGTTCGTCACCGTGGTCTTCGGCGTCGTCGACGCCGAGCGGCGGGAACTCACCCTGGCCAGCGCGGGGCACCCCCCGCCGCTGATCCGTCGCTGCGCCCCCGACGACCGCCCGCACGCCGAGTACGTCGACCTGCCCGCCGGCGCGCCCCTCGGGCTCGGCGCCCGGCCGACCGTCACGACCGTCGCGTTCGCCCCGGGCGACACGCTGCTGCTGTTCAGCGACGGCGTCGTGGAACGGCGACGGCAGAGCCTGGGCGCCGGGCTCGACGTGCTCGCCGACGCGGTCGCCGCCGCCGGCAGCGGCGACCCCCGGGCGCTGTGCGCCGTGGCGAGCGGGGCCGTCGCCGGAGCCACCGAGGACGACGTGGCCGTCCTCGCCGTGGAGCACGCGCTGCGGCCGAGCCGGTCGGCGAGCATGGAGGTGCCCGCCGAGCCGACCGCGCCGAGCCGGGTCCGGCACTGGATGAGCGCCCAGCTCGGCGAGTGGCAGGTGCCGGAGTCCGTCATCGGCTCCGCCGTGCTGTGCACCAGCGAGCTGACGACCAACGCGTTGCTGCACGCCGGCACGGCCGCCCGCGTGGACATCGACCTCAGCGCCGAGCGGCTGCTGGTCTCGGTGGCCGACTCGGGCACGCGCGGCACCGTCACCCGGGCGCAGACCGACACGTTGAGCAGCCGGGGCCGTGGGCTGGGGCTGATCGAGGAACTCAGCGACGCGTGGGGCACGGACCCGACGGTGCGTGGCTCGACCGTGTGGTTCGAGATCCTCCTCCCCACCGAGTGAACCGCGCCGCCGGTGGCGTCAGCCCGCCGCGCCGCGGGTAGGAGGACGGCCATGCCTACCGACAACCCCGCCGGCGCGCTCTTCGACGTCGACGGCACCCTCGTCGACACCACCTACCTGCACACCGTGAGCTGGTGGGAGGCCCTGCGCCAGAACGACCAGCCGGTGCCCATGGCCACCGTCCACCGTGCCATCGGCATGGGGTCGGACAAGCTGCTCGACCACCTGCTCGGCCCCGAACGCGACCGCGCCGCCGACAGCCGGCTGCGCGACGCGCACGACACGCTGTACGCCGAGTACTGGGAGCGGCTCACCCCGCTGCCCGGCGCGGCGGACCTGCTGCGCGCCTGCGCCGAGCGGGGCCTGCGGGTGGTGCTCGCCACCTCGGCCGCCGAGCACGAGGTGGCCGCGCTGCGCCGGGCCCTCGACGCCGACGACGTCATCGCCGCGGTCACCTCCTCCGCGGACGCGGAGCAGAGCAAGCCGGCGCCGGACATCCTCGTCGCCGCGCTCGACCAGTCCGGGCTGCCCGCCGAGCGGGTCGTCTTCGTCGGCGACTCGGTCTGGGACGTGGCCGCCGCCGGCAAGCTGGACATCCCCTGTGTCGGGCTGACCTGCGGCGGCACCAGCCGCGGGGAGCTGGCCGGGGCGGGCGCGGTGGCCGTGTACGACGACCCGGCCGCGCTGCTGGCGTCCCTCGACGAGTCGCCGCTGACCCGACGCCGGTGAGCACACCACTTTCCGGCCTTCCGGGCGCATAGCCGGCACCCCGGCGGGGCACAGTCCGTCACCACCGACCCGTACGGCGCGGGTGCGGCCGGGAGGTGGTGCGGTGGAACCGATGGACGTGGCGTTCGCGCTGGTGGGCGTCGGCGCGCTGCTCGCCGGCATCCTTCCCCGGGTGCTGGAGCGCCAGCCGCTCTCCATGCCGATCGCCTTCCTCGGCCTGGGCATGGCGGTGTTCCTGCTGCCGACCGGGCTGCCGGTTCCCGACCCGCTCGCCCATCCGGAGGTGGCCACCCACCTCACCGAGATCGGGGTGATCGTCGCCCTCATGGGCGCCGGACTCAAGATCGACCGACCGTTGAGCTGGTCCCGCTGGTCGTCCACCTGGCGGCTGCTCGCCGTCGCGATGCCGCTCTGCATCGCCGCCGTGGCGCTGCTCGGCTGGTGGTGGGCCGGACTGGTGCCGGCGACCGCTCTCCTGCTCGGCAGCGCGCTCGCCCCGACCGACCCCGTCCTCGCCTCCGACGTGCAGGTCGGCGAACCCACCGACGTGGAGGACTCCGAGGACGAGGTCCGGTTCGCCCTCACGTCCGAGGCCGGGCTGAACGACGGGCTGGCCTTCCCCTTCGTGTACGCGGCGATCGCCGTCGCCACGACGAGCCTCGCCCCTGGGGAGGACTGGCTGGGCCGGTGGTTCGCCGTGGACGTGCTGTGGAAGATCGGCATCGGCGTCGGCGGCGGGCTGCTCGTGGGGTGGCTGCTCGGCAAGCTCTTCTTCCGCGCGCCCCGCCACCTGCGGCTGGCCCGGCACGCCGAGGGCTTCCTCGCGCTGGCCGCCACGTTCCTCGCGTACGGGCTGGTCGAGGTGGCCGGCGGGTACGGCTTCCTGGCCGTCTTCGTGGCCGCCCGGGCGATCCGCGCCGCCGAGCGGACCCACGAGTTCCACTCGGTGCTGCACGACTTCGCCGAGCAGGTCGAGCGGCTGCTGACCGTCCTGCTGCTGCTGCTCTTCGGCGGCACCGTGGTGGGCGGCCTGCTGGCCCCGCTCACCTGGCCGGCCGCGGCCGTGGGGCTCGCGCTCGTCTTCGTGCTCCGCCCCCTGATCGGCTGGCTGTCGCTGCGCGGGTCACCCGGCCGCCCCGCCGAACACTGGGTGATCGCGTTCTTCGGCATCCGCGGGGTCGGCTCGCTCTTCTACCTCGCGTACGCCACCACGAAGGCCGACTTCCCGCAGGCCGAGCTGGTCTGGGCCACCGTCGGGCTCGTGGTGATCGTCTCGGTGGTGGTGCACGGCGTCGCCGCGACCCCGGTGATGCGGCTGCTCGACCGCGCCGGGGAACGCACCGGCGAGCGCGCGCCCGCGCGGGCCGGCGCACCGGCGACCAGCGGCGCGGGCACCTGAGTCGTACGCGCATGGACCGGCCACGCCAGGGGTATTGGTACGCCTGTTCGAAGGAGGGTGAGATCATGACGGACCGCAACAGCGACCCGGCGGACCCGCGGGGTGCGATCAAGGATCCCGACGAGTGGGTGACCGGAGAGGAGCCGCCGACCGCCGCGCAGGAGTCCTACCTCGCCACGCTGGCCCGCGAGGCGGACGCCGAGGTGCCCGAGGGGCTGACCAAGGCGGAGGCGTCCAAGCGGATCGACGAACTCCAGGAGGAGACGGGCCGCGGCCGCTGACGGCACGACCGGGTCGGGTCAGCGCGGCGGAAGGCGGTGCAGCTCGACCCGGTCCAGTGCCCCCGCCGTGACCCGGGCGGTCAGGTACGTGGCGTACGGCTGGGACCGCCGGTCCGTGGGCGAGCCGGGGTTGAGCAGCCGGAGCCCGCCCGGGGCGACGCTGTCCCACGGGATGTGGGAGTGCCCGAAGACCAGCAGGTCGGTGTCGGGGAAGCGGGCGGCGCACCGCTCCTCCCGCCGCGTCCGCGGCCCGGTCTCGTGCACCACGGCGACCCGCAGCCCGTCCAGTTCGACCCGGGCGATCTCGGGCAGCCGGGCCCGCAGGGCCGGCCCGTCGTTGTTGCCGTACACCCCGACGAGCCGGCGCGAGCGGGCCTCCACGGCGTCCAGCAGCGACTCGTCGACCCAGTCCCCCGCGTGCAGCACCACGTCCGCCTCCTCGATGGCGGTCCACAGCGGCGCGGGGAGGTCCCGCGCCCGCTTCGGCACGTGGGTGTCGGCGGTGATCACCAGGCGCATCCACCCATTCTCCCCGCCGGGGGACGGCCCGCGACCCGGCACGGTCCGCGCGTCGCGGCGCACGCCCCGCCGGCGCTGTGCACGCCCCTGGGTGACGGCGCCCGCCGCGGTCGCGACGCGGCGTTACCGGCGGGCGGGGGCGGGAAATGAGTCAGCCGACGAGGGAGGAACTCATGACCAGTGCTACGGGACCGTCCGCCGGCTGGCGACCCGGCATGCCCGGCGGTGACCTGCTTCCGTCCGGCCCCGCGGGACGCCCCACGACGCCCGGTGACGGGCAGGGCCCCCAGACGGGCCCGCCGACCGTGACGATCGGCTCGTATCCGGACTACCCGTCCGCCCAGCGGGTCATCGACTACCTGGCGGACAACCGGTTCCCGGTCGAGCACACCGCCATCGTCGGGACGAACCTCACCCTGGTGGAGACCGTGCTCGGCCGCATGACCACCGCCCGGGCGGCGTTGATCGGCGCCGGTACGGGCGCCTGGTTCGGGCTCTTCATCGGCCTGCTCTTCGGCATCTTCACGGTCGGCAACTGGCTCGCCGTGATCATCGTGGGCCTGGTGGTCGGCGCCATCTGGGGCGCGGTCTTCGGCGCCGTGGCGCACGCCATGACCGGCGGGCAGCGTGACTTCACGTCCGCCAGCTCGTTGCGGGCCGGCCAGTACGCGGTCATCGTCGACGCGAACCTCGCCGACCAGGCGCGGCAGCTGCTCGGCCGGCTGAACCTCTCCACGACCGCCCCGGACGTCCGCTGACGGCCACGTCGCGGCACCCCGGCGCGCCACGCCGGGGTGCCGCCGACGCGATCAGGTTCCGCTGCCGTCCGGCCGGGTGTACGCCAGTTCGCCGGCGCGCAGCGCCACCTCGACCCGGTTCTCCTGCGGAGCGAGCGGGCAGGCCCAGCGGTCGTCGTAGGCGCAGGACGGGTTGTAGAGGTAGTTGGCGTCCAGCCGCACCCGGTCACCGGCCAGCACGGTCAGACCGCGCCCGTGCGTGCCCTTCACCGTGTCGGTGAGGTAGCGGCCGCCGCCGTAGCTCTCCCGCCCGCAGGTGGCGTCGCGCAACGGCACGAAGAGTCCGCCCCCGTACGCGGCGATCCACCAGAGCGTGAGCGGCCCCCACGGAGTGTCCGCCACGGCGACCCGCCGGTAGCGGATGACGCCGTCCGGACCGCCGGTGTCGATGTCGAGTTCCCCGTGGGCCGGGCGCAGCGGCGCCTCGACGACGGCCGACGGGTTCGGCGGGTGGTAACGCAGCCCGGTGAAGGCCGCCCGGTCCCGGGACGGGATGGGGCTCTGCGGGTGGCCGGCGAAGAGGCGGTCGCGCTCGGCCCGGAAACCGGCCAGGTCGAGGTCGGACAGGTAGAGCCGGGCGGTCCGTTCCCGCCAGTCGAGCAGGTCGAGGTCGTCCACCCGGCGAGCCTAGCGCCCGCCTCCTTCAAACCTGCACCACCTCTCGGCTGCACGGCTTGACGAGGCGGACCACACACGGATCGGCGGGGTTGTTGAATTTTGAAAGAGTGCTACCGTTGCGGGCGTGACCGAGGGTCTGGACACCGCTCGCCTCGCCGCCTGGCGCGCGTACGTCGAATCCAGCCAGCTGCTGCTCACGCAGCTGGAGGAGGAACTGCGCGACGCCAGCGGGCTGAGCTTCGCCGACTACCACGTGCTCGTCCTGCTGTCCGAGGTGCCGGGGCAGCGGCTACGCATGGGTGAGCTGGCCAACCGCCTGGTCTTCTCCCCCAGCCGGCTGACGTACCAGATCTCCTCGATGCAGCGCCGAGGTCTGGTCACCCGGCAGGCATGCCCGGAGGACCGGCGCGGCAGCGAGGCCGTGCTCACCGCCGCCGGGCTGCTGGCCCTGCGCGAGGCCGCGCCGCACCACCTCGCGTCGGTGCGCGCGCACCTCATGGACGACCTCGACGACGACGAGGTCGCCTGCCTCACCCGGGTCTTCGAGCGCCTCGGCCGCCGCCTGCGGGCGGCACGGGACGCCTCCACCGCCAACGCCTCACGTTAGGAGCCTCCCGATGCCCGCCATCACCGTCGACGACGTGCTCGTCCTGCCGCGCCTGCCGCGGCTTCCCGAGTCCACCACCTTCCGGCCGGTGCGCCGGGTCACCACCGCGCCCAGCGGCTACGAGGGCGAGGGCTTCCCGGTGCGTCGCGCCTTCGCCGGGGTGCCGCTGAGCCAGCTGGACCCGTTCATCCACCTCGACCAGATGGGCGAGGTCGACTACGCGCCGGGCGAGCCGAAGGGCACCTCCTGGCACCCCCACCGGGGCTTCGAGACCGTCACGTACATGATCGACGGGATCATCGACCACCAGGACTCGACCGGTGGCGGCGGCACCATCACCGACGGCGACACGCAGTGGATGACGGCCGGCAGCGGCCTGCTGCACATCGAGGCCCCGCCGGAGCACCTGGTGGTCAGCGGCGGGCTGTTCCACGGCCTGCAGCTGTGGGTCAACCTGCCGCGGGCGGCGAAGATGAACCCGCCCCGCTACCAGGACATCCGGGGTCGGGAGGCGGCGCTGCTCACCACCCCGGACGGCGGGGCGCTGATCCGCGTGATCGCCGGCTCCGTCGCCGGCCACCGGGGTCCGGGTTCCACCCACACCCCGATCACCATCGCGCACGTCACCGTCCAACCCGGAGCGCAGGTCGACATCCCCTGGCAGCCGGAGTTCAACGCCCTCGCGTACGTCCTGAGCGGTCGCGGCACGGTCGGCACCGACCGGCGGCCGCTGCACCTCGGGCAGCTCGCGGTGCACGGTCCGGGCGACGCGCTGCGCTTCACGGCGGACGCCAGCCAGGATTCGCACACCCCGGCGCTGGACCTCTACCTCATGGGAGGGCAGCCGATCCGCGAGCCGGTCGCGCACTACGGTCCGTTCGTCATGAACACCCGGGACGAGCTGATCCAGGCGTTCGAGGACTACCAGGCCGGCCGGCTGGGAGTCGTCCCGGCCGAGCGGCTGCCGCACACGGGCGGCGAGGGCACCCGGCCCTGAGTCCCGTCGTGCGGGTGGTGGGCGCGCACGCCTGCCACCCGCGCGGCGCGGGTCGGTGGTGCGGCTCAGGAGACGGCGAAGATCCCGGCGACCCCGAGGATCACCATGACCAACACCGCCACCAGCGCACCCCGTTCACCCTCCACCGCCGTCTCGTGATGCTGGGTCAGTGGATTGGTCGTCTCGCGGGGCATGGTCTGGTCCTCCCGGGTGTCGCGCGGCGGATACGGGCCGGCCGTGTCACCGGATGACGGCCGGCACTCACCCCACGGCGGGGGTCCTGCCGTGGGGACGGAGCCGGCTTCGGAGAGACCCGGTGCCGGGGTCTGGCACCGCGGCCGAACGCGCCGGCCCGGTCACACGGTTACCCGTCTGGACGGGCGGAAACCTGGTCCGGCCGGTGATTACCGGAAAGCGCGACGCGCTCCTACCCGGGTGTGCCCGCCGGCGCGGGCCCAGCGGACCCGACCGGCACGCGCGGGGTACCTGCCGGCACGGTGGGCCGGCCGGACGTCACGAGGCTCCTACCGGCGGACGGGCTCCACGAGCCGGCCGGCGCGCCGGGAGGCGGTGGCGAGTGCGACCCGGGCGCCCTGGCGTCCCGTCTCCTGGGGGTGCACGGTGAGGCCGCCCGGTGAGGCGAAGGAGGCGCGGGGCGCGTAGTAGCCGCAGACGATGGTGAGCGGGTTGGCCGGGCGCAGCGCGTACACCGGGTGGTCGGGTTCCAGGAACTCCACCGACTCGATCTCGAACGGCGTCACCGGCTCCGCCACGTACGCGTAGACGCAGCTGACCAGGTCGCCGTGGCACCGGCTGAGGTAGCGGTGGTGGCCGCTGCGGACGGCGTGCCCGGTCTCCCCCACGTGGCACCGGACCCGGACGACCGGCACGCCGTCCAGCTCGGTCTCGGCCACGAGCACGCCGCCGCGCACCTCGACGCTGGTCCGGCCGGGGTACGCGGGGGCGCCGCAGGCGCGGGACTGCGCGAGCATCCGTTCGTTGGAGGTGACGTGGTGGGTCCACCAGGCGCCCGCCCCGCCCGGGGTGGCGGCCCCGTCCAGTGCCACGGCGAGGTGGGTGAGGTCGTGCGCGCCGAGGCCCGAGGTCTGGGTCTCGTCGTCGACGACGCGCTGGTGGAGGACCACCGTCCGGTCCGGGTGGGGGCGCAGCCCGGCCGGCAGCATCGCGGCGACCGACGCCGGGTCCGCCGGCAGCCAGCCGATGTACAGCGCGCGACTGTTCAGGACGAGCTGGGGAGCGGCGAGGTCGACCACGGCGCCTCCATCTCCGACGACCACGTCACCGACGCTACGGCTGGTCCCATGTACGGGACAAGGACGGATTGGTGACAGGTACGGCTTGTCTGTCGGGTTCGCATCGGCCGCTCGGTGGAGCGCGGCGGCCGTCCGGTTGGCGGCCGGGGGATGTCCGGGTGACCCGGCGGGACCGGAAGAACCGACCGTAACGGCCCTCACAACCGCGCCGGGGATGGTCGATTTGTGACCGTTAACGACGGTTAAATCACATAAGTACATCGTCCGTTCGGCTAGATTTTCTCCGGACGATCGGGTTAGGGTGACTTCCGAACGGCCCATTGGAAGCTAGCCAAAGCGTCACGTCTATATCCGCGGACGAGGTGCAGGGAGGACCACCCATGACCGCGCCAGCGATCAGCGAACAGACGACGAGCACCACGCCCGACACCGCGGGGAAGCTCGACCCGCGGGCCCTCGCCGACAGCGCCACCGATCTGCTCAACGCGATGGCCGCGCTGCCGGCCAACCATCCGTCGCGACCCGCGCTGCGCGACAAGGCGATCGAGGCCTGGCTGCCGCTCGCCAACCACCTCGCCCACCGCTACAGCGGCCGGGGCGAGCCCACCGACGACCTGGCGCAGACCGCCGCCGTCGGCCTCATCAAGGCCATCGACAAGTTCGACCCGTCGCGCGGCGTCGACTTCGCCGGCTACGCCATCCCCACCATCATCGGCGAGCTGAAGCGGCACTTCCGCGACCGCACCTGGGACATCCGGGTGCCGCGCCGCCTCCAGGAACTGCGCCTGGCGATCTCCGACGCCAACAGCTCGCTGCTGCAGACCCTCGGCCGCTCGCCGACGGTCGCCGACATCGCCGCCCACCTCAAGATCACCGAGGAGGAGGTCCTGGAGGGCCTGGAAGGCGCCCGCGCCTACAACGCGGTCTCGCTCTCCACCCCCACCGGCGACGGCGACCGGGCCACCGAGCTGGGCGACATGCTCGGCGGCGAGGACGGCGAGTTCGAGCTCGCCGAGCTGCGGGTCGCCCTCGGCCCGGCGTTGGCCACCCTCGACGAGCGCGAGCAGAAGATCCTCACCCTGCGGTTCTACGGCAACCTGACGCAGTCCCAGATCGCCGAGCAGATCGGCGTCTCGCAGATGCACGTCTCCCGGCTGCTGGCCCGGGCGCTGACGAAGCTGCGCGGGCAGCTCGACGGCACCTACTGACGCCGGGGGCGCGAAGGCACCTACCAGGGGGTGACGCCGATGGCCGGGTCCACGAGACCCGGCCATCGGCATGTCCGCACCCTGCCCACGTCACGCACGCGTGACAGTCGGGGCGGCGGGGTGGGCCGGCCCGGGGACGCCGGTGCGAGACTGGGCCGTGCTCTCGGACGTCCGCCTCGACCTGCCCGTACGCGCCACGTTGCCGGCCGTCGTCGCGGCGCTGCGCACCGCCGGCACCGGCGTCCTGGTGGCCCCGCCGGGCACCGGCAAGACCACGCTCGCCCCGTTGGCCGTCGCCGACCAGGTCGAGGGGCGGGTGGTGATCGCCCAGCCGCGGCGGGTCGCCGCGCGGGCCGCGGCCCGGCGGATGGCGGAGCTGCTCGGCGAGCGCGTCGGCGACCGGATCGGGTACGCGGTACGCGGTGACCGGCGGCGCGGCCCACGGACCCGCGTCGAGGTGGTCACGACCGGCGTGCTGGTGCGGCGGCTGCTGCGGGACCCGGACCTGCCCGGCACCGGCGCCGTGCTGCTCGACGAGTGCCACGAACGCCACCTCGACGCCGACCTCGCGCTCGCGTTCGCCGTCGAGGCACGCGCCGCGCTCCGGCCCGACCTGTGGCTGCTGGCCATGTCGGCCACACCGGAGGCCGACCGGTTCGCGGCGTTGCTGGGCGGCGCCGACACCCCGGCGCCCGTGGTCCGGGCCGAGTCGGTGCTGCACCCCGTGACCCGGATCTGGGCGCCCCCGCCCCGGCCGGCACCGGCTCCCGGGGCCGGCCCCGTGGACCGGGCGCTGCTCGACCACGTGGCGGCCACCGTCCGGCGTGCGCTGCGCGAGCGGGACGGCGACGTGCTGGTCTTCCTGCCCGGAGCCGGGGAGATCGCCGCGGTGGCCCGCCGGCTGGCCGACCTCGGGGACTCCGTGGCGCTGCTGCCGCTGCACGGCCGGCAGCGCGCCGCCGAGCAGGACGCCGCGCTGCGCCCCGGCGACCGGCGACGGGTGGTGCTGGCCACGGCGGTGGCCGAGAGCAGCCTCACGGTGCCCGGGGTCCGGGTGGTGGTCGACGCCGGGCTGAGCCGGGTGGCCCGGCTGGACCGCGCCCGCGGTCTCGGTGCGCTGGTCACGGTCCCGGTGTCCCGGGCGGCCGCCACCCAACGGGCGGGCCGGGCGGGGCGGGAGGCGCCGGGCTTCGTCTACCGCTGCTGGTCCGAAGCCGTCCACGAGCACCTGCCCGCCCAGCCGGAACCGGAGATCGCCACGGCGGACCTCACCGGCTTCGCCCTGGACGTCGCCGCCTGGGGACGGCCGGACGCCGCCGGTCTGGCGTTGCCCGATCCACCGCCGCCGGCCGCCATGCAGGTCGCCCGCGACACGCTCGCCACCCTCGACGCCGTCGACCCCGAGGGTCGGATCACCGCACGCGGGCGGGCGATCGCCGCCGTGGGCGCCCATCCACGGCTGGCCCGGGCGCTGCTCGACGGCGCCGGCCGGGTCGGCGCGGACCGGGCCGCCGAGGTGGTCGCCCTGCTCGCCGAGGACACCGCCGCCGGCGGGGTCGACGACCTCGCGATCGCCTGGCGCCGATTGCGCGCCGGCGCCGACCCGGCGGCCACGGCCCGCTGGCGCGCCGAGGTGCGCCGCCTGCGCGCCCTCCTGCCGCCCGACGCCGCCGACGGTACGCGCGCCGGGGCGCCGCTCTCCGACGACCTCGCCGCGGGGCTGCTCGTCGGGCTCGCTCACCCCGAGCGGCTGGCCCGGGTCCGGCGACCGGGCGGGTCGTCGTACCTCATGACCGGCGGCACGGCCGCGGAGCTGGCGCCCGGGTCACCGCTCGCCGGCGCCGAGTGGCTCGCGGTGGCCGTGGCGGACCGCGCCCCGGGAGCGCCGGCCGCGCGGATCCGGCTCGCCGCCGCGCTCGACGAGGCCACCGCGCGGGAGGCGGCTACGGCGCTGCTGCGCACCGAACGGGAGGTCGGCTGGTCCGGCGCCGACGTGGTGGCCCGGGAGGTGGTCCGGCTCGGCGCGCTCGAACTGCGCGAACGGCCGTTGACCGATCCCGGTCCCGCCGAGGTCGCCGCGGCCCTGATCGCCGGCCTGCGGAGCACCGGCCTGGGGCTTCTGGAGTGGACCCCGGCCGCCCGCGCGCTGCGCGAACGGCTCGCGTTCTGCCGGCACGCGCTCGGCGACGAGTGGCCGGACGTCGGCGACGAGGCGCTGCTCGCCGCCGCGCCGGTCTGGCTCGGTCCGGAGCTGGCCACCGCCCGGCGCCGGGCCGACCTGGCGCGGGTGGACGTGGCCGCCGCGCTGCGCCGGCTGCTGCCGTGGGCGCAGGCCGCCCGGTTGGACGAGGTGGCGCCGGAGCGCCTCACGGTCCCCAGCGGCTCCCGGATCCGCGTCGACTACGCCGACCCGGCGAAGCCGGTGCTGCCGGTGAAGCTCCAGGAGACCTTCGGCTGGCGGGACGCGCCCCGGATCGCCGGCGGCCGGGTGCCGGTGCTGCTGCACCTGCTCTCCCCGGCCGGCCGCCCCGTCGCGGTCACCGCCGACCTCGCCTCGTTCTGGCGGGTGGGCTATCCGCAGGTACGGGCGGAGCTGCGGGGCCGGTATCCCCGGCACCCGTGGCCGGAGGACCCGACGACGGCGACCCCCACCCGGCACGCCAGCCCGCGCCGGCGCTGACCGGGCCCACCGTGCCGCCGGGCGCGGGTACGCCCTCCCTACTCCTCGACGACGTCCGCCACGATGACCGTCACGTTGTCCGGGCCGCCCGCCCGCAACGCCAGGTCGATGAGCTTCTGCGCGCACTCGGCGCGGTCCGGGTAGCCCGCCAGCACCTCCGCGAGGGTGTCCGCGCGCACCACGTTGGAGAGACCGTCGCTGCACAGCAGCCACCGGTCGCCGGCCCAGGGCACCATCGTCGCGTACGCCGGGGAGACCTCGTCGCCCTGCAGGGCCTGGGTGACGACGGCCCGCCGCGGGTGGCTGCTCGCCTGGTCCGGGGTGATGACCCCCTGGTCGACCAGCATCTGCACGAAGGTGTCGTCCCGGGTGATCTGCTTGAGCACACCCTCCCGGAAGAGGTAGGCGCGGGAGTCGCCGACGTGGGCCAGCGCGAGGCAGCTGCCCGTCCGGGCGAAGAGCAGGGCGGTGAGGGTGGTGCCCATGCCCTGCCGCTCCGGATCCTCGCTGACCGCCTGGCGGATCCGCGCGGTGGCCTGCTCGATGCCGCTCTGCAGGGCGGCGACGAGAGCGTCCTCCGGTGTCTCCACGTCCAGCGGCGCCATCGCGCCGATGGCGATCGAGCTGGCGAGGTCGCCGGCCGCCATGCCGCCCATGCCGTCGGCCACGGCGATCAGCCAGGTGCCGGCGTGCATGGCGTCCTGGTTTCCGCTGCGGATCAGCCCACGGTCGCTCGTCCCCACGGAACGCAGCTTCAGGGTCATGGGAGGCAGCCTGCCAGGCGGAGGCCGCTGTTGTCTCTAGGAGATCCACGGCGACGGCGCGTGGCGCGGCGAATCTCACTGTCCGCAGCGCCGCGGACGCGCCGGACCCCGGGGCGGACCGGGTCGGCGACCCCGGTGGTTGACAGCGCCCGGCGGCCCTGTAAGCATCGACCAGCAGCTATGGGAGCGCTCCCGAAGCACGCACCGCACCCGCCACCGTCCCGGAAGGACACCCCGTGACGCCACCCCGACGCCGCCGCGCGCTGCTCGCCGCGGCGGCCGCCCTCGCCCTCGCCACCGTCGGCGCCGCCCCCGCACACGCCGAGCCACCGCCCGACGCGCCCGAGCAGATCGACAACGGCGACTTCAGCGCCGGCGTGGCGCCGTGGTTCTCCTACGGCACCGGCCCGCTCGGCGTGACCGACGGCCGCCTCTGCGCCACCGTGCCCGGCGGCCTCGCCAACCCCTGGGACGCCGGCATCGGCCAGGACGGCGTCCCGCTCGTCGCCGGCGCCGAGTACACCCTCGGCTTCGACGTGTCGGCCACCCCCGGCACCCCGGTCACGGCCGTGCTGCAACTGGGCGCCCCGCCGTACACCGGGTACGCGAGCGTCACCGTCACCGCCGGCGGCACCGCCCAGCGGGTCGAGCGGACCTTCACCGCCACGGACGGCAACCCGACCGCGCAGTTGATCTTCCAGGTCGGCGGGAGCGCCGACGAACAGACCGTCTGCCTCGACAACGTCTCGCTGCGCGGCGGCGAGCCGCCCGAGCCGTACGAGCCGGACACCGGCCCGCGCGTCCGCGTCAACCAGGTCGGCTACCTTCCGGGTGGACCGAAGAACGCCACGGTCGTGACCGAGGCGACCGAGCCCCTGCCCTGGCGGCTGCGCTCCGCCGACGGCGACGTGCTGGCCGAGGGCACCACCACCCCGCGCGGCGTGGACCCCGCCTCCGGGCAGAACGTGCAGACGGCCGACTTCTCCGCGTACCGCACCCCGGGCACCGGGCTGCGGCTGGAGATCGACGGGGAGGCGAGCCACCCGTTCGACATCTCCGGCGGCCTCTACGAGCGGCTGCGCGCCGACTCGCTCCAGTTCTTCTACGCCCAGCGCAGCGGCATCGCCATCGACGGCGCGCTGCTCGGCGAGGCGTACGCCCGCCCGGCCGGCCACCTCGGGGTGGCCCCCAACCAGGGCGACACGGACGTGCCCTGCCAGCCCGGGGTGTGCGACTACCGCCTCGACGTGCGCGGCGGCTGGTACGACGCGGGCGACCACGGCAAGTACGTGGTCAACGGCGGCATCGCCACCTACCAGCTGCTGAGCGCGTTCGAGCGGACCAAGACGGCCGCCACGGCGGGCGGCGGCGCCGCGCTCGGCGACGGCACGCTGCGGGTGCCCGAGCACGGCAACGGGGTGCCCGACATACTCGACGAGGCCCGCTGGGAGCTGGAGTTCCTGCTGCGCATGCAGGTGCCGGCCGGCCAGCCGCTCGCCGGCATGGCACACCACAAGATCCACGACCGGAACTGGACGGGCCTGCCGCTCGCCCCGCACGACGACCCGCAACCGCGCGAGCTGCACCCGCCGTCCACGGCCGCCACCCTGAACCTCGCCGCCGTGGCGGCCCAGTGCGCCCGGCTCTACGCGCCGTACGACGCCGCGTTCGCGGGCCGCTGCCGGACGGCGGCGACCACCGCGTACGCGGCCGCGAAGGCCCACCCCGACCGGTACGCGAGCCCGGCCGACAGCACCGGCGGCGGCGCGTACGACGACACGCGGGTGACCGACGAGTTCTACTGGGCGGCCGTCGAGCTGTGGCTCACCACCGGCGCGCCGGCGTACCTCGCCGACCTGACCGCGTCGCCGCACCACACCCAGGACGTGTTCGAGCCGCGGGGCTTCGGCTGGCAGGGCGTCGCCGCGCTGGGCCGGCTCGACCTCGCCACCGTGCCGAACGCGCTGCCCGCCGCCGAGCTGGCCCGCGTCCGGGCCTCGGTCATCGACGCCGCCGACGGTTACCTCGCCGAGCTGCGGCGGCAGGCGTACGGGCTGCCGATGCCCGGCGACGCCGGCAGCTACTTCTGGGGCGGCAACAGCAACGTCCTCAACAACACCGTCGTGCTGGCCACGGCGTTCGACCTGACCGGCGACGCCCGCTACCGCGACGGCGCCGTGCAGGCCGTGGACTACCTCTTCGGCCGCAACGCGCTGAACATCTCGTACGTGACCGGCTGGGGCGAGCACGCCGCCCGGAACCAGCACAGCCGCATCTTCGCCCACCAGCTCGACCCGAACCTGCCGCACCCGCCCGCGGGTTCCCTCGCCGGCGGGCCGAACGCCGCCCTCCAGGACCCGTTCGCCGCGCAACTGCTCGCCGGGTGCGCACCCATGTTCTGCTACGTCGACGACATCAACTCGTACTCGACCAACGAGGTGGCGATCAACTGGAACTCGGCCCTGGCCTGGGTCGCCTCCTTCCTCGCCGACCAGGGCGCGGCCGACCCGGTGGCGGCGCCGACCTGCGCCGCGACGTACACCCTCCACGGCAGCTGGCCGGGCGGCTTCACCAGCCAGGTGACCATCCGCAACACCGGCACGGCCCCGGTCGACGGTTGGACGGCGCGGTTCGCGTTCACCGGCGACCAGGCGGTGGACCGGGCGTGGCTCGCGAGGGTGAGCCAGTCCGGCGCCACGGTGACCGCGCGCAACGAACCGCACAACGCCCGGATCAACCCGGGCGCGACGGTGACGTTCGGGTTCACCGCGACCACCGGCGGCGGCGCCAATCCGCCACCCGGCCTGGTCACGCTCAACGGCGTCCCCTGCACGTCGGCCTGACCGTTCCCGCCCCGGCGCGGCCGCACGGTCGCGCCGGGGCGGGCACCACCCGCCCGACGGGAACGCCCGCTCGCGGCCCTTCATCGCCGGACGCCGGTGTAGCACGATGTCGGCGTGACCGACACCCTGACCGTCCGGCCCGGCGAGCCCGCGGACGCGCCCACGATCCTGCGCCTGCTCGACGGCGCGACCGCCTGGCTCGTCGCCCGTGGCCGCAGCGGCCAGTGGGGCACCGAGCCGGCCTCGGCCGATCCGCGCCGCATCGCCCAGGCACAGGAGTGGGCCACCGGCGGCGGGCTCTGGCTCGCGATGCTCGGTGACCAGCCGGTCGGCGCCCTGGTCGTGGGCGCCGCCACCGAGTACGTGCCGGCGGCCACCGAACCCGAGCTGTACGTCAACCTGCTGGTCACCGACCGGGCGTACGCCGGACGGGCCATCGGGGGCCGGCTGCTGGCGCACGCCGCGGAGCTGGCCCGCGAGCGGGGCCTGGGCCTGCTGCGGGTGGACTGCTACGCCGGCGCCGACGGCGCCCTGGTGCGCTGGTACGAGCGGCAGGGCTTCACCCGCACCGACACGTTCACGGTGCGGCGGCCCGGACGGGAGCCCTGGCCCGGCCAGGTCCTCGCCCGGCGGCTGCCCTGACGGCGGTACGGCTCAGCCGATCTCCTCGTCCACGTAGCACCACCGCCAGGACTCCCCCGGCTGGATCGAGCGCATCACCGGGTGCCCGCTCTCCTCGAAGTGTGCGCTCGCGTGCCGGTACGGGGACGAGTCGCAGCAGCCCACGTACCCGCAGGTGAGGCAGGCGCGCAGGTGCACCCAGTCGGCGTTGCCGATCGCCACGCAGGCCGGGCACTCGTCGGTGGCCCGCGGCTCGGCCGTGCCCGCCTCGGTCAGGTGTACGCAGCTCACCGCTCGCTCTCCCGTCGCAGCAACGATTCCTCCAGGTCCAGGTCACGATAGGCCCGCACCAGCACCTCCTCCGGGATCCGGCCGCTGTCCCGGGCCAGGCGGAACACCTCACGCTCCGCGTCGATCATCTCCTGCCGCAACCGCCCGTACGCCTGCGACGGCGTCTCCCGCTCGGTGCCGCCGAGCTGCTCCCACGCCAGGTTGGTGCGCTCCTCCACGACCCGGCGCAGCCGCTCCACCACCGGCCCCGGCGCGCTGTCCGCCAGCTCGTTCAACCGGTCCCGCGCCGCGCGGCTGGCCTGCTGCTGCACGCCGGCGGCGGAGAGGGCGTCCTGCACGGGGTCGTCCGGCGGCAGTTTGAGCCACCGGGCCACGGCCGGCAGGGTGGCGCCCTGGCCGACGAGGGTGACCACGATAACCGCGAAGGCCAGCCAGATGAACAGCGCCCGGGGATACTCCTCGCCGCCGGACACGGTGAACGGCAGGGCCAGCGCGCCGGCGAGCGTCACCACGCCCCGCATCCCCGCCCAGCCGATCACCAGCGGGTACTTCACCGGCTTCCGCTCCCCGCCGCGGCGCCGGACGCCCGGCACCAGCCGGGTCAGGTAGGTGAGGGGGAACAGCCAGGCGAAGCGGGCCAGGAACAGGGTGCCGATCACCGCGGCCGTGACACCGACGAGCCGCCCCATCGGCTCGTCGAGGTCCTGGAGCACGTCCGGGAGCTGCAACCCGACGAGCAGGAAGACCAGGCCCTCCAGCAGGAACCGCACCAGCCGCCACACGGCGCCGACCTGGAGCCGGGACGCCGCCGACATCAGCACCGGCAGCCGGTGGCCCAGCGCGAGCCCGGTGACCACCACGGCGACCACGCCCGACGCGTGGATCTCCTCGGCCACGAAGACCACCGCGAACGGGATGATCAACGAGAGCGCGTTGTCCAGCAGCGGGTCGGTGATCCGCCGGTGCACGAACCCGAAGACCACCGCCCCGAGGGCGCCGACCAGCACCCCGCCCCCGGCGGACCGGAGCACCTCGATGCTCACCTCACCCGGGCCGACCGCCGAGCCGACGGCCGCCAGCGCGGCCACCCGGAACAGCACCAGGGCGGTGGCGTCGTTGAGCAGGCTCTCCCCCTCCAGGATCGTGACCACCCGTCGGGGTAGGCCGATCCGCCGCGCCACCGCCGTCGCCGCCACGGCGTCCGGCGGGGCGAGCACCGCGCCGAGGGCGAGGCAGATGGCGTAGGGCACCGCCGGCAGCAGCGCGTGCAGGACGAACCCGACGGCCACCGCCGTGAAGATCACCAGGCCGATGGCCAGCCACAGGATCGGGCGCAGGTTGTGCCGGAACGCCGGCACCGAGGTCTCCAGGGCGGCCACGTAGAGCAGCGGCGGCAGGATCCCCACGAGCACCAGGTCCGGGTCGAGCCGGACGTGCGGGAAGCCGGGTACGAAGGAGAGCACGAGCCCCGCCACCACCAGCACGATCGGTGCCAGCAGCCCGAGCTTGCGGGCCAGCGCCGCACCGACCGTCGCGATCGCCAGGAACACGACGACCTCGAAGAGTCCGTCCATGGATCACGAGCCTAGGCAACGCCACCCGGCCGGTCCGCCACCGGCCGGTCGGTCGTCGGTCACACCGTCACCGGGCGCCCAGCTTCGGCAGCACCTCGGCGCCGAACGCGTCGAGGAACGCCCGCTGCTCCTGCCCGACGTGGTGCAGCGCGATCTGGTCGAAGCCCAGCGCCACGTACTCCTCCAGCCAGCCGACGTGCCGGCCCAGGTCCGCCGAGACGTTGACCACACGGGCCACCCGCTCCATGGGCACGTCGGCCGACACCACGTCGAAGTGCTCGGCGGTCTCCAGGTCCCAGCAGACCGGCGGCGCGAAGACGTTGCTGCGCCACTGGTCGTACGCGACGGCCTCCGCCTCGGCCTGGTCCGGCGCCCAGCTGAGGTGCACCTGAAGGTGCAGCGGCCCGCGGCCACCGGCGTCGCGGTAGGCGTCGATCATCCGGCGCAGGTGCTCCACCGGCGCGTTCACCGTGATGAGCCCGTCCGCCCACCCCGCGCACCAGCGGGCCGTGGGCACGCTCACGGCCGCGCCGAGCAGCGCCGGGGGCCGCTCGGGCCGGGTCCACAGCCGTGCCCGGTCCACCCGGACCAGGCCGTCGTGGCTGACCTCCTCCCCCGCCAGCAGCGCCCGGATCACGTCGACGCACTCGCGCAGCCGGGCGGCGCGGACCGACTTGCGGGGCCAGCCGTCGCCGGTGACGTGCTCGTTGCTGGCCTCCCCCGTGCCCAGGGCCGCCCAGAACCGGCCCGGGTACATCGCCGCGAGCGTGCCGATCGCCTGGGCCACGACCGCCGGGTGGTACCGCTGGCCGGGGGCGTTCACCACGCCGAACGGCAGCCCGGTGGCCTGGAGCGCGGCCCCGAGCCAGGACCACGCGAACCCCGAGTGGCCCTGCCGGGCGCTCCACGGCGAGAAGTGGTCCGAACACATGGCGGCGTCGAAGCCGACCCGCTCGGCGTGGACCACCGCGTCCAACAGGGCGCGGGGGTGGATCTGCTCGTGGGACGCGTGGAAGCCGAACACCGTCATGGGTGCGTTCCCTACCCAGGACGGTGTCCGGCTAAAGCTGGGCGCGTCGCGCGGGACTACTCGGCGTGCGCGCCCGCCGGTCCGACGGAGCCGGCGCCCTCGCCCACCCAGACCGTCTTGGTGTTGCAGAACTCCCGCATGCCCAGCGCGGACAGCTCCCGGCCGTACCCGGAGTTCTTCACCCCGCCGAAGGGCAGTTCGGGGAACGAGGTGGTCATCCCGTTGATGAACACGTTGCCGGCGTCCAGGTCGGTCGCGAAGCGCGCCTGCTCGTCCTCGTCCCGGGTCCAGGCGTTCGACCCGAGCCCGAAGGTGGTGCCGTTGGCCACCTCGATCGCCTCGTCGTACGACGACACCCGGAACAGGCCGGCGACCGGACCGAACACCTCCTCGTGCCACATCCGCATCTCCGGGGTGAGGCCGGTGACCACGGTCGGCGGGTACCACCAGCCGTCACCGGCGGGCGGCTCGCCGCCGACCAGCACCGTGGCGCCCTTCTCGACCGCGTCCCGGACCTGGGCGTGCACCTCGTCGCGACCGCGCTCGCTCGCGAGGGGCCCCACGTCGGTCTGCTCGTCCATCGGGTCGCCGACCCGCAGCGCCGCCATGTTGGCCGCGAACTTCTCGGCGAAGGCGTCGAAGACGTCGGCGTGCACGATGAACCGCTTCGCCGCGATACAGGACTGGCCGTTGTTCTGGCAGCGCGCCGTCGTGGCCACCTCGGCGGCCTTGTCGAGGTCGGCCGACGGCATCACCACGAACGGGTCGCTGCCGCCCAGTTCCAGCACGGTCTTCTTCAGCTCCCGGCCGGCGATCTGCGCGATCGAGCGGCCGGCGCCCTCGCTGCCGGTCAGCGTGGCGGCGCGGACACGCGGATCGCTGAGGATCTGGTCGACGGCCTCCGACCCCACGAGCAGCGTGGTGAACGCCCCCTCCGGGAAGCCGGCGCGACGGAACAGGTCCTCCAGCAGCAGCGCCGTCTGCGGCACGTTCGAGGCGTGCTTGAGCAGCCCGGTGTTGCCGGCCATCAACGCCGGCGCGGCGAACCGCATCACCTGCCACAGCGGGAAGTTCCACGGCATCACGGCGAGCACCGGGCCGATCGGCTGGTAGCGGACGAACGCGCGGGCCGCGCTCACCGCGGCGGCGTCGGCCGGCTCGTCGGCGAGGAACTCGGCCGCGTGGGCGGCGTAGAAGCGCGCCGCCGTGGCGCACTTGGTCACCTCGGCCTTCGCCGAGGCGTACGTCTTGCCCATCTCGGTCGTCATGATCCGGGCGATCTCGTCCCGCTCGGCGTCCAGCAGGTCCGCCGCCGCGTTCATCCAGCCGGCCCGCTGGTCGAGCGTGGTGCGGCCCAGCTGCCGGTACGCCAGGTCGGCCCGCTCGATGGCGGCGTCGATCTGTTCGGCGGACATGGGGTCGTACGTCTTGAGCACCTGTCCGGTGGCGGGGTTGGTCGTGGCGATGGGCATCTCGTCCTCCTGTCACTCGAACAGCGAGTGCCGTGCGCCCGGCTCCTCGCGACGGCGGGCGGCGCGGCGGCGCTGGATGATGACCAGGTCGACGACGGCGACCACCGCGAAGAACGCGCAGACCGCGCCCAGCCACGCCAGGTCCGCCAGGAACGCCAGCACCGCGAAGATCGCCATGATCACAAGGCCGAAGCCGGCGAGCGCGAGCCGGAGGTTCAGCGCGCTGTAGGCGTGCCCGACCGTGCCGCGGGCACGCCGGGGCTGCGATCTCGTCATTCCCCCGACCTACCCCGCGACGGCCGGGCCTAACCGGTGTGGTCGACCCGTGGGGCCGGCTCAGCCGATCTCGGCGAGCCGCGGCACGATCCGCTCGCCGACCTGCTCGGCGAACTCGGCGGGGTGCCGGTCCGGGGTCACCTGGATCTCGGTAACGCCGAGCGCGGCGTACTCCCGGACCGCGGTGAGGAACGCCTCCGGCTCGTCCAGGGGCGGCACCCGCATGACCAGGGTCTTCTCGATGCTGTCGTAGTCGCGTCCCTCGGCCGCGCAGTGCGCGCGGAGCACGTCGAGCTTGTGGCGGACCTCGTCGGCGCCGGTGTCGAAGAGGTTGCACGAGTCGGCGTACCGGGCGACCAGCAGGAGGGTCTTCTTCTCCCCGCCGCCGCCGATCATGACGGGCGGGTGGGGCCGCCGGAGCGGAGCGGGCACGCAGAGGGTCTCGGCCAACCGGTAGTGCCGCCCCTCGTAGGGGCCGTTGTTCCCGCTCCACATCTGCAGGCAGATCTGGATGGTCTCCTCCAGCCGCTCGAACCGCTCACCCACCGGCACCACGGGCACCCCGAGACCCCGCTGCTCCCGCTCGTACCACGAGGCGCCGATGCCCAGGCGGGCACGGCCGCCGGACAGCACGTCCAGGGTCGTGACGATCTTCGCGAGCAGGCCCGGGTACCGGTACATCACGCCGGTGACCAGCACGCCGAGCGTCATCCGCTCCGTGTGGGCGGCCACGAAGCCGAGCGTCGTGTACGCCTCCAGCATCGGCTCGTCGGCGGGCGCCGTCGCCTCCATCTGGAAGTAGTGGTCCATGACGGTGAACGAGGCGAACCCGGCGTCCTCGGCGATCCGCGCGGTGCGCGCGAGGGTCGGGGCGATCATCTCCGGTTCGGACGGGATTGTGAAGGTCCAGTAGTGCAGGCCGATCCTCACCGTCACCCTCCCTCGCCCCCGGCCGGCGTCCGCGGCACACCCCACAATTCCATCCGGGTACGCGGGGTGTCGAGCCTCGGCGCGGCGTCACCCGGACGGCCGACCGCGGTGGCTAGCACATCGGCGGCCACCCTGGACACCGATGTGCCGCATAGCCGACAGCAGCCACCCACCGCTACCTCGTCAGCGCGTACAGTGACCGCGCTGCCGCCAGGAGTCGCCGGACGGGGAAGGGCATGCCTCGACGCTGGGTCACCGCGGTCGCCTGCCTCGCGGCGCTCGTGGCGCTGGCCTGCGAGGGCGCCGGCGACGGTCCGTCCCGCCCGCCGCGCACCACGCCACCCGCCGGCTCCGGAGGCATCGCCGCCCTCGGCGACTCGGTCAGCACGGGGTTCGGCTCCTGCCTGGTGCTCACCTCGTGCGAGCGCAACTCCTGGTCGACCGGGGACGGGCTGCGGGTGCGCAGCCTCTACCGGCGGCTGCTCGACCGCGACCCGGGCATCCGCGGGAAGGCATACAACCACGCGCGGCCGGGTGCCCGGGCGGCGGCGCTGCAGGGCCAGGCCCGCGCGGCGGTACGCGACCGCGTCGACCACGTGACCGTGCTGGTCGGCGCGAACGACGCCTGCCGGGGCCGGGTCGAGGAGATGACGCCGGTGGCGCAGTTCCGGGCGGACGTGGACCGGGGGCTGCGGGTCCTGCGCACCGGCCGCCCCCGGGCGCGGGTGCTGGTGGTGAGCATCCCCGACCTGTACCGCCTCTGGGAGGTCGGGCACACCGATTCGCGGGCGGTCCGCGCCTGGCGGCGGGGTGTCTGCCCGGCACTGCTGGCCGACCCGACCTCGATGGCGCCCGCCGACCGGGCCCGCCGGCTCGCCGTGCGCGAGCGCATCGACGCCTACAACGCGCAGTTGCGGGCGGCGTGCCGGGCGTACGGGTCGCGCTGCCGGTACGACGGCGGGGCCGTGCACCGGGTGCGCTTCACCCTCGACCTGGTCAACCGGCTGGACTGGTTCCACCCGAACGCGGCCGGTCAGGACCGGCTCGCCGAGGTGGCCTGGCGGGCCTCGGGCCTCGCCGACTGACGTTCCGGCCGTCGGCGCGACCGGCGGTCCGGCGCAACCGGGCGACCGGCGCGACCGGCGGCCCGGCGCGACCCGCCGGCCGGGCGCGAGGGCTAGCGGCGCGGGTCGGGGACGGCCCGCCCCCGGTAGAGCGCCCGGGAACGCTCGGCGAGGTCCGTGGTGGCCGAGGAGTTGGCCCAGGTGCCGAGGATGATCGCCGCCCCGGGTACGACCTTCGCGAAGACCCGCTTGGCCGCCCGCACACCGGCCATCTGGGCCAGCCGGACGCCCAGGCGCAGCATCGCCCGCCCCAGGTGGCCCTGCCCGCCCATGCCGAACAGCGCGCCCGCGCGTTCCCGCCCGGCGGCCACCCCGAGGGCCAGCCGGGCGCTCTCGGCCACCTTGTGCACCCGTTGGAGGACCAGCAGGTCGGTGGCGCGGTCGCTGTGCAGCGGGTCGACGCCGTACGCGGCGGCGATGTGCAGCACCATCCGGGCCTGGGTCCAGGCGAGCACGCCCACGTCGATCACCGCGCCGGGCAGGCCCGCCGCGCCGGAGACGGCGCCCGACAGCCGCGCCCGGTTGACGAACCTGCGGGCGGCCTGCTCGGCCAGGTCCTCGGCGGACGCGTCCGGCTGCTCCGCCCGGGCGCGCCGCGCCCACTGGGCCGCCTCCGGGCCGAGCCGGCGCACCGCCTCCAGGGCGAGGTGCTCCGGCGCGTACTGCGGGTCGGCCCGCATCCGGTCCCAAAGGGTGACCGGTGGCGCCTCGGGGGCCTCCTGGGCGGCGGTCCCGGCCGCCGCGGGCTGCGGCGTGGGAGCGGGCGGCTGGCCGTCGGCGGGCACGGGATCGGTCACAGGTACTCCCGAGGGGTGAGCGGGCGGGTACGACGCGCGGTGGGGTCAGCGACGGTTCGACAACTTCGCCGCCAGCCCGCGCAGCCTCCGCTGGGTCTCGGGCTTGGCCAGTTCGCGGCGGCCGCGCGCGACGAGCTGCTGACCTCGGGGTGAGCGCAGGAAGGTGCTGATCCGCTGGAGCAGAGACATCTCGGTCCTCCTGTGTCCGGTGAGCCCTCACTCATGTGTACCCGGAACCGACAACCGATGCGCCCGGGACGCCCCGACCGCTTCCGTCCACTGTGGTCCGAAGACTACCGCTCCGGGGGCACGATGGCGTCGACGACCCGGGTCGCCCGCCACTCGTGCTTCGCGTAGTGCTCGGGGTACGCCGACACCTGCACCGCCTGCGCCGCGTCGGTGAGCCGCATCTGCTGCCAGCCCGGCACCTGCTCCAGGGCGCTGAGGAACCGCCGGGTGGCGAACTCCGGGTCCATCAGCCGGTCGACGGGCCCCCAGCCGCTGCTCGGCCGCTGCTGGAAGAGCCCGACGGAGTCGTGGTCCCACCCGATGGCCTGGTGCGGGTACTTCTGGGACTCCGGCAGCACGCCACTGGCGTAGTTGTAGAGGTTGCTCTCCTGCATGGCGGTGGCCACCGCGATCACCAGGGCCCGGCGGGGGACGCCCATCTCCCGGCCGGTCCGCACGATGGCCTCGGCGTTCTCCATCTGCGCCTCGGTCAGCCCCGCCACCGGCGCCGGCTCCTCCGGCGCGTCCCGATCGGTGTCCGGGTCGGTCGAGGCGGGCGCGGCCTTCGCGGGGCGGGACGGGGCCGACGTCGCGGCGGGCGTCCGGTCCTGCCCACGGGAGGCGGTCTCCTGCTGGGCGCGCTGCGCCAGGTCGGACCGTGCCGCCACGGCGGCCGTGTCGTCGCCGGTCTGCGCGTACGCGGCGAGGCCGAGGCAGCACACCACGCCGGCGGCGAGCGCGACCCCGGCCCGGCCCGGGGCGGTGGCGAGCACGGTCCGGGCCCGGGCGGGGGCGGTGGCGAGCACGGTCCGCGCCCGGGCGGGCGCGGCGGCGAGGCGCCGGCGGTAGGCACGGGCGGCCGCGAGGCCCGACCTCATCCGTTCGGGTGAGGATGTGTCATCCGTACGGACATCGGGGTCGAGGGGAGCGTTCGAGTCGTCGAGGGTGCGGTCGTCACGCATCAGCCGAGGCTAGGCATGCGGATCCCATGATTACCGTGGGTGATCTCGTGGCCCTGACCACAGAATCCGGGCCGTCGGGGGGACAGGGCGGGAGGTCCGGCGCCGCGCTCGGACGGACCTCGCGACCGGGACGCAACGGTCACCGGGCGCGGGCCGGTCGCGCGTCACCCGGAACGGGACACCTCGCCGGGCGGCGGTCCACGATCACTAAACTCGGTCGTCCGGCCCAGGCAGCGTCCACCGATCGGGGGGCAGCCCCTCGCCGCCCGGCGGAATGCGGCAATTCGCCCCATCCAGATCACTCATTGAGAACGAACCGCCCGGCGAAGGAATGCACCAGGATGGCGGGTACGTTGCCGGAACCGGGCGCCGCGCCACGCGGCGGCGCTTCGCAGGCACATCCCAGGGAGGTCCGCACCGGTGCTCGACCCACACGAGCTCTACGAGCTCACCGACGATCTGCCCGACCTCGGACAGCCGGTCCTGATCCAGGCCCTCACGGGCTTCGTCGACGCCGGGAGCGCCAGCCGGCTGGCCCGCGAGCAGCTGTTCAGCTCGCTGGAGTCCCGCCCGATCGCGACCTTCGACCTCGACCAGCTCTTCGACTACCGCTCCCGGCGGCCGGTGATGACCTTCGTCGAGGACCACTGGGAGTCGTACGACACCCCGAAGCTCGAGCTGCACCTGCTGCGCGACGACGACGACACCCCGTTCCTGCTGCTCACCGGACCCGAGCCGGACCTGCAGTGGGAGCGCTTCGTGGCCGCGGTGGCGGGACTCTCCGCGCGGCTGGACGTCCGGCTCACCGTCGGGCTCAACTCGATCCCGATGGCCGTGCCGCACACCCGGCCCACCGGGGTGACCGCCCACGCGACGCGCCGCGAGCTGATCGCCGGGCACGAGCCGTGGTTGCAGCGGGTGCAGGTGCCGGGGAGCGTCGGCCACCTCCTCGAGTACCGCCTCGGCGAGATGGGCCGCGACGCCGTCGGCTTCGCCGCCCACGTGCCGCACTACGTGGCCCAGACCGAGTACCCGGCCGCCGCGGAGGTGCTGCTCGCCTCGGTGTCCCGCAGCACCGGCCTGCTGCTGCCCAGCGACGGGCTGCGCTCGGCCGCCGAGGTGGTCCGCGTCGAGATCGACCGCCAGGTCGCCCAGAGCGAGGACGCCGCGGCGCTCGTGCAGGCACTCGAGGAGCAGTACGACGCGTTCGCCCGGGGCCGGGGCGGAAAGAACCTGCTCGCCCCCGAGTCGGGGTCGCTGCCGACCGCCGAGGAACTCGCCGCCGAGCTGGAGCGGTTCCTGGCCGAGCAGAGCCGCCCGAACGACACCCCGGGCAGCTGACGCGGCGCACCGGCCGCGGATGCGGCAGGCTGGAGGCATGCGCCTGGCGACCTGGAACGTGAACTCGGTGAAGGCCCGCCTCCCCCGGCTGCTCGACTGGCTCGCCGGCACGAAGCCGGACGTGGTCTGCCTCCAGGAGACGAAGTGCCCGGACGGGGCCTTCCCCGTGGCGGAGGTCGGCGAGCTGGGCTACACCGTGGCCAGCCACAGCGACGGCCGGTGGAACGGGGTGGCGCTGCTGTCGCGCGTCGGCCTGGCGGACGTGACGGTCGGCTTCCCCGGCGAGCCGGGCTTCCCGCAGCCGGAGGCACGCGCCATCTCCGCCACCTGCGACGGACTGCGGGTCTGGTCGGTGTACGTGCCGAACGGCCGCACGCCCGACGACCCGCACTACACGTACAAGCTGGCCTGGCTCGCCGCGCTGCGCGACGCGCTGGACCAGGAGCTCACCGGCGGGTTGCCGCTGGCGGTCTGCGGCGACTTCAACGTGGCCCCGACCGACGCCGACGTCTGGGATCCGGCGGTGTTCACCCACTCCACGCACGTCACGCCGGCCGAACGCGCCGCCCTGGCCGCGCTGCGCGACCTGGGGCTCTCCGACATCGTGCCGACGCCCATGAAGGGGCCCCACCCGTTCACGTACTGGGACTACCGGGCCGGGATGTTCCACCAGAACAAGGGCATGCGCATCGACCTCGTGTACGCCTCGGCGCCGTTCGCCCGGGCGGTCCGCTCCGCGTACGTCGACCGGGAGGCCCGCAAGGGCAAGGGGCCCTCCGACCACGCGCCGATCGTCGTCGACGCCGACCTGGTGCCGGCCGTCGAGACGTTCTGACCTGGTTAGGGTGGGGGCATGGCAGTCGTGAAGATCAACGCTATCGACGTCCCTCCCGGCGCGGGCGAGGAGCTGGAGAAGCGCTTCGCGGCGCGGGCCGGCGCCGTGGAGAACTCCCCCGGCTTCCTCGGGTTCGAGCTGCTCCGACCGGTCGGCGGGGAGACCCGCTACTTCGTCTACACGAAGTGGGAGTCGGAGGAGGCGTACCAGGCCTGGGCCGCCGGCCCGTCCCGGGCGGCGCACGGCGGGCAGCAGCAGCAGCGCCCGGTCGCGACCGGCGCCACCCTGCTCGAGTTCGAGGTGGTCCAGCAGGTCCCGTGACACCGGCTTCCGGGTTCCGCGCGGCCCGCGGGCCGGTCAGGTGGCCCGGGTGTCCGCCAGGGAGGCGAACGCGATGACGTTGTCGGCGTAGCCCGTGCGGCCGCCGACGAAGTCCCCGCCGCAGGTGATGAGCACCAGCTGAGGTGGCCCGTCGCGGCCGTACACCCGGTCGGCCGGCAGCCGGTCCTTCGGGAACCGCTCCACCGAGTCGATCCGGAACGTCAGCACCGACCGGTCGGCCCGGGTCACCTCGACGGTGTCGCCCGCCTTCAGCTTGCCCAGGTCGTAGAAAACTGACGGGCCCTCCCGGGTGTCGACGTGCCCGACGATCACCGCGGGGCCCGGCTCGCCCGGCGTCGGCCCCCGGTCGTACCAGCCGGTCTCGTTGTGCCGCTCCAGCGGAGGTACGGCGATCGAGCCGTCGCGGGCCTGCCCGACCGGCGCCACCGGCGCCGACACCTCGATCGCCGGCACCACGAGGCGTACCGGCCGGCTGGCCCGCAGGGCGTCGCCCTCCTCCCGCGACGACCGGTCCCCGCTGCTCGACGCCCACTCCAGCGGGACCGTGCGACCCAGGCCCGCTCCCGTGGCGAAGACCCCGGCCAGCACGAACACGATCGCCAACGGCACCGTCCACGGGCTGCGCCCGCGTGGCCGGCCGGCGGAGGACGGCCGGCGGGCGGGCAGGCGGCCGACGGGCGGCCGACCCTCGACGGGCGGTCGGGCGGGGCGCTGGGTGACCATGGCGGACCTCAGCGGCGGACGCGGACGGTACGGGGGCGGCGCAACGCCGCCACGGCGAGGATCGCGCCGACGATGGTCAGCGCCACGCCGCCGGGGAGCAGCAGGCCACCGGGAAGGCCACCGGCCGTGCCGCCGAACCCGGTGGCCGGGCCACGGCTGGGCGGCGGCGTCCCCTTCACCACCTGCAGCATCGTCGACGCGGTCGCGCCGTCCCGGCACTCGAGCTTGACCCGGTAGTTGCCCGGACGGACGCGCTCCCGCACCATCGGCGCGGCGGTGAGCAGCCCCCGCTGCGGCTGCACCTGCACCCGGCCGAACGCGTCGGACGCGACGATCGCGGGCACCGAGTTGTCGTGGCAGCTGGCCTTGATGCCGACGAGGAATCCCGGCTGGACGGTGCTGGGGCTGACCTCCACGAACACGTCCACGATCGGGCTGGGCTGGGGCGCGGCGACCGGGTCGGCCTCCACCTCGGCGTCCGCGCCGCCGTCCTCCGGCCAGCGCGGCGCGGGCGCGGTGTGCTCCGGGGGGCCCGGCGTCGGCGCGGCCTGCGCCAGCGCGGCGGGCGACGCGTCGACGTACGCGGGGGCCGCACCCTCCCGGGGCGCCTCCTGGTTGGCGGCGACGGCCATCACGAGGCCGGCGATCACGGCCGACAGGGCGAACTCACCGCGGGTCATGCCGATGCCCCCTCCCGACGCCGTTCACCCGTGCCGGGCAGCGGAGAAGCCCGGTCTGCCGTACGAGATGGATCCTCTCATCCCTGGTCGTACATCACATCCGATCCGGCGGGACGGTCGCGTACGCTCGGGTCGCTGTGACCTCCACCGACCACGACCCCACCGCCGCCGTGCCGCGCCCGCCGCTGCGGACGATCCGTACCTTCCATCCCCGCCGGGGCCGGATGACGGGTCGGCAGGCGGACGCGCTGGACCGGCTCTTCACGGCGTACGGCCTTCCGGTGCCGGACGGACCCGGCGCCCCGATCGACCCGGCCGAGCTGTTCGGGCGCGCGGCCCCGGTGGTGCTGGAGATCGGTTCGGGTATGGGCGAGACCACCGCGGCGATGGCCGGCGCCGATCCCGATCGAGATTATCTGGCGGTAGAGGTGCACACGCCCGGAATCGCCAACCTCCTCGACCTCGTGGAGCGGCACGGCCTGCGCAACGTCCGGGTGGCCCGCGGCGACGCCCTGGAGCTGGTGCGCCGGCTGCCGGCCGGGTCGCTCGACGCCGTGCACGTCTTCTTCCCGGACCCGTGGCCCAAGGCCCGGCACCACAAGCGGCGGCTCATCCAGCCGGCGCACGTGGCGCTGCTGCGCAGCCGGTTGGCGCCGGGCGGGACGATCCACTGCGCCACCGACTGGGCCGAGTACGCCGAGGCGATGCGGGAGACGCTCGACGCCGACCCCGAGCTCGTGAACACCCACGACGGCTTCGCCCCACGCCCGGCCCACCGCCCCGTCACGAAGTTCGAGCGGCGGGCGCTGCTCGCCGGCCGCCCGGTGGCCGACCTGATCTACCGCCGCACACCCGCCGGTCAGCCGGCGGGGCCCGCGTCTCCGGCGGGGCCGCCCTCCACCGCCTGAGGGCCCCTGCCGACACCCGCCACCACCCGGTTGGCGCGGGCGGCCATGATCCAGGCACCATTGACGGGCTATGACGCTCACCGCCGCGCTACCCGCCACCGCCGACCCCGACACCCTCTTCGACACGTTCGCCGGCTGGGCCAAGGAACGCGGCCTCGACCTCTACCCCCACCAGGAGGAGGCGGTCATCGAGATCGTCTCCGGCGCCAACGTCATCATGAACACGCCGACCGGCTCGGGGAAGAGCCTGGTCGCCGCCGCGGCGCACTTCGCGGCCCTCGCCGACGACCGCACCACCTTCTACACGGCCCCGATCAAGGCCCTCGTGTCGGAGAAGTTCTTCGCCCTGTGCGAGATCTTCGGCGCCGAGAACGTCGGCATGCTCACCGGCGACGCCAGCGTCAACGCCGACGCGCCGGTCATCTGCTGCACCGCCGAGATCCTCGCCAACCTGGCCCTGCGGGAGGGCGCCCGCGCCGACGTCGGCCAGGTCGTCATGGACGAGTTCCACTTCTACGCCGAGCCGGACCGCGGCTGGGCCTGGCAGGTGCCGCTCATCGAGCTGCCGCAGGCACAGTTCATCCTCATGTCCGCGACGCTCGGCGACACCACCCGCTTCGTCGACGACCTCACGCGGCGCACCGGGCGGCCGACCGCCGTCGTCCGCTCGGCCGAACGGCCCGTCCCGCTCCTCTTCTCGTACGCCATGACGCCGCTGCACGAGACCCTGGAGGAGCTGCTGGAGACGAAGCAGGCCCCGGTCTACGTCGTGCACTTCACCCAGGCCGCCGCCCTGGAGCGCGCCCAGGCCCTGATGAGCGTCAACGTCTGCACCCGGGCCGAGAAGGACATGATCGCGCAGGCGATCGGGAACTTCCGCTTCACCTCCGGCTTCGGCAGGACGCTGTCCCGGCTGGTCCGGCACGGCATCGGCGTGCACCACGCCGGCATGCTGCCCAAGTACCGCCGCCTCGTGGAGACCCTCGCCCAGGCCGGGCTGCTCAAGGTCATCTGCGGCACCGACACGCTGGGCGTCGGCATCAACGTGCCGATCCGCACCGTGCTGTTCACCGGCCTGTCGAAGTTCGACGGCACCCGTACCCGGCTGCTCAAGGCCCGCGAGTTCCACCAGATCGCCGGCCGCGCCGGCCGGGCCGGCTTCGACACCATCGGCCGGGTGGTGGTGCAGGCGCCGGAGCACGTCATCGAGAACGAGAAGGCCCTCGCCAAGGCCGGTGACGACCCGAAGAAGCGGCGCAAGGTGGTCAGGAAGAAGCCGCCCGAGGGGTCGATCGGCTGGGGGAAGCCCACCTTCGAACGGCTCGTCGAGGCCGAGCCGGAACCGCTCACCTCCAGCTTCCAGGTCAGCCACTCGATGCTGCTCAACGTCATCGGCCGGCCCGGTGACGCGTTCGCCGCCATGCGGCACCTGCTCACCGACAACCACGAGGACCGGGCCGCCCAGCGCCGGCACATCCGCCGGGCCATCGCGATCTACCGGGCGCTGAAGGCCGGCGGCGTCGTCGAGGAGCTGCCCGAGCCGGACGAGACCGGGCGGCGGGTACGGCTCACCGTCGACCTCCAGCTCGACTTCGCGCTCAACCAGCCGCTCTCCCCGCTCGCGCTGGCCGCCATCGAACTGCTCGACCGGGAGTCCCCGTCGTACGCCCTCGACGTGCTCTCGGTCATCGAGTCGATCCTCGACGACCCGCGGCAGGTGCTCTCGGCGCAGCAGTTCAAGGCGCGCGGCGAGGCGGTCGCCGCCATGAAGGCCGAGGGCATCGAGTACGAGGCACGCCTCGAACTGCTCGACGAGGTGACCTGGCCCAAGCCGCTCGCCGAGCTGCTCGAGTCGGCGTACGAGATGTACCGGCAGGGGCACCCGTGGGTGGCCGACCACCAGCTCTCCCCCAAGTCCGTCGTCCGGGACATGTACGAGCGGGCCATGACCTTCCCCGAGTACGTGCAGTTCTACGGGCTGTCCCGCTCCGAGGGGCTGGTGCTGCGCTACCTCGCCGACGCGTACAAGACGCTGCGGCAGACCGTCCCCGAGGACGCCAAGACCGAGGAACTCATCGACCTCATCGAGTGGCTCGGCGAACTCGTGCGGCAGGTGGACTCCAGCCTCATCGACGAGTGGGAGCGGCTGCGCAACCCGTCCGACGTCGAGGAGGTCGCCGCCTCGCTCGACGACCGGCCCGCCGCGGTGACGCGGAACACCCGCGCGTTCCGGGTGCTGGTGCGCAACGCGCTGTTCCGGCGGGTCGAGCTAGCCGCCCTGCGCCGGTGGGATCTCCTCGGGGAACTCGACGCCGGCGACGGGTGGGACGCCGACGCCTGGGCGGACGCGCTGGAGCCGTACTTCGAGACGTACGACTCGATCGGCACCGGCCCGGACGCGCGCGGCCCGGCGCTGCTCATGATCGAGCAGGGCCGCTCGACCTGGACGGTGCGGCAGATCCTCGACGACCCCGAGGGCGACCACGACTGGGGCATCAGCGCCGAGGTCGACCTCGCCGCGTCGGACGAGGCCGGCGAGGCGGTCGTCCGGATCACGTCCGTCGGGCAGCTCTAGGCACCGGGACCGCTGTCGGGATCGACCGGCCGCCCGGGCGGAGAGCACGACCGGTCGGCCCGACGCCGTACGCTGCGAACGTGGGAAACCGAGCAGTGCGCCCCACCGGTCCAATGTGGCACCCCGCGAGCCGATGAGCGGACCGAGGGAGGCGCAGGTCTCCGCCCGGGAGGCGGAGGTGCTCGCCCTGCTGGGTGAGCATCGCACCAACGCGGAGATCGCCGCGCGGCTCTTCATCTCCGTCCGCACCGTGGAGAGCCACGTCTCGTCGCTTCTGCGTAAGCACGACGTGCCCGACCGGCGGGCGCTGTCCGCCCTCGCGACCTCGGCCCGCGGGGCGCCGCCGGCCTCCCCGCCCCGCGTCACCGGACTGCCGCCGACCGCGAGCAGCTTCGTCGGCCGAGGACCGGAGCGCGAGCAGTTGGCGGCCGTGGTCACCGAAGCTCGGCTGGTGACCCTCGTCGGGCCCGGCGGGGTGGGTAAGACCAGGCTCGCCACCGCGCTGGCGGCCGAGCTCGCGCCACGGTTCCGCGACGGTGGCGCCTTCGTCGACCTGGTGCCCGTCCGGAGTGGATACGTCGTTCCCGCGGTGGCCGCCGCGCTCGGGGTCACCCCGGCCCCGAGCCAGCCGCTGCTCGGCGCGGTGAAGGCGGACCTCGGTGCTCGGCGGCTCCTGCTCGTGATCGACAACTGCGAGCACCTGCTGGACGCGGCGGCGGCGTTCGTGGCGGAGATCCTGTCCGCGTGTCCCGGCGTGACCGTGCTGGCCACCAGCCGGGAACAGCTGGGAGCAGCCGAAGAGCGGGTGGTACGGATCGGACCGCTGTCCGACTCGGAAGGGCTCACCCTCTTCGACGACCGGGCCCGGGCCGCGGGAGCGGACGTGCCGGACGACCCGGCGCTCGTCGGCGAACTGTGCCGCCGGCTCGACAACGTGCCGCTGGCCATCGAACTCGCCGCCGCGCGCAGCGTGTCGCTGGGCGCGGCCGGCCTTCTCACCGCGCTCGCCGACCCGCTCCGGACGTTGGCGGGGGCGCGTCGGGCCGACGCCCGGCACCGATCGCTGCGGGCGGTCCTGAGCTGGAGCTACGACCTGCTGCAGCCTGCCGAGCAGGCGCTGTTCCGGCGCCTCTCGGTGTTCGCCGGGGCCTTCGACCTGGCTGCGGCGGCTCGGGTGTCCGGGTCGGGCGACCTGGCGGAGAGCGCCGACCTGCTCGGCCGGCTCGTCGACAAGAGCCTGGTGACCCGGGAGCGGGACGCGTGTCGCTGGCCGCTGCTCGGCACCGTCCGCGCCTTCGCACGGGAGCGGCTCGACGCCGACCCGGCGCGTGGGGACGTCGGAGACCGCTACCTGGAGTGGGCCACCTCGGTGGCGACCGACCTCGCCGGGCGGTTGGACGGCCCCTGGCGCGACGACTACGACCTGGTCGCCGACGACCTGCGCGCCGCGCTGCTCGGTCACGCTCCCCGCCGCCACCCGGCGTCGCACCGGTTGGCGCGGGCCCTCGGCCGCCTGACGTACGCCCGCCGCTTCCTGGCCGAGGCGCTCGACTACTACCGGCGGGCGGCCGTGCTGGCGGGAGACCCGGCGGAGGCGGCCCGGGACCTGCGCAGCGCGGCGGACTGCGCGTTGATCGGCACCGAACCCGGGACACGGGTGCTGAACCTGCTGCTCGCGGCCGCCGGCCAGGCCGCTGTGGCGGGCGACGGCAACGCCGAGGCGCTCGCCCTTGCCCGGGTGGTCGAGCTGGTGTACCGCTTCGACGGGCGGATCGCCACCGACCTCTCCCGCGAGCGGCTCACCGGGCTGCTGGAGCGGGCCCGCGCCGCGGGGGACGCCGCCGACCCCGTCGTCGCGGCGGCGGTCGCCATCGCCGCGGCGTGGCACGCCGGCGCGCGCCCGTACGACCCGGACCCGGCCCTGGCCGAGGACGCCGAACGGCTCGCCCGCCGCAGTGGCGATCCGGTGCTGGCGAGCGCGGGCCTGGACGTGTTGGGCACGGCCGCGACCCAGGCCGGCCGGGCGGCACAGGCACGCCGGATCGGCGAGCAACGGTTGGCGCTGCTGGACTCGCTGGACCGCTCCGAACCGAGGACGGCACCGGAGATCGGCGACATCTTCCACGTCGCGGCCACGGTCGCGCTGCGGGCCGGGGATCTGCCCGGCGCGCTGTCGGTGGCTCGCCGGATGGACCGGGACGACCTGCTCGGCGACCGTTCCTACCGGTCCATCGGCAGCGTGGTACCGGCCCTGGTCCTCAACGGTGAGCTGGACGAGGCGCTGGCACGGGCGGAGACGGTGTGGGACGGCTGGCAACGCAGTGGCCGGCCGGGCAGCGGAGACGTGGCCTGCGCCACCGCGTTCGCCCTGCTCGGCAGTGGACTGCGCGGTGACCGGACGGGCCTGCGGTGCTGGCGACAGCGGCTGAGCCGGTGCACCTCCGGCACGGGCGTGGACGTCTCCGCGCTGGCGTCCGCGGTGTTCGCGGCGGGCCGGGTCGCCCTGCACCTGTCGGACTTCACCGAGGCGGCCCGGATGGTCGAGCAGAGCTTCGCCGACTTCCCCCGCTTCCGCTACGACACGTACGCCCGCGCCGTCGGTGCGGAACTCGCGGTCGCAGCCGGTCTACCGGACGCGGCCGCGTGGCTCGCGGCGGCTGAGCGGTTGACGGCCGACAACGCCTGGGCCGCCGCCTGCCTGGCCCGGGCCAGGGGCCGGTTGACCGGTGACGTCGACGCGATCGCCGCCACGCTCACCCGGTGGCAGCGCCTCGGCGCCCGCGCCGAGTACGCCTGCACGTTGGCGCTGCTGCCCGGCCGCGAGGCCGAGGCGCGGACGGAGCTGACGGCTCTGGGCATGGTCACGCCGCACCGCTGACCCACGTCACGCTCTCACCGGCCGGGCCGCACGGCGCGATCCGTGGCCCGATCCGTGCCGGATCCGTGGTCGGCACGGATGTCCACCGTGGCCGGTGCGGCGGAGGCTGACCAGGACGCCGGCGCCAGCCGGGTTCCGGCCAACCGATCCGCGAGGAGCAGCGACGATGAGCACCCTGCAACAGACCGAGGTACAGACGTACCGCGTCTACCTGAAGGCGACCCCGGAGCAGATCTGGACGGCGCCGACCCGGTCCGACTGGACCCAGCGCTACGGCTACGGCGGGCGCATCGACATCGACACCCGCCAGGGCGGGGTGTTCCGCCAGTACGCCAGCGAGGCGATGGTCGGCCCGGGCGTCAGCATGGTGGTGGTCGAGGGCGAGGTGATCGAGGCCGAGCCGAACACCCGGCTGGCGCTGACCTGGCGGATGATCGGCGATCCCGGCATGGCCGCCGAGCCGCCCAGCCGGTTGACGTACGAGATCGGCCAGGACGAGCGGGGGCTCACCACCCTCACGGTCACCCACGACGTCGCCGACGCCCCGCAGACGGCCGCCCTGGTCGGCGGTGCGCTGCCCGGCACCGGCGGCGGCTGGTCCTTCGTCCTCAGCGACCTGAAGTCGCTGTTGGAGACCGGCACGGGCGTGGCGGGCTGACGTGTGTCGGCGGGAGCCGGGGCGTCCGAACCGGCTCCCAGCCGACCCGGCCCGGGCGGCGGTCGCGGGTGGGTGCCGAACCGGCACGCCGACCGCCTGTTCGGGGCCTCGATCGGGCCAACTTTCCCTGGGCGATGTCATACCCGCCGATTAGAATGTATGTACTAATCGCGCTCTTGACCTGGGAGGACGACCGTGACCGCGCCCGCCTCCGCCCCCCTCACGCCCTACGCCACCCTCCTCGGCTTCACCCGCTACGTCGACCGCACCGGCCCCACGAAGGCGACCTTCGTGGGCGGCCTCCGCAAGCAGCGGGCCAGCCGTTCCGGCTTCAACCCGCACGGCCAGTTCGTGAAGGCGCTCAAGGCCGACATCGCCTTCCACACCGGCGGCACCCACCTCGACCAGGTGGCCGAGCAGGTCAAGCCCCGCTGGCGCCCGCTCTACCAGGCGCTGGTGCCCGGCGCGACGGCCTGGCTGCGCTCCCTCGGCGAGCCGACCTCGGTCGACCTGGCCCAGACCCGCGACGCCCTCGCGATGCTCGGCGACCTGCCCGTCAAGATCAACCCCCACTTCGGCGTACGCTACGCCGACGGGCGCGCCGAGGCGGTCCGACTGCACTTCGACGAGACCCCGCCGAGCGAGGAGGCGGTGCTCGCCACCCTGCACCTCATGGCCCGCCACATGGACGCGGTGCTCCCGCACGCCGAGCCGGTCCTCGTGGACGTCCGGCGCGGCCAGGCGCACCGGATGCCCGAGGGCGTCAAGGCCGACCAGGTCGAACGCTGGCTCGCCGGCGAGGCGGCCGCCTTCCGCGCCCTCTGGAGCACCGCCGCCTGACGAACACCGAGCCGGCCCGACCGGGCCGCCGGGCGCCGCCGGGAGCCGCCCGCCGGCGGGCGCCGGCACCCTGCAAGATCACGCTCGATGCGGAAAGTAGTGGCCTCCCGCAGCTCGGGAGGCCACTACTTTCGTGTTGCAGCGCGATCTTGAGGGGTTGTCCACAGGGGCAGCGGGGCGGCCCGGTCATCCGCCAGCCTGTACGGCATGCCGAAGTCCCCTCGCCGTCCACCCCAGCTGCGCGGCCGGATCTTCCGCGGCTCCGCCGCCGTATCCCGGGGGCTGCTGAGCCGCAACGATCTGCGCAGCTCGGCCTGGCGGCCGCTCTTTCGCGACGTCTACGCCGACACGCAGGTCACCGTCACGCACCGGACGAGGTGCCTCGCGGTCGGGCGTTGGCTGACCCCACCCGGCACGGCGATCGCCGGCCGGTCCGCGGCGGCCCTCCACGGGGTGGGGACCGTACCGCCGGATCAGCCGATCGACGTGCTCGTGCCGATCGACACGGTCACCGGCCCCGGATCGCCCCAACACCCGTCGGGGCGGCCCGACAGCACCCGTCCAGGCTCCCGCAGGGGCCCGATGGCGGGGCTGCGCGTGCACCACGGTGTGCTCGACCCGGAGGACGTCGTCGACCGCGCCGGGCTCCTCGTCACCTCACCGGCCCGTACGTGCTGGGACGTCGCCCGCTGGCTCGACCCCGTGGAGGCGGTGGTCGTCGTCGACGGCCTGCTCGCCCGTCGACTCACCGACGTCACGGCACTGCGGGAGTACGCCCTGGCTCGGGCGGGGCGGCGGGGCTGGCGTGCGCTGCTCCGCGCCGTGGACCTGGCCGACGCCGGGGCGGAGTCGCCGCAGGAGTCGCGCACCCGCGTCCGGCTGGTGCTCGCCGGGCTGCCCCGGCCGGTCACCCAGTTCGTGGTCGAGCGTGACGGCAGGTTCGTGGCACGCCTCGACCTCGCGTGGCCCGAGTTCAAGGTCGCCGTCGAGTACGACGGGCTCTGGCACGACGACCCGGAGCAGTTCCACCGGGACCGCCGGCGCCTCAACCGGCTCCTCGGCGAGGACTGGATCGTCCTGCACCTGACCGCCCGACGCCTCCGGGACGACTTTCCCGGCTTCGTGGCGGAGGTCCGGGCCGCCCTGCGCGCCCGCGGCCCGCGTGGCCGGGCGTGAGGCGCCACGATCGCGCCCCAACACGGAAGTAGTGGCCTCCCGATCGTCGGGAGGCCACTACGTCACGGATCCAGCGCGATCATCGCGCGACCCGAGCGGCCCGCGCGTCGCGGCGGCACGGCCGTCGCGGCGGCACTGGCTTACGCGGACAGGTACTTCTCCAGGTCGTCGAGGATCTTGTTGGCGGCGCCGACGCCGATGCCGGTCATCCAGACCTCGTCGGACACGACGTGCGCCTTGTTCGCCTTCACCGCCGACAGGTTCTTCCAGAGGCTGCCCGCCGTCACCTTGGCCTGCTCGGCGGCGGCCTTCTCGCCGTACGCCGTCACGAAGATGACGTCACCGTCGACCTCGTCGACCCGCTCGGGGCTCACCAGGTCGAAGCGCTTGTCGTCCTTGTTGGCGAGCATCTGGCGCTCGGGGCGGCCCAGCCCGGTGTCCCCGATGACGATCCCGGAGAAGGACTCCGGGCCGTAGACGCGGATGTTGCCGGGCATGAACCGGACGATCGACACCTTGCGGGAGGCGGCGTCGCCGAGCTTGGCGCCGAACTCCTTGGCCCGAGCCTCGTACGCGGCGAGCAGGTCCTTCGCCTCCTGCTCCTTGCCGAGCGCCTTGCCGTCGAGGAGGAAGTTCTCCTTCCAGGTGATCCCGACCTTCTCCGTGAAGACCGTCGGCGCGATGGCGGACAGCTCGTCGTAGAACTTCTCCTGGCGGAACTTGCTGCCCAGGATCAGGTCGGGCTTCAGCGCGTTGATCGCCTCCAGGTCGGGCTCGGTGAGCACCCCGACCTCCTTGATGCCGGCGAGCTTGTCCTCGCCGAAGTACGTCGGCCAGCTCCGGGCCTCGCCGGCCACGGCGGCGCCGACCGGGGTGACACCGAGCGACAGCGCGGTGTCGATCTTGTCCGTGTCCAGCACGACGACGCGCTGGGGGTGGGCGGGCACCTTGGTGGTGCCCATGGCGTGGGTGATCTCCACGGTGTCCCCACCGGTGGTGCCGGCGACCGGGTCGCTCTCACCGCAGGCGGTGAGCCCGACGCCGAGGGCGACGGCCGCGGTGAGGACCGCGACGAGACGACGACGCATCAGATTCCTTCCGAAGGGTACGAGCCGGCGAGCGCGGTGTCGCCCGCGGCCGGAGTGGCGCCGGCGGACCCGGCGGTTGACGTGGTGCCGGAGCCGACGGCGGCGCCGGACGGACCCCCGACCGACGCACCAGCGGCCGGCGTGGCGGCGGACCCACCGCCGACCGACGCGGCGCCGGCGGCACCGGGCCCACCGCCGGAGGCGGCGGACGCGGCAGACCCGCCGGGGGCGGCAGACCCGCCGGACGCGCGGGACGGACCGGCCAGGGTGGGGCTGGTGAGGGCGGGTACCACGAGCGGAGCGCCGGTCACCGGGCAGGGCACGACCACGCAGTCGAGCCCGAACACCTCGCGGACCAGGTCCGCGGTCAGGATCTCGCGCGGCGGCCCGGCGGCCACCACGGCGCCGGCCCGCATCGCGACCAGGTGGTCGGCGTACCGGGCGGCCTGGTTGAGGTCGTGCAGCACGGCGACGACCGTGCGGCCCCGCTCGGCGCGCAGCCGGTGCAGCAGGTCCAGCACCTCCACCTGGTGGGCCAGGTCGAGGAACGTGGTCGGTTCGTCCAGCAGCAGCGCCTCGGTGTCCTGGGCGAGGGTCATGGCGATCCACACCCGCTGCCGCTGGCCGCCGGAGAGGGTGTCCACCGGCCGGTCGGCGAGCCCCGCGACGTCGGCCAGCGTCATGGCGCGCTCCACGGCGGCGCTGTCCTGCTCCGACCACTGCCGCCACCAGCGCTGGTACGGCTGGCGTCCCCGCCCGACCAGGTCGGCCACGGTGACGCCCTCGGGCACCAGCGGGCTCTGCGGAAGCACCGCGAGTCGGCGGGCCACCTCCCGCGTGGGCAGTTCCCGGATGGCCGTGCCGTCCAGCAGCACCGTGCCGCGGCGGGGGGCGAGGAGCCGGGCCAGCGTGCGCAGCAGGGTCGACTTGCCGCACGCGTTCGGCCCGACGATCACGGTGAACGCGTCGGCGGGCAGCTCCAGGTCCAGCCCGTCCAGCACGGTCCGCTCGTCGTAGCCGGCGACCAGGTCGCGGGTGGAGAGCATCATGCCTCCCGAAGGGTGGTCGGCGAACAGGGGCGGGTACGGGTGGTCACGACGACCTCCGGCGGCCCCGCAACAGCAGGTACATGAGGTACGGGCCGCCGATGGCCGCGGTCAGCACACCGGCCGGCAGTTGGGTCGGCGCGAACAGCCGCCGCCCGGCGAGATCGGCCAGCACCAGCAGCAGGGCGCCGAGCAGCGCGGCGCAGACCATCGGCGGCCGTTCGGCCCGGACCAGCCGGCGGGCCACCTGCGGCGCCACGAGCGCCACGAAGTCGACCGCGCCGACCTGGGCAGTGACCATCGCGGCGACGAGCACGCCGGTGCCGGCGAGCCCGATCCGGCGCGCCACCGGGCGCAGGCCGATGCCCCGCGCGGTGTCGTCGTCGAGCGCGCTGCTGTTCAGCGCCCACCCCGCCCAGGCCAGCACCGGCAGGAGCACGAGCAGCGTCCCGGCGATCCAGGCCGTCTCGCCCCAGCCCTTGCCGGCCAGGGTGCCGATCAGCCAGATCTGCGCGCGCAGGCCGTCGATCGGGTCGGCGGTGAGCATCACGATCTCGGTGAGCGCGCGGAACGCGAACGCCACCGCCACGCCGGCCAGCACGAATCGCTGAGCGGCCAGCCCGTGCCGGGCGCCGAGGGCGAGCACGACGGCCGCGGCGAGCAGCCCGCCGGCCAGTGCCGCCGGGCCCACCAGCACGGCGGCCGCGCCACCGGTGAGCGCCACGGTCGCGGCGAGTCCCGCGCCCTGGGTGATGCCGATGACGTCCGGGCTCGCGAGGGGGTTGCGCGCCACGCTCTGGATGAGCGTGCCGGCCACGCCGAACGCCGCGCCGGCCACCGCCGCGAGCACCAGCCGCGGCATCCGCAGGTCGAAGACGACCAGGTCGTACGGGGTGCCGGCGCCGGAGAGCGCGTGCAGCACGTCGGCCGGGGCGACGTACGGGGTGCCGAGGGAGAGGCTGAGCACGCCGGCGACCGCCAGCAGCACGACGAGTACGGCGGCGACCAGCACCGAGCGGCGGCGGACCTGCACGCTCGCTCCGCCGATGCGCAGCAGCGTACGGCCCGGCAGGCGGGCGGCGACGCCCGACGCGGCGGCCGGCCCGGTGACCGTGTCGGGGGCGCTCACGCGGTCACCACCTTCGCGCGGCGCACCAGGACGGCGAGCAGGGGCGCGCCGATCAGCGCGGTGATGATGCCGGCCGGTATCTCGCCGGGCGGATCGACCAGCCGGCCGACGATGTCGGCGCCGAGCAGCAGCGCCGGGCCGAGCAGCGCCGACACGGCGAGCGTCCACCGGTGGTCGGCGCCGACGAGGGCCCGGGCCAGGTGCGGCACCGCGAGTCCGACGAAGGCGATGGGGCCGGCGGCGGCCACGGCCGCCCCGGTGAGCAGCACCGCGGCCGCCCCGCCGCCGAGACGGACCAGCCCGATCCGGTGGCCGAGGCCGCGCGCCACGTCGTCGCCGAGCGCGAGCGCGTCGAGGCCCCGGGCGACCAGGGCGGCCAGCACGAGGCCGCCGAGCACGAACGGCAGCACCTGCACGGCCACCGACACGTCGCGCCCGGTGAGCCCGCCGACCACCCAGAAGCGGTACTCCTCGAAGGTACGGGCGTCGATGCTGAGCAGCGCGTACACCACGGAGGCGAGACTGGCGTCGAGCGCGGCGCCGACCAGCGCGAGCGTGACGGGGCTCGCGCCCTCGCGGGCGCGGGCGGCCACGGCGAAGACCAGCAGCCCGGCGAGGACGGCGCCGCCGATGCCGAACCAGACGTAGCCGGCGAGCGTGCCGACGCCGAAGACGGAGATGGCCAGCACCACGCCGAACGACGCGCCGGCGCTGATGCCGAGGATGCGCGGCTCGGCCAGCGGGTTGCGGGTGAGGGCCTGGAGGAGCACGCCGGCCACGGCGAGCGCCACACCGACGGCGAGCCCCAGAGCGGTACGCGGCAGTCGCAGTTCCCGCACGATCGTGCTCGCCTCGCCGCCGTCGGGGGCGACGATCGCGTGCCACACCTGGTCGACGGGGAGCGACCGGCTGCCGAGGGCGAAGCTCGCCAGCACGGTGAGCAGCAGCACCAGCGCTGCCGCGAGGGTGACCGCGAGCCGGCGGCCACCGCGGGCGCTGGTGCGGGGACCGGCGAGGGCCGGCCGGCTGACGAGGGTGGTCACGAATCTTCCCCGGGTACGCGCTTAGGTTCGCCTTACCTTATCCGACCCGCCGGGGCGGACCTGCGCGGCGGCCGTCCATCGACCCGGCCCTCCTCGTCGCGGTCGCGAACGCCGTACCGGCGGCGACCCGCGACCCTAGGGTGGGGGCATGCGATTCGACCAGCACACGGTCGTCCTCCTGGCCCGGCCGTCGAACGCCCCGGAGCTGCCCCGGGACGCGGCCGACCGGCTGCGGGACGCGCACCTCGCCCACCAGGCGGGGCTGGTCGAGCAGGGTCTGGTCCTCGCCGCGGGGCCGTTCGTGGACACCGACGACGCCCGGCTGCGCGGTCTCGTCGTGCTCTCCGTGCACCGCGACATGGCCCGCGAGCTTTATCACAACGATCCCGCCGTGCGTGCCGGCCAGCTCGAGGTACACGTGGTGAGCTGGATGGTGCCCGAGGGGAACGTCCGCTACGAGGGCGTGCCGGTTCCGCGGTCGATGCTGGAGGCGGCGGCCGGCGACTGACCGGCGGGGTGCGGGGCACCGTTATCGTCCCGGTCATGGGTGGGCACACGAACGGCGGGCGGTACGCCGCGGCCGCGCTGCTGGCCGGGGCGGCGGCGCTGGCGCTGGTGGCGCTCGGCTGGTGGGCGCGCGACTGGGAGTACCGCGCCGACCGGGGCCGCTTCCTCGACCCCGAATGGTGGGCCGGGACCGCCGTGAGCGCCCTCGGTCACCTCGCCCTCGGCACGGTGGGCTTCAAGATCGCGCTCGGGGCGGTCGGCCTCGCGGTCGCCGCGGGCGTCGGCCTGCGACGGCGCCGCTCGTCGCGGCCGGACGACCAGCTACCGGGGGCGCGCCCCGACGGGCCGGTGGGCGGCCCCGAGGACTGACCTGCGCCGCGCCGCGGCGGAGCCGGCCGGCCGGACCGCGCCGGCCGACAGCGCGGCTCGGACAACGGCGTCCCGGACGGCAGGGCCCCCGGACGGCAGTCGCCCCCGGACGACAGCCGCCCCCGGACCACCGCGGCCGAAGGGCAGAAGCCGCCCCGGACGACGGCGGGATCGCCAGCGCAGGTCAGTCGGCGGGCCGGGGCGTGGGCACGGGCCCGGGCGTGGGCTCGATCTGGTGATCCGCCCAGACGTACGTCTCGGGGAGCAGGTCGTCGATCCCGACGACCCGCAACGCGTCCATGGGGCCGACGATCACCCGGATCGAGGGGAAGTACTCCCGCAGCACCTGCCGGCAGCGCCCGCACGGCGGGATCACCCCGCGGCCCCGGTCGCCCACCGCCACGATGGTCTCCAGCTCGCCCGCGCCCTGGGTGGCGGCGGCGCCGATGACCACCAGTTCGGCGCAGGGCCCGCCGGTGAAGTGGTAGACGTTCACGCCGGTGAAGACCCGGCCGTCGGCGGTCCGGGCGGCGGCGGCGACCGTGTGGTTGTCGCCGCGGCAGCGCAGCTTCGCGACGGCCGTCGCGGCCTGCACGAGCGCCCGGTCGGTGTCCCGCATGGTCATCCGCTCTCCCGTGGTCGGCCCGGTCGGCCGCCACTCTAGCCGGGGCCGCCCGCGCGACGTCCCGGGACGTCGGGGCGCCGGGTCGGGGCGCCGCGGTGAGTCGATCGGCCGCGGCGGTAACCCGGGGGCGCTCCGGCCGGCGCCTGCCTATCCTTGGCCACGACATGCAGAATCCAGCCGCACCTGCCGCGCCCGACGCCGTCCGGGAGCTGCACCGCCGCCTCTCCTCCCTGATGTTCCGCGATCAGCGCCGGCTCCAGCGGCGGCTGGACGGCGTCCGCAAGGTGCGCGACCCGGAGCGGCGGGCGGCGGCGCTCACCGAGATCGCCGCCGAGGTCGACCGGGCCGAGCTGCGGCTGGCGCAACGGCGGGCCGCGGTGCCGGAGATCACCTATCCGGCCGGCCTGCCGGTGAGCGAACGCAAGGACGACCTCGCCGCCGCCATCCGCGACCACCAGGTGGTCATCGTGGCCGGGGAGACCGGCTCCGGCAAGACCACCCAGCTGCCGAAGATCTGCCTGGAGCTGGGCCGCGGCGTGCACGGGCTCATCGGGCACACCCAGCCCCGCCGGCTGGCCGCGCGTACGGTGGCCGACCGGATCGCCCAGGAGCTCGGCACCGAGCTGGGCGACGTCGTCGGCTACAAGGTCCGCTTCACCGACCAGGTGAGCGAGCGCAGCCTCGTGAAGCTGATGACCGACGGCATCCTGCTCGCCGAGCTGCAGACCGACCGGATGCTGCGCCAGTACGACACGCTGATCGTCGACGAGGCCCACGAGCGCAGCCTCAACATCGACTTCATCCTCGGCTACCTGAAGCAGCTCCTCCCCCGCCGTCCCGACCTCAAGGTGATCATCACCTCGGCGACCATCGAGACCGACCGGTTCGCCCGGCACTTCGCCGACGCCGAGGGCAACCCCGCGCCGGTGGTCGAGGTGTCCGGCCGGACCTACCCGGTGGAGGTGCGTTACCGGCCGCTGGTCGAGGTCACCGGGTCGGAGGAGGACGACGGGGACGAGGAGAACGTCCGCGACCAGATCCAGGCGATCGGCGACGCCGTCGAGGAGCTGGCCGCCGAGGGCCCCGGCGACATCCTGGTCTTCCTCAGCGGCGAGCGGGAGATCCGCGACACCGCCGAGGCGCTGGGCCGGCTGGTGGAGAAGAAGCCGGCGCTGCGTGGCACCGAGATCCTGCCGCTGTACGCCCGCCTCTCCACCGCCGAACAGCACCGGGTGTTCGCCCCGCACCGCGGGCGGCGGGTCGTGCTGGCGACCAACGTGGCGGAGACGTCGCTGACCGTTCCCGGCATCAAGTACGTGGTGGACGCGGGCACCGCCCGCATCTCCCGCTACAGCAACCGGCTGAAGGTGCAGCGGCTGCCGATCGAGCCGATCTCGCAGGCGTCGGCCAACCAGCGCAAGGGACGCTGTGGCCGCACCTCCGACGGCATCTGCATCCGCCTCTACGACGAGCAGGACTTCCTCTCCCGTCCGGAGTTCACCGACCCGGAGATCCTGCGGACGAACCTCGCGTCGGTGATCCTCCAGATGACCGCGATCGGGCTCGGCGACATCGCGGCGTTCCCGTTCATCGACCCGCCGGACCGGCGGAACATCACCGACGGCGTCAACCTGCTGCACGAGCTGGGCGCCCTCGACCCGACCGAGACCGACCCGGCGAAGCGCCTCACCTCGCTGGGGCGGCGGCTGGCGCAGCTTCCGGTCGACCCCCGGCTGGCCCGGATGGTGGTCGAGGGCGAGCGCAACGGCTGCGCCACCGAGGTCATGGTCATCGCCGCGGCGCTGTCGATCCAGGATCCGCGGGAGCGGCCGGCCGACCGGCAGGCCCAGGCCGACCAGGCGCATGCCCGGTTCACCGACCGCGAGTCGGACTTCGTGGCGCTGCTCAACCTGTGGCGCTACCTGCGCGAGCAGCAACGGGCCCTGTCCTCCAGCGCCTTCCGACGCATGTGCAAGGCCGAGTACCTCAACTACCTGCGGGTGCGCGAGTGGCAGGACATCGTGAGCCAGCTGCGCCAGGTGCTGCGTACGCCCGAACCGGCCGGCGGCGGGCGACCGGGCCGCGCGGAGGGGCGGCGCGGCGCCGACGGTGACGGCCGGCCCGGCGGTGACGGCCGGCGCGGGGTCGGCGCGGACCTGCCGGAGGAGATCGACACCGCGCGGGTGCACCAGTCGCTGCTGGCCGGCCTGCTCTCCCACGTGGGGCTCAAGGACCCGCAGAAGAACGAGTACCTGGGTGCTCGCGGCGCGAAGTTCGCGCTCTTCCCCGGCTCGGCGCTGTTCCGCAAGCCGCCCCGCTGGGTGATGGCCGCCGAGCTGGTGGAGACCTCCCGGCTGTGGGGCCGGATCGCCGGCCGGGTCGAGCCGGAGTGGGTCGAGCCGCTCGCCCAGCACCTCGTCAAGCGCAGCTACAGCGAGCCGCACTGGGAGAAGAAGCAGGCGGCCGTGATGGCGTACGAGAAGGTCACGCTCTACGGCATCCCGCTGGTCACCTCGCGCAAGGTGAACTTCGGGCGCATCGACCCGGCGTTGAGCCGCGAGCTGTTCATCCGGCACGCGCTGGTCGAGGGCGACTGGCAGACCCACCACCAGTTCTGGCGGGACAACCAGCGGCTGCTGGCCGAGATCGAGGAGCTGGAGAACCGCGCCCGCCGCCGGGACATCCTCGTCGACGACCAGACCATCTTCGACTTCTACGACGCCCGCATCCCGGCCGACGTGGTCTCCGGACGCCACTTCGACGCCTGGTGGAAGAAGGCCCGCCGCGACCGACCCGACCTGCTCACCTTCACCCGGGAGCTGCTGGTCAACGCGGGTCGGGGCGGGGTCGACGAGGCCGACTACCCGGACGAGTGGCGGGCCGACGGCGTGGCGCTGCCGCTCACGTACCGGTTCGAGCCGGGCACCCCGACCGACGGTGTCACGGTGGACATCCCGCTGCCGCTGCTCAACCAGGTGCCGGCGGAGAGCTTCGACTGGCAGGTGCCGGGGCTGCGCGAGGAACTGGTGATCGCGCTGATCCGCTCGCTGCCCAAGGCGCTGCGCCGCAACTTCGTGCCGGTGCCCGACTACGCGCGGGCGGCGCTCGCCGCGATGCCGGCCGGCGAGGAGCCGCTGCTGGACGCGCTGACCCGGCAACTGCGCCGGATGACCGGGGTCACCGTGCCGCGCGACGCCTGGGACCTCACGAAGCTCCCGGCGCACCTGCGGGTGACGTTCCGGGTGCTCGGGGAGGACGACCGGCCGGTCGCCGAGGGCAAGGACCTGCCGGCGCTGCAACGGCAGCTCAAGGCGGAGGTACGCCAGGTGGTGGCGGCCGCCGCGCCGGACGTGGCCCGCACCGGGCTGCGCGAGTGGAGCTTCGGCACGCTCCCCCGGACCATCGAGCAGGTCCGCGCGGGGTACGCGGTGACCGCGTACCCGGCGCTGGTCGACGAGGGCGCCACGGTCGGCGTACGGGTCTTCGACTCGGCGGAGGAGGCGGAGGCGGCCCACTGGGCGGGCACGCGGCGGCTGCTGCGGCTCACGGTCCCGTCCCCGGCGACGTTCCTGCAGGGGCGGCTGTCGAACGAGGCGAAGCTGGCGCTGTCGCGCAACCCGCACGGCGGGGTGCAGGCGCTCATCGAGGACGCGACCGGCGCGGCCATCGACAAGCTGATCGCCGACGCGGGCGGCCCGGCCTGGGACGCCGACGGTTTCGCCGCCCTGCGGGAGCGGGTCCGCGCCGACCTGGTCGACACCGTGGTCGAGGTGATGGAGCGGGTACGCCGGGTGCTCGCCGCGGCGTACGCGGTGGAGCAGCGGCTCGGTGCCACGAAGAACCTGGCCGTGGTGGCGGCCCTGGCCGACATCCGCAACCAGCTCACCGGCCTCGTGCACGCCGGGTTCGTCACCGAGGCCGGGTACGCCCGCCTGCCGGACCTGCTGCGCTACCTCACCGCGATCGAGCGGCGCCTGGACCGGCTGCCCGGCAACCCGCAGCGCGACAAGCAGCAGCAGGACCGCATCGCCGTGGTGCAGAAGGAGTACCAGGAGATGCTCGCGGCGCTGCCACCGGCGCGGCGGCGGTCGGCGACGGCCCGGCAGATCCGCTGGATGATCGAGGAGCTGCGGGTGAACGTGTTCGCCCAGGCGCTCGGCACCCCGTACCCCGTGTCGGAGCAGCGCATCTACCGGGCGATGGACGAGGCCGAGGGTCGCTGACCGGTCAGAGTGGTTCGACGCCGGGCGGCAGCTCGCCGTCGGCGGTGGCGTCGCGCACGTACTCCAGGAGGATCCGGCGCAGCTCCCGGCCGGCGTTGGTGGGCACGACGTCCCTGCGCCGGGCGACCGCGATGGTCCGGGTCACGCCGGGCGGGGCCAGCCGGGTGACGCGGACGCGCGGGCGGCGCGCGACCACGATGCCGGGCACCAGCGCGACGCCCAGCCCGGCCTCGACGAAGCTCAGCACGGCGTCCATCTCGCCGCCGTCGACGGCGAACGTCGGCTCGAAGCCCGCGGCGCGGCAGGCCTGGATCGTCGCGTCGCGCAGGTCGTAGCCCTCCCGGAACATCACCATGGGCCGGTCCCGCAGGTCGGTGATGCGCAGTTCCCCGCCGGGGGTGGTGGCCGGTAGCTCCTCCAGCGAGGCGACCACGAGGCTCTCCCGCAGGATCGGGTCGGCGCGCAGCCCGGGGTCGGGCCCCTGCGCCGGCATGATGATCAGCGCCAGGTCCAGGTCGCCCCGGAGCAGGTCGCGCACCAGGTCCTGCGAGCCGCCCTCCTCCACCCGCAGGTCGACGGCGGGATGGGCGTCGCGGAACCGGCGCAGCACCGGCGGGGCGAGGGAGGTGGCGAGGCTCGGGGTGGCGCCCAGGCGGACCCGCCCGCGGCGCAGGCCGACCAGCTCCTGCACCTCGCGGGTGGCCGTGTCGACGTCGGCGAGGATCCGCTTGGCCAACGGCAGCAGCACCTCGCCGGCGGCCGTGAGGGCGATGTTGCCCCTTACCCGTTCGAAGAGCGGGGCGCCGAGGTCGGCCTCCAGAGCGTGAATTTGCTTACTCAGCGAGGGCTGGGTTATGCCGACGATGTCGGCGGCTTGGGTGAAATGTCGTACTTCTGCGACCGCCACGAAGTACCTCAGCTGATGCAGCTGCATCCTCATAGCTTACGGCTATCAAGGCTGCGAGGTCGATGCATTGGACGACTGATCAATCTGCTCCTAGCGTCGGCCCTGTGGTAGTCACGACGAGAACACGGTCGCCCATCCGCTCCAACGTCGGCCTCAAGGCCGTCATGGCGGTGACGGGCATCATCCTGGTGCTGTTCCTCATCGCGCACATGCTCGGCAACCTCAAGGTCTTCACGGGGGCGACCTCGTTCGACCACTACGCGCACTGGTTGCGGGACATCGGCAAGCCGGTGCTGCCGGGCGTCTGGTTCCTCTGGATCCAGCGCGGCGTGCTGACGGTCGCCGTCCTGGCGCACATCGCCGCCGCCACCGTGCTCGCGCGCCGCTCGCGCGCCGCCCGCCCCGTCCGGTACGCGCACCGCCCGAAGGTCCAGGGCAGCTACGCGGCCCGCACGATGCGCTGGGGCGGGGTCATCATCCTGCTCTTCGTGATCTACCACCTCCTGGACCTGACCACCGGTCACCTGAACCCGGTCGGCGACCCCAGCAAGCCGTACAGCAACGTCGTCGCCGACTTCGCGCCGGAGCGCTGGTACGTCACGCTCTTCTACACGCTGGCGATCGTCGCCCTCGGGTTCCACCTGCGGCACGGCGCGTTCAGCGCGTTCCGCAGCCTCGGCCAGCAGACCCCGCGCGGCGAGGCCCGGGCACGGGCCGCCGCGCTGGTCTTCGCCGTCGCGCTCAGCGCCGGCTTCCTGGTGGTCCCGTTCGCCGTACTCACCGGATTGGTGTCCTGACATGGATCTCTACATCGAGGGCGACCCGATCGCCGACACCAAGGCTCCCGACGGCCCGATCGAGACCCGCTGGGAACGTCGCCGCTTCGAGGCCAAGCTCGTCAACCCGGCCAACCGCCGGAAGATGACCGTGATCGTGGTCGGCACCGGCCTGGCCGGCGGCTCGGCCGCCGCCACGCTCGCCGAGCAGGGCTACAAGGTCAAGTCCTACTGCTACCAGGACAGCCCACGCCGGGCGCACTCGATCGCCGCCCAGGGCGGCATCAACGCCGCCAAGAACTACCGCAACGACGGCGACTCGGTGCACCGGCTCTTCTACGACACCGTCAAGGGCGGCGACTTCCGCTCCCGGGAATCGAACGTGCACCGGCTCGCCGAGGTGTCCGTCAACATCATCGACCAGTGCGTGGCCCAGGGCGTGCCGTTCGCCCGCGAGTACGGCGGCCTGCTCGACACCCGCTCCTTCGGCGGCGCGCAGGTGCAGCGCACCTTCTACGCGCGGGGCCAGACGGGTCAGCAGCTGCTGCTCGGCGCGTACCAGGCCCTCGAGCGGCAGGTCGGCCTGGGCAACGTGGAGATGAACGCCCGCCACGAGATGCTGGAGCTCATCGTCGTCGACGGGCGGGCCCGCGGCATCGTGGTCCGCGACCTGGTCACCGGTGAGATCACGACCGAGTTCGCCGACGCGGTGGTGCTCGCCTCCGGCGGCTACGGCAACGTCTTCTACCTCTCCACCAACGCCAAGGGCTGCAACGTCACCGCCACCTGGCGGGCGCACCGCAAGGGCGCGTACTTCGCCAACCCCTGCTTCACCCAGATCCACCCGACCTGCATCCCGGTCTCCGGCGACCACCAGTCGAAGCTGACCCTGATGAGCGAGTCGCTGCGCAACGACGGCCGGGTGTGGGTGCCGAAGGCCAAGGGCGACGACCGCGCCCCGCGGGACATCCCCGAGGACGAGCGGGACTACTACCTCGAGCGCATCTACCCCTCCTTCGGCAACCTGGTGCCCCGCGACATCGCCTCCCGCGCCGCGAAGGCCGTCTGCGACCAGGGTCGGGGCGTGGGCCCGGGCGGCCTCGGCGTCTACCTCGACTTCGCCGACGCCATCTCCCGGCTGGGCCGCAAGGCCATCGAGGCCAAGTACGGCAACCTCTTCGAGATGTACGAGCGGATCACCGGCGAGGACCCGTACGAGGTGCCGATGCGGATCTACCCCGCGGTGCACTACACGATGGGCGGGCTCTGGGTCGACTACGACCTCCAGTCGACCATCCCCGGGCTGTTCGTGATCGGCGAGGCGAACTTCTCCGACCACGGCGCCAACCGGCTCGGCGCGTCCGCGCTCATGCAGGGCCTGGCCGACGGCTACTTCGTGCTGCCGAACACCATCGCCAACTACCTGGCCGCCGGCCCGTTCGAGAAGCTCGACGCGAGCCACCCAGCGGCCGTCGAGGCCCGCCGTGACGTGGAGGACCGCATCCAGCGGCTGCTCGCCGTCAACGGTGACCGCACCGTCGACTCGTTCCACCGCGAGCTGGGCCAGATCATGTGGGACCACTGCGGCATGGAGCGCAGCGAGGCCGGCCTGCGCAAGGCGATCGACGAGATCCGCGCGCTGCGCGACCAGTTCTGGCAGCGCGTCCGCGTGCTCGGCGACGGCGACGGGCTCAACCAGTCGCTGGAGAAGGCCGGCCGGGTAGCCGACTTCTTCGAGCTGGCCGAGCTGATGTGCATCGACGCCCTGCACCGCGAGGAGTCCTGCGGCGGCCACTTCCGGGCCGAGCACCAGACGGAGGACGGTGAGGCCCAGCGCGACGACGAGAACTTCTCGTACGTGGCGGCCTGGGAGTTCACCGGCACCGGGAAGCCGTCGGTGCTGCACAAGGAAGACCTGAAGTTCGAATACGTCCACCCCACGCAGCGGAGCTACAAGTGAACCTGACCCTGCGCATCTGGCGCCAGTCCGGCCCCGAGGACAAGGGTCGGATGGTGACCTACCAGGTCGACGACGTGTCCCCGGACATGTCGTTCCTGGAGATGCTCGACGTGCTCAACGAGCGCCTCATCCTCGCCGGAGAGGAGCCGGTGGCGTTCGACCACGACTGCCGCGAGGGCATCTGCGGCATGTGCGGCATGATGATCAACGGCGTGGCGCACGGTCCCCAGCGCGGCACCACCACCTGCCAGCTGCACATGCGGCAGTTCTCCGACGGCGACACCATCGACATCGAGCCGTGGCGGGCGCAGGCCTTCCCGGTCATCAAGGACCTGGTGGTCAACCGGAGCGCCTTCGACAAGATCATCGCCGCCGGCGGCTACATCACGGCGCCGACCGGCAGCGCCCCGGAGGCACACTCGGTGCCGGTCGCCAAGGCCAACGCGGACGCCGCCTTCGAGGCGGCGGCCTGCATCGGCTGCGGCGCCTGCGTGGCCGCCTGCCCCAACGGCTCCGGCATGCTCTTCACCGCCGCGAAGGTCACCCAGCTCTCGCTGCTGCCGCAGGGCCAGCCGGAGCGCTACACCCGGGTGATCGGCATGGTGGAGGCGCACGACGAGGCCGGCTTCGGCGGCTGCACCAACGCCGGCGAGTGCACGGTGGCCTGCCCGAAGGGCATCCCGCTGAACACCATCGGCCGCCTCAACCGCGACTACCTGAAGGCCACCACGAAGCGGGCCGACAACACGCCCGGCTCCTGACGCCGGCACGCACGACGGGCCGCCGCACCCTGGGGGTGCGGCGGCCCGATCGTCTTCCCCGTCGCCGGAGATGACGACCGCTCCCGGCTCCCGCGCGAGCAGCTCGAAGAGCCCGAACGCGCCGGCGAGGCGCCGACCGCGCGGGAGCCGGCCGCGATGTCCGACCGGACCCGCCGCGCCCGAACCGGCCCACCGCCACCACGTGCCGCCGGTAGAAGGCCTCGAAGGCCGCGGGGTCGACGCCGACGCGGAGGAGATCAGGCGCCGGAGCGCGGCCGTTACCGAACCCGGGCGGACCACCGGCCTCGGGCTGGGTCCATTTCCGGTTCAACTCCCCACACCCGGGTAGCTGTGCGGAGGCGGACTCCCGGAGGGAACGGACATGAAGGCAGTGACCTGGCAGGGCAAGCGGGACGTACGCGTCGAGGAGGTGCCCGACCCGCGCATCGAGGAGCCGACCGACGCCGTCGTGCGCATCACGTCGACCGCCGTCTGCGGCTCCGACCTGCACCTGTACGAGGTGCTCGGCCCGTACCTCGCGCCGGGCGACATCCTCGGCCACGAGCCGATGGGCGTCGTCGAGGAGGTCGGGCCCGGGGTGACCCGGCTCAAGCCGGGTGACCGGGTGGTGGTGCCGTTCAACATCGCCTGCGGCACGTGCTGGATGTGCCAGCGGCAGCTCTACGCCCAGTGCGAGACCACCCAGGTCCGCGCCGAGGGCAAGGGCGCCGCCCTGTTCGGCTACACCTGCCTCTACGGCTCCGTGCCCGGCGGCCAGGCCGAGTACCTGCGGGTACCGCACGCGCAGTTCGGCCCGATCACCGTGCCCGACACCGGCCCCGACGAGCGCTGGCTCTACCTCTCCGACATCCTCCCGACCGCCTGGCAGGCCGTGAAGTACGCCGACACCCCGTCCGGCGGCACCCTCGCCGTGTTCGGGCTCGGCCCGGTCGGCCAGTTCTGCGCCCGCGTCGGGCTGCACCTCGGCGCCGGCCGGGTCATCGGCCTCGACCTGGTGCCCGAGCGGCTGGAGATGGCCCGCCGGTACGGCGTGGAGGTGCTCGACGTCCGGGACCTCGACGACGTGCCGGGCACGCTCGTCGACATGGTGGACGGCCGCGGCCCGGACGCGGTGATCGACGCGGTCGGCATGGAGGCGCACGGCTCCCCCGCCGGCAAGCTCGCCCAGGCCGCCGCCGGTCTGCTCCCCGACCGGCTCGCCCAGGCGATGACCGACCGGGTCGGCGTGGACCGGCTCAGCGTGCTGCACGCCGCCCTGAAGTCCGTCCGCCGCGGCGGCACCGTCTCGCTCTCCGGCGTGTACGGCGGCGAGCTGGACCCCCTGCCGCTCATGGAGATGTTCGACCGGGGCGTGCAGCTGCGCATGGGCCAGTGCCACGTGCGTCGCTGGGTCGACGAGATCATGCCGCTGCTGAGCCGCGACGACGACCCGCTGGGCGTGGAGGACCTCCGCACGCACCGGCTGCCGTTGCAGCGGGCGCCGGAGGCGTACGAGATGTTCCAGCAGAAGCGGGACGGCTGCGTGAAGGTCGTGCTCGAACCGTGAGCCGGGTCGTGGTGGTCGTCGGCGCCACCAGCGGGATCGGTCGGGTGGCCGCCCGGGAGTTCGCCCGGCGCGGCGACCGGCTGGTGCTCGCCGCCCGCGCGCCGCAGACCCTCAACGACGTACGCGCGGAGTGCGCCGCCGAGGGCGCCGAGGTGCTCGTCGTACCGACCGACGTGACCGCTCCCGGGGCGCTGGCGGCGCTCGCCGACGCGGCCGTCGCGCGGTTCGGCCGGATCGACGCCTGGGTGCACACGGCCGCCGTCACCGCGTACGGGCGCTTCGACGAGGTGCCCGGGCGGATCTTCGACCAGGTCGTGCGCACCGACCTGCTGGCCGCCGCCGAGGCGGCCCGGGTGGCGCTGCGGCACTTCCGGTCCACCGGCTCGGGCACCCTCGTCCTCACCGGGTCCGTGCTGGGCCACATCACGGCGCCGTACCTGAGCGGGTACGTGGCCGCGAAGTGGGGGCTGACCGGGCTCGTGCGCACCCTCCAGCAGGAGCTGCGGGACCTGCCGGACGTCCACGTCTGCCTGGTCAGCCCCGGCAGCGTGGACACACCCATCTACCAGCGGGCGGCCAACCACCTGGGACTCGTCGGACGGCCACCGCCGCCGGTCGCGACACCGGAGCGGGTCGCCCGGGCCGTGGTCGACTGCCTCGCGCGGCCCCGCCGCGAGGTGTCGGTGGGGCGGCTGAACCCGCTGATGCGAGTCGGCTTCACCGTGCTCCCCGGCCTGTACGACGTCCTCGTCGGCCCGCTCATGCGGCGGCTCGGGCTGGCCGACGAACCGGCGCCCGCGCACGACGGGGTCCTCTTCGCCGCCGACCCGGCCAGCGAGGCGGTGCGCGGCGGCTGGCTGCCGGACGTCGGGCACCTGCTGCGCACCGCCGCGGCGCTGCCCGCGTCGGCCGGCACGCGCCTCCTGAGACGGGTGCGGTGAGGCGTCAGCGGGATCACGCCCGTCGATCGGTTCGCCTAGTGTGGTGGGCCGGAGATCATTCCGGTGCGCCACGACGGGAGAGACAATTGACGATCAGGGTGAACCGCAGGACCGCGCTCGGGCTCGGCACGATCGCCACCGCCGGCACCGTGCTGGGCGCCGCCGCCCCGGCGTCCGCCGCGGACGCCGACGCCGACCCGGGCCTCACCGCCGAGGCCGCCGCGACCCCGGGCCGGGTCGCCGCCCGGGTGGCGGAGGCGTACGAGCGGGAGACGACCCGCGCGGGCGGCAACTGGCAGGCCTACATCAGCGTGGCCGACGCGGCCGGCGCCCCCGTGGTGGCCGTCGCCGACGACCCCGACCAGCGGCTCGAGGCGTACAGCGTCAACAAGATCGCGGTGGCCACGGCGGTGCTCGACAAGGTCGACCGGGGCCTGCTCACGCTCGACCAGCGCGTCGACGTGACCGCCGCCATCGTGGTGCCCGGCGGGGACGGGATCTTCAGCCTCGACAACGCCTACCCCAGTTCGGTGACGCTCGGCCACGCCCTCGCCGCGCTGCTGACCGTCTCCGACGACACCGCCGTACGCCTCTGCGGCCTCGTCTGCCCGGCCGCCGAGCTGAACAGCATCCTCGTGGCCAAGGGCTTCCCGAACACGCAGGTGGAGCCGGTCGCCAACCCCAACCGCTTCTTCCTCGGCACGAGCACCCCCCGGGAGACCCACGAGCTGCTGCGGGCGCTGGTGGCCGGCACCCTGCTCTCGCCGGCGTCCACGGCGTTCCTGCTCAACCTGCTGCGCTCCCCCATCGCGTTCACCGACGGCATCCGGCGCACCATGTCCTCGGAGGAACGGGCGCGGGTCGCCACCAAGGCGGGCTGGTTCGGCTCGGCCCGACACGAGGCCGGTGTGATCTTCGACGCGGCCGGCGCCGCCGTGCTGACGTACGCGATCTTCGCCGACGGCCAGGCGGACGCGGACAACTTCGGCTCCACCCACCCGGCGGTGCAGGCCCGGGCCCGCCTCGGCCGGGTCATGATGAACGCGACGGCCCGGCTCACCGGCACGGGGCGGCGGCACCGGCCGAGCCCTCGCCGGCCGAGCAACGGCGGCTGATCCCCCCGTCGCGCCGCCGTGCCCCGGGGTTCCCCGGAGCGCGGCGGCGCTCGGTGACTACCGTGTAGTACGGGAGAGCCGGAGGGACGAGCATGCGTGCACCAGCGGAACGACCGGAACCCGACCGCGCCCTCGGCCGGCGGCTGGGCGGCCTGGCCGGCGTTGCCGCGCTGGCGGGCCTGGCCTGGATCGCCCGCGACGTGCCGCTGGCGCTGGGCGGCCGGCTGACCGGCGCACGGGCAGAGCGGGCGGCACGATCCCCGCAGTTCCGCGACGGCACCTTCCACAACCCGACCGGCGCCCGGTCCACGCTCGCCGAGCCGGGGCGCAACCTCCTCTGGGAACTGCTCTTCGGCAAGCAGAAGCGCCGCCCGGGCGCGCCGGTGCCGCTGCTGCGGCCGGCCGCCGCGCCGGCCGCCGACGCGAGCCGCGAACTCAACGTGATCTGGTACGGCCACGCCTCCGCGCTGATCGAGATCGAGGGCCACCGGGTGCTGCTCGACCCGGTCTGGAGCGACCGCTGCTCGCCGTCGGCGCTGGTGGGCCCGCGCCGGCTGCACGAGCCGCCCGTCCGCCTCGACGAGCTGCCCGCGCTGGACGCGATCCTGATCTCCCACGACCACTACGACCACCTCGACCTGCCGACCGTACGCGGGCTGCTGGCCCACCAGAGCGCCCCGTTCGTGGTGCCGCTCGGCGTCGGGGCGCACCTGGACCGGTGGGGGGTGCCGCCGGAGCGGATCGTCGAGCTGGACTGGTCGGAGAGCCACCGGGTGGGCGGCCTCACGCTCACCGCCACCGCCGCCCAGCACTTCTCGGGGCGGGGGCTGCGCCGCGACGGCACGCTCTGGAGTTCCTGGGTGATCGCCGGCGCGCACCGCCGGGTCTTCTACACCGGCGACTCGGGCTACTTCGCCGGCTACTCCGCCATCGGCGCCGAGCACGGCCCCTTCGACGTGACGCTCATGCAGATCGGCGCGTACGACCGGGCGTGGCCGAGCATCCACATGTACCCGGAGGAGGCCGTCACCGCGCACCTCGACCTGCGGGGCGGGCTGTTCATCCCGGTGCACTGGGCCACCTTCAACCTCGCCCTGCACGACTGGGCCGAGCCGGTGGACCGGCTGTGGGCCGAGGCCAAGGCCCGGGACGTGCGCATCGCCGTACCCCGGCCGGGTGAGCGCGTGGTGGTGGACGACCCGCCGCCGGTCGACGGCTGGTGGCAGTCCGTCGCCTGAGCGCCCCCTGGTGCCGCCCTCGTGCGGTCGGCCGCCCGGCCCGGGCGACGCGCGTGCCGGTCAGAGGACGAACGCGTCGGTCCAGAGCGCGCCGGAGCGGCCGGAGAGCGCGTCCTGCATCGCCACCGCCTGGTTGTCGGTCAACTGCGCCACGAAGTCGATGATGGCCCGGCCCCGGGCGCGCCCGATCCGGTCCGGGGTCCGCGGGTGCAGCTCCGCCTCGGCCAGCTCGACGAGGTCGTGCAGGCGACGTGGCAGGCGCGACTCCTCCTCGGGGTCGACCAGCCACTCCCACAGCGCCTGCACCAGGGTGCCCAGCAGCCGCGCCTGCCCACGCTGGTGCAACGCCAGGTCGGGCCGGGCCAGCACGAACCGGTGGTGCACGAACTTGAGCACCTGCACCTCGTGCCACTGCGCCGGGGCGAGGAGCACGTGGCCGGAGCGCACCGCCGGCTGCTCGGTCACGTCGACCGCCTCGACGAAGCGCGTGGACCACCGGGCGGAGAAGCGGGCGACGTACTGCTCGGCCTCGATCGAGCCGTCGAACGGCAGGGCCAGCAGGCCGTCCACCAGTTCCTCCCGGACGTGCTCGACCGCGGCGGCGAACGCGTCGTCGTCGGCGATCCAGGCGTCCTTGCGGTGCAGCTGCCGGCGCAGCCGCTCGATCGCCGCGCCGGGGCGGCGGGCCGAGGCGGCCAGGGCGCCGTCGGTGATCGCCCGGAAGTGCCCGCCCTCCCGCTGCCACGCCATCAGCTCGGCGGCCACCGCGCCCTGCTGAAGCACACCGACGCGGTAGAAGTCCTCCACGTCGTGGATGGCGTACGCGATGTCGTCGGCGGTGTCCATCACGGACGCCTCCACGGTCTGCTGCCAGTCCGGGATCCGCCCCGCGAAGGGCTCCCGGGCCTGCCGCAGGTCGTCGATCTCGGTCCGGTACGCGCCGAACTTCGACGAGCCGCTCTCCGGGTCGTCGGGCGGCGGGGTGGCCCCCCGCGGCGGCGGGTCCATGAACCGGGGGTGCGGGTCGGGGTGGTCCAGCCGCGTCCAGGGGTACTTGAGCATCGCGGCGCGTACGGCGGCCGTCAGGTCCAGGCCCGTGGTCGCCGCACCGCGGATCTCGGTGCTCGTGACGATCCGGTACGACTGCGCGTTGCCCTCGAAACCGTCGGGGAGGCCGAGCCGTTCCCGGGCCAGCCGGTCCAGCACCCGCTCCCCCAGGTGCCCGAAGGGCGGGTGACCGAGGTCGTGGGCGAGCGCCGCCGCCTCCACCACGTCCGGGTCGCAGCCGCCCAGCTTGTCGAGCAGGTCGCGCCGCTGCTCGTCGGCGAGGAGCCGCTCGGCGATCGCCCGGGCCACCTGCGCGACCTTGAGACTGTGGGTGAGCCGGTTGTGCACCAGCAGGCCGGAGCCCACCGGACTGATCACCTGCGTGACCCCGCCCAGCCGGGCGAAGAACGGCGAGCCCACGATCCGGTCGCGGTCGGCCCGGAACGGGCTGGCCGCGAGGTCGCCGAGGGCCCGTGCGCTGCCGCCGAACAGGCGGCGCGCCCGAGGCTCCACAGGTGCTTCCATGATCGCCACGCTAGCGCGGCACAATGCTGGGCGGAAACCACACCCGAAGGCGGATCGAGATCGTGACCCTCTCTGTTCATCAGCGGATCGCCGAGGAGCTCGGCGTGGCCGAGCGGCAGGTACGGGCGGCCGTGGAGCTGCTCGACGGCGGCGCCACCGTGCCGTTCATCGCCCGCTACCGGAAGGAGGCCACCGGCCTGCTCGACGACACCCAGCTGCGTACGCTCGAGGAGCGGCTGCGCTACCTGCGCGAGCTGGACGAGCGGCGGGCGGCGGTGCTGGAGTCGATCCGCAGCCAGGGCAAGCTGGACGAGGCGCTCGAAGCGCAGATCATGGCCGCCGACTCGAAGTCCCGGCTCGAGGACATCTACCTGCCGTACAAGCCGAAGCGGCGGACCAGGGCCCAGATCGCCCGCGAGGCCGGGCTGGAACCGCTCGCCGACATGCTGCTGGCCGACCCCACGCAGGACCCCCGCACCGTGGCCGCCGGCTACCTCGACCCGGACAAGGGCGTCGCCGACGCCGCGGCCGCCCTCGACGGGGCCCGCGCCATCCTCATCGAGCGCTTCGCCGAGGACGCCGACCTCATCGGCACGCTGCGCGAGCAGATGTGGTCGCGGGGCCGGCTGGTCTCCCGGGTACGGGAGGGCCAGGAGTCGGCCGGTGCGAAGTTCGCCGACTACTTCGACTTCGCCGAGGCGTACACCACGCTGCCGTCGCACCGGATCCTCGCGATGTTCCGGGGCGAGAAGGAGGGCGTGCTCGACCTCACCATGGAACCGGAGGAGGCCGGGGAGGCCGACGCCGCGCCGGCCGGCCCGAGCCGGTACGAGGCGGCGATCGCCGCCCGCTTCGGCGTCAGCGACGCCGGCCGCCCCGCGGACCGGTGGCTGGCCGACACGGTGCGCTGGGCCTGGCGTACCCGGATCCTCATCCACCTCGGCGCGGACCTGCGGATGCGGCTCTGGCAGGCGGCCGAGGAGGAGGCCGTGCGGGTCTTCGCCACCAACCTGCGCGACCTGCTGCTCGCCGCCCCGGCGGGCGCCCGGCCGACCATGGGCCTCGACCCGGGCCTGCGGACCGGTGTGAAGGTCGCCGTCGTGGACGCCACCGGCAAGGTCGTGGCCACCGACACCATCTACCCCCACGAGCCGCGCCGGCAGTGGGACGCCTCCATCGAGACGCTCGCGCGGCTCGCCGCGGCGCACCGGGTGGAACTGGTCGCCATCGGCAACGGCACCGCGTCCCGCGAGACCGACAAGCTCGCCGGCGACCTCATCAAGCGGCACCCGCAGCTCAACCTCACGAAGGTGATGGTCTCCGAGGCCGGCGCCTCGGTCTACTCCGCCTCCGCGTACGCCGCTCAGGAGCTGCCGGGCCTCGACGTGTCGCTGCGCGGCGCGGTCTCGATCGCGCGACGCCTGCAGGACCCGCTCGCCGAACTCGTGAAGATCGACCCGCGCTCGATCGGGGTCGGCCAGTACCAGCACGACCTGTCCGAGGTGAAGCTCTCCCGGTCGCTGGACGCGGTCGTCGAGGACTGCGTCAACGCGGTCGGGGTCGACGTGAACACCGCGTCGGCGCCGTTGCTGACCCGGGTGTCCGGCATCGGCGCCGGGCTGGCCGAGAACATCGTGCTGCACCGGGACGCCAACGGCCCGTTCCGCACCCGGGCCGACCTGCGGAAGGTGCCGAGGCTCGGCCCGAAGGCGTTCGAGCAGTGCGCCGGCTTCCTGCGGATCCCCGACGGCGACGACCCGCTGGACTCCTCGAGCGTGCACCCGGAGGCGTACCCGGTGGTGCGCCGCATCCTCGCCCACACCGGTCAGGACCTGCGGTCGCTCATCGGGAAGTCGTCGATCCTGCGGGGGCTGAAGGCCACCGACTTCGTCGACGACACGTTCGGCCTGCCGACGGTGACCGACATCCTCGCCGAGTTGGAGAAGCCGGGACGGGACCCGCGTCCCGAGTTCCGGACGGCGGCGTTCGCGGAGGGCGTGGAGACGATCGGCGACCTGAAGCCGGGCATGGTGCTGGAGGGCGTCGTCACGAACGTGGCCGCCTTCGGCGCCTTCGTGGACGTCGGTGTGCACCAGGACGGGCTGGTCCACGTGTCGGCGATGTCCCGGACGTTCGTCAAGGATCCCCGCGAGGTGGTCAAGTCCGGCGACGTGGTCAAGGTCAAGGTGCTCGACGTCGACGTGGCACGCAAGCGGATCTCGCTGACCCTGCGGCTCGAGGACGAGCCCGGCGCCGACGCGGACCGGCGCGGTCCGGGCCGGGGCGGCCGGGGTGACGGAGGCGGCCCTCGCGGCGGGGGCGGCCGGCCCCAGGGCGGTCGCGACGCCCAGGGTGGCGGCCGCGACGCCCAGGGTGGCGGCCGCGACGCCCAGGGTGGCAGTGGCGGGCGGGGTGGCCAGGGCGGCAGCGGCGGCGGGCCTCGCGGCGGTGAGGGCGGCTCCCGCGGCGGTGAGGGCGGCTCCCGGGGTGGCGGACGGGGTGGCCAGGGCGCCGGGCGGCAGGGCCGCGGCGCGGCGGCCCCGGCGAACAGCGCCATGGCGGACGCCCTGCGCCGCGCCGGCCTGGCCTGAGAGACCGAGGGGCGACCTTCTCGACAACGCGCGACGTCACGCGGCGAGGCCGACAGCTACGCCGCGCAACAACACGGAAGTAGTGGCCTCCCGGCTCCCGGGAGGCCACTACTTCCAGGATCGGGCGTGATCTCCCGGGACGCCCGCCCAGCCGGCGCCCGTCGGCGCGGCCGGCGCGGTCGCGCGGCGGTGGGGACGGTGGGGCGGCACGGAACGGCGGGGCGGTGGGGCGGCACGGACGGTGGGGCGCGGGTGGGGCGTACGGTCGGGGCGTGGATGGCGTCGACCGGACGGACTGGGCGGAGCGGCAGCGGCGGGCGGCGCGGGCGCACGCGGAGGCCGACGCCCGCCGCCGGGCGGCCGAGCACGCGAAGGCGGCGGAAATCGTGGCCTGGTTCGTGGCGGAGGCCGCCCGGCGGGGGCTGCGGCCGACCCGGCTCACGGCCCGCTCCTACGACGGGCGGCGGCGGTACCGGACCCGGCTCACCGGCTGGTACGTGGACCGGGCGCGCACCCGGGCGGTCGACGTGGACGGCCGCTGGCACCTGCTGACCGTGCCGGGCGGGCTGCGCGCCCGCCTGTTCGGCGCCGAGCCGGAACCCAGCCCTCCCCCGCTGGTCGTCGGGGAGGGCGGGCGCGACGGGGAGTCGATCCCCCTCCGGACCCTGCTCACGCGACGGCTCGACGCCGGAAACGACTGACCTGGGTCCACGCGAGCCACGACCGCGGAGACGACCGACCGGGATCCACGCGAACCACGACCAGCGGAGAAGACGACCGACCGGATCCACGCGAACCGCTGGCCGCGGAGACGACCGACCGGGATCCGCGGGAACGAGTAGCCCCACGTCCGGAGGGACCGCCCGAGCGGGCCGGTCTCCTCGCCCGTCCGGCCGAGCCCGCCTCTACCGCCCGGCCCCCTGACGCGGGCATGCACGGGCGGTCTCCGTCACAGGCCGTGTCCACCTGGGCACTTCTGGGGTTGATCGGGGCGAAGCAGCCCCGGTATCACGATTCGCATCTGCTGCGTCGTATTTGCCTGATAGAACCAGTTTGCCCGGTTTAAGACTGGATCCCTTGGAGGCCGAGCGGTGCCCGTACCCCATGCAGTGATCGCTCCCCCGCGTCCGGCGCCCACCAGACCGTACGACCGCGTCAAGCGGCTGCTGGACGTCGTCGGCGCGGCCGTCCTGCTCGTGCTGACCGCGCCGGTGATGGCCGTGGTGGCGCTGCTGGTGGCCACCTCCCTCGGGCGGCCGGTGCTGTTCCGGCAGTGCCGGGCCGGCCGCTACGGCGCACCCTTCGTGCTGGTGAAGTTCCGGACGATGCTCCCGCCCGCTCCCGACCGGGCGGGCGACGGCGACCGGCTCACCCCGCTGGGACGGTGGCTCCGCGCCAGCAGCCTCGACGAACTGCCCACGCTCTGGAACGTGCTCCGCGGTGAGATGAGCCTCGTGGGGCCGCGACCGCTGCTCACCGAGTACCTGGAGCGCTACTCCCCCACGCAGGCCCGCCGTCACGAGGTGCGGCCGGGTGTCACCGGGCTGGCCCAGGTACGCGGGCGCAACAGCCTGAGCTGGGAGGACAAGCTCGACCTCGACGTGCGGTACGTGGACACCCGGAGCCTCCGCGCCGACCTGTCGATCCTCGCCGCGACCGTGCGCACCGTGCTCCGGCGCGAGGGGATCAGCGCGCAGGGAAGCGCCACCGCCCACGAGTTCCTCGGCACGGCCCACCGCCCCGCGCCGGCGCAGCGGGATCGGACACCGGTATGACGGCCCGGACGGACGGCCCTCCGGGCCCGACGGTGCTCCTGTCCCCGCCGGACGTCGGGCCGCTGGAGGAGTCGTACCTCATCGAGGCCCTGCGTTCCGGCTGGGTGGCGCCCGCCGGCCCGGACCTGCAGGCCTTCGAGCGCGAGGTCGCCACGCGGGTCGGCACGGCCGGCGCGGTGGCCGTCAGCTCCGGGACGGCGGCCCTGCACCTGGCGCTGCTCGGGGTCGGTGTCGGCCCCGGCGACGTGGTCGTCGTGCCCACCCTGACCTTCATCGCCACGGCCAACGCGGTCCGGTACACGGGGGCCCGTCCGGTCTTCGTGGACTGCGACCCGCAGACCGGCAACGTGGACGTCGACCTCGTCGCCGACCTGATCCCGCGGCTGCGGGCGCGTGGCGAACGGGTCGGGGCGGTCGTCCCCGTCGACATGTTCGGCAGCTGCGCCGACTACACGGCGCTGGTCCCGCTGTGCGCGGACGCCGGCGTGCCACTCGTCGAGGACGCCGCCGAAGCGCTCGGCGCGACCCACGCAGGGGCCGCCGCCGGCTCCTTCGGCCAGGTCGGCGCGCTCTCCTTCAACGGCAACAAGATCATGACCACCTCCGGTGGCGGGATGCTGCTCTCCGACGACACCGAATTGCTCACGCGGGCCCGGCACCTCGCCACCCAGGCCCGTGAGCCGTTGCCGCACTACGAGCACCGGGAACTCGGCTACAACTACCGGCTGAGCAACCTGCTGGCCGCGCTGGGCCGGGCCCAGCTCGTCCGGCTGGACGGGATGATCGCCCGACGCCGCCAGCTGCGCGACCGGTACGCGAAGCTCTTCGCGCCGGTGCCCGGCGTCCGGCTGCTCGGCGCGGAGGACAGCGGCGCGAACTGCTGGCTGACCGTCGCCGTCGTGGACGAGGACCGGTCGGGCTGGCGGGCCGCGGACCTGGCCGCCCACCTGGCACGGCGTGGCATCGAGACGCGCCCGGTGTGGAAGCCGATGCACCTGCAACCGGTCCACGTCGGCGCGGAGAGCCTGGTGACCGGCGCCGCCGAGCGGCTCTTCGCCCGGGGGATCACGCTGCCCAGCGGCAGCGCCCTGCGGGAGCCGCAGATCGCCCGGGTGTTCGCGGCGATCGAGGAGTTCCTCACCGTACGCACGGGAGGGTCGGCCGCGTGACGGTGGATCTCGTGGTGGTCGGCTGCGGCGGCCACGGTCGGGAGGTCGTCACCATCGTCCGGGCCGTCAACGAGGCGGCCGGACGACCGGTGTGGCGCCTGCGGGGCGTCGTCGACGACCGGCCCGGCGAGGTGAACCTCAAGCGCCTCCAGCGGCTCGACGTGCCGTTCCTCGGCGGCGTGGACCACCTGCGCGACGCGCCGCCCGACGTCCACCACGTCATCGGGATCGGTGACCCACGGGTCCGGCGCGCCGTGGGACGCCGGCTCGACGCGTACGCCACGCCGGCGGCGAGCCTCGTCCACCCGGACGCCACGATCGGCCCGGACACGCGCTACGGGCCCGGATTCGTGGCCTTCGCGGGGGCGCGGGTCACGACCAACGTCGTCATCGGCCGGCACGTGCACCTCAACCAGAACGCCGCGGTCGGCCACGACAGCACGCTCGCCGACTACGTGTCCGTGAACCCGCTCGCCGCCGTGTCCGGGGACTGCCACCTGGCGGAGGGTGTGCTGATCGGCACCACCGCCGCCGTGCTCCAGGGGCTGCGGGTCGGGCGGGACAGCACCGTGGGCGCCGGCGCCTGCGTGGTGCGGGACGTGCCCGACCAGGTCGTGGTGAAGGGCGTACCGGCCCGCTGACCAGAACGTGATGAACGGGACGTTCGTCGCTGCAAATGTGAAAACGCCCAAACAGACACGGGCGGCATGTAACAAGGACGATGAGCGCAAACAGCCCTTCCGCCTGCCCGGCGGAAGCGGTCGGGAGACGGGACAGGGAGCCACCAGATGCCGCAGGACACAGCGAGCAGCGAACGCACCGAGCAGCGGTCGCGGCGGGCAAGGGCCCGGCGTCGTACCGCGGGTTTCCTCGCCACCGACGCCACCGCCTGGGTGGGAGGGTTCGTCGCGGCCGTCTGGACCCGGTACGAGTTCCAGCTCCCCCCGGGTCAGCTCAGCCGCGCGACGATCATCGGCGTGGGAGCCGCCGTCATGTACGTGGCGGTGGCGGCGCTGCGCCGGCTCTACACCGGACGGCACCCGCTCGGCAGCCTCCAGGAGGTGCAGGGGGTCGCCGGCACCACGGTCACGACCGCCGGCATCGTGCTGCTCGGCCTGCTGCCCTCCGCCGACCGGCCCGTCCCGGCGAGCACCCCGCTGGTGGGCGGCGCGCTGGCCCTGCTGTTCATGCTCGGCGCGCGGTTCGCCTACCGGCACCGGCGGGACCTGGCCATGCGGCCGGACGTCCGGTTCTCGACGCCGGTGCTCCTGTTCGGTCTGGGCGACGCCGGGCAGGGCCTGCTGCGCGCCATGCTGAGCGACCCGCGCGGCCGGTACCTGCCGGTCGGGGCGCTCGACGACGACCCGGACAAGCGCGACCTGCGCATCGGTGGTGTCCGCGTGCTCGGCGGCCGGGGTGACATCGCCGCGGCGGTCCGGCGTACGGGCGCGACCACCGTCATCTTCTCGGTGGCCAACGCCGACGCCGCGCTCATCCGCGAGATCCGCGAGGCCACCCTCCAGACCGGCGCGGCGTTCAAGGTGCTGCCTCCCGTACGGGACCTGGTCGACCACCGGATCACCGTCACCGACGTACGCGACGTGCAGATCAGCGACCTGCTCGGCCGCCGCCAGGTGGTCGGCGACCTGTCGCTGCGGACCAACGGCCTCACCGGCCGGCGCATCCTCGTGACCGGCGCCGGCGGCTCGATCGGCTCGGAGCTGTGCCGCCAGGTGATGAAGGCCGACCCCGGCGAGCTGATGATGCTGGACCGGGACGAGTCCGCCCTGCACGGCCTCCAGATGTCGCTCGCCGGGCGGGCCCTGCTCGACGGCCCGGAGCTGATCCTCGCCGACCTGCGCGACGACGAGGGCATCCGGCGGATCATCCGGGAGCGGCGTCCGGAGATCATCTTCCACGCCGCCGCGCTCAAGCACCTGACCCTGCTCCAGCGACACCCCGGCGAGGCCGTCAAGACCAACGTCTGGGGCACCCTGTCGGTGCTGGACGCCTGCGCGGACGTGGCGAAGTTCGTGAACATCTCCACCGACAAGGCCGCCGACCCGATCAGCGTGCTGGGCTACTCGAAGCGCATCACCGAACGGCTCACGGCGCACGCCGCCACCCGCTTCCCGGGGACCTTCCTCAGCGTCCGGTTCGGCAACGTGCTGAGCAGCCGCGGGTCGGTGGTGACCGCGTTCCAGCGGCAGATCGAGGCCGGCAAGCCGCTGACCGTCACCCACCCCGAGGTGACCCGCTACCTCATGACCGTCCAGGAGGCCGTCCACCTGGTGCTCCAGGCCGCCGAGATCGGCCGGGACGGGGAGGCCCTGGTGCTGGACATGGGCGAGCCCGTCCGCATCGCCGACCTGGCGCGCCAGATGGCCGAGCAGGCCGACAGCTCGGTGCCGATCGTCTACACCGGACTGCGGCCCGGCGAGAAGCTGCACGAGGATCTGCTCGGCACCGGTGAGATCGACACCCGGCCGTTCCACCCGCTGGTGTCGCACGTGGCGGTGCCGCCGCTGGACCCCATGGAGGTGAGCGGCCTCGACCCGTACGCCGACCCGGCCGTCGTGGTCGAACAGCTCGCCCTGCTCTGCGCCCAGCCGGTCACCCCGCTGGTCGACGGCGCGCTCGACGTACGGCTGTCGTCGCACTAGTCGGCCGGCGCCTGACCGGGGGCGACGCCACCACGTGGTGGCGTCGCCCCCGTCGCGCTGCGCCGGGGGCAGGGAACGGACGACCGCCCCCGCCCGGCGGCGCGGTACCCGGATGGCGCCTCCGTCCAAGGCGCGGTACCCGGATGCCGCTGTGGCCCGGCGCCCGGTCCGCGGCCGGCGCCACAACGCCTCTGCCCAGGGCACAGCCCCCCACACATGCCTCGGGGCCGGTCACCGCGACGTCGCGGTGACCGGCCCCGGCGTGCGGGATCAGCGGCGGATGCCCGCCCAGTCGTGGTGCCGCCGCACCGTGGAGAGGATGAAGTCGACGACCCGACGCGAGGTGTCGGGGATCTGGTAGTCGACCGGGCACGGCACACCCTGCGCGGCGACCTGGTCCACGGTGACCTGCACCGCCTCGACCACGCCGGCCGGATCCAGGCCGGTCATGATGATGCCGCCGGCGTCGAGCGCCTCCGGACGCTCGATCGACTCGCGCAGCGTGACCGCCGGGAAGCCCAGGATGGCCGCCTCCTCGCTGATCGTCCCGCTGTCCGACAGGGTGCAGTACGCGTGCGTCTGCAGGTGCACGTAGTCGATCAGGCCGAAGGGCTCGTGGAACGCGATGCCCTCCAGCGCCGTGGCGTCCGGCGCCAGCGCCTCCAGCCGCTTGCGGGTACGCGGGTGCGTGGACACCAGCACGGGGTGACCCCAGCGGTCGTGGACGGCCCGCAGGCAGTCGAGCAGCCGCTGGAGCCGGGCCGGCTGGTCGACGTTCTCCTCCCGGTGCGCGCTCACCACGAAGTAGCGGCCCGGTTCGAGTTCGAGCTGGCGCAGGATCGTGGAGGCCGCGATCTGCGGGCGGTAGTGCTCCAGCACCTCCCGCATGGGGGAGCCGGTGAGCAGGATCCGCCGCGGGTGCAGCCCCTCGGCGAGCAGGTTGCGCCGGGCGTGCTCGGTGTAGACCAGGTTGAAGTCGGCGACGTGGTCGACGAGCCGGCGGTTGGTCTCCTCCGGCACGTTCAGGTCGAAGCACCGGTTGCCGGCCTCCATGTGGTAGACCGGCACGCGCATCCGCCGCGCCATGAGCGCGGCGATGCAGCTGTTGGTGTCGCCGAGCACGAGCAGCGCGTCCGGCCGGTACTCGGCGATGGCCGCCTCCACACCCACGAGCACCCCGCCCAGCACCCGGCCGAGCGAGGACGTGTCGACGCGCAGGAACCGGTCGGGCTCGCGCAGCCGCAGTTCGGTGAAGAAGACGTCGGAGAGCGTGCTGTCCCAGTTCTGTCCGGTGTGCACCAGCACGTGGTCGAGTGTGTCGTCGAGCCGGGCGATCACCCGGGACAGCCTGATGATCTCGGGTCGGGTGCCGACCACCGTCATGATCCGCGTCATGTCCGTCCTCCCTGTCCTGCCGCCTTCGTGAGGATGTCCTCGAACTGGTCGACGCCGACCCGCAGCGACATCCGCTCCCGGTAGACCCGCCGGGCCCGGTGCGCCATGTCCCGCCAGGAGGCGGCCGGCAGGTCCGCGGCCTGCGCGAACCGCGCGGCGAGCGCCTGCCAGTCCTCCGGCGGGCAGACGAGCCCGACACCGGTCGACCGGACCAGCTCGGTGCCGTCGCCGGCCAGGGCGGCGATGACGGGGGCGCCGCAGGCCAGGGCGGCCTGGAGCTTCGACGGGACGGCGGCCCGCAGGGCGGGCACGTCGCGCAGGCAAACGAGCTGCCAGTCCGCGGCCGCGTACAGCTCGGCCATCTGCTCCGCGGGACGCCGGCCGACGAACCGCACGTTGTCGGCGCCGAGGTGCGCCGCGAGCCGGCGGGCGGCGTCCTCGTCGGCACCGGAGCCGACCAGCACGAGGTCGACGCGGTCCCGCACGGCCGCCGCCGCACGGATGGCCGTGTCGAGGCCCTGCATCAGGCCGAGGTTGCCGGCGAACATCACCGTGCAGCGTCCGCGGTGCCCCAGCACGGCACGGGCGTCGTCGGTGGCGGGCACCGGCCGGAACAGCGCGTCGTCGGTCCAGTTCCACACCACCCGTACGCGGGCGGGGTCGGCGCCGCGCGCCACCACCCGCTCGGCCATCGTCGGCGAGATCGCCACGACCGTGTGGGCCAGCCGGTACGTGCGGCGCATCAGCCCGCCGAGCGCCCGCTCCAGGGCGCGCCCGCCCCGGCCGGTCGGGGCCATGCCGGACTGCACCACGGACTCGGGCCACAGATCCTGCACGTGCAGCACGACCGGCGTCCGCCGCAGGGCGCGCAGCAGGGCCGCGGCGGCGACCGACGTGGGCGGCGGGTGGTAGACGTAGGTGACGTCGACGCCGGCGAGCCACCCCACCCCGGCGGCCGCGCTCGTGGCGCCGAAGGAGAGGTGGCTCAGTGCCCGACGGGCGGCCGACGTGTCGTGGCTCGGGTAGGCGGGGACGCGCCGCACGGCGACCGACCCGTCGTCCTCCCGGTGCCGCCAGCGCTGCCGCCAGCCGGGGAAGATCCGGCCGTACGGGTAGCTCGGGAACGTGGTGAGCACCCGCACCTCGTGGCCGCGCGCGGCGAGTTCCCGCGCCAGGTTGCCCGGGATGAACACCCCCTCGGGCGGGTACCACTGGCTGATCAGGCCGATCTTCACGCGCCGACCGCCACGGGCGCCGTCGAGGTCTCCTCGACCGGTTCGGGCCACGTGTCCGGCCGGTCCGGGTCGAAGAGTTCGTTCGTCCAGAACAGGGTGAGCAGCTCGTCGGCGCCGGTGTTCACGAGCTTGTGGACCCACATGGTCGGCATGTCGATCACCACCGGCTCGTCGCCGCGCACCGGGAAACGCAGCACCTCGGTGTCCCCGACGCGGCGCAGGCTGATCTCGGCCGAGCCGCGCAGCACCACGAACCGCTCCACCTTGGCCAGGTGGAAGTGCTCGCCGCGGGTGACGCCCGGCCGGGTGCTGGAGCAGAACGTCTGCCCCGCGCCGCCGTGCGCCTTCACGGTCTCGACCAGTTCGCCGCGCGCGTCGGCCCGCCGGGGCAGCGCGATCGGGTAGTGCGCGGGGAAGCAGTGCGACCGGTAGGTGTTGAACAGCCGCACCTCGTGCCGGTCCCGCAGCGGCGGGATCTCCCCCGTCCGGTACGTGTCGGCCATCGCGGCGAGCCGCCCGGCCAGGTCGCGTACGCCGACGCGCAGCGGCGGCATGGCCGGATCCCACGACCCGCCCGCGGGGACGCCGGCGAGCCGGGCCGCCGCGTCGGTGACGTGCACCAGGTCGAGCTGACGGTCGGCGTGCACCTCCGGCTGCCCGCCCTCGGCGAGCACGCGGCAGAAGGTGGCCACCGCCGAGTTGTAGTACGGGCGGCCGTGCTCGCCGTACAGGTTGGGCAGGAGCACGTCGTCGAAGGGCAGGCCGGTGTCGGCGAGGAGGCTCGCCGCCGTGGCCTTCGAGTCGCCGTACGGGGTGCCGTTGCCGGCCTGCACGCTGTTGGCGAAGACCAGCGACCCCGGCGGCGTGGCGGCGCGCCGCAGCCCCTCGACGAGTTGGGCGGCGAGCTGCACGTTGCCGGCAGCCACGTCGGCGGGCTCCCCCCGGTTGACGCCCGCCACGTGCAGGACGCGGTCGACGCCGGCGACCTTGGCGGCCACCGCCGCGGGATCGGCGAGGTCCGCGCGCGTGACGACGGTCGGCTCCGGCCAGCCCAGCGCGCGCAGCAGCACCCGGACGTGCCAGCCGAGGAAGCCGCCGGCCCCGGTGACGGCCAGCCTCAGCACGCCAGCACCGGATCCCGCAGCGCCAGCTCCGCACGGACCTCGGGCAGCGTCTTCAGCAGCTCGACGATCTCGGGTACGCCGAGCCGCGGCGCGTTGGCCGAGTTGAAGTCCTCTCTCGGCCCGCCGCCGAGTTCGCCCTCGGAGACGTAGAGGGCGTAGTTCAGGTCACGGGCGTCCAGCGGCACCCGCAGGAACTGGCCGAAGTCCTCGGCGCGGGTCAGCTCCTCACGGCTGGCGAGGGTCTCGTCCAGCTTCTCGCCGTGCCGTACGCCGATCACGTCCAGCTTGAACGGCACGTCGAAGAGCTGGCAGACCGCCTCGGCGAGGTCGCTGATGGTGCAGGCCGCCGCCTTGCGGATGAAGATGTCGCCGGGCCGGGCGTGCGCGAAGGCGTGCTCGACCAGTTCGACCGAGTCGGCCAGCGACATGAGGAAGCGGGTCATGCCCGGGTCGGTGACCGTGAGGGCCCGGCCCGCCTTGATCTGCTCGATGAACAGCGGGATCACCGAGCCCCGCGAGTACATGACGTTGCCGTACCGGACACACGAGACGGTGGTGGCGCTGTTCGGGTTGTTGCGGGCGTGCGCCTGGGCGACCTTCTCCATGAGCGCCTTGCTCATGCCCATGGCGTTCACCGGGTGCACCGCCTTGTCGGTGCTGAGCACCACGACCGAACCCACCCCGTTGCGCTCGGCGGCCTCGACGACGTTGGCGCTGCCCAGCACGTTGGTACGCACCGCCTCCAGCGGGAAGAACTCACAGGACGGCACCTGCTTGAGGGCGGCCGCGTGGAAGATGAAGTCGATGCCCCGGCTGGCCCGCAGCACCGAGTCGTAGTCGCGCACGTCGCCGACGTGGTAGCGGACCCGCTCGTCGCCGAGCACCCGGCGCATGGCGTCCTGCTTGGCCTCGTCGCGGCTGAACACCCGGACCTCACCGACGCCGCGGTCGAGGAGGCGCCGCACCATCGTCTGGCCGAAGGAACCGGTGCCGCCGGTGATGAGCACGCGACGTCCGGTGGTCAAGAAAGTCACAGGTTGCTCCCGAATCGTCTGGGCGGACGTGACACCCGCACGCACCACTTGGGGTGGACACGGGAGTCGCACTTCCCGCAACGATCCGGATCGGTCACAGGGAACGGGCCAAAACAGACAAACGTGCACTGACGGCACGGCAGGGCGATATCACGACAGCAGGGCACGATCGATGACCACCAAAAGCCCCGAAACCGCCTGTCGGTCACCCAAAGTTTGATAGAAATCAGCGAACAGTGAGCCGGCGGTGGACAGAAGTCAGCCTGACGTCATCCGCACCCGCCCAGCCTCCGCAGGTCGTGCGACCCTCGCCACTCACGCCGTGCCGAGCACGAATCCGACACCTTCGAGATGTAAGGCGTGCATGCCATGACACAGGCGACCTTCGCCCGTTCAGCGCGTCATGCCCGGGATGAGAACGTCCCGGCACCCGATCTGCTGAGGCCGGCCCGCCGCCCCGGCGGACACCCCCGCCATCAGGCCGAACCGCAGGCCGTCTCGCCGATCAGCATCGCGATCCTCTGTGTCGTCGCCTTCCTCATCTGCTGGTCACCGAACCAGCGGTACATCGCGCTCGCGTTGGTCGCCGCCATCACCGTCAGCGGTCGCATCCCGCGCCTGGGAACGCCCGACGTTCTCGCCCTGATCCTGGCCGTCTGGGTCGTCGCCACTCTCGGCTGGACACCGAACGTCGACGTGACCCTTCCCTCCGTCTATCTCTACGGGGCGTGTTGCCTGCTGTTCCTGGCCGTACGGCACCTCGTGACGACGCGTCGGAGCCTGCTGGCGGTGGGCGGCGCGTACCTCGTCGGATGTGTCATCCGGGCAGTGCAGCTGATCGCCGAATCGCTCGCGGCCGGGGCTCCCGCCCGCGGCGGCGCCCTCGATCTCAACGTCCGCTACGGCATCGAGGGCTACAACATCAACTTCACCGCGTACTCACTGGTCACCGGCTGCGTGCTCGCGATCGTGGTCACCAACGTGAGCGGGTTGCCACGCCTGATCAAGCTGGGCATCTACGCGATGCTGCCGGTCCTCGCGTACGCGGTCCTGCTGAGCGGCACGAGGGGTGCCCTGGTCGCGTTGGGGGGAGCCGCCATCTGCCTCGTCGTCGGCCGGCTGATGCCGCGACTGTGCGCACTCATCGCAGCCGCCGCCGCGCCCGTGGCCCTGGCGCTGGTACCGCTCGGCATCACCGAATCGGCCCTGCTGTGGTTCGAGAGTTACCTTGGCCAACGGACGACCGGAGACCTCTCCGGTCGACTGGTCGTCTGGCCGGAGGCGTTGGCAGCCTGGTCGGACTCGCTCTTCCTGGGCAACGGCCCCGGTGTCTTCCCGATCAGCAACTCCATGGGCATCGGTGCGCACAATCTCGTGCTGACGGTGGGGAATGACCTTGGCCTGCTGGGCCTGCTCATCTACGTGGCAGTCGTCGCCAGCGCACTCGCGGTCGCCTGGCTCCGGTCGGCGTCCGGGCCACGGCTCGTCAGCGTCTTCCTGATCGCCCTGCTGCCGATCTGGCTCACCGGGCACTGGGAGGTGGCGATGGGATTCTGGCTGCTGCTCGCCGCGGTGTCGGTGTTCCCGTCAGCGGCTGCCGCACCCAGCGGAGTCCGTCAGCGCGCAGCCGTGCCGACCCGTGGCACCGCGGTCGGACAGCTCCGCCAACCGGTTGGTTTCGACGCGGGTGTCAACCCCCGGGTGTCGATCCCGGCTCCGTGACGCCGCGCCCGCCGCGCGGCTAGGAGGACCGGCCGGCGTGGTCGACGGCACGGGCAGCCGGGCGGTCGGCCGACGCCACGGAGCGCCACAGCCGTACGACGGCGGCCACGACCTCGTCGATGCGGTACTCGCCCAGGGCCTTGGCCCGTGCCCGTTCGCCCGTGGCCCGGCGTAGCGCCTCGTCGCGCATCACCGCGTCCAGCGCCCCGGCGAGGTCGGCCGGCCGGCGCGGCGGCACCACGGCGCCGCAGCCGTCGGCGAGCATGTCCGCCACCGCGCCCACGTCCGTGGCGACCACCGCGCGTCCGAGGGCCATCGCCTCGACCACCACGTTCGGGAAGCCCTCGGTGTGGCTGGGCAGGACGAAGACGTCACACGCGGCCATCTCCCGCAGGAGCGCGGAGTGGGTCAGCTCGCCGGTGAAGACCACCGCGTCGTCGCCGTACCGCTCCCGCAGCGTCCGCCGGTACTCGTCGTCGCACGACCCCGACAGCTGCAGGGTCCACCCGTCGGTGTCGAGCGTCCGCCAGGCGTCGAGCAGGTCCTCGACGCCCTTCTCGGGAATCACCCAGCCCGCGTAGAGCACCCGCCGGCCCTGGCCGGTCGGCGCCGGCGCGGGGGGCAGGACGGCCGGGTCGAAGCCGTTGGGAAGGCGGACCGTCCGCACGTGCGGCAGCGCCTCGACGATCGCGCGCTCCGTGTGCCGGTCGATGGCCACGACGACCGCTGCCCGCGCGAGCGCCGCCCGCATCACCCGCCACTCGCCGGTGCGCCGCGCCGCGATGTCCGGCACCCGCCCGAAGTGCAGCTGGTAGATGACCGGCACGCGGAACGTCCGGGCGATCAGGACGAGCACCAGGTCCCGGACGGCGCCCAGCCCACCGGACGACCGCAGGTGCACCACGTCGGGCGCGCCGCGCAGACACCGCCAGGTCAGGACGGCGGCGCTGCGGAGCAGTTGGCGGACACCGTCGAGCAGGCGTGCCGCCGTGGACGTCTGGTGGATCGAGCGCCAACGCAGCCCCGTGTCGACGATCCGCAGGTCCACCTCGGCGCGTACCTGCGGCGCGCGGCGGAGCATCTCGACGCCGCGGGCGATCCCGCCCATCGGCGGCGGCAACGGACCGACGAGCACCACGCGCAGCCGGTCGTCCATGTCAACTCCTCCCCGTCGGCACGGGCGTCTGTGCGGGGCGGCCCTCCAGGCGGGTGAGCAGGTCGTCCAGCGCTGCGGCGTGCGCGCGCACGTCGAACGAGGCGACGGCGCGCTCGTACGCCGCCCGGCGCATCGCCGCGCGCGCCTCGGCGGACAGGTCGGCGGCACGGTGCAGCGCCCGGCGCAGCGAGGTGGCGGTGTGGTCGGGCAGGACGAGCCCTTCGACACCGTCGTGAAGGTGGTCGCGCAGGTCGCTGGTGAGGTTCGCGATGACCGGCGTGCCGTTCGCGAGGCTCTCGCAGAACTTCGTCGGGAAGCCGGCCTGCGCGAAGCGCGCCGGCTCGCGCATGAGGATGCTGAAGTCGGCCCCGCGAAGCAGTCCCGCCACCTCCTGCTGCGGCACCCGGCCCCGGACGCGTACCGAGGGGGGCGGTGGGGCGCCGAGTTCGCGGGTCACCTCGTCCGGCGACGGGCCGATCACGTCCAGCGAGACATCGCAGCCGTCCAGGGCCGCGAGGTCGACACCGCGGATGGTCTCCGCGAGCAGGTCCTTGCGGCCGGGAGAGCCCGCGTACACGAGCCGGACCCGCCGGCCGGGCGCCGGGGCCGGCGGCGTCACGGGCGCCGCGCCCAAGGCCCGGACGTCGAGGGTCGGCGGTACGCGGACGACCGCGCACCCCCGGTCGCGGTAGTACGACTCCAGGAACGAGCTGATCGCGATCACACCGTGGCACCGCGGGTAGTGGTAGCGGAGCGCGACCTTCGCGCTCAGGTGGAGGGGGCCGAAACGACCGCCCAGCAACTGCTTCGGGCTGTACCACTCCACGACGTCGGTGAGGACGGGCACGCCGTTCCGGCGGCACCACCGCCGCAGGTGGACCATGTACGGCATGCCCCCGCCGTAGACGATGACGTGCGACGGCCGGGTCGGCTGGGCGTCGAGCCAGTCGGCCGTCCGCCGGCCCGCGCGCACCAGCCACTGCAGCGACTTCGCGAGCAGCGGCTCGTCCGGCCGTGGCAGCTCGCCCACCCCGACGTGTCGGATCGAGACGCCGGCCTCGACGCCGGGCAGTTCCTCGGGCGTCTCCGGGCCGTGTTCCCCACTGAGTACGACGACACGCCGCCCGCTGAGCGCCAGCGACTGCGCGTTCCCCCAGACCCTGCGGGACCCGGCCTCCCCCCAGGGGAAGCGGAAGGGTCCGGCGTAGGCCACCCACGGGGCGGTCGCTTCTTCGTCGATGGACATGGCACTCCTCTTCGGACGGATCAGGTTGCGGCCGGTGCGGCCAGGGAGCTTTCGGCCGTCGACCCGGCCGGTGGGCGGGTGTGCCGGGCCAGCGCGGACCGGAACCCGTGCAGCGCGGCCGGTACGACGGTCGCCAGGTACGTGACCAGCCCGATCCACGGCACGGACGCCGAGCCGAACTGCCGCACTCCGTACCACTTGGCGGGCAGTGAGACGACGACGTACAGCGACCAGCCGAGCAGCTGGGGGCGTACCACCCCGGCGGCGTTCTGCACCATGAACCGGGGGGAGATCGTGGCGAGGAGCAGCCACCACGCGAGCAGGCCCGCGAGCAGGGTCACGTCCGGTGTCACGGCGAGGCCCAGGACGGTGGGCACGAGACTGACGACGAGGACGAGCAGCCCACCGAGAGCCAGCACGAGGGCCGCGGAGACGACCGTCATCCGACGGGTCATCCGGCGCACCCACGCCAGGTCACCGCGGGCGAGCGCGTCGCCGTTGGCCGGCCACAGGGGTGCGCTGACGAGCGCGACGACGAACCCGAGCTGGGCGAAGAGCCGCATCGGCACGGCGTAGGCGGCCGCCTCGTGCAGCCCGAGAGCGTGGGTGACGATGACCAGGTCGACGTTGGTGGCGATGCCGGTGAGCACGGTCACCGCGAGGAAGAGCCCGCCGAGCCGGAGCAGCCGTGCCGCCACGGCGGTGTCGGCGACGGTCAACCCGGGTCGGAGGTCCGGTCGCCGCCGGCCGAAGAACCACAGGCTGTTGACGAGGTTCACCAGCGGTGGGCCCACCACGGTCGCGGCCACCACGAGGACGGGTGAGAGGTTGGCCGCCACGGCACCCACGGCGAGGGGCAGCGCGACGAGGTTGCCGCACCCCTGCCACAGGTTGGCCGCCGAGATGCGCTGGTAGGCCAGCTGCACGCGGGTGATCAACGAGAGCGGGACGTTGACGACGAACGCCGTCAGGCAGACGAGGGTCATCCGGCGGGCGTCGTCCGGGGTGGCCGAGTCGGTGGTGTGGAAGAGCCGGGCCCACGGCACCGCCGCGGAGAGGCTCCAGAGCAGGCCGACCAGCACGGCGGCCAGCAGGGACAGGCACAGGTAGGCGCTGGAGATGTAGCGGCGGGCCTCGGCGGTCGCGCCGCTGGCGTAGCACGGTGCCAGCTTCGTCATGAGGCCGTTGCCCAGGCCGAGGTCCGCGAACGCCGCCATGCCGACGAGCGCGGTCACGGTCATCCAGAGGCCGTACAGGTCCGGGCCGAGGTACCGGAGGGTGACCGGGATGAGCGCGATCGGCACCAGACCCGCCACGCCGCGGCTGACGGCGCCGGTGAGGATCCCGCTGACCACCCGCCTTCCGCGGGACCGCCCGGCGGTTGCCGCGTGATCGGATCCCCCCGGCGGCGTCTCGGCGACGTCCCGGGGCCGGCGGGCCTCCGTCGGTGCGTCCGCCCTACCGTCCCGCGGGTACACGGGTCGACATCCACGCCACCGTGGCCTCCAGGCCCTGCCGCAGGGTGTGGCGGGTGACGCCTGGGAAGAGCGCGCGCAGCGCGCCGTTGTCCGCCTGGGAGTCCCGGACGTCGCCGGCGCGGGGCGGCCGGTGGACGACGTCCAGCCGGCGCCCGAGGACGTCCTCGAGTTCGCCGACGAGGCGCCGGACGGAGGTGCGCGAGCCGAAGGCGAGGTTGACCGGGTCCACCGAGGAGACCTGCCGCAGGACGGCGTCGACGATCACCGCGGCGACGTCGCCCACGAAGGTGAAGTCCCGGGTCTGCTCCCCGTCACCGTCGATGGTCAGCGGTCGTCCGTCGAGGGCCGCCGACACGAAGGACGGCACGACCGCGGCGTACGCGTGGCCGGCGGACTGGCCCGGCCCGAAGACGTTGAAGAACCGGAACGGCAGCACCGCCAGGTCGAAGCAGGACGCGTAGGCGATGGCGTACGCCTCGGTGGCCAGCTTGGAGACCGCGTACGGGCTCAGCGGCACCGGCCGGAGATCCTCCCGTTTGGGCAGCGTCGGGTTGCGCCCGTACACCGAGGAGGAGGACGCCAGGATCACCTGTCCCACCCGGTGGCGTCGCGCGGCCTCCAGCACCATGAGGGTGCCGGTGGCGTTGGCGTGGTGGCTGCGTAGCGGGTCCCGGAGGGATCGGGGCACCGAGGGCACCGCCGCGAGGTGCACGACGCTCGCCGCGTCGGAGAACGCGTCGTCGAGCATCGCCGGGTCGAGGATGCTGCCGTGCACGAAACGGGCGTCCAGGTCGCGCAGGTTCTCCTCGGAGCCGGTGGAGAGGTCGTCCAGGATGACGATCTCGTCGATCCCCGGGACGCCACGGAACGCACGCACCAGGTTGGAGCCGATGAAGCCGGCTCCGCCGGTGACGACAATCTTCACGGGATTCTCTTTCTACGACGGTCGGACGGTCAGCGGGCGGTCGCGCCGGCCCGGTCGACGGCTCGGTTGGGCGGCGGCGACGGAGCGGCGGTTCCCGCCTGCTGCGGGCGGGAGGAGTAGGACTTGAGCCGGAGCGCGGGCTTCTCCACGAGGTGCCAGGACAGCAGGGCGCAGCAGGCGGTGAGGGCGACGACGACGAGCACGGCGGCGGTGCCGGGCAGGGCGAGCCCGTCGAGGCCCGCCCAGAGGAGCAGGTTGATCACGGGCATGTGCCAGATGTAGACCCCGAAGCTCAGGTCACCGAGGCGATCGGTGACCCGCCGCAGGGCGCCGCCGCCGTGGTAGGCGAGCCAGTAGACGAGGTACGACAGGGGCAGCCCGCCGAGCAGGGCGACGGCCACCTCGGCGCCGTCCCCGGTGTGCCGGCGCACGACCGCGGTCGCCACGTAACCGGCGAGGGCCGCGAGCGCCACCCACGGGGACTGCGGGGCCCGGTCCCACACGCGGTGCCACCAGATGCCGAGGAGGAAGAACCCGAGCCAGGGCAGGACGCTCACGGCGAGCAGGCGGCCGCCGAGGCCGTCGCCGCCGTGCTCGGCGGCCGCGGCCAGCAGGGCCACCCCGGCCACGGCGACCGCCCCCGCGCCGGCCAGCATGGCCGCGAACGACCAGCGCGCGGCGGCCAGCACCAGGACGGGCACGAGCAGGTAGAAGCCCACCTCGACCGGGATGGTCCACAGGCTTCCGTTGACCACTCCCGTGCCGAACTCGGCCAGCAGCGGCGGGTGGTAGACCGGCACGAGGAGCAGGGTGCTGCCCAGCCAGCCGAGGAACTGCGTCCCGACCAGGGCGCGTCCGGCCACGATCCCCGAGAGCACCAGGAAGGCCGCCATGACGGCGGCGTAGGCGTAGAGCGCGGGAGCGATCCGCAGCAGTCGGTTCCGCAGGTAGTCCCGCCAGGGGCGGCCCTGCTCCCGGCAGCGCCGCGCCGACGCGTAGACCATGCCGCCGCTGATGATGAAGAACATCGGCACACCGTCGCCGAACCACCGACCGCTGCCCGGCGCGAACCAGAGGAAGGGCGCCGCCAGGTGCTCGACGGCGTGCTGGACGACGACGCCGAGTGCGGCGACGAGCCGTAGGAGGTCGAAGCAGTTGTCGCGGCGACGGTCGGGGGTCGAGGGTTTCGCGGGTGGCCGGGACACCACCCGATCGGCGTGCCGCCCCGCGTCGGGTGTCCCGCTCAGCACGCGCACAACCGGTCGTCCCTCCTCTCGGCCCGCTGGGGGGATCAACGACGGCCCCGCCGAGTGGACACGACATTTCTCCCTCAATTCGCCCTTCCGTCCGGTTCTGTGGCGGCGGGACGGTCGACTTCGGCAGCCCGACGGACGACCCGGGGCAACGGTTACGGGCGGCCCGGGAGGGCACACGGCCGGACCGGCCGTGCGCGATAGACGGGGCGCGCCGGGGGCCGGTGTGATGAGGTGTACGTATGGACCGCACCCTGCTCGGGCTTGTGCTGCACCCGACACGGGACGCTTCCGAGATCATCAGGATCATCGTCGACTGGGCGGCCCGGCACGGTAAGGGGCTCGCCGTACGCGACCAGGACCGGCACCGCGTCCCGCCGAGCGTCGAGACGTACCCCGAGGACGAGCTGGTGCGACGGGTGAGCGCGCTGATCAGCATCGGCGGGGACGGCACCATGCTCGGCGCGCTCCGCTCGGCGGTGGGCAACCCGAAGCCGGTCCTCGGCGTGCACCTGGGTCGGCTGGGGTTCCTCGTGGAGGTCGAGCCGCCGGAGCTGCCGGAGGCGCTGGACCGCCTGATCAGCAAGGACTTCACGGTGGAGGCGCACAGCTGCCTGGTCTGTGACGTGTGCGGCGACGACGTGGTGGCGTTCAACGACATCGCGCTGGTGCGCCAGCCCGGCACCGGGTTCGTCGTCGCCACGCTCGCCGTGGACGGGCAGCGCTACGGCTACTACCGCGCCGACGCGCTCGTGGTCAGCACCCCGACCGGTTCGACCGCGTACAGCTACGCCGCGGGCGGACCGCTGATCTCCCCCGCGACGCAGGCGGTGGTCGTCACCCCGTCGGCTCCCATGGCCGGGATCAGCCGCTCGGTGGTGCTCTCCCCCGACGAGACGATCCGGCTGGAGCTGACGCACGACTCCGGGCCGGTGGCGGTCGAGGTGGACGGCCAGGTCATCCGGGAGGCGTCCACCGAGGGCGCGATCGACATCCGCTTCCGCCGGGAGGCGGGGCTCGTGGTCCGGCTCGACCCGCGCCGCTACCAGGAACGCAACCAGCTGAAGCTGAGCCTCATGGACCTGCCGCTGCTGCCCGAGCAGCTCCGCGAACTGCTCCCCCCGACCCTCCGGGAACAGCTCAACCGCCGCGAACTCCCCCCGCCGCGCTGAACGCCGGCCGGGCCGGGCCCGCGCGCCGGCCGCGTGATCCGACGACCCGTTCGCGCCGCTCAGGGCACCGTCACGCCGTAGATCTTCTTGATCGCCTCGGCCTTCGCCTGAGCCGGCAGGTGCCCCACGCGCAACGACTTGGCCTGCAACCGTTCCAGGTAGTCGTCCGTGCTGCGGATGGGCCGGGCGGGCACCCCGGCGGCGACGGTGTTGTCCGGGATGTCGCGGGCCACCACCGACCCGGCCCCGATCACGCAGCGGTTCCCGATGGTGACGCCCGGCAGGATGATCGACCGGATCCCGATGTAGACGTCGTCACCGACGACGATCGGCGCCGTCCACTCCAGGTCGGGATGCTCCTTGCGGAGGATCAGGGTCCCGCCGTCGTGCGTCACGAACTGCACCCCGGCGGTGATGTACACGTTGTCACCGAGGGTGATCAGCCAGGGTTCGGAGCCGAACATCCACCGGCTGATGCCGTAGAACCTGACCCGGCCCGTGAGGTTGACACCGATGGACCGCGCGAAGGCCTCGGGGTCGCGGGCACCGACCCACCGGTCACGGATCATGCCGGCGACGGTTCGAAGGCGGCTGGGCACGTGCTCTCCCTGGCGTGCGGTGGTCGGACGGTCGCCGCTCCACCCTGCTCATACTCAGGGTCAATTTGCGGCTACCGTCCGCAACGATCCGTCGCCCCGCCGGTGACGCCCGCGTCAGCCGCCGGCCAGCACCCCGTCGACCAGCGCCTTGGCCTCCTCCTGGATCCGGGCCAGGTGCTCGGGCCCCTGGAACGACTCGGCGTAGATCTTGTAGACGTCCTCGGTCCCCGACGGGCGGGCCGCGAACCAGCCGGACTTGGTGACGACCTTGAGGCCGCCGATCGCCGCGCCGTTACCGGGTGCCGTGGTCAGTGTCGCGACGATCGGCTCTCCGGCCAGCTCGGTGGCGGTCACCTGCTCCGGCGAGAGCCTGCCGAGCACGGCCTTCTCCTCGCGTGTCGCGGGCGCGTCGATGCGGGCGTACGCGGGGGCGCCGAAGCGCTCGGCCAGCTCCGTCCAGTGCTCGCTCGGGGTCCGGCCCGTCGTCGCGATGATCTCCGAGGCGAGCAGGCAGAGCAGGATGCCGTCCTTGTCGGTGGTCCACGTGCGCCCGTCACGGCGCAGGAACGACGCGCCGGCGCTCTCCTCGCCGCCGAAGCCCACCGCGCCGTCGAGCAGCCCCGGCACGAACCACTTGAAGCCGACCGGCACCTCCAGCAGCGGGCGGCCGAGGTCGGCGGCGACCCGGTCGATCATCGACGAGGAGACGAGGGTCTTGCCGACCGCCGCGGCCGGGCCCCACTGGGAGCGGGTGCGGAACAGGTGACCGATCGCCACGGCCAGGTAGTGGTTGGGGTTCATGAGCCCGCCGTCGGGCGTCACGATGCCGTGCCGGTCGGCGTCGGCGTCGTTGCCGGTGGAGACCTGGTAGTCGGCCCGGGCGGCGATGAGCGACGCCATGGCGTTCGGCGAGGAGCAGTCCATCCGGATCTTGCCGTCGCCGTCGAGGGTCATGAACCGCCACGTCGGGTCGACGGTCGGGTTGATCACCGTGAGGTCGAGGCGGTGCCGCTCGGCGATCTCGCCCCAGTAGGCGACGCTCGCCCCGCCGAGCGGGTCGGCCCCGATGCGCACCCCGGCGGCGCGGATCGCGTCGACGTCGATCGCCGCCGGCAGGTCGTCGACGTAGCGGCCGAGGAAGTCGTACGTCCCGGTGGTGTCGGCGGCGCGGGCCCGCGCGTACGGGACGTGCCGGACCTCGGTGAGCCCGCCGGCGAGGATCGCGTTGGCCCGGTCCTGGATCCACCGGGTGACGTCGGTGTCGGCCGGGCCGCCGTGGGTCGGGTTGTACTTGAACCCGCCGTCGTCGGGCGGGTTGTGCGACGGGGTGATCACGATGCCGTCGGCGAGGCCGCTGGTGCGGCCCCGGTTGTGGGTGAGGATGGCGTGCGAGACCGCCGGCGTGGGCGTGTAGCCGTCCCGGCTGTCCACGAGCACGGTCACGTCGTTGGCGGCGAGCACCTCGAGCGCGTCGACGGCGGCCGGCGTGGACAGGGCGTGCGTGTCCCGGCCCAGGAAGAGCGGGCCGTCGATCCCGTGCTCCCGGCGGTAGTCACAGAGCGCCTGGGTGACTGCCACGATGTGGTCGGAGTTGAACGCGCGGCGCAGACTCGACCCCCGGTGGCCGGAGGTGCCGAAGGAGACCTGCTGCGCCGGATCCGCGGGATCGGGGTGCTCGGCGTAGTAGGCGGTCACCAGCCGGGGCACGTCGACCAGGTCGGCGGGCTCGGCCGGCTTTCCGGCACGGGGGTGGGTCACTGCGGCAACCTCCTCGCGGACGGGCGGACGCCGCTTCCTTCCCGGCGGCGCGCGGGGTCATGCGTACGGCGACCGACGTCACGGCTCGACGCGCTGGCCCTTGCCGATCACCACTACCCCATTGTCGGAGACAACATAGCGCTGCCGGTCCTTCTCCAGGTCGACTCCGATCTCGGCGCCCTCGGGGACGTACACGTTCTTGTCGAGGATCGCCCGGCGGACCACCGCGTGCCGGCCGATCTCCACCCCCTCCATGAGCACCGCCCCGTCGACGTGCGCCCACGAGTGCACCTTGACCTTGGGCGAGACGACCGAGTTCTCGACGAGCGAGCCGGAGATCACCGCGCCGGGCGACACCATCGAGCCGACCGCCCGGCCGACCCGCTCGCCCCACTGGTGCACGAACTTCGCCGGCGGGTACGGCGGCTGCTCGGTGTAGATCGGCCACTCGAAGTTGTAGAGGTTGAACACCGGGTGCACGTTGATGAGGTCCATGTGCGCGTCGTAGAACGAGTCGAGCGTCCCCACGTCGCGCCAGTAGCCGCGGTCGCGGTCGGTGCTGCCGGGCACCTCGTTGTCCTTGAAGTCGTAGACGTTGGCGTCGCCGCGCTCGACCAGCATCGGGATGATGCTGCCGCCCATGTCGTGCTTGCTGGACTTGTCCTCCGCGTCGCGCTCCACGGCCTCGCACAGCGCCTTGGTGGTGAAGACGTAGTTGCCCATGGAGGCGTAGATCTGGTCGGGGGCGTCGGGCAGCCCCACCGCGTCGGTGGGCTTCTCGCGGAACGCCCGGATCCGCCGGCCGTCCTCGCCCACCTCGATCACACCGAACTGGTCGGCCGTCGACAGCGGCTGCCGGATCCCGGCGACCGTCACGCCGGCGCCGGAGGCGATGTGCTCCTCCACCATCTGCCGCGGGTCCATCCGGTAGATGTGGTCCGCGCCGAAGACGATCACGTAGTCGGGTTGCTCGTCGTTGATCAGGTTGAAGCTCTGGTAGATGGCGTCGGCCGAGCCGGCGAACCACCACGGGCCGCGACGCTGCTGCGCCGGGACCGGGGTGACGTAGTTGCCGAGCAGCGTGGACATCCGCCAGGTCTTGGTGATGTGCCGGTCCAGCGAGTGGGACTTGTACTGGGTCAGCACCACGATCTTGAGGTAGCCGGCGTTGGCCAGGTTGGAGAGGACGAAATCGACCATGCGGTACATCCCGCCGAACGGGACGGCCGGCTTGGCCCGGTCCGCGGTCAGCGGCATCAGGCGCTTGCCCTCTCCGCCGGCCAGGACGATCGCGAGCACCTTGGCAGCCATGGTCAGACGCTAACCAGCCGCGTACGACTTCACCACTCGTACGGCCCGACTTCTGCACTAGGGTGCGAGGATGACCGACTCCACCCCGGCCGGACAGTCCCTGCGCGTCGATCTGCTGACCCGCGAGTACCCGCCGGAGGTCTACGGTGGCGCGGGCGTGCACGTCGAGTACCTGGCCCGGGAGCTGCGTCACCTCGCCGACGTCCGGGTGCACTGCTTCGGCCTGCCGCGCACCGAGCCGGGCGTCACCGCGTACGCCGAGCCGCCGGGCCTGGCCGGGGCGAACGCCGCGCTGCGCACGATGGGCGTCGACCTGGAGATGGCGGCGGGCTGCGCCGGCACGGACGTGGTGCACAGCCACACCTGGTACGCGAACCTGGCCGGGCACACGGCGAAGCTGCTGCACGGGGTTCCGCACGTGGTGACCGCGCACAGCCTGGAGCCGCTGCGGCCGTGGAAGGCCGAGCAGCTCGGCGGCGGCTACGCGCTCTCCTCCTGGTGCGAGCGGGTCGCCGTGGAGGCGGCCGACGCGGTCATCGCGGTCAGCGAGGGGATGCGGCGCGACGTGTTGACCGCGTACCCGGACGTCGACCCGGACCGCGTGCGGGTGGTCTACAACGGCATCGACACGAAGCAGTACGCCCCGGATCCGGGCACGGACGTGCTCGACCGGCTCGGTGTCGACCCGGCGCTGCCCAGCGTGGTCTACGTCGGCCGGATCACCCGACAGAAGGGGCTGCCGTACCTGCTGCGGGCGGCGCGGGAGCTGCCCGCCGACACCCAGCTCGTGCTGCTCGCCGGCGCGCCGGACACCGCCGAGATCGCCGCCGAGGTCGAGGGGCTGGTCGCCGAGCTGCGCGCGAACCGCTCCGGGGTGGTGTGGGTGGCCGAGATGCTGCCCAAGCACGAGGTGATCCAGGTCCTGACGCACGCCACGCTGTTCGTCTGCCCGTCGGTCTACGAGCCGATGGGCATCGTGAACCTGGAGGCGATGGCGTGCGAGACGGCCGTGGTCGCCACGGCCACCGGCGGGATCCCCGAGGTGGTGGCCGACGGCGAGACGGGGTTGCTGGTCCCCATCGAGCAGGCCGCCGACGGGTCGGGCCGGCCGCTGGACCCGGGGCGCTTCGTGGCCGACCTGGCGGCGCGCATGAACGAGCTGCTGGCCGACCCGGATCGCATCGCGAAGTTCGGCCGGGCGGGCCGGCAGCGGGCCGTCGAGCACTTCTCGTGGGACGCGATCGCGGCGCGGACGCTGGAGGTCTACCGGTCGGTGGGCGCGGCCGGCTGACCGGCCTCAGCTCTCCGGCGTGATCGGCGTCAGCCGGGGAAGTACGTGCGGTAGCGGGAGCCGCCGCGGGTGAGCAACCGGTAGCCACACACGGCCGCGTGGGATCGTGTCAGGCGGCGGCGCCGCTGCCGCAGCGAACGGCTGATCAGACGACTGAGCCGAGCGCGAAGCGATCTCGGGCAGTAGGTTGGCGGGGTGACTGGACGGTTCCCCATCGAAGACGTCTCCCCCGTCGTCTCGTGCGGTCGCTATCCGGCCAAGGCGGTGGTCGGCGAACTGGTGCCGGTGGCGGCCCGCGCCTACCGCGAGGGGCACGACGCGCTGGGCTGCAACGTGGTCTGGCGCGGCCCGGACGGCGCCACGAGGCCCTTCACCCGCATGCGGCCCGGTGAGCCCGGCCAGGACCGGTGGCACGCGACCATCCGGCCGGACGCGGTGGGCACCTGGACCTTCCACGTCGAGGCGTTCGCCGACCCGTACCTCACCTGGCAGAACGCGGTGACCAAGAAGGTCGCCGCCGGGCAGGGCCCGGCGGAGCTGGCCAACGACCTCGCCGAGGGGGCCCGCGTGCTGGACGCCGCGGCCGACGGGGTCCCCGCCGGCGAGCGGGAACGGGTGGTCCGGGCCGCCGCGGCGCTGCGCGACCCGGACCGCGAGCTGTCGCAGCGGGTCGCGCCGGCGCTGGACCTGGCGGACCTGCTCTGGGCGTACCCGGTGCGGGAGCTGGTCACCGTCGGCGACGAGTACCGGCTCTGGGTGGACCGCGAGCGGGCCCTCTTCTCCGCCTGGTACGAGTTCTTCCCGCGCTCGGAGGGCGCGATCCCGGCCACCGTCGACTCCCCCGCCCAGTCCGGCACGTTCGCCACCGCGACGGAACGCCTCCCCGGCGTCGCCGCCATGGGCTTCGACGTGCTCTACCTGCCGCCCATCCACCCGATCGGCCGGGTCAACCGCAAGGGCCGCAACAACGCGCTCACCGCCGGGCCGGACGACGTGGGCTCGCCGTGGGCGATCGGCGCCGCGGAGGGCGGCCACGACGCCATCCACCCCGACCTGGGTACGGCGGAGGACTTCCGGGACTTCGTCGCCGCCGCCGCCGAGCAGGGCCTGGAGGTGGCCATGGACCTGGCGTTGCAGTGCGCGCCGGACCACCCCTGGGTCACCGAGCACCCGGAGTGGTTCACCACCCGCGCCGACGGCACCATCGCGTACGCGGAGAACCCGCCGAAGAAGTACCAGGACATCTACCCGCTGAACTTCGACAACGACCCGGAGGGGATCCGCGCCGAGATCCTGCGGGTGGTGCGGCACTGGGTCGCCCAGGGCATCCGGATCTTCCGGGTGGACAACCCGCACACCAAGCCGTTCGACTTCTGGCACTGGTTGATCTGGGAGGTCAAGCGCGTCGAACCGGACGTGCTGTTCCTCGCCGAGGCGTTCACCCGGCCGGCGATCATGCACGGCCTCGGGAAGATCGGGTTCACCCAGTCGTACACGTACTTCACCTGGCGCACGACGGCCGCCGAGATGCGGGAGTACTGCGAGGAGCTGGTCGCGGCGGCCGACTACATGCGGCCGAACTTCTGGCCGAACACGCCGGACATCCTGCACGAGACGTTGCAGCACGGCGGGCCGCCCATGTTCAAGATCCGCGCGGTGCTCGCCGCGCTCCTCTCCCCCTCCTGGGGCATGTACGCCGGCTACGAGCTGTTCGAGCACGTGGCCCGCCCGGGGGCCGAGGAGTACCTGGACAACGAGAAGTACGAGCTGCGTCCGCGCGACTGGGCCGGCGCAGAGGCCCAGGGCCGCTCGCTGGCCCCCTTCATCGCCACCCTGAACCGGGTACGCCGGGAGAACCCCGCCCTGCGCCGGCTGCGCAACCTGCGCTTCCACGACATCGACAACCCGGCGCTGCTGTGCTGGTCCAAACGCGACCCCGACACCGGCAACACGGTCATCGTCATCTGCTCGTTCGACCCGCGCGAGGTGCAGTGGGGCAACACGACGCTGGACATGCCGGCGCTCGGGTTCGACTGGCACGACCGGTTCACCGTCCACGACGAGCTGACCGGCGCCACCTACGACTGGGGGCAGCGCAACGCCGTCCGGCTCGACCCGTACCTGCAGCCCGCGCACGTGCTCACCGTGCGCCGCCCCGTCCCGCCGGACACCCCGGCCGCCACCCCGACCGGCCCGGCCGCGCTCACCACCGAGGCCGTCCCCGACGACCTCTCCGGCGGCACCGCACCGACCACTCCCGCCCAGAAGGACGACCTGGAATGGACGAGCTGATCGCCGGCCACGCCCACGACCCGCACGCCGTGCTCGGCGCGCACCCCGCGCGGGGCCGCACCACCATCCGTACGCTGCGCCGGGGCGCCGGCGACGTCGCCGTGCTGGTCGACGGCGACCGGCACCCGATGAAACGGGTGCACGACGCCGGGATCTTCGAGACGAGCGTGCCGGGCACCGTGCTCGACTACCGGGTGGAGGTCGACGGCACCGTCCACGACGACCCGTACCGCTACCCGCCCACCATCGGGGAGCTGGACCTGCACCTGATCGGCGAGGGGCGGCACGAGCGGCTCTGGGAGGCGCTCGGCGCCCGGGTCTTCGACGAGGGCGTGGCGTTCGCCGTGTGGGCGCCGAACGCGCGCGGCGTCCGGGTGGTGGGCGACTTCACCGGCTGGGCGCCGGACGACGGCTGGCCGATGCGCTCGCTCGGTTCCAGCGGCGTGTGGGAGGTCTTCGTGCCGGGTGTGCCGGCCGGCGCGCGGTACAAGTACCGGATCCTCGGCGCGGACGGCAACTGGCGGGACAAGGCGGACCCGCTCGCCGCGTACGCCGAGGTGCCGCCGGCCACCGCGTCGGTGGTGCACCGGTCGACGTACGACTGGGGCGACGCGGCCTGGCTGGAGCGGCGGGCGAGGCGGCAGGCGCACCAGGAGCCGATGAGCGTGTACGAGGTGCACCTCGGCTCGTGGCGGCCCGGGCTCGGCTACCGGGAGCTGGCCGAGGAGCTGACCGCGTACGTCACCGGGCTGGGCTTCACCCACGTGGAGTTCCTGCCGGTGATGGAGCACCCGTTCGGCGGCTCGTGGGGCTACCAGGTCACCGGCTACTACGCCCCCACCTCCCGCTTCGGCGACCCCGACGACTTCCGGCACCTGGTGGACCGGCTGCACCAGGCCGGGATCGGCGTGCTCCTCGACTGGGTGCCGGCGCACTTCCCCCGCGACGAGTGGGCCCTCGCCCGTTTCGACGGCACGCCGCTCTACGAGCACCCCGACCCGCGTCGCGGCGAGCACCCCGACTGGGGCACGTACGTCTTCGACTTCGGCCGCCGCGAGGTGCGCAACTTCCTCGTGGCGAACGCGCTCTACTGGCTGGAGGAGTTCCACGTCGACGGCCTGCGCGTCGACGCGGTGGCCTCGATGCTCTACCTGGACTACTCCCGGGCCGAGGGGCAGTGGGCGCCCAACCAGTACGGCGGCCGGGAGAACCTGGAGGCCATCGCGTTCCTCCAGGAGGTCAACGCCACCGTCTACAAGCACCACCCGGGCGTCGTGATGGTCGCCGAGGAGTCGACGGCCTGGCCGGGGGTGACCCGCCCGACCTCCGCCGGCGGGCTCGGCTTCGGGTTCAAGTGGAACATGGGCTGGATGCACGACACCCTGCTCTACACGTCGAAGGACCCGATCTACCGGCAGCACCATCACCACCAGCTCACCTTCTCCCTCGCGTACGCCTGGAGCGAGAACTACGTGCTGCCGATCAGCCACGACGAGGTGGTGCACGGCAAGGGCTCGCTCGTTGGCAAGATGCCCGGCGACACGTGGCAGAAGCTCGCGAACGTCCGCGCGCTGCTCGCGTACATGTGGGCCCACCCGGGCAAGCAGTTGCTCTTCATGGGCGGCGAGCTGGGCGACGACCGGGAGTGGAGCGAGGAGCGCGGCCTCGACTGGTACCTGCTGCACGACCCGGCGCGGGCCGGCGTGCAGCGCCTCGTCGGCGACCTGAACCGCGTCTACCGGGACACCCCGGCGCTGTGGGCGCAGGACACCGACCCGGCCGGCTTCCGCTGGATCGCCGGCGACGACGTCGCCAACAACACCGTCTCGTTCATCCGGATCGCCCCGGACGGCTCGGTGCTGGTCTGCGTGGCCAACTTCTCCGCCGTGCCGCTGCACGACTACCGGGTCGGCCTGCCGGCCGCCGGAACGTGGCGCGAGGTGCTCAACACCGACGCCGGCGTCTACGGCGGCTCCGGGGTCGGCAACCTGGGCGAGGTGCGCGCCGAGGACGTGCCGTGGCACGGCCTGCCGGCGTCCGCCGCCCTCCAGGTGCCCCCGCTCGGCGTCCTCTGGCTGCGCCGGGACGACCAGGCCCCGCGCGGGTGATCCGAGCCGGGAACGATGCTCTGGGACAAGCACCTGACCGCCGGATCACGCCCGTACGTCAGACCAGGTCCGCCTCGCGGAGCAGCTTCCACAGGCCGGCGCCGTCCGGCGCAGAGAACCACTTCTGCCCCACCGGCCCCTCCACCGAGCGCCCCGGTGGGGCCGGCAGGCCGCCGGCGAGCACCGCCTGGGTGGGCGACAGGCGGCGGATCGCCACGCCGGCCACGTTCTCGGGGTGCGCCGCGGCGAACTCGCGGTAGATCTCCTGGTCGTGCTGGCCGTCGTCGCCGACGAGCAGCCACCGCACGCCGGGGAACTCCCGGGCCAGCCGGGCCAGCGTGGCCCGCTTGTGCTCCCGCCCGCTGCGGAACCAACGGTCCGCCGTCGGCCCCCAGTCGGTGAGCAGCAGCGGACCGGCCGGGTAGAGGTGCCGGGACAGGAACCGGGTCAGCGTCGGCGCGACGTTCCACGCGCCGGTGGACAGGTAGAAGACGGGCGCACCCGGGTGCGCGGTGACCAGCCGCTCGTAGAGGACCGCCATGCCGGGCACCGCCGCGCGGGCGTGCTCGTCGAGGACGAACGTGTTCCAGGCGGCGAGCAGGGGCCGGGGCAGCGCCGTCACCATCACCGTGTCGTCGATGTCGGAGAGGATGCCGAACCGGACGGCCGGGTCGAGGATGCGGACGGGCGCCTCGACCGGCTCGGCGTCCGGCATGCTCAGCCGCACCGCGCCCCAGCCCGGCGGCAGGTCCGCCTCGACCAGCGTGTCGACGAACCCGCTGCGGTCGGTGCGGGCCTCGTGCCGCACCCCGCCCGCCTCGACGGTCACCGCCACGTGCTTGGCGGGAAGGGTGGTGAAGCTGCGCCAGCCGCGCACCTTCTCCAGCCGGGCCCGCTGGCGGGTGTCCGGGCGGCCGAGCAGCACCCGGCACAGCACCCGCACCCAGCCCGGGGCGCCGTAGCCCGTGTAGGCGACGATGTTGGTCCGCCAGCCCGTCCGCCGCAGGCGACGCTCCACGAACTGGTGCACGGCATCCTCGATCCGCGCCGCCCGGTGCAGGCGCGGGACGGCCAGCTGGCCGGCGGGTGTCGGTGGCACGCTGCCACCCTGCCACACCGGCGCGGACTCGGCCACGCGAGACGATCTCCGCCCGCCCGGTCTGGCGCGAACCACCCCCACCCGCCCCCGGGCTCGTGAAACACTCCGGTCGGGACGACGACGGGGGCGTGGCCGTGTCGACACCAGTGCAGCAGCGTGGGCGGTGGCGCCCACGGCTCGACCGGCCGGCGCTGGTCGCGCTGCTGCTCGGGCTGGTCGGGATCGCGTACCGGCTGGTCCTCACGCTGCTCACGGTGCCCGTGTCGAACAGCGACGAGGCGACGTTCGGGCTGGTCTCCCTGCACATCGCGCAGGGCCGGCACCATCCGGTGTTCCTCTACGGGCAGCGCTACATGGGCACGCTCGAGTCGTACCTGGCCGCGCCGCTCGTCGCGCTGGCCGGGCCGAGCTGGCCGGTGCTGCGGCTGCCGATGCTCGTCCTCTACGCGGTCTTCCTCTACCTGATCCACCGGCTCAGCCGCCGGATCGGCTCGCCCTGGTTCGCCACCCTCGTGGTGGGTCTGCTGGCGCTCGGGCCGGAGCGGGTGGTCCGGGACCAGCTCACCGTGGTCGGCGGCCGGCCCGAGGTCAAACCGGCGGTGCTGCTGATGCTGCTGATCGCCGTGGGGCTGGCGGCCGGCACGATCCGCCGTCGCCGGCTGGCCGTCGGGCTGTTCGGGCTGCTCGCCGGGCTGGCGCTCTGGTCGGACTGGCTGATCGTGCCGTACCTCGCGGTGGCCGGGCTGCTCCTGGTCTACGCCGCCCGGAGAGAGCTGCTCGGCTGGGCCGGGGCGCTGCTGCTGGCCGGCTTCGCCGTCGGGGTCGCCCCCATGATCCGGGACAACCTCGTGGCGCCGCCCGGCGAGGACTCGCTGTCGGTGTTCCGGGAGATCAGCACGCGGGCGGGTCCCGCGCCGCCCTGGTCGCAGCGGCTGGACGGCGGGCTGCTGGAGGGGATCCCGCTCGCCGGCGGCCTCTGCCCGATCGGCGGCTGCGCCACCTGGCAACGGTCGTTCGGGGTGATCTACCCGCTCCTGCTGGTGGCCGCGGCGGTGCTCGCGCTGGTCGCGTACCGTCGCACCGCGGGCCGGCCGCCCGCGGACCGGGTCCGGCCGGTCACGCACCTCGCGCTGGTCGCCGGCGCGGTGCTCACCCTCCTGTCGTACGTCCGCAGTCCGCTCGCCGCCACCGACCCGCTCGGCAACGCGCGGTACCTGTCGGTGCTCCAGATCTCGCTGCCGGCGGCGCTCTGGCCGCTCTGGCTGGCGGCCGTGGCGGGCTGGCGCGGCACGGCGGGGGCGCTCGGCCGGATCGCCGGCGCGGCCGCCGCGGCGCTGCTGGCCGCGCTGGCCGCGGCCAGCCTCGCGATCACCGTGCTCTTCGTCGCCACCGGCGTGCCGGCCTCCCGGATCGAGGAGCGCGAGGCACGCCGGCTGGCGAGCGCGCTGCGCGCCGACGGGCCCCGCGAGGTGTACGCGGACTACTGGGTGTGCAACCGGCTGATCTTCAACACGGCCGAGGACGTGGTCTGCGGGGTGGTCGACGGCAACCTCATGCCGGGGCAGAACCGGTACCTGCCGTACTGGCGCCAGGTGGGCCGGGCCGCGCGTCCCGGCTACGTGGTGGAGGCCGGTTCGGCGGCCGAGCACCGGCTGCGGTGGCTGCTCGGTGACCACCTCGGGACGACCCCGGTACGCGACGTCGGGGACTACCGCGTCTACCACCCGGAGGAGCCGGTGCGGCCCTGGCGGTAGATTCCCCCGGTGCTCATCCTGCTGCCGCCCTCCGAGGGGAAGGTCGACGCCGGCACCGGCCGGCGGCTGGACCTGACGCGCCTCTCGCTGCCGGCGCTGAACCCGGCCCGCGAGGAGGTGCTCGCCGCGCTGGTCGCGCTCTGCGGCGGGCCGGACGAGGCCGCGGCCCGGGCCGCGCTCGGGCTCAGCGAGGGCCAGCGCGACGAGCTGCGGCGCAACGCGCGCCTGCCCCTGGCCGCCACCGCGCCGGCCGCCCGGGTCTACACCGGCGTGCTCTACGAGGCGCTGGACCTCGCCACCCTCCCGCCGCCGGCGGTGCGGGCCGCCCGCCGGTCGATCCTCGTCAGCTCCGGCCTGTGGGGCGCCGTACGCCTCACCGACCGGATCCCGCCGTACCGCTGCCCCATCGGGGCGAAGCTGCCCGGCCCGGGGGCGCTGGGCGCGTACTGGCGGCGGGTGCTGGGACCGGTCCTCGCCGCGGAGGCCGGCGAGCGGCCGGTGCTCGACCTGCGCTCCGGCGCGTACGCCGCCACCTGGACGCCCCGTGGTGAGCTGGCGGGCCGGACGGTGACTGTGCGCGTGCTGCACGAACGCGAGGTCGACGGCGCGCCGGTCCGGTCCGTGGTCAGCCACTTCAACAAGGCGACCAAGGGGCGGCTGGTCCGCGACCTGCTGCTCGCGGGCGCCCGCCCGCGGACCGTCGACGAGCTGGTCACCGCGCTGCGCGACCTCGCGTACACGGTGGAGGAGCAGCCGGCGCAGGCCGGACGGCCACGCCAGGTCGACGTCGTGGTCACGCAGCTCTGACTCACCGTCGGACCCGCCGCAAGATTTCCTCAAGGCTGGGCCCGACCGGTTCCGCGTGCCGGGGCGCACCGGTCACGGTAGGAGTACCCCGACCGGCAAGGGAGTATCTCCGTTGGCCCGCGAACCCGCTCTGCTCGACCGACCCGCCCGTCCGTCGACGCCGCCACCGCTGGACTGGCTGACCCTCGCCGACGCGTTCGAGGCGGCCTGCCTGCTGCGGTGCATGCCGACGCCGGCCGGCTCGCGCGCGCCGCGGCCGGCGGGATCGCACCCGGCGACGGTGGTCGAGTTCAACCGCGAGGACGCCGCGCAGCGGATGCGGCAGCTGCTGGAGCGGCTGGACGTCCCGGTCGAGTACGAGATGGCCGTCGGCGGCCTGCGCCGCCACTACGAACTGCACCGGCTCCGGGTGCCGGCCGGGCACCGGCAGCGCTACGCCTGGCTCATCGAGGCCGGTTGGTGGCAGGGACGCCGGGAGCTGCTGTCCGCGCCGGTGCCCGGGGCGTCCACCCCCCGCAGGGTCTGGGTGCCGCGGATGGCCGCGGCGGCGTGGCGTTCCGCGCTGCTCGCGGGTGGGCGGCACGTCCGCCGGCACATCCTCGGCGTACGGCTCACCGACCGCGACCTCGCCGCGGTGCTGATCCGCGGCGCCTCCCTGCTGGGCGTCACGGCCGAGCTGCGGCCGGGCACCGGCTGCTTCCTGGTCTGCGTGGCCGACGGGGAGGACCGCCGCCGCATCCTCCGGCACACCACGCTCACCCCCGCCCCCGCCCCTGCGGCCGATTCGGCCTGACGACCGGCGCGGCGCACCTGGTCCGAACGGGCGGCATCGCCGTCGGGCGGTGGCCGCGGGCTTGCGCGATGGGAATCCCGGGCGCAGAGTGCTGCCCGTGACTCGTACCTGGCCCGGGCGCGCCGCCGCGCTGCTGGCGCTGCTGCTGACCGCGACCGTCGGCCTCGCCGGTTGCCGCGACACGCCCGGCGAACCGGTGACGATCCGGATCGCGACCGGCAGCCCGACGGCCGTCTACCACGCGTTCGGGGAGTCGCTGGCCGCCATCCTGAACCGCGAGCTGCCCGGCGTGCGGGCGAGCGTGGTGGTCACCGCCGCCTCGGCGGAGAACGTCCGGCTCGTCGCCTCCGGCGAGGCCGAGCTCGGCTTCACCCAGGCCGACATCCTGCCGACGGACCCGGGCCCGGATCCCCGGGTGGCCGCGATCGCCCGCGTGTACGACGACCAGCTGCACCTGGTCGCGTCCGGCGGCGGGCCGGTCCGCACGGTGGCCGACCTGCGGGGCCGGCGGGTGTCGGTCGGTGCGGCCGGCTCCGGTACGGAGATCACCGCCAACCGCCTGCTCGACGTGGCCGGGTTGGGCGGCGACGGGGTGCAACGGGCCCGGCTCAACCTCGACGAGTCGGTGGCCGCGCTGCGGTCCGGGCGGATCGACGCCTTCTTCTTCTCCGGCGGGCTGCCGGTGCGGGCCATCGCCGACCTCGCCAGCGGCAGCCCCACCCGGGTCCTCGACCTCGGCGACCTGATCGAGCCGCTGCGGGAACGCTACGGGGAGGTCTACGTCTCCCGGGACATCCCACGGTCGGTGTACGGGGTGGACCCGGTCACCACGGTCGCCGACCCGAACTTCCTCGTCGTCCGCGCGGACCTGCCGGAGCCGCTGGTACGGAACGTGACCCGGCTGCTCATGGAACGCCGGTCCGAACTGGCCGCGGCGCACCCGGCGGCCGGACGGATGAGCCCCCGGTCGGCGATCAACACCTCGCCGCTGCCGCTGCACCCGGGCGCGGTGGCCTGGTACCGCTCCGCGAAACCCTGACCGGCGTGGCCGTCCCGCCCCGCCGCGGGAGCGTCAGCCCGCGGCGGCGGGCAGCCCCTGCGGCGCCGCGTCCGCCGCGGCGCCCTCCGGTGGCCCGCCCTCGGGGCCCGGGAACCAGAGGCCGGCGACCAGACCCCGCGGCTCGCCGGTCCGCATGGTGAGCCGCCCGTCGGACGCGTCGACCAGCACGGCGACGATGGTCAGGCCCAGCCCCGCGCCGTCCATGTTCTGCACGTCCGGCGCCCGCCAGAACCGCTCGGTGGCCTGACCGAGCTGGCTCTCCGTCATCCCCGGACCGGTGTCCCGCACCTCCAGCGCCACTCCCCCGTCGCGGACCGCCACGGTCACCGTCACCTCACCGCCGGCCCCGCTGAACTTCACGGCGTTGTCGATGAGGGCGTCGAGGGCCTGGTCCACGGCGGTCGGCACCGTCCGGGCGTACGCCGGCCCGCCGGGCGCCACCAGACCGAGCGTGATCGACCGGTGCCGGGCCAGCGGCTGCCAGGCAGCCACCCGGGAGGCGGCCACCTCCGCCGCGTCGACGACGACCCGCTCGTTCTCCTGGCGCTCGGCGCGGGCGAGCGTGAGCAGCGCGTCGAGCAGCAACGCCAGCCGGTCGGTCTCCTCCAGCGCCAACCGGTGCTCGGCACGCCCCTCCGGGTCGGTGAGGCTCGGCCCCAGCTCCTCCACCCGCAGCCGCAGGGCGGTCAGCGGGTTGCGCAACTGGTGACTGGCGTGGGCCACGAAGGCGCGCTGGCGGTCCATCACGTCCGACACCGCGTCGGCCATCGTGTTGAAGCTCGCCACCAGCCGGCGCAGCTCCGGCGGGCCGAGATGGTGCTGCACCCGGGCGCTCCGGTCCCCCTCGGTGATCTCGTGGGTGACCGCGTCCAGCTCGAAGACGGGGCGCAGCACCCAGCCGGCCAGCCCGAACGCGGTGAGGACGCAGGCCAGTACGGCGAGCAGGCCGATGCCGGCGAGCAGCAGCCACCACGCGGTGACGGCGCGGCGCACCGAGGCCACGGGGCTGACCGTGACGACGGCCCCGAGCACCTCGCCGCCGTCGTTGATCGGTACGGCGACCACCACCGGCCCGTCCACCCAGGGCCAGACCGACTCCGGGCCGCTGACCTGCTGCCCGGCGAGGGCGGCCTCCAACGCCGTGGCGGTGCCGGCGGCGGGCCGCCAGCTCGCCGAGGCCACCACGTCCCCGCGGTCGCGGTCCACCACGGCCGCCCCGATGCGGTACAGCTCGTCGTAGCTGCGCAGCTCACTCTCCAGCGGGCCGGTGCTGCCGCCGCGGAGCGCGGGCCCCGCCAGGGACGCGAACCGGGTGGCGTCGGCGAGCCGGTCGGCGCGTACCCGGTCGGTCTCCCGGGTGGCCAGGGTGATGGCCAGCGGGGTCTCCAGGGCGATGAGGACCAGCACCATCAGCAGCAGGTAGCTGATCACCAGCCGACGACGCACCCACGCACCTCACTCGCACCGCAGGCGGTAGCCGATCCCGCGTACCGTCTCGACGAGCCGCGCGTCGCCGAGCTTGCCGCGCAGCGACCCCACGTGCACCTCGACGGTGTGCCGGTCCGTCCAGGTGGTGCCCCAGGCGTCGAGCAGGATGCGATCGCGGGGCACCGCCACGCCGGGCTGGCGGGCCAGCGAGAGCAGGACGTCGAACTCCTTGCGGGTGAGCGTCACCTCCCGGCCGTCGACGGTCACGGTGCGTGCCGCCACGTCGATGCGGACGGCGCCGGCCTCGATGAGGTTCCGCTCGGGCACCGCCTGCGCCGTGCGGCGCAGCACCGCCTCGATCCGGGCCTGCAGCTCCACCATCGAGAACGGCTTCACCACGTAGTCGTCGGCGCCGAGCCGCAGCCCGAGCACCCGGTCGCGCTCCTCACCCCGGGCGGTGACCGCGATGATCCCCAGCTGGCTGCTGCGCCGGCGCAGCTCCCGGCACAGGTCGGTGCCGTCGCCGTCGGGCAGGGTGAGATCTAGCAGCACCAGGTCGCACGGCGCGGCGGAGAGCGCGGCGGCGACCGTGGCCGCGTGCTCGACCTCGTATCCGCGTCGGGTGAGCGCGGACGACAGGGCGGCGGCCACCCGACGGTCGTCCTCGACCAGCAGGATGCGCACCGGTGCCCCCCATCCCTCGAACGATCGTCCGGGGGAATCGTGGCAGACGCCGGTCGCGGGCGGGAGAGCCGACCCGGCAGCCCACCTGGACCGCGCGGCCCCCTCCGGCGGGGCGGGCGGCGCCTCGGCCGGGGTCAGAGGCCGAAGACGTCGTCCGAGACGGCGTCGCGCACCCCGTCGACGAAGCCGCGGAAGCCCGGGTCGTGGTGGCTGGCCGGGACACTCGTGACGTTCTCCCCGGTGGCCTGGGTGACCGCGTCGAGCAGGGGCGGGTAGTCCAGCTCCGCGTCGCCGCGCGTGTCGTCGTCCGCCTCGGCCAGGTTGATCACGTACTGCACGTCGTCGGAGGGGGTGTCGGGATCCTCGGCCCACTCGCCGCCGGCCTGGTAGCACTCGTCGTACAGCGCCCGCTGGCTGTCGGTCCAGTCGTCGTCGTAGTCCCGCATCGCCCATCCCTCCGCGACGGCTCCACCCTCCGAGCATGCCGGCCCGGGACGCGGGACCGGGCCGGTACCGGCGAAACCGCGGGGCACCCGCACGGGTGACGCGCTCGCGGGGACCGGCGGGGGCCGGCGCGCGTACGCTGCACAGGTGATCTACAAACTGCTGCCGACGACCGAGTGGGACGACGCCCGGGCCGCCGGGCAGTTCACCGGCACGGCGGTGGACCACCAGGACGGGTTCATCCACTTCTCCGCCGCCGACCAGGTGGTGGAGACGGCCCGCCGGCACTTCGCCGGGGCCACCGGGCTCACCCTGCTCACCGTGGATCCGGCCCGCCTCGGTGACCGGCTGCGCTGGGAGCCCTCGCGCGGCGGCGCGCTCTTCCCCCACCTATACGGCCCGCTGCCGGTGGCCGCCGTGGTGGTGGCGCAGGCGCTGCCCGCGGACGTGCCCGCCCCCGACGCGGTGGCGGCGCTGCTCGGTTGAGGGCTCGCTATGCTACGCCGAGCCCGCGCCCTGCGATCGATGCGAGTTGAGGATGACTGACAACACTTCCCCGTCCCCCAGCGTCTTCGTTCACCCCACGGCGGACGTCGAGGAGGGTGCCCAGGTCGGTGAGGGCACCAAGGTCTGGCACCTGGCCCACGTCCGGTCGTCGGCGCGGGTGGGCGCCGGCTGCGTCATCGGGCGCAACGTGTACGTCGACGCCAACGTGACCGTCGGCGACCGCGTCAAGATCCAGAACAACGTCTCGGTCTACCAGGGCGTGACCCTGGAGGACGAGGTGTTCGTGGGCCCCAGCGCCGTCTTCACCAACGACTTCCGACCGCGGGCGCAGAACCCCGACTGGACGATCACGCCGACCGTGGTGCGGCGCGGCGCCTCGATCGGCGCGAACGCCACCCTGGTCTGCGGGATCGAGGTCGGGGAATACGCCATGATCGCGGCCGGTTCGGTGGTGACCCGGGACGTGGCGCCGTACCAGCTGGTGGCCGGCAACCCGGCCCGGCCGAAGGGCTGGGTCGACGAGAAGGGCGAGGTCATCTCGCGGGACGTGGCGAACCCGCCGCGACGGGACTGAACGCCGGCGGCGGCCGGTGAGCGGAGATCCGCCCGCCGGCCGCCGCTCGCGCTGCGCCGCCGTCCGCCCGAGGTCGGCCGCCGAAACGGTCGTCGCCGGCCGCGGCCCGACCGTCAGGCGCAGAGTCGGTCGATCTCCGCGCGGAAGCGCTCCATCGGGTTCGGCTCGTCGGGGCCGAGCAGGTACGCCTTCAGCTCGCGCCGCGCCTCGGTCATCGGGTCGTCGCCGGCCCGGGTCACGTCGAGGATCTTCGACAGCTCGCCGCAGTCGGCCGAGAGCAGGTACGCGGCACGCGCCGTCGGGAACGAGCGCCGGAACTCGTCCTCGGGCAGGCCCGCCGGGTTGGCCACGACGTACGGCCGCTGGCTCTGCACGAAGTCAGAGACCACGCTGGACACGTCGCTGACGAGCAGGTCGGTGACGTTGAAGCAGTCGAACAGGGCCGGAACGCGGCCGGTCACGACCAGGTGGGCGCCGCCGTCCAGGGACGTCGCGTCCACCACGCCGCCGGCGCCGCGGATCAGGGCGACGATGCGGTCGTGGGCGGCCTTCGCCTTGTTCCACCGGGTGCCGGTCAGCGGGTGCGGCTTGTAGATCACCCGGACGCCCGCGCCAAGCAGGCCGGACACGATCCGCTCGCCCATCGCCACGAGCGAGGTGTGGTACGGGTCGTCGTCCAGCCAACCCTCCCAGGTCGGGGCGTACAGGACGGTGAACGGGCGGTCGGTCGCGCCGGAGCCGAAGGTGTGCACCCCGGCCAACTGCGGCCGGCCGACCTCGACGATGTCCTGGTCGAGCACGCCCACGTCGGCTCGCGCGTACCGCTCCCGGCCCGCGGGGCCGGCCACCCACACCTCGTCGTACACCTTGCTGTAGGGGTTGACGCTGGCCTGCTTGTCGCTGTCGCCGTGCCCCACGAAGACGTGCGTGACACCGGGCTCCCGCAGCAGGTGGATGTTGGCGCCCACGTTCGCGGCGTAGAGGGCCACCCGGAGGGAGCTGAAGTCGAGGTTCATGAAGTCGACCCCGGCAGGCACGCAGATCACCGGCAGGCGGGTGTCGGCCAGCGCGCGGAACGCCTCCTCGTTGCGCAGCAGCACCACGGCGCGGCGACCGGCCGCCTCCACCGGGGCCAGCCACATGTTCGCCTGGTAGACGTCCTTGGCCGGGCCCGCGAAGTAGAGCGCCACCTCCGGCCGCTCCCGGGTCATCCACGCCTCCACGGCGGGCAGCACCCCCGGCGTCCGGCCGCGCCCGCGCAGGAAGGTGAGCGTCAGCACGGCCGCCGTCACGAGCCCGGCGGCCAGCGTCACCAGACCGGTCACCACGACGGGCGAGACCCGGTCGACCAGCGCGGCCACCACGGCCGCCGGCAGGAGCAGGAAGTTGAGCAACGGCATCTGCGCACCGGCGAGACGGTCGGCCCAGCCGGGCGGGACCGGCACGCGGCGTACCGCGCCGAGGTCGATGTTGCGGGTGAACGCCGGCGTGGCGGCGCGACCCTCGACGATCCGGTGCAGGGCGGTGGTGCCGACGGCCACGGTCCAGAGGGCGGCCGGCAGCAGCAGCGCGCCGACCGTACCGGCCACGCCGGGACGCACGGCGCTGACTATCAGCAGTACGACGGCGAGGTCGCGGACGAGCCAGCGCCACACCGGCCCGAGAGCGGCCTTCTCCAGCAGCACGCCTGTCTCGGCGAACCGGGTGGCCAGGGCGAGTTCACCGGCCAACACGACCAGTGCGGCGACCGCGAACGGGATCACCCAGCCGGCGACGCCGGCCAGGACCATGACCCCGTAGCCCAGTAGCGTCGCGCCGACGGCGGCGACGCCCTGCTGGCTCCGTACTCTGCTGAACAACGACACACTCCCCTGTCCGCTCACGGTGAGATGAGCTCCGATACGGGCCGGTGCGACCTTAAACGGGGCAAGTGACACAAGTATTGCCGGGGTGTCCGGCGGGTTGCCGCCCGGTGTCCACCGTCACCACCGGTGCGCCGCCGGTCGCGCGACGCAGCGGGCCCCGGCCGTACGACGGCCGGGGCCCGGGACGGCGCGGTCGGTTCAGCCGCCGATCACCACGCGACGGACACCGGCCCACCGGTCCGGGTCGGTCACCCGCCGGCCGTCGACGAGGACGGTCACGCCGGGCAGGTCGGCCGGGCTGAGGCTGCGGTACTCGGCGTGGTCGGCCTGGATGACCGCGGCGCCGACCGGCTCCCCGTCGTACCCGGGCAGGCCGTGCGCGGCCAGTTCCTCGTTGGTGTACATCGGGTCGGAGACGTACGGGACGGCGCCCCGCTTCCGCAGCGCCTCGACGGTCGGGAAGACGCCGGAGAAGGCGGTCTCCTTGACGCCCCCGCGGTAGGCGGCGCCGAGCACCAGCACACCCACCCCGGTGAGGTCGCCGTACGCGGCGGCGAGCAGGTCGACCGCGTACTCCGGCATGGCAGCGTTGGCCTCGCGGGCGGAGCGGACGACGGTGGCCGCCGGGTCGTTCCACAGGTACATCCGCGGGTAGATCGGGATGCAGTGCCCGCCGACGGCGATGCCGGGCTGGTGGATGTGGCTGTACGGCTGGGTGTTGCACGCCTCGATGACCTTCGTGACGTCCACGCCCACGGTGTCGGCGAACCGGGCGAACTGGTTCGCGAGACCGATGTTCACGTCCCGGTAGGTCGTCTCGGCGAGCTTGGCCAGCTCCGACGCCTCGGCCGAACCCAGGTCCCACACGCCGTTCGGGCGGTTCAGGTCGGGCCGCTCGTCGAAGTCGAGCACCGCCTCGTAGAACCGCACGCCGTGCTCCGCCGACGCCTCGTCGATGCCGCCGACCAGCTTCGGGTAGCGGCGCAGGTCCGCGAAGACCCGGCCGGTGAGCACCCGCTCCGGGCTGAAGACCAGGTGGAAGTCCCGGCCCGCGGTCAGGCCCGAGCCCTCCTCCAGCATGGGCGCCCACCGGTTGCGGGTGGTGCCGACCGGCAGCGTGGTCTCGTAGCTCACCAGCGTGCCGGGCTTGAGCCCGCGGGCGATGGCCCGGGTCGCGTCATCCATCCAGCCGAAGTCCGGCACGCCCTCGGCGTCCACGAAGAGCGGCACGACCACGACGACCGCCTCGGACTCGGCCACCGCGGCGGCGGTGTCGGTGGTGGCGGACAGCAGCCCGGCGGCCACCGCCTCCTTCAGCTTGACGTCCAGGTCGGCCTCGCCGGGGAACGGCGCGGCACCGTCGTTGACCAGCTGGACGACCCGCTCGGAGACGTCGGCACCGATCACCCGGTGCCCCTTCGAGGCGAACTGCACGGCGAGCGGCAGGCCGATCTTTCCGAGCGCGACGACGCAGATGTTCATGGAACTACTTTCCTCCAGAGGGCCAGATTCGGCGCAGGCGGGCAAGGAACCGGCGGGGAGTCACCGGCGTGATCGCGACGATCACCTGGCCCTTGTGGTTGGTGGTGGGCGTGACGAGGTGCAACCGGACACCGTGCCGGGCCAGCACCCGGGACGCGGCGAGCGGGCGCTCCGTCCGCAGCGGCGCGGAGCCCGTCCCGCCCAGGGCGTCCACCTCGGCGCGCACGACCCGGCGCTCCCCGTTCGCCGCGACGCCGGCGAGCAACCGGTCCATCGCGAAGTCCGTCCTTACGACGGTACCGGGACCGCCCGCGGTGAGCGACGTCACACCGGCCAGCTCCCCGAGGGTGATCCGGACCGACTCCGTGGCGAGACCCGCCAGCTCCGCCCAGTGGCTCTGGGCGGTGACGACGAGCGAACGGCCGCCCGCGGCGTCCCGCCCCCACGCGAGCCCGGTCGCGGTCATGGTGGCGAGCATCCGGGCGGCCCGGTCGGTCACGTCGTACCACTCGTCGGGGTAGCCGAGCGACGGGTCGCGGAAGCCGACGTAGTGCGCGTACCAGCGGTCGCCCTCGACCGTGACGTCGGGCGGGTTCCGGTCGGCCTGCTGCCGGACCAGCTCGCGCAAGCGGTCGAGTTCGGCGTCGCGGGCCACGGCCAGCCGCAGCCGCAGGTCGGGCGCCATCCGGGCCAGGATGCCGTCGGTCAGGTACGCCCCGGCGAGCTTGCGGACGCGGTCGTGGGCCTGCTGCTGGGCGTCGGCCCCGAGCTCCAGGAACTCCGTGCGCAGGAGCTTGGCCACCTCCCAGCTGAAGTGGCGCAGCAGGACGGCGTCCCGGCGGGGCCCCGGCTCGATGAGGCCGGCCACGAAGCCGACCAGTTCCTCGGCGCAGCGCAGCCGCTCCTCGAATCGGCTCGCGTAGGTGATGTTCTGCGCGTTGTCGCGTTTGACCGCGTAGTAGTACTCGTAGTCGGCCAGGACCGAGATCTTCCCGGCCCGGAAGCAGGCCTCCAGCGTGAACGGCTGGTCGCTGCCCATGGGCATGTCGGTGCGGTAGCGCAGGCCGTGCCGCTCGATGAGGTCCCGCCGGAACAGCTTCGTGTTCGACAGGGACCAGGGCAGCGGGCTGTCGAACAGGTCCACCTGCTCCCGCGTCTCCGCGTAGATGGCCTGGTGGACGTAGCGCTTGTTGGTGCCCACCATCCGCCCGAGCACGACGTCGGAACCCCACCGGTCGGCGGCGTCCACCATCCGCTCGAGGGCCTCGGGGCCGAGGTGGTCGTCGGAGCCGATGAAGAACACGTACCGCCCGCGAGCGTGGTCCAGCGCCCGGTTGCTGGGCGCCGCCGGGCCGCCCGAGTTCGGTTGGTGGAGCACGCGGACCGTGTCGGGGTAGCGTTCGGCGTACCGGTCCAGCTCTTCCCCGCTGCCGTCGGTCGAGCCGTCGTCGACCGCGACGATCTCCAGCCGGTCCCGGCCGATCGTCTGGTTGATCAGGGAATCCAGGCACGTCGTCAGGTACGGCATGGTGTTGTAGACAGCGACGACGACGCTGACGTCCGGCGTTCTCATCCGATCCTTCCCCGATCGCCATGTTCGCTGTTGGCGGGGGATCCGCCGCTGACCTACGGTGCGCCCGCCCGGGCGCCGGCCGACGTCGTGACAGCGACGTCCGCCCGCGCCGCCGCCTTCGCCGGCGCGACATCGAGCGGAACCTCCGCGAGTGTACGGCACTCGGGTGGCCGCTCCGCGTACCCGAGCGGTCGATCCGGAGGCCGCCGGTGGACGCTCCGGAGATCGGCCGGTGAACACCGCCGCAGGCGGTGTCGGGGACCGGTGATCCGCCCGGTCCCTTGCTAACCTCGCCAGGGTTCGACGCCTCGGGGGGACTGATACGAGTGGCGGCAATGGAATCCGGCCTGGACGTGGCCGCGGACCGCGACGGCGGCGTCCAGGACGGCGGCGGGCGGGACGGCCGTGTCCGGGACGGCGCGGCGATCGGGGATGAGCCCGCACCAGCGGCCCCACTGGCCACACGCCTGCGGCGCGCCGTGCTGGCGGCCTGGCCCGCCCTGGTCGGCTACGCCGCCGTCCGGGCGATCGGGCTGGTCACCCTGGCCGTGTGGGGCGACGCGCGGGACGCCTCGTTCGCACGGCTTATCGGCATCCGCGCCGACGCCGGCTGGTACCTGGGCATCGCCGAGCACGGGTACGACCACGCGGAGAAGATGCAGAGCAACATGGCGTTCTTCCCGCTCTACCCCCTGCTGGTGCGGTACGTGGAGCCGCTGTCGCCGTTCGGGCTGCGCGGCACCGCCATCGTGCTGGCCTGGGCCGCCTCGCTGGCGGCCGCCTGGGGCCTCTTCGCGGTCGGCAACCACCTGCACGGCCGGCGCACGGGCGTCCTCCTGGCCGTGGTCTGGGGACTCGTGCCGCACGCCGTCGTCGAGTCGATGGCCTACACCGAGTCGCTGTTCACCGCGTTCGCCGCGTGGTCGCTCTACGCCCTGCTCACCGGCCGGTGGCTCACCGCCGGGACGCTCTGCCTGCTCGCCGGCGCGACCCGGCCCACCGCCAACGCGCTCATCCCGGTCGTGATGCTGGCCGCGCTGATCGCGGTGTTCCGTCGCCAGGGGCTCTGGCGGCCCCTGCTCGGGCTGCTGCTCGCGCCGCTGGGATGGGCGGGCTACATCGGCTGGGTCGGCTGGCGGACCGGACGCGTGGACGGCTGGCTGCGGATCCAGAGCGAGGGGTGGCGGTCGACGTTCGACGGCGGGGTGGGCACCCTGCGGAACATCGGCGAAACCCTCGACAACCCGTCCACGCTCCAGTGGTACCTGATCGTCGCCGTCCTGGTCACGAGCCTCGTCCTCTTCGCGCTCTGCGTCGTCGACCGGCAGCCGTGGCAACTGCTGACCTACAGCGCGCTGCTGCTGCTGACCACCATCGGGGCGGACGGGTACTTCAACTCGAAGGCCCGGTTCCTGCTGCCCGCGTTCGCGCTGCTGGTGCCGGTGGCACGGGCGCTCGCGGCGGCCACCACCGCCCGCCTCGTGATCATCCTCGTCGGGATGACCGCCTTCTCGGCGTACTTCGGGGGCTACCTGCTGCTGGTCTGGGAGTACTCCCCCTGACCCGCCGCCCCCGCCGGCCGGCACGTCCGACCGGCGGGGTCACTCCGCCCGCTCACCGCGTCAGCGGCCGCACGTCCCAGACCCACACGTCCCGCACCCGCTGGGCCGGCCCGAAGCAGGCGTCCAGGAAGGCCTTCAGCTCAGCCTCGTGGGCGTGCTTCGGCAGCACCACGGCGTCAGCGCGCCACCACCGCACGTCCGCCGCCGCCTGCTCCCGCTCCGCGGCGCTCACCGTGGGCGGGCGCTCGCCGGCGCCCACCGCCGTGAGCAGCAGCGCCGTCGGACGCGGCGCCACCCCCCACCGGCCGGTGTCGTCGGTCGGCGACGTGGGGCCCAGGAAGTAGCCCTGCGGCACGGCGAAGTCGGCCCGGGCGGCGGCGCCCCAGTAGATCGACGTCATGTTGTGCACCGGCACCGGCACCAGCGTCCGCCCGTCGGCGACGTACTGCCGCCACTGCCCGGAGGTGACGAACTCCGGCACCGGGACGCGTCCCCGGGCCGGCAGCGGGGTCGGCAGCATCGGCAGCAGCGCCGCCACCAGCGCCGCGGCTGTCAGGGCCCGCAGTGGTACGGCCGTGTCCGGCCGACGCGCGGCGAGCGTCTCGATCCGGGCCACCGCCACGGCGAGCAGCAGACCCGCCGCCACAGTCGTGATCAGGGCGAACCGGGCGATGACCATGGCGTCCACGATCGGCAGGCCGTGCAGCAGGACGAACGGACCGGGGATGTCGCTCTTCTCCGGCCCCCAGCTCAGCGTCGAGCCCAGGGCGAGGACGCCGGAGATGAGGGCGACGCCGGCGAGAACCCGTACGGTCAGGTCCCGCCACAGCGCCACCGCGGCGGCGGCCAGCAGCACCACGACCGGCCAGCCGAAGAAGCTCGCCTCCTCGGTGGTGTTCGGCGAGAGGCCCCGTGCGCTCTCCGGTCCGCCGCCGATCGACTCGGTGGCGTACGCGACGAAGGAGCGCAGCCGCAGGGTGTAGACGTCCGGGTCGCCCGGGTGGCCGATCCGGTGCTGCGGCCCGGCGAACTGCATCCAGAGCGGGTACGCGACCACCACGAGCACCAGGGCACCGGCCACCGCCAGGGTGGCCAGGGCGCGCGGGGCCAGCCGCAGCGTCTGACGCGGACGCAGCACGAGGTGGATGACGGTGGCCATCGCGGCGCCGAGCGCGACCAGGAACAGGATCTCCACCGAGATGAAGAACTCGGCGGCCACGAAGCCGCCCAGGATCAGCCCGTTACGGAGCGGGGAACCGGGCCGGGTCAGCAGGACGATCCGCCACACCAGGAAGGGCACCAGCCACTGCGCGGTGATGTGCGGGTGACCGTTGCTGTGCGCCACCATGGCGGGGGCGAAGGCGCAGAACAGGCCACCCACCGCGGCGGCCGCCCGGGAGCCGAGCAGGTGCCGGGAGAGCACCCAGTACCAGGCGAAACCGGTGCCGGCCAGGTTCAGCGTGATCAGCACCAGGTACGACAGGGACGGCCCGCCGAGCAGCGTCACCGGCGTCAGCAGGATGCCGGGCAGTTGGAGGCCCACGTTGGCCATGAGGTTCACGCCCTCGGGGGCGTTCTGCGCCGTGGTGAAGAACGGGTTCTCCAGGCGCGTCACCGCGTGCGCCGCGTACGACAGCATCCACTCGTTGAACCCCTGGTCGTCCGGGCGGCTGCCGAGCAGCCGACCGTCGACGTCCCGCCAGCCGCGGGCGGTGACCCAGAACGCGCCCAGCAGGTACACCAGCGCCACGAGGGCGTCGAACCGCCCGCGGGCACGGCCGGCGGCCGGCGGTGTCGTGGCGGGAGCCTCCGCGGGACCGTCGGGCCGGGTCTCGTCGGTCTCGGCCGCGCCGGCCTCGGGCTGGGCCGGCTCGTCCGGTGGGCTGGTCGGAAGCTTGGCGGTGGGGTGGACCGTCGTCACACCGCGGCATCCTACGGGTGCCCGCCGGGCGACGGGGCGGAGCGCGTGCCGGAACGGGACACGGCGTGCCGCAGGTGACGGAGGGAACAGAAGGGCGGTGGGCGTGCCGGGCCTCGTGGAGATTTGGCGGTCCCGTCCGTCTGAGGCAGAATTCGTCTGACTCAAGGGACAGCGCATGCCGACGCGCAGCTGCCCTTCACGAGATCACCCAGGGAGTCAGCAGGTGAAGGTCATCAGCGTCGTCGGGGCACGCCCCCAGCTGATCAAGCTCGCCCCCATCGCCGCCGCGTTCGCGTCCACGGAGCACGAGCACATGATCGTGCACACCGGGCAGCACTACGACGCCGACCTGTCGGACGTGTTCTTCTCGGGCCTCGGCATCCCCGACCCGGACATCCACCTCGGGATCGGGTCCGGCTCCCACGGCGTGCAGACGGGCAAGGCGCTCGCGGCGCTGGACCCGGTCTTCCTGGCCGAGAAGCCGGACTGGGTGCTCGTCTACGGCGACACCAACTCGACGCTCGCCGGCGCGCTGTCGGCGGTGAAGCTGCACCTGCCGGTTGCCCACCTCGAGGCGGGTCTTCGCTCGTTCAACCGGATGATGCCGGAGGAGCACAACCGGATCCTCACCGACCACGCCGCCGACCTGCTCCTCGCGCCCACCGAGGAGGCCATGCGGCACCTCGCGGCCGAGGGGCTCGCGGCCCGCTCGACGCTGGTCGGCGACGTGATGGTCGACGTCTGCCTCAACGTCCGCGACGCCGTGCTCGCCGGGCGGCACCCGGCCCCGGCGCTGCCGGAGGGCATCCGGCCCGACGAGCCGTACCTGCTGGCCACCCTGCACCGGGCCGAGAACACCGACTCCCGGCAACGGCTCGCCATGCTGCTCGACGGCTTGGCCGACCTGCCCGTGCCGGTGGCGCTGCTGGCGCACCCGCGGCTCGTCGCCAAGGCCGAGGAGCACGGGATCAAGCTGGCCCGTGGCGCCGTCCACGTCGGGCGTCCGCTGCCGTACGCCGGGATGGTCGCCGCCGTGCTGGGCTCGGCCGGGGTCGTCACCGACTCCGGTGGCCTGCAGAAGGAGGCCTACCTGCTGGCCCGGCCGTGCACCACGCTCCGCCCGGAGACCGAGTGGATCGAGACGCTGGTCGACGGCTGGAACCGTCTGGTGCCGGACCCCTCGGCCCACTCCCGCTCGGAGTGGATCGACATCGCCACCCGGCCCGCGCCCACCGCGGCGCAGGGCACGCCCTACGGGGACGGCCGCGCGGCGCACCGGGTGGTCGAGACGCTCGCCGCGAAGTGAACCTGCCCGCCGACCAAGAGACCCGGGGTGTTCACCCGACCATGGTAATTTCCCGCGACGTGTCGACATCCTCCCCAAACGGCCGGAACTCCACCGGCGCCGACCACCGGGGGCATGAGGGCCGCGCCCGCCCCCACCTCATCTACCTGGCCATCGGATTCCCGCCTGCCGCCAAGAGCTGCGCCTACCGGATGCGGGAGACGGCCAACCAGTTCCGCCGGATCGGATGGGATGTCACCGTGGTGACGATCGCCGCCGCCTCCTGGGAACGTGACTCGGGGCTCGACTACACCCTCCTCGAGCAGGTCGACCCGGAGATCAAGGTGCTGGAGCTGCCGCTGGCCCGGGAGGATCTCGAGACCGACATCCGCAAGTTCAGCGAGGAGCGCGCGCTGCGTCCGGCCAAGTGGCTGACCAACCTGCGCAAGCGGGAGAAGAAGATCTTCCCCGAGCCGGTGTTCGGCAGCTGGCGCGGCACGCTGGAGCGGGCGGTGCTCGACATCCACCGCCAGCACCCGGCCGACCTGCTGCTCGCGAGCTGCGTGCCGTACGTGAACCTGGCCGCCGCCTGGAAGCTCTGGGAGACCTACGGCGTGCCGTACGCGGTCGACTTCCGCGACGGCTGGTCCATCGACGTGGTCAACGGCGGCACGGCGTTTCCCGAGGACTCGGAGGCCGGTGTCTGGGAGCGGCGCATCCTCGACCACTGCCAGTCGCTGTGGGTGGTCAACGACCCGATCGCCGAGCACTACCGGGAGCGCTACCCGCACGTCGCCGACCGGGTCCACGTGGTCCGCAACGGCTACGACAAGGACAGCGTGCCGGCGATCCAGCCGCGCCGCCCCGACCCGGAGGTTGGGCTCACCTTCGGCTACCTGGGCACCGTCAACTACACCACCCAGCAACTGTCGGTGGTGCTGAACGCCTGGCGGGAGGCGCGGAAGCAGGACCCGCTGCTGCGCAACGCACGGTTCGAGATCCGCGGCCACATCGGGGCGGGCGCGAACCGCGAGGCCAACGGCCTCACCGAGCTGATCCGCGAGGCCGCCGTCGACGGGGTCTCGTTCGGCGGCCCGGTCCGCAAGGCGGAGGTGGCCGAGACGTACGCGGGCTGGGACGCGCTGGTGCTGATCCTCATCGGCGGCCGCTACGTCACCTCCGGCAAGGTGTACGAGTACATGGCCACCGGCCTGCCCATCGTCTCGGTGCACGAGGTCGACCACGACGCGTCGCGGGTGCTCGACGGGCATCCTCTCTGGACGGGCGCCTGCGGCCTGGACGAGCTGCGGCTGGTCGACAGCTTCCGGTCGGCCGCCCGGATGGTCGTCGAGGCGACCGAGACCGAGCGGGCCGCCGTCCGCGCCCACGCCGACCCTTTCACCCGCGAGAGCCTCATGCGCCGGGCGGTGGAGCAGCTGGCCGAGCACGCCCTCGCCGCGCCGCGTGACCTGCCGGTCAACGGCGCCGTCGTGCACCCGTCGGCCGCATCCGTGACGATGGACGAGACCGAACGAGCCGGTGGGGTGCACGCATGAGCGACGTCTTGCTGGTGGCGGGCGTGGTCCCGCAGCCAGGGATCCTGACCACGGCCGTGCAGCGGCTGCGCGAGGCCGGCGCCCGGGTCTACCTGGTCGGCGCCGTCGATCCCGACGAGATGCCCGCCGACGTCCGGCTCGATGGGCTGTGCGCCCTGCCGGCCGACATCGCCAAGGCCACACCGACCCGCGCCGCCGCGCGCGCGGTGCCGGGCGAGCGGGTCTGGACGCGGATCCGCCGGGAGCCGTGGGCCCGGGAGCGGGCCCGTACCGCGGACGTGCTGGTGGCGCTCGACGCCCACGCCATCTACACGGTGTGGCGGATGGCGCAGCGCAACCGCGCCGCCGCCGCCCGCTACGGCATCCAGGCCGCCGTGCAGGCGCTGGCCGAGCGGAAGGCCGCACCGGCCCCGAGCCCGCTGCAGCGGCTGACCAACGGCATCCCGTCCACCACGGTGGTCCGGCAGAGCGTGAACCGCCTGATCAACGCCGCTCCGCGGGCCGCCGTCAACGCCGTGACCGCCCGCCCGATCATGCGCAGCAAGGCCGGCACCAAGCTGTGGCTGACCGCCGTGCGGGCGCCGAAGGTGCCCGACTCGCTGCGTACGAAGGTCGCCCACCAGGTGGCCAAGGGCATGGCCTGGGCGGACCGGCCGGAGGGAGAGGCGGCGATCCTGGCCGCCACGGCGGGCAAGCTGCGGAAGCCGGCCGCGCGGGCGCGGATGCTCGGCGAGGCGGCCAGCCGGGAGCTGAAGGCCGGCATGCCCCCGCGGGACCTGGAGGGGGCCGTCAACGCGCTGCTCTCCGTCGCCGACCAGCGGCACCGCGCCGACGAGAACCAGGCGGCCGCCGACCTGCTCAACCGGGCCATGACGCTGGCCTTCGACCGGGTGCTGCACATCGACCAGCTCACCTCCCCGCTGGCCGAGGACCCGGAGGGCTTCATCGCGCCGTTCCAGCGGTCGCTCGCGGCGACCACCGTGGCGACGCCACGGGGCCGCCTGCTGCCGGCCGCGCCGCCGCCCACCGACCGGCCGCTGCGGCTGCTGATCGCCACCAGCGCCAACGACAACTTCCTCAAGTTGATCCGCTCCTACTACGACGCCCACCCGCGGGTGGAGGTCCGCTTCCTGGACCTGGCGGCCAACGCCGCGATCAAGAGCGTGACGTGGGCGCCGAAGCAGATGCTGCAGCACCGGCTCTCCGCCGACGAGACGCCGTACGGCGCGAAGGCCGAGGAGCGGCTGCGGCCGTACCTGGACTGGGCGGACACCGTCTTCGTGGACTGGTGCGTGGCCCCGGCCGCGCTGTTCACCCTGGTCGACCCGGGCACCACGCGGATCATCGTCCGGCTGCACAGCTACGAGGCGCTGTCCCGGTGGCCGCACATGGTCGACTTCTCCCGCATCGACGACCTCGTCTTCGTCGCCGAGCACATCAAGGACCTGACCACCTCCCTGGTCCCCTTCCTCAAGGGGCCGGACGCGCCCCGGATGCACGTGCTCGACAACGCGATGGACCTGCGCGGCTTCCAGATCGACAAGCCGGCGGAGGCGCGTTTCCAGCTCGGCATGGTCGGGATCAGCCAGGTCGCGAAGGACCCGCGCTGGGCCATCCAGGTCCTGCGGCTGCTGCGGCAGCGCGACGACCGGTACCGGATGCTCCTGGTGGGCGGCGACATGAGCCCGGACGTGAGCGTGGCGAGCCGGGAGTACCTGGAGGCGTTCAACCGCGACCTGCGGGAGTTGGAGGCGACCGGCGCGGTGCGGCGGCTCGGCCCCACCAACGAGGTGCCGAAGGTGCTCAGCGACATCGGCGTCATCATCAGCTCCTCGGTCCGCGAGGGCTGCCACTGCGGCCTGATGGAGGGCGCGGCCAGCGGGGCTATCCCGGTCGTCCGGGACTGGCCCTTCTTCGCCGGCCGGCCGAACAGCGCCCGCACCCTCTACCCGCAGGGCTGGGTCATCGGCAGCCCGGAGGAGGCGGTGGAGCGGATCCTCGCCACGACGGCGACCGAGGAGACCTGGCGCGCCGCCGGGCGGGAGGCGTCGGCGTACGCGCTGCGGGAGTGGGACTGGTCGGTAGTCCAGCACCGCTTCGACAAGCTCCTCCTGGGCGACCCGCAGGGCTGAGGCCCGGAAGACGGGCAAGGCCCCACCGGTACGACCGGTGGGGCCTTGCTCGTCCTGTCGACGATCCGAACCGCGGGGTCCGGTCAGCGGGGTCTCGGCACCCGTCCGGCCGCGGCCAGCTCGTCGTCCGGGCCCAGCACGCTGTCCCGCAGCTCCGCCCACTGGAGCGAGTGCTGGATGCCATCCTGGAGCGACAGTGTCGGCTCCCAGCCCAGCAGCCGCCGGGCCCGGTCGCTGCGGGTGTACGTGCCCGCCGAGTCGCCCGGGCGCCGGGGCGCGACCACCGTCGGGATCGGCCGACCGAGCACCGCGTTGAACGCGTCGAGCAGCTCGCGCACGGTGGTGCCGTTGCCGGTGCCGAGGTTGATGACCTCGTACCGGCGGCCGTCGCCGTCGACCACGGCGTCGAACCGGCGCAGCGCCTCGACGTGGGCCTGCGCGAGGTCCCACACGTGCACGTAGTCCCGGATGCCGGAGCCATCGCGGGTGGGCCAGTCCACACCGGTGAGCTGGAACGTGCTCCCCGTCCGCGCCGCTTCGATCATCTTGCCGAGTACGTGCGACGGCCGGGCGAGCTGTAACCCGGTGCGCATCTTCGGGTCGGCGCCGACCGGGTTGAAGTAGCGCAGCGAGATGACCCGCAGCGGGTACGCGCGGGAGGCGTCCTCCAGCACCCGCTCCATCATGGCCTTGGTCTGCGCGTAGGGACTCGTCGCCGAGACCGGCGAGGTCTCGTCCACGGCGAAGTCCTCGCCCGGTTGGTAGATCGCCGCGGAGGAGCTGAAGAGGAACCGCCCGCAGCCGTTGGCCACCAGGGCGTCCAGGAACTCGACGGACTTGCCGACGTTCTCCCGGTAGTAGCGGAGCGGGTGCTCCACCGACTCCGGCACGACGATCAGCGCGGCGCAGTGGACCGCCGCCTCGATGTCGGGATGCTCGGCGAAGATCCGGTCCACCAGCGCCCGGTCGGCGATGTCCCCGTGGTAGAAGATCCGGTCCTCGACGAACTCGGCCCGCCCGGTGCTCAGGTTGTCGAGGACGACCGGCGTGATGCCGGCGTCGAGGCAGGCCGACGCGATCGTGCTACCGATGAATCCGGCGCCGCCGGCGATCAGCACCTTCACCGGGACGTGCTCCGCACGGCCGGCGGGATCGGCACGGTGACGCCCTCCACCGCGGAGCGGAGCACGGCACCGGCCACCTCCACCGTCCGCAGGCCCTGGCGGAGCGTGACGATGTCGCTCTCCTTGCCCTCGACGGCGTCGCGGAAGCGCTCGTGCTCGACCAGCAGCGGCTCCCGCTTCGGGATCGCGTACCGGACCATGTCGCCCTCGGCCACGCCGCGGAAGGCCCGCAGCGCCTCCCACTCGGTGTCGATGGCGCCGTTGGCGTAGAAGGTCAGGTCGGCGGTGAGCGTGTCGGCCACGAAGCAGCCCTTGTCGCCGGTGATCACAGTGGACCGCTCCTTGAGCGGGCTCAGCCAGTTCACCAGGTGGTTGACCATAGTGCCGTCCGAGAGCTGGCCGACCACGGCCACCATGTCCTCGTGCAGCCGGCCGCTGCGGGAGACCGTCCGGGCGGAGACCGACGTGTACTCGCGGCCGGTCACCCAGGCGGTCAGGTCGATGTCGTGCGTCGCCAGGTCCATCACCACGCCGACGTCGGCGATGCGGTGCGGGAACGGGCCCTGCCGCCGCGTGACGACCTGGAAGACCTCACCGAGCTCGCCGGCCTCCAGCCGGACCCGCAGGCTCTGCAGGGCCGGGTTGTAGCGCTCGATGTGTCCCACACCGGCCACCAGGCCGGCGGACTCGAACGCCTCGACCAGCCGGGTCGCCGCCTCGACCGACTGCGCCAGCGGCTTCTCGATGAGCGCGCAGACCCCGTTGGCGGCCAGCTCCAGACCGATCTTCTCGTGCAGCGCCGTGGGGCAGGCCACGACCGCGTAGTCGATGCCCATGGCCAGCAGGTCGCCCAGCTCTCGGACCACCGGCGCGCGCAGCGTGCCGGTCGCGTCGCCTGCCGGGTCCACGACGCCGACCAGCTCGACGCCGTCCAGACCGGACAGGACGCGGGCGTGGTTGCGTCCCATGGCGCCCAGGCCGATCAGGCCGGCGCGCAGTCGACGGCCGCTCATCGGGCACCCCCGGCCAGGTTGGCGGCCTCGGCGATCCGCTCCAGGTCGGACTGGCTGAGCGACGGGTGCACCGGCAGCGAGATCACCTCGGCGGCGGCGCGCTCGGTCTCCGGCAGCTCCCACGGGCCCGGGTTGCCGTCCTCGCCGAGGTAGGGCTTGAGGCGGTGGATCGGGGTCGGGTAGTAGACGGCGTTGCCGACGCCCAGCTCGGTCAGGCGGCGCTGGGCGGCGTCCCGGTTGCCGGGCGCCCGCACCGTGTACTGGTGGTAGACGTGCCGCGCGCCGTCGGCGACCGGCGGGACGACCATGCCGGTGATGGCGGAGTCCAGGAACTTGGCGTTCGCCCGGCGCTGCTCGGTCCACTCGGCGAGCTGGGACAGCTGCACCCGGCCGATGGCGGCGGCCACGTCGGTCATCCGCATGTTCGCGCCGACGATCTCGTTGGCGTACCGCTGCTCCATGCCCTGGTTGCGCAGCAGCCGCAGGGTGCGGGCCAGCTGGGGGTCGGCGGTGCTGATCATGCCGCCCTCCAGGGCGTGCATGTTCTTCGTGGGGTAGAAGCTGAAGCAGCCGGCGGTGCCGAACGCACCGACCGGGGTGCCGTGGAGGGTGGCGCCGTGCGCCTGGGCCGCGTCCTCGACGACGGCGAGGTCGTGCCGCGCGGCGATCTCCATGATCCGGTCCATGGCGGCCGGGTGCCCGTAGAGGTGCACCGGCATGATGGCGACGGTCCGCGGCGTGACCGCGGCGGCCACCGCCTCCGGGTCCACGCAGAAGCTGCCGGGCTCGATGTCGACGAAGACGGGCTCGGCGCCCACCAGCCGGACGGCGTTGGCGCTGGCCGCGAACGAGAACGAGGGGACGATCACCTCGTCGCCGGGACCGAAGCCAAGCGCCATCAGCGTGAGCTGCAGCGCGGACGTCCCGGAGTTGACGGCGACGCAGTGACGCCCGCCGACCAGGTCGGCGAACTCCTCCTCGAACGCGGCGACCTCCGGCCCCTGCACCACCTTGCCGCTGCGCAGCACCCGCACAGCCGCCTCGATCTCGGCTTCACCGATGATCGGCCGCGCCGGTGGAATGAAATCTGGGGGCTGCCCAGCCATGGGGGATCCTCCTGGTCGAGAGGTGGGTGGGGTTCGGGTTAGCGATACTAGCCCGTTCGATCTGGGACAAGTCGTACAGTCGTATCGTTCACGTACCGGCCACGTGGCGTTCGGGCGCGGTCAACGGGCCGGCGTTCAGGGGTGCAGGATCCTGCTCCACCAAACCGGTACATGCTATCCGCAGGGCGGCCACGATCGCCGTGGCCATGTTCTCGAGTTGGTCCGCGTCCAGCGGTGCGCGGGAGATCGCGAGGCGCCAGTAGATCGGCCCGACGATCAGCTCGATCGCCGCCGAGGGGTCCGCGCCGGCCGGCAGTTCCCCGCGGGCGACAGCCTGGCCGATCACGAGTTCGCCGATGCGCACCTGGTAGTCGTGCAGCGTCCGCTGGAGGGTCTCGGCGATCTGCGGGTTGCGCGCCGCCTCGGCCAGCAGGTCGGGGATGATCTGCGAGGCCAGCTTGTGCCCGAGCGCCTCCGCGGCGACCATCAGCAGCAGTTGCACGTCGCCGTGCAGGCTGCCGGTGTCGAGCATCGGCACCTTCTTTCCCGCCGCCGCGCTCACCATGTCGAGCACCAGGTCGAGCTTGCTCCGCCAGCGGCGATAGATCGCCGTCTTGCTCACGCCGGCCCGCCGGGCGACGGCCTCGATCGACAACCTTCCGTAGCCGACCGCCGCCAGCTCCTGCATGACCGCACGGCGGATGGCCGCGGTGATCTCGCCGCGCAGCACCGCCGCGCCGGCCGGCGCACGTCTCTTCTCGGTCGTCACGTGGGACAATGTAGCGCAACGACGATACGGTTGCGTCCCGACGTGTTTTGGACTACCTTCCACGCAGCGGTGAGGCGGCGCTCCGGGTACCGGCCACGTCAGCACCGCCCATCCCTCAGTTGCTCCCCATCAGCACGAAAGATCGGAGCGCCAAACCATGGCCAACACCGCGGTGGCCGACCCCGACTCCGGGCTCACCCGGGCCCAGCTCGCGCAGCGTTACGGGCTGCGCGTCGCCGGGGAGCGTCCGTCGCTGCCGGAGTACGCGCGCCAGCTCTGGCGGTACCGGCACTTCATGACCGCCTACTCCCGCGCGAAGGTCGCCTCCTCGTTCAGCAACACCCAGCTCGGCCAGCTCTGGCAGGTGCTGACACCCCTGACCAACGCGGCGGTCTACTACCTGATCTTCGGTGTGATCCTCTCCCAGCACCGGAACGTGCCGAACTTCATCGCGTACCTGTGCACGGGCGTGTTCATCTTCATGTTCACCCAGAGCGCGGTGCTCAACGGCACGAGTTCGATCACCAGCAACCTCGGCCTGATCCGGGCGCTGCACTTCCCCCGCGCGGCGCTGCCGATCACCACCACCCTGATCCAGTTCCAGCAGCTGCTCATGTCGATGGTCGTCCTGGCGGGCATCGTGCTGGTCACCGGTGAGCCGATTACCTTCAAGTGGTTGATGCTCGCGCCGGCCCTGGTGCTCCAGTCGATCTTCAACGTCGGCGTCACCATGATCATGGCCCGGCTGGGCTCCAAGGTCACCGACCTGAAGCAGGTCATGCCGTTCGTGCTGCGCACCCTGATGTACGCCTCCGGCGTGCTCTACAGCGTGACGCTGTTCCGGGACCACCTGCCCGGGTGGGCGGCCACCGCCCTGGAGTCCAACCCGGTGCTGGTCTACATCGAGCTGGCCCGCTACTCGCTGCTGGAGTCGGCCACCCCCGACCACGTCGCGTCCTCGCTGGGGCGGCTCTGGGTGCTCGGGGTGCTCTGGGCGGTGCTGTTCGGCATCGGTGGGTTCATCTACTTCTGGCGGGGAGAGAAGGAGTACGGCCGTGGTTGAGCAGACCCAGCCGGCGGGGAACGTCGTCGCCGACCAGCGGCGCATCCCCACCGTCGTGGTGGACGACGTGCACGTGATCTACCGGATCCACAAGGGCGCCGTGAGCGGCAACAGCCCGGTCTCCGCCCTCAAGCGCATCGTCTCCCGCACCAACGCCCCCAACGTCCGCGAGGTGCACGCCGTCAAGGGCGTCAGCTTCACCGCTTACCAGGGCGAGGCCATCGGGCTGATCGGCAGCAACGGCTCCGGCAAGTCGACCCTGCTGCGGGCCATCGCCGGGCTGCTCCCGGTCAACCGCGGCGCGGTCTACACGCTGGGCCAGCCGTCGCTGCTCGGCGTGAACGCCGCCCTGCTCAACGACCTCTCCGGCGAGCGGAATGTGGTGATCGGCTGCCTGGCGATGGGCATGTCGCCCGAGGAGGTCAAGCGGGTCACGCCGGAGATCATCGAGTTCTCCGGGATCAACGAGCGGGGCGACTTCGCCTCCCTGCCGATGCGCACCTACTCCTCCGGCATGGGCGCCCGGCTCCGCTTCGCCATCGCCGCGGCGAAGAAGCACGACGTGCTGCTCATCGACGAGGCCCTCGCGACCGGCGACCGGAAGTTCCGCGCCCGTAGCGAACAGCGCGTACGCGAGCTGCGCGAGAGCGCCGGCACCGTCTTCCTGGTCAGCCACTCGATCGGCTCGATCCGCGACACCTGCGAGCGGACGATCTGGCTGGAGGGCGGCGTCCTGCGCATGGACGGCCCGACGGACGAGGTCGTGAAGGCCTACGAAGCGCAGAAGTGACGGACGGGGCGCACGTGCCGCAAGCCCGGCGCGTGCGCCCCGTCGTGCACCCAGGTTGACGCGTTAAGGTTCTTCGGGCGCAGACGGACGTTCACCCCCCGGTCATCCGTGCGGCCGGCACCCCGACGAGGCGAGGATCGAGAATGACGCACCAGCACACCACCGCAACGGACGCCGCGCCGGCGAACCCGGCACCCTGGCGACCCTCGCGGACGGTGGCGGTGATCCTCGCGGGAGGGACAGGCACACGTCTGGGGCTGGGCATCCCCAAGCAACTACTGAAGATCGCCGGCAAGCCGATCATCGAGCACACCCTGGCGGTCTTCGAGTCCGCGCCCGAGATCGACGAGATCATCGTGCTGATGGCGGCGGGCCACGTCACGGAGGCGCGGCGGATCGTCGAGAAGGCGGGCTTCCGCAAGGTCACCACGGTGATCGAGGGCGGCGACACCCGCAACGCCACCACCCGCATCGCCCTGGACGCCATCGGCGACGAGGACTGCAACATCCTCTTCCACGACGCGGTGCGGCCCCTGGTCAGCCACCGGATCGTCCGGGAGTGCGTGAACGCGCTCTGGACCTACTCCGCGGTCGACGTGGCCATCCCGTCGGCGGACACCATCATCCAGGTGGACGGGGACGACTGCATCACCGACATCCCGGTGCGCTCGTCCCTGCGCCGCGGCCAGACCCCGCAGGCGTTCCGCTCCGGCACCATCCGGGAGGCGTACCGGCGGGCCGAGGGCGACCCGAACTTCGCCGCCACCGACGACTGCGGCGTGGTGCTGCGCTACCTGCCCGGCACGCCGATCAAGGTGATCGACGGCTCGGACGAGAACATCAAGGTCACCCACCCGGTCGACGTGCACCTGGCGGACAAGCTCTTCCAGCTCGCGGCCGCCCGGGTGCCCCGCCTCGCCGACGAGCGCAGCTACCGGGAGGAGCTGACCGGCCGGACCATGGTGGTCTTCGGCGGCAGCTACGGCATCGGCCACGACCTCACCGAGCTGGCCCGCCGGCACGGCGCCCAGGTCTTCCCGTTCAGCCGCAGCACCACGGGCACCCACGTCGAGCGGCCCGCCGACGTCGAGGCGGCGCTGCGCACGGCGTTCGAGGCGACCGGCCGGATCGACCACGTGGTGGTCACCGCGGGCATCCTCGAGAAGGGCAACCTCGCCGAGATGGACGAGGAGACGATCGACCGGGTCCTCCAGGTCAACTTCGTGGGGCCGGTGACGGCGGCCCGCCTGGCGCTGCCGTACCTCCAGCAGACCAAGGGCCAGCTGCTGCTCTACACCTCCAGCTCGTACACGCGGGGCCGGGCGCGCTACGCGCTCTATTCGGCCACGAAGGCCGCCCTGGTCAACCTCACCCAGGCGCTCGCCGACGAGTGGGCGGAGTTCGGCGTACGGGTCAACTGCGTCAACCCGGAGCGGACGGCGACCCCGATGCGGACGCGGGCGTTCGGCGCGGAGCCGGAGCACACGCTGCTCTCGGCCGAGGCAGTGGCGCAGGCCTCGCTGGACGTGCTCATCTCGGAGCTGACCGGGCAGGTCATCGACGTACGCCGGGACCCGGGCGAGGCGCCGCAGGTGGTGCCGGCCCAGACGGCACGGTCCGCCGCCGCGATGAGCGCCGGCTGACGGCGGGTTGCTGGTGACGGCGAACGGCGGGTGGACGGAGCGACATGCGCGGTGACCTGTTCCGCAAGCTGATCGCCCGGTGTCTGAGCATCGGGCTGGCCGTGCTGGCCTTCCTCGTCTCCGCGCTGACGAACGCGACCGGCTGGGGACTGGCGCTCGTGCTGGCCGCCCTCGCGGCGGCCGCCTTGGAGCGGCGGATCCGCCCCGGCGCGGACACCGCCGCCGAGACGGCGCTGATCGCCGCCGGGGTCCTGGTCGCGTACCTCCGGCGGCTGGACGCCGGGTTCGACCCGGCCCTCGCCGCCACGGCGCTGGTCCTGCTGGGGCTGGTGCTGCTGGAGGGGCCCCTGCGGCAGGCGGGTGACCTGGAGATCCGCACCGCCAACCTGCCGGTGCGGTCGTGGACGCCGCTGGCCGCCACCCACCTCGGCGACGCGCTGCTCGGGCTGCTGGCCGTGGTGGCGCTCGCCGCCGCGGCCGCCGCGCCGGCGGCGCTCGCGCTGGCCGTGACCGTGCTGGTCGCCGCCGGCGCCGCGGCCGCCGGGCTGGACCTCGCCCGCCGGCGGTTCCGGCCACCGGCGAGCGGCGGGGCCGTGCGCCGGGCTGTGCGGGCGCACCAGCCGGAGTTCCTCCTCTACTTCTCGGCGCCGCCCGGGTCCGAGTACCAGGTCACCATGTGGCTGCCGTACCTGGAGCGGATCGGCCGCCCGTTCCTCGTGGTCCTGCGCGAGCCGGAGTTCCTGGCCCCGGTCGCCGCGGCCACCACCGCCCCGGTGGTCTACTGCCCCACCCTGCGGTCGATCGACGAGGTGCTCGTACCGAGCCTGAAGGTGGCGTTCTACGTCAACCACGGCGCCAAGAACAGCCACTGCATCCGGTTCACCCAGCTGACCCACATCCAGCTGCACCACGGCGACAGCGACAAGGCGCCGAGCGCCAACCCCGTGTCCGCCCTCTTCGACCGGATCTTCGTGGCCGGTCAGGCCGCCATCGAACGGTACGCCCGCGCCGGGATCGACATCCCCGCGGAGAAGTTCGTGATCGTCGGCCGACCGCAGGTCGAGTCCATCGCCGTACGCCGGGAGCCGCTGCCGGTCGACGCCCCGCGGACCGTGCTCTACACCCCCACCTGGACCGGCCACCACGCGGACGCCGACTACTGCTCCCTGTCCGTGGCCGAGCCGCTGCTGCGCCGGCTGCTGGACCGGGGCGTGACGGTGATCCTGCGCGCCCACCCGTACACCGGCCAGAACCCGGCCTCGGCACGGCAGCTGGGCCGGCTGACGGAGCTTCTGGCGGCCGACCGCGCGGCGACCGGCCGGCAGCACCTCTGGGGCACGGCGGCCGGCCGGGAGCTGAGCCTGGTGGAGTGCGTGAACCGGTCCGACGCGCTGATCTCCGACGTCTCGGGCGTGATCTCGGACTACCTCTACTCGGGCAAGCCGTTCGCCGTGACCGACATGACCGGCGACGGCGACGCGTTCACCGAGCGGTTCCCCCTGGCCGCGGCGGGCTACGTCCTGCGCCGGGACATGGCGAACGTGGACGAGGTGCTGGACCGGCTCCTCGGCGCGGACCCGCTCGCGCCGGATCGCTGGCTGACCCGGCGGCGCTACCTGGGCGACTTCCCGGCCGAGTCGTACGCGGACGCGTTCCTGGAGGCGGCGCGGCGGGAGCTGGACCCGGCCGTGCGGGAGGCCCGGGTTCCCGCTCAGCGGTAGGCGTCGGCCAGCGCCAGCACCGCCTCCGGGTCCTCGACGTGGGCGCTGTGCCCGAGCCCGGGCAGCGTGACCACCGGCACCCCCAGCCGCTGGAGCTGGGCGTCGGTGACCATCGGGTCGTGCTCGCCGCGGGCCAGCACGACCGGGACGTCGGTGGCCGCCAGCAGTGCGGGCAGGTCCGGCTCCCCCACCGCGAAGGCGGCCGGGTCCATGGCCAGCCGCCACCGCCCGTCGACCTGGCGCAGCCCGGCGTCCACGACCGGATCGTCGGGGGCCAGCAGACCGGCCAGACCGGATACCCGCAGGTAGCGTTCGGCGGCCTCGTCCCGGCCGGCGAACCAGATGATCGGACGGGCGGCCAGCTCGCGCGTCCGGGCCAGTTCGGCCGGGGACCAGACCGCCTTGATGCCGACGCCCACGACGGCGGCCACGGGCAGCGCGGAGCCCCGGGCCGCCAGCGCCAGCCCCACCACGCCGCCGAGCGAGTGACCGAGCACGACCACCCGGTCCGCGGGGGCCAGGGCGGCGGCAACGCGCTCGGCGAGCCCCGCGAACGAGTACGCCGGCAGGGGCGGCGCCGCGCCGTGCCCGGCGAGATCCGGCGCGAGCCAGCGCCCGGCCCAGCGCCGCTCCAGCACGGCGGTCGCGGGCGACCACACGTCGCCGGTGGCGCCCATCCCGTGCAGCAGCAACAGGGTGGGCTCGCGGCGGGACTCGTCGACCATGGACGGCAGTCTGCCATCGGGCCGCCCGCCGGGCGAGTCCCTGTCGGCCGCCGACGGCGGACCGGACGGCCATCGCCAGGGACGAGCGTCAGCCGGACAGCGGGTCCAGCCCGACAGCGGGGTCCAGCCCGACGGCGGGTGCAGCCGGGACGGCGACGGGCGCCGGCCCCCTCACGGGGTGCCGACGCCCGAGGTGCGCGGAGGATGTCAGGCGGAGTATCCGCGGGTGGTCATCCAGTTCGCCAGGTCGATGGTGGTGATCCAGTACGACGGGATCGCCGGGTTCGCCGAGTCGGCGATCTTGACGACGCGGCCCTCGTCCCGGTAGCCGACCACGGCGATGTAGTGCCCGCCCGGGAAGGAGTGCCAGCCGCCGTCGACGTCGGTGGCGTCGCCCACGATGTTCGCGACCACACCGCGCCCGTCGGTGATGGCCCGCACGACGTCCGCCTGGAGCTGGTCCATCTGCGCCGGGCTGGGCGCGTTCGGGAACATGCGGGTCCGGTACGGGTTGCCCTTGACCACCGCGTTCAGCACGCGGGTGGTGTCCTCGGCGGAGTTGGTGCCCATCTCCGTCGTGCCGAGCTGGACGGCCAGGTCGTCCTGGCTGCGCTCGATGCCGGCGGCGCTCAGGGCGTTACGCGTGGCGGCCGGGCCGCAGTAGTAGTAGGTGGTCTGCGCCTGGTAGTCGTAGTCGAGGACCTTGCTCGCCGGCGGCTCCGGCTTCCGGCTCACGTCCGGGTTCGCGGCCTTGGCGGCCTTGGTCGCCTCGGCGGTCTTCGTGGCAGAGGGCGACGCGCTCGGCGACGACGGTGCCGTGGTCTCGGGCGCGCTGGTCGTCGGGGACCGGTCGTCGCCCCGGGAGGCGATCCCGGTGTCGCTGCGCAGTTCGGCCACCGACGCCGAGGCCGGCTGCGTGGCCGGGGTGTCGTCGGCGGCGTTGACCAGCGCGCCGGTGGTGGACGCCAGCACCACGGCCACGGCGGAGGCCGCCGCGATCTGGAACGGACGCTCGGTTGCCAGCTGGCGCAGCCGGCGCTTCAGGGTGTGCTTCACAGTTCCTCCACGGGCTCAGGGGGAGAGCGGCGTGCCGGGATTCGGGCATGCGTGACCGCGCGGACGGCGTCCGCGGGTGGTGGACCGCTCAGGGGAGACGCCCGGTGAGCCGGGCGGAAGGACGCGGGGCCAGGATCAGCGCGCCGCCACGAGGCGGGCGGGCTCGGGCACCGCGGTGCCGTGGAGAGGTGGAGACGACCGAGGGGTGGGTACGAACAGCACGAGGTGGAACTCCTTCCGGCACCGCCTACCGGGTTAGCTGACGGGTTCGGGCGGGAAGTTCGCCCTACCGCGGGCCGTGGCCCGCGGATTCACCCCGGACGTGCGGGTGGGTCCCCGGCTCGTGAGAGCACGATTAGGCGGGTCGGCACGGCGTCGCCTTGTGCGATCGGTTACCGCGCCGGACGGGCCGACACTACTAACCGGTACCGGGCCTGCCAACCCCGTCCCACCTGCTTAAACCTGGTTCCGGGCACAAATTTCCGGGCGTACGGACGCTCTCGTGACGGGGTGGGACGAGCGTTTCCCGGGGCGCCGGCGGCACGCAACGGGACAGGCTGGTGACAACGTCGCCGGATGACGGGGAGAATTGGGCGCCCCTGGTTCCCGCTGACCGTTTCCCGGACGGTGTGAGCGGGCTCACGCAATTAAAGCCGGACGTATCACGCAAAGCGGATGAGGCGGGCAGGCAGCGGGCCCGGCCGGTTGACGACTCCGGGGTGTCAGCGGGTCCCTGCCAGGTGATCATCCCGACGGCGGTGTCACCGATCTCACCGGCGCTGCCCGCCCTCGTCAACCCCGCGCACAACCGGACCGCCGTCGTGCTCGCGCGCCCGGCCGCCGGGTGTTCGACGGGCCAGGGCCCGCGAGGTGTTCGACGGGCCAGGGCCCGCTGGGGTGCTCGGCCGGCCGGGCCTCTGGGATGGGCGCCGACGGGTCAGCCGGCCCGGGCCGGGCGCCAGCGGGCCGTGGCGGGCCGGGCGGTGGCCGTCGTGACCGCCCGGGCCGCCGGCACGCGGGCGGTCCGGAGTCGGGCCGCCGCCGCGTACGCCTCGGCGGCCAGGGCGCGGGCGGCCTCGGCGGCCAGTTCAGCGTCCCGCCACGCGGAGCGTTCCCGCTCCCCGGCGGCCCGGTAGTCGGCCAACCGCTCGTCGCGGACGAACCGGGCCAGCCGCACCTCCTGCTCGACCGGATGCCGGCGGGGGTCCCAGCCGTTGCGGTGGCCGAACACGTCGCCGAGCTGCGCCAGGGTCAGGTCACCGCGCCAGTGCGCCGCCGTGGCGGCACGGTGCAGGTACCGCTCGCGGGCGGCGTACTCGGCCGGCGTACGCGGCGTCCGGGGCGTGGGCAGCGCCCCCGCGCCCGCGAACCGGCGGGCGGCCGTCTCCGCCGCATCGTACGCGGCCCAGGCCCGTTCCAGGTCGGTGTGGGCGGCCACCCACTCGGCGCGCCGCCGGCGGGCGGTCTCCGCGGCGCGGGTGGCGGCGACCGCCACCTCCTCGGCGTACCGGCGCAGGTCGGCCGCCTCGGCCGCGGCGAGGTCCCGCTCGCTCGGGCGGGTCGGGTCACCACCGGGGTCGTCCTCCGGCCGGTCGCGCTCGGGTCGGGCGACCAGCACGGTGAGCACGGTCATGGCCAGCACCAGCAGCCCGGACCAGATGGCGGCGGCCTGGGGAACCTCGGTGAGGAACTGGTAGAGGACGGTCTTCTCCATGTCGGCACCTCACGGACAGCGGATGCGATGGGGGACGCCGCACGACCGCCGGGACACGCGTGCCTGGTCGGGCAGGGTCAGCGGGCGGTGCGTACGGGTGAAGGACGGGTGGGCGCGGGTGGCGGGACGGGTGCCCGCCGCGGAGTCAGGCGCCCGGCGGGGCCCGGGACGCCCGGGCCGGGGTGGCGGCCGAGCGTGGCATCCGGGCGTCGGCGGCCGCGGCGGCGCCCGCCAGCGCGACCGGCCCCGGCGCCACGCTGTCGGCCGGGCGCGCGGCGAGGTACGACCAGTGGTCGGTGCCCACACCCGCGGTGGCCCCCGGCACGACGGGGGGCGCGCCCTCCACGTCCGGTGCGGATGCCGCGCCGACGGCCGCGGCGGGCAGCCCGTGCAGGGTGGTCGGCACCGGTGCGTCGACGCCCGGCCCGCGCAGGGCGACGGTGACCGCCCCGTCGGCCACCGACACGCGCACCGACTCGGACGACGCCGGAAGCCCGGACGGGCGCGGCGGCTCGGACGCGGCCGCGGCCGGCGCCACGGCGCCGAGGGTCAGCGCCCCGGCGACCGCCAGGCTGGCCAGCAGCCGGGAAGCCCATCGCGCGACCCACCACAGGGGACAGGCGAACGCGACGGGAAGCACGTGACAACGCTACCGCCCCGTCCCGCCGAACGCATCGACGGCGGGCGTGTCGTCCCCGCCACGCCGGGCGGTCCCACCAGCGTGGACGGTCTCAGCGCGTGTCGGCGTACACGGGACGGTCGTCGGTGGGGGTGGCGCCCGGCCGCGGCCCTGGGACACCGGGCGCACCCGGGGTCGCGTCCCGGCGGGCGCCGGCGGCGACGGCGCGGCGGGCGCTGTCGGCCCGGCCCGTCCGACGCGGGCCGAGCAGGCGCATCATCGGCGTCTCGACGTACCGGTGCAGCAACGCGGCCAGCCCGAGGTTCACCAGGAGGAAGCCGAGCACCGCCACCGGTCCCCACCAGCCCGGCAGCCCGACGCCCCAGTCGCCTGTCAGCCGCAGCACGGTGGTGATGACGAGGACGTGGACCAGGTAGAACGCGAACGAGACCTCACCGAGCCAGACCAGCGGGCGGGACCGCCACGGCGAGCGCAGCCCGCGTACGTCGGCGTCCGCCGCCGCCGTGATGACCAGGAGGTACGCGGCCGACAGCAGCGCGGCCCACAGTTCGGCGCGGATCCACCCCGCGGCGGCCACCCAGGTGAGGCCGAACAGGACGGTCGCCAGCGGCAGCCGCGGCCCGCGCCACCGGCCGCGGCGCATCAGTTCCGCGGCGGCCACACCCATCCAGAACTCGACCGACCGCACCAGCGGGAAGACCTGGGTGAACCACCAGCGGTGCTCCTCCGGCACCAGCGCCTGACCGGGCCACAGCGCCAGGATCACCAGCGGCACGGCGACGACGACGGCCCAGAGCAGCCAGGGCCGCGCCCGCCGCACGAACGGAAGCGCGAACGGCAGGCAGAGGTAGAAGAAGAACTCGCAGGAGAGCGACCAGCTCACCGTGTTGATGCTGTAGAAGTGGCCGGAGCGGGGGTCCCACGCCTGGAGCAGGAGAAGGTTCTCGACCGCGACGCCGATCGGCACCGGGTCGGCGAACCACAGCGCCGCCAGCACCGCCAGCGCCCAGAGGACCAGGTGGTTCGGGTAGATCTTGGCGAACCGGCGCCGCCAGAAGGCCCGCCGCGACTGCCCGGGCCGGGCGGACCAGACCAGCACGAAGCCGCTGAGGATGAAGAAGAACTGCACCCCGGACAGGCCGAGGGCGAAGACCTTGCCCACGGCGCCCTGGACGTCGGGCTCCGCGATGATCCGCATGGTCGCGGCGTGGAAACCGAAGACCAGCAGCGCCGCCACCCAGCGCAGCCCGGTGAGCGACGGCAGCCGGTCGGCGGGCGCGCCCGCGCCGCCCGGCGGGGCGACGGTGCCCGCACCCGTCATGTCCGCTGCGCGCGTCCGCCGCGTCACCCGCACGATCCGTCTCCTCCCCGGCGAACCCGCCGGGCGGTACGACCCGCACGGAACGATCGGGTCCATACCGCTCGTTCGGGCACCCTACCCGGCCGGGCGGCGGATACCGGGTGGCCGGTCGCACGATGCCGACGCGCGGGTGTGGCAGGGCCCGGCGGTGACCTACTATCGCGGGGCCCGGAGGTGACGACCACGCCTGCGCCGGATCCGGCGCCGACGGTCACCGGCCGGTAAGGCCGTCGGGGACGACGAGAGGTGGAGCCCGATGCATCAGCGGATCCTCATGCGGGCCAAGAAGGGCCCCTTCGACGTGTACTCGCCGGAGGAGACCTTCGAGCGCAACTGGATCGGCGAGAACAGCGGCAACCTGGTGTTCAGCCACGCCGCGCACAAGCTTCTGCGGACCTCGACAGCCGAGATCACCTCCACCGAGTTCCGCGTCGACCTGCGCGACGCCGACCGCATCAACGAGCAGTACGACGTGTACGTCATCCCGCTGGCCAACGCGTTCCGGCGCAGCTACGCGCACCGGGTCGCCACCATGGCCCGGCTCATCGAGCGGCTCAAGATCCCCGTCGTCGTGCTCGGGGTGGGCGTCCAGACCAACATCCACGGTGACCGGGAGTACCTGCGCCCCATCGACGACGTCGTGAAGCGGTTCGTCAAGGCGGTGCTCGACCGCTCGCACACGATCGGCGTGCGGGGCGAGATCACCGCCGACTACCTGCGTACGCTCGGCTTCTCCGCCGTCGACGTCATCGGCTGCCCGTCGATGTTCCTGCACGGCGACAGCCTGCGGGTGGAGAAGCGCAAGGCGGCCCTGGAGCCGCACGACCGGGTCGCGATGACCATCTCGCCGTACGTGAAGTCGATGGCGTCGGTGGTAGCCACGCACCACCGGAAGTACCCGAACCTGCGGTACCTCCCCCAGGACCACAAGACCCTCGGCACCCTGCTGTACGGCGACGCGCCGGCCGACCGCGGCAAGACGAGCCCGATCCCGATCTACAGCTCGCACCCCCTCTTCGTGGAGGACAAGGTGCGGATGTTCGTGGACCCGTGGACCTGGATGGACTACCTCTCGGGCTTCGACTTCAACTTCGGCACCCGCATCCACGGCACGATCACGGCCCTGCTCGCCGGCACCCCCGGCTACCTCTTCGCGCACGACTCGCGCACTCTCGAACTGGCCCGGTACTTCGACATCCCGCACCGGGTCATGCCGGACGTCCCCGCCGACGTCGACGCCGCCGACCTCTACGAGGAGGCGGACTACACGGCGCTGAACAACGGGCACAAGGCCCGGTTCGAGACGATGCTGGCCTTCCTCGCCAAGCACGACCTGGGGCACTCCTTCGCCGACGGGGACAGCGCGACCCGCTTCGACGAGCAGGTCCGGGCGACCACCTTCCCGCCGCCCGTCCGTCCGGCCGCCGCAGCCGACAAGGAGGAGCTGCTGGCCCGGGTGCGGTGGCTGCGCGACCACAGCAACGAACTGCGCGCCAAGCTGGAGGCCCAGCAGGAGGTCCGGCTGCGGACCCGGGTGCGGCGGGCGGTCGGCGGCCGGGTGCGGAGCATCCTGAACCGCTGACCCGTCCGGGTCGACGGCCACCGCCCCGGACGTCGGGGTCGTACGGATGTACGAACGCCCTGCTAGGGTGGGCTCCATGACGCAGGCCGCGTACCAGCCGTCGATGCTCGACCTGACCGACGCCGCGCCGACCCTCGGGCCGATGGCGGGCCGGCTGCGCCGGCACCGCCTCAGCCGGGGCGCCTGGGTCGACCACCTGCCCGGGTGGGTGCGCGGCTCCGACCAGGTGCTCGACACGCTGCTGCGGGAGGTGCCCTGGCGGGCCGAGCGCCGCCGGATGTACGACGCCGACGTCGATGTGCCCCGCCTCCTCTGCTGGTACGACGGCGACCGCGAGCTGCCGCACCCCGTGCTCACCGCGGCGCGGGCGGCGTTGAGCCGCCACTACGCCGACGAGCTGGGCGAGCCGTTCGTCACCGCCGGCATGTGCCTCTACCGCACGGGACGCGACAGCGTGGCGTGGCACGGCGACACCATCGGCCGCTCGGCGCACAGCGACACCATGGTCGCGATCGTCTCGTTCGGCGCGCCGAGGCCACTGTTGCTGCGCCCCCGCGGCGGTGGCACGAGCCTGCGGTTCCCGCTCGGGCACGGCGACCTCGTCGTGATGGGCGGTTCCTGCCAGCGCACCTGGGAACACGCCGTCCCGAAGACCGCGCGTCCCGTCGGCCCCCGGGTCAGCGTGCAGTTCCGCCCCGTCGACGTGGCCTGACCGGCCCTCCCCCGCGGCCCTGGCCGTACGGCACGCGCCGCGGCCTGGACGCGGGGTGGGTAGGCGCACACCCGGCCGACGCGGCCGTGCTAGAAACAACGTCCAGGGTCGTCACCGCCCCCGCCATCCCTCCCGACGCGAAGGGCGTGCCATGACCCAGACCCCCACCGAGCCGCGTTCCCGCCGGTCCCCCTGGTCCCTGCACGGCGACGGGCGCTCCGTCCGCCCGGGTGACGTCGTGCACCCCGACGAGCGGCTGTCCTGGCCGCGGACGCTCGGCATCGGCGTGCAGCACGTGGTGGCGATGTTCGGCGCCACCTTCACGGTGCCGCTCATCACCGGTTTCCCGCCGGCCACCACGCTCTTCTTCTCCGGGCTGGGCACCCTGCTGTTCCTGCTCATCACGGGCAACCGGCTGCCGTCGTACCTCGGATCGTCGTTCGCCTTCATCGCGCCCGTGCTGGCCGCGAAGGCCGGCGGGGACATCGGCCCGGCCCTCGGCGGCATCGTCGTCGCCGGCGCGGCGCTCGCGGTCGTCGGTCTCGTGGTGCAGCTCGTCGGCGCCCGCTGGATCGACGCGCTGATGCCGCCGGTCGTCACCGGCGCGATCGTCGCGCTGATCGGCCTCAACCTCGCGCCGGTGGCCTGGGACGGCGGCGGCGCCGGCACCGGGGTGAAGGCCCAACCGCTGATCGCCGTGGTCACGCTCGCGGCGATCCTGCTCGCCACCGTCGCCTTCCGGGGCTTCCTGGCCCGGCTCTCCATCCTGCTGGGCGTGCTGGTCGGTTGGCTGCTGGCCGCGCTGCTCGGCGACCTGGACCCGGCGGCCGTCACGGGCCTGCGCGAGGCCGCCTGGATCGGGCTGCCCGACTTCCACGCGCCGAGCTTCAGCCTGCGGGCCGTCGTGCTGGTCATCCCGGTGATCCTCGTGCTGATCGCGGAGAACGCCGGGCACGTGAAGGCGGTCGCTGCCATGACCGGCCGCAACCTCGACCGGGACATGGGCCGGGCCTTCCTGGGCGACGGTCTCGCCACCGTCCTCGCCGGCTCCGGCGGCGGCTCGGGCACCACGACGTACGCGGAGAACATCGGCGTGATGGCGGCGACCCGGGTCTACTCGACGGCCGCGTACTGGGTGGCGGGCCTGGCCGCCGTGCTGCTCGGGCTCTGCCCGAAGTTCGGGGCGCTGATCCTCACCGTGCCCGCCGGCGTGCTGGGCGGCGCGACCACCGCCCTCTACGGGCTCATCGCCATCCTCGGCGCCCGCATCTGGATCGAGAACCGGGTGGACTTCCACGACCCGGTGAACCTGATGACCGCCGCCGTGGCGGTGATCGTCGGCGCGGCGAACTACACCCTGACGGCCGGCGACCTCTCCTTCAACGGCATCGCCCTCGGCACCGGCGCCGCCCTGGTGATCTACCACGGCATGCGCCTGATCGCCCGCCTGCGCGGAACCACCCCCGGCCCCCGCACCACCCCCGAACCCGAGCTCTGACCCCACCGGTCAGGCCCCGGGGGTCGGCCCCCGGGTCCGCTCTCTGCGTCGATCATGAAGTTGTCGCCCGTCGGCACGGCGTGTCGGGGCAACAACTTCATGATCACCGGGGCGAACCCTGACCGGCGCGGGGCCGGGGGGCCGGGGGTGGGTCAGTCGCGTTCGATCAGGTGGCCCACCACGGTCGGGCCGAGCATCACGGCGAAGCCGGAGCCGTCCCGGCGCGGGTCCGCGGCGGGCAGTTCGACCGGCTCGCCGTTCGCCGTCGAGCCGACCGGGCGCGGCCCGATCCAGGCGACCACCACGTCGGTCTCGCCCTTGAGGAAGCGCTGCGCCCGCACGCCGCCCGTCGCGCGGCCCTTCGCCGGGTACGCCGCGAACGGCGTCACCTTGACAGTGGCCCCCGTCGACGTGACCACCATCGGCTCCCCGTGCGACGGGTCGTCGGTGCGCACCGCGCCGAAGAAGACCACCTGGGCCGGGTCGGGCAGGTTGATCCCGGCCATGCCGCCGCCCCGAAGGCCCTGCGGGCGGACCAGCTTGGCCGGGAAGCGCAGCAGGGACGCCTCGGAGGTGACGAACGCGAGCGTCTCCGCGCCGTCGGTCAGCCACGTCGCCCCGACCACCTCGTCACCGTCGCGGAGGCTGATGACCTCGAACTCGTCGGCGCGGACCGGCCACTCCGGCGCGCAGACCTTCACCACGCCCTGCCGGGTGCCGAGCGCGAGCCCCGGAGAGCCCTCCCCGGCCGGGCCGAGCGGCGCGAGGCCCACCACGGTCTCCCCCGCCTCCAGGGGCACCAGTTCGGCGGCGGACATCCCGCCACGCAGCGAGACCGTGCCGGACTGCTCGGGCAGCACCGGCAACGGCAGCACGTCGATCTTGAAGGCACGGCCGGCACTGGTCACGAGCAGCACCCGGCCCCGCGCCGTGGAGGGCACGACGGCGCGGACGACGTCGTGCTTCACGCGGCCGTTGCGGCGGCGCCCCTCGGCGGCCTCCTCGGACTCCGCCGCCGTGCGGGCCACCAGCCCGGTCGCGGAGAGGATGACCTGGCAGGGGTCGTCGGCCACCTCCAGCGGGCCCGCCGGGGCGGACGCCGCGAGCACCTCCTTGAGGTCGCCGTCGACCAGGGTCGTACGGCGCGGGGCGCCGAACTGCTTCACCACGGCGGCCAGCTCGTCCGAGACCAGCTTCCGGAGCACCTTCGGGTCGTCCAGGATGCGCGACAGGTCGGCGATCTCGGCCCGCAGCTTCTCCTGCTCGGCCTCCAGTTCGAGCCGGTCGTACTTGGTGAGCCGCCGCAGCGGGGTGTCGAGGATGTAGGTCGCCTGGATCTCGGAGAGCTTGAACCGGCGCATCAGCCCTTCCTTGGCCGACTGCGCGTCCTCGCTGCCGCGGATCAGCTTGACCACCTTGTCGATGTCGAGCAGTGCGATCAGCAGGCCGTCGACGAGGTGCAGCCGCTCCTCCCGTTTGCGGCGGCGGTAGGAGCTGCGCCGGGTCACGACCTCGTAGCGGTGGGCCAGGAAGACCTCGAGCAGCTCCTTCAGCCCCAGCGTCCGCGGCTGCCCGTCGACCAGCACGAGGTTGTTGATGCCGAAGGACTGCTCCAGCGGCGTGAGCCGGTAGAGGTCGGCCAGGAGCGCCTGCGGGTTGACCCCCACCTTGCACTCGACCACCAGCCGGGTGCCGTTCTCGCGGTCGGAGAGGTCCTTGACGTCGGCGATGCCGGTGAGCCGCTTGGTCTTGGTCACCTCGTGCGTGATCGCCGCAATGACCTTCTCCGCGCCCACGCCGTACGGCAGCTCGACCACCGTGATCGCCTGCCGGCCACGGCTGCCCTGGAGCGGGCCGATCTCCACCTTGGCGCGCATGCGGACGACGCCCCGCCCGCTCTCGTACGCCCGGCGCACCTCGTCGAGGCCGAGCAGCAGGCCGCCGGTGGGCAGGTCGGGGCCCGGGACGAACTCCATGAGCTTGTCCAGCGAGGCGTCCGGGTGGTTGATGAGCCAGCGGGCGGCCTGCACGACCTCGGCGAGGTTGTGCGGGATCATGTTGGTGGCCATGCCGACGGCGATCCCGGACGCGCCGTTGACGAGCAGGTTGGGGAACGCGGCCGGGAGCACCGTCGGCTGCGTCAGCGAACCGTCGTAGTTCGGCTCGAGGTCGACGGTGTCCTCGCCCAGCTCGCCGACGAGCAGCATCGCCTCGCGGGACATGCGCGCCTCGGTGTAGCGCGCCGCCGCCGGCCCGTCGTCGGGGCTGCCGAAGTTGCCGTGACCGTCCACGAGCGGCACGTTGAGCGAGAAGTCCTGCGCCAGCCGCACCATGGCGTCGTAGATGGGCGCGTCGCCGTGCGGGTGGTACTTACCCATCACGTCGCCGACGATCCGGGCGGACTTCACGTGCCCCCGGTCGGGGCGGTGCCCCTGCTCGTACATCGACCAGAGGATGCGCCGGTGCACCGGCTTCAGGCCGTCGCGAGCGTCGGGCAGGGCGCGGGAGTGGATGACCGAGAAGGCGTACTCCAGGTAGGAGTCCGACACCTCGGTGACCAGCGGGTTGTCGAAGACCCGCGCGCCGGCCCGGTCGAACGCGGACAGGTCGACCTTCGTTTCCTTGCGGCGTGCCATGCTCAGTGTTCCCCTCGGGTGGACCCGGTGCTCATGCCGTCCCGCCGGCGGCTCATGCGTCGATCGCCTCGCGGTCGACCCGGTCGGCGGACTCGATCAGCCAGTTGCGGCGCGGCTCGACCTTCTCGCCCATCAGCAGGTCGAGGATCCGCTCGGCGGCGTCGACGTCGTCGAGCGTGATGCGCCGCACCGCCCGGGTGGCCGGGTTCATGGTCGTCTCCCAGAGCTCGTCGGCGTCCATCTCGCCGAGGCCCTTGAAGCGCGGGACGGGCGTCACGATCTGCTTGCCGGCCTTCTCCAGCCTGCGGACCGTCGCCTCCATCTCGGCCTGCGTGTACGTGTAGATCGTCTCCGGGTTGCGGCCCTTCGTGGTGATCTTGTGGAGTGGCGGCATCGCCGCGTACAGGCGGCCGGCCTCGATGAGCGGCCGCATGTACCGGGCGAAGAGCGTGATCAGCAGCGTCCGGATGTGGGCGCCGTCGACGTCGGCGTCGGCCATGATGAGTACGCGGCCGTACCGCATCGCGGACAGGTCGAACGTACGCCCCGAGCCGGCGCCCAGCACCTGCACGATCGCCGCGCACTCGGCGTTGTCCAGCACCTGCTGGAGGTTCGCCTTCTGCACGTTGAGGATCTTGCCGCGGATCGGCAGCAGCGCCTGGTACTCCGAGGAGCGGGCCATCCGGCTCGTGCCGAGCGCGCTGTCACCCTCCACGATGAACAACTCGCTGCGCTCGATGCCGGTGGCCCGGCAGTCGACCAGCTTCGCGGGCATCGACGCGCCCTCCAGCGCCGTCTTGCGGCGGGCGGCGTCCTTCTGCTGCTTCTGGGTGAGCCGTACGCGCGCGGCGTCGACGATCTTCTGGAGCACCGTGCGCGCCTCGGCGCGCGTCTTCCGGTCCTCCAGCCAGGACTTCAGGTGCTGCTCCACCAACTGCTGCACCACCTTCGTGATGCCGGCCGTGGAGAGTTCGTCCTTGGTCTGGGAGGTGAACTGCGGCTCGGGGATGCGCACGTGCACCACGGCCGTCATACCCTCCAGGACGTCGTCCAGGGTGGGCGCGTCCTCCTTGGCCCTGAGCAGCCCGCGGGTGTTGCGGGCGGCCTCGGCCAGGGTGCGGGCGAGGCCCCGCTCGAAGCCCTTGCGGTGGGTGCCGCCGTGCGCGTTGCGGATGGTGTTGGTGAAGCACTCGACAGTGCGCTCGTAGCCGGTGCCCCACCGGAAGGCGATCTCGACCTCCGCGCGGCGCTGCACGTTGGACTGCATGACGCCGTTGGCGTCGGCCGCGTTCTCCCGGTACGTCCCCTCGCCGGTGACCAGCAGCGTGCCCGACACCGGACGGTCGCCGGCCGGGGCCAGGAACTCGACCATGTCGGTGAGCCCGTTGGGGAAGTGGAAGGTCTCCTCCACCGGCTCGGCGCCGGTCAGGTCGCGCAGCAGGTAGGTGACGCCGGGCACCAGGAACGCCGTGTTGCGCATCTTCATCCGGACGGACTCGACGTCGAGCGCGGCGCCCGTCTCGAAGTAGCGCGGGTCGTGCCACCAGCGGATGAGGGTGCCGGTGGGCTGGCGGCGCTTCATCGCCCCGACCACCTGCAGGCCGGGCCCCGGGGTGAACGGGGCGTCCGGCCCGTCGCCGTCGAAGATGCCCGGTACGCCGTGGCGGAACGACATGGCGTGGATCTTCCCGTCGCGGCGCACGGTCACGTCGAACCGGCGGGAGAGCGCGTTGACCGCGGAGGCGCCCACACCGTGCAGGCCGCCGGACGTCTTGTAACCCGAGCCGCCGAACTTGCCGCCGGCGTGCAGGCGGGTCAGCACCAGCTCGACGCCGGAGAGGCCGGAACGCGCGTGCACGTCGGTGGGGATGCCGCGGCCGTCGTCGTCGACCTCCACCGAGCCGTCGGCGTGCAGCGTCACCACGACCCGGGTGGCGTGACCGGCCACACCCTCGTCGGTCGCGTTGTCGAGGATCTCGTTGACGAGGTGACCCACGCCACGGCTGTCGGTGGAGCCGATGTACATGCCGGGCCGCTTGCGGACGGCGTCCAGCCCCTCGAGGTGCGTGAGGTCGTCGGCCCCGTACAGGGTCTCAGGCTCTGCGGTCAACGGGTCGTACTCCCAGGTCTCGGCGGTGTGGTGCCGCTCGCCGGCGGGTCATGCCGGCGCGGCGCGCCGCAGCGAGCCTAGCCGGATGCCCCGACAACCCCGCGCGACCCGCCGCGCGACGAGGCGGCCGCGGGTGTGTGCGCAGGCGGTCGGCGGTACGCGACCCCGCCCGTCCAACACCAACCCCCACCGCCAGATTCCACCGGCCCCCTCCCGCCCCCTCCCGCCCCCACCCCCACCCCCCGACTCCCGGTGATCATGACGTTGGCGGGGCGAAATGTCCGGTTCAGGCCCGCCAACGTCATGATCAGCGTGGGAAGGGCGGGGAGGCGGCGCGGGAAGGGCGGGGAGGCGGCGCGGGAAGGGCGGGGAGGCGGCGCGGGAAGGGCGGGGAGGCGGCGTGGGAAGGGCGGGGAGGCGGCGTGGGAAGGGCGGGGAGGCGGCGCGGGACCGCGGGGATGGTCGGCCGGCGCTACGCTGGCCGGCGGTCGCGCCCGCCCCCGGGCGCCGGCGAGCCGGGAGGGCACGTGCAGGACCAGGAGGCGACGGCGCGGCTGTCGGCCGAGGCGCTGGCCGCGGGCGATCCGACCGGCTGGTTCGAACGGCTCTACACGGAGGCCGAGCGGGGGGACTCGACCGTCCCCTGGGACCGGGAGTCCCCGCACGGCCTGCTCGTCGAGTGGGCCACGGCACGCGAGCTGTCCGAGGCCGGCCGCCGCGCCCTGGTCGTGGGCTGCGGCTACGGCCGCGACGCCGAGTACCTGGGCCGGCTGGGCTTCGCCACCACGGCCTTCGACATCTCCCCCACCGCCGTACGGGTGGCGCGGGAGCGGCATCCGGGCTCGCCCGTCACGTACGTGACCGCGGACCTGCTCGACCCGCCCGCCGACTGGCGGCGCGGCTTCGACCTGGTGCTGGAGAGCATGAACGTGCAGGCCCTGCCGCCGCGGGTGCGCGAGGCCGCGTTCGGCGCGGTCGGCGAGCCGGTGGCCCCGGGTGGCACGCTGCTGGTCATCGCCGCCGGACGGGAGGACGAGGAGGACCCGCCCGCCGCACCGCCCTGGCCGCTGACGCGCGGGGAGATCGACGCCTTCGGCCGCTCGGGCCTCACACCGGTGCGGGTGGAGGATCTGCGCGACACCGGGATCCTGCGCTGGCGCGCGGAGTTCCACCGCCCCGCCTGACCCGCCCGCCGGGGCCCCGACCCCGTCCCAGACGCGAGGCATTGACGGGTGTCACATCGGAGTGGTCTGATCCACCGCAGAGGATCTTTCACATTTCGATGGGCAGATGGGGGACGCATGTCCAGATTCCGTCGTACCGCCCTGGTCGCGGCGCTCGCCGTCACCACGGCCGCGCTGTCGACCGCCGTCGCGCTGCCGGCTCCCGCCTCGGCCGCGCTGCCCACCGCCGCGGTGGCCCTCGGTGACAGCTTCATCAGCGGCGAGGGCGCCGGCGCGTACACGCCGGTGGTCGACGTCAACGGCGTCGCGCAGGGCTTCCCAGGTTGGACGGCGCCGAACAGCAACGCGTACTTCTGTCACCGCTCGGCCAACGCGTCGCTGCACCGGGCCGACCTCCCCGGCATCCAGGCCCGGTTCAACCTGGCCTGCTCCGGCGGGCAGCCGCACGACATCGCGACGGCATCCGCGGCACGCGCCAAGGGCCGGCAGGTCGCGGCCCAGCTCGACCAGCTCCGCACGGTGGCCCGCACGCACGACATCGACCTCGTCCTGGTCGGTCTCGGCTCCAACAACAGCTCGTTCACCTTCGGCGACGTGGCGGAGAAGTGCGCCAACCGGTTCATCGCCGACGCCTGGACCGGCTGGTGGGAGTTCTGGGCGTACCTCAACGGCCCGGTGCCGCAGGACCCGTGCAGCGACGCCGACCTTGCCACCTCGGCGCAGTTCGCCGCGGCGACCGCCGAGACGGTCGCGGCCGTACGCCAGCTGCTGGCCACCCTCGACGAGGTCGACGCCGACGGGCAGCACCGGGTCGTGCTCCAGGACTACACCAACCCGCTGCCCGTCGACCTGCACCCGAACTTCCACTCCGAGGACGGCCGGGACGACACCCGGGACAAGTTCCGCGCGCTCGGCGCCGAGCGGTACGCCGCGGGGTGCCCCATCCACCGGGCCAGCCTGCTGCCCGGCCACCACTTCTCGCAGGGCCTCGGCACGCTCGTGAAGTCCACGCGGGACACGCTCGCCGCCGAGTTCCCCGGCGCCGATCTGGTCTACCTCAACGTGCAGCGCGCGTTCGACGGCGCGCGGCTGTGCGAGTCGGCGGCCAGCCCGACCGGCGCGTTGGCCACCCCGATCAGGCTCCAGGACGACCCGCCGAACGGGGTCTTCGTGACGAGCCTCTCCGGCAAGGACAAGATCGCCATCCAGCGGATCGCCAACACCTGCGCCACGTACTTCCAGACCTGCCAGGAGTCGTGGCACCCGAACGCGGCGGGGCACCAGGTGCTCGGTCGGTGCCTCACCGGGGCGGCCGCCACGGCGGCGCGCGCCGTCTCGTGCGTCCGCGCCGCCGACGGGTCGGTCACCGTCTCCTGACGACGCGGGGCCCCGCCGGTCCGGCGGGGCCCCGCGCCCGTCGTCACGCCGTCGCCGGCACCTCGGTGGTGAGGAAGCTCTCCGCCATGCCCGCCACCCACTCGGCGCGGTGCACCAGGGTGACGTGGGTGGTGCCGGGCAGGACGGCGAGCTGGCACCGGGGCAGCCCGACGTTGTCGCCGGCCACCCCACCGCCCAGCAGGCGGAACACCTCCACCGCGTGCTCCGGACGGATGATGTCGGAGTCGCCGATCATGACGAGCGTCGGCGACGCCAGCGCGGCGACCGCCTCGTCCGGCACCTCCGGCAGGTTCTGGTCCATGTCCTTGACCCGCTCCACCAGGATCGGGAAGTCCTCCGGACGCGGCGCGAGGCGCAGGTAGTCCGTGTGGAACGGCGAGCCGTGCAGGTGCTCGGGCTGGAGCAGGGCGATGCCGTCCAGCAGCCCGGGGTGCATGCCGGAGATCTTCGTGGCGATCGAGAGCAGCACCAGCCGGTCGACCAGGTCGGGGTGGTCGACGCCGAGCCGCAACGCGGCCGCGGCGCCCATGCTGTAGCCGAGCACGTCCACCTTCTCCAGCCCGAGGTGGCGCAGCAGCGCGGCGCAGTCCTCCGCGAGCTGCTCGACCCGCAGCGGACGGTCGATGTCGGCGGTACGACCGTGCGCCTGGGCCTCGACGGCGATCACCTGGCGGGTCCGGGCGAGCAGCGGCAGGATCGCCCCGAAGTCGGTCTCGATGTTGGAGAGCGCGCCGTGCACGAGCAGCAGCGGCTTGCCCTCCCCGTGGATCTCGTAGTACATCTCCAGGCCGTTGACGGGCGCGTACCCGGTCGTCGTGGCGGTCATGTCGGTTCCTTCCAGGTCTCAGGGTCGGTAGGGGCGGCGGGCGCGCGCCTCCCGCAGCGCGTACGCCCACCAGGAGAGCCGGTCGAGGACGCTGTCCGCGGCGGCGACGCACTCCGACGCGGGGCGGGGCCAGCCGCCGTCGGCCGCGAACTCGTCCCAGTAGCAGGGCAGCACCACGGTGTCCCGGATGGTCACCGCGTGCACCTCGGTCAGCACCTGGCGGAGCTGTTCGGTCGCGTACCGGCCGCCGGACTCGCGGCCGTAGCTGACCACGGTCACCGGCTTGGCGCACCACTGGTCGTGGTACCAGTCGATGGCCGTCTTCAGCGGCGCCGGGAAGCCCCGGTTGTACTCCGGGGTGACCAGCACGAACGCGTCGGCGGCGGCCAGTCGGGGCGCCAGGGCCCGCACCGGCCGGGGCAGCTCGTCGTCGAGGTCCGGAAGGGTCTCCGGCAGCCCGGCCCGTGCCAGGTCGACGAGGTCGACGTCCCACTCGGGACGCCGCCGGGCCCGGCCGACGAACCACTCCGCCACGGTGGGGCCGAACCGTCCGGCCCGCGTGCTGCCGACGATCACCACCATCCGCAGCGTGCCGTTCTCCGCCATCGCGACCTCCGCCGTGCCGGACCTCCTGACGGGACTCAGCGTGCCGGGCGCTGCTTACGGACGGCTTCAGGTCGGCTTACGACGTCCCCCCGGGATGCCGTCCCGGCCCGTAAGGTGGGCGCGTGCGGTTCGCGGTGCTGGGCCCGGTGGCGGTCACCACCGACGACGGGACGCCGGTACGGGTGCCGGGGCTCAAGGTGCGGACCCTCCTCGCCGACCTGCTCGCCCACCACGGCACCGCCGTCTCCACCGACCGCCTCGTGGCGGACCTGTGGGGCGACGCCGCCCCCGCGAACCCGGCAGCCGCCCTCCAGGTGCGGGTCTCCCAGCTGCGCCGCGCGTTCGAGGAGGCGGAGCCGGGCGGACGGGACCTGCTCGTCTCCCGGCCGCCGGGCTACCTGCTGCGGGTCGGCCCCGGCGCGCTCGACGCCATCCGCTTCACCGACCTGGCCGAGCGGGCCGCGGTGACCTCGGATCCGCGCCCCCGCGCCGAGTTGCTCGCGGAGGCACTGCGGCTGTGGCGCGGCGAGCCGTTCGCCGACTTCGCCGACGAGGAGTTCGTCCGCCCCGTGGCCGTCCGCCTGGCCGAGCAGCGCCTCGTGGCCCTCGAACAGTACGTGGAGGCCCGCCTCGACCTCGGCGAGCACGCCGGCGTGGTCGGCGAACTGGCGGACCTCGTGGCCCGCCACCCGCTGCGGGAACGGCTCCGGGCGGCGCAGGTGCGGGCGCTCTACCGGGCGGGACGCCAGTCCGAGGCCCTCGCGAGCTACGCCGACCTGCGCGCGCGGCTGGCCGAGGAGCTGGGGCTGGACCCGGGCCCGGAACTCGTCGCCCTGCACCGCGCGATCCTGACGCAGGACCCGGCACTGACGGTGGCGGCTCCACCGGCCGCGGCGACGGTCACCGTAGCGACCGCGACCGCGCACACCGCGAGCGCGCACACCGAGAACGCGACGGACCGGGCCACGCAGGGCGGGACCGCGCCGGCCGAAGCCACGCAAACCGCGACCGCGCCGGCCGAAGCCACGCGCACCGAGACCGCGCCGGCCGAAGCCGCGCAGACCGCGACGAACGGGGAAGCGCGCAGCGACACCGCGACGAACGGGCCCGGGGCGCGGCGGCTGGCGGGCAATCTCCCGGTCGCGTTGACCGACCTGGTCGGACGCGACGAGGCCCTCGACGACGTCCGTGCGGCGGTGTCGGACAACCGGCTCGTCACCCTGACGGGCGCGGGCGGGGTCGGCAAGACCCGCCTGGCCCTGGAGACCGCGCGTCGGCTGGGCGACGACTTCCCCGACGGCGTGTGGCTCGTCGAGCTCGCCGGTGTGGCGCGTGGCCCGGAGCCGCCGCTCGCGGAGCGGATCGGTGCGGTGCTCCAGATCCGCGACGACACGACCGGCGGACCGCCCGTACCGCTCGCCGACCGGCTGGCCGCCGCGCTGGCCGGCCGGCGGCTGCTGCTGGTGCTCGACAACTGCGAGCACGTCGTGGACGCCGCCGCCGAGCTGAGCGCGCACCTGCTGTCGGTCGCCCCGCACCTGCGGATCCTCGCGACGAGCCGGGAGCCGCTGGGGCTGTCCGGCGAGGTGGTGTGGGAGGTGCCGCCGCTGGAGGTGCCGGACCCGACGGCCGCCACCGATCCCGGCCGGCTGGGCGCCTTCGGGGCGGTGCGGCTCTTCGTGGCCCGGGCGTCCGCCGCGTCCCGCGGGTTCACCCTGGACGGCGGGAACGCCGCGGCGGTGGCGCTGCTCTGCCGCCGGCTCGACGGCATCCCGTTGGCGCTGGAGCTGGCCGCCACCCGGGTCCGCGCGCTCGGCGTGCAGGGGCTGGTGGACCGCCTCGACGACCGGTTCCGGCTCCTGGCCACCGGCCACCGGGGAGCCCCGCCGCGCCAGCGCACCCTCACCGCGATGATCGACTGGAGCTGGCAGCTGCTCGACGACGGGGAACGCACGGTGCTGCGCCGCCTCGCGGTGCACGTCGACGGGTACACCCTCGCGGCCGCCGAGGCGGTCTGCGCCGACCGCGAACTGGCCGGCGAGGACGTCTTCGAGGTGCTGGCCCGTCTCGTGGACCGCTCCCTGGTCCGGCTGGACGACCGCGTCGACCCGCCGCGCTACCGGCTGCTGGAGTCGGTGGCCGCGTACTGCGCCGACCGGCTGGCCGAGGCCGGCGAGACCGACCTGGTACGCGAACGGCACGTGCGCTGGTACACCGAGTTCGCCGAGGCGGCGGCGACCCGGCTGCACGGGCCGGCGCAGCGGGAATGGCTGCGCCGGTTGGACGCCGAGGCCGCCAACCTCCGCGCCGCCGCCGACACCGCGGTCCGCACCGGTTCCGCGGACCTCGCGCTCCGCCTCGCCGACGCGCTCGCCTGGTACCGCTTCCTGCGCGGCCGGCTCGGCGAGGCACGCCGCGCCCTGGACGACGCGCTGGCGCTTCCCGGCGCGACGGCACCGTCCCTGGTGGCCAGCGCCCGGGCCTGGCGCGCCGGGCTGGCGATGCTGCGCGGCGACGGCTGGCCGGCCGACCGGGCGGCCGTGCTGCGTGACCTGGCCGGCGTGACGCCGCCGTCCCGGCGCGGCCGGGCACACTGGTTCCTGGCGATGGGCGCCACCGACCTCGGCGAGGGCGACGTCGTCGACGAGCTGATCGGGCAGGCGCTACGCGACTTCGAGACCGCCGGTGACACGTGGGGGGTCGCGGCGGCGCTGACGGTACGGGCGAAGTTGGCCCACGTGCGCGGCGACCTGGCCGGGCTCGACGAGGCCGCGCGGTGCAGCGCCGAACTCTTCGCGCGCCTCGGCGACGCCTGGGGGCAGCTCCAGGCCGGCGAGTGGCTCGGCGCGCTGGCCGAGCTGACCGGCGACTACGCCGAGGCGGTCCGGCGGCACAGCGAGGGGCTGCGGATCGCCGAGGAGATGGGGCTCTGGTCGGACGCCTGCGGCCGGCTCTGCTGGCTGGGGTGGCTCGCCCTCGAACAGGGCGACCCGTCGCGTGCCCGCGAGTTCGGCGAGCGGGCCGTGCGGCTCGCCGGCGAGCAGGGCCTGTACGGGGTCGAGGTCTTCGCCGACCTGGTGCTCGGCTTCGCCGCCCGCCGGGAGGGCCGGCTGGACCTCGCCGAGGAGCGGCTGCGCCCCCTGCTGCGCACCGCCGGCCCGGACGGCGGCCACGCGCTGCACGTGTCGATGGTCCTGGTCGAGCTCGGGTTCATCGCCGAGCACCGGGGCGACGCCGGGCGGGCCCGGTCGCTGCACCGGCAGGCGCTCACCGTCGCCGGCGAGCAGGACGCCGTGCGCGACCAGGCGTACGCGTTGGAGGGGCTCGCCGGCGCCGCGGCGCTGGACGGGGCGTACGCCGAGGCGGCGCGGCTGCTCGGGGCGGCCGAGGCGCTGCGCGCGGAGGCGGGCCTGCCGCCCAGCGCAACGGAACGGGACGAGGTGGAGCGGATCCGGGCTTGCGTCCGGGCGGCGCTGGGCGCGGAGGCGTTCGTGGCCAACGTGACGGACGGCCGGGGCCTCTCCCCCGCGCGGGCCGCCGGCCTCGCGCCGTCCCCCGCCGGCTGACCGCACCGGCGCCGGTCGCCGGGCACCGGAATTCGATCTCGGACAGCGATCTTCCGATGACGTACGGTCACATCTCTCCACTTTCGACGACCGTCGAGGGAGAAGTCGATGATCTAGAGGTTAGGCGGAGAAGTCGAGGGTAGGGGACCTGCATGCGGGTCCTCGGAATCAACGCGATCTTTCACGACCCGGCGGCCGCCCTGGTGGTCGACGGACGGGTGGTGGCCGCCGCCGAAGAAGAGCGGTTCAGCCGCCGCAAGCACGGCAAGCGTCCGGTCCCCTTCTCCGCCTGGGAGCTGCCGGAGCTGTCCGCCGCCTGGTGCCTGGCCAGCGCGGGCATCGGCGTCGACGAACTCGACGCCGTCGCGTACTCCTTCGACCCCGCGCTCTGCCGGGACCAGGAGAGCCTGGGGCTGGCCGACCCGTGGGACTGGCTGCGCGTCGAGTACGCCACGCGCGCGCCCCAGTTCCTCGCCGCCGCGCTGCCCGGACTCGACCCCGCCAAGGTGCGGTTCGTCCCGCACCACGTCGCGCACGCCGCGTCCGCCGGGCTCGCCGCGCCGACCGCCGGCGACGACACGGCCGTGCTCGTCCTCGACGGGCGCGGCGAGGTGGCCAGTCACCTCGCCGGCCGGTACGACGGCGGCGAGCTGCGGTCCCTGCGGACGCAGGAGCTTCCGCACTCGCTCGGCCTCCTCTACGAGGACCTCACCCGGCACCTCGGTTTCCTGCACTCCAGCGACGAGTACAAGGTGATGGCGCTGGCCTCGTACGGACGGCCCCGGCACCTCGGGCTGCTGCGCGACCTGGTCCGGGTCACCGACGACGGCGGGTTCACCGTCGACCGCGTCGAGTGGGCGAGCCTCACCAAGCCGCGCGAACCCGACGGCGAGATGACCGAGGACCACGCCGACCTGGCCGCGAGCGTGCAGACGCGGCTCGAGGAGGTCATCCTCGACCTCGCCCGCTGGCTGCACGACGCGTCCGGGGGCGCGTCCACCCTGGCCATGGCCGGCGGGGTGGCGCTCAACTGCGTGGCCAACGCCCGGGTCGCCGCGGAGGGCCCGTACGAGCGGGTGTGGGTGCAGCCGGCCGCCGGTGACGCGGGCACGGCGCTCGGCGCCGCGCTGCACGTCGCCGGCGCCCTCGGGGACCGGTCCGTCCCGATGCCCGGCGCCGACCTCGGCCGCGGCTGGTCCGACGAGGAACTGGAGGCGGAGCTGCGCCGGGCGGCGCTGCCGTACACGCGGCCCGCGTCGATCGCCGCCGAGGCGGCCCGGGTGCTCGCCGACAACGGGATCGTCGCCTGGTATCAGGGGCGCAGCGAGTACGGCCCGCGCGCCCTCGGTCACCGGTCGCTGCTCGCCCACCCGGGCGACCCGGCGACGACCGCCCGGATGAACGACGTCAAGGGCCGCGAGCAGTTCCGCCCGATCGCCCCGATGGTCCGCGCCGAGCGGGCCGCCGACATCTTCGAGGGGCAGCTGCCCAGCCCCTACATGCTGTTCGTGCACCGGGTGCGGCCCGAGTGGCGGGACCGCATCCCCGCGGTCACCCACGTCGACTGCACCGCCCGGGTGCAGACGGTCTCGCCCGACACCGAGCCGCTCGTGGCCGAGCTGCTGGCCGAGTTCGAGCGGTTGACCGGCCTCCCGGTCGTCGTGAACACCTCGCTGAACACCGCCGGCCGTCCGATGGTGGACACCCCTCGGGAGGCCATGGAGCTGTTCGGCTCGGCGCCCGTGGAGCTGCTGGCGCTCGGGCCGTTCGCCGTGCGCCGGGGCGCGCTGGGCGGTGGCCGGTGATCAGCATCGTGGTCCCGACCGTCGGGCGGCCCAGCCTCGCGGTGCTGCTCGACGCGCTCGCCGGTCAGCTCGACGACCTGCCGGGCGTGGAGGTGCTGCTGGTCGACGACCGGCGCGGGGACGCCGGGGAGCTGGCGGTGCCGGGGACGCTGGCCGCGTACACCAAGGTGCTGACCGGGCGCGGCGCGGGCCCGGCAGCGGCCCGCAACGCCGGGTGGCGCGCCGCCCGGGGCCCCTGGGTGGTCTTCCTCGACGACGACGTGGTGCCGGCCGGCGACTGGGCCCGGCGGCTGGTCGCGGACCTGGCCGTCGGCGACCGGGTGGGCGGCGTGCAGGGCGCCGTGCGGGTGCCGCTGCCGGCGCACCGCCGGCCGACCGACTGGGAGCGGGCCACCGCCGGCCTGACCGAGGGCGAGTGGATCACCGCCGACATGGCCTACCGCCGCGACGCCCTCGCCGCCGTCGGCGGCTTCGACGAGCGCTTCCCGCGCGCCTACCGGGAGGACGCCGAGCTGGCGCACCGGGTGCGGTCCGCGGGTTGGAGACTGGTCCGCGGGCGGCGGGTGGTGACCCATCCGGTACGCCCGGAGAGCCGGTGGATCAGCCTGCGGACCCAGCGCGGCAACGCCGACGACGCGCTGCTGCGCCGGCTCTACGGGCCGCGCTGGCGCAGCGACCTCGGGCTGCCGCCCGGGCGGCGGCACCGGCACGCCGCCGTCACCACGGCCGGCGTCCTGGCCCTGGTGGGCGTGGCGCTGCACGCCCGGCCGCCACGGCACGCCGCGTCGCGCGGGGCGCTCGGCGTCGCGACCGGCGTCGCGGCCCTGGCCTGGGCGGCCGGCACCGCCGAGTTCGCCCGGGCCCGCATCGCGCCCGGCCCGCGCCGCGCCGACGAGGTCACCACCATGCTCGTGACCAGCGCGCTGATCCCCCCGCTGGCGGTCACCCACTGGCTCCGCGGCTGGTGGCGCAGCCGGGGCGTACGCCCGGGGGTGACGGCGTGACGCTGTTCGACGCGGTGTTGCTGGATCGGGACGGGACGTTGGTGGAGGACGTGCCGTTCAACGGTGATCCGGAGAAGGTGCGGCCGTTGCCGGGGGTGCGGGCGGCGTTGGATCGGTTGCGGGCGGCGGGGTTGCGGCTGGGGGTGGTGACGAACCAGTCGGGTGTGGCGCGGGGTTTGTTCAGCGGGTCGCAGATGGCGGCGGTGCATGCGCGGGTTGAGCAGTTGTTGGGGCCGTTCGGTACGTGGCGGGTGTGTCCGCACGAGGATGCGGATGGGTGTGGGTGTCGTAAGCCGGCGCCGGGGTTGGTGTGGGCGGCGGCGGCGGATTTGGGGACGGTGCCGGCCCGGTGTGTGGTGGTGGGTGACATCGGTCGGGATGTCGTGGCGGCTGCGGCGGCGGGTGCGGCGGGGGTGTTGGTGCCGACGGCGGTGACGCGGGCGGAGGAGGTGGCGGCCGCTGCGTGGACGGCGGTGGATCTGCCTGCGGCGGTGGAGGAGATTTTGCGGCGGCAGGCGGCGGTGACGCCGGCTGCGGTGGCGCCGTGGCCGGTGTCGGGTGGTGGGCGGGGCACGGTGGTGGTGGTGCGTGCGGATTCGGTGGGGGATGTGTTGGTGACGGGTCCGGCGGTCCGGGCGGTCGCGGCGGGTGCGGATCGGGTGGTGTTGGTGTGTGGTCCGCGGGGGCGGGCGGCGGCTGATCTGTTGCCGGGTGTGGATGAGGTGATCGAGCATCCGTTGCCGTGGATCGATCCTGTTCCGGCGCCTGTGGATCCGGTTGAGATGCGCGGCCTCGTCGGGCGGTTGGCGGCGGTGGGTGCGGACGAGGCGGTCATCTTCACCTCGTTCCATCAGTCGCCGTTGCCGATGGCGTTGCTGCTGCGCATGGCGGGTGTGCCGCGGGTCGCGGCGATCAGCGACGACTACCCGGGCAGCCTGCTGGACCTGCGCCACCGCGTCCCACCCGGCGTCCCCGAACCCGAACGCGCCCTGTCCCTGGCCGCCGCCGCCGGCTACGGCCTGGCACCCGAGGACCAACCCACCCTCCGCCTGCGCCCCGACGCGCTCGCACCCCGGCCGGACGAGACGGCGGTGACCGGCCCGGAGGGGTACGTGGTGGTGCATCCGGGCGCCTCGGTGCCCGCGCGGGCCGCACCGGCCCCGCGGTACGCCGAGATCGTCGCGGCGCTGGCCTCGGCGGGGCACCGGGTGCTCGTCACCGGCGGGCGTGACGAGCGGGAGTTGACCGCCCGGGTGGCCGCCGCGGGCGGCGTCGACCTGGGCGGCCGGTTCAACCTCGCCGGGCTGGCCCGGGTGCTCACCCGGGCGCGGTGCCTGGTGGTGGGCAACACGGGGCCCGCCCACCTGGCCGCCGCCGTCGGCACCCCCGTGGTGAGCCTCTTCGCCCCCACCGTCCCGTTCGGCCAGTGGGCCCCCTACCGCGTCCCCACCGTCCGCCTCGGCGACCCCACCGCCCCCTGCCGCGACACCCGCGCCGCCACCTGCCCCGTCCCCGGCCACCCCTGCCTCGCCGGCATCGACCCCGCCGACGTGGTCGCCGCCGTCCGCGTCCTCGCACCCGGTTGACGGCGCGTCCGTCCCCACCCCGTGTCCATCACGTCCCGAGACAGCTGCGAGGAGAGGCGATGAACATCCTGCTGTGGCACGTGCACGGCTCCTGGACCACCGCGTTCGTCCACGGCCGACACCACTACCTCGTCCCCGTCACCCCCGACCGCGGCCCCTACGGCCTCGGCCGCGCCCGCACCTACCCCTGGCCCGACACCGTCACCGAAATCACCCCCGACCAGCTCCCCCACACCGACGTCGACCTCGTCATCCTCCAACGCCCCGAAGAACTCGACCTCGCCCAAGAATGGCTACGCCGCCGACCCGGCCACGACCTCCCCGCCATCTACGTCGAACACAACACCCCCAAGGACGGCAACGTCCCCAACAGCCGCCACCCCATGGCCGACCGCGACGACCTGCTCATCGCCCACGTCACCGGCTTCAACCAGCTGTTCTGGGACACCGGATCGACCCGCACCACCGTCGTCGACCACGGCATCGTGCCACCCCGGGTCGACTACAGCGGCGAACTGGACCGGCTCGCCGTGGTCATCAACGAGCCGGTGCGTCGCTGGCGTGTCACCGGCACCGACCTGCTGCCCCGGTTCGCGCGGGTGGCGCCGCTGGACGTCTACGGCATGGGTGTCGCGGGACTGGCCGAGGCCCTCGCCACTCGCACTCCGGATGGCCGCTCGGCCGGCGACCGCAGACCCCCGCCCGACCCGGCCGGTGATCCGGCGTCGCGCACCGCGACGGGCGTGACCGCCCACGAGGACCTGCCGCAGGCCCGCATGCACGAGGAACTGGCCCGGCGGCGGGCGTACCTGCACCTGTGCCGCTGGACCTCCCTCGGCCTCAGCCTCATCGAGGCCATGGCGATCGGCATGCCGGTCGTCGCGCTCGCCACCACCGAGGCGGTGGACGCCGTACCGCCCGACGCCGGGGTGCTGTCGACGCGGGTCGACACGCTCGTCGAGGCCGCCCGGTGGCTCATGGACGACCGCGACGCGGCGTACCGGATGGGCGCGCGGGCACGCGAGGTGGCCAAGGAACGGTTCGGGCTCGACCGGTTCCTCGCCGACTGGGACCGGCTCTTGGAGGAGGAAACATGCGCATCGCGATGATCTCTGAACACGCCAGCCCGCTCGCCGTTCTCGGTGAGGAGGACGCCGGCGGGCAGAACACGCACGTCGCCGAACTGGCCGCCGCGCTGGCGGCCGAGGGCCACGAGGTGCGCGTCTACACGCGCCGGGACTCCCCCACCCTGCCGGAGACGGTCGGCGCGGCCGAGGGCTACGAGGTGGTCCACGTACCGGCCGGGCCGGCACGGCGGGTGCCGAAGGACGAGCTGCTGCCGTTCATGGGCGAGTTCGGGAGCTGGCTCGCCGGACGTTGGCGCGACGGGGACTGGACCCCCGACGTGGCCCACGCCCACTTCTGGATGAGCGGCCTCGCGACGCTGCACGCCGGCCGGCGTACGGGCGTGCCGATGGTGCTCACGTACCACGCGCTCGGCACCGTCAAGCGGCGCCACCAGGGCGCGAACGACACCAGCCCGGCCGGCCGGATCGGCTACGAGCGGGCGCTCGGGCGCGCGGCCGACCGGGTGATCGTGCAGTGCCAGGACGAGATCGGCGAGCTGGTGCGGATGGGCGTGCCGCGCAGCCGCATGACGCTCGTGCCCTCGGGCGTGAACCAGGAGATGTTCCGGCCGGACGGGCCGGCGGCCCCGCGCGACCCGGCCCGACCCCGGATCCTCACCGTCGGCCGGCTGGTGGAACGCAAGGGCTTCCAGGAGGTCGTCCGGGCGCTGCCCGCCGTGCCGGACGCCGAGTGCGTCCTGGTGGGCGGCCCGCCCGCCGACCGCCTTCCCGCCGAGCCGTTCGCCCAGCGGCTGCGGGCGCTCGCGAAGGCGTGCGGGGTGGCCGACCGGGTCCGCCTGGTCGGCGCGGTGCCGCGCGAGGAGATGGGCCGCTGGTACCGGTCCGCGGACGTCCTGGTGGCGGCCCCCTGGTACGAACCGTTCGGGCTCACGCCCCTGGAGGGGATGGCCTGCGGCGTGCCGGTGATCGGCACCAACGTGGGCGGGATCGCCGACACGGTGGTGAACGGACTGACCGGCGACCTGGTGCCACCACGGGACCCACGGGCGCTGGGGACCGCCATCCGCCGGCTGCTCGCCGACAAGCTGCGCCGGTTCGCGTACGCCACGGCGGCACTGGACCGGATTCGCAGCAGCTACTCGTGGAAGCGGGCCGCCGAGCAGCTCGGCACCGTCTACGCCGCCGTGAGCGCGGTCGGCCGTCCCACTCCGGCGGTGGCCTGATGACCGGCGCCCACTCGATCGTCGACACGCACCTCACGGGGCTCGCGGCCGCGCTGCTGCCCTACCGGCGGGCCGCCGAACGGCTCAGCGGCTGGGGCACCGAGCTGGCGTGGACGCTGGCGGCCGGTGGTCGGCTGCTCGTCGCCGGCAACGGCGGCAGCGCCGCCGAAGCCCAACACCTCACCGCCGAACTCGTCGGCAAACTCCGCGACGACCGCCAACCCCTGTCCGCCATCGCCCTGCACGCCGAAACCTCCGCCCTCACCGCCATCGCCAACGACTACGACTACGACCACGTCTTCGCCCGCCAGGTCCGCGCCCACGGCCGACCCGGCGACATCCTCCTACTCCTGTCCACCAGCGGCACCAGCCCCAACCTCCTCACCGCCGCCCAGGCCGCCCACGACACCGGCCTACGCTGCTGGGCCTTCACCGGCCCCGCACCCAACCCCCTCGCCGACGCCTGCCACGACGCCCTCGCCGTGCCGTCCCCCGACAGCCAGGTGGTGCAGGAACTGCACCTCGTCTCCACCCACCTGCTCTGCGAGTACGTCGACCAGGCGCTGCCGCTGGTCCGCCAGCTGCCGCGGCTGACCGCGCCCGCGGTCGGTGGCGGCGGTGGTCGCGACGGCCGGGCGCTCACCGTCGTCGGCGGCACCGGGATGGCGCACGGCCCGAACGGGCACGGTCCCAACGGGCACAGTCCGAACGGACACGGTCCCAACGGGCACGGTCTTGGCGGGCACGGCCCCAACGGGCACGGTGCGGCCGGTCATCCCGGTGGCGGGCGGGTCGACGGCCACGGCCCCGCGGGGCGTACCGGCGACGGGAGCGGCTCGTGAGCGCGCGGCTGGTGGTGGTCGGTGACACCCTCCTGGACCGGGACGTCACCGGGTCGGTGAACCGGATCTGCCCGGACGCGCCCGCGCCCGTGCTGGACGAGCGGTCGGTCACCGACCGGCCCGGCGGGGCCGGCCTCGCCGCCCTGCTCGCCGCCGCGCACGGCGTCGAGGTCACGCTCGTCACCGCCCTCGCCGACGACGCCGGGGGCGCGCGGCTCGCGGAGCTGCTCACGGCCGCCGGGGTGACCGTCCACCCGGTACGCCTGCCCGGCACCACCCCCGAGAAGATCCGGCTGCGGGCCGGTGGGCAGACCCTGCTGCGGCTGGACCGTGGTGGCGATCCGCAACCACCCGCCGAACCGCCGGAGGCCGCCCTCGCGGCGCTGCGCGGCGCGGCGGCGATCCTGGCCAGCGACTACGGGCGCGGCCTGCTGCGCCAGCCGACGCTGCGGGCCGCGCTGGCCGAGGCGTCCGCCCCGGTGGTGTGGGACCCGCACCCGCGCGGGCCAGCCGCGGTGCCCGGCGTCCGGCTCGCGACGCCGAACCTCGCCGAGCTGCGGCAGCTCACCGGTGACGCCGGCACCGGCTCACCGCTGTCCACCGCCACCCGTGCCGGGCACGAGCTGCGCCGCCGCTGGCGGGCCGCCGCGGTGGCGGTGACGACCGGCGCGGACGGTGCGGTGCTGTGCCACTCCGGCGGCACACCCCTCGTGGTGCCGCCGCCCTCGCCGGCGGAGCGGGTGGAGGACACCTGCGGCGCCGGCGACCGGTTCGCCGCCGCCGCGGCCACCGCACTCGCCGGCGGGGCCCCGGTCTCCGAGGCGGTGCGGGAGGCCGTCGCCGCCGCGTCGGCGTACGTGGCCGCCGGTGGGGCGGCCGGACTGCAGGCCAGCCCTCCCCCGGCGCCGGCCGACCCGGCCACGTCCGCACTGGAGCTGATCGCGCGGGTGCGCACGGCCGGCGGCACCGTGGTGGCCACCGGCGGCTGCTTCGACATCCTGCACGCCGGTCACCTCGCCACCCTGCGCGCGGCCCGCGGGCTCGGCGACGCCCTGGTGGTCTGCCTCAACAGCGACCGCAGCGTCCGCGGGCTCAAGGGCCCGGAGCGCCCCGTCAACGGGCAGGACGACCGCGCCCGGCTGCTCGCCGCGCTGGACTGTGTGGACGCCGTGGTCGTCTTCGACGAGCCCACGCCGCACGCGGTGCTGTCCCGGCTCCGCCCGGACGTCTGGGTCAAGGGCGGCGACTACGCCGGCGACGGCGCCCCCGAGCTGCCCGAGGCGGAGCTGGTCCGCGGCTGGGGTGGCCGGGTCGTGACGGTGCCCTACCTGGCGGGACGCTCGACCACCGCCACCATCTCCGCCGCGCGCTCGCGCGGCGACGACCTCGTGAAGGGAGCAGTATGAGCAGGGACCTGAACGGATCGGCGATCCTGGTCAGCGGCGGGTCGAGCGGGCTCGGCGCCGCCGTGGTGACCGCCGTGGCCAAGGCCGGCGGCCGGCCGTACGTGCTGGACCGGCGGGAGCCCGCCGACGGTGTGCCCTGGGTCGAGTGCGACCTCGCCGACACCCGGGCCGCCGAGGAGGCCACGCGCCGGCTCGCCGCGCAGGCCGGAGGGCTCGACGGGGTGGTGACCGCGGCCGGCATGGACGTCCCCGGCCGGCTCGCCGACGTCCCCGGCGAGACCTGGGACCGGATCGTCGCCGTCGACCTGCTCGCCACCGCCGCGGTGGTCCGGGCCGCGCTGCCGTGGCTGGAACGCTCGCACGGCACGGTGGTCACGGTCGCCTCGACCCTCGGCGTCAAGGCGGTCAGCGACGCGACCGCGTACTGCGCCGCGAAGTTCGGGGTGGTCGGCTTCACCCGCGCCCTGGCCGCCGAACTCGCCGGTCAGGTCGGGGTGACGCTGCTCGTCCCGGGCGGCATGCGGACGGCCTTCTTCGACGATCGCGAGGAGCGGTACAAGCCGGGTCCGGACGCCGTGCTCAACGACCCGGCCGACACCGCGGCCGCCGTACTGTTCGCGCTGTCCCAGCCGCCCGGCTGCGCCGTACGGGAGATGGTGGTCTGCGCCGAGCAGGAGTCGTCGTACCCGTGATCCTCGTGCTGCGCGCGCTCGGCGTCGGTGACCTCGCGACCGGGGTCCCGGCGCTGCGGGCGTTGCGGGCCGCGTACCCGCGACAGGAGCTGGCGCTGGTCGCGCCGCGCGCCCTGGCGCCCCTGGTCGACCTGGTCGGTGGCGTGGACCGGCTGGTGGACGCGCCGGGGCTGGGCCGCCTGGCCTGGCCCGGTCCCGCCCCGGCGGTCGCTGTGAACCTGCACGGGTGCGGCCCGCAGTCGCACCGGATGCTCGCGCGGCTGCGGCCGGGGCGGCTGCTGGCGTTCGCCAACGCCGGGGCCGGCTTCGGCGACGGGCCGCCCTGGCGCGCCGAGGAGCACGAGGTCGACCGCTGGTGCCGGCTGCTGGCCTGGTACGGCGTCGCCGCCGACCGGACGGACCTGGCCCTGCGCCGGCCCGACCCCGCGGGGCTGCCGACCGGCGTGAGCATCGTGCACCCGGGCGCGAAGGCGGCGCAGCGCCGGTGGCCGCCGGCCCGCTTCGCCGCCGTGGCCCGCGAGCTGGCCCGGCGCGGGCACCGGATGGTGGTGACCGGCAACCCCGCCGAGCGGGAGCTGGCCGACCGGGTCGCCACCCTGGCCGGGCTGCCCGGCGACGCCGTGCTCGCCGGCCGGACGGACCTGCGCGACCTCGCCGCTCTCGTGGCCCACGCCCGGCTCGTGATCTGCGGCGACACCGGGATCGGTCACCTGGCCACCGCGTACGCCACGCCGTCCGTGCTGCTGTTCGGCCCGGCGCCACCGGCGCAGTGGGGCCCGCCGCCGGACCGGCCGTGGCACGAGGCCCTCTGGGTGGGGCCGCGCGAGCCGGACGGGCCGGACGACGTACACCCGGCACTCGCGGCGCTGGACGTGCCGGACGTCCTCGCCGCCGTGGACCGCGTGGAGCGTGCGGCGTCGACCGGTGTCCCGTCACCGCGGCGCGCCGGCGCGCCGGTGGCTACCCGCCGGTAGCCGCCGGCTCGTAGGCTGTGCCGATGAGTGAGGCGACCGAGTACGCGCAGGAGTTCGTCGACGTCGAGGGCGGCCGCCTCGGGCTGCACGTCTACCCGGAGCCGGACGCGCCGGGCGCGCCCGTGGTCGTCATCTGGCCGGCGATGGGGGTCCGCGCCCGCTACTACCGTCCGCTCGCGGCGGCGCTGCGCGCCGAGGGGCTCGCCGTGGTGGTCGCCGACCTGCGCGGCACCGGGACGAGCACGCCCGCCCCGAGCCGCCAGTCCCGCTACGGCTACGCCGAACTGGCCGGCGACGTGGGCAGCGTGCTGGAGGCCCTCAAGCCCCGCCTGGACGGGCGCACCCGGCTGCTGCTCGGGCACTCGCTGGGCGGTCAGGCCGCGCTGCTGCACCTCGCCCTGTCCGGTGGGGACGCGGTGGACGGGGTGGCCCTGGTCGCCGTGGGCCTCCCCTACTGGCGCGTGTACCCGGGCCGCGCGCGGTACCAGATCCTGGCGTACACCCAGTGGATCGGTGCCACGGCGGCGCTGCTGCGGGTCTGGCCCGGGTGGGGTTTCGGCGGCCGGCAGGCGCGCGGCGTGATCCGGGACTGGGCGTACACCGCCCGCACCGGCCGGTTCCCCGTCCTCGACGGCGTCGACGCGGAAGCCGCGCTGCGGACGGTCCGCACGCCGGTGCTCGCGGTCAGCGTCGAGGACGACCAGTACACGCCGGAGTCGACGACGGACCACCTCTGCGCGAAGCTGCCGGCGGCTCCCGTCGTCCGCGAGCACTACACGGTGGCGGCGGCCGGCGGTCCGCTGGACCACTTCACCTGGGTACGCGCCTCGGCCCCGCTGGCCGCCCGGGTGGCCGGGTTCGCCGCCGGCCTGCCACCGCGCTGAGTCACTCCTCGGGTTCGAGCGGCACCATCTCCCCGTCCCGCTCCACCCGGACCTCACCCGGGTCCCGCCGCGGCGGCACCTCGGCGGTGGTCCGGTTGGGGTCGTTGCCCGGGTGCATCAGCACCGCGTCGGTGTCGGCCGTCTTCTCCCGGCTCTCGTCCGGCTGCGTCATCGCCGTACCCCTTCCCGCTCCGCTCCAGCCGCGCTCCTGCAGCACTCCTGCTGACTCCTGCTGGCTCGTGTTCGCCCCCTGCTCTACCCCCACAGCCCAGGTCAACTCCTCCCCGCCCCCTCTCCCGCCCCCTCTCCCCGCCCCGCCCCCGCCCCGTCGATCTTGCAGTTTGTGCCCTCGGAATGACCCGATAACGCACTTTTGTCGGGGCGGAAAGTGCAAGATCGCGGGGAGACTGCGCGGGCTCGGCACCGCCCGTCCGGTCCGTCCCCCGACCGGAGGGATCCACCCATGACCGACGGGGTTAGCCGCCCGGGCGGCGGGTAAGCCGCACCGCCCGACACGGTGGAAGGGGATCAGATGTCGGAACGGCACACCGCCCTGCGTTCGATGCACGATCTGGGCCTGGCGGCCTGGTTCGGGGGGTCCCTGATGGGGGCGCTCGGTGTCAACGGCGCGGCGGCGAAGATCAATGATGCGACGCAGCGGCTTCCGGTGGCATCCGCCGGCTGGTCCCGGTGGACCCCCGTCAACGCCGCGGCGATCGGCGCGCACCTCGCGGGGGCCGTCGGCGAGCTGGTGACGGAGAGTCCACGGGTGGCCGCGCAGGCGGGCGTCGCCCGCGCCAGCGCCATCAAGACGGCGCTGACGGTCGGCGCGCTCGCGGTCACCGGCTACAGCCGGCTGCTCGGCATGCGGCTGCAGAAGGCCGGTGGCCCGCCCGTCGACGGGGTGACCGAGCCGAACCACCAGACCCCGGCGCAGGTCGCCGCGAGCCAGCGCCAGATGAAGATGCTCCAGTGGGCGGTCCCGGCCCTGACGGGCGCGCTGGTCGTGGTGACCGCGTACATGAGCGAGCAGCAGAAGCCCGGCCAGATGTGGCGTGGCCTGATCGGCCGCGCGGGCGGTCTGATGAGCGCCCCGAAGGGCATGGCCAAGATCGCCGGCGTCAGCAAGATCGCCGAAGTGAGCAAGATGGCCGGCATGGGGAAGATGGCCGGGATGCACAAGGCCGGTGGCATGGGCAGGAGCGCGATGAGGCGGCCGATGGCGATGTCCGGCCGCTGACGAAACCCGCCCGGCGCCCCACCGACTTTCCTCGGCCGGGGCGCCGGTCGCGTGTCCGGGTGCCGACCGCTGGCGGCGGCTCGGCCAGTTGTCGCGGTGCGGTCGCGCGCCCCGGCACGTCAGCCGTGGGCGGCGGCGGTCATGGGACCGGGAGTCGCACCGTGCTCGCGCGCACTCGCCCCGCACCCCGGCACGGCCCCGCCGCAGAGCGCCCATGGGGCTGGCACTCGCCCCGCACCCCGGCACGGCCCCGCCGCAGAGCGCCCATGGGCTCGCACTCGCCCCGCACCCCGGCACGGCCCCCACCGGAGAGCCCCCGTGGGACCCGCACTCGCCCCGGCGCGGCCCTCGCGGAGAGCGCCCGTGGGCATGACGGGCCTGCTGGCGGGCAATCAGCGCCGGTACCCGCCCGACGAGCAGCGAGGTGGACATGACGGCGGACGAGGGACGCGGCGGCGGTCAGGCCCCGCGCGATCCGGAGGCGACGGTCCCGTGGGGCACCCGGGACATCTACGACACGGAACCGCCCTGGGGCGTCGACGAGAACGACCCGATGGACGAGGGCGGCGAGGAGACGGCCGTGCCCGAGGGACGCCGGGGCGAGCGCCGGGCCGGCGCGCCGTCCGGGCCGTCCGGCCCTGAGGGGCGGCACGGATTCGGGTCGGTGGAGCCCACCCGCGCGCCGGAGGCCGGTCCGGGAGCGCCACCGGACCCGGCGCCCGCACGCCGGCCGTTTCCCGACGACGCCGACATCGACGAGCGCGCGCAGGGCGCCTTCCGCAGCCGTGGCCGCAGATCCGCCTGACCCACGCCCCGGTGGTTTGCCAGACGACCGCGTGGGCACGTGTGTGCGCATGTCGCGGCGTACGGTCCATCTCGACAACACCCTCGCGTTGGCCCTGGAGGGCTTCGCCTGGCTGCCCAACCGGCTGCGGCGCGGCGGCGCCGACGCGCTGCGCACGCGGGTGCTGGGCCAGCGCGCGGTGGCGTTGCACGGGCCGGAGGCCGCCCGCTTCTTCTACGACGAGCGGCACGTCCGCCGGCAGGGCGCGATCCCCGGCCCGGTACGGAGCACGCTGTTCGGGCACCACGCCGTGCACACTCTCGACGGGGAGGCGCACCGGGTGCGCAAGGCGCTGTTCGTGGCGCTGCTCATGGACGGCGGGATCGACACCCTCGTCACGCGGGCCGGCGCGGCCTGGGAGTCGGCGGCCCGCGACTGGGCGGACCGCCGCGGGCCGGTGGTGCTCTTCGACGAGGTGAGCCGGGTGCTGACCCGGGCCGTGACCGACTGGACCGGGGTTCCCGTCGCTCCGGAGGATCTGCCGGCCCTCGCCGCCGACCTGGTGGCCATGGTGGACGGTTTCGCCACCGCGGCGCCACGGCACTGGCGGGCACGCCGCGCCCGGACCCGCCGGGAGGACTGGCTCGCCGGTCTCGTCGAACGCGTACGCCGGGGGGACGCGGTGGCGCCGGCCGGCTCGGCGGTGCGGGAGGTGGCGGAGCACCGGGACGTCGACGGCAACCGGCTCGACCCGTGCACCGCCGCCGTCGAGCTGCTCAACATCCTCCGGCCCACGGTGGCGGTCAGCTGGTTCGTGGCGTTCGCCGGGCACGCCCTGCACCGCTGGCCGGAGCACCGGGAGCGGCTGCGCGCGGGCGACCCCGCGTTCGCCGAGGCGTACGCGCACGAGGTCCGGCGGTTCTACCCGTTCGCGCCGTTCGTGGGCGGCCGCGCCGTCGCCGACCTGGAGTGGGGCGGCGTACGGATCCCGTCCGGCGCGATGGTGCTGCTGGACATCTACGGGCAGAACCACGACCCCCGGATCTGGCCGGACCCGTACCGCTTCGACCCGGACCGGTTCGTGGGCCGGGAGATCGGGCCCTTCAAGCTGGTGCCGCAGGGCGGCGGCGACCCGCGCACCGGGCACCGCTGCCCCGGCGAGATGATCACCGTGGCGCTGCTGCGCGACCTCGTCGTCCGCCTGGCCCGGCTCGACTGCACCCTGCCGCCGCAGGATCTGCGCATCCCACTGTCCCGCATCCCCACCCGCCCCCGCAGCGGGGTGCTCCTCGACGTCCGCGCGGCGGCCTGAGGACGGGGCCGGCGTCAGCCCGCGGCGCCGGCCACCGCCGGGTTCCCGGCGCGGGCCAGCAGCCGGGACATCCGCTCGGCGTCGCGCTGCGCCTGACCGGCACAGCAGTTGTTGAACAGCACGTGCAGTTCGTCGGCCTGCCCGGCCAGCTCGGCGAGCAGCACGGACCACTGGCGCAGCTCGCGCTCGCCGTACGCGTAGCGGAACTTCTCCCGCTTGTCGCCCGTCGCCCAGTCGTCGCTGTGGCCGTGGAAGCGGACCATCGCCAGCTCCGCGGTGGCGATGAGGATCGGCGGGACGGAGGACGGGTGTCCCTGTGGCATGTCGACGCAGACCAGCGCCAGTCCGTTGGCGCGGAGGAAGTCCAGGGTGTCCAGGGCGGCCCGCTCCTCGAACCAGGACCCGTGCCGCAGCTCCACGGCGACCCGCCACGGGCGGCACCGCTCGGCCAGTTCGGCGATGCGCCGCTGGGCGGCGGCGCCGCGGACCAGCCACGGCGGGAACTGCAGCAGCACGGCGCCGAGGCGGCCGGCCGCCGCGAGCGGGTCCAGCGCCGCGCGGAAACGGGCCCACAGCTCGTCGTACGCCCCGGCGGGCAGGTCGCGGCGGCGCACCCGGGCGGGGCCGGCGGCCGGGCGCAGGTCGCGCGGCAGCGCCGCGACCGGCGTCGGGTGCCCGGTGAAGAGGCTGAACGCCTTCACGTCGAAGGTGAACCCGTCCGGGGTGGCCTCGGCCCAGCCGCGCGTGGTCTCCGGTGCGGGGACGGCGTAGTACGAGGTGTCCACCTCGACGAGCGGGAACCGCTCGGCGTACCAGCGCAGGCGGGCGGCCGGCGTGCTCACCGACCGCGGGTACCAGCCGGACCGCAACAGGTCCTGGTCGGCCCAGGACGACGTGCCCACTCGAATCACACCCATGTCATTCCGGTACCCGGACAGACCGATCGACAACCGCCGAGGCCGCCCGTACGCCCGGAAATGTCGGTGCCTCCGCCTAGCCTGGGCACGGCCCACCTCGGCCGCACCGTCCACCTCCGACGGAAGGGCAGTTGTCATGACAAGTTCCGAGCAGGTCCTCACCGGCGAGCGGGCCGACCTGGTGCAGGCACTGCGCCGGCACCGTGGCTTCCTGCGGCAGACCGTCGACGGCCTCACCGACGCCCAGGCGGCCGCCCGCACCACCGTCAGCGAGCTCTGCCTCGGCGGTCTCATCAAGCACGTGGCGGTCACCGAGAAGCACTGGATGCTCTTCGCCGTCGGGGGCGCCGAGGCGATGGAGAGCGAGCCGGTCGACTGGGCCGGCCAGTTCCGGATGCTGGAGGGCGAGACGCTCGGCGGGCTGCTCGACGCGTACGCGCGGGTGGCCGCCGCCACCGACGAACTGGTCGCCACGCTCGACCTCGACACGGCGCACCCGCTGCCGGTCGCGCCCTGGTTCGAGCCGGGCGTGAGCTGGTCCGTCCGCCGGGTGCTGCTGCACGTCATCGCGGAGACGTCGCAGCACGCCGGGCACGCCGACATCCTGCGCGAGGCGATCGACGGCGCCAAGACGATGGGTTGACGCCGCCCCCGGGAACGGGTGGATGTGACGTCCCGCCGGCGCGTGGCGCTGAGGGACACGAGATGAAGACAGACCGGATGGACCGGAGGACGGCCGAGTGGCTCCTCGACGGTCCCACGGATGCCGGGCCGGCGGACGCCGGCCCTCTCGTGTTGCTCCTGGGCGCTCTTCGCGCCGCGCCACGTCCCGGTGAGTTCGCCGGCGAGGCGGCCGCCGTGGCGGCCTACCGCCGCGCCCTCGCCGGACACCCGGGCCCGGTCCCGGCCACCGAGCCGGCCGGCGCGCCGTCGCGGCTGTGGGGCGCCGTCACCGCGATCACGGCACGCGCCGGCGAGGGGCGGGGCAGGCTCACCCGCACGGGAGCCCGGGTCGGTCTCGTGGCCCTCACCGTCGCCACCACCGGCGGCGTCGCGCTGGCCGCCACGGGCACGCTGCCCGGCACGCGGCCGCCGGCGCCGCCGCCCGGCGCGCCCGCCACGACACCGCCGTCCGCCCCGGCCACCGGGGTGACCCCCGGCACGCCACCGTCGACGGGGCACGCCGGCACGGACAGCGGCGTGCCCGACGCCGCCCTGCCCGGGCTCTGCCGTGCCTTCCGGGCGCGTACGGGTGACGATCCGGCGCGTGCCCTCGACGGCCAAGCCTTCGCGGCGCTCGTCGCGGCCGCCGGCGGCCGGGACCGGGTGCCGGGCTACTGCGACGAGGTGCTGGCCGACGACGTGCCGTACGGTCCGGGCCGGTCGCCGCACCCGTCGCAGTCCGGCAGGCACCCGTCCACGCCATCGGCCACACCGCCCGGGCATGCCCGTCTGACGGCCAGTCCGCCGACCGCACCGCCCAGGCACGCCAGTCCGCCGGCCACGCCGCCCGAGCGCGTCCACCCGACGGCCAGCGCGCAGCCGGCCGGTGCCGTGACCGACGGGCCGGGGAACCGTCCCGACGGTGCCCCGCGTGGCGACGCGCCCCGCGTCCCCGCCGACCCACCGTCCCGCCGCGGACGCTGAGGCCGAACGCCGACCCTCAACGCACCCGCGGCCGGCGGGCCAACCCGGACGCGGCCCGGTCCCGCCCGTAGGCGTCCGCCTGGCCCCAGCGGCCCGGCACGTCGAGCAGCTCCACCCGGCCGAAGTGGGGCGGCAACGCCGGGTTCACCAGCAGGTTGTCGCCGCTGGGCCGGAGCCCGAGCAGGGCGCCGAGCAGCATCAGCAGCCCGCCCGAGGACCATGCCTGCGGCCGCCCGGCGGCCGGCAGCTGGACGGGGTACTTCGTCAGGTCGCGGCCGTACCCGGCGATCATCTCCGGAATCGAACCACCGAGCAGGTACGCCATCTCGAACATGCCGGCGGCGATCCGGGCCGCCTCGACGTCCCGCCCGTAGTGCCGCAGCCCGGCCACGATCAGGGCGTTGTCCGACGGCCAGACCGCGCCGAGGTGGGAGCCGACGGGGTTGTAGCGGCGCTGCCCGGCGGCGAACGTCCGGACGCCCCAGCCGCTGAAGAGCTGCGGGCCGACCAGGTGGGCGGCGACGGCCTCCGCGCGGTCGTCGTCGACGATCCCGCTCCACAGCAGGTGCCCGATGTTGGACGTGAGCGCGTCGACCGGCGTGCCGTCCGGCTCCAGCGCCAGCGCGTAGTACTCCCGCTCCGGCAGCCAGAAGTCACGGTTGAAGCGCCGCTTCAGCTCCTCCGCCTCCCGCTCCAGCCGGTCGGCGTACGCCGGGTCGCCCCAGAACTCCCGGGCCAGGCGGGCGCCGCGCCGCTTGGCGTCGTACGCGTAGCCCTGCAGCTCGCACGTCCCGCGCGGGAAGCCCGCGAGGCGCCCGTCGGCGTACGCGACGGCGTCCGGCGAGTTCTTCCACCCCTGGTTGACGGTGCCGTCACGGGTGTTCCGGGTGAGGTAGCGGAGGTAGCCGTCACCGGTCAGGTCGCCGTACTCGTCGATCCAGTCCAGCGCCATCCGGGCCGGGTGCCGCAGTTCCCGGACCAGGTCGGCGTCACCGGACCAGCGCTCGTACTCGTCGAGCAGGACGACGAAGAGCGGGGTGGTGTCGGCGGCGCCGTAGTAGAGGGCGGTCGGCTTCTCGCCGAACGCGGCGGCCTCCCCGTAGCGCAGCTCTCCGACGATCTTTCCCGGCTCCTCGTCGTGCTCGTCGTCGAGCCGACCGCCCTGCATGGCGGCGAGCATGCGCAGCGTCGCCGGCGTCAGCTCGGGCGTGAACGCCAGGGTCTGGAGGCAGGTGATGATCGCGTCCCGCCCGTACAGCGTCATGGCCCACGGCAGCCCGCCCACCGGCACGGCGCCGAAGTTCACCAGCGGCAGGTACCGCAGCGAGGCGAGATCCACCAGGCACCGCGCGTACGCCGCCTCCAGCGCGCCCCGTTCGGCCGCCAGCGTGGGCGCCCGGTCGAGCCACTGCCGAAGCTCGTCGCGCATGCCGCGACGGACGTGGTGCCGGTGCCGCTCCAGGTCGGCGCGCAGGTCCCGACCGCCCGCGCCCCGGATGATGGCCACGGCGTGCAGGTCGGTGACCCACTCGCCCTCCGGCTCCACACGGATCCGGAACGTCATCCCGCCCTCGTCGACGTCCACGGGAGCCGTGCTCGTCACGGTGGTCTCGCGGGCGAACCGGCCCCGCGCGTAGCGCAGCCGGAGCTGGTCGCGGGCCGGGTCGGCGACGACCTCCACCGGGCGCTCGCGTGGCTGCCGGATCTCCGCGGTGTCGGCGAAGTCGCTGCCGATCTCCAGCCGCACCGTGAACTCGGCCGGCTCGGCCGAGTGGTTGAGCACGGTGATCCGCTCGTGGAACGCGTCGTCGATCGACCGGTGCCGGATCAACGAGACGTCGGCGTCGACGTAGTGGCTGGCGGCGCCGGGCACCAGGAAGAACCGGGTCTCGAAGTAGGTCATGTCGTCCCGGGAGAGGGCGTTGAGCCGTTCACCGTCGACGCGGAGCACCCAGTGGGACAGGAAGCGGGTGTCGAACGACCAGAGACCGACGGGGGCGTGCGGGTCGACGACCATGTCACCCCGCGAGTCGCTCAGCGCGAAGGCGCTCCCCGCGGTCACGTACACGCGCTCCTGCCTCATGGGCGACCACCCCGTTCGGCGACGGCCCGCGCGGCCTCGCGGGGATGCCGGGCGTTCGCCGGGCCGGGAAAGAGCCGGCGCAGCATCATGAACAGGCGGATGTCGCCGGACGCGGTCAGCTCGTTGCGCAGCAGCGCCGCCGACACGTGCATCTCGCCGGCGGCGACCCGGTCGAACGCGTCGCGGTCGCCGTGGACGACCAGGTCGGCGTCCTCGCCCGAGCGGGTCACCTCGACGTGCTGGTCGGCGATCTCTAGACGCCAGTGCTCGGTCCGTCCGTCCTCCCGCACGTCCAGCCGCACGGTCCCCGTGGTCGTCTCCGGCAGGTCCGGACGCCGGCCGGATCCCAGCTCTCGCAGATAGTCCGCCGCGGTCGTGCCCATCGGTTCCGATCCCCCCTCCGCCGGACACCGCCCACCGGCTTCCCCGCAGGACACCGTCGCAGCGGTGCGGGTGAGACCGGCTCACCCGCATCGGGTGAACCCGCCGCGCGGGTCGACCGACGGGTCGTTTGACCCGGCCCGGATCGGGCAGGCGCGCCAGACACCACCGACGGGAGATGAGTCATGCGTGCGCTGCGCCTGCAGGAGTGGAAGTCCGAGCCGCAACTCGTGGAGATGCCCGAGCCGACACCGGGTCCGGGGCAGGTGGTGGTGCGCATCGGCGCCGCCGGCGCCTGCCACTCGGATCTGCACCTCATGGACGAGTTCGAGCCCGGCTCGGTGCCGTGGAACCCACCGTTCACGCTCGGGCACGAGAACGCGGGCTGGGTGCACGCGCTCGGCGCCGGCGTGACCGGGCTGGAGGTGGGACAGCCGGTGGCGGTCTACGGCCCGTGGGGTTGCGGCACCTGCGCCCGGTGCCGCGTGGGTGTCGACCCGTACTGCGAGAACCCGGCCGGCGCGCCGGTGCCCGGCGGAGGCGGTGGCCTCGGCCTGGACGGCGGCATGGCCGAGTACGAGCTGGTCCCCCACTCCCGGCACGTCGTCCCGCTGCCCGCCGGGCTGGAACCGGTGGACGCCGCGCCGCTCACGGACGCGGGCCTCACCCCGTACCACGCGATCCGCCGGTCCTGGCACCGGCTCGCCCCGGGCAGCACGGCCGTGGCCATCGGGATCGGCGGCCTGGGGCACGTGGCCGTGCAGATCCTGAAGGCCACGTCGGCCGCCCGGGTGATCGCCGTGGACACCCGCGCCGACGCGCTCGCGCTGGCGCAGGAGTGCGGCGCCGACCTCACCGTGATGTCCGGTGAGACGGCGGCCGAGGAGATCCGCCAGGCCACCGGCGGGCGGGGCGCGGACCTGGTGCTCGACTTCGTCGGGGTGGACGCCACGCTGCGTCTGGGCGCCGCGGTCGCGCGGACCGTCAGCGACCTCGCCATCGTCGGCATCGGCGGGGGCACGCTGCCGGTGTCGTACTTCTCGGTGCCGTACGAGATGAGCGTGGCCACCACCTACTGGGGCAGCCGGCCCGAGCTGATCGAGGTGCTCGACCTGGGCGCGCGGGGGCTGGTCCGGCCGAAGACGACCCGGTTCACGCTCGACGACGCGCTCACCGCCTACCGGAAGATGCGGGACGGATCCCTGGAGGGACGCGCCGTCATCGTGCCGTGACCCACGGCCGTCGTCGGGGCGATGCGCCCTGTACGGGCAGGCCGGCACCTCCGTCAGCCAGGGCGCCGGCCGCGGGCCGGTCAGGCGGCGGTGACGAGGCCCCGCACGTAGGCGGCCTGCCCGACGTGCTGGAGATCGTCCTCGGCGACGCTGACCAGCCGGACCCCGAGGGTCACCGGCGGGTCCCACGACGTGTCGACGACCCGGTCCAGGTCGCCGGGTCGCAGGCCGGCCAGGAAGTCGCGGGTGCGGGCGTGGACGGCCTCGTAGTAGTCGACCAGCACCTGGGCGCTCTCCGGGCGGACGGCGGCGACCTGCTCCGGGGTGTGCCCGTACCCGGTGTCGTGGGGATCGGCGGCGAGCCCGAAGCGGCCGGCCCACTCGCCGGTCACCCAGAGCTGTTCCGTCCCGATGAGGTCGGCGACGTGGTCGTCCTGGACCCGGGTCAGGTGCCAGACCAGCCAGCCCACCGGGTTGGCCCCCGCACCCGGCGCGCGTCGCAGCTGCTCCGGGGTCAGGCCGTCGACGGCCGCGCGCACGAGGCCGGGCAGTCGGTCGTACGTCTCGATCAGCAGGTCACTCACGTCCACGTCGTCACGCCTCCCGGGACACCGTACCGGCCCGGTGTGGGCCTCCGGTGCCCGGCCGGACCAGCCCGTTACCGTGATCATGTGGTCGCCGCGCTGGAGCTCTACCTGGACACGGACGCCACCCGGCGGATCCGCGTGCTCTGGGACGCCCTGGAGTCCGAGGGTGTGCAGAGCATGCGGTCCCTGCTGGAGCGGCGGCACCGCCCGCACGTCTCGCTGGCGGTGGCGTCCCGGTTCGACCCGGACCGGGTGGCCGCCGCGCTGCACGGGATGGTCGTCGCCGCGCCGCTGCGGCTGTCGTTCGCGCACGCCGGGCAGTTCGTCGGGCGGGTGCTCTGGCTCGGCCCCGTCCCGACGGCCGAACTGCTCGCCCACCACCGGGAGGTGCACGCCCGGCTCACCGCGGCCGGCGTGGACCTGCTCGCGCACTACCGGCCGGGGCGGTGGGTGCCGCACTGCACGCTGTCGATGCGGGTGCCGAACGCGCTGATGGCCGCCGCCGTCCGCCGGTGCCTGGAGGTGCTGCCGATGGACGCGACGGTGGTCGGGGCGGCGCTCACCGACCATGCCCGCGGTATCTCCCGTCCCCTGTCCTGACCGACGCCGGCCCGCCCCCGGGAGGGCGCCGGCCCGGCCGCAGAGGCGCCAGCCCGGCCGCAGAGGCGCCGGCCCGCCCGGCGAGGGGCCGGTTGGGGACCGACCCAGCCGCTCGCGGACGGTGCCGGCCCGCTCACGCAGGGCGCTCGGGGAGCGTCCCGGCGGCGAGGTTGGTGCCGCCGGGAGTCGGGTAATGGGAAAACCGCGTGTGCGGACGCTCCCTGACGTGGGATCGTTCGAGTGAGCCGTGTCACAGGCCGGCGTGCGGGCCGCAAGGGGGCGGGATCGCCCACCTGCCGCTCACCGTTCCCGGTGGGCATCGGACGGTCACGGCTGCAAGAGAGAGGCATCGCCATGCAGGCTCAACGCAGCGCGCCACCGGTCGAGCTGGGCCCGACCAGCGACGACGTGCAGATCGCCGGCACCACCGGCCCGTCCACCCCCCTCGCCATCTGGGCCGCGGCCGCCCTCCACGGCCGCATGGGCGTCGACGAGGACGACATCGAGGACGAGCGGCACATCCTGCGCGGCTTCGAGTAGGCGCGGGGGCTCCCGACGGATCCCGGGTGGGCAGGCGCCCGCGACCCGCCGATGGCCGCTGCCCGTGCCGGGGGTCAGAGCCAGCCGCGACGCTTGAAGACGAGGTAGAGGACGCCGCAGACGAGCGCCATGAGGCCGAGCGCGAAGAGGTAGCCGAACCGCCAGTGCAGCTCCGGCATGTGGACGAAGTTCATGCCGTACACGGTGCCGATCAGGGTGGGGGCGAACAGGATCGCCGCCCAGGACGAGACCTTCTTCAGCTCCTCGTTCTGGGCGTAGCTGGCCGCGGTGAGGCTGCGCATCTCCTCGTTCTGCTGCTGGGTGACGAGCGTGGCGTTCACGGCGAGGATGTTCTGCAACAGGTGCCGGAAGCTGTCCACGCGCTCCACCACCTGGGTGAGGTGGTCGGTGACGTCCCGCAGGTAGCGCTGGAGCTCCTCGTCACTGCCGTACTTGCCGGAGCCGGCGGCCAGCGCGTCGAGCACGCCGAGCAGCGGACGCGCCGCCCGCTGGAACTGGATCACCTCGCGGCTCAGCTCGTAGATGCGGCGGCTGGCGTTCGGGTCGCCGCCGAAGACCTCGGTCTCGATCTCGTCGATGTCGTGCTCCAGCCCGGCCACCACCGGCGCGTACCCGTCGACCACCTGGTCGAGGATCGCGTAGAGGACCGCCTGCGGGCCGCGGGCCAGCATCTCCGGCTCGCCCTCCAGCCGCCGCCGGACGGCGGCCAGGTCGGGTGCCTCGCCGTGGCGGACGGTGATGACGAAGCCGGGGCCGATGAACAGGTGCACCTCGCTGAACTCGACCACCTCCAGCGCGTCGACGTAGCGGGCGGCGCGCAGCACCACGAACAGGGTGTCGCCGTAGCGTTCGAGCTTCGGCCGCTGGTGGGCGTTGATCGCGTCGTCGACGGCCAGGTCGTGCAGGCGGAACTCGTGGGCCAGCGAGGTGATCTGCTCCCGGTCCGGCCGGTGCAGGCCGATCCAGGCCATCGCGTCGCCGAGTTCCTGGAGGCAGCGGTACGTGTCGGCGAGCGTCGTGGGCGAGGCGTACCGCAGACCGCGCGTGTAGACGGCGCTGTCGACGAGGCCACCCGGCCGGACGGGTGGCTCGCCCGGACGGTGCCCGCCGGGGCCGTGCTCGTGCTCGTCCAGGCGGCGCCCGAAACCACCCTCCTCCGAATCGAGGTGTCCGCCGCCGCCCATGAGCACCTCCCCGCGCGTGTCCCGGGTCGGTGCGGGTCGGCCGCGATCCGGGCACCACGCCCACCGGGGCGGTGCCCGGATCAGGCGCCACGCCCACCGGGGCGCCTGCCTTCCCCCCTCTCCCCCGCCGAAACCCGCACACCAGCGGGGTGGGAGCACGGGTCAGGCCTCGGCCTGGGTGGCGTGGCGGCGGGAGCGGCGGGCGACGACGGCGGCGAGGGCCAGCAGGAGGACGGCCTCGGCGACGAGCACCGCCACCGCGGGCCCCGGCCCGATCCAGCGGGCCAGGGACGCGTACCAGAACCGGACCAGCAGGGTCAGCACGGTCGCCGCGAAGACCACCGAGGCGATCCCGTAGACGGCGTGGACCAGCCGGTCCCGGCGGCGGTAGCCGGCCACCGCGGCCGGGCCGCCGCGCAGCAGCCGGCCCCAGAAGGCGTACGTGTCGGCCCGCAGGTCGGCGAGGTTCAGGGCGTGGCTGAGCATGTAGTAGCCGTCGAGGCGCAGGAACGGCACGAGGTTGAGCGCGGCGGTGGCGGTGCCGAAGAGCAGCATGGTGCCGGCGAGGTCGTACAGCACCCCGGGACCGGCCCAGATCCGCACGGCGGCGAACGGCACCAGCGCGAGCAGGCTCACGAACACGCCGGCGAACGCGGTGGCGACCCGCCGCCGCGGCGTGAACAGCACGATGTCGTCGACCTTGCAGTACGGGGCGAGCAGCGGGAACCGCCACATCACGCCGATCTCGCCGACCCGGCCCCCGAAGTGCCGGCAGGTGAGCCCGTGGGCGCACTCGTGCAGGAAGACGATCACCCAGGTGATCACGACGGCGGCCACGATCGCCGCGAGCGGGCGGTGGCCCCGGCCGACCCCGTCGACCAGCTCCGGCAGGTGCAGCGCCACGTACCCGACGAGGGCGAGCACGGCCGCCAGCGCCGGCGCCACGAACCCCCAGCCGAACAGCGGACGGAGCCGGGGCAGCAGCCGGTCGAAGAGCGGGTCCGGGTCGAAGAGCGGGAACCGGGCCGACAGCGGACGCCGGCGGTGGCGGGCCGCGCCCTGCGCCGCCGACTCCGTGAGCCGGGCCAGGGCCGCCGGGTCGGTGGCGCCGTCGAGGAGCTGCCGCTGGTGCAGCATGCCGAACAGCTGCTGCCAGTTCTCCGGCCCGAGGCGCCGCCGGTACGCCTCCGCGTACTCGGCCGCCAGGTCGTCCAGCGTCCGGGTGCCGTCCATCCGGGAGAGCAGGAAGTGCTCGCGCGGGCCGATCCGGTAGAACCACCCGGTCTCCCGGTCCTTCACGTGGTGCACGAGCCGGCCGCCCCGCCACTGGCCGGGGCCGAGCACCACGTTGGCCCGCAGCCGGGGCCGGGCCCACGTCGTGTCGACGGTGGTCACCGCGCACCGGCCGGGGCGTCGTCGCGCAGGGCCGCGGACATCAGGTAGGCGAGGTAGATCTCGTCGAGGATGCTCACCCCGAGCCGGTTGTTGGTCATGTGCACGTACGAGCTGAGCAGGATCGGCAGCGCCGCGTCGAGGTCGGTGACCGCGGCGGGGGGCGAGTCGCCGCGCTGGAAGACCAGCTCGCCCCGGAGCGTGGCGGCTTCGACCCGGTCGCGCAGCTCGCGGCAGTGGGCCCGCCAGCGGCCCTCGACCCCGCCGGGGCTCACGTCGGCGTCGCCCCGGGCGGCGGCGCGGATGTCCGCGAGCCGGTTGCGCAGCGCGGCGTCCATGCGGCGGTAGCTGGTGTCGAAGCTCGCGTGGTACTCGTCGCTCGGCTCCGAGTAGGAGACCTCCCAGAACCGGCGGTACTGCTCCAGGAAGTCGGCAATGCGCCGGTCGTCGTCGAGGAACACCGCGCACATCATCATGGTCAGCTGCGCGGAGAGCCCGAGCAGCACCGGCCGGACGTGCACGTTCGTGGTGGCCAGCAGGTCGAGGACCACGTCGCTGGAGTGTGCGAAGTGCCACTCGGCGATCTCGATGCCGGCCGGCCCGCCGTAGCGGCCGTACTCCCGCTCGTACGGGATGTGGTGGAAGCTGTTGTTCGCCCGCATCGGCATGACGCCGTCCGGGCCGTACTCCTCGTCCCAGCGCGCCTGGCCGTACTCGGCGAGGAACATCTGCTTGTAGAGGTCGCCGAGCCCTTCGCTGTCCACCTCGTACAGCGCGGGGCGGCGACGCAGGAACGCGGCGACCGCGTCGTCCACCCGGGCGCGCACGAGGTCCGGGTCGACGCCGGGCGCCGGCAGCACCCGCAGCCGCACGTGCGGCCCCTCCATCCAGTACTTGATGAAGAAGTACCGGCTGATGAGGCCCTCGTCGCGCAGCGCGTCCACGAGCGGCCGGACGCCCTCGACCAGCATCGGGTTGGCGTTGCTGGCGTAGAAGACGTGCACGCTGAGCCAGCCGTGGTCGACCGGCGAGGGGTACTCGGTCATCGTCCGCTCCCATCGGCGACACCGTTGAGTTCGACGGTGAGTTCGGTGACGTACGTGCCGGACGCGGCGCGCAGGACCTGCTCGTCGCGGCCCGGCAGCATCTCGGTGAGCACGAGGCGGCTGCCCGCCGCGCGGGCCGTCGTGTCCAGCAACTGCACGGAGAAGTGGCTGTCGAAGTCCACGTAGAGGGGCTTGTGGTCGGGCCGGGCGCCGGCCGCGGCCGGTGCGGTCCCCTCCTTCTCGGCGGGCGCGAGCCGGGTGCCCTCCGGGGTGGCGAAGACCCGGCGGGGCAGGTCGTGCTCCCGCCGCCACCGCTGCCAGGCCAGGAACCAGTCGGCGTCGCCCTGCCCGGGCGTACGCGTGGGCAGGCAGTCCGGGTGCAGCTTCCACATCCGCCGTTGCAGCACGAGGTCGCCGTGCACGACGCGCGGGTAGCCCACGATGCCGCGACCGGGCAGCGGCACCTCGGTGCCCGCCCACAGGTCCGGCTGGGCCATGCCGAGGTAGGCGAAGGTGAGCAGCACCTGCTGCACCTCGGGCAGCGCCATCGGCAGCAGGAAGCCGAGGTAGACCGGGATGACCTCGGCGTCGAGCCGGCGCGAGCGCAGCAGCAGGCGGTCGGCCACCGGGTCGTGGACGACGCTCAGGTCGTCCATGTGGATCTGCTCGGCCTCGGGCCGGAAGCTGATCTCGCCCGGGCAGACCAGCTCGTACGGGGTGACCGCCGGGTGCAGGTTCAGGTTGGTGGCGTCGTAGCCGCCCTTGAGTTCGGCGAGCACCGCGCCGGGCGGCTGGAGCCGGGCGAGTTCGGCGCGCAGCGTCCCGGCCAGGTCCTCCTCGGCGAAGAGGTGGGCGAACCGGGAGAAGAGCAGCGTCATCCCGGAGTAGATCCGGTTGACCACCACCCGGTGCCGCCCGCCCTGGTCGGCGAGTTGGAGGAAGAACGACCGCGGGTCGAGCGTGCCGAGCGTCCGCGGCACCATGGCGGCCACGTCGGTGAGGAACGACTCGTCGAGGACCAGTTCCTCGGCGCCGGAGGGCAGCCGCCGGTACGCCTCGTTCATCCGCCGGGCCACCTCGATCCGCGCGTCGTCGAGCGCGGTGATCTCCTCCTGCCGGAACCAGTTCTCCTGCCGGACGTACCGGTTCTCGGCGTCGAACGCCCGCCGGCGCATCATGCGGCCGGTGTAGTGCTCGAAGAAGTCCTGCTGGAACTCGTGGGCGAAGGTGAGGACGTCGTCGCAGCGTCCGCCGTCGCCGTAGCGGGCCCGGAAGAAGCCGCGGGTGGCGAGCCGGCGGGGCAGGTTGACGTCGAACACCGGCATGACGGCGGCGAGCGCCCGCAGGCCGGGCAGCACGTCACGCTCCCAGCGCGCCCGGTCGGCGGTGACCGGCGCCCCGGTGCGCAGGGTGGCGTCCTCGTAGAGCAGGGTCCGCGGTGCGGGCACGTCCGGGCGGCCCAGCTCCCCGTGCGCGGCGACCAGTTCGTCGCGGATCCCGTCGAGCGCCCGGCGGCGTCCGTCGACGTCCAGGTCCGGGAAGCCGGAGGCGAGCCGGTTGGCCGCGTCCACCCGCGCGGCGAGCCGGTCGGCCCACTCCCGGCCGATCCGCCGCAGCGCCACCCGGTACTCCTCGACCGGGTCCTCGGCGTGGATGTCCAGGTGCAGGTTCGGCACGACGAGCAGGCCGACCCGGAGCAGGTGGTGCAGGTACTGGGCGATCTCGTCGGCGGGGCGGGCGTCGGTGGTCAGCTCGGTGACCAGGTCGGCCAGCCGGCGTACCCGGCCGCCGTCGAGCGCGGCCAGGATGTCGTGCAGCACCCGGCCGGTGGGCAGCACGAAGAGCGACTCGTGGATCGACTCGAGGGTGATCGCGGCGTCGCCGTCCTCGGAGCTGGTGCGGCGCCGCCGCAGGTAGCGCAGCCGACCGTGGCTGATCCGCCAGCCGCTCGTGACGGTGACGGGCAGGTCGGCGCGCAGCGTCTCGTCGGCGAGCACGATGGCCGACAGCCGGCCCAGCGCGGCCAGGTTGAGCCGGGCGCGGGCCCGCTTCGCCGCCGCGCCGCCGGCCGGTACGACGTGCAGCAGCGAGCCGGTGCCGGCGTCGGTGAAGGTGCCGAGGTTCACGGTGGTCAGCCGGCTGAACGGGCTGGTCTTCGTGGCGGTGCGGTAGGCGTACTCCAGCAGCGACCGCTCGACCCGCCGGGCCCGCTTGCCGAGCGGGCCGGTTCCGGCCAGGTAGCCGGGGAGGTAGCGGTCCAGCGACGGGGAGGCGAGCAGGATGCCGCCACGCAGGTCCGGGTCGTCGGCGAGGCCGCGCAGCACCTCCCGGCGCCGCGCCAGCTCGTCGGCCAGCACCGCCGGGCCGGCGGCCAGCTCCCGGTGGTACGCGGCGAGCGTCTCCAGCCAGCGCGCCAGGTCCGCGTGGGTCCGCGCGCCCAGCGCCTCGACCGGCCACTGTGCGGGGTCGGCCGGGCGGGGCGGGCGGAGGTTGAACACGTCCCGGCGGAGCCGGATGAGCCGTTGCCGGAGCCGGTCGTCGGTGAGGTTGCGGGCCACCGCCGTCTCCAGCGCGTCGGCCAGCTCCCGCCCGCCCGTCCGCAGCCGCTCCTCCAGGTCGAGCACCCGGCGCGCCCACTCGGCGCTGCGCGGGAAGGCCAACCGGTCGGCGACCTCGATCGGCAGACCGGCGGTGCGCAGCATGAACACCTCGGGCGTGCGCCACGAGACGGCGGTCGCCGGGGGTGCGGGCAGGGACACCGTCACGGGTCTCTCCTTCGTCGCGGGGTCACGGGTCGGGGGTGTGGGGGCCGTACCGGGCCGCGCGCGCCCGCTGCCCCGCGTCGGCGGTGGGCGTTCACAGCCGGTACACCAGGTCGGCGGCGGTTTCCGGATGCCGCCCGAGGAGCAGGAAGAGCACCGTGCGCTCGTCGGTGCCGTCCAGCCCGAGGGCGGTGTTCATGGCCACGTTGTCGAAGCCGAGCACGGCCCCGCAGCCGAGACGCTGGGCGGTGGCGGCGCAGTAGACGCGCTGCGCGACCGTCCCCACCTCGGCGTTGAGGACCCGGTAGCCGCGCGGGCCGAGGGCGTCGAGCACCGCGTCCGGGCGGCCGGAGATGGCGAGCACCGCGCCGACCTGGTCCATTGTGTAGTTGGTGAGGAAGTACTGCCGTTGCAGGAAGGCCGACATGCCCTCGTCCGGCTCGGGCCCGGCCGGCAGCAGGGCGTGCCGGCGTGCGCAGTAGGCGTAGCCGCCGGCGGGCAGCCCGTCGACGTGGTTGGCGAACACCCAGAGCCGGGTGAGCGCCGGCCCGCCGTCGGGACCCTTGACGTCGGCCGGGTAGCGCCGGCCGGCGGCGGCGAAGGCGAGCGTGGTGGCGAGGTCGGCGGCGGTCAGCTCGGGCGGCCGGCGGAACCGGCCGAAGCTGCTGGTCCGGGTGGTCAGCACCGTCGACAGCGGGCGGTCGAGCCGGTCCAGCCGGGCCTCGGGCAGGGCGACCGGTTCGCCCGGCAGGTCGCGCGGCGTGGCCGCGTCCACCGTGCCCGGTGCGGCGGGCGCCGCCGCGGCGCGGTGGACGGCGGTCACGGCGGGGAACTCCCGTACCCGGCGGGAGCGTTCGAAGGCGTGGTACCGGACCCGGGCCCGCGACCCGCCGGTCGCCGTGGGAGCAGCGGGCCCGGCGGCCGTGGCCGCGGCCGGCCCGGTCGCCGTGGCCGCGGCCGACTCGGGCGCCGTGGCCGCGGCCGACTCGGGCGCCGTGGCCGCGGCCGACCCGGGCGCCGGCGTGCCGCCGGCCCAGTCCAGCGGTACGACCGCGAAGACGCTCTCCTCGTCGCTGTCGAGCCCCAGCAGCCGGTCCAGGGGCGCCGGGTCGAAGCGGAGCAGCCGGCGTACGGAGGCGCCGAGCGCCGGGGCCAGCAGGTCCCAGGAGCCGAGCAGGGCGCCCAGATCCTGGGTGACCACGTGGTAGCAGAAGCTGTTGTACTTGAACGAGTTCTTCCAGAACCGGATGGTGGCCAGCAGGTAGCTCGCGCCGGGCCCGGGTGCCTCCCCGTCGGCACCGGCCACGTCCAGGGCGGCGCGTACGGTGCCCGTCAGGTCGCCGGGGAGCAGGCGTTCCAGCACGTGCGCCCCGGTGTGGTAGTGGTGCACGCCCGGCAGCAGCGGCCCGCCCGCCCCGCACACGAGGTACAGCTCCACCGGGTACATGCCACCGCCGGACGCGGTGCCCCGTCCCCAGACGGCGTGCTCGAAGTGCGCCCGCTTGGCCGCGTCCTGGTTCCAGTTGACCGCCAGGCGCCGGTCCAGCACCCCGTACGACAGGCGCAGCAGCGCCGCGAGCCGCGGCAGCGACCAGCCCGTGACCGGCGGCAGGTGCTCCCCGGTGTGCAGGTCGCGCAGGCTGGGCAGCGCCGGCGGGTCGGCGGGCAGCGGCAGCCGGGGCGCGCCCGGGTAGCTCTTGTGCCGGGACGGCTGGTCGGCCCAGTCCACCTCGTAGTTGAGGGGCTCCATGGGAACGCGGGCGCGGCGGAACACCGCCTCGGTGTAGTCCCGGACGACCTCGCGGGCCTCCTGCTGCATTTCGGTGCTCCTAGGGGAAGGGGTGCGGGTGGGGGTTGCGGCCGGTGGCGCCGAGCCCGTCCGGTCCGTGCCGGCCCCGGGCCAGGTACCGCTCCAGCCGATCGCTCCACAGCACCCGCTGCCGTTGCCAGCCGAAGTCGATGGGCACCAGCGCCGGCGCCACCACCGCCATCGTGTGGATCCCCGCAATCTCCTGCTCGGGGCACGTCTGGTCCACGGCGACCACGTCCCCGCCGAGGCCGGCGATCAGCCCGGCGAGGTACTCGGTGTCGGCACGGAGGTCGTCGTGGGCCGGGCGGGTGGCGAGCCAGTCGCCGTACAGCTCGGCCATCGAGCGCCGGGGCGGGTCGTCGAAGAGGAAGGCGGCGTGCCGGGCCATCTCCGGCAGGCCGTAGAGCAGCGCGTGATGGCTCAGCTCGGTCACCTTGGTGTAGTCCCGGACCATCTCCCGCAGCTCCGGCTCGCTGGCGGCGACGCGCTCGTCGAAGCCCGGCACGTAGGAGGCGGTCTCGCACAGCGCCGCGCGGACCGCGTCGTCGGGGTCGAGGCTCGCGCCGGCGGCGAAGCAGAGCTGCCCGAGACCGCCGTCGCGCTTGACCGCCACCGCCGTCACGACCGGCACCGGCAGGTCGGCCCGGGTGTCGAAGAGGCGTACGTCGTAGCCGAGCAGGTCGACCCGGTCGAGCATGAAGTGCACCCGCTCGTCGCGGCAGCTGGCCGGGTCGATCTCGGCCAGCCGCGCCGAGCCGTACCAGGCGAGCAGGAACGCGTCCCGCTCGACGAGTTCGAGCATGCCGTGCAGCAGCGCCTCCTCGGGGCAGCTGCCGCTGGCGCAGCCGTTGGAGCACTCCTGGACGAACTTGCGCTGGTCGGTGCGGCGGTCGAGGTAGTAGACGAGTTGCTCGGGGACGAGCCTCGGCCGGCGGTCGCGCAGCGACCACCCCCACACCCAGTGCATCGGCTCGTCCGGCGAGTACGGGGCGTAGTAGAGCCCGTGGCCGTGGTAGAACGCCGGGTGGTAGCCGAGGCCCGCCGGGTCCAGCGCGTCCGGTGCGAGGTTGGCGTAGCTGTCGAAGACCTCGGTCCGCTTGGCCCGCGGGAACTGGCCGGCATACCGCTCCAGCCCCTCCAGCAGGGCGTACGTCTCGCTGCCGCCGTAGCTGTTGGCGTGTCCGCTCCACCACATCTCGTGCAGGTCGTAGCGGCTGCGGACCCGGAAGTACCCGCTCACCGGCGCGGTGGCCGTGGCGTTGTAGGCGCGCAGCGCATTGCCGCCGAGCGCCCCGGCGACCGGGTTGGCCAGCGCGGCCACCGGCAGGTCCAGCTCGTCGGCGGCCCGCAGCCGGTACGTCGTCGGGCTGGGCTTGGGCCGGCGGGTGAGGGTGAGCACCGCCGCCTCGGCGGTGTCCGGGCGCGGGCGCGCGCAGGCCGGGCACTCGGAGTCGGCGAGCACCTCGACCACGCTGGTCTCCAGCGTGTCCATCCGGAGCTGGTGGACCCGACCCACTCCGGGCCGGACGGGTGCCGGCCGGCACGCCTGCCGCAGCAGGTCCCAGAGCGCCTCGACGGCGAACGGGGTCAGGTGTGGCAGCGGAGCCACCACGCCGACGCGGGCGCCGTGCTCCAGGGCGTGTCGTTCCTCGCGGAGCCGGATGGCCTGCCAGCGGCGCTGGACGCAGAGCGGGCACGGGCCGGGGTGCCGGTCGGTGTCGCCGGACCAGCGGGGGCCGACCAGCGCGGTCGCGCCGTGCAGCCAGATGGGGACGACGTCGCCGGTGAGGCCGTCGCCCGTGTCGGCGTACGCGTCGGCGAGCCCCAGGGCGGCGATGCGGACGGTGACCCCGGCCGGCGGCGTGTCGGGGTCGGACGGCCGCTCCGCGCGGTCCGGGAGTCGCTCGTGGAACGCCTCGCCGAGCTGCTTGAGACTGGCGTCCCAGGCGGTGGAGGTGGTCCGGACGTCGACGATCATGCGGGTTCACCTGTCTGGTCGCTGCGGTGCGGGGTGTGGGGACCGGGGCTCCCCGCCGGCGTGGCTCGCCGGCGGGGACGGTTGCGGTGGGACGGTCAGCCGCCGCCGCATCCGGTGCTGGTGCTGCTGCTGCAGCAGCTCGACGTGCTGCAGCTGCAGCAGCTCGAGCACGAGCAGCTGGAGCTGGACCAGTCCATGACCATGGCGTCGATCGCGTCGACGTCCTCGATCTCGAAGGTCTCGCTCTCCAGTGCGCGCAGCTCCTCGGTCAGTTCGGGCATCTCGTCTACCTCCCTCCGGGGGTGTCCGGGCCCCGCCACCGCACGTCCGTCCGGATCGGCCGTGCGGGGTCGTGGCTCAGCTCGTGCTGCTGCAACTCGACGAGGTGCAGCTGCAACAACTGGACGTGCTGCAGCTGGAGCAGCTCGAGGTGCTGGTGCTGCTGCTGCAGATGTCCATGAGGTCGGCGGTCAGATCCGCGATGTCCTCGACCTCGAACGTCTCGGCCTGCAGTTCGCGCAGTTCGCTACGGACCGAGTCGGGCAGTGTGACGGCTGCCAGGGGTGATGTCACGGGCCTCTCCTTGAGCCGCGGTCGGTGCCGGTTCCGGTCGGGTCCTGTCCGCACCACCACGGTGGTTCCAGCGGAGGCGCGCGGGGCTACTCGCCGGTGTCGGCCGGCGGCGGATGGTGCGTCGTGCGGTGGTCCCACCGGGACCGGGTCTCGTCAGCGTCGGGGTTCGACCCCGGTCACCCGGTCAGCCGCAGCTGGAGGTGCTGGTGCTGGTGCTGCAGCAGCTCGACGTGCTGCAGCTGCAGCAGCTCGAGCACGAGCAGCTGGAGCTGCTGGCGGCGAGCGCCTCGCCGCCGTCCTCGACCTCCTCGATCTCGAAGGTCTCGGTCTCCAGCTCGCGGAGCTCGTCGTTCAGGGTGATCGGCATGTGTCCACCTCCTTCCACGGTGCGTGCCTCGCTCGGACCACTGACGTGGTGGCTCAGGCGGCCGTACGGCCGTCGGTGCGCAGCAGGACGACGCCGCTGCGGAAGGCCCCGGTGGCGCGGACGTCGCGGGTGGTCGTCTCGACCAGGAGTGCGCTCGTCCCGCGCCGGGCCAGCGCGGCCAGCACCGCCGCGCGGTCGGTGCGACCGCCCGCCGCCGGCGCGGCCCCGGACGGCTCGGCCCCCGGCGGCTCGGCCGCCGGCGACCCGGCCCCGGACGGCTCGGCCGCAGACGGCTCGGCCGCCGTGGCGGTGAGCACCACCGGGTCGAGGTCGGCGAGGACCGGCGCGCCGAGATCGGGCTCGGTGTTCTCGAAGTGCCGCACCTGGATGAGCCCCACCAGGTCGCGCAGGGCCGCCAGCCGGGCGGTCACCGGGTCGAAGCTCGCCGCGAGCCGCCAGTCGCGCCGGCCCCCGTCCGGCTCCTCGGTGACGGCGAGGACGGCGTACGCGGGCGCGGCGCCCGGCAGGACGTAGGCCGCGACCTGGCGGCCGAACCGGTGGGCCGCCTTCAGCACGAACGCCGTGTCGTCGTCGCCGGTCAGCTCCTCGTCGGCGAGGCGGACGAGGCCGGAGGCCCCGCGCAGGGCGGCGGTCAGCGCGCGGTAGGCGAGCGCGTCGGCCAGCCCCTGGTCGATCACGTCGTCGAGGCTGTCGGCGGCCACCGCGCCGGCCACCGTCGGTTCGGTGAGACCCTCGCCGTCGGCGGCCGAGGTCGGCAGCGCCGCCCCGGCGGGCACCCAGACGGTGCCCGTGCCGCCCAGCACCGTCGCGGGCAGCCAGCGCAGCGGCCGGTCCGGGTCGTACGCCACCGCGCCGGTCGCGGTGTCCAGCTCGGTCCACGGCACCGGGTGCTCGCCCCGGTCGGCCAGTTGCGCGGCGGTGGCCACGACGCCGGTGTCCGGGTCGGCGTACCGCAGGGCGTGGTCCCGCACGGCCACCCGGTAGGCGGCGAGCCGGGCGCCCATGACGGTGTGCACGTCGAACGCGGTCAGCTCGCGGGGCCCGCGCCGGCCGGGCAGCCGCAGGCGGGCCGTCTTCAGCGGCGCCTGTTCGAGCGGGTCGTCCACGAACCGGGTGAAGACCCCGGCGTTCGGTGACACGAGGGCCTGCGCCCGCTGGTAGGTCTCCTCCTCGGAGCCGGCGGGCTCGACCGGCCCGGCGACCGCGACGTCACGGCACACCGGGCAGGCCGGGTGGGGCAGCACCGGCTCGCGGACGGATTCCAGGGTGGAGCGGTCGAGCAGCAGCACGCCACCCGCGGTGTCCGCCGCCAGCGCCCCGGTGAGCGCGCGGAACACCTCGAACGCGGCGGCGTTGCCGACCATCCGCGCGGTCACCTCGGGCAGCGGCGCGGGCCGGTCGGGACCGGCGCCGAGGGCGAGCTGGCGCCAGAACTCGGCGGCCGCGGCCGGGTCGGCGCCGTCGGTGAGCCGGAGCTGGGCGCAGAACCAGCACGGGGTCGTCCCGGCGGACACCGCCGGACCGAGCACAGCACGGTCGTCGTCGACGACCACCGGGACGAGCAGCGGACCGTCCCGGTGGCAGGTGCGCGCCAGGTCGGCCAGCCCGCGAAGCCCGGCCCGGTCGGTGCAGAGCAGCACGGCGTCCGCACCGCCGGGGTCGACCGGTCCGTCGTGGACGCGGACCTCGGCGGCCAGCCCGTCGGCGCGCAGCTCCGCCACCTCGGCGCGCAGCGCGTCGGCGTACCGGGCGGGGTCGTCGTCGGGGTGCAGGTCCAGGTGCAGGCACCCGTTGCGGAGCAGGCCGCCCGCCGCGGCGAGCAGCACCGCTCCCCCGCCCCCGAGCACGACCCGGGCGGTGTGGAAGCGCTGGAATCGGCCGGTGGGGTCGTCGGCGAAGTGGTCGACGAACTCGATCTGCGGGGCGAACCGTCGGGCCACCGCCTCCGGCAGATCGGTGCGGCGCCCGGCGTCCTTGGCGAAGCCCCGGTCGAGCAGGGCGCGCACCAGGCTGACGACGGTCTGCCGCTGCCCCTGGTCCAGGGAGGCGGTGAGCTGCGCCAGCGTGTGCTCGCCGGTGAGGTAGGGGCTCAGCGTCGTCAGCCACCGGAACGCCGAGCGCCCCTTGATGAGGAACGCCGTGTCCGGACCCCGGAGGTACGCGCCGGCGGGCGCGTCCAGGAAGACCACGTCGTGGCGCAGTTTGGGCCGCATTTCCAAGGTCCGTGCACCGTCCGGTGGCAGGCTCATCCGGGCTCCTCGGCCAACGATCGTCATCGAATCGAAAGTGCCTTCATGCTGCCCAAGATCGATTGGTACGTCAACAGATTGTTTCGAGTCGGATAGTGGCAGAAGTGAATTGCACGGCAGTGAGCTGCGGCTAAGACAGGAACTGCGGCCGTCGATAGCCGAAGGCCCTTCCCGAGCCGATCAACCTCCGCTACCCTGTGGGCGTCGTCCGCGCCACCGCAGGTCAGGAGCGTTTACATCGTTGTCTCGCGAGGGCCGGCGCGACACCGGGGTGACGTCACCCCTCCGGCGTCGGTGCGGGTCCGCCGGCACTCGACGCTGTCGCCACAGTTAATTGACGGTACGCAATAAACGTCCGCGGCCGGAATTTGAAGGACTCTCGCATGAACGGTGCACGAAATCCCGTCGACGAGCCAGTGCGCACCTTCGATCGATTGCGGCAGTCCGTTGGGGAATGACCGTTTCGCCATCGAATTGCACGAGGTCACGAAGCGTTATCCCGGCGGGATCACCGCGGTCGACGACCTCGACCTGCGGGTCCCGCAGGGTGCGGTCTTCGGGTTCCTCGGGCCCAACGGCGCCGGCAAGACGACCACCATGCGGATGCTGGTCGGGCTCGTCCGGCCGACGTCCGGTCGCGTGTCGGTCCTCGGCCAGCCTCCGGGCACACCGCGCCAACTCGCCCGCGTGGGCGCCCTGATCGAGTCGCCGACGTTCTATCCGCACCTGTCCGGAGTGGACAACCTGCGCCTCGCCGCCCGGTACGCGGGCGTGCCCGACGCCGCGGCCGACCGCGCGCTGGCCGAGGTGGGGCTGACCGGGCGGGCGCGCTCGGCGTTCCGGACGTACTCGCTGGGCATGAAGCAGCGACTCGGCGTGGCCGCCGCGCTGCTCAAGGAACCGGACCTGCTGATCCTCGACGAACCCACGAACGGCCTCGACCCGGCCGGCGTCGCGGAGATGCGGGAACTGCTCCGCTCGCTGCGCCGGGACGGGCGCACCGTGCTGCTCTCCAGCCACGTGCTCGGCGAGGTGGAGCAGGTCTGCGACCGGATCGGCGTGATCAACCGGGGCCGGCTGGTCGCCGAGGGCAGCCCGGACGACCTGCGTGCGGTCCTCGGCGACGGGTCGCTGCTGATCGGCGCGGACCCCGTCGACCAGGCGGTCGCCTGCCTGCGCGGGCATCCCGCCGTCCGCGCCGTCGAGGTCGTCGACGGGCGGCTTCGGGTCACCGCCTCCCCGACGCTCGCGGCGGAGCTCAACCGCCGGCTCGTGGAGGCGGGCGTCGACGTGACGGAACTCCGGCCGGTGCGGCACTCGCTGGAGGAGGCCTTCCTGGAGCTGACCGGCCCGGACCAGCCGGTCCTGGCGGACGCGACGACGACGGGAGGCACGCGATGATCGCCTCGGTACGCGCGGCCTGGTTCGCCGACCGGAAACGGCCGGCGGTGTGGACGGTCACGCTCACCTGGACGGCCCTGGCCCTGGTCTTCGGCATCGGCGTCCCCTACCTCGTACACCTCACGCTGGCCGGCGACCCGGAGCAGGCCGACGCCGCCGCGTCGCTGCTGGACGGCGTACTGCCCGGCCAACTCGTCACCACGGGGATCGGGCTCTTCCCGCTCTTCGGCGGCGCGATCGTGGTGATCCTCGGGGCCCTGGTGGTGGGCAACGAGTACCGCTGGGGCACGCTGAACCTGATCTTCACGCAGCGTCCCCGCCGGTGGCAGGTGACGGCCGGCCACGCCGTGGCGCTCTGCGTCCTCACCCTGCTGCTGGCCGTCCTCACGTTCGCGGCGCTGGCCGCGGTCACCACCGTCATCGCGCTCGTCGAGGGGCGCGCCCCGAGCCTGCCGTCGCCGGGCAGGCTGGCCGCCGCCGTGGCCGCCGCCTGGCTCATCTGCACGGCGCACGCCGCGCTCGGGTTCCTGCTCGCCATCGCGTTCCGCAGCACCGCCACCGCCATCGCGGTCGGCCTGGTCTGGACGCTCGTGCTGGAGAACGCGGTGAGCGGGCTCGCCCTCGTGCTGAGCCCGCTCACGGCGGTGCGGAACCTGCTGCTCGCCCCAAGTTCGGGCGCGCTGGCCGGCGCGCTGGGAGCGCGGTCGCAGTTCGACGGCGGCACGCCGGGTGTGCTCGAATCAGGCAACGCCGCGCTCCCCGTGGCCGTCCTGCTGGGGTACGTGCTGGTCACGTTCGGGCTGGGTATCTGGCTCACGGCACGGCGGGACGTCGGCTGACCGGAAGGGGTGCCACCGTGGACTTTCTCCTCGCCTTCGCGCTGACCGGGTTGGTGGCCTGCGGCGGCTGGATCGCCTGGGGGCTCGCGCGCGGGTGGGCCCGCGCCCGCGACCGGCGTCACGAGCTGCGGCTGGCGCAGGCCCGGGCGGCGGCCGAGCTGCGCCAGGCCGAGATCCGGGAGATCGAGCTGGCCAACGAGACGTACCAGGACTTCGTCCGGCGCCACCCCGAGCGGTGACACGGCCGCGCCGGCCACGGCTGGCCGGGCCGGCGCGGGTCGGACGGCGTCCCCGTCGACGGGCGGTTCAGCCGTCGAGCCGGCGGACCATGTTCATGATCGTCTCGACCTGGGCGCCACCCTTGATCGGGTAGTTCGTGCCGCCCAGGTAGCCCCACCAGTCCCAGCAGCCGTTCGGGTTCACGGCCGAGGTGACGGCCTGCGGGTAGAGCACGATCATGTTGTTGGTGTCGGCGTACTGGTTGAGGTTGGCCCGGTCGACGAAGGCCGTGCCGACCCGGCCGTAACCCTGCAGACAGCCGTGGAGCGCGACCAGCAGCCGGCAGGACTGGCCGGCCGCGCAGGACGGCGGCACGTACGCGAAACCGGCGGTGTCCATGCTGAGGCCCGGCGCCCATCCGTTGACCGCGAAGCTGTTCTGGTCGAAGCGGATCAGCGTGCCACGCAGCGGCCCGGTGTTCGGAGCCTGCACCGCGCCGAAGAGCTTGCGCAGGAACGCGTTCTGCGGGTCCGTGCCGCAGTTGTTGAGAAACGGTGCGGCCGTGACCGTGCAGCCGCCCGTGCCGTACGGGGTCACCCAGGCGTGGCCGGCCGCCGAGCCGCTGTCGTACTGCACGCTCGCCCCGAAGTGCTGGTGGTAGCGGACCAGGTCGTCGGTGACCGACGTGCGCACGGTGGCGTCGGAGTTGCCGTGGAAGACGTACGCCGGGCGCGCGGCGAGGTTGCCCACCGGGTCGATCCAGCCGTACGACGCCCAGGTGCGGGTGTACGCCTCGAGGGTCGGCAGGTAGGTCGGGTAGACGTTGTCGCCACACGCGTAGAGCGCCTGGGTCACCGTGTTCTGCGCGCAGTAGTAGGGGCCCGCCGCGAAGACGGCCGACCCGCGGATCCGCCCCGAGTACGCCACCTGGAGCTGCGTGGCCATGTACCCGCCGGAGGAGACGCCCGCGACGTACACCGAGGAGACGTGGTAGGTGGGGAGCGGACCCGGCACCGGCGGGACGGTGTAGAGGGTGGCGGCGCGCGCGGCGCCCGCCGGCGGCAGCACGAGCAGCAGGCCGACGGCGGCGGCCAGGGCCTTCCAGCGAAGCTTCATGATGCACTCCTGTCGCCCGACGCCGGGAACGCCCGGCGTGCGCCGACGGTACCGAGACATGCATCACAGTCCATATGAGTGCGTCCCACACAACCGGCGGGTCCGCGGTGTCGCCGGTCGCCGGCAACTCGGGTGTCGGCGGGGCGGTCACGGGTATCCGGAGCGGGCCCGCGCACCGCGGGCGGCACACGGCAGCGGAGGGGCGGATGTCGCAGGGTTCCGACGAGCAGCACGAGCCCGTTCCGGACCGGCCGGAGCGGGCGGAGCGCCGCGAACCCGAGCAGCCCGCCGAGACCGACGAGGACGCGATGACCGACGAGGACGCCCGCGCGCGGGACACGGCGCCCACGGAGGAGTCCTGACCGGTCCCGGCGGTTTGCCGGGCGGCGGAACGGCGCCCGGCGGTTTGCCGGGCGGGCCGGCGGGAACGCGCGCCCGAGCAGCCCGGCAGAGCGAGGAGGCGTCCGTGACCGTTCCGGTATCGCACCCGCACGTCACCGGTGGGCGGACCTGATCCGGGCGGGGCCACCCCGCTGACCGCACCGTTGCGCCGCGGACTGCGGCCGGTGACCGAGCAGACCCGGGTCACCACGGCCGAACTCTTCTTCGACGTCGTCTTCGTCTTCGCCTTCATCCAGGTCACCACGCTGATGACCGGCGGGACGAACGAGTTGGGCGTGCTGCACGGGTTGCTCGTCCTGACGATGCTGTGGTGGTCGTGGTCGCTCTTCGCCTGGCTGGGCAACCGCGTACGCGCGAACTACGGCTGCGTGCGGCTGGTGCTGCTCGCGACGGTGCCGGTCATGTTCGTGCTGGCGGTCAACACCCGGGAGGCGTTCCGCGACGCGCCGGGCGGCGGCCCGTACACCCCCACCGTGTTCGTGGCGACGTTCTTCGTCCTGCGGCTCTTCTACCTCGCCCTGCGCCTCTACGCGTCCACGCCACTGCGGGCCCGCGACGCCGTGGCGCTCACCGTGCCGATGCTGCTGGCCGTCGGCCTGCTGCTGATCGCCGCCCGGCTGCCCGGATCTGGGCTGGACGACGCGACGGTGCGCTGGGGACAGGTGGCGCTCTGGGTGCTCGCGATCGGCGTCGACTACGGCGCCGCCCTGGCGCTGCCCGTACCCGAGCGGGCCATCTTCTCGGCCCGGCACTGGACCGAACGACACAGCCTGATCATCATCGTGGCGCTGGGCGAGGTGCTGGTGTCGATCGGCATCGCCGGCGCCGACATCCCGAACTCACGCGGCCTGATCGAGGCCTCGGCCCTCGCCGTCGTCGTCGCGGCGGCACTGGAGTGGATCTACCTCGACCTCTCCGCGCTCGTGGGCGAGCACGCGCTGCGGGACGCCGACCAGCACGGCCGGGTGGGCCTCGCCCGGGACGCGTACAGCTACCTGCACCTGCCGATGATCGCCGGGATCATCCTGCTGGCGGCCGGCCTGAAGCACGTGCCCGCCCTGGTCGGGGCGGCGCCCGCCCACCATCGCGGCGACCCGCTCGACGCGTTCGGCCGGTACGCCATGTACGGCGGCGTCGCGCTGTACCTGCTCGCCCACGCCATGTTCCAGCTGCGGCTGAACCGCCTCGTCCTGCCGGTGGTCTGGCCGCGGCTCGTCGCGGTGCTGGTCCTGCTCGTGATGGTGCCGTTAACCGCCCGGATCTCCGCCCTGGCGGCGCTCGGGTGGCTCGCGGTGATCTGCACGGTCACCGCGGTGACCGAGTTCGTGGTCAGCCGCGGTCCCCGCCACCACCTCCGAAACGCCCTGAACGAGGAGTGACACCCCCGCCCCCCGGGGGCCCAGACCCGCGTTGATCATGAAGTTATTGCCACGACACGCCGATGCCGATGGCAACAACTTCATGATCACCGGGGAGGGTGCGGGCCCGGGAGGGTGTGCGCCCCCCGGGGGTGGTGATGGTCACTTCACTGGGTGAAAGTTTGCGCGAGCTGAAAGATCGTCCGTACCGTTGCCCGGTGACCTCCCCGCCCTCCCCTGCCGACGGGCTACGGGACCGCAAGAAGCGACAGACCCGGGACGCGCTGGCCACCGCCGCGCTGCGCCTCGTGGCCGAGCGCGGTCTCGAGCACGTGACGGTGGAGGAGATCAGCGCCGCGGCGAACGTCTCCTCGCGGACGTTCTTCAACTACTTCCCGTCCAAGGACGACGCGCTCATCGCCGACCCGTCCGTCGACAGCGCCCGGTTCGTGGCGGACCTCGCCGAGGTGCCGTCCGACGTGCCCGCCCTCGCGGCCGTCCGAGCGGCCATGACCGGGGTCATCGAACGGATCCAGGCCGACCGGGAGAGCTGGCTGCTGCGGATGGTGGTCATCGAGCGCAACCCTTCGTTGCTGCCCCGCCTGGTCACCGCTGGCGCCGAGGTCGAACGCGCGATGATCGAGGCCGTCGCCGCCCGGGTGGGCGTACCCCCGGACCACGGCTTTCCGGCCCTGCTCGTGGCCGTGACCGGCGCCGCGTTCCGCACCGCCATGCTCCGTTGGGCCGCCGCCGGCGGCGCCCGCTCGCTGGCGGAACTGGTCGACGAGGTGTTCGAGGCGCTCGCCGCCGGCCTGCCCGACCCCCGCACCGCCACCCCGCAACCTGCCGCTGCGACAACGTGAGGAAGTTGATGTCCCTACCCACCGCGCCCGCCGACGCTCCCGAGGTCGGCGCGGCACGCATGTCCCGCCGCGAGGTCCTCCAGGCCCTCTCCGGCCTGATGGTCGGCATGTTCGTGTCGATCCTCGCGTCCACGGTCGTGGCGAACGCGCTGCCACGCATCATCGCCGACCTGAACGGCAGCCAGACCGTCTACACCTGGATCGTCACCACCGAACTGCTGGCCATGACGGCGACCGTGCCGCTCTGGGGCAAGATGGCCGACCTCTACAGCAAGAAGCTGCTCATCCAGTTGTCCCTGGCCCTGTTCGTGGTGGGCTCGCTGATCGCCGGTCTCACCCCGAACGTCGAGGTGCTGCTCGTCAGCCGGATCGTCCAGGGCATCGGCGCGGGTGGCATGACGGCCCTGGCCACCATCGTGATGGCCGCCATGATCCCGCCCCGGGAGTTGGGCCGGTACGCGGGCATCTTCGGCGCCGTCTTCGGTGTCGGCACCATCGCCGGCCCGCTGATCGGCGGCGTCCTGGTCGACACGTCCTGGCTCGGCTGGCGCTGGTGCTTCCTGATCGGCGTGCCGTTCACCCTCCTGTCGATCTTCCTGCTCCAGCGGACGCTGCACCTGCCGGTCGTCCGCCGCGAGGTCCGCATCGACTGGCTCGGCGCCGCGCTGATCACGACCGGCGTCTCCGTGCTGCTGGTGTGGTCGTCGCTCGCCGGCAACAAGTTCGCCTGGGCGTCGGGCTGGACCGCGTTGATGGTCATCGGCGGCGTCGTCCTGCTCGCGGTGGCGGTGTACGTGGAGTCCCGGGCCGCCGAGCCGATCATCCCGCTGGAGATCTTCCGGAGCCGCACGGTCTCGCTGGCCACCATCGCCAGCGTGCTGGTCGGCCTCGCGATGTTCGGCGGCACCGTCTTCCTGTCCCAGTACTTCCAGATCTCGCTCGGCAAGTCGCCGACGGTGGCGGGCCTCATGAGCCTCCCGATGGTCTTCGGCCTGCTCGTCTCGTCGACCGTCGCCGGGCAGCTCATCACGAAGTACGGGCGCTGGAAGGCGTACCTGGTGGCCGGAGCCGCGATCATGACCGTCGGCATGGTCCTGCTCGGCACGATCGACGCGGGGACCAGCCTGGTCGTCCTGTCGATCTACATGGCGGTGCTCGGCATCGGTGTCGGCATGCTCATGCAGAACCTGGTCCTCGCGGCGCAGAACGACGTGCCCGCCCACGAGCTCGGCGCGGCCACGTCGGTGCTCACGTTCTTCCGCAGCATGGGCGGCGCGATCGGCGTGAGCGCCCTGGGCGCCGTCCTCGCCAACCGGGTCACCGACCTCATGACCGAGAAGCTCGGCCCGGCCGCGGCCGGTGGAGGCTCGACCGCCGAGGTGCCGGACCTCTCCCTGCTGCCGGAACCGGTGCTGCGCGTCGTGCAGGAGGTCTACGGCACCGCCACCGCCGAGCTGTTCCTGATCGGCGCGCCGCTGGCCCTGCTCGCCATGGTCGTGGTCTTCTTCATCCGGGAGAAGCCGCTGCACACCCTCAGCGGTGAGGAGCGGCGGGCCCAGGAGGAGGCCGCCCGGACGGCGTCCCTGTCCCACTGAGAAACCCCCACCCGGACGGGGTCCCGTGGCGCCGGCACCGCGCCGCGGGGCCCCTTCTGCGTACGCGGGAGGGGCCGGCGTGGCGCGTCGCCCGGCGCCACCCACCGGCCTCGCCCGGCGCGGTCCGGCGCCGCCCACCGGCCTCGCCCGGCGCGGTCGCCCGGCCGACGGACGCCTGACCTGGCCGGCCACCCACCCGGAGGCGATCAGCGGGTGTCGATGGGGCGGTCGGATGTCACACGGTGGGACACGGCGGCGCTCAAGGTGACGACGGTACCGGCGGTGGAGGTGTCGATGGTCACGTTCTCGCACAGGTGGTGCACCAGCCAGAGCCCGCGGCCGCCCAGCGTCTGCGGTGACGGCAGGCGGGGTGAGAGGTCACCCGGAATCCCGGCGCCGTGGTCCCGGACCGTGACGACGACCGCACCCGGGCTGGTTTCGACCGTGACGTCGGCGCTGCCCCCGCCGTGCTGGATGGCGTTGATCATCACCTCGTTCACGGCGATGGTGAACTGTTCCGCCCGCTCCGGCGCCAGCCCCACGCCCAGTGCCGCGTCCGTCACGCGGTGTCGTACGGCGACGACACCGGGCGCCGTGACACCGTGCAGCGTCGCCCCGTCCGCACCGGGACGGGGTGTTCCGGGTGATGTCACATCCACAACGTCCTCATCGCCGGAGATTAACCGCCGCCGGCGTCACGCGCCGGAGACGGCGCGCTGCCGGTGCCTCACTATAAAGTCAGCACGTTCGCCCAGCATCGGCAGCGAGAGGAGGAGCGCGGCGTGGCGCTGTCGTTCTCCCAACACCGTGACACCGGTGTCGTCACGGTGATGGCGCGCGGTGAGGTCGACCTGTCCACCGCGGACGACCTGCAGCGGGAGGTCGAGGCCGCCGTCCGGGGCGACTCCACGGCGGTCACCGTCGATCTCGGTGAGGTGACCTTCCTGGATTCGGCCGGGATCAACGTGCTGCTCAGGGGGCGACGGCTCGCCGACGAACACGGCAAGCCCTACCACGTCACCAACGCCCAGGGGATCGTCCGCCAACTCCTGCGCATGACCGGGGTGTGGGACCATCTCTGCGCACCCGAGGGCGGGTAACGCATTGCGGCAGGAAGGGGCGGCTTCGCGCCGGGACGGAACGCCTCCGGCAGGGACGGACGGGCGGTCGAGGATGCGATGGTGATGAACGGTGACATCTCACACGCCGGCAGCGAGGAGAAGCTCCGCCGGCTCCAGAGCGTGACCGACGCCGCCCTCTCCCAGCTCGGCCTCGAGGACCTGCTCGACGAGCTGCTGGAGCGGACCCGCGACCTCCTCCGAGCCGACACCGCCGCGATCCTGCTTGTCGACCCCACCGGCACCGAGCTGGTCGCCACCGCCGCGAGCGGCCTCGAGCAGGAGGTCCGGCAGGGTGTACGGCTCCCGGTCGGCCGCGGCTTCGCCGGCACGGTGGCGGCCCGGGGCGAACCGGTCATGATCGAACGGGTCGACGACACGACCGTGCTCAACCCCATCCTGGTCACCCGAGGTGTGGTCTCCGTGCTCGGCGTGCCCATGCTGAACGGCGCGCAGGTCATCGGCGTCCTGCACGTCGGCACGCTGACCCCGCGGCGCTTCACACCCGACGACGTCGAGCTGCTCCGGCTGGTCGCCGACCGGGCCAGCCTCGCGACGCAGGCCCGGATGTCGCGCCTCGACCGCGCCGCCGCCGTGGCTCTCCAGCGGAGCCTGCTGCCGGCACGTCCGCAGGCGGTGCCCGGGCTCGACGTGGCCGCCCGTTACGTGCCCGGCACCGAGGTCGGCGTGGGCGGCGACTGGTACGACCTCTTCCCTCTGCCGTCCGGGCACATCGGAATCACCATCGGCGACGTGGCCGGCAACGGCCTGCGGGCGGCCGTGGTGATGGGCCGAATCCGCAGCGCCCTGCGCGCGTACGCGCTGGAGACGGACGACCCCGCCGAGGTCCTCACCCGCCTCGACCGCAAGGTGCAGCTCTTCGAGCCGGGCGCCATGGCCACCGTGATCTACGCCGTCCTCGACCCGAGCCTGCGGACGATGGTCATGTCGAGCGCCGGTCACCTGCCGCCGCTCGTCGCCGAGCCGGGCGAGCCGACCCGCATCATCGAGGTCGTCCCCGACCTCCCCCTCGGCGCCTACCGGGACACGCCCCGCCGCACCACGCGCGCCGAACTGGCGCCCGGCGGCTGCCTGTTCCTCTACACCGACGGCCTCATCGAACGCCGCACCCGGGCACTGGACGAAGGCGTCGACCTGCTGCGCCGCTCGCTCACCTGCCAGCCGGCCGACGCCATGTGCAGCACGGCGATGGCGGCCCTGCTCACCGAGGCCGCCGCCGCGGACGACGTCGCCGTCCTGGCCGTCCGGCGTGTCGACGCGTCCGGCTGACGGGGGCGGGTCGCGCCCGCCCCGCACCGCGGACGTCCCGCGCCGCGGTTTGCGGCCCCCGGCGCGCGGGTAGTCGCCGCTGTCCGTCGGAGAGAAAGGCCGCGAAGGTGGAGAACAGCGAGTTCATCGACTCGGTGGCGAAGCGACTGCGGACCTCGCCCGAGCAGGCGACGGCCATCACGCGCGCCACGCTCACCACGCTGGCCGAGCGGATCGAGAGCGGGGAGGCGAAGGATCTCGCCGCCCAGCTCCCCGAGGAACTGCGCGCGTACGCCCACGGGCCCGCCGGGGAGACCGGCCGGTTCAGCTTCACCTCGTTCATCAACCAGGTGCGTGGCCGGGCCGAGGTGGACGACTCGACGGCCCGGGACGGGGTGCGCGCGGTCTTCGACACGCTGCGCGAGGCCATCCCGCCGGGCGCGTACGACGACGTGATCACCCAGCTTCCCGCCGACTTCTGGCAGCTCACCGACTCGGCTGGCCGGTACGACGGTCGCCGCGGCGGCTGAGCCGACCGGCGGGAAGCGACAGCCCGGTTCAGATCGCCGTGGCCTGGGCGACCTTCCACTCGTCACCGACCGGCACCAGGGTCAGCACCACCCGGTTCTGGTCGACCTTCTCCCCCGCCGTGCTGACGTTACGCCGGTACTGGTTGAGGTAGACGAGGAGTTCCACCCGGTCTGCCTCGGCGCTCACCACCCCGGTGGCCGACACCTCAGCCAGCACCACCGCCTGCTGTTTGCCGGCCGTCTCCTTGAGGGTCGCGGTGGTCCTGGCGTACTCGTCGGCGAAGGCGCCGGTGGCGAAGGTCCGCCCGTTCGCGACGCTCTCGTCGAACGTGCGGTAGTCGTACGAGAAGATGGCCTTCGCCGCCGCCGGCGCGGTGGCCAGTGCCTGCCGTACCGCCTCGTCGCGTCGGGCGACGGTCCGGTCGCCGTACCAGCCCAGGGCCGCGACGGCCGCCGCGAGCACGGTCGCGACGGCGAGCGCCGCCACGAGGGGGACCCGGCGGCGGTGCGGGGCACCGGCTCGCCGCGAGAGGCGCGGGACACGCATGACGGACCTCCTCCGCGTCAACCGACGAACTGCAGTTTTGCCACGAGCCAGTCACCGGAGTCACGGTCGCGGACCATGTCGAGTTGGATCCGGTAGTGCGACGGCCGGCCCTGTGGCGCCTTGACGTTCTTCACTGTGGCGTCGACGGCGACCAGCACCACCGCCCGCCGCCGGTCACCCGACACCAGCCCGGCGCGCAGCACGGTGCCCTGCGACTCCACCTTGTTCTCCACCACGGCGGTGCGCACCTGCGCCTGGCCGCGGGTGAACTCCTCCTTGAACTCACCGGTCGCGCCGGCGGTGATCCGCTGGAGGTCACGGTCGACGCTCGCCGCGCTCACCGAGACGAAGTTGACGCTCGCCTGTTTGGCGGCGGCGAGAGCGCCCTGCCGGGACTGCTCGGTCGCCCGTGCCGAGTACCAGCGATGCCCGTACACCCCGGCAGCGGCGAGGGTCGCGGCGAGCAGCACCAGCAGCAGGCCGGCGAGGGCGCGACGGCGACCGGAGCCGGCGCCCCGACGGCCGTCACCGGCGGTCCGCCCGGCCGGGGCAGGGTCGGTCGCGGCCTCGCCGTCGACGGCCGACACGTCCCGATCGGCCGCGGGTCCGCGGTCACCGTCGCCGACGGTCGGGTCCGGCAGGTCCTCGATCTCGGCCGGGTCCCCGACAACCGTCAGGTCACCGGCCTCCAGGGGGTCCTCCACCGGTTCCTGGTCGAGTCGCTCCAGCACATCCTCGATGCGTCCGGCCGGGACCGGAGGGGTCCGGGTGACGATCCGGCGCCGCACGGGCCGGCCGGGCGTGCCGGCCTTCGCCCCCTTGATCACTCTGAACGTCCGCTCCCTGCGGGTCGGCACGCCGTCACCTCCTTCGTCGTCGCCGGTCACGGTGTCACCCCGGCGAGCAGCAACTGCTTCCACGACTGGTCTCCGGCCGTGCGGTACTGCCCGCCGGTGCCGCCGAACTGCAGCGGTCGCCCGTCCGAGCCGAGCACCAGGCCGCTCGCGGGGTCGTACCCGACGACGGCGGCCGGCGACGGTCCAGCGGCGCCGGATGCCGGAGAAGTTTTCGGGCCGCCCGGGTGGGGGGCGTTGCCGGCGCCGCGCACGCTTCCGCCGGCCGCTCGGTCCCGGTCGGTGCACCGCTTCTCGCCGTCGGAGTACACACAGGAGGGCGGGTCGTTGACGTTGAGCACCAGGCCGAGGTGGGCCGTGCCGTCGCCCGGGGTGACCGTGAAGCCGCCGGCCACGGCGATCGGATAGACCACGAGCAGCTGCTCGATGCCGGGCAGACGCCGGGCGGCGATCCCGCCCGTGGTCACGAGGTTGCCGAGCAGGGTGCCGACCGTCGGCTCCAGCCCGCGCAGCAACGCCCGCAGCTCCGCGCCGGCCGGCGGGCCCTCGGCGAGCAGCCGGCGCAGGTCCGGGTCGGCGGAGCGGACCGTGGCCGCGAGCGCTGCGAGGCCCGCCGACCAGCGGCGCAGGGCTTCGGTCGACTCGGCCTGGGTGGTCAGCACGGTACGCCCGTCGCGGATCAGAGCCAGTGTCTCGGGCAGCCGCGCGGCGGCGTCGGCGAGCAACGCGTCGCCGGTGTCGAGGATGCGGGCCAGGGCCTGCTCGTTGCCCTCGAACGCCGCGCCCAGTTCGCTGACGACCACGGTCAGGTCCTCTGGGTCCACCGAGCGCACCAGCGCGTCCAGGTTCGTCAGCAGCGTCTCCGGGGCGAGTGGAACGCCGGTGCGATCGGCCGGGATCACCGCACCGTCGGTGAGGTAGGGACCGCCGTCCCGGTCCGGGCGCAGGTCGACGTACTGCTCGCCGACGGCCGAGCGCTGCGTGACGACCGCCCGCAGCGCCACGGGGACCCGTACGCCGCGCTGGATGCGGAGGTCGGCCCGCACACCCCCGTCGCGCAGTTCCACGGCGGTGACGCGACCCACCGGCACGCCGCGGTAGGTGACCGGAGCATGGGGGAAGATGCCGCCGGCCCGGGCGAGGTCGAGGTGGACGAGGTACCCGGCGCCGAGCAGCCGGTCACCGAGCCCGACGTAGCGGACGCCCACGTACCCGATACCGAGCAGGCTCACCAGCACGAACACGAGGACCTGAAGCTTCGTGGTACGTCCGATCACGGCAGCAACCCTCCACCCAGCACGTCATCCAGATCACCGATCAGCCCGGTCACCGCGCCGGTCACCGGCAGCAGGCACTCGGCGGTCAGCACCGTCCCGGGGAGCAGTTCCGTCCCGGCCGGGAACGCGGTGCCGGGCGGCACCAGACCCTTGGGCAGGATCAACCCGCCGAGCGGCACCTCCGAGCCGGGTTTCAGCAGCTTGCAGCCCTTCGGCAGCAGGCAGTCGGTGGGCGGCGTCCAGGTGGACGGGAAGTGCTTCAGGTCGGGCAGACACTCGGTCAACGGCGGCACCTCGGACGCGGGCTTCTCGTCGTCATCGGGGCCGTCGGGTCGTGGACGCGGGGCGGTCGGGCTCCCGCCGGACGGCGGCCGGCGGGAGCCGGGCGCGGACGGCCGCGCCGTCGCACGTTCCGGTGGCGGCCCCGCCACGACCAGGTTGGCCAGGATGGTGGCGGCGTCGAGGTCGGCGGTGATCGAGAGGTTCACGAAGTCGCCGACGATCGCGCCGGTGACGTTCGGCGGGAACGGATACGACAGCATGAAGTCCAGCGACTTCGGCAGGTCGTCCCCGGCACGCGCGAGCTGCTCCAGGATCGGTTGCAGCGCCCTCACGCCGGCCAGCGTGTCGTCCCGGCTGCGGTTGACGACCCGGGTGCCGACGCGGCCCAGCTCGCCGAGGGCGGTCAGCGCGGCGGTGAGCTGGGCGCGCTGGTCGGCCAGCACGGTCAGCCCCGGTGCGAGCGAGTCGAGCGCCTCGCCGACCACCTGCCGCTGCCGGGAGAGCCGGTCGGTCAGCCGGTCGAGCGCCTCGATGGCACGCACCAGGTCGGCCTTCTGCCGTTCCAGCCCACCCACGAACGCGTCGAGCTGCCGCAGTGCGTCGCGGACGGCGGGTTCCCGCCCGTCGAGGGCTCCGGCCAGCTCCTCGTTGATCGTCCGTAGCTGGGCCAGCCCACCGCCGTTGAGCAGCAGACCGAGGGCGGCGAGCACCTCCTCGACCTCGGCGCCGCGCTGCGTACGCGACAGCGGGATGACGTCGCCGTCGGCGAGCCGACCGGACGCCCCGGTGGGCGGCGCGTCCACCGTCACGTACTTCTCGCCGAGCAGGCTGCTCTGGCGCACCGCCGCGGTGGCGTTGGCGGGCAGCCGCACCGCGCGGTCGATCCGCAGCCGGACCCGGGCGGTCCAGCCGGCCAGCGAGATCTTCTCCACGCTGCCCACGGTCACGTCGTCGACCTTGACGGCGGCCTGCGGCACCAGGTCGAGCACGTCGCTGAACTCGGCGGTGACGGTGTAGCCGGCGCCGGCCGGGGCGCCGCCGGGCAGCGGCAGGTCGGCCAGCTCCGGCAGGCCGCACCCGGCGGGCAGCAGCAGCGCCGCGAGTGCGCCGGTCAGCGCCCGCCGCACCCGGGCACCGACCGCACGCTGACCTCCGCTGACCGGCGCACGGCTCACGCTGCCACCGCCGGCGCGGGGGCGAGCCTGCCGTCGGTTCCCGACGACGCGCCGCGCGAACCCACTCGCCGCGCTCACGACCCACCTCCCAGGATGCCGCCGAGGGTGAGATCACGGGTGATGCCGGGGCCGCCCGGCACCAGGTCGGGGCCGGCACCACCGGAGGAGGAGCTGACCGGAGGATTCGCCGGTGGTGTCGAGCCGGTCGACCTGGTGCCGGGCGGCGGCTTGAGGAGCCCGCGGAGCTGGTCGGTCATCGGAAGGCCGCGGGCGTGCAGGGTCTGGGCCAGCGCCCTGCAGGTCTCGGGCACCTCGGCGCCCGGGAGCTGGTCGACGATCAGGGAGCAGACGAACCCGGCCGGGTCGTACGGGCCCATGACGTTGTCCCGGGTGTCCAACGTCCCCGAACGGGGGTTGTACGCCAGCGCGAGGTTGTTGAGGGCCAGCGGCGTCACGTCGAGGATGTCGATGACCGCCTTCTGCTGCCGTACGAGCACGCCGGTGACGTCGGCCAGCGCGGCGACGTTGCCGGTCAGCTCGTCGCGGTTGCTCCGGACGAACGCGGTGACGTCGGCCAGCGCGGCGGCGAGGTTGCGCAGGGCCGCGGCCAGTTCGTCCCGTTCCCCGGCGAGTTGCTCGGCCACGTCGGCGAGCTGCTGCTGGAAGCCCCGCACCTGCTGATCGCTGCGCGCGAGCGCAGTGGTGAACCGCTGCAGGTTGGCCACCGACCCGAACAGGTCCTGTCGTCCGTCGGAGAGCGTGTCGAGCGCTCGGGACAGCCCGTCCAGGGTCTCGTGAAGGTCGTCGCCGTTCCCGTCCAGGTTGGCCCGTCCGGCGGCGAGCAGGTCGGAGAGCGCGCCGTCCGCGTTCGCGCCCTGCGGGCCGAGCGCCCGGTTGAAGTCGTCGAGCGCCTGGTAGATCTCGTCGATCTCCATGGGGGCGGCGGTGCGGGTGACCGGGATCTCGGCGCCGTCGGGAAGCGCGGCGCCACCGGTGAACGCGGGCGTGAGCTGGACGTACCGGTCGCTCACGACGCTGGGCGGGACGATCACGGCCTGGGCGTCGGCGGGAACGGCCACCGCCGGGTCGTAGCGCATGGTCACCCGGACCACCCGCCCCTGCGGGGTGACGGCCTCCACCTCGCCGACCCGGACGCCGAGCACCCGCACGTCGGAGCCGGGGTAGACGCCCACGGCCCGGGTGAAGTAGGCGACCACCCGCCGCTGCGGTTCCTGCCGCTGCCACAGCACCGCGCCCACGGCGAGCGCGGTCACCAGCACGGTGGCGGCGGCCACCGGCCGGCGCCAGCCTCGGATCGGGTGCGGCATCAGCGTCCTCCCGTCGGCGCGTAGGGCTGCAACAGACCGCTGACGTACGAGTCGAACCAGCGGCCGTTGCCGACCACGTTGGCGAAGGCGGTGACGAACGGGGCCATCCGCTGGACGGTCCGCTCCAGCTCGTCGCGGTTGCGCTGCAGGACGGCCACCACGTCGCGCAGCTTGCGCAGCGCCGGTTCGAGCTGAGCGCGGTTGTCGGCCACCAGTCCGGACAGCTCCCGGGCCAGCTCGTCGGTGCCGACGAGCAGTCGGTGGATGGCGTCCCGGCGCCGGCTGACCTCGGCCAGCAGCGCCTCGCCGTCGGCGACCAGCTTGCGGAACTCCTCGTCGCGGGTGGCGAGCACGTCGGTGACCTGACGGGCGCGGCCGAGCAGGGACCGCAGCTCCGCGTCCCGCTCGGCGACCGTCCGCGACAGCCGGGAGAGCCCGGTCAGGGACGAGCGGACGCCGGCGGGGGTGTCGGCGAACGTGTCGGTGAGCGTGCGGAACGCGGTGGCCAGTTGGTCGGTGTCGACCCGGTCGAGGGTGTCGGCCAGCCCCGTGACCGCCTGCACCACGTCGAACGGCGCGGCCGTACGATCGAGCGGGATCTGCCCGCCCTCGGGCAGCCGGCCGGGTCCGGCCGGTGCCAGGGCCAGGTACTTCTGACCGAGCACGGTCTTGATGCGGATGGTGGCGGCGGTGTCCCGGCCGATCCGTACGCCGTCGTCGTCGACCCGGAACCGGACCCGCACGTACGGCTGCGACCCGCGAGCGAGTTCCACCGCCGTGACCGTGCCGACCCGTACGCCGGCCACCCGCACCTCGTTGCCGGTGGCGAGCCCGCTCGCGTCACGGAAGGCGGCCTGGTACGTCCGGCCGGTGAGCGCGGCCAGCCGGTCGAGCTGAAAGGCTCCCAGCAGGGCTGCCACGACCACGGTCAGCCCGACCGCGCCGACGACGACGGGATTGCGTTCGCGGAAGGATCTCACCGGCTTCCTCCGGAGCTGCAGCGGGCGGTCGGGGCGCTGAAGGTCGCCGGGTTGAGTGGGGCGTGGCCGGCGACCGCCACCCGCCCGTCGAAGTCACACAGGTAGAAGTTGAACCAGGAGCCGTACGAGGCGACCCGGGTGAGCGACTCGTACCGCTCCGGCAACCGGCCGAGGGTGCCGTCGATGACGGCGGCGTTGCGGTCGAGGGTGTCGGCGAGTTCGCCCAGTGCCCGTACGTCGGCGGCCAGCGGGGGTCGTGCGTCCTGGAGCAGCCCGGCCGTCACGTCGGTGAGTTCGCCGAGGTTGGTCAGCGCGTCGCCGATGGCGGTGCGGTCCGCGGCGAGACCTGAGACGAACCGCTGCACCTGACTGATCGTCCGGTCGAGCTCGGCGTCCCGGCCGGCGAGGGTGGTGAGCACCTGGTTGAGGTTGGTGATCACGCGGCCGATGACGGCGTCCCGGTCGGCGAGGGTGTTGGTCAGCGAGGCGGTGCGTTGCAGCAGGCTCGACACGGTCCCGCCCTCGCCCTGGAACACCTGGATGATCTCGTAGGCGAGCTTGTTGACGTCGTCCGGGTCCAGCGCGGTGAACAGCGGCCGGAACCCGTTGAACAGTGTGGTGAGGTCGAGCGCCGGAGTGGTCTGGGCGAGCGGGATCAGGCCCTCGGCGGGCAGCGGCCGGCCGTCCCCCGGCCCCTCGGTCAGCGCGAGGTAGCGCTGGCCCACCAGGTTCCGGTAGCGGATCTTGGCACGGACGCTGGTGGCCACCGGCAGGTCGGCGCTGACCGTGAAGGCCACCTCGGCGACGCTGTCGTCGACCACGCGGATGTCGGTGACCTTGCCGACCCGCACCCCCGCGACCCGGACGTCGTCGCCGGGAAGCAGGCCGGTGACATCGGTGAACCGGGCCCGATAGGTGACGCCGCCGGCGGGGAACGCGCCGAGGGTCTGTGCCAGCAGCCCGGTCAGCAGCACCGTGACGGTGGCGAAGATCAGCAGCTTCACCAGCGGGGCGACGGTCTTCCCGGTCATCGGGCGTTCACCACCCCTCCGCGCAGGAGCGGCCCCCACAGCAGGACCGCGACGTCCGGCACCTCCTCCGGCAGAAGGCCGGTGAGCGCGCCGACGAGCGGCTTGACCAGGGCCTGCTCCTCGTCGGTGCCGGCCCGGCCCATCTCGACGGGCAGGCTGCCGTCGGCGGGCAGGTCGGGCCGCGCGGCAGCGGATTGCTTCGCGGGCTCCCGGGTCGGCACACCGACGTGCAGCAGCGGGTGCGGCCGGTCGCCCGAATAGTCGTAACCGTCGGTGACCGGCACTTCCGGCGCGGGTACCGGCGGGTGCGGCAGACCGTGGCACTGGGGCCCGTTCCGCGCGCCGTACACGGGCTCGTCCCGGCCCGGCTCGTACGGCCCGCCGTCGCGTGTCACCTCGAGCGTGATGTGCATCCGCCCGCCCGCGAAGACCTCCTCCACCCGTGGCTGCAGCGCGACGAGTCCGTCGACCAGGCACGGGTACTCGGGGGCGTACGTGGCGAGCAGCTCCAGCACCGGCCGGCTGACCGCGCCGAGCCGGATGAGCTGGTCGCCGTGCCGGTCGAGGAAGCCCTCGGCGACCTCGGCCGTTCCGGTCGTGTCGGCGAGGAACGCGGCGAGCTGGGTGCGCTGGTCGGTGACGGTCGTGGCGGTGACGGTGACGTCGCGCAGCAGGGCGAGCAGGTCCGGCAGCGCGGCGTCGTAGCTGTCCAGCACAGTGGCGAGCTTCCGTACGTCCTCGGTGATCGTGGGCATCGCCGGGTTGAGTTCCCGCAGGTAGGCGCCCAGCCGCTCGACGGTCGCGCCGAGCTGCTCGCCGCGTCCCTCGAGCGCGGTGGCGAGCGCGGCGAGCGTGGCGGCGAGCTGGTCGGGGCGGATCGACTGCAGCAGCGGCAGCGCCTCGTCCAGCACCCGCTCCAGCTCCACCGCGGTGCGGCTGCGGTCCTGGCCGATGACCGAGCCGTCGCGGATCGGTCCGGCGTCCGTGCCGGCCGGCGGGACCAGCTCCACGTAGCGCTCGCCGAAGAGAGTCTTGGGCAGCAGGCGGGCGGTCACGTCGGCCGGGATCCGGCCGGTGCGGGCCGGGTCGAGCGCCAGCCGTAGCACGGCGCCCTGGCCGGTGCCGCGCACCGAACGCACCTCGCCGACGAGCACGCCGCGTACCTTCACGTCGGCGCCCTCCGTGAGCTGGAGGCCAGCGCGGTCGGCGTGCAGGGTGACCCAGGCGACGGGGGTGAATGCCTTGCGGTACTGCAGCACCGAGGCGGTCAGCGCCGCGGTCAGCACGGCGATGAACACGATGCCGAGGACACGATGTCTCATGCTCACCCCGCGATCCGGACGGTGGTGGTGGCGCCCCAGATGGCCAGGGACAGGAAGAAGTCGACGACGTTGACCGCCACGATGGCCAGCCGGACCGCCCGCCCGACGGCGACGCCGACGCCGGCCGGGCCGCCACTCGCGGTGTAGCCGTACCAGCAGTGCACGAGCACGACGATCACGCTGAACACCAGCACCTTGCCGAACGACCAGAGGACGTCACCGGGCGGCAGGAAGAGGTGGAAGTAGTAGTCGTACGTGCCGGCGGACTGTCCGAAGTAGCAGACGGCGATGGTGCGGGTGGCCAGGTAGCTGGCGAGCAGGCCCACCACGTACAGCGGGATGACGGCGATGAAGCCGGCGATCATCCGGGTGGTGACGAGGAACGGCAGCGACGGCACGCCCATCACCTCGAGGGCGTCCACCTCCTCGGAGATCCGCATGGCGCCGAGCTGTGCGGTGAACCCGCAGCCGACGGTGGCCGACAGGGCCAGCGCCGCCACCAGCGGCGAGATCTCCCGGGTGTTGAAGTACGCGGAGACGAATCCGGTGAACGCGCTGCTGCCGAGCTGGTGGAGCGCCTGGTAGCCCTGCAATCCCACCTCGGTGCCGGTGAAGAAGGTGAGGAAGCAGATCACCCCGACGGTGCCGCCGAGCACCGCGAGGGCGCCCCTGCCGAAGCTGATCTCCGCGAGCAGCCGTACCACCTCGCGCTTGTAGCGGCGCAGCGTGCGCGGGCTCCAGGCGAACGCCCGCAGGTAGAAGGCGAGCTGCCCGCCCAGCCCGTCGAGGAGTCGCAGCAGCGCCACGTCAGCTTCCCTTCTGCGGTACGACCTGGAAGTACACGGCCGTGACGAGGAAGTTCAGCGCGAACAGCAGCATGAACGTGATGACCACGCTCTGGTTCACCGCGTCGCCGACGCCCTTCGGCCCACCCTTCGCGGTCATCCCCTTGTACGAGGCGACCAGCGCCGCCGCGGCACCGAACAGCAGCGCCTTCACCTCGCCGACCACCAGGTCCGGCAGCTGGCCGAGCGCCTGGAAGCTCGCCAGGTACGCGCCCGGTGTGCCGCCCTGCAACAGCACGTTGAAGGCGTACCCGCCGCTGACGCCGACGACGCTCACCAGCCCGTTGAGCAGTACGGCAACCAGCATCGAGGCGAGCACCCGGGGCACCACCAGCCGGTGGATCGGGTCGATGCCGAGGACCTGCATGGCGTCCAGCTCCTCGCGGATCTTCCGAGCGCCCAGGTCGGCGCAGATCGCCGAGCCGCCCGCCCCGGCGATGACCAGCGCGGTGACGATCGGCCCGGCCTCCCGGACGACGGCGAGGACCGAGGCGGCGCCGGTGAAGGACTGCGCGCCGAGCTGACGCACCAGGGAGCCGAGTTGCAGCGCGATGACCGCCCCGAACGGGATCGACACCAGCGCGGCGGGCAGGATGGAGACGGAGCTGATGAACCAGGCCTGCTGCACGAACTCCCGTACCTGCACGGGCCTGCGGCCGAGCCCACGCAGGGTGTCCAGGCAGAACGCGAAGAACTCGCCGGACCGGCGGACGACGTCGACCGCGGTGCTCACCGGGCCCCACCTCCCGTACCGGCCGGCCCACCCGCGGGCTCGGGCTCGCGTGCGCGGGGCGACGCCCCCGCCCCGTCCGCGAACGAGCCGGGTGGCGGCGTGACCCCGTGCTCACGGCACCACTGCCCCGGCGGTCGTTCGGCCCGGCGCGGCCGCCCGTCGGACGGCGGTAGCTGGAGCGGGATCGGCGGCAGCGGGGGCAGCTCGGCCCCGGACTGCGCCTCCGCCGCCAGCTCCTCGGCGTCCTTCTCCTCGGCCATGCCGATCGGACCGATCCGCTGTGCGTTGAGGAACTGCCGCACGACCGGTTCGGTGCTGGAGAGCAGCATCTCCCGGGGCCCGAACATGGCCAGGTGACCGTGGTAGATCAGACCGATGTTGTCGGGCACGGTGCGGGCCGTGTTGATGTCGTGGGTGACGATCAGGAACGTCGCCTCGGTCCGTTGGTTGAGATCGATGATCAGCTGGTTGAGGTACGCCGTACGCACCGGGTCCAGCCCGGAGTCGGGCTCGTCGAAGAGGATGATCTGCGGGTCGAGGACGAGCGCCCGGGCCAGGCCGGCCCGCTTCCGCATGCCGCCCGAGATCTCCCCGGGCAGCTTCCGCTCGGCGCCGATCAGACCGACCATGTCCAGCTTCTCGGTGACCACGGCGCGGATCTCCGCCTCCGTCTTGCGGGTGTGCTCGCGCAGCGGGAAGGCGACGTTGTCGTAGATGGTCATCGAGCCGAACAGCGCGCCGTCCTGGAACAGCACGCCGAACAGTTTGCGGACCTCGTAGAGGGCGCGCTCGGAGAGCCGGGGCAGGTCGAGCCCCTCGATGAGGATCGAGCCACGGTCGGGGCGGAGCAGCCCGACCAGGGTCTTGAGGAACACCGACTTGCCGGTGCCGGAGGGGCCGAGCAGCACCGAGATCTCACCGGCCGGCAGGGTGAGGCTGACGTCGGACCAGACGGGCTGGCCATTGAAGGACTTGGTGAGCCCCCGCACGGCCACCTCGACGCCCATGGTCGCCTCCTCCCGTCGTTACTGGTGACATCGCGGCGGACCGTCCGGACGCAACACACTTCTTTCCGACACCGCGACGTCACCGACCGTGCGCTAGGCAAATCGGCGGGCGGCTCGATAGCGTGCCCGTTAACCGGCCGGTAACGAAGGTGCCCCCCGACGCGATGACGACCACCATCGAGCCCCAACTCGTCCACCGGGCCGCCCAGGGTGACCGGGCGGCCACCGCGACGCTGCTCGCCGACATCCGTCCCGGCCTGGTGCGCTACTGCCGGGCACGGCTGGGCCGCGTCGGCGGGGCGTACACCACGGCCGACGACGTGGCCCAGGAGATCTGCCTCGCCGTCCTGCGGGCACTGCCCCGCTACCGGGAGCAGGGCGTGCCGTTCTCCGCGTTCGTCTACGCCATCGCCGGGCACAAGGTGGCCGACGCGCAGCGGGCGGCGGTCCGCGCGGCCTCGGTCACCACCACGGAGCCGCCGCCGGAGACCGCGGACTCGGAACCGGGGCCGGAGCAGCGGGCCGTGGCCACCGACCTGGCCCGCCGGCTCTCGGACCTACTGGACCAGCTGCCCGAGACACAGCGGGAGATCGTGGTCCTCCGGGTGGCGGTCGGTCTTCCGGCTGAGGAGGTCGGCGCGATCGTCGGCATGTCCGCCGCCGCGGTCCGGGTGGCCCAGTCCCGCGCGCTCGCCCGCCTCCGTACGCTGGCGGGCGACACACTCGGCGAGGTGGCGGCATGACGGAGCGGCAGCACCGCGAGGGCGGTGAGGAGCTGGACCTGGCGACGATCGCCCGGGACGACGCGCTCCTCGACGCGCTCGGCCGCGGCGAGCCCCCGCCGGCCGGCGACCAGGTCGCCGCGATGCTGGCCGCCTGGCGCACGGACGTCGACAGCGACGACGAGAAGCGGCTGATCCGCGCGGCGGCGGAGGCGGCCGCCCCGCTGCCCGCCATCGGTGCGGCGCCGGTCGGTCGGGGAGCGCTGCGCGTCGCCGCCGCCGTCATCGCACTCCTCGCGGTCGCCACCGGGCTCGGCCTGGGCAGCCGGAACGCCGGACCCTCCAGCCCACTGTGGTCGTTGACCCGCGTGCTCTACCCCGAGCAGGCGCAGGTGCGCGGCGTGGAGAACACGCTGGCCCAGGCCCGCACGGCCGTGGCGGAGGGCCGCCTCGACGAGGCGCGCGCGCTGCTCGCCCAGGCCCGTCGGGACCTCGCCGGCGTGGACGATCCGGCCGTCGCCGCCCGGCTGCGCGCCGAACTCGACGCGCTGGAACGCGACGTGGTCGCGGCCGTACCCGCTCTCCCGCGCACTCCGGCCGGTGACCCCGCTCCGGGCTCCCCGGCGCCGACCGCCCCCGCACCCGACCCCACCGGAACCGCCCCGGCACCACCTGCCCCGTCCGGGCCACCGCCGGCACCGTCGTCGTCCACGCCCGGATCGCCGCACATCCTGCCTCTCCCGTCGCTTCCCCTGCATCCGAGCGGCCTGCCGTCCCTGCCGCTGCCGTCCCTTCCCACGCTGCCGTTGCCCACCGGCCTCTCCGTCGGCTGAGCCCCGCGCGCGGGTGGCGCCACCACCTACGCCGGCCGGGTCACGCCGCACCCACCCGTGCAGTGCCGCCCGGCGGCCGGAAGACTCGTGCCCATGTCCTCGACGATGCTGGTGCTCGGGCCGAAGCTCTGGGTGGCGCTCGCCGCGCTGACCGCCACCGCGGCGGCCGTGGCGAGGATCGGCCGGCTCGGGCACGGACGCCAGATCGTGGTCGCCGCCGTCCGCGCGGCCGCCCAACTGACCGCCGTGTCGCTGCTCATCGCCGCGATCGTGGCCTCCCTCCCGGCGACGGCCGGTTTCGTCGTGCTCATGTGCGCGGTCGCGTCCGGCACCGCGGCCCGCCGGATCACGAGCGGTACGAGAGGCTGGTGGGCGGCGGTCCCGATCGTCGCGGGGAGTCTCGCCGTGGTGGCGGCGCTGCTGGCCGCCGGCCTCGTCCCCCTGCGCGGGATAGCGATCATCCCGGTGGCGGGCATCCTGATCGGCGGGGCGATGACCGCCACCTCGCTGGCCGGGCGCCGGGCGCTCGACGAGGTGACCGGCCGGCGGGGCGAGGTGGAGGCGGCCCTCGCGCTCGGACTGTCGCCCCGGGACGCGGTGCTGCTGGTGTGCCGCGACGCGGCCGCTCAGGCGCTGATCCCGGCGCTGGACCAGACCCGTACGGTCGGGCTCGTGACCCTGCCGGGAGCGTTCGTCGGGGTCCTGCTGGGCGGTGCGAGCCCCGTCGAGGCCGGGGTGACCCAGCTGTTCGTCCTCGTCGGGCTGCTCGCCGTGGAGGCCGTCGCCGTCGTGATCACCGTCGAGCTGGTGGCCCGGGGCCGGCTGCGTCCGGCCGAACCGATCCCGGCCCTGGCCGGGTGATACCGCCGAAGCCGGTTGGCATTCTCGCGGCGGCCACCTATGGTGGTCGGATGCCACCGGTCCGTGAGGATGCCGCAACCGTCACGCTGCTGACGGTGATGCCGGCTGCCCACCGGCCGGTCCGCGCCGCGCTGCCGGGGGGCCGCTGCGCCGGTGCGCGCATCGTGCCCACCCCGGTCACCCAGGGGCTGCCGAGCCCCGTTCCGGGTCGTGGCCCACCGGCGAATCCGTCACATCACGCAACGGACGCCAGGGGCGAAGCTTCACAGCTTCGGCCCTTTTTCGTTATCCGGACAAGGAGAACCATCATGAGCACCGGCACCCACCGACGGGCCGACCAGGACCGGCTCGACAACCTGCACGCGTCCCTCAGCCAGGAGTTCGAGGTCCAGACGGCGAGACTGACCGAACTCACCGCGGACACCGGCGACCCCAACCAGGCCCACACCCAGTCGGCCCTCATCGCCGCGACCCGGCAGAGCCTGGAGCAGATCTCCGGCGCGCTGCGGCGGATCGCCGAGGGCACCTACGGCGTCTGCGAGCGCTGCCAGGGTGACATCCCGACCGAGCGGCTGGAGATCCTGCCGCACGCCCGGTTCTGCGTGCCGTGCCAGCAGAAGCAGAAGGGTTGAGCCGGAACGACGGGTGGAGCCGGCGTGGCCGGGGTCCACGGGGACCCCGGCCACTCGTGGGAGCCGGTCAGAGGACCGGGCTGCCGTAGACGTAGTGCGGGCCGAACGCGAACAGACCGTCGTTGTTCTCGTCCCAGTTCAGGAACCCGTCCACGGTGACGGTTCCGCTGGTCGGGCGGGTCGCGGAGAACGAGCAGCCGCGTACGCCCGAGGCCGCCGCGTTGATGTCACCGCCGACCCAGCACTCCCATTCCTTCTTGGTGATGTCGTCCACCTGCAACTGCGGATGGATCCCGAAGCCGTCGAACTTGGTGCCGACGGTGACTGTGCTGTCGTCGTCGGTGCCCGAGTACGGTCGCCAGGAGACGGCGATCCACCCGGTCAACGTGGTGGACGACTCCGCCCGGATGCAGCTGTGGTAGCTCATCTCGACGTTGCGGTAGCCGGTGAGCCGGAACAGCGGCAGCGTCCGTGAGTTGCAGGCCGGGGCGGAGATTCCCGGGTTGGGCACCTCGGTGCCCGCGACCTGGTTGAACGACTCGTTACGCGAGTCGGCCGCGCCGTCGCCGTCGCCGTACTTGTAGGCGGTCATGTGGGAGAACTCCGACAGCGCCGCCTCACGGTGGTTCATGTCCTCCGCCGTGCTCGCCTGTTCGAAGATCCACAACCGGGTCTTGTCGGCGTTGGCCCACTTCTCGAAGAGCACCGCGTGCCCCTGGGTGCCGGTGCCGTCCCACATCATCATGTCGCCCTCTTGCATGTTGGCCTTCGAGATGGGGGTGGAGATGTCGTCGAGGTCGTCGGTGGTCCGGCTGCTGGACAGCCGCCAGGCCATCGAGATGAACCCGGAACAGTCGGTGCGGTAGCGGACGCCCTCGACGTCGGTGGCCGAGGCTTCCTGGTCGTAGGGAATCCGGCGCTGCCACCAGTCGTACGCCCGGACGATGATCTCCGCGCGGCTGATCCGGGTGCCGCGCGGCTCGGCCGCCTGGGCCGGCGCGGCCATGGTGACCGTCACGCCGATCGACGTCAGGGCGAGCAGCGCGGCGAGGACGGCGCGGCGCCGGAGGTGGCCGCGCCGTCCCCTGTGGAGCATTCGGTGCATGTCGTCGCCTTCCTGGAGGGGGTTTCCGGAAGGACGATGCGGGCGGACTGTTGCGGTGGTGTGCGACCGGTTGTTTAGATCTTCCCACGCTGGTCCCCTGCCTGCGACGACGTCGATCAACTGGTTGGGCATCGACGACCGTGCCAGGATTGGCGCGTGGAGTTTCGGATCCTCGGTCCGGTGGAGGTGTGGAACGACCGGACCCGGCTCCCGCTGTCGGGCACCAAACCGAGGACGGTGCTCGCCGCCCTGGCGGTAGCCGCGAACAGGCCGGTCCCCGCCGCCCGTCTGATCGACCTGACCTGGGGCACCCACCCGGCGCCCACCGCCCGGCGGGTGCTGCACCAGTACCTGTCGCTGCTGCGCCGGTCCCTCCCCGCCGGTGTCATCGTCCGCCGGCCGGCCGGCTACGTGCTCCAGGTGCCCGGCGAGACCGTCGACGCGGTGCGGTTCGGGTCGCTCACGTCCGCGGGCCGGGCGGCGCTGGACGCGGGCGACGCGGCGGCGGCCGCCGCGCTCCTGGACGAGGCGCTCGGCCTGTGGCGGGGACCGGCGCTGGCCGACGTCACCGAGGAGCTGGCCGCGGCCGAGGGCCCGGCCCTGGAGGAGTTGCGCGCCGCGGCGCGGGCCGCGCGCATCGAGGCGGACCTGGCGCTCGGCCGGCACGTCCACCTGCTCCCCGAGCTCAACCGTCTGGCCGCCGAACGGCCGCTCGACGAACGGTTGCAGGCCCAGCTCATGCTCGCCCTGCACCGGGCGGACCGGCGCGCCGACGCGCTCGACGTGTTCACGCGCGGGCGCCGGCTGCTGCGTACCGAGTTGGGCATCGAGCCCGGCGTGACACTGCAGCGTCTGCACCAGCGGATCCTCGCGGGCGATCCCGCGCTGGCCGCCCCGCCGGCGCCCGTGACGGCGGCCGCGCCACCGGCCGCCGCGCCGGAGCCGGTGACCGCGCCCCCGGTCCCGCCGGGTCCGGCGCCCCGGCCCCGGCAACTGCCCGCCGTCGGTCAGCACTTCGTGGGCCGGGAACGGGAACTCGCCCGCATCGCGCGCCTGTTGACCGGCCCGGCGTCCGGCCCGGCGATCGCCGTGATCTCCGGCATGGCCGGAGCCGGGAAGACGACGCTGGCCGTACGGGCGGCCCGCGCGGCCGCGGACGCCTTCCCCGACGGGCAGCTCTACGTGCACCTGCACGGCTACGGCGCCGATCCGGAGCTGACGGCGCGCGACGCGCTCGGCCACCTGCTCGCCGGCGTCGGCGTGCCGGCCCGCCAGGTGCCACCCGACGTGGAGCAGGCCGCCGCGCTCTTCCGCTCCCTCACCGCGGACCTGCGCCTGCTCGTGCTCCTCGACGACGCCCGCACCGCCGAACAGGTGCGGCCGTTGCTCCCGAGCGGGCCGCACACGCGCGTCCTCGTCACCAGCCGGGAGCGGCTGCTCGGCCTGGTCGTGCGCGAGGGCGCCGAGCGCGTCGAGATCGACGCCCTCGACGAGACCGACGCCGTCGAACTGATCGGCCGGATCGCGGGCCCCGAGCGGGTCGCCGCCGAGCCGGACGCGGCCCGCGCCCTCGCCCGCCGCTGCGGGCTGCTGCCCCTGGCGCTGCGCATCGCCGCCGTCGACCTGCCCGCCGCCGCGCGTCCGGTCGCCGCCCGCGCCGACCAGCTCGCCGGCGAGTCGCGGTTGCCGCTGCTGCACACGAGCGACGACAGCGCCAGCGGCGTGACCGCGGTGTTCCACCACTCGTACAGCCGGCTGGCGCCACCCGTCCAGCGCGTGTTCCGGTTCCTCGGGCTGCTCCCGGTGAGCGAGTTCGACCGCTCCCTGGCGGTCGCGCTGACCGGTCGGCCGGCCGGCGAGGTCGAGCCGCTGCTGCTCCGCCTGGTCGACGCGCACCTGCTCACCGTCGGCCCCGGCGGGCGTCTCGTGCTGCACGACCTGCTGCACGAGTACGCCGCGAACCTCACCGCCGAGCGCGACCCCGCCTGCGAGCGGGAGGCGGCGGTCCGGCGCGTCCACCGCTGGTACCTCGACCGGGTGTGGGCCGCCAGCCGGCTCCTGGCACCCCAGTTGCTCCGCGTCGACACCGACGACCCGCCGCCGGTGTTCGCCGGTCCGGCCGAGGCGGTCGAATGGTTAGACGGCGAGTACGACCACCTGCGCTCGCTGGCCCTCACGGCGGCCGACCGTGGCGCGCCCGACCTGGCCTGGCGGCTGGCCCTCGGGCTCCGGGTCAAGTTCCTGGCCACGCGGGACATCGCCGGATGGCTGGCGGTGACCCGGGCCGGGCTGCGGGCCGCCGAGGCGGAGGGGCAGGTCAGGGCCGTCGCGGCGCTGCGGCTGAGCCTCGCCATCGCACACGTGCTCCAGGGCCATCCCGGCGAGGCCATCGCGCACGCGGCCCGGAGCCGGCGGCTCAGCCGCCGCATCGGGTGGGCGGAGGGCGACCTCTCCGCCCGCTCGCTGATCGCCGTGCAGCTGTCCCGTACGGGCCGGACCCGCGCCGCGGAACGCCAGCTGGCGCAGACGCTCGCCGCGTACGGCGGCCGGGACACCGCCCAGGTGGCGGTGGCGTTCAACAACCTCGGCGTCATCCGGCTGCTCACCGGGCGGCTGGAGGCCGCGGAGGCCGACCTGGAGGCGGCGTTGCGGCGGCACGAGCGTGCCGGGGCGAGGCGCGGGGCCGCCTCCGCGCGCATCAACCTCGGCGTGCTGAGCCTGTACCGGGGTCGCCTGGAGCAGGCGCACGGGCAGTTGAGCCAGGCCGCCGCCCGGTACGAGGAGCTGGGTGACGTGGAGGGCCGGGCGGCGGCGGCCGGGCACCTCGCGCTGGTCCGCCTGTACCAGGGCGACCTGACCGGCGCCGTGCGCACGGCCGTCGCCGGTCTGGCCGCCCTGCGTACGGTGACCGATCCGTTCGCGCAGGCCCTGGTGCTGCACAGCCTCGGCACCGTACGCCTCGAACTCGGTCACCGGCGGCTCGCGGTGCTGCACTTCCGGCGTGCGCGGCACCTGTCCGAACGGGCGGAGGCGGCGCAGGGACGCGCGCTCGCCCTGCTCGGCCTCGGCCGGGCGTACCTGGCCGCCGGCGACGCGGAGCGCGCGCGGGGCAGCGCCGCCGAGGCCGCGACGCTCGCCCGCGCGTGCGGCTACCGGCCCTACGAGGGGATGGCCGTGACGGTGCTCGCGGAGGTGGCCCTCCGTCTCGGGGACCGCGCGGCCGCCGCCCGGCTCGCCCGGGGCGCCGCCGACCTGCTCGACCGCCTCGGCTGCCGTCTGGAGCAGGCTCGCGCCCTCGTCGTGCTGGGCGCGGCGACCGGCGAGGACACGTGGACCCCGCTGATCGAGGCGCTGCTGCGGGAGGCCCATCCGCGTTTCCGCCACCGCGTCGCCGGTTGACCGTCCCGGCCAAACACCGCCGCGAACGCGGGCCAAACAGTCCCGCCGCACCCTCGTGCCATGACCGACCGAAGGATCATCACCGCTTCCCTCGCCACCGTGCTGGCGGGCCTGCTGGCGTTCACCGCGGCCGGGACCGCCCCGGCCGCCGCGGCCCCGGTTCCCACCGTCGGGGCCACCGCCGCGACGGCTCCGGTCCCCGGCTCCGCGCCCGGCGCCGCCGCGGCCGCCGCCGTGGACTACGAGATCGACTTCACCACCCCCGGAACGCCGCCGGACGACGTCGTCTGCGGCGACTTCGACTGGACGAACAGCGCGCTCGCCTGCTGGGAACCGTACGGCGACGTGGTCTGGGTGCTCAGCTACGGCTCCCAGGCCGTCGGCTGGTGGTGGAACTACCGCGGCGGCGCGCTCTACCGGCAGGGCAAGTGCGTCAACAACCACGGCGACTGGGGCTACTGCAACAAGAACATGTACGAGGGGAGCGAGGTGCGCTTCCGGGCCTGCACGAGCGCCGACCAGGTCGACCGGGAGTGCTCGGCGATCGTCCGGACCACCACCTGACCGCCCGTTCTCGCGTCCGTCCGTCGATCAGGGCGGTCGCGGGGCCGGGTCGTCCCCGGCACCGCGACCGCCCGACGTCGTCAGCAGCGGGGCACGCCCGGGATGTATCCGCTGTGCCCGGTCAGGACGTACGCGTCGGAGACCCAGCGGTTGGTGCCGATGCGGTTCCAGACGGTGCTGGTGCCGTACGGGCCGGTGACCGAGGTGCCGGCGGTCTGGCAGTAGACGCTCACCGTCGCGCCGGGCGCGAGGGTGTCGACGACCGCGTACCCGGTGCCGGGGCCGGAGCGCACGTTCAGGTTGCCCGACGTGGCCACGGTGCCCGAGCCGATGCCGGTCACGCCGTTGACGAGCTGCATGTAGTAGGTCCAGTTCCAGTTCGGCCCCGGGTCGGTGTGGGTGGCGCCGGGCACCTCGATGTGGCCGATGATGTGGGCCCGGTCGCGGGGGATGCCGTACTTCGCCGTGAGGCTGCGGGTCAGGGCCGCGGAGGCGCGGTACATCGCGTCGGTGAACCAGGCCGGGTTGTCGACGTACCCCTCGTGCTCGATGCCGATCGACCGGGTGTTGTAGGTCCAGTTGCCGGCGTGCCAGGCGATGTCCTTCTCCCGCACCGACTGGGTGACGGCGCCGTCCGACGAGCGGAACGTGTAGTGCGCGCTGACCTGCGCGGCCGGGTTCTGGAACCAGCTGATCGAGCCCGCGTAGGAGCCCTGGGTCACGTGGATGACGACGTACGTCACCGGGTGGCTGCCGGGCCGGCTCGCCACCGTGTAGTTGCTGGTGCTGGCCGGCGCCCACGCCGCCGGCGGGTAGTCGGCGCTCAGCGTGCCGATGCCGCCGGGCGCCGCCCGCTCCAGCTCGCCGCGCCGCAGTGTGACGGCCCGTCCGGGCACGCTCTCGCCGGCGTCGGACGAGAACCCGCTCCGCAGCAGGTCGTAGACCGTGTCGGCGTAGAGCCGCGCCGCCGACGCCTCCCGCGCGCCGCCGTAGCGGGCGACCGCGCCGTACCACCGGCCGAGGTCGTCGCGCGCGGTCGCGGTCAGTCCGGCCTCGTCGGCGTACGCGCGCAGCACGGCCGCCGCGCCGAGCACGTTCGCGGCCGGGTCGGCGCGCAGCGCGGCCCGGTCCAGCCCGGTGAGGGTGGCCGCCTCGTCGAGGGTGCGCTGCCGCGGGTTGTGCACCAGGTGCATGAGCCCGTGGCCGCCGGCCGCGCTCGGCGCCCCGGCGTGCATGTCCAGCCGCGTCTCGGCGTACCCGAGCGCCACGAGCAGGTCGCGGGGCACGTCGTACCGCGCGGAGGCGGTGTCGAAGGCGACGGCCAGCGGAGACGGCGCTCGGACCGGCGCGGCGGGCGCCGCCGGGCCGGCCGCCGCCGGGGCGGCCAGCGCGGTGATCAGGGCGAGCGCGCCGCCCAACACGAATCGGACCCGACGGAAGACGGGTGCTGCTGCTACGGTCACTGCCACTCCTTTCCGAGGCCGGCCCCCCGTGCGGCGGACCGACCGACGGTCGCGCTGGTCAGCACCAGCCGTTGACCGGACCGTTGACCCCGGTCCAGAGGTACGCGTCGGAGACCCAACTTCCGTCGCTGAGCCGGTCCCAGAGCGCGGTGGTGCCGTACCGCCCGGTGTGGGTCGTGCCGTTCGCCGAGCAGGAGATGGTGACGGTCGCACCGTCGGCCAGCGAGCCGAGGGCCGCGTAGCCGGTGCCCGGGCCCGCCCGCCGGGTGAGGGTCCCGCCGCCGTTGGCGTCGACCACGCCCTGGTTCAGGCCGAGCGCGCCGAAGTTGTGCAGGGCGCCACCGGCCCCGACCCAGGCCGACCCGTGCCGGGCGCCACCCTGGTACGCGCCCGCGCCGTTGGCGAACACCCACTTGCCGATGTCGTGGCCGGCGATCGGGACGTACGCGCCGTCCTGCCGCAGCCCGAAGTGGACGTGCCGGCCGGAGGCGGCCCCGCCACAGGTGACGTCGGTGCCGGTGTAGCCGAGGAAGGCGCCCTGGGCGACGCTCGCCCCGTTGACGGAGATGTTGTTCCACAGGTGGTAGTAGTCGGTCGCGTAGCCCCGGTCGTGGATCACCCGGATCCAGCCCTGGCACATCGTGTACGCCGTACCGGCGCGGGCGGCCCGCACCACCTGGTCGCCGCCGGCGAGGTCGACCGAGCTGTACGGCGACTCGCCGCCGCCCCAGCCGTGCGGGCCGCCGGTGAGCGTCCACGTCTGCCCGACGGCGAAGGGCAGGGCCATTCCGGTGCGGTAGTCGCCACCCGCGTACAGCGGTGCCGGTTCGCTGCCGAGTACCACCTTCTCCTGGCTCGTCACCAGCGGGGACGCGGTGGCGAGCGCGCCGAAGTCGACGTCGCCGTCGAAGGCGACCCGCCACGCGCCGTGCTCGGCGTGGGCGACGAAGACCGCACCGGTCGGATGGGCGTCGGTCTCCCGTGGCGCGAGGGCCACCACGGTGCCGAAGGCCCACCCGGCGGCACGGCGGCTCACCGTGACCCGGGTCTGCGACGTCGCCGCCACCCGCGCCGGCGTGGCGGTGGCGAGCAGCTTCCCGGTCACCGCCTCGGTGAGCGCCGCCGCGTCGGGGACCGCGGCGCGGACCGCGCCGTCGGGGACGGCCGCCGCGGCCGGCGCGGCCACCGCCGCGACCAGCCCGGCGACCAGCAGGGAAAGGGCCGCTCCACCGGCCCGTCGTCGGCTGTGCATCGTCGGTGACCTCGCTTCCTTGGTCGGGGGCGTTCCCGACGGTCAGGCCGGAGAGACGGCCAGATGGGGGCCGGCGGCCGGCGGGGTGCCGGCGAGGCTCAGCAGGGTGTGTCCCGTGGTGTCGTCGACCACGGCGACGCGCACCGCGGCGGGTTCCGGGTCGGCCAGTGGCACGGCGAACACGGCCGTGGCCGCTCGCCCCTGGTAGCGGGCGGCGTGCCCCACGAAGCGCCAGTCGCCGTCGTCCCAGTGCTCGCGCACGTCGGAGCGGAGCAGTGGAGCGACCCGCCGGTACGCGTCGCTGAGCTGGAGCTGCTGGACGGTGGCGAGCAGCGGCACCCCGGAGTTGCCGCGCAGCGGGTGGGTGAGCCGCATCCGCAGCTGGCGCAGCGGCAGCAGCCAGGCCCGGTCCAGCTCGGGCGAGAGCGCCACGATCGCGGCCAGCTCGACGAGAAGGACGGCCGTCCCGGCGAACGGCCGTGCGGTGAGGGCGGCGAGCCAGCCACCGGGGGCCAGCGCGGCGAGGCCGCTCGCGGCGAGGAGCAGCCCGGCGCGGGCGATGCCGCGGTGGGACACGGGAGTCGCCCGGGCGCTCAGGCAGCCGCAGGACGACGTCGGCGCGGCCCGGCGGGCGTAGCCGAGGTACGCGAGGAAGCCGGCGGCGAGCACGGCGGCGGCGGCCGCCTCCGCACGCAGCGCGGGCGGCAGGACGAGGAGCCCGCCGAGCGTCAGCTCGACGCCGCCGACCAGCCGGTACGCGGGTAGCGCCCGGCGCTCGCCGAGCAGGTTGACCAGCGCCGACCGGCCGGCGACCGCGGCGGCGTGCCGGCTGAGGAGTTTGACGCGGGCGGACCAGAGCAGCACGGCGCCGACGACCAGCGGTTGCAGCGCCGCGATCATCTCGATCATGGTTCTCCCTCCGGTGCTCGTGGCGGCGCCCCGGGCGTACGCGGGCAGCGCCCGGGGCGCCGCCCGGTCAGGCGGCGGCGTAGACGGTGGCGATGTCGATCTCGTTCGTGTCGGGGTGCCAGGCGCCGAGCACCTGGACGTGCCGGCCGACGCGCAGCAGCGACAGGTCGCTGACCGCCGGCGTGCCGTTGTAGACCGCGGCGGAGAGCCGCGGCACGACGTGCCCGACGATGTGCTGTCCCTTGTGGTCGAGGTGCAGCACGTTGCGGCCCACGGAGGCGATGTGGGCGTGCAGGTTCACGATGTTCACCCAGACGGCGTCCGCGGCGAGCGTGCCGTCGGGCAGCCGTACGCCGCGGGCGTAGAGGCCGTCACCGACCGCGACCTGGTCGAACGTGGTCGGTTGCAGCTTCCAGATGCTGGTGCCGCCGGTGATCCGGATCGAGTGCAGGACCGTGTCCGAGCCGGTGACCAGCAGCATGTTGCCGGAGATCTTGCTGATCCGACCCTCGGCGAAGTTCGGGTCGGGCATCCCGGGCTCGACGGCCGTCGCCTCGGCGGCGAAGGCCGCCTCGGGGGCCAGCGAACCGAGGGCGGTGGCGCCGACCACTCCGCCGAGCGCGGCGGTGGCGAGCAGTCGGCGGCGGTCCAGGGTCTGGTTCATGGGGCACCTTCCCGTTCAGACGGTGTCGACCGAGCAGGGCCGCAGCCCGGTGGAGAGGCTGGCGATCGCGCTGTACGCCGCCGGTGTGAGGTCGATGATCCGGTTGCTGCCGCAGGCCGAGCCGCAGCAGGTGCGCTCACCGCAGAACAGGTCGGTCTGCGGCCCGCAGTCGGCGATGGTGGTGCCGACCCGGGCGCCGTTGCAGAGGTTGGTGGTGTAGTGCCGGAACCCGCATCCGCGCCGGCTCATGCCGGTGATTCCGCAGGCGTCGGGGCGGGTGATGGCCAGGCACGCGTCCGAGGTGTTCGGCCAGGCGTGCTGGTAGTTGCCCGACCGGCAGGTGCCGCACGCGCCGCCGCCGGCGGTGCCGCACGGGCCCCAGGCGCTGCCGCAGCAGAACCAGGACACCTCGCCTCGTAGAGCTGCCATGGGTGCCTCCTCCCAGGGGAATGAGATTGATGGGAGTTGATATAGGCGAGGATTGTTGTGTCGCAAACCATCGAAGTCAATCGCTTGAAAGAAGTTTTCCTACAGCCTGCGAGACGGTATGAGCCAGGTGATATAGAGACACCTCGATCGGGACGTCGTAGGTTGTGCCTGACCTGCCCGCGGTGCACCCCCGACCGCGCCGCGGCCGTCCACCAGGAGGCACGATGAGACGAAGCCTCGCCGCCGCGGCAGCAGCGATCCTGCTGCCCGTCGGCGCCCTCACCGCCGTGGCGTCACCCGCCGCCGCGGCACCGACCGGCCCCGCCGTCGCCGCCGGAGCAGACGCGGCGTCGTCGGCGATGCTCGCCGCGATGCAGCGCGACCTGGGGCTGACCGCCGGCCAGGCCCGCGCCCGCGTCGCCCGCGACGAGAAGGGCAGCCGCACCGACGCCGCCCTGCGCCGGTCGCTCGGCGCCACGTACGCCGGCGGCTGGTTCGCCGGTGACACGCTCGTCGTCGCGGTCACCGACCGTTCCGCCGCCGACCGCGTCCGGGCCGCCGGCGCGCAGCCCGCCCTCGTCACCCGCAGCGGCGCCGACCTCGACCGGATCAAGTCGGCGCTGGACCGCCACGCCGCCCGGGCGTCGGCCACCGCCATCCCCGGCTGGTACGTCGACGTCACCACCAACACGGTGGTCGTCCTCGCCCGCGACACCGGCGCGGCCGCCGCGTTCGTCCGGGCCAGCCGCGTCGACCCCGCCGCCGTCCGCGTGGTCGCCACCACCGAGGCCCCGCGCACCTACTACGACGTGCGCGGTGGCGACGCCTACTACATGGGTGGGCGCTGCTCGGTCGGCTTCTCCGTGGTCGGCGGGTTCGTGACCGCCGGGCACTGCGGCACCGTCGGCACGGCGACCCAGGGCTACAACCAGGTCGCCCAGGGCACCTTCCGCGGATCCTCGTTCCCCGGCAACGACTACGCGTGGGTGCAGACCAACTCCAACTGGACCCCGCAGCCGTGGGTGAACAACTACGCCGGCGGCAACGTCACGGTGGCCGGCTCCACCGAGGCCGCCGTCGGCGCCTCGATCTGCCGCTCCGGCTCCACGACCGGCTGGCACTGCGGCACCATCCAGGCCAAGAACCAGACGGTCAACTACCCGCAGGGCACGGTCACCGGCCTCACCCGCACGAACGTCTGCGCCGAGCCCGGCGACTCCGGCGGATCGTGGCTCTCGGGCCAGCAGGCGCAGGGCGTCACCTCCGGTGGCTCCGGCAACTGCACCTCCGGCGGCACGACCTACTTCCAGCCGGTCAACGAGATCCTCTCCGCGTACGGCCTGACGCTGCGCACCAGCGGCGGTGGTGAGCCGCCGCCGACCGGCTGCACCGGCTACGAGGCGACCTACACCGGTTCCGTCTCCTCCGGGCAGAGCGTCTACCAGCCCAACGGCAGCTACTACTACTCGTCGGTCTCCGGCACCCACCGCGGCTGCCTGGACGGCCCCACCGGCGTCGACTTCGACCTGTACCTCCAGAAGTGGAACGGGTCGACCTGGGTGGACGTCGCCGGGTCGTACAGCTCCGGCCCGGACGAGTCGCTGACCTACACGGGCACCGCCGGCTACTACCGGTTCGAGGTCCACGCCTACAGCGGCTCGGGCAGCTACACGATGGGGATCACCAACCCGTGAGCCCCGCCGGTCCTGCCCCCCGCGGGCGGGACCGGCCACCGGCGGGGCGCGGATCCGTCCGCACCCCGCCGGCGCGTCGCCGTCCCCGCCGGCGACGGGCCGGGCGTCGCGAGAGCCGCTCCTCCCGCGACACGCCCGGGGCGTACGCCCGCTGTCGTACCGGGCGGGCAAGCTGATGCCGTCAGCTTTCGGCCCGGCGTGAGGACGTGTGATGCCGTACGGATTCGTCAACTCCATGAGGACCCGACCGGGGCACCGCGACGACGTGGTGGCGATCCTGCTGGAGGGCGTCGACGGCCTGCGAGCGGCGGGCTGCCGCCTCTACGCCGTCGGCGTCGTCGAGGACGACCCCGACCTCGTCCGGGTCAGCGAGATCTGGGAGTCGAAGGAGCACCACGACCGGTCGCTGGACCTGCCCGAGACGAAGGCCGCCATCGCCCGGGCCATGCCCCTGCTCACCGGCGAGTTCGCCAGCCAGGAGATGACGGTCCTCGGCGGCCTGGGCGTGTAGCCAGGACCGCGTGGCGGCCCGCCCGGTGAGGCGGGCCGCCACGACCGGCGTACGTCCGGCTCAGACGGCGACCCGCCCGCCGTCCACCGGCAGCACCGCGCCGTGCACGAAGCTCGCCCGGTCACTGGCCAGGTACGCGATCGCCTCCGCGATCTCCTCGGCCGACCCGGGCCGACCGGCCGGCGCCTGCGCGGCCAGCTGGTCGAGCGCGTCGCCCATGGTCGCGGTGCCCCCGGTCCGGGTCGGGCCGGGGCTCACCGCGTTGACCCGCACGCCCTGCGGGCCGTACTCGGCCGCCCACGCCTTCGTGAGCAGCACCAGCGCGGCCTTGCTCGACCCGTACAGGGCGAAGCCCGGCGCGCCGAACTCGGCGACCATCGTCGTCACGTTGACCACGACGCCGTGGCCGCGCTTGGCCATCTCCGGCGCCAGCTCCGCGACCAGGAAATAGGGTGCCTTCACGTTGAGCGAGTACACCGCGTCGAAGGTCTGCTCGTCGGTCTGCTCCGTCGGCCCGAACGGGTAGACGCCCGCGTTGTTGACCAGGATGTCCACCCGGCCGGCCACGGCGCGGGCACGCGCGGCGAGCGACCGCGCGGACGCCTCGTCGCGCAGGTCGGCGGCCAGGAAGTCCGCCCGGCCACCGGCCGCCCGGATCTCCCGCACCACCTCGTCGCCCCGGCTCACGTCCCGACCGGAGATCACCACGTGGGCCCCCCGCTCGGCCAGCGCCACCGCGGTGGCCCGGCCGATGCCGCTGGTGCCACCGGTCACGAGCGCAACCGTCTCCTGCAGTTCCATGATCTTCTCCACCACATCTCGTCTCGCACGAATCGGTCGGCGTCTGACCGACCGCTGGGTGCAATGCGGCGGAGGCCGCGGATTTTCCCGCCGGCCTGGTGGCGCTGCTTATGGCCGCCATAAGTGGTGCGCCACCCCGGGGAACGGCTACTCCGGCCCCCGGTACTCGAGCGCGGCGACCAGGTGCCCGAGGTCGCGGCGACGTGCGGCGGCCGGCCAGGCCGCCCACGTGCGCCGCACGATCGGGTGGCCGACCAGGGGCGCCCAGGTCAGCGACTCCGGGATCGGCTCCCGCCAGTCCGGCGGCGCCAGTGCGAACGCACCGCCGGCCGTCACCGCGGCGAGCTTCACCGGAGCGATCAGTTCCTGTCCCTCCGGCGCCGCCGGCCCCAGATCCAGCCCGTGGCTGCGCAGGATGGCGACGATCTCGTCGTACCAGGTGGGGCTGCCGGAGCGGGGGAACCCGACCCAGTCGAGGCCGGCGAGGGCGTCCAGCCGGATCCCGCCCGGGCCGGCCAGCTTCGCCGCCTGGTCGGCCGCGAGCAGCACCCCGAGCCGTTCCTCGACGACCAGCACGGCGTCCAGGTCGGGGCCGATCGGGTGTTCCCGGACCAGGCCGACGTCCAGCTCGTCGGCGCGCAGAGCGGCGATCTGGGCGGCGGTCGACATGTGCAGCGCCTGGACGCGCGTGGCGGGATAGGCCGCGGCCAGCGAGGCGAGTGGCCCGGACAGCAGGCCGGCGGGGAGTTCCAGCGGAATCCCGAGCCGGAGCAGCGTCTCCCCCGCCCCGGCATGCCGGGTGACCGCCGCCACCGCCTGGTCGTACCGGGCCAGCACCGCCCGCGCCTCCGCGAGCAGGGTCGCGCCGGCGTCGGTGGCCCGCACCCCGGTGCTGCCCCGCACCAGCAGCTGCACGCCGAGCTGCCGTTCGAGGCCGTTCATCTGCTGCGACAGCGCCGGTTGGCTCACGTGCAGCCGCCGGGCCGCGCCGGACAGGCTGCCCTCCTCCACCACCGCGACGAACGCCCGCATCTCGCGCAACTCCACCGGCTCATCACACCAGGTCGGCACCGGGATCAACGCGAACGGCATCGCCCGTACGCCGGACGGGCGCGCGCTGATCGTCGTGCGGTCGAACACGGGTTCCCTGTGCCGGGTGGACCCGGCCCTCACCGGACCGCCTCCCGTTCCCTGGGCAGGTCGGGCGTGCGCGCGGGTCGCCGCCCGGCGGCGACGGCCGCGGCGGCCAGGCAGACACCGGCCGCCACGACGAGCGACGGACGGCCGCCCAGGACGACGGCGGCGGAGCCCAGCGGGGTGGCCAGCACCACGGGCCCGAACATCGCCGTGTTGGCCGTCGCGGACACCCGCCCAAGCATCGCCGGGGGTGTGTGGGTCTGGACGGCGGTGATCGCCGCGACCAGCGTCCAGGGCAGGCCCACGCCGCCGACCAGCGCCGCCCCGACGAGCGCCGGTGGCCACGGCAGGCAGCGGCCGAGGCAGGCGGCGGCGAACAGCAGGGTGCCCGCCACCGCCACGCGCGCCGCGCCGTACCGGGACAGGAGCCGGCCGACGACCAGCCCTCCGGCGATCGACCCGGCGCCCTGGGCAGTCACGAGCACGCCGAGGAAGGTGCTCGGCAGGCCCAGGTCCCCGGTGACGACCGCGTAGACCGCCGCGGTGGCGAAGCCCGACATACCGATCGACACGGCGGCGAGCCCGACGGTCACCCGGGTCGCGCGCTGGCCGGCCAGGATCCGCAGTCCGGCGCGCACGCCCCCGGGCCGCCGCGGCGCGGGCGCGGCGGCCGCACGGGTCGGGCGCAGCGCCAGGTAGCCGACGGCCACCAGCGCGGGCAGCGCCGCGCAGAGCAGGGCGACGGCCGGGCCGCCCCGCCACGCGTACAGGCCCGCGCCGACCGCTGGGGCGACCAGCTTCATCCCCTCCTGGGCGCTGGAGCGCCAGCCGTTGACGTGGGCGAGATCCTCCGCCGCCAGCACGGACGGCAGCAGCGCCGTCTCCCCCGCGTCGATGAGCAGGTAGCTGATCCCGTAGGCAGCGGAGACGGCGAAGACGAGCCAGCTCTGGCCGGGCCCGCGCACGGTCAGCAGGCTCAGCACGGCCGCGGCGAGGGCCAGGTTGGTGGCGACGAGCAGCGGTCGCCGGGGTACGCGGTCGAGCACGCCGCCGAGCCAGGGGCCGGCCAGTTGCGGCCCGTAGAGGAAGAGCCCGGCGAGAGCCGCGAGACCGGCGGACCCGGTGAGGTCGAGGACCCAGATGCCGCTCACCAGGTTCATGGCGCTGCCGCCGAGCCCGGACAGCAGTGACACCGCCACGAACAGCGCCGCGTTACGCCGCACGGATCCTCCACGGGGTCGAGTCGGGACGACTCAGATCCTTGGAGTTGAGCGGACCCGATTCAATACTGGTCACGGCTGTCAACGCATTGTTGACAGCGCGGCCTCCAGGCGGGCGGCGACGGCCCGGACCGGGCCCGGCAGGCCCGCCGTGCCGGCCGCGGCGAGGTCGGCGGCGACGTGCCGGGCCAGCGTGTGCAGCGGACCCGGCTCCGCGTCGTGCGCGACCGCCACCGTGTCCCGGACGAGGGCCGCCCGCGCGAACCGGCCGTCCCACCGCCGGTCCGCGTCGATCCAGCGTTGCAGGTCGGCCACGACCCCGCGCAGCGCCACGACCTCGGGGGACCAGCCACGATCGAGGTCCCGTCGGCGTGCCCGCCGTGCCGCCACGAGACGCCGGCGCCGCTGCTCGGCCGCCTGCCGGCTCGCCAGGCCCAGCGCCGAGGCGACCTGCGCCCAGGTCGCGCCGGCGTGCCGCGCCCGGTCGATGAGGTCCAGCTCCCGCTCGTCGAGACGCGCCCGCGCGTGGCGCAGGGCGCCCAACTCGTCCAGCTCGGCGTCCACGTGTCAACGCTACATTGACACGCGCCGTCGGGTCGCTCCGGACCGCCTCCCCGTCCCGGCGGCTGCGGAGGGTGATCGTCGTCATGGCGATGATCCACCGGGGGCGGGCGTAGATTCGGAGCCACCGGGCCGGCCGACGCCGCCCGCGGAGACGGAGGGTGGCATGGCGGGTACGGCGCAGGCGCCGTTGCGGGTGGCGCTGCTGGGTTACGGGCTCGCGGGCCGGGTGTTCCACGCCCCGCTGATCGCCGCCACCCCCGGGCTCACACTGCACGCCGTCGTGACGCGCGACCCCGAGCGCCGCCAGCAGGTGCGGCGCGACCACCCGGACGCGCGCCTGGTCGACGACGCCGAGCTGCTGTGGCGTTCCCGGGACGCGCTCGACCTGGTCGTGGTCGCGACGCCGAACCGCCAGCACGTGGCGATGGCCCGGGCGGCGGTGGCCGCCGGTCTGGCGGTGGTCGTCGACAAGCCGCTCGCCGCGAACGCCGCCGAGGGGCGCGAACTGGTCGACGAGGCGGCCCGCCGGGGCGTACCGCTGACCGTGTTCCAGAACCGGCGCTGGGACGGCGACTTCCTGACCGTGCGCCGGCTCGTCGAGCAGGGCGAGCTGGGGCGGGTGACGCGCTTCGAGTCGCGGTTCGAGCGGTGGCGGCCCTCGATCAAGCCGGGCTGGCGGGAGAGCGCCGCACCGGGCGAGGCCGGCGGCGCCCTCTACGACCTGGGCGCCCACCTCGTCGACCAGGCCGTGCAGCTGTTCGGGCCGCCCTCCCACGTCTACGCGGAGGTCGACCGCCGGCGAGCGGGCGCGGAGGTCGACGACGACGCGTTCGTGGCGCTGACCCACGCCGGCGGCGTCCGCTCCCACCTCTGGATGGGCGCCGTCACACCGCAGCTCGGCCCGCGCTTCCGCGTCCTCGGCGACCGTGCCGGATACACCAGCTACGGGCTGGACCCCCAGGAGGCCGCGTTGCGCGAGGGCCGCGGCCCGGGCACGCCCGGCTGGGGCGAGGTCACGCCCGACCGGTACGGCCGGCTCGGCGTCGACGGCGACCTGCGCGCCGTGCCCACCGAGCGCGGCCGGTACGAGAGCTTCTACGAGCAGGTGGCCGCGGCGCTGCGCGGCGACGGCCCGATGCCGGTCGACCCGGCCGACGCCGTGGACACCGTCGCGCTCATCGAGCTGGCGCACCGCTCCGCCGCGGAGGGCGCCGTTCTTCCCGTACCGTCCCCGGCGCGCTGACCCGCCGCCGAGCGCCGGCTCCGCTAGCGTGCCCCGTCGGGGCTCCCGTGCCGGGAGCCGGAGGAGGGCCGGGTGCGCAGGGACACGGCGCGTGGGCGCCCCGCGGTGACCGCGACGGCCGACCGGTGGTCGGTGGCGGTGGGCCGGCAGGCCGGGCACCGGCTGGCCCTGGACTACTACGTGGTCCTCGACCGGCGCGGCGGGACCGGCGCGGCCGTCGAGGCGATCGTCGCCGAGGAGTTCGTCCGGGCCGGCGACGGGACGACGGTGGGCCTGCGGGGCGCGGGGTGGACCCCGGCCAGCGGCCGCTGGTGGAACTCGGCCCCGTACAGCCGGGCGATGCGCACCGATCCGGGCCTGCGCGCCCGGGTGGTCCCCGTGGACCGGACCGAGGCGGAGGCCGTCCACCGCCGGCTCGGCGGCGGGCCGTTGCCGGACGAGCCGGTGCTCCGTACCCGTCTCGCGGAGGTCGAGGTCTTCCCGGCCACGGCCCCGTTGCGGCTCGGCCCCGCGGACGCCCCCGAGGGATGCCACGAGCGGCGGGTCTACCGCGTGCTGTTCGCCGGGGACCTGCCCGCGCAGCGGGTGGCGGAGCTGGCCGAGCGGTGGCGACCGGCGGGCGGCGCGGCGGCGGCCGGTGTGCCGTCCGCCGGGCGGCGGCGCGTCCACGACGACCGGTTCGCCTGGGTTCTGCGCCGCGTCGGCGGCGGTGTCGCCTGGGCGGTCGACGTCACCGCCGACCTGGCGACCGCCGACGACCGCACGGTGGGGCCGCTCCTGCACGAGCTGACCTCCGCCGTACGACTGTGCGGGCTCGTACCGGTGACGACCGAACGCTTCGCCTGACCCGGCTGCGGCGGGACCGGGCCGGGTCGCCGCCACCCGGATACTGGCGGGATGGGAGACGGACGCCGGATGCCCGCGCCGCGCCGGGTCCGGCTCGTCGTGGCGGCGTACCTGCTGGTGTTCGCGTACGGCACGGTGGTGCACGTCCTCCACCTGCTCACCGGGGGCCCGCGTCCCTACCCGTCGCTGCCGGCCTGGCTGGCGCTCTACTTCACGTCGCTGACGGTGCTCGACCCGCTGGCCGCGGTGCTGCTGTGGCGGCGGCGGACGGCCGGGCTCGTGCTGGGCTGTGCCGTGCTGGTCACCGACGCCGCGGCGAACGCGTACGCCAACTACGCGCTCGACCCCGCGCCGGGCGTCACGCCCGGACGGGTCGGGCAGGCGATCATCACGCTGCTCGCGCTCGCCCTGGTCGGGGCGGCGCCGTGGCTGGCCCCGTGGCTGCGGTCCGACCGCCCGCCGTCGCCGCCGCGCTCCTGACCACGGGCCGCCCCGCCACCGTGGCCGCCCGCGGCTCACCTCGTGCGGAACGAGCCGAACGCCCGCCGGATCAGCCGGTTCGCCTCCTCCTGCTCCATGCCGGCGGCCACGAGGAGGTCGCTCGCGGTGGTCCGGACCTGGGCGACCACGACCGCGCCGGAGAAGCCGACGCCGGCCCGGTAGGCGTCGCCCGCGTGGCGCACCGCCCGCAACGCCACCTCCCGCGCCTCGTCCGGTTCGTCGGCGGTGGTGAACTCCCGGTGCAGCACCCGGACGGCCTTCGCCAGCACGGACACCGCGGCGATCATCGCCTCCGGGATCGGCTCGCCGTCCTCGATGAGCGTCACGCTGCGACGGATCAACGTCCCGCTGTTGCGCGAAGCCCGGTCGACGGGCTCCACCGCCCGCGCGTACCGCCCCACCGGACCCTGCCGGTTGCCCCACCGCACCGGCGAGAGCGTGCTGGCCTCCTGCGCCGCCTGGACCGCCTCGCCGAACGCCCCCATCTCCGGCTTGTTCGCGCGCAACCGGTCGAGGGCCGCCTGGGCGGCAGCGGCGTCGCGCCCGCGCAGCGCGTCCACGGTGGCGTCGAGCTGCGCGGCCAGCAGCTTCAGCGCCGGCGAGGCCGCCCGGTTGATGATGCGGAGCGGGTTGAGCGGCAGCAGCACCGCGGTGACCACCACCGACACCGCCCCGCCGATGAGGGCCGCCAGGAAGCGTGGAAACTCCAGGTTCTCCACGGCGGGACTCAGCGTGACGATGAGCACGGCGGTCGCCGCGGACTGCACCATCACCGCCGGGCTGCCGCCAAGCAGCACGGCCGCGACGATCGACAGCACCACGATGAGGCCGAGCTGCCACCAGCCGGTCCCGACGAGATAGATCAGGATGTCGCCGACGAGCACGCCGAGCGAGACCCCGACGATCAGCTCGATCGTGCGGCGCAGCCGTTGCCCGACCGACGCGGCGAGCGCGATCACCGCGGAGATCGGCGCGAACACCGGCTGCGGGACGCGCAGCAGCCCGTCGGCCACCCACCAGGCGAGGGCCGCCGCGAGGCCCGCCTGCACGGCGAGCCCGGCTCCGGCACGGGTCCGCCGCAGCCGGTCCCGCAGGGATCCGGTCCACCGGTCGCGCAGCCGCGCGAGGACGGCGGACGCGCGGACGTACGCGAGCCCGCGCGTTCCGCCACCCTCCCTGCGCGCGTCGGCGTCGGCCACGGCCGCATCTACCCTGCGCCGGCCGGATCAGTCGTCGCCCGACGAGCGATCGTCGGCGGCCCCGCGGAGGTGGCGCGTACGGGACGCGAGGGCACGCCCTCGTGCCGGCGGTGGCGGCTGGACGAGAATGGGCGCCGTGCGGTTCGGGATTCTGGGCGCGACCGAGGCCCACACGGGTGACGGTCGCCGGCTCACGGTGGGCGGACCCCGGCTGCGCGCGCTGCTGGCCCTGCTGCTGCTCGACGCGGGGCGGGTGGTGCCCCGGGAACGCCTGATCGACGGCCTCTACGGCGCCGACCCGCCGGCCAACGTGACCAACGCCCTCCAGTCCCAGGTGTCCCGGCTGCGCCAGGTGCTGTCGGCGGGCGCGGCCGACCCGGTCGAGTTCCACCCGGCCGGCTACCGGCTCGCCGTGGACCCGGACGACGTCGACGTGCACCGGTTCACGCGGCTGGCCGACGCCGGGCGCGCCGCGCTCACCGGGGGCGACCACCGCCGCGCCGCCGCCCTGCTCCGGGAGGCGCTCGGGCTGTGGCGCGGTGAGCCCCTCGCCGACGTGGACGCGCCGTTCGCGCCCGCGGAGGCCGGCCGGCTGCGCGACCACCGGCTGGGCGCCGTCGAGGACCGGATCGAGGCGGACCTGGCCGCCGCCGGGACCGGCGTGGGGGACGTCCGGTCCCTCGTCACGGAACTGCGCGGCCTGGTCGCCGCCCACCCGTTTCGGGAACGGTTGCACGGCCAGCTCATGCGCGCCCTGCACGCCGACGGGCGCCGGGCCGAGGCGCTCGCGGCCTTCGCCGACCTGCGCCGCCTGCTCGCCGACGAGCTGGGCGCCGACCCCTCCCCCGAGCTGACGGCGCTGCACACCACGCTGCTGCGGCACGAGGACGCACCAGGGCCGGCCGCGCCGCCCCGACCGTCCCCGCTGCCCGGGCAGCTCACCAGCTTCGTCGGCCGAGAGGAGGAGCTGCGCCGGCTGGCCAAACTGCTCGGCGAGTCCCGGATCGTCACGCTGCACGGGCCCGGCGGCGCCGGGAAGACCCGGTTGGCCCTGGAGGCCGCGCAGCGCTACGCGGACGAGGTCCGCCTCGTCGAGCTGGCCGCGCTGCCGCCCGGGGCGCCGGTGGCCCCCGCCGTGCTGGCGGCGCTCGACCTGCGCGACACCCCGCTGCGCGTGCCGGGTGGTCCGCGCGACGTCACCGACCGGCTGGTGGCGGCGCTCGCCGACCGTCGGCTGCTGCTGGTGCTCGACAACTGCGAGCACGTCGTCGACGACGCGGCCCGGTTCACCGCCCGGCTGCTCGGCGCGGCGCCGGGGGTCCGCGTGCTCGCCACCAGCCGGGAACCGCTGGGCCTCACCGGTGAGGCGCTCTGCCCCGTCCTCGGCCTGCCGGTGCCGGGCGACACCGCGCCGCCCGAGCAGGCCCGCGCGTACGCCGCCGTGCGGCTCTTCGCCGAGCGCGCCGCCGACGTGGCACCGGACTTCACCCTCGACGCCGACACCGTGACCGAGGTGCTGCGCATCTGCCGTACGCTCGACGGCCTGCCGCTCGCCATCGAACTCGCCGCGGCGCGCCTGCGGGCGCTGCCCCTCGCGGAGGTGGCGGCCCGGTTGGACGACCGGTTCCGGCTGCTGAACCGGGGCAGCCGGGTGGCCGCGCCGCGGCATCAGACGCTGCGCGCGGTGGTGCGGTGGAGCTGGGACCTGCTGGCCGAACCCGAGCGGCGGCTGGCCCGCCGGCTGAGCGTCTTCGCCGGCAGCGCCGACCTGACGGCCGTGGAACGGATCTGCGCCCCGGTCGGCGCCGACGTCCTCGACGTGCTGACCGGCCTCGTGGAGAAGTCACTCGTCGAGTCGGGCGACGGACGGTTCCGGATGCTGGAGACGGTGCGCGCGTTCGCCGCCGAACGGCTCGCCGAGGCGGGCGAGGCCGACGAGGTGCGCCGCGCGCACGCCGCGTACCTCCTCGATCTCGCCCGTGCCGGCGACGGGGGGCTGCGCGGCCCGGCGCAGCTGGACTGGCTGCGGCGCCTGGACGCGCACCGGGCCGACCTGCACGCCGTGCTGCGCCGGGCGGTCGACGACGGTGACGTCGGCACGGCCCTGCGGCTCGTCGCGGCGCTGTCCTTCTACTGGTGGCTGCGCGGCCTGCGCGGCGAGGGGGCGGCGCTGGCCGCCCGGCTGGTCGACCGGCTCAACGGCCCGCCGGCCGGGCTCCAGGAGGAGTACGCCGTCTGCCTGCTGGTCACCGCGCTCACCGGCGCCGGCGGCGCGCGTCCACCGGACGTCACGCCGGCCGGAATGATCCTGTGGGAACTCGGGCGGCCGCCCGCGTACCCGTTCCTGCTCTACCTGTCCGGAACGGCCGTCGGGCCACCGTCGCGCGACTGGCTGTCGACGCACGGCGTCGGCGAGAGCCGGGAGTCGGTGCTCGGCGTCGACCCGTGGAGCCGGGCGATCGGGTCGGTCGGCACCGGCACGCTGGCGATGCTCGACGGCCGGTACGAGGAGGCCCGCGTCGAGCTGAGCGCCGGGCTCGACGGCTTCCGCGCCATCGGCGAGCGGTGGGGAATGATCCTCGCGCTGTCCAGCCTCGTCGAGGTCGCCTACCGGGTCGGTGATCCGTCCGCGGCCACCGCACCCATGGCGGAGGCCCTGCGGCTGGCGGGTGAGCTGGGGTCCGCACTCGACACGGCGGAGCTGTTGCGCGCCCGGGCGGAGGGGCGGCTCGGGGCCGGTGACCTGACCGGCGCGGAGGACGACTACCGGCGGGTGGTGGAGGTTGCCCAGCCGGCGGGTGCGCCCGAACTGGTGGCGGCGGCCCACCTCGGCCTCGGCGAGATCGCCCGGCGGCGCGGCGACCTGGAGGACGCCCGGCGGCTCTGCGAGCAGGCCCTCGCCGAGTGCCCGACCGGCTGGTTCGGCGCCGAGATGGTGCGGCTGGGGGCGCTGGTCACCCTCGGGCACGTCCACGCCGCGGCCGGCGAACCGGCGGCGGCCCGCGCCCTGTTCGTCGAGGTGCTCGGCGCGACCGCGAGCATCTGGGACCTGCCGACGCTCGCCGCGGCCGTGGAGGGGCTCGTCGGACCGGTGCTCCGCCGGGGCGAGGCGGAACGGGCCGCCCTGCTGCTCGGCGCCGTCGCGGCCGTGCAGCGGGACGGCGCGCCCGACGCCGCCTCGCAGGCGCCCGCCCACGCGGCGACCCGGGAACGGCTCGGCGCCGCCCGCTTCGACCGGCAGTTCCACCGGGGCGCCGCGCTCGATCGGGACGAGGCGCTGGCGCTGCTGACCGCCGCCTGACGAGGGACGCCGGGGCCGTCAGCATCTGGTGCGCGCCCGGTCAGTGGCGGCGGTGAGGCTGCCGGCATGACCGACGAGACATCGGCCGTCGTGGCGCACGGGCTGCGCAAACGGTACGGCCGCACCTCAGCGCTGGACGGGTTCGACCTGACGGTGCCGGCGGGATCCGTCTGCGGGCTGCTCGGCCCGAACGGCGCCGGCAAGACCACGGCCGTGCGGATCCTGACCACCCTGCTCCGCTTCGACGCCGGCCACGCCCGGGTGGCCGGCCACGACGTGACCCGGCACCCCGACCGGGTGCGGACGGCGATCGGCCTGACCGGGCAGTACGCGGCCGTCGACGAGACGCTGAGCGGCCGGCAGAACCTGGTGCTGTTCGCCCGGCTGCGGCACCTGCCGGCGCGGGTCGCCCGGCGGCGGGCCGACGAGCTGCTCGACCAGTTCGGGCTCGCCGACGCCGCGGGACGCTCGGCCGGGACGTACTCCGGCGGGATGCGGCGCCGGCTCGACCTCGCCGCCAGCCTCATCACCACGCCACGCGTGCTGTTCCTGGACGAGCCGACCACGGGGCTGGATCCGCGCAGCCGCAACGCGCTGTGGGACGCCGTCCGGTCGCTGGTCGCCGACGGCACCACGGTGCTGCTGACCACCCAGTACCTGGAGGAGGCGGACCAGCTCGCGGACCGCATCTGCGTGGTCGACGCCGGCCGGGTGGTGGCCGAGGGCACCTCGGCCGAGCTGAAGTCCCGCATCGGCGCGGACCGGGTCGAACTGGTGGTCCACCACGCGGCGCAGTTGGCCGCAGCGGCGGGCGTCGTCGAGCGGGTGACCGGCGGGCCGGTGACGGTGGACCGGGAGATCCGGCAGCTCGGCGCGCCCGTCGTCGACCGGATCACGACGCTCGCCGCCCTGCTCCGGGCGTTGCAGGACGCCGCGATCGTCGTCGAGGACGTCGTGCTGCGGCGGCCCACGCTGGACGAGGCGTTCCTGCACATCACCGGGCACCGCGCCGGCGGTCCCCGCGAGCGGACGGAGGTGAGCGCGTGAGCGCGACGGTGACGACACCCCGCACCCCGGTCACCGGGCCGGAACCGACCCGGACCGGCGGCCCGCTGGCCCGGCTCCGCTGGGCGGTCGCCGACGGCGCGGTGATGGCCGGCCGGAACATGCGCCACGTGATCCGCTCGCCCGAGGAGATCGTCCTCTACTTCAGCCTGCCGATCATGTTCGTGCTCGTGTTCGGCTACGTGTTCGGCAGCGGCATGGCGGTGCCCGGCGACGGCAGCTACCGGGAGTTCCTGCTGCCCGGCGTGTTCGTGATGACCATGCTCTACGGTCTGGGCGCGACCGCCTCCCAGATCTCGCTCGACGCGAGCCGGGGCGTGGTCGACCGGTTCCGCTCGCTGCCGATGGCCCGGTCCGCGCCGCTGACCGGACGGGCGGCCGCCGACCTGCTGCGCGCACTGCTGGAGCTGACCGTCCTGGTGGTGTGCGGGCTGCTGGTCGGCTGGCGGTGGCGCAACGGGACGGGCGACGCGCTGGCGGCCGTCGGTCTCATCCTGCTGCTGCGGTTGGCGTTCACCTGGGTGGGCATCCTGCTCGGCCTGCTCGTGCCGAACCCGGACACGGTGTCGGTGATCGTGTTTCCGCTCGCCTTCCCGCTCACGGCGCTCTCCAACGTGTTCGTCGCCCCCGACCTGCTGCCGGACTGGCTCGGTGCGGTCGCCGCGTGGAATCCGCTCTCCGCGACGGTGGCCGCCGCCCGGGAGCTCTTCGGGAACCCGGGCATCGGCGGCGACTCGTGGGCGGCGGAGCACGCGCTGGCGCTGGCGGTCGCCTGGCCGGTGCTGCTGATCGTGGTCGTCGCCCCGCTGGCCGTCCGCCGCTACCAGCGCCTGAGCCGCTGACGACGTGACCCGGGATCGGGGCCGGGCGCCACCGGCGCGGCGTGGCCCCGGCCCGGGTGACCCGGCCCGGGTCGCAGCCTCGGCGCGCGCTGGCCCGGGCCCGGGGTCATGCCCGGCCCGGGGTCACGCCCGGCCCGGGGTCACGCCCGGCCCGGGGTCACGCCCCGGCCGGCGCGAACAGGATGTCGAGCTGGGCGTCCAGGGCCGCCACCGCCTGCTCGGCGGTGTACTGGCCGCCGAGCAGGTAGATGCCCAGCCCCTCCATGAGGGCGAGCAGACCGGTGGCCCGTTCCTCCCGCCACGGCCCCGGAATCAGGCTCGCCATGAACGCCACGAGCTCCCGGGTGTCCTCCCGCAGCCCCTCGCCGGCCTCGGGCCGCACCGCCGTGTAGGCGAGGAACGCGAGGGCGACGCGGCCGTCCTCGCGGGACTCCTCGGTCAGCGGCAGCAGCGTGGCGATCATCGTACGCAGCAGCAGCCGGGGCGGCGGGTCGTCGCCCAGGCGGCTGACCGCCTCGGTGACCCGGGCCTGGTTGCGCTCCCGCACGACGGCCATCGCGAAGGCCATCATCTCGTCCTTCGTGCGGAAGTAGTGCTGCACCATGCCCGGTGAGACGCCCGCCTCGGCGGCGACGTGCCGCAGGCTGACGGCCTCCATCCCCTGTCGGGCGGCGACCCGCATCAACGCGTCGGCGATGCGCGTACGCCGCTCGTGACGGTCGACCTTCTTGGGCATGGCCCCCATGCTGTCACGGTGCGGACTCCCCCGCCCCGTCCGTCCGCTCGTGTCGATCATGGACTCGCCGTGGGGCGGAATGCCCCGTCCCGACGCGCGGTTCGGTGATCGACGTGGTCAGCCGATCGTGACCGTGCCGGCCGCCGCGTCGACCGTCACGAGGTCGCCGGTGCGGATCGCCCGGGTCGCGTCCGGGACGCAGATGACCGCGGGGATGCCGTACTCGCGGGCGACCGTGGGGCCGTGCGCCATGACCGCGCCGGTCTCGGTGACGAGCCCGCCGGCGGTCAGGAACAGCGGCGTCCAGCCGGGGTCGGTGGTGGGCGCCACGAGGATCTCGCCGGGTTCGAGGTGGGCGGTGGCCGGGTCGTGGACCACCCGCGCCCGCCCGGTCGCCACTCCGGCCGAGGCGCCCACGCCCCGCAGCGCGCCGTCGGGCGCGGTTGCCGGGGCCAGGGCGACCTCCAGGTCCGTCCCGTCGGAGAGCAGGGCCACCGGGACGCGCCGGCGGCGCAGCTCCCGCCGGTGCACGGCACGCCGGGCGGCGGCCGTCTCCCGGTGGTCGGCGCGCTCGTGCACGGCGGTCGCGACCTCGTCCAGGGTGAGGAACATGACGTCCTCCGGCCGGTCGAGCAGGCCGGTGTCCGCCAGCTCGGCCCCGATGAGCAGGAGCTGGCGACGCATCTCGCGCAGCCGGTACAGGCCCGCGAACTTGCCGGCCTCGCGCAGGCCGGCGAGGGACCGGGCCCGGCGCAGCAGGAACCCGGCGAGCCGGCCGCGGACCGGCCGCCGGCGGCGGGCCCGCGCCACCAGCTCCTCCAGGCGGGCCTCGGCGGTCGCGGCGGCGCGGGCGAAGCGCCGGTCCGGCGCCTGCTCCGGGTCCGTGAGCCGCAGGTAGTTGGCGATCATGGCGAAGACCGGGGCCGGATCCTCGTCCCAGCGGGGCACGCCCAGGTCGACCTCGGCGACGGCGCGGTGGCCGTAGCGGTCGAGGAACTCCGCGAGCCCGATGTCCGGCAGCGTGCCGTCCCGGTACCGGCGGGCGAGGTCGTCCGGCGCGGTGGTGAGCAGCAGGTCCCGGTGGGGCCGCGCCCGCTCGGTGACCCGCCACAGCGCGAGGTCCATCTCGATGGTGACGTTGTGGGGCATCCCGCCGAGCACCGTGTTGATCTCGTCGCGGTCGGCGACGCCCGCGAGCAGGGGGCCCGGCAGCGCCGCGGCCAGCATGCCGGCGACGATCGGCCAGACGATGTCGTCGGGGCCGGCCGAGGGGTCCTGCGCGCGGACGAACCGGAGGCGGTCGGCGGCGGTGTGGAGCCCGGGTGGGGTGACCGACTCGGCCGCGAGCCGGTCGAGTTCGCGGAACAGGCGGGCGCGGGCGGCGTCCGGGCGGGCCAGCGCCCGGGTGACGCCGGTCAGGGCCCGGACGGCCGTACGCGCGCTCTGGCCGCCGCCGGCGCGGCGGGTGCGGCCGCGGCGACGCGGCGCGAAGCGGGGGTCGGCGAGCACCCGCTCCATCACCGCCTGGGCGCGCGGGCCGAAGTCGACCGCCATGAGCTTGACCAGGCGCTTGCGTGCGAACGGGTCACGCGCGAGGTCGGTGAGGTCGCCGTAGAGCCGACCGCCGATGTCGGTGATCTCGACCCGGAGCCCGAGGCTGGCCACCATCGCCGCGATGAGCGCCTTTAGGGTGGACATGCCCATCGGGGTGGCCGGCCGCAGCATGCCCTGGACGTGGCCGAACTCCAGGTAGACCCGGGGTGCCGGGTCGTCGGTGGCCGGTGGGAGGGGGAACAGCGTGGTGATCGGCCGCGACTGCAGCAGCCACAGGACGCCCTGCCGGTCGTACGCCCACTCGACGTCCTGCGGGGCGCCGAGCCGGCGCTGGAGCCGCTCGCCCACCTCGCGCAGCTCGTCGAGCTGGGCCCGGGTGAGCACGCCCCGCTCGGGGCCCGGCGTCCCGTCGAGCACGTACCGGTCGACGTCGCCGGCCCCGTCCACGACGGCCGTGCCCAGGCCGGCGGCCGCCTCCACCACCATCTCGGTCCGGCAGCCCGTGACCGGGTTCGCGGTGAACAGCACCCCCGCCGTGGCCGCGTCCACCATGCGCTGCACCACGACGGCCATCCGCACCTCCTGGTCGATGCCGTGGGCGTCGCGGTAGGCCACCGCGCGGGCGGCGTGCAGCGACCGCCGGCACTTCTCGACGGCGGCCAGCAGGTCGGCATCGCCCTCGACGCCGAGGATGGTGTCCTGCACGCCGGCGAAGCTGGCGTCCGGGAGATCCTCGGCGGTGGCGCTGGAGCGGACGGCCACGGGGCCGCCGCCGAGCCGGTGGTACGCCGCGACGATCTCGGCCTCGGGCAGCGCCTCGGAGGCGGGCGTGGCGGTGGTGACGCAGAAGCCCTCCGGCACCCGTTCCCCGGACCGGACCAGCTCGCCCAACCCGGCCGCCTTGCCGCCCACCAGGTCGGTCGTCCCGGGGGTCAGCTCGGTCAACGCGATCACACGCATACGGGCACCTCTTCGCAATACGACTGCATTGCGAACACGGTAACGCGCTTTGCAATGCGACTGCAATGCAAAAGAGGTGCGGGTCTCAGCGGGGACGCCGCGCGGACCGGCAGTAGACGTCGCCGGAGTTGACCTCGTAGGGGAGCGACCGCAGGTGGGCCGCCATGCGGGCCTCGGACATCCACTGCGGGGAGGCCAGCGCCATGGTGTCGCCGAGCGCGAGGTTGAAGGCGTGGAAGCCCAGCGCCGTGGCCCGGCGCAGGCAGCGGCGGGCGACCTCGCGTCCGATCGTCGTGAACTCGAAGGAGAGGGCGGGCACCGGCCGGCTCAGGCCGGCCAGGACGGCGTCCTCGAAGCCCTCGACGTCGATCTTCACGAAGGCCGGCACACCATGGTGGGCGACGAGGTCGTCGAGGGTCACCGACCCGACCTCGATCCGCGCGTCCCACCGTTCGCCCTCCCACCCGGCCGCGCCGTCGGCCGCGCGGATGAAGTCGGTGGAGGCGGTCGAGATGGTGGGGTTGGCGGAGTTGACGTTGAAGGCCACCCGGCCGGCGGCCTCCGCGCAGACGGCCTCGACCACGGTCACCCCGTCGTCCGAGCCGTAGATCGCGCGCAGCGCCCGCGTGCAGGGCGGTTGCGGCTCCACGGCGACCACGCGGGCGCCGAGCCGGCGGAAGCTGCCGACCCGGTCGCCCACGTGGGCGCCGATGTCGAAGACGAGGTCGCCCGGCCGGACGAACTGCGCGTAGAAGGCGTCCATGGCCGCGTCCCGCGCCGGGTCCCCGTAGTAGACCTCCAGGGAACGACGCACCGAGACGGCGGCGGGATCCGTCTTCAGGGCTTCGATGGCGCCGGTTCGGTCCACTGACCGGAATCTAGCCCGGGCCGAACCGAGACGTACTCACTTTCGGTCAGGGCGCGATGCGCAACCGGCGGATCCGCTGGCCGTCGTACTCCTCGAAGCGGAACCGCAGGCCGGCGACGGGGCTGCCCGGGAAGTCGCCGCTGATGGTCGCCGTGACCACCGTGCCCTCCGGCGCCTCCTCGACGTCGGTGATCTCGTACGTCACCAGCGGCACCTCGCGCCGCCACCGCCGGATCGCCTCGATCCCGCGGTGCGTCCTCCCCTCGTCCTCCACCACCGCGTCGTCGGCGAAGAGCGCGAGGTAGGCGTCCCCGTCCGGCTGGCCGGCCAGCTCGAAGTAGCGACGGACGATGTCGGGTGTCGTGGTCATGGCGGGTTTCCTCTCCTGTGGGGTCAGACCGTCGGGACGGTGCCGCCGTCGATGACGTGCTCGGCGCCGACGATCGCGGCGGCGCGGTCGGACACGAGGAAGGCGACGGGACGGACGCGCTGCGGCGTCGTACAGTTACTTCTGAACTAGAAGTTAGTCGCTTCGACTTTAGCACCAACCCTCGGAGGGGGAAGCAGGATGGCCGGCAAGATCCGCCTGGAGGACCGCGAGTGCCCGCTCTCCGCGACGCTCGGCGTCGTGGGCGAGTGGTGGACGCTGCTGATCCTCCACGACGCGTTCGACGGCTACACCCGCTTCGAGCAGTTCCAGGAGAACCTCAAGATCTCCTCCAGCATCCTCACCAGCCGGCTGCGGACGCTCACGGCCAACGGCCTGCTGGAGCGCCGCCGCTACCAGACGCACCCGGACCGGTACGAGTACGTGCTCACCGACCTCGGCCGCAGCCTGCGGCCGGTGATCGTCACCCTCGCCGCCTGGGGGAACTCCCGGCTCCGGCCCGAGCAGCGCAGCATGATCCTGGTCGACCGGGAGACGGGCGAGGAGGTCGAGCCCGTGGTGGTGGACCGCGCCACCGGACGTGAACTCGACCCGGAGAGCTTCGTCTTCGCCGCCGGCCCCGCGGCGAGCGAGGTCATGCGCACCCGCTACGCGGGGGTCACGCCCACACCGCGCCCGGGCAGCTGACGCCCACCGGCGCCCCGATTCCCCGCCGCCACCCCGTAGCGCCGCGCGGCTTTACCGGGTAGAAACATGCCGATCCCTTCCATCACGGCGTGATACGAGCCGCAGGTGCGAGAGAGCGCTCTCACCGCACCTCACCCACGTCGCCGCCCGGACCTCCGGCGCGGCGGAGAGGACGAACCGGATGACACACTCCCCCGGCGCGCGGCGGCTCCGCCGCGCGCTCATCCTCGGCCTCGTGCTCTGCACGGCCGCCGGCACGACGGGAACGGCCGCCGGCGCCGCCCCGTCCCGGCACCGCCCCGCGGACCTCGGCCCGCGGGTCACGGTCTTCGACCCGAGCATGCCCGTCAGCGAGATCCAGGCGACGCTCGACGCGACGTACGCCCGGCAGGTCGACGACGAGATGGGCACCCAGCGGTACGCGTACCTGTTCAAACCGGGCACCTACGGCACCCCCGAGCAGCCGTTGCAGATCAAGGTCGGCTACTACACCGAGATCGCCGGCCTCGGCGCGTCCCCCACGGACGTGCGGATCAACGGCAAGATCGAGGCGTACAACCGCTGCCTGGCCGACGGCGGCACCGGCAACTGCATCGCGCTGGTCAACTTCTGGCGTACGCTGTCGAACCTCTCGCTGCGCATCGACGCGGCCGGCCAGGACGGCTGCCGGGCCTCGGCGAACTTCTGGGCGGTGTCCCAGGCGGTGTCCCTGCGACGGCTGGACGTCTCCGGCGGCGGGCTGTCCCTCATGGACTACTGCACCGCCGGCCCCCAGTACGCGAGCGGCGGCTTCATCGCCGACTCCCGGCTGCCGGCCGTCACCAACGGCTCCCAACAGCAGTGGCTGACCCGCAACAGCGAGATCGCCGGCTGGTCCAACGCTGTGTGGAACCAGGTCTTCGCGGGCGTCGTCGGCGCCCCGGACGACGCCGGCTTCCCCGACCCGCCGTACACGACCCTGGACACCACCCCCGTGAGCCGGGAGAAGCCGTACCTCTTCGTCGACAGCCGCGGCCGGTACCAGGTCCGCGTGCCGGCGGCGCGGCACGACAGCCGCGGCGTCTCCTGGGCCGACGGCCTCACCCCGGGCCGCACGGTCCCGCTCGACGACTTCTTCGTCGCCCGCCCGGGCGACGCGGTGAGCACCATCAACAGGCAGCTCGCACGCGGGAAGCACCTCCTGCTCACCCCCGGCGTGTACGACGTGGCCCGCAGCATCCGGGTCAAGCGTCCCGGCACCGTGGTGCTCGGGCTGGGCCACGCCACCCTCACGGCCGTCGGCGGCGCCGTCCCGCTGGAGATCGCCGACGTTCCCGGCGTGATCGTGGCCGGCGTGACCGTCGACGCCGGCCTGCGGGAGTCCCCGGCCCTGCTGCGCGTCGGCGACCGACACGGGCGCGACCGCGCCAACCCCGCCGACCCGACCACCCTGTCCGACGTGTACTTCCGCGTCGGCGGCCCGCACGTCGGCCGGACCAACATCGCGCTGGAGGTCAACAGCGACCACGTGCTCATCGACCACACCTGGGTGTGGCGCGGCGACCACGGCGTGGAGGGCTTCACCGAGGGGGTCAACGGCGACACCGACCGCTGGCGGACCAACACCGGCCGCTACGCCGCTGTCATCAACGGCGACCACGTGACGGCGACGGGGCTCTTCGTCGAGCACTTCCAGCGATACAACACCGTCTGGAACGGCGACCACGGCACGACGATCCTCTACCAGAACGAGCTGCCGTACGACCCGCCCACACAGGCCGACTGGATGAACGGCGACGTGCGGGGGTGGGCCGGCTACAAGGTCGGCGACCGGGTACGCCACCACACCCTGTACGGCGGTGGCGTCTACGTCTTCAACCAGAACAACCCCTCGATCCACACCGAGAACGGGTTCGAGGTGCCGGAGACCCCCGGCGTCCGGCTGCACCACGTCATGACCGTCAACCTCAACGCCGGCACGATCGACCACGTGGTCAACGGTGTGGGCGAGGCGGCCGACACCACCCGGGTCGGCGCGCCCGTCTACGTGGCCGAGTACCCGGTTCGCTGACCCGCCGGCGGCGGGTCGGTGCCTCTGCGCTCCGGCCCGCCGCCGGCCCCTCCCGCGGCGTCGACCCGGCCGTGGACGACGACACCGGGCAGCCGGGCCGCGGCCTGGAATCCCGACGCCGACCGCCCCCGCCGGGCTAGCCTCGCAAGCGGGGGGACGACCCGTCGAGTCGCCTTTTCGCACACCCCCGTGGCCGCCGCCGGAGGCCGGCCGCCACGACCTCTCCTCGGGTGTGCGAAGGGCGCAGATGACCGCTCGACCGCAGGACGGGCCCTGGCGGTCCCGCGACTTCCGGCTCCTCGTGGCCGGCCAGACGGTGACCCAGCTCGGCACCGACGTCACCACGCTCGCGTTCCCCCTGGTCGCCGTCCTGCTGCTGGACGCCACGCCGTGGCAGCTGGGCCTGCTCGTGGCCGTGCAGAACGGCGCGTTCCTGCTGGTCGGAGTCCCGGCCGGAGTGTGGCTGGACCGGCGGCGGCTGCGGCCCGTGCTGATCGCCAGCGACCTCGTGCGGTGCGCCGCGCTCGTGACCGTCACGGTGGCGGCGGCGCTGTCCCGGCTGAGCCTGCCGCTGCTGCTGGCGGTCGCCGGCGTCATGGCCGTCATGCGGGTGCTGTACGACATCGGCCACCAGTCGTACCTGCCGATGGTCCTGGGCCGTCGTCACCTCCTGCGGGGCAACTCGGCCGTCGAGACGGTCCGCTCGTCCGGCCAGATCGCCGGTCCCGGCCTCGGCGGGTGGCTCACCCAACTCGTCGGCGCCACCAACACGTTGCTGGTCGACGCGGCGAGCTTCCTGCTCAGCGCCGCCTGCCTGGCCCGGATCCGGACCCGCGAGCCGGCGCCGCGCCGCACCGGCCGCTCCGGGGTGGTGTCGGAGGCCCGCGACGGACTGGCCTTCGTGCTGGCCCATCCCGTCCTGCGCGCGATCGCCGCCACCAGCGCCTGGTCGAACCTCCTCTTCACCGCCGCCACGGCCCTGCTCGTCCTGTTCCTCGTCGACACCGGGTTCGCGCCCGGCACCGCCGGCATGCTGCTGTCCACCGCCCCGGCCGCCGCGCTGCTGGGCGCCGCGACGGCCACCCGGCTGGCCCGCCGCGTCGGGTCGGCCCGCGTCACCTGGCTGTCGCTGGTGGTGACCAGCCCCGCGAACCTGCTCATCCCCCTGACCCGGCCGGGCTGGGGCGCGGTCGCCTTCGTCGCCGGGATCGTCGTCGGCGGGATCGGCCAGGTGGTCTACGGGATCGCGCAGGTCACCTACCGGCAGACCGTCGTGCCCGACCGGCTCCTGTGCCGCGTCAACGCCAGCATGCGCTTCCTCGTCATGGGCGCGATGCCGCTCGGCGGCCTGCTCGGCGGCGTACTCGGTGACGCCCTCGGCGTCCGGACCACCCTCCTCGTCATCGGCGTCGGGCTCACCCTGGCGCCCGTACCCCTGCTGCTGTCACCCCTGCGGCGGGTGCGTGACCTGGACGAGCTGGCATCGCGGCCGGTGGGTGGCGCGCCGCCGGTGACGACCGCCGCGATGGGATCTTGACCGTCCGAATCCGCAGGTCATAGGCTCGCGTCAATGTGCCATTTCCCGAGAGGGGAAGCCTGCATGGCCCGGTCGATCCGCCCGTTCCGTACGCATCCCTCCCGGCGGTTGGCGAGTGCCGCCGCCATCGCCCTCCTGGTCGCCACGGCGCCGCTGCTCGGCGGCGCCCCGGCCGGAGCCCGACCCGCGTCCCCCGCCCGGTGCACCACCGATCCCGGCGCCCGGCTGCCGGGCGTGCCCAGTCCGGAGAGCGTGCTCGGCTTCCCGCTGGGCACGGGCCAGGACCGCCCGGTGACCACCGACGAGATCCGCACCTACCTGCACGCCGTGGACAGCGCCTCCGACCGCGTCGTCACCGGCGTGCTGGGCACCAGCGCCCTCGGCCAACCCCTGCCGTACGCCGTCGTGTCGAACGAGCGGCACGTCCGCCCGTCGGCGCTGCGCCGGATCGCCGACGACATCCGGGACCTGCGGGACCCGCGCCGGACCAGCCGGAAGGAGGCGGCCCGGACCGCCGCGGACAGTCCGGCCATCGTGTGGGTGGCCGGCAACGTGCACGGCGGCGAGAAGAGCGGCGCCGACGCGGCGCTCAAGACGCTGTACGAGCTGGCCGCCGGCCTGTCCTGCGACGTGGTGCGGCGCAACGACAACCTGGTCACGATCATCGTGCCGACGCAGAACCCCGACGGCCGGGACGCGAGCCGCCGCCAGAACGAGTTCGGCTTCGACCTGAACCGGGACTGGTTCGCCCGCACCCAGCCGGAGACCGACAGCAAGCTGGAGCTGATGCGGCGCTACCCGCCGCAGGTGTTCGTCGACGCGCACGAGATGACCGGCTCGCAGTACTTCTTCCCGCCCAACGCCGACCCCATCCACCACGAGATCTCCGCCGAGGCCGTGGACTGGATCAACCGGATCGGCGAGGCCAACAAGGCGGGCTTCGGCTACAACGGCGCCTGCGGCGGCGACGTCACCACCGAGTGCTACTTCAACTACGCGAGGTACGACCTCTTCTTCATGGGCTACGGCGACACCGTGCCGGCCGCCGGCTTCGGCGCCGCCGGCATGACCTTCGAGAAGGGCAGCGCGTCGGCCGTCGCCGACCGCGTCCAGCAGCAGTTCCACACCCAGTGGTCGACCCTCGGCTGGGCGGCCGCCAACAAGCGGGAGGTGCTGGACGACTACTACCGGATCTGGACGGACGCGCTCGCGCAGGGACGGGCGGGCCGGCTGGAGCCGAACGAGGTGGTCCAGCCCACCAACGAGGTCCAGTTCCCGGTGCCCGACCTGCGGATCCGGTCGTACTTCCTGCTGCCGCACCGGCAGCTCGCCGACGTACGGCAGCTGGTCGAGCGGCTACGGCGGATGGACGTCGAGGTGTACGAGGTCCAGAAGGAGACGCGGGTGGCCACCGCGCACGTCTTCGGTGGTCGTACCGCCCGGAACGTGACCGTGCCGAAGGGCGCGTACTGGATCCCCATGGACCAGCCGCAGAAGCACTGGATCCAGGCGATCATGGGTGAGGACCCGTACACGCCGTTCCCCTACTTCTACGACGTCTCCTCCTGGAGCAACCCGCTGCTGATGGGCGTACCGACCATCTACACCGGGGACGACGTGCGGCCGAAGGCGAAGCTCGTCCGCGACATCTCGGGTGGCAGGACCGGGACGGCACCGGCCCGCGGCTCGTACGGCTACCGCCTCGACTCGGCCGCCGCCGCGGAGTTCACGTTCCGGCTGCTCGGCCGGGGCGTACCCCTGCTGCGCGACCTCGAGACGAGCGCGGTCCGGCTGCCGGCGACCCGCCTGACCCGGGAGATCGACGACCTGGCCGAGTCGTTCGGGGTGACCCTCACGCCCGGCGGCCCCGCCACCGGCGTCCGGCTCGACCTGCCGGACGTCGGGCTCTTCTCCGGCGCCGGCATCTCCACCACCTCCGGCTCGCACGGCGAGGCCCGGTACGTGCTCGGGAAGCGGTGGGGGCTCGACCTCACGCCGGTGACCACGGCCGACATCAACGACAACACCGAGGCGTTCACCGGCCGCACCGTGCTGCTCGTGCCCGACGGCAGCAACCCGACCGGCGGGCTCACCGCCGCCGGGCAGGCCAACCTGCGCAACTGGATCGCCCAGGGGCACACGTACATCGGGCTGCGCAACGAGGGCACCCGGATGGCCCGCGCCGCCGGGCTCACCTCCACCACGGAGAAGCCGAAGCCGACCGGCTACCAGGTGATCGGCTCGCACCTGCGGGTCGACGTCGACGGGGACAGCCCGGTGGCCGCGGGACGGCCCGCCGAGGACTTCCAGTTCAACAACGGCGACCCCATCCTCAACCCCAGCACCACCGGCACCAACGTGCTCCGCTACCCCAGCGGCGAGACGTTCTGGGCGAACGGCTACACGGTCGGCGTCGACGCGCTGCGGGGGACGGCGGCCGTGGTCGACGAGCCGACCGGGGCCGGCCGGGCGGTGCTCTTCGCGTTCAACCCGCTGTTCCGGGCGTACAACGAGAACGGGCTGCACCTGGTGGCCAACGCCCTGCTCTATCCGGCGAGCGCCGGGCCGGCCGGGCGGTCCGCGGCGCCGACCGCCGCGGCCGTCGACCCGGCCCGTGCCCGCGCCGCGGCCGCTCCGGTGGCCGAGGACCTCGGCGGCGGCTGGCGGCCGATCACCATCGAGGTGGCCGGCGCCGACCTGGCCCGCACCCGCGCGGTGGTCGAGCGGTTCACCGCCGACGCCCGTACTTCGGTGGCGGGCGGCTCGGCGTACCTGGTGATCCCGAACCGGGAGGGCCGGCAGGCCGACGAGCACCCGTTCCTCGGCGACCTGGTCCGCGCGCTGCGCGAGGAGGGGGTGCCCCTGCGGTCCCTGGTGGCCTGACGGTCGCCGGCGGCGGCCCGGACCAGCCCCGGACGGGGGCGGGCCGGGCCGCCGTCGCGTCGCCACCCGTCCCCGTCCGCGACCCGGCGGGGCACAGCCGGTCGCTGTCGCGCAGCTCACGTGGCCGGCCGTGGACGCCGGCACGGCCGCGCAGGAGTCTTGGAAAGCTGATTCCAAGATGAGGTGAACGTGCCATGGACCTGCGCTCAGACGCTGTCGTGCTCTTCGGCGTGACCGGGGATCTGGTCGCGAAGAAGCTCTTCCCGGCGCTGTACGAGCTGACCCGCCGGGGTCGGCTCGACATGCCGGTCATCGGCGTCGCCCGCTCCCGCTGGGACCACCAGCAGTTGACCACGGCGGCGCGCAAGTCGGTGCTGGAGGCGAACGGCCGGATCGACGACGAGGTCTTCGACGCCCTCGCCGCCAACCTCACGATGCTCTCCGGCGACTACGCCGACCCCACCACCTACCAGCGGCTCGCCGAGGCGCTCACGGCCGCGCGGCGGCCCCTGTTCTACCTGGCCATCCCACCGGCGGTCTTCACCCCCGTGGTCGACGGCCTCGCCGCCAGCGGTCTGGCCGCCCGCGGCCGGGTGGTCGTCGAGAAGCCGTTCGGCCGCGACCTGGCCTCCTCGTACGCGCTGAACCAGGCGCTGCGGGCCGCCTTCGACGAGGAGCGGATCTTCCGGATCGACCACTACCTCGGCAAGGAGGCGGTCGAGGGGCTGCGGGTGTTCCGCTTCGCCAACCGGCTGTTCGAGCCGATCTGGAACGCCGAGCACATCGACAACATCCAGATCACGCTCGCCGAGGGCTTCGGCACCGAGGGCCGCGCCGGCTTCTACGACACCATGGGCGCCACCCGCGACGTCCTGCAGAACCACATGCTCCAGGTCGTCGCGCTGCTCGCCATGGAGCCCCCGGCGGAGGCCGGTGACGACGCCTTCCGCGCCGAGGAGATCCGCGTGCTGGGCCGGATCGAACCGCTCGCGCCGGAGTCGACCGTCCGCGGCCAGTACGCGGGCTACCGCGACGAGCCCGGCGTCGCCCCCGACTCGAACACCGAGACGTTCGTGGCGACCCGGTTGCGCATCGACACACCGCGGTGGGCCGGCGTGCCGTTCTACCTCCGCACCGGCAAGCTCATGCCCGGCACCGCCACCGAGGTGGTGGTCGAGTTCAAGATCCCGGAACGCGCCCTCGTGCCGGGCGGGGCCACCCCCAACCTGCTCCGGTTCCGGCTCGGCCGCCGCGACGGCATCACCCTGTCGATCCAGGTGAAGGAGCCCGGCGCCGACGTGGCGGGGCACACGGTGGAGCTGCCCGTCGACTTCGACGCCGCGCTGGGCCACCGGCGGGAGGCGTACGAGCGGCTGCTCGACGACGCGCTCGACGGGCGGCACCTGCGGTTCGCCCGCGAGGAGGCCATCGCTCAGGAGTGGCGGATCGTCGAGCCGATCCTCGACCTGCCCGAGCCGGTGGCGCCGTACGCCCGGGGAAGCTGGGGCCCGGCGCAGGCGCAGGCCCTGGCCGGCCACTGGCACGACCCGCGGTGACCGGCGGCACGGGTGGGCCCGGGACACGGGCCCACCCGTGGGTGGTCCGTCGACCCGGAGCGCCGGACATCATCGGTCCGCCCGGCTTCCGGTGGTCGCGTGCCCGCCAAGGCGGGCGACGGGCGACGGGCGGCGGGCGACGGGCGACGGGCGGCGGGCGGCGGGCGGCGGGCGGCGGGCGGCCGAAGCTACTCGGCGGTAAGCTGGGGCGATGACGTCGCCCGACGCCACCACCACCGCTCCGGCGCCGTCCGGTCCGCGGATCACGGCCGCCGGCCGGCGGACCCGGGACCGGATCGTGCGGACCGCCGCGGAGCTGATGTTCCGCAAGGGCGTCGCCGGCACCAGCATCCCCGACGTGCAGCAGGCGGCGAGGGTCAGCGCGTCGCAGGTCTACCACTACTTCGGCGACAAGAGCGACCTGGTCCGCGCCGTCATCCGCTACCAGGTCGAGCAGACCCTCCAGGGGCAGCAGCCGCTGCTCGACCGGCTGGACAGCCTCGACGCGCTCCGGGCGTGGGGCGCCGTCGTGATCGACGTACAGGAGCGGCGCAACTGCGAGGGCGGCTGCGCGATCGGTTCCCTCGCGAGCGAACTGGTCGAGTCCTGCGAGGCCATGCGGGCCGACCTGGTGGCGGCCTTCGACCGCTGGGAGGCACCCATCCGGGAAGGGCTGCGCCGCATGCGCGAGCGCGGCGTCCTCGTGCCGGAGGCCGACGTCGACCGGCTGGCCACCGCGCTGCTGGCGGCGGTCCAGGGCGGCCTGCTGCTCAGCCAGGTACGCCGCCGCACCGAGCCGCTGCGCGCCGCCACCGACGCGGCCATCGGCTACATCGAGACCTTCGCCGCCTGAGCCGCCCGCCGGAGGGTTCTGCGGTGGGCCCACCACCGGTACCGTCCCCTCTGGACGCGATCACACCGCCGGGGCGGCCGCACTCCCGGACGTCCGGCGGTCCGTGGAGAGGGGCGCAGGGTGAGAATCAGGGCCGGGTTGTGCGCGGCGGCGATGGTCGTGGCGGGGCTGGTGGCCGCGCAGCCGGCGGCCGCCGCGGACGTGGGCGACGCCACGGTGGTGCCGATCCAGGTGACCGGTGATCCGGCCGAGCGTTTCAACCTGGTGCTGCTCGGCGACGGCTACACCGAGGCGGACCTGCCCACCTTCCGGGAGCACGTGGACAAGCACCTGAACACGCTCTGGACGATCGAGCCGTTCAAGTCCTACCGGAGCTACTTCAACGTCTACGCCGTCGAGATCGTCTCCGCCGAGTCCGGTGTGGACTGCGACCCCGGCCTCACCGACCCGCAGCGGGACACCGCGCTGGACATGGGCTTCTGGGGCGGCTGCAACCCCAACAGCGTGCAGCGCCTGCTGTCGGTGAACGGCACGGCGGCCAACGCGTACGCCGACCTGGCGACCGGCACCCACCGCGGCAACCGGCAGCTCGTCGCGCTGGCCAACAGCGGCACGTACGGGGGCGCGGGCGGCGTCAACGCCACCGCCTCCGGCGGCAACGCGCTCTCCGCGCTCATCAGCCCGCACGAGCTGGGGCACTCGCTCGGCGGGCTCCAGGACGAGTACGACTACTACGCCCGTGGCGTCGCGGGCGACACGTACGACGGCCCCGAGCCCGCCTCGGTGCACCACACCGTCCTCACCGAGCAGCAGATGCGCGACACGCAGGCCAAGTGGTGGCGCTGGCTGGGCGAGCCGAGCGAGTCCGGGGGCACGATCGGCCGCTACGAGGGCGGGCTGTACCTCCAGAAGGGGGTCTGGCGCCCCAGCCAGCACTCGATGATGAAGTCGCTGGGCTTCTACTTCGACCAGGTCGCCCGGGAGCGGATGACCGAGCGGATCGCGAGCCGGGTCGCGATCCTCGCCGACGGCACCCCCGCCGACCAGCCGATCGGCGCCGACCGGGTCGTCTGGGTGGAGACGCTGCACCCGGTCAGCCACGAGCTGACGGTGTCCTGGACGGTCGACGGCACCCCGGTGAGCGGCACGGGCAACGCCCGCAGCCTCGACCTGCGGTCGCTGCGGCTCGCGCCCGGCACGCACACGGTCACCGCCACGGTGACCGACCCGACGCCGTTCGTCCGCGACCCCGCCGTCCGCGAGTCGCCGTCGCTGACCCAGCGCCGCACCTGGACGGTCGACACCGCGCTCACCACTCCCCCGGCCGGCGGGCCCCTGGAGATCACCGCATCGACGGCCACCGACCGGCCGGTGGGCGCGCAGGACGTCGTGTACGTGGAGAGCAGCCACCCGACCGACCGGGTGCCGACGGTCAGCTGGACCCTCGACGGGCGTCCCGTGGCCAACCCCGGCCACGACGGCGACCTGGAACTGGCTCCGCTTCGCCTGACCGGCGCCGCCCACCGGCTCACGGCCACCGTCACCGACCCGCTGACGCGCGAGTCCGTGACGCGGTCCTGGACGGTCGACGCGGCCCGCCCGCAGGTCGGGTACGACCTCTCGGAGCCCCTGCTCACCACCGTGAAGCCCGGCAAGCCCACCGAGTACGTCTACAACGGCCCGTTCACCATGCGGCTGACCGGCACCGACGAGGGGACGGGGCAGGTCACCGCCGAGTTCCGCGTCGACCGCGACGGCTGGCACAACTACTACGGCTGGCCGACCGACGCGCAGGCGCCGTTCCTGTTCACCGCCACGGGCACCGACGTCGACGGCCTCGTCTACGGCAACCTCGGATCGGGCGGCCTGTCGGTGTCACCGTTCGCGGCACGCTCCCCCGGCTACGGCCGGCACACCGTGGAGTACCGGGGCATCGACGCGGTCGGCAACATCGGCGCGGCCGGGGAGTTCGTGGCCACCCTGATCCCGCCGCCGCCGGCCTGCACCGACGTCGTCACGGGCCGGCGTACGGGCGGCCTGGTCGTCACCTCCGGCGTCACCTGCCTGCGCGCGGCCACCGTGTCGGGCGCCGTGACGGTCCGGCCGGGGGCGTCCCTCGTCGTCGAGCGTTCCACGATCAGCGGCGCGGTGGCGGCGACCGGCGCGTCCGCCGTCGAGTTGCTCGACAGCACGGTGCGCGGCGCGGTCTCGGTGACCGGCACCACCGGCCACGTGACGGCCGTGGGCACGCGGGTGGACGGGGCGCTGCTGCTCGCCGGCAACGTCACCGGCACGACGGCGGCGATCCTCGCCGGCAACACGGTGGGCACCCTGCACTGCTCCGGCAACAGCCCGGCCCCGGTCGACCTCGGCGCCCCGAACACGGTGCGGGGCGCCGCGTCCGGCCAGTGCCGAGCGTGGTGACCGGTCTGGAGCGACGGGCACACCGGGGCGCTGCCGCGACCGGTCGCCGGCGCCCCGGGCCGCGCGGCGGATGACCTCGGCGGGTGCCGCGGGAGACGTCTCCCGCGGCACCCGCGGCATCACATGGCGGGGTTGCTCTCCCGGCCGTCGCGGTGGACGGTGGCGTCGTAGACGGCCGTACCGGCCATGATCGTCCCGACGGCGACCGCGGCGGCGATCGGCGGCAGGAGCAGCGTGACCGGCGCCGCCACGCCCAGCAGGAGCAGACCGGCCAGCAGCGCCGGGCAGTGCCGGAGGCTGGTTGACGGGTTCTCGAGGAAGGACCTTCCGACCAGGAACACCGCCGGCCCGCCGAAGATGACGACGACCAGCGCCCAGTCGATGGGCGGGTTCGGATGCTCGACGACCTGTGCGAAGCCGACGGCCGTGCAGATGACCCCGCCGACGATGAGCAGCAGGCTGAGGCTCGACCACCGCGACAGGCGCAGGGCGGGCCCGCCGGTCTCCGGATGCGCCGCCCGCGTCCCCGAGTGGTAGAAGTAGAGCCGCCAGAAGGCGACGACGGCCGCGAACGCGGCGACGAGGGCGACGGTCCGCACCGGGGAGAAACCCGGAAAGCTGATCGCGCCGCCGGCCTCGAGCACCACCTCCGCCAGAGCGATCATGAAGAACTGGTTGTACCGCTCGGCGAGGTGGTCGAAGTTGACCCGGGCGAACCCGGGCCGGTTCGAGTGGAGCCGGGCGCTCCGAATGCCCCGCCCGCCGGTGCTGAACCGGGGGACGGGCCAGTTCGTGACGCTGCCCAGCGCCTCGATGGCGAGCGCCAGGGTCCAGAACATGCCCCGGGGGAGGCCAGCGGTGGCGGCGCCGCAGAGCCACAGCAGTCCGGAGGCCACGTGCCAGCTCAGCACCCGGGACGGCTCACGCCACTCCGGCTGCCGCCGCAGCGCGAGCGTCAGGTAGAGCGGGCGACCGACCTGGAGCAGGACGTACGTGCAGGCGAAGATCACTCCACGTTCCCCGAACGCCTGTGGCAGCGCGACCGCCAGCACCAGAGTGCCGAGCATCGTCGCCAGCAGCACGACCTGGATGTCGGTGCGCCGTGGATCGTAGACGCTGGTCATGAGCGCGTTGAGTGACCAGATCATCCACATCGCCGCGAAGAACAGCAGCGTCTGGCCGGCCTCCGACAGCAGCGTGTCCCGGACGATGGTCAGGTCGTCCGCCACGCGTCCGGCGAGGCGGGCGAGCGCGAACACGTAGACGATGTCGAACAGCAGTTCCAGGACCGTCGCGCCGCGAGGGACCGCGGCGTGTCCGAACAGGCGCACGCCGGCACTGGTCAAGATGTCCGCCTTAGTCCGATTCGCCCTCCAGTCAGTTCTACCACGGCGGCGAAGCGGCGGTCCGGGGGTCGCCGGGGCCCCGGCGAGGCGCGGACGGGCGCCTCGATCGGATGTCCTCGCCGTTCGGCGCGGGGAGGACGGCGTCCACGTCGCGCCCGCGTACGCCGGACGTCCCGCCCGACGCGGGCCGAAGGTCCCGCGCGGTGTGGTCCGTCGGCACTGCTCGCGGCGGCGCCCGACGGATGGAATGGAGGTGTAGACGAGAAGCGAGAGGAGACGGCGAGATGACCACCATCGCCGAGCGTCCGACCATCGACCGGACCGCCACCACCACCGCCCGCGGGGAGATCGCGACCCCGGCCGAGACGACCCGGGAGAAGGCGACCCGCGAGGAGGCGACCCGCTTCGTCCTCGCCGGGCTGCGGCTCGCGCTGGGCTGGACGTTCCTCTGGGCCTTCCTCGACAAGATGTTCGGCCTGGGCCACGAGACGACGACAGCGCAGGCCTGGGTCAACGGCGGAAGCCCCACCAAGGGTTTCCTCGGCCACGCCGTCGCCGGGCCGTTCGCCGACCTCTACCGGTCGTTCGCGGGCGCCGCCTGGGCCGACTGGCTCTTCATGCTGGGCCTCGCCGCCATCGGCACCGCCCTCGTCCTCGGCATCGGCACGCGGATCGCCGCCGTGGCGGGCGCGCTGCTCCTGGTGATGATGTGGACCGCCGTCCTGCCTCCGGAGAACAACCCCTTCATGGACGACCACCTCATCTACGCCGGCGTCCTCGCCGTCCTCGCCCTCACGGCGGCCGGTGACACCCTCGGCCTCGGCCGCTACTGGGCCCGCCTCCCGCTGGTGCGACGGCTCCCCGTCCTGAAGTGACCACCCGACGGCGGCGGCACCCCAGCGGGGGTGCCGCCGCCGTCGTCCCTCACCCCGGCCCCTCCCCCGCCCCCGCGCGCCCCGCGCGCCGGCGGGGTTGATCATGAAGTTGTCGCCCTCCGTGCCGGCGTGTCGCGGCAACAACTTCATGATCGACGCACGGAGCGGGCGGCGCGGTCGCGGGGGGTACGCGGAATCGGCCCGGCGCGGTGCGCGGCGCTGCGAGACTCATTCGGTGGGTGGGCAGCGGCTGCGCAGGACGCTGGGGCCGGCCGTGCCCATCGCGCCGGGCACCCGGGTGGACAAGTTCGAACTCTTCTTCGACCTGGTCTTCGTCGTCTCGTTCTTCATCATCACGCGCGCCACCGCCGCCAACGTCACCGGCCGGGAACTGCTGCACGCGATGCTCGTGCTCGCCGTCCTCTGGTGGTGCTGGGTGGTGCACAGCGTCGTGGCGAGCCGGGTCCGGCTCGGTGAGGGCTTCGTCCCGGTGGCCATGGTGCTGGGCATGGTGGCGCTCTTCACCTTCGCGCTCGCCCTGCCCCAGGCGTTCGACGACCCACACGAGGGGGTCGCCGGGCCGCTGCTCGTCGCGATCAGCTACGTGGCGATCCGCGCCGTGCACCTGCTCCTCTACCTGCACGCCGTACAGGACAAGCCGCACGCCCGCCGCAAGATGCTCCAGTTCGTGCCGGAGATCGTGCTCACCACCGCCCTGCTGCTGGTCGCCGCGATGCTCCCCAAGCACATCGAGGATCCCGGAACGGCCGTGCTCGTACGCGACGGGCTGTGGATCGCCGTCGTGATCATCCAGTACGGCAGCGGACTGACCACCGGCACGTGGGGCTGGGAGCTTCCCTCCGCGGAGCACTGGACGGAGCGGTACGACCTGATCCTGATCATCGCCCTGGGCGAGTCGGTCATCTCGGTGGGCGTCGGCGGCAACCTCATCGGGCAACGGGTGACCTGGGAGGCCATCCCGGCGGCCATGCTGGGGATCATGTTCACGGCGGCTCTGTGGTGGGCGCACTTCGACTTCGTGGGACCGGCCGCGCGGATCGCCCTGCACGCCGCGGAGGGCGGCTCGCGGATCGCGCTCGCCCGGGACGCCTACGCGTACCTCTATCTCCCGATGATCGCCGGCGTGATCCTGTTCGCCATCGGCGCCGAGGAGGTGCTGCGGACGATCACCGACCCGACCGGCGGGGTGGGCGAACGCCCGCACGGCCCCGCCGCGCCGCTGCTCTTCGGCGGCGTGATCCTCTACCTCGCCGCCGACCTGGCGTTCCAGCTGCGCGCCCTGCGCAACCTCCCGTGGACCCGGATCGGCGTGCTCGTCGTCCTGGCTGCCGCCCTGCCGATCGGCAGCCACCTGCCCGCGCTCGCCACGCTCGCCCTGCTCACGGCGATCTGCGTCGCGCTCGTGGCGGCCGAGGCGATCATCTTCGGCAGCTCGCGCCGCGCCCTGCGCGCGGCCGTGCTGGAGGAGAAGACTTCCCACGAGGCGGCCGAGGCCGCCTGGCGCGCCCGGTGGCGCGAACGCGAGCGCTGAGCACCGCCGTCCCCGACCGGACCCGCCGGTCGGGGACGGTGTCGTACGGGTGGCCTAGCCTGCCCGCCATGACCAGTGCGCCGCGGCAGAAGGTCGTCTCCGGTTCGCGGTCCGGTCCAGTCCGCCCGGCGGCGGATCGGCTCGACCGGCGCTCGCTCAACCGGGCCACCCTCGCGCGCCAACTGCTGCTGCGCCGCGACGACCTCGACGTCGTCACGGCCACCGAGCGGCTGGGCGGGTTGAACGCGCAGAACGCCAACGATCCCTACCTCGCCCTGCACTCCCGGCTGGCGGCGTTCACGGTCGGCGCGCTCACCACGGCGATCGAGTCCGGGCGGCTGGTCCGCTCGGCGACGATGCGGGCCACGCAGCACCTGCTCACCGCGGCCGACTTCCGCGTCCTGCGACCGGTGCTGGCGCCGCTGCTGGCCCGCGCGCAGCGCAACGCCTTCGGCCGGCGCACCGCCGGCGTCGACCTCGCCGACCTGGTCGCCGACGCGGAGCGGATCCTCGGCGCGGAGGTGCTCACCCGCCCCCAGCTGGGGCGGCGTCTCGCCGCGGGCCGCCCCGGGTCGGATGCGACGGCCCTGGCCTGGACGGTGCAGTACCTGCTCCCGGTGGTGCACCCCGCTCCCAGCGGCACCTGGGACGCTGGCGGGGCGATCCCGGTCACGCTGGCCACCCGCGTGGTCGGGCCCCTGGATCCGCCGGAACCGCGGCAGCTCGTCCGGCGCCACCTGGCCGCGTTCGGGCCCGCCACGGTGGCCGACGTGCGGTCCTGGTCCGGCGTCAGCGGCCTGCGCGAGGTCGTCGCGGCGATGCGGGACGAGCTGCGCTGCTTCGTCGACGAGGACGGCCGGCCGGTGTACGACCTGCCGGACGCGCCCCGGCCGGATCCGGACACGCCGGCACCGGTGCGGTTGCTGACCGGTTTCGACAACATGCTGCTCGCCTTCGCCGACCGGACACGGCTCATGTCCGACGAGGTCCGCGGGCGGGTGTGCCTGCCCGACGTGGTGCGGCCGACCCTGCTGGTCGACGGGATGGTGGCGGGCACGTGGGGGCTGGACCGGACGGCCGGGGTGGTGACGGTCCAACCGTTCGCCCGGCTGCGTGTCGACGACCTCGCGGCGGTCGAGGCGGAGGCCCACCGGGTGCTCCGGTTCGCCGCCCCCGAGGCGCCCACGCACGTCGCCCGCGTGCTTCCGCCGTCCTGAACGGCGCCACGGGAGCGGGCGGTCGCCATCAGGTACGCCCGGTCGCACGCCATCCCCGCCGCCGAGGCGCCGCCGGGCCGGACGGACGAGGGCCGCCCGCCGGTGCGGCGGACGGCCCTCGTGTCTCGGTCGACGGTCAGCGGCGGGTGCTTGCCCGGTCCTGCGCGTCCTCGACGGCGACCTCGTCGAAGGCCGGCGCGCCGTCGATGGCGTCGGCCGCGACGGCCGTCGAGCGGGCGGCGTCCGGCAGGTCGAGGCTGGTACGCAGCGTCACCGGCCTGAGCAGCAGCGCGGCGATCACACCGACCACGGCGATGGCCGCCGAGATCAGGAAGATGTGACCGGTCGCGTCGCCGTACGCGGCGCGGACGATGTGCTGGATCGCGTCGGGCAGCGCGGTGATGTTCAGGTTGCTGCTCCCGCCACTGGCGGAGGCGGGGACGCCGGCGGCCGCAAGATCGTGGGTGATCTGGTCGGAGACCCGGCGGGCCAGGATGGCGCCGAGCACGGACACGCCGATGGTGCCGCCGAGCGACCGGAAGAACGCGACGCTGGAGCTGGCCGCGCCGATGTCCTTGAGCGAGACGGTGTTCTGCACGGCGAGGACCAGGTTCTGCATCGTCATGCCGACGCCGGTGCCCACGATGAACATGGCGGCGCCGACGATGAGCAGCGACGTCTCGTGGTCGATGGTGCCGAGCAGGGCGAACCCGGCGACGAGGACGATCGAGCCGACCACGATGTACGGCTTGATCTTGCCGGTCCGGGTGATGAGCCGCCCCGCGACGATCGAGGAGAGCAGCACACCGGCCATCATCGGGATGGTGAGCAGGCCGGCCTCGGTCGGGCTGTAGCCGCGGCCGATCTGGAAGTACTGGCCGAGGAAGACGGCGCCGCCGAACATGGCCATGCCGACGGCGAGGCTGCCGAGGATGGCCAGCGCCGTGGTGTGCTCGCGGATGATGTTGAGCGGGACCACCGGTTCGGCGGCCCGTGCCTCGACCACCATGGCCAGGGCGAGCAGGATCACCGAGGCGCCCACCATGGCCGCGGTCTGCCACGAGATCCAGGCGAACGAGCTGTCGACGAACGAGATCCAGATGAGCAGCACGCTCACGCCCGCGGCGATCAGGAAGGCGCCGAGGTAGTCGATCTTGACGTTCTCGCGGCGTACGGTCGGCAGGCGCAGGGTGGCCTGGAGCAGGATCAGCGCCACGGCGGCGACGGGCACGCCCACGAAGAAGCACCAGCGCCAGCCGAGCCAGGACGTGTCGACGATGAGACCGCCCAGCAGCGGGCCGCCGACCGTGGCCAGGGCCATCACGCCGCCCAGGTAGCCGTTGTAGCGGCCCCGCTCGCGGGGCGGGATCATCGCGGCGATCGCCACCTGGACGAGGGCCTGGAGACCGCCGACGCCGATGCCCTGGAAGGCACGGGCGGCGATGAGCTGGCCGGCGCTCTGCGCGAATCCGGCCACCACCGAGCCCAGCAGGAAGACCACGATGGCGATCTGGATGAGGAACTTCTTGTTGAACAGGTCGGCGAGCTTGCCCCAGATCGGGGTGGTCGCCGTGGCGGTGAGCAGGGTCGCGGTGACGACCCAGGTGTACTGGGTCTGCGACCCGTTCAGGGCGCCGATGATCTTGGGCAGCGCGGTCGAGACGACCGTGCTGCTCAGCATCGCGACGAAGAGCACCAGCAGCAGGCCGCTCAGTGCCTCGAGCGTCCTCCGGTGCGTCATCGGCTCGGCGCCGGCCGTTGTGGTGGGTGCGCTCATCGCGCGGCCTCCAGATTGTCGTTGTTCCCGAGCGCGACCTCGATGTCGCGGGTGAAGCGGTGCAGGGCGGCGTTGAACGCGGCCACCTCGTCGGGTGTCCACCCGGCGAGGGCGCGCGCCAGCACGCCGGCGTACCAGTCGTAGGTGTCGGCCAGAGCCGTCCGCCCGTCGGGGGTGAGCGCCAGGACGTGGGCCCGCTTGTCACTGGGGTCCGGGCGCCGCTCGACCAGGCCGTGCGAGACGAGGGTGGCGATGGCGCGGCTGACGGTCGACGGGTCGAGCTGGGCCCGCATCGCGAGCTCCCGGGCGTGGCAGCCGGCGGCGAGCCGGTCGATCTGCGCGAGGATGCCGACCGCCCCCAGCGGAACCCTGGGCTGCTCGTCGGCCCTCCGCTGCTTCACGAGCCGGACGCTGCGCAGGAAATCGTGCATCCGGCGCACGAGTTCCCGAACGTCGCTGCTCACGTGGATCCCCCCGACGGACAGATGGTTGCCTCATGCAATCATTCACAAATCTTGCCCAGCGGGCAAGTTTGCTCCTTGAGAAGTGCGTCACGTACGGTGGGCGCCATGGACGAGACCCCGGGGCTGCGGGAACGCAAGAAGGCGGCAACCCGCCTCGCCCTGCACGAGGCCGCCCTCCGACTCGCCATCGACCAGGGACTCGACCGGGTGACCGTCGAGGCGATCGCCGACGCCGCCAACGTCTCGCGGCGGACGTTCTCCAACTACTTCTCCAGCAAGGAAGAGGCGATCTTCCACGGCGACACCGCCCGCCTGCGCCGGATGCTGGAGCTGATCCGGGAGCAGCCGGCCGACGAGGAGCCCTGGACGGTGCTCACCGGGGCGGCGCTGCGGCTGACCGAGGAGGCGTACCGGGACGCGGACGCCGAGTGGCTGACCCAGCGCCGGATGCTGCGCGCCCACCCCAGCCTCGCCACGCACCAGATCGCCGCGTACGCGACGGTCGAGCGGGAGGTCGCCGCGGAGCTGGCGAAGCGGATGACCGGCCCCGACGTGGCGCTGCGGTCCCGCGTCCTGGCGGCTGTCTTCCTGACCACCGTCCGGGTGGCCGTGCAGGACTGGATCGAACACCCCGGCCGCCCGCTCGTCGACGCGGTCCGCTCCGCGCTCGCGGCCGTCGCCCCCGCCTAGGTCGACCACCGCCGAGGCGATCACCGCCGCCAGACCGGCGGTGCGGTCCACTCGATCACGGCCAGGACGACCCACGCCAGCGCGACGAGCAGCACCACCGCCACCGGCGGGAGCCCGCCCAGGCCGATCACCAGGGCGGCGATCACCAGGCCGAGCTGGGCGAGCGCGACCCGCCGGCTGACCCGCACGTCGAAGCCGCGGTAGACCACCACGCAGCCCACCATCAGCGTCAACTGGCTGCCGCCGAGCAACGGCCCCGCCACGCCGTGGCCGCCGTGCACGGCCTCCCGGGCGGCCACCTCCACGGCGACCCCCGCGGCCACGATCGAGCCGTACACCAACAGGTGCCCGTACGCGTAGAGGTAGCTGCGGACCACGACGGCCCGGCCTCCCCGGACCGCCCGGTTGCCCGCCTCGGGAAGGTGGAGGCGAAGTAGACCCACCAGATGCCGCAGGCGATGACGAAACCGCCGATGCCGATCACGACGGCCGCGGGCCGCCAGCCGGTCTCGCCGATCCCGTTCGCGACCGCGAGCACCGCCTCGCCCAGGACCACGATGGTGAACAACCCGAACCGCTCCGGCATGTGCGACTGCTGGACCGGCGCCTGCCCCGCCCGGGCGTACGCCAGGGGCCCGGCCACGGCGGCGTTGACGGCGAGCCCGACGGCCCACAGCGCGTACCGGGCCGGCGTGGGGACCAGCAGGGACCCGAACCAGAGTGCCGCGCCGAGCACGAACCCGGCGGCGTTCCACCAGCAGAACTCGCGTGCCGCCGCCCGACGCCATCCGACCAGCCCGTACATGCCGGTGAGCAGCAGGAGCAGCAGCCCGTAGAGCACCGCGAAGCGCCCCGACTCGTCCGCCACCCCCCGGTCGAGGGACGCGGCCAGGGCCAGCACGCCCAGCATCGCGACCAGCTGGACGAACCGGCTCGGCGGACGGTCGTCGTCGAAGAGGTCCGCGAAGTAGGAGAAGCTGAACCACAGCCACCAGATCGTGGTGAGAAGCCCCGCGAAGACCAGCACCCCGCCGGCCGAGGGGTCGTCGTTCAGGAGTTCGCCGAGCTGGAAGACGGCCACGACGAAGACGAGGTCGAAGAAGAGTTCGAGCCAGCTCGACCGGCGTCCCGCCGCCGGATCACGGGCCGCCGGGACCGGGCGGACGCGTGACTCCACCTGGGCAGGCTATCCATCCGGTACGCGCGGAAACGCCCTCTTGTCGCGCTATCCCCCGTCCGGCGCCGGTCCACGTACTCCCCGGTGGCCGCGTCCGGGCCGTGACGTCACCGGGTCGACGAGGTCCGCCTCGGCCGGCGGCGCGCCACCACCAGCGCCGCCAGCAGCCCCGCCAGCACCAGCAGCACCACCCCGATCCCACCGGCGGCCAGGGCCGCCGTGGACGTCCCGCCGCCGTCCCCGCCCGCGTGCCCGGCCGGCGCCGGTGTCCCGCCGCCCGCCGCCGGCGTGGCACCGGCCGGCCCCGAGGGCGGGCGGGACGGCGCGGCGGACGGCACCGCGTAGCGCAGGATCCGCGGCCTCGTGCCGGGCGGCTGCCCGGCGGTCTCGGAGACGGTGAGCAGCGAGCGCCCGTCCCGGCTGTAGGCGACGGACTCGCCCTGCGGCTCGTCGGGCAGGGGCGTGGCCCGTGGGGTGCCGCGGGTCAGCGCGGCCACCACGTCGCCGCCGGTGACGTCGAACTCGAAGGCGTCGGCGTACGTGCGCAGCACGACCCGGCTCCCGTCCGGGGCGGCCGCGGCGCCGGTGATCACCGTCCGCCCGAGCAGCCCGAACGGGTTGCTCGTCGTGGAGCCGGGCAGCCGCACCTGTCCCACCTTGGCCAGCGGCACCGTGGCGCCCCGCCGCAGGGCGGTCGTCGGGGCGTAGAGGGTGGCGGAGAACTTCGTGACGATCAGCGGACGGCCGTCGCCGGTGATGAGCATGGCCTCGGCGTCGTGCGCGCCGTCGGGGTACGACATCCGGTAGAGCTCCGGCCGGTCGGCGCCCGGCGCCAGCCTCCACACCGCCACGGTCGTCCGGGAGCGGTCGTTGTCGCCGACGTCCGCCACCCAGAGCGTCCCGTCGGGGCCCACGGCGAGGTCCTCGGTGTCCCGGGGTCGGGACGGGTACGGCACGGCCCGCACGACCGCACACTCCCGGTCGAGGAAGAAGATCCGCCGCCGCGCCTCGTCGTCGGCACCGTCGTTGACGACGACGAACCCGTCGTCCGTCGCCACCATGCCGGAGATCTCCAGCAGCCGGCCGTCCCGCACCTCGCAGACCGGCCGGCCGGGCTCCGGCGTCGGCGCCGGTCCCGCCGCGGCCCGGGTCGGGACCGCCACGGCGGCGAGAACGGCCGCGCCCACGGCGATCCGCCACGTCCTGGTCCCGTCGAGTGTCCGCATCGCCGCAATCCTTCCACCGCCGCGTGGCGTGGGCGGGGCGGGTCGGTGGGGTCGGGGCCGCGAGAATCCCGGGTACGGGCGATGCTGGGGACGGCGGAGCACCGGGTGGCACGACATGCGTCGTCGTGCCGAGGAGGACAGGAGGTCACCGGGCATGTCCCACGTGGAAGGGAGGCCGGCCGGGGAGCGCCGGCCCGGCCGGCGGCGTGCGGGAGGTCGACGGCATGCCTGACGACCTGCCGGAGCTGCTCGTACCCGACGTGACGGCCTGGCGGGACTGGCTCGCCGAGCACCACGGCGACCCGCGGGGCGTCTGGTTGGTCCTCGCCAAGCGCAACGCCGACGCCCCCACCACCCTGACGTACGACGAGGCCCTCGAAGAGGCGCTGTGCCACGGATGGATCGACGGCCAGGTGCGCGGCGGCGACGAGGCCACCTACCGCCAGCGGTTCACCCCCAGGCGCCCCCGCAGCCCGTGGTCGGCGCGCAACGTCGGCATCGCCAGCCGGCTCCTGGAGGCGGGCCGCATGCATCCGGCCGGCGTCGCGGAGGTGGAACGCGCGAAGGCCGACGGCCGGTGGGACGCCGCCTACGCGGGCCAGGCCACCGCCACGGTGCCGGCCGACCTGGCCGCCGCGCTCGCCGCCGTGCCGCGGGCGCAGCGGATGTTCGACATCCTCACCGGCCAGAACCGGTACGCGATCGTGTACCGGGTGACGAGCGCCAAACGCGCGGAGACGCGGCAGCGCCGGATCGCCCAGTTCGTCGACATGCTGGCCCGTGGCGAGACCATCTACCCGCAGCGGCGCACGCTCGACAGCGCCGACTGACGCGGCGCGGACGACGAGACGACACCGACGCGCGCGTGCCGGCCACCCCGTCGGTGGCCGGCACGCGGCGGCTACGCCGCGCCGTTGAGCGCGGCGGCCAGGGCGTCGGCGTACGCCGTGTCGGCGGGAGCCCCGCTCACGCCGATCCGCCAGGTCCCCCCGGGCAGGTCGCCGACGGGCAGCGTTCGGCCGCCCGGCTGCCAGAGGGGCTGCCAGGCGATGGAGCCACTCGGGCGGTTGAACCAGCGGTTGTCCTCGCTCCAGGCCGAGCCGGCACGGTAGGCGGCCACCAACGTGGTCGTCTCGTCGGTGGCGAGGGTCCAGGGTGAGAAGCCGGCCGCGTCGCCGTCCCGGTCGGCGCCCGCGGGATCGGACAGGCGCGGCAGGGTCGAGTCCAGGTTCCAGGCGGCCTCCCAGACCGGCGCGGTGGTCGGGCCGGTCACGTGCCACAGGAAGTCGACGTCCATCGTGGTCGGCGCGAACCGGAACCGCCAGTCGACCGACACCGGCTCGTCACCGAGCGGGATCCCGGTGAGGCTCAGGTCCGCCCCGTCCGAGGACACGTTCACGGCCGCGGCGGCGCCCGCCACGTCGGTGGGCCCGAAGGTGCCGACCGCGAGGTAGGGCGCCGTGGACCGGAACGACGAGTCGGTCACCGGCCGGTACGCGCCGCGGCCGGCGGGATCGGCCTCGTAGGAGACCAGCCGCGTCTGAGGCGCGGTCTGGACGACCGCCCGGTAGTACGGGGTGGTGACGACACGTCCGCGGGTCACCACCGGCGTACGCCAGTGCAGCGGCGCCAGCCAGAGCCCGCCCTGACCCCAGCCGGCGCCCGTCACGTACCACTGGCCGCCGCCGGTGTCGTCCTTGACCACCTCGGCGGCGTGCGCCTCGATCCGGCCGGCCGCCTGGTCGACGCTGAAGTGGAACGGGTCGTCGCTGCGGTACACGCGGGTGTCCTGGTAGCCGCTCTCGCAGCAGACGAAGAGGTACCAGGAGCCGCCGTGGCGCACCACGAACGGGGACTCGGTGGGCCCGCCGAACGTCCCCGTGGCCGGGTGCTCGAACGCCGTCCGCCGCTCGCTCCAGTGCACGAGGTCGCGGCTCGTGCGGTACGCGACGATGTGGTGGCCGCCGGCGGGCGTGCTGGTGGCGGTGTAGTACATGACCCACCGGTCGCCGACCCGGGTCACCATCGGGTCCCGGCCGTCGAAGCCGTCGGTGAACAGCGGGTTGTCCGGGTGCCGGGTCCAGGTCACGAGGTCCCGGGACGTGGCGAGGTGCATGCGGTACGCCTCGTGGTCCGGCGTGCCGCCGGCGTAGAACATGTAGTAGGTGCCGCCGTGGAACAGCACGTACGGCGCCCAGATGTGGGTCTCCCCCGCGCTCGGGTCGGCCTCCAGGGCGAACGGCTGCTTCGTCCACGGGCCGCGGGGCGACGGCGCCGTGGCGTGGCCGAAGAACCGCTCGTCCAGCGGCTGGGCCGGCTCGGCGTGGGTGATCGCGAAGACGTGCCACAGGCCCGTCGCGCGGTCACGCACCAGGGTGTGGTCGTTGTAGTACCAGCGTTCGTTCTCGCCCTGGCCGGGGTCGTAGACGTTGACGAACTCGCCGGCGCTGACCTCGACGGACCGGTTCTCGTACGGCTGGTTGTCCACCACGTCGGCGGCGCGGGCCGGCGCCGGCACGGCGACCAGCCCGAGGGTGAGGGCGAGCAGCGCGCCGAGGCGGCCGGCTCGCGACGGTGGGCGCGGCATGGGTTCCTCCAGTGCTCGACGGGGGTCGTGGGCCGGTGCGGGTTCCGCCGCCTGCCTCCGGCGGCGGACCCCGCACCGGGGCCGGGCGTGCGGGTGGGGCCGCGCCCGCCGGGCACGGCCCGCCCGCCCTACTGCTTTCCGCCGAGCGTGGTGTACGCCTCGGCCGCGTTCTCCTTGGTGATCTGCATGGTGCCGAGCGTGGTGGTCTTCGGGACGTCGGTGGCGCAGTCGACGAGGATCTTCTTGGCCATGTCGATGGCCTCACGCCCGCCCGTCGGGTACTGGAACGTCGCCTGGAGCCGCCCCTGCTCGACGGCCTTGATGCCGCCGGACGGCACGGGCAGGGCGTCGATGCCGGTGAACTTGATGGTGCTCTCCTTGCCGGCGGCCTTCGCCGCGAGGTACGCGCCCTCGGCCATCGGGTCGTTGTGGGCGTACACGGCGTCGATGTCGGGCTGCGCCTTGAGCATCGCGTCCATGACGCTCTGGCCCTTCTCCCGCAGCCACTCGGCGGTCTGGCTGGCCACGATCTCGATCTTCGGGTTGCTCGCGATGCCCTCCCGGAAGCCCTGGGCGCGCTCGGCCGCCGGGGTGGAGCCGGGCAGGCCGGAGATCTCGACGACCTTGCCGCCCTGCGGCAGCAGCGTCTTCGCGTAGTACTCGCCCGCCGCGCGCCCGATGGCGACGTTGTCGCCGCCGATGAAGGCGGTGTACGCGTCGCCCTCCACCTTGCGGTCCAGCACGATGACCGGGATCCCCTGGTCGTACGCCTTCTTGACGACCGCGGTGAGCGGCTTCGCCTCGTTCGGCGAGATGATCAGCAGGTCGATGCCCTGGGAGAGGAAGTTCTCCACGTCGGCGACCTGCTTGCTGTTGTCCTGGGCCGCGTCCGAGACGACCACCTTGAACCCGGGCACGTCCTTCGCCGCGTTGGTGACGTCGTCGTTCATGACCTGCCGGTACGGTTCGGCGTTGTTGGCCTGCGACATGCCGATGAGGAAGTCCTTGCCGCTGCCGCACTTCGCCGAGGCGTCGGTGCCGCTGCCGGGTTCGTCCTTCTCGATGCTGCACGCCGAGGTGGTGGCGAGCACGGTGAGCGCCAGGATGGCGACCGCTCTCCGGGCGTAACGCATGGTGTCCTCCGGTTGGTGGTGGGGGTCAGGCGATGCGGGGGCGGAGCTTCTGCAACGCGGCGGCAGCGACGATGACCAGTCCCTTGACGACCAGCTGCACGTTCGCGTCGATGTTGTTGAGGGCGAGGATGTTGTTGAGGATCCCGAGCAGCAGCGCGCCGGCGATGGTGCCGCCCATCGACCCGCTGCCGCCGGCGAGGCTCGTCCCGCCGATGACCACGGCCGCGATCGCGTCCAGCTCGTAGCCGGCGCCGTCGTTCGGGCTGCCCTGGTTGAGCTGCCCGGCGTGGATGATCCCGGCCAGCGCGGCGAGCAGGCCGGAGATGGCGAAGACGGTGATCCGGACCCGGCGGACCGGCACGCCGGAGAGCCGGGCGGCCTTCTCGTTGCCGCCGATGGCGTACACGTGCCGGGCGAAGGCCGTGCTGCGCAGCACGAGGAGGGCACCGACCCCGATGGCGAGGAACAGGACGGCCGGCACCGGCAGCACCCCGTTGATCGACCCGCTCAGCAGCGAGAACGCCTCGGGGGCCTCCTGCGGCCCGTCGCCGTACGCGATGGGGATGCCGAGCCCGCCGGACCACATCCGGGCGATGCCGCGTGCCGCCTGGAGGCCGGCGAGGGTCACGATGAACGACTGGATGCCGAGCCGGGCGACGATCGCCCCCTGGGTGGCGCCGAAGGCGGTGCCGATGAACAGCACGATGAGCACCGTCGGCAGGATGCCCAGGCCGCTGTTCACCATCAGCGTGGCCGACCCCACGGCGGCCAGCCCGAGCACCGCGCCGACCGAGAGGTCGATCCCCCCGATCAGGATGACGAACGTCATGCCGACCGCGATGATGCCGATCTCCGAGACCGCGCGGACGATGTTCGCGAGGTTGCCGGAGCTGAGGAAGACGTTCTCGCCGTTGCGGACGGGCGACACCGCGATGGCGATCAGGAACACGGCCACCAGGCCGAACAGGCTCTGGAACCGGAAGAAGCTGTCGACGATCGCGTGCCGGTCCCGGGGCAGCCGGAGCGGGCGCCGGGGTGGCGTCTCCGGCGGCGCCTCGGCGACGGCGGTGGGGTTGGGCGGGTTCATCGGGCCTCCTTGGCATCGTCGCCGTTGGCCGCGGCGAGGATCGCTTGCTGGGTGGCGGACGCCCGGGGCAGCGTGGCCACGGTGCGACCGCGGTGCAGGACGACGACCCGGTCGCAGAGGCTGAGCAGCTCCGGCAGTTCGGACGAGGCGAGCAGGATCGCCATGCCGGTGTCGGCGAGCCGGTGCAGCAGCCGGTAGATCTCCGCCTTGGCCCCGATGTCGACGCCTCTGGTCGGCTCGTCGAGCAGGAGCAGGCGCGGCCGCGTGAGCAGTTGCTTGGCGAAGACGATCTTCTGCTGGTTGCCGCCGGAGAGCGTGGCGGCGGCGACCGCCGGCGAGGCGGCCTTCACGGCGAGGGCGCGCAGCTGCTCGGCCACCGTACGCCTCACCGCGGTCCGGCGGACCACGCCGAGCGCGGTCAGTGACGACAGCGCGGAGAGCACCACGTTGTCGGCCACGGAGTGCTCCAGCATCAGCCCGGCGCCGCGCCGGTCCTCGGGCACGAACGCCACACCGCGCGCCAGCGCCGACCGGGGTCCCCGGGGCCGGTACGGGCGGCCGTCGATCGTGACGGCGCCGCTGCGCCGTCCGGCGCCGCCCGCCCCGAACAGCGTCTCGAGGAGTTCGGTGCGGCCGGCGCCCATCAGACCGGCGAGCCCCACGATCTCGCCGGAGCGCACCGTGAGGTCCACCCCGGCGGGCTCGGTCCGCCCCGGTGTCGGCCGCCGGGGGGTCACGGCGAGCCCGCGTACGTCGAGCAGCACGTCCCCAGGCTCGTTGCGGCCCTCGCCGTACAGGGCGTCGACGGACCGCCCCACCATCAGCTGGATGATCTCGTCGCGGGAGGCGGTCCTCGGGTCGACGGTGCCCGCGACACCGCCGTTGCGCAGCACGGTGACCCGGTCCGCGACGACCTCGATCTCGGCCATCCGGTGGGAGATGTAGACGATGCCGACGCCGGCGCGGCGCAGTTCGGCGATCGTCGCGAAGAGCCGGTCCACCTCGGCGTCCGCGAGCGCGGCGGTCGGTTCGTCCATGATGAGCACCCGCGCGTCCAGCGACAGCGCCCGGCCGATCTCGACCAGTTGCTGTTCGCCGACGCGCAGCGAACCCACGAGGCGGCGCGGGTCGAGGTCGGCGCCGAGCGTCCGCAGGTGCTCGGCCGCCTGCCGGCGCATCCGCCTCGTGTCGACGGTGCCCAGGCGGGTGCGCGGCTCGCGTCCGAGGAACATGTTCTCCGCGATGGACAGGCCCGCGACGAGGTCCAGCTCCTGGTGGATCGTGGCGATCCCGGCGCGCTGGGCGTCCGCGGGCCCACCGAAGGCGACCGTCCGCCCGTCGACCTCGATCGTGCCGTCGTACTCGGTGATCACCCCGGACAGGATGTTGATCAGCGTCGACTTGCCGGCGCCGTTCTCGCCGAGCAGCGCGTGCACCTCACCGGCGGTGACGGTGAGGTCGATGTCGCGGCAGGCGTGCACACCGCCGAACCGTTTCCCGATGCCGGTCATCCGGACCAGCGGGCCTTTCGTCATGCGGCACCTCGTGGGGCTCGTGCGGGATCTGCTGCGGTCGGGGGCGGTGTCGCCGGGCCCGGGGGCGGGCCCGGCGACACCGTGCCGGTCACGAGGTGAGCTGCGCCTCGACGTAGTCGAGGCCGGCCAGGTACCCGACGGACGCCGGGGCCTTGCCGGTCACCGTGAGGGTGAGCGTGTGCGCGCCCGCCGTCAGGTCCCGCTGGCCGTAGTCCAGCGGCTCGCTGACGACCACCTCCGGCGAGTGGTACGCGTCGAAGGGGTCACCGATCGGGGTGCCGTCGATCGCCACCGTGTTGACGCCGTAGTCCCGGGCGAGCGTCTGCACCAGGCGCAACCGGTAGGTGCCGGTCGTGGGGACCGTGAACGACACCGTGACGCTGCGGCCCGGCGCGTCGGGCCGGAACCACAGTTGCGCGCCCTGGGACCAGTGGATGCCGCAGCAGTCCCCCTGCACCTCGGCCGGCGCGTCGGCGCTGACGGCGGGCAGGAGCGACTCGGCCTCGATCCGCAGCGTGGTGCCGGTCCTCGCGGAGGCGACCGCCGAGTACGCGCCGGCGTTGCCCGCCGCGTCCACGGCGCGGACCCGGTAGTACCAGGTCTCGCGCAGGCCCAGCCCGGAGTGCGTGAAGCTGGTCCGGGTCGTGGTGCCCACACGGTTGCCCGGGCCCGGCGTGAAGCCGGCCTGCCGGGAGGCGTACACCTCGTAGTGCGGGGCGTACACGTCGTCGCTCGCCGGCTCCCAGGACAGCGTCACGGCGTTGGTGGTTCCGCTGGTGGCGGTGAGACCGGTGACCGGGCTCGGTCGGGTGTGGTCGGTGAACGGGGTGACCAGGCTGAGCGCCGCGTACCGGGCGGCGGACCAGGCCGGCGCGCCGTCGGTGGGCGTCAGGGTGACGGTCACCGCCGACCGGCCCGCGGTGAGCGCGGCCGGGAGCCGGTACTCGTCCTCCAGCCACCGGTGGGTGCCGTTGGCCAGGGGCTGGGTCCAGGTGCCGGCGTCACGCCCGTCGACCCGGACGGCCACCGACTGGTACCCGGCCGACTGGTCGCCGATCCGGCGCAGGACCGCACCGTGGTTGTCCGCGTCGAGGGCGACCCGGAACCGGATCGGGGTGGTGGAGGCCCGGGTGTCGTCGGTGACGGGCCGGGGGGCGCCGTCGTCGCCCTCGAAGGTCGCCGTGAGCACCTGCCGCTCGCCGCCGGAGGCGTACGCGTGCGCGGCCTCGCTGGCGGCGTCGCCCACGTCGACCGTGTCCGTCCAGCGCTGCGCGACGGTGTCCTGCCCGTACCAGTACGCGGTGGAGCCGTACCGGGCCGGGTCCTGGTCGCCCGGGCCGTGCTCGATGCCGAACCGCAGGGCCGTGCCGAACGCCACCGAGTCGGCGAGCATGAGCCGGTACGCGCCCGTGCAGTCGTACCGGCAGCCGTAGTCGGCGACCTCGTGGGCCGGGTTGCCGTTGGTGGGTGCCGAGAAGGTGCCGTGGTTGAAGTACCAGCCGCTCTCGTAGAAGTCCTCGGTCCCGGTGCCGTGGATGCTCGGGCTCTGCGCGCCGTCGACGTAGACCCGCTCGTCGCCCTCCAGGTAGTTGCGCTGGTTGCCGGAGGGGATGTGCCCCTCCATGGTGTGGGTGACCCCCACGAACTTGCCGCGCCCGGCCACGTCGAGGAAGAGGTGGTCGGCGCCGGGCACGGTGTCCGCGCTGGTCGCCGTGGCGCGGAAGTAGCCGGCGTCACCGGTGGGGCGCAACGCCGGAGCCCAGCGGGCGGACCGGGCGGTCGTCACGGTGGCCACCGACGGCGCGATGGGGACGTCGGAGCCGTTGCGCAGCTCGACCGTCCAGCGGGACCGGTAGGGCATCGGCCACCAGGACGACAGCGTGCTGGTCGCCGGGTCGACGCCGAACATCAGCGACCGCACCGGGTGCAGCCCGAGGCCGGTGCCGAAGAACTCGCCGAGCGGGGCGTCCACGGTGGTCCGTCCGTCGAACGTGATGCGCAGGCGGGTCTGCCGCAGCACCGCGTCGGACGCGGCGACGGCCGCCTTGCGCTCGGCGTCCGCCGGGTAGGACAGGGTGTTGCTGCCCTGCCAGTTCTGGGCGGTGATCCGGTAGGCGTGTGCGGCCTCGGCGTCGGCGTGCGCGGGGCCGACGTCGACGGTGTCGGTGCGCCTGGCCGTGCCGGAGACGATGCTGTCGACCCAGTAGGTGAACTCGTTGAAGTCCAGGTCGGAGGAGACGAACTCGTTGGTGACGGTCAGCGTGGACTTGCCGGCCGTGGCGCTGGCCGGCAGTTCGACGGTCTGGTCCAGCCAGGTGCCGAACGGCACCGGGTCGTTGGCCGGCCACTCGGCGACCGGTACGCCGTCCACGAGGATCCGCGCCCGCTGGTGACCGATGTGCGGGTCGAGCCGGCGGGTGAGCCGGACGCCGGTGTTGGCCGGGTCGACCGTCACGGTGAACCGGCTGCTGCCGCCGGGGCCGAAGGCGCGCCCGTCGTCGGCGATCGGCTGGGGTGCGCCGACGAGCTGCGGCATGCGCAGCGTGAGGGCCGTGATGGCGCCGGGGCCCACGCCGCTGGCGAGGGTCGTGCGGCCGCCGGCCGGTACGGAGAAGGGGCGTTCGACGGTGGTCGCGCCCGGCTGCGCGGGCTTGGGATCCCGGGTGCCGGCGGCCTTCAGCCGCTCGACGACGTCGAGGGCCTTGTCCGACGGGTCGAAGGTGCGCACGCCCTCGGCGCTGGTGAACTTCCGGTAGGTGACGTGGTAGAAGACCGGGTTCTTCTCCGTCACGACCCGCATGGAGCCGCGGTACGTCATGGGCGCCTTGATGTAGACGCCGCCGGAGCTCTGGGCCGCGTTGGCGACGACCGGGTAGACGAACGGGGCGCCGAGCTTGCCGTCCACGACGTCCTGGAGCCGGGCGTCGAGCACGGTCCGGCCGTCGAGGACGACCTTGATGGTGCCGGTGGCCGAGACGTTGCCCTCGTCGCGGGTGAACCAGATGGAGTCGATCTCGCCGGCGCCGGTGGCCTCGGCGAGGACGCACCCCTCCGCGGTGGTGCGCAGGCAGGAGTACCGGCCGGAGAAGCCGTCGTCGTTGCCGCCGGTGCGGTCGAAGCTGGAGAACTGGTAGGCCCGGGAGCCGTCGGTGAGTTCCGGGAGCCGGTCGAGCCGGCGGTAGACGTCCCAGCCGACGGGACCGTTCGTGGTCGAGCCGGTGGCGGCCGCGGCTGGTCCGGGGAGACCGACCAGGGCGCCGCCGGCGACGAGCGTCGCCGTGGCCGCGGCGGCGAGCAGCCGGCGGCCGGGGGTACGTGGTGCGCGGGTGGTGGGTGTCATGAATCGCCTTCCACATCGGTGGGTGGGGCGGGTCAGGTGCGGCAGGGCAAGGAATCGATTTCTCGCTGCAGTAGCGTCAGGGTAGGCAGACGCCGCGCGGCGGTCAATCCTCGACTGTCGATTACGAGGTCGCGGACATCCCGGCGTTGACAGCCTCGCAGGCCACTCTTATGGTCCTCGATCAGAACCGAGCAAACGATTTCTCCGTTTGCGAAGAGACGCCGCGACCGCTGCGGCGGGCTGGGAGGCGCCCGTGCCCCGACTCGTCGTCCTCACCGGATTCCTCGGCGCGGGCAAGACCACCACGATGCTGGCCGCCGGGCGGCTGCTCACCCGGCTCGGCGACCGGGTCGCCGTCATCACGAACGACCAGGGCAGCGACCTCGTCGACACCCGGCTGGCCCGGGAGGCGGTACCCGACGTCGCCGAGGTCACCGGCGGATGCTTCTGCTGCCGGTTCGACGAACTCGCCGACCTCGTGACCGACCTGGTCGACGCCGGACGGGTGGACACCGTCCTGGCCGAGGCCGTCGGCAGCTGCACCGACCTGCAGGCGACCGTCGTCCGACCGCTACGCGCCCACTACGGGGACCGCCTCGCCCTGGCTCCGCTCACCACCGTCGTCGACCCGGCACGCGTCGGCGCCCTCGACGGCGACCTCGGCTACCTCTTCGACCGCCAGCTCGCGGAGGCGGACCTCATCGCGGTCAACAAGTCGGACACCCTCCCCCGGGCCGGGCTGGACGCGCTCCTGCACCGGATGCGCCGCGCCCACCCCGACGCCGACGTGCTCGGGTACAGCGCGGGCCGGGGCGAGAACCTCGACGACCTCGTGTCGCGATGGACCGGCGCCGGACGCCGGCGGGACGTCGACCTGGAGGTCGACTACGACCGGTACGCCGCGGCCGAGGCGCAGCTCAGCTGGCTGAACCAGGTCTGGCAGGTCACGGCCGACGGCGGGTTCCCGGCGCGGCGCTGGGCGCACGTCGCGCTCGACTCGCTCTCCGCCGCCTGCGCGCGGCGCGGTGACGTCATCGGTCACGCCAAACTCGCCGTCCAGTCACCCGCCGGGCTGGTCCGCATGAGCGTCGTGGCCGCCGGTGACCCGCCGACGCACGAACCCGCCGGACCCGAGGAACCACCGGTGGCGAGCGCCACCGTGCTCGTCAACGTCCGCGCCACCTGCCCACCGGCCGACCTCGAATCGCTGGTCCGGGCGGCCGCGTACACGGCCGACCTGGCCGTCGGCGCCACCGCCCGGCCCGGCCCGGCGCGCGCCTTCGCCCCGTCCTATCCCCGGCCCGTGCACCGCCTTCCCGCCGCACCGGCATGACCCGTCAGGAGCCACGAATGGCCGACCAGTCGTACGACGAGTGCTGCCCCGGCAACGCCTGCAGCCCCAACCGTCGCCAGTTCCTCACCATCACCCTCGGGGCCGCCGCCGGCACGGTGCTCGCCGGCTCCCGGGCCGAGGCCGCCGCCGCGCTGGGCGTACCCGAGGACCGGCTGATCGCGGTGCCGGTCGACAAGGCGCTGCCCCCCGACTGGTCCGCGGAGCTGTACCGCCGGGGCGAGCCCACCAGCTACGAGGGAGCCGACCTGCGCTGGATCGGGATGCCGATCGGCGGCGGCGCCGCCGGCCAGCTGTACCTCGGCGGCGACGGGCGGCTCTGGAACTGGGACATCTTCAACCGGCCGGCAGCCGGCACCACCGACGCCGGCTACGCGAACCCGCGACAGCCCTCCTCCCCGATCCGGCACGGTTTCGCGCTGCGAACCCGGTCCGCCGGCCGCGTCCAGACCCGGGCCCTCGACGCCACCGGCTTCGACCAGGTGCGCTTCACCGGGCAGTACCCCCTCGGCCGCGTGCGGTACCGCGCCGCCGACGCCCCCGTCGAGGTCACGCTGGAGGCGTTCTCGCCGTTCGTTCCGCTGTCGGTGGCGGACTCGACCCTCCCGGCGACCGTCCTGGCCTACACGCTGCGCAACACCTCGGGACGGACCGTCGACGCCACCCTCCTCGGGTACGTGGAGAACCCCGTCTGCCTCGACACGCGGACGCAACGGGGCGTGACGCTGCGGTCGTCCGCGTTCGGCGGCCGGTCGCTGCGCGGGATCGCGTTCTCCGCCGCCGAGCAGACGGAGACGGCCGACCGCCCCGACATCGTCTTCGAGGACTGGGAGCGCGACACGTACGAGGGCTGGACCGTCGAGGGCACGGCGTTCGGCGCCGGCCCGGTGCCGGTCTCGGAGATCCCGGACTACATGAAGCGCAGCGGCCCCCTCAACGCCACCGGGCAGCGTCTGGTCACGTCCCACGACTTCCGCGGCGCCGGCGGCGACATCGGGCGGGCCGACGCGCCGACCGGCCGGCTCACCAGCAGGCCGTTCACCATCACCCGCAGGTCGGTCCGGCTGTCCCTCGGCGGCGGCAACCACCCCGGGCAGACCTGCGTCAACGTGGTGGTCGACGGTGCGGTCGTGGCCACGGCGACCGGCCGGGACACCGAGGTGATGCACACCGTCTTCCTCGACGTGGCGGCGCACGAGGGGAAGTCCGCGGTCATCGAGATCGTCGACGACCACACGGGCGCCTGGGGGCACGTCAACTGCGACCGGATCGTGTTCACCGACGTCGCCCCCCGCCCCGAGATCGTGTTCGAGGACTGGGAACGGGACACGTACGATGGCTGGACCGTCGAGGGCACGGCGTTCGGCGCCGGCCCGGTGCCGGTCTCCGAGATCCCGGACTACATGAAGCGCTTCGGCGACCTCGGGGCGTCCGGCCAGCGGTTCGTGACCTCGCACGACTTCCGTGGCGCCGGCGGCGACGCGGGTCGGGCCGACGCCGCCACCGGCAAGCTCACCAGCCGGCCGTTCACCGTCGCGCGCCGCTACGTCAACGTGGCCGTGGGCGGCGGCAGCCACCGCGGCACCACCTGCGTGAACCTCCTGGTCGACGGGGTGCTGGTGGCCAGCGTGGCCGGCCGCGACGCGGAGCCGGTGAGCGTGGCGACCATGAACGTCTCCGCCTACCAGGGCCGCACGGCGGTCATCGAGATCGTGGACGCGGACACCGGCGGGTGGGGTCACGTCAACGTCGACCGCATCGTCTTCAGCGACGTACCGACGGACACCCGGCCGCTGGAGCAGGTCCCCGACCACGGCACGCTCGCGCTCGCCGCGCTGGACGGCCGGGCCGTCGCGCGGCCGTCGGTCGCCCGCTGGGACGGCCCGGACGAGGTCTTCGCCGCCGAGGACGGCCCCACCGAGGTGGACGGCTCGCTGGCCGGGCAGGCCGGGTCGGTGGCCGTTCCGGTCCGGCTGGCGCCCGGCCAGAGCCGGACCGTACGGTTCGTGCTCGGCTGGCACTTCCCCGTGCCCGACCGGGTCTCGCTCGGGTTCCTGCGCGGGTCGGACACCCTGCGCCGGCAGTACGGCGGCCGGTTCGCCGACGCCCGGGCCGTCGTGGAGCACGTGGCCGGCGACCTCGACCGGCTGGAGGCCGACACCCGCGCCTGGGTGAAGACCTGGTACACCGACGCCACCCTGCCGCACTGGTTCCTGGAGCGCACGCTGGCGCCCGCGTCGACGCTCGCCACCAACACCTGCTACCTCTTCGACGACGGCCGGTTCTACGGGTGGGAGGGCGTCTACTGCTGCCCCGGCACCTGCGAGCACGTGTGGAACTACGCCCAGTCGATCGCCCGGCTCTTCCCCCAGCTGGAACGCGACACACGCAGCAGGGTGGACCTCGGCATCGGGTTCCACCCGGACACGGGCCAGATCGGCAACCGCGCGGAGGCCGACATGGCCTGGGCGACCGACGGGCAGTGCGGCACGATCCTGCGCTGCTACCGGGAGCACCTGACGGCGCCCGACGACACCTACCTGCGGGCGAACTGGTCCCGCCTGCGGCGCGCGCTGGAGTGGGTCATGGACCACGACGCGGGCCCGAACGGCACGCTGGACGGCGCCCAGCCGAACACGCTGGACACCGTCTGGTACGGCGAGATCGCCTGGATCACCGGCATGTACGTGGCGGCGCTGCGGGCCGGCGCGGAGATGGCCGACGAGATGGGCCAGTCCGAGTTCGCCGACCGGTGCCGCGCCCTGGCCGAGTCGGGCAGCCGGTACCTGTCGACCGAGCTGTACAACGGCGAGTACTTCATCCAGAAGGTCGACCCGGCGCACGCCGACGTGATCAACAGCAACCGGGGCTGCCACATCGACCAGCTCTTCGGGCAGAGCCTCGCCGGCCAGCTCGGGCTGCCGCGCGTCGTACCGGCGGAGCAGGCGGTCAGCGCCCTCGAAAGCCTCTACCGGTACAACTTCACCCCCGACCACGCCGCGTACCGGGAGGGCAGCGCCATCGCCGGCGGCCGGTGGTTCGCCATGGACCACGAGTACGGCATGCTCATGACCACCTGGCCGCACGGCGGCGGCGACACCGCGGCCGGAAACCCGGCGAGCTGGGCCGCCATGTACTTCAACGAGGTGTGGACCGGGCAGGAGTACCAGGTCGCCGCGCACATGCTCCAGGAGGGGCTGGTCGAGCCCGGGCTGACGCTCACCCGGGCCGTGCACGAGCGGTACGCCGCCGGCCGGCGCAACCCGTACAACGAGATCGAGTGCGGCGACCACTACGCCCGGGCCATGGCCAGTCACGGGGTGTACCTCGCGGCGTGCGGTTTCGAGTACCACGGTCCGCGCGGCCACATCGGCTTCGCGCCGCGCATCAGCCCGGACCGGTTCGCGGCGGCGTTCACCGCCGCCGAGGGGTGGGGCCTGTACCGGCAGGAGCGGCACGGCGGGCACCTCGCCGCCACGCTCGACGTCCGGTACGGCCGCCTGCGGGTGGCCAGCGTCGCACTGGCCTCGGCGCGGCGCCCCCGAAACGTAACGGTACGCCTCGGCAACCGCACGCGGCCGGTCCGTGACTGGTCGTACCGGGACGGGCGTATTCTCGTTACCTTGGCCGCCGAGGTCGTGGTCGGTCGGGGTGAGGCCCTCCGGGTCACCGTCAACGGCTGACGGCGCCCGGCGAGCCACACGCTCTCCGTGACGGGTCGCCGACCTCGGAAGGCCCATGACAAATCCGTCGTTTACCGCCCGTAGGATGCCGGGTTCTCCGCACCGACGAGGGTGCGGGGTCCGGCGCCCGTTCACGGGCTCGTCATCGTAGGAGTCGACCGGATGGAGGCGAATGGCGACGATCTATGACGTGGCACGACAGGCCCAGGTGTCGCCCGCGACGGTGTCACGGGTGCTGAACGGCCGTACCACCGTCGATCCAGCCATGGCTGCGCGCGTGCACCAGGCGATGCGGGACCTCGACTACCGCCCCAACGCGGTCGCCCGCAACCTGCGCCTCAGCCAGACCAGCCTCTGGGCGGTCATCATTTCCGACATCGGGAACCCGTTCTTCACCTCGATGGTGCGCGGGGTCGAGGACGTCGCGCAGGGCGCCGGCTACTCGGTGGTGCTGTGCAACAGCGACGAGGACCCGGAGAAGGAGTCCCGGTACATCGCCGCGGCCCTGGCCGAGCGGATGGCCGGGGTCATCATCTCGACGTCCGGCCGGTCCACGGTGATCAACCGGTTGGTCGAGGCACGCATCCCCGTCGTCGCGATCGACCGTCAGCTGCGCGGCGTCACCATCGACACGGTGCTCGTCGACAACGTGCAGGGCGCGGAGCTGGCCACCACCCATCTGCTCGACAACGGCTACCGGCGGGTCGCCTGCATCACCGGTCCCCGCCGCATCTCCACCGCGGCGCAGCGGCTGCGCGGGTACCAGCGCGCGCTGCGGTCGCGCGGGCACGAGGCGAGCGACAGCCTCGTGCGGCACGCGGACTTCCGCGAGGAGGGCGGCTACCGGGCCATGGCGTCCCTGCTCGACAGCGACGACCCGCCGGACAGCGTCTTCGCGACCAACAACCTGATGACCGTCGGCGCCGTCGAGTGCCTCGTCGACCGGGGTGTGCGGGTGCCCGCGGAGTTCGGGGTGGTGGGCTTCGACGACATCCCCTGGGCCCACCTCGTCCGGCCCTCGCTGAGCACCGTCTCCCAACCGACGTACGACCTCGGTCGGGCGGCCGCCGTGCTGCTCACCGAGCGCATCGCCAACCCGGCGCGGCCGCCGTCGACCGTCACGCTCAGCACGGTCCTCCAGGTACGCGAGAGCTCCACCCGCCCGAGCTGACCCGGACCGCACGGGGGCGGGGAGCCTGCCCCCAGTTCGCGTCAGGCTCCCCGCCCGTCCCCACCGTCCCCCATGGCGGTGGTCCCGTGCGGCCCGGCCCCGCCTCCCCGCGAGGGCCGGGCCGCCGGCCCTAGATGTTCACGTCACCGCAGAGGTGCACCTGGACGCCGAGTTCGGCGAACATGGCGGCCTTGACCCGCAGCGCCCGGTCCGCGGTCTCCCGGTCCGGCGCGTAGGCGACGTTCACGTGGTTCGCCTTGTGGCGCGCCATCAGCTGGTCACGGCCGACACCGTGCAGCACGGCGTGCATGATCGGCCACTGCGGGTTCGTGGCCTCCAGGCGGCGCCGGGTCTCCTCCGGGGGAAGCTCCACAACCGTCCCCCGGCCGATGTCGACGTGCAGCGCGCCGTCCATGATGAACACCCGCGACCAGACGATCTCCCCCGGCTTCGAGACACCGCTCAGCGTGCCACCGCCCAGCGGGAAGAACATCGGCGGCTGGCGCATGCTGTACGACTTGTCGTACCCGCCGTTGTGGGACGCGGGCACCGAGCCCGAGATCTCGAAGACCCAGACGAAGTCGTCGCCGTACCGCTCGCCCCACCGGACGTCGTGCAGCGTCGTCGCCGGGTCGAGGCCCATGGCCGTCCAGATCCGGTTGGTGACCAGCGAGTCGACGGCCACCCCCTCGTCCACCTCGTTGAAGTGCGGCAGCGGCGCCCCCGCGTAGAGCTCGCGCGTGCCGTCGCGGCTGAGCACCGGTGGCCGCTCGACGTTGTTCAGCAGACCCTCGGCGAGGTCGCTGGCCGGTACGACGTCCTTGAGGCCCTGCTGGTACTGGATGCCGACGGCGTCCAGGCCGAAGTCGTCGGCGATGCGCAGGGCGGCGATGTACATCTTGAACTGGCTCAGCAGCTGGGCGTCGGTCAGCTCGGTGGCCTCGTCGGTCCCGGTGTGGAAGGTCATTCCCGCCTCGTCCAGCCAACGGCGGACCGCGTGGGCCTCCTCGTCCGTCACCCGTGCCATCTCGGCGACCAGCGCGCTCTGCGACAGCCGCTCCTTGTAGATGCCGAGCGGGTTGATCAGCTCGTCGTCGAAGATGGCGTTGTACATGCCCATGCAGCCCTCGTCGAAGACGCCGATGATCGCCTTCTCCCGCGCGAGCTGGGTGGCCAGGGCGCGGCCGAGCTGGACCTCGGCGTCGTCGGGCAGGGCGGGCAGGTCGCGTACGTGGCTGGTGTCGTGGTGCAGCTCCCCCGTCTCCAGCCAGGTGCGCAGCCCGTCGACCGCCCAGTCGTCGGTGAAGTCCTGGCTCCACAACGCCGAGTGCCGCACGCCCGCCTTCGTGAGGCTCGCCGTGAGGTTCAGCAGGCCGACCAGCCCCGGGAACTCGCCGCTCCAGTTGGCCACGACGAGGATGGGCCCGCGGTGGCTGCGCAACCCGGCCAGCACGTGGTGGCTGTACTGCCAGACCGCCTCGACGACGATCAGCGGCGCGTCGACCGGGATCCGCTTGAAGACCTCGATGCCGGCCCGTTGGCTGTCGATGAAGCCGTGGCCCTTGTCCGGGTCGAACGCGTGGCCGCGCTCGACCTTCCAGCCCAGCGCGTTGACCGCCGCGGTGAGGTCGGCCTCCAGCTGCTGCTGGGTGGGCCAGCAGGTGACGTTCGCGCTCAGCCGGAGGTCGCCGCTGGCCACCGTGTAGACGGTGCCGGGTGCCGCCGAGGGTGGATCGGCCAACACGGGCAGCTGGTAACTGGTCATGGGGCGGCTCCTTCGGTGCCTCGGTTGTCGCTGGCGGCCGGCGGGCCGGCCAGCAGACGGACCTGACGTGCAGCGAGCGCGTGCGCGACCCGCTTGGAACTCGTGTACAGCTCGCGGTAGAGCCCGTAGAGCTCGTCGTAGTCGGCGGCGAGCGCGGGGCGGGGCTGCCGGACCTCGCGGACGGGATTCCACGTCTCGATCGAGACGGTCCATCCCGTCTGCGCGGCGAGGAACGCGGCGCCGTAGCTCGCGCCGATGGTCTGCGTGGGGATCACCTGGGCGCGTCCGGTGATGTCCGAGACGATCTGGGTCCAGAGGCCGCCCTGGGTGCCGCCACCGACGGCGACGACGCGCCGGATGTCACCGCCGCTGGCCTCGATGGTCTCGATGTTGTGGCGGACGCCCAGTCCGGTGGCCTCGAGCGCGGCGCGGTAGAGGTCGCCGCGGGTGTGCGAGAGGGTGAGGCCGGCGAGGACGCCGCGCGCCTCCGGATCGAGGATGGGGGTCCGCTCGCCGGCGAAGTACGGGAGCATGAGCAGCCCGCGCGCGCCGGGCCCGGAGGCCTCGGCCAACCGGAGCAGTTCCGGATAGTCCGGCGAGCCGAACAGGTCGCGCAGCCACGCCGTGACCGCTCCGGACGTCGCGAGTCCACCGGCGAGGTTGCGGGTGCCGGGCAGGGCGCCGACCGTCCCCCACAGCGACGGGTTCGTGAGCCGGCCGGCGACGGTGTGGACGAGGAACATCGTGGTGCCGTACATGAGCATCAGGTCGCCGACGCCCTGGGCGCCGACGCTGATCGCCTCCGACCAGGCGTCGATGGTGCCGGTGACGACCGGGACGCCGGCCGGGAGGCCGGCCTCGGCCGCCGCCGGCGCGGTGACCTCCCCCGCCACCTGCCCCGGCCAGCGCAGTGGGGGCAGGTCGAGGTCGGGGGCGATCTCCTTGGCCCACGGCGCGTACCAGTCCTGGCGTTCGGTGTCGTAGAGCGGCGTGCACTGGCTCGCCGAGTGGTGGTCGAGCACGTACCGGTCGGTGAGGTTGACGACGAGCCACGAGCTGGGCATGAACAGCCGCCGCGCCCGCCGGAACAGCTCCGGCTCGTTGTCGGCCACCCAGGCCACCTTGGCGCCCGCCGCCTGGCTGGACAGCGCCGAACCGCACCGGCGCAGGATCTCCTCCTCGCCGAACCGCTCGGTGAGGCGGGCGATCTGGGCGGTCGACCGCGCGTCGACGCCGTACAGGATGGCCGGTCGCAGCGGCTGGTTCGCGGCGTCGGTGAGCAGCACGCACGGCCCCATGCCGCTCACTCCCACGGCGACGACCTCGGCGTCCTCGGCCGCCAGCAGTTCGCGGCTCAGCGAGACGAACTCCCGCCACCAGACGTCGGCGTCCATCTCCACCCAGCCGGGCCGGGGGCGGCTCACCTCGTGCGACCGGGTGGCCGACCGGAGGACCCGGCCGTCGGCGTCCACGAGGACGCCCTTGCTGCTCGACGTGCCGATGTCGACGCCCAGGACGGCCGCAACCCTCATGGCGCCACTGTTCCAGCAATCGATTTCCGAATCAAGACCGATCCGCGAACGTCTCTCGTCAACCACCGGTCACGCCGACGCCGGCAGGGCAGCGTTCGTGCTGGTGAACGGCGGGGACGCGGAGCCATCGGCGACCGGCCATGTACGGGAAATCGTTAACTCGCTTCGTAGGCCCGCCCCGGGTCGGGCGCTCGCCGCCACCGGACCGGGGATCTGATGTGCGCGGACCCGTACGCCCCCGGTCCCCGTACGGCCACCCGGCGGCAATCTCCGCCCCAAGAATCGATGGTGATCTTCAACCATCCTGAAGGGACCGTCGCATGCCCCATCTCCATCGACGCGCATTCCTCGGGCTGACGGGCGCGGCCGGCGCCGGCGTGGCGGCCGCCATCGCCGGCTTCTCGTCGGCGCCGGCCTGGGCCGATCCCGCGTTCGCCGACAACCCGTTCACGCTGGGGGTCGCCTCCGGTGACCCGCTCCCCGACGGCGTCGTCCTGTGGACCCGCCTCGCGCCGGACCCCCTCGCCGTCGACGGCCTCGGCGGGATGCCGCGACGGGTCGTCCCCGTCTCCTGGCAGGTCGCCGAGGACGACCGCTTCCGCCGGGTCGTCCGCGCGGGCGCGGAACGGGCCGTTCCGGAACTCGGCCACTCCGTGCACGCCGAGGTCGGCGGGCTCCGCCCCGACCGGGAGTACTACTACCGGTTCCGCGTCGGCAACCAGCTCAGCCCGGTCGGGCGTACCCGCACGGCGCCCGCGCGCGGCGCGGACCGGCGGCGGCTCGCCTTCGGCTTCGTGTCCTGCCAGAACCTCCCGGCCGGCCACTTCACCGCCTACCGGCACCTGGCCGAGGAGGACCTCGACCTGGTGCTGCACCTCGGCGACTACATCTACGAGGGCGCCGCCGCCGGCACGATCGGCCGGCCGCACCTGCCCGCCGCCGAGATCTTCTCGCTCACCGACTACCGGATCCGGCACGCGCAGTACAAGACGGACCCGGACCTGCAACTGGCACACGCCCGGTTCCCCTGGGCGGTCACCTGGGACGACCACGAGGTCGAGAACAACTACGCCGACGGGACGTCCGAGGACGCGGCGCAGTCGCCGGAGGAGTTCCGCGCCCGGCGGGCGATGGCCTACCAGGCGTACTACGAGCACATGCCGCTGCGCCGGATCAGCATCCCGCACGGCCCCGACATGCGGCTCTACCGCCGCCTGCGGTACGGCGACCTGGCCGAGTTCAACATCCTCGACGGGCGGCAGTACCGGTCCGACCAGGTTCCCACCGGGATGGACGACCCGTCCCGGACCATGCTCGGCTCCGCGCAGGAGATGTGGCTGCTCGACGGCCTGGCCGCGTCGACGGCGCGGTGGAACGTGCTCGGCAACCAGACGGTCATCGCGCAGGCCGACCGGGATCCCGGCCCCGGCAAGGAGCTGCCCAACGACAACTGGAACGGCTACCCGGCGGCGCGGCAGCGCCTCTTCGACGGCGTGGTCGAGCGCGGCGTCGAGAACATGGTGGTGGTCACCGGCGACGCCCACTGCAGCATGGTCGCCGACCTCAAGCAGAACTTCGACGACCAGGCGTCGCGCACCGTCGGCGTCGAGTTCCTCGGCACGTCCGTCACCTCCGGCGGAGACGGGGCGGACCTCGACGGACGCGGCCGGGAGTGGCTCGCCAGCAACCCGCACATGCGGTTCTACAACGCGCGGCGCGGTTACGTCCGCTGCGAACTCGACCACCGGCAGTGGCGTACCGACTACCGGGTCGTGCCGTACGTCACGGAGCCGGGCGCCCCGGTGTCCACCCGCGCGAGCTTCGTGGTGGAGAGCGGCCGGCCCGGCGTCCAGGTCGACGTGGTCTAGGAGCCGCACCCCGGGTCACCGGCGTCGCCGGTGGCCCGGGCACCGCCCACGCCTCGGGGGACCCCTGCGACGCCGTGTCCGCTCCTATGCTGGGCCGGTGGAGCTGGAGTTCAGCGGCGAGCTGTGGTTCTGGCGAGGGCCGGCGCCGTGGCACTTCGTGACCGTGCCGGCCGAGGGGTGCCGCGAGCTGGAGTCGGCCGCCTCCCTCGTGAGCTACGGCTGGGGGATGATCCCGGTCACCGCCCGGATCGGCGGGACGAGCTGGACGACCTCCCTGTTCCCCAAGGACGGGGGCTACGTGGTGCCGGTGCGGACGTCCGTCCGCACGGCCGAGGGGCTCGACGTGGGTGCCACGGTGACGGTACGCCTGGCCGTCGACGTGTGATGCGGCCGCACCGACGGAGGCGACCGCTCAGCACGCCTCCGGGCCGACCGCTCAGCGCGCCTCCGGGCCGGCCGCTCAGCGCGCCTCCAGCAGCGCGAGGTCGCGCAGCGCGTACCGGCGGTGCGCGATGTGCTCGTCCAGCACGACCCGCAGACAGTCGTCCACCGAGTGCGACTCCACGCCCCAGGCGGCGGTCAGCGCGGCCGTGCGGATCTCCTCCAGCTGCGCGTCGGTCACGCCCGCCACGACCCGTCGCATCGTCGCGCGGCGGCCGTCGTACACGGCCAGGACCTCGGCGTACGACGGGCGGGCACTCACCTCGACGCCCAGGTCGGCGGCGTCCTGCCCGGTGATGTCGGTCGGCGGCAGCCCGAGCCGGTGGCAGGGCGCCGGCTCGTCGAGGATCATCCGCCCGACCCAGAGGTCGATGGCGAAGGTCAGGTGCCGCAGCGTCTCGACGAACGACCACTCGTCGTCGACCCGCTCGTGGCGCAGCGGCTCGGGCAGCCGCTCGGCCCGGGCGATCGTCTCCGACCAGAGACGCTCGACGGTCTCCCACATCGCGCGGTGGTCGTCGGCGGTGCGCACGGCGCGGACCTGCACCCGCTCCGGATACCGCCGGTCGAGCTCGGCCGAGACGTACGCCGTGACGTCCACGTCGTCGACGAGGACCCGGGCGTCGTCGGCGTGCCGGGAGACCCGCAGGTCGGTGACGAGCGAACCGACGACGCGGACGCCGGAGAGGTCACACTCGCGGAACGTCGCCCCACTGAGGTCGACGACGTGGAAACGGGCACCGCGGAAGGCGTCGGTGTGCGTGTGCTCCATGGCCATGCGGCGATTGTGGACGGGGGGTCCGACAGACGGGTTCCGCGCCCAGGTGGCGGGCCGGCGGCCCCGCGGCCGGAGGGATCCGGCGCGGGGCCGACGACGCCGCCGGTGCGGTCAGCGCACGCGGACGAAGACCGGGTTCGAGTAGAACCACAGGTCGTCCCACGGGCTCTCGAGCCCGTCGGCGAGCGGCTCCATCTCGTCGGTGCTGGTGCCCCGGACGCGGGCGTACATGTCCTGCTCCACGTCGCGCAGCGTGTGCCGGATGACGAGGTCGGCGCCCTGCCGCTTCCAGTCGCGCGGGCCGAACCGGGCGACCACCCTGGTCGTCGGGTTCGTGTCGGCGTTGACGTCGGCGCTCGGGCCGGTGATGTTGCCGACGATCAGGTCGACGCGCCGGACCTCGGGACGGTCGCCGTTGGCGTTCCGGCCGTCCAGCGGGCGGAACCGGATCTCGATCTCCACGTCGGTGCGGTTGCGGCGGCTCACGCTGATGGTCTCGCCCATCTCGGCCGTGCGGCCCTGGCACGTCGCCGTGAGGTCGAGACTGCGGATCAGGTCACCGGTGGTGACCCAGATGCGCCCGTTGCGCAGGCCGTCCATGATGTCGGCGTAGTCCTGCCGGGCCAGCACGTACGTCTTGCTGTACTCGCCGGGCCAGAAGTCGGAACCGCCGCGCGTCCAGTGCACGTGCGAGTCGGAGGTGGCGGTGATCCACCAGCGCCGGCCCTCACCGAGCAGGGAGTCCCACAGCCCACCGACGCGGGCCGTCATCTGGTCGAAGCCGCCGTGGGTCGGGTAGTTGCCGTAGCCGCCGCGCTTGCCGCCGTTGAGCGGTCCCGCCTGGTGCCCCGGCGCGCCCTCGAAACCGACGTACACGTCCGGCGCCACGTTGTTGCCGTTGCGGAACTCCCGCGGGGTGTCCTGGCCGTACACGCCGAGGCCCGGCGCGGACCGGGACGCGTGGTGCGCGATCACCAGCGGCTTGAGCGGCATGTCCCGCGCGACCTTGAGGAACTCGATCATCTTGGCCTCGGTGTCGCGGCCCGGGTCGGTGGGGAACGCGTCGTACTTGGCGAACCGGCTCTCCAGCTCGAACAGCTGCTTCGCCTCGTCGGCGTGCCGCGGGATCATGAGGGTGTGGTGGTCGAGCGACGGCGCGTCGAACTCCATGCCCCAGAACTGGAGCACCTCGGGCACCAGCTTGCGCGACAGCAGGAGGTCCGGGTACGCCTGCTCGAGGTTGACCTTCGAGTGGGTCGGTCCACCGTGGTCGGTGCACATGGCCCAGGTCAGGCCGAAGTTCTTGGCCATGATGGCGTTGGTCACGATCGGGTAGACCGCGTCGGCGCCCTTGTGGAAGGTGGGCGGGTTCGACGAGGTGTCGAACTCGCCGCTGTACTCGGAGTGGACGTGGTGGTCGCCGGCCCGCCACACCCGCCCGCGCGAGTCGCCCGGCTTCCGGCCACGCTCGTCCTCCTCGTCGGCGAAGGCGGGGGTGGCCGCCACCACCGAGCCGGCGGCGGCCAGGGTGGCGCCGACGCCGGCGTACTTGACCAGTTGCCGCCGGGAGAGCCGGGACTGCTCGACCTGCTCCAGATCCTTGTCCGTCAAGACGACGTGCTCCTCGATTCAGCAGTTGCTGTGTCGACGGAGAGCATCGGGAAGCGCGATGAATCGCCGCTGTACGCGGCGCGGGCAGCCGGTGAACAGGGGCGGGCGGGCGTCCGGCAGCGGCGCGCGGTGGTCGAGCCGGCCGCCGGCGGGCGAGGTGTCCCGCCCGCCGGCGGCGCGTCGGCTCAGTACGCGCGGTAGCTCAGGTACTTCCCCGCCTCGTAGGTGCGCAGGGTGCCGGTGTGGGTCGCGTACCCGGTGCAGTCCGTCGTCCGGTAGAGGACGACGTCGGTGAAGCCGCTCCAGCCGATGTGACCGGCCGCGGTCGCCGGCAGCGGCGTGCACTCGCCGGTCGGCGCGTCGACGTGCGCCACCTCGGCGCCGAAGTTGGCGGTGTAGAAGCTGAGCCCCGTCGGCTGGGCCGACGCGGGTGACGCGGCGACGCCGAGTCCGCCGGCCAGCATCGCGGACGCGGCCAGGGCCGCGCCGATCCTCGCTCCGGTTCGTCGCACAGGAACCTCCCAGGGTATCGATGGACGCCTCTGCGATCCTCCATCAATTTGCTTGCGGGAACAAGCACCCTGGCCACGGTGGCGATCGCCACGGTCGCGCCACCGTGGTGGCGCCGTGTCGACGACGCGCTGCCGGCGGTCGGATGGAAAGCGCTCAGCCCACCGGAATCGGCGCGAACGTCACGTCCGCCGCGTCGACCGTCCCGCCCTGGCGACCGGGTGCGCTCTGCCACTGCCAGTAGAGGTTGGTGTGCGCGATCACCTGGGCCGGCGGCGGCGCGCCGTAGGCGCTCAGGTCCTCCGTCGTGTGGGCGTCGCCCACCAACGTCACGTCGTAGCCCCGGACGAAGGCGCCGTGCATGGTCGAACGGATGCAGGCGTCCGTCTGGGCGCCCGTCACGACGAGCCGCCCCACGCCGCGCTCGGCGAGCACCGCCTCCAGCTCGGTGCCCTCGAACGAGTCCCCGTAGTGCTTGTGGACGAGCGGCTCCCCCTCGGCGCGGACCAGCTCCGGCACGTACTGCCAGCTCTCGCTGCCGCGCTCGAGCCCGTCGTCGGAGTGCTGCACCCAGACGACCGGCACGTCCTCGGCCCGTGCCCGGTCGACGAGCGACCTGATGTTGGCGATGACGCCGTCACGGTTGTGGGCGCCGGCGACCACCCCGTTCTGGACGTCGATCACGAGCAGTGCGGTGTGCGGACGGTCGGGCAGGGTGGTCATTGCAGCTCCTGGTGCTTCTCGGGAGATCCGGTGCCGCCCACGGTAGACCCGCCGTCCGACAAGAAACGGCCGGTCGCCGTACGGGTGGCCACCGTCCCTCACCAGCCGATGGGCCGGCTTCGACCGGCACCGATCCGCCAGGTTCCCCGCCTCGGCGCTCTGAGGCGGGTGCCGGGGCGCCCCTGGGAGACCTGGCACCGGCGCGGCACCGGGACGCGCCGGTGCCACCCGCCCGCGCCGGGCACCGGGCGTCCCCCGGCCGCCCGGTATACGGCGCGGGCGCCGTTTCCGGTGGGCGTCGGGTCGGTGGCGAGATAGACTGCGGGGCATGGAGATCGTCAGGCTTTCCGCCGCCGCGGCCGCGCGAGCTACCCGCTCGACGGTCGCCGCAGCCTGACCTCCTGACTTCCCGCCGGCGACCGGAATCGGTCCGCCGGCCTTCTCGTCTCCGGACGCCCGTCCCGTGCCCGTGGATCCCTTCCGGTCGCTCCGACCCGAAAGGTTCCGCCGTGACACCGCAGGACATCATCGACACCTTCGTCGGCTTCTACCGCGAGCGCGGTCACCTGCTGCTGCCCGAGAGTTCGCTGGTCCGGCCGCCGGACGATCCGGTGCTCTTCACGACCTCCGGGATGCACCCGCTCACGCCCTACCTGGAGGGGCGCCCGCACCCGCTCGGCCGTCGCCTCGTGAACGTCCAGCGTTGCCTGCGCACGACCGACCTGGACGAGGTCGGCGACTCCACCCACCTCACCGTCTTCCAGATGCTCGGGTCGTGGTCCCTCGGCGACTACGACGGCCCACGGAGCCTGCGGTGGGGCTACGAACTGCTCCGCGACGGTTTCGGCATCGACCACGACCGGCTGCACGCGACGGTGTTCGGCGGCGACGACCACGTGGAGCCGGACACCGCCTCGTTGGAGACGTGGCGCGAGCTCGGCGTACCGGTGGAGCTGACCGGCCAGGAGAACTGGTGGTCCAACGGGCCGACCGGTCCGTGCGGCCCCGACTCGGAGATCTTCCTGTGGACCGGCGACACCCCGCCGGTCGGCACTCCGGGGACCGACGGGCGGTGGATGGAGGTCTGGAACCACGTGCAGATGCGCTACCACCGGCGGGACGACGGCCGGTTGGTGCCGCTGCGGCAGCGGAACGTCGACACCGGGATGGGTCTGGAGCGCCTGGAGATGGTGCTGAACGGCAACTCGTCGGTCTTCGCGGGCGAGGCGTTCCGTCCCTGGGTCCGTACCGTCACCGGCCTGTGGCGCCCCGACGAGGAGACGCTGCGCCGGGTCGGCGACCACCTCCGGTCCGCCGTGGTCGTCCTCGGCGACGGGGTCCGTCCCTCGAACACCGGTCGCGGGTACGTGCTGCGCCGGCTGATCCGCCGGACGCTCACCGCGCTGTGGCGGGACGACCCGTCGCGGAGCCTCGCGGACCTGCCGGACGGGCCGATCGGGGACACCCTCGACCGGTTCCGGCAGAGCCTGCCGGTCGACGAGGTGCGTACCCTGCTCGTCGACGAGGAGCGACGCTTCCGGGGCCTGCTGCGGCGTGGCCGGCCGATCGTCTCCCGGTACCTGTCGCGGGGGCCGCTGCGCGACGAGGACTACCGCCGGTTGCACGACACCTACGGCCTGCCCCGGGACCTGGTCGACGTGCTGGTGGCCGAGGCGGCGTGACCCCCCACGCGGGGTGTCCGCCTCAGGCGCCGCAGTTGTTGCTCGTACGCCGCACCGTGTACTCGCGGTCGTCGTGGGTGATGCCCGACGGTTCGCCGTCGAACCAGGTCTCGACCTTCTCCCAGCCGCGGCGCTGCTCGTAGTGCAGGTGCGGGGCCCCGGAGTTGCCGGTGCTGCCGACCTTTCCGATCTGCTCGCCCTGCTCGACCCGCTGCCCCTCCCGCACCAGCGGCGGTTCGAGCAGGTGCAGGTACTGGGTCTCCCAGCGACCCCCGTGGTCGATCTTCACCCAGTAGCCGCCGCCGCGTCCGCGCGGCCCGTCGGGGTTCTCCGGCGTACGCCCGCCCAGGGAGCCGTTGATCCCCGCCACGGTGACCGTCCCGGCGGCGGAGGCGAGCACCGGTCTTCCCCACGCCTCGCCCTCGATGGGGAACAGGTCGACGTCGAAGTCGTCGTGCCCCGGGTAGGTGCCGAGCTGCCACGTCTCGCCGCAGGCGACGGGGAGCTGGAAGAGCGGGCGCGGCCCCGGCGGGCGCAGCAGCGGGACGACCACCACGGCGACGGCCACGACCACCGCGGCGGCGGCCAGCGCGAGGACGAGGCGGGTGGCCCGCCTCGGCGGACGTCGGTGGGCATGGCGGCGGGGTGGTTGGCCGGTGGTCATCGGCCAGAAGCATGGCAGACGCCGGCAAGGCGGCGGGCGCGGACACGTCCGGCGGCGACCGTCGCGCCACCGCCACGGGCACCCGGTCAGGGCGGACTCACTGCGGCCAGGCGCGCAGGAGGGCGTCGAGCGCGTCGAGGGCCCGCGCCCAGGAGGCGTCGGACCCGCGCGGGTGGTGGCGGAAGCCGCCCGTCCGCTCCAGGCTCACGAATCCGTGGAACGTGCTGTGCAGCATCCGCACGGCGTCCGTCTGGTCGGGCTCCGCCAACCGGTAGCCCCGCAGGATCGCCCGCGTCATCTCGGCGTGCCGGCGTGCCGCGGGCGCCGCCACGCTGTCCGCGTCGAGGTCCATCTGCATGGCCGCGTACCGGCCCGGATGCTGGTTCGCGTAGTCCCGGTAGGCGTTCGCGAAGGCCACCAGCGCGTCCTTCCCGGCCCGGCCGGCGAGCGCGGCGGCGGCCCGGTCGGCGAGTTCGGTGAGGGCCAGCGCCGCCACCCGGACCCGGAGATCGTGGGCGCTCCTGATGTGCGAGTAGAGGCTCGCGTCGCGGACGCCGAAGCGGCGCGCGAGGGCCGAGACGGTCACGTTCTCGTAGCCCACCTCGTCGGCCAGCTCGGCGGCTGCCCGGGTGAGGCGGTCGACGGTCACCCCCGCACGCGTCACGCGCCCTCCACGGCTAGAAGAATTAATCGGTTGCCTAGTAGCACTAGGCTAGCGCCTATGGTTCCCCTCACCGAATCCGCCATCCGGGCATCCTTCGTCAACTGCAGCAAGGGCGAGGCCAAGCGCCTGGCCGTGCCCCGGGACCTGGACGCGCAGCCCTGGACTGACCTGGACTTCTTCGGGTGGCACGACCCCGCCGCGGCGCAGCGGGCGTACCTCGTCGCCGAGTCGGCCTCCGGGCTCGTGGGCGTGGCGCTGCGGGTCGCCCCGCACACCGGGCACGCGCGGCGCAGCATGTGCTCGCTGTGTCTCACGACGCACACCGGCGACGGGGTCTCGCTCATGACCGCCCGCAAGGCCGGCCCGTCGGGGCGGCAGGGCAACTCGGTGGGCGCGTACATCTGCACCGACCTCGCCTGCTCGCTCTACCTGCGGGGGCGCAAGGACGCCGGGCGTCGCATCGAGGAGTCGCTGACCCTGGCCGAGAAGGTCGAGCGGACCCGGAACAACCTGCTGGGCTTCCTCGCCAACGTCGCCGGTTGACCTCCGAGCGGATGCCGGCGGCCAGCTCCTGGTCGGTCACCGACCAGCCCCGGGCCCGCACGTGGTGAGCCTCACCGTCATGGCCCACCGGCCGGGAACGTCGACGGGCGCGAGTCGTTAGTCTGGCGTTCCGTTCGTCCGCATTCGCCTGTCCCCGCGCGCCGTCCGCGCCGCGCACGACGTGGAGATACCGCACATGACCACGACCGACGTACCCGCCGCGATCCGCGAGTTCATCGACGCCACCAACCGCGGCGACTCCGACGCCTTCGTCGCCGCGTTCACCGACGACGCGTACCTCAACGACTGGGGCCGCGAGTTCCACGGCCACGACGGCGTACGCAGCTGGGACCGCACCGACAACATCGGCGTGCAGTCGCACTTCGAGTTCCTCGGCATCGAGCCCGGCTCCGAGCCGGACAGCTACGTGGTGACCCTGAAGGTGTCCGGCAACGGCTTCAACGGCACCGGCCCGATGACCTTCCACCTGCGGGACGGCAGGATCGCGAGCCTGCGCATCAGCTGACCGGACGGGGTGCGGGTCGGGCCCGCACCCCGTCCCGGTCGGCCGCGCCGGATCAGGCCGTCGGGACCCGGTCGAGGAAGCCGTACACCTCGCGCAGCCGGCCGTCGCCGTCGGTCACCGCCACGTCGAAGCCGACGACGGGCGCCTCGCTCCCTTCCGGGCCGAGTTCCCAGGTGAACCGGAACTGGTCGTGGTGGCCGTCGACCGGCCCCGCCACCCGGAACCGCATCCCGGCGAACTGCTGCTGCACCGCGGCGACCATGCGGTCGATCGCCTCCCGACCCTCGGCCACACCGAGGGGGTCGACGTACCGGGCGTCGGCCGCCCACAGGTCGTCGATGGCCCGCCGGCGCCGCTGCGGATCGGTCTCGTTCCACACCGCGATGTAGCGTCCGGCCAACTCGTCGAAGTTCGTCGCCATGATCTGCCTCCCGTTTGCTCGCGACGCCGACGTACGGCGTCTCGAGATGAGATCGTCGCGGCTCGGACGGGGGCGCGTCGATTACGTCGGAGGTAATGGTCGGTGGGCGGGCACGGCCGTTAGGGTCGGGGACCGTGACCCAGGTGGCGATACCGAGAGCACCGGTAGGTGAGCTTCTCCGCGACTGGCGTCGGCGCCGTCGTCTCAGCCAGCTCGACCTGTCGGTCGGCACGGGCGTCTCGACCCGGCACCTCAGCTTCGTGGAGACCGGCCGGTCCCGGCCGAGCCCCGATCTGATCCTCCGGCTGGCCGAGCACCTCGACGTGCCCCTCGCCGACCGCAACGCGCTCCTGCTCGCCGGTGGCTACGCCCCGGCGCACTCCGCGCACGGTCTCGACGGCCCCGAGCTGGCTCCGGTCCGCGAGGCGGTCCGGCAGGTCCTGCACGCGCACGGTCCGTTCCCCGCCGTCCTCGTCGACCAGCACTGGCACCTCGTGGAGGCCAACGCGGCCGTGGCCCTGTTCACGGCGGGATCCGCCGCGCACCTGCTGGTGGAGCCGGTCAACGTGTTGCGGCTCAGCCTGCATCCGGACGGCATGGCTCCCCGCATCCGCAACCTCGGCCAGTGGCGGGCGCACCTGCTGCACCGGCTGCGGGAGCAGGTGGCGGCCACCGCCGACGCCGGGCTCGCGGACCTCTACGACGAGCTGCGCGGCTACCCCGGCGGGGAGGACCGGCCGGCGGCCGACGACCCGGCGGGGACGGTCGCCGTGCCGCTGCGCTACCGGTACGGCGACCAGGACCTGGCCTTCCTGGGCACCACCACCGTGTTCGGCACTCCCCTCGACGTGACCGTGGCCGGCCTCGCCGTCGAGGCGTTCCTCCCCGCCGACCGGGCGACCGCCGCGACGCTCCGCCGCCTGGCCGACGACGGGGGCGTCGAGGGGTGAGCCTCGTCAGGACCGGCAGGGGTACGTGCTCCGCGTGCAGGTGACCCCGGTGTTGTACGCCTCGTTGAAGTGCGCGTAGTACGCGTCGTAGAGCGGGTGCGTGGCGCCCGTCTCCGGCGCCATCTTCACGAAGATCTCGTCGTTCTCGCTGAGCGCGTCCTGCGTCCAGTTCTGCGAGCCCGTGTAGACGCGGTACTGGTACGCGGTGCCGTACCGGCCGTACGCGAGGAAGAACTTGTCGTGCACCTTGTCCTTGCGGCGGATGGCCACGCCGGCGGCGAGCAGTTCGTCGTAGACGGACTGGCTCATCGCGATGCCGCCGTCGGCGTTCGTGCCGACCGCCATCCACACCTTGCAGCCGGCGGCGCGGAAGCGCGTGACGAGGTCGACGATCCGCGGCCGTCCCGTGGTCACCGCCGCCATGCCGACGCGGAGGCGGCAGTCGGCGTCGGGAGTGAGGTCGTTGAGGCGGGTCACGATGGTGTCCGTCTGCCCCGCCGCCTCCGGTGAGGCGTACGCGTCGGCCGCGGCCGCCTGGTAGTAGCCGCGTCCGGAGGCGGAGTCGTAGTAGTCGTTGCCGCTGTAGTGCCGGCGGTTCCACATGTCGGTGAAGTTGGCGTTGAGCCCGGCGGCGAGCGCCGCGTCCCCGTACACGGTGATCGCGTTGTTGAACGCGTCCGGGCCCGTGGCGTACGTGAGGTTGCTCGACCCGAACCAGACCACGTTGCTGCGGGCCACGCCGTTCGGGTCGGTGGTGCTGGTGAACGTGAACAGCTTGGTGTGCATGTCACCGTCGGCGCTCGTGCTGATGCAGCCGCGGCCCCCGTTGCTGTTCGTGCAGAACTGGTGGTCGCTGAGCTGCCGGATGGTGGCGATCGCGGGGTCGGCCGAGGTGGCGTTCTTCCCGTCGAGCAGGACCCGCACGGTGACGCCACGGTTCTGGGCGCGCACCAGGGCGTCGGCGACGGAGTCCACGCTGATGGAGTGGATGGCGCCGCGCACCGTGGAACCGGCGGGCGCCGCGTCGATCAGCCGTTGCAGCTCGGTGAGGATGGTGTAGTCGCGGCCGGCGGTCGGGTTGGTGAAGTGTGCCCACACCGGGTGGCCGGCGAGGGTGGCCGACGCGGCGGAGACGGGGGCCGCCGCGGCGGGCACCACCGCGACCGGCGCCGTCACCGCGCAGAGCGCGGCGAGGAGGCAGACCAGGGTACGGCGGACGGCGGCACGCGCACGAGTCGTGGTCATGGACAGGCATCGTCGTCGGAATATTTCAGTGCGTCAATGCAATGCGTCGGAACTCTTCATGAACGGCACGGGGCGGCCCGGCCGTTCGCCGGCCGGGCCGCCCGATCGCCCGTACGGTCAGCCGCCGAGACTCGCGGCGGCCGACGCGATCGCCGAGGCGAAGTAGCTCACCTGGGTGTAGACGCCCGGGTAGTTGGGTCGGGCGCAGCCGTTGCCCCAGCTCACGATGCCGACCTGGATCCAGGCGTTGGTGGCGTCGCGGCGGAACATCGGTCCGCCCGAGTCGCCCTGGCAGGTGTCCACCCCACCGCTGGCGTAGCCGGCGCAGATCTCCTCGGCCGGGATGATCTGGCCCCGGTAGTAGGAGTTGCAGGTGGTGTCGTCCACGAAGGGAACGGTCGCCTTGAGCAGGTACCGCTGCTGCGGGCCGCCCTCCCGTGCGGCGCCCCATCCCGCGACCGTGAACGTGCCGTTGTCGTACGCGGTCGTGTTCGCGATCTTCAGCGTGCTCAGCCCGGTGACCGGCGTGGCCAGCCGGATCAGCGCCCAGTCCTTGCCGTTGCCGTTGTAGCCGGGAGCCCGGTAGACGTAGTTCGAGCGGACGGTGATCCGGCTCGACGACTGGAGGTCGACCACACCGAGCGTGGCCGTGATGCTGGTGTTCGCGCCGGTGGCGCCCACGCAGTGCGCGGCGGTGAGCACCAGCCGCGGGCTGTACAGCGCCCCGCCGCAGCCCATGGAGAGCCGCACCATGAAGGGGAACTCGCCCTGGGCGGCGCGGGTGCCGCCGACGACGTACGGGGTCATCGTGCCGCCGTCCGCGGCGGCCGGCGCCGCGACGGTGACGCTGGCCGCGGTCACCGCGGCCAACGCGGCGGCCAACAGGCCGGTGAGGGTGCGCCAGCGAACCATGCGTTCCTCCGCTTCGAAGACCGGCACGCCTCGCGCGCACCTGGTTGACGATGTCGTCATCATATTGAGATCAATAGATGTCGACCCATACCCTCTGGGTCGTATCGCGCGCTTATGACCCGGGCTCCGCCCCGCGCGGACCCACGACCCCACACCGAGACCCGAGCCGGCGGAGCATCCATTTCCGTGTGTCGGGAATTAGCGCGGTATTCACGAGGAGCGGACCGTCGAATGCGAATGCCGGCCGCATTTCCCGTCGCTGGGAAACCGACCCGCACCGGCCATGCGGCCACCTTCGACATCGGACGATCCGGTGGCACGGTCAGGAAAGCCGGAAAGGCGACGCGGGCCTGTCCAGGAATCGACACACCGGCGCCCCGCAGCAGGTTAGGGCACTGTCCCTTCCGAGGCGGCCCGGGCACGAACGGGCCGGCGAAATCCACGCCGACGGCGACTCACCGGGACGGTTCATCGGCATGTCGCCAACCGGTCAAAGGCTTTGTCGAACGCCGCGGAATACGGATGCTCACTCCGGGGCCGGAGAGCGGCCCGACCGATTCGGGATCGACGACGACCCGATCTTCCGTGGGGAGGAACGTCAATGTTCGGTACGAAGGCCACCAGGCCCGCGAGAACGGCGCTCGCCGTGCTCGTGCCGGGCGTCATGGTGGCGGTCGCGAGCGTCGCCGCGCCGGCGCACGCCGCGGATCCGGGTGAGGGCGCGAAGGCCCGCACCACACCGGCCTACCAGCCGGCGACCGGCGACACCTGCGGGCTGCGCCCGTCGGCCGGCAAGAGCACCAAGGACGAGATGCTGAGCTGCCTGGGCGTCGAGGCGAAGCTGGACCGGACGCCCGCGGTGGGCGAGACGGCGACCCTGAAGGTCACCGTGCGCGCCGCGGGGAAGATCGGGCCGAGCGACATCAGCGTCACCCTCCCGCCGGAGCTGGAGTGGGTCGAGGCGCCGGCCGGGCTGGGTGTCCAGGAGCGCCGGAGCGTCGCGCCGGAGCGGGCCGGCGAGGTGTCCGTGGCGCGGACGACCCGTGCCCTGCGCGCCGGCGACAGCGCGGCGTTCAGCGGCGTGGTCCGCGCGGTCGGGGCCGGCCGCGTGCAGATCCAGGCGCGCGCCACCGCGCCGTACGGCGGGGACGTGCAGGCCGGGCAGGACGACGTCTTCCTCACCATCGGCGAGAAGCCGGGGCTGTCCCGGCTCGGGCACGCAGCTCCCGCCGGCGACAACGCCACGAGGTCCATACCCACCACCGACCGCGCGCCGCGGCCCGCCGGACAGAAGCCGCAGAGCGTCGGCGTGCCGAGCGTCGCCGGCGAGGCACGGGCCGAGGCGAAGGCCAAGGGCCTGACCGTGATCAGCCCCCAGGCGCCGTGCGACACCCGGGTGGTCGGCAACTGGAGCTTCCAGGACCAGAACGGCAACTGGCACAACCAGATGAACATCCAGGTGCAGGTCTGGGACGACGACGTCTTCGGCGACTCGCTGCTCGCCACCGGGGTGACCGACGGCGCCGGCAACTACAACATCTGCTTCGACTCCCAGGTCGAGGGCTTCCCGGACAGCGGCACCGCCGACATCTACGTCCGCTTCATCACCTCGAACTCGCTCTGGCGCGTGCAGCGCGGCGGCAACCCGTTGTCGTTCCAGACCGGGACGACCAACGACGTGGCCACCGGCAGCGTGCTCAACCTCGGCTCCCTCACGGCCGCCGACGGCGCGCTGCAGCGCGGCCTGCACGCGTTCGACTCCGCGAACGACGCGTGGCTGTGGATCCCGAAGCCGAACAACCTCTGCTGGGACCAGGACGACGCGAGCTGCCGGCAGGTCGTCGTCAACTGGGCGCCGGACTCGACCGACGGCACGTACTACAACCTGGGCAGCAACCAGGTCCACCTGGCCGCCGACGACCCGAACTCCCCCATCACCGTGGTGCACGAGATCGGCCACGCCGTGATGGACGACCTCTACAACGACAACTTCCCCTCGGCGCCGAACTGCAACCCGCACAGCGTCACCGGCACCAGCTCCGCGGGCTGCGCGTGGACGGAGGGGTGGGCGGAGTGGTTCCCCGCGACCGTCTACAACGACCCGTTCTTCCGCTGGCCGAGCGGCGCCTCCGTCAACCTGGAGAACGCGAGCTGGGGCAACGGCTGGGGCGAGGGCGACACCACCGAGGGCCGCGTCGCCGCCGCGCTCATCGACATCACCGACTCCACCAACGAGGCGACCTGGGACCGGTACGGCGAGGGACCGTGGAACATCTGGACCACCTCCCGGTGGCACAACTCCACCACGTTCGCGAGCTTCTGGGCCGACCGCACGGCCGACGGGTTCAACGTGGCGGACTCCGGCGCCCGCGCCTCCGTCTACCAGAACACGATCGACTACCAGTTCCGCGACCCGCTGGGCAACTACGCCCCGCTGACCCGCCCGACGCCGACGCCGCCGCACAACTTCGGCTACTCGACCTCGTCGGTCTACTGGTCGGTGGTCGCGCTCAAGCCGAACTCCGGTGACCTCGACCTCCAGCTCTACGACGACCGGGCGCAGGGCACGTACCTGAGTGGCAGCGCCGCGGGCGGCACCACCATCGACTTCGTCGCGGTGGACTCCAACCGCCGGGCGCTGGGCGACTACTACCCCCGGGTGACCAACTGGTCCGGCGGTGGCGGCTACCGCATCGAGCTCGCCCAGGGCACCACCGTGCTGAACGCCGGCAGCAGCACGATCACCATGGGGACGAACAACGTGGTCACGGTGCGGGACACGTACCTGACCGCCGGCGTGCCGGTCACCATCTCGGTGGCGGCCACCAACTCCGGCCAGGACGCCGAACTGTTCCTCATGTCCAGCGACGCCAACTCGGCCACCTGGATCCGTCCCCGGTCGAGCGCGGTGGCCTCCGCGACGGCCGGCGGCGCCGGCGCGACCGAGACGCTCACCTTCACCCCGACCGTCAGCGCCTGGTACGGCGTGGTCGTCGTCAACAAGGCGGGCTCCGGCAGCTACACGCTCAGCCGGGCCTGACCGCCAGAGGAATCCGGACGGCCCGTCCCGGGGGCGCCCCGCGCGCTCCCGGGACGGGCCGTCCCGCCCGGGCGGAACCGGCGGCGCCGCCGCGACGTCCGACCCGTCGTGACCAGGACACGGAGGCGACCGATGCACCGACCGCTGGCCCTGCTCGCCGTGCCGGCCCTGCTGGCCGCCGCGGGCACGACCGCGGCCTGCGACGGCGCCCCGGCGCCGCCGACCGGTGGTGGCGCGCTGGTGCTGCGGCTGAACGAGCTGCCCGGCATGGTGCCGCCGGGCGGCACGGCGGCGATTCCCCCGAGCTTCTCCCTGTTCGGAGACGGCCGGCTCGTCAGCGTCGCCACCGGCGCCAGCGGTGGCTGGCCGCGGCTGCGCGAGAGCACGGTCCCGGACGAGGGCGTACGCGACCTGTACGGCGACGCCGCCGCACTGCGCGACCGGCCGACGGAGAACCCCGACGAACCCGTGGTCCGCGTCGTCGTCGGCTCGGCCGACGGGCGGCGTACCGTCACCCTCCCCCGGTCCGACCCCTCGGCCACCCGGCTGCGGGCGGCCCTCGCCGCGTACGCCAACGCGTCGGCGACCGAGTACCGGCCGGCGGCCGTCGCCGTCATCGCCACGCCGGCCGACCCGGCGGAACCCGCCCGGCCCTGGCCGTTGCCCCGCCTGTCCGGCGAGCCTCTCCCGGAATCCGCCGGATCCACCTGCCTCGTCCTCCGGGGAGCCGACCTCGACGCGGTCCGGCGGGCGACCGCCGACGCGGGAGCCCGCTGGCGCAGCGAGGGCCGGGTGTGGCAGGTGCGGCCACGTCCGCTGCTGCCCGACGAGACGGGGTGCGCGGACCTGTAGACGGACCACAAGGGACGGTGCCGCGACATATATTGATGGCCGTCGTACTTCTAGCGGCAGGCGCCGCGAGTCGCCGTCCCGGGAGGGCCCATGTCCCTACGCAGAGCCGTGGCCTTGTTGGCCGTGTCCGTGTGCCTCGTGGCCACCGGATCGTCCGTCGGCATACGCCCCGCCGTCGCGGCACCGACCACCACCGCCGTCTTCAACAACCCCATCGGCACGGCCGCCGAGAAGGCGGCGATCCAGACGCGGATCGTCGAACTGGTCAACGGGGCTCCCGCCGGCTCCCGCATCAGGATGGCGATGTTCTACGCGACCGACGCCACGGTGCCCAACGCCCTGATCGCGGCGAAGAACCGGGGCGTGAACGTCCAGGTGATCTTCAACGACGCGGACCGTACGACGGCGCCGTACGCGTCCCTGGTGGCGGCGCTGGGCACCAACCTGAGCGCGGCGTCGTGGATCCTGTTCTGCCCGCCCGGTCGCGGGTGCATCGGCAGCCGGGCCCTGAACGACGTCGAGTCGATCAACCACAACAAGTTCCTGCTGTTCTCCAGCACCCAGGGCGCCTCGAACGTGGTGGTGCAGTCGACGGCCAACCTGCACACCGGCCGGGACGGGTTGGGCGGCTGGAACGCCGCGCTCGTGCTCGTCGGCAACACGGGCATCTACAACGCCTACAGCGGCTACTTCGACGACCTGCGGGCACGCGTGGTCAACAACGACTACTACGACACCGGGCGGCCCGCCGTGACCTCCGGCAACGCGAAGATCCACTTCTATCCGCGCCGGGAGAGCAACGGCCAGCCGTACAACGACCCGAGCGAAGACACGATCATGACGGTGCTCGACAACGTCGACTGCTTCGGCAACTCCGTCGTGGGCACGCAGGACGGCACCCACCGCACCATCATCCGGGTCAACCAGACCATCTTCAGCCGCACGTACGTCGCCGCGAAGCTCTGGGCGCTGGACAACGCGGGCTGCTACGTCGAGGTCGTGCAGCGGTACGACCCGGGCAGCAACTCCGAGGTCACCTCCATGAAGAACCTCCTGGCCGCCACGAGCAGCCCCTACGGCGGGCCGATCGTGAGGTACTACTGCGTCGGCGACAGCGTCTGGACGCACAGCAAGTACCTGCAGGTCGAGGGGAAGTACTACGGCGGCCCCGACCGCACCATCACCTGGGTCGGCAGCCACAACCTCAGTTACAACTCGCTGCGGCAGTCCGACGAGACCCTGCTGCAACTCGAGGACACGGCGGTGTTCAACGCCTTCCGGGCCAACTTCCGCACGGTCCGCGACACCCCGGGGATCCGCTCCGTCGCCAACGGCCGTACGGCGACCTGCGCCTGACCCCCGTCCGACTGCCGGCCCGGACGGCCCCCCCACCGTCCGGGCCGGCCCCGCTCGGCAATGCCGCCGCGGGTGACGCGCCGGCACGCAGGGCCGGTCAGGTCGACACCCGCGGGCCGGGTCACCCGAGTTCCACCCAGGGCCGGTTCAGGTGCGCGGTGGCCAGGACCGTGCGGCGGACCCCGGCCTCGTCGAGCAGCCGCCGCCGCGTCCGGCGCGCGGCCTCGGCGTCCGCCTCGAAGCGGTAGGCCACGTCCGGGTCGACGAGCTGGACCGCGTGCACCAGGACGTCCCCGGTGACGATGACCTGCTCGTGGCGGCCCTCGACGACGACGGACTGGTGACCCGGGGTGTGACCGGGCGTGGGCACGACGCGGACCCCCGACCGCCCCGCGGCGGCGAGCCGCGTCACGCCGTCCACCTCGTGCAGTTGCCCGGCCGCGCGCAACGGCTCCACGACGTACGCCAGGGCCGCGTCTCCGGCGGGCAGCGCCTCGGTCTCCCGCCGCTGCACCACGTAGCGGGCGTTGGGGAACATCGGCTCCCCGTTCCGGTCGACGGACCAGCCGAAGTGGTCCTCGTGCAGGTGGGTCAGCACCACCGTGTCGACGTCCGCCGGGTCGATCCCGGCGTGCGCGAGTTCGGTGGGCAACCGGCCCGGGGTCGGCGCCCACGCCGCGGCGGGACTGCCGTCCGGCCCCACGCCGGTGTCGACGAGGGTCAGCCGGCCGCGCGGGCCGCGTACGACGAAGCAGCGGAAGTCGAGCTGCCAGCTCTCCCCCGGGCCGAACGCCTCCGGGTCGAGGCGTCGGGCGCGGGCCCAGTCGGCGGGCGTCGCCGCGGGGAACGCGGCCTGCCGGTCGAGGAAGAACGGTCCCGCGGCGTCCAGCAGCGGCGTCACCGTGAACGCGCCGACCCTGCGGGACGTGGCCGCCCACCGCGCGGGGGCGGCGCCGGCCCTCCCCCCGACACCCAGCGAACCGGTCACGCCCACCGCCGCGGCGAGCAGGAGAGCCCTTCGTCCGAACGCGCCACCCGTGTCCCCCATGCCGCTGCCTCCATCCGTGCCTCCCGTGACGGCCTCGGCGTCCCGCCGGGCCCGGCCACACGGTAGGAGCGCCACAGGCGTACGCGGACCGTGCCGCCGGGGACGTGACCGGATCCTGTCGACACGTGACCGGACAGCACCGCCGTCGGGCACGTCGGGCCCCTCTACCCTGTGTGTCGCGGCCGACGGACCGGCTTCCGCTCCCGGAGCCCCGGCCGCGGTGCAGGAGGTTCGGGGATGCCGCTCGACGGGCCCACCGTGGCCATGCTGGCCTATCCCGGGGCGGGTAGCTTCGACTTCGTCACGGTCAACGAGATCTTCGGGGTGGACTACTCCGCCCGGTTCGGGTCGTGGTACCGGACCAGGACGTGCGCGGCGGTCCCAGGGCAGGTCGAGCTGGACGGCGGCGTCACCGTCCACGCGCCGTACGGCCTCGACGCGGCCGAGGCGGCGGACCTGCTCGTCGTGCCCGGCTGGACGAAGGAGCACGAGGTCCCGCCGCGACCGCTGCTCACGGCGGTGCGGCGCGCGCACGACCGGGGAGCGCGCGTCATGTCGGTCTGCACCGGGGCGTTCCTGCTGGGCCACGCCGGTCTCCTCGACCACCGTCGCGTCACGACGCACTGGTCGACGGCCCCGCTGCTGGCCTCGCTCTTCCCGGCCGCCCGCGTGGATCCCCGTGCGCTCTTCGTCGACGACCGAGGCGTCCTCACGGCGGCCGGCATGTCGGCGGGCATCGACCTCGCGCTGCACGTCGTCCGGGGCGACTTCGGCGCCGACGCCGCCGCCGCGCTGGCCCGCCGGCTCGTGCTCGCCGGCCACCGCAGCGGCGGGCAGGCGCAGTTCGTCGACGTGCCGCTCGACCCGGACCCCGGTGACCCGGTGCCGGAGCTTCTGGACTGGATGCGGCGGCACCTGGACCAGCCGTGGTCGCTGACCGCGCTCGGGGCGCGGGCGCACATGAGCCCGCGTACGCTGGCCCGCCGCTTCCACCGGCTCACCGGGATGAGCCCGCACCGGTGGCTGACCCGGGAACGGGTGCTCGCCGCGCAGCGGCTGCTGGAGACCGGCGACGACTCGGTCGAACGGATCGCCCGGCGCACCGGCCTCGGCTCGGCCGCCAACCTGCGGCAGACCTTCCGCCGCGAGCTGGGCGTCTCGCCCCAGGCCTACCGGGCCCGGTTCCGCTCGCGGGCGGGCGCCCAGGGATGAGCGTTCGCGACCGCGGTCCCGCCGTCGACTCTTGACCCCGGGTAGTGATCGGCTTAGCTTCATCAATCAGAAAGGTCTCCTAACTATTTGGCCCGTCCGTCCGGGGAGTGCCGATGCGACCATCCCGCCACCGCCGCCTCACCGCCCTCGTCGCCCTGGCGACCGTGCTGGTCACCGCCGTCCCGGCGACCGCCGCGAGCGCGGGTGACAGCGTGAACCGCCGTGCCGGCCACCTCCGGGTCGGCTACTTCACCCAGTGGGGCATCTACGACCGGGCCTTCCCGGTGAAAAAGCTCGACACCTCCGGCGCCGCGAGCCGCCTCACCCACGTGAACTACGCGTTCGGCAACGTGAGCGAGGACGGTCGCTGCTATGTGGACGGCGGGCCGGGTGAGGGCGACGCCTGGGCCGACTACCAGCGCCCCGTGCCGGCGGAGGAGAGCGTCGACGGTGTGGCCGACACCTGGGGCGAGCCGCTCAACGGCAACCTCGGCCAGCTGGCCAAGCTCAAGGCCCGCCACCCCCACCTGAAGGTGCTCATCTCGCTGGGCGGCTGGAGCTGGTCCACGTACTTCTCGAACGCCGCCCGCACCGACGCGTCCCGCCGGGCGTTCGTGGCCTCCTGCATCGACCTCTACCTCAAGGGCAACCTGCCGGTCCTCGACGGCGGCAGCGGCGGCCCGGGCGCGGCCGCCGGCGTCTTCGACGGCATCGACCTGGACTGGGAGTGGCCGAACTGGCCGGGCGAACCCGGCAACGTGGTCCGCCCCGAGGACCGGCAGAACTTCACCAAGCTGCTCGCCGAGTTCCGCCGACAGCTCGACGCGTACGGACGGCAGACCCACCGGCACTACGCGCTCACCGCGTTCCTGCCGGCCAACCCGGCGGCCATGGACGCCGGGTACGAAGGTCGCAAGATCTTCCGGTACCTGGACTTCGCCACGGTGCAGGGATACGACTTCCACGGCTCCTGGGACGCCGTGACCAACCAGCAGTCGGCGCTGCGCGTGCCGAGGGGAGCACCGGACGACCCCGACTTCTCGGTCGAGGTGGCGATCGACGGCTGGATCGCCCGGGGCGCGCCGCGCGACAAGCTGGTGCTCGGCATCCCCTACTACGGCCGTGGCTGGACCGGCGTCACCGGCGGCGGGAACGGGCTGTTCCAGCCGGCGGCCGGTCCCGCGCCGGCCACCTTCGAGCCGGGGTACGAGGACTACCGGAAGCTCAAGACCCTGGCCGGCAACGGCTTCACCGTCCACCGCGATCTCCGCGGCGGGCACGCCTGGCTGTTCGACGGCACGACGTTCTGGACGTACGACGACCCGGCCGTGGTGCTCCAGAAGACGCTGTACATCCGGCGGGCCGGCCTGGCCGGGGCGATGGCCTGGTCGCTCGACGGGGACGACGACAACGCCACGTTGACCAGGACGATGAGCCTGGGGCTCACCGGGCGGTAGCCGCACGTCCCGCCGCCGACCGCACCCCGGCCGGCGGCGGGGTGGTCCGGGCGGTCCGTCCGTTGCGGGCTCCTCCCCGCCGGGCGGGCCGCGGTGCCGGCCGCGGCGGGCCGTGGCGCGGCCCCTATGATCCGCGTATGGCCCTGCTGCACCGCGCGGAACTGCGTCCCTCCAAGCTCGAACTCGTCGCCGCGTGGCTGCCCGGTCGTTCCTGGTTCGAGGGCGCGGCGGCCGACATCGCGCGCGTCGCGTCGTACCGCTTCGACGACCCGGCCGGTGAGGTCGGGATCGAGACCTTCCTCGTGCGGGCCGGCGCCGGGCCGGTCTACCAGGTGCCGCTGACCTACCGGGGCGCGCCGCTGGACGGTGCCGAGGCCTGGCTCGTGGGCACCTGCGAGCACTCCGTGCTGGGCCGGCGCTGGGTCTACGACGGCTGCGGCGACCCGGTCTACGCGGCGGCGCTGGCGGATGCCGTCCTCGCCGGCGCGGACCAGGCGCGGGAGTACTTCGAGGTGGACGGCCGGCGCGAGTACCGGGAGCTCAGCATGGCCATCACCGTCGACGGTGCCCGGCCGGCCGAGGTGCCGCACGTCGACTCGGTCGACCGGGTCGAGGACGGCGACCCCACCCGCATCGTCGCCGGCCCGCTCGAACTGGCGGTGGTGCGGCGGCTGGACGACCACGTCGACCCGTCGGGAAGCCGGCTCACCGGCTCGTGGGAGGGCCAGGAGACCCCGCTCACGCTGGCGTACGCCACGGTGCGCTGACTCCCGCCACGGCGGGACGGCCGCCCGGAGCCGGCCGCGAAGACGGCCCTCAGACGACGTCGAATTCGTTGCCCTCGGGGTCCTGCATGGCGACGGCGTAGAGCCCCGTGTCCGGCTCGTCCTTGGTCCGCAGCACGGTGGCACCAGCTTCGACCAGCCGTTCCACCGTAGCCGTGACCCGCTGCGTGCGGACGTCCAGAGGGACGTCACGGCCCCCGCCGACCTTCAGGTCGAAGTGCCACCGGTTCTTCGCGACCTTCGGCTCCGGAACCTGCTGGAACCACACCCTCGGTCCACGTCCCGCCGGATCGACGATCGATTCCGGGATGTCCCCGGCACCGGCCGGCAACTCCGCCTCCGGCACGCCCGCCGCCATCCAGTAGGCACGCCACGTGGCGTGCCCGGCCGGCGCGGGCTCGGGCACGTAGCCCAGGGCCTCGGCCCAGAAAGCCACCATTCGCTGCGGATCGGAGCAGTCGATCGTCAGCTGCACGGTCATCTCCATGCGCGGAGCATCCCAAGCAGGTCTGACAGACCCATCCACTCGCGCAACCGGCCCCTAGGCCAGCACCAGCTCGCGCAGCGCCCGGTCGAGGGCGCCCGCGTCGATCCCTCCCGGCCAGCCCCGCAGCAGCGCGCCACCCTTGGCGACCAGCGCCACGGCCGGAGGTTCGCGGACCGCGTACGACCGCCAGATGGCGCCGTCCGGGTCGACGACGACCGGGTACTCCACCCGGTGCTCCCGCAGGAACCGCTGGACATCCTGCTCCTCGTCCTCGGTGACCACCCCGACGAACACGACCGAGTCCCGGTGGGTGCGCGCCAGCTCGCTCAGGGCGTCCTGCCGCTGGGCGCAGGCCGTGCACCACGAGCTGAAGAAGACCAGCACGACCGGGCGGTCGGCCCACAGGTCGGCGAGGGTGACCGGGCTGCCGTCGGTGAGCGTACCGGTGACGGCGGGCGCGGCCGGCGCGCCGGAGGGGGCGGGACGCAGCGCCAGCCCGGCCGGCGCAGGCCCCGGCAGCGCGGCCGCCCCACCGGCCACCGGCGCGGCCGGCGCGGGTGCGCCGCCCTCGTCGGTGCAGGCGGTCGAGGCGAGCACCGCCGACAGCGCCAGCACGGCGGCGACCGCGCGGACGCCGTACCCCCGGGTCACGACGGCACCACCGCGACCAGCGCCGGTCCCTCGCTGTCGTTCGGGGTGAGGGCGATCGGCGGGTGGCCGTCGACCACCAGCCGGTAGGTGTCCCGGGCGGCCACCGTGACGGGCACCGCGAACTCGCAGTAGGTCGGCACGCGCTCCACCCCCAGGTCCTCCTCGAAGGTCGCCACGGAGGTGCCCGGGGGCAGGGCGCCCTCGGCGAGGACCCCGCCCGCGTCGTCGGTCACCTGGAACGGCGCCCGGTTGTGGAAGTGCGTGTAGGGGCCGGTACCGGCGCACTCGACGCCCTCCGGCCGGATGTTGATGTCCCGGACGAGCACCCGCACGGTCATCGGCGACCGGGCCTCCTCGGCGTCGTCGCACGCGGCCAGCGCAGCGGTGAGCAGCGACGGCAGCATCAGCGCCGACAGCACGCGCCGCATGTGTCCTCCCATGGATCGGGGCGTGGCCCGGGGCGGTGGCACGCGGTCCACCGCCCCGGAACCGTACCGTGGGTCAGCCGAGCAGCGCGCGGGGCCGTTCGACCCGGCACTGGCTGGTCACGGTCTTGCTGGGGTCGCTCTCCGAGGTGGCGGTGAGCGTCACCAGGGTCGTCGCCGTCGCGTCGCGGGCGGCGCCCACCGAGACGTCGACCGACGTGGTGGCACCGAACTCGGCCGTGGCCAGCTCGTTGGGCAGCTGCACCTTCCAGCCCTTCCCACCGACGGACGCCGAGAGCCGGTACACGTCGGACTTCAGGTACGCGCTGACGTCCTCCGGGTGCTGGCCGCCGGCCACGTACCGACCGGTGTTGGTGAGGTCGAACGTGCAGCTCGCGCCCTTGCCGGTCGGCTTGCCGCGGGTGTCGAGGTGGCCCTTCGACAGCTTGACGCCGTGGCTGCTCGGCCCGGCGCCGTCCAGCGAACGGACGGCCACCGTGTACGACAGGACGTCGTCACCGTCGCGGCGGAGGTTGAGCACGTAGAAGTGCAGCCGGTTGGCCTCGTCCACGTACTCGTACTCGCTGCCGGAGTTGGCGCCCGCGTGGAACAGCGCGTCGGACAGCTGCCGGTAGTCCCCCATCGTGATCTTCTGCGGGGTGCCGTCCGGCCGGTAGAAGTCCACCATGTCGATGTCCTGCGGGTTCGCGTCCACGACCCACACGAACGGGGCACGGTCGGCGTTCTTCGTCTTGCTGAGCAGCACGCCGCTGTCCGGCGTGAACGAGTCCGCGCCCTTCCGGTCGACGACCTCGACGGTGTAGTTGTTGAATCCGCCGCCGTCGCAGAGCGGGTCGGTGCTGGTGTTGCACGCCGGCGAGCGGTCCGCGTTCATGGCGATGTTGATGCCGGTCAGCCCACCGGGGCCGGCGTCCACCGCGCGGGCGGTGACGTCGGCGACGACCATGCCGGAGTCGGCCAGCGCCTCCCGCGACAGCCGCAGCACATGCTCCTCACCGATGAGGCCGATCTTCATCTTGTCCCGCAGCATGTGCAGCGACCCCATGGCACCGCCGTTGACCGGTGGGATCTGCCAGCGGGTGTGCGGGCCGCCCGGACCGTTGAAGGAGCCGCGCGACATCATGCTCCAGATGCCGGTGTACGCGCGCCGCAGCGGGGTCCCGTACGGGTTGTTGTAGTTGTCCCCGATGCTCAGCAGGTGGCTCAGCTCGTGGGCGTAGGTGCCCATGCCCGAGCTCTCCGCCTGCGTCGAGGAGCCACCGCCGGCGTTCGGCCAGATGGTGGCGGCCGCCTTCCAGGACGTCCACTCGACGTACCGGGTCCTGGCCCAGTTCGGCAGGTTGGGATCCGGCGGGCCCCAGGCGTCCGGCACGTCCTCCTTGTTCTGGAACATCATCTGGCCGAACTCCTGCCAGGTGGACGACTCGTCCTGCCCGGCGGAGAGGATGAAGACCAGCTCGAAGCTGTCGGCCACCTCGTCGCCGACCGCCGCGCGCCAGGCGCCCAGCCCGTCGGTGCGGATGTTGCGGTTGCAGGACTCCCCCGACGGGCAGGCGCCGGGGTTGAAGCCGTTGTCGATGCCGTACTGGTAGGACTTCGACGGCATCTTGTACGGGCCGAAGCCGGTGAGGTCCACGCCGTACCGGCCGTTGGAGTCCTGCATCCAGTACTCGTGCAGGGTGTGGCCCCGGTTCAGGTCGCCCGGCTTGTTGAGGAAGTCCGTGTAGAACTGGGCGACCTGCTCCCGCGGCACGTTGGAGGCGGTGGCCTGCGGGTTGCCGAAGACGGTGGAGCCCGGCGGCTGGGTGATCACGAACGGCTGGTCCGGGTAGTCGAGGGTGACCAGCGCGATCTTGAAGTTGCGGACCGAACCGCGCACGGTCGGGTCGGCCCAGTTCTTCCCGGGCACCGGGACGTAGTCGTCCCAGGTCATCGTGTCGGGGTTCTGCCAGTTCTGCGGATCGAGCACCTGGAACGGGGCGGGCCCGTCCGGTCGGTCGCCCGGTGCGGCGGTGGCCGGCCCGCTGGAGCCGGACGCGACCAGGACTGTCGCGACGGCAGCGGCCAGCACCGGACGCCACATCGCGCGTCTGGTGGGCAGAAGGTGCATCGGGTCACCTTTCAGGTCGGGGGCTGGCTACCGGCGCGGCGGCCGGGGGGCAGCGTCCCCACCGTCCACACGCGCCGGATCGATGGGCTCGATTCAACAGGTCTTGATCGATTCCAGGAACATCGGCGATGGCAATTGAGCAAATCTTGAGCACACCGATATGTGGAGGAGGGCGGGAGCGCTCCCGCCCTCCTCCGGTCACTGCGTCAGCTCGGCGACCTGCTCGGCGGTCAGCCGTGGCGCCGCCTCGGACGGCGCCCGGCGCGCACCGGCGAGAGCGGCCGGCGGGTCGGCCGGCCGGCGCAGGTGCCAGTCCGTCACCGCCTGGTACGCGGCCACCACGGACAACAGCCGGTCCTCGGCGTACGGCAGCCCACCCAGGATCGTGCCGATCGGCAACCCGGCGGCGGTCGCGCCGATCGGGAAGGCGATCTCGGGCAGCCCGAGGATGTCGAAGGGCACCGGGTCGGTCTGCACCACGACGTCGCACGCGTCGAACAGCTCGTCCAGCACCCGCTCCAGGAGCAGCAACTTGGCGCGCTGGCCGGTGATGAACTCGTTGCCGCCCATCAACGCCCCCTGCAACCAGCTCGTCACCGACACCCCGAAGGCGCGCAGGTCGGTGCGCAGGTAGGGCATGAACGGCTCGCTGCGCTCCGGGAGGCGTACGTTGTTGAAGGTGCCGCCGGTGAGCTGGCTCCAGCCCTCGGGCAGGGGCACGTCCACCAGCGTGACGCCGGGGATCTCGGCGAGCTGGGCCAGGTACGCCTGGCGGGCCAGCGCGGTCGCCGAGGTGCCGGAGGCGAAGGTGGGCAGCACGCCGACGCGGGTGTTCCAGCGCAGCCTCACCCGCCCGCCCCGCCGGACCGGGGTGGCCGCCTCGATCAGGTCGGGCACGTCGGGCAGGCCCTCGCTGCGCGGGTCCGCGGGGTCACCGCCGGCCATCGCCGTGAGCATGATGGCGGCGTCCTTGGCGTCACGGGCCAGCGGGCCCGGATGGTCGCGCGTGTACGTGAGCGGGATGACGCCGGCCGCCGACACCCGGCCCATGGTCGGTTTGAGGCCCGTCAGGTTCTGGGCGTTGGACGGGGCGGTGATCGAGCCGCCGGTCTGGGTGCCGATGCCGGAGGTGGCCATCCGCCCGGCCACGGCCGTGGCGGTGCCGGTGGACGAGCCGCCCGGGTCGGTGTTGGGGTTGGTCGGCGCCCAGGCGTTCACCGTGGTGACCACACCCGCCGGCGTGGTGGCGCGGGTGGTGGCCAGCGGCCCCATCTGGGTCTTGCCGAGGACGATCGCCCCGCCGGCCTTCAGCCGGGCCACGGCGGTCGCGTCGTGCGGCGGCACGAAGTCCGCGAACAGGAACGAGTTCGCGGTGGTGCGCACACCCTCGGTGTAGTAGTTGTCCTTGATCGCCAGCGGGATCCCGTGCAGGACGCCCCGCCGCGGCCGGCGGGCCGCGTCGCGGGCCGCCGCGCGGGCGGCGTCGGTGAGCACGAGGTTGAACGCCTGGTAGACACCGTCGTACGCGCCGATGCGGTCCAGGTACGCCTCGACCAGCTGCTCGGGGGTGAGCCTGCCGGCCCGGATGAGCCAGCCTGCCTCCGCGATGGTGAGTTCGGTCGGGTCGGCGAGCGCCTCCGGCCGGGGCCGCACGTAGGCGTCGGGGTGGTCCAGTGGGTTCTTCCGCCGTCCCCCCGTGGTCGGGCCGGCCGCGGTGGCGACCGGGGGCAGGGCGACGGCGGCGCCTGCCGCCGTGGCGGTGGCCAGGGCGGCGGCGCGGGCCAGGAAGGCCCGGCGGTCGAGGGAACGGTCGAGGGGCTGCCCGGTCATGACGTCCGCCCTTGCGCGCTGATCGAGGGGTAGAGGACGGGCACGCGCTGCTGCGACAGCGCCCTCGCGACGTCGGGGTCGGTGACGCCGGGCGTGGGCAACTGGTACGCGGCCAGCGTCGCCACGGTGCCGCGGACGAACGAGCGCAGCGAGGCGAGCACCGCGTCCCGACCCGGCGAACCGGTCTGCGGGTCCGGCGCGGTTCCGGGCGGGAGCTGGTCGAGATCGATGCCGAGGGCGGCAAGCCGGGCCCTGATCAGGGTGTTCAGCTCGGCGTCGGTGGGCGGAGTGGGGGCCATGGTGCTCCTCACGTGATGCGGTGGATGCCGTGTTCCGTCGAGGTGAACCGAACCTAGGCCGGCCAGTTGATCTGGAAGACTCCCGCGAATGGAAATTGAGGAATATTTGAGTCTCGTGTGGAGGCCGGGGCCGGACGCCATGTTCGCCCACCCCCGTCTCGCACGTGTCTACGACGCCTTCGACGGCGAGCGCGACGACCTCGCCGCGTACGTGGCGCTCGCCGACGAGATGGCCGCCCGTGTGGTGCTCGACGTCGGGTGCGGGACCGGTTCGCTGGCGGTCCTGCTCGCGGCGACCGGCCGTACCGTCGTGGGCGTCGACCCGGCCGCGGCGTCACTGGACGTGGCGAGGGCGAAGGATCCGGCCGGGCGGGTCCGGTGGGTCCACGGCGACGTCGGCGCGGTGCCGGACCTCGGCGCGGACCTGGCGACGATGACCGGGAACGTGGCGCAGGTCTTCCTCGGCGACGACGACTGGGCGCGGGCCCTCCGGGCCGTCCACCGGGCGCTGCGCCCCAACGGCCGTCTCGTCTTCGAGACCCGGCGGCCGGATCGCCGCGCCTGGGAGGAGTGGGCCGCCGACGGCGAGCCGGTCACCCGCCACGTGCCGGGAAGCGGGGAGGTGGAACGGTGCCTGGAGGTGCGCGACGTCCGCCTCCCGTTCGTCTCCTTCCGGCACACCTACCGGTTCCTGGCCGACGGCGCGGTCGTCACGTCGGACTCGACCCTCCGGTTCCGGAGCCGCGACGAGATCGAGTCGAGCCTGGCCACCGCCGGCTACCGGGTCCTGGACGTGCGGGACGCGCCGGACCGTCCGGGCCGGGAGTTCGTGTTCGTCGCCGAGCGGGCGACCTGAGGGGCGCCGGGACGGGTGACCTGCCCGGTGTCCCGGCCGGTCCGCCGCCCGCGGCGCCCCGCGCGGCGCTCAGGCGCCGACGTAGGCCGCCAGGTGCTGGCCGGTGAGCGTGGAGCGGGCCGCGACCAGGTCGGCGGGGGTGCCCTCGAAGACGATCCGACCGCCGTCGTGGCCGGCCCCGGGGCCGAGGTCGATGATCCAGTCGGCGTGCGCCATGACCGCCTGGTGGTGCTCGATCACGATGACCGACCTCCCGGAGTCCACGAGCCGGTCGAGCAGGCCGAGCAGGTGCTCGACGTCGGCGAGGTGCAGGCCCGTGGTCGGCTCGTCGAGGACGTAGACGCCACCCTTGGCCGCCATGTGGGTGGCCAGCTTGAGCCGCTGCCGCTCGCCCCCGGACAGCGTGGTGAGCGGCTGGCCGAGGCGCAGGTAGCCCAGCCCGACGTCGGCGAGCCGTTCGAGGACGGCGTGCGCGGCCGGCGTACGCGCCTCACCGGGGCCGAAGAACTCCTCGGCCTCGGTCACCGACATCGCGAGCACCTCGCTGATGTCGCGCCCGCCGAGGGTGTACTCGAGCACCGACGCCTGGAAGCGCCTCCCCTCGCACTCCTCGCAGGTGGTGGTGACGCCGGCCATCATCCCCAGGTCGGTGTAGATGACCCCGGCGCCGTTGCAGGCCGGGCACGCGCCCTCGGAGTTGGCGCTGAACAGCGCCGGCTTCACGCCGTTGGCCTTCGCGAACGCCTTGCGGATCGGGTCGAGCAGCCCCGTGTAGGTGGCCGGGTTGCTGCGTCGCGACCCCCGGATCGGGGTCTGGTCGATCGACACGACCCCGTCCCGGCCGGCCAGCGAGCCGTGGATGAGGGAACTCTTGCCCGAGCCGGCCACACCGGTGACCACGCACAGCACACCGAGCGGGACGTCCACGTCGACGTCGCGCAGGTTGTGGGCGTTCGCGCCGCGGATCTCCAGCTTGCCCGTGGGCGTGCGGACGGACTTCTTGAGGGAGGCACGGTCGTCGAGGTGGCGGCCGGTGACGGTGGCGCTGGCCCGCAGCCCCTCGACGGTGCCCTCGAACATCACCTCGCCGCCGGCCACGCCCGCGCCGGGGCCGAGGTCGACGACGTGGTCGGCGATCGCGATGACCTCCGGCTTGTGCTCCACGACCAGCACCGTGTTGCCCTTGTCCCGCAGCCGCAGCAGCAGGTCGTTCATCCGGGCGATGTCGTGCGGGTGCAGGCCGACGGTCGGTTCGTCGAAGACGTACGTGACGTCGGTCAGCGACGAGCCGAGGTGCCGGATCATCTTGGTGCGCTGCGCCTCGCCGCCGGACAGCGTCCCGGACGGGCGGTCGAGGCTGAGGTAGCCGAGACCGATCTCCACGAACGAGTCGAGGGTGCGTTGCAGGGCTGTCAGCAGCGGCGCGACGGACGGCTCGTCGAGGCCCCGGACCCAGTCGGCCAGGTCGCTGATCTGCATGGCGCAGACGTCCGCGATGTTCTTGCCGTCGATCTTCGAGGACCGGGCCTCGGGGCTGAGCCGGGTGCCGTCGCACTCGGGACAGGTCGCGAACGTCACGGCCCGCTCCACGAACGCCCGGATGTGGGGCTGCATCGCCTCGACGTCCTTGGACAGGAACGACTTCTGGATCGTCGGGATCAGCCCCGAGTACGTGAGGTTGATGCCCTCGACCTTGATCTTGGTGGGCTCCCGGTAGAGCAGGTCGTGCAGTTCCTTCTTCGTGTACCGGCGGATCGGCTTGTCCGGGTCGAAGAACCCGCAGCCGCGGAAGATGCGGCCGTACCACCCGTCCATGCTGTAGCCGGGGATGGTGAGGGCGCCCTCGTTGAGCGACTTGCTGTCGTCGTAGAGGGCCGACAGGTCGAAGTCGGTGACCGAGCCCGTGCCCTCGCAGCGCGGGCACATGCCGCCGAGACGGGTGAACGTCGCCTTCTCGGCCCTGGTCTTGTTGCCCCGCTCGACGGTGATAGCGCCGCTGGCCTTCACGGACGGGACGTTGAACGAGAACGCGTTGGGCGAGCCGATGTGCGGCTGCCCGAGCCGGCTGAAGAGGATCCGCAGCATGGCGTTCGCGTCGGTGGCCGTGCCGACCGTGGAGCGGGGGTCGGCGCCGAGCCGCTGCTGGTCGACGATGATGGCGGTCGTCAGCCCGTCGAGCACGTCGACCTCGGGCCGCGCCAACGTCGGCATGAAGCCCTGCACGAAGGCGCTGTAGGTCTCGTTGATGAGCCGCTGTGACTCCGCGGCGATCGTGCCGAACACCAGGGAGCTCTTGCCCGACCCGGAGACGCCGGTGAACACCGTCAGCCGGCGCTTCGGGATCTCGACGCTGATGTCCTTGAGGTTGTTCACGCGTGCGCCGTGCACGCGGATCACGTCGTGGCTGTCGGCGGCGTGCGGCGCGGGCGGTCGGGTGGCCGTCGTGGCCGTGCTCATCGTGTCTCCATCCGTTGCCAAGGCCGTGTCGGCGGCCGTCGTGCGCCCGGTTCGGGTCGCCCCGGGAGCCGGCCGTCGGAGCTTCCGCGCCGGGTGGCCGGCGCCCGGCGCCGCGTGCGGGAATCTACCCGGGTGGTCCGACGGTCAGCGCCGTTCCTGGATGCGGATCTCGTTGCCGGCCGGATCGCGGAAGGCGCAGTCGCGGACGCCGTACGGCTGCTCCATCGGCTCCTGGACCACCTCGGCGCCGCTGGACTCCAACTTCGCGAAGACGCCGTCGAGGTCGGGGGTGGCGAGGTTGACGCCAAAGTAGGTGCCCTTGGCGATCAACTCGACGATGGTGCGGCGCTCGTCGTCGGTGAGGCCGGGGGTGGCGGTCGGCGGGTGCAGGACGATCGACGTGTCGGGCTGCCCGGCCGGGCCGACGGTGATCCAGCGCATGTCGCCGTACCCGACGTCGTTACGGATCTCGAAGCCGAGGACGTCCCGGTAGAAGGCCAGGGAGGCGTCCGGGTCGGTGTGCGGGAGGAAGCTCGCGTGAATGGTCATCTCCATGCCGGTCACGCTAGTTGCGGCTGCGCGGCCCCTGCTTCTCGATTCCTGACCGGTCTGGTGACCTTCTTCGCGACGCACGGCGGCATCCCGGCCGTCGCCTGCGCCGCCTCACGCCGGTAGGTGCTCGGCGGCACACCGACCAGTTCGGTGAATCGGGTGCTGAAGGTGCCCAACGAGGAGCAGCCCACCGCGAAACAGACCTCGGTGACGCTGAGGTCGCCACGACGCAGCAGCGCCATCGCGCGCTCGATGCGGCGGGTCATGAGGTAGCCGTACGGTGACTCACCGTAGGCGAGGCGGAACTGCCGGCTGAGGTGCCCGGCCGACATATTCACGCCGCGGGCGAGCGCCTCGACGTCGAGCGGCTGAGCGTACTCCCGGTCGATCCGGTCGCGCACCCGGCGCAGCCGGGCGAGGTCGCGCAGCCGCTGGGCTTCTGCGGAATCGCTGGTCACGGGAACGATCGTAACGAGGGAGGCCCGGTCAGACGCACTCCGACCCGGGGACCTGCCGGGCTTTGGAGGGCGCGACCGCCAGCGGTCCCCCGGCGGGGGTGAGCGCCGCCCGCCAGCGGGCGGCGCTCACCGAACTCGTTCAGCTCAGGCGCGCGGTCGCGGAGTCCAGACCGCCCCGGACGCTCACCGCCTTCACCGTGACCGTGTCGCCGCCGGTCTTCACCAGCCGGAGCCGGACCTTCTCCGCGTCGCCGCCGTCGAGGTGGAACTCGGGAGCGGCGCCGACGGTCCGGGCGCCGGTGACCTCGACCGTGTCCGGTGCGACGATCTTGATCTCCCGGGCCTGTTCCAGCGCCGTCGGGATGCGGCCGGTGTTGCGGACGGTCACCGTGAGCTCGTGCGTGGCCCCGTCGCGCTGGGTGCCCTTGAGCTTCTTGACCTTGACGTCGCCGAGGTCGACCTGCGGCAGCGACTCGGTCAGGTACAGGTTGAACCGCGCCTGGTTGGCGGCCCACTTCCCGATCAGGTCGGGCGACGGGTTCTGCGACCAGAACTTGGGGTTGATCCCGCCGATCTCGACCGTGCCGAGCGTGGGGTGCTGCGCCGTCGTCCAGGGCAGGAAGCAGTTGGTGCGGCCGTTCTCCGCGCACCACCGCGACCGCTCCCAGTCGGCGTACCGGCCGTCCTTGTCGTAGTCGACGAAGTCGCCGCCGTTCCAGATCTCGTCGCCGTACCAGACCGCGCCGTACTGGAAGTAGCCGAAGTCCGGGCCGTGCCCGAACAGGGCCTGCGGCTCGCCTCCGTTGCGGGTGGCGTAGTCGATGTAGACGCTGCCGGCGTTCCGGTAGCCGGTGAACGAGACACCCGCCTTGTCGAAGTGCTCGTAGAGCTTGCGGTCGCTGCGGTACATGCACTCGACCGGGTCGCAGGTCGACGGGCCCCGGAGGTGCATCGGCACCCGGGTGTCCATGCTGTTCACGGCGGCGATGTTGGTGTGCGACATCAGCCACGTGTAGACGTGCCGGGTCTCCGGCTCCGACAGCGGGTACTCGCCGGCGCCGCCCTGGGTCAGGTTGCGTCCCGTCGCGTCGTGCTCCGCCATCACGTGCCAGTTGTACGGGTAGTTGCGGTGCAGGTCGAGGCCACCGACGCCGTCCTCGTTGTAGCGGCCGTCGCCGTCGTTGTCCGTGCCTTCGGAGAACATGAGGTAGTCGCCCTTGCCCGCGCCGACGCTGAGCATGGCGTTCCCGGAGGGGTCCCGCTCGTCGACGACGTGGGTGCCCTTGCCGGCGCCGACGTACTGGCGCATCTGGCTCAGGTATCCGTCACCGTTGAGGTCCTCACCCGGGTCCTCGTCACGCTTCCCGTCGCCGTCGTTGTCGTACGGCCGCACCGTCGACCGGTTCGTCTGGGCGGTGTACAGGTACATGTCGTGGCCGTCGGGGTTGTTGACCGGCCGGATGTACACCGTCTTGTCGTCGAGCAGCTTGTCGACGGCCCGGTCCTTGCCGGCCCGCGTGATGAGGTGGTGCGCCAACCACAGCGAACTCTCCGCCGACGAGATCTCGCCCGAGTGCCGGTTGCCCTCGAAGTAGGCCGCCGGCTTGTCGGTGTCGGCGCCCGTGGACTTGTCCGTGATGGTCAACTGGTAGATCGGCTGGCCGCTGAAGCTCTCGCCGACGATGTACAGGTCGACGATGTCGGGCCGCTCGTGCGCCCACTTCTTGAGCCACCACTGGATCTCGATGCCCGTGTGGAAGTGGTCGAAGTCCATCCGGCCGGGGACCTTCGGCTGCACCTGGTCGTACTTGACGACCGTGAACGTGCTCTCCCCCTCCCGCTGACCGGCGATGGTGATGGTGGGCGAGGTCGGTGTGACGCTGCCGGGGAACGGGCCGGGATCCTGCGGCGGCTGCAGGCCGACGGTGTAGGTGGGCGTGGCGGAGAGGGCCGCGTCGTGGAGCGGACCCTTCCCGCCCGCCCCCCACAGCGGCGCCGTGCCGACGGCGAGGGCGCCCGCCGCCAGAACCGCCAAGGCCGCGGTCGGACGCCGGCGGCGCCTTCGACTCAGCGGCGGGGCAGCGGCGGCGTCGTGGTGAGGGACGTGTGGCTGGCCGGTCGAGTGGTGTGGAACGTCGGAGCCCAAGGCGAATTCTCCCAGTCACGGTCGTTGGCCGTGCCGGCAGGCACGGCGGTTGCTCTGTGTGCGGGGGCCGCCACCCAACGGGTACTCGAGTGCAGATCACCGTAGTCGGAGGTCATCGATATGTAAATGCATGACTGCGTTCGGCTCCTTACGTCTCCCGCGCTCGACCTGCGCCCGGGTAAGGTCGACGCCTCGGACGGGAGGCGGCGGGACGTGCGGGTGACGATGGCGAGCGCCGCGGGACGGGCCGGCCGCGCGAACGAGGACTTCACCGGCGCCACCCCGACGGCGGCGGTCCTGGTCGACGGGGCCGGCGGCTTCGCCGGTGCCGGGTCCGTCTGCCGGCACGGCGTGGCCTGGTACGCCCACCGCCTGGGAGGAAGGCTCCTCGGCCTCCTCTCACTCGCGCCGGACCGCGGCCTTCCGGCGTTGCTCGCCGAGGCGATCGCGGAGGTGACCGACGACCATCGGGACACGTGCGACGTCGGCGACCCGATCAGCCCGTCGGCGGCCGTGGCCGCGCTGCGCGTGTCCGGCGGTCACGTCGAGTACCTGGTGCTCGGCGACGCGGTCCTCGTACTCGGCCGGACGGACGACGCCCCGCTCGTCGTCTCCGACCCGCGGGAGGTGCTGATCAGCCGGTCGTACGAGGCCGTCCTCGCCACCGTCGTCGAGGGCGGCGACGAGTACCACCGGATCCTGCGGGACCTCCGCGCGCACCGGAACCGGCCGGGCGGCTTCTGGGTCGCCAAGGACGACCCGCGGGCGGCCGACGAGGCGATCAGCGGCCGCTGCCCGACCTCCGAGCTGGGCGGCGCCGTCCTGCTCAGCAACGGCGCGAGCCGCATCGTGGACCGGTTCGGGCTCGCCGACTGGCCGCAGGTCCTCGCCACCCTCGGCGAGCGCGGACCGGCCGCCGTCATCGGGCGCGTCCGGCAGGCGGAGGCGCGCCACGCGGTCGCGGCGGACGACGCGACCATCGCGCACTGCACCGACCTGGGCGACTCCTGACGCGCCGGGTACTCGACCGGGGTCAGCGCTCGCGTCCGCTCCGCCCGGGGCGGGAGGTCACCTGCCGCTGTTGAGGCGCACGATGGTGGCGTTGAGCGCGGTGGCGAACAGCGTCCACGCGACGTACGGGGCCAGCGCGACGCCGGCGAGACGATCGGCCCGGCCGGCGCGGCGGAGCAGCGCGAGGTTGGACGCGTTGAGCACGGCGATGTCGGCGAGCGCCGCGGCGGGTCTGCGGGCGCGGAAGAACAGGGCGGTCCAGCCCGCGTTGAGCGCCAGGTTGAGCGCGTAGGCGCGGGCGAACGGGGCGCGTTCGGCACGGCCCGAGGCGTCCAGCGTGCGGGCGCCGGCCATCGCGATGAGCGCGTACAGCGGGGTCCAGACCAGGGGGAACGCGGCGGGTGGGGGTTGCCAGCGCGGTTTGCGCAGCCGCCGGTACCAGCGTGACGACGCGTCGGTGGCCGCGGCGCCGACAGCGGCCGTCGCGGCGACCGCCGCGGCGGTCGTGACCAGGGTCGGTGGTCGCATGCCGTTCAGCTACCCGGTCCGGCGCGGATCAACCCGGCTGCGCCACCGGCGACTCCGGGTGCCGTGCCCGCTGACGTCCGGCCCGCTCGCCGCCGCCGCGCGCCGTGCCGGCTCGCCGCGGTACGGCGCGCGGTCACCGGCGACCGTCGGGGGTCACGTCCGGCGGACGTGACCCCCACGTCGGTGACCGGCAGGGCTACCCGCCGAGCAGCGCGGCCGGCACCGCCGACGGCTGCACGCTGGTCGACGGGCCGTGGTAGATCGCGTTGAACAGCAGCTTGCTCGGGTCGCGGGACCAGGTGCGGAACGTGGGCTCGCTGCCGAACGTCACGATGAGGCCCGCACCGACCCGGTGCTTGACGACGTTGGCCTTCCCGTTCAGGTGCTCGCCGCCGATGAGCCAGCCGCTCTGCAACTGCTCGCCCGACTCGGGGAACGACGAGACCACGTCTCCGGCGCTGACCGTGTACGCCTGGTCGTTCTCGCCGAACCAGACCGGGGTGTCCGGCCGCATGCCCCAGGCCACCGGGTCCGAGGTGTCGAAGCGCTGGCTGAGGATGCTGCCGGGCGAGTAGAACTCGTGCTCGTCGGAGGGCAACGCGGGCGTGATCGGCAGGTTCGCGAGCTGCCGCGCCGTGGCCACCGAGTCGCCGATCGCCAGCAGCGTCCCACCGTCCTCGACGAACCTGCGCAGCTCCGCCCAACCGGCCTCACCGACGCCGTACGCCCAGGACCACTCGGCCGGGTAGCGGTCGCGGTTGAGTCCCGCGACGAGGTCGTTGCGGCTGATCCCCGCCGGCAGCACGATCGTGTCGTACTTCGCGTTGAGGTCGCCGGTGAAGTCGTCGGCGACCACCTCGGTGAAGCCGATCCCGTACTGCTCGAACAGCCACTTCATCCAGCCGCCCGGGATGTTGTTGATCCCCCGGTACAGGCCGATCCGGGTGCCGTCCTTGAGCCGCTCGGCCGCGACCCGGGGGGCCTGGCCGACGGCGTGGACCGGGACGCCGGTCTTCCGGGACACCTCCCGCAGCGCCGCCCGGGCCTCGGCGGTCGGCTCGACGATCAGGGTTCCCGGAGCGTGGGCACGGCCGCCGCTGCTGAACTCGGCGCTGGCCCGGAGCGTCCGCACCCCGGCCTTCTGGAGGGCGGCGATGAACATGGCCGTGCCGTAGGACTCAGGTCCGACGAGGTAGGCGCCCCGGGCGCCGGGCTGGGCCGGGAACGGCGGGCTGGCCGGCCGTACGGTCCTGATCTGGGTGGTCGAGGCGCTGAACGGCTGCGCAACGGTGTCCACCCGCACGCCGAGCAGCATCGGCAGGGTCTGCGCGGTCACGTCGTACGGGCTCTGCGGCGGGCCACCCGGGTACTCCCGCAGGTCCGGGTAGTGCTGGACCTCCAGCAGGGTCTTGGCGAACCGGCCGTACGGCTGCGCGTACCGGATGATCCAGGAACCGGCGTCGTACCGCTTGCCGTTCGCCGTGAACGGGGCGGTGGCCTGCTCGATCTCGACCTCGCCGGTACGCAGGACGGTCAGCAGTTCGTACGTGGCGAACGGGTCGCGCTGGTCGGCGGGGACGATGTAGCCGTACGGCTTGCCGGCGCCGGGGTTCACGGCGTTGCGCTGGGTCCGGTAGAAGTTGAACAGCCACTCGGCCCGGTACTTCGCGACGTTGCTCAGCCCGGCGAAGACCGTGGTGTCGAGGTAGTCCACGATCTGCGCCAGCGACCAGGAGGACTGGTCGTACGGCTCGATGAAGTTGGTGTCCGGCTGCTGCGGCCCGATCGGTCCGCCGTTGCTGCTGGTGTACGTGTAGGCGAGGTCGCGTGCGCTCGCCGCCTCGACGAGGATCCGTGGTGCGCCGTGGTACGTCATGTACTGGCGTGACGGTGTCCAGTAGTCGTAGGTCGAACCCCAGGTGACGCCCTTCTTGCCCTCGGCCGTGAGGCTGCGGGACATCTCCATGCCGAGCGAGTTGGTCTGCTGGACCGTGATCGGGTCGATGTTCGGGTCGTTGGGCGACAGGTACGGCGGGATGAAGATGCGGGCGCCGCCGGAGCCCATCTGGTGGAGGTTCTGGACGACCTGCGGCTTCCAGTCGTTCTGCAGGGCGACGCTGAGCTTCGTCTCGGGCTGGGTGAACATGAACCAGTCACGGTTGTCGTCGTGACCGATGTACTTCTGGTAGAGGTCGGGATAGGTGCGGGCGTAGGTCGTCCCGGCGGTCTGGTCGAAGTAGTCCCCGACCCACTCGGTGCCGTCCGGGCTCTGCGCCGGGATGATGAGCAGCACGATGTTGTCGAGGATCTCCGTGACGGTCGTGGACTTCTCGTCCGCGAGCCGGTGGAGGATGTTGGGGATGACCTGCGCCGTGCCGACCTCGGTGGAGTGGATGGCCGCCTCCAGCAGGTAGACCGGCCGGCCCTCCGCGGCGAGTTTCCGGGCCTGCGCCTCGGTCAGCCCGCGCGGGTCGGCGAGCCGCCGGTTGATCTGCTTGATCCGGTCGAGCTTGGCCAGGTTGGCCGGCGAGCTGACGGTGAGCACCGGGAACGGCTTCCCGGTGGCCGTCTTGCCGATCTCCTGGTAGAGCACCCGCTCGGACCGGTCGGCGACGAGCTTGTAGTACCGGACCATGTCGGCCCAGCGGGCGAGCCGCCCCTCGCTGCCCAGCGTGAAGCCGAAGAACTGCTCCGGTGTGGTGACGCGTGGTGCGGCGTGTGCGGTGGAACTCGGGACGAGGCCACTGCTGACGGGCAGGGCCAGGGCAAGGAGGGCGGCCGCGGGTAGCAGCCCTCTCCTCGTCCAGTTGCGCATGGCGGACCTCCTCGGGACTGGCGGGTGTGTCGGGATCGCTGCGTAGGGACGCGCGCGGGCGTGGGTCGCCGGGGTGGCCGCCGTGCGCGGCGGCCACCCCGGAACCGGCGCGCTACCGCCGGACGGGCGCGCCGTCGGGCGTGAACTGCGGCCGCAACTGCTGGACCGCCGCGGCGTCGACCTCGGCCGCGGGGCCGTGGTAGATCGCGTTGTAGAGCAGGTTGAACTGCGACCGCGGCAGGCTGCGGAAGGTGATCTCGCTGCCGTACGTCACGACCTCGCCCTTGCCGACGGTGAACGACGCGACGTTGGTGGCGCCCCGGATGTGTTCCGCGCCGCGCAGGTAGCCGCTGGCCAGGACCTCACCCTCGGCGGGGTAGTGCGACACCACCTGCCCGGAGTCGTCGGTCAGCTCCCAGGCCTGGGTGTCGTAGAGCCAGACCGGCCAGGACTCGGGCATGCCCCACGCGACCGGGTGGTTCGGGTCGAACTCCTGGTGCAGGAGGCTGCCGCCGGTCACGAACTCGTCGTCGTCCTCGGGCAGCGCCGGCTTCATCGGCAGGTCGAACAGCTGCTGGGCGGTCTCCACCGAGTCGCCGATCGCCAGCAACGTGCCACCGTCGCGGACGAACTGCCGCAGCTTGCGCCAGCCCTTCTCCCCCACGCCGTAGGCCCAGGCGTACGCCTCGTCGTACTGCGTCGGGTCCAGGCCCTCCACGATGTCCTCCCGGGACACCCCGGACGAGATGACGATCGTGTCGTACAGCTCGCGGAGCGAGCCGCGCTGGAAGTCCTGGGCGGAGACCACGTCGTAGTTGATGCCGTACTGGTCGAACTGCCACATGTCCCAGCCGCCGGGCATGTTCCCGATGCCGCGCATCAGCCCGACCCTGGTCTGCGGCTTGAGCTGCACCCCGGCGACCTTGGGGGCCCTCGGCACGGCCGTGACCGGCAGGCCGACCTTGGCCGAAGCGGTCGCCAGGACGTGCCGGGCCTGCGGGGTGGCCGGCACGATGTAGGTGCCGGCCGGGTAGTCGACGCCCTGCGCGCGGAACGCCTTGGCGCCGCGGAAGGTCGGGATGTTGGCGTCCTGCAACGCCGAGACGATCTGGATCGTCCCGTACGACTCGGGGCGGACCAGGTAGGCGCCCTTCGCGCCGGGCGCCGGCGGCATCGTCACGCGCGGCGGCTCGACCGAGGTCACCCGCTCCAGCCGCGCCTCGAACGGGGTGCGGATCTCGGCGACGTCGACGCCGAGTTGCAGCGGCAGGCTGGTCGTCGCCTCGGCGTACGGCAGCAGCACCGGACAGTCGGCACAGTCGCGGACCTCCGGGTAACGGTCGGTGCCGAGCACCTGGTGGGCCCAGTTGCCGCGCGGCTGACGCATCTTGATGACGTACGAGCCGGCGTCGTACCGCTTCCCGTCGGCGACGAACGGCGACGTCGCGCGGTCGATCTCCACCTCCGTCCACTCCAGGCGCTGGAGCATCTCGAAGGTGGCGTACGGGTCACGCTGCCTGGCGTCGACGACGAACGCGAAGGTGCCCGACGGCACACCCTGCGTCAGGTACTCGTGCGGGACCGCGAAGAGGTTGTCGTAGAGCAGCTTCTCGCCGTTGTCCGCGGTGTACTCCATGCCGGCGTACGTGGCGATCTTCGCGTAGTCGACGATGTCGGCCAGGGTCCAGACGTTGGAGCGGTACGGCTCGATGAGGCTCATCCGCGGCTGCTGCGGGCCGAGCGGGCTGCCGTCCCGCGAGACCTGCGGGTACGCGTAGTCCGTCACCGAGGCGATCTCGGTGAGGTAGATGCCGGAGCCGGTGAACGGGAAGTACCCGCCGGGCTGCTCCAGCGTCCAGAAGATGTGGTAGTCGAGGCTGCCGACGCCGGTCTTGCCCGCGGCGGCGAGCGCCCGGGCGGCGTGCTGCCCGATGGCGGCGACCGAGGAACTCATGTTCGCGGGGACGTTCTCGCTGGTGATGCCGCCGTACGGCGGGACGAAGATGCGGCTACCCGAGTTGCCCTTCTGGTGCATGATGTGCACGATCGCCGGGCGGTACCTCTTCTCCAGTTCGAGCCGGTACCTCGCCTCGACCTGGGTGAACATCGTCCAGTCCCGGTTGTCGTCGTGGCCGGTGTACTTGTGGTACAGGTCGGGGAAGGTCCGGCGGTAGTTGGTGCCGGCGGTCCGGTTGAAGTGGTCGATGACGAGGTGCTGCCCGTCCGGGTTCTGCGACGGCACCAGGACGACGACCGAGTTGTTCAGGACCTTCCGCGTGAAGTCCGAGTCCTCGGTGGCGAGGCGGTGGACGATGTCGTTGATCGCCTGCCCGTTGCCCACCTCGCTGGAGTGGATGGTCGCCTCCAGGTGGTAGAACGGCACCCCCTCCGCGGCCAGCCGGCGGGCCTCCTCGGGCGTCGTACGACGCGGGTCGGCGAGTTTCTGGTTGATCTCGACGAGGCGGTCCAGGCGGCGCAGATTCTTCGGCGAACTGATGATGACGGTGCCGTATTCGTTGCCCATCGTCGTCGGGCCGATGGCCTGGTAGTCGACACGGTCGGATCGTTCCGCAATCAGTTTCATGTATCGGAGCACGTCCGGATAGGAGGCGAGTTTCCCCTCCGTGCCCATCTTGAAGCCGAAGTGCTGCTCGGGGGTGGGGATGTCGGCGGCGCGGGACGCCGCGGCGTGCGTGAGACCGGGGCCGGCGGTGGCGCCCGGCGCGGTCGCCGTGGCGGCGACCAGCGCCAGCAGGGCCGCGCAGGCGCCGTACAGCAAGGGTGGGCGGGACTTGAGCATGGGCGGACCTTCCGACTCGACATCAACGGTCGTAGATCTACGTGGCTGACCGTAGCCGGGGCGGGCCGGCCACCACAGTGGGTCCGCTGTTCGCGATTGTTCGCTTTCTCTCCCGCTTCGGGAAAGCTCAAGAATGCCTCAACAAATTGCCACGGGGTCGGTCTGTGAGACATCGAGAGTCATGATCGTATGGTGTCGAATCCACGGTCGACCGACACGCGCGACCAGGTGACGGGCGCGGCCTCCGCGCGACGACCGGAGCGCCTTCCCGCGAGCGCACTCGCGTTGATGTTCACCGACCGCTCCGCCCGCGGTATCGCCGACCGCCTCGGCGACCTCATCCACTCCGGCGAACTCGCCCAGGGGCTGCCCCTGCCCACCGTGCGGGCGCTCGCCGCCGCCCTGCACGTCGGGCCCACGACGATCGCCTCCGCCTGGGCCCAGCTGCGCAGTCGCGGGCTGATCCACTGCGACCGGCGGCACGGCAGCTTCGTCCGCGGCCCCGGGAGGTTGGCGGGCCGGCGCTTCGCCAGCCTCCCTCCCCCGCCACCGGTCCGGCTCGACCTCACCACGGCCTTTCCCGACCCGGCCCTGCTGCCCGACCTGACCGGTCCGATGGCCGCGGCCGTCGCCGGCACGCAGTGGCGGACGTACCCGGACGACACCGTGGACGCCCACCTGGCGGCGGTGCTGCGGGCCACGTGGCCCTTCGAGGCGGAGGACGTCACCGTGACCACCGGCGCCCAGGACGCGGTCCACCGGGTCGCCGACGTCGTCCTGCACCCGCACGACCGCGTGCTCGTCGAGGAGGCCGCCGCCACGTCACTGCTCGACATCGTCGAGGACCACCGGGCCCAGGCGGTGCCGGTGCGCTGCGACGACGAGGGACCGCTGCCGGACGCGATGGAGGCGGCCCTGGCCACCCGGCCCGCCCTGCTGCTCCTGCAGACCCGCATGGCCAGCCCGTACGGCCACGCCCTGTCCCGCCGCCGGGCCCGGGCGCTGGCGCCGGTCCTCGCCGACCGCGACATCGTCATCCTCGAACAGGACACCGCCCACGAGCTCGCCCCGACCGCCGGCGTGTCGCTCGGCGAGTTCCTGCCGGAGCGGACGCTTCTCGTCCGAAGCTGGAACAAGTCCCACGGTCCCCACCTCCGCGTCGGGGCGCTGGCCGGCATCCGACGGGTCGTCTCCCGGGTACGGGCCCGGCAGAAGGCCACCGGCGGCTGGCCGTCGGTGCTGAACCAGCGCGCCCTGGCGCAGATGCTCACCGACGCGCGGGCGCGGGAGACGGTCGGCCGCGCGCGGGTCGTCTACCACCAACGCCGGCAACAGATGGTCCGCGCCCTCCGCGACGCGGGTCTGGCACCCACCGGCGTCGCCGGGCTCTCCGTCTGGGTGCCCGTCCGCGACGCCGCGACCGCCATCCGGAGGCTGGCCGCCGACGGCATCGGCATCGCCCCCGGCGCGCCGTTCACCGTGCACGGCGACGGGCGTTCGCACGTCCGGATCGCCACGACACTGGGGCACGACGAGCACGCGCGGATCGCCCGCGTCCTCGCCGAGGCCCATCACGGGTGAGCGACCCGCGTGGGATGGCGGCGTCCACCTGGTGCCGCGTACGCGTCGTCACTGAGTACCGGAACTCATGCCCCGGCCGTCGGCGCCGATGATCCTGCTCGCATGCCTTCGACCGACACCCACCGGACGGACGCTGTCCGGACCGTTCGCACCCGGGACCACGTGCTGCCGCATCCGAGCGCCGTATCGGTCGCCGTCGGCCGGCGGACGGCACCGACCCCACGGATCGGCCATGATCGTCACCATGTCTGAGAAGCCACTGTGGTGGCGGGAGGCCCTGGCCGGGGTGGGCGGCTGCCTGCTGCTCATCGTCGCGACGTCCCCCATGTACGCCGCCGGGCCGCCGCCGTTCATCGCCACGCCGGGCCGGCCCGAGTACCACGGCGTCGGGTGGCTGGTCGCGGTGGCCCCCGTCGTGGCAACGGTGGTGGGCCTGTGCCTGCTGCGGTGGTGGCCGTACCTGCTGGGAGCGGCCGCCCTGCTCGCCGCGCCCCACGCCTGGGGCGAACTGACGACCATGTCGCATCCCGTGCTGCTGATCGTCGCGAAGTCCGCCGCGTACCCGTTGGCCCTGGTGGGGGTGCTGGCCTGCGCGCAGTCGCTGTGGAGCAACGCCTCGCCGGGGCTGGGCGCGGCCCTGGCGGGGCTGGCGACCGGGTCCCGCCTGTTCGGCTCCGCGATGGTCGGTCCCGGCTGGTTGTTCTCGGACCCGTCCCGGCCCGCCTGGCACGTCGGCATGATCGCGGTCGGCCTCGCCCTGGTCGTGCCCGCCGTCCGCCGGTTCCGCCGAGGCGACCGCGCCGCCGCCGGGCCGCCGGACTCGCCCCCGCGCGCGTGGCGGCGGTGGCGTCTCGTCGTCGCCGCCGGCTTCGCGGCGTCCCTGGTGGTGCCGCTGTCCCTGCTGACGACGGAACGGCTCGCGGCACTGCTGGACGTGGACTGGTCCGCCCTGTACCGGCACGAGTCGGTGGCGATCGCCGTGATCGGCGCGGTCACGCTGGTGGCGGCGACGGTTCTGGCGGCCGTCGCCGGGCTGTGGTCGCTGGCCGGAGCGCTCACGGTCGCCACCGTCCACGTGGCGGTCGCCGCACCACTCATCCTGGCGTTCACCGCGCTCGGCGTGCTGGGTCCGATGCGCTGGCTGGGTGCCCTCGTGGGCGCGGCGGTCGGCGCGGTGGCGGCCGGCAGCCGGTTCCGGGTGGCGGCCGCCGGCACGCTCGCGGCGGGCGCCGCGACGGCCGTGTTCATCGCGTACGCCGCCACGACCGGCCACCCCGAGAAGCTGGCCGAGCAGCAGCGTGTCGTCCCGGCGTTGCTGCTGCTCGTACTGGTCACGGCGGCGGCGACGGCGATCGCCGGAGCGGCCGCGCCGGTGCTCGCGCCCCGTGGCGCCGTTCCGGCCGTGCTCGGTCCGCTCGTCGGCGTACTCACCATCGGCGGGCTGCAGACGGTCCAGGTGACGTACCTGGAGGACGGCCTGCCCGTCTCGTCGTACCTCAACCCGGTCTTCCACCTCACCACCTCGGGCGTGCTGTTGCTGGTCGCGGGCGCGGCCGTCGGCGGACTGGGCGTCGCGCACCACCTCGCCGAACGCTGGGCCGAGCGCAAGCGGGCCGAGCTGATCCGGCAGGAGGCGGCGGCCGCCGAACGGGACCGGTTGGCCCGGCCGATCCACGACGGGGTGCTGCAGGTGCTGGCGCTGGTCCAGCGGCAGGGCTCGCAGCTCGGCGAGACCGGCTCGCAGCTGGCGATGCTGGCCGGCGAGCAGGAGGTCGCGCTGCGCAACCTGCTCAGTGGCGGTGGCGCCACGGCGCGCCCCGGCGGGGACAGCGACCTGCGGGCGGCGCTCACCGCGCTGGCCTCACCGGTCGTCGAGGTCGCCACCCCGGCGGAGCCGGTGGTGCTCCCGTCGGGCCCCGCCGCCGAACTGACGGCGGCCGTGCAGGCCGCCCTCGACAACGTCCGGCGGCACGCGGGGCCGGGCGCGCGGGCGTGGGTGCTGCTGGAGGACGAGGGGGACGGTGTACGCGTGACCGTCCGCGACGACGGTGTCGGGTTCGAGCCCCAGCGGCTGGTCGACGCCGCGCGGGCGGGCCGGCTGGGGGTGGCCCAGTCGATGCGGGGCCGGATCGCCGACCTGGGCGGCACGACGACCATCCACAGCCAGCCGCAGGAGGGCACCGAGGTCGAGTTCTGGGTGCCCCGACGGAGCTGAACGGACCGGGGGCGGGCCGGCGCCCGCCCCCGGTGGTCCTCGCGGGTCTGGTGTGAGCAGAGGCTCACCGGCGCGGGGCACCCTTGATCTTGTCCGCTCTTCTTGCCAATCTTGTGCAGAAGCCACAGGATTGCATTTGGAGTGCGGGCGATGGCCACGACCACCATGCGCGCGGAGCGGGACCTGCTCGGTCTCGCGGCCCAGCGCCGCCGGACCGGGATCTGGCTGCTCGCGCTGACAGCGGGGCTGATCCTGACCGGGGTGGTCGCGGTCGGGTCGGGCGCCATCGGGATTCCCCCGACCACCGTCGCCCGGATCGTCGGGCACCACCTCCTCGGCCTTCCCGGCGAGGTGACGTGGACGCCGCCGCAGGAGGCGATCGTCTGGCAGGTGCGGCTGCCCCGGGTGCTGCTCGGCATGCTCGTCGGCGCCGGGCTGGCGGTGTGCGGGGTGGCGCTGCAGGCCATGGTGCGCAACGTGCTCGCCGACCCGTACCTGCTCGGCATCAACTCCGGCGCCTCCAGCGGCGCCGCGGCCGCCATCCTGTTCGGAGCCGGCGCCGGCTTCGGGCAGTACGCCCTGTCCACGAGCGCGTTCCTCGGCGCGCTCGCGGCGTCCCTGCTGGTCTTCCTGATCGCGCGCAGCGGTGGCCGGGTGACCTCGGTTCGCCTGCTGCTGGCCGGCGTCGCGGTCGGGTACGCCCTCTACGCGACCACCAGCTTCCTGATCTTCGCGTCCGGGTCGGCCGAGGGATCGCGCTCGGTGATGTTCTGGCTCCTCGGCTCCCTGGGGCTGGCCCGGTGGGACGCCCTGCTGGCGGTGGCCGCGGTCGTCCTGGGTGGCACGATCCTCTACCTGACCGTCGCCGGGCGGCGGCTCGACGTCCTGGCCATCGGTGACGAGACCGCCCAGACCCTGGGGGTGTCGCCGGCCCGGTTCCGGATCCGTCTGCTCGTGGTCGTCTCGCTGAGCGTCGGCGTGCTGGTCTCCGCCGCCGGCAGCATCGGCTTCATCGGGCTCGTCGTGCCCCACCTGGCCCGGCGCATCGTCGGGTCGCCGCACGTGCGGGTCGTGCCGGTGGCCGCGCTGCTCGGGGCGATCCTGCTGGTCTGGGCCGACGTGCTCGCGCGGGTCCTGCTGGCCCCGCAGGAGATCCCGATCGGCATCATCACCTCCCTGCTCGGAGCGCCGTTCCTGGTGGTCCTGATCCGTCGCCTACACGCCTCCGGCGCCTGAGGGCGCCGGGCCCGCAAGGAGAAACCATGAAGGCAACCCGTCTCGCCGCCACGGCCGCCGCGTCCGCCGTCCTGTTGCTCCTCACCGCGTGCGGTGGCGGCGCCCGGCCGACGAACGCGGGCCCCGGATACCCGCTCACCGTCACCAACTGCGGCGTGGACGTCACGTTCGACGCCGCGCCGGAGCGGGTCGTCCTGCTCAAGAGCGCGGCCGTGCCGTACCTGCACGCGCTCGGCGTCATGGACCGGGTCACGGCGCGGGCCGGGCAGTACCCGAAGGAGTACTACGACGCGGAGACGCTCGCCGAGCTGGACCGGATCCCGCTGCTGACGGACCGGACGGACACCAGCGGCCACCTGCAGATCTCCAAGGAGGTGGTCATCAGCCAGCAGCCGGACCTGGTGCTCGGCGAGGTGGACAACCTGTCGCGGGACACCCTCGCCGCGGTGGACATCCCCCTGCTGGAGGAGCCGGCGATGTGCCCGGACGCCACGACGACACCGAGCTTCGACGACATCTACGCCCAGATGCAGACGTACGGAAGGGTGTTCGGCCGGGAGACCGAGGCCGCCGCGGCGGTCGCCGCGCTCCGGGAGCGGATGGCCCGGATCCAGGCCGCGGCGGGTCCCGCGTCCGGGCGTACGGCGGCGGTGCTCTACCCGACCGTCGGCGGTGGCACCACGTACGCGTACGGCGCGGCCAGCATGGCGCACCCGCAACTGGAGGCGGCCGGTTTCCGCAACGTCTTCGGGGACGTGAGGGAGCGGGTCTTCGAGGTCACCGTGGAGGAACTGCTCGGGCGCAACCCCGACGTGCTGGTCCTGCTCCACAGCGACGGTGACCCCCGGGCCGTCGAGCAGGCGCTGACCGCGCTGCCCGGCGCGGCGCAACTCAAGGCCGTCCGCGCCGGCGACGTCATGACCCAGCTGTTCAACTTCACCGAGCCGCCGTCGCCCCTGTCGATCGACGGTCTCGAGCGGATCGTGCGGCGTTTCGCGGAGAAGCCGTGATCGAGGCGACCACGGTCTCCTGGCGCTACGGGGCGAACCCCGTCATCGACGGGGTCAGCGTGACCGCCCGGCCCGGCCGGGTGCTCGGGCTCATCGGGCCGAACGGCAGCGGTAAGACCACCCTGCTCCGACTCCTGTACGGCGCGCTGCGCAGCCCCTCCGGACGCGTGCTCGTCGACGGTGACGACCTCGCCGGCCTGGGGTCGCGGGAGGCGGCCCGCCGGCTCGCCGTGGTCGTGCAGGAGAACGGCGGCGAGACGGCCCTGACCGTCGCGGAGATGGTGCTCCTGGGCCGCGGGCCGCACCTGTCGACCTTCCAGCGCGCCGGCAGGGCCGACCACGACATCGCGGCCCGCTGCCTGGCCCGGGTCGGGGCGGCCCACCTGGCCGACCGGGCCTTCACCCGGCTCTCCGGCGGTGAGCGGCAACGGGTCCTGATCGCCCGCGCCCTCGCCCAGCAGGCCACCCACCTGCTCCTCGACGAGCCGACCAACCACCTCGACATCCGCTACCAGCACGAGATCCTCCGCCTGGTGCGTGACCTGGACACCTGTTCCGTGGTCGTGCTGCACGACCTCAACCTGGCCGCCCGCTACTGCGACGACCTGGTGCTGCTCGGCCGGGGTGGCGTCGTCGCGGCCGGCACCGTCGACGAGGTACTGGATCCGGCGGTCATCGAGCCGGTCTACGGCATCGGCATCCGGCGCCTGGACCTCGACGGCGCCATCCACCTGTTGTTCCAACCGCACACCGCCGACGAGAGGACGACCGTATGACCGCGCAGGACCGCATCAACGCGTACTGGACCGGCCGGGCGCCGAGCTACGACGCGTACGTCCAGCGGCCCGAACGCTTCGCCGCCGACCAGCGCGCCTGGTCGGAGGTCTGGTCCCGGGCCCTGCCGCGGGGGCCGCTCGACGTGCTCGACGTGGGCACCGGCACCGGCCAGGCCGCCATGGTCCTGGCCGGTCTCGGGCACCGCGTGACCGGCATCGACCTGTCCGAGGGCATGCTGGAGCGGGCCCGCCGGCACGCCGCCGAAATGGCCAACGGCCCCGTCATCCGGCGCGGCGACGCGGTGGACCCGGACTTCCCACCGGCCAGCTTCGACGCGGTGACCAGCCGGTACGTGATGTGGACCCTCCGGGACCCGGACGTCGCCGTGGCGAACTGGGTCCGCCTGCTCCGCCCGGGTGGCACGGTCGCGGTCGTCGACAGCACGTGGTTCCCGAAGGGGCTGGACAACGCCTCGGAGAACTTCGCCGACTTCTACGACGACCAGGTGCAGGCCGTGCTGCCCCTGGCCACCGCGTCCTCCATCGACGCGACCGCCGCGGTCCTCGAACGGGCGGGCCTCACGGACGTGACCGTCACGCCGCTGACCACGATCTACGAGTTGGACCGGCGGTTCGGTGTCGCCCCGAACCACGAGCACCAGATGCAGTTCGTCGTCACCGGCCGGATCTGAGTGCCGGCCGGACGGCCGATTCAGGAGGCCGGGGCGGCGGCGACCGGCTGCCGGAGGATGGTGCGGAGCTTCTCGGGCGCGACCCTGCGGGAGTCGCTGAGGTAGATCTCGTGGTGCGTGCCGACCATCCGCAGCCCGTTGTCCGGGATGAACTCGTGGTGCATCCGGGCCAGCACGTCGGCCTCGTCGTCGTACGTGCCGACGTGCAGTGTCTGCACGCAGCGCCCCTCGGACAGCGAGCCGAGGCGCACCTCGTGCAGGCGCCGCGGGCGGTTCTTCGCGGCGACCTGCTCGACGGCGTCGGCGAACATGTCCTCGTCGATCCAGTCCGGCACCATGATCATCAATGTCCAGTCCCACCGGGACTTGTTCCGGGACGCCGTGAACGCGTCCATGTCCTCGGCCCACCACAGGCCCTCCAGCGGCATGACGACGTAGTCGCGGCCGAGGGTCCGCTTGCTCGCGAACTTCAGCGTGTACGCCAACGGGAAGAGCGCCTCGACCGCGCCGGTGAAGGCGGGGGTCGTGTTGGGGTCGCCGTGTCCGTCGATCATCAGGTATCGCAGGTCGGGCACGTCGACGATCTCGAACCGGCCCTGCCGGGCACGGTAGGCGGCGATCTCCCGCTTGAAGTCAGTCTTGTCGGTCATCGGGCACCTGGACTCGCGACGCGAGCCACGACCTTTCCGCCTCGAGGAGGCTGAGCGAGTAGGAGAAGACCTCGCGTGCCGGCAGCGCGAGGGGGGCCTGCGCCGACTGGGCCGCGCGGACGGCGGCGATGCGCGCGTCGACCTGGGCGAGCCGGTCGCGAAGCGCCCGCGCGTACTCCCGCTCGGAGAGCAGGGGAAGGTTGGAGACGCCCACGAGGAGGGGGTGCGGGACGGGACGCAGCTCGGCGATGAGCGCGAGCGCGCCGCGGGCCGCGGCCTCACGACCGGCGGCCGTGGCGTGGAAGACGCGCCGCGACCGGGCGGTCGCCGGCGGCTCGGGTGCGTGGACGAGCCCGCGCCTCTCGAGTTTGGCGAGCAGGTAGTAGATGGACGAGAAGCCGATCTCGGTCCACTGGCGGATCCCGCGGCGCTCGATGACCTGCTCCAGGTCGTAGCCGTGCTGGGGCCGTTCGACGATCAGCCCGAGCACGACCAGCTCGGACGGGGTGAGCTCCACGCCACCTATTCTAGTACTAGAATAGGTGGGCGCGAGCATCCCCCGGTTCCTTCGGGTCGGGTGGTCGTCGCGGCGCCACCCGCGGGCGGCGGGTCACCTCGTCGGTGGTCCGCCGCCCCGGGTCGACGAGCTGACGGCGTCAGCCGCAGTTGCCCCAGCTGTACCGGCCGGCGCCCTGCCACATGGTGCCGTACAGGACCTCGCCCTCGTACATCACGCAGCGGTCGCGGGCGGACCGCTGGATGGCGGCGTAGTACTTGAAGTTGCCCGAGTCGTACGCCCAGGAGCTGCCCTCGACCCGCACCCCGGCGCGAACCCCGGTCGTCGAGCCGACGGCCACCCGCTTGAGGGTGGCCACGCAGTTGTACCCCGTGGCGCTGTTGTAGAGCAGGTAGACGTCGCCCACCCTCGTGCCGTCCGGCGCGGTGATCGACCGGTGGCCGTCACTGGCGTACGCCCACGAGCCGCCGAAGTCGTTGTTGCAGGCCTGAGCCGCCGTGAACGGGTTCGTGGCGGCCTGGGCCGGCGAGGCGAGGGTCACCGCCGCCACCGCGGCGGCGAGAGTCGAGACGAGCAGTCGTCGCCCTGTTGCACGCATACGTTTCCTTCCCCAGGTGTCCCGGCGCGAAGATCGCGCATGAACGGCCATCCTGCCACAGTGGATCATCACCGGGGCCGCGGCTCGTTGCCGGGTGGAGCCGGGGTCACGTCACGGGTGGCCGGGGACGGGGTCCCCGGCCACCCGTGGCCTCGTGCCGGTGTTACAGGTCGAGCGGTTCGATCCAGATGTTGCGGTACTGGACCGGGTTGCCGTGGTCCTGCAGCCGGATGGCGCCCGCCGCCGGGCCCTCCGGTCGGCTACCACCGGTCGGGCCGAGGATCTCGACGTCGTCGTGCACCGTGACGCCGTTCCACACCACCGTGACGCGCGGGTTCTCGACCTTGTTGCCGGCCGCGTCGTACCGGGCCTGCCGGTAGACGATGTCGTACGACTGCCAGGTCTCCGGCGGCCGCGCCGCGTTCACGTCGGGGGCCTTCTGGTTGTAGATGGCCGCGGCGTCGTTGACCTGCGGCGGGTCGATGCCGAACGAGTCCAGCACCTGGATCTCGTAGCGGTCCTGCAGGTACACGCCGCTGTTGGCGCGGGCCTGCCCCGTCACGTCCGGCGGGTAGAGCGGCAGGTTGAACTCCACGTGCAGGCGGAAGTCGCCGAAGGCCTGCACCGTACGCAGGTCGCCGTTGCGCACCGTCATGGCGCCGCCGGCCACCGGCCACTCGGGCTCGCGCCCGTCGGTGTGCTGCCACTCGGTGAGGTCGCCGTCGCGGCCGAGCAGCGTGATGCGCTCGCCGTGCGGCCGTACGGCGAGCACGTCGAGGTTCACGTGCCCGGAGTCGGCGGCCTCCTTGCGGTACTCCACGATGTTGCGGCCCTTGTCCAGCCGCACGGTGGTGGTGACCGTGCCCCACTCCTCCCAGGTCACCGTGGAGGGGAAGACCGTCTGCTCCACCCGTGCGCCGTTGACGTACAGGCTCAGCTGCTTCTCCCCCGAGTACGGGTTGGGGCCGTTGCTGTAGCGCATCGCGAGGTCGTACGTCCCGCTCTCGCGGACGTCGACCGAGATCCTGGTCGACGAGCCGTTCTCGGCGAACCCGGCGGCGAACCCGGCGCCGGAGTAGGCGGCGTGGTCGGTCGCCATGCCGACGCCGACCGTCCGGCCCTCCTCGGCCTCGAAGAAGGTCTGCGGCTGCACCACGCGCCCCGGGATCTCGTTGAGCGTGTACCAGGCCTCAGTGTTCCACAGCTCCTCGCCGTCGGCGGAGGTGAACGGGCGCGGCGAGCGGACGTGCACGACGCGGTTCTCCTTGAGCCCCGGGATCCTCAGCTTCACGGTGCGGCGGTCGGCCGACAGCTCCGCCCTGCTCACCGTGAGGGTCTCCAGGTCGAGCTTGGGGCCGCCGTACTGGCTCGTCGCGCCGTAGCGCCACTGCGTCACCCGGTACGCGTCGGCGAGGTCCGCGGCCGTCTCGGCCGACAGCGGCTCGGTGTACTCCAGCTCGAACCCGACGTGGGAGGCACGCATCCGCTTGACCTCGAACACGGAGGTGCCGTTGGGGGTGAGCTTCTGCAGGCCGTACGTGAGCTTGCCCTCCTGGCCCCAGTTGCCGCCGGCGCCGAGGCCACCCACGTAGAGCGCGCCGTCCGGGCCGAGGGTCACCTCGTTGATCCCGGACTCCAGACCCTGCGTGTGGCGGAACACCGCGCCCTGGTACTGCCCCTCGACCTTCTCGAGGAAGACGCGCTGGAGGCCGCCGTAGGTGACGTCGCCGACCACCAGCTGCCCCGCGTACGGCCCCTTCGTGAGCAACACGGGGGTCGAGGGCGAGTTGCCGATCTCGTTCTGCGGGATCCAGACGATCGGACGCGTCACGGGGTTGTCGTCGAACGGACCGGGCGGCGTCGTGTAGTGGTTGTAGAAGGCGCCGTCCTTGATGGCCACGAGCTTGGACGCGGGAAGCCAACCGCCCTGGTTGTCGGTCACGAGGACCTCGCCGCCCGGCCCCCAGCCGATCCCGTTCGGGGTGCGCAGTCCGCCGGCCACGTAGGTGATCTCGCCGGTCCGGGCGTTCACCTTGATCGAGGTGCCGCGGTTGGGCGCGGGCTGGGGCACGGTGGTGGCGCCGCCCAGGTTGATGGCCACGGAGAGGTTGAGGTAGAAGTACCCGTCCCGGTAGAGCAGGCCGAACGCGAACTCGTGGAAGTTGCGACCCCACGGCCAGGTGGCGACCGTCCTGCGTTCGTCGGCCGTGCCGTCGCCGTCGGTGTCGCGCAGGGCGGTCAGCTCGTGCTTCTGGCTGACGTAGACGGTGCCGTCGACCACCGCCACGCCCTGGGGCTCGCGCAGCCCGTCGGCGAACCGGCGGTAGGTCACCCGCTCGGGGCCGGTCGTCCCGGTGACCCCCTCGACCACGTACACCTCGCCGGTGGCGTTGTCGGTGCCACCCCAGGTCGAGACGACCAGGTCGCCGTCGGGCATGAAGGCCATGCCGGTGACCTGCGGCTGGAAGCCGTCGGGACGCAGGTCGGTGAGGGTGTAGCCGGGGTGCACCCGGTCGAGCGGCAGGCCGTCACCCGCCGAGTCGGTGGCGCCCTCGCAGTACTTCCACCCGGGAGCGGTCACACGTACGACGCCGGCGTCGGTGCTGAGCGCGGACGCCGGCACGAGTGCGAAGTCGGCCGAGCCGGGAACGCGCCACTCGAGCCGCAGCACCTGGCCGCCGCCGTTGTCGAAGAACTCGACGAACAGCGGGTGCACGCCGGCGGTCAGCGTGACCGACCCGTCCTTGGAGGTTTCGGCGTGCAGGCCGTCGTGGTCGATGACGACCTGGTCGTCGATCGTCAGCCGGGACCCGTCGTCGCTCGTGAGCCGGAACGTGTAGTCGCCGTCGGCCGGTACCGTCAGGTTGGCGATGACGTGGCTGATGAAGCGGTCGGACAGGCCGAACTCGTCGGTGCCGGTCCAGTTGATCTGCGGCATGAGCTTGTCGACGTTCGGCGTCTGCGCGGGCTTGAGGGTGCACAGCGCCGACAGCGGGACCCCCATGTCGTACGAGCGAAGGGTCACGCCGGGTTCCTGCGGCGGGATGTCGGCGGGGGCGGCCGAGGCCGGCGTGACAGGGGCGGCGGCGAGCAGGGTCGCCAGTGCGGCACCTGCGGCCGCCAGCACGGCTCGCCGGCGCCGCCGGTTCGGTGCGGGCATGCGTTCCTCCGGTGGGTGCGGGTCCCGGCCAGGAAGAAGCCGTGCCACTTTCTCCCCCGGGACCGGTCAGTACGATCTCGCGTTACGGAAGATCGGTCGCTGACACTATCACTTCCCATCGATAGAACGAAACTTTTGCATCTATCGACCCAAAGTCTCCTCGGCGCGATGGTCACCGGCCCGGCCGGTACAGGGACCGGGCCCGCACCGGGACCGTGACGTCTCCCCCACCGCGGATCCGCCACAGGCCACAGTGGCAGGACTGGTAGTGCACGGTCCCCTCGCTGGTCCGGTGCCGGGAGCGGGTTCGCCAGACGTGCCCGTGGTTGTCGTTCATGCCCCCACCCTGCTGTAATGGCATTGTGCATCTCAACCCTTACGGCGCCGACGCGGTCCGGCTGGCCGTCGACCTGGCCAACGATCCGCCCGGGTCGGTCGCCGACCTGGCCGATCGCTGCCGGCGGGCCGGGGTGGTGGTGGACATGCCGGTACGCGACGACGACCTCGCGGTGACCCGCCGACTGATCGAGGAGTGGGCGCGGATCGTCGACGCGGCCTCCGCGGAGGAGCGGGCGAGGCTGCTCAACCGGATGCTGGCCGGCGCCTCGACGTACCCGCGCCTCACCGACCACGCGGACGGGCGCTGGCACCTGCACTACCGCGACGACGGGGTGCCGCTGTCCGCGGTGCTCCGCGCGCTCGTGAGCGTCGGCACCGCGCTGCACCTGACGGGTCGCGGGATGGACCGGCTGGGCCGCTGCGCCCGGACCGGCTGCGGCCTGGTCTACGCCGACGTCTCCCGGACCGGCCGGCAGCGCTACTGCTCGCCCCGGTGCGCCAACCGCGACGCCGTACGCCGCCACCGCGCCCGTGGCGCGGCGTCGCGCTGACGGCGGATCCGACCGGTTGACCGGTAATCGCCGCGAGCGGGCACGGCCGGAGGGATGATCGGTTCGTGCGAGGAGATGCCATGGCTCAGCTGCGGGGGTCGGGCGGCGTGGACCCGGCGGAGGTGAAGCGACGGATCGGTCCGGTCGGGGTCTGGACCGGGGTGCTCGGCGGGCAGTCGGCCGAGTTCGGTCGCAGGGCCGCCGCGGAGGTGGAGGACCTGGGTTACGGCGCGCTCTGGGTGGGCGAGACGGCGAGGTACAAGGAGGCGCTCGTCCACTCGGCCATCCTGCTCGGCGCCACCCGGAGCCTGGTGGTCGCCACCGGCGTCGCCAACATCTGGGTCCGGGACGCCACCGCCGCCGCGAACGGCGCCAACGCTCTCGCCGAGGCGTACGACGGGCGCTTCCTGCTCGGTCTGGGGGTGAGTCACGCGCCGCTGGTGTCGGCGCGCGGCCACGACTACGGTCGGCCGCTCGCGGCGATGCGGTCGTACCTCGACGCGATGGACGAGACCGAGTACGCGGCGCCGCTGCCCCAGCGGGCCCCGCGGGTGCTGGCCGCGCTCCGTCCCGGGATGCTGAGGCTGGCGGCGCAGCGCAGCGTCGGCGCGCACCCCTACTTCGTCACGCCGGAGCACACCGCGCGCGCCCGCGAGGTTCTCGGGCCGGGGCCGGTGCTGGCGCCGGAGCAGGCCGTGGTGCTGGACACCGATCCCGGATCGGCCCGCGAGAAGGCCCGGCGGTACACGTCGTGGTACCTCAGCCTGCCCAACTACGTGAACAACCTCAGGGAGATCGGTTGGGCCGAGGAGGACCTGTCCGGTTCCGGCAGCGACGCCCTGGTCGACGCCATCGTGCCGTGGGGTGATCCCGAGACGGTGGCGCAGCGGGTCCGGGCGCACCACGACGCGGGTGCGGACCACGTCTGCGTCCAGCCGCTCGTCGACGGCCCGGACGATCTGCTGCCCCAGCTGCGGGCCCTGGCGCCGCTGCTGCTCACCCCGTAGGCCGTGCCCCCGGTCGTTCGCCCGCCCCTCACCCGAGGCTGACGACCATCCGGCGTACGGCCTCGGTGAGCACGTCCGGTGAGGTGGCGAAGTTGAGGCGGAGGTGCCCGGCGCCGCCGGTGCCGAAGTCCGGTCCGGGCACGAACGCGACGCGCCCGCGCTCCAGGAACACCGTGGCGGGATCGGCGTCCGGGCCGCCGGGCAGCTCCAGCGCCCGGCAGTCCAACCAGGCGAGGTACGTGGCGTCCGGCGGCTGGTAGCGGACACCGGGCAACCGCTCGGCCAGCAGGTCGGCGAGCAGGTGGCGGTTGGCGTCCAGGCCGCTCAGCAGGTCGTCGAGCCACGGTCCGCCGTGCCGGAGAGCGGCGGTGTGCGCGATCACCGCGAGGTGGCTCACCCCGTCGTTGACCTCCGCGGGCATGCGGGCCAGGTCCGCCGCCGCGTCGGCGCCGGCCACCGCGACGGCGGCCTTCACCCCGGCCAGGTTCCACGCCTTCGACGCGGACAGGAGCGCGAAGTCCCGCTCGGTGCCGGGCAGGGAGAGGTACGGCACGAAGGTCGCCCCCGGGTACACGAGGGGTGCGTGGATCTCGTCCACCACCACCCGTACGCCGTGGCGGGCGGCCAGTTCGGCCACGGTGGACAGTTCGGCGCGGGTGTGCAGCGTTCCGGTCGGGTTGTGAGGGCTGCAGAGCAGGTAGGCCGCGCGGCGGCCCCCGGCGACCGCCTCCGCGAAGGCCCGGTCCAGCGCGTCCGGGTCGAGGCGGTGCCGCCCGTCCAGCGGCGCCTCGACGATCCGGCGACCCGCGCTGCGCAGGAACTGGTAGTACGGCGGGTAGACCGGCGGGTTGACCACCACGGCGTCGCCGTGCCCGGTGACCAGGTCCAACACCTCGACGACGCCCATCATCACATCGGGCACCGCTCTCGTACGCGCGACGTCGACGGTCCAACCCCACCGCTCGGCGGCGAACCCGGCCAACGCCTCGGCGTAGGCCGGGCCGTGGGCGTACCCGGTGTCGCCGAGGTTGATCGCCTCGGTCAGCGCCCGGGTCACCGGCTCGGCCAGCGGCACGTCCATCTCCGCCACCCAGAGCGGCAGCACGTCCTCCGGGTACCGCCGCCACTTCTCACTGGTGCGGCGGCGGAGGTCGGTCAGCGACAGCGTCTCCAGCAGGTTGCCCATGCGGCAACCGTACGACCTTTCGATCTTTCCGTCCGCCCGGGCACCGCCGGCCCGGGCACCGCCGGCCCGGCCGCCCGCCGCCCTGGTCAGCCCGCTGCCGGTGGCGTGAGGAGCGCGACCAGCGCGTGCAGGTCGGGGATGCGCAGGTCGGCGGGGTGTCCGCGCAGCGCGGCGACCCGGGCGCCGGCCCGTTGACCGGCGGCGATCCCGGCCGGCGCGTCCTCGACCACCAGGCACCGCTCGGCCGGCACCCCGAGCCGGGCGGCGGCCAGCCGGTACCCCTCGGGATCGGGCTTGCCCGCGCGGACGTCGTCGGCGGTGACGAGCACCGGCGGGGTGATGCCGGCCGCACCGAGACGGGCCGCGGCCAGATCCGCGTCGGCGCTGGTCACCACGGCCCACGGCAGGGCGAGCCGGTCGAGGGTGTCGAGCAGGCACGTCGCGCCGGGCAGCGGCTTGGTGTCGACGGCGTCGGCCAGTTGCAGCTCGGTCTGGTACCGCGCCGCGCGCCGGGCGGCCTGGTCGTCGAGGTGCGGCGCGACCTGCCGGATGGTGGTCAGGGCGGTCTTGCCGGGCGAGATCCGCAGCACCGTCTCGGGATCGACCTGGTAGTCGGCGGCCCAGCGCCGCCAGGCACGCTCGACGGCTCCGTCGGAGTCGACCAGCGTGCCGTCCATGTCCAGCAGCACCGCCTCGATGTCGTCCATGCCACCATTATGCTCGGCGCGCGAGCATAATGGTGGCGGGAGGGGTTGTGGAGCGACCGACGCACCGGATGCGGGACCTGCGCCACCAGGGCGCGCTCGCCGTGCTCCGGCACCTGCACCGGCAACCGGGCGTCACCCGGTCCGAGCTGGCCCGCGCCCTCGATCTCAGCAGCGGCTCGGCGACCGACCTCGTCGCCCGGCTCAAACGCCTGCGTCTGCTCGACGAGGTCGCCTCCGCTCCGTCCGGTGGTCGCGGACGGCCCTCCCCCACCCTGGTCGCCCACCCGGCGGGTCCGCTGGTCTGCGTCGTCGACATCAGCCACGAGCGGTGGCGGGTGGCCGCCGTCGAACTGGGCGGCCGGATCGTCCAGCACACCAGCGGCCGGCACGTCGACCGGGAGCCGGACGCCGTGCTGGACCGCGTGCGGCGCGAGATCGCCGCCTGTCGGCGCCGGCTCGGCCACCGGATCCGGGCCGTCTCGGTCGCGGTCGCCGCCACGGTACGAGGTACCGAGGTGGTGCAGGCCGCCACGCTGGGGTGGCGGCGGGTGAGCCTCGAACCGCTCCGCCCCGCCGCCGACGTGCCGCTGCTGGTCGGCAACGACGCCTCGCTGGCGGGGCTCGCCGAGGCACGGCGGGGCGCCGGGGCCGGCGTGCGGGTCGTCCTGCACCTCACCGTCGAGGTGGGCGTCGGCGGCGTGCTCGTGGTCGACGGCGACCTGCTGGACGGCGCCACCGGGGCCGGCGGCGAGTTCGGCCACCTGCCCTTCGGTGACCCGACCCTGCGCTGCCCCTGCGGCGCGACCGGCTGCTGGGACCTGCTGGTCGACGGCCGGGCCATGGCGCGGCAGCTCGGTCAGCCGGCGCCGGACGACCCGCGGACGGCCGCGGAGCACATCCTCGCGGCCGCACCGCGGGACCCGGCGGCCCGGGCCGCGGTCGACGGTGCCGCACGCGCGCTCGGCCGGGGCGTCGGCGGGCTGGTCAACGCCCTCGATCCGGCGCTGGTCACCCTGTCCGGGCTGGCCGTCGACCTGTCCGCGGCGGCGCCCCGGGAGGTGGACGCGGGCTACCGGGCCGGGCTGATGTCGTTCCGACGGGGCCAACCCCCGCCGCTGGTCCCGTCGACGCTCGGCCCCGACGGCCGGATCGCCGGGGCCGCCGACGCCGCCTTCGACACCGTCCTCACCGTCCCCGGCATCGAATCGTGGTCCCGGTCGACCGCACGAGTCCGAGAAGGAGCGACGTGAGCACCGTACGGGAGTTCCGGATCGACGTCCCGCAGGCCGCGCTGGACGACCTCGCCGACCGGCTGCGCCGCACCCGGTGGCCCGCCGAGCTGCCCGGCGTGGGCTGGAGCCGGGGCGTGCCGGTCGGCTACCTGGGGGACGTGGCGGCGCACTGGCTGCACGCGTACGACTGGCGGGCGTGGGAGGCGAGACTCAACGAGTTCCCCCAGTACACCACCGAGATCGACGGTCAGCGGGTGCACTTTGCGCACGTCCGGTCGCCCGAGCCGGACGCGCTACCGCTGATCCTCACCCACGGCTGGCCCGGTTCGATCGTCGAGTTCCTCCGCGTCATCGGCCCGCTCACCGATCCGGCCCGGCACGGCGGCGATCCGGCGGACGCGTTCCACGTCGTCGCGCCCTCGCTGCCCGGTTTCGGCTTCTCCACGCCGCTGTCCGGGCCGGGCTGGAACCACGACCGGATCGCCCGGGCGTGGATCGGCCTCATGGACCGGCTCGGCTACGAACGCTACGGCGCACAGGGCAGCGACACCGGGTACCTCGTCTCGCCCCGGCTCGGCCACCTCGCGCCGGACCGGGTCGTGGGGGTGCACATCCACGGCGGGCTGGAGTTCCCCGACGCCGAGCAGCTCGCCACGGTGACCCTGACGGCCACGGAACGGGCCCGGCTCGCCGCGGCGGACCGGCTGCGGCGGCACGGCAGCGGCTACGCCGACATCCAGGGCACCCGGCCGCAGACCCTGGGGTACGCGCTGACCGACTCGCCGGTCGGCCAGCTCGCCTGGACCCTCGACAAGGTGCGGGACTGGACCGACCCGGCCCACGACCTGCCGGACGAGGCTCTGGACCGGGACGTCCTGCTCACCGACGTGTCCCTCTACTGGCTGACCGGCACGGCGGCCAGCTCGGCCCAGCTCTACCACGAGGTACGCGCCCAGCCGCCCCGGCCGGCGGCCCCCTCGGGGGTTCCCACCGGGATCGCGGTCTTCCCGCCCGACCCGGCGCTCCGCCGGCTCGCCGAGCGGGAACACCACCTGGTGCACTGGGCGGAGTACGACCGGGGCGGCCACTTCGCCGCGCTGGAGGTCCCCGACCTGCTCGTCGCCGACATCCGCGCGTTCTTCCGCCCGCTGCGCCCCGGGCGACGGTGACGGCGCCACGGGGCGTATCCGTGTCGGGGCGCTGTCACCCCCGAGCGCAGCCGCTGCTCAGGCGTCCGTGGCCGCCGGTGGCGCGGTGCTCTCGCGCACCACGAGGGTGGGAACGACCAACGGCGACGGATGCAACTCCGCACCCCGGATCGCCTGCGTGACAACCTCGATCGCCCGGCGACCGACGGCCTCGAAGTCCTGCCGGATCGTGGTCAACGGAGGAATCAGATACGCCGCCTCCGGCACATCATCGAACCCCACCACCGAGATGTCCCCCGGCACCCGACGACCACACTCCTGCAACGCCCGCAACACACCGATCGCCATCTGATCATTGGCCGCGAACACCGCCGTCACCCCCGGCATCTCACAGATCCGCCGCCCCGCCACATAACCACTACGGGAACTCCAGTCCCCCGACACCGGCTCCACCGGACGCAGACCCGCCCCACCCATCGCCAGACGCCACCCATCCACCCGCGCCCGCGCCTCCGCCCAGTTCAGCGGACCACTCACATGCACCACCTCACGATGCCCGAGCCCCAGCAGATGCTCCGTCGCCATCCGCGCACCCAGCACCTGATCCACCCCGACGGTCAGCGACGCCTTCGACAGATCCCCCTCCACCACCACGAACGGCACCCGCGACCGCTGCGTCCGCACCACCTCCAACGCCTCGTCATGACCGGCGATCATCACGATCCCCTCCACACCGACACGCATCAGATGCTCCGTGGCATCACTGAGCGCCTGCCGCGTCACCTCCGACAAACTCACCGACGTCGCGAAAAACCCCGCCGCCCGCGCCGCGTCCTCCACCGTCCGATGAATACTCATCGGACCGAACAACGTCCGGGCCGTGCCGATGACGCCGATGATGCCGGAGCGCCCGCGCACGAGCGCACGGGCCGCGGTGTTGGGGCGGTAGCCGAGCCGTTCGATGGCCTGCAACACCCGCTCACGGGTCTCCGGTTTGATGCTGGACGAGCCGTTGATGACCCGGGACACCGTCTGATGCGACACGCCCGCCAAACGAGCGACATCCGCCATCACCGGCGCCTTGGCGGGAACGCTCACGTTTCCTCCCTGAGTAGCGGGTCTGTTGCCATAACGAGGAACGGCCGACTTCCGATCGCCGTCTCGTGCCGATATCCGAGTCTGCCGCAGGCCGCCCACCCGGGTTCAGGCGCTCGGCGGCGCCGCGTCGCGGCGGTGCCGCGACCGCCCACTCCGATCACCGGAGTGAGCGGTCGCGGCCGCCGCCGTACGGCGACGGGGCCGGGCCCTACCGGGCGTCGACCGCCGCGCTCTGCGATCCGTTGAAGAGCTTGTCGCCCTGGTAGTGGGCGACCACCGGAGCGTCGAGGCCGCCCTGGACGACTGTGTTCATCGTGGCGACCCCGTTGCGGACGGGCGCGGACCCGAGGTACGTGTCACCGGCGTAGAAGTCGACCTTGCCGGCCGGCGTGGCCACGCTGGTGCTGACCGACGCCACCGTCGCCGTCGCCCTCACCCTGGTGTTGTGCGAGGCGCCCGCCGGCGCGGCCTCGACGTCGAGGCCGGTCGTGGTGGTGCGGAACGCCAGGGCACGCAGGTAGTGGTTGAGCAGCGGGCGCCAGACGTGCCAGGTGTGCACGCCGGGCACGTTGTACTCGTCCAGCTCGACGCCGGCCGCGCGCAGCGCCGCGGCGTTCCGCTGGGAGTTCTCGGCGATGTTGCCCAGGCGGTCCTGGAGCCCGGTGCCGATCATGATGCCGCCGGCCACGGACTTCATGCGATCGACCTGCGCCTGGGTGGCGGCCGGTCCGCCCGCGCTCCAGGCGGCGTGGTAGCCGAACAGGTCGGTGTGGTTGTACATGATCGTGTAGGCCCGGCTGCCTCCGGCGGAGAAGCCGCCGAACGCGCGGTCCTGCGGTCGGGTGGAGACGTGGTAGTTCTGCTCGACGAACGGGAAGATGTTGTTCCGCAGCTCGTTGACGTAGCCCTCGTTGCCACCGGGAAGGCCGTTGAAGTCGGTGGACACGATCACCATGGGTTCGACGACGCCGGACTGGATCGCGTTCTCCAGGATGAGGTGGGCCACGCCCTGCATCGTCCACGCGGTCGAGTGGTCACCGCCGCCGTGGCTCAGGTACAGGGTCGGGTATGGCTTGGCCCGGTTGGGGTCGTAGCCGTACGGGGTGTAGACGACGATGTCGTGCACGCCGGGCGGGTTGGTCGACAGCGGCGAGGTGTACCGCCGGGACTCCAGGGTGCCGATCTTGGCGACCGGCGCCTGGTAGCCGGTGTCGTACGTCGGGAACTTGGTGCTGGCCGGCACGTAGATCGTGCTGCGCACCGCGCCCGGTGCGCCGGGGTACTGCGGCTGGATCTGCCACGGGTTGGCCGGGTCGTCGTGCAGGGTGCAGCCGGTGGCCAGCTCGTTCGTGCAGTCGTGGGTGAACGCGTACCGGAAGGTGCCCGCGGGCAGCGGCGTGGTGAAGGTCCAGACGCCGTCGGAACCCTTCTCCATGGCCTGGATGTGCCACGGCGTGGCCGCGACGTCGCCGGGCTGCCACTCGGCGGGAGGCCGGGCGTCGCCGCAGTCCTGACACGGGATGTTCTCGGGGCGCGAGTAGAACCAGTCGCCGTAGATGTGGACCTGCTGGACGTCGTCGGGCGCCTCGTACCGGAAGGTGACCGAGTACCCGGTGGGCGGCTGATCGGTGCGGGTGACGGTCGGCCCCAGGGGCGCGGCCGGCGCGGCCGACGCGGCGGGGGCCGCGAGCGTTCCGGCCGCGACGGCCAGGGCCGCCATCAGCGAGAGCCTCAGCCGCCGGCTCGACGGCGGCATCAGCGAGAGACGGGGACGTGCAACGGGCATTTTCCTGCTCCCTCTCTTCGGCACGTGGCCAGACCGAATAGAGGCCCGGCCGGCATTTCGACGGTGAGGTGAACGGATACCTGAAGCAAACGCTGCCAGCTATGTTAGCGCTAACATCGTTCCTTGCAAAAATACAAGCATGAATAACGATGCACGTCAAGACGGTTACGGAGAGGTTTTAGAATCGCTCGCTGTGCGCATTTGTCGGGCAGATTCCAGCGGCACCAGAAGCGCTGGTGCGAATCAATTTGGGAGCAGGAGTGATCGGTCAGGGCGCTCCGATAAATGTGATCAGACCGCCCTGACACGCATTCGAATTCTTCCTACCGATGCGGGGATTCCACCGCCGGTTCCAACCTCCCGTCGACTCGTCTGGGGATCGCCGTGTGGTCGTCTCGCAGTTCCTCGGGCAGGATCCAGTCCGGCGCGTCCTGCCACGCGAGGGGGCGGAGGAACCGGCGGATGGACGTGGCGCCCACGGATGTGTGCACCGCGTTGGTCGACGGCCACGGCCCACCGTGGTGCTGGGCCCACGAGACGCGGACGCCCGTGGGATAGCCGTCGAAGACGAGGCGACCGCAGCGGGCGGCGAGCACGTCGACCAACCCGCGAACGGCCGCGACGTCGTCCCCCGGTCCGCTGTGGATCGAGCCGGTGAGCGACGGCGGGACGGTCACGAGCGCGGCGCCGAGTTCGGTGACCTCGCGATAGCGCACCACCACGATGAGCGGGCCGAAGCACTCGTCGGCGATCTCGGCGGTCAGTCGCGGCAGTGCGACCTCCATGAGCGCCGGCGCGACGGTGAACCCGGTGCCGGGGTCGATCCGCGGCCTCGCCGACACGCTGGCGCCGGCGCGCGCGAGCGCCGCGGTTCCGCTCTCGAACGCGTCACGGATGCGTTCGTTCAGCAGGGTCGCCCCGCCGGAGGAGGCGACCCTCTCCCGCAGCGCCGAGACGAGGCGGTCACCGGCGGGGTCGGACGGGACGAACGCCAACCCGGGCTTGGTGCACAACTGGCCGCCCGAGCCCGTGAACGAGGCGAACAGCCCCTCGGCGATCTGGTCTGACCGCTCGGCGGCCGCCGCGGGCAGCACGACGATCGGGTTCACGCTGCTGAGCTCCGCGTAGAGGGGAATGGGATCGGGCCGCTCGTCGATGGCCGCCTGAAGGGCTCGGGCAGCGCCGATGGAGCCGGTCAGGGCGGCGGCGCGGATGCCGGGGTGGCGCACGAGGGACCGGCCCGCCTGTTCCCCGTACACGATCGCGACCACGCCGTCGGGCCCACCCGCGTCCCGGACCGCCGACTCGATCGCCCGCCAGGAGGCGTGCGACGTCAACGGATGGGACGGGTGCGCCTTCACCACGACGGGACAGCCGGCGGCGAGCGCGGAGGCGGTGTCACCGCCGGCGACGGAGAAGGCGAACGGGAAGTTGCTGGCGCCGAAGACGGCCACCGGGCCGAGGGGCACGAGCATGCGCCGCAGGTCGGGACCGCGCCCGAGCGGCGTGTCGGCGGCGTGGTCGATGGCCGCCTCGACGTAGCCGCCGTCGCGCACCACGTCCGCGAACATCCGGAACTGGAGCGCCGCGCGGGTGAGTTCCTGGTCGAGCCGCGGTCGGCCGAGCCCGGTCTCCGACTCCGCCGTCGCGACCAGGTGCGCGCGGCGGGACTCCAGCGAATCGGCGATCGCCTCGAGCACCCCCGCGCGGCCGTGCCGTCCCACGTCGGTCAGCCACCGGGCCGCCCGGGACGCCCGCGCGACGATCTCCCCCAGCAGGACGTCTCCGGTCTCCGTGAGGTCGGTCGCGCGACGGGTGCCGTCGCGCGGGTCGACCGTGATCACCGCGTTCACAGCAGTCCCCTCCTGACGAGATTGCCCATGAGATCGCGGACCCCGAACTGCCAGGGTTCGCACTCCTCCGCGTGCCGCACCCGGTTGACCAGCGCGCCGAGCGCGGGGCAGCTGATGCGCACCACGTCGTCGACCTTGTGCGTGAAGCCCTCACCGGGGCGGTCCCGGTCCTGGATGGGCGCGAACATGGTCCCGAGCATCAGCACCGCCCCGTCGGGGTAGTGGTGGTGAGGACCGATCAGCTGCCGCACCAACGCCTCCGGGTCCCGTGACATCTGCGCCATCTCCGAGACGGCCTCCAGCTCGAAGCCGTCCACGCCGCAGACCTGCAGACGCACCTCGAGCCCGCGCACCTGGTCCAGGCCGAACCGGTCGTCGAAGAGCCGGATCAGCGGCCCGAGGGCGCACGAGGCGTTGTTGTCCTTGGCGCGCGGGAGCAGGAGCGCGGACCGTCCCTCGACGTCCCTGAGGTTCACGTCGTTGCCGAGGGTGGCGCCGACGATCCGGCCGCTGGACGCGACGATGAGCGCGACCTCGGGTTCCGGGTTGTTCCACGTCGAGGCGGCGAGCACGCCGACCGGGACGGCGGTGCCGACGGCGGAGAGGATCTGGCCCTTCGTGAAGATCTCGGCGTCCGGTCCGATCCCGACCTCCAGGTACTGGCTCCAGATCCCCTCGGCGACGAGGAGGTTCTTGAGCCGCTCGGCCTCCGCCGATCCCGGGGCCAGACGGTGCAGGTCCCCACCGATGTCGGCGAGCATCCGGCGCCGGATGTCGGCCGCGAGCGCGAGATCACCGCGGGCTCGCTCCTCGATGACCCGCTCGATCATCGACACGGGGAACGTCACGCCGGCGGCCTTGAGCGCCTGGAGGTCGACCGGGGCGAGCAGCCACGGACGGGTGCGGTCGCGGGTGGCGGCACCGGTGTTGGCCAGGACGTCCTCGAACCGTCCCACCCGCGGTCCGTCGATGCCGGCCACGGTGGCGGCGGGGTCGGGCAGCTCGCAGATGTCGCGGACCGTCGGGAACCGGTGGCTGATGTCGACGACGTCGCCGTCGCGGACGACCACGGGTGACGGGCCGTCGACCGAGGGATCCCAGATCCGGCCGACGAGCACGCTCTGGTCGACGTCGTCCGGCAGCGCCTCGGCCGCGGTCCCGAACCAGCCCGGCCCGGCGGCGAGCGCCTGGGGCTGTGGCACCGTCATGAGCCGCTCTCCAGGTTGAAGTAGGAGCGCTCGTCCGGGGGACGGATGTCGTACACGGCGTCACGGAACATGCGGACCGGATGCGGTGTGAAGGGATGCCGCTCGATCGCGGCGAGGTCCACCTCGATGCCCAGCCCCACGCCGGACGGGATGAGGACGTCGCCGTCCTCCGTCAGGACCAGCCGCTCGTTGGTGATCTCGGGGCGCCACGGCACGTCGGTCGCCATGATCTCCAGGTACCGGAAGTTCGGCAGGGTGGCCCCGAGTTGGAGCGTCGCGGCCGTGCTGAGCGGCCCGCTCGGGTTGTGCGGGGCGAATCCCACGTAACTCGTCGCGGCGAGCGTCGAGATGAAGGCGAGTTCGGCGATCCCGCCCGCGTGCGTCACGTCGGGCTGGACGAAGTCGACCGCCTGGCGTGCGAGTGCCGGCGCGAAGCCCTGCCGGCCGAACCACCGCTCGCCGGCGGCGATGGGCACCGGCGACGCGCGGCGGATGTCGGTGAGGGCGTCGAGATTGTCCGGCGGGCACGGCTCCTCGAACCACACCGGGTCGAACTGGGCGATCTCCTTCGCGATCTTTATCGCGTGGCGGACGTCGAACCGGCCGTGCCCCTCGATGAACAGCTCGACATCACGTCCCACCGCGCCGCGCACGGCGTCGATCTGGGCGAGCACCCGGTCGAGCTGACCGGTGGTGATGGTCATGTCGTAGTTCTCGAACGGGTCCCACTTGAGGCCGCGGAAGCCGGTCTGCACCGTCCGGCGCGCGGCCGCGGCGTAGTCCTCCGGGGTGACGGCCCCGGAGAACCAGCCGTTCGCGTACGCGCGCACCCGGTCCCGGATCGTGCCACCGAGCAAGCGGGAGACCGGGACGCCGAGGTCGCGGGCCGAGATGTCCCACAGCGCCATCTCCAGCGAACTGAGGGCGGTCATGATGACGGGCCCGCCGCGCCAGTACCAGTCCCGCGCGAGTTCGTACACGATCTGCGAGATGCGGGTGGGGTCGAGTCCCACGACGGCTTCGGCGACCTCGGCGACGGCGCCCTGCACGGCCCGTTCCTTGCCCTCCAGGGTGGCCTCGCCGAGGCCGACGATCCCCTCGTCGGTGTGGACGCGCACGATGACGAGGTTCGTGCGGTAGAAGTCGACGACCAGGGTGTCGACGGAGACAATCTTCATTCTGTGGGTCAACCCTTCACCGCTCCGGCGGTCATGCCGGACACGACGTACTTCTGCGCCAACAGGTAGAAGGCGACGGCGGGCAACGTGAACAGGAAGGCGACCGCCATCACCGTCTGGATCGGCGTGCCCAGTTCGCCGATGAAGTTGGCGATGCCGACGGAGGCCGGTTGCAGTTCCGGAGTGAAGATGAACGTCACCGCGAACACGTACTCGTTCCAGGCGTGGAAGAAGGCGATGACGGCGGTGGCCGCGATCGACGGGGCGATCAGCGGCATGTTGATGCGGGTCAGGACGGTGAAGGGCCGGCCTCCGTCCGCCCGGGCCGCCTCCTCCAGCTCCCTCGGGATGCCGTCGATGGCGCCCTTGAGGATCAGGGCGACGATCGGCAGGACGAACGCGGAGTTCACGAGGACGAGCCCGGTCAGCGAGTCGAGCAGGTCGAAGCGGCGGAACAGCGCGAACAGCGGCACGACCATGAGCGCCTCGGGAAGCATCTGCGTGAACAGCAGCACGAGGGTCAGCACGGCCTTGCCCCGGAACGAGAACCGGGACAGCGCGTACCCGAGGGGGATGCCCAGGCCCACGGAGAGGACCATCGTGCCGACGGCGATCACGAGGCTGTTGAGCAGCCATCCGGCCGCCTTGCCCTCGGCCAGCGCGTCGACGAACACGCCGAAGTGGCCGATGTCCGGGACGAGCCGCGGCCGGTCGGCGAACAGGTCACCGTTGCTCGACAGCGCCGTGACCAGCATCCAGTAGAGCGGAAACACCGCGACGCCCAGCACGACGAGCACGGCGATGATCCGCGCGGTGAGGCCGATGCGGAACCGCCTCATCGGACGTCCTCCTTCTCCACGGCGCGGGCGACCAGGCGGCTGCCGGTGATGACGATGAGCGAGATGACGACCCCGACCATGCCGATGGCGGCCGCCGATCCGAGTTCCTTCGAGTCGAAGGCCTGCGAGTAGAGGTCGATGACGAGCGTCTCGGTGGCGCCGACCGGTCCGCCCTTGGTCATGAGCCAGATGAGTTCGAACCGTCGCAGCGACCAGATCGTCATGAGCACGGCGAGCAGGCCCACGGTCGGCTTGATGACCTGCCAGGTGACGGCGCGGAACGTGGCCCACCGCCCCGCGCCGTCCACCGTCGCGGCCTCGTTCAGGTCCTGCGGAACGGCCTGGAGCGCGGACAGCAGCACCACGGAGGTGAACGGGAACAGTTGCCAGATGGTCGTCGCGAGCACCGCCGGGAGGGCGTACCGGGGGCTGTCCAGGATCGCGCCGCCCGGTACCCCGAGGCCCACGGCGTCGAGGAACCGGTTCACGATCCCGTACTGGGCGTTGAGCATCCACGTCGCGATGAGCGCGACCGCGATGCCGGGAGCGGCCCAGGGAACGGTCACGAGCGCCCGCGCCACGCCGCGACCCCGGAAGCCCTTGTTCAGCAGGAGCGCGACGACGAGCCCGCTGCCGACGGCCCCGACGACGCAGGCGATCACGTACACGAAGGTGATCAGCAGGGTGTGGCGGAAGTCCGGGTCGCCGAAGATGCGGTCGTAGTTGTCGAGGCCCACCCACTGGCTGCGGGTGGGGTTGAGCAGTGTCGTCCGGGTGAAGCTGAGGTACACCTCCTGGGCGAGCGGCACCGCCTGGAAGACGAGGATGAACAGTGCGGCGGGCGCCAGGAACAGGTAGGGCGTCCACTTGCTGCCCAGCGGACTGGGCCCGCGCCGCGTGCCGGATCTGCGTGTCGTTTTCGGTGCTCTCGTTCGCTCGAGCACGGTCATGGAGTTCGGCCCTTCCGCGATAGGACGCTGCCGGCGCGGACGCCGGCAGCGCCTCGTCGAGCTGTCAGCTGACCAGTTCGGTCGCCTGTTGCTGGGCGCGATCCAGTGCGGACTTGAGGTCCACCTTCCCCTGCAGCGCGGCGATCACGTTCTGCACGACGACCTTGCGGATGTCCGGTGTCTTGGCCTCGAACCCCAGCACGATCTGCGGCAGGCTGGACTCGGTGAGCTCGTCGAACACGGTGAGGAACGGGGTCTCCTCCAGCGCCTCGGCGCTGCGCTGCGTGGTGGTGGCGACGCTGCTCGCGCCGAGGATCTCCTGGAGCTTGATCTGGTTCTGCGGCTCCAGCGCCCAGCGGATGAAGGTGGCCGCCTCCTCCTTGGCCTCGCTCGCCTCGTTGATGACGATCGGCGCCAGGATCGCGCCCTGCTTGCGGACCGGGAACGGGATGGGCGCGACGCTGAACTTGAGGTTCGGGTTCTGGCCGCGGGTGGCGGTCACGTACCCGCCGTTGTTCAGCTCCATGCCGACCTTGCCCTCGGCGAACATCCGCCGGAACGTCGCCGCGTCGGCGCCGCGCGGGATCACGTTCGCGTCGTAGAGGTCCTTGTACGCCTGGAGCCCCTTGAGGTTCTCGGGTGAGTTGATGGTCAGGTTCTTGCCGTCCGACCACGCGCCGCCGAAGCCGTAGACGTAGTTGAAGATGTCCTGCCACACGCCGGCCTCCTCGGCCTCCGTCTGCCGGAACGCCAGGCCGTAGACGTCGCCCTTGGTCAGGGACTTCGCGGTGGAGAAGAACTGGTCGTAGGTGGTCGGGGGCGTCGGGATCAGGTCCGCGTTGTAGAACATCGCGTAGTTCGACGCTTCGAAGATGATCCCGTGCCGGACGCCGTCGTGGACCATGAACTGGTCCGGCTGCTTGATGAGGTCGTACTTGCTGACGTCGACGAGCTTGTCGAGCGGCGCGATGAGGCCGGCGTCAGCTGCGGCCTCGAACTCGGGCATGTCGAAGCGGACCAGGTCCGGTCCCTGGCCGCTGCCCATCTGGGTGAGCACCGTCTGGCCGAAGGTCGGGTAGGGCACGGCCGCGGCCGAGACCTGCACCTTGTCCTGGCTCTTGTTGAACTCGTCGAGCCACGCCGTCAGCTTGGGGCCGCGGCCCGGGTCGCCGAATGTTGACGCGGCGAATGTCAGCTTTGTGACGCCACCACCGGCATCGCCGTCGGAGCCGCAGCCGGTCAAGAGGGCGGCGACCAGGCCGAGGGCTGTGGCCCCGGCGATACCAAGGCGAGTGCGATTCCTGCTCATCGTTACTCCCCTGTTGCAGGTCGAAGTCGTCCGGGTGAAATTTGCAACGATCGTAGCGTCATATGCAACGCTGTCAAGTAGCGGTTGCGCATGGCATCAACTACATTGCACATAACGCAACGTCAGCGATGGCAGCGGCCGTCGCACGAGGGGAGACAGCGCCTTGTCGCAATCGATTCGCCGCGCGATCGACCTCATCCGTCGATCAGCAGAGCACCCGCTGTCGCTCACCGAGGCAGCGGACGTGCTCGGCGTCCACAAGTCCACTGCCCTGCGCATCCTGCAGACGCTGGAGTCCGCGCGCTTCGTGCGCCGGACCGGCGCGGGGACCTACGTGCTCGGCAGCGGCCTGATCGAGCTGTCCGAGCTGGCGCTCGGCTCGATGGACCTACGCCAGTTCGCCGCGCCGCACCTGCGTGCGCTGCAACGCGAGACCAGCCACACGGTGCACCTGGCGCAGCTGACCGGCGACGAGATCGTCTACATCGACAAGGTCGACAGCCCCGCGTTCGACGCCGTGAAGCTGCCGTCCCGCATAGGGCGCGCGGTGTCGATCTACGCGAGTGCCGTCGGCAAGCTGATCCTGGCCTACCTGCCTCCCGAGGAACGCGACCGGCTCCTCTCCCACGTCGTCTTCGAGAGGTTCACCGACACCACCTTCGCCGACCGGGACTCCCTCGAAGCCGAACTCGCCCGTATCCACGAACGCGGCTGGGCCACGGACAACGGCGAACACGACGCGTACGTCATGTGCGTCGCCGCGCCGATCAGGGACTCGCGCGGGCGGGTCATCGCCGCCACCTCGATCACGGCGATCGAGGTGATCGCCAGCCTCGACGAGCTGAAGGCCAACCTTCCGCTCCTGCTGGAGACCGCGAACCAGATCTCGCGCGAGCTCGGGTACGCACCCCCGGCCACCCCCGGGCCGGACGGGTCGGACGACCGATCGATCGACCGGCGCGGGTCGGACGAGGTCGGAGCGAGCCCGCAGGGCTGACGGTTCACGGCCTCCCCCGCCGTGGTCGCCACGGGTCGTCGGCCGTCCCCCGTCGGCGCGAGAGGCCCGGCTAAATGTCTGGCCAGCCGGCCGGGCGTCACCGATGATGGCCGCATGGCCACGACCCGACGCGCCGAGGTGATGACCGCCGAGGTGGTCGACGGCCACCTGGGCGGCAACGCCGCCTCGATCCGGGCGACGGCCCGTGCCCTGGCGAAGGTCGGGTCCGCCGCGGCCGTGGTGCTCGTCGAGGCATCAGTGACCAGATCGCCCTGGAGACGGCCGCCGTCGGCCGCGGTCGGGACCTCGATGCGGAGCGGGTCGTGATCGTGCCGATCGGCGGGGCACACGCGATCGGCCACTTCCTCACGAGGCTGACCCCCGCCGGGGTCCGGCTCGCCGGTCTGTGCGACCTGCGCGAGGAGGAGGTGTTCCGGCGTGGGCTCGCCACGGCCCGGGTCGGCTCACCCCGCACGCGCACCGAGATGGAGCGTCTCGGCTTCTACGTCTGCGTGAAGGATCTGGAGGACGAGCTGATCCGCGCCCTGGGCGCCGCGCGGGTCGAGGAACTCTTCGAGTCGCAGGGCGACCTCCGCGCGTTCCACTCGTTCCAGAGCCAGCCCGCCTGGCGGGGCCGGGAGCCCGAGGCGCAGTTGTGGCGGTTCCTGCGCAGCAGCTCGCGCCGTAACCAGCGCTACGCGCGGCTGCTCGCCGAGGCCGCGCTCGACCGCGACGCCCTGCCGCGTCCGCTCGACGCGCTGCTCGACCACGTCTGATCCGACGAGCGCCGAGCCCCGTGACCACGGCCGGCACCGGCACGGGCATCACCGTGCGTACCCGGTGCCTCAAGGAATGCTCAAATCCGGTTTCGCGCGGCCCATCGATTCCATGAATGCACATACGCTCACCCGAACGCTCCACGGTCCGCTGGACGACGACCGCCGTCGTCCAGCGGGCCCGTCCTGTGCACGCTCAGCACCACCTTCTGGATGGACCGGTCCGACCCCCGTAGGGCCAGCAACCACGTCAACCACAGGCCACAAGCACAAGGAGGGGAAGGATGCGACGGACGCAGGTGCGCGTCGCGCTCCTCGCGATGTCCGCCCTGGTGGGGAGCGTCCTCGTGGCGACCACCCCCGCAGGCGCGGACACCGCGGACGCGACAGTCACAGCGGGTTCGGAGCGATCCCATCTCGAGGACGCCGACGACGTACGCCTCGTACACGTCAGGATGACCGGCGCCGACATGCTGGACAAGGTGGTGGCCGCCGGCTTCGACCTCGAACACGGCCTCAGGCGCGTGCCGACCGGGATCGAGGGCGAGGCGGTGGTGACCGCCGAGCAGGTCGCCGAACTCGAGGCGTTGGGTGTCGAGATCATCGGTGACGACGAGGCCTTCGCCTGGAGCGACGAGGCCGACGGCGGCCTGCGGGCCTCCGGCGCGCGGACCGCGCAGGCCGTCCAGCCGGCGAGCCACGAGGCGACGGTACGGGTCGTCCGCGCCGACTGGTTCACCACGAAGGGCCAGGGCTTCCTGTACGTCGAGGCCCGGACCACCGAAGGGCAGCAGTCGAATCCGGTCGTCACGATGCAGCTCGAGAACGACTCGGGCAAGGACACGCCGTTCGGCTTCGCCCGGACGATGAGCCGGTTCGTCGACTCCGGGCAGTACATGTTCCACCGGAACCTGTTCAAGCTCGACACCCGCCCGAGCCAGATCCGGGTGACGAGTTCGACCGGTGGCGTCACGACGGGCTTCGTCTCGGACTGGCTGGAGGACGCCCCGCCGCCGCTGACGTCGAATCCGGGCTACAAGTGGGACTTCGTCGACGGCTACCGGACGCCGCAGCAGCTCTACAGCCGCGCGGAGGAGATCGCCCGCGAGTACCCGGACATCGCCGAGATCGTCTACCTGCCGAACAAGACGAACGGCTACCAGCGCAAGGCGCAGGCCACGATCGGCGGCACCGGCCAGTCCGCGGTCGTCGTCAGCTCGGCGGCCTGGGGCCACGAGGGTGGCAACGACATCACCGTCGAGTTCGTCGAGCGGCCGGGGGCCAACCTCCCGCTCAGCATCGAGGTGCAGGGCAAGGCGATCCGCGTCCTGCTCGCGAAGGACGCCGCCGGCGCGCTCGCGAGCACGGCCGCCCAGGTGGCGGCGGCCCTGGAGAGCCAGTCCCAGGGCCTCGTCGACCGGGCGCACCCCTACCGTACGAACGCCGGCACCGGCATCGTCGCCCCGACGACCGGCCCGGTCGCGCTGACCGACTTCCTCGACCAGAAGCGTGCCGGAGCGCCGGAGGGCGAGGTGCCGCGCGGCCCGGCGACCATCCCGGTGCTGCGGATCGGCAAGCACCGCGACGGCCGCAACCCGGGTGTGCTGATCCAGGCGCAGGACCACGCCCGCGAGTGGGTGCCGGCGACGACCAGCCTGGAGGCGGCCGAGCGCCTGGTGCACAACTACAAGTCCGACTGGGACACGAAGAAGATCGTCGACAACACCGACGTCTTCTTCATCCTGTCGAACAACCCCGACGGGGCGAACTACAGCTTCTACAACTTCGCCTCGCAGCGCCGCAACCTCACGAACCACTGCCCGGACGAGAACGCCGACCCGGGCCGGCGCAACTCCTGGGGCGTCGACCTGAACCGGAACTACCGGGTCGGGTCGGGCCACGACGGCTACGCGGGCGGGTCGACCAACTGCGTGAGCGACACCTACCAGGGGCCGGCGAAGCTGTCCGAGCCGGAGTCGAAGAACATCATCTGGCTGGTCGAGAACTACCGGAACATCAAGTTCATGATGTCGGTGCACTCCAACGGCGGCCAGCTGTTCTGGCAGCCGGGCGCCTACATCGCCGACGGGCGGATCACCACGCCGCGCCCGCCGCTGGGTGACGAGGCGTTCTACTGGCAGTCGGCCTCCCGGATCCTGTCGCAGGTCAAGGCGCACCGGCAGACCGTCGTCACGCCGGAGAACGTCGGTGGTTCCTCGGACGTCCTCTACTCCTCCGCCGGCAACGTGCGCGAGGACCTGTACCACACGTACGGGATCTACGCCTTCGGCTGGGAGGTCGGCGGCTCGGTCTACAACCCGGCCACCGGCAACTGGCAGGGCGGCTCGTTCCAGCCGCCGTGGGTGGGGACGCCGGATCTCGTCAGCGGCCACTCCGAGACGATGGAGTACGCCAACGGGATCATGGAGATGTTCCGGGTCGCGGCGGACTGGGGCAAGGACAAGAAGAAGCCGACGTCGCAACTCGTCCCCGGCGGCGGCACCTACTCCGGGCCCGTCGACGTGCGCTTCGAGACCAGCGAGCCGGCGACCATCTACTACACGACCGACGGCAGCCGGCCCACACTCGAGTCGCCCCGCTACGAGGCGACCGAGTTCCGCGAGCCGGGTCAGGTGTTCCACGTGACCGAGACGACCACGTTCCGCTGGTTCTCGGTCGACGCCGCCGGCAACGTCGAGAAGGGCTACGACCCGACGAACGACGGCAAGCGCGACAACTACCGCTCGGCGACGATCACCGTCACCGGTCGGTAGTCCCGCCGGCGCGGGCGGACCCGCGCCAACGAGACGGCGAGGGGCGGACGCATGGGCGTCCGCCCCTTTGCCGTGGTCGAGCTACCGGGCGGCCCTGCGGTGGAAGGCCCGCTTCGCCCAGAGGTACGACAGCAGCGAGATCACCGCGCACCAGGCCAGGGCCATCAGGGCGCTGTCGCCGATCTCCGAGCCGAGCAGCAGCCCGCGCAGCGTCTCGGTGACGGGGGTGAACGGCTGGTAGTCGGCGAACCACCGCAGGCCGGAGGGCATGGTGTCGGTGGGGACGAACCCGCTGCCGAGGAACGGCATGAGGGTCAGGAACATGGGCAGGTTGCTGGCGGTCTCGACGCTGTCGCTGACCAGGCCGAGCGCGACCGACAGCCAGGTCAGCGCGAACGCGGTCGCCACGAGCACGCCAACGGCGGCGAGCCACTCGACCGGTGTGGCGGTGGGGCGGAAGCCGATGGCGATCGAGATGGCGAGCAGGACGGCGATGCAGAGCATGGCCTGTACGAGGCTGCCGAGCACGTGTCCGGTGAGGACGGAGGACCGGGAGATGGCCATGGTGCGGAAGCGGTCGACGATGCCCTCGGTCGTGTCCATGGCGATCGAGATGGCGGTTCCCTGCGCGGTGCCGGTGAGGGCGAACAGCAGGATGCCGGGGACCAGGTAGTTCATGTAGGCGCCGCGGTCACCGCCGCCACCCGGGAGACCGGCGCCGAGCGTCTCGCCGAAGACGTAGACGAACAGCAGCAGGAGGACCACCGGCATGCCGATGAGCATCCCGGTCAGCGACGGGTAGCGCCGCATGTGGCGGATCTGTCGGCGAAGCATGGTCGCCGAGTCGGTCAGGGTGTAGGCGAGGCTGGTCATCGGTGTCCCCCGGTGGTGGCGGCCGGTGCGGCGGCGGAAGCGGGTGTGCCCGTGAAGGCGAAGAAGACGTCGTCGAGGTCGGGCGTGTGGATCGAGAGGTGGTCGACCTCGACGTGCGCGTCGTCGAGGCGGTCCAGCACCGCTCGCAGCGAGCGGACGTCGCCGTCGCTCGGTACCTGCAACGTGAGGGCGTCGTCGTCGCGCTGGGCGACGGCGAGACTGCGGGCGGCGGTGTCCAACGCGGTCGGGTCGGCGAAGCGCAGCAGGATGTGCCCGCCCGGGATGCGGCGCTTGAGGTCGTCGGGGGCGCCCTCGACGACGATCCGGCCGTGGTCGAGCACGGCGATGTGATGGGCGAGTTGGTCGGCTTCGTCGAGGTACTGCGTGGTCAGGAACACGGTGACGCCCTCGGCGACGAGTCCGCGGATGATCTGCCACATGGCGTGCCGGCTGCGGGGATCCAGGCCGGTGGTGGGTTCGTCGAGGAAGATCAGGCGCGGGTCGCCGACCAGGGTCATGGCCAGGTCGAGGCGGCGACGCATCCCGCCGGAGTAGACGGAGGCGGGCTTGCGGGCCATCTCACCGAGCTCGAAGCGGTCGATCAGCCGGGCGATGCGGCGCCTGCCCTCGGCGCGGCCCAGGTGGTGCAGGTCGGCCATCAGCTTGAGGTTCTCCTCGCCGGTGAGGAGGTTGTCGACGGCGGAGAACTGTCCGGTGACGCCGATCGCCGCCCGTACGCGGTCGGGTTCCGCGGTGAGGTCGTGGCCGGCCACGCGGACCGATCCGCCGTCCGCGGGTATCAGGGTGGACAGGATCCGCACCATGGTGGTCTTGCCCGCGCCGTTGGGCCCGAGCAGCGAGAAGACCGTGCCCTCGGTGACCATGAGATCGATGCCGTCGAGGACGGCCTTGTCCCCGAAGGTCTTGCGCAGGCCGGACACCGAGATGGCCGGCCTTGTCGCGGTCGTTACCGCCATTGCTTCCTCCACTGGTCGGGTGGTGCACGGGTACGGAGGCGCGCGGCATCGCCGGTCGGGCCGGACGGGCGGACCGGGGGTATGGAGGCGTGCGCCGTTCCCGGTCCCGGCGGAGGGCCGGGACCGGATCAGTCGGTGGGTGGGACGCTTCAGGAGCGGTGGATCAGGATGTCGCCGAACGAGGTGCGCGCCCGCACCTCGGCCTTCTCGTCGGTGTCGGCGGGACCGGCGGTGGCGTCGAGGTCGTTGTGGACCTTGCCGAAGCTGGTGTGCAGGTCGAGCAGGGCCGCGGTGCCACGCCGGATGCCGACCTGGATGCGCCCGGCCGCGGTGCGCACCGTCGCCACGCCCCGGACGATCTCGCCGATGCGGATCTCGCCGTTGGCGGTGGTCGCCGTGACCGAGGCGGCGGAGCGCTCGGCGACGATGTGGCCGTTCGCGGCCCGGACCCGCAGTTCACCGCCGACCTCGCCGACCCACGTGTCGCCGTTGCTGTTCTTCAGGACGGCTTGGCCGCCCACGGCGCGGAGGCTGAGCTTGCCGGATCCGGTGGTGACCTCGGCGTCACCCGCCACGTTCTCGGCGATGGCCGCGCCGTAGCCGGTGACGAGGGTGAGTGCGCCGGCGTCCTCGACCTGGAGGTCACCGGCGCCGGTCTTGAGCCGGCAGTCGGCCAGGGATCCGGCACAGTTGACGGCGCCGACGCCCAGCTTCCCGTCGACGCCGGAGCCCGCCGGCAGGTCGATGGTCACCTCGACGGACCCGGTCTTGCCGAAGATGCCGAAGTTGGGTTGCCGGGGCCCGCGGACGACGAGCCGGCCGGAGGCGTACTCCACACGGGTCTGCGCGGCGGCGCGCACGTCGCGGTCGTCGGATTCGTCGGCCGGCCGCACCTGCACGACGGTGTCGGTCCGCGGACCGGCGGTGATCCGCACGTCGCCGGCGACGAGCTCGATCGATACCGAGATCGGTCCGGGGGTGTCGAAGGATGGCATGGTGCTCCCCTCTCGGGTGGTCGGTGGGGGCCGGTGCGGCTAGCGCACCCAGCCGGTGAAGCGCTGACCCCCGGTGGGGGTGCCGGTACGCCGGGGGCCGCCGGGTTGGCCGGCCTGGTTGCCTCCCTCGACGGCCGCGGCCGCAGCCCGGATCAGCCAGGTGTTGATCGAGACGCCGGCGGCGGCCGCCGCCTGCTCGACGCGGGCCTTGAGGTGTTCCGGCAGGCGGAGGCTGATCCGCACGGTCGCCTCGTCCTCGCCGTCGGCGGGTGGCGGCGGCAGCGGATGCACTGCCGGCGCCGGCGCGGCGACGTCCTCGGCCCACTGCTCGGCGGGCGGTGGCGTCACGACGAAGCTCGGCTCCCGGTCACGCAGGCGCAGGTCGACCGAGCCGGGCGCCAGATCGCGGGTGATCTCGGTGGCCGCTTCGGAGAGCGCGTCCAGCAGGGCGAGCCGGACCGCGGACTCCAGCGGTGCGGTGAGGCGCTCGGCCAGTTCCCGAGCGTCGTCGCCACCGGCGGCCGCGGCCACCGCGAGCTGGTGCCGGATCGCGTCGACGTAAGCGCGTAGTTCCATGACACCACTATGGCATCATCGTGGCGTCACGGCAACAGCATTTGATGCCATCGGCGGCAGAGGTGGTGGCGTCATGGCGCCATCTGGCGTCACCCTCCGGCGGGCACCGCGCACCGGGGGGGCGGGCCGCTACCGGCGCAGGGCCTCGATCGTGGCCTTCGCCGCCTCGGCGATCAGCGTGTCGTCCGAGCTGGCGTCCTTCTCCTCCCGGCTGGAGAGGATCGCGAGCACGATCGGGGCGCCGTCGGGCGGCCAGACCACCGCTATGTCGTTACGCGTGCCGTACCCGCCGGAGCCGGTCTTGTCGCCCACCTGCCAGCCGGCCGGGACGCCGGCCCGGATGAGGGTGTCGCCCGTCGTGTTCCCCTTGAGCCACCCCGTCAGCACGGCCCGGTCCTCGGGCGCGAGGGCGTCCCCGAGGACGTACGCCCGCAGGTCGGTGGCGAGGGCCCGAGGGGTGCTCGTGTCGCGCCGGTCACCGGGGGTCGCCTCGTTGAGGTCGGTCTCGAACCGCTCCGGATCGGTGACCCGGTCGCCCAGCTCGCGCAACGCCCGCTCGAAGCCCGCCGGGCCGCCGAGCCGCCGCAACAGCAGGTTCGCCGCCGTGTTGTCGCTGTACCGGACGGCGGCGTCGCCCAGCTCGCGCAGGGTCATCCCCGTCTTCACGTGCCGCTCGGTGACCGGCGAGTGCGTCACCAGGTCAGCCTCCGTGTACCGGACCACCCGGTCCAGCTCGGCGGTGGACGTCGCCGCCAGCAGCGCCCCGGCGGCCAACGCCTTGAAGGTCGACGCGTAGCCGAACCGCTCGTCGGCCCGATGCTCGATGGTGCGGCCGGTGCCGGTGTCGACGGCGTAGACGCCGAGCCGGGCGTCGAACCGCGCTTCGAGCCGGCCGAAGTCCGGTGCCGCGGGCGTCGCTCGTGGCGCCGGCGATACCGAGGCGGCCGGGCTCGACGGCACGCCCGACCGGGACGCGGTCGGCGCGCCGCTCGTCGAGCAGGCGGCGAGCGCGACGCACGCGAGCGCGGCGGCGACCGTCACGGCGGTCCGGCGGGTCCCAGGAATCACCCGTGCTGCTCCTTCATCCCTCGGTGCTGCTGTCGACCGTACGAGCCCCCGTCACCGCGGTGCCGCCCGGTGGCCACGACCGGAGCTTGTCCGGGTTGCGTACCGCCCAGATGTGCGTGATCCGACCGGCGGTGACGTGGAAGGCCATCACGGTGCCGGTGACGCCGCCCTGCCGCACCACCAGGCCGGGCTGACCGTTGACCGTCCGTTCGAGGATCGTCAGGTCGTCCTCCCGGCCGGCGATGTCGGCGAGCGCCCGCGCGATGCGTCCGGCACCGCGGATCGGGCGGAACTCGGCGTCGACGATGCCGCCGCCGTCGGCGACCGCGGTGGCGTCCGGGTCGAGCAGACCGACGAGGGCGTCGATGTCCCGGGCCTCCCACGCCCGCTTGAAGTCCCTGACGACCTCGACGCGCCGGGCTCGGGGCGTGGGGGCGGCCTGCGCCGCGCGGACGCGGCGGCGGGCCGACGAGGCCAACTGGCGGCAGGCCGCCGGCGTACGGCCGACGATGCCGGCCACCTCCGCGAACGAGTAGCGGAAGACGTCGTGCAGGACGAACGCGACGCGCTCGGCCGGTGTCATCGACTCCAGCACGACGAGGAAGGCCATGGTGACCGACTCGTCGAGGGTGACCCGGTCGGCCGGGTCGGGCGGCGCGCCGTCCGACCGCCCGCTGATCCACTCGGTGGCGTCGGGCAGCGGCTCCGGGAGCCATTCGCCCACGTATCGCTCCCGGCGGACCCGGGCCGAGCGGAGCACGTCCAGGCAGACGCGACCGGCGACCGTCGTCAGCCAGGCGGCGGGCGACGCGATCTCATCCCGCTGTGCGTCCGGCATGGCGCACCAGCGGGCGTACGTCTCCTGCACGACGTCCTCGGCGTCGGCCACCGAGCCGAGGAGCCGGTACGCGAGGTCGATCAGCCGACGCCGCTCCCCCAGGACGGCGCTCAGTCTCGGATCGGGTCGGCCGGGCTCGGACTGGTCACTCATGGTGCTGGCGGCTCCCTCGGTCGCGTCTGCCCTCACCGGTTTCGACGGCGTACGGCGCGCAACTGTGAGGTTCGCACGCCACCTCACATCCGGCCCGCCCGCGTCGTCGTACCGCTGAACCGCCAGCGGAGCTGGCGCACCGCACACCGTCCGGAGGAGAACGTTCATGGACATCGTCCTGTGGGTCGTCGCGGGACTGCTCGCCGCCACCTTCCTGGCCTCCGGGGCCATGAAGCTGATCCAGCCGAAGGAGAGGTTGGTAGCCTCCGGCATGGCCGTCCTCGACGACCTCGGCACCCCCGCCGTGAAGGTCATCGGCGTCCTGGAGATCCTGGCCGCGGTGGGCCTGATCCTGCCGGCCGCGCTCGGCGTCGCGCCGGTCCTGGTACCGCTGGCCGCCGTCGGCCTGGCGTCGCTGATGGTCGGCGCCGCCGCCATGCACCTGCGCCGCCGCGAGACGCAACCGGTCATGGCGAATCTCGTCCTGCTCGCCCTGGCCGTCCTCGTGGCGTGGGGGCGCTTCGGCTCGCACGCCTTCCCCGGATGACCCCGATGAGCGACTGTCGCGCCGTCCCCGATCGCGTCGAGGTCGAGACGCCGCGCGCCCGAGCGCCGCCCCGGGGTCCGACGTGGCGGGCGGTCAGCCGGCCGGTGGGTCGAGCAGGGCGCGGACGGCGTGGGAGACGAGGTCGCGGTCGACGCGCGGTGAGGTGCCACGGCTGAGGTGGCGGCGGACGACGGCGTACGGCACGTCCACCACGGCGATGGCCAGCCGCTCCAGTCGGGCCGGTGTCGGCGCGCCGAACAGGTCCGCGGCCAGCCCGCGGAGCAGGTCGATCACGGGCTTGTTGAGGTCGGTGAGGGACTGCCGGACGTGGGCGGGCAGGTCGGCGTCGGCCAGCAGCTCCTCACGGCGGGCCTGCAGCAGCAGGCGGGCGTCGGCCGGGTGGCGCAGGGCGAACTCGACGGTCCAGTCGGCCGCGGCGAGCGCTCGTTCGATCGCGGTGCCCGAGGTCGCGGCGGCGAGCAGGCCGGCCTGGAACCGGCGGACGGTGCGGAGCCACACCTCGGCGAGCAGTTGCGGGCGCGAGCCGAACCGGTGGTAGAGCGAGCCGACCGGCGCGCCGCTCGTGGAGCTGATCGCGGCCGTGGTCGCCGCGCCCGGCCCACCCCGGACCAGCAGGTCGCGGGCGGCGTCGAGGATCGCGTCGTCGCTGTGCAGCTTGGGTCTGGCCACGGAGACATTCTAGAGCCTACGATCTAGAAAGGACGCTCTAGAACTGTCGGAGGAGGCGGTATGAGCGACGGTCCCGCCGGACGACGGCTGCCACCGGGCCAGGCGCCGGCGGCGCTCCGCCGGTTCGGCCTGCCGCAGTACGCGCGCGTCCGCGCGCAGCCGCCGGCCCGCCCGGTGGTCACGGTGACCGGCGCCGTGGCCCGCCCGACACAGATCGACCTGGCCGACCTGATGGGCGCCCACCGGCGGCACGCCCGACGCGGCGACCTGCACTGCGTGACCACCTGGAGCGCGCTGGACCTGCGCTGGGAGGGCGTACGCTTCCGCGACGTCCACGACACACTGGCGACCCGGGTGGGGCCCGCCCGCTCGGCGAACTGGGTCACGGTCACCGGCCTGGACGGCTACCGCGCCTGCCTGCGCCTCGACGACGCCCTCCACCCCGACGTGCTGCTCGCCGACCGCCTCGCCGGCGCCCCGCTCGGCCTCGCACACGGCGCGCCGGTCCGCCTGGTCGCCCCGGCCCTGTACGGCTACAAGAGCGTCAAGCACGTGTGCGCGATCGAGTACCGCCGCGACTACGATCCCGGCTCGGCGCGGTGGGCGGCCCATCCCCGCGGACGCGTGGCGCACGAGGAACGCAGCAGACACCTGCCCGGGCCCGCCTGGCGGTTCATCTGGCGCACCCTGCTCCCGCGCGTCCGCCGCCTGTACGACGAGCGGTGACGCGGCCGGCGCGGACGCGGATGCCGCCCGGCTCGGGGTCGCCGGACCGGCCCGCCCGTCTCAGGCCGGGTGGTCGGCCCCCGAGGACGGCTGCGGCGTCGCCCAGATGCGGCGCAGTGGTCGCATGCCCTCCTCGACGTAGTCGGCGATGGGGCGCTCGCCGCCGTCGAGGTACCACTGCTCCAGTGCCGCGAAGTAGCCGAAGGCGAGGGCCTTCGCGACCACGCGGGCCTGCGCCGCGCTCATCTGCCCGGTCGCCGCGATGAGCGGTGCGATCCGCTCGCCGGCGCGGTCGAGCGTGGCGCAGACGGCCATGCGCACCGACGGCTCGGCGAAGAAGTAGCGGACCCTGCGCCACGGGCTCCGGTTGGCCTGGGGGCCGTCACCCGCGGTGCCGGAGCTCGGCGCGTCCGGCGATTCGTAGGAACGCACGGCCCGCAGCAGACTGCCGATGGGATCGGCGGGGTCCAGGATGCTCTCGAGCGCCTCCGGGCTCATGCTGTCGAGCTCGACGTCGGTGACCACGATCCCCTGCTTGGTGCCGAAGATGCGGTACACCGACGAGGGCGAGACCTCGGCGGCGGCCGCGATCTCCTCGATCGTGACGGCGCCGAACCCCCGCTCGTCGAAGAGGTCGAGGGCGCGTTCCTGGATGGTGCGCATGGTCTTCAGGCGCCAGCGCTCCCGGAGCCCGGTCATGTGGCTCACCGTATCAGGAAGTCACTTTCTCAAGAAAGTGGCTGCCGTTTTGCCGTTGACTGCTCCGGCCCGCCTTCATACAGTCGCTCGCTGGAGAAAGTGACTGTCTGAAAGGCCGTGCCATGCCGACGCCGGAACAGAGATCGCGCACCCGGACCACGCTGACGTTGATGTACGCCGGGGCGGGGCTCACCGCGATCGCCGCCCTCGTCCCCTTCCTCGACCGCGCCGTCCTGGCGGACCACGTCAGGGCTGGCTACCCGGGCTACGCGCCCGACGCGGTCGACGCCGCCGTCACGGCGTACCTGGTCATCCTGGCCGTGGTCGGGGCGCTGGGGCTCCTCGGCTGGACGGGCACGATCTGGGCGACCCACGCCGGCAAGCGCTGGGCCACCTGGCTGGCGACCGCGCTGCTCACGCTCGGGCTCTGCGTGGCGATCGCCGCACTGACCATCCGGGACACCTCGGGCGACGTCGGTCTGGCTCCGCTGCTGGGTTGGCTGCTGGTCGTTCCGTGCGTCCCCGGTCTCGCCGCGGTGGTGCTCTCGCGACGGGTGTGACGACCGCGCCGCGGCGGCGGGGGCCGCGCCGCCGGGCGGCGTGACCCGGCGCCCGCTACCCGACCGCCGGCAGGGGCCGGAAGTGGGCAGGCACCCAGGCGTACCCCTCGTCGGTGCGCCGCAGATGCCCCAGGCCGGGAAACGGGAGATGGGCCGCCGCCACCCACCAGCGGTGGGCGGTGACCAGGTCGAACACCGTGCCTCGCGCGCGTACGGCGAGATCCGGTGCGTTGTCGATCGCGATGGACACCTGCGGGTGCGGCAGCTGGACGGCGTGGCTGTGCACGGTGTCGCCCCAGAAGAGCACCGCCTCGGGACCCTCGCCGAAGAGGTAACCGGTGTGGCCGGCCGTGTGCCCGTGCTGGTCGAGCGCCCGCACGCCGGGCAGCACCTCGGAGGTGTGGAAGGCGTCGAGACGGCCGGTCCGCCGGTACGGGGCGAGGCTCGCCAGGGCCGCCTCGTGGATCTCCCGCTGGACGCCCTCGGCCCGCGCGGCCCGCTGCGGATCGAGCCAGTACGCGACGTCGTCGCGGGCGACGTGAACGGTGGCGCGCGGGTAGACGGCGTCGCCGTCCGCGGTGACGAGGCCACCGGAGTGGTCGGGGTGCAGGTGGGTGATCAGGATGTGCGCGATCTCGTCCGGGGTGACGCCGGCGGCGGACAGGCTGTCGAGCAGGTGGCCGGTGTCCGGCCCCAGGGTGCTGCCGCTGCCGGTGTCGACGAGGACGTGGCGGCCGTCCTCCTCGACGAGGAAGGCGATGACGGCGGTGTACGGGTCCCCGTCCTCGGGGAGGTGGGCGTCGGCGAGACGGGCCCGCACCTGCTCCCGCGGCGCGCCCCGCAGGTCCGCGGCGTGGATGGGAACGTACCCGTCGTACAGGGCGGTGACGAGGCGGTTGCCGATGCGGAACCGCTGGAAGCCGGGCGCCTGGGTCGGCTGGCTGCGCATGGATCGGGGTCCTTCTGTCCGTCGTGCGTATGGGGAGTGGTCAGGAGGTGGTGACGGCGGCCCGGACGAACTCCTCGAGGGTGGTCGTCGTGACGATCGTCCCGGCGGGGCGGCGCATCCGGATGCGTCCGTGCGCCACGTCGAGGGTCATCGCGACCGTGCCGTCGGCCATGTGGTCGGAGAACCCGCCGGCCGTCAACGCCGCGCGGACATCGTCGGCGGTCCGGACCTCGTACCGGGCCGTTCTGCCGACGGCCGCGCCGATGAGCCGGACGGCCTCGGCGAGCGTCCGGTCGGCCGGGCCGGTCACCTCGACCGGACCGGGCACGAACGGACGTACGCCGCGCAGGAACTCCGCCGCCACCCGCCCGATGTCCGAGGTGGCGACCATCGGGAGGGGAAGGTCGGGCGGCAGGAGCCCGCCCGTGGCGCCGGTGGCCCGGATCGCGGCGATGTCGGGGAGCAGGTTCTCCATGAACCAGCCGGCCCGCAGGTGGACCGCCGGTACGCCGGTGGCGTCGATGGCCCGCTCCAGGCGCTCCAGGCCCCACACCGGGCCGCTGGCCCCGGGATGGTTGGCCGCCCACCCGCTGAGCGTCACCACCCGCCGCAGACGCCCGTGCCGATACGCGTTACGGACGGCCTGTGCCTGCGCGGCGATCGCCGCCCGCTGGTACGCCTGGAAGTCCGGGCTGTCGGGGATGAAGCCCGGCGCCAGCATCACGAACGCGCCGGTGGCGTCGGCGACGGCCGCGGTGAGGCGCTCCTCGTCGTCGAGCGGGCTGACGTGCGTCCGGGCGCCGCGCTCGGCGTACGGGTGCAGGCGCTCGCGGTCGCGCCCCACGGCCAGGACCGGAGCCCCGTGGTCGAGCAGGGCCCGCACCACGGCGGACCCGGTGGCGCTGGTGGCCGCCGTCACCGCGAAGAGGTCCCGCTCCGGGGAGGCGTCCTGCTCCGGGGAGCGTCGTTCACGAAGGTCGGGGTGCGGATGGGTGAGGTTCATGCCCCCAACTGTGAAACCGCCTCGGACGCCCAACCAGACAACGCCGTGGATACCCAGGCGGGTGGACGGTAGGACCGGGCGGCGCGGAGGTTCCGTGCCCGATCGCGGCGTTCGTGCCGTGGCCGGAACGTCCGCTCGGTGGGTATCCCCGGCATGGGTAGGCACGGCTGCGGACTCCTCACCACACTGGGGGATGTGACTGGAAGCTGGTCGTCCGCGACGGAACTCGGCGCGTTCCTGCGTAGCCGGCGCGCCGCGCTCACCCCCGAGGAGACCGGTGTGCCCGTGTACGGGCAGCGCCGGGTGCCCGGCCTGCGGCGTGAGGAACTCGCGCAGCTCGCCGGCATCAGCGTCACCTACTACACCCGCCTGGAGCAGGGCGAGAGCCATCAGATCTCGGACTCGGTCCTGGACTCGCTGGCACGCGTGCTCAGGCTCACGCCGGACGAGCGCGCCTACCTGCGGGGCCTGGCCCGGCCGACGCGAGGTGCCCGGCGCGACGGCGAGCCGGAGCGCGTACGCCCCGGCGTGCGGGCCCTCGTCGACGCGGCGGCCGGCCAGGCGGCGATCATCGTGGGGCGCCGCGGCGATCTCCTCGGGGGGAACCGGCTCGGCTACGCCCTCTGGGGGCTGCCCGCGCCGGACCCGGAATCCGGCGAGCCCCCGGTGAACATCGCGCGGATCACGTTCCTCGATCCGTCGTCCCGGGACCTCTTTCCAGACTGGGAGAGGCAGGCACGTGACATCACCGCCTACCTGCGTTTCACGGCGGCCCGTCACCCGGACGACCCCGAACTGCACGCGCTCATCGGCGAGTTGAGCGTCCGCAGCACGGACTTCGCCCGGATCTGGGCCGAGCACCCGGTCAGCGACTGCGTCCACTCCGTACGGGAGTACCGCCATCCCCAGGTCGGCAGCATGATCCTCGACGAGGAGATCGTCCGGCTGACCGACGACCCCGGCATGCGGATCATCTTCAGCGGCGCGCCGGAGGGCACCGAGTCGGCGGAACGGCTCCGCCTCCTCGGCACCCTCGCCTGAGAACCGGCACGGGCAATCCGGACCCGCACCGCCGGGAGCCCTACTCCCGCCGGGCGTCCTTGACGAACACGATCCCGTCGATGCCGCCCAGGTGTTCCGGGTCCAGCGGGGAGTAGCCGTACCAGGGGGAGACGCGGGTGGCGGGCGGCGCGTCGCCGAGGCCGGCGGCCAGCCGGCGGGGGTCGACGACGTACCGGTCCCCGGGGAGCGCGTACAGCAGCCCCTCGACCGTGTCCGGGGGTGGCGTGTCCACTCCCTGGTGGCGGATCGTGCCGACGGCCGTGGCGAGGAAGGCGTAGCCCTGGCCGAGGTGCGCGCTGACGATCGCGCCGGCGCTCCACCATTCCAGCGGCGTGCCGCCCATCCGCATCGTGCTCCTGTTCCGCTGGAGATGGCCGTTGTGGGCACTCACCAGCGTCGGACCGCGTTCGGCGAGGGCGAGCAGGTTGGCGGCCATCATCGAGTCCCGCGCGCTGGTCAGTCGCGCCAGGCGGCGGGGTGACGGGTCAGCCATCCAGTGGTGGTAGCGCAGCAGGCCCACGGCAGTGCGCCCGTACAGGCGAGCGCGGTCCCACTCCTCCCGCGTGGACGCCGCCACCAGGTGGGGCGTCTGCGCGTCGAGCAGGGCCACCAGGTCGTCGGCGAGCAGTCGCAACCGGTCGGCCTCGGGCGTGCGCCCCACGGACCGGGACGGGTCCATCATGGCGGCGGGATCGGTCCACCGGTCGTCGGCACCGAGCAGGCGGTCGAGTGTCTCCGCCGGGCACGGAAGCAGGTCCGGGTCGACCCGGGCGGCGAGGTAGCCGTGGAGCGCGGTGAGGGCCGCCCGGGGGCTCGCGGCCGCGGTGATCTCCAGCGGGCCGTCGAAACCGGCGAAGCGGACCTGCTCGGACGCGGGCCGGCCGTCGTTGTACGCGCGCATCCAGCGCACCAGCTCGCGGTTGCCGGGGAAGGCGCCCCACCCGTGGCTGAAGCCACGTTCCATGGCCTCGTCGAGGGTGCCGGCGCCCGAGGTGACGTGGTCGTCGACGACCAGGCCCATCAGGCAGTCGCTCTCGATCGCGATCGTCCGGTAGCCCTCCTGCTCGACGAGCTGCCGGAAGAGATCGTTGCGCAGGTCGAGCAGGTCGGCCTCGCCATGGGTCGGCTCGCCCAACGCGAGCAGCCGCGGCGTGACGGGGAGCAGCCCCAGGACGGTGGAGGCGTCGACGACAGGGACGGCGGCGGTGGTGGCAGCAGTCATACTGTGAACCGTATCGTTGAACCTTCGAGTGAAGGTTGGGTGCGATACCGCGCGGGTGGACGGTCGGAAACCCTCAACACGGTGGACGGCCGAAGTGAGTTGTCCGGCGTCGGCACGGCCGGCGGTGACCGTCGGGACGGCGGCCGGCGGATCGGGGCGGACACGCCGGGCCCGACGGCCTACGCGCGATCCGACGTGGCGGTGCCGTCCGAGGTCGTCTCGCTCTTCGTGTAGAGGATCTCGCGGGCCTGCTCGGCCGCGCGGAGGATGCTCTCGCCGACGAAGTCGACGAAGCGGGCGATGTTCTCGAGGCGGGCGGCGGCCGGGGTGTCGGGGCCGAGGATGCCGACGCCCTGCCGCGCGGTCTCGGCGAGCTGGGCGTTGGACTGGGCGGCGGCGATCATCGACTGGTACCAGACGTCGTCGTCGACGACGTAGCGCTCGCGGCGCCGGTCGTCGCGTTCGCGGCGGACGAGGCCCTGGCTCTCCAGGAACGCGATGGCCTTCGAGATGGAGGCCGGGCTCACCTGGAGGCGCTGGACGAGTTCGGACGCGGTGAGGCTGCCCGCGTCGGTGGTGTAGAGGCACGTGAGCACCCCGGCCATCATCCGGGGCAGGCCCGACTGCATGAGGAGGGTGGTGAACCTCTCCTCGTACTCGCGCACGGCCTCCGGGTCGCGTCCGTGGGCCGGCGGGAGCGCCTGTGGCCCCCGGGGAGCCGCCCGCCTGCGCTGGCGGGCGCGGCGTTCGGTGGCGCGATGGGCCAGGTCGGGACGGTAGGCGGTGGGGCCGCCGTTGCGCATCACCTCGCGGGTGACCGTCGAGGTGGGGCGGTCGAGGCGTCGGGCGATCTCGGCGTACGCGAGCCCGTCGGTCAGCCCCAGGGCGATCTGCTGGCGTTCCTGCTGGGTGAGCCTGCCGCCCGGCATCGCGGCCTCCTTCACGCGTCGTCGACCTGCCCACGATAGCGTTCACTTCTCATCCATTGCAACGGCACGGCCGATGATCGTTGCGTTGATATCAGAGCCGTTGCAACGAAAAGTAGCCTCTCACCTGCCGTTATAGGAAATTAGCGCAACATCTATTTTGCCTAGTTAGTGAACGCAACGTAGCGTTTCCGGCGTCAGAAACAAGCAGACGCAGGAAGAGGACACCATGCAGACGTTCGACACCCCCACCCCGATCTCCGCCGTTCTCGACATCCCCGCCGGACGCGTCCAGTTCATCGCCGCCGACCGGTCCGACACCACGGTCGAGGTCCTGGCCGCGGACGCCTCGAAGAGCCGTGACGTGAAGGTGGCGGAGCAGACCACTGTCGAGTACGGCGACGGCGTCCTGCGGATCGAGGCGTCGGCGAGGAACCAGTTCCTCGGCGCCTCCGGGTCCATCGAGGTGACCGTCCAGCTGCCCGCCGGTTCACAGGTGGCGGTGAAGGCGGCCAGCGCCGAGTTCCGGGGCGTCGGACGCCTCGGCGACGTCACCTTCGACGGCTCGCACGGCGCGATCAAGCTCGACGAGGCGGCGAGCGTCCGCCTCACCACCGCCGCCGGCGACGTCTCCGTCGGCCGCCTCACCGGCCCCGGCGAGATCACCACCGCGAAGGGCGACATCCGGATCGCCGAGGCGCTGCGCGGCGCCCTCGTGCTGCGCACCCAGTCCGGCGACGTGTCGGTCGGCGCGGCGCGCGGGGTCTCCGCCTCCCTGGACGCCGGCACCACCTACGGCCGCATCGAGAACGCGCTCCGGAACACCGGAGACGGCGTGGACCTCACCATCCACGCGACCACCGCCCAGGGCGACATCGCCGCCCGCAGCCTCTGAGCGGCCTCCCGGGCCTGACCCGGCGCGGGCGCCGGTCGCCACACCTCGCGAGGCGGCCGGCGCCCTCCCCAGACCTCACCACCCCGTGGCGCACCGTGCCCACGCCTCGACACCGAGAAGGACGTCCCTCATGAGCACCACCGAGAACTACCAGGCCGCCGAACGACTCCTCCGCCGGTCCGCCCGCCCCGGCGAACTCGTCGTCGGCGACCGGGTCCGACCACAGTGGATCGACGGCGGCGCCCGCTTCTGGTACGCGGTGCACACCGGCGCCGGCAGGCGGTTCGTGCTGGTCGACCCGGCGGCGGGCACCCGCGCGCCGGCCTTCGACCACGCCCGGCTCGCCGCCGCGCTCGCCACCGCCTCCGGCCAGCACGTCGACCCCGAGGCGTTGCCGTTCATCGCCATCGCGCCGCTCGGGAACGCCGTCGAGTTCGACGCCTACGGCGCGCACTGGCGCTGCCGCCTGGACAGCTACGTCTGCGAACCGGCCGAGTCCGCGCCGCCGGGCAACCCGCTGGACGTGCCGTCGCCGGACGGGACGGTCGCGGTCTCGCAGCGGGGGTACGACCTGTGGGCGCGAACGCCTGCCGACGGCCGCGAGTGGCCGCTGACCACCGACGGCGCGCCCGCCCACCGGTACGGGACCGGCCCGGAGTGCACGGGCAACGCCACCCTGCTGCGCAAGTTCGGCCTCCCGCACCTGCCGCCCGCCGTGGCCTGGTCGCCCGACTCGACGAGGGTGCTCACGCACCGGACCGACGAGCGCCACGTCCGGCAGACCCACCTCGTGGAGGCCCGGCCCACCGACGGCGGCCCGCCCCAGCTCCACACCCAGCGGTACGCCTACCCGGGCGACGAGAACGTGCCGCAGGCCGAGTTGGTCGTGCTGGACGTCGCGGCGGGCAGGGTGGTCCGCGCGCAGGCCGAGCCGCTGCTCATGCCGCACGTGTCGCCGGTGATGAGCCGGTGGGCCTGGTGGGCGCCGGACGGCTCGGCGGCCTACTACCTCAGCCAGCCCCGCGACCGGCGCACGCTGACCCTACACCGCCTCGACCCGGAGACCGGCGAGGTCACCACGGTGCTCAGCGAGACCGGGCCCACCCGTGTCGAGCCCAACCAGTGGATGTACGAGCCGCCGATCGTGCGGGTGCTCGCCGACGAGGTGCTGTGGTACTCGCAGCGGGACGGCTGGGGCCACCTGTACCGGTACGACCTGCGCACCGGCGCGCTGCTCGGGCGGGTCACCTCCGGCCCGTGGGCGGTGCGGCAGATCCTGCACGTCGACGAGGCGCGGCGAGTCGTGTACTTCACCGCCTCCGGGCTGGTCGACGAGGATCCGTACCGCCGCACCGTGTGCCGGGTCGGCCTGGACGGGTCCGGGTTCGCCAGGGTCACCGACGACGACCTGGACCACGTCGTGACGGTGTCGGCGGACGCGACGTACGTCGTCGACTCGGCCTCCACCGTCGACCAGCCGCCCGTGACCCGCGTACGGGACTGGACCGGACGGGTGCTGGTCGAGCTGGAGCGCGCCGACGTCAGCAGACTCACCGCCACCGGCTGGACCCCGCCGGAACGGTTCCGCGTCAAGGCGGCCGACGGGGTGACGGACATCTACGGGGTGCTGTACCGGCCACGGGGGTTCGACCCCGCCCGGCGGTACCCGGTGGTGGACACCCTCTACCCCGGCCCGCAGGTCAACCGGGTCGCCCCGTGCTTCGACCCGGGTGGGATGGGTCTCGACGCGGAACCGCTCGCGGCGTTGGGCTTCGTCGTGGTCGCACTGGACGGGCGGGGCACCCCGGGACGGAGCAAGTCCTTCCACGACGCCTCGTATGGCCACCTGGCCGACGCGGGCGGCCTCGCCGACCATGTCGCCGCGCTGCGGCAGCTGGCCCGGACCCGGCCGTGGATGGACCTGGACCGCGTCGGCGCGTTCGGCCACTCCGGGGGCGGGTTCGCCGCCGTGCGGGCGATGCTGGACTTCCCCGACGTGTACCGGACGGGAGTGGCCCTGTCCGGCTCGCACGACGCCCCCTGCTTCAACCTGGGCTTCGTGGAGGCCTACGACGGCGCGGACAACCCGGACGCCTGGGCCCGTACCTCGAACGTGGCCATCGCGGACCGGTTGGCGGGCCGGCTGCTGCTCGTCCACGGCGGGATGGACGACCAGGTCCACCCGGACCACACGCTGCGGCTCGCCGATCGGCTCGTCGCCGCCGGCAAGGACGTCGACCTGCTCATCGTCCCCGGCGCCGAGCACACGTTCATCGACTGCCTGGCCTACGTCCGCACGCGCTGCTGGGACTTCCTGGTACGCGAGCTGACGGGCACGCCGCCACCCGCGTACCGGCCGGCGCCCATCGCCATCGACCCCGAACTGCTCGGCGAGCTGTTCGCCTGAGCCGTACGTCACGACCGGTCCGGGGCAGCCGACGCGCATCCACCCACCCCGGCAAAAAAGTTCGGCGGGCGATGTCGAGAACCGGTGGCCGGCTCCGTCCCCGGAGTGGACGTGACCAGAATGGGTCACACCAGCATCGAGGAGACGCACGATGGCCAAGTACCTGCTGCTCAAGCACTACCGGGGCGCTCCGGCCGCCGTGAACGACGTGCCCATGGACCGGTGGACGCCGGAGGAGATCTCCGCGCACGTGACGTACATGAACGACTTCGCGGCCCGGCTCCAGGAGACCGGCGAGTTCGTCGACGCTCAGGCGCTCGCCCCCGAGGGGACGTTCGTCCGGTACGACGGTGAGGGGCGCCCGCCGGTCACCGACGGCCCGTTCGCGGAGACCAAGGACCTCATCGCCGGCTGGATGGTGATCGACGTCGACAGCTACGAGCGCGCCGTCGAGCTGGCCGGCGAGCTGTCGGCCGCCCCGGGGGCGGGTGGGAAGCCGATCCACGAGTGGCTCGAGCTGCGGCCGTTCCTGACCGAGCCGCCCACCATCACGGAGTGACCTGATGGACGAGGCCCTGCTCCGGAGCCTCACGCCGACCGTGCTCGGTGTCCTCGTCCGCCGCGGAGCCGACTTCGTGGCGGCCGAGGACGCCGTGCAGGACGCACTGGTCGAGGCGATCCGGGTCTGGCCGGCCGACCCGCCCCGGGACCCGAAGGGGTGGCTGGTCACCGTGGCCTGGCGGAAGTTCCTCGACGCGACCCGGGCCGACGCAGCCCGCCGCCGGCGGGAGAACCTCGTCGACGAGGAGCCGCCGCCCGGGCCCGCGCCCGCGGTCGACGACACACTCCAGCTCTACTTCCTGTGCGCCCACCCGTCGCTGACGCCGTCGTCCGCGGTGGCGCTCACGCTGCGCGCCGTCGGCGGGCTGACCACCCGCCAGATCGCCCAGGCCTACCTCGTGCCCGAGGCCACCATGGCGCAGCGCATCAGCCGGGCCAAGCGCACCGTCGCCGGTGTGCGGTTCGCGCAGCCCGGCGACGTCGCCACCGTGCTGCGCGTCCTCTACCTGGTCTTCAACGAGGGCTACTCCGGCGACGTCGACCTCGCGGCCGAGGCCATCCGGCTCACCCGGCAGCTCGCGGCCGCGATCGACCATCCGGAGGTGGCGGGGCTGCTCGCCCTCATGCTGCTCCACCACGCCCGGCGCGCCGCCCGGACGGCGCCCGACGGCCGCCTGGTGCCGCTCGCCGAGCAGGACCGCAGCCGGTGGGACACGGCCCTCATCGCCGAGGGCATCGAGATCCTTCAGGCGGCCCTCGCCCGCGACCGGCTGGGCGAGTTCCAGGCCCAGGCCGCCATCGCGGCGCTGCACGCCGACGCACCCACCGCCGACGAGACCGACTGGGTGCAGATCGTCGAGTGGTACGACGAGCTGACCCGCCTGACCGACAGCCCGGTCGTCCGACTCAACCGGGCCGTGGCCGTCGGCGAGGCCGACGGACCGCGTGCCGGGCTCGCGGCGCTCGCGGAACTGGACGACTCGCTGCCCCGCTACGCGGCGGTGGCGGCGTACCTCCACGAACGCGACGGCGACCTGTCCACGGCGGCCCGCCTGTACGCCGAGGCGGCCCACAAGGCCCCGAACCTCGCCGAGCGCGACCACCTGACCCGGCAGGCCGCCCGGATCAACGCCCGGCGGGCCCGGTGACCGGTCGCGAGCCGTCGGTGGGACCCGGCCCCAGGCGCCGACCGTAGCGGGCGCACGGCCGGCCGGACGCCCCCACCCGACCGCCGTGGTCCGGTGGGGGCACGGGTCACTCGCAGAACACCTGCACCTTGGCGTCGGGCTGGTCGACGTCGACGGTGAGGTCGTCGAGTTGCTCGATGAGTTCCTCGATGTGCTGCGGCTTGAGCTGGGTGAGGTCGACGGGCACCCCCGACCTGTGCAGCTCCTCGTTGACCTTGGCGAGCGCCTGCGGCGGGACGAGGCTCGTGAGCCGGACCCCGGCGCGCAGCAACTGGAGCGGGACGCGGACGTTGATCCGGCCCGGCCCGTCGAAGTCGTCCTCCGAGCTGACCACCACACGCAGGTACTTCGGCCGGGGCTTCGGGCGGGGCGCGGCCCCCGGGGACGACACCGGTTGTTCCCGGCCGAGGGCGTCGATCAGCCGCTCGGCCTCGGCCGCGGTGATCCTGCCCTCGGCCAGCATCTCGAGGATCTGGCGGCGCTGCTCGTTCATCGTGCTCTCCCCACTCATCTGATGCTCACCAGCACGGCCGTCCGGCCCTGCTCGATCTCGAATCGGGTGCCGGGCAGCGCGCACAGCAGCTGCCCGGTGCCGCGCAGCGCGCCCACCAGGCTCACCCGGAAGACGAGGCAGGCGACCAGTCCGGCCAGCACGGCGAGCAGCAGCAGCGGTGACAGCACCAGCAGCACCGGCAGGACGGGTACGTACAGCCGCAGCCAGCGGCCGTCGCGACGACGTTGGCGGTACGTGACCAGCTGCGGGATCACCGGGATCGCTCCAGCTCGGCCAGCGCCTCCTGGACGCTGATCTCCCCGCGGCGCAGGCGGTCCACGACGTCGGCGCCGGTGGGCGCCGGATCGGATTCGACGAAGTCGAGGCGTTCGGCGATCCGGTTGAGCCGGGACTTGATCGTCGGGTAGCTCACCCCGAAGATCCGCTCCATCTCCTTGATCGAACCGTGGGACCGCACGAACGCGGCCACGAACACCTGGTCGTCGACGCTGAGCTGCGCCAGCTGCGGCGGCTCGAACTGCCCCTCCACCACGACGCCGCTGCCGGCGAGGCGGACCCGCTCGACCACGAACGGTTGTCCGCGGGTGAGGTCCGTGAGGTCCTGCCAGTCCACGCTCGGCTCCCTTGTTCTCGGCGATTCCCTCGCCGTCATGTGTACCTTGACTTCGTTGATCGGTCAACGCCTAGTCTTTAATTTTTCTGATCTGATCTTGAATTTTCTCAACTTCCCGCTTCGCGCCGCTCGACCCCGCCGCAACCGCCCGCACGACGGCACCCGGCTTCCGCCGTAGGCTGCATCTCGCCCGTGATGGACAGGAGGTCGACGTGTCCGACGCGACGCCGACCGTGGCCGAGGTGATGACCGAGCTGGCCCAGCTCGAGGACGCGCGGACGCGCGAGGTCAACGAGCGGCACGGTGACGACCACGGTGTGAACCTCGGCAAGCTGCGCGCGCTCGCGAAGCGGCTGAAGACGCAGCAGGAGCTCGCACGCCAGCTCTGGCGGACGGGCGACTCCGCGGCGCGGCTCGTGGCGATCCTGATCTGCCGCCCGAAGGCGTTCGGCCGCGACGAGCTGGACGCCATGCTGCGCGAGGCGCGTACACCGAAGGTGCACGACTGGCTCGTGAACTACGTGGTGAAGAAGAGCCCGCACTCCGAGGACCTGCGCGCGGCCTGGTTCGCCGATCCGGATCCGGTGGTCGCGAGCGCCGGCTGGGCGCTGACCACCGAACGCGTGGCGAAGAAGCCCGAGGGTCTCGACCTTCCGGGACTGCTCGACATCATCGAGGCGCGGATGCGCGACGCCCCGGACCGCCTCCAGTGGGCGATGAACCACTGCCTGGCGCAGATCGGCATCGACCACGCCGGGCACCGCGCCCGGGCGATCGACATCGGCGAGCGCCTGGAGGTGCTCAAGGACTACCCCACTCCCCCGGGCTGCACGTCGCCGTTCGCGCCCGTCTGGATCGCCGAGATGGTGCGCCGCCAGCACGACAGGTAGGGGGCACCGCCGCCCAGGGCAGGTCACGCCGACGGACGGGCGACCCGGGCCGACGACGGGAAGGCCGCCGGGGCCGCCGGAACCGCGGCGGTCAGGACGGACGGGCCAGCGCCTCGAGTTGGATCTGCAACGCCAGCCGTGTGCGCGGCGACTCGACGTCGACGGGGACGATCTCGGCGAGGCGGCGCATCCGGTACCGCAGCGTGTTGGGGTGCACGTGCAGTTGGCGGGCGGCCCGCTTCGGGTCGCCCTGCTGCTCGATCCACGCGGCCACGGTCGCCACGTAGTCCGTGCCGTGCTCCCGGTCGTGGGCCACGAGGTCGGGAAGCGGACCGCCGATGAGCAGGTCGTTCCTCGGCACCGCGTTCACGACGCGGCGTACGACCACCTCGGCCCAGGCTTCCTCGAACCGCAGCAGCGGACCTCGCCACCGCGCCGAGCCGTGCAGCGCGAGCAGTTCGGCCGCCTCGGCGCGGGACCGGGGCAGCTCCGCCGGCTCTCGCGCGACACTGCCGGAGGCGGCGCAGAGCCGAGGGTCGTGCCGGGCGATGTCGTGGATCAGCCGGTCCATCCAGAGCCGCGAACCGGGCTGGTCACCGTCGTGGGTGACGACGGCGAACAGGACGTCTCCGACGTCGGCGATCAGCGGTTGGCGCCAGCCGTGCCGGCGGGTGATCGACTCCCACAGCGCCAGGTTGTCCATCATCTCCCCCGTCCCGCCGTGCACACCGAGCGCGACGACCTGCCAGGGGCCCCTGGGGAGGCCGAGTTCCTGGCCCGTCCGGGCCGGCGCGCGCAGAGCCGCCCGCAGCCGGTCGGAGGACACCCGGCGGGCCACGTCGGCCTGGACGCGGAGGCGGAGCAGGTGCAGCGCCAGGACGGACGCGGTGCCCTGGACGTCCCGCAGGCGCTCGACCGGCACCGGGCCCTCGACGACGGCCCAGATCGAGCCGAGCAGCTCCCCTCCAGCGCGGATGGGGATGACGAGTCGGGGCAGCGTCCCGTCCGGGCCCCGCGGCACGAAGATCGGCTCGCTGCCGGTGGTGAGCTTGCGGAAGACGCCGCGGGCCCGGAAGTGGGCGACCACGTCGCCGGGCACGCGTCGCCCGACGATCGTCGACACGCGCGCGGGGTCGGTGCGGTCCTGGCGCGACGAGTACGCGAGGACGCGGGACTGGGCGTCCTCGATCGTGACCGGCGCGTCGACGATGGCGGCCGTCGCGTCGGCGAGGGCGAACAGCTCGTCGTAGACGCCGGCCTCCCCGGTCTCCGGCGGGCCGGGGGCGGCGGCCCTGTCGATCACCCCACGCAGCAGCCAGACGAGCTGGGCCCACGAGCCGTGGCTCTGCAGCTCGACGAGGGCCAGGTTCCGCGCGGCGGCGGCCGCGGTCACCTCGGGCAGCGAGGCCAGCGGGGGCTTGAGGACGAGGCCGGCCGCCGCGGTGTCGGCGCAGCGGTCGATCACGGCACGGGCCTGTTCGGCTGTGGTGACGCCCGCGCCGAGGACGAGGTCGCCGGCCTGGCCGCTCGTCCCCTCGTCGAGTTCGCCGAGGGTCACGTCGCGGACCTCCGCGTCGACGGACACGACGATCTTCAGCAGGGCGGTGCCGACGGCGGCCACCACGCCGGTCACGGTGATCATGACCGAATTGTGCCCGGCCTTGTTCACTGCGGCCAACGGATCGGGGGAACGTTGGCCTCCCCGGACAATGACGTGCCGATGCGGCGGGGCAAGGATTGCCGCAATGTCCGTTCGCTCGAAGGAGAGGACCGTTGTCTGCCATGGAGTCCGCGCCCCAGCACGTCGCGGTGATCGGCGCGGGGATGGTCGGGTTGGCCACCGCCTGGTTCCTGCAGGAGCGCGGGGTGCAGGTCACCGTGCTCGACCGTACGGGTGTGGCCGCCGGTGCCTCGTGGGGTAACGCGGGCTGGCTCACGCCCGGCATCACGACCCCCCTGCCGGAGCCGGCGGTGCTCCGCTACGGGCTGCGCGCCGTCCTGAGCCCCTCGTCGCCGGTCTACGTGCCGCCGCGCGCGGATGCCCGGCTGCTGCGGTTCCTGCTGGGCTTCACCCGCCACAGCACCGCCTCGAAGTGGCGGACCGCGATGCAGGCCTACATCCCGATGAACCGGCGCGCGTTCGAGGCGTTCGACGCGCTGGCGGCCGGCGGGATCGCGTCCATGACGCACGAGGCGAAGTCGTTCATCGCGGCGTACCGGACGGAGGCCGAACGGTCGGTCCTCCTGGACGAGCTGGGGCACATCCACGCCGCCGGGCAGGAGATCGAGTTCGACGTCCTGAGCGGAGCCGAGGCGCGCGAGGTGGAGCCCTCGCTGTCGGACGGCATCGGTGCCGCCATCCGCCTGTACGGTCAGCGGTTCATCAACCCCGGGGAGTACGTCCACGCGCTCGCCGACGCCGTGCGCGCGCGGGGGGCGTCGATCGTCACCGGGGCGGACGTGGTGGACGTCCGCGACGAGGGCGCGCGGGTCCGGGTGGTGACCTCTGCCGGCGCGGACGACCGCTACGACGCGGTGGTGCTGGCGACCGGCACCTGGCTGGGCGAACTGGCCCGGCGTTTCGGCGTCCGCACGGTCGTGCAGGCCGGCCGCGGCTACAGCTTCAGCGTCGCCATCGAGCACGTCCCGTCCGGTCCGGTCTACTTCCCCGCGCAGCGCGTCGCCTGCACGCCGCTGGGAGACCGCCTGCGGGTCGCCGGGATGATGGAGTTCCGCCGGGCCGACGCGCCGCTGGACCGTCGCCGCATCATGGCCATCGCCGACGCCGCGCGTCCGCTGCTGCGCGGCGCCGACCTCGACGCGCGCGTCGACGAGTGGGTCGGCGCGCGACCCTGCACCCCCGACGGCCTGCCGCTGATCGGGCGGACGGCGTCGCCGCGCGTCTTCGCCGCCGGCGGCCACGGCATGTGGGGCATCACCCTCGGCCCGCTCACCGGGAAGCTGCTGGCCGAGCAGATCACCGGCGGCGGGCAGCCGGAGGAGCTCACGCCCTTCGACCCGCTGCGCTGACCGCCGCACCGCCCCCGCCGCCACCCCGAGCTCGGAGGCTACGGGAGGTGGGCACGAGCAGGTGACGGCCGGGGTGCCGCTGGGCGGCACCCCGGCCTCCGCCGGCACCACCGCCGGGCGCGCGGGCCGAGCGGGTCGACCGGCGGCGTACGCGTCCTGTTGACCCTGGATACGCGGCGGCGATGACGCCGCGGGCGGCGACGCTTGCGTACCGTCGATGCCGTGGACCGGCTGGCGGCGTGGTGGGCGGCGCGTACCCGCGGCGGAGTGCGTGCGGTGCTGGCCGTCGACGGTTCGCTCGCGCTGGTGCTGGGCGCGCTGGCGGCGCTCGGTGCGTGGGACGCGGCCGGCGACCGGGGGATGCGCCTCGGAGTCGCCGGTGTCGCGCTCGTCGGCGTGGCGGCTGCCGGGCTGGTGGTACGGCGGGTGTGGCCGCTGGCCGCGCTCGGGCTGTCGCTGGCCGCGACCCTCGCCTACCTGGCGCTCGGCTATCCCTACAGTCCCATCCTCCAACTGGCCTCGGTGGCCGCCTACACGGTCGGCGCCTGGTGCCCGAAGCGGGTCTCGCTGACCGCCGTGGCCGCCGCCGTCGCCGTCTACCTGCCCGTCGCGTGGTCCAGCGGCGGCACCCCCTGGCCGGCATTCGGGGTGGGACCGCTGGCCGTGGTGTGGCTGGTCGTGCCGTGGTCGGTGGGGACGGCGGTGCGCGCGTACCGCCGGGTGCGGGCGCGGGCCGCGGACGCCGAGCGGCGCGAGCACGTCTACCAGGAACGGCTGCGGATCGCGCAGGAGGTGCACGACGTGGTCGGCCACAGCCTGGCGGTGATCAACATGCAGGCGGGGGTGGCGTTGCACGTGTTGGAGCGGCGACCGCAGCGCGCGGCCCAGGCGCTGCGAGCCGTGCGGCAGACCAGCGCCCAGGCGCTGGAGGAGCTGCGGGCCGCGCTCGCGCCGTTGGCGGAGCCGGACGGGCGGAGCGGGGCCGAGCCGGATCGGCGGCCGGTGGCGGACCTCGCGCGGGTACCGGAGCTGGTCGAGGCGGTGAACCAGGGCAGGCTGCGGGTGACGCTCGTCGTGGAGGGCCACCGGCGGGTGCTTCCGGCCGCGGTGGAGCTGGCCGGGTACCGGATCGTGCAGGAGTCGTTGACCAACGTGGTGCGGCATGCCGAGGCCGACCGCGCCACCGTCCGGCTGGCCTACGGCGACGACGCTCTCCGCGTGACGGTGAGCGACGACGGGCGGGGCCCCGCGACGGGGGACGGCGCGGGACGAGGGTTGGTCGGGATGCGGGAACGCGCGGCCGCGGTGGGCGGCACCTTCGCCGCCGGTGCGGGCGCCGACGGTGGTTTCGAGGTACGCGCGGTGCTTCCGGTGACGAGGGCGGGGGGTGCCCCATCGACGGGCGGGTGATCCGGCTGGTGGTCGTGGACGACCAACCGCTGGTCCGGATGGGGTTGCGGATGCTCGTCGAGGACGAGCCCGACATCGCGCTGGTCGGCGCGGCGGCCGATGGCGTCCAGGGGTTGGCCGTGGTGCGGGAGCAGCGGCCCGACGTGGTGCTCATGGACATCCGGATGCCGGTGCTGGACGGCATCGAGGCGCTGCGTCGGGTGGTCGCCGATCCCGAGCTGGCCGGCACGCGGGTGATCATGCTGACCAGCTTCGACGTCGACGACCACGTCTTCGACGCGCTTCGCGCCGGTGCCTCCGGTTTCCTGCTCAAGAGCGCGGAGCCGGTGGAGATGCTGCACGCGGTGCGGGTGGTCGCCGCCGGGGAGGCGCTGCTGTCTCCGGCGGTGACCCGCCGGGTGATAGCCCGGTTCGCCGGGCCGCCCGTCGGTCGGGGTGGGCCCCGGCCGCCGCTGTCGGTGCTGACCGAGCGGGAGCGTGAGGTGGTGGGCTGGGTGGCGGCCGGGCTGTCCAACGACCAGATCGCCGAGCGTCTGGTGCTCAGCCCGGCCACGGTCCGTACCCATCTCAGCCGGGCGATGGCGAAGTTGGACGCGCGGGACCGGGCACAACTGGTGGTCTTCGCGTACCAGGGCGGGCTGCCGATTCCCGACTGAGCCGGCCCGGCCACCAGATCCGGGGGCCCAGGTCGATCGCCAGGGCGGGCACCAGGAGGGCGCGGACGACGAACGCGTCCACCGCGACGCCGAGCGCGACCAGCAGGCCGAGCTGGATGTTCAGCACCACCGGCGTGATGGTCAGGACCAGGAAGGTGGCGGCCAGCACGACCCCGGCGCTGGTGATCACTCCCCCGGTGACGGTCAGGGCGTGCAACACCCCGTTGCGGTGGCCGCGCGGGCCGACCTCCTGGCGTGCCCTGGCCATGAGGAAGATCGTGTAGTCGACGCCGAGGGCCACCAGGAACAGGAAACCGAGGGTGAGCACGGACTGGTCGGTGCGCGGGAACCCGAGCGCGTGGAACAGCAGCCCGGCGACGCCGAGTGCCGCGGCGGCCGACAGCAGGGTGCAGCCGAGCAGCAGCACCGGTGCGAGCACCGCCCGCAGCAGCAGGCCCAGCATCAGCGCGACCACCGCGAGGATGACCGGCACGATGACCATGAGGTCCCGGTTCATCGCCCGGTTCTGGTCCAGCAGTGTCGCGGCCGGACCGCCGATCACCGCGTCGCCGTCGGAGGCGCCCACCCGGGCGCGGAGCCGTTCGACGGTCTCCTGGGCGGGCGCGCTGGCCGGTGGCGCGTCGAACACCACGGGAATCCGGACCCACGCGCCGGAGCCGGATCGTTCGGCCGGCCGCACCTCGGCCACCCCGGGCGTCTGCCGTGCCGTCGCCGCCACGTCCTCGGCCGTCCGGGGCGACGTGTAGATCATCGCGGGTGTGGCCGTGCCGGCGGGAAAGTGCGCGGCGAGCAGTTCCTGGCCCCGCACCGAGTCCGGCTTTCGCGTGAAGTTGTCGGCCCCGGCGAGGCCACCGACCCGCAGGACGGACAGCCCGGCGCTCGCCGTGACGAGCACCAGCGCGGCCAGCGCCCAGACCCGACGGGGCCGGCGCGACACCAGCGCGGCGATCCGCTGCCACACCGGGTGGTCGGGTTCGTGCGCGCCGCCGCCGTCCGGGCGGGGCACCCTCGGCCAGAACACCCACCGCCCGAGCACCACCAGCATCGCCGGCAGGAGCGTGGTCATCGCGAGCAGAGCGGCGACCACGGCCACGGCCATGACCGGCCCCAGCCCGCGGGTGGAGTTCATCTCGGCCACCAGCAGCGCCAGTGCGGCGAGGACCATGGTCGCGGCGGAGGCCCCGACCGCGGGGGTGATGCCGCGCAGTGCCAGCGCCATGGCGGTGTGCCGGTCCGGATGCCGTCGCAGTTCGTCGCGGTAGCGGGCGATCAGCAGCAGCGCGTAGTCGGTGCCCAGGCCGAACACCAGCACGATCACGAGGATGGAACCGGACCCGGAGACCAGCGCCCCGGCCCGGCCGGCCAGGTAGGTGCCGCCCTGGGCGACCACCGTCCCGGCGAGCACGCAGACGAGCGGGACGAGCGGCAGCACCGGACTGCGGTACGTGACCAGCAGGAGAACCGCCACGACGACGATCGTGGCCAGCGTCAGCCCGCCGTCGACCTGACCGTTCGCCCGCGCCGAGTCGGCCCGCGAGGCGGCCGGCCCGGTCACCTTCGCCGTCAGACCGTCCGGCAGCCCGTCGTCGACCGCCGCCCGCGCGCGGTCCACCACCTCCTCGACCTCGCCGCTGTCCAGCCGCGTGCCGGCCACCGGCACCGTCAGGGTCACGGCCCGGCGGTCGGCGGACTCCACCGGGGCGGGCACCGGGCCGTCGCCGAGGCCGGTCAGGTCGTCACGGTCCCGGTCCACCGCGGCACGGTCCCGCTCGGTGAGGCCGCCGTCCCGGACGTAGACGACGACCAACGGGACCGTGTCGGCGAACTCCCGCTCGGCCAACTCGGCGGCCCGGGTCGATCCGGCGCCCGACGGCATCCAGTTCGTCTCGTCGTTGTCCTGCACGTCGCCGACCAGACCGGCCAGCCAGCCGAACACCCCGAGGGCGACCAGCCAGGCCGTCAGCACCAGCCACTTGCTCCGCCGGCCCGCCGGAAACCCCACCACCGTCTGCCAGGTGCGCACCGCCGCTCCTCACTCGCGCCGCCATGACGATCGGCACCCACGGTCCGTCAGGGCTGCGGTCGCGCGCGTCGTCGCCCGGGCGTCACCGTCCGGCACGTCGTGTGGCGCACCCGGTGTACGCACCGTGCGTACCCCGGGCGACGCGGTCGCCGCCGGCCGCGGGCGAGCCTCTCGGCATGGCGCGCCTGGTAGCGGGAAACCGCCCGTTGTGTCCGCCGTGCACGAGCCACGCCCCCGGGCCGCACTGCCCGGCAGCCTGGTGCTGCCCGGCCGGAGAGCGGAGATCCCGTCCGGCGCCGCCACCCTGCCGGGTCGACCGCGGGCCTGGGGCCCGACCACCGCCGGGGTGGGCCGGCGGGACCGGCCGCGACCACCGCTGCGGGCGCGGGCCCGGGCGGGCGCCGGTGAGCCGGCGGGCCGGTGAGCGCTGTCGGTTTCCTCACGAGCCTGGTGGCGCGCTACGGCTACCTGGGCCTCGCGCTGCTGGTCGGGGTGGAGAGCTTCGGCGTCCCCGCTCCGGGCGAGACGGCGATCATCCTCGGCGCCGGATACGCCGCCCGCGGCCAACTCGCCGTCGTCGGGGTCGCGGTGACCGCGTTCGTGGCCGCGGTGAGCGGGGACAGCATCGCGTACCTGATCGGTCGCACCGGCGGGCGGCGGGTCGTCCTGCGGTACGGCCGCTTCGTAGGGCTGACTCGGGAGCGGTTCACACGGTTGGAGGCGGTGATGAACCGCCACGGTCCGAAGATCGTGGCGGCCGCCCGCTTCGTCGAGGGCCTGCGGCAGTTCAACGGGTTCATCGCCGGCGCCACCGGCATGCCGTGGCGACGGTTCGTCCTCTACAACGCCGCCGGCGCCGCCGCGTGGGTCGCCGTGTGGGTCACCGTCGGCTATCTCGCCGGGAACCACGTCCAGGCCATCGTGGCGGATGTGCACCGCTTCCAGTGGTACGTGCTCGCCGCCGCGGTCGTCGGCGTGCTCGCCACCGTCGCGTGGCGCCTGACCCGCAGGCGCAGGCGTTCCTGACCGCCGGCGGCCTGGCGGGCTACCGCCGGGTGCCAGCGCCTGCCGGGATCTCGGGGATGGCGGGTCCGTGTCGCCGGCGACTGCGCCGGACGACGACGACGCCGGCCACCACCACGGCGGCGAGGCCGAGCGGCACCCACAGCATGGGGTGGGCCCACGCCTGGCCGGGCAGCTGCCGGACGAGCACGAACACACCCATCACCACGACGAACCACCCGAACGCCATGCGCAACGCGTCCTCGGGAATCCGGCCGGCGAGCCGGCCACCGAGCAGGCTGCCGATCACGGCGGCGATGCTGACGGCGGCGGCCAGACCCCAGTCGATGCCGACACCGGAGAGGTGTCCGGCGAGACCGGCGAAGGACTTCATCGCGATGACGACCAGTGAGGTGCCGACGGCGACGGGCATCGGCATTCCGCCGAGCAGGGCCAGCGCGGGCACCACGAGGAAGCCGCCACCGGCGCCGACCAGGCCGGTGACCAGGCCGACCACGACGCCGTCGAGGGCGACCCGCAGGACGGGAAGCTCGTGCGGCGCCGGCCGGGGCTCCGCGGGGCGCCGGCCGCGGATCATCGCGGTGGCGGTGGCCAGCATCATCACGGCGAACCCCGTCAGCAGCACCCCGGCCGGTACGAACACGGCCACGCGACCGCCGGCGTAGGCGCCGGCCATGCCGGCGACGCCGAACAGCAGCCCGGTGCGCCACCGGACGCGCCCCGCCCGCGCGTACGGCAGGACGCCGACGGCGCTGGTGACGCCGACGACGAGCAGCGAGGTGGCGATGGCCTCCTTGGCGGGCAGGCCGGCGACGTAGACCAGCAGCGGCACGGCCAGGATCGAACCGCCGCCGCCGAGGAGGCCGAGGCTGATCCCGACCAGCACGGCCAGCCCGGCGGCCAGGGCGAAGCTGCCGGTCATGCCGGTTGCCCGGACGCCGGCTCCCGCCGCAGTCGGCCCACGACGGTCTCCAGGTCGCACGTCGCGCCGCGGTTGTAGGGGAGCTTGCCGAGCAGCATGCCCATCGCGCAGGTGTTGGTCAGGGCGGCGACGGTGAGTCCGGCGCCGACGAAGCCGGCGACCCACTTCAGGCCGGGTACGAACACCGAGGCGACGACGCTGGCCAGGACGATGGAGCCGGCGACCAGGCGGACCTGGCGCTCCAGGTCCCAGCGGGGTCTGCCGTGGGCGATCGGCGCGTCGGCCGCCTGCCAGGCCATGATCCCACCGGTGAGGACCTTCAGGTGAGGCAGGCCCGCGCCGGCGAGCGCCCGTTCGGCCTGGGCCGCGCGGGCGCCGGAACGGCAGACCAGCACGACGTCCTCGTCGAGGTGACGGCGCAGTTCCGCGCGGTGTTCCTTGAGCAGGTCGAGCGGCACGTTGTAGGAGCCGGGGATGTGCGAGGTCTCGAACTCCGCGGGGGTGCGGACGTCGAGCAGGCGGGGTGCCCGCCCGGCGGCGATCAGCTCGCGCAGGGTGGTCGCGTCGAGCGTCGCGGGGCTGGTCGGGTTCGTGGTCAAGGCGCTTCCTCTCGGGGTCGGTGTGGTGCCCGGCGCAGGTCGCCGGTGAGACACGCCGGCATGGGGGCGCGCTGGCGCGCGGCCGACGCCGGCCGGCGCGGCGCGTCAGGCGGTGGCGGGGGCGATCGTCAGGCGGTGGCGGCCATGCGCACGCCGGCCCGCTCGGCGTTGCCGAACAGGTCGTCGATCAGGACGACGTCGCGGCCGGCGTTGGCCAGCAGCGACGCGGCGGCGGTGGCCCGGTACCCGGAGCCGCAGTGCACCCAGACGGTGCCGGCGGGCACGTCGCTGAGGCGGGCGGGCAGGTCGTGCAGCGGGACGTGCACGGCGCCGTCGATGTGGCCGGCGTTCCACTCGTTGGCCATCCGGACGTCGAGGACGACCTGCGGGGCGGGCAGGCCGCCGGGCGTGCCGCCCGCCTGCGCGGCGGCGAGGGTCGGGAAGTCGGCGACGGGCAGTTTCCGCAGGTCGTCCGGACCGGTCGCCCACTGCTCGGGGGTCCCGGTGGCCTGTGCGGCGGGCCGGTCGATGCCGATGCGGGCGAGTTCCCGTTGGGCGTCGGCGACCTGCTCGGGCGTCTCGGCCAGGAGGGTGATCGGCAGGCCCCAGTCGACGAGCCAGCCGAGCCAGGTCGACATGGGCCCGTCGAGGCCGAGGCCGATCGTGCCGGCCAGGTGCGAGGCGGCGTACGCCGTGCGGTGTCGCAGGTCGACCACCCACTCCCCGGCGGCGATCCGCTGCCGCAACTGGCCGGCGTCGGCGCGGGTCACGGGGGTGAGGTCGACGGGGGCCGGCCCCGCGGTGTTGGCCACGCCCATGTGGGCGTAGTAGGCGGGATACGCGCCCAAGCCGGCCAGGGTTTCGGTGACGAACCGGTCTGCGGCCAGCCGCAGCACGGGGTTGGCCTGCTTCTCCCGGCCGATCGTCGATTCGGGGGCGTCGGCCTGGCTGGCCGAGCAGAAGCTGCCGAAACCGTGCGTCGGCCAGACCTGTGCCCCGTCGGGCAGCAGGTCGGCCAGCCGCCTTGCCGAGGCGTGCTGGTGGTGGGCCAGGGTGTGCGCGTGCCGCTGCCCGAGCAGGTCGGTACGGCCCGTCGTGCCGAACAGCAGCGAGCCTCCGGTGAACACGCCGACCGGGGACCAGCCGTCGCCGACGGACTCCTCCAGCACGTACGACAGGTGGTGGAAGGTGTGCCCGGGGGTGGCGACCACCCGCAGCCGCAGCGTGCCGGACAGGCTCACCTCGTCACCGTCGGACACCGGCACCCGGTCGAAGCCCACCTCGTCGGCGGCGGCGACCAGGTACGCCGCGCCGGTGAGCCGGGCCAGGTGCAGGCCGCCGGAGACGTAGTCGTTGTGCAGGTGCGTCTCCGCCACGTGCGTGATCCGTACGCCCGTCTCTCCCGCGAGGTACAGGACCCGGTCGATGTCCCGCTGCGGGTCCACCACCACCGCCACCCTGCCGTCCGTCGCCAGGTAGCTGCGGTCGCCCAGCGACGAGGTCGCAATGACCGACACCTCCCACGCCATCCATCTGCTCCTTTCCTCATCACGCTACATACCCCCGGGGGTATGTAGCGAACAGTCGTCGCCCTTGGTCGACATCGAACACGTGCTCATCCGCCCCGAACGGCGGGCACGCCGTTCGGGGCGTCGAGCGTCAGGCCCGGCGGCTCACGCCAGAGCCAGGAAGAGCTTCTCCAGTTCCTCTTCGGTCATCTCCGGCTGCTCGCCGCGGTCACGGGCGGCCGAGCAGTGCCGCATGCCGGAGGCGATGATCTTGAAGCCTGCCCGGTCGATCGCCTTGGAGACCGCGGCGAGCTGGGTCAACGCCGCACGGCAGTCCTCGCCGTTCTCCATCATCTCGATCACAGCGTTGAGCTGCCCGCGGGCCCGCTTCAGGCGGGTCAGCGCCTCGCCGGTCATCTCGGGACGCATCTTCATCTCGTCAACCTCCGCGTCCACGGTAACACATACCCCCGGGGGTATCCGGAGGAACGATCTCACCGCCGGCGGTCGGTCGACGGCACGGCAGCCACGCCGGATCAACCCGGCTGCGGCAGCCGCCCCGTCTCGGCCACCTTCGCGAAGACGTACGCGCTCGGCTTCGGGTGTCTCGCGAAGCCGGCGTCGCGGTCGACCGCGATGAGCCCGAACCGGGGGCGGTAGCCCTCGCTCCACTCGAAGTTGTCGAACGCCGACCAGTGCAGGTAGCCGCGCACGTCGATCCCCTCCGCCAGCGCCTGGGCGACGGCGGCGAGGTGGGTGAGCAGATAGTCGATCCGTTCGGTGTCGTCCTCGGTGGCGATGCCGTTCTCGGTGACGAACAGGGGAAGGCGGGTCTCGGCGGCGCGGTGCAGCATCTGCCGGAGGCCGTCGGGATGCACGGCCCAGCCCATCTGGGTCGTACGACATCCGGCGGGCGGCTCGGCGAACCGCGTGGGCGATCTCGGGTCCACCCACTGTTTCCGGTAGTACTGGACGCCGAGGAAGTCACCGCGGTCGGGGCCGGTGAGTCCGTCGAGGTGGAGGTCGACGATCTCGTGTCGCATGAGGCGTCGCAACGCGCGGCACTCCTCGTCGTCGAGCGCCGGCACGAGCAGCGGGAGTTGCACAGCGAGGCCGACGAGCGACCGCCGTGACGCGCCGCGTACGGCGCGCACGGCCGCGAAGTGGGCCTCCAGGAGCCGCCGGCCGACCCGTTTCCAGAGAGCCTCGCTGGCGACGCCGGGCGGATGGCAGCCCTCCAGGTAGCCGTGCAGAGCGACCATCTGCGGCTCGTTGACGGTGCACACGTAGGGCATGAGCTCCCCCAGTTCCACGGCCACGTACCGGCAGTAGCGGGCGAACACGGTGAGGGCGTCGGGGGCGAGCCATCCGCCGGCCGCCGCGAACCATCGGGGCAGGGTGAAGTGGTGGAGGGTCACGAAGGCGGTCATGCCGGTCTCGGCGAGCGCGGTCAGCACCCGCCGGTAGTGCGCCGTCGCGGCCCGGCTGAACTCGCCGGGCGCCGGTTCGATCCGGGACCATTCGAGCGACAGCCGGTGCGCGTTGTGACCGAGCGACCTGAGCAGGGCGAAGTCCTCCGCATAGCGGTGATAGTGCTCGATGCCGTCGCCCGACGACCAGCGGGCGGCGGTGCCCGGACGGTGCTCGAAGTCCCACCAGTCGTTGTTGACGTTCCCTCCCTCGACCTGGTGCGCCGAGGTGGCACTGCCCCACAGGAAGCCGGGCGGAAAGTCGACCTGCACGCTGCCTCCCTCGGTCGCTGGGGCCCGGCGTCCGGACGGACGCCGGGCCCCCACACGCCTACCGTGACGTGGTGGTGAAGGTGTACGACCCGGACCCGACGCGGTAGACGGCGTAGTCACCGTCGATCCGGACGAAGTCCGCCCGGTCGGGCGTCCCCAGTGGCCGTCCGCCCTGCAACGGGACCCAGACGGACGCCGTGGTGTTCGTGGGCACGGTGACCGAGAGCCGGAAGCGGCCGTCGGTCCGCGACCACTCGGAGCGGGCCAGCCCCGCGGGCGTCTGGTAGCTGCCCTTGACGGAGGTCAGGTCACCGACGACCTTCGGCTGGATGACCAACTCGCGGTAGGCGATGCTGCCGTCGGCCGCCCGGATGCCGGCGAGCCCGCTGTGGAACCACTCCTCGATCTGGGCGAGGATCATGTGGTTCTTGGAGTCCCCACGGTTCCACCGCTCCCCGATCGTGGTCATGCCGCCCGGGTTGGCGGTGGTGGACGCCATGAAGTAGCCGTAGCTGGGCTGGTCGTCCTCCTGCAGCAGGTCCCACAGCACGTCGTCGCGGCCGCCCGCGGCGAGGGCCCGGACGGTGGGTGCCATCCCGATGGTCCCGCCACTGAAGTGGGGGCCGTCGCCGTTGGGATGGAACGCGTAGACCAGCTCGACGAGGGCGTCGAGGACGGCGCCGCGCTCGCTGTCGGGGACGAGCCCGGCGTCGAGTGCGAGGGCCTGGGCGGTCTGGGTGGCGCCCGCGGCGCCGGCGTTGCCCTCCGCCGTGTACCGGCGCAGCTGGGTGTTGTAGAAGTGCGCGTTGAAGGCCGTCCTGATGTCGGCCGCCAGCGTCCGGTACTTCTCCGCGTCGGCCCGGTGGCCGGTCAGCTCGGCCATCATGGCGAGCTTGCTGATCATGACGTAGTAGCCCCAGGTGCCGGTGATCCGGCCGGAGGTCTGGTCCGCCGACACCCAGTCGGCGAGTGCGGCGTCGACGATGTGCGCGTCGGCACCCTCACCGACCTTCTCCCGCTGGATGTAGTCGGCGAAGGCCACCATGTGGTCGTAGTAGCGAGCCATCGTCTGGGTGTCGCCGTAGAGCTCGTAGAGCATCGCCGGCACGAGGATGATGGCGTTGCCCCAGTTGATCTCGTCGCCGAAACGTCCGCTGTAGCCCCAGTCGTACACGGGCGTCTTCAGGGCGACGTTGCCGAACATCGGCGTGTCGGCCACGGACTGACCTTCGACCAGGTGGTGCATGGTCGTGCGAAGGTACGCGGCGAGCTGTTCGTTGCGGTGGATGGCGCCCATGGGCATGGTGTAGTCGGCGGGATACGAGAGCTTCTCCCGGCCGGGGCAGTCGGTGAAGACCGACATGATGTTGCTCATGAACGAGTAGCGGGACATCGTGTGGATGCGGTTGACCCGGGCGTTGGAGGTCGTCACCTCGCCGGCCAGGGGTGTGGCCGCCTGCAGGCGCAGTCCCCGGACGGTGTCCTTCGTGGGGACATACCCCTCGGGCAGGCCCGTGACCTGCACCCACTGCATGCCGAAGTAGTTGAAGTCCGGGTGCCAGGTCTCCCCGCCGGGGAGACCGGCGGTGGTGTAGGTGTTGAACAGGTCCCGGCCGCGGCTGCCGCCACCGCCCATGAGCGAGGCCTGGTCGACGGTGCCGTCGGCGGCGAGCGACTCGGCCGGTGACATGCGGATCGTCGTGCCCGCCGGCACGGTGTCCTGCAGGCGCAGTTCCGGCCATCCGACGATGTTCTGTCCGAAGTCGAACACCCAGGTGCCGGGTGCGGGGTTGGTCACGGAGACCGGAGTGAACGTCTCCACGATCCTGACGGGCTCGGCCGCGCGGGCGACGAGCTTCGTGGCCAGGTTCGGTGGCGGGGCGATGCCCGCGTTCGTCCAGCCGGTGGGGGTGCCGTCGCGGCGCGTGGCGGTGGCCGACAGGTCGGCGCCGGGAGCGTTCCAGCCGGGCTGCTCCCGGCGGGCGTCGTAGTCGGCGCCGGAGTACCAGGCGTCGGTGACGAGCGGTCCCAGCGCGGTGCGCCAACTGCGGTCGGAGACGATGACGTCGGTTCCTCCGCCCGCGTACGAGATCTCCAGCCGGGCGATCAGGCGTGGCGTGACGGCGGCGCCAGCGCTCGCGTCACTCGCGGCGATGTTGTTGCCGGAGCCGGTGACCCGCGCGCCGGCGGCGTGCGACGCGGCCAGCGCCGGGGTGAAGGTGATGCCGGTGCCGTCGGGGCCGGCGGTGCCGATCGCCGTGATGGTGCGGGACTCGAGGCGGTCGCCGCCGTCGCCGGTGTCGATGTTGATGGTGCCGCCGACGTGGTAGTTGGCGACGCTGGTGAGTTTCACGGTCGTGGCGCCGGCCGCGGCGTCCGCGGCGAGGCTGCCGCTGCCCTTGAGCTGGCTCTGCCACCAGGAGTAGGGGGCGGTGCGGCCGACGGCCGGGTTGGTGACGCTGCGGCGCACGTACGCGGGGCCGTTGCCGAGTTCGACGCCGAGGGTGTTGGCGCCCCGGCGCAGATCCCGGGTCACGTCGTAGGTGCGGTACTCGCTGGACAACTGGTAGTTGGAGTTGCCCGGGGCGAGGACCTCGTCGGTCAGCGTCCGGCCGTTGAGGGTCGGCTTGTGCAGGCCGACGCCGGAGAGGTACAGGCGAGCGGAGCCGACCTGCTTGCGGCGGTCGACGGTGAACTGGCGGGCGAAGATCGGCATGGGCTGGTTCTCCGCGCGGCCCGGGTACTCGATCCAGCGGGCCGGCGCCCAGTCGCCCTGCTCGAGCAGACCCATCTCCCAGGAGGACGGCCCGCTCCAGTCGGACGGACGCCGGTCGGCGTCCCAGACGCGTACGCGCCAGACGACCCGCTCGCGTGACGCGAGGGGCTTGCCGGCGTACCGGACCCCCGTCTGCAGATCGGACGGGATCCTGCCGGAGTCCCAGATCAGCCGTCCGCGCTTGAGGTTCGACTCGCTGGTGGCCGCCTGGACCTGGTACCCGGTCTGCCGGTCACCGGGGCAGGCCACCCGGGCGCGCGGCCGGTGGCAGGGGTGCGAGGCCGCCTTCCGGGTCTCGACGATCTGCCAGCCGAGGGTGGGGCTGGCGTTGTCGATGCCCAGGGGTTCGTCGTACCTGCCGTCGACCTGCAGGTTGACGACCCGGACGTTCGCGGCTCCGCCGCCACTCCGGGCGGAGGCCGGTGTGGCGGTCACCGCCTGTGGCGCGATCAGGGCCAGGCAGAGGCCCACTCCGGTGAGCGCCCTCGCGCGTCGTCTCGGTCTCGACACTGGTGCCGTCCTTCCCCGCCGGCGCTCGTGCGCCGGCGTCAGTGGTGGTGGTGGTGGTGTGGTGGCGCGGGGGGCCCGGCGGAGGCGGCGCATTCGGGCGCTGTGCCGTCCGCGGGGATGGGAAGCGGTCAGGTTCCCGCCCGGTAGTCGGCGTCCATCGCCGCGAGCACCTTCTGCGGCGTGGACTGGCCGCTGAAGATCTCCTGCAGGCCGGAGAGCATGGTTTGCTGCACCTTGGCGTTGGGCCACAGCTGGTCCATGAACGGCACGGTCCGGTTGTCGTTGATGAAGGTCGTCAGGTCGGCGAAGGCCGGGTCGACGGTCGAGCCGCTGTCGGGCAGGGACGGCAGGCTGCCCTGCTTGGCGTTGAACACCCTCATGCCCTCGGGCGACATGACGAAGGTGATGAACCTGAGCGCCAGCTCCTTGTTCTTCGCCTTGGCGTTCACTCCGTAGCCGGCACCGGCCGCGGCGGGCATGACGAACGTGGACGGATCGTCGGTGGCGGGCAGCGGTTTCAGGACGAACGTTCCGCTCGGGTTCTTGCCCTTCAGCAGCGCGACCACCCAGTTCCCCTGGACGATGCCGAGCGTCCTGCCGGTGGCGACGAGTTCCTGGCTGGCCTCGTAGCTGGTGCCGAGCGGGTTCTTCTGGAAGCAACCGGCCGTGTTCATCTCCTGGTACTTGGCCATGGCCGTGCTCCACGGGGAGTCGGCGAAGGTGGCCTGGCCGGCCTGCATCCTCGTGTCGAAGTCCGGGTCGGTGCCGTAGACGGTCGTGGCCACCAGCGCGTACAGGACGAGCTGGGTGACCCAGTTGTCCTGGATGCCGAGCGCGAAGGCCGGGGTGCCCTTGGCCGCGGCGGCACGGCAGAAGGTCAGCAGCTCGGTCCAGGTGCCCGGCGGGGTGAGGCCGGCCTTCCGCATCGCCTCCTGGTTGTAGATCGCGCCGATGCCGTTGAGCCCGAATATCGCGTTGTACGTCCTGCCCTCGTACCCGGCGACGCTCTTGACCGCGTCGGGCAGTCTGGCCGCCCAGGGCTGGTCGGACAGGTCCAGCAGGTAGCCGGGCTCGGCGAGCACGTAGGTGGCGCCGGGGTTGCCGTTGCCGGGCCAGACCGACATCACGTCGGGTGCGGTGCCGGAGGCCAACTGGGTGCGGATCTGCTGCTGGTACTGGTCCGCGCCGCTGGTGGTGAAGTTGACCTTGACGCCGGGGTTCGCCGCCTCGAATGCCTTGATGACGTCCTCGACGGATCCCTGGTCGACCGAGGCGAGGGTGAGGACGTCGGACCCGCCGCCGGAACCGGCGTTGGTGCCACTGCTGCAGGCGGTCATCGCGCCGATGATGACCGTCGCGGCCAGGACGGCCGCGAGTCTCGTGCGGTTCATGGGTGTCTCCCTGTGGAGGAGCCGGTCAGGGCACCACGTCGGGTGCCGTGGCGGTGAGGGTGTAGCGGCCGGACGTGAGCCGCAGGCTGACCCCCGCGGCGAACGGCTCGACCCCGAGAACCCCGGGCCGGCCGGCGGCGGGTGCGTCGTTCTCGCACACGCTGCCCGGATCCGGTGTGGGGATCTGCAGTACGGCGGTGCTGCCGGGCGGCACCGTGACGGTCACGGTGATCCGGCCGTCGGACATCGACCATCCGCAGGCGACCCGTCCGCGGGCGGTCTCCTGCTCGGCACGGGCCCAGGTGAGCCGGCCGCCGGGCAGGGGCCGAAGCAGGAGTTCGCGGTAGGCCACCGACGACGGTGTCTGGTCGATGCCGGCGACTCGGCCGAAGAGCCAGTCGCCGACGCTGCCGAGGCTGTAGTGGTTGAACGAGTTCATCGCCGGCGACTGGAAGCCGGCGTGTTCGGTCCATCCGTCCCAGCGCTCCCAGATGGTGGTCGCGCCGTGGCGAATGGAGTACCCCCACGAGGGGTACCGGTCCTGATGCAGGAGGGCGTACGCCAGGTCGGCCCGGCCGTGGTCGGCCAGCACCGGGCACAGCAGGGCCACGCCCACGAAACCGGTGGTCAGACGGTGGCCGCGTTTCTCGATGTCGGCGGCCAGATGCTCGACGGCCGCCGGCACGAGCCGCTGCGGCAGGAGTCCGAACGCGAGTGCCAGCAGGTAGGCCGTCTGCGTGCCACCCTCGACGGTGCCGTCGTCGCCGACGTACGAGTCGACGAACGCCGCACGGATCCGGGCGTGCAGGTCGCGGAGCTGCTCGGCCTCGTCGTGGCGGCCGAGCACCTCGGCGGCCTGGGCGACGAGCTGGGTGCTGTGGGCGAAGTACGCGGTTGCCAGCACGTCGCGCCGCGTGGTGACGTCGACCTGGAGCCAGTCTCCGTAGGAGTTGCCGGTGCGGTTCCGCCAGCGCAGGTCGGGGTTGTGCCGGTGGACGTGGTCGACCCAGGCGCGCATCGCGTCGAAGCCGCGTTCGAGCACGCGCCGGTCGCCGTAGACGCGCCACAGGTACCAGGGGATGATCACTCCGGCATCGCCCCAGGCGGGCGCCGCCTCCCGTCCGAGCGTGACGACCGGTGCCACGTCGCGGAAGGCGCCATCGGCGTCCTGTCCGTCCACCACGTCGCGGAGCCATCGGGCCAGGAAGGCGGAGACGTCCGCGTTGCGGCCGGCGGTCGGGGCGAAGATCTGCGCGTCGGCCAGCCAGCCGAGCCGCTCGTCACGCTGCGGGCAGTCGGTGGGTACCGCCACGAAGTTGCCGCGTTGCCCCCACGCGATGTTGGACTGCAACTGGTTGACCACGGGGTCGGAGCACTCGAACCACCCCGTCCACGGCGTGTCGTTGTGCAGCACCCGGGCGACCACGTCGGAGAGGCGCAACTCGCCCGGGTGGTCGGCCACCTCCAGGTAGCGGAAGCCGTGGTACGTGAACCGGGGCTCGAACACCTCGACGGGATCTCCGCCGGTGACGTACACGTCGGTTGCCCTCGCCCGGCGCAGGTTGTCCACGTACAGCTCCCCGTCGGCGAGCATCTCCGCGTGCCGCAGGACGATCCGGTGTCCCGCCGTGGCGGCCCGTACGGTCAGCCGTACCCGTCCGACGAGGTTCTGCCCGAAGTCGACGACGTAGCGGCCCGGGCCCCGCCGACGGATCTCGACGGGTGCCACGGTGCGGGTGACGCGGATCGGGTGGTCCGGTTCGGCGACCAACGGGCCCGGCGCGGTGTCGAGCACCGCGACCGGCCGGAAGCCGGCGACACCGGGGAGGTCCCACCCGGGCACGTGCTGGCGGTGGTCGACGTACTCGCCCATGAGCAGGTCGGCGGCGCGGATCGCGCCGGGGCGCTCGGTCCAGTTGCCGTCCGTGGCCACCACCTGGCGGGAGCCGTCGGCGAAGTCGAGCACCAACTGGGCGAGGAAGGCGGGCCGGTCGCCGTAGTGCTGGGCGGGCCGCCGCGGGTCGAAACCGACGTACCCGCACCACCAGCCGTCCCCCACGATGGCGGCGACCACGTTGGCGCCGGGACGGAGAAGGTCGGTGACGTCGTACGTCTGGTACTGAAGCCGGCGGTGGTACTCGGTCCAGCCGGGCGCCATCTCGACGTCACCGACCCGGGCACCGTTGAGACGCGGCTCGTAGACGCCGCGTGCGGTGGCGTACAGCCGGGCTCGCACCGGCTGCCGCGCGAGGTGGAACTCCCGGCGCAGGTACAGCGGTGGTGACGCCAGCGGTGGTGAGGGGAGATCCTCGTCGGCCGGTGGGTCGACGTGCGGCAGCAGCGCCGGGTCCCGCCCGATCCACACGGCCGTCCAGTCGTCGCGGTGCAACAGTCCGGTCTCGAACCAGCTCTGGGCGGCGCCCGCCTGGGCGCCCGTCTCGTCCCAGACCCGCACCCGCCAGTGGTAACGGGTGGCCGACCGTAGGGCCGGGCCGTCCCACGGCACGAGCAGCCCGTCCCCGGACGAGCGGCGGCCGGTGTCCCAGACGAGCCGGTCGGGGTCGTCCAGGTCCGCCGCCCGCTCGGCCGCCGTGATCTGGTAGGCGCTCTGCGCCGCACCCCGCCGGTCGGATTCGAGTTTCCAGGACAGTCGCGGACACCGCTCCCCGACACCGAGCGGCTCGCGTCGCTGTTCCGCCTCCAGGCCGTACGGTCTCATCCCTTCAGCCCTCCCGCGAAGCCGTTGATGATGCTGCGCTGCAACGCGAAGTAGAGGACCAGGATCGGCACGATGCTGATCACCAGCGCCGCGAAGATGAGGTTCCAGTCGGCGACGTACTGGCCGACGAAGCCGGCCAGCGCGACCGGCATGGTCTGCTGGTCGCTGCCGCTGAGGTAGAGCAGTGGGGTGAAGAAGTCGTTCCACACCGCGATCGCGTTGAGGACCAGCGCGGTGACCGTGACCGGCCGGAGCATCGGGAAGACGACGTGTCGGAAGGCGTCCCAGGGGCGGCAGCCGTCGATCAAGGCGGCGTCCTCGAAGTCGTGGGGCAGCGCCCGGATGAATCCGGTGTAGAGGAAGGTGGTGAAGGGCACCTGCAGACCGGCGTAGAAGAGGACGAGCGCCCAGACCGTGCCGAGCAGGCCGAGGTCCCTCATCGTCTGGTAGAGCGGCAGCGCGGCGAGTTGGAACGGGAGCACCAGGCCCAGCATGATCAGCAGGAACATGGCGCGGGACCAGCGGGCGGTGGCGCGGGCCAGCGGATAGGCCGCCAGCGACGAGACGGCCAGCACGACGACGACGCTGATGCTGGTCACCAGGGCGCTGTTGACGAGCGCGCCACCCAGCCCGCCCTCACGCCACGCCTGGCTGAAGTTGGCCAGGGTCGGAGACGTCGTGGGGCGGATCGGCGAGGACGTGTCCGACGGGGCCCGGACGGCGAGGTTCACCAGCACGTACACCGGGAAGGCGACCACGACGGCCGCGGCGATCATCGCCAGCTCCAGGCCGAACGTCCGCCAGCGGTAGCGGTTCACGATGCTGCCCGTTCGTTGCGGGCCAGCACCAGGTACTGCCCGGTCGACGCGACGGCCACGATGATCGTCAGCACCACGGCGAGGGCGATGCTGTAGCCGAACTCGCCCAGGGTGAAGGCGTCCTTGTAGATGAGCGTCGAGATGGTGTCGGTGGCGTGCCCGGGACCACCGCCGGTCAGCGCGTACACCTGGTCGAACAGCTTGATCCCGCCGATGATCGACAGCATCAGGTTGATCGTGATCGCGGGCGCCAGTTGCGGCCTGATCACCGACCAGAACCGCCGTACCGGTCCGCTGCCGTCGATGGCGGCGGCCTCGTACAGCTCCTTCGGCACGGACTGCAGCCCGGCCAGGAAGATCACCATCGAGTAGCCGGCGAACTGCCAGACGATCACGGCCACGATCGACCAGAGCGCCAACTGGGGGTCGCCCAGCCAGTCCTGCCCCCACCGGCCGAGCCCGACCGCGCCGAGCAGGCTGTTGACGGCGCCGTCCGGGCCCAGCAGGTTGCGCCACAGGTACGCGGTCACGATCGGCGTGACCACGGCCGGAGCGAACAGGAACACCCGGAGCACGGTGCGGGACTTGATCAGGCTGTTCACGCCGAGCGCGAGCAGCAGCCCGATCCCGTTCTGGATGATCGTGATCGAAACCGCGATCACCACGGTGTGCCAGATCGCCTGGACGGCGTCCGGGTCACGGGCGATGCCAGCGAAGTTGTCGAGCCCGACGAACGAGAGGTCGGGGCTCAGTCCGTCCCAGTCGGTGAAGGCGTAGTACACGCCTCGCGCGCTGGGCACGAGGACCACGAAGGCGAACAGCAGCATCGCCGGCGCCGCGAACCACCAGGACGGTGATCCGCCACGCCCATGGCCGGCGGCCGACCGGCCAACGGTCGGCGTGGATGCCCGGGTGAGACGGGCGGGGGTGAGAGTCATCCGCGAAATCCACTCTTGAAACGTTTCAAGGAAGCGCCGCAGGAAAGGTGGAGCCTGGTCGGGGGAAGATATCGGAGTGGGTAACGTTTCCCAAATGTTTCGGCTGACCCTAGAAGTTCATCGAAGGGTCGTCAAGAGGTCTGGTGATGACGCGGTTTAATTCCGGGTCTACGCTCTGGGCAACGTTGCACAGAGCTGGAGGTTATGAGTGGACGAAGCGCCCTCCCGACGCATCACCATCGTCGACGTCGCACGGCACGCTCAGGTGTCCACCACCGCGGTGTCGAAGGTGCTGCGCAACGCGTACGGCGTGAGCCCGAAGATGCAGGCGAAGGTGCGGCAGGCGATCAGCGAGCTCGGTTACCGTCCCAACGCCTCCGCCAGGGGCTTGCGGGGCCGGACGTACACCATCGGCGTGATGCTGCCCGACATCCGCAACCCGTTCTTCGCCGAGGTCCTCGACGGCCTCACCGGCCGTATCGCCGGCACGGAGTACCAGGTCCTGCTCGGCCCCGGCTGCAACGGCGAGGACGCCGAGGCTCGCGTCATCCACGCCATGATCGACCGCGGCATGGACGGCCTCATCCTGATAGCGCCCATCTCCGCGCGCGCTCACCTCGAGCGGGTCGCCGCCCTCGTCCCCACCGTCGTCGTGGGCCGGCACGGGCACTCCCACACCTACGACACCGTGGCCGACGACGACCTCACCGGCGCCGCCCTGGTCGTGAACCACCTCGCCGACCTCGGCCACCGCCGCATCGCCCACATCGAACACCACGAGAGCACGCCGGACTGCCTCGCCGAGATGCCCAACGCCATCCGCGCCGAGGGTTACCGGCGGGCCATGCGGGCCAGGGGCCTCGCCGACGGGATCGACATCGCCTCCACGACCTACACGCAGGAGGGCGGTTACCTTGGGGCGAAGCAACTGCTCGCGCGCCCCGTCCGGCCCACCGCGATCTTCGCCGGTGCCGACATCGTCGCCATGGGCGCCCTCGACGCCATCGCCGAGGCCGGCCTGAGCGTTCCCACCGACATATCCATCGCCGGCTACGACAACACCACGTTCGCCGCGTTCCGGCCGATCTCGCTGACCAGCGTCGACCAGGCCGGTCACGAGATCGGGGCCAACGCGGCCCGGCTCCTGCTCGACCGCATCGCCGACCGCAGCCGTCCCACCGCGCAGGTCAAGCTCTCCCCCACCCTCGTCGTCCGCCGCACGACCGCCCCGCCACCGGCCTAGCGGTCCGCGCGCCGCCCCGGGCTCGACGTTCTCCGAGCCCGGCACGAACCCGCTGGACGAGATCGGCCCGCCAGGATCACTCGCACTCCGCGCTTCCGGCGCCTCCGGCCGGGGGAAGGCCCACCGCTGCCCTACGCACGGGCCCCGCCTCCCCACCTGCTGTGGCGTGGGTCACCTCGGTTCACGGCGGGCCGGTCGTGGTCCGTCCTGGGGTCGTCAGTGACACGCGAAAGGACACAGGACCATGTCGACCACCGCCACCATCGTCACCATCGCCGCCGCGCTCTGGGTCGGATTCTCCGCCGCCTCCGTCTTCCTCCGCGCCACGTGGGTCGTCGGACCCCTCGCCGAGTACGGGGTGCCCCGCTCGTGGTGGCCGTGGCTCGGGGTCGCCAAGGCCGCCGGATCGGTCGGCCTGCTCGTGGGCCTGTTCGTGCCCGTCGTCGGCGTGCTCGCCGCCGTCGGCCTCGTGCTCTACTTCGTCGGCGCCGTCGTCACCGTCCTCCGGGCCCGTTCGTACGGCCACGTGCCGTTCCCGTTGCTGTACCTGGCGCCGGTCGTCGCCGCCCTCGCACTCGGGTTCCCCGGCTGAGGCGACGCGGGCGGGCCGACGGGCACCCGCGGCGGCGGTGCGGCCACTAGGCTCGCTCATCCCGTGTGAGACCACGACCAGGAACAGGTGAGGTCACCGTGCAGGTCTGGATCGACGGCACCGCCACCACGGTGACCCACGTCGCCGAACTCGACGCGATCCTCGGCGACGAACCACCGGGGGAGGTGACTCTCGCCAGCGACGCCGCCTGGCGGACCCTGCACATCAGCTTCTGGCGAGATCGGGCCGGCCTGTACTGGGAGAGCGAGACCGACATCCTCCTCGCGTGGGGCCCGGTGCCGCCGGGTGCGCCGGGAAACCAGGTCGTCGGCGACGCCGAGTACGCGTACGACGACCCGCGGTTCGCCCTTCCCGACGGCATCGAGCCCTTCGAGGTCACCCACGCCGAGGCCCGGCAGGCGGCCCACGAGTTCCTGCGAACCGATGGACGCCCCACCAACGTCCAGTGGGTCGTCAAACCCTAGACGCGACGGCAGCGGCACGGTTCGCGGGCCGGCGGACGGTGCCGCTGCCACGCCTCCGGCCCGGCCGGGCGTCCCCTGCGGGTGGACGTCGCGCACGAGCAGCCCGTACGCGTGCGGGCGTCTCGGCAGATGTCCATGCGGCGCGCCGCGGAGTTCGTGCATCTGCCGGATGACGATCAACCGGCCTTTTCGTAGCGTCCGGGGGTGGTCGCGCCGGCGCGTGAGGGAGCGTCGCCCGCGGGCCGGATGAGGGGGAGGTCGATGAGGGCGATCATTCCGATCGGCACGGTGCTGGCGATGCTGGCCGTGACGGCGCCGGCAGTCGCGGCCGAGCGGGTCGAGACGCCGACGGTCACCGTCGCGGACGGAGTCACCCAGCCGGTGTTCGGATACGCCGACGCGATCCGCGAACGGGTCTGGGTCGACACCGACGTGGACAGCGACCGGGACGGCATCAAGGACGTCGTCCGTGTCGACCTCATCCGGCCGGCCGCCACCGAGCGGGGTCTTAAGGTCCCCGTCATCATCGACAACAGCCCGTACTACACGACGTTGGGGCGCGGCAACGAGTCCGAACTCAAGGCGGACGTCGACGGTGACGGCCTTCTCGACCGCTGGCCGCTGTTCTACGACAACTACTTCGTCCCCCGTGGCTACGCCGTCGCGCTCGTCGACATGGTCGGCACGGCCGGCTCCACCGGCTGCCCGACCATCCAGGGCGCGAACGAGAACGCCACCGGACCGGCCGTCGTCGACTGGCTCAACGGCCGCCGGGACGCGCACGACTCGCACGGCGATCCGGTGGTGGTCGACTGGCACAACGGCAGGTCCGGGATGATCGGCAAGTCGTACGACGCGTCCCTGGCGATGGCCGCGGCGGTGTCCGGCGTCGAGGGCCTGTCGACGGTGGTTCCCATCGCCGGTCCGTACAACTACTACGACTACACCCGCGCCAACGGCATCGTGACGCGTGGCAACAACTACCTCGGGTCGCTCGCCCGGACCATCACGGCGGACGACCCCGCCCGTCAGTCCCGGTGCGCGCCGGTCTGGAACGAGATCGCGGCCGACGACGGCGACGAGCACGGCGACTACACGCCGTTCTGGCACGAGCGGAACTACCTGGACGACGCCGCGAAGATCAAGGCGAGCGTGTTCCTCGTGCACGGCATCCAGGACGACAACGTCCGGGCGGATCACTTCAGCAAGTTCTGGGAGGCGCTGAAGACGTACGACGTCCCCCGGAAGCTGTGGATCGGCCGGGTCGGGCACGTCGAGCCGTTCGACTTCCGCCGGGACGTCTGGGTCGACACGCTGCACCGCTGGTTCGACTACTGGCTCCAGGGCGTCGACAACGGCATCACCGGCGAGCCGAAGGTCGACGTGGAACCGTCCGTCGGCGTCTGGGAACGGCACGCGGACTGGCCGATCCCCGGCACGGGAAACGTCAACGTCTGGCTGCGTCCGGGCGCCGGCAGCACCGGCGAACTCGCGCTCACCCCGGCCAAGGCCGCTCCGACGACCCGCTCGTTCACCGACAACCCGAGCCAGACCGAAGCCACGATGATCAGCAACCCCGACCAGCCGAACGGGAGCCGCCTGGCCTTCCTGTCCCCGCCGCTGGCCGAGGACCTGCGGATCTCCGGCACTCCCGTGGTCGACCTCGTCGCGTCGTCGAGCCTCGACGAGGCGTACTTCGGCGCGATCCTCGTCGAGTACGGGCCGAGCACGCAGAACAACCGGACCGGTGACGGCGTCGTCCAGACGACGTTGCCCGAGGAGTGCTACGGCGAGTCGAGCCCGTCCGACGACGGGTGCTACCGGCCCGTCGCGTACCGGCCGACCGACGTCACCCAGTGGCGGGTGACCAAGGGGATCCGCGACGGGCAGAACCGCGACTCGATCGCGGCGCCCGACCCGATGACGCCCGGCCAGATGTACGAGATCAGCATTCCCCTGCTGCCGGAGGACTACGTCTTCTCCGCCGGCAACCGGATCGGCGTCGTCATCGTCGGCAGCTACCGCGGCTACTCGGCGGCGACGCTCGCCTCGCGGCCCACCATCACGGTCGACACCAAGGTCAGCCACGTCTCCCTGCCGGTGCTCGGCGGTCAGCAGGCCGCCCGCCGAGCCGGGATCCCGCACCGCTGACGTCCGCCGACCAGCAACGACGCGGAAGAGTCACCCTCGGGCGAGGGTGACTCTTCCGCGCCCGTCCCGCTATCGCCAGTCGGTGTCCGCGCCCCGCGTGCGGCCCAGTGCCACCCACGCCACGACCACCGTGTACGCGCACAGCACGCCGAGACCGCCCCACCACGGCAGCGGGAAGTAGCCGGCGGACGGGGCGTGGTGCGCCGTCACCTGTGGATACTCCACCGCCGTCTGTCGGACGGCGAAGCCGGCGGCCGGGGTCAGCCGCAGCAGCCACTCGGCCACCCCGTCCGGCAGCAGCGGCACCGTGGTGACGGCGTACGGCAGGGCGACCAGCGACAGCCCGACGGCCATCGCTGCCCCGCCACGGCGCAGCCACACGCCGAGCCCGTACGCGAGGGCCGCACAGAGCGCGAGCACCACCGCGACGCCGACGATCACCCGAGCGAGGGTCGGCGCCGGCACCGGCTGCACCGGGATGCCGTTGTGGTCGAGGATCGCCATTCCCGCCGGGACGACGACACCGGCGGCGACCAGACCGGTGACGAAGGCGGACCCGGCGACGACGGCGGCCCGCGCGACGACCACCCGACGGGTGGGCCCCTCGTGCGCCGTGCGCGTACCGTATCGGGCCGCGACGACGAGCAGGACGGTCAACGCGACGACCAGGCCGGGCAGGGTCGTCCCGACGCCGCGCGCGCCGTCCTCGCTGAGCGGCCCGATGTCGCCGGTGCCGCTGACCGTGATGACGCCGTCCCTCTCGATGGCGCCCGAGGCGTTGTGGTACTTCTCCCAGTCGGTCTGGTTCATCTGGCCGATCGGGTCGCTGTGCCATCCACCGGCGGCGCCGCCCTCGACGGTGACGTTGTCGAAGACGCCGACGGCCTGGGTGAACCGGACCTCCTCGACCGCGCCACCGAGGCCGACCGGGCGGAGCGTGAGGTCGCCGGGCGAGGTGGCGAAGAGGCCGACCTGCACGACGTCCGGCAGCCCGTCGAGCGTCGCCGTCGCGACGGTGTGCCACCGCGTGCCGTCGGCCGACTCGGCACCGGTGATGGTGTCGCCCGACCGGGTCAGACGCAGCCAGCGCGGGGACTGCTCCGTGACGGGGCCGGGGCTCCCGGCGACGTCGTGCGTGTAGTCGTACTGGAAGCGCACGCCGTTGCCGCCGGTCATCGTGAGCGCCGCGTAGCGCGAGCCCTGCCGCAGGCCGTCCTTGACGATGATCCCCGCCTTCGCCCACGGCACCAGCCCGGGCACGATCCGGTCGTGGTGCGGTGGTGGGTAGGTGATGGTTCCGGTCATCGACGTCAGCCGGACGGTGATGCTGCCTTCGCGGCCCAGGTCGCGATGCAGGAACCAGAATCTGTCGCTGACGACGGAGCCGTCGTCGGCGACGGGAACGGCCGGGCAGGCGCCGGCGCAGGACGAGCGGTTGCCGGCGGCGGACAACAGGCCCAGCGCGATGACGGCGAGTGCCGCGGCGGCCAGGGCGATCAGGCGGCTCGGGCGGCGGAACGCGGTCCATGCCCGGCGCAGGAGTTCGGTGGTCGACATGCCGCCGGTTCTACGCAGCGGGCCGTCACACCGTCCGAACAGGCGCTGTCACGCCGTTGTTAGGTCGTGCGGGGCATGCTGGTGGGGTGCTCAGGCTGCGCAGCGGGACCGTCGGGGCCCGGTTCACGATCTTGTACGCCGTCGTGTTCCTCGCCTCCGGCGTCGGGCTGTTGGGCCTGGCCTTCCTGCTCTCCGGCGGCGGCACGAGCAACGCCGTGCCGGCCCGCAATCCCCCGGCCTCCGCAGTGGGCGACCTCGACGCGGCGCAGCAGCGCATCCGCCAGTTGGAGGAGCAGTTGGCCGGGGCGGACGCCCAGCAGGCCCGGCAACTGCTGGTCGGCTCGCTGGTGGCGCTGACGGTGATGGCGGTCGTCTCGTTGCTGCTCGGCCGGGTGCTGGCCCGGCGCGTACTGCGGCCGTTGCGGCTCATCACCAGGGCCACGCGGGACATCTCCGCCGACAGCCTGCACCGGCGGCTGGCCGTCACCGGGCCCGCCGACGAGGTGAAGGACCTCGCCGACACCATCGACGAACTGCTCCAACGGCTCGAGGCGTCGTTCGTCGCACAGCGCCGCTTCGTGGCCAACGCCTCGCACGAACTGCGTACGCCGCTCACGACGATGCGGGCGTCGCTGGACGTCGCGGTCGCCAAGCCGGACCCGGACGCCTCGACGGTGGCGCTCGCGGACCGCCTCCGTACGCAACTGGACCGGGTCGACCACCTGCTCGACGGGTTCCTCGTGCTGGCCCGGGCGCAACACGGCGCGCTGGCCGACACGGCCGTGGTCGACCTCGCCGACCTCGTCGGCGCGGCGCTGCGGGAGAGGTCCGCCGACGCGCGGGCGAAGGGGCTGCGCGTGGCGTCGGTCGTGCCGTCGGCGACACACGTCCAGGGCAGCGAGGCGCTGCTGGGGCGGTTGGTGGGCAACCTCGTCGACAACGCCGTGACCCACAACGAGCAGGGAGGTTGGATCCGGATGGCCGCGTCCGCGACCGAGGAGCAGGCGATCGTGCTGATCGTGGAGACCGGCGGGCGCGTCCTCGACCAGCGGGAGGTCGACCGGCTGGCGCAGCCGTTCGAGCGGCTCGGCGCCGAGCGTACCGGTTCGTCCGGCCTCGGCCTGTCCATCGTGGCGGCCGTGGCGGCCGCGCACGGTGGCCGGCTCGCCCTGCTCGCCCGACCGGAGGGCGGCCTGCGTGTGTCGGTCACCCTCCCGGCCGCGAAGGTGCCGGTGCGGGCATGAGGATCCTCGTCGTCGAAGACGACCACGCGCTGGCCGAGGTCGTCGCGGAGGGGCTGCGCGACCAGGGGATGGCCGTCGACCTCGCCCACGACGGGCTGACCGCCGCCGCCAAACTCGACCTCACCGCGCACGACGTGGTGGTGCTGGACCGGGACCTGCCCGGCCTCCACGGCGACACACTGTGCCAGATGATCAGCGAGCGGCCGGACCGGCCGATGGTGCTGATGCTGACCGCGGCCGGCGCACCCGGGGATCGGGTCAGCGGCCTGACCCTGGGCGCGGACGACTACCTGGCCAAGCCCTTCCATTTCCCGGAGCTGATCCTGCGCGTCCGTGCGCTGGCCCGCCGCAGGCCCGACGCACGCCCGCGGACACTGCGCGTCGCCGGGATCGAGTTGGACCCGGTACGCCGGACCGCGGTTCGCGACGGGCGGCACCTGCACCTCTCCGTGAAGGAGTTCGCCGTGCTGGAAGCGCTGCTGCTGGCGAGCCCCGGCTTCCTGAGCACCGAGACGCTGCTCGAACAGGTCTGGGACGAGAACGCCGACCCGTTCACCAACACCGTGACCGTGACGGTCGGCCGGCTGCGCCGCAAACTCGGCAACCCACCGGTCATCGCCACGACGCCAGGAGTGGGCTACCGGATCGCCTGATCCGCGTGCCCCTATAGTCGGGCGGTGAACGCGGAGCAGGTCCGGCAGGCGTACGCCTCCGTCGCGGAGCTCTACATCGAGCTGTTCGGCACGCGCCAGCAGGTGCACGCCGACGACCTCGCCTTCATCGGGCGACATCTGGCGGGCCGACCCGGCAGGGTGCTCGATCTGGGCTGCGGGCCCGGCCACATCACCGACTACCTCCGCTCCCTGGGCGCCGACGCGACGGGGATCGACATGGTGCCCGAGTTCATCGCCCACGCGCGAGCGACCCACCCGGACGGCGACTACCGCCTCGGGTCGATCGACGACCTCGCCGCCGCCGACCACTCCGTGGCCGGCGTCCTGGCCTGGTACTCGTTGATCCACCTACCGCCGCGGGAGGTCGACGGCGTGCTCGCCGATTTCCGGCGGGTGCTGGCCCCGGACGGGACGTTGGTGCTCGGTCTCTTCACCGGTGACGAGGTCGCCGCCTTCGACCACAAGGTGGCGACCGCCTACCGCTGGCCCCTCGACGAGTTCTCCCAGCGGCTGGCGCAGGCCGGCTTCACGGAGGTCGAGCGGCTGGCGCGGCCCGGCGACGGCACCCACCGGCCGCACGCCGCCGTCGCGGCGGTCGTGACGGACGGGTGAGCCGGACCGGCGAGGCTCACCGGACGACCCCGCAGGGCCCGCGCGGACGCCAGGTGGTCCTGATCCACCCATCTTCGGAATGACCATTCCAGCTGGGTAGGGTGGCACCGCGGGTGCGGGGCACGACGAGCCGATCGTGACCCGCCCGAAGGCCGGTGCCGGCCTGCTTGTCCGGTATCGGCCCCACGAGGCCGCGGCGACGCGGAAGGGGGCGAGCACGGCTTGGACCTTCGCATCGCGGATGAGTCCGGCGCTCCGACCGGGTCGCTGGTCGGCCGTGCGGACGAGCTGCTGTCGACCCACAGGTTCCTGCGGCAGGCGGCGGTCAACGGCGGGGCGTTGCTGATCTCGGGAGAGCCGGGGGTCGGCAAGACGGCACTGCTCGACGCCGTCGCGGAGGCCGCCGCGGAGACGGGTACGCGGGTGCTCCGGGCCGCCGGGGTCGAGTTCGAGGCCGACGTCAGCTACTCGGGGCTGAACCAGCTCCTGTTCCCGCTCTACGACGCCTTCGGCGAGCTGGCGCCCGCCCACCGGGAGGCGCTGCGGGTGGCGCTGGGGTTCGGCACCGGCCAGCCGCCGGACCGGCTGCTGGTGTCCAACGCGGTGCTGCTGCTGTTGCGGGCCACGGCCGTCGCGCAGCCGCTGCTGCTCATCGTCGACGACCTGCCCTGGCTGGACCGGGCCAGTTCGGCGGTGCTCGGGTTCGTCGCGCGCAGGCTGGTCGGCACCAGCGTCGGGTTCCTCGCCGCGTGCCGGTCGCAGACCGCCAGCTTCTTCGAGCACGGCGGGATCCCCGAGTTCGAACTGCAACCGTTGCCGGCCGCCGCCGCCGAGGAGCTGATCGACCGACGCTTTCCCGACCTCGCGCCCGCCGTCCGGCGCCGGCTGCTGTCCGAGGCTCGCGGGAATCCACTCGCCCTGCTGGAACTCCCCAGCGCCCTGACCGGGCCGCAACGTCTCGCCGCAGCGTCGCTGCCCGCGGTCCTCCCGCTGACCCGGCGTCTCCAGGTGCTCTTCGCGTCGCGGGTGTCCCGACTGCCCGAGCCCTGCCGCCGGCTCCTGCTGCTCGGAGCACTCGACGGTACGGGCGATCTCGGCGTCCTGCTCACGGCCGCGGGCGAGTACGACCTCGACGACCTCGCACCGGCCGAACGTGACCAGCTCGTCCACGTCCACGGCAACAGCCGCCGCTTCGCCTTCCGGCACCCGCTGATCGAGTCGGCCGTCGTGGAGGTCGCCACGAGCAGCGAGCTGCGCTGGGCACACACCGCCCTCGCCCGGACGCTGGTCACCCAGCCGGAGCGCCGGGCGTGGCACCTCGGCGAGGCCACCGTCGGCCCCGACGAGGAGGTGGCCGGCCTGCTGGAACAGGCCGCGCACCGGATCCTGCGCCGGGGTGACGCGGTGGGCGCGGTGGCATCCCTGACGCGCGCGGCCGAACTCACCCCGGACGCCGTCGACCGCGGCCGGCGTCTCGCCCAGGCCGCGTACATCGGCGCGGACGCCGGCGGCGAGCTGGCCAACGCGTCGCAGTTGCTGGACGACTCCCGACGGGCAAGCCCCGGCGGCTCGCTGTACGCCAGCGCCGCCGCCGTGCACCTGCTCCTCAACAGCGACGGCGACGTCCGGACGGCGCACCGGCTGCTGGTCGGCGCCATCGAGTCCGGCGACCACGGCTACGACGCCGACGATCCGGCTCTCCTGGACGCGCTGCACACGCTCCTGGTCCTGCTGCTGTGCTTCTTCTCCGGCGAGCCCGCGGCGTGGGAGCCGTTCTTCGCCGCGCTCGGCCGGCTGACACCCGAGGTGCCCGCGCCGCTCGCGGTGGCGGCGGCGAGCTTCGGCGACCCGGCACGTACGGGTCAGGCGGCGGCGAGCCGCTTCGACGTGATGGTCGCCGGCATGAGGGACAAGGTCGACCCGACGCAGATCGTCCGGATCAGCATCGCCGCGATCTACCTGGACCGGCTCTCCGACTGCCGGGACGCCGACTGGCGGGTGGTGCGCCTCGGGCGCGAGGGCGCGGCGCCGACCCGCCGCCACCTCGGCGCGCTGTTGCACCTCTGCTTCGACGACTACCACAGCGGGCGGTGGGACGAGGCGGCGGAACTCGCCGAGGAGGGCCTCCGCCTGTGCGACGAGCACGGCTTCCGGTTCGTCGCCTGGTACTTCCAGTACGTCCAGGCGCTGCTCGCGGCGGCGCGCGGCGACGCCGAGGCCAGCGACACGTTGACCGACGCCATCCTGCGTTTCGCCGTGCCACGCGGCGCCCGGGCCGGGGAGGTCTACGCCTACCACGTCCGGGGCCTCAACGACCTGGCGCGTGGCGACCACGAGAGCGCGTACCAGCACGCGACCGCCATCAGCCCCGCCGGCCGGCTCGCGCCGTACGTGCCGCACGCCCTGTGGGGATGTCTGGATCTCGTCGAGGCGGCCGTACGCACCAACCGCCTCACCGAGGCCGCCGCTCACGCCGCCGCGGTCGACGAGGCGAACCTGGCCGGCGTGTCACCGCGGCTCGCGCTGCTCAGCGCCGCGGCGTCGGCGTTCGCCGCCCCGGACGACGAGGCCGAGGAGCTGTTCGAGGCGGCGCTGGCGCTGCCCGGCGTCGAGCGCTGGCCGTTCGACCTCGCCCGCGTGCGGCTCGTGTACGGGGAACGGCTGCGCCGGCTCCGGGCGACCGCGAGGGCTCGGACGCAGCTCCGGACCGCGCTGGCGACCTTCGAGCTGTTGGGCGCCCGGCCGTGGGCCGAACGCGCGGCCAACGAACTGCGCGCCACCGGCCTGACCAAGCCGCGGACCGGCGCCCGGTCCACCGTCCTCACCCCGCAGGAGCGGGAGATCGCGGAGCTCGCCGGGTCGGGACTGACGAACAAGCAGATCGGCGAGAAGCTGTTCCTCTCGCACCGGACCGTCGGCACCCACCTCTACCAGATCTTCCCCAAGCTGGGCATCACCTCCAGAGCGGCGCTCCGCGACGCGCTGGCGGCGCTCGGCGACGACGAGGCCCCGGAGCCCGACGAGCTGCTCTGAACGCCCGGGGCCGCGCCGGTGCCGGCCGTCACGCCGCCGGCTCGACGCCCTCCGCGCGCTGCTTCAGGCGCAGCAGCGTGTCCTGGTGCGCGTAGTAGATCTCCTCGGCCGGAGAGTTGCGCATCAGCACCGTGGTGAGTTCCCGCTCCACCTTCTTGGCGATCACGTGCGTGCCGGGGGCGACCGGGACGAGGATCCAGGCCTGGTAGATGCTCAGGTCGACGGAGGAGCCGATCCAGCCGAACCGGGTGTCCGGCTCGTACTCGGTGACCACCGCCTCCAGCCGCACGCCGTACATCTCGACCTCGAACTCGCAGCCCAGCCGGATCCCGCCCGGGACGCGCGTCGCACGCACCTCGGGAACCCAGTCAGGCCACCGCGCGACGTCGACCAGGTGCGCGTACACCTGCTGGGGCGACGCCGCGATGAGGGCCTCCCCGTGCATCGAGGACTCCGCGCGCGGCTGCGTGACGTCCGAGCGGTACGTGTCCCGGCGCGCCCAGGACACGCCGTGGCCAGCCCGGGGGTGAATCATCTCGGTCTCCTTCGCCTGTTCGTGGCACCGCTCGTCGCGCCGGCCCCGCCCGCTCCGACGACGTACGGGCGACGGCCAGGTCGCTGCTCGGGACCACTCTCCCGTCGCCGGGCGGGCGAGTGACCGGTCGAATGACTGGGCGGACGACGGTCCCCGGCCCCGGAGCGTCGCCGCCCTGGTCAGGGCACGGCGGAGGACCGGCACGGCGGCGGGCCGGGCGCCCACCCGCGCGTGACCTACGTCGGCGCTCCGGCCGGTACGTCATCGGAGCGGGAGTCGTACGCCGACCGCAGCGGCGCCCGCCCAGTCATCCGACGGATGCGGCCATCGGCGCCCTGATCCGAGTCTTGAACGGCCGCGGAGGACACGGGCAGCACTGGCCGCCGCCCGCGGCGCCCCTCGCCGCGAGGGATCAGATCAAGGAGGATGCACGATGCCGTACATCACCGTCGGTGAAGAGAACAGCACCGCCATCGAGCTGTACTACGAGGACCACGGCACGGGCCAGCCGGTCGTGCTGATCCACGGCTTCCCGCTCGACGGGCACTCGTGGGAGAAGCAGTCGGCCGCGCTGCTGCAGGCCGGCTACCGGGTCGTCACCTACGACCGCCGCGGCTTCGGCCGGTCGAGCCAGCCCGCCGTCGGGTACGACTACGACACGTTCGCGGCGGACCTGAACGTCCTCATGGAGAAGCTCGACCTGACCGACGCCGTCCTCGTCGGCTTCTCGATGGGCACCGGCGAGGTCGCCCGGTACGTGAGCCGGCACGGCTCGGCGCGGGTCGCGAAGGTGGCCTTCCTCGCGTCGCTGGAACCGTTCCTGCTCAAGACGGACGACAACCCGACCGGCGCCGCCCCGCGGGAGTTCTTCGAGGGCGTCGCGGAGCAGGCGCGCAAGGACCGGTACGCCTACTACACCGCGTTCTACGCCGACTTCTACAACCTGGACGAGAACCTGGGGACCAGGATCAGCGAGGAGGCCGTCCGGAACAGCTGGGCCGTCGCCGCGTCCGGTGGCTGGTACGCCGCCGCGGCCGCGCCCCTGACCTGGTTCACCGACTTCCGGGGCGACATCCCCACGATCGACGTGCCGGCCCTCATCCTGCACGGCACCGGCGACCGGATCCTGCCCATCGACGCCACGGGACGCCCGTTCCACCGGGCGCTGCCGGACGCCGACTACGTCGAGATCGAGGGTGCGCCGCACGGCCTGCTCTGGACGCACGCCGACGAGGTCAACAAGGCGCTGCTCGCCTTCCTCGAGAAGTGACGACCTGAACGGGCGATGACGGCGGGTGGGCAGGAGGGTCCCTGCTCCTGCCCACCCGCCGGCGGCCCCTTCGGTCAGGCCAGGATCTCGACGTACCCGTCGGTGCCGTGCACGCGGATCCGCTGCCCGTCGCGGATCCGCCGGGTCGCGTCCACCACGCCGACGACGGCCGGCAGGCCGTACTCCCGTGCGATCACCGCGCCGTGCGTCATCAGCCCCCCGACCTCCGTCACGAGGCCCGCGACGGCGACGAACAGGGGCGTCCAGCTGGGGTCCGTGTAGGCGGTGACGAGGATGTCGCCCGGTTCGAGGTCGGCCTGCGCCATGTCCAGGATGACGCGGGCCCGCCCTTCGACGGTCCCGGCCGAGACCGGCAGGCCGACCAGCGCGTCACCCGGCACGTCGTCGCGTCGGTACGCCCCGCCGACCGCCTCGCCGTCCGAGGTGAGCACCCGCGGCGGTGTGAGGGACTCGTACGACCTGAACGCCTCCCTGCGCTCGTCGATGAGCCGGTGGTCCACCTCCCCGCTGCGCACGATGTCGTGCAGCTCCTCGAACCTCAGGTAGAAGATGTCCTCCCGCTCACGGAGCACGTGGGCCCGCACCAGGCGCTCGGCCTCGTCCAGCAGGGCCTGCTTGTAGACGAGGTACCGGCTGACCATGCCGTACTTCGGGTACTCCCGGTAGCCGTTGAAGGTCCGGGCCAGGTCGATCATCCGCTTGGCCTCGGCGGCCTTCTGCTCGCCGTCCGGCAGGGCCCGCAGGCGCTCCAGGACGTCGCGTTCCTTCGCCTGCGCCTCCCGCAGGCCCTGCGCGAAGCGCCGCTCGCCGGCGCCGGGCTCGAAGTTCCTGATGTTGGCGAGGATCAGCGGCACGAGCGTGGTGGGTCGTTCGCTCCAGCGGGGCCTGGTGATGTCGATCTCACCGACGCAGCGCATGCCGTACCTATCGAGGAATGCCTGGATGGCGTCCCGCGCCTCCGGCCCACCCGCCAGCTTGGGCAGCTCGTCCAGGAAGCCGTCGTCCTCGACGTGCTGCAGGAAGGCCACCACCTCCGGATGCGGGCGGATCGCGTCGGCGACGTCCAGGAGCGCCAGCCCCATCTCCGCCGTGACGTTGTGCGGGACGGACTGGGTGAGCGTGTCGGCCGGGTTCTTCTCACCCAGCCACTCCCCCAGCTGGTCGTTGAGCCAGCGTGTGGCCTCCATCCCCGCCATGATCACCTGGGAGCTCTCCGGCGCGAACAGGAGCCGCCTCAACTCCTCGATGTCGGCCCGGATGAAGTCGAACAGCGCCGATCCGGACACCGTGCGGATGTCCCGCTTCAGAGCGGCGACGGACGCCTGGTTGCGTTCGATCAGCTCGGTGACGACGGCCGGATCGGGCTCGATCGCGGTGGGCGCGCCACCGCCGGGCGGCACCCAGCCCGAGGTGTCGTCGGGGGCCGGGCGGATGAAGCCCTCCCGCTCGACGACCGTCCGCAGCGCGTCCCCGAGCAGCGGATCGGACCGCCCCATCAAGTCCAGGAGACTGGCACGGCTCGCCGGCGCGGCCAGTTGCGGGGTGACGTCGACGAACAGCCTCCCGCCGGCCTCGGCCATCGGCCGGGGGGTCGTCATCTGCCAGAAGGAGAGCCCGAGGGGCTTCATGGCGTCGGTCATCATCTGCCCGTGACCGACGGAGACGTAGACGTGGTTCTCCCCGTCGTCGGTCGCCGGAACGGGGAACAGCGTGGTGACGGGCCGGCTCTGGACCACATGGAAGTCGTCGTCGACCAGGCACCACTCGATGTCCTGAGGGCGGCCGGCATGCTGCTCGATCCGCCGTCCGAGCCGCACGAGCCGGAGGACCTGCGCATCGGTCAGGGCGGGCTGCTCCTGCCGCTCCGGCTCGACCGCCACGTCCCGCGTCCCGCCGCCCGGCACGGCCTGGACGGCGAGCCGCTTGGCGGCGGCCGCCCTGGCGACGATCTCGTCGTCGCGCACCGTGAACACGTCCGCGTTCACCCGTCCGGAGACCAGGGCCTCGCCGAGGCCGAAGGTGGCCTCCACCGAGGCCACCTTCCGATTGCCCGTGACGGGGTCGGCCGTGAACAGGATGCCGGCCGCCTGCGGGAAGACCATCCGCTGCACGACCACGGCCATGTGGACCTTCCGGTGGTCGATGCCGTTGCGCTGGCGGTAGGTCACGGCCCGCTCGGTGAACAGCGAGGCCCAGCAGCGGCTGACGTGCCGGAGAATCGCCTCCGGCCCCACGACGTTCAGGTACGTGTCCTGCTGCCCCGCGAAGGAGGCGGTCGGCAGGTCCTCGGCCGTCGCGCTGGACCGGACGGCGTAGGCGGCGTGCTCGCCGAGCTGAGCGAGAGCGCCGGTGATCACCGTCGCGACGTCGTCGGGGACGGTGATCCGTTCGATGGTCCGGCGTATCTCCGCGGCGAGCGTACGGATCGCCTCCCGGTCGTGCGGGTCCAGGCGCGACAACTGGTCGAGCCGTTCGCCCACCGACGGGGCTTCCGCCACGGCACGCCGGTAGGCGTTCGTCGTCACGCAGAAACCGGCCGGTACACGGATCCCGTCGATGCGCGACAGCTCCCCGAGGTGCGCGCCCTTACCGCCGACGACCGCCACGTGCGTCCCGTCGACCTCGTGGAGATCCATCACGTACTGTTCGCTCACGCGGCACCTCCGCGGTGGCCGTGCCGGGTCGGACCGCACCGGCCGGTCGCACGACCGGCGCACAACGCTGTCTCGAACGTCTTGTGGGGCACGTTCTCGTTTCCTTTCGTCTGGCGACCCGGCCGCCCAACGGGTCTCGGCCGGCGGCGAAGCATCGAAGAGCACGTCCTGGCATCCCGGCTGCGCGCCGCGCGGCACTTGCCGTGCCGGGAACCGGCGGCGCCCGGCGTCACCGCGTACGCCGACTCGGTACGTGCACGGCGTACCCCCGTTTTCGCAGGTTGTGGGCTCGGCCGACGATTCTGCGGCATATGTGGGGTCTTGCCGCAAGCCCCCCACCCTGCTATATGTTGAGAGTGGCGGGGAGCAGATGCTCCCCCTTTTTCATGTGGTCCTCTGATCACCGCGCTCCCGACAGCGATCGGCCGTCAGAATTTCCTGGCATGGCTGCCGACAACCACCCTGTCGACCTTGCTCGCCGTCTCTCCCACGTTCGATGGCTCACCGACCTCGCCACCCGATTCCGCCTGCGCCCGCGCCTGCGCGCGAACAGCGGTTCAGCCTGACGCCGGCCGGTTTGTGCGTGCCTGCGCGACGCCCAGCCAGGCGCCGAGCCGACGGCGGACGCCGATGCGGCGGTATCCGCCGTCCACCGCCCCGGTCGGTGGTGGATCGAACAGCGATCCCGACCCGGACGCCGCCGCGACCGGCCTCGTTATGAGCGTCGCGCTCCACCGGGCGACCACCGACTCGGTGACACGCGGCGCCAACCGGTGGGCGAACAGCGCCAGGTGTGCGACGAGTCCGGTCGTCACCTGCCGTCGCGGGCGGCGGGCGCACGCCAGGATCGTGGCGGCGAGGCGCTCCGGCGCGTACGCGGGCGGGATGGCGCGTAGCTGGCGGCCCGAGTGGTTGGCAGCTCGCCCGAAGAACGGCGTGTCGACCGGCCCGGGCAACACGAGACAGACCCGTATCCTCCGATGACCGGCGAACTCCTGCCGTAGGTTCAGGGCCAGCCCCCGGATGGCGAACTTCGTCATGGAGTAGAGCGGGACCAGCGGGTTCGGCAGGACCGACAGCAACGACCCGACGAGCAGGAGGACGCCGTGGCCCTGCGCCCGGAACGTCGCCACGGCGGCGCGGGCGCACAGCACGGTGCCGAACACGTTGGTGTCCACCAGCCGGCGGATCTCGTCCACCGACTCGGAGCCCAGCGGCGCGGCGATGCCGACGGCCGCCGCTTCGACCCAGACGTCGATCTGCCCGAACCGCTGCACCGCCAGCCGGGTCAGCCGCTCGACGGCCGCCGGATCGGCGATGTCGGTCGGTACGACCAGCGCCTGCCCGCCACGCGCTCGGCAGTCGCGTTCCACCTCCGCGAGCGCTTCCTCGCTGCGCGAGGCCAGGACCAGCCTGGCCCCCTCGCCGGCGAACGCCAACGCGGTCGCGCGGCCGATGCCACTCGACGCCCCCGTGACCACCACCACGGCGTCACGGAACGTTCCACGCCTGACCATCACGACCTCCCGCACCGCAGCAGAACGAGATCAGGCATCTACCCACGGGCGTGACGATCACGCCACGCGCGGCCTGCCGAACCCGGAAGGCCGGAGGCACAATGATCATCGCCCGTGAAAGGAGCATCCGGAGATGGAGGAGCCTGTCGTGGTGCCCCCGGCGACGTTCCTGCTGGAGTGCCTGTTCCGGGCCGGGATGCGCGATGTCGTCACCGTCGAGCCGGCCGCGGGTGGACTCGCGGCGCTCGCGGGGATCGCCACCCGCCGGGTGGGGCCGCCGGTGTTCGTCAAGGCCTTCGTCGAGGCGCCGGCCGACGACGTCTTCACCGCCGAGGCCGAAGGGCTGGCCGCCCTGCGCGAACTCGGCGGCGCGACGACACCGGAGGTGATCCTGGCGGACCGGGAGCTGCTCGTGTTGTCGGTGCTCCGGCCGAGGCCGCGCGGCGAGGCCTTCTGGGAGCGGTTCGCGCACATGCTCGCCCACCTGCACACGAAGACGACCCATCCGCGGTTCGGATGGCACCGCGACAACTGGCTGGGCCGCCGCCGGCAGATCAACACGTGGAACGACGACGGTTTCGCGTTCTTCGCCGAGCACCGGCTGCTTCGATGGCTCGGGCAGCCTCGCGTCGACGCGGCGCTCGACCGGGACGACCGGGCCGCGCTGGAGCGGCTGTGTCACCGGCTGCCCGACCTGCTGCCACAGCGGCCGGCATGCCTGACGCACGGCGACCTGTGGGCACAGAACGTCCTGGCCACTCCGGACGGGCGGCCCGCGCTGATCGACCCGGCGGTCTCCTACATGTGGGCCGAGGTCGACCTCGCCCATGTGTGGACCACCGCGCCCCCGCCCGAGGCGCGACGGTTCTTCGAGGTCTACGCCGAGCTGACCGCCCTCGACAACGACTGGCGGGCGCGCATGCCGATCATCCAGCTGCGCCAGCACCTCGCCGTGCTGGCCCAGTTCGACGACGACTGGGGCGCGGGAGAGCAGATCCGTGCCACCCTCGCCCCGTTCCGGAGACGAACCTGACCACAGGCCCGACACGTAACAGCGCGTCGCCGGCGACGGCCGCCGACGCCGTCGGGTCCGGTCAGGTGGGTGTGGATCGGAGGGTGTCCGCGACCGGACGTCGCGCGGCGAGCATCGCGGGGATGGCGGTGAGCGCGGCGATCGTGAGCAGGACCGCGAGCGCGACGGCGAACCACCAGGCATTGGGCGCGTAACGGATGCCGGGGTTGCTGGCGAGCACGTACAGCACGATGCCGGCCGGAATCCCGAGCGCGACGCCAGGCACTGCGGGAAGCGTCTGCGCCACCGCCATGCCCACGGTCACCTGTGCGGGCGTGGCGCCGAGCGCGCGGGCGACGGCCAGGGGATGGCGGTTGTCGAGGATCGCGCTCCAGGTGGTCACGACGGCGTTGACGAGCGCGAGGACGCACACCACGACGATGACGAGGAGCATGGCCTGGAGAGTCCGGGTGTCCCGGGGGTTGGCCAGCTCCGATTCACCGAGCTTGACCGTCCGGTCCTGCGCCAGGCCCATGAGCAGGGCGGCGAGCGCGGTCGTGGTGATCAGGGTGTTCAGCATGACGAGTCGGGCCCGGCGGGGGCGGCGGGCGTTGACGCGTACCCCGATCAGCAGGGCGGCGGGCATCCGGCGGGACAACCGCACGCGCCACCGGCGGCGGCGCGGCGGGGTGGCGGCGTCGTTCAGCGCGTGGACGGTGTCGGTGGTCGCGGCGCGCACCACTGGCCCGAGGGTCGCCGCGGCGGCGATGGCGAGGGCGAGCGCGGTGACGGTGACGACCGTGCGCAGTGGGGGCGGCTGGACTCCGGTGGAGCCGAGGAGCCCGGCGCCGGGGTTGGTCAGCGCGGGCGCGGCGAACCAGCCCACGGCCAGGCCGGTGCCGGCGGCGGCGAGCCCGATCACGAGGTATTCGGCGAGGTGGACGGCGGCCACCATGGCTGGCCCGGAACCGACGGCCTTGAGCAGCCCCACCCGACGACGTTGCTCGACGGCGCGACCGGCGACGATGCCGGCGACGCCGGCCACCGCGAGGATGGTGAGCAGCCAGCTGCCGATCAGTAGGGCCTTGTGCGCCTGCCGGACGAGCCTGCCGTCCGTTTCGGCGATCTGCACCCAGCTGGTGTATTCGATCCCGGCCGTGCTCCGGTGGCGGAACGAGGTGCTGGCGTGGGGGTCGGCGAGCCGCAGGTTCAGCGTGTACGACAGCGGGCGCCCGTCGGCCAGCAGGCTGATCTCGCTGCTGTCGACCCAGACCAGGCCGGCGAGCTGCACCAGGGGGCTGCCCGAGTCGATGCGCCAGTCGGCGCTCGGGTAGACGGCTCTGGCGGCGGTGACCGCGGTGCCGACCACCCGCAGCGGGTGGCCGTTGATCTCCACGGTGTCGCCGGTGCGCACGCCGAGGGCGTTGGCGAAGGTGGGTTCGACGACCACGCCGCCGGGGCGTACCCAGGTCCCGGCGGTCACCGCGGGGCGGTCGAGCGCCGCCGGGGAGTCGTCCCGGCCCTGGACGACCGCCTGCACGGTCTTACCGCGCGCCGTCAACATCAGGTAGGCCATCGGGTACGGCCCGCTGTGCGCGGTGACGCCGGGCGCGGTGGCCAGCGGCGCGAGGGCGGCCAGGGCCTGCTGGCCCGTCGCTGTCGGCGTCGCCACCACGTCCGGGCCCGCGGTCACCGCCCGGGTCCGCTCGTACGGACCGGCGAGAGCGTCGTTCAGGGCGAGGCCGAGGGTCAGCGTGCCGGTCGCGGCGCTGATCGCGATCACCAGCAGTACGGTCTCGGTGCGTCGCCGACGCACATCCCGCAGGAGCAGCCGACACACGAGCAGCAGACGCCCGGCCATCTCAGCGCCACCCGCCGTAGATCGTGCCCGTGCCGGCGGCGCTGCCGTTGCCGGCACCAGCGAACCGGCTGTCGTCGGCGAACGCCCCGTCCCGCATGGAGATCATCCGGTCGGCGATCGCGGCGATCCGCGCGTCGTGGGTGACCACCACCAGCGTCTGCCCCGCCGTACGCAGGTCCTCGAACAGCCGCAGCACCTCCAGGGTGGCGGCGCTGTCCAGGTTGCCGGTGGGCTCGTCGGCGAGCACGATCAGCGGCTCGTTGCTCAGCGCGCGGGCGATGGCGACCCGCTGGCGCTGGCCGCCGGACAGCGCCGACGGCAGGTGCCTGGCGCGGTCGGCGAGCCCGACCCGGTCGAGCAGGTCCAGGGCGCGCCGACGGGCCCGGCGGGGAGACTGCCCGGCCAGCAGCGCGGCCAGTTCGACGTTCTCCACGGCGGTGAGTTCGTCCATGAGGTGGAAGGACTGGAAGACGAAACCGATGTGCTGCCGCCGCAGCCGGGCCAGGGCACGCTCGCTCATGGTGTCGATCCGGTGCCCGGCCAGCCAGATCTCGCCGTCGGTGGGGCGTTGCAGCCCGCCGAGCAGGTGCAACAGGGTCGACTTGCCACATCCGCTGGGACCCATGACCGCCAACGTCTGCCCGGCCGGCACCTCCAGGTCGACCTCGTCGACCGCACGGACCAGCGCGCTCCCCCGCCCGTACCACCTGGTAACCCCGCGCGCCCGCAGCAGCGCCGATCCGCTCACGCCGCACCACCGGGCATGCCCTCGCGGCCCTCGCCCTGCTCGGTCATGGTTTCGCCTTCCGTTGGATCCGACCGCGTTCGGTCCACGTGCGTTCGCACGCCTCAAGCCACTCGAGGTCGGCCCGCAGGCGCAGCACGACCCCCTCCAGCAACAGCCCGGCGACCGGGTCCACCGACCGATCCAGCGCGGCCCGCTGGGTGTCCCGCAGCCGGCGCAGCAGTTCGCGCCGCTGCGCGTCGACCAGGGCCACCGGGTCGGCCAGCCGGGCGGCCGCGGCGGCGACCAGCTTGAGGTGGAACTCGCTGAGGTCCGGCTTCGGCCAGCTCACCTCGGTCAGCCACGCGGCGACCCGCTGCTGCCCGGCCGGGGTCAACGCGTAGACCCGGCGGTCGGGCCGGTCCGGCAGGCCCTCGGTGCGCTGCGACGTCACCAGCCCGGCCTTGGCCAGCCGGGCCAGCGTCACGTAGATCTGCCCGGCATTCATCGCTTCGCCGAGCGGGCCGAGCGCGGCCCGGATCCGGCTGCGCAGCTCGTAGCCGTACGCCGGCTCCTTCGCCAGCATGGCCAACACCACGTCCTGCACCCTGCGCACCCCCGTCGACCGACAATAGATAACCGCTAGCTATGGTGCTGTCAACTCCCGGCGGCCGGCATCGCTGGCGCTGACCGGGCAGCGGGAAGCGGGAGTACCCGCCGGTTCCTGAGCCGGTTCGGCGCGCCCCGACGACGAGGTGGGGCGGGCATAGGCTGAGCCGATGGACACCGAGGCAGTGCGATCGTTCGTCCGGGCGGCCGACCTCGGACAGCTGCGCCACGCGGCCGACGAGCTGGGTGTGACGCAGCAGGCGGTCTCGAAGCGGATCGCCGCCCTGGAGCGCGAGCTGGGCGTCCGGCTGTTCACCCGTACCGCCCGAGGGGTCGAACTGACGCTCGACGGCCGGGCTTTCCTGCCGCACGCCCGCGGCATCGTCGCGGATGTCGACCGCGCGGTCGCCGCGGTCCGACCTCGCTCGCGGGCCCTTCGGATCGACGTCCTGGGCCTGCGGAGCGCGCAGGCCGTCGCCCTGCACGACTACTGGCGGTCGCATCCGGAAACCGACCTCGACGTGGTGACCCTCCGGGTCGACGACCCCCACGTGGCGGCCGCCGCCGTGCAGACCGGCGATGTCGACGCCTCGTTCCGTACCGTCACCGATCCGGCCACGTTGCCGCGCGACGTGCGAATGATCCACGCCTTCGACTCCCCGCTGGAACTCCTCGTCGGGCCCCGGCATCCGCTCGCCTCCGCGCGGACACTGACACCGCCGCAGTTGCGCGGCCTGCGGATCCGGGTGCCGGGCATCGTGCCCCGCAGCGAATGGGCGGAGTTCTACGACCAGCTCGCCGCGGCCTTCGACCTCCACGTCGACGCGGCGGGCCCGAACTTCGGTGACGAGGTGCTCCTCGACGCCCTCGCGGACTCCGCCGACCTGGCCACCCTCGTCGGCGCACGCGACCGGTACATCTGGCCGGCGGGCCACGACCTGCGCCGCATCCCGATCGTGGATCCGACGCTCGCCTACCCGCTGTCCCTCCTGGTCCGCAGGACGAACCCGCACCCGGGGCTCCGGGCGGTCGTCGACCACTTCGCGCGCCTGGCACCGCTCCCCGAGCCGGTGTGGCTCCCGTCCTGGGCGCCGGCACCACGCCGCGGCGCCGGCGACACCGGGCGATCCGTGGTGCGCGCCGTCGCGTACCCCGTCGGGTAGTCACGCGGCGGGCGCCGGGATGTGTCGTTGCATGAGTGCGACGTACCCGTCCTCGAGGGTCGGCGCGACGGACGTCGCGTCGGGGCTCGGGCGCGCCTGGCTGATGACGCGGTACTGCGTGCCGCCCTCGCGGGTCACGGCCGACACCACGACGCCGTCGGTGGGTGGCGCCCCGGTGGTGGTCATCTGCCAGGTGGTGCCCTCGGCGGTCCGGGTCAGGTCGGTCACCGAACCGGTGTAGATGACCCGGCCAGCGGCGAGTACCGCCGTGTCGTGGCAGGTCTGCGCGATGTCCTCCACGATGTGGGTGCTGAGCAGCACGGTGCGTTCGCCGGCGAGCCCGGCCAGCAGGGTCCGGAACCGGATGCGTTCCTGCGGGTCGAGGCCAGCGGTCGGTTCGTCGACGATCAGCAGGGCAGGGTCGCCGAGCAGCGCCTGGGCGATGCCGACGCGGCGGCGCATGCCGCCGGAGAAGCCCTTCATCCGGCGGCCGGCGACGTCGGCCAGGCCCACCAGGTCGAGGAGTTCCCCGACCTGCCGGCGACGGGCGGTCGCGTCGTCCAGGCCCTTTAGCAGGGCCACGTAGTCGAGGAACTCACGGGGCGACAGGTCCGGGTAGAACCCCAGGTCCTGGGGTACGTAGCCGAGCCGGCGCTGGACGTTGCGCCGCCCGGAGCGGGTCGTCATGTCGTGTTCGCCGATGCGCACCTGGCCTCTTCCGGGGGCGATGACACCGGCCATGATCCGCATGAGGGTGGTCTTGCCGGCCCCGTTGCCGCCGAGCAGGCCGAACATCCCGCCACGCACGGTCAGGTCGACGCCCCGTAACGCGGTGACGCGGCCGAACGAGCGATGCAGTCCGGTGATGGCGATGTCCATGTCGTACACCTTCCGGTAGTCAGGCCGTACGCCGGCGGCCACGCAGCAGGCCGACTGCCAGGAGCGGGACCAGGCCGGCGACGACGAGCAGGGCGATGCTCGCCGCCGCGGCGGATCCGGTCGGTTCCGGGCGCAGGACCGGCAGCGGGCCGGGAATGCCGGCGTAGAGGACCGGCGTCCCCAACAGCCAGCTCGCCGCGTAGCTGCCGATCGGGCTCAACAGGGAGCCGGTGAGCGTGGGGAGGGTCGCCGGGAGGAGCACGTTGCCCCAGAACCAGTAGCCGACGAACAGGACCCGGAACAGCGGCGCGGTCAGGACCAACGGGCAGACCAGGGCGTACCCGGCGACGAAGACCAGGGCCGGGGCCAGGACGGCGGCGAACGCCGCGAGGCCCCACGGAATCATCGTGAGGTCGCCCCGGCGGACCGTCTCGTAGCCGGCCGCGACGAGCATCGCGGCCAGGGCGGGTGCGCCGGTCGCCGCGACACCGCCGAGGAAGGTGCCGGTGAGCCGGCCCGCCGGTCCGGGCGGGAGGCTCGCCAGCAGTTCGGCGGTGCGCAGCCGCCGGTCGCGCAGCAGCCTGTCGGCCAGCGCCATCCCGAACGCGATCGGCAGGATCACGGAGAACAGGAACGCCCACCGGGTCATCACCTCCCGGGCGGGGGCGCCGGGTGGCGCCGGCGCGTACCGGGGCCCCATCCCGAACCGACCGGCGGCGAGTGCTCCCGCCACGAGCGCGATCGTGATCCACAGGGATCGTCTGCGGATCTGCATCCGGAACTCGTACCGGCAGACGGCCAGCGTCGCCCGCACCCCGGTCACACGTCCTCCTCGGTCAGCATCCGCTCCGGTCGCCGCAGCAGGATCACGACGCCGACGGCGAACGGCACGATCGTGGCGGTGAGAAGGAGCCGGTCGGTCATCCAGCCCGGGTAGGCGTCGAGCCGACTGACCGGGAACAGGTACAGCGGCCGGGCCCAGGCGTGCGCCGCGAAGCCCGAGGCGAACAGCTGATGCGCCAGCCACACGCCGCTGGCGGCGGTGGTGGCCAGCAGCAGGCTGCGGGTGAGCAGCGCCACGAAGACCGCCAGCGCCCCCAGCCACGCCGTGGCCGGGGCCCAGAGCAGCGGTGACGCGGCCACCGGCGGCCCCGACCACAGGCCCGCCGCCCAGAGGACGCCGGTGAAGACGACAGCGACCACGGCGGTGGCACCGGCCAGCAACGCGAGCCGGCGGCCCAGCACCGTCGCGTAGCGGGTCGGGAGCGAGAGGTGCAACTCGCGGGCCCGGTCGGTGGCGACGACCGACGTCGCCGCCATCGCCACCGCGAGGGGCAGCAACGCCTCCAGCCCGGTGAGCAGGACCAGGGACACCTGCGGACGCCCCGCACCGTCACCAGCGGCGAGAACCGCCACCGCCGCCACCGCGACGACGGCCACGACGGGTGTGCAACCCGTGGCCCAGCCGAGCCGTCCCGCCTCGTGTCTCCACATCTCCACGTCGCTGAGTGCGCCGGCCGCCGGCGCCGGTTCACTCGCCGCACCCGTGATCCAGGTCATGATCCGAACCGGACGATCCGCGACGACGCCACCCGGGGCGCGAGCGCCAGCACTCCGACCACCAGGGCACCGGCGGCGGCCAGCACAGGCCACGACGTCCGCCACATCGCCTCGACCATGCCACCCACGGCGCCACCGACGTGCCCGGACGCGATCAGAACCCGCAGCACCCACAGGGCCAGAGCGGCCGACAGGCCGACCGCCGGACGCCACACCACCGAGAAGGCGAAGCTGACCGCGGACAGCAGCACCATCGGACCGAGCCACGCGGCCAGCAGCCTGCCCGGACCGCCCGCGCCGACGAGACTCAGCACCAGGGAACCGACCACCGAGGCCACGAAGACGGCACCGAGCACGAGGGTCAACCGGGCGAGCAGCACCGTACGCACCGACGTCGGCGTGGCCTGGATCAGCTCCTGGGGCGGTTCGTCTCCGCCGCAGGTGCCCGCCACCGCGAGCGCCGCGACCATCGGGACGACCACGGCGAGCACCGGCGGCGCCGGGACCGACGCCCAGGCGGCGAGCCCCATCCCGGCGACGAGCACCACGACGGAGACCGCCCACACCCGCCAGCCCACCAGCCGCCGCTGGTGGGCGAGCAGGCCCGCCGCACGGGCCAGCGGACGCGAGCCGGGCACCGCCTGGTAGACCGGTGGCCCGGCGGCACGGCCAGCGGCGTACGGCGTGGCGAGTCGGCGACGTACCGCGGCGAGGATGGAGGCGGGCGCGGGCGCCAGCCGGGACCGTACGCCGTCGGCGGTGCGCTGCCACGCGGCGGCCTCTTGCCGGCACGCCGCGCACCGGGACAGGTGCGCCGCGACCGCCGCCGCGCCGTCCGGGGTGAGCGTGCCGGCCGCGTACTCGGCGAGCTGATCGGTCGGGTGTCTCATCGCCGTCCCCCCTGTCGCGTCGGCTGTCTCGTCGCCGCTGCCCGGCCGGGTGTCTCGTCGCCGTCTCCCTGCCCGTCCGCCGGCCCGTCCGCCAGCGCCCGAGCGAGGACCACCCGGGCGTGGAACAGGCGGCTCTTGACCGTGCCGACCGGCACGTCGAGTACGGCGGCGATCTCGTCGCGGGTGAGCCCGGCGCCGAAGGCGAGGTCCAACACCTCCCGGTGGATCGAGGGCAGTTCGACCATCGCGGCCGCGACCGCCCGCGCGTCCGCCCGGGCGAGCGTGACCGCCTCCGGGCCCGGCTCGTCGGTGGCCACGCCGACGGCGGCGTCGATCGGGACGTGCACGGTCCCGCGACGGGCGCCCCCGCGACGCGACGCCTGTCTGCGGCAGATGCCGAACAGCCAGGTCCGGACCGTGGAGCGGTCCTGGAAGGAGCCGGCCCCTCGCCAGACCGCCAGCAGCGTGTCCTGAACCGTCTCCTCGGCGAGCTGACGGTCGGCGAGCAATCCCTCGGCGTAGGCCAGCAACGCCGGCCCGTGCCGGACGTACAGCACTTCGAGGGCAGACTCGTCGCCGGCGGCCACCAGACACAGCAGCCGCCGGTCGGCATCCTGCTGTCCCTCGACCGTCGCGCCCATTCCCACCTGGGTAGCGGCCCCGTCCGGGCAGGTTCACCGCGGCGACCCGGATGTGACACGAACCACTCGGCCGGCCCTCCCGGAACACGGCGTCACCGCCGGCCCGCAGACGTGTCCACACGCCACGGAGAAGCCACGGCCCGCGGCTCCCACGCCTGTCGACACGTGCGCAGCCCAACCGCCAGCGCATCGCCTGACCTGCGCGAAGACGCGATTCGTCGGGAACCCGGAGGCCCTGTGGGCCGACTACCGGTACGTGGGGTGCGGCCGCACGCCGTGACCGACCCCGGGCGTGCTGAGGCACGGATTCCGATGCTCTACGGCTGCCTCTCCCGGCTCCCGCCGCGGGCCGCCCGGGCTGCCTGCGGTCCAGAGCGGACCGGGGCTGGGTGAGATCAATCACTTATATCCAGGAACTTTCCTTTTGTCCCGCTCGACCAACCAGCGACAGACCATCAGCGAAGGGACCGCCATGCCCCGTACCAGCGTCGCCGCGCGCCGTCGCCCGGCCTTCCTGCTCGCCGCCGCCACGGCACTGCTCGCGGCCGGCGCCGTCGCCTGCGGCCAGTCGGGCGGGTCCTCCGCTCCCGAACCGAGCGCTTCGGCGTCGGGGGACGCGGACGCGGGTGTGCTCGGCATCCGCGATCCGTGGGTGAAGGCCGCCGACGAGGGCATGACGGCGGCGTTCGGCACGCTCGTGAACGACGGTGACGCCGACGTGACGATCACCGCGGCGGCCACCGACATGTCGCCGATGGAGCTGCACGAGATGACCATGAAGGACGGGACGACGGTCATGCAGCCCAAGCACGGCGGCATCCTCGTCAGGGCGCACAGCAGCACGGTGCTGCAGCCCGGCGGCGACCACCTGATGCTCATGGACCTCACGCGACCGGTGAAGGCTGGCGACGAACTCACCGTCACGCTCACGTTCGCCGACGGCCGTACACAGGCGTTCCGCGCCGTGGCCAAGCCCTTCGCCGGCGCGCAGGAGAGCTACGCACCCGGGCACGGCGACACGCCGGGCGCGAGCGCCACCCGCGGAACGAGCGCGAGCCCCGCGGCATGAGCGACTCGCCGACCGCGCGGCCGGTGAGCAGGCGTGGCGTGCTCACCGGTGGTGCCCTGGCCGCCGGGGGCGCGCTGGCCGGCGCCACCGCCGTCGCCGTCGCCGATCCCCCGCGGGTACGACCGGCCAGCACCGTGCCGGTCGCCGAGGTGGGCACCGCCGTCGAGCCGTTCCACGGGCCCCGGCAGGCCGGGGTGGCCACCGAGCCGCAGGCGCACGCGGCGTTCGTCGCGTTCACCCTCAGGCCCGGCACCGACCGGGCCGCGCTCGGCCGGATGTTGCGCCTGCTCTCCGACGACGCCGCCCGCCTGACGCAGGGCCGGCCCGCCCTGGCCGACACCGAACCCGAACTCGGGCTCCTTCCGGCCCGGCTCACGGTCACCTTCGGCTTCGGCCCCGGCTTCTACACCGCCGCCGGCCTCGACGCACGGCGGCCACCGTCGGTGGTCGACCTGCCGGCGTTCGGCATCGACCGGCTACAGCGCCGCTGGTCGGGCGGGGACCTGCTGTTGCAGATCTGCGCCGACGACCCGCTCACGGTCGCCCACACCCAACGGGTCCTGGTCAAGGACAGCCGGCCGTTCGCCACCGTCGCCTGGGTGCAACAGGGCTTCCGTCGCGCCGCCGGCGCCGAGCCCGGCCGCACCCAACGGAACCTGTTCGGGCAGATCGACGGCACGGCCAACCCGAGACCCGGCGCCGCGCTGGACGCCGCGGTGTGGGCGCCCGACGGGCCGGTCTGGCTGCGCGACGGCACCACCCTGGTCGTCCGCCGGATCAGCATGAACCTGGAGACCTGGGACCTGCTCGGCCGCACCGACCGGGAACTCGCCGTCGGCCGGCGCCTCGACACCGGCGCGCCGCTCACCGGGGAGGACGAGCACGACGAACCCGACTTCGCCGCCACCGGGCCCGACGGACTCGCCGTCATGCCCGACTTCTCCCACGTCACCCGCTCGCACGTCAGCGACGACCGGCTGAAGATCCTGCGGCGCCCGTACAACTACGACGGCGCGCCGACCCCCGACGGGCACGCCGACAGCGGCCTGATCTTCGCCTCGTACCAGGCCGACATCACCCGCCAGTTCCTGCCCATCCAGCAACGGCTGGCCGAGCGGGACCTGCTCAACGAGTGGACGACGCCGATCGGCTCCGCCGTCTTCGCCATCCCGCCCGGATGCGCGGAGGGCGGCTGGATCGGCCAGCAACTGCTCGACTGACCACGACCGACCCGGAGAGAAGCCGTCAGACATGTCTACTCGGATCCGCCGCCTGGCCAGCAGCGCTCTCGTCGCCGCGCTGGCGGCCATGACGGTGCTGCTGGCACCGGCCTCGCCCGCCGCCGCTCACAACACCCTGCGCGCGGCGACCCCCGCCCCGGAGGCGCGTCTCTCCGCCCCGCCGGCGCGCATCACCCTGGAGTTCGCGCAGAAGCTGGACCCCGCGTTCACCACCATCGTCCTCAGTGACGCCAGTCGGCGGAAGGTACGCACGAGCGAACCCACCGTCGCCGGAGCCACCGGGACCGTCACCGTAGACGAACCCCTCGCCGCCGGCAGCTACACCGTCGCGTACCGGATCGTGTCCGCCGACGGGCACCCGGTGCAGGGCTCCTACTCCTTCACGGTCGACGAGCCGGCCGCCGGCGCCGCCCCGGCCGCGTCGGGCGTCGCCGCCCCGGATGCGCCCGCGTCGGGAGTCGCCACCTCGGGGGGCGCGGCCCCGGATGCGCCGGCCAGCCCGGCCGCCTCGTCGTCCCGCTCGGAAGGTCGCGGTCCGTGGCCGCTGGCGGTCGGCGGCCTCGTCGTCCTCGCCGCCGCGGCCGGCGTGTTCCTGTCGCGGCGGCGCCGGCGCGGCACCACCGCCTGAACCCGCTCCACGGCGCCGAGCACGCCTCGCCGCCCCAACCAGCCAAGGTCACCCGCATGCCAGAAACGCGTTCGCCCCAGGCGCAGGGCTCCGGCCTCTCCCCCGCCGCGGCGACGGCCGCCGGCCACCTCCGGAGCGACCGGGGAAGCGGCAACCGTTCCCACGGCGGAACCGGCGCCGTCGTCGTGCCAGTCCTGGTCGTGGCGGCGGCCGCGGCCGCGCTCCTGGTCGGCCTGCGGGCCGGCGGCGCGCTCGCGGTCGCGATCCCCGGCCTCCCGGATCCCGGCCCCGTCACGACCTGGGCCCTGCCGGTGACCCGCCTGCTGAGCGACGCACTCGCCACCCTGACCGTCGGGATGCTGGTCACGGCGGCCTTCCTGCTACCCGGCGACGGACCGAGCGTCTCCCCGCACGGTTGGCTGCTGCTGCGGCGCGCCGGCCTCCTGTCCGCATGCTGGACGGCCGCCGCGCTGGCGTCGATCGTGCTCACGGTCTCGGACCTCCTCGGCGTCCCGCCGCAGCGGCTCAACACCGCGGCTGTCGTGAGCTTCGCGTCGTCGATCACCCAGGGGCGGGCCCTGCTGCTGCAGGCCACGCTGGCCCTGACCGTGGCGGTGTTGGCCCGGGTCGGCGTGTCCCGCGGACTCGCCGCCGCGGCGGCGGTGCTGGCGCTGGTCGCGGTGACGCCGCCGGCGTTCACCGGGCACGCCGCCGGGGCCGGCAACCACCAGACGGCGGTGAGCAGTCTCGTGCTGCACGTACTGGCCGCCGCCGTGTGGGTCGGTGGCCTCGCCGCGCTACTGGTGATCCGTCGCAGCCGGCAGATCGCCGACGCGGCCGCCCGCTACAGCCGCGTCGCCCTGTGGTGCTTCCTCGCCGTCGCCGTCAGCGGCCTCGCCAACGCGGCCGTCCGCCTCGGCTCGGTTGCGCAGCTCTGGCAGTCCCGGTACGGGTGGCTGGTCTGCGGCAAGCTCGTCGCGCTGGTCGTCCTGGGCGTCGTCGGCGCGGCGCACCGGTCACGGACCCTGCCGGCGATGCGCGCCGGGCAACGGGCTGCGTTCACGCGGCTGGCGGCCGGCGAGGTGGTGGTGTTCGCGGCGACGGTCGGCCTGGCCGTGGCGCTGTCGCGCAGTCCCACGCCGGCGGTGACCGACCCGGTGAACGCCGACCCGGTCACCGAGTTGCTCGGCTTCCCCATGCCGGCCGCTCCCACACCGGGCAACCTGCTCGGCCAGCCCCTGCCCGACCTGTTCTTCCTGACCGTGGCCGCCGTCGGGGCGTACGCCTATCTGGCCGGCGTGCGGCGTCTACGCCGCGCCGGGCACCGCTGGCCGGTGCCCCGGACCGCCAGCTGGCTCGCCGGCCTGCTCCTGTTCGCCGCGTGCACCAACCTGGGCGTCGCCCGTTACGCGTACGTCCTGTTCAGCGCCCACATGGCCCAGCACATGATGCTGTCGATGTTGGTGCCCATCCTGCTCGTCGGGGGCGCCCCGGTGACCCTCGCCCTCCGCGCGCTGCGCCGGCCCACCGACCCGCAGGTCCGCGGTGCCCGGGAGTGGCTGCTACGCGCCCTGCACAGCCGACCCGCCAGGGTGCTGACCCACCCGCTCGTCGCGCTCGCCATCTACAGCGGGAGCCTCTTCGGCCTGTACTTCAGCGACCTGCTCGGCACGCTGATGCGCTCCCACCTCGGCCACCTCGCCATGGTCGCCCACTTCGTCGCCTCCGGTTACCTGCTGTTCTGGGTGCTCGTGGGCGTCGATCCGGGCCGGCGTCGAGTCCCCCACCCCATCCTGGTGCTCGTCCACCTGGTCGCGATGATGGCGCACGGGTTCTTCGGGCTCGCGCTCATGCAGACCACCAGCCTCCTCGCTCCCGAGTGGTACGTCTCGGTCCACCCCGCCTGGGCGTCATCCCTGCTGGAGGACCAGAAGCTGGGCGCCGGCATCGCCTGGGCGTTCGGCGAGATCCCCGGCGCCTTCGTGATGGGGCTCCTCGTCCGCCAGTGGATCCGGGACGACCAGCGCGAACAGGCCCGCCTCGACCGGGCCGCCGACCGCGCGGAGGCCCGCGGCGAGGACGACGAGCTGGCCCGCTACAACGCCTTCCTCGCCGAGGCCAACCGGCGCGACCAGGACCGGCGCGGCGGACGGCGGCCCTAGCTGGCGAGCGCGCCCCACCTCTCGACGCCCGATCTCCGGTCGGGGCAGTTCGACGGTTCGGCAGCGGGTGACGGAGGTCGTTTGTGACCCTGTCGACGTGGCAGCAGCGGGTGACGGCGACACGGTCGAGTTGCGGGTGCACGGCGTGTCGGGCGCGCCGGCGGAGACGATCCTCGACCACCCCATCACCGTGCGCGTCGCCGGTGACCGGCATGCCGGGTTCTTCCGGGTCCGGCCGGGGACGGTGAGGCCGGTGGGGCGACCGCGGGGGTGGTGGTCGAGGCCTACCGCTGGGGGGCGTTGACCGCCGGCGCGGCGGTGCGCACGGCCTCGATGCTGTTGCTGCTGCCGTTCATGCTGGGCAACCTCGCGATCTGGTTGCGCCCCACCTCGTCCGACCGGTTCGGTCTGCTCGGCGGGTTGTGTCGCCTGCTCGCCGGCTCCCTCACCGTGGCGTTCACGCTCGCGATCGTCGGTGTCACCATGAACCTGGTGGGCTGGCAGTGCGTGCCGTACGCCGCGTGCCGCGCCCACCGCCCCTACCTCTCCTGGCTCGTGGCGCTGCCGATGGGCACCCGGTTGGCGGTGTTGGCGCTGCTCCCGCTCGTCGCGTTGCGCCTGTTCTGGGCGATCGGCGCCCGGTCGGCGCGCGCCTTCGAGGGCTTCCGCCCGTCGCCGCCGCGACCGCCGCGGGCGGAGATGACCGGGAGCCTCAGCACGCCGGGGTTCTGGGACGACGAGCGGCTCACCTCGTGGCTGCGGCACATCCACGTCGGGCTCGGCGCCGGCATGGTCGACGTCAGCCTGCTGATCGGCGTCTCCGGCGACAGGCGGAACCTCGTGGGCGCGCTCCTGCTGGACGCCGCCGCGGGCCTGGTGCTGTTCTGCGTGGTCCTGCTCTTCCTGCCCGTGCCCGCGGGGCACGGCCAGTCGCGGCGCTTCCTGCGCCTGCTGTGGATGGTCGTCGCCGGTGTGACCGCCCTGAGCCTGGGTTACGCGGCGTCGACCCGCGAGGTGCCGGTCGTCGTCGGCCAGATGCCGGGATACGAGGGCAGCGTCGCCGGTGTGGTGGCGGTGCAGGGCGTCCTGCTCGTGATGATCGCCGCGGTCACGGTCGCGCGGCAGCGGCGGCACCCGCCCCGGGCACGTCCGTTCCTGCGCGGGCTCGGCACGCCCCTGGTGGCGGCGTTGTCCGTGATCGTCGCCTCCGCGTTCACGGCCACCCTCGTGTTCCGCGTCGCCGACCACCTCGACCGCGGCAACATCCCCGACCCGATCCGGCCGAACCCGCCGGCCCTCGGGCCGTTGGAGCCGCCCGTGGCGTACTGGTGGGCCGCCCTCGCCGGGCTCACCGCCCTGCTGATCGTCACCCTCTTCGCCGCCCTCTCGCTGCTCACCAGCCGACGACGGCGACGGGCCCGTGCGGAGCGCGTCGTCGAGCAGGACTATCCCGACGCCCCCGCCTCGGCGGCGCCACGACTCGAGGCGGTCCGCGACACCATCGCCCGGTCCCACGTGGCCGAAGAACTCGGTCCCATGCTGGTGGCGTTCTTCGTGATCTCCTCGCTCGGCCTGGCCTCCGTGGTGCTCGACCTCGTCGGGATCGGTCCCACCCAGATCGCCGCCATGATCAGCGGGGAGCGCGACGGGACCGCCATGCTCGCCGCGTACGTCACCGACGCCGGGATCTGGGTCATCAGTCTGCTCGTCATCGGGCTGCTGGTCCTGGGCTTCCGCGCCTACCGGTCGGCCGAGACGCGACGGCTCGTCGCGATCCTGTGGGATCTGGGCACCTTCTGGCCGCGCACCGTCCATCCGTTCGCGCCCCCGTGCTACGCCGCCCGGGCCGTACCCGAACTGGTCAAGCGGGTGTCCGGGCTCGCCGCGCGCGGCCGGGTGGTCATCTCGGGACACAGCCACGGCTCCGTCCTAGCCGCGGCCACCGTCCTGCAGTTGTCCCCGGCCGTCCTGCCCCGCGTCGCCATGCTGAGCTACGGCTGTCCCCTGCACCGCATCTACGCGCGCCTCTACCCCGCCTACGGCGAGCGCACGCTGTGTGACCTCGGTGAACGACTCGAATGGCGCTGGCGCAACCTCTGGCGGGACACCGATCCGATCGGCGGGCCGGTCTTCGACGGCCGTCGCGGGGTGCGATCCTGCGGCGACGGAGCGGCCGAGGCGGTCGACGTCCGGCTACGCGACCCCCGTTCGGTGACCATCGACCCGGCGGACACGGTGCCACCACCGGTCGAACGTCACTGGCCGTACCACACCCAGCCCGAGTACCAGGCCGCCGTACGGGATCTCAGCGGTCTGTTCGACCCCGACGGCCTGCGGTAGGGCCACGCGTCACCCGCGCCGCACGCCTCCCGAGTGCCCGTCGCGGCGTCTGGTCGCGTGGTCCAGGAGGGCGAGGGCCGCGTCCCGGGCGTCGTCGGCCGCGCCCGGGCCGTCGTGGTGGTCGGCGACCACGATGGCGCCTTCCAGGAGCAGGAGGAGCTGTCGCCCCAGGGCGGCGGGATCCGCCGCTCCGGCTCGCGCGGCGATCGTGGTGAGCAGCTCCAGGTGGCGGCCGAGATGGCGCGTGGCGATGGTGCTGGCCGGCGTGGTGTGGTGCTGGGTGGCGGCGTTGACGATCGCGCAGCCGCGGAATCCGGGCTCGTTGAACCAGCCGCCGAGGGCGTCGAAGACCGCGGCGAGCTGGGCCGCCGGCTCGTCGCCCGCGTCGGCGGCGGCCCGGGCCAGCCAGCGCGTGACGCGATCGCTGCGGGCTTCCAGGACGGCGCGGACGAGCCCGTCCTTCGACCCGAAGTGGCGGTAGAGCGTCTCCTTGGAGATGCCCGCTTCGGCGCACAGCTCCGCGATGCCCACGCCGTCGAGCCCGCGGGAGTAGAGGATGCCCTCCGCCGTGCGAAGGACCGCGGCACGGGTGCGGTCGGGGTCCAGGCTGCTGCCTCTGGGAACGGGCACGGATAGATGGTACCAGTCGGTTCGATCTCCTGCTACCGTCCTGATCGAACCGACCGGTTCGATCTAAGGAGTACGCCGTGCCGGACCCCCTCGTCACCGACCCCGTCCCCACGCAGGGACCCGCCGCCCGCACAGTGCCCGTGACCTTCGACAGCGCGGGTACGACGCTGCTGGGTGTCCTGCACCTGCCGCCGGGCCCCGGCCGGCACCCCGTCGTGGTCCTGCTGCACGGCTTCCCCGGCACCGAGCGGAACTTCGACCTCGCGCAGGCGTTGCGGCGAGCGGGCTACGCGGCGCTGGTGTTCCACTACCGCGGCTCCTGGGGCATGGACGGCTCCTGGTCGTGGGCGCACATGCTGGAGGACTCCGCTCGCGTCGTCGCCCGCCTGCGCGAACCGCAGGCAACCACCGCCCACGCCCTCGATCCGCGCCGGCTGGCCGTCATCGGCCACAGCGCGGGCGGTTTCGCCGCGCTGATGACCGCCGCCGCCGATCCCGGCGTGGCCGCCGTCGGTTCGGTGCTCGGCTTCGACTTCGGCACGGCCGCCGCCGCCTGCCGGAGCGACCCGGCCGTACGCGCCACCTACCTCGACGACTGGGCGGGCGAACTGCTGCCCCTGCGCGGCACCAGCGCGCCGGCGCTGGTCGCGGAGATGGAGGCGGCAGGCGACGCGTGGCGACTCGCCCGGCTCGCGCCGCGGCTCGCCACCCGCCCCGTCCTGCTGATCGGCGCCGACCGCGACACCGTCACCCCCGCCGGCATCCACCACGGACCACTGGTCGACGCCTACCTCGCCCACCCCGTCCCCGGCCTCGAGCACCACGTCTTCCCCACCGACCACGCCCTGTCCGACCATCGGGTCGCCCTCGCCCGCACGGTCATCGCCTTCCTCGACAGGCACCTGAAGGACGTCGCCCGGTGAGCTCGGTCCCCACCCCGGCCGCGGATTCTCTCCCCCGACGCGCTCCCGCACACTGGTGGACCGCCGCACGACTGGCCCTCGGCACCGCCTCGGCCCTGGGGATCTCCCGCTTCGCCTACGGCCTGCTCCTGCCGGCCATGCGCACCGATCTGCACTGGAGCCTTGCCCGAGCCGGTGCGCTGACGACCGCCAACAGCGTCGGATACCTCCTGGGAGCCGCCCTCGCCGGCGTCGCGGCGCGGCGGTGGGGGCCGACCGTCACCTTCCGCCTGGGCATGGTGCTCACCGCTCTGTCCCTGGCCGCCACCGCGGTGAGCAGCGCATACCTGGCGCTGCTCACCGCGCGCACGGCGGCAGGCGTCGGCGGCGCCCTGGTCTTCGTCGCCGGGGGCGTGATCGCCTCGCGCGGCGCCGCCGCCGCGCGCTCGCCCGCCCCGATTACGATCTACTTCTCCGGCGCCGGGCTGGGCATCGCCCTCAGTGGCGCGTCGCTTCCCGGCCTGCTGGCGCACGCCCCGCACGACTGGCCGGCGGCCTGGATCGGCCTGGCCGCCTTCGCCGTCCTGGCCACCGCCGCCAGTTGGACCGCCGCCCGCGTCGACGAACCCGAACTCCGGTCCGCCGCGGGCCGACGCCGGGTACGGCGTCTGTGGCGCACCGCCGTCGCCTACCTGCTCTTCGCCGGCGGATACATCGCGTACGTCACCTTCCTGTCCGCCGCCCTCGGTCAGGAACGCACGCCCGTGTGGCAGATCAGCATGCTGTGGACCCTGCTGGGGATCAGCGCCATGGCCGCACCGCGCGTGTGGGATCCCCTGATCGGCAGATGGCCACCGGCGCGCGTCCTCACCACGCTGCTGGCGCTCCTCGCCGCCGCGAGCGCCCTCCCCCTCGTCAGTTCCTCGTATGCCGTCCTCGCCGTCTCGGTCCTGGCCTACGGCGCCACCTTCATGACCGTTCCGGCCGCCGTCACCGCGACCATCCGCGGCGCGACGCGCCCCGAGGACTGGGCACCCACCCTCTCCGCGTTCACCACGGTCTTCGCCGCCGGCCAGACCGTCGGGCCGTGGGCGGCCGGGGCCGTCGCCGACCGCACCTCGGCCGCCGCCACGCTCGCCTGGACCGCTGCCCTGTGCGCGGCGGCCGCGCTCGTCGCGGCAGCCCCGAGCGGCCCTGCCCGCTGACGACCAACGCAGCTCACCTTCACGTACTCGACGAACGTGCGGCCGCCGGGCGGGAGCCGGACCTGCTGCTGCATCGGCAAGCCTGTTTCTTCGCCGGATCCCACCAGGGCGGCGGCAGGATGGCTCAGCCAGACCACCGCCCGCGCACACCAGGACGACGCCTGCCAGCGAGCAGCCCTGAACTGTTCGGCCTACTGGGTGGGCGAAATCCCGTACCGCCGCCACCGTCACCTGAGACGGAAGCGCCGCTCGCGAGAAGTGCCTGATGGTCCATGACGCGCGAGACTCGCCCCTTCGGCGGATCCTGCCGAAGGGACGAGTTCGGGGGTGATCCGCTCTCGCAGCATCCGTCAGATGGTCTTGACCTGGCCGCCGTCGAGGACGAACTCGGCCCCGGTGGTGTTCGCGGAGCGGGCGGAGGCGAGGAACAGGACCAGGTCGGCGACCTCGCGCGCCTCGGTGATCCGGCCGGTGCTGATCGCCATGCTCTGCGGCACGACCTCGTCGAGCGCCTGCTGGGCGGTGACTCCCGCGCCGGCGGCGACCGCGTGGGCGAAACCGTCAGGCCTGGTCCAGAACGGAGTCCGCACCGGACCGGGCGAGACAGCGTTGACCCGCACGCCGCGTGGCGCGAACTCCTCCGACAGGCTCTTGGTCAGGTTGGTCACCGCTGCCTTGGCCGCGGAGTAGTCGACCACCATCGGGAACGGCAGCCGGGCGTTGATGCTGCTGATGTTGACGATCGCCCCGCCGTTGCCCAGCAGGGCGGGCAGGGCCGCCCGGGTGGTACGCACAGCGCTCAGGAACGTCACGTCGAAGACCCGCGCCCACTCGGCGTCGTCGACGTCGAGGAATCCTGACCGTGCGCTGCCCGCGCCGACGTTGTTGACCAGCACGTCCAGGCGCCCGTACGTCGACAGCGCGGTGTCGACGAGCCGCTGCGGGGTGTCCGCGTCGGTGATGTCCGCCAGAACGACGGTGGCCCCACGCGCGGTCAGGGCCTCAAGCTCGGGTGTGCGCGTACGGCTGCTCGCCACCACGTGCGCACCCTCGTCGAGCAACGCCGACACGGTCGCCAGGCCGATGCCCTTGCTCGCGCCGGTGACGATGGCGACCTTGCCCTGCAGTTCGAGATCCACTTCAACTCCCCAGTTATTGACTGATCGGTTCCAAATTCGGGTAACAAAAGGTCAGTCGAGCGCGCCCAGGGCGACCTCCACGGCGTTGTCGAGGAACTCGCGATCGGCCCGCGCCTTGCCCATGACCCGGAGGCCCTGGATGAACGTGGTCAGGAACTGGGCCAGCTCCCGCGGCTTCTTGTCCGCCGCGATCTCCCCTCGGGCCCGGGCCCGCTCCAACGCCCCCGCCAGGGCCGACTCGATGCGACCCATCGTGCGGGACACCTGCTGCACCGTGTCCGGATGCGTCGAGCGCTCGGTGGCCGCGTTGACCAGCAGGCATCCCCGCTCCGGATCGGCCAGGTCGGCCTCCACCAACTCCAGGAGCACCGCCCGGATCGCCGGACGCACCTGCTCCGCCCGGTCCAGCACCTCGACAAGCCCTTCCGCGTGGCGCTGGCAGTAGCGGCGAAGCGCCAACGCATAAAGCTGTTCCTTGGATCCGAACGCCTTGTAGAGGCTGCCCCGGGCGATCCCGAGACCCTCCACGAGGTCCTCGGTCGAGGTCGCCTCGAATCCCTGACGCCAGAACAACTCCATCGCGCGGTCCACCGCCGCGTCGATGTCGAACGTCCTCGGCCTGCCCATGGGGCAACCGTACGGGATAAGGAACCGATCGGTCCACAACTGTGGGGGCGGTCACCCGACGGCCCACGCCGTCGCCGCGGGGGCGAATCGAGTACGTCTCCGACGGGCGCTTGCGGCGCCCGAGGATGCGCGGTGCGAGGTCAGCGAATGAGAGCGCGGGTGAGCAGGTGCTGCAGGACGTCCCGCTCCTCGGGGGCCAGCGGGGCCAGGGGCGAGTCTTCGGCGAGCAAGGCGAGCAGGCGTTCGCGCAGTTCGGTGCCCTTGGGTGTCAGGACGAGCTGCTTGGCCCGGCGGTCGTCGGGATGGGGATGGCGTTCGAGGTAGCCCTGCTCTTCGAGGCGATCGGCGACGAAGGTGACGTTGGAGGGCTCGCAGCTCATCCGTTCGGCGAGTTCACGCAGGGTCATGGGTCGGGTCAGCTCGCGCAGCGCCGTGCCCTGTGAGGCGGTCAGACCGAGGGTGGTCGCCCGGACCCGAAGGTGGGCTTCGATCTGGCTGGCAAGACCGTTGACCAAGCCGCACAGCTGGCGGTCGGCTTGGGCTCGGGTCTCGCGCTCGGTGGCCATGGCACGAGTTTACTCCAACTGAATTAGTTGCAACTAGATCCGTTCTAGTTGTAACTTTCGGTCCGCACCGCCGCCCGGCGGCACCTCTTCGCACACGAGGCAAGGACCACATGGCCACGGCGCCCGATTCCGACCGTTCACGACTGACCACCGCATCGCGGGTGCGTACGCTCTCCCTGGGCGACTTGACGATCACCCACGTCCCGGACGGGATGGTGCGGCTCAAGCCCGGCGGCTGGCTGCCCGCCGCCACCGACGCCGACTGGGCGGCCCACCCCGATCATCTCGACGACGGCGGCTTCCTGGTCGCGAGCATCGGCGGGCTGCTGGTCGAGCGGGGTGAGCGGGCGCTGCTCATCGACACCGGGTTCGGACCCGAGTCCTACCCCGACGACCCGACCAACCCCCTGTACGGAAGCATCCACGGCGGCGAGCTGCTGGACAGCCTGCGGCGGCTGGGCCGGGAGCCGAGCCGGATCGAGGCCGTCGCCATCACCCACCTGCACACCGACCACCTGGGCTGGGCGTGGAGCACCGCGCCCGGCACCGGCACGCACCCGTTCGGGCACGCCACCCACCTCGTCGCCGCACCCGAGTGGCAGCGACGCGATCTGGCCGCCCAGGGCGGGGCGACCGAGGACCGTCTGGCCGCCTTCGCACCCCGCGTCCGTGAGATCGAGGACGGCGACGAGATCTTCCCCGGCGTGCGGGCGTCGTTCGCGGCCGGACACACCGTGGGCCACACCACGTACACCATCACCGGCGGCGGCCGGCGGCTCATCGCGTTCGGCGACGCGCTGCACGCGCCGATCCAGGTCACCCACCCCGAGTGGTCCTGCGGCATCGACCACGACCCCGCCGAATCCGCCGAGCACCGCCGCCGCCTCGTCCACGAGCTGAGCCGCCCCGACACCGTCGGCTACGGCTGCCACTTCGCCGACGTGGTCTTCGGCCGCGCCGAGCGCCGCCCCGACGGCCGGTTCACCTGGGTCCCCGTCGCCTGACCGTCGGCCACCCGGCCCTGGAACGGCCGTGATCCGCGGTGCACCGAGACAACAAGCAGATCGCCATCGCCGCGCTCAGCGGCGCCAGCAATGCCTACCACCTGGCAGAGGAACGGAGAACGCTGATGAAGTACATCAAGCTGGGAGACCTGGAGGTCTCTCGTATCGGTCTGGGCCTGGTATCGATGTCCTACGCCTACACCGGAGCCGGCACGGATGATGCCGAGTCGATCCGCACCATCCACCGGGCCCTGGAACTGGGCGTCACGCACCTGGACACCGCCGAGTTCTACGGTCCGTACCTCAACGAGGAACTTCTCGGCAAGGCACTCAAGGGCCGCCGCGACCAGGCCGTGGTGGCGACGAAGTTCGGCCTGATCTCGCATGTGCGCGGTGAGGCAGGACAGCCGGACAGCAGCCCGGCCAACATCCGCACCGCCGTCGAAGGGTCGCTCAAGCGGTTGGGAACCGACCACATCGACCTGTACTACCAGCACCGGGTCGACCCGAACACGCCCATCGAGGACACGGTCGGGGCACTGGCCGAGCTGGTCAGCGAAGGCAAAATCCGCCACATCGGCCTGTCCGAGGCCGGACCGGAGACGATCCGCCGCGCCCACGCCGTACACCCCATCACCGCCGTCCAGTCGGAGTACTCCCTGTGGACCCGGCACCCCGAGGCGCAGGTGCTGCCGTTGCTGCGCGAGCTGAACATCGGCTTCGTGCCCTACTCGCCCCTCGGACGCGGCTTCCTCACCGGGCAGATCCGCTCGACCAGCGACTTCGACGACACCGACCTGCGGAAGAACAACCCGCGCTTCACCGGCGAGAACTTCCGACGCAACCTGCGAATCGCCGACGAGGTCCAAGCCATCGCCGCCGAAGCCGGTGCCACCCCGGCACAGATCGCACTGGCCTGGCTGCTGAGCCGGGGCGACGACATCGCCCCCATCCCCGGCACCAAGCGTGTGGCCCGCGTCGAGGAGAACACCGCCGCCGACGCCGTGGAACTGACCGCGGAACAGATGGCGAAGCTCGACAACCTTCCCCCCGCTGTCGGCGACACCCACGACGAAGCCGGCCTGCGCATGCTGGAGCGGTGACCCCGGCGCCGCACGCACCCACCTACACGAAAGGCGGATCCTTCGTCGTGTCAACCGACCTACGCTGCGCCGTGCTGGACGACTACCAGGGGGTGGCACTCGGGCTGGCGGACTGGTCCCGAGTCCGGGCCACCAGCTTCCGCGAGCACTTCACCAGCGCCGACGATCTCGTGGCGGCCATCCAGGACTACGAGATCGTGGTCGCCATGAGGGAGCGCACGCCGTTCCCCGCCGAGGTGTTCGACCGGCTGCCCCACCTGCGGCTGCTCGTCACCACCGGCATGAGCAACGCCGCCATCGACCTGGAGGCGGCGCGGGCGCACGGTGTCACGGTGAGCGGCACCGGCGGCGGCTGGACCTCGACCGTCGAGCTGACCTGGGCGCTGATCCTCGGCCTGGCCCGCCACCTGGTGCCCGAGGCGACCGCGCTGCGCGGCGGCGGTCCCTGGCAGCACACCCTCGGCACCGACCTGCACGGACGCACCCTCGGGCTGCTCGGCCTGGGCAGGATCGGATCGCAGGTGGCGGCGGTCGGGCGGGCGTTCGGCATGGACGTGCTGGCCTGGAGCCAGAACCTGACGCGGGAGCGGGCCGAGGCGGCCGGCGCGCGGCTGGCCCCGAGCCTGGACGCCCTGCTCGCCGACTCCGACGTCGTCTCCGTTCACCTCGTGCTCGGCGACCGGACGCGTGGCCTCGTCGGCGCGCGGGAACTCGCGGCGATGAAGCCCACCGCGTACCTGGTCAACACCTCGCGGGCGGCGATCGTCGACCAGTCCGCCCTGGCGTCCGCGCTGCGCGAGGGGCGGATCGCGGGGGCCGGGCTGGATGTGTTCGACGAGGAGCCGCTCCCCGCCGGCCATGACTTCCGTACGCTGCCGAACGTCCTGGCCACGCCGCACCTCGGCTATGTCACCGAGCGGAACTACGCCACGTTCTTCCGTGACGCCGTGGACGACATCGGCGCCTTCCTCGACGGCAACCCGATCCGGACGCTGACCTGACCCACTCGACCGTCGCCCTGGCCGGGAAGACACCGGTCTTGCCGCGGTTGCCCCCTGGTGGCTGAACCGGCGATCGCACGTGCCGCCACAACGACAATGCGGTGTCCGCCGCCGGTCCCGGAGCAACGCCTCTCGCAGTCGGCTCGTTGGTGCGGCGGGAGGCGGACGGAGGCGGGACCATGGCGGTGGGAGGCGGTGCGGACCTGCTACGCCCTCCCAGGAGTTCGGGCCGCGCCACATTCCTGGAGCTCTTCTTCGACCTTGCCTTCGTCGTGGCCCTCACCCGGGTCTCGCAACGATTTGCCGGTCTGACCGATGACACGGGCTGGCAGCTCGTCACGGGGTGTGCGCGTACGCTGCTGCTCTTCCTGGCGCTCTGGCTGATCTGGTCGCACACCGCCTGGATCACCAGTCGCTACGAACCAGAGCGGCCGATCATCCAGGCCGTCGTGGTCGGCACCATGTTCGCCGGCCTCGTCATGGCGGTGACGCTGCCACGTGCCATGGAGGAGCGAGCGCTGCCGTTCGCGGTCGCGTACCTGCTGGTGATGGTGGTGCGGCCGCTGGTGGTCGCCGCCGCGCTGCGTGGCCATCCGCGACGGCTGGTGCCGTTCCGGCTTGCCGCATGGTCGGCGGCGACCGCTCCGCTGTGGCTGGCCGGCGCGTTGGGCCCGGACGACCTTCGCCTGCCACTGTGGGTTGCCGCCCTCGCTGGCGACTACCTCGCCTGGGCCCTGGGCTGGCCGCTGCCGCGGCTCGGGGCCTCGGCGGTGGGCCGATGGCGGATCGCCGGGACGCATCTTGCCGACCGCTACCAGCAGATCTTCCTCATCGCACTGGGTGAGTCGATTCTGGTCATCGGCGTGGTCTTCAGCGGGACGGAATACTCGGCGTGGCGGGCCGCCGCCTTCGGGGTCGCGTTCGCCACCAGCGCGCTGCTCTGGCGGATCTACTTCCACCGCGCCGGTCTGCTGCTGACCGAGGCGCTTGGCCGGGCGGCCATGCCCGGCCGGCTGGGCGCAGCGTCGGAACGGACGCATCTGCTGGTCGTGCTCAGCGTGCTCGTCACCGCGGTCGGCTACGAGCTGGTGATCGATCACCCGTACGGGCCGCCGCGGCCAAGCTGGCTTCTGTTCGTGGTAGGCGGCCCGGTGCTCTTCCTCGTCGCCCGGATGCGGCTGGAGTACGAGATCTTCGGCAGCGCTCCCCGATCCCAGATGACCGGCTTGGCGGCCCTGTTGCTGCTCACGCCGGCGTTGGCCCACGGGACGCCGATGGTCGGGCTGAGCGTGGTTGCCGGGGCGCTGGCCCTGGTCGCGCTACTCGACGCGCTGCGGAGCCGGAGACGGCCGTTGGAGTTCTCCGCCTCGCCGATCGGGCAGGAGGCATCCGGCGACCCCGACTCCGAGGCGTGACTCCCGACGGCCTAGCTGCGTCGGCTCCATCGACGCCACCCGAGCAGACCTGCGACCGCGACCGCGATGGCGGCGAGGATGAACCAGTCCCCCGCAGCGGTCGCCTCCGGCACCACCCGCACCGGCTCGGACTCGGCCTCGTAATCGTCGCTCTCGGGCGCCTCGTACATGCCGACACGCTATCGCGCCAGGGCGACGCCCTGTACGACCTCGCCGTCCTGACGCTCTGACACGAGGAGCACCTTGACGACGTGGTCGCCGGCTACCGCACCGATGTCGACCTCGACGTGATCCGCGGATGGTGGTCGTGCCGCAGCCTGGTGGCGATCCGCTGGCTGGTCGAGCACGGCTTCGACCCGGCCGCGCCGGGTTGCGAGGTGGGATGTGCTGAGAGCCCGGACGTGAGGCCACCCGCGCTCCCCACCGCTCATGGAACCTGACGGACGCCCGGGCAGGCGCAGCCGGGTCGGCGCCCAGGGAGGATCTGTCACCGAATCCACGGCACGATCGGATGGCTCCGGCGGGCCTTTACAGAACCCTTAACTCCCGCTTGAGACCGTATTGCCGGAAGACGAGGGATACGGAGAGCACGGGTGACGAGGTGGGCCGGAGCCCCGCCGGGTCCGACGCCGGGATCCGGATGCTCCTGCTCACCGCTGCCGCCGGTATCCGGAACACGGTGGAGAGCCTTGGTCGGGGCACCCGACGACCACCTGACCGGCCCGGCCGACCTCACCCGAGACCCGAGGCCGCAGCAGTGACCGGCACGTGAGCGAGGACAGACATGACGAGGGTGGACGAGGCGGAGTCCGGGCGGGACGACGCCAGCAGCCGGGATGCCGGCGCCGGAACCGGCCGTGCCCGCATCCGCCGGGCGATACGCGCCGCCTCCCGGCCGGGCCCCTGGAAGCGCGGCCGACCGATCGCGGCGCTGGCACTCCTGCTCGGGCTCCTCATGCTGCTACATGCGAAGATCCCGAACCGGATCGGGAACGTCGGCAGCCTGGTGGAGACCTTCCTGCCGTGGTTCGGTCTGTTCATCCCCGTACTGCTGATCGGGGCGCTGTGGCGTCGCTCCGCCTCCGCGGTGGTCGCGCTGCTGGTGCCGGCCGTGGTGTGGCTGAACCTCTTCGGCGGGCTGCTGGGCGACAGGTCCCACCCCGGCGGCGACCTCACCGTGGCCGAGCACAACGTCGGCGCCGGCAATTCCGACCCGGTCGGCACGGCCCGCGACCTGGCCGCCTCCGGGGCGGACGTGCTGGCCTTGGTGGAGCTGACCGAGCAGGCCCGGGGCACGTACGAGGATGCGCTGTCGGAGGCGTACCCGTACCACGCGGTGCAGGGCACGGTCGGGCTGTGGAGCAAGCTGCCACTGTCGGACACCCAGCCGGTCGACATCAAGATGGACGCCGGGCCGCTGGCGGCCACCCAGCCGGTCGACATCAGGATGGGCTACACCCGGGCGCTGCGCACCACGGTGAGCACGGACCAGGGCCCGCTGGCGGTGTACGTGGCCCACCTGGGGTCCGTACGGGTCAATCCCAGGGCGGGCTTCTCGACGGCCCACCGGGACCGAAACGCGCAGGCGCTCGGCGAGGCCATCGCCGCCGAGCAGAACGAGCGGGTGGTGCTGCTCGGCGACCTGAACGGCACCACGGACGACCGCGCGTTCGCCGACATCACCTCGCGGCTGCGCTCGGCTCACGACGCGGCCGGGGACCGCTTCGGCTTCACCTGGCCGGCGGAGTTCCCGATGGTGCGGATCGACCAGATCCTGGTCCGCGGCGTGGAGCCGACGAGCTCGTGGGTGCTGCCGGCCACCGGCAGCGACCACCTGCCGGTGGCGGCCAGAATCAGCTGGTGAACCCCGGCTGGCCGCCCTGGACGTCCACCTGCGAGCCCCCATGCAGGTGCTGGGGCACGGCGAGCTGCTGTACGGGCACCCCCGATGAAAGGGAATGGCCCTTTACGTGCGTGGGCGATACTGGGGATCGAACCAGTGACCTCTTCGGTGTGAACTCTCGGCGAGTCGGTTGGACCGGGCTTGGTACGAGGTCAGACGGCCTGTTGAGGCGCTTCTCGGCTCGGTTCGGCTGGCACAGTTGCTGTACTTCGCTGCTGTACTGCTGGCATGGGCTGGTCGGCCGCCCTGGTCCAGCCGAGGAAGCGGCGGTGCAGCACGCCGGCCGGTGTCCAGGGCATGTCCTCGGTGGCTTGGACGAGGTAGGAGCCGAGGTAGAGGGCCAGCGACACCGGGGCGTCGGCATACTCGGCCCGCAGCTCCCGCTTCCGCGTCGGGCAGGGCCAGGGCAGGTCGCAGCCTCCGCAGCTCCAGATCGGCATGACCGGGCCATGGGTGGTCACCGCACACCCTCCAGGAAACGAGCGGTGATTGTCCGGGCCTGCTGGCTGGTCGCCCAATCCACCTGCCAGCACGGGTACGGAGTCAGCCGTGACCACCAGGCGCGGCAGCCAACGCACATGCCATCGAGCCCTCGGATGTGCACGGCGACGATCGTCTGCTCCTGCCCGCTTCTCACTGCTCATCCTCCTGCGGCCAATGGCCACGGTTGATCGGAACCCGATGCCGGGCACGGCAGGGAAGGTCTGCTCCACAGCGGCAGACGCGCCGCCAGAGCTTCCATGACCACACCGGCCGATGCCTGCGGGCGAGAGTCAGCGCGGTAGCCGAGAGGTAGTCGTCATACGAGACACGCCGCACATACCCTCCCTCGTCGATCACGAGGGCGGCCTCATGCCCTCGCAGCTGAGAGGGACGCGACGACCAGGCGACAGCCGCACCGCCCGCCGCATCCCGTGAGCAAGAAGCTACGGGCGGTCGCCGAGCGGAACGGGTACGGTTCGTACCCGCAGATCAGGAGAGAAGCCCGACCTTCAGGGCGAGATCACGGGCGTCGTCACGGGTGGAACGCGGGCCATCGAGCAGGTCCAAGGTGATCTGGCGGGCGTACCCGTTGAAGCGAATTGTTTCCGGGGCCGACTCGTAGGCCCGCCGGAGGGTTGTCACGGCCAGTTCCTGGTCGTCCTTGCCGTAGTGCGCCCGCGCGACCTCGATCAGATGACGCGCCCGACGCGGCCTCGACGGAATCGCCGCCGAATCATGGCGGCGTGCCTGCCGCACCGCCTCACCGGACTTCTGCAACTCCACCGCCACCGTCACCGCGTGAGCGCCCATGATGACGCGGGAGAATGACGTCTGCGGCTGGTAGAAGTCCTGCGGCAGGCGCTGCGCCACCCGGTCCGCGCGATCCCAGTACCGCCAGGCGCGGCCTTCCTCACCAGCACGAGCGGCGGTGTACGCGGCCTCGAAGTTCAGCGCACCCCAGAGCGCCAGCAGATTCGTGTTCCCGTCCGCCGTCCGTGGCTCCAGCGTCGACAGGACGTCCAGTGTCACCGCCATAGCGGTATCCCAGTCGCCGGCGTCCCGATGCACCTGGCACAGGAACCATGCCGCGCACGCCACCGCCTCCGGGTTGCCGGACTCCTGCGCCGCCACCATCGCCCGGTCCGCGACCCGCCACAACAGCTCGGCGGCGGGTTGGTAGGCGAGAAACATCTGCGTGAGCCCAAGCGTCTCCGCCAACAGCGCCTGCGCCTGCCGGCGCTCGTCACCCTCGTACCCCAACGCGGCGCGCTGCACATCATGCAGCAGCCCCGGCAGCAACCCGCCCAGCACCGTTCGGTGGTCGGACGCCTGATGGCGTGCCCGCCACGCCATCGCAAGCCGATCTCTCAAGCTCGTCAACGACTCGGCGGGAGCCTCCTCGGAGAGTACGAAGCGGTTCACGGCGTCCCGTACCGACGCAAGTGCCGGATGCTCCGGCCCGTTGACCACGGCGGACCGGTCGCTCAACTCCCCGATCAACGCTGACACGTCGACCTTGAGCGCACGCGCGATGCGATCCAGCATGTGGATGCGCGGCGGCAGGATCCGGTCGGTCTCCACCGCCTTGACCCACTCGGCGCTGCGACCCACCAACCCACCGAGCACCGCGCGCGTCTTCCCCGACCGCTCCCGGTAGACCTTCAACCGCTGCCCGAAGGTCAGTTCCGGCAAGGAATCCATCCCGAACCTCCTCGTAGCGCGGGATGCACCATCGGCCCCCGGGCCGCCGTCCCACCAACGCTACCGGCCTGCCTGCGCCCTTATAACCCCTCACACACCGCGCACCGACTTCCGCGCCGGCGCAACGGTGCCTCGCCCCCTCGTTTGTCCCGGTCGCGACAGCCATTCCCGGGCCAACATCGCGAACACGAGCTGGTCGGCCCACTCGCCGCGGAACAGGTAGCTCTCGACATGCCGCGCCTCGCACCGCATCCCCAGCCGGGTCATCAGCCGGGCCGATGCCTCGTTGCCGGCGTGGCACCGGCCGTAGACGCGGTGCAGGCCGAACTCCTCGAAGCCCCATCCCAACAGCGCCGCCACGGCCTCGGTGGCCAGCCCCCGGCCCGAGAACTCCGGGTTGAAGACGTACCCGATCTCGGCGGTGCGGTCGGCCTGGCTCCGCCAGACCAGTTCAACGGTGCCGGTCACCCGCCCATTCGCCTCCGCGGCCAAGGTCAGGACGTCGCCCTCGGCACGCAGCGCGTCCTCGTTTGTCATCGCCGCCACCGACTCCCGCGACTGCTCGCGGCTGCGCGGCTCATTGCCGAGCATCCAGCGGCACACGTCGGGCCGGCGCTGGTACGCGTACACGTCGTCAAGGTCGTCCATCGTGACCGGCCGAAGGGTGAGCCGGCGCGTGCGGATCGGGGTGAACACGGCCGAAGCGTACGGGATCCGGCCCGCTCGGTCGGGACAGCTTCGCCAAAGCCGGGGACGGGCGGCCGGTCCCGAGCAGTGGAAGACTGCCCATGACGCTTCGGTGTGAACGCCAGGCGCGGGACGTACGGGATAGTCCGGCCGTGTGGAGCGCCGTGGCTACTCGGCGGGCGTTCGTGCTACACCGTGCGCCAGCGCAGACGAGCGCGACGAGGTGGGTTCGTCGACGGCGTGCCACCGGTCTTGGACGGCCTCGGAAGGCCGCCGGCGGCTCTGCCACGGCGCCGAGCTCCGTCACCCAGTGCTGGACGGCGAGGTGGTCGATCCGGGAGGCGGCACGAACAGCAGAAGTATCCACCGGTGACGATCTGCCCTGACCTGTGACCGGGCACTGTTGCCTCGAGGCGATGATCCGTACTAAGTGGAGCGATGAGGCCGCGGGGCCGGGTTGATCTGCTAGCCTCCATCCGTCTGCATAGCACGGGATGCCTACTGTCCGGCTCGATAACTGGGCGGAGGACCGGTCCGGCCAGTCCGCTATATCAGCATGACGAGGGTCGATGCCGAGCGTCGACCAAGGAGGCGTAGATGCTCAAGAGGACTCGGGCCTTTCTCGCGGTGGTCGTGACGGCAACTGCCGCACTCTTGGCGCTAGGTTCACCCGCGCAGGCGGCCCAAACCGCATACCTCGACAAGATCCAGTGGATATCGGCAAGCCCTAACGACTCCATGGCTAGGTCATGCCAAACCAGGTCTATCACGTTGGCTAGCGGGCGGTACGCGTGGGGCATCGTGAGAGGCTCTGAGAACATCTGGCTCCGAGACATAACTCTCGCCGCCGGAACCTACACGTGGCAAGCTTGTCTCGACCCAGGTAACGGCATCTACTACTTCACCTCTGTGCTGGACGGGCCTTCGGTCCCAGCCACCATCAACTCGTACATTGGCTTCGCGGTAGACGGTCACTGGAATTGGGGCAGCTACCTGGACCCCTACTTCTAGGCCGTCAACACCCTTGCGTCATTCCCCGAAAGACGATCTTTGTGCGGGCCATGCAAGCGTGCGAGAGGCCAAGGCTTTGCCGGCGAGGTCGCGGACCAGCCCGGCGGCGACGGTCTCGCCTGGCACGGTGATGCGCTGACGTTGCGCCGGCAGCCTACGAGACGTTCGTCCGCCGCTACATCGCCCCCGGCCTCGGGGCCAATCGGCTCGACCGGCTCCAGTCGCGGGACGTGCAGATCTGGATCAACCAGGTGGCCCGGACCTGCCAATGCTATGCCCAGGGCAAGGACGTCTTCACCATCCGCCACGGCACACCCATCGAGCCGCGCAACTTCCAACGCTCCTGGCAGACGAGATGCGGGAGAGCCAACGTCACGCCGATCACCGTTCACGACGCCCGCCGCACCGGCGCCACGCTCCTGGCCGACCTCGACGTCCACCCGAGAGTCGCCATGCAGCTCCCCGGCACGCCCGTTTCTCCGTGACAATGGAGATACACCCAGGTCTCATCGAAGGCGACCCGCGACGCCCTCAAGCGCCTCGGCGATTTCCTCGGCATCTGACGCACACCCGGTCAGGTCCCGGCGGCTCAGATGCGCAGGGTGCACCGTCAGCTGTCGCCAGTGCTGGCGGCTGGCAGGTCGAGGTACGCCAGCAGCCGCAGAACGCCCGCGAGGTGTTGCAGGTCGTGCCAGAGCACCGGCATGTCGTCTGCCGGACGGCGCAGCAGCGCGCGCAGTTCCGCAACGTCGTCACTGCTCTGCCCGACGTCGATTGCCGCCGCCGGGTCATGCGCCAGCTCGAACGCGGACCGCAGGTCGACGTTCCAATAGTGGTCGACACCGAGGCCCGACAGATCGACCTCCGCGCCGAACCGCTTCTCCACTGCGTCCAGCAGCATGCCGCACACCCGGCGAAGATCATCGACCCTCAGCACGTCGGCCACGGTTACCACACCTCGGTAGCGCCCGCACAGAACGACCTCGGCTGCTGTACGGGCAGCAAAAAGGCCATCCCCGATGAATGGGAATGGCCTTTGACCTGCGTGGGCGATACTGGGATCGAACCAGTGACCTCTTCGGTGTGAACGAAGCGCTCTCCCGCTGAGCTAATCGCCCTCAGCGCGGATGACTGTACCTGATCCTGTGGGCGGACGGCGAATCCGGGGTCAGTGCGTCGCGAGGTAGTGCATGATCCGGGCGACCACGTCGATGCCGAGGCTGTACTTGAGGGAGAGCCAGAGCACGGCCGCCACGAAGACGAGGCCCACCACCCCCAGCACGAATCGCACGCCGAGTGACTGTCTCGTCACCCACCGGGTCCAGCTCTGGACGTTGCGGCGGGTGAAGGCGAGCAGTCGCTTGGCCCAGTGGAACTCCACGGCCCAGATGCCGAGGCCGGCGATCACCAGCAGCCAGCCCGGCCCGGGCAGGGGGATGAGGGCGGCACCGACCGTGACGACGATCGCACCGGCGATGGCCACGAAGATCTTCAGGGCGATCCGGCCCGTGGGGTTCGCCCGGATGAGATCGAGGGTCAGGGACAGGCGCTGCCGCCACCGGGGGCGCCGCCGTTCGGCGAGGGCGACCCCTGCCGCGCCCCGTTCCGGCGTCCCGTCACCCACGGCCGGCCGACCGGACCGGTCGTGCTGCTCCATCGGCACCGCGTACCCCCGCTTTTCGGCTGCTCGGACCGCGACTTTCGGTGGGCCGGGCGCCGCGATCGGATCCACTGAGGATCGTTTCGTGACCATTTCACCCCCTAGTGTCGCTCGGGACCGTCACCCCTTCCGACGACTGGACGTTACCGGAGTAAGTCGACGACTGAACCACCCGATGCCGGGCGGGACGACGCACTGGGCAGAACCGGAAATCCTACATGAATTTTCACATTCAGGAGGCCTTTCCGAACCCCTTCCCACCACTGGGTGAAGTCAGCGTATGGCGGAGCGTAGCCAGGAGTAGCACCTGAGTATGGGAAAAGCGGGACACGCGCGTTCCGCAGCGGTGCCGGGGGGAGAACGTCCATGAGTGTCATCCGACCGACGACCGTAGAGGTCGAGACGTCGCTAAGGCTCGTCGCGCCTGACGCCACCGCCTTGCCGGTGCGTGCCAGCCTGCGTTACGACCCTGCTGACCCGTATGCGGTCCATGTCCTGTTCCACGCCGAGTCGGCGGGGGGCGAGGCCGTCAGCTGGTCGTTCGCGCGGGAACTGCTGGTCACGGGTCTCGACGAGCCGGCTGGTATCGGCGACGTCCGGGTGTGGCCGTGGGCCACCCCGCGCGGCGACTTCGTCGCGCTGGCGCTGTCGTCACCCGACGGCAACGCTCTCTTCGAGGTGCCGAGGAGCGTCCTGGTGCGCTTCCTGCGGCGGACCTACGTCGTCGTCCCGCGCGGCCGCGAGGCCGAGCACCTGGACGTCGACACAGCGGTCAACCGGCTGCTCGCCGGCCGCTGAGCACCGTCACACCGGGTAACACCGGCCATCCGGCCACCGGGGCCGCGCGGATCTGCCGAGTCCGCGCGGCTCCACCACACCCGGGCGTACGTCGGGCCGCCCGCCCCCCGGGCCGGGCCGACGTTCAGCCGTGGGTGGTGATGCCGCCGTCGACCGGAATGACCGCTCCGGTGAGGTATGCCCCGGCGCGCGAGGACAGGTAGATCGCCGTACCGGCCATGTCCTCGGGCCGGCCGATCCGGCCCAGCGGCACCTGCTGCTCGATGGCCGCCCGGGACGCCGGGTCGTCCAGCGCGAACGCCATCATCTTGCTCTCGAACGGGCCGGGCGCGATCGCGTTCACGGTGATCCGCTCCCCCGCGAGCTGGTGGGCGAGGCTGCGGGTGAGCATGTGCACGGCCGCCTTGGTGGCCGAGTACGCGTACACCTCCATCCACGGCACCCGGATCCCGTCGATGGAACCGATGTTGATCACCCGGGCGGGATCGTCTTCGCTGGCCGCGGCCCGCAACGCCGGCAGCAGCGCGGTGGTGAGCCGGAAGACGGCCTTGACGTTGACCGCCCAGAGCTTGTCGAACGCGCTCTCCGGGTACGCCTCCAGCGGCGCGCCCCACGTGGCGCCCGCGTTGTTCACCAGCACGTCGAGCCGGTCGAAGCGCTCGCGGACCGCGGCGGCGAGCCCTTCGGCGCCGGCGTCGCTGGACAGGTCCGCCGGGATCGCCTCGCACCGACCCTCGGCGGAGAGCTTCTCGGCCACCGACGCGCACACGTCCGCCTTGCGGGACGAGATGACCACGTGGGCGCCGGCGCGCACGAAGCCCTCGGCGATCATCAGACCGATCCCTCGGGATCCGCCCGTGACCAGGACCGTCTTGCCTTCGACCGAGAACAGATCCGTCATGCTCACCCCATCGCGAGTCGCCGGCCGTCCGCCGATCCCGCGCGCCGTCCGCGACCTCCACGCGGCACGGCCGCGCCGTCCCGGACGACGCTACCGCCGGGTAACGTAGCCCGGCGGCGCCGACCGGGACAAGCCCGGCCGGGACGAGCGTGATCGGCACCGGACGCCGGCGAGGGCGTCGGGCCGGTGCCGGAGAGGCGCCCGCCCGCGGTGTCGGGATGCGTTGACCTGCGACGCCGACTACCGTCACCTGCGATGGTCTTCTGCGGTCAGTTCCCCCCGGCATCGGTCAGCGACGCGCTCCCCTTCCCGGTCGAGATAGAGACCCTCGCCCTGGCCGACCTGGCCGGCGATCCCGGCTGGCGGCGTCCGGTGCTCGTCGACAAGGACCTGCTGGTGCTGGCCACGAGCGGGCACGGCGACGCCGAGCTGGACTTCCAACCGCTCCCCTGCCGTCCCGGCACCCTGTTGCGGGTGCACGTCGGGCAGGTGCTGCGCTGCCCCTGCCCGCGGCTCGACGCCACCGTGGTGCGCTGGGACGCCGCGGCCCTGCGCGGCCTCGACGTCGACCCGGACGCGGTACCGGCGTGGCGGCAGCTCGCCGGCGAGGACGAGGACGCGGTCATCACCGAGGTGAGTCAGCTCGCCGTCGACTGTGCGCGGCACCGCGGGGTGGCCGCCGCCCGGGGGTTGCTCCGTCACCAGCTCGCCGTGCTGCTCCTCCGGCTCGCCCTGAGCAACGAGGCGCGGCCGGCGCCCCGGCCCGAGGAGACCACCTTCCGGCGCTTCTGCCGCGAGGTCGAGCGCGGCTACCGGCACACCCGCCGGGTGGAGGACTACGCCGCCCGGCTGGGCTGCTCGGTGCGTACGCTCACCCGCGCCTGCCTCGCGGTGACCGGACGCAGCGCCAAGCAGGTGATCGACGAGCGGGTGGCGTTGCAGGCCAGCCGCCTGCTCGCCGCCACCGACGAGCCGATCGCCCGGATCGGCCGCGGGCTGGGCTTCTCCGAGCCGACCAACTTCGGCCGGTTCTTCACGCGGGAGGTCGGCGTCAGCCCCGGGGCGTTCCGGGCCGGCCGTGAGCAACCCCCGTCCGCGCGCGTCGTGCGGCCCCGGCCGCCGGCCGAGACGTGGCGCGGGTCGCCGCACTCCGTGCGCTGAGTCCACCCTGGAACGCCTCCGAGTTTCCCGATCCGGCCGCGCGGGCATTGACGATTCCGACGGCAGGCAGGCACGGCGAGGAAGGGAGTTCGGCGATGGGTGTGATGTTCCGCAAGCGGCAGAAGATCGGGCCGCTGATCCTCAACTTCACCGAGAACGGCTTCTCCTCGTGGAGCATCAAGATCGGCCGGTGGTCCTGGAACTCCCGGGCTCGCGCGCACCGGGTGGACCTGCCCGGTCCGCTGTCGTGGAAGCAGGACAAGTCCCGGCGGTGAGCTCCCGAGGTCGCGCGGGGTGCCGGTGACACCACCGGCACCCCGGGGCAGTCGTCGTGTCGCATTTCTGATCTTGGGCGCCGGACGCCGGGTGGTCAGCAGCGAACGCCGTTATGCTCCGTACGTCAAGATCCTCAATGGATCCGCCCGTACGGAACGGAGAACAGATGGCGAACCGCCTGCGTCGTCCCCGCACCCGCAGCCTCGTGGCCGCCGCCGCACTCGCCGGTGGCCTGGTGCTGGGCACCGCCTCGCCCGCTCTCGCCGACTACACGAGCCCGCTCTACCCGACGTTGTCGGCGTGCAAGGCGGCGCGCCCGACGTACGTCTCGTCGTGGACGTCGCCGGGGCCGTGCTACCCCATGTACAACTGGAACGGCACCAAGGTGGTCGGCTACGCGTTCCTGGTGAAGACCCGGTACTGAGATCCGCCTGTCCGACGGTCATCACGGCGGGAGGGCGCCCGCCCGTCGTGGTGCGCCGCGGGCTCCCGGCGGGAGCCCTCAACCGGCGAGGGAGATGAACTCGTCACCGGCGAGCCGCCCGGACTCCCGCTCGCGGACCACCTCGCCGTCGTCGACCAGCCCGGTCAGCGCCCGCACGGCGTCGGCCGACCGGTAGACGGTGGCGGTCAGCGTGTGGCGGCGCAGCTCGCTGACCGTACGCGGACCGGAGCGGGCCAGCTCGGCGAGCAGTTCCCGGCGCAGGGGGCCGGGATCCGGGTCACGCGAGACGTCCAGCAGGTGTTCCGGGTCGGCCGGATCGCCGTACCGCAGGCCGGCGTCGACCGCCCACAGCGCGTCCTTGAACGCCTCCAGGCTGCGGTCCCACCCGGTGCCGAGCGTGATCGCCGTTCCCGTCCCGCCCTCGCCGGCCACCAGCTCCGCCTCGGCCACCAGCGGGAATCCGGCCGCCGTCAGCGCGCCGCGGGCGGGTCCGCCGCCCCAGAGCAGCAGTTCGGAGGGCCGGCCGCCGGCCGCGGCGGCCAGCACGGCCGGGTCCAGGCCCGCGGGCGGGGTCGGATCGGCGGTGCCGGCCGCGCCCGCCGTCGGGACGCCGAGGTCCACGACGGACAGGAGCGGGGCGCCGGCGGCACCGGCCGCCTTCAACGCGACGGGCAGGCGGTCCGGACCGCCCGGCACCACGTGCACGGCCACGTCGGCCGGTAGCGCGGCCTCGATCGGCCCGAGCCGCGCCGGCAGGTCGGCCGCCCCGGCGGCGAGCACGACCACCGCGAGCCGGCTACCGCGCAGCCGGTCCGCCTGCGCGGCGACCGCCCGCAGCGCGTCGTCCGCGCCACGGGCGTCCCCGTCGGCGTACGCCAGGGCGAGGGTGGCGCGGCGGGAGCGCTTCAGGGCCGCCGGCAGCCAGGCCTCCAGCTGCCGGACGAGCAGTTCACGCAGGACGGGGGCGATCGGGTCGCTGGACATCCTGCCGTTCTACCGCACGGCCGGTTCAGGCGGACACGGAGATGCCCACCCCGCCGCGGGTCTGGCCGCCGTAGCGCTGCCGCTCCCGGTCGAGGTCGAGCCGGCCGATGCGCTTGCGCGCGTCCAGCGCGGCGTCGTCGAGCAGGTCCGCCGGGACGAGCCAGACGATCTCGAACTCCAGGCCGTCCGGGTCCTGCCCGTAGAGGCTCTTGGTGCTGCCGTGGTCGGACGCGCCGACGAGCGCGCCGGCGGCGGCCAGCCGCTCGGCGGTGGCGGCGAGTTCGTCGAGCGTGTCCACCTCCCAGGCCAGGTGGTAGAGGCCCACGGTGGCGCGGCCGGCCGTCGAGCGGCCCGCGGCCGCGCCGATCTCGAAGAGGCCGAGGTCGTGGTCGTTGGTGGAGTCGGGCGCCTGGAGGAAGGCGGCGCCGCGGAAGCCGTCCGGGGTCATCTCGACCTGCCGGAAGCCCAGCACGTCCCGGTAGAAGGCGACGCTGCGCGCGAGGTCGCTGACGTAGAGGACCGCGTGGTTGAGCCGGTGGATTCCCATGCGTCGACGGTAGCTCGGTTTTGTTGAACTCTCAACTAACCGCCGTATGATGGGGGTCATGACACGGTGGTTGGATCCGGACGAGCAGCGCACCTGGCGGGCGTTCCTCGCCGCCACGCGGGGGCTCATGGAGAACCTGGACCGCGAGCTGCAACGCGACGCGGGGATGCCGCACGCGTACTACGAGATCCTGGTCCGGCTCTCCGAGGCACCCGAGCGCCGGCTGCGCATGAGCGAGCTGGCGGACGTGACCGGCTCGTCGCGCAGCCGGCTCTCGCACGCCGTGGCGCGACTCGAGGACGCCGGCTGGGTGCGGCGGGAGGACTGCCCGACGGACCGGCGGGGCCAGATTGCCCACCTCACCGACGCCGGCTTCGCGACTCTCGCGGCCGCCGCGCCCGGCCACGTCGAGGGCGTACGCCGGCACCTGTTCGACGCGCTCACCCCGGCCCAGGTCACGCAGCTGCGCCGGATCAGCGAGACGCTGGTCGACCACCTGACCGGATCCTGACGTATCCACACCGGCGCGGGTCTTGTACATACCGTGCTCGGATGAGCACGATGGGGCGTGCCCTCCGGCTTCGGCGAACTCACCGACCAGGCGCACCGGCTGGTGTCCACGGGGGACCTCGCCGGCGCGCAACGGCTGCTGTCCGACGCGCTGAGCGACGCCGACCCGCGCCCCGTCAACGCCACGCCCGACCTCGCCGAGGCGGCGAGCCTCCAGGCCCGGGTGCTGGTCGCCCTCGGCGAGCCGCACTCCGCCCGGGGCTGGGCGGCGTACGCGTACGCGGCGCACACCCGCCTGCACGGCCGCTCCGACCCCCGCACCGTCGCGGCCGCCGCGACCCTGGCCGCCGTGCTGCACCGGGTCGGCGCGCACTCCCGGGCCGCCCGCCTCTACCAGGACGTCATCATCGAGTTGACGGCGCAGGACGGCCCCGAGTCGCTGCGGGTGCTCGCCGCCCACGCCGACCTGGCCACCGTCGAGTACGCCCGCGGGCAGTGCCAGGTCGCCCGCGACCGCCTCCAGGACGCCTGGGAGCTGCACCGGGAGGTGTACGGCGACGGGCACCCGAGCGGCATCAAGATGCTCGCCCGGCTCGGCGCCATGCAGCGCGACTGCGGGCAGTTCGCCGAGGCGCACGAGAACCTCGCCCTGGCCCGGGAACTCTGCCGGCAGCACCTCCCCGTGGACGACCCGCTCGCCGTCCAGGTGGCGGCGCTCGCCCGGGCCGCCGCCAACCCCGACCACGTCTGCGCCGAGACCTCACCGGCCACGCGGGACGCCCCGGTGGTGCCCTCGGCCCGCACCCCACCCCAGGGTGACGGGCCGGCGTACCCGCCGACGGTCCCCGTGCCACGCCAGCCCGTGGACGACCCGACCGGGGCCGATCGCGCCTGGTGGCCGCCGGAGCACACCGGCGACGAGCCGCCGGCACCGGCCGCCGACGCGCCGTGGCCCGACGCGCCGGCGAGCGCCGGCGCGCCCGACGACGCCTCGTGGCCGGACGACCCGACGCCGAGGGCCGACGCCCCGTGGCCGGACGACCCGACGGCGGCGGACGCCCCGTGGTCCGATGGCTGGGCGGGGGCCGACGCCCCGTGGTCCGATGGCTCGGCGCCGGCCGACGCCCCGTGGCCGGACGACGCGCGGCCGGCCGGGGAGGCGACGTCGGGAGCCCGCGCGCATTCCGGCGCGGTCGCCGGCGAGTGGCCGCCGACCGCGTACGACGACGGGTGGCCACCGCCGAGCCGCGCCGGCGGGCCGCCCGAGGCCCGGGTGCCGCCCACGGTGGCCGGCCTGGCCGGTGAGGAGGCCGCCGGTGTGCACCGGGTACGCCGCGCCCCCGAGCCGCCGTCCCCGCTGCTGCCGGCGCCGGTGCACCGGCCGGCGCCCCCGGCGCGGCGCCGGCTCGTCCCCCTGGTGGTCGCCGGCATGGTCGTCGTGCTGCTCGGCGCGGCCGCGGTGATCGTCGGATTCAGCCGCGTCGACGGGGACGCGCCGCCCCCGGCACAGCCCCCCGCCACGACGCGCGCGGCGGCGGCGACCACCGCCGCGGCGCCCCCCAGCCCCGCGGGTCCGACCGTCTCCCCCGGTACGCCACCCACCGGCGTGAGCCTCCGCGACAACCGCGACAACGTGGCGCTGCGCTGGACCTACCCGGCCGGCGGGGAGGGGCCCGTGGTCATCTCGGGTGGGCGGGCCGGGCAGCCGAAGTCGGCCCTCACCGACCTGCCCGCCGGCACCACCAGCTTCGTCGTCTACGGGCTGAGCCCCAGCAACGACTACTGCTTCACCGTGGCGGTCGTCTGGTCCACGGACACCGTCGCCACGGCCGACGAGGTCTGCACCCGCCGCCGGTGACCGGACCGTCGCGGGGGCCGGGTGCTCACCGGAGTCGGGATCTTCCTGTTCGTCGGCCTGCCGCTCGTCGTCGTGGGTGTCCTCCTGCTCGCCTGATCACCGGCCCTCGTCGCTCGGGGACAGCGCGGGCAGCCGCAACGACACCCGTAGACCCGGCCCGTCGGCGTCGTCGAGGCTCACCGTGCCGCCGGCCCGGCGTACCAGCTCCCGGACGATCGCCAGGCCCAGACCGGCGCCGCCGGCATCGCGGGCCCGCGCGTCGTCCAGCCGGGTGAACCGGTCGAAGACCCGCTCGCGGTCCGCGGCCGGGATGCCGGGTCCGTCGTCGGTCACCGTCACCAGGTGGTACGCCCCGGCCGGCGCGGCGGCCAGCACCACCCGCGTACGCGCGTGCCGCACGGCGTTGTCCAGCAGGTTCGTGAGGACGCGGCGCAGCTCGTCCGGGTCGCCGACGGTCCACAGCGGCGCGCCGGGCGGCGTCACCTCCACCGGCGGCGACGGGTAGCGGGACGCCGTCACGGTCAACAGCTCACCCAGCTCGACCGGCCCGGTCGCCGCCGGACCGGACCGGGCGGTGCCCCGGCCGGCGGCCTCGTCGAGCCGGGCCAGGAGCAGCAGGTCGTCCACGAGACGGCTCAGCCGCTCGGTGTCGGCGAGCAGGCTCTCCGTCACGGCCGCCCAGTCCGTACGGTCGCCGAGGCGCTGGGCGACCTCCAGCTCGGTGCGGATGTTGGTCACCGGGCTGCGCAGCTCGTGCGCGGCGTCGGCCACGAAGGCCCGCTGCCGCTGCCGCGCCGACTCCAGCCGGTCCAGCATGCCGTTCAGGGTGACCGCCAGCCGGTGCACCTCGTCCCGGGAGGCGGGCACCGGCAGCCGCTCCGGTCCCGCGCGGCCGGTGATCTCCTCGGCGCCCCGGCGCAGCGCCTCCACGGGTCGCAGGGTCGCGCCGACCACCCGCCAGGCCACCGCGGCGAGCACCCCGACCAGCAGCGGGAAGCTGACCAGCAGGATGGTCCGTACGACGTGCGTGCTGTGCCGGACGTCGGCCAACGACTTCGCGACCAGCACGGTGAGCGGGTCGGCGGCGGTGCCGGCGGGCACGGTCACCACGCGCACGGGCCCGGCGAGGCCCACGCGTTCGCCCGAGACCACCAGGCGTTCGCGCCGGTCCGGGTCGAGCCGGTCGGGGCGCACCATCGGCACCAGCCGGTCGGCGTCGATCGACGCGGCGCGGATCCGCCCCTGCGCGTCGACGACCTGCACCCGCACCTGACCGCCGGCCACGGGCAGCGGATCGGGCAGCGCGTCCTCGGCGGCGAGCCGGGCGACGGCCTCGGCCGTCCGGGTCGCGTCCGCGTCCACGCTGCGTTGCAGCGCGTACCCGAGGACGGCGAGCAGCACCACGCCGCCGAGCGCCAGCCCCACGCTGAGGCCGAGCACGCCGATCACCATGAGCCGGCCGCGCAGGCCGAGGGCCACGCCGCGCGGCAGGGGCGCGGACAGCAGACCGCCGCGGCGGCGATCCCCCGGCCCGGGGGTCACGTGGACACCAGGCGGTAGCCGGCGCCGCGCACCGTCTCCAGCCGCTCCCGACCGATCTTGCGGCGCAGGTAGCCGACGTACACCTCGACCGCGTTCGGGGCGGTCTCCAGGCTGGCGTCCCAGACGTGGTCCAGCAGTTCGGTCTTGGACACCACCTCGCCGGCGCGGCGCATGAGGTAGTCGAGCAGCGCGAACTCGCGGGCGGTGAGCGCGACCTCGACGTCGGCGCGGGTCACCCGTCGCCGCGCCGGGTCGAGCCGCAGGTCACCGACCGTGAGCACGGCGGGGCGCTGGGGCGCGCCCCGGCGCAGCAGCGCGCGCAGCCGGGCCAGCAGCACCACGTACGAGAAGGGCTTGGTGAGGTAGTCGTCGGCGCCGCAGTCCAGGCCGTCGGCCTGGTCGTACTCGCCGTCCTTGGCCGAGAGCATGAGCACCGGCAGCCAGTGCTCCTCGGCGCGCAGCCGGCGGACCAGCTCGTAGCCGGAGAGCCCGGGCAGCATCACGTCGAGGATCATCGCGTCGTAGCCGCCGTGCCGGGCGGCGTCCAACCCGGCCGGCCCGGTGGACGCCACGTCGACCGCGAAGCCCTCCGCCTGCAGGCCCCGTTGCAGGGCGGCCGCCAGCCGCGCCTCGTCCTCCACCACCAGCAGCCGCACAACGCCAAGCGTGCCACCGCCCATCCGGGGCCGATACGGTCGTCTCAGCACCCTCACAGCTACCACCAGGCAGGATGTGCGCAGGAGGTGCCCACATGTCCGTCATCACGAGCCGTCCCGTCCTGCGCTGGCTGGTGCCCGTGGCCGCCGCCGCCACCGTGATCGGTGGTGGCGCCGCCATCGGCACGTTCGCCGCCGAGGCCGAGCCCGCCCTGCCGCCACGCACGGCCGCGCAACTCCTGGTCGACCTGCAGACATCCCAGCTGGAGGGGCTCTCCGGCACCGTGGTGCAGCGCGCCGACCTGGGCCTGCCGCCGATCGCGGGCCTGGCCGCCAACAGCAGCGACCTGGCCGCCCTGGTCACCGGCACCCACACCCTGCGCGTCTGGTACTCCGGGCCGGAGCGGCAGCGGGTCGCGCTACTGGACACACTCGGCGAGCGGGATCTGATCCACGACGGGCGCGACGTGTGGACCTGGGACAGCCGCACCAACACGGCCACCCACCGCACCCTGGACGCCGAGACCGCCAAGGGCATCCACGAGGCGCCGGAGCTGCCCGTCACGCCCCAGGAGGCCGCCGACCGGGCGCTCGCCGCCGTCGACGAGAGCACCGCCGTCAGCGTGGGCCGGGCCGCCCGGGTCGCCGGGCGCGACGCCTACGAGCTGGTGCTGGAGCCGCGTGACCAGGCGTCCCTCGTGCACCAGCTTCGGATCGCCATCGACGCCCGCGAACACGTGCCGCTGCGGTTCGAGGTGTTCGCCGACGGCAGCGACCAACCGGCGTTCGAGGTGGCCTTCACCCAGATCGACTTCCGCCGCCCGGACGCCGACCAGTTCACCTTCAACCCGCCGCCGGGCGTCACGGTAAAGGAGGAGACGGCCGACCGGCCCGCCGCCGGTGAGCGCCGCCCCGACGCCACCACGCGGGCGGCCGAGCGTCCGCAGGTGCGTACGGTCGGGACGGGCTGGACGACGGTGCTGGAGGCCCGCGTCGGCGACGGCGCCCCGACGAGCGCGAAGGGCGCCGCGGACAGCGAGTTCGCCGGCGTGCTCGGCGCCCTGCCGGCCGTCAGCGGCGACTGGGGCAGTGGACGCCTGCTCACCGGGAAGCTGTTCAGCGTCCTGCTCACCGACGACGGTCGCGTGCTGGCCGGCGCGGTGACCCCGGAACGCCTCTACGAGGTCGCGCGGGGCTGACGGCCCCCGGTCCACCGACTCTCGCGGCGCTGCCGGCCACCGGCCGGCGGCGCCGCGTGGCGTTTCCGCACCGGATGCCGGCATGACACACGTGGTACGCCGGCGAGCCGGGCCGCCCGCAGCGGCGTCGGGATGCCGGCGTGGGGCGGCCCAACCGGTCCGGGCCAGGCGCGTGGCCGGGGCGGTTCAGCGGGTCGGATCGTCGGCCGGGACCGGCGCGGTGCCGGCGCTCGTCGGCGCGGTGCCGGCGCTCGTCGGCGCGGTGCCAGCGCTCGTCGGCGCGGTGCCAGCGTTTCTCGGCGCGGGCACGGCCGGGGCGGCGGCGCCGAGGGCGGCGAGGAAGGCGTCGGCGAGCACGGCGTGCCCGGCCAGGTTCGGGTGGACCCGGTCGGCGGCCCAGTGGCCGGGCGCGGTGACCGTCAGCGCCCGGTCGAACGCCGCCTGGGTGGCCACGTGCACCGCGTCGAACTCCGCGGCGAGCGCCGCCACGACCGCCGCGTAGCGGTCGGTGTCCGCGCGCTGCGGCTCGGCCCGGTCGGGCTCGATGAGGTACGGATCGGCGAGGATCAACCGGCAGCCGGTCGCCTCGACGACGCGGCGCAGCAGGCCGCGCAGCGTGCGCTCGTACTCGTCGATCGGCACCGACTCGGCCGGCCGGCCCGTGTAGCGGCGCCAGATGTCGTTGATCCCGATCATCACGGACAGCCAGTCGGGGCGCTCCCCCACCGCGTCCTGCTCCCAGCGGGCCGCCAGGTCCCGGACGGTGTCGCCGCTGACGCCCCGGTTGACCCAGGTCAGGTCGAGGTCGGGGTGGCGGGCGGTGACGAAGGCACGGACCAGGCTCACGTAACCGTCGCCGTACGGCGCGGCCCCCTGCCGGCGGCCGCAGTCGGTGATGCTGTCCCCGATGAACACGACACGCTCGCCGGTCCGCAGGATCATCGTGTGGCCCCTCACCGCCGGCGCGACCCGCCGGTTCGGCTTGGTCCGACCCGCCGCGGCACGCTATCTTTCAGAGTTCAGGCACAAAAAAGAACGGCTGTCGAAAGCCGTTCATGCAACGAATTTTAATGCTTAGGGAGACGGCTTGTCAAGGCACTCCGGAATTACCGGCGAATTGCCGCTCGACGACGAGATCGGGCGCGAGCAGGAGTACGTCTCCATGCTCTACCACCGCCTCGACGAGCTGCGTGAGCAGGCCGCCCGCCGGCTCACCGAGGAGCTGCGGACGACCGGCGGGACCCGCCAGGCCCAGTCGCAGCGCGACAGTTCCGTGCGCATGTACGCCGAACAGGTCGAGCAGTTCTCCGCCGTGGAGGAAGGGCTCTGCTTCGGTCGCCTCGACGGCGAGGACGGCTCCCGCCACTACATCGGCCGCATCGGCATCCTCGACCGTGACGGCGACCTCGACCCGCTGCTGATCGACTGGCGCGCCCCGGCCGCGCGCCCGTTCTACCTCGCCACCGCCGCCAACCCGCAGGGCGTACGCCGGCGGCGGCACCTGCGCACCCGGCAGCGGAAGGTGACCGGCCTCAACGACGAGGTGCTCGACATCACCGCCGCCTCCCCCACCGGCCACGAGGAACTGACCGGCGAGGCGTCGCTGCTGGCCGCGCTGAACGCCGGGCGCACCGGCCGCATGCGGGACATCGTCGAGACCATCCAGGTCGAACAGGACAAGGTCATCCGCGCGCCGCTGCCCGGTGTGCTGGTGGTCCAGGGCGGCCCGGGCACCGGCAAGACGGCGGTGGCGCTGCACCGGGCGGCGTACCTGCTCTACACGTACCGGCGGGAACTCGCCACCCGCGGCGTGCTGCTGGTCGGCCCGAACGCCACGTTCCTGCGCTACATCTCCCACGTGCTGCCCGCCCTGGCCGAGACGGGCGTGCTGCTGCGTACGCAGGCCGACCTCTTCCCCGGCGTGCAGGCCCGCCGGGTCGAGTCCGCCGAGGCCGCCGCGCTCAAGGGCCGCACGGTGATGGTCGAGGTGCTGGAGGCCGCCGTCCGCGACCGGCAGCGCGTGCCGGACGAGCCCATGGAGATCGAGGTGGAGCGGGAGATCCTCACGCTCCACCCGGAGACCGTCCGGGTGGCGCGGGACCGCGCCCGCCGCTCCGGCCGCCCGCACAACCTGGCCCGGCCGCTGTTCGACATCGAGATCGTCCACGCGCTCGCCGAGCAGGTGGCCGACCGGATCGGCGCGGACCCGCTCGGCGGGGAGAACCTCCTCGAGGAGGCCGACCGGGCCGAGATCCGCCGGGAACTGCGGGAGGAGCCGGGCGTCCGGGCCGCGCTGGACGAGCTGTGGCCGGTGCTCACGCCGCAGCGCCTCCTCGCCGACCTGTACGCCGACCCCGACCGGATCGCCTTCGCCGCGCCCATGCTCACCCCGGACGAGCGGGCCCTGCTGCACCGGGAGCCCGGTGGCTGGACGCCGGCCGACGTGCCGCTGCTGGACGAGGCCGCCGAGCTGCTCGGCGAGGACGACCGCGCGGCCGCGGCCCGCCGGGAGCGGATCCGGGCGCTGCAACGGGAGTACGCCGAGGGCGTGCTGGAGATCGCCCGGGGTTCCCGGTCGATCGACGTGGAGGACGAGGCCGACGGCGGTGAGATCCTCGGCGTCACCGACCTGATCGACGCCGACCGGCTGCTGGAGCGGCAGGAGGAGGCAGACCGGCTGACGACCGCCCAGCGGGCGGCGGCCGACCGCCGGTGGGCCTTCGGGCACGTCATCGTCGACGAGGCGCAGGAGCTGTCCCCGATGGCGTGGCGGCTGCTCATGCGGCGCTGCCCGAGCCGGTCGATGACGATCGTCGGCGACGTGGCGCAGACCGGCGCGCTGTCCGGCACGCCGTCGTGGCGGGAGGCGCTGGAGCCGTACGTGGCCGACCGGTGGCGGCTGGCCGAGCTGACCGTCAGCTACCGCACCCCGGCCGAGATCATGGCGGTCGCCGCCGACCTGCTCACCGAGATCGACCCGGCGCTGCGCCCGCCGCGCTCCGTACGCTCCAGCGGCGTACCGCCGTGGGACCGCACGGTGACCGCGGACCGGCTCGCCGACGAGCTGGTCGCCGCCACGACCCGCGAGGTGGCCGGGCTCGACGAGGGCCGGGTCGGCGTGATCGTGCCGGCCGGCCGCATCGACGACCTCGGCGCGGCCGTCACCGCGGCGCTGCCCGAGGCGGCCGTCGGTGAGCATCCCGAGCTGGAGAGCACGGTGGTGGTGCTGACCGTGGCCCAGGCCAAGGGGCTGGAGTTCGACTCGGTGCTGGTGGTCGATCCCGACCGGATCGTGGCGGAGTCGCCGCGCGGGCGCAGCGACCTCTACGTCGCCCTGACCCGCGCCACCCAACGCCTGGGAGTCCTCCGCCCCACCACGTCCTGACCCCGCCCCCGCTCGCGCCCCTCGCCCCCTGCCCCCTGCCCCTGTCCCGCTCGGTTGATCATGAGGTTGGCGGGCCGTTCGGAGATCGAAAACGCCGCCAACCTCATGATCGACCGGGTGAGGGCGGGGAGGGCGGGAGCGCGAGGGGCCCCTCGGTGGGGCCCCTCGCGGTGGTTCCGGTCACTCGTTGGTGAAGTTGCCCACCTGGCTGGCGGTGCCGGACTGGTCACTCGTGGAGCCGCCCGCCGGGGTGCTCATGCCGCCCGTCGTGGCGTCACCCGTGGTGGTCGGCGCCACCTTGCCCGGATGCCGCTCCGGCTGCCGCGCCACCCGCCGGACGCTGGCCGGGCCGGCAGTGCCGCCGGTGGTGGTGACCGCACCCTGACCGGCGACGGGCCCGCCGTCGCGGAGCACGGTCGCGTCCACGGCGGCGTCCGCCGGATCGTCCGGGTCGGCGTCCTGGATCACCCGCTGCACGTCGGTCTGGGGCACGGTCACCTCGTCCAGGGCGCCCTCGCCGTAGATGCCGCCGGCGATCCGGTCCTCGGCCCGCCGGGCGGCGTCCTGTCGCATGTCGTCCTCACGCACGTCACACCACCTCGCAGAAACGTCGGTCTCTCTGCGTGCCCGACGCCGCCGGGGTCAAACACGCGCCGCCGCCGGGGATCCCGACGCGCACCGCACGCCGACATCGCCGTCGCGCACCCCGCGGACGTACGCCGTCCGGGCTCACGCGGGCACCACCGCCGTACGACGCCACGGGCGGGCCGAACCGGACAGACACCGTCCACGGTTCACCCGGGCGTCTCCCGCTGGCCGCCTCCGCGCCGCACCCGCTGCCCATGCTGACCGGCGACCGGCGGGACGGGCCCGCCGGAGGAGGAGTGACAGCGTGCGCACAGTACGCCGTATCGCGGTCGCGGCCCTGGCGGCGGCGACCGTGACCACCGGGCTCGCGGCCCCCGCGGGGGCGAAACCGCGACCGGAGCGGACCTTCGACGTCCAGGCCCACCGCGGTGGCCTCGGGCTGCGGGTGGAGAACACCCTCGCCTCGTTCGGCAACGCCTCCAGCTCGGGGTCAGCACCCTCGAACTGGACGTGCAGATCACCGAGGACGGGCAGGCCGTGGTCACCCACGACCGGAAGATCAGCGGCGCCAAGTGCGTCGACACCGCACCGGTGACCCCCGGCGACCCCGAGTTCCCGTACGTCGGCAGGTACGTCAACACGCTCACCCTGGCCCAGGTACGCACCCTGGACTGCGGGTCGAGGACACTGCCGGACAAGCCTGGCCAGCTCGCCGTGCCGGGCGCGCGGATGCCCCTGCTGCGGGAGGTGTTCGCCCTCGTCAAGCGCTACGGCGCGGACGACGTGATGCTCAACGTGGAGACCAAGGTGGAGGCCGGCGCGCCGACCGAGACCGCCCCGCGTGAGCAGTTCGTGCAGGTCACGGCGGCCGAGGTCCGGCGTGCCGGGCTGCTGAAGCAGGTGACGATCCAGAGCTTCGACTGGGGCGCGCTCATGCGGATGCGTCAGGTCGAGCCTCGGCTGCCGCTGGTGGCCCTGACCAACTACGACTTCCTCCAGACCGGCCAGCCGGGCGCCTCGCCGTGGCTGGGCGGCCTCGACATCGACGACTTCGGCGGCGACCCGATCCGGGCCATCCGGACCTTCGGCGCCAGCGCCTTCTCCCCGGTGCACGGCTTCCCGCAGAACGGCACCGTCACCGACCCCGGCTACCGGCCGTACGTCACGAAGGAGATGGTGGCCAGCGCCCACCGCCACGGCATCAAGGTGATCCCGTGGACGGTCGACGACGTGCCCACGATGGCGAAGCTCGTCGACGACGGCGTGGACGGCATCATCACCGACTACCCCGACCGCCTGCGCGGCCTGCTCGCGCAGCGCGGCTACCGCCTGCCGAAGGCGTACGCGGCGCCGTTCGACATCCAGGCCCACCGCGGCGGCCGGGCGACCCGTCCGGAGAACACCCTGCCCGCGTTCGCGAACGCCCTCGCGAACACGGCGATCTCCACTCTGGAGCTGGACACCGGCGTCACGCGGGACGGCCACCTGGTCGTGCTGCACGACCGCGCCATCAACGGCTCGCACTGCGTCGACACCGCACCGGCCCGCCCCGGCGACCCGGAGTTCCCGTACGTCGGCAAGCCGGTGCACGAGCTGACCCTCGCGCAGGTCAAGACGATCGACTGCGGCACGAAGACGCTGCCCGAACTGCCGGCGCAGGTGCCCGCGCCGGGCGCCCGGATCCCGACGCTCGACGAGGTCTTCGCGCTGGTGAAGCGCAGCGGCCGCACCGACGTGCGGATGAACATCGAGACGAAGATCAGCCCGCTGGTGGACGACACGGAGCCGTACCGCAGCTTCACCCGCAAACTCGTCGGCGCCATCGAGCGGGCCGGCTTCACCGACCGCGCCACCATCCAGTCCTTCGACTGGCGGACCATCACCTACGCCCGCCAGTTGAACAAGCGGATCGGCACCGTCGCGCTGGTCTGGCAGTACGGCCCGGCCGAGTGCGCGAGCCTCGCCGACGAGTGCTCGCTGCAGGCCGTGTACGGCGACCCGTCGGTGAAGAGCCCGTGGACCGGCGGGCTGGACTGGTGGCGGTACCGGGACCTGGGCAAGCTCACGAAAGCCGCCGGCGCCGGCACGGTGTCGGCGAACTGGCAGGTGCACGACCCGGAGCAGGGCACCGTGGCGTCGGCCGACTGGTACCTGCGGGAGAACCCGGCGTACTTCCACGGACCGGACGTGCGGACCCTCCAGACGCGGTACGGGCTGAAGGTGATCCCGTACACCGTCGACGACGCCGCGGTGATGCAGCGGCTCATCGACCTGGGCGTGGACGGGATCATCACCGACGACCCCGACCTGCTCGTCGGCGTCGCCATCCGCAACGGGCTGCGCTGACGTGCCCCGCCGGTGGTGCCCGTGCGGCGGGCGCCACCGGCGCGGCGGCGCCCGGCCGTACGCCGGTTTTCCGGCTCCGGGAGGGTGTTACCTCGCCCTGGGGCCCGGGTAGTCGGTGGGCGTCCCCGCCACGAAACACGAAACCGTGCCGTGGCCGAGACGCGGTAGCGGGGCGAGGGAAGCGCAGGACTCATCGCATCCTGAGGAGGACAAGATGAGCACGCAGGCCGCATCCACCAGGCCGATGAACCGGCCGAACGCGGACATCCAGAACCGCCAGGCCATGCAGGAGACGCCCACCCGTCCGATGCCGATGGTCAGTGGTGACGGACACCGGGAGCCGACGCCGCAGACCGGCACCGAGACCAAGCAGGCGTTCCTCACCACCGAGTTCTGGATCTACGCCGCCGCTGTCGCGGCCGTGGTGATCGCCGCCTTCTGGGGCGGTTCGGCCACCAACGGGCTGAACGTCAACAACCCGGTCCAGGCATGGTGGTTCATCACCGCGCTGACCGCCGCGTACCTGGTCAGCCGGGGTCTGTCGAAGGCCGGCTCGCCGAAGCGCTCGCTGAGTGAACGGCGCACGGGTCGACGGTGACCCCTCGTACGGCCGGTGGCCTCCGGGATGCGTCCCGGAGGCCACCGTCGTCTGCGGACCGCCGCGTGCCGGCCACGCCCGTCATGGCCGGTCGCCCGTCACGGACCGGCGTCGCGGGCCGTCCTCGCCGTGCCGCACGGCGACCGGCGTGGGACGGCGGTCACTCGTCGAAGCCGAGATCCTCCCCGAGGTCGCCCTCGAAGGCGTCCTCGATGAGCTCGCCGGCGATCATCCCGCCGGCGACACCCAGCGCGGCCCCGGCGATCATCCCGCCCATGCCGTGCCCCCGGCCGTGGCCGTGGTGACCGTGGTGGCCGTGGCCGAAGCCCGCGGCGTGCATGCCGCCGTAACGGGAGGTCGTCTCGCGCAGCCAGCCGTCGACCACCTGCGTCCAGTCGAGACGGTCGGCGTCGGCGTGCGAGACCGTGTAGCGCCCGTAGGTGTCCTGCCCCGGGGTGAGGAACCCGCCGCGCTTGTCGCACTCCAGCACCACGTCCACGCCGTACTGGTTGGTCACGAAGGTCAGCTCGACCTCGCGGACCGTCTGCGCGTACTGCGGCGCGGCGAAGAACTCGATCTCCTGGTAGAACGGCAGGGTCTGCTGCACGCCGTAGATGTGGCCGCGCTCGAGGTCGGCGGTCTTGAACCGGAAGCCGAGGCGCTGGAACGCGTCGAGGATGCGCTCGTGCACCGGCAGGGGGTGCACCGCCACGTGGTCGAGGTCGCTCTTGTCCACGGCCCGGGCCACCGCCAGCTCCGTACGCAGACCCATCGTCATGCCGTGCAGGCGCTGGCCGTACACGTCGGTGATGGGGGTCTCCCACGGCACCGGGAGCTGGAACGGGATGGAGACCTGCTGCTTGGGCGCGAGCTGGAGCGGGCCGCTGACCACCGTCCGGTAGAACTCCATGATCCCGGCGTACTCGGTGTCGTGCCCCTCGATCTCGACCCGGGTGACCAGGCTGAGCACCACCTGCTCGATGTTCGCCTCCACCTCCCCGCCGAGGAGGTTGACCTGCCCTTCGAGGGTCAGACCCGGGCGCGTGTTGGGGTTGGCCAGCACCGTGTCCACGCTGGGGCCGCCCACACCGAACGCGCTCATCATCTTCTTGAAGACCATCGGAACTCCCGTGCGACCGCCGAGGGCTCCACCGTGGAGCCGGACGTCTGCTCGACCGGCACCCTATCGGCTGGCCCTGTGAGGTCGCTGTGAAGCGACGCGGCGGGTCGGTCCGGCGGGCCTACTCCGCGTCCACCACCACCAGCTCGCCGACCTGATCGCCGATGACGCTGCGAGCCTCGGCGGGCAGCCCCGCGTCGGTCACGAGGATGTCGGCGGCCTCCAGCGGGGCGATGGTGGCGATCCCGATGGTCTCCCACTTGGTGTGGTCGGCGAGCACCACGAGCCGGCGGGCGGAGCCGATGAGGCACCGGTTGACGCCGGCCTCCAGCAGGTTGGGGGTGGTGAAGCCGGTACGCGGGCTCATCCCGTGCACGCCGAGGAAGAGCAGGTCGACGTTGAGGGCGCTGATGGCGGCCTCGGCGACCGGACCGGTCAGCGCGTCCGAGGGGGTGCGGATGCCGCCGGTCAGGACGACGGTCTGGTCGCTGCGGGGGTCCTGGTAGAGCGCGTCGGCCACCGGGATCGAGTTGGTCACTACGGTGAGCCCGCGTACGTCGGAGAGCAGGGTGGCCAGCGCGGCCGTGGTGGTTCCCGCGGACAGCGCGATGGCCATGCCGGGCTCGACGAGGGTGGCGGCCCGCTCGGCGATGGCCCGCTTCTCGGCCTGCTGCCGGATCGACTTGGCCGCGAAGCCCGGCTCGTCGGCGGAGCCCGGGCCGGCCAGCGTCGCACCGCCGTGCACCTTGTCCACCAGGCCGCGCTCGGCCAGCACCTCCAGGTCGCGCCGGATCGTCATGTCCGACACGCCGAACCGGCTCACCAGGTGGCTCACCCGGACACCGCCGTGCTGCCGGATCAGATCGAGGATCGCGCTCTGCCGCTGCTGGGCGAGCATCCGGTCAACCTCCTTCGACCCGTCGCGGTTCGATCATGCCGTCGTCGCGTCGGGATCCTCCCGGACCACCGCGACCTCACCGGCCGGCACCACCACCTCACCGTCGCACCGGTCACGCGTCAACAGCTCCACGCCCGTGACGGGCACCCGCGCCGGGCCGGTCGTGTGGTTGACGACGAACAGCCAGCTCCGCTCGCCGTCGCGGCGGCGGACCACCTCCACCCCCTCGGGGGCGACGGCGGCCGGGCGTACGCCGGACTCGGCCACGAGCCGGCCCACCAGCCGGTCGGTGGCGGACTGGTCGAGCCGGGTTCCGGCGTACCAGGCGGCGCCGGCGCCCACCGCGTGCCGCGTCAGCGCGGGCACCCCGGGAAGCGGGCCGTCGACGTACGAGGCGAGGACCTCGGCGCCGTCGGGGTGCAGCCACTCGGTCCACACGTCGGCGACCGACCCGTCGTCGAGCCGGACCCGCTCGCCCTCCCGCAGGGGGAAGAACTCCTCGGTGCGCACGCCCAGCAGGTCCCGGAAGGCGCCCGGGTAGCCGCCGAGCCGGATGTGGTCGTGCTCGTCGACGATGCCGCTGAAGTAGGTGACCAGGGCGGTGCCGCCGTCGGTCACGAACCGGCGCAGCGCCGCGGCGTCGGCGTCGCGCACGAGGTAGAGCGTGGGCGCCAGGACCAGCCGGTAGCGGGCGAGGTCCGTCGAGGGGTGGACGACGTCGGCGGTGATCCCGGTCCGCCAGAGCGAGTCGTAGAGCGCCGTCAGCCGGTCGAGGTAGGTGACGTCCACGCTGGGGTGCGAGTCCAGCTCGACGCCCCACCACGCCTCGTAGTCGAAGAGGATGGCCACGTCGGCCTCCACCCGGCTGCCCCGGATCTCGGCCAGCGCGCCCAGGTCGGCGCCGAGCCGGCAGACCTCGCGGAACACCTTCGTGTCGGGGCCGGCGTGCGGCACGAGCGCCGAGTGGAACTTCTCGGCCCCGGCGCGGGAGGCCCGCCACTGGAAGAAGAGGACGCCGTCGGCGCCCCGCGCCACGTGGGCGAGGCTGTTGCGGCGCAGTTGTCCCGGCGTCTTGGCGACGTTGCGCGGCTGCCAGTTGACAGCGCTCGTGGAGTGCTCCATGAGCAGCCACGGTTCGCCGCCGGCGACGCCGCGGGTGTGGTCGGCGGAGAGCGCCAACCCGACGTGGGCCCGCGGGTCGGCGGCGGTCAGGTAGTGGTCGTTGGCGACCAGGTCGACGTCGCCGGCCCAGGAGTGGTAGTCGAGGTACTTGACCCCCGTGCCGATCATGAAGTTCGTGGTGACGGGCTGGCGGACCAGCCGGCGCAGCACCTCGCGTTCGGCGCGCAGTTGGGCGCGCTGCTCGTCGGAGGAGAAGCGCAGGAAGTCCAGCTGCTGCGTGGGGTTGGCGAACGTGGGGGCGGTGCGCGGCGGGTTGATCTCGGCCCAGTCGCCGTACCGCTGGCTCCAGAAGGCGGTGCCCCAGGCGGCGTTGAGGGCGTCGAGGTCGCCGTAGCGCTCGCGCAGCCACGCCCGGAACGCCTCGGCGCTGACGTCGCAGTAGCAGTGCACGTTGTGGCAGCCGAGCTCGTTGGACACGTGCCACATGACGACGGCCGGGTGCGCGGCGTACCGGCCGGCGACCGCCTCGACGAGCGCGAGCGAACGCTCCCGGAACACCGGCGAGCTGGGGCAGTACGCCTGCCGGCCGCCCGGCCAGAGGACGGTGCCGTCGGCGCGGCGCGGCAGCGTCTCGGGGTGCGCCCGCGCCAGCCACGGTGGCGGGCTCGCGGTGGCGGTGGCGAGGTCGACGTCGACGCCACCGGCGTGCAGCAGGTCGAGCACCCGGTCCAGCCAGCCGAACTCGTACCGGCCCGGCGCCGGCTCCAGCAGGGCCCAGGAGAAGATGCCGACCGACACCAGGTTGACCCCGGCCCGGCGCATCAGCTCGACGTCCTCGGCCCAGGTCTCCTCCGGCCACTGCTCCGGGTTGTAGTCGCCGCCGAAGAGGATCCGGTCGCCCTGCCATCGCCGCATGGCAGCAGAGCGTGCCCGCATCGGTCGGTCAAGTCAACAGGTTCCAACATCGATGCTCTTTCCAACGTTTACCTGGTAACAGCCCCGTCACGACTGGGCTATCGGCTCCTTACTGTCCTCTTGACAGCACCGTGGGGAGGGGTAGCTTGAGGCGCCACTGGCAGTTCGTGTTCGCCAATGTGGATTCACGGTGGATCCCGTGTGCGATCACGAGCAGCGGTCACGCCACCTCTTTGACGGCCCTCGGGCGCAGCGCACCTCTTCATCCGCAGGAGGAACCATGTCCCGTCCCCGTACCCAGGCCGAGTACCTGGCCAGACTCGTACCGCCCTCCGTCGCCGGCCTCAACCGCCGCACGCTGCTCGCCGGGGCGGCCGGCGCGGGCGCCCTGCTCGGCACGGGGCTGCTCGCCGGCTGCGGCGACTCGGACTCCGGCGGATCCGGAGCCAAGTCGGTGTCGATGGGCTCGAACGCGTCCGACCCGACGCCGAAGGACGTGCTCGCCAAGGTGTCGGCCGCCTTCAAGACCTCCTCGGGCATCGAGGTCGCCATCAACACCGTCGACCACAACACGTTCCAGGAGAACATCAACAACTACCTGCAGGGCAAGCCGGACGACGTGTTCACCTGGTTCGCCGGCTACCGGATGCGCTTCTTCGCCGCCCGCGGCCTGGCCGGCGACGTGTCCGACGTGTGGGGCAAGCTCTCCGGCTTCTCCGACGCCTTCAAGAAGGCGTCCACGGGCGACGACGGCAAGCAGTACTTCGTGCCGTTCTCGTACTACCCGTGGGCGGTCTTCTACCGCAAGTCGGTGTGGCAGCAGCACGGCTACCAGGTGCCGAAGAACCTGGACGAGTTCACGGCACTCGCGAACCAGATGAAGAAGGACGGCCTCGTCCCGATCGGCTTCGCCGACAAGGACGGCTGGCCGGCCATGGGGACGTTCGACATCCTCAACCTGCGGATCAACGGCTACCAGTTCCACGTCGACCTGATGGCCGGCAAGGAGGCCTGGACCTCCGACAAGGTCAAGAAGGTCTTCGACACCTGGGCCGGGCTGCTGCCGCTGCACCAGCCGGACTCGCTGGGCCGCACCTGGCAGGAGGCCGCCCAGACGCTGCAGCAGAAGAAGAGCGGCATGTACCTGCTCGGCCTCTTCGTGGCGCAGCAGTTCAACGCCGACGAGCAGGACGACATCGACTTCTTCACCTTCCCGGAGATCGACCCGACGATCGGCGCCAAGGCGCTGGACGCCCCGATCGACGGCTACATGATGGCCCGGAAGCCGAAGTCCGAGGACAACGCCAAGAAGCTGCTGGAGTACATCGGTGGCGTGGACGCGGCGAACATCGCCGTGAAGACCGACCCGGGCACCCTGGTCGCCAACAGCGGCGCGGACACCAGCGGATACAGCGCGCTGCAGAAGAAGGCGGCCGAACTGGTCGGCTCGGCCACGGAGATCGCCCAGTTCCTCGACCGGGACACCCGGCCGGACTTCGCCTCGACCGTGATCATCCCGGCCCTCCAGCAGTTCATCAAGGACCCGAAGGACATCGGCGGGCTGCTGACCAGCATCGAGAACCAGAAGAAGTCGATCTTCACGAGCTGACGGCGAGAGGGGGAGGACAACATGTCCGACCTGCCCCTGATCCAAGCGGATCGCGCCGTGGAACCGCCGGCCGCGACCACCACCACGGGTGGTCGCGGCCGCCGGCTGCGGCTCCTGTCCCGCACCGACCGCGTGGTCATCACGCTGATGGTGCTCGTCCCCCTGCTGCTGGTCACCGCCCTGGTGTGGCTGCCGGCGCTGGCCACCGTGCTGCTCTCCGGCACCGACTGGGACGGCATCGGCCCGCTGTCGGACATCGACTTCGTCGGCGGGCGCAACTACAGCGACGTGCTGACCATCTACCCGCCGTTCATGCCCGCGGTACGGCACAACCTGCTCTGGCTCGCGGTGCTCTTCCTGCTGGCCACCCCGTTCGGCATGTTCCTCGCCGTACTGCTCGACAAGGAGCTGCGCGGCAGCCGCTTCTACCAGACGGCGCTCTACCTGCCGGTGGTGCTCTCGCTGGCGCTCATCGGCTTCGTCTGGCAGCTCATCTACTCCCGCGACCAGGGCCTGCTCAACGCGGTGCTCGGCACCGACACCGACTGGTACGGCGACCCGAGCGTCAACATCTGGGCGGTCATGCTCGCCTCCGGCTGGCGGCACGTCGGCTACATCATGCTGCTCTACCTGGCCGGGTTGAAGGGCGTCGACCCCTCACTGCGGGAGGCCGCGGCCGTCGACGGCGCCTCGGAGGTGAAGAGCTTCTTCCGGGTGGTGTTCCCGGTGATGCGCCCCATCAACATCATCGTGCTCGTGGTGACCGTCATCGAGTCGCTGCGCGCGTTCGACCTCGTCTGGGTCGTCAACAAGGGACGCAACGGCCTCGAACTGCTCTCCGCGCTGGTCACCCAGAACGTGGTCGGCGAGGCGAGCCGGATCGGCTTCGGCTCGGCGCTGGCGACGATCATGCTGGTCGTCTCGCTGGTCTTCATCACCATCTACCTGGCCACCGTGATGCGGGGAGAGGACCGATGACCGCCACCGCGATCCGCCCGCCCGCCGCCGGGGAGGTGTCGCCGTCGCGGCGGCGGCTCACCCCGCAGCGGGTGGTGCTGCACGTCTTCCTCGCCGCCGTGGCGATCGGCTGGCTCTTCCCGATCCTCTGGGCCGTGCTCACCTCGTTCCGGTCGTACGAGTACACGGCCACGAACGGGTACGTGTCCCTCGGCGGCTGGACGATCGACAACTACGTCACCGCCTGGCGGCAGGCGGAGTTCGGCCAGCACTTCCTCAACTCCGTCTACATCACCGTGCCGGCGGTGCTGCTGACGCTCTTCCTCGCGTCCTGCGTGGCCTTCGTCATCGCCCGGTTCGGTTGGAAGCTCAACCTGGTGCTGCTCGGCCTGTTCACCGCGGCCAACCTGCTGCCCCAGCAGGCCCTGCTCATCCCGCTGTTCCGGCTGTTCACCCAGGTGCCGCTGCCGGCGTTCATGAGCGACTCGGAGCTGCTCTACGACAGCTACTGGGGGCTGATCCTCATCAACGTCGCGTTCCAGTGCGGCTTCTGCGTCTTCGTGCTGAGCAACTACATGAAGGCCCTGCCGCGCGACCTGTACGAGGCGGCGATGGTCGACGGGGCCAGCGTCTGGCGGCAGTACTGGCAGGTGACCATGCCGCTGTGCCGGCCCGCCCTGGCCGCGCTCGCCACGCTCGAGGTGACCTGGATCTACAACGAGTTCTTCTGGGCCACCGTGCTCATGCGTACCGGCGACAAGTTCCCGGTCACCAGCTCCCTCAACAACCTGCGCGGCGAGTTCTTCACCGACAACAACCTGGTCTCGGCCGGCAGCGTGCTGGTCGCGATCCCGACCCTGGTCATCTTCTTCCTGCTCCAGCGGCACTTCGTCCGGGGCCTCACGTTGGGAGCGAGCAAGGGATGATGGTGCACCTGCGCCGCGCGCGGACCAGCCTGGTGCTCGACGCGCGCGGCCCCGGCCTGCCCCGCGTCGTGCACTGGGGCGGCGACGTCGGCGACCTCGACGACGACGGCCTGCGGCAGCTCGCCGACGCGACCGTGCCCCCGGTCGTGCCGAGCAGCTTCGACGCCCCCACCGTCCTGTCGCTGCTGCCCGAGGCGGGCGCCGGCTGGAGCGGCCGTCCGGCGCTGGCCGGGCACCGCGACCGCGCCGACTGGGCCACGGCGTTCGCGTTGGACGGGCTCGACGTCGACGACGACGGGGACGGTCCCGCCCGGGTACGCGTCCACGCGGTCGACCCCGGCGCCGGGCTGTCCCTGACCGTGGAACTCACCCTCGACCCGACCGGCCTGCTGCTGCTGCGCCACCGGCTGCGCAACGACGGGGACACGCCGTACGAGCTGCGGGAGCTGACCCCGGTGCTGCCGGTGCCGGCCGTCGCGACCGAACTGCTCGACCTGACCGGCCGGTGGTGCCGGGAACGGTCACCGCAGCGGCACCCGTGGCCCATGGGCACCTGGGTCCGGGAGGGCCGGCACGGCCGTACCGGCCACGACGCCACGCTGCTGCTGGTCGCCGGCACGGCGGGGTTCGGGTTCGGGCACGGCGAGGTGTGGGCCGTGCACACCGCGTGGAGCGGCGACCACGTCACCTTCGCCGAACGGCGCCCCACCGGGGAGGCCACCCTCGGCGGCGGCGAACTGCTCACCCCGGGCGAGGTGGTGCTCGGCCCCGGCGAGTCGTACGCCACTCCCCTGCTCTACGCCGCCTGGTCCGACACGGGCCTGGACGGGCTCAGCGACGTCCTGCACACCCACCTGCGGGCCCGTCCGCGGCACCCGCGGTCACCCCGACCGGTCACCCTCAACGTCTGGGAGGCGGTGTACTTCGACCACGACCTGGACCGGCTGCGGGCGCTCGCCGACCGGGCCGCGGAGGTCGGGATCGAACGGTTCGTGCTGGACGACGGCTGGTTCCGCGGCCGGCGGGACGACACGGCCGGGCTCGGCGACTGGTACGTCGACGAGGACCTGTGGCCCGACGGCCTGGACCCGCTCATCGCGCACGTCACCGGGCTCGGGCTCCAGTTCGGGCTGTGGGTCGAGCCGGAGATGGTCAACCCCGACTCGGACGTGTACCGCGCCCACCCCGACTGGGTGCTCGCCGTGCCCGGTCGGCTGCCACCGACCTGGCGCAACCAGCAGGTGCTCGACCTCGCCCACCCCGAGGCGTACGCGTACCTGCGCGACCGGCTGGACGCGCTGCTCACCGCGCACCCGGGCATCGGCTACCTGAAGTGGGACCACAACCGGGACCTCACCGAGGCCGGCCACCGGGGCCGGCCCGGCGTGCACACGCAGACCGAGGCGGTCTACCGGCTCCTCGACGAGCTGCGCGCCCGGCACCTCGACGTGGAGATCGAGAGCTGCGCCTCCGGCGGCGCCCGCGTCGACCTGGAGATCCTCGCCCGCACCGACCGGGTGTGGGCCAGCGACTGCAACGACGCCCTGGAACGGCTCGCCATCCAACGCTGGACCGGCCTGCTGCTCCCGCCCGAACTGGTCGGCAGCCACATCGGCCCACCACGCTCGCACACCACCGGGCGGACGCACGACCTTGGCTTCCGGGCCGCCACCGCGTTCTTCGGCCACTACGGCGTCGAGTGGGACATCACCTCGGCGACCCCGGCCGAGCGGGCCGAGCTGGCGGCGTGGGTGGCCCTGCACAAGCGGCTGCGCCCGCTGCTGCACACCGGCCGGACGGTCCGGGTCGACCACCCCGACCCCGCCGTCTGGGCGCACGGCGTGGTCGCCCACGACGGGTCGCAGGCGGTGTACGCGGTCAGCCGCCTGGCCACCTCGGTGGCCCAGGTGCCGGGGGCGGTCCGGCTGCCCGGCCTGCACGGGCGGCGCCGGTACGCGGTGCGGCCGGTGCCGGGGGTGCCGGCGCCCGCCACCGTGCAGCGGGCCGAGCCCGCCTGGTTGCCGGCCGGGGTGACGCTGACCGGCGCGGCGCTGGCGACGGTCGGTCTGCAGATGCCGGCGCTGCACCCCGAGCAGGCGCTGCTGCTGGAGGTCACGGCGGTCGACTGATTTTTTTTCCAGGGATCTTCGGCGGACCTGTCGAGGCGGGCCCCGCCTGCTTCTACCTCAGGGTGAGAGCACCGAGAATGAGGTGCGCAGGCGTGAGGAGCCAACCGTGAAGTACATGTTGCTGATGCAGTTCAGCGCCGCCGGGACCGACTTCCCGCCGATCGACACCTGGACGCCGGAGGAGATCCGGGCGCACATCGCCTTCATGGGCGAGGTCAACGCGAAGCTCACCGCGGACGGGGAGTGGGTCCAGGGCGAGGGCCTGGGCGGGCCGGCGCAGGCCCGGATCGTCCGCGCCGGCGAGGGTGGCGTGCCCGTGGTGACCGAGGGGCCGTTCCCGGAGACGAAGGAGTTCCTCGCCGGCTGGTGGATCGTCGACTGCGAGACGCCGCAGCGGGCCGTGGAGATCGCCGCGCACATCTCCACGGCGCCCGGCCCGGGCGGCCGCCCGCTGAACATGCCCATCGAGGTGCACCCGGTGATGTCCGCCCCGCCGCAGGAGCTGTGACGGCTGGCCACCACCGACCTGCCCATCGAGGACCTGCTGCGCGAGCTGGCGCCGCAGGTCCTCGGTGTGCTCGCCCGCCGCTTCGACGACTTCGCCACGGCGGAGGACGCCGTGCAGGAGGCGCTACTGGCCGCGGCGACACAGTGGCCGGTCGAGGGCGTCCCCGGCAACCCGCGCGGCTGGCTCATCCAGGTCGCGTACCGCCGGATGATCGAGCTGGTCCGCGCCGAGACCGCGCGGCGGCGCCGGGAGGACCTGGTCGCGCGCCGCGAGCCCGACGACCGGCGGGTCGCCCCCGCGGTGGACGACCAGCTCACCGCCGGGCGGGACGACACGCTGGTGCTGCTGTTCCTCTGCTGCCACCCGGCGCTCTCCCCCGCCTCGGCCATCGCGCTGACCCTGCGGGCGGTCGGCGGCCTGAGCACCGCCGAGATCGCCCACGCGTTTCTCGTGCCCGAGGCCACCATGGCGCAGCGGATCAGCCGCGCCAAGCAGCGGATCCGCGACTCCGGGGTGCCGTTCCGGATGCCCGAGGCCGCCGACCGCGCGGCGCGGCTCGCCGCCGTCCGGCACGTGCTCTACCTGATCTTCACGGAGGGGCACACCAGCAGCGCCGGCCCCGACCTGCGCCGCGTGGACCTGTCGGCGGAGGCGATCCGCCTGACGCGGGCGCTGCACGAGCGGCTGCCCGACGACAGCGAGACGGCCGGGCTGCTCGCGCTGATGCTGCTCACCGAGGCGCGCAGCCCCGCCCGTACCGGCCCGTCCGGTGAGCTGATCTCCCTCGCCGAGCAGGACCGCGGCCGGTGGGACGCGGCGGCCATCGCCGAGGGCGTCGACCTGGTCACCCGGGCGCTGCCCCGGGGCCCCGTCGGCCCGTACCAGATCCAGGCCGCCATCGCCGCCCTGCACGACGAGGCGCCGTCGGCCGAGGAGACCGACTGGCCGCAGATCCTCGCCCTCTACGAGGTGCTCGAGGCGCGGTCGGGCAGTCCCGTCGTCGCGTTGAACCGGGCCGTGGCGACCGCCATGGTGCACGGCCCGGACGCCGGGCTGGCCGCCCTCACCGAGCTGGCCGGCGACCCGCGCCTGGCCGGACACCACCGCCTGTACGCCGCCCGAGCGCACCTGCACGAGATGGCCGGCGACCGGGACCGCGCGGTGGCCGACTACCGGGCCGCCGCCGCCCGGACCAGCAGCGTGCCGGAGCAGCGGTACCTGACGATGCGCGCCGCCCGGCTGGCGGCGCGGACCGCACCGACGGAGGGATGACGGGTACGACATGGCGTACGTCCTGCTGGGCATCGCGATCGCGGCCGAGGTGGCGGCCACCAGCCTGATCAAGGCCACGGCCGGTTTCACCCGGCTCGGGCCGACCCTCGCCTGCCTCGCCGGCTACGGGCTGGCCTTCGTCATGCTCGCCCAGGCCGTGAAGCAGATCCCGGTCGGCGTCGCCTACGCCCTCTGGTCGGGACTGGGCACCGCGACCATCGTGGCGATCGGCGCGGTCTTCCTCGGCGAACCGCTCGGCGCCGTGAAGATCATCGGGATCGCCCTGATCATCGTGGGCGTGGTCATCCTCAACCTCAGCGGCACCCACTGACGCCGGTGGCCGGCCCGGTCCGGGCCGGCCACCGGAGCCGTCAGCTCGCCGTGCAGCTCACCGCGGGGCGGGCGTTGGGGCATCAGCGTATGCCGATGCGTCAGGTGGCGCAACGACGCCCGTCGAACCGGACCCGAGGGTTGACCACGGTCCGACGGGGTATCCGGGGACGATCCCCCGGGGTCGGAAGGAGAGGCGACATGGTCAACGTCGGCTACACGCTGCTGTGCGAGCAGAGCGGCCCGAAGCAGCTGGTCGACCACGCGGTACGGGCGGAGGCGGCCGGCTTCGACCTGCTGGTGGTCTCCGACCACTACTACCCCTGGCTCGACTCGCAGGGCCACTCGCCGTACGCCTGGTCGGTGCTCGGCGCCGTCGCCCACGCCACCGGCCGGGCCGAGCTGATGTCCTTCGTCACGTGCCCGATCCGCCGCTACCACCCGGCGGTCGTGGCCCAGAAGGCCAGCACCGTCGGTGTGCTCTCCGACGGCCGGTTCACCCTCGGCCTCGGCGCCGGCGAGAACCTCAACGAGCACGTGGTCGGCGGCTGGCCGCACGTGCAGCAGCGGCACGAGATGTTCGAGGAGGCGTTGCAGATCATCCGGCCCCTGCTCAACGGCGAGACGCTGACGTTCTCCGGCAACCACTTCGACGTGCCCGACGCGTACGTCTGGGACCGGCCGGAGACGCCGGTGCCGATGGCCGTCGCCGCGTCCGGCCCGCAGTCGGCCACCCTCGCCGCCGAGTACGGCGACGGCGTCATCGCCACCGAGCCGGACCGCCGGATCGTCCAGCTGTACGACGACGCGGGCGGCGCCGGCCGGCGCCGCTACGGGCAGGTGGCGATCTGCTACGGCCCCGACGAGGCCGAGTGCCGCAAGATCGTGCACGACCAGTTCCGCTGGTTCGGGCTGGGCTGGAAGGTCAACACGGACCTGCCCGGCCCGGAGTCCTTCGCCGCCGCCACCCAGTTCGTGCGGGAGGACGACGTCGCGCAGGGCATCTCGTGCGGCCCGGACGTCGACCGGCACGTCGAGGCGTTCAAGGCGTTCGTCGACGCCGGCTTCACCGACGTGGCCGTCATCCAGGTCGGCGCCGACAGCCAGCCGATGTTCCTCGACTGGGCGCAGGAGCAGCTGCTGCCCCGGCTCCGTGAACTGTGAGCCGGAGACGGCTGCCGACGCCGACCCCGGCCGGCCGGTTCACGATGGCGGAGCTGCGCCTCGCGATGGCGGCGCCGCAGCCCGCCGCGGGGCTGACGAGTGAGTGGCGCCTGGTCGACGGGCTGCGTACGCACACCCGGCGGAGCCCGGACCCGGGCACCGGCGCACCGCCGGTGGTCCTGGTCCACGGCCTGGCCGTCTCGCACCGCTACCTCACGCCCCTGGCCGTCGCGCTGGCCCGGACGCACCCGGTGTACCTGCCGGACCTGCCCGGGTTCGGGCTCACGGCGCACCCCGCCGGGACGTACGACGTCGCCCAGCACACCGCGCACCTCGCGGCGTGGCTCCGCGCGTACCGGCTGCCGCGGGTGTGCGTGCTCGGGCACTCGTTCGGCGCCGAGGTCGCCGCCGCGCTCGCCGCCCGGCACCCGGAGACCGTGCGGGCGCTGGTGCTCGCCGGCCCGACCGGTGACCCGACCGCCCGCTCCCGGCGTACGCTGCTCGGCCGCTGGCTCGTGGACACGCTGCGGGAGGCGAAGGCGCAGGCGCCCATCCTGCTGCGCGACGTGTGGGACGCCGGGCCGCGCCGGGTGGCCGCCACCCTGTCGTACTCGGTGGGCAACGCCATCGAGGCGGACCTGGTGCGGGTCGAGGCACCGACCCTGGTGGTGACCGGCGCGCGCGACCCCGTGGTGCCGCCCGCCTGGCGGGACGAGGTGGCCCGGTTGATTCCGCACGCCCGGACGCTCGTGGTGCCCGGCGCCGCGCACAACGTGGCGACCACCGCCCCGGCGGAGGTCGCCGCCGGGGTCCGCCGCCTGATCGCGGACACGTCGAGGGTGCTCGACGGGTGAGCCGGCTCGGACGCTGAGCCGGCTCGGACGCTGAGCCGGCTCGGACGCGGAGCCCGCTCGGACGCGGAGCCCGCTCGGAGGCTGGTTCTAAAGGACATCAGCTCTAAAGCAGCGCCGGGCGGGTATGAAGGCGACACCGCGAGCGGCCGCACGGCCGCGGCGCGGCAGCGGCCGTGCGGCCTGGGGCCCCGGCACCGACGGAGGGAGACCGATGCGCATCGGGAACGTCGAGATCCGCCCGCTCGGCGGCGGCCTCGGCTGCCTGCTGATGATCCTCTTCTCGGTGCTCGCCTCGGTGGTGCTCACCGTCCTGGTCAACCTCGTGTTCTGACCCGGCGAGGCCCGTCAGCCGGCACGGCCAGCCAGCCGACACGGCCAGCCAGCCGACACGGCCGCCCAGCCCCGGACACGGCCAGCCAGCATGGGACGCCCCGTCAGGCAGCGGCCAGCGCCACGTCCGCCACCAGCGGATAGTGGTCGGAGGCGTGATCCGCGACCCCACCCCGGACGACCCGGCAGTCCCGCACCCGCGCGGCCAGCGGCGGGCCGCCGAGCAGGTAGTCCAGCCGCATGCCGGTGAACTCGCCCCCGCCGTGCCGGGTGGGCACGGTCAACCCCTCGTCCGGCCCGCCGGCCGCCCGCCACAGGTCCACGAGGCCGGTGGCGAGCAGCACCGCCACCGCCCGGGTGTCCACGGTGCGCCCGTCGCGGCGCAGGTGCCGGCGCCGGTACGGCGGGGCCAGCGACGCGAGCCGCGCGGTGTGGTCGGTCGCCGGGTCGAGGCTGTTCAGGTCCCCGCCGACGAGGGCCAGCCCGTCCGGCGCCCGGCGGACGGCCCGGGCCAGCCAGTCCACCTCGACGCGCCGCCAGCCGCCGGAGTACGGGCTGAGGTGCGTGCCCAGCACGGTGAGCGGCCCGGCGTCGGTCGCCAGCACGACCCGTGACGCCGCGTGGTGGAACGGCCGGCGCAGCGGGCCGGCCGCGAGGGTGCGCAGCGGCGGGCGCACCAGGACGGCCACCGGCTGACCCAGGCAGCTGCGGGCCAGGTGGGGGCGCATGCCCAGCCGATCGGCGAACGTGTCCAGCACCCCGTCGGCGCCGAAACCGCGCAGCTCCTGGAGCAGCAGCAGGTCGGGGCGCTCGGCTGAGATCACCTCGACGATCGCGTCCCGCCGGTCGGTGCCGTCGCCGTCGCGCCCGCCGGTACGGATGTTCCAGGTCATCACCCGCAGCACGGCTCAGTCCGCCCGGGCGGCGCGGGCCAGCTCGTCGTCGAGGCGGGACACGTCCGTCGCCTCGATGCTCGGCCGGTTGCCCTCGCGCACGTCGGCGTTGGGGCGGATCACCCAGTAGAGCAGGCCGATCCAGAGCGCGCCGAGCAGGATCGCCCCCAGGAAGTCGGTGGGGTGGTGCATGCCGCGGTACATGCGGGAGGTGGCCACACCCAGCGGCATGACCACGGCCAGCACCACGCTCAGCCACCGCCACCAGCGGTCGGTGCGGGCCATGACCAGCACGGCGATGGCCGTGTAGAGGCAGATCGTCGCGGCGATGTGCCCGGACGGGAACGACGAGGTGGGCATGGGACCGTCCAGGTTCTCCACGGGCGGGCGGGGGCGGTCGACGGCGTGGGCCGAGGCGAGGAAGAGGCTCAGCTCGCCGAACATGGCCAGCGCCACGAACAGCACCGGCCGCCACCGCCGCCACACCGCGAGCACCAACGGGCAGAACACCATCGAGACGAGCAGGATCGCGTGGGTGTCGCCGAACTTGCTCCACCACCAGCTCAGCTCGGTCAGGGCCGGGGTGTGCCGCTGCGCGAACCAGAGCGGCACCTCGGTGTCGAGGGTCGCGAGGAACGTCCCCTTGGCGTGGTAGCTGACGTACATGCCGAAGCCGTAGAGCGCCCCGAAGACCAGGACCCAGCCGACGAGCAGTTCCGCCACCGCGGAGCGCGGATGGGCCAGCACCTGCTCCTCGGCCGGGGCCGGGGCGATGTCGCGTCCCGCCTCCGGCTCCAGCCCCTCGGTCAGCGGCGGCGCCGGGCGGCCGCGTTCGCGCCGCCACAGCCGGAAGGCGTACGCGGTGACGCCGAGCCAGGCCGCGCCGAGCAGCCAGCCGGCGAGCACGTCGGAGACGAAGTGCACGCCCAGCGCGATGCGGGTCAGCCCGATGAGGAGCACGAGCGTGGCGGCCAGGCCGATGGCCGGGCGGCGCCAGCGGGGCGCCAGCGCCGGCAGGAAGACCAGCAGCAGTGCCCCGTACGCCACGAACGAGCCGAGGGCGTGCCCGCTGGGGAAGCTGTTGCCCGGCGCGCTGGCGACCGGCACGTCGACCACCGGACGGAGCCGGCCGACGAGCGTCTTCAGCGACGGGTCGAGGATCAGTCCGCCGGCGCCCGTGACGATCAGGTACACGGCCAGCCGGGGCTGGCGGCGGATCAGCAGCCCGACCACGGCGATGGTGACCAGCCAGATCAGGATCGGCCGTCCGCCGAGGTCGGTGACCGCCTGGAGCACGGTCACGAGGGGGTCGTGCGGCGCGACGAGGTCGTTGCACCATTGGGCGATCGCGCGGTCGGCGTCCTGCAACGGGCCCCAGCGGAACCGGACCAGCATGAGCAGCAGACCGAAGGCGGCGCCGGCACCGGTGACCGCCACGAGCCCGGCGAGGCTCCGCTCGGCGAAGTGCCCGATCGGTCGCCGCAGTGCCTCTCTGACCGTGGTCACCCCGTACCTCCCTCACCCGCATCGGCGAGGCGGCTGTACCCGATTCGGGCGGCGCGTACACCGGCGGCCGGACGGCCCGGCGCGGGTGGCGGGCGGGTCAGAGGGCGGTCATCTCGCCGGTGTCGAGGATCTCCGCGCGCTCGGCCTCGGGCTCCCACAGGTCCGGCTGGGCGGGTTCCTGCACCCCGATCCGCAGCGCCTCCAGCTGCGCGGCGAAGGCCAGCCCGCCGAAGAGCGCCACGCCGGTGAGGTTGGCCCACAGGAGCAGCGCCATGATCCCGGTCAGCGCGCCGTACGTCTGGCCGAACGCGTCGCTGAAGCGCACGTACGCGGCGAGCAGCAGGCTGGCCAGCCACCACAGCACGGTGGCGATGCCGGCGCCGAAGAACAGCCAGGACAGGCCCGGCTGCCGGCGCCGTGGCGCGTGCCGGAAGAGCACGGCCACCGCGAGCACGGTCAACGCCAGGCTCAGCGGCCAGCGGACGACGTCCCAGATCCCGTGGACGCCCTGGCCCCACGCGTAGTGCCGCTGGACGGAGTCGCCCATGGGCCCGCCGCCGACGAGGATCAGGAACCCGGTGAGGGCGGGCACGCCGGCGGTGACCGCGAGGACGGCGGCACGCACGTACTTCCATAGCGCCGGCCGGTCCCGTTCCACGCCGTAGATCCGGTTCGCGCCGCGCTCGATCTGGGCCATCGTGGTGGTGAGCGCCACCAGGCCGGTGATCAGACCGAGGGTGAGCGCCAGCTCCCCGGCGCGCTCGGTGCTCTCCCCCTCGCCGAGCAGTTCGGCCACCACCGGCTCGCTGGCCCCGGGTGTGAGCGCCAGGACGGTGTCGGCGACGACCTCGCCGCCCTCCTCCACGCCCAGTTCGCTGATGAGACCGGTGAGCGCGATCAGGAACGGCACCACGGCGAGGCAGAGCTGGAACGCGAACGCGCGGCTGTGGCTGAACCCGTCGCCGTAGCGGAACCGGATGAACGCGTCCCGCAGCAGGTGCCAGCCGCCCTCCCGGCGCAGGGTGCGCCAGGCGTCGTCGGCGGAGAGCTCCTCGTCGGCCATGAGCCGGGTCTCGGGCACCATGCGGGTGCTACTCACGGCGGGCCTCCTCGACGAGCTGTTCGCCGCGTTCGGCGGCCCGCTCGGCGTCCACGGCGAGGTCCGGCGCCCGCTCGGGCTGCGGCACGCAGAGCCACAGCGCCTTCGGCCGGATCACGGCGCGCAGCCGCCGGCTGGGGGCGATGACGTCGCCGTCGAGTTCCCGGGGCTGCGTACGGTCGGCCGTGACGACGACGCGCCGGCCGCGGAAGACCTCCATGCGGGGCACCCGGCCGTGCCGGCGGATCACGGCCCAGCCCAGGGCCGCCCAGTCCCGCAGCGTACGCGGGCTGAGCACCGCCACGTCGAGCCAGCCGTCGTCCGGTTCGGCCTCGGTGAGCAGCCGGATGCCGCCCTGGAGCCGCCCGACGTTGGCGATGAGCACGGAGCGGGCGCGGCGGCGGACCGGCGGGCGGTCGTCGATGCGGATCGACACCCGCATGGGCCGGTCGCGCAGGTGCCGCAGCCCGCCCACCACGTACGCCGGCCAGCCGATCCGCGCCTTGGTGGCCTCACTGGTGGCGGCGAGCATCTGCGCGTCGAAGCCCATGCCGGCCATCACGGTGAAGTGGCGCCCGTCGACCTCGCCCACGTCGAGCAGGCGCCGGCCGCGCTCGACGGCCACCTCCAGACCGGCGGCCAGGTCGGTGGAGAGCCCGAGGTTGGCGGCGAGCAGGTTGCCGGTGCCCTGGGGCAGCACGGCCAGCGCCACGTCGGTCCCGACGAGGGCGCTGACGCAGGACATCACGGTGCCGTCGCCGCCGCAGGCGAAGACCACGTCCACGCCGGCGCGGACCGCCTCCTGCGTCTGCCCGCGGCCCGGGTCGGCCACGGTGGTCTCGTACCACAGCGGCTCTGGCCAGCCGGCGGCGGCGAGGGCGTCGGTGACCGTACGCCGCAGCCCGGCCAGATCGGCCACCTTCACCGGGTTGACGACCACGGCGGAGCGCAACCCGCCGTCGTCGCTCGCGGGCCGCCCCCGCCCTTGCGCAGTCACGGCGCCAGTGTGCAGCAACCGGGACCGCCCCGCGAGCCACGACGGGGGCGGCGTCGCGAGCGCCACAGACAGGTTTACGAGCGTGGCGGGTCGTGGGGGTGGCCGGTCAGGCCGCCGTACGCAGCGCCGCCTCCACCCGGCGGCGCAGGTCGCCGAGTTCGATGCCGGCCTCGGTGAGCACGAGCGCGGCGAGGCCGTGGCCCTCGCGGAGCAGGCCGAGCAGGATGTGCTCGGTGCCGATGTGCCGGTGCCGCAACCGGATCGCCTCGCGCAGCGACAGCTCCAGCACCTTCTTCGAGCGGGGTGAGAACGGGCCGCCGGAGTAGCGGCGGCGGCGCCGGCCCCAGCGGCGGGGCCGCTCCGGCACCGCCTCGCGCAGCGCGTCGGGGCCGAAGGTCTCCTCGATGCGGGCCACGATCGCGGCCAGGTCGATGCCGATCTCCCGCAGCGCGGCGGCGTCGGCGTCGCCGAGGCCGACGCCGCCGGCCTCGGTGTGCCGGCGGATGCGCCGGCGCAGGTCGTCGGCGGTGACGCCGGCGTCGGTCAGCAGCCGGCTGGCGAGGCTGTCCTCGTCGGCGAGCAGGGCGAGCAGCAGGTGCTCGGTGCCCACCGGCCGCTGACCTTCGGCGCGGGCCTCGTCCCGGGCCCGGCGCACGGTCTCGCGGGCCCGGTCGGTGAACCGTTCGAACATCACGCCTCCCAGGAGGTGGGGACCGCCGGTCGCCCGGCGTGCTTCTTGTGGACCGCCTGCCGGCTGACCTCGAGCGCGTCGGCGATCTCCTGCCAGGACCAGCCCTGCCGTCGGGCGTTGTCCACCTGGACCACCTCGAGTCGTTCGAGCAGCCGGCGCAGCGCGCGGACGGCGCGGAGCCCGACCCGGGGGTCGGCGCTGCCGGCGGCCGCTGCGAGTTCCGTCGCCTGATTCATACTGTCAACTTACGTTGACAGTATGGCTCGTGTCAACCCTTGTTGACAGATGCGGCGCTGGCGAACCGACCCGCCGGGACGGCCGCACGACTACCCTCGGTCGAGGGAAGCGTGGTCGTGCCGGTCGCGACGCCCGGGAGGTGATGTCGATGACCGCAGCCGCCGGTCAAGCCGTGATGGTCGGCCTCGGCTCCGCCCGCAACCTCCCCGTGGTCCGGATCGCCGCACAGGAGGCCGCCGCGCACGGCCGGTCGCTGCACCTCGTGCACGCCTTCGACTGGGCCGCCGCGTTCGCGGCGGACACCGTGGCGGCGCCACGCGACGAGGCGGAGGACCTGATCGCCCGCGCCAACGACCTGGCCCGCGACGTCGAGCCGGAGCTGACGGTCACCGGTGAGATCGTCGAGGGCCCGCGGGTGCCCGTCCTGCTGCGCCGGTCGGAACGGGCGTTCCTGCTCGCCGTGGGCGACGGCGGGATGGCCACCTGCGCCGACTGCGTGCCGGCCGACGCCCCGGCCGTGCAACTCGCCGCCCGGGCGAGCTGCCCGGTGCTGGTGGTCCGCCGGGAACCGCCGCCGCAGGGCCCGGTGCTCGTCGGTGTGGACGGCTCCCCCAGCTCGAACCGCGCCCTCGAATGGGCCCTGGAGTGCGCGGGCCGGCGCAACGCCCGCCTGCTCGCCCTGCGCGTCACCGAGCAGGACGAGGACGACGACGAGGTGACCCGGCAGCTCACCGAGGTGGTCGGGCGGTACGCCGGACGGCACCCGGAGGTGCCCACCGAGTGCCACACCATCCGCGGGGACCCGGGCGGCGTCCTGGTCGAGCAGTCCCGGTCCGCGCAGGTGGCGATGGTCGCGGCCCGCGGCGACGAGCCGGGACGGGGAATGCTCGGCGCGGTGGCGCAGTCCCTGCTCTACCACGCGCCCTCGCCGGTGATCGTGGTCCGGGGCATGACCGACACCGCCGCGCAGGGGGCGTGACGCCCCGGCCGTTGGGGACCAACGGCCCTGACCGCCGACAACCCGGTCCGGGAGGCTGGACCGGCCGGAGGAACGGCGCTTCCGGATGCAGCATCCCCCCAACCGCGAGAGGCTCAGTCACCATGGACACCGCTCTCGACCTGCAGGAGCCCCTGACCGACGACGAGCTGCGCCGGGTGGACGCGTACTGGCGAGCGGCGAACTACCTGACCGTCGGGCAGATCTACCTGCTGGACAACCCGCTGCTCCGCCAGCCGCTGGCGCCCGAGCACATCAAGCCCCGCCTGCTCGGCCACTGGGGCACCAGCCCCGGGCTGAACCTGCTGTACGCCCACCTCAACCGGGTCATCGTCGCCCGCGACCTGAACGCCATGTTCATCACCGGGCCGGGCCACGGCGGCCCCGCGATCGTGGCGAACACCTGGCTGGAGGGCACCTGGACGGAGCGCTACCCGGGCGTCGGCCGCGACGAGAGCGGCATGGCCCGGCTGTTCCGGCAGTTCTCGTTCCCCGGCGGCATCCCGAGCCACGTGGCCGCGGAGGTGCCGGGCTCCATCCACGAGGGCGGCGAACTGGGGTACGCGCTCAGCCACGCGTACGGCGCCGCGTTCGACCACCCGGACCTCGTGGTGGCATGCGTGATCGGCGACGGCGAGGCCGAGACCGGCCCGCTGGCCGGAAGCTGGCTGTCCAACGTCTTCCTCAACCCGGCCCGCGACGGAGCGGTCCTGCCGATCCTGCACCTGAACGGCTTCAAGATCGCCAACCCGACGGTGCTCGCCCGGATCCCCGAGCAGGACCTGCTCGAACTCATGCGCGGCTACGGCTACCAGCCGTACGTGGTCGCCGGCGACGACCCGGCGCGGGTGCACCAGGCTCTCGCCGCCACCCTCGACCGCGCCCTGGACGAGATCGCGGACATCCAGCGTCGGGCCCGCTCCGGCGACGCCGTCGAACGCCCGCGCTGGCCGATGATCATCCTGCGGACGCCGAAGGGCTGGACCGGGCCGCGGGAGGTCGACGGCGCGCCCGTCGAGGGGACCTTCCGCTCGCACCAGGTGCCCCTGGCCGAGGTCCGGTCCAACCCCGCGCACCTGGCCGAGCTGGAGCGGTGGCTGCGCGGCTACCGCCCGGAGGAACTGTTCGACGCCACCGGCTCCCCGGTCGAGGAACTGCTCTCCCTGCCGCCGCGCGGTGACCGGCGGATGAGCGCCAACCCGGTGACCAACGGCGGGAGCGTGCTGCGGGACCTCACCCTGCCCGACTTCCGCGACTACGCCATCGACGTGCCCCGACCGGGCGAGCCGATGGCCGGCGCCACGGGGGTGCTCGGCGGCTGGATCCGCGACGTCATCGCCGCCAACCCGGAGACGTTCCGACTCTTCGGCCCCGACGAGATCGCCTCGAACCGGCTCGGCGCCGCCTTCGACGTCACCGGCCGGACCTGGGTGGCCGCCACCGTCCCCGGCGACGAGCACCTCTCCCCCGACGGGCGGGTGATGGAGGTGCTCTCCGAGCACCTGTGCCAGGGCTGGCTGGAGGGGTACCTGCTGACCGGACGGCACGGCGTCTTCACCAGCTACGAGGCGTTCATCCACATCGTCGACTCGATGGTCAACCAGCACGCCAAGTGGCTGAAGGTCACCCGGGGGATCGGCTGGCGGCAGCCCCTCGCGTCGCTGAACTACCTGCTCTCCAGCCACGTCTGGCGGCAGGACCACAACGGCTTCTCCCACCAGGACCCGGGGTTCATCGACCACGTGGTGAACAAGAAGGCCGAGGTGGTGCGGGTCTACCTGCCCCCGGACGCCAACAGCCTGCTCTCCACCATGGACCACTGCCTGCGCAGCCGCCACTACATCAACGTGGTGGTGGCCGGCAAGCAGCCCGCCCCGAACTGGCTCACCATGTCGGAGGCGATCCAGCACACCCGGCGCGGCCTGGGGATCTGGGACTGGGCCAGCACCGACGCCGGCAGCGAACCCGACGTGGTGCTCGCCTGCTGCGGCGACGTGCCGACCCTGGAGACGCTGGCCGCCGCGGACCTGCTCCGCCAGCACCTCCCGGAGCTGAAGGTGCGGCTGGTCAACGTGGTCGACCTCATGCGGCTCCAGCCGCCCAGCGAGCACCCGCACGGCCTGCCGGACAAGGAGTTCGACACCATCTTCACGGCGGACCGGCCGATCATCTTCGCGTACCACGGCTACCCGTGGCTCATCCACCGGCTCACCTACCGCCGCACCAACCACGGGAACCTGCACGTGCGCGGCTACAAGGAGGAGGGCACCACGACGACGCCCTTCGACATGGTGATGCTCAACGACCTGGACCGCTTCCACCTGGTCATCGACGTCATCGACCGGGTGCCCGGGCTCGCCGCCCGCGCCGCGCACCTGCGCCAGCACATGGTCGACACCCGGCAGGCGTGCCGGGACTACACCCGCCAGTACGGCGAGGACGACCCGCGGGTGGCGGAGTGGCGCTGGGTCCGGGAGACCGAGCCGGGCCTGCGGAGCGGGGCATGAGCGCCGGCGACGTCCTCGTCGGCTACGACGGCTCCCCCGACGCCGACGTCGCCGTGCGGTGGGCGCTGGACGAGGCGGGACGGACCGGCCGGGCCGTGCGGCTCGCGTACGTCTTCGAGTGGGCCACCGTGGTCGGCTGGCTCGGCCCCGGTGTGGCGCCCGGTGCCTGGCCGGACGAGACCGCCCGGCACGAGATCGAGGAACTGGTCCGCCGGGCGGCGGCCGACGCCTCCGCCGCCCACCCCGACATCGAGGTCACCGGGCAGGTGCTCGACGGCCCGCCCGCCCTGGTCCTGCAGGAACGCTCCGCGGACGCCGGCCTGCTGGTGCTCGGCAGCCGCGGCCACGGCGGGTTCGCCGGCCTCCTCGTGGGCTCGACGGCGGTCTCGGTTACCGCGCACGCGCACTGCCCCGTGGTGGTGGTCCGCGCGAACGGGACGGCCGCGGCCGTACCCACCGACGGGCCCGTGGTGGTCGGCGTGGACGGCTCCGACCAGTCGCTGGTGGCGCTCGGCTTCGCCGCCGAACGGGCCGCCGCGCGCCGGAGTCCGCTCCGGGTGGTCAGCGCCTGGTCGCCGCCCGGAGCGGGATCGTGGCGGCCGGGCGCCGGCCCACCGCCGGACATGGACGAGCTGGCGGCGGACGAGCGCGCGGCGCTCGAGCACACCGTGGCGCCCTGGCGGCGCACCTACCCGGAGCTGGACATGCGGGTCGAGGTGACGGCCGGCAGCCCGGCGTCGCTACTCGTCGAGGCCAGCCGAGGCGCGCAGATGGTGGCCGTCGGCACCCGGGGGCGCGGCGGGCTGCGGGGCATGCTGCTCGGCTCGGTGAGCCAGCAGCTCATCCAGCACGCGCACTGCCCGGTGGCGGTCGTCCGGGAACGCTGAGCCGGGCCGAAGGGCCCGGGCGGTGGGGACCTGCGTACCGTGCGGGCCCCACCGCGATGGCGCAGGATGGACCACAAGCCGGCCCGCGCGGCGCCCCGGGTGGGGCACGATAGGCGCAGAGGAAAGGTCGTGAGGATGAGCCAGGAGAGCCCGACGGACCGCCCGCTGACGACCGCGCTCGCGGAGGCCGCCGCCACCGCCGGCCACGCGCCCTCGGTGCACAACACCCAGCCCTGGCAGTGGCGGGTGCTGCCCGACGCGCTGGAGCTGCGCGCGGCCCGCAGCCGGCAGCTCGCGGCGACCGACCCGGAGGGGCGGTTGCTCACCCTCAGCTGCGGCACGGCTCTGCACCACGCCCGCACGGCCCTGGCGGCCGAGGGTTGGACGCCGGTGGTCGAGCGGCTGCCCGATCCCGACGACCCGCAGCTGCTGGCCCGCCTCACCGGGCTCCACCGGACCGACCCCGACCCGGCCGCCATGCGGCTCGTGCAGTGCATGCAGGTCCGGCACACCGACCGCCGGCCGGTCAGCGACGAGCCGGTGCCCACCACGGCGGTCAAGGAGATCGCCGAGGCGGCCGTGGCCGAGGGCAGCCGGCTCCAGATCCTCGACGGAGACCAGGTGCTGGAGCTGGCCGCGGCCGCCGCGCACGCCGGGACGGTCGAGGCGGAGGATCCGCAGCTGCGCGAGGAGCTGGCGTACTGGACGAGCCGGGCCGGCACGGGCACCGGCCTGCCCTCCGACGTGCTGCCCGAGCAGGCGCCGCAGACGACCGTGCCGGCCCGCGACTTCGGCCGCCCCGGCACCCTGCCGATCGGCGCCGGGCACGACCGCGCGGCCGTGTACGCGCTGCTCTACGGCGACGAGGACGAACCGGACAGCTGGCTGCGCGCCGGCGAGGCGCTCTCCGCCGCCTGGCTGACCGCGACCCGCCTCGGCGTCTCCGTGGTGCCGCTCAGCGGCGTCGTGGAGGTCGAGGGCACCCGCCAGACGCTGCGTGGCCTGCTCGCCGGGCTCGGCCACCCGTACATCGTGCTGCGCCTGGGCATCGCCGACCCGGCGCACGCGGGGCCGCCGCACACGCCGCGGCTCGCCACGGAGCAGGTGGTCGACACGTCCGCGCTGCGCGGTGAGCACGGCTGAGGAGTCGAGGCGCCGCCGGCGATAGCATCGCCCGATGGCAGCGAGCACCCCGAATTCCCGGCCCGAGTCGCCCCCGACGCCGTCGCTCGGGCTGAGCCCGCTGTCCCGCGTCCGCCTCGACGAGCTGCTCCAGGAGATGCTGGACCGGGTCGGCGAGGTCGTGACCAGCCGCGAACGGCTCCGCGCGCTGCTCGACGCCGTGGTCGCCATCGGCAGCGACCTCGACCTGCGCACCACCCTGCAACGGATCGTGCAGGCGGCCTGCGAACTGGCCGGCGCCCGGTACGGCGCGCTGGGCGTCGTCGGCCCCGACCGGATGCTGCACGACTTCATCGTCCACGGCATCTCGCCGGAGGTGCACGCCCGCATCGGCGACCTGCCCCACGGGCGGGGCGTGCTCGGCCTGCTGATCGACGAGCCGCGCCCGCTGCGGATGCCCGACATCACCAAGCACCCGAAGTCGTACGGTTTCCCGCCGAACCACCCGCCGATGCACAGCTTCCTCGGCGTGCCGGTCCTCGTCCGCGACCGGATCTTCGGCAACCTCTACCTGTCGGAGAAGCAGGGCGCCACCGAGTTCACCGATGACGACGAGGAGATCGTCGTGGCGCTCGCCGCGGCGGCCGGCGTGGCCATCGAGAACGCCCGCCTCTACGCGCTGGCGCACCGGCGGGAACGCTGGCTCGCCGCCACCGCCGAGATCACGTCGCTGCTGCTCGGCGAGGTACGCCGCACGGACGCGCTGGCGCTGGTGGCCCGCCGTGCCCGCGAGGTGGCCGAGGCGGAGCTGTCCCTGGTCCTGCTCTTCGACCCGGAGGGCGAGACGTTCACCGTGGAGGTCGTCGACGGCGGCGACGAGGCGGCCCGCGCGCTGGCGGGCACCGTCGTGCCGGCCGCGGAGACCAGCTTCGGCGAGGCGGTCGCCGCGGGCCGGCACGACCTGGTGGACGACCTCGCGCACGCCGCGCCCTGGCCGGCGCTGCTCAGCACGGGCCCCGCGGTGATCGCTCCGCTGGCCACCGCCGACACCCTGCACGGCGTCCTGGTGATCGCCCGCGGCGCGGACGGGGACGGCCCCGCCACCGACGACGACATGGCCCTGCTGAGCAGCTTCGCCGGGCAGGCCGCGCTGGCCATGGAACGGGCCCGGGGCCAGGAGGAGCGGGAACTGCTCGTGGTGCTCGAGGACCGCGAACGCATCGCCCGTGACCTGCACGACGTGGTCATCCAGCGGCTCTTCGCCACCGGCCTGCAACTCCAGAGCGTCGCGCCGATGAGCATCCGGCCCGAGGTGGCCAAGCGCATCAACGCCGCCGTCGACGACCTCGACGCCACCATCAAGGACATCCGCCGGACGATCTTCGAGCTGCGCACGCCCATGAGCGCCGCGCTGCGCACGGAGATCCGCGAGGCCGTCGAGGTGGCCGCCGAGTCGCTCGGGTTCCGGCCCGACCTGGAACTGACCGGGCCGATCGACAGCGCCGTGCCGGACCAGCTCCGCCCCGACCTCACGGCCGTGCTGCGGGAGGCCCTGTCCAACGCCGTACGCCACGCGCAGGCCGACCGCGTGTCGGTCGCCGTACGCGTGCACGCCGGGCGGGTGTCGGTGACCGTCACGGACGACGGGGTGGGCTGCGACCCGGCCGCGGCCCGGGGCGGCCTGGTCAACCTGCGCGAACGCGCCGAGCGGCACGGCGGCGAGTTCACGCTGCGTCCGGCGCGCCCTCGCGGCACCGAGCTGCACTGGTCGGTGCCGCTGGGCGACTGACCGGCCGCCGCGTCACGAGCTGCGGAGGACGACGAGCTGCCCGGTGGCCCGGGTCATCGCCACGTAGCGGTCGACCGCTCCCCCGATGCCGTCGCCGAACGCCTCGGGGTCGACGAGGACGACCAGGTCGAACTCGAGCCCCTTGGCCAGCTCGGGGGTCAGCGACCGGACGCGGGCCGTCTCCCGGAAGGTGGGGTCGCCGATGACGCACGCCACCCCGTCGTCGTGCCCGGCCAGCCAGGTGTCGAGGATCGTCGACAGCTCCGCCACGGACCCGTGCACGACGGGCAGCCCCGTGCCGCGGACGGAGGTGGGCACGTTGGCGTCCGGGAGCACGGCCCGGATGACCGGTTCGGCCTCCGCCATGACCTCCTTCGGCGTCCGGTAGTTGACGGTCAGGGAGGCCAGGGTGATCCGGTCGAGGCCGACCCGTTCGAGCCGTTCCCGCCACGACTCGGTGAACCCGTGCCGGGCCTGGGCGCGGTCGCCCACGATCGTGAAGCTGCGGGACGGGCAGCGCAGCAGCAGCATCTGCCACTCCGCGTCGGTCAGCTCCTGGGCCTCGTCCACGACCACGTGCGCGAACGGGCCGGCGAGCCGGTCGTGGTCGGCCTCGGGCAGCCCGCTCGCGTCGACCAGGGCGTCGTGGAAGTCCTCGCCGCGCAACATCGTCACCAGGCCGACGCCGTACTCGTCGTCGACGGACTGGATCAGGTCGTCCACGACCCTGGTCATCCGCTCGCGTTCGGCGGCGACCGCGGTCTCGTGCCGGCGCCTGCGCCGCGACGCCGTCGGGTCGCCGAGCCGCTGCCGTGCCGCGTCCAGCAGCGGCAGGTCGGACACCGTCCAGGCGCGGGCGTCGCTCCGCTGGAGCTTGCGGATCTCGTCGGGCCGCAGCCAGGGAGCGCACCGGCGCAGGTAGGCGGGCACCGACCAGAGGTCGCCCACGAGGTCGGCCGGGTCCAGCAGCGGCCAGGCGCGGTGGAACGCGGTCCGCAGGTCCCGGTTGCGCAGCAGCGACCGGCGGACCAGGTCCTCCGGCTCGTCACCGTCGTACCTGTCCAGCAGGATCGTGAGCAGTTCCTCCCAGATCTCGTCCCGCGCCTCGTTGTGCGGTGTACCGGGATCCGGCGCCGCGAACGCCTCGGCCCAGTCCTCGGCGCTCAGCCAGATGTCGGACTCCTCGGTCCCGACCCGCATCCCGGTGGCCGGCGGCTCCTCGTAGAACCGCACGGCCGCGTCGACCGCCTTCACGAGGTCCGCCGACGCCTTCAGGCGGGCCACCTCCGGATCGGTCTCGACGGTCGCCGCCGCGCCCTCGGGCACGAGGTCCCGCAGCGTGCACACCTGCACGTCCTCCTCGCCGAGGCTGGGCAGGACGTCGCTCACGTACGCCAGGTAGGGCTGGTGCGGGCCGATGAACAGCACCCCGCCCCGGCGGTTCCGCAGGCGGGGGTCGGCGTAGAGCAGGTACGCGGTGCGGTGCAGGGCGACGACGGTCTTCCCCGTGCCCGGCCCGCCGTCGACGACGAGAGCGCCGCTCGACCCCGCACGGATGACGGCGTCCTGGTCGGCCTGGATGGTGCCGAGCACGTCCCGCATCCGGCTCGACCGGGCGCCGCCGAGGCTGGCGATGAAGGCGGACTGGTCGTCGAGCGCCGCGTGGTCCTCGAGCCCGTCCGCGGTGAACACCTCGTCCCAGTAGTCGCTGATCCGGCCGCGGGTCCAGCGGTACCGGCGGCGGCTCACCAGACCCATCGGGTTGGCGTGGGTCGCCGCGAAGAACGGCTCCGCCGCGGGCGAGCGCCAGTCGACCAGCACCTGGCGACCCGCGCCGTCCCGGAGGCCGCGCCGCCCGATGTACACGGGCTCGGGATCGTCGGCGTGCACGATGCGCCCGAGGCACAGGTCCACGCCGTAGCGGCGCAGTCCACGCAGGCGGGCGCTGAGCCGGTGGACCTCCATGTCCCGGTCCATCGCCGCCTGGCCGATGCCGCCGGGCGCCCGGCGCGCCGCGTCGAGGCGCGCGGACAGGTCGGCGATCGACCGCTCGAGGCTCTCCGCGATGGCCGCGAAGTGCCGCTCGTCCGCGTCGATCAGCGCCGGGTCCGCCTTGCGGGCGAGGCGATCGGACAGGTCGAACACGCTCGACGTGCGGGCGTTCACCATTCTGCTCCGTCCTGGGGCCCTGGGGGGCACCCGGTGTCCGAACCGACGCGACGAACCGGGCCAGGGTCGCGTCGGCCGAGCCGCGGCGTGGCGCGGGGTGCGCGCGTTTCCGCAGGTCCTGACCTCGGCCAGCGATTCTGCGGCACGACCGGGGTCTTGCCGCAAGCCCCGGGGTCGGCTATACCTTGAAAGTGGCGGGGAAACGTGTGCCCGCCTCCCGGCCGGACGATCGTCCCCGGCCCGCCCCAGGATCCGTGCGAACCAGCCCACGCACGGCCGTCGCCGCGACACCCTCGGTCAATCACCTCCGCCGATGCGGCGTGATCTACGTACGCCGATGTGGCGCCAGCCCCGCCGCCAGGGTCAGTGACGCTGGCCGAGCAGGCGGGTGGCGAGCACGGCCGCCTGCGTACGCCGCTCCAGGCCGAGCTTGGCCAGCACGCTGGAGACGTAGTTCTTGACGGTCTTCTCGGCCAGGAACATCTTCGCGGCGATCTCCCGGTTGGTGAGCCCCTCGGCCACGTACTCCAGGATGCGCCGCTCCTGGTCGGTGAGGGACTTCAGCTCCCGCGGCTGCTCCACCCCGCTGCGGATGCGCTCCAGCACGCGCGTGGTGATGGCCGGGTCGAGCAGCGACTGGCCGGCCGCCACGCGGCGCACCGCGTCGACCAGGTCGGTGCCGCGGATCTGCTTGAGCACGTAGCCGGACGCGCCCGCCATGATCGCGGCGAACAGCGCCTCGTCGTCCTCGTACGAGGTGAGGATCAGACCCTTGATGCCGGAGTCCACCGCGCGCACGTCCCGACACACGTCGATGCCGTTGCCGTCGGGCAGCCGCGCGTCCAGGATCGCCACGTCGGGTCGCAGCGCCGGAATGCGGCGGGCCGCCTCGGCCGCCGAGCCGGACTCGCCGACCACCTCGATGTCACCGCTGCTGGTGAGCAGGTCGGCGAGGCCACGACGGACGACCTCGTGGTCGTCGAGCAGAAACACCCGGATCATCCCTCGTTTCTACCCGCTGCGGGCCGGCTGCCACACGGGCCGAAGGTCCCGATCCGGCGTCGGTGCGGCAGGTCGGCTGGGCCGTCGGCGGGTCGGCCGGCCCGTCGCCGCGCAGACCGGCGGGCCCCTCGGTCCCGGCGGTTCGGGACGTCCGGCCCTGCTCACCGCCCGTGCGGCCGGCGCATCGTGGAGTCGTACCACCCAGACCGGCGCGGCCCGCCGGGGCCGGGGCCACCAGCTCGACGAGCTGCGACGAGCGGCGAAGGAGCACCGACATGCAGACCGGCTACACCGCCGCACGGCTGCGGGCGGCCGCCGCCGACGCCGTCCGCGCACCCTCGATGCACAACACCCAGCCGTGGCGGTTCCGGCTGCGCGACGGCGCCATCGAGGTGCTGACCGACCCGGCGCGCCGGCTGCCCGCGACCGACCCGAGCGGCTGGGGCATCCGGATCGCCTGCGGGGCGGCCCTGTTCAACCTGCGGCTGGCCCTCGCCGTGGCCGGTGTCCCCGCCACGGTGCGGCTGCGCCCCTACCCGGCCGAGCCCGACGTGCTCGCCCGGCTGTGGCCCGACACCCCGCGCCGGCCCACCCCCACCGAACAGGCCCTGCACACCGCGATCCCCCGCCGGTTCAGCAACCGGGCGCCGTTCTGGCCCGACCCGGTGCCCGCCGACGTGCGCTGGCGCCTCGGTGAGGCCGCCCGGGCCGAGCAGTGCTGGCTGGAACTGGTCGTCGGGACCAGCGCCGTGACCGCGTTCGCCGAGATCGCCCGCGGCGCACACCGGGTGCTCGAACGCGACGCGACCTACCGCGCCGAACGCGACGAGTGGGTACGCACCACGCCCGCCCCCGACGGGGTCCCGGCCGCCGCGGGCGGACCCCGGGGCGAGCCGCAGGACCTGCTGCCCAGCCGCGGCTTCGGCGGCCGGGACCGTGCCCCCGGCCGGGACTTCGAACCCGAGCCGCTGGTCGCCGTGCTCGGCTCGCCCGGCAACACCGCCGTCGACCAGGTGATCGCCGGGCAGGCGCTACAGCGGGTGCTGCTCACCGCCACCGACGCCGGCGTGAGCGCGTCGATGCTCTCGCAGCCGATCGAGGTGCCGTCCGCGCGCGAGCAGCTGCGGCTGTCGCTGGGCCGGTTCGGCACCCCGCAGATGGTCATGCGGATCGGGTACGGCCAGCCGGGCTGGCCCACACCGCGCCGGGACGTCGACGAGGTGCTGGACCTGCCCGTGCGGCCGTGACCCGGCCCGCGTCGGCGGTGCGGCGCGCCGCGGGCTGCTGACCTCCGGATGCCCCACGGCGGGTGACGCGAAGGTCAGCCCGCCCCGGACCGGCGGCGCCGGGTCAGCCGGCCGGGGCGGCGGCCAGCAGGGCCGCCTCCCGCGCCGGGTCCAGGCCCACCGCGGCGCGGGCGGGGCGGCCGGCGCGCGGCGGCACGCCGCCCACCTCCCGCAGCCACCGCCAGGTGTCCGCGACCGTCTGGGCCACGGGCCGGCAGGTCAGCCCGGCGGCGTACGCGCGCGTGACGTCGCGCTCCTGCAACCAGCGGTAGTCGTGCCCCGGCGGCAGCCAGATCGGCAGGTCGTTCCACGGCGCCACGCCGGCGGCGAGGATCGGCTCCGGCGGGATCCAGCGCAGCCGCGCGTCCCCACCGGTCACCGCGACGCAGGCGTCGAGCAGCTCCGCCATCGTGGCGTGCCCGGTCCGGCTCACCACGTTGTACGCGCCCCCACGCCCCCGCGCCCCCTCGTCCAGCATCCAGGACGCGAGGTCCCGTACGTCGACGTACTGCAGGGGCAGGTCGGCGGGCCCGGGGGCGAGCACGTCGCCGCCGCGCGCGATCCGCCCCAGCCACCAGGGGAGCCGCCCGATGTCCTCACCGGGGCCGAGGATCAGCCCGGCCCGGGCGAGCAGCGCCCGGTCGCCGAAGACCTCGCGGACCGCCCGCTCCGCGCCGGCCTTGTTCCGCGCGTAGTCGCCGTCGTCGGCGTCCGGGGCGGCGTCGACGACCGGGGCGTCCTCGCCGGAGCCCGGCTGCACCGGCTCGGCGTACACCGAACCGCTGGACACGTACACGTAGTGGCCGACCGAGTCGGCCAGGGCCCGGGCCGCGTCGAGGGCCGCCCTCGGCGCGCCGTCCCACGTGTCCACCACGAGGTCCCACTCGCCGCCGGCCAGCGCGGCGAGGCCGCCGGGCGCCGTCCGGTCACCCCGCAACCGGCGTACGCCCTCGGGCACGTCACCGTGCAACCCACGGTTGAACACCGTCACCGACCAGCCGCGCCGCGCCGCCTCGGCGACCGTCGCCCCGCCCACGAATCCCGTTCCGCCCAGCACGAGGAGTCTCATGTGCTCCACAGTGCCGCGTCACGGTGCCGTGCCGGTGCGCTGTTCACGGTGAGCGGATCTGCCGACGGCAGAACCGGCCGCCGTGACGCCGGCCGCCCGGCGTCCGGTCAGCCCGCGGCGTCTGCCGGGTCGGGCCCGGCCGCCGCGAGGACCTGCAGGTAGTGCGCGTTGTACATGATGCCGAGAAGATTGGCGAACGGGTCGACCACCACCGCGGTGACGAAGCCCGGCCCGCGCGGGGTCGGCGGCTCGTGTCCGGTGGCGCCGAGCGCCAGCAGCCGCCCGTACGCGGCCTCGATGTCGTCCACGTGCCAGTACGCGATCACCCCGGCCGGGTCGGACGCCGAGCCGTGCGGCGAGAAGCGGCGGTGGAGGATGCCCAACTCGTGCTGGTAGTCGCCGACGCGGAACTCCAGGTAACCGGTGTTCGCCTCGTCGTAGCCGGGGTCGTCCGGGCCGACGACCCGCCCGCCGGAGAAGGCCCGCTCGAAGTACGGGCCGACGCCGAGCAACTCGGCGTACCACTTCTTCGCTGCCGCCATGTCGTCGGCGAGGTAGGTGACGGTCGTGAGTCCGCGCAGCATGTCCTGGTCCTCTCGTTCGGGTCGACGCGGACAGCATCACCGGTGAAAGTGCTCACCAACTGAGCACTTTTTCTGCAAGACTCGCGGCCATGCGCGCCGACCGTCTCGTGGCCGCCCTGCTGCTGTTGCAGGCACGCGGCCGGACCACGGCGGCCGAGTTGGCCGAGCAGCTCGAGGTGTCGGTGGCCACCGCCCGCCGCGACCTCGAAGCCCTGTCCGCCGCGGGGATTCCCGTCTACCCGCAGCCCGGGCGGGGCGGCGGCTGGTCCCTGCTCGGTGGCGCGCGCACCGACCTCAGCGGGTTGACCGCCACCGAGGCGCAGGCGCTGTTCCTGCTCGCCGGCCCGGCCGCGGCGACCGCCCCGCAGGTGAAGTCGGCACTGCGCAAACTGGTGCGGGCACTGCCCGGCACGTTCCGCGCCGAGGCCGCGGCCGACGCCGTCGTGGTCGACCCCGCGCGGTGGGGTGAACCGGACCGGGCACGCCCCGAGATGGTCGACGCCCTCCAGGCCGCCGTCGTCCGGCGGCGCAAGGTCCGGCTCACCTACGCCGACCGGGCCGGCCAGCAGACCGAGCGGATGGTCGACCCGCTGGGCCTGGTCGACAAGGACGACGTCTGGTACCTGCTGGCCGGCACCGCGCACGGCCAGCGGACGTTCCGCGTCGACCGGATCCGCGACGCCGTGGTGACCGATCTCGCCGCGCAGCGCCCGCCCGACTTCCGCCTGCCGGCGGCGTGGCAACTTGTCGTCGAGGAGATGGAGCGGCGCCGCTCACTCCTGTCGGCGACCGTGCTCGTCGACGCGAGGTTCGTTCCGGTGCTCCAGAGCCAGTTCGGCCGGCACTGCGAGGTGCTCGACAGCGTCCGCGAGGGCCGTCGCCGCGTACGACTCGCGGCGCCGACCGCGCGCACGATCGCCGAACAGGTGGCGGGCTGGGGCGCGCGGATCGAGGTGCTGGAGCCGGCGGCGGTGCGGGCCGAACTGGCGCGCATCGGCACGGAGCTCACCGCGCGCTACGGGTGATACTCGAGGAGTTCCGGTGGGCGATACTGGGTTCGAACCAGTGACCTCTTCCGTGTCAAGGAAGCGCGCTCCCACTGCGCCAATCGCCCCTGGTGACCGCACCCGAGGGCCCGGATCGGCGGGCATCCGTCGGGACGGATCGCGAGCGGACGACGGGACTCGAACCCGCGACCCTCACCTTGGCAAGGTGATGCGCTACCAACTGCGCTACGTCCGCACGTCGCCGGCGGGCGCCGGCGACGGACAGAACTCTACCCGATGCCCAAGATCGCCCCGCACACGACCCGGCGGCGGCGTGGTTGCGCAGTTCAGCCGCGGGGTACTGAAGGTCGTCGACAGCACACCACATCCCGACAAGGAGGCTGTCGTGGGTATCGGAACCAGCATCTTCCTGATCGCGGTCGGCGCGATCCTCACCTTCGCGCTCGACACCAGCATCGGCGGGATCGACCTCGACGTCGTCGGCTGGATCCTGATGGCGGCCGGCGTGCTCGGCCTCATCATGACCACGCTCATCTGGGGCCGGCGCCGCCGCGAGGTGGTCACCACCGAACCGGCCGAGTACCGGCGGGTCGAGGAGCCGGTCGAGTACCGCCGGGTCGAGGAGCGCCGGGACGTCGCCCCGCCGCTGTGACACCCCCGTCCCCGGCCGGCGGAGCTGAACGGTCGCCGGGACCAGCACACCGCCCCGGCGGGCCGGTCACCCCGGACGAGGTGGCCGGCCCGTCGGCGTTCACCGCATCAACGCGTTGAACGTGCCGTAGTCGATGGCGTCGGCCAGCGCCCCGTACGTGCCCGCGCCGAGCGCCTCGTCGGCCGCACGGCGGGCCACCGCGTACGCGGCCTCGGCCACCGACGAGCCGAGGCTCACCCGGGCCACCCCGAGCGCGGCCAGCTCGGCCACGCTGGGGGCACCCGGTCCGGCCAGCACGTTCACCGGCGCGGGCACCTTCTCCACCAGCGCGGCGACGGTCGCCGGGTCGACCACGCCCGGCACGAAGATCCCGTCCGCGCCGGCCGCCACGTACGCCCCGGCGCGGGCGAGAGTCTCGTCCAGGCCCCCGACGCCGGCCAGGACGGTGTCGATGCGGGCGTTGACGAACAGCGGCACCCCGACCGCGTCGGCCGCGACCCGGATCGCGGCGATGCGGGCACACTGGTCGTCGACGTCCCGCAGGGGCGAGCCGCCGTCGCGCAGCGCGTCCTCGACGTTCACGCCCACGGCACCGGCCGCGGCCACCTCGCGGACGGTCCGGGCGACGTCCTCCGGCGTCGACCCGTACCCCGACTCGATGTCGGCGGTGACCGGCACCGCCACGACGGCGGCCACCCGGCGCACCAGGTCGACGGCCGCGTCGCGGCCCAGGGCGTCCCCGTCCGGGGCGCCGAGGCTCCAGGCGACGCCGGCGCTGGTCGTCGCCACGGCGCGGGCGCCGGCGGCGGCCACGATCCGGGCGCTCGCCGCGTCCCACGCGTTGACGAGGACCAGCGGCTTGCCGGGGATGTGCAGGGATCGGAAGAGCTCGGCTCGAGTGTGGTGTTCGCTCACGGGGCAAGTCTCGGTCCGCCGGGCCGAGAGCAGTACTGTTTCAGTCCCAGCTGAATCCAACGGAGGTGGGCGTGGTCGCCATCGGCCTGTCGGCGGGTGCCGTCGCCCGCATCCGGTTCGCCGTCTCCTGCCTGTGGGAGGTCGTGGCGAGCGTCCGGGTGCTGCGCGATCCCGGCGACCACGCCGTCCACCTGCCGTGGGCGCGCCGCGTCCGGCCGCGGCTGGCCGAGGCCGGGCTGGTCGGGCCCGACGCCGGCCTGCTCTGGCATCTCGTGCCGCCCCCGCCCGGTTACCTGGCGGACTTCCTCACCCCGCCGCCCGTCGGCCTCAACCCGGACCTGGCCGCCGAGCTGGCCGCCCTGCGCGCCACCGCGCCAGACACCGTCCGCGCGCACCTGGACCTCTACCCCCGGGAGCGCGGCCCGGCCCTCGCCGCCCTGTACGCCGACCCCGAGGCCGGGCTGGGCCGGCTCGCCGAGGAGATCGAGGCGTACTGGCGGATCGCCGTGGCACCCGACTGGCCGCGCATCCGGCTGCTGCTCGACGCCGACGTGGCCGCCCGTGCCCGCCGCCTCGCCGAGGACGGCGCCGGCGGCCTGCTCAACGACCTGCACGAGCAGGTCCGCTGGGAGGACGACACCCTGCTCATCGCGCAGCGACACTGCCTGGCCCCGGACGTCGCGGACGGTCCGGGCCTCGTGCTGGTCCCGTCGGTGTTCGCCTGGCCGTCGGTGCTCAGCGTCTCCGCCGGGGACGCGCCGCAACTCGCCTACCCGGCCCGCGGCATCGGCCTGCTCTGGGAGCGTCCGGCCGCCGCGCCGGACGCGCTGGCCGCGGTGATCGGCCGGGGACGCGCCCGGCTGCTCGCCGAACTGGCCGCGCCGCTGAGCACCACCGAGCTGGCCCGCCGCACCGGAATGTCAGCGGGCGGGGTGTCGCAGCACCTCACGGCGCTGCGCGCGGCGGGGCTCGTCGTGACCCACCGCCGGGGCCGGATGCTGCTCAGCGCCCGCACCGACGTGGCCGAGGCGCTGCTCTCTGCCGCCGCCTGACCCTTCCGCGCCCGGGAGCGGGTCAGCGGTCCGTGACGGGGAGGATGGTGCGGCTCCTGCCCGGCCGCGGGTACGCCTCGGCCGCCGCGGCCAGCCGCGCCGCGTGGTCGCGCTGCCGCTGCCAGTGACCGTAGAGCGCGCCGCGCTGCGAGAGCCGATCCACCTCGCTGATGGTCTCCGGGGCGACGTCGCCGGGCGGGGCGTCCCGCCAGGGCGTACCCGGCAACGGCATGAACGTGTGCGCGTGGATGCGGGCACCGAGGTCGGCCAGCTCGCGGGCGAGGCCGAGGGAGGCGTCCACGTCCGCCTGGTTCTCCCCCGGCATCCCGAAGATCATATCGACGTTGATCCGGAAGCCCTCCTCGACGCCGAGCCGCACCGCGCGCTTCACCTCCTCGACGCCGTGCCCCCGCTTGGCCGCCTCCAGGACCCGGTCCGAGCCGGACTGCGCCCCCACGATGATGTTGTTGTTGGCGCAGTACCGCTTGATGAGGCGCAACGCCGGCCGGGAGATGTGCTCCGGCCGGATCTCGCTGGGGAACGAGCCGAAGAACACCCGCCCGTCCGGGCCGATCCCCTCCCGGCAGGAGGCCAGCAGCTCCTCCACGGCGTCGAGGTTCGGTTCGTCGTCCTGGCTGCCGTACGACAGCGCGGTCGGGGTGATGAAGCGGACGTCCCGCAGGCCGCGCCGCCGCATCGCGTCGACGTGCCAGCGCACGTTCGACACGCTCCGGTGCCGGAACCGGGCCGAGAACATGAACGGCGTCTGGCAGAAGCGGCAGGAGAAGACGCACCCGCGGGTGATCTCCAGCGCGTTGAACCGGTCCCACCGCAGCGAGAAGCCCCGGAACTCGTCCAGCGGGCGCCGCTCCGGACGGCCCGTGCGCACGAGGACGCCGGCCGCGTCCCGGTAGGCGAGGCCGGGGATCCCCGTCGGGTCGCCGGCCGCGTCCACGAGGCGCAGCAGCGTCGTCTCGCCCTCCCCCACGGCCGCGAGGTCCCAGCCCGCGTCGAGGGTCTGCACCGGCTCGGCGGTCGCGTGCACGCCGCCGGCGAGGTGGGTCACGTTCGGGGCGTCGGCGAGCGCGCGGATCTGCGCCAGTTCCTGAGACAGCGCCTCGGCGTCGGGCGAGTAGAACGACCAGAGCACCAGCACCCGGCCCGCCCCGCCGTCGACGGCCTCCCGGACGTGCGCCGCGGTGGCCTCCGGGGTCTCGCCGAACCGGACCTCGTACCGGGTGGTCGTCTCGTGCTCCTCGAGCGCGCCGAGCAGGACGTGGAAGCCGTACGTCACCGCCTTGCGGTAGCGCAGCACCAGGACCAGGTCGGGAGCGGCCATGGCGGCGATTGTGCCAGGCGGCCCCGGTCGTCAGGACTGGCGGATCGCCTCGCCGGCGATCTCGATGCGGACGTTCTTGCCCACCAGCACCCCGCCGCCCTCCAGGGCGACGTTCCACAGCAGGCCGTAGTCCTCGCGGTCGATCTCGGCCGTCGCCGTGAAACCGAAGATGTCCTGGCCGTACGGGTCACGCCGGGCCCCGCCGAACTCCACCTGGAGGTCGACCGGCCGCGTGATGTCCTTGATGGTCAGCTCGCCGTTGAGCACGAAGCGGCCGGAGGTGCGCACCGGCGGCGGGGCGACCGCGCCGCCACCACGGCGGCCGAGCCGGTTGCTGCCCCGCAACCGGGCCCAGAAGAAGATGGGGTCGGTCTCGTTCTGGGGGACCACGCCGGTGCTGCGGTACTCGAGCGTCGGATAGCGCTCGACGTCGAGGAAGTCGGCGCTCTTCAGGTGCACGTCCCGGTCCTCGTGGCCGGTGACGATGCTCGCCGTTCCGATGCTGGCGACCACCGACGAGCGCAGCGGGTCCTCCTCGACGACGATCCGGGCACTCGCCTCGGTGAACTCGCCACGCACCGGGCTGACCATCATGTGCCGGCCCACGAAACCGATCCGCTTGTGCGCCTGGTCGAGCAGATAGGTGCCGGCGGCCGGGATGGTCATGCCCTCCCACGTCCGCGTGGCCGGACCCGTCGTCATTCGGTTTGCCTTCCCGTGAGCCGTCGGGGTCCGCACGGCCGTCCTGCCGTCGCCCTGCTCCGCACGAGCTGCGGACACCTGCCCCGGGCCACAGAATAATGCGTGCCGACCTCGCGTCTTCGCGTCCGGAAATGGCGCCGACGCGCGCGGGAAGGCCGCACGCGGGCGCGGCGGAATCCGCGCGATCAGCATGACGACACGCGCGTTTCCCCTGGCAGCAAAGGGGATCGGGCATCCGAGTGAGCACGAATTCGGTGCCCGTGACATCGATTCAGATAAGCATTTCGACGCCGATGTGCGTAGCCCGTGAAGAATCTCACGGCGTGACGGGAGTCGCGTTCCTGACGGAAGTCCCGGTCGAAAAGGGGCGACGAATAATGGCGGCGACGACAATTCGTAGGCGAATTGGTACGGCGGGTCGCGGCGACGCCGACCACGTCATTCGGACGATGAGGTCGAAACGCGACGCCGACACCCGGCGCGACGAGAGCCGGCGCCGAGCGACGAGAGCCCGCCCGGGCGGCGAGCGGGCGGCGCGGCGGGCGGGCGGGCAACGGCGGGCGGGCGGCCGGACGCGCGGCGGAAACGACAACGGCTCGTCACCGTTGTCCGGTGACGAGCCGTTTCACCTGCTCATGTTGCTGGTGGGCGATACTGGGTTTGAACCAGTGACCTCTTCCGTGTCAAGGAAGCGCGCTCCCACTGCGCCAATCGCCCGAGCCTGTTGTCTTGCCGAGGTGGGGACGGGATTTGAACCCGCGTACACGGCTTTGCAGGCCGTTGCCTCGCCTCTCGGCCACCCCACCGAGGTTTGCCCCCGTCATGCGTGGCGGCAGCTCCGAGCGGACGACGGGACTCGAACCCGCGACCCTCACCTTGGCAAGGTGATGCGCTACCAACTGCGCTACGTCCGCGTGCCACCGGCGCTGGCCGGTGACGGATGAGAACTCTAGCCGAGCCGGCGAACGGTTGCCAACTCGGGGTGCCCGCTCGGCGCGTCCCCGCCCGTTCGACCGGTTCCGCACCCGCCACCACGGGCGAGCTTCCTAGGAGCCTGGCCAGGAGGCCCCGTCGCCCCGATCGGCGCCGCGATGACGCCGACCACAGCGTCGTCAAGTGTCCGGCTTCCGACTCTTTCCGCGCCCTTCAGAGATCTATCGTAACTGCCCGTGTTCATCCCGATGGGTTACGGTAACGGTCGTGACGAGACGTGCGGCCGAGATCCGCCTGGATGCCCTGCTGCGCACAGCCTGTGACGTGATCGCCGAACGCGGTCTGGCCAACACCCGGACGGCCGACGTCGCACAGGCGGCAGGGGTGAGCCAGGCGTTGGTCTTCTACCACTTCGCCACGAAGGAACGCCTCCTGGCCCAGGCCTTCGAGTACGCGGTCGAGCAGGATCTGGCCCGGCTGGACGCGGTGGTGCGCTCCCCCGCCCCACCGCTGACCAAGCTGCGGCGACTCCTCAAGCTCTACACCCCGGCGGGGCGCCCCACCTCCTGGTCCATGTGGATCGACGGGTGGTCGGAGTCGCTGCGTACGCCCGAGCTGGAACGCCTCTCCCGCCGGCTCGACCTGCGCTGGCGCGAGGACCTCGCGGCGATAATCGCCGACGGCGTGCGCGATGGCACCTTCGAGTGCGCCGACCCGGCCGGCGCGGCCTGGCGGATCAGCGCCGTGATGGACGGCCTGGCGGTGCAACTGGCCGTGCACGACCGGGTGATCTCCCGACGGCAGTTCACCGAGTGGGTACGCCTGGTCACCGCCCGGGAGCTGGGCCTGGACCCGGCCGAACTCGACTGACCGGTGCCGCACGGCGCGGCGCCGACGGTGAAATCGGGTTCGCCCACGTGCACGCACCGGGACAATCGCGGCATGGACCTGCTGGAGATCTACCGCCGCAGCCTGGCCGAGTTCGTCGACCGGGTCGAGCAGGTCGGCTCCGGCCAGTGGTCCGCGCCGACCCCGTGCCCCGGCTGGGACGTCCGCACCCTCGTCGGCCACGTGGTGGGCGAGGCACGGTGGAGCGTCCCCCTGCTCGCCGGGCGCACGGTGGCCGAGGTCGGCGACCGGTTCGACGGCGACCAGCTCGGCGCCGACCCGATCGCGTCCGCCCGGGAGGCCGCGTCGCAGGCCGAGATCGCGGCGTCCCGTCCCGGCACGTTGGCGCGCACCGTGCACCTGTCCTCCGGGGACGCCCCGGCTGCCGAGTACGTGCAGCAGCTCGTCGCCGAACACCTGGTCCACGGGTGGGACCTGGCGGTGGCCATCGGCGACGCACCCGGGCTCGACGCCGACGCCGTCCGTGCGTGCGCGCGCTGGTTCGCCGGGCACGCCGAGGCGTACCGGCGCGCGCGCCTGACCCGCGCCGGCGTCCCGCTGCCGGCCGACGCCGGCGAGCAGGACCGGCTCATCGCCGCCTTCGGCCGCGATCCACGCTGGACGCCCGCCGGCTGACCCTGCCCCGCTCCCCGGTCGCGCCGACGCCACCAGGCACCGCCGCCGGCCGGGACGCCCCCGCCCGAAGGGGCAGACGAGCACACCCGCGCACCCGCGGAGAGGCGACGGCCGGGCGCCCACACCCCCGTACGCGTGACCCGCCGCGGCGGAAAGGACCGACACGCGGAGGCGACCTTGTCGGCCGGGACGGCTGCTGATATCCACAGATGCGCATGCGTTCGCGCGCTGCGCGGCCGGCGGGAAGCCGGCCAGCCCACTCCCACGAGGAGGTCCCGTGCCACATTCCCAGTGGTCACCCCGGATGAGCCGGCGACGCGGCCGGCTCATCCCCGTCCTGGCGGCGACCGCGGTGGTCGCCGCGTTGCTGCCCGCCGGTACCGGCACCGCCGCGCCGTCGGTCGGCGCGTCCGCGGAGCGCCGCTCCGGACCGTTCGCCGAGGGTCACCAGCACGCCGACGTCGACAACCGCGCCGGCAGCGCCGCGCCGGACGCCCGCCAGCGCGGGCTCGCCCGCAAGGCCGACCCGGACGTGCGGTGGAACAAGCTGGGCACCCCGCACGCCCTCGGGCCCGGCGACGCCCCGCTCGCCACCGGACTGCCCGCCGACCCCGAGGCCGCCGCCCGCGCCTACCTCGCCGACAACCGCGATCTCTTCGGCCTCGACGCCGAGGCGGTCGCCGGCCTGGAGCGGGTGCTGGTCCGCCCGATCGGCAGCGGAAGCGTGGTCACCCTGCGGCAGCGCTTCGGTGACCTCCCGGCCGGGTACGACGGCCTCGTCACCCTCGCCGTCGCCGGGGGCAAGGTCCTCTCGGTCAGCTCGTCGCTGTCCCGCGACTCCGCGGCGCCCGCGCCGGCCACCCTCACGGCCGAGCAGGCGTACGCCGCGGCGCTCGCCGACGCCGGGCTGGACGCCTCGGCCGTCGCCAGCCACGACGTGCGCCCGGTGGCCGTGCCGACCCCGCTGGACGGGCCGCGCAGCGCGTACGAGGTGACGCTCATCGGGTCGGACACCGACCACCCGGCGGCCTTCACCACGTACGTCGACGGGATCACCGGCGACGTGCTGGTCCGCGAGGACCTCGTGGACTTCGACTCGGACAACCCGACCTGGGCCGTGTTCCCCGCCACCCCGCCGCGGAACCTGCGCCCCGGGCAGGACCCCCGCGTCCGCTGGTGCGGCGACCCGGCGCCGGGCTGCACGGCGTCCTTCCACGACCCGGCCACCGGCAACGCGTGGGACGTCGACGCGGCCACCGGCACGCCGACCCTCACCTCCCGCGGCAACTCCGCCAACACCGTGGTCTCGTGGGGCGCCGGAAGCCCGGCCGTGCCGGCCACGACCAGCCCGGACCGGCGGTACGAGTACCCGTTCACCGACCAGTGGCACCAGGCGAGGTGCAACCCGGAGGTGTTCCTCTCCGCCCAGCGCAACGACGCGGACGCGGCCATCGCCAACCTCTTCGCCATGCACAACCGGATGCACGACTGGGCGTACCACCTCGGGTTCACCGAGGCGACGTGGAACCTGCAGGCGGTCAACCTGACCCCCGACGGCCTGGGCGGCGACGCCGAGCAGGGCCGCGCCCAGCAGGGGGCGCTGAGCGGCAACCGGAACAACGCCAACCAGGGCACTCCGCGCGACGGCCTGCCACCGACGACCAACATGTACCTGTGGCAGCCGCAGGCCGGCGGCCCGTACCCGCCGTGCGTCGACGGCGACTACGACATGACCGTCATCGGCCACGAGTACACCCACGCCATCAGCAACCGGATGATCGCCGGCCCGAACAGCGGGATCAGCGGCCACCAGGGCGGCTCGATGGGTGAGTCGTGGAGCGACCTGCTCGCCGCCGAGTACCTCTTCCAGCACAACCTGCGCGCCCCCGGCGAGACGCCGTTCATCACCGGCGGCTACGTGACGGGCAACCTGGTCAGCGGCATCCGCAACTACGACTTCAGCCGCAGCCCGCTCAACTACTCCGACATCGGCTACAACACCGGCGGCCCGGCCGTGCACGCCGACGGCGAGATCTGGAGCGCCACGAACTTCCGCGTCCGCTCGGCCATGGTGAAGCGGTACGGCCTCGGCACCCCGAAGCTGCAACTGGCGTGCGCCCAGGGCAAGGTGCCCGCGGACCGGTGCCCGGGCAACCGGCGCTGGTCGCAGCTCGTGTTCGACTCGTTCCTGCTCCAGGCGGCCAGCCAGGTGAGCATGCTCGACATGCGGGACAACATGCTCACCGCCGACCTGCTCCGCTTCGGCGGGGCGAACCAGGACCTGATCTGGGCCGAGTTCGCCCGCTCGGGCATGGGCCGCGACGCCGTCACCAACGGTGCCGGGGACACGGACCCGACGCCGAGCTTCGCCTCGCCGCGGGGCGGCAACGCCACGCTGAAGCTGCGGCCACGCGGGGAGAGCGCCGACGCGCCGATCCGGGTCTACGTCGGGGCGTACGAGGCGCGGGCCGTTCCGGTCGCCGACACCGACCCGGCCACGCCGCTGCCGGACACCGTGGAGCTGGTGGCCGGGACGTACGACCTGCTCGCCGTGGCGCCCGGCTTCGGGCACGAGCGGCTGCGGGTGACCGCGAAGGCCGGTCGCAGCAACCACCTCGACCTGAAGCTCAGCCGCAACCTCGCCTCGACGGCGTCGGGCGCGACGGTCAGCGGCGACGGGGTCAACCTCGACCGGATCGCCGACGACACCGAGGCCACCAACTGGGCCTCGCTGGACGGGGTGAGCGGCAAGCAGGTCACCGTGGCGCTGCCCGGTGACCGGCCGCACCTGGTGAAGCGGGTCAACGTCAGCGCCATGCTGCGCCCGGCGATCAGCGGTGACGCCGACGCGGGCTCGCAGAACGCGCTGAGCGCGCTGCGGTCGTTCGCCGTGCTGGCGTGCAACGCGAAGAAGGCCGACTGCACCGACCCCGCCAACTTCCGCCGCATCTACACGAGCCGCAGCGACGCCTTCCCGGGCGGGGCGTACCGGGCGTACACGCGGGACATCAACCTCCGGTCGTTCCGGGTGCACCCCACGCTCGCCACGCACCTGCGGCTGGAGGTCCTGCACAGCCAGTGCACGGGCGGTCCGGCGTACGCCGGTGAGCAGGACGCCGACCCGGCGACCACGACCGACTGCGCGACCGCGAGCCCGGCGCGCGACCAGGTCCGCATCGCCGAGTTCCAGGCGTTCGCGAAGTGACCGGTGCCGGGGCCGGTGCCGCGTCGGCACCGGCCCCGGCCACACCGTCGAGGCCGGCCGGCCGGCCGGCCGCTACCAGCGGCGGCCACACCGTCCCGGGCCGCCGGCCGCCGCTACCAGCGGACCGCGCGCCGCCCGGACGACCCGCCGACCGGCCCCCACAGCCGATCCTCCGGCGGCGGCGCGTACTCGTCGGCCCGGTCGGCGCGCAGGAGCCGCCGCATCCGCAGCAGCAGTCCGAGCCCGAGCGACAGCAGGAGCCCACCGAGCAGGAAGGCGGCCTGCACCGCCCCGAAGCCCCCGGAGGTCGACACCGGCCGGCCCGCCCCGGCGGCCGGCGCCGCGGCTGCCGGCTCCTCCACCGGCCCGGGTGTCTCCTCGTCGACCGGCCCCGCCGCCGGTTCGCCGGGATCCGAGGCGGTCGCGGAGGGTTCGGGCGGGGTGCCGGCGGGCGCCGGCGTGCTCACGTCCGGGTCCGGCGCGGCCGGCGTCGCCGCGGCGCCCGCCCCGACCACCGTCCGGGTCGCCGTCTGCCGCGCGAGCAGCCGCAGCCGCGCGTCGTACGCCTCGGCGGCGAGGGTGATCCTCCCCCGCGTGACGTCCCCGGCGAAGGCGAGCCGGTAGCGGGCGGTGACCGTCCGGTCCGGACAGAGCGTGCCCGGGTCGAGCTGCCGGTCGGTCAGCCGTGCCACGTCCCCCTCCGTGCGGACCTCGACGGGGAACGAACCCGTCTCCTCGACCCGGTCGAGGCGCACCTGGTCCAGCCGCAGGCCCTCCACCCGGAGCACCAGCGACCAGCGGACCTTCACGCACCCGCCCGGTGCGCCGGTGCGCGACACCACGGCGGAGACGGTGCGGACCTCGCCGCCGGCCGTGAACCGTTCCGGTAGGCCGCCGAGCTGGGTGGTGAAGGCGGCCTGCGCCGGCGCGGCCACGGCCAGCAGCGTCCCGGCCAGGCCCGCGAGCACCACGCCGAACCGCAGCGCGTACCGCCAGACGATCATCACCGCACCCTCCTCGTCTCTCCCCGGAACGCTAGGAGCGGCGGCGCCGACGGGACAGAGGGGTGTGTTCGCACCGGTCGACAAGCGGGACCGGCCTTTTCACCGACCGTGGTGAACCGGTCACGCCACCCGCGGAACGTCGGCCCGACGGGCGGGGGAGAATCGGCGGGTGTCCGAGCTCACCACCGCCTTCGTCCGGCTGCACGCGCGACTCGCCCCGGTGGCGTTCGTCCCCGAGGTGCGGCTGCACCAGGCCGACGAGCCCATCGGGCTGTGGGAGTTCACCGAGGGCGAGTTCCGCAGCGACCGGCCGCCGCCGTTCTGGGCCTTCGCCTGGGCGGGCGGGCAGGCGCTCGCCCGGTACGTGACCGACCACCCCGAGCTGGTGGCCGGCCGCCGCGTACTCGACCTCGCCTCCGGTTCCGGGCTGGTCGCCATCGCGGCCGCGCGGGCCGGCGCGGCCTCCGTCCGCGCCGTCGAGGTCGACGAGCTGGCGGTCGCGGCCGTGGCGCTCAACGCCGAGGCCAACGGCGTACGCGTCGACGCCGAGTTCGGCGACATCCTCGACGGCGACGCGGGCGGCGCCGAGGTCGTGCTCGCCGGGGACGTCTTCTACAGCGAGGCGATGGCCCGGCGGATGCTCCGGTTCCTGCTCCGCGCCGCCCGGGCCGGGGCGACCGTGCTGGTGGGCGACCCCGGACGGGCGTTCTTGCCCCGCGACCGCTTCGAGGAGCTGGCCGCGTACGACGTGCCGGTGCCACCGGCGCTGGAGAGCGTCCGCGTGAAGCGCACCACGGTGTGGCGGCTGCGACCGGGGCTGCCGAAGGCTGCCGGCTAGCGTGTCGGCGTGCTGTTCCGCAGCTGGGCGCAGGTCGCCGACACCGGTTGGCCCGACGTGGCCCGGGTGGCGGACCACGTCGGCGTGGAGCACCTGGTGGTCACCCGGCACGCGCTGGTTCGCCAGGTGCTCACCGACCCGGTCACCTACCGGCCCGACAACGCGCTCGACGCGGTGACCCCGATGCCGGTGACCGCGCTGCGGCTGCTCGCCGGCCACCGGTTCCGGCTGCCGCCGACGCTCGCGAACAACTCCGGCGCGAGCCACCCCGAGATCCGCGCGATCGTCGCCGAGGCGCTGCACCCCACCCGGGTCGCCGCCCAACGGCCCTGGCTGACCGCGCTGGTCCGCGGGCGGGTCGCGCGGCTGGCCGCGTCCCTCGACGCGGGCGCGGCGGTCGACCTGTACGCGGAACTCGCCGCCGACCTGCCGCTGCTCGTCCTGGCCCGGATGGTCGAGCTGCCGGACGCGCGGGTCGGAGCCGTGAAGGCGTTCGCCCGGGCGGCCCTGGAGCTGTTCTGGGCGCCGCTGGACACCGACCGGCAGCTCGCGCTGGCCGACGAGGTGGGACGCTTCCACCGGGTGCTGCGCGAGTTCGCGGCCACCGGCGGCGGCCTGGCGGCCCGGCTGCGCGCCGCCGGGCACCCGGCCGACGTGGTGGTGGGTGCACTGTTCTTCCTGCTGGTCGCCGGCCAGGAAACCACCTCGCAGTTCCTCACCCTGCTGCTGCACCGGCTGGCCGGCGAGCCCACCGTACGGGCGGGGTTGCGCACCGGCGAGATCGCGGTCGCGGACGTCGTGGAGGAGGGTCTGCGCCTGGAACCGCCGATCGTCACGTGGCGGCGGGTGGCGGCGGTGGACACCACCCTGGGCGGTACGCCCGTGCCGGCGGGCACGAGCATCGTGCTCTGGCTGGCCCGGGCCGGGCGGGACCCGGAGGCCGTGGCGTCGCCGGACGAGTTCCGTCCCGGTCAGCGCGGCTCCCGCCGGCACCTGGCCTTCGGCGCGGGTCCGCACCGCTGCGTCGGTGACGTGCTGGCCCGGATGGAGGCGGGCGTGGTGGTCGCGGAAGCCGCGCCGCTCCTCGACGGGGTGAGCGTCGTGCGCGCGCCCTGGTGCCCCGACAACCTGACGTTCCGGATGCCCGACGCGTTCGTGATCCGCCGCTAACCCCGCCCGCCCCTCCCCCGCGCCCCGCCCCCCCGCCCGTCCCCCCGCGATCTTGCACTTTCCGCCCCGACAAACAGGGGCACACAGGACATTCCAGGGGCACAAACTGCAAGATCGCGGGGGCGGGGGGCGGGGGTGGGGGCGCGGGCGCGGGGCGCGGGGCGCGGGGGTGACGAAAGTGGGGGGTGGGGGGTGTCGTTCGGGCACGGTGGGACGGGGCTGCGTGGGCCTAGCGTCGGTGCATGATCACATTACGTGGCCTGACGAAACGGTTCGGGGCGACGACCGCCGTCGACGCCCTGACCGTCGACATCGCACCCGGCCGGGTCACCGGCTTCCTCGGCCCCAACGGCGCCGGCAAGTCCACCACCATGCGCATGATCCTCGGCCTCGACCGGCCCACCGCCGGCGAGGCCCTCATCGACGGCCGGCCGTACCGGCGGTTGCGGCATCCGCTGTACGAGGTGGGGGCGCTGCTCGACGCCACGGCGATCCACCCCGCCCGGTCCGGGCGCGCCCACCTGCTCGCGATGGCCCGCAGCAACGGCATCCCGGCCCGCCGGGTCGACGAGGTGCTCGCCACCGTCGGACTGGACGACCGGGCCGCCGCCAAGCCGGGACGCACCCTGTCCCTCGGCATGGGCCAGCGGCTCGGCATCGCCGGGGCGCTGCTCGGTGACCCGCCGGTGCTGATGTTCGACGAGCCGGTCAACGGTCTCGACCCGGACGGGGTGCGCTGGGTCCGGCAGCTCATGCGCTCCCTCGCCCGGCAGGGACGGACCGTCTTCGTGTCCAGCCACCTCATGAGCGAGATGCAGCTCACCGCCGATCAACTCGTGGTCATCGGCCGCGGGCGGCTGCTCGCCGACGCGCCGATCGGCGACGTGGTCGCGGACAGCACCCGCGCCGTGCGGGTCCGCAGCCCGCATCCGGACGGACTGGCCGCGCTCGCCGACCGGCTCGCCGCGACCGGCGCCACCGTGGAGGCGGCCGGTCCCGACGAGCTGACCGTCAACGGCGTCACCGTCGACCGGGTCGGCGACCTGGCGTACGAGCTGGGGGTGCGCCTGCACGAGCTGAGCCCGCAGGGCGCGTCGCTGGAACGCGCGTTCATGGAGCTGACCGCCGGCAGCGTCGAGTACGCCGGCGCACCCGGAGGTGACGACCGGTGACCACCCCGCACCACGCCCGTCGGCCGGCCGGCTTCGGCGGCGCCGTCGCCGCCGAGTGGACCAAGCTCTGGTCGGTACGCGGCACCTGGTGGACGCTGCTGGCCGCGGTGCTGGTGACCGCCGCCACCGCCGGGCAGCTCGCGATCTACGCGGCCAACGCCAACACCAACGACGACCCGGCCGACGACGCGGGGATCGTCACCGTGGGCAGCATCGTCACCGCCTCGGTGGAGCTGGCCCAGTACGCCGTGCTGGCCCTCGGGCTGCTCGCGATCACCAGCGAGTTCACGAGCCGCACCATCCGTACGACGTTGCAGTGCACCCCGTCGCGCGGCCGCGTACTGCTGGCGAAGGCCGTGGTGACGGCGGGCGTGACGTTCCCACTCGGCCTGCTGCTCGGCGGCGTCGGCGCGCTCGTGGCCCGGCCGGTGCTCGGCGAGTGGGGCACCGTCCCGGCGGCCGGCACCGTCCGGGACGTGGTGGCGTTCGCCGCCTACCTGGCGCTGGTCGGCGTGCTGGCCCTCGGGCTGGGGGCCGCGCTGCGCAGCGCCGTGCTCACGCTCGTGGTGCTCGTGGCCGCCCTCATGATCGTGCCGCTGTCGCTGCAGGAACCGGGCATCACCGTGCTCACCCGGATCGCGGACGCCTTCCCCGGGGTGGCGGGCGCCCACTTCCTGGCCGGGGACGGCGAACCCTACCCGTCGGTCGTGGGGCTGCTGCTGCTCGCCGGCTGGGCGGTCGCCGCGCTGGCACTCGGACGGGCCGCCCTGCGCCGCCGCGACGCCTGAGCACCGCGCCGGTTCCCCGGGCCCCAAGCCCGGGGAACCGGCGCAGCGGCCCGAGCGGACCGTCGAGGGGCGCACCCCGGCCCCCGAGCCCGGGGAGCCCGCTACTCCTCGACGAGCCCCGCCTCGTACGCGATGATCGCCGCCTGCACCCGGTTGCGGACCTCCAGGCGGGTGAAGATGCTCGTCAGATACGTCTTCACGGTGCCCTCGACCAGGTGCAGCCGGCGGGCGATCTCGGCGTTGGACAGGCCCGCCCCGACCAGCGCGAGCACCTCCCGCTCTCGGTCGGTGAGCCCCGCCGTACGGTCCCGGGCCGCCGGACGCCGGGCCAGCCGCCCGCCGCCCAGCTCGATGACGCGGCGGGCCACCCGGGGCGACAGGTACGCCCCGCCGTCGGCGACCGCGTGGACACCGGCGATCAGCTCGCGCGGATCCCCGGACTTGAGCAGGAAACCGCTCGCCCCGTGCCCGAGCGCCCGTGCCACGTGGTCGTCCTCGCCGAACGTCGTGAGCATGACCGTGGCGGTCTGCGGCACCAGCCGGCGGATCTCGGCGGCGGCGCTCAACCCGTCGAGCTTCGGCATCCGGATGTCCAGCAGGGCGACCGACGGCCGGTGCGCCCGGACGAGCTCCACGGCCGCCCGGCCGTCGCCCGCCTCGGCCACCACCTCGATACCCGGGTCGGTGGCGAGGATCGCCCGCACCCCGGCCCGGATCATCGCCTCGTCGTCGGCGAGCACGACCCGCACCGGCGCCGGCGCGCCGTCGTCCGTCGTCACGGCATCCGCTCCTTGCTGATCAGGCGCTCCTCGGCGAAGCAGAGCCGCCAGGTCGGCGCGGCCAGGGGGAAGTTTCCGTCGGTGTAGTACTCGCACCCGTCCCGGTCGACCCACACCGGCCGGTCCAGCTGCCGCCGGGGCAGCCCCGACAGGTCGGCGCGGCTCGCGCCCACCGGGAGGCTGTCGAAGGTCTCCTCGTCGAGCACCGTGCCGGCCGTCGCCAGCGGGTAGTAGACGAGCGACAGGGCCAGCGCCAGCGCGACCGGGGCACCGAACGCCACGAGCAGGCTCCGCCGCACCCGACGGCGCGCGTCGCGCAGCCGCCGCTCGGCGTCCGCGGGTCGCTCGGTCGGGACCGGCACGTCGTCGTGCCGGCGCGGCCCGTCGTCGGGCACCGGACGTCCGGCGGGGGCGGAGGCGGTCGCCGGGAGCGAGGCCCGTACGGCGAAGCCACCCTCGGCCCGGGGGCCGGCGTCCAGGGAACCGCCGGCGAGGCGTACCCGCTCGGCGAGCGCCACCAGCCCGCTGCCGTGCGAGGGCGGCCCGGGCAGCGGGCCGGCCGGCGGCGGCGCGTTGACCACCGCCACCTCCACCCGGTCGCCCACCCGGTCGAGGCGCACGTCGACGGTGGCGCCCGGCGCGTACCGGGCGGCGTTCGTCAGCGCCTCGCGCACCACCCGGTGCGCGGCGTGGCCGACCAGCGCCGGCAGCTCGCCCGCGTCGACGGACGCCTCGAGCCGTACCGCCATGCCCGCCTCCCGCGCCCCGTCGACCAGATCCGCGACGCTCTCGTCGGCCGGCCGCGTGCCCGCGCCCTCCTCGCGGAGCAGCCCGATGATCTCGTGCAGCCGCTCGGTGGCGGCGGCCACGCTCGCCCGCAGTTCCCCCGCGGCGGCCCGGTGCCGGGGATCGGCGTCGGCGGCCACCTCCAGGGCGGCGGCGCGCAGCGCGATCAGGCTCAGGTCGTGCCCCAGGGAGTCGTGCATCTCCTGCGCGATCCGGGCCCGCTCCCGCAGCCGCACCCGCTCGGCCACGCCGCGCTCCTCCCGGACCAGTGCGTCGGAGTAGCGGCGGCCCGCGTCGGCCAGCTCCTGCTGCTGCCGCCGGTACCGGCCCACCAGCCACGGGAAGACACCGGCCACCAGGAGCACCGCGGCGAGCAGGAACCAGGTGGTCGTTCCGGTGCCGAGCAGCCCCAGGTTGAGCAGGGTGCCACCCGCCGCGATCAGGGCGAACGCCGCCGCGGCCGGGCGGGCGTCGGCGCTCCGCCGCCCCACGAGGTAACTGAAGACCGGGATGGCGAACACGAAGTTGCCGTCGATCAGCGAGCCGAGCACCGTGATCACCAGCGCGGCCAGCGGCCATCGCCGGCTCACCCCCACGGCCGTCGCGAGCATCAGCAACGCGACGGCCAGCACGGCCAAGCCGTACGGCCGCTGGGGCGGCGTGACGCCCGCGTACCCGACCGGGGCGGCCACCACCGCCCAGAGCAGCAGGTCGCGCGGCAACCACGGCCGCTCCGCCAGCGCGCGCCGCAGCGTACGCACCCCGTCCCCCCTGGTCACGGCGGCCAGGCTACCCACCGACGGCGCGGGCGGGCACCGACGAAAGTCAGGTCTTCAGCCGATCTCCTCGGCCCAGGCGCGCCAGTCGTCGAGCACCCCGTGCAGCGCCGGGGTGAGCCAGCCCGGCGCCGACCGCCGGAACACGCCCGGATCCATGGCGCCGGCGCCGGCCGGCAGGGCGCCGAGCAGCTTCGGCACCAGGTCGCTGAGGTTGGTCCAGTGCACCAGCTCCGGCGCGGCCGGCCAGGCGCCGATGACCACCCCGGCGGGCACGGCACGGCGGTCCAGCGCCTCCAGGGTCAGCGCGGTGTGGTTGAGGGTGCCCAGCCCGGCCCGGGCGACCACCACGGCCGGCGCGCCGAGCGAGACGGCCAGGTCGGCCACCGTCCACGGCTCCCCCGACGGGCGCAGCCCCATCGGCACGAGCAGCCCGCCGGCCCCCTCCACCAGCACCAGGTCGTGCTTGTCCGCCTCCTCACGTACCGCGTCGACCGCGGTGTAGAGCTCCAGCGGCTCCAGCTCGGCCACCCGCGCGGCCGTGAGCGGGGCGAGCGGGTCGGGGTAGCTGGCCAGGGTCCGCCCGGTGAGCGGGGCGGCCAGCCGCTGCACGGCGTCCACGTCGCCGGGCTCGCCGGTCGCCGTACCGGTCTGGCCGGGCTTCAGGACCGCCACCCGCAGCCCCGCGGCCTGCGCCGCCGCGGTGATCGCCGCGGTCACGACCGTCTTGCCCACCTCGGTGTCCGTGCCGGTCACCACGACCGGTCCCCGCCACGGCGTGGTCGTACCACTCACGGTGTCACCTTCGTTCGCGACTGCGGGGCTCGCAAAACCGGCTCACTCCTCGCGCTCACGGTGCACACTCCACGATGACCTCCAGCGCCCGCACGAAGTCCTCCCGCGGCACACCCGCGTTGAGGGTCAGCCGCAGCCGCGAGCGGGTGTCGGGTGTGGACGGCGGGCGGAAGCAGCCCACGGCGACCGCCCGGTCGCGGCAGTCCGCGGCCCACGCCGTCGCCGCCTCGGGGCCCGGAGCGGTCACCGAGATCACCGCCGCGTCCGGGTCGGAGACGGTGAGACCGGCGCCGCGCAGCCGGCGTACGGCGAGCGCGGCCCGGTCGGCCAGCTCGGCGCGGAGCGGGTCGGCGGCCCGGGCCAGGGCGACCGCGGCGCGCACGCCGGCCGCGACGGCGGGCGGCAGCGCCGTGTCGAAGATGAACGTGCGTCCGGTCTCGACGAGGTGCCGGACGAACTCGGCCGGCCCGGCCACCAGTCCGCCCGCGCCGCCGAGCGCCTTGGAGAGGGTGGCGGTCACCACCACGTCCGGCTGGCCCGCCAGGCCCGCGGCGGCGACGGCGCCGGCGCCGGCCGGCCCGGTGACGCCGAGCCCGTGCGCGTCGTCGACCAGCAGCAGCGCGCCGTGCCGGCGGGCGACGGCGTGCAGCTCGGCCAGCGGGGCGAGGTCACCGTCGACCGAGAAGACCGACTCGGTGACCACCACGGCCGGTCGGCCCGGAGCCGCCGCGAGGGCGGCCGCCACCGCGGCGACGTCGGTGTGCGGGGTGACCACGGTCTCCGCGCCGGAGATCCGGCAGCCGTCGATGAGCGAGGCGTGGTTGTGCGCGTCGGAGACCAGCAGCGTCCGCGGTTGGACGAGCGCGCGCAGCGCCCCGAGGTTGGCCAGGTAGCCGGAGGAGAAGACCAGGGCGCGGTCCGCGCCGAGCCAGTCGGCCAGCGCGTCCTCGAGCGCGTGGTGCGCGTCGGTGGAGCCGCGCACGAGGCGGGAGCCGGTCGCCCCCAGGCCGTACGCCGACAGGGCCCGCGCGGCGGCCGCGGTGACCTCGGGGTGGGTGGCCAGGCCGAGGTAGTCGTTGCCGGCGAGGTCGGTGACCGCCTCCCCGGCGGAGCGCGGGTGCAGCCGCCGGGTCAGCCCGGCCTTCGCCCGCAGCTCGGCGCGGCGGTGGAGCGCCGCCAGCCAGTCCGCCACCGTGCCCCCTCGTCGCCGCTTCCACCGGCCGTTTCCGGCCGCCTCCGCCGGGCGAAGTTACCACCCCCCGGATCCCGGCCGGCGGATCCACTCGGGGGCGCCGCGACCACGCTCACGCCCCCGGCGCAGCCGTACCTGCCCGGTGGGGGGCCTTGTAGGGTACGAGCCATGCCAGAGATCCTCGACCAGGCCCGCACCCAGGTCCTGGGTGACGGCGTCGGCCTCGACCAGGCCGGCGTCCTCGCCGTGTTGAACCTCCCCGACGAGCACCTGCCCGCCGCACTCCAGCTCGCCCACGAGGTGCGGATGCGCTGGTGCGGCCCGGAGGTCGAGGTCGAGGGGATCGTCTCGCTCAAGACGGGCGGCTGCCCGGAGGACTGCCACTTCTGCTCGCAGTCCGGGCTGTTCACCTCGCCGGTCCGCTCGGTCTGGCTGGACATCCCGTCGCTGGTCGAGGCGGCGAAGCAGACCGCGGCGACGGGGGCGACGGAGTTCTGCATCGTGGCGGCCGTACGCGGGCCGGACGCCCGGCTGATGAAGCAGATGCGCGAGGGTGTGGCCGCCATCAAGGCGGAGGTCGACATCCAGGTCGCCGCCTCGCTCGGCATGCTCACGCAGGAGCAGGTCGACGAGCTGGTCGACATGGGTGTGCACCGCTACAACCACAACCTGGAGACCTGCCGCTCCTACTTCCCCCACGTGGTGACCACGCACACGTGGGAGGAGCGCTGGGAGACGCTGCGGATGGTGCGGGACTCGGGCATGGAGGTCTGCTGCGGCGGCATCCTGGGCCTGGGCGAGAGCGTCGAGCAGCGCGCGGAGTTCGCGGCGCAGCTCGCCGAGCTGGACCCGCACGAGGTGCCGCTGAACTTCCTGAACCCGCGGCCCGGCACGCCGCTGGGTGACCGTCCGGTGGTGGAGGGGAAGGACGCGCTGCGGGCCATCGCCGCGTTCCGGCTGGCCATGCCGCGGACCATCCTCCGGTACGCGGGCGGCCGCGAGATCACCCTCGGCGACCTCGGCACCCGCGACGGTCTGCTGGGCGGCATCAACGCGGTGATCGTCGGCAACTACCTGACCACCCTCGGCCGCCCGGCCACGGAGGACCTGGCGCTGCTGGAGGACCTGAAGATGCCGGTCAAGGCGCTCTCCGCGACGCTGTGAGGGGGTCGACGGTGACGGACGCCGTGACGCGGCCGGACGGTGCCGCGCCGGTCTGGTGCGACCGCTGCGGCGAGGCCACGGTGGACGGCCCGCACGAGACGTGCGCGCGGGCGCGCACGCTGGAGCCGCCCCGGTACTGCGGGCACTGCCGCCGCCGGATGAAGGTGCAGGTGCTGCCGGTCGGCTGGTCGGCGGTCTGCGTCGCGCACGGCGAGATCCGGGGCTGAGGCGCCCTCACCCTCACGGGCCCCACCGTCGCGGTCGTGGATGGTACGTTCCCGTTCCGGACCGGCACGGTGGCCCGGAACAGGTGGGGGGACATGGCGGACGGCGCGACCACGGCCGCGCGGCAGCGGCGGGTGCTGGCCGCGGCGACGGAGTTCGGCGCGGCCATCGGGGCCACCCGGGTGACGGTGGAGTCACCCGACGGCGCCGTGGTGGTGACGGTCGGTCCCGGCAACGCCGTCGTGGACCTCACGTTGACCCGCCGGATCCGGCAGCACGACGGGCGGTCGCTGGGTGCGCTGATCGTCTCCACGGTGCGTACGGCGGTCGACCGGGCCACCCAGGAGCTGGCGGCGCGCGCCCGCGAGCTGGCCCCCGACCGCCCCGACCTGCCCGGGCTGCTCACCGGGGCCCTGCCCGCACCGCCCGCGCCGCGCTCGGGCGACACGACCGGCGCGGCCGCGGGCCCGACGGGCACCGGCGCCGCGGGCACGGGTGGCGGCGCGGCCGGCGTGCCCGGTGACGAGCTGGCCGCCGGCGCCCGGCGGCTCAGCGCCGAGGCGGACCGGCAGCTCGACGCGTACGCGGCAGCGTGGGAGGAGCTGGAAGTGCTGACGGCGACCGCCCACTCCCCCGACGGCGGGGTCACCGCCGTGGTGCGTGCCGGCGGCGCGCTGGAGCGGGTCGAGCTGCACGGCTCCCTGCTGCGGGGCGAACCGGCCGGCCTGGCCGCGCTGGTGCTCGCCACGGTGCACCGGGCCACCGCCGAGGCGTCCCGCCGGATGGCCGAGCGGGTGCAGCAGGCGGTCGGCCCGCGGCTGGACGTGATGGCCCTCGTGACGCCCCACCTGCCGGCCGAGGGCGCGGACGAGGAGGGACGGGCATGACCGGTTTCGAAGCCGACGTGGACGCGATCATGAGCTGCCGCACGCGGCTGGCGGAGATCCAGCAGCGCGCCGCGGCCATCGCCGACCTGGCCGAGGACGCCAACCCGGAGTGGTACATCTGGGGCGCGCTCGGCGCCCCGTTCGCCGCGCTCTACTGGTCGTACGCCGACGACATCCACAAGCACCTCGGCATGATGGGCGAGGCGCTGCGGGACCGGGTGGACGCGCTGGACTGCACGGCCCAGGCCTACCGGGAGACCGACGAGCGCATCGACGCGCACCTGCGCCGCATCGGCGTGAAGCTCGAGGGTGGGGCATGAGCGAGCGCAGCGAGCGAGTCATCGGGCACAGCGCGGTGGAGCCTCATGACGGCGCCGACCGGAGGGAGGCGGCGGCGTGACCGAGCGCGATCTCAAGGACAGCGACGTCACCAACGACGTCACCCGCCAGGAGGGGTCGTTCGGGCCGTTCGGCGCCGAGACCACCTGGGACGGCTACGGCGGCGCCGGCTCGGTCGACGTCGGCGGCTTCGACCTGCTCCGCTTCGACCCGGTCAAGGACGTGCCCGGCCTGTCCGGCGTGCCGCAGGCCGTCTCGGCCGGGGCCAAGTGGGCCAGCGGCGACGGCGACTGGTCGGAGCTGTTCAACATCGCGGGCAGCATCGGCGACCTGGGCGTCAACGTGCTGGTGTACGCCGCCGACCCGCTCAACTTCCTCATCTCCGCCGGACTCACGTTCCTCATCGACGTGGTGCAGCCGCTGGAGGACCTGCTCGGCCTGGTCACCGGGAACCCGGAGCGGATGGAAGGCGAGATCGCCAAGTGGGAGCGGGTCGGCAACGCGCTGGAACCCCTCGCCGAGGAGATCCGCCAGGCCGCCCAGGAGGGGCTGATCGGGTGGAAGGGGGTCGCCGCAGACGCGGCCCGTGCCCGGCTGGACGAGTTCGCCCAGGGCGTCGCCGGGATCGGCAACGACGTCAAGCAACTCGTCATGATCCTCAACATGGCCAAGCTGCTCATGGAGATCGCCCAGGGCTTCGTGATCGGGCTGATCGCCACGTTCGTCGAGTGGCTGGTCTTCACCTGGACGGCCGCGCTGGCCGCCGCCGCCCCGACCATGGGGGCGTCGACCGCCGCCGCGGGCGCGGCCACCACGGCCCAGGGCGCGATCGTGACGAGCCGCGCCGTGAGCTTCATCAACCGGGTCGTCTCCGTGCTCCAGCGGCTGCGCACGGTACTGACCCGGATGCACCCGCGCATCATGCGGCGGGTGCAGGCGTCGTTCCAGATGCGCGGCCCCAACGGCCGGTTCGTCTCGGGCTGGCAGGGCGCGCCGAGCGCCCTGCGCGCGTCGGTGACGGACTGGCGGACGTGGATGGGGCCGCTGGACAAGGCGGTCACCACGGCCAGCAACGAGGGCAAGCGGATCGTCGACTACAGCAGCGACGAGAACGAACTCTCCGACGAGCAGATGGACCGGTACCTTGGCCCCGACAGGTGAGCCGGCCGGGCCGATGGCCCACCCGGAGACCGCGTACCCCGTCGAGGCGTACGACCCGGAGGGGCCGCCGCCGGCGCTGCCGCCCGGGCACGGCGGCATCGCGGTGCACGTCTGGTGCCCGCCCGAGGCGCGGCGCCACACGCTGGCCCCGATGGTGGGCGTCGACGGCCGTCCCGCCACCTACGGCTTCGGCCGGGCGCTGATCGTGGTGCCGGCCGGCGAGCGCCTCGTCGAGGTGCAGTACGTCGAGCCGCAGCGCAGCATGATGGTCACCGTCGGGGAGGGACAGGTCGTGCCCGTCGAGTACGCCGCCTCGTACGACGCGGTGGCCTCCGGCTCGCTCGGCACCGGCCCGCAGCGTCCCCGCGGGCGCATGCCGCTGGCCGCGGCGCTGGCGTTCACCGTCGGCATCGTGCTGCTCTGCTGCTACGGCACGGTCGTGCCGTTCATCCTCGCCGGGGACGTCCCGCCGCTCGCGCTGATGCTGGCCCCGGTGGTCGGGCTCGCCGCCGGTGGCCTGTTCCTGCTGTTCTGGTTCCGCCGGAGGCGCCGGTGACGACGGAGGCCCACTTCCTCGGCGACGCCGACGCGCCGCCGCCCCCGCCCGGGCACGGTGTGCTGGTGGTGACGTTCCACTTCACCAGCAAGGTCGAGCTGTACCGGTCGGGCATGCTGCTGCGCGACCGGCCGAACTGGGACATCTGGGTTCCGCCGCCCGTGCTGACGGTCGACGGTCAGCCGGTGCGCGCGAGCTGGTCGACCTGGTGCTATCCCCTGCCGGCCGGGCCGCACCAGGTGGACGTCCGCGAGCCGGCGGCCGCCGGGCGCCGGGTGGAGGTCGTCGCGGGCGAGGCGCACCGGCTGCGCTACGACGCCTCCGTGACGATCCGGAAGGACCACACGGACACGCGGGTCCTCCAGTGGCACGGCACCGGGCGGTGGCGGGCGTGAGCATCCTCACAGGACGGTCGGTCGTGCTCCGGCCGGCCACCGCGGCCGACGTGCCGCGGCTCGCGGCGATCCGCGCCACTCCGGAGGTGCGCCGCTGGTGGCGCGGCGGCGACGACCTGGCCCCCGCGGTCCGGGCCGACCTCGCCGACGAGACGACGACCGTGTACGCGATCGAACACGACGGCCGGGTGGCCGGCGCCATCCAGTGGTACGCCGAGGAGGACCCGGACTACCGCCACGCCAGCCTGGACGTCTTCCTGGACCCGGAGACGCACGGTCGCGGGCTCGGCCCGGACGCGATCCGGACGGTGATCCGGCACCTGATCGACGCCCACGGGCACCACCGGTTCACCATCGACCCGGCGGCCGGGAACAGCCAGGCGATCCGCAGCTACGCGAAGGTGGGCTTCCGGCCGGTCGGGGTGCTGCGCCGCTACGAGCGCGGCGAGGACGGGCGCTGGCACGACGGTCTCCTCATGGATCTGCTCGCCGACGAACTGGTCGGCTGACAGCGCGTACGCGAACGGTGGGCGGGTGCCGGCGGGCGGCCCGTCCGTGACGCCGCGCGGTCGCGCGTTGGTGCGAGGACCGTCCATTCACGACGCCGAGGCACCGCAGCGTCCGTTCGCCCGTACGTGTTACACCGACACGCCGCGAAATCGCATCGGATTTGATCTCTTCTCGTCGCATCACCGCAGCTCAGACCGATTGACCGATGCCACGCGCCGATCCCGTTCATGAGATCATGCGTCGTCCCCTCTACCGATCTCGGAGGAACATTCATGCCACATCGTCGGCAGGTGGCGCGCGCGGGCCTCACCGCGGCCGCCGCCACGGCCTGCCTTGCTCTTGCCACCCCGGCCTGGGCCACCCCGAGCACCACCCCGCTCAACCCCGCGCACCGGGGTTCGACCGCGGCCGGCTTCGGCACCCAGGAGTGCGGCGACGAGCGGTTCGCCACCCGGGCGGACAACCAGGACGGCTGGCACTTCGTACTGCCCGGCGGCAAGGAGGCCGGGAGCTTCGAGAGCCTCACCCTGACCTTCGACAACGGCACCACCGACGTCGAGGTGAAGATCCCGGACGCTTCCGACCCCTACCCGGACGCCTTCTACTCGACCGGCGGCAAGAACCTCCGGGTCATCCACGCGTACCTCTTCACGCCGGCCGGCTGGACCCTCGTGGACGGCAGCGCGGTGATCAGCGGCACGGCCGCCAAGTTCAACCTGAGCCACACCTGCCCCGGCACCGCCGTCGGGGAGTCGCCGTCGCCGAGCCCGTCGACGCCGGGCGGGGAGTCGCCGACTCCGACGCCGTCCACCCCTGGTGGGGAGTCGCCGACCCCGACGCCGTCGACCCCGGGCGGGGAGTCGCCGACCCCGACGCCCTCCACCCCGGGCGGGGAGTCGCCGACCCCGGGTGACTCGGGCACCCCGTCGGCGAGCGCCTCGCCGGGCACGGGTGTCGGCGGGAGCGACGACGAGGGCAGCCTGCCGCTGACCGGTGTGGCCGCGACCAGCATCGCGCTCACCGGCGTCGTCCTCATCGGTGGTGGCGTCGCGCTGATGACGCTGCGCCGCCGCCGCGACAAGGTCACCTTCACCAGCTGATCCCCGCAGCGGACGACCGGCCCCCGGAGGAGTCTCCGGGGGCCGGTCGCCGTTTCCGGCAGGTGGCGGTCGGGCCCGCATCCTGCGCGGGGAGCCCGCCGGCGGGTGACCGTGCCGGCGGTTGATCCGCGGGGCACGCCGGTCCGTACCGACGGGCAACTGGCCGACGACAGCCGGGGGACACGTCACATCATCCACAGACATCGATTCGCTGTTCCGCTTTCCGCAGGTCGACGGCACCGCGCACGACACCGCGGCCGCGCGCCGGGCCGGATCACCCGTCCTGGTATACGAGCGTACGGTTGCCGGCCCGTCGCGGGGCGCGCGACAGTACGCGACACCAGCGGTGCCATCGACGCCGCCGCTCCCCCGGACAACCCAGAGGAGAACGCGATGGCTCTACGACTCGCCGAGGGCACCGCCTGGTCGGACACCCTCGCCCGCGCCGTGGCCGCCGCACCGGAGGCGTTCGGCGCCCCGGCCGACGGCGTGACCACCCTGCACAACCTCGTCGAGGGTGACTGGCGGGCGGTCGGCACCCCCACCCCGGTACGCACCCCGCTGGACAACACCGTCCTCGTCAACCTCCCCCGGCTCGGCGCCGAGGACGCCCGGGCGGCCGTCGCGTACGCGGCCGCCGCGCACCGCGACTGGGCGGACACCCCTCTGGCCCAGCGGAAGGAACGGGTCGTCGCGGCGCTGGACGCCCTCACCGCGCACCGGGACCTGCTCGCCCTCCTGCTCGTGTGGGAGATCGGCAAGCCGTGGCGGCTGGCCTGCGCCGACGTGGACCGGGCACTCGACGGCGTCCGCTGGTACGTCGGTGAGATCGACCGGATGCTCGCCGGCGGCCGGGAACCGCTGCCGGGCCCGGTCAGCAACATCGCCTCCTGGAACTACCCGATGAGCGTGCTGGTGCACGCCGAACTGGTGCAGTTACTCGCCGGCAACGCGGTGATCGCCAAGACCCCGTCCCAGGGCGGGGCGGTCTGCCTCACCGTGGCGCACGCGCTCATGCGCCGCGCCGGGCTGCCGGCCACGCTCGTCTCCGGTGGCGGCGAGGAGCTGTCCGAGGTGCTCGTCCGGGCGCCCGAGATCGGCGCGGTCGCCTTCGTCGGCGGGCGCTCCAACGGCGGAAAGGTGGCCGCCGCGCTGCTCGACACCGACAAGCGGCACTTCATCGAGCAGGAGGGGCTGAACGCCTGGGGGATCTGGAACTTCTCCCAGTGGGATCTGCTCGCCGGGCACCTGAAGAAGGGCTTCGAGTACGGCAAGCAGCGCTGCACCGCGTACCCCCGGTTCGTGGTGCAGCGCGACCTGGTCGACCAGTTCCTCGACATGTACCTGCCCGTGGTCCGCTCCGTCCGGTTCGGACACCCGCTGGCCGTCGAGGATGGCTGGTCGGCCGGCGACCCGCTGCCCGACCTGGACTTCGGGCCGCTCATCAGCCCCGCCAAGGCCGACGAGCTGCGGCGCAAGGTGGACGAGGCGGTCCGCGGCGGCGCCGTGCCGCTGCACCGGGGCAAGCTCGACGGCGCGCCGTTCCTGCCCGGACAGGACACCTCCGCGTACGTGGCGCCGGCCGTGCTGCTGGCGCCGCCCGGCCGGTCCCGGCTCATGCACGCCGAGCCGTTCGGGCCGGTCGACACGATCGTCGTGGTGGACACCACCGACGAGCTGCTGGCCCAGATGAACGCCTCCAACGGGGCGCTGGTCGCCTCGCTGGCCTGCGACGACGAGGAACTCGCCGGCAAGCTCGCGGTGGACCTCCAGGCGTTCAAGGTCGGCATCAACAAGCCCCGCTCGCGCGGCGACCGCGAGGAGCCGTTCGGCGGGCGGGGCGCCTCGTGGAAGGGCGCGTTCGTCGGCGGCGAACTGCTCGTGCAGGCCGTCACGCAGGGCGGCGACGAGCGCCTGTACGGCAACTTCCCCGACTACAGCCGCTACCCGGCGACCTGACCGACAGTTGGCCGTGACGCCGTCCCGGTGGGTGCGGGAGCCCGAAGCCCACCGGGACGGGCGTGCCCCTGCTCCACGGGCCCCCGCACCTACCGGGGCCCCTTCACCGCGTCCGGGCGGGGACGGTCAGCGGCAGGGTGAGCGTGAGCAGGGCGCCGTCCGGGTCGGTGCGCACCGGGCGGCCCAGGCGGTGCACGGTGCGCAGCAGGGCGCCGTTCTCCGCCTGGGTATGCAGCACGAGCGCGGCGTACCCGGCCTGCTCGGCGTGCCGGACCAGCCGGCGCAGCAACGCCGCCCCGAGCCCGCGGCGCTGCCAGTCGTCGCGTACCAGCAGCGCCACCTCGGCCTCGTCCCCCTCGCCGAGCAGGTTCGCCATGGCCACCACCGACTCGGCGGCACCGCCGGCGTCGACGGTCGCCGCGACCAGGGTCAGCCCGCGGGCCGGCTCCAGCATCCGGCGCAACCGGGCGGGCGCCGGCACGGCCGCGCCACCGAGGTAGCGGCGGTACCGGCTGCGCGCGGAGCAGCCCTCGTGCAGGTCGAGCACGGCCGGCAGGTCGTCGGCGACCGCCGGCCGTACGGCCAGCTCGGCGCCGTCGGGCAGCACCAGCGTGACCTGCTCGGCGGCCCGGCGTACGACGGCGGCGGCCAGTTCGACCAGCGCCTGGGCCCGCGCGTACTCGGCGGGCGTGAACTCGGGTGCGGCCCGGCGCAGCGTGAACGCGCCCCCGCCCAGGTCGGCGAGGCGCATCGTGGTGCCCGCGATCCCCACCTCGGTGTCCGCGGCCTCCGGCCGCCAGGTCACGGCGTCCGCGCCGACGAGCGCCCGCAGCGCCGCACCGGTGGCCTCGGGGTCGCGGACGAGCCGGGTGGCCAGCCCGAGCACGCGGGTGGGCTGGTCGACGAGCCCGCGCGCCTCGCTGCGCGCCACCCAGCAGTCCCGCCCGCGGCCCCGCTCGACGGCGGCCAGCAGGTCGGCCTCGTCGAGCGCGTCCGGCGCGTCGACGAGGAAGTCGTCCACCGCGCCCCGCTCGGTGGTGTGCACCTGCACGGCGAGGATGTTGACCCCGCGCAGGGCGAGGCTCGCCGTGAGCACCGACAGGTAGCCGGGCCGGTCGTCCACGGTGGCCCGGATCCGCCACAACGTCATGGTTGGCTCCCTTCCCCGGGTACCACCCTCGGCGGCGGCTGTTGCGGGCCGATTGCCCGGCGGTGACGGCTCCGCGACCCGCCGGCGATCCGCGTCACACCCGCGCGGTGCCCGAACCGTCCGCCGCCGCCTCGGGATCAGGCGGTCACCGGGGGTTGGCCGACCAGGTCCAGCCGGTCACCGAGGATGACGGCGCTGGCCCGGACCAGCTGCGCCAGCCGGTCCACCTCGGTGGCGTGGAACCCGGCGGCGGTGAGCGGGTCGGCGTGCTCGCGCGCCACCACCAGCACCAGGCCGGCCCGACCGAAGGGCGCGACCGCGTGATGGGTGCCGTCGGCGGCGGTCATCGCCCGCGCGCGCAGCGGGGTCACCTCCGGCAGCCGCGGCGGCACGGGGGCGCGCCAGCTGGCGTGGCCGATCGCCGCCGTGCCGCCGCCCGACCGGGACGCCCAGTCCACGGGCACCACGGCGGCCACCGCCCAGTCGGCGGCGAGCAGCCCGGGCACCGCGTCGACGAGGGTTGCCAGCCCGTCCGCGGGGTTCGCGGCGACCTGCGCCAGCAGCTCGGCGTCCTGCCCCGTCGCGGTGGGCGCGCCGATCGCCCGCCACATCCCGTCCACCCGTACGCCGGGAATCGCCGCGAGGCCGGCCAGCAGCCGCTCGACCCGGGCCGCGCCGGGCCAGACGACGGTGAAGTCGTCGACCGCCCGCCCGCCGAGGCGTTCCAGCACCACGACCTGGACGATGTCGGCGCCGGAGACGCCCAGCGTCCGGGCCACCTGGCCGAGGGAGCCGGGGCGGTCCGGCAGGGTCACCCGAACTCGTAGCAACATGTCGTCCCCTCCGGTCGGCGGGCCGGCGCCGGTGGCCGGCAGGCTGGTCTCCAGCCTGGTCACCGTCCGTTTCGCCCCTGTTGCCGCGGCATGTCCCGGACGCAAAATCCGACCTTGACAACATGGCGGAGCTGCCATCAACTAATCGGATGACCGATCCGGCCGTCGACGCGCTCCGGCCGGGAGCCACCCCGGACTCCCCCGCCGGGGTGGAACCCGCCGCCCCGACCGGTGGTGACGGCGCGCCCGCCGGGGTCGACCTCGACCGGCTCGGCGCGTACCTCGCCCGGCACCGGCCCGACCTGGCCGGCGGCCCGCTGCGGGCCCAACTGATCGCCGGCGGCAAGTCGAACCTCACGTACCTGCTGTTCCTCGGCGAGCGCGAGGTGGTGCTGCGGCGCCCGCCGCTGGGACACGTGCTGGCCACCGCGCACGACATGGCCCGCGAGTTCCGCGTGATCTCCGCGCTCGCGCCCACCGAGGTGCCGGTCCCCGGGGCGCTGCTCCACTGCCCCGACCCGGACGTGATCGGGGCGCCGTTCTACCTCATGGAACGGGTCGCCGGCGAGGTCTTCCGCACCCGCGCGCAGACCGACCCGCTCGGCGCGCCGCGCCGCCGCGAGCTGGCCATGGCCATGATGGACACCCTGGCCGCCCTGCACCGGGTGGACCCGGCGGCCGTGGGGCTGGCCGACTTCGGCCGGCCGGAGGGCTACCTGGAGCGGCAGGTGCGCCGCTGGGCGGGGCAGCTCGACCGCTCCCGCAGCCGCCCGCTGCCCGGCGCCGACGAGTTGCGCGACCGACTGGCCGCGACCGTTCCGGCCAGCGCCAACGCGGGCCGGATCGTGCACGGCGACTACCGGTTGGACAACCTCCTCGCCACCGTCGACCCGGTGGCGGTCCGCGCCGTGCTCGACTGGGAGATGGCCACCCTCGGCGACCCGCTGGCCGACCTGGGCCTGCTGCTGACGTACTGGGACGTGCTCGGCGGCAGCGAGACCGCCGAGGGCAACCCCGTGGCCGACGGGCTCGGCCCCCGGGCCGGCTTCCCCACGGGCGCCGAGCTGATCGAGCGGTACGCCGACCGCAGCGGCGTGGACGTCGGCCCGCTGCACTGGCACGTCGCGCTCGGCTGCTTCAAGCTCGCGGTGATCTGCGAGGGGATCCACTACCGGCACACGCTCGGGCAGACCCTCGGAGCGGGATTCGACCGGATCGGCGACATGGTGGCGCCGCTGATCGCGTACGGGCTGACGGCCGCCGGGGAGCGTTGATGGACTTCGCGTACGACACCCGCACGGAGGAGCTGCGCGCCGAGCTGACGGCGTTCCTGGACGAGCACGTGTACCCGGCCGAGGCGGTGCACGCCGCGCAGGTGGCCGAGGCCGGCGACCCGTGGGCGCGTCCGCCCGTGATGGCCGAGCTGAAGGCGGAGGCGCGCAAGCGTGGGCTGTGGAACCTGTTCCTGCCCGACCGGCGCTACGGCGCGGGGCTCACCAACCTCCAGTACGCGCCGCTGGCCGAGTTGACCGGGCGCAGCCCGCACCTGGCCCCGGAGGCGCTCAACTGCGCCGCGCCGGACACCGGCAACATGGAGCTGCTGGCCGAGTTCGGCTCGGAGGAGCAGCGCGAGCGGTGGCTGCGTCCGCTGCTGGAGGGCGAGATCCGGTCCGCGTTCTGCATGACCGAGCCCGACGTCGCCTCGTCGGACGCCACGAACATCGCCACCCGGATCACCCGCGACGGCGACCACTACGTGATCAACGGCCGCAAGTGGTGGTCGTCGGGCGCCATGGACCCGCGCTGCGAGATCTTCATCGTCATGGGCAAGACGGACCCGGACGCCGACCGGCACCGGCAGCAGAGCATGGTGCTGGTGCCGCGGGACACCCCGGGCGTCACGGTCCGGCGGGGCATGACGGTGTTCGGCTACAGCGACGCCGCGCACGGCGGCCACGCCGAGATCGACTTCACCGACGTCCGGGTGCCCGTGGAGAACCTGGTGGGCGAGGAGGGCGGCGGCTTCGCCATCGCCCAGGCCCGGCTGGGCCCGGGCCGCATCCACCACTGCATGCGCCTCGTCGGGATGGCCGAGCGGGCCCTCGAACTGCTCTGCCGGCGGGTCACCGAGCGGGTCGCGTTCGGCCGGCCCCTCGCCGAGCAGGGCGTGGTGCGGGAGTGGATCGCGGAGTCCCGGGTCCGCATCGAGCAGGCCCGCCTGCTGGTGCTCAAGACCGCGTGGCTCATGGACACGGTCGGCAACAAGGGCGCGCACACGGAGATCCAGGCCATCAAGATCGCCACGCCGGCGATGGCGGAGTGGGTGATCGACAAGGCCATCCAGGCGTACGGCGGCGCGGGCGTCAGCCAGGACACCCCGCTCGCGGCCCTGTGGTCGCAGGCCCGCACCCTGCGCTTGGCCGACGGCCCCGACGAGGTGCACCGGGCGTCCCTCGCCCGCCGCGAACTCCGCCGCCACACCCCGAGCCGCTGACCCCCCTCTCGCCCGCGATCTTGCACTTTCGGCCCCCGGATCGCGTGGTTTGTCCGGGATGTCGGGGCAGGAAGTGCAAGATCGCGGGGGTTAGGTGGCGGGGGGAGGGGGTTAGGCCGTGCCGCGCTCGACCAGTCGCGTGTCCAGCAGGATGTTCGGGGAGGCGATCTCCTCGCCGCGGATGCGGGCGACCAGCAGGCGGGCCATCTGCCGCCCCATCTCCTCCACCGGCTGGAAGACGGTGGTCAGCGGCGGATCGGCCTGCCGGGCGATCGGCGCGTCGTCGAAGCCCACGACCGCCACGTCGTCCGGCACCCGCCGGCCGGCCTCCCGCAGCGTACGCAGGGCGCCGAAAGCCATCAGGTCGGAGGCCACGAAGACGGCGTCGAGATCCGGGCAGACCTCCAGCAGCCGGCGCATGCACACCGCCCCGCTCTCCTCGCTGAAGTCGCCGTACGCGACGAGGTTCGGATCGACCCGGCCCCCGGAGGCCGCGACGGCCTCGGTGTAGCCGGTGAGGCGGGCCAGGCCGGCGCCCATGTCCTGGGGACCGGCGATGGTGGCGATCCGCTTCCGCCCGCGCACCGCGAGGTACTCCACCGCCTGCCGGGCGCCGCCCACGTTGTCGACGTCGACGAACCAGGCCGGCTGCGCGCCCGGTTGCAGCATCCGGGCCGGCCGGCCGCCGAGGACGCTCGGCAGGCCCCGCTCCTCGAGCAGCGTGGGGAGCGGGTCGGCGTCGTGCAGGGAGAGCAGCAGGACGCCGTCGACGTGCTGGTTGGTCAGGTGGTGCTCGACGCGTTCGCGTTCCAGCGGCGACTGGGCCATGGCCAGCCAGAGCTGCATGGGCGTCTCGAGCAGCGCGGAGCTGACGCCCCGGACGATCCCGGCGAAGAACGGCTCGGTGAACACCCGGTCGCCGGACTCGGAGACGACGAGCGCCACGGAGTCGGTCCGCTGCGTCACCAGGGCCCGGGCGGCGCGGTTCGGGACGTACCCCAGCTCGGCGATGGCCTGCTCCACGGCGGCCCGCGCCTCCGGACTCACCTGCGGCGACCCGTTGACCACCCGGGAGACCGTGCCGCGCCCGACGCCGGCGCGGGCGGCGACCGCGTCGAGGGTCGGGCGGCCCAGCGACCGGCTGCGCTGCGTTGTCATCGTCTGCTCCTCCGACGTCGGGCGGTCCGGCGCCGCCGCCGACCGTGGCGCCGGACCGCCCGCATGCTGGCCCGAGCCTATTCTGCGGCCAGACCGTTGCGTCGGATCACCTCGGCGTACCACCTGGCGCTGGACTTCGGGATGCGGGCCTGACTCTCGTAGTCGACGTAGATCATGCCGAACCGCTTGGTGTAGCCCCAGGCCCACTCGAAATTATCCATCAGTGACCAGGCGAAGTAGCCGCGCAGAGGGACGCCGGCGGTGATGGCCTCGTGCGCGGCGCGCAGGTGGGCGTCGAAGTAGGCGAGCCGGTCGGCGTCGTCGACGCGGCCGTCCACGACCTCGTCGACGAAGGCCGAGCCGTTCTCGGTCACGTAGATCGGAAGGTCGGTGTACTCCTCGTGCACCCGGCGCAGCGTCTCGACCAGGCCGGGGGCGTCGATCTCCCAGTTCATGTCGGTGACCGGCACGCCCCGGGTGACGAAGCGGACGTCCTCGCTCCCGGGCCAGCACGACGGCGAGCGCCAGTACGGCTCGGGCGCGACGCCCTCGACGGGCGCGGCCACCACGTGCCGGCTGTAGTAGTTGACGCCCACCAGGTCCAGCGGGCTGGCGATCACCGCGAGGTCGCCGTCGCGCACGTGGCCGAAGTCGGTCACCTGCCGCAGGTCGGCCAGCAGGTCCGCCGGGTACGCCCCGCGCAGCAGCGGGTCGAGGAAGAACCGGTTCGCGAGCGCGTCGATCCGCCGCGCCGCGTCCCGGTCGCCCGGGGTGTCGGTGGCCGGGGTGACCGGGTAGAGGTTGACCGTCACCCCCACCTGCGCCTCCGGGCGCGCGGCCCGCAGCGCCTGCACGGCGAGCCCGTGGCCGAGCATCAGGTGGTGCCCGGCCCGGACCGCGTCCGCCCCGTCGGAGCGGCCGGGAGCGTGCGCCCCGGAGCCGTAGCCGAGGAACGCCGAGCACCACGGCTCGTTGAGCGTGGTCCAGTAGCGCACCCGGTCGCCGAGCGCGTCCGCGACCAGCGCGGTGTAGTCGGCGAACCGGCCGGCCGTGTCGCGGGCCGGCCAGCCGCCGGCGTCCTCCAGCGGCTGCGGCAGGTCCCAGTGGTAGAGGGTGAGCCAGGGCTCGATGCCGTGCGCCAGCAGCTCGTCGACGAGCCGGCGGTAGAAGTCGAGCCCCGCCGGGTTGGCCGGGCCGGCGCCGCCGGGCTGCACCCGCGGCCAGGCGACCGAGAAGCGGTACGACTTGAGCCCCAGCTCGGCCATGAGGGCCACGTCCTCGCCGAGCCGGTGGTAGTGGTCGCAGGCCACGTCGCCGGTGTGCCCCTCGCGTACCCGCCCGGGCGTGTGGCTGAAGGTGTCCCAGATCGACGGCCCGCGGCCGCCCTCGGCGACCGCCCCCTCGACCTGGTAGGCCGCGGTCGCCGCGCCCCAGAGGAAGCCGGGCGGGAAGGTCAGTGGCGGGCGCTCGTCGAGGACGCCGAGGGCGGTCGGGGTGGCAGGGTTGCTCACGACTTGACGGCACCTTCCATGATCCCGCCGATGATCTGGCGGCCGAAGACGAGGAACACGACCAGCAGCGGCAGGGTCGCCAACGCGGTGCCGGCGAACAGCGCGGTGTAGTCGGTCTGGTACAGGCCGGACGAAAGGATCTTGAGGGAGTACTGCACCGTCGGGGTGTCCGGGGTGAGCACGACGAACGGCCAGAGGAACTCGTTCCAGGTCTGCATGAACGTCAGCAGCCCGAGTACGGCCGCGGCCGGGCGCAGCGCGGGCAGCACCACGTTCCAGTAGATCCGCCAGGTCGAGCAGCCGTCGAGGCGGGCGGCCTCGATGAGCTCGTCGCTGACCGCGGCCAGGGCGTACTGGCGCATCATGAACACCCCGAAGCCCTGCACGAGGAACGGCACGATGACCGCCTGGAGGGTCCCCGTCCACTCCAGCTCGACCATCATGAGGTAGAGCGGGATGATGCCGAGCTGGGTCGGCACCATCATCGTCAGCACGATCACCAGGAGCAGCCCGTTGCGGCCCCGGAACCGCAGCTTGGCGAGCGCGAAGCCGGCCAGGCTGGAGAAGAAGATCACCGAGACGGTGACGATGGTCGACACCACGGCCGAGTTGACCAGCCCGTAGAGGAACGCGGCGTCCTCGTTGGCGAGCATCCGGTCGATGTTCTCGAAGAGCATCCCGCCCGGCGTGGGCGGCATGTCGTAGACGGCGCTGTTGTCCCGCGAGGCGATGATGAACGACCAGACGATCGGGAAGACCGACAGCACGCACCCGAGGATCAGCGCGAGGTACGTCAGCGGGCTGGCCTCCCAGAGCCGGGCTCCCGGCGTACGACCGCGGCGGGCCCGCGGCGGCGGGGTGACGGATCGGGGAAGGGCCTGGGTGGTGGTCACTTCTGCTCCCCCTTCACCGAGCGCCGGACCAGCGCGAAGTTGATCAGCGCGAAGATGATGATCATCAGGAAGAGCAGCCACGACATCGCGGCGCCGTAGCCGTACTCCGCGTTGCCCGTGAAGGTCTGCTCGTAGATGTACATGGCCAGCGTCTGGAACTCGTGCTCCGCGCCACCGCGGACCATCCCGTGCCCGTACATGAGGGGCTCGGTGAAGATCTGGAATCCGCCGATGGTGGAGATGATGACCGTGAAGAGGATGGTCGGCCGGATCAGCGGCACGGTGATCTGCCAGAACTGCCGCCAGGCCGAGGCGCCGTCCAACGAGGCCGACTCGTACAGGTCCCGCGGGATGGCCTGCATGGCGCCGAGGTAGATCAGCGCGTTGTAGCCCGTCCACCGCCAGTCGACCATGAAGGCGATCGCGAGCCAGGAGGCGTAGCGGTTGTCCCGCCAGGCGACCGGGTCGATGCCGACGGTGCCGAGCAGCCAGTTCACCAGGCCGTACCGGTCGGCGAAGATCAGCGCGAAGATGATGCCGACCGCCGCGACCGAGGTGATGTTGGGCACCACGATGCCCATGCGCAGCAGCGTGCGACCGCGCATCTGACGGTTCAACAGGTTGGCGAGCAGGAGCGCCACGATGAGCTGCGGCACCGTGCTGAGCACGAAGATGCCGACGGTGTTGTACGCGGCGTTCCAGAACTGGGCGTCCGCCAGCAGGACGCGGTAGTTCTCCAGACCCGCGAACTCCCGGGTGCCGCTCAGCAGCTCGTAGTCGAACAGCGAGACGTAGACGGTGTAGAGGAGCGGGAAGAGGCCGAAGATCCCGAAGAGGACGAAGAACGGCGCGACGTAGAGGTACGGCGAGTACTTGAGGTCCCAGCGGCCGAGCCGGTACGAGGAACGGCGTGGCTCTGGTCGGTGACGAGCTGGCGTGGCGGCCCGCCGTGGCGGTGCCGCGCCGACAGTGGAACTCATGGCAGGTCCTTCCGGGAAGAGAGGAGGCGGCCTCGCGGCGGCGCCCACACCCGTTCCGGGCATGGGCGCCGCCGCCGGCTCACGGCACCCCGTGTCCGTGAGCCGGGCTGGTCACCGGCGGTTCAGCCGGCCGACACCTTCTTGGCCTCGTCCATCGCCTTGGTCCACGCGGCGGCCGAACTGAGCTGGCCGCGCTCGGCCGCCTGCATCTGCGGCTCGACGATGGTCTCCCACACCTGCTGGTGCTTGGCACCGAGGAAGACGGGCTTCATGTTCTTGACGCTGTCACCGAAGATCTGGCCGACCGGGGCGCCGCTGAAGTACTCGCTCGTCTTGCCCTTGAAGGCCGGGTCCTCGATGCCGGGGATGCTGGACGGCATGGCCCCCGCCTCCTTGAACGCCGCCAGGTGGCCCTCCTTGCTGGTCAGGTACTTCGCCAGCAGGTACGCCTCCTTCGGGTGCTTGGTCTGGGCCGGGATGGCGAGGTAGGAGCCGCCCCAGTTGCCGCCGCCGCCCGGGATCGTGGCGATGTCCCACTTGCCGGCGTTGGTCGGGCCGGAACGCTGGGCGATGATGCCCTCGGTCATCCAGGCCGGGCAGGGGATGGTGGCGAACGCGTTGTTCTTGAACGCCGCGTCCCAGTCCGCGCTCCAGCGCTGGGCCTTGGCGGTCAGCCCCTCGGCGGCCATCTGCAGACCCGTGTCCCACGCCTTGCGGATCACCGGGTTCGTGTCGCCGATGAACGAGTTGTCCTTGCCGAAGAAGAAGACCTCGGAGTTCTGCATCACGTACGGCTGCATGAGGCTGGTCGCGCTGTCGAGCCACGCCGCCTTGACCTTGCCGCTGGCCTTGTACTCGCGGCCGAGCGCGATGTAGTCGTCCCAGGTCTTGATCCGCTGGGAGACCGTCTCCCGGTCGGTCGGCAGGCCGGCCTGCTGGAACAGGTCCTTGCGATAGCACATGGCCAGGCCGCCGACGTCGGTGCCGAGGCCGATCAGCTTCTTACCGTCCGGCGTCAGGGCGTTGTTCCACTTCCACTCGGGGAAGTTGGCCTTCAGTTCGCCGGCGCCGAGGTCGAGCAGGTTGGTGAACTTGTCGTGGTTCTGGACGTACTGCAGCAGCACACCCTCTTCCAGGCCGACCACGTCACCGGCGCCGCTGCCCGCCGCCAGCCACTGCACCAGCTTGGGCTGGAAGTCGCGCAGCTCGCCCATCCGCTGGTGCTCGACCTTGATGGTCGGGTTGGCCGCCTCGAAGTCCTTGATGGCCTGGTCGTAACCGAAGTTGGAGAAGGTCTGGAGGACCAGCTTGACCTGCCCGCCCTCGCCTGCCTCGTCGTCATTGCTCTTGCTGCACGCCGTGCTGCCGAGGGCCACGCCCGCGGCCAGCGCGGCGACCGCGACAGTGCGGAGCCGGCGCCTGATGACGCTCATCCCTGACCCCTCTCAGGTGGGTTGCTCGTGTGGTGGTTCTGGTGTGCTCGTGGTGCGGCGTGCTCCCCGACTCTCCGGTTCGGTGGTCACGCCTCGTGCCGTGTTCCGCCTGGTTCGTGTGGCCGGGGAGCCTCGGCCCCACGCGCCGGGAGCGCTCCCGTCGATGCGCGCATTGATCCGGGAGCGCTCCCATGAGATTGCGGGCACGTGTCGAGGGTGTCAATAGACCACTGGGAGCGTTCCCAGATTGTTACCGCCGACGAGAGGCCACGGGGCGGCGGCGCACGGCGCCTCCGCGGCGCGTCAGCAGAAGCGGCGAAGCAGGGTGGCGGCGCGGCCGGGATCGAACGCGGCCGGGTCGAAGGCGTCCCCCACCCAGTCCCGCATGGCGTGGTGCTCCGGGTGGCCGGGATCGGCCAGGGCGGCGAGCAGCGCCCGGTAGCCGGACACGCCGCCCACGTCCTCCGGCGGGCACGCCCGCTCACCGTCCAGGCAGGCCGGGTACCGCTCGTCCGGGTCGGCGGTGACCGCGTCCTCCACCACGACCTCGTGCTCCCACCAGTCGCCGAAGTCGTACGTGTACTCGAAGCGGCTGCCCTTGCCGAGCACCGCGTCGAGCCGGACGTCGAGTTCGTCGTGCAGCGCCAGCTCGCCGTCCGGGTCGGGCTCGCCGTACTGGAGGCCGTCGATCTCGAACGAGTGCAGGTGGCAGTCGCGCCAGCCCATCGCGTGCTGGATCACCCGGTGCAGCCGGTCGAGGGTGTAACCGGCCGGCACGAGCACCCGGCGCCAGACCGGCGGGCGGACCCCGACAAGGGAGATCCTCAGCTGGAAGATCTGACGCGGCATGCTGTCCCCCTCCTCCTCGGCATAGGCTGCGAGCATGATCTGCCGAGCGTGCCGGGCGAGGCGGCACGACGACTGTCCGGGGCGGAACTGGTGCGACTGCCAGCACCGTACCCCCCGACCGACCCCTCCGGTCACCGGTCCGGCCAGCGAATGAGCGTCGGAATCCCGATCGGCCGGATCTGGCCCGCGCCCCCGGCGCGACCCCTCGACGACGACGCGCTGACCGCGCTCTACGCGCGGGCCGACCGGCCGCGCCTGCGAATGAACTTCGTGACGAGCCTCGACGGCGCGGTGAGCGTGGACGGCTACTCGGCCGGCCTGTCCGGCGAGCCGGACAAGCGCGTCTTCGGCCTGCTCCGGATGCTCTGCGACGCGCTCGTGGTGGCCGCCGGGACGCTGCGGCACGAGGGCTACCGCGCGGTGCGCCTGGACGAGCGCCGACGCGCCTGGCGGCGGGAGCACGGCCTGCCCGAGTACCCCACCCTGGTGGTGGTCTCCGGCTCGCTCGACCTCGACCCGGCGCAGGCCGCCTTCGCCGACGCGCCGGTGCGCCCGCTGGTGCTCACCCGCGCCGAGGCTCCGCGCCGGCCCGACCTGGAGAAGGTGGCCGACGTGGTGCGCCTCGGCACCGACCGGGTGGACCTCGCCGCCGGGCTCGCGGAGCTACGCCGGCGCGGCCTCGGCCAACTGCTCTGCGAGGGCGGCCCCCAGCTGTTCGGCGCGCTCACCGCGGCCGACCTCGTCGACGAACTGTGCCTCACCGTCGCCCCGCTGCTGGCCGGCGCGGGGCCGGGCCGCATCGTCGCCGGTGAGCCGAGCCCGCCGCGGCGGCTCCCCCTGCGACACGTGCTCGCCGCGGACGACGGGACGCTGCTGCTGCGCTACGCGCGCGACTGAGGTCGGCGCCCGCGCCACCCACGACCGACGGGTGCCGGCACCCACGCCACGCGTGGCCGGCACGCGGGGCGAACGCCGGCCGTCGTGGCGGCGCCAACGCCGGCACCCACCGTGCCGGCGGGGTGACGCTGCGGCGGGGCGGCCACGTGCCGGCGTAATGTCCGCCGCGTCGCGTGGCGACCTGTCGTACTCCTCGGGCAGGATGCACCACGTGTGCGCCGACCGCGATGACCAGCCGACCGGAGTTGCCCGATGACCGATGACGGCTTCGACGGCCCCGGCGAGGGCGTCGGCCGGGTGCTCGGCACCGCCGACGCCACGCCACTGCAGTTCTGGACGGCCGTCTCCCCCGGCAGCTACCTGCAACTCGACGACGTGGTGGTGACCCGGCGCGAGCTGCCCGACCGCGAGCCGGTGACGATCGCCGGGGTGGTCACCCAGGTGCGCGCCCGGCACGAGGGCGCCCAGTTCGACTCGGACGTGTTCGCCATCGCCGACGGCACCCTCCCGGCCCAGGTGCAGGAGGCGGCCGAGGTGACGACCACGCGGGTCGACCCGGAGTTCTACGTGCCGCCGACTCCCGGCGCCGTGGTCCACCGGGCCGAGGGCGACGCCCGCGCCCGCGCGCTGCACTTCGACCGGATGGAGCGGCGGATCCCGATGGGGATGGGCCGCGACGGCGTGCCCGTCTACCTCAACGCCGACTTCCTCGACGGCACCCGCGGCGCGCACGTCTCCATCTCCGGCATCTCCGGCGTGGCCACCAAGACCAGCTTCGCCACCTTCCTGCTCTACTCGGTCTTCCGCTCCGGGGTGCTCGGCGGCGACGCGGTCAACGCCAAGGCGCTCATCTTCAACGTCAAGGGCGAGGACCTGCTCTTCCTCGACCACCCGAACGCCCGGCTCGACGACGACACCCGGGCCGCCTACGCGCGCCTCGGCCTCGACGCCGGCGCCTTCCCCGACGTCCGCGTCCACGCCCCGCCCCGGGTCGGCGACGCCTCGGGCACCCCCGACGTGAGCAGCCGGCTCACCGGGGTCGACAGCTTCTACTGGACGCTGTCGGAGTTCTGCGCCGACCGGCTCCTGCCGTACGTGTTCGCCGACGCCGACGACGAACGCCAGCAGTACACGATGGTGGTCCACTCGGTCACCGCCCACCTGGCCCGCTACGCGCAGCCCGCCGACGGCGGGGTGAGCATCGACGGGGTGCGGCTGGGCACGTACGCCGACCTGGTCGACCACGTCGTCGAGCAGTTGAACGACGACGAGGCCCGCGCCGAGTGGGCCGGCAGCGCCGTCGGCCTCGGCACGGTGAACGCCTTCGCCCGCCGCCTCATCGGCAGCAAGAAGGACCTGGGCCGCCTCATCCGGGGCGACCTGTCGACCCGGCGCCCGCACCGCATCAACACGGCCGAGAGCGCGCAGATCACCGTGGTCGACCTGCACAACCTGCCGGACCGCGCCCAGCGGTTCGTCGTCGGTGTGACGCTCAAGAGCGAGTTCGAACGCAAGGAGAAGGCCGGCACGGCGAAGCCGCTGCTCTTCGTCGTCCTCGACGAGCTGAACAAGTACGCGCCGCGGGAGGGCTCCTCGCCGATCAAGGAGGTGCTGCTCGACATCGCCGAGCGGGGCCGCTCGCTCGGCGTGATCCTGGTCGGGGCGCAGCAGACGGCCAGCGAGGTGGAGCGGCGGATCGTCACCAACTCGGCGATCCGCGTCGTCGGCCGGCTGGATCCCGCCGAGGCGTCCCGGCCCGAGTACGGCTTCCTGCCGCCGGCGCAGCGGCAGCGGGCCCTGCTGGCCAAGCCGGGCACCATGTTCGTCAACCAGCCGGACATCCCGGTCCCGCTCTGCCTGGAGTTCCCGTTCCCGGCCTGGGCGACCCGGGTGAGCGAGGCGGGCGGCGCGCCGTCGCCGACGCTCCGTTCGATCACCCAGTCGGCGGACCCGTTCGCGGTCGTGGGCTCGGGCGGCGGCACCGACGACGACATCCCGTTCTAGGGGGCGGCACCGTGAAGATCCTGCACACCTCGGACTGGCACGTCGGCAAGGTCCTCAAGGGCCGGTCCCGGGCCGAGGAGCACACGGCGGTGCTCGCGGGCGTCATCGACATCGCCCGCGCCGAGCAGCCGGACCTGGTCATCGTCGCCGGTGACCTCTACGACACCGCCGCGCCGACCCCCGAGGCGACCCGGCTGGTGACCCGCGCGCTCACCGCGCTGCGTCGGACCGGCGCGGACGTGGTGGCCATCGGCGGCAACCACGACAACGGCGCGGCGCTGGACGCGCTGCGGCCCTGGGCCGAGGCCGCCGGGATCACGCTGCGCGGCAGCGTCCGGGAGAACCCGGACGAGCACGTCATCGACGGCACGACCGCGGGCGGCGAGCGGTGGCGGCTCGCCGCGCTGCCGTTCCTGTCGCAGCGCTACGCGGTGCGGGCGGTCGAGATGTACGAGCTGACCGCCGCCGAGGCCAACCAGACGTACGCCGACCACCTGCGCCGCGTGCTCGGCCGGCTCACCGAGAGCTTCACCGAGGCCGGCCGGGTGCACCTGGTCACCGCGCACCTGACGGTCACCGGCGCGGCGACCGGCGGCGGCGAGCGCGACGCCCACACGGTGCTCGGCTACGCGGTGCCGGCCACCGTCTTCCCGACCACCGCGCACTACGTGGCGCTCGGCCACCTGCACCGCGCCCAGCGGGTCGACGGGCCCTGCCCGGTCCGCTACAGCGGAAGCCCTCTCGCCGTGGACTTCGGGGAGCAGGAGAACGTGCCCTCGGTGACGATCGTGGAGGTCACGGCCGACACCGCCGCCCGGGTGCGGGAGGTGCCGGTGACCGCGGCGGCGGCCCTGCGCACCGTCCGGGGCACCCTGGCCCAGCTCGCCGAACTCGACCAGCCGGACGCCTGGCTGCGGGTGTACGTGCGCGAGCAGCCCCGGGCCGGGCTGCGCGAGGAGGTGCAGGAGCTGCTGCCCCGGGCGCTGGAGATCCGGATCGATCCGGAGCTGGTGCCCGCGCCGGGCAGCGGCACCCGGGTGGCCCAGCGCTCCGGCCGCTCGCCGCGCGACCTGTTCGCCGACTACCTGGCGAGCCGCGGGCACGCCGACGAGGACGTCCAGCGGCTCTTCGACGAGCTGCTCGAGGAGGTCGACCACTGATGCGACCCATCCGGCTGGACATGGCGGGCTTCACCGTCTTCCGGGACGAGACCACCGTCGACTTCACCGACGCGGACTTCTTCGCGCTGGTCGGCCCCACGGGTTCGGGCAAGTCGACGGTGCTCGACGCGATCTGCTTCGCGCTCTACGGCACGGTGCCGAGGTGGGGCGGCACCCGGGGGCTGGCGAACGCGCTCGCCCCGTCCGCCGCCGAGGCCCGGGTGCGGCTCGTCTTCGAGTCCGCCGGGGCCCGCTACGTGGCCACCCGCGTCGTCCGGCGGGACAGCCGGGGCAACGTGAAGACCGCGAACGCGGGGCTGCAGCTGATGCCGGCCGGCTTCGACGTCACCAAGCTCGACACCGGGCTCAGCCCGGAGGATCTCGGCGAGGTGGTGGCGGGCACGCCGGCCGAGATGGACGAGGCCGTGCTGGAGGCGGTCGGCCTGCCGTACGAGCAGTTCACGAGCTGTGTGTTGCTGCCGCAGGGGCAGTTCGCCGACTTCCTGCACGCCAAGCCGGCCACCCGGCAGCAGATCCTCGTCAACCTGCTCGGCCTCGGCGTGTACGAGGAGGTGCAGAAGCGGGCCACGGCCCGCGCCGCGCAGGCGGAGGCGAAGCTGGAGGCGGTCGACCAGCTTCTCGCCGGACTCACCGACGTCGACGACGACGCGCTCGCCCGGGCCACCGCGCAGGCGGACCGGATGCGGGAGCTGGCCGCCGCGGTCTCCGACGCCGTACCCGAGCTGGAGGCGGCCCGGGCGACGGCGCGGGACGCCGCCGCCGCCCTCGATGCCCTGGACGCCGAGCTGGCCGTGCTGGGCGCGGTCCGGGCGCCGGACGGGATCGCCGAGGTGGCCCGGGCGGTGACGACCGCGCGCGCCGAGGCCGAGGCGGCGGCGCGCGCCGTGTCGCTGGCCGAGGAGCGGGAGGAGAAGCTGCGCGGCGAGCTGGCCGCCGCCGGCGACGAGAGCGCGCTGCGACGGCAACTGGACGCGTACGCCGAGCGGGAGAAGGTGGCCGGCCAGGTCGAGACGGTCCGCGCGGCGATGGAGGCGGCCGAGGCCGAGCACGAGGCGGCCGCCGAGGCGCTCGCGCAGGCCCGGGCGGCCGCGGAGCGGGCCGAGGAGGAGCTGGCGGCGGCGTTCCGCGCCCACGAGGAGGCGAAGGCCACGGACCAGGCCATGGCGCTGCGGGCGCACCTCATCGACGGGGCGCCTTGCCCGGTGTGCGAGCAGGTGGTGACCGACGTGCCGGCCGTGCCGGCCGGGTCGGCGGTGGCCCGGGCGGTGGAGGCGGGCAAGGCCGCGCGGGCGGCGAGCGAGGCGGCCAAGCGGGTCGTGCAGGAGCGCGACGCGGCCGCCCGGGAGGTGGACCGGGTGCTGCTGCGCGTACGCACCGAGCACGACGGCCTTCGCTCCCGCCTGGCCGAACTGGACGACCGGCTCGCCGGAGCTCCCACGGCCGACAGCCTGCGGGAGCGGCTGGCCGAGCACGCCCGGCTGCGGCGGGCCCTCGACGAGGCGGCCGCCGGCGTCCGGGCCGGCCGGGAGGCCGCGCGGCGCGCCCGGGGCACGCTGGACACGGCCGAGGAGCGGATGCGGGCGTCGTGGCGGCGCTTCGACGGCACCCGCGACGGGCTGGCCCGCTTCGGCCCGCCGGCCGCCGACCGGGACGACGTCGCCGCCGCGTGGGCCGCGCTCGCCGACTGGGCCGGCGCCGAGGCGCGCCGCCGGGAGACGGAGCGGTCCGGTCTCGCGGCGGCCGTCGCCGAGGCCGAGCAGGCCGCCACGGCGGTGGCGGAGCGGATCGCGGGCATCCTCACCGACGCCGGCCTGCCGGCCACCGACGACCCGGTCCGCGCCGCGACGGTCGCCGTGGAGCGGGCCGAGGCCGACCGGCGCCGGCTGGTGGAACGCCGCGAGCAGGCCGCCGAGCTGCGCGAGCAGCGCGCCGGGCACGAACGCGCGGCGCAGGTGGCCCGCGCGCTCGCCGGTCACCTGCGGGCCAACAACTTCGAGCGGTGGTTGCTCGCCGAGGCGCTGGACCTGCTGGTCGACGGGGCGTCGCGGATCCTGCGGGAGCTGTCGGGCGGCCAGTACGACCTCGTGCACGACAAGGGTGAGTTCTTCGTCGTGGACCACCACGACGCGGGGCTGCGCCGGGGCGTGCGCACCCTGTCCGGGGGCGAGACGTTCCAGGCGTCCCTGGCCCTCGCGCTCGCCCTCTCCGAACAGCTCGCCGGGATGTCCACCACGGCGGCGAGCCTCGAGTCGATCGTGCTCGACGAGGGCTTCGGCACCCTGGACGCGGCCACCCTCGACACGGTCGCCGCCACGCTGGAGAACCTCGCCGCCCGGGGCGACCGGATGGTGGGCGTGGTCACCCACGTGCCGGCGCTGGCCGAGCGGATCCCGGTGCGCTTCGAGGTCCGCAAGGACGCCCGGTCGGCCCGGGTGGAACGGGTGGGCCGGTGACGGCGCCCGGCGGGCGGTTCTACGTCGACGCGTGGGACCCGTCGTACGGGGCGTCGTTCGAGGCGACCGCGACCGGCCCGGCCGCGCCCAGCAGCGCGCAGGTCGAGACGGACGCCGAGCTGCCGGCCGTGGACTGGCGGGCCATCGACGTACGGGCCGGGGTGCGCGCGCCCGACGTGGTGCTGCTCGTGGACGGGGTGCGCCGCATCGACGCGAGCATCTGGACGGCCGAGGAGGACGGCGGTTCCTTCCCCGGCCTCGCCGCCTCGTACGCCGCCGGGGTGGTCCGCTGCGACCTGGAACGCGGCTCGGCGCAGCTGGCCGGTACGCGGGTCGGCCGGGGCCTGTTCACGGCGAGCCCGTCGGCGCGGGACGTGGTGGCCGGGTCGGTGCGCTACCCGGTGCACCGGGTCGGCGGCACCGGGGAGCTGGCGAAGCTGCCCGCCGCCGTGCAGGGGCCGCTGACCGCGCTCGAGGTGGCCGTCTCCGACGCGGTGCGCACCGACGGGGACCTGCTGGTGGTGGACGGGCCGCTGCGCAGCCGCCGGAACCTGCCGCGCACCCTCGGCTACATCAAGACGCAGCACAGCCAGTACCTGGACGCGCGGCTCACCGCGGTGGTGACGGGTCTCGCGGCCGGGCAGCGCTCGCCGGTGTTCCGCGTCGGCACCGCCTGGGGCGGGTGGTCCTGGTACCTGCGGCTGCCCGTGTCGGCCGGCGCTCCCTGGGCGGGCATCGTCCGTGTGGAGTGCTCCCCCGACCTCGACGTCGCCGAGGCGATCGAGCTGGCCGACCTCTCCCTGGTCACCCTCCCCCGCTTCGCCTCCACCCCGTACAAGGACCCGCGTGCCCCGCAGAACCTCATCCCGATCGCGGGCCTCGAACGGCGGCTGCGCGGGCTGCTCGGCGACGCCCGGCTGCTGCACCGCGCGCTGACGGCCGCCGCCCGGGCCGGCACGGCCCGCCGCTGACGCCGCTCCTCGGATCGCCCTTGATCCGGGATGTCGTCGTCCCGCACCGGCCGGGCGACCACGACATCCCCGATACCGCGTGATCGTGAACCTGTCCGCCCCGCCGAGGGACGATAAGCGGCCGGCGCGGACGCGACCGGCGAGGGCGGCCGGGATACTGGGCGGGTGGGGCGCAGGCGCAGCGGCGACGACCGGGTGGTCGAGCAGGTGGGGACCGGGCAGGCGGAGCTGGTCCCCGACCGGGACCGGGCCGGCTCGTGGACCCTGCTGCTGGACGGGGCGCCGCAGTCGCACGTCGACCTGACCGACCCGACCCACCTGGAGTTCGAGTACGTCCGGCGGCTGGCGACCGCCGTCGACCTCATCGCCCCCGCGGGCGCCCCGCTGCGGGTGCTCCACCTCGGCGGCGGGGCCCTCACCCTGCCCCGGTACGTCGCCGCGACCCGGCCCGGCTCCACCCAGCGGGTGGCGGAGGTCGACGGCGCCCTCGTCGAGCTGGTCCGCCGCGTGCTCCCGTGGCCGGCCGACCCCCGGCTGCGCGTACGGGTGGGGGACGCGCGGGAGGTGCTCACGGCCAGCCGCGACGCCAGCTACGACGTCGTGGTCGCCGACGTGTTCGCGGGTGCCCGCACCCCGGCGCACCTGACCTCGGTCGAGTACGCCGCCGAGGTGGCCCGCGTGCTCCGCCCGGCCGGCTGGTACCTGGCGAACCTGGCCGACGGTCCGCCGCTGCGGCACGCCCGCCGCCAGGTCGCCACGGTCCGCGCGGTGCTCCCCCACGCCGCCCTGATCGGCGACGCCGCCGTGCTGCGCGGGCGCCGCTACGGCAACCTGGTGCTGCTGGCCGGGCGGGCCGAGCCCCCGGTGCCCGAGTTGACCCGGCGCGCCGCCGGCGACTGGTTCCCGGGCCGGGTCGTCGCGGGGGACGACCTCGACCGCTTCGCGGGCGGCGCCGGCGTCGTCCACGACGCCGACGCGACCCCGTCCACACCGCCCCCGCCCGGTCTGTTCGCCACCGGCCGCTGACCCGCCCGCTCCGGCGTCCACTCGCGACACCCGCGTCCGCGCCGTTGGGGCGGACGGTCGGCGCAGGGCGCCACCGCGCAAGGACCGTGCGCGGCCGGTCGGCGGATCGTCGCGTCCGCATCGAAAATTCTTCGTCCGCCGTTGATCCGCTCGCGCCGGTCGCCCGTACCACCGGGCGGCCCAACCCCGAGGGCCGTTGTGGTCGGTGGACACCCCGGAGGTCTGCATGCACGCGGTGGCGGCCGGTTGGCACGGCGATGTGGTCCGGACGGACTGGATGTCCGCGCGGTCCCAGTCGCGGCCGGCCCGGCGGGGGGTCGACCCGCGGTCGGCGCCTCGCCAGAATGAGCCGGTGACGCCGCGACCGGCGCCCGGACGCCACCAGGCGGTGTCCAGCGAGGCGAGCCACTCCGACCAGTTGGTCCGGCTGCTGTACGCCGAGCACGCCGGCCCGCTGCTGGCGTTCGTCATGCGGCTCACCGGCGGCGACCGGCAGCGCGCCGAGGACATCGTGCAGGAGACCCTGCTGCGGGCGTGGCGCAACGCGCACCGCCTGGGCGCGCAGGGTCAGACGTCGCTGCGTCCGTGGCTGGTCACCGTGGCCCGGCGGATCGCCATCGACGAGCACCGCAGCGAGCAGGCGCGGCCGGCCGAGACGTACGACCGGGACCTGACCGCGTTCGCCGAGGCCGACAGCACCGACCAGGTACTACGCACGATGACCGTGGCGGACGCGCTGCGTACGCTGAGCCAGTCGCACCGGGAGATCCTGGTCGCGACGTACTTCCGGGGGCGGACCGTGCCGGAGGCGGCGGAGGAGCTGGGGCTTCCCCTCGGCACCGCGAAGTCGCGGGTGTACTACGCGCTGCGTGCGCTGCGCACGGCTCTGCAGGAACGGGGGGTGACAGGATGAGCCGCGCGGACCACATGGATGTCGCCGCGTACGCGCTCGGGGTGCTGGACGAGCAGGACACGGCGCGCTTCGAGGAGCACCTCGCCACCTGCTGGGCGTGCGCCGCCGAACTGGAGACGATGGTGCCGGTGGTCGGGCTGCTCTCCGGCATCGACGGCGAGACGATGACGGCCCTGGAGCAGACGGCGACGGACCCGCGGCTGCTCGACCGTACGCTGATGGCGGTCCGCGCCGACCGGCGGCGGACCCGGCTCCGGCAACTGCTCGCCACGGCGGCGGCGGTCGTGGTGCTCGGCGGTCTGACCGCCATCGGGTTCCACAGCGTGCTGGAGGACGTGGGCCCGACCGATGTGGTGGCCGAACCGACCGTGACGACGCCGGTCGACGTGCCTCCCACGCCCGGTTCCCCGCCCACCGGGCTCGGCATCGGCGGCCCGAACGAGGTGGAGGGCGACCAGGTCACGGCGACCGACGCCACGACCGGTGTGACGGCCACCATGTTCCTCGTCGAGCGTGACTACGGCACCCAGATCAACTTCAGTCTCGGGCGGCTGCCCGGCCCGCGCACCTGCCGTCTCGTGGTGGTCCGTGCGGACGCCGGCAGCGAGGTCGTGTCCACCTGGTCGGTCCCCGAGTCGGGATACGGGACGAACACGCGGGCGCAGGAGCTGGAACTCACCGCGGCGACCGCGGCGAAGAAGGACCAGATCAAGCAGATCCAGGTGCAGTCGGTGGACGCGCGCGGGGTGGCGAGCCCGCTGGTCACCGTGAAGCCGTAACACCCGTACGACACCCGTCGACGCCGGCTCCCGCAATGGCCGGCGTCGATTTGTCGTTGACGGGACAACCGTGCTGTACGCGCACACGCAGGAATCGGCCGATCGGTTCACGGCTCTCCTATGAAATTGACCACGGTTACTACCTCAACCTTGACAGCCCCGCCTCCGTACTCATCGGTGAACTGCGAGAAACGAGGAGGGCACGTGGCACAGATGAAGCGGACCGCCGTGGTCGTCGCGAGCGCGATGGTCGCCCTGACGGCCTGCGCTCCGGCGGGCTACCGCCCAGCCGATCCCGCCGCGGCCGAGCCGGTCGCCGTCGCCGCGGCCGAGCCCACCGCGTCGGCCGAGCCGAGCCCGTCCGCCGAGCCCGTGGCCGACGCGCCACCGGCGGACGTGGAACTGACCGAGGAACTCAACGGCAAGAAGGTGCCCCGCATGGGCAAGGTGGTGACCGACCAGGACGGCTGGATCCTCTACCGCTTCGACAAGGACACCGCCGACCCGTCCTCGTCGAACTGCGTCGACACCTGCGCGGAGGTGTGGCCGCCGGCGCTGACCGACGGCAACCCGCAGCTCAGCGGCGTCTCGGACGACAAGGTCGGCACCATCACCCGGCAGGACGGCACCCGGCAGCTCACGCTGGGCGGCTGGCCGCTGTACCGGTACATCGGGGACAAGAAGCCCGGCCAGTGGAAGGGCCAGGGCGTCAGCGGCACCTGGTTCGTGGTCGCCCCGGACGGCAAGAAGAACCTGACCTGCCTGCCGGAGGGCACCCCGAAGCCCGTGGCGCCGCCGTCGGACAGCGGGGGCGACTCGGACGCCGGGGACTCCGGCTACAACTACTGACCCACGGACACGGTGGCCGGTCGCAGCCGGGGAGGGCGCGGCCGGCCATCGTCATGCGGCGACGGGGAACCCCGGCCCCGTCAGGCCCTCTCCCAGGGGCTGGGCACCGGGAAGTAGGTGTCCAGGAAGGGCGTGAGGATCTTCAGCTGCCGTTCCAGGTCCTCCTCGGTGGAGAACGCGTCGTTCAGGCAGAAGACGTGCCGGTCGCGGCGGGCCAGCAGGTGCGCGAGCCGCGCGGGGGTGTCCGGATTGGACAGCTCGGCGATCGTGTACGTGAGGTCCCCGGGCACCGCGCGGCCGGTGTGGAAGGCGTAGTAGTGGTGCAGGGACGAGGCGACCGAGATGTCGGTCATGTTGCGGAACCGGCTCGCCATGGTCCGCCGGTGCTCCTCCGGGAACTCCCGCTCGATCTCCCACAGCACGCTGCGTCGCAGCGCGTGCGGCATGTGCTTCATCTTGCGGCTGAGCACCGAGCCGAACCGCTCGCCGATGAGCGTCCGGTTGTTCTTCCCGGCCGCGGACGACGGGATGTCCTCGGCGGTCGGGGCGCCCGGCGGCACAAGCGCCGGCGACGGGAAGAACCGGGACAGCCCGTTGCCCAGGAAGAAGTCCCGGGGCAGCACGTCCGTGCCGAGGAAGACGTCGTCGTTGAAGTACAGGAAGTGCTCGGAGAGGCCGTCGATGTGGTGCAACTGGCTCTCGATGGCGTGGGAGTTGTAGGTGGGCAGGACCGAGGGATCGGCGAAGATCTCGCGGTGACTGACCACCCGCAGACCGGGGGCCGACTGGTCCAGCCACGGCGGCACCTGGTCGTCGGTGACCAGGTAGATGTGCCGCACCCAGGGTGCGAACAGGTGCACCGACCGCAGCGAGTACCGCAGCTCGTCGCGGCTGAGGAACCGCGCGGCGCTCGCCGCCTCGGCGTGGTAGGGCATCCCCGTCACCTCGGCGCGGCGGCGCAGCCAGTCCGGGTCCGTGCCGTCCACCCAGGTGTAGACGATGTCGATCGGGAACGTCACGTCCTCGGGGAGCCGCCCCGCGAACTCGGCCCGGGTGCGGACGGTGGCGGGAGCCGACGCCGGCACCAGGCCGGTGAACACCGACTCGGACGCCAGGACCGTCGGGGAGGTCGCCACCACCTGCTCGGCCACCGGGTTGGGTCGCGGGGCGACGAGCGCGTCACCCTGCCGCGTCCAGAACTCGACGTCACACCCGTACGCCTGGCCCAGCACCAACCGCTGCCGGGGGTCGGTCCAGTACCAGACCAGCCGCAGCACCGGGACGTCACCGAGGCGCCGCCACACCTGCGCCTCGAAACCCGGCGCCGCTGGACGGCCCGACGACTCCTCACCGCCGCGCAGGACGTACCCGGGCACCCGGGCGCAGGCCGCCGCGAGCGCCGCGTACACCCGGTCGCGGTCCGCGGCGTCGACAGCCACGACGGACGAGCGCTCGGACCGCCCGCGCACCCGGAAGTACGGCACGCCCGCCTCGTCCAACGCCTCGGTCACCGCGGCCACGTTGCCCGTGCGGGCCATTGCCGGCGTGACGTCCGGCCGGACCCGCGCCACCTTGGGGCCGCGGTCCGCCGTGACCACCACCCGGTCCCCGCCGGCCAGCAGCTCCGGCTGGCGGCGGGCCAGCCGCTCCCCCCGCCGTCCCGCCACCTGGTTTTCGACGGACGCGCGGGCCACCCACTGCTTCAGCTGATGGCGCGTCTGCGGGCTGACCTTCTTGGCGATGGCGCGGCGCGTCTGCGGGCTCAGCACCCGCCGGTAGACGCCAACCAACCGCGAGGGTTCGGCCACCGCTCGCGGGATCTCCGACGGCGTGCCGTTCGCGCCGGTCATCCGCGACCTCCGCGACGGGGGGGCGTCGACCGGCCCGCCACGGGTACGTGCCTCACCGCTGGGGCCCCGGCAGCGCCGCGATGGCCGCCGCCACCCGCTGGCAGTTGTTCCGGTCCTGCACGGTGAAGAAGTCGGCAGCTCGCCGGTCGTACTCCTCCTCCCGGACGCAGCCGCGTTCCAGGTAGGCCACGATCGCCTTCACGGTCTCCTCCGCGTTCTCGCATACCGGCCCGAATCCGTGCTGACGGTGGTCGAAGTAGCCCTTACGGTAGCCACCGAGGGAGAAGAAGTCGTCGCTGTCGAAGTGCGCGTAGATCAGGGGCGTCCCGAGGTAGGCGACGTCGAACGCGGTGGACGAGTAGTCGGTGATAAAGAGATCGCACTGCCGGAGCGAGTCCTGCACGCTGCGTTCGGTCTGGTCCACCAAGGCGAAGCAGGGCTCCGGCGGGACCAGGCTGGTCGATACCGACCGCATCTCGTAGTGCGGGAGGTACTCCAGTACGTACCCGTGGCGCCGCAACACCGACCGCAGTTCCTCGCTGCCGAACAGCTCGCGGAGGAACTGTGCATAGCGGGACGTCTCGAAGGGGAACCGCGGGCGCACCGATGGGTTGTAGGACGGACTGACCAGATAGCTTCGCCAGGTCGGCATGAGCAGGATGCGCCGGTGGCCGCGGTCCGGCGTCAGCGCGTCGAAGCGCGGGAAGCCGAGGCGCTGTACGGCCTCGCCGTAGTCGAACCGGTCGGCGACGTACTCGGCCTCCTTGCCGGCGGCGGCCACGAACAGGTCGACCGCGGTTTTGGCCCGGTGTAGGCCGCCGCTGACGTCCTTGTCGGTAACGCCGTGCTGGAGGAACACCCGGTCCGGCCCGATGCGCCAGTTGAGGTGCTTGAGGAACTGCCCCCGCTCCCACCTGGAGGGCAGCATGTACGAGTCGATGTCGTACGAGTTGATCAACTTGGTGGCGTGCAGCATGAGGAACTTGTGGCGGAACGAATCGTACGTCACAACATTGCCCAAGCCCCTCAGCCGCTCACGGTCGGGGCTGTCCTTGGTGATCACGTAGTAAACGTTCCGCCTACGCTCTTCGGTGCGCAGGTACCGGAACAGGTGCCAGGAGTTGTCCTGCGCCGTGTCTTTGCGCTCGCCGACGAGCCACACATCACGCCGACGCATGAACGGCTCGGTGACCAGGCGCAGGAGGCGCTGCTTCCAGAACGGACGCCGGGAGAGGGCGTGCCGCAAATCCTTGCGGACCAGCATCCGACGCCACCGGCGTCGGCCCTCGGCACCGCCGCCACGCTGCACCAGCAGTGTGGCGTTGTCCCGGCCTGTGAAGCCCGGCAGGACGCGCGTGTTCCCCGCCAGCTTCATCGGCGCATCGCGGAGGAAGGCGGCAGAAATCAGGCACTGCCGCGACGCCTGGCCCGTCTTTGTCAGGAACACGAGCCGCAGGCTGTGCTGCCCGTTCCGCAGTTGCGCGACCGGAATCTCGGCGCTGAAGCCCGACCACTCGCGGCTTTCGTCGGCGGACTTCAGGTCGGCGCGCCGCTCGATCACGGCCGGCACGGTGAGCCCGCTGCCGCGGACCCGGAGCCCGAGGGACGTCTTGATCGGCCGGTGCATGGGCAGCCCGTTGATCTGCACGTGCCCGGAGACCCTGAGGGTCTCGCCGGACCCGTCCAGGCGCACCTGCTCCACCCGGGTGGACACGGCGGTCACCCGGGTCAGCGGAAGCAGCGCCGGCGTGACCGGGTAGTCCAGGTACAGCTCACCACCGCAGGCCACCACGCCCTGCACCCGCTTCCACGGGCGGGCGAAGAGCTCGAAGTCGTAGCACTTGAAGGCGAGGTAGGCGACCCGGTGTCGGGTGTCGGCGGTCCATCTCGCGATGAAGGCCGGGTCGATGTCCTGGTAGATCCGCGTGCACTTCTCGAAGATCTTCCACAGCTCGGCCTCGCCGAAGAGGGTGTGCGCCCGCATCGCGAAGCCCTGGTAGCTGCGGACCAGGAACCGCTCCAGCACCTCACGACGGAACACGTCGAGTTCGGGACGCAGGTCCGCGAGGAACTCGCAGAGTTCCAGGTGGTCCCAGTAGTTCGCCTCCCGGACGAAGAGGTTGTCCATGATCGAGTTGCCGCTGTCGCGGCGGCGGTACTGGTAGACCAACTCGTCGACCAGCGCGATGCGCTCCGCCTTGAGCAGCATCGGCACGGCCAGGAAGGCGTCCTCGAAGTGGACCCCCTCCCGGAACCGCAGACCGTGGGCGCGCAGCTGGGCGAGGTCGTACAGCTTGTGACACGGCCCGGCGTCGAAGATCAGCTCCGGCGCGTCGACCACGGTCTCCAGGAGCCGGTCGCCCTTGCCGAAGGGCTTCTTCCACAGGAACTTCGTCGGCTTGGGGAACGTGTCCATGTCGCCGACGGCGATGCTCGCCTGGTGCTTCACGATCGCCTTGAGCAGCACCTCGATGGCCCGCGGCGGCAGGATGTCGTCCGAGTCGACGAAGGCCACGTACGGGGTGTCGGCCATGTCGAGCGCCCGGTTCCGGGCGGCGCCGGGGCCGCTGTTCTCCTGTTGCACGGCGGTGACGTTCGCGTGCTCGGCGGCGAACTGCTTGGCCAGCAGGTCGGAGCCGTCGGTGCTGCCGTCGTCGACCAGGATGACGTGGCACTGCGCGAAGACCGTCTGCGCGGCGATCGACGCGAGCGTCTCGGGCAGGTAGTCGACGACGTTGTAGACGGGGACGATGATCGTGACCTGGGGGTCAGGGCCTACCACTCTGGGCTCCACTACGACGGGGGTACGGACTCGCGGGCGGACTGGGGCGGGGGCCCCTCAGCCGTCCGGCCGGCGCAGCACGGCCTGGAAGTCGGCGACCGTGTTGAGCAGATTGTTCGGCAACGTCGGCGCGTCGATGGGGGCGGGGCGTCGATTACCGGGAACGGACCGGTACGACCGGCGCCACAGGGCCGTGGCGCCCACCTTACGGCGCTCGGCCACCACGTCGTCGGGCAGCTCGAACGGCGCGGGGAAGGGCAGGTAGCGCGGCAGGAAGTCGGCCAGCATCGACTCCTGCTCCGCCCACGAGCGGGGGTCGGAGTCGGTGTCGTTGAGGCAGAACACGTCCCGGTTGCGGTTGACCAGCAGCTCGGCGAGCCGGGCCGGCGTCGACGGGTGGCCGAGGTCGGCGTACTCGTACTCGATGTCGCCGGGCACGGCCTGCGCCGTGAGGTACGCCCAGTACTGGTGCAGGGAGGACGGGATCGCCAGGTCCCCGGGGTGGCGGAAGCGGTGCGCGGCCGTCTGGGTCACCTCGGTCTGCAGCACCTGCTCGATCTGCTGCATGATGCTGCGCCGCAACGCGAACGGGGTGTGCTTCATCTTCTGCGTGATGGTGACACCGAACTGCCGCTGGATCTGGCGGCGGTTGTTCTTGCCGGCGGCGTTCACCGGCAGGTCACCGGGCTTCGCGTCACCCAGCCCGAACTGCGCCGGCGACGGGAAGAACTTCGCGATCCCGTTGGAGTGGAAGAAGTGAGTGGGCAGCAGCGGCCGGCCGAGGAACACGTCGTCGTTGAGGTAGAGGAAGTGCTCGGCGAGGCCCTCGATGCGGTGCAGCCGCGACTCGATGGCGTGTGAGTTGAACGACGACCGCCCGCCGAGGTCCGCGAACAGCTCGGCGTGGGACACCACGGTGACCATCGGGTGGTACGGGTCGAGCCAGCTCGGCAGCTGACTGTCCGTGATGAGGAAGATGCGCCGGAGCCAGGGCGCGAAGCTGTGGAGCGACCGCATGGAGTAGCGCAGTTCGTCACGGTTGTGGTAGCGCGACGAGTTGGCGGCGACGGCGTGCAGCGGTCCCCCGGCGTCGTGCAGCGCCGCCCGCTTCCGCTCCAGCCACTCCGGGTCGGACCCGTCGACCCAGGTGTAGACGGCGTCGATGGGGAAGCCCACCCGGTCGAAGGCCCGGACGGCCAGGTCGCGGCGGGTGCCGTAGGTGTGGTCGTCCGCCTCGGGTACGAAGTGGCTGAGCAGCGCCGCGGCGACGCGGACCGGCTCCGGCTCGACGGGCGTCTCGTCGATGACGGCGTTGTGCCTGGGGGCGCGGACGACGTCGCCGTCGCGCGTCCAGAACTCGATCTCGCAGGCGAACTGCGAGCCCAGCACCACGTTCGCCCGCGCGTCCGTCACCGGGAACCACACCTGGAACACCTCGGTCGGCGCGAGGTCCGGCTGGTGCCGGCCGGGCCGCACCTCCACGGTGCGCACGTGGGCGCCGGACAGCACCGGGGCGGAGGTGAGGGTGCGCCGCACCGCCTCGCGCTGGTCGGCGACCACCGCAACCGTGCTGCGCAGGTGGTCGTCGTTGCGCAGGCAGTGGTAGCGGATGCCGGCGGCGTCCAGCGCGGCGGTGACGGCCGTGAGGTTGCGGTGCCACATCTGCAGGGGCGTGGCCGCGGCGACCACCTCGGCCCGGGTGCGGACACCCCCGTCGTCGACGGTCACCCGCGATCCGATCGGGTGGACGGTGTCGCCACCAGACGGGCGGACGAAGGTGCGCACCAGGCCGATCCGGCGGTGCGCCGGCAGCATCTGCACGAGCCGGCGCCGCACCGGGGAGGGCAGCAGCCGGTAGAGACGCAGGGCGATCATTCCACACACCGTCCGAAGGCGACGGACAGTTCGACGGCCGACACGGTCAGCGCCGGGGAGGCCACGCCGACGGGACCCGCCACACCCTGCCTCGCGACGTCCCCTGAGCAGGCATCGCCGACCGCCTTCCTCCGTGCATCCCCGTTCGTCGCCGTCCGCGGGCCGCCGTACGAGCGGTCCACGACCTCGGCCACGGACGAACCGTCCCGGCTCCGGGCCGGGCTGGCAGCGCCGGGGCTCGGAGCATCGGATCGAGGGGCGACGTCGAGACGGTAGCAGCGCGTCAACCGGTGGGCCATCAGCTGTTCATTAGTTCGTCGGCTGCATGCGGCCTGACGCGTACCTATTTATGGGATTAGGCCCGATTCATTCGTTATATTCCACCAGTCCGAGGGACGCGCGGCTGCCGGTTCGGCCGATCCAGGTACGTCCCCAGCGACGATGGCCGACGGCCATCCGCGGCAGTACCCGCAGGACAGCCGACGGCCGGGAGTCTGGCACAGTGGCGGGATGACCGGGACGCCGCCCACCGCCAGCCGGGTGCTGCACCCGCCGGCCGGCTACCGGCTCGCGGCCTCCGTCCGCGCGCTCACGTTCAGCCCGTACGACCCGTGCGCGCGCATCGTGGCGGGCACGTTCTGGTTCGCCACCCGCACGCCCGACGGTCCCGCGACCCTCGCCCTGCACCCGGAGGCCGGGGACCTGCGGGCCGAGGGGTACGGCCCGGGCGCCGGATGGGTGGTCGAGCGCGCCGACGCCATCGCCGGTCTGCGCGACGACGTGACCGGCTTCGCCGCCCTGGCGGCGGCACACCCGCTCGTCGCCCGGTTGGCACGCGAGTACCGGGGCGTACGGATGCCGGCCACCGGTCTGGTCTTCCCCCGGGTGCTCCGCGCCGTCTTCGAGCAGAAGGTCACCGGCAAGGAGGCGTACCGCGCGTACGCCGCCACGGTCCGCCACTTCCGGGAACCCGCGCCCGGCCCGCTGCCGCTGCTGCTCCCGCCGGAGCCGGCGGCCGTGGCCGCCACGCCGTACTGGGTGTTCCACCCGTTCGGCGTGGAGCAGCGCCGGGCCGAGACGCTGCGGCGGGCGGCCGCCGTGGCGGACCGCCTGGAACGCTGTGGGGACGCCGCCGAGGCGACCCGCCGGTTGCGCGCCGTGCCGGGCATCGGGCCGTGGACCGCCGCCGAGGTGGTCCGCGTGGCGTACGGCGACCCGGACGCGGTCAGCGTCGGCGACTACCACGTGCCCAACACGGTGGCCTGGGCGCTGGCCGGTGAGCCGCGCGGTGACGACGCCCGGATGCTCGCCCTGCTGGAGCCGTTCCGCGGTCACCGCGGCCGGGTCTGCGTCCTGCTGGAGGCCGCGGGCGTGCAGGCCCCGAAGTACGGCCCGCGCGCGCCCATCCGCTCCTTCGCCCGCTTCTGACCCGGGCTCAGGCCGCCTCGCGGAGGTCGGCGAGGGTGACCGGCGTGCACCGGCGCAGCAGGTCCTCCAGTTCGGGGATCGAGCCGACCTCGCCGAGCACGTTCTTCCCGCCGCCGAACTGCCGGGGATAGCGGTGCGACAGCCGGTAGCGGTAGCGGCCGCGGACCAGCTCCACGCTGACCCGGTACCGCCCGCAGCACGCGCAGCTCCACTCCGGCACCCGGCGAAAGTAGCTCTGACCTGCGGTTTCCTGATTCCGGCGCGGAGTGAGGAGGGGGACGACGGCGGACACCACGCCCAGTACGCAGCGGTGATGTGCCTCACGGTTGTCGGTGCCGTCTGGTTGACTGGTCGCCGTGGAGCTGCCGATCAACCCGCCGGTCGAGCCGATGCTGGCCAAGAGCGTGCCGCGGATCCCCACCGCGCCCGGGATGACGTACGAGCCGAAGTGGGACGGCTTCCGGTGCATCGTCTTCCGCGACGGCGACGAGGTCGAGCTGGCCAGCCGTGGCGGCAAGACGATGACCCGCTACTTCCCCGAGGTCGTCGAGCAGGCCCGGCGGCAGCTGCCGGAGCGCTGCGCCGTCGACGGCGAGCTCATCGTGATCCGCCGCGACGGCCCGGGCGGCCAGCCGCGGCTCGACTTCGAGATGCTGGGCCAGCGCATCCACCCGGCCGCGTCGCGGGTGAAGCTGCTGGCCGAGACCACCTCGGCCGACTTCGTGGCGTTCGACCTGCTCGCCATCGGCGACGAGGCGCTGCTCGACCAGCCCTACCCGCAGCGCCGGGCCCGGCTGGAGGCGGCGCTGAAGGGCGTACGCCCGCCCGTGCACGTCACCCAGGTCACCACCGACCCGGACACCGCGCACCGCTGGTTCGACGTCTTCGAGGGCGCCGGGCTGGACGGGCTCATCGCCAAGCCGGCCGACCTGCCCTACGAGCCGGGCAAGCGGCTCATGTTCAAGGTGAAGCACGCCCGCACCGCCGACGTGGTGGTCGCCGGCTTCCGCTGGCACAAGTCCGGCCCGGTCGTCGGCTCGCTGCTGCTCGGCCTCTACGACGACGACGGCGTACTGCACCACGTCGGCGTGAGCGCGTCGTTCAGCATGGCCCGCCGGGCGGAGCTGCTGGACGAGCTGGCCCCCTACCGGGACGTCGGCGGCGAGCACCCGTGGGTGCACGGCGACCACGAACGCGGCCAGCGCATCCCCGGCGGTGTGAGCCGGTGGACCGGCACGAAGAACCTCGAGTGGGAGCCGCTGCGCCCCGAGCTGGTGCTCGAGGTCGGCTACGACGCGATGGAGGGCGACCGCTTCCGCCACACCGCCCAGTTCGTCCGCTGGCGGCCCGACCGCGACCCCCGCTCGTGCCGCTACGACCAGCTCGACCGCCCGATCCGGTACGACGTCGACCAGGTGCTGCGGGGCGACCCGGCCACCACCGTGGAATCCCCCGCCACCGGCCCGGCGTAGCCTGGCGGCGAGACGATCACGGAGGACCCACTCGATGCCCCGCACCGACGACCGGATCCGCCGGGTCCGCCGCGCCCTGGCCGTGTTCGCCGCCACGGCACTGCTCACCGCCGGCTGCACCCTGCCCGCGTTCGCGCCACGCGCCGAGCCCACCGGCGAGGCGGCGGCGCCGGGCACCGCGCCGACCTGGCGGGCGTGCCCGGAGGTCGCCGACCAGCTCGTCGGCCAGGGCGCGCCGAACATGCGCTACGAGTGCACCCGCATTGCGGTGCCGCGCAACTGGGGCACCGGCACCGGCGCCACCACGGGCCCGGGCGCCGGCGAGACCTTCGAGATCGCCCTGCTGCGGGCCCGCTCGACCAAGCAGCGGGACCGCATCGGCTCGCTGGTCATCAACCCGGGCGGGCCGGGCGGCTCCGGGGTCGACACGGCCGTCTACCTCTCGTTCGGGTCGGCGTTCGGCGGCCTCCCCACGACGGTCACCGAGCGCTTCGACATCGTGGGCTTCGACCCGCGCGGGGTGTCCCGCTCCAGCCCCGTCAAGTGCATCTCCGACGCCGACCTGGACGCGAGCTTCGGCTACGACCCCGATCCCCGCAGCCAGGAGTCGTTCGACGGGATCGTCGCCCTCAACCGGCGCATCGGGCAGGGCTGCGGCCAGAAGTACGGCGACCAGTTGCCGCTCTACGGCACCGAGCAGGCCGCGCGGGACATGGACGCGGTCCGCGCCGCGCTCGGCGACGAGAAGCTCACCTACCTGGGCTACTCGTACGGGACGCTGCTCGGCGCCACGTACGCCCAGCTCCACCCGCAACGGGTGCGGGCGCTCGTGCTCGACGGCGCGGTCGACCCGAAGCAGGGCCTGGTGGCCGGATCGGAGAGCCAGGCGAAGGGCTTCGAGCGGGCGTTCGGCAACTTCACCCGCTGGTGCGCGGCGAACGCCGGCCGCTGCCCCATCGCACCGGACGCACGGGCCGCGGTGACCGACGCGATCGACAAGGCGCGGGTCTCGCCGGTACGCGGCGCGGACGGGCGGGAGGCGACCGCCGGCTGGGTGTTCTACGCGATCATCTCCTCCCTCTACACCGAGCCCGGCTGGCAGGAGCTGGCCCGGGCCATCGACCGGCTCGAGGGCGGCGACCCCACCGACGTGTTCCGCCTCGCCGACGCGTACGCCGGCCGCGGCGACGACGGCCACTACTCCAACCTGTTCGACGCCAACCTGGCGATCAACTGCGCCGACGAGGACGAGAAGCCGAGCCTCGCGCGGATTCGCGAGCTGCAGTCGCAGTGGCGGGAGAAGTACCCGCTGTTCGGGCCGGCGCTGGCGGTGGGCATGCTCGCGTGCGCCGAGTGGCCCGGCGGGCGGGATCCGTACCCGACCGGCCCGGCGGTCGGCGCCCCGCCGATCGTCGTGGTGGGCACGACCGGCGACCCGGCCACCCCGTACGAGCAGACGCAGGCGCTCGCCTCGATGCTCGGCGTCGGGCGGGTGCTGACCTGGGAGGGCGAGGGGCACACCGCCTACCCGCAGACCGCCTGCATCACCAACGCCGTCGACGCCTACCTGATCGACCTGACCGTGCCGCCGCAGGGGCAGCGCTGCCCGCCGCGCTGACCCGGGCCGGGTCCCGGCCACCGGGCGGCGCCCGGCCGTCGGGCCGGCACACGACCACGCGCGGCGGGCCGCCCGGCCGACGGGCACCGGGTTCCGCCGATGTGCCAGGCTCACGGCATGACTGACGTGATCTTCCGCGAGGCGGTCCGGGCCGACCTGCCGGCGATCGTCGCGCTGCTCGCCGACGACGTCCTCGGCAAGGCGCGCGACTTCACGCAGGTCGACGACGCGTACGAGAAGGCGTTCGCCGACGTCACCGCCGACCCGCGCAACCAGTTGATCGTCGCCGACTCCGGCGGTGAGCTGGTCGGTTGCTTCCAGATCACCTACATCCCCGGGCTGGGCCGCCACGGCGCCGAGCGGGCGCTGATCGAGTCCGTCCGTGTCCGCTCCGACCTCCGCGGCCAGGGGCTCGGCCGGCGGATGATGACCTGGGCCATCGACCAGGCCCGCGAGCGGGGCTGCGGGCTGGTGCAGCTCACCACCGACAAGTCCCGCCATGACGCGCACCGCTTCTACACGAGCCTCGGGTTCGTGGCCAGCCACGAGGGGATGAAGCTCCCGCTCTGACCCGCCGGCCGGCGGGGGCCGGCGGGCCGGGCCCGGGTCAGGCGTCGGAGAGGCGGCCGTCGCGCAGGGTCAGCGTACGGTCGGCCAGCTCGATGAGCGCCGGGTCGTGGGTGGCGACCAGGATGGTCGTGCCGCGCGCGTGCACCACGGCCCGGAGCAGGTTCATGATCGAGCGTCCGGTCTCCGAGTCGAGCTGACCGGTGGGCTCGTCGGCGATCAGCAGGGCCGGCTCGTTGGCCAGCGCCCGTGCCACGGCCACCCGCTGCTGCTGCCCACCGGAGAGCTCGTACGGCCGCTGCGCCGCGTGCCCTCCGAGGCCCACCAGTTCGAGCAGCATCGCCACCCGCTCCTCCCGCTCGGCGGCCGGCACCCGGGCCAGCCGCAGCGGCACACCGACGTTCTCGGCGGCGGAGAGGATCGGCACCAGGCCGAAGGTCTGGAAGACGAAGCTGACCGTCCCCCGCCGCAGGTCGAGCAGTTCCCGCTCGCCGGCGGCGGTCACGTCGTGCCCGGCCACCACCACCCGGCCGCTGTCCGGGCGGTCGAGCCCGCCGATGAGGTTCAGCAGGGTGGTCTTGCCGGCGCCGGACCGGCCCCGGATGGCGAGCAGCTCCCCCCGTGCGGCGGTGAACGACACGTCGCGTACGGCGTGCACCGCGTGCTCACCCCGCCCGAAGGTCCGGCTCACCCCCTCGACCCGGACCACCACGTCGGTGGCCGGCGCGGCCGTCGCGCGCGACCGGCCGTCGGCCGCCGTACCGTCCCAGCCCGCGTCCCGGCTGTCCGTCGCCGCCCCGGCCCGGCCGTCCGTCCCCGCGTCCCACCCGTTCATGCCTCAGCCTTCCCGTCGGTCGGGGCCTGGTCGCCCGGCCGTACCTCCACGTGGTCCGGCTCCAGGTTGAGCCGGACGCGGTCCCGCAACTCGAGCGCCTCGACGAACGCGGCCGGCAGCTGCATCCGCCCGGTCCGGTCGAGCACCGCGTACTCCTCGCTGACCAGCTCGGTGCTGCCGTCCGCGCCGACGCGCGCGGTGCGGCGTACCTCCGAGGCGGTCCGGCCGTCGCGGATCGCGACGGTCCGCCGGACCTGGGTGGCGACCGCCTGGTCGTGGGTCACGACGACCACGGTGACGCCCAGTTCGGCGTTGATGGTGCGCAGCGCGGCGAAGACCTCCGCGCCGGTGGCCTCGTCCAGTTCGCCGGTCGGTTCGTCGGCGAAGAGCACCTCCGGGTCGTTGGCCACCGCGACCGCCACGGCGCAGCGTTGCTGCTCGCCGCCGCTGAGCTGGCCCGGCCGGCGGTCCGCGCAGTAGCCGACGCCGACCAGGTCGAGCAGCTCCCGGGCCCGCTCGCGGCGGGCCCGCCGCCCGCGCCCGCCGGCCAGCTGCATCGGCAGCTCCACGTTCTCCAACGCCGTGAGGTACGGCAGCAGGTTGCGCCCGGTCTGCTGCCAGACGAAGCCGACCGTCCGCCGCCGGTAGCTCAGGCGCCGCTTCGCCGACAGGTTGAGCAGGTCGTACCCGGCCACCCGGGCGATGCCGGCGGTCGGGGTGTCCAGCCCGGAGAGGATGTTCAGCAGCGTGGACTTGCCGGATCCGGAGGCGCCCACGATCGCCACCAGCTCACCCCGGTCGATGACCAGGTCGAGCCCCTGCAGGGCGACCACCTCGACGCCCTCGGTCTTGAAGATGCGGACCAGCCCGTCACAGACGATGTGCCCGCGGAGCCGGTCCCGGCCGCCGGCCCGCTCGGCCGCCCGCTGGGCGGCCCGCTGTTGCAGGTCGGCCAGGTCCGGCACGACCGATGTCGACGCGGTAGCGGTCATCTCAGCTCTCCTCTCCGAGCCGGAGCACCTCACCGAGGCGCAGCCGGCGGTTGTTCAGGGTCTCGACGGCGACCGCGAAGCCCAGGGCGACCGCCCCGAGCGCGACGACCGCGGCGACCAGCCCCGGTTCGAACGCCACCCGGACCGGTACGCCGCTCGTGAACGCGGACAGGCCGAGCACCGGGGTGAGCAGCAGCGGCAGGAGCGCACCCACCACCGCGCCGGTCAGCACCGCCGCGCCGACCAGCGGCGCCAGCTCGACCAGGAGCAGACCCCGCCACTGGCGGCGGGACAGGCCGAGGGTCCGCAGCCGGGACAGCACCAGACCGCGGCTGCGGGCGCCGGCCAGCACGGTGAACGCGATGGCGAGCAGACCGAGCACCGTCGCGCCGGCCGCGCCGGCGGCGAAGGCGAACACCAGCACGCCGTTCGCCCCGCTGCCGCCCACCTGCTGGCGGGCCTGCTCCCACGTGAGCACCTCCACGCCGCGGGGCCGCTGCCCGCCCGTGACGGTCCCGGTCTTCTGGTACCGGTCCTGGCCCTCGTCGCCGACCAGCCGCAACGCCTCGGCGTCGAGGTCGTCACCGCCGATCAGGAAGCCCGTCGGCACCGGCTCGCGGGGGCCGTCGGGCAGCGCCTGCCAGGGCAGCACCACGAACCGCTGCGTCTCCCGCGACACCAGCGGGAAGCTGTCGGCGGTGGCGGCCACCCGGAACTCGTACCGCCGGCCCTGCACGGCCACGAACGCCGAGCCGGTCATCTCCTGCTCGGCCAGGTCGGCGGCGACCGCCGGGGAGACCACCGCCGGCACCGCACCGGGCTGCCCGCCGGCGCCGGTCAGCGACTCCGGCACCGTGACGTCCGCGCCGGTCTCCCGCACCAACCGGGCGAGCGCCGGACCGTCCACCAGCAGCACGGCGGTGGTGCCGAGGCCCGCGTCGGTGCCGGCCTCGTCCCGGGCCAGGCGCGGCGCCGGCTCGTAGGCCACCGGGAGGGCGTCGGCCACTCCGGGCATCCGTTCCAGCTCCGCTTCGGTGTCCGGGGCGAGCCGTTCACCGCGGATCAACGCGTCGGCCGGAACGGACCGGCTCGCGGCCCGGTCCCGGCTCCCCTCGATGCCGGCCGCGACCACCGCGCAGAAGCCGGCGGTGGCGATGGCCAGCACCACCACGACCACCGGGGCCGCCGTCACGGCCCGCCCGGCGCGGGCGGTGCCGAGGAAGGCGACGCTGCCCCGGGTACGGGCCGCGATCCGGCTGACGAGCCGCAACGGCAGCGGGTACGCGCGCATCGCGAGCACGGCCACGGCGAGGGCCAGCAGCACCGGCACCGCCACCAGCAGCGGGTCCACCTCCCCGAGGGTGAGTCCCCGGCGGCGCAGCAGCACCACGGCGAGCCCGGCCAACAGGACGAGGAAGACCTCCACGGTCACCCTCCGCGCGGAGGGCCGCAGCCGGACGAGGTCCCGCCGCCCGGTGTTCCCGGACGGAACGGCGAGGGCGGCGACCGGCAGGGCCAGCGTGAGCAGCACGGCGACGCCGACGACGTACGGCAGGGTGTCCTCGGCCGGACCGGGGACCAGCTGACCGAGCAGCCAGCCCGCCGCCGCCGCGACGGGGACGACCAGCAGCGACTCGGCGAGGCTCCGCCGGGCACCGGCCACGGCGGCGCCACCTCGGGCGCGCATGAGCAGGTACTCGTCCCGTCGGCGGCGGGTCGCCAGCGCGACGGCCAGCAGCACCAGCCCGCCCAGCGTGGCCAGCACCCCGGCCCCGATCACCGCGAGCACCGTACGGGCGGCGGCCAGCGCGTCGGCGAACTCCCGCAGCGGCACGTCGGCGCCCTGCACGAAGGAGCGTCCCGGCGTGGCCTCCTGGGACATGCGCTGGAGGGCGTCGATCAACTCGTCCAGCGCCCGGACGTCCATGCCGTGCGTGCCGAGCCGGTAGCGCCAGCTGAACCGGGTCGGCCAGTCGGCGGCGGCGAGCCGGTCCAGGCCGGAGGCGTCCACGGCGCCGACGGCGACGAACGGTTGGCCGTCTCCCTGCGGTTCCTCCACCCGCAGCACCTGCGGCAGGCCCTCCCAGATGCCGTCGGCGCGGTCCCGGGGCCGGAAGACACCGACCACGGTCACCGGGACCGCGGCGGCGCCGGGCGTCGTCTCCAGAGGCGACAGGTTCAACTGGCTGCCGACCCGCAGGTTCAACCGGCGGGCCACATCGTCGGCCAGCGCCACCTGCACCGGCGCGGTGTCGGCCGCGGCGCCCTCGGGCCACCGCCCGTCGACGAGGGTGCCCGCGTCCTGGATCCCGGGAAGGGCACGCAGGCTGAGGTCGACCAGCAGGTTCCGGGCCTTCAGGTCCGGGCCGGTGAGCCGGCCCGCGACGGTCTCGGCGGTGTACCACCGCCGGTCGACCATGTCGCTCACGATCGGCGGCATCTCCTCCTGGATCCGGTCGAGTTCCCGCCGCTGGACCTCCGCCAGGGAGGTGCCGGTGTCGGCGGCGGTGAGCGGCTGGGACGAGTAGAGAAGGTCCCGCTGCACCGCCGGCGCGGTGGCCAGTTGCTCGCGCAGACCCTGCTCCGCGAGCCGGTTCACCGTCCGGGGCACTCCGTTGATGAGCAGTGTGACGACCAGCGTCAGCACCGCCAGGAGCAGGAAGTGCCCACCGTACGCCCGCACCCGGCGGACGACCGCACCGATGCTCATGCCGCCGCCTCCCACCGGTCGGCGCCGCCACGAGACTCCACCGCGCAGTGCCTGATGATTCGCTCGCTGCGCTCGCTCATGCCCCCGCCTCCCTCCGGTCGGCGCCGCCGAGCGGTTCCCGCCCGCCGCGCTGGACCATCCGCTCGCTCCCCGTGCCGTGTGCGCACGTTCCGCCCGGTCGGCTCCGCCCGGTCACCGTTCTCCCCCGATCCGCAGTTGCGCCGCCGCCACCCGCTGCCGGATACCGAGGGCGATGGACAGGCTGAAGGCGAGCGCCGCCAGCAGCAGGCCGACGGCCGTCAACCCGATGGGCAGCCACGGCATGGTGAACGCCGCCTCCGGCACCGGCCGGCCTCCGCCCGGCGTGAGGATGACGAGGGGTGCCATCGTGGCGCCCACCACGGCGCCGAGCAGCAGCCCGACGCCGACCCCGATACCGGCCAGGAGGGTCTGCTCGGCCAGCAACGCCCGGGCCAGCAGGCGCGGCCCGGCGCCCAGTGTGTGCAGCACGGCGAGTTCCGTGATCCGGTGCCGCGCGGTGGCCCAGACGTCGACCATCAGCCCGACCAGGGCCAGCAGGACCGAGCCGAGGGCGGCGGCCAGCAGCGCGAGCCGCGCCCCCCGCCAGTACGGGTCCCGGGCGGCCGCCTCGGTCACCTCGCGCCGGTCGACCACGGTGGTGCCGGACACCTCGGCCAGGGCACGTGCCGCCTCCGCGTGTCCACGATCGTCGGCGCCCAGCCACCACTCCGGCACCGGCCGCACCGTGCCCGCGGCCCGGACCAGCCAGTCGACGGCGGCCGGCAGGTCGATGAGGATCCCGTTGCCGGGGCTGGTCGGGACCGCCTCGACCTCGCCCAGCACCGTCACCGGCACCGACGCGCCGGAGAGCGCGAGGGTGACCGTGTCGCCGACGTCGACGCTGAGCGCGTCGCGTACGGCCGCGGTCATGAGCGCCGGCACGGGCGGGTTCTCGCCCGCCGGCACGACGGCGAACCGGCTGGACGGCTGGAACGCGAACCGGCCGCCGGCCCGCAGCACGATCGGATAGGCGGCGGTCAGGCCGGTGGGCGTGACGGACAGCGTCGACTCGCCGCCGTCCTCGGCGCCGACCCCCTTCCAGCCGTCGCCGAGCTGCACGGGCCGGGGCGTGCCGTCCTGGCCTTCCGCCCGCAGGTCGGTCACCTCCAGCCGGTACTCACGGCCGGCCGCGTCACCGGCGTCCGCCACGAACCCGGCCAGCCGCAGGGTGCCGGCCCCTTCCGGAAGCGCGACCCGGAACGGGGCGGGTCGACCGCTGCTCTGCGTGGTGGCGACGGGCAGGCGGAAGGCGAGCCCGTCCGCCCGGGTCAGCAGGAGGGAGACGGCGACCTCGTGGGCTCGCACCGGGTCCCACACGGGGGTGCGGACGGTGCCCGTGACGGCCCGGGTGCCCTCGGGAAGTTCGACACCGGCGGGGGCACCCCGCGCCCGGGCCATCCGTTGGAAGACCGACGTGGCGGGCTCGCCCGCGAGCCGGTCGTTGAGCCGCACCACCCCTGTCGCGTTCGCCGTGTCGAGGGCCACCACGGTGGTCGGCAGGCTGTCGCGCCCGACCCGGACCTCGTCGCGCCACGCCGGCAGCACCGCCTGCACGCCGGGCAGCGCCGCGAGTTGCCCGGCCCGGTCGTCCGGCGCCACGCCGGTGCGCTCGGTCAGCCGCAGGTCCGCCCCGACGGTGTGGTCGGCCTGTTCGGCCTGCGACCGCTCGCCCGTGCTGACCAGGGACCAGGCCAGGGTGCTGCCGCTCACGGCGAGGGCGAGCAGCAGGACGGGCCCGGCGTGCGGACGCCGTCCCGCCTGCCACATGCCGAACATCGTGGCGGTCCACTGCCGCCGGTTCACGAACCGCTCGGCGAAGCGGGTGACCGGCGGGATCAGCCGCAGCGCCACCGCGGCGCCCGCCAGCACGCCGAGCGTCGGCGCGGCGACCAGCAGCGGGTCGAGCCCGAGTTGCGCCCCGGCGCCGGCCAGCGGCGAGTCGTACTGGCGCAGCTGCATCCAGGCGAGCACCGCGAGGGCGACGAGGGCCAGGTCGAGGCTGGCCCGTTGCAGCGACGCGGCGCGCCGGGGCCGGGACCGGGCGGCCATGTCGGCCACGTACGTGCCCGCCCCGCGAAGGGTCGGCACGACCATCGCGACGAGGCACCCGGCGGCGGCCACACACGCCACCAGCCACAGCAGGGTGGCGTCGCCCCCGGCGAGCGTCAGCCCGGCGCCGGCCGGTCCGTCGACGTGCCGCAGCGCCTCGCCGGCCAGCAGCGGACCGAGCAGCGCGGCCGGCAGGACGACGAGGAACGCCTCGCGGGTGGCCAGACCGGCCAACTGGCGGCGGGCCGCGCCCCGGGCCCGCAGGAGGGCGATCTGCGGCCGGCGGTCCTCGTGCAGCAGCACGGCGACGAGCACCAGGGCGTACCCGCCGAGGACCACGATCAGCAGCAGCGGGGTGGCCAGCGACGAGCGTCCGACGAGGTCGGCCCGGGCGATCTTGTCGAACAGCCGGTCCATCGAGGTGAGGCTCTGCGCGGACGAGCCGAGGCCGGCGGCCTCCGGCAGGTCCTCGATGATCGGGGCGGCGGCGGACCAGAGGCCGGGCAGCCGGTCCGCGGCCACCGCCCTGAGGTCCGGCTCGACGAGCCAGGACGCCGACACCGAGCCCGGGAAGGTGGCCGCGAAGTCGGCCGGGTCGAGCACGAACGGGCCGTACGACGTGGTCGACTCGGCCGCGCTGCCGGCACCGACGCCCGGCGCCAACCGCCAGTACGGGTCGGTGGCGTCGCGGGGGCGCCACGTGCCGGTGAGCACCATCTGGCTGGACCGCTCGGAGCTGCGGTCGCGCACCGGGATCCGCTCGCCGGCGGTCAGGCCGAGGGTGGCCGCCACCTTCTCGGGCAGGGTCACCTGGAGCGGGTTCGCCCCGGGAACGGGCCAGGCCCCGCTGGCCAGCTCGGCGCGCTCCGGCAGGTCGTCGAGGGTGGCCAGGTTGGCGAAGACGGGGTCGTCGCCCTCGCGCGTGACCGGGCCGAGGTCGCCGGTGAGCTCCCGGCCGCTGCCGTACCGGGCGGTGCTCACGGTGACCGGCGCGCCGCCGAACGCCGCGGCGGCACGGTCGCGGACGATCCCGTCCCGCTCGGTGAACTCCGCGACGTCCTGGCCGGCCGAGCCGCTCACCAGCAGGCTGCGCTCCTCGACGGGCGCGCCCGCGAGCAGCGCCTGTTGCCCGGCCGCCACCGACCGGCGGCTGTAGTCGGAGAGCCCGGTGACCAACGCGACCGCGACCAGAGCGGCGATCACCGCGGCCGCCAGCAGCCCCCGTGCCTCGCGGGCCCGCCTCCACACCAGCTTCATCCGACGCCCTCCCCTGGCCCCCTCGGGCCGAACGCCCAGGGAAAGGGGTCACGGGGTGGAAAAGGTTCCGCCCGTTACTTGATCGTTACCGAGTGGACGGAGGAACGCCGGCCGGCCTCGGGTTCACCGGGGGCGGTCGCGGTCCCGGGAGGGCTGGACGCGCTTCGGCTCGCCGGGCATCTTCGGGGTGCCAGCGGCTAAGCGTTGTGCATGACCAGGGAAAACACGGCCCTACGGCGAGCGTGGAACCGGAGGTTATCCGGAGAGTTCCGGGCCTCCCCGAGCGCGGATCTGGAGCCGTCGCATGTCCATCTTGTCTCTTGTTCAGCCCCGCCGGTCGAAGCCATCCCCCGTGTTCCGGGAGATGACGAACGTGGTCCTCAACATCGGGGGCAAGTACCCCGACGCGATGCGGCTGCTGGTCCGCCAGTTGGCCGCCTCCGGTGACCTGCCGGAGGGTGAAGCCACCGCACTGCTGGCGATGATCCCCGCCCCGGTCAGCCGCCGGTGACGTAGTAGCCGCTGCCGGGGATGGACTCCACCACCCCGGCAGCCTTCAACCGTTCCATGGCGATCCGCACGGTCATCCGGGAGATGCCGTACTGCTCGATCAGTTCCGAACTGCTGGGCAGCTTGTCACCGGGACCGAACTCACCCGAGGCGATCCGATCCTTGATTGCGGTGATCAACTTGTCAGTCTTTGTCTGGGCAGGCACCACTGTCTCCCTGGCAGGATTCGCCGAGTTGACCATGCCCTTGCCTCCACCGTCAATCATCACCTGGGATACCCGGCGATCCAGCCTTGACCGTGCATACCCGGGTATGCCAGATTCGGCCACGGGACGCTCCCTGGCAGGAATGTCCCTCCTAATCCCCTGCGGGGGCCGGTGAACGGGGTTCCCGGCCCCTGCGGGGGTCCGGATGACAGGAGTTCACGTTGCAACCCGGCCACCCTCAACCCGTCCCCAGCACCCCCGACCAGCAGGCCCGCGCGGGACTGTTCCGCGCCGGCCAGGTGGCCCTGTGGGTGTGGATCGTGCTGTCGCTGATCCCGATCCTGCTGATCCTGGCCTGCTGCGGCCTGTGCGGCTTCGGCAGCGTCATCGGGGCCGTCACCCCCACCCCGTCCCCCAGCTACTGACCCTGCGAGGCAGCGATGGTCAACCCGAACCTGCCGGAAATCCTCACCCGCGTGCCGTACTTCGTGGAGCAGGCCTCCTACTGCGTCAGCTACCACGACCGGAATCTGTGCCCTGAGTGCACCGACACCGGCTGTGTCCGCCTGGACGAGGCAGCCACCGTCCTGGCGGAGTACCGGGCCCAGCGTTCCGCCCGCTACCGACTCACCGCCACCTGACCCACACCCTGAACAAGCAACCGCCCCCGGTGCCGTCACCCGGGGGCGGTTGCGTCTGTGGGCCCGTCAGCCCCGGATGTAATCCACGTAGATGTACGTGGGCATGAACGAGCCTTCGCGGCGCAGGGTGCCGGTGCCCACGTCCCGCTGGAGGGTGAGGTGGAACGTCTTGTTCCCGGTCGCGGGGGCGGTGTACTCGCCTTCCATCGAGCATGGGGTACCGGCGGCACCCGGGTTCACCAGGTACCACGAGTCACCGACCAGTTCCGAACCGCTCACCGTGTCCTCACGGATGCGCACGAACGCCCGGTCACCGGAGGCGGTGGTGCCGACCCGGGTGACGTACCGGATGCGGTAGATCCGGCCCGCCACGAGGGGTGCGGTGATCGACCCGATGGACGTTTCGGTGGTGGTAACGGAACCGGAATCGCCGGTCACCAGCTGCGTAGCGATTCGGGAACCGGACACCCGGCCGCTGGTGATCAGGTCGTTCACGCTGTCGGCGAGGGCCTGAAAGTGTTCCCACATCCGAGCGTGACCGGTCGAGGCCGGGTAGGTGATTCCAAGACTCGTGGTCGGCATCGTCTTATCCTCTCTGCCATGAAATTGTCAGCGTGAATGCCGGTGACCACGTGCCGCGACCGGCGAACCGCGCATACGGGGAACCGTCTGCATCAAAGAATGCGATTCCTCCTGCTGTTCCGTCCACCATTGCCTGCGCCCACGAATCGGGAATGGTGAACGTGGTGGTGGAATCGACAGCAATAGACGGCCCCGATGTGCTGGAAGTCAGCGTCGGGGCTCCCGCCGGCCTGGTGGCGTTCGTCATCAAACGCATCGTGGTGGCCTGGGCGGCGAAAGCACCGCCCCTCACCCGGCGGACCTTGATGGTGGCTGAGGTGACCGTCGCACCGTTCAGGCTGCGCGGCTTCGACCCGTAGAACACGCAACCGGTGTGGTTACCCCAACCGCCGTACTCACCCTGATACACGTCGGTGTTGTCGGTGCGCCACCCGAAGTTCGGCCGGTACGACCGGGTTTCCACCGGGGACACGACCAGCGTTCCGGTGGTGATGACCGGCTTCGGCGGTGGCGGCGGCATCGGGTCCACCGCCTGCGGCGCGGCCTCGAACACCCGGGCCACCGCCACCCACTGGGAGCCGATCCGCTGGACGACAAGCACATCCCCGGAAGCGACAGTCACGTCCCGGGCCACCCGAACGGTGGTGGAGATCCCGTTGATCGTGGCGGGGACGGTGCCGGACGACTTGGAGGCGGTGGCGGTGGCGAACAGTGCCCCAGTGCCGGTCAGGATGTGGCTGGGTTGCGTCACGTCAGGCTCCTCACCGTCAACGTCTGCGACCCGCCACCAGCCTTGTACGGCAGCGTCAGGGCCTCGATCACGCACGGCAGGTCCGTGTACTCGTCGGCGGTGACCAGCACCCGGTCACCGGTTTGGAGGGCCGGGTTCGGCACCATCTCCACCTGGAACTCCCGGCCGGTGGCCCGCCGTGCCCGCTCCCGCCGCGTCCGGGCCGCAGCGGCACACTGCGCCTCGGTGGTCAGCAGCGGCGAGTAGAACAGGTCCGGCACCGGCAGCGGGTTGAACGCTCCCCCGTACGCCTTCGGCCCGCTGAACTCGTACGCCACCGCCTGGAGCTGCCCCCCGTCCGGGGCGGTACCCCGGGCCACGAACGCGTTCACGGCACCGTCACGGGTGGACGAACCCGACGCGGTGATCACCGTCCCGCCAGCCCCATCGGTCAGCGTCAGGACCGGGCTGGATTCCGCCTCCGCCGGGAACACGGACAGATAGCCGTCCTCGGTGACCCGGTAGTCGGCCCCCAGGCTGTCAGTGACCTCCTGAACGGCTGCCATGCGGTCCTCGTCCCAGTTCATGGCGTCGGGGACGGGACGGTCCGTCAGAGCCGAGTCGAACACCACCGTCAGGGCAGGTTCCACCAGTGCCCGCAGCGTGGAGAACAGGGTTCCGGACGGGTTGAACGGGGACACGAACCGGGCCTCGTGGATCAGGTACAGCAGGCCCGCAGCCTGGACGTTCACCGCGTCCCCCGACGCCTGCGAGTCGGTGATGACGAACCAGCCGCGCTGGAACCACTCAGTGACCCCGTTACCGATGTCGATGCCCAACTGGACCCGCAGCCGCTGCCCGTTCGCGGCCAGGGGGTGATCGTCGGTGACCGGTGACCACGACTCGCCCCGGTACCGGCGGGGCACGGTCAGGGTGACCCGCTCCGGCACGTTGGACCGCCGGTCGGTGTCCTCGAACGCGGCGTCCACCGGCACGGAATCGGACAGCAGTTCCGACCCCAGCCACGACTCGACCATGATCCGGCGGCGGTGACTGCGGGTCAGCGCGGACAGGGCAGCGTCGGACAGTTCGATCATGCCGACCACTCCGCCTGGGCGATGTCCAGCAGGGTCGGGAAGCCGTTCGCTAGGTCATATAGCGCCGACCCGGTTTCCACCGTCAGGTAATCGACGTAGATCAGGTCTGAGGTGGTGATTTCCTCGTCTGGATCGTCCTGGGAAATCCTGAGGCGGATGGATGCAGCCCCGGGTGGGGCTACGTTCGTGAACGTCAGAGTCGTCCACTCCCCGGGGGGCAGCATCTCCGGCGGGGATGGGTCCCTCGTACTGAGGATGAACCCGCCACCTGAGTCGAGCCAGTCCCCTTGAAGGAAAACGCTCTGGTCGAACCAGCCGAGCGGGCTCATCACACGCGCCGTCACGGTGTAGCGATTGTCCGCACTCACCGGAACGTCGGGCGGCTGAATGAAAACACTTCCCGCGCCGGTAGGGGTACTGCGCAGTGACCCGTCGCCAGCCTCAGAGGGGGCGGCAACCCGAGCCAGAGTGGCCCTGGTGGCCGTCCAGCCCTCCGTGGTGTTCGTGAATGTGTAGCTGGTGACCATGGTCGGCTCGGCCGGGTATGCGTCCGCAATGTCCTGGAGGGTGTACCCCCGGGCCTCCACCGTCAGGGCCCACGGGTCGGTTTCCACCGCGTCCACCGCGATGATCCGCCGCTGATCCGTGCCGTCCTGGCTGAACCGACGCTCAGTCGCCCCGACCACCGACACGTACGAGTCCACCCCGTCGTAGCCACCCGGCTGACGGATCTGTACCACACCTTCCGTGGCGTCGGTCAGGACCGTCATCAGGTTGTCCCGCTGCGACGTGGACTCCGTGACGAACTCGATCGTCCCGTCGAACTGGCCCCAGTCGTCGGTCACGACCACGTTGCGGCCACCCACCTGGAAGCGGGACGAGGGGCGGCCGTACCGCTTCTCATCCCACGCCAGGATCACCGCCTGGGCGGCCAGGCCACTGATCGCGTCGGTGACCACCGGCAGGCCCCCGGACAGGGTGTACGTGGTCGACCCGGTGACGTACTCCAGGACACCGTTGACCACCGCCAGGTACGACACGGGCACCCCGAACGGCATCTCCGCGTCCAGGACCAGGAACGAACTGTCCGTCAGGGACTCGCTGGACCCGGCCCGCAGCAGGGTCCGCTCGCCCGCCACAACTCGGTACACCTCGATCGAATCGCCGACGCCCGGGCCGGTGACGGTCACCAGGGCCCGGGGCGGGTACACATCCTGCGTGTTGACGGTGATCTCCGTCGGGATCGCGGAGAAGTTGTCCCAGTGAATGTCAATGAACTCGTTTGTGTTGCCCGCCTCCCGACGGGAGGCGACGCCCGCCTGATCCCCGGTAGCCAGCGATGAGTCGGTGATGGTCACATGCCAGGTGGATGGTTCCAGGTCGCCCACCTTCCAGGCCTTCGCCCGGACCGTCGAACCGACCACGTTGATCGCGGTCGTCCACATGTTGCCGGCCGCGTGGGTGCCGACGGTTACGGACGAGGACACCATTGACAGCGAGCCACCCACCCGCTTGTACAAGGCGACCGTCGTGGTGCCGGTAGTTCCGATGCCGAGCAGGGCCGCGTAGTAGTTGCTCGGGTCGGTCATGCGGGCCAGCACCCAGGAGGAGACGCCACCCCCAAGCGGATTGACCGGCACCGTCACCGTCGACTTGACCGTCTGGTCGGAGCTCCCCACCGTCAGAAAGCTGTGGTGCAGAACGTTTTCGACCAACTGCAAATGCTCACCCCTGCCGCCCCAGACGGAGTAGTCGGAGGCGTCACCACCGGACGTGGACCACACCTGTCCCGACGTTGCGCTACCCCAGCCGTTGGAGACGGTCCGGTCGAACGTGTCACTGACTACGGGCATTACCGCCTCCCCACCCGCGACCGGAACTCCCGGCGACGCTCGTTCGCCTCGATCGCCTCGGTCGTGTACTCCCGGAACGGCTCGCCATCCAGCAGCACGTTCACCGTCGACTGCACCCGCGTCGGGCCGCCCGTGCGGTAGGTGCCACCGCCGGCCGCAGCGAACGACGGGCCGGCAGCGAACTGGGCAGCCGTCGCAGCGGGGGCCCAGGACTGGATGCCGGAGAACTTCGACGCTGCGGCAGCCGCAGCAGCAGCCGCAGCGGCACCAATCGAGGAACCGATGTTGATGGCCCGGCTGCGGGCACCCGAAATCGCCCCGATGAGGGCGTTGACGAAGCGCTGGCCGATGGACGCCCCGGCGGAGGCCATCCGGCCCGCCAGGGCCCCGATGAGGGCCCCAGGCAGGCCCTTGAGGGCGTCGATGGCCTTACCGGGCAGCTTCTTCAACTGGGCGGCAGCCTTGTCGCCGGCCATCTTGAAGATCCGGTCCATGGCTGCGGCAACCTGCTTCTCCAGCCACGGCTTAGCGGTGCCGTTCCACCACGGCACCACCTTTTCGTTCCACACCCGCTTGATCGCGGCCCACGCCTCATCCCAGACGGTGCGCAGGAAATTCCGCAGCGGCCCCCACGTGTTCCGAATCGCCGTAACGAGGTTCGCAAACTTGGTACGGACCTCCTGGTCCGTCTTGGCTGCCGCGAACTCCTCCAGGGCCTTCCAGACGTTACGGATCGCGGCACCCAGGGGCCCCCAGGCCTCCTTGAGTCGCTTCACCGCCCCGGACCCGCCGTCGAGCCAGGTCACCAGCTTCGAGAACAAGCCACCGCCGGTCATCTCCAGCAGGCGCATCAAATTGACCTGCGCACCGAAGATGACGTTCAGCCCGGACAGCAGCGGACCCAGCAGCTTGAGCGGACCCGCAGCCAGCAGGGTCAGGGCACGGGTGGTGTTCTCGATGACCTTCGGATTCGACAGCAGGGTCCGAATGAAATCGCCGATCCACTTTCCGACGGTCGGTAGCGCCGACGCGAGGCCCTTAAACGCGGCGGTCACCCCGGGCATGGATGACTTGAGGGCCTTAACCACTTCGACCAGGACACCGCCGAACGCATTCGACAGCAGCGGCGGAATCGGGGCGAGCCACTTGAAAATGGACCGGAAATCCGGTGCCAGTTTCCGAACGAGGCCACGGACGATTCCCAGCGCAGAAACAAACGGGCCGACCAGAGGCTGCGCAGCCTTCGTCAGAACCTTTTGAATATCCGTTCCGGTGCGGGTGAACGCGGCCTTTACCCGCTTGTTTTCCTTGAGGACCAGGGCACCGATAGCGAGAATGCCACCGCCAACCCCCAGGGCCATTGCGGCGACAATTGCGGCACCCAGGGCCGGCGCCCCCGCGACAATGACACCGAGCATGGCCTTGAGGGACAGGCCCATAACAGCCTTCGCCTTAGCGTCGAGGCCATCGAAAATGCCGGAGAACTTGCCCTTTACCTTCCCGGTGATGGAGGTGATCCGGGACGCGAAACGACCAATGGCGGTGTTACTTCCACCGTCGATTTCCTGGTTGGTCTTTCGGACATCCTCACGCAGGTTCTGGAAGTTCTTCCGGGCGGAACGGGTGGCCCGCTCGGTCCGGTCGACACCAACGATGGGGATTTCCACGTCACGCGCATTCGCGGCCATTGTTCACCCCCTCCGAATCGTGTCGAACGCATTGTTCGCGGCCCGGACGCAGGCGTCCCGCCACTGGTCGATTTCCGTTGCCGGGCCGGTGAAGAATCCCGCCCGGACGGCTTGGGTGTGCCACTGGCCGGCACCCCGCCGGCCCCACGACGGGTGCCGAACCCGCCCCTGGTCCAGGCGGCGAATGTCGGACCGCTTCCCGCTGGCGGAGTTCCGGCCACCCCGCAGGGTCACCCGCACGGTCCGGCGGCTGATCTGCACCTTCGCGGTGATCCGGGTCTTCGCCGTCCACCGGTTCAGGCCACCCCGGGCGGGCAGGTCCGTCAGGGCCCGCTTCCGGATGGCCTTACGGACGGCGGGAACCGGCTTCCGGAACTCCGTACGGAGCTGCTTGACCACCTCGCCGCGACGGTTGAAGTTGTTCAGGTCGCGGATCAGGTCATCCAGGTTTCCGGTCACCGGTTCACCCCCTTTATCGGTTGTTGGCGGCCCGCTTTTCGGCCCACCGTTCCTCTTCCAGAATTTCCGCCAGGGTCGCTATCTGCCTGGGATGCCAGGTCATCAGTTCACTCAGCGGCATTCCGGTTCGCCGGGCCAGCATCACGTACGTGTAATTCACTGACCCGGGATAGAAGGGTCCTCGGCATTCGCCGGGACTTCCGACTCCTCGTCATCCAGGGGACCCGCCTCCACGCACTTCGCGTCGAATTCGGGCCACTTGAGGGTGGTGAGTTGCTGCCGGGTCATCGCGGACCAGGCAAGGAACCGCAGCATTCCCATACTCAGCTTCTCTTCCATCTGAGCGGCGGGGAATCCGAACGGCTGAACCTCGAAACGGGCAATATCCCGCTGGTCCGCGACAACCTTGTACGTGGAACCGTCTTCCATTTCCACGCCCAGCTCAATGATCAGTGACGGCATGATCTGATCCTTTACACGGCGATTCCGAAAACCGGCTGACCCTCAACCGGAAGTTCCACCTCGAACGTGCGGAACGCACCCTGCTCCCCGCCGAATTCGACAGGTACGCAGGTGACCGTGACGGTGGCGGTGTCCTCGCCGGTGCCCAGCTTCGGGGTGAGCACCATCTCCACCTTCTGGCCCGCGTTGTCGGTCAGGAACTTCGCCAGACCATCCGCCTTGTAGCTCTGCACACCGGACAGTTCCAGCGTCCACACAGTCGAATCCACGTCCGTGATCGCGCCGTCCGGGACGAGAGTCCGCAGAGTCTGAATCGGGGTGTCCGGGACCAGCCGGGCCCGGGTCACCTGATTCGCGTACTCCACCTCGTCAATGAGGACCGAGGCGTTCCGCATAACGTGGGCGTTACCGTATGCCGGCATCATTCACCCCTCATGGTGATTTCAATGGCCGGCATCGCTCCGGCACTCGTTGCCACTTGCACCGGTTCGATTCGATCCACGAACCCAACCGAAAGATGCGAATACTCCAGGGCCTGCGCCAATTCCTCAGCGTGAGAATCCAGCCAGTCCGCTGCGTCCTGTTCGTCATTCGGCAGGACCACCGTCACCGTCCAGGTCACCTCGAACACCGAGGCGGGGCCCCGATCCAGGGACGCCACGAACGGCCACCCGTCGCCTGGGGACACCACCGAGGGTCGCTTCGGGTAGCCGGTCACCCCGTCCACCAGGGACAGAGCAGCCGCGATGTTGGCCCGGTCACCAGTGAGAGACATCAGCCGATCACCAACCTGCGGTGCGGGGCCTCCAGGCGGCGAACCTCCGGGTCGCGGCCTGGAAGAACCCCCGTGCTGATCTCCGAGTCGCCCTGCGGGATCGCCAGCGGCAACTGGCGCATAGCCAGGTTCCGGGCGACCCGCCGCAGCAGGGCCTGACGCAGATCCGGCGGGTACACGCCACCGACCCGGCACACCGCCCGCTGCGCCGCAGCCTCCGCGTCCAGGGCGTCCTGGATCGTCTCTTCGCTGTGACTGGTGGCCCCCAGGTACTCCACGACATCCGCCACGACGGGCATGCCGGTCCCGGCGGTGGTCGCGTACACGAACGCGGCGAAGTCCACCGCGTCGTCGGAGGTTGTCACCCGGGCCACGTACCGGCCGGCAGAACCGACCGTGTAGGCGGCCCGGTACCGGCCGGTGGTGACCGCCTCGATGGTCGGGTTCGCCACCGTGCCGGCCGGGAGGGTGACCACCACGGCCGGGGTCGCGGACGCCAGGTAGCCGTCGAGGTTGCGGTACTCAACCTCGATAACCCACTGCCCGCCGACCGGCAGCAGCGTGGACACGCTGGACAGGGCCCGCAGTCCCATGATGGTCACCCCCTCTCAGTTACTTGCGCTTCCGGCTGATCCAGAACACGTGGTCCTCGGTCGGGTACTGGCCCTTGGGCCGGTCCTCCTTGAGGACCGTCGCCCGGATGGACATGTGGTCGATCTCGACCCGGACCACCCGGTTCGCCTCCAGGCCGAGGCTCTGGAGCAGGTCATTCACCAGCCCCCAGGGCACAAAGCCCCGGCGAACCTCGTTCTGGGTCGGCGTCTCAGTCATGTCAGTCCCTTCCGGTGACGGCAGTCGGTCAGGATCAGGTGGTGGTGTCGTAGATGACCTGCCGAACGCCCGCGATGTCGGAGCAGGCGAACGCCTTGTAACCCCAGATCGCCAGGTCGACCATCGCCACCGGGGCGTAGTCGCCGGCCGCGTCGGTGCCCGGGAACTCCAGCCGCTGCGGCGAGGTGGCCCAGCCGTGCACGGTCGACGGGTCGAACAGCCACGAGTTGTTCGGGCTGCCGGCCGTGGTGCCCTGCGACAGGGCCCACGACGGGACACCGGTCACGCCACCCAGGTCGAGGGTCCGGAACCGGGTCTGGGCGGTGCCGTTGGCGTTCTGCGGGGCCACGATCGGGTACAGGACCCGGCCGGAGGTGTCCCGGGCGGCCACGAACGCCTTGTACAGGTACGACTCCAGGGCCAGGGCCTCGAAGTCGTAGTTCCGGACGAACTGGAGGTCCGCCAGGGCCGCATCCCAGGCAGCCGCCAGGGCCTCGTCGGTGGCACCGGCAGTCAGGGTGATGTCGGTGGCGGCGGTGAGGGTGTTCAGGAACGTGGCGGTGGCGTTCTCCAGACCCTCCCGGTAGCCGCGAACCATCTGGTTGAAGATGAGCGTCGACACGGCTGGGTTGCCGCCCATGTCCCACACCTCACGGGTGATCGACGCCTTACCGCTGATCGCGGACGGGGTGACCGTCTGGGAGGTGGTGGTGAGGGTGCCCGACGCCGGTTCGGTGCCCTGGGTGTGGTCACCGACGAGGCCCGACGCGGTGTTGAACTTCGGGAACATGAACGGCTGGATGCCGTTGGGCGGAGCACCCTTGTTCACGAAGTTCCACAGCGGGGTCCGGTAGTCCCGCTGGTCGACGTACATGTCCGGCCGCTGGATGGTCGGGTTGAGGGTGCCCACGTCAGTGCTGTCCACGTCGAACGCCGCACGCAGCAGGCCCATGACCCGCTTGCCGGCCTCGGTCCGGTCGCCGTACTGGTCGTTCGCCAGGGCCATCGAGTGCAGGTCGGCGGAGAACACGTGCTCCGTCGGGAGGAAGTTGCCGCCCCGGTCGAACCGGTACGGAAGTGCCTCGTTGACGAACGTCGCGGCTGCCCGGGTCGGGTTGACCACCGGGCGGGTCTCCGCCTCGATCAGCTTCGTGTCGGCGGGAACGGCGAGGCTGCCGCCCCGCTTCTCCAGCCACGCGGAGAACATGGCCTCCAGGTTGTCCGGCGCAACGGCCGGGGCGGCGGGAGCCTGCGGCTCAGTCGTCGCGTCGGTCATCTCATTCCCCTCATCTCGTGCCGCCTTCACCGACGTGAGGCGGGAGTCATCGAAAGCGGGCATCGCGGTCAGCGACACCTCACGCAGCGCGGCCCGCTTCACCAGCCAGGTCCCCGGGTTGTCCGGGTCCTTCGTGAAGGCGTCGTCGGTGAAGTCCACGCCGATCGACAGGCCATCCAGCACCCCATCGGCGGCCAGGGCCAGGGCCTCATCCCCGGCGGCTCCGCGGGCGATCTTGAACGTGGCGACGAGGCCTTCCGGGGTGTCCACCAGCCGCGATGCGTAGCCCAGGGGCTGGGTGTGGTCGTGGTCGCGCAGCAGCTTCACCCGCTTCTCCGCAGACCAGCGGATGGAGCCACGGGCGAAACGCCACTGCCGGCCCTGATTGCGGGCCACCTTCCCGTACGGCACCGCCAGGCCGGTGATGGTGCGGGACTCCTCGTCCACGGAGAACGTGCTCTCCGGCATGTCCTCGAACGTCATCCCCGACTCACGGGCCAGGGTCAGCCGGGCCCGCTCAGAGGCCTCCACCGCCTCGGTGTCGATGGCCGGTGCCGGGGTAGGCGCCGGGGTCAGTTCCCGCTTCTGCTGCGGGGTGAGGGCCGGCAACCGTTCCTCAGCGCGGATCTCCTCCACGGTGATTGCCCCCATGTTCTTGGCAACCTCGTACGTCTTCCAGCGGGTCATCGGGTCGGCCCGCAGGTAGTCATCCAGGTCGAACCGGACCGTGTAGCCACGCTTCGTCACGTCCGGCATGGACAGTCGCTGCTCAATAGCCCGCATGTACGGGGCCATGACGCCGTTGATCCGGTCGTAGCGGCGATCAATCGCGTTCTGGTAGGTGCGAGAGGTGGTGCTAATGCCCATGTCCTCCGGGTCCAGCCCGATCGCGTTGGCGATTTCCAGGGTGACCTGACGCAACTGTTCGGCCAGTTGCATGTCGGACGGAGACATCACGTCCACGGGGTGGTATTCGAGGGCCGCCGGAATGTAGGCGGTGGCCCCCTGCTGCCGGGCCCGCTTCCACTGGAGCAGAATCTCCGTGACCCGTTCGTCGGCTGCTGGGTCAGCCTTTTCCGACGGGGTGAAGTAATCCAAGGGACGCGGGTTCTCCGCGTACATCACCGCAGCCTTGTCAAGTGCCAGGGCCCGACGGATAACGCGACCCGCGACCTTGAGCAGACCGGGGTTCAGGGAGTCGAACCGGATCAGTTCGTCCCACGGGACTTCCACACCGTCCACGTACACCTGGGCCCCGCGCGGGTCGATTCCCGACGGCAGCGGGGCCGGGGTGCGACCGGTGGCCGGCTGAACGGTCACGGAGGTGACGTCCAGGTGCCGGGCCCGGGTCGGGTAGCCGTCGGCCCCGAACCCGGTGATTCGCCACCACGACACACCCTCGAACAGCAGGTCTTCCAGGGTCTGCGACAGGGTGACGGAGTTGGCTACGTCCGGGTCGATCTGCTCGAACAGCGGATGCCGGACCGGGTTGTTGTCGGGGCCGTACAGGACCAGCGGCAGGGTGGAGATTTCCCCGCAGATCAGGTTCCGGCCCCGCTGGACGGCGGGGACGCTCAGGGCCTCCAGGCGTCCGATTCGCGGGGCCGGGCTGTCGCCCATAAGCAGCCGGAACATCTGGTCGATAGGCTGCGGTTGCGATTCTGCGGAAAATGTCGCAGGAAGTGCAGGAATGGTAAAGGCACGCTTTACCGATTCCCAAAACCGTGCCACGAATGGAACTGTAACCGACTAAACGATGATTAGGCGAGGCTTCCCCACCGGGGTGGGCAGCGTCTTTGCCAAGTGAACCGCGCCGGCAGCCGCATATGCGGCGTCACAATGACCCTCCCCCTTGCGGTTAAAACGCCACACATCCCCATTCCACAGCTTTTCAGCGGCGAGAATGTGCGCATTTAACAAAGGATCGTCACTGTGCAGAACCTGACCCGCGTCCACCAAATCCGCCAGGCCCATGCACACCGCCGAAACTTCCGCCCGGATCTCCTCGACCGTGCAACTGGCCGGGAACGGCGACACCCGGCCCGGACGTTCCTTGAGATCCGCTGCCAGGGCAGCCGCCGGGCCGTTCGGAATCCACCCCAGAGCCTGCGGGCCCACACGCTTCACCCACCCCGGCAGGTCCCGGCGTAGCTGCTGGGTGGCCGTAGCTCCATCCCAGGCGGCAACGACCTTCACCCGAACCCGGCCATCGGCCATGACCGCCGCAGCGGCCAACGTGGCGTGTCGCCGGTTCGGGGCCACGTCAACACACAGGGCCACCCGGGAACGGGCCTCGGAGAGGCTTCCAGGCTGGTTCCCGGCGGCCCACGCCTGCGGGTCCACGGCAGCGTCCAGAGCCGACACCCGCTGGCACATGATCTCCGTCTTGAACCCGGCCAGTTCCTCCCCACCGGCCTCCACGGCCCGATGAGCGTCCGCCAGCAGCGATTCCGCGCGCAGCCGGTACCCCAGGTTCGGGTTCGCCTGCGCCAGGGCCTCCAGGTCCAGCGGCGAGGCACCGTCCGGCGCGGACCACTCGAAGAACCCCAACTCCGGGTCGATGACGTTGCCACCCAGGGCCTGAATGCCGGTGTCCCGCAGCGAGTTGAGAACGATCGACTTGTCCTCGCCCTGGTTGGTGATCAGCCACGCCTGGGCTTCCGGGCGGGCGTTCATGGCCGGCATCGCCGCGTTCCAGGCCACGTAGTCCCGGTGTTCCCGCAACTCATCGATGATCAGGCGGTCGATGCTCAGACCACGGCCACCCTTGCGGTTCGCGGCAGCGATCTTGTACTTCCCGCCGGTCGTCAGGCGCAGGTGCGGATCGTTGTTGCCCCGTAGCACCGCCTCGATCTGCTCAGACAGGAAAGGCACCGCGCGGGCCATCTCAATGGCCCCCTCCCACGCCTCACGGGCCGTGGAAAGGTTCGATGAGGTGCCCAAAACCATCTGCCACTGCTCAACGAACAGCCAATAGAGGGCCAGGACTTTGAGTAGATGAGTCTTTCCGTTCTGGCGGGCCACGATGACCAGCACCTTGCGGAAACGGGGCCGCCCGTCCGGCAGCAGCTCCCCGCCGTGGATTACCAGGAACTGCTGCCACGGGTCCAGCGGCATCCGCAGCACGTCCCGGGCGAAATCAATGACCTCGAACCCGTAGCTGGTTTCTGGGGTCAGTTCCCTAAGCGGCGGGATCCAGAGTCTGGGTTCTACGTGCCCGCGCACGTCCCTGGAGGGCACGGAGGGCGTCTGCGGCAGCGTCAGTGCCAACCGGTCCACCCCCCTTTCCTGCTCCCGTCACACGGGCCGCTGGTGTCATCCGCAGGGCCGTCAGAACCGCCAGCAGTTTCGGCCCCACCTCCACCACCAATTCCGGGTTCTGATCAATAAGACTCGCATAATGCCGCCCCAATTCCACAGCGGCGGAATCCGCAGCCTCAATCTGGCTGTTTCGCAGCGATTCGGCGAAAGCCTCGCCCATTACGCCCATGATCGACTCCGATTCAGTGGATCTTGGAGAGGGAAAACAGAAAGGCTGGGGGGTGTGGCCGGGGACCCTTCACGGAAAAAACAGGGTTCATGGTCAGTCACCATTCGTCCCAGGGCAGCGGCCCAGGATCAGGTTTCGACTCAGGATCACCCACGAACTGGTTACACGGAGCACACGCAGCCTGGAGATACCGAGGATCATCCCCAGTCACCGACTTACCCAACACGTGGTGAACCTGCGTGGCAGTACCCAGACACCTACGCACCTCACCAGTGCGGGTGGTCCATTCCCCCGGTATCCGAATCTGGCACTCGAAATGGTCACGGGCCAGGATGTCCAGGCGCAGCTTCCGCCACGCCGTCGTGGAACCCGACGCCCATGCCTTACTCACAGACGCAATGATGCCGGGCCCCCACCCAATTGGACGAGGGCCCGGCATTCGCTAGTCAAGCGTCTATTCAGTTATGCGGATCAGCCTACTCACAGGACTGACCTTCCCGGTGGTAACGCACCGACGTGACACCCGGGCAGTAGGCCTCCAAATCGTCCGGGTGGTTGATCCGGTAGACCAGGCCGTGCCGGTTGGCGTAGTCGGCTGCCCAGACTTCCGCCTCGTCGGAGTCCAGGTACAGCCACGTGAACAGGTGCCGGACTCCGTGACGGACGGCCACGGTGGCGTGGTCGAGGCCCAGAATGTCGCAGCCGTCGCGGTGTGGCAGTACCCCGCAGGCACCGCACCGGTTCCGGGTGAGGCCGTGAGCGCAGGCGTGCACGTGCGGCAGGTGGCGGTATCCCTGGGTGGTGAGTGCCTTGATGGTGTCCGGGTAGCAGGTGAGCATGTTCAACTCCTCACATAGATGGCCTTGATGTGGGGGCATGTGGACATGTGGACACCCATGGACGCGGACTCTGGAAGTCTCGTAACCGAGAGTTACTGAATCCTCGGTTTCCCTTACGTTACGTAGAAGAGGAAGAGGATATTTTCAACTTTCAGATAGTTTCTGCGCGTCTCTGGATGTGGACGTCCACATGTCCACATGTCCTCAGTCAGAGACGTACCGGCACTTGGACTTACTCGGGTTCGCGTACTTGATCGCATCCATGCTGATCGCGTATTCGAGCGCCTCCGGGAAGATGTCCCGATCCCGGCCGCTGAGTCTGCGCCGCAGGTTCCCGGGGGTCTGCATGTCCTCTCTCTTCAGGTAACTCGTCAGCAGGGCCGCCACCCGTTCCACATTCGCGGCGTGGCTGTCCCGGACGTGATCCCGAATGGCGGCCTCACGAACGGCTGCGGCAAGGTTCCGTGCCTCTTCCCGCTGTCGCTGCTGATCCTGTCCCCACCGGATCAGGTCGTCGCGGACGGCCCGGGAGGTGTCCCAGACCATCAGGGATAGGTCCCAGTCCTCCTCGGTGACGTAGAACCGGCCGTCCAGGACAGCCAGCAGCGATGCGACCTTGCATCGCATCAGGGGTTCGTGGGCGTCGAGTTCCGGCGGTTCCACGTCGCCCCGTGCGTAAGCCCGGTTCCTGTGCCACAACTCGTCCTTGATTGGGTCGGCGAAGTCGATGACCACGTTCGGGATCGCGTCAACATCGCCGCTGAGCCATTCCCGGCCGTCCAGGTTGACCGTCAGTTCCCCGGGCCAGTTCATCCGGGTGTCGGGGATGCTCGGGTCGGTGGCGGACAGCCACAGGAACCGCTGGGGCGTCCCAGGTCCCGCGTCGGCGAGCAGCGGTTGGGCGGTGGACCGCTGGAACCCCATGACCATGCCGAGGCTGTAGGACCCCTGCGGCAGGATGCGGGTGGTTTCCTCCCGGGCGTTGGACTGCCCGATCAGTTCCCCGTTCCATGCCGAACGGATGGCCGGGCCGATGGTGGCGCCGGCCCGCTCGATGGTTTTGGTGAGCGTTTCGCCCTCGTCCACGTATACGAACACGTTGTGCCGGACCTGCTGGCGGACGCGGACCACCTTCGGCTTCCCGGTGATCTCGTTGATCTGGTTCTCGGTCACGGTGCCGTAGAACGCTTCCGCCAGGCCTTCACCGGACCCGAGGGGCAGCCCGTCACGGAACAGGTCGCCGTCCAGGTATCGGGGGCGTCGCAGCAGGTCCATGGAAACGCTCTTGCCGGTGCTTTTTCCTGCGGCGGATGCCCCGATCAGGGCGACGAACATGTTGAGGCTGCCCTTGCTGATCCCGGAGTCGAACCGCATGGTGTGCGGGATCATCGCGGACAGGCGGGCCAGGGTGACTCCGAACACCACGTCACCGGATCGGCCGCGACTGTGAGCTGCCTGCCGGATGTGTTGGAGGCTTTCCCGCTTCCAGAATTCCTCCGGGAGGTTCAGCCCGGTAGAATCGCCGGTAGCTGCGGTGCTGTGGGGGCCCCCCTGACCGGGGGCCTTTACCTTGTCACTCATTGCCGGTACCGCCGTTCTTAGCAGCGCGACGCTCCGCGGCCTTGCGCTTGCGGGCCTCACGGGCCTTTTGTGTGGCAGCCTTACGCTGTTCCGGCGTGGTGTTTTGCCAGCGGTACGACACGAGGATTCGGCCTAGTTCGCTGAGTCTGGGGTCGGTGCTCACCGGTGTGTTCTCCCGGATGGAAGGGATGGGACCTTTCCTCCCCAGAAAGGGCCTTACCTTCTGTCTTTCGGATATTTCTCCGTTCGACTGCGCAGTACATTAGCGAGCCTCTGGAATCCGCCGCAAGATCACGGATGTCCGTTGTGGTCCCTGATGAATCAGCATGATCACCGAAGATCCCAGAATTTTCCCCGGGCACGAGAAAGGGGCCCCGGGACAGGTAACCGGGACCCCTTCACCTCTGCGGTCGAATCAGCGAGACGACTGCGCAGTTACCGCCGACCCTCAGCCAGCACGGCCATTCGATTCTATGCCGCTTCGCCATTCTTGCGGGCCCGCCGGGCCTGCGCGGATTTGAGGGCCAGCCTCTGATACCAGGCCCGGCGCAGGTGTTCGGCCATCTCAGCGCGCCGCTGCGGGTCCGTCACTTCCGCCGGTACCTGAGCCTCGAATCGGTCGCGGAACGCCCGCCTGGCGGGTTCTGTGGCCGCCGTGCGGTCCACGGTGCGACCCCACCGCTCCGCCGCTGCGATGCGGGCGATGAGGCTGCGTTCTGCGGGCGACTTGTCGTCGCGGGTCATCCGACACCTCAAGGGGTCGGGGCACCCCGATGGTGCCCGTTTCTCACACCCGCGTGACGGTGCTCCTCTCCATCGCGGCGTAGATCATGATGCTCTTAGAGTCGGTCACCGAGGCGGAGCCGTCGGTGTTCCGCGTGGGCCCGCTCGATCTGAGTGGACCGGGCGTAGACGGACAGCATCGCGTCGGACCGCCACCCCATCACCGCCATCAGACCCCGCTCCGATCCTCCCTCGGTGAGCCAGCGGTGGGCGGCAGTGTGCCGGAAGGCGTGCGGGTGCACGTCGGGGACGCCGGCTGCTGCGGCCACCTGTTCCAGCCTCCACCTGATCCCGTCGGCGGACAGCGGGCCCCGTTCGGACAGGATCAGCCGGTCCGTGGTGTGTGCCTTCGGGTGGGCGGTCCGCATGCGCAGGTAGCGGTCCAGGGCCTGCCCCGTCTTGGCCCCGTAGGGCACCACCCGGGGCCGGTTGCCTTTCCCGGTGACGTAGATGATCTCCCGGTCCTGGTCCACGTCCTCGACGGTGAGCCCGGCCAGTTCGGACACCCGGATGCCGCAGTCGGCGAGGAACCGAATGATCACCTCGTCGCGGCGTCCGTCGAAGATGTGCCGGTCCCACACGCCGGCCCGTCCCCGGGGCCGGGAGCAGGCCTTGATGAGGCGGACCAGTTCGTCGTCGGTGAGGGTCCGGTTCGGTTTCTCCGCCGGGGCGGGCATCTCCACGCCGGTCGTCGGGGCCTTGTCGACTTCCCCTTCGGCTTCCAGCCACCGGCAGAACCGGCGCATGCCCCGTAGCCGGGTGCGCACGGTTTCGGTTTCGACCTTCTCCGACAGGTCTGCCAGCCAGGCGGTGATGGTGTGCCGGTTGAGGTTGTCCAGGGTTGCCGGGCGACCCTGGTTCTCCAGCCACTCGATGAAGAACCGGATCGACTGTCCGTACAGGACCAGGGTGCGGTCGGCTTTGCCTGCGGCGCGCAGGTGTCGCCGGAACGAGGCTGCCAGGTCGGCGATCAGCGGGGATGGCATGCGCTTGAGGTTATCCGGAGAGTCAGCGTTATGCTAACCGGGAGGTTCGCCGTTCAGGCGGTGTTTCCCCTGGTCCGGTCCCTGTCGCGGCTCGGTTGAACCCTCTTCGGCTCGCCGGGCATCTTCGGGTGGTCGGGCGGGTACGGCATGTCGCCCTGGCCGGCGGCCGCGTCGCGTTCGGCCCACTCCAGCAGCGGCGTGATGTCCCACGCCTCGTCGTCGATGCCGGCGTGCGGGTCGCCCCGCTCGGCGAGCCGGGCGGGGACGGTGGCCAGGTCGAAGTCGTCCGGGTCCACGTCGGGCAGCTCGTCCCAGGTGACCGGGGTAGAGACGGTGGCCCGGGCGTTGGCGCGCAGCGAGTACGCGCACGCGATCGTGCGGTCGCGGGCCATCTGGTTGAAGTCGACGAAGACGCGGGCGCCCCGCTCCTCCTTCCACCAGGAGGTGGTGACCAGGTCGGGCCGGCGCCGTTCGAGTTCCCGTGCCAGGGCGATGGTGGCCCGACGCACCTCGACGAACGTCCACCGGGGTTGGATGCGCAGGTAGACGTGCACACCCCGGCCGCCGGAGGTCTTCGGCCAGCCCGTGACGCCGAGTTCGGCGAGGAGGGCACGCAGCTCACCGGCGGCCGCCGCGGCGTCGGCGAAGTCGGTGCCGGGCTGCGGGTCGAGGTCGACGCGCAGCTCGTCGGGACTGTCGGTGTCGGCGGCGCGTACCGGCCAGGGGTGGAACACGACAGTGCCCATCTGGGCGGCCCACGCCACGTGGGCCAGGTCGGTGGGGCAGAGCTCGGCGGCCGTCCGCCCGCTCGGGAAGGTGATCTGGGCGGTCGACACCCAGGGCGGCACGCCCCGGGCCGGTACGCGCTTGGAGAAGAACGCCTCCCCCTCGACGCCCTCGGGGAACCGCTGCAACGTGGTGGGCCGGTCGCGCAGGGCGCGCATGATCCCGTCGCCCACCGCCAGGTAGTAGTGGAAGACGTCGGCCTTCGTGAAGCCCCGCTGGGGGAAGATCACCCGGTCGGGGCTGCTGAGGCGGACGGTGCGGCCGGCCACCTCGACCTCGGTGACCGTTGCCTTCGTGGTGCCACCCATCAGGCGACCATATGCGACGCGTGCGACGTCCGACGTACCGTTGACGGGTGAGTCTCGACGACACCGAACTGCCCCGCACCGAGGACGAGTGGCGCGTCCGGCTGACCCCGGAGGAGTTCCGGGTGCTGCGGGAGGCCGGCACCGAACGCCCGTGGACCGGGGAGTACGTCAACACCAAGACCCCCGGGGTCTACCACTGCCGGGCGTGCGGCCTCGAACTCTTCGCCAGCGACACCAAGTTCGACTCGCACTGCGGCTGGCCGAGCTTCGACGACGCCATCCCGGGGCGGGTGAAGGAGATCGAGGACCGCAGCCTCGGCATGGTGCGTACGGAGATCCGCTGCGCCCGGTGTGACAGCCACCTCGGGCATGTGTTCCGCGGTGAGGGCTTCACCCCGAAGGACACCCGGCACTGCGTCAACTCGCTCTCCATCCGGCTCGAACCCCGCTGAGCCCGCGGCCGGCACGCCTACCGGCGGGCACGCCCACCACCAGGCACGCCTACCCCGGGCACGCCTACCGGCCGGCGGGCTGCCCGGTCATGAGCCGCACCTCGGCGCTGCGGGACTGTTCGATGCGCCGCGCGAGGTCACGCACCCGCTCGTCGGTGCCGACGTCGAGATGCGCGCGGGCCAGGTCGGCCGCCGCGCGCTGGTGGGCGCCGAGCACCTCCCGCAGCGCCGCGTCGACCTCGGGGCCGGTGGCGTCGCGCAGCCGGGCGAGGTCGGCGGCGGACACGCCGTGGCCGGAGTGGTCGTGCCGGCTCGCCGGGTCCGGACCGGCGTTCCCCAACCAGGTGCGCATGGTCGCCAGCTCGTCGGTCTCGGTCGCGCCGACGGCGGCGACGAGCGTCCGCAGCTCGGGGTCGGTGATCCGGTCGCGGGTCAGCCGGACGATCTCCAGGGTCTGCTCGACGTGCGCCACCATCATGGTCAGGAACAGCCGGTCGACCCCGCTCAACGCGGCCGGGGACGCCGCGGGCGCCGACGGGGACGCGGCCCCGGACGCCGGGGGCGACACGGCCGGGCCGGCGGCGCACCCGGCGGCCAGCAGCAGGGCGACGAGTGGGACGGTCAGCCGGGTCACGCGGGTCTCCGGACGGGACGGGCAGGGGTACGGGGGCGCGGCGCGGCGTCGGGGCACCGGCCGCGCCCGTACCGTCAGACCTGGCTCCACAGCGCCGGCACGTTCGGCGGCTCCCAGCCGGTGATGGCGGTGTGCGCCTGCCGGCAGCGGTAGGTCGCACCGCCGTAGGTCACCTGGTCACCGACCTGGTAGGCGCGGCCCACCGTCCAGGTGCCGCCCGCCGGGGGTGGCGTGGTGGGGCTCGTCGTCGGCGTCGGCCGCGGGGTGGGCGAGGTGGTCGGTGTCGGGCTGGGTCCGGGGCCACCGCCGCCGATCTGCAGGTCGACGCAGGAGTAGAACGCGTTCGCGGTGTCGGCGATGTTCCAGATCGCGAGGACCTTCTGCCGGCCCGACCAGCCGCTCAGGTTCACCGTGTGGGTGACGGTGGCGCCGGGCTGCTGGCCGTTGCCGTTGAAGACGGCGACCCGGGTGTTGCCGATGTAGTACTCCCAGTTGCTGGTGGCGTGCCGGGCGGTGTTGATCCAGGTGAAGGTCACCGTGCTGCCGACCGAGGTGGCCGGCCAGCCCCGGCTGTCGTCGTTGAGGACGGCGAAGTGGGCGATGTTGGCGTGGCAGTTGCGCAGCCCCTTCGGCCCCTCGACGCTCTGCGGCTCGTACTTGATCTGGCCGCAGTCCGGGACCCGGTTCTGCGCGCAGAGCGCCTGCCGGCTCGGTGGCGACGACACGTAGCCGTGCGCCTGGGCGGGCGCCGCGACGGCGAGCGAGGAGACGACGGCGCCCGCCGCCACGATCGGGATGGTGACTCTTCGACGCATGGTGGCACCTCCGCAACCTGGGGGACGATGCCACCAACATAATTTAAAGTTTGTTAACAGTAAAGACCTCTATCAATAAAGTCATCGGCATACCTGGATGCCTCACACCACGAGCACGCAGCCCTGCTCGTCCACCCGGTCGGCCGTGTCGTCGTCGAGCCAGACCCCGCCGGTGGCCAGGTAGCGGAAGCGGTACTCCCCCGGCGCGAGCCGCACCGTGACCGTGCGGGTGCCGTCGCGCCGCGGTACCAGTTCGTGCCGGCCGGGCTCCCACCCGTTGAAGCAGCCCACGACGCTCACCGCCCCCGGGGGCGTGTCCCGGGGGAGGCAGAAGGTCACGCGGGTCTGGTTTCCGAAGAGCTTGCTGCGCTTGATCACGGAACACCTCCAGGGGCTCGGGGCGGTCTACCAGCCATAACGGGCGACACGCCGGAGCCGACACGCCGCCGGGTAGAGGCCGATCGGGCGCATTCGGACCCGAGGGGGCTCCGCCCTGCCGCACCCTGGGAGCAACTGTCGGCGATACCGGGGGGTTCCCATGGCGACCTGCGAGGTCTGCGGCAACGACTACTGGATGGCGTTCGAGGTGCGGACGGTCAGCGGGGACACGCACACCTTCGACAGCTTCGAGTGCGCGATCCACCGGATGGCGCCCATCTGCGAGCACTGCCAGATCAAGATCGCCGGGCACGGGGTCGAGGTCAACGGCCGCTTCTTCTGCAGCGGGCACTGCGCCCGCGCCGTCGAGGGCGCGCAGGGCGCGGAGATCCGCGACGCCGTCGGCGTACGGCCGGCCTGACGGCGGCCTACGGTACGGTCGTGCCATGCGGCCGTTCCCGGGCGTTCTGCCTCCCCCGCGCTCCTGACCGGAGCGCGCCGCCCCACGCCGACCGGTTGACCCGGCTCGGCCACCCCGCCGTGCGCTCCGCCGACGTCGTCCCCCGTCAGCGGCCCACCTTCGGAGCGCACACATGCCCGCTTCCCCTACCGCGCCGACCCTGCGTCCGGCGCCGGTCACGCCTGCCTCGCCCGCCCGCGCGGGCCTGATCCAGATCACCGTCGCCGGGGTGCTGTGGGGCACCACCGGCGTCGTCGTACACGCCGTCCACGACAGCACCGGCCTGAGCCCGGTCGGCATCGGCTTCTACCGCCTGGCGATCGCCGCGCTCGTCCTGACGGCGGTCACGGCGCCGCGGCTGCGGCAGACGCTCGCCGCGGTACGCGCCGCACCGCTGCCGCTCCTGGCCACCGGGATCGGGCTCGGCCTCTACCAGGCGCTGTACTTCGCCGCCGTGGCGCTCGCCGGCGTCGGCGTGGCCACCGTGGTCAGCCTCGGCCTGGCCCCGGTGCTCGCCGCCGCCTGGGAGTCCGTCCGCGCCCGCCGGTTGCCCGGGCGGCTCCGGCTGGCCACCCTCGCGGCCGCGGTTGCCGGCCTCGCCCTGATCACCGGGGCCTCGGCGGAACCCACCTCGGCGGCGCCCCGCCCCCTGCTGGGACTGCTCGCGGCGGCCGGGTCCGGTCTCGGGTACGCCGCCACGACCCTCGTGAGCCGGCACGTGTCCCGACGCACCGCGCCGATGGCGCTCACCACCCTCTCCACCGCGATCGGCGCGCTGGCCCTCGCACCCGTCGCCCTGACCGCCGGGCTGGCCGTGCCGGCGCGGCCCGACGTCGTGGCGCTGCTGCTGCACCTCGGGGTGGTCACCACCGCGGTGGCGTACGGGCTGTTCTACGCCGGGCTCCGGACCACCGAGGGCAGCGTCGCCGCGGTGGTCACCCTGGCGGAACCGCTGACCGCCGCGGCGCTCGCCGTCGCGCTGCTCGGCGAGCCTCTGCCGCTGCCCGTGATCGTCGGCGGAGTGCTGCTGCTCACGGCCGTGGCCGCCACGTACCTGACGCCCACGGTGCCGGAACCTACGATCGCAGGATGCCGCAGACGATCGAGGTCCGCACCGCCGCGTTCGCGGACCTGACCACCCGCACGTTCCACGACCTGCTCAAGCTGCGGATCGACGTGTTCGTGGTCGAGCAGAACTGCCCGTACCCGGAACTCGACGGCCGCGACGTCGAGCCCGGCACCCGGCACCTGTGGCTCACCGACGGCGAGGCGCCCCTGGCGTACCTGCGGATCCTGGCCGATCCGGGCGGCGTCGCCCGGATCGGCCGGGTGGTGGTGGCGCCGCGGGCCCGGGGTGCCGGGCATGCCGGCCGGCTGATGGCCGAGGCGCTGGCCGTGGTGGGCGAGCGGCCCTGCGTGCTGGACGCGCAGTCGCACCTCGTCGGCTTCTACGCCCGCCACGGCTTCGCGGTCGCCGGCCCCGAGTTCGTCGAGGACGGCATCCCGCACGTCCCGATGCGCCGCCCGGGCAATGCATTGACGTAGGCCGATCGATATGGGAGCCTCCTGAGCGGAGCCGGCGCTAGTAGCCGCGCGAGCACGGGTACGGGAGGGGCAACTCCCGGCCGTCCGGGCGCCGTCGTCGTTCGACCTCTTCCCCCCGGGGGCCCCTGTGTCCACTCCATTCCGATCACCACGTGTCCTGTGGCCGCTCGCCGTCGCGGCGGCCGCCGTCCTCCTGCTCACCACGGCCCTGGCCAACCCCGTCTCCGCGCACGGTTCCGTGGTCGACCCCGCCTCGCGCAACTACGGCTGCTGGCAACGGTGGGGCAGCGACTTCCAGAACCCGCGGATGGCCACCGAGGACCCGATGTGCTGGCAGGCCTGGCAGGCCAACCCGAACGCCATGTGGAACTGGAACGGCCTGTTCCGCGAGGGTGTCGCCGGCAACCACCAGGCGGCCATCCCCGACGGCCAGCTGTGCAGCGGTGGCCGCACCGAGGGCGGCCGGTACAACGCGCTCGACGCGGTCGGCGCCTGGAAGACCACCCCGGTCGCGAACAGCTTCCGCGTTCGCCTGTTCGACCAGGCCAGCCACGGCGCCGACTACATCCGGGTGTACGTGACCCGGCAGGGCTTCGACGCGCTGACCGAGCCCCTCGGCTGGGACGACCTGGAACTGGTCGGCCAGATCGGCAACACCCCGGCGTCGCAGTGGAAGCAGGAGACCGGCGGCGTGTCGATCGAGATCCCGGCGAACGCGCCGGGGCGCACCGGCCGGCACGTCGTCTACACCATCTGGCAGGCCAGCCACCTGGACCAGTCGTACTACCTGTGCAGCGACGTCGACTTCTCGGGCGGATCCACGCCGCCGCCCACCACGCCGCCCCCGACGACGCCGCCGCCCACCACTCCCCCGCCCACCACGCCGCCGCCGGCCGGCGCCTGCACGGCGACGTACCGCGTCACCGGCCAGTGGGCCGGCGGCTTCCAGGCGGAGGTGCAGGTGACCGCCGGCGGCTCGGCCACCCGGGGTTGGTCGGTGAGCTGGCGCTACGGCGACGGTCAGCGCGTCAGCTCCACGTGGAACGCCACGGTCGAGACCGACGGGACGCTGGTCACGGCGCGCAACGTCGGCTACAACGGCGCCCTCGCGCCGGGAGCGAGCACCACGTTCGGATTCCTCGGCACCTGGACCGGCGCCAACCCGGTGCCGGCCCCCGTCTCCTGTACGACCACCGGCTGAGTTCCCCGGATCCCCGGCCGGGGTCGCGCCCCACTGCCTCCGGGCGCGGCCCCGGCCGGCCTGCGGCCCGCTCCTCCCGGCCCGCGCCCTCCGGTGGCGCGCGCCCCGGCCGGCCCGTCCCCGGGAATCCGCTGGCCGTGGCGGACCGGCGACGCCAGGATGCACTCGTGATCGAAATCAAGCTGCTCACGCCGGACGACTGGAAGCGCTGGCGCGAGGCACGCCTGCTCGCACTGGCCGAGGCGCCCTACGCGTTCGGCGCCCGCCTGGCTGACTGGCAGGGCCACGGCGACCGCGAGGAACGCTGGCGCGCCCGCCTGGCGATCCCCGGCTCGCACAACCTCGTCGCCGAGCGGGACGGGCGGCCGCTGGGCATGGTGAGCGGCGTCCCCACCCCCGTCGAGGGAACCGCTGAGCTGATCTCCATGTGGGTCCACCCCGACGCGCGGGGCCAGGGCGTCGGGGACGCGCTGGTGGGCGCCGTCGTCCGGTGGGCCCGGGAGACCGGCGCCGGCCGGCTGCGGCTGGCCGTGGCGGAGCGCAACGAGGCGGCCCTGCGCCTCTACCGGCGCCACGGGTTCGTGGCGACCGGGGAGCTCGGCGACCTCATGCCCGACGGCGTCCAGCGGGAACAGGTGATGGTCCGGGAGCTGACCGGGCCCTGACCGGGCGGCGACCCTCCCGGTTCAGACCAGGCAGTTGACGATCTCGGCGACCGACCGGCGACGGCCCGTGAAGAAGGGGACCTCCTCGCGGACGTGCCGGCGGGCGGTCGCGGCCCGCAGATCGCGCATCAGGTCGACGATGCGGTGCAGCTCGTCGGCCTCGAAGGCGAGCATCCACTCGTAGTCGCCGAGCGCGAACGAGGCCACCGTGTTCGCCCGCACGTCCGGGTAGCCCCGGGCCATCCGGCCGTGCTCGGCGAGCATCTCCCGCCGCTCCTCGTCGGGCAGCAGGTACCACTCGTAGGAGCGCACGAACGGGTAGACGCAGAGGTAGGCGCGGGGCTCCTCGCCGGCCAGGAACGCCGGGATGTGGCTCTTGTTGAACTCGGCCGGCCGGTGCAGGGCCATCTGCGACCAGACGGGGGTCATGGCCCGGCCCAGCGTGGTGCGCCGGAACCGCAGGTACGCGTCCTGCAGCGCGTCGCTGGAGGGCGCGTGCCACCAGATCATCAGGTCGGCGTCGGCGCGCAGGCCGGCCACGTCGTACGTGCCGCGGATCGTCACGTCCTTGCCGGCCAGCTCCTCGAAGAGCGCCTCGACCTCGGCGGTGACGTTGTCCCGCAGCGACGGCAGCGGGCTGCTGGCCCGGAACACCGACCACATGGTGTAGCGGATGGCGGCGTTCAGCTCCCGCAGCCGGGCCGCGTTCGTCTGCTCGGTCATGTCCCCGATCCTCCCAGTGCAGTGATGATCTCGTCGGCCGCCGTCTCTCCCGAGCGGACGCAGACGGGGATGCCCACCCCGTCGTAGCCGGCCCCGGCCAGCGCCAGGGTGGGGTGGCTCGCCCGTAGCGCGGCGCGTACCGAGGCCACCCGGTCGACGTGCCCGGGCGCGTACTGCGGCAGCGCCCCGCCCCACCGCTGCACGTGCCCGGCGACCGGGGTGGGCAGCGGCGAGCCGACGACCGCGGACAGCTCGCGGTGCACGGTCGCCGCCAGGTCCTCGTCCGGGCGCTGGAGCTGCTCCTCCTCGCCGTACCGGCCGACCGAGGCGCGCACCAGGGCGAGGCCGTCCGGGCGGCGCAGGTGCCCCCACTTCGTGGTGAAGAACGTGGACGCCTTGACGAGGAGCCCTTCGGTGCCGGGCACCAGGAACCCGGAGAGTTCCGGCAGGCGCGGCTCCGGCAGCGCGAGGGTGACGAGCGCGACGCTCGCGTAGTCCAGCCGGCCGACGGTCCCGGCCAGCTCCGGCGCCGGCCCGGCGAGCAGCCGGGCGGCCGCCCGCGCCGGCACGGCGAGCACCACGGCGTCGACCTCGACGTGCTCCGGGTCGCGGGTCGGGCCGATGGTCAGCCGCCACCCGGCCGGGGTGGGGTGCAGCTCACGTACCGTCGCGTCCCGGCGGATCGTCGCGCCGCTCACCCGGGCCGCCGCCTCGACCAGCGTGCCGAGCCCGCCGACCAGGGTGCCGAAGACGGGCGCGCCCGGGGCACGGGGCGCCGCGGCCTGTGCGGCACGGACCGCGCCGACCAGGGTGTGCTCCACCCGGGCGGCACGGGCCAGCGCGGGCATCGTGGCGGTCAGCGACAGGTCGTCCGCGCGGCCCGCGTACACCCCGCCGAGCATCGGGTCGACCAGCCGGTCGACCACCTCGCCACCGAGCCGGGCGCGGACCAGCGCGCCGACGCTCACGTCCTCGTCCGGGCCGAGCAGCGGGCGGCCCTCGTCGCGGTCGGCCGCCGCGTCCGGCCGCGCCACCGTCGACACCGCGGCCAGGTCCCCGGGTACGCCCACCAGCGTGCCGGCGGGCACCGGGCGCAGCTCCCCGTCGACGGCCAGCGCGGCCCGCCCGACGGTCGGGTGCACGATGCGGTCGGCCAGCCCGAGCCGGCGCACCAGCGCCACGGCCGCGGACTCCCCGCCGGCCGGGTCGCGCATCAGGAACGACTCGGCGCCGAACTCCACCGGCTGCCCGGCCAGCTCACCGGTGCGCAGCTTGCCGCCGAGCGCGCCGGACCGCTCGTACACCGTGATCTCGGTGCCCTCCGGGGCGCGGTCGCGCAACCGGACCGCGGCGGCCAGCCCGGCGACGCCGCCGCCGACCACCGCCACCCGCGCGGGCCGCCGCACGCCGCTCAGCTCCGCCCGGTCGCGGTGAGTTCGTGCACGAGCGCGACCACCCGGGTCAGGACGTCGGGGTCGGTCTCCGGCAGCACACCGTGACCGAGGTTGAAGACGTGGCCCGGCGCGGCCCGGCCCTCCTCCAGCACCCGGCGCACCTCGGCCTCGACCACCGGCCACGGCGCGAGCAGCACGGCCGGGTCGAGGTTGCCCTGCACGGCCCGGTCGGGGCCGATCCGGCGGGTGGCCACGTCCAGCGGGGTCCGCCAGTCGACGCCCACCACGTCCGCCCCCGCCTCGCCCATCGCGCCGAGCAGCTCGGCGGTGCCCACCCCGAAGTGGATCCGGGGCACCCCGGCGTCGGCGAGCCCCGACAGCACGGTCGTCGAGTGCGGCAGCACGTAGCGGCGGTAGTCCGCTTCCGACAGCGCCCCGGCCCACGAGTCGAAGAGCTGCACCGCCGACACCCCGGCGGCCACCTGGACGCGCAGGAACGCCAGCGTCACCTCGGCCAGCCGGGCGCAGAGCGCGTGCCACAGCTGCGGATCGCCGTGCATGAGCGCCTTGGTCCTGGCGTGCGTCCGCGACGGGCCGCCCTCGACCAGGTAGCTGGCCAGGGTGAACGGCGCGCCGGCGAAGCCGATCAGGGGCGTGTCGCCCAGCTCGGCGACGAGGGTCGTGACGGCCTCGTCCACGTACGGGACGTCGTCGCGGCCGATCGGGCGGATCCGCTCGACGTCGTCGGCGTCGCGGATGGGCTGCGCCACCACCGGTCCGGTGCCGGGCACGATGTCCAGCTCGATTCCGGCCGCGGCGACGGGCACCACGATGTCGCTGAACAGGATCGCGGCGTCCACGCCGTGCCGGCGTACGGGCTGGAGCGTGATCTCGGTGACCAGTTCGGGGCGGCGGCAGGACTCCAGCATCCCCACGTTCGCGCGGATCTCGCGGTACTCGGGGAGGGAGCGGCCGGCCTGGCGCATGAACCAGACCGGGGTGTGCGGGCCGGCCTGGCGGCGGCAGGCCCGGACGAAGGCCGAGTCCCCCGGTCCGGTCGTGGGCTGTCCGTCTCGGGCGGCGGTGCCCGTGCTGTCCGTGCTCATCGCGGCCATCGTGCCACCCGTCCCGCCCGCGCCGGACGGAAGGGCCCCCGAGTGGGGCCTGTCTCATAGGACCGGGCCGGCGGCCGCGTCGGCGCGCCGTCGCGCCTGTCGGTGGGGCGGCGGCATAGGCTGCCGGCATGGCCCCTCCGATCGCGCTCCCAGAGACCTTCGCCCGCGCGGTCGCCGGGTTACGGTCCGCGGCGCCCCGGTCGGAGATCGTCCTCGAGGAGGTCGGCGCGCCGCAGCGGCTCGCCCCGTACGCCTTCGCGCTCGCCGCGAGCGTGCTGCGCGACGGGGACGAGGTGGCGACCGGGCGGCTGATCCTGCTGCACGACCCGGCCGGACACGAGGCGTGGCAGGGCACGCTGCGGCTGGTCACGTACGTGACCGCCGAACTGGAGGCCGACCTGGCCGCCGACCCGCTGCTCCCCGGCGTCGGCTGGACCTGGCTCACCGACGCGCTCGACGCGCAGGAGGCCGGCCACCGGGCCATCGGCGGGACGGTGACGCAGACCATGTCGACCCGGTTCGGTGACCTGGCCGGCCCGCCCGCCGCCGGTGACATCGAGATCCGCGCCTCCTGGACGCCGGTCGACGACGACCTGGCCCCGCACCTGCTGGCGTGGTGCGCGCTGCTGGCCTCGACGGCCGGGCTGCCGCCGCCCGGGGTGACCGCGCTGCCGGAGCGTCGCCCCGCCGGCGCGGCCTGACCCGGTACGGGTGGGCGTCAGAGGTAGTTCTCGGCCTCGTCGCAGACCTTGTCCAGGCCCTGCATGGCCTTGTCGTACGCGCCCTTGTCACCGGCCGCCGCCGCGCCCAGCGCGGTGGTGAGCTTGTCGAGGCAGTTGGCGATGACCTTCTTCTGCCGGGCCTGCTCGTCACGGTCGTTGCGGGTGCCGGTGAGGTCCTGCTCGGTGTCGGCCAGCCGGTCCCGCACCGTCTGCAGGTCGGTCTTGAGCTTGTCGATCTCCTTGGCGTTGGCGGCGATCGTGCCGTCGCGCTCGCTGACCTGCGCGGTGAGCCGCCGCTCGGTGCGGTCCAGTTCGCTGCTCTTGGTCAGGTAGAGGCCGGTCATCACACCGCCGAGCACGAAGAACAGCCCCGCCACCACGGCGAGGATCAGCACCGTACGACCCCGTCCGCCGGTCGCGCCGGCCGGACCGTACGGCGGGACGGCGCCGGGTGGCGCCGACATCGGGGCGCCGGGGTACGCGCCGGCCGGCGGCACGGACATCGGCTGGTCGACGCCGGGCACCGGCGGTCCGGAGACCGGCCCGACGTACGGCGGGACGCTGGCCGGCGACACGTGCCCGGCCGGCGACGCGTATCCGGCCGCGGCCGGCGGGGCGGAGAACGGCGGGGTCGGGGGCGCGGAGAACGGCTGGGTGGGCTGGGCCGACGGCGCGGGGAACGGCGGGGCCGGGGGCGCGGAGTGCGGCGGAGCCGGCTGGGCGGGCGGCGCCGAGAACGGCGGGGCCGGCTGGGCGGCGTACGGCGGGGTCGGCTGGGTCGGCGGCGCGGCGTACGGCTGGGCCGGCCCGGTGGGAGGCACCGGCGCGCCGGGCTGCGCGGACGCCAGGGGCTGCGTCGGTGCCTCGGACGGGGCAGGTCGGGGCGTGCCGTACGTCGCGGTCGGCCGCTGCCACGACTGCTCGGGCGACGGCGGCTGGCCGGGCGCGGCCGGTGGCTGCGCCGGGTGGGGCGGCGGATATCCCTGCGGCCCGGTCGGTGACTGGGTCATCTCTCTTCCTCCAGGTGAGCGGTCCGCGCGGACGGACCGTGGGTGGTACGACGGCCGGTCGACACGACCCGGCCGGATGCCCGTGGGGGTGAGCGGCGGACGGCGGCGCGGCGAGCAGCCGGGTGGCGGCCCGCGCCGCCCGGCGGCCCGCCGGAAGGACGATCAGCAGATCTTGAAGCCGTCGCAGGCGACCTTGATCGGTACGGCGAGGCCGATCCCCTCGGCGTCGCGCGCCTTGGCGGTGGCGATCCCGACGACCTGCTTGTTCCCGTTGACCACCGGTCCGCCCGAGTTCCCGGGGTTGATCGGCGCGTCGAACTGGAGCACCGGCCCGGAGTCGTCCTGCGCGTCGCGGAGCGCGCTCACCACCCCGGTGGTCACGGTGTCCTCCAGGCCGAGCGGCGCGCCGACCACCACGATCTGCTGGCCGGACTTCACGGCCTCGGGCGCGGCGGCCAGTCCGGTGAACCGGGCGCTGGTGCGCAGGTGGGCGATGTCGTTGGTCTTGTCGACCTTGACGATGGTGGCGGGGAAGCGCTGGTCGGTGCGCTCCAGGAACACCTGGCGGCCGCCGCCCTCGTAGACCGCCTCCACCACGTGGTAGTTGGTGAACAGGTTCGTCCCGCCCCCGGCGGCCGGCTTGCCGACCGCGAACGCGGTGCCGGTGAACTGCCCGGCGCGGACCCGGAACACGCTGGGCAGCACGGCGCTGGCCACCGCCTCCGGGTTGAACGTCGCGCCGGCCTGCTTCTCCAGCGCCCCCGCGCGCTGCTCCAGCCCGTCGAGCCGGGCGCCGTCGCCGCTCTGCGCCTCGGCGAGCTTTCGGTCGGTGGCGGCCAGCCGGTCGCCGAGCCGGTCGATCTGGTACGCCTGCACGCCGGTCAGCCCGGCCAGGAGCAGGGCGACCACCACGGCGACCACGGTGAGCCACCGCCTGCCGCGGGCCTTCGTGCCCGGCGTGCTCGGCGCGAGGGGGTACGCGCCACCCACGGCCGGCCACACCGGACCGGCGGGCGGCAGCGGCCCGGCCGGCGCGGTGCCCTGGGACACCGGCAGCGGCCCGGAGTGCCCGGAGGGCAGCGAAGACGGGCCGGCGGGCAGGGGCCCGGACGACGGCTGCATGGCCGGTCCGGCCGGTGCCGAGCCGGCGGCCCCGGCCGGCGGCGCGGGTTCCGCGGGGACCGGTGGCGCCCACGGTCCGGCGTTCGGCGGCGACCCGGCGCCACGGGGGTCGTCGGGCCGGCCCGCGTTCGGAGTCGCTCCCTGCGCCGGCGGCGACCAGCCGGCCGGAGCCGGCACCCGGCCGGCGGCGGACTGGGCGACGCCGGGCGCACCGGGCCAGGCCGGCACGGACGCGCCGGGCGAGGACTGGTGCGGCACGGACGCGCCGGGCGAGGACTGGTGCGGCACGGACGCGCCGGGCGAGGACTGGTGCGGCACGGACGCGCCGGGCGAGGACTGGTGCGGCACGGACGTGCCGGCGTGCGCCGACATGGACGCACCGGGCGGGTTCTGTGGCGGCATGCCGGACAGACCCGGGGCGGGCTGACCCGGCGCGGGCGCGGTCGGCCAGGGCGTCGCCGTCCCGGGCGACGGTTCGAACCGAGGCGGCAGCGGCCCGGGCCGGTCCGTCGTGGGTGCCGTGGGCGCGTCCGGAGGGTTCCCGTCCCCCCGGTTCTCGCCCCCCGGACCGTAGCCAGCCGTACCGTAGCCCGCCGTCATGATCGACTTTCCTCCCCCGTCGACGCCGCGCCGCCGCCTCGCTCGTGGTCCCCTCGACCCACGCGGCGGCCCGATGGACCGTACCGGCGTGAACGGGGTTTGTCTCCCCCGATGTCCCACCTCCGAGGGCGGTGGGCGGGTATCCGACCGACACACGGGCCGACCGGCTGCACCCGCAGGTTCGCCGGGCGAACTAGGGTTGTCAGGTGACCGACGAACCACCCCTGCGCCGTCGGGCCGCCGAACGCCGTCCGGGAGACGAACCGCACCACCCGCCGTCGGCTCAGCCGGAGCCGGCGGGCGCGGGGACCGACCCGACCTCCGGCGGGCCCGTGCTGTTGACCGCCCCTCGTGAGGGCACGCCGCAACCGGTGGCCACCCCGGAGGAACTCGCCGAGGTCGTGGCCCGTTTCGCCGCGGGCAGCGGCCCGGTCGCCCTCGACGCCGAACGCGCCTCCGGCTACCGCTACAGCCAGCGGGCGTACCTCGTGCAACTGCGTCGCGAGGGCGCCGGCACCGTCCTGATCGACCCGCTGCCCCTGTCCGACCTCACCCCGCTCGACGAGGTGATCGGTGAGGCCGAGTGGGTGCTCCACGCGGCCAGCCAGGACCTGCCCTGTCTGGCCGAGCTGGGGCTGCGGCCGCGCCGCCTGTTCGACACGGAACTGGCCGCTCGGCTGGCCGGATTCGAGCGGGTCGGTCTGGCCGCGCTGACCGAACAGCTGCTGGGATACGCCCTCGAGAAGCACCACTCGGCGGCCGACTGGTCGAGCCGCCCGCTGCCCGAGTCCTGGCTCACGTACGCCGCTCTCGACGTCGAGCTGCTGGTCGACCTGCGCGACGCGCTCGACGAGGAGCTGATCCGGCAGGGCAAGTCGGAGTGGGCGGCCGAGGAGTTCGCCGCGCTGGTCCGCACCGGCGCCCGCCCGCCGCGCGTGCGGGCCGAACCGTGGCGGCGGACCTCCGGGATCCACCGGGTGCGGGGGGCGCGGGCGCAGGCCCGGGTCCGCTCGATGTGGTACGCCCGGGACCAGATCGCGGCCCGCCGGGACGCCGCGCCGGGCCGGGTGCTGCCCGACTCGGCGATCATCGCCGCCGCCGAGCTGGACCCCAAGGACGAGAAGACCCTGCTGACCCTGCCGGGCTTCGGCGGCCGATCGGTACGCCGGCTGGCGCGGACCTGGCTGGCCGCCCTCGACGACGCGCGGCAGTTGCCGGAGGACGCGCTGCCGGTCGCCCCGGCGGTCGAGGGTCCACCGCCGCCGCACCGGTGGGCGGAGCGGGACCCGGTGGCCGCGGCGCGGCTGGCCCGGTGCCGGGAGGTGGTGCTGCGGATCTCCGGCGAGCACCGGTTGCCGGCGGAGAACCTCATCGCGCCGGACTCGGTACGCCGGCTGGCCTGGGTGCCGCCCGAGGAGATCACCGAGTCCACGGTGGCCGAGACCCTGCGCGGCTTCGGCGCGCGCGAGTGGCAGATCGGCCTGCTCGTGGCCGACCTGACCACCGCCCTGACCGACCCCCCAACCTGACCCACCCCCACCCCTCCCGGCGCCGCCGTCCGCGGCCCGCGGGGGGTGATCATGGAGTTGTCGTCCGGGCTGACGGCGTGTCGGCGCGATAACTTCATGATCAACGGGAGTCCCCCGCCCCGGGGGAGGAGCCCGGGTGTGGGGTGGGCCACACGGGGCGCGGTGCCCCGCCCGGTTACTGGCGAGTAGCATCCGAGGGAAACGCCAGTGCCGGCGACCGTCGTCCGGCCCGGAGTGCCGCCCGTCGGCGCGGGGCCGGAGCGTGGTCGAAAAGGAGGCTCTCAAGTGCCCCGTGAAGTTCGGGATGTCGTCTTCGTCGACGGCGTCCGCACCCCGTTCGGCAAGGCGGGTGGCATGTACGCCAACACCCGCGCCGACGACCTGGTGATCCGCTGCATCCGCGAGCTGCTGCGCCGCAACCCGCAGCTGCCGCCGGAGCGGGTGGAGGAGGTCGCCATCGCCGCCACCACCCAGATCGGCGACCAGGGCCTCACCATCGGCCGGACCGCCGCCCTGCTGGCCGGTCTGCCCAAGACGGTTCCCGGCTTCGCCATCGACCGGATGTGCGCCGGGGCGATGACCGCGGTGACCAGCGTGGCCGGTGGCATCGCCATGGGCGCGTACGACGTCGCGATCGCCGGCGGCGTCGAGCACATGGGCCGCCACCCGATGGGTGAGGGCGTCGACCCGAACCCGCGCATCATCGCGGAGAAGCTCGTCGACCCGTCCGCCCTGGTCATGGGCGCCACCGCGGAGAACCTGCACGACCGGTTGCCGCACATCACCAAGGAGCGCACCGACGCGTTCGCGCTCGCCTCGCAGCAGAAGACCGCGAAGGCGTACGCCAACGGCAAGCTCCAGGCCGACCTGGTGCCGGTCGCGATCCGCGACGAGGACGGCGGCTGGGGTCTGGCCACGGTGGACGAGGCGCCGCGGGACACCTCGATGGAGAAGCTCGCGACGCTCAAGACCCCGTTCCGCCCGCACGGCAAGGTCACCGCGGGCAACGCGGCCGGCCTGAACGACGGCGCCACGGCGAGCCTCATCGCCGCCGAGGAGACCGCCCGTGAGCTGGGCCTGCCGGTCGCCATGCGGCTCGTGTCGTACGGCTTCGTCGGCGTCGAGCCCGAGGTGATGGGGTACGGCCCGGTCCCGTCGACCGAGAAGGCGCTGCGCATCGCCGGCCTCACCATCGACGACATCGGCCTGTTCGAGCTGAACGAGGCGTTCGCCGTGCAGGTGCTCGCGTTCCTCGACCACTTCGGCATCGCCGACGACGACCCGCGGGTGAACCCCTGGGGTGGGGCGATCGCCATCGGCCACCCGCTCGCCTCCTCGGGCGTACGGCTCATGACGCAGCTCGCCCGGCAGTTCGCCGAGCACCCCGAGGTCCGCTACGGGCTCACCGCCATGTGCATCGGCATCGGCATGGGCGGCACCGTGATCTGGGAGAACCCCCACTGGGAGGGCAACAAGTGAGCGCGCTCGCGGCACCGAACGAGGTCGTCACCAAGGCGCTGCTGCGGCAGGTGAACGTACCGGGGCTGGACCGGCCCGCCGCACTGATCACCCTGGACAACGGCTTCGACCACACGAAGCCGAACACCTTCGGCCCGGGCGGCCTGACCAGCCTCGACGAGGCCATCACCGCCGCCCTCGCCGCCGACCCGGCGTTCGTCGCGGTCACCGGCAAGCCGTACGTCTTCTGCGTGGGCGCGGACATCACCGGCCTGCCGCTGCTGGCCGACCGGGAGCAGGCCCTGGAGATCGGGCGGCTCGGCCACCGGGTCTTCGCCCGGCTCAAGGACAGCGCCGTGCCCACGTTCGCGTTCATCAACGGCGCGGCGATGGGCGGCGGCCTGGAACTGGCGCTGCACTGCCACTACCGGACGCTCTCCGGCGGGGCCGCGGCACTCGCGCTGCCCGAGGTCTCGCTCGGCCTCGTGCCCGGTTGGGGCGGCACGCAGCTGCTGCCGAACCTTATCGGCATCCCGGCCGCCACCCAGGTCATCATCCAGAACCCGCTCATGCAGAACCGGATGCTCAAGCCGAAGCAGGCGGCCGAGATGGGCATCGCCGACGTCCTGCTGGAGCCGGCCGACTTCCTGGAGCGCTCGCTGGAGTGGGCGGCCGGCGTCGTACGCGGACAGGTCACCGTCACCCGGCCCGAGGTCGACCGGGACATGTGGGCCGGCGTGCTCTACTTCGCCCGGCAGACCCTCGACCAGCGGCTGCACGGCGCGGTCCCGGCCGCGTACCGGGCGCTGGACCTGCTGGACACCGCGAAGGACGCGGACTTCGCCGCCGGCACGGCCGCCGAGGACGAGGCCCTGGCCGACCTCGTCTTCTCCGAGGAGCTGCGCAGCGGCCTGTACGCGTTCGACCTGGTGCAGCGACGGGCCAAGCGGCCGGCGGGCGCGCCGGACAAGGGGCTGGCCCGCCCGGTCACCAAGGTGGGCATCGTCGGCGCCGGCCTGATGGCCAGCCAGCTCGCGCTGCTCTTCGCGCGCCGGCTGCAGGTGCCGGTCGTCATGACGGACCTGGACCAGGCCCGGGTGGACAAGGGCGTCGGCTACGTCCACACCCAGATCGAGAAGCAGGTCAGCAAGGGCCGGATGGACAAGGGCACCGCGGCCAAGCTGTACGGCCTGGTCAGCGGCTCGGTCGACAAGGGCGCGTTCGCCGACGCCGACTTCGTCATCGAGGCGGTCTTCGAGGACCTGGCGGTGAAGAAGCAGGTCTGGGCCGAGCTGGAGAAGATCGTCAAGCCGGAGGCGGTGCTCGCCACCAACACGTCCAGCCTGTCGGTGACCGCCATGGCCGAGGACCTGGAGCACCCGGAGCGGGTGGTCGGCTTCCACTTCTTCAACCCCGTCGCCGTGCTGCCGCTGCTGGAGATCGTCCGCGGCGAGCGGACCGACGACGCCACGCTGGCCACCGCGTTCGCGGTCGGCAAGCAGCTGAAGAAGTCCTCGGTCCTCGTCAAGGACGCGCCCGCGTTCGTGGTCAACCGGCTGCTCACCCGGTTCCTCGGCACCGTCTTCGCGGCCGTGGACGCCGGCACGCCGCTGGACGTGGCGAACAGCGCGCTCGACCCGCTGGGCCTGCCGATGCGCCCGCTCGCCCTGCTCCAGCTCGTGGGCCCGGCCGTGGCGTACCACGTGGGCGGCACCCTGCACGCCGCGTTCCCGGACCGGTTCGGCGTCAGCGAGAACCTCAAGCGGATCGCCGAGAGCGGCCAGCCCATCGTGGTGGACGACGAGGTGAACCCGGAGGTGGCGAAGCTGCTGGTGGTCGGCGACTCCCCGCTGACCGCCGAGCAGGTACGCCAGAACGCGCTGGACGCGCTCGCGGAGGAGGTCCGGCTGATGCTGGACGAGGGCGTCGTCGCCGAGGCGCAGGACATCGACCTGTGCATGATCCTCGGCGCCGGCTGGCCGTTCCACCTGGGTGGCGTCACGCCGTACCTGGACCGGACCGGCACCTCCGAGCGGGTCACCGGCCGCCGGTTCCTGCCCCGCGGGGTCGCCAGCCTCCCCGCCTGACCACACCCCCGCTCCCCCGCGTCGCGGTGGCCGGCGGCGTCCACACCGGACGCGGCCGGTCACCGCGATCGTCTCTGTGGGGCGCGCCGGCTCCGGTGCGCCGCACCGCTACCGTTACGCGCAGTACCGCCGACCGTTCGGGGGCAGCGAAGCCCAGGTCGAGCTGGATAAGATCGCGTGTTCCGCTTTACTCACCTGGAGCTGACCCATGTCGTATCCGCCGGCCGATTCCTACCCCCCGCCCTCGGGGCACGGTTCCTATCCCCCGCCCCCGGGCGGCCACCCCGGGCCCCGGCAGCCGGGGAACTACCCGCCGCCCCAGCAGGGCGGTCACCAGCAGCAGGGGCAGCCCGGCGGATACCCGCCCCAGCAGGGCGGCGCGTACCCCGGCCAGCAGGGCGGGGGCTACCCGCAGCAGGGCGGCTACCCCCAGCAGGGCGGCGGCCACCCGGGCCAGCAGGGCGGTGCCTACCCCGGTCAGCAGGGTGGCTACCCGGCCCCGCAGCAGGGCGGCGGGTACCCGGGCCAGTCGGGCGGCTACCCGGCTCCGCAGCAGCCGGGCGGGTCGGGCTACCCGTCGCAGCCGCCGGCGCCCCAGAGCGAGGGCTACCCGCCCCAGCAGCCGGGCGGCTTCCCACCGGCCCAGGGCGGGCAGTCCTTCGGTGAGCTGAACCCCGTTCCGCCGAAGAAGAAGTCGAGCGCCGGCAAGATCATCGGCATCGTGGCCGTCGTGGTGCTGGTGCTCTGCCTCGGTGGCGGCCTGGCCACGTGGTTCGCCGTCAAGGACGACGTGAGCGAGGGGGTCAACGCCGCCCGCACCCGGGTCGTCGCCCCGGAGACGCTCGCCGGCCGCCCCAAGATCACCGACTCGGAGCTGCAGGCCCTCGCCGACGAGATGGTCAACGACGTGAAGAGCACCGCGACGGGCGAGACCAGCACCGTGGGCGCCTTCTACGGGGATCCGGCCAAGCAGGACCTGGTGATGGTCGTCGCCGCCTCCGGGATCATGGCCGACCCGAAGAAGGAGCTGGACGACGCGATCGCCGGGTTCTCGTCCGAGCTCGGTGTCACGAAGATGGACACGGTGTCGCCCGGGCCGCTCGGTGGCGACGCCCGCTGCGGCGACGGGAAGGCCGGCGCCACTCCCGTCGGGGTGTGCGTCTGGGCCGACAAGGGCAGCGTCGGCGCCATCGTGGTCTTCTTCAAGTCCGCCGACGAGGTCGCGAGCGAGTTCGTCACGATGCGCGGCGAGATCGAGAAGCGCTGAGCGACGGGGAGGGCCCCGGTCACCACGGACGTGGTGGCCGGGGCCCCGCCGTCTCAGGCGCTCGGCGCGGCGCCGGCCGGTGGCGCTGACGCGGCCCGTTCGGCCTCACTGCGGACGACACAGAACTCGTTGCCCTCCGGGTCGGCCAGCACCACCCAGCCGGACCCGTCGGGCCGGCGGTGGTCGGCGACGTGCGTCGCCCCGATGCCGAGCAGCCGCGCGACCTCCTCGTCGCGGGTCCGGTCGGTCGGCGACAGGTCGAGGTGCAGCCGGTTCTTGATGGTCTTTCCCTCGGGCACGGCGAGGAAGAGCACCATCGGGCCGCCGGGCGGCAGCAGGCTGGCCTCCGGGTCGCCGGGAAGGTCCTCCGGCTGGCGGGGGCACTCGAACACCTCGGCCCAGAAGCCGGCCAGGGCGTACGTGTCGTGGCAGTCGACGGCGATGTTGTGGATGCGTGCGCTCACGGTCGCTCCTTCGAGCGGTCGGCGCGCCCGCCTGTCGGCGATGTCAGCGGAGACCGGGGCGGGGCGCGGGACTGGTCATGGTGGACATCAACCACACCCCCTTCCGTCCGTCGGGCTGACGGCATGATCCTCACACCTACGGCGTCGCCACACAAGCCCCGCGCCGCAAGCCGGGCGCCGCAAGCCCCGCGCCGCAAGCCCGGCGCGGCGCACGCCCAACGGCGTCACCCCTACCGCCGTGCCGCCGGCTCGCCGTGGCCGAGCGCCTACCCGGCCGCGCCGGATCGCCCCTCGCCGGGCGTCGCCGGCGCGACGTCGGCCGAGGGGAGCCGGACGGTCACCTCCAGGCCGCCGCCCGGTTGGGCGACCGCGTGCACGGTGCCGCCGTGGGCGTCGCAGACGGCCCGCACGATGGAGAGTCCCAGCCCGGAGCCGCGAGCGCCGGTACGCTCCCGCCCGCCGCGCCGGAACGGCTCGAACAGCCCGGGCACGTCGGCCGGGTCCACCTCGAAGCCGGTGTTCCCCACCACCAGCCAGGAGTGCCGCCCGTCGGTGCCCGTACGCACCCAGAGCCGACCGTGCAGGTGGTTGTAGCGGACGGCGTTCTCGACGAGGTTCCCGGCCAGCCGGTCCAGCAGCCCCGGGTCGCCGACGACCGGTGCTGACTCCAGCGACGTCTGCACCTGCAGGCCGATCCGCTCGACCTCCCGGCGTACGGCCGACAGCGCGTTCGCGGTGCCGGTGGCGAGGTCGCACTCGGTACGCCGGCCGAGCTGGCGGCCGGCCTGCGCCTCGCTGCGGGCGAGCACCAGCAGCGCGTCGACGAGACCGTTCGCGCGCTCCGACGCGTCCCGTACGACCGTGGCCATCCGCCGGTACTCGGCGATGTCCGCCTCGTCGTCGCTGAGCGTCACGTCGATCTCGGTACGCATCACGGCGAGCGGGGTGCGCAGCTCGTGGGACGCGTTGGCCACGAAGCGCTTCTGCGTCTCGAACGCGGCGGCGATCCGGTCCAGCATCGCGTCGAACGTCTTCGCCAGCTCGGCCACCTCGTCGTCCGCGCCCGAGTAGCCGATGCGCTGGTCGAGGGTGGCCTCGCCGAGCCGCTGGGCGGTGGCGGTGACCTGGTGCAGCGGGCGCAACGCGCGGCCGGCCACCGCGTACGCGCCGGCCACCCCGACGATCCCGATCGCCAGCAGCGCCACCAGACCCTTGGCCAGCAGCTCGCCGGAGGCCGAGTCGACCAGTTGCCGCTGCCACTGGGCGGCGTCGAGCGACCGGCCGTCGGCAAGCACCACGGTGGTGCCGGGCAGCAGCTCGTCGCTGGGGCGCAGCGCGTCGCGGACGAGCAACCAGGCGAGCAGGACCAGGACGGCGCCCGCACCGACCAGCAGGACGCCGTTGAGCAGGGTGAGCCGCAGGCGCAGGGTGGGGCGCAGCCGTGGCCGACGGCCCGTCCTCGCGAGCCGGGCCGCGGCGACGCCGGCGGGGGTCACGCCGCCACCTCGGCGGTGCGGTAGCCGGCCCCGACCACCGTCTCGATGAGGGGCGGGTCGCCGAGCTTCTTGCGCAGGGTCATGACGGTGACCCGCACGATCGTGGTGAACGGGTCGGTGTTGGCGTCCCAGACCCGCTCCAGCAGCTCCTCGCTGGACACCACCGCGCCGCGCGCCTTGAGCAGCTCGCAGAGCACGCCGAACTCCTTGTTGGTGAGGTCGACCGGCACCCCGCCACGGGTCGCCACCCGCCGGGCCGGGTCCAGCACCAGGTCGGCCAGGGAGAGCACCGGCGGGGTGGCCGGAGTGGCCCGCCGCCCCAGCGCCTGCACCCGGGCGACCAGCTCGTCGAAGGCGAACGGCTTCGGCAGGTAGTCGTCGGCGCCGAGCTGCAACCCCTCCACCCGGTCGGCCACCGTGCCGCTCGCGGTGAGCATCAGCACGCGGGTCAGCGTGTCGGAGGCGGCCAGCTCGGCGCAGATCTGGTCACCATGCACGCCGGGCAGGTCGCGGTCCAGCACCACGACGTCGTAGCGGGTGACGAAGGCCATCTCGTGACCGGCGTCACCGTCGTAGGCGACGTCGACCGCCATGCCCCGCTTGCGCAGGCCGCGCGCGATCGCGTCGGCGAGGTTGCGCTCGTCCTCCACCACCAGTACCCGCATGCCGGCCTCCTCGCTGCTGACCACCCGACAACCTAGTGGCGGCCGCCAAACCAGCATCCCTCGCCGCCCCGTCGTTGCCGGAAACCTTCGCCGTACGCGATGCTTCCGGCATTCGGCTACAGCGACGGACGGACGTGCCATGACCACAGCAGCCCCGCCCCGGACGCGGGACATCGCCTACCGCGGGTTCCGCTTCCCTGGGGACGAGGGACGGGGAGCCGCCGTGGGGCTGCGCGCCGGCGCGACCGGGCTGGTGCTCGCCGAGCCGGCCGGCGTACGGCCCGGTCCGGACGGCGACGACAACCGGTACGAGTGGGGACGCTGGACGTCCCCTCCGGTGCCGGCCGGCTTCCCCGTCGCGGAGGTGGTCCCCTCCTGGACGGCACGCACGCCGGACGGCTGCTGGATCGACGTGGAGCTGCGCGGCTGGCACGGGGACGCCCCGGCCACCGGCTGGTACACGCTGGGCCGCTGGGCCGCCGACGACCGGACCGTACGCCGCGCCTCGGTGCCCGGGCAGCGCGACCCGGCGGCCCGGGTGGACGCCGACACGCTCGTGGTCGGCGAGGCCACCGTCACGGGCTGGCAGGTCCGGGTGACCCTGCTCCGGCCGGCGGGCAGCGACCTCGGCCCGGCGCTGCGTACGGTCGGCGCCGTCGCCAGCGGATCCCCCGCCGACGGCCCACCGGACGCGCCCGCCACGCCGGACGGCCCTGACGCGGCCGACGCGGCGGACGGCCGCGGCGCGCGGGGCGTCGTGCTGGACGTCCCCCGCTACTCGCAGCGGCTGCACGGCCCCCAACCCCGCTGGGGCGGTGGCGGCGACGCCTGGTGCAGCCCGACCTGCACGTCGATGGTGCTCGCCTTCTGGGACGCCGCGCCACCGCCCGAGCGATACGCGTGGGTGGACCCGCCCGGACCGCGCCCGGTGGTGGTGCACGCCGCCCGGCACTGCTACGACCACGCCTACGACGGCACCGGCAACTGGCCGTTCAACACCGCGTACGCCGGCCTGCACGGGATGGACGCGTTCGTCACCCGGCTGCGCTCGCTGACCGAGGCGGAGGCGTTCATCGCCGCGGGGATCCCCCTGGTGGTCTCGGCGGCCTTCCGGGTCGGCGACGTGCCCGGCCTGGACTACGACACGCGGGGCCACCTGATCGTGCTGGCCGGCTTCACGGCGGGCGGGGACCCGGTGCTCAACGACCCCTACGCGCCGGACGACGAGGCGGTGCGCCGCGCCGTCGCCCGGGACCGGTTCGAGGCCGCCTGGCAGCGCGGCAGCGGCGGGATGGCGTACGTCATCCACCCGCCGGACGTGCCGCTGCCCCCGGCGCCCGCGCAGCCGAACTGGTGACACCGACGCCGTGGCGTACGGCGGCCCGCCGGAGGGTCACCGGCGCAGCGGCCAGAGCCCGTAGGTGCCGTCCATGCGCCGGCAGATCAGCAGGGCTCCGCCGAGCTGGCACTCCCCGGCGGCGTCCCGCAGCACGTCCAGCCGGCGGACGGTGCCGTCGGTGTCGTGCAGTTCGGCGACGAGAAGCCCGCCTCCCGGATACGGCCGAACGCCGACGAACCCGTCGCCGAGCGTGCCGGGCAGCGCCAGCTGCCAGCGTCCCCACCACCCGAGGACCCGGCCGGTCCTCGGGTCGAGCACCGCGATCTGCTCGGTGTCGGAGCCGGCGCCGTGGCTATCCACCACGCTCGCCACGAGGCGGTCGCCGCTCGGCCAGACGCCGCCCCACCGGGTGTCCGCCCAGAGACGGCGCCCGGAGGCCGGGTCCACGGCCACGACCCCGGCCCCGCGGCCCTGCAGGCAGAGGACCGGGCCGCAGTTCGACACGTAGAGCAGCTCGTCGACCCGAATCTGCCAGCGCCGTCCGAAGCCGTCCAGGTCGTACGCGGTGACCGTGGCGGTCGTGCGGTCGACGGTCAGCACCAGGTCGCCGATGACCTGCGCGATGATCTGGCCGGCGTCGGCCGGCCCCCACAGGTCGGCGCTCGCGCGTACCGCGCCGGTGGCGAGGTCGCGCACCTCGACCCGGCCGTCCGGCCTGCTGTAGACGAACCGGTCGGCGCCGGACGCCTCGTCGGGCCGGTAGTCCAGCTGCCCGGGCGGCAGGTCCAGCTGCCACCGGACGGTGCCGCAGCAGGCGTCGACGACCCGCAGGAGCCTGCCCCGTTCGTCGTCGCCGGTCTCCAGGAGCAGCGACCCGTCGGGGAGCGGGAGCGCACTCCCCTGCTGCTGCCACCGCCGCCCGCCGGTGGCCCGGTCGAGCGCGATGGTGACGGGACCCGGCCCATCGTCGGCGAATACCTGATAGCCGGTCACGAGCAGCAGGTCGTCGTGCGCCGACATCCCCCAGTACCGGCCCTGCACCGGCAGCGGCATCTGCCACTCCCGCTCCCCGCCCGGCAGCCGGTACGCGCGCAGCAGCCCCTGCCGGCCCTGCGGACCGGCGGGGTCGATCACCAGGAAGAGGTCCTCGACGACCATCGCCTGGGCGCCGAGGGGCGCCGGCAGCACGACGACCTCACGTCGGTCGGCCGGCGCACCGGCCGTCAGGGTGACCAGCGCGGCCAGGAGCACCAGCGCGCACCGCAGCGGCCGGCCGACGGCGCGGGGCGGGCGCGGCAGCGGGTCCGGCTCACCGGGGTCGTGCCGCACCTCACCGAGGTCGATCATCCGCTCGCTCATGCCGGCAACCTCCACACGCCGAACGACGAGCGGTCCGGCCGCCGGCAGACCAGCGTGAGGTCCGGCCCCGTGAGGCAGTCGCCGGCCGCGCCGGGGATCACGTCGACGGTGCGGGTACGCGCGACGGCGAGGTCCAGCTCGACGACGACCAACCGGTCGTCGGCGGTGCGCCGGAGGCCGAAGAAGGGTCCGCCCGGGTCGGCCGGCGGCACCAGCTGGCCGGCGTCCAGCTGAGCGAGCTGCCGACCGGTGGCGGCGTCCAGCACCGCGAACGTGGTGGGGCCCGCCCGTCTGGAGAGGACGAGCAGGCGGTCCGCCCGATGCGGCCCGCCCCACCAGCGCGTGACCAGCGTCTCGGACTCCGCCGACGTCCACCGGAGCGCACCCGTCGTCGCGTCGAACGCCTGGAGCCCGCCGCCGGACTCCGGGACCGCGCAGACCAGCGCCCCGCAGTCGTCCACGTACGACACGGCCCACGGCAGCGGGACCGACCAGCGCCGTCCCAGCCCGTCCAGGTCCCGGGCGGTCATCGTGGCCGCCCGCCTGTCGACGTGCACGAGCAGGTCGCCGATCACCTGGAGCGGAGCGTCCACGTCGAGCGGCCCGAGGTCGGCCCGGTGCCGCACCTCGCCGGTCGCGGCGTCGCGCACCTCGACGCCACCGTCGGGCCCGGCCAGCACCACCTGGTCGACCGCACCGGGCCGGCGGTGGTGCAGCACGCCCTTGTCGGGTGCGGGCGCCGACCAGACCGTCCGCCCGCTGACGACGTCCACCGCCCGCACCGTGCGGTCCGGGAGGTACGGGGAATCCGCGAGCAGCAGCCGCCCGGCGCCGTCGACCTCACCGGCGCCGGGCAGCTGCCACCCGAGCCGCCCCGTCCGGGCGTCCAGCATCGTCGTCTCGCCGATCGGGTGGTCGTCGCTGCTGCTCGTGAACAGGATCGACCCGTGGCTCGTCTGCGCCCGCCAGGGGTCGCCGGTGATCGGCAGCGGGGTCCGCCAGCGGGGCTCGGGTCGTTGGGCGGCACCGGTCGGGTGCTCGGGGAGCGGGTAGGCGACCACCTCACGGGGGCTGCCCGGGCCCGAGACCGGCGAGACGACGAGGATCAGGTCGTCCGCGAAGAACACCTGGCCGGTGGGTGAGCCGGGCAGCACGGAGGCGATGCGGGCGGGCGCCGGTCCGTCGGCGGCGAGCCCCGCCGCCACGACCAGCGCGACCAGTGCCGTCCACAGAGGACGTCGAGCCGGCCGCGTCCGGGACCGGGGCGGGGGTTCGTCCGGGAGCGGACCGTCGCGCACCTCGCCGAGGTCGATGACCATCATGGCCTTCCTCCCGTCACCCCCGCCGCGACGGAGACGCACGTCCGGCAAACCGGCCGTGGCCGCACCGGCCCGGCAAATGCCCCGCATCCGGCCTGTACGATGGCGCGTCGTGGCCGTGCCGGTGGTAGAACCCTCGCTGAGTCCCGTTGCCGACACCGACCCGACCGAGGTCGGTCCGACGCGACGGGCCCGGCGCCGACCGGCCCGTGCCGACGTGCTGGCCCTCGGAGCCTATGTGGTGCTCGGGGTTTTCGTCTGCCTGCACTACTGGGGGGACGTGCAGGGGCGGGTGTCCTCGCACCTGCCCACCGACCACAGCTGGTTCGAGTGGCTGTTCACCCACGGGGCGTACTCGGTGCGCCACCTGGAGAACCCGCTGTTCACCACCCGTCAGAACGCCCCGCTCGGGGTGAACATGATGGCGAACACGTCGCTGCTCGGGGTGACGCTGCCGCTGGCGCCGCTGACCATGCTGCTCGGCCCCCAGGTGATGTACGCCCTCTACCTCGGCGGCGCGCTCGCCGCCACCGCGGCCACCAGCTACTGGATGCTCTCCCGGCACCTGGTGCGCTCCCGGGCGGCGGCCTTCCTCGGCGGCGCGTTCCTGGGTTTCGCGCCGGGCGTCGTGCACCACGCCAACGGCCAGCCCAACTTCGTCTCGAACTTCCTGCTGCCCCTGATCGTGGTGCGGGTGCTGCGCCTCGGCGAAGCCGGCCGGTGGCGGCGCAACGGGGTGGTGCTCGGCCTGCTGGTCGCGTACCAGATCTTCATCAACGAGGAGATGCTCCTGCTCACGGCGCTGGCCTGCCTCGTCGTCGTGCTCGCGTACGCCGTGCAGCGGCCGGCCGCGGCGCGGGCGGTGGCCGGGCGGTTCGCCGCGGGGCTGGGCGTGGCCGGCGGGCTGGCGCTGCTGCTCACGGCGTACCCCATCTGGTTCCAGTTCAACGGGCCGCAGTCCTACCGTGGCCTGCAGGGCGGGGTGTTCCACAACTGGGGCGAGGACCTGGCCGCCTTCGTGACCTTCCCCCGCGACACGCTGGCCGGTGATCCCGCCGTCGAGCAGACCATCGGGCTGACCGAGCAGAACACCTGGTTCGGGTGGCCGCTGGTGCTGGTCGCCGTGGTGGCCCTCGTGCTGCTGGTCCGGCGGTCGCTGGTGGCGCGGATCCTCGCGGTGCTGACAGTGGTCTTCTCCGTCGCCGCGCTCGGCCCGCGGATCCGGCTGAACGGCGAGGAGACCACGGTGAACGGTCCCTGGCACTACATCCCGGACGACCTGCCGCTGGTCGAGATGATGATGCCGACCCGGCTCGCCCTCGTGGTCACCGCGGCGGTGGGCGTGCTGCTCGCCCTCGCCTGGGACGCGCTCTCCCCGGCCGGCCGCCCGGCCGGCGGGCTGGTGCCCGTCCAGCGCGGCGGCGAACCCGGCCGCGCGGAGACCGCCGTCCGCCGGTGGCGGCGCCCCGTGGGGTACGCCGCCATCGCGCTCGCCGTGCTGCCGCTGTTCCCGCGACCGCTGCCGGCCCAACCCGTCGACCCGCCACCGCACTTCATCACGGCGGGCGGCTGGCGCCCGTACGTCCCCGCCGGACGGACGCTGGTGCCCGTGCCGATCCCGAGCAACGTGCACGGCCTGCCGACGCTGCGGTGGAGCGTCCTCGCGGGCCAGGAGTTCCCGATCCCGGGCGGGTACTTCATCGGTCCCAACGAGCGCGGCGAGGGTGTCTTCGGCGCTCCCAACCGCCCCACCAGCAGCCTCATCTACTCCACGATGGACTCCGGCACGGTGCCGGCGCTCACCGACGAGAACCGCCGGCAGGCGATCGAGGACCTGCGGTGGTGGCGGGCCTCCGTGGTGGTGCTCGGCGCCCACCCGGACGAGACGGTGCTGCGGGAACTGATGACCGGCCTGCTCGGCCCGCCGCAGCGTGTGGACGACGTCTGGCTCTGGGACGTCCGCCCGCTGGTCGGCTGACCCGCGCGGGTCAGCCTCCAGTTCGGCCAGCGTGTCGACGGTCGGGCGCGGCGGTGCCCGTCGCCATCAGGACGGACGGCCGGTCAGCGCCCGCACGTCCCAGACCCACACGTCCAGCTCGCGGCGACCGGGACCGACCAGCTGCTCGACGGTACGCCGCAGCGGCTCGGCGTTCTGCTGACCGACCGGCAGCACGAGGATGGCCGCCCGCCAGCGCCGCAGCTCGTCCAGCGACCGGCGCCGCTGCCGGTCGTCCAGTTCCGGCGTACGTCCGGTCGTGGCCACCTCCTCCAGCAGCCGGCCCACGCCGCTGGGGCGCCCGCCGAAGCGTCCCGGGTCGCCCGTGTTGCCGTTGCGCGGGGCGAGGAAGTACCCGCCCGGGATCTTGAAGTCGAGGTTGGTGGCGGCCGCCCAGCGCATGCCGTTGGTGTTGCCCATGCTGGGCACCGGGATCGGCACGAGCGTCTGGTCCGGTCCCACGTACGCCCGCCACCGGTCGGCCGTGATGAACTCCGGCACCGGCGGGCGGGACACCACCCGCAGCGGCATGGGAGCGATGGGCAGCAGCGCGAGCACCAGGCCGGCGACGGTGAGCGTCCGCACGGTACGCCGGTCGGCCAGCGGCAGCGACCAGGCCCGCTCGACGGCCAGCGCCAGCAGGATGCCGATCATGACCGAGGTGATGAGGCCGAACCGGGTCGGCACCACCGCGTCGAGCAACGGCAGCCGCACCAGCCACTCCCACGGGCCGGTGACCACCTCCCGGTGCCACCAGGAGATCCGCTCGCCGAGGGAGAGCACGGCGAAGACGACGCCGGTCGCCGCGAGGGCGCGGACCAGCACCTCCCGGCGCAGCCAGAGCACGATGCCGACGGCGAGCAGCGCCAGGCTCCACCCGAAGAACGCGTTCTCCTCGGAGTAGTTCGGGGCGAGGTTGGCGTTCGCCCGCTCGTTCCCGCCGAGGGTGGGTGAGCCGGGCGCGAAGAAGGCGGCGATGTCGTTGCCGTAGTCGCGTACCGCGTCGCTGAGCCCGTGGTACGCCATCGGGCCGGCGAACTGGATGTAGAGCGGGTACGCGAGCAGCGCACCGGCCAGCACCGCGCACGCCGACAACCCGACGGCCAGCGGCCGCCACGCCGCCGACCAGCGGGCCGGCTCCTGCACGACCACGGCGAGCAGGAACACCCCGCAGGCCAGCGCCGTGAAGAGAAGGATCTCCTCGTTGATGAACGCCTGCACGGTGACCAGCAGCGCGAGCAGCACACCGTCGCGGACGGGGCGTCGCGAGCGCGTGAGCACGAGCACCCGCCACACGATGAACGGCAGCAGGTACTGGCTGATGATGTTCGGGTGCCAGTTGGCGTGCGAGAGCATGGCCGGCGAGAACCCGCAGAACCAGCCGCCGACGGCCGCGGCCAGCGGGTTGCGGACCACGTGCCGGGACAGCATCCGGTACCAGGCCGCGGCGGTGCCGGCGAGACCGAGCGTGACCAGCAGCACGAACGAGACCGCCGGTCCGAAGAGCAGGGTCACCGGCACCATCGGGATGCCGAGGGCCAGGATGGCCGTGTTGGCCATCAGGTTGACCCCGTCGGGGTAGTTGAACTGGTCGGTGTAGAACGGGAACTCGCCGTGCAGCACGACGCGTACCGAGTGGGCGAGGAAGAACTGCACCTGCGCCGGGTCGCTGCTGTAGAGCGAGGCGACCCGGCCGGCCGGGTCCATCCAGATCCGACTGGTCACCCAGAGCGCGGCGAGCAGGAAGAGGCCGTACACCGCGAGGTCCAGGCGGCGGCGCGTCCACCGCCATCGTCGGGCGGGGGCGTCGACGACCGTCGCGGGGGGATCCGCGGACTCGGTGGCACCGGCCGGTGACCCGGCGACGCGCGCGGCCGGCGGCCGGTCCACGGTGGACACCACCGTGGCTGCCCCGTCGCTCGCGGCGTCCACCACGGGCTCCGTCCGGACGCCCGCGACGGCGTCGGTATCCAGGGCGGATGCGGCGCGGGACTCGGCAGGCGTCACAGTCGGCGGAGTCTACCCGAGAGGTGATAAAGCACGAAAACCGTGCGGTCGGTCCCTTGTGGGCCGGTCCCGCGCGCGGCGGTCCGGCGGCGCTCGGCCGCACTCGTCGGACATCTCGTACTATGACGCTTCCGACTGGCACGCGACGATCGGGGGCGTACAGGTGGCTCCAGTCCGCCGGAGCGCTAGGACGACCACCGCACTGCTGGCCGTGCTGCTGGCCGCGACGGCCTGCGGTCCGGTCGCCGACCGGCAGCCCGGCGACCTGCGCGTCGGCTACGACAGCCTGGACGGTTCGCTCCCCGTCTGGCCGCCCCGCGGCGGCCTGGCCGGCGACGCGTCGGTCACGGCGGCCGTGACCGACGCCGTAGGGGACTGGCGCTCACCGACCGACGACCGCGTGCACCTGCCCACCTCCGGCATCCTCTTCGCCGGCGAGGTGGACGGTGCCCCGCTGGCCCTGGTGGCCGCCGACGTGCCCGGCCACGCCGCCTCCTGGCTGCTCCAGCTCACCGGCGACGGCGGCCGGTACGCGGTCACGCGCGCCGCCGAGTACACCGACCCCGGCTACCTCGTCTACTCCGACGTGCTGCCCGTGTGGACCTCGGCGGGGCGCCGCTACCTGGTGTCCAACCGGGTGCAACGACTGCTCGGCCCGGACGGCCGGGCGCTGTCGACCACCGACGGCATCAGCGACCCCGCCGACGTGCCGGAGTGCCGGGCCGTCCCGGTGACGGCCACCCTGCGCTCCACCGAGTCGGTGCCCGGGGGCCGGGCCGCGGAGCGCCTGCTCGACCTCGGCACCGGCGTCACCGACCCGCGCTACCCCCTGGTCCGCGACCAGAGCGGCGCCGGCCGGCGCGCGCTGGCCGGCCTGGACACGTGCGCGCTCGCCGGCGAGGAGGGGCCGTTCGGCAGCATGCCCCGGCGGATCGGCGACCGGGACGCGCCGGGTTCGGTGCCAGAGTCGTGGCCGATGGCGAAGGTGACCCTCCGGTCGCTCGGCGAGCTGACCCTGGGTCGGGGCGAGGCCGGCGACCTTCAGCAGCTGACCTGGGAGAGCGCCACCGACACGATGACCGCCGTGGTCTACCGGCCGCCCGGCGGCGGCGCCCCGGTGGTCTCCCCCGCCGACCGGGTGGACGCGCTCCAGGCGTACCGGCTGCCGGTTCCCGACCAGCCGCTGATCGTGCTGACCTGGCGGCCCGCCCGCGACAGCTCGCTGTCGGTGCCGCCGGGCACCCCCCTCGTGCTGCAACGGCCGGGGCTCGCGGTGCTGCTGGAACCGGAGCGCCGCCTGACGGTCAGCCTGGCCGCCGCGGAGAAGACGCACTACCGGTCGGTCGGCGGCCGCTGACCGGCGCCGGGCGGCCGCCACCCAGACCGGGCCGCGGGCGACCCACCCGCCGCGGCCGGCTCACACCGCCGCCGTACGCGACGGCGGGCGGCCCCCGACCGGGACCGCCCGCCGCCGTACGCGTCAGTTCTGCGCGGCCGTGTCGTCGGCGGTGACCCGCACCGGGTCCACCGGCACGCCGTCCAGCCCGGAGATCCAGCCGGTGACGTCCCGGGCCACGTCCTGCGCGGTGAGCCGGAGGTCGGCGAGGATCTGCGCGCGGGTGCCGTGCGGGTGCCAGTCCGCCGGCACGCCGAGGTCGCGCAGCGGCACCCGGACGTCGGCGTCACGCATCGCCTGCCCGAGGGCGTCACCGACGCCCCCGACCCGCACACCGTCCTCGACGGTGACCACGAGCCGGTGCCCGGCGGCCAGCTCGACCAGCTCCGCGGGGACCGGCCGGACCCAGCGCGGGTCGACCACGGTCACCCCGTAGCCCTGCTCGGCGACCCGGGCGGCGACCTCCATGCCGAGGTGGCCGAAGGCGCCGACGGCCACCAGCAGCACGTCGGTACGCGTCGACTCGGCCAGCACGTCGACCGGCCCGATCCGGCGTACGGCGGGCAGGTCGGCGGCCACCGTGCCGGTGGGGAAGCGGATCACGGTGGGGCCGTCGTCGACGCCGATCGCCTCGCGCAGCTCCTCGCGGAGCGAGGCGGCGTCCCGGGGCGCGGCGATCCGCAGGCCCGGCACCACCCCGAAGACGGACATGTCCCAGATGCCGTAGTGGCTCGGCCCGTCCGGGCCGGTGACGCCGGCCCGGTCCAGCACGAAGGTCACCGGCAGCCTGTGCATCGCCACGTCCAGCAGCACCTGGTCGAAGGCCCGGTTGAGGAACGTCGCGTAGACGGCCACGACCGGGTGCAGGCCGCCCATGGCGAGGCCGGCCGCCGACGTGGCCGCGTGCTGCTCGGCGATGCCCACGTCGTACACCCGCTCCGGGTACTTCCGGGCCAGGGTGGCGATGCCGGTCGGCTCGGCCATCGCGGCCGTGATGCCCACCACGTCGGGCCGCTCGTCGGCGATCGCGACCAGCTCGTCGGCGAAGACGTGGGTCCACTTCACCGACGGCGCGGCGACCAGCTGACCCGTCTCGACGTCGAACGCGCCGCCGGGGCCGTGCAGGCAGTCCGCCTCGTCCTCCTCGGCGGGGCGGTAGCCGTAGCCCTTGCGGGTGACGGCGTGCACGATCACCGGACCGCCGAAGTTCTTCGCCGCGCGCAGCGCCGACTCGACGGCGGCCACGTCGTGCCCGTCGACCGGACCCACGTACTTGATGCCGAGGTCCTCGAACATGGCCTGCGGGGCGACCGCGTCCTTGATGCCCTTCTTGACCGCGTGCAGCACCTCGTACATCGGCTTGCCGACGAGCGGAGTGGAGCCGAGGGCCTCCTTGACCGTGTCGAGCACCTTCTCGTAGCCCGGGTTGAGGCGCAGCGACGAGAGGTGGTCGGCGAGGCCGCCGATGGTCGGCGCGTACGAGCGGCCGTTGTCGTTGACCACGATCACCAGCGGGTTGCCGGCGGCCGCGATGTTGTTCAGCGCCTCCCAGCACATGCCGCCGGTCAGCGCGCCGTCACCGACGACGGCGACCACGGCGCGGTGCTCGCCGCGCAGCGCGTACGCCTTGGCGAGGCCGTCGGCGTACGACAGCGCCGTCGAGGCGTGCGAGTTCTCGATGAGGTCGTGCTCGCTCTCGGCCTGGTTGGGGTAGCCGGAGAGACCACCACGCTGGCGCAGCCGGTCGAACCCGGCCTGCCGGCCGGTGATGATCTTGTGCACGTACGCCTGGTGGCCGGTGTCGAACAGGAGCCGGTCGCGGGGCGAGTCGAAGACCCGGTGCAGGGCGAGTGTCAGCTCGACCACACCGAGGTTGGGCCCGATGTGCCCCCCGGTGCGGGACACCTTCGCGATCAGGAAGTCACGGATCTCGGCGGCGAGGATGCCCAGCTGCTCGGTGGACATCCGCTTGACGTCCTGCGGACTTCGCACCGTGGCCAGCAGCCGGCCGTGGTCGGCCGTGCCCTCTTCAACACTCATGACCGCAGAGTCTATCGGCCATCCGGTACTCCGCAGCCCGGCCCGACGTTCCCCCCGCCCGACGCGACGACCCCAGCGCCTGCTCAGGGACGGATCCGCAGCCGGCGCGGCGGCGGCACCGGCGTCGCTCGGGGGCCGGGCCCGGAGGGGGTGAAGGAGCCGAGGACGGCCGCCCGGGCCGCCCCGGTCACCGACGGGATCGCGCCGGGCAGACCGTGCCAGGACAGCCAGCCCAGCAGGGCGAAGGCGTACGCCTCCCTGGCCTGGGCCGGCACGCCCAGCTCGTCGGTGGTCCGCAACCGCCAGCGGCCGGCGCCCAGCGCGGCGAGCCGCTCCCACAGCGTCCGGTTGCGCACCCCGCCGCCGGCGGCGATCACCTCGACGACGCCGTGCCGGTCGCACTCGGCGGCCACCACCCGGGCGGTCAGCTCGGTGAGCGTGGCCAGCACGTCGTCGGCCGCGACCGGCTCACCCAGCGCCGCGAGCCGTTCGTCGAGGTAGCCGGCGTGGAACAGCTCCTTGCCGGTCGACTTCGGGGCGGGAGCCGCGTAGTACGGCTCGGCGAGCAGCGCCGCGAGCAGCCCCGGGTGCACCCGACCGGCCGCCGCGCGGGCGCCGTCGCGGTCGCAGGGCTGCCCGAGGAGGCGGCGGGCCGCGGCGTCGAGCAGCGCGTTGGCCGGCCCGGCGTCGTACCCGAGCACCGGCGCGCCCGGTGCGACCACGGTGAGGTTGGCGATCCCGCCGAGGTTCAGCGCGGCCCGCGGCGCGCCCCCGGCCGCCGCGGCCTCGTCGGGGGCCAGCAGCAGGGCGTCGAAGGCCGGCACGAGCGGCGCGCCCTGCCCGCCGGCGGCGACGTCGGCCGACCGCAGGTCGCTGAGCACCGGTACGCCGACCCGCGCGGCGACCCGGGCCACCGCGCCGAGCTGGAGGGTGCCCCGCGCCACACCGTCCTGCACCCAGTGGAAGACCGTCTGCCCGGGCGAGACCACGAGGTCGACTCCGCCGCCGGCGAGGTCCAGCCCGACCGCCGCCGCCTCGGCGAAGACCTCGCCGAGCCGGTTGTCCAGGCGGCAGACCGCCTCGATCGTGGTGGCCGCCGGTGGCAGCAGCTCGCCGATGCGCTCCCGCAGCTCCTCGTCGTAGTCGAGGCCCCGGTGCCCGAGCGGCCGCAGCCAGAGCGTGTCCCCCTCGACGGTGAACTCGGCGGCGACCACGTCCACCCCGTCGTACGACGTCCCCGACATCAACCCGACGATCTTCACGGAAGGGCCCTTCTTGACGGATCCGGTAGGGAACGGGTCCCGGTCAACGCTCGGGCGGCAGCAGCAGCCCCACCAGTTCGACGTGCTGGGTCATCGGGAACAGGTCGAACCCGCGCAGGGCGGCCAGGCGCCAGCCCAGCCCGGCGAAGGTGCGGACGTCCCGGGCGAAGGCGGCCGGGTCGCAGGCCACGTAGCCGACCGCCCGGGGCGCGGCGGCGACCAGCTCGCGGACCACCCGGGCGCCCGCACCGGTACGCGGCGGGTCGAGCACCACCACGTCGACCGGGCCGGTGATGCGCCGCCGGGCCAGCGCGGTCTCCACCCGGGCCGCCACCACCTCGACCCGGGGCAGGTCACGCAGGTTGTCCCGGGCGGCGGCGACGCCCTGGGCCGCCGCCTCGACCAGGGTGACCCGCCCGGCGTCGCCGACCCGGCCGGCCAGCGCCGCGGCGAACAGCCCGGCACCGCCGTAGAGGTCCCACGCCACCTCCCCCGGGCGGGGCTCCAGCAGCTCCAGCACCGCGGCGACCAGCGTGTCGGCCGCCGCCGGGTGCACCTGCCAGAAGGCGGACGCGGGCAGGGCCCACTCCCGGCCGGCGGCCACCTCGCGGACCGTGGCCGGCCCCTCGACCGTGGTGGCCACACCGCCGGCCACCGTCGACACGGCCACGTCGCCGCCGGTCGAGGCCACCGTCTCCACGGCCTCGGCGTCCGGCCAGCGGGCCCCGCTCGCGGGCAGCACGGGCAGCCGCTGGATCGCCGGGTGGGCGATCAGGCAGCGGTCGATCGGCACCACCTCGTGCGAGCGGTGCTTCAGCAGGCCGGCGCGGTCCGCGGCGTCCACCGCGTACCGGACGCGCGAGCGCCAGCCCAGCGGCCCGCCGGGCAGCGCCTCGACGCGGACGCCGAGCCGGTCCACCTCGGCGTCGGTGAGGCCGCCCAGCCGCGACAGCTGCTCGCGCACCACGGCGGCCTTCCACTCCCGCTGCGCCGCCGGCGCCACGTGCTGCAGGTCGCATCCGCCGCAGCGGCCCGGCCGGGCGTACGGGCAGGGTGGTTCGACCCGGTCCGGCGACGCCTCGATGACCGTCACGGCGTCGGCGCGGACGAACCCCCGGTGCACCTCGGTCACCTCGGCCACGACCCGCTCACCGGGCAGGGCGTGCCGGACGAAGACCACCTGCCCGTCCACCCGGGCCACGCAGTGCCCGCCGGGGGCCACCGGGCCCACGGTCAGCTCGACCCGCTCCGCCTCGGCCAGCCCGGGCGTGGCTGCCGGCTCAGCCACGGCCGTCGCCCGGCCCGGACTCGCCCGGCGGCGCCGACACGACCGGCGGGACCGTCGGCGGCAGGGTGCTGCGCGGCGCCACCCGCGGCCCGCGGGCCGGGCCACGGGAGAGCGTGGCGTCCAGCCGGGACAGGTCCTTGTTGGCGGTCGAGGCGAGCTGCCACGGCACGCTCGTCACCATCACCCCCGGCTCGAACAGCAGCCGGGTCTTGAGCCGCAGCGCGCTCTGGTTGTGCAACAGGTTCTCCCACCAGCGGCCGACCACGTACTCCGGGATGAAGACGGTGACCACGTCGCGCGGGGACTCCCGGCGGGTGTTGGCCACGAAGTCGAGGATCGGGCGCGTGATCTCCCGGTACGGCGAGTCGATCACGGTGAGCGGCACGGGCAGCTCCCGCCGCTCCCACTCCTCCTGGAGGTCCCGGGTGTCCTTCTCGTCGACGTTCACGGTGACCGCCGTGAGGGTGTCGGGCCGGGTCGCCCGCGCGTACGCGATCGCCCGCAGCGTCGGCTGGTGCAGCTTGCTGACGAGCACGATCGCGTGGTTGCGGGCGGGCAGCACGGCCCGACCCTCGTCCGGCGGCGCGAGTTCCCGCGCGACCCGGTCGTAGTGCCGGCGGATCGCCAGCATGAGCAGGTAGATCACCGCCATCGCGGCGATGGCGATCCAGGCGCCGAGCAGGAACTTCGTGATCAGCACGATCACCAGGACCGTCCCGGTCAGCCCCATGCCGAACGTGTTGATGGCCCGGGACCGGTGCATGCGCCGGCGCGCCTCCGGGTCCCGCTCGATCTTCAGGTGCCGGTTCCAGTGCCGGATCATGCCGGCCTGGGAGAGGGTGAACGAGACGAAGACCCCGACGATGTAGAGCTGGATGAGCCGGGTGACCTCGGCCTGGAAACCGACGATCAGCACGATCGCGAAGGCGGCGAGGAAGAGGATGCCGTTGGAGAAGGCCAGCCGGTCGCCGCGGGTGTGCAGCTGTCGGGGCAGGTAGCGGTCCTGGGCGAGGATCGAGCCGAGCACGGGGAACCCGTTGAACGCGGTGTTCGCGGCCAGGAAGAGGATGAGCGCGGTGATCCCGGCCACCACGTACAGCAGGATCGACCCGGAGCCGAAGACCGCCTCGCCGAGCTGGGTGGTGACCGTCTTCTGCTCGTACCCGGCCGGGCCGGAGACGATCTGCGCCGCCGGGTCCTCGACGAACTGCAGGTGGGTCAACCGGGCCAGCCAGATGATCCCGACCAGCATGCTCACGGCGATCACGCCGAGCAGCAGCAGGGTGGTGGCCGCGTTGCGGCTCTTGGGCGGCTTGAACGCCGGTACGCCGTTGGAGATCGCCTCGACGCCGGTGAGCGCGGCGGCGCCCGAGCTGAACGTGCGCAGCAGCAGGAAGACCAGCGCGAACCCGGTCACGCTGTGCTCGGCCTGGATGACCAGGTCGGCGCTGGGTGCCCGCAGCTCGTGGCCGAGGACGAAGACCCGGATGAGACCGGTGAGCAGCATCCCGCCGATCACGATCACGAAGCCGTAGGTGGGGATGGCGAACGCCGTGCCGGACTCGCGCAGGCCACGCAGGTTGACGGCGGTCAGCAGCACCACGGCGATCACGGCGATCATGACCTTGTGGGTGGCCACGAACGGCACCACCGAGCCGAGGTTGGCCACCCCGGAGGAGACCGACACGGCCACCGTCAGCACGTAGTCGACCAGCAGCGCGCTGGCCACCCCGATGCCGAACTTGGGTCCGAGGTTGACCGTGGCCACCTCGTAGTCGCCGCCGCCGGAGGGGTAGGCGTGCACGTTCTGCCGGTAGCTGGCCACCACCGTCAGCATGACCACCACGACCGCGAGCGCGATCCACGGCGAGAAGACGTACGCCGAGGCCCCGGCGATCGACAGGGTCAACAGGATCTCGTCGGGGGCGTACGCGACGCTGGACAGCGCGTCGGAGGCGAAGACGGGCAGCGCGATGCGCTTCGGCAGGAGGGTGTGCTGGAGCCGGTCGGACCGGAACGGTCGACCGACGAGCAGCCGCTTCAGCAGCGAGGTGGGACTGGCCACGAACGCCAAGGGTACGTCCAGGGGGACGGAGGTGCCGGGGTGGGCGATCATCGCCGCGCGCACCGGCGCGGTACCGTCGGTCCTCGTTCCCCGCGGGGACGTGGCAGGCTCGCACCCGACGGGTCCGCGCGGACGGGTACGCACCTTGGGAGGGAAGCGTGCATGTCGTGATCATGGGCTGCGGGCGGGTCGGGTCGACCCTCGCCCACAGCCTGGAGTCCCGGGGGCACTCGGTGGCGGTGATCGACCACGACGCCGACGCCTTCCGGCGGCTCGGCCCGGACTTCGCCGGGATCACGGTGACCGGTGCCGGTTTCGACGGTGACGTGCTGCGCCAGGCCGGCATCGAGCGGGCCGACGCGTTCGCCGCGGTCTCCAGCGGCGACAACTCGAACATCATCTCCGCCCGGCTGGCCCGCGAGACGTTCGGCGTGTCCCGGGTCGCCGCCCGCATCTACGACCAGCGGCGGGCCCAGGTCTACGAGCGGCTCGGCATCCCCACCGTGGCGACCGTCCGGTGGACCGCCGACCGGATGCTGCGGCACCTGGTGCCGGAGGGGAACGTGGAGATCTTCCGCGACCCGACCAGCACCGTGTCGATCGTCGAGGTGCCCGTGCACAAGGACTGGATCGGCCGGCCGGTGCGCGCCCTGGAGGAGGCGGCCGGGGCACGGGTGGCCTACCTGATCCGCTTCGGTATCGGCACGCTGCCCACCACGTCCACCGTGGTGCAGGAGGGTGACCAGGTCTTCATGCTGGTCACCGACGACATCGTGGCGACGGTCACGTCGGTGGCGTCGGCGCCGCCGGAAGGAGGGCACTAGCCATGCGGGTCGCCATCGCCGGCGCCGGCAACGTGGGGCGCTCGATCGCCCAGGAGCTGATCGAGAACGGCCACCAGGTGATGTTGATCGAGCGGCAGCCGAAGATGCTGCGGCCGGACCGGGTGCCCGACGCCGACTGGGTGCTGGCCGACGCGTGCGAGCTGGCCAGCCTGGAGGAGGCCGACCTCGCCGGCTGCGACGTGGTCGTGGCGGCCACCGGCGACGACAAGGTCAACCTGGTGGTGTCGCTGCTCGCCAAGACCGAGTTCGCGGTGCCCCGCGTGGTGGCCCGCGTCAACCGGGCGGAGAACGAGTGGCTCTTCACCGAGCAGTGGGGCGTCGACGTGGCGGTGAGCAAGCCGCGCGTGATGGCCGCGCTGGTCGAGGAGGCGGTGACGGTCGGCGACCTGGTCCGGCTGATGACCTTCCGGCAGGGCGAGGCGAACCTCGTGGAGATCACCCTGCCGCCGACCGCGCCGTACGTCGGCCAGCCGCTCCACGCGGTGCCGCTGCCCCGGGACTCGGCGCTCGTGGCCATCCTCCGTGGCAAGCGGGTGCTGGTGCCCAGCCCCGACGACCCGATCGAGGCCGGCGACGAGCTGATCTTCGTGTGCACCGCCGAGGTGGAGGACGCCGTCCGGGCCGTGGTCCTCGGGCCGGACAGCGTGGAGCGCACCCGCGAGGAGCGCTGACGCTCACGGCTTCCGCCCGCCCGCGCCACGGGCGGGCGGCCCGACGCGCCGGGCGTCAGCTGCCGGCCAGCGGCTCCGGCTCCGGCTCCCGGGTGACCCGGCGCACCGTCCAGACGGTGATGAGCAGCAGCAGGGCGTACGGCGGGTAGCCGAGCACCAGCCGGGCCACGCCGAGCGCGGTGTCCTGGTGGGCGAGGTACAGCCCGGCCTGCACGCCGACCTTGGCCAGCCAGACGACACCCCAGAGCACGGTCAGCGCCGTGAACGTGCGCACCAGCCGTGGGTCGTCCCGCCACTCCGAGCGTCCCTTGGCGACCAGCACCGACCAGAGCCACCCCACGAGCGGCTGACGGATGGCGGCTGAGAGCAGCAGGACGAGCCCGTAGCCGACCCCGTAGAGGATGCCGGGGAGGTAGAAGTCCCGCTCGTCGCCGGTCCGCCAGGCGATGGCCGCGCCGATGGCGATGCCGAAGAGGCCGTTGACCGCGTGCCGGATCGGGCGGCGCTGGACCAGCCGCACGGCGGCGATCAGCAGCGCCACGGCCACCGAGGCGATCACCGCGGGGCGCAGCTCGCCGATGATGTTGGCGATCACGAAGACCACCACGGGGATGCTCGACTCGGCCAGGCCGCGGAAGCCGCCGAGCTGCTCGGCCACCTGTTCGGCGATGGTGGGCAGCTGCTCCTCGTCCGGTGGCTCGATCTCCGGCTGGGCGGCCCGGTGCTGTCCGGTGGTCATCGGCTCCCGTTCGTCCGCGCGGTCACTTGGGCTGGTCCAGCTCGTAGTACGGGTTGTAGATGACCTTGCGGTCGTCCCGTACGGCGATCCGGCCACGTGCGGTCAGGTGCCGGCCCGGCTCGATGCCGGCGATGTGCCGCCGCCCCAGCCAGACCAGCGTCACCACGTCGCTGCCGTCGTAGAGGTCGGCCTCCAGGGTGGGCAGGTTCGTGCGGGGGGTGTAGACGACCGTGCGCAGCCGCCCGCTGACCGACACCACCTGCCCGCGGGAGCACTGCCGCGCCGGGACACCGCCGCACTCGGCGCTCTCCCGTTGCAGCTCCTGCGCCTCGATCTCGGCCTCGCTCGCCGTGAGCCGGTGCAGGATCCGCCGCAGCGACCCCCGGCTCTCGTCGGTGGTCATGACCTCCGCGTCGTCCTCTCCTCGCTGGCCGGCGGAGCCGGCGCTGGCCCGGCCCCGACATCGCCGGGACCGTCCCGCCAGCGTACGCCGACCGGAGCGGTCCCGGCGGTCCGGTGACCCCGCGGTCAGACCTGCCGCGGCTCGGCCGGGCGCCCGCCGTCCGGGGACGGCTCCGGCCGGGCCTGGTCGGCCATCTCCCGCGGCAACCGCAGCGGCAGCGGCTCGCGCACCGGCTTGGCCTCCTGGCCCCGGTCGACGACGAGCCCCTCCAGGCACGCGGCCAGCGGGCCGGCCGCCGCCGGGTCGACCGCCGCGGCGCCCTGGTAGACGCCGCGCACCATCCACCGGGGGCCGTCGATGCCGACGAAACGGAGGTCGGTCGTGCCGTCGGGGGTACGCACCCGGGCCCGCAGCTCGGTGCCGTAGTCGCCCTCGACCTCCTGGGCCGCCGCGCCGTCGTTGAACAGCGACTGGCGGATCTCCTCCCGCACCTCGTCCCAGATCCCCTCGGACCGGGGCGCGGCGAAGACGCCGAGCTGCAGGGCGTTCTGCCCGTGCACCAGCACCACCTGCTGGATGACGCCCTGCTGGTCGGCCTGCACCCGCACCTCCACCTCGGGGACCGCGGGGATGTGCAGGCTGCCGAGATCGAGCCGGGTCACCCCGGACGGCGCCTCGGAGATGTCGTACGGGCCGCGGGTGAGGGTCGGCGGGCTCGCCTCCTCGGCCTGGTTGTCGTCGAGGACCTCGGTGGTCCGCTCGTCGCGGGCGTGCCGCCCGGCGGCCCGCTTCCGGGAGAAGATCACTGCGTCCACCCTCCGCTGTTCACGCTCACCCTGTCACCTCTTCGCTGCGCCGGTCGGCACCCGGCGGGTCGGCCGGCGGCGGCACCAGACCGGCGTGCCCGCCGGTGGAGCCGTGCCCGCCCGTCCCGCGCCGGGACGGCGGCAGCTCGGCCACCGGCTGGAACTCGGCCCGCGCCACCCGCTGGACGACGAGCTGGGCGATCCGGTCGCCCCGGGAGATCTTGGCGGGAGCGACCGGATCATGATTGATCAGGTTCACCAGGATCTCGCCCCGGTAGCCGGCGTCGACCGTACCGGGCGCGTTGAGCACCGTCACACCGAGCCTGGCCGCGAGACCCGACCGGGGGTGCACCAGGCCCACGTACCCCTCCGGCAGGGCGACCGCCACCCCGGTCGGTACCAGGGCGCGCCCGCCGGGCGGCAGCTCCACGTCCGTGGCGGCCATCAGGTCGGCCCCCGCGTCGCCCGGATGGGCGTACGCCGGGAGCGGCAGCTCGGGATCGAGCTGCCGTACGGGCACGGGTACGACGTCGGTCACGGTTCCCCTCTTCCGTCCGGTACGGCGGTGACCCTGCCATCCTGCCGGGTACCCGGCCCGCCGTCCGCCGTACCCTCGGACTGTGAGCCTGTCGCCGTCCTCGCCCTCGTCCGCGCCCCCCGTTGCGGCCCGCTCGGCGTACGCCGAGCGCCTCGGCCTGTCCTGGTGGCTGTGGCTGGCCGGGCTGGCGGCCGCCGGCCTGCTCGCCGCCGAGCTGTGGATGGGCGCGCCGGGGCTGCGCTCCTGGCTGCCGTTCGCGGTGCTGCTGCCGTCCGCCGCAGCGGGGCTGTGGTGGCTGGGCCGGATCCGGGTCGCGGTCCGCGACGGCGAGCTGCTCGTCGACGACGCCCGGCTCCCGGTGCGGTACGTCGCCGACGTGGTCCCGCTGGACGCCGCCGGGCGGCGCGAGGTGCTCGGTGTCGGCGCCGACCCGCTGGCGTTCGTGGTGCAGCGTCCGTGGATCAGCGGCGCCGTGCAGGTGGTGCTGGACGATCCCGCCGACCCCACCCCGTTCTGGGTGGTGAGCACCCGCCGCCCCGTCGAGCTGGCCGAGGCGATCCTGGCCGCCCGCGACGCCGCCCGCTGACCGTCGCCGCGCGCGTCAGGGCGCGTCGGGCAGTGACCGTGGTGGCAGACCGGGCAGCGCCCGGCGCTTGCGCCGCAGGTCGTCGCGGACCTGGTCGCCGAGTGCCCGGGTGGCCCGGCGGTTGAGGTAGCTCGCGACGGCGGCCCCGGTCAGGAACGGCCCCAACGTGGTGAGGTTGCGGCCGAAACGGCGCAGCAGGGTGTCCCGCAGCTCGCGGCGGGCGGCCGTGCCGAGCACGGCGCCGACGCCGGCGCCCGGCATCATCGGGTTCACGCCGCGCTGGGTGGCCCAGCCGTGCACCAGCGCGACGGCGCGCTGGCCGCGGCCCTCGGGCAGCGGGACGCCGTACACCTCGTGCAGCTCGCCGATGAGCTTCAGCTCCACCGCCACGACGGCGATCGTCTCGGCCGCCAGCAGCACCGGGGCGGACAGCAGCGTCGGGGTGGCGGCCCACTCGACGGCGGCGACGCCGCCCCCGGCCGCGCCCACCCCGGCCGTCGCCCGGGCGGCGTTGCGGACCAGCCGCTCGGCGAGGGCCTCGTCGTCCAGCCCCTCGAAGTGCCGCCGCAGGGTGGCGAGGTCGCGGACCGGCACGTGCGGCGCGATCTCGGCGACCGTGTCCACCATCCAGCGGACGGCGGCCCGGGGCTTGAAGAGGTCACCCAGCCCGCGCGCCCGGGCCTGCCCCACGAGCCGGCCGAGCAGCTGACGGCGACGTTTCGGAGCGAGGTCGTCGGCCGTCAGCGCCGCCACGGTGGCGCCGAGCTCCTCCGACGCGTCGCCTCGCTCGCCCATGCCCTCGTCCTCCCGGATCGCCGACTCGCCCCCCGTTGCGAGTCAAGCAGTTCCACACCAGCGCCGCATGGCGACGCCGACAGCGGCGGCCCCGATCGGGAGGCCGCCGCTGGGGTGGACCGAGGTCAGACGCACTCGCGACAGATCAGCTCGCCGTTGCGCTCGACCGCCAGCTGGCTGCGGTGGTGCACCAGGAAGCAGCGGGCGCAGCGGAACTCGTCCTGCTGCATGGGCAGCACCTTGACGGTGAGCTCCTCGTCGGCCAGGTCGGCGCCGGGCAGCTCGAAGCTCTCGGCCACCTCGGCCTCGTCGACGTCCACGGCGCCCGACTGTGAGTCGACCCGCCGGGCCTTGAGCTCTTCCAGGCTGTCCTCGCCGAGGTCGACCTCGTCGCGACGCGGAGCGTCGTAGTCGGTGGCCATCGGTTTCACTCTCCCATATCGATGTGGTCGTACGGTTGTAACGCCGGACGACGCTGTTTCGGTTCCGCTGGCCGGCCACCCGTTGTGTCGGTCACCCGACCCGACAACACCCGCCGGTCGGGCCCGCCAGGAAACTCCCCCAGCGAGCGCGGTACCTTACCCCCCCTTCGGGCGAGGCATGTATACCGCCCTCGTGGCAGAGATGTACGCCCCCGCACGGCAAGTTGTTCCCAATGTGACTCAGGCGACACGAAGATAGGGGTAGTAGTACCCGGTTCACCGATGGCGCGCCGGCATGTCCGGCTGTTTCCACGCGACGGTCGGACAACCGTTAACCTCAGCGGCGTACCCGACGGCCGGCGGGCGGCGCGGACGCCGGCGGCCGCCGCCACCCACCTGGAGTCCGGGGAGCGCCCAGATGAGTTTTGCGCGAGTGCGGGCACTCGTTGTCGTCGGTCTGCTGGCGGTCCTCGCCATGGTCTTCGTCGTGGTCGCGCTGGTACGCGACACACAGAGCAACGCGGGCGGCGCCAAGGGCTGCCCGGAGGGCTGGCCGCTCGCCGACGTCACGCTCCGCGAGCGCAAGGACGTGAAGATCAACGTGCTCAACGGCACGGACCAGCCCGGCCTCGCCCGCCAGGTCGCCGACGAGTTCACCAACCGGCAGTTCCAGGTGAAGAAGGTCGCCAGCGAGAAGAACCCGATCGAGAACATCGCGGTGCTGCGGTACGGCCCGAAGGGCGTCGGCTCGGCCCACCTGCTGCGCGCGTACTTCCTGGACAACGCCAAGCTGGTTTTCCAGGTCGAGCGCAAGGACGACACCGTCGACGTGGTGCTCGGCGGCGCCTTCCAGCAGTTGGCCACCACCACCGAGGTGAACCAGTCCCTCGGCGACCTCGGCTCGCCGGAGGCGCCCCCCGGCACCTGCCCCGCCCCCGTCGACCAGTAGCGCGCCCCGCCGCCCGTCCCGCACCGGCCCGTCCACGGCGGGCGCCGGCAGCCGCGCCGCGCAGCGGGGTCACGGGCCGCCGGAGGCGTCCAGGTCGGCGAGCCGGTCGTGCAGCGGCGCGAAGAGCGCCGGCGGGGCCGCGATCACCAGGTCCGGTCCGGGCGGGCGGCCGCCGAGCCCGGCCACCCGGAGCCCGGCCTCGGTGGCGACCAGTCCGCCGGCCGCGTGGTCCCAGGCGTTGAGCCCCTTCTCGTAGTAGGCGTCGAACCGGCCCTCCGCGGTCAGGCAGAGGTCCAGCGAGGCGGCACCGAAGCGGCGGATGTCGCGGACGTGCGGGATCAGTTCGGCCACCACCCGCGCCTGGTGCGCCCGGCGCTTGGGGTCGTAGCCGAAGCCGGTGGCGACGAGCGTCTGGCCCAGGTCGGTCTCGGTGGAGCAGCGCAGCCGCTCGCCGTCACGCCACGCGCCGCCGCCGGCGGTCGCCGTCCACTCCTCGCCGGTGACCACGTTGCGCACGACCCCGGCGACCACCTGCCCGTCGACCTCGGCGGCGAGCGAGACGGCGCAGTACGGCAGCCCGTAGAGGTAGTTGACGGTGCCGTCGATCGGGTCGACGATCCACCGCACGCCGCCGGGCCCCGCCTCCGTGGCGCCCGCCCCGTACTCCTCGCCCAGCACGGCGTCGGCGGGCCGCAGCCGGCGCAGCGTGTCGAGGACCTGCCGTTCCACCGCCCGGTCGGCGGCGGTCACCACGTCGGTGACCGTGCTCTTGGTCGCGGCCACCGAGACGCCCTCGGCCCGCATCCGGTGCGCCGTGGCGGCGGCGTCGCGGGCCACCTCGACCGCGATCTCCAGCAGTTCTCGTGGTGACGGCGCCGTACCCTGCATCCCCTCGTCCCCTTCCCGCACGACCGGGACGTTCCGGCTCACGCGCGGGTATCATCCTTACAAAGTCCACATCTGCGTCGAATCGGCGGTCCCGGCAACCCGATACGCCGTGCGGCGCAGGATGATCGCCGCAGACGGCGTTACAATTCACCCCTGCCCACGCGCCACGGACCGCCCGGTGACCGGCCGGCCCGGGACACGGGGGTTCCTCAACCACATCGCCCGGCGCGGTGGCCCCTGCTGCGCCGGACGACCCGGCCGTGCTCGCTCTTCGCCTCCGGAAGGTCATTCGTGACAGAACCCCGCCAGACCGGCGCCGACGTACGCTCGCTCACCGACACCCTGATCGCCCACGCGCAGAGCGCCGGCGGCCAGCTGACGTCGGCCCAGCTCGCGCGCACCGTCGAGTCCGCCGAGGTGACTCCGGCCCAGGCCAAGAAGATCCTGCGGGCGCTCTCCGAGGCGGGAGTGACCGTGGTCGTGGACGGATCGGCCAGCACCCGCCGCCGGGTCGCCGCCGCCCGCTCCGCCACCCCGGCGTCCCGGGCCACCACCGCCAAGACCACCAAGAAGGCCGCCGCCCCGGCGCCGAAGCAGGCGCCCGCCGCCGACGAGGCGCCGGCCCCCGCCCCGCGGAAGGCCGCCGCGCGCAAGAGCGCCGGCACCACCGCCGAGGTGGCCAAGGCCGCGGCCCCGGCCAAGGCGACCAAGGCCACGAAGGCCACCAAGGCGACCGTCGCGGCGGCCGGCAAGGCCAAGGCCGCGCCCGCGAAGGCCAAGGGTGACGAGGCCGAGGGCGACATCGATCCGGAGGACCTCGCCGCCGAGATCGAGGACGTGGTCGTCGACGAGCCGGCCGAGCTCACCCAGGCCGCCGAGGCCGACGCGGCGAACTCCGCCAGCGACAACGACTTCGAGTGGGACGACGAGGAGTCCGAGGCCCTCAAGCAGGCCCGGCGCGACGCCGAGCTGACCGCCTCCGCCGACTCCGTCCGGGCGTACCTGAAGCAGATCGGCAAGGTTCCCCTCCTCAACGCCGAGCAGGAGGTGGAGCTCGCCAAGCGGATCGAGGCCGGGCTCTACGCCGCCGAGCGGCTGCGCGCCGCCGAGGAGGGCGAGGAGAAGCTCAGCCGCGAGATGGAGCGCGACCTCCTCTGGATCTCGCGCGACGGCGAGCGGGCCAAGAACCACCTGCTCGAGGCCAACCTGCGGCTGGTCGTCTCGCTCGCGAAGCGCTACACCGGGCGCGGCATGGCCTTCCTCGACCTGATCCAGGAGGGCAACCTCGGCCTCATCCGCGCCGTCGAGAAGTTCGACTACACCAAGGGCTACAAGTTCTCCACGTACGCCACCTGGTGGATCCGCCAGGCCATCACCCGCGCCATGGCCGACCAGGCCCGCACCATCCGCATCCCGGTGCACATGGTCGAGGTGATCAACAAGCTCGGCCGGATCCAGCGTGAGCTTCTCCAGGACCTGGGCCGCGAGCCCACCCCGGAGGAGCTGGCCAAGGAGATGGACATCACACCGGAGAAGGTGCTGGAGATCCAGCAGTACGCCCGGGAGCCCATCTCGCTGGACCAGACCATCGGCGACGAGGGTGACAGCCAGCTCGGTGACTTCATCGAGGACTCGGAGGCCGTGGTCGCGGTCGACGCGGTTTCGTTCTCCCTGCTGCAGGACCAGCTCCAGCAGGTGCTCCAGACGCTCTCCGAGCGTGAGGCGGGTGTGGTACGCCTGCGCTTCGGCCTCACCGACGGCCAGCCGCGCACGCTGGACGAGATCGGCCAGGTCTACGGGGTGACCCGGGAGCGGATCCGGCAGATCGAGTCGAAGACCATGTCCAAGCTCCGCCACCCGTCGCGGTCGCAGGTCCTCCGGGATTACCTGGACTGACCCTCAATCGTCAACCCGGCGTGTCGTTTTGATCACCAGCTGTGCAACACCTGATGGTGATCCGCCGGTTGCACGATTGTGATCGTTGACGTGGCACCCTTGGGGCACGGCACACTGTGCCTGTCATGTGTGACCTCGGTCCCCCGCGGGCACACAGGGAAGGCCAGGCGCGACAAGGATGTTGCAGGATAGGTGAGCAACGACCGAAGAGATTGTTCATCGGTGACGACCAGAGGAGGAAGGCGATGACCCCGACCCTCACGCCGCCGCCCGAGACGGTGAGCCCCCCGGCCGCCGATGAACGGTGCGACCGCTGCAATGCTGCCGGCAAGCTCCGCATCACTCTGGCCGGCGGGGGCGAGCTGGTGTTCTGTGGGCACCACGCGAACAAGTACGCCGAGGATCTCGTGAAGATCACGGTGCGGTACGCGACGGACCCCGAGTTCACCTGGCGTGGCGCCGATCTGATGGCGAACTGAGACCCGTAACCACACATAACGACGAAGCCGGCCGGGGCCCTTTCGGGGCCCCGGCCGGCTTCGTCGTCCTCCCGGGCTTCCCATCCCGTCCGGCGTGACCAGGAGGTCCGCGTCGGCTCCCGGGACCCGGTCTCCACACGCCGACCGGCCCGGCCGGGACCACCCGTCAGAGGGTCTGCACCGTGGCGATGCGCTCCTCGAGCTGCTCGATGGTGGCCTGCGCGCTCGGCGGCCCGCCGCACAGCCGGCGCAGCTCGGCGTGGATCTTGCCGTGCGGCTGGCCCGTACGGTGGTGCCGGGCGGCCACGAGCGCGTTCAGCTGCCGCCGGAGCGCCACCCGCCGCTGGGCGGCACTCATCGGCGCCGGCGGCGCGGCCGCCGCGTCACGGGCGCTCTCGGCCGGTTTGGCGGCCGCCCTGCGGCGCTGGGCGGCCAGTTGCTCGGCCTGCCGCTTCGACAGCAGCAGGGCGACCTGGTCGGCGGTGAGCAGGCCGGGCAGGCCCAGGTACTCCTCCTCCTCGGGCGTACCGGCCTGGGCCGCCGTGCCGAACGAGGCGCCGTCGAAGATCACCTGGTCCAGCTCCGCCGTGGCGGAGAGCGCCGCGAACCTCTTCTCCAGTTCACCGCTGGCCTGGTCGTCGCGCTGGGCCCGTTCGAGCAGGTCGTCGTCGAAGCCCTCGCGCTCCTTCGGCTTGCCGAGCACGTGGTCGCGGGCGGCCTCCATCTCGCTCGCCAGGCCCAGCAGGTGCGGCACGCTGGGCAGGAAGACCGAGGCCGTCTCCCCGGGGCGGCGGGCCCGGACGAACCGCCCGATCGCCTGGGCGAAGTAGAGCGGGGTGCTCGCGCTGGTGGCGTACACGCCCACGGCGAGGCGGGGGATGTCCACCCCCTCCGAGACCATCCGCACGGCGACCAGCCACCGCTGCTCGGACGCCGCGAACGTGGCGATCCGCGCGGAGGCGCCCGCGTCGTCGGAGAGCACCACGGCCGCCCTCTCGCCCGTCACCTGCTCGATGAGCTTGGCGTACGCGCGGGCGGCCTGCTGGTCGCTGGCGATCACCAGCCCGCCGGCGTCGGGCATTCCCGCGTTGCGCAGCACGGTGAGTCGGGCGTCCGCGGCCCGCAGGACCTGCGGCATCCAGTCGCCGGCCGGGTCCAGGGCGGTCCGCCAGGCCTGGGCGATCAGGTCCTGGGTCATCGGCTCGCCGAGCCGGGCCGCGAGTTCCTCGCCGGCGTTCGTCCGCCAGCGGGTCTCCCCGGAGTACGCGAGGAAGAGCACCGGCCGGACCACGCCGTCGCGCAGCGCCTCGGAGTAGCCGTAGACGGAGTCGGCGCGCGACCGCAGCAGCCCGTCCTCGCCCCGCTCGTAGGTCACGAACGGGATCGGGTTGTCGTCGGAGCGGAACGGGGTGCCGGTGAGCATGAGGCGCCGTACGGCGGGCTCGAAGGCCGACTTCACCCCGTCGCCCCAGGATCGGGAGTCGCCCGCGTGGTGGATCTCGTCGAGGATGACGAGGGTGCGCCGGGTCATGGTGCGCCGGCGGTGCACCTGCGGGGCCATGCCGACCTGGGCGTACGTGACCACGGCGCCGTGGAAGTCGGCCGACGAGTGCACGTCGGCGTTGCGGAACGCCGCGTCGAGCTGGATGCCGACCCGGGCGGCGGCCTGCGCCCACTGCTTCTTCAGGTGCTCGGTCGGGGCGACCACCGTGACGGCGTCGACCGTGCGGTCGACGAGCAGCTCGGCGGCGATCCGCAACGCGAAGGTGGTCTTACCGGCGCCGGGGGTGGCCACCGCCATGAAGTCCTCGGAGCGCCGGCGCAGGTACTCCACCAGCGCCTTGCGCTGCCAGGCGCGTAGTGCCGGAAACGTCTCGATCGCCGGCAACGGGGCTGCCACGCGAAGGCTCCTCTCCGACCGCACGAAGGCGGACCCGGTGCGAAGGGCCACCGGGCCGCACCGCCCATGAAAACGCCTCCGCGCAGAAGATGCCGCGAAGGCCGACTCAGCATAACCAGCGGGACCGCCGGCCACAGGCGACGCCACGGTCACGTGCGGCACAGCGTTGCCATCGTCACCATCGCGGCCCGGCTCCCGGGTCGCCGGTGCGTGGCGGTCGCAGCGTGGCCACCGGCACCGCCCAGCGCCGGCGCAGCGCCACCAGCCGCAGTACGAAGATCAGCACCGCCGCCACGGCGAGCGGCAGCGGGCCGACCTGCCCGGCACCGTGCAGCACCGCCACCATGACCGCCCCGGCGAACGCGGCCACCGCGTAGATCTCCCGGCGCAGCACCACCGGGATCTCCCCGGTGAGCAGGTCGCGGCCCAGCCCCCCGCCGATGCCGCTGAGCATGCCGATCACGCAGGCCCCGAACGGCGGGACGTGCGCGTCGAGCGCCTTGAGCGTGCCGGTGACGGTGAAGAGCGCGAGCCCGGCCGCGTCCAGCACGAGCACGGTGGTCCGCAGCCGGGCGAGCTGGGGGTGCAGCCAGAAGACCGCGGCGGCGGTGAGGGCCGCCGCGGTGGCGTAGCGCCAGTCGGCGAAGGCCAGCGGCGGCACCTCGTCGACGACGAGGTCACGGAAGATGCCACCGCCCAGGGCGGCCACGAACCCCACGAAGACGACGCCGAAGAGGTCGAGGCGTTTGGCCACCGCGGCGGAGGCGCCCGAGGCGGCGAAGACCGCGACACCGACGAGGTCCGCGATGAGCAGGGCGGTGGAGGTGGTCACCGCCGAAGGCTACGCGGGGGACCCGGACGGGTGCCCTGGTTCAGTCGTCCCAGGAGTCGTAGATCTCCTTGCACTTCGGGCACACCGGCGAACCCGGCTTCGCGGCCTTGGTCACCGGAAAGGTCTCGCCGCAGAGCGCGACGACGAACGTGCCCATCACGGCACTTTCGGCGATCTTGTCCTTGCGGACGTAGTGGAACATCTCTGGACCGGTGTCGGCGTCCTTCAGCTCGGGACGCTCGAGAACCTGAGTACTCACGTCTGCACCTCCGACCGACAAGTTTGGCAGCTCACCGCGGTGCGGTCCACTTCACCCCGATCCGGGGCGGGCCGTACGGTGATCACCGTGACCAACTTTCACATCCGTTACGGCGCCGAGGTGGCCGACGCCCTGCGCGACGGGCGTCCCGTCGTGGCCCTGGAGAGCACCATCGTCTCGCACGGTCTTCCGCGACCGGAGAACCTGCGGGTGGCCCGCCAGATCGAGGCGACGGTCCGCGACGCCGGCGCCGTGCCGGCCACCATCGGCATGGTCGGCGGCGAACTGGTGGTCGGGCTCGACGACGCCCAGCTCACCCGGCTCGCCACCGTCGACGGGGTGGCCAAGCTCTCCGTCCGCGACCTCGCCGTCGCCGCGGCGACCGGCGCCGACGGCGCCACGACCGTGGCGGCGACCAGCGCGGTGGCCGCCGCGGCGGGGATCGGGGTGTTCGCGACCGGCGGTCTCGGTGGGGTGCACCGGGAGGCGGCGCAGACGTTCGACGAGTCGGCGGACCTCACGACCCTGGCCCGCACCCCGATCGCCGTGGTCTGCGCGGGCGTCAAGTCGATCCTCGACGTGGGCGCCACGCTGGAACGCCTGGAGACGCTCGGCGTGAGCGTGGTGGGCTACCGCACCCGCCGCTTCCCCGGCTTCTACCTCACCGACGGGGGCTTCGACCTCGACTGGTCGGTGGACTCCCCGGAGCAGGTGGCCGACGTGCTCGCCGCCCGGGAGCAGCACGGCCTGCACGGCGGCGGCCTGGTGGTGGCGAACCCGCTCCCGGTCGACGAGCAGCTCGACCCCGACCTGCACGACCGCACGCTCGCCGACGGCCTGGCCCTGCTCCAGCGCGACGGGGTGACTGGCAAGGCGGTGACGCCGTTCCTGCTGGCCCACTTCCACTCGGCCACCGAGGGCGCCAGCCTCGCGGTCAACGTACGGATCATCCTGCGCAACGCCGACCTGGCCGCGCGGATCGCGGTGGCCGCCGCCGCCCGCCGGGCCGACTCCCCCGAATGAGCCCCCTCCCCCGGATCGTCGTCGTCGGCGACGTGATCACCGACGTCGTCGCCGCGCTCTCCGGGCCGCTGGCCACCGGCTCGGACACCCCCGCCCAGATCCGCGTGAGCGGCGGCGGTCAGGCGGCCAACACGGCCGCCTGGCTGGCCGCCCAGGGCGCGCCCGTCACCCTGGTCGCGGCCGTCGGCGACGACCCGGAAGGGCGCGACCGGGTGGCCGAGCTGGAGGCCGCGGGCGTCGACTGCGCGGTCGAACGCGTCGAGGGCGCCCCGACCGGCACGGTCATCGTGCTGGCCACCGACGGGGAGCGGACGATGGTGAGCCAGCGCGGGGCGAACCTGCGGCTGGGCGTGGCACACGTCGAGCACGCCCTCGCGGCGGTGCCCGACGCGGGGCATCTGCACCTGTCCGCGTACACCCTGTTGGACGCCGGGTCGCGCGGCGCCGGCCTGCGGGCGCTGGCGGGCGCCCGCCGGCGCGGCCTCACCACGAGCGTCGACGCGGCGTCCGCGGCCCCGCTGCGGCGCGTCGGCGCCGCGGCGTTCCTGGCCTGGGTACGCGACGTCGACCTGCTGCTGGTGAACGCCGACGAGGCGACCGTGCTGGCCGGCGGCCTGGAGCCGGCCGCCCAGGCGCGGGCCCTGTCGGCGGCGGCTCACCGGGTGGTGGTGAAGCGCGGCGCCGCGGGCGCGGTCTGGGCGGACCGGACGGGGACGCTCGCCTCGGCGCCGGCCCGGCGGGTCGCGGTGGTGGACGTCACCGGCGCGGGGGACGCGTTCGCGGCGGGTCTGCTGACCGCCTGGCTGTCCGGCGCGACGCCGGACGCGGCGCTGGCCCGGGCCGGGGACCTCGGCGCGGTGGCGGTCTCCACCCTCGGCGCCCGTCCGGCGCCCTGAGCGGAAGCGGTCAGAGTTCGGCGTCTATGACCTTGTGGGGGCGTTCCTCGGCGGTGATGCTCATGGGCGGCGTCTCGTCCCGGTGCTGCGGGCGTAGCCGGTTGGCCAACCGGTGCTCCTCCTTCGGCGGCCGGTCGTTGGCCAGCAGGACGGCGAGCCACGGGATGAGCACCATGCCGAGGACGCAGAGCGGGAGCCAGAGCCAGAGCATGGGGGCCTGCGCGCCGACCAGGATCGCACCGACGACCAGACAGGCCACCCGGATGCCCATCATCAGCACGTACCGCCGCTGACGACTGGTGAGCTGATCGTCCTGGCTGCGTGAGGCGTCGGTGATCAGGATCGGTTGGTACGCCTGACGTTTCACCACGACCTCCTCGAGGGGATTACGCCTCATCCTGTCACTCCGGGACCGTGATCAGCGAGTTTCCGCGCGGTCGGCATTCGTGTTACGTGCGTGGTACGCTGCCGCCGTGGGCAGCAGGTTCAGCTTCACCGACGAGGCGCTGGCCAACCTGAAGGTCTACGACGTCACGCCGGGGGAAGTCTGGGAGGCGCTGCACAGCGCCCGGCGGGTCATCCGCCACCTGGGCGACGACGTGATGGTCGTCTACGCCGCCGCCCGGCGGGGCCGCCGGCTGGCCGTGCTGCTCGCCGAGGCCGACGGCACCGACAACGACTGGGACATCCTCTCCGCCCGCGAGCTGAGCGACGTCGAGTCGAAGCGCTACGACGAGGCCGTGCGGAGAGATCGCCGATGAGGAGGCGGTGACGATGCACCGTGACGACGCGATGAAGCAGTTCCACAGCGGCGACGACCGGCTCGCGGAGCTGATCGACGAGAGCCCCGCGGCGCCGCTGCCGACCCCCGACACCGACGTGCCGATGGTGAGCCGGTCGGTGCGGTTGCCCCTGGAGACGTACGAGCGGGTGCGCGCCGCGGCCGAGGCCCGGGGCATCGGGGTCACCACGCTGATGCGGCAGTGGATCGAGGCCGGCCTCGCCGATCTCGACGACTCGGCGACCGTGTCGCTCGCCGACGTCCGCCGGGCGCTCGCCTCCCTGGCCCACCCGACCGCCGCCTGACCCGGCCCGGCCCTTGGTCGGGGCCGGGCTCACCGCGGGTCACCCCTGGGTGGACCGGGCCTTCGCGGCCGCCTTCATCTGCTGCTTGTACTCCCGCACCCGCCGCAGGGAGTCGGCGTCGGTGACGTCGGCCACCGAGCGGTACGCCTCGGCGTCGCCGTAGCCGCCGGCCGCCTCCCGCCAGCCCTCGGGCCGGACGTCGAAGCGCTTGCCGAGCAGGGCGAGGAAGATCTGCGCCTTCTGCGTGCCGAAGCCGGGCAGCTCGGCGATCCGGCCGAACAGTTCGCGGCCGTCGGTCACGCCGGACCAGAGCCGGGCGGCGTCGCCGTCGTACCGGTCGACGATCACCCGGCACACCTCCTGCACCCGGGCCGCCATCGCCTTCGGGAACCGGTGCAGGGCGGGCGGCTGGGCGAACAGGGCGACGAGCGCCTCCGGGTCGTAGTCGGCCAGTTCCCGGGCGTCGAGGTCGTGCCCGAGCCGCTGCGCCAGCACGTACGGCGAGGAGAACGCCTTCTCCATCGGCACCTGCTGGTCGAGCACCATGCCCAGGACCCGGGCCAACGCGTCACGGTTGAGCAGGTCGTTCGCCGCCGGGTCGATGGGGAGAGTGAGCGCCATGGCGCCATGCTGCCAGACAGCCGCCCCGCCGTGGCGGAACGGGCCCACGCCGGGCGCCGCGCCGGTCCGGCCACGTCGGCGCCCGCCGGCCGGGCGTGGGTCGGCCCGGCGGTGCGCGGCCGGCCCGCCGGTTGGGCGTGGGTCGGCCCGGCGGCGGCGCCGCCGGGCCGCCACGGCCGTCAGTTGACCACGAAGAGCAACCGGTTCGGGGAGCCGGAGCCGGGGTTGGTGACCCGGCCCGTGGTGGCGTTGCTGGTGAGCGAGCTGCTGACCTGGTCCGGGGTCAGGCCCGGGTTCGCCGACAGCAGGAGCGCGGCGGCGCCGGCCACGTGCGGCGAGGCCATCGAGGTGCCGCTCAGCGTGCTGGTGGCGGTGTCGCTGGTCCGGTACGCGGACAGGATTCCCGAGCCGGGCGCGAAGATGTCCACGCAGGAGCCGTAGTTGGAGAACGACGAGCGGGCGTCGGTGTTGGTGGTGGAGCCGACCGTGATGGCCGTGGGCGTCCGCGCCGGCGAGTAGTTGCAGGCGTTGGCGCTGGAGTTGCCGGCCGCCACCGCGTAGGTGATCCCCGCCCGGATCGAGTTGGCCACCGCGTTGTCGATGGCGGTGCTGGCCCCGCCGCCGAGGCTCATGTTCGCGACCGCCGGCCGGACCGCGTTGGCGGTGACCCAGTTCACGCCGTTCACCACGCTGGTGGTGCTGCCGCTGCCGGAGCAGTTGAGCACCTTCACGGCGACCAGCCGCACCTGCTTGGCCACCCCGTACGTGGAGCCGCCCACGGTGCCGGCGACGTGGGTGCCGTGACCGTTGCAGTCGGTGTTGTTGCTGTCCACGGTGTTCGTGCCCCAGGTGGCGCGACCACCGAACTGCGTGTGCGTGGTGCGGATGCCGGTGTCGATGATGTACGCCCGGACGTTGGAGGCCGTGTTCGGGTAGGTGAAGGTGCCGCTCAGCGGCAGGGTCCGCTGGTCGATGCGGTCCAGGCCCCAGGGCGGGTTGGTCTGCGTGGCCTGGACGGTGAGCACCTGGTCCTGCTCCACGTACGCCACCGCCGGGTCGGCGGCCAGGCGGCGGGCCTGCGCGTCGCTCATCCGGACGCTGAAGCCGGTCAGCGCGGCGCTGTAGACGTCGCCGACGGTGCCGCCGTACCGCTTGGCCAGCGCGCCGGCGCGCTCGGGCACGGCGGCGCGGGCGGTGGCGGTGCCCGCGGCGCCGACCGCGTCACCCTTCAGGACGACCAGGTAGCTTCCGCTGATCGCGTTCGGCGCCGAGGCGCCGCGGATCTCCCCGGTGGGCGCCGCCGTGGCGGGGGTGGTGACGGCCGCGACGACGGCCGCCGCGCCGGCGGCGACGGCGAGCGTCCGGAGAAGACGCCGCCGCGGAACGGACCCTGCTGGCATCGTGTGCCTCCCTACGGTGCGCCGCCCCGGCCGGTCGGCCGTGCGGTCGCACCCTCGACGGATGGTGGAGGAGATGGTAGCCATCACATCGATGAACTTGAAAGAGATAACTCTCTATTTATATCCCCGCCGGTACGGATGTCACGGGTGGGCCCGTCCGCCGCGGCGGCACGAGGCAGGATGGCGACGTGGCCGAACACGACATGCTGCTCTCCCCCGCCGGGGTCGAGGCGCTCCGCACCGCGCTCACCCGGGCCCGGTTCACCTCCAACGGCATCGCCGACCGGCTCGGGCCGCAGGCGACCGGCGGGGTGGCCCGCAACGACTACCGCGCCGCCCTGCGCGCGACCGAGGACCGCGACCCGCTCGCCACGCTGATCCGCGTCTTCATCTGCGACCAGACCGAGCCCGAGGACGTGGTGGCCGCCGCCCTCGCGCCGCTGGACGTGACCGAGGCGCTCGCGGGCGGGCTCGTCGAGCGGCACGGCGACGGGCTGCGCGCCGGCGTGGACCTGGAGCCGTACGGCGACGAGTGGTGGGTGCTCGCCGACGTGCCGGCCAGCGCCCGCCCGGGGCGCCCGCTGCACGCCGAGCACGTGCTGGGCATCGGCGGGGCGACCCAGACGCTGATCGGCGCGACCATCCGGCGTCCGGTCGCCACCGCCCTGGACCTGGGGACCGGCTCCGGCGTGCAGGCCCTGCACCTGTCCACACACGCCCGTTCGGTGACCGCCACCGACGTCTCCCCCCGGGCGCTGCGCTTCGCCGCCACCACGGCCGCCCTCAACGGCCAGCACTGGGAGCTGCTCCAGGGCGACATGGTGACGCCGGTGGCCGGACGCCGGTTCGACCTCGTGGTGAGCAACCCCCCGTTCGTGGTCGGCCCCGGCACCACGACGCACGTCTACCGAGACTCGGGCCGGGTCGGCGACACGATGGGCTCCGAACTGGCCGCCGCCGCGCCGGACCTGCTCACCGAGGGCGGCACCATGCAGTACCTGGCGAACTGGGTGCACGTCGCCGGCGAGGAGTGGGACGAGCGGGTGGCCGGGTGGTTCGCCGGCACCGGCCTGGACGCCTGGGTGATCCAGCGCGAGGTGGCCGACCCCATGGCGTACGTCAACCTGTGGCTGACCGACGTCGGCGAGACGGCCGACCCCCGGCGGATGGCCGAGTGGCTCGACTGGTTCGACGCGCACAAGGTGGAGGCGATCGGGTTCGGCATCGTCACGCTGCGCCGCGCCGGGCACGCCGACCCCGTCGTCCGGGTCGAGGAGCTGCGGCAACGCGTGGAGCCGCCGATGGGCGACCGGATCGCCGCCTGGTTCGACCGCCAGCACTTCCTGCGCGTACGCGACGCCGACGCGCTGCTCGCCGAGCGCTACCGGGCCGCCGAGGGGCTCCAGCTGCGGCAGGAGGCGACCATGGGCGACGAGGGCTGGGCGGTGGACCGGCAGGTGCTCGCCATGCCCCGCGGACTGCGCTGGACCGAGGAGATCGACCCCCTGGTGCTGGCGCTCGTCGGTGGCTGCGACGGGCGGTTGCCCCTGCGCGACCAGCTCGCCCTGCTCGCGGCGGCGCACGACGTGGCGGTCGACGAGCTGGCCGAGGCGGCGGGGCCGATCGTGGCGCATCTCGTGGAGCGCGGCATCATCGAGCCGGTGGTGGACTGATGCGGCTCCGCGGAGGCGGGCGGCGGGACGTCCGGGCGGAACGGGAGGTGCGCTGATGCGGGCCGTGGTGCAGACGGTCGGCCGGGCCAGCGTGACGGTCGACGGCGAGGTGGTCGGCGCGATCGACGACGGCCTGCTCGTCCTGCTCGGGGTCACCCACGGCGACACGGTCGAGACCGCCCGGACGATGGCGCGCAAGGTGCACGAGCTGCGCATCCTCGACGAGGAGCGGTCGGCGGCCGACACGGGGGCGCCGATCCTGGTGGTGAGCCAGTTCACCCTCTACGGCGACGCCCGCAAGGGCCGCCGCCCCAGTTGGACGGCCGCGGCCCCCGCGGAGGTCGCCGAACCGCTCGTGACGGCGGTCGTCGAGGCGCTGCGGGAACGCGGCGCCAAGGTGGAGACCGGCCGGTTCCGCGCGCACATGCTGGTGGAGAGCGTCAACGTCGGCCCCCGCACCCTCCTCCTGGACCTGTAACTCCCCCACCCGCCGCCCCGGCCACCCGTCCCAAACGGTTGATCATGACGTTGTCGCCCGCCTGATCGGCGTGTCGCAGCGATAACGTCATGATCAACCGGAGGTGACCGGGGGGCCGGGGGCGGTCGGGGTGGTCGGGGGTGGGGTCAGAAGAACAGGCCGCGGCGCTGGAGGGACTGGCGCAGCCAGCCGTCGAGCTGGGCGGCCCAGTCCACCTGGTCGACCGTGGCGTGGTCGACGGTGAACCGGCCGAACGCGTCCCGCCCCTCGGTGAACAGGCCACCCCGCTTGTCCAGCTCCAGCACCACCTGCATCTGCCGCGGGTCGGCGATGAAGGTGACCTCCAGCTGGTTGATGGCCCGGGCGTACTGCGGGGCGGGGTGGAACTCGATCTCCTGGTAGAACGGCAGCGTCTGCCGTACGCCGTAGATGTGGCCGCGCTCCACGTCGGCCCGCGCGAACCGGAAGCCGAGCCGCAGCAGCGCGTCCAGCAGGCGCTCCTGGGCGGGCAGGGGGTGTACGGCGACCGGGTCCAGGTCGCCCTTGTCCACCGCCCGGGCCACCTCCAGCTCCGTACGCAGCCCCATGGTCATCCCGTGCAGGTGCTGCCCGTACAGCTCGGTGACCGGGGTCTCCCACGGCACGTCGAAGCGGAACGGGATGTCGTAGCGCTGACCGGGCTCCAGCCGGAACGCGCCCGTCACCCGCTGACGGTGGAACTCCTGGTTGGTGTCGTACTCGTTGTCGCCGCTCTCCACCTCGACGCGGGTGAGCAGCCCGAGCGCCACGTACTCGATGTCGACCTGGTGGTCGCCGCCCATCACCTGGATCCGGCCCTCGAGCTGGCCGCCCGGACGGCAGTTCGGGTTGGCCAGCACGGTTTCCACCGACGGGCCGCCGACGCCCATCGCCTGCATCAGCCGCTTGAAGACCACAACATCCTCCGTCGCCTCTACCGGGCCGGCCACGCCGGCCGGTCGCTGGCACCGTAACCGGGACGGGCAACACGACCCGTCCGACACACCCGCCCCGGCCGGCCGCGCCACGGCGATCCGACCGGATTCCTGTCGGGTCCCCGATCGCCTCACTCCCGTTTAACGCCCCGCCCGCCAAGCTGTGTGTCACCGGCACCACTGGGGCCGGGATGGCACGACACGGGGAGAGACGAGAGATGGCCCTGCAGATGACGGAGCACCGGATGCGCCCGGCCGCGGGCACGGACACGAACCCGGGCGCCGAGGTCGTCACCGACCTGGACGCCACCGACGAGCGTGGTGTCTCCACGGACCTGGTCCGGGCGTACCTCAACGGGATCGGCCGCACGAAGCTGCTCACCGCGGCGCAGGAGGTCGAGCTCGCCAAGCGGATCGAGGCCGGCCTCTTCGCCGAGGAGAAGCTCGCCACCTGCACCCCCGTCTCCCCCGAGCTGCGCGCCGACCTCGAACTGATCGCGGCCGAGGGCCGGGCGGCCAAGGACCATCTGCTCGAGGCGAACCTCCGGCTGGTGGTCAGCATCGCGAAGCGCTACACCGGGCGCGGCATGGCCTTCCTCGACCTGATCCAGGAGGGCAACCTCGGCCTCATCCGCGCCGTCGAGAAGTTCGACTACGCCAAGGGCTACAAGTTCTCCACGTACGCCACCTGGTGGATCCGCCAGGCCATCACCCGCGCCATGGCCGACCAGGCCCGCACCATCCGCATCCCGGTGCACATGGTGGAGCAGGTCAACCGGATGGTCCGGGCCCGCCGGGAACTGTCGGTGACGCTGGGCCGCGAGCCCACCGTGGCCGAGGTGGCCCGGGCCCTCGACATCCCCGAGTTCCAGGTCATCGAGCTGATCTCGTACGACCGGGAGCCGGTGAGCCTGGACCAGGCGGTCGGCGAGGACGGCGAGAGCGCGCTCGGCGACTTCGTGGCCGCCGTCGACCCGCGGGACGAGCCGGGGGACGCCTCGGCGCAGGGCGAACTCCGCAACGAGGTCCGGATCGTCCTCGCCACCCTGTCCCAGCGGGAGCAGGCGGTCATCCGGCTGCGGTTCGGCCTCGACGACGGCCGGCAGCGCACGCTGGACGAGGTGGGTCGGGAGTTCGGCCTGTCCCGCGAGCGGATCCGGCAGATCGAGAAGGTCACGCTGCTGAAGCTGCGCGCCCCGGAGCGGGCGCAGCGGCTGGAGGCGTACGCCTGCTGACCAGGGCGTTGACGGCTTCGGGCCCCGGCGGTTCGCCGGGGCCCGTCGCGTGCGCCGGCGCGGCGGTGGTTGACCCGGCCGACGGGGTGGGCTAACAAGGCGTGACCGGCTCCACCGGCAGCGTGAGGGGACGCAGCATGAACTGGACGTTGGAAGTCGTGGTGGTACCCGTGTCCGACGTGGACCGGGCCAAGGCGTTCTACGCCGACCAGGTCGGGTTCACCGTCGACCACGACACGGCCATCGGCGGCCTCGGCCGGGTCGTGCAGCTCACGCCCCCGGGATCGGGCTGCTCCATCGTGTTCGGCACGGGGGTGATCCCGGAGATGACGCCCGGGTCGCTCAAGGGTCTGCAACTGGTGGTGCCCGACATCGAGCGGGCGCGCGCCGAGCTGGTCGGCCGGGGCGTACCGGTCAGCGAGATTCAGGTGCTGGGAAGCAACGCCAACCCCACCCCGCACCCCCTGGACAACGTCGGGTTCGTCTTCTTCTCGGACCCGGACGGCAACTCGTGGGCCGTCCAGCAGATCTCCAGCCGCGCCTGACCCGCCCCCGCCGTCACAGGCGGCGAGGGCCGGTGTCGGGGCGGTCGAGGGCCGCACCGAGGCGGACGGTGGCGTGCAGCACCGACAGTCCGTCGGGCCGGGCGAGCACCGGGTTGAGCGTGAGCGCCCGCACCCGCGGCTGCTCGTCGGCGAGCCGGCCGACCCGCAGCAGCAGGTCGGCGAGGGCCGCGCGGTCCACCGGCGCGGCGCCCCGGTGGCCGCGCAGCAGCGGGGCCGCCCGTGGCTCGTCGACCAACTCCGCGGCGTCCCGGTCGGTCAGCGGCACGGCCCGCCAGGCCCGGTCGCCCAGCAGTTCGGTGGCCACGCCGCCGAGCCCGAAGCCGACCACCGGCCCGAACGCCGGATCCTCGACCAGCTCGACCACGCAGGCCACACCGGGCGGGACCATCGGCTGGACCAGGACGTCCGCGCCGAAGGCCGCGGCCATCTCGGCGTACGCGCGGCGGACCGTCGCGGCGTCCGGCAGGTCGAGCCGGACGGCGCCGAGGTCGAGCCGGTGCCGCAGCCCGTGCGCCGCAGCCTTGAGCGCCACCGGGAAGCCGAGCCGCCGCGCCGCGTCGACCGCCTCGTCCGGCGTACGCACCGGCACCGACCGCACCAGGTCGATGCCGTACGCGGCCAGCAGGGCGGGCACGTCGGCACCCTCGGGACGCAGCGCGGCCTGGCCGGCGGCACGGTCGACGCCGGGCAGTTCCGGCAGGGCGCCCGACGGGCGGCGCAGCCACTCCGCGTACCGGTGCACCCGGCCCAGCGCCCGGACCGCCTCCTCGACGCCCCCGTACGCGGGCAGCCCGGCCGGGGCGCGTCCGGCCAGCACGGTGGCGACGACCGGCTTGCCCCCGTCGAGAGCGGCGGGCAGCGCGGCGGTGACGTCGGCGTCGGCGGGCTGACCGGGCAGCGGCGGGGCGAGCGTCACGGCGAGCGCGTCGACCCGCTCGTCGCCGGCCGCCGCGGCCAGCAGGGCGGCGAGTTCGGACGCCGTGCCGTTCGGCCCGACGTCGCGGGGGTACCCGTCGGCCAGCGTCAGCCCCTGGGCGGCCAGCGCGGCGGCGGCCAGCCCGGTGAGCGCCGAGGAGTTGCCGACCACCGCGACCCGCGGACCGGCGGGCAGCGGCTGGTGGGCCAGGAGCACCCCGACGTCCAGCAGTTCGGCGACCGTGTCGACCCGGATCACCCCGGACTGGGTGAAGAGGGCGGCCACCGCGACGGCGTCCGGGCCGGCGGAGTCGCCCACGCCCGGTGGCCGGGCCGGCGAGGCGAGCGCCACCACCGGCTTCGTCCGCCCGATCCGGCGGGCCAGCCGGGCGAACTTGCGCGGGTTGCCGAACGTCTCCAGGTGCAGCAGGATCACGTCGGTGCCGGGGTCGTCCTGCCAGTACTGGAGCAGGTCGTTGCCGGAGACGTCGGCCCGGTTCCCCGCCGAGACGAAGCGGGACAGGCCGAGCCCGCGCCGGTCCGCCTCGGCCAGCAGCGCCACCCCGAACGCCCCGGACTGGCTGAAGATCCCCACCCGTCCCGGCGGCGGCAGCGCCGGCGCGAGCGTGGCGTTCAGGCGTACGGCCGGGTCCGTGTTCGCCACCCCGAGGCAGTTCGGGCCGACCACCCGCATGCCGGCGGCGTGCGCGGCCCGGACCAGGGCCCGCTGCGCGGCGGCGCCCTGGGCGCCCGCCTCGGCGAAACCGGCCGAGATCACCACGAGGCCGTGCACCCCGGCGGCCGCGGCGTCGGCGACCACGGCGGGCGCCGCCTCGGGCGGCACGGCCACCACCGCCAGGTCCACCGGCACGCCGGCGTCGGCCGCGCGGGGGTACGCGGGCAGCCCGGCGACGGTCGCGGCGGTCGGGTGCACCGGGACCACCGTGCCGGTGAAGCCACCGTCGCGCAGGTGCCCGAGCACCGCGGCGCCGACGCCCTGGCCGGTGGCGCTGGCGCCGTAGACGGCCACGCCCCGCGGCGCCAGGAGTCGGGCGATCGAGCGGGCCTCCGTCCGGTGCTCGCGGCCACGCTGCACCTCGAGGGTCGCCTCGGTGGGCGCGATCGGGAAGGTGAGGTGGACCACGCCGTCGGCGAACTGCCGCTGCAGCTGGTAGCCGAAGTCGGAGAAGACCCGCAACATCGCCCCGTTGGCCGGGAGCACCTCGGCCACGAAGTGCACGATGCCGACCCGGCGGGCCGCGTCGGCGAGGTGCTCCAGCAGCACCGACCCGATCCCCCGGCCCTGGTAGGCGTCCTCCACCACGAAGGCCACCTCGGCCTCCGGCGCCTCCGGCCCGAGCCGCTCGTACCGGCCGACGGCCACGATCCGCCCGCCGGCCAGCACGACGAGCGCCTCCCGGTCCCGGTGGTCGACGGTGACGAAACGCTGCAGGTCCCGCTCCGGGATCCGGGGGTACGGCGAGAAGTAGCGCAGGTAACGGGTGCGCTCGGAGAACCGGGCGTGCATGGCCACGATGCCCGGCGCGTCGTCGGGCCGGATGGGTCGTAACTGGACGGTGGTGCCGTCGCTGAGCAGCACGTCCACCGGCTGGTCCACGGTTGTCACCGGCCGCCCTCCCCCGGCCGGCTCAGTCGCGCGGGTCGTGCGGGTCGAGCCCGAGCAGCGGGAAGACCGTCTTGCGGGTGGCCGCGATCGCCCGGTCCACCGCGGTCGGCTCGCCGCTGGGCTGCCACGGCTCGTACGCGGGGTCGACGTCGTCGGTCATCCGCAGCGGCACCTCCCGCCCGGGGCAGCGGGTGGCCGCCAGTTCCCGCCACGACGGCGGAGTCAGCGTCGCCGGGTCCAACGGCTCGCCGGTGGCCACCGCCAGCAGGTGCGTCCAGGCCCGCGGCACCGCCTCGACCAGCGCGTACCCGCCGCCGCCGGTGGCCACCCAGCGGCCGTCGCACAGCTCGTCGGCGAGCGCCCGCAGGGCGAGGTACGTGGCGCGCTGCCCGTCGACCGAGAGGTGCAGGTCGGCCAGGGGGTCGCGCCGGTGCGCGTCCGCGCCGCACTGCGTCACCAGCAGCTGGGGCCGGTACGCGCGCAGCACCGACGGGACGACGGCGTGGAACGCGCGCTGCCAGCCCGCGTCGTCGGTGCTCGGCGGCAGCGGCACGTTGACGGCGCTGCCCTGGGCGTTCGGTCCGCCGGTCTCGTCGGGGAACCCGGTGCCCGGGAACAGGGCGAGCGGCGTCTCGTGCAGGCTGACCGTCAGCACCCGGGGATCGTCCCAGAAGATCTGCTGCACCCCGTCGCCGTGGTGCACGTCCACGTCCACGTACGCGATCCGCTCCGCCCCGAGGTCGAGCAGGCGGGCGATGGCCACCGCCGGGTCGTTGTAGACGCAGAACCCGGAGGCCCGGGCCGGCATGGCGTGGTGCAGCCCGCCGGCCACGTTCACGGCCCGCCGCGCCTCGCCCCGCCAGACCGCCTCGGCGGCGGCGACGCTCGCCCCGGCGATCAGCGCGCTGGCCTCGTGCATCCCGTCGAAGATCGGGTTGTCCGAGGTGCCCATCCCGAACCCGGCGAACAGCGGGTCGGACGGCGCGGCGCGGACCGCCGCCAGGTAGCGGGGCTCGTGCACCCGCGTGAGCAGCGCGTCGTCGGCGGGTTCCGGCTTGACCAGGCGCACCCCCGGCCGGTCGAGGACGCCGAGTTCCCGGGCGAGCGCCATGGTCAGCTCCACCCGGACCGGGTCGAGGGGATGGTCACCCATGTCGTAGGCGAGCAGTGACTCGTCCCACACCACCACCGTGTCGTCGGACATGGGCCCATCGTCGCACGTGGACCGGTGGACGGCAGCGTACGTCCTGCTCACGCCCCGGGTGTCGGCCCGGTGGCCACCGGACGGTCCGGGTCGGCCACCCAGTTGCTCCACGAACCGACGTACAGCGCGGCGTCCGGCCGGCCGGCGAGGTGCAGGGCGAGCACCGCCTGGGCGGCGGTCACCCCCGACCCGCAGTACGCCCCGACCGGTGTGCCCTCGGTCACCCCGGCTTCGGCGAACCGCTCCCGCAGCACCTCGGCGGCGGGGAAACGGCCGTCGGCGACGTACTCCGGCGCGGGCAGGTTGACGGCGCCGGGCACGTGCCCGGCGACCGGGTCGATCGGTTCGGTCTCGCCGCGGTAGCGCGCCGCCGCGCGTACGTCGAGCAGCAGCCCCTCGCCGGCGGCGAGCCGGGCCGCGGCGGCCGCGTCGAGCACGGGCAGCGCGCCGGGGTTCACCTCGACGTCGCCCGGCGCCGGCCGCGGCACCTCGGTGGTGGTGGGCAGGCCGGCGGCCAGCCAGGCCGGGTACCCGCCGTGCAGCAGGCGGACCGGACGGTGCCCGGCCCAGCGCAGCGTCCACCAGGCGCGGGCCGCCGCCATGCCGTCACCGCCGTCGTACACGACGACGGGGTGGCCGCTCCGGACGCCGGCGGCCCGCAGCGCGGCCTGCAACGCCCCGGGATCGGGCAGCGGGTGCCGTCCGGCGTGGCCCGGGGGTCCGCACAGCGCCGTGTCCAGGTCGACGAAGACCGCGCCGGGCAGGTGACCGACGGCGTAGTCGTCGCGTCCGGGCGGGCCGGTGAGCCGCCAGCGGACGTCGAGCAGGGTGGGCGGGGTGGCGGAGTCGAGCTCGGCGGCGAGCCGGTCGGGCTCGACGAGCAGATCCTCGGTACCGGACATGCCGTCCAGTCAACACCATCCGGGCAGCTGGCTCGCGTTTCGGCCTCGGTCGTTACAGCGGGAGCGCGGTAACATCGATCACTGGAGGGCCGCTGACGTGAAACACGACCTGGTCGACACGACGGAAATGTACCTACGCACCATCCTCGAACTGGAGGAGGAGGGTGTGCCGCCGCTGCGTGCCCGGATCGCCGAGCGGCTGAAGCAGAGCGGTCCCACGGTGAGCCAGACGGTCGCCCGGATGGAACGCGACGGGCTGCTGACCGTCGAGGGCGACCGGCACCTGACGCTCACCCCGCAGGGTCGCAGCGCCGCCGTCTCGGTGATGCGTAAGCACCGGCTCGCCGAGCTGCTGCTGGTCAACGTGATCGGGATGCCCTACGAGGAGGCCCACGACGAGGCCTGCCGGTGGGAGCACGTGATGAGCGACGCCGTGGAGAAGCGCGTCTACGACCTGCTCAACCGGCCGACCCGCTCGCCGTACGGCAACCCGATCCCGGGCCTGGAGGAGCTGGGCTCGCCGGGGCCGGAGGAGACCGCGGCGGCCGACGGCGAGCGCAACCTGGCCTTCCCCGGCCTGTCCGGGACGGTGGTCGTGCGCCGGATCTGCGAGAGCGTCCAGACCAACGCGGACGTGCTGCGCCAGCTGCACGCCGCCGGGGTCGACCCGGGCGCCACGGTGACGGTGGCCCAGGAGCGCGACGGGGTGTCGATCGACCGCTCCGGCGACCGGATCCGGCTGCCCCGCGAGGTCGCCTCCCGGGTCTTCGTCGCCGCCCCCTGACGGCGCACCGTCACAACGCCCTGGTGTTCACCGTCTTGGCCAGGGCGGTCAGCCCGGCCACGAGCTTCTCGGCCGCCGACCTGGCGGTGCCCTTCGGGGTGGTCCAGCGCAGGGTCGCCAACCGGCCGTCCGTGGAGAGCCAGCCCACCTCGGCCGCCGGCCCGTGGCCGCCGGCGGCGCCGGTGGTCCGCCGGTAGGCCTGCTGACCGAGCCCGGTGACCTTGCCGGCCGAGTCCGGCACCACGTCGGCCGCGAAGGTGGCCTTGTCCATCGACGTCTCGGTCACCGTGAGCGTCAGCTCGGGCAGGGTAGCCTGCCCGGCCCGCACCACGCAGGTGTGGGTGTCGCCCCGCTCGCTGGCCGCCGCCACGTCGAAGCGTACGTTCACGTGCTGTTCGATCACGGCGAAGTCGAGCAGCCGGCAGGCGCCGCCGGAGGACGCGGCGGGCACGTCGAGGGCGATGGGCGCGGGCGGCGGCAGCGCCACCGGCTCGCGCTCAGAGGCGCAGCCGGCGGTCAGCAGTACGGCCGAAGCGGCGAGCCAGGTCCGGGCGCGCACTCTCATCCCTCCACCTCGCCGGCGGGTGGCCCGCCGGATGTCCGTCGGACACCGTACGGGCAACCGGGCCGATGCGGAAGACCGGGAACCGCCGCCCGAGGGGACGGACGCCACACGACCCGGCGCAACCAGGGGCGTCGCCGCACGCGTCTCCTCCACATGGGTTCCCGATCTTCACTGCCGGGCGGCGGACGGGCCACGAACGCCTCCCCGCCGGCCGTCACCCGCCGCGCTCTCCTGGGCACCGGCGCGCTCCTTCCGCTGGCGGCCTGCACCACGGAGGCGACGCCCTCCCCCGGCCCGTCGGCCGCCTCTCCCGCCCCCACGGCCCCCTCGGCGTCCGCCCCCTCGGCGTCGGCGCCGCACGCCGGCCTCGTCGCGCTGGAGCGCCGGTTCGACGCGCGGCTCGGGGTGTACGCCCTCGACACCGGCACCGCCGCCACGATCGCCCACCGGGCGGACGAGCGGTTCGCGTTCTGCTCGACGTTCAAGGGGCTGGCGACGGCGGCCGTGCTGCACCGCCACCCGCTGTCGTACCTGGAGACCGTCGTGCGGTACACGCGACGGGACCTCATGAAGAGTTCCGCCATCACGAGGCGGCACGTGGACACGGGGATGACGCTCCGCCAGGTGTGCGACGCCGCGGTCCGCTACAGCGACGGCACGGCCGGCAACCTGCTGCTCCGCGAACTCGGCGGGCCGGCCGCGCTGACCGCGTACGTGCGGAGCCTCGGCGACACGGTGACCCGGATGGACCGGATCGAGCCGACCATCGTGGAGGCCACGCCGGGCGACCCCCGGGACACGACGTCGCCCCGGGCGATCGGCACCACCTACCGGGCGATCCTGCTGGGCGACGCGCTGGCCGACGACCGCCGCGCCTTCCTGCGCGACCTCATGGAACGCAACGCCACGGGCGCGGGCGCCGCACGCATCCGGGCCGGCGTGCCGCGGGGGTGGACGGTGGCCGACAAGACCGGGACCGGCGACTACGGCACCCTCAACGACATCGGCGTCGTGTGGCCCCCGGGAGCCGCGCCGCTCGTGATCGCGATCATGTCGAGCCGGGCCGAGCGGGACGCCGCCTACGATCAGGCCCTGATCGCCGAGGCCGCCGCGTACGTGGTCAGAACGCTGACCTGAGCGACACGACCACGTGGAACAGACCGACGTGCCGTAGGGAGAGAGTCCATGCCCGAGTCCGCGACGACTCACGTGACCACCGCAACGCCGCCGCCTCCGGTCCGGCGTCGTACCGCCAGCGTCTGGCTGCTCGTGACCGGCCTGCTCGTCGTACTCCTGGCGGGTGCCGCCCTCGTGGCGATCGAACCGCTGCACCGCCCCCTGCCGGCGCCGGCCGTCACACGGACCCTGCCCGCGTCCACGGTCGTCCCCGGGGCGGCCCCCGCGTTGCCGTGGCCGCAGGCCGGCCAGGCCGCCCTCTCCGTCGACGGGCTGGGCCCGCTCGGCACGTCGGGCGGCAACCGGCCGGTGCCGGTCGCGAGCGTCGCCAAGGTGATGACCGCGTACGTCATCCTGACCGCGCACCCACTCGACCGCGGCGAGCAGGGACCGACGCTCACCGTCAGCGCGGCGCAGGCCGCCGCGTACCCGAGGGAACGGGCGCGCGGGGAGTCGCTCGTGCCGGTCGTCGCCGGGGCGGTCTTCACCGAGCGTCAGGCGCTCCAGGCCGTGCTGCTCCCGTCGGCCAACAACATGGCGCGGATCCTCGCGGCCTGGGACGCCGGGAGCGTCGACGCCTTCGTCGCCAAGATGAACGACACGGCCGCCGCGCTCGGCATGACCGACACCCACTACACCGACCCGGCCGGCCTCGACCCGGGCACCGTGAGCACGGCCGTCGACCAGGTGATCCTGGCGCGCAAGGCGATGGAGCTGCCGGCGTTCGCGGAGATCGTGGCGCAGAAGGAGGCCACCCTCCCGGTCGCCGGGACGGTCCGCAACTACAACTCCCTCGTCGGCCGCGACGGCGTCGTGGGAATCAAGACCGGATCCACCGACGAGGCGGGCGGCTGCCTCGTCTTCGCCGCCGTCGCCACGGTGGCCGGCCGGAAGGTCACCGTCGTGGGCGCCGTCCTGGGGCAGCCCGGCGCCGACACCCCCGTGCAGCTGGACCGGGTGTTCCGGGCGACCCGACCGTTGATCCGCACCGCGGTGGCCGCGATCGCGGAGCACCCGGTCGTGAAGGCCGGCGAGCCGGTCGCCACCGTACGGGGGCCGCTGGGCGCCGGCACGACCCTCCACGCGGCGCAGGACGTACGCGTACTGGGGTGGCCCGGCATGCCGGTGCGGCTGGACGTCGACGTCCCTCCGGTGCCGCAACGGCTGCCGGCCGGGACGGAGACCGGCCGGATCAGCGCGGTCGCCGGTGAGGGCGCACCCGTGACCGTCGCGATCGAGAGCGGCGTACGCCTCGAACCGCCGTCCACGTGGGACCGCATCCGGCGGCACCGCTGAGCTCAGTCGTCGACGTACGGGCAGTGCCGGCAACCGCGGCCGCAGCACGTACCGCGGCGGGCCAGGAAGCCGGCGGTCAGCACGAACAACCCGCTGCCCGGGTCGAGGTAGCCGGCCTCCCCCGCCTCCAGGGCGGCGGCGTGCGCCGCGAGGATCCGCTCCCGGTCCGGGTGGTCCGCCGGCAGCCGCGACGGGTGCGGCTCGGTCAGCGGGCGGGCCGCCAGCGGTCGTCGTTCACCGGTCACCGCCGCAGTCTAGGAACAGCGACCCCGGCGCCCCGGGCCGGGCGAGCGGGGCGGGGCGAGCGGGGCGGAGCGAGCGGCGCCGGTTGGGCGGGGCCGGGCGAACGGCGCCGGTTGGGCGGGGCCGGGCGAACGGCGCCGGGCGGGCGGGGCCGGGCGGGCGGCCGGTTCGGCGGGAAAATGCCGCGCCCGGTCGCGGCCGCCCCACTACGGTTCGCGACGTCCCGTGTCCGTGCCCACAGACAGGCCTCCCGGTGAGCCAGCACGTCGCCGATCCCCCGGCGTCCCCCGTCGTCCGACCGCCGTCGCTGCTGCGCGACCGGAACTTCGTGCTGCTGTGGAGCGGCCAGACGGTCAGCGAGCTGGGCACCCGGATCGCCGGGGTGGCGGTTCCGCTGCTCGCCGCGGACACCCTGCACGCCAGCGTCTTCCAGGTATCGCTGCTCACCTTCCTGGCCTGGCTGCCGTACCTGCTCGTCTCGCTGCCGGCCGGCATCCTCGCCGACCGGACCGACCAGCGGAAGCTGATGATCCTCTGCGACCTGGGCCGGGCCGCGCTGATGCTGTCGCTACCGGTGGCCGCGCTGGTCGGGCACCTCACGCTCGGCTTCCTGTACGCGGTGGTGGGGCTCTCCGGCGTGCTCACCGTGCTGTTCACGGTCGCGTACAAGAGCATGCTGCCCGCGTTGATCCCGGCGGCGCAGCTCGTGGACGGCAACGCCAAGCTCACCATGAGCCAGGACGCCGCGGAGCTGGTGGGACCGACGCTCAGCGGTGTGCTCATCGGGCTGGTGGGCGCCGCGCGGACGTTCCTCGCCAACGGGCTCGCCTTCCTGGTCAGCGCGCTGACCCTGCTGCTGATCCGGCCCGGCCCGAGAGCGGGGTCCGCGACGGGACCGTCGTCGGGGCCGTCGTCGGGACCGGACCCGGCCGCGCCGGCGGAGCGGGTGCCGCTGCGGGTGCAGATGACCGACGGACTCGCCTTCGTCCGCCGCCAGCGGATCCTGCTGAGCATCCTCGCCTGCACGACCACCTCGAACTTCTGGGTGATGGCGGCCAGCTCGATCGAGGTGACGTTCATGGTGCGCGAGCTGCGCGCCTCCTCGGTACAGGTGGGCGTGGTCTTCTCGGTCAGCGCCGTCGGCGGCCTCGTGGTCGGGGCGCTCGCCGCGCGGCTGTCGGCGTGGATCGGCTCGGCCCGGGTCATCTGGGTGTCGATGGCCACGCCCGGCCCCCTCTACCTGCTGATGCCCCTGGCGCGGCCCGGCTGGGGCGTACTCCTCTACGGCATCGGGCTGGCCGCCTTCTCCGCCAACGCCGTGCTGTTCAACGTGGCGTCGACGACCTACCGGCAGCGGATCACCCCGCCGGCCATCCTCGGCCGGGTCAACGCCGCGTTCCTGTGGATCTGCTTCGGGGTGATCCCGCTCGGCGCGCTGGTCGGCGGTGCCCTCGGCACTGCGCTCGGGCTACGTACGGCGCTGTTGGTCTGCGTGCTCGGCACGTGGAGCGCGTGCCTGTTCGTGGTGTTCTCTCCACTGCGGAGGATGCGGGACACACCGGACCCGGCGTAACGCCGCCGGACCGGCTCGCAGCGCAGCCGGAGCGTGCGTGTCGCTGCTGGACCGGCTCGTAGCTGCCGGACCGCGCATAGCGCTGGCGCTGCCGGCGGCGGGTGGTTCAGCCGAACCAGACCATCGACTGGCCGTGCCCCCGCGACCAGGCGAGCGGCCGGCCGTCGAGCGCGAGCACGTTGTGCAGCGCCTCGCTCGGCGGCTCCGGCAGCCCGTCGTACGGCAGCACCTCGGGGGCCTCGTTGGAGATCCAGTGCCCGGGCAGCTCGCGGACGACGTCGACGAACGCGTCCCGCCGTGCGCGGGGCACCTGGTAGAGCACCGAGGTGTGGAACACCACGAGCGTCGCGCCGGCCGGCGCCCGGGCGGCCAGGGCCGGCAGGTCGTCCACCAGGTCGCCGCGTACCAGCAGCGGCGGGTCGGCGGCGGCGATCCGGGCGGCGGCGCGCAGCCGCTCGCGGCGGTGGCTGTGCTCCGGCCAGACGAGGGCGTCCAGCCACGCCACGTCGGCGGGGTCGGTCACGTCGAGCGGGTTCAGGTCGAGACCGGCCCGCCACACCACCCGCGGCAGCCGGGTCGGGGGCATCAGGCCGGTGGCCGCGCAGTCGAGCACCGGCGTGCCCGAGCCGACGCGGTGGTCGCCGTAGCGGTAGGCGTACCGGTCGGGGTAGAGGCAGAGACCGGCAGAGGCGCCGACCTCCAGCAGGGCGAGCGGCTGCGGCAGGGCGGCGAGCACGGGCAGCAGGACGGCGCAGCGGCCGGCCTCGTTCGTCTGGGTCGCCCGGACGCACATCTCCGCGGCGATCGCCGGCCAGTTCGCCACCGCGAACCCTCGGAACGCCGCCGGGTCGTCGACGGGGCCGCCGAGCAGCCGTACGACGCCGAACAGCAGGTTCGGTTGCCGCTTGCCGGGCGGCAGCTCGCCGAGCCGGGCGAGCAGCTCGTCGTCGCGCGAGACGGCGAGCGCCAGCCGTTCGTACGTGGGTGACACCCCGCGTAGCTCGCGGACGGCGAAGTCGACGTAGTCGGCGGCGATCGTCATGGGCCCATGATCGCCGATGTCGGCGCCGCAGGGCTGATCTGACCCCGCGATCTTGCACTTTCGGCCCGCGATTCGCGGCATGTGTCCCCGTTTGCCAGGGCAGAAAGTGCAAGATCGCGGAGGGGCCCCTCCACGGTGAGCCTGTCCTCTAGAGCCACCGGGTCAGGTTGAGCATGTTGCCGTCGGGGTCGAGCACGTGCGCGACCCGCTGGCCCCACGGCATGTCGTTGGGCTGTCCGGGCACGGTGCCGCCGGCCGACTCGACAGTGGGCAGCAGCGCGTCGACGTCGGGAACCTCGGCGCTGAGGATGATCCGCACCGGCGCGCCGATCTGGGTGTCGTCCCTCTGGACGAGGCCGAGCACGGTCTCCCCGATCCGCAGCTCGACGTAGAACTCCGGGCCTTCGTCGGGCACACGAAAGGTCTGCGTCGCACCGAGCACCGTCTCGTAGAAGGTGCGCAGGCGGGGAAGGTCGGGCGTGCTGACGACGGGCTGGATCGAGGGCATTCGCGTCTCCTGAGCGGTCGGTTGTCAGTAGGACCGACCGGAGACCCGGAACTCATCGGTGCCGGTGGGCACCGCGTGCCGGACGGGCGATACGACTCGGAGACAGTGAGTCGTCCCGTCGCCAGACGCCCGCTGCCCCGACCCCGTGACCGGGATCGGGGCAGCGTGTGGCGCGTACGTCAGCTGCAGCCGCTGGTGGAGCCGCAGCCCTCGCAGACGTAGCAGCTACCGGCGGGGCGCATCTTCGTACCGCAGGTGAAGCAGAGCGGCGCGTCGGCGGCCTTGCCCATCACGGCCTCCAGCAGTTCGGTGCTGGAACCGACCGACGGGGCCGGCTTGGCGGCGGCCACGTCGGCGGTCTCCTGCGCCGGCTGCGCGACCGGGCCGGTCTTCGGCTCCTCCGGCTTGGTCTCGACCGGGGCGGAGGCGGCCATCGCGGTGAGGTCCGCACCGTTGGCCTCCGCCTCCGCCTCGGCCGCGAGCTGGGCGGCCCGCTCCTTGGCCGTGAAGATGCCCAGCTCCGCGCGGCGCTCGTACGGCAGGAAGTCCAGTGCCAGCCGCCGGAAGATGTAGTCCATCACCGAGGCGGCCATGCGCACGTCCGGGTCGTCGGTCATGCCGGCCGGCTCGAAGCGCATGTTGGTGAACTTGCTGACGTACGTCTCCAGCGGGACGCCGTACTGGAGACCGATGGAGATGGCCACCGAGAAGGCGTCCATCACGCCGGCCAGGGTCGAGCCCTGCTTCGACATCTTGAGGAAGACCTCGCCGAGGCCGTCGTCCGGGTAGGACGACGCGGTGAGGTAGCCCTCGGCGCCGCCGACCGAGAAGGAGATCGTCTGCGACGGGCGCTTCTTCGGCAGGCGCTTGCGCACCGGGCGGTACTCGACGACCTTCTCGACGACCTTCTCCGGCTCGGCGGCGGTCTCGGCGGTCTCCGTGGTCGCCTTGTTCGACTTGGCGACCGAGAGCGGCTGGCCGACCTTGCAGTTGTCGCGGTAGATCGCCAGGGCCTTGAGGCCGAGCTTCCAGCCCTCGAAGTAGATCTTCTCGACGTCCTCGACGGTGGCCTGCTCCGGCATGTTGACCGTCTTCGAGATGGCGCCGGAGATGAACGGCTGGATGGCCGCCATCATCCGCACGTGCCCCATCGGGGCGATCGAGCGCTCACCCATCGCGCAGTCGAAGACCGCGTAGTGCTCCGGCTTGAGGCCGGGGGCGTCCACCACGTGGCCGTGGTCGGCGATGTGCTCGACGATCGCCTCGACCTGCTCCTCGGGGTAGCCGAGGCTGCGCAGGGCGCGCGGCACGGTCTGGTTGACGATCTGCATGGAGCCGCCGCCGACCAGCTTCTTGAACTTGACGAGCGCCAGGTCCGGCTCCACACCGGTGGTGTCGCAGTCCATCATGAGGCCGATGGTGCCGGTGGGCGCCAGCACGCTGGCCTGCGAGTTCCGCCAGCCGTACTTGTCACCGATCTTGTTGCCGAGGGTCCACTGCTTCGTGGCCTCCCGCTGGATGGCGGTGGCCACGGTGCCGGCCGGCTTGATCTCGTCGTTGGCGGCCGCGTGCTTGCGCATGACCCGCTTGTGCGGCTCGGCGTTGCGGGCGTAGCCGTCGTACGGGCCGACGATGCCGGCCAGCTCCGCCGAACGGCGGTACGCGGTGCCGGTCATCAGCGAGGTGATCGCCGCGGCGAGCGAGCGGCCCTGGTCCGAGTCGTACGGCAGGCCGGAGGCCATCAGCAGCGCGCCCAGGTTGGCGTAGCCGATGCCCAGCTGCCGGTAGGCCCGCGTGGTCTCACCGATCTTCTCGGTCGGGAAGTCGGCGAAGCAGATCGAGATGTCCATGGCCGTGATGACCAGCTCGACCGACCTCACGAACTTCTCCACCTCGAAGCCCCCGTCGGCGCGGAGGAACTTCATGAGGTTGAGCGACGCCAGGTTGCAGGAGGAGTTGTCCAGGTGCAGGTACTCCGAGCACGGGTTCGACGCGGTGATCCGCCCGGTCTCCGGGCAGGTGTGCCAGTCGTTGATCGTGTCGTCGTACTGGAGGCCGGGGTCGGCGCACTCCCACGCGGCCTGGGCGATGGTGCGGAAGAGCTTCTTGGCGTCGACGGTGTCGATGACCGCGCCGTCGAGCCGGCCGCGCAGGTCGAAGGTGCCGCCGTTCTCCACGGCGTTCATGAACTCGTCGGAGACGCGGACGGAGTTGTTGGCGTTCTGGTACTGGACGCTGACGATGTCGGCGCCGCCCAGGTCCATGTCGAAGCCGGCGTCCCGCAGCGCGCGGATCTTGTCCTCCTCGCGCGCCTTGGTGAGCACGAACTCCTCGATGTCCGGGTGGTCCACGTCGAGGATGACCATCTTGGCCGCCCGCCGGGTCGCGCCGCCGGACTTGATGGTGCCGGCGCTCGCGTCGGCGCCCCGCATGAAGCTCACCGGGCCGGAGGCGGTGCCGCCGGAGGAGAGCAGCTCCTTGGAGGAGCGGATCCGGGACAGGTTCACGCCGGAGCCGGAACCGCCCTTGAAGATCAGCCCCTCCTCCTTGTACCAGTCGAGGATCGAGTCCATCGAGTCGTCGACCGAGAGGATGAAGCACGCGCTGACCTGCTGCGGCGACGGCGTGCCCACGTTGAACCAGACCGGCGAGTTGAAGCTGAACACCTGGTGCAGCAGCATCCAGGTCAGCTCGTGGGCGAAGATCTCCGCGTCGGCCGGGCTCGCGAAGTAGCCGTACTCCTCGCCGGCCGTCCGGTAGGTGGTGACCACCCGGTCGATCAGCTGCTTGAGCGACCACTCCCGCTCCGGGGTCCCCACCGCGCCCCGGAAGTACTTGGTGGTCACGATGTTCGCCGCGTTGACGCTCCACGACTCGGGGAACTCCACCCCGCGCTGCTCGAAGTTGATCGAGCCGTCCCGCCAGTTCGTCATCACGACGTCCCGGCGCTCCCACGTGACCTCGTCGTACGGGTGGACCCCCTCCGTCGTCCAGACCCGCTCGATCTTCAGGCCCGCGCCTGCCTTGCTCCGCGACCTGCTTGTCGTCACGCCGTCGCCCCCCTCGTCTGCGCGGTCACCCACCGCGCGTCCCAATCTGACAGAAACCGAAGAATCAGTGCGCGCGGGCGGCGGCCTCGACCGCGTCCGCCCCGCCGTTCTCGCGGGCGCGCGCCGCGGCCCGCAACGACTCGATCTCGCGCTCGAAGTCGGCGAGCGAGTCGAAGGACCGGTAGACGCTGGCGAACCGCAGGTACGCCACCTCGTCCAGGTCCCGCAACGGGCCCAGGATCGCGAGCCCCACCTCGTGGCTGGGGATCTCGGCGGCGCCCTTGGCCCGGATCGTCTCCTCCACCCGCTGGGCGAGCAGCGCGATGGCGTCCTCGTCGACGGGCCGGCCCTGGCACGCCTTGCGCACCCCACCGATGATCTTCGTCCGGCTGAACGGCTCGGTCACCCCACTGCGCTTGACGACCGCCAGGACGGCCTCCTCGACCGTGGTGAACCGCTTGCCGCACTCCGGGCAGGCGCGCCGCCGCCGGATGAGCTGGCCGTCGTCGGCCTCCCGCGAGTCGACCACGCGAGAGTCGGCGTGCCGGCAGTACGGACACCGCATCGCTGACCTCCTTGATCGCCCGCGCTCGACCCGAGCCGTTCCCGGGCAACGCGAGACCGCGGCGTCGCCATCGTCCGATGGCCCCCGCCGCGTCACTGTACGGGAGTGCGGTCGGTAGTCGAACCCAACCTATAGGCAACTTACGCCCATGTGACTACTACATCTAGGGGTCGACCGTATGCCCCCGGCGGACCCCGGTCAAGTCGACGGCGTGTCCCGCGTGTCACTCCCGATCCCGGTCGATCCCCGCCCGTCCGACCCGCCGTCCGACCCCGCCGGCACGCCGATCCACCCCCGTCCGGCCCGGCGGGCCGAGCCCGCCGACCCGCCGGTGAACCCAACGGGCGGACCGGCCCGTGGTTACCGCTTCGCCGGCCAGGCTCGCCCGATCGGCCGGTCCCGCCGACCACGAGCATTCGAACACGCGTGCCAACCGACGTACCATTTATCAGAACGGGAGTACGAACGTTTCGGTTTTCCCCGCGACACGCCGGTGAGAGGTCGTACAGATGTTTGAAAATGACCGATCTCACCTATACGGTCAGGAACAACCGGTCGCGGCGGGATCCGCCGCACCAGAAAGCACACCGGCATCACCGCACGCAACAGGGGGCGCCGGGGGCACCCAGCGCCGACAGGGAGGACGGACGTGACCGAGGACCGGGCCAGCCGGCCGAAGAACCCGCAGCAGCTCGCCGAGGCGGGTCCGCCGGCCACTCGGCGCCGGGGCACCGCGCGCACCCGGGCGGCGCAGCCCGCCGTACGCCCGGTCACCCCGGTGGTCAGCACCTTCCCCGATCCGGCGACGGTCGACCTGACCGCCCGGCAGCGGCGGATCCTGGAGTTCATCCGCACCTGGGTCGACCGGCACGGCTACCCGCCGAGCGTGCGGGAGATCGGCGAGGCGGTCGGGTTGGTGTCCCCGTCCAGCGTCGCCTACCAGCTGAAGGAGCTGGAGAAGAAGGGCTTCCTGCGCCGCGACCCCAACCGGCCGCGCGCCGTGGACGTCCGCGCCCCCGGCGACCTGGTCGACGACGAGCTGGCCCGCGCCCAGCGGCCCACCCCGGCGTACGTGCCGATGCTCGGCCGGATCGCCGCCGGCGGCCCGATCCTCGCCGAGCAGGCGGTGGAGGACGTCTTCCCGCTCCCCCGCGAGCTGGTCGGCGAGGGTGAGGTCTTCATGCTCCAGGTCAAGGGCGACTCGATGCTCGACGCGGCCATCTGCGACGGCGACTGGGTGGTCGTGCGGCAGCAGCCGACCGCCGAGTCGGGCGACATCGTGGCGGCCATGCTCGACGGCGAGGCCACCGTCAAGACCTACCGCCGCCGCGACGGGCACGTGTGGCTGATGCCCCAGAACCCGGCCTTCGACCCGATCCCCGGCGACGACGCGACCATCATGGGGCGTGTCGTGGCGGTGCTGCGGCGCATCTGACACGGGCGGGTGGCCACGCCCGGTGGTCACCCGCACCGAGGGCTCCACGGGCGAACCCGCGCCCGCACGCGGCGATCAGTATCGGTCGCCCCGGTAGCCGCGGCCCCCACCCGGGTACTGGCCGTATGGGTCGATGTCGTCGTCTCGCCGGCGACCGCCCCGCTGGCCCCGATAGTCCGGCTCCGGCCCGGGCCCACCCCGTCGGGGCGGCGGCTCCGCACGGCCTCCGCCGTACACGCCACCGCCGCCGGGCTGACCACCGCCGTAGACCCCACCGCCCGCGGGGCGCCCACCGCCGCCGGCAGGCCGCCCACCGCCACCGGCGGGGCGACCGCCGCCCGCGGGCCGGCCGTTGCCGCCGTAGACACCACCACCGCCGCTCGGGCGGCCACCGCCGCCGCTGGGCGGCCGCGCACCGCCGTACACGCCTCCCGTGCCGCCGGCCGGTCGACCGCCGCCGTAGACGCCGCCACCGGCGGGCGCGCCGCCGCGGGCCGGGCCCCCGGCGGGCGGAGCACCCCCGCGCGCCGGGCCTCCGCCGTACACGGCGCCGTTGCTCGGGGCACCGCCGTAGACACCGCCCCGCGGACCGTCGCTCACGGGAGCGTCGGCCTCCACGAAGCCGCTCGGCCGGTCGTCGACACCGTCCGGGCCGTCCGGATCCTCACCGGCCGCCCGCTTGCGGCGGGTCCGGAGGATGCCGAAGATGCCGATGCCGACCAGCACCACGCCGATCACGCCGACCGCGGCGATCAGGTAGGTGATGTCCTGGAGACTCAGCTCGTCGAACCACGACCGGCCGGCCGCCTGCCCGCCCTCGTGGTCGTCGGCGATCGGCGCCGCCGTGCTCGTCGACGGCGTGTAGGCGAGGATGTTCACGTCGAGCTCGTCGTCGCCGAGCTGCGCGACGTCCGAGACGGTGAGGAAGGTCTTCCCGTCGGGCGTGTAGGCGATCGCCTCGCCGAACGGGTCGGACAGCGGGGTTACCCGCGGCTTGCCGGTGGTGAGCGCCCCGACGATGTCACCGCCGGTGACGTCGAACTCGAAGGCGTCGGCGTACGTGCGCAGCACCACCCTGCTGCCGTCCGGGGAGCGGGCCGCACCGGTGATCGCGACCCGGCCGAACGTGTTGAGCGGGTTGTCCGTCTGCGTCTTCGGCAGCGTGATCTCGCCGACCTTCTCCATCGGCACCGGCTCGGTGGCGCCGTTCTTGAGCGCCGCCGTCGGACGGTAGATCTCCGCCTTGCCCGAGATCACCTTCGTGATGATCAGCGGTAGCTTGTCGTCGCCGACCAGCAGTGCCTCGGCGTCGTGCGGCTTCCCCTCCGGGTACGAGAGGCGGTGCAGGACGGGCTCCTTGGAGCCGCTCACCGGCATGGTCCAGACCGCCACGCGCTTGCGGCGCTCCTCCGACATGGGGTTGTCACCGGTGTCGGCGATCCACAGCGTCTTGCGGTCGGGCGAGAGCGCCAGGTCCTCCGTGTCGAACGGGCCCTCACCGGAGTAGGGCACCGGATCCTTGGAGATCTTGCACTTGTTGTCCAGGTAGAAGACCCGCTTACGCGACTCGACCTCGGTGCCGTCGTTGATCACGATGTAGCCGCTGTTCGTCGCCACGAGCCCGGAGATCTCGCGCAGCCGCTCGTCGGTGATGGTGCACCGCTTCTTGCCGGGCTGCGGTTCGCCGGGAGCGGGAGCTGCCGGAGCGGGGGCCGCCAGGGCGGCGGCTCCGGTGAGTGCCACGGTGACGCCGACGAGCCCGAGGGCGACCGTGACCGAGGAAACAGCGCGGCGCATTGCGCAAGTGTCGCATGCCCGGGGTTTCCGGCGGGTCACGCCAGCCGGCTCAGGCCGGTACGCCGGCCGGGGGGCAACCCCGGCACGCCGGGCTCACGCCGGTGGTGTCAGGCGGGTACGCGGGGCTCACGCCGCCCGGGTCAGGCCGGCACGCCAGGCTCACGCCGGCGATGTCAGGCCGGCACGCCGGCCGGGGTCAGGCCCCGGCGACGGCCGCCTGCGCGTACGGGGCCAGCTCGGCGGCGAGCGGCTGGTTCACGCGCACGTGCAGCAGCGTGCCCTCGGGCAGGTGGGCCGTGCTGAGCACCTCGCCGAGGCGGTGCACCCGGGCGACCAGGTCACCCCGGTCGTACGGCAGCACCGCACGCACCTCCACCGCGGGCCGCGGCAGCCGCGTCTCGATGACGTCGCGCAGGTCGTCGATCCCCCGCCCGGAGCGGGCCGAGACGAAGACCGCCTCCGGCCAGAGCCGCTTCAGCCGCAGCAGCGTCTCCTCGTCCGTGGCGTCGATCTTGTTGACCACCAGCAGCTCGGGAAGCCGGTCGGCGCCCACCTCGGCGAGCACCTCGCGTACCGCCCGGACCTGCTCCTCCGGATCCGGGTGGGTGCCGTCGACGACGTGAACCACCAGGTCGGCCTCGGCGACCTCCTCCAGCGTCGAGCGGAACGCCTCGACGATCTGGTGCGGCAGGTGCCGGACGAAGCCCACCGTGTCGGAGAGCGTGTAGACACGCCCGTCGCTCGTGGTCGCCCTGCGGGTGGTCGGGTCGAGGGTGGCGAACAGCGCGTTCTCGACCAGCACACCCGCGCCGGTCAGGCGGTTGAGCAGGCTCGACTTGCCGGCGTTGGTGTAACCGGCGATGGCCACGGCCGGCACCGCGTTGCGGGAGCGGCGGGCACGCTTGGTCTGGCGTACGGTGCGCATGCCCTTGATCTCGCGACGCAGCCGGGCGATCCGCGTGCGGATCCGGCGCCGGTCGGTCTCGAGCTTCGTCTCACCGGGACCACGCAGACCCACACCGCCGCCGGCGCCGCCCACGCGGGCGCTACCGCCGGTCTGCCGGGAGAGCGTCTCGCCCCAACCGCGCAGGCGGGGCAGCAGGTACTCCAGCTGGGCCAGCTCGACCTGCGCCTTGCCCTCCTTGCTCTTCGCGTGCTGGGCGAAGATGTCGAGGATCAGCGCCGTACGGTCGACGACCTTGACCTTGGTCCGCTGTTCGAGGTTGCGCAGCTGCGACGGGGAGAGCTCACCGTCGCAGATGACCGTGTCGGCGCCGGTGGCGAGCACGACGGAGCCCAGGTCGTCGACCTTGCCCCGACCGATGTACGTCGCCGGGTCGGGACGGTCGCGCCGCTGGATGAGCCCCTCGAGCACCTGGGAGCCGGCGGTCTCGGCCAGCGCGGCCAGCTCGGTGAGGGAGTTCTCGGCGTCGGTCTGCGTGCCCTCGGTCCAGACGCCCACGAGCACCACCCGCTCCAGGCGGAGCTGGCGGTACTCGACCTCGGTGATGTCGGTGAGCTCGGTGGAGAGGCCGGGGACCCGCCGCAGCGCCTGCCGCTCCGACAGCTCGAACTCGCCGGTGGTGGCGTCGAGCTCCTCGCCCTCAACGGGGACGACGACGGTGTCCTGGTCGCGCAAGCCGATCTCCTGTCCGTTCTGCCGGTTACCGAGCAATCCTGACATGTGACAACGCGCGGCGCACCTGCGTTATGCCCGTGGTCGTACCCACCGGTAGCGGGGCCGGATGCCGGCCGAGCCGGGTGGGCGAGTAGAAATGCCAGTCGAGCCGCTCAGCGCTGACGGAGGAACCTGTGGCCATCACCCGACTTCCGAGTGCCGGATTCTCGATCACGATCCGGATCGCCGTACCGGCGGACGCGTCGTCGATCGGGCGGCTGACCACCTCCGTCGGGGAGGCCGGGGCGATCGTGACCGCGCTGGACGTGGTCGACTCCGACCCGACCAACGTGATCGTCGACCTCACCTGCGACACCGCCGACGCGAGCCACGCCGACCAGGTCGTCCAGGCGCTCAGCGCCCTCGACGGGGTGGACGTGCGCAAGGTCTCCGACCGCACGTTCCTGCTGCACCTCGGCGGGAAGATCGAGGTCAGCTCGAAGGTCGCCCTGCGCACCCGCGACGAGCTGTCCCGCGCGTACACCCCCGGTGTGGCCCGTGTGTGCCAGGCCATCGCCGAGAACCCGGCGGACGCGCGGCGGCTGACCATAAAGCGCAACACCGTGGCGGTGGTCAGCGACGGTTCGGCCGTGCTGGGCCTCGGGAACCTCGGCCCGGCCGCGGCGCTGCCCGTCATGGAGGGCAAGGCGGCGCTGTTCAAGCGCTTCGGCGGCGTGGACGCCTGGCCGGTGGTGCTCGACACCCAGGACACCGACGAGATCGTCTCTATCGTCAAGGCGATCGCCCCCGCGTACGGCGGGATCAACCTGGAGGACATCGCCGCGCCGCGCTGCTTCGAGATCGAGGCGCGGCTGCGTGAGGCGCTCGACATCCCCGTCTTCCACGACGACCAGCACGGCACCGCGATCTGCGTGCTGGCCGCGCTCACCAACGCGCTGCGAGTGGTGGGCAAGCAGCTCACGGACGTCCGGGTCGTGGTCTCCGGCGCCGGCGCCGCCGGCACGGCGATCATGAAGCTGCTGCTGCGTCAGGGCGTGGGCGACATCATCGCGTACGACCGGCAGGGCGCCCTGCACCGCGGCCAGACCGGGCTGAACCCGGCCTGGCAGTGGCTGGCCGAGAACACCAACAAGGAGAACTACTCCGGTGACCTCGCCGGCGCCATCCAGGGCGCGGACGTCTTCATCGGGGTGAGCGCCCCGAACCTGCTCACCGGCGAGGACATCGCCACCATGGCGAAGGACGCGATCGTGTTCGCGCTCGCCAACCCCGACCCGGAGGTCGACCCGCGGGAGGCGCGCAAGCACGCCGCGGTGGTCGCCACCGGCCGGTCGGACCAGCCCAACCAGATCAACAACGTGCTGGCCTTCCCCGGTGTGTTCCGCGGCATGCTCGACGCGCACGCGGAGGAGTTCACCGAGGAGATGGCGATCGCGGCGGCGCAGGCCATCGCGGACGTCGTCGGCGAGGACAAGATCAACCCGACGGTGATCGTGCCGAGCGTCTTCGACGCCCGGGTGGCCCCCGCGGTGGCCGCCGCCGTACGCGCGGCCGCCCAGAACCCGGCCGCGGCGCCCGCTCCGGCCGGTGACGCCGGCCCGGCCGACCTCCCCGAGATCGCCGCCGAAGCCTCCGCCACCCCGTAAATCCCGGGCCCCGCGCGGACCCCTCCCCGGGGGCCCGGGCCCCCCGGGGACCCCTCCCCGCGATCTTGCACTTTCTGCCCCGGCAAAAGCCGTATTCCACGCGATCCAGGGGCCGAAAGTGCAAGATCGACGGGGTGACCGGGCGGGGTCAGGGCACGGGTCAGGGGTGCAGGGTTTTGGCGGTGACCTGGCCGGTGGCGACCAGGACGGCGGGGCCGCAGAGCCAGCAGGAGTCCTCGGTCACCGTCACCGTGAGGCGGCCCCCGGGCACGTCGACGGCGACGACCCCGGTGTCACGCCCCGCGTCGCGCAGCGCCACCGCGCCCACCGCGCACGCGCCGGTGCCGCAGGAGAGCGTCTCCGCCGAGCCCCGCTCGTAGACCCGCATCAGCACGTGCCCGTCGGCGCCCGCCACCGGCGCGCCGGGGGCGGTGAACTCGACGTTCACGCCGGCGGGGAAGACCGCGGCGTCCACCTCGGGCGCCCGGCCCAGGTCGAGCGCCGGCAGGTCCAGCCCGGCGGGCAGCGGGCACACGAGGTGCGGGTTGCCCACGTCCACGGCGGTGCCGGCCAGGGTGAGCCCACCGAGGGTGGCCGTCGACGCGTCGTACAGCCGGGGGCGGCGCATCTCGACGGCGACGTCCGCCCCCTCGATCCGGGCCCGCACCACGCCGGCCCGGGTCGCCACGGGCAGCGCGGCGTCCGAGGGCTCGGCCAGCCCGGTGTCCAGGAGGTAGCGGACGAACACCCGCGCGCCGTTGCCGCACATCTCGGCCAGCGAGCCGTCGGCGTTCCAGTAGTCCATGAACCACTCGGCCTCGCCGGCCAGCGCGGCTCCCTCCGGGTGCTTGGCGGCCCGGACGACCCGCAGCACGCCGTCCGCGCCGATCCCCCGCCGCCGGTCGCACAGCGCCGCGACCAGCCCCGGGGTGAGGTCGAGCGCGCCGTCCGGGTCGGGCAGGATCACGAAGTCGTTGCCGGTGCCGTGCCCCTTGGTGAACTCCACGCCCCCATCATCGCGCAGCGGACGTCGCCACCCGCACGGCCTCGGCCACCAGGCCGGGGTCGGCCGAGTCGAGCCAGTGGATCCGGGGGTCCCGGCGGAACCAGGAACGCTGCCGTCGGACGAAGCGCCGGGTGGCGCGGATCGTCTCCTCGTACGCCTCGGTCTCGGTCAGCTCGCCGGCGAGGAACCGCAGCACCTGCTGGTAGCCGAGCGCGCGGCTCGCCGTACGCCCGTCGGGCAGGCCCCGGCCGACCAGCTCGCGGGTCTCGGCGACCAGGCCGTCGGCCCACATCCGGTCGACCCGCCGGGCGATCCGCTCGTCCAGCAGTTCCGTGTCGAGGTCCACGCCGATCTGCACCGACGGGTAGTACGGGGTGGGCTCCGGCAACGACGCCGTGAACGGCGCCCCGGTCAGCTCGATCACCTCGAGCGCCCGGACGATCCGCCGGCCGTTGCCGGGCAGGATTCCCGCGGCGGCGGTGGGGTCGGCGGCGCGCAACCGCGCGTACAGGGGGGCCGGGCCGACCTCGGCGAGCTCCCGCTCCAGCCGCTCCCGGATCGCCGGGTCGGTGCCGGGAAACTCGAACTGCTCCAGCACCGCCCGGACGTAGAGCCCCGAGCCGCCGACCAGCAGCGGCACCCGCCCCCGGGCCAGGATGCCGTCGACGTCCGCGCGGGCGAGCCGCTGGTACTCCGCGACGCTGGCCGGCTCGGTGACGTCCCAGATGTCCAGCAGGTGGTGCGGCACCCCCTCCCGCTCGGCCGGGGTGAGCTTGGCGGTGCCGATGTCCATGCCCCGGTAGAGCTGCATCGAGTCGGCGTTGACCACCTCGCCGTCGAGGGCGTGCGCGAGGGCGATGCTCAGCGCCGACTTGCCCGCCGCGGTCGGCCCGACCACGGCCACGACGGTGCCGGTCATCCGCGGGTCCAGGTCGCCACGAGGTAGGCGACGCCGTACGGGGCCGTGTGGTGGAGCAGGTCACCCCGCCAGTCGCCGCCCGCCGCGCGGGCGGCGGCGGCGAGCACCTGCCAGGTCGCGCGACCCGCCACCCGCAGCTCCGCGGACAGCGCCGGGTCCAGGTCGAGGAGGGCGTCGGCGTCCGCGCCGGCCAGGGCCGCGGCCACCGATTCGTCGTACGCCTGCGCGCGCGGGTCGTGGTAGCCGGGCGCCTTCTCGCCCCGGCAGGCCGTCCCGTCCCCCATGGCCAGCAGCACGACCCGCGTGCCGCGCTCCGACACCCGCGCGGCGAGGTCGCGCAGCCCGGCCCCGGCGGTGTCGGCGGCGACCTGGACGGCGGCGACCGGCACCCGCACCTCGTGGCGGGCGAGCAGCCAGGCGCCCAGGGTGAGGCTCAGCGGCAGCACCGCGCCCCGGTCCGGCTGGCCCGGGCTCAGGGGGACGGCCAGGTCGACACCCCACGGCTGCAACGAGCCGGTGGCCGGCGACGGGACCCAGCCGGTCTCCGGCCCGTCCCCGACCAGCACCACGGTGTCCGGTCCGGCGGACAGCAGCCGGGCCACGGCGGCGTCGCAGGCGGCCCGGAGGTCGTCCAGCTCCGGTGCGACGGCACCGGCCACCTCGGGCACGAGCAGGGGCGGGTGGGGGCAGACGGCGGCGGCGACCAGTGGCACCCGTTCACGGTAGCGGGACACCCCGGTGCGTCCACGCGCCGATCCGGTCACCCGGGCGGTAGGACACCGTATGGTCACGGTCGGCGATAGGCGCTCGACGGGGACGGGGTCGTACCTGTGACAATGCCGGGGAGAAACTTGGCTGCGCCGTGGCGGCGCTCGGGGGACGGTTCCCCCGACGCCGGGAGAACGAGGATGGGCACATGAGCGACTGGACTGCCTTCGGACGGGTGGACGCGGACGGCACCGTGTACGTCAAGACCGCCGAGGGCGAGCGGGTGGTCGGATCCTGGCAGGCCGGAGCACCGGAGGAGGGGCTGGCACACTTCGCGCGCCGCTTCGCCGATCTGGTGACCGAGGTGGACCTGACCGAGGCCCGTCTCAACTCGGGCGCGGCGGACGCCGGCCACTCGCTGAGCACGATCCGCCGGATCCGGGCCTCCCTCGCCGAGGCGCACGTGGTCGGCGACATCGACGGGCTGGCCGCACGGCTGGACCGGCTCGCGGCCCTGGCCGAGGAGAAGGCCGGCGAGGCCCGCGCGGCGCGGGACGCGGCACGCGCCGAGGCGCTGGCCCGCAAGACGGCGCTGGTCGAGGAGGCCGAGAAGCTGGCCGCCGAGTCGACGGGCTGGAAGACCGCCGGGGACCGCCTCAAGGAGATCCTCGACGAGTGGAAGACCATCCGGGGCGTCGACAAGAAGACCGACGGCGAGCTGTGGAAGCGTTTCGCCGCCGCCCGCGACGGCTTCACCCGCCGCCGGGGCGCCCACTTCGCGTCCCTGGACGCGCAGCGCAAGCAGGCGCAGGCCGTGAAGGAGGAGCTGGTCACCGAGGCGGAGAAGCTGAAGGACTCCACCGACTGGGCGGCCACGGCCAACCAGCTCAAGGACCTGATGTCGCGCTGGAAGGCGGCGCCCCGCGCCTCCAAGGAGGCCGAGCAGCGGCTGTGGGAACGGTTCCGGGCCGCGCAGGACGAGTTCTTCACCCGCCGCAGCGAGGTGTTCTCGGCGCGGGACAACGAGCAGCGCGCCAACCTGGAGCGCAAGCAGGCCCTGCTCGCCGAGGCCGAGGCGCTCGACGTCGAGGGCGACCCGAAGGGCGCCCAGGCGAAGCTGCGGGAGATCCAGGCCCAGTGGCACGAGGCGGGCCGGGTGCCCCGCGAGGCGGCCGCCGGGCTGGAGCGCCGGCTGCGGGCCGTCGACGAGAAGGTCCGCGAGGTCATGGACTCGGCGTGGCGGCGTACGTCCAAGGAGGACAACCCGCTGCTCGCCCAGATGCGGGCGCAGGTCGCCGAGGCGGAGGACCGGCTGGCGCGGGCGCAGGCCGCCGGCGACGCCCGGCGGATCCGGGAGGCCGAGCAGGCCCTCGCGACGAAGCGGCAGTTTCTCCAGCTGGCCGAGCAGTCGGGCTGACCCGAGGTGTGGGAGCCCCGGTCCCGGACGGGACCGGGGCTCCGTCGTCTCCGCGCCCGGTTCGAGGGCCCAAGATCGTGCACGATCCACGAAGTAGTGGCCTCCGCGTGCTGGCGAAGGCACTACATCCTGCTTACAGCGCGATCTTGCGCCGGCGGGTCAGTGCGCGGCGCAGCCCGAGGTGGGTGCGGGCGTGGCGGCGGGCGCGCCGATCGTGGGCAGCCCCAGCAGCACACCTGGCGTACGGGGCGTACGCCCCGCCTCGGCGGCGTCGCCGGCCCGGGTACGCCGGTGCGACAGCGGCTCGCCGTCGGCGTTGAGGTGGTGCGGGGCGGCGTACGTGACGGTGGTGTGCACGATGTCGCCGGGGCGGATCTGCCCGGCGAGGGAGCCCGCGTCGAAGTGGACGAGCCGCCCGTCCCGGGCCCGGCCGGACATCCGCCCGGTCCGCTCGTCCTTGCGGCCCTCACCGACGGCCACGAGCACCTCGACGGTCTCGCCGACCAGCTTCCGGTTCTCCGCCCAGGTGATCTCCTCGACGCAGGCGATGAGCCGCTCGTACCGTTCCTGCACGACCTGCTTGGGCAGCTGGCCGTCCATGGTGGCGGCGGGGGTGCCGGGGCGCTTGGAGTACTGGAAGGTGAAGGCCGAGGCGAAGCGGGCCTCGCGTACCACGTCGAGGGTGCGCTCGAAGTCGGCCTCGGTCTCGCCGGGGAAGCCCACGATGATGTCGGTGGTGATGGCCGCGTCCGGCATGGCCGCCCGGACCTTCTCGATGATCCCGAGGTAGCGCTCGGCCCGGTACGACCGGCGCATGGCGCGCAGCACGGCGTCGGAGCCGGACTGCAACGGCATGTGCAGCGAGTGGCAGACGTTGGGCGTCTCGGCCATGGCGGCGATCACGTCGTCGGTGAAGTCCTTCGGGTGCGGGCTCGTGAACCGCACCCGCTCCAGGCCGTCGATGTCGCCGCAGGCCCGCAGCAGCTTGCCGAACGCGAGCCGGTCGCCGAACTCGACGCCGTAGGAGTTGACGTTCTGCCCGAGCAGGGTCACCTCCAGCACGCCCTCGTCGACCAGCGCCCGCACCTCGGAGAGGATGTCCCCGGGGCGGCGGTCCTTCTCCTTGCCGCGCAGGGAGGGCACGATGCAGAACGTGCAGGTGTTGTTGCAGCCCACCGAGATCGACACCCAACCGGCGTACGTCGACTCGCGGCGGGTCGGCAGCGTCGAGGGGAAGACCTCCAGCGACTCGAGGATCTCCACCTCGGCGGCGGTGTTGTGCCGGGCCCGTTCGAGCAGCACCGGCAGCGAGCCGATGTTGTGCGTCCCGAAGACCACGTCCACCCAGGGCGCCTTGCGGACGATGTCGCCGCGGTCCTTCTGGGCCAGGCAGCCGCCCACGGCGATCTGCATCCCGGGGTGCTTCTCCTTGACGGGGCGCAGATGACCGAGGTTGCCGTAGAGCCGGTTGTCGGCGTTCTCCCGGACCGCGCAGGTGTTGAACACCACCACGTCCGGGTGCTCGTCGGCCTCGGCGGCCCGGACGTATCCGGCCTGCTCCAGCAGCCCGGAGATGCGCTCCGAGTCGTGCACGTTCATCTGGCAGCCGTACGTCCGCACCTGGTAGGTACGCGGGCTGCCCGCCGCTGCGGTAGTCATGACCAGGACAGCGTATCCGGGCCCACCGGATCGACCGGAACCGAGGAGGAGCCGTGTGCCGGAGCATCAAGACCCTGCGTGAGCCGTACACCGAGCAGGTGACCGACGAGGACGTCCGGGCCGCGGCGTTGCAGTACGTCCGGAAGATCTCCGGTTTCCGTACGCCCGCCGCGCACAACGCCGCCGCGTTCGAGGCGGCGGTGGCCGCCGTGGCGGAGGCCACCGCGACCCTGCTCGACCAGCTCGTCGTGCGCGGGGGCGCGGCGCCGCGCGCCGGTCAGGCCGCCGCGAGCGCCGGCGCGACCGTGTCGGGGGCCCACCGGGAGCGGTGACACTGGGACCAGCCGCGGCAGCCGGGGTGGGCCTCGGTGCAGAGGCGCTGGTTGCGCAGCTCCTCGCCGTCGTCGGTTTCCCGCACGTCGAAGTGCACCGGCCGGATGGTGCCGTCGGGGGAGACGAGCAGGTGCCGGCCGGCGTCGAGGGTGTCGTCGCGCAGCAGGCAGTTGCGGTCCAGCAGCCGGGCGAGCGCGGCGATGCTGGCGTGCTCGGAGAGCTGGTCCGGCACGCCGTAGCAGTCCACGATCGTGGCGAACTCCCCGGGCGCCTGCCAGACGTCGCAGACCACCGCGTACGCCGGCAGGCGAGCCGGGTCGGCGATCGCGAGGGGCATCACCACCCGGCCGAGCGCCTCGGCCAGTGCCGGGTAGACCTCCACGGGTCGTACCTGGTCGATTCTCCAGTTCCACAGCTCGGTCATGCCGCCTCCTCGCTGCGTTCGTCCCACCGGCCTCCGGATCGGGCCTTACTGACGATGGTGCGGTGCATTTGACCTCAGCCGGGGGCAAGTTACCGGTCTGTGACCATTCCGGGCAAATTTTCCCGCCCCCACATCGCTGGGAGTAGCGGGAAAGTGACAGTTTATCGGGTATGGTGCCACAAATCACGCAGCGGGATCCCCGGGCGCGGCGCGTGCGCCCCGCCACCCGTCCCTCAGCGGACGACCACCAGGTGCTCGCCGCGGGGCAGGAGTTCCCCCACCACCGGCGCGCCCGGCAGCTCCCCGGCCACCAGCAGCCCGCCGGAGGTCTGCGCGTCGGCCAGCAGCAGCCGTTCGTCCTCCCCCACGGCACCGAAGTCGGTCCACGGGGTCACCCAGTCCAGGTTGCGGCGGCTGCCGCCGCTCACGTACCCGTCGCGCACCGCCTCGCGGGCTCCGGCGAGGTACGGCACCCGGGCCGCGTCGATCGCCACGGTCAGCCCGCTGGCCCGGGCCAGCTTCGAGGCGTGACCCAGCAGTCCGAAGCCCGTCACGTCGGTGCCGCAGCGGATCCCCGCCGCGACCGCGGCGCGGGCGGCGTCCCGGTTCAGGGCGCTCATCGTGGCCACCGCCTCCGGGAAACGCTCACCGGTGGCCTTGTGCCGGGTGTTCAGCACCCCGACGCCGAGCGGCTTGGTGAGCGAGAGCGGCAGCCCGGGCCGGCCCGCGTCGAGCGTGATCAGGTCCTCGGGGCGGACCACCCCGGTGACCGCGAGCCCGTACTTGGGGCCGTCGTCGTCGACGCTGTGACCTCCCGCCAGGTGGCAGGCGGCGTCGCGGGCCACGTCCTGCCCGCCCCGCAGGACCTCCCGCGCCAGCTCCATGGGCAGCACGTCGCGGGGCCAGCAGAGCAGGTTCAGGGCCACCAGCGGGGTGCCGCCCATGGCGTACACGTCGGAGAGCGCGTTGGCCGCGGCGATGCGCCCCCAGTCGTACGCGTCGTCCACGACGGGGGTGAAGAAGTCGGCGGTGCTCACGACGCCGGTCCGCTCGTCGAGGCGGACCACCGCGGCGTCGTCACCGTGGTCGAGTCCGACCAGCAGGTCCGCGTCACCGGTGGCGGGGCCGAGACCGGAAACCATCGCCTCCAGCTCGCCCGGCGGGATCTTGCAGGCGCATCCGCCACCGCGGGCGTACCGGGTGAGGCGTACCGGTTCGGTCATTCCCCCATGATCGCCCCGATGGGCGCAGAGCCGCCACCATCACGCGCCCGTTTCGGGGTCGAAATCGGACTCTCCGCACCCGGCACCGTGGGTGTTACCGCTCCGTGACCAACCGAGTTGCATTCCGCCACAACCGGCCGCCTACAGTTGCCCAACCAGGGGTCGACAGACCCGATCCGCGAGACGACAGGGACGGTGGACGACGTGACGACGGGCGAACCGCTCATCGTGCTGGACTCGGTCAACAAGTGGTTCGGGCCGCTGCACGTGCTGGACGACGTCTCACTCTCGGTCGGCCGCGGTGAGGTCGTCGTGGTGATCGGCCCGTCCGGCTCCGGCAAGTCGACGCTGTGCCGGACGATCAACCGCCTGGAGCCGATCAACTCGGGCACCATCACGTTCGACGGGCAGCCGCTGCCGGCCGAGGGCAAGGCCCTCGCGAAGCTGCGCAGCGAGGTCGGCATGGTCTTCCAGTCGTTCAACCTCTTCGCGCACAAGACCATCCTCGAGAACGTCACCCTCGGCCCGATCAAGGTCCGCAAGGAGAAGCCGGCGGCGGCCCGCGAGCGCGCCATGGCGCTGCTCGACCGCGTCGGCATCGCCAACCAGGCGGACAAGTTCCCGGCCCAGCTCTCCGGCGGTCAGCAGCAGCGGGCGGCCATCGCCCGCGCGCTGGCCATGCAGCCCAAGGCGATGCTCTTCGACGAGCCCACGAGCGCCCTCGACCCCGAGATGGTGGGCGAGGTGCTCGACGTGATGACCTCCCTGGCCCGCGACGGCATGACGATGGTCGTCGTCACCCACGAGATGGGCTTCGCGCGGCACGCGGCCAACCGGGTCATCTTCATGGCCGACGGCCAGCTGGTGGAGGACGCGCCGCCGACCGAGTTCTTCGCCAACCCCCGCAGCGAGCGGGCCAAGGACTTCCTCTCCAAGATCCTCACGCACTAGGCGTCCACCAGGAGCGCGCCGTCCCCCGGCGGGTTTCGTCCAAGAAGGAGATGAGTATGCGTATGAAGCGCATGGCGGCGGTCGCGGCGGCCGCCACCCTGGCCCTCGGGCTGGTCGCCTGCGGCGACAACGGGTCCGACGAGGGCACCGGCAGCGGCGGGGAGACCAAGTCGTTCGCCGCCGGCAGCACCATGGAGCGGCTGAACAAGGCCCAGGCCATCAAGGTCGGCACCAAGTTCGACCAGCCGGGCTTCGGCCTCAAGGGCCTGTCGGGCAAGCCGGAGGGCTTCGACGTCGAGGTCGCCAAGATCATCGTCAAGGAGCTCGGCATCCCCGAGGACAAGATCGAGTGGGTGGAGACCCCGTCGAAGGTCCGTGAGGACGTCATCGTCAACGGGACCGTCGACTTCGTGGCGGCCACCTACACGATCAACGACAAGCGCAAGGAGCGCATCGCCTTCGCGGGGCCGTACTACGAGGCCGGCCAGAACATCCTGGTGAAGAAGGACGACACCACCATCACGGGCCCGGACTCCTTCAAGGACGGCACCAAGAAGGTCTGCTCGGTGACCGGCTCGACCCCGGCCGAGGAGATCAAGAAGTACGTCAAGGACGTCGCCACCCAGCTGGTGCTCTTCGACACCTACGACAAGTGCCGGGACGCCCTCAAGGGCGGCCAGGTGGACGCCGTCACCACGGACAACGTGATCCTGCTCGGCTACATCGCCAAGGACGAGGCGTCCTTCAAGCTGGCCGGTGAGAACTTCACCAAGGAGCCGTACGGCATCGGCGTGAAGAAGGAAGACACCGACTTCCGTAACTTCATCAACGACACGCTGGAGAAGGCCTACTCCGACGGCAGCTGGAAGAAGGCCTGGGACGACACCGCTGGCAAGTTCGGCGCCGAGCTGGGCGACCCGCCGGCCGTCAACCGCTACTGATCTGACCCGTTGATCTGGAGGGTGGGGAGGAAGTCCGACCCGTGAGTGTGCTCATCGACAAGTTCGACGTCTTCGCGGGGGGCTTCTGGCTCACCCTCCAGATCTGCGTACTCGCCGCGATCGGCGCCCTGATCCTGGGCGCCGTCGTGGCGGTGCTGCGCATCTCCCCGGTGCCGCCGTTGCGGGCGGTCGGCACGGCGTACGTGACCGTCTTCCGGAACATGCCGCTGACCGTGGTCATGTTCTTCGCGGCGTTCGGCCTGCCGGCCCTCGGCTCGAACGCGGACTTCCTCCGGATCCCCGGGCTCGATGCGATCTTCACCCGGCTCGGCACCGACCTGCCGTACTTCCGGTTCGCGCTGATCGCCCTCGTGCTCTACACCGCGGCGTTCGTCTGCGAGGCGCTGCGCTCCGGCGTGAACGCCGTTCCCGCCGGCCAGGCGGAGGCCGCCCGGTCGCTGGGCCTCACCTTCGGTCAGAACCTGCGGTACGTGGTGCTGCCGCAGTCCTGGAAGGCCTCGGTCGTGCCGCTCGGCTCGGTGATCATCGCAATGATCAAGAACTCGGCGCTCATCGGCTTCTTCGGCGTCGTCGGCGACCTGTCGGCGACCGCCGACCAGCTCACCTCGGCCGAGGGCTACGCCTTCGTGCCGGTCGCCATCGGCATCTCGATCGGATACCTGATCATGACCGTTCCCCTCGGCGCCCTTCTGGACCGGATCGAGAAGCGGCAGGCGGTGGCCCGATGAGCCAGCAGAACAGCGTCCTCTACGACGTTCCCGGCCCCCGGCAGCGCCGGATCACCCTGATCAGCAGCGTGGTGGCCGCCGTCCTGGTGCTGGTCGGCGTGTACTACCTGATCTACCGTCCGCTCGACGAGAAGGGCCAGTTCACGTCGGAGCTGTGGGGCCCGCTCGTCGACCCCGGCAACGAGAACTTCTCCCTCGTCTGGGACCGGATCGGCATCGGCCTGAAGAACACGCTGATCGCCGCGGTGCTGGCCATCATCTCCTCGCTGGTGGTCGGCACGCTGATCGCGGTGCTGCGGATCCAGCTCAAGAGCCTCACGCGGCGCCGGTTCACCGGGCTCGCGACGCCCGTGTCGTACCTGCTGCGCGGCCTGAGCGTGCTGCTGTCGGCGGTCACGCGCTTCTGCGTCGAGGTGTTCCGCGGCCTGCCCGTCGTGATCACCATCTTCTTCGTGGCCCGGGGCTTCCCCGAGTTCGGGATCACCTTCGACACGCTCTGGTACCTGGTCATCGGCCTGACCATCTACAACTCGGTGGTCATCGCCGAGATCCTCCGCTCCGGCATGGAGGGCCTGCCGGGTGGGCAGGCCGAGGCCGCGGCGGCGATCGGTCTCTCACCGTTCCAGACCACCCGGATGATCCTGCTGCCGCAGGCGTTCCGGATCATGCTGCCGGCGCTCATCAGCCAGCTCGTGGTGGTGCTCAAGGACACCTCGCTCGGCTTCATCATCAGCTACGAGGAGACCCTGAACATCGGCAAGCAGATCATCGGCGCCCTGGACAACCCGATCCAGGTCTACGCGGTGATCGCCGTGCTGTTCATCGCCGTCAACTACTCGCTGTCGAAGCTGGCCCAGTACGTCCAGCGCCGGCTCTCCCGCGGCCGGCGGACCGCCGGCACCCCGGCGCAGAACCCGCCGCCGGCGGCGCTCATGTCCCAGGCCGAGAGCAGCGGCCAGGGCGTCTGACCTCGGACCGTACGACGAAGGGCCGCCCCCCGGTCGGGGGCGGCCCTTCGTCGCTGTCGGCCTCAGCGGGCGATCTCGGTGACCCGGGACTCGCGGACCACGGTCACCCGGATCTGACCGGGGTACGTCAGCTCCTCCTCGATCTGCTTGGCCACGTCCCGGGCCAGCACGGCCGCGCCGATGTCGTCGACGTCCTCCGGCTTGACCATCACCCGGATCTCGCGGCCCGCCTGCATGGCGAAGACCTTCTCCACGCCGAGCTTGCCGGCCGCGATCTCCTCGATCCGCTCCAGCCGCTTGACGTACGCCTCGAGGCTCTCCCGCCGCGCGCCCGGCCGGCCGCCCGAGCAGGCGTCGGACGCCTGGGTGAGCACGGCCTCGACGGTCTGCGGCGGCACCTCGTTGTGGTGCGCCTCGATGGCGTGCACCACCTCTTCGCTCTCGCCGTACTTGCGGGCCAGGTCCGCGCCGATGATGGCGTGGCTGCCCTCCACCTCGTGGGTGAGCGCCTTGCCGATGTCGTGCAGGAACGCCGACCGCTTGATGAGGGGCACGTCCAGGCGCAGTTCGGCGGCCATGACGCCGGCGATGTGGGCGGTCTCGACGAGGTGCTTGAGCACGTTCTGCCCGTACGACGTCCGGTAGCGCAACCGGCCGAGCAGCGTGACCAGCTCCGGGTGGATCTCGGTGATCCCCACCTCGACGAGCGCGTCCTCGGCGGCCCGGCGGCAGAGCTGCTCGACCTCCTGCCGTGCCAGGTCGTAGACCTCCTCGATCCGGTGCGGGTGGATGCGCCCGTCGAGGACGAGCTTCTCCAGGGTGAGCCGGCCGACCTCGCGGCGGACCGGGTCGAAGCAGGAGAGCAGGACCGCCTCGGGGGTGTCGTCGATGATGAGGTTCACCCCGGTCACCGACTCGAAGGCGCGGATGTTGCGCCCCTCCCGGCCGATGATGCGGCCCTTCATCTCGTCACCGGGCAGGTGCAGGACGCTGACCACGCTCTCCGCGGTCTGCTCGCTCGCCACCCGCTGGATGGCGTCCACCACGATGTGCCGGGCGCGCTCCTCGGCGGTGCTGCGGGCGTCCGCCTCGATGTCGCGGACCAGCAGCGCCGCCTCCCGCTTGGCCTGGGACTCGATGGCCTCGATCAGCTCGGCGCGGGCGGCCTCGGCGGTGAGCCCGGCCACCCGTTCCAGCTCCCGGCGGCGCCGCTCCTCCGCCTCGGCCAGCTCGGCCTCCCGCTGGTCCAGCGCGGCCTCCCGGGCCGCGAGGGCGGCGCTGGCGGCGGTGAGCTGCCGCTCCCGCTCGGCGAGCCGCTCCACCTCCTCGGTGTGCAGCCGTTCCCGCTCGTCCATCCGGGCGGCCCGCCGCTCCACCTCGGCGGCCTGCTCACGGGTGGTCGCGGCCAGCACGGCCACCTCCCGCTCGCCGCTGCGCCGCGCGGTCGCCCGCAACTGCTCCGCGTCGGCCTCGGCCTGCTTGTGGGCCCGCTCCAGGATCGTGTCGGCCTCGGCGCGCGCGTCGTCGAGCATCCGGCGAGCCTCGGCCCGGGCGGCCTTCGCCTCCGCCTTCGCGGCGGCGGCCTCCGCGCGTGCCGCCGCGGCCGCCGACTTCGCCACGTCGATGGTGCTGTTCGCCTCGTCGGCCGCACTGCGTAACGCGGCGAGGGACTGCTCCTGCCGGTCCTTCTCGGCGATGAAGGCCGGGTCGGCCGCCGCGGGGGCCGTGCCGATGCGGCGCAGCGTCCGGAGGCCGACCACCATCGCGCCGGCGACCACGAGGGTCAGGAGCAGCACGGCGACGAGCAGTACGGTGTCGAAGGCGCTCATGCCCGGACTCCGCGCGGACCACCGGTGAACCTGTGCCGTCCCGCCATGGCCGCCTCCCCTGAACGTCGGCGCCGCAGGGACCGTGCCGACGGCACGCTCCTGCGGCTCTGGACGCCCGACCGGAGCGACTGGCCGTGGGGTAGCTTTCTCCGTCGGCGGTGCCCTGGTTGGCATCGTCGACGGCCGGGTGCAGTTGTCGCGCCGGCTCCGGACCGGCCTGTCCGGAGCTGGTGCCAGAGGCCGTCTGAACGGCCAAAGTGATGCTGTTCTGTTACGCGATCTATGTTGTGCGCTTAGCCTGCGCTGGTCGGGCAATGTGAGCCTGTATGGCGAGGCTAGGTCTCCGGGGGCGGTCTGGTCAAGAACTCATGATCAAACCCCCCGAACGGAGAGAAGTTGCGTCGTCACCGAGGGCTCAGCAGGACGCGGACACGGCAGGACAAAGTCCCCAGCGAGTGAGGTGCCTCGGCCGCCGGGGCCAGCGGCGCTCCGGGCCGGCACGGCCTCACGCGGGCCGACGGACCAGGCGCACGGCCTCACGCACGCTCACGGCCCAACGCGCACCACCCTCACGCAGGCTCACGGCGTCACGCAGGTTGACCGTGTGCCGGCCACCCGCGGAGGGGCCCGGGGTCAGTGGGCGCCCGCAGCGCGGGCGGCGACGACCAGCGCCGCGTTGTCGGGGGCCGGGGAGCCGTCCGGCATCCGGAGCGTGTCCTCGAGACCGATGCGGGTGTGCAGGCCCCGCCGGACGGCCTCGGCGAGCACCTGCCAGGTGGCCGGGCCCTCGGCGTGCAAGAGGACCGGAGGCGTCGCGCTCCCGGCCGCCGTGCCCGGCGCCTCTGCGGCCGTGGGGGCCAGCGCGGCGAGGACGCGTGCCGCGTCGGCCAGCGCCACCGTCGGCTCCTCGGCCATGCACTCGACGAGGATCCTGCCGGCCGGCACCCGCCAGCGCCGGTACGCCTCGACCGCCTCCACCGTCCAGAGTCCCGCCTCGACCATCACGCCCCGCTCGTGCAGGGCGGCGGCCACCGCCTCGGCGCCCTCCTCGTGGGCGTTGACGGACGCGAAGTCGGGCAGGTGCGTCCAGGCCCGGACGGCGGCCACCCGGGCGGCCGGGTCCGGCTCGATCCACGCCCCGGTGCTCACGCCCACGGGCAGCCCCGGGCGGGCGGCCCGGACCGCGACGAGGGCCTCGGCGATCACCTCCGGACGCAGCGACTCGACACCGCCCTCGCCGCGCGGGTGCACGTGCACGGCGGCCACGCCCAGCGCGGCGCAGCGGGCCGCGTCGGCGGCCAACTCCGCCGGGGTCAGCGGCACGGCGGGATGCTCGTCGCGGCCCCGCCCGCCGTTGAGACACGCCTTCAGCACCTGACAGCTCCTTCCGGTGGCGGGGTGGTCCGCCGGGGTGCCGCCCGGCGGTCACCCCGCCAGCCACCCCGCGGCTGGCCCGACCCGACCCCAGGCGGGTCACCCCCACCCGGCCCACGCCTCCCCACACAAGCCGGGCCGATTACGCCACCTGCCGGCCCGCACATCCCCCGACACAAGCCAGGCCGGTCACCCCCCCACCCGGCCCACGCCTCCCCTGAGACAAGCCGGACGGGTGACCCGACCGCCCCGTCCCACGGGCCACCCGGCGCGTGGTCAGCCGCCCGCTCGGCCGTCGCGTTCCAGCTCGTTCTCCGCCTCGGCGAGAGCGTCCGCGTCGATCTGCTCGGCGAACTCGGCGGCCTCGGCGCTCTGCGCCGCGAGCGCGTCCTTCACGGCCCGGATGGCCACACCGGGCGGGTAGCCCTTGCGGGCCAGCATGCCGACCAACCGGCGGAAGACCGCGTCCGGCTCACCGCGGACCGTCCGCAGCTTGCGGTCCACGAGCGCGCGGGCCGTCTCCGCCTCGGTCTCCTCGCTCAGCTCACCGAGCGCCTCGCTGGCCGTGTCGCCGTACACGCCGCGCCGGCGCAGCTCGTCGGCGAGCGCCCGGCGGGCCAGGCCGCGCCCGGCGTGCCGGCTGCTCACCCAGGCCCGGGCGAACGCGGCGTCGTCGATGATGCCGACCTCGTCGTAGCGGTCGAGGACCTGGGCGGCGACCTCCTCGGAGATGCCCCGCCGGGCGAGGGCGCCGGCCAGTTCGGCCCGCGTACGCGGCCGCACGGCGAGCTGCCGCAGACAGATCTCACGGGCCAACTCGGCCTCGTCGCGAGGCGGGGCGGGCGCGGCGTCCGGGTCGGCCTCCGTGGCACCCCCTCGGCGACCACGGCGGGGCCGGGGCGTGGTGGCGTCACCCGGGCGGGGTGGGCTGGCGTCCCAGCCTCGCCCCGTCCGGGCTCGTCGTCCTGCCATGGATCAGGTCAGAAGTCGACCGGCGGCAGCTCCGGGCCACCGGCCGCGTCGCTCGCGGCGACCCCGACGCCGAGCTTCTCCAGGATCTTCTTCTCGATCTCGGCGGCCACGTCCGGGTTCTCGCGGAGGAACTCGCGGGCCTTCTCCTTGCCCTGGCCGAGCTGGTCACCGTCGTACGTGTACCAGGCGCCGGACTTGCGGATGATGCCCTGCTCGACGCCCACGTCGATCAGCGAGCCCTCGCGGGAGATGCCCTTGCCGTACATGATGTCGAACTCGGCCTGCTTGAACGGCGCGGCCACCTTGTTCTTCACGACCTTGACGCGGGTGCGGTTGCCGACCACGTCGGTGCCGTCCTTGAGACTCTCGATCCGCCGGACGTCGAGCCGGACCGAGGCGTAGAACTTCAGCGCCCGACCACCGGTGGTGGTCTCCGGGCTGCCGAACATCACGCCGATCTTCTCGCGAAGCTGGTTGATGAAGATCGCCGTGGTGCCGGTGTGGTTGAGCACACCGGTGATCTTCCGCAGCGCCTGGCTCATCAGCCGGGCCTGGAGGCCGACGTGGCTGTCGCCCATCTCGCCCTCGATCTCGGCGCGCGGCACCAGCGCGGCCACCGAGTCGATCACGATGATGTCGAGGGCCCCGGAGCGGACCAGCATGTCGGCGATCTCGAGTGCCTGCTCGCCCGTGTCCGGCTGGGACACCAGCAGCGCGTCGGTGTCGACACCGAGGGCCTTCGCGTACTCCGGGTCGAGCGCGTGCTCGGCGTCGATGAAGCCGGCGATGCCGCCGGCCCGCTGCGCGTTGGCCACCGCGTGCAGCGCGACCGTCGTCTTACCGCTGGACTCGGGACCGTAGATCTCGACCACCCGGCCCCGGGGCAGACCGCCCACGCCGAGCGCCACGTCGAGCGCGATGGAGCCGGTCGGGATCACGGCGGTCTGGATGACCGGCCGCTCCCCCAGACGCATCACCGAGCCCTTGCCGAACTGCTTGTCGATCTGAGCGAGAGCGAGGTCGAGTGCCTTCTCCCGGTCTGGCGCTGCCGCCATCGTTGCCACCCCTGCCTTCGCCGGCGTCTTTGCTGAGCTTCGCGTCACGCGGACACGCTAGGCGCTGGGTCCGACAGAAAACCAGCCGACGGGCCGCGAGCTGTGGACGAGCACCCCGCTGTGGACAATAGCCGAACAGGTGTACGACTCGGCAAGCGACACGCGGATCGGCGGAAATCGCTGCTCAGCGTAGTCGCGCCGGCACCCGGTCGGGATAGGCCGCGCAGACCGCCCGCCACACCACCTGCGTCTCCTCACCGGCGGCGAGGGCCTGCGCGATGGTCCGCCCGCCGAGCTGCGAGAGCACCTGGTCGGCGGCGATGCTGGCCGCGTAGCCCGGCCCGAACGCCTCCTCCAGCCGCGCCCAGAAGTCGGTCAGCCGCACGTTCAGTCCTCCTCGTCCGGTGCCCCCGCCGGCACCGGCCGCAACGCTAGCGCCACCAGGGGCACCACGGCGACCGCGGCGAGCAGGGTGAGGACCGGATAACCGGCGGCCCGCATGACAAACCCGCTCACGGCGGCCGCGGCCGCGCCGGCCAGCCCCATCATCAGGTCGGAGAAGCCCTGCACGCTCGGGCGCACCGACGTCGGCACCGACTCCGACAGCAGCGTCGAGCCGGCCACCATCGTGCCGGACCAACCCAGCCCGAGCAGGACCAGACCCACCGAGAGCCGCGGCGTGTGGTGCCCGGCCGTACCGGCGACCGCGCACGCGGCGAGCAGCAGCGCGACGCCGCCGAGGATCACCACCCGCCGGCCGAGCCGGTCGGTGAGCCACCCCACCACCGGGGAGAGCGCGTACATCCCGGCGATGTGCAGGCTCAGCACGATGCCGACCACCCGCAGCACGTCCGCGTCGCCGTGCGACTCACCGAGCCGGACCGGCGTCATCGACATGACCGCCACCATCACCACGTGACCCACCGCCACCGCGGCGATGCCGAGCCGGGCGGCGGCGCGGACGCGTACCACCTGCCACGCCGCCCGCATCCCGTCGCCGCGCCGGTCGCGCGGAGCCGGCGCGGCGACGGCCTCCGCGGGCGGGGTGACCTCGGGCGCGGCGCCGGCCTCCACCGGGGCGGGGGCCGCCGCGAGCCGGCGCGCGGTGAGCAGTGGGTCGGGCCGCAGCAGGGCGAGCAGTACGCCGGCGACCAGCACGAACGCGACCGCGCTGAACGCGAACGGGCCGGCCAGCGGCGGCAGGCCCCAGCCGGCGGTGGTGCGGTCGGCGAGCGCCGCGAAGTTCGGCGCGGCCACCGCCCCGATGGTGGTGGCCCAGACGACCAGGGAGAGCTGGCGGCCCCGGCGGGCCGGCTCGGCGAGGTCGACGGCCGTGTAGCGGGCCTGGAGGTTGGCCGTGGTGCCCCCACCGAAGAGCAGCATCCCGAGGAAGAGCAGCGGCACGGACCGGTTGACCGTCGCGAGCACCACCAGCACCGCGCCGACCGCGCCGGCCAGGTACGCGAACGCCAGCCCCGGCCGGCGGCCGTGCCCGTTCATGATGCGGGTGACGGGCACCGCCAGCACCGCACCGCCCACCACGGCGGCGCTCTGCGCCAGGCCGGCCATGGCCGTGCCGGCGACCCGCTCGGCGAGCAGCGCCCCCACCGCGATGCCGATGGTGACGCCGATGCCGCCGACGATCTGGGTGCCGAAGAGCAGCCGGAGGGTACGCCGCTGGATGGGCGCGACGTCCGGGCGGACCGGGGTCGACGCGGTCAGGTCGGTGGCCATGCGGGCTCCTCGCGGTAAGGGATGCCGAGGGCTTCCATCCTTGCGCAGCCGTCCCGGGCGGCGGCACCCCGTTTCGCCGAGGGGAGAAGCCCGTCAGGTGGCCAGCGCGCGGGCGGCCACCGTGAGGTCTTTGACCAGCCCGTCGTACGCCTTGTCCTGGTCGTCGGCGCGCAGCACCGCCGACGGGTGGATGGTGGCGAGCAGCTGGGCCGGCGGGGTGTCGGCCACCTTCCCGGCGCTGTCCACCGGTACCCGCTGGAAGTCCTCCGGGTGCTGGGCGGACGCCGGCCAGGGCATCAGCTCCCCGCGCTGGCGGGTCACCCGGAAGGTCGGGCCGAGCAGCGCCTTGGCCGCGGTGGCGCCCAGGACGACGACGATCTCCGGGTGCAGCCGGGCGAACTCGGCCACCAGCCAGGGCCGGCAGGCGGTGATGTGCACGCGGTCCGGGGTCTGGTGGATGCGCCGCTTGCCGCGCAGCTCGAAGCGGAAGTGCTTGACCGCGTTGGTGAGGTAGATGTGCGCGGGATCGAGGCCGGCGTCGTCGACCGCCTTGCGCAGGAGCCGCCCGGCGGGCCCGACGAAGGGCAGGCCCTTCTGGTCCTCCATGTCGCCGGGCTGTTCGCCGACGAAGACCACCCGGGCGCTCGCGTCGCCCCGACCGAAGACGGTCTGGGAGGCGTCCCGGTACAGCTCGCAGCCGCGGCAGCCGGCGGCCGCCGCCCGCAGGTCGTCGAGGGTGTCCGCGTCGGGCGGGATGAACCGCTGGGCGCCGGGGGCGCTCTCGGGCTGCTCGGCCATGCCGACTGTTATATACCCCTTCGCGGATCGGTGCCGGGTACGCGACGACCGGCACCGCCCCGGGGCGCGGGGTCAGTAGCCGCCGCCACCGCCGCCGCCACCACCGGACATCAGCGCGATGATCACGATGATGATCACGATCACCGCCACCGCGATCGCGATCCAGATGCCCCTCTTGGTCCTCGACGACGCCATGGCCGCTCACCTCCGGCGCGCGACATACCCACACCACCCGCGGTCACGCCCCGCCCCTGGTCCCCGCGATCTTGCACTTTCCGCCCCGACAACAACGACATTCTGGGGCATTACGCGGGCACAAACTGCAAGATCGCGGAGGTCAAGGGGGCGCGGGGGTCAGGCTGTCAGGGTCGGGGGTGGGGTGGGGTTCGCGGCTTGGGACAGGGCTTCGGCCAGGGGTCCCGTGTCGGCGTCGGTCAGGGGGCTCACGGTGATCCGCAGCCCGGGCCCGGCGGCGATGCGGTAGAGCGCGCCGGGCGCCACCGACCAGCCGGCGTCGCGCAGGGCGGTCACCGCGCTGGTCTCGTCCGGCACGGGCACCCAGACGTTGATCCCGCTGCGCCCGTACGCCGTGACCCCCCGCTCGGCCAGCGCGGCGAGCAACGCGCCCCGCCGCCGCTCGTAGCTCTCCGCCGCGCGGTCGACGAGGGCGGCGACCTCCGGATCCCGCCACAGGGCGAGCAGCAGCCGTTGCAGCACCGTGGACACCCAGCCGGCGCCGACCCGCGCCCGGCCGGCCACCCGGGCCACGGTGGTCTCGTCCCCCACGAGGACCGCGAGGCGCAGGTCGGGGCCGAAGGGCTTGCTCGCCGAGCGGAGGAAGGCCCAGCTCCCGGTCGCCCCGGCCAGGGGGTGCAGGGGTACGCGGGCCAGCTCGGCGGCGTGGTCGTCCTCGATCAGCAGCAGCTCCGGCCAGCCGGCGAGGAGGTCCCGCAGCGCCGCGGCGCGGGCGGCGGAGACGGCCGCGCCCGTGGGGTTCTGCGCCCGGCTGGTCACGATCAGCGCGCGGGCGCCCGCGGCGAGTGCGGCGGCCACCCCGGCCACCATCGGACCCTCGTCGTCGACGGGTACGCCGATCGGGCGCAGCCCGAGCGCCGCGACCAGGTCGAGCAGGTTCGCCCAGCCCGGGTCCTCCACGGCCACCGCGTCACCGGGCCGCAGGTGCGCGCCCAGCAACCGCTCGATGCCGTCGAGCGCCCCGCCGGTGAGGGTCAGCTCCCCGGCCGGTACGGCGTCGGCGGCCAGCCGTGCGCGGGCGGCCTCGGCCAGCTCGGGGAGCACCCCGGCGCCGGAGTAGCTGACCGGCGGGCCGGCCTCGGCGGCGAGGGCGGCCAGGTGCGGGCCGAGCGAGGGCAGCAGGCGCGGGTCCGGCTCGCCGGCGGAGAGGTCCTGCAGGCCGGGCGCGGGCGGCGGTCGCAGCGCCGAGCGGCGGGCCGCCACGGGCGGGCGGGGACGGACGCGGGTGCCGTGCCGGCCGGCGGTGGCCACGAGCCCGCGCTGGCGCAGCTCCTGGTAGGCGCGGGCCACGGTGGCCGGGCTGACCGCCAGCTCGGCGGCGAGCGCCCGTACCGGCGGCAGGGCCGCTCCCGGTGGCAGGGCGGCGGTACGGATGCCGGACTCGATGCTGGCCGAAATCTCGGCGGCCGTCGCCCCGGTGACCTGATAGCGTGCTGACACAAATCAGGGATTGTACTAGAACAAAGGGCGACGCGATGACCACCACCCCTGACGCCGAGCGGACCACGTACCCCCCGACCGGCCGGACGACGGCGAGCCGCTCCCGCGACCGGATGAGCTACGACCGCGCCGCCGCCCACGCCGTGCTGGACGAGGCGTACCACTGCGCGCTGGCGTTCACCGTCGACGGCGAACCGCGCGTGCTGCCCACGCTGCACGTCCGCGTCGGTGACACGCTCTACCTGCACGGCTCCACCGGCAGCCGTCCGCTGCTCGCCGCCCGGGGCGCCGGCCTGCCCGTGTGCGTGTCGGTCACCCTGCTCGACGGTCTCGTCCTCGGCCGCTCCCAGTTCCACCACAGCGCCAACTACCGGTCGGTGGTCGCGCACGGCACGGCCCACCTGGTCACCGACGAACGGGAGAAGGCCGGCGTGCTCACCGCGCTGGTCGAGAAGGTCGCCGCCGGGCGCAGCGCGGACAGTCGCCCGCCGACCCGCAAGGAACTGGCCGAGACGGCCGTCCTGGCGCTGCCGCTGCGCGAGGTCTCGCTACGCGCCCGCACCGGGGGCGTACGCGAGGAGGAGGCCGACCTCGCCCTGCCGTACTGGGCCGGCGTGGTGCCGCTGCGGCTGACGGCCGGCGTGCCCGAGCCCGACGCCGGCGTCCGCGCGCCGCTGCCCGCGTACCTGCGGACGCCGCCCTCGCCGTGGCACGACCCGGCGGTGCTGCGCGGGGAGCACGTCGTGCTGGAACCCCTCGACCTCGCCCACGCCGACGAGCTGCACGCGGCCACCGCCGACCCGGAGGTCTGGCGGCACCTCGGCAACCGGCAGCCGGTCGACGCGGCCGAGACGCGCCAGATCGTCGCGTCGGCCCTGGCCGCCCACCACCGGGGCGAGCGGGTGCCGTGGGTGCAGCGCTGCGCGGTGACCGGCGCGGTGGTCGGCACGACGTCGTACTACGAGGTGGATCCCGAGCGCCGGTCGGTGGCCATCGGCTACACGTTCCTGGGCCGGCCGTGGTGGCGCAGCGGCATCAACACCGAGGCGAAGCTGCTGCTGCTCACCCGCGCCTTCGAGGAACTGGACGCGGTCCGGGTGGTCTGGCACACCGACATCCGCAACGAGCGCTCGCAGCGGGCGATCGAGCGGCTCGGCGCGACCCGCGAGGGGGTGCTGCGGCGGCACCGGCAGCGCCCCGACGGATCGTGGCGGGACACCGTGCAGTACGCCATGACCGTCGACGAGTGGCCGACGGCACAGGCCGCCCTGCGGGAAAGGCTTCGCCCGGCGGCACGGGTGGCGTGATGATGTCCGGCGTGCTGGGGATCACCGACATCGGAACGTACGTGGTGGGCACCGTGGCGATCGTGCTGCTGCCCGGGCCCAACTCCCTCTTCGTGCTGTCCACCGCCGCCAAGCGCGGGGTGGGCGCCGGCTACCGGGCCGCCGGTGGGGTCTTCCTCGGCGACGGGGTGCTCATGTTCCTCTCCGCCGCCGGGGTGGCGTCGCTGCTCAAGGCGTACCCCCCGCTGTTCCTCGTGATCAAGTACGCCGGCGCCGCGTACCTCGGCTACGTGGGGCTCACGATGCTCCGCGGCGCCTGGCGGCGCTGGCGCGACCGCAACGACCCCGGCACGCCGCGCCTCATCGACGCCGCGCAGCCCGCGGAGCTGCGCAGCCCGTTCCGCAAGGCGCTCGTGATCAGCCTGCTCAACCCGAAGGCGATCCTCTTCTTCGTCTCGTTCTTCATCCAGTTCGTCGACCCGGCGTACCCCTGGCCGGTGCTCTCGTTCGGCCTGCTCGGGCTGATCGCGCAGGTGACCAGCGCGCTGTACCTCACCGCGCTGATCTTCACGGGTACGTTCCTGGCCGCGCAGTTCCGCCGGCGCCGGCGGCTCGCGGCGGGCGCCACCACGGGGGTGGCCGCCCTCTTCCTCGGCTTCAGCGTCAAGCTCGCCACCGCGAGCATGTGACCGGCCGGGCGGCCCCGCACGGGTCAGGTGCCGTCGCCTCCGCCGCCGCCCACGCCGGCGCTGCCGGCGGTGCCGCCCAGGCCGAACCCCGGCGGCACCGGATCGTCGGGCGGTCGGCTGACGTGCGCGGACTCCGTGATCTGTGCGGACCAGTCCGCGTGGGCGGCGGTCGCGGCGTGCCGGTTGATGGCCTCGCGTAGCCAGCCGTCCACCGTGGCCACCCAGTCCCGCCGGTCCGCGCCCGCGTGCCAGACGCGGAACCGGCTGATGCTCTGGTGGGTCACGCCGGCCAGCGCGAGCCGGCGGTCCATCCAGAGGATCACCTCCAACCCCGCCGCGTTGGTCACGAAGACCAGTTCGAGTTCGGTGATGGGGCCCGCGTAGAGCGGGGCGACCCAGTAGCCGATCCGCTGGTGCAGCGGCAGCGTCTGCTCCACGCCCGGCAGCCGGGCGTCCACGAGGCCGGCCTGGCGCAGGCTGAAGCCCAGCGTGTCGAGTGCCGCCAGCACGTGCGCCTGGGTGGGCAGCGGGTGCACGAACACCGGCACGAGGGCACCCTGGTCGAGCTGCGGTTCGATGGCCACCTCCGTCCGCAGGCCCATCCGGAGGCTGAGCAGCGGCACGCCGCCGAAGACCGTCACCGGGGTCTCCCAGGGCACCGGGAACTCGAACGGGATGGTCCGGCCGCGTCCGGCCCGGAGCACGAACGCGCCCGTCAGCGCCGCCTCGTGGAACTGCACGAGGCGGCGGGGCGCCGACGGGTCCTCCGACTCGGCGGTGGTCACCAGGCCGAGCCGGACGTGCTGCACCGGCACGTCCACGGAACCGGCGGTCACCGTCACCCGGCCGGGCAGCTTCAGGCCCGGCCGGGTGCTCGGATTGGTCAGCGCGGTACGCACGGTCAGGCCGGTCCAGCTGGACTCCGGCGACACACCCGTGAACCGCACCGGACCGCCTCCCGCCGTGAGATCGCCCCTCGCGGACCGGTTCCCCGATCCGCGAGGCACCTCAACTGTCGCGGAGCACCGGCCGGCTCACCACGACTTCGACGAAGCGAAAACACCCCTCCGCTTCAGCGCAGCCGACGTCCGCGCGGCACCGGGTCGGTCTCGTCGTCGAACTCGCCGATGACCTCCTCCAGCAGGTCCTCCAGCGCCACGAAGCCGACCGGTCGGGCCGGGCCGCCACCGTTGCGCACCAGGGCCAGCTGGGACTGGCGGGCCCGCATCGCGGCGACCGCCTCGGTCACCGACGCCTCCGCCGGGAGCGTGAAGGCGGTGCTCATCAGCTCGCCGGCGGTGGCGTGCTGACCCGTGGTGACCGCGCGCACCGCCTCCCGGACGTGCACCAGGCCGCAGACGTCGCCCGCCGCGTCCAGGACCGCCAGGCGGGACCGGCCGCTCTCGCGGCTGACCTGCTCGATCCGCTCGGCCGAGTCGTCCCGGTGGACCGTGACCATCGTCGAGAACGGCTCCATCACCTGGGCCACCGTGGTGCCCTGCAGCTCCAGCATGCTGGTGAGCAGCTGGTGCTGCTCGGCGCCGAGCAGCCCGTGCTCACGGGACTGCTCCAGCAGGATCCGCAGCTCGTCCGGCCCGTGCACCTGGGCGAGCTGGTCCTGGGGGTTCACCCGGGCCAGCCGCAGGATCGAGTTGGCCAGCGCGTTGAGCGCGGAGAGCACCGGCCGGGACACCCGCGCGAACGCGCGGAACGGCAGCGCCAGCAGCATGGCCGACCGCTCGGCGTCGGTGATCGCCCAGGACTTCGGCGCCATCTCCCCCACCACCAGGTGCAGGAAGGTGACCAGCGCCAGCGCGAAGACCAGCGCGATCGCGTGGCTGGCGGCCTCCGGCAACCCGACCAGGTGCAGCGCCGGGCTCACCAGGTGCTCGATCGCCGGCTCGGCGAGCGCACCGAGGCCCAGCGTGCACAGCGTGATGCCGAGCTGCGCGCCGGCCAGCATCAGCGACAGTTCGCGTACGCCGTCCAGCGCGGCCCGCGCGGCCCGCCCGCCGCCGGCGGCGGCCTGCTCCAGCCGGTACCGCTTGCTGGCCACCAGAGCGAACTCGGCGGCCACGAAGAAGCCGTTCAGGGCCAGCAGCACCACGGAGGTGAACAGCGCGATGCCCGGGCTCATCGGCGCACCCCTCCTGCCGTCATGCCGGACCCACTGTTCGCGAGCGCGGGGCTCTTCGGTTCATTCCTCGCGCTCACGCCGACACCTCCGGGCGCTTGCCCGGCTCGGTGAGCCGCAGCCGCACGGAGTCCGCCACGTGGCGGTCGACGGCCAGCACCTCGACCAGCGCGCGGGGCTCGACCTCGCCGTCCTCCCCGTCCGTGGGGAGGGTGATCTCCAGCCGGTCGCCCACCTCGGGCACCCGGCCCAGTTCCCGCATCACGAGGCCGGACAGGGTGTCGTACTCCGGCGCCTCGGGCAGGGCGATGCCCGTGCTGTCGGCCACCTCGTCGATGCGCCAGCGGGCCGGCACCACCCAGGAGCCGTCCGCCTGCCGGGCCGGCGCCCGCTCCGGCGGGTCGTCCTCGTCCCGGATCGGGCCGACCAGCTCCTCGGCGATGTCCTCCAGGGTGATCACCCCGGCGAAGCCGCCGTACTCGTCGACCACGCAGGCCATCTGCCGGTGGCCTGACCGCAGCCGGTCGAGCACCGTGGGCAGCGGCAGCGTCTCGGGCACCAGCAGCGGCGGTACGGCCACCGCGCTCACCGGGGTGGTGGCGCGCTCCTGCGGGGGTACGCCGAGCACGTCGGCGATGCCGACGACGCCCACGAGGTCGTCCACGCCCTCGGCTCCCCGGACCGGGAAGCGCGAGTGGCCGGTGTCCAGCAGCTCGACCACCCGGCTGACCGGGTCGTGGGCGCGGACGCTGTGCACGTCCACCCGCGGGACCATGGCCTCGCCGGCGGTCAGCTCGCGGAAGTCCAGCCCGCGGTCGAGCAGCGTGGACATCTCCACGTCGAGGTGCCCCTCCTGGCGGGACTCGGCGATGATCTGCTCCAGGTCCTCCGGGGTGGCGCCGCTGGGCAGCTCCTCGATCGGCTCGATGCCGACCCGGCGCAGCAGCCGCACCGCGGCCCGGTCGAACAGCCGGACCACCGGGCCGGCCACCTTCAGGTACATCAGGGTGGAACGCGCCAGCACGCGGCTCACCGACTCGGCGCGCGCGATGGCGAGGTTCTTCGGGGCGAGTTCGCCCAGGACCATCTGCACCACCGTGGCGATGATCAGGGCCAGCGCGACGGACAGCGGAAGGCTGACGGACTCGGCGACCCCGGCCAGGCCGAGCAGGTCGGCCAGACCGGCGCCGAGGTACGGCTCGGCGGCGTAACCGACCAGCAGGGCGGTCACGGTGATGCCGAGCTGGGCTCCCGAGAGCATGAAGGAGAGCCGGCCGGTCACCTCGAGTGCCCGCGCGGCGGCCTGGTCGCCGTCCTCGGCGAGCTGGCGCAGCTTGCCGCGGTCCACGGCGACGTAGCCGAACTCCTGAGCCACGAAGTAGCCGGTGAGTGCGGTGAGAACAATGATCAGGACCAGGCCCAGGACGATCAACACGGGAGGCTCAGGGCTCCCCGCAACGGCGTCGGGGCCATCGGATGCCGGGCATGACCCGGCTGGCTACTGCTGCCCTCCGGGGCAGAAGAGTCGATCATGCGGCCATTTTATCGGCGCTGGCTGTACGTCCGCTGAGGGTGGCCGAAGGCTCCCGCTTATCCGGTTTGCCGGAAGGTGCGGCCGGCACTGCCTGTGTGCCCGATCAGCGGTCGGCGAGTTCGTCGACGACGAGCAGGTCACGGTCGACCCGCCCGGAGCGGTACGCGGCCCGGCCGATCATCTGGGCGGCCACCGGGGCGGTGGCCAGCTGGAAGATCGCGACGAGCGCCACCATCCCGAGGTCGCTCGGGGACCGCAGCCGCAGCGCCACCCCGGTCAGGACGAGCAGCACCCCGAGCGACTGTGGTTTGGTGGCCGCGTGCATGCGGTCCAGCACGTCGGGGAAGCGCAGCACGCCGATCCCGGCGGCCAGGGCGAGCAGCGCGCCGGCCACCAGGAACAGGGCACCCAGCCAGTCGGCGACGACGGTGACCATCAGGCCTCCGTCCGCACGGCGAACCGGACCAGGGAGACCGAGCCGACGAAGCCGAGCAGGGAGAGCACGACGAGCACGGGCAGCGTGGTCGCGTGCCGGTTGACCGCCGCCTCGGCGGCGACCGAGCCGACCATGGTGGCCAGCAGCATGTCGGCGGCGACCACCCGGTCGACCAGCGACGGGCCCCGGTACAGCCGGACCAGGACGAGCAGCGCCGTCACCGAGAACAGCGCGGTGAGGACGACGACGAGGAACGTGGTCACGAGGTGTTCTCCTTCTCGACGGGATCGCTGTGCACCCGGCGCAGTTCGTCCGCCGAGCCGATGGCCCGGACGATGCGCCGTTCGATGTCGAGCACCCGCTGACGGTTGTCCGCGAGGCCCTGCGGCCCGCGTACGTCCAGCACGTGCAGGTAGAGGATCGCGGCCTCCCGGTCCACCTCGAGGATCAGCGTGCCGGGGACCAGCGAGACCAGTTCGGCGGTGAGCGCCAGGTTCAGGTCGGTGCGTACCCGCAGCGGAACTCCGATGACGGCGCTGCGCGGGACGAACCCGGGCCGCACCGCGACGGCGGCCACGTGCACGCTCGCCACGACCAGCTCGGCGACGAACCGGCCGGCGAGCGCCAGCAGGGCCCGGGGGCGCACCCGACCGGCGAACGTGACCGGCGGAAGCGGGAAGAAGACCAGCACGGCCATGCCGGCGAGCAGCCCGCCGAGCAGGTTTCCCCAGGAGAAGTCCCCCCAGAGCAGGTTCCAGATCAGCACCAGCCAGCCGAGCGCCGCCGCCTGGTCCCGCCACCGCCCCACCCGGCTGCGTACCCGGCCGACCGGCGGCTCCTCGCCGGTCACGGCGTGCCGCCGGGGAACACGGCCCGGATGTACGGGGTGCGGTCGCGCAGGTCGGTGGCGGCGTCGGCGGTCACGTCGAAGAGCGGCCCGGCGGCCACGGTCAACGCCAGCCCGAGCACGATCAGGGCGACCGTGGCGCCCACCATCGTGGCGGGCAGCCGGACGGCCGGCTCCTCGGTGGCCAGCCGGGGTTCGCGCCAGAACGCGATGTTCCACACCCGGGAGGCCACGTACAGGGTGAGCAGGCTGGTCAGCGTGCCGGCGGCGACCAGCGCCAGGGGCAGCGCGCCGCCGGCCGTGACGCCGGCCTGGAGCAGGCCGAGCTTGCCGAGGAAACCGGAGAACGGCGGCACACCGGCGAGGTTCATGGCCGGCACGAAGAAGAGCACGCCGAGCAGCGGCGCCATCCGCGCCAGCCCGCCGAGGCGGCGCAGGTCGGTGCTGCCGGCCCGCAGCTCGACCAGACCGGCCACCAGGAAGAGGGTCGTCTGGATGGTGATGTGGTGCACCACGTAGAAGATCGCCCCGGCGAGCCCGGCCACGGTGCTCAGCGCCACGCCGAAGATCATGTAGCCGATGTGGCTGACGAGCGTGAACGAGAAGAGCCGCTTCATGTCCGACTGCGCCACCGCGCCGAGGATTCCGACCAGCATGGTCAGCCCGGCCACCACCATGAGCAGCCGGGACACCTGACCTCCGGGGAAGAGCAGCGTCTCGGTCCGGATGACCGCGTACACGCCGACCTTGGTGAGCAGGCCGGCGAAGACCGCGGTGACGGGGGCCGGGGCGGTCGGGTAGCTGTCCGGCAGCCAGGCCGAGAGCGGGAAGACCGCCGCCTTGACCCCGAACGCGAGCAGCAGCGCCACCTGCAACGCCAGCCGTACGCCCTCCGGCAGCGCGTCCAGGCGCTGGGCGAGCTGGGCCATGTTCAGCGTGCCGGTGGCCGCGTACACCAGCCCCACGGCGGCCAGGAAGACCATCGACGAGAGGATGCTGACCACCACGTACGTCGAGCCGGTCCGGATCCGCACCTCGGTGCCGCCGAGCGTGATGAGCACGAAGCTCGCGGCGAGCAGGATCTCGAAGGCCACGAAGAGGTTGAACAGGTCGCCGGCGAGGAACGCGTTGGTCACGCCGGCGGTCAGCACCAGGTACGTCGGGTGGTAGATCGTCACCGGGGCGTTCTCGCCGATCTCCGCCTGCCGCTGCCCGATCGAGTAGAGCAGCACGCAGAGGGTGACGGCCGAGGACACCACCAGCATCAGCGCCGCGAGCTGGTCGGCGACCAGCACGATCCCGACCGGCGGCGGCCACGCCCCGACGGCCAGCACCACCGGCCCGTGCCGGTACGCCTGCACGAGCAGCACCGCGGCGACCACCAGCGTGGTCGAGAGCCCGGTCACGCTGATGGCGCGCTGCAACCGGGGCCACCGGCCCAGCACCAGGGTCAGCGCGGCGCCGAGCAGCGGCACCACCACCGGCAGGGGCAGCAGCCGGCTCATCGGGGCGCCCGCCGGGTCATGCGACGCCGTCCCCGCGCCGCAGCCGCCGCCGCGCCGGTTCCGGGTCGACCTGCTCCGGGTCGGCGCCCGGCCCCTCGCCGCCGAGGTCCGCGGTGGCCACCTCGTCACGCTCGGCCCGGCGGACGATCTGCCGGTCCTCCACGTCGTCGGGCACCTCGTCGTCCCCCGTCAGGTACCAGCTGCGGTAGGCGACCGCGAGCAGGAACGCGGTGAGCCCGAAGGTGATGACGATGGAGGTGAGCACCATGGCCTGCGGAAGCGGGTCGCTCATCCGGTCGACGGGACCGGCGCCCACCACGGGGGCTCCGCCGGAGCGGCCGCCCATCATGATGAGCAGGTTGACGCCGTTGCCGAGCAGGACGATCCCGAGGAGGATCCGGGTCAGGCTGCGCTCCAGCAGCAGGCGCACCCCGCAGGAGACGAGCACGCCGACGGCGACGACCAGCACGGCCGTCGGGCCCGCCCCGCCGCCGTTCACCGGCCCTCCCCCTGGTCGGCGGCCACGCGGGCGTCGGCGGCCTCGATGTGCCGGTCCACCTCGGCGCCGAGGCTGCGCAGGATGTCCAGCATCAGCCCGACCACCACGAGGTAGACGCCCACGTCGAAGAAGAGGGACGTGACGAGGTAGAAGTGCCCGATCCCCGGCACGTACAGGTCGACGCGGGCGCTCTGGAGCACCGAGCCGCCGGCCAGCAGCGCGATCACCCCGGTGCCCACCGAGACGGCCAGCCCGGCGCCGAGCACGGTGCCCGCCCCGATCGGCGCGGCGTCGGCCAGTTCGTACCGGCCGCCGGCCAGGTAGCGGACGACCAGCGCGAGGCTCGCCACCAGCCCGCCGGCGAAGCCGCCGCCGGGTGCGTTGTGGCCGGAGAAGAGCAGGAAGAGCGAGAACAGCACCACCGTGTGGAAGAGCAGCCGGATGATCACCTCCAGGACGATCGACCGGCGCCGCTCGTGCAGGCGGGCACCGCCCCGCAGCCAGACGGGTTGGCCGGGGCGCTGCGGGCGGGTCTCCCGCTGCGGCCGGCGGGGCCGGGGTCCGGTGCGGGACCGCTCGAAGATCAGGCTGGCCACGCCGGTGGCGGCCACCACGAGCACGGAGATCTCACCCATGGTGTCCCAGGCTCGGATGTCGACCAGCGTCACGTTGACCACGTTGCGGCCGTGCCCCTCGCTGACGGCCAGGTCGGCGAAGGCCGTCGAGATGCTGGTGCTCTGCCGGGCGGCACCGGCGACCAGCGCGAGGCCGGCGGCCGCCAGGCCGGCCCCCACGGCGACCGCCCGGCGCAGCCACCGGCTGCGGCGCAGTGGACGGGCCGAGAAGCGCGCCGGCAGGCGGCGCAGCACGAGGACGAAGACCGCGATGGTCGCGGTCTCCACGAGGAACTGGGTGAGCGCCAGGTCCGGCGCGCCGGAGAGGACGAACAGCATCGCGGTGCCGTAGCCGGTGACCCCGACCAGCAGCATGGCGGTCAGCCGGCGGCGTACGCGTACCGCCAGCACCGCCGCGACCGCGAGGACCACGACGACGACCAGTTGCAACGGGGTCTGCCAGAGGGCGATCCGCTCCTGCCAGGGCCGGGAGGCCAGCATCGCGCCGCCGGGGAGCAGCACGAACACGACGAGGATGATGCCCAGGTACTGCGGCAGGGAGCCGCGCTGGGTCGCGCCGGTCACTTCGACGGCGAGCCGGTCGAAGCGCCCGACCACCCACTCGTAGCCGGGATTCCCGCCGACCGGCGCCCGCAGCCGGGCCAGGACCGGGGCGAGGGGGCCGCGCAGCGCGAAGAGCGCGCCGCCCGCGAGCAGCGCCAGGGCCGACAGGCCGAGCGCCGGGGTCGGCCCGTGCCAGAGCGCCAGGTGCGCGTGGAGCGTGCCGAGCAGTTCGGCGTACGGGCGCAGGAGAGGGTCGAGACCACCGGCGAGCGGACCGGCGACCAGCCCCGCGACGGCGAGCAGGGCCGGCGGCAGCAGCAGCGGCGGCGCGACCCGGCCGAGGCGCGCCGGCGCGACGTCCGGCCGGTCGGCGAACGCCCCCCACAGGAACCGCACGCTGTACGCCACGGTGAGCGCGGTGCCCGCCACGAGCCCGGCGAGGACCACCGGCCGGTCGGTGAACGCGGCGAAGGCCGCCTCCTTGGCGACGAAGCCGATCAGCGGCGGCACCCCGGCCATGGACGCGGCGGCCAGCAGCGCCACGGTCACGAGCGGCGCCGCGCCGTGCCGCAGCCCGGAGAGCTCGCGCAGGTCCCGGGTGCCGGCACCGTGGTCGATCACCCCGACCACGAGGAAGAGGGTCGCCTTGAACAGGGCGTGCGCGAGCAGCATGGCGACCCCGGCCAGGGCGGCGTCCGGGGTGCCCGCCCCGACGAGCACCACGAGCAGGCCGAGCTGGCTGACCGTGCCGTACGCCAGCAGCAGCTTCAGGTCGGTCTGCCGCAGGGCGGCCCAGCCACCGACGATCATGGTGGCCACGCCCGCGACCAGCACGACCGGTCGCCACGGCCCCACGGTGGCGAGCGCCGGCGCGAGCAGCCCGATGAGGTAGACGCCGGCCTTCACCATGGCGGCCGCGTGCAGGTACGCGCTCACCGGTGTGGGCGCCGCCATCGCCACCGGCAGCCAGGCGTTGAACGGCAGCACCGCCGACTTGGACAGCGCGCCGGCCAGGATGAGCAGCACCGCGGCGACGAGGTGGCCGCCGTCGGGCAGCCGCCCGGCCCCGATCTCCGACCACCGGTAGGTACCGGCGTGCTGGCCGAGCAGGATGAACCCGACGAGCATGGCGAGCCCGCCGAGCGAGGTGACGATCAGCGCCTGCGCGGCCGCCCAGCGGCTGGACCGCCGCTCGGTGCTGTGCCCGATCAGCAGGTACGAGAAGATCGTGGTCAGTTCCCAGCCGACGTACAGCAGCAGGAGGTCGTCGGCGAAGACGACACAGAGCATGGCCCCGGCGAACGCGACCAGGACGGCGGCGAACCGGGCCAGCCCGAGGGAGCCGGGGCCGAAGTACCGGGCGCAGTAGACGAGCACGAGCGCGCCGACGGCGCCCACCAGCAGGGTCATCAGCCAGGAGAGCGTGTCGAGCCGGAACGCGAGGTCGAGGCGGAGCTGGCGGATCCAGGCGTACGTCTCGACCACCGCGCCGCCGTGCCGGACGGCCGGCGTCTGCGCCAGCGCCCAGCCGAAGGCGGCGGCCGGCGCCAGGGCCAGCGGGTAGAAGGCGCGCGGACCCCACCACCTGACGAACAGCGGCGCGAGGAGTGCCGCCACGAGGTGGAGGATCAGCAGTACGAGCACCCGCACTCCCGGTCGAGGTGGCAGCGGCGGACGCCTCCGGCGGTCGGCGCCTAGATGCGATCAGACGTCAGTTCCGCGCTCTTCGGGCGGATTCTGCGAAAATCGCCCGTATCGCCCGCCAAGGTGCCCCACATCCAAAAGACCCCGGCGTCACGCCGTCCCCACCCGCGACCCCCACCCCGGCGATCATGAGGTTGGCGGGCAGAAACCGGGACGTTCGCCCCCGCCAACCTCATGATCAACCGCGAGAGCGGGCGGGTGATCCGGCGGGCGGGCCGGCGTCGGCGGGTTGGTCGGGGGGCTTCTGGTGTGCCGGGGCGCGGGTGTCGAGGGCGGCCCCCTGGCGCCCCGACTCGGTCAGCAGGTCGGTGCGCCCGAGCTGGCGGGCGACCCGGTGCACGACGCGCTCCGCGGCGGCCAGCGAGCGCACCGACAGCAGGCGACCTCGACTCTCCCGCCGCAGCACGAAGTAGTGCACCGCGGCGCGGACCTGCCCCCGGTCGGCGGCGCTGGCATGGGCCGTGGAGACGACCAGTTCGCGCAGGCAGCGGGCCAGCCGCTCGGCGAGCTCAAGTTCGGGACCGCGCAGCCCGGCGCGGACGGCGGCGAGATGGCTGTCGACCTTGCGGATGAGCACGTCCGTGCCGCGCTCGACGTTCCGCTGCTCGACGGCCATCCGATTCCTCCACCCCGGTCCGGTCGCGAGTGAAGTTACTTTATGTTGCGCATCACAAGCAAGCAGTTAAGTGAGACTTAATGCGTCAACCGTTACTTCCACTCCCCAAGTGTCCTATCCAGACATAAACCACCACCGCCCGTAGGGGGATTGTCGCAGCCCCGCGGCAGGATGGACAGGTGGCGGAGATGGCAGACGGCCCCGGCGTGGGCGACGCGGACGTGCTGAGCGGGTTCAGCCCGGCGACCCGGGAGTGGTTCACCGCCGCCTTCGCCGCGCCCACCGCCGCCCAGGCGGGCGCGTGGCAGGCGGTCTCGGCCGGGCGCAACGCGCTCGTCGTGGCGCCGACCGGCTCCGGCAAGACCCTCGCCGCCTTCCTCTGGTCCCTCGACCGGCTGGCCCGCGAGCCCGCCCCGGCCGACGCGAAACAGCGGTGCCGGGTGCTCTACGTGAGCCCGCTCAAGGCGCTCGCCGTCGACGTCGAGCGCAACCTGCGCGCCCCCCTCGCCGGCATCCGGCAGGCCGCGACCCGGCTCGGCATCGCCCCGCCCGACATCACGGTCGGCATGCGCACCGGCGACACCCCGGCCGACGAGCGGCGCGCCTTCGCGCGGACCCCGCCGGACATCCTCATCACCACCCCCGAGTCGCTGTTCCTGCTGCTCACCTCCGCTGCCCGCGACTCGCTCCGCGGCGTCCAGACGGTCATCGTCGACGAGGTGCACGCGGTCGCCGGCAGCAAGCGCGGCGCCCACCTCGCGCTGTCCCTGGAGCGGCTCGACGAACTCCTGCCGGCACCCGCCCAGCGGATCGGCCTGTCCGCCACGGTCCGGCCGATCGACGGCTGCGCACGGTTCCTCGGCGGGGCCCGGCCCGTCGACGTGGTCCAACCGCCCACGCCGAAGACCATCGAGGTCGCCGTCGAGGTGCCCGTGGAGGACATGACCCGCCTCGACGAGCAGGAGCAGCCGCTCGACGACGAGCTGGGCGGGCCGGGGCCGCGCCGGCCGTCCATCTGGCCCGCCGTCGAGGAACGGGTCTACGCCCTCATCCGGGCGCACCGCTCGACCATCGTCTTCACCAACTCCCGGCGCAGCGCGGAGCGGCTCTGCGCCCGCCTCAACGAGCTGGCCGCCGAGGAGCTGGCCGGCGCGGACGGCACCGGCGCGGGGAGCGGTCCCGGCCGGTCCGCGGCCGACGGCGGCCCGGCCGGCGGTCGCGCCCCGTCCGGCGGGCCGTTCCGGGCGCCGCGCCAGCCGGCCGAGGTGATGGCCCAGTCCGGATCGGCCGCCGGCGCGGCACCCGTGATCGCCCGGGCCCACCACGGCAGCGTCTCCCGCGAGGAGCGCAAGCACATCGAGGAGGCGTTGAAGTCCGGGCAGCTGCCCGCCGTGGTCGCCACCTCCAGCCTGGAACTCGGCATCGACATGGGCGCGGTCGACCTCGTCGTGCAGATCGAGGCCCCGCCGAGCGTCGCCGCCGGCCTGCAGCGCGTCGGTCGGGCCGGGCACCAGGTCGGCGCCGTCTCCCGCGGCGTGGTCTTCCCCAAGCACCGCGGCGACCTCCTCTCCTGCGCCGTCGTGGCGGAACGGATGAGCGAGGGCGCCATCGAGGAGCTGCACTTCCCGCGCAACCCGCTCGACGTGCTGGCCCAGCAGATCGTGGCGATGGTGGCACTGGAACCGTGGCGGGTGGGCGACCTCGCCGTGGTGGTCCGGCGCGCGGCGCCCTTCGCCGAGCTGCCCGACTCGGCGCTGCACGCCGTGCTCGACATGCTCTCCGGCCGCTACCCCTCGACGGCCTTCGCCGAGCTGCGCCCCCGGCTCGTCTGGGACCGGGCCACCGACGTGCTCACCGGCCGGCCCGGCGCGCAACGGCTCGCCGTGACCAGCGGCGGCACGATCCCCGACCGGGGCCTCTTCGGGGTCTTCCTGGCCGGCGCCGAGCGGGCCGCCCGGGTGGGCGAACTCGACGAGGAGATGGTCTACGAGTCGCGCGTCGGCGACGTCTTCCTGCTCGGCTCATCGTCCTGGCGGATCGAGGAGATCACACCGGACCGGGTGCTCGTGTCCCCCGCGCCCGGGCAGGCCGCGCGGATGCCGTTCTGGAAGGGCGACACGCTGGGCCGGCCCGTCGAGCTGGGCCGCGCCATCGGCGCCCGGGTGCGCGCCCTGCTGCGGATGGACGACGAGGCGGCGATCGCCGCGCTGCGCGCCGGCGGGCTGGACGACTGGGCGGCCGGCAACCTCATGGCGTACCTGCGGGAGCAGCGTGCCGCCACGCGGTCCCTGCCGGACGACCGGACGATCGTCGTCGAGCGGTTCCGTGACGAGCTGGGCGACTGGCGCCTCGCGGTGCACAGCGTGCTCGGCGCGCGGGTCAACGCGCCGTGGGCGCTGGCCATCGGGCGCCGGCTGACCGAGCGCTACGGCGTGGACGCCCAGGTGATGCCGTCCGACGACGGCATCGTCGTACGCCTGCCGGACACCGCCGACGAACCACCCGGCGCCGACGTGGTGGCCTTCGAACCCGACGAGATCGCCCAGCTCGTGGAGGAGTCCGTCGGCACGTCGGCGCTCTTCGCGTCCCGGTTCCGCGAGTGCGCGGCCCGGTCGCTGCTGCTGCCCCGCCGCGACCCGCGCCGCCGCCAACCGCTCTGGCAGCAGCGCCAGCGCGCCGCCCAACTGCTCGACGTCGCCCGCGAGTACGCCGACTTCCCGGTCACGCTGGAGGCCGCGCGGGAGTGCCTCCAGGACGTGTTCGACCAGCCGGCCCTGGCCGGGCTCATGCGGGACCTGTCCGCCCGCCGGGTGCGCCTCGTCGAGGTGGAGACCGCGCAGCCGTCGCCGTTCGCCCGGTCGCTGCTCTTCGGCTACGTGGGCGCGTTCCTCTACGAGGGCGACGCGCCGCTCGCCGAGCGGCGGGCCGCCGCGCTGGCACTGGACTCGGCGCTCCTCGGCGAACTGCTCGGCCGCGTCGACCTGCGGGAGCTGCTCGACCCGGCGGTGCTCGCCGAGACCGAGCGGCAGCTGCGCTGGCTCACCGAGCAGCGGCGGCCCCGCGACGCGGAGGACGTGGTCGAGCTGCTGCGCGTGCTCGGCGACCTCACGGCCGACGAGCTGGCGGAGCGGGGCGTGCCGGTCGACTGGCTCACCGACCTGGAGGCGGCCCGCCGGGTGCTGCGCGTCCGGATCGCCGGCGAGGAGCGCTGGGTCGGCATCGAGGACGCGGCCCGGCTGCGCGACGCGCTCGGCGTGGCCCTGCCCGTCGGGGTCGCCGAGGCGTACCTCGCACCGGTCCCCGACCCGCTCGGCGACCTCGTCGCCCGGTACGCCCGCACCCACGGGCCGTTCGCGGCCGCCACCTGCGCGGCCCGGTTCGGGCTCGGCGTGTTCGTGGTGGAGCAGGCGCTGCGGCGGCTCGCCGCCACGGGCCGGGTGGTGTCCGGCGAGTTCACCCCGGACACCGTCGGCAGCCAGTGGTGCGACGCCGAGGTGCTGCGGATGCTGCGTCGCCGGTCCCTGGCCGCGTTGCGCCGGGAGATCGAGCCGGTGCCGCCGCGCGCGCTGGCCGCGTTCCTGCCCCGCTGGCAGCAGGTCGGCTCGTCCGCCCGCGGGGTGGAGGCGCTGGCCGCGACGGTGGAGCAGTTGCAGGGCGCCGCCGTGCCGGCGTCGGCGCTGGAGCGGCTGGTGCTGCCGGGCCGGGTGGCCGACTACTCCCCCGCCCAGCTCGACGAGCTGTGCGCGAGCGGCGAGGTGGTCTGGGCGGGCTCCGGCGCCATCTCCGGCGGCGACGGCTGGGTCACGCTCGCGTACGCCGACGCCGCGCCGCTGCTGCTCCCCCCGCCGGACGAGGGGCTGGCCCTCACGCCGCTGCACGAGGCGGTGCTCGACGCGCTGGCCGACGGGCAGGCGCTCTTCTTCCGACCGCTGGCCGACCGGGTCGGCTCGACCGACGACGCGGCGCTGACCGCCGCCATCTGGGACCTGGTGTGGGCCGGCCACCTCACCAACGACACGCTCGCCCCGCTGCGCGCGGTGCTCGGCGCGGGCGGGGCGCACCGTTCACGGCCGTCCGCGCCGCGCACCCGATACCGGCGCCCCGGCCGGATCGCGCTGCCCACCCGCGGCGGCCCGCCCACCGTCGCGGGGCGCTGGTCGCGCCTCCCGGAGCGGGACACCGACCCGACCCGCCGGGCCGCCGCGCTGGCCGACGTCCTGCTGGACCGGCACGGCGTGCTCACCCGGGGCGCGGTCGTGGCCGAGCAGGTGACCGGGGGTTTCGCCGCCGTGTACCCGGTGCTCTCCGCGCTGGAGGAGCGCGGGGCGGCCCGGCGCGGCTACTTCGTGGAGGGGCTCGGCGCCGCCCAGTTCGCCGTGCCCGGAGCGGTGGACCGCATCCGGGCGCTCGCCGAACCGGCCGACGCCGGGCGGGGCGGCCCCACACTGGTGCTCGCCGCCACCGACCCGGCGAACCCGTACGGCGCGGCGCTGCCGTGGCCGGAGCGGGTGGTCGACTCGGGCGACGGCGACACCCCGGCGACCGGGCACCGGGCCGGCCGCAAGGCGGGGGCGCTCGTCGTCCTGGTCGCCGGCGACCTCGTGCTCTACGTGGAGCGGGGCGGGCGCACGCTGCTCTCCTTCACCGACGACACCGAGGCGCTCGCGGCGGCCGCCAAGGCGCTCGCGGACGCGGTGCACACGGGCGCGCTCGGCGCCATCTCGGTGGAGCGGGCCGACGGTGAGGCCGTGCACACCTCGCCGCTGCGTGACGCCCTGACCGCCGCCGGTTTCCGGGCCACCCCGCGCGGTCTGCGACTGCGCGGCTGACGACGACGGCCCGGGCCGTCGCGGTGGCCCGCGGCCACGCCGGTGCCGCTCGCTGGCGACGCGCCACCCCCGACCGGCCGCTCAGAGGAGCCGGGCGAGCACCGCCTCGTAGCGGGGGCGGTCGCCGGCCGGCGTCTTCGCCTCCAGGTAGTTGAGCACCACGGCGCCGCGCCGGTACGACTGACCGGCCCAGGTGTCGGCGATGTCGCTCGCGCTGGTCTCGTCCGGGAAGACGTACACGGTCACGGTGTCGGTGGCGACGATCTCGGAGCAGCCGAGACCGAGCCCGTCCGGCCCGCAGTCGACCGAGCGGTCGCGGGGGTGGGGCACCGGGAGGCCGGCGGCGCGGAACGCGGCCACCACCTGCTGGGCCCCGGGGGCGCCGGCGGGGCGGCGCGGCAGCACCACCGGCGGCGGGCTGGCCGGGCGGCGTTCGGTCTGCTCCTGCACGGCCGGCGCGTCACCGGCGGGCGCGTCACCCGCGGGCGGGACGGCCGGGCCGTTCGTCGAGCCCGCGGGGGTCGGTACGGCCACCGCCGAGCCGGTGGCGGGTGGCACGACGACGGCCGAGCGGGTGACGGTCGGTTCGGCGGCCGCATCATCCCCGCCTCCGCATCCGGCGGTGACGGCGACGGCGGCGGCGAGCACCGTGATCGCGGCCAGGTGTCGATGGGTCACCAGGGCAGTCTTCCGAACGCCATCCGCCGGCGACAGTGGCCGGTCGGTCACTCACGGTGTCGCCCATCCGGCACGTACCCGGCGACCAGGCGATCCTGCGGCGCGGCGCCGGTCGCGCCGGGTCCACGGCGGAAACGCGCGGCGACCGGCCCGGGCCGGTCGGTAGCATCCCGGCCGGCATCCGAGGACGACCGGGGAGGGAGACGGCATGGGCGGGTTCACCGTACGGGAGGCCGGGTCGGACGACCGGGCCGCCGTCGACGCGCTGCACGAGCGCGAGTGGGGCGGCCCGTACGTAGTGGCCCACGACGTCCGGTACGACCTGCGTACGCTGCCGACGCTGGTGGCGGTGGACGGCGCCGGCGCGGTGGTCGGCGCTCTCGCGCACCACCGGGAGGCGGACGGTCTGGAGGTGGTCAGCGTGGTGGCCGCCGTACCCGGCGGCGGGGTCGGCACCGCGCTGCTGGACGCGGCCGCGGCGACGGCGCGAGCGGCGGGGCTGGCGCGGCTCTGGCTGATCACGACGAACGACAACCTGCGCGCCCTCCGCTTCTACCAGCGGCGCGGCCTGCGGCTGGTCGGGGTGGACCGGGGCGCGGTGGACCGGGCCCGGCGGCTGAAGCCGGAGATCCCGCTCGTCGGCGAGGACGGCATCCCGCTGCACGACGAGCTGATCCTGGAGCGGCTCCTCACGCCGTGAGGGCCGGCGAGGCCGATGTCGGCGCTGCCAAGGAACGGGAGCAGGTGGTGCTCGGGACCCCGCCGACCGGCGCGGCGCCGGGTCCGTGGGCGGGGCTAGCCTGCGTTGCATGTCCGCCACACCCTGGATCTCGCTGACCACCGACTACGGTCTCACCGACGGCTTCGTGGCCGCCTGCCACGGCGTCATCGCCCGGATCGCCCCGGCCGCCCGGGTGATCGACGTGACCCACCTGGTGCCGCCCGCCGACGTCCGCCGGGGAGCGGCCGTGCTCGCCCAGACCGTGCCGTACCTGCCCGTCGGGGTGCACGTCGCGGTCGTCGACCCGGGTGTCGGCACCGCCCGGCGCGGCGTGGCCCTGGCGACACCGGGCGGGCTCCTCGTGGGGCCGGACAACGGGCTGCTGCCGGAGGCCGCCGACGCGCTCGGCGGGGTGACGGGCGCCGTGGAGCTGACCAACCCGGCCTGGTTGGCGCCCCGGGTCTCCCGGACCTTCCACGGCCGGGACGTGTTCGCGCCGGTGGCCGCCCGGCTGGCGCTCGGCGCGCCGCTGGAGGAGGCGGGCCCAGCGGTGGATCCGGCGGAGCTGGTCCGGCTTCCCGCGCCGCGGGTGACGGTGGACGCCGGCGGTGTCACCGCCGAGGTGCTGACCGTGGACCACTTCGGCAACGTGCAGCTCGCCGCCGGCGCGGAGGTGCTCGAACGCCTGCCCGCGACGGTCCGGTTGACCGTGCCGCCACGAACCGCGGACCCCGGCGGGGCGCCGGGCCCCGCCGTCGACACGGGCCGGCCTGCCGCGGGCGAGCACGGGCCGGAGCGGGCGTCCGGCGAGCCCTCGGAGCGGACGGGCTGGGCGGCGCGGCGCGGGCGGACGTTCGGTGACGCCTCGCCCGGGGACCTCGTGGTGTACGTCGACTCCGCCGGGCAGGTGGCGGTCGCGGTCAACGGCGGGCGGGCCGTGGACGTGCTGGCCGTGGCGCCGGGCGACCTGGTGCGGATCGGCGGCTGAGCCAGCGGGGCGACCTGCGTCGGCGGCCGAACCAGCGGGGCGACCCGCTCGGCGGCCGAGCCAGCGGGGCGACCCGCTCGGCGGCCGAGCCAGCGGGGCGACCTGGGTCGGCGGGTGGGCTCCGCCACGGAGCGTGCGCCCCGGCGACCGGGACGCACGCTCCGCGGGGCTGGTCAGCAGCGCGGCACCGTGCCGCCGTACACGGCGGAGATGTACGCGTGGCTGACGAACTGGCCGGTGGCCAGGCGGTTCCACCGGTTCGTGGTGCGGTACGGGCCGGCGACCGTCTGCCCCGTCGCGTAGCACTGGATCGGCACGATGGCGTGTCGGGCGGCCAGCCCGACCGACGCGTACGCGGTGCTCGCGCCGGCGCGGATGTTCAGCGGCCCGTCGCCGACCACGCCGTGCGGCTCGGACCCGGTCCACAGGTAGGCGACGTCCACCCAGGCGTTCGTGGTGAGCCGCAGCCCGTCCCAGAAGGTCCCGTCGGCCAGGTCGATGCCGGCCGGGTTGCGTACGACCCGCCCGAACTGGTCCCGCCCGCCGTGGTAGCCGTTCTGGTAGGCGGCCTGTGCCTCGGGCCGGCCCCGCGGCAGGTCCTTCCAGTTCTCCCGCACCGCGCTCGGGTTCCAGTAGTCGTCGCGAGTGTTCCACGGACCGACGTCCCACACGGGCGCGTACGTGCAGCGGCTGCCGTTCGTGGTGCAGACCCGGACGGTGTAGTCGCCGGTGTCGTCGGGGGCGAGCGCCCGCCGCGACGGCAGGGCCACGAAGTGGTCGCGGGGCTGGATCGTCCGGCCGTTGGCGGTCACCTCGCCCACGAGCCCGATGCGGGTCGCGAAGACCCGGTAGGTGATACCCGGCGTGGCGGCGGCCGCCGCGGCCCGGGGTCCTGTGGCGGCGGAGTCCGCGGTGAGGCGTACCGCGCGGACCGTGGCGACGGCCCGCGGGTCGCGGGCGGTGAGCACCACGCGGGCCTGTACGCGGGTGACGGGCCGGTCGAAGACGGCCGTGCCGGTACGCCACTCGGTCCATCCCCCGCTCGTCCGCCAGCCGCGGACCTCGACCTCGACGGCGCCGCCGGCGGGGACCCGGGCGGTGACGTCGGCGTGGACGCGGGTGGCCGGCCGGGGCAGGGTGCGGGGCGTGCCGACGAGCATCCCCTCGGCCGGGGTGCCGAGTGGGCCGAGGGCCGCGCGGGCGGTACCCGCGGTGGCGTCGCGGAGGCGGAGACCGGCCGGGGTGGAGCGGACGTTGACGTCGTCGCCGTCGACGACGGACAGGTCGAGGGTCCAGCGGTCGGTGGCCGCGGCGGAGCCGGCTGCGGTGAGGGTGAGGGCGCCGGACGCCGTGGCCGCCGGGGCGACGCTGGCCGTGGGCAGGAGTGCGGCGGCGAGGGTCACGGTCAGCAGGGCGAGGAGGGCGGTTCGGACTGGACGATGAATACGTTTCATGGGCAAACTCCTCAGAACTCCCTGATAGTGCCCATGTCGGGAGATCGAGCGGAAGCAGGGTACAAATAGCGACACATGCGAATCCGGCTCGACGGAGGGAGGATGGAGGGGTGCCCGAAGGCGACACCGTCTGGAACACCGCCCGCGTCCTGCACCGCGCCCTGGCCGGCGCGACGCTGACCGCGAGCGAGTTCCGGGTGCCGCAGCTCGCCACGACCGACCTCGCCGGGTGGGCCGTCCGGGAGTCCGCCGCCCGCGGGAAGCACCTGCTGCTCCGCCTCACCGCCCCGGCCGAAGGCGACAGTCCCCCGACGTCCTGGACACTGCACTCGCACCTGCGGATGGACGGCGCCTGGCGGGCGTACGCCCCGGGCGAGCGCTGGGCTGCCCGGCCGGGGCACCTGATCCGGGCGGTGCTGCGCAGCCCGCAGGCCGTGGCCGTCGGCTACCACCTGCACGAGCTGGCGCTCGTGCCCACGGCCGAGGAGGAGCGGCTCGTCGGCCACCTCGGCCCCGACCTGCTGGGCGCCGACTGGGACGCCGCGGAGGCGGTCCGCCGGCTGGCCGCGCACCCCGACGCCCCCGTCGGTGAGGCCCTGCTGGACCAGCGCAACCTCGCGGGGATCGGCAACCTCTACAAGTGTGAGCTGCTCTTCCTGCGCGGCGTCTCGCCGTGGACACCGGTGGGCGCGGTGCCGGACCTGCCCGGCCTCGTGGCGCTGGCCCACCGGCTGCTCGCCGCCAACCGGGGCCGCTGGACGCAGAGCAGCACCGGCTCACTGCACCGGGGGCAGACCACCTACGTGTACGGCCGGCGAGCCCAGCCCTGTCGCCGGTGCGGCACGGCGGTGCGCAAGGACGAGCAGGGCGAGCGCGTCACCTACTGGTGCCCGGTCTGCCAACCGGAGCACCCGCCGGCCGCCGTCCAGAATGGGACGATTGGGTAATTCCTAACCGGACCTCTTCCGTCGCATGCTGCGGTTGGACACTCACCGATCGTCAGCAGAGCAGGCGGACCGGGTCGCCACGCCGAGGTGGCGGCGGTCGCGCCCCGACCCGGGGAGAGCCATGACGATGTTCCGCAGGCTCCGGGCCACCTGGACCGATCGCCTCGCCCGTGGTGGCGACGGCCCGACCGCCGACCGGTCGAGCGCCGTCCCGGCCGCCCGCACCGCCGAGGACCCGCTCGTCCCGGCGCCGGCCAGCCTGGATCCCGCCGCCGTGCCACGCTGCTTCGGACCGGTGCCGAACTTCGCCCGCAGCCCGCTGCCGGTCTGCGACGCCGACGGGCGGGTGCTGCCCGGCACCGGCCTGCGCAAGTTCGTCGACGCGCTGCCCGGCACCGGCCCGCTCCGCCGCACCGAGCTGGGCGGCTACCTGCCCGTGGCCGTGCCCGACACCATCACCTACCCCGGCTGCGACTACTACGAGATCGGCCTGCAGCAGTACGCCCAGCGGCTGCACCGGGACCTGCCGGCCACCCGGCTGCGCGGCTACCGCCAGCTCAACCTCGGCACCGACGCGTCCGGGCACAACACAGTGGCGCCGCCGGGCCGGCCGTGGCACCTCGGCCCGCTGATCCGCGCCCGGCGCGGCCGGCCGGTACGGGTCAAGTTCATCAACCAGCTCCCCACCGGCCGCGCCGGCGAGCTCTTCCTGCCGGTCGACGAGACCGTCGAGGGCGCCGGCATCGGGCCGCTCGACGGCCCGGCGCCGTACCCGCAGAACCGCGCCGTGCTGCACCTCGCGGGCGCGCAGACCGGCTGGATCAGCGCGGGCAACCCGTGGCAGTGGATCACCCCGGCCGGCGAGATCACCCCGTACCCGACCGGCGTGGGCCTCACCCACGTGCCCGACATGCCGGCGCCCGGCGCCGGCGCCACCACGCTCTACTACCCCAACGAGCAGAGCGGCCGGTTCCTGTGGTTCCACGACAACACCCTGGGCCTGTCCCGGTTGACGGTCTACGCCGGCCAGATCGCGCTCTACCTGCTCACCGACCCGGTCGAGGAGCAGCTCGTGGCCGACGGGGTGCTGCCCGACGACGAGCTGCCGCTGGTCGTCCAGGACAAGACCTTCGTGCCGGACGACACGCAGCTCGCCGAGGAGGACCCGACCTGGGACCGGGACCGCTGGGGCGCCCGCGGCAGCCTCTGGCATCCCCACGTCTACCAGCCCCGGCAGAACCCGTACCGCGACGGCGGGTTGAACCCGACCGGCCGCTGGGACTACGGGCCGTGGTCGCGTACGGCCGACGGCGGGCCGGACCGCGAGAGCGGCGCGGTGGGCGGCACCGGCGCGGTGGGCGGCACCGACACGCCCGCGGCGCATCCCGGCCCCGGGCCCGTGCCCAACCCGCACCACGACCCCGTGGCCGCCGCCGACGAGCCACCGCTGACCCCGGGTGTGCCCCACCCGAGCGCCGTCCCCGAGGCGTTCGGCGACACCCCGCTGGTCAACGGGATCGCGTACCCGTACCTGGAGGTGGAGCCCCGGGCGTACCGGTTCCGGATCCTCAACGCGTGCCTGGACCGCAGCCTCCACCTCCAGCTCTACCGGGCGGCCTCCGACGGTCCCATGTGGGACGACGAGGGCAACCTGCTCGACGCCGACGCCGGGGAGGTGCCGATGGTGCCGGCCGCGCACGCCGCCGGGCGGCCGGCGGACTGGCCCGTCGACGGGCGGGAGGGCGGGGTGCCCGACCCGCGCGCCGCCGGGCCGGAGCTGATCCAGGTCGGCAACGACGGCGGTCTGCTGCCCGCGCCCGTGGTCATCCGCAACCGCCCGATCGGTTTCCGGTACGACCGGCGGGATCCCACGGTCCTCAACGTCGACGGGCACGCCCTGCTGCTCGCCCCCGGCGAGCGGGCCGACGTGGTCGTGGACTTCTCCACCGTGCCGTCCGGCGGCACACTGATCCTCTACAACGACTGCCCGGCCCCGCTGCCCGGCTTCGACCCCCGCTACGACCACTACACCGACGCCCCGGACCGCACCGCGGAGGGCGGTGCGCCACCCACCCGCCCCGGGTACGGCCCGAACACCCGCACCCTGCTCCAGTTCCGGGTACGCGGCACCCCGGCCGAGCCGTACGACCTGGGCCGGCTGCGGGAGCGACTGCCCCGGGCGTACGCGGCCAGCCAGCGCCCGCCGATCGTGCCGCAGCCGGCCTACGACGCGGCCATCGGCACCCGGACGCCTCGGGAGACAGTGGTGCCCGTGCACGCCGGCAGTGTCACGTTCACCCCGGCCGGCGGTGCCGTCCCGGTCACCGTGCCGGTCACCGTCAAGGCCGTGCAGCAGATCTTCGAGCCCGCGTACGGCCGGCTGGCCGGCCGGCTCGGGGTGGCGTACCCGCACGCCGGGCCGCTCTCTCCCGCGACGCTGCCGCTGGGGCCCACCGACCCGGCCACCGAGATCCTCTTCGCGGCCGACCCGGCGGTGCCGATCGGCGCGCCGGCCGACGGCACCCAGATCTGGCGGATCGTCGGCAACAGCCGGCAGACCGAGGCACTGCGCCTGGACGGCTGCGACCTCCAGGTGGTCAACCGGGTCGGCCGGGACGGCACGATCCGCCCGCCGGAGCCCGGCGAGCTGGGCTGGAAGGAGGTCGTACGGGTCAACCCCGGTGAGGACCTGATCGTGGCGCTGCGGCCGGTCACCCCGACGCTGCCGTTCAAGATCGGCGACAGCGTACGGCTGCTCGACCCGACCCGTCCGGCCGGCGCCCGCACCGGCTCGGCCCCGGTGAGCCCCGTCGACGGGCGGCCGGCCCCCGTGGTGAACCAGCTCGTGAACCTCGGCTGGGAGTACCGCTGGCACAGCCAGCTCGGCGGCCGCCGCGACGCCGGGATGAGCCGGCCCCTCGTCCTGCGGGTCTCCCCCAAGGCGCCCACCGGGCTCACCGCGACGCCCGCACCCGGCTCGGCCACCGCCCTGCCCGCCATCACGCTGGCCTGGACGGGCAACGGGGGCCGCCCGGCGGCCACCAGCCACCTGCTTCAGCGGGCCACCGACCCCACGTTCAGCACCGGGGTCACGGCCATCACGGTGGCGGCCACCGCGACCCGCTACACCGACGCCACCGTCACCCCCGGCGTCACCTACCACTACCGGATCCGCGCCGAGAACGCGGTCAGCTGCTCGTCCTGGTCCAACAGCGTGCCGGCGTCGGTGCACCTGACCGCCCCGGCCGGGGTCACCGCCGCCGTCCCGCCGGCCGCGCCGCTGCGCGTCGCCGTGCGCTGGTCGAACCGCTCCTTCGCGACCGGCATCGACGTGCAGCGGGCCACCAACCCGACCTTCACGAGCGGCCCGGGCACCACCGCCATCGGCGTGGGCGACAACCACCTGGACACGGCGGTGGCGCCGGACACCACGTACTACTACCGGGTGCGGACCACCTATCTCGGCGCCGCCTCGCCCTGGTCGACGGTGGCGACCGTGACCACCCCGTCGGCCCCCGTCGTCCCGGACGCGGTGACCGCCTCCGCGGGCGCGGCGGGGCCGGACACCGCCACGGTGATCCTCGGCTGGTCGGCGGGGACGGCGGCCGGGCCGGGCGCCGGGTTCATCGTGCAGCGGGCCGTCGACCCGGCGTTCACCCACGACGTGGCGACGTTCACCGTCACCGGACGGGGGTTCACCAACACGGGCCTGGCCCGCGGGGTCACCTACCACTACCGGGTCCGCGCCTACAACGTGGTCGGCAGCTCGGGCTTCACGGCACCGGTCGCCGTCACGACCCCGCCGTGACCGTCCGCCGCGTCAGCGGCTGGGGGCGCGCAGGGGATCGCCGACCGTACGCAGCTCGGACAGCGCCGTGGCGACGCCGTGCAGCAGGTCGGCCGCCTCGGTGAGGCGGGACGCGGCCGGGTGCGGCGCGTCGGGTCGGGCGTCCTCGGCCACGTAGCCCGCGGCGGCCACCACGAGCCGCTCGTACGCGGCCACGCCGCTCTCCAACTGCTCGGTCAGCACGCGGTGCGCCTCGGCGAGCGGCGCCCGCGCGTCCGGCGGGGCCAGCCGCAGGGCCCGCTCGACGCTCGCGACCCGGTGGGCCAGCTCCCGAAGCGACCGGTCGGCCGCACCGGCCTCCTGCGCGGCCGGCTCGGCGAGCCCGGTGAGCCGGTGCCGCATCCCGTCGAGGGTCAGCGCCGCCCGGTCCAGCCGCGCCCACGGCTCGGACGCGCTGGTGCCCCGCAACGCCACTCGGGCACGGACCCGGCGGACCTCGGCGAGCACCCCGGGACCGGCCGGCAGCCGCTCGACCGCGGCGACCAGTCGGGCCCGGGACCGGGCGGCGGCCTGCGCCGGGTCGGGCGGCGGGGGAGCCGGCCGGGCGCGCAGCGCCCGCAGGTCGACCCAGCGCCAGGCGGCGAGCACCACGGCGCTGCCCGCCGCGCCGGCCCAGGCCGCGTCGGGCAGCCCGACCCCGGCGTACGGGGTGAGGACGGCCGTGGCGCCGCCGAGGCCGCCGGCCAGCACGGTCCAGCGCCGGGCGGACCGGCGCAGCCGGGCCAGGCTCCGGAAGTACCGCGTACGCTCGTCTGCCACCCTGACCTCCTCGATCGGTCCGCTCACCCGGCGGCGGTGGTGTCCCCGGTGCCCCGCTCGCGCGCCATCGTCGCGCGGATCTCGTCGAGCCGGGCCGCGGCGGCCGGATCGGCGGCGGGCGGGGCCTGCTGCTCCACGCCGGGTCGCTGCTGCTGCGCCCCCGCCCGCTGCTGCTGCGCGCCGAGCTGCTCGCCGGCCATGCTCGCCCGGATCTGCTCCAGCCGGGCCGAGCCGGCCGAGTCCAGCGTCGCCTTCTGGATCTCCAGCATCCGCCCCTCGGCCGAGTTGCCGGCCAGCTCGGCGCGGCCCATCGCGTTGGCGTACCGGCGCTCGATCCGGTCACGCACCTCGTCGAGGCTCGGCGTGGTGCCCGGCGCCGTGAGCGCCGACATCGACTCCAGCGAGCGGGCCACGCTCTCCTGCATATTCGCCTGCTCCAGCTGGCTGAGCAGCCGGGTGCGCTCGGCGAGGCGCTGCTGGAGGATCATCGAGTTGTTCTCGACGGCGCGGCGGGCCTGCGCGGCGGCACCCAGCGCCTGGTCGTGCAGCGTCTTCAGGTCCTCGGCGGCCTGCTCGGCGGAGACCAACTGGGTGGCCAGGGTCTGCGCCGACTGCTCGTAGCGCCCCGCCTCGGCGTCGTCGCCCCGGGCCCGGGCCTGGTCGGCCAGCACCAGCGCCTGCCGCGCGTTCGCCTGGAGGCGCTCGACCTCCGACATCTGCCGGGAGAGCTTCATCTCCAGCTGGCGCTGGTTGCCGATGACCGCCGCGGCCTGCTGCACGAGCGCCTGGTGCTGGCGCTGCGCCTCCTCGATGGCCTGCTGGATCTGGACCTTGGGATCGGCGTGCTCGTCGATCCGGGCGCCGAAGAGCGCCATCAGGTACTTCCATCCCTTGACGAACGGGTTCGCCATCTGCGCCGTATCCCCTCAGTAGCGTCGCTCCGCCCGAACCGTGCCGGGCGGACGACGGGCCACCGGCGCGGCCGCCTCACCATCGTCCCAGCCGGACGCCAGGCCGGCACCCGTACCGTGCGAGCGGGCGGCGTCGCCGTCTGCGATCAACCCTACGCGGGCCGGGCCAGGCGGGCCACGTACGCGACGAGAGCGGGATTCAGGCGGCGCAGACCACGTCGCGGTCCCGCTCGGTGGAGCGGACGCGGGTGCTGCGCAGGGTGGCCTTCAGCGGCGAGTCCTGGCGTACGGACACCGACACGTTGCCGTCGGAGGTGACCTGGCGCACGGCCCGCTTGGCCGCCGCGGCCTCGGTGGCCGGGGCGGTGGTCGCCGGCTCGTCCTTCACCGGCACCAGCACGTTCGGCATCTGCTCGGCGAGCGCGACGGTGTCGCTCACCTCACGCAACAGCTCGGACAGGCGGGCGCCCAGGGCGTCGCAGATCGCGGCGAGCAGCTCGCTGGAGGGCTCCTTCTGGCCGCGTTCGATCTCGGAGAGGTATCCGAGGCTGACGTTGGCGGCCGTGGAGACCTCGCGCAGGGTGCGGTGCTGCCCCTGCCGGCGCGCCCGCAGTGCGTCACCGATCACCCGGCGTAGCAGGACCATCGCACCTCCCCCTCTCCGGCCGACTTCCTCCGCCGCGGCCCGGCCGGACGCGGCGGGCCGGCCCGGCCCCGATCAACGGAGCCTTCCCGCAACCGTACCCGTTGCCCGGCCCGTCGACATCCCGCCCCGCCCGTCGGATTCGGGCCGTCGGCCGGCGCGGCGACGGATCGGCCCGGGCCGTCGACCGGTCCGGCTGGTGGTCGACCGGGCCCGCGTCGTCAGGATTCCACGCCCGCCGGGGCCGGTGATCCGCCGTCGGCGTCCGCGTCGGCCGCGTCCGCCTCGTGGATCCGCTCGGCGAGCAGCCGCAGCGCCTCGATGACGGCGGCGGAGCGGACGTGGTCCCGGCCACCGTCGAGGTCGAGTTCCCGCACGGTGCTGCCGCCCGGCCCGGCCACGGCCACGTACACCAGCCCGACCGGCTTGCCGTCCTGGGGCTCCGGGCCGGCCACACCGGTGGTGGCCAGTCCCCAGTCGGCGCCGCAGCGGCGCCGGCCGCCCTCGGCGAGCGCCACGGCCACGTCCGGGTCGACGGGCCCGCGTTCGGCCAGCAGCCCGGCCGGTACGCCGGCCAGCTCGGACTTCAGCTCGGTGGCGTAGACCACCAGGCCGCCCCGGTAGACCCCGCTCACCCCCGCGATCTCCACGATCGAGGCCGAGAGCAACCCGCCGGTGAGCGACTCGACGGTCGCCAGCGTCTCGTGCCGCTGGGACAGGCTGTGCACGACACCGGCCGCCGGGCTCCCGACCGGCCGCTGTCCGTTCGCGTCGCTCTCCACGTCCCCCATCCTTCCCCTACGGCACCGGCAACCAATCGTGACCTCGCGCTGATCATGAGGTTGGCGGTGTTCTCGATCTCCGTACGCCCCGCCAACCTCATGATCACCCAAGCCGGGGGCGGACGCGGGCGGCCCCGCACGGCGCGGTGGCGCGTCAGGGACGGGGGCGGCGGAGGCGGAGGGCCTGCGCCACGTAGTCGAATCCGGTGGCCACGGTCACCACCACGGCGGCACCCATGATCCACGGGCCGACCGGGGCGAGCGCGGCCGGCATCGGCCAGAGGTACCAGGCGATGGCGAGGATCTGGAGCGCCGTCTTGACCTTGCCGCCGCGGCTGGCCGCGATCACGCCGTGCCGGATCACCCAGAAGCGCAGCGCCGTGATGCCCAGCTCGCGCAGCAGGATCACCGCCGTCACCCACCAGGGCAGCCGGTCGTACCAGGAGAGCAGCACCAGGGCCGCGCCGGTGAGCGCCTTGTCGGCGATCGGGTCGGCCACCTTGCCCACCGAGGTGACCAGGCCGAACCGGCGCGCGATCCAGCCGTCGACCAGGTCGGTCACCGAGGCGAGGGCGAAGATCAGGCAGGCCGCCATCCGCCAGCCGGCGTGGCCGAACGCGGACACGACCACGGTGGCCGCGAAGACCGGCACCAGCACCAGCCGCAGCGCGGTGAGCACGTTGGCCGCGTTCAGCAGCGGCACCCGGGCCACCACCTGGGCCGGCGTCGACTCGGTCGCCCCCGTCACCGGCGCACCCCGCGCGGACGGCCGTGGCGTTCCCGGTCCCCCACCACGTGCCCTCCCCGCCTCGTCCGGGCCCGCCGTCACCGTGCCGCGCCGGGCGCCGCCGAGATCATCTCATCCGGTACGGCGTACAGATCCACCCCTTCGGTGCCGGTCACCCGGGCGCGTACCAGGTCACCGGGGCGCAGCGCGGCGAGGTCCACCCCGCCGCCCTCCGGGGCCACGAGCGTCGTCGAGCCGTCCACCTCGGGCGCCTGGTGCGCCGCGCGGCCCTCCACGACCCCGCCGTCGACCGAGTCGACCAGGACCTCCACCGTCGAGCCGAGCCGTTCCTCGGCCCGCTGCGCGCACAGCTCGTCGGCGAGGGCGCTGAGCTTGTCGTACCGCCGCTTGATCGTCGCCGCGGAGACCTTCCCCGGCAGGCCGGCCGCCTCGGTGCCGTCCTCGTCGCTGTAGTCGAACACGCCGATCGCGTCGAGCCGCGCCTCGGTCAGGAACCGGACGAGTTCGGCCACGTCGGCGCGGGTCTCGCCGGGGAACCCGACGATGAAGTTGCTGCGGGCGCCCGCCTCGGGCGCCAGGGCCCGGGCGCTGGCCAGCAGGTCGAGGAAGCGCTCCGTCGACCCGAACCGGCGCATCCGGCGCAGCACCGGCTCGCTGGAGTGCTGGAACGACAGGTCGAAGTACGGGGCGACGCCGGGCGTGGTGGCGATGGCCTCGACGAGGCCCGGCCGGGTCTCGGCCGGCTGGAGGTAGCTCACCCGCACCCGGACGATCCCGTCGATCCCGGCCAGCTGCGGCAGCAGCTTCTCCAGCGCCCGCGGGTCCCCGAGATCCTTGCCGTACGAGGTGGAGTTCTCGCTGACCAGCACCAGCTCACGGACGCCGGTCTTGGCGAGCCACTCGGCCTCCGCGAGCAGCTCGTCGGGCGTACGCGAGACGAACGCCCCGCGGAAGGCGGGGATGGCGCAGAAGGCACAGCGCCGGTCGCAGCCGCTGGCCAGCTTGAGCGAGGCGACCGGACCGGTGTCGAGCCGCCGGCGCAGCACCGGCCGCAGGTGGGCCGGCGTGTGCGCGTCGGCCTCGACAGTGACGCGGGTCGGGGTGCCGTGGCCGGGCAGCGAGACGGCCGCCTCGCGCCGCTCGACCGGGGTGAGCGGGAGCAGTTCGCGCCGGTCCCGCGGGGTGTGCGCGCCGATCCGCTGGCCGGTGAGCACCGCGTCGAGGCGAGCCGCGATGTCCGGGTAGTCGTCGAAGCTCAGCACCGCCTGCGCCTCGGGCAGGCTCTCGGCCAGCTCCCGCCCGTACCGCTCGGCCATGCAGCCGGCCGCCACCACCTTGGCGCCGGTGTCGGCGGCGGCGAGCAGGGTCTGGATCGAGTCCTGCTTGGCCTTCTCCACGAAGCCGCAGGTGTTGACGATCACCACGTCGGCGCCCTCGCCGTCGGTGCTGACCTGCCAGCCCTCGGCGTGCAGGCGGGCGGCGAGTTCCTCCGAGTCGACCTCGTTACGGGCGCAACCCAGGGTCAGCAGGGCGACACGGCGGCCTTCGGCGGAAGAAGGGGAGGTGGCAGACACCATCCGAGGGTACCGGGCCGCACCGCGCCCCTTACGCACGGCGGCCCCTCCGGCGGGCCGGTGCGCCGCGGGGAACGGGCCGGGCGGGTCAGACCACGGTCGCGGAGACGCGGACCAGGCGGTCGAGCAGGAAGACCTCGGTGCCGGCGAGGCCGACCGAGCAGAAGACGGAGATCTGCTCGGGGCTGGTGCGCCCGGGAACGGCGCCGGCGAGCACCGCCCCGAGGTCGCGCAGCCGATCGGCGTACGGGGGTTCCGCGGCGAGCATCGGCGGGGTGTACGCGCACGCCTGGGCCGGCGAGTCGGTGACCAGGACGTCCGCCGCCGCGAGCAGGTCCGGGCCGAACTCGGCGCGGTCCCGCTGCTTGAAGCCCACCGTGTTCACGTGGGTGCCCGGAGCGAGGTCGGCGGCGTCGAGCACCGGGGTGGGGCTCGTGGTGGCGAGCACCACCACGTCCCGGCCGGCCACCGCGGCGGCGGGCTCGTCCACGGCCCGCGCCGGGATGCCCAGCTCGTCGCGGACCCGCGCGGCGAACGTCTCCCGCCGGGCGGCCGAGCGGCTGTGCACGGTCACCTCGCGCAGCGGGCGCACGGCGGCGGTGGCCCACACCTGCGTCCAGGCCTGCCGTCCGGACCCGATCACGCCGAGGGTCGCGGCGTCCGGCCGCGCCATCGCGTCCACCGCCACGCCGCCCAGGCCACCGGTACGCCGGGAACCCAGTTCCTCGCCGACGGCGATCGCCCGGACCGCGCCGGTCCGGGCGTCGTGCAGCACCACGAGCTGCTCCGCCTCCGGGTGGCCGAACGTGTCGTACGAGCGGAAGCCGTACCACTCGCCCGTGAGGTGCCCGGCGGTGAGCACCATCCGCCCTCCCCGCAACGGCGCCGAGGCCCGTGGTGGCGCGACCAGCCGGCCCTCGTACGCGGCCAGCAGGGCGGCGCGCATGGCATCGACGGTGGTGGCGGCGTCCAGTGCGGCGGACACGTCGGCGTCGGAGAGGAGCAGGGTCATGGCCCCCATACTGCAAGTTGAAGTGAGGTTCAGGTCAATGCGCGGTGGTCCGGTTCACCTCCGCGTCCCTCCGTACGCGGTCACCGCCGACCGGCCGGCCGGTGGTGCTACCGTCGGCTGCGGTGGCTCCCGTCGGCCACCCCGGACGAGCGGTGGGCGTACCCGGTCAGGCGAAGACGCCCCGACGTGTGATGACCGACTCGTCCCGGCCCCCGGTGGTCCGGGCTCGTGTGCAGAGGTGACGGCGATGGCCTGGATCGTGTTGGTGCTCTCCGGACTGCTCGAGACGGCGTGGGCCGTCTCCCTCGACCGCAGCCAGGGATTCAGCCGGCCGCTGCCGTCGCTGGTGTTCGCCGTGACGCTGGTGCTCAGCATGGCCGGCCTGGCGTACGCGCTGCGGCAGATCCCGGTCGGCACCGGGTACGCGGTCTGGGTCGGCATCGGCGCCGTGGGCACGGCCCTGGTGGGGATGCTCGCGCTGAACGAGTCGACCAGCCTGCCCCGGATCGCGTGCCTGTTCCTCGTGATCGCCGGAGTCGTCGGGCTGAAGTTCTTCCACTGAGCCCGCTGGGGGCGGGTGACCGGTATCGACCCGGATGCGTACGCGACGACCGGAACGGGTAGTGACCGACCGTCACTGGCTCTCACCCTGGAGGACGTCATGGCCGACATTCCCACCGCCCGCCCGCGCAGCAGTGCCGCCCGCGTCTGCACGATCCTGGGCTTCGTCTTCGCAGTCCTCGCGCTCTTCCTCTCGCCGCTGATCTTCGGCGTGCTCGGTGTCATCCTCGGCGTCGTCGGCGCCGTCCTCGGCGACAAGCCGCTCGGCTGGTACGCGGCCGCCGCCAGCGTGGTCGGCGCCATCCTCGGCGCGCTGCTCACGGCCGCCATCCTCAACAGCTGACGCCGCGACTGGGCCCGCCGCGACCCCCGGCGGGCCCGGCTCGCGGGGCGTGCGCTCAACCGCGGTCGGCCACCAGCACCCGGTTGCCGTCCGGGTCGAGGACGACCGCCATCCGCTCACCCCACGGCTGCGTCACCGGCTCGGCCACCACCGGCACACCGGCCGCCCGCAGCCGCTCCACGGCGGCGGCGCAGTCGGCCACGTACACCCAGAGCGCCACCCGCTCGTTCGCCAGCGGCCCCGACTCGTCCTGGCGGCCGATGCCGAGCTGGCCGGCGCCCACCCGCAGCCCGACGTACGCCGGCTCCCCGGCCTCCGGGAACCGGTAGGTCACCATGCCGCCCAGCAGGTCCCGGTAGAAGGCGAGCGCCGCCGGCAGGTCGGCGGTCGTGAGGATGGGGAACAGCTCCTCGGTCAGCGGAGCGGCGTCAGTCATCGCCGCCCCGGATGCCGGCGAGAACCTCCTCCAGCTCGTCCGGCTTGACCAGCACGTCGCGGGCCTTCGAGCCCTCGGACGGGCCGACCACGCCCCGCGTCTCCATGAGGTCCATGAGCCGGCCGGCCTTCGCGAAGCCCACCCGCAGTTTCCGCTGGAGCATCGAGGTGGAACCGAACTGCGAGGTGACCACCAGCTCGACCGCCTGGAGCAGCAGGTCCAGGTCGTCGCCGATGTCCTCGTCGATCTTCTTCTTGCTCTCCTGCGCGACGGTCAGCACGTCCGGGCGGAACTCCGGCTCGCGCTGGTCCTTGCAGAACTTCACCACGTCGGCGATCTCGCGCTCGGTCACCCAGGCGCCCTGGATCCGGATCGGCTTCGACGCGCCCATCGGCAGGAAGAGCCCGTCGCCGCGGCCGAGCAGCTTCTCGGCACCCGGCTGGTCGAGGATGACCCGCGAGTCGGCCAGCGACGACGTGGCGAACGCGAGCCGGGACGGCACGTTCGCCTTGATCAGACCGGTCACCACGTCGACCGAGGGACGCTGGGTGGCGAGCACCAGGTGGATGCCGGCGGCACGGGCGAGCTGCGTGATGCGGACGATCGAGTCCTCCACGTCGCGCGGGGCGACCATCATGAGGTCGGCCAGCTCGTCGACGATGACCAGCAGGTACGGGTACGGCCGCAGCTCCCGCTCGCTGCCCGGCGGCGCCTTGATCTCGCCGTTGCGCACCTTGCGGTTGAAGTCGTCGATGTGCCGGACCCCGTTCGCGGCGAGGTCGTCGTAGCGCATGTCCATCTCGCGGACGACCCACTCCAGCGAGTCGGCCGCCTTCTTCGCGTTCGTCACGATCGGCGTGACCAGGTGCGGGATGCCCTCGTAGCCGGTCATCTCGACCCGCTTCGGGTCGATCAGCAGCAGCCGCACCTCGTCCGGGGTGGCCCGCGTCAGGATCGAGACGAGCAGCGAGTTGAGGCAGCTCGACTTGCCGGCGCCCGTGGCGCCCGCGATGAGGATGTGCGGCATCTTCGCGAGGTTGGCCACCACGTAGCCGCCCTCGATGTCCTTGCCGAGCGCCACGACCATCGGGTGGTGGTCGCTGGTGGCGGCACGGGAGCGCAGCACGTCGCCGAGGGCGACGTTCTCCGGGTCGGCGTTGGGGATCTCCACGCCGACCGCGCTCTTGCCGGGGATCGGGCTGAGGATCCGCACGTCCGGCGACTTGACCGCGTACGCGATGTTGCGGGACAGCTGGGTGATCCGCTCGACCTTGACGCCCGGACCCAGCTCCACCTCGTAGCGGGTGACCGTCGGGCCGCGGGTGAAGCCGGTGACGGCGGCGTCCACGTCGAACTGCTCGAAGACCCCGGTGAGGGCGGCGATCACCTCGTCGTTGGCCTTGCTCCGCTTCTTCGGCGCCGCGCCGCTGCTCAGCAGGTTGGCCGGGGGGAGCGTGTAGTCGCCCGCCAGGCCGGTCAGCGCGAGCTGCTCGGCCCGGGTGGGCAGCGGCGAGTGCTCCGGCGGCTCCACCGGCTTGCGGCTCACCGGCACCTTCGTGGGCGGCGTACGCGTCAGCACGAGGGTGTCCTGCAGGTCGGCGCCGTCGAGGTCGTCCTCGAACGCCTCGGGGTCGACCGGCGGGGGCGTCCGCTTCGCCGGGCGCTTCCGCGCCGGCTTCGCCGGGGCCTCCTCGGCCTCGTCCTGGGTGGACGGTGGGGCGACGAGTGATCCGGCGAGGAGGCCGAGCCGCTCGGGGATCTTGTTGATCGGGGTGGCGGTGACCACCAGCAGGCCGAACAGGAGCAGCAGGATCAGCAGCGGCATGGCGACCCAGGCCGTGACCGCGCGTTCCAGCAGGCTGCCGATCGCGGCGCCGAGCAGCCCGCCCGCGTAGTCGCGCTGGACCGGGTCGACCGGGTTCTGCCCGATGTGGAGCATCGCGGCGGTGGCCACCAGCATGGAGCCCCAGCCGACCAGCCCCCGGCCCCGGTGCTCCGGGTCGGCGGGCTGGCGCATGAGCCGCCACGCGCCGATCCCCAGCAGCACCGGCACCACCACCGCGATGGCGCCGAGGAAGAGCCGGACCGAGTCGGCCAGCCGGTGGCCGACCGGGCCGGCGCCGGAGAACCAGATCCCCACGGCGCTCAGCAGGGCCAGGCCGAACAGCAGCAGGCCGGCGCCGTCGCGGCGGTGCTCCGGGTCCAGTTCGCGCGCCGAGGCCGCCTGCCGCCCGGCCGCCCGCACGGCCCACCCCACGCCGTGCGCCAGGCCCATCCACAGGGCGCCGACCGCGCGTCCGACGTAGACGGCGGGGCCGGGACGGGCGGGTCGGGTGCGGCGCCGGACCGGCGCCCGTGTCTTCTTCGCCGGCTGGCGGGCGCGGCTGTTCGTCGCACCGCGCGGCGACGCGCCGCGCCGCCGGCTCGCCTGAGAGGTACGGCCCGCCATAGCATCACCGTAACGGCGGGACCCGGTGGATCGCCGCTTTTCCGGGTCGTGTCCGCGCGTCGCAGCGCGTGCTCCGCCGCATGCCGTGATATCTGCCTCAGAAGGGATGCCCGATGGCGTCGCCGGGATTCGAGGACGGTCCGGACGACCCCCTGGCCGGGCATCCCCGACGACTGCGACCGCTGACCGCCGACCTCGTCGCCGCGGTGCTGGGCACGCGGGGACACACGGTGACCACCGACTCCGACGGCGACCTCGTGGGCCGCTGGGACGACACGGTGATCTGGTTCCTGCGGCTCGGCGAGTACGGCGAGCTGCTCCAGGTCCGCGCCATGGCCGCCCCGCTCTTCCCCATCGAGCAGGTCCCGGCGCTGCACGCCTTCTGCAACGCGTGGAACCACGACCACCTCTGGCCGAAGGCGTTCGTCCACGTCGACGACGACGGGCGGGCGCGGGTCTGCGGCGAGGTGATCGCCGACCTGGAGCGCGGGGTCACCCCGCACCAGCTCGACCAGCTGCTCGACCGCGGCATCGCCACCGGCTGCCGGCTCGCCGCCGCGGTGGAGCGGCTTCCCGGCGGGGCCCTGCCGTGACGGGGCAGCGGAACCGCGGACGCGACGCGCGACCCGGCCGGCTCGACGACCTCACCCTCGTCGGGCGCGGCCGTGGGTCCGGCGGCCGCAACCGCGAGCTGGTGGCGGCGCTCGCCGAGGCGCGGGACCAGCCCGACGGCCCGGCCCGGCTGCTGGAGCTGGAACGGATCGCCGTCCTGGCCGACGCGGCCGGCGACGACCGGTCCGCGGTCGACGCCCGGTTCGCGCTGATCGAGACGGCCCTGCCCCGGGGCGAACGGTGGCGGCTGGTCGAGCCGGTACGGCGTTGCCTGGCCGTCCTCGACCGCCGCCCGGAGCTGTTCTCCGAGGCGGAGGCGGAGCTGCTGACGCGCTACCAGCGGTACGCGATCGAGGCGCTGCTGGGCACCCCGCGCGTGGGCCTCGACCAGGCGCGGGCGGTCGACGACCTGGCCCGCCGGATCGGCGCGGACGCCGAGGCGGTGGCCGAACTCCGCTGCCGCATCGCCGACCACCTGGGCGACGAACCGACCGCCCGCGAGTGGTACGGGCGCTGGGCGGTCGCCGAACCCGGGCCCGCCGGCGGATGCCCCGGCTGCGCGCCCGCCCGCCGCGCCGACCTGCTCGCCGGCTGGGGCGACTGGGCCGCCGCGCTGGACGAGCTGCGGGACGTGCTCGACGGCGCCGTCGACTGCACCGACCAGCCGGAACGCGCGTTGACGGCGGCGCTGCTGCCCTGGCTGCGGCAGGGCGAGGTGGAGCGGGCCGGCGCGGCGCACGTGCGGGCGTACCGGCGGCACCGGGGCGAGCGGGCCGCCTTCGGGCACCTCGCCACGCACCTGCGCTTCTGCGCGCTCGCCGGGCATCCGGGGCGCGGGCTCGACATCCTCGCCGAGCAGCTCCCCCGCCTCGACCGCCCGTACGACGACCTCTCCGCCATGGAGTTCGCCGCCGCGGGAGCGCTGGTCTGCCAGCTCGCCGTGGCGGCCGGGCTGGGTGGGCGCACCGTGCACCGGCCGGCGTACGGGGACCGGCCGGCCGCCGACCTCGACGTGGCCACGCTCGGCGCGGTGCTGCTCGGGGTGGCCACGGAACTGGCCGGCAGCTTCGACGCCCGCAACGGCACCGGCCACCAGTCGGGCCGGATCGCCGCCTGGCTGGCCGAGCGGCCGGTCGCCGGGCCGGTGCCGATCCCCGCCGACGACGAGGGCGCGACCGACGAGGTCGACCCGTACGCGCCGGACGACCCGGAGCCCTCCGATCGGGAACCGGTGCCGCTGACCCTCGCCATGATCACGATGGCGCTGGACCGGCGGGGCGACCGGTACGCGGTGGACGGCGGCACGGTGGTCGGCCGGTGGGGCGACGCCGTCATCCAGTTCCGGCAGCTCGGTGAGCACGGCGAGATCCTGCACGCGCGGGCGCTGGCCGCCCGGCGGCTGCCGGCGGCGCGGCGCGCCGAGGCGTACGCCTTCTGCAACGCCTGGAACCACGACCGGCTGCTGCCGAAGGCGTACGTGCACGACCTCGGCGACGAGCTCGTGCTGGCCGGTGACGTGAACACCGACCTGGCGCACGGGGTGGCCCCGGCGCAGCTCGACGTGCTGGTGAACGCGGCGATCACCACGGGGGTGGCGTACGCCGACGCGGTGGCGGCCCTGCCCTGAGACGGGGCGGCACGACGCGACACCGGCGTCACGGCGCCGGCGGGCGGGACGCCGGTCGCCGACGCCCACCGGGACGTCGGCGACCGGCCTCGTCAGACCTCGACCACCGTGGGGACGATCATCGGGCGGCGGCGGTACGCGTCGTTGACCCAGCGCCCCACCGTCCGTCGGACGATCTGCTGGAGCTGGTGGGGATCGGTGATCCCGTCCGCGGCGGCCCGGTTGAGCGCCTCGGTGACCAGCGGGATGACGTCGTTGAACGCCTCCGGGTCCTCCGAGAAGCCCTTCGCGGAGACGGTCGGGCCGGCGACCACCTTGCCGGTGACCGAGTCGACCACCACGGTGGCGGCGATGAAACCGCCGTCCCCGAGGATCCGCCGCTCGGTGAGCAGCGACTCGCTCACGTCGCCGACGGCGAGCCCGTCGACGTAGACGTACCGGCTCTTCACGCGGCCGACCAGGCTGGCCCGCCCGTCGACCAGGTCCACGACGTCGCCGTCCTCGCAGAGCACCACCCGGTCGGGCGCCACGCCCGACTCGATGCCGAGCCGCGCGTGGGCGCGCAGGTGCCGCCACTCGCCGTGCACCGGCATGAGGTTGCTGGGGCGCACCACGTTGAGCAGGTAGAGCAGTTCGCCGGCCGGGGCGTGGCCGGAGACGTGCACCTTGGCGACGTCCTTGTGCACGACCACCGCGCCGGCGCGGGCCAGGCGGTTGATCACCCGGTAGACGGAGGTCTCGTTGCCGGGCACCAGGGACGAGGCGAGCACCACCGTGTCGCCGGGGGCGATGGTGATGTGCCGGTGGTCGCCGCTGGCCATGCGGCCCAGTGCGCTCATCGGCTCGCCCTGCGACCCGGTGGACATGAGGACGATGCGCTCCGGCGGCATCGTGGTCGCCTCTTCGAGGCCGACGACCAGGCCGGGCGGGATGTTGAGCAGCCCCAGGTCGCGGGCGATGCCCATGTTGCGCACCATCGACCGGCCGATCAGGGCGACCTTGCGGCCGTGCTCGGCGGCCGAGTCCATCACCTGCTGCACCCGGTGCACGTGGGAGGCGAACGAGGCCACGATGATGCGCCCGCGCGCCTTCTGGAAGATCGAGTCGAGGACGGGCCCGATCTCCCGCTCCGGGGTGACGAAACCGGGGATCTCCGCGTTCGTCGAGTCCGACAGGAGCAGGTCCACGCCCTCGGCGCCGAGCCGGGCGAAGCCCGCCAGATCGGTGATCCGCCCGTCGAGCGGGAGCTGGTCCATCTTGAAGTCGCCGGTGTGCAGCACGAGGCCGGCCGGCGTACGCACGGCCACCGCGAGCGCGTCGGGGATCGAGTGGTTCACCGCGAAGAACTCGCACTCGAACGGGCCGAGCTGTTCCCGGCCCCCCTCCCGCACGGTCAGCGTGTAGGGCTGGATGCGCCGCTCGGCGAGCTTCGCCTCGACCAGGGCGAGGGTGAACTGCGAGCCGACCAGGGGGATGTCCGGCTTGTGCGCGAGCAGGTACGGCACGGCGCCGATGTGGTCCTCGTGACCGTGGGTGAGCACGATGGCCTGCACGTCGTCGAGGCGGTCCAGGATCGGCCCGAAGTCGGGCAGGATCAGGTCGACGCCGGGCTGCTCCACGTCGGGGAACAGCACGCCGCAGTCGATCACCAGCAGCTTGCCGTCGTACTCGAAGACGGTCATGTTCCGACCGATGGCGCCGAGCCCGCCGAGCGGGATGATCCGCAGCCCGCCCTCTGGTAGCGGTGGGGGCAGTTCCGCCTCGATGTGCGCCTCGGTCACGCGTTCACCTCGTTCCGGGACGCCGTCGCCCGGCGTCCGTCGTGTCGTTCGGTCATTCGGGGAGTGCGACGCCCGCCGCCGCGCAGTCGGCGCGCAGCTGGGCGATCTCGTCGTCGGTGGCGTCCACCAGCGGAGGCCGCACGGGGCCGGCGGGCAGGCCGGCGATCGTGAGGCCCGCCTTCACGAGGATCACACCCTGGGTGCGGAAGATGCCGGTGTAGAGCGGCAGCAGCCGGTGGTGCAGGGCGAGCGCGGCGGCGGTGTCCCCCGCTTCGTACGCCTCGATCATCTGCTGGGTGGGCGCGCCGGTGAAGTGCGTGGACGTGCCGACCACGCCGACCGCGCCGACGGCCAGGGCGGGCAGGGTGAGCGAGTCCTCGCCGCTGTAGAAGGCGAGGTCGCTGCGGCTCGTCACCCAGCTGGTCGCGGTCAGGTCGCCCTTCGCGTCCTTCACGGCCACGATCCGGCCGTGCTCGGCGAGGCGCACCAGGGTCTCGGTGGCGATGGCCACCCCGGCGCGGTGAGGAATGTCATAGAGCATCACCGGCAGGCCGGTGGCGTCCGCGACGGCGGTGAAGTGGTGCAGCAGCCCGGCCTGCGGTGGCTTGTTGTAGTACGGCGTGACCACGAGCAGCCCGTGCGCGCCCGCCTTCTCGGCGGCGGCGGCCAGCTCGATGGTGTGCCGGGTGTCGTTGGTGCCGACCCCGGCCACCACCTTGGCCCGGTCGCCGACCGCCTCCACGACGGCCCGGATGAGGCGCTCCTTCTCCGCGTCCGTGGTCGTCGGAGACTCGCCGGTCGTGCCGTTGACCACCAACGCGTCGTTGCGCTGCTCGTCGACCAGGTGGGTCGCCAGCCGCGCGGCGCCGTCGAGGTCGAGCGCACCGTCGGCGGTGAACGGGGTCACCATGGCCGTGAGCACCCGGCCGAAGGGGCGGGACACCGCCCGGGCGGGGGTGTCAGGGTGGTCGTGCGTCATCCTCTTAACCTAGCGGACGACCCGGGAGCACCCGCCGGGGAAGGGCTCAGGACAGCTCGGCGTACGGGCTCGACGCCACCTCGGTGCCGTCGGGCAGCGTGGAGATCACGAAGTCGGCGAACACGTTCGGGGCGGCCTTCTGCAACTGGCGCAGGCACTCCACGGCCAGCTCGCGGATCTCCACGTCGGCCTGCTCCGTGGCCCGCATGCCGATGAAGTGCCGCCACGCCCGGTAGTTGCCGGTCACCACGATCCGGGTCTCGGTCGCGTTCGGCAGCACCGCCCGGGCCGCCTGCCGGGCCTGCTTGCGCCGCAGGGTGCCGTTCTCCACGTCGGCGAAGCGCTTCTCCAGCCCCTCCAGCAACTCGGTGTACGCCCGCACGCTCGCCTCGGTGGCCTCGACGAACCTGGCGTGCAGCTCCGGGTCCTCGGCGATCACCCTCGGCTCGACCATGGCGGCGTCCCGCTCGGGGACGTAGCGCTGGGAGAGCTGGGAGTACGAGAAGTGCCGGTGCCGGATCAGCTCGTGGGTGAAGGAGCGCGACACCCCGGTGAAGTAGAAGGTGACCGAGCCGTGTTCGAGCACCGAGTAGTGCCCGACCTCGAGGATGTGCGCCAGGTAGCCGGCGTTGGTGGCCGTGGCCGGGTTGGGCTTGCGCCACGACTGGTAGCAGGCGCGACCGGCGAACTCGGCTAGCGCCTGGCCCCCGTCGGCGTCGGTCGACCACGGGACGTCGTCCGGCGCCTCGAAGTGGGTCCACGCGATCAACTTCACCTGGGGCTGCACCATCTCCGGCATTCCTCGGACTGTAGTGGGAGGGCCGGCCGTACCCAAGCGGGGCTCGCCCGCTGCAATCCCGGTCACCACCCCGCCGCCGGGGCCGCACCCCGGTGATCATGAGGTTGGCGAGGCGGGATGCCCGGTTCGTCCCCGCCAACCTCATGATCACCGCGCGGATCGGGCCGCGCGGGGGGCGCGGGGACCGGGGAGGGGGCGGGGACCGGGGAGGGGGCGGGTTAGACGTACAGGGTGGTGAAGGGGGCCCAGGGCAGGTTGCGCAGCACCGAGAAGGCCAGCCAGGCGGCCAGGAAGCCACCGATCACCTTCCCGCTGAACCGCAGCTCCGGCAGGCGCCAGCCGAACGCCTGCCGGCCCGCCCAGGCCACGAAGAGGTACGCCAGGAAGGGCAGCGCGAAGACGAACACGAAGTGGTGGCGGGCGGCGGCCGGGATGTCGCCGTGCACCACGTACCACAGCGCGCGGGTGCCACCGCAGCCCGGGCAGTCCAGCCCGGTGGTCAGCTTGAGCACGCAGCTGGGCGCGGCGTCGGGATCCGAGCGGGTGGGATCGCTGATGAGCGCGTAGCCGATGCCGGCCGCCACGCAGCCGAGCGCGGCCAGCGGCACCGCCCACCGGGGCGAACGCTCGTAGAGCCGGACCACGAACCGGGTGAGCCGGTCGGGCTGGGGCGTCGGGTAGGGCGGCACCTGGCCCGCGGGCCACGCGGGCGCGTCCGGCACTGCGCCCGCCGGCGGTTGCGGCGGGCCGACGGGTCCGTCAACGCTCGTCACGCCGCTCACGCTACACCCGCCACGCCCACCAGTGCGGCGGCCAGCGGGCCGGCGAGATCGCCGGCGGCGGGCGGGGCCACCGCGTCCAGGCCGAGCCAGCCGGCGAGCCGGTAGAGCTCGGCGGCGAGCGCCACGGCCGTCTCGCCCGGGTCGGCGCCCGGTTCGATCCAGGCCGCGGGCACCAGCAGCACCTTCGCCTTCCGGTCGGCCTTGAGGTCGACCCGGGCGGTGAACCGCTCCCCCTGGAGGAACGGGAGCACGTAGTAGCCGTGCACACGCTGCGGCGCCGGCACGTAGATCTCGATGCGGTAGCTGAAGTCGAACAGCCGCTCGGTGCGGTTGCGCTCCCAGATCAGCGGATCGAACGGGCTGACCAGCGTGTTGCCCCGCACCCAGCGCGGCAGCCGGGCCTCGGCGTGCAGCCACGCCGGCTGGCGCCACCCGGCGACGGTCACCGGCAGCAGCTCGCCGGCCTCGGCCAGCTCCGCGATGGCCTGCCGGGCGCCGGCCAGCGGCAGCCGGAAGTAGTCCCGCAGCTCCGGCTCCGCGGCCACGCCGAGCGACCGGGCGGCGAGGGCCACGAGCGTGCGGTACGCCTCGGCGTCGGTCGGGGTGGGCGCGTCCAGCGCGGCGGCGGGGAGCACCCGCTCGGGCAGGTCGTAGCGGCGGGCGAACGACGTGGTGCGGTCGGCCGCCGTGACCTCCCCCGCCCAGAAGAGGAACTCCAGCGCCCGCTTCACCGCCGACCAGTTCCAGCCCCAGTTGCCCTTCTCGCGGGGCGCGTCGTGCTCGATCTCGGCGGCCGTCAGCGGCCCGCGGGCGGCCACCTCGTCGCGCACCCAGGCGACCAGCTCGGGCTGCTCCTGGGCGATCCGGCGCATGCCGCCCCAGGCCTCGCTGTGCGCCCGGGCCATCCGCCAGCGCAGCGCCGCGTGCAGCCCGACCGGGACCAGCGACGCCTCGTGCCCCCAGTACTCGAACAGCTCACGCGGCCGGCGGTAGGCGGCGGTGTCGAGCAGCGAGGTCGGGTAGGGCCCGAGCCGGCTGTAGAGCGGCAGGTAGTGCGCCCGCTGCAGCACGTTGACCGAATCCATCTGGATCAGCCCGACCCGGCCGAGCACCCGGCGCAGGTGCCGGCGCGTCGGCACCCCGCCGGGCGGCGGGTCGGTGAAGCCCTGGGCGGCCAGCGCCACCCGGCGCGCCTGGGCGAGCGAGAGCGATTCCGGAGCTGCCATCGCCGGCGACCCTAGCCGAGGCGTACGACGCTCCGGCGCGGACGCTGGACCCTCCGCCGGGCAGGGCATAGAACGGTGCCGTGGTCACCATCCGTCGGGAGGAGCCGGACGACGCCGAGGCGGTCGCCCGGGTGCACGTGCACGGCTGGCAGGCCGGCTACGCCGGCATCATGCCGGACGAGGTGCTGCGGCGGCTGAACGTGGCCGCCTGGGCCCAGCGCCGGCGGGACGTCGGCACGGCCGACCCCGAGCACCCGTTCACCACGCTGCTGGCCGAGTCGGGCGACGAGGGGGTCGTGGGGTTCACCTCGTTCGGGCCGTACCGCGTCGACCAGGACCGGGACACCCTCGACCCGGCCTGGGGCGAGGTCCTCGCCCTCTTCGTCGAGCCGGGGCACTGGGGCGACGGCACGGCCACGGCGCTGCTCCGCGCCGCCCGCGCGGGACTGGCCGGGCGGGGCTTCACGGCCTTCCGGGCCTGGGTGCTCGAGGAGAACCACCGGGCCCGCCGCTTCACGGTGCGGGCCGGGCTGTCACCGGACGGTGAGCGGTCCACCTACCCGGTGCCGCTCACCGGCGGGCGTCCGCCCGTCCGGCTGTTCGAGCTGCGGTACGCCGGCCGCCTCGACGGGTGAGCCGGCCGGCGTGGTCCGGCCGCGCAGCGGCAGCAACGCCAGCAGGGCCAGACTGATCCAGACGTACGTGTTGCTGCCGAGGAACCCGTCGATCCCCGTGAAGTCCTTCTCCCAGGCCCACACGATCCGGCTGGTGAGGAACCCGTACCCGGTGACGGCGGCGGCCAGCAGCAGGCGGCGGCGGAGGCTGCCGGGGCGGGCCGCCACGGCGTTGTCCACGAGCAGGATCAGCCCCGGCAGCAGCCAGACCAGGTGGTGCACCCAGGTCACGGGGCTGACCAGGCACATCACGGCGCCGGTCAGCGCCAGGCCGGCCGCCTCGTCGCCGCCGGCGGCCGCGGCCCGGGAGCGCCAGGCCCACAGCGCCAGCGTGCCGAGCACCAGCACCAGCCAGGCGAGGGTGCTCGGGTGCTCGGGGTCCAGCCGGGCCACGACCCCGCGCAGGGACTGGTTGGAGACGAAGGCCAGCTCGCCCACCCGGTCGGTGTTCCACAGCGCCTCGGTCCAGAACTCGCGGGAGGCGTCGGGGAAGAGCGCGGCGGCGAGCAGGGTGGCCCCCGCCGCGGTCGCCATCGAGGTGACCGCCGCCCGCCAGCGGCCGGTGACGAGCAGGTAGACGATGAAGATGCCGGGCGTCAGCTTGATGGCGGTGGCCAGCCCGACGCCCACACCCGCCCAGCGGCTGCCGCCGGGCAGCAACCGGAGCAGGTCGACGGCGACCAGGAAGAGCAGCAGCATGTTGACCTGGCCGAAGTTGACCGTCTCGCGCATCGGCTCGTACGCGGCGGCCAGGCAGAGCGCCACGGCGAGGGCGAACCAGCGCGTCCAGCCCGCCCGGCGGGCGATCGGGTCGACCAGCCACCAGAAGAGCACCACGGTCACCGCCACGGTCGCGGTGACGCTGACGACGATCGCGGCCAGCCACGGCAGGTACGCCATCGGCAGCATGACGAGAGCGGCGAACGGCGGGTAGGTGAAGCCGTACTGGGTGTTCGGCCGCAGGTAGTCGTAGATCTCCCCGCCGTCGTGCACCCACCACGTCAACGCGCCGTAGTAGACCTGGAGGTCGAAGAAGCCGTGCCGCACGGCCGCCACGGCGAGGAAGGCGGCCACCGCGACGGCGAGCAGGAGCACGCCCACGACCTGCGCGATCGTCCTAGCGGCACCCTGCGCCACCGTCGCCTCCCTCGCCCTGCGTAGGCTCACGTCCCATGGCTCTCGGGTACGTCCGCCCGGCGCGTCCGGAAGACGCCGGCGAGATCGCACGCATCCAGCTCGCGACCTGGCGGGTCGCCTACCGCCGGATCCTGCCCCGGCACGTCCTCGAGAACCTCGACGAGGCGTGGCTGGCGCGGCGGTGGACCGCCGCGGTGCAGGAGCCGCCGTCGGACGCCCACCGGGTGCTGGTCGCCGTCGAACAGGCCGAGCAATCGTATCTGGTGGGGTTCGTGGCCTCCGGTCCGGCCGACGCCGAGGCGCTCGCACCGAACGAGCCGGCCGACGCGCTGGGCGGCGACGTCGCGGCCGTCACCGACCTGCTGGTGGAGCCGCGCTGGGGCCGGCGGGGGCACGGCAGCCGGCTGCTCGCCGCCAGCGTGGACCTGTGGCGCGCCGACGGCTTCACGCGGGCGGTGGCGTGGGCGTTCGACGCCGACGCGGCGACCCGGAAGTTCCTCACGAGCGCCGGCTGGGAGGCCGACGGCGCGGCCCGCGCCCTCGACGTGGACGACATGCTGGTCCCCCAGCTCCGCCTGCACGTCGCGCTGCCCGCCGAGGCCGGCTCCGCCGAGACCGTCGACGAGACCTCCGGCGAGACCGGGGCGACGCCCGACGACGGATCGCCCGCGCCGCCGGCCCAGCCGGGGCCGGCGGACTAGGCCCCGGCCGCCGCGCCGGCCGCGAGCCGGCGCGGCGGGGTCAGCCCTTGTCGGAGCCGTCGTTGGCGTCCCGGACGAAGTAGCGCTGGAACACCACGAAGAGGACCGCCACGGGGATGGTGGCCAGCAGGGCGGCACCGAGCTTGAGCGGGTACTGGCTGCCCTTGCCCAGCGAGCCGCTGACCAGGTCGGCGAGGCCGCGCGGGAGGGTGAACAGGTCCGGGTCCTGCACCGCCACGAGGCTGTGCGGGAACTCGTTCCAGGAGCCCTGGAACGACAGGATGGTGAGCGTGATCAGCGCCGGCTTCGCCATCGGCAGCACCACCGACCAGAAGATCCGGAACACGCTCGCCCCGTCGATGCGGGCCGCCTCCTCCACGCTCACCGGGATCGACTCGAAGAACTGCTTCATGATGAAGATCCCGGCCGCGTCGGCGAGCAGCGGCACGATGAGCCCGGTGTAGCTGTTGTAGATGCCGAGCTGGTTGAGCACCAGGAACTTCGGGATCAGCAGCACGACCGGGGGCACGGCCATGACGGCGACCACCGCCGCGAACAGGCCGGCGCGCCCCCGGAACCGCAGTCGGGCCAGCGCGTACCCGGCCAGCGAGTCGAAGAACACCCGACCCACCGTGACCAGCACGGTGACCAGCAGCGAGTTGCCGAGCCAGAGCGGGAAGTTGGTGCCCGCGAAGATCCGCTCGAACCCGGCCAGCGACACCGGGTCGGGGATCGGCGAGAGCGGGTTGGCGGCCGCGTCCGGCTCGGTCTTGAAGGAGTTGCCGAGCTGGATCACGAACGGGTAGAGGAAGACCAGCCCGAAGAAGACCAGGACGGCGTACCCCAGGATGCGGGAGACCAGCGCGCGGGGGTCGCGGCGCCGGCGCGGCGCGGGCACCGCGACCGGCGGCCGGTCGGTCAGCACGGCCATGTCAGGACCCTTCCGGTGCGCGTCGACGCCACCAGCGCCGGCGGCGCCCCACCGGGTCGCGGTCGGCCATGATCCGGCGCTGGATCAACGTGAGCACGATGATGATCAGGAACAGCACGAACGAGATGGCCGCGCCGGAGCCGTAGTCGAAGTCGCGGAACGCGGTCCGGTACGACAGGTACGCCGGGGTGAGGGTGGTCTTGGCCGGGTCGCCCTGGCTCATGACGTACACCTGGTCGAAGACCTGCCACGAGCCGATGAGGCCGAGCGTGACCACCAGGAACGTGGTGGGCTTGATCAGGGGCAGGGTGACGTGGCGGAACCGCTGCCAGCGGCTCGCGCCGTCGAGCGTGCTGGCCTCGTCCAACGCCACCGGGACGTTCTGGAGGGCGGCCAGGAACATCAGCATGAACGTGCCGGAGGTGGTCCAGACGACCAGCGTGATGATCGAGACCATGGCTACGCTCGGGCCGGAGAGCCAGTCCCACCAGCTCAGGCCGAACGGTCCCCCGCCGGTCAGGGCGGCCGGCGGGTCGTCGACCCCGACCGCGCCGAGCAGCAGGTGCAGGACGCCGCGGGAGTCGGCGAACCACTGCGGCCCGTCGATGCCGAAGAGGCCGAGCAGCCTGTTCACCGCGCCGGAGTTGGCGAACAGGAACAGGAAGACCACGCTGATCGCGACCGAGCTGGTGACCGAGGGGAAGTAGAAGGCGCTGCGGAAGAAGCTCTTCCCCTTGAGCATCCGGTTGTTCACCACGAGCGCGAGGCCGAGGGCCAGCACGGTCTGCGCCGGCACCACGATCCCCACGTAGTAGATGTTGTTGCGGATGCTCGTCATGAAGTCGCGGCGGTCCAGCCCGTCCTCGGTGAAGAGGCGGGTGTAGTTCTCCGTCCCCACGAACGGCACGTCGCGGGTGAACGGGCTGCCCTGGCCGTTCCAGTCGGTGAGGCTCACCCAGAGCGCCATGAGGATCGGCAGCAGCAGGAAGAGCCCGAGGATCACGACGACCGGAGCGACGAACAGCCAGCCGGCGAGGTTCTCGTTCCCCCGCGTACCGCCGCGGCGGCGGCGCGACGGGCCGGCCGGCGTGGTGGCCGGCGCGGCGAGCGCCTCTGTTGCCATCTCCCCCTCCCCCTTCCGGGAGGTGCGGGGAGGGGCCCCGGGTCGGCGGGGCCCCTCCTCCCACCTCAGCCGCCGAGCGCCGCCGTGGCGTTCTTGTCGAAGTTCGCCAGGATCGTCTTCGGGTCACCGGTGGCCAGGCCCTGGAGGCCGGCTTCGAGGTCCCGCAGGACGCTGTCCATCTTGGGGGCGTTCACCGGGCCCTGGGCGAACGCGGCGCCGTCGATGAACGGCTTGTCGTTCGGGAAGGCGCTGGTGTACTGCTCGCGGACGGACTCCCGCGACGGCATGACCCCGAACGCCTTCGCGAAGGCCATCTGCTGCTCGCCGCTGGTCATCGCCTCGACGAACTTGATGGCCTGCTCCTTGTACTTCGACTTCGCGGCGATGCCCCAGCACTGGGTGAAGGACAGGGTGCCCTGCCCCTTCGGCCCGGCGGGCAGCGGGACGACCTTGTACTTCACGTTCGGGAAGTCGTTCTGCAGCGCGCCCTTGATCCAGTTGCCCTCGATGGTCATGACGGCCTTGCCCTTGCCGAACGCCTCGCCGGACCAGCCGGCGTCCAGCTGCTTCGGGTACTGGGCGAGGCCCTTGGTGAGCAGGTCCTTCACGTACTGGAGGGCGGCCACGTTCTCCGGCGTGTCGGCGGTCGGCCGCGTGCCGTCCTCACTCATCAGCCAGCCGCCGTTCTGCACCAGGAAGGCGCCGATCCGGTCGCGGGTGTCGCCCAGCGCCAGCGGCACCTGCCCCTTCGCCTTGATCTTCTGGGCGGTGGCGGTCAGCTGGTCCCAGGTGGTCGGGATGTCGGCGTCGGTGAGGCCGGCCTTCGTCCACAGGTCGGTGTTGATCTGGAGGGCGAGGGTGGAGAAGTCCTTGGGTGCGCAGTAGAGCTTGCCGTTGTAGGTGAACGTCGTGCGCAGGCTCTCGTAGAAGTCACCGTTGTTGCTGATCTTGTCGCCGTACGGCTCCAGCGCGCCGACGCTCGCGTAGTCGGCGAACCGGGAGGCGTCCACGTAGAACACGTCCGGCGGGGTGCCGCCGGCGAGGGCCTGGCCGAGCTGCTGGGTGAGGTCCTGCGCCGGCGTGACGGTCGCCGTGTTGCCGGAACCGCTGGCCCACTTCGCGGCGGCGTCCTGCACGGCCTTGGTCTCCGCGTCGCCGGACGAGCCGATCAGGATCTGGAGGTTGGCCGGACCGCTGGACTGTGCGGTCTCGCCGGAGTTGTCGTCGAAGCCGCTGCCGCACGCGGCGGAGCCGAGCAGGGCGACGGCGGCGAGGCCGGCCACCGCCGCCCGGGTGAGGGTTCGAGATGCCATCGGTTCTCCTGTTCGGGGGATGGGTTACGCGGTGTGCCGGAGCACCAGCGAGGGCTGGAGCAGCACGGGGGCAGGGGTCTGCTGGTCGCCGTCGAGGACCGCGGTGAGCAGGTCCACGCAGCGGGCGGCCGCGTCGCCGAGCGGCTGGCTGACGCTGGTCAGCCCCACGGCGGCGGCGACCGGGGTGTCGTCGAAGCCGACCACCGCGACGGGCGGGTCGGCCGCGCGTACGGCCTGGAGGGCGCCCAGGGCGAGCGAGTCGCTGGCGCAGACCACGGCGGTCGGCGGCGCGTCGGTGGCGAGCAGGTCGCGCATCGACCGCTCGCCCTCGGCGATGCCGTCCTCGGTCTCCCGGTCCAGCCCGGTCGGGTCGATCCCGGCCGCGCGCAGGGCCTCCCGCCATCCGGCGCGCCGGTCGTCGCCGACGCCGGAGCCCGCCGGCCAGCCGAGGAAGCCGATCCGCCGGTGGCCGCGCGCCAGCAGGTGGCCGGTCGCGCGGCCCGTGCCGGCCGCGCCGTCGACGTCGACCCACGGGTGCGCCTCCGGGTCGTCCCACGGGCGGCCGAACGTCACGAACGCCACGCCCCGCTCGGCCAGCCAGGCCGTGCGGGGGTCGCCGTGGTGGGTGCCGGTGAGCACGAAGCCGTCCAGGTCGTACGCGCTGAGCAGGTCGTCGTACGCGGCGATCTCCCGCGCGGTGTCGCTGGCCGTGTAGAGCATCGTGCGGTAGCCGGCCGCCTCCGCGGTCTCGGTGAGGCCGTGCAGGAAGCGGTCGAGCACCGAGCCGTTGATCCCGTCCCGGGTCGGCTCGATGCGGACGGCGATCAGCCGGGAACGGCCGGTGCGCATCTGCCGGGCGGCCTGGCTGGCCCGGTAGCCCAGGGCGGCGATCGCCTCCTGGACGCGCTGCCGGGTCTCCTCCCGCACGATGTGCGGGGCGTTGAGCACGTTGGACACCGTCTGGCGGCTCACGCGGGCGTGCCGGGCCACCGTAGCGATGGTCACCTTTTCGGCCACAAAATCCCTCTCGCCGTCTTGAACGATCCAAATTGGATACGGCAGGATTAGATCGTTCAAGTTTCTGGAATGTTTCGCACTCTGCACCGCCGCTAACGACTTGTCAAGACGTCGTTGCTCAGCTACAGGATCTGGAGCCCCATCGTGACCGAACGCCACCTGCAACCCCTGCTGCACGAACTGGTGGGGGCCGTCCTCGCCCCCACGAGCGCGCTGGGGGACGCGGCCGGGCAGATCCGCCCGACCGGGGTCCAGGGCGTCTTCCACGCCGACGCCCGGGTGCTCTCCCGGGCCGAACTGCGGGTCGACGACCAGGAACCGGAGGGACTGACCCGGGGGCCCGCCGGCCCGCACGGCGTCCGCTTCGTCGGACTGGCGCGGTGGCTCGGCGACCCGGGCGCCGACCCGACCGTCCGCGTCGAACGGCTCCGCCAGGTCACCCCGCGCGGGCTCACCGAGGAGGTGCGGGTCGTCTCCACGGCGGCCACGGCCGTACGCGCCACCGTCAGCGTCGACCTCGGCTGCGACCTGGCCCCCATCGAGGTCGTCAAGTCCGGCGGCACGACCGAACCGCTGCCCGCCAAGAGCGGCGAGCCCGGCCAGTTGGTCTGGTCGGCGGCCGGCATCACGGTCACGGCGACCGGCGAGGGCGCCACGGCCGAGGCCAGCGGCGACCGGGCCACCACGCCCCGGCTGAGCTGGCCGGTCGCGCTGCCACCCCGCGGCGAGGCGGTGCTGCGCTGGCGGCTCGCCGTCGACGACCCGCGCGCCGTGGTCGTCTGCCCGCCCGGCGAGCCCACCTGGTCCCGGCCCGCCCTGCGCGCCGACGACCGGCGGTTGGTCCGTCTCCTCGACCGCAGCCTGGACGACCTGCGCGGCCTCCGGCTGGCCGAGACGGGCGCGCCGCACGACGTCTTCCTCGGCGCCGGGGTGCCCTGGTTCCTCACGCTCTTCGGGCGGGACAGCCTCTGGGCCGCCCGGATGATGCTGCCCCTCGGCACCGACCTGGCCGCCGGCACGCTCCGGGTGCTCGCGCGCCGGCAGGGTGTCCGGGTCGACCCCGCCACCGGCGAGGCGCCCGGCAAGATCCTGCACGAACTGCGCCGCCACGAGTTCGCCCCGGGCGCCGGGCTGCGGCTGCCGCCCGCGTACTACGGCACGGTCGACGCCACCATGCTCTGGATCAACCTGCTGCACGACGCCTGGCGCTGGGGACTCCCGGCGCATGAGGTCGAGCCGCTGCTACCGCACCTGGAGGCGGCCCTGAACTGGCTCGCCGCGCACGCCGACGCCGACGGCGACGGGCTCGTCGAGTACGTCGACAGCACCGGGCACGGCCTCGCCAACCAGGGCTGGAAGGACTCCGGGGACGCCGTCCGGTTCCGCGACGGCCGCCTCGCCGCGCCGCCGATCGTGCTCGCCGAGGTCCAGGGGTACGCCCACGAGGCCGCCGTCAACGGGGCCGCCCTGCTGGACGCGTTCGGCCGCCCGGGCGGGGACCGCTGGCGCGCGTACGCCGAGGAGCTGGCCGGCCGGTTCCGGGCGGCGTTCTGGGTCGACGGGCCGTACGGGCCGCAACCGGCACTCGCGCTGGACCGGGACAAGCGGCCGGTCGACTCGCTGACCAGCAACATCGGCCACCTCGTCGGCACCGGCCTGCTCAGCGGCGAGGAGGAGGCGCAGGTGGCCCGGTTGCTGCGGACCGAGGCGCTGGCCGGCGGGTTCGGGCTGCGCACCATGTCCACCGACGACGCCGGGTTCAGCCCGCTGTCGTACCACTGCGGGTCGATCTGGACCCACGACACGGCCATCGTGCTCGCCAACCTGGCCCGGGCCGGCTTCCGGGAGGCCGCGCTCGGCCTGGCCGACGGGCTGCTCGGCGCGGCCGAGGCGTTCGACTACCGCCTGCCCGAGCTGTACGGCGGGGACGACCGGTCGCTGCTCGGCCGGCCCACGCCGTACCCGGCGGCGTGCCACCCGCAGGCGTGGGCCGCGGCCGGGGCCGTGCTGCTGCTCCAGGCGGCCGCCGGGCTCTACCCCGACGTGCCCGGCGGCACGGTCCGGCTCGCGCCGCTGGCCGGCCCGGAACTGGGCGCGGTCGCGGCGGAGCACCTGACGGTGGCCGGCGCCCGGGTGGCGGTCACCGTGGACCGTGCCGGCCACCCCACCGTCACCGGCCTCCCGGCCGACCTGACCGTGGTCCCGCCGACGCCGTCCGTCCCCACCCCCCGCCGGTCCCCCACCGACCACCCCACCAAGGCCTGACCCCGCCGGTCCCCAGCGGCCACCCGGCCGACGCCGGACCTCGTCGATCATGAGGTTGTTGTCGCCCGCCTCGGCGTGTCGCGACAACAACTTCATGATCACCGGGGCTCGGGGAGGGTGAGTTCGGTGACCACCTCGTCGTCCTCCATCGCTCCCGTCGGGCGGAAGCCGAGGGCCGTGTAGAGGGCGGCGGCGGCCGTGTTCGCCGGGTGGTACGACAGCCGTACCGGCGGGTTGCCCTCCCGCGCCGCGAGCCAACCCGCCAGGGTGGCCACGGTCGCCCGGCCGATCCCCCGGCCCTGCTCGGCGGCGTCGATCATCATGCCGCCGATCCAGTGCGAGCCGTCGTCGTCCACGCCCCACATGACGTGCCCCACGACGGTCTCGTCCGCGTACACCGCGAGCGACGTCCACACCCCGGTCCGCATGCTGAGCAGCAGGTACCGGGCGGCCAGGGCAGGCACCCAGGCACGCTGGTCGTCCCGGGGCGCGACGTCGGCCACCGCCCGCCAGTTGTCGTCGTCGACGGGGCGCAGGGTGATGGCGCGTCCGTCCCGGTCACGGCCTCCCGCATCGATCATCCGGGCAGCCTAGGGGGCACCCGGCCAACCGGCGACCGGCTTTCCGCGCCACCCCACCGCCCCAACGCGCCGCCACGCCGCCGGGCCGCCGCGCCATCGCGCCGCCACGCCGCCGGGCCGCCGCGCCATCGCGCCGCCGGGCCGCCGGGCCGCCGCGCCGTCAGTCGAGCAGGGCGTCCAGGCCCACGGTGAGGCCGGGCCGGTGGCGCACCTCCCGCACGGCCAGCAGCACGCCCGGCATGAACGAGGCCCGGTCGTACGAGTCGTGCCGGATGGTCAGCGTCTCGCCCGTGGTGCCGAAGAGCACCTCCTGGTGCGCGACGAGCCCGGTGGCGCGTACGGCGTGCACACGGATCCCGTCGATCTCAGCGCCCCGGGCGCCGGGCACCTCGTCCTTCGTGGCGTCGGGCACCGGGCCCAGGCCGGCCTCGGCCCGGGCGCGGGCGATCTGCCGGGCGGTGTGGGTCGCCGTACCGCTGGGAGCGTCGAGCTTGCGCGGGTGGTGCTGCTCGATGATCTCGACCGACTCAAAGTGCCGGGCGGCGCGCGCCGCGAACTGCATCATGAGCACCGCCCCGATGCCGAAGTTGGGCGCGATCACCACGCCGACGTCGGGCCTGCCCGCCAGCCAGCCCCGCACCTGCTCCAGCCGCTGCTCGGTGAAGCCGGTCGTGCCGACCACCGCGTTGATGCCCTGGTCGATGCACCAGCGCAGGTTGTCCATGACCACGTCGGGGGTGGTGAAGTCCACGACCACCTCGGCGCCGGACGCCGCGTCCAACCCGTCGCCCTGGTCGATCGTCGCGACGAGTTCCATGTCGGTGGCGGCGTCGACCGCCTTGCAGACCTCGACACCCATGCGGCCCCGGGCACCCAGGACGCCGACGCGCAGCGGCTCGGCCGGGTTCCTCTCCTGCTGGTCAGTCACGGGGCACAACCTATCCCAACCGGGACGCCGTCCACCCCGGGACCACGCCCCGGCCACCCAGGTCCACCCGGCGCGCGGCGCCCCGACGGGCACGGCCCGCCCCGGGGTGCCGCGGGTGGGGTCAGGGGGTCGTGAAGTCGCTCGTGTCGAACGGGCCGACCACGGCCAGGGACATCGGTCGGCCGAGCAGGTCGGCGGCGAGCGCGTTGACGTCCTCGACGGTCACCGCGTCCACCCGCGCCAGCAGCTCGTCCACCGGCATCAGGTCGCCGAAGAGCAGCTCCCCCTTGGCCAGCCGGCTCATCCGCGAGCCGGTGTCCTCCAGGCCGAGCACGAACGAGCCCTTCGACATGCCCTTGCCCCGGGCCACCTCGGCGTCGGTCAGCCCGTCGGCGGCCACCCGGGCCAGCTCGGCGCGGGTCAGCTCCAGCACCTCGTCCACCTTGCCCGGCGCGCAGCCGGCGTAGACGGCGAAGAGGCCGGTGTCGGCGTACTGGCTCGCGTAGGAGTAGACCGAGTACGCGAGGCCGCGCTGCTCGCGGATCTCCTGGAACAGGCGGCTCGACATGCCGCCGCCCAGCACGTTGTTGAGCACCCCGAGCGCGAACCGGCGCTCGTCGGTGCGGTCGATGCCCGGGCAGCCGAGGATGACGTGGGCCTGCTCGGTCTCCTTGGGCTCGACGAGGGTCGTGGCGGGCCGCGTGCGTACGGCCGGGGTGGCGGCGCGGTGCGGGGCCGGCGCCGCCGGGTCGGTGTCCAGCGGGGTGCCGCGCAGGGCCTGCCGGACCATCTTGACCACCGCCGCGTGGTCGAGGTTGCCGGCGGCCGCCACGACGATCTGCGGTGGGGTGTAGTGCCGCCGGTAGAAGCCCTGGATCTGACGCCGGGTCATCGGGGTCACCGTCTCCTCGGTGCCCGAGATCAGGCGGCCCAGCGGGTGGTCGCCGTAGACGGCCCGGGCGAAGAGGTCGTGCACCTCGTCACCGGGCTCGTCGTCGTGCATGGCGATCTCCTCGAGGATCACGCCACGCTCGGTCTCCACGTCCGCCGGCTCCAGCACCGAGTCGGCGACGAGGTCGCACATCACGTCGATGGCCAGCGGCAGGTCCTCGTCGAGCACCCGCGCGTAGTAGCAGGTGTACTCCTTGGTGGTGAAGGCGTTCGTCTCGCCGCCCACCGCCTCGATCGCCGAGGAGATCTCCAGCGCGCTGCGCTTGCGGGTGCCCTTGAAGAGCAGGTGCTCCAGGAAGTGCGCGGCCCCGGACTGCGGGCCGCTCTCGTCGCGGGAGCCGACCGCCACCCAGACGCCGAACGACACGCTGCGCATCGCGGGGATCGCCTCGGTGAGCACGCGGAGGCCGCTGGGCAGCACCGTACGCCGCACCGTGCCGCCCAGCGGGTCGTCGCTGATCGTCCGGGTCACCGCCCGGCCGGGGCCACCGGAGCGTGCGGGCCGGGACGGCGCCTCCCCCCGTCGATCCGCAGGGAAAGGCGAACGCAGGGCCCGACTCACGAAATCTGCTCTCACTTCGACGAGGGGTGGGTGGTACGGACGAACCGGCCGGACGGCGCCCGTCGGGGCACCGGCCGGCCGGTCGGTGATCAGCTGTGCCGGGTCCGGCGGCGCGGCGGGCGGGACTCGCCGCCGCCCTCGCCACCCTCGCCGCGCTCCGGGCCGCGTCCGCCGCGCTCCCGGTCACCGCGGTCGCGCGGGCCCCGGTCGCCGCGGTCGCGGCCGGCGGGGCGCTCGCCACCGGCGGCGGCCTCCGGCGCCTCCGTGGCACCGGCGGGCGCCTCGGCGCCCTCGGGCCGGACCTTGTCCAGGTAGATCTTGCCGCGCTGGTCGATGTCGGCGATCTCCACCTCGATGCGGTCACCCACGTTGAGGAAGTCCTCGACCTTCTCGACCCGCTTGCCGTCGCCCACCTTCGAGATGTGCAGCAGGCCGTCCCGGCCGGGCAGCAGCGAGACGAACGCGCCGAACGCGGCCGTCTTGACCACCGTGCCGAGGAACCGGTCGCCGACCTTCGGCAGGGTCGGGTTGGCGATCGCGTTGATCCGCTCCACGGCCGCCTGGGCGGACGGGCCGTTGGTCGCGCCGACGTAGATGGTGCCGTCGTCCTCGATGGAGATCTCGGCGCCGGTCTCGTCCTGGATGGCGTTGATGGTCTGGCCCTTCGGGCCGATCACCATGCCGATCTTGTCGACCGGGATCTTCACGGTGGTGACCCGCGGTGCGTAGTCACTCATCGCGGCCGGGCCCTCGATGGCCGCCTGCATCACGTCGAGGATGGTCTGCCGAGCCTCGTGGGCCTGCTGGAGCGCGGCCGCCAGCACGTCCGACGGGATGCCGTCGAGCTTGGTGTCGAGCTGGAGCGCGGTCACGAAGTCCCGGGTGCCGGCGACCTTGAAGTCCATGTCGCCGAAGGCGTCCTCGGCGCCGAGGATGTCGGTCAGCGTCACGTACTGGGTCTTGCCGTCGACCTCGTCGGAGATGAGGCCCATGGCGATGCCGGCCACCGGCGCCTTCAGCGGCACACCGGCGGAGAGCAGGCCCAGCGTCGAGGCGCAGACCGAGCCCATCGAGGTGGAGCCGTTGGAGCCGATCGCCTCGGAGACCTGGCGGATGGCGTACGGGAACTCCTCGCGCGAGGGCAGCACGGGGATGAGCGCCCGCTCGGCGAGCGCGCCGTGGCCGATCTCGCGCCGCTTCGGCGAGCCGACCCGGCCGGTCTCACCGGTCGAGTACGGCGGGAAGTTGTAGTTGTGCATGTAGCGCTTGGACTTCTCCGGGGAGAGCGTGTCCAGCGCCTGCTCCATGCGCAGCATGTTGAGCGTGGTGACGCCCAGGATCTGGGTCTCGCCGCGCTCGAAGAGCGCCGAGCCGTGCACCCGGGGCAGCACGCCGACCTCGGCGGTCAGCGGACGGATGTCGCGCGGGCCCCGGCCGTCGATGCGGACCTGCTCGCGCAGGACCCGGCTGCGGACCTCCGCCTTGGTCAGCGACCGGAAGGCGGCGCCCAGCTCCTTCTCCCGGCCCTCGAAGCGGGGGCCGAGCTCCTCGGCGACCCGGGTCCGGATCCGGTCCAGGGCCTCCTCGCGGTCGGCCTTGCCGGCGATCTTCAGCGCCTCGGCCACGTCGGCGCGGGCCAGCTCGGCCACCGCCTCGTAGGCGTCGTCGGCGTAGTCGAGGAAGATCGGGAACTCGACGACCGGCTTGGCGGCCACGTCGGCCAGCTCGCTCTGCGCCCGGCACAGCTCACGGATGGCCGGCTTGGCGGCCTCCAGGCCGCTGGCCACGACCTCCTCGGTGGGGGCGGTCGCCCCGCCGGCGACCAGCGCCACGGTGTGCTCGGTGGCCTCGGCCTCGACCATCATGATCGCGACGTCGCCGTCGGGCAGGACGCGGCCGGCCACCACCATGTCGAAGGTGGCGCGGGCCAGCTCCTCGTGGGTCGGGAAGGCGACCCACTGGCCGTCGATGTGACCCATCCGGGTCGCACCGATCGGGCCGGAGAACGGCAGGCCGGAGAGCTTCGTCGACATCGAGGCGGCGTTGATGGCCACCACGTCGTACGGGTGCTGCGGGTCGAGCGCGAGGACGGTCTCGACGATCTGCACCTCGTTGCGCAGGCCCTTGACGAACGACGGGCGCAGCGGCCGGTCGATCAGCCGGCAGGTGAGGATCGCGTCCTCGCTGGGGCGGCCCTCGCGGCGGAAGAACGAGCCGGGGATCCGGCCCGCGGCGTACATCCGCTCCTCCACGTCCACGGTGAGCGGGAAGAAGTCGAACTGCTCCCGCGGCTGCTTGCTGGCCGTGGTGGCGGAGAGGACGACGGTGTCGCCGAGCTGGGCGACGACGGAGCCGGCGGCCTGACGGGCGAGGCGGCCGGTGGAGAAGGTGATCTCACGGGTGCCGAAGGCCCCGTTGTCGATCACGGCGGTGCGGGATTCGGTGCCGAGTCTGGTCTCGGTCATGGTGCGGTCGTGCTCCTTCGCATCGGGGGGCTCGCGACGCGGGGAGCTGCTCAGACGGCCGGTCTTCGATCGAAGCGCCCGGGGTCGGCGGATGCCGGGTGCCCGGGGGCCACTACCGGAGACCGGTACGCTGACCGGCTCCCTGCTCGGGTGGTCGCGCTGCCCTGTTCTCTTCCTGTGGCGCGGGAACGGGGGAGCGGCCGGATGGCCACTCCCCCGTCACGTCACCGGCGCAGACCGAGCCGCTCGATGAGCGACCGGTAGCGGTTGATGTCCTTCTTCTGGACGTAGTTGAGCAGCCGACGGCGACGGCCGACCAGCAGCAGCAGCCCACGGCGGCTGTGGTGGTCGTGCTTGTGCACCTTCAGGTGCTCGGTGAGCTCGGCGATCCGCTTCGTGAGGACCGCGACCTGCACCTCGGGCGAACCGGTGTCGCCCTCGTGGGTCGCGTACTCGGCGCGGATCTTGGCCTTGGTGTCCTGGTCGAGCGCCATGTTCTCCCTGTTTCGATGGGTTGGTCACTGGTGTCCGTCGTCGGTCCATGGGACCGGATCCGGACCGGCACCTCGCACCCGCGGCGTCGAGCAGGCACGCGAGGCCCCCCGTCGGTCATCCGACGTCCCCGCCAGACTACCAGCCGTCGCCGCTGCCGCCCGGTCAAGGGCAGCGTGGCGACGCCGTGGGGCGCGCCCGCCACGACGTCCCGGTTGGCGGGCGGCCGCGCCGGCGGGTCGGCCAGCAGGGGTGGGAGCGCACCCAGGCGGGGTCAGGCGAGCGCCGCGCGGGTCCGCTCGACATCCTGACGGATCTGGGCGATCAGCGGTTCGACCGAGTCGTACCGGACCTGGCCGCGCAGGTGCGCCACGAAGTCCAGCGCCAGCCGCTCGCCGTAGAGGTCGCCGTCGAAGTCCAGGGCGTACGCCTCCACCCGCCGTTCCCGACCGGAGAAGGTGGGGTTGGTGCCGACGGAGACGGCCGCCATCAGTGGCTCCCGCTGGCCCCGGCGCACCAGCCGGGCCGCGTAGACGCCGTCGGCGGGGATCGCCGCGTACCGGTGGCAGAGCAGGTTGGCGGTGGGGAAGCCCAGCTCGCGCCCGCGCTGGTCGCCCCGGACCACCACGCCCTCCACCCGGTGCGGCCGGCCCAGCGCGGCCGCCGCGGCGCCGACGTCACCGGCGTCCACACAGGAGCGGATGTACGTCGAGGAGAAGACGGTGCCCTCGGAGGCCACCAGCGGGGCGCCCTCCACCGCGAAGCCGAACGTACGGCCCAGGCGTTCCAGCAGCGCCACGTCACCGGCGGCCCGGTGCCCGAACCGGAAGTTGCCGCCCACCACGACCTGCGCGGCGTGCAGGTGCTCGACCAGCACGTCGTGCACGAACGCCTCGGGCGACAGCCGGGAGAACTCGGGCGTGAACGGCACCACGCAGAGCACGTCGACGCCGAGCGCCTCGATCAGCTCGGCCTTGCGGGCCGGCTCGGTGAGCACGGCCGGGTGCGACCCGGGGCGTACCACCTCGGCCGGGTGCGGGTCGAAGGTCACCACCACCGACTGCAGGCCCAGCTCCCGCGCCCGGGCGACCGTGTGGCCGATGGTCGCCTGGTGCCCCCGGTGCACGCCGTCGAAGACGCCGATGGTGACGACGGACCGCCCCCACCCGCCGGGTGCCGCGTCGTACCCCCGCCACCGCTGCATGCCGCTCCTCCCCTGTTCTGTCACCGGGTCCCCACCGCCCGGCCCACGACCGTGCCCGCCGGCCACGCCGGCGGGCACCTCACGCCGGCGCCAGCACGATCTCCGCGCGGGCCCGGCCCTCCCGCTCGCTGACGATAGCGATCAGGCCGCCGGACGGGTCGAAGACGGCGTACGGCCCGGCGATCCCGGCCGGGTCCAGCGGCCCACCGTGCGAGAGCACGGCGGCCTCCGCGGCCGTCGCGTCGCGCCGCGGGAAGAACCGGTCCGCCGCCGCGGCGAGCGGCAGCGTCACCACCTCCGGCGCGCGCCGCTCCAACTCGTCGAGGGTGGCGGCCTCACCGACGGTGAAGCCACCCACGGCGGTACGCCGCAGCGCGGTCAGGTGACCGCCCACCCCGAGCGCGAGACCGGCGTCCCGGGCGAGCGCCCGGACGTACGTGCCGGACGAGCAGGTCACGTCGATGTCCACGTCGACGACGTCGGGCTCGTCCCGCCGTACGGCGAGCAGCTCCAGCCGGGAGACGGTCACCCGGCGGGCCGGCAGTTCCACGCTCTCGCCCTCGCGCACCCGCTTGTACGCCCGCTGGCCGTTGATCTTGATGGCGCTCACCGCGCTCGGCACCTGGTCGATCTCCCCGGTCAGCGCGGCGAGCGCGTCCCGGATCGCCGCGTCGGTCAGGTGCCCCGCCGGGGTGGTGCGGATCACGTCCCCCTCGGCGTCGTCGGTGACGGTCGCCTGACCCAGCCGGACGGTGGCCGTGTAGCTCTTTCCCGCCCCGATCACGTACGTGAGCAGCCGGGTCGCGCGGCCCACCCCGATCACCAGCACCCCGGTGGCCATCGGGTCGAGGGTGCCGCCGTGACCCACCCGCCGGGTCCGGGCCAGCCGCCGGATCCGCGCCACCACGTCGTGCGAGGTCATGCCGTCGGGCTTGTCCACGACGATCAGTCCGTCTGCGCTCACGACCGCCTAGCCTGCCAGACGCCCGGTCAGCGGACCGCGCCGACCACGACCCAGCCGCCGCTGCGCAGCCGCAGGAGGAGCGCGACGAGGCGGAGCACGACGAACAGCGTGAGCCCGGCCCAGATCCCGCCCAGACCGAGGTCGAGCCCGTAGGCCAGCCAGATCGCCGGGAGGAACCCGCCCAGCGCCGCCGTCACGGTGAGGTTGCGCAGGTAGCGGACGTCACCGGCGCCGATCAGCACGCCGTCCAGGGCGAAGACCACCCCGGCCAGCGGCTGCATCGCGACGAACCACGGCCACGCCACCATGGCCTGCTCGCGCACCAGCGGGTCGGAACTGAACCAGGACGGCACGACGCCCGCGCCGGCCGCGATCAGCACCGCGAAGGCGACCCCGCAGGCCCCGCCGAGCAGGCCGATGCGGCGGGCCAGGGCGCGGGCGCCCTCGTCGTCGCCGGCACCGAGCGCGGCGCCGACCAGGGACTGCGCGGCGATCGCCAGCGCGTCGAGGACCAGCGCCGTGAAGAACCACAGCTGCAGCGCGATCTGGTGGGCGCCGACCGCCGCCGCGCCGAAGCGGGACGCCACGGCGGTCGCCGAGAGGAAGCTCGCCTGGAAGGCCGCGCCCCGGATGAGCAGGTCACGGCTGAGCACCAGCTGCTGGCGGATCAGCCGGGGCCGGGGCCGCAGCGGGACCCGCTCGGCGGCCAGGGCCGCCGCGAACAGCACGCCGCCGAGCGTCTGGGCGGTCGCGTTGGCGATGGCCGAACCGGTGAGGCCGAGCCCCGCCGGGTAGACCAGCAGCGGGCAGAGCAACGCGGAGAGCAGGTTGGGGCCGAGCACGAACAGCAACGGCCGGCGGGTGTCCTGGATGCCGCGCAGCCAGCCGTTGCCGGCGGCCGCGAGCAGCAGGCCGGGAGCGCCGAGCGCCGCGATCCGCAGCCACTGCGCGGCGGCGTCGGCCACCTCGCCGGGGCCGCCGACGAGCGTACGCGCCAGCACCCCGCCGCCGAGCTGCATGGCGACCGCCACGAGCACGCCGACGCCGAACGCGAGCCAGGACGCCTGCACCCCCTCGGCCACCGCGGCGGCCCGGTCGCCGGCGCCGAAGCGGCGCGCCGAGCGGCCGGTGGTGCCGTACGCCACCACGGTGCCGAGCCACGCGGTGAGCGTCATGACCGTGCCGCCCACGGCGAGCGCGGCCAGCGGGACCCGGCCGAGGTGCCCGACGACGGCCGTGTCGACCAGCACGTACAGCGGCTCGGCGGCGAGCACGACGAGGGCCGGCAGCGCCAGCGCGGCGATCCGGCGCGCTCCCGCGGGCGGGGCGGTGGTAGGGGCGGTCTGCGTCATCGCCGCCGATCCTGACACGAGCCGCGTAAGGAACGCAAGCGGCCTGATAGCTTACCGATCGGTGCCTGGCGACGGCGGTGCCGGAGCCCCGCGACCGGCCCTGACGGCGTCGGTGGCGTGGCTGCGGGCCGGGGGCGACGACGCTGTGGAGGTGATGTCGTGGACGACTCAGCCGCGCGGCGGGCCCGGCCGGAACCCGGCAGGTCCGACGCCACACATGCCGCCACCCCGCCACGCCCGGACGTGGGCGCCCGCCCTACCGCACGCTCGGACCGGGCGGCGCGGTGGGCAGGGTGTCGACAAATCGGCGGACCTCGGCGGTGGTGCGTAGCCGGACCACCGGAAGCGCGGGTACGGACGACGCGACGGCGGCGAGCAGTCGAGGCCGGGAACGGCGCGGGTACCGCCACACGTAACGCAGGAACTCAAAGTCGACCCGCTCCGGGCAGCCGGCCGGCAGGTCGGGGCGGGGGACGGTGCCGCGGGCGGCGCGGTGGGCCCAGCGGCGGCGCAGCACCCGGCGCAGGCAGAGCAGCCGAGGCAGGTCGCAGAAGACGAGCAGGTCGGCGCGGGGCAGTCGAAGGTCGAGGCTGCCGCCGTAGTTGCCGTCCATGACCCAGGCGGGCCGGGCCACGAGGCGAGCGACGCTCTCCCGCCATTCGGTCTCGTCGGGCGGCGTCCAGCCGGGCCGCCAGTAGTGCCCGTCGAGGTGGATCACCGGGAGGTCGAGCCGACGGGCGATCTCCCGGGCGAGGGTGGTCTTGCCGGCACCGGCGCTGCCGACGACGAGGATCCGGCGCACCGGCCGATCCTGGCGCCCGAACGGCGCGGCGGGAGACGGACACCGGATGCGGGTCAGGGGGTCCGCGCCCCGCGGGCGGTGACGCGGTCGGCGCATGGCGTCGGCGGCGTCACCGCCGTTCGGTACGGCTCACTGGCGCGTGTCCATCGACGTCTGCAGCGCGCGGCGGGCCTGCTCGCGGGCCTCGTCGGTGGTCTCGGGCTTGGTGGGCTTGCTCGACATGGCGTGTTCCCTTCCAGGGACGCGAGCCGCCGGCGGTCGGCGGCACTCACGGGCGGTCGTTCGGGGCGCCACCTGGGCGGTCCGGGGTCACCGGAGCGGCCGGCAGGGCGGCGTGAGCCCGGGTCTGTCGACCCTGGAGGGAGGCGGAGCTGGGTGCGGCACCACCCCCACGACCTGCGCCGATACGGCGCCGGCCGTTTCCCAAATTAGCGTTCAGTCACCCGCTCCGCGTGGGGTTCCCGTCATCTGGACAGCGGGGACCGCGCCGTCAGCGCGCCAGGAAGTGCCAGCCCAGCCACCACCAGAAACCGAAGAGTCCGATCCTGCCCACCGGCACCGAGCCCACCTCGTACCGCATGACGTACGCGCAGACCTCGCCGAGGGTCGGTATCCGCGAGCCCTCGCGCCGGGCCAGCCACTCGACGGCGGCGAAGAGCGCCAGGGCGCTGAGGAAGCCGCCGATGGCGAGCGCCCGCATCATCGCCGCACCAGTCCCCAGAAGGCGGACAGCCAGGCGAACCAGGCGGCCGACCGGACCAGCTGATCCTCCAGCAGGGGGTCGGCCAGCCGGGAGAAGGTGGGGAAGTCGTCACCCACGGACAGCACGAAGGTGGCCCCCTCGAAGACGCCGAAGACCACCACCGGCAGCGCCCACCACGCCGCGCCGGCGCCGAGCCGGGCCGGCGCCGGCCGACGGGGTACGCGGTTGCTGAGACCGAGCCAGATCAGCACCCCGCCGGTGCCGAGGGTGTAGAGGTTGGCCTCCGTGGAGAACGAGGCGAACCTCCCGCCCACGAGTGAGAGGCAGATCAGTACGGGCACCGAGACGGCGGGACGGTCCCAGGCGCGGGGCGCCTCGACGGTGAGGTCGTGGGGCTGCTCCATCCGGCAATTCTCCCCGCACCCACCGGACGCGGAAAGCCCGCGTGACCCGGATCCGACCCGGAACTCCGGCCCGTCAGCCGGTGACGGACCCGATGACCGCCCCGTCGAGGTGCGCGCGGATCCGGTCGACGATCTCGTCGACGGTGCCGTGGCCGGTGAACCCGGCGGCGAACCGGTGCCCGCCGCCGCCCAGCGCGACGGCGACCCGACTCACGTCGACAGCGCCCTTGCTGCGCAGCGAGACCGCCCACTCGTCCGGGGCGGTCTGCTTCACCACGCAGCTCACGTCCGCCTCGGCCGTGCAGCGCACCGAGTCGATGAGCGCCTCCAGCACGTACGGCCGCTGGCCGTGGCGCGCCAGGTCGTCCAGGCCCGCCCACGTCCAGACCAGTCCCCGGCCGCCGGCCGCGGCCGGCTCCAGTCGGGCCCGGCCGAGCGCCTCGCCGAAGAGCCGCACCGCACCGAACGGCCGGGTGTCGAAGACGCGCCGGCTGATGTCGCCGGGGCGGATGCCGGTGGCGAGCAGTCGGGCGGCCATCTCGTGCACCGCCGGGGTGGTCGCCTCGAACCGGAACGAGCCGGTGTCGGTGGTGAGCGCCACGTAGAGGCACTCGGCGATGCCGGCGTCCAGCGGTACGCCCAGCCGGGTGAGCAGTTGCTCGGCGACCACGGAGGTGGCTGCGGCACGCGGGTCGACCAGGTTCACCCCGCCGAACCGGGTGTTCGAGGCGTGGTGGTCGAGCACCAGGGCCGCGCCGGCCCGCTCCAGCCGGTCGACGAGGTCGCCGAGGCGGGACTCGCTCGCCGCGTCGAAGCAGATCACCAGGTCCGGATCGGGGTACGCCTCGGCGGCCGGGACGAGCAGGTCGAGCCCCGGCAGGCCGCGGAACGGCTCGGGAACCTCCGGCGGCCCCGGGAAGGTCGCCTGCAGCCCGCGTACGCCGAGGCGCCGCAGGCCCAGCCCGAAGCCGAGCATGCTGCCGAGCGCGTCCCCGTCCGGGTTCACGTGGCAGATCAGCAGCACCCGCGCGTCGGACGGCAGGCCGCGCAGCAGCGCCTCGGCGGCGGCCCAGTCGCCGTCGGTCGGGCCGGAGTCCACCGGGCCGGCCTCCATGACACTGCCGGCCGGTGCAGCCGGTCCGCTCACCGCCGGTCCCCGCCCGCGGGCGGGTTGTCGTCCTCGTCCTCGTTCTCGTCCTCGGTGTCGCTCTCGTCCAGCCGGTACGGCTGGGCGTCGCCGGCGTACCGGGCGTTCGCGGCGAGCCGCTGCACCTCGGCGTCGGCGTTACGGGCCGCCGCGAGCAGGTCGTCGATGTGCTTGACCTGGTCCTGCACGTCGTCGAGGACGAAGGTCAGCGTCGGCGAGTGGCGCAGCCCGAGGGCCTTGCCCACGGTGCTGCGCAGCATGCCCTTCGCGCTCTCCAGGGCGGCGGCCGTGCCCGCCTGCGCCGCGGCGTCACCGAGGACGGTGTAGAAGACCGTGGCGTCGCGCAGGTCGGCGGTGATCCGGGCGTCCGTGATGGTGATCATGCCGAGCCGCGGGTCCTTGATCTGGCTCCGCACCACCGACGCGACCAGTTCGCGCACCCGCTCCGCGTGCCGGCGTACCTTGGCCGGATCCGTCATCTCCGCCACCTCCACGGTGTCCCGCTCCCGGCCCGGACGCGACGACGCGGGGCGCCGCCGGCGGGGCCGGCCAACACCTCGAACACTACCCGCGCGGGCTCGCCCGGTGCGCGGTGCCGGCGCGGCGCCACCGACCGGGCGGCAGCCCGGCTCAGTCGTCCTCGCCGTGGAGCCGGCGCCGGACCGACAGCAACTCGATCTCCGGACGCGCGGCGACCAGACGCTCGCAGGAGTCCAGCACCTCACGGACGTGTGCCGCCTCGGCGGCCACCACGGCCACCCCGATCTGGGCGCGGCCGTGCAGGTCGAGCGCCCCCACCTCGGCGGCGGAGACCTCGAAGCGGCGCAGCGCCGCCACGATCGGGCGTACGTACGACCTCTTGGCCTTGAGCGACCGGGAGTCGCCCGGCAGCAGCAGGTCGAAGACCACGGTTCCGGTGAACATCGCCCCGGACGATACCCGCCGTGGCCCCCGCATGATCAAGGGGTTTACGCCGTTCGGCGTAAACCCCTTGACCAGCGTTGTCACCGCGGGATCAGGCGCGCGGCTTCTCCCGCATCTCGAAGGTCTCGATGATGTCGCCGACCTGGATGTTGTTGAACCCACCCAGGGTCAGACCACACTCGAAGCCCTCCCGGACCTCCGTGGCGTCGTCCTTGAACCGCTTCAGCGAGTTGATCGTGAGATTGTCCGCCACGACCGCCCCGTCCCGCAGCAGACGCGCCTTCGCGTTGCGGCGGATGAGACCGGAGCGCACGATGCAACCGGCGATGTTGCCGATCTTGGACGAGCGGAACACGTCGCGGATCTCCGCGGTGCCGAGCTCGACCTCCTCGTACTCCGGCTTGAGCAGCCCCTTGAGGGCGGCGTCGATCTCCTCGATGGCCTGGTAGATGACGGTGTAGTACCGGATCTCCACGCCCTCGCGGTCGGCGATCTCCCGGACCTTGTTGGAGGCCCGCACGTTGAAGCCGATGATCGTGACCGCCTCGGTCGAGGCGCTCGCGAGCATGACGTCGCTCTCGGTGATCGCACCGACGCCCCGGTGGATGATCCTGAGCTGGACCTCCTCGGGGATGTCGAGGTTGAACAGCGCGTCCTCGAGGGCCTCCACGGAACCGGAGACGTCGCCCTTGAGCACCAGGTTGAGCGAGGTCTTCTCGCCCTCCTTGAGCTGCTCCATGAGCGTCTCGAGGGTCGCCCGGCCACGGGAGTTGGCGAACGCCGCCGCCCGCCGCCGCGCCTGCCGCTGCTCGGCGATCTGGCGCACCGTGCGGTCGTCCTCGGCAGCCAGGAACGTGTCACCCGCTCCCGGCACCGCGGTCAGACCGAGCACCATCACCGGACGGGACGGGCCCGCCTCGGCGACCTGGTTGCCGTTCTCGTCGAGCATCGCGCGGACCCGGCCGTGCGCCCCACCGGCGACGATCGAGTCGCCTGCCCGCAGGGTGCCCTTCTGCACGAGCACCGTCGCCACCGCACCGCGGCCCTTGTCCAGGTGCGCCTCGATGGCCACACCCTGCGCCGGCCCGTCCACGGGAGCGGTCAGCTCCAGCGACGCGTCGGCGGTCAGCAGGACGGCCTCGAGCAGGTCCTCGATGCCGATGCCCGGCTTGGCGGCCACGTTGACGAACATGGTGTCGCCGCCGTACTCCTCGGCGACCAGGCCGTACTCGGTCAGCTGCTGGCGCACCTTGTCCGGGTTGGCCTCCGGCTTGTCGATCTTGTTGACCGCCACCACGATCGGGACGTCCGCCGCCTTGGCGTGGTTGAGCGCCTCGATCGTCTGCGGCATCACGCCGTCGTCGGCCGCGACCACCAGGATCACGATGTCGGTGACCTGGGCACCACGGGCACGCATGGCGGTGAACGCCTCGTGACCCGGGGTGTCGATGAACGTGATCGCCCGGTCCTCGCCCTCGTGCGGGACGTGGACCTGGTAGGCGCCGATGTGCTGGGTGATGCCACCCGCCTCGCCGGCCACCACGTTCGCCTTGCGGATCGCGTCGAGCAGCTTGGTCTTACCGTGGTCGACGTGACCCATGACGGTCACCACCGGCGGACGGCTGACCAGGCGGTCCTCCGCCACCTCGGCGTCGAGGTCGATGTTGAACTGCGCGAGCAGCTCGCGGTCCTCGTCCTCCGGGCTGACGATCTGCACGTTGAAGCCGAGGTGCTCACCCAGCAGCAGCAGGGTGTCGTCAGAGCAGGACTGGGTCGCCGTGACCATCTCGCCCAGGTTGAACATCTCCTGGACCAGCGAACCCGGGTTGGCGTTGATCTTGTCGGCGAAGTCCGACAGCGAGGCGCCACGGGAGAGCCGGACGACCTGACCCTGACCCCGGGGAGCACCCGAGCTCATGGTCGGGGCCGACAGGTTGTCGAACTCCTGTCTGCGCTGCTTCTTGGACTTGCGACCACGGGTCGGCTTGCCACCCGGACGCCCGAAGGCGCCAGCGGCACCGCCACCGCGGCCACGACCGCCGCCACCGGGACGACCGGCGCCACCGGCCGGCGCGCCCGGCCGGAAACCGCCGCCGCCACCGCCACCGGGGCCACCGCGGTAACCACCGCCGCCGCCACCGCCACCGGGACCGCCGCGGTAACCACCGCCGCCGCCACCGCCACCGGGACCGCCGCGGAAACCACCGCCGCCGCCACCGGGACGACCCGCGCCGCCACCGGGACGGCCGGCACCCGGGCCGCCGGGGCGACCGGGGCGCTGGCTCGGCATGGACGCCGGGCTCGGCCGGGGCGGCATCGAGGCCGGGCTCGGCCGCGGCGGCATGCCCGCCGGGCTGGGCCGCGGACCGCCCGCGCCGGCCGCCGGCGGACGCTGCTGCTGGCCACCGGAGATGCCGAACGGGTTGTTGCCGGCGCCGCGCGCCGGCGGGCGGGCACCCGGACGCGCACCCGGACCCGGGGTCGGCGCGCCGGGACGACCGGCGGCCGGGGTACCCGGTCGGGGCGGCACGGCGCCCGGACCCGGCCGCGGGCCGGGACGGGGGCCACCCTCCGCCGGGGGCTCCCGGCGGGTGGTCTCCCGCTGCTGCTGGCGGGCGGCCTGCGCGGCCTTGACCGCGGCCTCCTGCTCAGCCTTGAGGGCGGCGGCCCGTGCCTCCGCGGCCGCCACCTCGATGTCGTGGGCGCTCGCCGGCTTCGCGACCGGGGTCGCGGACTGCGGCGGACCCGGCACCGGGCCCTTGGGCTTCGGTCCGGGCGTCGGCGCGCCCGGCCGCCGCGGCGGCATGGGCTTGGCCGAGACCCGGGGCGCACCCGGGGCGGGCGACGGCGTCGGAGTCGGGGCCGGTGCCGGAGCGGCCGCCGGCGGGGCGGCCGGAGCCGCCGAACCGGCCGACTGGACGAACGCGCTGCGCAGCCGTCGGGCGACGGGCGCCTCGACGGTGCTGGACGCGGATTTCACGAACTCGCCCATCTCCTTGAGCTTGGCGAGAACGGTCTTGCTTTCGACCCCGAGCTCCTTCGCGAGCTCGTGTACGCGGGCCTTACCTGCCACTGCACTCCTCACTCCGAGGTCGTGCGGGCAGCACCCGCAGCGACCTCACTCGTGCACTTGAAGCCTGGTCATTTCTGCGACTTCATCGTGTGCTCATGTCGGTCGTCCTACCTTGCTAGCGACCCGCGCCCGATCGGGTTGACCGGACGTCGTGGTTGGCGCATCGATGTGCTCCGCGAGCTCACCGTGATCGAGGACCCCGGTGACGCGCAACGCACGCCCGAAGGCGCGGCGCCGCACCGCCAGCGCGAAGCAGGCCGGATCCGGGTGCATGTTCGCCCCCCGACCCGGCAGTCTGCGGGCCGGATCGGGCCTGAGGCTGTAGCCAGCCTCGTCGCCGACCGCCACGACCCGCAGCAGTTCGCCGGCCGGCGCTCGCCGCCGACAGCCCACACAGGTGCGCTCCGGCCGCGCGCGTCGTGCCACTGAGAAAGTCTACCCCTAGCTGCCGGAGATCGCGCCGCCCGGCTCCGGCACGTGATCAGCTCCGCTCCGGCCCGTCGGCGCGTTCTGCTCGGCGTCGGAACGGATGTCGATGCGCCAACCGGTCAACCGGGCCGCCAACCGGGCGTTCTGCCCTTCCCGGCCGATCGCCAGCGACAGCTGGAAATCCGGGACGGTCACCCGGGCGGTCCGGCTGGCCAGGTCGACGACCTCTACGCGCAGCGCCTTGGCCGGCGACAACGCGTTGCCGACGAAGGTGGCGGGGTCGTCCGACCAGTCGATGATGTCGATCTTCTCGCCGTGCAGTTCGCTCATGACGGCCCGGACCCGCTGACCCATCGGGCCGATGCAGGCGCCCTTGGCGTTGACCCCCGGAGCGGTCGAGCGCACGGCGATCTTCGTACGGTGACCTGCCTCACGCGCGATCGCACCGATCTCCACGGTGCCGTCGGCGATCTCCGGAACCTCCAGCGCGAAGAGCTTCTTCACCAGCGCCGGGTGGGACCGGGACAGGGTGATCTGCGGGCCACGCGCCCCCTTGGCCACGTGCACCACGACGCAGCGGATGCGCTCGCCGTGCACGTACCGCTCGCCCGGCACCTGCTCGGACTGCGGCAGGACGCCCTCGAGCTTGCCGAGGTCGACGCTGACGATGCCCTTCTCGGCCCGCGCCTCGTGCGCCTGCACCACACCGGTGACCAGGTCGCCGTCGCGGCCGACGTACTCGCCGAAGTGCGCCTCGTCGGTGGCCTCCCGCAGCCGCTGGAGGATCACCTGCTTGGCGGTCATGGCGGCGATCCGGCCGAAGTCGTGCGGGGTGTCGTCCCACTCCCGCACCACGCCGCCCTCGTCGTCCAGTTCCTGCGCGTACACCGAGGCCGCGCCGGACTTGCGGTCGATCTCCACCCGTGCGTGCGGCTCGGCGCCCTCGGTGTGCCGGTACGCGGTCAGCAGCGCGGTCTCGATCGCCGCGAGGATCGTGTCGAACGGGATCTCCCGCTCGCGCTCCAGTGCGCGCAGCGCCGCGAGGTCGATGTTCACCTCTCCTCGTCCTCCACATCTTCGTCGTCGAAGTCGTCGGGATCACCGGCCCCACCGGCATCACCGACCTCGTCGGTCTCCTCGATCTCGTCGAGGCGGCTGAACTCGATCTGCACCCGTCCGGGGCCGAGTTCGGCGTAGGTCCATTCCGTGCGGTCGCCGTCGGTCTCCAGCACGACGCGCTCGTCGTCGGCCGCGACGATCCGACCGGTGATCTGACGGTCGCCGGCGGGCTGCCCGCCGCGCTGATCGGGGGCGGCCGCGGCGCGGGTGGTCACCCTGACCAGCCGGCCGACGTTGCGCCGCCAGTGCCGGGGCAGGGTGAGCGGCCGGTCCACGCCCGGCGAGCTGACCTCCAGCTGGTACTCCCCCGCGACGATGTCGCCGCCGGCCTCCTCGGCAGCGTCGAGCGCGGACGAGACCGCGCGGGAGACGTCGGCGACGGCGTCCAGGTTGACCCCGCCGTCGGCGTCGACGATCACCCGCACCACGTGCCGCCGCCCGGCACGGGAGACGGAGAGGTCCTCGAGGTCGTAGCCGGACTCGGTGACCACGGGCTCGATCACGTCCCGCAGCCGCTTGCGCCGGGTGGCGAGGTCGCCACCGCCGGGGCGCTCCCCGCCGCGGGGCCGCCCCGTCGACCTGGTGGCACGGCCACGCTGCGTCATCTCGCACCCTCTCCTGCTCGACGGTGACCCTCGTCCCGCCCCAATGCCGGCACGCCACCGGGGCGGACGCGCCCGGTGGCTGCGCAGAGCGTAACGCGCCTGAGGGCCACCCGGCCGGGCGGCGCACCGACGGCGGTGCCCCGCGTGCCCCTGCGCATGGTGTTGACTTGTCCGGTGGCCAGAGGCAGGACAGCACAGCGCATCCCGGCGCCCGGGCATTCCCGGCGCGGTCTGCTGCGCGCCGGAGGGCTGCTGGCCCTCGGCGCCGCGGCGGCGCCGCTGGCCGGATGTGATCTTCTCGGCGGGGACGACGAGGCACCGAAGGCACCCGATCCGCTGCGTCCGCTGCTGGACGAGGCGCTGACGCTCGCCACCGCGTACCAGGACGCCGCCACGGCACACCCCGACCTCGCGGCGCGGCTCACCCCGATCGCCGAGGCGCACCGGGCGCACGCCGGCGAGCTGGCCCGCCTCATCGGGGTCACGCCGCCCTCGTCCACCCCGGCGCCCAGCGGGGCGCCGTCCACCGACCCGGACGCCACCCTCGCCGACCTGCGGCAGCGCGAGCGCGCCGGCCGGGACGCGGCCGTCGCGGCCTGCGCCTCGGCGCCCGCCGAGCGCGCGCCCCTGGTCGGTTCGATCGCGGCGGCCCGGGCCACGCACCTGGAGGCACTGAAGTGAGCGAGCGCGCCGCACCACCCGCGCCCGCCGAGGCGCTCGCCGCGGCGCTGACCGCCGAGTACGCGGCGATCTACGCGTACGGCCCCATCGGCGTACGGCTCAGCGGGGCGGCCCGCACGGCCGCCCGGCAGGCCGAGGCCGCCCACCGGCGCCGCCGGGACGCGCTCGTGCTCCAGCTCAGCACCGCGGGCGCCACCGTCCCCCCGGACCGGGCGGGGTACGCCCTGCCGTTCCCGATCACCGACCGGGCGAGCGCGCTGCGGCTCGCGGTCGAGGTCGAGGAACGTACGGCGGCGCACTGGCGGGCGGCACTGGCGGCCACCACCGGTCCCGACCGCGACCAGGCGCTGGACGCCCTCATCGACTACTCGGTCCGGGCCACCCGCTGGCGGCGTACGGCGGGCGTCGATCCGGTGACCGTGCCGTTCCCGGGCCGCCCCACCTGACCCCCGGCCCCGGTCGGCCGGCCGCGACGGGGATCACCTCCGGTTGCGGGTCGCATACCAGGTATGCATACTCCGCCCATGTCCATCCGTCACGGGCTGCTCGCCCTCCTGGAACGCGGCCAGATGTACGGCTACCAGCTGCGCGCCGCGTTCGAGGAGTCGACCGGGTCGACCTGGCCGCTGAACATCGGGCAGGTCTACACCACGCTCTCCCGGCTGGAACGGGACGGACTGGTGCGCTCCCTGCCGGAGAGCGAGGCCGGGCAGCGCCCGTACGAGATCACCGACGCCGGCCGGGCGGACCTCGCCCTCTGGTTCGCCACCCCGGTGAGCCGCACCGACCGCCCCCGTGACGAGCTGTCCATCAAGCTGGCGCTGGCGCTCACGACCCCGGGCGTGGACGTGCGGTCGGTCGTGCAGACCCAGCGCGCCGCCACCATGCGGGCGTTGCAGGAGTTGACCCGGTTGAAGTACGCCAGCGACCGGCCGGAGGACCTGCCGTGGCGGCTGGTGCTGGACGCCATGGTGTTCCAGGCCGAGGCCGAGGTGCGCTGGCTGGACCACTGCGAGACCAGCCTCGTGCGCTACCGCCCGCCCGCCCCCGGCCCGCAGTCCCCGGACGCGTCGCGAGGCGCAGAGGCGGTGCTACCGGCCGACGAGGAGGCCCGGCGGTGACGGGATCGGACGTCGCGGTGCTCGACGTACGCGACGTCCACCGCACCCACGGAACCGGCCCGGCCGCCGTGCACGCCCTGCGCGGGGTGAGCCTGACCGTGGGGCCCGGTGAGCTGGTCGCCGTCATGGGCCCGTCGGGCTCCGGCAAGTCCACCCTGCTGGCGCTGGCCGGCGGGCTGGACAGCCCGACCGCCGGCGAGGTGCGCGTCGAGGGCCAGCCGCTGGCCGCCCTGGACCGCCGCGGGCTGGCCCAGCTGCGCCGCCGCCGGGTCGGCTACATCTTCCAGAACCTCAACCTGCTCGGCAGCCTGACCGCCGTGGAGAACGTGGCGCTGCCGCTGGAACTCGACGGCACCGGCGTGCGGCGGGCGCGGGCCATGGCCCGGGCCGCGCTCGCCGAGGTGGGCCTGCCCGACCTGGGCGACCGGTTCCCGGACCAGCTTTCAGGCGGCCAGCAGCAGCGGGTGGCCATCGCGCGGGCGCTCGTCGGCGAGCGGCGGCTGGTGCTGGCCGACGAGCCGACCGGCGCGCTGGACTCGCAGACCGGCGAGGCCGTGCTGCACCTGCTGCGGCGCCGGGTCGACGCCGGTGCGGCCGGGTTGCTGGTCACCCACGAGGCACGCCACGCCGGGTGGGCCGACCGGGTCGTGTTCCTGCGCGACGGGGTGCTGGTCGACTCGACGGCCCCGCTGGGCAGCGTCGAGCAGCTGCTGAGCGGCAGCGGGCGGTGACCGTCCGCTCCGGCGGTCGGATCCGGCCCCCGGCCGGCACGCGGGACACGCCCCCGACCGCGCCGACCCCCACGCCCCTGCGCCGCCGGCGTACGGCCGAACTGGCCGGCTCGTGGCGGACGGCGCTGCGGATCGCGCGGCGCGAGGCGCGGCGGGCCCGCGGCCGGACCGCGCTGGTGCTCGCGATGATCACGTTGCCGGTGCTGGTGCTGACGTTCGTGGCGGCGAGCTACGACATGGCGGAGCTGACCCAGGAGGAGCGGCTCGACCGACAACTCGGCGTGGCGGACGCCGCGCTGCACTGGGTCTCCCGTCACCCCGTCGTCCAGGACGAGTCGGGTGACAGCTGGTCGTCGCGGGACCCGGAGCCGTCGGGGCCCGGCTCGACGCTCACCACCGAGGAGCTCACGGCGCTGCTCGGGCCCGGCGGCCGGGTCACCGGGATCCGCGACTGGATACCGGTCTCCGTCCGTGCGCAGGGCCGCGACGAGACGATCATGGGCCGGGCGCTCGACCTCACCGACCCCCTCGCCCGTGGCACCGCACGGCTGCGCGAGGGGCGGGCACCGGCCGGTCCCGACGAGGTCGCCGCGAGCCGCGCCGCCCTGCGCCGCCTCGACATCCGGATCGGCGGCACCGTCACCACCGGCGACGGCCCGCGTCGCGTGGTCGGGGTGGTCGAGTTCCCCGACAACCTGGGCCCGATGCTCGCCCTGCACCCCGCGGCCGTGCCCCCGGTCGAGCCCGGTCCGGACGCGACCTGGCTGGCCGACGTGCCCGGGACGGTGGACGCCGACCTCGTACGGCGGCTCAACGAGCAGGGCCTGGTCGTGACGGCCCGGACCGGTGCGGAGGAGGAGTCGTCGCTGCGGCTCTGGCCCGGCCAGGGCGGCGCGGACGTGAACGACCTCGGCACCAGCGTGCTCGTCGGCGGTCTGGGTCTGCTGGAGGTGGTGCTGCTCGTCGGGCCGGCCTTCGCGGTCGGCGTACGCCGGCGGCGCCGGGACCTCGCCCTGGTCGCGGTGGCCGGCGGCGACGCCGCCCAGCTCCGCCGGGTGGTCCTCGCCGACGGGGTGGTGCTGGGCCTCCTCGGCGCCGCCGCCGGCCTGGTCCTCGGCGTCGCGGCGGCCTTCGCCGGCCGGCCACTCGTGGAGGAGTACGTCTTCGGCGCCCGCTTCGGCGGTTACCGCTGCTGGCCGGCGGCGCTGGTGGTGGTCGCCGGTGTCGCCGTACTGGCCGGGGTGCTCGCCGCGCTGGCCCCCGCGTGGACCGCCGCCCGGCAGGACGTCGTGGCCGGGCTGGCCGGCCGGCGGACGCCGCCACGGGACCGCGGGCGGTGGCTGACGGTCGGGGTGGTCCTGGCCGCCGGTGGCGCGGCCGTCGCGGCGCTCGGGGCCACCCGGACCACCCCCACGGTGATCCTCCTCGGACTGATCCTCGGCGAGCTGGGCCTGGTCCTCTGCACGCCGACCCTCATCGGCCTCCTGGCCCGGCTGGGGCGGGCGCTGCCGCTGGCTCCCCGGATCGCGTTGCGGGACGCCAGCCGCAACCGGGCCTCCGCCGCACCGGCCATCTCGGCCGTCATGGCGGCCGTCGCCGCCAGCGTCGCGCTGGGCGCCTACCTGGCCAGCGACGCGCAACGCGACCGCGTCGCCTACCAGCCCGCCCTGCCCCTCGGGAACATACAGGTCAGCCAGACCCAGGCGGACCGGCCCGCGCCCCCGCTCGACGAGGTCGCCGCGGCGGCCCGGGCGCACCTCGGCGCGAGCGCGGTGGTGCCGGTGAACTTCGTCGACTGCGACGCGGTGAGCGGGCCGGTCGACTACTGCGCGGTCGAGCCGGTGCTCCCGCCGGAGAGGGCCTGCCCGTGGCAGCCGCGCGACGGGATGAGCGCCGCCGAGCGCCGGCTCGCCCGGGCCGATCCGCGCTGCCAGTTGCGGTCCCACGACTACTACGGCCCGTACGTCCACGTCGTCGTGGACGACGGGACCGCGCTGCCGTTGCTCACCGGCGCGGGGCCCGCCGAGGCCGCGGCCGCCACCGCCGTGCTGCGCGCCGGCGGGGTGGTGGTGACCGACCCGCGCTACCTGCACGACGGGCGGGTGGCGGTGCGGGTCGACCGGGCCAGCGTGGGATCGGTGTCGCCGACTCCCCCGGTCAGCGGTGTGCTGCCGGGCCACGCGCTGCCCGGCGCCGTCGGCCCGACCCGGCTGCTGATCTCCCCCGCGGCGGCCACCCGGCTCGGGCTGACCCCGCGCACCACGTCCTGGATCGCGTCGGCGCCCGAGGTTCCCGACGAACGGCAGCGGCAGCGGTTCACCGACGCGCTGCGGCCGTACGGCGAGGTGATCGTGGACGTGGAGTCGGGCGTCCCGCCGGGCGGGAGCGAGCCGCTGCTGCTCCTGCTCGCCGGGGCCGCCGGGCTCGTCACGGTGGGCGCGGCCGGGATCGCCACCGGACTCGCCGCCGCGGAGGGCCGCGCGGACCTGTCCACGCTCGCCGCGGTCGGGGCCGGCCCGGGCGTACGCCGGCTGCTGGCGCTCTGCCAGGCCGGGGTGATCGCCGGCCTCGGGTCGGTGCTCGGCATCGTGGCCGGCCTGGGCACCGCGCTCATCATCCTGCTCTCGACCAACCGGCAGTACGCCGAGAGCTGGCCCATCGAGGACCCGTACCCGCTCGTCGTGCCCTGGTCGACCCTCGGCGTCCTCGTGCTCGTGCCACTCGTGGCGATGCTCGGGGCGGGGCTGTTCACCCGCTCCCGGCTGCCGGTCGAGCGGCGCCTTGACTGACCGCACCGGGGTGGCCGGCCCGGCCTTCCCGTGCACCCCCGCCGGCCGCGACGCGGTCCCGGGACGCCGCCGGGAGCGGGCGGCCGGCAGACTGTCCCCGTGTCCGTGTTCGGTGCCGTCACCCGCCGCCTGGGCCACCACCGCTGGTTCGCGGCGGTCGCCCGCCTGCTCGTCCCGGCCGACCGGGCCGTCGGGCGGCTCACCCGGGGGCGGGTGGTCGCCCTCGGCCTGGTCCCGTCCCTCATCCTCACCACGACCGGCCGCCGTTCGGGCCAGCCCCGCAGCACGCCGCTGCTCTACGTCCGCGACGAGGACGCGTACGTGGTGGTCGGCTCGAACTGGGGCCAGCCGCACCAGCCGGGCTGGTCGCTGAACCTGCTCGCCGACCCGGCCGCGGAGGTGACCGTCAGGGGCCGCCGCGTCCCGGTCCGGGCCGAGGTCGTCACCGGCCCCGAACGGGACCGGCTCTGGCAGCGCCTGGTCACCGAGTGGCCGGCGTACCGGACGTACGTGCGCCGGGCCGGCGACCGGGAGATCCGCGTCTTCCGGCTGGTCCCCGGCGGGCGCGGCGTGCCGGGTGCCGGCGACCGCCGCCGCTAGGGTGGTGCCCAGCGGGGCCACCGGCGCGCACGTCGCCGCCGGGGCGCCCGCGGTCAGCGGGGCGAGCGGCCCGGGCCGGCCGGCGACGCCCTGACCGGGCAGCGGACGCGCCGCGCGCGTCCACGAGGTCGCAGGGGGCGTCGGGCGTGAGCGTCGACAACGAGGACGTCGAGATCGACCGGCACCTCACCGATCCCCGGTGGACGGTCGCCGAACGCGTGGCGGAGGCGGCCCGGCGCCGGTTCCCGGCCGACGTGCTCGCGGTCGCCGTGCACGGGCCGTTGGCACACGGCGACGACGACGGCGGCGGGGACGGGGAGATCGGGATCCTCGTGGTGACGTACCGCCCGGGCACCGGCCCGGCGCCGGCCACCCGCCGGGTGGACGGGGTGCTGGTCGACCTCACCGTGGCCGGCGCCGAGGACCACCTCCGGCAGGCCCGCGTGATCAGTTCGCTCTGGCCGTTGACCGCCGACCGGTACGTCACGACCCGCCCGCTGCACGACCCGACCGGCTGGCTGCGGACCCTGCGCGACGAGCACCTCGGCCGTCTGGCCCGGGCCCGTCCGGCCGAGTTCAGCGCCGCCGCCCGCCAGGCGTGGTACCGGGGCCACGCGGCGCACGCCCGGGCCGCGCGGCTGGCCGAGTGGTACGAGACGGACCAGGCCCTGCTCATGCTGGGCGAGGCCCGGCTGGCCGCCGCGACCGTCAACGGCCTGCTCAGCCGCACCTACTTCCGGGACCCGGGGGACGCCGTGCGGCGTACCGGGCTGGCGGGCGCGGACATGACCGAGGTGGGCGCGGTGCTGGCCCGGCAGGCCGAGGATCTGGCCGCCCGGGGTCAGCCGGTCGACGGGACGGTCGACGACCTGCTCACCACGTGACGGCGCCTCAGCCGAGGCCGCCCTGGACGCCGATGAGGGCGCCCACCAGGTACGTGGCGGCGGCCGCCGCGGCGCCCAGCAGCAGCTGCCGCAGGCCGCTGGACCACCAGGGCCGGTTCGTGAACCGGGCGACCACCGCGCCGGCCGCGAACAGGCCCAGCCCGCCCACGCCGAGGGCGAGCCCGAGGCTGGTGAAGCCGAGCAGGTAGGTCACCAACGGCACGAACGCCCCGACAGAGAAGAAGAGGAACGACGAGATGGCCGCCGCCCACGGGCTCGGCTGGTCGTCCGGATCGACGCCCAGCTCCTCCCGGACGTGCACCCGCAGCGCCTCCTCCGGGTTGCGCCGCAGCGCCTGCGCCACCTGCATGGCGAGGTCCGGGGGCAGCCCACGGGCGACCCACGTGTCGGCCAGTTCCTGCGCCTCGGCCTCGGGGTGCCGCTCCAGCTCGCGCCGCTCCTTGGCCACCTCCGCGGCGACCTGCTCGTTGGCCGACCGGACGCTGGTGTACTCGCCGAGCCCCATCGAGATCGCGCCGGCGACCAGGCCGGCGGCGCCGGTGAGCACGATGCTGCGCGGCGACACCCCGCCGCCGCCGACGCCGGCGATCAGCGCGATGTTGGTGACCAGCCCGTCCATCGCCCCGAACACGGCCGGGCGGAGCCAGCCGCCCGAGACGTCCGCGTGGTGCGCCTCGCGCAGCGCCGCCGGGCTGTCGGTCACGGCAGGGTCAGGATCTCGTGGCCGTCCTCGGTCACGACGATCGTGTGCTCGAACTGGGCGGTCCACTTCCGGTCCTTGGTGACCACGGTCCAGCCGTCGTCCCACATGTCGTACTGGTAGGTGCCCAGGGTGATCATCGGCTCGATCGTGAACGTCATGCCCGGCTCCATGACCTCGGTGGGCCGGGGGCTGTCGTAGTGCGGCACGTAGAGCCCGCTGTGGAAGGCCTCGCCGATGCCGTGCCCGGTGAAGTCGCGCACGACGCCGTAGCCGAACCGCTTGGCGTACGACTCGATGACGCGGCCGATCACGTTGATCTGGCGCCCCGGGGCGACGGCGCGGATGCCCCGCATCATCGCCTCGTGGGTCCGCTCGACCAGCAGCCGGGCCTCCTCGCTCACCTCGCCCACGCAGAAGGTGGCGTTCGTGTCGCCGTGCACCCCGTCGAGGTACGCCGTGACGTCGACGTTGATGATGTCGCCGTCCTGCAGGACCGTCGAGTCCGGGATGCCGTGGCAGATGACCTCGTTGAGGCTCGTGCAGCAGGACTTCGGGAAGCCCTTGTAGCCCAGCGTCGACGGGTACGCCCCGTGGTCGCAGAGGAACTCGTGCACCACCTTGTCGATCTCGTCGGTGGTGACGCCCGGCTTGCAGTGCTCCCCGGCGAGCTGGGTCGCCTGCGCGGCGAGCCGGCTGGCCACGCGCATCTTCTCGATCGTCTCCGGGGTCTGCACGTGCGATCCGTGGAACTCCCGAGGGCCCTTCTTGCCCACGTACTCGGGACGCGGGATGTGAGCGGGAACCGCTCGCCACGGGGAGAGCGTGCCTGGGGTCAGCGGCGCACGGACGGTCATGGTCCAAGCCTATCGCCGCGACACGGACACGCCCGCGACGGTCCGCACGGGCGCCTGTTGCCCCGTCTGCCCCGTTGTGCCATGGTGGCGGGGTGGATCACGGGGTCGCGCCGCCCGTCTTCTCCGCCACGGCGGAGATCGACGGCGACGATCTTTTCGTCGTGGTGACCGGCGAGGTCGACATGGCCACCGCCGACACGATGTTCCAGACCGCGCTGCGCGAGCCCGCCGCGCGGGTGACGCTCGACCTGCGGGCGGTCACCTTCTTCGACTCGGCGGCGATCCACGCCCTGGTCCGGCTCGCCCAGCGCCTTCCCGACGCGCTCAGCGTCCTGCCGTCCCGGCAGGTCCGCCGCGTGCTGGACGTCTCCGGCCTGGGCGAGCAGCCCTGGCTGCGGCCGGAGTGACGGTCCCGCTCCCGGAGTGACGGTCCGGTCCCGCTCCCGGGGTGACCGTCCCGTCCCGCTCCCGCGGTGACCGTCCCGTCCCGCTCAGCCCCGCAGCCGCCGGCGCAGCGTCACCTGCGTGCCGTCCGGCGTACGGTCGACGGTCAGGTCCCCCAACGCCCGGATGAGGGACAACCCCCGGCCCCGGAACCCGGAGCCGGTCGGCTCCCGCCACCGCCCGCTGTCGCGGATCGTGGCGACCACCGTGCCGTCCTCGATCGCCACCTCGACGCCGATCGTCGGCTCGGCCGGGGCGACCGGGTGCTCGATCGCGTTGGCGGCCGCCTCCGAGATCGCCACCGTGAGGTCGAACAGGTCCGTCTCGCCGACGCCGTGGGCCACGAGGAAGTCCTCCAGGCGCTTGCGCAGCACGCTCAACCGGGTGGGGTCGGCCGGCAGCCGCAACGCGAACCGGTGGGGTTCGGTCGCCTCCAGCGCGAGCACCGCCACGTCGTCGCGTCGTGGCCGCCCGGCGACCCGGGCCACCACGGCGTCGATCAGGTCGGCCACGTGCTCCGTGGGCGCGGCCGCGTCCGCGCGCACCCGGGCCAGCGCCTCGTCGATGCCGACGTGCCGGTCCTCGATGAGCCCGTCGGTGTAGAGCAGCAGCCGGCCGCCGGTGGCCAGTCGACCCTCCACCGTGCGGTACGAGGCGCCGGGCAGGGCGCCGACCGGCGGTCCGAGGGCACGGTCGTGCAGGAGCACCACGTCACCACCGCGTACGAGCAGCGGCGACGGGTGGCCGGCGCTGGCGTAGCGCAGCCGCCCGGTGCCGGGGTGGTACAGCAGGCAGAGGACCGTGGCGAAGGATCGGCGCTCGGTGAGGGTGACCAGCCGGTTCAGCCGGGTCAGCGACTCGCCCGGGTCGAAGCCCTCCAGCAGGTACGCCCGCAGCGCGTTGCGCAGCTGCCCCATCGCGGCGGCCGCCTGCACCCCCTTGCCGACCACGTCACCGATGACCAGCACCAGCTCCCGGTCGTCGAGCACCATCGCGTCGTACCAGTCGCCGCCGACCTCGACGCCGGCGGTGCCCGGCAGGTACCGGCTGGCCACCACGGCGCCGGGCAGCTGGGGCAGCGACCGGGGAAGGAGGCTGTGCTGGAGGGTGGTGGCGGTGCGGTGTTCGGCCTCGTAGAGCTGGGCGTTCTCCAGCCGCGCGCCGACCAGCCGGGCCAGTTGGGTCAGCGCGGCCTCGTCGGTGTCCCCGCCGTCGCCGTCCCGCCGCCACACCCGCAGGTCACCCAGCGGCTCACCGCCGGTGCCGGTGAGCGCGAGCACGAACGACGGGTCGGCGCCGGCGCTGCCCCCGGCGTCCGCCTCGGCGCGCCCGCCGTCGGCGGTGACGACCACCCGGGCGGCCCCGACGAGTTCGAGCGCGTGCGAGGCGGCGACGCGGAGCACGTCGGCGGTGGAACGGGCCGTGTTGACGGCCACCGCCGCGTCGGCGAGCGCGCGGAGCCGGCGGATGATCTGTCCGCGTAGCTGCCCCAGCTCCACGTTGGCCCGCACGCGGGCGATCAGCTCCTGGCCGGAGAACGGCTTCGTGAGGTAGTCGTCGGCGCCGGCCGACAGGCCGGCCACCGCCTCGGCGGAGCCGGCTCGGGCGGAGAGCAGCACGATCGGCACGTGCCGCGTACGCGGGTCCGCGCGCAGCGCGCCGACCAGCCCGAAGCCGTCCAGTTCGGGCATCATCACGTCCGCGAGCACCAGGTCGAAGCTGCCCGCCACGGCCAGCCGCAGGGCCTCGGCGCCGTCGCCCGCGGTGACCACCTCCCAGCTCGGGGCGAGCAGCCGGGTGACGTGCTCCCGCAGATCGGCGTTGTCGTCGGCCACGAGGATCCGCCCGGCCGGCGCGGCGGGGCGGGCCGCGACCGAGACGGCCGCGCCCGTGCCGGTCCAGAGCGCGGTCTCCGCGACGTGGAGCAGCGCCTGCTCGGGCTCCGCGGGCTCCGGCCCGGCCTCGACCACCCGCTCGGGCGGCAGGTGGGTGCGACCGAACGGGACGGTCACGGTGAACGTGCTGCCCGCGTCGACCCGGCTGGTCACGGCGACCTCGCCCCCGTGCATCTCGACCAGCTCGCGGACCAGCGCCAGGCCGATCCCGGTGCCCTCGTGCGTACGGGCGCGCGCGCCCGGCACCCGGTGGAACCGCTCGAAGACGTGCGGCAGCTCCTCCGCGGCGATGCCCACCCCGGTGTCGGCCACCTCGAGCCGGGCGCCCTCGGGCACCGCCCGCACCCGGACCCGGATCTCGCCGTGGAGGGTGAACTTCACGGCATTCGACAGCAGGTTGAGGACGATCTTCTCCCACATGTCCCGGTCGACGTGGACGGGCGTCGGCAGCGGCGGGCAGTCGACCACCAGCCGCAGCCCGGCCCGTTCGGTCGCCGAGCGGAACGTGCTGGCCAGCCGCGCGGTGTAGTCGGCCAGGTCGGTGGGCTGGTACCGGGCGGCGAGCCGGCCGGACTCCAGCCGGGAGAAGTCCAGCACGGTGTTGACCAGCTTCAGCAGACGCAGCGCGTTGCGGTGCATCACGGCGAGCCGGTCGGTGTGGGCGGCCGGCAGGGCCGGGTCGGCGAGCAGATCCTCCAGCGGACCGAGCACCAGGGTGAGCGGGGTGCGGAACTCGTGGCTGACGTTGGCGAAGAAGTTGGTCTTGGCGCGGTCCAGGGCGGCCAGCTCGGCGGCGCGTGCGCGCTCCTGCTCGTACGCGCGCTGCTTGCCCACCGCGCGGGAGATCTCGGCCGCCACCAGGTCCAGGAAGCCGCGGTACTCCGCGGTCAGCGGCAGGAGGCGGGACACGCCCACGACGAGCGCGCCGACGGTCTGGTTCGCCGCCGTGACGGGCAGCACGAGCGCCCGGTCGGCCGCCGCGGCGGGCGGCGGGTCCAGCAGTTCCGCCACCGGGACGGTCACCGGCCCGCCGTCGTCGATCCGCGCGAGCGCGGCCGGGGGCGCGGCCGGGGCGGCCGGCGCCTCGCCGCTGCACCCGGCCAGGACGAACCGGTCCCCCTCGTCGCGCAGCCAGATCTGGGCGAACGGCACGTCGGCCCGGTGCCGGTCGAGCACCGCGGCGGCGGCACGGCCGAGTGCGGCGACGGTGCCCACGTCGGCGAGGTCGGCGGCGAGTTCGGCCAGCGCCCGCATGCGCCGCTCGCCGAGCACCCGCCCGGTGGTCTCGTTCACGATGCAGAAGACGCCGCCGACCGTGCCGTCCGCGTCGCGGATCGGGTCGTACGAGACGTCGAAGTACGTCTGCTCCAGGAAGCCGTGCCGTTCCAGCAGGAACGGGTGGTCCTCCGCCCGGTAGGAGCGGCCCGTGACGCGTACGCCGGACAGCAGCGGGGCGAGCACGCTCCAGGTCTCCGCCCAGTGCGTCCGGGCCGGCCGGCCGAGCGCGTCGGGGTGCTTGCCGCCGATCGTCGGCCGGTAGGCGTCGTTGTAGAAGGCCAGGTGCTCGTCACCCCAGAACATGACGATCTGCGCACTGGAGGCGAGCATCGTGCCGACCGCGGCCGTGAGCGCGGCCGGCCACTCCCGAGGGGGCCCCAGCGGGGTCGATGACCAGTCGAAGGTGGCCAGGAGGCGACCCATCTCGCCGCCGTTGGCGAAGGCCGCCGCCAGCGACCGCGGAAGGTGGTCGTCGGCGGCCGGTCGTCGTCCCGCGTCCGTGCCCCCCAGCGCCGAACTCATGCACCCTCCCGGACCGGCCCCGTCCCACCCGGCCGATGATCTCCGCCGTGCTCCGCCTTGTACCCCGGCGGGACCACCGCGTAACGCCTGGGACACCTCGTACGCTGTTGTCGTCTTCCCGACCGGGCGGATTCCCGCCGCGACGCGACCCGGCGGCGCCGCCGGCGTCAGAGCGGTGTGACGTACGCGCCGGTGATGCCGCCGTCCACCACGAACTGCGCGGCGGTCACGAAGGACGCGTCGTCGCTGGCCAGGAACGCCACCGCGGCGGCGATCTCCTCGGCCCGGCCGAACCGGCCCATGGGCACGTGCACCAGCCGGCGGGCGGCCCGTTCCGGGTCGGCGGCGAAGAGTTCGAGCAGCAGCGGCGTGGCGACCGGGCCCGGGCACAGCGCGTTCACCCGGATCCCCTCCCGGGCGAACTGCACCCCCAGTTCCCGGGTCATCGCCAGCACCCCGCCCTTGCTGGCCGTGTACGCGATCTGCGAGGTGGCCGCGCCCATCAGCGCCACGAACGAGGCGGTGTTGATGATGGAACCGCCGCCCTGCCGGCGCATGTGCGGGATCACGTGCTTGCAGCACAGGTAGACGCTCGTGGTGTTGACCCGCAGCACCCGCTCCCAGGCGTCCAGGCCGGTCTCCAGGATGGAGTCGTCGTCCGGCGGGGAGATCCCGGCGTTGTTGAACGCCACGTCCACGCGGCCGTGCCGCTCCACGACCCCGTCGAACAGCGCGCGTACGGCCGCCTCGTCGGCCACGTCGGCGACGACGGCCTCACCGCCCACCTCGGCGGCGGCCCGCTGCCCGGCCTCGGCGTCGATGTCCACGCACACCACCCGGGCCCCCTCGGCGGCGAACCGCCGCACGGTGGCCAGCCCGATCCCGCTGCCCGCCCCGGTGACCACGGCCACCCGGTCCCGCAACCGATCCACCTGCTCACTCCTCCGTGGCGATGAAGACGTTCTTGACGTCGGTGAAGGCGTGCAGCGCGTCGGGGCCCAGCTCGCGTCCGAGACCGGAGCGCTTCATGCCGCCGAACGGTGTCCAGTAGCGCACCGAGGAGTGCGAGTTGACGCTCAGGTTGCCCGCCTCGACGGCCCGGGCCACCCGCAGCGCCCGGCCGACGTCCCGGGTCCAGATCGAGCCGGACAGGCCGTACTCGGTGTCGTTGGCGAGCCGGACGGCGTCCGCCTCGTCGTCGAAAGGCAGCACCGACACGACCGGGCCGAAGATCTCCGCACGCCAGTGCCGGTCCGCCGGGGAGTCGGCGAGCAGCACGGTCGGGGGGTACCAGAAGCCGGGGCCGTCCGGCCGGGCGCCGGTGAAGGCCACCCTGGCGCCCTCGACGTGGCCCGCCACCCGGTCCCGGTGTGCCGCCGAGACGAGCGGGCCCATCTCGGCGGTCTCCCGCGCGGGGTCCTCGACCCGGACCGCACGCACCGCCGGTTCGAGCAGCTCCAGGAACCGGTCGTACGCGCTGCGCTGGACGAGGATCCGGGAGCGGGCGCAGCAGTCCTGGCCGGCGTTGTCGAAGACCGCGTACGGCGCGGTCGCGGCCGCCCTCGGCAGGTCGGCGTCGGCGAAGACCAGGTTGGCCGACTTGCCGCCCAGCTCCAGCGTCACCCGCTTCACCTGTGCGGCGCAGCCCGCCATGATCCGGGTGCCGACCGCCGTGGAGCCCGTGAAGCTGATCTTGCGTACGGCCGGGTGGGTGACGAGGCGCTCGCCCACCACCGGACCGGCGCCGGGGAGCACGGTGAACACGTCGTCGGGGAGGCCCGCCTCGCGACCCAGCTCGGCGAGGCGCAGCGCGGTGAGCGGGGTCAGCTCGGCCGGCTTGAGCACCACGGTGTTGCCGGCGGCGAGCGCCGGGGCGAGCGCCCAGGCGGCGATCGGCATGGGGAAGTTCCACGGCACGATGACCCCGACGACGCCGAGCGGTTCGTGCACGGTCACGTCGAGGCCGCCCGGCACCGGGATCTGCCGGCCCGCGAGCCGCTCCGGCGCGCCCGCGTAGTAGTCGAGCACGTCCCGGACGTTGCCGGCCTCCCACCGGGCGCCGCCGATCGGGTGGCCGCTGTTGCGCACCTCGATCCGCGCCAGCTCCTCCACGTGGGCGTCGACCACGGCGGCGAACCGGCGCAGCAGCCGCGCCCGCTCCCCCGGCGCCACCCACCGCCACCGCTCGTACGCCGCGGCGGCCCGCGCGACGGCCGCGTCCACCTGTTCCGGTGACGTGTCCGGAACCTCCGCGAACACCTCCCCGGTGGCCGGGTTCACCAGGCGCGTCACCCGCCCACCCCTCCCCGACCCCCGCGATCTTGCAGTTTCGGCCCCGACAAAAGCCACGTACCACCACGAAGAGCGGGCACAAAGTGCAAGATCGCGGGGGCGTCAGAGGCGTTCGAAGCCACGGAACAGCTCCCAGTCGGTGACCGCGGCGTCGAAGGCGGCGAGCTCGACCCGGGCGTGGTTGGCGTAGTGGGCCACGACCTCGGCGCCGAACGCCTCGGCGGCCACGGTCGAGGACTCCCAGAGGGCGAGGGCGTCGCGCAGGGTGCCCGGCACCCGCTCGGCGGCGGCGTCGTCGTACGCGTTGCCGGTGCACTCCTCCCCGGGCTCCAGCTCCTGCTCGATGCCGTGCACCGCCCCGGCGACCAGCGCGGCGATCGCCAGGTACGGGTTGACGTCCGCGCCCGGCACCCGGTTCTCCACCCGCACGTCCGGGCCGTGCCCGACGAGACGCAGCGCGCACGTGCGGTTGTCGGTGCCCCACCGCAGGGCGGTCGGCGCGAACGAGCCCGGTTGGTACCGCTTGTAGGAGTTGACGTTCGGCGCGAAGAACAGGCTGAACTCGCGCATCGTGGCGAGCAGCCCGGCCAGCACCTGCCGGCCGGTCACGCTCAGCCGCCCGGGCCCGTCCCCGAGCAGTGCCGGGTGGCCGTCCACGTCGCGCAGCGAGAAGTGGATGTGGCAGGAGTTCCCCTCGCGGGCGTTCGGCTTGGCCATGAAGGTGATCGACATGCCCTCCTGGGCGGCGATCTCCTTCGCCCCGTTCTTGTAGATGACGTGGTGGTCGGCGCAGGTGACCGCCTCGTCGTAGCGGAAGGCGATCTCGTGCTGGCCGAGGTTGCACTCCCCCTTCGCGCTCTCCGGGGACAGCCCGGCTCCCGCCATCTCGGTGCGGATGCGACGCAGCAGCGGCTCGACCCGGGCCGTCCCGAGCAGCGAGTAGTCCACGTTGTACTGGTTGGCCGGGGTCAGCTCCCGGTAGCCGCGCCGCCAGGCGTCCTCGTACGAGTCGCGGTAGACGACGAACTCCAGCTCGGTGCCGGCGTACGCGGTCAGCCCGTGCCCGGCCAGCCGGTCGAGCTGGTGGCGGAGGATCTGCCGGGGCGAGGCGACCACCGGACCGGCCCCGTCCAGCCACTCCAGGTCGGCCAGGAGCAGGGCGGTGCCCGGCTGCCACGGCACCCGGCGCAGCGTGGCGAGGTCGGGCCGCATGGCGAAGTCGCCGTAGCCGCGCTCCCAGCTCGACATCGCGTACCCGTCGACGGTGTTCATCTCGACGTCCACCGCGAGCAGGTAGTTGCACCCCTCGCTGCCGTGGCCGACCACGTGCTCCAGGAAGTACGGCGCGTGGAACCGTTTGCCCTGCAACCGGCCCTGCATGTCGACGAGCGCCAGCACCACGGTGTCGATCTCGCCGTCGGCCACGGCGACCCGCAGCCGTTCCAGCGTGAGCGGGGCTTTCCTCATCGGCGGCCCTCCATCCCCAAGTCCTACTGGCCGGACCCGATCACCGTCAATGCCCCGGGTGTGGCGAATTGTGGTTGCCGGTGCCCGACGGGCGGCGCATCCTTGTTCCCGTGACCTGGCCCGATCGCGACGGGCCACCGCCGGGCGCTCGGACCGCCCGGCCCGCGGCGGCGCGGCGTGGTCGCCTCTCTCTCACCCGTACGGCGCTCCCTGCCGTACCCGACATGCGCGCCGCGCCGCCGCACCCACACTTCCGTGCCGTCGTGCCGGGCTCACGTGAGCACCAGGCCGGCGACCCACAGCGCGGCGATCACCAGCCCGGCGAGGAACTCCAGCAGCATCGACAGGCCGGCCGCCGCCACCGCCCGTTTCGTGGCCGGCCAGGCGAGCCGGGCGTCGCCGAGCCGCAGCCGTTCGGCCGCCCACACCCCACCCACGAAGCCGAGCACCAGCCCGACCACGGGGACGACGAAGAACCCGACCAGGCCCAGCAGCCCGCCGGCGAGCAGGGACGACGTGGGCACCCCGCTGCGTTTCAGGTTCCGCCCCGGCCAGGCGTACTTCACCACCGTCCCGCCGAGGGCGACCAGGGTCGCGGTGGCGAGCACGAGCCACCGGCCGCCGCCCGCGCCGCCGAAGAGCGCCCAGACGAGCACCCCGCCCCAGCAGAGCGGCAGCGCCGGCAGGCCCGGCACGATCACGCCGGCCAGCCCGGCCAGGATCGCCAGTGCGGCGACCACCGAGACGACCGTCTCGCTGTCGGTCACGCTCATCGGCGCCGCCCCCCAATCCGCCCGGCCCACCGGGGATCCCGCCGACCCGTACCGGGCCGCCGGGCCGCCGGCGCGGTCACCGGTCGTTCCACCCTCGCATCAGGGCGCGGCGGGCGCACGCCCGCCGCGCCCGCTCACGCCGCCTCCGTACCGGCCAGGCGGGCGGCGATGGCGTCGGCCGGCACGGGCGCGCCGAACAACTGCCCCTGCCCGGTGTCGCAGCGCAGCGCCCGCAGCCGTTCGGCCTGCACGACCGTCTCCACGGCCTCGGCGGTCACCCACAGTTCCAGCGCGTGTGCCAGCCGGACCAGCGCGTCCACGATGCGCTCGTCCCGGTGGTCGGCCGCCGTCTCCGGGGCGTCGCCCCGGATGCCCTCCACGAACGGGCCGGCCAGCTTCAGGCAGTGGATCGGCAGCCGGCGCAGGTACGCGAGGTTCGAGTAGCCGGTGCCGAAGTCGTCGACGGCCAGCCGTACGCCGAGCGCCGCGAGCCGGCGCAGCGACCGCAGCGGCTCCCCGGCGGTGCCCATCACGGCGCTCTCGGTCAGCTCCAGCTGGAGCAGCCGGGCCGGGAGGCCGCTGTAGACCAACGCGTCCGAGACGGTCTCCACGATGGTCGGGTCCTCGACCTGCCGGGCGGCCAGGTTGACGCTCACCACCAGCCCCGCGTCCGGGAAGCGGCGCCGCCACTGCTCGGCGTCCTCGCAGGCCCGGCGCAGCACCCAGGCGCCGAGCTGCACGATCAGCCCGGTCTCCTCGGCGAGCCCGATGAACCGGTCCGGGCCGAGCAGGCCCAGCTCGGGGTGCTGCCACCGCACCAGCGCCTCGACGGCGAGCATCCGCCCGTCGAGCAGCGACACGATCGGCTGGTAGTGGAGCACGAACTCGCCCCGGTCCAGCGCCCCCGGCAGGTTCGCGGCCAGCGACGAGCGGGCGATGTCGCGGGCGCTGCGCTCCGGGTCGTAGACCGCCCACCGCCCGCGGCCCTCCGCCTTGGCCCAGTAGAGGGTGGTGTCCGCCGCCTTCATGAGCTCCGACGCGCTGGTCTCCAGGGCCGGGCACTCGACGACGCCCACGCTCGCCGAGACGGTCAGCTGCTGGTCGTCGACGTGCACCGGCGTGGCCACGGCGGCCAGCGCGGCCTCCGCCACGGCCACCGCGTCGTCGAGGCCGTCCCCGCCGTCGACGAGGATGACGAACTCGTCCCCGCCCATCCGCGCCACGAGGTGACCGTGGTCGGCCACGGAGTCGGCGAGCCGGCGGGCGATCACGACCAGCAGCCGGTCGCCGAGGTCGTGCCCGAGGCTGTCGTTGATCGCCTTGAACCCGTCGAGGTCGAGGAAGCAGACGCCGACGCGCCGGCCGGCGTCGGCGGTCTCGAGGACGCGTCCGAGCGTCTCGAAGAAGAGGGTCCGGTTGGGCAGCCCGGTGAGCGGGTCGTGCAACGCCTGGAACCGCAGCCGCTGCTGCAACGCGTACCGCTCGGTGATGTCCTCGATCATGGCGACGGTGAACCGCGGCCGGCCGTCGTCGTGCCGGATGAGGGAGACCGCCAGGTCCGTCCAGAGGCTCGTCCCGTCCTTGCGGTAGTAGCGCTTCTCCAGCCGCACCGAGTCGTGCTTGCCCTCGATGAGCTCCTGGTAGAGCTCCCACATCCCGGCGGCGTCGTCGGCGTGGAAGAGCGCGGCGACGTTGAGCTGGCGCAGCTCGTCCGCCGAGTACCCGAGCATGTCGGCGAACGACTGGTTCACGTCGATGATCCGGCCGCTCGTGTCGGCGATGCCGATGCCGATCGCCGCGCCCGTGAAGACCGCCCGGAACCGTGCCTCGCTGTCGCGCAGGGCCTGCTCCACCTCGTCGCGGGCCTGCCAGGCCGAACGGGCGATCCGCTCCTGCTGGGCGAAGGTGCGGTCGCGCAGCGCCCGGGTGAAGCCGGCGGCGAGGGCGCCCTGGAGACCGGCCACCCGGGCCCGCGCGTCCGCCGGCGCGGCCTCGCCCGGGACGACCCGGCCCACGAGGTCCTCCCCGAGGGCGCGCACCGACCACTCCAGCATGAGCGGCTCGGTCAGGTGCGCCTCGACCAGCGCCCGCCCGATCTCGGCGGCCGGCTGGGCGGAGAACGGGTCGGCGCGCAGCGCCGACGCCAGCCGCACGGTGTACGTGAGCAGCAGCCGCTCGGTCTCGGCCGCGCTGAGCGGCACGAAACCGAGGCGGCGTACCGCCCTGGCCCACCGCGCGGCGTACTCCTGCGCGCCGGCCGGGCTGACGTCGTCCCCCGTGGGATCCGGGACGCCGGCCACGGCGTCAGCCGGCGACGGGCCGGTCGTTGCGCGCGACGCCACCGAACGCCCCGAACCGCTCCGGGTGCTCGTCCACGTCGGACGGCGAGTCGGGACGCCAGAGCGGCATGTGCACCACACCCGGCTCGAGGATCGTCCAGTCGCCGAAGAAGCCGGCGATCTCGGCCCGGGACCGCAGGGTGATCTCGGTGTCGGTACGCGCCGACAGCCGCTGCGCGTCGAGCATCTCCTGCGGCTGGTCCTCGAAGGTGGAGTGCGAGATGACCAGGTAGCTGCCCGGGGCCGCGGCGGCCCGCAGGGTCGCCAGGATCTCGGCGGGGCGGTCCGCGTCCGGGACGAAGTGCACCACGCCGGCGAGGAGGATGCCGACCGGCCGGTCGAGGTCGAGCAGGCCGCGCGCCTCGGCGAGGATCCGCTCCGGCTCCCGCAGGTCGGCGTGGATCACGGTGGTCAGCTCGTTGCCGGCGAGCAGTTCGCGGCTGTGCGCGACCGCCACCGGGTCGATGTCCACGTAGACCACCCGCGCCTTCGGGTTGGCGCCCTGGGCCACCTCGTGCACGTTGCCCACCGTCGGGATGCCCGACCCGATGTCGAGGAACTGGTCGATGCCGGCGTCCAGCAGCGCCCGGACCGCCCGGCGCAGGAACTCGCGACCGGAGCGCATGGTGGCCGGCAGGTGCGGCGTCATGGCCGCGATCTGCTCGGCGAGCTGCCGGTCGATCTCGAAGTTGTGGGCGCCGCCCAGGAAGTAGTCGTACACCCGGGCGGCACTCGGGCGGGACAGGTCGATCTCGGTCGGAAGGCCGTCCGGCATCTGCAGACTCCCCAGTTCGTCGCGCGAGCGGGGCGGAGCCGGCGCCCGACGTCAGCGACGCACGCGCGAGGGGGCGCGTGCGGGCGTCCGGCGGCCCACCGGCCGACCCGCGGAGGGTGTGGTGCAGAACACTCTAGGCCGCGGACTCCATCAGGAGGGAGATCCCCTGTCCCACCCCGATGCACATCGTGGCCAGCGCCCGCCGGCCGCCGCGGCGGCGCAGCTCCAGCGCGGCGGTCAGCGCGAGCCGGGCGCCGCTGGCGCCGAGCGGGTGGCCCAGCGCGATGGCGCCGCCGTTCGGGTTGACGTGCTCGGCGTCCTCGGGCAGGCCCAGTTCGCGCAGCACGGCGACGGACTGGGCGGCGAACGCCTCGTTCAGCTCGACGACGTCCACGTCGCCGAGCGCGACGCCGAGCCGGTCGAGCAGCTTGCGCGTCGCCGGCACGGGCCCAACGCCCATGATGCGCGGCGGCACGCCGGCCGTCGCGGCTCCGCGGATCCGGGCCAGCGGGGTGAGACCGTACCGGGCGACCGCCGCCTCGGACGCGACGAGCAGGGCGACCGCGCCGTCGTTGACGCCCGAGGAGTTCCCGGCCGTCACCGTGCCGCCCTCCCGGAACGGGGTCGGCAGCGCCGCGAGCTTCTCCAGCGAGGTCTCCCGGGGGTGCTCGTCGACCTCGACCTGCCGGGTCTCCCGGCGACCGGCCGGCACGGTCACCGGCACGATCTCCTCGGCGAGCCGGCCGTCGGCCTGCGCCTTGGCCGCGCGCTGCTGCGAGCGGAGGGCGAACTCGTCCTGCGCGGCGCGGTCGACGCCGAACTCGGCCGCCACGTTCTCCGCCGTCTCCGGCATCGAGTCGATCCCCCACTGCTTCTTCATCAGCGGGTTGACCAGCCGCCAACCGATGGTGGTGTCGTGGATCTCCGCCGCCCGCGAGTACGCCGACGTGGCCTTCGGCATGACGAACGGGGCGCGGCTCATGCTCTCCACACCGCCGGCCACGACCAGCTCGGCCTCGCCGGCCACGATCGCGCGGGCCGCCGTGGCGAGCGCGTCCAGCCCCGAGCCGCACAGCCGGTTGATCGTGCTGCCGGGCACCTCCTCCGGCAGCCCGCCGAGCAGGGCGGCCATCCGCGCCACGTTGCGGTTGTCCTCGCCGGCCTGGTTGGCGCAGCCGAGGAGCACGTCGTCCACCCGGGCCCAGTCCACCGACGGGTGGCGGGCGACCAGCTCGCGGATCACGTGCGCGGCCAGGTCGTCGGGGCGGACGCCGGCCAGCGCGCCGCCGTACCGGCCGATCGGGGTACGGACACCGGCCACCAGGTATGCCACGGTCATCGCGAGTCCTTCGGGGGGTGGGAGAGGCGGACCTTCGGGGTGGGACACGCGGTCCCTCGGGGGTCGGGCACGCGGTCCGGGGTGGGACGGGCGGGACGCGAGCGCCCGCCGGGGGAGCGCGAGACACCCGGCAGCCAGGATATCCACCGGCCGGAACGGATAGGTTGACGGCATGGCCCGGGCCCAGTTCAGCGCAGAGACCAGTGCCACCGGCGAGTTCGTCCGCCAGCCCAACCGGTTCACCGGCCGGGTCACCCCGCACTCGACGTCCCCGCCCGGTGGCGGCCCCGACGAGCAGGGCCGCTGGCCGCTGGAGGCCGGCCGCTACCGGTTGATCTGGTGCCGGGCGTGCCCCTGGGCGCACCGGGCCCGGATCGTGCGGAGCCTGCTCGGCCTGGAGGACGTGATCTCGCTGGGCACCGTCGACCCCATCCGCGACGAACGGGGCTGGCGGTTCGCCCTCGACCCGGACGGGTTCGACCCCGTGCTCGGCATCGGCTTCCTCTCCGAGGCGTACCTCGCCACCGACCCGGACTACACGGGGCGGATCACGGTGCCGGCGCTGATCGACACGGTGACGGGGCAGGTGGTCACGAACGACTATCCCCAGCTCACCCTGGACTTCTCCACCGAGTGGCGGCGGTTCCACGCCCCGGACGCGCCGGACCTCTACCCGGTCGAGCTGCGCCCCGAGATGGACGCGCTGATGGCGGAGATCCACCGGGACGTCAACAACGGCGTCTACCGGTGCGGCTTCGCCACCTCCCAGCAGGCGTACGACGAGGCGTACCGGGCGCTGTTCGCCCGGCTGGACGCGCTGTCGGAGCGGCTCGCCGGGCAGCGGTACCTGATGGGCGAGAAGATCACCGAGGCGGACGTGCGGCTGTTCACCACGCTCGTCCGCTTCGACGTGGCCTACCACGGGCACTTCAAGTGCAACCGGCAGAAGCTCACCGAGATGCCGGTGCTCTGGGCGTACGCCCGGGACCTGTTCCAGACCCCCGGCTTCGGCGAGACGGTCGACTTCGACCACATCAAGCGGCACTACTACGCCACCCACCGGGAGATCAACCCGAGCGGGATCGTGCCGCTGGGCCCGGACACCTCCGGCTGGACCACGCCGCACGGGCGTGGCTGACCGGGCCCGACCCGAGCCGCCGCTCACGCTCCGTGCCGCCGCCGCGGCCGCGGCCGCCGGCTGCATCCTCGCCGGGGCGTCCGCGGTGACGGTCGCCGTGCTCGCCGGTCCCGGCCCGGGATTCACCGGGTACGTGAGCGAGGCCGGCATCACCGGCAGTGACCACGCGCCGACGTACCGGGTGGGGGTGTACGCCCTCGCCGCCGGGCTGCTCCTGCTCGCCGCGGCGCTGCCGCCGGTGCTGCGGGTGGCGGCCGCGCTGCTGGCCGCGGGCGGCCTCGGCACGGCGCTGTCCGGGGCGGTGACCTGCAGCACCGGCTGCCCGCTGCCGCCGTTCGAGCGGGCCACCGTGGCCGACCTGGTGCACGGCGGGGCGAGCATCGCGGCCACCGCGGCGGTGGTCCTCGCGATGGTGGCGGTGACGCTCGCACGGGACGCCGGAGCGCGGCTGCGGCGCCTGTCCGCCCTCGCCGCCGCGGTGGCGTTGCCGCTGTGCGCCGCGGTCGGGCTCGCGATGCTGCTGGTCGGCCGCGGGACGCTGGTCGGCGTGCTGGAGCGCGTGGTGCTCGCGATCGCGGTGCTCTGGGGGGTGGCCGCGGCCACGACCGTCGGCCTCGTCGACCGGCGGTAGGTGCCGGCGGGTGCCGTGCGGGGTGTCAGCCATCGACAGACATGTTTGTAAGGATCGTCACGCGCACCGCCCCTTCCGCACCGGACGTCCCCGGCGTATCGTCGTGCGGCGATGACCAACATCTGGTGCCTGACCGTCCGCCTGTACGTCGATCTGCGACTGCAGGCCAGCGGCGTCTGTCCGGGGCAGCCCGTCTCCTGACCCTGCCCGGACCCACCAGACCCTTGGACACATCCCCATGCCCACAGCCCTGCGCAAGATTCCCTTCTCCGTACAGATCCTGCTCGGCCTCGTGCTCGGCGTCGCCCTCGGCTTCCTGGCCCGCGCGAACGACCTGAGCTGGCTGACCAGCACCCTCGACACCGTGGGCGGCCTCTTCGTCCAGCTGCTGAAGCTGGCCGTGCCGCCGCTGGTCTTCACCGCCATCGTGGTCAGCGTCGTGAGCCTGCGCGGCGTGGCCAACGCCGCCCGGCTGGCGCTGAAGACGCTGCTCTGGTTCGGCATCACCGCCCTGGTCGCGGTGAGCGTCGGCATCGGCCTCGGCCTCCTCACCAACCCGGGCCGGGGCGTCACCCTCGACCTCGCGGGCGCCGCCGAGCCGAAGCGGACCGGCTCCTGGACGGACTTCCTCACCGGCATCGTGCCGACGAACCCGGTCGGCGCGTTCGTCGAGGGCAACGTGCTCCAGATCGTCTTCCTGGCCATCGTCGTCGGCGCCGCCGCGCTGCTCGTCGGCGAGAAGGCCGAGCCGTTCGTGACGCTCAACCGCTCCGTCCTGGAGATCGTCCAGAAGGCCCTGTGGTGGGTGATCCGGCTCGCCCCGATCGGCACGCTCGGCCTCATCGGCAACGCCGTCGCCTCGTACGGCTGGGACCTGCTCGCGCCGCTCGCCAAGTTCACCACGGCCGTCTACGTCGGCTGCGCGATCGTGCTGCTGGTGGTCTACCCGGTGGTGCTCCTGGCCGCCGGCCGGCTCAACCCGCTGCGCTTCTTCGCCGGCGCCTGGCCCGCCATCGAGCTGGCCTTCGTCTCCCGCTCCTCGGTGGGCACCATGCCGGTGACCCAGCGGGCCGTCGAGCGGCTCGGCGTGCCCCGCGAGTACGCCTCGTTCGCGGTGCCGTTCGGCGCGACCACGAAGATGGACGGCTGCGCCGCGATCTACCCGGCGCTCGCCGCGATCTTCGTGGCCCAGGTGTTCGGCGTGCACCTCGGGGTGACCGACTACCTGCTGATCGCGTTCGTGTCGGTGGTCGGCTCGGCCGCCACGGCGGGCCTGACCGGCGCGCTCGTGATGCTCACCCTGACCCTCAGCACGCTGGGCCTGCCGCTGGCCGGCGCCGGCCTGCTGCTGGCCATCGACCCGATCCTGGACATGATCCGCACCGCCACGAACGTGGCCGGACAGGCGCTGGTGCCGACCGTCGTGGCGGCCCGCGAGGGCACGCTCGACCGCACCGCGTACGACTCGGCCGGCCGGCGTGAGCTGATCGACCCGGAGCCGGCGGACGCCGCGACCCGGAAGGACGAGCTGGCGCCCGTCCCGGCCTGACCGAGACGCCGGGACCGGTCGACACCTGAGACCGACGGAGGGCCCCCATCCGGGGCCCTCCGTCGTGTGCACCGAGAGGATGACGCCATGAGCACGCTCTTCTCCCCGCTCGCCCTGCGGGCGGTCACCCTGCCCAACCGCATCGCCATGTCGCCCATGTGCCAGTACACGGCCGGCCCCGACGGCCTGCCCACCGACTGGCACCTCGTGCACCTCGGCGCCCGCGCCGTCGGCGGCGTCGGCCTGGTGCTCAGCGAGGCGACCGCCGTGCTGCCGGAGGGGCGGATCAGCCCGCAGGACACCGGGATCTGGTCCGGCGCGCACGTGGACGCCTGGCGCCCGGTGACCGCGTTCCTCGCCGCCCACGGTGCGGTGCCGGCCGTGCAGCTCGCGCACGCCGGGTTCAAGGCCTCGACGTACCGTCCGTGGGCGGACGCGCAGGGCGGGGTGCCCGACGGCGAGGGCGGCTGGACCCCGGTCGGCCCGGGCACGGAGCCGTTCGCCCCGCACTACCGGACGCCGACCGCCCTCGACGCGGCCGGCATCGCGGCGGTGGTCGACGCGTTCGCGGCCGCCGCCACCCGGGCGCTGGACGCCGGATTCGCCGCCGTGGAGATCCACGCGGCGCACGGGTACCTGCTGCACGAGTTCCTGTCCCCGCTGACCAACCACCGCACCGACGCGTACGGCGGCGACCGTGCCGGGCGGATGCGGCTCACGCTGGAGGTGGCCCGGGCGGTACGCGCCGCGGTCGGCGAGGACGTGCCGGTGCTCGCCCGGATCTCCTCCACCGACTGGGTCGACGGCGGCTGGACGGTGGACGACAGCGTGGCGCTCGCCGCCGAGCTGGCCGCCGCCGGCGTGGACCTGGTGGACACCTCCTCCGGCGGCATCAGCCCCGCGGCCCGCATCCCGCTCGGCCCGGGCTACCAGGTGCCCGCGGCCGCCCGCATCCGCCGGGAGGCGGGGGTCGCCACCGGCGCCGTCGGCCTCATCGTGGAGCCCGAGCACGCCGAACGGATCGTCGCCGACGGCGAGGCCGACCTGGTGCTGCTCGGCCGCGAACTGCTGCGCGACCCGTACTGGCCGCTCCACGCGGCCGCGAAGCTCGGCGTCACCCCCACCTGGCCCAGCCAGTACCTCCGCGCCGCCTGACCCCGCCCCTCCCCCGCCAACCCCCGACCCCCGACCCCCGCCCGCCCCGCCCGCCCGCCGGCTACTCGGTCGATCATGAGGTTGGCGACGGCGAATCGGGCATTCCGCCCCGCTAACCTCATGATCGACGCCGTAGTCCCGGGGGCGGGGGGCCGGGACGCGGGGGTCGGGGGCGGGGCGCGCGGTGGGGGTCAGCCGGCCAGGTGGGGGTCAGCCGGCCAGGTGGCCCCAGTCGGGTTCCAGGTCGCGCCAGCGGCCCTGGGCGGCGACCGTGCCGCCCACCAGCACCACCACGTGGTCGGCGCGGACCAGCGCCGCCCGCTTGGAGGTGGAGCCGACCACCGTGACCCCGTGCTCCCGCAGCGCCGCCCACAACGCCAGCTCGGTCGTGACGTCCAGCGCGGACGACACGTCGTCGGCGACCAGCAGCTCGGTGCGGGGCGCGAGCGCCCGGGCCAGCGCCAGCCGCTGCAACTGCCCGCCGGACAGGCGGGTGTCCTTGTGCCCGATGAGCAGCCCCAGCCCGCCGCCGGCGGCCGCCAGGTCGTGCTCCAGCTGGGCGGTGGAGACGGCCGCCGCCGCGTCGACGTCGTGGCCGAGAGCGATGTTCTCCGCCACCGTCCCCGACAGCACCCGGGGCAACTGCCCCACGTACCCGACCTGGTTCGGGCGCAGGAACAGCTCCGGCTCGGTCACCGGTTCCCCGTTCCAGCGGAGTTCCCCGGTGTGGTGCACGATCCCGGCGAGCGCACGCAGCAGCGACGACTTGCCCGAACCGACCGGACCGACGACCAGCACCAGCTGCCCGCGCTCGACCGTGAGGTCCACGTCCCGGGCGGCCAGCGTCCCGTCCGAGTGCAGCGCCCCGAAGCCGGCCAGGTCGAGCCGGCGCAGCGGTCGTCGCGGCGGCGGCTGCGGCGCGGGCGCGGTCCCGGCGGCCAGGTCCACGCCGGGCACCGCCGCCGAGTAGGCCGCCGTACCGCTCATCGCCACCGTCCGGCGGGTCCAGACCCGGGCGGACGGGTAGTGGGAGACCAGCGAGGCCGTGGTCCAGGCGAACCAGCGGGCCGCGCCGAGGGTGGAGACCGCCACCAGCGTGGCGCCGGCGGAGAGCCCTCCGGCCAGGTAGAGCGCCCACGCGCCGATCGGCAGCAGGCCGCTCGCCACGGACGGGGTCGACCGCGCCCACACCTGCATGGCGATCTCGCGGCGCTGCCGTTCGCTGCGGACGGTGTCCAGCGTCGCGAGGTGCGCGAGCACCGGCGCGGTCGCCCCGGCGAGCTTCACCGTACGGGCGGCGGACAGCGAGGAGACGAGCGCCGTGGCGAACGCGGCCCGGGCCTTCACGGTGCCGGCCGCGGTGCGTTCCAGCCGGGGCCCGAACAGCGTCGCCGCGAGCCCGGAGACCACCATCGTCCCGAGGAAGAACAGCGCCGGCACCACGCTTCCGGTCACCGCCGTCATGGTGACCACGATCGCCAGGGAGATGAACTGGTCGACGAGGTTGTCGGCGAGCTGCACCACCCGCTCGGTATCGCCGCCCTGGGCGACCACCTCGGCGGGGGTGTGCCCGCTGACCCGGCGCGGGCCGGTCTGCCCGTGCACCAGCCGCAGGCTGATCCGCAGCATCTGGCGGATCCACCACTGCGGGAACCACAGGTTCGTGAGGTAGGGCAACGGCAGCACGACGAGCAGCGCCGCGGCGATCCCGAGCGCCGGGAGCCACGGGTCGCCCCCGTCCACCACGTCCGCCCAGAGCCACGGCAGCACCGAGCCGTCGAGGCCGAGCAGCGTCATCACGACGAACAGCGCGACGGAGACCAGGCCGAACCGCGGATCGTTGACGGCCAGCCGCAGGATCTCCCGCATGGTCCGCGCGGGCGGGGCCGGGGGCAGCGGCGGCGGGTCCGTCTTCGGTACGGCCACCGCCGGCTCGGCCGCCGCCGGCTCGGTCGCCGCCGACTCCGTGGCCGCCGGCTCGGCGAGGTCCCACTCGCGGCCCGGTCCCGGCAGCAGGTCCAGCCCGCCCCGCGCGGGGGCCACGCTGCCCGCACCGGCGTACGCGCCCGCGGTGGCGAGCAGTTCCGCGAAGCGCTCGGACTCGCGCAGCGGGCCGGCCTCCAGCACCTCGCCGTCGGCGAGCACCACCACCTCGTCGCAGCGGCGCACCGACGAGAGCCGGTGCGCGATGACGATGCCGATCCGGTCGGTGAGCAGCCGCTCGGTGGCCTGCCGTACGCGGACCTCGGTGACCGGGTCGAGCCGGGCGGTGGCCTCGTCGAGGATCACCACGCGGGGGTCGCGGACGAGGATCCGGGCGAACGCCACCAGCTGCTCCTGGCCGGCGGAGAGCACGTGCCCGCCCTCCCCGAGCCGGGTGTGCACACCGTCGGGCAGCTCGGCGATCCAGCCCGCGAGCCCCAGTTCCTCCAGTGCCCGGGTGGCGCCGTCGAGCAGGTCGGGGTCGAAGAGCGCCACGTTCTCGGCCAGCGTCCCGGCGAGGATCTCCGTCCGCTGCGGCACCACCGCGATCCAGCGGCGCAACTCCTCGACGTCCAGGTCGACGAGGTCCGTGTCGCCGAGGAAGACCGTGCCCCGGGGCACGTCGACCGCCCGCGTGAGCACCTTGGCCAGCGTCGACTTGCCCGAGCCGGTGCGGCCCACCAGCGCGTACGACCGGCCGCGCGCGAAGGTCAGCCGGATGTCCCGCAGCGCCGGGCCCCGGTCGTCGCTGGACGGGTAGCGGAAGGTCAGCCCCCGTACGGTCAGGTCACCGTCGGCGGGGGCGGCGCCGCCGGTCGGCTCCTGCGTGGCGCTGGAGAGCAGTTGCACCCGCGCCCACGCGCCGAGCGCGTACTGCAGGTGCGGCACCCAGCGGGCCATGTGCTCGACCGTCGCCCCGAAGGCGATCGCGAGCAGCCAGATGGCCGTCAGCCGGGCCCCGTCGATCCGGCCGCTGGCCAGCGCCCACGCACCCGCGAGCACCACGGCGGCGATGCCGGCGCGGATGGCGCCCGCGGCGACGGCGGTGACCCGGGCCGACATCCGGAACACCCGACCGGCGCGGGCGATCACCTCGGCGGCCCGGCGGGCGTAGAGGCGCAGCACGTACGGCCGGGCCAGGCTGGTGCGGACGTCGTCCTGGCCGTGGACCGCCTCCTCCATGACGGCGGCGAGGTCCGACCAGGCCTCCTCCTCGGCCATCCGGGCGGGGGCGATCGCCGCGGTGGGCCGGCGCAGCACGACGGTCAGCAGCGCGGTCACCACGACCATCCCGACGCCGGCGGGCCACCAGACGAACAGGGCGCTCACGGTCGCGAGCAGGCACACGGCCACGCCCTGCACCAGGCGGACGCCGGTGTTCCGCACCTCGGCGGCGACCTGGTAGACGTCGTTGTCGATGCGGTCGAGCAGCTCGCCGACCGGGGTGGTCTCCAGCGTGGGCAGGTCCTGCCCGAGCGCCACCCGGCAGAGCCGGCGCCGCACGTCGGCGGACCAGTCGGCGGTCAGGCCGGCCATCAGCAGCCCCACCGCCAGGTCGGTGACGACCGCGGCGACCAGCGCCACGGCGAGGGCCGTGAACCAGCCGGCCGACCGGTGGACGAGCACCGGCCCGGCGAGCGCGGAGGCGGCCGCCTGACCGGCGGCGCCGAGCACGACGAGCACGAGGACCGCCGCCATCCGGCGGGGTGCGGTCGCCCAGAGGTCACGGAGCAGGCGCATGGACAGTCCTCCGGACTCTGGTCGGGTGGGGGCGGTGACCCCAGCCTCGTCCGTCCGGCCCGGACGGATCAACGCATTTTCGGCTCCGCGGCCCGAGGTGGATCAGGTCTGGGCGACCCGGCGGACGATGCCGAGCAGCGCCTCCTGCACGTCCTCGATGGGCCGCTCCGGCTGGAACACGAGCCAGTCCACGGCCACCACGAGGCCGACGCCGAACAGCGCGGACGACGCCGTCCGCACGTCGAGGTCGGCCGGCAGGTCACCGCTGCGCACACCGGCCCGTACCGTCTCGGCGATCACCTCGATCGCCTCGCCGCGCAACAGCCGCAGCGTCTGCTGCCACTCCCGGTTGGTCCGCCACATCTCGGAGAGCAGCAGTTGGGCGAAGGCCCGGTAGCGGCGGATGTACTCCAGTTCCGCCCGGACGAGGGCCGCCACGGCCTCGCGCGGCGGCAGCCCGGCCACGGCGGCCCGGAACTCGGCGGTGAGCAGGCCGATGCCGTGCCGCAGCAGCTCCTCGAAGAGCACCGTCTTGGACTCGAAGTTGTAGTAGACGGTCCCCTTCGCCACGCCGGCCCGCGCCGCGATGTCGTCGACGGTGGTGGCCGAGAAGCCCTGCTCGGCGATGAGCTCCACCGCCGCCTCGAAGAGACGTTGCCGGGTGTCCTCCCGGCGCCGCGACCGCCCGTCCGTCACTCGTGCCCCCGTCCCACCGCCGTCGCGCCCATCCTCACATGGTGAGCTCGGGGTGCAGCCGCGCCGGGGTCAGCCGGCGCGACCGCCGGGCGGCGTCGACGGTGAGCGCCAGCGCGGCCACCGCGAAGCCGGCGAGCACCAGCGCCGCCGTGACCACCGGCGCGACCGCCCCGCCGTTGACGGTGTGCCGCAGGGCCGTCACCACGTAGGTCATCGGCAGGTACGGGTGGATGGCCTGGAAGAAGCCGGGCGAGGTCTGCACCGGGTAGGTGCCGCCGGACGAGGTGAGCTGGAGCATGAGCAGCGCCAGCGCCGCGAGCCGGCCGGCCGGGCCGAGCTGCGCGCCGAGCCACTGCATGATCGCGGTGAACGCGAGCGAGGTGAGCGCCAGCGTCCCGAGCGTCGCGGCCGGCCGGACCGGATCCAGGTCGAGCACCAGCGTGACCACGGCGAAGAGCACCCCGGCCTGGGCCAGCCCGACCGCCGCGGCGGGGAGCCAGCCGGCCAGCGCGACCCGCCACGCGGGCGCGCCGGACATCACGTGCCGCCGGTTCACCGGCCGCAGCAGCATGTACGTGATCATCGCGCCGACCCAGAGCGCGAGCCCGAGGAAGTACGGCGCGAAGCCGACCCCGTACGCGGCGGCCGGGTGCCTCGCGCTGCGGTCCAGGGCGACCGGATCGCCGAGGACGGCGGATCGGGCGTCCGCGTCGTCGTACCCGGGCAGTTTCTCCGCTCCGGCGGCCAACCCGTCGGCGAGGTCACCGGCGCCGTCGCCGAGCCTCGTCAGGCCGGCGGCGAGGTCACCGGCGCCGCTCTCCAGCCGGGTGAGCCCGTCGGCGAGCCGGTCGCTGCCGCCGCCCAGCGTGCCGAGGCCGCCGTCCAGCTCGCGGGCGCCGGTGGCGAGCCGGAACAGCCCGCCGCGCACCTGGTCGGCGCCGTCGGCCGCGTCACCGAGGCCGTCGCGCAGCGCCGCGCTGCCGTCGGCGAGCGTGCTCAGCCCGCCGGCCAGCTCGTCCACCTTGGCGCGGGCGGCCGCCACGTCGTCGGCCAGGTGCGGCGCCGCGGCGGCGATCTCCCGGGCGGTGGCGGCCACCGTGAGCATCCGCTGGCGCAACGCGGACAGGTCGGTGTCGTCCAGGGCGTCGGTGACCGTACGGGCCGCGTCGACCGTCGCGTCGGCGGCGGCGCGGGCGGCCACCACGTTCGGGTCGTCGGCGAGGTCCGGGTGGGCGGCGACGAGCGCGTCGAGCCGGTCGCGCACCTTCTCGGCCTGGGTCAGGGCGGTGTCCGCGTGCCGAGGCAACGCGTCGAGGTTGTCGGCGAGCGCCTGGGCGCCGTCGGCGATGGCGGTCGCGGACCGCGCGATCCGGTCGGCGTTGTCCCGCAGGACCGGCTCGACCCGGTCGATCGCGGCGTCGACGCGGGTCGCCACCGCGCGGGTCTCGCTGGCCGCCCGGGCGGTGCCGTCGGCGAGCTGCGCCGCGCCCGTGCGCAGCCGGCCGAGCCCGGCGGCGAGTTCGTCCGCGCCGCGCGCGGTCTCGTCCAGCCCGGTGGCGAGCCGTCCGGCTCCGGCGGCCGAGGCGTCCAGACCCTCCGAGAGCTGTCCGGCGCCGGCCACCGAACGGTCCAGACCGTCGGCGAGGGTGCCGGCCCCCGCCCGGCTGGTGCCCAGCCCGTCGGCGAGCTGCCCGGCACCGTCGGCGGCGCGACCGGTCTCGGCCTTGGCGTCGGTGAAGCCGACCAGCATCTTCTGGAAGTAGTCGGTGGCCGCGCTCTCCGCCGCGGCGGCGCGGATCTCGGTGAACGCGGAGCGGGCGAGCAGGCCGGACAGGTAGTTGGTGGCGTCGTCGCTGACCACCGTGAGCTGGCCGCGCCGGGCGGGCCGGTCCGGTTCGGGGCTGCCGGCGAGGCTCGCCGAGAAGTCCGCCGGGATGGCGAAGACGAGGTGGTAGCGGCCGCTGCGCAGCCCGGCGGCGGCGTCGCGCGCGTCGGTGACGTGCCAGCCGAACACCCGCCGGTCGAGCAGTTCGTCGGTGAGGTCCCGGCCGGCGTGGACCTCGGTGCCGTCGGCGGCGGTCACCGGCCGGTCGGCGTTCACCAGCGCCACGGGGATGCGGTCCAGCTTCCCGTACGGATCCCAGAAGGCGTAGAGGTAGAGCGCCCCGTAGAGCAGCGGGATCACGGTCAGCACGGCCAGCGCGGCGCGCGGCAGCCGCCCGCGGAGCATCCGCCGCAGCTCGAACCCGGCCAACCGGATCACGCTCATCGGGTCACCTCCAGGGTTTCGGTGTGCGCGCCGCCCCGTGCCCCGACCTCGGGGCGGGCCTCGGCATCGGGCTGGGTCTCGGGGCCGGCCTCGGTCCCGGGGTCGGGTTCGGCCTGTGCGGGCCCCGCGCCGGGCGGGCGTTCGGCCGACGGGCCGAGCCGGTGCTCGATCGCGCCGACCCCCGGCTCGACGGCCCGGGCGCTGACCACCACGGCGTGGCCCTGCGCCGCGAGCCGGGCCAGTGCCGCCCAGAGCCAGGCGCGCTCGGACGGGTCCGCGCCGGCGTCGACGTCGTCGGCGACGATCAGCCGCGGCCGGCTCAGCGTGGCGAGGACGAGACCGAGCACCTGCCGTTGCACCGGGGCGAGGTCGCGTCCCCGGGCGGCCGGGTCGAGCGGCACCCCGCCGGTGAGACCGGCGCCGTCGAGCGCGGCGGCGAGCGCGTCCCGCCGGTACGCCCTCCGCGCGGCCCGGGACGGGAGGTCGCGGGGCGGGCCGAGCAGCAGCAGCCGCTCGGTGACGTGCTCGGCCACGGTCAGTTCCGGATCGGGTTCGTGCACGCCCGCGACGTGACCGAGCGCGGCGGTGCCGTGCCGGACCAGCCGTCCCTCGGTGGTCGGGAACCGGCCGGCGAGCGCCAGCAGCAGCGACGTACGGCCGCTGGCCGCCGGCCCGGTCACCGCGTGCAGCTCCCCTTCGTCGGCGGTCAGGTCGACGTCCCGGAAGACCCAGCCGCGGCGGGTACGCAGTCCGAGCCCGTACGCCTCGATGATCACGTCTGCCTCGCCTTTGCACTGACTGGTCAGTCTAAAAACATTCTCAGCCTAGTGCCCGTGTCCGGTTCCGGCGCGGCCGGCGACCGTGATCCGCGTCATCGCCCGGACACCGGCGAGGGGCAGGAGGAAGGGACGAACAGCGGGAGCGGCGGGCTCGCCGGGCGCAGCGGCGGGCGCCGGTCAGAACAGCACGGTGGCCAGCGTGCCCACGGGCCGGAAGCCGCACCGCTCGTAGACGCGGCGGGCCGGCAGGTTGAAGTCGTTGACGTACAGGCTGACCGTCGGGGCGACCCGCAGCAGGGCGTCCCGCACGACGGCCGCCATCGCGGCCGTGGCGATCCCCCGTCCGCGCCACTCGGGCGCCACCCAGACCCCCTGGATCTGCGCCGTCCGCCGGGTCACCACCGCGAGCTCGGCCTTGAAGATGACCCGCCCGTCGGCGAACCGGGCGTACGCGCGGCCGCCGCGGACCAGCTCGCTGACCCGCCGCCGGTAGCTGCGCCCGCCGTCCTCGGCCAGCGGCGAGACACCGACCTCCTCGGTGTACATCGCCACCGCCGCCGGGAAGAGCCGGTCGATCTCCCCGCTGCGCACCCGGCGGACCTCGGGGTCGGCGGGCACCACCGGCAACGCCTCGGTGGCCAGCAGCGGCTGGTTCGGGCGTACGTCCCGGGCCGGCCCCCAGACGTCGGCGAGGCGGTCCCAGAGCCCGAGCACGGCGTCGGCCCGGCCGACGATCGACGAGCAGAGCCGTTCCTCGCCGGCCAGCAGGTCGGCGAAGGCGGCGACGGCCGGCTCGGTGGCGAGCACCGGCGTGAGATTGCCGCCCAGCCAGCAGATCGACTCCAGGTGCCGACGGGCGCCGTAGCCCAGGACCCGCCCGTCGGCCCGCCACCAGGAGAGCCCGCGCGCGGCGATCCGCTCGGCGACCGGCGCGCCCGCGTACGGGTCGAGGTCGAGCAGCCGCTCGACCGCGCGTCGTTCCGATTCCCCGAGTTGCCGCACCGGCACCGTCAGCACACCTCCAGCGTGCCAGATGCGGCCCCCGGCCCGCGGCCTGAGTGCCGACTCGGCGTCACGCGGCCACGAGCTGCTCCTCCCGGGTCCGCCCGGCCCACCGCACCACGGGCGGCACCAGCGCACCGAGGAGCAGGAAGAGCCCACCGAGGAGCAACCAGCCCGGTACGCCCCAACCGACCGCCAGCGTCGTCACCACGACCGGCGCCACCATCGACCCGAGCTGCATGCCCATCGCGTACGCGCCCTGGTACTGGCCCTGCGCGTGGGCCGGGGCGAGGCCGAACGAGACGCCCCAGCCGGCCGCCGCGTGCCACAGCTCGCCCACCACGTGCACCAGCGCCCCGCCGAGCAGCAGCGGCACGGCGACCGGGGCGGGTACGCCGCCGCTGGCCGCGAAGAGGACGCAGGCGACGGCGATCACGGCTCCCGCCCGGCGGGCGGCCCGGCCGGCGCCGGACAGGTCCTCGGTGCCACGCGAGGCGCGGACCTGGAACAGCACCACCATCACCGTGTTGACCAGCATGCAGCCCGAGATCAGCCAGTGCGGCGCCCTCGTGTGCCCGGCGATCCACAGCGGCAGGGCGATGTTGAGCAGTCCGAAGTGCATCGACATCAGCCCGTCCAGCACCGTGAAGGCGAGGAACGGGCGGTCCCGCAGCGCGATGAGCCGCGGCCCGTGCGCCGGCGCCGGAACCGGCGGCACCTCCGGCAGCCGCAGCAGGATCGCGGCCGCCACCAGGTACGTGACGCAGTCCAGCAGGATCAGCGCCACGTACGCGGCCCGGGTGTCCGCGGCGAGGCCGACCCCGGCCACCACGGCACCGACCGAGATCCCCACGTTGGTGACGGCGCGCAGGTGGGCCCGGGTGCGTACGCGCTGGTCGGCCGGGACCGCACCGGCGATCAGCGCCCCGCGCGCGCCGCGGGTGGCCGAGTCGGCGACCGCCATGAGCACGCCGACCACGAGGAACGCCGCGAAGGAGCGGACCGCCACGAGCGCGGCCGTGCAGACGGCGGACGCGACGAGCGCGGCGAGCTGGAGGCCGCGGGGCCCGTGCCGGTCGGCGAGGTAGCCCATCGGCGTGCTCGCGACGAGGCTCACGAGCGCCGTGACGCTGAGCGCCACACCGACCTGCGCCACGGTCAGCCCGACCGAGCGGGTCAGGAACAGGGCGCTCACGGTCAGCCACGTGCCGCGTCCGACGGTGTTCACCAGGGTGGACAGGGCGAGGGTCCGGGCCGGGCCCGGTTCGGGAAGCAGGCGCACGGCCGCGAGCTTAGCAAGACGTACGTACGGTTTGTGAACCGGGTTGCGCTCCCGTCTTGTCGCCGATGCATTGCCGATATATCGTTGATGCATCAGTGATAGGACGATGAAGGGAGAGCCCGATGGGCTTCCACCGACGACTGCACGCGATGCACGAGATGCGCATGCGGGGCTTCGGCTTCCCGCCCGTACCTCCGGGCCCGCCGTTCCCGCCCGGGCCGCACGGCCATGGGCACGGTCGCGGGCGCGGCCGGGGACGCGGACGCCGCCCCAACGTGCGCGGGGCCGTGCTGGCCCTGCTCACCGAGCGGCCGATGCACGGCTACGAGATGATCCAGGAGATCGACTCCCGCACCGGCGGGGCGTGGCGCCCCAGCCCCGGCTCGATTTACCCCACCCTGCAACTGCTCGAGGACGAGGGCGCCATTACGGCCGCCGCCGACTCCGACGGCGGGCGGAAGCGGTTCACGCTCACCGAGCAGGGGCGGGAGGAGGCGAACACGGCGGCGCAGACCCCGCCCTGGGCGGAGTTCGGCGAGACGACCGTCAACAGCTGGCACGACATCCGTGACGCGGGGGCACAGGCCATGCACGCCCTGCGGCAGGTGATGATGACCGGCACCGACGACCAGCGCGAACGCGCCGCCCAGGTGCTCGACGAGACGCGGCGCAAGCTCTACGCGATCCTCGCCGAGTCCGAGTGAGCGACTCCCACCACCACGACACGAGGGCGGTCACCGGCCCCCCGTACGCGCGAAGGGCGGCCTCCCGCGGGAGGCCGCCCTTCGGCGATGCCGACGTCAGTGGACGGTGACCGTGGGACCGGTGACCAGCCCGCGCAGCTCCTCGGGGAGTTCCGCGCCCATCTCCTCGGCCAGGCGCAGCGCCTCCTCGATGAGCGTCTCCACGATCTGCCCCTCGGGGACGGTCTTGATGACCTGCCCCTTCACGAAGATCTGACCCTTGCCGTTGCCGGAGGCGACACCGAGGTCGGCCTCCCGGGCCTCGCCCGGGCCGTTGACGACGCAGCCCATCACGGCCACCCGCAGCGGCACCGGCAGCCCCTCCAGGCCGGCGGTGACCTCCTCGGCGAGCTTGTAGACGTCCACCTGCGCACGCCCGCAGGACGGGCAGGAGACGATCTCCAGGCCACGCTCGCGCAGCCCCAGCGACTCCAGGATCGCGGTGCCGACCTTGATCTCCTCCACCGGCGGCGCGGAGAGCGACACCCGGATCGTGTCGCCGATCCCCTCGGCGAGCAGCGCGCCGAACGCCACCGCCGACTTGATCGTGCCCTGGAACGCCGGGCCCGCCTCGGTGACGCCCAGGTGCAGCGGGTAGTCGCACTGCTCGGCGAGCTGCCGGTACGCCCGGATCATCACGACGGGGTCGTTGTGCTTCACGGAGATCTTGATGTCCCGGAAGCCGTGCTCCTCGAAGAGCGAGCACTCCCAGAGCGCCGACTCGACCAGCGCCTCGGCCGTGGCCTTGCCGTACTTGCTCAGCAGCCGCTTGTCCAGCGAACCGGCGTTGACGCCGATGCGGATCGGCACCCCGGCGTCGCTGGCCGCCTTGGCGATCTCCTTGACCTTGTCGTCGAACTGCCGGATGTTGCCGGGGTTGACCCGGACGGCGGCGCAGCCGGCGTCGATCGCGGCGAAGACGTACTTCGGCTGGAAGTGGATGTCCGCGATCACCGGGATCTTCGACTTCTTGGCGATCGCCGGCAGCGCCTCGACGTCGTCCTGGGACGGCACGGCGACCCGGACGATCTGGCAGCCGGCCGCGGTCAGCTCGGCGATCTGCTGCAACGTGGCGTTCACGTCGGCGGTGAGGGTGGTGGTCATCGACTGCACGGACACGGGCGCGCCGCCGCCCACCGGGACCGAGCCGACCATGATCTGGCGGCTGGCCCGGCGCTTCGCGAGCGGCGGGGGCGGCACGGGCGGCATACCGAGGCTGACTGCGGTCACTTCAGGCACTCACCTTGAGAAGAGCGTGATCGGGTTGACCACGTCCGCGGTGATGGTCAGCAGCGTGAACGCGCCACCGATCAGGATCACCGCGTACGTGAAGGGCATGAGCTTGAGGTAGTCGACGCGGCCCGGGTCCGGGCGGCGCAGCCGCGCGTAGACCCAGGACCGGGCGCGTTCGAACCAGGCGATGGCGATGTGGCCGCCGTCGAGCGGGAGCAGCGGCAGCAGGTTGAACACGCCGATGAAGAAGTTCAGCGAGACGAACAGCATGAAGAAGACCAGCCAGGCGTTGTTCTCGACGGCCTCGCCGCCGAGCCGGCTGGCGCCCACCACGCTGATCGGGGTGTCCATGTCCCGCTCACCGCCGGTGATCGCCTGCCAGAGCGCGGGGATCTTCTGCGGGATCCGCTGCAACGCGTGCACCGTGTTCACCGCCATCTCGCCGGTGAAGTCGGCGGTCGCGCCGAACGCCGCGACCGGCCCGTACGTCACCCGCGTGGGGGTGCTCGGGATCAGACCCACGCCGAGCGCGGCGACCGGCGTGACAGCGCCCTCCGGGTCGTCCAGCGGGGGCCGCTCGGTCTTCGCGAGGACCGCCCGGGTCTGACCCGGCTGCCCGTCCCGGACGTACCCGATCGTCGCGGTGCTCCCCGGCGTGAGACCCCGCAGCGCGGTGAGCAGCTCACCGTAGTTGTCGATCGGCTGGCCGTTGAGCGAGGTGATCCGGTCGCCGTCACGCAGGTTGGCCTGCGCGGCCGGGCTGGCCGCGTCGCCCGGCTGGCACTCGCGGACGCTGTTGTCCGGCACCACGCAGTCGCTCAGCGCGACGACCGCCGGCTCCTGCCGGATCTCCGCCTCCGTGCTCGGGAAGTTCGGGTTGGGCAGGCCGGCGGAGACGGCGAGGATCCAGAGCGTGACCAGGGCGAGCGCGAAGTGGGTGATCGAGCCCGCGGACATCACGATCGTCCGCTTCCACACCGGGTAGCGCCACATGGCCCGCGGCTCGTCGGCCGGGTCCACGTCGTCGTCCTGCGGGGTCATGCCGACGATCTTGCAGAAACCGCCGAGGGGGATGCCCTTGACGCCGTACTCGGTCTCGCCGCGGCGGAACGACCACAGGGTGGGCCCGAACCCGACGAAGTAGCGTGTGACCTTCATCCCGAACGCCTTGGCGGTCAGCATGTGCCCCGCCTCGTGCAGGCTCACCGAGACGAGGATGGCCAGCGCGAACAGCGCCACCCCGAGCAGGTATGCCATCAAGCTCCTTCCACCGCCGCGGCGATGATCTCCTGTGCGTGCGCACGGGCCCACGACTCCGCCGCGAGCACGTCCTCGACGGTACCTGGTTCGCCGAACTCCGGAGCGTCCTCCAGCACCCTCGCGACGGTGTCCACGATGCCGAGGAAGGGCAACCGTCCGGCCACGAACGCGGCCACGCACTCCTCGTTCGCCGCGTTGTAGACGGCCGGCCGGCAGCACCCGGCCTCGCCGGCGGCCTTGGCCAGCGCGACGGCCGGGAACGCCTCGTCGTCGAGCGGGGCGAACTCCCAGGTGTGGCTGGTCGTCCAGTCGACGGCCGGGGCCGCGTCCGGGACCCGGTCCGGCCAGCCGAGGCCCAGCGCGATGGGCAGCCGCATGTCCGGCGGGCTGGCCTGGGCGAGGGTGGAGCCGTCGGCGAACTCGACCATCGAGTGGATCACCGACTGGGGGTGCACCATCACGGTGATGTCGGCGTACGGGACGTCGAACAGCTCGTGCGCCTCGATCACCTCGAGCGCCTTGTTGACCATGGTCGCCGAGTTGATCGTGACGACCGGGCCCATGTTCCAGGTCGGGTGCGCCAGCGCCTGCTCGGGCGTGACCCGCGTCAACTCCTCGCGCCGCTTCCCCCGGAACGGCCCGCCGCTGGCGGTCACGACGAGCCGGCGCACCTCGCCCCGCGTCCCGCCGCGCAGGCACTGGGCGAGCGCCGAGTGCTCCGAGTCGACCGGCACGATCTGCCCCGCGCGGGTCACGGCGGCCTTCATGAGGGGGCCGCCGGCCACGAGCGACTCCTTGTTGGCGAGCGCGAGCGTACGGCCGGCGCGCAGCGCCGCGAGGGTCGGCGCCAGCCCGAGCGAGCCGACCACCCCGTTGAGGACCACGTCACACGGCCACTGCGCCAGCTCGGTCATCGCGTCCGGCCCGGCGATGATCTTGGGCAGCTTGAAGTCGCCGCTCGACCAGCCGCGCCGGCTCGCCTCGGAGTAGAACGCGAGCTGGAGGTCCTGGGCGGCGGACGCCTTCGCGACGCCGACCGCCTCGACGCCGAGTTCGAGGGCCTGCGCCGCGAGCAGGTCGACGTTGCCGCCGCCCGCGCCGAGCGCCACCACCCGGAACCGCTCCGGGTTGCGCCGGACGATGTCGATGGCCTGGGTGCCGATCGAGCCCGTGGAGCCGAGCAGGACGAGTTCTCGCGCGGAAGTCACGCGGCCATTCTTCCCCAGTCGGGCCGAACGTCCGCTGGGAGCCTCAATCTTTCCCCGCCGACCCACTCCGGTGGCGCCTCCTGGCCGAGCGCTCGAATCCGCCGGGCACCCCCGGATCCGCCGGGCACCCCCGGATCCGCCGGCGAGCCGCGGATCCGCCGGGGAGCCCCGGACCGAGGACGGGGATCCGGTCAGGGGTGACGGGCCGTCTCGGCGTCGCGGAGGGCCTCGGTGGTCACCCGGGAGGCGAGCAGGAACGCGGCGAGCACGAGTCCGACGGCGGCGGCGACGAAGGGGGCGCGGATCCCCAGGCCGCGTCCGAGCACGCCGCCGGCGACGGCGCCGAGGGGGACGACGCCGAGGACCACCAGGCGGTAGGCGGCGGTGACACGGCCGAGGAGTTCGTCGGGGACTACCGCTTGACGCAGCGTGCTGACGACGATCTGGTTCAGCGAGGTGGCGATGGCGGCGCAGAACATGCCGGCGAGGGCGAGGGGCGTGTCGTGCCCCAGACCGAGGATGGCGTAGCTGACGGCCGGGACGAGGGCCGCGAGCCAGGTGGTGGGGCCGCCGCCGATGCGGGGCACGACGTGTTCGGCGAGCAGTGAGCCGGCGATCGCACCTGCGGCGGGAACGGCGATGAACAGGCCGTAGCGCGACATCGGCACGTCGTACGGGCCGGTGACGAGCAGGACGAGCAACCCGCCGGTGGCCGAGCCGAAGAAGTTGATGGCCGCCGAGATGAAGGCGACTCGGCGCAGCAGGTCATGGCGCCAGAAGTGGACCCATCCGGAGCGGATGTCCTGGGAGATGGTGGTCGGGGTGACGCGGCGGCGCTCCAACTCCTCGGCGGTCGGGCGCACCGCGGGCAGCAGCAGGGCTGCCAGACCGGCGAGGGCGAACGCGGCCGCGCCGGTGTAGAAGGCCGCGGACGCCGCCAGCGCGAACAACGCCGCCCCGGCGGGCGGACCGACAAAGGTGTTGATGACGGACTGGGTCGCGAACAACCGCCCGTTCGCGCGCTCGAGCTGCTCGCGCGGCAGGAGGCGGGGCGGGACGGCCAGGGCGGCGTTGTCGACCATCGTCTCGGCGCAACCGGCCAGGAACACCGCGGCATAGAGCAGTGCGACGTGACGCCACCCGGTCGCCAGGGCCACGGCGAGCAGCAGGAAGCCACCAGCACGCAGCCAGTTGCCCGCGGCGAGTATCCGGCGTCTGTCCATCCGGTCGGCCAACGCGCCGGCGGGGAGGGTCGCGGCCAGCCAGGGCAGGAACTGCACCACCGTCATGCCCGCCACCACGAGGGGGTCGCGGGTCAGCGTGGCGACGAGCAGCGGCGCGGCGGCCTGCAGCAGTCCGTCGGCGAGATTCGAGGACGCCTGGGACGCCCAGAGCGCGGCGAACGGGCGTCGGGGGGCGGCGACGGGCACGAGGGTCTCCCGGAGGGGTTTCTCATGGGTGATTGGCCGATTGGCCATGAGCATGGCATCGGATCATCTCACATGCAACAATGCTTTTACCCATGAGAGGAGCTGGTGGTGAGGTTCGGCCACATCGCGGGCGACCGCATGCTCGACCTGGTGAACACCGTCGACTGGCGCCTCGGCGGGCGCGACCGCACCGAAAACCTGAAGACCTACTCCGACGTCCTCGACTGGTGCGTCGAGTCCGACCTCGTCAGCGGCGACGAGGCCGCGACCCTGCGCGACCTCGCAGGCCGGGACGACGTCCGGGCCGAGCGGGAACGGCAACGGGTCGTCGACGCGCGCGAGAGTGTCTACGCGGCGCTCTTCGACGGCGACGCCGAAGCCGCCGCGCACCTCGCGGGCATGTACCGGGAGGCGGTCGCCGCGGCCGACCTGGTCCACACGGGCGACCGCTGGCGGTGGCGGGACCGGGACACCGACCTCGCCCTGCCCCGCCACCGCATCGTCCGCGGGCTCGTGGCCCTCACCCAGCGCGACGACCTCGACCGCCTCCACCAGTGCGAGGACGCCCGATGCGGCTGGGTCTACCTCGACACGTCACCGCGACGGAACCGCCGCTGGTGCAACACGAGGGACTGCGGCGACCGCAACCGCGCCCGCGCCTACTACGCCCGGCAGAAGGCGAAGAGCCGGCAGCCCTGATTCGACCGCCGCCGACAGCCGCGCCGGTGCCGACAACCACGCCCCTGCCGACAACCGCGCCGCTGCCGACAACCACGGCCGTGCCGACGACGGCGTGCCTAGTGGGCAGCCGGCGCGGAGTGCGGCACCTCGGCCGGTGAGTCGGACTCGCGCAACCCGTAGCGCCGGTAGATCCGGCCCAGTGGACCCGGCGCCCACCAGTTCCACCGGCCCAGCAGCCGCATGGTGGCCGGCACCAGCAGCGCCCGGACCAGCGTCGCGTCGACCACGATCGCCACGATCATGCCGACGCCGATCAGCTTGATGTAGGCCATGCTGCCGCTCGCGAAGCCGGCCACCACGATGATCAGCAGCAGCGCGGCGGCCGTGATGATCCGGCCGGTGCGCTGGAGCCCGGCGGCCACCGACCCGGTGTTGTCGCCGGTGCGGTCCCACTCCTCGCGCACCCGGGACAGCAGGAAGACCTCGTAGTCGGTGGCCAGCCCGAAGAGCACGGCGAGCATGAGGATCGGGTTGCTCGGTTCGATGAAACCGGTCGGGGTGAAGCCGAGCAGGTCGGCGAGGTGACCGTCCTGGAAGATCCAGACCACCACGCCGAACGACGCGCCGATCGAGAGCAGGTTCATGAGCACCGCCTTGACGGGCAGCACCACCGAGCCGAACGCGAGGAAGAGCAGCAGAAACGTGGCGGCGGCCATCAGCAGCGCCATCCACGGCAGCCGCGAGCCGAGGCTGTCCAGCAGGTCGCGGTCCGCGCCGGGCCGGCCGCCGACGAGCACCTCCGCGCCGTCCGGACCGGGCAGGTCGCGCAGCGCCCGCACCACGTCCTGGGCGACCTCGCCCGTCGGCTCCCCCGGATACGCCACCGTGAGCAGGGTCGACTCGCCCCGGCTGGCGGCGACGTCCACTCCCGTGACGCCGGGCACGCCGGCGATCCGGTCGGCAAACGGGCGGACCTCCTCGGCCGACGCGCCGGAGACCAGCACCTCGACAGGGGCCACCGTGCCGCCGGGGAACTCCGCGGCGATCCGCTCGCTGACCACGCGGGGCTCGGCGCCGGACGGGAGCACCCGCTCGTCGAAGCCGCCGAACGTGATCCGCAGGAACGGCGTGGCCAGCAGCACCAGCACCACCGCGACCCCGACGAGGTAGGGCACCGGGCGGCGCATCACGCTGCGCGCGATCCGGGCCCACGCGCCGGCCTCCGGAACCGCCGCCGGCCCCGCACCCGCCGTCCGCCGCCGCCACGGCACGGGTACGCGCACCGCGTCGATCCGCGGGCCGAGCACCGCCAGCAGGGCCGGCAGCACGGTCAACGCCGCGAGCATGGCGACCAGCACGGCGGCCATCCCGCCGAAGCCCATGGAGCGCAGGAAGGACTGCGGGAAGATCAGCAGGCTGGCCATGGCGAGCGCGATCGTGAGCCCGGAGACGAGCACGGTGCGGCCGGCGGTGGCCATCGTGCGCCGTACGGCGTCGGCCGTCGTACGGCCGGCCGCCAGCTCCTCCCGGAACCGGCTGACCACGAAGAGCGCGTAGTCGACCGCCATGCCCAGCCCGATCAGCGTGATCACGTTGATCGCGAAGATCGACACGTCGGTGAAGAGGTTGACGACCCGCACGGCGATGAAGCCGCCGAGGATGGCCAGCCCGCCGATCAGCAGCGGTGTGGACGCGGCGACCAGCCCGCCGAAGATGACCACGAGCAGGACGAGCAGGACGGGCATGGAGAGCAGCTCGGCGCGGGTGATGTCCTCCGTGGTGCGGGTGTTCGCCTCCTCGAGGAAGGGCACGTTGCCGCCGATCTGCGTACGCACGCCGGGGGTCTCCAGCACCGGACGCAGGGCCCGGAACGCCGCCGTCTTGCCGTCCTCGTCCCCGCCCCGCAACCGCACGAGGGCGTAGGTGGCGCGCCGGTCGGTGGCGAGCAGCGCGGGTGCGCCGTTGTCGTACCAGGTCGTCACGCTGGTCACCTCGGGCCGCTCGCGCAGCCGGGACACGGTCGCCGTGACCGGGTCGCGGAACGCCGGCTGGTCGGCCGTGGCGGTGTCGCTGGACCAGAGGACGATCAGGTCGGCGCCCTGCGGCCCCAGCTCGTCGGTGATCCGCGCGTACGCCCGGCTGGACTCGCTCGCCGGGTCGTCGAACCCGCCCCCGGTGAGCTGCCCGAAGACGCCGGCGCCCCAGGTCGCGCCGACCGCCGCGAGCAGCACCGCCGCCGCGAGCACGGCCCAGCGCAGCCGTACGACGGCCCGTCCCCACCACCCGAACACGTACGCCTCCCTCTCGCGACCGCCCCCAGCATGGTCCCCCACACCCCCGACCCCCGGTCCCCCTCCCCCTCCCCTCCCTCCCGCCTTCCCGCCTTCCCTCCCCGGTGATCATGGGGTTGGCGGGCGCGTTGGAGATCGAATCCCCCGCCAACCTCATGATCACCGGGGAGGCACGAGGGGGCGGGAGGGGGCGGGAGGGGGAGGGAGGGGGAGGGACGTGAGGGGGGGTGGGACGTGAGGGGGGAGGTGTGGGGCGGGGGTTCGGGCTAGGGTCCGGGGACATGAGTGGTGAACTCCCTGCCCGTGCCGACGTCGTCATCGTCGGGGCGGGCCACAACGGACTGGTCTCGGCGATCCTGCTGGCCCGTGCCGGGCTCGACGTGCTGGTGCTGGAGGCGGCGGACGTCATCGGCGGCGCCACCCGGACGGAGAACCCGTTCCCGAAGGTGCCCGGGCTGCGCCACTCGACCGGCTCGTACCTGCTCGGGCTGATGCCGCCGGAACTGCTCGCCACCCTCGACGTACGCATCCCGGTGCTGCGCCGCGACCCGCACTACTTCCTGCCCACCCCGGGCGGCCTCGGCTCGCCGTACCTGCTGTTCGGCAGCGACGCGGCGGCGAGCCGGCGGCAGCTCGCGGAGATGTTCTCCCCCGCCGACGCGGCCGCCGACGACGCGCTCCAGGCCGAGCTGGCCGCCCTCCGCGAGGACCTGGCGCCGGCCTGGCTGACCGAGCCGCTGCCCGTCGAGGAGACCGCCGAGCGGTACGTCCGGCCGGCGCTCCGGCAGGTCTTCGTCGACCTGGTGCGCGGTTCGGTCGCCGACTACCTCGCCCGCTTCGACTTCCGTTCCGAGCTGCTGGTGAGCATGTACGCCGTCACCGACGGCCTGTCCGGGCTCAACGCCGGTCCCGACGACCCCGGCACGGGCCACAACTTCCTGGTGCACAACATGTGCCGGCTCCCCGGGTCCGGCGGCACCTGGATGATCGCCGAGGGCGGCATGGGCACCGTCTCGCGTACGTTCGCCGACGCCGCACGGGCCGCCGGCGCGACGATCCGCACCGGCGCGCCGGTCAGCGCCGTCACCGTGGACGGCGGCGCGGCCAGCGGTGTCGTCCTCGCGGACGGCCGGGAGGTGGCCGCCCGGGTGGTGCTCGGCGCGTGCGACCCGTACCGCCTCATGGACCTGCTGCCCGACGGCGCGCTCCCGGAGCCGCTCCGGGCGCGGATGGCGGCCGTCCGTCGGCCCGGCACGACCCTCAAGCTCAACCTCGCGCTGTCCGGGCTGCCGCGGTTCTCCTGCCTGCCGGCGGACGCGCCGAGCCCGTTCGGGTCGACCATCCACCTGCTGCCCGGCTCGGCCTCCCTGGTCGGCGGGGGCGGCGAGTCGCCCATGGCGGCGCTGCGCGCCATGTGGGCGGACGTGCGGGCGGGGCGGCTGCCCGCGGAGCCGACCATCGAGTGGTACCTGCACACGACCGTCGACCCGTCGCTCTCCGACGGCGCGGGGCACCACTCGTCGGCGCTGTTCGTGCAGTCGGTGCCGTACGAGCTGGCCGGGACCACCTGGGACGCCGCGCTGCCCGGCTACGTCGACCGGCTCATCGGGATCTGCGAGCGGTACGCGCCCGGGACCGGCGACCTCGTCGTGGACGCCGTGCCCCTGCCCCCGCCCGGCATCGAGCAGCACTTCGGCATCACGGGCGGGCACATCCACCACGTCGACAACACGGTGTCGTTCACCGACCGCATGCCGTACGCCACCGGGGTCGACGGCGTGTACGCGGGCAGCGCGGGCTGCCACCCGGCCGGCAGCGTGATCGGCGCCGCCGGCCACAACGCCGCCCGCCGGATCCTCGCCGACCTGGGCCGCTGACGCCCCGTACCCTGACGGGCGGGTCGGCGGGCGGAGGTCAGCTCGCGGGTTCCGGAGCCGGGGCGGGGGCCTCGTCGGCGCGGTGGGCGCGGATCTTGTGGCCGACGCTGGTGAGGCAGCGACCGCTGGCCAGGTCGAACCGCCAGCCGTGCAGTTGGCAGGTGAGCTGGTCGCCCTCGACGATGCCGAACCGGCTCAGATCGGCCTTGAGGTGCGGGCAGCGGCGCTGCACGACCCAGTCGCCGAGCGTGATGTCCTCCGCGTCGACGGCCCGCTCGTGCTCGTCGTACCAGCCCTCGGCGTACTGGAGGCGCTCCTCCGAGAGGCACTTGAAGAAGGCGTAGACGAACTCGTTGTACTGCCCGATCCGGGCCGCCGAGAAGCGGCAGGAGAGGAAGAGGGAGTTGACCCAGTCCACCTCGCCGCTGTGCAGGAGCTGCTCGATCAGCCCCCGGTGGGTGCGGAACCGGTAGCGGACCTTCTCGTCCGCGTACGGCCGCACCTCCTTGCCCGGGAAGTCCACGACGATCGACTCGACCGTCTCCTCGCCCGAGGCGTCGGTGTCGACCAGGTCGAACCGGACCGGCCCGCCGACCCCCTTGGCCAGGTAGATCGACTCGTCCAGCAGCGGCTCGATGCGGCGCTTCATCTCGCCGAGCACGTCCACCTCGGGGTGGCGCCAGGACGCCTTCTCCGCCTCGATGATCGGGCGCTTGCGCTCCCGCATCTCCTCCAGGTGCGCGACCTTGTTGGCGAAGAACTCCTCGACCGGCACCGGGTGGGTGGTCTCGCAGCCGTCCGTGGTGATCTCGGCGACGCTGCCGGGCAGCAGCACCACACCGTTGGTGCCGCCCACCTTGGCGTACTCGCGCAGGAAGACCGACTGGTCGGGGAAGATGTTGCCCTCGTCGCCGAAGATGTCGTTGAACTGCCACAGCTCGTCGTCGAGGAAGCAGGGCGGGCCGGCGATCGGGAAGACGTGCGACGCCTTCAGGTCGTCGATGTAGCGCCAGGTGCGGTCGAACTGCCGATCCCGCTTCTGCTTGCCGAACGCGGTCTTGGCCGCCTGCGGAAGCTCGTACACCATCGGGTACCAGATGGCGCCGGAGAACTGGAGCATGTGCGCGTGCACGTGGCCCAGCTCGGCGAACGTGCTGAGGTCGGTGGGGCGCGCGTCGTTCTGGTTCAGCAGGCGCACGCCGTCGTACTCGACCCAGAGCGAGGAGTCGCCGATCGGCCCGTCGGTGGGGCTGGTGAGCGCCTGGATCATGATCTTCAGCCCGCCGTCGAGTTCGACGACCTGCTCGTTCGGCGCCTTGAGGAACTTCGTGAACCCCAGCTCCCGCAGCTCGTCCTCCATCTCCGAGGTCGGGAACTCGGGCAGCAGCACGGTGGCCTGCTTCGACACGTACCGCTTGAGGTGCGCCGCGTCGAAGTGGTCCCGGTGCAGGTGGGACACGTAGAGGTAGTCGACCTGGCCGAGGGACTCCCAGTCGAGCTGCGAATTGTCGGGGAACGGGAACCAGGAGGCGAAGTAGGCCGGATTGACCCACGGGTCGCACAGGATGCTGCCCGCGGCCGTGTCGATCCGCATGCTGGCGTGCCCGGTACCGGTCACTCGCACCGCAGTTTCCCCCTCAAAAAGACAATCAAGGTGTACGCCAAACGCTACCGGAGTGACTGTGGCCCCCGGTCCGCGACGCCGGTAGTGCCGTACCGCCCTGGTCGGACCGGGTCCTTCGACCCGGGTACCCCGTCGGAGGGTCGGCACGCCGTCCGTCACCCCACCGGCCCCCGGTCGTGGCCGGCGGGCGGGCCGTGGTCGGACGCGGCCGCGCGCGGCCGGGGTGTCGCCGGCCGCGTGAGGCCGGACCCTGCGCCGCCGCTGGTACGGGGCGTGCCAGACTAACCGGAGATCCGATCGCGAGGGAAGGACCGACAGTGGCAGGAAGCGAGCCGGTAACGTCGCCGGACCAGCACAAGCCGGGGCACCGTAAGTCCGGGCGGATCGGCGCGGTGCTGACCGCGCTGGCACTGGTGGCGATGCTCTGCGGCAACCACGAGGGCAAGGTCGAGGACATCTGGCTCATCGGCCTGGCCGTGCTGCTGCTGGTCATCGTCATCGGCGACGCCGTGCTGCGGCGCAACGGCCTGCGGTCCTGACCGGGGCGCCGGCGCCGGGCGAACCCGGTGTGACCACGCGCGAGGGCCCGCCCGTTCCGAGCCGGAACGGGCGGGCCCTCGTCGTACGTGGCCGGGACGGAGCCGGGGTCAGCGGCCGAAGAGGATGTCCTGCACGTCCTTGAGCGCGGCGTCGACCTCGGCCTCGAAGTAGCCGCCGGGCACGAGACCGAAGCGCAGCGTGTCCAGGTCCTTCGGGTTGACCGGCATCGGGTTCCGCCCGGCCATCCCGCCGAGCAGGCTCTCGAAGAACCGGTCCACCTGATCCGGGTCGTACCCGCTGCCGAAGCGGCGCACCTGGAAGCTGCGCCGGATCTGGTCGACGCGGTAGAGGTCGCTGCCGGGCGGGCCGGCCATCGGCGGGCCACCCATGGGCGGGCCACCGACCGGCGGGCCGGGCACCGGCGGCGGGCCGCCGAAGCCCTGCTGCGGCATCGGGGGCGGACCGGCCGGCCCGCGACGCAGGTCACGCGGGTCCCGGTCAGGCATGTGGATCTCGGCGGTCATGTCGGGGCGGGCGCGTCGCCCCGCCTCGAAGCCGTCGAAGCGCTGCTCGTCGGGGCCGTAGCCTCCCTGGCCGGGCGGCAGGCCGCGCGGAGGACCGGCGGGGCCGCCCATCGGCGCGCCCGGCCCCATCGGCATGCCCGGACCGCCGGGACCGGCCGGCGGGCGTGGACCGTCGTAGCCGCCGCGCGGGGCGTCGTACCCGCCCGCGAAGCTGCCGGTCGGCTCGTCGTACCGCCCGTAGCCGCCGGCGGGCGGGCCGGCCTGCGCGGGCATCGGCCGCGGCGGCAACGGCTGCGGCGGCATGCCCCGGTCGTCGCGCATCGGCGGACCCATCCGGTCCGGCGGACCCATCCGGTCCTGGGGGCCCATCCGGTCGGGGGGGCCCATCCGATCTGGTGGGCCGAGCCGGTCCGCCGGGCCGAAGCGGTCGCCCATCCCGGAGTCGCTGCCGCGCCCGACCACGCCGCCGCGCTCCTCCATCTCGGCCAGCTGGCGCTCGACCCGGTCGAGGTGCAGGTCGACCTGCCACTCGTCGTAGCCGTTGAACCGGACCCGGAAGACGACGTCATGGACCTCCTGGGAGGCCACGGGCGCGCCGACCGGCTGCCCGGCGAGCGTCGCCTCCACGCGGTCGAGGAAGGCATCCACCTCGTCGACCTTGTATCCCCGGCGGAGCGCCTTACGCCGGAAACGTTGACCCTGACTCGCCACTATGTCTCCTGGTCTCGTTCGACTCGCCCGGTCACGCCGATGCCGCAGCGGCGCGGTCGATGTCCCTGTCCTCGGCGGCGGCGAGCTGACCACACGCGCCGTCGATCTCGCGGCCCCGGGTGTCCCGCACCGTGGTCGACACCCCGGCGGCCCGCAAGCGCCGGACGAACTCCCGCTCCACCGGCTTCGGGCTCGCGTCCCAACGGCTGCCCGGCGTCGGGTTCAGCGGAATGAGGTTCACGTGGGCCAACTTGCCGGCCAGCAGCCGGCCGAGCAGGTCGGCTCGCCACGGCTGGTCGTTCACGTCCTTGATCATCGCGTACTCGATCGACACGCGGCGTCCCGTCCGGGCCGCGTAGTCCCACGCTGCGTCCAGCACCTCGGCTACCTTCCAGCGCTGGTTGACCGGCACCAGTTCGTCGCGCAGATCATCATCGGGGGCGTGCAACGACAACGCAAGGGTCACGGAGAGGTCTTCGCTGGCCAGTCGGCGGATGGCCGGCACCAGGCCGACGGTCGAGACGGTGATGTGCCGCTGGGACAGGCCGAGCCCCTCCGGGGCCGGCGCGACGAGCCGGCGGATCGCCGCCACCACGCGGGCGTAGTTGGCCAGCGGCTCCCCCATGCCCATGAACACGACGTGGGACAGGCGCGGCGGGGAACCGGCGACGGCCCCGGACGCGGCCACCCCCGCGAGGTAGACCGCCTGGTCGACGATCTCCGCGGTGGACAGGTTGCGGGTCAGCCCGGCCTGGCCGGTCGCGCAGAACGGGCAGGCCATGCCGCAGCCCGCCTGGCTCGAGATGCAGACGGTGACCCGGTCGGGATAGCCCATCAGCACGCTCTCCACCAGCGAGCCGTCGTGCAGCCGCCACAGCGCCTTGCGCGTGGCCCCGTCGTCGCAGGTCAGCTCGCGTACGGGGTTGAGCAGCCGCGGCAGCAGCCGGTCGGCGAGCCGCTCGCGGGTGGCCGCGGGCAGGTCGGTCATCAGCTGCGGGTCACGGACCAGCCGGCCGAAGTAGTGCGTGGAGATCTGCTTCGCGCGGAACGCCGGCTCGCCCAGCTCGGCGACGAGCGCCTGGCGGCCCGCCAGGTCCAGGTCGGCGAGGTGCTGCGGTGGCATGGCGGCACGACGCGCGGGCGCGTCGGACGCGACGGGGATCAGGGGCAGGCTCGTCATGGCGCGTCCAGTCTGTCACGCCGAACGGCGAACGCACCTGTCCGGAGGTGCCGAACCGACCCCGACCCTCCGGTCAGGGCGGCGGCGCCGGGGCGACGGATCACCCGCCGGCCACCGGCACGAAGACCGCCAGCAGCAGGTACGCCGTCGGCACGGCGAAGAGGATCGAATCGAGCCGGTCCATGAGTCCGCCGTGCCCGGGCAGCAGGTTGCTCATGTCCTTCACCCCGAGATCCCGCTTGATCATCGACTCGGCCAGATCACCGAGGACCGCGGCGCAGGAGACGGCGAGGCCGAACACCGCGCCCCACCAGGGGGCCACGTCGAACACGAGCCAGATCAGCAGGGCGCTGCCGAGCGCCGCCGCGGTGACCGAGCCCGCGAAGCCCTCCCAGGACTTCTTCGGGCTCACCGAGGGGGCCATCGGGTGCTTACCGAACAGCACCCCCGCGACGTACCCGCCGGTGTCGGAGAGCACCACCGCGACGAGGGTGGCGAGGATCCGCCAGGAACCGTCGTCGGGCGCCGCCGCCAGCAGCGCCGCGAATCCGCCGAGGAACGGCACGTAGACCGCGATGAGCGTGGCGGCCGTCAGGTCGCGCTGGTAGCCGCCGGGCCCGTCGCCCAGGCGCCAGATCATCGTGCCGAGCACCGTGACGATCAGGCCCAGGCTGAGCGCGTCCGGGCCGGCGAACCAGGCCAGGCCCACGGTGAGCGCACCGCCGGCGATCAACGGCACCAGCGGAGGGTGCGCGCCGCTGCGCCGGACCGCCCGGCCCAGCTCCCACACGGCGACGCCGACCGCGGCCACGATGACCGCGAGGAACGCCGGCGGGTAGACGAAGAGCGCCAGCAGGATGACGGCGCCGAGGGCGACCCCGACGCCGATGGCGGCCGGCAGGTTCCGGCCGGCCCGGCTCGGGGTCTGGTGGGTGGCGGGGCGGTCGGCACTCGCGCGCCGCTTGCCCGGCCGGCGCCGGCGCGGCGGCTCGGGCTCCGGCTCGGGGCCGAGGTCGTCGCGCACGGGGGCGAGGTCGTCGCGCACAGGGGCGAGGTCGTCGCGCACGGAGGCGAGGTCGTCGCGCACGGAGGCGAGGTCGTCGCGCACGGGGGCGAGTTGGGCGGTCGCCGTGTCGTCGTCGTACCGGCCCGGGGCGGAGGCGGGCGCCATGTCGTGGCGGCCCGCGCCGGAGGGCGGCGGCAGGTCGTACCGGCCGGCGCCGTGCTCGTCGGGATACTGCTCACCGTGGTCGTCGCGCCGTTCGCGGTACGGCTCGTCACCGTACGCGCCGGGGCGGCGGTCCTCGCCGTACCGCTCGGGGTCGTCGTGGCCCCGCCGACGGGGGCCGTCGTGGTACGGCCCGTCGTCGTACGGGCCCTCGCGGCGTGGACGGTCGTGGCGCGGGTCGTCGTGGCGGGGGCCGCCGTCGCGGTAAGGGCCGGGCCGGCGCTCCTGGTACGGGTCCCGCTCGCCCCGGCGCCCCGCGCCGTTCCGCTCGGGGTGCGGCGCCGTCGGGTACCCGTCGTCGTGCGGCACCGGCGGATAGCCGTCGTCGTACGGGGGTGTCGGGTAGCCGTCGTCGTGGGGGGGTGTCGGGTAGCCGTCGTCGTGGGGGGCCGGCGGGTACGGAGCGCCCCGGTCGGCGTACGGGTCGGGCGGATAGGCGCCGCCCCGGTCGGCGTACGGGTCGGCGGGCGGGCGGGAGCGGACCTGCGGCTCCGCGTACAGCTCCGCCGCGGCGTCCGGGTGCCGCGCCCACGGTCCCGGGTCGATCGCGGGCTCGGGCCACGGCAGGGCCACCGGCCCGTCCGGCCGGTCCCAGCCGCGGGGCTCAGCGCCGCCGTAGGGGTCCAGGTGGGACATCACGCACCGTGACGCGGCACGAGTACCACCACATGACGCAGAACCACAAGCATCCCCTACACGCGCGACTGTTGCTTTCCGATGGCCGGCCCGACGACCGGTCGATCCCCGGCGTACACCGCCCCGTGGCCGGGAATCGTGCCGAGCCTACTGCACCCGCCGCCCCGCCACGGCGGACGCCGTTCCCCGCCCGGACACCCGCTCCCCCACCCCACCCCGTTGATCATGAGGTTGGCGGGGAGTTCGATCTCCAACCGCCCCGCCAACCTCATGATCACCGCGGAGAGCCGGGGGGCGGGGAGGGGGGCGGGGAGGGGGCGGCGGGAGAGGGGGGCGGTAGGGGGTACGCGTGAGGCCCGCCCCGGTGGGGCGGGCCTCACCTCGCGTACGGCCGGGGGGGCGGGTCTCAGACCTCGAGCAGCTCGGCTTCCTTGTGCTTGACCAGCTCGTCGACGGTCCCCACGAAGCGCTGGGTGAGATCGTCCAGCTCCTTCTCGGCGCGGCGCACCTCGTCCTCGCCGGCCTCGCCGTCCTTGACGATGCGGTCCAGCTCCTCCTTGCCGCGGCGGCGGATGTTGCGGATCGCCACCTTGGCCTCCTCACCCTTGTGCCGGGCCACCTTGATCATGTCGCGGCGGCGCTCCTCGGTCATCTGCGGGAGCAGGATGCGCAGCTGGTTGCCCTCGTTGTTCGGGTTCACCCCGAGGTCCGAGTCGCGGATCGCCTTCTCCATGGCGTTGATCTGCGAGTTGTCGTACGGCTTGATGATCGCCATGCGCGGCTCGGGGATCGCCACGGACGCCATCTGGGTCAGCGGCGTGGGCGAGCCGTAGTAGTCGATGATGATCTTGGAGAACATGGCGGGCGTGGCCCGGCCGGTCCGGATCGCCCCGAACTCCTCCTTCGCGTGCTCGATGGCACGCTCCATCTTCTCCTCGGCCTCGAGGAGGGTGTCGTCGATCACCTGTCTCCTCGCCTCCTTCTGTGCTCGTGGTGGGCTCTGCTGTGTGTCGGAGGACCGCTGCCGTCGCCGGGGGCGACCGCTCAGGCGGTGATCAGGGTGCCGATCTTGTCGCCACCCACGGCGCGGACGATGGTGTCCTCCCCCTGCGCGCCGAATACCAGCATCGGCAGGCCGTTCTCCATGCAGAGGCTGAACGCCGCGGCGTCCGCGACGCGGAGGTTGCGACGCAGCACCTCGGAGAAGGTGATCGAGTCGAACTTGCTGGCGGTGGGGTCGATACGCGGGTCGGCGGTGTAGACGCCGTCGACGCCGTTCTTGCTCATCAGCACCACGTCGGCGTGGATCTCCAGGGCGCGCTGGGCGGCGACCGTGTCCGTCGAGAAGTACGGCATGCCGGCGCCTGCGCCGAAGATCACCACCCGGCCCTTCTCCAGGTGCCGGATGGCGCGCAGCGGGATGTACGGCTCGGCGACCTGCGCCATGGTGATGGCGCTCTGCACCCGGGTCTCGATCCCCTCCTTCTCCAGGAAGTCCTGGAGCGCGAGGCAGTTCATCACGGTGCCGAGCATGCCCATGTAGTCGGCGCGGGCCCGGTCCATGCCGCGCTTCTGCAGTTCGGCGCCCCGGAAGAAGTTGCCGCCGCCCACCACCACCGACACCTGCACGCCGCGGCGCACCACCGTGGCGATCTGCCGCGCGATGGCCTGGACGACGTCCGGGTCGACGCCGATGGCGCCCCCGCCGAACACCTCACCGGACAGCTTGAGCACCACCCGGCGAGCCCGGCCGGGCGGCGGGGCGGTGGGATCGTCCACCGCCAGCGTCCGGTCACTCACAACCTGCGTCATCCGCCCCGCCCTTCCCCGTACCGGCGCCCCGTGCGCCGCGTACCGCGAACCTGCCGCTGCCGACCCTATGGGACGAGGAGGCCGCGGTGCCTGTCACGTACACCAGCGACCTCCTCGTCGACGTTCCTGCCCACGGGCGCCGAGACGCCCGGCGGCGGCTCAGGCCTGGCCGACCTCGAACCGCACGAAGCGGGTGACCTCGATGCCGGCCTCGGCCAGCACCTGCTTCACCGTCTTCTTGTTGTCGGTGACCGACGCCTGCTCCAGCAGGACGAAGTCCTTGAAGAAGGCGTTCACCCGACCCTCGACGATCTTCGGCAGGGCCGCCTCGGGCTTGTTCTCCTCGCGCGCGGTCTGCTCGGCGATGCGCCGCTCCGACTCGACGACCTCGGCGGGCACCTCGTCACGGGTGAGGTACTGCGGCCGCATGGCGGCGATCTGCATGGCCACGCCACGCGCGTCGGCGTCGCCGGCCTCGTCGGTCTTGCCCGTGTACTGCACCATCACGCCGACCGCCGGGGGCAGGTCCTGGGCCTTGCGGTGCAGGTAGACGGCGGTGGTGCCGTCGAGCTTGGCGAAGCGGTTGAGCACCAGCTTCTCGCCGATCTTGGCCGACTCCTCCTGGACGAGGTCGGCCACGGTCTTGCCGTCGAGCGTGCTGGCGAGCAGCTCCTCGGCGTTGCTGACGCCGCTGGCCGCGCCGTGCTCGACGAGCTTCTGGGCGAGCGCGATGAACGACTCGGTCTTCGCCACGAAGTCGGTCTCGCAGTTGAGCTCGAGCAGCGCCTGGCCGGAGTGCGCGACCAGGCCGTTGGCGGCCGTACGGCCGGCCCGCTTGCCGACGTCCTTGGCGCCCTTGATGCGCAGGATCTCGACGGCCTTGTCGAAGTCGCCCTCGGCCTCGGTCAGCGCCTTCTTGCTGTCCATCATGCCGGCGCCGGTGAGGTCGCGGAGCTTCTTGACGTCCGCGGCGGTGAATTGGGACATGGCTCTCTCTTCGGTGTTGAAGCGGCGTGTGGATGGTCAGAGGTGCCGGTTACCCGGATTCGGGCCGGATGTGCCCGGCCTCGCCGCCGCACCCGCCGCCCGGCGAACCGGACGGCGGGGCGGCGACGGAAGGGTCACTCGGCGGCGGCGGCCGCCGGCTGCTCCTGCTCGCCGGCCTTCTTCTCCTCGAGCAGCTCGCGCTCCCACTCGGCCAGCGGCTCGTCCGAGGCGACGCCCGGCTCCGGCTTCTCGTCGGTGCCCCGGCGCCGGCCGGAGCGGGCGATCAGGCCGTCCGCCACGGCGGAGGCGACGACCTTGGTCAGCAGCTCGGCGGAGCGGATCGCGTCGTCGTTGCCCGGGATCGGGAAGTCGACCTCGTCCGGGTCGCAGTTCGTGTCGAGCACCGCGATCACCGGGATGCCCAGCTTGCGGGCCTCGTCGACGGCGATGTGCTCCTTCTTCGTGTCGACCACCCAGATCGCGGCCGGGAGCTTCTGCATGTCCCGCAGGCCGCCCAGGGTGCGGGTCAGCTTCTCCTTCTCGCGGGAGAGCTGCAGGGTCTCCTTCTTGGTGTAACCGGCGGCGGTGCCGCTCAGGTCACCGAGGGCCTCCAGCTCCTTCATCCGCTGCAGCCGCTTGTACACGGTCTGGAAGTTGGTCAGCATGCCACCGAGCCAGCGGTGGTTCACGTACGGCTGGCCGACCCGGGTCGCCTGCTCGGCGATGGCCTCCTGGGCCTGCTTCTTGGTGCCGACGAAGAGGATGCTGCCGCCCTCGGCGACCGTGTTGCGCACGAAGTCGTACGCCTTCTCGATGTAGTCGAGGGTCTGGCGCAGGTCGATGATGTAGATGCCGTTGCGCTCGGTGAAGATGAAGCGCTTCATCTTCGGGTTCCAGCGCCGGGTCTGGTGCCCGAAGTGGACACCGCTCTCCAGCAGCTGACGCATGGTCACGACGGCCATTGGTGGCTACTCCTTGATCCCTGGTTGTCCCGCCCGGCCGGCGGCCGGGCGTCCTGGTGCCCGGTCGCCGGCCATGACGGGCCCGATCAAGATCGGGACCAGGGAGGCCGTCGCCCCACGACCAACCGTGGAGAGGGCACGCGAGGTCGACCGCGCGAGGCGGTCGCCAGTCGTCCAGTGTACGCCCCTCCCCCGCCCCGCAGGCTCCGGGTGGACGGCGAGGCCACCGGCGCGGCGGGGAGCCCGGGCGGCCGGCGCCCCGGGGCGGGCGACCGGTCAGCCCGCCGCGAGCGCGGCGGCCACGAAGAGCACCAGGGCGACGGTCAGGTAGGCCGTCGGCGGTCGCAGCCACCCGCGCCCGCCGTCGGACAGGGACAGGCCACCGGTACGCAGGCCGTACAGCCCCATCGCGAAGATCGGCAGACCGGCCACGAGGAAGGTGCCCGCCACCACGTTCGCGGGCGATACCGGATCCCCGGTCGCGCCGGCCGCCAGCAGCCGCAGCGCCGGAACCTCGAACACCAGGACCAGCACCGCGAAGAACACGGCGAGGACGGGCCGGCGCGTCCGGTAGACGCCGTCCCCCGCCGGGCGCGCCGGATCGGGCACGGCGCCCGGGACGTACGGCGGGGTGGCGTGCGGAAGGTCGGCCCGGGGAGTGACGGGCGGCATCGGCCCGGTCGGCACGTCGAGGGGATGCGCCGGCTCGGACGGCCGGCCGGGCTCGACGACCGGGTAGCCCGCCAGCGGGGACGGGCGGACCGGATCGGTGGGCTCACCCGCCGGGCCGGCCGGGACGCCCTCCCGGGCGGGCTCGGGCGCGGCCGGCGGAGGCGCGGCGGGTTGGGCGGCGGCCGTCTCCCGGGCGGCCCGCCTCCCCGGCAACTCACCCGACACCTCCGGTCCGGCCTGCGCTGCGCGGTTCGTCCGGTATCCCGCACTTTCGGCGCGCTCGTATCCCGCGGGTTCGGCACGCTCGTATCCCGCGGGTTCGGCGCGCTCGTCACCGCTGCCGCCGGTCGACCCGAACCGGCCGGCGTCGCGCTCCGCGACACCGAAGCGCGACGGCTCGGACCCGGACGCGAAACGGGCCGGCTCCGGGGCGCCGAACCGGGTCGGCTCGGGGTCGACGCCGAGGGAGGCCGGCTCACGGTCGACGCCGAACCGCGTCGGCTCGGGGTCGACGCCGAAGGGGGCCGGCTCACGGTCCACGGCGAGTCGGGCGGGGTCGGGGCCGGGGCCGAAGCGCGCCGGCTCGCGGTAGCCGGGGTTGTCGGCGTACCCGGGCTTCTCGGCGGCGCCGCGCTGCTCCGGCACGCGGAACTCCTCGTCGTGATGGCGTGCCCCGTCCGCGCCGCGCCAGTCCGGCTCGTAGCCGCGGCCGCGCTCGCCCGCGTACCAGGTCGGCTCCTGCTCGTCAGGGAAGCTCCGTCGTCCGTCCACGTGCCGCACCGTATGCGACCCGCGCCGGACCCGTCATTCCGCCCCTCGGACAACTCGTCGGGCGGGCGTGGGAGACGGGTCGGCGTTGCCGGGGCCGGTTCCCATAGCACGCCAGGTGCATGATCGTCCGGTCGTCCACAGCTCGACCGTTGTCCACAGCGCCGAGGTCGAGGGGTCGCCGGGCCCGGCCGGCGGACGGCAGCCTGCCCCTCATGACAACGCGGAACCAGGCCGTCGGCGCGTACGGCGAGCGGTGCGCCGTCCGGCATCTGATCGGGGCGGGGCTGCGGCCGGTCGCCCGGAACTGGCGCTGCCCGGCCGGCGAGATCGACATCATCGCGTGGGACGGGGACGTGCTCGCCTTCTGCGAGGTGAAGACGCGCCGGGGTGGCGAATTCGGCACTCCCGCCGAGGCCGTCGTGCCGGCCAAGGCCCGGCGGCTGCGCGGGCTCGCCGCCCGCTGGTTGGCGGAGACGGGCACCACGGCCGACGAGATCCGCTTCGACGTGCTGTCGGTCCGGCTGCCCGACACCGGACCGGCCCGCGTGCAGCACCTGAAGGGCGCGTTCTGAGGTGGCCGGCCACGCCGTACGCCCGGGCCGGGCGGGTGGTGCCCGGTGAGCTACGCCAAGGTGCTCTGCGTCGGGCTCGTGGGGGTGACCGGCCACCTCGTCGAGGTGGAGGCCGACCTGGCCGCCGGCCTGCCGGCGGTGGTGATCTCCGGCCTGCCGGACACGGCGCTGCAGGAGGCACGGGACCGGGTGCGCGCCGCGGTGGTCAACTCGGGCCAGCGCTGGCCCAACCGCCGGATCACGTTGAACCTCCTGCCCGCGACGCTGCCGAAGTTCGGGTCGGCGTTCGACCTGGCCATCGCCGCGGCGTTGCTCGGCGGGTCGGGAGAGCTTCCGCTGCTGCCGCTGGAGAAGGTGGTGGTCCTCGGGGAACTCGGGCTGGACGGGACGGTCCGGCCGGTGCGCGGGGTGCTGCCCATGGTCGCCGCGGCGGCCCGGGCCGGCATCCAGCGCGTGATCGTCCCCGTGGCGAACGCCGCCGAGGCGGCGGTGATCCCCGGGATGTGCGTCCGCGCGGTCGACACGCTGCACCGGCTGGTGACCTTCGTCCGCGAGGGCGCTCCGCTGATCGACCCGCCGACGGTCGCGCCGGCGCCGCCCGGCGCGGGTCCCGACCTGGCCGACGTGGCCGGGCAGGAACTCGGCCGGCGCGCCCTGGAGGTCGCGGCCGCCGGCGGGCACCACCTGGCGCTGCTCGGGCCGCCCGGCGCGGGCAAGACGATGCTGGCCGAGCGCCTCCCGTCGATCCTGCCGGAGCTGGACGACGACGCGGCGCTCGAGGTCACGGCGCTGCACTCCATCGCCGGCCTGCTGCCGCCGGGCGGGCGGCTGCTGCGCCGCCCGCCGTTCCAGGCGCCGCACCACACCGCGACCGTGCCGTCCCTCGTCGGAGGGGGTTCCGGGCTGGCCCGCCCCGGGGCCGTGTCGCTGGCGCACCGCGGGGTGCTCTTCCTCGACGAGGCGCCGGAGTTCAGCAAGGGCGCGCTGGAGGCCCTGCGCCAGCCGCTCGAGCACGGCCGCGTCCAGCTCGCCCGCAGCCAGGGCGGCACCGAGTACCCGGCCCGTACGCAGCTCGTGCTCGCCGCCAACCCCTGCCCGTGTGCGAAGCCGGCCGGTGACGCGTACTGCGAGTGCAGCCCGGTGGCCCGGCGGCGCTACCTCGGTCGGCTGTCCGGGCCGCTGCTGGACCGGATCGACGTGCAGGTCCGGCTCCCGCCGGTGCGGGCCGCCGAGCTGATGGCCGCCGACGGGGGCCGGGAGCCGTCGGCGGTGGTGGCGCGTCGCGTGGCGGCGGCCCGCGGGGCGGCCGCGGAGCGCTGGGCGGGCCTCGGGCACCGGCTCAACGCCGAGGTCCCCGGGCCGCACCTGCGTCGGTCGCCCTGGCGGCTGCCTGCCCGGGACACGGCGGAGCTGCGGGGCCGGCTCGACTCGGGGTCGCTCTCGGCCCGGGGGTTCGACCGGGTGATCCGCCTGGCCTGGACCATCGCCGACCTGGACGGCCGGGAGCGACCGGACCGCGACGACGTGCGCGAGGCCATCCAACTGCGGACGGGGGACGCGACATGAGCACCATCGAGGAGCGGACGCTGGCCCGGGTCGCGCTGACCTGGCTCACCGAGCCGGGGACCCGGTCGGTGCACCGGCTGGTGGCCCGGCTCGGCCCGGTGGCGGCACTGGACCTGCTGCTCGACGGCGGGGCGCCGGACGAGAAGCTGCGGTCGGCGGTCGCCGCCCGGGCGGCCGCCGGTGACGCGCGGGCCGTCGCGGCCGAGGCGGTGGCGCGTACCGAGCGGCTCGGCGCGCGGCTGGTCACGCCCGAGGACGAGGAGTGGCCGGCACAGCTGGCCGACCTCGGGCGGATGCGGCTCACCGACGCGTACCGGAAGGTGGACGTCGAGACGGCGCCGCCGCTCTGCTTCTGGGTACGGGGCTCGTGGCCGCTGGCCGAGGCGCTGGACCGCTCGGTCGCCGTGGTCGGCGCGCGGGCCGCCACCGGGTACGGGACGCACGTCGCCACCGAGATCGGCTACGGCCTGGCCGACCGGGGTTGGACGATCGTCTCCGGCGGCGCGTTCGGCGTCGACGCCGCCGCGCACCGGGGCGCGCTCAACGCGGGCGGGCTGACGGTCGCCGTCCTGGCCTGCGGTGTCGACCGGCCGTACCCGATGGGGAACGCCGCTCTCTTCGAGCGGATCGCCGACACGGGGCTGCTGGTCAGCGAGTGGCCGCCCGGCGCCGACCCGTTGCGACCGCGGTTCCTCATCCGCAACCGGGTCATCGCCGCCGGCACGGCCGGGACGGTCGTGGTGGAGGCGTCGGCCCGCAGCGGCGCTACCCAGACCGCACGCCGCGCCCTGGCGATCGGCCGGCCGGCCATGGCGGTGCCGGGTCCGGTGACGTCGGCCATGTCGGTCGGCACCCACGAACTGCTGCGGGAGTACCCGAAGGCGCGCCTCGTGACCGGGGTGGCGCACGTGCTGGAGGAGGTGGGCCGGATCGGGTACGACCTGGCGCCGCCCGCGCGGGGACCCGAACGGCCGCGTGACCGGCTCGACGACGAGGCGACGCAGGTGCTGGAGGCGATGCCCCGCCGGGGCGCCGTGGGCGTCGAGCGGCTGGCCGCCCGGGCCGGCGTGACCCTCCGGACCGCCCTGCGCAAACTGTCCATGCTGGAGGAACTGACCCTGGTGGTACGCCGCGACGACGGCTACGCCCTCGCACCGCCCGGCACGAGCGCCCCCGCCGCGGCCGACACGAGCGCCCCCGCCCCGCCCGAGGCGGGCGGCCCCGCCGCGGCCGACACGGGCGCCCGCGGTGCGGCGGGCGAGGGCACGCCGCCGTGACGGTCAACCGTCGGCGCGGACACGCCGACGTGACGGTGAGCCGCCCCGACGGCGCCGGGCGCCGGCCCGGGGCGAACCCGGTGCCGGCGCCGGCTCCGTCATGTCCGTGGCGCCAGCTCCAGCACCACGGGCGGACGTCAGCGGGCGGTCGCGTACGCGGCGCACCCGATCAGCTCGAGCGACACCTGGAGGCGCTCGAGGCTGATGTTCCTGGCGATCGTGTCCTCCGGGGTGTGGTAGGGCGGTTCGAGCAGCGCGGGCGTCTCCTCGCCGCGCCAGGAGAAGTTGGCGCTGGCGATGCCGACCTCCTGGAAGGCCTGGTGGTCGCTGGAGCCGCGCTGCGTCACCGGCGAGATCCGCGGGTCGTAGCCGAGGCGGGCGGCGGCGGCCGCCACCTCGTCGGTGGCCCGGTTGGCCTGCCCGGTGAACGAGAGCAGCCAGTAGCGGGTCGCCGGGTCCCAGCTGGTGGCCACCATGTCGTTCTGGTACACCGCGAGGAACCGGTCCCGCTCCTCCTGCGGCAGCTGCCGGACGTGGTAGCGGGAGCCGACGAGCCCCTGCTCCTCCGAGCCCCAGAGGGCGAACCGCAGGGTGGCGTCGACCGGGATGGCCTTGAGCACGCGGGCCAGTTCGAGGCAGAGCACGGTGCCGGAGCCGTCGTCGTTCGCCCCGGGGGCGCCGATGACCGTGTCGTAGTGGGCGCTGACCATCACCACCGGCCCGCCCGGGCCGGAACGCCCCACCCGCTCGGCAATGACGTTGTGCGAGGTCAGACCCCGGTGCGCGGAGGTGGAGACGGCGAGGGTGAACCGACCGGCGGCCAGCCGCTCACGCAGCCGTTCCTTCTGCGCCTGCGCGACCCCGACCACCGGGATCGGCACCGGCGAGCTGGCCGACCCCGGCAGGGTGGGCGAGAACGCCGAGGTCCGCCGGGGCGGTACGCCGTCGGCGGCGAGGAACACGACGGCGGCCGCGCCACGGGCCACGGCGGTGGCCACCAGTTGCTCGCGCCGCGCCGCCACGTAGTCGACCAGCACGACGCGGCCGGTCACGTCGCCCGGGTAGTTCTCCGGTGCGCCCGCGCCCACGTCCACCACGTCACCGCTCACCGTGGTGTCGAGCGCGGCGTGCGGGGAGGCGCCGGCCTGCCAGTTGAGGTCGGTGGGCAGTCCGGCCGGCGAGGCGAGCTGGGCGAGGAACTTGTCCGCCACGGTGAAGGGTTCCAGCCGGACGTCGTAGCGCAGGTGGTCCAGCTCCTTGGCGATGTAGTCGGCGGCGCGGCGCTCCGAGGCCGTTCCGCCGATGCGCGGCCCGATGCCCTCGCTGAGGGCGCGCAGGTGCGACAGCGCCCGCTCGGCCGAGACCTGGGCGATGACCGTGCGGTCGTCGGGGGTGAGCGCCGGCGGACGGTACGCGCCGGGGCGCTGGTCGTCGGTCGCCCAGGCCGGAGCGGGAAGGGCTACGGTGGCGGCGCCACCGAGAGCGATGGTCAGCATCCGCCGTCGGTTCACTGTGGAGCCGACCGGGTTGTTCGACTGGGTAGCGGGTTGGCCGCCGTTGGTCATGGGTCCTCCTGATCCGCTGTGGAGCCCGCCGACCGGTAAGGGGTGAGCAGGCTCACAAGTCCTGTGACCGTATCCGCCCCCGGGTGGTCCTCCAAGATCCGTTCGGGCGGTCGTCCGCCCGCCGAGCAGCCGCCTGACCAGGACGGACGGCCCACACCGCCCGTCCCGGCGTGCCGCGTACCGAGCGCGCCGGGTGCGCCGTGCCGGCGTGGCGGCCTAGGCTCGCGGCATGCCAGCGGACACCGGGTCCAGGCCGGCCTCACGCGTCCCGCGTCCCGAGGCGGTGCGGCGGTGACGCGCCGGAGCGACGGCGGCACCCGGGCCGTCCACCAGGCGCTGCCACCCGCACTGCGCGACGCGGTGGACGAGTTCGCCGACCACCTGGCCCGGGTGCGCAACCGCTCGGCGCACACGGTCCGCGCGTACGTCACGGACGTGGTCTCCCTCCTCGACCACGCCGCCCGGGCCGGCTGCGCCGAGGTCGCCGACGTGGACCTGGCCGTGCTCCGCAGCTGGCTGGCACGGCTGCGGACCGCCGGCGCGGCACGCAGCTCGCTGGCCCGGCGCGCGGCGTCGGCCCGGGTCTTCAGTGCCTGGGCGCACCGGCGAGGGCTGCTGCCGACCGACGTGGGCGCCACCCTGGCCAGCCCGCGGGCACCCCGGGAACTGCCCGGCGTGCTCCGCGCCGACCAGGCGGCCGCCCTGGTCGAGGCGCCGATCCGCCCCGCCTCCGGTACGCCGGAGACCACCGGCCACCCCGCCGGCGCGGCGCGTACGGACGAGGGCGACCAGCCCGGCACCGCGGCCGACCTCGACGCCGTGCTCCTCCGGGACCGGGCGCTGCTGGAACTGCTTTACGGCACCGGGGTACGGGTCAGCGAGGCGTGCGGGCTCGACCTCGCCGACGTCGACCCGGCGCGCCGCGTGGTCCGGGTGTTCGGCAAGGGCGGGCGGGAGCGGACCGTCCCGTACGGTGTGCCGGCGCAGCGCGCTCTGGACGACTGGATACGCCACGGCCGCCCCGTGCTGGCCACGCCGCGCTCCGGTGACGCCCTGCTCCTCGGCGCCCGCGGCGGGCGGCTCAATCCCACGACGGCCCGCCGGATCGTCGGCGGGTACGCGGACGCGGCCGGCCTGCCCCGGACCAGCCCGCACGGGCTGCGCCACTCGGCCGCCACGCACCTGCTGGAGGGGGGCGCGGACCTGCGCGCCGTGCAGGAACTGCTCGGCCACTCCTCGCTGGCCAGCACCCAGATCTACACCCACGTGTCGGTGGACCGGCTGCGCGCCGCGTACCGCCAGGCGCACCCGCGGGCCTGACCGGAACCGACCGATCATGATCCACCGACGGTTACGATCGCCGGGTGAGCGTCCCGCAGCCACCGGAGCCGATCCCGGGTGCCCGCCTGCTCTTCTCGCTGGACCCGGCGGTCAGCCACCTCAACCACGGCTCGTTCGGCGCGGTGCCGATCACCGTGCAGCGGGCCCAGCAGCGGCTGCGCGACGAGATGGAGTCCAACCCGCTGCGCTTCTTCACACAGGGGCTGGTCGACCGGATCGCGCACACCCGCCGGCACCTTGCCACCTTCCTGGGCGCGGACCCGGACGGCGCCGCGCTGGTCGGCAACACCACCACCGGCGTCGCCGTGGTGCTCCAGTCGCTGGGGCTGCGCCCCGGTGACGAGATCCTGAGCACCGACCACGGGTACGGCGCGGTCGGCCTCTCCATCCAGCGGGAGTGCCGGCGCACCGGGGCGGAGAGCCGGGTGCTGCCGATCCCGCTGGAGGCCACGGACGAGCAGGTCGTCGAGGCCGTCCGGGAGGCTCTGCGCCCCGGTCGGACGCGGCTGCTCGTCGTCGACCAGATCACGTCGGCCACCGCGCGGCTCTTCCCCGTGGCCGCCATCGCCGCGACGGCCCGTGAGCAGGGCGTGCCGGTCCTGGTGGACGCGGCGCACGTACCCGGGATGCTGTCGGCCACCGTCGCGGGCGTCGGTGCCGACTTCTGGGTGGGCAACCTGCACAAGTGGGCGTACGCGCCGCGCGGCACCGCCGTGCTGGTCGTGGCCCCGCAGTGGCGGGAACGCATCGAGCCGCTGGTGGTGTCCTGGGAGCAGGAGTCCGGTTACCCGGCCCGCCTCGAATGGCAGGCCACCCTCGACTACACCTCGTGGCTGGCCGCGCCGGCCGGCCTGTTCACCCTCCGCAGTCTCGGCGCCGACCGGGTACGGGCGCACAACGCCGGGTTGGCGGCGTACGGCCAACGGGTGGTCGGCGACGCCCTCGGGGTGGCGCCGACCCACCTGCCGGACCCCGGCGGACCCGAGGTCGCCATGCGGATCATCCCCCTGGCACCGGGTCTGGCCACCACCGTCGAGGGGGCGCGGGCCCTCCAGCAGCGGATCGCGGAGCGGATCGCCACGGAGGTGGCCGTGACGTCGTGGAACGGCCGGGGTTGGCTGCGCCTCTGCGGGCAGGTGTACAACTCGCCCGAGGAGTACGAACGCCTGGCCGTGCGGCTGCCCCCGCTGCTCGCCCAACGCTGACCAGGGCCGACCGCGGCCGCCCCGCCGCTCCCCGACGCCGGCTCGGGCCGCGGCTGCCCCCTGTCGACCAGGGCCGGGGCTGCCCGCTGCTCGTCCGACGCCGGCCGGCGGCCCGATCGCGCCTCGGCCACGGCGACCGCGACCTCCGGGAACGCCTCGTCGTCGAGCGGGGCGAAAACCGGGCGGCGCAGCGGGGGCGGACCGGTGCCCGTCGACGGGTAGCAGGCGGACCGGGCCGAGACCGAGCAGCGCCAGCGGGTCGAGGTACTCCTCGCCGCGCTTCAGGCCCCAGTGCAGGCAGGCCGCCGCCGGGCAGCCCGGGTGGCCGGCCCGCAGGACGCCCACCGGTGTCCCGGCCGCGACCGGTTCGCCGGCGGTGACGGTCGGCTGCACCGGCTCGTACGTGGTCCGCAGCCCACCGCCGTGCGCGACGGTGACCACCGGCCGCCCGGCCACCGTGCCCGCGAAGAACACGGTGCCGGAGCCCGCGGCCCGCACGGTGGCGCCGGTCGGGGCGGCCAGGTCGACGCCCCGGTGCCCGGGTAGCCACGGCTGGGCCGGCGGATCGAAGCGACGCACCACCTGGGGCGACCCGTCGAGAGGCCATCGGAACCGAGCCCTCTCCCCCGGCTCGGCTGCCACCCACGACGAAGTCACAGCCCCCGAGCCCGTCGCCACAGAACCCCAGCCCGGGGCCGCGGAAGCCCAGCCGGGGGCCACAGAATCCCAGCCCGGGGCCGCGGACGCGGCGAGCGGCACCGGCGGTGCGGCCAACAGCAGGGCCAGGCCGAGCGGAACCGCCAACCGTCGCGCCGGAACGGCCCGACGGGACGGACGGGTACGCCGGAGCACGGCCGGAGGGGCCGACGACGGAGGTCGCATGACAGGCAGCCTGCCCGGCGAGGTCGGGCCACGCCGTCCCCTGTGGACAACGGACCGCCCTGTGGACGGCCCCCGTTCGCACGGACGATCTGCTAAGCACGTCCCGCGGGCCGCGTCTCCCCCGCTGACGTCGAGTCCGCCCTGCCCCGCCCCGGGCAGACGGCCCTAAGCTGGGGCCGGGCACGGCGGCCGCACCGCCGTGGGGACGGGGAGATCATGACGACGGTGGACGACACGACGCCTCGGAGCATGAGCGAGGTCAGCGGGCCCTCCCGGCTCGCCGGGCCCGACGAGGGGATCAGCACCGAGGAGTTGCAGCTCGCGGCGCGCAACCACGGCATCCCGCTGGAGGCGCTGCGCTACGACGTCACCCCGGCCGGGCTGCACTACCTGCTGATCCACTACGACATCCCGGACCTGGACCCGGCCACGCACGCCCTCGTCGTCGACGGCGCCGTGGCCCGCCCGCTGACGCTGAGCCTGGCCGACCTCCGCGACCGTCCCCGGGTCACCCGGCGGGTCACGTTGGAATGCGCCGGCAACGGTCGGGCACTGCTGCACCCGCGCCCGGTGAGCCAGCCGTGGCTGGTCGAGGCGGTCGGGAACGCCGAGTGGACGGGCACACCGCTCGCACCCCTGCTGCGGGAGGCGGGCATCGCGGCGGACGCGGTCGACGTGGTGTTCACCGGCGCCGACCACGGCGTCGAGCGCGGTGTCGAGCAGGACTACCAGCGGGCGCTCCCGGTCGCGGACGCGCTGCGCGAGGAGGTGCTGCTGGCGTACGAGATGAACGGCGCTCCCCTGCTGCCGCAGCACGGGGCACCGCTGCGGCTCATCGTGCCCGGTTGGTACGGGATGGCCCACGTCAAGTGGCTGCGGTCGGTCACCGTGCTCACCGAGCCGTTCGAGGGTTACCAGAACGCGGTGGCGTACCGGCTTCGGCAGGACGCCGACGACCCGGGCGTGCCGGTGACCCGGATCGAGCCGCGAGCCCTGGTCCGCCCGCCCGGTTTCCCGGACTTCATGTCCCGCGCCCGCGTGCTGCGCCCGGGTCCGTGCACTCTGGACGGCCGCGCCTGGTCGGGGCACGCCCCGGTGGTGGCGGTCGAGGTCACCACCGACGGCGGCTCCACCTGGGCACCGGCCATCCTGGACGAACCGACGGGCGGCGACTTCGCCTGGCGGCGCTGGCGCTACGAATGGTCACCGCGGCCGGGCCGCTACGTCCTCGGCGCCCGCGCCACCGACGCGTCGGGGCGCACCCAGCCGCTGGAGCAGCCCTGGAACCGGGGCGGCTTCGCCAACAACCTGGTCCAGCGGGTCGAGGTGACGGTCGTCGCGGAGTGACCCGTCGCCATCCGGCGCGCCACGACGCGGGCGCGCCGGACCGGCGGGAACCACGCCGGCCCGCCGCCCGGCGGGCCGGCGACGCACAGACGCCACGACGCGACGCGCCGGGACGGGCGTGCACCACGACAACGGTGCACGCGAAGATTTCATGATCGGTGACGCGGGGGTCGGTGCGGGGGCGCGGCCGGCGAGGTGGGGGATTCCGGCGCGGCCCGGTGGGGCGGGCCGGTCAGCCCCCGAAGCCCGAGTCGGCCGGCAGCGAGATGTCCGGCTTCTCCAGCTCCTCGACGTTCACGTCCTTGAAGGTCATCACCCGGACGTTCTTGACGAACCGGGCAGGACGGTACATGTCCCACACCCAGGCGTCGTGCATCTCGACCTCGAAGTAGACCTCGCCGTCGGAGTTGCGCACGTGCAGGTCGACCTGGTTGGCCAGGTAGAACCGTCGCTCGGTCTCCACCACGTAGGAGAACTGGCGGACAATGTCGCGGTACTCCCGGTAGAGCTGCAGCTCCATCTCGGTCTCGTACTTCTCGAGATCTTCCGCGCTCATCGCTCTCCGCCTTCCATGACCACATCTTCCCCCACCGGCGCCGGCGGTCGAGGCCGCTCGCCCAACGCCACGCCGACGGTACTCCCTGGCGCCCAGAAGCGCTCCATCGGCTCGTCCGGACCCTCCTCCGACGCCCCCGCGACGTCCCCGGACGGCATGTCCCGGATGTCGGAGAAGAGCGCATCCGGGAGGTCGGCGGAAGCCGCGTGCCCGACCACCGGCGCGGGACGCCGGGCCCGCGGCGGGCTGCCGTCCCGCCCCGAGACGGTCGCCACGTTCACGTACGAGAAGCGGTGCTCGCGGCAGGGGCCGTGCTCCCGCAGCGCCGCGGTGTGCTCCGGCGTGATGTAGCCCTTGTGCTCCGCGAAGCCGTACGCCGGGTAGGTCTCGTCCAGTTCCACCATGATCCGGTCCCGGGTGACCTTGGCCAGCACGCTGGCCGCCGCGACGCAGGCCGCCACCCGGTCCCCCTTCCAGACCGCCAGACCGGGCACGTCGAGGCCGTCCACGCCGAAGCCGTCGGTCAGGACGTACTCGGGCCGGGTCGTGAGCGAGGCCAGCGCCCGGCGCATCGCGGCGAGGTTGCACACGTGCAGCCCGCGGGCGTCGACCTCCTCCGCCGGGATGACCACGACGGCGTACGCGAGCGCCCGGGCGACCACCTCGTCGTAGACGCGCTCCCGGCTGGCCGGGGTGAGCAGCTTCGAGTCGGCCAGCCCGTCGATCTCCCCGCGGCGCCCCTCGGGCAGGATCGCCGCGGCGGCGACCAGCGGCCCGGCGCACGCGCCCCGACCCGCCTCGTCGGCCCCGGCCACGTGCCGGAAGCCGCGCCGCTGCAACGCCCGTTCGAGGGCGTAGAGGCCGGCCTCGCGGCGCACGATGGTGCGGGGCGGGGTCAGCACGGCACACCACCCGTCGGACCGTCCGCGCCGGCGAGGACCCGGGACAGGAGCGCCGGAAGGTCGCCGGGGTAGTAGCGCTCGCCGCTCGACGCCAGCTCGGCGGCCGACCACCAGCGGTGGCCGGTGACGCTGGCCTGCTCGACGTCGTTGAAACCCGTGGTGTCCACCTCCCACGACGGCACACGCACCAGGAAGAACTCCTGCTCCTGGCGGTACCACACCCCGTCGAACGGGTACTCGACCGTCTCCCGCCACACCGGCTCGCCCAGCTCGGCGGGGGTCAGCCGCAGCCCGGTCTCCTCGGCCAGTTCCCGTGCCGCCGCCGCGGCCGGCGACTCGCCCGCGTCGAGCCCGCCACCGGGGGTGAACCAGTACCGGTGCTCGGGGCGCGCCGGGTCGAACCCGGCGAAGAGCAGCACCCGGCCGTCCGCGTCGACCAGCAGCACACGTGCGGCGCGTCGAGGGGTGTAGACGGTCACCGCCCCAGCCTGCCAGACCCGTGGCCGATCGCCCACGGCCGCCCGGCCGTCACGGGTTCGGGATGCTGTCGTACTCCTTCGGCACGCTCAGCCACTTGGCCCGGCCCACCGGCCAGAAGACGGTGAAGGCACGCCCGACGACCTCGTCCTCGGCGATGGTGGCCGCCTCGATGTCCTGCCCGGACTGCTGCCAGTGCTCCAACGAGTCGCCCGAGGCCGAGCGGTGGTCGCCCATCACCCAGAGGCGGCCCTCCGGCACCGTGATGTCGAACGGCTGGTCGGCCGGCTTGTCCCGCTGGCCGTCGGCCGAGAAGATGTACGGCTCGTCCAGCGGCTGGCCGTTGATCACGAGGCGGTCCTCGGCGTCACAGCAGACCACGTGGTCACCGCCGACGCCGATGACCCGCTTGATGAAGTCCTCGCCCTCCCGGCCGCTCCACTCGACCGGCGCCTTGAAGACGACGACCTCGCCGCGGTGCGGCGACCGGAAGTCGTAGACCAGCTTGTTGACCAGCACCCGATCGTCGATCTTGAGGGTGTTCTCCATGGACGGAGAGGGGATGAAGAAGGTCTGCAGGACGAAGGCGCGGACCAGCACCGCGACCAGGATCGCCACACCCAGCAGGATCGGCAGCTCCTTCCAGAAGGAACTGCGCGGCTTGTCGGTCTGCTCGTCAATCACGCCAAGGAGCCTACGTTGCCCGGCTCGACGTCACCGTCCGGAACCCGCGAGTACGACGCAGCGCCGCCGCGAGAGGGAGGATCAGGAACACGCCGCCCTCCGGGGTCGGCCGGACGGGGGCCGGCTCGGCCGGCGCCGCGGCGGGCGGCGCGGCCACGTCCTCGAACGTGTCCGGGACGGACAGCGCACTCCACCGGGAGGACGGCCAGACCACGAGGAAGGCACGGCCCACGACGTTGTCGATGGGCACCGGCCCCTGGCACCGGGCGTCCTGGGAGACCAGCCGGTGGTCGCCCATCACGAAGATCTGACCCGGCGGGACGACCACCTCGTCGAAGCGCCGCGACCGGCACTCCTTCGGGTTCGGTGGGATGTCCAGCGGGGAGTCCTGGAGGACGTACGTCTCGTCCAGCGGCGTGCCGTTGACGGTGACCCGGCCCTGCGCGTCGCAGCACTTCACCCGGTCCCCGGGCACGCCGATGACCCGCTTGATGAAGTCCTTCTCGCCGGGGCGGCTCACCCCGACCAGGTCGCCGATGGTGCGGCCCAGCCTGTCGAGCGCGCTGAGCCGCGGCTCCTCGCCGACCTGCGGCGCCCACCGGTCGGTGCCCCGGAACACGACGACCTCGCCGCGCTCCGGGTCGCGTACGTCGTAGACGACCTTGTTCACGAGCACCCGGTCGCCGACGAGGAGGGTGTCCTCCATCGAGCCGGAGGGGATGAAGAACGCCTGGAGCAGGAACGTGCGGATCAGCACCGCGAGGCAGAACGCGACCACCAGCAGCAGGGGCAACTCCTGCCAGAGCGGCATCTGGCGCCGGGGCCGCCGGGCCCGCCGGCGCCACGGATCGACGGTGCCGTCCTCGTCAATCGACTGCGCCACGCCACTCCTCGATCCGCAGAAACGACACCACCGCCCGGGAGCCTCGACGAGGCCCCACGGGCGGCAGTGGACGACTTCCCGCGGTGTCGCGGGACGATGCCCTCGCTGCGCCCGCGCCGACCAGGGTAGTGCGGTGGGACCGGTGCGGCACAGGTGCAGCCAGGCGTGGCGGGCGGAGCGTCAGCTCGGCTGCTTCTCGCGCTTCTCCTTGATCTTGGCCTTCTTGCCCCGCAGCTCGCGGAGGTAGTAGAGCTTGGCCCGCCGGACGTCACCGCGGGTCACGACCTCGATGCGGTCGATGGCCGGGCTGTTGACCGGGTAGGTCCGCTCCACGCCGACGCCGAAGCTGATCTTGCGAACCGAGAAGGTCTCGCGCAGCCCGTCACCCTGGCGGCGGATGACCACGCCCTGGAAGATCTGCACACGGGACCGGTTGCCCTCGACGACCCGCGCGTGCACCTTCACGGTGTCACCGGCGCGGAAGTCGGGGATGTCGACCCGCTTCGACTGGGCGTCAAGGGCGTCCAGGATGTTCATCGCTGCGTCCTCGTGAGGCTCACGGCGCACCGTCAGTCGGTGCGCGAATGGGTGATTCTGATCCCCGGGTGGCGATCGGTGGAGCCGACCCCGGTCGAGGATCCTCGCAGCCGCCCGCGGCGCGGCCGACTGCGGCAACCCCTCTACTTTGCCACATCCCCCGGTGGCACCTGAAATCCGGCCCGCTCCAACGCGGCCCGGTCCCGTTTGTCCAGGCGTTCCGGGTCGAGCGCGGCGAGCAGGTCCGGACGGCGCACGGCCGTACGCACCAACCCCTCCTCCCGCCGCCAGCGGGCGATCCGCCCGTGGTCGCCCGAGCGGAGCACCTCCGGCACGTCGTGTCCCCGCCAGCTCGGCGGCTTCGTGTAGACCGGCGCCTCCAGGAGGCCGTGGGCGTGCGACTCCTCGTCCAGCGAGCCGGCGTTGCCCAGCACCCCGGGCAGCAGCCGGGTGACCGCCTCCATGATCACCAGAACGGCCACCTCGCCGCCGAAGAGGACGTAGTCACCGAGGGAGACCTCGGTGACCGGCATCCGGGTCGCGGCGTGGTCGAGCACCCGCTGGTCGATGCCCTCGTAGCGGCCGCACGCGAAGAGCAGGTGCTCCTCGGCCGCCAGCTCGTACGCCATGGCCTGCGTGAACGGCGTGCCCGCCGGCGTGGGCACCACGAGCCGCGGCGGCGTGGCCTCCGGCGGCACGAGGGCGTCCAGCGCCTCGCCCCACGGCTCCGGCCGCATCACCATGCCCGGTCCGCCGCCGTAGGGGGTGTCGTCGACCGTGCGGTGCACGTCGTGGGTCCAGGTCCGCAGATCGTGTACGGCCAACTGGAGCGTGCCGGTCGCCCGGGCCCGGCCGATGAGCGACAGCTCCAGCGGGGCGAAGTACTCCGGGAAGATCGACACGATGTCGACGCGCATGACGGGGAGGCTCCATCCGGGTGGTGGCGCGGCCGGGCCGGCGCGGCGGAAGCGCCCTACAGGTCGAGCAGACCACCGGGCGGGTCGACGACCACGCGCCCGCCGGCCAGGTCGACCTCGGGGACGATCGCCTTGACGAACGGGATCAGCGCCGTCTTCCCCTCGGGGCGGCGCAGCACCAGCAGGTCCGAGGCCGGTGCGTGGTCGATACGGGCCACCTCGCCCAGCCGCTCGCCGGCCGGGGTCACCACGTCCAGCCCGACGAGCTGGTGGTCGTGGAACTCCTCCGGGTCCTCCGGCGGCGCGATGTCGGAGCTCTCCACGCCGACGAGGGTGCCGCGCAGCGCCTCCGCGACGTCGCGGTCGAGTACACCCTCGAACGCGACGAGCAGCCGGCCCTGGTGCCACCGCGCCGACTCGACGATCAGCTCGGCGGGCACGTGGAACGGCACGCCGGGGCCGGGCGCGGGTGCGGGCGCGGACGCGTTGCCCGCCCCTGGTTCGGTGCGCAGCACCGAACCAGGGGCGAACCGCGCTTCCGGTTCGTCGGTCCGCACCTCCACGGTGACCTCACCGCGGATGCCGTGCGGCTTACCGATCCTGCCGACGATGAGCAGCATCAGTACGAGTCGACGATGTCGACGCGTACGCCGCGCCCACCGATGGAGCCGATCACCTGGCGCAGCGCCTTGGCGGTCCGGCCGGACCGCCCGATCACCGTGCCGAGGTCCTCCGGGTGCACGCGGACCTCGAGCCGCTTGCCCCGACGGGAGTCGACCATCCGGACCCGTACGTCGTCCGGGTGGTCGACGATGCCCTTGACGAGGTGCTCCAGGGCGGGGCGCAGTGCCACGTCAGCCCTGCTCGCCGGAGTCCGCACCGGCCTGCTCCTCGGTCTGTGCCGGCGCCTCGGCGGCCTTGGCCGCCTTCTTCGCCGGCTTCGGCTCGGCCTCGCTCAGCCCGGCCGCGGCCTTCGCCTCGGCCTCGTAGGCCGCCGTCCGGTCCGCCTTCGCGGCAGCGACCTTCAGCGGCGGCGGGGCCGGCAGGCCCTTGAACTTCTGCCAGTCACCGGTCAGCTCCAGCAGCCGCTGCACCGCCTCACTCGGCTGGGCGCCGACGGACAGCCAGTACTGGACCCGGTCCGACTTGACCTCGATCACCGAAGGGTCCTCCTTCGGCTGGTAGATCCCGACGAACTCGATCGCCCGCCCGTCGCGCTTGGTGCGCGAGTCGGCGACGACGATGCGGTACTGCGGGTTGCGGATCTTGCCCATCCGCAGAAGCCGGATCTTTACGGCCACAGTTGTTTCGCTCCTGTTGCGATCTCACCGGCCCGTTGGGGGCGGTGTGCACGGGTGAGCGCCGACCGGCACAGTGGGGATGGGCCGGAGACTGCTCGGTGGACTGGCGACGCGCCCGGGGTAGAGGGCGCCGGAGCGCGCGCCGGATACCAGCGACCCATTCTGCCAGATCCGGCACGGATCTCTCACACCGGAGGCGGCACAACCCCGCACAGGTCGCCGGAAGGGTGAGGCGTACCACACTCGCCGGCGCCGGGGCGGCGCGCTGATGCCGGCGACGGCGGCACGCGCCACGCGCGCGGCGCGGGACCTCCTGCCCGGCTCTCAGCGCACCGGCGGCCGGTCCCAGCCGGCCGGCAGGCTCTCCGGGGCGGTCCAGTCCGGCGGCGGTGTGAAGTCGCACCAGGTGCCGTCGAACGGGAACTCGCCGGCCTCGGCGAGCGCGATCACCCGCTTGCCCTCGGCGCGGACCGCCGCCTCGTCGGCCACCCAGTAGTGGTCGGGGTGGGCCAGCCGCTCGGCGAACTCGTCCTCGTCCTTCCACTCCCAGGTCCGGTCGGGGCGGATCACCACGTCCAGGTCCTGGTCGACCATGTCCACCCCGGCCACGTCACCGTCGTCCCAGCGGACGCCCGGTTCCTCCAGGTTCACGTACCAGTTGGCGAACCGGCCCCGCGCGTCCGAGAACCACCACACGGAGTGGGCCGCACCGGTGGGCAGGAACTTCAGCAGCGGCGGCCCGTTCCAGCGGTCGAGCGCGAGCGCGTACGACGAGGTGATCCACTCGGTGAACGGCACGGCCCGCATGCCGAGCCCCGCCTCGGTCACCTCGTACGCCACGGGTGAGTTCCGGGCGATCCAGATCAACAGGCCGCGCTCGTCGTCGCTCACGACCCGGCCCGGCCGGACCCAGCCGATCCGGCCACGCCGCACGTTGCGGTGCAGGATCAGCCGTCCTGTCTCGAAGCGCACCGGTCCACCCATCGCTCGTCGAACGGTGGCCCCTCCCGGCGGGCACGCCGCGAAGGGGCCCTCGCGTGCCTCGGGGTCAGTAGGAGCGGGCGAGGATCGCGACCAGGTCGGGCTCGTCCTCCGAGTCGGGCACCGAGCCGTCCGCGCGCAGCAGGCAGCGGACGGTCACGCCCTGCCCGTTCGCCTCGGCCTCGCCCTCGACGCCCACGGCCGACCACGGCACCCGGGCCCATCCGGTCGCCGCCGCCTCGATGGCCTCCGCGAGCGTGCTCACGTCGGTCGTGCGGGACTCCCGGAAGGCCAGCGCCTGGTCGTGCAGCGCCCGCTGGTCCTCCTCCAGCGCGGCGAGCACCGCCCCCACCACGTCGGCCACCGCCGTCGGGCTCTTCGACCCGTCCGTACGCCGGACCACCACGGCGTTCCCCGCCGCGAGGTCGCGCGGGCCGACCTCGACCCGGACCGGGTAGCCGCGCAGTTCGGCGTCGACGGCCCGGCGGCCGAACGGGGTGTCCGTGCGGTCGTCCAGCGCCACGCGGACGCCCGCGTCCCGCAGCGCGTCGCGCAGCTTGGCCGCCGCCTCACCGACGCCCTCGCCGTCCTTGACGACCATGACGTACGCCTGCACCGGCGCCAGCTTCGGCGGCACCCGCAGGCCGTTGTCGTCGCCGTGGCACATGATCAGGCCACCGAGCATCCGGGTCGAGGTGCCCCAGGAGGTGGTCCAGGCGTGCTCCCGGCCGCCCTCGGCCGAGGAGTAGGTGATGTCGAACGCCTTGGCGAAGTTCTGCCCCAGCTCGTGGCTGGTGCCCATCTGCAACGCCTTGCCGTCGCCCATCATGCCTTCGCAGGTGTAGGTGGCGATCGCGCCGGCGAAGCGCTCCCGGGCGGTCTTCAGGCCCACCACCACGGGGATGCCCAGCACGTTGACCATCAGGTCCTCGTACGCCTCGTGCAGGATCCGCCGGGCGTAGGCGCGGGCGTCCTCCCGCGTGGCGTGCGCGGTGTGCCCCTCCTGCCAGAGGAACTCGCTGGTCCGCAGGAAGATCCGGGGGCGCAGCTCCCAGCGGACCACGTTCGCCCACTGGTTGAGCAGCAGCGGCAGGTCCCGGTAGGAGTCGACCCACTTGGCCATGAACTCACCGATCACCGTCTCGCTGGTGGGGCGCACCACCACCGGCTCGGCGAGCTGCTTGCCGCCGCCGTGGGTGACCACCGCCAGCTCCGGCGAGAAGCCCTCGACGTGCTCCGCCTCGCGCTTGAGGTAGTTCTCCGGGATGAAGAGCGGGAAGTACGCGTTCTCCGCGCCGGCCGCCTTGATCCGCGCGTCCATCTCGGCCTGCATCCGCTCCCAGATGGCGTAGCCGGCCGGTCGGATCACCATGGTCCCCCGGACCGGGCCGTTGTCGGCCAGCTTCGCCTTCGCGATGAGGTCCTGGTACCAGCGGGGGAAGTCCTCCGCACGGGGAGTGAGCACGCGTGCCATGACCGCACATCCTATGCGCCCGCGGGCGCTCCCCCGCCACCGGCCACGCCCCTCACCCCGCCCCTTCGTCGGGTCCGGGGCGGGGTGGGTCAGCGGACGACGCGGCCGCGCAGGACGATGCGCGACGGCGTACGGACGACGCGCAGGTCGGCGCGCGGGTCCTCCGGGTAGACGACCAGGTCGCCGAGCCCGCCCTCGACGAGCCCGGGGAAGCCGAGCCACTCCCGGGCCCGCCACGACGCCGCCGCGAGCACGTCCACGGCGCTCATCCCGGCCTGCTCGTGCAGCAGCAGCATCTCCTCGGCGGCCAGCCCGTGGTCGATGCCCCCGCCCGCGTCCGTGCCCACGTAGATCGGCACGCCCGCCTCGTACGCCGACCGCACCACGGTCGGGAAGCGGTCGCGCAGGGCGAGCATGTGGTCGGCGTACCCGGGGAACTTGGCCCGCGCCTGGTCGGCGATCCCGCCGAACGTCCGGATGTTGATCATCGTGGGGACGAGCGCGGTGCCCTGGCGGGCCATCAGGTCGATCAGGTCCAGGCTGAGCCCGGTGCCGTGCTCGACCGAGTCCACCCCGGCACGCACCATGATCTCGACGGCCGACTCGGAGAACGTGTGCACGGCGGCGCGTACGCCCGCCGCGTGCGCCGCCTGCACGGCGGCGGTCATCGTGTCCGCGTCCCAGGCCGGGGCCAGGTCGCCCACGCCCCGGTCGATCCAGTCGCCGACCAGCTTCACCCAGCCGTTGCCGGCGGCGGCCTGCGCGGCCACCGTGGCGGTCACCTCGGCGGCCCCGACCTCCACGCCGATGTCGCGCAGGTAGCGCTTCGGCGGCGCGACGTGCCGGCCGGCCCGGGCCAGCCGGGGCAGGTCCGGCTCGTCGTCCAGTTCGGGGTACGGGAACGGGGAGCCCGCGTCCCGGATGGCGAGCACGCCGGCGTCCCGGTCCACCCGGGCCAGCTCGCGGGCCTGGTCGAGGGACGTGATCGGGGCGCCGCCCCGGGCGATGCCGATGTGGCAGTGGGCGTCGGTCAGGCCGGGGAGGACGAAACCGCCGTCGACCACCGTCTCGGCGCCGGGCACCGGCTCGAACGTCACCCGGTCGCCGACCAGCCAGAGATCGCGGACCTCGTCGTCGGGGAGCAGCACACCGCGCACATGCAGAGCCATGTGCACAGTCCTACCGGATCACCCGTCCCCGGTCGCCAGCAGGTCGTTCCTCCGCGCGGTGAGCACCGGCAGGTCGACCGAGACCTTCCACGGGCGCTCGGTGACGAACAGGTCCTCGGCGTGGGCCACCTGCTCGTACTGCCGGTCCGCACCGAGCGCGTACTCGGTCAGCGTGATTCGCTCCTGGAGCGGGTCCACCACCCGCGAGCAGCAGCTCGACGCACAACTCCTGGTGCACGGCGGTCGGCGACGGCACGATCAACCTTCCGTTGATCAGTTCGTACGGAAGGTCCCGGGGCAGCTCGCCCAGGTCGTCGACCGTCCACTCGTGCCGTTCGGGCAGGATCGGCGCCGCGGTCATGACATCTCCTTCCACGGGGGCGACCCGACCCCAGGCCGCGTCGCCCACCGTCACCGACACGCGTCAGCGGGAGCCCTTGTCCCCCTTGCCGAGCTTGTTGAAGTCGATCTTCGGAAGCTTGAAGCCGGGCGGGAGTCCCTGGCCGGCGAGGTCGTTCGGGTCCATGCCGGCCGGCAGCTGCGGCATGCCACCCGGGAACCCGCCGGGCATCCCCGCCCCGGTACGCGGACGCCCGCCGCCCTTGGTGCCCTTGCGCTTGTTCTTCGGGGACTTGGTCGCCTTGCGCCGGCCGCCGGGCAGGCCCATCATGCCGCCCATCTGCTTCATCATCTTCTGCGCGTCGGCGAAGCGGTTGAGCAGCTGGTTGACGTCCATCACGGTCACGCCGGAGCCGTTGGCGATCCGCGCGCGGCGGGAGCCGTTGATGATCTTCGGGTTGACCCGCTCGGCGGGCGTCATCGACCGGATGATCGCGGTGACCCGGTCGAAGTGCTTGTCGTCCAGCTCGGCGAGCTGGTCCTTCATCTGCCCCATGCCGGGCATCATGGCCAGCACGTTGGCGATCGGGCCCATCCGGCGGACCGCGATGAGCTGGTCGAGGAAGTCCTCCAGGGTGAAGGTCTCGCCGCCCATCAGCTTGGCGGTCATCTTCTCCTTCTGATCGGCGTCGAAGGCCGCCTCGGCCTGCTCGATCAGAGTGAGGACGTCGCCCATGCCGAGGATCCGGCTGGCCATCCGGTCGGGGTGGAAGACGTCGAAGTCCTCCAGCTTCTCGCCCGTGGAGGCGAACAGGATCGGCTGGCCCGTCACCTCGCGGACGGAGAGCGCCGCGCCACCACGGGCGTCGCCGTCGAGCTTGGAGAGGACGACGCCGGTGATGCCGACGCCGTCGCGGAACGCCTCGGCGGTACGGACGGCGTCCTGACCGACCATCGCGTCGATGACGAAGATGACCTCGTCGGGGTTGACCGCGTCACGGATGTCGGCGGCCTGCTGCATCATCTCGGCGTCGATACCGAGCCGGCCGGCGGTGTCGACGATCACGATGTCCCGGGCGGCCCGGCGGGCGTACTCGATCGAGTCCCGCGCGACCTGCACCGGGTCGCCGACGCCGTTGCCGGGCTCCGGGGCGTACACCTCGACGCCGGCCCGGCCACCGAGCACCTGGAGCTGCCCGACGGCGTTGGGGCGCTGGAGGTCGGCGGCGACCAGCATCGGCTGGTGGCCCTGCGCCTTGAGCCAGCGGGCCAGCTTGCCGGCGAGGGTCGTCTTACCGGAACCCTGGAGGCCGGCCAGCATGATCACGGTCGGCGGCTGCTTGGCGAACTGGAGCCGGCGCCCCTCGCCGCCGAGGACGTTGATCAGCTCCTCGTTGACGATCTTGATGATCTGCTGGGCCGGGTTGAGCGCCTGCGAGACCTCGGCGCCGCGGGCCCGCTCCTTGACGTTGGCGATGAAGCCCTTGACCACCGGCAGCGCGACGTCCGCCTCCAGCAGCGCGAGGCGGATCTCGCGTGCCGTGGCGTCGATGTCGGCGTCGGTGAGCCGGCCCTTGCCGCGGAGCTTGGTGAAGATCCCGGAGAGGCGGTCACTCAAGGTGTCAAACACGGAACATCCCGTTTGTCAGTGTTTCGGCGGGCATGGTGCGGCCGGATCCCTGGAGCACGGCCACCGCTAGGGTAGCCCGCCACCGACAGCCCGCGCTCCGCGCCAGCGCTCCCCCGCGTCCCTGCCGCCACCCACGCCACTCCGGCCCCGCCCGGCAGGATCGCGCTGTTTCCTGGACGCAGTGGCATCCCGGTCACCCGGAGGCCCCCACATCCTGGTTCGAGCGCGATCATGGGCCGCGCCGGGCGCGGCATCACGACTGGACCAGCCCCGACTGGTACGCGAACACCACCAGCTGGGCGCGGTCGCGCGCGGCGAGCTTCACCATGGCCCGGCTCACGTGGGTGCGCGCCGTGGCCGGGCTGACCACGAGCCGCTCGGCGATCTCGGCGTTGCTGAGCCCCTCGCCGACCAGCCCGACGACCTCCCGTTCCCGGTCAGTCAGCGTGTCGAGCCGGGGGTGGGGTCGGAGGGCCCGCGACGGCCGGGTGGCGAACTCCCGGACGACCCGCCGGGTCACCGAGGGCGACAGCAGCGCCTCCCCCTCGGCCACCAGCCGGATCGCCCGGAGCAGCTCGGCCGGCCGGGTGTCCTTGGTGAGGAACCCGCTCGCCCCGTGCCGGAGCGCGTCGAATACGTACTCGTCCAGCTCGAAGGTGGTCAGCACGATCACCCGGGTGTCCGCGAGCCCCGGGTCGGCGACGATCCGCCGGGTCGCCTCGATACCGTCCACGCCGGGCATCCGCACGTCCATGAGGACGACGTCCGGGCGCTCCCGCCGGGCCAGTTCCACGGCGGCCAGCCCGTCGGCGGCCTCGCCGGCGAGCGCCAGGTCCGCCTCGCTCTCGACGAGGGCGCGCAGGCCCATCCGGACCAGGTCCTGGTCGTCGGCTATCAGCACCTTGATCATGAGCGCTCCTCCACGGGCAGGCTCGCGTACACCCGGAAACCACCGTCGGCGGCGGGCCCGGCGTCGAACGACCCGCCCAGCGCGGTCACCCGCTCCCGCATCCCGGCCAGCCCCGAGCCGCCCACGCCGCGACCGACTCCGGCGCCGCCGCGCCCAGTGTCGGTCACCTCCACGGCCACCTCGGCGGGGGCGTAGCGGATCCGCACCGCGGCGGTCGCCGGGCCGGCGTGGCGCAGCACGTTGGTCAGCGCCTCCTGCACCACGCGGTAGCCGGCCAGGTCCACGGCGACCGGCAGCGCGCGCGGCTCGCCGCTGACCTCGACGGTGACCGGCAACCCGGCGCCGGCCAGCCGGTCGCGCAGCGCCGGCACCTGGGCCAGCCCGGGCGCCGGCGAGCGCTCGCCGCCGTCGTCGCCGCGACGGACCACCGCGAGCGTCACCCGCAGCTCGTCCAGGGCGTCCTTGCTGGTCCGGCTGATCGCCGTCAGCGCGCTCTCCGCCCGTTCCGGCTGGGTCGGCATGAGGTGCAGGGCGATCTCCGCCTGCATGTGGATGGCGGCCAGACCGTGCCCGACGACGTCGTGCACCTCCTGCGCGACCCGCAGCCGTTCCTCGTCGGCCAGCCGGCGGGCCTGCTCGGACCGGTTCCGGGCGGCGGCGTCCCGGTTGAGCCGTACGGTGACGCCCACCGCGAACGGGACGACCACCCACGCGGCGCCGGGCACGAGCCCCACCAGGCCCGGCGCGGCGCCCGCGGAGAAGAACATGTGCACGAGCAGCACGGCCAGCGCCGGGCCGGCGGCGAGCGCGGCGGGCCGGACCGGCAGGTACGCCGCGACCGTGTACACGGCGACGAAGAACGCCACGAGGATCGGCCCGTACGCGTGCCCGAGCACCAGGTACACGGCCGTCGCCAGGGCGGACACCGCGAGTGTGGCCCGGGGCCAGCGGCGGCGGACCGCCACGACGAGCGCCGCCACCGCCACGGCGGCGTACGCGGCCCCGTCGGGCGGCACGGTGCCGGGCTGGTTGTCGCTCGCCGGGCCGGTGCCGACCAGCCCCATGACCAGCAACAGGAGGGCGAGCACCGGGTCGAGGAGGCGGCTGCGCCACCGCACCACCCACGGTGCGGCGCCGTGCGTCCCGTCCGGGCCGGGGCGGCCCGCCACCGCCCCGGCCCGGGTGCCGCCGGGCGCAGCCGGCTGCGGGGTCTCCATGTCGTCAGAGAATGTCACGTCGGCGCAGCAACGCCCCGCCCACCACGGCGAAGGCGACCAGGTACGCGGCCACCACGAGCGCCGCCTGCCCACCGCCGACTGTCGCCGCCACCCCCGGCGTGTCCGAGGCCGCGCCGAGCGCGGCGGCCAGCGAGCCCGCGTTCGGACCGGGCAGGCCCTTCTGGAGCTGCGCCACCCAGTCCAGCAGCGGGGCGGCGATGGCGGTGAGCAGGTTCTGCACGGCGAGCATCCACACCAGTCCCAGTCCGACGGGCAGGGCGGGGGCCCGCAGCGCGATGGCGAGCAGCGCGCCCAGGGTCGCCCACATGGACGCGATCAACCAGCCGGCGCCGATCCCCGCGGCCAGGTCCGACGCCGAGGGCCACGCCACGGGCTGGGACTCGGTGGCGGCGATCAGGACGCTCGCCGCGGCGCCCGCGCCGAAGACGGCGAGGACGACGACCAGCGCCGCCACGAGCAGCGCCAGCAGCTTCCCGGCGTACACCGCCAGCCGGGACGGCCCCTGCGCCAGCACGGTCTTCCAGGTGCCCCAGCCGTACTCGCCGCCGACGACGAGCACACCGAGGATCAGCACGATCGATCCGAGGAACACCGGGAAGCCGCCGAGCGAGTTGCCCACCAACTGGTCGGGCAGCAGCATCGGCAGCGCCCGGTCCGTGTTCGGGCCGGCCGTGCCGGCCGCGTACCCGGCGTACGGGAAGACGTACGTGAACAGGAGCGCGAGCACGAGCGCGACGCCCAGCAGCAGCCAGGACGCCGGCCGCCGCACCAACTTGACCAGCTCCGCGCGGAAGCTACCGGACATCGGTCGTCTCCTTCCCGATCAGATCGAAGAACACCTGCTCCAGGTCGCGTTCCCGGGGCCGCAGCTCCCGGACCGCCACCCCGGCCCGGACGAGTTCCGTGTTCAGCCAGGCCGCCCGGTCCGGGTCGACGGCGAGCTCCAGCGCCCCGTCCGCCACCCGCACGCGCTCCGCGCCGACGAGGGCCCGGGCGTGCTCGGCCGCGTCGTCCAGCGGCTCGGCGAGCATCCGCAGGCCGGCCGCGCCGCGCAGCTCCGCGACGCTGCCCTCGGCGATGAGCCGGCCCTGGGACACCACGCCGACCCGGTCGCAGACCTGCTCCACCTCGCCGAGCAGGTGGCTGGAGAGGAGCACGGTGCAGCCGGCGGCGCCGAGCCGGCGGATCAGCCGCCGCATGTCGGCGGTGCCGGCGGGGTCCAGCCCGTTGGTGGGTTCGTCGAGGATGAGCAGGCGGGGGTCCTTGAGCAGGGCGGCGGCCACGCCGAGCCGCTGCTTCATGCCGAGCGAGTAGCCGGCGTACCGGTCGCCGGCCCGGTCGGCGAGGTCGACCAGGTCGAGCACGAGCGGCACCCGCTCGGCGGGGGTGCCGGCGTAGCGCGCCAGCACCCGCAGGTTCTCCCGTCCCGACAGGTACGGGTAGAAGGCCGGTCCCTCGATCAGCGCGCCGACTCCGGCGAGCCGGCCGGCGGCCGGCGGCCGGCCGAACAGCCGGACGGTGCCGGCGGTGGGGCGGACGAGGCCGAGCAGCATCCGCAGCGTGGTGGTCTTACCGGCCCCGTTGGGGCCGAGGAAGCCGTAGACCTCGCCGGCCCGCACGCTGAGGTCCAGGTCCCGCACGGCGGCCCGTCCGCCGTACCGTTTCGTGAGTCCTTCGGTCTGCACTGGCAGGTTCATGCGTCGAGCGTGCCGCCGGGACCGGCCGTGGGCGTCGCCCCGGAAGCGGCATCCGGCCTACGTCCCCGGACGTAGGCGCGCCGGCCGCCGTCGTCACACCGCGGCGAGCACCGCCTGCTCCAGCCGGGCCCGGGTGGCGTCGTCCGGCCATCCGCCGACCAGGTAGAAGGCGTCCACCACGTCCCCGCCCAGCGTGGCGATGCGCGCGGCGCGGACCTGGGCGCCCACCTCGTCGAGGGCACAGGTCACCCGGTAGAGCAGCCCCGCGGCGTCGGCGGCGCGCAGTTCCAGCAGGACCGCGTCGGTGGCCGCCTCCCGGTGCCACACGACGCGCGGGGCGGCGGCCGCGCCACGGGCCGCGAGGGCCCGCCCGCGCAGACGCTGGGTGACCGAGACGTCGCCGCCGACCGCCCGGCGCAGGTCGCCGCTGACCGCGACCGGGTCGGGCGGCAGGCCGTAGCGGGGCTGCACCCGGCACTCGACCAGGGCCCGCCCGTCGACCACGGAGGCGTCCGCGGCGACCACGTCGAGGCGGTGCAGGGCCAGGCAGCCGGCCACCGTGGCGAGCAGGCCCCGCCGGTCGGCGGCGGCGACGGCCACCCGGTCGCCGGTCACCTGGATCACCGGCAGCGGCTCGGTGAGCAGCGCCGGGTCCGGCGCGGGTGGCGCCGGCAGCGCCCCGGTGTCGAGCGCGGTACGGACGCGGGCCACCAGCTCGGCGACGAGCCGCCCCTTCCAGTCCGACCAGGCGCCGGGCCCGGTGGCGGCGGCGTCGGCCCGGACGAGGGCGTGCAGCAGGTCGAGGGTGGCCGGATCGCCGACCGCCTCGGCCACCCCGGCGATGGTGACCGGATCGGCGAGGTCCCGCCGGGTTGCCACCTCGGGCAGGAGCAGGTGCAGGCGTACGAGGGTGCCGATCAGGGCCACCTCCGGCGGGGGCAGCCCGATCCGGGCCGCCACCGCCTCGGCGATCGGTACGCCGGCCGCGCTGTGGTCACCGGCGAGGCCCTTGCCGACGTCGTGCAGCAGCGCGCCGAGCAGGAGCAGGTCGGGTCGCTCGACGTCACGGGCGTGCCGGCTCGCCTCGTACGCGGTCTGCACGAGGTGCCGGTCGACGGTGAACCGGTGCACCGGGTTGTGCTGGGGCAGGCTGCGCAGCCGGGTCCACTCGGGCAGCCAGGCGTCGACCAGCCCGTACCGGTCGCAGGTCTCCCAGGCGGCGAGCAGGCCGGGGCCGGCGCCGAGCAGCGTGAAGAGCGCCGCCCGGGCCTCGGCGGGCCAGGGCGTGGGCGGCGGCGGGCAGTACGCGGCCAGCCACTCGCAGGTGGCGCGGGCGATCGGCAGCCCGGTGGTGGCCGCCGCGGCGGCGACCCGCAGCGACAGGCTCGGGTCCGGCCGCGCGCCGATCGCGGTGCGGGCCAGCACCAGCTCGCCGTCGTGCGCGACGACGTCCCGGGCCACCGGCCGGCGTACGGGGCGGGCGGCGCCGACCCGGGTGCGTCCGCCCCGCAGCCGCTCGGCGGCGCGGAAGGCGTCGTCGAGGGCGTGGCGGATCGTCCGGGCGTCACCGGCCACCCGGCGCAGCAGCACGTCGCCGTCGTGGAGGGCCGGTTCAGCGCTGTCGCCGCGCTGCGGCTGCCGCAGCCCGAGCCGCGCGGCCACGCCGTCGCGTTCCTGGGCGACGAGGCGGTCGACCCGCCGGCCGACCTGTTCGTGCAGGGCGTCGCGGACGTCGAGCAGCCGCAGGTGCGCGGCGTGGACCGCGGGGCGCAGCGCGTCGGTGACGCCGGCGGACGCGATGGCCCGCAGGACGCCGACGTCGCGCAGCCCGCCGGCGGCCTCCTTGACGTCTCCCTCCAGGAGGAAGGCCAGCTCGCCGTGGGCGCGCCAGCGTGCGGCGGTGATCTCGCGCAGGCGCGGCAGCCGGCGTACGGCGGTGCGCCGCCAGTGGTCGGCGGCGGTGCGGACGAGGGAGTCGGCGAGGGCCGCGTCACCGGCGACCATGCGCGCGTCGAGCAGCCCGAGGGCCACCTTGTCGTCGTCCTGGGCCACCGACAGCGCCTCGGCGACGGTACGCACGGAGTGGTCCAGCCGCAGCCCGGCGTCCCAGACGGGGTACCAGATCGAGGCGGCCAGGTCGTCGATTCCGGGCACCCCGGCGTGCAGCAGCACGAGGTCGAGGTCGCCGTACGGGGCGCACTGCCGCCGGCCCAGCCCGCCCACGGCGACCAGCGCCACCCCGGGACGGCGGGGCAGGAGCCCGGCGAGGAACGCGTCGTACGCGGCGGCCCGCCGGTGCCGCGCCGGTTCGCCGACGCCGGTCGGGACCACGACGCCCGGAGAGGGGCCGGCGACCCCGCCGGACGGGTCGGCCGCCGCGCCGGACAGGACCGCCCCGCCGGACCCGGACGCGGCGACCCCGCCGGGCGGGCGGTCCGTGCCGGTGGGAACGGGGGTTCCCGGCACGGCGCGCCCGGCCGACGGGGTCATGGCGCCTCCTACAGCGCGTCGAGGCCGCGCTCGCCGGTGCGGACCCGGACGACCTCGTCGACGCTCGTCACCCACACCTTCCCGTCACCGATCTTGCCGGTGCGGGCGGCACCGACGATCGCGTCCACGATCTTCTCCACGTCGATCTCGTCGGTGAGCACCTCGACGCGGATCTTCGGCAGGAACTCGACCGTGTACTCGGCACCCCGGTAGACCTCGGTGTGCCCCTTCTGCCGCCCGTACCCCTGGACCTCGCTGACGGTCAGGCCGGCCACGCCGAGGGCGTGCAGGGCCTCCTTCACCGCGTCCAGCTGGTAGGGCTTGATGACCGCGGTCACCAGCTTCATGTCCAACCCCTCCATCGGAGAAACGTTAACCGGCTACCTTCTCGCTGACCGGCGCGGCGGGCTCGCCGTCGCCGGTGGCGCCGGTGGTGCCGGTGGCGCCACCGGCCGCGGGCGCCCCGATGCCGGCCAGCGCGAACGCGCCGCCGCTGCCGCCCGCCGGGGAGAGGTCGTACGCGCTCTCCGCGTGCTCGGCGATGTCGATGCCGTCGGCCTCGGCCTCGGCGCTCACCCGGAACCCGATCGTCTTCTCGATGAGGAAGGCCAGCCCGTACGCGATCGCGAAGGAGACGACCGAGACGATCAGGGCACTGAGCGCCTGCACGCCGAGCTGGGTCGCCCCGCCGCCGTAGAACAGGCCCTCGCGGGCGACGAGGGAGCTGACGGTGCTGGTGCCGAAGAGCCCGATCCAGAGGCAGCCGATCCAGCCGCCGACGAAGTGCACGCCGACCACGTCGAGCGAGTCGTCGAAGCCGAGCCGGTACTTCAGGCCGACGGCGACCGCGCACACGGCGCCGGCCACCAGGCCGAGCAGGACGGCGGCCCAGGGGGCGACGAACGCGCAGGCCGGGGTGATCGCGACCAGGCCGGCGATCGCGCCGGAGGACGCGCCGACCAGGGTGGGCCGGCCGTTGCGCAGCCACTCGACGACGATCCAGCCGAGCACCGCCGCGCCGGTGGCGACCTGGGTGTTGAGGAACGCGATGGCGGTGGTCGAGTCGGCGGTCAGCTCCGATCCGGCGTTGAAGCCGAACCAGCCGAACCACAGCAGGCCGGCGCCGAGCGCCACCATCGGCACGTTGTGCGGCTTCATGCCCTCCCGGGGCCAGCCGGCCCGCCGGCCGAGCACCAGGGCGAGGGCGAGCGCCGCGGCGCCGGCGTTGATGTGCACGGCGGTGCCGCCGGCGAAGTCGAGCGCGCCCAGGGTGGCGCCGATGAAGCCGCCGCCCCAGACCATGTGCGCGACCGGGAAGTAGACGAGCGTCGCCCAGCCGAAGGCGAACAGCAGCCAGCCGGAGAACTTCGCCCGGTCGGAGACGGCGCCGCTGATCAGCGCGACCGTGATGATCGCGAACATCATCTGGAAGGCCATGAAGACGTAGAGCGGGATGCCGGTCTCGCCCCACAGGTCCGTCTCGGCCATGAACGTCTTGGTGCCGAGGTACTGGCCCAGGTCGCCCCAGACGCCGTTCTGGTCGTCACCGAAGGCGACGGAGAAGCCGTAGAACAACCACAGGATGGAGATGAGGCCCATCGACGAGAAGCTCATCATCATCATGTTGAGGACGCCCTTGGACCGGTTCAGCCCGCCGTAGAACAGCGCCAGACCGGGCGTCATGAGCAGCACGATCGCGCTCGAGATCAGCAGCCACGCGGTGTTGCCGGTGTCGATCGTCGGTGCTTCAGGCACGCTGGCCTCCTATAGGTGAAGTTCCCTCCTTTGCGGCTTCCGGGGCAGCGTCGCCCGTACGCCGGCAGCGGAAGCCTTGTCGCCGGCTGTTTCACCCAGGGACCCCGGCCGGTTTCCGTTCCGTGACGGGTTGTTTCGTACGTGTGAAGGACGACACGCGCCCGGCGGGATGGACGGCGGCGGATCCGCCGGACGGCGAACGTCGATGGACGACCGTCCGGCGCGATCCGTCGTCGCGGCTCAGCGGAGCGCGTACTCGAGGGCGTGGCGCTCGTAGTCGAGCAGCCGCAGGTCGCGCATCGGCCGGCGGAGGTGCCCCTTGTGCACGATCCGGACGAACGCGGGATCACCGGCCGCGGCCATCCGGCGGATGCCCTCCACGTGGTCCACGATCCGCTTGCGGATGGTCCGGATCAGCCGGTGCCGGTCCCGCGGGATGAGCCCGTACGCGTCGGCGAAGAGACGCAGCCGGCGCGGCCGGTCCGGGTGCTTCCAGCCGAGGGTGATCGAGTCCCGGTCGGAGAAGATCGGCACCCAGGTCCACGCCGCGTACGCCACGTCGTAGATCCGGGCCCCCGGCGAGGCGAGGTCGAAGTCGATCAGCCCGAGGGTGCCGTCCGGCCGCCAGATGACGTTGTGGGGCGCCGCGTCGTGGTGGCAGATCACCTCGGTGTCCGGCGGGGGCGGCCCGAACGAGCGCCACACGGCGTTCGGCGGCGGCACGAAGCCGTACTGGGCGTCGTGGAACATCCGCAGCATGGTGGCGACGGTCACCAGCGCCTCGTCGGTCACCCAGTGCGGGGCGAGCGGGTACTCCCCGCACTCCCCCTCCAGGTACGACAGGACCTCCCGGTTGCGCTCGTCCATGCCGAGCGCGCGCGGCGCGCCGGTGAACCCGACGTACTCCAGGTGACGCAGCAGGGCGTGCACGGAGGGGGTCCACGGCCCGGCGTTGCGCCGCACCGTGTCGCCGACCCGGACGACGGTGCTCACGTTCCCGCCGTGCAGCGGGATCTCCTGTGACGTCACGTACGGTCTCCCCAGGCGCTGCGACGGGTGGCTCGGGTCGCGCCACCCCACGTACGCGCGATCGTCAGTGCTCACCCGAGCCTACGCGTCCCGTGCCGCGGCTTCGGTGCCGAGCAGCGCGTCGACGAACTGGGCCGGGTCGAACGGCGCCAGGTCGTCCGCCCCCTCGCCCAGGCCCACGAGCTTCACCGGGATGCCGAGCTTGCGCTGCACGGCGATGACGATGCCACCCTTGGCGGTGCCGTCGAGCTTGGTGAGCACGACGCCGGTCACGTTGACCACCTCGGTGAAGACCCGCGCCTGCTCGAGGCCGTTCTGGCCGGTGGTGGCGTCGAGGATCAGGATCGTCTCGTCGATCGGGCCGTGCTTCTCCACCACCCGCTTGACCTTGCCGAGCTCGTCCATGAGGCCGACCTTGTTCTGGAGACGACCCGCCGTGTCGATGAGCACCGTGTCCACGCCGGTGTCGATACCCCGCCGGACCGCGTCGAACGCCACGCTGGCCGGGTCGGCGCCCTCGGGCCCGCGGACCGTCTCGGCGCCCACCCGGCCGCCCCAGGTCTCCAGCTGGTCCGCGGCGGCGGCGCGGAACGTGTCGGCCGCGCCGAGCAGCACGCTGCGCCCGTCGGCGACCAGCACCCGGGCGATCTTGCCGCAGGTGGTGGTCTTGCCGGCGCCGTTGACGCCGACCACGAGCACCACGGCCGGCACCCCCTCCTTCGGCGCGGTCCTCAGGGAGCGGTCCAGCGTCGGGTCGAGCGCGTTGACCAGCTCGGCGGCGAGCAGCGCCCGCAGCTCCGCGGCGGTGCGGGTGCCGAGCACACGGGTGCGCTCGCGCAGCCGGTCGACGATCTCGCGGGTGGCGTCCACGCCGACGTCCGCGGTGATGAGGCTGTCCTCGATCTCCTCCCAGGTGTCCTCGTCGAGGCGGTCGCGGCTGAGCAGGCCGAGCAGCCCCTTGCCGAAGACGTTCTGGGAGCGGGACAGCCGGCCACGCAGCCGGACGAGGCGGCCGGCGGTCGGCTCCGGCACCTCCAGCACCGGTGCCGGCGCCTCCACGACGGGCGGCGGTTCGACGAGCACTCCGGTCGAGAGGTCGGCTTCGGGCGCCTCGACGGGCGGGCCGGCCAGATCCTCCTCCGCCCGTGTCTCGACCTCCGTCGTCGGCAGCGGTGGCTCCGGGCGGCGGCGCAGGCGCGGCACGACCAGCCCGAGCGTGCCGAGGATCAGCACACCGAGCAGGACGAGTGCGATGAGGAGGTAGTCCATCATGCCGAAATCCTGTCAGATGCGGCCGGCGGCGTCCCAGCCACCGCACCCGGCAACCCCTCCGAAGCGGCGGTAGCCTAGATCACAGCCAGCAGGGGTGCGACCGCCGGCCGGGTAGTAAGGATGAAGCCCGCTCACGATCCGGAGGTCCGTCATGCCCGCCGCAGACCTGCTCATCGGCCCGCTGCTGCGCCGGGTGGCGGGCACGCGGGCCACCGTCTGGGTCGAGACCGCGGCGCCCGCCGTGGTCACCGTCCGCACGGCCGACGGCGCCTCGGGCAGCGCGCCGACCTTCACGGCGTACGACCACCACTACGCGCTGGTGGTGGTGGACGGGTTGACCCCGGACAGCGCCACGACGTACGAGGTGCTGGTCGACGACGAGGTCGTGTGGCCGGTGCCCGACTCCGGGTTCCCGCCCAGCGTGATCCGTACCCGGGCCGCCGACGACCGGGACCAGCCGGTCCGGCTGCTCTTCGGCTCCTGCCGGGAGACCACCCAGCACGCCACCGCCCGCCGGCTGCCCCCGGACGCGCTGGACGCGTACGCCCGGCGCCTGATGGCCGACTTCGCGCCGGCCGCGCTGCCCGACCTGCTGGTGCTCCTCGGCGACCAGGTCTACGCGGACGTCACCTCGCCCACGGTGCGCCGGCTGCTGCGCCGGCGGCGGCGCCGGCCCCGGGGCGCCCCGGCCGACCAGGTGGTGAGCTTCGACGAGTACACGAAGCTCTACCTGGAGTCGTGGCGCGACCCGGAGATCCGCTGGCTGCTCTCCACCGTGCCGAGCGTGATGATCTTCGACGACCACGAGATCATCGACGACTGGAACACCTCCGCCGCCTGGCGGGCCGACGCGCGGCGGCAGCCGTGGTGGGCCGAACGGATCGGCAGCGGCCTCGCGTCGTACTGGGTCTACCAGCACCTGGGCAACCTCGCACCGGACGAGGTCGCCGCCGACCCGGTGTTCGCCAAGGTGACGGCCGCCGAGGACGCCACCGGGGTGCTGCGGGAGTTCGGGCAGCGGGTCGACAAGGAGTCGGACCTCGCGCACGACACCGAGCGGTGGCGTGCCGTGCAGTACCAGTGGAGCTACGCGCTGGACCTGGGCCGGACCCGGCTGGTCATGCTCGACAACCGGTGCAGCCGCGTCCTCGACCCCGGCAACCGGGCGATGCTGCCGCCGGGCGAGTGGTCCTGGTTCCTCGACCAGGTGCACGGCGTGTACGACCACCTCGTGGTCGGCGCGTCCCTGCCGTGGCTGTTGCCGCCGGGCATCCACCACGTCGAGTCGTGGAACGAGCGGCTGGCCGACTCCCGGCGGCCCTGGGTCGCCCGGGTGTCGGAGAAGCTGCGCCGCGCGCTCGACCTGGAGCACTGGGCGGCGTTCCGGCGGTCGTTCGAGGCGCTGGCCGCCACGTTCGCCCGGATCGCCAGCGGCACGCCGGGCCGGGTGGGCGATCCGGTGGGCGCCGGGCCCGCGTACGCCCCGCCGGCGTCGATCAGCGTGCTCTCCGGCGACGTGCACCACTCGTACGTGGCCCGCGCCCGGTTCGACGACCCGGCCGTGACGACGCCGGTCCACCAGCTCACCTGCTCGCCGATCCACAACCAGGTGCCGGCGGGGCTGCGGCCGCTCATGCGGCTCGGCTGGTCGCCCGGTCCGGCGGCGGCGACCGCCGCGCTGGCCCGCTCGGCCGGCGTACGCCGGGCCGGGGTGCGCTGGCGCAAGCTGGCCGGCCCGTACTTCGGGAACGCGGTGGCCACGCTCGTGCACTCCGGGCGCAGCGCCGAGGTGACCATCGAGGGCACCACGGCGGACGGGCACCTGCGCCCGGTGATGCGCCAGCGGCTCACCGGGGCGGTGTGAGAGCGGCACCGTACCCTCTACGGGGTGGACGAGCACGCGGAGACCCTGCGGGCGGTCGAGCACGAGCTGACCGCCCTGCTGCGGCGCGGCCGCGCGGTCTCCTGGGAGGTCGCCCGTGAGGTGCACCCGAACCTCGAACCGAACGCGTACGGCCTGCTGCTCTGGCTGCGGCGCTCCGACCGGATCCGGCTCACCGACCTGGCGGCGCGGCTCGGCATCGGCAAGGGGACGCTGAGCCGGCAGATCCGCGCGCTGGAGACGCTGGGCCTGGTCAGCCGCACCCCGGACCCGAGCGACCGGCGTGCCTCCCAGCTCAGCCTCACCGAGGAGGGCCAGCGGCGTTTCGACGCCGCGCGGGCCGCGCGGCTGGAACACATCCGGCGGGTCCTGGAGACGTGGCCCGCGGCGGACGTGGCGGAGTTCGCGCGCCTGCTGGGGCGGTTCAACGACGCGTGGCCGTGACGTGCTCCACGCCCGGTGAGCCCGCGTGCCTGGGAATGGTCCGGACATCCGGACGGTTGTTGCTTCGGGCAACCAAATGGCAGGGTGGGACATGGCCACCGTGATGTTGTCGACGCGCCGGCACAACGACGGCTCGCCCGGCGTTGGCACCGGATGGGAGCAGGCGTTGCGGCCCGCACCATATCGATGGACGATCACATCCGAGGGAGGGGTCGTGGGCCAGCGCAGTGAGCGGATCATCAGGAACCGCGCGGCCCGACCCCGTGACGGCGCCCACCGGAGGGAGGCGGCATGAGCGTCGGAGCCCCCGACCGCGAGGAGTACGGCCCGCAGGCCCGACCGCTGCCGTTCGAACGCGGCACGGACGGCCCCCGGGTGGTGCTGGTCGGCGTGGACGGCACCCGCACCTCCGAGCGGGCCGGCTGGTACGCCGCCGGGCTCGCCCGCCGGCAGGGCGCCGCGCTCGTGGTCGTCTTCGTGAGCGCGCCGACCGGTTTCGCCGCCATGATGCCCGGCGTGGACGCGGGCGCCGTGCAGCAGGCGCAGGACGAGCTCGCCGCGGAGATCCGCCGCGACATCCGGCGCGGGGCCAAGGAGCTGGGCCTGCCGATCACGTTCGTCTGCCGGCGTGGTGACCCGTACGTCGAGCTGCGCGACGCGGCCGACGAGTTCCAGGCGGACATGGTGGTGGTCGGCGCGTCCGAGCAGGCGGGGCACCGCCTCGTCGGGTCGGTGGCCACCCGGCTGGTCCGCACCGGCCGCTGGCCGGTCGTCGTGGTGCCCTGAGCGGGCGCGGAACCGTCGCGGCGCCCTGACGGGCACGAAACGGACGGGCGGCGTCGACCGTCGCGCCGTGCCGACAAACCCGTCGCGTTTCGTCAGGGGTGCGGGCGAGGATGGCCGGCATGACGTGGACGGCACCGGCGATCACCCGGACCCCTGAGATCAGCGTCGGCGACGAGCGCCCGATGCTCGAGAGCTGGCTCGACTACCACCGGCAGACCCTGCTGCTCAAGTGCGCGGGCCTGACCGCCGACCAGTTGCGTACGCCCAGCGTCGAGCCCTCCGGGCTGACGCTGCTCGGCCTCGTCCGGCACCTGGCCGAGGTGGAGGCCTGGTGGTTCCGGGAGAACTTCGCGGGACAGCGGGTGGACTACCCCTACTACACGCCCGAGCACCCGGACGCCGACCACGACGTCAGCACGGCGGACGCCGAGGCGGACTTCGCCACCTACCACCGCGAGGTGGAGCTGGCGCGGGCCGCGGTGGCCGGCCGGTCGCTCGACGAGACCTTCACCGAGGTGGGCCCGAAGCGCCGCACGTTCAACCTGCGCTGGGTCTACCTGCACATGATCGAGGAGTACGCGCGGCACAACGGCCACGCCGACCTGATCCGCGAACGCATCGACGGCGTCACCGGCGAATGACCGCCGGTGGGCGAGGTGGCCGCCCGGGTCAGTACGCCAGCGCCGCCCGCAGGTAGCGCAGGTCGGCCGCGCCGGTCCAGCGGTGCGCCGAGAGGCCGGCGGCCCGCGCGCCGCGTACCGACCAGTCCTCGTCGTCCACGAACAGCACCCGGTCCGGCGGCGTGGCCACCGCCTGGCACGCGGCCCGGAAGTACTCCTTGGCCGGCTTGTTCACGCCGAGCCGGTACGAGTTGACCACCGCGTCGAACTCGCCGGCGAGGCCGAACGCGGCGAGGTCGTCGTCGAGCAGGTCGGTGGCGTTCGTGGCGAGACCGACGCGGATGCCACCGGCCCGGGCCTCGCGGACGAAGCCGAGCACGTCGGCGTCCACCTCGCCCCGGTACCGCTGCCACTCGTCCACCGCCGCCCGGGCGCGCTCCGCGCCGCCCGCCGGCTCGGTCAGCGCCTCGGCCACACCGGCCATCCAGTCGGCGTGGCTGACCTGCCCGGTGAGCGCCGGCTGTAGGCGTCCCCACTGCATCGCCGTCTCCAGCAGCGCACCCTCGGCGAGGCCGTAGCGCCGCTCCACCCCCGCCACGACCTCCGGGTCCCAGCGCCGCAGGACGCCGTCGAAGTCCACGAGGAGCGCCGTCGCGCGTTCCCGACTCACCCGTCCTTCTCCTGCCCGTCGTCGGCCCGGTTGAGCCGCTGGCTGATCACCTGGGTCACGCCACCGCGCATGGTCACCCCGTAGAGCGCGTCGGCGATCTCCATGGTCCGCTTCTGGTGCGTGATGACGATCAGCTGGCTCTTCTCCCGCAGCTGGGCCAGGAGCGTGATCAGCCGACCGAGGTTCACGTCGTCGAGGGCCGCCTCCACCTCGTCCATGATGTAGAACGGGCTGGGCCGGGCGCGGAAGATCGCCACGAGCATGGCCACCGCCGTCAGCGACCGCTCGCCGCCGGACAGCAGCGACAACCGCTTGATCTTCTTGCCCGGCGGCCGGGCCTCCACCTCGACGCCGGTGGTCAGCAGGTCGTCCGGGTCGGTGAGCACGAGCCGCCCCTCGCCGCCGGGGAAGAGCACCTCGAAGACCTGCTCGAACTCCCGCGCCGTGTCCGCGAACGCGCTCGCAAAGACCTCGAGGATCCGGTCGTCGACGTCCTTGACCACGGTGAGCAGGTCCCGCCGGGTCGCCTTGAGGTCCTCCAGCTGCTCCGAGAGGAACTTGTAGCGCTCCTCCAGCGCGGCGAACTCCTCCAGCGCCAGCGGGTTCACCTTGCCGAGCAGGGCCAGCTCGCGCTCCGCCTTCGCGGCCCGCTTCTCCTGCACGGGGCGCTCGTAGCGCACCGGTTCGGGCACCGGCAGGCCGTCCCGCTCGGCTGCGGCGATGTCGGCCTGGGTGGGCGGCACGGGCTGGTCCGGCCCGTACTCGGCGACCAGGGTCTCCACGTCCAGGCCGAAGTCCTCGGCCGCCTTCGCCTCCAGCTGTTCGATGCGCAGCCGCTGCTCGGCGCGGGCCACCTCGTCCCGGTGCACCTGGCTGGTCAGCCGCTCCAGCTCCGCGCCGAGCCGCTTGGCCGCACCGCGTACCTCCTGGAGTTCGGCCTCCCGGGCGGCGCGTTCGCGCGCCACCGCGTCACGCTGCTCCTCGGCCGTGGCGATCGAGACGGTCAGCCGGGTGAGGGCCTCCCGGGCCCCGCCGGCCACGGCCCGCGCGATCGCGGCGCCGCGCGTGCGCGCTGCCCGCCGGGCGGCGGCCCGCTCCCGCGCGGCCCGCTCCGCGGCGGCCTGCCGGCGCAGCGAGTCGGCCCGGCCGGCGATCGACGCGACCCGCTCCTCGGCGGTACGCACCGCGAGCCGGACCTCCATCTCGTTCTGCCGCGCCTGCGGCACCATCGCGGCGAGCTGGTCCCGCTCCTCGGTGGAGGGCTCGGCGTCGACCGGGGTCTCCTCGGCCAGCCGCAGCCGCTCCTCCAGCTCGGCCAGGGCCAGCAGGTCCCGTTCCCGGGCGGCCTCGGCGCGGGCCCGGGACTCGCCGAGCCGCTCGCACTCGGCCTTCGCCGAACGCGCCGCCGCGCCCAGCTCGGCGAGGCGCCGGGCGGCCGCGTTGCGGTGGCTCTCGGCCTCCCGCTTGGCGGCCGCGGCGTGCTGCACCGCCTCCTTCGCGGTGGCCACCTCGGCGCGCGCGTCCACCAGTTGCTCGCGCAGCTCCGCCGCGGTCTGCTCGGCGGCGATGCGGTTCGCCCGCGCCTCCTCGACGGCCGCCTGCACCTCGATGAAGCTGGGTGCCTTGGCCGACCCGCCGGCCGCCGCGTACGCCCCGACCACGTCGCCGTCGGGCGTCACGGCGCGCAGCTCGGGGTTGCCGGCGACCAGCTCGGCCGCCGCCGCGAGGTCGTCGACGAGCACGACGTCCCGCAGCGCCCGGTAGACCGCCGGCCGCAGTTGCTCGGCGCACTCCACGAGGTCCGGTGCCCAGCGCGCGCCGTCGGGCAGCTTCGGGCGCAGCGCGTCCGCCGGGCCCTCCATGCCCGGGCCGGCGGGGCTACCGATGAGGAGCCCGGCCCGGCCCGCGTCGGAGATCTTCAGCAGGCGCATCGCCTCGACGGCCTCGTCCACCCCGGTCACGGCCACGGCGTCGGCCAGGCCGCCCAGCGCGGCGGCGAGGGCCGCCTCGTGCCCGGGTGCCACGGTGAGCAGGCCCGCGAGGCTGCCGAGCAGGCCCGGCACCTCGTTCGCCTTGGCGAGCAGGGCTCCCGCGCCGTCCTTGCGGCGCAGGCCGAGGGCGAGCGCCTCCTCGCGTGCCTTCCAGGTGGCCGCGTCCTTCTCGGCGGCGCGCTCGGCGTCGGCCAGCGTACGGACGGCCGCCTGGGCCCGCTCGTGCACCGCGACCGCCTCGGCGTGCCGTTCGTCCAGCTCGGCGTTGTCCCGGTCCGCCTCGGTCGACTGGGCCGCCACGGCGTCCAGGTCGGCCTGCGCCTTCTCGGCCCGGGCCAGGGCGTCGGCGTGCGCGGCGGCGAGCCGCTCGATCTCCTCGCCGGCACTCGTGGTACGCGCACGCGCCGAGTTGACCTGGCCGGTCAGGCGGGCCAGCCCCTCGCGCCGGTCGGCGATCGCCTTGGCGGCGGCCACCAGTTCCCGCTCCGCGGCGGCGAGCTGCCGCTCCAGCTCCTGCCGGTGCTCGACGGCCTCGGCCAGCCGGATCTGGTCGTCGGTGAGCGCCGCCCGCAGCTCCTCCTCCTGCTCGCGGACCCGCTCCGCCTCGGCCTCCAGCTGGTCCGGGTCGCGGCCGGGCCGCTCGTCGTCCGGCGTCGCGCTGAGGTGGCGCAGCCGCTCCCGGGCGAGCTGCTCGATCGAGCGGAACCGCTCCTGCAGGGCGGACAGCTTGTACCAGGTGTCCTGTGCCGCGGCGAGCAGCGGGGCGTCCTCGGCGAGGGCCGCCTCCAGCTCGGCGAGGCGCCGCTGCACCTCGGCGTGCTCGGCCTCGACCTGCTCGCGCCGCTGCCGTACCGCCGTCTCGTCGGCGATTTCCTTGTCGAGGGTGGCGCGCAGCGTGGCCAGGTCGTCGGCGAGCAGCCGCAGCCGGGCGTCCCGCAGGTTGGCCTGGATGGCGGCGGCCCGGCGGGCCACCTCGGCCTGGCGTCCCAGCGGCTTGAGCTGGCGGCGCAGCTCGGTGGTGAGGTCCGTGAGCCGGTTGAGGTTGGTCTGCATCGCGTCGAGCTTGCGCAGCGCCTTTTCCTTGCGCTTGCGGTGCTTGAGGACGCCCGCCGCCTCCTCGATGAACGCCCGCCGGTCCTCCGGCTTGGCGTGCAGCATGCCGTCGAGACGGCCCTGCCCCACGATGATGTGCATCTCCCGGCCGATGCCGGAGTCGGACAGGAGTTCCTGGATGTCGAGCAGCCGGCACGAGTTGCCGTTGATCTCGTACTCGCTCTCGCCGGACCGGAACATCCGGCGGGTGATCGACACCTCGGTGTACTCGATGGGCAGCGCGCCGTCGGTGTTGTCGATCGTCAGGGTGACCTCGGCGCGGCCCAGCGGCGCCCGGCCGGCCGTGCCGGCGAAGATGACGTCCTCCATCTTGCCGCCGCGCAGCGCCTTGGCGCCCTGCTCGCCCAGCACCCAGGCGATGGCGTCGACGACGTTGGACTTGCCGGAGCCGTTCGGGCCGACCACACAGGTGATCCCCGGCTCCAGCTTGAGCGTCGTCGCGGAGGCGAAGGACTTGAATCCCTTCACCGTCAGGCTCTTGAGATGCACCTTCTCGATCCTCGTCCGGTGGCCGCCGTACCGTCGCCGGCTGCGCGGACCTGGGTGAACCCGCAGACTAACCCGCCGCCCCCGGTACACCGGCACGCGACCCGCCCCGCCCTGCCGGTGTGGCGGCACCGGCCGGGCGCCGGAATCGCCCGGTGGCCCTCGCCACATCCTCGGCAAAGATGCAGCCATTCGCGCCCGGAGGGATCCCCCGCGCCGTTTTCACCAATGGCGCGGTCCGGCCACCCACCGCCGAACGGCAAGATCGAAAAATGGCGGCCGAAATGGGGTGGAGACAAAAGCTGCGCGCCGGCACACAGGTGTCGGCGCGCGATTTTGCGTGGTGCGATTCAGTTTTCCGACGCGAGGATCAGGTCAGCGCGGGCTCGGCGAGCCGGAGCAGACCATCCGCCTCGGTCGCGGCGGCAGCGAGCCGATCGTTCTCGGCGCGCAGACGCGTGAGCTCGAACTCCAGTGCCTGAACCCTGGCACGCAGTCGGGTGACCTCGTCGAGCAGGCGCCGGTCGGGCGCTGCACCTACGTGGCCGTAGAGGGCCTTCGCCATGTTGACTCCTTGATATGCGCTGCCGGAAAGGCCGGCCAACGCGCGCCCATGTGTTCGCGACTGCCATTCCAGCTGTATCTGGGCATGGCCGGGCGCGACTGGCGACATCTCCATATTGGGCCGCAAACCCCCTCGTCGTCAAGTTCCCGCAGGCCGTAGATCATCTCCACGCCGACCTGCCACTTGCCGGGGGGACCGCCACGAGGCACGGACACGCTCTGTCCGGACTCCTTAACTGTACGCCAGCGGTCGGGGGAAGTCCGCACCGGGGCGTCCGACTTCCCCTTAACTCTTTCTTAGCCACGTTGCCGCAGGTCGCGGCGCAACCGTAGCGTCACTGCGGCCCACAACCGACCCCGTGGAGGCGACAGGCGTGTACGGCTGGACCGACCCGAACGAGCCGGACGGCGCCCACCGGCGTCCCGAGCCGCCGATCGACGAGCCGTCCTGGCTGACCGACCGCCCGGCCCCGCGATCGGCCTACCTGTTCGGAGACGACCCCGACGAGCCGGCCGTGACCGGACGTGACGGCGCCGGGTACGCCGACGCGCACACCGGGGACCGGGGCGTCGACGCGCGGTCCGGTGAGCCGACCGACCGGTGGGCGGCCGGGCCCGGCCCACGGGACGAGTGGAGCGCCGGACGCGGCCCGGCCGACCGGTACGCCCCCGAACCGGAGCCGCGCCGCCCGTGGAGCCCCGAGCCGCGCCACCAGTGGGCCTCCGAGCCCGCGGCGCAGGAGAGGTGGACGGCCGACGACGCCAGGGACGGGACCGGCGGCTGGGCCACCGACGCCACCGGCTGGTCCGGGAGCGGCGGCGCGTGGCGGGCGGACGAGCCGACCGGGCCGCGGTCGAACGACCGCCCCGGCGCGCACCGGCCGGCCGACGAGTGGGAGACCGGACGCACCGACGGGTGGGAGACCGGACGCACCGGCGCCGGCTGGTCGGCCGACGACCGGCGCGGCGACGCCACCGACGGCTGGCGCCACGGGTCCGCCACCGGGTTCGGCGGGTACGCGACGGGCGGCTGGTCGGACGAGCGTTCGGAGGACGCGGCGCCCGGGTACGCGGCCGGCGGGCCCGCGGGCGACGACACGGCGTACGGCGTGCGAGCGGGCGGGTGGGACGCCGGCCAGGACCCGCGGCGGGACGCCGGCCAGGACCCACGGCGGGACCTCGACGCCACGGCGCCCCTGTACCCCGTGTCCTCGGCACGGGACACGGGCTGGCCCACCGACACCGGCGGGGAACGCGACGACGCCTGGCACGTGCGCGACGAGGTCGCGTCGGCGCCGGGCGGCCCGGCGCGGGCCGGCGCCGAGGAGTCTCCCCGCTCCCGGCGCCGGCTCCCCCGGCCGCTGCTCATCGGCGGTGCCGCCGCGGCGGCCACGCTGGTGGTGAGCCTCGGCGTCGGCGCCCTCGCCCTGCCCGGCGGCGACGAGCCGGCCACCCCGAGCGCCGTCGACGACACCGTGGCGGAAGCACCGGTGGCGCCCACCGACGAGGCTCCCGCCGAGACGCTCACCGCCCCCTCCCCGACCGCCTCACCGAGCACGGCGCGCCCCACCCCGTCGGCCAGCCGGAGCGTGCGGCCCACGCCGAAGGCGTCGCGCACCACGGCGCCGTCGCGGCGTACCGCCGAGCGGAGCACCCCGCCGAGCACCCGCGGCGCCACCACCGCCACGACCACGGCCCCGGCCGGCAGTGTGAGCGCCCAGGCGCGCGAGGTGGTCGACCTGGTCAACGCCGAGCGCGCCAAGGCCGGCTGCGGGGCGGTGAGCATCGACGACAAGTTGATGACCGCGGCCCAGCGGCACAGCCAGGACCAGGCGGACCACCAGAACATGTCGCACACCGGCAGCGACGGCAGCGATCCCGGCGACCGGATCGACCGGGTGGGCTACGAGTGGCGCACCTACGGCGAGAACGTGGCCTGGAACCAGAAGACCCCGGCCGCCGTCATGGATGCCTGGATGAACAGCCCCGGACACCGGGCCAACATCCTGAACTGCGCGTTCACCGAGATCGGCGTGGGGATCGCGACCAGCAACGGGCCGTACTGGACCCAGGTCTTCGCCGCGCCGCGTTGACCGGCGAGTCGTCGGCGGGCCCGCACTCGTTTCACCGGGTGTGAGGTACGCCGGCGAGGGGGCGGCGTACCGGAGCGGGCGGCGGGGCGCCGTCCGGGACCCGGGAGCTGCCGATGGGGATCCGGCCGCGCCGCCGCGCCGTCCGGTTGCGCCGCGCGTTCGCCGCCGGCGTGGCGCTGCTCCTGCTCGCTCCGGCGTACGGCTGCCGGGTCGAGGTCGCACCACCGGGCGCGCCCACGCCGTGGCCCGCCGCGTCGGCGCGGCACTGGCAGTGGCAGTGGCAGCTCACCGGCCCGGTCGACCCGGAGGTGGACGCCGACGTGTTCCTGCTCGACCCGGTGACTACCACGTCGGCGGAGACCGCCGAGCTGCGCGCGCGGTACCGGCGGCTGGTCTGCCAGGTGCACGTCGGGTCGGTACGCGCGGACGACCCGGACGCCAACCGTTTCCCGGAGAGCGTCCGGGGCGCGGCCGGCCGGCGCCCGGGCAGCCGCTGGCTGGACGTACGGCGGTGGGACACGCTCCAACCGGTGCTGGCCGACCGGTTCCGGCTGTGCCGGGGCAAGGGCTTCGGCGCGGTGGCGCTGGCCGACGCGGACGGCTACCTGCACCGCTCCGGCTTCGCCCTCGGCTTTGACGACCAGTTGCAGTTCAACCGGCGGCTGGCCCGGCTCGCCCGGTCCCTGGACCTCTCCCCCGGGCTGATGAACGACGTGCCCCAGGTCGCCGCGCTCGCCCCGGACTTCGACTTCGCGGTGAACGAGGAGTGCGTCCGCCTGGGCCAGTGCGCCAAGCTGCTGCCGTTCGTCGAGGCCGGCAAGCCGGTCTTCCACGTCGAGTACACCGGCTCGACGACCGACTTCTGCGTCACCACGGTCGGCTACGGCTTCGCCTCCATCCGCAAACAGCGCGGCCTGGACGCCTGGCGGGACGCCTGCGCGCTGCCCTGACCGCCGGCACGGCCGGACCGTGCGGGCGTCGACCACGGCTCGGGGTCATCCCCGAAGCGACCCCCGGGGACGGGGCTGGCAGCGCGGGCAGCTGTACGACGACCGGTTCATGAACGGCTCGCGGCGGATCGGGGCGCCGCAGCGGCGGCACGGCTCGCCCTCGCGGCCGTAGACGTTCAGCGAGCGCTCGAAGTAGCCGCTCTCGCCGTTGACGTTGACGTAGAGGGCGTCGAAGCTCGTGCCGCCGGACCTGATGGCCTCGCCCAGCACGTCCCGCACGTGCCCGAGCAGCCGCTGGGCGGCCGGCCGGGTCAGCGCGTCGGTGGGCCGGGCGCCGTGCAGCCGGGCCCGCCAGAGCGCCTCGTCGGCGTAGATGTTGCCGACGCCGGAGATCAGCGTCTGGTCGAGCAGGGCGCGCTTCACCTCGGTGCGCCGGCGGCGCAGGCTGGTCACGAACGCGGTGTCGGAGAAGAGCGGATCCATCGGGTCGCGGGCGATGTGGGCGATCTCCGACGGCAGTTCGGCCCCGCCCTCGCTCACCGCCAGCCCGCCGAACGTGCGCTGGTCGACGAAGCGCAGCTGCGGACCGTCGTCGGCGAAGCGGAACCGGACGCGCAGGTGCGTCTCGTCCGGCGCGTCGGCCGGTTGCAGCAGCAGCTGGCCGGACATGCCGAGGTGGCCCACGACGGCGTCACCGCTGTCCAGCGGCAGCCACAGGTACTTGCCGCGCCGGCGCACGTCGAGCACCGTCCGGCCGGCCAGCACGTCCGCGAAGTGGGCGCCGCCGGCGGTGTGCCGGCGTACGGCCCGCGGGTGGCGCACCTCGACGGAGGCGATCCGCCGGCCGGTCACCCAGGGGGCGAGCCCCTGCCGGATCGTCTCGACCTCGGGCAGCTCAGGCACTCGCGGGCTCCGAACTGGCCGTCTCGCCGCCCCGCGTACGCGCGCCGGCGTCCCGGGCGTCGGCGCTGCCGGCGCCGTCCACGCCGTCGCCCGACGGGCCGGCCGGGGCGCCGTCCGGGCCGGAGCCGTTGCCGGTGGCGCCGCCCGCCCGGGCCGCGCTGGCGCCGCCGTCGCCCTGCCCGTCCTGCTCCGCCTGCTCGGTGAGGGTCCGCCAGGCGGCCTCCGCGGCCCGCTGCTCGGCCTCCTTCTTGCTGCGCCCCTCGGCGCCGCCGTACCGGTTGCCGGCGACCACCACCCAGGCGGTGAACGTCTTCAGGTGGTCCGGCCCGGTGCCTTCGATCCGGTACTCGGGCACACCCAGCCCGAGCGCCGCGGTCAGCTCCTGGAGGCTGGTCTTCCAGTCCAGCGCGGCGCCCCGCCGGGCCGACTCGGCCATCAGCGGGTCGAAGAGCCGGTGGATGACCTCGGCGGCCGTGTCCAGGCCGTACTGGAGGTAGATGGCCCCGAGCAGCGCCTCCAGCGTGTCGGCGAGGATGCTCGCCTTGTCCCGGCCGCCGGTGGTCTCCTCACCCTTGCCGAGGAGCAGGTAGGCGCCGAGCCCCTCCGGGCCGAGCCCCCGGGCCACATCGGCCAGGGCGCGCATGTTGACGACACTCGCCCGCAGCTTGGCGAGCTGCCCCTCGGGCAGGTCGGGGTGGTTGTGGAACAGCGCCGTGGTGATGACCACCCCGAGGACCGAGTCACCGAGGAACTCCAGGCGCTCGTTGGTGGGCAGGCCGCCGTTCTCGTACGCGTACGACCGGTGGGTCAGCGCGCGCTCCAGCAGCTGCGGGTCGAGCGACACGCCGAACGCGGCCTCGAGGTGACCGACGGACGCCCGTCGCCGCTTGTCGTTGCTCATGGTGTGGCTACCTCGGTGTCGATGATGTGGTCGTGAGCCGTGCGGGCACGCCCGGCGAGCAGAGCGGCGACCTGGTCGGTGGCGCGCCGCCGCCACAGGTGCGCGGCGAGACCGATGCCGGACGCGACGTCGTCGGCCCCGGCCGCGCCGTGGCAGACGACCACCGTGCCGGAGACGCCGAGCAGGGCGGCCGCACGGGGGGCGCCTCCGCTGGCCGGGGGGCCGCCGGCCATCGCGTACGCGCCCTCGATCGCCTTGAGCAGCACGTTACCGGTGAACCCGTCGGTGACCACCACGTCGGCGCGCGTGCCCAGTGAGACGTCGTAGCCCTCGACGAGACCCACGTAGCGGGCGTCGCAGGGCAGCGGTTCGGCGGCGAGCACGGCGTCGGCGGCCCGCCGGACCCGGTCCCCCTTGCCCGCCTCGGTGCCGACGGAGAGCAGCCCGACCCGCGGCGCGTCGACCGCGTGCGCCACGGCCGCGTAGGCGGCGCCCAGCACGGCGTGCCGGGCGAGGGTCGCCGGGCGGGGTTCCAGGGAGCCACCCACGTCGAGGAACACGACGGGCCCGGCGACGGCCGGCAGGGTGGCGACGAGGGCCGGCCGGCGGACCTGCGGCCAGCGGCCGAGCCCGAGGGCGGCGGCGGTGACCGTGGCGCCGGTGGCACCGGCGGAGACGAGGGCGTCGGCGGTGCCGTCCCGCACCGCGGCGACGGCGGCGCGGACGGTGCTCTCCGCGCGTGCCGCGCTGGGGTGGTCGGCCATGCCGACCTTGTCCCGGACCGGGCGCACCGTGATCCGGGGCCGGTGCACCGGTTCCAGGGCGGCGATCAGCGCGTCGGCGACCTCGGGAGGTCCGACGAGCAGCAGGTGCAGGTCCGGATCGGCGCGGACGGCCCGCAGAGCGCCGTCAACCACGACGGCGGGAGCGTCGTCCCCGCCGAGGAGGTCAACGGCGATCCGCGCGGTGCCCGGCTCCACCGGAGGGCTGACCGGTGAGGACCGGTCGGCGCCGGAGGGAGCCGGGGCACCGGGCGATCGCCAGGGTGCGCGCGCCGCCCGACCAGGGGTCGGGAGCGTCACTCGGCGTCCAGGTCAGACCTCGAGGACCTGGCGGCCGTTGTACGTGCCGCAGACGGAGCAGGCGGCGTGCGGCAGCTTCGGGGACTTGCACTGCGGGCACGCCACGGTCGCGACCGCCGCGGTCTTCCACTGCGCCCGGCGGGACCGGGTGTTGCTGCGCGACATCTTGCGCTTGGGGACGGCCACGGTTCTTACTCCTCTTTACGGGTCAGTTGCGACAGGCTCGCCCATCGCGGGTCGATCTGCTGGTGGCTGTGGTCGGCCGGCAGATCGTCCCGGTGCACCCCACACTCGGGGCACAGGCCTGGGCAGTCCTCCCGGCAGAGCGGGTTGGTCGGCAGTGTGAGCACCACCGCGTCCCGCAACGCCGGTTCCAGGTCGATCAGATCGCCCTGCATCCGGCCCACCTCGTCCTCGTCGGTCGTGGTGTCCGTGGTGCTGTTCTCGTACGCGTACAGCTCCTGGATCCGTACGACCACCGAGTCGTCGATGTCGCGCAGGCACCGGCTGCACTCGCCCCGGATCGGACCGCTCACGGTCCCGGAGACGAGCACACCCTCGGACACCGACTCCAACCTCAGGTCGAGGTCGAGGTCCGCGCCCTCCGGCACGCCGATCAGCTCCACGCCGAGGTCCGCCGGTGCCGGCACGACCCGCTTGACCGTACGCAACGCGCCAGGTCGGCGCGGCAGGTCCCTCGTGTCGAGGACCAGCGGCGACCTGGGGTCGAGTGGGCTTGGCGAGTGTTTGGGCATAGTCAGACTCCGGCCGGTGCGAGGCCGACAATCGAGGTTACCTGGGCGACCGCCGTACCGTCGAACCGGGGCCGACGGCCGCCCCGCGTGCCGGCTGTGGCGTGCTGCCGGTCAGAAGGGTAGCGGCCGTTCCGCCTCGTCACCGGCGAAGGTCCCGATCTCGCGCAGCGCGTGCATCTTGTCGCGGCCGCGCTCGATCGAGGCGAGCGCCCGGGTGAGGAACTGCTCGAAGTTGGCCAGAGCGGTGTCGACGTAGTCGTCGACCTCCTCCCGCAGACGCTGGGCCTCGGCCCGCGCCTCCGCGATGATCCGCGCGCCCTCGTGCTCGGCGGAGACGGTGATCTCGTTGACCGACACCAGCCGGGCGTGTTCCGCCTCACCCTCGCTGATGATCCGGTCGGCCTCGCGCTTGCCGGCCTCCATGATCTTGTCGCGTTCCTCGAGCAGGGCCTGGGCCCGGCGCAGGTCGGCGGGGAGCTCGGCGCGCAGCTCGTCCAGGGCCGCGATCATCTCGGCCCGGTCGATCATGCAGTTGTTCCGCGACATCGGGACGGACCGCGCCGTCTCCACCATGGCGATCAGTTCGTCGATGCGATCGAGCGGGTCCACCGGTACCTCACTCCTGTCGTTCGTCGGCCGACCTACATGATGCGGGCTGCGGCCACTTCCCGCTCCACCCATCATCCCGTGCGCCGCCGTACGCCCACCCTCGCGGTGGCCCGGCGCGTCGCACCATCCCCTGATCGCGCCGATCTTGCACTTCCTGCCCCTGACTCGTCCCGGTACGGGCGGTTTGTCGGGGCCGAAAGTGCAAGATCGCGGGGAGGGTGGGGGCGGGGGGTGGGGGCGGGGGGTGGGGGCGGGGGGGTGGGCGTCAGGGGCGCGGCGGCGGGGAGAGCCTTGCCTCCAGTTCGGCCCGCACCCGGTCGGGGACGTGCGGCGAGACGTCACCGCCCCACTTGGCCACGTCCTTCACGAGGCTGGAGGAGAGGAACGAGTAGAGCGGGTTCGTCGGCATGAACAGCGTCTCGACACCGGCCAGGCCGATGTTCATCTGCGCCATCTGGAGCTCGTAGTCGAAGTCGCTGACCGCGCGCAGGCCCTTGATCAGCACGCTCGCCTGCTGGGCACGGCAGAAGTCGACGAGCAGCCCCCGGAAGGACTCCACCCGGACGTTGTCGTACGAGGCGGTCACCTCGCGGAGCATGTCGATGCGCTCCTCGACGGTGAACAGACCGCTCTTCGACTGGTTGACCAGCACACCGACGATCACCTCGTCGAACAGCCGGCTGGCCCGACCGATGATGTCGAGGTGTCCGTTGGTGACCGGGTCGAACGAGCCGGGACACACCGCACGTCTCATGATCGGCGACCGTACCAAAGTGTGGTCTCCCCGTAACGGCGGCTGCGCTCGCCGGTGATGCCCGGCACCCAGCGCAGCTCCCCGCTCCGGCTGGACCGCTCCACCACCACGAGCGCGTCCGGCGCCAGCCAGCCGTGGTCGACCAGCGCGGTCAGCACGGCGGCGACCTCCTCGTCGGAAACGGCGTACGGGGGATCGGCGAAGACCAGGTCGTAGGGCTCCCCCTCCGGGCCGCCGGCCAGGACCGTGGCGACGCGACCGGTGACCAGCCGGACCACGGGCGCGGCGCCCAGGGCGGCGACGTTGCGCCGGATCACCCGGGCGGCCCGCGGATCGGACTCGACCAGCAGCACGTGCGCGGCCCCCCGGGAGAGCGCTTCGAGCCCGACCGCGCCGGAGCCGGCGTAGAGGTCGGCGACGCGGGCCCCGTCCAGGTCCGTCCCGGCCTGCACCGCGCTGAACAGCGCCTCCCGCACCCGGTCCGAGGTGGGGCGGGTGCCTTCGCCGGGTGGCGTGGCGATCCGCCGCCCGCCGAACGTCCCCGCGACGATCCGGGTCACGGTCTCCTCCTGCTCATGGCCACGACGCTACGCGACGGCCGGAGCCCGGTGGCCGGTCGGTCGCGGGCCGGAGCCCCACGCGGAGAACGACCTCCGCGATCACTCCGCACCCGCCGGATGACGGGCTGTATATCTAAGATCACAGATCCACAACATCATCCTTAAGGACCACTGAGGGCTGTAACGCAACCGGCCGGATCGATATGGTCTGCCGGGTGTCGGGCGTGGCGTGTCGATTTCCGCCCCGTTCGACGCAGTCTCCGATCACCCCGAATCAGGAGTAGACGTGAATCGTCTGAACCTCCGGCGCGTCGTGGCGGTAGCCGCCGGCGCGCTGCTCGGCCTCGCCGGCGTGGCCACCGTCGCCGCCCCGGCCAGCGCCCACCACAGCGAGGTCAAGGTCACCGCCGAGTGTGACACCGCCGCCGGCGAGTGGATCACGACCTGGACCGTACGGGCCGTCGCTCCGTCCGACGTGCAGAAGTTCAAGCTCATCGAGGTCAACGCCCAGAGCAAGAAGGGCGACACGACCGAGTCGTTCACCATCGAGGGCATCCAGGCGACCCAGGACGACTCCTACCCGTACGCGGTGGCCGAACCCCTGGTCGGCACGGCCAGGCTGGCCGGTGACGTCACCGAGGCGTCGCTGAGCGTCCGCGCCGAGTGGGACAACAAGTTCAAGGAGAAGGAGCCCAAGGGCGCCTCCATCAAGTTCAGCGAGACCTGCGACAAGGTCGTCACCCCGCCGCCGTCGACGGCCAACCCGAAGGCCACGGTGACCGCCGACTGCAGCGGCGACGTGACCGTGAAGCTGGAGAACGGCAAGGAGGCGACCAAGGAGGCCGAGTTCACCGTCACCGGCACCGACGGCTTCAAGAAGGAGGCGACGGTCGAGCCGGGCAAGGACAAGAGCATCACGGTTCCGGCCGCGAACGCCGGGAAGATCACGATCACCGAGGCCGGCCAGGAAAAGCCCCTCTTCGACGGCAAGCCCGCCGAGGCGAAGGACTGCGTGAAGCCCGGTGAGCCCTCGGGCAGCTACCTGTCCACCTGCGACGAGCTGATCTTCGAGGTCTCGAACCCGGCCGACGGCGAGACGGTCACCATCACCTTCACCCCCAACAAGGGCGAGGCCAAGACGCTGACCGTCGAGCCCGGCAAGACCGGCACCGTCTCCTTCCCGGCGCAGGAGGGCCTCAAGGTCACCCCGAGCGCCGAGGGAATGGACGAGACCGAGCCGATCGCCTGGGAGAAGCCCGAGGACTGCGACACCCCGGGCCAGGGCGGCGGTGGCGACGAGCCCGAGCTGCCGCTGACCGGTGCCGCCACCGGCGGGATCATCGCCGGTGCGGCCGTGCTGCTGGCCGCCGGTGTGGCGCTCTTCGTGGTGGCCCGCCGCCGCAAGATCCGCTTCACCGCCTGAACCGCGTAACCGTACGACCCGAGGGCGCGTCGACCACCCGGTCGGCGCGCCCTCGGCGTTCCTGACGGCAGGGATCGCCCGGCGGACCGGACAGGCCAGCCGCCCGACGTGCCGGCGGCCCGACGTGCTTGCGGCCCGACGTGCCGGCCGGCGGCGCGGGCCGGGACGGCCCGGCGGACCGGACAGGCGACCGGTCAGCCCTTCTCCAGGTACTCCGCCCGCTCCTCGTCGACCAGGGCGGCCACGGAGGCGGCGAGCGCCGGGTGCCGGGCCAGCTCCGGGTCCTCCTCGACGAGGGCGATCGCCTCGGCGCGGGCGTCCCGGATCAGGTCCGCGTCACGCAGCAGGGAGAGCAGGCGCAGGTGCGAGCGACGCCCGGACTGGGTCGCGCCGAGCACGTCCCCCTCCCGGCGCTGCTCCAGGTCGAGTTCGGCCAGCTTGAAGCCGTCCGTCGTGGACGCGACCGCGTCCAGCCGCTCCCGGGCCGGGCTGCCCTCCGGCGCCTCGGTCACCAGCAGGCAGAGCCCGGCCGCGGCGCCCCGACCGACCCGCCCCCGCAGCTGGTGCAGCTGCGAGACGCCGAAGCGGTCGGCGTCCAGCACGATCATCACGGTGGCGTTCGGCACGTCCACGCCGACCTCGACCACCGTGGTGGCGACCAGCACGTCGAGCTGCCCCGCGGCGAACGAGCGCATCACGGCGTCCTTCTCCTCGGCCGGCAGCCGGCCGTGCAGCGTCCCGATCCGCAGCCCGTGCAGCGGCCCCTCGGCGAGCAGCGGCGCGACCTCGGTCACGGCCAGCGGCGGTCGCCGGCCGGAGTCGTCCTCCCGCGGCGCCTCCTCCTCGCCGGTGGCGCCCTCCCCGATCCGCGGGCAGACGACGTACGCCTGGTGGCCGGCGGCCACCTCCTCACGCAGCCGCGCCCAGGCGCGTTCGAGGAAGGCGGGCTTCTCGGCGGCGGGCACCACGTGCGAGGCGATGGGCGAGCGACCCCGGGGCAGCTGCGAGAGCGTGGACACCTCCAGGTCGCCGTAGACCGTCATGGCCACGGTGCGCGGGATCGGGGTGGCCGTCATCACGAGCACGTGCGGCGGCTGGTCGGCCTTGGCCCGCAGCGCGTCCCGCTGCTCGACACCGAACCGGTGCTGCTCGTCGACGACCACGAGACCGAGGTCGGCGAAGTCGACCCCCTCGTAGAGCAGGGCGTGCGTGCCGATCACGATGCCCGCGCGGCCCTGCGCCACCTCGGCCAGGGCCCGACGACGGGCCGCGGCGCCCAGCGAGCCGGTGACCAGTTCCGCCCGGGTGGCGTGGGCGGCCGCGTCCAGCTCACCGTCGCGCCCGAGCGGGCCGAGCAGGTCGAGGACGCCCCGGTAGTGCTGCGCGGCGAGCACCTCGGTCGGCGCGAGCAGCGCCGCCTGACCGCCCGCGTCCACCACCTGGAGCATCGCCCGCAACGCGACGACGGTCTTGCCCGAGCCCACCTCGCCCTGCAGCAGCCGGTGCATCGGGTGCGGCGTGGCCAGGTCGGCGGCGATCTCGCGGCCCACGTCCCGCTGACCGGGCGTCAGCTCGTACGGCAGCCGGGCGTCGAACGCGTCCAGCAGCCCACCGGGGCGGGCCGGGCGCGGCCGGGCCGGCCAGTCGGCGGCGCGGTGCTTGCGCTGCACGAGGGTGAGCTGCACGGCGAACGCCTCGTCCCACTTGAGCCGCCGGCGGGCCCGGTGGAGGTCCTCCTTGCTGGAGGGGCGGTGGATCTCGCGCAGGGCGGTGCCGAGCCCGACCAGGTTGCGGCTCGCCCGCACCGTGGCCGGCAGCGGGTCCTCCGGCGGGGTGAAGGTGTCCAGCACCACCCGGACGCACCGGGCGATCACCCACGTCGGCACGGCCGCGGCGGCGGGGTAGACGGGGATCAGGGCCCCCGCGAACTCCTCGATCTCCTCGCTGGCCGCCGCCTCGCCGTCGCCGCCCTCGCCGAGCAGGACGTACTCCGGGCCGTTGAGCTGCCGCCGGCCCCGGAACTCGGTGACCTTGCCGGCGAAGAGCCCCCACCGCCCGGGGCGCAGGTCCCGTTCGCGCCAGGTCTGGTTGCCGAAGAAGGTGAGGGTGAGCACGCCGCCGGAGCCGTCGCCCACGGCGACCTCGAGCAGGTTGCCGCGGCGCTGGCGCATCGGCCGCACGGTGGTGCGCTGCACCTGGCCCAGCACCGTGACCTGCTCCCCGACGGCCAGCGAACGGATGTCGGTGTGCTCGCCCCGCTCGTCGTACCGGCGCGGGAAGTGGTAGATCAGGTCGCCGGCCGTGTGCAGGTCGAGGTGGGTGGCGAGGGCCTTGGCCGTCTTCTCGCCGACCAGCTTCTTCAACGGCGTGTCCACCGTGGCCGGTCCGCTCACGCCGGCGCCCCCCTTCGCCTGCTCATTCCACGCCCACCAGGAGCGGGTAGTGCGGCTGCCCGCCCGCGTACGCCTGCACGTCGACGAACGGCCACCGTCGGGCGACGTGCGCTTGCACCGCCTCCACGAGACCGGCCGGTGCGTCGGCCCCGGAGATCAGGGTGACGAGTTCGCCACCCCCGCCGAGCATCCGGTCGACCACCGCGACACACGTGTCGACGAGGTCGGTGCCGATGAGGTGCACCTCTCCCTCGACCAGGGCGAGCACGTCACCGGCCCGGCAGGGCCCCGCCACCGTGAGCGCCTCCCGGCTGGCGTAGCAGACCTCGGCGTAGCGGCACGCACCCGCCGCCTCCGCCATGGCGATGACGTCGTCCTCGAAGCGGCGGCCCGGGTCGCGGACCGCCAGGGCGGCCAACGCCTGCACCGGGGACCGGGTGGGCACCACGCTGACCTTGACTCCCAGCCCGTGTGCCTCCCGCGCGGCCGCGCTCGCCACCGCCTCCGTGTCCGGGTCGTCGGGCAGCACCACCACCCGGGCCGCGCCGGTGGCCCGGATCGCGTCGAGCAGCTCGCCCGTGGAGGGGTTGCCCGGCACCACCTTGGCGCCCTCACCGCCGAACAGCTCGGCGATCCCCGCCCCGGGCGCCACCACCACGGCCGCCCGGCCGTCCGCCGTCGGGGCCGGGGCCTGGTCGGCGAAGCGCGTCACCGAGATCCGGTGCGGCCGTCCCGCCACGACCCCCGCCTCGATGGCCGCCCCGACATCGTTGACGTGCACGTGCACGTTCCAGGTGCCGCCGCTGTCGTCGCCGACGATCACGAGGGAGTCGCCCAGCCCGGCGAGCACCGCCCGCATCCGCTCGACCTCCTCGCGGCCGGCGTCGAGAAGGAACTGCACCTCGTAGGCGTAGTCGTCGGAGCCCGTCTCGCGGACGGTGACGGGCGGCGGGGCGGGCGCCGTGCGCGGCGCGGCGGCCGGCCGGGCCGGCCGCTCCCCGGTGACCACCTCGACCAGGACGTCCAGCAGCAGGCAGAGCCCGCGTCCACCGGCGTCGACCACACCGGCCCGCGCGAGCGCGGGCAACTGCTCGGGGGTACGCGCCAGCGCGGCGGCGGCCTCCCGGGCCGCGGCGCCGGCGACCGCCGGCAGGTCGTCGGTGTCCGCCCGGTCGGCGCCCCGCGCGGCGGCGGCGACGACCGTGAGCAGCGTGCCCTCGACCGGCCGGGCCACCGCCGTGTAGGCGGTGGCGGCGGCGGCGCGCAGTGCGGCGGCGAGCGCCCGCCCGCGCACGGCCGGCACGGCGCCGGCCGCGTCGGCGAAGCCGCGCAGGATCTGCGACAGGATCACCCCCGAGTTGCCCCGGGCGCCGAGCAACGCGCCTCGGGCCATCAGCCGCAGCGCGTGCCCGTGGGGCGTGGCCTCGCCGTCGGGGAGGGTGTCGAGGTCCATGGCGAGCGCCTGGTGCGCCGAGGTGAGCGTGAGCACCAGATTGGTGCCGGTGTCGCCGTCGGGCACCGGGTAGACGTTGAGCTGGTCGATCTCGGCCTGGTGCCGCTTGAGCGCGGCCAGCCCGCCCACACACCAGCGGCGCACCGCGGCGGCGTCGAGGGTGTCCAGCACGGCCGAAAGCCTACTGGCGCGCACCGACGCGCGCCGGGCTCGTCGGGACGTGTCCGCCGGGGGCCGCTATCCTGGCGGCGGTTCCGCCTCCGGCGCGCGGGCCCGGGCGACCGGCGGCGCTGGTAGCGGCCCGGTTGGGCGGGCCGGCCGCTCATCGGGTAACCTGGCCAGGTTGCCCGGGCAGCGCCTGCCGCCGGCGACCTCATGAACGTTTCAAACCCAGGAGTATCCCGTGGCTAGCGTGTGCGACGTCTGTGGCAAGGGGCCGGGCTTCGGCCACAACGTGTCCCACTCGCACCGGCGGACCAACCGCCGCTGGAACCCGAACATCCAGTCGGTGCGTACCCCGGCCGGTGGTGGCACCACCAGGAAGATGAAGGTCTGCACCTCGTGCATCAAGGCCGGCAAGGTCACCCGCGCCTGACCCGGTAGCGGACACTTCCCAGACAGACGACAGCCGGCGGACCGAACGGTCCGCCGGCTCTTGTCGTACCCGCACCCGCCGACCCGCTGTGCCACGGCCGCTGTGCCCGCCTCCCGAACGCGCGCTGACGGGTACGCGACGCCCCATGGACCGGGGCCCTACGTCCGGTTAGGGTCTCCCTGCGCCGAGTGCCGGACCGTCCGCCGGCGCCGACCACGGGAGGGATCGTGCGGGATCTGGGCCGCGAGCAGATGATCATCGTGGGGACCTCCCACGGCATGCTGCGCTGGTTCGTCGACGACCTACCGGCCGACAGCGTGGTGCTCATCGAGGAGCCGGACGTGATCCGGCGCCGCGACGTCGACGGCCTCGCCGAGCGGCTGCCCTTCATCTCCCGCCTCGTGGCCGCCGAGTACCAGACCGGCCTGGACGCGGCCGCGCTGCTCGCCCGCGATCCCGCGCTGGCGTCGGCCCGGCTCGTGATGCCCGGCCTGGAGTACGCGGTGGGCGCCGCCGCCCGGCTGGCCGACGCCCTCGGTCTGCCCGGCGCCGGGGTCGAGGCCGCCGACGTGTTCACCGACAAGCACCGGATGCGGCTCGTGGCGGCCGGGGCCGGCATCGTCAACCCCGCCTTCGAACTGGTCGACGACCCGGAGCGCGCGGCCGCGTTCGCCCGCCGGCACGGCGGCCGGTGCGTGCTGAAGCCGACCCGTCGTTCCGGGAGCCTCGGCGTGCAGATCCTCAACGACCCCGAGCAGGTGGCCGCCGCCTGGGCCGAGACGGCCGCCCCGGAGGACACGCCGGACGCCACCGACCGGGGGCTGCCCACCGACGTCCTCGTCGAGCAGGTGCTCGACGGACGCGAGCACAGCGTCGAGCTGCTGCTCGTCGACGGGGAGGTCATCTTCGGCAACGTCACCGACAAGCGGGTGCAGCCCGGGCGACGCCCCGTGGAGACGGGGCACACCGTCCCGTCCCTCCTGCCCGGCGACGTCCAGCGGGCGCTGCTCGACGCGGCCACCCGGCTCGCCGGTGCCGCCGGCTTCCGCACCGGCGTCCTGCACAGCGAGTGGATGGTGGCCGACGGCGTGCCGGCTCTCGTCGAGTGCGCGGCCCGCCTCCCCGGCGACATGATCACCGCGCTGATCTCGGTCGCGTACGAGTGCGGGTTCATCGAGGCGTACCTGCGGGTGCTGCGCGGCGAGCGGCCCGAGCCGCCGGTCCTGCCGGTGCGGCCGACGGGCGGGGCGGCGGTGGAGTTCCTGCTCGCCCCGCAGGGAACGGTCACCGGGATCGACGGCGTACGGGCGGCCCGCCGGGTGTCCGGGGTGCTGAACGTGCAGCTCGACGTCGGGGTGGGCGACACGGTCGGCGAGGTGACCCACTCGCTGGCCCGCAGCGGGCACGTGCTGGCCTGGGGCGCCGACGCGACCGAGGCGACCGCCGCGGCGGCCAAGGCCGCCGAGCAGGTCCAGATCGTCACCGGCTGAGCGCGGCCCGCACCTCGCGGGTCAGAGCGTGCGGCCGTACGACAGGCAGCCGGGCGCGTCCTTGTAGAAGCCGAAGTTCGGGATCCGCTCGTAGCCGGCCGAGGTGTACATGGCGACGGCCTCGGGCTGCCGGTCGCCGCACTCCAGGATCATCCGCTTGCGCCCGTGCTCCCGCGCGGACCGTTCCACGGCCGCCAGCACGGCACGCGCCACGCCCCGGCCACGGGCCGCCGGATCCGTGTACATCCGCTTCAGCTCGGCCACCTCGCCCATGTCGCCGTGGCTGCGCCAGCCGCCGCAGCCCACCGGCTCCCCGTCGAGGTGGGCGACGAGGAAGGCGCCGGCCGGCGGGACGAACTCCGCCGGGTCGACCGGCGTCTCGTCGCCGCTGCCGCCGTACCGCGCGCCGAGGTCGGCCAGCGCGGCCCGGATGAGCCGCTGCGCCACCGGCGAGTCGAACGACACGAGGCGAATCTCGATCTCACTCACCGGTAAAGGGTACGACCAGCAACGACCCTTACCGGAAGTGGTCCCAGCCGGCCGGTCCCGCGTACGGCTCGCCGTCGACGGTCACGCCCGACCCGTCCACCACCCGGCCGATGGGCCGCCACTGCGGCGGCAGGGCGACCTCCGGCGGGAACGAGGCGACCAGGGCGTGATCCTCGCCACCGCCGAGGATCCAGGTGTACGGGTCGGCGCCGAGCGCCTGCGCCGCGTCGCGCATCTGCCGGGGCACCTCGAAGGCGTCCCGCCGCACGTCGATCCCGACACCGCTGGCCCTCGCCACGTGCCCCAGGTCGGCCACGAGGCCGTCCGACACGTCGATCATCGAGGTGGCGCCCAGCTGGGCGGCCTGCGGCCCCGCCGCGTACGGCACCTCCGGCCGGCGGTACGCCTCGACGAGCAGCCGGGGCGTCCGGAACCCGCGGGAGAGCACGGTGAGCCCGGCCGCCGCGTGGCCGATGCGGCCGGCGAGGGCGACCACGTCCCCGGGACGCGCCCCCGACCGCGTCACGGGCGGACGGCCACCGAGGTCGCCGAGCGCGGTCACGGCGATGGTCAGGGTGGGGCTCGCGGACATGTCGCCGCCGACCACGCCGGCGCCGACCGTGGCCGCCTCGGCCGCCAGCCCGTCGGCCAGCTCCTCCGCCCAGCCCGGGTCCAGCTCCGGCGGCATGCAGAGGGCGACCAGCAGGGCCGTCGGGCTGCCGCCCATGGCCGCGATGTCGGCCAGGTTCGCGGCCGCCGCCCGGTGACCGATGTCCCGGGCACTCCCCCAGTCCCTCCGGAAGTGCCGCCCCTCGACCAGCACGTCGGTCGACGCCGCGACCCGGCCGTCCGGGGCGGCGATCACCGCGGCGTCGTCACCGGGCCCCAGCAGGGTGGCCGGCCCGTGCGCCAGGCGGGCGGTCACCCGGTCGATCAACCCGAACTCGCCGATCTGCGCGACGCTCAACCCGCCACCCTCGTTCCGCTCCCGCCGCCCGGCCCCGCCGTGCTCGCTCACCGCTTCTCCTCGACCACCGATAGGGATCGGACCTGCACCGTACGGTAGTTTCACCCTTCAGGCCGCTTCGCGCGGCGACGGAGGGAGGTCGAGTCGTGGTACAGGCGTACATCCTCATCCAGACCGAGGTCGGCCGCGCGCGGGACGTGGCCGGCCGCATCGCGGACCTCGCCGGCGTGGTGCGCGTGGACGCGGTCACCGGCCCGTACGACGTGGTCGTGCTCACCGAGGCGAACACCGTCGACGAGCTCGGCAAACTCATCGTCAGCAAGGTGCAGATGGTGCCCGGCATCACCCGCACCCTCACGTGTTCGGTGGTGCGCCTGTAAGTGGACAAGATCACTACTACCTCCGTCGACGCGCAGACCGACGAACGGCCGGACGCGACGGGCGACCGACCGGGCCCGGACCGGACCACCCGCCGCGCCGCGCTGATCGCGGCCCTCGTCGCGCTGCCGATCACGCTGCTCGTGGGCGGGCTCACGTTCGCGCAGCTCGCGCCGGACGAGCCCGCGGCCGACCCGACGCCGTCGGCGACGGCTCCGCGCGTCCAGTCGACCGCGCCGGTCGAGATGGCGGCCCCGGCGCTGGCCGAGCGGCCGGCCACACTCTGCCGCGCGCTGCTCTCGCAGTTGCCGTCCAGCGTCCGCGACCTCCCGCAGCGCCCGGTGACCGCCGGCCCGGAGCAGAACGCCGCGTACGGCGACCCGGCGGTCACGGTGGCCTGCGGTGGCGCCGAGCCGACGATCCCGGCCACCTCCGACGTCTGGGTGGTGAACAAGGTCTGCTGGTACGCGGACGAGCAGTCCGAGGCCACCGTGCTCACGACGATGGACCGGGAGACCGCCGTGACGGTCCGCGTCCCGCGCGCCTACGAGCAGCCGTTGCAGTGGGTGGCCCCGTTCTCCGACACGATCGTTGCCTCGGTGCCCTCCGGCGGCGACATCCCGGCCGGCTGCCGGGGCTGACGCCGGCGCCCCGGCGCAGGCCGGTGCCTCAGTGCAGGCCGGCGCCCCGGTTGAGGGCCGTGCGGATCAGGCGGTCCACCAGCTTCGGGTACTCCAGGCCGGAGGCCGCCCACATCCGCGGGAACATCGACGAGGGCGTGAACCCCGGCATGGTGTTGATCTCGTTGAGGTAGACGTCCAGCTCGGGCGTGACGAAGAAGTCCACCCGGGCCAGCCCGGCGCAGTCCAGGGCCGTGAACGCCCGCACGGCGTACTCCTGGACCTGCCGGGCCACCCGCTCGGGCAGGTTGGCGGGGACGTCGTACTCGCAGACCTCGTCCGAGTCGATGTACTTCGCCTCGAAGTCGTAGAACTCGTGGTCGGCCACGACCCGGACCTCGGCGAGCACCGACGCCTCCGGCGTACCGCCGGCCTCACCCTCCAGCACGCCGCACTCGATCTCCCGGCCGACCACGGCGGCCTCGACGAGCACCTTCGGGTCGATCTGCCGGGCGACGGCGACCGCCGCGTCGAGCTGCGCCCAGTCGCTGACCTTCGTGATGCCGAAGGACGAACCGGCCCGGGACGGCTTCACGAAGACCGGCAGCCCGAGTCGTTCCTTCTCCGCCTCGCTGAGGGTCATGCCGTTGCGCAGCACCGCGTACCGACCGATGGGGATGCCCTCGGCGGCGCAGAGCTTCTTGGTGAACTCCTTGTCCATGGCGGCGGCCGACGCGAAGACGTTCGCCCCGACGTACGGGATGCCGGCCATCTCCAGCATGCCCTGGATGGTGCCGTCCTCCCCGTACGCGCCGTGCAGGACGGGGAAGACCACGTCCACGTCGGCGAGCGCCCGGGGCCCGTCGACCGGGTCGAGCACCATGAGGCCGTTGCCGGTCGGGTCCGCGCGCAGCACCAGGTCGACACCGGACTGCGCGGTGATCTCGGGCAGCCGCCGGGACTGGATGGCGAGGCTGCCCGGGTCGCCGTCGGTGAGGACCCACTGCCCCGCCCGCGTGATGCCGACCGGCACGACCTCGTACTCGTCGGGGTCGAGCGCGCCGATCACGCTGCCGGCGCTGACGCAGGAGATGCCGTGCTCCGGGCTGCGGCCGCCGAAGACGACGGCCACGCGGGTCTTGCCTGGGGTGGTCACTCCGGTCACCTCTCCGGTCGGCTGCGCTGGGTTGCTCACCGGTTGACCTTACTGTGCGTGGCGGCGAGACGAGGGCGATACCCGGCGAGACGCGGCAGACCCTCGAAACCGGTCAACGAGCACACACGGTGCGTAATCACCCCGGGCGCGCGCTGGTCACAGCGGGGCGGTCGGTGCGCCACTCCGTCCGCCGCCCCCACTACGCTGCCACCCTGTGAGTTCCGACGCGCTCCTCGACAGCCTGCGGGCGGCGGTCGACGCACGCCCGGAGGACGTGCCGCTGCGCCTGCACCTCGCCACGCTGCTGCTCGACGCCGACCGGGGCGGGGAGGCCATCGCCCACATCGGTCAGGCGCTCGCCCGGGATCCGGGCAACGAGGCCGCGCAGGCGCTCATGCAACGGGCACTCGGACCGGTGCCCCCGCCCCGGCCGGCGCCGGACGCGGCGTCGGCGGCCGATCCCGGTCCGGCCACGGCGGCGCCCCGACCGCCCGCGCAGCGTCCGGCCCCGGCCGGGCCCGGCGGTGACCCGCTCTCGGCGTACGAGCAGGAGCTGTCGGACGTGGTCCCGCCGCGCTTCGTCCCGACCGGCGACGAGCCGGAACCGGTCGCTGGCGAGCACGACCGGCTGTACGACGTGGAGACCTCGACCCTGCGGCTGGCCGACGTCGGCGGCATGTCGGCCGTGAAGGAGCGGCTGGAGCTGGCCTTCCTCGGCCCGCTGCGCAACCCGCAGCTGCGGAAGATGTACGGCAAGAGCCTGCGCGGCGGCCTCATGCTCTACGGTCCGCCCGGGTGCGGCAAGACGTTCCTCGCCCGGGCGGTGGCCGGCGAGATGGGCGCGAAGTTCGTCTCGCTCTCCATCGTCGACGTGCTCGACATGTGGCTGGGCAACTCGGAGCGCAACCTGCACGAGCTGTTCCAGGCGGCCCGACGCAACGCGCCGTGCGTGCTGTTCCTCGACGAGATCGACGCGCTGGGGCACAAGCGTTCCCAGGTCAGCTCCAGTTCGATGCGGACGCTGGGCAACCAGCTGCTGGCCGAGCTGGACGGCATGGAGGGCGACAACGAGGGCGTCTTCGTGCTGGCCGCCACCAACACCCCGTGGGACGTGGACCCCGCGCTGCGCCGTCCGGGCCGGCTGGACCGCGTGGTGCTCGTGCTGCCGCCGGACGCCGAGGCCCGCGCCGCCATCCTCGAGTACCACCTGCGGGAGCGGCCGATCGCCGGCATCGACCTGCGGCGGGTGGTGGCGGCCACCGAGGACTACTCGGGGGCCGACCTGGCGCACCTCTGCGAGACCGCCGCCGAGTACGCCATGGCCGACTCCGTCCGCAGCGGCGAGGTGCGCATGATCGAGCAGCGGGACCTCGAACGGGCGCTGAAGGAGGTCCGGCCGTCGACCCGGCCGTGGATGGCCACGGCCCGCAACGTGGCGATGTTCGCCAACGAGGGCGGCGTCTACGACGACCTGGTCGCCTACCTCAAGAAGCGCAAGCTGCTCTGACCGCGTCCGGCCGTGGCGCGCGCCCGGCCGGTGGTCACTCGCGGGCGTGCCGGCGGCCGACCGCGATCACCTTCACCCGCTGCCGGCCGGCCCGCACCATGCCCAGGGCCATGAAGGCGCCCGCGATGCGGTCGGCCGCCTCCCGGCTGCTGGCGCCGACCACCTGGCGGCGCCGCTCCGGGCAGGCCCGCTCGTCGCGGCCGGGCCCGTCGAACGGGCGCACGTCGGTGAGCACCACCAGGAAGCGGGTCATGGCCGGCTCCCGGGGTGGTCGGGGTGGACTTGCGGACCGGTACGCACGCTCACTCCCTCCGCCAGGGGGACGGCGCGGCACGCGGCGACCGGGCACGGGGGAGAAACCCGATCGCCGCGCGCCCCATCCCCTCCGGTCGCTCACCGCCACCGTCGCCACGACAACCGGCGGTGAGGACGCGGTAACAGATTGACAGGTGCGCAGCCATGAATGCAACTCTCACCGGCGTTCTCTCATGTATACATTCCCAAAGATGTATGCGACCATCGATGCATGGCGCCGAAGACCGCTCGCGCCCGCCGACTCGGGCTCGCCCTGCGTACGCACCGGGAGGCCGCCGGCCTCACCCTCGAGGCCGCGGCGGACGAGATCAACAGCACCCGCAGCACGCTCTCGCGCTACGAGAACGCGCAGTCCCCGGTGAAGCCGGCCACCGTACGCGCGCTGCTCACCCTCTACGGAGTCGCCCCCGACGAGGTCAACGCGGCCGTGCAGCTGGCCAAGGACGCGCGCAAGCCCGGCTGGTGGGTCTCCTACTCGTACCTGCTGGACCGGCGCACCATCGACTTCATCGCCCTGGAGGCCGAGGCGACCGGCATCGCCAACTTCGAGCCCTCGGTGGTGCCCGGCCTGCTCCAGACGGCCGACTACATCCGCGGGGTGATGCGCGGCGGGCCCCACACGCTCAGCGACGAGGAGGTCGAGCAGCGCGTCAAGGTGCGGCTCGACCGCCAGGAGCGGCTCACCGGCGATGCCCCGCCCATCCTCGACGCGATCATCGACGAGGGCGCGCTGCTCCGCCCGGTCGGCGACCGGTCGGTCATGGACGGCCAGCTGCGGCACCTTCTGAAGATGTCCGAGCTGCCGAACATCACGGTCCAGGTGATCCCGCTGGCCGCCGGCTACCACCGGGGCACCCGCGGCTCCCTGCACATCCTGGAGTTCGCCGACCCGGAGGACCCGATCATCGCCTCGGTCGAGACGGTGGCCGGTCAGATGATCCTCGACCGCCCGGGCGACCTGCGTACCTGCACCAAGATCATGGAACACCTGCGGACGGTCGCGCTCAGCCCGGCGGGCAGCCGCGACCAGCTCCTCCAACTCCTGAAGGGACGGTAGGGACGATGACACCGACGATCAGCGCGGCGCTGGCCGCGGCCGGCTGGCGCAAGAGCAGCCGCAGCGGTGACGAGGGCGCCTGCGTGGAGGTGGCGGTGATCCCCGAGCTGGTGGCCGTACGCGACTCCAAGGACCCGGACGGCCCCGCCCTGCTCTTCCCCCCGGCGGCCTGGACCGCCTTCGCGCAGGCGCCTCCGCGCCGCTGACCCCGCGCGACCGGCCGTCGGTGGGCGGCGGCCGGTCGCCGGTGACCCGGCCGGCCACCGGTGGGCGGTGGCCGGCCGTTCGCCGTCGCCCGGGGCCGCGCCGGCGGTGCGCCGCTCCGGTGCCGGGGTGACGAGGAACGCGGCGACGCTCAGGCCGGGCGGCGGGCCGTGACCGCGGTCGCCTCCAGGTCCTCGTCGTGCCGCACGCCCGGCACCAGTCCCGCCGCGGTGAGCGCCGCGCACAGGGCCTCGACCTGGCTCTCGGCGGCCTCCACCACGAGATGCCCACCGGGGGCGAGCCACTCGCCCGCCCCGGCGGCCACCCGGCGCAGCACGGCCAACCCGTCGGCACCACCGTCGAGCGCCACCGGCGCCTCGTGCAGCCGCGCCTCGGGCGGCAGCAGCGCCACCGCCTCCGTCGGCACGTACGGGGCGTTCGCGACGACGAGGTCCAGCCGGCCACGCCAGTGCGGCGGCAGCGGCGCGAACAGGTCGCCCGTGAAGACCGGGACGTCCAGGCCGACGAGGTTGCGCCGGGCGCAGGCCACCGCCGCCGGGTCGATGTCGGTGGCGGCGAGCCAGCGCGGCGCGAGCCGGCGGGCCAGCGCGAGGGTGGTCGCGCCGGAGCCGCAGCAGAGGTCCACGACGGCCGGCGCGGGACCCGTCACCGCCGCCGCGGCGGCGACCAGCAGGGCCGTACGACCGCGGGGCACGAAGACCCCCGGGTCGACGGCGACCCGCAGCCCGCAGAACTCGGCCCAGCCGAGCACGTGCTCCAACGGTTCGCCGGCGATCCGGCGCGCCACGAGGTCGGCGAGCGCGGCCGGGGAGTCCGCGCTGTCGAGGAGCAGGTCCGCCTCGTCCTCGGCGTAGACGCAACCGGCGGCGCGCAGCCGCCGCACCAGGGCGGGACGGTCGATGGGAGTGGTCATGGAAACCTCCGGGGACACTCGTCGGCGCCCCGGGCCGCCGCTATCGGCGCGGCGTGGACTCGGAAGGGAGCGCCGGTCCTGCTGTCGGGCGGATCGGACTCACCTCCTCGGGTCGGGGCCGCGTGTGCGGCCACCGGAACGATACCCGGCCGTGGACGGCGTCAGCTCGCCGGGCCGGCGGCGTCCAGCGCGGCGGCGATGTCGGCCACCAGGTCGGCGGTGTCCTCGATCCCGCAGGAGAGCCGCACGAATCCGGGCGAGGTGTCGTCGCCCCACTGGGCCCGCCGGTCGGCCGTCGTGTGCAGGCCGCCGAAGGACGTGGCGGCCACGACCAGTCGGGCGGCGTCGACGAACCGGGCCACCCGGTCGGCGTCCCCGAGGTCGAAGGACAGCACCCCCGGCATCCGCCGCATCTGCGCCGACGCCACCGCGTACGACGGGTCCTCGGGCCGGCCGGGCCACCGCAGGCCGGTCACGTCCGGGCGGCCGGCGAGCAGCGACGCGACGGCCTCGGCGTTGGCGGCCTGCCGGCCCAGCCGCAGGTCCATGGTGGCCAGTGAGCGGTGGGCGAGCCACGCGTCGAACGCGCCGGGGATCGCGCCGGTGGCGTTGCGCCAGACGGTGACCGCCCCCAGCAGCTCGGGCGACCGGGTGGCGAGGTAACCGAGCAGCAGGTCGGAGTGGCCGGTGAGGGCCTTCGTGCCGGAGGCCACCACCAGGTCCGCGCCGAGGTCCAGCGGCCGCTGCCCCAGCGGCGTGGCGGTGGTGTTGTCCACGGCCACCAGGGCGCCGGCCGCGTGCGCCCGCTCGGCCAGGTCGGCCACGTCCACCACGTCGAGCCCGGGGTTCGCCGGCGTCTCCAGCAGGACGAGCCGCACCCCGTCCAGCGACGGGTACGGCCCGGCGGTGGGCGCGAGGAGCACGCGTACGCCGATGGCCTCCAGCGCGGCGCTCGCGAACGCGCGCACGGTGTAGTACCCGTCGGCGGGGAGCACCACGGTGTCGCCGGGACGCAGCACGGTGAGCAGCAGCCCGGTGATGGCGGCCTGCCCGCTCGCGAAGACCCGGCAGTCCCCACCCTCCAGCTCCCCGATCGCGGCCTCGAGCAGCCGCCGGGTCGGGTTGTCCGGGCGGCCGTAACCGTTCGGCGCGCCGGCCGGCCCCTGCCACGGGTCCAGGTGGTACGGCGCGGCGAAGACCGGCCCGGGCAGGAACGGCTGGCCCGGCACCGGCTCGGGCAGACCGGCGTGCACGCAGCGGGTGCCATCACCTGGTTCGTTCATCGGTCCTCACTCGTACGACTCGGGCTTGGCGGTCCGGCTCATCAGCGTGTCCACGGCGATGCGCGGATCCATCCCCTCGTGGCAGATCCGCTCGACCTGCTCGGTGATGGGCATCTCCACGCCGTGCGCGCGGGCCAGGTCACGGATCGACAGGCAGCTCTTCACGCCCTCGGCCGTCTGCCGGGTCGCGGCCTGCGCCTGCTCCATCGTCTCCCCCCGGCCCAGGTGTTCCCCGAAGGTGCGGTTGCGGGCCAGCGGCGAGGAACAGGAGGCCACCAGGTCACCCATGCCGGCCAGGCCGGCGAAGGTGATCGGGTCGGCGCCGAGCGCCACGCCGAGCCGGGCGGTCTCGGCCAGTCCCCGCGTCATCAGCATGGCCCGCGTGTTGTCGCCGAAGCCCATGGCGGTCGCGATGCCGTACGCGAGGGCGATCACGTTCTTCACGGCGCCGCCCAGCTCGCAGCCGATCACGTCGTCGTTGGTGTACGGGCGGAGGTACGGCGTACGGATCGACGACTGCACGAGCGCCGTCCGCCGGCTGTCCGTGCCGGCGACCACGGTCGCGGCGGGCTGCTCGGCCGCGATCTCCGGCGCCAGGTTGGGGCCGGAGACGACCACCACCCGGTCCGCCGTCACTCCGGCGGTCTCGACGATCACCTCGCTCATGCGCTTGGTGGTGCCGAGCTCGATGCCCTTCATGAGCGACACCAGCGTCGCGTCGGGGTGCACGTACCCGGCCCACTCGGCGAGGTTCGCGCGCAACGTCTGCGACGGCACGGCCAGCACGACCAGCTCGGCGTCGGTGATCGCCTCGGCGGCGTCGGAGGTGGCGGTGACCCGCTCCGGCAGGACCAGGTGCGGCAGGTACTCGGGGTTGCGCCGCTCCGTCCGGAGGGTGTCGGCCACCGGCTGCCGCCGCGCCCAGATGGTCACCTCACGGCCGGCGTCCGCGAGGATCTTGGCGAACGCGGTGCCCCACGAGCCGGCACCCAGCACCGCGACGTGCCCACCACGCCCGCTCACGCCGCCTCGCCCTGCTGTTGGCGCTGCGGACGGCTCGAACGCTCCCAGAGCGGCGGCGGCGTGCCGCCGCGGATCTCGGCGAGCATGTCCCGCAACCGCAGCATGATCGTGTCGGTCATCTCCTCCAGCGTGCCCCGGGTGGGCGAGGCGCCTTCCCACCGGCTCAGGTCGATCGGCGGGCCGGCCACGACGGTCACGGGGATCCGCGGCCGCAGGCTGATCCGGGCCGTACGCGGGTCGAAGATCCGCTCCGGGCCCCACATGGCCACGGGTACGACCGGGGCGCCCGTGAGGAGCGCGAGCCGGGCCGCACCCGTCTTGCCCTTCATGGGCCAGAGGTCCGGCTCCCGGCTGGTGGTGCCCTCCGGGTAGATCACCACGGCGTCGCCGCGGCGTACCGCCTCGACCAGCTTGTCCAGCGACCGGGCCGCGTCGACGGTTCCCCGCTCCACGGGGATCTGCCGGCAGCGGTGCAGGATCCAGCCGACCACGGGCACCCGGAACACGCTCGCCTTGGCGAGGAACTGCGGCCAGCGGCCGGCGTCGTAGATGAAGTGCGCCGAGACCAGCGGATCGGCGTGCGACAGGTGGTTCGCCACGATGATGACGCCGCCCTCGCGGGGCAGGTACTCCATGCCACGCCACGTGCGCCGGGTCCACACGACCATGATCGGCTTCACCAGCACCGCGGCCACCCGTGGCCAGAATCCCAGTCTCCGCCGTGCCACCGCGCCTCCTCGTGCCGCCGGGGTCCGCGCACCGGACCCGCCGGCGCTCCCCGCAGCGGAAATCATGCCTGCTCCCCTGTGCCGCGGGCCAGCGAGGGTGCCGCCGACCGGCTGGCAGGATTGCGGCTGTGAGTCAGTCGAGGTGGGCCGTCGTGGTGCCGGTGAAGCCGCTGTCGGCCGCGAAGAGCCGCCTGCGCGGGGCGCTGCCGGGCGTACCGCACGAGGAGCTTGCGCTGGCCCTGGCGGCCGACACGGTCGCCGCGGTGCGCGCGTGTCCCGTGGTCGCCGACGTCCTGGTGGTCACCGACGACGCCCGGGTGGCCGCGGTGGCCCGCGAGAGCGGAGCCCGGACGCTGCCGGACCTGCCGGCCGCCGGGCTGAACGCGGCGTTCCGCCACGGCGCCGCCGCCGCGGGCGGCGGGTGGGTGGCCGGCCTCACGGCCGACCTGCCGGCCCTGCGTCCGGCCGAGCTGGCCGCCGCGCTGGAGGCCGCGCAGGACGGCCCGGCCGTACGGCGGTACGTGGCCGACGCCCCCGGCGACGGCACCGTGCTGCTCACCGCACCGCCCGGGACGCCGCTGGAGCCCCGTTTCGGCGTGGCCTCGGCGGCGGCACACGCCGCGAGCGGGGCGCTGCCGTTGACCGGCGACTGGCCGACCCTGCGCCGGGACGTGGACACCCCGGCCGACCTCGCGGCCGCCGCCCGGCTCGGGCTCGGGCCCCGCACCGCGGTGCTCGCCGCGGGCTGTGCCGCCGGCACGCCGGGCTGACCGGCCCTCCGGTGTACGGTGCTGGCATGCAGGGCACGGTGGCCACCTACGACGCGGCGACCCGCAGCGGTGTGCTGCTCCTCGACGACGGCACCGAACTGCCCTTCCCGGCACGCGCCTTCGACGCCTCCGGCTTGCGCCTGCTCCGCCTCGGGCAGCGGGTCCGGGTGGAGCGTGACGCCTCCGGCGAGGTGGTACGGGTGACGTTGCCGACGATGAGCTGACGAGGTGCCGCCAAGTTCATTTTCCGTTTACCGGAATCGGGTGATTATGAGCGGGTGAGCACCCCTCGCGAGCGACCCGCCACCTCCTCGACCGACCCGTCCGGGGCCCGCAACGGCACCCGCCTTCGCGGCACCGACGGCCGCTTCCGGGCCGACCGGCCGGCCGACGGCGGCGAGGACCGCGTCGAGCACACCCGGGCCGCCCGCACCGACGTCCCCGCGGCCGACGCGGCGTCCGCCTCCTCCGGTCTGGAGGAGGCGCTGGACCCGGTCGCCGAGGCGGGCCCCGCGCCGGTACGCCCCGACGACGAGCAGAGCGCCCCGGCGCTGCCCGAGGACCGCTTCCTCAACCGGGAACTCTCCTGGCTCGACTTCAACGCCCGGGTCCTCGCGCTCGCCGAGGACCCGCGTACGCCCCTGCTGGAGCGGGTCAAGTTCCTGGCCATCTTCGCCAGCAACCTCGACGAGTTCTACATGGTCCGGGTGGCCGGCCTGAAGCGCCGCCTGCAGGCGGGCCTGCCGGTCCGCGGCGGCGACCGGACGCCCCTGCGGACCCAGCTGGCGCTGATCGCCGAGAAGACCGCCACCCTGGTGGCCCGGCACGCCGCCTGCTTCGTCGACGACGTCCTGCCGAAGCTCGCCGACGAGGACGTCCGCATCATGCGCTGGAGCGACCTGGACGACGACGAGCGGGAACGGCTGCGCACGTACTTCCGGGAGCAGATCTTCCCGGTGCTCACGCCGCTGGCGGTGGACCCCGCGCACCCGTTCCCGTACATCTCGGGGCGGTCGCTCAACCTGGCGGTGGCGGTCCGCGACCCGGACGGCGGGTCGGAGCTGTTCGCCCGCGTGAAGGTCCCCAACAACGTGCCCCGCTTCGTCCGGGTGCACCGGGACCGGCCCGGGGTGCGGATGCTTCCCGTCGAGGACCTCATCTCGGTGCACCTGGGCCAGCTGTTCTCCGGCATGCAGGTCGTCGAGTGCCACCTGTTCCGGGTCACCCGAAACGCCGAGGTGGAGGTCGACGAGGACCGGGACGAGGACCTGCTCCAGGCGCTGGAGCGGGAGCTGGCCCGCCGCCGGTTCGGGCCGCCCGTACGCCTGGAGGTGGCCGCCTCGATCAGCGACCACATGCTCGACCTGCTCGTCCGTGAGCTGGACATGGACGACCAGGACGTGCTGCGGGTGCCCGGCCTGCTCGACCTGTCCGCGCTGTGGCAGTTGTACGACGAGGCGGACCGGCCGGACCTGAAGGACAAGCCGTTCGTGCCGGCCACGCACCCCCGGCTCACCGAGGGGGAGGTGCCGCGCAGCGTCTTCGCCACCCTGCGCGACGGGGACATCCTGGTGCACCACCCGTACCACTCGTTCGCGACGAGCGTGCAGCGCTTCATCGAGCAGGCCGCCGCCGACCCGAACGTGCTGGCCATCAAGCAGACCCTGTACCGCACCAGCGGTGACTCCCCGATCGTCGACGCGCTCGTCGACGCCGCCGCGGCCGGCAAGCAGGTGGTGGTGCTCGTCGAGGTGAAGGCCCGCTTCGACGAGGTGGCCAACATCGGTTGGGCCCGCACGCTGGAGCGGGCCGGCTGCCACGTCGTGTACGGCCTCGTCGGCCTGAAGACGCACTGCAAGACGGCGCTCGTGGTGCGGCAGGAAGGCAACCAGATCCGCCGCTACTGCCACATCGGCACCGGCAACTACCACCCGAAGACCGCCCGGCTCTACGAGGACTTCGGCATGCTGACGGCCGACCCGGAGATCGGCGCCGACCTCACCGACCTGTTCAACGTGCTCACCGGTTACAGCCGGCAGACGGCGTACCGGCGGCTGCTCGTGGCGCCGCAGGGCATCCGGCGCGGCCTCGTCGAGCGGATCGAACGCGAGATCACCCACGTCCGGCTGGGCATGCCGGGCCTGGTCCAGTTCAAGGTGAACGCGCTGGTCGACGAGGCCGTCATCGACGCCCTCTACCGGGCGTCCCGGGCGGGCGTCCACGTCGACCTGCTGATCCGGGGGATGTGCGCGCTGCGGCCGGGGGTGCCGGACCTGTCGGAGAACATCCGGGTCCGCTCGATCCTCGGCCGGTTCCTGGAGCACTCCCGCGTCTTCCGGTTCGGCAACGACGGCGACGGGGAGATCTGGATCGGGTCGGCCGACCTCATGCACCGGAACCTGGACCGGCGGGTCGAGGCGCTGGTGCAGGTGACCGACCCGGTGGCCCGCGCCGAGCTGGCCCACGTGCTGACCGAGGCCATGAGCCCGGACGTGGAGGCGTTCGAGCTGGCGGCCGACGGCACCTGGACGCGCCGGGCCGGCACGGCGGACGAGCCGCGCGCCCACCTTCAGGAACTGCTGCTGAGCCGGGTCGGCGGCACCGCGGGCTGACCGGCCCGGGCATAGGCTGACGGGGTGACTCGACAGCGGCGCCGAGGCGCGGCCCACGGCCTTCCCGCGCGCCCCGCGCCGGACGACGCCGCCGGCGGCCCGGACCTCGTCCCGGCCGCCCGTACGGTGCCCGCCCCGCGGCTGCGCCGGCCGGCGCGCGCCGGAGGGCCGCGGTGACGGAGATCCGGGCGGCCGGCGGGGTGGCGTGGCGCCCGGGGCCAGGCGGCGTCGAGGTCTGCCTCGTGCACCGGCCCCGCTACGGCGACTGGTCGTTGCCGAAGGGGAAGCTGGAGCCGGCCGAACACCCGCTGGTCGCCGCGGTCCGCGAGGTCGCCGAGGAGACCGACGTGCGGGCGGTGCCGCAGGTCCGGTTGCCGTCGGCGCGCTACCGCAGCGAGGGACGGCCCAAGGTGGTCGACTACTGGTCCATGCGGGCGGTGGCCAACGGCGGGTTCCAGCCCGGCACCGAGGTTGACGACGTGCGCTGGCTTCCGGCGGACGAGGCGGTGCGGCTGGTCAGCTACCCGCACGACGCCGAGGTGCTGGGCGCGTTCGCCGCCCTGCCCCCGGTCACCGCGACGGTGCTGCTCGTGCGGCACGGTCATGCCGGCGCCCGGGGCACCTGGTCCGGCCCCGACACCGGGCGCCCTCTCGACGCGGAGGGGTGGGCGCAGGCCCGTGCCCTGGCCGAGCTGGTGGCCCTCGTACGCCCCGCCCGGCTGCTCTCCGCGTCGGCCCGGCGGTGCGTCCAGACGCTCGACCCGGCCGCCGCCGCCCTGGACCTGCCCATCGAGGTCTGCGGCGACCTCGACGAGCCCCGCCCCGGCCAGCAACGCGACGAGCGGTCCCTCGCCCTCGCCGGCCGCCTCGTGGAGCTGGCGCGGGCCGGCGGCCAGGTCGCGGTGTGCAGCCAGGGCAGGGTGATCCCGGGCGCGCTGGAACGGCTCACCGGCCGCGTGGGTGCGGACTTCACGACCCCGAAGGGCGGCGGCTGGCTGCTCGCCTTCGCACACGAGACGCTCCTCGCCGCCGAGCGTCTCTGACCCGCGTTCCCCGTCGCGGCCGGCCGTCGTGGCCTCGCCGGGCCGGGGTGGCGCTCGCGGGGGCGGCCTCAGGCCGGCGGCAGGGTGAGGGTCACCACGACGGGCAGGTGGTCACTCGCCGTGCCGGGCGGCGCCGCCACGTCACCGGGTCGCAGGTCTGGCGTCACGAACACGTGGTCGATCTGCTCGCGGGGCCGGTCGGCGGGGCTGGTGGGCAACGGCCGGGCCGCGGCCAGCGCGTCCACGAGCCCGGCACGGGTGAACTCCGCGAACGCCGCGTCGCCGGGCTCGGTGTTCATGTCCCCCGCCACCACCAGCGGCCGTCCGCCCGCGTACGCGGTCGCGAACTCCGCCACCGCGCGGGCCTGGACGACCGGTTGGCGGCCCGGTGGCGGTTGCAGGTGGGTGCTCACCACCGCCGGCCGTACCCCGTCGCCGAGGTCGACGGTGACCGCCAGGGCCTGCGCGCCGGTGGGTGCGCCGACGGCGGGCAGCGGAAGGGTGCGGGGGGCGGTGACCGGCCAGCGGCTCAGCACCGCGTCGCCCCAGAGCGGATCGGCGGCGGGTGCGAAGACGTACGCCATGCCGAGCCGGTCGGCGAGCAGGTCGAGGGTGTCGTGCCCGCCGTTGAGCAGCCAGCCCCGGTCGACCTCGCTGAGCACCACGACGTCGGGGTCCTGCCGTCGCAGGATCCCGGCCAGGCCCGGGAGGTCGAGGCGGCCGTCCAGCCCGAAGCCCATCCGGATGTTGTACGCCGCCACGGTCAGGCGGGAGGGCGGGCCGCTCCGGTTGCCGACGACCGCCACGTCGTCGGCCACCAGGGGGGCGAGCAGGGCCAGCGCCGTGACCGCCGCGGTGGTCCGGACGGGAGGCAGCGCCCGGGGTGCCGGATCGCCGACGGGACCGGCCGTCAGGGCGACGGCGGCCACCAGCCCGGCCACCGCCACCGGCACCCAGCCGTTCGGGTAACCGAGGTCGTAGGCGGAGTAGTAGGCGACGGCCGCGAGCGCGAACACGAGCATCCCGGCCGTGGCCGCGTACGCCCGGCGGGCCCCCGCCCGGGCGGTGCCGGCGGCCGGGGCACGACCGGCGGTGGCCGGGGCACGACCGGCGGTGGCCTCGCCGTCGACGGCCGACCCGTCGGCGGGCGGTCCGTGGGCGGTGTGTCCGGCGTCGACGGCCGGTCCGCCGGTGCCGGCGACCGGCCCCGTACCGGTTCGCGCCAGGCACGCGCCGAGGCCCACGGCGGTGAGCAGCAGTGCCGGCAGCAGCAGGTTCCCGCGGTCGAGGGCGAACAGCACGGCGCCGGCCAGCAGGGCCGCCGGCCCGGCCACCCGCGCCCACGGGGACGACACGAACGCTCCCGTGAGGGCGGCGACCAGGAAGACGGCGACCGCGACCGGCAGCGGCGCGAGACCGAGCAGGGGGGACCGGGCGACACCCGGGTCGCCCTGGAGGTACGAGTTGGCCGTGCGGGCGAGCGCCGGGGAGAGCGCCACCATGCCGGCCAGCAGCAGCGCCGGGCCGGCCAGCAACCACGCCCGCGCGCCGCCGGGCCCCGACGGTACGGGCCGTCGCGCGTGCCCGGCCAGGAACAGCACCACGAGCACGGCGCTGACCAGCCAGGCCTCCCAACGGCCCCACCAGACCAGGTCGTACGTGTCGAGGACGGCGTGCCCCGCGGCGGCGACGGCCAGCCCGACGGCCAGGCCCGGCACCGGGCGTTCGGTCGTGGCGGCGGTGCCGGCGAGCCAGACCAGCCCGGCCACGAGGCCGGCGGTGGCGAGCCAGAGCTGCGTCCGGCCGCCCGGTGTGGCTGTCAGCGCGAGGCGCGTACCGGCCAGCAGGGCGGCCGCCGCGAGGGTCACCGGGCGGGAGCCGGCGCGGCGGATCAGCGCCGGCGCGGCGAGGGCCAGGACGAACCAGCCGAGGGCGAACGCCCCCATGAGTTCCGCCGGGGTGGAGGCCGCCTGCCCGAAGATGGTGATGATGCCGGGCAGCCAGACGCGCAGCACGTCGGTGAGGAGGACGACGCCCAGCGCGACGAGGGCCGTGGCGAGTTGGCGTTGACGCACCGGGCGCCTCCCGTCGACGCCGGCGGGGGTGGCCGGCACCGCGATTGTCGGCGCGGCGGCGGGCGGGGTCAACGCCTCCGTACGCGCGAAGGGCGCCCACCCTCGCGGTGGACGCCCTTCGTGCCCTGTCGTTCAGCGGCGGGTGGCCGCCTTCTTCGCCGGGGCCTTCTTCGCCGGCGCCTTCTTCGCCGTGGTGCTCTTGCTGGCCGCGGTCTTCTTCGCCGCGGCGGTCCGGCCCGCCGCGGCGGTCTTCCGCGCCGGGGCGGCCTTCTTGCTGGCGGTCTTGGTCGCCGCGGTGGTCTTGGTCGCCTTGGCCGCGGTCTTCTTCGCCGTGGTCTTCTTCGCGGCGGCCGTGGCCTTGGCGCCGGTGGCCTTGGCACCCGTGGCCTTCGCGCCGGTCGCCTTCGCGCCCGTCGCCTTGGCACCGGTGGTCTTGGCGGCCGCGGTGGTCTTCTTCGCCGCCGCCGTGGCCTTCGGCACCTTGCCGCTGGCCACCATCTCCTTGAAACCGGCGCCGGGCCGGAAGGTCGGGACGGACGTCTTCTTGACCTTCACCGCCTCGCCGGTCCGGGGGTTCCGGGCTGTTCGCGCGCCCCGTACGCGCTTTTCGAACGCTCCGAAACCGGTGATCGCCACCTTCTCGCCCTTGGTGACCGCCGCCTGGACCTCAGCGAGGACCGCGTCGAGCGCGGCCGTCGCCGTCTTCCGGTCCCCCAGGCGAACGGCGAGCGCCTCGATGAGCTCGGCCTTGTTCACGACTTCCTCCCGATTGTGCAACTGACTCGACGCGAGCCATTCTGCGCGCACGGTATGCCCTGTGCTGCCGGGACACAAACATTCGGTGGAAAAAAGCCCTTGTGTCGTAACGGATTCGCCCCCACCGGCGGGCCGGTGGGGGCGAATCCGTTGTGCGTGCGGCGCGTACGGCTACACGACGGACGGCAGGAAGGACGGCCGCTTCGCCTCGTAGGCGCTGATCTCGGCCTCGTGCCGGAGGGTGAGTCCAATGTCATCCAAGCCCTCCATCAACCGCCACCGGCTGAAGTCGTCCAGCGGGAACGACCAGGTGGCGTCCCCGGCGCGGACCTCGCGGGCGGTCAGGTCGACGGTGACCGGGGTGGTGGGGTCGGACTCGACGAGATCCCAGAGTTCCTCGACCGCTTTCAATTCCAACTCGACCGGCAGCAGACCCTCCTTGAGAGCGTTGCCGCGGAAGATGTCGCCGAACCGGGGGGCGATGACCGCCCGGAAGCCCCAGTCGCGCAGGGCCCAGACGGCGTGCTCCCGGGAGGATCCGGTGCCGAACTCCGGACCGGCCACCAGAATCGACGCCCCCGAATACGCGGAATCGTTCAGGACGAATGTCGGGTCCTCCCGCCAGGCGCTGAAGAGCCCGTCGGCGAAACCCGTTCGGATCACCCGCTTGAGGTACACGGCCGGGATGATCTGATCGGTATCCACATTGGAACGGCGCAGCGGCACGGCGGTGCCGGTGTGGGTGGTGAAGCTCTCCATCGGTGTCCCCTCTACAGATCGGCGGGAGCGGCCAGCCGGCCCACCACCGCGGTGGCGGCGGCGACCGGCGGGGAGACCAGGTGCGTACGCCCGCCCCGGCCCTGGCGGCCCTCGAAGTTGCGGTTGGAGGTGGAGGCGGAGCGCTCGCCCGGCCGCAGCGTGTCCGGGTTCATGCCGAGACACATGGAGCAGCCGGCGAAGCGCCACTCGGCACCCGCGTCGGTGAACACCTTGTCGAGCCCCTCCGCCTCGGCGGCCTCGCGGACCGCGGCCGAGCCCGGCACCACGAGCATCCGCACCCCGTCGGCCACCTTGCGCCCGCGCAGCACGTCGGCGGCGGCGCGCAGGTCCTCCAGCCGGCCGTTGGTGCAGGAGCCCACGAAGACCACGTCGACGGCCAGGTCGCGCAGCGCCGTGCCGGGCCGCAGGTCCATGTACTCCAGCGCGCGCCGGGCCGCGGCCCGCTCGGGCTCGGTGACGAACTCCTCCGGGTCCGGCACCCGCCCGCTCAGCGGCGCGCCCTGGCCCGGGTTCGTGCCCCAGGTGACGAACGGCGTCACCTCGGAGGCGTCGAGGGTCACCTCGGCGTCGAACGTCGCGACCTCGTCGGTGGCAAGCGTCCGCCAGTGGGCGACGGCGGCGTCCCAGTCGGCGCCCTGCGGCGCGTGGGGCCGCCCCTTGAGGTACGCGAACGTCGTCTCGTCCGGCGCGATCATGCCGGCCTTGGCACCCCACTCGATGGACATGTTGGCGACCGTCATCCGGCCTTCCATGGACAGGGCGCGGATCGCCTCGCCGCGGTACTCGACGATGTGGCCGCGGCCCCCGCCGGTGCCGACCTTCGCGATGAGGGCGAGCACCAGGTCCTTGGCGGTCACCCCGGGCGCGAGCTGCCCGTTCACGGTCACGGCCATCGTCTTCGGCCGGCTCTGCGGCAGCGTCTGGGTGGCCAGCACGTGCTCGACCTCGCTCGTGCCGATGCCGAACGCGAGCGCCCCGAACGCCCCGTGCGTGGCCGTGTGCGAGTCGCCGCAGACGATGGTCATGCCGGGCTGGGTGAGCCCGAGCTGCGGGCCGATGACGTGCACGATGCCCTGGTTCTCGTCGCCCAGCGGGTGCAGGCGGACCCCGAACTCGGCGCAGTTGCGCCGCAGCGTCTCGAGCTGGGTGCGCGAGGTCGGGTCGGCGACGGTGAGCAGGTCGCCGCGCCGCGCGCGGAACGCCGGGTCGGCGTAGCCGGTCGGGGTGTTGTGGTCCTCGGTCGCGATCGTCAGGTCGGTACGGCGCACCCGGCGGCCGGCGAGCCGCAGCCCGTCGAACGCCTGCGGGCTGGTCACCTCGTGCAGCAGGTGCAGGTCGATGTAGAGCAGGTCCGGCTCACCGGAGGCGGACCGTACGACGTGCGCGTCCCAGACCTTCTCGGCCAGGGTCCTCGGCTCAGGAGTGACTCCCACCATCTGGACATCCTAAATTCTGGGAGGTAAATTTCGGCTTGTGGGACACAGTATGAGCGGTGTCGGCGTTCTCGACAAGGCGGTGGTCATCCTCGCCGCCTGCGTCGACGGCGCCAGCCTGGCCGAACTCGTTGAACGCACGAAGCTGCCCCGGGCCACGGCGCACCGGCTGGCCCAGGCCCTGGAGATCCACCGGATGCTGGTACGCGACACGCAGGGCCGCTGGCGCCCCGGGCCACGGCTCGGCGAGCTCGCCAACGCGGCGCCGGACGTCCTGCTGACCGCCGCGGAGCCGCTGCTGGCCGCGCTGCGCGACGCCACCGGCGAGAGCGCCCAGCTCTACCTGCGCCGCGCGGACGAGCGGATCTGCGTGGCCGCCGCGGAGCGGGCCAGCGGGCTCCGGGACACGGTCCCGGTCGGGTCGGTCCTGCCGATGACGGCCGGGTCCGCGGCGCAGATCCTCCTCGCCTGGGAGCCGCCGGAGGCGGTCATGCCGCTGCTGCCGCGGTCCAAGTTCACCGGCCGCACCCTCGCCGAGGTGCGCCGGCGCGGCTGGGCGCAGAGCGTGGCCGAGCGGGAGGCCGGTGTGGCGAGCGTCTCGGCGCCGATCCGGGACCGGACCGGCCGGGTGATCGCGGCGATCAGCATCTCCGGGCCGATCGAGCGCCTGGGCCGCCGTCCGGGCGAGCGGCACGCCATGGCCGTCGTCCGCGCCGGTCAACGCCTGAGCGGCCTCTGACCGGCTCCCGGGCGCTCACCCGACCCGCGTGATCATGAGGTTGACGGGCGGTTCGATCTCCCCGGGCCCCGCCAACCTCATGATCACCGGGAGCGGGCCCGGGAAGGGCCGGGAGCGGGGACGGGACGGGGACGGGGGCGGGCGCGGAGGGGACGGACGGGAACGGCCCGCCTCGCGTGGCGAGGCGGGCCGTTCCGCAGGTGTAGCCCCGACCGGATTCGAACCGGCGCTACCGCCTTGAGAGGGCGGCGTCCTGGGCCGCTAGACGACGGGGCCAGGCACGTTCCGTGCTCCACCGCCCTGCCGGACGGCGCCCGCTGAGTTTAGCGGCGCCCGTGGGCGGGGTGTGAACCGGGTCCGGGTGGGTAGACCCGGCAAAAGGAGAACGGCCCGCCTCGCCGAAGCGAGACGGGCCGCGAATGTAGCCCCGACCGGATTCGAACCGGCGCTACCGCCTTGAGAGGGCGGCGTCCTGGGCCGCTAGACGACGGGGCCAGAACCTTCTTCCCTCACCGCTCCTGTGAGCGGCGCCGCTGAACCCTACCAGAACGCCGCCCGACCCCTTCACGGGGTCGATGCGGCCTTCTGACAAGAGTCAGCGACCGACATTCTCACGAACACCGGCTGCTGGGGTACCAGGACTCGAACCTAGACTAACTGAGCCAGAATCAGTCGGGCTGCCAATTACCCCATACCCCAATGGCCCCTTGCGGCGCCGGGAATGAACTTTACCCTCCCGCCGCCGACAGGCCAAATCCAACCCCACGAACCCCAGGTGACCAGGGGTTCCGCGGCGTCGGAGCCCGGATCAGGCGACCGGCACCACCGGGTTGGTGAGCTCGCCGATCCCCTCGATCCGCACGCTCACCGTATCCCCGTCGGTGAGGGGACTAACCCCCGCCGGTGTGCCCGTCAGCACGACGTCGCCGGGGAGCAGCGTCATCACGTGTGAGATGTACGACACGAGCGCCGGCACGTCGAAGACCATGTCCCGCGTACGGCCGAGCTGCCGCACCTCCAGCGCGTCCGGGTCGGGGCCGACCTCGCAGCGGATTTCGAGGTCCGACACGTCCAGGCCGGTGGTGATCCACGGCCCGAGCGGGCAGAACGAGTCGAAGCCCTTCGCCCGGGTCCACTGGCCGTCGGAGCGCTGCAGGTCCCGGGCCGTCACGTCGTTGGCGCAGGTGTAGCCGAAGATGGCCCGCTCGGCGGCGGCCCGGTCGGCACGGCGCGCCCCCGGCGCGCCGATCACCACGGCCAGCTCCGCCTCGTGCTCGACCTGCTTCGAGAAGATCGGCAGCCGGATCGCGTCGCGGGGCCCGATCACCGAGGTCGACGGCTTGAGGAAGAGCAGGGGTTCCTTGGGCACCTCGCTGCCGTGCTCGGCGGCGTGCTCGGCGTAGTTGCGGCCGACACACACCACCTTGCTCGGCAGGATCGGCGAGAGCAGCCGTACGTCGGAGAGCGCCCAACGGGCGCCGGTGAACGATATCTGGCCGAACGGGTGCCCCTCGATCTCGGCGACGGTCAGGCCCTGCGGCCCGGCCTCCGGCTCGCCCTCGACGACCCCGAACGACATTCCCTTGGCATGAGCGAAACGAGCGATACGCACCACGCAAATCTAGCCCCGCCGCCGGGCGATCCCGGTACGGCGGGCGGTGCGCGCCGACCTGCCACGGCAGGCGCGCAGCCTGCCCGCGTGGTGACGTCGGGACGCGCAGCCTACGCGAACGACCGCTGCAGGGGGCGGGTTTCGCCACTTCATACCCGCACGACGTGTCCCCGCCCCTAGCGTCGGCTCCGGAGGTTCGTTCGCATGCCTGCATCGACACGACACCACAAGGCCCTCGCGGTGTTCGTCCACTGCCTCGGTCTCCTCGCCGCCGTGCCGGCCCTGCCCGCGGTGGCTCCCGACCCGGCGGCCGCACGGCCCAGACCGGCCGCGGTGGCACAGCCCACACCCTCGGACCCGGCCTCGGACCGGCCGAGCATGCCCTCGGCGCCGCCGGCGGTGCCCACGCCCACCCGGGCGATGCCGCCGCCACCCCGGCCACCGGTCACCGTGGCGGTGGCCCCGGCGCCCACGCCGGCACCGGCGTACCGGATCCACGTCCGCAACACCGGCAACACCGCCGTGGACACGACGGTCCGGCAGGAACTGCCGCCCGGGGCCGCCCCCTCGCTCGTCACCGCCGGCGGCCGGACCAGCCGGATCGCCGGCCACGACGCCAGCGAGGTCACCTGGCGGCTGAAGCTGCCGGCCCGCAGCGTCACGACCCTGAACACCTCGCTGGCGGCGGCCCCGACGGGCCAGGCGGTGACGGCGCCCGCGTGCGCGTTCACCAGCGACGGCAACCGGCCGTACGACTGTGCCACCGCCACCTGGAACGCGGCGGCCCCGGCCGCGAAGCCGGCCGCGACCCCGCCGTGGCGCCGGACCCCGGTGCTGATCGGCGTGGCGGCGGCGGTCGTGGTTCTCGCCGCGGTGACCGCCTGGTTGTTGTGGCGGCGACGGCGCCGCCCGGTCGCGGCCGCCCTCGCCGACCGTGGCCGTCCCGTCGTCGACCCCCGCCAGGGCCGCGGCACCGTCTACCCGCGTCCGGCGGCGCCCCGGTCGGCGGCGCGGCGGCGCACCCCGCCGGTCTGGTTGCTGGTCTCGGGCGCGGCGGCGGTGGTCGTGGGCGTGGTCGGCGTGGCCGGTTGGACGGCCACCCGCCAGGTCACCTCCGTCGACACCGACAGCCGCCCCACGAGTGGCGCCTGGCACGGGACCAGCGCGTCCGGGGTCGTCGGCGTGCCGCTGCGGGAGTCGGCCTTCGAGTTCACCGTCTACCGGATGGCCTGCTCCCCGGCCGGCGCCGCGTCCCGTCGCCAGTGCCAGGCCACCGTCGGGGTGCGCAACCTCACGGCGGAGCACCAGGCCTGGCACGGCGAGTTGCAACGGGCGTACCTGCCGGGCGGCCGGTGGGTGACCACCGACGTGCCGGCCACCCGGATGGCCAACCTGGGACGGGACGTCTTCGCCCAGCCGCTCGCCGCCGGCAGCCGGACGGTCCTGCCGCTGGTCTTCACCGTCGACGGCCGGGAGCCGCCGGAGCAGTTGGAGCTGCGCAGCGGCGTGTTCTCGGCCGGCGTGCGGGTGGACGTGCCCTGACCGGCCCACGGGCGGCGGTCGTACGCTGGGTCGGTGACCGCCGCCCTCGCCCCCGTCGCCGTGCTCGACGCGGCGGACTGGCGGCGGCGGCGTCGCGCCCACGAGGAACGGGTCGACGCCTGGCTCGGCCCGCACCTGGCCCGGCGGCGCCGGGGCGAGAAGCACCCGGTCGAGGACTTCCTCTTCACGTACTACTCGCACCGTCCCGCCCAGCTGCGCCGCTGGCATCCGGGCGCGGGGGTCGAGCTGCGCGACGCCGACCCGGCCGAGTTCGGCCGCGACTACCGGCCCGTCGCCGCCGGGGTCACGCTCGACACCGCCGCCGTACGCGCGCGGCGCGCGGAGTCGATCCGGTGGATCCGTACGCTGCTCGCGGCGACCGCCGGCCGCCAGCCGCACCTCGGCTGCTTCGGGATGCACGAGTGGGCCATGGTCTACCGGCAGACCCAGGCGGAGGTGCGGCACAACGCGTGGCCGCTGCGGCTCAGCCCGGAGGAGACCGCCCGGACGGTCGAGGCGAACCGGATCCGGTGCAGCCACTTCGACGCGTACCGGTTCTTCACGGCCCCGGCCCGGCCGCTGAACCTGCTCAACCCGACCCGGGAGACCCAGCACGCGCACGAGCAGCCGGGCTGCCTGCACGCGAACATGGACCTCTACAAGTGGGCGTACAAGCTCTCGCCGCTGGTCCCCAGCGAGCTGGTGGCGGACTGCTTCGAGCTGGCGAGGGAGATCCGCACGCTCGACATGCGCGCCTCCCCGTACGACCTGTCCGCCCTGGGCTACCCGCCGGTGCGGGTGGAGACGGTCGAGGGCCGGCACGAGTACGTGCAGGCGCAACGGTCGTTCGCCGAGCGCGCCGCGCCCCTGCGGGCCCGGCTGGTCGACGAGTGCGACCGGCTCCTCGGGTGACCGCGGGCCGGGGACCGGCGCGGCGGTGCGCTCAGCCGGCCGGGCGGGTACGCAGGCCGTCGATCAGCAGCGCGACCACGGCGGCCATGTCGTCCTCCAGGCCCGGCTCGGTCCACTCGCTGACGTGCGCGGGGTGGTGGAACCGCGCGGTGGCCTGGAGCACCGCGCGGCCGGCGAGCGCCGGGTCGGCGGCGGTGAACTCCCCGGCGGCCACCCCGTCGGCCACGATCACCGCGAGCTGACCGGCCAGCACCTCGAGGTGGGTGGCCACCACGTCCTCGAGCTGCGCCGCGAGCCGCTGGAAGTTGTCGAACAGCTCCGGGTCCTCGCGGGCGATCCGGCGCTTGGACCGGCTCAGTTCGCGCAGCCACCGGCGCAGCCGGTCGGCGGCCGGACCCTCGCCGGTGGCGATCTCGACCAGCGGTGTGGAGACCCGGGCCAGCCACCGTTCCGCGACCGCGGCCCGTAGTGCGGCCTTGCTCGGGAAGTGCCGGTACACGCTGCCGTGGCTGACGCCGAGCGCCCGTGCCACGTCCAGCACGGTGGCCTTCGCCGGGCCGAAGCGGCGCAGCACCTCCTCGGCGGTGTCCAGGATGCGCTCGGCGGAGAGGGTGCCCGGGTCGGTGCTCATCACCCCAGCCTCCCCGATGGGGCACCGCGCGTCACGGCGACCCCCACCGGCCCGGCCGGGACGGGCGCCGGTGGGCCCGTCCCGGCCCGGTGGGACGCCGGTGGGCCCGTCCCGGCCGGGTGGGGCGCCGGCGCGGGCGAAGACCAGCGCGATCCCCCGGGCCGGCGCGGCGCGGCGACCCGCCACCCGGTCATGGCCGCTCGCTGTCCAGGATCGCCATGTGCGCCGCGTCGTAGCGGGTGCCGGCGACCGCGTCGGCGGGCACCGCGGCTTCGATGGCGGCCAGGTCGGCCTCGGTCAGGTCGACCCGGGCCGCGCCGAGGGCCTCGGTGAGGCGGTCCCGCCGGCGGGCGCCGATCAGCGGCACCACGTCGACGCCTCGGCCGAGCACCCAGGCGATGGCGATCTGGGCCACCGTGACGCCGCGCGCCTCCGCGATCGTCCGCAGCTGCTCCACGAGGGCGAGGTTGCGGTCCAGGTTCTCCCCGGTGAACCGGGGCAGGTGGGTACGGAAGTCGGTCGGCGCGGTCGTACGCTGCGCCGACCAGTGCCCGCTGATCAGGCCCCGGGAGAGCACCCCGTACGCGGTCACGCCGACGCCCAGCTCGCGGGCGACCGGGAGGATCTCGCTCTCGATGCCGCGCGAGATCAGCGAGTACTCGATCTGCAGGTCCGAGATCGGGTGCACCTTGTGCGCGCGGCGCAGGGTCTCCGCGCCGACCTCGGAGAGGCCGACGTGGCGGACGTACCCGGCGGTGACCAGCTCGCCGAGCGTCCCGACGACGTCCTCGACGGGCACGTCGGAGTGGATCCGGGACGGCCGGTAGATGTCCACGTGGTCGGTGCCCAGGCGGCGCAGCGTGTACGCGAGGAAGTTCTTGATCGCGGCCGGGCGCACGTCGGAGCCGAGCCAGCCGCCCTCCGGGTCGCGCAGCGAGCCGAACTTGACGCTGATGACCACGTCGTCCCGGTTCCGGCCGCGCAGCGCGTCACGGAGCAGCATCTCGTTGTGCCCCATGCCGTAGAAGTCGCCCGTGTCGAGCAGGGTCACGCCGGCGTCCAGCGCCGCGTGGATGGTGGCGATGCTCTCGGCCTCGTCGGCGGCGCCGTAGAGGTCGGACATGCCCATCAGCCCGAGCCCGAGGGCGGAGACGGTCGGGCCGGTGCTGCCGAGCTTGCGAGTGTCCATGGCTGTCCTCTCACCGTGGTTGACGGTATGGAGACTACAGCCGTCAGATGACAGATTCCAAATTCTGTCACTCGCAGGCGGCCGGACCCCCTGACGCTCACCGGTCAGGAGGTGTTACTCGCCGTCGACGCGACGGTCGCGCTTGCGCTGGGACTGGCGCTTCTTCTCGGCCAGCCGCCGCTCCTTGGCGCCGCGGGACGGGCGGGTCGGGCGACGCGGCGGGGGTGGCGGGGCCACGGCCTCCCGCAGCAGCGCCGCGAGCCGCTCCCGCGCGGCCTCCCGGTTGGCCAACTGGGCCCGGTGCTCGCTCGCCGTGACGGTCACGACGCCGTCGACCAGGCGGTTGGCGAGCCGGTCCAACGCCCGGGCACGCAGGGACTCGGGCACGCTCGGCGAGCCGGCCAGGTCGAAACTCAGCTCGACCCGCGTGTCGGCGGTGTTGACCCCCTGGCCGCCGGGGCCCGACGACCGGGAGAAACGTTCCCGAAGCTCGGCCGCGGGGACGACCCACCGGTCGGTCACCCGCATCTCGCCATCCACACCCCGAGGCTAACGCCCCGGACGCTCGCTCGAGGTCACCGACGGACTCGGCGCCGGGCCGGCCGTCTCCTCGTCGGGGCCCACCGCCGCGTACGCGACCGCACCGATCAACAGCAGGGCGATCACACCGACCTTGGTGGTGACCGCCCGGATCAGCAGCCAGGCCGTCCGGCGGGCGACCGGCACGGTCTTCTTCGCCGCCTGGTAGTCGGCCCAACCACGCCGCGCACGCGTGTACGCCGAGCCCACACCACACCCGATGAGCAGGCCCGCCAGCAGGAGGACCGCGATGAGAGGACGCTCCACCCACGCCAGTATCCATACTCACCGTAATATTTCCATGGCCCGATGGTCCCGGGCCGGATATCCGACAACAGGACGGCTTCCCACCAGCCCGTATCCGCCGGTGCCGGGACTCACCCGCCCTTGCCGATGATGGTGTCGGCCGTCTGCTGCACCTGCTCGATCGGGATGGCGAACCCGATGCCGATCGACCCGTTGCCGTCGATCGTGGCGATGGCCGTGTTCACCCCGACGACCTCGCCCCGCGCGTTGACGAGCGGACCACCGGAGTTGCCCGGATTGATCGAGGCGTCGGTCTGCACGGCCGTGTGCCGGTTGGCGCCCAGCCGCACCTGCCGGTTGAGCGCGCTGACGATCCCGGCCGTGACCGTGCCCGCGAGCCCCAGCGGCGAGCCGACCGCCAGCACCGGCTCGCCGACCCGGGTGGAGTTCGGTTTGGCCAGGGGCAGCGCGGACAGGCCCGCGTCCGGCGGCACCTTGAGCACCGCCAGGTCGCTGCGCGCCTCCCGGCCGACGACCTCGGCCGCGTAGCGCCGGCCGTCGGGAAGCTCGACGGTGACGGACCCGTCGCCGCCCTTCGCGAGGATGTGGTCGTTGGTGATGATGTGCTGCTCGTTGTCGATCGCGAACCCGGAGCCGCTGGCCCCCGTCCGTCCGCCGCCACCGACCAGCACCGACACCACCCCGGGCACGGTCCGCTCGGCGGCCGTGACCAGCTCCGCGGGCACCGGCGCGGCCGAGGCGGCCGTCTCCCCCGGCGCGCCGTCGCGGCTGGCCACCCAGCCCCCGGCCGCGGCGCCGGAGGCGGTCGACAGCAGCACCACCCCCAGCGCGGCCAGCAACCGGCCACGCCAGCGCGGGCCACCCTCCCGTCCCGATCCGGGCCCGTCCCACCGCGTCCGCCCGTCCGGGTCGAGTTCGGGCGAGACGAACCAGGGACCGCGGGGCTCGCCCAGTCCGGTCTGCACTGCCATGCGTACTCCTCACGTCGGTGTCCTGCGGCCCGCCCCGGTCCCCGGCCTGCCGGGCGTCAGGGCAGGCGGGAGAACCAGCGCATCGAGCCGGCCGCCGCACCCATCGCGAGCACCAGCCCGAGACCGATGAAGCGGGCCGAGACGTCCTGCCGTTCGGTGCGGTAGCCGACCGAGGTGCCGATGTCGTCGTAGACCGCGCGCAGCTCGTCGGCGGTGGTGGCCTCGTGGAACATCCCGCCCGTCTCCTCGGCGACCGCCAGGAGGGTCTGCCCGTCCACGGGCACCTGGATCGGCCGCCCGCCCCGGTCCACGAACCCGTTCGGCGTCCCGAAGGAGATCGTGTGGACCGGCACCTTCGCGGCCACCGCCTCCGCGGCGGCCTCCATCGGGTCCAGCCCCGAGGTGTTCGCCCCGTCGGAGAGCAGCACGATCCGGGCCGGTGGCGGCTCCGTCGCCGCCTGGCTGTCGAGGCCCTTCACGGCGCCGAGCGAGGTGTTGATCGCCTCGCCGATGGCGGTGCCCTGCACACCGGTGACCCCCTCGGCGAGCCGGTTGATCCCCTCGTGCAGCGCCTCCCGGTCGGTGCCGGGCGGCACCAGCACCGCCGCGCTGCCGGCGAACGCCACCAACCCCACGTTGAACTCGTCGGGCAGCCCGTCCACGAAGCGCTGCGCCGCGCCCTTGGCCGCGGCGAGCCGGTCCGGGTCGACGTCGGTCGCGAGCATCGAGGTCGACACGTCCACGGCCACCATCACGGTGGCCCGTTCCCGGGGCACCCGCACCTCGGCCGTGGGACGGGCGAAGCCGACCACCAGCAGCGCCAGCATGGCCAGGAAGAGCCCGGCGGGCACGTGCCGGCGCCACGCCGGACGCTCCGGCGCGATCCGGTCCAGCAGGCGCAGGTTGGTGAAGCGGACGGCGTACCGGCTGCGTCGCCGCTGCACGAGCAGGTAGCCCACGGCCAGCGCGAGGACTCCGAGCAGCAGCCACAGCCGGCCCGGCGACAACCAGGTCACGCGCCACCTCCCCGCACCGGACGCCCGGCGGGAAGCGCCGCGAGACGACGCTGGGCCTGCACGTGCCGCGCGATGTCGGCGCACCAGTCGCGGTCGGTACGCAGGGACAGGTGCGTCGCGCCGCTGCGCCGCAACGCCTGTCGTACCTGGTCACGCTGGCTGGCCGCGGCCGCCGCGTAGCGCTCCCGCAGCCGGCGGTCGGACGTGCAGACCTCCCGGCGGCGTCCGGTCTCCGGGTCCACCAGCGTGACCAGTCCGACGTCGGGCAGCTCCAGCTCACGCGGGTCGGTCACCTCGACGGCGAGCACCTGGTGCCGGGCGGCCAGCCGCCGCAGGGTCCGTTCCCAGGGCGGTGGGGGGTCGGGATCCTCCGGCAGCCCGTCGAGGAAGTCGCTGACCACGACGACGAGCCCCCGCCGGGTGGCCACGCGCTGCACGCCGGCCAGCGCGTCGGCCAGGTCCGGCGGCGTGGGCGGCCGGTCGTACCCGCCGGCGCGCGGCGCCCCCAGCAGGGCCCGGAGCATGCCCAGGAGGTGGGTCCGGCCGCTCTGGGCGGGAAACCGGCGCAGCCCCGCCGGCGTGAGCAGCAGGGCGCCGAGACGGTTGCCCACGCCCGCCGTGAGGAAGCCGACGGCCGCCACGGCCGCCACGGACAGCTCGCGCTTGTCCAGTTCCGCCGTGCCGAACTCCATGCTGGGGCTCGCGTCGACCAGCAGCCAGGTGGTCAGCTCCCGGTCGGCGTCGACCTCGCGGACGTGCGGCACCGCCGTGCGGGCGGTGACCGCCCAGTCCATCCGGCGCACCTCGTCCTCCCCTGGCCGGTACTCGCGGCTGCCGGACGGTTCGCTGCCCGGGCCGGGCAGCAGGCCGCGGTACTGGCCGTGCAGCAGCCCGTCCAGCCGCCGGGTGACGGTCAGCTCCAGCCGCCGCAGCCGCTGGTCCGGGGCGAGGTCGGCGAGGCCCGGATCGGCCTGCGGCGCCACGGCGGTCCTGCCGGTGCGCCTCATGCCGCCGCCAGGTCCGACGCCTGTTCCGGCTGCGTCGCCAACCGGGGCAGGGGCACCGCCTCGACGAGCCGCCGCACCACCGACTCGGCCGTGACGCCGTCGGCCACCGCGTCGAACGTGAGCACCAGGCGGTGCGACAACACGTCTCCGGCCAGGTCACGGATGTCCTCGGGCAGCACGTACTCCCGGCCGCGCAGCAGCGCCTGGGCCCGGGCGGCGGCCACCAGCCCGAGGGTGGCGCGCGGGCTGGCGCCGTACGCGAGCATCGGGGCGATCTCGGACAGCCCGAACCGTCCCGGGTCGCGGGTGGCCAGGATGAGCCGGACCACGTACTCGGCGAGGGCGTGGTGGACGAACACGCGCTCGGCGCGGGACTGCAGCTCCCGCAGCCGTTCCGGGTCGAGCACCTGTCTCGGGCTGGGCCGGTCGGTGCTCATCCGGTAGAGGATGGCCAGTTCCTCGGAGTCGGTCGGGTAGTCGACCACCACCTTGAGCAGGAACCGGTCCCGCTGCGCCTCCGGCAGCTGGTAGACCCCCTCCGACTCGATGGGGTTCTGGGTCGCCAGCACCAGGAACGGCGACGGGACGGGGTAGCTCCGGCCGCCGATGGAGACCTGCCGTTCGGCCATGGCCTCCAGCAGGGCGGACTGCACCTTCGCCGGGGCGCGGTTGATCTCGTCGGCGAGCACCAGGTTGGCCATCACCGGCCCCAGTTCGATGTCGAAGCTCTCCTGGGAGGCGCGGTAGATGCGGGTGCCGACGATGTCCGACGGGACCAGGTCGGGCGTGAACTGGATACGGGAGAAGGAGCCACCGACCACGGTGGCGAGGGTCTGCGCGGCCAGCGTCTTGGCCACGCCGGGCACCCCCTCCAGGAGGCAGTGTCCGTCGGCGAGGAGGGCGACGAGCAGGCGCTCGACGAGCCGATCCTGCCCGACGATCACGCGTTTGACCTCGGAGAGGGTCTGTTCCAGCTCGGCGGTTGTCGGTTCGGCTTCGACCGGGCTGGGCACGCTGGCCAGGGTGTCCGAGATGTCCGTCACGGTGCTTGCTTCCCGAGGCGGCCGTACGACAAACGTCGGATTATCGGCGCCGGAGGGGCCCTTTCCCTCCGGATCGGGACGACGCGCCCGGACGGTGGACGACGGCCCGGGCCGGCACGAGCGGCGCAGACCGGTTGTGCCGGGGACACGACGCGGCCCCCGCGAGGTGCGCGGGGGCCGTCGCCGTTGCCCGTCAGTACCGGTGGACGACCAGGTGGAACGGCAGGTCCACGGGGGTGCCGGCGGAGTTGCGGGTCTGCACGAACACGGCGTTGGGCGTGCTGAGCCGCGGGGCCACGGAGATCTCACCGGCCGGCGGGACGCAGCAGGAGTCCGGCCGGCCGATGGTCGCCACGAACACGGCGGCGGTGACCGTGTAGCTGTACTGGATCTCGTACTGGCCGGGGCCGTACTTGATGACGGTGCCGGTGCCGCGCGCCTTGGTGCCGTTGGCGTTGACGACCGTGCCCGCGTTGGTGGTCGCCAGCGTGGTGGCGTCGGCCTTGAGGGCGGCCCGCGCCGAACGGGCCGACTCCGCCGTCACCGGCGGCTGCGAGTTGGTGGCGCGCGCCGCCGGCTGGGCGACGTCGGGCGCCTTCGCCGACGGCTGGGCGATGGCGACCCCGCCCCCGGCGAGCGTGAGCCCGAGGACGGCGAACGCGACCGCGGCCGCCTTGCGTCGGAATGGTGTGGACATGGCAGGTCCCCCTTGTGTGACCGTGCGAATTCGGCCGACCCGCACCGGCGGGACGGATGACAGCCGTTCTCCTCGCCGGACACCCCGGTTACAAATCGCCGAGAAATGGGACCACGCGCACCGTCAACATCCATTTCCCGCCGATCTACACCCCTGCTGAGCAGCTATTACTACTCACAGTGGCGGAGCGCCGACCAGGTGGAACGTAGCACCGCAAAAAGCTGGGCGTCAATAGCGGCGTCGAGTCGAAAAACTGTCCGCAGACCGGCCGCGTCAATTGTGAGAAGTGAACGGGTGAGCATTCACAAAATTGTTCCGCCGCCGTTCGCGCCCCCCGTGCGGCACGGCGCGGGGATATCGTCCCGGGATGATCGAGCATGTCGCGCGACCGCGGGCCGGCACCCGGTGGCGCAGGGCTGCGGGTGCGCTCTGCTGGCTCGCGGCGGCCTCCACCGCCGCCTGGGCCGTACTGCGTCTCGCGGGCCTGGACCGTGGGCCGCTGGTGCAGGCGCTCGCCTTCACGCCGTACGTCGCGGCCTGGAGCCCGGTGCCCCTGGTGCTGGCGCTCGCCCTGCGGCGCCGCTGGCCCGCGCTGCTCGCGGCGGTAGCCTCGGTGGCGCTGCTCGGCGTCGTGGCGCCCCGGGCGATCGCCTCGACGCCGCCCCGTGTCAGCGGCCCCACCGTCCGGCTGCTCACCGCCAACCTGCTCGCCGGCGCCGCCGACCCGGGCACCCTCGTCGACCTGGTCCGGCGGCACCGGGTCGACGTGCTCGCCGTGCAGGAGTTCACACCCCGGGCGCAGGCCGAACTCGACCGGCTCGGTCTCGCCACGCTGCTGCCGTACCGGCAGCTCAACCCGCTCGACGGCACACCCGGGTCGGGCCTCTACGCACGCTTCCCGATCGGCGACGCCGGCGTGCGCACCCACCGCGGGGCGTGGGGCTTCACCCAGGCGTACGGCACCGTGACCGTCCCCGGCGCGCCGGCGGTACGCGTCGAGTCCGCCCATCCGGCCGCCCCGTACGCGCTGGACCAGACCGGCCACTGGCGGGCCGACCTGGCCGCGCAGCCGCCGGCCACGCCGGACGGGGCGCTGCGGATCCTGGCCGGCGACTTCAACGCCACCCTCGACCATGGCCCGCTGCGCGCCCTGCTCCGCACCGGCTACGTCGACGCGGCCGACGCCACCGGGCAGGGGCTGGTCGGCACCTGGGGACCGTACGACGGCGATCCCATCCCTCCGGTCACCATCGACCACGTCCTGGTCGACCGCCGGATCGCGGCCCGCGCCGTCGACGTGCTCCGCCTTCCCGGCTCCGACCACCGCCCCGTCCTCGCGACGCTCACCCTGCCGGCCGGGTGAGCGGCCCGCGGGGTCAGACCTTCGTGCGGGCGAGCCCGTAGGTGAGGGCGTCCACGAGGGCGTGCCAGCTCGCCTCGACCACGTTCGGGTGCACGCCGACGGTCGTCCAGTCGCGACCGCCGCCGTCGACGGTCTCCAGCAGCACCCGGGTGACCGCGCCGGTGCCGCTGCTGCCCTCCAGGATCCGCACCTTGTAGTCGGCGAGTTCGAAGTCGCGCAGCTCCGGGTAGTGCCGCACGAGCCCCATCCGCAGCGCCTCGTCCAGGGCGTTGACCGGGCCGTTCCCCTCGGCGGTGGCGATGACCCGCTCACCCCGGACACGGATCTTGACGGTCGCCTCGGACACCACGGCGCCGTCCTCCCGGTGCTCGACGATCACCCGGTACGACTCCAGCGCGAACGGACGGGCCGGAGCGCCCTCCGGCAGCTCGGAGCGGACGAGCAGCTCGAAGGAGGCGTCGGCCGCCTCGAACGACCAGCCACCCGCCTCCAGCTCCTTGACCCGCTTGGTGACCCGGGACAGGGTCTCCGGATGGCCGGCCAGGTCCAGCCCGAGCTCGCGACTCTTGAGCTCGACACTGGCCCGGCCGGCCATCTCGGTCACCAGAATCCGCATGTCGTTGCCCACCACCGACGGGTCCACGTGGTTGTAGAGCAACGGGTCGACCTTGATCGCGCTCGCGTGCAACCCCGCCTTGTGGGCGAAGGCCGCGGCCCCGACGTACGCCTGGTGGGTGTCGGGGGCGATGTTGGCGATCTCGGCGATGGCGTGCGAGACCCGCACCATCTGTTCCAGGCAGCCCTCGGGTAGGACGGGCAGCCCGAGCTTGAGTTGGAGGTTGGCGACCACCGCGAAGATGTCGGCGTTGCCGGGCCGTTCGCCGTAGCCGTTCGCGGTGCCCTGCACGTGCCGGACGCCGGCCTCCACGGCCGCGATCGTGTTGGCCACCGCGCAGGCGGTGTCGTTCTGGCAGTGGATGCCGAGCCGTTCGGGCGCGACGCCGAGGCGGGCGGTCAGGTCGGTGATGGCCGCGGTGACCTGGGACGGCAGCATGCCGCCGTTGGTGTCGCAGAGCACCATCACCTCGGCGCCGGCGGCCAGCGCGGTCTCCACCACCGCGGCCCCGTATGCGGGATCGTGCCGGTAGCCGTCGAAGAAGTGCTCGCCGTCGACGAAGACCCGGCGCCCCTCGGCCACCAGGTACGTCACGGTGTCGTGGATCATCGCGAGGTTCTCGGCGGCGGTGGTGCGCAGCGCCCGCTCGACGTGCCGCAGGTCGGCCTTGGCGACCAGGGCGACGGCCGGGGTCTCCGCGTCGAGCAGGGCGCGGACCTGCGGGTCGTCGGCGACCGCGACGCCGGCCCGGCGGGTGGCGCCGAACGCGACCAGCAGCGCGTGCCGCAGGTCCAGCTCGGTCCGCGCCCGCCGGAAGAACTCGGTGTCCTTCGGCACCGCGCCCGGCCAGCCGCCCTCGATGAACCCGACGCCGAACTCGTCGAGCAGGCGGGCCACGGCCAGTTTGTCGACCACCGAGTAGGTGAGCCCTTCCCGCTGGGCGCCGTCGCGCAGCGTCGTGTCGTACACCTGGAACCTCATCGCATGCCTCTCTCTGGGACGGGGTGCGGGAACGGGTGGGTCGGGGCCGCGACCGGACGGCGCCGCCGGGAGCAACAAAAAGACCCCCCGCGGATGCGGGAGGTCTGCGCGCTCGGCGGAGAGGAAGCCGGCGCGCTAGCTGCCAAGAATCAGGGCGGTGCTGGTCACGATCGCTACTCTGCCACCGCCCCGCTGGTTTTGGGAGGCAGAATCCACATCTCGGGACGGCTCACGGAGAGTCGCCTAGCCGCGGATGCCCCCAACCTCGCGGAAAACACCCGTTTGGTGATCGACTTCACAGATCACCCGACCGCCGGCCAGCGCGAACACGGCTGAGGAAATATCTGGAACTGATCCAGTTATCCGGCCTCGTGCCGTCGTCAAGGAGGACCCTTGCTCACTGTCGGTGACCGCTTCCCTGAGTACGAACTCACCGCCTGCGTCTCGCTGGACGCGGAGAAGGCGTTCGAGACGATCACCCACAAGTCCCACGAGGGCAAGTGGCGGGTCGTCTTCTTCTGGCCGAAGGACTTCACGTTCATCTGCCCCACCGAGATCGCCGAGTTCGGTCGCCTCAACGGCGAGTTCGCCGACCGGGACGCGCAGGTGCTCGGCGTCTCGGTGGACAACGAGTACGTCCACTACGCCTGGCGCAAGGACCACCCGGACCTGCGCGAGCTGCCCTTCCCGATGCTGAGCGACATCAAGCGCGAGCTGACCAGCGCCTGCGGCGTGCTCGGCGCCGACGGCGTCGCGCAGCGGGCGACCTTCATCGTCGACCCGGACAACGAGATCCAGTTCGCGATGGTGACCGCCGGCTCCGTCGGCCGCAACGTCTCCGAGGTGCTGCGGGTGCTCGACGCGCTCCAGACCGACGAGCTCTGCCCGTGCAACTGGAACAAGGGCGGCGCGACGCTCGACGCCACCGCGCTGCTGGCCGCGGCCGGAGCCTGACGTGGGTCTCGACGCGATCAAGGCGGGACTGCCCGAGTACGCCAAGGACATCCGGCTCAACCTCGGCTCGACGATCGGCACCTCGACGCTCAAGCCCGAGCAGGCGTGGGGCACGGCCCTCGCCTGCGCGGTGGCGGCCCGCAACCCCGTGGTGCTCAGGGAGATCGCCGACGAGGCGGCCGGTCACCTGACCCCGGAGGCGGTCGAGGCGGCCAAGGGCGCGGCCACGATCATGGCGATGAACAACGTCTACTACCGGGCCAAGCACCTGATCGGCGACGAGGAGTACCAGTCGATCCCGGCCCGGCTGCGGATGCAGATCATCGCGCGCCCGGGTGTGGAGAAGGCCGACTTCGAGCTCTGGTGCCTCGCCGTCTCCGCCATCACGGGATGCGGCGTGTGCCTGGAGTCGCACGAGAAGACCCTCCGCGCGGCCGGCTTCAGCCGCGAGCAGGTCCACGAGGGGCTCCGCATCGCCGCCGTGGTGCACGCCGCCGCGGTCGCGCACGACGCCGAGGCCGCGCTGGCCTGAGCACCGCCCGCAGGGGGCCGGCCGGTCGCACCGGCCGGCCCCTTTTCGTCGTACGCGGGTGTAGCGATCTCGACACCGGGTAACACACCAGGCTGACAGGGCACCAACCCCCGATCAGTCGAGTAGAGGAGTGAAACGCCATGGAGCGGCTCGACCCTCGAACGACCCACGGGACGCCGGACCCGCTCGTGCACGGTGGCCAGGGCGCCTTCCTGGGCGACACGCCCGGCGGCACCTTCGACCCGTGGCGCTACCGGGACGACGCCGGGGTGACCGGCGTCGACCTGGTGGGCTACAAGGTCGAGGCGAACGACGGTGGCATCGGCAAGGTGGACCGGTCCAGCCACGAGGTGAACTCCAGTTACCTGGTGGTGGACACCGGTCCGTGGATCTTCGGCCGCAAGGTCATGATCCCGGCCGGCACCGTCAACCACGTCGACCACGACGAGCGGAAGGTCTACGTCGACCGGAGCAAGGACCAGATCAAGGCCGCGCCCGAGTTCGACGAGACGGCCGACACCGACCCGGCCTACCGGGACAAGCTCGGTGGTTACTACACCGACACGTACTCGGCGATTCCTCCGGGTACGGCACGGTGACGGTGGCTCCTGTTCGCCGGCCGGCGGGGCACGCCCCGCCGGCCGGTACCGTGTGAGGGTGGACGCCACCGAGACGAGCCGGCACATCCCGTTCTCCACCATCTTCAACTTCCGCGACGTCGGCGGCCTGTCCGCCGGTGACGGCCGACAGGTACGACGGGGGCGGCTCTACCGCTCCGACTCGCTGCACCGCATCGACGACACCGACCGGGCGGCGTTCACGTCGCTCGGGATCCGGACCGTGATCGACCTGCGCCGTCCGTACGAGGTGGAGCGCGACGGTCGCGTCCCCGACTTCCCCGGGCTCACCTGGCGCAACATCCACCCGGAGCACGCCGAGTGGTCGGAGCGGCCGTACCGGCCGGACGACGACCTCGCCCGCTACCTCGCCGACCGGTACGCCGACCTGGCCCGCACCGGCACGGCCGGGCTGGCCGAGGCGATCGGCCTGATCGCCGACTCGGTCAACGCTCCCGTGGTCGTCCACTGCGTCGCCGGCAAGGACCGCACCGGCATCGTCTGCGGGCTCACCCTCGCCCTGCTGGGCGTCTCCGACGACGACATCGCGGCCGACTACGCGCTCAGCACCGAGGCGGCCGAACGCTTCACCGCGTGGTTCGCGTCGACCGGGCACGCGGCGAGCCCCGGTCTGCCGCCGCTCACCTGCCCGGCCGAGGCCATGACGCTCTTCCTCACCGAACTGCGCGAGGGGTACGGCTCGGTCGAGGGATACCTGCGCCACGCCGGCGTGACGGACGCCCAGGTCGACGCCCTGCGCGAACACCTGCTCGACTGAGCGGGCCCGGCGCAGAGCCGACACGGGCAGGGCCCCTCCCGCGAGGGAGGGGCCCTGCCGTCACAGCACCCGGGTGACCCAGCCGTACGGGTCCGGGGCGTCGCCGCGCTGGATGTCGACCAGCCGCTGGCGCAACGCCATGGTGACCGCCCCCGGCTCGCCACCGCCGACGAGGAACTCCCCGTCGGGGAACTTGACCTCGCCGATCGGGGTGATGACGGCGGCGGTGCCGCAGGCGAACACCTCCCGCAGCCGCCCGCTGGCCGCGTCCGCCTGCCACTCGGCGAAGGAGACGGGCCGCTCCTCCACCCGGTGCCCGGCCGCGGCGGCCAGCGTGAGGACCGACTCCCGGGTGATGCCGGGCAGGATCGTGCCGGTCAGCGGCGGCGTCACCAGCGTGCCGTCGTCGTAGACGAAGAAGACGTTCATGCCGCCCAGTTCGTCGACGAACCGCCGCTCCACCGCGTCGAGGAACACGACCTGGTCGCAGCCGTGCTCGATGGCCTCCGCCTGGGCGACCAGCGAGGCGGCGTAGTTCCCGCCGCACTTCGCGGCGCCCGTGCCGCCGGGGGCCGCACGGGTGTAGTCCGGGGAGACCCAGACCGTCACCGGCTTCACCCCGCCGCTGAAGTACGCGCCGACGGGCGAGGCGATGACCGTGTAGAGGTACTCGTTGGCGGGCCGGACCCCGAGGAAGACCTCGCTGGCGAACATGAACGGTCGCAGGTAGAGGCTGCCGTCCGTGTCGGTGGGGATCCACTCCCGGTCGATCTCGATGATGCGGCGCAGCGAGTCGACGAACGCCTGCGGCGGCAACGCCGGCATCGCCATCCGCTGCGCCGAGGCGACGAAGCGGGCCGCGTTCGCCTCGGGACGGAACAGGGTCACCCCGCCGTCGGCGGTGCGGTAGGCCTTCAACCCCTCGAAGATCTCCTGCGCGTAGTGCAGGACGGCGGCCGCCGGATCCATGGGGATGGGCGCGCGCGCCTCGACGCGGGCGTCGTACCAGCCCTTGCCGTCGGCGTACCGGATGGTGACCATGTGGTCGGTGAAGATGCGGCCGAAACCCGGATTGGTCAGCAGCGCGGCCCGGTCCGCGGCGGATACCGGCGCGGGATTCGGACGGATCTCGAAGTCGAGCTTGTCACCACCGCTCATCGCGCTGACCTCCCTGCCGGACAACGGCACGCCGGACGGGCATGCCGACTCATTGGTGCTCAGAAACTTACCCCGAACGTTCGTTCAGCGGGTAGCGCCGCCCGGCCCGTGAAGCGGTACCGAACGGAGGGTGACGGCCGCCCGGGTCGGGGCCGGCCGTCGCCGGCGACGGCCGGAGACATCCGCACCGTCGTGCGGAGACGCGCGAGGCGTCCGGGCTCAGCCCGCCGCGTGGCTCGCGAGCCGGTCGCCCACCTCGGCCGTGCGCAGCGGTACGCCCGGTACCCGGTTCGCCAGCTCGTGGGCCACCGCCGCGGTGACCCGGGCCGCGGCGTCGGCGTGGCCGAGCTGGTCGAGCAGCAGCGCGGCGGACAGCACGGCGGCGACCGGGTCGGCGACGCCCTGGCCGGCGATGTCCGGCGCCGAGCCGTGCACCGGCTCGAACATCGAGGGGTACGTCCCCTCGGGGTTGATGCAGCCGCTCGCGGCCAGCCCGATGCCACCGGTGACCGCGGCGGCGATGTCGGTGAGGATGTCACCGAAGAGGTTGTCGGTGACCACCACGTCGTAGCGCTGCGGCTGGGTGACGAGGAACATCGCGGCGGCGTCGACGTGCTGGTACTCGGTGGCCACGTCGGGGTGCTCGGCGGCGACGGCCTCGAAGGTGCGCGACCAGAGCGAGCCGGCGTGGGTGAGGACGTTGGTCTTGTGCACGAGGGTCACCTTGCGCCGCTCGCGGCGGGTCGCCCGGGCGAACGCGTCGCGGACCACCCGCTCGACCCCGTGCCGGGTGTTCAGGCTCTCCTCGGTGGCGACCTCGGCGGGGGTGTCCCGGTGCAGCGTGCCGCCGGCGCCGGCGTAGAGCCCCTCGGTGCCCTCACGCACCACGACGAGATCGACCTCGCCGGGCTTGACGCTGGCCAGCGGGCCGGGCACGCCCGGCCACAGCCGGGACGGGCGGAGGTTCACGTACTGGTCGAACGCGAACCGCAGCTTGAGCAGCAGGCCACGCTCCAGCACGCCGGGCGGCACGCTGGGGTCGCCGACCGCGCCGAGCAGGATCGCGTCGTGCCCGGCCAGCTCGGCCAGGACGGAGTCCGGCAGCACCTCTCCGGTACGGTGCCAGCGGGCGGCGCCGAGGTCGTACTCGGTCGCCCGCACACCGGGGAGCACCGCGTCGAGGACCTTGCGCGCCTCCGCGACCACCTCGGGACCGATACCGTCCCCGGCCACCACCGCGATCCGTGCCACCCCTGCGCTCCTCTGCTCGCCCGTTCGGCGACCACGGTACGCCGCCGTCCCGCCTCCCGGTACGCGGTGCCCATATTCTGGGATGCGGACGGCACACAGGAGTCTCCCAGGTTCGTCCCATGTACCAGTCATGTTGGCTGCCTAGCCTGAGGCCGAGCGGGTCAACGGGGGCCCGCACCGGGCGGTCGCCACGGCAGGACCGCCACTCGCGAGGGGGCGATCGCCATGCGCATCGACGAGCAGCCGCGCACCCGCTGGCCCGATCCGGCCACCTTCCGGCACCGGCGACCGGATCTGCGGCTCGGAAGCTCCGCCCACCGACTCGACCGGTCCGGCGGCGTCGGCGCCGACCGGCTCGCGGTGCAGCACACCGTCCGGACCGGCACGGCCGAGTACACGTTGCTGCTCAACGCGCCCGCCTGGCTGGGCCGCCGCGGTGTCGGCGAGGCGCTGCGGGACGCGGTGGCCGAACTACGGGCCATCGACCTCACGTACGGCCCGAACCGACCCGAGAGCCTCGTCTCCCGACTGCGCCGGGGCGAGATCAGCCCCGAGTCGTACGCCCCGCTGGCCGACCTGGTGGACCGGTGCGCCGCCATGCGCGCCGCCACCGACGGCTGGTTCGACGCCTGGGCGGTGCCCGGCGGCTTCGATCCCGGCGGCCTGCTCGGCGGCTGGGCCGTGGAGCGGGCCGCGGCGCGCCTGCGCGCCAACGGCGTGTACGACTACGCCGTGGTGACCGGCGCCGACCTGGTGGTACGCGGCCACGCGCCGCACGGCGGGCCGTGGCGGGTCGCCGTGCACCATCCCGTCGAGCGCGACCGGCCGCCGCTCGTGCTGGAGATGACCGCCGGCGCGGTCGGCACGTCCGGCGTCACCGGCCGCCAGGGGCACGTCATCGACCCGCACACCGGCGAACCCGCCGACCAGTTGGTGGCCGCCACCGTGGTGGGCCCGGACCTCGCCGTGGCCGACGCCTACGCGACGGCGCTCTACGCCGCGGGCCCGACGGGGCTCGCCTGGTTCCGCGGTCGCTCGGAGTATCGCGCGCTCTTCGCCCACCGCCGCTGACCTGACACCGGACCCGGTCGGCGATCGACCCCCACGCCCGCGGCAACGGCCGTGGGGGCCGGTCAGCGACGAGTGCGCGTGGCTTGCGCATTCGAGGGGTGCGGGCCGGTCGGGCCGAGCGTCGGCCACGCCACCCGAAGACGGGCCGACGGTGCGGACTCGGCCGGTGACCGCACCGGTACGCTAGCGAATCGACGCAACTCGAGGCAAGAGTCTCCACACCGGACCGTCCTCTTGCGCGCGTGGCTGGCCTGCGGCGGGGCAGTTTCGACATGGTGAACGTTGGATGGCACGCTGTCCGCCGTGAGTTTCGATCTGAGCGTGTGGGCCCTGGCGGACGGGGCGACGCCCGAGGACGTACGAGCGGCGGTGCAGCGGTGCCGGCAGGGAGTGCACGCCGACCGCCGACCCGATCCACGCGTGGTCGCCTTCTACCGCGCGATCACGGCCACCTATCCCGACCGACCGGCGGGGGCGGACACCCCGTGGGAGGTCGCCCCGCTGCACGCGGCCGGTGACCACGTCGAGATGAACCTGGATCCGGCCTGCGAGGACCAGGTGCTGCTGGACATCGAGCGGCTCGCCGGGGAGCACGGGCTCATGCTCTACGACGCGCAGGACGGCTCGGTCTATCCGCCGCCCGCCCGCCTGCCCGGCTGACTCACGCCACCCGAACGGCCCCCCGTACGCCGGAGGGCCCGGCGGATCCCCGCCGGGCCCTCGTCGTGCTGCCCTCGACTCACTCGTCGCGCAGGTCCGCGGCGCTGGCCGCGGTCGCGCCGATCGAGTCGGCCGCCGAGGTGAGCAGGTCGGCGCCGAGCGCCTGGTCGACGGTGAGCGTCATGAGCGTCTCGCCGCCCGCCTCGCGGCGGGCCACCTGCATGGCGGCGATGTTGATGCCGGCCTCGCCGAGCAGCGTGCCGACGGTGCCGACCACGCCGGGCCGGTCGGCGTAGCGCAGGAAGAGCAGGATGCCCTCCGCGCCGATCTCCACGTCGAAACCGTCCACCTCGGTCAGCTTGATGACGTCCCGGGTGCCCGTGCCGGTCACCGTGCCGGAGACGCTGACCGTGCGGCCGTCGGGCAGGGCGCCGCGGACGGTGACCAGGTTGGCGTGCTCGACCGTCTCGGCGAAGGTCGCCAGGGTCACCTCGACGCCGCGCTCGGAAGCCAGGTGCGGCGCGTTGACGTAGGTGACCTGCTCCTCGACCACCGAGCTGAAGAGGCCCTTGGTGGCGGCGAGCTTGAGCACCGACACGTCGTGGTTGACGATCTCCCCGCGTACCTCGACGGTCACGCTGGCGGCGACCCCGCCGGCCACCGCCGTGAAGGCGCGCCCGAGCTTCTCGGCCAGCGGCAGCAGCGGCCGCACGTCCTCGGCGACCACCCCGCCGGCCTGCACGTTGACGGCGTCGGGCACGAACTCGCCCTGCAGCGCGAGCTTCACGCTCTTGGCCACGGCCAGACCGGCCTTGTCCTGTGCCTCGTGGGTGGAGGCGCCCAGGTGCGGGGTGGCCACCACGTTGTCGAACGCGAACAGCGGCGAGGAGGTGCACGGCTCCTTGGCGTAGACGTCCACGCCGGCGCCGGCGACCCGGCCCTCCGCGATCGCGTCGGCGAGGGCCTGCTCGTCCACGAGGCCACCGCGCGCCGCGTTCACGATGCGCACGCCCGGCTTGACGATGGCCAGCTCCTTCTCACCGATCAGGCCGACCGTCTCGGGGGTCTTGGGCAGGTGGATCGAGATGAAGTCGCTCTCCCGCAGCAGCTCCTCGAGACCGACCAGGCGGACGCCGAGCTGGGCGGCGCGCGCCGGCTGGATGTACGGGTCGTACGCGATCAGCCGGGTGCCGAAGGCCGCGATCCGCTGGGCGAAGAGGACGCCGATGCGGCCGAGGCCGACCACGCCGACGGTCTTGCCCTGGATCTCCACGCCGGTGTACTTGGACCGCTTCCACTCCCCCGCCTTCAGGGCGGCGCTGGCGCTGGCGGTGTTGCGGGCCACCGCGAGCAGCAGCGCGACGGCCTGCTCGGCCGCGGAGACGATGTTGGAGGTGGGGGCGTTGACGACCATGACGCCCCGCGCGGTGGCGGCCGGCACCTCGACGTTGTCCAGACCCACGCCGGCACGGGCGACGACCTTGAGCCGGGGCGCGGCGGCGATGGCCTCGGCGTCGATCTGGGTGGCGCTGCGGACGATGACGGCGTCCGCCTCGGCGAGGGCGGAGAGCAGCGCGGGGCGGTCGGTGCCGTCGACGTGGCGGACGTCGAAGTCGTGCGCGAGCACCTCGATGGCGGCGGGGGCGAGTTCCTCGGCGATCAGTACGACAGGATTCATCGGTCCTCGTAGCTGTAGTCGAAAGCGGTCGGCCGGGCTGTCGGACGCCGCACTGCGCCCTGCGCCGAACCGGCTCATGGCCGTCAGGTGCCGGCTACGCACCTATCGCGATCGTAGGGGTCGGGCTGGCCGGCGTGTCCCGGTCCGCGGGGTGAGTGGCCTCACACGTGTTCCGCCGCCGGCCATCCGGCGTTCAGCCACCGCTCACGGGCGCGCGACCAGGGGCGCCCGCGTGACCGACCAGCGGAAACGGCGGATCGTCGCCGGGCGCCGCTCGTGCTGAGCGGCCCCGGCCCGGCGCCGGGGAGAGCGCCGGGGCCGGGGCCGCCGGTGCCGCCCGGGCGTACGCGACGGGCGGCTCCCGAAGAGCTCAGGCGGTCTCGGTGATCGGCCGGTCCACCCAGCTCATCATGCCGCGCAGCTTCCGGCCGGTCTCCTCGATCGGGTGCGCCGCGCCCTCGGCCCGCAGCTTCACGAAGTTCGGCCGCCCCGCGTCGTCCTCGGCGATCCACTCGCGGGCGAACTCGCCGGACCGGATCTCCGAGAGGATCTTGCGCATCTCCTCCTTGACCCGGCCGTCGATGACGCGCGGACCACGGGAGTAGTCGCCGTACTCGGCGGTGTCGGAGATGCTGTAGCGCATCCGCGCGATGCCGCCCTCGTACATGAGGTCGACGATGAGCTTGAGCTCGTGCAGGCACTCGAAGTAGGCGATCTCGGGGGCGTAGCCGGCCTCGGTGAGCACCTCGAAGCCCGCCTGCACCAGCGCGGTCGCGCCGCCGCAGAGCACCGCCTGCTCGCCGAAGAGGTCGGTCTCGGTCTCCTCGGTGAACGTGGTGCGGATGGCGCCGGCCCGGGTGCCGCCGATGCCCTTGGCGTACGCGAGCGCCAGCGCGAAGGCGTTGCCGGTGGCGTCCTGCTCGACGGCGACGAGGCACGGCACGCCCTTGCCGTCGACGTACTGCCGGCGGACCAGGTGGCCGGGGCCCTTCGGGGCGACCATGGCCACGTCCACGTCGGCCGGCGGCTTGATCAGCTCGTAGCGGATGTTGAAGCCGTGGCCGAAGAAGATCGCCTTGCCCGAAGCCAGGTTCGGCGCGATGGCCTCGGCGTAGAGGGTGCGCTGGACGGTGTCCGGGGCGAGCACCATGATCACGTCGGCCTCGGCCGCCGCCTCGGCCGGGGTGACGACCCGCAGGCCCTGCTCCTCCGCCTTCGGCCGGCTCTTCGAGCCGGCGGGCAGGCCGATCACCACGTCGACACCCGAGTCGCGCAGCGACAGCGCGTGGGCGTGGCCCTGGCTGCCGTAGCCGATGACGGCGACCTTCTTGCCCTGGATCAGGGCCAGGTCCGCGTCGTCGTCGTAGTACACCTCAACGCTCATGAACTTCCCTTTCAGTACGGCGGCCCGGGCGGCCCGTCGTGGTTGTGCGGATGGGTCAGCGATCCGCGGGGCCGGCCACCCCGGCCGGCCCGCGGGCGGCTCAGGCGGCCCGCAGCGCCGGGCCGGCGGTGATCGAACGCGAGCCGCGCCCGATGGCCACCAGTCCGGACTGGACCATCTCCTTGATGCCGAACGGCTCCAGGTCGCGCAGCAGCGCGTCCAGCTTGTCGGGGGTGCCGGTGGCCTCGATGGTCAGCGTGTCCGGCGCCACGTCGACCACCCGCGCGCGGAACAGGTTCACCGTGTCGAGCACCTGGCTCCGGGCCGACCGGTCGGCCCGGACCTTCACCAGCAGCAGCTCCCGGGCCACCGAGACCTGCGGGTCCAGCTCGACGATCTTGAGCACGTTCACCAGCTTGTTGAGCTGCTTGGTGACCTGCTCGAGCGGGGACGACTCGGCGTTGACCACGATGGTGATCCGGGAGACGTCCGGGTTCTCGGTCTCACCGACGGCCAGGCTGTCGATGTTGAATCCGCGGCGGGAGAAGAGGCCGGAGACCCGGGCCAGGACGCCGGGCTTGTTCTCCACGAGCACGCTCAACGTGTGCATCGTCATGGCAGTGCCTTCCTCGTCGTGCTCTCACGGCCGTTGCCGGGTCCGGTCATGGCTACAGCTCATCCTCGTCGAAGGCCGGGCGGACGCCGCGGGCGAACATGATCTCGTCGTTGCTGGTGCCGGCGGCGACCATCGGCCAGACCATCGCGTCCTTGCCGACCACGAAGTCGATGACCACCGGAGCGTCGTTGATCTCCATGGCGGCCGCGATGGTCTTGTCGACGTCGGCCGCGTTCTCGCACCGCAGACCGACGCAGCCGAGCGCCTCGGCCAGCTTCACGAAGTCGGGGATGCGGTGCTTGTGGGTGCCCAGGTCGGTGTTGGAGTAGCGCTCCCCGTAGAAGAGGGTCTGCCACTGCCGCACCATGCCCAGGTTGCCGTTGTTGATGACGGCGATCTTGACCGGGATGCCCTCCAGCGCGCAGGTGGCCAGCTCCTGGTTGGTCATCTGGAAGCAGCCGTCGCCGTCGATCGCCCAGACCACCGTGTCGGGCCGGCCCACCTTGGCGCCCATGGCCGCCGGCACCGCGTAGCCCATCGTGCCGGCGCCGCCGGAGTTCAGCCAGGTGTGCGGCTTCTCGTACGAGATGAACTGCGAGGCCCACATCTGGTGCTGGCCGACACCGGCCACGTAGATGGCGTCCGGGCCGACGATCTCGCCGAGCCGCTGGATCACGTACTGCGGCGAGAGGGTGCCGTCGGCCGGCTCCTCGTACCCCAGCGGGTAGCGCTTGCGCAGGTCGTCGAGCTGATTCCACCAGTCGCCGAGGTCCGCGGCGCGCCCCGCCGACCGCTCGGCCGTGACGGCGGCGATCAGCTCGTCGATGACGTGCCGGGCGTCGCCGACGATCGGGACGTCGGCGTGCCGGTTCTTGCCGATCTCGGCCGGGTCGATGTCGGCGTGCACGACGGCCGCGTCCGGGGCGAAGGAGTCCAGCCGGCCGGTGACCCGGTCGTCGAACCGCGCGCCCAGCGCCACGATGAGGTCGGCCTTCTGCAACCCGTAGACCGCGGCGACCGTGCCGTGCATGCCCGGCATGCCCAGGTGCTGCGGGTGCGAGTCGGGGAACGCCCCGAGGGCCATCAGCGTGGTGACCACCGGGATGCCGGTCAGCTCGGCCAGCTTCCGCAGCCCCTCGGTGGCGCCCGCCTTGAGCACGCCGCCACCGACGTAGAGCACCGGACGGCGGGCCGTGGTCATGAGCCGGGCCGCCTCGCGGATCTGCTTGCCGTGCGGGTGCAGCGTCGGCCGGTAGCCGGGCAGGTCCAGGGTCGGCGGCCAGGTGAACGTGGTGGGCGCCTGGAGCACGTCCTTGGGGATGTCGACCAGGACCGGGCCGGGCCGGCCCGTGCTGGCCAGGTGGAACGCCTCGGCGAGCACCCGCGGGATCTCGTCGGCGTCCTGCACCAGGAAGTTGTGCTTCGTGATCGGCAGGGTGATGCCCTGGATGTCCGCCTCCTGGAAGGCGTCCGTGCCGATCGCCGGCCGGGCCACCTGCCCGGTGATCGCGACCACCGGCACCGAGTCCATGTACGCGTCGGCGATCGGCGTGACCAGGTTGGTGGCGCCCGGGCCGGAGGTGGCCATGCAGACGCCGACCCGGCCGGTCGCCTGCGCGTAACCGGTGGCCGCGTGCCCGGCGCCCTGCTCGTGGCGCACCAGGATGTGCCGGACGGTGGAGTCGTAGAGCGGGTCGTACGCGGGGAGGATGGCGCCGCCCGGGATGCCGAAGACGACGTCGACGCCGAGCGCCTCGAGCGACCGCACGAGCGAGCCGGCCCCGGAGACCTGGGCCGGGGCGGGCGCGGCTACGGCCGGGGCGGCCGGGCCGGCGGCCCGGGTGGTCTGGGCGTCGGTCACCGCCCCGGCGGCCGCGCGGGCCCGCCGGGCGGAGTGGGCGAGTGTCTCTGGCGTGGGTCTCGTCATGGCGGTTCAGGCCTTCGGCTGGAGTGGGTGCGACTGGTGGTGCGGATGGAACGCGGGCGGGGCCCGCTCCGATCTGGTCCGACGGCAATAAAAACGGCCCTCGTGCAGATGCACGGGGCCAGCGCACTCTCGATGACGGAGAGTGCGCTCAGATAAGTACTCGCAGCGACCGGTACGACGACATGGGCTCAAGCCTGACGCATCTCACGCGATGAGTCAACTGATCCCACATGTTGGTTCACGGGTGTCGGCGCGTCGTCCCGCGACGCGCCCTCCGCACCCGGTGTGACCTGGCCTGATCCACTCTGCGGGCGCCGCGTGCCGGGCAGCACGCCGGGTCGCACACCGGCGGCCGAGGAGCGGACGCCGGCGCCCGCCGGCCGGGCGCCGGGCGCGTCGCCGGCGGGCGGGGAACCGGCCGTGGGATCGGCGCGCCGGGGACCCGGCGTGACGCCCGCGGGCCGGGCGCCGGGAGAGGTGGCCGCCTCCAGCATCGCCTCCAGGTGCTCCGCCGGCACACCCCATCCGCAGAGCGCCCCCTGGCCGAACCGGCAGCCCGCGGCGACCACCGCGGCCAGCTCGGTCGGGGTCGTGACCCCCTCGGCGATGACCTCCAACCCGAGCTGGTGGCCGAGGCGCATGACGACGTCGACCATCGGTGCGAAGGCGGGGCCGTCCCGTCCGACCGGGCGCACCGGCTCGTGCTCGGCGACCAGGCTGTGGTCGATCTTCAGGATGTCGATCGGCAGCCGGCGCAGCTGCCCCAGCGACGAGTAGCCGGCGCCGAAGTCGTCCAGGGCGATCCGCACCCCGGTCAGCCGCAGCGCCGCGAGCCGCCGGATCAGCTCGTCGAGATCCGTGGCGACGGCGTGCTCGGTCACCTCCAGCACGAGCCGTTGCGGCGGCACCCGGTGGGCGCGCAGCGCCTCGGTGACCAGCACCACGTACTCCGGATCGTGCAGCTCGCGCGGCGACACGTTCACCGACACCCAGACGTCGTGCCCGTCGGCGAGCCAGCGGGAGAGCTGGTGGCAGGCCTGGTGGAGCACCCACGCGCCGAGCTTGGCGATCATCCCGCACTCCTCGGCCAGCGGGATGAACTCGTCGGGGCGCACGTTGCCCAGCTCCGGGTGGTGCCAGCGCAGCAGCGCCTCGGCGCCGACGGGGCGTACCGAGGGCAGGGAGGCGACCGGCTGGAAGGCCAGGCGCAGCTCGTCGCGTTCGATGGCGCCGCGCAGCTCGTGCTCCAGCGTGGTGCGGCGGCGCAGCAGCTGGTCGTACGCGGCGTCGTACCGCTCGATCCGGTTCTTGCCGCGCTGCTTGGCGTAGCGCAGGGCCAGGTCGGCGTGGCGCAGCAGCAGTTCCCCGTCGGGTTCACCGGTGCAGCCGGCGATCCCGATGCTCACCGAGAGGAAGACGGGCGACTCCCCCTGGTCGTACGCCCGGCCCAGCACCGCGAGCAGGCGCTCGGCCACCCGGTCGGCGTCCTCCGGGCGGCCCCGCGTCAGCACGGCGAACTCGTCGCCGCCGAGGCGGGCCGCCACGTCGTCGGGGCGCAGGGTGTCCCGCAGCCGCCGGCCCACCTCGGCCAGCACGGCGTCGCCCACGTCGTGCCCGCGCATGTCGTTGACGTTCTTGAAGCCGTCGAGATCCAGGCCGAGCAGCACGCACGGCGTGCCCGACTCGACGTGGCCGTGCAGGGCGCGCAGCAGCCCCCGCCGGTTGGCGAGGCCGGTCAGCGCGTCCGTGTGGGCCAGCTCGCGGAAGTGCGCCTCGCGCTCGGCCAGCCGCCCCGCGTACGCCCGCACGTCCCGGACGCCCAGGTACTGCCGGGCCACCAGGGCGAAGCCCTCGACGGCGCAGACGAGCACGCTGAGCACGGTGAACCGGCCGCCCTGGAGGAGGTGGTAGGTCGCCGAGGCGGTCATGGCGATCATCGGGACGATCGCGTTGTCGCCGCTGCTGTCGATCGGGTCGTGCGCGACCTCCCGCCGGGGGTCGGTCCGCAGCGCCGACAGGGCCGCGGTGAGCAGGCCGGCCGCGAGCAGCCCGGCACCGCTCAGCGCCACCGCCGGCCCCGCCTGGCACAGCCCGGCGGCCAGGCCCAGCCCCCCGCCGGTCACCCCGACGACGGCGACGGCGAGCGCGACGAGCCCGCCCCGCGGTGCGGCGGACCGGCAGGCGGCGACCGGACCGACCCCGGCGGCGAGCGCCGCACCGACCGTCGCGAGCAGGATCGGCGTGCAGGCCGTCGGCGTGGCCCCGCCCAGCATCCGGGTCGGCTCGCTGACGAGGACCCAGCCGACGAACCAGAGGGCCGCCGCCACCATCACCCCGTCGAGGGCGAGCCGGAGCGCCGCCGACACGGAGCCCACCACACCCGGCAGCCGCACCAGCCCGGCCAGGAAGACCAGCCCGCTGGCCGCCGTGCCGACCGACACCGCCGTCGCCCAGCTCGTGCGGTGCCCCTGCTCGTGCGCCCAGTGCGGGGCGGCGTGGAGCAGCACCCCGAGCCCGACGAGGAGGCCGGCCAGAGCGATGCCGGCGGCCGTCGCGACCAGCAGCAGCGCCTGCCGGTGCGCGCCGGTGCGCCGCCGGGCGGCGACCGTCAGCAGCACGGTGGCCGAGGCGGCGACGAGCCAGCTCAGCGCCGCGGCGACGGCCATGCCCGGGGGGAGATGCACGTCTCAACTCTGCCGGATGAGCGCCTGCCGTGGGATCCCGGGTGTGCATCTGTTGGGACACGGTGCCCGCGGGCGGCACCCGCCGCGACAGCGGTGCCAGACTGGTACGCATGCCTGAGCTGCGGTCGAAGACCTCCACGCACGGTCGGACGATGGCCGGTGCCCGGGCCCTGTGGCGGGCCACCGGGATGACCGACGACGACTTCGGCAAGCCGATCGTCGCCATCGCCAACAGTTTCACCCAGTTCGTACCGGGCCACGTCCACCTCAAGGACCTCGGCGGCCTGGTCGCCGACGCGGTGGCCGAGGCCGGCGGCGTGGGGCGGGAGTTCAACACGATCGCGGTCGACGACGGCATCGCCATGGGCCACGGCGGCATGCTCTACTCCCTGCCCAGCCGGGAGCTGATCGCCGACGCGGTGGAGTACATGGTCAACGCGCACTGCGCGGACGCCCTGGTCTGCATCTCCAACTGCGACAAGATCACGCCGGGCATGCTGCTCGCCGCGCTGCGGCTCAACATCCCGACGGTCTTCGTCTCCGGCGGCCCCATGGAGGCCGGCAAGACGGTGGCGATCGAGGGGATCGTGCACAGCAAGATCGACCTGATCGACGCGATGGTCGCCTCGTCCAACGAGGCGGTCACCGACGAGCAGCTCGACGCCATCGAGCGGTCGGCCTGCCCCACCTGCGGCTCCTGCTCGGGCATGTTCACGGCCAACTCGATGAACTGCCTCACCGAGGCCATCGGGCTCGCGCTGCCCGGCAACGGCTCGACGCTGGCCACCCACGCGGCGCGCCGGCAGCTCTTCGTGGAGGCCGGGCACACCGTCGTGGACCTGGCCCGACGCTGGTACGACCAGGACGACGCCACCGTGCTGCCCCGGTCGATCGCCTCGCGGGCGGCGTTCGAGAACGCGATCGCGCTCGACGTGGCGATGGGCGGCTCCACGAACACGGTGCTGCACCTGCTCGCCGCCGCCCGCGAGGCCGAGCTGGACTTCGGCGTGGCCGACATCGACGAGATCTCCCGCCGGGTGCCCTGCCTGGCCAAGGTCGCCCCGAACTCGCCGCAGTACCACATGGAGGACGTGCACCGCGCCGGCGGCATCCCGGCCATCCTCGGCGAGCTGGACCGCGCCGGGCTGCTCCACCGCGACGTGCACTCCGTGCACTCCCCCTCGCTGGAGCGCTGGCTGGCCGACTGGGACGTGCGGGGCGGCTCGGCGACGCCGGAGGCCGTCGAGCTGTTCCACGCCGCGCCGGGCGGGGTGCGCACGACCGAGCCGTTCTCGACCACCAACCGCTGGTCGTCGCTGGACACGGACGCGGCGGGCGGCTGCGTGCGCGACGTGGCCCACGCCTACACGGCCGACGGCGGGCTGGCCATCCTGCACGGGAACCTCGCCCCGGACGGGTGCGTGGTGAAGACCGCCGGGGTGCCCGAGGAGTGCCTGACGTTCCGCGGGCCGGCCCGGGTCTTCGAGTCCCAGGAGGCCGCCGTCGAGGGCATCCTCAACAAGTCGGTCACCGCGGGCGACGTCGTGGTGATCCGGTACGAGGGGCCGAAGGGCGGCCCGGGCATGCAGGAGATGCTCTACCCCACCTCGTTCCTCAAGGGCCGGGGGCTGGGGAGGGCCTGCGCGCTGCTCACCGACGGGCGGTTCTCCGGCGGCACGTCCGGGCTCTCGATCGGGCACGTCTCGCCCGAGGCGGCGTCCGGGGGGCTCATCGCGCTGGTGCGCGACGGCGACGAGATCGTCATCGACATCCCGGCGCGTTCGATCGCGCTGAACGTGCCGGACGACGAGCTCCAGGCCCGCCGGGTCGCCGAGGAGAAGCGCGACCGTCCGTACACCCCGACCGACCGGCAGCGCCCGGTCTCGGCGGCGCTGCGGGCGTACGCCTCGATGGCGACCTCGGCCAGCGACGGCGCCTACCGCCGCGTCCCCGAGTGACCGGAGGGGGTCCCCCGCCGACGCGTCCGGTGCGGCAGGGGACCCCGCTCGGCACGCCGGACCGGGCGTCGACGCCGCCGGCGGGGCCGGTGCGCGGCGTCAGGCGGGCTCGACGACCCGGTCGATGACCAGGTGCGCCGCGCCCATGATGCCGACGTCCGGGCCGGCGACGACCCGCTCGATGAGCAGCGCCTGGGTGGCCAGCGGCAGGCACCGCTCGTACAGGGTGGCGCGCATGCTGGCCAGCAGCGGCTCGCAGTCGGCGAGGCGGCCGCCGATCGCGACGACCTGCGGGTTGAAGAAGTTGACCACCACGGCGAGGATCTCGCCGATCGACCGGCCGGCGCGGCGGGCCAGGGCCGTGGCGTGCCGGTCACCGTCGTCGATGAGCCGCATGACGCCCGTCAGGTCGTCGACCGGTACGCCCTGCTCGCGCAGCGCGGTGACCAGGGCCGCGCCGCTGGCCACCGCCTCCAGGCAGCCGGTGTTGCCGCAGCTGCACAGCGGGCCGGGATCGGCGAGCACCCGGCAGTGGCTGATGTCACCGGCGGAGCCCTGTGCGCCGCGGTGCAGCCGCCCGCCGGAGATGACCCCGGCGCCGATGCCGGTGCCCGCCTTCACGTAGACGGCGTGCTCCAACTCGGGATGGGTGGCGTGGTGCTCGCCGAGCGCCATGAGGTTCGCGTCGTTGTCGACGACGACGGGCACGTCCGTCCGCTCGGCGCAGAAGGCGCGTACGTCGAAGCCGTTCCAGCCAGGCATCCGGGACGGGCTGACGATCCGGCCGGTCTCGAACTGCACGGGGCCGGGGATGCCGATGCCGATCCCGCGCAGGCCGCGGGCGGCGACATCACCCCGCTGCCCGGGCACCGGGGCCGCTGAGCCGGGCACCAGGGCGGCGATCTCGTCGAGGAGCGCCCCGAGCACGGCCTCCGGCCCGTCCTCGATACGCACGGGCAGCAGGCGCGACTCGACGACGCGCCCGGACAGGTCGAGGGTGCCGAGGCGGGCGTGGTGCGCCCCGAGGTCGATGGCGCCGACGAGCGCGCCGCCCGTGGGCACGGCGAGCTGTCGGGGACGCCGCCCGCCCCGGGACTTCCCGGCGCCCGTCTCCTGGAGCAGGCCCTCGCTGATGAGGGCCTCGACCCGCTGGGAGACGGTCGACGGCGACAGCCCGGAGAGCCGGGCGAGATCGGCCCGGCTGGCCGCCGCTCCGCTGGCCACCAACCGGAGCAGCTCACGTGGACCGCCGCGCAGACCGTCACGCGGGGCGTCGCCAATCGTCACGCCAGGTTCTTAGCATCCGAACTTCATTCCAGCAAGCTGTTGACTTCGTTCGGCATCTCGCATTAGATGTCGGCGTTGATTCGAGGTAGACATATCTTTATTCGATCGTCGTAGAAAGTGAGGCGAGCTGTGGCACCGACGGCGGCATCCGACCTCGCGGGCCGGACCGAGCCGACCCGCCCGGACCGACCGATGGTGTCCGTGCGTGGCCTGCAGAAGTGGTTCGGCCCGTTGCACGTGCTCAAGGACGTCGACCTGACGGTCGCCGCCGGCGAGGTCGTCGTGGTGATCGGCCCGTCCGGCTCCGGCAAGTCGACGCTCTGCCGCTGCCTCAACCGCCTCGAGGTCGCCGGCGCCGGCACCATCGAGATCGACGGCGAGCCGCTGCCGGCCGAGGGCCGCAAGCTCGCCCGGCTGCGCGCCGACGTCGGGATGGTCTTCCAGTCGTTCAACCTGTTCGGTCACCGGACGGTGCTCGACAACGTCACGCTCGGACCCGTCCGGGTACGCCGCGTGCCGAAGGCCGAGGCCCGCGAGCAGGCGCTGGCCCTGCTCGACCGGGTCGGCATCGCCGACAAGGCCGACCACTACCCGGCGCAGCTCTCCGGCGGCCAGCAGCAGCGGGCGGCCATCGCCCGCGCCCTGGCCATGCGGCCCAAGGTGCTCCTCTTCGACGAACCGACCTCGGCCCTCGACCCGGAGATGGTCAACGAGGTCCTGGACGTGATGGTCTCCCTCGCCGCGGAGGGGATGACCATGATCGTGGTCACCCACGAGATGGGCTTCGCCCGGCGCGCCGCGGACCGCGTCGTCTTCATGGACGACGGCCGGATCGTCGAGTCCGGCACCCCCGACGAGTTCTTCGCCGCTCCCCGTACCGACCGGGCGAGGGACTTCCTCTCCAAGATCCTCCAGCACTGACCCCCGAGGAGGGTGGCATGTCGATTCTCTCCAGGAACGTCACGCGTCGCCGCGCGCTGACGATCGCCGCCACGGCCGTGACGGTCGCGCTCGCCGCGACCGGTTGCGGCGACGGCGGCTCCGCCCCCGCCCTGCCCGGCGCGGCGGGCGGCGACAAGGCGGCCCAGTCCGTCTTCGACGCCGCGCCGGTGGCCTCCGACGCGGAGATCCCGGCCGGCTCCACGATGGACAAGATCCGCAAGCGCGGCTACCTGACGGTCGGCGGCTCGCTGGACGCGCCGCTGCTGTCCCAGCAGAACCCCGTCACCGGCGAGATCGAGGGCTTCGACGCCGACATGGCCAAGCTGCTGGCCAAGTACATCATCGGCAAGCCCGAGGTGAAGACCGTCACCATCGGCACCCAGACGCGCGAGGCGATGCTCCAGGCCAAGGAGGTCGACGCGGTCTTCCAGACCTACACGATCACCCCGCAGCGGGCCACCCAGGTCGCGTTCGCCGGGCCGTACCTCACCTCCGGCCTCGCCGTCGCCGTCCGCAAGGACGAGACGAGCATCAAGAGCGTCAAGGACCTGGCCGGCAAGACCGTCATCGTGGGCGCCAACACCCCCGCGGTCACCGCGCTGCCCGAGGCCGCCCCCGGCTCGAAGCAGGTCGCCTTCGCCACCGACCCGCAGGCCGTGCAGGCCCTGCTCCAGAAGCGCGGCGACGCGTACGTGCAGGACTTCACCCTGCTCGCGTCCAACGCCAAGTCGAACCCGGGCATGAAGGTGGTCGGCGAGCCGTTCACCACCGAGGCGTACGGCATCGGCCTCAACCACGAGGACACCGAGTTCAAGGAGTTCGTCAACAACTGGCTCCGGAAGATCCAGGCCGACGGCACCTGGGCCAAGGTGTGGCAGAACACCCTGGGCAGCGTCGTGGAGGGCGGCACGCCCACCCCGCCGGCCATCGGGTCCGTCGAGGGCTCCTGAGGATCGCACCTCCGCCATGGACGCCCTCACCGGTCATCTCGGCGAATTCGGCCACGGGCTGGTCACGACGGTCCACATGACCGTCGTGACCACCATCGGCGCGCTGCTGCTCGGCGTGATCGTGGCGACGCTGCGGATCTGCCCCGTGCCGCTGCTGCGCGGCGTCGGCACGGTCTACGTCGAGGTGCTCCAGAACCTGCCGCTGCTGGCCCTGCTGGTGCTCTTCGTCTTCGCGCTGCCCACCATCGGCATCACGTTCCCGCTGTTCACCTCGGCGGCCATCGTGATCTCCGCGTACGAGGGGGCGTACCTGGCCGAGGCGATCCGCGCCGGGATCAACACGGTGGGCGTGGGGCAGGCCGAGGCCGCACGCGCCATCGGGCTCACCTTCAGCCAGTCCCTGCGGTACGTCATCCTGCCGCAGGGACTGCGCGCGGTGATCCAGCCGATGGGCACCATCTGCATCGCGCTGCTGATGAACACCTCGCTGGCCGCCGCGGTCGGGGTCGTCGAGCTGACCCAGGCCGCCAACAACGTCAACCTCGTCGAGGCCCAGCCGATCGCCGTCTTCACCGGCGCCGGCCTCGCGTACATGCTGCTGGCGCTGCTGATCAGCCGGATCACCGGCGCGCTCGAACGAAGGTTTGCGATCGTGCGATGAACCCGAACCAGCAGATCCTCTTCGACGTACCGGGCCCGCGGGCGCAGCGCCGCATCCGGATCGCCACCGTCCTCGGCGCGCTCGCCATCCTCGGCGGGATCGCCTGGGCGGTCCACCAGTTCGCGAGCCACGGCGAACTGGCGGCCGAGCGGTGGCAGCCCTTCACGACGTGGCCCATCTGGCGCTACCTGCTCGACGCGCTCTGGGCCACCCTGCTCGCCGCCGCGGCGACCGCCGTCCTCAGCGGCGCGCTGGGGCTGCTGCTCGCGCTCGGCCGGCTGTCCGCGCACCGGCCCCTACGCTGGCTGGCCGGCGCGTACGTGGAGGTCTTCCGGACCGTACCGGCGCTGCTGCTGGTCTACATCACGCTGTTCGCGCTGCCGAAGTACGGGCTGAACTTCCCGCTGTTCTGGAAGCTCGTGGTGCCGCTCGTGGTCTCCAACGCGGCGGCGTTCGCCGAGATCTTCCGCGCCGGCATCAAGGCCCTCGACCGGGGCCAGACCGAGGCGGGTCTCGCCATCGGGCTCCGCCGCGGGCAGGTCATGCGGCTGGTCGTCCTGCCGCAGGCCCTGCTCCGGCTCACCCCGTCGCTGGTCAGCCAGCTGGTCGGGCTGCTCAAGGACACCTCGCTCGGCTTCGTGGTGAGCTACACCGAACTCCTCTACAGCGGACAGGTGCTCGCCTCGTACACCCACCTGCTGATCCAGACGTTCCTCGTGGTGGCGCTGATCTACCTCGTCGTCAACGCGTCGCTGTCGAAACTCGCCCGCGTCCTGCAGGCCCGCAACGGGCGGCTCACCACGCGCGGCCGGTCGGCCGCCCGGGAGCCCGCGGCGACGCCACTCACCCCTGGGAGTACCGCCCGATGACCACCGCCCCGTACGCGGAACTGGCCCGGGTGACGCGCAACGGCGTCGTCGAGAGCCGGCACTTCGGCAGCGTCGTGGTGCTCGACCCGTCCGGCGCCGTGGCGCTCCGGGCCGGCGTACCCGACGAGCCGGTGCTGCCGCGCTCCACCCTCAAGCCGGTGCAGGCCCTGGCCTGCCTGGCCGCCGTGGAGGCCGCCGGCGACGCGTCGCCGCTGGCCGGCGTGCTCGCCGGCCCCGCGTTGGCGATCGCCGCCGGCAGCCACACCGGCGACGACCGGCACGTGGCGGTCGTACGCGACCTGCTGACCGCCGCCGGGCTGACCGAGGAGGCGCTCGGCTGCCCCGCCGACTGGCCGGAGGACGAGGCGACCCGCGAACGGCTGATCCGCGACGGCGAGCAGCGCAGCCGGATCCGGATGAACTGCTCGGGCAAGCATGCCGCCATGCTGGTCGCCGCGGTCGCCCGGGGCTGGTCGACCGACGACTACCTCGCCCCGGGCCACCCGTTGCAGCGGGAGATCGCGGCGGCCGTCGAACGGCTGGCCGGCGTACCCGTGAGCGCCGTCGCGGTGGACGGCTGCGGCGCACCGCTGTTCGGCCTGCCGCTCACCGGGCTGGCCCGCACGTTCCAGGCGCTCGCGACCGCCGCGCCCGGCAGCCACGAGGCGCGGGTGGCCGAGGCGATGCGCACCCACCCGGAGTACGTCGGGGGCTGGCACGGCCACCCGAACACCGACCTCATGCGGGCGCTGCCGGGCATCCTCGCCAAGGGCGGCGCCGAGGGTGTGCTGGGGGTGGCGACCCCCGATGGCTACGCGGTGGCCGTCAAGGCGATCGACGGCAGCCCCCGGGCCACCACGGTGATCGCCCTGGCCGCGCTGGCCGAGGCGGGCGCGGACGTCCACGGCGCACCGGAGCTGCGCCGCGTGCCGGTGCTCGGCGGGGGCGAGCCGGTGGGTGCCGTCACCGCCGCCATCGACCGCTCGTCGCCCGACGCCGCCACGACCTCCTGACCACGCCGCAGCGCCGCCCGGTGCGGCGACCGCGGCCGCCCGCCAGGGAGACGACCGCACCGACCGGCACGGCGACGACCACCGCCCGGCACGAACACGACAGCGGGACCGCCCCGCACGGAGAGGGAAGACTGATGACGACATTCGAGATCTGCATCGACAGCGTCGAGGGGGCGATCGCCGCCGAGGCGGCCGGCGCCGATCGGGTGGAGCTGTGCTCCGCGCTCTTCGACGGCGGGCTGACCCCGAGCATCGGCACGATCGAGACGGCCCTACGCAGCGTGGACCGGATCCGGGTGCACGTCATCGTCCGGCCGCGCGCCGGCGACTTCATCTACTCCCCCGTCGAGATCGAGTCGATGGTGCGGGACGTGCAGGCGGCGGTGGCCGCGGGGGCGCACGGCGTGGTCATCGGCGCGCTCACTCCCGAGGGCGACGTGGACGTGCCCACCACCCGGAAGCTCATCGAGGCGGCGGGCGGCGCGAGCGTCACCTTCCACCGGGCCTTCGACATGGTCCGCGACCCGTACGAGGCGCTGGAGCAGCTCGTCGAACTCGGCGTGGACCGGGTGCTGACCTCCGGCCAGGAGGTGAGCGTGCTGGAGGGCGCGCCGCTCATCGCCGACCTGGTCCGCCGGGCCGGCGACCGCATCATCGTCATGCCCGGGGGCGGCATCACGCCACGCAACATCGCCCGGATCATCGAGGCCACCGGCGCCCGGGAGTACCACTTCGCGGCACTGGTCACGTCGGACAGCCCGGCCGTCCACCGCAACCCGCGGCCGCTGATGGGCGGCACCCTGCACCGGCCCGAGTACGAGCGCTCCGGCACCTCGGCCGACCTGGTGGGCCAGGTGCTCGCCGCCGCCCGGGCCTGACCGCCCGGACACCGCAGACCAACACCCACCGGCCGCGTCCAGCGGCCCGGACACGATCCGGCGGGGAGGCGCCCCCGCCGGATCGTGCCGTTCAGGGGCCGGCGACGGCGGGCGCGCCGCGGCGGGCGTCACCGTGACCGGCGGGATCGGCCGGCCGGGCGCCGCCCAGCGCCACCGTCCGGGCGTACCGGATCGCGCTGGGCGTGTCCGGAAAGACCAGGCCGTCACGGCGGAGCTGCCCGGCGACACCGAGCGCGGACAGCACCTGGTCGTGGCCGGGGGCGACGCCGGAGAGCAGCACGGTGATGCCCCGCCGCTGGAGCCGCAGGACGGCGTCGCCGAGGACCTGTGCGCCCGTCGCGTCGATGGTGGACACCCGCGACATCCGCAGGATGACCACCCGCACGTCGGCCACGTCGGAGAGCTGGAGCAGGAAGGTGTGCGCCGCGGCGAAGAACAGCGGGCCGTCCAGTCGGTACGCCACGATGTGGTCGGCGAGCAGCGCGTGCTCCTCGGCGCTGTGCTCGCCCCGGTCCAGGGGCACCCGCTCCAGGCGGGCCGTACGGGCCACCGCCCGCAGCGCGATGACGACGGCCACGCCGACCCCGACCGCGACGGCGGTGACCAGGTCGAGGGCCACGGTGACGGCGAACGTGAGCACGAGCACGAGAGCGTCACCGCGGGTCGCCCGCACGAGGGCCCGCAGCGAGCCCGCCTCGACCATCCGCACGGTGGTGGCGAGCAGGACGCCGGCCAGCGCGGCGAGCGGGATCCGGCCCACAAGCGGGGCGGCGACCAGCACGATCCCGGCGAGCGCCACGGCGTGCGTCAACGCGGCGAGCTTCGAGGACGCGCCGGCGCGCACGTTCACGGCCGTACGGGCGATGGCGGCGGTGGCCGGGATGCCGCCGAAGACCGGTGCGGCGAGGTTCGCGAGGCCCTGCCCGAACAGCTCCCGGTCGGGGTCGTGGCGTTCGCCGACGGTCATCCCGTCGGCCACCGTCGCGCTGAGCAGACTCTCCAGCGCGGCCAGCGCCGCCACCGCCAGCGCCGACGGCAGCAGCACGCCGACGGCGCCCGGGTCGAGGAAGCCCAGCGACGGGGCGGGCAGCCCGGCGGGGAGCGCGCCGATGCGGGCCAGGTCGACGGGGGCGAGTTCGGCCACGGCGGTGGCGGCGGCGACCGCGACGAGGGAGAACGGCCATCCGGGCCGCCAGCGGGCGCCGACGAGCATGACCGCGGCGACGGCGACCGCCATCGCGAGGGGAGCCGGGTGGGGGCGGGCCACGAACCGGGCCACCGCGTCGGCGGCGACGGCCCACACCCGCTCGCCGTGCGCGTCCGCCACGCCGAGCGCCGCCGGCACCTGTTGGAGCGCGATGACCACGGCGATGCCGGCGGTGAACCCCTCGATCACCGGTACGGGAAGGTAGCGGACGTACCGGCCGAGGCGGGCGACCGAAAGGACGATCAGCACGAGCCCGGCCATCGCGCCGACCATGAGCACACCGGTCGCGCCGAAGCGCTGCACGACCGGCACCAGCACCACGGTCATCGCTCCGGTGGGGCCCGAGACCTGGAGGTTGGAGCCACCGAAGACCGCGGCTACCGCGCCGGCGACCACGGCCGTGACCAGGCCGGCCTCGGCCCCGAGCCCGGACGTGACACCGAAGGCCAGCGCGAGTGGCAGGGCGACCACCGCCACGGTCAGCCCGGCGATCAGGTCGCGGCCGGGTGACCGGCGTACGGCTGCCCAGTCGGCACGCTGCGGCAGGAGGCCCAGGACGCGGTCGCGGATCGCCGCGGGGCTCACCGGGTGGATCCGTCGGTACGCAGCTCGTCGAGCAGGGCGTCCCGGTCGGTGAGGACGGCACCGAGGATGCGCCGGCCGGCGGCGAGCAGGTCGGCCACGTCCGGCGTGCTCAGCGCGTACATGACGAGGGGGCCGTCCCGCCAGGTGCTGACCATGCCGGCCCGGCGCAGCACGGCGAGCTGCTGGGAGAGGTTGGACGCCTCGACGTCGATGGCGGCCAGCAGGTCCCGTACGGGCTTCGGCCCGTCCTGGAGCAGTTCGAGCACCCGGATCCGCACCGGGTGCCCGAGCGTGCGGAACAGTTCCGCCTTGGCCTGGTACAGCGGTACCGACATCCCACCCCTCCCCGGAACAACCCTGAAGACTTTAGCACTTGCGAAAATCTTCAAGTCATGGGATCGCGGCACGGAACACCGGCGATCAGGCGGACGTTGCCCTCGGCGGCCCGGCACGACGGACGCGCGTGACGGTCAGCGGGGCGTGGAGGGGAACTCCTCGAAGTACGCCTCGACCCGCTCCGCCGTGGCCGGCCGGGCCAAGGCGAAGCCCTGCCCGTACCGGCAGCCGGCCCGCCGCGCCCCCTCGACCTGCGCCGGGGACTCCAGGTCCTCGGCCACCACCTCCACGCCGAGCCGGTCGCCGACGCTCACCACCACGTCGATGAGCGCGTCCTGCGTCTCCGTGGCCGAGTCGACCAGGCGACCGTTGACCTTGAGCAGGTCGATCGGCAGTCGCCGCAGGTGGGCCAGCGAGGCGTGCTCGGCCCGGAAGTCGTCCAGCGCCGTACGCACACCGAGCGAGCGCAGCCCGGCCAGCCGGGCCACCACGGTGGACAGGTCGGCGCCGATGCGCGGCTCGGCCACCTCCACCACGAGCCGGTCCGGCGGCACCCCGTACGCGGCCAGGATCGCGCCCGTCCGCTGCACGAAGTCCGGGATCGTCAGCTCTCCCGTGGTGACGTTCACGGCCATCCACAGTTGGCGGCCGTGCGCCGACCACTCCGCGAGCTGCCGGCACGCCCGGTCCAGCGCCCACCACTCCAGCTCGCCGACCACGTCCAGGTCCTCGGCGACGGGGAGCAGCTCGGCGGGGAGCACCGTGCCGAGCACGGGGCTGCGCCAGCGCAGCAGCGCCTCCGTGCCGACCGGCAGCCGGTCGACCAGCCCGAGCACCGGCTGGTACACCAGGTCCAGCTCACCGCGGGCGACCGCGCCGGGCAGTTCCCGCTCCAGGTCGAGCCGCCGCACCAGCTGCTCCTCCAGGAACGCGTCGTACCACTCGACCCGGTCCCGCCCGAGCTGGACGGCCCGCCGGCGGGCGAGGTCGGCCTGGCGGAGCACGTCCTCCGGTCCGGCCCCGGTGATCTCGGCGAGGCCGACGCTCGCCTGCACCCGCAGCACCGTCCCGCCCGTCCGGTAGGGCTGCGTGAGCGCGGCGAGCAACCGCTCGCCGAGCGCGTACGCCAGCACCGGCCCCGTCGGGGTGAGCACCGCGAACCCCGCGGCGCCCGTCGCGGCGAGCAGGTCGGACCGGCCGACCACCGCGCGCGCCCGGTGGACCGCCTCGGCCAGCAGGTCGTCCCGGAGCGCGGGCGGGACGGCCTCGGCGCCCGGCACGTGCAGCTCCACCACGAGCAGCGCACCGGCCGGTGCCGTGGCGACGGCCCGCAACAGCGCCGGCCGGTCGGAGGCGCCGGGCGGGGGCAGCGCGGTGACGTCCGCCGGAAGCGGCCCCGGCGCGCCGACGGCGCCCGCCGGCAGCGGCTCCGGCACACCGACAGCGCCCGCCGGAACCGGCCCGGGCGGCGGCGCCGGCGCGCCCACAGCGCCGTCCGGAACCGGGTCGGACGTCGTGGACGGCCCGGCCGGTGTCCGCGGCGGGGACGGCGGTCCGCTCGCCGGGCCCGGGTCCCCGCTCGGCAGTTCACCGGGCGGGGCGGACCAGTTCGCGGAGCAGGAGCGCCGGCACGGCGAGAACGCCGAGCAGCACGGTGGCGCGGTCGGTCGGCAGGCCCGCGCCGACGTGCCAACCGGCGGCGAGCAGCACGGCCAGCGCCGGGACGACCGCCCGGGGCCAGACCGGCGCCGCGCGACCGGGCGACGTCGGCGGCACGGCGCCCGCGGCGACGAGCAGCAGCCCGGTGACCAGCGGTGGTACGGCCACCAGCACGGCCGGACCCGGCCCGACGACGGCCAGCAGCACCAGCCCGAGCAGGGTGAGGGCCACCCCGCCCCGGCAGGTGGCCGCGCCCGGACGGTGGTGCGCTCCGGTCAACGCGGTGATCCCGACCGAACCGACCACACCGAGCAGGACCGCCACGGCCAACCGGGCCGGCGCCGGGACGGCCGGGCGCGTCAGCAGGAGCCAGCCGGTGAGGGCCAGGCCGACGGCGGGGCCGGTCGCCTCGGTGAGCCGGCGCAGGCGGGCGCGCAGCGGCGACCCGGAGCGGCCGGGAAGCCGGCGCAGCCCGAGGACGGCGAGGGCCCCGACCACGGCCGTACCGGCGACGACGACCGCCCGGCCTCGGGCCAGCGGCAGGACGGCAGCGGTCGACCCGGCCGCCAGGACGGCGCCGTCGAGCAGCACCACCGCGGCGCGGGTGGCGGGGCGGACGGCCAGCCGGGAGAGGCGTACCACGGCGAACGTGGCGGCCATCGAGGCGGCGAGGGCGACGGCGGCCACGGCCGGCAGGAGGTCCACGGCGGCGGCGAGGACGAGCAGCGCGACCACCACGAGCGCGGCGGCCTCCGGCGCCGTCCGGCGGCGCGCGAGGAGAGGGGCGGCGAGGAGCACGGCGGTCGCCTTCGTGAGGGGGCACGGGGGCGGTGCGGGACGAGCGAGTCCGCTGCCCAATGTCCTGGAACGAGCCGCGGGACCCGGCGGTTACGTCCGCTCCCCTGACAGTGACGTGCGTCACCACCCCGGCCCGGGATCCCTCCAGGCACCGCCCACCGCGCGGTGACCGGCGTACGTCCGACCGTCGTGGCGTGTCCGCCCGGCCGACGTCCGACGAGGTCGAGGTGGGATCATCGGAGGGTGAGTAAGACCGCCACCGTCCGCTTCCGGCACAACCAGGCTCTCCTGGCCGCGGCCATCATCGCGTTCATCGGTGCCCTGCCGCTGGCCAGCGCCCGGACGTACCTGCTGCCGGTGCTGCTCGTCCCGCTCGCCGTCGGCCTCTGGGCGTGGCGGGCCGGCACCGACGCGGACGCCCGGGAGCTGCGCCTGCGGGCGCTGGCCGGGCAGCGCCGGATCACCTGGGACCGGGTCGTCGAACTCGGCACCGACCCGCGCGGCCGGGCCGTGGCGCGGCTCGCCGACGGCGAACAGGTCGTCCTCCCGGCGGTACGCGGCGCCGACCTGCCCCGGCTCGTCTCGGCGACTGGCCAGACGCTTCCCGGGGCGGCCGGCTGACACGGCACGCCCGGACGGCGTGACCGGGCCGCTCAGTAGCCGTCGACCACCGAGTTGATCAGCGGTTCGCCGGCCGCGAACCGTCGCACCTGGTCCCCCACGAGGCGGTAGGCCCGCGGCAGCAGACCGCGCACCGAGCCGGCGACGTGCGGGGTGATGAGCACGTTCGGCATCCCCCACAGCGGATGGTCGGCGGGCAGCGGCTCCGGGTCGGTGACGTCCAGCGCGGCGCTGATACGCCCGGTGGCGAGTTCGGCGACCAGGTCCTCGGTGCGTACGACGGGGCCCCGGGCGGCGTTGACCAGCAGCGCGTTGTCCCGCATGGCGGCCAGGAACCGACCGTCGACCAGGCCACGGGTCTGGTCGGTGAGCGGCACCAGCAGCACCACCACGTCGGCCTCCGGCAGCAGCCGGGGCAGCTCGTCCACGCCGTGCACCCCCTGTTCGGGGCGGGCGGTGCGGGCCACCAGGGTGAAGCTCACGTCGAACGGGGCGAGCCGGTCGCGTACCGCGGTGCCGATCGAGCCGGCCCCCACGATCAGCACCCGCTTGCCGCTCAGCTCGTCGGTCGGGGCCACCCCGTCGTACGCCCACTCCCGGCGGGCCTGCGCCGCCGCGAAGGCGGGGAACGCGCGCAGCTTCGCGAGGATCGCCGTGACGACCCACTCGGCGGTGGACGGGTCGTGCACGCCACGGGCGTCGCAGAGCGTCACGCCGTCGGGGATCCGCCCCACCCAGGCGTCGGCCCCGGCGGAGAGCAGCTGCACGACCTCCAGGTCGGGCAGCTCGCGCAGGAGGGCCGCGCTGTCCGAGGTGGCGAGGAACGGCGGCACCCAGAACCGGACGTCCGCCACCTCGGAGGGGAGCTTGTCGGGCTGTTCGGCGACTTCGACGGTGACCTCCGTGGGCAGCTCACCCAGGAGCGCCAGTCCCGCCTCGTGCGGAATCCATACCTTCACGCCCGCCGACGATAGCCGTCGCCGTGGGCGCCCCGGCCGGCGCACACCCCGTCCGGGCCGCACACACCGGTCCCGCACCCGCGCCGGACGCCCGCACACCGAGCCCCGGACGGCCCGGCGGGATACCCTGGGCCGGGTGAGCGCCCGACCCCCGTACACCCGCGTCCGCCGCGCCCGTGGGGCCCTCGCGGCGTCCTGCGCGGCACTGCTGCTGGCGGCCACCGGATGCAGTTTCGGCGAGCCGGACCCCGACCCGGCGGGCGAGCCGCCGAACTTCCCCACCCCGTCGGTCTCCGCCAGCCCCGGCGGCGCCAACCAGCAGGTGGTCACCACCGTGCTGGCCAAGGGACTGCGGGTGCCGTGGGCCATCGGCTTCCTGCCCGACGGCGGAGCCCTGGTCACCGAACGGGACAGCGGCCGGATCCTCAAGGTCGGCCCGGAGTCGGGGCCCGACGGGTTGCGGGTCAGCGTGGTGCAGACCATCCCCGACGTGGCGGCCTCGGGCGAGGGTGGGCTGCTGGGCCTCGCCGTCTCCCCGGACTACCAGCGGGACCGGACGATCTTCGTCTACTACACGACCGAGCGGGACAACCGGATCGCCCGGCTGCGGCTCGGCGGCGCACCGACCCCCATCCTCACCGGCATCCCGAAGGCGGGGATCCACAACGGGGGTGGGCTGGGCTTCGGCCCGGACGGGCAGCTCTACGCGAGCACCGGTGACGCCGGTGAGCGTCCCCACGCGCAGGACGTGAAGAGCCTCGGCGGCAAGATCCTGCGGATCACCCGGGACGGCAAGCCGGCGGCGGGCAACCCGTTCCCCGGCTCCCCCGTCTGGTCGCTGGGACACCGCAACGTGCAGGGCTTCGCCTGGGACACGGCCAAGCGGATGTACGCCGTGGAGTTCGGCCAGAACACCTGGGACGAGATCAACCAGATCGTCAAGGGCAAGAACTACGGCTGGCCCGAGGTGGAGGGCCGCGGCGACGACAAGCGCTACGTGAACCCGATCACCCAGTGGCCGACCTCCGACGCCTCCTGCTCGGGGTTGGCCGCCGTGGACCGGCTCCTGGTCACCGCCTGCCTGCGGGGCGAACGACTCTGGGTGGTCGAGCTGACCGACGACGGCGGCGTCCTCGGCCAGCCCCGCGAACTGCTCACGAACCGGTACGGCCGGCTGCGGGCGGTGGCCGCGGCGCCCGACGGATCCCTCTGGGTCACCACGTCGAACCACGACGGGCGGGGGAACCCGGCGCCCGAGGACGACCGCATTCTCCGCCTGGTCTTCGCCGACGGCGGCGCGGGCCGGAGCTGACCCGGAAGGTCACCATCGCATGGACGGGCAGCAGAACGAGCAGAACGCTGCCGGCGGGACGACGCCGGCCGGCCGTCGCCGCTGGCCGCTGCGTCGTGGCGCCGTACCACCCGGATGGCGCGGCCCGCTGCGCATGGCCGGGGTGACGGTGGCCGTGCTGGCGGTCACCCTGGCCGGGGTGGTCCTCGGCGTACTCGGCGGCGGCCGGGTCGACACCGACATCGGCCCGTTCCAGGCGACCCTCACCCTCTCCCCCGACACCGACGGGGGGACCCGGGTGGACATCCCGCCGCTGGGTGCCCTGCTGCTCGACAGCCACGACGGGCCGACCCGGCTGACCGTCCGGCTCGGGGCGCTGGACCAGACGCGCACCGAGGCGCTCATCGACGACCCGGCGAGCATCCAGCGCGCCAGTGTCTCCGCCGTGGAGGACGTCCGGTCCGGCGTGATGCGGCTCGGGCTGCGTACCGTCGCGTGCGCGGTGCTGGCGACCCTGCTGCTGGCCGCACTGGTGTTCCGGAACGTCCGCCGCACCGCGGTGGCCGGCGGGCTGGCGCTGGCGGTCACCGCGGGCAGCCTGGGGACGGCGGCCGCGACGCTGCGCCCGCAGGCGATCGAGGAGCCGCGGTACGAGGGGCTGCTGGTCAACGCGCCGGCCATCGTGGGCGACGCGCGGCGGATCGCCAACGACTACACCCGGTACGCCGAGCAGCTCGAACGGCTGGTCGGCAACGTCAGCAAGCTCTACACCACCGTGTCGGGGCTGCCGGTGTTCGAGCCGGCGCCCGACACCACGCGGGTGCTGCACGTCTCGGACATGCACCTCAACCCGACCGGGTGGCAGCTCATCCGCACGGTGGTGGAGCAGTTCGACATCGACGTGGTGATCGACACGGGCGACATCACCGACTGGGGCAGCGAGCCGGAGGCGTCGTACGTCGGCTCGATCGGCCTGCTGCGCAAGCCGTACGTCTACATCCGCGGCAACCACGACTCGGCCCGCACCGCGGCGGCGGTGGCCCGGCAGCCCAACGCGATCGTGTTGAACAACTCGACCACCACGGTCGCCGGCCTGACCATCGCCGGCATCGGCGACCCGCGCTTCACGCCGGACAAGAACACCTCCCCGGCCGGCAGCGGTCTCACCCCGCAGGTGGCCGACCAGGTCATCGGCACCGGCGAACAGCTCGCCGAGACGATCCGCCGGTCACCCCGGCCGGTGGACATCGCGCTGGTGCACGATCCCGCCTCGGCGGGGCCGCTCTCCGGCACCTGCCCGCTGGTGCTGGCCGGGCACACCCACGCCCGCCAGGTCTCCAAACTGCCCCAGCAGCCGGGGCAGCCGACGACCCAGCTCATGGTGGAGGGCTCCACCGGCGGCGCCGGCCTGCGCGGGCTGGAGGGCGAGGAACCCACCCCGCTGTCGATGAGCGTCCTCTACTTCGACAAGGACAAGCTGCTGCAGGCGTACGACGACATCACCGTCGGCGGCACCGGCGAGGCCCAGGTGAACCTGGAGCGGCACGTGATCCGCGACCCGAAGGCCGGCGACCAGGTGCCCGTCACCCCGACCCCGACCCGGGGCGGGCCGGTCTCGCCCGCCCCGAACGGCAGCCCGACGGCGACGCCGAGCCCCACGGGCTGAAGGCAGCCGCGCCGGGCCCCACGGGCCGGCGCCGCGCCCGACGGGCCGCGGCGTCGGCGCCGAGCCCGACGGGTCAGCGCAGCGACAGGGCGGCCAGGGCGGCGTTCACGATGCTGCCAGGGAGCAGGTCGTGCAGCTCGTACAGCTCGGCGACACTGCCGGACTGGCCGAACTCGTCGACGCCGAGCGGCACGGCCGGCACGCCGAGCGCGGAGCCCAGCCACGCCATCGCGTGCGAGGCGGCGTCGTGCACGGTGACCACCGGCGCCCGGTCGTCGAAGGCCGACCGGAGCGCGCCGGGCACGCTCGGCACGGTCGCCGTGCGTACGCCCTGGCGCAGGGTGCGCTGCCACGCCCGGTAGATCCTGTCCAGGCTCGTCACGTCGACCACGTGCGCGGCCACGCCCTCCTCGGCCAGTTCCGCCGCGGCGGCCAGCACCTCGGGCAGCACCGCCCCGGACGCCGCCAGTTGCACCACGGGCGCGTCCGCGAGGTGCGGGTACGCCTGGTGGGCGTCGACCAGCCGGTACGCCCCGGCGACCACCTGCCGGCGCAGCACCGCGTCGCCGAGCCGGGCCCGCGCCGCCTCGAACGGCGCCTGGTCCAGCGGGCGGGTGCTGAGCCGGAAGTAGTACGCCCCGTCCTCGGCCGGCGCCGCCGTCACCGACGGGGCCGCCCCGGACGCGATCTGGGCGAGGGCGTCGCAGAGCAGCCAGTCCAGGGTGACCGCGTACGCCGGCTCGACGAACGTCACCCCCGGCAGCTCCAGCCCCACGGAGGCGGTGATGGTCGACTGGTGGGCGCCGCCCTCCGGGGCGAGGGTGACGCCGGACGGGGTGCCGGCGACCACGAACCGGGAACCGGAGTACGTCCCGTAGAGGAACGCGTCGAGGCCGCGCAGCACGAACGGGTCGTAGACCGTGCCCACCGGCAGCAGCGGCTGGCCCGACAGGTCCCAGGCCAGGCCGAGCTGACCCAGCAGCAGGAACAGGTTCATCTCCGAGATGCCCAGCTCGATGTGCTGCCCGGCCGGGCTCTCGGTCCACCGCAGCATCCGGTCCTCGGTCCAGGAGCGCCGCGCGGTCGGTGCGAACACCCCGGTCTTGTTGATGAACCCGGCGAGGTTCGTGGAGGTGGCCACGTCTGGTGCGGTGGTGACCAGGTAGCGGCCGACCTCCGGGTGGCGGGCGAGGTCCACGAGGACCCGGCCGAAGACCTCCTGTGTGGAGATCGGCTTGTTGGCGCGTACGTTCGTGGTCTCCGGGACGGTGACCCCCAGCGCACGCTCGCGGGGCCGGCGGGACAGCGCCTCCCGGCGCTCGCCGGCCCGGATGCCGGCCGGCGACGCCGGGTCGAGCCGGTCCCACTCGGTCTCCGGGGTGAGGCCGTGCGCGGCGCGCAGCGCGGCGATCTGCTCGGTGGTGAGCAGCGCCGAGTGGTTGCGCGGGTTGCCGGCGATCGGCAGGCCCCAGCCCTTCACCGTGTACGCGAAGACGACGCTGGGCCGGTCGGTGACCGCGTCGCACTGGGCGTACGCGTCGAGCAGCGCCGCGAGGTCGTGCCCGCCCAGGTCGGTGACGAGGGGGCCCAGTTCGTCGTCCGGGATGTCGGCGACGAACGCGGCGACGGCCTCCGGCGCGCCGTCGAGGAACCGCTTGCGCAGCTCCGGCCCAGAGAGCCCGAACAGCGACTGGTACTGCTCGTTCGGCATCACGTCGATCCAGTCGCGGAGCGCGGCGCCGCCCGGCCGCCCGTACGCCGCCGCGAGCCGGCGCCCGTACTTCACCTCGACGACGTGCCAGCCGGCCGCCTCGAACTGGCCCCGCCACTGGTTGATCCGCACCCCGGGGACCACCCGGTCCAGCGACTGCCGGTTGAAGTCGACGAGCCACATCACGTTCCCGAGCCCCGTGGTGGCCGGGTCGGCGACGGCCTCCCAGACGTTCCCCTCGTCCAGCTCGGCATCGCCGATCAGCGCGACGAACCGGGACCGGGGCCGGGGGCCGAAGTGCGCGTCCACGTACCGGCGGGTGGCGGCGGCGAAGAGCGGCGCGGCCGCACCGAGCCCCACCGAGCCGGTGGAGAAGTCCACGCCGTCCGGGTCCTTGGTGCGCGACGGGTACGACTGGAGGCCGCCCCGCGCCCGGAGCCGGGTGAGATAGGAGCGGTCCAGGTTGCCGAGCAGGTACTGGATGGCGTGGTAGACCGGGGAGGCGTGCGGCTTCACGGCCACCCGGTCCTCGGCGTCGAGGTGCGCGAACCAGAGCGCGGTCATCGCCGTGACCAGTGAGGCGCTCGACGCCTGGTGGCCGCCCACCTTCACCCCGTCGCCGGTGTCCCGGTCGTGGTTGGCCGAGTCCACGATCCGGGTGGCGAGCCACAGCACCCGCCGCTGGATCTCGTCGAGGACGTCGAGGTCGCGCTGGTTCACGATGGCTCCATCCGGGCGTCGCCGTTGACGCCCTGCCGAGGGGTGCGCGGGTCTCGCGCGTACTGCGGGGTAGGCGGGAGGGGCCGCCGCCGGGTCACGACGTCGGCCCCTCCGCGGGTGGTTCAGCCCTGGACGCCGAGGCGCTCCAGGATCAGCTCGCGGACGCTCTTCGCGTCGGCCTGGCCGCGGGTGCTCTTCATGACGGCGCCGACCAGCGCGCCGGCCGCCGCGACCTTGCCGCTGCGGACCTTCTCGGCGATGTCCGGGTTGGCGGCGATCGCCTCGTCCACCGCGGCGGTGAGCGCGCCGGTGTCCGACACGACCTCCAGGTTCCGGTTCGTCATGACCTCGGTCGGCGAGCCCTCGCCGGCCACCACGCCCTCGAGCACGGTCCGGGCCAGCTTGTCGTTGAGCTTTCCGGCGTCCACCAGGCTCTGCAGCTCGGCCACCTGCGCCGGGGTCGCCCCGATGTCGGCCAGCTCCACGCCCGTCTCGTTGGCCCGGCGGGACAGCTCACCGAGCCACCACTTGCGGGCGGCGGCCGGGCTCGCGCCCGCGGCCACCGTCGCCTCGATCAGCTCGACCGCGCCGGCGTTGACCACCGACTGCATGTCCAGGTCGGACAGGCCCCACTCCTGCTGGAGCCGCCTGCGGCGCAGCCGCGGCAGCTCCGGCAGCGCCGCCTTCAGCTCGGCCACCCAGGCGGGGTCCGGCGCGAGCGGCACCAGGTCCGGCTCCGGGAAGTACCGGTAGTCGGTGGCCGTCTCCTTCGAGCGGCCCGGGGTGGTGTCGCCGGTGTCCTCGTGGAAGTGCCGGGTCTCCTGCGTGATCCGGCCGCCCGCGTCGAGCACCGACGCCTGGCGCAGCATCTCCGAGCGGACGGCCCGCTCCACCGACCGCAGCGAGTTGACGTTCTTCGTCTCGGTCCGGGTGCCCCACTCCTCGCCGGGGAGGTTCAGCGACGTGTTCACGTCGCAGCGCAGCGACCCCTCCTCCATCCGGACGTCGGAGACACCCAGCGAGCGGATCACGTCCCGCAGCTCGGTCACGTACGCGCGGGCGACCTCGGGCGCGAGCGCCCCGGCGCCGGGGATCGGCTTGGTGACGATCTCGACGAGCGGGATGCCGGCCCGGTTGTAGTCCACCAGCGACTCGGTCGCACCGTGGATCCGGCCGGTGGCGCCGCCCACGTGCAGCGTCTTGCCGGTGTCCTCCTCCAGGTGCACCCGCTCGATGCCGATCCGCACCGTCTCGCCGTTCACCTCGACGTCCAGGTAGCCGTCGACGCAGAGCGGCTCGTCGTACTGGCTGATCTGGAAGTTCTTCGGCATGTCCGGGTAGAAGTAGTTCTTCCGGGCGAACCGGCACCACTGGGCGATCGAGCAGTTCAGCGCGAGGCCGATCCGGATGGTCGCCTCGACGGCCGCCTTGTTCGCCACCGGCAGCGAGCCGGGCAGGCCGAGGCAGACCGGGCAGACCCGGGTGTTCGGCTCGCCGCCGAAGTCGGTCGGGCAGCCGCAGAACATCTTCGTCCGGGTGCCCAGCTCGACGTGGGTCTCCAGGCCGATCACCGGTTCGTAGCGCGCGACGACGTCGTCGTACGAGGGCAGTGTCGTGGTCATCGGAGCTCCTGCCTCACAGTGCCGGTGGGGTGAACGTGCCGACGGCGCTCTCCAGCGCGGCGGCGACCCGGTACATCCGGTCGTCGGCCATCGTCGGGGCCATGACCTGGAGCCCGACCGGGAGCCCGTCGGAGAGCCCGCACGGCACGGAGATGCCGGGCCCGCCGTACAGGTTCGTCGGGATGGTGAACAGGTCGGCCAGGTACATCTGGTACGGGTCGGAGGTGCGCGCGCCGATCGGGAACGCCACGAACGGCGTCGTCGGCGAGATCAGCGCGTCCACCTGCGCGAACGCCGCCGTGAAGTCCCGGCTGATGAGCGTACGCACCTTCTGGGCCTGCCCGTAGTAGGCGTCGTAGTAGCCCGACGACAGCGCGTACGTCCCGATCATGATGCGGCGCTTGACCTCCGGGCCGAAGCCGGCCTCGCGGGTCAGCGACATGACCTCCTCCAGCGACCGGTTCCCGTCGTCGCCGACCCGCAGGCCGAACCGGACGCCGTCGAACCGGGCCAGGTTGGAGGAGCACTCACTCGGTGCGATGAGGTAGTACGCCGGCAGCGCGTACGTGAAGTGCGGGCAGGACACCTCGACGATCTCCGCGCCGAGCTTGGTGAGCGTGTCGACCGCCTCCCGGAACACGGCCAGCACGCCCGGCTCGGCGCCCTCGCCGGCGAACTCGGTCACGATGCCGAGCCGCACGCCGGTCAGGTCGCCGGTGGCGCCGAGCTTCGCGGCGGCCACCACGTCCGGCACCGGCTGCGGGATCGAGGTCGAGTCGCGGGGGTCGTGCCCGCCGATCGCCTCGTGCAGCAGCGCGGCGTCCAGCACCGTCCGGGCGCAGGGGCCGGGCGTGTCCAGCGACGAGGAGAAGGCGACCAGCCCGTAGCGGGAGGTGCCGCCGTACGTCGGCTTGGCACCGACGGTGCCGGTCACGGCGCCCGGCTGGCGGATCGAGCCGCCGGTGTCCGAGCCGATGGCCAGCGGCGCCTCGTACGCGGCCAGCGCCGCCGCGCTGCCGCCGCCCGAGCCGCCCGGGATCCGGTCCAGGTCCCACGGGTTGCGGGTCGGCCCGTACGCCGAGTACTCGGTGGAGGAGCCCATGGCGAACTCGTCCATGTTCGTCTTGCCGAGCATCACCGTGCCGGCGGCGCGCAGCCGCTCGACGATCGTCGCGTCGTACGGCGGACGCCAGCCCTCCAGGATCTTCGACCCGACGGTGGTCGGCACGCCCTTCGTGGTGAGCACGTCCTTCACGGCGACCGGCACGCCCGCGAGGGGGCCGAGCGCCTCACCGGCCGCACGACGCTCGTCGACGGCGCGGGCGGCGGCCAGCGCGCCCTCGGCGTCGACGTGCAGGAACGCGTGCACCCGGTCGTCGACCGCCGCGATCCGGTCGAGGTGGGCCTGGGTGACCTCGACGGCGGAGGCCTCCCCGCCGGCCACCAGGGCGGCGATCTCCGCCGCGGTCTTCGTGGTCAGGTCGCTCATGCCGCCGCCTCGCTCCGCTCGGCGTCGCCACGAGGCTCCACCGCGCCATACCCGATGATTCGCTCGCTGCGCTCGCTCATGCCGCCGCCTCGCTCCGCTCTCCGGCCTCGTGCCGGGCGCTGATGATGCTGGTCCGCCCGCTCACGACGCCAGGTCCTCGTTCAGGATCCGGGGGACGCGGAACCGCTGCTGCTCGGCGTCGGGCGCGCCCGACAGCGCCTCCTCGGGGGTCAGGCACGGCGTCTCGACGTCCTCGCGGAGGACGTTCGTGAGCGGCACCGAGTGCGAGGTCGGCGGGATGTCCGCGGCGGCGACCTTGCCGACCTGGGCGACCGCCTGGAGGATCACGTCGAGCTGGCCGGCGAACGTGTCCAGCTCCTCCTCGGTGACGGCGAGCCGCGACAGGCGCGCGAGGTGCGCGACCTCCTCGCGGGAGATGGCGGCCATCGGTGCCCCCTTCGTGACGGTCCTCGTGTCCGGCCGGTGTGCCGACCGCGCGTCGGATCCGGAGTGACGCGCGGTGACCGGAGCGAGTCTATTGTTCCGCGCCGGCGCGGCGCCCCCGACTCCCCCTCCGCCCCGCGGCGCGTTCCGAACCGTCAGCGGGTGTGCCGACGGCCGGTGTCCGGGCCGGGGCCTCCGGTGGGGCGGACGGGACGGTACCGGGCCAGCCACGCCACCAGTTCCTCCGCCGGCATCGGCCGCGCGTAGAACCAGCCCTGGGCGGCGTCGCAGCCCGCCGCGTACAGCATCCGCCAGGTCCGTTCGTCCTCCACGCCCTCGGCGACCACCCGCAGGCCGAGCGCGCCCGCCAACTCGATCATGGAACGGACGATCGCCGCGTCGTCGGCGTCGTCCGCCATCCCGAGGACGAAGCTGCGGTCCACCTTGACCTCGGAGAGCGGCAGCCGGCGGAGGTGCTGCAACGAGGAGTACCCGGTCCCGAAGTCATCCAGGGCGATGGCCACCCCGATGCGGTGCAGCCGCGAGATGGTGGCGAGCACCCGCCGGGGGTCGGCCATGAGGGCCCCCTCGGTGATCTCCAGTTGCAGCCGTTCCGGCGGTACGCCGTACCGCGCCAGCCGGTCCGCGATCTGGTCGGCGATCTCCCCGGTGTGCAGGTCGCGGACGCTCACGTTGAGGGCCGCCCGCAGCCCGATGCCGGCGGCCGACCACTTGGCGAGCTGCTCCACGACGTCGTCGACCACCCGCCGGGTGAGCAGCCGCATCACCGCGCTCTGCTCGGCGACCCGGATCAGCTCCTCGGGATCGACCATCCCCCGCCGCGGGTGCCGCCAGCGCAGCAGCGCCTCGACGCCCACCACCTCGCCCGTGGCGATGGCGATCTGCGGCTGGTAGTACATGGTGATCTCGCCGACGTCGACGGCCGGATCGGCGTCCACGTCCCGCGCGGCGGACCGGTCCCGCGTCCGGCGGAAGCCCCCGGGCCGGTCGGCCGGCTGCTCGCCGCCGCCGGCCACACGGGCAGGCCGGTCGGGAACGGCGGTCGCGCGGGCCGACCGGTCGGGAACGGCGGTCGCGCCGGCCGACCGGTCGGCCGGCGCGTCGGTCTCCCGCGCCACCCGCTCGTCGGGGCCGGGCGCCACGCCGGCGCCAGTCGGGGCGGCCGGGGCACGCCCGTTCGCCGTCCTGCGCCCGACGACCGGACCACGGTCGACCACGGCCGGGACGGAGCGGCCGGCGCGGCCACGGATCGGGTCGGCGCCGCTCACGATCCGGCTGATCAGTTCGTCGTCGGGCATCACCTCGCGGCGGCTCCCGCGACGGCGCGACCACCACCGCCCGACGGGTCCGCCCGCCACGCCGGAGGCGCGGGCCGTGCCGGCGGCGCCGGAGGCGCGGGCCGCCCCGTCACCGGGTCCGCCGAGAGCCGCGCCGTCGCCGGATTCGCGGAGGGCCGCGCCATTGCCGCTCTCGCCGGGGAACGCGCCGTCGCCAGGGGCGGCGAGGGGCGCGCCATTGCCACGTTCGGGCAGGGCCGGACCGTCGCCGGGGGCGGCGAGGGCCGCCCCGTCCCCGCCGCGTGCCCCACCCGCAGCGATGTCCGGCTCCCCCGCCTCAGCTCGGGCGGCGCCCGGCGGGAGGTGGTCGTCGACGGTGGCGCCGGCTTCGAGCACCCGGCGCAGATCGGCCAGGAGGCCGAGCCGCTCGGCCGAGTTGTGGTCGGACTCGGCCGTGTAGACGGCCACCGTGTCGTTGCGGTGCTTGGCGTCGTACATGGCGACGTCCGCGTGGCGCATCAGGGTGGCGAAGTCCTCGCCGTGCTCCGGGAAGAGCGCGATGCCGATCGACCCGCCCACGTCCAGGGGCAGGCCGTCCAGCGGCACCGGCTCGGCGAGCGTACGGACCACGCGGTCGGCCAGCTCACGCGCCTCGTCGACGTCGGTCAGGCCGGTCATCACGATGGCGAACTCGTCCCCGCCGAGGCGGGCCACCATGTCGCGGCCGTCGACCAGCGCGGTGAGCCGGTGGCTGACCTCCACCAGGAGCCGGTCCCCCACCGCGTGGCCGAGCGCGTCGTTGACGTTCTTGAACCGGTCCAGGTCGATGAGCAGCAGCGCGAGGTGTCCGTCGGGCTCGCCCCGGGCGGACCGTTCGGCGTGCAGGTGCACCTGCTCGGCGACCTCGGCGAGCAGCGCCTTGCGGTTGGGCAGGCCGGTGAGCGGATCCAGGGACGCCAACTGCTGCTGCTCGACGCTGAGCCGCGCCATCCGGTAGACGGCGAACAACGGCACCAGCACGAGCGGGATCAGCGCGGCGCTGGCGCGGGCCGCGGCGATCAGCACCGGGGCGAGCAGGAGCAGCGACCCGGTGGAGAGCAGCTCGAAGCCGAGCCCCTGCCGGAAGGTCGGCCACCACCGGTCACCGAAACGCAGCCGTACGGCGGCGCTGACCAGCACGTAGTTGACCAGGAACCAGACGACCGTGGCGCCGCCGACGGCCAGCACGTCCGCCCCGTGCAGGGTGCCGCCGGAGAAGACGGTGCCCGGGCCGAGCCGGGTGATCCCGTACGCGGCGGCGAGGGCGCAGGCGTACTGGCCGACGTTGAACGCCGTCCGCCAGGCGGCGTGGCGCAGCCGCCAGCCGGAGACGACGACGGCCACCGCCTGCACGGCCACGGCCGGGCCCAGCCCCCAGCCGAGCAGGATCGCGAAGGTGAAGCAGGTGGACGGGAAGACGGCCGAGGACTGGCGCCGGCCCGGCGGCACGAAGGGGCGGGCGTCGCACACGACGGCGAGCGCCGCCATCGTCCAGAACGCCACCGGCAGCCGTGGCAGCTGATCCGGCAGCGTCGCCAGTGGACCGGCGGCGACGAGCACCGCCAGGGCCAGGACGGTGGCGATGAAGGCGCTGAACGGCGCCACCCGGCCCGGCGGGACGACGTTGCGCGGGTCGGCGACCTCCATCACACCTCCCGGACAACGGTCGGCGTGCGCGTTCACACGCCGTGCACCAATGAAACGCCCTCGGTGCCGGCTTTCCCGGTATGACAGTCACGAATCGGTCGTAGTCGTAATTAACTTGGTATACGCGCCCAGCCCTCCCACACGGGGCCTGCCGGACCTCAGCCCTCGACGCGGGCCACCTCGCGGGCGGCGTCGGGCCCGGCGTCGAGCAGCACGCGGAAGCCGTCCTCGTCGAGGACCGGCACCTTGAGACTGGCCGCCTTGTCGGCCTTGGAGCCCGGGTTCTCGCCCACGACCACGAACGTCGTCTTCTTCGAGACGGAACCGCTGACCTTGCCGCCCCGGCTCTGCACCGCCTCGGCCGCCTGGTCCCGGGAGAACCCGGCCAGGGTGCCGGTGACCACGACCGTGACCCCGTCCAGCGGCCGGGGGCCCTCGTCACCCGCCTCCTCGGCCATGCGTACGCCGGCCTCGGCCCACTTGCGGACCACCTCGCGGTGCCAGTCCACGGCGAACCACTCGCGGATGCTGGCCGCGATGGTCGGGCCGACCCCGTCGACCGAGGACAGCTCCTCCTGGCTGGCCTTGTCGATGGCCTCGATGGAGCGGAAGTGCCGGGCGAGTGCCTGGGCGGCGGTCGGGCCGACGTGCCGGATCGAGAGGGCCACGAGGACGCGCCAGAGGTCGCGCTCCTTGGCGACGGCCAGGTTGTCCAGCAGCTTGACGGCGTTGCTGCCCAGGCTGCCGTCCTTGTTCACGAAGAACGGGGACCGGGACAGCTGCTCGGCGTCGAGCTGGAAGAGGTCGCCCTCGTCGCGGATGATCTCCGCGTCGAGCAGGGCCGCCGCGCCCTTGTAGCCCAGCACCTCGATGTCGAACGCGCCCCGACCGGCGAGGTGGAAGACCCGCTCGCGCAGCTGGGCGGGGCAGCTGCGCGTGTTGGGGCAGCGGATGTCGATGTCGCCCTCCTTGGCGGGGGCGAGCGGGGTGCCGCAGGCGGGGCACGTGGTCGGCATGACGAAGGGCCGGGCGTCGGCGGGGCGCAGGTCGACCACCGGACCGAGCACCTCGGGGATGACGTCGCCGGCCTTGCGGATGACCACCGTGTCGCCGATCAGCACGCCCTTGCGCTCGACCTCCCGGGCGTTGTGCAGCGTGGCCAGGGCGACCGTGGAGCCGGCCACCCGGACCGGTTCGAGCACGGCGAACGGGGTGACCCGCCCCGTCCGCCCGACGTTGACGTCGATGTCGAGCAGCTTGGTGGTCACCTCCTCCGGCGGGTACTTGAAGGCGATGGCCCAGCGGGGCGCACGGCTCGTGGAGCCGAGGCGGCCCTGGATCGAGACCGGGTCGACCTTGACCACCACGCCGTCGATCTCGTGCTCGACGTCGTGCCGGTGCTCGGCGTAGTAGGCGATGTACTCGGCGACGCCGGCCAGGTCGGGCACGACCCGCCAACGGTCGCTGGTCGGCAGGCCCCACGCCTTCAGCGCCGCGTACGACTCGGACTGCGCCGCCGGCTGGAACCCGCGCCGCGCGCCGATGCCGTGCACCACGAGCCGCAGCGGACGCGACGCCGTGATCCGCGGGTCCTTCTGGCGGAGGCTGCCGGCGGCGGCGTTGCGCGGGTTGGCGAACGGGGCCTTGCCCTGCTCGACGAGGCCGGCGTTGAGGTCGGCGAACGCGGCCACCGGGAAGTAGATCTCGCCCCGCACCTCCAGGAACTCCGGCACGTCGGGGAACTCGTCGGAGGGGGTGAGCCGGGCCGGCACGTCCCGGATGCTGCGCACGTTGGCGGTGACGTCCTCCCCGGTGCGCCCGTCGCCACGGGTCGCGGCCCGCACGAGCCGGCCCTTCTCGTAGGTCAGGTTGATGGCCAGGCCGTCGACCTTCAGCTCGCACAGGTAGGGAACGGGCCCGCCGGCGTCGCGCTCGACCCGCTCCGCCCAGGCGGCCAGCTCCTCGTCGGCGAACGCGTTGTCGAGCGAGAGCATCCGCTCCGCGTGCTGCACGGGCGTGAACTCGGTGGAGAACGTGCCGCCGACCCGCTGGGTGGGCGAGTCGGGCGTCCGCAGGGCCGGGAACTCCTCCTCCAGCGCCTCCAACTCGCGCAGCAGCTTGTCGAACTCGGCGTCGGAGATGGTCGGCGCGTCGAGCACGTAGTAGCGGTACTGGTGTTCGGTGAGCTCCTGGCTCAGCGTCGCGTGCCGCTCCCGCGCCTCCGGGGTCGGCTCGGCGCCCGCCGCCGCCTCCTGGGCGGGGCTGACCTCCTGGGGTACCGCTTCCTCCGACACCGCTGTCGACCTCCCGTGATCGTGCTACTCCCGCACCGTAGCGGGCGGGGGTGACAAGCGTCCCGCGCACCCGCCTGACCTGCGTCGCCGCACCAGCATGCGCCCTGTCGGCCGGTACGACCACCCGCCCGTGCCGGCGGGTCGGCGGAACGTCGCGTCGAGCCGGTGCCGGGTCCGCGGGTCAGTCGTGGCGGGCGGCGAGGGCGGTGAGCTGGTCGGCGTACTCGATCCGGTCGGACCACCCGTCCGGCCACGCGGACATGCCGTACGCGGCGCCGACGAAGGCGCCCGCGAGGGCCGCGATGGAGTCGGAGTCGCCGGCCGTGGTGGCGCCGCGGGCCAGCGCGCCGACCGGGTCGTCGGCGTGCCACAGCGCGCAGAGCAGCGCGGTGGCCAGCGCCTCCTCGGCGATCCAGCCCTCGCCGGTGAGCCGGCACGGGTCGCCGGCGTCGTCGGGCCCGGCCAGCGCCGCGTCGAGGCGGCCGAGGGCGTCGAGGCACTCGTCCCAGCCCCGGGCGATGAAGTCCTCGGGGCTCGTCGCGCCGGGACGCTGCCACAGGTCGCCCAGCCAGTCGCCCCGGTAGGTGGTGCGCTGCTCGCGGGCCCGGTCGGTGAGCAGTCCGGGCAGGTCGGCCAGGGCCGCGCCGTCGCGCAGGAGCCGGACGGCGTACGCGGTCAGCTCGCTGGCCGCCAGGCCCGTCGGGTGCCCGTGGGTCAGACCCGCCTGGAGCTGGGCCAGCCCGGCGAGCGTGTCGAGGTCGACGTCGAGCAGCCCGACCGGGGTGACCCGCATGTTGGCACCGCAGCCCTTCGAGCCGGCGACCGTCGCCTCCTGCCAACGGGTGCCCCGGGCCAGCTCGGCGCAGGCCCGCAGGCAGGTCACCCCCGGCGCGCGGTCGTTGTCGGGGCTGACCGACCACTCGACGAAGCGCCGGCGCAGCAGTGGCTCGACCGCCGCGGGTGTGTGATCGGGCGCGTCGTGCAGCGCCCAGGCGACGGCCAGCGCCATCTGCGTGTCGTCGGTGACCAGCGCCGGGTCGCCCGCCAGCTCCCGGGGACCGGCCGGGCCGTACCGCCCGACGATCTCGGCGACGGTGAGGAACTCGGTCGGTTTGCCCAGGGCGTCACCGTAGGCGAGGCCGAAGAGGGAACCGGAGGCACGGCGTGGCGAGGGGTCGGTCACGGCCCCGATCATGCCGGCCCGGCGCACACCACGCCACGCCGCCCGGGTCGGTCCACCACACCCCGGGCGGGCGCGCCACGCCGCGCCGGCCGGCGCGCGCTTCGGCCGCCGGGCCGGTCGGCGGAGCCCGCGTCAGTCCCAGCAGAGGCAGAACGGATGGCCGGCCGGGTCGGCGTAGACCCGGAAGCCGTCCCCCTCACCGGGCAGCCGGCGCGCGCCGAGGGCCAGCGCCGCCTTCTCCGCGGCCTCGATGTCGTCCACCGTCACGTCGATGTGGAACTGCTGGGGCCGCTCCGGGTCGGGCCAGTCGGGAGCACGCAGGTCGGGCGCCTTCTGGAAGGCGAGTCGCGGCAGGTGCCCGGGCGGGCCTCCCAGCACCACCCAGTCGTCACCGTCGGAGTTGTCCTCGATCAGCGGGAGGCCGAGCAGCTCCGCGTAGAAGCCGGCGAGCCCGCGCGGATCGGGGCAGTCGATCACCACAGAACGCAGCTGTCCAATCATGCCGGTCATCGTGCCCCCGACGTACGACAGGAAACCTCACTCCTCGGCGAGCCGCCGCCCGGCGTCGCGGCACGCCGCCAGCACGGCCCGGGCGTACTCCGGAGTGGCCCCGGCCAGGCCGCAGGCCGGGGTGACCACGACCTGCTCGGCCAGCCGGGCGCGGGGGAAGCTGAGGCGGTCCCACAGCGTGCGTACCCGGTCGGCCACCTCGGCGGACGTCGGTGCGCGACCGGCCGACGGCGGCCGGGTGGGCGCGGCGCCGGCGAGCAGCCCCAGCCCGGCGTCGAGCACCTCGCCGAGCGGGTCCAGGTCGGTGACGAGCGACAGGTCGAGGGCGACACCGACGGCGCCGGTGGAGCGGATCAACTGCACCGGGACGTCCGGCGCGCAGCAGTGCACCACCGTCGGCACGCCGACCCCCTCGACCAGCGAGCGGAGCAGGGTCGCCACGGTCCCGGACTCCGCGGCCGGGTACGTGCCGAGCCCACTCTCGGTGGGCACGCGCCCGGCGAGCACGGCCGGCAGCGACGGCTCGTCGAGTTGCAGCAGCACCGTCGCCCGGGGCAGCCGCCGGACGACGGCCGCCACGTGGTCGCGCAGCCCCTCGGCGAGGGAGCCGACCAGGTCCCGCACGGCGCCCGGGTCGCGCAGCACCCGGCCGCCGATCGGCAGCTCCAGGGCGGCGGCCAGGGTGAACGGGCCGCCGGCCTGCACCTTGACCGGGCCCGCGTACCCCTCGGCCTGCTCGGCGAGCTGGTCGAGGTCGCGCTCCATGAGGTCCCGGGCCCGGCGCAGGTCGCGCCCCGGGCGGGGCGCGATCCGCCAGCGGGCCGCGTACAGCTCGACGGGGAGCTCGACCAGCAGACCGGCGGTGCGCCCGATCAGGTCGGCGCCCGGACCACGGGCGGGAAGCTCCGGCAGGTGGGGCAGGGCGGGAAGCTCACCGAGGACGATCCGCTGCGCCTCGGCGATGTCGGTGCCGGGCAGCGACCCGATGCCGGTCGCCGCGCCGGCCGGCCACGGCCACGCCTGATCTGTCACGGCCGAAGGGTATCCGGTACGCCGGGCGGCCGCGCCTCAGGCGGTGATCGTGGCGGAGCCGAGCACCACGTCACCGGCCGGGTCCGGCCGGTAGGCGACGATCGCCTGGCCGGCGGCCACGCCCCGCACCGGCCGGCGCAGCTCGGCGTGCAGCGCGTCCCCGTCGATGACGACGGTGGCGGGCACCACGTCGCCGTGCGCGCGCAGCTGCACCTCGCACTCGACCGGCCCGTCCGGCCGCGGACCGCCGGTCCACACCGGTCGCTCGCCCCGGACGCGGGACACCTCCAGCGCCTCGGCCGGCCCGACGGTCACGGTGTTGGTCTTCGGGGTGATGGAGAGCACGTACCGGGGCCGGCCGTCCGGTGCCGGGCGGTCCAGGTGCAGGCCCCGCCGCTGGCCGACCGTGTAGGCGTACGCGCCGCTGTGGCTGCCCACCACCGCGCCGGTGGTCGCGTCGACCACCGCCCCGGGCTGCTCACCGAGCCGCTGGGCGAGGAAGCCGCGGGTGTCGCCGTCGGCGATGAAGCAGATGTCGTGCGAGTCGGGCTTGTCGGCCACCGCCAGGCCGCGCCGGGCGGCCTCGGCCCGGACCTGTGCCTTCGTCGAGTCGCCGAGGGGGAAGATCGACCGGTCCAGCTGCTCGCGGGTCAGCACCGCGAGGACGTACGACTGGTCCTTGGCCACGTCGACGCTGCGCCGCAGCAGGCCGTCGGGGCCGAGCCGGGCGTGGTGGCCGGTGACCACGGCGTCGAAGCCCAGGGCCACGGCGCGGTCGAGCACCGCCGCGAACTTGATCTTCTCGTTGCAGCGCAGGCAGGGATTCGGGGTACGACCGGCCGCGTACTCGGCGACGAAGTCGTCCACCACGTCGGCGTGGAAGCGGTCGGCCATGTCCCAGACGTAGAACGGGATGCCGATGACGTCGGCCGCACGGCGGGCGTCGCGGGAGTCCTCGAGTGTGCAGCAGCCGCGCGCGCCCGTGCGGTACGTCTGCGGGTTGCGCGCCAGCGCGAGGTGCACCCCGGTCACGTCGTGGCCGGCGTCGACCGCCCGCGCCGCCGCGACCGCCGAGTCCACCCCCCCGGACATCGCCGCCAACACCCTCACGACCCGCTCCCTTCCGCCCCTCAACCCTAACCACCCCCACCCCGTACCCCCACGCCCCCGCTCCCTCCTCCGCGATCTTGCACTTCCTGCCCCGGCAAAGGCCGCGAAAGGGGCATACGAGGGGCACAAAGTGCAAGATCGCGGAGGAAGGAGGGGGTTAGCGGGGGGTGCGGTAGGCGGCGGCGCGGCGGGCGCGTTCCACGGCACCGGGGAGGGCGGCCACCAGGGCGTCCACGTCCTCGCGGGTGGAGGTGTGGCCGAGGGTGAAGCGCAGCGACGAACGGGCCCGGTCGTCGTCGGCGCCCATCGCGAGCAGGACGTGTGAGGGTTGGGCCACCCCGGCGGAGCAGGCGGAGCCGGTCGAGCAGGCGATGCCCTGCGCGTCGAGGAGCAGCAGCAGGGCGTCCCCCTCACAGCCGGGGAACGAGAAGTGCGCGTTGCCGGGCAGCCGGTCCACCGGGTCGCCGTTGTAGATCGCCTCGGGCACCGCGTGACGGACCCGCTCGACCAGGTCGTCGCGGAGCGCGGCGATCCGGGCCGCGTACTCCTGCTGGCCCTTCACGGCGGTCTCCACCGCCACGGCGAAGGCCACGATGCCGGCGGTGTCGAGCGTGCCGGAGCGGACGTCGCGCTCCTGGCCGCCCCCGTGCAGCAGCGGGGTCGTCGGCACGTCGCGGCCGAGCAGCAGGGCGCCGACCCCGACCGGGCCGCCGAGCTTGTGCCCGGTGACGGTCAGCGCGGCGACGCCGCTGGCGGCGAAGTCGACGGGCACCTGGCCGACCGCCTGGATCGCGTCGGTGTGGAACGGCACCCCGTACTCGGCGGCGACGGCCGCCAGTTCGCTGACCGGCTGCACGGTGCCGACCTCGTTGTTGGCCCACATGGCGGTGACGAGCGCGATCCGGTCGCCGTGCTCGGCCAGCTCGGCGCGGAGCGCGTCCGGGGCGAGCCGGCCGGCCGCGTCGACTGGCAGCCAGCCGACCTCGGCGCCCTCGTGCTGGCCCAGCCAGTCCACGGCGTCGAGCACGGCGTGGTGCTCCACGGCGCTGGAGACCACCCGGCGACGGTCGCCACCGGCCGCGCGGCGGGCCCAGAAGATGCCCTTGACCGCGAGGTTGTCGCTCTCCGTCCCGCCGCCCGTGAAGATCACTTCGGAGGGTCGCGCACCCAGGACCGCGGCCACCCGCTCCCGGGACTCCTCGACCCGGCGGCGAGCCCGCCGACCGGCCGCGTGCAGCGAGGACGCGTTGCCGACCTCACGGGCGGTGGCGACGTACGCCTCCAGTGCCTCGTCGAGCATCGGAGTGGTCGCCGCGTGATCCAGGTATGCCATCACCGCTCAGCCTACGGCCGTACGCCGGGCGGCCGGCGGGGGGAGGCGGGCCTCCGCCTCCGGCGCCGGGACGGGCGGCACGATTCATCAGCGACGTCCCGGGTATCGGGAGGTGTGCGCCGAGTGCCCCGGAATCGGTGCCTCGCACACCACCGGACGGTGCACGTCAGGCATACTCAGGTGTCGACGTCCGCGTCACCGCGGACCGAGCCCAGCCTGCCCGGCACGGCGACCGCACGCCCCGGGCACCTCGACGGGCTGATCGGCGGGCCGGCTCAGCTCCCCGGCCCGCCGATCAGCTCCCCATCCCCCGAGCCCGACCGGCGCATACGGCGAGTGGCCGCCCGGCGTTCCGGACGGCCACTCGTGGTGTCTGTCTCCCGTGGTGGCGCCGGACGGCGGCGCCACCGGCGGTCACTTGCGCTTGCGGATCTCCTCGGCGGCCTGGGGTACGACCTTGAACAGGTCGCCGACCACGCCGAAGTCGGCCAGCTCGAAGATCGGCGCCTCGGCGTCCTTGTTCACCGCGACGATCGTCTTCGAGGTCTGCATGCCGGCCCGGTGCTGGATGGCCCCGGAGATGCCCAGCGCGATGTAGAGCTGCGGGGAGACGGTCTTGCCGGTCTGACCCACCTGGAACTGGTGCGGGTAGAAGCCGGAGTCGACGGCCGCCCGGGACGCGCCGACGGCGCCACCCAGCAGGTCGGCCAGCTCCTCGACGAGCTTGAAGTTGTCCGCGTTGCCGACGCCACGGCCACCGGACACGACCACCGACGCCTCGGTCAGCTCGGGACGCGAGCCCTTCTGCTCGGCGACCCGGTCCACCACCTTGGCCAGCTTGTCGCCCTCGGCCACGGTGACGGTGAGCTGCTCGACGGTCGGGGACGCGGCGGCCGGGGTGGGGTTCACCGAGTTCGGCCGGAGCGTGACCAGCGGCAGCCCCCGGGTGACCTTGGACTTGACGATGGTGGAGCCGGCGAACGCGACCTGGGTGGCGGTGCCGTCCGCGGACAGGTCGACCACGTCGGTCAGGATGCCGTTGTCCAGCTTGACCGCCAGCCGGGCGGCGATCTCCTTTCCCTCCTGCGACGAGGCGAGCAGGACGGCGGCCGGCTGCACGCGCGTGACCAGCTCGGCCAGCACGGTGGCCTTCGGGGCGACCAGGTAGCCGTCGATCTCCTCACCCTCGGCGGCGTAGATCTTCTCCGCCCCGTACTCGCCCAGCTTCGCCGAGAGCGCCTCGGCCGCGCCGGGGCCGCCGAGCACCACCGCGGCGGGGGTGCCCAGGTCGCGGGCGAGGGTGAGCATCTCCAGGGTGACCTTCTTGACGCCGAACTCGCGGGTGGCTTCGACGACGACGAGAACCTCAGACATGTCCAGACCTCTCACACGAACTTCTCGGTGGCGAGGAACTCGACCAGCTTGACGCCGCCGTCGCCCTCGTCGGTGACCTTCACGCCGCCCGAACGCGGCGGACGCTTGCTGTGCTCCAGCACGGCGCTGGTGGCGCCGTCGAAGCCCACCTCGGCCGGTGCGACGCCGAGGTCGCCCAGGGAGAGGGTCTGCACCGGCTTCTTCTTGGCCGCCATGATGCCCTTGAACGACGGGTACCGCGGCTCGTTGATCGTGTCCCACACGGAGACCACGGCCGGGGTCGAGGCGGTGACCACCTCGTAGCCCTCCTCGGTCTGCCGCTCGACGGTCAGCGTGCCGCCGTCCACCGTGAGCTTGCGGGCGCCGGTGAGCGCCGCCACACCCAGCCGCTCGGCGATCATGTGCGGCATCACCTGCACCCGGCCGTCGGTCGACTCGGCGCCGCAGATGACCAGGTCCGCGTTCAGAGTGCGCAGCGCGGCGGCGAGCACCTTCGAGGTCGCGACGGCGCAGGAGCCGCGCAGCGCGTCGTCCACCACGTGGACCGCCTTGTCCGGGCCCATCGACAGCGCCTTGCGGATCGACTCGGTCGCCTGCTCCGGACCCATGGTCAGGATGGTGACCTCACCGCCGTGAGCCTCCTTGATCTTCAACGCCTCCTCGATGGCGTACTCGTCCATCTCGTTGATGACGTTGTTCGCCGAACCGCGGTCGACGGTGTTGTCGTCACTGCGCAGGTTGCGGTCCGCGCCCGAGTCGGGCACCTGCTTGACGAGTACGACGATGTTCATCGCGCTTCGACGACCCTCCTGTGTGGTGTTGCGATCGCTCGCCCGGTCTGGGGCGCAGCCTCCCGCGTGACTTAACGATCGGTCAACCGCGGGCTGCTGTGCAGTTGCCCACGGGCGCCATGTTACCTGTCAGTAGCTTCGGCCTCCCGGGCACTCAGCGTGACACAGCTCACCGGCGCCACGGCACGCCGGGTAGCGGCCGCCCTCCCGCCGTACGCCCGCGCGGCGGGCCCGCCCACCGGGCGTCCCGCCCATGCGGTCACGCCGGCTCGGCCAGCGCCGCCCTGATCCGCTCGATCATCGCCGCCTCCTCCGGGGCGACCCCGGCGTGCGCGCGGGCCACCCGGTCGGCGGCGGCCAGCACCACCTCGCGGAAGACGGCCACGTCCTCCGGCGCCTTCTCGCGCAGGATCCGCACCGCCCGGCCGAGCGCAGGCAGCACCGTCGCCTCCACCTCGAGGATCGAGTCGCGCGGCAGCCGCGGCAGCGGACCGGTCGTGAGCGCCTCCTTGACGACCCCGGAGGCACCGGCGAAGGCCCCGGACGCGGCGAGGCTCTCCTTGAGCACGGCCACCATGCCCGGGTCGACGTTCGACACCAGGAAGACCGCGCCGAACGCGGCGGTCTTGAGCACGAGCCGGTCCTCGTCCGTCAACCCCTCAGCCATGATCACGGAGTGTAGACGTACGGGGTGGTCGTGGTGACGGCGACGAAGCCGAGCCGCTCCAGGATGGGGCGGCTGTCGTCGGAGGCGTCGACCTGGAGCAGCGTCCGGTCCCGCTGCGCGGCCAGCCGGGCTCGATGGACGACCAGCGCCCGGTAGATGCCCCGCCGCCGCCACTCCGGCAGGGTCGAGCCGCCCCAGAGCGAGGCGAAACCGGTGCCCGCCACGTAGCGGATCCAGCCGGCGCTGACGACGGTCTCCCCCGCCTCGGCGACCACCACGGTGATCGAGTGTGGGTCCGAGGCGATCTCCCGCTCCAGGGCGTCCGCGAGGTGGCTGCGGTCGGCCCCCCAGACCGCCTCCTCCATCGCCACGATCCGGTCGAGGTCCGCGCGGCCGGTCACCTCCCGCAGGCGTACGCCGTCGGGCAGCACCGGGAGCGCGGCCGACAGCGGCGCCACCGGCCCGATCACGACGGTCTCCCGGTCCTCGGGGACGAAGCCGGCGGCGCGCAGACGCTCGGGCAGGTCCGCCGGCTCGTCGTGGCCGGCGAGCTTCCACTCGACGGCCTCGCCCCGCTGCCGGAACACCTCGACCTGGCGGGCGATCAACTCGTCCAGCGCCGCGCCGGACAGGCCGCCGAGGTCGCGGTACGTCAGAAAGCCCCGATGGTCGAGACCGAGCACCCGGTACAGCGGTCCGTCCCGCTCGACGGTGACCCCCGGCGGCAGCGGGTCGGGCAGCTCCGGACGTAGCTGGGCGTCGTACGCGGCGCGCAGGGTGCTCGCATCAAGATCCGTCATCGCTTCAGGCTACGACCGCTGGCCAACGGATAATCGGCAACGTGTGGGAGTCGATCAGGCGGTGGTTCGATCCGCGGGAGCTGCGGTCGGTCGGCAGCACCCCCGACTACCGGTTCTCCCTGGCCAACGAGCGGACGTTCCTCGCCTGGCTCCGGACGGGGCTGGCGCTGGTGGCCGGCGGGTTGGCCGCCGCCCAGTTCCTGCCACCGTTGCCGCTGCGCCACCTGCGTGAGGCGATCGCGATCGCGTTGCTGCTGCTCGGCGGCGCCGTCGCGGTCCGCGCCGTCGACCACTGGGCGCGTACCGAACGGGCCATCCGGCTCGGCGAGGAACTGCCCGCCTCCCGCTTCCCCGCCGTGCTGGCCCTCACCGTCGGCCTCGGCGCGCTGCTGCTGGTGGTCGCCGTGCTGCTCAGGGCGCTGGGCGGCCGGTGAGCGGGCCGTCCGCCGCGCCGCGGCCGGCGCGCGACCCCGGCCTCCAGCCGGAGCGGACCCGGCTGGCGTGGCGGCGGACGGCGCTCGCACTGACGGTGGTCACGGTCCTCGCCGTGCGGCTGGCGTTCACCGGTGACCTCGGCGGGGTGCTGCTCGCCGGCGTGACCCTGGTCGTCTGGGGCGCCGTCCTGCCGGTCTGCTGGCGGCGGGGCACCGGTACCGGGCCGGCTCCCACGGGCGGGCGGTCGCTGCCGCTGGCCGCCCTCGGCGCCGCGGCGCTCGCCGTGCTCGGCGTGGCACTGGTGCTGCGCGGGCTGTGGTGAGTCGGCGCGGTGCGCCATGATGGGCGCATGGTCCGGCTCTACGCCCTCCTCTTCGTGGTGCAGATCGTCCTCGCCGTCTGCGCCCTGATCAGCTGTCTCTCCGCGGAGGAGGGCGAGATCCGCGCCCTGCCCCGGATCGGCTGGGTGCTCATCATCCTGTTCTTCCCGCTGGTCGGCTCGATCGCCTGGTTCGTGGCCGGTCGCGAGCCGGCCGCCGGCCGACCCGCCCGCACCCGGTGGCCAGTGGGGAACGGGTTCTCCGAACGCGACCGCCGGCCGGTGGCGCCGGACGACGACCCCGAGTTCCTGAAGTCGATCGCCGAGCGCTCCCGCCAGGACGACCGGGAGCTGTTCCGCCGCTGGGAGGAGGACCTGCGCCGCCGCGAGGACGACCTGCGCCGCCGCCAGGCCGGGCCGCCCGACGGCGCGCCGCCACGGTCCCGCGACGGCGAGCCGCCCCGCGAGGAGGACCGCCCGGAGGTGTAGCCGCACGACGCCGCCCGGCCGCAGGTCGAGGCGCCGCCGCCGTGCGTCCACGGCGGCGGCGCGGCGGCCGTCAGGCGAGGTTCGACGACCGGGGGTACGCGTCGGCCGGGTCGGTGATGACGTTCACGAGGTACGGCACCCCGGCGTCGAAGGCGCGCTGCAGCGCCGGACCGAGGTCGGCGGACTTCGCCACCGTCTCGCCGGCCCCGCCGAGCGCGGTGACCACCTGGTCGTAGCGGAGTTCCGGCTGGAGGTCGGCCGCGACGTCGTAGCCGTACATGGCGCGCATCGGGTGCTTCTCCAGCCCCCAGATGCCGTTGTTGCCGACCACGATGACCACGGGCAGCTTCTGGCGGACCAGCGACTCCACGTCCATCAGCGAGAAGCCGGCCGCGCCGTCGCCCATCAGCACGCAGATCTGCCGGTCCGGGTGGCTGACCCGGGCGCCCATCGCGTAACCCATGCCGGTGCCGAGGCAGCCGTACGGGCCCGGGTCCAGCCAGGTGCCGGGCTGCGCCGGTTCGAGGTAGCGCCCGGCGTACGAGACGAAGTCGCCGCCGTCGCCGATGGTGATGGCGTCCCGGGCCAGCACCTTGCGCAGCTCGCCGTAGACCCGGGCCGGGCGGATCGGGTCGGTCTCGGCGGCCATCTCCTCGGCGTCGCGGGCCTTGGCGGCGTCCTCGGCGGCACGCAGGTCGGCGATCCAGCCCGCGTGGTCGACCCGGTCGCCCGGGTGGTCGGCCAGCGCGGAGAGGATCAGCCGCAGGTCGCCGGCAGGGGCGGCGGCCGGCTGGACGTGCCCGGCCCGCTGGCTCGGGGCGTCGACGACGTGCACCACCTTGGCGTCGCCGAAGTCGCCGAAGTTGAGCCGGAAGTCGAGCGGGGTGCCGACCACCACGACCACGTCGGCGCCGGAGAGCGCGGCCCGGCGGGCCTTCGCGAAGGCCAGCGGGTGCTCCGGCGGCAGCGAGCCCCGGCCCATGCCGTTGGTGAAGACGGGCACCTGCAACGCCTCGGCCGCCTCGCGCAGGGCGGCGGTGGCGTCACCGGCGTACACGTCCGACCCGGCGATGATGACCGGCCGCTCGGCGGCGGCGACCAGGCGGGCCGCGCGGGCGACCTCGTCCGGGTCGGGCTCGACGGGGGCGATGCCGGGCGGGGCCGGCAGGTCGGCGTCGGTGACCGAGAAGACGGTCTCCAGCGGGAAGTCGAGGAACACCGGGCCGCGGTGCGGGGTGAGCGCCGTGGTGAGCGCGGCGTTCACGGCCCGGGGGATGTCGTCGGTGCTGAAGACCGTCTCGGCATGCTTGGTGACCGGGGCGACCAGCGGCAGGTGGTCCATCTCCTGGAGGCTGCCTGAGCCCCAGCGGAACGCCGGCGCCCGGCCGCCCAGCACGAGCACCGGCGAGGCGTTGAAGTACGCGCTGGTCAGGCCGGAGATGCCGTTGGTCACGCCCGGGCCGGCGGTGAGCACGGCGAGGCCCGGACGCCGCTGGAGCTTCGCCACGGCCTCGGCCGCGAAGACCGCGGACTGCTCGTGCCGGACGTCGTAGATCGGGAAGTCGTTCCTGTGGGCGGCGTCGTAGAGCGGGAACACGTGCCCGCCGGAGAGGGTGAACATCTCCCGCACGCCGTACGCGCGTAGCGCCGCGAGCGCCAGCTCCCCACCGTGACCCTCGATCCGCTGCATGGTCGCTCCCCTCGTCCGTGGCCGGGGTCACAGGTTACCCACCGGTCACCAGGCGCCGGCGACCCTGTCCCGTCCGCTCGGGTAGCCCGGCCGGTAAAGGGCCGCGCCCGCCCGGGAGGGGTCGTCCGGGCGGGCGCGGTCGGGGGGTGTCAGCGCAGCGTCATGGCCACCGTGAGCGGCTCGGTCCGGTACGGGGTGTCCGTGTCGAACGCGAGCCGCGCCCGGTACACGCCGTGCCCGGCGACGGCCGGGGCGGCCGCCGTCACCGTGACCGTGACCGACCGTCCCGCCGGGATGGTCACCTCGGTCCGGTCGACCGACAGCCACGACACGTCACTGCCGCGGACGCAGGCGTCGTGACCGGGCAGGTGCTGGGCGTACGGGGTGATCGCGAACGAGCCGAGCGAACCGCCGACCTGGTACAGGCCGCAGGCGGCCCCGCCCCGGTACAGCGCGTTGTTCGCGTTCGGCAGCTCCGTCCACACCCCGGTCTCCGGGTCGAACTCCAGGGCCTCGTTGTTGACCGATCCCGCGGCGATGCCGCCGACGACCTGGAGCTTGCCGCCCGCACCGGCGTACGCCATGCCCCAGCGCGAGATCGGCAGCGGCGTGGTGGGCACCCACGTGTCCGACTCCGCGAAGTACCGGAAGGCCTCGTTCGTCGGGACCCGCCGGCCGGGGTCGATGCCGCCCGCGCAGACCACCCCGTCACCGGCCGGAGCGCAGGCGAGGAACGCGACCGCCAGCGGGTAGTCGGCCAGCCTGCTCCACGTGTCGGTACGCGGGTCGTAGCGGTACGTCCGGTTCGACGCCGGCTCGCAGTCGCCGGTCGTGCAGCCGGCCACCACGTACAGGCGGCCGCCGACCGAGGCCGCCGCGGCGGCCGTCACGCCGCTGGGCAGGTCCGCCCGGCGCGACCACCGGTCGGTCATCGGGTCGTAGGCGTACGTCGTCGTCGCGGCGTTGCTCGCCTCGTCCCACCCGCCGACCGCGTACAGCCGGCCGTCGACGAAACCGCCGACCGCGGCCGCCCGGGGCTCGGGCAGATCGGCGATCCGGCTCCACGACCCGGCCTGCGGGTCGAGGACGTACCCCTCGGCGAGCGAACCGGAGTCCCCGCTGCCGCCGACGGAGTAGACGGTGCCGTCGTTGTCGGCGACCAGGTTGTCCATCACCAGCGTCGGGTAGTCGGGCAGCGTCGTCCACGCCGTGCCGTTCCCCGCCTGCTGCGGCGGGGGCGGGGAGCCGTGCCCCCGACCGCGGGCCGCCACGGACGTCTCCGTCCGGACCCGGACCAGCGGCGCCTCCGGCGCGGTCGCGCGGCGCCCGCCGGCGGCCGGCGAGTAGCCGCGGTCCTGCTCGACGAGGTTCACGCGCAGCGGCCGGTCGCCGTCGTTGGTCAGCCGCACCTTCCGCGTGACGCTGCGGCCCGGACGGACGGCCACCGAGAGGTCCGACTGGCGGACGTCCAGCCGGCCGGCCTCCAGCCGCCAGTCGCGCCGGGTGACGCCGTCGGGGTCGATGCGTACGGTCGCCGTGGCGTCTCCGTAGTGCCGACCGGACACGGTCATCGTGACCGGGCGGGTCCCCGGTGCGAACAGCCAGTAGAAGCCGTCGGCGAGGTTCGCGTCCTCGGGGGTGGCCCGGCTGGTGGCGTCCACCGCGCCACCGGCGGTCACGGTCGCGCCGATGAGCGCCGCGCCGGTGTTGTCGTCGCGGACCTGCCCCGCGACGAGTCCGCCCGGCACGGCGGCGCAGGACCGCCGGCCCACGAACACGTTGTCCAGCTGCCACCAGTCGTCGGTCTCACCCTGGTAGCGGAAGCGGACGAGCACACCGGACTTCCCCGCGGCCTGCGGGACCGGGATCTCCACGTGGCCGTTGACGGCGTCGCCGGCGTAGTGCCGGACGTTCGTCCACGTCGCGCCGTTGTCCAGGCTGAGGTCGACGTCGCCGGTCTGCGTGTCCCAGCTCGAGTAGTCGGTGTCGAAGCCGATCACCGGGTCGGTCACACCGGTCAGGTCGGCCGGCGGGCTGACCAGGCTCGTGTCGATCGGGCCCGGCTGGCTCCAGCCGTCGACCGTGGCGAAGCCGCCGGTGCCGCCGGTCAGGTTGCCCTTGCCGTTGGGGTCGTCGAAGCGCCAGGTCTGCCCGCCACCGGCCTCGTCGGTGGTCCGCCAGCCGTCCTTCGGGGTGTCGCCGGTCCAGCCGGTGAAGTCGGCGTTGGCCCCCTCGTAGCGCGGGGCGTAGCCCGGGGCGGTGCACGACGCGGTGTCGACGCTCAGCCGCACGTCCTGCCGTACGTCGCGGGGCCGGCCCTTCGGCTGCTGGTCCACCCGCACCGTCACGGTGCCGGTGACGTAGCCGGGCAGGTCGACCGGGGACACGCGCAGGGTGTAGCTGTTGTCGACCGGCAGGTCGACCTCGTAGCGGCCGGTGTACGGGTCGGTGAGGACCGCGCCGCCCGGGTAGCCGTCGATGGAGATCCGCGCGTGGATTGGCCAGCCGTGCCCGGAGCCGTCGGTCACCGTACCGGTCAGGGTGCGGCTCGCGAGGGCGGTCAGCGTGACGTCGTGGGTGAGTTCGGCGTCGGCCGCCACGGTGAGCCGGGCCGCCGCGGGGGCGCGGTAGCCGAACTCGGTGACGGCCACGTCGTAGCCGCCGGCGGGCAGCCGCAGGTCGTACCGGCCCTGCGCGTCGGTCGTCGCGCGGAACGCGGCGCCGGTACCGTCCGTCGCGGTGACCGTCGCGCCGGCGACCGCGCCGTTCGTCCGGCCGGTCGTCACGGTGCCGGTGATCCGGCCGGTCGCGCCGAGCGTCAGGGCCGACACCCCGTTGGGCGATCCCAGGCCCGTCGGCCCGTCCCAGCCCGGCCCCGCGTTGCACAGCAGGTCACCGCACCATCCGTTGGAGCCCTCGGTGATGTCGAAGAGCCCGGCCGTCTTGTCCTTGCGGTACGGGTAGGTCACCGGGTACGACCCGGGCAGCGGGTCACCGGCGAGCGCGTACATCCCGGCGACGAGCGGAGCGGCCAGGGACGTGCCGCCCCACTGCGCCCACCCGTCCTGGCCGAGGGTGTTGTAGACGGCCAGCCCGGACTCGGGGTCGGCGACGGCGGAGATGTCCGCGGTGGCCCGCTTGTCCCCGCAGCGGGTGTCGACCCCGGCCTGGTACTCCGGTCGCGGCTCGTAGAGGGAGCAGCCGCTGCCGGCGTTCACCCAGGCGGTCTCCGACCAGCCGCGCGGGGAGGAGTCCCGGGTGAGCCGGGTGCCGCCGACCGCGATCACGTCGGGGTGGGTCGCCGGGTAGCTCTGGAGGTTCCCGATGTCGCCGCTGGCCACCACGACGGCGACGCCGGGGTGGTCGTAGTGGGCGTTGTAGAGCTCCTGGAAGGGGGTCTCGCCGGCGATGCCGTACGAGTTCGAGATGACCGTCGCGCCCAGCCGGGCGGCCGTGTCGACCGCGGCGCCGAGGCTGGCCGGCGAGTTGTCGTCGGCCTGCACGAGGAGGAGGTTGCACTTCGGGCAGGCGGAGGAGACGGCGTCCAGGTCCAGGGCGGCCTCGATCGACCAGTCCGGGTCCTCCGGCGGGTAGTCGGTACCGCCGCGCTGGTCCACCTTCCGGAAGCAGCCGTTGGCGCTGGTGCACGGCGGCAGCCCGTAGTGGGCGCGGAAGACGGCGAGGTCGGCCTCGGCGGCCTCGTAGCCGAAGGCGAGCACGACGGCGACGGTCCTGCCCGCACCTCCGTCGGGCAGCTTGTACGCCGACCGGATGTCGGCCGGTCCGAGCGCGCCCGCCGGCGGCGCGGACTCCTGCTGCACGAGCCGGCCGTCCTCGGTGGCGCGACCGAGCGCGTAGCAGCGGGCCAGCGGCGTGCCCTCGGCGGCGGTGTTGCAGCCGGCGGGCGTGTAGCGCATGGCCTCCCAGCTCGGCGACGAGGCGGTGGGCGGCGCGGACGCGGGAGCCGCCTGCGCCGGGGCGGCGGGCAGCGGGCCGGAGGCGAGCAGCGACAGGGTGAGGGCTGCGATCAGCGCGCCGAGCCGGCCTCTGTGGACCCGTCTCGACCGTATGGGCACGGCCATCCAAGAACTCCTTACCAGTGACGCCACGGACCGGCCTCGCCGTTGAGGCCGTGACGCACCTGCGGGCCAGGTGAAGGGTGATTCCCGGCACGAAATCGGCGCGCATCGACGGGTGATCTTGGCACGGGTGCGAAAGGACGGACAATGTTGCGGGGCGTTCATGTTCCGGACAGCTGGCGGGTTCCCGACGGAGGCGACGGATGTGGCATGTGGTGGGGGTCTCCGAACCCGAGGAGCGCGTCTACGAGGCGCTGACCCGGCGGGGACAGGCCACCGCCACCGACCTCCTCGGCCACGTCGCGCTCTCCCGGGCGCAACTCAGCCGTACGCTCGGGCGCCTCGTCGACCGCGGTCTGGCGACCCGGCTGTCCGGGCGCCCCACCCGGTACGCGGCGACGCCACCGGACCAGGTGGCGACCGTCCTGATCGCCGAGCGGGAACGGGAGCTGCTGCGCCTGCGTACGCACGCCGACCAGTTGGCCAAGGAGATCCGGCGCAGCGGCGGCACCGGCCGCCACCCGGCCGAACTCGTGGAGGTCATCGAGGGCGGGGCGAACCTGCGCGCCACCCTCGTACGCCTCCAGCGTGAGGCGAAGGTGCAGATCCGCGGCATGGACCGGCCGCCCTACCTCGACAACCCGGTGAGCGGCAACTCGGAGGAGACCCAGCAGCTCGCCGACCGGGGCCTCACCTACCGGGTCATCTACGACCGGTCGGCGCTGGCGATCCCGGGGCGGATGGCGGAGATCTGGCGGGGCATCCAGGGCGGCGAACGGGCCCGCGTCGCGAGCAACGTGCCGATGAAGATGATGCTCTGCGACGACCGGCTCGCGCTCATCCCCGTCATGGCGGCCGGTCAACTGGCCGACGCCGCCTACCTCGTGCACCCGTCGTCGCTGCTGAGCGCGGTGAGCGAGCTGTTCGAGGCGATCTGGGAGCGGGCGGTCGCCATCAACCGCACCGGCGTCCGGGGCGGCGCCGCGGCGTCCGCCGCCGACGAACACCCCGACCAGCTCTCCGAGCGGGACGTCGAGCTCATCGGCCTGCTGGCCGGCGGGGCCACCGACGAGCGGATCGCCCGCACGCTCGGCTGGAGCGTACGCACGGTGCACCGGCACGTGCACCGCATCATGACGGCGGTGGGCGCCGAGACCCGCTTCCAGGCGGGCATGGAGGCGGTCCGCCGCGGCTGGGTCTGACGGCGGGACGCGCCGGGCCGGCCGCCGCACGGCGACCGGGCCCGACGTACGCGGTCAGCGGCCGGTGAAGTCCGGCTTCCGCTTCTCCACGAAGGCCGCCATGCCCTCGCGCCGGTCGTCGGTGGCGAAGAGCGCGGCGAAGAGCTGGCTCTCCCAGGCCAGGCCGGAGTTCAGGTCCATGTCCAGTCCGCCGTCGACGGCGAGCTTCGCGGCGCGCAGCGCCTGCGTCGGCCCGGTGACGTAGGGGCGGACCAGCTCGACGGCGGTCGAGTAGACGTCGGCGGCCGGTACGACGCGGTCGGCCAGCCCGATCCGCAGCGCCTCCTGGGCGTCGACCATCCGCCCGGACATGATGAGGTCCTTGGCCCGGGCCGGGCCGACCAGCCGGGCCAGTCGCTGGGTGCCGCCGGCGCCCGGGATGATCCCCAGCTTGATCTCCGGCTGGCCGAGCTTCGCGTCCTCGGCCACCACCCGCCAGTCGCAGGCCAGCGCCAGCTCGCAGCCGCCGCCCAGGGCGTACCCCGTGATGGCGGCGACCACCGGCTTGGGGATCCGGGCGATCGCGCCGAGCGCGCTGGAGAGGTCCGCGGCCCGCGACGCCATGTCCACGTAGGACATGTCGGCCATCTCCTTGATGTCCGCGCCCGCGGCGAAGACCTTCTCCCCGCCGTACACGATCACGGCGCGGACGTCGGTGTCGGCGGACGCCGCCGTGGCGGCGGCCCGCAACTCCTCCTGCACCTGGGTGTTGAGCGCGTTCATCGGCGGGCGCTCCAGCCGGATGGTGCCGATGCCGTCCTTGGTCTCCAGCCGCACGAACTCGCTCACGCCGCCCTCACTTCCTCGTCGAAGTCGCGTGCCAACCATACGGCCCGCCTCGTTGGGGTACGTAGTCTGGTAGCAGCCCCGGGCCCGGGAGTCCAGCCATGGTCACGTACTACGACGACAGGTCGGTGCAGGTCACCTCCACCGCCGTCCGGGTGGACGGCCGCACGTTCCCGCTCGCCGAGATCAGCATGGTCTGGCACCGGCGGGGCAGCCGCTCCTGGCGGGTCCTCGCCGGGCGCGGCGCGATCGGCGCCGCCATGGCCGGGCCACTGGTCGCGGCGGTCCTCGGCATCGCCCTGGCGATCCGGCTGGACCGCTCCCCCACGGTCACCGTGGCGATCGTCGGCGTCTCCGTGCTGGTCGGGCTCGCGGTCGGGCCGGTCGCCGACTTCCTCTTCGAGCACCTGGACCGGTCGTACGCCCGCGGCAGCCGCCAGCGGGAACTCTGGGTGCGCTGGCGCGGCCGGCCCGTCCAGTTGCTGTGCACCGGTGACGCCCTGCGGTTCGGCCAGATCTACCGCGCCGTGCAGCGCGCCGTCGAACAGGGCGGAGGCCGGGCGGCCACGGGCGCCGCCGCCGTGACCGCCCGCCCGTCGCGCGGTCCGGGTCGGCGGGGCTAGAAGCGGATCGGGGTGTCCGGCAGCATGCCGAGGCCGCGCAGCAGGCCGTAGAGGTCCTGCTCGCCCCAGAACTGCACGATCCGCCCGTGCGCCAGGCGGTACATCTTGCAGGCGCTCTGCACCGCCGTCGCGCCGGTCGCGTCCCGGCGGTAGGTCTGCGCCAGCACCACGGTGACCCGGTCCCCCGCCGGAAACACCTCCAGGATCTCCTGGTCGACGACGGTGAGCCCGGGCGAGGCGACGGCCTGCTCCACGAACCGGCGGCCACGTACGGCGGTGCCCGACCCGTAGACGGCCACGTCGTCCGCGACCACCGCACGCAGCTCGGCCAGGTCCTTCGTGACGAAGGTACGCAGGTAGCGCCGCACCACCTCGACGTTGCGCTCCTGCTCGGTGGTCTGCTCACCCATGCCGGCGACGGTACGGGGACCGGCCGCCGCCCGCTGTCCCCACCCCACGCAACGGACACCGCGCCGCGTTTGGCGGGACGTGCTTAGGCTGAGTGATGGCGGTCTATTACCGGGACGACGCGGTGCAGGTGACCTCCGAGTCGATTCGGGCCGGCGGGCGCGTCGTGGCGCTGGCCGACGTGACGTACGTCTGGCACGCCCGGGGGCGCACGACGCTCGCCGTGCGGGGGCGGGTGCTCGGGCGCGGCGTGCTGGTCCTCCTGCTGTCGCTCCCGCCGCTGGTGGCACTGCTCTGCGTCGTGTCGCTGGTCTGGTCCGCGCAGGCCCGCGGCGAGTGGATCCTCGCGCTGGTCATCCTCGCCGCGTGCGTGGTCGGTGCGCTCGCCCTGGCCCCGTTCCTCGAACTGCCGCTCGGCTGGCTGGACCGCTCCTACGAGCGGGGCAACCGGGTGCACGAGCTGTGGGTGCAGCACCACGGCCGGGAGGAACTGTTGTTGAGCACGCCCGACGCGCTGCGGTTCGGCCAGATCTACCGGGCCGTGCAGCGCGCGGTCGAGCAGCACACCGACCGGCACTGACATCCGGGCGGACGCGACGGGACGCGCGCCGGGCCCGCCCGGCCAGGCGGTGCGGGCGCCGGCGACGCACACTGGGTGCCATGGCGATTCCCCTCCCCCGGCCGTCCACCGTCGTCGGCCTCACCCGCGCCGCCCTCGACCACGCCGTCGGCTCGGCCGCCTCGTTCGCGGCCGTGCCCGCCCGCGCGTTCGCCGTGCTGGACGGGGTCGAAGCGCTGCTGACCCGGATCAACGGCCTGGTGGACCGGATCGAGCGGACGCTGGACCGCGCGGACCGGGTGGTCACCGACGCCGAGGCGGCGGTCCGCGAGGTCGGGGTGATCAGCGCCGCGGCGACCAGCGCCGTCGAGAACGCCACCTCCGTGGCGGCGCGGGCGTCCGCGGCCGTCGGCACCGCGGCGGAGTCGGCGGCCACCGCGGCCGAGCTGCTGGCGGCGTACGAGCCGGCGCTGCGCCGGGCCGCGCCGATGGCCACCCGCTTCGTGGAGCAGCTCAGCCACGAGGAGGTGACCGCCGCCATCCGGCTGGTGGACGAGCTGCCGAAGCTGCGCGAGCACCTGACCGCGGACGTCCTGCCGATCCTCGCGACCCTGGACCGCGTCGGCCCGGACCTGCACGACCTGCTCGAGGTCACCCGCGACCTCAAGCTCGCCGTCGCCGGCATCCCCGGGTTGGGCATGCTGCGCCGGCGGGGCGAGAAGCTCACCGACGAGGCCGAGTAGGCGCCTAGCAGTCGCAGCTGACCGTCGACCGGGGCGCGGTCAGGTCATCGACCGGGCGCCGGGTCAGCCCCGCCCCGGTCACCACCGGCAGTCCTTCCCGGACCCAGTACTCGTAGCCGCCGAGCATCTCCTTCACCGGATGACCGAGCCGGGCGAACTCGAGCGCCGCCCGGGTCGCGCCGTTGCAGCCGGGGCCCCAGCAGTAGGTCACGACCGCCGAGCCGGCCGAGACCAGCTCGGCCGCGCGGGTGGCGATCTCGGCGGTCGGCAGGTGCACGGCGCCCGGCAGGTGTCCCTGCGCCCAGGCGTCCGCGCCACGGGAGTCGACCACCACCAGACCCGGCGTCCCGGCGGTCAGGTCCGCGTGTACGTCGCTCACGTCGGTCTCGAAGCTGAGTCGGGCGAAGAAGTGCGCGGCGGCGGTCACGGGGTCGGCCGCCGGGACGGCGAAGGTGTACGTCATGGCACCGATCCTGCGGCCGACCGCGAGGTGCCGGCGAGTGGCGTCGACGCCGTCCTCCGCTAACATCCCGCCATGTCCCGGCTGCTCGACCCGCCCGTGGTCCACCACGCCTCCGGCGCGGCGGTCGATCGTACGGTCGCCGTGCTGGCGTACCCGGGCATGTCGGTCTTCGAGACCGGGATCGTCACCGAGGTGTTCGGCCTGCCCCGGCCGGAGCTGGACGTCACCTGGTACGACCTGAGGGTCTGCGCGGAGCGGCCCGGCCCCGTGCCCGTGGTCGGCGGCGCCAGCCTGCACACCCCGTACGGCCTGGACGTGCTGGCCTCGGCCGGGACCGTGATCGTGCCCGGCGTGCCGGACGTCACCGCCGACCCCTCGCCCCGGGTCGTCGCCGCGCTGCGCCGGGCGCACCGGCGCGGCGCCCGGATCACGTCCATCTGCTCGGGCGCGTTCGCGCTGGCCGCCGCCGGTCTGCTCGACGGGCGGCGGGCGACCACCCACTGGCGGTACGCGGACCTGCTGGCCCGCCGGTACCCGGCCGTCGAGGTGGACCCCGACGTGCTCTACATCGACGACGGCGACGTGCTCACCAGCGCCGGAAGCGCGGCCGGTCTGGACCTCTGCGTCCATCTCGTCCGCCGGGACCACGGCGCGGCGGTCGCCAACGCCGTCGCGCGCCGGCTGGTGATCCCGCCGCACCGCGACGGGGGCCAGGCACAGTTCGTGGAGGCGCCGGTGACCGCCGACCCGGACGACGACCGGATCGCCCGGAGCATCGCCTGGGCGCTGGCCCATCTCGCGGAGCCACTGACCGTCGCCCGACTCGCCCGGCAGGCGCACATGTCGACCCGCACCTACCTGCGGCACTTCAGCCGGGCCACCGGGACGAGCCCGATCCGCTGGCTGGTCGCCCAGCGGGTACGGGCCAGCCTGGCGCTGCTGGAGACGACGGAGGCGTCCGTCGAGGAGGTCGCGGCCGCGGTGGGGTTCGACTCGCCGGTCACGTACCGGCACCACTTCGGCCGGGCCATGCGGACCTCGCCCTCGGCATACCGGCGGGCCTTCCGGACGGGCGCGGCACCGCCGGTGGGCGCGAAGGGCGCCGGTCAGGCCGGCGTGTAGAGCTCGTCGATCTCGGCCCGGAACGGCAGGGCCACGGAGGCACCGAGCCGGCGCGCGCAGGCGGCACCGGCCGCCGCCGCCCAGCGCACCGCGTCCACGAGGTCACGCCCCTCGCCCCAGCCGACGGCGAGCGCCGCCGTGAAGGCGTCACCGGCCGCCGTGGAGTCGACCACGTCGACCTTGACCGGGGGCACGTGCACGGCCGTCCCGTCCCGGTCGCCGTACCAGGCGCCCTCGGCGCCCAGCGTGAGCACCGCCCGGGGCGCCAGGTCGAGCAGGGCCCGCGGATCCTCCCGCCCCCGCCCGGTGAGGGCGTGCGCCTCGCGCTCGTTCACCACGAGCACGTCGACGGCGGCCAGCAGGTCGTCGGGGAGCGGGCGCGCCGGGGCGGCGTTGAGGACGACGCGGGTGCCGGCGTCCCGCGCGGCCACGGCCGCCTCGGTCACCGTCTCCACGGGGATCTCCAGTTGGGCCACCAGCACGTCGGCGGCGCGTACGGCCCCGCACTCCTCCTCCGTGAGGTCGGTGAACGCGCCGTTCGCCCCCGGGGTCACGAGGATCGCGTTCTCCCCCTCGGCGTTGACCATCACGAGCGCCACGCCGGAGATGCCGTACACCACCCGCAGGTGCCCGGTGTCCACCCCGGCCGCCCTGATCCGCGCCTTCAGCGTCACGCCGAACGAGTCGGAACCGATCGCACCGAGGAACGCGCAGGAGGCACCGGCCCGGGCGGCGGCGATGGCCTGGTTGGCGCCCTTGCCGCCGGGCACCATCACGAAGTCCGTGCCGAGCATGGTCTCGCCGGGCCGGGGCAGGGCCGGGGCGGTCGCCACCAGGTCCATGTTCGCGCTGCCCACCACGGCCACCCGGGTCTGCGCCACCGGACACCTCCTGTCTGGTCGGCGGGATGCGGGACGCGCCCCTCAGGCGGCGCGCGCGGTGTAGCGGTCGCCGGCGCGGTCGACGATCAGTGGGAGACCGAACGTCTTGGAGAGATTGTCGCCGGTCAGCGTGTCCCCGAGCAGCCCCTGCGCCACCACGGACCCCTCCCGCAGCAGCATCGCGTGGGTGAAGCCGGGCGGGATCTCCTCGACGTGGTGGGTGACCAGCACCATGGCCGGCGCGTCCGGGTCGTACGCCAGCTCGGATAGCCGCGCCACGAGGTCCTCACGGCCACCGAGGTCGAGACCGGCGGCCGGCTCGTCGAGCAGCAGCAGCTCGGGGTCGGTCATCAGGGCGCGGGCGATCTGCACCCGCTTGCGCTCGCCCTCGGACAGGGTGCCGTAGGTGCGGTCGGCGAGCCCGCCGACGCCGAGCTGGCCGAGCAGCGCGCGGGCCCGCGCCTCGTCGGCGCGCTCGTAGCTCTCGCGCCAGCGGCCGACCACGGACCAGGCCGCGGTGACCACCACGTCGCTGACCCGCTCGTCGGCCGGCAGCCGCTCGGCGAGGGCGGCCGTCGTGAGACCGATGCGGGTCCGCAGTTCGTTGACGTCCGTCCGGCCGATCCGTTCGCCGAGCACGTGCGCGGTGCCGGTGGTCGGGAAGAGGCGGCCGGCGGCGAGGTTCAGCAGCGTCGTCTTGCCGGCGCCGTTCGGGCCGAGCACCACCCAGCGCTCGTCCACCTCCACCCGCCAGTGCACGTCGTGCAGCAGCGCGGTGCCGGAGCGGCGTACGCCGACGCCGTCGAGGCTGACCACCAGATCCGGGTCCACGGGGGCGTCGGCGGGTGCGGCGCCGGCGGCGCCGGGGATCAGGTCACCAGTCACCCGTCCATCCAACCACGCACGGGAGTGCCGCCCCCCACGGGCGGCCCGGCGGCCATAGGGTGGGGCGCCGTGTCGTTGGTCACCACACCCGAAGGACGTTCCATGCCGGGTCGGAGCACAGGGCCGCGCGGATGACCGCGGCCATCGAGATCGAGGGTCTGCGCAAGACCTTCCACAGCCTGCGGCACGGTCGCAGGGTCGCCGTCGACGGGTTCGACCTGGTGGTCGGCGCGGGGCAGGTGCACGGCTTCCTCGGGCCGAACGGGTCGGGCAAGACGACCACCCTGCGGGCCCTGCTCGGGTTGGTCCGGGCCGACGGCGGGCGGATGAGCGTCCTCGGCGCCCCGTCGCCCACCCACCTGCCGGAGGTGGCCGGGCGGGTCGGGGCCATCGTGGAGAGCCCGCAGTTCTTCGGCAACTTCACCGCCCACCGCACACTGCGCCTGCTCGCCGTGGCGGGCGGCGTGCCGGTGAGCCGGGTGGACGAGGTGCTCGAACAGGTGGGCCTGCGTGACCGGGGGCACGAGCGGGTGAAGGGGTACTCGCTCGGCATGAAGCAGCGACTGGCCGTCGCGTCGGCGTTGCTCAAGGGCCCGGAACTGCTCATCCTCGACGAGCCGGCCAACGGTCTCGACCCGGCCGGCATCCGGGAGATGCGGGACCTCATGCGGTCGCTGGCGGCCGCCGGGGTGACGGTGCTGGTCTCCAGCCACATCCTCGGCGAGATCCAGCTGATCTGCGACCACGTCACGATCATCTCGCGCGGCCGGCGGGTCGCCACGGGCCGCGTCGACGAGGTGCTCGCGGGCTTCGACCAGCACGAGTTCCGGGTGCGGGTGGCCGAGCCGGGACGCGCCGCGGACCTGCTGCGCGCGGCCGGGCTGCCGGTGCGCGCGTACGCCGACCACCTGGTGGTCGGCCAGGTGAGCGACCCCACCGTGGTCAGCCGTGTGCTCGGCGAGCAGGGGTTGTGGGTGCAGGAGCTGACGCCGTTGCGGCCGGACCTGGAGAGCGCGTTCCTCGAACTGACCGGCGAGGGCGCCCACCCGGCGCTGCCCCGGCAGGTCGACGGCGCGGAACCGGCGCACGGGGCGTCGGAGGGGCTGATCGACCTGGACGTCCGGGTCGGCCGTGACAGAGGAGGGGACGCGTGAACCTGGTCCGTGCCGAGCTGGAACGGCTGGGCGCCCGCCGGTTCGTCCAGCTCATGCTCGTGCTGCTGGTGCTGGCGTTCGGCGTCACGGCGGCCACCACCCTCGCCGGCTCGCACCGGCCCACCGTGCAGGAGCTGTCCGACGCCCGCGCCAACGCGGCCGAGGCCCGGCGCCACATGGACGAGATGTACCAGCGGTGCGTGGACCGCGTGAACGGGAACCTGCCGCCCGAGGCGGAGGAGGAGTACTTCCCGGTCGACTGCAACGAACTCGACCCGGTACGCCAGGAACGGCTGCCGGTGGCGACCGACTTCCTCCCCGGCGTGTTCGTCTTCGCCCAGCAGGCCCGGCCGCTGCTCTACTTCCTCGTGGCGTTCCTCGTGCTGTTCGGGTTCCTGGTGGGCGCCTCCTACATCGGCGCCGACCTCAACTCCGGCGGCGTGGTGAACCTGCTGCTCTGGCGGCCACAGCGGTTGGCCGTGCTCGGCACGAAACTGGGCACCCTGCTCGGCGCGGTCCTGGGCCTGTCGCTGCTCGCCTCGGCGGCGTACCTCGCCGCGTTCTGGCTCATCGGTCAGGCGGCCGGGTTCCCGGGCCGGCTCGACGGGGAGTTCTGGCGCGGGCTCGGCGCCGTCCACGGTCGCGGCCTGGTGCTGGTGCTGCTCGCCACCGCCCTCGGGTTCGCGCTGGCCACGCTGGGCCGCCACACGTCGGCCGCGCTCGGCACGGTGGCCGCGTACGCCGTGGTGTGGGAACTCGGCGCGCGCCTGGTCCTGGAGATCGTCGACGCGCCCCGCCCGGACCGGTTCATGCTCTCCAGCCACGTCGGCGCCTGGCTCACCGGGCGGGCCGAGTTCTGGGACGGGCAGGCCTGCGGGGATTCGGGCGCGGGCTTCTGCGACGGGTTCTACACGCTGACCTGGGGGCCGGCGCTGGCGGTGCTGCTCGCCCTCACGGCGGTGCTGGGCGTGGCGGCGTTCGTCGCGTTCCGCCGGCGGGACCTCATCTGAGCCGCCGCCCGGTCAGGGCAACACCTTGCAGTCGCACAACCCGTCGTGAAGAATTCCTTCACATGACGGAGCCCGGCGCGACCCGATCCTCGGGGGCGGGTCCGCGCCGGGCCCCGGAGCGGCATGCCGGCGCACGCCGGCCGCGGTCCGGCGCGGGTCGGCCGCAGCCCGGAGGGCGGCCACCCCAGCCCGGCGCGAGGCGGTCGCAGCCCGGCGCGAGGCGGTCGCAGCCCGGCGTGGCGCGGCCGCCGGGCCGGTCAGCCCACGGTCGAGCCGAAGACCTCGTCGCGGACGGCCTCCAGCGCGATGCGCAGCGCGCCCCGCAGGATCGGTTCCTCGGTCAGCCCGGTCGGCACCACCCGGGGCCGCACCAGCGTGATCGCGGCGACCTCGTGCTGCACCCGCTCCGCGAGCGCCGTACCGCCGGCGTGGCCCACCTCGCCCGCGAGCACGACCAGCGGCGGGTCGAGCACCACGCACGTGCTGGCCACGCCGAGCGCCAGCCGGCGGGCCAGCTCGTCGAGCACCGGCCCACCCGTGGAGCCGGCCTCGATGGCGGCGCGCACGGCGTCGGCGGCGTTCCCGGCCGGGAACCCGTGCTCGGCGGCCAGGGCGCAGACCGCGTCCGCGCCGACCAACTGCTGGAACGCCGGCTTGGCCCGGCGGGACACGTCGCGCGGGATGGGCGCGCCGGGCACCGGCAGGTAGCCGATCTCGCCGGCGGCGCCGCTGCTGCCGTGGTGCAGCCGGCCGCCGAGCATGATCGCCAGACCGACGCCGGCGCCGATCCAGACCAGGACGAAGTCCGACACGCTCTCGGCGGCCCCGGACTGCGCCTCGGCGACCGCGGCGAGGTTCACGTCGTTCTCGAAGACGACCGCCGTGTGCAGGTCGTCCCGGAGGGCGGCGAGCAGGCCGCGGTGCCAGCGGGGCAGGTTGAACGCGAACGTGATGTCGCCCGTGCCCGGGTCGACCAGGCCGGGCGTGCCGAGCACGATCCGGCGGACGCTGGACAGGTGCGCCTGGGCGCTGCTCGCCGCCTGGACCACGGCGTTGTGCACCACGCCCACCGGGTCGTCGGTGTCCCGCGTGGACTGTTCCACCCGGCCGATCACCGCGCCGGTGATGTCCGCGCAGGCGGCCACCACCCGGTCCGGGCCCACGTCCACCCCGACCACATGGGCACTTCCCGGTCGTACGGCGTAGAGCTGGGCGTTCGGCCCCCGTCCGCCGGCCTGCTCGCCGACCCGCGTGACCAGCCCGCGTTCCTCCAGGCGCTCGACCAGCTGCGAGGCGGTCACCTTGGACAGTCCGGTCAGCTCGCCGAGGCGCGCGCGGGTCAGCGGGCCCTGCTCGAGGAGGAGTTCCAGCGCCGCACGGTCGTTGAGTGCCCGCAACAGGCGAGGGGTACCGGGCAGCCGGGTCGCACTCATGCCACGTCCTCTAGAATTAGTAAACTTTGCTAACTGTAAACCGACCTGCAAACGGGTAGCCGTAGCGTATCGGCCGCCCGGACCGGGAGTACTCGGTCGACCCGGCAGCGCTACAGGGCCGGGACGGCCGGACAACCGGTACGACGTCCGTGCCGTCCGGCACCGAAGGGGGAGATCACGTGGGGCTGGATCCAGGACTGCGCCGGCTCGCGCTCGGCACGCTGCTGGCCGCGTACCCGGGGCCGGTCCCGCCGGACTGGGCGGTGGAACTGGTCGCCGACGGCCTGGCCGGGCACACCCTGTTCGGCACCAACGTGCACGACCCGGCGCAGCTCGCGGCGAGCACGGCCGCGCTCCGGGAGGGCCGGGCGGACGTCCTCATCGCCATCGACGAGGAGGGCGGGGACGTCACCCGCCTGGCGCACGCCACCGGCAGCCCGTACCCCGGCAACGCGGCCCTCGGCGCGATCGGGGACGTGGCGCTCACCCGGCGCGTCTACGAGGCCATCGGCGCGGAGTTGGCCGGGCTCGGCATCAACGTCGACCTCGCTCCGACCGTCGACGTCAACACCGCCGACGAGAACCCGGTGATCGGTACCCGCTCCTTCGGGGCCGACCCGGTGCGGGTGGCCGCGCACTCCGCCGCCGCGGTGGCCGGCCTCCAGGCCACCGGCGTCGCGGCCTGCGCCAAGCACTTCCCGGGGCACGGCGCGACGGTCGCCGACTCCCACCACGAACTGCCGACCGTCGACGTGCCGGTCGACGTGCTGCGCCGCCGCGACCTGCCGCCGTTCGCCGCGGTGGTCGCCGCGAACGCGCAGGCCGTGATGACGGCGCACATCCGCGTGCCGGCGCTGACCGGTGAGGGGCCCGCCACGTTCAGCCGGAAGGTGCTGGTCGACCTGCTCCGCACCGAGTACGGCTTCACCGGCGCGGTGATCACGGACGCGCTCGAGATGAAGGGCGCCTCGGTCGCCGCCGGTGGCGTCGGGCCGGCCGCCGTCCGCGCCCTCGCCGCCGGGGCGGACCTGCTCTGCATCGGCGCGAAGGTCGACGCCCCGCTCGTGGAGCACGTGGCGGCCACCATCGTCGAGGCGTTGGAGGACGGGCGCCTGGAGCGGGCCCGGGTCGAGGAGGCGGCGGGCCGCGCCGCCACGCTCGCCGCGTGGGCTCGGCTCGCCAGCCGCGTCCCGGCCGGTGGCGGCACCGACCTGGGGTACGCGGCGGCGCGCCGCGCCGTGCGGATCGAGGGCGTGCTCACCGACCTCCGTCGCCCCCTCGTGGTGCAGCTGTACGCCGCCTCGACGATCGCCGAGGGCCGGGTGCCCTGGGGACTCGGTCCGCACCTGGCCGACGCGGAGGAGATCCGGGTGGTCGCCGCCGAGACCGACGCCGCGACGCTGCGCCGGCTCGCCGGGGACCGCCCGATCGTGCTGGTGGGCCGCCACCTGCACCGGCTCCCGGGCGGTCCCGAGCTGGTCACCGCGCTGGCCGCCGAGCATCCCGTGACCGTGGTCGAGATGGGCTGGCCGGCCCAGTGGCGTCCGGCCGGGGTGCGGGCATTCGTGACCACGTACGGGGCGAGTCACGCCAACGGCCGCGCGGCCGCCGAGGCCCTCGGCCTGGCGGGCTGAGTCCGGCGCGGATCCGGCTTCGGGCGGCTCAGGGTGGGTAACCGGACGGCATGACCGCCACCGACCCGTGGCACGCGGCCCTGGCCGACCTGCTGTCCCGGTCCCACCGACTGCCGCCGGACGAGCTCTCGGCCGCGGTCAACGCCGCGCTGCGGCCGGTGGGGGTGTCGGCCGTCGTCTACCTGGTCGACGCGGAGCAGTACGACCTCCGGCCGCTGCCCGAGCCCGGCCGGCCACTGCCCGAGCCGCTGTCGATCGACGCGAGTCTCGCCGGCCACGCCTTCACACACGTCGAGGTGCACGCGAGTCACGGCCCGCCGCCCCGGCTGTGGGTGCCGGTGGTCGACGGCACCGACCGCCTCGGACTGCTGGAGGTCGTCCCGCCACCCGGCGCGGACCTCACCGACGGCGCGCTCCAGGACGGCTGCCGGCTGATCGCCGGACTCGTCGGGCACCTGGTGGCCAGCAAGAGCCCGTACGGCGACGTGCTGCACCGGGCCCGGCGGAGCCGGCCGATGGACGTCTCGGCCGAGCTGCTCTGGCAGCTCCTGCCGCCGCTCACGTTCGCCACTCCCGACGCGGCGATCAGCGCCATCCTCGAACCGTGCTACGAGGTGGGCGGCGACGCCTTCGACTACAGCCTGGACGCGGGCACCGTGAAGCTCGCCATCCTCGACGGGGTCGGCCACGGCCTGCCGGCGGTGCTCACCACGTCGGTGGCGCTCGCCGCTCTGCGCGCCGCCCGGCGCGGCGGCGCCGACCTCGGCGCGACGGCGCGGGCGGTCGACGCGGCGATCGCCGCGCAGTGGCAGGACGCCCGCTTCGTCACCGCGGTCCTCGCCGAGTTCGACACGGGCACGGGTCAGCTGCGCTACCTCAACGCGGGGCATCCGCCGCCGTTGGTCCTACGCCGTGGCCGGGCGGTGCGCGCGCTCTCCGGTGGCCGGCGGCTGCCGCTCGGGCTGCCCGACGACCGGCTGGACACCGCGAGCGTCCGGCTGGAGCCGGGTGACCGGCTGCTCCTGCACACCGACGGGGTGGTGGAGGCGCGCGACCCCGCCGGGGACCTGTTCGGCCTGGCACGCCTGGCCGACCTCGCCGAGCGGCACATCGCGGCGGGGCTGCCCAGCCCCGAGACACTGCGGCGGCTCAGCCACGCGGTCGCCGCGCACCAGGGCGGGCCGCTGCGCGACGACGCGACCCTGCTGCTGGTCGAGTGGAACCGGGCGGCGGCGTCCCGCGCGGAGCCGTGAGCCGCCGGGCGCGTCGTCCCGGCTAGTTCAGGCCACGGAAGCTGGCCGCCGGGGACACCGGGACCTCCGCCGGAAGCCCGAGCAACTCGCCGACCGCGGTGATCCGCAGCACCCGCGCCACCACCGGCCGTGGGTCGACCACCCGGAGCGGGACCCCCTCGCGTCGCGCCCGCAGAGCGGCGTCGACCAGGGCGCGCACCCCGGAGGAGTCGAGGAAGGCGACACCGGCCAGGTCGACGACGACGGCGCGGAGCCCGGGCCGGTCGAGCGCGGTGGCGAGGGCCTTCTCCAGCACGTCCACGGTGGCCATGTCGATCTCGCCGACGGGGCGCAGGACCACCTCTCCCACACCCTCGTCGTGCACCTGCACGTCCATCGCCCCGCCCCACCATCGTCTCGTTCACCGGCGGATGGCCGACGCAGTCGACCATACCCCTGGGCGGCCGTCGCGTCGTCCCGAGCGCGTCCGCGCCCTCCGGCGCGGCGCCCGGGGCGCCGCACGCTGCGTCACCCGCCGTACGGGGCGGACGGGAAGGCGTCGTCGCAGGTCAAGTCCAGTATTCGACACGCCGCCGGGGTGGATGGCGTCTTGCCCGGAGCCGATCGGATACGTAGCGTGATCACAGGGAGAGGCGCGGGCATCCGCCCGGTCCGCCGCTCACACGGGGACCTGGGGGGAAGGCTGCGGACCGTGGATCCGGCCCGGGATCCACGGTCCGCACCCTGTGCGCCCGACCGGCCGGGGTCAGGGCGGGTAGACGCCGAAGGAACGCCAGCCCCGGTCCGGGAAGCCCGCGGCCTCGGCGACCCGGGCCGACGCGAGGTTGTCCCGGTTGTGCAGGTACGTCGGCACGGCGCCCTCGTCGAGCACCCGCCGGGCCGCCTGGGCGACCAACCGGCGCGCCAGGCCGCGACCCCGCGCCGCCGGCACCGTCCCGACCGCCAGCTCGTGCCCGTACGCGTCGTGCCGCTTGACACCCACCCCCGCCAGGTAGCGGCCGTCCGGCCCGCGGACGACCAGCACCTCCCGGTCGAAGAGCCGCAGCCACGACGGCAGCCCGCGCGTGCCGGGCGGGATCCACTCGCCGACGTCCGGCAGCGGGGCCGGGGCGAGGGTCCAGCGGAAGACGCTGTCGTGCGTGGGCCACGCGGGCAGGCCGACGGCGGCCGGCAACGCCGGGATCAGGCGGTCCACCGGCAGGTCGGCGGCGAGCGCCCGGACCGCCGCCACCCGGTCGGGCGGTACGGAGAGCACCGTGCTGCGCCCCGTGCCGACGGCCAGCGCGGGCCGGCGGCGGCCGTCCCAGGCGGGGTGGACACGGCGGTGGGAGCCGACCACGTGCAGCCCCGGGCCCGCCGGCCACTGTCCCAGCCAGATGGCGAGGTGCAACCGGAGCCGCCGATCGAACAACGCCGCCACCTCCCGTGTTCCGTCGACCGGGCCCGCACGCGGTCCGGACCGACCGCCCGGGGGTCCGTTCCCGTCCGGTGCCGCACCGGCGGGTCGCCGATCACCGTACGCCGGGCGGAGCGTTCGGGACGGGCGGATCCGGTGGGAGACGGTGACCGGCCCGCGGAGGTTACCGGCGGGGCGGGGCCGGGTAGCGGGAGGGGACGTGCGGGGAACGGAACGGATTCCTTACCGGGAAAGGGAACCGGCCACCACCGCCCCACGTCACATCTATTTTCATACATGTACACCTTTCTTTGGGACGGTATCGTCATGCCGAAGCAGCCGAATGACCGGTACCAGCAGGACACCGAGCGACTCTGGCGCGCGGCGGAGACCGCGGGCCGGTTCCCGGCCCAGCCGCCCTACCGCGGCGCGCGGGCGGCCGGCGGCACGGGCGGGACGCTGGGCTGGGCGGAGCTGAACAAGCTGCCCGCGGGGGTGTCCACCCGGCACGGCCTCAACAGCCGGTGACGCGGCCGGCGACACACCCGGGTCCGTCCACCGCCGGGTGTTCGCACACCTGTCGGGTAACGTCGTCTGGTCCCGAATCCGGCCGACGACAGGAGTAGCTCCGCGCATGGGCAAGAAGACGATCCGCGTCTCCGACTTCAGCGGCACCGTGCTGCAGGACGACGACGAGGTGGTGCGCGTCGTGGTGCTGGAGCATCCGGATCTGGTCGCCGGGCCCGTGCAGTTGGAGGCCACCCCGCTCGAGGTGGAGAGCATCGACGACGCCGCCCTGGACGTGGCGGTCGTGGAGATCCACGACCGGCACGGTGGTGGCGAGCCGCGCCGGGTGGTGCTCACCGCGAGCGAGTTCGACGCCATGGCGACGGACGTGCCGATGGCGCAGCTGCTCAAGACCGCCGAGCGGGTGCGCCCGCCCCGGGCGCGCAAGGGCGCGGAGCGGCTCGACTACGGCACGATCGAGCACGCCGGGAAGCCGCACCGGGGCCGGGTGACCGAGGAGGAGGCCCGGTTGGTGCGGGAGCGGCTCGACGAGGTCAACAAGCGCCTCGCCGACGCCGGGATCCGCCAGATCGACCCGGCCAACCCGGAGCACGCCGCCCGGTACGGCTTCCCCGCCACGTCCTGACCGTCCGCTCAGGACCGCTTCCGGACGACGGCGTCGAGCGCCGCGAGGAGGTCCGCCTCGACAGCGGCCTTGTCGAGACCGAGGTCGGCCAGCACGCCGCCGCCGTTCTCGAGTTCGAGCAGGGCGAGCAGGATGTGCTCGGTGCCGATGTAGTTGTGGCCCAGCCGCAGCGCCTCGCGGAAGGTCAGCTCCATCGCCTTCCTGCTCTGCGCGTCGTACGGGATGAGTTCGGGCGGCTCGGTCGGTGACGGCGCCGGCAGCGCGGCGGTCGCCGCCTCGCGGAGCCGTTCGAACGTGACGCCCCGCGCCGCGATCGCCTTCGCCGCGAGCGCCTCCGGCTCGCTGAGCAGCCCCAGCACGATGTGCTCCGGGCGGATCTCGGCGTGCCCGGTGGCGCGCGCCTCGCTCTGCGAGGCCACCATGACGTTGCGGGCGCGGGTGGTGAAGCGGTTGAAGCCCTGCTGCGGGTCCAGCGGCGTGTCCTTGGGAACGAAGCGCTTCTGCGCCGCCTGCTTGGTGACGCCCATGCTCCTGCCGATGTCCGTCCAGGAGGCGCCGGCCCGCCGGGCCTGGTCGACGAAGTGCCCGATCAGGTGGTCGGCCACCTCGCCGAGGTGGTCGGCCACCAGGACCGCGTCGGAGAGCTGGTCGAGCGGTTCGCTGTGCGCCTTCTTGATCGCCTGGATGAGGTCGTCGAGGCGTACCGGGTTGTCGATGGGAAGAGGATCGGTCATGCCGTCAACTCTAGGTTGACGATATCGGGCCGTCAACCGTCGGTTGACGATTCCGGTCCGGAGGGCGCGGAGAGCTTCGAAGGCTAGGGAAACACCCGATTCCCGCAGGGCCCCGCGTCCGTAGCGTCGATGACGCCACCCTCGGCCGCCGTGCCGGGGCACGCGCCCCGCGACCGCCGGTGGCGATCCGAGCAGGAGAACGGAGGCATACCCGTGCGCCGAATGATCGTCCCCGCGCTCGTCCTGGCCGCCCTCGTACTGGGCGGCTGCGACAGCACCGACACCACCGCCGACCCGGGCACCGACGTCGACGCCCCACTGGACGGCGGCGACCTCGCCGGCGGGGACGACGCTCCTCCCCCGCCCTGCCCGTTCACCGCCGAGCAGGTCGGCGACCTGGTCGGCCAGCCGATGGTCGACAAGGGCAGCTGCAGCTTCGGCGACGGCAACGGCGTCGCCCTGTTCACCATCACGACCGCGTCCCGCACCGCCGGCGAGATGACGTACGACTACAAGCGCCAGCAGGCCGAGCAGATCTACCAGAAGGTCACCGACATCGACCAGGGCGGCAAGGGCTACATCGCCGCGAAGGACATCGAGGGCGAGCTGTACGTCATCGCCGACGCGGGCAGCTTCACGGTGACGTTGAGCAGCTTCCAGCGGCTCGGTGCGCCCGACGCGTACGAGCAGACGCTGCGGCGGGTGCTCGACGCCCTGCCCCTGACCTGAGCCACCCGTCCGGCTCGGCGCCGTCCCCGACGCCCGATCAGCCGAGGACGGCACGCGCGACGGCGCCCGGCTCCGGGCCCGCCGCCACGACCACCCGGCCCTGCGGGCTCCAGATCCGGGACCGCCCGGCGGTGCGGGCGTACCCGCCGCCGGTCGCGCCCGCGAAGCTCGCGATCCCCACCCAGACCCCGTGGTCGGCGGCGATCCGCCGGGCCCGCTCGTCCTGGACACCGGCCTCCTCGGGCCGGTCCACGGCGCCGGCGACGTACGCGTCGATGCCGAGGGCGGCGGTGTCGGCCGCATGCCGTGGCACGCCCGTGTCCTTGCAGACGGCCAGGCCGAGCCGCCATCCGTCGACCTCGACCACGGCCGGCTCCGGGCCGGGGGCGAAATGCGCGGGCTCGGCGCCGCCCAGCCACATCTTGCGGTACGCGACCCGGGCGGTGGCGCCGTCGACGGCGAGCATCCCGATGTGCCGCCGGTCCCCCGCCCCGGCGACCGGGGCCCCCACCAGGGCCAGGGCGCCCGTGTCGGCGCAGGCCGCCACGACGGGGGCGAGCCGCTCGTCGTCGGTCGCCACCACCGGGGCGTCGAGTTCGTACCCGGTCAGCGACAGCTCCGGGAAGACCACCACCCGCGCGTCCGCGGCACGGATCGCCGCGGCGTGGGCGCGCGCGTTGGCGACCACGTCGTACGGCACACAGGGCGGCTGGGCGACGGCGACCGGCAGCGGTTGCGGCATGGCGCGAGGCTAGCCGTCCGCCCCGCCGGTGGGCACCCCCGGTCAGGGCCCGTGCGGCACCGGCTCGGCGAGCGCCTGGATCTCCGTGGGGAGCTGCGCCAGCGCCTCGCGGAACTCCCGGTGCCCGACCACCCGGTGCAGCGTCTGCAGGACGGCTCCGGCGCCCTGCTCGGCCAGGCGCGGCCCGACCTGGGCGCGCTCGGCGACCCGCCGCAGGAACTCGTCGTACCCGAAGACCTCCGGCTCCTCCGGCGCGGTGAGGGCCAGCGACGGGCGGAGCTCGTGCGCCACGTGGTCGGCCAGCGCCGCGGCCTCGCCGCCGCTGATCCGCTCGGCGAGCGTCCGCAGCGTGGCCTCGGTCAAGGCCCGCGCGGTCTCCTCCGGGACGCCCGCGCGGTCCGCCACCTTGTCGAAGAAACTCAACTCGGCCATGGCCCGTCCTTCCGCTTCCGGAGAAGCGTGGCTACCCGCGGTGACCGGCGGCAAACGGACGGGCCCGCCGGCCGTTGCCGGCGACCGCTACTGCCGCACCAGCCGGGCGCCGAACCGCCGGCACGCCTCCCGGAAGGCGGCGGGTTCGTGGACGGTGAAGTCGGCGTCGAGGACGGCGAGGTTCAGCAGCAGCCACTGCCAGGTGTCGAGCACGAGGACGGCCCGCGTCCGGTCCGGCGCGACGGGGGTGAGCTCGACGTCCTGGTAGATGAAGGCGTCCGCCACGGCGGCCGTCGGCGCGTCGATCGTCAGCACGACCCGTTGTCCGTGCCGGTGCAGGCCCTGGCGGAGGTAGTCGACGCCCGTGTCGGCGGGCAGGGGCCGGGGCGTGAAGGTCGCGCCGCCGGCCCGGAGGTCGGTGATGCGGTCCAGCCGGAAGACACGCCAGTCGTCCCGGTCGACGTCCCAGCCGAGCAGGTACCAGCGCAGGCGCTCGTGGATCTGACGGTGGGGCTCGACCCGGCGTACGCTCGCGCGCCCCGTCGCGTCGGCGTAGCCGAACGTCACGGTGCGCCGGTGGTGGATCGCGTCGGCGAGTGTGCTCAGCGTCTCGGCGCGGGTGCTGGGGGCGGGCGCCGGCCCGGTCTCCAGGCTGGCGCGGAGGGCCGCCGCGCGGGGGCGCAGGCGCCGGGGCAGGTACTGGTCGACCTTGCCGTAGGCACGGGTGGCCGCGTCGTCGAGGCTCCCCTCGCTGGCGCTGCCGGTGGACGCGAGGGTGGCCAGCCCCAGGAGGGTGGCGATGGCCTCGTCGTCCTCGAGCAGCAGCGGGGGCATGGCGGTTCCGGACGAGAGCCGGTAGTAGCCGCCCGGCCCGGGCTGGGTCTGCACGGGGTACCCGTACCCGCGGAGCCGGTCGACGTCGCGCCGGAGCGTACGCGGGCTCACGTCGAGGCGGGCCGCCAGTTCGTCGCCGGTGAACGCCCTGCCCGTCTGCAACACCGCCAGCAGGGCGAGGACCCGTTGGGTGACGTCGGCCATGAACCCCATTCTCCGCGAAACGCGGCCAGGTTCCGGCCACATCTGGTCGTAGCGTCGGGCCATGGCCACCCGACACATCCGGATCCGGGGAGCCCGGACCAACAACCTGAGGTCGCTCGACGTCGACGTGCCGCGCGGACGGCTGGTCGTGTTCGTGGGCGTGTCCGGCTCGGGCAAGTCGTCGCTGGTGTTCGACACGATCGCCGCCGAGGCCGGGTACCAGCTCAACGAGACCTTCCCGCCGTTCGCCCGCAACCGCCTGCCGAAGTGGACCCGACCCGAGGTCGGCCAGATCGACGGTCTCTCGCCGGTGGTCGTGATCGACCAGCGGCGCCTCGGCGGCAACGCCCGCTCCACCGTCGGCACGATCACGGACGCGTGGACGTACCTCCGGCTCCTGTTCTCCCGCCTGAGCACGCCGCACGTCGGCGAGTCCCACCACTTCTCCTTCAACGACCCCGCCGGGATGTGCCCCACGTGCTCGGGGCTCGGTGAGCGCATCGTGAGCGCCGTCGACCGTTTCCTCGACCTGGACCGGTCGCTGCGCGACGGTGCCATCCTGTTGCCGGGCTTCGGCAACGGCGGCTACTGGTACTCGCAGTACGCCGACATCGGGACCTTCGACGCCGACACCCCGTTGCGGGACTGGACGCAGGCCGAGCGGGACGCGCTCCTGTTCGGCGGGGAGCACGCCGCGCGTCTCGGCACCCGGCTCCCGAAGGACTACGAGGGTGTCGTCGAGCGGTTCGAGCGCATCCACCTGCGGACCTCGGACGACCTGTCCGACCGCAAGCGGGAGACGATCGCCCGGTTCACCCGTTCCGCCGTCTGCCCGGACTGCCACGGCGACCGGCTCAACGCGGCCAGCCGGAGTGCCACCCTCCTCGGCCACACCATCGGCGAGATGGCGCGGATGGAGATCAGCGAGCTCGCCGACCTCGTCACGAAGGTGGACGAGCGGCCGGTGGCTCCCGTCGTGGCCGCGCTGAAGGCCCGGCTGGACGCCCTCGTCACGATCGGGCTCGGCTACCTCCACCTGGGACGGGCCACCACGACCCTCTCCGGCGGCGAGTCCCAGCGGATCAAGACCGTCAAGCACCTGGGCAGCAGCCTCGTCGAGATGGTCTACATCTTCGACGAACCGACCGTGGGCCTCCACCCCCACGACGTGTCCGCCATGACCGCCCTGCTGCGACGGCTGCGCGACAAGGGCAACACCGTCCTCGTCGTGGAGCACGACCCCGCGGTCATGGCGGTCGCCGACCAGATCGTCGAGGTCGGGCCGGGCGCCGGCGACCAGGGCGGCCGGCTCGTCTTCCAGGGCGCCTTCGCCGACCTCCGCCGCGCCGGCACGCCCACCGCCGCCGCCCTGGCGCGGCACGCACCCGTCAAGGACCGCCCCCGGGCACCGCACGGCCACGTCACGGTCGCCGACGCCACCCGCAACAACCTCCGCAACGTGACCGTCGACATCCCGACCGGCGTCCTGACCGTGCTCACCGGCGTCGCCGGCTCCGGGAAGTCCAGCCTCGCCGCCGAACTCGTCGCCCAGCACGACGCCGTCGTGATCGACCAGCGGCCGGTCAGCCCCAACCGCCGGTCGAGCCCCATCACCTACACGGGCATCGCGGCGCCCATCCGCAAACTGTTCGCGCGCCACAACGGCGTCCCCGCCAGCCTGTTCAGCGCCAACTCCGACGGCGCGTGCCCGGACTGCGACGGCCTCGGCGTCGTCCACACCGATCTGGCCTTCATGGACGGCCAGGAGACGGTCTGCGAGACCTGCCAGGGCCGCCGCTTCACCCCCGAGGTGCTGCGCCACACCGTCGACGGCCTGTCCATCGCCGACGTCGACGGCCTCACCATCGCCGAGGCCATCCAGCGACTACCCGACCCGGCGATCACGCGGGCGCTCCGCCACCTCGACGACGTCGGCCTCGGCTACCTGCGGCTCGGCCAGCCGCTGACCACCCTCTCCGGCGGCGAGTCCCAGCGCGTCAAGATCGCGAAGGAGCTCCGCGACACCACCGGCCCGACCCTCTACGTGCTCGACGAGCCCACCACGGGGCTCCACCTCCGCGACGTCGACACGCTGCTCGGCATCCTCGACGCCCTGGTCGACCGCGGCCACACCGTCGTGGTCATCGAGCACAACCTCCACGTCATCCGGCAGGCCGACTGGCTCATCGACCTCGGCCCCGGCCCCGGGAAGCACGGCGGACGGATCCTCTACCAGGGCCCGGTCGCGGGCGTCACCGGCACCGCCACCGCCGCGGCCCTCGCCGAGCCCGATCCGTCCGGAGGCCGCCCCGGCCTCACCCGCCGCGACTGATCCGCAGGGTCAACACATCGGTACGCACGGTGATGTGCCCGTGGAATAGCGGCGCGCCGTTCGCTCCGTAGCCGATCTGGGTGGCGGTGACCAGCGGATGCCCCACCGCGACGCCGAGCCGGGCGTTGGCCTCCTCGTCGGCGAGCACGGCGGCGAGTTCGATCTCCGCGCGCCGGACCGGCATGCCGGTCGCGCTCGCCAGGAACTCGAACATGTCGAGGTCGATGCTGACCAGCCCGGACGGGTCGAGGTCGTGCCCGTCGAAGCGCAACGGCAGGTGGTCCCGGATCCAGGCCGCCGCCACCCCGTCCACGGCGAAGAGCCGGTCGACGCGCCACACCGGCGAGTCCGGCTCCAGGCCGAGCACCTTCGCGCAGTCAGCCGGGCACTTCGCCCGGCTGACCGCCGCGTCCTGGAGGGTCGGGCGGTGGCCCGAGGCGGTGATCCGGTCCCGCAGCGCGGTGACGTCGCCGATCGACACGGGCACCCGCTCGACGCCGTCGTGCACGAAGGTGCCGATGCCCCACGTACGGGTCACCACTCCCTCGCTGGCGAGCTGGCCGAGTACCTCGCGCACCGTGGCCCGGCTGACCTCCAGCCGTTCGGCCAGTTCCCGCTCGTTGGGCAGTTTGTCCCCGGATCGGAACTCACTGGCGATGAGCTCCCGAAGCCGACCGCGCGCGGTCTGCAGCGCGGTCTCGCGCCGAGCCATCCACTCCCACCTCATCGCTCCTGCCGCCGCCGTTGGCGGCGTACGGAGTGTAGTTTGTCGGTCCCCCACCGGTGTATCGGCCGGAGGGAGCTACCAGACTCGCTCCCGCACCCTGCGGGTGCTACCAGACCTGTTCGAGCACCCGCAGGGTGTTGCCGCCGACGACCTTGGCGATCTCGTCGTCGGAGTAGCCGTGCTTCACCAGCCAGCCGACGATGTTCCCGAACGCCTCGCCGGGGTTCTCCACACCGGAGACGTACTCCACCCGCGGGTGCTCCGGCCGCTCGCCGGAGTCGTGCGCGTAGTTCCCGGCGTAGGTGTTGTGCACCCCCACGTGGTCGCCGAACATCGTGTCCGGCCCGAACGTGACGTGGTCGATGCCGACCAGGTCCACGCAGTACGTGAAGTGGTCCATCACCGACTCGATCGAGTGGTGCGGGTGGTCGGCCGAGAGGGTGGTGTGGGGCGCGGCCTCGATGCCGATCACGCCACCCCGCTCGGCGCAGGCCCGGATCACCTCGTCCGGCTTCATCCGAGGGGTGTTCCAGACCGAACGGGCACCGGCATGGGTGATGAACACCGGAACCCGACTGGCCTCGATCACGTCCAGCGAGGTCCGATCGCCGGAGTGCGAGATGTCGATGGCGATACCGAGCTTGTTCATCCGGTCCACCGCACGCCGACCGAAGTGGGTCAGCCCACCGTCGCTGCGCTCCGACAGGCCACCGCCGAGCATGTTCGCCTGGCTGTACGCGATCCCGAGCTGGCGGACGCCGAAGCCGTAGAGGATGTCGATCCGGTCCAGCTCGTTCTCGATGGGCGTGGCGCACTCCAGGCCCGCGACGAGCGCCAACCGGCCGTCCCGCTTCGCGGCGCGGATGTCCTCCACCGAGGTCGCCAGGAAGATGTAGTCCTGCTTGTAGAGGTCGCTCATCCGCATCCCGAGGGCGTAGACGAGGTCGTTCCACTTCCAGCCGTTCTCGCTCGTCACACAGGACGCCCCGGCCATGAAGTTGTCGAACACCGCCGTGAGGCCGGACCGGGCCAGGCCCTCGTAACCGGTGCGCTGGCGGGCGGTGCGGTTGTAGGCGCGGAGCTCGCGGACGTCCTCCGGCAGGATCACCGGGTGCTCGTGCAAGGAGATCGCGATGTTCTCGGCGAGCAGCCGGCTGACCCGCTCACGCTGGGCGGTCGTGAGCCCGAGGTCGTGCTCGGGCACCCGGCCGACCTCCGGGGCCAACGCGAACACCCGGTAGTCCACGTGCGGCTCCAGGTACGAGTAGGACCTGTGCCCCTGGTACCGGGGGGCTGGTTCTTGCAGCAAGACACCTTCTCCTTCGAAACGGTGGCTGGTCGCTACGCGGCCAGTGGGTAGTGGCAGGCAACCGGGTGTGCCCCGGCTGCCAGCGGCGGCTCCGTGGTGGAGCAGGTCTCCGTCGCCTGCCAGCAGCGCGTCCGGAACCGGCAACCCGACGGCGGGTCGACCGGGCTGGGCGGGTCGCCGGGCAGCAGGATCCGCTGACGCTCGCCCCGTGCGGCGGGTTCCGGCACCGGGACCGCGGAGAGCAGCGCCTTCGTGTACGGGTGCCGGGGCGTGTCGTACAGGCTCGCCTCGGGGCCGGTCTCCACGAGCTTGCCCAGGTACATGACGGCCACCCGGTCGGAGATGTGGCGCACCACGGACAGGTCGTGCGCGATGAAGACGTACGCCACACCCAGCTCGTCCTGGAGCCGCTCGAGCAGGTTGACGACCTGGGCCTGGACCGACACGTCGAGCGCGGAGACCGGCTCGTCGCAGACGATGACGTCGGGTTGCAGGGCGAGCGCCCGGGCGATCCCGATGCGCTGGCGCTGCCCGCCGGAGAACTGGTGCGGGTAGCGGTCCAGGTGCAGGGCCGGGTCGAGGCCGACCAGGTCGAGCAGCTCCCGGATCCGGTCCAGCCGGCGCCGCCGGTCCAGAACGTCGGGGTGGATCTCGAAGGGCTGGAGCAGGATCTCCCGGATCGTGCGCCGCGGGTTCAGCGAGGTGTACGGGTCCTGGAGCACGATCTGGATCCGGCGCCGCAGCGCGCGCAGCTCCCGGCCCCGGGCCGTGTGCACCACCGAGTCGCCGAACCGGACCGCGCCGGAGGTGGGCTGTTCCAGCCCGACCAGCATCCGCGCCAGGGTCGTCTTCCCGCAGCCGGACTCGCCGACCACGCCGAGCGTCTCGCCTCGGCACAGGTCGAACGAGACACCGTCGACGGCCTTGACGACACCGCCGGTCGTGAACGGCACCCGCCCCTTGAGCGGGAAGTGCTTGACCAGGTTCTCGACCCGCAGCACCACGTCATCTCCGGGTGGCACGACGCACCTCCTCATGGTGGTGGCACGCGCTGGACCGGTTGCCGGGCAGCACGGCCAGCGGCGGCAGGGTCACGCGGCACTCGTCGGTGACCCGGGGACAGCGCAGGTGGAACGGGCAGCCGGCGGGGAGCATGGCCGGGTTCGGCGGTGCTCCCGGGATCGCGTAGAGCACGTCGTCACGCCGGTCCACCCGGGGCATCGAGGCGAGCAGCCCCTCGGTGTACGGGTGCGCGGGGCCGTCGAAGATCTGCTGGACCGTGCCCCGCTCGACGATCCGGCCGGCGTACATGACGGCCACGTCGTCGGCGACCTCGGCCACCACACCGAGGTCGTGGGTGATGAGCATGAGGCCCATCCCGCTGTCCCGCTGGATCTCCGCGAGCAGCTCCATCACCTGGGCCTGCACGGTCACGTCGAGGGCGGTGGTGGGCTCGTCGGCGATCAGCAGGTCCGGTTCGAGGGCGATGGCCAGCGCGATCATGATGCGCTGCCGCATGCCACCGGAGAACTGGTGCGGGTAGTCGCGGATCCGGTCCTTCGCGGCCGGGATCCGGACCCGGTCGACCAGTTCGACGGCCCGGCGGCGGGCGTCGGCCTTGGACATGCCACGGCGGACCCGCAGCACCTCCATGATCTGGTGCCCGACGGTGAAGACCGGGTTGAGCGCGGCCATGGCGTCCTGGAAGACCATGCCGATCTCCTCGCCGCTGACCCGGTCGCGCTGTCTGCGCGACAGGGTGAGCAGCTCCCGGCCGCGCAGCCGCACCGAACCGGTGATCCGGGCCGGCGGGGCGTCGAGGATGCCCATCACCGCCTGCGCGGTGACGCTCTTGCCGGAACCGGACTCGCCGAGGACCGCGAGGGTCCGCCCCGCGTCGACCTCGAGCGACACCCCGTTCACGGCGTTGACGGGCCCGGTGCCGCCGGGGAACGTGACCCGCAGGTCGGCGATCTCCAACAGGGTCATCGCAGCACACCGGCTTCGGCGAGGAAGTCGCGCACCACCTGCTGGAACAGCTCCGGCTCCTCCAACTGCGGCGAGTGCCCGGACTTCTCGAAGACCACCAGCCGGCTGTCGGGGATCAGGTCGGCGATGACCTGGGAGGCCGCCACCGGCGTACGCCAGTCGTGCCGGCCCACGGTCACCAGCGTCGGGCAGGTGATCGACGGCAGCTTCGGCTTGAGGTCGTAGCGCGGCATGTTCTGCCCGAAGGCCGCGTTGTGCGTCCGGTAGTGGAACCGGGTGGCGTTGAGCTTCGCCTCGTCCTTGGCCGGGTCGTGCTGGTGGTCGTAGAGCGGAAGGATGGCACGCCAGTACTCGCGCAGCTGCTCGTTGCTCTCGAACCGGCCGGTGCCGATCCGCTCGATGACCCACTCCGGGATCACCGTACGGTCGGTGTTGCGGGCACGTTCGACGGCGAGGTGGTCGTGCGCGGTGTCCGCCGCCGTGTCGCGGAGCACCAGCGCGGAGACCCGGTCCGGGTGGGCGATGGCGTACTCCATGGCGATGAACCCGCCGTACGAGCCGCCGGCCATGACGATCTTCTCGTAGCCGAAGTGCTCCCGGATGGCGTCCACGTCGGCCACCCACTGCTCGTGGGTGAACGGCTCGTCGTCGCTGGACTCGCCGGAGCCCCGGGCGTCGAAGACGATCACCCGCATCCGGTCGGCGAACGGGCCGAAGGAGCGCTTCGGCTCGCTGCGGGAGCCGAGCCCGGGTGCGCCGTGGTGCACGATCATCGCCGGTCCGTCGGTCGGGCCGAACGCCTCGACCACCAGTTCTGCGCCGTTGATTTTCATCGGACTCCCTCGATGACGTTCGATGCCAGGTCGCGCGGGTAACGGGTGAGCCTGCGCGGGCCGTCCTCCTCGACGAGGACCGTGTCGGAGATGCGGTAGCCGGCGTGGCCGGGCACGTAGACGCCGGGCTCGCTGGAGAGCAGCATCCCGGGGGCGAGCACGGTCTCGTCGCCGTCCTCGACCCACGGCGCCTCGTGGTTCTGCAACCCGATGCCGTGCCCCTGCCGGTGCCGGATGTAGTCGCCCAGGCCGTGCTCGCGCAGCACGTCGAGACAGATCCGGTTGACCTCGGCGCAGGTCCGCCCGGCGGTCATCGCCTGGGTGCCGACCTCCTGCGCCTCCCGGTCGGCCTCGTAGTAGCGCACCTGCTCGGGCGTGGGCTCGCCCACCACGAAGGTGCGTTCGCTCTCCACGAACCGGCTGGCCACCGCCGCGCCGAGGGAGAGGATCAGCGTGTCGCCGGGCTCGATCCGGCGGCGGGTCGGCAGGCCGTGCGGCAGGGCCGAGTTCGGGCCGGCGTACACGAGACCCCCGGCCAGCTTCGTGGTGTAGACGACGAGGTCGTACTCGGCGTACATCCGGTCGGTGCCGTACCCGATCACGTGCCGGGCGATCTCGTCCTCGCGCGGCAGCGGCCCCCCGGTCGCCAACGCCTCCTCGATCAGGGCCCGGCCCGCGCCGAGCATCTCGTCGCAGATCCGCGCGGCGGCCTCGTGGAACGGGATCTCCTCGGGGAACTTGCGCAGCCGCAGCCGGGCCACCACGTCGGTGGTCTCCAGGGTGGCGCCCGCGATGGCCTGCAACAGCGCGCGGTACGTGCCGACCGACACCCCGGCGCTCAACCCGATCCGGCGGGTGCGGCCGCCGGGCCGGGGCAGCGCCGCGGCGAGGGTCTGCTCGGCGGTGACGACCCCCGGGTACTCGAAGTAGCTGACGGTCGGCACCCGCACGCCCTGCTGCGCCGCGTACTCCTCGTCGAGCCGCGGGATGACCAGCAGCGGATCCCCCTCGCGGGGCATCCACAGGTAGACCGGCCGTTCGGTGGCGATGTAGAAGAAGCCACTGAGGAAGGCGACGTCCGCCGGGGACGTGGCGAGGAAGCCGTCCAGGCCGCGCTCGTCGAGCGCCTCGTTGAGGCGGTTGCGGACGCTGGTGTAGAAGCTGTCGGGCAGTCGCATGGTCAGGCTCCGTTGCGGCGGGGGTCACGGGTGTCGTTGAACCGCATTCCGGCGACGGTGGCCGCCAGCACGAGCAGCAGGATCGCCACAGACGGGAAGAGCGTCTGCCACCAGGCGATGGCGACCACCCCGCTGCGCTGGGCGTTGAGCAGGATGCGGCCCCACGACCAGGCGTCCGGGTCGCCCAGACCGAGGAAGCTCAGGCCGGCCTCGGAGATCACCGCCCGGGAGGCGGTGAGCAGCACGCTCACGATCACCAGCGAGACGACCGCGGGCAGGATCTCGCGGGTGACGATCCGCCACCCGGAGGCGCCGAGCACGCGCGCGCCGTCGATGTACGGCATCGCGCTGATCACCAGGCCCTGGGACCGGATCAGGCGGGCCACCTCGGGCCAGGCGAAGAACCCGATGATGAGGGTCAGCGTCCAGAGACTGGGGTTGACCACCGCGGCCAGCATGATCATCAGCGGCAGGGTGGGCAGCGCCAGCATCACGTCGGTGACGACCGTGGCGACCGCGTCGATCGGACGGAAGTACGCCGAGGCCAACCCGATCGCCGTGCCGAGGACGATCGCGATCAGCGAGGCGGCCAGTCCGATCACGAGGCTGGTCCGGGTGCCCCACACGACCTGGGCGAAGATGTCCTGCCCGAGGTCGTCCGTACCGAACCAGTGCGCGCCGGACGGCGGTTGCAGCACGTCCGGGCCGGCGCCGGCCGGCTCGTCGGCGATCACCGGCGCGAGGAGCGCGAGCGCCACCATCACGACGAGCACCAGCACGGACAGCGCCGCGGAGGGTTGGCGCAGGTAGGCGAACCAGGACCGCCTCGCGACGGCCGGGGCGACCGGCGGCACCGCCTGCTCGGTCAGCACGGGGGCGCTCACGGCACCCTCCCTTCGGGGGTGGGGGCGGACGGGTTCGGGCGGGCGGAGGCGCGCGCGTTCACAGCCGGATCCGGGGGTTGAGGACGGCGTAGAACATGTCGGTCAGCGCGTTGGCGAACACCACCGTGACGGCGAGCATGATGAACGCGCCCTGGAGCACCGGGTAGTCCTGCTGGCCGACGGCTTCGAAGATGAGCCGGCCGACCCCCGGGTAGGCGAACACGGTCTCGGTGAGCACGGCGCCGCCGACCAGGGTGCCCAACTGGAGACCCATGAGGGTCAGCGCCGGCAGGATCGCGTTGCGCAGGCCGTGCTTCCACACCCGCCGCCGGGCCGAGAGTCCCCGGGCCTGGGCGGCCCGGATGTAGTCCTCGCCGAGGACCTCGATCATGTTTGTCCGCAGGGTCAACGCGTACGGGCCGAGCTGCACCAGCACCAGCGACAGCACCGGCAGGACCAGGTGGTGGGCGAGGCTCAGGTAGGCCGCCGCGCCCCGGGTGTCCGGGTCGATCGCCCCGCCGATCGGGAACCAGCCGAGGCGGGCTCCCAGGAAGACCAGCAGCAGCATGGCGACGCTGGGCACGAAGAGCGCGTGCCCGCCGATGCCGAGCGCCTGGAGCGCCCGGTCCAGCCACCGGCCCCGGTTCACGGCGGCGGCCACCCCGATCGGGATGCCGACGGCCACGGTGACGACGAACGCGGTGCCGGCGAGCAGCAGGGTCCAGGGCAGACGGTCGACGATGATGTCGACGACCGGCTGGATCTGCCGGAACGAGATGCCCAGGTTGCCCTGGACCAGCTCACGCAGGTACGAGACGTACTGCTCCCACAACGGCCGGTCCAGGCCGTACGTCTTGAGCAGCGCCGCCTGCATCTCCGGCGTCATGTCCCCCTCGACCATGAGGGTCGTGGGGTCCCCCGGCAGCAGCCGGAGCAGGAAGAACGTCGAAGTGATCGCAATCCACACGGTCAGGACGGCCTTCAGTGCCCGACTGAGCACGAAACGCGCCACGGGGGACCCCTCCTCTCCCTAGGACTTTCCGGTCACTTGGCCGGGGTGACCTGGGCCAGCGAGTACGCGGTGACCATGCCGAGCAGGTCCGACGGCGACGGGACGAAGCCGGTGAACTTGCTGGCGTTGTAGGCGAACTGGAAGTTCTCCACGTACAGCGGGGTCAGGTACGCCTGGTCGTGCACGACCTTGTCGATGTTCTTGATCTTGGCCTTGAACGCCTCCGGGTCGGTGGTGGCGGCCGCGTCGTTGATCAGCTGGTCCATCTCCGGCGACTCGAGCAGGTTGTAGTTGATGCCGCCCGGGTTGCTGGACAGGTAGGTGCTGCGCAGCTGGTCCATCGGGTTGTCGAACACGCCCCACTGCGACGCGTCGATGTCGTACTCGCCGTTCTTGGTCCGGGAGAGGAACGTGTTCCGCTCGACGCACTCGTTCTCGAGCTTGATGCCGGCCTTGGCGGCGCTCTCCCGGAAGAGCTGCACCACGCGGGTGATGTTCGCGTTGGACTGGTCGCACGCCACCCCGAAGGCCAGCTCGTCGAAGAAGCCGTCGTTGTTCGCGTCCTTGTAGCCGGCCGCGCTCAGCTTCGCCTTCGCCCCGGCGGGGTCGAACGGGTACGGCTGGAGCTCGGTGTTGTCGTACTCGGAGAAGATCGGCGAGATCGGGCCGGCCATCTGCTGGCCGTCGCCCTGGAGGACCGACGAGATGATCGACTTGGTGTCGACCGACATCGACAGCGCCTGCCGGACCTGCTGGTCGGCCAGCTGCTTGTTCTTCATGTTGTAGGTCAGGTGCGCGAAGCCCAGCGCGCCCACCTTCACCAGCTTGATGTTCGAGTCGGCCTGGAACGTCTTCACCGCCGACACCGGCACCGGGGTGCCCATGAGGTCGATGTCGCCGTTGCGCAGCGCCAGCATCATCGTGTTCACGTCCGGGTAGACGCGGTACTCGACCTGGCTGACCGCGGCCTTGCCGCCCGGCGCGAGCGGGTAGTTCGGGTTGCGCTTCATGACGTAGCGCTGGCCCTTGGTGATGCTGTCGAGCACGAACGGGCCGGCGCCGACCCAGTTCGAGTCGTTGGGGAACTTGGACAGGTCACCGGCGGACTCGAAGACGTGCTTCGGCACGATCGACATCCAGAAGCCGACGCCCTCGGCGAACGGCGCGTACGGCTGCGAGAGCTTGAACTTGACGGTGGTCGCGTCCGGCGCCTCGATGGACTCGACCCACGTCAGCTTCGCGGCGACGTTGCCGAGCTTGTACTTCATGATCATTTCGGCGCTGAACTTGACGTCGTCCGCGACCACCGGCTTGCCGTCGGTCCACGTGAAGTCGTCCCGCAGCACGAACACGGCCGTCTTGCCGCCGTCCTCGTAGCGGTACTCCTTCGCCAGCTCCGGCACCTTCTTCGCGTTCTCGTCGATCCGCAGCAGGTGCGGGTACATCGCGTTGAGGATCCACGAGTCGGTCTTGCTCAGCGACTGGAGCGGGTTGAAGTTGCTCACGTCGGTGGTGGTGCCGATGCGCAGCACCGAGCCGTCCGTCGACGTGGTCGAGGACCCGGTGTCCTCGTTCAGGCTGCAGCCGGAGATCCCCAGCGTCGCCGCCACGCCGAGCGCGACAGCGAGCCGCCACCGACCCTTGACCGTCTTTCTCACCAAACCTCCTCAAGAACCCGGATGATGTTGCCGCCGATGACCTTGGCGATCTCGTCGTCGGAGTAGCCGTGCGTGACGAGCCAGCCGACGATGTTGCTGAAGCACTCCGCCGGGTTCTCCATGCCGCTCACGTACGGGACACGGGGGTGGTCCACCACTCCGTGGGCCTGCCCGATCGCCAGGTGCTGGGTGAAGCTGTCGTGCAGCCCGACGTGGTCACCGAAGTTGGTGTCCGGGCCGAACGCCACGTGGTCGATGCCGACCAGGTCCACGCAGTACGTGAAGTGGTCCATCACCGACTCGATCGAGTGGTGCGGGTGGTCGGCCGAGAGGGTGGTGTGGGGCGCGGCCTCGATGCCGATCACGCCACCCCGCTCGGCGCAGGCCCGGATCACCTCGTCCGGCTTCATCCGAGGGGTGTTCCAGACCGAACGGGCACCGGCGTGGGTGATGAACACCGGAACCCGACTGGCCTCGATCACGTCCAGCGAGGTCCGATCGCCGGAGTGCGAGATGTCGATGGCGATACCGAGCTTGTTCATCCGGTCCACCGCACGCCGACCGAAGTGGGTCAGCCCACCGTCGCGGGTCTCGGAGAGGCCGGATCCGAGCATGTTCGCCTGGCTGTACGCGATGCCCATCTGCCGGACACCGAAGCCGTAGAGGATGTCGATCCGGTCCAGCTCGTTCTCGATCATCGTGGCCGCTTCGAGACCGGCCACCAGGGCGATCTGCCCGTTGCGCTTGGCCTCGCGGATCTGGTCGAGCGTGGTCGCCACGACGACGTGGTCCTGCTTGGCGATGTCGGCGAAGCGGAGGCCGATGTCGTAGATGACGTCGTCCCACTTCCAGGCGTGCTCACTGGTCACGCAGCCGGTGCCGTTCATGAAGTTGTCGAAGACCGCGGTGAGTCCGGAGCGGGCCATCCCCTCGAAGCCGAACGCGTTGCGGCCGGTGCGGTTGTAGTCGCGCAGCTGGGAGACGTCGGCCGGCAGGATCTTCGGGTGCTCGTGCAGCGAGATCGCGATGTGCTCGCGGAGCAGGCGGGCCACCCGGGCGCGCTGCTCGTCGCTGAGGCCGAGGTCGTGCTCGGGCACCCGCCCGAGTTGGGGAGCGAGCTCGAAGACCTTGTAGTCGACGTGCGGGGTCAAGTAGTCGAAGGACCGGTATCCGGCGTAGCGGGGGGCGGCGTCCTGCACTCGGCGACTCACCTCGTCAGGGTTAGAGGTATGAGGAATGAGGTCTGACCTCGTGGCACGGGAGGTTAATCGAGGAATCAACACCTACGGAATACCTCGTGACCCGACCGTTACCTTCGAGTGGCGACATCGCCGCAGGTCAAGCCCACTCTGTGGGAATCACCGGGTGCGCCGCTCGCCGGCGACCCCGAAGCGACCACGCTGACTTCCACCGGACGGACCATCAGCCCAACCGCCGACCGGAGGCCCACGGAGGCCGAGTGGTCAGACCTCTTCGGTTGTCTGGCAGACCGCTGCCCTTGCCGCCCTCGCGGCATTCCGCGACCCCGCCCGGACGCGCCCCGACGGCGGCCTGGCAGGGTGGAGCCGGGTCGAGCGAGGAGGGTCGGGCGTGCGTCTTCACGTGGGGTGTGCGATGTGGACGCACAAGGCATGGCAGGGACGCTTCCTGGCGCACCCTCTGCCGGCCCACGAACGTCTGCGGCACTACGCGGGCTGGTGCACCGCCGTCGAGGGGAACACGACGTTCTACGCCACGCCGACCCGCGACACCGTGGCCTCCTGGGCACAGCAGACCGACGACGACTTCCGGTTCGTCCTCAAGCTCCCGAAGACCGTCACGCACGAACGCCGCCTCACCCACGCCGACGAGCCGCTGCGCGCGTTCCTCGACGCGATCGAGCCGCTCGGTCCACGCGCCCACGCGCTCTGGATCCAGCTGCCCGGATCCTTCGCACCCGCCGACGTGCCCGTCCTCGCCCGCTTCCTGCGGACACTCCCGACCGACCACCGGTACGCCGTCGAGGTCCGCCACCCCGCGTTCTTCGACGACCCGCGGGCCGTCCGGCTCCTCGAGGACGCGCTCGCCACCGTGGCCGCCGAATGGATCCCGTTCGACACCACGGCGTTCTTCCGCAGCCCGCCGAGCAGCGACGCGGAGCGGGACGCGTGGGTCAAGAAACCGCGGGTGCCGCTGCGGACGGCCGCGCTGACCGACCGGCCGATCGTCCGCTACCTCGGACGCGACGACACCGCGCGGACCGTCGAGGGCTGGCGGCACTGGGTCGACGTCACCGCCGGGTGGCTGCGCGAGGGCCGCTCACCGACCGTCTTCGTCCACACCCCCGACAACGCCGACGCGCCGCTGCTCGCCCGCCGCTTCCACGACGAGGTACGCGCCCGCGTACCCGAACTGGAGCCACTCCCCCAGCCGATCCCCGTCGAGCCCCTGACCCTCTTCTGACGGCCGCCGGCAGGCGAGCCGTACCCCCGCTTGCTCAGCGTCATTCGGGGGTCGGATCCGCGCGCCTGGTCTCCGGGCTGCTCCACCACGGCCAGTTCGATCTCGCATCGAGCGGGTGGGGCTCCTCCGGCGGCCGGTGAGCAGCCCGGCGGGTGTCGACGTACGCGATGCCGAACAGCACGGCGGCGGCGGTGACCCCCGCGGCCAGCGGCGGGGCGGCCACGAGCGGCAGGAAGGTGAGGAGGAGGATGCCGATCCCGATCCAGCGGCGTCGGGAGACCCGGGAGAACACCGCGCGCTCCAGGGCGGCGCGCCCGACCAGGAAGCAGGCCGGCCCGCCGAGGATCATGGCCAGCCAGGCCGGGAAGGTGTACCCGAGCGGGTGGTGCTGGACGAGCTCGTACCCGATCGCGGTGATCACGATCCCGAAGATCATCAGGGTGTGCGCACTCGCGATGAAGCCCCCCACCTTCCCGGGGTTCCGCGCCTTGACGGCGGCCTCACCGAGCACCTGCCCGGCGCGCTGGAAGTAGATGCGCCACAACAGCACCGTGGTAACGAACGCCGTGAGCAGCCCGAGACTCTCGTAGCCGCCGGGCCGGTCCTTGTTCGTGGTGAAGGTGATGCCGACAGCGAGGATCGTCTCGCCCAGGGCGATCAGCATCAACTGCTGGTACCGCTCGGCGAGATGGTGGGGGCCATCTCCCACACCGCCTGTCTCCCCCGCCCCAGCCGCGGCAACGGCCAGCCCAGTCGTGCCGCGCCGAAGTCGACGATCACCGCCAGGATCCACAGCACGACCTGGGCCCCGCCGGTGGTCAGGCCGCCGAGGATCCAGAACGCTCCCCCGACGGCGAGCCAGACCGTGGCTCGGAGGTACAGCCGGCCCAGCGGATGCGCACCGATGATGTACACGAAGATCAACAACCGGCCGACCTGGTTGAGCGTGTACGCCAGCGCGAACGACAGGTCGCCCGCGCCGTCGAAGGCGTGCGGCACGCTCGTACCCATGATCAGCACGGCGAACGCCGCGACCAGGGTCGACCGTTGGAGCGCGGGAGTCCGCGGGTCGAACCGGGCGGTGAGGTAGGCGGTGATCGTCCACGTCCAGAGCAGTGGCGCGAACAGCAGCAGCGTACGGCCGAGACCCGCCCACCGGGCCAGATAGTCCGCGGGCGCCTGGCCGGGCACCTCGAGGTCGGCGACCCCGGAGGACACCAGCCGGTTGAGGGCGAACACCATCACCAGGTCGAAGAACAGTTCCACGTACGTGGCCTGCTGGGCGCTCTCCCGCTTCCGCAACAAGGCGACGCCGTAACCCCGGCTCCAGCGCTCCCGATCCCTCGCCACCCTGCCATCGCACCGCATCGCCCGCAGGCGTACGGCGACAATCACCAGATCGCTCCGCGACGTGGGTCGCGGGACCAGTGGCCGGCCAGGGGGCAACTCGGGCCCGGAGGTCGGGATCGTGCAGAACGATCAGGGCCTGGTCCGCACGGCCGGCCCTACCGGTGTCACTGCTGGCGCGCCGCCGGGGAAGCCCGGCCCTGCGGATCACGAGTCCGGTTACCCCCGAACACCTCGGGTCACTCGTCACGAACCGCGAGGTCGAGGACGTCGATGGTCAGCTGGGTGAGGTCAGGAAGCTGGCCGCGGCCGACAGTGACGCCGCGCAGGTTGTCGAGGGACGTCTTCAGCCCGTGGAGACGGCTGCCCCGCAGGTCGGTGCCGACGAGGTGGCAGGAATCCAGGTCCAGGCCAGCGAGGTCACATGACCGCAGCGCGATGCGAGGTAGCCGGCAGGAAGACCACGCACCGTTCGTGAGAATGCAGTCGGTGAACGCGACCGAGCCGCCGGCGGCGACGCGCTGGAAGGTGGCGTAATCGAAGCGGCAGCCGTCGAACAAGACGTCCTTGAGGCGTACGTCGGTGAGTCTGGTGCCAGTGAACCGTGAGCCGGTAATGGCGCACCGTTCGATGGTGATGCCGGTCAGGGTCGCGCCGGAGAAGTCGGTGCGGGTGATCTCGCAGCCGTAGAGGCTGCCGGCTTCCCAGATGCTCTCGCTCAGGTCCACGCCGGTGATCAGGCTGCTGCGGATGCGGGCGTCTTCCAGGTGCGAGCCGTGCCACGCGGCGCCCTCGACGAGGGCCTCGGTGAGGCCGTCGGCCAGGTTCGTCGTGGTGTCGAGGTCGTCCGGTTCGAGGTCCGGCAGTAGGACCTTCACGTCGCCGATCGTGGTGGTGCGCATGTGTCCTCAACCTGTGTGGGCGCGGGGTGGGCACGCCACCCCGCGCGTCCCGTGGTGGGGGCTACTTCTTGTTCCAGTTGTCCCAGCCGGGTCGGCTGTCGAACTTTCCCTTGTTGTCCCAGGTGGGGCGGTTGTCGAACTTCGCCGCGTCGATCGACGCTACCGACCGCTGCGGGTCGACGCCGAGGCGGGCCAGTTGCTCGGGTGCGGCGTTGACAAGGGTCGCGAGAGCGTTGGTCATGGTGCTCCTCCTTGAGGGGTCAGGTGGTCCGCAGCGGCACGGACGAGGGCTTGTCGAGTGGTTCGGCAGTAGGTGGTCTCGCGGGCGGTGAACGTCGCGTGTTCGAAGTAGCGGTTGCCGGCCTGGGCGCCGCGGCAGAAGTCGTAGAAGGCGCAGTGGTCGGCGCAGTCGTTGAGGGCCGTAATGAACTCGGCGACGTAGTCCAGGTCGCCGGCGCGGGCGAGCATGGCGGTGATGGGTTGCTGGAGGACGTTGCCGGCGATGAAGTCGCCGTATCGCGGCTCGGTGATGCCGAGTAGTTCCGGTGACAGCAGCACCACCTGTCCATCCCAGGAGACGGTCGGGATCGGCTCGTACGGCGCGTGGTCGACGTGTCCGGCGCGGGTGACGACGACATAGTCGGCCAACCGGTCCACGTCGCGGATGCGCAGCGGGCTGCCGCCGACGCGACGTTCGATGAGGTGCTTCCAGAACCGGTACGCGGCATCCTCCGACACCGGTGCCCGGTCGGTGCCCTCCTGCTCTTCGATGTTGAAGCCCACGGACTCGCAGCCGGGCAGGCCGGTGAAGAAGTCGAGGAGGGCGTCCGCGTGGTCGATGGTTGCCGGTGTGACAACACAGATCACGGAGTACTCCAGCCCCGCGTCGGTCAAGGTCTGCATGCCGCGCAGGGTTCGGGCATCCGTCGACTTGCCGGCCCGGTCGAGGCGGTTTCGGTTCAACACGCCCGGTCCGTCAATGCTGACCCCGACCTCGAACCCGTAGGTGGTGAACAGTTCGCACCACTGTCGGTTGATCAGCGTGGCGTTCGTCTGGATCTCGTGACGCACCATCCCCGCACGCCGCAGTTGCTCGAACGGGGCCAGCAGATCGCGGAACAGCCCGATGGGTGTGGCGGTGGGTTCGCCCCCGTGCCACACGACACTCACGGGACGTCCGCTGTTCTGCTGGGCGATCGACTCCGCGCATGCCTGCGCGACCGCGCCGCTCATGAGGCGGAGGGATCTCCGGTCGGGCAGGTAGCAGTAGGTGCAGTCGAGGTTGCAGAAGCTCGTCGGCTGCACGACCAGGGTGTGGAAGCTGCCGGCGATCGCCGGTTGGCCGGTGGCGCTGATGAGGCCGATGCCGTTCACGATGAGGCCTCTTCGATGCTGGCGGCGGTGGTGGTACTGACGCGGTAGGCGTGGGTGTGGCGGGCGGGCCAGCCGAGGAACCGGTCGAACATGTCGGCGGCGCTGCCCGTGACGCTCGGGTTGAGCCGGTGGAGGTCGTCGATCGCGTCGTGTAGGCAGCTGGCCAGGTAGAGGAACAGGCTCACCGGCACTTCCCGGTACTCGGCCAGGAGCGCGAGCTTCGCCGCGCCGCAGGGCCACGGCTGCCCGCATCGACGGCACAGCCACAGCGGGCGCATCGGCAGATGTTCCACCCCGGTTGGCGCGAGCCGGTTCGCCGCGAGACGGCGCTGCGGCCCGGTCACCGGCGACCGCCCTCGCGGGCCCGCTGCTCGAACAGCCGACGCCACACGAAGGTGAGCAGCGGCGGGTCAGCGGGCCACACCTGCCCCTGCTTGGACGTCCACCTGGGCTCGGGGCGCCGGGACTGGCTAGCCATGGCGTTACGCGAGATGTACACCGTCATGCCGCCACCCCCACCAGGGACGATGAGCGGTGGGCTCGCCGGGGGAATGGCGAGCCCGCCGCCGCATCACGGCGGCTGGGAGCAGGCCGCCGATCACCCACCCACGCAGCCCTCATGGCGGTACGCAGGCGGGGAGAACACCGAGACAGGTCGCTCCCGGACGGGCCGAGCCAGCGGCCCAAGCCGTGGTGTGGTGCGCCGCTCATCGATCCCTCCATCTGCAGCTCCCTGCCAGTCATCCCCGACACCGGCATCGACACGCGCCGGTGATCTGGGGTGAACTGAACGTAGGGGCGGTCCGTACGGAGGACCGGGAAAATCCGTACCGGGTCCGGCGGCCTTCAGCGGGCAGGGTGATGGTGTGCGAGGGATGACGGACGACATGACGATCGGCCAGCGCGTCGCCTTCTACCGGCGGAGGCGAGGGCTGTCCCAGGAGGTGCTGGCCGGTCTGGTCGGCAAGACGCAGGAGTGGTTGCGCAAGGTTGAGACGAACCGGGCCGACCTGGACCGGCTGTCGGTGATACGCGCAATCGCCAAGGCCCTGGACGTGTCCCTCGGCGACCTGATCGGTGCACCGAGCCTGTTCGAGTGGTCGGACGACTCAGGTCGCGAGACCATCCCCGCCTTGCGGGCCGCGCTTCACGACTATCGTCACCTCGCGCCGGCGCTGGCCAGCACGGGGGACGTCGAGGCTCCCGCCCTGCGCGAGATCGAGAACGACGTCGCCGAGATCTGGACCGCCTACCAGCACTCGCGGTACGGCACCCTCGCCCGCCGGCTGCCCTACCTCATCCACGACTGCCTCACCGCCACCGAGGCGTACGACGGAGACGACGGTCGGCGCGCGCATGCGATGACTGCCTACGCTCACCAGCTCGCCGCGTTGTTCCTCACCAAGCTCGGCGAAGGTGACCTCGCGTGGACCGCCGCCAGCCGAGGTCTCGCCGCCGCCAACGCCAGCCACGACCACGTCGTCATCGGCTCACTCAGCCGCTCCGCCGCACACTCCCTGGTCTCCATCGGCGAATATGCGCAGGCTCGTAGCCTCGCCGCCACCGCCGCGCAGTTTCTTGAACCACGGCTCACCAGGCCCACGCCGCAACTGCTTTCGGTCTACGGCAGCCTGCACCTCGTTTGCGCGCTGGCCGCCGCCCGGGACGACGACCGCGCCTCCGCCGACACCCACATCGCCGAGGCCGACGCCGCAGCACACCAGCTCGGCGCCGACGGCAACCACGTGTGGACCGCGTTCGGGCCAACCAACGTGTCAATCCACAAGACGACCGTGGCCATGGAACTCGGCGACGTGCAACGCGCCATCGTAATCGGCGCGCACCTCGACACCAGCACCGTGCCCGTCGAGCGGCAGGTTCGGCACGCCATCGAAACCGCCCGAGCCCTTGCCCGGTGGAACCGCATCGACGACGCGCTCGCCGCGCTCCTGAACGCAGAGATCATCGGGGCTGACCAGGTGCGCTACCACCAGCTCTCCCGCGACCTCGTTCGGGACATTCTCACCCGCCCCCGGCCACCCCGACTGGCCGTCGAACTCAGCGACCGGATGGGCGTCCGGTCGGGAGGGCCGCGCTGGTAACTAAGCTCAGATCAGCCGGCTCGTGTAGCCAGCCGCCACCAGACGCTCGAACGCCGTCCGCACCTCGTCCGGTATCTCCTGCGGGATCGCGAACCCGCGCTCGGCGTACACCTCGATCCGCTGCGTGTCGCCGACCAGCATGTCCACCACCCGCCGCGGGTCGCCGATGCTGCTCACATAGTCGTCCAGCTCCAGGGGGTTCGACGCGCACACCACGTTGACCTCCGGCCACATCAGCCTGCACGTGGCGTAGGCCCGACGCTGCTGGTAGGGCCTCGACATGATCAGCACCGACTGCACCGGGATCTGTCGTTCGTTGAGGAGCCTGCGCGAGTACTCCAGGTTCTGGGCGGTGTTCGTTGCGCGCGGTTCCACGAGAATCGCTTCCGCAGGTACGCCCTGCTCGACGGCGTACTCGCGGTAGTGCATCGCTTCTCCCCGTGGGAACCGTTCGACGGTCGTCGGGGCGTTCGCGCCGGTGAACACGATCCTTGGGAACAGGCCCTCGTGAAACAGGCGCGTCGCGATGACCGCCACGCCGAGGTCGTGACTGCCCAACCCGATCCCCACGTCGCACGGGCGCAACTCGTGACGCATGTCGTGGTAGCGCCAGAGCGTCTCCACGTCCGCCCGGATAGCGTCGGGAATCGCCTCGGCATGTGCCGCCGCATGCCGGTTCATCAGCACCTACCAGTCCGGTCCGCGGTGGGTTCCCTCATGCCGCCAGCGTAGGGGTAGCAGGGCAGCACGACGCCGCTGACTTCAGCACCACGCCGCCGGCCTCGTGACGGTCAGGAGGTTGGCGTCGGCAGGGGCATCGTGACGTGGTGCGGTCAGGATCCGACCTCGATGAGGCACCGCCTACCATTCTCGCCCGGCACCTGCCATACCTGCTCGTCCGGCCAGTGGCGATACAACAACTGCCGCCTGGTCGTGGCGACAGCGCTCAGCAGCGGCCCCCGGAGCAGGTCGGCCCGCAACCGTTCCTCCCGCTCGGCGTCCTGAGCGATTAGAAGAACCGCCCCGACCGGCACCATCCGGCCCGCACGCCGGTAGCCGGCCAACAGTCCACCCAGCCCTGACGCCGGCCGCTCGTGCTCGGCGACAACGTCGCCGACCGGGCCCCGGTCGACGTGTACCAGGAACCGCAGGCACCGCCCGTCCTGCAGCCATATGCCGTAGCCGTCGGCCCGCAACTGCGCGAGGTCGTGCTGGCGCAACCACGCCGAGGTCTCCATCGTCGCCAGCCACTGGAACAGCTCGCACCGCCCCGGGTTGCGCCGCGACACCTCGATCAACGGCAGAAACAGCAGGGCATCCGCCATGCCGGAGGGCCGCTGACCCAACCTCAGCGGAACCGGCCGCCCCGACGCCGTCAGGGCGCGCCGGAGCACGTCGGTCCCCTCGGCCGTGATCCCGTACCACCAGGTGTGGGTCCGGTCCTCCGGCGAGCGCTCGCGGCGCACCAGTCCCGCCTCCTGCAGCCACACCAAGTCACGGTGAGCGGTCAGCCGCGACACCGCACAAACAAGCGCCACGTCCAGCGTCGATGCAGAACCATGCTGTGCCAGGTACGACAGGATCCGCCACCGCCGCGGGGACAACCGCCGCGCGGCATCCTGGTCACCCATTCCCTGATGATCCCTCCGAGCCCCGGCGGTCCGACATCCTGTTTCCAGCGGCTGCAACAGAGAGTGGTCGATGCTCTGACCGGGAGATCGGAAGCCAGGGACCGCCGTGACCGGAGACAGCGCCCGCCGTGGGCCGTTGGGCCAGGCCGTGCGAGCACCCACATACCCAAACCGTGGTTTTGGGGCCGATTTTGGAGATCACTGTTCAGTGAATCAGCCGAAGAGGGGAGGACGAAGGAAGCGAAGCGGTCAAACCGGGCCACCAAAAGTCGATCTCCACAGGGCGCCCAGCACCGCGGTACCGATCGCCAGAAACGCCTGGCACGCGCCTTCCCGGCTCGGCGATGAAGCGCCATACACCGACAGCGGTTTACTGAACGTGACGAATCCAGGCGAACTCTCCGTGCCGGCGTTCGGCTGGGCAGCTGCCCCTCGCCCCTGCCGGCTAGCGCCAGATCCCCTTGATGTGAGACTGTCTATGTAACTGAGTGTGTCTGGACGGCTGCGTCTAGCGATGTGGGTGGTTCCGTTGGAACAGCTTCCGTTGTGGGGACCGAGCACCAACGAAGATCCGAGACCGAAGCCAGTCCTGGCACGACCAGCAAAACTCCGCCTCCTAATCACAGTGAAAGCGGCACCCAACCCCTCGGCGCGGTACGGGGAGACGGTCTGCGTCGGGGCGCTGGGCATAGACCCGCCCTGGACGGGTTGGATTCGCCTCTACCCGGTCCACTATCGGGACCTCGACGACGACGGCAAGTTCCACAAGTACGACATCATCCACGTCGAGGCACTGCCAGCCAGGCAAGACCAGCGGCGCGAGAGCTGGAAGCCGATCGTGGACACCATCACCACCGAGCGGCACGTTGCCAGCCCGCAGTCGCGTCGCTACCTCCTTGATCCACTCGTCGAAGACTCCATGTGCCGGCTCAACAAACAGGCCCGCGACGACCGGAACGCACGATCGATCGCGCTGATTCGCGTGGCTGACATCTCGGCTCTTCAAGTGAAGCGACATCCCGGCTGGTCGGCGGAGGATCGCAGGAAAATCGCTGGCTACCTCAACCAGCTCGACCTACTGGAACGGGCCAAGCGCAGCCCGCTTCAAGCACCCCGTTTCACCGCCGCTTACCGCTACCGGTGCGCAGACCGTCATTGCCGCGGTCATCAGCAGACTCTCTGGGACTGGGAGTTCGTTGCCCTACAACGCCGTCTGGGCCAGCTCACCGACGCGGAGGCCGCGGAGCAGTTGAGACACAAGTTCCTCACCCAACTTTGCGCCGCTGACCGCGACGTCGCCTTCTACGTAGGTAACCAAGCGGCAAGGCCGCAGTCCTTCAGCATCGGCGGTGTCTACGCACCGAGACGGCCCACTGCTCGGTACCGGCCGCGCGTCAACCGATGATGTCCGCCAGCACGTCGGCATGGCACGCATCCTCGACGCGGCACCAGCACGCCAACTGCTTCCCCGTGAGTTCCCGCCGCGCCCGGTCAACAAGGGCCGGCTGCCCCACAAGCCACTGCCGATAGAGACGTAACGCCTCAGCCCGATCGTGCTTTCGCAGGCTAAACGGATTGGCCCAGGGAGAACGCCGCAACCCGAACCCCTGCCGCCCCACATATACGGCACCGGGCGGCACCACCGGGTGATAGAGATCCCCCTGCACACGAATCCGAGGCTGTCCCCCCACGCCGCCAGCGTAATCGCCAACGACCGGCTCGGGCGTGGCTGCCCGAAGGAAGCCCGTTGCCCCGTGCGAGCGGATGCGCCAATGACCCCCAAGGGCCCGATGCGGGCCGGCCACCTCAGAAATGACGATGAGCGCAGGCGTCCACGGAACAACGATATGTCCCAGCAACGCCGGCCCGGTCCAACGGCTTCCGAGCACCCACCGAGCGACCATCCACCAGCGGCGTACACGAAAAAGGCTCCGGCCGGGTGGAAACCACCAGGCCAGAGCCCTTATTGCTGGTGCGCCGCCAGGGACTCGAACCCCGAACCCGCGGATTAAGAGTCCGCTGCTCTGCCAGTTGAGCTAGCGGCGCTCGCTGACAACGGGGAGAGAGATTAACAGGTCGCCGGCCGGGCCGAGCGGGAGGGATCCCAGGGCCGAATCACCACTCGCCGGCCGCGTAGTTCGCCCTGCTCCAGCATGCGGTGGGCCTCCCCCACCGCCGACAACGGCAGCGGCACGATCTCGCGCGGCGCCACCCGTCCGGCGGCCAGCAGGCGGTTCACCATGCCGGCCGCCTCGGCCAGCTCCGCCACGGTGGCGTGCGAGATCACGAATCCGATGACGGACCGGTCGTTCTGGTAGAGCGCGCCGACCGGCAACACCGGCCGGGAGGACGCGCCGGCGAGCAGCACGATCCGGCCGCGCAGCGCCAGCAGGTCGATCGCCGGCCCCAAGTCGTTGCGCCCGGCGGTGTCGATGTACACGTCGGCGCCGCCCGGGCAGGCCGCTCGCAGCCGGTCGACGAGGTCGGGGGCACGGTAGTCGAGCACCTCGGCGGCGCCGTTGCCGCGGCAGTACCCGGCGTCGGCCGCCGAGGCGGTCGCCACGACCCGGGCGCCGGCGGTGGCGGCGAGCGTCACGAGAGCCGCACCGACGTTGCCGGCGCCACCGGCCACGACCACCGTCTCGCCGGGCCGGAGTCGGCCGTGGACGAACAACGCCAGGTACGCCGTGGCGGTCGGGTGGAGCACGGTGACGGCGGTGGACGGGTCGACGCCGGCGGGCAACCGGTACAGCCGGTCCACTGGCACCACGGCCTGCTCGGCTGCGGCGCCCTGCCGGCCGTCGTACCCCAGGCTGTTGCACCAGACCAGGTCGCCGGCGTGGAACCCGGCGGCGCCCGGCCCCACCTCGGCCACCCGGCCGACGACATCGCGACCGACCACGAACGGCAGCGGCAGCGGCGTGCGGTAGGCCCCGGAGCGGACGAAGGTGTCGACCGGGTTGACGGTGGTGGCGATCATGTCGACCAGGACGTCGGTCGGGCCGGGACGTGGCGCGGGAAGGTCGCCGTACCGGATGTCGGCGGCGGGCCCGGGACGCTCGATGTACGCGGCGCGCATCGCCTCATTCTGGTCGGCGGACCCGTGCTCCCGCCGCCGGGCGGACTACATGATCGAGGGCGGCGCCACGACCGCCTGACCAGCCGGCGGCGATCCACTCGCCCGCCGGGAGCGCCAGACGAACCGGACACGATAAAGGCCCAGACCCAGGATAGATACCAGGTCAGGGCCTTGATCACAGGTGCGCCGCCAGGGACTCGAACCCCGAACCCGCGGATTAAGAGTCCGCTGCTCTGCCAGTTGAGCTAGCGGCGCTCGTTGGCAACGGGGAGAACCTTAGCACGGCCGCCGAGCGGGGTTCCAATCCGATACCGGGCTCCACCCTTCGGGCGAGCTTAACGCGCAATCCGGTCAAACCGCCCATTCGCTCGAGCTTCGGGTCCTGCCCGAGCGCCAGGATGATGCACGATGTGCGCCAGGCACGCGAGAACAGAGGTGGGGATGGGCAGGTTCACGCGGTCCGGGGCGGTGGTGGGCACCCTGGCCCTGGTGGCGTCGCTGGCGCTGACGGCGTGCGGCGACGAGCAGCAGAAGCCGACGTTCGTCACGCCGAGTGCGAGCACGAGCGTCGACGCGGCGTCCGGCACGGCCGCGCCGGCCACCCCGGCCGGGCCGCCGCTGCCGGTCAGCCCGGCGGACGGGGCGAAGAACCGGCCGGTCAGCACCGAGATCAGCGCGGACCTGCCCGAGGGCGCCACGGTGTCGGAGGTCACGCTGACCGCCGCGGGCGGCGCCACGGTCGCGGGCAAGATGCGCACCGACGGCTCGTCGTGGGTGCCGAACAGCCCGTTGAAGTACGGCACCACGTACACCGCCACCGTCACCGCCAAGGGCCCCGACGGCGCGACCCGCACGGGCACCAGCACCTTCACCACCATGAAGAAGCCGCGCTCGACGATCGGCTCCGGCCTCTACCTCTTCGACGACAAGACGTACGGCGTGGCCATGCCCGTCGTCGCCGAGTTCCATCCGGGCATCCCGAAGAAGGACCGGGCCGCCGTGCAGAAGCGGATGTTCGTCCGGACGGACCCGCCGCAGCCCGGCGCCTGGCACTGGGTCAGCAACGGCACCCAGGCGTACTACCGGGCGCCGGAGTACTGGAAGCCGGGCACCACGCTCAGCGTCCGGATCGCCCTGGCCGGCATCCCCCTGAGCAACGGCCGGTACGGCGACGTGGACCGGAAGGCCACCGCCAAGATCGGACGCGCCTTCGTCATGAAGGTGGACAACGCCACCAAGCAGATGAAGGTGTACGAGGACGGCAAGCTCGTCCGGACGATGCCGGTGAGCCTCGGCAAGAAGAGCACCCCCTCCTCCAGCGGCACGATGGTCGTGATGGAGAAGAAGGAGAAGACCGTCTTCGACACCCGGGACGACCCCGATCCGGCGAATCGCTACGTCACCGACATCGAGTTCGCCCAGCGGTTGACCTGGGGTGGCGAGTACATCCACGCGGCGCCCTGGTCGGAGCACGTGCAGGGCCGGCAGAACGTCTCGCACGGCTGCGTGAACGTCTCCACGGCCAACGCGCGGTGGCTCTTCGAGCGTACGAAGATCGGCGACCCGATCACCGTCAAGGGCACGGAGCGTAGGCTGGCCGCCGGCAACGGTTGGACGGCGTGGAGCCTGAGCTGGTCGGAGTTCGTCAAGGGCAGCGCGCTACCGGTGCCCAAGAACGGGTCCGGCCCCCTGCTCTAACCCACCCGCCCAACCCCCTCCTCCCCCGGCCCCTCTCCTCCCCGGCTGGCACTCAGCCCGGTGATCATGAAGTTATTGCCGACAAATCGGATGCGGATCGGCAGTAACTTCATGATCACCGGCGCAAGCGCGGCCGACCCGGGGCGGGCCCGGCGGGGTGGGTGGGACTGGTGAGGTGGATTCGCAAAACGCGAATTCTAGCAACAATCCGACAAGTTGTCGCCGGGTGTTTCGTTTCACCCCTGGCAACGGGTACCAGTTCTGGTGCGTCTGTGAGAGACGATGGCTTGTGCGGGGACCACGACTGTGAGGGAAACATGCGAGCTGACCAGGACCAGCTGACCCGGCGCCGCGGTGGGCGCGCCGGTGTGCGGCGCCGCGCTCTCGCCGCGGGGGTGATCGCGGCCGCCCTGGCGCTGACGTCCGCGTGCACGAGCGGAGGCGGCGACAAGCCGTCCTCGTGGCGGGGCGGCACGGAGACCCCGCCACCGAAGGCCGCGGCCACGATCAGTGAGCCGCAGGCCGACGCCAAGGACGTACCGGCCTCCACCGCCATCACCTTCAGCACGAAGGAGGCCGTGGAGACCACTGTCGAGTTGAAGGACTCGGCCGGCGAGACGGTCGAGGGCACGCTGGCCGCGGACGGCAAGAGCTGGTTGCCGTCCGGCGCGTTGGAGTACGGCGAGACGTACACGGCCACGGTGACCGCGACCGGCGACGACGGCCGCCCCGCGACGGCGACCAGCACGTTCACCACCATGGCGAAGCCCACCAAGCAGATCCGGGTGAGCAGTTTCCTCGGCGACGGCCAGACGGTCGGCGTCGGCATGCCGCTGATCGTCAAGTTCAGCCGGGCCGTTCCCGAGGACTACCGCGACGACGTGCAGCGCCGGATGACGGTGACCTCCGTGCCGGCCCAGGAGGGCATCTGGCACTGGATCAGCCCCACCGAGATCCACTACCGCCCGAAGCAGTTCTGGAAGGCGGGCAGCAAGGTCAAGTACCGGGTGCAGGCCGGCGGCCTGCCGATGGGCGATGGCTGGTACGGCCGGGCCGACCTCACCGTGGACATCAACATCGGCCCGGCGCTGATCATGACGGTCGACAACAAGACCAAGCGGATGACCGTGACCCGCAACGGCAAGGTGGTCAAGACCATCCCGGTGAGCCTCGGCAAGAAGAGCACCCCGTCGTCGAGCGGCACGATGGTCGTCATCGAGAAGCTGCGCAAGACGGTCTTCGACACCTTCGAGGAGCTGGGGCCCGAGGAGGGCTACCGGACGAAGATCGACTACGCCCAGCGGCTCACGTGGGGTGGCGAGTTCATCCACGCCGCCCCCTGGTCCGAGGGGCAGCAGGGCAGCGTGAACGTCTCGCACGGCTGCGTGAACGTCTCGATGGCCAATGGTGCCTGGCTGTTCAGCAACACCCGCATCGGTGACCCGATCACCGTGAAGGGCACCGAGCGCAAGCTCCAGAACGGCAACGGCTGGACCGACTGGAACATGAGCTGGGAGGAGTACGTCAAGGGCAGCGCCCTGCCGTACGACCCGGACGCCGGTACCGACGCGGACACCGACGCCGGCACCGACGCCACGCCGGACCCGGACGCCAGCGCGAGCACCGGCACGACCGACTGACGAGCCGCGGAACGACGAAGGCCCCCTCCGCGAGGAGGGGGCCTTCGTGTGTGGGGTGACTGATGGGAATTGAAGCCGAATAGACCTCAAGATCAGGAGCCCGTCAGCGCTATGACCAGCAGGTGAGGGGCATGGTCGGGTGTCAACGGGTACGGCCGGGCATCCCGATTCCCCTAGATTTGCCCTAGATTTGCCCTAGAGATGATCCAGAGGTGGGCAAGTCCGGCTCGGCCGGCGGTCGGCGATGATTCATCACTTCTTCGACCGCCGATCGCCATCTCCCGTCGACCGGTGGCATCTCTGCCAGGGCTGCCGCCTCTGTCGCGAGCGCCACGGGCATTCCCGGGTAAGGATCTTCGATGGGGCGCCGCCGCTCGCGGGTGCGCCGGCGAACGTCGTTCAGCGCCGGACCCGCGACATAGTGCCGACCGCGCCTTTCACCGCGCGCCTCGAGCAGACCTTGTTCGGTCAGGCGGGCAAGGTCGCGGGTGGCGGTCCGCTCCTCGACCTCCGCGAGCTTGATGTACAGGGGGCGACGGACCCGGTATCCGAGGACGGCCTCGTAGAGCAGCCCTGTGACCCGTTCGGGCAGCTTCTCGTCCGCCACAAGCGCGTCCAGCTCCGACCAGATGGCAGAAGCCTCCTGGAAGCGCCTTGCGACGGTCTGGGCCTGCATGTGGTGGGCGCGCAGGTTGAACGACACCCACAGATGCGCCGAACCTTCTGGGTTCCACCGCCCTCTGCCCGTAATAGCCAGCACCCGGTAGTAGTCCTCGGTGTTGCTGCCCAGCCACTCCTCGATGCTGGAGAACGCCGGCTCAACGATGGCGTCCCGGGACAGCACGAGGGTCTGCAGGGCACGAGCCATGCGGCCGTTGCCGTCCCGGAAGGGATGGATCATGACGAGGTTGAGATGCGCCATCGCACCCTTGACCACCGGATCGATCGGCTCGTCCGACCGCAGGTGGGCCGCCAGCTCCTCCATCAGATCGGGGACGTCGTCGGCGTCCGCGCCCTCGTACACCCGCCGGTCGGTCCGCTCGTCGTGCACATAAATCGGTCCGGTCCGGTACTGCCCTGGGCTCTTGGAGAGGTCGTGCGACAGCATCATGTAGTGCATGCCGCGGATGATCGACGTGTCGAAGCGGAAGTATGGGTCGCCAGCGCTCTGCAGTACGTACCCGAGCGCCTGGCGGTAGCCGCGGATCTCGGCGAAGGTCCGCTCATCAGCACTCAGCGGCTCCTCGTCGTCGAGGGCGGCAGCGGCGTCGTCCTCGGCCACGACGTAACCCTCGATGCTGTTCGATCCGAGGATCGCCCGCGCGAGCATCGTCTTGCGTAGTCCGCCCGTCCACCGCCGGGGGGTCCGAAGCACGTCAACCAGGGAGTTTCTCATCTGATAGATCTCGGCTAGGACAGACCGGTCATGGCTGGTCAGTTCGGGTGCTATGTAGATGCCCATCGCTGTCCTTATGTCTCTTTGAATGAGACAACGGTAGCGGCCGGGCGGGGTTTGTCGCAAATAAAGAGACAAAGAGACACGGAAACAGGAGGAAACCACGGAAGATGGCTCCCGCTGCACTCCCCCTCACTGAAGGGCTTGCCACGAAGAAGCCAAGATCAGTTACCCAGACGCTGTCGCGTCGCGGACAACGCCGAGTCCTCCCACGCCTAACCTTTCCCCTACCACGCCCCTAAACGGCTCAGGCCCCCTCCGGAGAGGGGGCCTGAGCTGCGGTGGAGTAGATCCACTAGTCGGGTGACTGATGGGAATTGAACCCACGACAACCGGGACCACAACCCGGTGCTCTGCCAACTGAGCTACAGCCACCACGCCGCCGCGCCCGGTCGAACGCCCCGGGCGGGGTGCGGACCAATAATAGCCCCCTACCCGGCGACCGCGTCCAGCGGGTTGCGGGCCACCGCGAGGCGCGCTCACCGCCGACCCGTACGCCGGAGACCGCCCGCCCGCCAGGGCCGCCGCCGGCCGCGCAGGCCGGAGACCGCCCGCCATGGCCGCCGCCGATCACGTATGCCGGAGACCGCCCGCCCGGCCAGCGCCGCCGACCGCGCGGCACGCCGCGCCACGGCCGCCGCCCGTCCCCGGGCCGGTACCCCGCGCCCTCAGAGTTCCGCGGCGATCGCCTTCGCGCTCTCCACGTCGGGACCGGGCAGCGGCACGAAGATCGTCCGCCGGTAGTACTCGAGTTCCCGGATGCTCTCCCGGATGTCCGCGAGCGCCCGGTGCGCCAGCCCCTTGGCCGGCTGCCCGAAGTACACGCGCGGGTACCACCGCCGGCACAGCTCCTTGATGGAGGACACGTCGATCATGCGGTAGTGCAGGTGGTTGTCGAGGCGGGGCATGTCTCGGGCGATGAAGCCCCGGTCGGTGGCGATCGAGTTGCCGCACAGCGGAGCGGTGCGCGGGTCCTTCACGAAGGTGGTGACGTAGTCCATCACCATGTCCTCCGCCTCGGCCAGCGTGACGGTGGAGCGGCGGACCTCCTCGGTCAGCCCGGACTTCGCGTGCATCGTGGTGACGATCTCCGGCATGGCGTCCAGCGCCGCGTCGTCCGCGTGGATCACCACGTCGACACCGTCACCGAGCACGTTGAGATCGGGGTCGGTGACCAGAGCCGCCACCTCGATCAGCTTGTCCCCGCCGAGGTCCAACCCGGTCATCTCACAGTCGATCCAGACAAGGAGATCAGCCACCGGCACAGACTACGCGCAGCCCACGAGCCGCGGCTGCGGGCTCCACGCGCACCAGCCCGCTAGGGTTTCCCCGTGCCAGCCGAACCCGTCGCACCACCCGCCGTCACCGACGACGATCCCGGTGGCCGTACGGTCCGCCGTCTCGTCACGGTGGTGGCGCTGGCCGCGGTGCTCCCGGCGCTCTACCTGCCCGGGCGGGTGCACGACTTCTTCGACCTGAAGATCTACATGCGGGCCATGCGGTGGTGGGCCGACGGGAACCCGCTGTACGACTACGTCCAGCCCGACCGGGTCCAGGGCGAGCTGTATTTCACGTACCCCCCGTTCAGCGGCCTGCTGCTGCGGCCGTTCGCCCTGATTCCCCTCGGCGCCACCGTGACGGTCTTCACGGTCCTCACCGGCGTGGCCGTGGTGGTGACCACCTGGTGGCTGGTCCGCCCGCTGGCCGACCGGCACGGGCTGCCGCGCGTGTTCACGGTGACCGTGGCGGTGCTGCTGGTGCTCGCCGTGGAGAGCACGCGGGAGACCATCACGTTCGGCCAGATCAACATGTTCCTCGTCGTGCTGATCCTCGCCGACCTGCTGTTCGCGGTGCCGGGGTCGCGGCGGTGGGCCGGGGTGGGCGTGGGGCTGGCGACCGCGCTGAAGCTCTTTCCCGGCATCTTCATCGTCTACCTGCTGGCGAGCCGACGCTGGTGGGCGGCGGCGGTGGCCAGCGCGACGGCCGCGGCGGCCACGCTGCTCGCCGCGGCGGTGGCTCCGGGGGACTCGTGGCGCTTCTGGACCCATGAGCTCTGGGCCACCGACCGGGTGGGGCGCACCGACTACACCGGCAACCAGTCGTTGTTCGGGCTGCTCAGCCGCATCACCGCCCCGGAGAAGCCGGACCGGCTGCTCTGGCTGGCGCTCGTCGCGGTGGTGGCGGCGTACGGGCTGTGGCGGGCCGCGGTGGCGGCGCGTGCGGGGGACCACCTCGCCGGTCTCACCCTCACCGGGCTGGTCGGCGGCCTGGTCAGCCCGATCACCTGGACCCACCACCTGTACTGGTTCATCCCCGCCGTGGTGGTGCTGGCCGACGCCGCCCTGGGCGCCCGCCGCCCGGCCGTGGCCGTCCCGCCCGCCACGGGGACGTCCGCCGGGGCGACGCCCGCCGGGGTGGCGTCCGCCGGGGTGGCCGGACCGGGCAGCCCGGCCGGCGACGACGGTACGTCCACCCTCGACAGCGTGGCGCGGCGGCGCTGGTTCGCGGTGCTGGCGGTCGCCACGACCGCCGTGATCATCTACGGGGTGGTCACGTTCCACGACTGGGGCGTCGCGCCGGTCCGGACGCAGACGCCCGACCAGTTCCTGGTCCGCAACACGTACGTCCTGCTCAGCCTGCTGCTGCTGGCCGCCCTGCCGGTCCGGCGCCCGGCGAGGCCGGCCCCGACGACCCGGCCGACCGCCCCGCGCGAGAAATTGCACCAAATGGACAGAGGCCCCGAGTAGCGACCATCACCGCTAATCTGACCTCACCTACCTCACGGGCATCTCGGGTAGCGGCACCGATCCCCCGGTGAGAGTGGCCCTCCGCGTCGGCAGCGCGGAGGGCCACTCGCCGCAAGGCCCCCGCCCCCTCTCCCGCCCCCGGCCCATCCCCGACCCGGCGCGCCCCCCGCGCGCGCCTCCGTCCGGTGATCATGAGGTTGACGGGGACGAACTAGGCAATTCGCCCCGTCAACCTCATGATCACCGGATGACACCGGCGGAGCGCCGGCGGGCGCCGGCGGGGTGCCGGCGGGGGGTCACCGGTCGGGGTTCGGGTTGGCAGCGCGTCGCTGTAACGGGCGGCCGCGACCGTCCACGGGGACCGGTCGCGCCGTGCGCTCCGGCTCGACGGCCGGCCAGGCCAGGGTGAGCGTCACCGGCGGCCGGGACGCCCGCTGACCGCTCGGCCGGCGCTCCGCGTCCGCGCCTCCCGCCGATCGGACGGACGCGGGAACCGGGTCGAAGTCCACACTCTCCGCGTCGACGACATCGGCGAGGCTCGCCGGCCGGCGGGCGGGCACCGCCGGGATGGCCGACGGCGCGGCTGGGGAGCCCACCGCGGCGAGCTGCCGCTGGGCCACCACCAGCCGGTCCCCGGCCACCGCGGGTCGGGCGCCCAGGCCGCTCAGCGACGTCACCCCAAGGCGTCCGGCGAGCACCGGCACCTGATCCGGCTCCACCACGAAGACCACCTCCCGGGGCCGCACCGGGCGGAACAGCAGCAGCACGGCGAACGTCACGAGCAGCACGCCGCCCGCGAGCAGACCCCAGGTGGCGGCCGCCGTCCAGCCCACCCGCAGCTCGGCCCGCAGGTCCAGGGTCAGGTCCGCCCGGGCGTCCGGGCGCATCACGACGAGACTCAGCGAGCGCCCGGCCAGGTCGCCGGGCGTCCACTCCAGCGCGCCGATCCCGTCGCGTACCCAGATCGACGCACCGACGGGGTTCGGCGCGACGGTCGGCCGCGCGGCCGTCGGCGCGGCCCCCGCCGCGTCCAGCCACACCGGCAGCGGCCCGCGGGCCGGCGCCACCCGCCGTACCGTCGCGTGCGGCACGGCCTCCAACCAGCGGCGCACCTCCTCGGTCGGCGCCAGGCCGAGGAACGCGGGGCCGTCGGGGGTCCGGGCCTCGATCCGCAGCCCCGCCTGCCCGACCCGGGCGAACGGCACGTCCCTGCGCAGCAGCCGGTCGACGTCCGCGACGACCACCGCGTGACCGGCGGTCTGCACCGTCTCGAACCGCGCGGTGAACGCGCCGCTCGGGTCGGCGTGCCGGGTGACCAGCCAGAGCCCCCCGCCGGCGAGCAGCGCCGGCAGGCCGACGACCAGCAGCAGCAATCCGGCGAACGCGCGTACGAACCGCATCCGTCCCGTCCCCCTCCGTAGCCAGATACCCGGCCGACCTTACCGACGCCGACCCGTCGATCAGGGGATATCCACGGCACGCGGTCAGGGGAAAAGCGCGGGGCCCGCCGGCGAACCGGCGGGTCCCGCACAGGCGTACCCGTCAGGCCTTCGCGGCCGGCTCCCGGCGGGTGCGGGAGTACGCGAGCCCGCCGAGCACCAGACCGCCGAGCCCGGCCACCAGCCCGGCGATGCCGAGCCCGGTGGCGAGGCCGTTGCCCTCGGCCTCGTCGTCGTCATCGTCGGCGGGCGCGGCGTCGGCGGCGACCGGAGCGGCCGAGGCCGACGGCGACGCCGCCGTCAGGGTGAGCACCGGCGCGGGGTTCTCGGGCTCCTCCCCGCCCGGCGTCGGCTCCTCGATCCACCGCGACACGTTGCCGTCCGAGTAGGTCTGGAGCGTCTTGAAGACCATCCGGTCGACCTGCGGCAGCGGCCCGAGGGAGACCGGGAACTCCTGGAACTGCCCGGGCTTGATCCCCGCGTCGCCGCTCGCCGTCCACGTCAGCTTCGACACCGCCTCGGTGATCTGGCTGCCGTGCACCTCGATCGGCGGGTCCACCTTCCGCTTCTCCACGGCCACCGTCCAGCCCGGCACCGGCATGGTGGAGACGGACCCGACCGGCGCGTTCTCCGGCAGCACCACCTCCAGCTTCGTGGTGGACGCGGTGTCGCTCTCGTTCGGCACGCGGAACGCGATCCGGCTGTAGCCGCCCTGCGTCGCGTCCTTCGGGTTCACGGTCACGTGGGCCGACGCGGGCGCCGCGAAGCCGAGGACGGCGGTGGCGACGGCACCGACGGCCAGGGCGGAGGCGCCCGCCAGCGAGCGGCGGATACGGGTCATGGATTCGGGACCTCTCTCTAACGGATCGGCACGGTGGCGGTCACCGTGGCCTGGTCGATGTCGGACGTACGGGCGGTGACCTTCAGCTGCCAGTCCCCGGACGCGGGCAGGTTCACCTCACCCGTGGCGTGGTTGTCGGTCAGCGGCAGCAGCGGAATCTCGATCGGCTCGATACCGGCCGACGGCAGCGCCGCCGTGGCCTTCCACTCCACGACCGGCTGCGGCCGGTTGTCCTTGGTGTACGCGTACAGGTGCAGCGAGTTGTTGCCCCGCTCGGCCGGGTCGAGCTCGACCTGCACGGAGAGGAGCGAGCTGGTGAGGGTGGTGCTGAAGTAGCCGGGGGCGGAGTCGGCCACCTCGCTGGCGGTGCGGGCCGGTGGGGTCTGCACCAGGGTCGCGGAGACGCCGAGCACCACGGCGATGATCGCCAGCTCCGCGACGATCGCCCGGCGGATCCGGCTCGGCCGCTGCTCGGCGACCCGCCGGCGCACGAGCTGCCGGGAGTACGCGGCGACGCCGAGCACGAGCCCGAACAGCCCGATCTTGGCGAGCAGCAGCCGGCCGTAGGTGGTGTCGACGAGAGCGCCGGGTGTGCCCATCTCGATGAGTCCCTGCACCACACCGGCGAGCAGCAGCGCGGAGACCGCCAGCGCGGCCCAGCGGGACCAGATCGGCATGATGGCGCCCAGTTCCCGCTCGTCGGCGCGGGGCAGCAGGAACGCGGCGAGCATCAGTAGGCCGCCCAGCCAGACGGCCATGCTGCCCAGGTGCACGGTGTCGACGACCACGGAGACGGCCGGGGCCGGCGAGGCCGCCGGGTGCCCGGCGAGTGGCCACGTCACGAGCGCGGCCACGCCGAGCACCGTGAGGATGATCGCGTCGGTCCGGCCGACCGGCCCGGCGAACAGCGGGCGGAGCAGGAAGGCGGCCGCCGCCAGCAGGCCGAGCCGGACCAGGTGCGCGGCCCCGAACGTGCTGCCCAGGACGCTGCTCAGCCCCTCACCGGACACGTCGAACAACCCGCCGCCGCCGGTGTAGGGCACCTGCAACCACAGGTCGGCGAGGGTCGCGACGGCGACCATGCCGAGGCCCGTCCACGCCAACCGGGCCGGGCCGCGCCGGTCCAGCCGCCGGGGCCAGAGCGCCGCGAGCACCAGGGCCGGCCCGACCAGCAGCGCGAGGCCGGCGTACCCGAGGTACTTGGCGACCTTCACGGCGTTGTCGACGACCGGGTTGGCGCGTCCGGTGTCGCCGCTGTCCGTGGGAGGCGCCGAGGGGGCGCCGACGGAGTAGGTGAACGCGCCGGACACCGGGTGGCTGTCGGCCGAGATCACCCGGTAGCTGACGAGGTACGTCCCCTGGCCCCCGGCCGGGTCCACCGGGATCCGCACGATCGTGCCGTCGAAGGTCGGCTCACCGCGGTCCGCGCGGGAGCCGTCCGGGGCGATGACGCGGACCTTGTCGGGCACCTTGCGGACCGACTCGCTGAAGGTCAGCACCACCTCCTCCGGTCCGCTCGGCACCACGGCCGAGGCGGCCGGGCTGGAGCTGACCAGCACGGCGTGCGCGCTCGCGGGAGCGGCCGGTGCGATCAGGAGGGCGACGGCGGTGACCAGCAGGCCGGCGGTGGCGCAGAGCCGGGCGAACCAGCGACGAGGGGCGGCAGTCATGCGGATCATGCTCGCCGACCCGAGCGCCCGGCGGCCACCCCGCGGCGGCAGCCCTTCCGTGTCGGCGCCCACCCGCGCCGCGTCGCCGTGACTCATCCGCGCCCCGGCGCCAGCGCCCGCGCCGCCGGCCGGTCGGCGTCCCCGTCGACCCGGCCCAGCGCCCACAGCAGCCCCGCCTGCACGACGGCGGCCAGGTGACCGACCTCGTGCACCAGCGCGGTCGTCGAGTTCGCGATGTCCACCACGCTCGTACCGGCCAGGCACACCGCGAGCACGAACGCGACCGGCACGAACGCGCGGGCCCGTTCCGGCCGCCAGGCGGCCAGCACGAAACCGACCGCCAGCGCCACGTCGAACGAGGCCATCTCCCGGCTGGTGTGCGGGTCGACGCTCACCCCCGTGCCGGCCAGCAGGATCGGCAGGGCGATGGCGAGCTGCGCCACGGCGGCCACCGCCACCGCGACCCGCAGCACCTGCCGCCGGCCGCGCCGCGCCGCCGCCCGGGCCTGCTCGGCGGCCCGCTCCTCGGCGGCCACGGCCGCCAGGACCGGGGCGGTCAGGTCCGGCACCTCCACCGCCTGGAGCCGGACCAGGCGGGTCACCTCCTCGGCGCGGGCCGACCAGGCCCGACACCCCGGGCAACCCAGCAGGTGCGCCTCCAGCACCACCGGCGCCGCCTGCGGATCCTCCCCGTCGAGCCGTGCCGACAGCGCCGCGCGTACGTCGTCGCATGTCATGACGGGGTAGTCGGGCGGGAGGCGCGGAAAGTTCCCACCGTGGTGCGGACCATGGACAGGTCCAACGACCCTCGCGGCCCGCCGCACGCCGCGTACGCTGGTGTGTCGTGATCCCCGCCCCGCGCGACGCCACCACCGGCCGGCCCGAGAGGGCCGGGGCTGGCCGGGATCCGGCCACCGAGTGGGCGCTGGCGGCGCGCGGCGGCGACCCCGCTGCCCAGGCCGCGTTCGTGCGGCTCACGCAGGTGGAGGTGTGGCGCTTCACCGCGGCGTTGGTGGATCCGGACACCGCCGACGACCTGACCCAGGAGACCTACCTGCGGGCGTTCCGGGCGCTGCCGACCTTCGAGGGCCGCTCCAGCGCGCGCACCTGGCTGCTCGGGATCGCCCGCCGGACCTGCGCCGACCACCTGCGCACGGTGGTGCGCCGCCGGCGGCTCGACGCCCGCCTGGCCGTGAACGCGCACACCGACCGGCCGCACCCCGACCCCGCCGGGCAGCTCGGCGCGGCCGACCTGGTACGCCGGCTCCCCGCCGAACGCCGCGGCGCGTTCGTGCTCACCCAGCTGCTCGGCCTCTCCTACGCGGAGGCGGCCGCCGTGGAGGGGGTGCCCGTGGGCACCATCCGCTCCCGGGTGGCGCGGGCGCGCGACGAGTTGATCGAGGCGGTCGGAGACGCCCTCGCCGGGTGACGGCGGAACTTCCGGCGGAGGCGGAACGACTAATGACCGTGACAGCACCGAGCATCCGGGGCCTGCGCTGGCCCGCCGTCCGGCCGTGGCTCGGCACGGCTGCCCGGCTCGGCCTGGCCGCCGTCTGGCTGCTGGCCGGCGCGTCGAAGGTCGACGACCTGGCCGCCTCCGGCCGGGCGGTGAACGCCTACCAGATCCTCCCGTACGACGTGTCGACGGTGGTCGGCGCGGCGCTGCCGTTCGTCGAGCTGGCGCTGGGCGTCCTGCTGCTGCTCGGCCTCGCGACGCGGCTGACGGCGGCCGTCTCGGCAGCCCTGCTGGTGGTCTTCATCGCGGGGATCGCCTCCGCGTGGGCGCGCGGGCTCTCGATCGACTGCGGGTGCTTCGGCAGCGGTGGCCAGCTCGCCGAGGGGCAGGCTCCCAGCTACCTCCCGGAGATCCTCCGGGACCTGGGGTTCCTGGTGCTGGCGGGATTCCTGCTGATCTGGCCGCGTACGCCCGTCTCGGTGGACGGCTGGCTGACGGGCGAACCCGTCGTGGAGGACGAGGATGAGTAGTCGCAAGGGGCAGAAGGGCGCGGCCCGGGTCGTCCGGCAGCAGCTGGCGCGGGAACGGCGGCGCCGGCGCACGCTGTGGGTGTCGGCGGCCGCGGTGGCCGTGCTGGTCATCGCCGGCCTGATCGGCTGGGGTGTGTGGTCCAGCCAGAAGTCGGACGAGTTCACCGCGCCGAAGAACGCCGCCGAGGGAGGCGCCGGTGTGGTGGTCGGCTCCGGCCCGGTGACCGTCGACATCTACGAGGACTTCCTCTGCCCGGTGTGCAAGCAGTTCCAGGACACCAGCGGCGCCACCGTCGACCAGCTGATCAGCGAGGGGAAGATCCGGGTCGTCTACCACCCGGTGGCCTACCTGAACCGCTTCTCCACCACCGAGTACTCCACCCGGTCGTCCGCCGCCTCCGGCTGCGCCGCCGACCAGGGCAGGTTCGCCGAGTACGCCAAGGCGCTCTACGACCGGCAGCCGCCGGAGGGCAGCGCGGGGCTCACCGACGACGAACTGATCGACATCGGCGCCGGCGTCGGGCTGGACCGGGACGCGTTCGGCTCCTGCGTCCGCGACGGCACCTTCAAGCCGTGGACCGAGCACGTGACCGACACCGCCAGCCGCAACAACATCACCGGCACGCCCACCGTGGTCGTCGACGGCCAGCAACTGGCCGACCGCAGCCCCGAGGGCATCCGGGCGGCGGTGGAGGCGGCCGGCAAGTGATCCGCGCACTCCTGGCCCGCGCCGGGCTGGTGGCCGCCGCCGCGGTCACCGCCACGCTCGCCACCGCCGCCCCGGCCGCCGCCCACGGGGCGGACGCGCCCGACGGCACCGACTACCGGACGGTCGTGACCGGGCTCACCCCGGCACGGGACGGGCTGGAGGTGCGGGCCGTCGAGGCGGGCGCCCGGCTCGAACTGACCAACCGCACCGGCCGTCCCGTCGAGGTGATCGGCTACTCCGGTGAGCCGTACCTGCGCGTCGGCCCGGACGCCGTGTACGAGAACACGCGCTCCCCCGCCACCTACCTCAACCGCACCATCGCCGGGGACACCGCCCTGCCGCCGGAGGCCGACCCGGCCGCCGAGCCGTCCTGGCGGCGGGTGGCCGACGGGTCGAGCGTCCGCTGGCACGACCAGCGCGCCCTGTACCGGGAGTCCGCCCCGCCGGCCGCCGTCCGGGCCGCCCCGGACCGGGAGCACCGGGTCCGGGACTGGACGATCCCGCTGCGCGACGGCGGGTCGGAGCCGATGGAGATCCACGGCACCCTCGACTGGGTGCCGCCGCCGGACGCGTACACCTGGTGGGCGGTGTCGATCGTCGGGCTGCTCGCGGTCGGCGCGCTCGGGCTGCTGCCGGCCGCGTCCGTGCCCGGCGGGCGGGCGCTCGCCGGGCTGGGCGGGCTGCTGGTCGTCGGCGGGGCGGCCGGTGTCGCGTACGCCGTGGGTCGGGAGCTGGACGCCGGCGCCGAAGGGCTGGGCGGGGTGCTGCTGGCCCTGCTCACCGGGCAGCTGTGGATGCTGCTGACCGGGCTCGGCGCGATGGCGGCGGGCGCGTACGCGCTGGCCCGCCGGCCCGCCGCCGACTTCGCCGTGGCGCTGGCCGGCGCGTGCCTCGCGCTGTTCGCCGGGGTGGCGAACGCCGCCGTCTTCTCCCGCGCGGTCGCGCCGGCGCCCTGGGCGGCCACCTGGGCGCGGGTGCTGGTCGCGGTCATCCTGATCGTCGGGGTGGGTGGCCTGGCCGCCGGCGCCCTCCGCCTGCACGCCACCCGCACCCAAACCTCCACCCCCGGCACCCCCAAAACCCCCCGCGCCGCGACGCCCTCCCCCGCCTGACCCACCCGCGATCTTGCAGTTCGTGCCCCTGAGATGCGGCATTAGTCGTATTTGCCGGGGCAGAAAGTGCAAGATCGCGGGGAGGCCCCGCGCGGGGGGTTACGCGCGGGTGGTGGCGCGGGGGTTGAAGCCGTACGGGAGTTCCAGGCGGTGCCGCGCCAGCAGGTCGGCGTCGGTGAGCACGTCGACGGTGGGGCCGTCGGCCACGATCCGGCCACCGTCGAGGATCACCGAGCGGTCGCACAGCTCGGCGGCGTACGGCAGGTCGTGGGTAACCATGAGCAGCGTCACGGGCAGCCCGCGGAGGATCTCGGCCAACTCCCGCCGGGAGGCCGGGTCGAGGTTCGACGACGGCTCGTCGAGCACCAGGATCTCCGGGTGCATGGCGAGCACGGTGGCCACCGCCACCCGGCGGCGCTGCCCGAACGACAGGTGGTGCGGGGCGCGGTCCCGGTGCTCCGACATGCCCACCGCGGCGAGCGCCTCGTCGACCCGGGCGGCCAGCTCCGGCCCCCGCAGCCCCAGGTTCGCCGGGCCGAACGCCACGTCCTCGGCGACCGTCGGGAGGAAGAGCTGGTCGTCCGGGTCCTGGAAGACGATGCCCACCCGCCGTCGCACCTCACCGAGGGTCGCCCGGTCCGGCGTGACGGTCAGCCCGCCGACGCTCACCGTCCCCTCGGTCGGGGTGAGGATGCCGTTGAGGTGCAGCACCAGCGTGGTCTTGCCCGCCCCGTTCGGCCCGAGCAGGGCCACCCGCCCACCGCGCGGCACGGTGAGGTCCACCCCGTGCAGGGCCACGTGCCCGTCGGGGTACGCGTAGCGGACCCCACGGACGTCCAGGCTGGGTGTCGTCGGCTGCACGTCCCCGATCATGTCAGGACGACGGCGGTGGCGGCGATGGCGGCCGCCACCACGGGAACGGTGGCCGCGACGAGCCACTGCCCGGTCGTGGCCGCGCCCGCGCCCTGCCACACGGCCGGCATCCGCCCGGTGTAGCCGCGCGAGAGCATCGCGAGGTACACCCGCTCGCCGCGCTCGAAGGCGCGGAGGAAGAGCGCGCCGATGCCGGCCGCGAAGCCGCGCAGCTGCCAGAGGAAGCGCGGGTCGTCACCCCGCGAGATCCGCGCCACCCGCATCCGCCGCGCCTCGCCGATCAGCACGTCGAGGTAGCGCAGCATGAACGTGGCGATCTGGGTGAGCACCTGGGGGCAGCGCAACCGGTCCAGGCCGACGATCAGGTCGCGGCTGGTGGTGGTCGCGGCGAGCAGCAGCGAGGCGAGGACGCCGAGCGTGCCCTTGGCCAGGATGTTCCAGCTGCCGTACAGCCCCTCGACGGACAGGTGCAGCCCCGCGACGGCGACCCGCTCCCCCGTGCCCAGGAACGGCAGCGCCACCGCGAAGAGCACGAACGGCAGTTCGATCATCGCCCGGCGGAGCAGCCAGCCCGGACCGACCCGGGCCAGCGCCGCGACCGCCGCCACCAGCAGCGCGTACCCCCCGAAGGCCCAGAACGCCTCCCGCGGGGTGGCCACCACCGCGACGGTGAAGACCACCATCGCCACGATCTTGACCTCGGGCGGCAGCCGGTGCACCGGCGAGGCGCTCTCGCGGTACAGCACGTGCCCGTGACCAGCTCCCACCGCCGTCAGCTCCGGGTCGCCGGGCCGCCGGCCGCCGACGCCGCGTCGGGCGTCGCACCCGCCGTGCCGGCGCCCGCGGTCGTGGCGGCGTCCGTCGTCGCGCCGCCACCCGCCGTCGCCGCGGCGCCCCGGCGGCGGAGCAGCCAGAAGGCGCCGGCGCCCACGGCGAAGGTCAGCAGCACGCCGAGCACCCCGGAGAGCCCGGTGGAGAGGAAGGCGTTGTCGATCCCGCGTACGCCGTAGTCGGCCAGCGGGCTGTCGGCCAGCTCGTGGTCCTTGGCCTGCTGGGCGGGGCAGCTGCCGCCGGTGATGTTGTGGTCGGCGTCGACCGTGCAGCCCTTGAGCAGGGAGGAGTCCAGCCCGTCCGGGTGGGAGGAGGCGTAGTTGCTCACCACCCCGGCGAGCAGCAGGGCGACCAGCAGGCCGCCGACGACGAACGCCCAGGGACGCTTGTTCACCGGACACCTCCGACGGCCGGGACGGCGGGCGCGGCGGCGGGCCGCAGCCCGCGCAGCGCGTAGACGAGGTCGGGACGCACCTTGGCGACGGTGACGACCGTGGTAGCGGTGATCAGACCCTCACCGATGCCGATCAGCAGGTGGGCGCCGGCCATGGTGCCGGCCAGGCCCACCAGGTTGCCGCCGAGGTCCGCGGTGCCGCCCAGCCAGTACTGCACGACGAAGCCCTGTGCGGCCACCAGCACGCTGAGCACGGAGGACACGAAGGCGGTCACCGCGAGGCCCGCGGGCGTACGGGGCAGCACGCGCAGCAGCAGGGCGATGAGCAGGTACGCCGCCGCGGTGCCGAGCAGCGCCATGTTGGTGATGTTCAGCCCGAGCATGGCCACGCCGCCGTCGCCGAAGACGAGGGCCTGCACGACGAGCACCACGGCGACGCAGAGCGCGCCGACCCAGGGGCCGACCAGCAGCGCGGCCAGCGCGCCGCCGAGCAGGTGGCCGCTCACCCCGGCCGTGAAGATCGGGAAGTTGAGCATCTGCACGGCGAAGATGAACGCCGCGACGAGTCCGGCCATCGGGGCGAGCCGGTCGTCCAGGTCCCGCCGGCCGCGCAGCACGCAGAGAGTCAGGGCGGCCAGGGCGAGCGCCGCGAAGACCGCGGCCACGGGACCGTTGATGATCCCGTTCGAGATGTGCATCGCAAGGGTTTCCACGCGACCTCCCAGAGCGGCGGGCTCGTCCTCGCCGGCGGCATCAGACTATTTCCCGTGCCTTTTAGTTGCCAAGGGTTGGCAACAAGGCATGCGCTTGATCACGGCGCCGGCGCGGCCGGGTTCGCCGGCGACCGGACGCCCGCGCCCGGCGGTAGGGTCGGGGCCATGACCGACCGCCTCGCCCCGGGTGACCCGGCGCCCGACTTCACCCTCCCCACCGACACCGGCGACACGCTCTCCCTGGCGGACCTGCGCGGCCGCCGGGTGATCCTCTACGCCTACCCAGCCGCCATGACCCCCGGCTGCACGAAGCAGGCCTGCGACTTCCGCGACTCCCTCGCCTCGCTGCAGGCCGCCGGTTACGAGGTGGTGGGCATCTCCCCCGACAAGCCGGAGAAGCTGGCCAAGTTCCGCGAGCGCGACGCCATCACCTTCCCGCTCGTCTCCGACACCGACAAGTCGGTGCTGACCGCCTACGGCGCGTACGGCGAGAAGCAGCTCTACGGCAAGACGGTGACCGGGGTGATCCGCTCCACGTTCGTCATCGACCCGGACGGCAAGATCGAGCGGGCGCTCTACAACGTCAAGGCCACCGGGCACGTCGCCAAGCTCCGCCGCGACCTCGGCCTCGACTGAGCCCGGGCGCTCCCTGGGCCGAGGCCGGACTCCGTCCGGCGGTGCGCGGCACCTAGACTCAGCAGCGCACGCGGGAGTGGCGTAACGGCAGCCGCGGTAGGTTTAGGTCCTATTGTCCGAAAGGACGTGGGGGTTCGAATCCCCCCTCCCGCACCAGCGCGCGATGTCGCCCGCGTCACGATCATGGCCGCGCCCCGGGCGCGGCCGTCAGGATGGCGGACGTGACCCTGCGCTTCGTCCTCGACCCCGAGCTGACCCCGGACCTGCGCGAGCGGATCGTCGCGCTCTGGGTCGACGTCAGCAACGCCGGCGGCGCCGTCGGCTTCGTGCCGCCGGTGACCGCCGCCGACGTCCGCACCATCGCCGACCCGACGTTCGCCGCGATCGCCGAGGGGCCGGACCGGCTGCTGCTGGGCTACGCCGGTGACCGGCTCGTCGCCGCGCTGGTCTTCGCCGACAACCGGTTCGCCCTCAAGGCGCACTGGTGCGTGCTGAAGCGGGTGATGGTCCACCCCGACACGCAGGGCAACGGGTACGGGCTGGCGCTGATGCGCGAGGCCGAACGGATCGGCCGCGAGATGGGTCTGTCCGCGCTGCACGTGACCCTGCGCGACGGACTCGGCCTCGACCGGTTCTACCGCCGGCTCGGCTACCGGGAGATCGGGCGGCTGCCCGGCGCGCTGCGGGTGGCCCCGGGCGACGACCGGGACGAGGTGCTCATGTGGCTCGACCTCACCCCGGAGCACGCCTAGCCGCCCGCTCCTCCTGACAGAATCAGGCGGCGGAGGACGTCGACGGAGGGCCGGGAGGCGGCACATGCCGGACAGCGAACTCGAGGCGGAGCTGCTGGACGCGGAGCGCGGGCTCCAGGCCGCGCAACGCGCCGGCGACGTCGCCGCGCTCGACGACCTGCTCGACGACCACCTGATCGCCGTCGGCCCGGACGGCGGGAGGTACGCGAAGCAGGACGACCTGGCGGCCCACCGCGACCGGACGTCGGTGATCGACGAGCTGGTCGAGGAGCAGCTGGAACTGCTCGTGGAGGGTGGCACCGGGGTGACGTTCCTCGTGGCCCGGGTGGCGGGCAGGTTCGGCGGGTCCCCCTTCGCGGCGCGGCTGCGGTACACCCGCACGTGGATCCACGACGACGACCGCGGCTGGCGGATCCTCGCGGCGCACATCAGCCCGGCCTGACACCGCCGTCGCAGGCGGCGGCGCCCGACAGCCACGACCAGGCGCGGCAACTACGACCGGGGCGCCGGACCGGCACGCCGGCGCAGGAGGCCGGCGGCTATCTCGCTGAGCGACTCCAACGGCTCCGCGAGCGCCGGCCGGCGGCGTAGCTCGTCCTCGAGGCGTACCCGCCACCGGCCGACCTCGAGGAGGCCGGACTGCGGGTCCACCGCCCCGCGCAACCGCTCACGCGTCTGGTCGAGGTCCGCCTGGCAGGAGACGCCGAGCAGGTCACCGACCTCGGCGCTGAGCCACCCGTACAGGTCGTCGTCGCGGACCGATCCGACGAACACCCGGGCCGCGTTCCACGCCACCCGGGGCTGGTGGAGCACTCTCATCACGCCACCTCCGGGACCATCATCGATCCGCCGGTCCGGGCCGGACAAGGGGACCGTCGGCCGGCACGACCACCGCGTCACCGACGGCCAGCGGGCCGGTGTCCAGGGGAACGAGGTGGAGTCCGAAGAGGAGCTTCTGCCGGACGTTGCGGTGACGGCCGAGCGTGCGCAGCGGTTCGCGGCCGCGTACCCCGGTCTCCTGGTCGGTGGTGGTCACCACGCAGCGGTCGCACGCTCCGGCGGCGCGCATCCGCACACCGCCGACGCGCAGCGGCCGGCCCACCCAGCCGTCCTCGGCCCACGCGGGAGCGCCCTCCACGACCAGGTTGGGTCGGAAGCGGTCCATCGGCACCGCGTCCTCGCCCGCCTCCGCGAGCCGGTCGTTGAGCGCCGCCAGCGACGCCGCGTTCGTCAGGAGCAGCGGGTACGCGTCCGCGAAGGCGACCTGGTCGCCGGTGTCGTGTTCCCGCTCGTCGGCGGCGAGGTGGCGGGTGGGCTCGGCGAGGAACACCAGCCGGACCGGCCGGCCGAGCAGCGCACCGAGCCACCGGTCGGCGGCCGGCCCGGCGGGCAGCGCCGGCACCGGCAGCTTCCGGCTGCGGAAGGTGCGCACCCGCACCGGCTCGCCGCCGACCGGCTCCGGCACGTCCAGGTCGGGTCGCCCGGCGGCGCGCAGCACGAGACCGCCGTCGCGGGTCGTGGCGTGCAGGGCGACCAGCCGGCTGGTCTCCCGCTGGGTGACGCCGACACCGTCGGCGTCCACCACCATCCAGCGCCGGTCGCCGGCCAGACCCCACGGCAGCACGTGCGCGCCGTCGTGGTCGAGCCGATGGCACCCCTTGACGGGGTACGTGTGGATCGCGCTCAGCCGCATCCGCTCACCATGCCACCCCGATGCCGTCGCCCGGGTACCAGTGGTTGGCCGGGGTCTCCCGGTAGGCGAGGAAGCGCCGGCCGGTGCGTTCGGCGTGCTCGGCGAGGACGTTGGTGGCGGTGACGTTGTCGGTGAGCAGGATCGCGCCGGGGGCCAGCTTGGCCTCCACCGCCGCGAACTCGCGCTTCTCGTGCACCCGGCTGTGGTCGCTGTCGTGCAGGAAGAGGTCGACCGGCCGGTCGAGCGCGCCGATCGAGGCGATCGAGTCGCCGATCACCAGGTCGACGACCTCGGACCAGGGCGCGACCCGGGCCAGGTATCCGGCCTCGGGGTTGATGTCGAGCGAGGTGAGCCGCCCCGGGTGCCCCTCCTGCGCGTTGCGCAGCAGCGCCGCGGCCAGGACGCAGCTGCCGAGTCCCTTGTCCACTCCGGTCTCCACCACGTGGGCCGGGCGGGTGGCGCGGACGAAGGCGTACCAGCCGATCCGGCGCGCGTAGCGGACCTGCCGGTCGGCGAGGCCCCGGCGGGCGGCGCCCGCGGTCGCCTGCTCGATGTGCCGCCGCAGCGCGTCGTCCGACTCGATCTCGGCGAAGTAGCCGCGCACCTGCTTCACGGGCAGGTCGCAGACGACGCTGACGAACCACGCCAGGTGGTGACGGCTGAGCTTCGTCAGGTCGTACGTGTAGTTGTGGTGCTCGCGGGAGGTGACCAGCCACCGGGCCGACGTGCGCAGCACCTTCGCGTCGTGGCGGGCGACCCGGGCCAGGCGCTTGGGGAAGGCGGCCACGGGTGCGAGCGGGGTGCGGGCGATGGCCCGCCGGAGCTTCGTTGCGTCCACGGCTGCGTTCATACCAGGTGATGATGACCAATGGCTGGGAAGTTCGTCCGGCGCGGACGGAAGGACATCGACCCGGGCGGTCACCGATCGTGACCGGACGAGGGGTACGCGAGCCGGGATCGGACTCAGTAGCATCGCGCCATGCGCCATCGCCAGGAGTACGCCGAGCCCGCGACCCAGATCCTCGAGGGGCTGCCGACACCGGACCCGGCCGGACCGGAGGAGTCGCGCCCTCGGCGCCGCCGGTGGCGGAAGGTCCTCCTCATCAGCTTCATCGTGGTGGCGCTGCTCGGCGGCGCCGCCCTGGTCGGCGGTGGCCTCTACGTCCGCTCGATCAACTCGGGCATCGAACGGGTGGACGCGTTCGACGGCGTTCCGGAGGAGTCCCGCCCGCAGGCGGTCGCCACCGGCGCCATGAACGTCATGATCCTGGGCAGTGACTCCCGCGACCCGGAGGGGACGCAGGGCTCCCGCACCGACACCATCATCCTGGCCCACCTGCCGAAGGACCGGTCCAGCGCACAGCTGATCTCGATTCCCCGGGACACGTGGGTGTCGGTGCCGAAGTCGAAGGACGGCAGCCGCGGCGGGCGGGACGCGAAGATCAACGCAGCGTACGCGTGGGGTGGCGTGCCGCTGATGGTCCAGACGGTCGAGAAGTTCACCGGGGTGCGGGTCGACCATGTCGCGATCATCGACTTCGCGGGCTTCAAGGAGATCATCGACGCGCTGGGCGGCATCGAGGTCGACGTGGAGAAGAACTTCACCTCGATCCACCCGCCGTACCGCAACTTCAAGCGCGGTCCGCAGACGATGGACGGCGCGGCCGCCCTGGACTACTCGCGGCAGCGCAAGCAGTTCGCCGACGGCGACTTCGCCCGGATCCGCCACCAGCAGCAGGTCATCAAGGCGATCCTCGACAAGGCGGCCTCCGGCGGCCTGCTCACCAACCCCGGCAAGCTGAACTCGTTCATCCAGGCCACCTCGAGCGCCGTCTCCGTCGACAAGGACATGTCGCTGCTCGACATGGCCAACCAGATGCGCGGGGTCCGCGGCAGCAACCTGACGTTCATCACGAGCCCGACCAAGGGGACCGGGCGCGTGGGTTCGGAGAGTGTCGTGTTCGCCGACAGCGGGGGTGCCAAGACGTTCTACGACGCCGTCCGGCGTGACGCGGTCCCGGAGATCCTGAGCGCCGCTAAGTAGGAAACTTGACTGTCTGAACGGCTCTGGCGGGGCAGAGTACCCGGTCGTATCCTTCGGTCGCCCGGACGCCATGACGTGCCGTCCGCGGCACTCACGGGGGAGGACCGACCATGTCAGGCCAATCGGCGATCAGTGATCCGGCTGCCGTGGCTCCGCGCCACATCGACGAGCGGTCGGATCTGGAGGCACCGGACGAGCGAACGGCCGATCCGGGAGGCGTCCCGGCGGTTCGCTCGACCCGGCCGGCGGACGAGCGGCCGGCCGAGGCCGGAAGCCGCAGCGGTCTCGACACGACCGCGGTGCTGCCGTACGCCGGCTCCCGCGCCTCGACGCGCACGCGGTGGCTGCGCTCGTGGATGCTGACCGCTCCCGTCGACGTCGTCGCGCTCCTGGCGCCGCTGCTGCTGACCCAGAACTACTGGCGCGGCACGCTGGCCAACGCGGCGCTCACGGTCGCCATCTTCGCGACCGGAGGGCTCTACGGGCCCCGCCGGCACATCGGCATCCTCGACGAGTTGCCGAGCATCTGCGGGCGGCTGCTGGCGTCCGCCGCCGTCGTGGCGATCATCGCGGCCGAGCGCCACGACTCGGTGGCGTACGTCGGCGGCTTCATGCGCGGCGTGGCCATCTCCGCCGGGCTGGTGATCGTCGGTCGCGCGTTCAGCCGGATGTTCGCGAACCTGGCGCGCAAGCGCCGCTGGGTGGAGCACAACGCCATCATCATCGGCAGCGGCCCGATCGGCGTCGAACTCGCGCGGCTCCTGCGGCGCTACCCGCAGTACGGCCTGCGGTTCGTGGGCTGCGTCGACGCTCCCTCGCGGCAGGGCACGGCCGCCGTTCCGCTGATCGGCACCCTCGACGACCTCGAGAAGCTCACCACGATGCTGGAGTGCGACGTCCTGGTCATCGCCGACCCCGACTGTCCCGAGTCCACCCTCATGGAGATCCTGCTGGCGCCGGCCACGTCCCGCTGCGACCTGTGGGCGGTGCCGCGCCTGTGGGGGTCCCGCTCCCTCGGTCGGTACCCCGACCACATCGGAGCCATCCCGATCGTGAAGATCGGCGACACCACGCTCTCCGGCCCCCGGTGGGCGGTGAAGCGGGCCTCCGACGCGCTGTTCGCCCTGGTGGCGCTGATCGTGCTGAGCCCCGTGCTGCTGCTCTGCGCCATCGCGACGTTCCTCGAAGGGGGCCGGGGCATCTTCTTCTACCAGGAGCGGATCGGCCGGTACGGCAAGCCGTTCAAGGTCATCAAGTTCCGCTCCATGCGCCCGGTCAACGAGCACGAGTCGCAGACGAACTGGTCGATCGCGCACGACCGGCGCGTCGGGCCCGTCGGTCGGTTCATGCGCCGCACCTCGCTGGACGAGCTGCCGCAGCTCTGGAACATCCTGCGCGGCGAGATGAGCGTGGTGGGCCCGCGCCCGGAGCGCCCGTACTTCGTGGAGAAGTTCTCGGCCGAGTACCCCAACTACGCCATGCGTCACCGGGTGCCCGTCGGGCTCACCGGGCTCGCGCAGGTCAGTGGCCTGCGGGGAGACACGCCGATCTCCGACCGGGCCAGGTTCGACAACTACTACATCGAGAACTGGTCGCTCTGGCTCGACATCAAGGTCGTGCTGCGTACCGTCGCGGAGGTGTTCCGCGGCGGCGGCCGGTGACCGGGCGCGGGCGGCACCGGGCCGGACCGGCCAGCTAGCCGGCGAAGCCGGAGGCCAGGGCCCGGGCCAGCGCCGATTCCCAGTCACCCATGGGCGGCAGGCCCGCGGCCGCCCACCGCTCGTGCGCCAGGACGCTGTACGCGGGACGCGGCGCCGGGCGGCGGAAGCGGTCGCTGGTGGTCGGGCGGATCCGGTCGGGGTCGAGCCCCCGGAGCGTGAACACCGCGCGGGCGAGGCCGTACCAGGTGGTCTCGCCCGACGCGGTGCCGTGGTAGACGCCGGGCGCGGCCCTCCCGGCGAGCACCGCGTCGGCCAGCGCGACGAGCCGTTCCGCCAGCGCGTACGACCAGGTCGGCTGCCCCCGCTGGTCGTCGACGACGTCGAGCCACTCCCGCTCCCCCGCCAGCCGCAGCATGGTGGCCACGAAGTTGGGACCGTGCTCGCCGTACAACCAGGCGGTGCGCACGATGTGGCCGCCGTCCGGCAACAGCCGGGTCACCGCGACCTCCCCGGCCAGCTTGCTGCGCCCGTACGCGTTCACCGGCGACGGGACGGCGTCCTCCGGGTACGGTTCGGCGGCGTCGCCCCGGAACACGTAGTCGGTCGACACGTGGATCATCCGGGCACCGGCTGCCGCGCACGCGCCGGCCAGGTGGGCGACGGCGTCCCCGTTGACGGCGGTGGCCGCCGCCTCCTGGGTCTCGGCGCCGTCCACATCGGTCCACGCCGCCGCGTTGACGACGAGGTCGTGCCCGGCGACGGCGGCCCGCACCGCCTCCGGGTCGGTGACGTCGAGTTCGGCGCGCGTCGCGGCCGTGACCGACAGGTCACCCCGTGCGCGCAGGACCGCCAGGAGGTCCCGGCCCAGCATCCCGCCGGCGCCGGTGACCAGCAGGCGGCTCACGCGCCGGCCTGGGCCGCGGAGGCGGTCTTCAGCGGTTCCCACCAGGCGCGGTTCTCGCGGTACCACCGCACCGTCTCGGCGAGGCCCTGCTCCAGGTCGACGCTCGGCGCGTACCCCAGCTCCTGGCTGATCTTGGTGATGTCCAGCGAGTAGCGGCGGTCGTGGCCCTTGCGGTCGGCGACCGGCACGACCCGGTCCCAGCCGGCGCCGCAGGCCTCCAGCAGGCGGCCGGTCAGCTCCTTGTTCGTCAGCTCCGTGCCACCGCCGATGTTGTAGACCTCACCGGCGCGGCCCTTCTGCTGCACCAGCGCGATGCCCCGGCAGTGGTCGTGCACGTGCAGCCAGTCCCGCACGTTGCCGCCGTCGCCGTAGAGCGGCACGGTGCCGCCGTCGAGCAGGTTGGTGACGAACAGCGGGATGACCTTCTCGGGGAACTGGTACGGCCCGTAGTTGTTGGAGCAGCGGGTGACGACGACGTCCAGCCCGTGGGTGCGGTGGTAGGCCAGGACGAGCAGGTCGGAGGCCGCCTTCGAGGCCGAGTACGGCGAGTTCGGCGACAACGGCCAGCTCTCCGTCCACGAGCCCGTCTCGATCGAGCCGTACACCTCGTCGGTCGACACGTGCACGAACCGCGAGGTGCCGTGGCGCAGCGCGGCGTCGAGCAGGGTCTGGGTACCCACGACGTTGGTGGTGACGAACGGCGCCGCCCCGGCGATCGAGCGGTCGACGTGCGATTCCGCCGCGAAGTGCACGATGACGTCGTGACCGGCGACGACCTCGTCGACGAGGGCGGCGTCGCGGATGTCGCCGCGCACGAACCGCAGCCGGGGGTCGTCGGCCACCGGTGCGAGGTTGGCCATGTTGCCCGAGTAGGTCAGGGCGTCGAGCACCGTGACACCGGTCGGGTCGAGCGCCGGCACGTCCGCCGCACTGCCGCCGGGGGCTCCGAGGAGCATGCGGACGTACTCCGACCCGATGAATCCGGCTCCGCCGGTGACGAGGATCCTCACGAGTCAAGAAGTGTACGCAGACCAGCCTCGTCGCAAAGGTGACCCGGACCTCGGATTCGCGCTGCTGCCGGTAGCCTCCCCGTGTGCGCGGAATCCTTCTCGCTGGCGGCACCGGCTCACGGCTCTGGCCGGTCACCCGGGCGGTGTCCAAACAGCTGATGCCGGTCTTCGACAAACCGATGATCTACTACCCGCTCTCCACGCTCGTGATGGCCGGGGTGCGGGAGATCCTGGTGATCACCACCCCCGAGGACCAGGCCCAGTTCCGGCGACTGCTCGGTGACGGCAGCCAGTGGGGCCTGCGACTGGAGTACGCGACGCAGGCCCGCCCGGAGGGCATCGCCCAGGCCTTCCTGCTGGGCGCGGACTTCATCGGCGACGAGTCGGTGGCGCTCATCCTGGGCGACAACATCTTCTACGGCGTCGGCCTGGGTCGGCAGCTCGCCGCCGAGGGCGACCCGGTCGGCGGGCGGGTGTTCGCGTACCCGGTGGCCGACCCGACGGCGTACGGCGTCGTCGAGTTCGACGCCGACGGCCGGGTGCTCTCGATCGAGGAGAAGCCGGAGAAGCCGAAGTCCCGGTACGCGGTGCCGGGCCTGTACTTCTACGACAACCGGGTCGTCGACATCGCCCGGGGCCTGAAGCCCAGCGACCGGGGCGAGCTGGAGATCACCGCGGTGAACGAGGCGTACCTGGCCACCGGCGAACTGGCGGTGACCGTGCTGGACCGCGGCACCGCCTGGCTGGACACCGGCACGTTCACGGCGATGATGCAGGCCGCCGAGTTCGTGCGGGTGATCGAGGAACGCCAGGGCCTGAAGATCGGCTGCGTCGAGGAGGTCGTCTGGCGGGCCGGCCTCATCGACGACGAGCGGTTGCGCGAGCTGGCCCGACCGCTGGTCAAGAGCGGGTACGGCGACTACCTGCTCCGGCTGCTCGCGGACGGCGAGGCGGTGGCCTGGTGAAGATCCGTGAGCTGGGCGTCGAGGGCGCCTGGGAGATCGTCCCGGAGCAGCACGGCGACCCGCGCGGGCTGTTCATGGAGTGGTACCGCTTCGACCACCTCGCCGCGGCGGTCGGCCACCCGCTCCGGCTCGCCCAGGGCAACCTCTCGGTCTCCGCGCAGGGGGTCGTCCGGGGCATCCACTTCGCCGACGTCCCGCCCGGCCAGGCCAAGTACGTCACCTGCGTACGCGGGGCGGTCCTCGACGTGATCGTGGACATCCGGGTGGGGTCGCCGACGTTCGGCCGCTGGGAGGCGGTCCGCCTGGACGACGTCGACCGCCGGGCGGTCTACCTGAGCGAGGGTCTGGGGCACGGCTTCTGCGCCCTGACCGACGACGCCACCCTGACCTACCTCTGCTCCACCACGTACAACCCGACGGCCGAGCACGCCGTGCACCCGCTCGACCCGGAGCTGGCGATCGCCTGGCCGGCGGAGTCGCCGCAGTTGTCGGCCCGGGACGCCGCCGCACCGACCCTCGCGGAGGCCCGCGCGTCAGGGCTGCTGCCGGACTACGAACGCTGCCGGTCGTACACGGGGCGGTCGGACCGCTAGGTCGTCGTCACCGCCGACCCGCGGACGACCGCTGACGGGCGTCGCGGGGGTCGACATCGTCGTCACCCGGCCCGCCGGCGGCGCGCGCTTCCCGGGGCAGGGCGGCGATGGCGTCGTGGCCGGTCTCCGCCGCCCGTCCCGGATGCTCCGCCGCCCGCGGTTCCGGCACGCGCGGCCCGTCGGCCGTCCCGGGCTCGGGCGCACGCGGCGCGGGCGGGCGCACCGCGCGGCTGGCCGGTGTGGCGTCGGCCGCCCGCAGGCTGTCGAGCGAGCGCAGGAGGGCCCGCCGCAGCCGTTTCGCGGCCGGGCGCTCCACCAGCCGGTGGACGAGGTACGCGAGCACCAGCAACCCGGCGACCGTCGCCCCCAGCAGCACCCACGCCGGGACGTACGGCCGGGCCGCGGTGATGACGGTCAGGCCGATCTGCTCGTGCAGCAGGTACAGCGGGTAGGTGAGCGCGCCGGCGGTGGTGAGCCACCGCCACCGGATCCGGTCCGACAGCCCGTTCGCGATCAGCGCCATGATGACGAAGAAGACCGTCACGCAGGCCGCGGCGGGCAGGAACTCGCCCGTCGTGTACGTCTCCAGCTCGGCCCAGAGGCGGGAGATGGCGATGATCCACGAGAACCCGACGATGGCCCAGAGCAGCGCGTTCGCCCCGAACCGGTACATGAGGTAGAAGGCGATCCCGGCGATGAAGTACTGGGCGTAGGTGCGGCCGAGGAGGATGGTGACCGCCGTGTTGTCGACCAACGGGGCGAACAGCGACGCCAGCGTCCACAGTGCGCAGAACGCCACCACCCGCCGGACGGTCACCCCCCGCGCCACCACCACGAGGGCGAACAGCACGTAGAACAGCAGCTCCACGGGAAGGGTCCAGTAGGCCTGCTCGACGTCGGGAACGCCCATGAGCGACTGGAGCATGGTCATGTTGACCAGGACGTGCGTCCAGTCCAGGTGCGTGGCGAAGACGGGGAACAGCGCGAGGACCGTGGTGGTGAGGACGACCGCGAACCAGTACGCGGGGTAGAGACGCACCACGCGCGCGACCGCGAACTCCCCCAGGCTGCGTCCCCAGCTGCTCATGCAGATGACGAAGCCGCTGATGAGGAAGAACATCTCGACGCCGAGCCAGCCGTACGCCGCCACGTCGACGAGCCCCGGGAAGAGCTGGTCGGTCGGCGCGCCCCAGGCACGGTCGCGTACGCCCTCACCGTGCAGCAGGTGGTACAGGACGACCATGAGGGCAGAGATCAGGCGCAGCCCGTCGACCACGACGAGCCGGTCTGACCCGCCGCGCCGGATGGCACCGTGAGGCTCCATGATTCCTTCCCACCAGCGAGCGGCCCGTCGGATCGTGACGAGCGCGGAGGATACGGTCTGACAGGGCTACGCGCGGGACCGGCCGGGTGCGACGGCCGCGTACGCCGCGGCGAGCTGGTCACGCACGGCGTTCGAGCTGTGGAAGTCCAGCGCCCACCGTCTGCCGGCGGCACCGAGCCGCTGGCACCGGGCCGGGTCGGTGAGCAGAGCGCTCAACCCGCTCACCCACGCCTCCACGTCCGCTCCCACCACGACCTCCTGGTCGTGCCGGACGCCCGCTCTGCGGGCGACCTCGGGCGTGGTCACGGCGGGAACGTTCGCCGCCAGGGCTTGGATGAGCTTCATCTGCACGCCCGTGCCGCGCCACACCGGAACGATGGCCACCGACGCTCGCGGGTAGTAGGGAGCGACGTCGGGAACGTTGGCGTGGATCTCGACGCTCGGGCCGCGGAACGCCTGCACGGAGGCGGGCGGGTCGGTGCCGACGATGTCGAGCACGGCGCCCGGCACCCGCTTCGTGACCTCCGGCCAGCAGTTCTTGAGGAACCACAGCAGGCCGTTGACGTTGGCCTCGTAGGTCAGCCGCCCCACGAAGAGCACGCGCGGCTCCGTCGTGCGCGGGGTCCCGTCCTCCGGGTGGTCGTACGGGCTGCGGACGACGTACGTGTTGGGCCGCTCCTCGCCGGGGGCGAACGGCGCCGAGACCATCAGCGGGACGCCGTTGGCCACCAGCTGGTCCTCCCGCGCCTGCATGCGCGGCGCCTCGATCCTGCCCACCAGCTTCCACGGCAGGCCCGCGGTCTGGGCGAGCTGGCTGTAGTACTCGCTGCGGAACTCGTCGAGGTCGACGATCACCGGCACGGGGGCGCACCGTTCCACGAGGTGGACCGTACGGAAGACGTTGAGATGCACGACGTCGGGTTGCCACTGCCGGATCTCGTCGGCGAGCGCGGCCGACAGCCGCGGCACGTCGGCGTAGGCCTGCTGGAGCGACGTGCGGGTCGGCAGCGCCAGCCCGCAGCGGAGCATCGACGTGATCCGGTTCCGCGGCACCAGCGTGACGGACTCCACGGGAAGCTCCCGGGCCTGCCGCACCTCCTCCTCGGAACTGGTCAGGCCGAGGAAGCGGATCTGATGGTCCTTGGCGAGGATTTCGAGCAGCGCCAGGCTTCGCGGGCGGATCTTCGACGGGATCCAGGGGGCGACGAAAAGTATCTTCATAGCGGGAGTCTCCTCAGGGCACGGGCCAGGAACCTGTCCACCGCCGTGCCGTACTTGTCACAGTAGGTAACCAGTCCCGAGCGGTACAGCCGGTTCTTGCCGACCGCGCTGGTGCTCGTGCTCTCCCGATGCATGGCCCACGCGTTCCCGACGGACACCACCCGCCAGCCGGCCGCGCGCAGACGCTTGCAGAGGTCGACATCCTCGAAGTAGAGGAAGAAGGAGGGGTCGAAGCCGTTGACGGCGCGGAACGCGTCGCCCCGGACCAGCATGCAGAACCCCGACACCCAGGCGACGTCGGTGTCCGCCGCGGACCCGCCCTGGTCGAGGTAGTCCAGCATGGCGATCCGGCCGCGGAGCAGCCGGGACCTGGCGAGTGCCCGCTTGACGCGGCCGGGCACCAGGTGGTCGACGCGCAACGCGGCCAGCCACTCCTTGAGCATGCTCACGTCCGGGCCGGCCGAGATGCCCGGCTCACCGTCCGCGTACCGCATCTGGGGTGCGACGACCCCGATCCCCGGGTCGGCGGACAGCACCCGCGCGAGTTCCGCGTACGCCTCGGGCGTGAGCGCGGCGTCCGGGTTCAGCAGCAGGTAGGCCTCCGCGTGGGGGAAGGCTTCCGCCGCCGTGTTGATGGCCTTGCCGAAGCCCACGTTGGACGACCGGATGACGTGCGGCGTATACCGCTCCGCCACCTCCACGCTGTCGTCGGACGACGAGTTGTCGACGACCACGACGTCGGCGATGGGCAGCTCGCGCAGGCTGCCCAGGCTCATGGGCAGGTCCCGCGCGGAGTTGTAGGAAACAACGATGGCTGTCGTCTTCACGTCCGCTCGCGATCTGGAGTTCTCACCGGTCAGGCCGCCGAGGGCGACTGTGCGGCCGCGTTCGGCAGGACCGGAGCCGGCCGGTCGTTGCGCAACACGGCATCGCCCGCGACGAGCAACGTCGCGTGCTTGAGGAGATAGGTCAGGGAGACCGCCGCGGCCGCGCCGGCCGCACCGAACAGCGCCGCCCCGGCGGCCACCGCGACGAGCAGCGCGACGGCGCTCACCACGCCGATCTTCGCGACCAGCGCGCCCCGGCCCACCCCCTGTAGGACGGCGCCGCAGGGCGAACTCGCGCAGAACGAGGGGACCCCCGCGAGCATCACGGCGATCACGACACCGGCACCCGAGTAGACCTCCCCGAACAACGCCTTCGCCAACCACGGCGCGGCGACCACGCCGGCGGCGCTGACCGCGCCGACCGCGAGGACCACGACGAGGTTCATCCGCCAGAAGAGGCGCCGCGCCTCACCGGCCCGCGCGGTCGCCGAGTGCGGCACCAGCACCGTACTGAGCGCGGACGGGACCGAGACGAACGGCGAGAAGATGCGGGACGCGGCGGCGTACAGGCCCGCGCCGGCGCCCGGCGCGACGAGGGACACGACGGTCGCGTCCAGGACCCGGGCCTGCGCCGACACGTTGCTCACCAGGTACGCCCGCGAGTCCAGCAGCGCGCGCCGCACCTCGGCGGGCGTGGCCCTACCGGGCGCCCGCACCACGGAACGCACGTGGACCTGCCCGAGCGCCGACGCGACCACCAGGCCGTACGCCAGCGACGCGAACGGCTCGCCGCCGAGTCCGACGGCGACCACGAAGATGGCGACCTGCACGACCTTCCGGCCGAGGATGGACACGACGGCGTGCCCCATCCGGCCGTCGGCGATCGCGAGAGACAACACCGTCTCGACGTTCTTGTCCACCATCCAGCCCGCCGCGAGCAGCACGGCGACCCACCACGACATGGTGCCGGCGGTCAGACCCAGACCGATGGCCGCGGCGACGACCAGGCCGCCGATCGTGGTGAGGACGTTGAGGCGCAGGCCCGCGCTGACGGCGGTGTCGAGCCCGAGCGCCCGCCAGCGCAGGAGGGCCGTCGAGACGCCCGCGTCCGCCACGATGGTCAGGAAGGCCACCGCGCCGAAGTAGCCGCCGAAGGCGCCGAAGCCCTGCGGGTCCACCTGCCGTGCCAGCAGCACCATCACGACGGCCTGCAACCCGCTGCCGGCGATCCGGGAGGCGGCCAGAGCGGAGGCGCCGCCCACCACCCCGCGCATGTTCGGCCGCCGGGACGATCCCGCCGGCACCGGGGCGCCCTGTCGGTGCTCCTCGGCCCATCCGGGGTCCGCGCCCGCCGGCTCCGCGTGCGCCTGGCCCGCGCGCGCCGGGGCATCGATGCCGTGGCCTTCGCCCCGTTGCTCCTCGCGACGGTCCTCGCCGCTCCGGCCGGACATCAGCAACACGGTCGCCACGCCCACGACGAGGAACCACAGCGGCAGCATGGACTCGGACAGGACGCCGTACGTGGTGACCGTCATCCCGGCGTACGCCACCGTGAAGGTGAGGCAGAACGCCGGGGTGAGGTCCGGCCGGAGGACGCCCCCGCGAAGGCACAGCACGGCCAGTGCGACGACCGGCGCGAAGAGGATCAGCGCGCCCGGCACGCCCAGTTCGACGGCGGCGAAGAGGAAGCCGTTGTGGACCGGCACACCGTCGGCCACGAGCGGGTCCGTCCGCCCGACGACCTCCACGTAGCTGTTGGCGCCGATGCCCCACCACAGGTTGCTCGACAGGTAGTCCAGCGCGCTGGACAGGACCTGCGTCCGGGCGCCGCCGGCCGGGTCGGCGATCATCCGGGCGATGAACACGGGGGCCGCCGCGACCACGCCGGCGCCGAGCAGCGCCACCCCGACGAGGGTCTGGCGGCGTCCGCGGCCGCTGCGCGGGCCCGAGGTCACCGCCGACCGCCTGCGCAGCATCAACTCGCCCACGACGAGCAGCATCAGCACGGCCAGCAGGCCCGTGCGGCTGCCGGTCAGGGCGGTCGTCGCGAGCGCCGCGGCGGGGATCCCGTAGCGGCCGACGACGGCGGGGAGCTGGAACCGCCCGATGCCGATCCGGCTGTCCCGCCCGGTCGTGAGGTAGTAGAGGGTGAGGACCAGCACGATGGCCTTCGCCAGGTTGACCGGGTGGTTCAGCGTTCCGTTGGTCCGGTCACCGAGAAGGCGGGCCGCCTCGGCGGTGCCCATGGGGTTGAGCGGCACGCCGAGCCGTTGGAGGGCCGCGCAGCCGAACTGGGCGGCGATGACCCCGGCGGAGGCCAGCCGGAGGGCCGGGCCGGCGGCCCGGTGGGTGGCGAGCAGACAGCCCACCGCGAAGGCGAGCGGCGCGGACAGGTACTGCACCGCCCCGACGAGTTCGCGGGTGGAGGCACCGCCGCGCGTCACGCTGCCGATGCCGATGAACAGCGCGAGCGCGCCGATCGCCACCGCGAGGACCGACAACCACTGGAGCCGCCGCCACGTCATCGCCAGCAGCACGACGGCGGCCCCGACGAGAGCGACCATCCAGGTGGACGGCGCGAAGACCGGGATGGCGATGCCGATGTGCCACGGCGCGTCGCCCGGCGCGAGGCTCTTCGGCAGCAGGGCCAGGCAGATCACCGGGAGGACCGCGCTGAGGACCACCGTCCAGGTGCTACGAGCGGGTGCGGCAGCCGACGAGGGAGTTCCCGCCGTCACCGTCGGGCTCACTGGCGTACTTCCGCGCCCGCCGTGACCTCCGTGCCGCGTCGCCGCGGCCTCCGGACGCCGGATGCCACCGCCTTCAGGAGTCCCGAGGCGATGGCGCCGCACGCGTAGCCGACGGCGGGTGCGCCGGGTCGTCCGACCCGCAGTCCCTCCGAGAGGACGCGCACCATCGGGCCGACGCCGCCCTCGCGGCGGGCGTACGCCATGACCGAGCCCAGGTAGTAGTCACCCCGGTCCCGCGGGGTCGACGACCCGAGGTGGTCGCGCGCCCAGTCGAGTTCCCTCGCCAGCGAGATCGAGCGCGAGATGCCCTCGCCGGTCGCGTCGTACGTCACGAGGGCGTCGCTCAGCTGCCGGACCACCAGCCCCGGCACGTTCCGGGACAGTTGGAGGAGCCAGGTCAGGTCCTGGTGGAGGCTCAGCTCCTCGTCCAGCGGCACGGTCGTCGGAAGCGACCGCGGGAAGAGGAGCGTCGAGGACGGGAGGAACGCCTGCCCACGCCGCACCCGGTGCCGCCGCAGGAGGTTGTTCTCCAGGCTCCGCCGCGGGTCGTACGGCGCGCGTGGCCAGATCTCGGAGCTGTCGTCGAACTCCACCCGCACGCTGGTGGAGGAGATCCACGTCGACGACCCGGCGAGGCCGGCCTCGGTGACGTCCCGCACCTGGCGCTCGATCTTCGTCGGCTGCCAGGTGTCGTCGTCGTCGAGGAACGCCACCAGATCCCCGGTGCACTTCCGGACGCCGGCCATGCGGGCGGCGTTCCCGTTCCGCCGCTCGACGTACCGAGTCAGCCGAACGCGCGGATCGCCGGGAATGTCCACGTCGCGGTCCGAGTTCAGCACGACGTGGACCTCGGCCACGGGATGCGTCTGTGCGAGGACGGATTCGACGGCCCGGCGAAGTCCGGGCTTGCCGACGGTCGGGATTACGACGCTGACCGTGGGATTCCATGTCGCGGATCGCGTCGGCACTGTGGGCTCCACCCCGACCCTTCCATACCAGTTTCGAATCAACGGACCGCTACTCGCTCAGCTCTCCGCTGACCGCAACGCGAGCACCACATATTACAGAGCACCACCCTCGGGCGGTGGCCCCCGAAGGGCGTCCGGACCGCCGGCGGCGCCGGTCAGAGGGACAGGGTGGTCCGGAGACCGTTGACCACCTTGCGCACGTCACCGACCTGCGCACCTTCCGCCGTCATGCGGATGACGATCTGGCGGTCGATCACGTCCTCCGGGTTGCTCCGCCACCAGCCGATGACGACCAGGCCGTACCGGGGCTTACCGTCGAGCTTCGCGGTCTCGGCGAAGGTGGCGTTCCCCGCCTGGACCCACGGCAGGCCCCACGCCTCCTCGGCCCGCCGGTACGCGGCCTGCACCTCGTCGCCGCAGGGCGCCGGGCAGTTCCGGACGATGATCTCCCCGCCGACCTCCGGCGCGCCCGGACGGGAGATGCCGCAGACGTACCGGGAGAAGCCGGGCCCGCGCTGGCGTGCGTCGCAGGCCCAGGACTCGGGCACCTTGAACGTGAAGCCGAAGCCGACGGGGCTCTCCACCTTCGTCCGGTCGGCGTCGCCGAACTGCGGCTCGGCGGGCCAGGAACCCGGCTTCGGCGGCTCGACACCCGGGCTCTTGGGCACCCCGGTGGGGAAGGCGACCGGCTCGGGGCTCCTGGACACCGTCGGGGAGGCGGACGCGGTCGGTCCGCCCGCCGTCGGCGTGTCTCCGCCGGACTGCCACACGAAGATGCCGGCGACCGCGCCGAGCACCACGACGACCCCGGCCGCGACCCCGATCCACAGGCCGGTGCGTCGGCGCCGGGGCGGCGCGGCGGGCGTGAGCGGCGGGTAGTTGGTCGAGTGCGGCGGGGACCATGACGACGGCGTGTCCGGGGCCGACGGTGGGGAGACCGGCGCGGACGCGGGCGGCGTCGACACCGGCATTCCCGCGCCCGAGGTCGGCTGGACGGTCTCCGGAGGCGCCTCGGCACCGGCGTCCGGCTTCGGCGCCGCGTTGGCGGGCGTTCCACCGCCGGTGGAGATCGGAAGCGCCTGGGTCGGCTCGCCGACGGCCAGCTTCGCCCAGGGCGGCTCGATCGGGCTGGACTCGCCGGACGGCGCCGGCGACGAGGCCGGACGGTACTCCATGCCGAGGGCGACGAAGACCTGTTCGGCTCTGGGGCCGTCGGCCGCGTACGCGACCCACGGCGCGGGGGCCGAGAAGTCGGCGTGGAGGAAGCTCGGCCGGCCGTCCCGGTCCCTCAGGGCGTTCGCCGTGGAGGCGAAGAACCGCCTCCAGTGCTGGTCGGCGGCGACGGACTCGTCCAGGACGGCGACGGTCACGGCCCGGCCCTGGGCGTCGACAGCCGACCAGACCTTGCCCACTTGACACGATCCCAGGGTCTCGAGCAACTGGACCGGACTGCCTGGCTGCATTCCACCCTCCCCGGAGGTCACTGTGGGATAGTAGCGATCCGGCGCCCGGTCCCCGGAGGCAGACCGGCGACGGCCCACGTCGCCGACAGCGGGACCACCCACGCAACAATGTCAGCCGTGGCGATGAGACGCTGGCTGGCTGCCGCATTCCTCCTTCCGCTCCTGGCCGGGTGCGCGTCATCCAGCGAGGGCGGCGCCCGGGTGGGTCCGGCGCCCGCCTGGCGTCCCCCCGTGGCACCGGGCACGACCGGGGCCATCGAACTGGACGGCCGGCCGTTCCAACTGCACGTGCCGGCGGGGTACGACGCCGCCACGAAGGTGCCCCTCGTCGTGCTGCTGCACGGCTACGGGTCCAGCGCCGCCCAGCAGGAGCGGTACTTCAAGCTCACTCCCGAGTCCGACCGCCGTGGCTTTCTCTACGCCATGCCGGACGGCACCGTCGACCGCGACGGCAAGAGGTTCTGGAACGCGACCGAAGCGTGCTGCGACGTCTACGGCACCGGCGTGGACGACTCGGCGTACCTCGGACGGCTCCTCGACACCGTGGAGTCGTCGTACTCCGTCGACACCACGCGGGTCTACCTGATCGGCCACTCCAACGGCGGCTTCATGGCCTACCGGATGGCCTGTGAACGCTCGTTGCGGGTGACCGCTGTCGTCTCCCTCGCCGGCGCGGTCGACGACGACCGTTCACTGTGCACACCCCAGCGACCGGTCAGCGTGCTCCAGATCCACGGCACGGACGACCCGACCATCAGGTTCGACGGCGGTGTGCGACAGGGGCACCCGTACCCGTCGGTCGACACGACGCTCGCCACCTGGCGGCACATCAACGGCTGCTCGCCGCAGGCCGACACGACGGCCCCGCCGCTGGACCTCGAACCCCGGCTGCCCGGAGCGGAGACCGGTGTGACGATCTACGCCACCGGCTGCCGCGACGGCACCCGGGTCGAGTTGTGGCACATCAAGGGCGGCGGCCACACGCCCGACCTGAACGCGACCTTCGGCCCGGCCGTCCTCGACTTCCTCTACACGAGGCTGTCCCGTCCCTGACCACGGCCGCCACCGTGACGGTCCGGCGGCGGGGCGTGACGTCGTGCCGGCGCGCCTTGCGTGCTGAATGATTTCATGCATAGGCTCAGCTCGTGAATGACGCCGTGCTGGACCTGTTCCGCGGGGTCCGGCTCACCCCGACCCAGCGGCGCATCGCGCACAGCCTCGTCACCCACGCCACCGCGGCGGCGTACCTCTCCGCCGCCGAGGTCGCCGAGCTCGCAGAGGTCAGCCAGCCGTCGGTCACCCGGTTCGCGATGGCGCTGGGCTACGACGGCTACCCGGCGCTGCGCCGCCGGCTACGCGAGATCGCCACCGCGGGGAACGGCACGCCGGCCGCCGCCGGGCCCGCCGGCACCGAGATCCAACGGGCGGTACGCGCCGAGGCCGCCAACCTGCGGCAGCTCGCCGACCAACTCGCCGACGACCAGCGGGTCAGCACGGCCGGCGCGTTGCTCGCGGCCAGCCGCCCGCTACCGGTGCTCGGGCTCCGCGCCGCCGCGCCGCTGGCCGCCTACTTCGCCTACTTCGCCGCCAAGGTCCTGCCGGACGTGCGCACCCTCGACTCCGGCGGCAGCCTGCTCATGGACCGGCTGGACCAGGCCGCCTCGGCCGGGGCGAGCGCGCTGCTCGCGTTCGTGCTGCCCCGCTACCCCCGGGAGACGCTGGATGCGCTGCGCGAGGCCCGCGACGCGGGACTGGCCGTCGTGGCGATCACCGACTCCCCGGTCAGCCCGGCCACCGACCACGCCGAGGTGGTGCTCCCCGCCGCCGTCGGCACCGACCTGGTCTTCGACCTGCACACCGCCCCGATGGCCCTGGCCATGGTGCTCCTCCAGGCGATCTGCGACGCGGCACCGGCCGAGACGCAGCGCCGGCTGGAGGCGTTCGAGGCGTCCGCCGCCCGTCGACAGTTGTTCCTCGACTGAGAGGAGTTCGAGATGCACCAGCCCGTCCGCGCCGCCCGCGGCACCGAACGCACCGCGAAGGGGTGGCCGCAGGAGGCCGCGCTGCGGATGCTCATGAACAACCTGGACCCGGAGGTCGCCGAGCGGCCGGAGGACCTGGTGGTCTACGGCGGCACCGGCCGGGCCGCCCGGGACTGGCCGTCGTACCACGCGCTGGTGCGTACGCTCACGGACCTGCGCGACGACGAGACGATGCTCGTGCAGTCCGGGCGGCCGGTCGGCGTCCTGCGCACCCACGAGTGGGCGCCGCGGGTGCTGCTGGCCAACTCCAACCTGGTCGGCGACTGGGCGACCTGGCCCGAGTTCCGCCGGCTGGAGGCGCTCGGCCTCACCATGTACGGGCAGATGACGGCCGGCTCCTGGATCTACATCGGCACCCAGGGCATCCTCCAGGGCACGTACGAGACGTTCGCGGCGGTGGCCGCCAAGCGGTTCGGCGGCACCCTCGCCGGCACGCTGACGCTGACCGCCGGGTGCGGCGGGATGGGCGGCGCCCAGCCGCTCGCCGTCACGATGAACGGCGGCGCCTGCCTCATCGTGGACGTGGACCGGTCCCGGCTGGAGCGCCGGGTCCGCGACCGCTACCTCGACGAGATCGCCGACGACCTGGACGACGCCGTGGACCGCGTGCTCGCCGCGAAGCGGGAGCGCCGGGCGTTGAGCGTCGGCGTGGTCGGCAACGCGGCGGTCGTCTTCCCCGAGCTGCTGGTGCGGGGCGTCGAGGTCGACGTGGTCACCGACCAGACGAGCGCGCACGACCCCCTGTCGTACCTGCCCGTGGGGGTCGAACTCGCCGACGCCCGCGACTACGCGGCCAGCAAGCCGGCCGAGTTCACCGACCGCGCCCGGGCCTCGATGGCGCGGCACGTGGCGGCCATGGTGGGCTTCCTCGACGCCGGCGCCGAGGTCTTCGACTACGGCAACTCGATCCGGGGCGAGGCGAAGCTCGGTGGGTACGAGCGGGCCTTCGACTTCCCCGGCTTCGTGCCCGCGTACATCCGGCCGTTGTTCTGTGAGGGCAAGGGCCCGTTCCGGTGGGCGGCGCTCTCCGGCGACCCGGCCGACATCGCCGCCACGGACCGGGCGATCCTCGACCTGTTCCCGGAGAACGAGTCGCTCGCCCGGTGGATCCGGATGGCCGGCGAGCGGGTGGCGTTCCAGGGCCTGCCGGCGCGGATCTGCTGGCTCGGCTACGGCGAGCGGGACCGGGCGGGCGTGCGGTTCAACGAGATGGTCGCCTCCGGTGAGCTGTCCGCGCCGGTCGTCATCGGCCGGGACCACCTCGACTGCGGCAGTGTGGCCAGCCCGTACCGGGAGACCGAGGGCATGGCCGACGGCTCCGACGCCATCGCCGACTGGCCGCTGCTGAACGCGCTGGTCAACACGGCCAGCGGCGCCTCCTGGGTCTCCATCCACCACGGCGGTGGCGTGGGCATCGGCCGCTCCATCCACGCCGGGCAGGTCTGCGTGGCCGACGGCAGCGCCCTCGCCGGGCAGAAGATCGAGCGGGTGCTCACCAACGACCCGGCGATGGGCGTCATCCGGCACGTGGACGCCGGCTACGACGCCGCCCGCGAGGTCGCCGAGCGCACCGGCGTACGGGTGCCGATGGCCGAGGGAACAGCATGAGCGAGCGTCAGCGAGCGAATCATCGGCGCAGCGCGGAGGCGCCTCATGCCGGCGCCGAGCGAAGCGAGGTGGCGGCATGAGTGACCTGGTCGCGCGGTTCCGGAAGCTGTGGGACGAGATCGCGCCGATCGGGCGGGACGCGGGCAGCGGCGGCTACCTGCGGTACGCGCTCACCGAGCCGGAGCTGCGGCTGCGTGCCTGGTTCCGCGACCAGGCGGCGGCCCGCGACCTGCCGGTGACCGAGGACGGCAACGGCAACCTGTTCGCCTGGTGGGGCGACCCGGAGGCCGGCGACGCGGTGCTGACCGGCAGCCACTTCGACTCCGTGCCGCACGGCGGGGCGTACGACGGCCCGCTCGGCATCGTGAGCGCGTTCCTCGCCGTCGACGCGCTGCGGGAGGCGGGCGTCGCGCCCGCCCGCCCGCTGGCCGTCGGCGCGTTCGTGGAGGAGGAGGGCGCCCGGTTCGGCGTACCGTGCCTCGGGTCGCGGCTACTCACCGGGGCGCTGCCGGCGGAGCGGGCCGCGCTGCTGCGCGACGCCGACGGGGTGAGCTTCGCCGAGGCGCTGGGCCACCCGCCGGCCGGTGCCCGCCCGGAGCTGCTCGGCCGGTTCCGGTCCTTCGTCGAGCTGCACGTCGAGCAGGGCCGCGCCCTGGCCGACACCGCCGCGCCCGTCGCCGTGGCCAGCGCCATCTGGCCGCACGGCCGCTGGCGCTTCGACTTCACCGGCGAGGGCAACCACGCGGGCACCACCCGGATGGGCGACCGCCGCGACCCGATGCTGACGTACGCGTTCACGGTGCTGGCCGCGAACAAGGAGGCGCGGTTGCGCGGCGCCCACGCCACGGTCGGCCGGGTGTCGGTGGCGCCGAACGCCACGAACGCGATCCCGTCGCGGGTGACCGGCTGGCTGGACGCGCGGGCGGCCGAGCCGGAGACGCTCAGCGGGCTGGTCGAGGCCGTGCGCGACAAGGCGGTCGAGCGGGCCCGGCGCGACGGCACCGAGGTCACGCTGACCGAGGAGTCGGCGACCCCGCTCGTCGCCTTCGACGGCGGCCTGGCCGACCGGCTGGCCCGGTTGCTGGCCGCGCCGGTGCTGCCCACCGGCGCCGGCCACGACGCCGGCGTGCTCGCCGGGCACCTGCCGACGGCCATGCTCTTCGTCCGGAACCCCACCGGGATCTCCCACTCCCCCGCCGAGTCGGCCACCGACGCCGACTGCGCCGCCGGGGTGGCCGCCCTGGCCCGGGTGCTGGAGGAGCTGACATGCCGCTGATCCGCTGGCTGGCCGAGTACGCCTGGCTCCCCGACCACGCCGAACCGACCGCCGACGTGCTCATCGAGGCGGAGGACGGGCGCTTCACCGCCGTGACGCCGCTGACCGGCGGCGACGCGCCGACCACCGGGGTCGAGGTGCTCACCGACGCGGTACGGCTGCCCGGGCTCACGCTGCCCGGGCTGGCCAACGCGCACTCGCACGCCTTCCACCGGGCGCTGCGCGGGCGTACGCACGGCGGGCGGGGCGACTTCTGGACCTGGCGCGACCGGATGTACGAGGTGGCCGGCCGGCTCGACCCGGACTCGTACCTGGCCCTGGCCCGGGCCACCTACGCCGAGATGGCGCTCGCGGGGATCACCTGCGTGGGCGAGTTCCACTACCTGCACCACGGCCCGGGCGGCACCCCGTACGACGACCCGAACGCCATGAGCGCCGCCCTCGTCGAGGCCGCCGCGCAGGCCGGCGTCCGGCTCACGTTGCTGGACGCCTGCTACCTGACCGCCTCCGTGGACGGCCGGCCGCTGGCCGGGCCGCAGCGGCGCTTCGGCGACGGGGACGCGGTGCGCTGGGGCGAGCGGGTGAGCGCCTTCACGCCGGCCGGCGGGCACGCCCGGGTCGGCGCCGCCGTGCACTCGGTCCGGGCCGTACCGGCCGAGCAACTGAGCACCGTGGCCCGTTGGGCGCGGGACCGGGACGCGCCGCTGCACGTGCACCTCTCCGAGCAGCCGGCCGAGAACGACGCCTGCCGCGCGGTGCACGGCTGCACCCCGACCCGGCTGCTCGCCGACCGGCAGGTCCTCGGCCCGGCCACCACCGCCGTGCACGCCACCCACCCCACGAGCGCCGACGTCGGGCTGCTCGGGGAGTCCCGCACGGGCGTCTGCCTCTGCCCCACGACCGAACGGGACCTGGCGGACGGGATCGGACCGGCGCGCCGGATGGCCGACACGGGAAGCCCGCTCAGCCTGGGCAGCGACAGCCACGCCGTCATCGACCTGTTCGAGGAGGCGCGGGCCGTGGAGCTGGACGAGCGGCTGCGTACCCGCCGGCGCGGGCACTTCTCCCCCGTCGAGCTGCTGACCGCGGCCACGGCCGGCGGCCACGCCGCGCTGGGCTGGACCGACGCCGGGCGGCTGGCCGTGGGCGACCGGGCCGACCTCGTCACCGTACGCCTGGACAGCGCCCGCACCGCCGGCGTGCCGCCGGTCGGCGCGCTGTTCGCGGCCACCGCGGCCGACGTCACCCACGTGGTCGTCGACGGCCGGACCGTCGTCGCCGAGGGACGGCACCGGGTGGTCGACGTACCGGCCGAACTGGGCGCGGCGATCGCGGCGGTGACACCGTGAGCGCAAGGAGCGAGCCGGGCCCGCGAGCCCCGCGGTCGCGAACGAAGGGGGCACCGTGAACGGGAGCCTGCTGGTCGACAACATCGGCGAGTTGGTCACCAACTCGCCCGGCGGCGGGGGCGGGCCGCTGGGCATCCGGCGCGACGCCGCGCTGCTGGTCGAGGACGGGCTGGTCGCCTGGGTGGGCCCGGCCCGGTACGCACCGGCCGCCGACCGTCGGGTCGACGCCGCGGGAGCCGCCGTGCTGCCCGGGTTCGTGGACAGCCACGCCCACCTGGTCTTCGCCGGGGACCGGGCGGCAGAGTTCGCGGCCCGGATGGCCGGCGAACCGTACACCGGGGGCGGCATCCGCACCACGGTCGGCGCCACCCGCGCCGCCAGCGACGACGAGCTGCGCGCCACCGTGCGCCGGCTGCGCGCCGAGGCGCTGCGGCAGGGCACCACGACCATCGAGATCAAGAGCGGGTACGGGCTCACGGTGGCCGACGAGGCCCGCTCGCTGCGGATCGCCGCCGAGTTCACCGAGGACACCACGTTCCTCGGCGCGCACGTCGTCCCCGCCGAGTACGCCGACCGTCCCGACGACTACGTGGGGATGGTGTGCGGGCCCATGCTCGCGGCGGCGGCCCCGTACGCCCGCTGGATCGACGTGTTCTGCGAGCGGGGCGCCTTCGACGTGGACCACGCCCGCGCGATCCTCGCCTGCGGCCAGGCGGTCGGGCTCGGCGTGCGGGTGCACGCCAACCAGCTCGGCCCGGGACCGGGCGTGCGGCTCGGCGTGGAGCTCGGCGCGGCCAGCGTGGACCACTGCACGCACCTCTCCGACGCCGACGTCGAGGCGCTCGCGTCCACCGGCACGGACGACGGCGGGACCTCGACCGTGGCCACCCTGCTGCCCGGGGCGGAGTTCTCCACCCGCTCGCCCTACCCGGACGCGCGCCGGCTGCTCGACGCGGGCGTCACGGTGGCCCTGGCCACCGACTGCAACCCCGGGTCGTCGTACACCTCGTCGATGCCCTTCTGCATCGCGCTCGCCGTCCGCGAGATGCGGATGACCCCGGCGGAGGCGGTCTGGGCCGCGACCGCCGGCGGCGCGCGGGCCCTGCGCCGCGACGACATCGGGGTGCTGCGCCCCGGCGCCCGCGCCGACCTGGTCGTCCTCGACGCCCCGTCCCACCTGCACCTGGCCTACCGGCCGGGTGTGCCCCTGATCCGCCGGGTCCTGCACAACGGAGTACCGCAGTGAGTGAGCAACGCGAACGAACCATCAGCCGGAACGAGGCCCTGGCATGAGCGTGACCGTCCATCCCACCGGGATCACCCCCGCCGACGTGCTCGCCGTGGCCCGCGGCACCGCCAAGGTCGTGCTCGACCCGGCCGCCACGGACGCGATGGCGACCAGCCGCGCGATCGTGGACGGCATCGAGGCGGCCGGCCGGCCCGTCTACGGCGTCTCCACCGGCTTCGGGGCGCTCGCCAACACGTTCGTCGCCCCGGAGCGCCGGGCCGAGCTGCAGCACGCGCTGATCCGCTCGCACGCCGCCGGCGTGGGCGCGCCCATGCCGCGCGAGGTGGTCCGGGCCATGATGCTGCTGCGGATCCGCTCGCTGGCGATGGGCCGCTCCGGCGTCCGGCCGCTGGTCGCCGAGGCCCTGGTCGACCTGCTGAACCACGACGTCACCCCGTGGGTGCCGGAGCACGGTTCGCTCGGCGCCTCCGGGGACCTCGCGCCGCTGGCGCACTGCGCCCTGGTCCTGCTCGGCGAGGGCTGGGTGCTCGGCCCCGCCGGGGAACGGGTCGACGCGGCCGACGCGCTGCGCCGCGCCGGTCTCGCGCCGATCGAGCTGGCCGCCAAGGAGGGGCTGGCGCTGATCAACGGCACCGACGGCATGCTCGGCATGCTCCTGCTCGCGCTGCACGACGCCGCCCACCTGTTCACCATGGCCGACGTGACCGCCGCGCTGGCCATCGAGGCGATGCTCGGGTCCGAGCGGCCGTTCCTGCCCGAGCTGCACGCCATCCGCCCGCACCCCGGCCAGGCGGCCTCGGCCGCGAACATCCACCGGCTGCTGCAGGACTCGGCGGTGATGGACTCGCACCGCGACGACCTGGCGCACGCCGTGCAGGACGCGTACTCGATGCGCTGCGCGCCGCAGGTGGCCGGGGCGGCCCGGGACACGCTGGAGTTCGCCCGGACGGTGGCCGACCGCGAGCTGCTGTCGGTGGTGGACAACCCCGTGGTGCTGCCCGACGGCCGGGTCGAGTCGACCGGGAACTTCCACGGCGCCCCGCTCGGCTTCGCCGCGGACTTCCTGGCCATCGCCGCCTCGGAGGTGGGGGCGATCGCCGAGCGGCGGGTCGACCGGCTGCTGGACGTCACCCGGTCCCGGGACCTGCCGGCGTTCCTCACCCCCGACGCCGGTGTCAACTCCGGCCTGATGATCGCCCAGTACACGGCCGCCGGCATCGTCGCGGAGAACCGTCGCCTCGCCTCGCCCGCCTCCGTGGACTCGCTGCCCACGAGCGGCATGCAGGAGGACCACGTCTCGATGGGCTGGGCGGCCACCAAGAAGCTGCGGACGGTGCTCGACAACCTGACCAGCGTGCTGGCGGTCGAGCTGCTGGCCGCGGTGCGCGGACTCCAGCTTCGGGCCCCGTTGACCCCGTCGCCGGCCGGCCGGGCCGCCGTCGCGGCGCTCGGCGGGATCGCCGGCGAGCCGGGCCCGGACGTGTTCCTCGCCCCGCTCATGGAGACCGCCCGGGAGGTGCTGCGCGGTCCCGCGCTGCGCGCGGCGATCGAACGCGAGGTCGGCCCGCTGGCCTGACCGACGGCGCGGGGGCGCGCCGCCACCGCGACCGGTGGCGGCGCGTCCGGTCAGCCCGCGTCGGCCGGGAGCACCTTCGCGACGAGCTTCGCCAGCTCGCGCAGCGCCTTGCCGCGGTGGCTGATCGCGTCCTTCTCCTCCGGCGTCAGCTCCGCGTTGGTCTTGGTCTGCCCGTCACCCACGAAGATCGGGTCGTAGCCGAAGCCACCGTCGCCGCGCGGCGCGCGCAGCAGCCGGCCGGACTGCCGGCCGTCGACCAGGTGCTCCTTGCCGCCCGGCAGCACGAGGGCGACGGTGCAGACGAACGAGGCGCCCCGGTGCTCGTCGGGCACGTCGGCGAGCTGGTCGAGCAGCAGTTGGAGGTTCGCCTGGTCGTCACCGTGCCGGCCGGACCACCGGGCGCTGAACACGCCGGGCATCCCGCCCATCGCGTCGACGGCCAGGCCGGAGTCGTCCGCGATGGTGGGCAGGCCGGTCCGGCGGAACCCCTCCCGCGCCTTGATGAGCGCGTTCTCGCCGAACGTCAGGCCGGTCTCCGGCAGCTCCGGGTACTCCTCGACGTCGTCGAGGCCGAGCAGGGCGATCCGGTGCGCGCCGAGCGCCCCGTCCAGGATCCGCTGGAGCTCCACCAGCTTCTTGCGGTTCCGGGTGGCGAGCAGGACCTTGTTCATAGCGTTCCGCCTTCGTTCACGACCGCGGGGCTCGCACGCTCACGAGAGAGCCTTCCGCTGGATGTCGGCCAGTTCCGCGCAGCCCGCGACGCCCAGGTCGAGCAGGGCGTCGAGCTGACTCCGGGGAAACACGCCGGCCTCCCCGGTGCCCTGCACCTCGACGAAGTCGCCGGTGCCGGTGCAGACCACGTTCATGTCGACCTCGGCGGCCACGTCCTCCTCGTAGCAGAGGTCGAGGCGGGCCTCCCCGGCGACGACGCCCACGCTGACCGCGGCCACCGACCGGTGCATCACCGTCTCGGGCCGGCCGACCAGCGCCTTGCGCTCGGCCAGCCAGGTCACCGCGTCGTACAGGGCCACGTACGCGCCCGTGATCGCCGCCGTACGGGTGCCGCCGTCGGCCTGGAGCACGTCGCAGTCGAGCACGATCGAGTTCTCCCCGAGCGCCTTGAGGTCGACGCAGGCGCGCAGGCTGCGGCCGATCAGCCGGGAGATCTCGTGCGTACGCCCGCCGATCCTCCCCTTCACGCTCTCCCGGTCGGAGCGCGTGTTGGTGGCGCGGGGCAGCATGGCGTACTCGGCCGTGACCCAGCCGAGGCCGGAGCCCTTGCGCCAGCGGGGCACCCCCTCGGTCACGCTCGCCGTGCAGAGCACCCGGGTCGCGCCGAACCCGACGAGCACCGAGCCCTCCGGATGGGTGCTCCAGCCCCGGGTCAGCGTCACCGGTCGGAGTTGGTCGGGCCGTCGCCCGTCGGGTCGCGCCATGCCTGCACCCTATGCGGTGCGGTGATCGCGCCGTGCGGGTGTCCCGGCCCACACCCCGCCGGGCCGTCGACCACGGCCGCCGGACCGGGTCAGAGGACGGCGAGCGTGCCCGCCGGTTTGGCGTCGTGCACCCGCAGGAACCCGGTCACCGCGGCGGGCCAGCCGAACTCCTCGGCACGGGCGCGGGCCACGCGGCGGCGGGCCGCCTCGGGCCGGGCGAGCAGCCGGGTCACCGCGGCCGCGATGCCGGCCGGTGAGCCGTACGCCGCCATGCCGGCCGGGCCGACCACCTCGGGCAGGGCGCTCGCCGCGTTGACAACGACCGGCGTGCCGCTGGCCAGCGCCTCCAGCCCGGCCAGGCCGAACGTCTCCACGGGGCCGGGTGCGAGCACCACGTCGGCGGTCGCGAGCAGGGCGGCCACCGCGAGCCGGTCGGGCAGGAAGCCGGTGAAGTGGACGGGCAGCCCCGCGGCGCGGCGGCGCAGCGCGTCCCGTACGGGGCCGTCACCGGCCATCACGAGCACCGCGGGCACGCCCGCCCGGCGCAGCGTGGCGAGCGCGTCGACGGCCAGGTCGGGACGCTTCTCCGGGGACAACCGGGCACAGTGCACGAGCAGCACCTCGCCGGGGTCGGCGTACCGGTCGCGCAGGTCGGGGTCGGCCCGCTCGGGCCGGAACGTGTCGAGGTCCACCCCGAGCGGCACGAGGTCGAGGTTCGCCACGCCGATCCGGGTGAACTCCTCCGCGGCCCAGCGGGTCGTGCAGACCACCCGGTCGTACGCCCCGGCGGTGCGCCGGTTGAGCCCGTCGGCCAGCGGGCGGCCCCACCGGTCCGGCACGCCCCACTGTCCCAGCAGGCCGGTCAGCGACTCGTGCGACACCATCACCGCGGGCACCCCGTGGGCCCGCGCCCAGCGGCCGGTCCAGCGCAGCGTGAAGCGGTCGGAGACCTCCAGCCGGTCCGGCGCGAGACCGGCGAGCAGCCGGGTGAGCCGGTGGCGCCCGACGAGCAGCCGGTACCCGCCGCTTCCCGGCAGTTCCGGGCCGGGCAGGGTGATCAGTCGTCCCCACGGGTGCCGCTCGTCGGCGTGGCGCGGACCGGGCACGATGAGCACCGCCTCGTGCCCGGCCGCCCGGTAGCCCTCCCCGAGGTGGCGCAGCGCGGTCCGCAGCGCACCGGAGCGGGTGGTCACAAAGTTGGCCAGCCGGACGATCCGCAGGCCGCCACCGGGTGCGGGGGCGGTCACGAGGCGGCCGACAGGTCCGCGACGGCGGAGGCCCCGGCGACGACCGCCTCGTAGTGCCCGATCAGCTCGTCGCCCACCACCGCCCAGCTGCGCCGGCGCACCGCAGCCCGGGCGGCCCGCCCGTACGCCGCCCGCCGCGACTCGTCAGCGCCGAGCGCGGCCACCGCGGCGGCCAGCGCCTCCCCGTCCCCCGGCGGCACCAGCACGCCGGTCACCCCGGTCTCGACGAGGTCCACCGGGCCGCCGGCCGCCGGCGCCACCACCGGCACACCGCTGGCCAGCGCCTCCTGCACGGTCTGCCCGAACGTCTCGTGCGGGCCGGTGTGCACGAACACGTCGAGGCTCGCGTAGAGGCGGGCCAGGTCCTCGCCGTGCTGCACGCCGAGGAAGGTGACCTCCGGCAGGGCCCGGGCCAACTGCCGCCGGACCGGGCCGTCGCCGGCGACGACCACCCGGACACCGGGCAACCGCGCGACGGACGCCAGCAGGTCGACCCGCTTCTCCGGGGCGAGCCGGCCGACGTAGCCGACGAGCAGTTCGCCGTTCGGCGCGAGCCGGGCCCGCAGGTCGTCGCAGCGTCTGGCCGGCTGGAACCGTTCCGCGTCCACGCCGCGGCGCCACAGCCAGATCCGCTGCACCCCGTTGGCGATCAGGTCGGCGGCGGCCCGGGGGGACGGGGCGAGGGTGCGCCCCACCGAGTTGTGGATCTCGCGCAGCCGCCGCCACGCGGCCGCCTCTCCCCAACTCAGCCGGTACGCGCGCGCGTACGACGCCACGTCGGTCTGGTAGACGGCCACGGACGGCAGGCGGTGCCGCGCCGCGAGCGTGGCCGCGCGGGCGCCCAGGACGAAGGGGCTTGCCAGGTGGACGACGTCCGGCCGGTGCCCGAGCAGCACCCCGGCCAGGCGGGGACCGGTGGGCACGCCCAGCCGGAAGCCCTGGTAGCCGGGCATCGGCACGCTGGGGATCCGAACGACCGGATAGGGGTACGCGCCGGCGTCGTGCCGCTCGGCGCCCGACGGGGCGGGCGCGACGACCAGCGGCTCGTGGCCGCGGGCGACCAGGTGTTCGGCGGCCCGGACGACGGAGTGCGCGACGCCGTTCACGTCCGGCGGGAACGACTCGGTCACGATGGCGATCCGCATGCCCACACCGTGCGGGTGTCACGGGTGCGCCAGGCGACCGGGCGCTGACGGGCCGGCGAACAGTGCGGCAAGAGCCGGTCGTCGGCGTCAGACCTCGTAGCTGGCGCCGGCCCGCACGACCTCGAGCGGCCCGGCGTACGCGGAGGCGGCGGACTCGACGGTGTGCGCCTCGCTGCCCCAGGCGGCCACCAGGTGGGTGAGCAGCAGCCGCCGTACGCCCGCCTTGGTGGCCGCCTCGCCGGCCTCCCGGCCGGTCAGGTGCAGGTCCGGCGGGTTCTCCACACCGTCGAGGTAGCTCGCCTCGCAGAGGAAGACGTCCGCGTCCTGGGCGAGCCGCAGCAGCGCGTCGCAGGGGGCCGTGTCGGCGGAGTAGCAGAGCACCCGCCCGTCGTGCTCCAGCCGCACCCCGTACGTCTCGACGGGGTGGTTGACCCGGTCGACGGTCACGGTCAGCGGCCCGATCGGGAACGTGCCGGGCTGCAGGCCGTAGAACTGGTAGACGTCGTCCATCGTGCCGTCGCCGTACGCGGCCATGAGCCGGTCCGGGGCGCCGGAGGGGGCGTAGACCGGCAGGACCGGGTACGGGCCGTCCGGTGAGTACCGGCGGACCACCACGTACGACACGGCGTCGAGGATGTGGTCGCAGTGCAGGTGGGTCAGGAGGATGGCGTCCAGGGAGTGCAGGCCCGCGTAGCGTTGGAGGCTGGACAGCGATCCCGAGCCGAAGTCGAGCAGCAGGCGGAATCCGTCGGCCTCGACCAGATAGGCGGAGCAGGGGGACTCTGGTCCGGGGAAACTTCCCGCGCAGCCCAGGATGGTCAGTCGCATCGAGTCGTCTCGCCGTCACGCCGCGTAGTCGCCGCGCCGGTCGCCGCTCGGCTCATGATCTCGACCGACGTGTACGCCACGCTGGGGAGCCTACGCCGGCACGCATGGGCGCAAACATCATCCGCTGGAAGTTGTCACCAAGGTGACACCCGCGCCGGACGGCCCGCCGGACCACGGCCGGACGCCACCCCGATTCGTCGCGCAGCGTGAGCGCCGGAGCCCGCGTGGCGGGGCCGCCGGCGCTCCCGTGCGAGCGCCGGACGGCCCGGTGGCGGCGTGCCGCGCTCAGGCCCAGAGCTGTCCCTCCAGGGCCTCCTCGGCGTCGGCCAGCGTGCCGCCGTACGCCCCGGTGGACAGGTACTTCCACCCGCCGTCGGCCACCACGAACGCCACGTCGGCGCGGCGCCCCGCCCGCGCCGCCTCGTGCGCCACCGCGAGCGCGGCGTGCAGGATCGCGCCGGTCGAGAAACCGGCGAAGATCCCCTCCACCTCGACCAGTTGCCGCGTCCGCAGCACCGCGTCCCGGGTGCCCACCGAGAACCGCCGGGACAGCACCGTGGCGTCGTACAGCTCCGGGACGTACCCCTCGTCGATGTTGCGCAGCCCGTAGACCAGCTCGCCGTAGCGCGGCTCGGCGGCGACGATCTGGATCCCCTCGACCTTCTCCCGCAGGTACCGCCCCGTGCCCATGAGCGTGCCCGTGGTGCCCAGACCGGCCACGAAGTGGGTGATCGTCGGCAGGTCGTGCAGCAGCTCCGGACCCGTCGTCTCGTAGTGGGCCCGGGCGTTCGCCTCGTTGCCGTACTGGTAGAGCATCACCCAGTCGGGGTGGTCGGCCGCGATCTGCTTGGCCGTGGCGACCGCCTGGTTCGATCCCCCGGCCGCCGGCGAGAAGATGATCTCCGCGCCGTACATCCGGAGGAGCTGGACGCGCTCGGTCGACACGTTCTCCGGCATCACGCAGACCAGCCGGTAGCCGCGCAGCTTCGCCACCATGGCCAGGGAGATGCCGGTGTTGCCGCTCGTCGGCTCGAGGATCGTGTCACCCGGACGCAGCCGCCCGGCCTCCTCGGCCGCCCGGACCATGAACAGCGCCGCCCGGTCCTTGATGCTGCCGGTCGGGTTCCGGTCCTCCAGCTTGGCCCAGAGGCGCACCGGCGGCGCACCGGCGGGGACCGTCGGCGACAGCCGGGGCAGGCCGACCAGAGGGGTGCCGCCGCACGCGTCGAGCAGGCTGTCGTACCGCGCCATGGCGGCCGCCTCAGCGCGCGGCGGAGACGCGGCGGCCGGCCTCGCCGTCCGCCACGGTCGCGACGGCCGCCAGCTTGTGCTGCGCGATCGCCGCCGCGGCGGCGAAGCCGAACGCGCCCCCGGCGACGGCCGGCAGGATCGTCACGCTGTCACCGTCGTTGAGCTTGGCGTCCAGCGCCCCGAGGAAGCGGACGTCCTCGTCGTTGACGTAGACGTTGACGAAGCGGTGCAGGGCGCCGGCGTCGGTGACGAGACGGGCCCGCAGGCCGCTGTGCCGGGAGTCCAGGTCGGTGAGCAGGTCGCCCAGCGTGTCGCCGGTGCCCTCGACGACCTTCGCGCCGCCGGTGTAGCTGCGCAGGATGGTGGGGATGCGAACCTCGATGGCCATGGTGTCGTGCTCCTTCTCGGGTGTGCCTCGGTGACGGGACGTGGACGGGTGTTACGCCGCGGGGTTCAGCGGCCGGAACACTCGTAGTCGACCGTCGCCGGGCTCTGCCCGAACATGTAGGACTGCACGGCGTGCGGGTCCACCGCGGCGTCCACGATCCGGACCGGCTCCTCGGTCACCACGCCGTCGACGATGCGGAAGGAGCGGATCTCCTCCCGGTCGGGGTCGCGGGTGGAGACGAGCAGGTAGTGCGCGCCCGGTTCACCGGCGAAGGAGACGTCCGTACGCGACGGGTACGCCTCGGTCGCGGTGTGCGAGTGGTAGATGACGACGGGCTCCTCGTCCCGCTCGTCCATCTCACGCCACACCCGCAGCTGCTCCATCGAGTCGAACTCGTAGAACGTCATGGAGCGGGCGGCATTGTCCATCGGAATGTGCCGGGTCGGGGTGTCGCTGCCCACGGGACCGGCGACGACGCCGCACGCCTCATCCGGGTGGTCCCGGCGCGCGTGGGCCACGATCGCCTCGACGATCGACCGGTCGATGCTCAGCACGCGCTCCAGCCTAACGCCTGGCGGGGCGGCCCGGCGAAGTGGCGGCGGTCACGCCTCGTCGATCAGGGCGTTGAGCAGGGACTCCTGGAGATACCCGAGATACGCGTAGACCGACAGTTGGAACACCCGGCTGGAGGTCGGGTCCTCCGCGACGGCCTCGTCCAGTTCCTCCCCGAGGTCCGTGCCGTCCTTGATCTCCAGCCGGACCCCCATCGCGAGCCGGGCGTCGTTCAACGCGCGCAGCCACGCCTCGGCCGCCTCCGCGTCCAGCCGCACCTCACCGCCGGTCTCGCCGGGCAGCGCCGCGAGGATGGCGCCCGCCTGGTCGATCTTCGCGGTCTTGAGGTCGCCCTCGGTGTAGCGGCGGAACTCGGCGGTGCTCCTCGGGTCGTCCGGATAGACCTCCGGGAAGAGCCGGCCCACCACCGGGTCGGAGTGGTCGAAGCCGTCGGTGAGCAGACCCACCACCTCGGAGGCGACCTTGCGGAGCACCCGCACCTCGTCGACGGCGAACGTGGCGACGTAGCGGTCGCCCTGGCGGCGGAACATGCTCACGGCGCCATCCCCGTTCCCGACCGCGGGGCTCGCGGGACCGACTCACTGATCGCGCTCACGACCGGTCCACCGTCGCCCACAGCCCGTACGCGTGCAGCTGCGACGCGTCGTGCTCCATGCGTTCGCGCGCGCCGCTGGAGACGACGGCGCGCCCCTTGTGGTGCACGTCCAGCATCAGCTTCTCGGCCTTCTCCCGGCTGTAGCCGAAGAGCTTCTGGAAGACCCAGGTCACGTACGTCATGAGGTTGACCGGGTCATCCCACACGATCGTCACCCATGGCCGGTCCGAGGCCGGCACCTCTTCGGTGTCCGGCGTCTCGACCGGTGCAACCTGCGGAGCCGCCATGCCCCCCATCGTGCCACCGGTTTCCGGGAACCGAGGAACCGGAACGCCGGAACGGCCCGGATCGCCGTGCCGGGGCGGCCCGGACCCGCCGGCACCGGGCCCGAGGGGTGGGCGGGCCGGGCCGGCGGGCCGGACGACGACAGCGCCGTCAGGCGAGCAGGATGCCGTGGTCGACCGCATCGGAGAGCACCGCACCCAGGGAGAGACGGACGACCTCGAATCGCCGGGAGATCTCCCGGGACAGCTCCAGCTCGACCTCCCGCAGCGCGCGCTGGGCCCACGCCCGCGCGTCGTTCGGGTTGTCGTTGCCGGGACTGCGCCAGTGCTGCCAGCAGCCGCCGGAGAGGGCGACGGCGACCGGCGGAAGGAGTTCGACCCGGGCGGCGCGGGGATATCCGGCCAGCGCGTCGATCGCGCCGTCACCGGTCAGCCCGGCCACGCCCGCCGTGCTCGTGACCAGCAGCACGCGGTCGAGTTCCCGGGCGGTGCGGTCCTCCGTCATCCCCCAGCGCATGGCCTGCGTCACCCGGCGGTGCACGCCCTCGGGCAGCGGCGCGCCGAAGACGCGGGCGACGGCGTCGTCCACGATCCCCCGCACGGCCCGGTCGCACTGGGCGGTGGCGAGCAGCGACAGGGCCTCCATCTCGCGGTCGAGCAGCTGCGGCAGCCCCGCGCAGCCGACCCCGAAGACGATCTCCTGGACGACGCGAAGGTGGATGTTGGCGAGCTCGAGTGCGAGGTGCTGGCGGATCCGCTGGGCGCACGTGCGGCTCTGCCGGTCGAGGCGTTCCGACCAGTCACCCGGGTCTGCCGCCACGGGCACGCGGGCGTGCTCACCGGGCAGGACCGGCGGGTCGGAGCCGGCACGACGCAGCCCCTCGTCGGCCGCCCAGCCGACGAGGGCGCGCCGCACGTCGGCCGCGACGTCGCCGTCGTGCAGTGCGAACCACCGCGCCCCGGCGAGGCCGGGAACGGCGGAGAGGAGCGCGGCGCGGTGGGCCTCCACCGCCACCGCCACCGGGTCGACCGTGGGGCCGGGCGAGGGGGACCCGGCCCCGGACGGCGGGACGGACGCCCCCGCGTCCTCCGTCGGCGCCGTGCTGTCGGACCCGGCCCAACCGGCCGAGCCAGGGGTGACCGCGAAGAAGACCGCCACGTCGGTACGCGCGACCTCCGCGAGCAGGTTGAGTTCCGCGGCGGTGAACGCCTGGTCGGCGGCGATCACGAAGAGCATCGCCCCGGCACGCCCGGCCGCGTCGAGCAGTACCCGCACGCCCGCGGGGCCCAGGGCTCCGGTGTCGGCCGTGTCGACCAGGGTGAAGTGGCGCAGCAGCGGGTCGGGCAGGTGCAGCTCGACCCGGCGGGGCGGGCGGGCGAGCGCGGGCCCGGCCGCCGTCCGGTCCGCGCCGTAGGCGTGCGGCTGCCGGTAGCCCGGCACGTACGCCGCCCGGGTGGACGTGGCGGCGTGCCGCATCACCAGCCAGCTGCCGTCGGGCACCGCGAGCAGGGCGGGGTCGACGTCGAGCAGGGTGGCGAGCACGGCGCGCCGGCCGGCGCCGTCCGGGCCGACGGCGACCACGCCGAGCGGCTCGTCCGGGCCGGGCGTGCCCACCCCGACCCGCGTGGGCAGGGGTGTGCACCGGGGCATGTCGCCCGGCCCGGGCAGGTCGCCGGGCACGCCGACCGAGGAGAGAGGACCCGGCTTCATCTGGGCGACCTCCCGTGGCAGGCGGACCGGCAGCGGCCGGCCGCGTGGAAACTCCGGAGAACCAACCCGGATGCCGGAAGACTACGAGCGACCCGAGGCCCGCACCGAACAGTTCGGATACTCACCAGTAATTGCGGCACTACTCAACTTCGGTGCGTGACGCTCTGCCTCCGGACAGATTTCGATGGATATGCTGCCGAGGTGAGTCCGTGGAGTTTCGTGGGGCGCAGGGACGAACTCGACCGTCTGCTGTCGGCGGTGACCGGCACGGAGGGGCGCGGCCTGTTCTTCAGCGGCAGCGCCGGCATCGGAAAGAGCCGTCTGCTCCGCGAGGGTGTCGCGGCGCTGCCCACCGACCGCTACGCGATCTGGTCGATCGCCGCGAGCGCCACCACGGCGGCGCTCCCCTTCGGCGGGCTCGTGCAGGTGCTCCCCGCCGAACAGCCGCAGGGGCTGTCGCCGGCCGGCATCCTGCGCTGGGCGCTCGACGTGCTCCAACAGCAGGCGGCCGGGCGTCGCATCGTGCTGGCCATCGACGACGCCCACCTGCTCGACCAGCCGTCGGCGGCGCTCGTGCACCTCGTGGCGCGCGCCGACAACGCCACGGTGATCGGCACCCTGCGCGACGGCGAGGAGATCCCCCTGCCAATCCGGGCACTGTGGACCGACGACCTGGTGGACAAGGCCGAACTCAGCCCCATGGCCCCGGCCGAGACCGCCGGGCTGCTCGCCGAGATCCTCGGCGGCCCGGTCGACGCCGGCACCGCCGACCGGCTGGGTCGGCTCTCCGCCGGCAACCCCCTGCTCCTGCGCGAGCTCATCCACGCCGCCTCCGGCAGCGAGGAGCTGACCCGCACGTACGGGATCTGGAAGTGGACGGGCCGGCTGGAGCTGGCGCCCAACCTGACCGACCTGATCGACACCCGCATCGGCCAGCTCACCCCGGGCGTGCGCGCCGTGGTGGAGCTGGTCGCGTTCGGCGAGCCGCTCGGCCTGCACCTGCTCAACCAGGCCGCCGATCCCCGCGACGTCGAGGTCGCCGAGGAGCGCGGGCTCATCGCGGTGATCCAGCACGACCGGCGCACGAACGTCCGGCTCGCGCACCCGCTCTACGGCGAGGTCATGCGCCGGCGCTGCCCGGTCAGCCGCACCCGGCGCCTGCAGGCCCACCTGGCCGAACTCCTGGAGCGGGTGGGCAAGCGGCGCCGCGACGACCTGCTCCGGGTGGCGGTGTGGCGGCTCGACTCGGGCACCGCGCAGGACGCGGGGCTGCTGCTCGAGGCGGCCGGGCAGGCGTTCAGCCGGTACGACGTACCGCTGGCGACCCGGCTCGCCCGCGCGGCCCTCGGCGCCGGCGGCGGCTTCGACGCCGCGGAACTGCTCGCCACCATCCTGATGTTCGCCGACCGGCCGGAGGAGGCGATCGAGGTGCTCGAATCCGTGGCCCCCGACGCCTCCGACGGCCAGCGGTTCAGCCGGTGGCTCACGGTGCGGGGGATGGTCAGCTACTGGGGCCTGAGCCGCGAGTCCACGGTGGAGGAGATCGCCGAGCGGGCCGCCACCCTCACCGACTCCGCCGACCAGGCCCGGGTCCGGGCGTTCGAGGCCATCATGCGGCTTCACCGGCTCGACACCGCCACCGCGCTGCAGCTCAGCCGGACCGTGCTGGACCGCCCCGCCGCGAGCGTCGCCGCGCGCGAACTGGCCCGGTGCACCATCGGCTACCTCCAGGCCGCGCAGGGGCAGTTGCGCCGCAGCGGCACGGCCATCGCCCAGGTGCACTCCGAGGCGGCCCGCTGGCGGGCGGACATGCCGTACCTCCAGCTGGCTCTGGAACTGGCCCGGGGCACCCGCCTCACGCTCGCGGGCGACCTGGCCGGGATCGACGCCATCGCGGCCGACGAGTTCGCCGACCTCGCCGGCGCCGGGGACTTCCGGCTCGGCACCGGCTACCTGGCCATCCTCCAGGCGTACGCCGCGCGGCTGCGCGGCCAGAGCGACGTCGCCCTGCGCACCAGCCTCGGCGCCTGCGCCGTGCTGGCCACCAGCCGCGTGTACGCCGGCCTGGCGCAGGCCGAACGGGTCCAGGCGGCCGCCCTGCGCGGCGACGCGGCCCAGGCCGCCGAGGCGATGGCGGAGGCCGACCGCACCCAGGCGCCCGGGATGGCGGTGCTGTACCCGTGGCTGGAGCAGGCGCGGGGCGCGGCGCTCGCCGCGGCCGGCGACCTGCCCGGCGCCGTGAAGCAGCTCACCGACCTGGTCGACCGGCTGCGCGCCGACGGGTTCGCCGGGCACGAGGTGCACGTGCTGCACGACCTGGTACGCCTCGACCAGGCGGGCGCCCGCGTCGGCCCGACCTGCTCGGACGGGAGCCGTCGCACGGTCGCCCAGCGCCTCACCGAACTCTCCGAACGTGTCGACGGGGAGCTGCCGCCGCTGCTGGCCCGGCACGCCCGCGCCGCGGTCGCCGGCTCGGCGACCGAACTGCTCGCGGTGGCCGACGACTTCGCGGCGCTGGAGCTGAACGTGTTCGCCGCGGAGGCGACCGCCGCGGCGCTGCACCGGCTGCGCCGGGAGCGGCCCGCCGCGGCGGGCGAGGCCCGGGAACGCCTCGCCGCCCTGCTGAGCCGCTGCGACGTGATCTGCACCCCGGCGCTGCGCGCGGGCACGCCCGCGCTGACCGACCGGGAGTGGGAGGTGGCGCGACTCGCCGCGCAGGGTGCCACCAGCAAGGCGATCGCGGAGAAGCTGTTCCTCTCCGCCCGGACGGTGGAGAACCACCTCCAGCGCGTCTACGTGAAGCTCGGCGTGACGGGCCGGGCCGAGCTGCGGGCGGCGCTCCGGGCGATCCCGGGGCACGAGGGCGGCGACGCGCGCTGAACTCTAGGCTGGGGCCGTGAGCACCCTTCGCCCCGCACTGCTGACCGACCACTACGAGCTGACCATGGTGAGCGCGGCGCTGCGCGACGGCACCGCCGACCGCCGCTGTGTCTTCGAGGTGTTCAGCCGGCGGCTGCCGGCCGGGCGCCGCTACGGAGTGGTCGCCGGCACCGGCCGGTTGGTCGAGCTGATCCGCGAGTTCCGCTTCGACGAGGCCGAGGTGGACTTCCTGCGACGCACCGGCGTGGTCGACGAGCAGGCCGCCGCCTGGCTGCGGGACTACCGCTTCACCGGCGACATCGAGGGGTACGCCGAGGGCGAGCTCTTCTTCCCCAACTCCCCGATCCTGACCGTGTCGGGCGGGTTCGCCGAGTGCGTGGTGCTGGAGACGCTGGTGCTCTCGGTGCTCAACCACGACAGCGCGGTCGCGGCCGCCGCCGCCCGGATGGTGACCGCGGCCCGCGGCCGTACGCTCATCGAGATGGGTTCCCGGCGCGCGCACGAGGGCGCCGCGGTGGCCGCCGCCCGCGCCGCGTACCTCGCCGGGTTCGGCTTCACCTCGAACCTGGAGGCGGGCCGGCGCTACGGCATCCCCACGGCCGGCACGGCGGCGCACGCGTTCACCCTGCTGCACGACGACGAGCGGGCCGCGTTCGCCTCGCAGGTCGACACGCTGGGCAAGGACACCACGCTGCTCGTCGACACCTACGACATCAGCCAGGGCATCCGCAACGCGATCGCGGTGGCGGGCACCGACCTGCGGGCGATCCGGATCGACTCCGGCGACCTCGCGGTGATCGCCCAGCAGTCCCGGGAGCTGCTCGACTCGCTCGGCGCCACCGAGACGAAGATCATCGTCTCGGGCGACCTCGACGAGTACGCCATCGCCGCGCTCGCCGCCGAGCCGGTCGACATGTACGGTGCGGGCACCGCCGTGGTCACCGGCTCCGGGGCGCCCACCGCCGGCCTCGTCTACAAGCTCGTCGAGGTCGAGGGCCGGCCCGTGGTGAAGCGCTCGGAGCACAAGGCCACGATCGGCGGCCGGAAGGTGGCGGTGCGCCGGCACAAGCCGACGGGCACCGCCACGGAGGAGGTCGTCGTCCCGCTGGGCGTGCCCGACCGGCAGCCCAACGACCGGCTGCTCCAGCACACCTACATGAGCGGCGGCGAACCGGTGGAACTGCCCTCGCTCGTGGAGTCGCGGGAGCACCTGCGCGAGTGCCTGATCTCCATCCCGTGGGAGGGGTTGAAGCTCTCGGCGGGTGATCCGGCCATCCCGGTCACGGTGGTGCCGGCAGAGTGAGAGGCGGCCCGGGCGGCCGGGCCCGAGACGTCAGGAGGGAGCACCGGTGGGCAGCGCGTTGATCATCGTGGACGTGCAGAACGACTTCTGCGAGGGCGGTTCGCTCGCCGTGGGCGGCGGAGCGGACGTGGCGGCCGGCGTCACCCGGCTGCTGGCGGCCGAGCCGGACCGCTGGGACCACGTGGTGGCGACGAAGGACTACCACGTCGACCCGGGGGCGCACTTCGGCGACCCGCCGGACTTCGTGGACTCGTGGCCCCGGCACTGCGTCGTGGGCACCCCGGGCTCGGAGTTCCACCCGGCCCTGGCGACCGAGCGGATCGAGGAGATCTTCCACAAGGGCGAGCACGCGGCGGCGTACTCCGGCTTCGAGGGGCACGCCGCCGACGGCGAGTGCCTGGCCGACTGGCTGCGCCGCCACGACGTGGACCGGGTGGAACTCGTCGGTATCGCGACCGACCACTGCGTCCGCGCCACGGCGCTGGACGCCGCGCGGGAGGGCTTCGCCACCACCGTGCTGCTGGACCTCACGGCGGCCGTCGCGCCGGCGACCACCGACGTGGCGCTGCGGTCCATGGAGGGCGCGGGCGTGACGCTGCGCGGGGCGCCTGTGATCAGGACCGCATGATCCGATAATTGGTTGGCGGTCGCCCCACCGGCGGCGAGGATGGCGCCGGAGGTACGGACCGTCGTGAATCTGAAGCCTTACCGGGAGGCGCTCGCCCTGCCCGGACTCCGGTCGCTGCTGCTCGTGGCGGTGCTCGCCCGCATCCCGCTCACGGCGACCGGGGTGACGCTGACCTTCTACGTGGTCCAGGACCTCGGCCGCGGCTACGGCGCCGCGGGCCTCGTCGGCGCGGCCGTGACGGTCGGCGCGGCGATCGGCGGCCCGCTGCTCGGCCGGCTCATCGACCGGCGCGGCCTGCGGCCGGTGCTCGTCATGACCGGGATCGTCGAGGCGGTCTTCTGGTCGACCGCGCCCTCGCTCTCCTACGAGCTGCTGCTGCCGGCCGCCTTCGTCGCGGGCTCGCTCGCCCTGCCGATCTTCTCCGTGGTGCGGCAGTCCATCGCCGCGCTGGCGCCCGCGGACCGACGCCGTCCCGCGTACGCGCTGGACTCGATGTCGGTCGAGCTGTCGTTCATGGTCGGCCCGTCGCTGGCGGTGGCCCTGGCCACGGCGATCTCGGCGCGGCACACCCTCTACCTGGTCGGCGCCGGCATCGTCGCCGCCGGGGTGGCGTTCTGGCTGCTCAACCCTCCGACGGCCGACAGCCGGGACGAGGCGGCCGCGCCCGCGAGGCACGTGTCCCGGCGCGAGTGGGTGACCGGACGGCTGGTCGCCGTGCTGGCGGTCAGCCTCGCCGCCACCCTGGTCCTCGGCGGCACCGACGTGGCCGTGGTCGCCGTGCTCCGGGAGAGCGGCGAGGCCGGCTGGACGGGTGTGGTGCTCGCCATGTGGGCCGTGGCCTCGCTGGTGGGCGGCTTCGCGTACGGTGCCACGCACCGCCCCGTCCCGCCGCTGGCGTTGATGGCCGCGCTGGCCGTCTGCACGATCCCGGTCGGTCTCGGCGGGTCGCACTGGTGGCTGCTCTGCCTCGCGATGATCCCCGCCGGCGCGCTGTGCGCCCCCACCATCGCCGCGACGGCGGACGCGGTCAGCCGGCTCGCGCCCGCCCAGGTACGCGGTGAGGCGATGGGGCTGCACGGTTCGGCGGTCACCGTCGGCATCGCGGTCGGCGCCCCGCTCGCCGGTGCCGTCATCGACGCGTCGGCGCCCGCGTGGGGCTTCGCGGTCACCGGGGCGATCGGCGCGCTCGTGGCGCTCGCGGTGCTCCCGGTCGAGCTGCGCCGCCGCCGGGCGGCCGCCGACGCGCTCGCCGAGCCGGAACTCGCCACCGTCACCCACTGACCCGACCCGACCCCGCCCGTTACCTTTTTGATCGTCCCCAGCCGGGGACTGCTCGGTCGCCCGGCCCGGTATGACTTACTGCCCCTGTCGTACGGATGATCCGGGGGGTGTTGTCGCCGGGTCGGGTGGCGTCGACGGACCGCTGATAGGGACACGGCCACCTGCGGTATTGGGGTAGGTCTCTTCGTAACGTGGCTGCCGGCAGTCGACGCCAGATCGGCGACCGGGCTGGCCGACGACGTCGCGGGGAGGCGATGCGGTGCACGGCGACTACCAGGTGTTTCTTGGTCTGGATGTTGGCAAGGACGGGCACCACGCCGTCGCCCTGAACCGCGAGGGCAAGCGGCTGCACGACGCGGCGCTGGTCAATACCGAGGCCAAGCTGCGGCAGGTGTTCGACAAGCTCGCCCGGCACGGGCGAGTGCTGGTCGTGGTCGACCAGCCCGCCTCGATCGGGGCGCTACCGGTCGCGGTCGCCCGTGCCTGCGGCCACCAGGTCGCCTATCTGCCTGGGCTGGCGATGCGCCGCATCGCCGACCTGCATCCCGGCGCCGCGAAGACCGACGCCCGCGACGCCTACGTCATCGCTGATGCCGCCCGCAGCCTGCCGCACACGCTGCGCCGTGTTGACGTCGGCGACGACGCCCTGGCCGAGCTTGAGGTCCTGGTCGGCTTCGACGACGACCTGGCCGGCGAGGCCACCCGCCTGGCGAACCGGATCCGGGGGCTGCTCACCCAGATCCATCCCGCTCTGGAACGTGTGCTCGGTCCGAAGGTGCAACACAAGGCCGTGCTGGAGCTGCTGTCGCGCTGCGGCGGCCCGGCCGGACTGCGCAAGGCTGGCCGCCGCAAACTGGCCGCGATCGCGGGCAAGAACGCGCCTCGGATGGGCGAGCGCTTGGTCGAGCAGATCATGACGGCCCTGGACGAGCAGACCGTCACGGTTCCCGGCACCACGGCGGCCGAGACGATCCTGCCGAGGCTGGCCGACAGCCTGCGTGACGTGCTCCAGCAGCGTGACCAGGTCGCCGCCGAGGTGGAGAGGATGCTCGATGCACACCCTCTTGCCTCGGTCCTGACCTCGATGCCCGGCATCGGCGTCAGGACCGCCGCCCGGATCCTGCTCGAAGTCGGCGACGGCACCGCATTCGCCACCCCCGGGCACCTCGCCGCCTACGCCGGTCTGGCACCCGTCACCCGCCGCTCCGGCAGCAGCATCCGCGGCGAACACCCACCCCGCGGCGGCAACAAGCAACTCAAACGCGCCTTCTTCCTCGCCGCGTTCGCCGCCCTCACCGACCCCATCAACCGCGCCTACTACGACCGCAAAAGAGCCGAAGGCAAACGCCACAACGCCGCCCTCATCTGCCTCGCCCGACGCCGCTGCGACGTCCTATTCGCCATGCTCCGCCACAAGACCCCCTACCAACCACGCCCGACGGCCCCCGTCGCTGCTTGACGAAACCCATAGGGACACCCCCCCCGCCCGGCCCGGCCGGGCGGGGTCGGCGTGATCCGCGGCATCGCGGCACCCCCGCCGACGCCGAAGAGCGGACCACCATCGCACCCGCCGCTGCGGGCGGCGGAGATCACCGAGCCACGCCCGCGGCGCGCCACCGCCACGCCCAGCGTGTCCGTGCCCGCCGCGCCGATCGCCCCTCCCCGGTCCCCGGCCGTGCACGGCGAGCATCACGGGCACGGGCCGCCGACCTTCCTCCCGGCCCCGGCCGTGTACGGCGGGCGGTCACCGGCGGCCCGGCCCGCCGACGTCGTCTTGGCTTCCGACCGCGGCGCGCGTCACCCGTACGGCCTGGGCAACGGCGACGGGCGCCGCTCCCGGATGGTCCGGGGGCGACGCCCGTCGTGGGTGTCGTCGAGCCGAGCGGTCAGGCGCGGTCGATGTTGGTGGCGGTGTCCTCGGTGTAGCGGGCCCCGCCGTCGGACTCGCTGGTCAGCGGCTTGGCACCGCCCTCTGGCGGCCCGGCGAGGGTCTGGCCGGCGGCCAGCTCCGGGAACTTCATGTCGAACGCCGGCCGCTCGGAGCGGATCCGGGGCATCCGGTCGAAGTTGCGCAGCGGCGGCGGGCAGCTGGTGGCCCACTCGAGCGAGTTGCCGTGGCCCCACGGGTCGTTGACCTCGACCACCGGACCGGTCTTGTACGACTTCCAGCAGTTGTAGATGAACGGGAGCGTCGAGATACCGGTGATGAAGGCGCCGATCGTGGAGACCGTGTTCAGCGTGGTGAAGCCGTCGATCGCCTGGTAGTCGGCGTACCGCCGCGGCATGCCCTCGTTGCCCAGCCAGTGCTGCACCAGGAACGTGGTGTGGAAGCCGATCATGGTGAGCCAGAAGTGCACCTTGGCGAGCCGCTCGTCGAGCATCCGGCCGAACATCTTCGGGAACCAGAAGTAGATGCCGGCGAACACCGCGAACACGATGGTGCCGAAGAGCACGTAGTGGAAGTGCGCCACCACGAAGTACGAGTCCGAGACGTGGAAGTCCAGCGGCGGGCTGGCCAGCAGGACGCCGGTGAGGCCGCCGAAGAGGAACGTCACGAGGAAGCCGATGGACCACAGCATCGGCGACTCGAAGCTGACCTGGCCCCGCCACATCGTGCCGATCCAGTTGAAGAACTTCATACCGGTGGGCACGGCGATGAGGAAGCTCAGGAAGCTGAAGAACGGAAGCAGGACCTGGCCGGTGGCGAACATGTGGTGCGCCCACACACTCATCGACAGCGCGGCGATGGCGAGGGTCGCGGCCACGAGACCCTTGTAGCCGAAGATCGGCTTGCGGGAGAAGACCGGGATGATCTCGCTGATGATGCCGAAGAACGGCAGCGCGACGATGTACACCTCGGGGTGGCCGAAGAACCAGAAAAGGTGCTGCCACAGCATCGGCCCGCCGGTCGCCGGGTCGTACACGTGGGCGCCGATCAGGCGGTCGGCGGCGAGCGCGAACAGCGCGGCGGCCAGCAGCGGGAAGACCAGGATCACCAGGAGGCTGGTGACCAGGATGTTCCAGGTGAAGATCGGCATCCGGAACATCGTCATGCCGGGGGCGCGCAGCGTCAGGATCGTGGTGATCATGTTGACCGCGCCGAGGATCGTGCCCAGACCGGAGATGGCGAGGCCCATGACCCACATGTTGGCGCCGACGCCCGGGGAGTGCTCGACGCTGCTCAGCGGCGTGTACGCGAACCAGCCGAAGTCGGCGGCGCCACCGGGGGTGATGAAGCCCGCGGTCGCCATCGTGCCGCCGAACAGGTACAGCCAGTAGGCGAAGCTGTTCAGCCGGGGGAACGACACGTCGGGCGCGCCGATCTGGATCGGCACGATGTAGTTGGCGAAGGCGAACACGATCGGCGTCGCGAAGAACAACAGCATGATCGTGCCGTGCATGGTGAAGAGCTGGTTGTACTGCTCCGGCGACAGGAACTGCAGCCCCGGCCGGGCCAGCTCGGCCCGCATGATCAGGGCCATCAGGCCACCGATCATGAAGAACGCGAACGCGGTGACCATGTACATGATCCCGATCTGCTTCGCGTCCGTGGTCCGCAGCAGCCGCGCGATGGCCGACCCCTTGACCGGTTCTCGGACCGGCCAGGGCCGGGTCACGACCGGCTTGGGTGCGACGGTGGTCACGAGTGGCCTCCGGTTCTCGGTTGTTTCGCTCGGCACGCGCTGAAACTGGCGAGCCGTCATCCGCAAGGAGGATAGTCCCCGGCAGGTGGGGGTGCCGCGTGGGGTGGCCAGCTACGATCATCGGCCGCGCCCGCCGGCGCTCACAGCGGACCGAGCAACAGCCGGTAGTGGTCCCCGAAGATCCGGTCGCCGCGTCCGCGCAGCAGCGGGTCGCGCAGCGCCGGCGGGACGTCCCGGGTCCGGTTGCGGTCGCGGGTCCGGTCCCGGACCCATCGCGTACGCGGACGGCGGCGGCTCTCGTACGCCACGAGGGCCGCCTCGACGCTGCCGGCGCCGGTGAGCGCCTCGGCGAGTACCACGGCGTCCTCCAGTGCCATGGCGGCGCCCTGGGAGAGCGTCGGGGCGGTGGCGTGCGCGGCGTCGCCGACGAGCAGCACCCGCCCCCGGTACCAGCGGCCCAGCTCCACCTCGTCGGTGATGCCGACGTTCACCCACTCGACGGCGTCCAGCAGCTCCGGCACCGGCCCTCCGTAGGAGCCGAAGACCTCGCGCAGGCGGGCCACCGGGTCGGCGGGCGCCTCCGTGCCGGCCTCGTCGGCGTAGCAGTGCAGCCGCCCGGCGCCGATCGGCACGACGAGGAACCCGGAGCGCTGGCCGAGCAGGGCGGTCCACTCGGTGACGGGCGGTCCGTCGCGCAGCACGGTGCGGTAGACGACCTGACCGGCCGGCCGGGGCGGGCCGCCGAGCGCGGCGAGCGTCCGCACCGACGAGCGGGGCCCGTCGGCGCCGATCACCAGGTCGTACTCGGCGGCGGTGCCGTCGACGAAGGTCACCCCGACGCTGGTGGGCAGGAGGTCGAGCGTGCGCACCTCGGCGCCGTGCCGGACGGCCCCGCCGGCACCGGTGAGCAGCACCCGGTGCAGCTCGGCGCGGGGCAGGGCGCGGCACTCCCCGACGCCGGCCCACAGCGCGTCGAGGTCGACCTCGCAGAGCGGCTCGCCGGCGGCGTCGAGGAAGCGCTGCCGGTGCACCACGTGCCCGAGGCGCCGGACCGGATCGTGCAGGTCCAGCCGGTGCAGCGCCCGGGCGGCGTTGCCGGGCAGGTAGAGGCCGGTCTCGTGGGACTCTCCCGGTGGCAGCTTCTCGGTGACGTCGGGGCGGAAGCCCGCCAGCCGCAGTGCCCGGGCCACGGCGAGGCCGGCGATGCCCGCGCCGACGATGAGGATGCGCAGGGGGGAGCCACGCATGGTGCGGTACGCCTCCGGGAGGGGTTTCGGCACGCGTCGGATACAGGACACTACTCGGTGCAATCAGCGCACACCAGGCCCGATCGGCCCACGGGAACGCTCCCGGGGGCTTTCCCGCCCCGGTCGGGCGGCGACGACGCCCCGTCGCCCGGGCCGCCCGGCGCCCTCGCTCGGGTGGATCCGGTCTGCCACCTGGGCCGCCCGGCGCTGACGCACGGGTACGGCCGAGCCGCCGGGCGGACGGGTGGGGAGCGCCGGCCGGCGACCGGCCCGGACGGGGCCACCAGGCGCAAAACCTGACTTTCCGCCCCTTTCCGTCGTGCGGTTGCGCCACTGTTTCACGGATGTAAATGTGTTCTCTGCGTGGGAGCGCTCCCGTACCTCGTCCGGCGCCCAGGGCAGGCGCCCACCCCCAAGGAGCAGCATGAGACGTCTACTTCGGGCCCTGGCGGCCACCGGCCTGCTGGTCAGCGGCTCCCTCGTCGCCGTGGCCCTGGGCGGGAACGCCTCCGCCGACACCCAGATCTGCGAGCAGTACGGCTCGACCGTCATCGGCAACCGCTACGTCGTGCAGAACAACCGCTGGGGCACGAGCGCCCAGCAGTGCATCAACGTCACCGACACCGGCTTCGAGATCACCACCCAGAACGGCAGCAACCCGACCAACGGCGCGCCGACCGCGTACCCCTCGGTCTACCTGGGCTGCCACTACACGAACTGCTCCCCCGGCACCAACCTGCCGATCCAGGTGAGCCAGATCAGCAGTGCCACGAGCAGCATCACCTACCGGTACGTGAGCGGCGCCATCTACAACGCGTCGTACGACATCTGGCTCGACCCGACGCCGAAGACCGACGGCGTGAACCAGATGGAGATCATGATTTGGCTCAACCGCCAGGGGCCGATCCAGCCGATCGGCTCCCCGGTCGGCACCGCCACCCTCGCGGGACGCACCTGGGAGGTCTGGCGGGGCAGCAACGGCTCCAACAACGTCATCTCGTACGTGGCGCCGTCCCCGATCACCAGCCTGAACTTCAGCGTGCTCGACTTCATCACCGACGTCCGCAACCGCGGGGCCATCACGAACTCGTGGTACCTGACCAGCATCCAGGCCGGTTTCGAGCCGTGGCAGGGCGGCGTCGGCCTCGCGGTGACCTCGTTCTCGGCGGCCGTGAACGGGGGCGGCACCCCGCCGCCGACCACGCCGCCGCCGGGCACGGGCTGCGCCGTCACCTACACGCCGAACTCCTGGAACACCGGCTTCACCGCCGACGTGCGGATCACCAACACCGGGTCCGGCACGGTCAACGGCTGGACGCTGACCTACCAACTGCCCGCCGGGCAACAGGTCACGAACTCCTGGAACGCGACGGTGAGCCAGAGCGGCTCCACGGTGACCGCGCGGAACCTGAGTTGGAATGGCACGATCGCGCCGGGCGGCAGCGCCAGCTTCGGCTACCAGGGCACGCTGAGCGGGGCGTACGCCTCGCCGACGAGCTTCACGCTCAACGGGGTGCCCTGCGCCGCGGCCTGAGACCCGCGCGGGGGTGCGCCTTCCGGACGCACCCCCGCGCGGTCAGCGGACGCGACCCCCGTCCCGGTCGCGTCCGGACCCCGCGCGGAGGGTGCGGCACCAGGGCCGCACCCTCCGCGCCCGTCACCCCGTGCCGCCCGCACCGGGACGCGCCACGGCGGCTCGGGGCGCGCTCAGACCCGGGTCAGGCGGACCGCGTCGGCGATGACCAGGCCGCCGGCGGAACTCCACCGGCTCACCGCCACCCGGTTCGCGTCCCCGGCGGGCAGCGCGAACGTGCCGAGGGTGCGCCACTGCCCACCGGTGACCCGCTGGTCGACGTAGACCGTGCGGTTGCCGGTGGTCGTGGCGACGATGTAGGGGGTGGCGCTGTTGTAGCCGGCGTTGGCCGGCCACCAGGCGTCGACGCGGTAGTTGCCGGCGGCGGGCACGTCGAAGCGGTACCAGGCGGGGTCGCTGGCGGCGACCGGGTCGGCGTACCGGTAGTCGGCGCCGTAGCGCTGCCCGGAGTACGAGGAGACACCCCAGTTCCCGCTGGCGCTGAAGCGACCGGCGGTCGTGTTGTCCACGACGGACGACCAGGCGCCGCCCCCACCGGCCATCTTCGCCGCCACGTCGGCGCGCATGACGTCCAGGTCGATGAAGGAAGGGTCGATCTTGCCGGTGGTGCTGGTCTCCCGGTGCCCCCGCGCGTGGCTGGCGTCCCGGCCCAGCCGGGTGAGCACGGCCGCGGTGGCGGCGATCGAGGCGTCGTACTGCGCCGTCGTCATCTCCTGGGACACGCCGTTGTAGTCGATCTCCCAGCCGATCATCAGCGTGTTGCCGTCACCGGCCGGGATCGGTCCGCTGCCCCGGCTCACGCCGGCGTGGTTGCAGCGTCCGGCCGAGATGACGTGGAAGACACCGTGGTAGTCGACGAGGGCCTGGCAGAGCGGACCGGGCAGGTCCGAGCGGCCGTTGATGCAGATGTTCAGCGCCGGGTGCGGGTTCGTGGCGCTGGAGGTCGACGCCGTGTGGTGCCAGAGCACGCCGATCGGGTTGAAGTCGCCCGGACGCATCCGGTTGAGCCAGTCCCCCTCGACGACGACCTGGACGCCCGCGGACCGGAGCACGTCCACGAGCCAGGGAATGGTGGCCATCAGGCACCGCCGAGCAGGTCGGCCAGGCACTCGGCCTTCGGCGCGTCGTCCGCGGGGGCGGCGGCGGCCGGGGCGGGTCGGAGGGTGGCGCCGGTCACCGCGGCGGCCACCAGGGCCGGGACACCGAGCAGGCCCCGGCGGCGCAGACGGAGGGGTCGGGACGTGGCCATGGCGCTCCTTCAGCGAGGCGGAGGGGTCACGACGCATCGACGTACGTGATGGCGGCACGCTACATCCTCACGTACGTCTATGTCGATACCCTTCATCACCGCTCGCTCGGCTGAAGGAAATTGGCAGACGCCGGTCAGGTCGAGCCGAGCGCGTCGATGTCGCGCATCTCCTCGGCCGTGAGCGAGAAGCGGAACACGTCGGCGTTGGCCTGGATGCGCTCCGGGGTCACGCTCTTCGGGATCACCACGATCTCGTGGTCGATGTGCCAGCGGAGCACCACCTGGGCCGGGGACACGTCGTGCGCGGCGGCCACCCGGGCCAGCACGGGGTGGGACAGGTCGCTGGTCGAGAGCGGGCTGTAGCCCTCCAGCACCACGCCGCGGTCCCGGTGCTCGGCGTGCCGCTGCCGGTCGTACAGGAACGGACTCCACGGGATCTGGTTGACCGCCGGGTTCTCCTCGGTGGCCTGGATGAGCTCGTCGATCTGCGACGTGCTGTAGTTGCTCACCCCCACCGCCCGCGTCAGGTTCTCGTCCCGGGCCGCCAGGAACTCCCGCCACACCGGGATGCTGTCCTCCGCCGAGGTGGGCGGCCAGTGGATCAACCACAGGTCCACGTAGTCGGTGTCGAGCGCCCGCAGACTCGCCTCCAGCGTCGCGCGCTCCTGGCCCACCCGCTGCGGAGGCAGCTTCGTGGTGATGAAGACGTCCTCACGACGCAGTCCGCTCTCCTTCAGCGCCTGGCCGACCTCGTTCTCGTTGCCGTACATCGTTGCGGTGTCGATGTGCCGGTAGCCGGCGTCGAGCGCGGCCAGCACGGCGTCGTACCCCGCCTTGCCGGTCGCCCGCCACGTGCCGAAACCGAGCAGGGGCATCCGCACCTCGCCCGGGAGCAGGACGGTGGGCTGGTCCTCGTGGTCCATGACGACCGTTCTACCCGCCCGCACCCCCCGCATGCGGCGGAACCCGGCACTCCGCGCCGGCCAGCGCGACCGGCCCGGTTGCCGGAGAATGCGGGTGTGGCGGACCGGCTTGAGGAGTACCGACGCCGGCGGAACGCGGCCCGCACCCCCGAGCCCGTGCCGGAGAAGCCCGCGCGCCGGCGCGGCGGGCGTGCCGCCGGACGGTTCGTCATCCAGCAGCACCACGCCCGCAGCCTGCACTGGGACCTGCGCCTGGAGCGCGACGGGGTGCTGGCCTCCTGGGCGGTCCCGCGCGGGCTGCCCCGGGACACGGGCCGCAACCATCTCGCCGTGCACACCGAGGACCACCCGATGGAGTACCTCGACTTCCACGGCGAGATCCCGGCCGGCGAGTACGGCGGCGGCACCATGACGATCCACGACCGGGGGACGTACCGCTGCGAGAAGTGGCGCGACGACGAGGTCATCGTGGTGCTCGACGGGGAGCGGACCTCCGGTCGCTACGTGCTGTTCGCCACCGGCGGCAAGGAGGGCCGGGACTGGATGGTCCGGCGGATGGACCCGCCGCCGGAGGGCTGGACGAGCATGCCGGACCTGGTCCGCCCCATGCGTCCGACGCCCGCCGCGCGTCTCCCCCGCGACCAGGCCGAGTGGGGTTACGAGCTGCGCTGGGACGGAACCCGCTCGGTGGCGTACGTCTCGGGCGGGCGGCTGCGGCTGCTCGCCGAGGACGACGAGGAGGTGACCGGGTCGTACGCCTGGCTGCGCGACCTGGCCGAGGCGATGGCGCCCACCGAGGCGGTGCTCGACGGCGTGCTGGTCCGCATCGACGGCGCCGGGCGGGTGCGCCCGGCCCCGGCCACCAGCGGAAGTCGCGTGCCGCAGGGCGCGCAGTACCTCCTCTTCGACCTCCTCTGGCTGGAGGGCGTGACCTGTGTGGAGCTGCCGTACGCCCAGCGCCGGGAACTGCTCGACGGTCTGGCGCTGAACGGCCCGCGCTGGCAGACTCCGCCGTGGTTCCCCGGCACGGGCGCCGAGGCCCTGCGCACCGGCCGCGAGCAGGGGCTGCCGGGGGTGGTGGCGAAACGGCTCGACTCCCCCTACGAGCCGGGACGGCGCAGCCGGCGCTGGTTGAGCATCGACGCGACCTGACGGCGAGGAGCGACGTGTACCTGACCCACCTGGAATGCCCCCGCTGCGGCCAGGACCGTCCCGCGGACCGCCCCCAGAACCTCTGCGACTGCGGCTCGCCCCTGCTGGCCCGGTACGACCTCGCCGCCGTGGCCCGGGCGGTCACACCGGAGCGGTTCCCGCTGCGCCCGGCGGACCTCTGGCGCTACCGGGAGCTGCTGCCGGTGGCCGACCCCCGGCACGTCACCAGCCTCGGCGAGGGGTGGACGCCGCTGCTGCGGGCGCCCGCGTACGGCGCGGAGATCGGCATTCCCGACCTCATCGTGAAGGACGAGGGGCTCACCCCGACCGGCTCGTTCAAGGCCCGGGGCGCCGCGGTGGGGGTGAGCCGTGCCCGCGAGCTGGGCGTGGAGCGAATCGCCATGCCCACCAACGGCAACGCCGGGGCGGCCTGGGCGACGTACGCGGCGCGCGCCGGGCTCGGCGCCACCATCGTCATGCCGCTGGACGCGCCGGTCATCTGCCGCCGCGAGTGTGTGGCCGCGGGCGCCGACCTGCGCCTCGTCGACGGGCTCATCAGCGACGCCGGCCGGCGGGTGGCCGACCTGGTCGCCGCGTCCGGCGGCGCGGTCTTCGACGCCGGCACGCTGCGCGAGCCGTACCGGCTCGAGGGCAAGAAGACCATGGGGTACGAGATCGTCGAGCAGCTCGGGTGGCAGGTGCCCGACGTCATCATCTATCCGACCGGTGGCGGCGTCGGGCTCATCGGCATCCACAAGGCGGTGGAGGAGCTGCGCGAGCTGGGCTGGATCGAGGACCGGACGCCCCGGCTCGTGGCCGTGCAGTCCACCGGTTGCGCGCCGATCGTGCGGGCCTTCGCCGCCGGCGAGGAACGCGCCCAGCCGTGGGAGGACGCGCGCACCGTGGCGTTCGGCATCACCGTGCCGGCCCCGCTCGGCGACGAACTGATCCTGGCCGCGCTGCGCTCCAGCGCCGGCACCGCCGTGGCCGTGTCCGACGAGGAGATCGTGGCCGACCTGCGGGACTTCGCGGCGCGGGAGGGGCTGCTGCTCTGCCCGGAGGGGGCGGCCTGCCTGACGGCCGCCCGGCACCTGCGGGCCGGCGGCTGGATCCGGGCCGGGGAGCGGGTGGTGGTGCTCAACACCGGCACGGGCCTGAAGTACCCGCACACCGTGGACGTGTCCCGCGTGCCGGTGCTGCCCTGACGTCGACGGTCAGTACCAGTTGGGGTCGGTCAGCCGCCAGGCCGCGTTGATCAGGCCGATGTGCGACAGGGCCTGCGGGGTGTTGCCCAGTTGGGCGCCCGTGCCCAGGTCGACCTGCTCGCTGAACAAGCCGACGTCGTTGGCGTGGCCCGCGACCCGCTCGAACAGCTCCGCGGCCCGCCGCCGCTGGCCGGTCATCGCCAGGCACTCCACCAGCCAGAACGAGCAGAGCAGGAAGCCGGCCGGGTCGGTGTTCCAGCGCCGGACCAGGCCGTCCTCGGTGCCCAGTTCGCGCTCGACGACGGCGATGGTCGAACGCATCCGGGGGTCGGTGGCCGGCAGGAAGTGCGTGATCGGCAGGAACAGGGCCGAGGCGTCCAGCTCGGCGGAGCCGAACGCGCCGGTGAAGGCGCCGATCCGCTCGTTCCAGCCCTCGCGGAGCACGGTGTCGCGGATCTCGTCACGGATCACCGCCCAGCGCCGTGGGTCGGCCTGCGCACCCAGCCGGTCGGCCAGCAGCACGGCCCGGTCCATGGCCGTCCAGCAGAGCACCTTCGACGACAGGTAGTGCCGCTCGTCCTCCCGGGTCTCCCACATGCCCCGGTCGGGCAGGTGCCACGTGCAGGCCACCTGCTCGGTGAGGCCGAGCACCATCTCCCGCAGTTCCTCGTCGAAGGTGTCCCCGAGGTAGTCGCGCAGCCGCCAGACCGCGGCAAGGACCTCGCCCGGCACGTCGAGCTGTCGCTGCCGCCAGGCGTCGTTGCCAACGCGTACCGGCAGGCTCCCGCCGTAGCCGGGCATGTGCGGGCAGACATGCTCGGTGAGGTCCCGCTCCCCCTCCAGGCCGAACACGACCGGCACCGGCTCGTCGCCGATGCGGCCGATGGAGCGGGTCACCCAGGCGAAGAGGCGGGACGCCTCGTGCGGGCACGCCGCCACCCAGAGCGCCCGCATGGTCATGGCGAAGTCGCGCAGCCAGGAGTACCGGTAGTCGTAGTTGCGGTCGCCCCCGAGCTTCTCGGGCAGCGAGGTGGTCAGCGCCGCCGCCACGGCGCCGCTGCGGGCGTACGTCAGGCCGGTGAGCACGGTCGCGCTGGGGCGGACCAGCTCCGGGTACCGCCCCGGGTACGTGTGCGTCTCCCGGTACGCCTCCCACGCCTGGATCGTCTCGGCCAGCGTGGTCAGCGGGTCCACCCGCACCGGTGGCTCTCCGTAGGTCCCCCCGTACGCCAGGTGGAAGCCGACGACCTGGCCGGCGGAGACCTCGAACTCCTGCCGCACGCTGTCCCGGCCGGCCCGCAGCGGCAGCCCCCGGGCGCCGAGCACCAGGGCCACCGGGCCGGCGGTGGCCAGCACGCTGCCGTCCGGCTGGTCGTACAGGTACGGGGTGAGCAGGCCGTGTTCGGGGCGGGGCACGAAGTCCAGCCCCATCCGGACCCGGCCGCTCAGCCCTTCGACGACCCGGATCAGCACGCCCGGGGAGTTCATGCCGAGCTCGTGCGCACGGGCGCCGACCTCCGCGGCCAGCGCGTCGGTGACCGCCACGCTCCCCTCGGGCGTGTGGTGCACGGTGCGCAGCACCAGGGTGTCCGGGTGGTACGCGCGTTCCACCCGGTGCCCGGCCCCGCCGGCGCCGACCGGGCCCAGCTGGAAGTGCCCGGCGTCGGGCCCGAGCAGCCGCGCGAACACGGCGGACCCGTCGAAGCGGTCCGGGCACCACCAGTCGACCGAGCCGTCCCGGCTCACCAACGCGCCCGAGCGGCAGTCGGAGAGGAATCCGTAGTCGGAGATCGCCGGCTGCTCCACCCACGCCGGGTACCCCGGTCGACCGGGATCCAACGGCCGGGGCGGTCCCCGTCAGGCAGGCGGCTCGTCCTCGCCGGCCTCCTCCGCGGCGTCCGCCTCCTCCTTCGTCCGGTGCACCGCCTGGTCGGCGTGCTCCGGCGGGCCGTAGACGGTGTAGAGCACCAGCGGGTTGGGGCCGGTGTTGACGAAGTTGTGCTTCGTGCCGGCGGGCACGACCACGAGGTCGCCCTGGACGACCTCCCGCTTCTCCCCCGCCACGCGGGCCTCGCCGGTGCCGCTCACGAAGGTCAGGATCTGGTCGATGTCCTCGTGCACCTCTTCGCCGATCTCACCGCCCGGCGGGATCGTCATGATCACCAACTGGGTGTGCCTGCCGGTCCACAGCACACGCCGGAAGTCCGGGCTCTTCTCGGCGACGGTCGCGATCGTGAAATGCTCCATGCCGCTGCCCATACCCGTTCGCGTGCCGCGCCACGCCGGGACTCGCAGATGGTGGAATTCGCCACTTCATCGAGGTTTGGTTCCGGACGGAACGGGGATCGACCCTGCGACCGGCGCGGTTCGCCGGTCGAGCCAGGTCCCCGCTGTCGTACCGCCGAACGGCTGCGGTGGTGGGAGACGGCCAGAGCGCGGCGACGCTCCGACCACGGTCGGGCGGCGCCGTGCGCTCGTCTGCGCCGCGCCCGCTCAGGCCAGCACGGCGAGGTGGAACGGCCGGTCCGCGGCGGTGCCGTCGCTGGTGAAGGTCTCGACGAAGACCCCGTTCGGGATGCCGGTGCGGCCGGCCACCGAGATCACGCCGGCCGGCGCGACGCCGGTGCTGCCGGGGAGTCCGAGAGTGCCGACGTAACCGGCCGCCGACACGTCCTGGTCGAAGATCACCTGGTACATCCCGGTGGCGAGACGGTCGGCGGTGGCGACGCCGAGCCCCCGGACCAGCGTGCCGTTGGCGTTGACCACGGCGAAGAGCACCCGCGCGGTCGCCGGCAGGCCGACACCCGCGCAGGTGGTCACCTCGTCGTCGGCGCGGACGGCATCGCCCTCCTCCGGGGCAGGCTGGGCCGCCGACAGCCGCCGGGATCTCGAGCTGGGCATGGTGGGGTCCTCTCCCTGCTGACCGGCCCGGCCGGCCAGCGATGAGGCGGTCTGGGGCAACAGGGGATCAGCGGCGATCGCACCCTCTGTCATCGAACCTAGATCGGCGTTCGCGCGGTCAACCAGTCGGAGCCCTGTCCGATCATGGACATTCCTCGATACCGCGAGGTCAGTTCACCTATCCTGGCCCGCCGCAGCTCAGTCGTCCTCCACGGCGACCGGTTCCCCGCCGAGGCAGCGCAGTTTCAGCTCGTACCGTCCGGCGGCGCCCTCGAAGCGGACCTCGACGTCGTCGTCGGGGCCCCGGTCGGCGTCGCGCGCACGGAAGCCCTGGGCCGGCGACCACGAGACCAGCCGGATCCCCTCGGGCGTGCACTCGGCGACCGCCGTTCCACCTGCCGTGGCGAAGCTGCGCCGCGCGCCGGCCGGCGGTGACGCGGCCGGCGGTGTCGCGGTGGCCGGTGCGGCCGTCGCCGCCGGCGCCCCGGTGGGCGAGGACGGTGGCGGGTCGGCGGCGAGGGCACGGGCGATCTCGTCCTCGCCGCGCACCCCACCCGGCGTCCCGGTGATGCTCTCCCCGACCAGGCGGATCGCGCCGAGCCCGATGAGGGTGGCGACCGCGGCGGTCGCCAACCACCCGATCGACACGAGGAGCCAACGGCGGCGCATGTCGCGAGTGTGCCCGACCGGACGTTGGCGCGGGCACATCGGGACGCTAAGGGAGGGTTAACGGTCTGCCGCGACGGCCCGGGCAGCGGCTAGCCTGCGAAAGGTGGCCCGCCTGCTGCTCATCGAGGACGACCTCGCCATCCGGACCCCGCTGATCCGGGCGCTGCGGGAGCGCGGGCACGCGGTGGCCGCCGCCTCGACCGCCATGGCCGGCCTCCGCGACGCGCTCGACGACCGGCCCGACCTCGTCGTGCTCGACCTCGGGCTGCCCGATCTGGACGGTCGGGAGCTGCTGCGGATGCTGCGCGCCGTCAGCTCCGTGCCGGTCATCGTGGCCACCGCCCGGGACGACGAGGCGGAGATCGTGCGGGTGCTCGACGCGGGCGCCGACGACTACGTGGTCAAGCCGTTCACGGCGGCGCAGCTCGACGCCCGCGCCCGGGCGGTCCTGCGCCGCGCGCCGGGCGCCACCGGGGCGGCCGACCCGCCGCTCGTCGTGGGCGGCCTGCGCGTCGACCCCCGGTCCCGGCAGGTGACCCTGGACGGCACGCCGGTCGACCTCACGCCGCGCGAGTTCGACCTGCTGCACCACCTCGCGGCCCGTCCCGGCCAGGTGGTCACCAAGCGCGAGTTGCTCACCGAGGTCTGGCAGATCCCGTACGGCGGCGCCGACAAGACGGTCGACGTGCACCTGTCCTGGCTGCGACGCAAGCTCGGCGAGAGCGCCCAGGAGCCGCGCTACCTGCACACCGTGCGCGGGGTCGGCGTCCGGCTGGAGCCGCCCCGGGCCGCCGGATGAGGGCTCGGCTGGCGCTGCTGGTCGCCGCCGTCAGCGTCCTCATCCTGCTCGCGTTCCTGGTGCCGCTGGCGCTGCTGGTGCGCACCGTCGCCGAGGACCGCGCGACGGTCCGGGCCACGGCCGACGCGCAGAGCCTCGTGCCGGTGGTCGGGACCGCCGACGAGGCGACCATCCGCCTCACCGTCGAACAGCTCGCCGCCGAGTCGGGCCGGCCGGTGAGCGTGTACCTGCCCGACGGGACGGTCCTCGGCACGCCCGTGCCCCGCACCCCGGCCGTCGCGCTGGCCGCCCGCGGCCAGAGCCTGACGGGCGAGTCGGCGTCCGGGCGGGAGGTGGTCATCGCCGTGCAGGGCCGACCGGACGGCACGGGCGTGATCCGCGTCGGCGTGCCGCGCGACCAGCTCACGGCGGGGGTCACCCGGGCGTGGCTCGTGCTGGCGCTGCTCGGGTTCCTGCTGGTGCTCATCGGCCTGGTGGTCGCCGACCGGCTGGCCCGCACCCTGGTCCGGCCGATCGGCGCGCTGTCGGCGGTCTCGCACCGGCTCGCCAACGCCGAGCTGGACGCCCGGGTCACCCCCTCCGGGCCGCCCGAGCTGCGGGAGGTGGCCCGCGCGCTGAACCACCTGGCCGGCCGCATCCAGGAGCTGCTGGTGCAGGAACGCGAACAGGTGGCCGACCTGTCGCACCGGCTGCGGACGCCGTTGACCGCGCTGCGCCTGGAGGCGGAGTCGCTGCGCGACCCGGAGGACGCGGCCCGGATCACCGGCGCCGTGGACGGCCTCGAACGGGCCGTCACCGGGCTGATCCGGCAGGCCCGGTGGCGGCAGACCCCCGCCGCCGGCCCGGCGGGCGCGGACGCGGCCGAGGTCGTCGGCGACCGGGTGGCCTTCTGGTCGGTGCTGGCCGAGGACACCGGGCGGTCCGTGACCCTCGACCTGGCGCCCGGCCCGATGCCGGTCGGCGTACCGGCCGACGAGCTGACGGCCGCCGTGGACGCGCTGCTCGGCAACGTCTTCGCGCACACGCCGGACGGCACCGCGTTCAGCGTGCGGCTCGCCCGCGAGGGCGGACAGACGGTGCTGACCGTGGCCGACCGGGGCCCCGGCCTGCCGGCCGACGCGGTCCGCCGGGGCGCGAGCGCGGCCGGCTCGACGGGACTGGGCCTGGACATCGTCCGCCGCGCCGCGCAGGCCGCGGGCGGGCGGCTGGAGCTGCGTACGGCGCCGGGCGGCGGGGCGGAGGTGCGGGTCCTGCTCGGCCCGCCGCCGGCCCGGCCGGGCGCCACCGCGACGCTCCCGGCGCAGGCCCCGGACGCTTAACCCGGCCTTAGCCTTCGGGCAGCGCGGCCCTATCCGCCGTGGACCGATCCTCGATGGCAGGAACCGAGGAGAGGTGGACATCATGAGGCGTAGTTCGATGATCCTGGCGTCGGCCGGCGGCGTGGCCGTCCTGGCCGTGGCGGGGGTGGCGATGGGCGTCGCCGTGGCCGACGACGGACGGTCCCCCGGCGCCGCCCTCGTCGCGGCCACCACGGCGCCGACGCCGGGCGGCAGCACCACGGCGCCGACGCCCGACGACAGCACCACGGCCCCGGCACCGGACGACAGCACCACCGCCGCGACGCCGGGCGGCTCCTCCTCCACCGGCGGTACGCCGTCGGGGAGCACCGGACCGGCCGGCGAGTCGCGGATCGACCCGCAGCGGGCCGGCGAGATCGCCCTCGCGAAGGCCGGTGGCGGACGCATCGTCGAGATCGAGGCCGAGCAGGAGCACGGCCGTCCGGTATGGAGTGTCGAGATCGTGTCCGGGGACGTGGAACACGACATCGACGTCGACCGGGACAGCGGTGCCGTGCTCCGCGTGGAGCGGGAGGCCGCCGACGACGACGGTGACGACGACGGGCGCCACGACGGCTCGGACGACGATGACGATGACGACGACCGGCACGGCGACGACGACTGAGCGGCGTCCGCGGCCCACCGCCCGACCGGCGGTGGGCCTGCCGGCGTCCCTCGTCGGGCCGCGTGGCCCTGTCACCGCGCGATCCGTCCGCCTACATTGAACTATGGAGCCCGCCCACGGGGGTCGGGCGGCGGAACCGGTCTACCGCCCCATCCTCGCCTGTCGGCGGGGCGAGCTGGAGGCGTTGGGTCATCTCGACGTCACCGTCGCCCCGCTGGTCGCGCCGATCCTCGACATCGACATCCTCGACGCGTCCGTACCGGAGGCTCTCGCCCGGCTTCCCTCGGGACTCGTCCCCGCCGTCGACGTGAGCCGACTGCCCGACGCCCGCGAGACCGAGCTGGTGCGCTGGGGCGTACCGCTGGTGCCGGTCGTGGGTCTCGGCGAGAGCGACCGACGGCTGGTCGCGCACGGGGCGGCGGCCCGGGCGTACGCGCGGCGGGCGGTGATCCGCCTGCGCACCCGGCGGGACCGCTCGGGCCCGGACGCGACGACCGCGGCCGTGGAGCGGATCTGGCGGTTCACCCGGACGGCGCCGGAGCAGTGCGACCTCCTCGTCGACGCGGGCGACGTGTGCTGCCCCGCCGACCTGCGGGAGGCCGAGTGGCGCATCCGGCGGCTGCTGGACTGGTCACGCCGGTACGCCTGGCGGTCGGTGACCGTGGCGTCGGGCGGCCTGCCGCCGACCCTGGCCCGGCTGCCCACCGACGAACCCGTCCGGCTGGAACGCTGGGACTGGCAGCTGTGGGAGCGCGTCGCCGACCGCGACGTGGGCTACGGGGACTACGGCGTCGGGTCGGCCCAGGGCGGTGCCGGGCAGCCGGGCGACCGGCTGCCCACGATGTGCTACACCACCGACGGCGCCTGGTGGGTGTACCGCTGGTCGCGGCGGGGTGGCCGGGGCGACGACCGGGTGGCGGACCTGTGCCGCACCCTCGTCTCCGCGCCGCACTGGCCCGTCGCCGGGGCGGCGTTCTCCTGGGGCGACCACGAGATCCTGCGCCGGGCACGCCGGGTCGCCGGCGCGGGCTCGGCCAGCGCCTGGACGGCGTGGAGCACGTCCCACCACCTGGCGCAGGTGCTGACGGACCTGCGGTACGCGGGCCCGGACGGCCGGCCGGAGTGGAACGGTGTGGACACGGCGGAACGCCGCCGGTCGTCCCGGCCGTCACGCGGCGGGGACGCCCGGCGGGCGGGTTAGGAGCGGGGGGCGGCGCCCCGTGGGGCGCGCCCCGCCGGGTCACTGCTTCTCGGTGAAGCCGAACTGCACGATGCCCTGGTCGTCGACGGTCGCGTCGACCGAGGCGTCGCCGAGGATCTCCGCGGCGTCGGCGTCCAGGAAGATCCGCGCGCCCTGGTTGTCCACCACGTGGTCCCCCTGCGTCGGGCCGGCGACCAGCTCGACGGTGAGCGAGCCCGCGGAGGCGTCGGCGGCGATACGCACCCCGCCGTCCTCGCCGACGTCCTGCTGGTTGGCCAGGTCACGGATGACCAGGACGGCGTTGTCGGTCATGGTGAGCATGGTGGAACTCCTCGTGGCTTCTCTCGGATCGCGGTCGGAACGGCGCAGACCGGTGATCGGCCCGCGTCCGGGGTACACGTGGGAGGCGATCGGGCGACATCCGTTGTCGTCGCCGCGTCGGGGCAGGTGAAAGGGCCCCCTCACCGCCTACGGTGCCCCCCTCCGGGCGATCCGTCAAATAGAGCCCGATCAGTCGAGGACGGCGGCCCGCGTGAGCAGCGCGCGGATTTCCCGCACCGCCGCGCGTCCGGCCCGGTTGGCACCGACGGTGCTCGCGGACGGCCCGTACCCGATCAGGTGAATCCGCTCGTCGGCGACCACCCGCGTACCGTCCATCACGATTCCGCCGCCCGGCCCGCGCAGCTTCAGCGGGGCGAGGTGGTCGAGCGCGGCCCGGAAGCCGGTGCACCAGAGGATCGTGTCGGCGGCGACGAAGCGGCCGTCGGCCCAGGCGACGCCGTCGGGCGTGATCCGGTCGAACATGGGTAACCGCTCGAGCACACCCTGCTCGCGGAGCCTTCGGACCTCCGGGGTGACCGGGAGTCCGGTCACCCCGACGACGCTGGCCGGCGGGCGGCCGGCCCGCACCCGGGCCTCGACGAGGGCGACCGCGGCCCGGCCGTGCTCCGGGGTGAACTCGATCTCGCGGAAGTCGGGCGGGCGCCGGCTGACCCAGGTGGTGTCGGCGGCGACCGGGGAGATCTCGCCGAGCAGTTGGACGGCCGACGTGCCGGCCCCGACCACCACCACGCGCCGTCCGGCGAACTCGTCCGGCCCCCGGTAGTCGGCGGTGTGCAGTTGCCGGCCGCGGAACGAGGACCGGCCCGGGTAGTGGGGCCAGAACGGCCGGCTCCAGGTGCCGGTCGCGTTGATCAGGGCGCGCGCCGTCCACCGGCCGCGGTCGGTGCGGACGTCCAGCCGGCCGTCGGGCAGGGAACGGACCGCCTCGACACGGACCGGACGCTCCACGGCAAGCCCGAACTCCCGCTCGTACGCGGCGAAGTAGTCGCTGACCACCTCGGCCGCCGGCCGGTCCGGCGCGGCGGCGGGGAACGGCATGGCGGGCAGGTCGTGGAAGCCGTGGACCCGGTCCACGGTCAGCGTCGGCCACCGGTGCCGCCACGCGCCGCCGGGTCCGTCGTCGGCGTCCAGGATCACGAACCCGGTTCCGGGGGTGGAACCGGCCCTGCGCAGGTGGTAGCCGGCGGAGAGGCCGGCCTGACCGGCGCCGACCACCACCACGTCGACCGAGCGGGCGTCCATGCCGGGTGCAACAACCGGGCGGGCGCGCCTCTGCCCCCGGTGCGGCGTTCCGCCGCTCACAGTCCCCACGGACCGGCTCGCTCACGGTGCTCGGACTGCCCGGCGCCCGCGGACTCATGGCGGAAACCTTCGGCTAGAGACCTTTCCCGGCGATAATCTTCGTGACAGCATCGGCGCATGCATCGTCGTCTCTTCCCCCGGACGCTCGCGCTGGTCGCGATGGTCGCCGTCGCGGCCACCGCCGGCGCCCCCGGCGCGACCGCCGAGGCCCCACCACCCTCCGTCACCCGGCTGAACGCGACCCTCGACGCGATCCTCGCCGACGCCCGGCTGGACGGCGCGCAGGCGTCGGTGGTCGTCGCCGACGTGGCCACCGGCCAGAGGCTCTACGACCGCAACGGCGACCGGCGGCTGGTGCCCGCCTCCAACACGAAGCTGCTCACCTCCACGGCCGCCATGGCGCTGCTCGGGCCGGACCACCGGTTCACGACCGACGTACGGACCAGCGGCAAGCGCCGGGCGGGCGTCGTCTCCGGCAACCTCTACCTGCGCGGCGGCGGCGACCCGACCATGCTGGCCGCCGACTACGACGCGCTCGCCGCGCAGGTGGCCGCCTCCGGCGTACGGGTGGTGACCGGCAACCTGGTCGCGGACGACACCCGCTACGACAGCACCCGTCTCGGGCCGGACTGGACCTGGGACGACGAGCCCTGGTACTACGCCGCACAGGTCTCCGCCCTGACCGTCGCGCCGGACACCGACTACGACGCCGGCACGGTGATCGTCCACGCCGCGCCCGGCCGGGCCGGCGCCGCACCCGTGCTCACCACCACCCCGCCGACCAGCTACCTACGCTTCGACAACCGGGCGACCACCGTCGCCGACGGGGAGACGTCGATCTCCTTCGAGCGCGAGCACGGCAGCAACACGGTCGTCGTGACCGGCCAGATCGCGGTGGGCGACGAGCCGGCCAGCGACTGGGTGACGGTCTGGGAGCCGACCGGCTACGCGGCCGACGTCTTCCGGGCCGCGCTGAAGCGGCACGGCGTACGGGTGCTCGGAGCGACGGTGCTCGGCCGACCCACCCCGTCCGGGGCGACCGCCGTGGCCCGCCACGACTCGATGCCGCTGGCCGAGCTGATGGTGCCGTTCCTCAAGCTCTCCAACAACGGCCACGCCGAGGTGCTCACCAAGGAGATCGGCGCGGTGGTCCGCGGGTCCGGCACCTGGTCGGCCGGGCTCTCGGCCATCGCCGGGTACGTCGCCGGCGCGGGCATGGACACCGGCACGCTGCGGCAGCGGGACGGCTCCGGCCTCTCCCGGCGCAACCTCATCCCCGCCGGCGAGTTCGTCGACCTGCTCACCGCCGTGCGTTCCGAGCCCTGGTTCGACGCGTGGTACGCGGCCCTGCCGATCGCCGGGCAGGCCGAGCGCTTCGTGGGCGGGACCCTGCGCAGCCGGATGCAGGGAACGCCGGCCGCGGGGAACGTGCACGCCAAGACCGGCAGCCTCACCGGGGTGTCGGGCCTCTCCGGCTACGTCACCGACGCCGACGGCCGGGTGCTGGCCTTCTCGATCCTGTTGAACAACTACCTGGCCTCCTCCGTGAAGGGGCTGGAGGACCAGATCGCCATCGCGCTCGCCACGCACAGCGAGGCGAGCGCGCGTACGGCGCGGGTGGCGCCGCCCGTGGCCCCCGCGGCACCAGCGGCGCCCGAGGGGCTGGAGTGCTCCTGGGTCAAGCCGATCGCCTGCTGACCGCCCCGGGGCTCCCGGCCGTCACGGCCGGGAGCCCGCCGGTCGGGCGCCGGGTCGCGGGGGCAGCGGTGCCGCCGGGTCGCCGCGCTCGATGAGAGCGGCGATGTCGGCGTCGGCCAACCCGCGCATCGCCAGCACCCGGGCGCCCCAACGGTGCAGGCGGCAGGGGTGCGGGTTGGCGTCGTTGCGGCAGACGGTCCCGCCGGACCAGCTCCGGGGCGCGTGCACCACCACGGCCCGGACCGCGAACTGGGCGTCCTCGCCGGTGACGTACGGCGGCATCGGGATCTCCCGGAGCAGGTCGCCGGGCGCCTCGGCGGCACCGGTCGGCGCGTCGGGACGGACGCGGTGCACGGTACTGCTGCTCACTGCACAATCCTCCACACGGGACGGTCGGACCGGGACAGCAGAAAGCTACGTCGCCGCCGGTGCGGAGTGACGGACAAACTGTCCCGTCAGACACGTTCCAGCACGACCACCGGGATCTCCCGGTCGGTGCGGGCCTGGTAGTCGTCGTACGCCGGCCAGATCTTCGCCATCGTCTCCCACATCCGGGGCTTCTCCTCGGGCGTGGCGATGCGGGCGCGGGCCGTGAACCGCTCCGCGCCGACCTGCACCTCGGCCCGGGGATCGGCCAGGAGGTTGAGGTACCAGGCCGGGTGCCGCGGCGCGCCGCCCTGCGAGGCGACGACCAGGTAGTCGTCGCCGTCGCGGCCGTAGATGAGGGCGGTACGGCGCAGGGCGCCGCTGCGGCGGCCCCGGGTGGTGAGCAGCAGCGTGAACACACCCGGCCGCCACTCGTGGCCCTCGGCCCCGTCCGTGGCGACGTACCGGTGGATGTGCTCGGCGACCCAGCTCGCGGGGCTGTCCAGCACCTGCTCCCCAGCGGTCATCGCGCGGCTCCCTTCCGATCCTCGACGGTCGATGTGCCCACGCTACCCCCGGCCACCGGTCCGGGGACGCTGATCGCCGGGGGGTGCGCGGCAGCGGCGTCACGGTCGCCGCCGCGGCCGGCGGGGTCACCGCAGGGCGACCGCCTGGAGGCCGACGTTTCCGCAGTCCGGAGTGAACACCTCCTCGGCCGTCCAGGTGACGAGCAGTCGCACGCCCTTCGGAGCACGGAAGCGCAGCGTGAACTCGGCGCTCCGGCTCGTGTGCGGGTCCTCCATGCGGAGGGTCGTGGTCGGCCCGCCGACCGACAGGCGCGCCTCCAACCGGCCCCGGGCCATCCAGAGCCCGGCGTACAGCCGCACCGTCCGCAGCTCGCCGTCGGCCGAAACGGCCAGCGCGAAGCCGGTGCCGGCGCCGCAGGTGTAGACGCCGTTCGCGGTACGGTCGACCGCCCGCTCCGAGGTGCCGTCCCGCCAGCTGAACAGTTCCTGGTTGCCGTCCCAGCCCCGGCGGGCACCGCTGCCGCCCTGGTCGACGATCTCGCCGGAGCCACCGCGCTTGCGGTCCGTCGAGTCGCCCCCGTCCAGCCCCCAGTGCATCCAGTCCCGGGTGCCCACGGCGGTGAGGTCCACCTCGGCCGGGATGTCCGCCCGCGTGACGGTGAGCAGCGGGGGCTCCGCGGGCGTACGCGTGGTGACGGACGGGCTCGGCGACGGGGACGGCGGCCGTTGCCGGGGCCGGAGCCCCGGGCTCGCCGGGTCGGTGCCGGTCCGGTTCGCCTCGATCGCCGGGTAGCCGCTCGGCCGGCCCGCCCCGGCGGGCGCACCGCCGGGCGGCGGCGCGGCCTGGGGCTCCGGCCGGGTGGCGACGTACGACACCAGGGCGGTGAGGCAGGCGAGCAGGGCCACCCCCGCGACCACCCACCGGTGGCGGCGGACCGGGGCCAGCACGTCGGACGCGAGGGCGTGGCGACGGAACGCGCGTCGCGCCCCGGCCGGGTGCCCTTCGGCGGAGCGGTGCCGGCGTGGCCCGCCGGATCCCCGGCGCGCGGCCCGCCGGCCGGACGCACCCGTGCCCGCCCGGGGCAGGTCCTCCTCCGCCACCGACCCTCCGCTCCCCGCCGGCCTCCGGGCCGGCGCGACAGACCGCCCACGGCACGCCGGGCGGTGTGGCCGCGTCGCACACCGGGACGGTCCACCCACCCGGTCTGGTACGGCAAGGTAGCGGACATCGGTCGAAAGCGAAATCTGGCCTGGCCCGGCCCGCCCCCCGACCCCTCGCGTCGATCATGAAGTTACTGCCGACAAATCAGACACAGACCGGCGACAACTTCATGATCAACGCGGAGCCCGTGGAGCCCGTGGAGCCCGCCGAGCCGGGGCGGGGCGGGGCCGGGAGTGGGGGGCCGGGCGGGTCAGCGCCGTTGGCGGCGGCGCAGGCCGCGACCCGGATGCCAGCTCTCGATCACGAGGTGGTCGGGCGGGTCGCCGACACGGGTCAGCACGACCTCGGTCAACTCGATGCGGAACCGGTGCGAGCCGTCCTCGCCCGGCGGCTCCTCGTGGGCGATCCCGCTGATCTTCGCGTCGCCGTCCCACGCGGACGGGTCGTCGGCCGGGGCGTCCTCGGTCGGGCAGTGCAGGGCCACCCGGGGGTCGCGACGCAGGTCCAGGGCCTTGACCGCGCCGGCCATGCTGCCCAGCCGCAGGTCCCCGTCGTCGAAGTCGAACTCGGTGCCGCTGATCCGCGGGGAGCCGTCCCGGCGAAGCGTCGCCATGGTCCCGTGCTTGCGCACCGCGAACCGGGCGCGCACCCGTTCGGCGAACTCTGGTTCCTCTGCCACAAGGTCTGACCACCATGCCATGCCGGCCACCCTGCCAGGAAAACCTGACAGCGGCGGTCGGGTTTTCAGCGGATCTCGAAGCCGAGCGCCTGGGCGATCACGACCGCCTGCTCCGCGTCGATCACCGCGCGGGCCCGCTCCACCACCGTGGGGTCGAGCGCCGTCAGGTCGCTGCCCCGCAGGTCCGCCTTCGAGAGCCGGGAGCTGTGCAGCTGCGCGGCGGACAGGTCGACACCGGTCACGGTGGCGCCGGTCAGGTCGGCGCCCGTGAGGTCGACCTCCCGCATCCGCACGTCGGTGATCCGCACGCCGCGCAGGTCGGCGCCGGGCAGGGCGACGAACGACCAGTCCCCACCGGCGACCGTCAACGGCCGCAGGTCGCACTGGGCGAAGGTGCTGCCGACCAGCTTGCAGCCGGTGAACTCGGCCTCGAAGAGGTTGCACCGCTGGAAGGTGCAGCGGGTGAAGGCCGAGTCGGTGTGCCGGGAGGCGTTGAACCGCACGTTGCCGAACGTGCACCCGTCGAAGATCGCACCCTGGCTCGTGGCCTCGGTGAGGTCGACGTGGAAGAACGAGCAGCGGACGAAGTGCCGGTCGCCCAGCTCCTCGCCGTACCAGTCCTCGTGGCGGAAGGTGGCGTCCTCGGTCGGCTCCGGCATCGGGCCAGGCTACAAGCGGGCACCGACAGGTGTGGGCGGCGCCTCTTCCCCGCCCCACGGGGCGGCTAGTACGTTCGGCGGCGTGAGTGTGGCGCGGAGCATCGACCCGGACCAGATCGGCTTCGACCCGGCGCGCCTGGCGCGGATCGACGAGCACTTCGGCAGGTACGTCGACGACGGCCGGCTCGCCGGCTGGCAGGCGGTCGTGACCCGGCGCGGGGAGGTGGTCCACTCCGCGACGTACGGGCTGCGGGACCGGGAGGCGGGGCTCCCCGTCGAGCCGGACACGCTGTGGCGGATCTACTCGATGACCAAGCCGGTCACCTCGGTGGCGGCCATGATGCTCTGGGAGGAAGGCCGCTTCGAGCTGACCGACGAGATCAGCCGGTGGCTGCCCGAGTTCGCCGACGTCCGCGTCTACGCCAAGGGCTCGACGCTCAAGCCGTACACGGTGCCGGCCGTCGAGCCGATCCGGGTGTGGCACCTGCTCACCCACACGGCCGGCCTCACGTACGGCTTCATGCAGACCTCGGTGGTCGACGGGCTCTACCGGGCCGCCGGGTACGACCTCTACCCGCCGGCGGACGTCGACCTGGCCGGCGCCTGCGCGGCCATCGCCCGGCTGCCGCTGCTCTTCCAGCCCGGCACGGCCTGGGGCTACTCCGTCGCCACCGACGTGCTGGGCCGACTCGTCGAGGTGGTCTCCGGCCAGAGCCTGGACGCCTTCCTCGCCGACCGGATCTTCCGGCCGCTCGGCATGACCGACACCCACTGGTACGTCGACGACGAGGCGACGTCCCGCCTCGCGGCGCTGTACGCGCCCGACCCGCGCACCGGTCAGGCCATGCGGTACGACCAGCTCGGCGCCCTGGCACACCAGAAGCCGACCTTCCTCTCCGGCGGTGGCGGCCTCATCTGCTCCGCCGCCGACTACCACCGGTTCACCCAGATGCTGCTGCGCGGCGGCGAGCTGGACGGCGTACGCCTGCTCGGCTCGCGCACGGTGCGCTTCATGACCCGTAACCACCTGCCCGGCGGCCAGGACCTGGGCGCCCTCTCCACCGGCGGGTTCGCCGAGAGCATCTTCGACGGGGTGGGCTTCGGGCTCGGCTTCGCGGTGGTCCAGGACCCGATCCCCAGCCGGGTGCCGAGCAGCGTCGGCGAGTACTACTGGGGCGGCGTGGCGAGCACGGCGTTCTGGATCGACCCGGTCGAGGAGATCACCGCCCTCTTCTTCACCCAGCTGATGCCCTCCAGCACCCATCCGATCCGGCCGCAGCTGCGCCAGCTCGTCTACTCGGCGCTGGTCGACTGAGGCCGCCGGCTTCTTCGGGTAACGCCCACCGGCCGGCCGGGCCGGTCAATAGCCTGATGCCATGAGCAGCATCGTGGTGTTCGGCGCGGGTGGCACCGCCGGCTCCCGGGTCACCGCGGAGGCGGTCGACCGGGGGCACCGGGTCATCGCGGCGGTCCGCCGGCCCGAGGCCACCTCCTACCTGCCCGACGGCGTGCGGGTGGTGACCGGCGACGCCACCAGCGACCGCAGCGTCCGGGAGCTGGCCCCGGAGGCGGACGTGCTGGTGGTGGCGATCGGCGGGGGCGAGCGGGGGCTCTGGCTCGACGCCGCGCGGACGCTGGTCACCACGCTGCGGGGGATGCCGGACGCGCCCCGGATCATCCACCTGGGCGGCGGGTCGACGCTGCTCACCCCGAAGGGGACGCGCTACCTGGACGAGCCGGACTTCCCCGAGGCGTACCGGGACTCGGCGCAGGGCCAGGCCGACGCCCTCGACTACTACCGCACCCAGGCGGACGGGGTGACCTGGACCTACGTCTCCCCGCCGCCGCTGGAGTTCCATCCGGGCGAGCGGACCGGGCACTACCGCACGGGCACGGACCAGCCGGTCACCGACGCGCAGGGCCGGTCGGTGCTCACGTACGAGGACCTGGCGGTGGCGATCGTCGACGAGATCGAGAACCCGCGGCACGAGAACACGCGGTTCACGGTGGCCTACTGAACGGGCCCGGAGGGCGGTGGCCTCAGTCGGCGAGGCGGGCGGGGAAGCCGCCGGTGGCGATGGGGCCCCAGCTGTCGATGGTCACGCGGATCAGCGACTTGCCCTGCCGCACCATGGCGGCGCGGTACTCGTCCCAGTCGGGGTGCTCACCGGAGATGCAGCGGAAGTACTCGACCAGCGGTTCGAGCGCGTCGGGCAGGTCCAGCACCTCGGCCGTGCCGTCGATCTGCACCCACGGCCCGTTCCACTCGTCGGAGAGCACGCAGGCGGAGACCCGCGGATCGCGGCGCACGTTGGTCACCTTGGCCCGCTCGGGATAGGTCGAGATCACCAGCCGGCCGGCGGTGTCGACGCCGGCCGTGACGGGCGAGGACTGGGGCCGCCCGTCGGCCCGGGTGGTCATCAGCACGACGCGGTGCCGGGGCCGGAGGAACTCGATCAGGCCGTCACGGTCGACCCGGGTGTTCGTCGCGATGCTGCGTGCCACGGCTCGTTTCTACCAGGCACGGCGCGGGCCGGGCCGCCGGCCCTCGTCAGTGGGGCCGCGGGGCGGCCCGGTCGACCGCCTGCTGGGTCGGCACCCGGGGCCGTACGGCCGGCCGCCAGGCGCGGCCGTTGGCATAGATGACGCGGAAGCCCAGGTACGACGCGAGCGGCGCCCAGTGCGCGGATCCCATCCGCAGTTCCGCGGCGTTGTGCCGCTGCCCGTTGGCGAGCACGTCGAGCAGCACGGTTTCGAACGCCGCCGATTCCACCCAGTCCACGTCGCGGGTGAAACCGCAGATCAGAGCCGCTCCGGTGACGTCGAGGAATTCCCGCAGGGCGGCGTCGGAGGCGCGCAGCACCGAGCAGCTGCCGAAGTAGAGGCGCCGCCCCTCGCACCGGCCGGCCATCAGTTCGGCGACGTCGGAGAGTTCGACGGAGTTCCAGTCGGTGAGGCAGAGCCGGCTCGGCTCACCGTGCATGGCGAAGAAGCCGACCCGGTGGTCGGCGTACTGCTTGAGCAGCCAGCGGTCGAGGAAGTAGAACAGCTCGTCCCGCGTGGCCGCGTCCTTGTGGATGAAGCGGATCTTGCCCAGCCGTTCGAGCAGTTCCAGCGTGGGCAGCACCGAACCGCGCTCGTTGAGGTCGCGGTGCCACTGACCCTCGACGCAGAAGACGCCTCCCCGCGCCACGTCCACCTCCCCCGCGTCCGACCCGCGCTGACGTTACCGGCTCCCCCGGCCCCGGGAACATCACCCTCGGTGGCACTGTTCGCGACGTTCGGTGCGTTTTCGCGCCACTCGTGGCACGGGATCCACGAGTGGCTGTTTCACGAATCAGCTCGATTCGCAGCTAATACTCAGCAATCGCAAATCACGAGGACGATTCTCGTTTATCGCCACCAAGCGGCCCGACAGGTGTCAGGGTGGAAATCGCGGGACGTCCTGGTCGATGTCCTGAAGGCCACCCCATTCACGCTCCTATCGGGAGGACTTCTGTGCGCGTAAACACCCTGAAGCGTGCTGCCGTCGCCGTTGCCCTGGCCCTGCCGGGCGCCGCGATCGCCGCGGTGGTCGCCGCGCCAGCGGCCCATGCCGACGGCTGCTACACGTGGACCCGCAACCTCTACCAGGGGCGGTCCGGCGCCGACGTCCGCGAGTTGCAGGTCCGGGTCGCCGGCTGGGCCGGCAACCGGGACATCGTCGAGACCGACGGCATCTTCGGCCCGAAGACCGCCGCCGCCGTCCGCCGCTTCCAGCAGGCGTACGGGCTGAAGGTGGACGGCATCGCCGGCCCGGAGACGTACGCGAAGCTCTACGACCTCCAGGACAACGACTGCACGCCGCGGCACTTCAGCTACAGCGAACTGGACGACGGCTGCGGCCGGGGCGGGTGGAGCGGGGGCCCGCTCTCGGCCAGCCAGACCCGGCAGAACGCGCTGCACACCATGTGGAAGCTGGAGGCGCTGCGCCGCAAACTCGGCGACAAGCCGCTCTACGTCACCAGCGGCTTCCGCAGCCACACCTGCAACGACCAGGTGGGCGGGGCGTCGGACAGCCAGCACCTCTACGGCACCGCCGCCGACGTGGTGTCCCGCACGTCGTCACTCTGCGACGTGGCCCGCACCGCACGTGGCAACGGCTTCAGCGGGATCTTCGGCCCCGGCTACCCCGACCACGACGACCACGTGCACGTGGACTCACGCCGGGAGAACAACAGCGACGGCATCCCGAACGGGACGAGCTGGTCGGCGCCCGACTGCGGGGTGCGCTGACGCCGCCCCTCACCGGTGCGACGCCGGCCCGGCGCGGGTGCCACCCGCGCCGGGCCGGCGTCTCCTGCCCCGGGCCGGCAGGGGGACCGCTCAGCTCGCCCGGGGCCAGCGCGGCGCGGTGGCGGGGGGAGCCACCGGCCGGCCGGAGCCGGCGGGCACCACCGGGCGTACGCCGGGCGGCACGACCCGGGGGGCCTGACTGCGGGCGGGCGGACCGCCGGCGCCGTCGACGGGACGGCGGGCCACGTAGGGCGCCGGCCGGTCGGCGCGCGCCGGGTAGGGCACCGGCCGGTCGGGACGCGCCGGCCCGGTGGCGGTGAACGGGAACGGCACGTGCACGAACGGGTTGCCGTGCCGGATCAGCGCGTCGACCTGCCGGTCGTTGAGCCCGTGCGCCAGCAGGACCCGCCGGCCCCACCGGTGCAGTCGGCACGGGAACGCCGCCCCGTCGTTGCGGCACTTCGGGCCGGCCGGCCACTCCTCCGCGGCGTGCACCACCACCGCCCGTACCGCGAGCCGGACGTCCTCGGGGGTCAGCGACGCCGGCAGCGGCACCTCCCCCAGCACCTGGTCGATGGGATCCGTCGACTGCTCACCATCACGCACGGCAGGCCTCCCACGAGTTCGGCAGCGGTGCGGCGGGTCCGCCGCACCCGCATCCTCGGCCAGTGGTACGGCGGGCGCCGGCCGAAAGTTCAACGGCGGCGGGCGGCCGGGCAGGGGCGGCTCAGACCAGGCCGGCGTCGTGCACGAGCAGCGCCACCTGCACCCGGTTGTTGAGGTCGAGCCGGGTCAGCAGCCGCGAGACGTACGCCTTCACGGTGGCCACGCTCATGTGCAGCTCCGCGGCGATCTCGGCGTTGGTCCGGCCCTGGCCGAGCGCGACGGCGACCTCCCGCTCCCGCTCGCTGAGCCCGGCGAGCAGCCGCAGTGCCCGCTCGCGGCGCGGGTCCGGCCCGGCCGCGGCGGGCGCGGCACCGGTGACGTGCGCGATCAACGTACGCGTCACGGCGGGCGACAGCGTCGCCTCGCCGGCGGCGACCCGCCGCACCGCACGGACGATCTCCGCGGGCGGCGTGTCCTTCAGCAGGAAGCCGGCGGCGCCCGCGCGCAGCGCGCGCAGCACCTGCTCGTCGGCGTGGAACGTGGTCAGCACGAGCACCTCCGGCGGATCGGGCAGCGCCCGCAGCGCCTCGGTCGCGGCCAGCCCGTCCGTCCGGGGCATCCGGATGTCCATGAGCACGACGTCCGGCCGGCCCGCCTCGACCGCGGCCGGCACCTCACCGCCGTCGGCGGCCTCCCCCACCACCCGCACGTCCGGCACACCGCCGAGGATCATCGACAACCCGGCCCGGACCAGCGGGTCGTCGTCGACGATCAGCACGCGCACCGGCTCGCCGCTGGGCACCCGGCCGTCGCCACCCGGCCCGCCGCGCACCGACCCGGCGCTCCCCCGGTCCGCGCCGGCCGGGTCCGGCGCCGTCACGCCGGCCACGGCAGCCACGCCGCCAGCCGGAAGTCGCCGCTGTCGTCCCGCCCGTACTCCAGCCGCCCGCCGGCCAGGGTCACCCGTTCGGTGATGCCGACCAGGCCGGTGCCGGTGCCGGGGATCTGCCCGTCGGCGGGCCCGCCGACGGGCCAGCGGTTGCGGATCTCGACGGTGAGTCCGGCGCCCGGCTCGCCGGCCACCCCGACGGTGACCGCCGCGCCCGGCGCGTGCTTGCGGGCGTTGGTCAGCCCCTCCTGCACGATCCGGTACGCGCTGCGCCCGATCGCCGCGGGCACCGCCTCCGGTGCGCCGACCAGGTCGGCGACGTTGACCCGGACACCCGCCGCCCGCGACTCCTCGATCAGCGAGGGCAGGTCGGCGAGGGTGGGCTGCGGGCGCTCCGGGTCCTCCTCGCCGCCGCCCTCCGCGCGCAGCACCCCGATCACCTCGCGCAGGTCCTGCAACGCCGAGTGGGCGCTGCCACGGATCACGGCCGCCGCCTTCGCCACCTCCTCCGGCGGCGCGTCGGGCCGGAACTCCAGCGCACCGGCGTGCAGGCTGAGCAGCGAGATCCGGTGCGCCAGCACGTCGTGCATCTCCCGCGCGATCCGGGTCCGCTCCAGCTGGCGGGCCTGCGCCACCCGCAACTGCTGCTCCGCCTCGGCCCGCTCGGCGCGCTCCCGCAGCGACACCACGAGCTGCCGGCGGGCGCGGACGAACATCCCCCAGGCCAGCACCGTCACGCTGAGCACGACACCCCAGACGGTGGACACCCAGTACGGCATGTCCGGCTCGGGGCGCAGGTAGGAGAAGAGGAAGTTCGTGCACAGCCCCGCCGCGGTGATCGCCAGCGCCACCGCCGTACGCCGGTGCACCACCACGGTGAAGTAGAGGATCAGCAGCGGGATCGCCCCGGCCATCGAGAACGCGGTCAACGGCAGGGTCGCCACCGCGAGCCCCAGCGGCCAGCGGCGCCGGAACCAGAGCAGCACGCAGCAGGCCAGGCCGATCAGCGCGTCCGCCGCGATCATCCAGTCGTGCGGCAGCCGGGGGGCGAGCTCCGGATCGGGCGTGGTCGCGTCCGCCGTCACGAACAGGACCCAGAGCAGGGAGATCAGGAACGCGACGCCGTCGACGATCCAGTCGCGGGTGGTGCGCCGGGGGCCCACGCGGACCTGGTCGGTGGGCACGGCCAACGCCCCGGGCAGCAGCCAGGGGTGGTCGGGCACGACGGCGCTCGTCACGCGCCCATGCTAGGCAGCGCCGGCGGCGGGCAACCAGCTACCAAAGTCGAGAGCCTCGCGTAGACCAAGGTCGGCGCGATCGCCGACCGCCGGCCGCTGCGGGTGTCCGGGCGGCGCGCGCAGGCTGAACGGCATGATCAGCGTGGAGCACCTCAGCAAGCGCTACGGCCGGCACGCCGCCGTCGACGACGTGTCGTTCCGCTGCGAACCGGGCACGGTGACCGGGTTCCTCGGGCCGAACGGCGCCGGCAAGTCCACCACCATGCGGATGATCTGCGGGCTGACCCCGCCGACCGCGGGCCGGGCCACGGTGGCCGGGCGGCGCTACCGCGACCTGCCCAACCCGGGACGCGAGGTCGGTGTGCTGCTGGACGCCTCCGCCCAGCACGCCGGGCGTACCGGCCGCGAGGCGCTGGCCGTCGCGGCGTCGACCATGGGGCTGGACCGGCGGGAGGTCGCCGCGAAGCTCGACCTCGTCGGGCTCGACGCGGCGGCGGCGAAGCGGCGGGTCCGGGCGTACTCGCTCGGCATGCGGCAACGGCTCGGCATCGCGCTGGCCCTGCTGGGCGACCCGCGCGTGCTGATCCTCGACGAGCCGGCGAACGGGCTCGACCCGGAGGGGATCTTCTGGATGCGCGGGTTGCTGCGCGACTTCGCCGACCGGGGCGGCACCGTGCTGCTCTCCTCCCACCTGCTGCGCGAGGTGGAGGCGGTCGCGGACCGGCTGGTGGTGATCGGGGGCGGCCGGATCGTGGCCCAGGGGGACAAGAGCGAGTTGCTCGCCGGCGGCGGCACCCTGGTGCGCGCCCGGGACACCGGGGCGCTGCGGCGCGCGCTCGACGCCGCCGGCCTGGCGGCCCGCGACAGCGCGGACGGGCTGCTCGTCCCCGCCGAGACCGAGGCCGTCGGGCAGGCCGCCGCGGACGCGGGCGTCGCGCTGGCCGAGCTGCGCCCGGCCGACGGCCGCCTGGAGCAGCTCTTCCTCACCCTCACCGCCGAGTCGACCAAGGAGACCGGGAAGTGACCACCACGACCGCACCCGCCGCGACCACCGTCGAGCCCGGTCGCCGCCCGGGCGTACGGCGGCCGTCCCTGCTCCGGCTCACCGGCGTGGAGCTGCGCAAGCTCACCGACACCCGCGCCGGACTCTGGCTGCTGGTCACGATCGGCCTGACGACCGCCGTCATCGTGACCCTCCAGCTCGTCTACGCCGACGCCGAGGACCAGACGTACGCCTCGTTCTTCGTGCCGTCACTGCTGCCGGTGGGGCTGCTCCTGCCGGTGCTGGGCATCCTGTCCATCACCGCCGAGCGGTCGCAGCGGACGGCGCTCGTCACGTACGCCCTGGTGCCGCGCCGGGAGCGGGTGATCGTCGCGAAGCTCGCCGCCGTCGTGCTGGCCGCGCCGGCGTCGGTGCTGACCAGCCTCGCGGTGGCCGCGATCGGCACGCTCGTCTCCGGCGCGACCGGCGGTGCGGGCCGGTGGGAGTTCGACGAGGCGCTGCTGCTGAACGCGATCGTCTTCCAGGTCGCCAACGTGCTGATGGGCGCCGGGTTCGGCCTGCTGCTGCTCAACACGCCGCTCGCCATCGTGGCCTACCTGCTGCTGCCCACCGTGTGGTCGATCGTCGGCGAGCTGGTCCCGGCGCTGCACCGCCCGGCCGGCTGGCTGGACACCGGACGCACGATGGAGCCGCTCTTCAGCACCTCGTTGGACGCCGACCAGTGGGCCCGGTTGGGGGTGTCACTGCTCGTGTGGCTCGTCGTGCCGATCGTCGTCGGTGTGATCCGTACGCTGCGGCGCGAGGTGGCCTGACATGACGGCCGACTCCCGCACCACCGTCCACGGCGGGGCGGCGGAACTCGTCCTCATGTGGGGCGGCTTCCCGCTGGTCGGCGCCGGAGCCGGCTGGCTGCTCGCCGCCGGGGCAGGCTGGGTCGCCGACCTGCCCTGGGCGCCGCTGCAGGGCCTGTTCGAGACGCTGTCCCGGCTGCCGGAGCCGCACGTCACCGTCGGCGCGACGGCGGTGGGCGCGGTGGCCGGGCTGGTGCTGGCCGGGGTCGGCACGGCCGAACGGCTCACCGTCACCGTCGACCGCGAGCGGGCCGCCCTGCGGTGCGACGGGCGGCGGCAGGAGGTGCCCCGGCGGGACGTCCGGGTCGTCCTGCTCGACGGCCGGGACCTCGTGCTGCTCGACGCGGACGGCGGCGAACTGGCCCGGGAACGCTCCGACCTGGACGCCGACCGGCTGCGGTCGGCGTTCCGGGCGCACGGGTGGCCGTGGTCGGACGAGGACCCGTACCGCGGCGCGTTCCGGCTCTGGGTGCCCGACCTGCCCGGCCTGCCGGCGGGCGCCGACCCGCTGCTGCGGGCCCGGGCCCGGGCGGTCGAGCGGAACCGCCACGGGGACGCCCGGGAGCTGCGCCGCGAACTGGGCCGGCTCGGCGTGGTGGTCCGCGACGAGGAGCGCCGGCAGTACTGGCGGCTCACGGCGCGGGCCGTCCGCCCCGACGCGGACCAACCGCCGATGGTCGAGACCGATCCCCGCTGACGCCGCCGCCGGCCAGGGTCAGGGACATCTCGGCTCGCGGCCGGTCGGGGGCCTGGCGGGCCGGCGGACGGCGGCTGACGAACCCCCGCGCACCCGGCGGAGGGCGGCCCTCAGCTTCCCGGCGCGACGGACGGCGGCACCGGGCCGGGGCGGGCGGGAGGCTCGTCCCGCAGGGCCGGCGGGCGGGCCAGCAGCAGCGACATCCCGAGGCCGGCGAGCAGTCCGGCGAGGGAGTACAGGAGGTCGGAGTCGGCGGCGTTGATGGCGGGGTTGCCGGCCAGCGCCGTGAACGGCGCGCCGACGCGGAGGACCAGCGTGACGAGGCCGGCCACGAGCACCATCCCCATCGGACCGACGAGCCCCGCGATGGCGGCGAGCAGGTGGCGACCCCAGTCCGGGCGGCCGTCCGGCCAGTCCCACGCCAGCAGACTCAGCCCGACGATGAGGACCGCACCGACGGCGACCTGCGGCAGCGTCCGCTGCACGGGTTCGACGGCACGCACCCATCCGACGCCCAGCACGCCGACGGCCGACAACCCGAGCGCCAGCCAGGATCGGACCCGCACCTGCGCGGGCGCCGCCGCCAACGCGGCCACGACGGCCGCCACGACCAGCAGAGCGCCGGTGGCGAAGGCGGCCGGGTTCAGCTCCGGCTCCCGGTCGGTGGGCGACTCGATGGTCGCGACCACCGCCGCCAGCACGCCGGCCACGCAGGCGGCCGTCGCGAGCACCCGCCGCCGCGGCGCGGCGACGGGTGTGCCGCGGTGCCGGCGTACGAGCACGGTGGCGAGCGCGGCGAGCGCGACGCAGCCGGCCACGGCGAGGAGCACGGTGGCGGCGACATCCGTCGGGTCGGCCCGGTCGACCGCCAGGTCGGCGGCCACCCAGGCCGCACCGAGCAGCACGGCCGGACGGCTCCAGCGCCGGTCGCCCCGTCCCGCGACGACCAACCCGACCACGACCGCCACGATCGTGGCGAAGCGCAGGTCCCGCGCCCAGTAGGTGTTGTTCCCCGGCGAGATCTGCGACCACGGGGCGCCCGGCTCGGTGAGGGGTTGCAGGACGGTCATGTTGACCGCCCAGAGCACGGCGGCGACCGCCGCGATGAGCAGTCCGCCCGGGCGCGCGAGTCGCATCGGGACAGGGTATGCCGCTCGCCGGACGCGCGCTGCCCCCGTGCGTGCCGCCACGCGGCGGGGCCCGGTGGGCCGTGGAGGGCGGCGCGAGCGCGGTCGGCGGCGTCAGGCGCCGTCGCCCGGCCGCACGGTCGCCCGGCCCGGCCCGCGCGGCTCGGGGCGGCCCACCGACGCCAGCAGCGCGTCGAGCGCGTCGGCACCGGCCCAGCCGTTGACCGCGACGCCGCCCGCGGCGTCGACGGTGACCTCGATCCGGTCGGGGGTGCGGGACACCGCGTCGAGCAGGTGTGGGAAGCGGTCGTCGAGCAGGACGAACTCCTGGTTGGTCGAGCCCACCCAGGGACGCGCGGTGTCGATCAGATCCCGCCGGAACGGGCCGGCGACGAGCAGGTCCGTCTGGTCGAGCAGGGCCGCCACGTCGTCCCGCCCGGCGTCGGCCGCACGCCGCAGTTGGGCGTGGGTGTAGCCGGAGAAGGTCATCACCGAGCGGCCCGCGGAGCGGACGGCGGCGGCGACGGCGGCCAGCGGGGCGGCCTGGTCGAACGGCTCCCCGCCCAGCAGGGTCAGTCCCTCGGTGCCGGCGTCGAGCACGCGGCGGGCCAGCTCCGCGGGGGCCACGCGCTCACCGCCCCGGAAACTCCACAGGTGCGGGTTGAAGCACCCGGGGCAGCGGATGGCGCAGCCCTGCACCCAGATCGCCGTCCGCTCGCCGGGGCCCTCCGCGCGGGTCGCCGCGAGGAAGCGCGCCACCGCGACCGTGTCCGCCCGGCTGGGACGCGGCGCGGGCTGGTCGTCCGGACCACCGGCGCGCGCGGTCCCTACCGCCCGGGCTTCGGCGCGCGCAGGCCCGCCGGTCCCGCCCGCGGCGCGCGCGGAGCCGTCAGACATCCAGGACGCGCCCGTGCGGGAGCTGTCCGGGGGCCGGTGGCGCGGGCGGGGCGCAGACCAGGACGTCGCGCAGGCGCGCGTACTCGTGCGGGGCGAGGTTGGCGGCGGCGGCGAACTCCGCGAGGCTGCCGAACCCGCCGCGCCGCTCCCGTTCGCCGACCACCTGCGCGGCGCGCGCCGCGTCGAAGCCGGGCAGCGACGCCAGCTCGTGCGGTCCCGCGGCGTTGACGTCCAGCGGGTTGGTGGGACGCTGCTGCGACGGCACGGGTGGCGGAGCGGCGGGCGGCACCGGCGCCGCGACGGGTCCGGCCGCGAAGTAGCCGCCGGGGTGCGCCGCGAGGGTCGGGTCCGCCGGCGGCGCGCCGTACGCGTACGTCGGGTCGGCCGGCGGCGGGTTCGTGGCCCCGGCCGGCGGATAGGCCGGCGACACGACCGGCGGGTAGCCCGGCGACACGGGCGCGTACCCGCCGGAGGTCGGCGCGACCGCTGCCGGGCCGGCGGGGAACGCGGCCCCCGGCGGCGGCGCGAGCGTCCCGGGCGGGTACGGACCGCCCGGCCACGGCACGGCGGTCGGCTGCTGGTACCAGGGGCGGTGACCGGCCCGCCACCGCAGCCAGGACGAGTTGATCAGCGCGGCGTGCAGGATGCCGCCCGCCCAGACCGCCAGGAGCAGACCCACGGCCCAGTCGCTGACGGCGCTCTCCTGGTCGGACTCGCCGACCAGGATGAAGGAGCCCCAGCCGAGCACGGTGTAGACGATGCCGGGAACCCACCAGGCCGCCCGCCGCGTGCGGATGCCGACGTAGAGGAAGCCGAAGCCGCCAAGGCAGCCGAAGCCGAGCAACGGCAGCAGCAGCCACCAACTGTGCAGGACCCGCCATCCCAGCGTCACGGACGGGCCCGGCACGGGCTGGTGCCAGCCGTGGTCAGGCGCGCTCGACATCGTGTTCCTCCCGGTGGACGGTCGCCGCGCCCCGGGCGTGGTCGGCGGTGTACGCGCTGCTCACCGTCTGGGCGGCCAGCAGATCCTCCAGCACGGTGACGTAGTCGAGGCACCGGTCGCCCAGCAGCCCCCGGGTCTCCGCGCTCACCACGCCCTCGCTGCTCACGGTGACGACGATGCGCGGCTGTCCGTCCATCACGACCGGCCCTCGACGGCGAACACCAGCCGTACGCTCGCGTCCTCGGTGACCTCCTCGGACTCCAGCCGCAGGCCGGCGGCGGGCGCCTGCGCGCGCAGCCGTTCGAGCACGGCGCGCTGGACCTGCCGCCCGTACGCGGCGTCGACCGCCCCCACGATCTCGACGGCACGCCGCTCGTCGACGTCACCGGTGAAGTGCGCCGACCAGATGCCGTCGTCGCCGCGCTGGAACACCGCGCGTACGCCCGCCCAGTCCGCGGTGATCGCGTCCCGGTCGGCGGCGACCACCGCGGCGGTGTCGGCCAGCGCGGCGGTGAGCAGGGACTCGTCGCGCATCCGGGTCTGCACCTGGCACACCACGCGACCCTCCTCGTCCCGCCCGGCGGTGGCGCCGTGTGCGGCGGCCACGGCGGCCACCGCCAGCGGCAGGAGTATCAGCGAGACGCTCATCGGCCCCCTCCCCTTCCCGTGGATCCACACACTAGAACTCGACCGCCCGTCCGCCGTGTCCCCGCTGCGGCGGGGCACCCGGCCGGCCGTCACCGGCGCCGGGGCGTCCACCGAGGTCCCAGTCCTCCGCGGCGGTCGCGGCGACGGCGCGGGTGTCTGCCCAGGACCGGATGGCGTCGATCCGCTCGGCCTGCGTGACGCTGAGCGGCACCATGGCGGCCAGCGCGCGGACCAGGTCGTCGCGGCGCAGGGGACGCCGTTCGGCGTACGCGTCGAAGAGCGCGGCGACGACCGCCTGCTCGATCTCCGCCCCCGAGTAGCCCTCGCTGAACGCGGCGAGCTCGGTGAGGAGCGCGTCGTCGACGGCCAGGTCACCGGCGACGGCCGGGTTGCGCAGCCGACGGGTGAGGTGGACCCGCCAGATGGAGGCGCGCTCGACGCGGGTCGGCAGGTCGACGAAGAAGATCTCGTCGAAGCGCCCCTTGCGCAGCAGTTCGGGGGGAAGCCTCTCGAAGTCGTTGGCGGTCGCGATGACGAACACCGGGCGGGTCTTCTCCTGCATCCAGGTCAGGAACGAGCCGAAGACCCGGGCGGAGGTGCCGGAGTCGCCGCTGCGGTCGGCGAACCCCTTCTCGATCTCGTCGACCCAGAGCACGCAGGGCGCGGTCGCCTCGGCGGTCCGGATCGCGGTACGCATGTTCTGCTCGCTGGACCCGACCAGCCCGGCGAAGACGCGGCCGACGTCCAGCCGCAGCAGGGGCAGGCCCCAGGCCGCGGAGACGGCCTTCGCGGTCAGCGACTTGCCGCAGCCGGGCACGCCGGTGATGAGCACTCCGCGGGGTGCGGGCAGCCCGTACGCGGCGGCCTCGGCGAGCCACGAGCCGTCACGCTTGGCCAGCCACCGTTTGAGGTTCTCCAGCCCGCCGACGTCGGCGAGGTCGACGGCGGCGTCGACGAACTCCAGCAGCCCGGACTTGCGGACCGTCTGGCGTTTCTCCTCGTGCACCACCGAGAGGTCGTGCGCGTCGAGCACGCCGTCGTTGACCATCGCGCGGGCGAAGGCGTTCTCCGCCTCGTGCAGGGTCAGCCCGAGCGCGGCCTTGGCGAACCGCTCGCGGCCGAGGTCGTCCAGGGCCATGCGGATCCGGCCGCTGCCGGAGTTGGCGGCGATGATGGCGTCCAGCACCTGCCGGATCTCCGCCTCGGTGGGCAGCGGGAAGTCGACGATCGTGACGTCCTTCTCCAGCTCGGGCGGGATCTGCAGTACCGGGGAGACCAGCAGCAGGGTCCGCGGCACCGGGCCGGCCTTGAACGCCGCCGCCAGGTCACGCAGGCGACGGACCACGCCGGCGTTGCCGGGCCGGTCAGCGCCGCCGTGCGCCGGGTGCAGGTCCTTGAAGACGAGCAGGCTCGGCTCGTCGATCCGCAGGGCGGCGTCGAGCGCGTCCGCCGGCTCGGTGGTGCCCTTGCGGGCGGTCCCGTCGGGCTGCACCAGGCCGGTCGTCACCGACCAGGTCCAGACGGCCCGGGGCGTACGGACCAGCGTCGCGTCGCGGGCCACGGCGGACACCTCGGCGATGACGCGCTGCTCCTCGAACGACTCGATGTAGAGCACCGGGAAGCGCGCCTTGAGCAGTTGGGCCAGCGCGTCCCGGAACGCCACCGCCACGTCGATCCCCTCCCCCCACAGGCGCTCGAGCTGGGCAGACTCTAACAGTCGCCATGATCGAACAAGGGGCACGCGAACGGCCGGCGGGCCCGCACCGTTCGTCGGTGCGGGCCCGCCGGATCGGGTCGTGCTACCGGCCGTTGCCGGTGTTCCGGACGCCGAACGTGTAGTCCGCGTCGAGGAACGTGAGGTCGCCGGTCGGCAGGTTGGAGATCAGGACGGCGAAGTCGTCCTGGTTGCCGTTGGCGCACTTCGTGTTCAGACCGCTGGCCGTGAACTGGTCACCGGTGAACCGGTAGACCCAGTTGCCGGCGCCGTCGGTCGTCTCCCCCGCCGAGGTGGTGCCCGGCGTGAGGTCGCAGTGCGCGACGACCTGGACGGTCCAGTTGTTGTCCTGGGCGCCGGTGGTGGTGAACCAGTCGCCGGCCGGCGAGGACAGCGTGGCGTCCGCGCCGTTGACCCGCACGTCGTCGACGAACCACCCGGTGTCGAGGTACGCGGCGTCGGTCGAGTAGCGGAACCGGACGTCGGTGGCGCCGGCCGGCAGGTCGGCGGTGAGGTGCACGTAGACCGGGTCGTCCACGAAGTACTCGCCGCCGGAGGTGCCGGTCAGGCCGTTGCCCTCCTCGTTGTTGCCGTGCGGGTTGTCGTCGGTGGTGACGACCTGCCCGGCGTCGTCGCGCAGCGGGACGGTCACCCACTGGCCGCCCACCAGGGCCTCGACGAAGCCGTAGTCCCAGCCCTCCTCGATGAAGTTCCAGCTCCAGAAGTCCAGCGAGGTGACCGGGCCGGAGGTGTCGACGTCGAGGACGTTGTCCGACTGGCTCTCGTAGCCGGCGTACCAGTGGGTCGTGCCGGTGTGCGGGGCGATCACCGTCTCGTCGTCGCCGTCGAAGGCGAGGGCGACGGTCGGGCCGGGGTTGCGGAACCGCTCGACCGACATGCCGAACGGCACGGCGGTGGTGTCGGGCCGGTTCTTCAGCCGGGCCCACTTGGCCTCCGGCGTGGCGCCCTGGTAGCTGCCGCGACCGCCCCAGTACACGTCGTCGGCGATGTCGATGGTCCAGGACGTGTCGGCCGGGTCGCCGAAGTTGAACGCCTTGATGTCGTAGACCGGCGAGTCCTCGTCGTCCAGGTAGACGGCCACCGACCAGTCCCGGAACAGCTGCTCGGCGCTGCGCAGGTTCGCGCCGGTCGCCGAGTTGAACCGGTTGATGGCGTTCTGCACGCCGACCATGCCGTCGGCCTGCTCCTCGAAGATCATCTTGATGAGCAGGTCGCCGCCCGCGGCGTCGTACTGCTTGTCCGGCGTGAAGGTCCCGTCACCGTTGCCGCCGGCCTGCTCCCACAGGTACTGGAAGTAGGTGAACGCCGCACCGTAGTTGGCCAGCGTGCCGCCCCAGCGGGTCAGCGACGTCTCCTCGTAGAAGACCTGCTGGTTCGACAGGTGCGAGCCGCCCGCGTCCAGGCCGTTGAGGAAGATCGCGAAGTCCGCGAGACCCTCGTCGACCCAGGAGAGCTCGCCCGGGTCGCTGTAGTTGTGCAGCAGGTGCTCCAACTCGTGGGCGACGGTGCCCTCGTACAGCTCGGGGCGGTCGTTGGCCGGGTCGTCGTCGCGCCACGGGGCGTCGTTCGGACCCACCCGGTTCGCCCAGTCGAGGGCGTCGACGACGATGACGTTCATGCCGTTGCTCTCGATGAAGTCGGGCGCGAAGTACCCGGCCGTGTACGAGGTGACGGCGCAGTCGTAGTACGCCTCGTCCTGGATGTTGTAGAGGACCATCACGAGGGAGTCGCTGGCCGGCTCGTCCGGGTCGGCCGCGTCCATCAGGCCGAAGTGCTCCTCGTCCACGGCGACGATCTGGTTGGCGAGCTTGTCGCCGACGTAGTCGATCTGCGCCTGGGTGAGGGTGAACTGCGCCGCCGTGGCGGTGGCGCAGGGGGTGAACTCGTCGCCCGGGTTGTGGTCGAACTGCGGGTCGAGGCTGGCGACACCGGCGGGCACCGAGCCGTCCAGTGGCGTGCCGACCGGCACGTAGATGTAGACCGGGGTGCCGTCGGGGGTGGTGTTGGCGTACACCCGGGTGAAGTCCTGGTTGTACGTCCCACCCGCCGCGCTGTCGTTGATGGGCAGCGTGATGGTCGGCTCGCCGGGAAGGTTCTCGTGGTCGTTCGCCTGTGCCGGGGTCGAGACCGTGAAGGCGAGCGCCGTCACGCCCGCCGCCACGGCCGCGAACCGGCTCGGTCGTCTCATTCGCACGCGGCTGTGCCTCCTGCCGAGTGAGGCTGGGTTGCAACACCCAACCATTGATCCAACAACTTGGATGTAACGTTTCCGGCCCCGGTGACGCTGCACCGAAACCGCCCCTGAGCTGGGGTTTCGCTCCACAGCAGACCACTTCGGACGATGAGTTGCGAAGGACCGTCAGGTCACAGGTGCATCACGAAGAGACGGTGGTCGAGGCGCCGGACGGAGGAGGGCCGGGTCGGCGTACCGGTCACCTCCGGCCACGCCCGGCCGAACTTCCCGGCCCCGCCGGGAGGCTGCTCCCGTGCCTCCCGGGAAGCCCGGGCGACAGCCTTGCCGCAGATCGCTCGGAGGGAGACACGATGCGTACGGTGGTTCATCGCCTGGCACGGGTGCCGTTGGGAACGGTCGGCCTGGTGATCGTCGTGTGCGCGGCCATGGCGGCCGTGCACGTGCTGCTGGTCCGGCACGTCCACGAGACCGGCGGGGAGGAGTGGCCCCAGTGGGTGGCCCGGTTGACCATCGAGTCGTACTGGGGGCTGCTGCCGTTGGCGTTCCTGGCGCTGTGGGCGCGGGTGCGGGAACGGGCCGGGCTGCCCGGCCGGATCGGTGCGGCGCTGATGGCGCTCGGCCCCGTCGCCGCGCTGCTCATCACGGTCGCCGCCATCGTCTGGGGCGGCATCCTGGGCCGCGGCGACCTTCCCGAGTCGGTGATGTCGTTGGAGCTGCTCTTCTACGGCATGATGCTCGGCGTGCTGGTGACCGGTGCGGCGTTCCTGCGTCTCGCCGGACACCGCCTGTGGGGCGTGATGCTGATCGCCGGCCTGCTCGCGGACTTCGTGATGCCGCTGGCGCTGTCCGCGGTCTACGTGGTCTTCGGCGTCGTGCTGGTGGCCGACGCCGTCCGCACGGCCCGCTGCGGAGGCACCACGCCGGCCGCCGAGCCCGCGCACTGAACGGAGGGCGCCGATGAGTGGGGCCACGGTGACGAGCGGCGTCGGGGGCGAGAGGGGGCACCCGCCGGCCGCCGCCGTCACCGTGGCCGCCGCCGCGGGCGCCGTCGTCCTCGGTGCGCTGCTGTGGGCGTCGGCCGGTCGGGGGATGAACTGGACGCTGGCCGGCAACATCTGCCACAGCCTGCTGCTCGCCACGTCGGGCTGGTGGTTGGGGCGCAGCCGCGCCGGGCGGGCGGTGGGCTGGTTGCTGCTCGGATCCGGCACCGCCGGCGCGGTCGACGTGCTGGCGGCCGGCTGGACGGCCGCGGGCGTCGCCGCCGGCTGGCCCGGGTCGCAGGTGACGGCCTGGGTCCAGCTCTGGCTATGGGCGTTGTTCGTCGTCCCGCTGTTCACCGTGCTGCCCGCGGTCTTCCCGGACGGGCGGCCACCGGCGGCCAGGCTGCGGTGGGTGCCCTGGCTGGGTGCCGCGGCCACCGCCGTGACGGCGCTCGACGGCGCGCTGGGCCCCGGTCCGCTGCCGGTCGCCGGGGATCCGCCGCCGGCCAACCCGCTCGCGGTCGGGTTCGCGCCCGTCCTCTCCGCCGCGTCGGCGCTCACCGTCGGCGCCGCCGTCCTGGCGGCCGTCGCGAGCCTGGCGCTGCGGTGGCGGCGCGCCGACCCGACCCAGCGGCAGCAGATGAAGTTCCTCTGGTACGCCGTCGCCGTCGTCCTGGGCATCGAACTGGCCGGCGGGCTGATGCCCTACCAGGTGGCCCAGACGGGCTACTTCCTCATCCCGGTGCTGCTGGTCGGTGCCATCGTCCTGTCCGTACGCCGCTACCGGCTCTACGACATCGACCCGTTCATCCGGCGGACGGCGGTCCTCGCCGCGCTCACCACGCTCATCTTCGCGGTCTACCTCGGCATCGTCTCGCTGCTGGGAACCGCGGTCGGACCCGCCCCCGGGCTCGCGCTCATCGCGTCGGCGGTCGTCGCGGCGGTCGCGGAGCCGGTGCGCAGGCGGCTGCAGAGGGCGGCCACCCGATGGCTGTTCGGCCACCGCGACGAGCCCCTGGAGGCCCTGGCGGCGCTGCGCGGCCAGCTCACCGCCGTGGCCGACCCGTCGGAGCTGCCCGCCACGACCGCCACGGCCGTGGCGCGTGCCCTGCGCGCCCCGTACGTCTCGGTCCGGCTGCTCTCCGACGGCGCGCACACCGAGGTGGCGCGGGTCGGCGTGCCGGTCGGGGAACCCTCGGTCGAGGTGCCGCTGGAGTGGCGCAACGAGCTGGTGGGAACCCTTGTCGTCGGCCCCCGCGCGCCGGGCGAGCAGTACTCCCGCGCCGACCTCGCGCTGCTCGCCGAACTGGCGCACAGCATCGGCTCCGCCCTGCACGCCGTACGCCTCGCCGCCGAGCTGCGGACGGCCCAGGAACGGGCGGTGCACGCCCGGGCGGACGAGCGCCAGCGACTCCGGCACGACCTGCACGACGGTCTCGGGCCGCTGCTGTCCGGCATCGGGCTGGCGCTCGACGGCGTCCGCCGCGGCGCCGGTGACGACGGGCCGCTCGCCGCCGACCTGGACCTCATCTCCCGCCAGGTGCGCTCGGCCGCCACGGCCGTGCGGCGGATCATCGACGCGCTGCAACCGGCGGCGGTGGCCGACCTCGGGCTCGTCGGTGCCGTGAGCGACCACCTCGACCGGTGCGCCGCGCTGCCCGGCGCGCCGCGGATCGCGCATCGACACGACGGTGTGGCGGACGCGGCGCTGCCGCCTGCGGTCGCCGAGGCGGCCTACCTCGTGGTGCTCGAAGCGGTGGCGAACGTGCTCCGGCACGCGGGCGCGCGCACCTGTACGGTGAGCCTCACCGGCGGGCCGCGACTCACCGTCCAGGTCGACGACGACGGTGGCGGGATCGGCGAGCGGTACGTGGCCGGAGTGGGGACGGGATCCATGCGGCGGCGGGTCCGGGAACTGGGTGGCCAGTTCGAGCTGGGGCCGCGGCCGGGCGGAGGAACGAGGGTGCGCGCGGTGTTCCCGACCGGGGTGCCGGATGAGTGACCTGCGTGTCGTCATCGCCGACGACCACCACGTGTTCCGGATGGGCCTGCGCCGCCTGCTCGACAGCGTGCCGGGGGTCACGGTGGTCGCCGAGGCCGCCGACGCGCCCGGCGTCGTGGCCGCGGTGCTCAACCACGATCCGGACGTCGCCGTCATCGACCTGCACATGCCGGGTGGGGGCGGCGTGGAGGCCACCGACGAGTTGCGCCGGCGGGGCGCCCGGGCGCGGGTGCTCGTGCTCACGATGCACTCCGACCACGCCATGGTCCGGCAGGCGATCCGCAGTGGCGCCCGCGGCTACCTCCTCAAGGACGCCGAACCGGACGAGATCATCCGGGCCGTCCGCGCGGTCCACGCCGACCAGGCGATCTTCGACTCGGCCGTGGCCGACCGGATGCTCGCCGCGATCTCCGAGGCGGGCGCCTCGAACCCGTTCCCGCAGCTCACCGAGCGGGAGTACGACGTCCTGGCACGGATGGCCGCCGGCCAGTCCAACCAGGCCATCGCCGCCCGGCTGGGCATCAGCGTGAAGACGGTGCAGAACCACGTGTCGAACGTGCTGCTCAAGCTCGGCGTCGCCGACCGGGCGCAGGCGGTGGCGCGGGCGCGTGACGCGGGCGTGCGCCGGCCGGGCTGAGGGACCCCTCAGGCGAGGACGGCGACCAGCAGCGGCACGGCGACGAGCGCCGACCCGGCGAGGGAGGCCAGCCGCTTCCGCGGTGGCGCGCCGTCCACCGTCGGCAGGGCCCGCCACCGGTACGCGGCCACGACCAGCCCGGCGGCCGACAACCCGACACCGAGCGGCCAGAGCCAGCCGGGCACCAGCGACCAGTTGCCCAGGCGGTGGCCGAGGCCGAGGTAGAGCAGCGCCCAGGCGGCGGCGGGCGCGAGGCTGAGCCGGTCGGGCACCCGCCGTACCGTCCGCAGCAGGCTCACGCCGCCGAGGAACGAGAAGCCGAGGGCCAGGGCCACGCCGACCCAGCCGGCGAGCGGGACTCCCTCGTCCTCGACGGCGTCGCCGTCGACGCCGAGCAGGCGCAGTCCAACGGGGTCGACGTCGCGCTCGGTGTTGCCGAGCACCACCACCCCCCGGCCGGCGGCGGGCTCCCACCCCACGTACGCCCGGAAGCCACCGGTGCCGCCGTTGTGCCAGACGATCTCGCGGTCGCCGTGGCGGGTGGTGAACCACCCGTAGCCCACCCGGTCGCGGTCGTCCTCCGTGAAGCGCGCCGTGGCGGCGTCGGCACCGGGGGCGGTGCCGGCCAGCAGCCCGGCGACCAGCCGGGCCAGGTCCTCGGCGGTCGACCAGACGCCGATGCCGGCCGGGGCGTACCCGCCGCCCACCCAGGGATCGGCGGGCCGGCCGCCGAGCTTCGTCCCGACGGCACGGCCCGGCGGCAGCAGCGCCGGCTCGGTGGCGACCACCGTCCGCGTCATGCCCAGGGGACGCAGCAGCTCGCGGTCGAGCAGTTCCGGGTACGTGGTGCCGGCCTGCGCGGCCAGGGCCTGACCGAGCAGCGCCACCCCGACGTTCGAGTAGTGGACGCTCCCGCGGCCGTCGCCGGGGCGTTCGTCGCTCGCGGCGTCGACGACCCACTCGGCGTCCCACCCGCCGTAGGGGTTGCCGGCCGTGAGGTTCGTCCAGGCGGTGCGGACCAGGTCGATCGGGCCGAGGGCCAGCCGGGGCAGGCCGGAACGGTGACTGGCCAGCTCGGCGAGGGTGACCTCGCGCGTGGGCCCGTCGACCTGCGGCAGCGCGTCGGACAGCGGGGCATCGGGCCGGACGGCGCCGCCCGCCGCGCGGTGGGCCAGCAGCATCCCGGTCATCCCCTTGGTGACCGAGCCGATCTCGAACGGCGTGCCGGGCTCGACGGGCCTGCCCGGGGCGCGCTCGCCGATCCCGGCCGTACGGACGCGACCCTCCTCGACCAGGGCGACCGCGAGGCCGCGATACCCCCGGTCGCCGCCCACCGCGGCGCGGACGGTGGCGGCCAGTTCGGCGTCGCCGGTGTGCCGGGGGTCGAGCCGGGGGCCGCCCGGCGCCACGGCGAAGGCGACCACGGTGGCGACGAGTCCGACGACGATCGTGAGTGCGGTCGGCGTGCGCATGATGGTCCTTCCGTCTCGGGCGGCCGCGGTGGCGGTGCGGGTCAGCGGCGGGCCGCGGTGAGGATGGCCAGCAGCGGGACGACGCGCTCGCCCGGGACGACGTACCGCCCCCGGCCGGCGCTGCGCAGCCATCCGGCGGCGGTGAGCTGGCGCAGGTGGTGGTGGAGCTGGCCGCTGGTGCCCAGCCCTTCGATCTCCGCCAGTTCGGCCGTGCCGTGGCGGCCGCCGAGGATCTCGCGCAGCAACCGGAGCCGGACGGGATGGGCCAGCGCCGTCAGGGTGGCGGCCAGCTCCGTCCAGTCGGTGTCGAGGACGGCGTCGACGGTGAGCCCGTACTGCCAGTCGTAGTGCTGGTCGGCGAGGCGGACCGCCCCGGTGTAGAGCACGGCGCCCGGCCCGTCCTCCGGCAGGCGCTGCTTGAGCCCGTCGAGCGCCCAGAACACGCCGCCGGGCGGCTCGGCGGCTCCCTGTTCGTCGGCGGCGGGCGGGCCGGCCGCCAGCCGCTCCGCGAGGGCCGCCACCTGTGCCTCCAGCGCCGCCAGCCGCTGCTCCACGTCCGCCATGCGTCGATACTACGAAGTTACGTAATAGCGTGCAAGCAACGGCGGAGGGCGCTCGCCTACGCTGTGCGTGCCGCCGCCAGGCGGCGCCGACGACCGAGGAGGCCGCCATGGACCGCTACGTCGCCCTGCTGCGCGGGGTCAACGTCGGCAGCACCCGCATCGCCATGGCCGACCTGCGCCGGCTGGTCGCCGCGCTCGGCCACGAGGACGTCCGGACGTACGTGCAGAGCGGCAACGTCGTCTTCGCCAGCGACGCGGGCGACGCCGATCACCTGGCGGCCGGCATCGAGCGGGCCATCGCCGACGAGTTGGGGCTGACCGTGCCGGTGCTGGTGCGCAGCGCCCGGGAGCTGGCCGCGGTCACGGCCGGCAACCCGTACGCCGACCGGGAGAGCGACCCCACCCGGCTGCTCGTCGTGTTCCTGGGCAGCACGCCGGACCGGTCCGCGGTGGCGTCGCTCGGCGTGCCCCGCGGCGAGAACATGTCGTTCACCGTGTCCGGGCGGGAGGTCTACCTGCACTTCCCCGACGGCGGCTACGGCCGGTCGAAGTTCACCAACACCTACGTGGAGAAGGCGCTCGGCGTGGTGGCCACCACGCGGAACTGGAAGTCGGTGCGGACCCTGGCCGAGATGGCGGCCGCCTGACCCCCACCGGAAGCCCGGCGGGGATCAGGCGGGCGTCCGGGATCAGAAGTGGTACGCCGTGTGGTACTCGGGCACGACCACCCGGCTGCGGGGTGACGACGCGCGCACGGCGGCGATCAACTGGTCGAGGCGCTTGCGGTCGTCGTCCGCGACGGTGGGCGGGTTGCGCAACTCGGTCTCGAAGTTGTCGAAGTGCACGGGCACCACGACCTTCGGGTAGTCCAGCGCCGCCATGAGCCGGGGCACGTAGTCGGCCGTGACCGTGGTGCTGTTCAGCGCCACCATGGCCACGTCCGGCGCGATCCCGGTCAGGTTGCGCGCCACGAAGTCGCTGGCGCCCATGAAGAACACGGACGGGCCGCCGGCGACCCGGAGCACGTAGTTGAGCGTGTCGCCCTCGGGCAGGTCGGCGATCGTGGCCGGCTTCGGCGGCGGGCTCACCCGCACACCGGGGAACGCCACGGAGTACGACGGGTTGCGGCTGTGCAGCGAGGCGACCACCTCGACGGTGTAGTCGCCGAAGTCGAGCACCTCCCCGCCCTTGACCGCGCTGAGCTGCCCGGACGGCACCCGGTACGCGAGCCCGAGGTGGTACGCGGTCAGCGTGCCGAACACCCGCGCCCCGGTACGGCCGGCGATGTACGGCACGTCCATGAAGTGGTCCCAGTGGGTGTGCGTCACCAGCACCGTCTCGGCCCGGTCGACGTACCGGTCGACGACCCCGGTGTCGACCTCCAGCGACTTGGCCGTGTCGAACGCGCCACGGAACAGGCCGGTGTCGATGCGGCTGAGGAACGGGTCGACGAGGACCGTCCGGTTCCCGATGTCGACACGCCAACCGGCGGTCCCCCACCAGCGGAAGCTGGCCCGGCCGGCGCGACGGGTGGTCGCACGCGCCGGCCCGGCCGCCGGGACGGCCTGCGCCGGGGTGCCGAGCGCGGTGGAGGCGAGGCCGCCGGCGGCGACCACCCCTGCCGTGGTGGTGGCGGCGTCGCGGAGGAACCGGCGGCGGTCGAGAGTGGACATGCGCATCTGCTCCCTGTCGTACTGGACGATCGGTCGCCGCGAAGCCAACCAGCGCCAGCGACGCCACGTCCAAGATCGAACAGCGGAACCCTCGATATGCCCCCGGATATCGGTGCTGCTCAGGCGGGCCGCCACGGGCACGCCGGGCCGCGGAAATTCATCCGCCGCGCAGCGCCTCGACGGCCGTCCGGGCCGCCTCGCCCATGGCCAGGTCGACGTCGATGCGCCGGGTGGCGAGCTGCTCGGTGCGGGCGAAGACGGCGATGGCGTACCGGCCGCCGTCGGGGTACTCGGCCACCCCCGCCTCCAGGTGCAGACCGGGCAGGGTGCCCGTCTTGCCGGCCACCCGGACGCCGGGCGGGAAGGCGGCGGCCAGCCGGGTCCAGAAGAGCTGCCGGGACATCCACTCGCGGACCATGGCGCACGCCTGCGCCGGGCCGGCCTCGTCGCGCCAGATCAGGGCGAGCAGCCGGGTGATGTCCCGGGCCGTGCTGGAAGTGGTCCGCTGCGGGTCGAACACCCGCATGGCGCGGACCTGGTCGGCGGTCAGGGTCGGGAAGATCCGGGCGAAGTCCGCCTCCGTCCGCGCCCCGACGTCGGCGAGCATCATCTCGACGAGCTGCCGGGGCCCGCCCACGATCCGCGTACGGGCGAGGCCCAGCTCGGCGGCGAGCATCGGCAGCACGTCCGCGCCGACCCGGCGCAGCAGCAGGTCGGCGGCCGTGTTGTCACTCACCGACATGGCGAAGTACGCGAGGTCGCGCAGCGACACCTCGGCGTCGTCGGCGCAGCCCGCCAGCCCCCAGCCGCCAAGGCGGTCGTCGGCCGTCACCAGGACCCGCTCGGCGGGGTCGAGCTGCCCCTCGACGACCTGCCGCGCGAACTCCAGCACCAGCAGGATCTTGAAGATGGAGGCGATCACCACCTGCTCGTCGGCCCGCACGGCGACCGCCCGGCCTTCGTCCGCCCCGTCCGCGTCGATGTCCACCACGTGCAGGTTGGCGGTCACGCCCACCCGGCCGAAGATGCCGTCGATCGCCCTCGTCACTGCCACCCGAGCACGGTATCCGCCCGCTCCCGGCGCTGGCGTAGGGTCCGGCGCGTGGACCTGCTCCGGCACCTGCGGCACTTCGTGGTGGTCGCCCGCGAGCTGCACTTCGGGCGGGCGGCCGAGCTGCTCGGCATGGCGCAGCCCCCGCTGAGCCAGTCCATCCAGCGGCTGGAACGGGAGTTGGCGGTCGAGCTCTTCGACCGGTCCCGCCGGCAGGTGCGCCTCACGACCGCCGGTGAACTCCTGCTCGGCGAGGCCGAGGAGCTGCTGGCCGGTGAGGGGCGGCTGCGCAACCTCATGCACCAGGTGCGGGCGGGTGCGCTGGGCGTCCTGCGGGCGGGGGTGCCGCCGGAGACACCGGCCGTGACGCTGCGGGCGCTGCTCGACCGACTCGGCGACCGGGCGCCCGGGCTCGACGTCGAGCTGCACGAGCTGACCAGCGCCGAGCAGGTCCGGATGCTCACCGAGCGCCGGCTCGACGTGGGACTCGTGCACCACCCCGTCGAGGCGGACGGCCTGCGCTTCGGCACCCCGGTCGACGTACCCCTGGGTGTCCTGCTGCCGCGGACCTCGCCGCTGGCCCGCGCCCGCGAGGTGGAGCTGGCGGCGCTCGACGGTCTGGACCTGGTGACCGCCCCGCGGGCCACCGCACCCGGCTGGCACGACCACCTGCTGGACGTGTGCCGGCGACACGGCTTCCGCCCGGGGCGGGTGCGGCCGGCGCGCAACCCGGAGTTCCTCTTCGGGCTGGTGCTGGCCGGCGGCGGGGTGGCCGTCGAGCCGGCCGCGACGGCCCGGCGCGAGCCCCGGATCGCCTGGCGGCCCGTCGCCGGCGCCGCCCTCGTGAAGCGCACCTCGGCGGCCTGGCCCGCGCACTCGGCGCATCCGGCCGCCGCCATGTTCGCCCAGCTCGCCGCGGACGTGCTGGCGGACGCGGAGCCGGCCCGGCCCGGGCCGGCTCCGGACCCGGCCCGCCGGCCGTGGCCGGTGCTGTTCGACGCCGCCGGCTGAGCGCCGGACCGGCCGGTGGTCGAGATCACGTTCGGGCCACCGGGTGAAGCGGCGGCCTGGCCGGGTATGGCAATGAATTGGCAGGTCCGGGTCCTCCGGCGCGTCGAGGCGCCACCTCCCGGACGCCCGACGACGCGCGAAGGAGCCGCAGTGGCGAACACGATTCCCACCATCAGCCTGAACGACGGCAACACGATCCCCCAGCTCGGCTTCGGGGTCTTCCAGATCGCGCCGAAGGACACCGCGCGGGCGGTCGGGAAGGCGCTGGAGGTCGGTTACCGGCACATCGACACCGCGGAGATGTACGGCAACGAGGCCGAGGTCGGCGAGGCGATCCGCGCCTCGGGGATCGACCGCGGCGAGGTCTTCGTGACCAGCAAGCTGAGCAACGCGGCCCACCGGCCGGACGACGCCCGCCGGGCGTTCGACGCGACCCTCGCCGCCCTCGGCATGGACTACATCGACCTGTTCCTGATCCACTGGCCGCTGCCGACGCTCTACGACGGCGACTTCGTGTCGACCTGGAAGGTGCTGGAGGAGTTCCAGCGCGACGGGCGTGCCCGCTCTATCGGTGTGTCGAACTTCCAGGTGCCGCACCTGGAGCGGCTCGCCGCCGAGGCGGAGATCGTGCCGGCGGTGAACCAGATCGAGGTGCACCCGTACTTCGGCAACGAGGAGGTGCGGGAGTACGGCCGTAAGCACAACATCCTCACCGAGGCGTGGTCGCCGATCGCCCAGGGCAACGTGCTGGGTGACCCGACGGTCACCGACATCGCGGAGCAGACCGGCCGGACGCCCGCCCAGGTCGTGCTCCGCTGGCACGTGCAGCGCGGCGACATCATCTTCCCGAAGTCGACGACCCCGTCCCGGATCGAGGAGAACTTCCAGATCTTCGACTTCGAGCTGGACGACGCCGCCATGGAGCGGATCACGTCGCTGGACCGGGGCGAGGCCGGTCGGCAGGGCGCCCACCCGGACACCTTCGACTACGTGCCGGCGTAACGCATTCGCCAGCGGAGACGCAGTTGGACGGGGACCCGCGCGGCGGGTCCCCGTCGTCGCGTACGAAAGGACCAGTCCCCGCTGATGTCGCCCCGCCGTGCCACGCTGGCCGTACTGTCGTTGCTGCTCCTCACGCCCGCGGCCTGTGGCTCGGGCGCGGCCGCCGAGGCGCCCGTCTGGTCCGCTCCGGCCTCGGTGTCCCCGACACCGCCGCCGCCACGGCCGGCGCCGACGTCCACCGCGGAGGCGCGTACGCGCGTCGCCGAGGCGATGCTGGAGCTGGACGCGGACTTCCACCCGGAGACGGCGGCGTACACGGAGGAGAACACCGAGGCGTGGAAGTTGATCTCGCTCTGCCGGGACAGCCTGCCCTCGGACCGCAAGCGCACCGCCTACCGAGAGCGGGTCTGGGACGGCGAGACGGTGTGGATCCGGCAGTACGTGGTCGGCTACCTCACGGTGCCGGGGCGCAAGCTCGCCGACGAGCTGCGGTCCGTGCTGAAGACGTGCAAGCAGTACGAGGTGCCGAGCGACGGACGCACCTCGACCATCGTGAAGCCCTCGCCCGCACCGGTGCCCAACGGGCCGGACGTGATCACCTTCTGTGAGCGGCTGAAGGGCGAGTCGGTCCGGCACCAGTGCACGCTCTTCCTGACCCGCGGCAACTTCGTGCTGGAGGTGGACGTCTCGGCGGGCAACGGCGACCTGGCGGCCGGCACCGCGCTGCTCACGAAGATCGCCCCGCTGGCGGAGGCCGCCCTGCGCGAGGCCGCCTGAACCGGGGCGGGCGGGCCGCCGTCAGGACGACACGCGCTCGGCGAGGCCGCGGAACGCCGCGTGCGTGGGCGAACCGGGTCCGGGGACGTAGACGATGAGGCGCTGGTCGCCCTCCGGGACGTGCAGCACCCGGCACTCGAACTCCAGCGGCCCCAGCCCCGGGTGCGCGACCCGCTTCACGATCGGGTGGCGTTCGCCCACGTCGTGCTCGGCCCAGAGCTGCGCGAACCGGGGCGAGGTGCCGAGGAGTTCGGTGACCAGCTGCCGGAGGCCCGGGTCGTTCGGGTAGCGACCGTAGGAGGCGCGCAGGTCCGCGACCGAGCTGCGGAGGAACCGCAGCAGCTCCTCGTCGGTCCACTGGGCGTCCTCGGCGGGCCGGCGGAACGACCAGCGGATCATGTTGCGGTCCTCCGGCGGCACCGTCGACAGGTCGCCGATGAAGTAGGTGGCCATCCGGTTCCACGCGAGCACCTGGTAGCAGGCGTCCACCAGGTACGCCGGGGTCTCCGTCATGGCGTCGACGAGGTGTTGCAGGCCGGGGCCGACCTCGCGGCTCGGCCCCGCCGACGGCGGCGGGCTCTCCCCCGCCACGCGGAACAGGTACTCCCGCTCGTCGCGGGTGAGCAGCAGCGCCCGGGCCAGCGCGGCGAGCACCTGCCGGGACGGGTGCGGGCCGCGGCCCTGTTCGAGGCGTACGTAGTAGTCGACCGACATGCCCGCGAGCTGCGCCACCTCCTGCCGGCGCAGGCCGGGCGTCCGTCGGCGTACGCCCTCGGGGAGGCCGACCTCGGCGGGACGCAGCCGTGCGCGGCGGGTGCGGAGGAAGGCCGCCAGTTCGTCGCGGCGCAGCCCGGTGCTCGTCATGCCACCAGCCTGCCCCAACCGTGGCGGGCGAGGGTGGTACCGCCGGTACCAGCCTCGCCCGGTCTCTCCCGTCTCCCCGCGTGCCCGGGCAGCGTCGAGGGCATGACGACGAACATGATCGCCCTGGTGACCGGGGCCAACAAGGGAATCGGCTTCGCCACCGCCGCGCAGCTGGGGGCGCGCGGCATGACCGTCCTGGTCGGCGCGCGGGACGCCGCGCGGGGCCGGGCGGCCGAGGCCGCGCTGCGCGACGGCGGCGCGGACGCCCGCTTCGTGCCGCTGGACGTGACCGACGCCGGGTCGGTGGCGACCGCCGCGAAGCTCGTCGAGGAGGAGTACGGCCACCTCGACGTGCTGGTCAACAACGCCGGCATCGTGCTCGGCGACGGCGAGCGGGCGCTGCCCAGCGAGACGACCGTGGCCACGCTGCGCCGGGTGTTCGAGACGAACGTCTTCGGGGTCGTCGCCGTCACGAACGCGCTCCTGCCGCTGCTGCGCCGGGCGCCCGCGGCCCGGATCGTGAACGTGTCCAGCGAGGTCGGCTCGATCGCCACGATCAGCGACCCGGACAGCTTCATCTGGAGCCTGACCTCGGTCCCGTACCCCTCGTCGAAGGCCGCGCTGAACATGGTCACCGCCATGTACGCCAAGGAGCTGCGGGACACCCCGATCAAGGTGAACGCGGCGAACCCGGGTTACTGCGCCACGGACCTGAACGGCCGCAGCGGCTTCCGCAGCCCCGCCCAGGGCGCCGAGGTCAGCGTGCACCTGGCGACGCTGCCCCCGGACGGCCCGACCGGGACGCTGTGGGGCCACCTCGCGGACGGCGGAGGCGGGTACGGCGTCCTGCCCTGGTGAGGGCGAGTCGGCGCCACGCCGTGAACCCGCGCACGATCAGGGATGTAGTGGCCTCCGGCCGGCCCGGAGGCCACTACATCACGGAAGTTGGCCGCTGGACCGGTCGCGGCGCGGCGGGGCGGGGCGGCGCGCCGACAGGTCGAGGCGCCAGTCGTTGGAGCGCATCAGGTGCCCCGGCGGGTACTCGAACTCGGTCTCGCCGAGCAGGGTGAAGCCGGCCTTGCGGCACACCGCGTTCGACGCCGGGTTGTCCACCGACGGGTACGCGTGCGCCCAGCGGCGCGTACGCCGGTCGCGTGCCACGGCCACCACGGCCCGCACCGCCTCGGTGGCCAGCCCCCGGCCCTGGTGCTCGGGCAGCACCGCCCAGCCCAACTCGTAGACCTGCTCGTCACGCCACTCGCGCTCCCAGTAGCCGACGCTGCCGGCCTTCACCCCGCCGGGCAGCACCACCGTGAACATGCAGCCCTGGCCGGTGTCGCCGAACCGCACGTAGCGCTCGTGCCGGGCCAGCACCTGCGCGTCGGTCTCCGGCCCGCCGGTGTGGGCGCGGATCTCCGGCGCGTTGAGCCGCCGCAGCAGGTCGAGATCGTCCTCGCTCCACGGCGCGATGCGCACCTGTGTCATGCCACCCCCTCGTCACCGGCCATTAGAGCGGACTCCACCGACATCCCCCGGCGAACGGCGGCGACACGCTGCCCCGCGCGCCCGCCGCTCCGCTAGTTCCCGTCTAGCGGAGCGCCGGCCGCCTTCTCGCGCCGTAGGGGTGAAGGACCCGAACGAGGCCGGGAGGGGGACGCATGACACCACTACGGCTCGCCGTCATCATCGGCAGCACCCGGGAGGGCCGGGCGGGCGAGAAGGTCGCCCGCTGGTTCGTCGAGCAGGCCACCCGCCGGGACGACCTGGCGGTCACCGTGCTCGACCTCGCCGACTACGACTTCCCCGCCAGCTACCCCGCGGAGCCGACCGAGACGATCCGGTCGTTCGCGCGCGAGGTGGGGCGGGCGGAGGCGTACGCGGTGGTCACCCCCGAGTACAACCACAGCTTCCCGGCCTCGTTGAAACAGGCGATCGACTACGCGTACGACGAGTGGCAGGCCAAGCCGGTCGGCTTCGTGGCGTACGGCTGCCGCTCGACCGGCCTGCACGCGGTCGACCAGCTGCGCACGGTGTTCACCGCGCTGCACGCCACGACCGTGCGCGACGTCGTCGGCGTCGACCTGCTCGACGGCGAGCCGTCGCCGCGGCACGCCGACCAGCTGTGCCAGGACGCCCGGGTCCTCCTCGACCAGCTCGCCTGGTGGGGACTGGCGTTGCGCGACGCCCGCGCCGCGCGCCCCTACGTCTCGTGAACGAGAAGGAAGGTACGGATCATGAGTAAGCGCACGACCGGCCTGGCCATCGAGGCCGAGGGCCTGACCCGGTCGTTCGGGGAAACCCGGGCGCTGGCCGGGATGGATCTCCAGGTGCCGGCCGGCACCGTCTACGGCCTGCTCGGGCCGAACGGGGCCGGCAAGACCACCGCCGTACGGGTGCTGGCGACGCTGCTGCGCCCTGACGGCGGCCGGGCACGGGTCTTCGGGCACGACGTGGTGGCCGAGGCCGACAAGGTCCGTTCCCGCGTCAGCCTCACCGGCCAGTACGCCTCGATCGACGAGGACCTGACCGGCATCGAGAACCTGGTGCTGCTGGGCCGGCTCCTCGGGCTGCGCAAGGCGGCCGCCCGGGAGCGGGCGGACCAGCTGCTCACCGCGTTCGGCCTGACCGAGGCGGGCACCCGCCAGGTGAAGAAGTACTCCGGCGGCATGCGTCGGCGCATCGACATCGCGGCGAGCATCCTCAACACGCCCGACCTGCTCTTCCTCGACGAGCCCACGACCGGCCTCGACCCGCGCAGCCGCAACCAGGTGTGGGAGATCGTCCGGGCGGTGGTGGCGCACGGCACGACCGTGCTGCTGACCACGCAGTACCTGGACGAGGCGGACCAGCTCGCCGGACGGATCGCGGTGGTCGACCACGGGCGCGTGATCGCCGAGGGCACCCCGGGCGAGCTGAAGTCGTCGGTCGGCTCCGGCACCGTCCACCTGCGACTGCGCGACGCGGCACAGCGGCCGGACGCGGAGAAGGTGCTCCAGGCGGCCCTCGGCGTGCCCGTGCAGCTCGAAGCCGACCCGTTGGCGCTCACCGCCCGCGTCGGCGGGGAGGGCAGCGACCTGGCGGCCAGCGAGCAGGCCGCCCGCGCGCTGGCCGACCTGTCCCGCGCCGGCATCGTCGTCGACGACTTCTCCCTCGGCCAGCCCAGCCTGGACGAGGTCTTCCTGGCCCTGACCGACCACCCCGCCGTCCCGGCCGACGAGCGGGACGAGCAGCTGGAGGCAGCCCGATGAGCGACACCGCGACCACGACCGGCCGCGCGCCGTCCGTCTACGTACCGTCCGCCGAGGCGCTGGCGACCGTCCTCGCCCCCGGCGAGCGGCCGCCGAGGCCCAGCGCCCTGGGGGCGTCGCTGACCTTCGGCTGGCGCGCGCTGCTGAAGATCAAGCACGTGCCGGAGCAGCTCTTCGACGTGACGGCGTTCCCGATCATCATGGTGCTGATGTTCACGTACCTGTTCGGCGGCGCGCTCGCCGACAGCCCCCGTGACTACCTGCAGTTCTTCCTTCCCGGCATCATGGTCACCAGCGTCGTGATGATCACCATGTACACCGGGGTCGGCCTCAACACCGACATCGAGAAGGGCATCTTCGACCGCTTCCGGACGCTGCCGGTCTGGCGGCCCGCCGCCCTCGTCGGCATGATCTTCGGCGACGTGCTGCGGTACGTGCTGGCGGCCGTGGTGATCCTCAGCGTCGGCCTGGTGCTCGGCTTCCGGCCCGACGGCGGCCTGCTCGGCGTGGCCGCCGGCATCGGCCTGCTGGTGGTCTTCTCGTTCGCGTTCTCCTGGGTCTGGACGTTCTTCGGCCTGGTGCTGCGCAGCGAGAAGTCGGTGATGGGGGTGAGCATGATGGTGCTCTTCCCGCTGACCTTCCTCAGCAATGTGTTCGTCGACCCGTCGACCATGCCGGGCTGGCTCCAGGCGTTCGTGAAGCTCAACCCGATCACGCACCTGGTGGCGGCGGTCCGCGCGGCGATGGGCGGCAGTTCGGACCCGACGAACACGATGTGGCTGCTGCTGTGGAGCGCCGGGTTCGTGGTCGTCTTCGGCACGCTCACCATGTACCGCTACAACCGCCGCTGACCGCGGCCGGGCCCTCGGGCGTCGCCACCCTCCGGTGGCGGCGCCCGTCGCCGTTTCGAGGCGCGTCACGCGGCCGGACGGTGCGGGAGCGTCAGAGGTGCCAGGGCACGGGCTCGGGCGGCAGGTAGCGGCAGGTGCCGCCGGTGGAGACGGTGTCCCGCAGGTGCGCGGCGAGCGCCGGGTGGCGGTCGTCGAGCTTGCGCAGGGTGTCGCGGATGCGGGCGGTCACCGTCTTGCGGGCCCGCTCGGCCTCGTCACCCAGGCGGCGGCTGCGCCCGGCGAGCCCGGCGGCGGCGCGCAGCTCGTCGAGGAGCGCCGCCCGTTCGGCCTCCAGCGCCGCCACCTTCCCCGTGTCGTCGCGGGCGGCCGCCCGGTCGATCTCCTCGTCGAGGCGGGACAGGTGCCGCCGGTAGCGGGCCTTCGCCTCGTCGTCCAGCACCGGGTCACCGCCGAGCCGGCGCGCGGCGACCAGCTCCGGCCCGGCCGCCGGATCGAGCAGCTCGACGGCCGGCACGTCGGTGCCGGGCCGGCTGATCAGCAGCGCGAGGTCGTGCAGGCCCTTGGCGTCGGGCAGGTGGACGACGGTGCCCGCGTAGGCGAGCCGCCAGACCGGGCCGTCGCGACGGAACTCGTACGTCGTGGCGGTCACCTCGGCGGGCGCGGTGTCCGGCGGCGCGGCGGCCGGCGCGGCGACCGCGGCCGGCACGGCGACCGCGGCCGGCGCGGCAACCGCGGCCGGCACGGCGACCGTGGCCCGCGCGGGAACGGCGGCCAGCCGGTCGAGAACCTGGCGCATGCCGAGGGCTGTCGCGTCCCGCTCGGTGGTCACGCGCAGCTCCTCCGCGACGGCCGCGTCGCCCGGGCCGGCGCGGCGGGCCAGCACGTCGACGAGCGCGGCGCGGGCCACCATCGACCAGGGACGCGAGTCCATCCGGTCGGCGGCGTCGCGGGCCGCCTGGAAGCCGGCGACGGCGTCGTCCCAGCGTCCCTGCGCGGCGTCGAGCACCGCGAGCCAGTGGTCGACCGGGCCGCTGACGTCGCAGCCGAAGAGCGCGACCGTCCACTGTCCCCGGTAGGGGGCAAGCGCCTCGCGCGCCTCGTCGCACCGGCGGGGATCGCGGGTGGCGGCGGCCGCCTGCGCCCGTAGCCGCAGCCAGAGCGGCGACACCGCGCGGATGTAGGTCGTGCCGGCCGTCTCGATGGCCTCCATGCGACGTACGGCCTCCGGTCCGTCGCCGCGTTCGGCGGCGGTGATGCCCCGGGCCAGGTGCAGGTACGGGTAGTCGCCGGCGTCGAGCCCGTCGAGCAACGCGTCGATCTCGTCGAACCGCCCCTGGAGCAGCAGCCGGGCCCAGCGCATGTGGTGGACCATGAACCCGAAGTCGGACGGCTGCTCGCCGAGGTCGTCCAGCACGGCGAAGTGCCGGTCGGCCTGCGCGAAGTCCCCGCGGAACGCGGCGATGATGCCGCCGTCGACGGCCGCGGCCATCCGGTGCCGGGCCACGTCGCTGGCGGCACCACTGTTCACGAAGGCGGTCAGCTCCGCGAGGTAGCCCGGGTCACCGACCTCGAGCAGCGCTACCCAGCGCAGCGAGGTGGCCCACAGCTCGGTCTCCCGGTCGCCCGTGCGGCGGGCCACCTCCCGGATCTCGGCGGTGATCGCCGCGCGGTCGGCCGCCGTGCCCAGGCCCCACGTGGTGTCGTGCCGTGCCCAGAGGCTGAAGGTGAGCGCCTCGTCGTCGTGACCCCGTCGGGCGAGCGTCTCGGTCGCCGTGATCAGGTCGGTGACGAGGGTGACGGTCGGCAGGTCGCCGGGTTCGCCGATGAGCCGCCGGTACGCCTCGCGCAGGATCTCCTCCGACCGACCGGCGGGTTGGGTGGCGGCGTGGAAGTGTCGTTGGACGCTGAGCGCCGTCCGGGCCAGCAGCGCCGGGTCGTCCAGGGAGAGCGCCAGCGTGGCGGCCTCGTCAAGGCGCTGCGCCCCTTCCTGGCTGCTGCCGCAGTGGTGGAGCAGCTGGCCGAACTCGGTGAGGATCCGGACGCGGTGCGCCTCGTCCCGGACGACCTCCAAGGCCCGGCGGAAGTGCACCACCGACTCGTCGGAGGCGATCCGGCCGGCGGCGTCGCGGGCCGCGGCGAGCAGCAGCTCGGTGGCCCGGGCCGGGTCGAGGTCGGCGCCGGCGAGGTACGCGTGCCGGGCCAGGTCCGCGGGAACGAGGCGGTCGGCCAGGTCGGCCACACCGTCGACCGCCCGGACCACGGCGGCGTGCCGGGCGCGCCGGTCGTCGTCGGCGAGCGCGTCGTAGAGGGTCTCCCGGACCAGGTCGTGGGCGAACGAGAACCGACCGCCGCCCCAGGCCAGGACGAGGCGGGCCGCCGACGCGAGGTCGAGCAGCCGGTCGACCTGCGCCACCGGGGCCGCCACGCAGGCGGCGAGCACCTGCCGGTGGAACTCGCGGCCGAGCACCGCGGCGACGGTGAGCACCTCGACCACCGGCGCGGGCAGCTGCGCGAGGCGGCGGCTCACCACCTCCCGTACGCCCGGGGCGATGGCCTCGACGGCGCCACCGGCCCGCCACAGCCGCGCGGTCTGCTCGACGAAGAACGGGTTGCCGCCGGTGCGCCGGTGCACCTCGTCCACGAGGGCGGGCTCCGGCTCGCGGCCGGCCGTCCGCGTGATGAGCGCGCCCACCTCGTCGCGGGACAGCCCGGTGAGGGTGAGCGTGGTCGCCTTGGCCAGCAGCGGCACGAGCAGCGGTCGCAGTGGGTGGTCGCCGGCCTCGACCTCGGCGTCGCGGTAGGTGCCGACCAGCAGCAGCCGCTCGAACCAGGTGTGCTGGGCCGCGAACTCGAGCAGCCGCAGCGAGGCGGGGTCCGCCCAGTGCAGGTCGTCGAGGACCACGACGACCGGGCGGCGCTGCGAGACGGTGACCAGCGCGGTGGTCACCGCGTCGTAGAGGGCGAACGTGTCCCGCTCGGCGTCGTCCCGGGCGGGCGCGGTCTCCGGGAAGGCGCCGACGCCGGGGAGGCTGCCGAGGGTCGTCTCACCGAGCAGGACGCCGAGGGCGCGCTCGCCGGCCTGCCGCGCCACCGCCCAGTCCTCGGCGGAGCGCCGCAGGCCGCGCAGCACCTGCACCCACGGCCAGTAGCCGGGCGCGCTGTCCGAATCCCAGCAGGCCCCGCCGAGCACCAGCGCGCCCCGCTGCCGGGCCTCCCGTGCCGCCGCCGTGACCAGCGTCGTCTTGCCGATGCCCGGCTCGCCCGTGACCAGCACGAGGCCGCCGTGGCTGCCGGTCGCCCGATCGAGCTCGGCGCGCAGAAGGCCCGCGGGGTGCTCCCGCCCGATGATGGTCTGGCCGTGACGCGGATCCATGACGCCCCGACCGTAGCGGACACCACCGACAGCGGTCAGGTCCACGCGACGGACCGCCGGTCCGGAACCCGCGATCATGAGGTTGGCGGCGACACGTCGGACGCGAGGCCCCGCCAACCTCATGATCACCGCGGACGGGGAGCGGGTCAGAGGTTGGCGGTCTTCAGGTAGTCGGCCAGGCGGGCGGCGGCGACCAGCATGGCGCGGCCCCGGGCGTCCAGTCGCTGCCGCCAGCCGTCGAGGGACGCGGCGAGCGGGCCGGGTCCGTCGGCCGCGCGTACCTGCCGCATCACCGTCGCGATGTGGTCCAGCAGGTAGCCGCCGCGCCGCAGCAGGTGGGCCAGCTCGGCGTCGCGCACGTCGTCCGGGCCGTACAGGCGCTGCCGGGTGACGCGGTCGCGGGTCGGGGTCAGGATGCCGGCCCGTTCCCACTTGCGCAGCGTCGCGGGGGTCACCTCCAGCCGGTGCGCGAGCGCGCCGACGGTCAGGGGGCGGTCGGGCCGGTCCGGACGCTCGCCCGACGGTGCCGCGGTGAGCACCCCGACGGCCGCCTCGACGGCGTCGAGCGTCTCCCGGTCCCGCAGCAGCTGCGCGTGGCCGCGGTCCACCGCCCGCAGGGCGGCCTCCACGTCGCCGCGGGTCGCCGCCCGCATGATCTCGGCGCCGGGCCCATAGCCGTACGCGGGCACGAGCGCCAGGTACGCGCGGAGCGCCGCGGCGTGCACCTCGGTGTACGTCCGGTAGCCGCTCGGGGTGCGCCGGGCCGCCGGGATGACGCCGTCGCGCTCGTAGTTGCGCACGGCCTGCGTCGAGATGCCGTGCTCGCGGGCGAGGTCCACGGGCCGGTAGCGCTGTTCCGCGGTTTGAGGCTTCAGGAGGGGCTCCTCGGCTAGCCATCGAGAAAAGTCTCAAAAGGTCGTTCAACGATACGGTAAAGGTCATGGCTGTTGAACCCGCACCCCTCGCGTCGTACGACCTCGCCGACCCCCACCTCGACGACGCCGTCGCCTCCCTGCTCGCGACGTTGCCCGCACCGCCGCAGATCCTGGCCCTCGGTGAGCCCACGCACGGCGAGCCGGCGTTCCCCCGGCTGCGCAACCGCGTCCTCGAGACGCTGGTGGCGCACGGCTTCCGCTCGGTCGCGATCGAGTCCGACCGGGTCGCCGCGACCGACGTCGACGCGTACGTCCAGGGCGGCGACGCCAGCCTGGACGTGGTGCTGGCCAGCGGCTTCAGCCACGGCCTCGAGCGCCTCGACGCCACCCGGGAACTGGTGACCTGGCTGCGCGCGTACAACGAGGGACGCCCGCCGGCGCAGCGCGTGGCCGTCCACGGCTTCGACGCGCCACTGGAGATGACCTTTGCGCCCAGCCCCGGACCGTACCTGCGCCACGCGCACGCCTACCTGGCCCGCCACCTCCCGTCGACGCGGCACGCCGACACCGACCTCGACGTCCTGCTCGGCGACGACGGGCGGTGGAGCGACCCGGCGGCGCTGCGGGACGCGACCCGGTCGGTCGGCGCGTCGCCCGAGGCGGTGGCCGACGACCTGCTGACCACCCTGTACGCGGAGGCGCCGGCCCTGGTCGCCGCGTCCTCCCCGGACGAGTGGCAGCGCGCGCAGGTGCACGCCGCGACCGCGCTGGGCCTGCTGCGCTACCACGCGCAGGCGGCCGAGGACGCGCCCCCGGCCGTACGCACCTCCCGGCTGCTCGGGATCCGCGACGCGCTCATGGCACAGAACCTGCTCGACATCCGCACCCGGGAGGCGCACCGCGGACCGACCCTGGTCTTCGCGCACAACCGGCACCTCCAGCGGCACCCGAGCACCTGGCGCCTGGCCGGCATGGACCTGCGCTGGTGGAGCGCCGGGGCGATCGTGTCGTCCCTGCTCGGCGAGCGGTACGCGGTCGTCGTCGGCAGTCTCGGGGCGAGCGGAGCCCTGAAACTCGGCGCGCCGCCCGCCGGAACGTTCGAGGCGGCCCTGGACGCCGCCCTCGACGCGGGCGATCACGCCCCGGGCGGGCGGGTCGCCGTGGTCGACCCCGTACGCCTGCGGCAGGCCGGACCGCTGCGGGCCCGGACGGACGTGACGCCCGAGCAGGGGCACTTCCCGCTCGACGAGGAGACGGTCGCCCACTGCGACGCGATCCTGCACGTGACCGCGCCCGGCGCGGCGGGCGCGGAGCCGGCCGCGGCTTCCGACCCGCGGCCCGTCGCCGTCGTGGCGGACCGGCCGGCGCCGCTCGACCCGGCGGACGCCGCCGCGGCCACCCCGTCGGCGGAGGCGGCCGACCGCCTGCCGGCCGGGCCGACCGCCGACGACCTCGCCGAGCGGATCCTCACGCTGCCCGAGGTCGCCCTGGTCGTGGCCGACGAGGCGTCGGGAGCCCCGGAGGTGGCGTGGGGCTGGCGGTTCTTCTACGTCGGTCCGAACCGCCGGATGCCGTTCGCCACGATCGGCGAGAGCGACATGGCCGGCTTCGACGAGGAGTCGCGGTTGCACCGGCCGGGGGTCTTCCGGCTGAACCTGGACCTCGGGCGGCGCGAGTTCGCGCGCGTCCTCGGCTACCCGCCGGCGCGGTTCGCCGACCACCGGACATCGGTCGACTTCACGGCGCTCGACGAGGTGATCCCCAACCCCCTCTACGGCGCCGCCGGGTGGGTGTCGGTGCTCAACGCGGGTCCGCGCAGCCTCGCCGAGGTGGAGCGCCTCATCGCGTACGCGCACGGCAGGGCACTGGACCGGCACCGCCGCAGGTCCGACCGTGGACACCCGAACGCCTGACCGTCGCGGGCCTGGCCGGCGGACGACCGGCCGGGCCCGTGACCGCTCTTGCGCAAGTGCTCACGCGTCCGCGGAGGCGCATGGTACGAAACAGTGGGAACCAGACGGAACGGGAGATACGTGACGCCGAAGAGGTCGGGCTGGCTGCTGCGGGCACGTGAGGACCGCCCCCGCATCTCCTATCTCGAACTCCTCTTCGACCTGGGGCTCATCGTCGCGCTGTCCCGGCTCTCCCTGCGCCTGGTCAACGACATCAGCTGGCTGAACGCGCTGCAGACGATGATCCTGCTCGCCGCGGTCTGGTGGGTGTGGACCGTCACCGCGTACACGACGGACTGGTACGACCCGGAGCAGCCGCTCACCCAGCTCATCGTCGTCGGCGTCCTGCTCGGCGGGTACCTCATGGCGATGGCGAGCGTGCGCGCGTACGAGGGCATGCACGGGTTCGTCTTCGCCGCGTCGTACGTCGGCCTGCACCTCTTCCGCGGCCTCATCCTCGTGACGGCGTTACGCGGCCACGAGCTGCGCGTCCGGCCGCTGCGGGTGCTCATCTGGTTCTCGACGACCGGCGTGCTGTGGCTGGGCGGCGCCTTCCTGCCCGCCCCGGCCCGGCTGGCGGTCTGGGCGTTGGCGGTCACGCTGGACTACCTCGCCGGCCTGTTCGGCTACTGGGTGCCGAAGCTCGGCCGCATCGGCGCGCAGGAACTACGGGTCGTCGGTGAGCACATCTCGGAGCGCTACCGGCAGATGTTCATCGTCGGGCTCGGCGAGGTCCTCCTGGTCGCCGCCATCAAGTTCCGCAACGTCACGTTCGTGTCCGCCACGACGGCCGGGCTGATCCTCCTGTTCGCCAACGCCGTGGCGATGTGGCGCATCTACGTCGTGTACGGCGCCGAGCACCTCGCGGCCGGGCTCGAACGGTCGACCAACGCGGGACGGCAGGCCCTCGTCGTGGCGTACACGCACCTGATCATGATTGCGGGCGTCGTGCTCACCGCCGCCGGCGGCGAGGTGATCGTCGTGTCCCCGACGGAGCAGACGTCGTCCGCGGGCCTGGCCCTCATGATCGCGGGCCCCGTGGTCTTCCTGGCCGGGCGCACGCTGTACGCGTTCGAACTGTTCCGGATGATGCTGTGGCGCCTGCCGGTCGGCGCGCTGGCGTTGATCGCCACGACACCGTTCCTGCACCGGCTGCCGCCGATCGGTGTCGGGGCGGTCGCGAGCGGCGTGCTGCTGGCCCTCGCCGCCGTGCCGCGCGTGGGCCGGCGACGGTACTGAGCCGCTGCGGCGTGTGCCGGCCCCACCGCCGGGTACAGGAACCGCCATGCTGAGGCGAGCGGTGTGGCAGGGGCTGGTGGCGGGTCTGACCGGGGTGGCCGTGATGACCGTGGGCGAGAAGATCGAGCAACGGTTCACCGGTCGGCCGGACTCGTACGTGCCGGCGCGGGTGATGGCCCGCCTCACCGGAATGCGGGAATCGCCGAGGGAGCAGCCCCGGTGGCGCAACCTCGCCATGCACTTCGGCCAGGGCGCCCTCCTCGGCGTGCTGCGCTCGCTCATGGCGCAGGCCGGTCTCCGCGGCCCCGTGGCCTCCGGGATGTTCACTGTCGTCCGGCTGACCACCGACCAGACCCTGGAGAACGCGACGGGCGTCGGCGCCCCACCACAGACCTGGCCACGCGAGGAACTCGCCGTCGACCTCCTCCACAAGACCGTCTACGGCTTCGCCACCGGCGCCGTCGCCGACGCCCTCGCCGCCCGCGACGGCCTCGGTCCGGGGCAGCGCCACGCCGCCCTGCGTCCCGGCCGGCGGTCCGACGTGGGTCCGCTGCCCCGCGGCTCGGCGCTGCTCGGGCGGTCCTGAGCGGCGGGAGTCCGGCCGACCCGCCTCAGGGGCGAAGGCCGTGCTCCTTGAGGTACGCGATCATCGACTGGTTCGCCTCCCAGCCGTCGGGGAACTTCACCGGCACGTCGAGGTGCACCGGCTCGGTCGACGGGTGGGCGTCGAGCAGTTCGGCGATGCCGTCGCGGGCCACCACGATGCAGGCGTGCCGGTGGCGGGAGGCCAGCACGCAGAGCCGCCCCGACTCCAGATGGAACGCGGTGGCGTCCCGCCGGCCGGACAGCGGGTGCAGCACGATCGTCACGTCGTACTCCCGGCCCTGGAGCCGGTTGGCGGTGTCGACGGTGACGCCGGCGGCGGCGCCGAGCCGCGCGCGGATGGCCGCGGCCTGGTCGCGGTGCGCCGCGCCGATGGCGATCCGGTCCGCGGTCACCGGCGCGCCCTGCGGGGCCTGCTCGGAGACGGCGACCGCGCCGCGCTCCAGCAACCGCACCGCGAGCGCCGCGCACGCCTCGGCCGCCTCCCCGTCGGTCCGCAGGGTGTGCCGCTCCGGCAGCTCGTACAGCCCCCAGCCGGACGCCGCGGCCGACTCGACGGCGGCGTCGAGCGCGTCGCCCGGGCCGGCGGCGGTCAGCGTCAGCGTCCGGTCGTCGGGGCCGGTGCCGGCCCGGAACCCGGTGAACGGGTAGAAGGCGCGCGCCACGACGGGCGCCGCGGAGGCCGGCAGCCGCCACGACACCGGCAGCCGGTGTACGGGGAGGTCGGGGTTGTGCCGCAGCAGCACCGCCACGGCGGACTGCATCGGGTCCCAGGTCAGGCCGGTCCAGCGTGCCGTGTCGACGGTGGAGAACGGGTCGAGCTGACCGGGGTCGCCCACGAACAGCGCCCGTTCGAAGCGGCCGGCCACGCGCAGCAGGGCGTCGGAGCGCATCTGGTACGCCTCGTCCACGATCGCCCACGGCCAGCAGCCCTCGGTGACCGTGGCCCACTTGGCGGCCGTACCGATGATGACCGCCGGACCGCCGAGGTCCGCGACCTTCGCGGCGACCCTCGCGTGACCCTCGACCCGCGCCGACGGCCGGTAGTCGGTGGCGGAGAGGCGGCCGATCCGCAGCTCGGGGGCCTTGCGCGCCACCCGGTCGATGAGGTCGTCCACCTGCTCGTTGGTCTGCGCCACGATGATGAGCGGCTCGCCGGCCTCGGCCAGCTCGACGGCGGCGCGTACCACGAGGGTCGACTTGCCGGCCCCCGGCGGCGAGTCGACCACGACGCCGCGGTGGTCGCCGGACCGGAGGTCGGCCAGCACGGCGGTGATCACCCGCTCCGCCTCCACGGCGGGCGGCAGCTCCAGCCCGGTCAGCACGTGCCTCACCTCTCCTCGCCGCTCCCGGAGACCTTAACGACTGGTGGTCGGACGCTGGGGAGCTGAGTCGTCTGCGTCGTCACGCGCGCGCCGGACCCGGTGCCGGCGGTGGCCGGTTGCCGCTGGCTGCCCGCGATCCTGGACGGGTCGCCGCTGGTTGCCCGCGCGTTGCCGCCTGGCTGCCCGCGTCCCCGGCCGGGCTGTCGCCGGCTCCCTGCCTCCCTGGGTCGGGCTGTCGCCTGGCTGCCCGGCTCCCTGATTCGGGCTGTCGCTTCCTACCCCAAGACGGGCTGTCGCTTCGGCCGGATGACTAGGCGCCGGTGGACCGGGAATGCGCCGGCCATGGGTAGCCAGAAGCCGAACAAGCATGACCCTGGCGGCGAGTCGGCGCGCGGGCGGCGGCATCCGGGCAGCGGCGCACGGGGCCGGCAGGGCTCGGAGGTGGAGCGCTCGCCGGAGCGCCGGCACCTGCGGGCCGCGACCGGCACCTCCGGTTCGGAGCGCGACCAGGGCCGGGCGAAGGTCGAGGGCAGCCAGCGGGTCCAGCGCCAGGGGACGCGGTAAGCCTTCGCCGATGCCTCGTGAATCCGGCATCCCCGGGGTGCCGCAACGTGTGGAAGGTGGCGTCGAATGGCGAAGTTCCTGCTCAGGTCGACCTTCACCCCTGACGGGATCAAGGGCCTGGTGAAGGACGGCGGCAGCAAGCGGGCGGAGGTCGCCACCAGGGCGATCGAGGCGGCCGGCGGGCGGGTGGAGTCGCTGTCGTTCGGGCTCGGTGAGTACGACACGTACGTGGTGTGCGAACTGCCGGACCACCAGACGGCCGTTGCGCTGGCGATCGCCATCCGGGCTGCCGGCGGCGTCGACACGCGGGTCGTGCCGCTGCTGACCCCACAGGAGGTGGACGAGGCGGTGCAGAAGCAGATGACGTACCAGGCGCCGGGGAAGTGACCGGCGGGCTTGATCGCCGGGGCTTGACCAATAGGTTGGTCATCGTCATATGCTGACGGCATGACTGACTCCGTGAGGCCCATGCGGGAGCCCACCTACTTCATCCTCGCCGCCCTTCAGGACGAGCCGCTGCACGGTTACGCCATCGTCAAGCGGGCGCAGGAGCTGTCCGGCGGGCGCGTACGCCTGACCACGGGCACCCTCTACGCCGCGCTCGACCGGCTCACCGGCGAGGAGATGGTGCAGGTGGCGGGCGAGTCCGTGATCAACGGCCGGCACCGCCGCACGTACGAGCTGACCGACCGCGGCCGGGCGGCACTGCACGCCGAGGCGGAGCGGATGGCCGCGGCGGCCCGGGTCGTGCGTGACCGGGAGCCCCGGTCGGCGGCGATGGTCCGGACGGTGCCGGCGTGAACGACCTTGAGCGCCGCTACCGCTGGCTCCTGAACATCTACCCCCGCCCCTACCGTGAGTACCGCCTCGACGAGATGCTGGAGACCCTGCTCGCGACGGCCGACGAGCACCAGCGACGGCCGAGCCTGCGGGAAGCCGCGTCGCTCGTGGTGGGCGGCCTTCGCGCCCGCACCGGCGCCGACCGGCTCCGCTCCCCCGTGGCGCTGCGCCACTCCGCGCTGCGGCTGTCCGCCCTGGCCCTGCTCGTGTACGGCCTGACGCTGGCCGCCGTGGCGCCGGTCGCCGACCTGGCCCAGATCGGGTACGGCGCGCCCGCCGGGATCGTCGACGTGTGGGGCGTCGCCATCGCGGCGGCCCTCGCCGTGGCGCTCCTCGCGACCGCCTGGGGCGCCTACCGCGTGGCGTTCGTGGCGGCCGTGGTGACCGTGGGCGCGCAGCACGTGCACGCCGGCGTCTCCGCCGGGACGTGGCCGGCCGACATCGTCCGCAACGCGGACGACTCCCGACTGTGGCCCGTCCTGCTGGCCGCGCTCGCCCTGCTGGCGCTGCTGAGGGCACCCCGCACCCGAGTGACGCGGCCGTGGGTCTGGCTCGTTCCCACCGTGCTGGCGATCGTCGCCTTCACCCCCAGCCCGCTCAACGACTGGTCAGACGCCCGCACCATGTCCCTCTACGCGTTCGCCGCGGTGGCGCTCCTGGCCGCACCGATCGACACGCGAGCACCGATCGCCGCGTTCGCCCTGCTCCTCATCCCCGCCTCCGCCCGCATCAGCTACCACCTTCTCCACACCGCATCGGCAGCGCACGACCTGCGTGTCTCCGCCGCTCCCATCGCCACCCTCGCGGCGCTCCTGGCCGCGACGCTCGCCGCCGCGACCGTCACGAGCCGCCGCCACGCCCGGATGTGACGCCGGGCCATCCCCGCCGCTCCCTCTCCCCGGGGAGCGGCGGGACCGGTGCGGGCGCACCGGAAGTGGCAGGGCCCAGCCGTCCTCAGCGGCGTCCGCGTGGTGGCCATCAGTCGTGGGTGAACCGGCCCTGGGACACTGCCATCTCCACCTCGTCCGGCTCGACACCCCGCCGCCGGGCTTGGTCCGCCGCCCAATGCAGGTAGGCGAGCCACTCCGCCGGGAGCCACTCGGTGCCGCGCCGTACGCCCGCCTCCGCCGGCAGTTGGCGCGCCACGGCGGGGTCGAGGATGAGGGGTTGCAGCTGGCCGTCGCCGAGTGCCGTCGTGCCTGGCCCGGAGGCACCCCCGGCGGCCGCCCGGCGGTAGCCGGCGAAGTAGAGCAGCTTCGTGAACAGCGCCGGCCCGAGCCGGGGCAGCCGCGACTCCTTCGGGTCGCGCAGCCGCTGGTAGGCGGTCCGCAGCGCCTCCTCGTCCCGCACCGGTGCGCGCAGGCCCTCCAGCGCGTACGCCAGGCGCTTGCCGTCCGGGTCGCCCTCCAGCGCGCGGACGGTGCGCCACGGGCCGTACCCGATCGGGCCGTACCCCCACATCAGCACCGCGACCAGCAGTTGCCGCACGCTGGCCCGCCCGGCGTGCCACGCCTGCGCGACCGCGAAGACGTCCCGCCGCCACAGGAGTCCGCTGTCGGGGAAGCCATCCGGCCAGGCGTCCGGCGGCAGCGCCGTACGCCATCGGTCGATGTGGACGGTGATCGGTGAGACCTCGCCGGGCAGCGCGCGGTCGGGCCGCTGGGTCATGGCGCCTCCTCGTTCCATGCGGCCCGGGCCCCGTCCCCGGCCGCTGTCCCGAAGCCTCGCCCGCGCCCAGCCGTAGCGCCGTCCCGGGAACGGGATATCGCGGTATCAACCGCGAGGCCGGCCCGACGGAGAGCGCGGAGCCGGCCAGTAGGTCGTGTCGATCATCCCCGGGATGGCTAGCGGGGCAGGTCCTCGGCCGTGGTGCTGCACGGGCCGCCGTGATCGGCGCGGCGCCGGCAGCGGTAGCCGCCGTCGAGCCTGACGTCACACCAGATCCGGGTACGCAGGAACTGGCGGTCCTCCTCACTGAGGGTGGCCTCGCCGAAATCGATGGCGGTGACGTGGCCGAGGGAGTCGCGAAGGGCGACGGTGAGCGCGACGGCCTCGCCGAGGCTCGTCAGCGTGGTGGGCAGGTGGATGACCCAACGGGGCGCGCTCACCGAGGCCACCGGCCGTTGGACTCGCCGGGGTCGCCGTGGCGGCAGTTGCGGTGCCGGGACTGCCACTGCCGCAGCGCCTGGCGGATGCGCTCCGCCTCGGTGTGCGCGGTGGTCAGCTCCCGGCGCAGCCGGTCGAGTTCGTCGGCCACGCGGCCGAGGTAGTCGTACACCTGGGCAGGGTCGAGCCCGCGCCACCGCATGACGAAGGCAGCAGCCCGGACGTGGTGCGCCTGGAGACGGTCACCGGTCACGTAGATCATCGCTTCCCTACCTCTGCTGCACCGCTGATGCCGCACCCTTGAACGCGGGGTGCTCGGAGCGGCACCGGGGCGAGCGGGGAGGCGCGAATCCGCTGTCGGGGGAAGCAGTAACGCCGGAGCCCGGCACCCGCCCCGGGCCATGCGACCACTCTGGATGCACAAGAGGGGTACCGGTATACCGGGATAATCGTGACGAGCATGCACCATTCGCATAACGGTGGTGACGCCACGCCGTCCGCCACGCGGGCCCACTCACGGGTGGCGACGCTGGTCAGATCGGGGCAGGTTGCCGACTCAGGCGATACGCATGCCACTCACAGGCAGCGTCGAGAAGCGGCCCGCGATGCGCTGCCGGGGCACTGACCTGCATCCGCGTCCACAACCGGACCAGGGCATCGGCAAACTCGGTGACCGCCCTGCCGTCAGCGTCGGCGAAGGCAGGAACACGGACTGCCCAACGCTCGGCATCGGCGGGGCTGTGCCCGGCGCGGATGAGCCGGACCAGCATGAAGGCCGTGTCGATCCAGGCGGCGCCGCGGCAGGGCGCGGACCAGTCGACCAGTCGCAGCCGGTCACCGAGCACGAAGTTTCGAGGAGTCATGTCCGTGTGCAGGAGGGTCTCCCCGCGGACCATCTCGGGGGCGATGAGCCCACGCCACCGCTCGGTGAAGGGCTGCACGTCGACCGGTGGGCAGGGCGTCAGCTCGCGGGCGAGCGTGGCCAGCCCGTCGGCAATGGTGTCAAGGTCCGACGAGCCGGGCTCCAGGCGCGGGTGGCGGCCCGGCGCGTATTCAAAGCCGAGCAACAGCCAGCCATCGCGCTCGACAGTCCAGTGAAGGCGGGGTACGACGTCCGGCAGGAAGGGGTTGATCCGGGCTTCCTTGCGGTAGAGCCAACCCTTCGGGCCCTCCGTACGGCCGCCCTTGCAGAAGATCCGGCCCGCCTTTGTATGAAGCGCGAGAGCGATCTCGCAACTCGCGCCGTCCGGCAACGACTCGGTCCGCATGACCTCGCCCGCTTGACGCTCGACTGCGCGCCGCACCCCGGCAGGTAGTTCGTTCCATTGGCGGCGAGCCGACATCGGCGAGCCCTTTCCAGGCGGTGGTCCCGGACAGGGTATGCCCGGGACCACCGCTGAGGGCGTCAACCCGTCGGGCTGTTGTGGCAACCGGCGTGGCACTGACTGCACTTGGAGTTGCAGTCGGCCGTCACCCCGCCCCAGAGCTCCTGGTCGAGGGCGAAGCCGGCAGCCCGAATCGCGGTGACCGTCCGGGAGATCGGCGCGCCGAGCGGCTCCGGAGCCGTGGGGCCGGTGTCGTCGGACGGCGGGTCGGGCTGGTGGTGGATGAACCGGCCGGCGATCCGCTGGCAGAAGTCGGCGTACTCACGGGTGTGGAGGATGAACGTGTGCCAGCCGATGTCCACGAGGTCGCTCGGGCCGAGTGGTTCGGTGGCGTTGGCGCAGGCGGCGAGGAAGGCGAGCGCCTGGTCCATGATCCTGGCTGGCATGTCGGTGGCCATCTCGGGATGGTCGTGGGCGATGCGGGCGGTCAGTTGGGCGAACAGTTCGTCGGGGACGAGTGCCCGGCCGCTAACCCGGTCGATGGTGAGCATCCTGCTCCTTCCTTCAGCGGGACGTTCCCTTTCATGCAGGCTGCTCAGGAGCGACCGCTGACCGCATGACGCTGCGAGGATTGTCGATATGCGTGGCATGTATACCGCTCGCCCGGTGAATGGTTTGAATGGATAGGCTCAACTGAGCACCATCGACACAGCCACCCGCGAACAGCGAGGTTGCCGGTGAGACGTGCGAACTGCCCGCGGTGCGGCGGACGCCTGGCGCGCGACAACGACAGCGGACGCTGCACACCATGCCAAACCGCCGAGCGCGACCGGCTGATTAGCCCGCCGGTGGTGCCGGCGGCGTTCTGGGAGCACGAACCGATACGCCAGGCGCTCGCGGAGCGGCACCTGGGGCGGGTCATCCGGGCGTACCGGCATCACCCGTACCACGGCCGAAGCCCGCTGCCGCAGACTGTGGTGGCAGGTTGGCTGGGTATCACCCAGGCGCAGCTCAGCCGCGTCGAGAACGGGCCGCCCCTCGTGCACCTTGACCGACTGGCCCATTGGGCAAACGCCCTTCGCATTCCCACCGCGCATCTCTGGTTCGCACCTACCGGCCCACCTAGGCACCCGGCAGCCAGCAGCGCCACCCACGACGCAAATCACCCTGGTCCCAACAGGGGCCGGCGGGCGCTCTTGGCCGGTATCGCCGCTGTTGCCGCGGGAGCCGGGCTCCTCGACGGAACGGATCAGGTGAGGCCGCGACGTATCGGCCCCGCGGACGTCGTTCGCCTGAACGCCGTGTTGGAGCTATATCGCTCCGTGGACTATGAGTCGGGCGGTGGCCTGCTGTACCGCGAAGTCTCCCGGTTCGCCGAGTCTGTGTATCGAATGCTTGACTGGTCGCATCCGACGGGGCTGGCTCCACGCCTCCTAGCCGCGGTCGCGGCGGCCCGGCAACTGGCTGGTTGGACGGCCCTCGATGCCGGCAGGCACGAGGACGCACAACGACACTTCGCCGCTGGAGAACGAGCGGCTCTCGCTGCTGACGACATGCCGCTGGCCGCAATGATCCGATACGGCCAGGCCAAGCAATTGCAGCATCTGCGCCACAACCGCGACGCCGTTGCCGCACTGCAACTCGCCCATGCCCAGCTCGACACGCAAGCCACGCCGGCGATGAAGGCCCTGCTCTGGGGCGCTGAGGCCGCGTCCATCGCGGCGCTCGGAGATCACCGGTCCGCTCTGAACATCCTCGGCAAGGCAAGTGATCAGTTTGACCGTATCGTCAGCGAACGCGAACCAGACTGGTTGGGCTTCTACGATCGGGGAGAACTGCTCGCCCAGTACGGCCGCGTTTACCGGGACAGGGCACGACAGGACAGGAGACACGCGCCTGAGGCAGTCCGCTACGTCCAGGAGGCGATAGCCGCATTCGGCCCTGCCAACGTCCGCAGCACCGTGTTGAACGAGGTTGGCTTGTGCAGCGCGTTGTTCCTCGCCGACGAGCCCGAGGAGGCGCTCGTCGTCGGAGCCCGCGTGATCCAGCAGTCGCAGACGTTGACGTCCAGGCGGGTCGTCGACCGGGTCATCAACCTGCGTCGTGACCTCGGCCGGCACCGCGGCCTCCCGGAAGTGGTCGACTTCGAGCGCCGGCTCACCGCTCACGCCCATGGAGCAGCGTGAGCGGACGGTTCTCGAAAGAGGCAATGACGGCGGCTATGCGAGAAGCCGCCGACGCAGTCGGCGTGCACCCCGGCGATGCTCGATTACTAGGGCTGACCAACAACGCGGTTTTCGCCCTGCCATCGGCTGGCATGGTCATCCGCATCGCCAGGTCACATCGGCTTACGAATCGTGTCTACAAGGTGGTCGAGCTCGGGCGATGGTTCGAACAGGTCGACGCGCCGACCATCCGGCTCGCGCCGAATGTCACCCAGCCGGTGCGGGCCGGAACTCTCCTTGCCTCGATCTGGAGCTACATCCCCCCGGTTGCGCCAGCCCCGACGGTGGAGGAACTCGGGCCTGTCCTGCGAGAGTTCCACAGCCTCGGTCCTCTGCCAGAGCGCTTGCCAGCTTGGGATCCGGTCGGGGACGCACGATCGCGCCTCGCCGACGCGGAGGAGCTGAGCGACAGCGACCGGCAGTTTCTGCTCGACTGGTGCGACCGGCTAGAGGCGCCGGTAGCTGCCCTACAGCAGCGGGCCGGCTCGGGAATCATCCATGGCGACGCTCACGTGAGCAACCTGTTGCGGAATGCGGCCGGTCGGGTAGTGCTGTGCGACTTCGACGCCACATGCCTTGGCCCATGGCAAGTAGACCTGGTCGCGGTGGCGGTCGGCGAGGTGCGTTTCGGCCAGCGCGGAGCGCACGCCACGCTGGCCGAAGCATACGGGTACGACGTCACCACAGATCCGGACTGGCCTCTGCTTCGCGATGCGCGGGAACTGAAGATGATTGCCGCAGCCGTCCCGCGGCTCCGAAGTTCCGCTGGCGTCAGGGCGGAGTTCGCTGCCCGCCTTCATTCGGTGCGAGAAAATCACCAACACGCCCGTTGGAAGCCGTTTGCTGAAATCGGCGGCTAGCGCCGACGTCAGGAGCTCCTCCGAGACCCCTGGCCACGCCGAGGCGTCGCTGTTCCACCGCCGTAACACCACCGCGCACGTCGGCTCCTGGAACCGCTGAACCGTCAGTGCTTGACGGACAGAACCGCCCGGAGCAGCGAGTCGTAGGTCTCGGTGCTCCGCTCCAGCTCCACACCGAGGGAACGAGCGAAGGCATCCAGTTCCTGCTGCACCTCGCACGCCGGCCGGTCACCGCTCACCATCGCCTCGATTTCGAAGAACGTGCCCAGCCCTTCGACCTCGTCGAGGCAGAGCATCATCCGGCCCAGACGGGCTGTCCGTCGGGTCTTGACGATCCGGGTGGTCGGGTAGAAGCCCATGGCCAGGATTGCCGCGTGCATCTCGTCCCGAGCGAGCACCTCGGTTTCGTGCTCGGCGCAGGCCAGCTCGTTGTCGTGGGGCTTCTTCACACAGAAGGTGTGCCGTCCGTTCTCGGTCCGCAGCCGCGCGAACGCCTGACCGACCTTGCTCTGCCCGTAGCTCCAGCCGTTCGCCGCGTACGCCTGGTCGTCCTGTCGGATCGGCTCGGAGAGCACGCATCCGCGATCGTTGAGCGCACGGACCAGCGAGACAGGATCGACCACCCGATATTTGACCTCGATCTCTCGAACGGCGTCGGCCATCGCATCCCCATGCGCCAGAGCGGTCAGGTACCGGCCCACTCAACCACAGCCGCGATGTGAATCCCGGCAGACACCCGTGCCGCGATCCGCTCCGCTCGCCCCTGCTCTACCGAGCGGAGGAAACCCCCGGCCGGGACACGCCGACCTCCGGCGTTGTCCGGCGCCGCCACCACGAGCGCACCCCCCGCCCGATCAGCAGCGCGGAGATGATGCCCGGCCCGCAGTGGACCGCCAGGACGCCGATCAGGCTCGGGCCGCCCCAGTCGTGCCGGTAGCTGGCGGGATCGGTCATGTCGATGACGAACGGCTCGGCGGCGGCGCGGCCGATCAGGTACAGCCCGAGCAGCACTCCGAAACCCATGAGGATCTTCTTCATGGCGGTGAGGCTAGGCGGGGAGCGCCGGCACCGGCGTCACTCGCCGGTAGCATCCTCGCCCTCGTACCACGGTAGGGGGCGGGCGGACGAGCCCCGCGACGCCGGCGCAGGCGGACGGGCCCGGCGGCGCCGGGCCCGTCCACGCCGATCGGCAATCACTCGTTGCGGGCTGTCTCCGGGCCGGTAATGCGCCGCAGCAGCGGCAGCGTCGCACCGATGATCGCCAGCGACACCGCCAGCCCGCCGACCACCATCAGGTAGAACGACGGCTTCGGCGCCATGAGCGTGTACTCCAGTTGCGCCCGCAGGAACAGGTGCGCGGCCAGGAATCCCATCCCGATGGCCACCGCGGCGACGACCAGCAGCGGCACGACGGTCTCCAGCGCGACCACCCCGCGCAGCGTGCGCAGCCGTACGCCGGTGAGCCGCAGCATGCTGAACGGCCGTTTCCGGTCGCTCAACCCGCCGGCGACGCTCACGGCGAGGCTGCATCCCGCGATGGGCAGGCTGGCCAGCATGACCACGTTGGCCAGTTGCTGGAACTGCACCAGCTGGCGCGCCGAGCTGGCCTGCCATTCGGCGTCGCTGGCCGGGAAGCGTCCCTGCGGAAATGCCGTGACGAGCATCGTCCGGGCCTGTTCCAGCGCGGCGTGGCTGGTGGTGTTGACGACGACCGACAGGATCGGCTGCCGGTCGATGTCGGCGGCGGTGATGCCGGCGGCCTCCCAGACGTGGTCGCCGTCGGCGAGGTCGGCGGCGCTCATGCCGATCAGGTTGGCGGGCACCTCGGCGACCTGCGCGCCGGCGGGGCAGCCGCCGAACACCTCCAGGCGTGCCAGTTCGGCGCAGGTGACGAGGCCCTGCCATCCGTCCCTGTCGGGGTTGGTGCGCACCACCGTCACGCTGCGCACCCCGGGGATGGCGGCGAGCCCGACCGGGATCTGGTCCGCGGTCGGCGGGGGCCCGTCCTCCGGCCAGAACGTCTTCGACAGGGACGTGGCGGCCACCGAGGCGGGGTTCGGCGCGGTGCGGTTGGCGACGAACGTGGTGATCGTGCCGGTCGCCACGCTGGTCACGAACAACGCCACGATGAGGCCGCTGACGGACCGGAAGCCGGCCTGCGGGTTGTCGGCGAGGCGCCGTCCGGCGATGAGCGCCGCGGGCCGGCTCGCCCGCCCGGCCAGCAGCCGGGCTCCCATCATGGTCAGCCACGGGCCCGCCAGCACGAGCCCGACGAGCATCAGCAGGAACCCCGAGAGGTACGCGGTGAGCTGCCCGTTGGTCGTGTCGGGGCGCCGCCCGATGACGTACGCGAGTTCGGCGAGGCCGACCACCAGTGGGATGAGCCGCCAGGTGCGGGGCGGCCTGGGCGTGACGCGCCGGCTCACGCCCAGCGGGGAGATCTGCACGCGGCGCAGCGCCAGCCAGGCGGCCACGACGGCGCCGAGCGGGATGCCGAACGCGACGACGAGGGCGTCCACGGCGGTGAGCGCGAGGTCGCTGGCGTAGAACCGCTCGCCGGTGAACGGGATCGTGGCGAGCCCGGGCCGGAGGGCGAAGAACAGTCCGAACCCGACGGCCGTGCCCACGGCGGCGGCGAGGGCCGACTCGACGGCCGAGATGAGGGCGATCTGTCGCGGCGTGGCGCCGACCAGCCGCATGGCGGCGAACCGCTGTTCGCGGCGGGTGGCGGCCAGCCGGGTGGCCGTACCGATGAAGATGAGCACGGGGAAGAGCAACGCGGCGGCGACGACGGACAGCGTGAGGGTCATGGCGTCCTCGTTGAAGCCGAGGTAGCAGCCGTTGGGGCAGTCGCTCGGCGAGGTGGTCATGATCCGCGTGACCCGTTGGGCGCCCAGCGGTTCCAGCTCGGCCGGGGCGCGGCCGACGAGAATCAGCAGGGAGTCGGGGGACGGCAGGGCCTCTCGGCCGATCGTGCCGATCTCGCGGCCGGGGAAGCGGTCGCCGAGTTCCGCCGCCGGCGTGCGGTGCAGCCGTTCGCCGAGGGCGGGTGAGACGTAGTACTCGCCCGGGCCGGGCAGGCGTGGGACGCCCGGGGGCAGGGGTGCGTCCGGGCCGGTCGCGGCGACGTCGATCCGGCCGATCAGGTCGCCGTGGTGGTAGTCCTCGCGGATGAGCCACCACAGTGCGTCGGCGGAGGCGTCCGGGGAGGCCGGCGCCGCGGAGCTGTTCAGCCAGGCGTACCGCTGGTTCTGGGCGCCGACGGCGTTCATGCCGGCGAGGGTGGTGAGGAGCATGCCGACGCCGAGCGCCACGGCGGTGGCGATGATGACGAGCCGGGTGGCGGCCTCCCGGCCGCCCGCCAGGGAGAGCCGCAGCGCGAAGCGGATCATGAGTGCACCAGCGCGTTCACCTTGCCGTCGCGCACGATGACCTGCCGGTCGGCGTACGCGGCGACGCGGGCGTCGTGGGTGACGAGCACGACGGTGGTGCCCTGCTCGCGGGCCGAGGTGACCAGCAGTTCCATGACCTGCTCGCCGGTCAGCGAGTCCAGCGCCCCGGTCGGCTCGTCGGCGAACAGCACGCCGGGCCGGGCCACCAGGCCGCGGGCCAGCGCGACCCGCTGCGCCTGCCCGCCGGACAGCTCACCGGACCGGCGCCGTCCCAGCCCGGTCAGCCCGAGCCGGTCGAACCAGGGTCGGGCCTGCGCGAGGGCGGCGCCCCGCTTGACGCCGGAGAGCAGCAGCGGCAGGGCCACGTTCTCCTCCGCGGTCAGCTCGGGTACGAGCTGGCCGAACTGGAACACGAACCCGAACCGGTCGCGACGCAGGGCGCTGCGCTCGGTCTCGCTGAGGGTGTCGATCCGGCGGCCCTCGAAGTGGATCTCGCCGGAGTCCGGCACGAGGATCCCGGCCAGGCAGTGCAGCAGGGTGGACTTGCCGGAGCCGCTCGGGCCCATCACGGCGACGATCTCGCCGGAGGCCACGGAGACGCTCGCGCCGCGCAGTGCCGGGGTCTCGCCGAAGGACAGGGCGACGTCGCGCGCCTCGATGGCCGTCATCGCTGCGCCACCATGGTGCGGAGGGCGTCCAGCCGGGCGACCGTGGTGTCGATCCAGTGCAGGTCGGCCTCCAGGTGGAACAGGCCGTGGTCGGCGAGCATCGTGTCGACGAGGTTGCCGCTGCGCTTGATCTCGGTGAGTTCCTGCATGCGGCGCAGGTGCGTGGCGCGCTGGACGTCGAGGTACTCCTCGGCGGGCCGGCCCAGCATGAGCGCCAGCACCACCTTGGTGAACAGGACCGTCTGGAGGTTGGGTTCGGCCTCGACGGGCTCGGTGAGCCACGACTCGACCTCGGTGGCGCCGCGTTCGGTGATGACGTAGCGCTTGCGCTCGGGCCCGACGCCGGGCTCCACCTCGCCGACCACGATCTTCCCGTCGCGGGCGAGGCGGCCGAGCGTCGCGTAGACCTGACCGAACGGCAGCGGCTTGCCCCTGCTGAAGAACGTGTCGTAGTCGCGCTTGAGGTCGTAGCCGTGGCTGGGCTCGCGTTCGAGCAGGCCGAGGAGGGTCATGGGAACGCTCATGCGGCCACCATACTCCCGATGTATACCTCGCGTATATACCTCCGGCGTACATTGACCCGACCGGTCGCTCGGTGGCCGTGGGCGTGACGCGGAGAACCCTCCCGACGCCGTACCAGAGGATGATCTTCAACGGGGATGGAGGACGCTTGGCAGCGCACGCACCTACCCAGCGACGGAGGGTCGGCGCCGCCCTCGTGGCAGCACTCGTCGCCATGACCCAGCTGGCGACGACACCCGCCCAGGCCGCCCCGGCGGTCGAACCACCGCCGGCCACCAGCGCCACGGCCGTCTCGTCCACGCAGATCCGGGTCACCTGGCAGGCGGCGCCGCAGGCGAGCGCGTACCGGATCTCACGCTCCACCGGGTCGAGCGGCCCCTACACCCAGGTCGGCCGCAGCACCGGCCTCGAGTTCCTCGACTCCGGGCTCGCCCCGGCCACCACCTACTACTACGTGATCCAGGCGGAGAACCGGAACAAGCTCTCCGGCCACTCTCCACAGGCCAGCGCCACCACCGACCCGGTTCTGCCGGCGCCCGGCGGCCTGCGACTCACCGGCACACCGTCCGTCATGGACCTGGCCTGGGAACCGGTGGACGGCGCCGCCCGCTACGAGGTCTACCGCCACCACGTGATGGACGGCGACACCCTCATCACCACGACCACCGGCACCTCGTTCCGCGAGACCGAGCGGTCGGACACGTACTACTACCAGTACAAGGTGCGCGCGGTGACGGCGAGCGGCGCGGCCGGGCCGTTCGCGTCCGCGGCCGGCTACACCGGCACGGCGACCACCACCACGATCGCCGCCGACCCGGTCCGCTCCGAACAGGGCCAGAAGGTGGCGCTGTCCGCACGGGTCACCACCGCCGACGGCGCCGAACTACGCGGCAAGGTGCTCTTCCTGTCCGGCAACGAGGTCGTCGGCCAGACCAACGCCTGGCAGGGGTACGCCGCCCTGGTCGTCACCCCGACGACCAGCACGGCGACCTACTACGCCCGCTTCGAGGGCACCGGCGGCGATCCCGAGTACGGCGCCAGCGCGTCGGACGACCTGACCGTGCACGTCGACCCGGCGTACGGCGAGGTGTCCTTCGGCCCGGCCGAGGCGGCCCGCGTGGGCTCGGACGAGACGGCCGTCGCGGCCGGCGACCTCACCGGCGACGGGCTCACCGACGTCGTCCTCACCACCCGGGACGAGGCGGACGCCGGTGACCTCAACCACTCGGTGTACCTGTTCGTCCAACTGCCCGAGCACCGGCTCGCCGCGCCCGTCCGGTACGCCACGAGCGTGCCGACGGGCGGGAGCATGGTGCCGGTCATCGCCGACCTCGACGGCGACGGGCGCGACGAACTGCTGGTCGCCTCCGGCGACGGCCTGGACCTGTACCGGCAGGCCGGCGGCGGGCTGTCCGCGCCGGTGGCGTTGCCGTTCGGCGCGGCCCTCGGGGACCTCCGGGTGGTCGACCTCGACCGCGACGGCCGGCTCGACCTGGTGGCGACCACCAACGAGTCGGTGCTGGTGCGCTACGGCACCGGGCCGGGCGAGTTCGCGCCGCCGACGTCGGTGCCCACGCCGACCTCCGCCCCGCTCCTGGGCATCGCCGACGTGACCGGCGGTCCCGGACTGGACCTCGTACGCCTCGACGGTCGCCGGGTCGTCGTCGTCGAGCAGACCGCGGCACGCACCTTCGCCGCGCCCGCCGGGATCCCCGTGCCCGAGGGGCAGGAGATCTCCGCGCAGTCGTTCGCAGCCGGCGACGTGACCGGCGACGGCCGGGCCGACGTGGTCGTCACCGTCACGGGCAACATGCCCGACCCGCGGGTCTCCGTGCTGACCCACCAGGCGGACGGCACCCTCGGCGCCTGGCAGGTCTACGTGGCGTACGACATGCCGGAGCCGGTCGTCCTCGAGGACATGGACGGCGACGGGCGGCTGGACGTGGTGGTGGCCCACGGCGGCTGGTACGCGGTGGGCGTCCTGCTCCAGCGCCCGGACGGGCGGCTGGGCCGGGAACAGTTGGGCCACAACCCCTACTACGCCTCGCACTACGGCCACCAGGGCCTCGCCGTCGGGGACATCGACAACGACGGACACAAGGACGTGCTACTCGCCGACTACAACAACGGCCTCGTCGTGGTCCCGGGGGCGTAGCGGCTCCCTCGACGACGGGTGGTGCCGGCGCAACGGGATCCGCCGGCACCACCCGTCCCCCGTCTCGTCCGGCCTCCCGGTGGACGTCGCCTCACCTAACCGGTGACCGTCACCGGGACCGGCAGCCCCCGCTGCACCTCCAGCACGGCCCGCTCCCCGAGCGGTCGTTCCAGCTCGGCCGTGGCCGTGCGCGTCGCCCCGATGGCCGGGCACGCCTGCGGACCGTCGCCGTGCCCGCGCCCGGTGACGATGACGACGACGGCGGTGGCCGACTCGACGGCCTCGGCCGTGTAGTCCACCCCGCACGGTTCGCTCGCCGGACCCGGCGAGCCGACGAACGTGACGGTCAACTCCCGCGCGTCCACGGTCGTGGTCGCGGACTGGATCGTGTGCCCGCCCGGCGCGGCGTCCGGATCCCACGGCGGCGGCGTGACCGTGACGACGGCCTCGTCGGCGACCGCCACCCGGGTCAGCCGCACCCGCGTACCGGCGAGCGCGAACTCCCAGGCCGGCACGACCGCCGGGCCGCGCGTCGTGGCGATCCGCGCGGTGCTCAGGCGCGCGGCGGTGACCTCCAGGGGTACGCATCCCGGGCAGGGCCCGTCGCCCGCCTCGCGCAGCCGTCGCAGGGCCGCCTCCGCCGAGAGCAGCGGCACCTGCCGCTTCTGCCCGCTCTCCCACGTGACGGTGCCCGTCTCCCGCGGCGGGTCGGGCAGTGGCCCCCGCGCGTCGATCATCCCGGCGGACAGCGCCAGCTTGTTGTCGCCGTTGGCGGGCTCCCAGTCGCCGAGTTGGCCGGTGAGGCCGCTGGTCGGCACGAACCGCGGCTCGCCTCCGGCGGCCCGGACCGCCTCGTCGTACCGGGCCAACGCCTCCCGCGCCCGCTGCCGCAGCCGGTCGGGGTCGGCTCCCGCCCCGCCGTCGGAGGGGCCGGCCGCCGCACCGCAGCCGGCCAGCATCGTCAGGGCCGCGGCACCGAGCAGGCCGCGGCGTAGGAGTCTCCCGCGCATGCCTCTTGGACGGACGCGACCGGGTCCCGGTTTCCGCCCGTCCTGTCGGACCCGGGGCCTAGCGTGGGGCCGACGACAGCCGGAGGAGCGCATGATCGACCACCTGTCCATCCAGGTTCGCGACATGGCGGCCAGCGCCGCCTTCTACGACGCCGTCCTCGCCCCGCTCGGCGGCCGGCGGATGCTGGAGTTCCCGAACGTGATCGGCTACGGGCGGGAGCGCCCGGAGTTCTGGATCGGCCCGACGGAGACCCCCGGCGCCGCCCGCGAGGCGCACCTGGCGTTCACGGCCGACAGCCGCGCCGCCGTGCGGGCGTTCCGCGACGCGGCGGTGACCGCCGGAGCGGAGGTGCTGCACGAGCCGCGGGTCTGGCCGGAATACCACGCCACCTACTTCGGCGCGTTCGTCCGCGACCCGGACGGCAACAACGTCGAGGCCGTCTGCCACGCCCCCGAGTGAGCGAAGGATGACGATGGAGCAACGGATCAGTCTGGTCACGCTGGGCGTCGCCGACCTGGCGCGCGCCCGGGCGTTCTACGAACGCCTCGGCTGGCGCGGCCAGGAGGTCGAGGAGACGGTCTTCGTCCAGGCCGGGCCGATGGCGCTGGTGCTGTGGGGCCGCGACAAGCTGGCGGCCGACGCCGGCGTCGACGATCCCGGCGGCGACGGGTTCGGCGGGATCACCCTCGCGCAGAACGTCCGGTCCCGCGCCGAGGTCGACGACGTGCTGGCCACCGCGGCCGCGGCCGGCGCCGAGGTCACCAGGCCCGCGCGGGAGACCTTCTACGGCGGGTACGCCGGCTGCTTCGCCGACCCGGACGGTCACGTCTGGGAGATCGCCTGGAACCCGGGCTTCCCGCTGGCCGCCGACGGCGCCCTCACCGTTCCGGACTTCGGCGCCGCCGGCTGACCGGCGGTGCGCCCTGCCTGCCGGTCACCCCGGCGGGCGGGCGCTGCGGGGACCTCCCCGGACGCCGACCCGCGGTCGCCGATCGCCGGCCGCGTGCGCGGCGACTCGCCGGGCCGGCGGCGATCGTCCGGCTCGCGGTCGGCACGCCGGCTGTCAGTCGTCGCGGGGGCAGAGCAGCGGGTCGAGCAGCGGGAGCCGGAGCGGGTCGAGGCAGACGGTGATCAGCTGGTTGTCCGGCGCGGACGGTGTCGTCTCGTCGGGGGCCGGCGCCGCCGGCGGGGACGGTGGCGGGCTGCTGCTCGGCGGGTCGGTCGGCTCCGGCCTGCTCGGCGCGGTCGTGGGAGGCGGCGCGGTGGGCGGTGCCGGCGCGGGCGGCGGTGCCGGGGCAGCCGGAGGTGCCGACGCGGCCGGAGGCGCCGGAGCAGTCGGCACGCGGGGAGCCGTCGCCGGACGGATGCTGCCGCCGCTTCCCCCGGTGGCCGGCGCACCGGAGGACCCGGGAGCGGCGGCCCCGGTCGAGGCCGGTGCCGGCACGCCGCCGGAGGTGCCGCCGGGCATCGGGCCGGCCGTCGGCGGCGCGGTGAAGGCGTCCGGTGGCACGGGGGCGAGGGTGGGGACGACGGCCCGGACACCGAGCGGCGGTTCGACGGTCGAGACGTCCCCGGCCTCGACCCGGCGGTCGCCGTCGTCCGGCCCGTGGGCGCCGGCGGTCAACGTGGCGAACGCGACGGCGGCGACAGCCGCCACGGCGGTGGTGGCCCGCCGTTCGGGCCGGCGTGCGAGCAGCGGCGCCTGCCACGGCTCGGCCGGCGCGGGCGGCGTCGGGCGGCAGCGCTCGTGGGCCTCGCTGAGCGCGTCGAGTTCCGCGACGACGGCGGCGCGTTCGTCCCGGGCCGCGGCCACGGCGAGGGTCAGGTAGAAGCGGGTGTTCGCGGTGACGTTCGCCGGCACCCGCAGTCCCGCGAGACGCCCGGGCGTCCTCGGGTGCAGCAGGGTGAGCGGCACGTCGGGGTGGTGGGCCGGTGCGGCGAGGTCCGCGTACCACCACTCGCGCCGTTGGGAACGGCCGGCGAACGCGACGCGGCGGCTGGTGACGACGGCGACGCCCGCGTCGGTGACCCGCAGGCCCGGCGGGAGCGTACGCCCGGCCGGGGCGGGTGGCCCGACGGTGAGCGCGGGCGGCGGCAGGCCCGGTACGTGCCGGGCGGCGGCCTCGACCAGTTCCGCGGCGGGGAGGATCCGGAAGATCAACTCGTCGTCGTCCAGGTCGACGGGCAGGCCGGCGCGGGGCTCCGTGCAGCCGAGGAAGGTGGCCGCCTCGATGCGCTGGCGCGTCAGCTCGTCGGCGCGCCGGCGCCACGTTTCGAGTGCGAGGAGGTGGGCACGCCGCCGCCGTTCGTTCTCGCGGGCCGCCCAGGCGATCCGCCAGTCGGGCAGTGCGGTGGCCGGTACGAACGTGCCGGGTGATGTGGTGGTCACACGCGGTACAACCGCCCGCGTCGATGGCAGGACACGCCCCAGGGATCGATGCTTCCCTTTGTTCCGTTAAGAGAGATTTGACCCCCGCGTGGTCGACGCGGTCCCCGAATCAGTCTCACGAGACGATCCTGTGGGGGTACGCCTCGACCTCCCGGGCCCACTGTTCGGCCGCCACACCGAGCGCGTCGGCCGACACGGTGAGCGGCAACGGGTACACGGCGGTGAGCGGCCGGCGCATCCACGGCGGCAACGACTCGTAGGAGAACTCGACGGTCAACTCCACCCGTCGCCGCCGGATGACGCGGGTGCGCATCGCCAGGTTCGGCTCGGTGAAGCGCAGCACCGCCGGCAGCGTCCCCGGCTCGGCCGCCAGTCCGGCCTGGAGCCCCAGCCACTCGGCGAGGAGCCCCGCCTCGGCCACCGTGAGCGACGGCTGGCAGTGGGACCACGCCTGGCCGTCCGCCGTACGGGCGTCCGCCTCGATGAGCAGCCAGTCGTCCCAGTCGCGGGCCTGCTCGGGATCGACCGGCGGCTCGACGCCCGGCTGGTAGCCGACCGGCCGGATCCTCAGCCGCGCACCATCGTCGGAGCGTATCTCCATTTACCCATCATCTCGGACAGAACACCTACGAGGGACGAAAACGGGCGCATGATCGGCAATGCCAGGCCGTCCCATGGCGCTGATCCACCATGACCGCCCACCCTGACGAGGATCGGGGGCGGTGACCTCCGGGTCCGCTGGTGGGAGTCCCCCATGGCCCCCGCCCCGCCCCGTGTCCAGTCTGGAGACATGACTGCCACCCAGGCCCGCGTCACCGTACGGCACGTGTCCCCGATCCGGATGGTCACCCTCACCGCACCACTCCTCCTGCTGCTCTACGGCGTCGCCCGGCTGATCGACGGCCTGGACGGCGACCACGGGCCGGGCTGGGCCTGGAACATCGGCCACAGTCTGTTCTTCGCCTCGATCGCCCTCTTCGGCGTCCTGGCCGTGCACCTGCGGCGGATGCTGCTGGGCGCGGCACCACGCCTGCGGGCACTCACCGACACCGCCACGGTGGCGGCCCTGGCCGGTGCCGCGAGCTTCCTCTGGGTGATCCTCGGCGACCTCTTCCCCGGCCTGGCCGACGCGGCACCCCTGCCGGACCCGCTGTTCCTCCTCGGCCCGCTGCTGTTCCAGCTCGGCCTGCTCACCCTGCTCGTGCAGGCCGCCACCCTGCGCCCCCGCCGGCTGCCGCTCTGGGCTCCGCCGCTGGTCCTGGTGGGCTTCGCGGCGATCGCCGTGAACCTCGACCTGCTGCCGGTCGCCGGCGCGCTGATCTTCGCGGGCCTCCGCCCCCTGCACGCCGACGCCGACAGGTGAGGGACAGCGGGTGTCGGTGGGCCGGGCTACGGTGCCGGCATGGCGGAATTCGTACTCGTGGCCGGGGCCTGGCTCGGCGCGTGGGCCTGGGACGCGGTGGCGCCGGAGCTGCGCGCCGCCGGCCACGGCGTCCACCCGGTGACCCTCTCCGGTCTCGCCGAACGGCGGGGTGTGCCGGCCGGACAGCAGACGCACGTGCGGGACATCGTCGACGAGATCGAACGCCGCGATCTGCGCGACGTCGTCCTGGTCGGGCACAGCTACTCGGGCATCCCGGCCGGGCAGGCCGCCGAGCGGATCGGCGACCGGCTGCGCCGGGTGGTCTTCCTCGACTCGAACGTGCCGCACGACGGCGAGTCGTTCGTGTCGGTGTGGCCGCCCTTCGGTGAGCGGGTGCGGGCGGCGATCACCGCCAACGACGGGTTCTGGCCGCCGCTGACCGCGGAGGACTACGCCGGCCAGGGGCTCACCGACGAGCAGATCCAGCGGATCGTCGCGGATTCGACGCCGCACCCCGGCGCCACGCTGACCGAGCCCGCGACGCTCGCCCGCCCGCTCGGCGAACTGCCGGCGACGTACGTGAAGTGCCTGCTCGACGGCGACGAGCCGACGCCCGACGTGGCGGCGCTGCTCAAGAGCGACCGGTGGCGACTGGTCGAGATGGACACCGGCCACTGGCCGATGTTCTCGCAGCCGTCGGAGCTGGCGCGGATCCTGCTCGACGCCGCCGACGCCTGACCCGCGGTCGCCGCGCCCGACTCAGGTCCAGACGGTGCGGCGTACGCCGCGGTGCTCGGCGCACGCCTCGCGGCGGCCGCCGGTCAGGCTGACCGCGCCGTCGCGGCACTGCACCAGGTAGCCCCGGCCCGCCCAGAACTCCTGCACGCAGTCGAAGTAGTCGCAGATCTCCGCGGCCGGCCGGCGGATCCGGTCGCCGCCGCAGAAGTCGTACCCCATGGGGTTGTCCGGGGCGCCGCACAGCCGCTCCCGCTGGGGCGTCGGCGAGGGCGTCGTCCGCTTCGGCTTCGGCTTCGCCGAGGCCGTCGGCGAGGGTGACGTGCCGCCCGGGACGGCGGCCGGACGCACGAGCATCGGCGCGACGCTGGGACTGGGCGCCGGGGTGGCAGCCGCGGCCACCTCGCCCGCCGGGTCGGACGGGTTGGACTCGATGAGCACCGCGGGCACGAGCACGGCGACGGCGGCGGCCACGGCGACCGTACGCCGGCCGCCCGGCACCAGCCCCGACAGCCGCGCCTGCCCCGGGGTCGCGACGGCCGGCCGGAGCGGCTTGAGCTGCTCGTGCTCGGCGATCAGCTCGTCGAACTGCGCGACCACGGTGGCGCGCTGCTCGATCGCGTCGGCGAAGGCCAGGGTGAGCGTGAACCGGAAGTCGGCGGCCGCCTCCACGGGCAGCATCAGCCCGGAGGTGCGGCGACGGTCGAGCACCTGGATCAGGGTGACGGGCGAGTTCGGGTCGTGGGCCAGACCGGTCATCCGGCCGTACGCCCAGTCGCGCCGGCCCCGGCCGCCGAGCAGCACGAGTCGACGGCTGGTGATCACGGCCATGCCGGCGTCGGCGACCCGGACGCCGTCCGGGCGGCGGGGGCGCACCGGCGTCGCGTCGGGGTCGACGGTCAGGTCCGGTGCGGGCAGCACCCCGGTGTGCCGGACCTCGACCAGTTTGGCGGCCGGCCACACCCAGAGCACCACCTCGTCGGGGGCGAGTTCCAGGGGGAGGCCGAGGCCCGCCGCCGCGGAACCGTGGAAGTCGGCGGCGAGCTTGCGGAGGCGGCATAGTTCCTCGGCCCGCCGCTGCCAGGCGGCCTCGGCGCCGCGGTAGGTGCGGTGCCGGCGCTCGTTCTGCCGGTGCGCCCACCGGTACCGCCACGTGGAACCCGTCGAATCAGTTCTTGCCATGCCGACTCCTTCGCCGCGCAGGCCACCAACCGGGGTGTCACAGGTGTTAACTCCGGCGGCGGCCGACGCGAACCCGGGCCGTTGGACGAAATGTCCGATCGGCGGAGCAACATGGACGATAGGCCGGTTTTGCGGCAAAGCTTGATGTGCTCCGGGCGTGTCGCGCGACAACCGCCCGTACCGTCGACGCAGCCGGGTGGCCCCGCCGCCGGCACGCGGAGGGGGTGGACGTCGATGGGCCGGTCGGGCGGCGCGCCGCCGGTGGTGATCGGCGTCGACATCGGTACGACCAGCACCAAGGCCGTCGCGTACGACATCCGTGGCCGGCAGCTCGCCGGCAACTCGGCCGCCTACCCGCTGGACGAGCCGCAACCGGGGTACGCCGAGCAGAACCCACGGCGCATCCTCGACGCGGTACGCGAGTCGATCCGGGCGACGGTCGCCGAGTTGGACCGGCCGGTGGCCGGGCTGTCGTTCAGCACCGCCATGCACAGCCTCATCGGCCTAGACGCCGGCGGCGATCCGCTCACCCCGTCCATCACCTGGGCCGACGCGCGCGCCAGCCGCCAGGCCGAACGGCTCCGCGCCGTCCCGTCGGGGCTCGCCCTGCACCGCCGCACCGGCACCCCGGTCCACCCCATGGCCCCGCTGCCCAAGCTGCTCTGGTTCGCCGAGCAGGAGCCGGCGCTCTTCGAGCGGGCCGCCCACTGGGTCGGCATCAAGGAGTGGGTGCTGCTGCGCCTGAGCGGGCTGCTCGTCACCGACCACTCGGTCGCGTCGGGCACCGGCCTCATGGACATCCACCGCCTCGACTGGGACACCGAGGCGCTGGCCGTCGCGGGCATCAGCGGCGAGCAACTGCCGCGGCTGGTCTCCACGACGGCCGTGCTGCCCCGGCTCACCCCGGAGGGCGCGGACGGCACCGGCCTGCCCGAGCGCACGCCGGTGGTGGTCGGCGCCGGCGACGGCCCCCTGGCCAACCTGGGGCTCGGCGCCGTGCAGCCCGGCATGGTGGCCTGCTCGATCGGCACCAGCGGCGCCATGCGGGTGGTGGTGCGGCGGCCCGGGGTCGACCCGCTCGGCGGCGTGTTCTGCTACGCGCTCACCGAGCACCGCTGGGTGGTCGGCGGCGCGATCAACAACGGCGGCCTCGTCCTCCGGTGGGCCGGCGACGCGCTCGCCCCGGAGCTGGGCGGGCACGCCGAGGAAGAGCTGGTCGCCCTCGCCGCCCGCGCCCCCGTCGGCTCCGGCGGGCTCATCATGCTCCCGTACCTGCTCAGCGAGCGGGCGCCGCACTGGAGCGCCCTGCCGCGCGGCGCGTACGTGGGGCTCACCCACGGGCACCGCCGCGAACACCTGGTGCGCGCGGCCATGGAGGGCGTATGCCAGCAGCTCGCGCTGGTGCTGGCCTCCGTGCGGTCCGCCGGCAACGAGGTGAACGAGGTCCGCGCCAGCGGGGGCTTCGCCCGCAGCGGCCTGTGGCGGCAGATGCTCGCCGACGCGCTCGGCGTGCCGGTGAGCTTCCCGACGGGGCACGAGGGATCCAGCTTCGGCGCCGCCCTGCTCGGCATGCAGGCGCTCGGCCTCATCCCCTCCATCGACGTGGCCGCCGACCTGGTGCGGATCGAGGAGATCGTGCGCCCCGACCCGGCCGCCGCCGCCACGTACGCGACGCTGCTGCCGCTCTTCGCCGAGCTGTACGACGCGCTCGTGCCCACGTACACCTCGCTGCGCCGCCTGGCGCCGAGCCTGCCACCGGAACCGCCGCCGGAACCGCCGCCAATGTGATCCCGGCCCAGCCCGTCCGGGTCGCGCGCACAGGGGCGCGACCCGGACGGCGTGTCACCCACGGTTGATCGCGTTGGCGTGGATCGCCTCGCTCAGGTACGCGGCGAGGCCCGGCGCCATGTTCTCGTAGGTCGCCCGGAACCGCTCGTCGGCCACGTACATGTCCGCCAGACCGGTGTGGATCTCGTACGAGCACTCGTAGAACCAGCGGCCGATGATCTGCCGGTGCTCCTCGGCCAGCTCCATCGCCTCCGGGCTGTCCGCCGGCGCGCCCGAGGACATGACGGCCACGACGCGCCGCCCCCAGTCCTCGTTCTCGCTCTTGAACCGCAGCCAGTCGTCCTTCCCGTACCGGGCCGCCCGCCGGTTCGACTCCCGGTACGCCTCGCTGCCGCCCCACCGCTGCTCCGCCTCATCGGCGTGCGCCTCCGGGTCGAAGTCCCCGAAGACCTCGAACCGCTCCTCGGGGGTCAGCTGGATGTCCACCTTCTTCGCCTCCAACGCGAACTCGATCGCCGAGACCATCTCCTGCAACCGCTTGATCCGTACGGTCAGCAGCTCGTGCTGGCGACGCAGGTGCGCCGCCGGGTCGGCCGCCGGGTCGTCGAGGATCGCGGCGATCTCCTCCAACGGGAACCCCAGCTCGCGGTAGTAGCGGACGAGCTGCAACCGCTCCAGGTCCGCGTCGTCGTAGCGGCGGTAGCCGGTCCTGCTGCGCCCGCTCGGCGAGAGCAGGCCGATCTCGTCGTAGTGGTGCAGCGTCCGTACCGTCACGCCGGCGAGCTTGGCCACCTGGCCCACCGTGTACGCCATGGTCCCCTCCCTTCGGAAACCAGGCTCCCCCCTGCCGTTACGTGAGGGTCAAGCCCGATTCTGACCCACCGTGGGGGTGTCGGGTGGTCCGGACGGCGGGGGTGTGGCCTGCCGGTAGAGGCTCACGAGCACCCCGTAGCGCGGTTCGTCGTCCCCGGCGTCCTCGGCGCCGTCGACCAGCTCGCTGAGCGCGGCGCCGAGCCGCTCGGCCTGGGCCCGGGTGAGCCGCAGGTGCCGCAGCTGGAGCAGCGGCTCGTCCGGCGCGGCCGCGATCTCCTCGGCGACCGCGCCGAGCATGGCGGCGGTGGCGCCGACGTGTCCCGGCGCGACCCGGATTCGCCGGGCGGACCGCTGGTAGTACTGCTCGGTGCCGCCGCGCACCGGCCGGGTGTGCGCCACCCGCACCATGCCGGCCTCGCGGAGCACCTTGAGGTGGTGTGCCACGTTGCCCTTGGCCGACCCGAGCGCCCCGGCGAGCTGGCTGATCGTGGCCGGGCGCTGGCCCAGTGCGAACAGCAGGCGCTGGCGGAACGGGTGCCCGAGCGCCTTGAACTGCTCGGGGGTGGTGACCTCCAGCAGTTCGTCGAGGGGACGGTCGGGACGTGGATCGGCCATGGCAGAAAGTGTCTACTTCTCTTGACGCTTCTGTCAATCGGCTGCTCTACTGCTCAGCACCCACCACCCGAGGACGGGAGCCGCCCATGCGCCAGGCCGAGATCACCGAGGCCGTCGAACGGACCGCCACGCTCGTCGACGAGCACTACGTCTTCCCCGACCTGGCCGGACGGCTGGCCACCCTGCTCACCGACAACCTCGCCGCCGGCCGGTACGCCACCGCGGCCGACCCCCGCGCCCTCGGTGAGCTGGTCACCGCCGACCTCCAGTCCCTCAACGGCGACCTGCACCTGCGCCTGAAGTACCACGAGGAGGCGCTGCCCGAACGGGACGAGCACCCCGACGACGACCGGATCGTGCGGCTGGCCGCCGACACGATGGGCGGGGTGGGCCGCGTGCAGCGCCTCGACGGCAACGTCGGCCTGCTGGAGATCCGGCCGCTGCTCTTCCCCCCGCCCCTCGCCGGCGACCAGATGACCGCGGCGATGCGGCTGCTCGCCGGCACCGACGCGCTGCTGCTCGACCTGCGCGAGAACGTCGGCGGCAGCCCCGACGGGGTCGCGCTCCTCTGCGGCTGGTTCTTCGACGAGCCGACCCTGCTGCACACCACGTACGACCGCGCGGGCCGTCCCGTCCGCCAGTCCTGGAGCGCCGCGTACGTGCCTGTGCCGACGTACGACGCCACCAAGCCGGTCTACGTGCTGACCAGCGGCCGCACGTTCTCCGGCGGCGAGGAACTGGCCTACGACCTCCAGCAGTCCGGCCGGGCCACCGTGGTGGGCGAGCGCACCGGAGGCGGGGCGCATCCCCGGATCGGCTTCCGCGCCCACGCCCACCTGGAGGTCACCGTGCCGGTCGCCCGTCCGGTCCACCCCGTCACCGGCACCAACTGGGAGGGCACCGGGGTGCTCCCCGACATCGAGTCGCCGGCCGCCGACGCGCTCGACGTGGCGCACCGCGCCGCGCTGTCCCGGCTGGACGTGCCGGCCCCGGTCACGGCCGTCGCGGCCTGACCGCCGCCGGCACCCGGCCGATCAGGCCCACTCCTCGGCCGGGTCACCGTCGGGCGCGGGGTCGCCGGCAGCGTCGCCAGCCGTGGCGGCACCGGCGGCCTCGGCGCCGGCGGGCACCGGCGGGCCGCCGTGGGTCCAGGGGGTCTCCTCGGGGGCCGGGAAGGCGCCGGCCGGAAGGTACGCGTCGGAGAGCGTCGTGTAGCAGAGCCGCTCCCCCACCTCCGGCACGCTGCCCGGCGGCGCCGTCAGCCCGCGCCCCATCCCGCCGGACAGCTCCAGCACCACCTCGGTCTTGCCGTCGGCGGGGTGCAGGAACACCACCCGGGCCTTCTGCCCCGGCCGGGCCGGCGAGTACAGCGTGGCGCCCACCGGCACCAGCACCGGCTCGGTCGTGACCACCTGGATCCGGGGACGCAGCACGGGCCGCTTCCCGCTGTCGTCGACCCGGGCGGGATCGGCGAGCGTCACCTCGCCCACGAACGCCTCGCCGGTGAGGCGGTGCTCGGCCATCACCAGCGGGTCGTCGTAGGCGCGCTGCACCGCGTACGACGTGAGGGCCCGCTCCAACCGGTGCAGCCGCACCGCCGCGGCGACCGCGCCGTCCCGCCGGGGCTGCGGCCCGCCGCCCGCGTCGACGTGCTCGGCGTGCGCGGTGAACGCGTCCCGGTCGCCCGCCCAGCGCCCCTCCACCCGGGCGCCGGGCGGCAGGGCGCGCAGCAGGCCCACGCCGCGCCACATCAGCTCCCAGGTGGGCGCGAGCTGGTCGCGCAGCAACGACTCCAGCGTCGCGTACGCCTCGGCGCGCGCGTCCGGGTCGTCCTCCGCCTCGGCGTACGCGGCGATGGCCGGCGCGAGCCGGTGGTTGTCGAAGTCCGGGTCGGTGGCCGGACCGGCCGGCGGATGCGTGCCCGGGTCCTCGGCCCGGGCCGCCGCCTCGGCACCGGTCGTTCCCGGCGGCGGGTCGATCCAGCCGAGCAACGCCGGCAGGTGCAGGTCCTCCACGGCGCTCTGCCCGGTGGCCCAGTGCAGGGTCAGCGCGTCGGTCATCGCCAGCAGCGCCGACGCACCCGGATGCTCGGCCCGGTCGGCGAAGAACGTCAGCCACCGCCCGAGCAGCGGCACCGACGGGTGCACCGGGTGCTCACCGTCCGGTCGGCGGAACCGGGTGGAGCGACCGAGCAGCCGCAGGAACGTGATCCCGGCCGGGTTGGGCACCAGCACCTGCGGCGCGTCGACGTACCGGTACCGCACGTCCCGGCCCCGGTCGACCGGCACCGCCTCGCTCACCTCCCGGTGGGCGTCCACGTACGGCAGCACGACCTCGGCCAACTCGGCGGCGAACCGGAACCGCTGGTCCCGGTTGCGCGGCTGGGGCACGACCAGCAGCCGCGCCTCGTCCGGCGCCGTACCGACCATCGCGGCCAACGGGGCGTTCGCCTCACCGGCGAGCGCGAGCGGCACCAGCACCAGGGGACGCTCGTGCAGGTGCACGTGGCGGACGGTCGCCACCGGCTGGGCCACCCCGGCCGCGACGGCCTGCGCCTTCGCGAGCGCGCGCAGCGTACTCATGCCGGCACGCCCAGGGCCTCGGCGCGCAACCGGGCCGCGGCGCGCAGCAGCGCGGCGGCCTCGGCCTCCTCCGGGTCGGGGGTCCGGGCGCCGTCGGCGAGCGCCACCACCTCGGCCACGGTGGCGAGCCCGCCGAGCGCCTCGCGGACCGGCCGGCCCAGCGCGGCCGTGTGGCCGCGCGCCTCGTGCCGGCAGAAGTACGCCAGCTCGCAGCTGGCCAGGCACTCCGGCGCGTACCGGGCCTCCACGCGCGACAGCGCGGCGGCCAGCGTGGCCGGGTCGGCAGCCAGGTCGGCGGTGAAGTCGGACGGCACCGACGCCAGCAGGTCGTCGAGCCGGGCCATCCGGTCCAGCTGGCGGCGCAGCACCAGCAACTGCTTACGGACGTCGAGCAGGCTGGCCACCGGCCGGTTCGCGAAGTCCCGCGGGCAGATCAGCACCACCTCGTGCGACACCAGCCCCGGATCGTGGCCGGCGGCAGCGAGCAGCTCGCGCAGCGCCAGCACGTACACGGCCGACTGGGTCGCCGCCGCCGCGACCTTCGCGGGGTCGGCCTGCCCGTCGATCACCGGGAACGACTTGATCTCGACGACGTGGAACCGGCCGGCCAGCCGGGCGGCCACCAGATCCGGTTCGAGGTGGACCCGCCGGCCCGCGACCTCGAGGCTGAGCAGCGGGTGGTCGAAGAGGGCGGCGGGCTGGTCGGCGCCGGTGGGCGCGGCGGCCACCAGCAGCTCACGCGACCGGGCGTGCCGCTCGGGCAGGTCGTCGTCGGCGCCGAGGTCGGTCCAGTCCGCCCGCTCGTCCGGCTCGACCCCGAGGCGCTCGGCGACCAGCCGCAGCAGCTCCGCGCCGCCGTCGGCCTTGACCTGCGCCTCGAACGCGTTGCCGCGGGTGATGGCGAAGCGGGACTGCCCGAACCGGGCCGGAAACCCGATCCGCTCGGCCAGCTTCGGCTTGTCGACGCCGGCGCCGTCCAGGACGGCGCGGCGGACGCAGCCCGGGTTGCCGGTGAGCGCGGCGATCGTCCGGGCGTTGTGCCGGCGGGGCGGTACGCCGCCGCGGATGGCGTCCAGTCGCTGCTCGCTGCTCGTCATGAACCGCCACGATAGGCGGTCACCGCCGGTTCGGCCGGCACGGCGCCCCGGCGGCGGCGGACCAGCAGGGCGGTGGTCGCCGCGGCGAGGGCGGCCAATGCGGCCATGGTCCAGAGCACGGTACGCAGCCCACCGGTGAACCCGGGATCGTCGAGCCGGCCGGCCGTGGTGCTGGCCAGGACCGCGCCGACCACCGCGATGGCGACCGTCTCACTGGCCAGCCGGGCCGTGTTGATCATGCCGGCGCCCGTGGCCGCGCGGGCCGGCGCCACGCTGCCGATGGCCATCTGGTCCAGCAGCCCGATGGAGAGTCCCACCCCGACACCGATGGTGAGCAGCGGGCCGGCCAGCACGGCCGTGCCGCTGTCGGGGCCGAGCACCGTGGCCCAGGCCGCACCGGCGGCCACCACGGCCACCGAGACGACGACCACCAGGGGCGCCGGCACCAGGCGGATCAGCGCCCCGGTCAGCAGCGGCAGGACCAGGGTGGGTGCGGTGAGCAGGATCAGCGTCGCACCGGCCGTGCCCGGGGTCAGCCCGACCACCGTGGTCAGGTACGACGGCAGGTAGACCAGCAGCGGCACGAGCACCGCCACGATGGTGGCCGCCGCCAGGCAGATGCCGAGGAACCGGTGGCTGGCCAGCAGCGTGAGGTCGAACATCGGGTCGGCGCGGCGGCGCTCCACCCGGGCGAAGAGCACGAGCAACGCGAGCGCGGCGGCGAACGCGACGACGATCCGCGGGTCGGCCCAGCCGAACTCCGGCCCCTGCACGAACCCGAAGATCAGCAACAGCAGCGCCGAGGTGAACGACACCGTGCCGGGCCAGTCGATCCGTCCGGCGTGTGGTGCCCGCGACTCCGGCAGCAGCGGCACGAGGGCGAGCACCACCACCCCGGCCAGGGCGGGCGCCGCGAACACCGCCCGCCAGCCGAACGTGTCGATGAGCAGGCCCGCGACGGAGGGACCGAAGGCGAGGCCGGCGCCGATGGCCGTACCGAAGACGCTGAAGGCGCGCGCCCGGGCCGGGCCGTGGAACGTGCCGGCGAGCAGCGCCGAGGCGCTGGTGGCCGCGGCGGCAGCGCCTACACCGGACACCGCCCGGAGGACGTCGAGCAGGGCGATGTCGCCCGCCACCGCCGCGAGCAGCCCGGCGCCCGCGAAGATCGCCACCCCGGTGGCGAACACCCGGCGGCGGCCGAACAGGTCGGCCAGCGCGCCGGTGGCCAGCATGAAGCTGGCGAACGTGGCGTTGTACCCGTTGACCACCCACTGCACGGAGGCCAGTCCGGCGTCGAGGTCACGGCCGATCTCGGGCAGCGCGACCGACGCGCCGGTCAGCGACACCGGCAGCGAGATGGTGGACAGCAGGACGGCGACCAGCACGACGGCCGGGTGGTTGCGCACGGTTCTCCCCGTTCGGACGGCCCCTTAGCCTAGGCACGGCGGGCGCGGACGGGGCCGGGTCGGGGTCGAAGATCACAGGCGGCACAGGTGAACGCCCGACCCGCCGGAACGGGTCGGGCGTTCAGCCGGCCGTGTGCCGGCGGGGCTCACTTCTCGTCGCTCGCCCACCCGTCCCAGTGGTCGTCGCCCTTGTCCGAGCCCTTGTCCTCGCCGCTGTCGGAGTCGCGGTGCTCGCCCTTGTCCGAGCCCTTCTCGTCGCCGCGGTCCTCGCCCTTGTCCGAGCCCTTCTCGTCGCCGCGGTCCTCACCCTTGTCCGAGTCCCAGCCCTTGTCCGAGTCCCAGCCGCTGTCCTCGCTCCGGCCCTCGTCGCCCTTGTCCCAGCCGTGGGCCTCGTCGCTCGAGTCCCAGGCCCGGCTGTCACTGGCGTCCCACTTCCGGTCCTCGTCCTTGCGGTCCTCGTCCTTGCCCTTGCGGTCCTCGTCGACCTTGATCTGGCCGCGGATCTCGCCCTCGGGGTACTTCTTGGTGTGCACGTTGACGTACGTGACACCGGCCTCCATGGCGTCGACCAGCTCGTCGAACTCGCCCGGCTCGATGCCCTGGTCGGCGGGGCCGACCACGTCGTCGGGCTTGATGGTCCCCTTGATGGTGGCCGGCGCCTCGGGGCAGGACTGCACGTTCTTCGAGGGGCCGCCCTTCCCGTCCTTGATGTTCGAGCACAGGAAGACGGCCACCCCGCCGCTCTGGTGCTTCCCACCGAAGTGGATGTGCGCCTGCTGGACGTCCTTGAGGTCCTCGTAGCTCAGCCGCCAGCTGATCTCCTTGTTGCGCTCGTCGATCCGCGCCTCGAACCGGCCGCTGCCCGGCGTGGAGATCGTCTTCGGGTCCTCCTGGTAGCCGCTCAGGGTGGCCCGGGCCGTCTCCTTCCGTTCGTCCTTCCCGTGCGAGCCACGCCAGTCCCATGAGTCGCCGGACCCGCGCGAGTCGTTCCAGTCCCCCGAGCCGTGCGACTCGCGCTGCTCGTGCGACTGCTTGTCGCCCGAGTCGTCGCGCCCGTCGCCCATCGCGGCGGTGCCGATGGCCCCCACGGCCACCGCCGCCCCGGCCGCAACCGTCACCGCCCAGAGTCGAGTACGTCCCATCATCACTGTTGCTCCCTTCGCAGACGGAGCCCGAGCCGTACCGGCGCGGAGCTGGCCGGCGGCGGAACCCGGGCACGCGAGGGCGCCGCACGCCGAGCACGGTCCCTCGTCGGGAGTCCCGGCACACGGTTCCATTAGCGCCCCTTTGGTGAAATTGTCCCATGTTCGGCACAAACACGAGCGCTCTTCGCTGATCCGACCGTCAGAAGGTTTTTCGGACCACCCGGGCGGTAGGCGGCTCTCCGCGCCACCTCGGCACGGCTGTCCGGCGACCGCCCGTCCATACCCCGACACGCCGAAGCGCCTGACCTGCTACCGCAAGCGGTCAGGCGCTTCGTGCTGGGAGGGGGTGTGTTGCCCTCGAACGGCCGTGAAGCCGTGCGAGGGGCCGCGGGCCGGTCAGCCGGCGGTGGTCACCGCCTCCGTCTCGGCGTTCGGGTCCTCGGCCAGCCAGATCGGCTGCCAGTCCGCCATCTCGAGGTAGCGGCGCAGTTCCGCGAGGCCGCTCACGGATCCGGCCCAGGCCGCGTACGGCGGGTTCGACTCGTCGAAGCCGCTCTGCACGAAGGTGAGCTTCGTCTTCCCCTCGGACTGGGCCAGCTCCCAGGTGCTCACACCGGTCGGCCCCCAGTCCACCGTGATCTTCCGGCCCGGATCCAGGTCGACGACCTTGGCCGCGAAGCCGGCGTCGAAGCCACCCATGGCGTAGCGCCCGCCGACCCAGGGCTCGATGCCGATGGGGTAGCCGAACCAGGCACTGGCCTGCTCGGAGTCGGTCAGCGCCTCGTACACCCGGGCCATCGGCGCGTCGATGAGCAGCTCGCCGCGCATCTCGCTGGAGGTGAAGTCGACCTTCGGCAGCAGCGTGCGCCCCTCCAGGTGCGCCGCGAGGTTGGCGACCGACAGGCCCCAGTACGTCTGGAGCACGCCCCGGATGCTGCCGGTGCCGCTCACGGCCTCCTCGAAGTTGAAGTGGCTCTGGCTCAGTGTGAGCAGCGTCGTGGTGGGGCCCTCGGCCCGCAGCCGGAACTCGGTGGTCGTCTCCACCCCGTCGAGCGTCCACGCGAAGCGCAGCGTCTCGTCGTCGACGTGCAGCAGGCGCTGGTGCGGGGCGTCACCCTCGGGCGTGTAGCGGCCCCAGAACTCGTACCGTCGAGGCAGCTCGACCTCGGCGTGCTCGGCCAGCCACACGCGCAGCTCGGCCGGGTCGGTGAGGGCGCGGCGGACGGCCTCGACCGGGGCGGCGAGGCGGGCGTGGAGCGTCATCGGGTCAGTCACGGTCGTTCCCCTTCGGGTAGCAGGCCACGGCGATCTTGAACGCGTCTCCCTCGGCGCCGCCGTAGCGGGTGAACAGGTCCTGCAGAGCGGTCTGCAGGTCGTGCAGGAACTGCTGGCGTTGCCCGGCCGGCACGCGGATCTCGCCGGACACCCCGATCGAGGGCAGCTCCGGCCTGGTGCGGTCGAGCGCGGCGATGTCGGCCTGGACCTCCTCCATGAGGTCGAGCAGGTAGCCCAGGCTCAGCTCGTCGCGGGCCCGGCGAAGCCCGATGCGCCCCACGAGGCGCGGTGAGAGCCAGTAGGAGCGGGCGGCCGCCTGGTAGATGCCCTCGGTGATGCCCCGCACCTTGCGCTCGGCGACCAGCTCGACGAGACCGGCCGCGACGAGCTGCTTCACGTGGTAGTAGACGCGCTGCGGCGTCTGCTCCAGGCGGGTCGCCACCTCGGTGCAGGTGCGCGGCTCGGCGAGCTGCCGCAACACTTCCACGCGCTGCGGCTTGAGCAGGGCCTCGGCCTGCTCGATCTGTTCCAGGTACAGGACGTCTCTCATGGCAAAATCAGTTTGTACGTACAAAACTTCTTTGTCAATAGGATCGACGAAAGCCGCGCCGGTTGCCGGCGCGGCTCTCGTCAGGAGGTCAGAGCGGGGTCAGGGCGTCCAGTCCGGACGCAGCGGGTAGCCGTTGCTGCCGTCGGGGTTGTTGCGCGTGGCCAGCACCTGGTGCAGCTGGATGTCGTTGCGCTCGAAGGCCAGCCGCGAGCCGGCCATGTAGAGGCCCCACACGCGCGCCGTGCCGGCGCCGACCTCGGAGACGCAGAAGTCCCAGTGCTCCACGAGGTTGCGGCACCAGCCCGCCAGCGTCAGCGCGTAGTGCTGGCGCAGGTTCTCCTCGTGGTGCACCTCCAGACCGGCGTCGTGCACCTCGCTGATCACCCGGCCCGGCCCGGCCAGCTCGCCGTCGGGGAAGACGTACCGGTCGATGAACGCGCCGGAGCGGTGCGGCGCCCGGTTGTCCGCGCGGGTGATGCAGTGGTTCAGCAGCCGCCCGCCCGGGCGCAGCCGGTCCCGCAGCGCCCCGAAGTAGGCCGGGTAGTTGCGCACCCCGATGTGCTCGGTCAGGCCGATGGAGGAGATCGCGTCGAACTGCTCGCGCGGGGCGTCCCGGTAGTCCATGTACCGCACCTCGGCCAGCTCGGACAGCCCCTCCCGCTCGATGGCCGCCTGCGCCCACTCGGCCTGCGCCCTCGACAGCGTGACCCCGAGGGCCTTCACGCCGTACTCGCGGGCCGCGTGCCGGACCATGCCGCCCCAGCCGCACCCCACGTCGAGCAGGCGCATCCCCGGCTTGAGCGCCAACTTGCCGGCCACCAGGTCGTACTTCGACGCCTGGGCCTCCTCGAGCGTGTCCCCCGGAGAGCGGAACACCGCGCACGTGTACGTCATCGACGGGCCGAGCACCTTCTCGTAGAAGGCGTTCGAGACGTCGTAGTGGTGCGAGATCGCGGAGCTGTCCCGGGAACGGGAGTGCCGCAGGCCGCCCATCACCCGCTTCCAGCGCGGCTGCGCCTCCTGCGGTGGGGCGGGCGGCGGGCGCAGCCGCTCCCAGCCCAGCCCGCGCACCAGGTTGAGCCCCTCACTGAGCGAGGGAAGACGCAGCTTCACCTCGTCCTTGAGGACCCGGAACGCCTCGTACGGGTCGCCCGGGTGCACCCCCTCCAGCCCCAGGTCGCCACTGACGTACGCCCGGGCCAGGCCCAGGTCACCCGGGGCGGTGAGCAGGTAGGACAGTCCCCGTTCGGAGCGGACGGCCAGCGTGATGCCGGCGTCCGCGGGACCGACGGCGCTGCCGTCGTAGGCGGTGATCCGCACCGGCAGGTCACCGATGGTCACCGCGCGGACCACGTCCGCCACGGTCGTACGCGGGCGCCGGCCCCCCGCCGGCGGTGTGGCGGGGACGCTCGCCGCCCCCTGGTCTCGGTCGGTCAGGCTCATGCTCGTGCTACCGCCTTCTCGTACAGTCCGGTGAGCCGGTGCTCCGGGTCGTAGCGGTCCCGCACGGCGCGCCAGGTCGGCCCGCCGTAGAGGCGCTCGAAGGAGTCCCGGTCGTAGTACGCGTCGGAGTAGAGCGACTTGTGCCCGCCCATCTCCGACACCACGCGCTCGATCAACCGGTTGACGTCACCGTCGGCGGCGCCGTCGGCGATCGGCACGCTCCCCCAGAAACCGATGTTGACGTAGTCCTGCCCGGGCCGCAGCGGATACAGCGGCCAGGACCGGGCCGAGCCGGGACCCGCCGGCTCGCGTAGTCGCAGTGGGCAGAGCCAGACCGGGGTCATCCCGACGTTGCCCGCGAACCAGCGCAGGAAGTCGGCCGTCCGCTCCAGTGGGATCTCCACGTCCTGCACCACCCGTTCCCGGGCGGGCCGGCCGCGCAGGCGATCGATCCGGGCGGCGACACCGTGCCGGTGCTCCAGCCGGACCAGCCGGTGGTACACGTCGCTGCGCCGGTACCGCGCCGGCCAGAGCCGCCGCACCACGGGGTGCTGCACGCCGAACGCCGCCGAGCACCAGAACCAGTCGGTGTCCCAGCGCCACAGGTAGTCGTACGTCGTCAGCGTGTCGCGGACCCGCCGGCGCAGCGACCGGTAGTAGATGTCCTGCCCGGTGTAGTCGCTCGGCCGCTCCCCCTCGTCGGTGAAGGTGCCGAGCACCAGGTACGCCTCGCCCGGGCTGAACATCACCCCGTCCATGGCGTCCACCGGCGTGCCGGCCCACGACCGGGTGGCCGTCACCTCGGCGATGGCGTCGGTGAGCGCCTCCAGCTTCGTGAACCGGATGTTGCGCAGCCCCACGTAGCGGCGCACCGGCTGGAGTTCGATGCGCAGCCGCGTGGCGTAGCCGAGGCTCCCCATCGAGTTCGGGAACGCCGCGAAGAGCTCGGCGTGCTCGCCGTCCGGGCGGGCGGTGACGATCTCACCCGAGCCGGTGAGCACGTCCATCTCGATCACCGACTCGTGGGGCAGGCCGTTGCGGAACGACGTCGACTCGATGCCCAGCCCGGTGACCGCGCCGCCCAGCGTGATGGTGCGCAACTGCGGCACGACCAGCGGCATCAGCCCGTGCGGCAGCGTGGCGTCGACCAGGTCCTCGTAGGTGCACATGCCCTGCACGTCGGCGGTCCGCGCGGTCGGGTCGACGCCGATCACCCCGGTGAGGCCGCTGACGTCCAGGCCCGGCGTACGCACCTGCGAGCGCGGCCGGAACAGGTTGGAGGTGCGCTTGGCGAGCCGGACGGGCTCACCGGGCGGCACCGCGGCGTACGACCGCCGCAGCGCCTCCACCGCACTGTCGTGATCGACCGATCGATGATCCACACGGACGGCGCACATGTGATCACTCTACGCCTGTCGCGGGAAACGGCACCCGATGTCCACGTTGGCCTTTTCACACTTCCCGCCTGCTCACGCGGGGTTACGGTGCAACGCATGCCGTCTCCCGCGCTCGCCGCCCTCGACGCCGCCGGCCTGTCCCACCGGGTGATCCGGCACGGGCCGGTGGCCAGCCTCGCCGACGCCGCCGCCGTACGCGGCGTGGACGTGCCCGACGTCGTGAAGACCATCGTCGTGCGCCGCGGCGCCGAGGACTACCTCTTCGTGCTCACCCCGGGCGGCCGGGTCATCTCCTGGCCGAAGCTGCGCGCGCTGCTCGGGGTCAACCGCATCTCCATGCCGGACGCGACCACCGCGAAGGCCGTCACCGGCTACGAGCGGGGCACCATCACACCGTTCGGCGCGACCACCGCCTGGCCGGTCGTCGCCGACGAGCGGGTCCGCGGCCGGACCATCACCCTCGGCGCGGGCGAGCACGGGGTGGCCGTGGCGGTCGACGCCGACGCGGCACTCGAGGCGCTGAAGGCGACCGTCGCCGACGTCACCGACCCGGAGCCGGGTCGCTGACGCCTCCCCGCCGGGGGGGCCGTACGCCGGCGCCACCGCCCGCGTCCGCGCTGCCCGGCCCCGCGCGGCGCCCGCCGCTCACACGACGGTCGGGGCCCACGCGATGGTCGCCGCGTACGGTGGGCGACGCCCACGCGGTGGTCGCCGCTCCGTGACGGTGGTCGGCGCCGTGCGGCCGGCATAGCGTGGGACGCATGCCGAAAGCCGTCTGGAACGACCTGGTCATCGCGGAGAGCGACGACACCGTCGTGGTCGAGGGGAACCACTACTTCCCCCGCGCCGCCCTGCGCGACGACGTGATCCGCGAGTCCGACACCCACACGGTCTGCCCGTGGAAGGGCACCGCGTCGTACTACACACTGGAACACGACGGGCGGACCAGCGCCGACGCCGTCTGGTACTACCCGGATCCGAAACCCGAGGCGGAGATGGTCCGGGACCGGGTGGCGTTCTGGAAGGACGTCCGGGTCGTCGACTGAACCCGGTGCCGCGCCGCGCGGTCAGCCGCGGTACCGCCACACGCGCGGCGCGGCCGGCCCGGTGGTGGCCAGCGCCGGCACCGGCGCGACCCCCGCCGGGCGGCGGCGCAGCAGCAGCGAGAGCCCGGCCGCGCCGATCGCCAGCGCCCCGGCCACGTACCAGGCCAGCGCGTAGTCCCCGAGCCGGTCCCGCACCAGCCCCGCGCCGGTCGCGGCGAGGGCCGCACCGAGCTGGTGGGCGGCGAAGACCCAGCCGAAGACGACCGGCCCGGCCGCGCCGAAGTACTCGCGGCACAGCGCCACGGTCGGCGGCACGGTGGCCACCCAGTCCAGCCCGTAGAAGACGATGAAGACGAGCATGCTCGGCTCGGCGGCGCCGCCGAAGAGGCTCGGCAGCACCAGCAGCGAACCGCCGCGCAGCGCGTAGTAGGCGCCGAGCAGCAACCGGCTGTCGACCCGGTCGGTGAGCCAGCCCGAGGCGATGGTGCCGACGATGTCGAAGAGCCCGACCAGCGCCAGCAGGCCCGCCGCGGTGGTCTCGGGCATCCCGTGGTCGTGCGCGGCCGGCACGAAGTGCGTACCGACGAGCCCGTTGGTGGTCGCGCCGCAGATCGCGAAACCGCCGGCGAGCAGCCAGAACGGCCGCGTCCGGGCGGCCTGGGCGAGCGCGCCGAGCGCCCGGGCCGCCGCCCCGCCGGTGGCGGGCGGCGCCGGGGTGACCTCGGCGGCGCCGTACGCGGGCAGCCCGAGATCCGCCGGGTGCTCGCGCAGCAGCCAGACCACCAGCGGTACGACGGCGAGGGCGGCTCCCGCGACGACGAGCGCCGCCGCGCGCCACCCGTGGTCGCGCACCAGCACGGCGAGCAGCGGCAGGAAGACCAGTTGCCCGGCCGCGCCGCCGGCGGTGAGCACCCCGGTGACCAGCCCGCGTCGCCGGACGAACCACCGCCCGGTGACGGTGGCCACGAAGGCGAGCGCCATCGAGCCGGTGCCCAGGCCGACGAGCACGCCCCAGCAGAGGACGAGCTGCCAGCTCGCGGTCATGAACACGGTCAGCCCACTGCCGGCGGCCACGAGCAGCAGGGCCGCGGCGACCACCCGCCGGATGCCGAACCGGTCCATCAACGCGGCGGCGAACGGCGCGGTCAGCCCGTAGAGCAGCAGGTTGACCGAGACGGCGGCGGAGATGGTGGCCAGCGGCCAGCGGAACTCGTCGTGCAGCGGGTGCAGCAGCACCGACGGGGTGGCACGGAAGCCGGCCGCGCCGACGAGCGCCACGAAGGCCACGGCGGCGACGATCCAGGCGGGATGGAGGCGGCGAGTGGTCACGGTACGAGTCTGGGGAGCGCCGGACGCGCTGGCGAGTGGCCGGAAAGCCATCATGCGCAATAATCGGGCCATGGCCATGCCGCCGCACCGGATCGCGGTGCTCGCCCTCGACGGGGTCGTCGGTCTCGACCTCGGCACCCCCTCCCAGGTCTTCGGCACCGCCCGCGACGCCGACGGCGTCCGCCGGTACGCCGTCGAGGTGTGCACGGCCGGCCGCCGGCCGGTCCGCAGCACCGCCGGCTACCAGGTGCTCCCCGAGCACGGCCTGGAGCTGCTGGAGACCGCCGACACGGTGGTCGTCCCCGGCATCCACGAGGGCCCCGCCATGACCGACGGCACGATCGACCCGGAGGTGCGCGCGGCGCTGCGCGGGGCGTACGAGCGGGGCGCCCGGATCATGTCGATCTGCACCGGCGCCTTCGTGCTCGCCGCCGCCGGGCTGCTCGACGGCCGGCGGGCCACCACCCACTGGGCGTACGCCGACCGGTTCCGCCGCCTGCACCCGAGCGTCGAGCTCGACCCCGACGTGCTGTTCATCGACGGTGGGCGGGTGCTCACCTCGGCCGGGGTGGCCGCCGGGATCGACCTGTGCCTGCACGTCATCCGCACCGACCACGGCAGCGAGGTGGCCAACCGGGCGGCGCGGCGCTGCGTGGTGCCGCCGTGGCGGGAGGGTGGTCAGGCGCAGTACATCGAGCGCCCGGTGCCGAAGGCGACCGACACGAGCACCGCCGCGGCCCGGGAGTGGGCGCGGCAGCGGCTGCACGAGCCGGTGAGCCTGCGCGACATGGCCGAGCGGTCGCGGATGAGCGTGCGCACCTTCACGCGGCGGTTCCGCTCGGAGACGGGGCTCAGCCCCGCGCAGTGGCTGCTCCAGCAGCGCACCGACCACGCCCGCCTGCTCCTGGAGACCACCGACCTGAGCATCGACCAGGTGGCCCGGCGTTCCGGCTTCGGCACCACGGCGGCGCTGCGCCAGCAGCTGCACCAACGCCTCGGCGTGCCCCCGAGCACGTACCGCCGCACCTTCCGCCACCCCTGACCCCCGCGCGGCCCGACCCCCGCGATCTTGCACTTACTGCCCCCACAAACCAGACTTTCATGGGCATATCAGGGGCCGAAAGTGCAAGATCGCGGGGGGTCAGGCCGCGGGTCAGGGTGTGCGGAGCAGGCGGAGCTGGGCCAGGTGCTTCGGGAGATGGACCGTGGCGTGCAGGTCGAGGGTGCGGCCCCAGGGCAGGGGCTCGTCCACGTTCAGGTCGTAGCCCTCGCGCAGGTGCGTGTCGACCGGGGTCTCCGCGGCCAGGCCGAGCCGGTCGGTGAGCGTGCACAGCTTCTGGCTGGTGCCCCGGAGCAGGGCGGCCAGCCCGTCCAACCCGCCGTACTGGGCGACCAGCGCGTCCACCTGCGGCCGGTGGATCGTCTCCAGGTCGTAGTAGGCGTACGGGGAACCGGCCAGCACCGCCTCGGTGGCCTCGACCATCAGCTCGTCGTTGGCGGCCAGGTGCGCGACGATCTGCTCGGCGCTCAGCTGCCCCTCGGGCGGCGGCCCGAAGCCTCCCGCGTCGATCTCCGCGAGCACCTCCTCGTACGCCCGGCGCAACCTCCCGCTGTCCATCCCCCAAGTCAACCCCGCCCCGCCCCGTCGATCATGGAATTGTGGTGCCCGGTTCACCCGGACGGGCGGCTTTCGTCCGCCACCACAACTCCATGATCGACGCAGGGTCAGCGGCGGCGCGACTGGCGGGAGCGCAGGTAGTCGGAGACGACGTACTCGCCGAGGTCGTCGGGGTCCGGAGTGAACATGCGGCCCTTCGAGCGGCGGGCCACCGCGTCGACGAAGCGCCGCAGCCCGGGGTCGTCGCCGAGCATGAACAGGTTCAGCGTGGCCCCGTACCGGGCCAGCCGGTCCACCTCACGGATGGTCGCCTCGATCGTCTCCGGCAGCGGCGGCCAGTGGAAGTACGCCTCACCGTCGTCCGGGTCGAGGTGCGCGGTCGGCTCCCCGTCGGTGACCACCAGCACCACCGGCTCGGAGTCCGGGTGCCGGCGCAGGTGCCGCCCCGCCAGCCGCAGGGCGTGCTGGAGGTTGGTGCCCTGCTCCATGTCCGGGTCCACCGCGGCCAGCTCCTGCTGGGTCAGCGGCATCGCCTGCCGGCCGAACCCGATGATCTGGAGCGCGTCCTGCGGGAACCGGGTCGCCATGAGGTGCGACAGCGCCAGCGCCGTCTGCTTCATCGGCCCCCAGCGCCCCTGCGAGATCATCGAGTACGACAGGTCGACGCAGAGCGCCACCGCCGCGGAGGCCCGCCGCTCGGTCTCCACGACCTCGAAGTCCTCGACGGCGAGCTGCACCGGCACCCGCGGGCCGGCCCGGCGGACCGCCCGCGTGAGTGTGCGCACCACGTCCAGCGGCTGCTCGTCGCCGTACTCCCAGGGGCGGGAGGCACCGCTCACCTCGCCGGCGGCTCCGGCCGAACGCAGATCGTGCTGGCCCCGCGGCCCGGCCGTGAGGTCGGCGAAGACCCGCCGCAGCGCCGTACCGCCGAGCCGGCGCAGGGCCTTCGGGCTCAGGGTCAGACCCTCCGCGTCGCGGGTCACCCACCCCTGCCGGCGCAGCTCCCGCTCCAGCTCGCGCAACCGGCGTACGTCGTCGGCGGCGTCACGGCCCAGCGTCCGGGCCACGGCGTCCACGTCGACGTCGTCCAGCGTCGCGCCGGGGTGCTCCTGGTCGAGCTGGTCGAGCAGGTCGTCCAGCTCGGCGATCTCCTCCAGCGCGCCGGCGGCCTCGCCGTAGCCGAGCGGCCGCTCACCCCGCACCCGCTCGCCCCGACCCCACGACAGGTCGGGGCGCAGCGCGCGCAGGTGGGCGTCGAGCTGGCTCATCTCCCCGGCCAGCCGCTCGCCGAGCGACTGCCGCATCAGCCCGGCCAGCTCCTCGCGCTGGCGGTCCGACAGCGACCGCATGAGCCGCTCGCCCGCCGCGGCCCGCCGCGCGAGCACGTCGACCAGCTCGTCGACGTCCTTCGGCTGCTCCGGGAAGAACTCCCCGTGCCGGCGCATGAACTCGGCGAACGCGTCGGTCGTGTCCTCCGACCGGGCGTGCCGGGCCAGCAGGTCGTTGAGGTCGTGCATCATCTCGGCGAGCCGCTGCTGCGCCGCCGGGTCGGCGCTGGCGCGCACCGCGTCCCGCAACCCGGCGAAGCGCTGCCCGAGCACGTCGTCGCGGAGCCCGTCGAGGATCCGCTGGTACGTCCGGCGGGCCTCCTCGCTGGCCCACTGGTAGCCGGACAGCTCCTGCACCGCCTTCGCCGTGGAGCGGGGCAGGTTGTCCAGCACCGCCTCGGCGAACCGCGCCGCGTCGTCGTCGCGGCCGCGCAGCTCGTCCCGCTCGGCGGCGAGCGCCTGGTCGAGCAGGGCTCGGGACCGGGTCACGGCCCCGTCCAGGTCGCCGCGGCGCAGCGCCTCCCGGCGCAGTCGCCGGGCGCGGGCGGCCAGCTCGTCGAGCCCGCCACGCCCGTTGGGGCCGCGGCGCAGCAGGTCACGCAGCGCCTCGCGCAGGCTGCCGCCGGCCAGCACCTCGGCGCCGACCGAGTCGACCACCTCGCGTACGTCGTACGGGGGCGCGAGCGGATCGGGCCCGCCGCGCCACTGCCCGTACCGGAACCGGTTGCCGGCCACGCTCAGCCCCGGCCGCCGTAGACGGTGCGGCCCGAGTCGGTGACGTCCTTGCCCAGCCGGCGGGTGAGGTGCAGTCCCTCCAGCACGAACTCGACACCCGCGGCGGCCTCCTCCGGCGTGGGCGCGTCACCCATCCCGAGGCGGTCCAGCACCTTCGCGAGCCCCGGCACGGTGCCCACCTGGCGCAGCAGGTCGGCCGCGCCGACCAGCTCCCCGGTCTCGATGACGGCGCCCTCGGCCACCAGGTCGGTGAAGCCGGAGAGGTCCAGCCCGGCGAGCCGGGCCCGGAACGTCTCGGCGGTCGCCGTACGCAGCAGGTGGGCGAGGACCTCGATCTCACGCCCCTCCTCGCCGCTCTCGAACTCCACCTTGCCCCGCAGCGTCGAGGTCACCGACACGGCGTCCCCGATGCGCGCGACCGCCGTCCCGCCGGTGGGCGCGGGATCCCTGTCGCCGCCGGCGGACGGCGCGGCACCGGCGAGCAGGGCGGCCCGGCGCAGCGCGGCGGCGGCCACCGTCTCGGCGGCGGCGATGGCGAACCGGGCGGAGACACCCGAACGCGGGTCCACCGACGGGGACTCCCGCACCGCCCGCGCGAACCGGGCCAGCACCTCGAGCACGTGCTCCGGCACCTCGGCGACCAGGTCGGCCTCCTGCCGGATCAGGGCCAGCTCCAGCTCCAGGTCGACGGGGTAGTGGGTACGGATCTCCGCGCCGAACCGGTCCTTGAGCGGGGTGATGATCCGGCCGCGGTTCGTGTAGTCCTCCGGGTTGGCGCTGGCCACCAGGAGCAGGTCCAGCGGCAGCCGCAGCTGGTAGCCACGGACCTGGATGTCCCGCTCCTCCAGCACGTTGAGCAGCGCCACCTGGATGCGCTCGGCCAGGTCCGGCAGCTCGTTGACGGCGAAGATGCCCCGGTTCGTACGCGGCACGAGGCCGAAGTGGATCGTCTCCGGGTCGCCGAGGGTGCGCCCCTCGGCGATGCGGATCGGGTCGGTGTCGCCGATCAGGTCGCCGACGCTGGTGTCCGGGGTGGCGAGCTTCTCGCCGTAACGCATCGAGCGGTGCAGCCAGCCGACCGGCAGGTCGTCGCCGGCCTCGGCCACCTGGGCGCGGGACGCCGGGGTGAGCGGGTGCAGGGGGTGCTCGTTGAGCACCGAGCCGGGGATGACGGGGGTCCACTCGTCGAGCAGGGCGGCCAGGGAGCGGATCAGCCGGGTCTTGCCCTGGCCGCGCTCGCCGAGGAGCACCATGTCGTGCCCGGCGAGCAGGGCCCGCTCGACCTCGGGCAGCACGGTGTCCTCGTAGCCGACGATGCCGGGGAACCGGTCGGCGCCGGCCCGCATCCGGGCGACGAGGTTGTCACGGAGTTCCTGCTTGACGGTGCGGTAGCGGTGGCCGGCCGCCCGCAGCTCGCCGAGCGTACGAGGCAGGTCGGCCGGGGGGACCGGGATTACCGGGTTGGGCGCAGTCACCCGACCACGCTAGCTCGGGACGGCCCGGGGGTGCCCGCGCTTGGCGGGTACCCCCGGTACCACCCTCAGCCCCGCCCGCACCGGCGGCAGGCGCCCCGCCGACGCAGGTGGTACGCGTAGGTGGCGAGGCCCAGCGCCGGTCCCCACACCGGCCAGAGCAGCATCGGGGCGGTGGCCGCGCTGAACACGTCGCCGCCCAGCGCCCAGAACTGCGGGTCGGCGAGCAGTCCGACGGTGGCCGCGGTCACGACGACCGTCACGAGGCTGGCCGGGATCACGGCGAGCCGCACCGGCACCGGGCGGCCGCCCAGCCCGGGCACCCAGCGGGGGAAGCGCTCGCCCCACCGCTGGACGAGGCCGAGGGTGAGGACCGCGCCGACCGTGGCGAACGCGCCGAGGCCCAGCCCGGCCCAGACGGCCCCGCTGTCCTGCAACTCGGTGAGGGTGTCGTCGGAGAGGCCGAGCCCGATGCCGGCCGCCCACGCGAGCCGGGTCGACGCGTACACCAGGGGGATGAGGGCGGCGATGCCGGCGGCCCACCGGCCCCAGCGCGCCGCGGCCGCCGGGCTGGTCCAGCCGCGCTCGTCGTCGCCGCGGCCGCAGGCCAGGCAGGCGTCGCCGGTGCGGCGCCACCACACCAGCACCACGCCGGCGAGCAGCAGCCCGCCGGTCAGGGCGGCGACCCGGACGGCGAGCGCCCAGGTGAAGACCTCGGCGTAGTCGACCGGCGGCCAGCCGAACGGCGCGCCGATGATCAGCATCGGGGCGTAGCCGAGCAGGGCCAGCACCTGGGCGTCCGGGACGACCACGGTGAGGACGACCGCGACCGTCCCGGCGTAGCCGGCGAGCAGCGCCCGCAGCGGGCGGGCGGGGCGGGCCGCCGGCCGGCTCATGGCCAGCGCGGCGACCGCCGCGCCGAGGAGCAGTACGGCGAACAGCGGCGGCGCGACGTCGACGGGGATCAGCCGCAGCAGGCTGGTGGCGCCGCCGCGCGGGTCGTTCGCGCCGAACGGGTAGCCGGCGCCGGTGATCGTGGCGAGCAGGGCGAGGACGCCCCAGAGGCCGAGCCAGGCGGCGGCCAGCGGGGCGAGACGGTCGGACCGGCGGGTGGCGGGGCGGGGTGGCGCAGCTGTCATCGTCATGGTCTCAGCCTCGGCCGCCGCGATGCGGAAACCCTCCCGTGCCGCGGGGAACCCGCTCCCTCGCGAGGGGGAATCCGGCAGCGCCCGGGTCAGCCGGCCGGGGTGACGAAGCCGGACTCGTACGCCGCGATCACGGCCTGGGTGCGGTCCCGCACCCCCAGCTTGGCCAGCACGTTGCCGACGTGGGTCTTCACCGTCTCCACGCCCACCACCAACTGCGCGGCGATCTCCGGATTGGACAGTCCGGTCGCCATCAGCCGCAGCACCTCCGCCTCCCGGTCGGTCAGCCGGGCCGCGCGCAGCCGGTCCCCGCCCCGCCCCCCGTACGCACCGACGAGCCGGCGGATCGCCGCCGGGAACAGCAGCGACTCCCCCGCGGCGACGACGCGGACGGCCTCCACCACCTCGGCCGGGCGGGCCCGCTTGAGCAGGAAGCCGCTGGCACCGGCGCGCAGCGCGTCGTAGACGTACTCGTCGTTGGCGAACGTGGTCACCACGAGCACGCGGGGCGGGTCGGCGGAGGCCGCCAGGAGCTGCCGGGTGGCCTGGATGCCGTCGATGCCCGGCATGCGGACGTCCATGAGCACCACGGCGGGCCGCAGCCGGGCGACCAGCGGCGGCACCTCGGCGCCGTCCGCGGCCTCGCCGAGCACCCGCAGGTCGGGCTGGGCATCGATGATGGCCCGCAGCCCGACCCGGATCAGCTCGTCGTCGTCGACGATCAGCACGCCGATGGTCACGGCGCCTCCCGGAACGGCAGCCGCACGCCGATGCGCCAACGCCCGCCGGCGGGCCCGGCGGTGAGCTGGCCGCCGAGCAGCAGCACCCGCTCCCGCATCCCGTCCAGGCCCCGGCCGCCTCCGACCTGGCCGGGGCGTCGCGGTGCGGGTGGCAGCCCGTTGACCAGCTCCAGTTCCAGGGCGTCCGGCCCGACGTCGAGCCGGAGTGTCACCGGCCCCCGGCCGTAGCGGGCGGCGTTGGTCAGCCCCTCCTGGATGATCCGGTAGCCCTCGCGGGAGACGGCGGCGGGCAGCGCGGCCGGGTCGCCGCGGCGGCGCGCGTCGACGGCCAGGCCCGCCGCGCGGGTGTCGGCCACCAGCCGGTCGAGGTCGGCGAGCGTACGCTGCGGCGCGGCCGGGGCCCGGCCCTGCTCGGGCTCCCGCAGCAGCCCGAGCACGTGGTCCAGTTCGTCCATGGCGGTCCGGCCGGCCTCCTCGATGGCGGCCAGCGCCCGACGGACGAACTCCGGGTCGGTGTCCAGCACGGCGCGGGCCGCCCCGGCCTGGAGGGTGGCCACGGTGAGCGCGTGCCCGACCGAGTCGTGCAGCTCCCGGGCCAGCCGGTTGCGCTCGGCCAGCCGGGTGGCCCGGGCCTCCAGCGCGGCGATCCGCTCGGACTGCGCGGGCCCGAGCAGCACCGGCGCCATCGACGCGGCCAGCGCGCCGAGCCCGGCCACCGCGTAGCCGATGCCCACCAGCATCACCACTCCGGTGACCGTGAGCCAGCCCGTGTCCCGCCCGTCGAAGGGGCCGAACCGTTCCTCCCGCAGCAGCTCGACGCCGACGCCGAACTGCTGGGCGATGAAGGCCAGCGCCATCGGCACCGCCATGAGCAGCCCGAGGACGACCAGCCCGCCGACGGCCAGGTGCGTGGCGATCCAGAGCGCGGCCCGCAGCCGCGTCTCCCGGTCGGGGCGGTGCCCGGGAGCCGGGTCGGGCAGGTCGACGCCGAGCAGCGCCCGGGCCGCGGCGATCTCCAGCGCCCGGCTGCCGGCCAGCAGCAGCGGCACACCGGCGACCAGCACGGCGACGACGAGCAGGCCGAGCGCGAGCACCCACGGCACGCCCGGGGCCGTGAAGACCTGCCGGAACGCCACCACGAGCAGCACGTACGGCAGGACGAGCACCCCGCCGAGCAGCAGGAACACGCCACGCCGCCAGGTGCTGGCGGCGTACAGCGGGGCGAGGACGGCTCGGGGGGTCACGGGGCCATTCTCGCCTCGGCGCGGGGAGGGCGACTCCCCCGCGTCGGGGAGATCTCAGCGGTGCTCGCGCACGTACGCCTGGGGGTCCTTGTCGTGGAACGTCAGGTTGCGGCCGTTCTTGTGCTCCCCGTAGAAGGTCAGCCAGCGGTGGCCCAGCTCGGCCCGCAGCTCGGCGCTGGCGTGGCGGCGGAAGTCGGGCAGCGCCTCGTCCTCCTCCTCGGCGAGGTGCTCGCTGTTCTCCCGGCGGGCCCGCCAGACCGCCGCCCACCACCGGTCCGTGCCGACCGGGTACAGCTTCGACTCCGCGATCGCGTCGCGGATCTTGTTATGGTCGCCGACCGCGTCCACGGTCTCGGCCTCGCCGTCGTCGCCGTGCCGCACGAGGTGCGGGTAGAGGATGGTCTCCTCGGCCTCGGCGTGGATGTCCAGGTGCAGGGCGAGCGCCTCCCAGATGGCGAGGAGTTCGTCCTCGTCCCGGGCGTCGTCCAGCCGGGCGAAGCCGCGCCGGAACGCGGCATGGTCGTCCATGATCATCGCCGTGATGTCGTCCATACGTCCCCCGTCTCGGATGCCGGCGTGGTGGTCAACTCCCGGGCCCGCGGCCGGGTGACGGCGACCGGCACCGCCGACGGGCGCGCGTAGGCTCATGATCGTGACCTACCTCGCCGCGGAAGACCGCTACGACTCCATGACCTACCGGCGCAGCGGACGCAGTGGCCTGCGCCTGCCCGCCATCTCCCTCGGCCTGTGGCACAACTTCGGCCCGGACCGCCCGTACGAGCGGCAGCGGGACATCGTCCGCCGCGCGTTCGACCTCGGGGTGACCCACTTCGACCTGGCCAACAACTACGGCCCCCCGCCCGGCAGTGCCGAAGAGAACTTCGGCCGGATGCTCGCCACCGACCTGAAGCCGTACCGGGACGAGCTGGTCATCTCCAGCAAGGCCGGCTATCTCATGTGGCCCGGCCCGTACGGGGAGTGGGGTTCGCGCAAGTACCTCGTCGCCTCCCTCGACCAGTCGCTGCGGCGGATGGGCCTCGACTACGTCGACATCTTCTACTCCCACCGGTTCGACCCGGACACCCCGCTGGAGGAGACGATGGGCGCGCTGGACGCCATCGTCCGCTCCGGCAAGGCCCTCTACGTGGGCATCTCGAACTACGACGCGGAGCAGACGGCCCGGGCGGCCGCGATCCTGCGGGACCTGGGCACGCCGCTGCTGATCAACCAGCCGTCGTACTCGATGCTGAACCGGTGGCTGGAGGCCGACGGACTGCTGGACACCCTGGAGCAGGTCGGCGCGGGCTGCATCGCGTACAGCCCGTTGGCGCAGGGCCTGCTCACCGACCGCTACCTGGGCGGCATCCCGGCCGACTCCCGGGTGCGGACCAGCGTGTTCCTCAACGAGAGCGACCTCGGCGAGGAGCGGATGGCGACCATCCGGGCCCTCGGCGCCATCGCCGAGCGGCGGGGCCAGTCGCTGGCCCAGCTCGCGCTCGCCTGGGCGCTGCGGGATCCGCGGATGACCAGCCTGATCATCGGGGCGAGCAGCGTTCCGCAGTTGGAGGCGAACATCGCGGCGCTGGACAACCTCGACTTCACGGCCGAGGAGCTCGCGGAGATCGACGGCCACCTGGGCTGAGCGCGGGAATCGTGGGGGCGGCCCCGGCGTTGGACAGCCGGAACCCACGAGACCCAAGGAGGGTCCGAGATGAAGGTACGTAGCTCCCTGCGGTCCCTGAAGGACAAGCCGGGTTCGGTGGTGGTCCGCCGCCACGGCCGGGTGGTCGTGGTGAACCGGACGAACCCGCGCTTCAAGGGTCGCCAGGGCTGAATCGTCGCGGATGGCGCCGTCGCGGAAGCGGCGGCGCCATTTCTCTGCCCCTGCACTTGACACCAGATGTCAAGTACTTGACGATGACCGTCAAGTACGGGAGGAGGGCAGCGTGCCACCGCGCCACGACGAGCTGGTCGACCAGCTCATCAGGTTGATCGACATCCGCCTGCTCGACCCGCTCGAGATCCTGCTCGACGGCCACGACGGCGTCGACTCGCTCCGCGCCGTCGTCCACGACCGGGCCCGGTCGTGGGCCACCACGATGGTCGGCGGCGACGACCGGGCGGCCGTCGGAGCGATCATCCGGGTGATCTCCACGCTCTATCCGGGCGACGGGCCCTTCGACCCGCCCCTGGACTGGTGGCGCACCCCGCTCGGTCAGGTGGTCGCGGCACGAGCCGGCCATCCCACGGCCGAGTCGGTGTCGTACGCCGTGGCCGGCGCCATGCTCGGCATCACCCGGCAGGGCGTCCACGACCTGGTCACCCGAGGAAAGCTCGCCCGGCACCCCGAGGGCGGCGTGCTCTCCACCTCCGTACGCGACCGGCTTCGGCAACGGGAGGGGAACAGGCGTGCGTGAGACGATCATCGACTCGGCAGCGGTACCGATCGCGGTCCGGGACCACGGCGGACCCGGACGGCCGCTGCTGCTCCTGCACGGCGCGGGCGGCAACCTCGCCCAGATGGCGACGCTGGCCGCGCGGCTCCGGCCGGCGTTCCGGGTCGTCGCCGTCGACCTGCGCGGGCACGGACGGTCCGGCGACGGCCCGTGGCGCTGGGCGGACGTGCTGGACGACCTGGCCGGCGTCGTCGACGCCCTGCACCTGGCCCCGCCCGCGGTCGTCGGGGTCTCCCTCGGCGGGATGCTGGCGGCGCTCTGGGCGCAGCGGCACCCCGAGTGTCCCGGTGCGGTCAGCCTCGACGGAAACCCGACGCTCGGCCGCCCCGACCAGCTCACCGGGATGGACCCCGACCAGGCCGCGGCCGACCTCGCCGCGCTGCGGGCCGCCTTCGACGGCATGGCCGCCACGCTGGCCCAGCCGCTCGACGCGGACCAGGTCGCCGCGGCGCTGGCCGGCCAGCGGGCGATGGCGCAGCGGTACGGTGCCGACCCGCAGGAGCGGGTGGAGGGCTTCACCCGCAACCTGGTCCCCACCGACGACGGGCGCAGGCGGCTGCGCCCCGGGCCGGAACTGACCGCGCAGCTGCGGGACGCGATGGAGTCGCTCGACCTGATGCCCGCCTACCGGGACACGCGCTGCCCCCTGCTGCTCGTCCTCGCCACCGAGGACCTGCCCGAACAGCAGGGGTTCCACGCCCTGTACGCCGCCTACCGCCGGGCCACGACCGAACGGCTCGCCACCCTCGACAACCCGTCCGTACGGGTGCGGCACCTCGCCGGCGCCAGCCACGCGATGATCGCCGAACGGCCCGAGGAACTCGCCACCCTCGTCACCGAGTTCCTCGGCGCGGTGCCGTCCGCCTGATCCGGCCGGCGCCGACCGCCCTGCGCGGTCCGGCGCCCCGGCCCGAACCGATCAGGCCGGGGCGCCGCCAAAGCCGATCTCGTTGCCGTCCGGGTCGCGGAAGATCGCCTTGCGGACGCCGTTGGAGTACGTCTCGCGCTCGGCCGGCTCCAGGCCACGCTCGGCGATCTCGGCGATGCGCGCGTCGAAGTCGCTCACGAAGACGGTGTGCATGCCGTGCCCGGCGTGCTCGGGACGCACCTCGATGTACACGTACCGGTGCTCGGCGAGTTCCCACACCGCCTCGACGTCGTTCGGCCGGAACGCGGGCGGGGCGCCGAGGAGCCGCTCGTACCAGGCCGCCGCCGTGGCGTGGTCGCGGACGGGGATGCCGGCGAACAGATCTACGGTCATGAGCCGATGCTAGGGGCCCGGGCCGACACCCCCCGCCAACCCGGCCCGGCCGCCCCCCGGCAGACGACGACAGACTCGGCCCCTATGGTGGCCCGATGGCATCGGTCAGGCAGGTCCAGGTCACCTTCGACTGCGCGGAACCCGAGCGCGTCGCTCGCTTCTGGTGCGAGGTGCTGGGGTACGTCGTACCGCCCGCACCGGAAGGCTTCGCCACCTGGGAGGACTTCCATCGCTCACAGCCGCCGGAGCAGCGGGGCTCGTCGTTCGCCTGCCTCGATCCCACCGGGGTGGGGCCGCGGCTGTACTTCCAGCGCGTTCCCGAGGGCAAGGTCGTCAAGAACCGGGTGCACCTCGACGTACGGGTCGGCACCGGGCTCGTGGGCGAGGAGCGCGTGGCCGCACTCGAGGCCGAGTGCGCGCGACTGGTCGCGCTCGGCGCGACACGCGTACGGCTGCTGCGCGCCGACGGCGAGAACGAGTCGTGCCTCGTGATGCAGGACGTCGAGGGCAACGAGTTCTGCCTCGACTGAGGCGAGGAACGACGAACGCCCTGGCGGGGGACTCGGTCCCTCACCAGGGCGTTTCGCTCGGGGTGGAGCCGAGGGGACTCGAACCCCTGACCCCCACACTGCCAGTGTGGTGCGCTACCAGCTGCGCCACGGCCCCTTGCGCGTGTCCCGGTCGCCCGGGCACTGGCGAAACTATACACATGCCGGCCGCCGAGGTCATCTCGCGGGGTCCCCGTACGCCGGCCTGCTGCGCCGGCCCGGTCCGGCGCTCAGTTCAGCGCCACGTCCGGCGGGAAGTGGGCCACGGCCGCCATCATCCCGCCCTGCCGGCGCAGCACCATCGGCCACAGGTCGTCGGGACGGTCGACGAAGGCGTCCCCGGGCAGCGCGTCGAGCACGAACCAGGAGCCCTCCTCGATCTCCTGCTCCAGCTGCCCGGCGCCCCAGCCCGAGTAGCCGGCGAACACCCTTATGCCGCCGATGCTCTCCCGCAGCCGCTCCGGGTCCACCGACAGGTCGATCGTGCCGACCGCGCCGGAGACCTGGTGGAAGCCTTTGAGCCGCTTCACCGGGTGCCGCATCCGGGCCAGGCAGATCGCCGAGTCCGGCTGCACCGGGCCGCCCTCGAAGAGCACGGCGGGGTGACGCGCCAGGTCGCTCCAGTCGCCGAGGACGTCCGCCACCGGCACCTCGGTGGCCCGGTTCAGCACGACGCCGAGCGCGCCGCCGGGCTCGTGCGCCACCAGCAGCACCACCGTACGGTCGAAGTTCGGGTCCTTCAGCGCAGGAGTCGCGACCAGCAGTCTCCCGGTCATCGACTCCATCGCCCGCCCGCCGATCGCCTGGCCCTCTCCGTACATCTCACACACCCGTCACCCGTGAGCCGCGACACAGAAGTCGCCGCTCCGTCGGCTGGCCGGCACCTGCGCTGTCACCGCCATGCCTGGCACGATAACGTGCGGCCGGTGCCGTGGCTAAGGTCTGACCGGCGGTGATCGTGCGCGGGAGAGGGAGCGGCGATGGGCCCTACGGCCGAACTCGCGGTGATCGGCGGCTCCGGTCTCTACGCGCTCCTCGACGGGGCCACCGAGCACCGGGTGGAGACGCCGTACGGGCCGCCGTCGGACGCGATCACGATCGCCGAGGTGGGCGGCCGGCGGGTGGCGTTCCTGCCCCGGCACGGCCGGGACCACCGGTACCCGCCACACCTGATCCCCTACCGGGCGAACCTCTGGGCGCTGCGCTCGCTGGGCGTACGCCAGGTGCTCGCCCCGTGCGCGGTCGGCGGGCTGCGGCCCGACCTCGGGCCGGGCACCTTCGTCGTGCCCGACCAGCTCGTCGACCGGACGAGCGGACGGGTGCAGACCTACTACGACCGGGGCGCCGTGCACGTCCCGTTCGCCGACCCGTACTGCCCCGACGGCCGCCGTACGCTGCTCGCGGCCGCAACCCGTGAAGGGGTCGCGCCGGTGGACGGCGGCACCGTGGTGGTGGTCGAGGGGCCGCGCTTCTCCACCCGCGCCGAGTCCCGGTGGTACGCCTCGATCGGCGGCACCGTCGTCAACATGACCGGCCACCCGGAGGCCGTGCTCGCCCGCGAGCTGGCGCTCTGCTACTCGTCGATCGCGCTCGTCACCGACCTGGACGCCGGGCTGACCGAGGGCGAGTCGGTGACCCAGGCGGAGGTGTTCCGGGTCTTCGGCGAGAACACCGACCGCCTGCGTGCGATCCTGCTGGACGCGCTCGCGGCGCTCCCCCACGAGCGGACCTGCGCCTGCGGGCACGCGCTGGACGGCATCCGGCTGCCCTTCGAGCTGCCCTGACGGCACCGCCGGTCGCCGGCCGGGCGACCACCGCGGCGACCTTCGCCACCGGACCGGCGAGATCAATCCCACAGCGTCGGGAAACGCCCGAACTGCCTGGCTCATCCCGATAGATTCGGGTAGGTCGAGGGCGCGCCCGACCAACTCCGGCGAGCCGCAGCAACGCGCCGCGACACGGAGGCAGGTGGGCGATGGCAACGGTCCGGGACACGACGTACGACCTGCTGCGCGACCTCGGCATGACCACCGTCTTCGGCAACCCCGGCTCCACCGAGGAACCGTTCCTGCAGGAGTTCCCGGCGGACTTCCACTACGTCCTCGCCCTGCACGAGGCGTCCGCGGTCGGGATCGCCGACGGGTACGCCCAGGCCACCGGCCGTCCCGCGCACGTGAACCTGCACACCGCCCCCGGCACGGGCAACGGCATGGGCAACCTCGTCACGGCCTGGCACAACAAGAGCCCGCTCATCGTCACCGCCGGCCAGCAGACCCGGGAGATGCTGCTGCTCGAACCCCGGCTCACGAACCGCCGGGCGGCGGAACTCACCCAGCCGTACGTGAAGTGGGCCTACGAGCCGGTCCGCGCGCAGGACATCCCGGCCGCGCTGCTGCGGGCGTACGCGACGGCGGTGCAACCGCCCGCCGGGCCGGTCTTCCTCTCGCTGCCCCTGGACGACTGGGCGCAGCCGGCGGACCCGCCTCCCCCGCTGCGTTCCGTGGCCACCCGGTACGCGCCCGACCCGGAACAGCTGGGGCACTTCGCGGCGGTACTGGCCGCGAGCCGTGCTCCCGCCCTGGTCTTCGGCGCGGCCGTGGACCGGGCCGACGGCTGGTCCCTGGCGGCGGCGCTGGCCGAGCGGCTGGCCGCCCCGGCCTGGTCGGCGCCGGCACCGGAGCGGGCCGGCTTCCCCGAGGACCACCCGCACTACCGGGGCGTGCTGCCGTTCGCCATCGGCCCGCTCGCCGAGGCGCTGCACGGGCACGACGCCGTCCTGGTGGTCGGCGCGCCGGTCTTCCGCTACTACCCGTACGTGCCGGGCTCCTACCTGCCCGACGGCGCGCGGCTCCTGCACGTCACCGACGACCCGGACGAGGCCGCCCGCGCGCCGGTCGGTGACACCCTGCTCGCCGACTCGGCGCTGGCCCTCGCCGCACTGGTCGACCTCGTGCCGGCCGCCGACCGCCGCCCGCCGGAGCCCCGGCCGACGCCCACCCCGCCGGAGATCACGCGCCCGCTCAGCGCGGACGCGCTCTTCGCCGCGTTGGCCCGGTTCTGGCCGCAGGACGGGGTGCTCGTCCAGGAGACGCCGTCGAACCTGCCCGCGCTGCGCCGCCAGCTGCGCATCACCCGGCCGGCGTCGTACTTCACGATGGCCAGCGGCGGCCTGGGCTACGGGCTGCCGGCGGCGGTCGGGGTGACGCTGGCCGAGCGGGACACCGGACGCCACCGGCCGGTCGTCGCGGTGATCGGCGACGGGTCGTTCCACTACTCGGTGCAGGCGCTCTGGACCGCCGCGCGGCTGCGGCTGCCGCTGGTCGTCGTGGTGCCGGTGAACCAGCAGTACGCGATCCTCAAGGCGTTCGCCGAACTCAAGGAGACGCCGGGCGTGCCGGGCCTCGACCTGCCTGGGCTGGACATCACGGCCGTCGCCGCCGGGTACGGCTGCGCCACCGCCGTGGTGGAGACGCCCGAGCAGCTCGAGGACGCGCTGGCCGCCGGCCTCCGGCGTGACGGCCCCACGGTGCTGCCGGTGCCGATCACCACCGACCTGCCCCGCATCATCTGACGCCCGTCAGCGGGACCCGATCCGCAGCGGCGCGCCGGTGACCACGTCCAGCACGGCCCGCGCGCCCAACGGCGCCTTCAGGGTGACGGTGACCGGTGCGAGCTGGAGCTGGTCGGTGCAGACGCCGCTGGCCCGGGTCACCCCGCCGCCGACCACCACCACGTCCTCGCGCTCCTGCACCAGCGGGGTGATGTCCGTGTCGCAGGCGCCGACCCCCAGCCGGTACGTGAGGCGGGTGCCCTCCACCGCCTGCAGGTCCTGCGCCCCCACGACGCCGTCGGGGGCGGGTCGTGGCGCGCCGCTCGGCTCGGGCACGGCGCCGACGGCCGACGGCGCGACCGCGAGCCGGGCCACGGGGGCGGTCAGCTCCTCGACGGTGAAGAGCCAGGCCGGCACCCGCGCCTCACCGCGACTGGTCCGGACGGCGGCGGTGCCGAGCCGTACGGCCGTGACGGTCAGTGGGGTGCACGCGGTCTGCGGTGAGCTGGTGGCCCATCCGTCGGGGCCGGGTTCGACGATGGGCCCGTCCTTCGGGCGCGGCGGCGCCGCGGGCCGCCCCGGGCACGGCGGCGGGTCGCCCCGGTCCAGCTCCCGGTACGCCTCCGCGGCGCTCACGAGCGGGACGGTCAGCGTGCCGTCGGGAAAGCGGATGGTGCCGTCGGCGGGCCGTGTGGCGGGAAGGTCCGTCTGCTCCCGGTACCAGCCGGCCAGGAACGCCGTCTCGGCGTCGCGGGTGAATCCCGGGTCGCCCGTCACGAGAGTGGGCCCCTCCAGCGGTACGTACCCCCGCGTCCACGCCTCGCCCGGCCGCCACGCCCCGGCGACGTCGGCGGCGCGCTGGTGGAACCCCTCCCAGCGGTGGTCCGGGCTGCCCGGGACCGCCGTGATCGGCGAACCGGTCGGGGCGACGAGGGGCTGGGAACCGGCCGGCGCGCAGCCGACGGCGAGCATCAGCAGGGGCAGGCCCAGCAGGAGCGCTGATCGACGCATACCCGTTCGACGGTCGTCCCGGCCGCCCGGTTCCCGCCGTTCCCGCTGCCGGCCCCGGCGATCGTGGGGTCGCCGCGGTCGGTCCGGTTGTGCCGACTCAGCTCCACAGCGTTCCACCACCCCGTCCCTGTCGAGCTGCCCCGGAAATGGGGCACCAGGCGTGGACGGTTGGTTCGCCCCGCCCGCGCCCCGCCCCAGATATGGGGCAGCTCGACAGGCCGCGCGACGGGGTGGTGCCGCCATCACGGGTACGCCCGCGTCCCGGTCGTCGCACACGCGGCCGCCGGCCCGTCGGTCAGGTCTCGCCGCCCAGGTCCGTCTCGTACGCCTGCCACAGCAGGTCGGCGCCGCGCTGCCGATGGCGCGACAGTGCCCGCAGCACGTGCGAGGCCAGGCCGCGCAGTTCGTGCGCCGACACGCCGGGCAGCTCAGCGGCGTGCTGGAGGGCGGCGAGCGCCGCGGTGATCGTGACGTGCTCCCGGGCGAGCAGGCGCACGCCGCGGTCCAGCCGTGGGGCCTGCGCGAGCAGTTCGGCGTAGAGACCCTCGGGCCCCTCGGTCACCCGGACGTGCTCGGCGAAGCCCCGACGCAGCGGAGCCAGTTGCACCACCAGGTGCTCCCGCCAGCACGGCTCCTCGGCCGGCACGGCCAGCGTCCGGAGGAGGGCGCGCAGGTCGCCGAGGAGGGAGGCCGGGTGCGGGTCGGCCGCGGGTCGCTGGCGCGTTCCCGTGACGGTTGACGGCTGCCGGATCGGTTGGGTGACCATGGGCACCTCCCGCGCGTACGTCTGACCGCGTACGCCGATGGTGGACCCGGCGGTGGCGGCTGTCCAGGGCCCACCATCGCCTCATCCGTCCCGTCCGCACCACCGTTCCCGCAGGCCACAGGAGCCACAGGACGATCGCCGGAAACAGCGCCGGAAACGACTGTGCGCCCCGGTCCGGGTGGACCGGGGCGCACAGGCCGTTGGTGGAGGTGCCGGGAATCGAACCCGGGTCCTTCGCCGCCTTGTCAGGGCTTCTCCGAGCGCAGCTCGCTGTGCCTCTACTCGGCCCCACCGATCACGCGAGCGAGTCGGTGTGACGGGCCCAGTCGCTGTTTGATCTCGCCGCACGGACCCCGCGACCGGTTCCGATTGGCCAGCCTTCTAGCTGATGCCGGCTAACTGGGTCGAAGGCACTCCCAGGCCGACAGACTCGCTACCCGCCTCAGGCGGCGAGAGCGAAGTCAGCGCGATTCTGCTTGGCGCTTATTGTTTTCCGACGATCGATTCACGAGACGACGTCGGCTTCCTCGGCTCGCTTCCCCTGCCGCAACGCACGAAGTCGAAACCAGTCACCCCCTCGACAGGCTGCCTTGTTCGCAGCACCGTCTAGCCTAACGCCTGCCGCAACGGGTTTCATCCCGAGCCCCGGCCCGGACGCGACACCCGCCCACGGCGGACAAATCAGTCATCCATCCCCTTACGGCGCCGCCCGGTGGCGCGGGCGATCTCGCGGTCCGCGTCCCGCTTGGCGATGTCCTGCCGCTTGTCGTAGGACTTCTTACCCTTCGCCAGGCCGATCTCCACCTTGGCCCAGCCGTCGGAGAAGTAGACCTGCAACGGCACCAGGGTGAGGCCGGCCTCCCGGGTCTTGCCGATCAACCGGTCGATCTCCAGGCGCTTGAGCAGCAGCTTCCGCGTACGCCGGGGCTCGTGGTTGGTCCACGTGCCCTGCGTGTACTCGGGGATGTGCATGCCGTACAGGTAGATCTCCCCGTTGCGCTCCTGCGCGAACGCGTCCACCAGCGAGGCACGCCCGGCGCGCAGCGACTTGACCTCGGTGCCGGTCAGCGCCATGCCCGCCTCGTACGTGTCGAGGATGGCGTAGTCGTGCCGCGCCTTGCGGTTGGAGGCGACCACCTTGCGTCCCTTTTCCCGTGGCATCGGCGCCACCTCCCTTCCTGCGTGCCGCCGACCGGGCGACCCGGCCCGACGGCGGAGATCATGCTACCGGAATGACAAGGACCCTCCCGCACCGTTTATTCCGGCGCGGGAGGGCCCCTGTCGACGATGCGGGACGACCCGTACGGCGGTCAGACGCGCAGGTAGAAGCGGAGCGTGACCCACGCGGTGACGGCGCTGACCAGGCCGCCGATGACCGCCATGAAGGGGAAGACGAAGAGGATGTCGCCCCAGCTGACCGGCGAGAGTAGGCCTTCCAGCGCCTGTAGGGACCCGTCGAAGAGCAGGTACTTGGCGAGGATCAGGGCCACCAGGCCGAGCAGTGCGCCGATGAGGCCGGCGACGACCGCCTCGAGCACGAACGGCGCCTGGATGAACCAGTTGGACGCACCGACCAGCTTCATGACCGCGACCTCACGCCGCTTGCTGTACGCGGCCACCTGGATCGTGTTCGCGACCAGCAGCAGGGCGGCGATCGCCATCACCACCGCGGCGGCCAGGGCTATGTTCTGGATCGCGGTGAGGATGTCGAAGATCTTGTCAAGCAACCGGCTCTGGTCGACGATCTCGTCGACGCCGGCGGTGTCCTTGTACTGGTCGTAGATGTTCTTGTACTGCTCGGGGTTGACCAGCTTGATGCGGAACGACTCGGGCAGCTGGTCCGGCTTCACGGCGTTCACCAGGTCCGGTGCGTCCTGGTACATCTCCTGGAAGCGCTTGTACGCCTCGTCCTTGTTGACGTAGAGGACCTCCTTCACCAGGGGGTCGCTCTTCAGCTGCGTCTCCAGGTCGGTGCGCTGCTGGTCGGTCACCTCCTGGCTCAGGAAGATCGAGACCTGGATGTTCTTGTAGTACAAGTCCTTCATGTCGTCGACCTGGCGGTACATCAGACCGCTGGCGCCGAGCATGGTCAGGGAGACCGCCATCGTGATGATCATCGCGATGGTCATGGTCACGTTGCGCCACAGTCCGACCAGTACCTCGGACAGGACGTACTTCATCCGCATCGGGAATTCCTCCGGGTCTCCGGCATGAGGTGTTCGTCGTCAGGTCGTACGGCGGGGGTGTGCGCCTCGGCTCACCCGTAGACGCCGCGGGCCTGGTCACGCACGATGCGACCACTCTCGATCTCGATGACCCGGCGGCGCATCTGGTTCACGATGTTGGAGTCGTGCGTGACCATCACGACGGTCGTGCCGGTGCGGTTGATCCGGTCCAGCAGGCGCATGATCTCGATCGAGGTGTCCGGGTCGAGGTTTCCGGTCGGCTCGTCGGCGAGCAGGATCAGCGGGCGGTTCACGAACGCCCGGGCGACCGCGACGCGCTGCTGCTCACCACCGGAGAGCTCGTGTGGGTACCGGTGCTCCTTGCCGCCGAGACCCACCAGCTCGAGCACCTCGGGCACGACCCGACGGGCGACCGCCTTGGTCTTACCGATCACCTCGAGAGCGAACGCCACGTTCTCGTAGGCGGTGCGGTTCGGCAGAAGCCGGAAGTCCTGGAACACGCAGCCGATGGAGCGCCGGAAGTGCGGCCTCTTCCACGACCGCATCGACGTGACGTCCTTGCTGTTCACGATGACCCGGCCCTTGTTGGGCGTGATCTCGTGCAGCAGCAGCTTGATGATTGTGGACTTGCCGGAGCCGGAGGGACCGATGAAGAAGACGAACTCGCCCTTCTCGATCGAGACGGACACGTTGTCGAGCGAAGGCCGGGACGCCTTCGGGTACGTCTTCGTCACTTGCTCAAGCTGAATCACGGGTGGTGAGTCTACGCGGTGTAACCGGAGAGCCAAGTCCCACGCCCCGTCGATGCGGTGCGCGTCATCGATTTACCCGGTTGTGCGGAGATCGACGACGCGCTGCGCCCACGGGCCGTCACGCAGTGTCGCCGGCAAGCTCCCGCTGCTTGCGCCACCGGATCCCGGCCTCGATGAACTCGTCCAGGTCGCCGTCGAAGACCGCGCTCGGATTGCCGGTCTCCTGCTCGGTTCGGAGATCCTTCACCATCTGATACGGGTGCAGGACGTACGAGCGCATCTGGTCACCCCACGAGCCGGCCGCCTCGGTCTTGAGGCCCTGGAGCTTGGCCTGCTCCTCCTGGCGCTTGCGCTCCAGCAGCCGCGCCTGGAGCACCCGCAGCGCGGACGCCTTGTTCTGCAGCTGGGACTTCTCGTTCTGGCAGGTCACCACGATGCCGGTGGGGATGTGGGTGATCCGCACCGCGGAGTCGGTGGTGTTGACGCTCTGGCCACCGGGGCCCGAGGACCGGTAGACGTCGATCCGGATCTCGTTCTCCGGGATGTCGATGTGGTCGGTCTGCTCCACGACGGGCAGCACCTCGACGCCGGCGAAGCTCGTCTGCCGGCGGCCCTGGTTGTCGAAGGGGCTGATCCGGACCAGCCGGTGGGTGCCCGACTCGACGCTCAGCGTCCCGTACGCGTAGGGCACCTTGACGGCGAAGGTGGCCGACTTCAGGCCCGCCTCCTCGGCGTACGAGGTCTCGTACACCTCCGTCGGGTAGCCGTGCCGCTCCGCCCAGCGCAGGTACATCCGCAGCAGCATCTCGGCGAAGTCCGCGGCGTCCACCCCGCCCGCCCCGGCGCGGATCGCGACCAGCGCCTCCCGGGAGTCGTACTCGCCGGAGAGCAGGGTGCGGACCTCCATCTCCTGGATGGCCTTGGTCAGCCCGGTGATCTCGCTCTCCACCTCGCCGAGCACGCTCGGGTCGGACTCCGCCTCGGCCAGCTCCAGGAGCACCTGGGCGTCGTCGAGGCGGGAGCGGAGGCTGGCGAGCTTGTTGATCTCGCCGTTGACGTACGACAGCCGCGACGTCACCTGCTGCGCCTTGGCCTGGTCGTCCCAGAGATCCGGAGCGGAGGCCTCCTGCTCCAGCCGGGCCTTGTCCTCACGCAGCCGGTCGAGGTCGAGGACGGACTCGATGTTGCGCAGGGTCGCGTCGAGTTCCTTGAGCTGTTCGGCGTAGTCGGCAGCGGTCACGACTGACAAGCGTACTGCGACGGGCGCGGAGTCAGCGTGCGAGCCCCGTGGTGGCGGGCAGAAAGGCGGGGCGTCACCCGACGGGGGCGCTCTTCAGCCAGGACAGCGCCGCCTTGTGGTAGGCGACGGCGAACTCCAGGGCGCTCGCGTCGTACGTCTCGCCCTCCTTCTTGGCGTTCTTGACCTGCTCCCGGACCCGCGCCAGGGCCTCGGTGTGGTACTCGTTCGCCTCGGCGTAGAGGTTCTTGAGCTGGCTGGGCGAGTGCAGGTTGCCGAAGGCCATCCGCAGCGCGATCGGGTTACGGATGGTGTCCCGACCAGGGCTTTCGGCCAACCACTTGGAGAATGTCCGTTTCCCGGCCGCGGTGATCGCGTACGGCTGGCTCAACCGCGGCCCGGGCTTGCCCAGCCGCACCAGACCCCGCTCGGCCAGGACCGGCAACTCGCGGTAGACCTGGCTGCGGGTCATCGACCAGTACGGCGCCAGACGGCGCTCAGCGGCGGCCATCAGCTGGCCGCCTGTCATCGGCCCCTCGTGCAGCAGCCCCAGCAGGGCCGCCGCCGTGGGGTTGACTCCGGAATCCGCCATGGCCATTACGCTGCCACTTTGCCGTCGCGGCGTCCAGGATTTGGCATTTTGCCACCCGACAGGACTTCCAATGTGCACTGTCGGCGGACGACAGTCCGTTGAGGCGCCGAGGGGCCCCGTCCGGTCGGAGGGGGGCCCCTCGGCGGCAGGGGCTCAGCCCATGTGCGGGTAGGTGTGGTCGGTCGGCGGGACGAACGTCTCCTTGATCGTCCGCGGGGACATCCAGCGGACGAGGTTGTGCCAGGAGCCGGCCTTGTCGTTGGTGCCGCTGGCGCGGGCGCCGCCGAACGGCTGCTGCCCGACCACCGCGCCGGTCGGCTTGTCGTTGATGTAGAAGTTGCCCGCCGCGTACCGCATCGTCTCCGCCACCCGGTCGATCACCTGGCGGTCGGTCGCGAAGATCGACCCGGTGAGCGCGTACGGGGCGATGGACTCGGCCTGGGCCACCACCTCGTCGAAGCGGGCGTCGTCGAAGACGTGCACGCCGAGGATCGGCCCGAAGTACTCGGTCGTGAAGGTCTCGTGGGCGGGGTCGGTGCACTCGAAGAGCGTCGGCCGGACGAAGTACCCGACCGAGTCGTCGGCGGTGCCACCGGCCAGGATCCGGCAGGTGTCGTCGCCGGAGATCAGCTCCAGCGCGGCGGTGTGCCGGGAGAACGCCTTGTCGTCGATCACCGCGCCCCCGAAGTTGCTGAAGTCGGTGACGTCGCCGTACGCCAGCCCGTCGGCGGTGGCGGCCAGCCGGTCCCGCAGCCCGCCCTCCCAGATCGACCGCGGGATGTACGCGCGGGACGCCGCCGAGCACTTCTGACCCTGGTACTCGTACGCCCCGCGGATGAGCGCGGTGTGCAGCGCGTCCACGTCGGCGCTCGCGTGCGCGACCACGAAGTCCTTGCCGCCGGTCTCGCCGACCAGCCGCGGGTAGCCCCGGTAGCGGGCGATGTTCTCGCCCACCGTCCGCCAGAGGTGCTGGAAGACCTTCGTGGAGCCGGTGAAGTGGATGCCCGCCAGGTCCGGGTCGGTGAGCACCACGTCGGAGACCTCCTCACCGCGCCCGGTCACCATGTTGATCACACCGGGCGGGAGGCCGGCCGCCTCGAACAGGCGCATGGTGAAGTGCGCGGCGAACTGCTGGGTGGGGCCCGGCTTCCAGACCACCGTGTTGCCCAGCAGGGCCGGCGCGGAGGGCAGGTTCCCGGCGATCGCCGTGAAGTTGAACGGGGTCACCGCGTAGATGAAGCCCTCGAGCGGCCGGTGGTCGAACCGGTTCCACGTGCCGGGGGACGAGAGCGGCTGCTCGGCGAGGAGCCGGCGGGCGAAGTGGACGTTGAACCGCAGGAAGTCGATGAACTCGCAGGCCGAGTCGATCTCCGCCTGCACGGCGGTCTTCGACTGGCCGAGCATGGTGGCCGCGTTGAGCGTGTCCCGCCACGGCCCGGACAGCAGGTCGGCGGCGCGCAGGAAGATCGCCGCCCGCTCCTCGAACGGAAGCGCCCGCCACATCGGGGCGGCCTCCTTGGCGGCCTTGACCGCCGCGCGGGCGTCGTCGTGGGTGGCGTGGGCCGTGACGCCCAGCACGTGCGCGTGCTTGTGCGGCTGCACCACGTTGATCGGCTCGCCGCCGGCCATCCGCTGCTCACCGGCGATGGTCATCGGCAGGTCGATCCGCTCGGCGGCGAGTTCGGCCAGCCGTCGCTGGAGCCGCTCCCGGTCGGCACTTCCCGGCTCGTAGGTGCGGACCGGCTCGTTGCGCGGTTCGGGTACGGAGAACACGGCGTCCATGAAGGCTCCTGGCGATCTCGACAGCGGTGGCGGAACCGGACCCGCGGGCACCGACCGGACGGCCGGACACCGCACGTCGCGCCGGGTTGACCGGCCACGGCGGCGGGACCTGCCGTGATTCTTCCACGCGCGGACGCCGACCCGGCTCCCCCGGTTCCGCGTCCCCGCACGCCGGCGGCGAGCGGGACGGGCGGGCGGCGAGCGGGGGCATCGGAGGCGGCTACCCTGGATGGCCGGTGACCTGCCGACCCCGCGAAGGGAAGACGATGACCAAGCAGCCCGGCGGCCCTGACGCCGCGGAGCCGGACCAGTCCGCGGTCGGCGACAGCGCGGCGACCACCGCCGGTGAGGCCGCCACCACGGCGGTCACCGACCCGGCGGGCGACGAGGCCGCTGGCGCCCGCGACGGCGACGCGCCGGAGGGCCGGGCGGTCGAGGGTACGACCAACGCGGCGGCCACGACCGACGGGGACGCCGGGGCCGACGGTGCGGCCGACGCGGAGGCCGCCGTCGACGAGCCCGGGACGGACGCCACGCGGAGCGGCGGGCGGGCGCCGGCCGCGGCGCTGCTGGGGCTGCTCTCGCTGGCCTGGCTGGCCGCGATGCTCTGGTCCACCCGGGAGGCGATCCACTCGGCGGAGGCCGGCGTCACGGCCATCAGCCTCTCCGCCTTCGCGCTGCCCGGGGTGATCTCGGCGGCGCTGGTGGCCGGCGCCGCCTTCGCCCTCTACGGCGTCGACCTGCTCGGCCCCCGGGTCGCCGACCGCGCCACCGTGCGCTTCCTGGCGGCGACCGGGTCCGGCCTGCTGATCGGGCTCGCCGCCGCGGTGGCCGTGAACCTCACGTACGCCGACACCGCCACGACCAACGTCATCGCCGGCACCACCGTCGCCGCGGCGATCATCGGCGGAGCCGTGGCCGGCGCCCGCGCCACCCCCGTGGTGGGCGCCGTGGTGGCCTCGGCGCTCGGCGTACTGATCTTCGTGGTCGCGTTCAGCCGCGCCCGGGGCCGGCTCTTCGACCTGTTCGGCGCCGGCGACACCCAGGAGTCGCTGGTCAACGCCGCCAAGTGGGTGTCCCGCACCGAGTCCCTGCTCGCCGGGCTGGTGGCGGGTCTGCTGGCGTTCGGCTACCTCACGTGGGCCCGCCGTCGCGCCGCCCGCCGCGAGCCGGACGCGCCGGCGCCCCGCTGGCCCGCGTACCTGCTGGCCGGTGCCGGGCCGGGCCTGCTCCTGCTGCTGGCCGAAGTGATCATCCGGGTCGGCGGGCGCACGCTCATCGACCTGGCCGGCGCGCTCAGCGAGGCGGACTCGGTAGCCCAGACCATGCTGGGCACCTCGCGGGTGGACAACGGCATCTGGGTGCTCTTCGTGGGGGCGCTGACCGCCCTGATCGCGTTCGGGCGCACGCTCGGTCCGGCCCAGCCGGATGACGAGCCGGCCGACGAGACGGTGGCGGCGGGCGCCGCCCGCTGACCCCGGGCGCGCTGACCCGGGCGGCGGGCGCCACCGCTGACGCGCCCATCAGGACACGGTGCGCAGCAACACGTCCAGCTCCGTGACGTCGTACCACTCGAGTTCGTGGTCCTCGGCACCGTCGACGGTGAACTGTGCGTCCGGATCGCCGGCGAGCGCCTCGGTGACCACCTCCGCGGCGGCGGCCACATCCTGGACCGCGTCCCCGCCGTCCACGTGGATCGCCGCGACCGCGCTCACCGGCACCGGGGCCGCCAGCGCCACGGTGCTGGACCCGAGTTCCCCGTCGCCGCGCCCGACCGCGGAGGCCGGCAGGTCGGCGGAGACGACGACCCGGCGGCGGGGCGCGGCGGGGTCGGCCCGGAGCAGTTGCAGCGCGTCCTGGGCGGCGCGGGTGAAGGCGACGTACTCCAGCTCCTCCTCGTCGCCCTCCGCGTACCACTCCCGCAGGCCGGGGGTGACGGCGTGCGCGCGGGCGGCGTCGAGCCCGTGCTCGCGCAGCCGGGCCAGCATCGGTACGGTCGCCGGGACGTACACCCGGACAAGCTGGTCGGTCACGTCGTCTCCCGCTCAGGTCCTCTGCCGGCGTGCGCCGGCCCGGGCGCCGATCATGCCGTACGCCGTGACCGTCATACACCCGGCGCCCGACCGGTGGAAGTTCCGCCCCGGTGTGTCCGGCGACGGTGCCGTGAACGGGCGCGGGCTCGTGTCGGCGGATGATGGCAAACTGAAGCGAACGAAACCAAACGAGGGAGTCTCCGTGGAGCCGAGGTTCCTGCTCCTGTCCGACGTCGCCGCCGAGCTCAACGTGTCGGACTCGCAGGTCTACCACATGGTGCGCAGCGGCGAGCTGCCCGCCATCAAGATCGGTGGCCGCGGCCAGTGGCGCGTGGAGCGCGCGCGGCTGGAGGAGTACATCCAGCGGAAGTACGACGAGACGGCCGAGTGGGTGCGGAGCAACCCGCTCGCCGAGCGCGACCCGGAGTAGCCTCCACGTCGCTCTGCGGCATTGACCAATCCCTACGTCCTGCTCAACAATATGAGTCTGCCGAAGGCAAACGAAGGCAAACGTAGGGTTTGGAGCAGCCGATGAACCGCCGCCCGGGGCCGTCCCGGCCTCCCGTCCGCCTCCGGCCCGCGCCGCCGCTCGACCCCCCGTACGCCGACGAGGACACCTGGTCGCCCGCGCCCCACGGCCAGCTCGCCCTCGACCTCTTCGCGTCGACGCGGCCCGACGGTCACCCGCCGCAGCGGCGGCTCCGGCCGGTGCCACCCGGCCCGGGACGCGGCCCGGCCGCGCCGCTGCCACCGGCCGCGCTGGTCACCGCATCGCCGGAGGCCACGCGGGCCGCCCACCGTTTCGTGGGCACCTGTGTGGAGGTGCTCAACGGCTACCGCCCGCCGCACCAGCTGCGGGCGCTGCTCGACCCGGCGCGGGCGCACGAACTCCTGCCCGAGCTGTCCCGGGCCGCCGGCCGCACCGGCCCGACGCGCCGCCGGACCGCCCGCGCCACCGTCCACCTGCGCCGCCTGCGGGCCGCCCAGGTACGCCCCGACGCGGTGGAGGTCGCCGCGGTGCTGACGGGCGCGGGTGGGCGTAGCTGGGCTTTGGCGCTCCGGCTGGAGCACCGCCGGGGGCGCTGGCTGTGCGTGGCCCTGCACGTGCTCTGAACGCCGTTGGGGCCGGGCCTGAACGCGGCGGCCCTTGGCCTGACGCAACCGGATACGCCGCTGGCCGGCAGCCCCTTAGGGGTGCCGGCCAGCGTGCGGGTTGTGCGATTGTCAGCTGTTCCAGTACTGGGCCACCAGGTCAGCGGCCTGCTGCTCCCACTGGGCGTAGGCGTCCGGGTACGCCGACACCTGCACGGTCTGGGCGGCGTCGGTCAGGGGCATGTCCTGCCAGCCGTCGACCTGCTTGAGGCCCTTGAGGAAGGCGGTGGTGGAGTACTCGGGGTCGGTGATCTGCTCCGGCGTGCCCCAACCCGAGCTCGGGCGCTGCTGGAACAGGCCCAGCGAGTCGTGGTCGTTGGCGTCGCCGAGGTGGCCCAGGTTCTCCAGCTTGGATTCCTGAAGGCTCGTGGCGATGGAGATGACCGCCGCCCGCTCCGGCAGGCCGGCCTTCTTCGTCGCCGCGATGATCGCCTTCGCGTTCGCGGTCTGCTCGTCGTTCAGGGCGATGCGGGACTGGGCGCCCTGGGTGCCGTGCGGGATCAGCTTCCCGGTGTCGGGCTTGTCGGCGGTGTGGACGACCGCGACGGGCTTCGCCTCGTGCACCGGGGCGGCGTGGGCGGTCACGGGGCCGGCGGCCACACCGGTGGCGAACGCCAGACCAGCGACACTGAGCATGCTCTTCCGCAGGATCGTGTTCATGATCAAAGCTCCTCAGGGGGTGAAGGTCCACACCCGTTCGGGGGATCAGGGCGTGGATCTCAGGGGAACGAGCACGGGGGTGCGCTCGAAGGGGGGAAAGTCTCGCGGCCTGTGGTGGGCGGGGGTGCCGCACCGGGCCGGGTCCGTATCCAACGACCGGCGGCCCGCCATCATTCCGGGGGCCCCCACCGATCGAGCGGACCACGCGGGCCAGGGGCCTGCTACCTCGGCCGTCAGGGGTGTTCAACGACCCCGGCCCGCCCACGATTCCGGCCCCAGAGTGCCACCGACCACACCCCAGACCACCCACGACCGGACATTCGGCGATCGCTCACCCGGCGGGTTCGTTGGAGCTGTCGGACCGCTTTCGAGCTGAAACGTCTACGACATCAGCTCCACAGCCTCCCGACGAGGCACCGACAGGTGTCGGCGTTCTTCCGTGGGCTGCTGGAGCCGGTGGGCGCCGACGTCCCGTCCGGCCCAGCGAGCGACCAACGTGACCCCGGAGCCCGTTTCGCAGCCGACATGGATGTGCTCGCGTCCTGTCGAGCTGCCCCAGATCTGGGGCAGGCAGGCTGCGAGGCACCCCTGGGCTGGACGCGGCCGGCTCGACGCGGCCAGGCTCGACATGGCCAGGCTCGACATGGCCGGGCTGGACAAGGCCGCGCTGGACGCGGCCAGGCTCCACGCGGCCCGGCTCGACATGGCCGGGCTCGACGCGGCCCGGCTCAACATGGCCGGCCTCGACGCTGCCGGGCTCGACATGGCCGGGCTGGACGTGACGCGCCACCAGGGGCTGGCGGGCCGTGATCCCCCGGGTCCACCGCTGCCGCCGGCCTGAGGTGTGTCCGGGTTCCGCGGATGCCGCGCCGCCATCCCCACCCGCCCGCCGCGCCGTCGTCGGGGACGGCGAGGCGACCACCGACCGACCGACCCGGATGACGCCATCTCGCCCGTTTCCACAGCGGGGAGGCCACTGTCCCAGATATGGGGCAGGTCGACAGGACCGATCCAGTGGGAGTGGACTCGCCCCAACCTCGCAACGGGGTCGTTGCCGTGGGCGGCGCCGCGCAGCCGCTCGGCCGCCTGCCCGTCCCCGAACCCTGCCGCTCGTCGCCGGGATCAACGGCACCCGCAAACAGACGTGGAGCCGGGCCTTGCGGCCCGGCTCCACGTTCGCGGTTCAGCTCGGTCAGGCGGCGCCGTTGGGCGCGCCGTGGCAGCGCTTGTACTTGCGGCCCGACCCGCACGGGCAGGGCGCGTTGCGGGACGGCCCGTTGCTGGCCTCGGCCTCGCCCGGCGCCCTGCGGCGAGCCGCCGCCGAGGAGGCTACGGCCGGTCCGCTCATCCCGCTCGTCGGGCGCTGCGGCGCGTTCGGCGCGGTCGTGCCGGGCGCGGCCGGGGCGGCCTTCGTGGGACGTCCGACGCCGAGCGCCGGTGCCGTCTGCTCGGCCTGCTCGACGGCCACGCCACCGGCGCCGGCCTCGCCGTCGATGGTGGGCGCGGAGTACTGGAGACCCTGCTGCTGCGGCGTCCGGTTGAGGCCCTTGGCCCGCAGTTCCACCGGCTTGTCGAGCAGCTTGACCTCCTCGGCCTCCTCCGGCTCCGGCTCGGCGACCTGGACCTCCAGGTTGTAGAGGAAGCCGACGGTCTCCTCCTTGATGCCGTCCATCATCGTGGCGAACATGTCGAAGCCCTCGCGCTGGTACTCCACCACGGGGTCGCGCTGGGCGTACGCCCGGAGGGTGATGCCCTCCTGGAGGTAGTCCATCTCGTAGAGGTGCTCGCGCCACTTCCGGTCGATCACCTGGAGCAGGACCATCCGCTCGAGCTGGCGCACGGCCTCCTCGCCGAGCTGCTCCTCGCGCCGGTCGTACGCGGCGTGCGCGTCCTCCTTGAGGCGGGCGAGCAGGAAGTCGGCGTCGATGCTCGCCCGCGAGCCGCCGGCCTCCTCCTCCAGCTCCTCGATGGTCAGGCCCACCGGGTAGAGCTGCTTGAGGCTCGCCCAAAGCTGCTCGAGGTCCCAGTCCTCGGCGTAGCCCTCGGAGGTGGCGCCCCGCACGTACGCCTCGACGACATCGTCGATCATGTTGCGGACCTGCTCGGAGAGGTCCTCGCCGTTGAGCACCCGGAGGCGCTCGGCGTAGATGACCTGGCGCTGCTTGTTGAGCACCTCGTCGTACTTCAGGACGTTCTTGCGGATCTCGGCGTTCTGGCCCTCGATCTGGGCCTGCGCGCTCTTGATCTGGCGGGTGACCATCTTCGACTCGATGGGCACGTCCTCGGGGATGTTGAACCGCTCCATCACCGCCTCGACGGCGCCGGCGCGGAACCGCCGCATCAGCTCGTCCTGCAGCGACAGGTAGAAGCGGGACTCGCCCGGGTCACCCTGCCGGCCGGAGCGACCACGCAGCTGGTTGTCGATGCGGCGCGACTCGTGCCGCTCGGTGCCGAGCACGTAGAGACCGCCGAGCGCGGCAACCTCCTCCGCCTCGGCGTCGCAGGCCTGCTTCCACTTGGGCAGGACCTCCTCCATCGCCTTGGCGTACTCCTCCTCGTGCTCCACCGGGTCGAGACCGCGCTGGCGCAGCTCGTTGGCGGCGAGGAACTCGGGGTTGCCGCCCAGCAGGATGTCGGTGCCGCGGCCGGCCATGTTGGTGGCCACCGTGACGGCGCCCTTGCGCCCGGCCTGGGCGACGATCTCCGCCTCCCGGGCGTGGAACTTCGCGTTCAGCACGGAGTGCGGGATGCCGCGGCGGCGCAGCAGCTGGGAGAGGATCTCGGAGTTCTCGACGGAGACGGTGCCGACGAGCACCGGCTGGCCCGCCTCGTGCCGCTCGGCGATGTCCTCCACGACGGCGTTGAACTTGGCCTTCTCGGTCTTGTAGATCACGTCCGGCCGGTCCTGCCGGATCATCGGCCGGTGGGTCGGGATGGTCACGACGCCGACCTTGTAGACCTTGTTGAACTCCCCGGCCTCGGTCTGGGCCGTACCGGTCATGCCGGCGAGCTTCTCGTAGAGGCGGAAGTAGTTCTGGAGGGTGATGGTGGCGAGGGTCTGGTTCTCCTGCTTGATCTCCACCCCCTCCTTGGCCTCGATCGCCTGGTGCATGCCCTCGTTGTAGCGGCGGCCGTGCAGGATGCGGCCGGTGAACTCGTCGACGATGAGGACCTCGCCGTCGCTGACGATGTAGTCCTTGTCGCGCTTGTAGAGCTCCTTGGCCTTGATCGCGTTGTTCAGGTAGCCGACGAGCGGGGTGTTCACCGACTCGTAGAGGTTGTCGATGCCGAGCCGGTCCTCGACCTTGGCCACGCCGCGCTCGGTGATGGCGACGGTGCGCTTGGCGTAGTCGACCTCGTAGTCGCCCTCGCCGTCCTTGCCCGGCTGGAGCCGGGCCACCACGGCCGCGAACTCCTGGTACCAGCGGGCGGAGTGCTCGGCCGGACCGGAGATGATCAGCGGGGTCCGGGCCTCGTCGATCAGGATCGAGTCGACCTCGTCGACCACCGCGAAGAAGTGGCCGCGCTGGACCAGCTCCTCCTTCGACCAGGCCATGTTGTCGCGCAGGTAGTCGAAGCCGAACTCGTTGTTCGTGCCGTAGGTGATGTCGCACGCGTACGCGGCCCGGTGCTCCTCGGCGGGCCGGTTGGGCAGGACCACGCCGACGGTGAGACCGAGGAACTCGTGCACCCGGCCCATCCAGGCGGCGTCGCGCTGGGCCAGGTAGTCGTTGACCGTCACGACGTGCACGCCCTTGCCGGCGAGCGCGTTCAGGTAGACCGGCATGACCGAGGTCAGGGTCTTGCCCTCACCGGTCTTCATCTCGGCGATGTTGCCGAAGTGCAGTGCCGCGCCGCCCATCACCTGGACGTCGTACGGGCGCTGGCCGAGCACCCGGGCGGCGGCCTCCCGGCACACCGCGAACGCCTCCGGCAGCAGGTCGTCGAGGGTCTCGCCGTCGGCCAGCCGTTCCTTGAACTGATCGGTCATGCCACGCAGCTCGGCGTCGGTGAGGTTGACGTAGTCGTCCTCGATCGAGTTGACGGCGGCCGCGATGGCCTTCAGCCGACGCAGCATACGGCCCTCGCCAGCGCGGAGGACCCTTTCCAGAATCGACACGGATCAACGCTCCCCTAGACGGTCTCGAACCATCGTAGGCGCTCCATCGGGGTGATGGTCACTGGTGGCGGGGGACAGGAGCGGCAAAAAGGATGTAACGCTCAGACGGTTCGATGGTCGGGGGATATCCGGTTACGCCGTGGGCGAACGATCCGGCACGATGCTCGGGTGGAGCCCGTGGAGATCAGCGAGGACGACCTGCTGCTGCGCCCGTGGCGCGCCGAGGACGCCGAAGCCGTCCACCGCGCCTGCCAGGACCCGGACATCCAGCGCTGGACCACCGTACCCCGCCCGTACCTGCCCGAGCACGCCAGGGAGTTCGTCACCGACGTGGCGCCCCGGGCCTGGGCCGAGGGCACCGGCGCCCCGTTCGCGGTCTGCGACGCCACCACCGGCGAACTGCTCGGCTCCTGCGGACTGGTCACCCTCGACGCCCGCCTCGGCAGCGCCGAGATCGGGTACTGGGCGGCCCCCTGGGCGCGCGGGCGGGGCGTCACGACGACGGCGACCCGCGCGGTGGCCCGGTGGGCGTTCGACGCGCTGAAACTGCGCCGGCTCGTCTGGCAGGCGGAGGTCGGCAACCACGCGTCCCGGCTGGTCGCGCTCCGGGCCGGGTTCCGCGTCGAGGGCCGCCTGCGGCTCGCCGACCCGGCTCCCGAGGGCCGGCCCGAGGGCTGGATCGGCTCCCTCCTGCCCGGCGAGGTGCCCGCACCGGGCACACCCGGCCCCGCCGGCCCCGGCAGCCTGGAGGCCCGCCGGGCCGCCGTTTTCGGACGGCCGCAGCCCGTGCTCTTCGCCACGGCCGGCGCCGCCGAACTACGGCTGCGCCCCATGGAGGAACGCGACCTCGACGCGGTCGTGCGGACCTGCCGCGACCCGGACACCCTCCGCTGGACCACCGTTCCCGACCCGTACGAGCGGTCGGACGCCGAGTCGTTCCTCGACTTCGTACGCGGCACCTGGGCCGCCGGCACCGGCGCCGCCTTCGTGATCGCCGACGCCGACGACCGCTACGCCGGCTCGATCGACCTGCGGCTCGCCGCCACCGACCCGCTGCTCGCCGACGTCGGTTTCATGACGGCCCCGCACGCCCGCGGCCGGGGGTACATGCCGGCCGCGCTGACGGCGCTCTGCACCTGGGGTTTCACGACCCTCGGCCTGGCCCGGACCGAGTGGCGGGCGAACGTGGGCAACACCGCCTCCCGGCGCGTCGCCGAGAAGGCCGGCTTCACGGTGGAGGGCACGGCCCGGGGCGGCCTCACCCACCGCGGCGAGCGGATCGACGTCTGGGTGGGCGCGCTGCTCGCCGGGGACCTGACGTGACGCCGAAGATCGTCGAGGCGTACGGGGTGCGGCTGCGGCCGTTCCGCCTCGACGACACCGCCGACGTGGTGGCCGGCTGCGCCGACCCCCTGACCCGGCGCTTCATCTCGGGGATGCCCAGCCCGTACACCGAGGCCGACGCCCACTGGTGGATCACCGAGGGGGCGCCGGCCGCCTGGGCCGGCGGTGGCGCCGCGTACGCCGTCGCCGACCCCGCCACCGACCGGCTGCTCGGCGGGGTCGGGCTCAGCCAACCGGTGCCCACCCGCGGCCAGGCGGAGATCGGCTACTGGGTGACGCCGGCCGCGCGGGGGCGCGGGGTGGCGCAGGCGGCCACCCGGGCGCTCACGGAGCACGCCTTCGCCACCGGCGTCGTCCGGCTGGAACTGCTCACCCACGAGGAGAACACGGCCAGCCAGCGGGTGGCGCTGGCCGCCGGTTTCCGGTTCGAGGGCGTACGCCGCGCCGCCAACCCGTCCCGGGGCGGCGGGCGGCACGACCTCCTGGCCTGGGTACGCCTCGCCGACGACCCGGCCGGCCCCACGCCGCGGCTGCTGCCCGACCTCCCCGGCGGCCACCTGACCGACGGGACGGTGACCCTGCGCCGGTTGGGCCCGGACGACGTGGACCTGATGTACGGGCTGCACACCCGGCCGGAGGTGGTGGCGAACCAGGCGCCCCCGGTGCCGCCGGACCGCGCCGCCATCGAGCGGCGGTGCCGCCTCGCGGAGAGCCAGTGGCTCACGGGCGACATCGCCCGGATGCTCATCCTGGACGCGGCCAGCGGCGACCCGGCCGGCAGCTGCGGACTGTCCCTGAGCGACGCGGCCGCCGGCGAGGGCACGATCGGGTACGCCCTGCTCCCGCAGTGGCGGGGCCGCGGGTACGCCACCCGGGCCGTCCGGCTCCTCGCCGGCTGGGCCTTCGGGCCGGCCCGCCTCGCCCGCCTCGCGGCGGCCACCGTGCCCGACAACGTCCCGTCGCAGCGGGTGCTCGAGAACGTGGGCTTCCGTCGGGAGGGCCTCCTCCGCGGCCGGCTTCCCGGCCTGGCCGGCACCCGGCTCGACGACCTGGTCTTCGGCCTGCTGCCGGAGGAACTGCGCTGACGCTCTCCCCAGAGCCGCGCCGACGCGGTGCCGAAGGCCCCGCCGACGCCCGGTTGGAAGCCGCGCTGCGCCGGGCCGGAAGCCGCGGTGGCGCCGTGCTCACGGGACCAGGGAGCCGCGGACGGCGGCTCCCTGGTCGCCGCGGCCCGGGTCAGATGGCCAGCGAGATGATGCCGTAGTCGTAGGCGCGGCGCCGGTACACCACGCTCGGACGGCCGGACTCCTTGTCGAGGAACAGGTAGAAGTCGTGGCCGACGAGCTCCATCTGGAACAGGGCGTCGTCGACGGTCATCGGCTCGGCGGTGTGCACCTTCTCCCGCGCGATGTGCCAGGGCTGGTCGTCGTACTCCTCCTCGGTGTCGACCCGCTCGGCCACGGCGGTGGCGGCGCGGCCGTTGTCGCTGAGCGCGCCCAGCGCGTCGGCCCCCAGGTCGGTGACCGGCAGGTCGGCGGTGGCGGCGGCGACGGAGAGGGGAGCGTGCCGGCCCCGGTGCACCCGGCGCCGGTCGGCCGCCCGGCGCAGTCGGGTGTCGAGCTTCGCGATGGCGGCGTCCAACGCGCTGTAGAAGTCGTTCGTGCAGGCCTCGGCGCGGATGACCGGGCCACGGGAGATGCAGGTGATCTCCACTCGCTGGCAGTGGTCGGCCTGGCGCGGGTTGCGTTCGTGGAACAGCTCCACGTCGACCCGAATGAGCTTGTGATCGTAGCGTTCGATCTTGGCGAGTTTCTCGGCTACGTGCACCCGGTAATGGTCCGGCACTTCGACGTTTCGGCCCTTGACCACGATGTCCACGTGACCTCCCTGGCTCGGACGGTCTTCGATCGGTTACCCGGTCGCTCGCCCCTAGGGATGAGGCCCCGCTCGGCGTACGACCGGTCAGTGCGGCTACGCCTCCTTTCACCGCCGGGAGCGGGTGGGTTGACCCTCCTACCCCCGACACCACGACGCTAACTCCTGTTCTCCAGGCAGTCACCTGTAGTCGCGAAGACCGCCATGTTTTTTCGCGAGTCGTACACGATCGGGGGGAACTGCAACACGAACGGTTACGACTGGTGCCGTTTCTCGGTCGCCGCGAGCACCGCGGCGACGGCCGGTGCGCGTCCGGTGGCGGCCAGGACCCGGCTCACCGCCGCGAGGGTGACGCCCGTCGTGACGATGTCGTCGAGCACCACGGTCACGCCGCCGCCGGCCCGGTCGGCCCGCGGCCGGGCACGGAACGCCGCCTCGGCCGCCGCGGCACGCCCGGCGCTGTCGAGCGTCAGCGAGTCCGGCCGGGGCAGCGCCCGCAGCGGCCGCAGCACCCGCACCGGCCAGCCGGCCGCGCGCAGCCGGTCGGCGCAGCGCCGGGCGAGCCGGTCCATGTGGTCGCCGTAGCGGGCACGGGCCGCCGCCGCGGTGTCGGGCACCGGGGCCAGCACCACGGGACGCACCGGGCCGACGGCCGCGGCCACCACCTCGGCGAGCAGCGCGCCCAACGGCCGGGCCAGCCCGTGCCGGCCGTGTTCCTTGTACGCGAGCAGCGCCTCCCGCAGCGGACCGGCGTACGGGCCGAGGGCGACGCACGGGGGCAGACCCGGCGGGGCGGGCGTGGGCCGCACGGGCCGCGGGCGCAGCGCGTCGAGCGTCGCCGCGCACTCCGGGCAGACGCCGCGCCGCAGGCCGGGCCGGCGCTGCCGGCAACCCGCGCAGTCGGCGGGCAGCACCAGGTCGCCGAGGTCCGCCCAGAGCCCGCCGAGGACGCCCACGTCGTCAGTAGAGGAAGAAGGGGGCCGACGGGTTGCCGGGGCGCACCCCGGACGGCGGCGGCGTCACCAGACCCACCTCGCCGCGTTGGATCTGCTCGACCGGGCTGCCGCGGTACGCCACCCCGTTCGCCTCGTACATGAAGGCGCCGGACGGCACGGGAATCGTCGGGTTGACGGGGTAGGTCGACAGGTGGGTCACCTTGGCGCCGGTGTCGTCCTTCAACGGCGTCTGCACCGCGCCGTCCACGCTCACCTCGTAGATCGCCGGGCGGCCCGCCGACCCGGCCACGATGAGCCGGTTCTCGTCGCCCCAGTCCACCGCCGAGATGCTCGTCAGGGACGTCGCCACCCGCCGCGGCGGCCCGACCGTCACCCCGCCGCCGGCGAGGTTGAGCGCCGCCACGTAGAGCAGCCCACCGACGACCACGGCGATCCGCTGCCCGTCGAGCGACGCGGCGACCGCGTTCACCGGCGCCGGGGGCAGGTTCAGCGCGATGGGGGTCATCTGCGCGTTCTGGTCGAACCGGTAGAGCCTGCCGCCGGCGACCACCAGGCCCCGCGGCTGCTCGGTACCGGCGGCACGCAGCCAGACGGGACGGCCGATCGCGGTGTGCACCGGCCCCTTCTTGAACGCCGTCACCGGGTCGGGTCCCGTGCCCACGCTGAGCCGTTGCCCGTCCGAGCCGGTCACGACGAGCGCCGCCAGGATCTTGCCGCCGCTGCGGGCGAGCCCGGCCGACACGACGTTCCGGTTCGCACCGGGGTCCAGCGGCACGGTGCCGCCGGGCTCACCGGCGATCTCCAGCGGGTGGACGGCCCCCTCGTACACGCAGTACCGCCGCGGCCCCTCCTGGAGGGTGTAGAGCGCCCGGGACCGCCGCTCGGCCAGATCCGCGACCACGATCGAGTTGTTGCGGACCTTCAACTCGAGCTTCCCGTCTAGGTCGGGAAGCGACCAGGCGAGCTGGGTGACGAACTGGTCGGCCCGGGTCCGGTCGTCGCCGGGCATGTCGAGGTTGACCTCCCAGCGACCGTTGCCGCCGGTGGCGTTGTTGATCAGCTCGGTCCGGTCGGGCAACCCCACGGCGCCGGTGCTGAGCCAGTCCGACGGGCCGTCGACCAGCCACTTCACCACCTCGTTGAGCCGCCGCTCGGTGGGCACGGTGAGCGGCAGGTACCGCTGGTCGGGGACCAGCCGCGTCCGGTCGGAGTTCCAGAAGTAGACCGCCTGGGGCTCGTAGTAGTCGCGCAGGGCGGTGTCGCTGAGCAGCAGCAGGTTCGGCGGATCGGTGATGTAGAAGCCCCCGCCGTCGTCGGCCGTGCCCGCCGGGGAGGCGCTGCGGAGCCCGAACTCGTACGTTGTCTCGGTGGAGACCGGCGGCACCAGCCTCCCGTCGGCCCGGAGAACCCCGACCTGCTGCACCGAGATGGTCACCGCCGCGCTGCGGTCGACGTTATTGGTGATCACCGGCGCGTCCGTGAGCCGCACCACGGTGAGTTCGACCTCGCTGCCCCGCTTGTCCTGCATCCGGCTCTTGAACTCCGGGGCGACGAACTGCTTCACCCGGTCGTACGCCCGGTCCGGCTCGCCGGCCGCCGCCGAGAGGAAGTCGCGGACGAACGCCTCCGAGTCCGTCCCGCTGTTCGACGGGGACGGCGGTTCCTTCGACCAGGCGCTGACCGAGCCGGCCTCGGTGGCCGGCTCCCGCCGCTCGTCGATCTGCACCTCGGAGCGCTCGGGGATGCCGCACCCGGTGAACGCGACGGTCGCCAGGGCCCCGCAGAGCACCCCCGCCACGAAACGCACCCTCATGACGGCACCTCCGCACCCGCGGCGTCCGGCTCGCGCGCCGGCGCCGGGCCGATGGCCAGCGCGCCGCCGGGGGCCGGGCCGATCGTCAGCGGAGCCGCGTCGCCCGGGCCGCCGTACGGCAGGCGGGCGTCCTCGGGCACGAGGCGCAGCGGTGAGGTGGTCAGCCGGTCGCCGGCCCGGGCCGGCAGGGTGAGCCGGAACTGGGCGCCCTGGCCCGGGGCACCCCAGGCCTCCAGCCAGCCGCCGTGCAGCCGCGCGTCCTCCAGGCTGATCGACAGGCCGAGCCCGGTGCCGCCGGTCTGCCGTGCCCGGGACGGGTCGGCGCGCCAGAAGCGGTTGAACACGAGCTTCTCCTCGCCCGGCTTCAGACCCACCCCGTGGTCGCGTACGGTGATCGCCACCGCGGTCTCGTCCGCCCCCAGGCGGATCACCACGGGCCGCCCCTCGCCGTGCTCGACGGCGTTGCCGACGAGGTTGCGCAGCACCCTCTCGACCCGGCGCGGGTCCACCTCGGCGATCACCTCGTGCTCCGGCAGGTCCACCTCGATGGGCACGCCGACCCGCTCGGCCAGCCCGGTCAACCGCTCGACCACGCGGTGCACTATCGGCACGAGGTCGGTCGGCTCGGCGTCGAGCATCGCGAAGCCGGCGTCGAAACGGCTGATCTCCAGCAGGTCGGTGAGCAGTTCCTCGAACCGGTCCAGCTCGGCCTGGAGCAGTTCGGCGCTGCGGGCGACCGCCGGGTCGAACCCGTCCCGCTCGGCGAAGATCAGGTCCGCGGCCATCCGGACCGTGGTGAGCGGCGTCCGCAGCTCGTGCGACACGTCGGAGGTGAACCGGCGTTGCAGCCGGGACATCTCCTCCAGGCGCAGGATCTGCCGCTGGAGGTTCGTGGCCATCTGGTTGAACGACGCGGCCAGCAGCGCCAGGTCGTCCTCGCCGTTGACCACCATCCGCTGGTCGAGCAGACCGGCGGAGAGGCGCTGGGCGGTGCGGGCGGCCACCCGTACGGGGTTGACCACCAGCCGGGTGACCAGCGCGGCGAGCAGCCCGAGCAGGACCACCAGGGCCACGCCGGTGGCCACGACCGTGGCCCGGGCGTCGGCCGCGGTGGCGTCCTGGCGGGCCAGCGGCACGAGGTAGTAGAGCTCGATCTGGCCGAACCGGGTCGGCACCGGCGAGCCGTACGCCAGGTACTTCGTCCGCTCGCCGGTCAGCCGGCCCGTGGCGATCTGGCTGGCCACGTTGCCGTCGGCGACCGCTTCCCGCAGCTCCGGGCTGATCAGCCGCTGCACGCCGTCGACCGCCGGCGCCGTCCGGCTCTGGATCACGGGGAAGTCCTGCGCGGTGATCACCACGACCACCCCGCTGGTCTGCTGCGGGTCGCCGCCGGCGAGGTAGTTGACCGTGCCCTCGATGGTCTCCTGGAGCTGGGCCTCCTGCGGCTGGTTGTAGAGGGCGACCTGCTTGGTCGCGTAGTCCGCGCCGCTCTCCAGCCGCAGCTTGACGTCGGTCTTGGCGCTCTCCAGCAGGATGCTGGTGATCTTGTCGGCGATCAGGTACGCGAAGCCGCCCACCAGCACGCTGGAGGCGACCAGCGTGATGGTGACGACCCGGAACTGGAGCGACCGCCGCCACGTGCGGTGCACACCCGCCGCCGTCCGCGCCACCCGCCCCGCGACCGCGCGCCACAGCTCGCGAGCGGCGCCGCGGGTGCGGGCCGTCGCGGTGTCGGGGGGCGGGAGCGGGGAGGAGGCCACAGTGCGCCCCAGGTTATCCGGTGCCCGCCTTGTAGCCCACGCCCCGCACGGTGAGGATGATTTCGGGTCGCTCCGGATCCGGCTCGATCTTGGCCCGCAGCCGCTGCACGTGCACGTTGACCAGCCGGGTGTCGGCGGCGTGCCGGTAGCCCCACACCTGCTCCAGCAGCACCTCACGGGTGAAGACCTGGCGCGGCTTGCGGGCGAGCGCGACCAGCAGGTCGAACTCCAGCGGCGTCAGCTTCACCTCCTCGCCGTTGCGGCTGACCGTGTGGGCCGGCACGTCGATGCTGATCTGGTTGCCGGGCGGCCCGATGGTCAGCATCTCCGGCGCCACGTCCTCGCCCCGGCGCAGCCGGGCCCGCATCCGGGCCACCAGCTCCTTGGGCTTGAACGGCTTGACGACGTAGTCGTCGGCCCCGGACTCCAGGCCGAGCACGACGTCGACGGTGTCGCTCTTGGCCGTGAGCATGACGATCGGCACGCCGGACTCGGCCCGGATCGCCCGGGCCACGTCGATTCCGCTCATCCCGGGCAGCATGAGGTCGAGCAGGACGATGTCGGGCCGGTTGTCGCGGAACGCGGCGAGGGCGCGCTCACCGTCGGCGACGAAGGAGGGCAGGAATCCTTCGCTGCGCAGCACGATGCCGAGCATCTCGGCGAGCGCGGGGTCGTCGTCGACCACCAGTACCCGGGCTCTCATGGGATTAATCTTCCATCCCCATTCAGTGTCGGTGGGACCGGCGTCACCCGGCACGGTACCGCCGCGGCAAGCTTGCCACAGTCCTCCGCGGCACCGGGCGACCGCACGCCGGCACCGACCTGCGGGTCCACCGGATCGGCACCGGGCGTGACACCATGATCCCCGCGTGCGCCGTCGCGCGCCACCACCGTCCGTCCCCAGGGAGTACGCGTGCCCGACGTCGGCCCGATCGCCGTGCTCCCCCGCCGCCCGCTCACCGTGGGCGAGCTGCTGGACTCGGCCGTGCTGCTCCTGCGCGAGCAGGCCCGCGTACTGCTGCCGCTCGCCGCCGTCCTCGCCGTGGGTGAGCAGTTGCTGCTGCTCCCGCTGCGGCTCGCCGCCGGCACGGCCCCGCCGGTGTGGTGGTGGTCGGACGGGTCCTTCGGCACGTACTGGCTGCTGCTCGGCACCGGCGCGGCCACCGAGGCGACGATCGTCGCGCTGCTGGGCAACCCGGCCGCCCGCGCCGCCGGCGCGGCGCTGTTCGGGCGTACCGCCCGTCCCCGCGAGGTGCTCCGCCCGATCGGCGGCAGGTGGGGGGCCGCCCTGCTGTACGCGGTCGCGGTGGGCGCCCTCATGTTCGCCGCGGCGCTCTGCGGGCCGGCCTGGTTCGTGGGCTTCGCGCTGCTCGGCGCCGTCGCGCCGGCGCTCGTGGTCGACCGGGTGGCGCTGCCACGCGTCCTGCCCCGGGCGGCCGCGCTGGCGACCCGCGACGGGGCGCGGGCCGGGCTGATCCGGCTGCTCGGCTACCTCGGCTGGTGGGTCCTGCGGGTCGGCCTGGCCAGCGGGATCATCCTCGGACTGCGCGGGACCGACCTCGTCGACGCCGACCGGGCCGTGCCGGCCGCCCTGCTGACCTGGGCGGCGGTGAACGCCGTCGCGTACCCGGCGCTGGCCTGCCTGGACGCCGTGCTGCACCTGGAGACCCGGATCCGCACCGAGGGGCTGGACATCCTGCTCGCCCGGGCGCCGGCCGGGACGCCCGCACCGGTCCTCCTGGCGGCGGAGCGATGACCGGTAGCCGGTGGTGGACGGAGACCACGGCGGCGCTCGGCGACCGCGTACCGCTGTGGCTGGTCACGCTGCTGCTCGTCGCCCTCGCGGGCCTGGTCGCGGCGGCCTGGTACACGTTCCCCGCGTGGGTGCCGCGCCGGTTCCCCCGACCGCGGCTGCCCCGCCTGCGGCTGCGCTGGCCCCGCCTGCGGCTGCCCCGCCTGCGCTGGCCTCGACTGCGACGCCGCCGGCGGGCCGCCGACGCGCCGGCGGCCGATCCGGCGCCCGTCGCGCCGGACGCACCGGCCACGCCGGCCACCGGGCATCTCCCGCTCGCCGACCGGTTGGCCGCCGACGGCCGGTACGCCGAGGCGGTCCGCGAGCGGCTGCGCGACATGATCCGCGAACTCGCCGTACGCCAGGTGGTCCCCCCGCGCCCGGGCCTCACGGTGCGGGAGGTCGCCGCGACGGCGGCCCGGAACCGGCCACCCGCCGGCCCGCCGATGGCCGCCGCGGGCGAGCTCTTCTCCGAGCTCTGGTACGCCCAGCGGCCCGCCACCGCCGCGCACGACCGGCGGATGCGGGAGCTGGCCGACGAGCTGCACCGCGCGCTCCACGCCGTCGTACCCGGACAGGCCGGGCGGGAGGGACCGTGACCGCCGCCACGCACACCGCCGCCCCGCGCGCCGCCGCAGCGGACCGCGCCCGCGCGCCCCGCCGTCGGCGCCGCTGGCACCGCATCGTGATCCCGTTCGGGGTGGTCGCCGCGCTCGTCACGACCACCCTCGTCGCCCAGGCGCTGGACCGGCCGGACCCCGGCGATCCCGGTTACCTGTCGCCGGTGGAGACCGACGACCACGGCGCCAGCCGGCTCGCCGAGGCCCTCCGCCGGCGGGGCGTCACCGTGCAGCGGGAGACCGACACGGCCGCCGCGCTGCGAGCCGCGCACAGCGGGCCGGCCACCCTCTTCGTGCCGGCGCCGCAGCTGCTGCGCCCGCACACGCTGGCGCGGCTCGCCCACCTGCCCGGCGGGACCCGACTGGTGCTGGTCGACCCGTCCCGCCGGGTGCTCGTCGGCGTGGGCCTGCCGCTGACCCGTACCGACCGGCGGTGGGCCACCAGGGCGGTGGGTCCGGAGACCGCCGGCCGCCCCTGCCCACTGGCCGAGCTGGCCCCCGTCCGGCGGGCGGCCGCCGAGCGCCAGCGGTACACCCCCGACGGGACGGCTCCCGTCGACCTCTGCTTCGCCGCGGGGCTCGCCCGGCTCCCCGGCGCGGGCGACACCCTCGTGGTCGGAGCCGACGACCCGTTCCGCAACGACCGGATCGGGGAACGGGACAACCAGGCCCTCGCCGTGGGCGTGCTCGCGGCGCACGGACGGGTCGTCTGGCTCGACCTGGCCGGCCCCGAACCGCCGCCGCCGTCGCCCAGCGGCGCCCCGCCGACCTGGCCGTCCCGCCCCGACGGTCCGCCCGGCGGCACCGCGACACCCGACCCCGGCGCCACCGGCGGGGTCCGACCGGGCACGCCGGGCGACGGCGATCCCGGCGGCGGACGGCCACCACAGGGCTCGGCGGACGACGGCGAGAGGCCACCGAACCCGCTGTGGGGAGCGTTCCCGCCCTGGTTCTGGGCGCTACTCGTGCAGCTCGCGCTGGCCCTGCTGGTCGCCGCGCTGTGGCGCGCCCGCCGGCTCGGGCCACCCGCCCCGGAGCCGCTGCCGGTGACCGTGCGTTCCGCCGAGACCGCGCTGGGCCGGGCCCGGCTCTACCAGCGGGCCGGTGCCCGCGGCCCGGCCGGCCGGACGCTGCGCGCGACCACCCTGGCCCGCCTGCTGCCCTGGCTGAACCTGCCGGCGGACACGCCACCGGAGCGGGTGGCCCGGGCCGTCGCCGCGCGTACGGGCGGCGACCCGGAGCAGATCGAGGACCTGCTGTACGGCGACGACCCCGACACCGACCAGGAGCTGCTGGACCTCGCCCGGTCACTGGACGCGCTCTCCCGTACCGTCGCGGCGTCCGCTCCGACGCAGGGGCGCCCCGCCGGCGCGCCCCCATCCCCCGACCCGACCGAAGGAGGAACCCGGTGACCCGACCCGCCGGAACCGCGGAACCGCCGACCACCGGCCCCGACGACGCGCGCGCCGCCCTGCTCCGGCTGCGGGCCGAGGTCGGCAAGGCGGTCGTCGGCCAGGACGCGGTGGTCACCGGGCTGGTGATCGCCCTGCTCTGCCGGGGGCACGTGCTGCTCGAGGGCGTACCGGGCGTCGCCAAGACCCTCCTGATCCGCACCGTGGCGACCGCGCTGGACCTGGACTCCAAGCGGGTGCAGTTCACCCCCGACCTGATGCCCGGCGACGTCACCGGCTCGCTGATCTTCGACCCGCACACCGCCGCGTTCACCTTCCGCGAGGGGCCCGTCTTCACCAACCTGCTGCTCGCCGACGAGATCAACCGCACGCCGCCGAAGACCCAGTCGGCGCTGCTGGAGGTCATGGAGGAGCGGCAGGTGTCGGTCGAGGGGGCCCGCCGCCCGCTGCCCGAGCCGTTCATCGTGGCCGCCACGCAGAACCCGATCGAGTACGAGGGCACCTACCCGCTGCCCGAGGCGCAACTGGACCGCTTCCTGCTCAAGCTCACCGTGCCGCTGCCGACCCGGGAGGAGGAACTCGGCGTGCTCCGGGCGCACCACGCCGGATTCGACCCCCGCGACCTGGCCGCGGCCGGCGTACGCCCGGTGGCGAGCGCCGCCGACCTGGCCGCCGCCCGGGCCGCCGTGGGCCGCGTGCACGTGGCCGATCCGCTCCTCGGCTACGTCGTCGACCTCTGCCGGGCCACGCGGATGACGCCGGCCCTCGAACTGGGCGCGTCGCCGCGGGGCGCGACCGCGCTGCTGAGCACCGCCAAGGCGTGGGCCTGGCTGGCGGGACGCGACCACGTGGTGCCCGACGACGTGAAGGCGGTGGCCCGGCCCACCCTGCGGCACCGGCTGCGGCTGCGGCCGGAGGTCGAGCTGGAGGGCGTGGGGGTGGACTCGGTGCTCGACACCGTCCTCGCCACCGTGCCGACTCCGCGATGACCTGGCGGGCGGCGCTGCTGCTGGCGGTGGGGGCGTCGACCCTGCCGCTGTGGCCGTCGCCGTTCGTGGGCGTCCTGGTGATGACCGGCGCCGTGCTGCTGCTGGTGCTCGTCGACCGGCTGCTCGCGGTGCCGCCGGCCGCGCTCACCGCCGACCGCGACGGCGACCGGACGGTCCGGCTCGGCGGCACGGCCACCGTCGTGCTCCGGCTCGGCAACACCTCCGGGCGTACGCTGCGCGCCCAGGTCCGCGACGCCTGGGTGCCGTCGGCCGGCGCCCGCCCCGACCTGCCCCCTGACCGGGTGCTGACGGTGCCCCCCGGTGACACCGTGCCGCTGCCCACCCGGCTCACCCCCACCCGGAGGGGCGACCGGCCGGCGGTGGCGGTGACCGTACGCTCCCTCGGGCCGCTGCGGCTGGCGTTCCGGCAGCGCTCCGGCCGTCCCGCCACACCACCGTGGACGCTGCGGGTGCTGCCGCGCTTCGACTCCCGCCGGCACCTGCCCGAGAAGCTGGCCCGGCTGCGGGTGATCGACGGGACCCAGGTCACCCGGGGGCGCGGCCAGGGCACCGAGTTCGACACGCTGCGCGAGTACGTGGTCGGCGACGACGTCCGGTCGATCGACTGGCGCGCCAGCGCCCGCCGGGCCGACGTGCTGGTGCGCACCTGGCGTCCCGAGCGGGACCGCCGGCTGGTGTGCGTGGTCGACACGGGCCGCACGTCCGCCGTACGGGTCGGCGACGAGCCCCGGCTGGACACGGCCATCGACGCCGCGCTGCTGCTCACCGCGCTGGCCGCCCGTGCCGGTGACCGGGTCGACCTGCTCGCCGCCGACACCGCGGTCCGCGCCGCCGTCACCGGGAGCGGCCGTCCGGCGCTGCTGCCCCGGCTGGTCCACGCGCTCGCCCCGCTCGAGCCGGCCCTCGTCGAGACCGACTTCGAGCTGATCGCCGGTGAGATCCTGCGCCGGCAGCGTCACCGCAGTCTGGTGGTGCTGTTCACGGCGCTGGAGCCGGGCGCGCTCGGCGAGGGCCTGCTTCCGGTGCTGCCCCGGCTGGCCGCCCGGCACCGGGTGCTCGTCGCCGCCAGCCACGACCCGGTGCTCGCGGCGATGACGACCGGCGCTCCGGCCCGGCCCGAGGACGCGTACGCGGCGGCGGCCGGGTGGCGGGCGCTGGCGGAGCGGGACCGCGTCCGGGCGGCGCTCACCCGGTACGGCGTGACCGTGGTGGACGCCCCGGCGGACGCGCTGGCCCCGACCGTGGCCGACACCTACCTACGCCTGAAGTCCCAAGCCCAGCTCTGACCCCCGCCGGGCTCCGGGGTCGCGCCGTTGATCATGAGGTTATCGCCCGCCGTCCCGGCGTGTCGCGACGACAACCTCATGATCAACCGGGTCGGGTGGGGCGGGCGTGGAGGTGGGGCGACCGAGGATCAGGACGTACGCCAGGAAGCCGAGCCAGACGGCGACGCCGACGCCGACGCGGAGCGGAACCGGCACGGGGGCCGGGGTGACGAACGCCTCGACGAGGGCCGACACCGCGAAGAGCCCGACGAGACCGACCGCCACCGTGACGGCCGAACGACCGGCCCGTGCCACCGCCTGCCCCCGGGTCAGCTCGGCGGGCGGCGAGATCCACGCCCACGCGGTCCGCAGCCCCACCCCGGCGGCCACGAACACGCCGGTCAGCTCCAGCAGGCCGTGCGGGGTGATCAGCCCGAAGAAGACGTCCCCCCGGCCGTAGGAGACCATCACTCCACCGGTCACGCCGATGTTGAGCGCGTTCTCCCACAGCAGGTAGAACACCGGCACGACCAGCACCCCGGAGGCCAGGCACTGGGCGGCGAGCCAGGCGTTGTGTGTCCACAGTTGGAACGCGAACGTCGGCGCGGAGTACTCGGTGTAGTAGTCGGCGAAGCCGGAGTCGACCAGCTCGGTGGCGGCCTCCTCACCGACGAGCGCCGCGGCGGTGTCCGGGTTGCCGGCCACGAACCAGATCAGGAAGAAGCTGAGCAGGCTGAAGCCCGTGGCCACCGCGCACCACCAGGGCCAGGCCCGGCGTACGGCGCCCGGGAAGTCGGCGACCAGGAAGCGGCCGACCGCCGACCAGGACGGGCGGGGGCGGCCGGTGATGCGGGCCCGGGCGCGCAGCACCAGGTGGGAGAGCTGGCTGACCAGCGCCGGATCGGGCGAGCGGCTGCGCACCGTGGAGAGCTGCGTCGCCACGCGCTGGTAGAGGGCGATCAGTTCGTCGACCTCGGCGGCGTCGAGGCGGTCGCGCCGGCACAGGTCGTCGAGGCGCCGCCACTGCCCGCCGTGCTCCGCGACGTACGCGTCGAGATCCACGCCCACCCCCGTCCGGGGATCATAGTGTTCACTGTCGGGGTGAGCGCGCAACCACCGTCGCCGGCCCGCACCCGCACGGCCGGCCGCACCGCGGGCTGGGGCGACGCCGGGCTGGTCAGCGGCGAGGCCGTGGAGCTGGACGTCCGGGTCGCGCGGCTCGGTTCCCGGGTGCTGGCCCTGCTGCTGGACGTGCTGGCCCAGTTGGTGGTCGCGGCGGCGCTCGCCGTGCTGGTCGCGCTGCTCTTCGCGGCCCTGCCGTTCGAGGTGGTCGACGCGGCGCTCAACCGTGCCACGGGCACCGCCGCCATGGTCCTGGTGCTGGTCGGCTACCCGGTGTTCATGGAGCGGGTCGCCAACGGCCGGACGCTGGGCAAGATGGCGGTCGGCCTGCGCGTGGTGAGTGCCGACGGCGGGCCCGTCACGCTGCGACGGTCACTGACCCGCGCCCTCGTCGGCGTCGCCGTCGAGTGGCCCGGGCTCATCCTGCCGCTGCTCAGCTGGGCGGTCGGGGTGACGGTGATGCTCACCGACCGGCGGGGGCGGCGCCTCGGCGACCTGGTGGCCGGCACGCTGGTCGTGCACACCCGCACCGCCTCCACGTGGCGGCCGGTCCCGACCGCCGTGCCACCGCTGACCGGCTGGGCGTACACGCTGGACCTGACCCGGCTCGACGACGACCTGGCGCTGGCCGCCCGGACGTACCTGGCCCGTGTGCACCAGTTCGCGGAACCGGCGCGCTCCCGGCTGGCGCGCGGCCTCTGGGCCGAGGTCGCCGCGGTGACCACCCCGCCTCCGCCGCTGGCCGCGCCGGAGACCGTCTACCTGGCCGCCGTGCTCGGGGAACGGCACCGCCGGGCGATGGCGCGCCTGCACCGCACCCGGGCCACGGCGGCGGCGCTCTGGCCGGAGCTGACGCCCGGCGCCCGCACCGCACCGATCCGTCCGCCGGCGCCCGAGGCCATGCCGCAGCGCCGTCCCCCGGCCGTCCACCCGGCGACCGCCGCGCCGGCGTCACCGCCCGGCCCTGCGGGCGTACGTCCGCCGTCCGCCCCGCCGCCGCAGGCCGGCCCTCCGGTCGTACGCCCGGCGGCGGCGAGCGGGGAGCGACCGAGCGCCTGACCCGCGCCCCTGCACGGCGTGGCTCGGGTGTGGCAGGATCCGGCTCACCCCTACCGGAGGCAGGACGACCGTGCCCGACGAACCGCTCTCCCCCACCATCGCGCCGGGGCGGCGCCCGTGAGGGGCTTCGGGCCCTGGCTGGCGGTGCTGGCCACGGTCCTCCTGCTGAGCGCGCTGCGACTGCGGGCACTGGCCGCCGCCGTCTCGCTGGCCTGGCTCGCCTGGTGCGTGTGGACGTGGGTCCGCCCGCGCCGCCGCGGCCAGGACTGACCGCCCGCCCTCACGAGCGCGTCCGGGGGCCGAGGCCGGGACAGGAAACCGCGCCACGACCAGGCCGGCGCCACGACCGGGCCGGGATGCGAAACCGGGCCGGCCACCACGGCCGACCCGGTTCGTGTTCGTTCGCTCAGTAGCGGTAGTGCTCCGGCTTGAACGGGCCCTCCACCGGCACGCCGAGGTAGGCGGCCTGCTCCTTGGTGAGCGTGCTCAGCTTGGCGCCGAGCGCGTCCAGGTGCAGCCGGGCCACCTTCTCGTCGAGGTGCTTCGGCAGGACGTAGACGCCGACCGGGTACTGGTCGGTCTTGGTGAACAGCTCGATCTGGGCGATCGTCTGGTTCGAGAACGAGTTCGACATGACGAAGCTCGGGTGGCCGGTCGCGTTGCCGAGGTTCAGCAGGCGCCCCTCGGAGAGCACGATGATCGCGTGGCCGTCGTCGAAGCGCCACAGGTCGACCTGCGGCTTGATGTTCTCCCGCCGGACGTCCGGACGCTTGGCGAGGCCGGCCATGTCGATCTCGTTGTCGAAGTGGCCGATGTTGCCGACGATGGCCTGGTGCTTCATCCGGGCCATGTGCTCGTGCGTGATGACGTTGAAGCAGCCGGTGGCCGTGACGAAGATGTCGGCCTGCTCCACCACGTCGTCCAGGGTGGAGACCTGGTAGCCGTCCATCGCCGCCTGGAGCGCGCAGATCGGGTCGACCTCGGTCACCACGACCCGGGCACCCTGGCCGCGCAGCGACTCGGCGCAGCCCTTGCCCACGTCGCCGTAGCCCATGACGACGGCCATCTTGCCGCCGATCAGCACGTCGGTGGCCCGGTTGATGCCGTCGATGAGGGAGTGGCGGCAGCCGTACTTGTTGTCGAACTTGCTCTTGGTCACCGAGTCGTTCACGTTGATGGCCGGGAAGAGCAGGGTGCCCTCGCGCTGCATCTCGTAGAGACGGTGGACGCCCGTGGTGGTCTCCTCGGTGACACCCCTGATGCCGGCGGCGATCCGCGTCCAGCGCTGGGCGTCCTCGGCGAGCGAACGGTGCAGCAGCCCGAGGATGACCGCGTACTCCGCGGAGTCCGCGGACTCGACCGGGGGCACCGCGCCGGCCTTCTCGAACTCGACGCCCTTGTGCACGAGCAGCGTGGCGTCGCCGCCGTCGTCGAGGATCATGTTGGGGCCCTGCCCGTCGGGCCAGGTGAGCACCTGCTCGGTGCACCACCAGTACTCCTCCAGCGTCTCGCCCTTCCAGGCGTAGACGGGAACGCCGGCCGGCGCGTCGGGGGTGCCGTTCGGGCCCACCACGATCGCCGCGGCGGCGTGGTCCTGGGTGGAGAAGATGTTGCAGGACGCCCAGCGGACCTGCGCGCCGAGCGCCACGAGGGTCTCGATGAGCACCGCGGTCTGGATGGTCATGTGCAGCGACCCGGTGATCCGGGCGCCGGCCAGCGGCTGTGCGTCGGCGTACTCGCGGCGGAGTGCCATGAGGCCGGGCATCTCGTGCTCGGCGAGCTGGATCTCCTTGCGCCCGAACTCGGCGAGCGACAGATCCGCCACCTTGTAGTCGCCCTCGGCGACGCTGGTCGGCCGGGCCTCGGACGGCGTCCCACTGGACGCCGGGAGGGTGCTGGTCATGGAAGCTCCTGTCGGACGATGTGCTGCGCGACCCTCCACCTTACGCGCGCCGGGGATCGGGCGCGGACGGGCGGCCGACAGCCGGGGAACCCGGACAGCGCACGGGGCGGTCGGTCGTGAACGGACTTTCCGTCCACCAGCCGGCCGCCCCGTGCATCCCCCCGGTTTGGTTCCCCGCGCGTTCTCGGACCGTCGTCGCGATAACGCTGCGTACTCATAGAGTCACACTGCGCTAGCGGCGCGTCAAGCTATTCCGGGAAAGTCGGACTTGCGGATTTGTGGCCACCCGTCAGCGCAGGCCGGACGAGGCGACGTACGCCTCACCGGACCCGCTGATCCGCAGCGGCCCACCGGCCGCCGTGCCGACGGCCGCCTGACCACGGTCGAGCGTGAGCACGCCCGTGCCGTCGTCCACGGTGACCGCGCCGGACACGCAGAGCACCACCCGCGGGCCGATCACCGGCAGTTCCGCCGCGGGCACCTCGCCGCCCACGGTGACCCGGTACAGCGCGAAGTCGTCCACCGGCACCGGCCAGCAGTCCACACCCGGGCCCACCGGCCGCGCACGGCACACCGGCTCGTCCAGCACCTCGAAGCGCAGCACGCGCAGCAGTTCGTCGACGTCCACCCGCTTCGGGGTGAGCCCGCCGCGCAGCACGTTGTCGCTCGCCGCCATGATCTCCACGCCGCACCCGCGCAGGTACGCGTGCAGGTTGCCGGCCGGCATCCAGATCGCCTCACCGGGCACGAGCCGCACGTGGTTCAGCAGCAACGCGACGAGCACGCCCGGGTCGGCCGGGTACGCGGCCGCGAGCGCCCGGGCCAGCTCCGCGTCCGGGCCGTCGGCCGGCGCGGCCACCACGGCCGCCACCAGCCCGGCCCGTTCCTCGGCCGGCCAGGTCAGCAGCGTGCGGACCGCCGTGCGCAGGCCCGCCGGACCGGTCCGCAGCGCCGCCACGACCGGCTCCAGCGCCGGTACGCCGAACGCGGCGAGCGCCCGCGCGGACGCCACCGGGTCCCGGAACCCGCAGAGCGCCTCGAACGGGGAGAGCGCGACCAGCAGCTCGGGCTTGTGGTACGGGTCGACGTAGTTGCGCTCCCCGGCGGGACGCGCCTCGTCGGTCGCGTACCCGGCACGGGCCTGCTTCGCGTCGGGGTGCGCCTGGAGGCTCAGTGGGGCGTCCGCGGCGAGCACCTTGAGCAGGAACGGCAGCCGCGCGCCGAACCGGTTGACCACCTGACGACCGAGCCAGCGCTCCGGCTCGGCGGTCAGCTCGTCGAGCAGGCTGACCCGGGCACCGTCCCGCTCCACGGCGGCGGGAGCGCCCGGATGGGCGCCGAGCCAGAGTTCCGCCTCGGGGCCCTCGCTCGGCACCGGACGGCCCTGCAGGGCCGCGATCGCCGAACGGGACCCCCAGGCGTAGTCACGGACGGGTCCGTACAACAGTTCCACGTGTCAGCTCCCCGGACGCCCGGCCACCTCGTCCGACTCGGGTACGGCGGTGTGCGCCGCGGATCCGGTGCCCGCCCGGTCGGCGGCGGCGCTGTAGATGTCCGGTTCCAGGTAGATGACCCGGGCGATGGGGACGGCCGCCCGGATACGCGCCTCGACGGCGTTGATGCCGCGCGCCACCTCCTCGGCGGTCTCGCACGCCGGCACGCCGATCTTCGCGGCCACCATCAGCTCCTCGGGGCCGAGGTAGAGCGTCTTCATGTGGATGATGCGCTCCACCTCCGGGCCGTCCGTCACGGCCCGCTCGATGGCCGCCACCTCGTGCGACTCCGCGCCCTCGCCCAGCAGCAGGCTCTTCGTCTCGATGGCCAGCACGATGGCGATGGCCACCAGAAGGACACCGATCATGCCGCTGCCCACGGCGTCCCACCGGCCGTTACCGGTGGCCAGCGTCATGCCGACGCCGAAGAGCGCGAACACCAGACCGACCAGGGCGCCGAAGTCCTCCAGCAGCACCACCGGCAGCTCGGGCGCCTTGGCCCGGCGGATGAAGCGCACCCACGACTGCTTGCCCCGGGTCTGGTTGGACTCCTTGATCGCCGTACGGAAGGAGAAGCTCTCCATGATGATGGCGATGACCAGCACGGTCACCGGAACCCACTGGTGTTCGGTGATCCCGTGCGGGTCGAAGAACTTGTGGTACGCCTCGTACAGCGCGAAGAGACCACCGACGCTGAACAGCACGATGGCCACGATGAACGCGTAGATGTAACGCTCGCGGCCGTAGCCGAACGGGTGCTGCGGGGTGGCCGCCCGCTTCGCCCGCCGCCCGCCGAGCAGCAGCAGCCCCTGGTTGCCCGAGTCGGCCACCGAGTGGATCGACTCCGCCAGCATCGACGACGAGCCGGTCAGCAGGAACGCGATGAACTTCGTGACGGCGATGCCGATGTTGGCCAGCAGGGCGGCGATGATCGCCTTCGTCCCGCCGTTCGCGCTCACGCCGCCCCTCCGCTCCGCCGCCGCGCGAGGCCGCCGGACGCGGGGGTCCCGCGCCGGCCACAACGTCCGATCACTGGTTCGACAGCTCCTTCATCTCGGTGATGGCGGGCACCGCCATCGGGTCCAGCCCGTGGGCCAGAGCAAGGTAGATCGACGCGAAGTCCGGCACCGCGGTCAGGGAGGCGAGCCGCTCCAGGGCGGAGCCGCCCTCGGCGGTCACCACGTCGCAGCGCACGCCCCGGCGCTCGGCCAGCGTCTGCACCGCCTCGGCGCGGCGCTCCTCGACGGCCAGGGGCTCGTCGGCGTCGTCCTCGGCGTTGAGCCCGCCGTCGCGCAGCAGCACGAGGCGCAGCCGGGTCGCGTCGCCGCCGGTCTCGTCCGGGTCGGCGAAGATGTCCCGCTCCCCCTCGACCAGCCCGCCGAAGACGCCGTCGAGCAGACCGACGCGGCCGCGACCGGCCTCGCCCAGCGCCCCGGTCACCACCGGGTAGCGGGCGTTGGCCGACAGGGTGTCGCCGAACCGCCGGGCCGCGACGGTCGCCAGCGGCGACGAGCCCCAGACGATCGGGATCGAACCGGCCAGCCCGAGGGCCAGCGACTTCGCCGGGTTGACGAACGACTCCGCGGTGGGCCGGCAGCGGTCGGCGTCCGCGTCGAGCCGGGCCGCGGTCTCGGCCAGGTCCGCCTCGTTGACCTTGACGAGCCCGAGCGTACGGGCGGCGAGCAGCACGGGGACGGTGAGCGCCCACAGGCTGGCCCGGGCCGGGGCGCGCCGCGGCACGGGGATGAACGGCGCGCGGGCGCGTTCGGCGACCGACTGGAGTTGCGAGTCGGGCGCGCCGACCGCCACCAGGCGGGCGCCCCGCCGGTGGGCGGCCTCGGCGGCGCCGAGCGCCTCGGGGCTGCGGCCGGAGGCGCTCACCGCGATGACCACGTCGGCGGCGCCCACCCAGCCCGGCACGCCGGCGCTGCGGTGCGCGATGACCGGCACCGGGCAGCGGGGCCCGGCGACCGTGGCGAGCACGTCGCCGGTGCGGCCGGCCGTACCGATGCCGGCGATCACCACCGCCCGCGGCCGACCCTCGTCGGCGAGCACCGACAGGTTCGCCTCGGCGGCCAGCGCCGCCGACTCGCGTACCTGCGCTCCGGCGGAGGCGGTGTGCCGCAGCATGCCGCCCGGGTCACGCTCGGCGAGCGCGTCGGCGTCGTCGAGCAGGGCCTCGTCGGCCTCCCGGTGACCACTGACCCCGGCCGTACCGTCGATCATGACGGCTGCCCCGGGCCGCCGCGCGCCTCGTCCAGCAGCAGCACCGGCACGTCGTCGCGGACCTCGAAGATCCGGCCGCACTCGGTGCAGGTCAGCGTCTGCGCCTGCGCGTCGTAGTCGAGGGGTGCGTGGTGTGTGTCCGGACAGGCGAGTATCTCGAGCAACTGCGGATCCAGGGCCACGGCGCGGCTCCTTCCACGTGTGCGGCTTCACCCCCGGCGGTGCCGAGCGGCGCAGGCGATCTTATCGGCGAACCCGGTCGAGCACCTCGTCACGGAGTGCGGTCATCCGCGCGCGGGTGGGCGCCTCGACGTTCAGCCGCAGCAACGGCTCGGTGTTCGAGGCGCGCAGGTTGAACCACGCCCCGTCGGGGAAGCGCAGGGTCAGCCCGTCCAGCTCGTCGGCCTCCGCGTCCGGGTACGCGGCGCGCACCTCGCGCATCGTCGCGGCCTGGTCGGCCACCGTCGAGTTGATCTCACCAGAGGCGACGTACCGTTCGTACTCGCCGGCGAGCACCGACAGGGGCTGCGACTGCTCACCCAGCGCGGCCAGGGTGTGCATGGCCGCCAGCATCCCCGTGTCGGCGAACCAGAAGTCCCGGAAGTAGTAGTGCGCCGAGTGCTCCCCGCCGAAGACGGCGTTGGTGCGGGCCATCTCGGCCTTGATGAAGGAATGCCCCACGCGGGCCACCACGGGCTCCCCGCCGTGCTCGCGGATGATCTCCGGCACCGCACGGGAGGTGATGAGGCCGTGGATCACCGTGGAACCCGGGTGCTTGGCCAGCTCGCGGGCCGCGACCATCGCGGTGATCGCCGACGGCGAGACGGGCTCGCCCCGCTCGTCCACCACGAAGCAGCGGTCGGCGTCGCCGTCGAAGGCGAGCCCGATCTCCGCGCCGTGCTCGACCACGGCCCGCTGGAGGTCGACCAGGTTCGCCGGGTCGAGCGGATTGGCCTCGTGGTTGGGGAAGCTTCCGTCGAGTTCGAAGTAGAGCGGAACGATCTCCAGCGGCAGGGCCGGCAGCACGGCGTCCCCGAGCACGCTCGGCACGGTGTGGCCCGCCATGCCGTTGCCCGCGTCCACCACCACGCGCAGCGGGCGGATGTGCGTGAGGTCGACGAGCTTGCGCAGGTGCGCCGCGTACTCCGGCAGCAGGTCCCGGCGCTCGGCCGGACGGGTCGGCTCGCCGGCCGGGCGTGGCTCGTCCTTGTCCAGCAGCGCCTGCGCCCGGTCGCGGATCTCGGCGAGCCCGCTGTCCTGACCGATCGGACGGGCGCCGGCGCGGCACATCTTGATGCCGTTGTAACGGGCCGGGTTGTGGCTCGCGGTGAACATCGCGCCGGGCAGGTCCAGCGAACCGGACGCGAAGTAGAGCATGTCGGTCGAGGCCAGGCCGATCTCGACGACCGACCGCCCCTCGGCCCGTACGCCGGCGGCGAACGCGGCGGCCAGGCCCGGCGAGGTGGCCCGCATGTCGTGCCCGACGACGACGGACTCGCCGGGTTCGTCGGTGGCGTTCAGCAGCTGGCAGAACGCGGCCCCGAGGGCCTCGGCAGCCCGCTCGTCCCACTGGTCAGGCACCGTCCCGCGGACGTCGTACGCCTTCACGATCTGGGACAGATCAGACACCGGTTCTCTCCTTGGCCGCAGGTCGTCACGCCCCCTGAGCGTATCGGAGGGGTTCGCCCGCGCCCCGCTCAGCCGGGGAGCCGGGGCATGAACACGGTGTGGTCCGGGCCCTCACCCGCCGGCGCCCCCGGGGTTCCCGCTGCCGGCGGCGTCGCCGGTGTCACCGGGGTCCGCGGCACGGGCGCCGCCGGTGCCCCGGACGTGGGTGCCACCGGAGCCCCGGACGTGGGCGTCGGGGCGGGCCCGCTGGCGGGGCGGGTGCCGTACACGGCGCCGCCCGTGGGCCGCGGTGCCGGTGTGCCGTAGACACCGCCCGCGGCCGGCGGCTGCCCGTACACCGGGCCGGGCCGGGCCGGCGCCGCCAGCGGCCCTCCACCCGACCGGTACGTGGTGCCGCCGGGGTTGCCGACGCGCGGCGGGACGACGCCGCCGGTCGGCTCCTTGTCCTCGCGGGAGCGGCGGAACAGCAGCACGATCAGCAGCGCCCCGATGGCGACCAGGCCGAGACCGACGAACATGATCGGGGACATACCGGAGGACTCCTTGGTGTTGGTGGTGCTCGGCCCACCGGTCGGTGCGGCCAGCGCCGCCGGGGTGGCCGCGTCGTCGACGACCGCCTCGGACGGGCTCGGGGTCGGCGACGGCGTCTTCGAGGGGGTCGGCGAGGCCGACGCGCGGGAACCCAGCACCCGCGCGGACACGGTGTCCCGGCCCAGGCTTCCGCCGGCCGCGTTGCTGGCCTCACCGGTCACGCTGAGCCGGCCACCCGGCGTCCCGGCCGCGAAGGCGACCCGGTAGCGCACCGTGATGCCCTTGCCCTTGCAGAGCTTCGGTTTCGCGGGGGCGGTCTGCGTGGTGGTCACCGTGCCGCTGCCACCGGCCGGCACCGGGAACCAGCGTCCACCGTAGTTGACCTGGACGCTGACCTGGCGGGCGTCGAGCCCCTCCAGGCGGAACCCCAGTGCCGTACGCAGCAGCACGCAGCCGTCGCTGCGCCTGCGCACCTCGACGTTGACCGTCTGGGCGGACCCGCCGGCCCGGAAGCTGTCCGCCGACCGCACCCGCACCGAATCGTCGTCGGCCAGCGCGGGGGAGCCGCCGAGGAGCACGAGCCCACCCAGCACCGCGCAGACCGTCGCGAGCCGGGCCGCGTGCCGACCTACCGACATGTTCACCTCGCCGTTCCTCCCCGGTGGCGTCCGCGCGTCAGGCTACTACCGCCCCACCTGGCCCACCGGTCATAGAGCGCCCCGCATGTGTGCCGCATTACCCCTGGTTCCACCCCGCGACGACCGGTCGCCGGCCGGTCCGGGGAGCCCGGCACCGGCCCCGTCCACGGCGTGCGGGCGGCCGGCCGGCGACCGCGTCCTGACCCGGCGGGCGGCCCGGTCTACCGTCGCGTGGCGGTCGCGAGGGCATCCCGGCAGAGCCGGTCGGCGGTCCGGGTCGTCTCCGGCAGCCGGTGACGCGGAGTGAGGGCGAGCACCTGGGCGACGGCGTTGTCGAGGCTCACCCGGTGCCCGACGCTCACGAAGACGGGCTTCACGCCGCTGCGGGTACGCAGCACCCGACCCACCACCTCGTCGCCGTCGCGCAGGGGCGACCAGGCACCCCGCTCGGCCTGCGGCGGTGTCCACACGCCCACCAGCGGCGTCTTTCCCACCCCGATCGACGGCAGGTCGGTGACCACGCCGAGATGACAGGCGAGCCCGAACCGGCGCGGGTGGGCGAGCCCGTGCCCGTCGCAGACCAGCAGCTCGGGACGGGTGGCCAGCCGGTCCAGCGCGGCGAGCAGCGCGGGCAGCTCCCGGAAGGCGAACAGCCCCGGAACGTACGCGAAGGCGGGCCGGCCGACGCTGACGGCCCGGTCGACCACCTCCAGCGTCCGGGTGTCGAGGACGGTGACGGCGGCCGCGAGCAGGTCACCGCTCTCGGCGTACGCCACGTCCAGCCCGGCCACCGTGGCGGGCGCGGACGGACCGGGGCCGACGAGGTCGACCCGCGACCGCAACTCCTCCTGCACCGCGACGGCCTCGGCCACGCTGGACGGCGTCGCGGCCGGATCCGGCCCGCGTGACCCGCTCGGCGTCGTCACGCCGCTACTGGCCGACCCGGCCGTCGATCAGCTCGCGGAGCAGGTCCGCGTGGCCGTTGTGCCGCGCGTACTCCTCGATCATGTGCACGAGCAGTTCGCGCAGCGAGATGGTCTCGCCGTCGCGCATGCGCCCCCGGGTCGCCAGGTCCGGCGTACGGTCGACCAGCCGCTCGGCGAACTCGATCTCCGCCCGCCAGTTGCGCCACGCCTCCGCGACCACGTCCGGGTCGGCGATGGCGTCGTTGAAGTCGGCGTCCCGGTCGTCGTCCGTGCGGTAGATCGGCGGTACGTCCTCGCCGGCCATCACCCGCCGGAACCAGCCCCGCTCCACCTCGGCCATGTGCCGGACCAGGCCGAGCAGCGACAGCGTGGACGGCGGCACGGCGCGCCGGGCCAGCTGCTCGGCGTCCAGGTCGGCGCACTTGAGTTGCAGGGTGAGCCGCTGGTCGCGGAGGTACTCGACGAGCACCGTCCGCTCGTCCTCGAAGCCGCCCTCCGACCGCGGGTCCTCGTCGGGGTGGACGAACATGTTCGACCAGGCGAAGCCGGAGGATCTCCCCTGCTCGGCGGGCCCGGCTCCGTCCGCGGCGGGCGAGTCACTCATACCGCGACCCTCGTGCACGCCGATGGGCGCCGCAAGCGGTTTACGCCTCCTGGTCCGGCGCCGCCAGTGAGGGGTCCGCTCCAGGGTCACCGGCCCGCTGCAACTCCTCCTCGAACATCACGAAGGTCCGGCGGCGGATGCCCGCGACCAGAGCCGCCTCGGTGGGCGTCGGGTAGCGCCGTTCCCGCGCCTGGGCGTCGCTGATCGCCTTCACCGTCTCGTACAGGGCGAAGACGGGGCCGTCGCCCCGCAGGTAGTACCCACGATCATGCTCGGTGCGCTGGACGAACTCGTCCCTCGTCAGCTCTTCGATCTCGTCACCGCCCACGAACAGCAGAACGTCGATGAGGTCGTCCGCGGGAACCCACCCACCTGTGTCCTTCGACAGGCGCCATGCGGCAACCCCGCCATCCTCCGCCGACACCAGCTTGACGGGCGACTCGAAATAGCTGAAGAAGGCCGGCAGCGCCAGACCTTCGATCCGGCGGCTCATCGCTCCGATGCCTCATTTCCGTCGTGGCCGAGTGCGCGCCAGAACTCGTCCTGTTCTCGTTTGAGCAGGCCGTTCCGCAGGGCGCGTTCAGATTCCGTCAGCGGGCGGCCCGCCGCGTCAGCGAGCGCCTCGAGATCCCGCCGGACCTCGTACAGGGCATGTTCCCACTCCGCGACGTCGTCCAGCGCGCGGAGGTGCAGCCGCAGTTCGGCGACATGACCGTTGGACATGCGCAGTCTGAGCAGCACGTCGCGGTAGCCGCTCCGCTGCGGCCGGACGAAGCGATCCTTGATGTCCACGACCACGACGTCCGGGTCCTGTCCCAGCTCGCGTAGCACCTCGTAGAGGTCGTCCAACCGCCGGAACTCCAACTTGGCGGCCGCGAGGTCCGTGAGACGGGACGCGTCGTCGTCGTATTCGACGAGCTTGTCGAGGACCCGCTGGTGATCCTTCGGCGCGCGGCGCCAGCCGGCCCGGGCACGATCACCGGCAAGTCGCGTGACGAGCGCGTTCAGCTCCAGCTGGGCGACCGCCGCGTCCTCGTACAGCATGCGCAGGTACCCGGATCGGTAGGCGCCGTCGTGCCGGCGGACGGGATCGAACCCCGACTGCACGCTCGCCTGCCGCCGCGCCCTCAGCTCCCGGCTCACGTCGCGTTGATGCGGGGCAAGCGGGGTCGGCTGGGGCGCTGGTGGGTTCTCGCCGGCCACCGCCGCCGGGCCACGCGCCGCGATGTCGTCGAGTACGTCGCCGAGCACGTCGATGGCCTGCTGATGGCTGGCGAGGTGACGCATCGTCAGGGGTCGGGCGGTCAACGAGTGGAGCAGTTCCGGTGTCGCCCGCAGCATGCGGACGAGGTCGGGCCGCTCGACCAGGTCGCGGACCAGGGCCTCGGCGAGCAGCGGCTCGCCGTGCGGCGGGTGCCGCCACGCGCCGTCCAGCATGGCCCGCACCCGCGGTTCGGCGAAGAGCGTGACCAGTTCCCGCGCGGCGGCGTCGTCGAGGTGCGGCGCGAGTCGCCGCACCGTGGGCACGTCGAGCGCGGCGACCAGGTCGGGCGGGGATACCCCGGCGCGGAGAGCGCTGTCGAGGTCCGGCGCGCCCGCGAGGACGTCGGCGACCGGCTCGGGAGCGTGGGCCGCCGAGCCGGGCCCCGCGAGGACGTGGATCCGGTTGAGGTACGGGTGGCCGTACCCCTCGTCGGTGGTCGCCGGCGGGTGGTCGGGCAGGTCCGGCAGGGCGCTGAACCGGCCCCGGCGCAGCCCCGCCACGGGCAGGGGGCGGGCATCCGGACCGAGCACCAGGACGTCGAGGTCGACCGCGTTGTAGCGGTACGGCGCGCCGCGGTGCCGGTAGAGCGGCCGGGTGTCGATCCGCCCGGTCTGCGGGTCGAGGTAGAGCACCGTGCCGTCCTGGTTGAGGGCGACCGAGATGTGCGAGCCTCCGCCCTCCCAGGTGTTGATGACGAACGCGTAGCTGCCGTGCCCGCCGAGCAGCAGTTGGTCGTGCAGGGTGCGGTACCCGTGGTCGACGGCGTCCCGCCGCTGCGCCGGCCCGGAGTCGGTGTCCGGCTCGCAGAGCCGCTGGAACCGGCCGCCGGTCACGTCCTCGACGCGCCGGGGGCCGTTCAGCTCGCCGTGCAGCGGCCGGTTGACGTCTCCCGCCGCGTACGCGTCGAAGGTGCGCGGCGCGGACACCCGCGGCCGCCCGTGGGCCCAGGTGTCGAACAGCGACAGGGCACAGTCGACGCAGTTCAGCCCGCGCGTCGGGTCGGCGGCCGGCCCGCCGTCGTTCACGAGCCGGAACCAGTCGCCCCGGCGCGGATCCGGAGTACGGATGACGCGGCCGGCCGAGTCGCGCGGCACCCGCCGCTCGACGTCGGTCTGGTGCAGCGCCAGCGGCGGACGCAGCCCGCCGGGCCGCCCGTACCTGCGGGACCGGTCGATCGGCGGGGGTCGGTCGTCACCCGTGAGCGCCGAGCGGTCCGTCGTCTCGACCGCACCGGGTGCGAGGTCGCCGACGTCGTCGTTGATCCGCCGGAAGTCCCGCTCGCCGACCTCCACCACCGGCGGGGCGGTGGTGCCGGCCAGCACGGCCTCCGTGACGTCCGACTGCTGCTGGCACCAGCGTTCCCGGGCGTACGCCTCCTGGAAGTGCCGCTCGGCGTCGACGCGCCGGCCGGCTTCGGCGAGCATCCGCCCCTGGCCGATCAGCCACCGCGCCTCGTCGTACGTCCGTTCGGCGGCCAGCCGCAGCTCGGCGGCGCGGTCCTGACGGCGGTTCTCCTCGTGGGTCCGCCGCTGGTGCGCGAAGTGGCCCCGGTAGCGGCGCCGCTCGAAGGCGTCCCGGTCGGCCGCCCAGGTGGCGGCGTACCACTCGGGGGTCCTCGGCCGCAGCACCTGGCCGCCCACGCCAGCGTGGGTGGGCGCCGGCGGACCCGGCGGGGCGGGCGGCGGCACTACCGGCGGGCTGCCCGACGCGGACGGTGGAACCGGGGGCGGGGAGACCTGCGGCGGTGGGACGGGCGCGAGTGGCGACGGTGGCGCCGGCGGCGGCACGACGGGCGGGTGGACCGGCGCGGATGTCGGGACGGCAGCCGGCCCGGGTGTCGGGGCGGCAACCGGCCCGGGTGTCGGGACCGCGGCCGGGGCGGTGGTCGAGCCGGTCGCCGGGTGCGGCGGAGCCGTGTCCACGCCGACCGCCGCGGGAGGTGCGGCGACCGGAGCGCCGCCGAGCAGCGGGGTGGACGCCAGGCCACCGCCCGCCGACGACGTCGCCTCGGCCGCGGCCGGCCCGGCTGTCGCCGGTACCACCCCGCTCAGCGCGGGACTGCCGGTGTCCCCGGCCGACACCGGCACGGTGGCGCTGTCGACCGGCGAGCCGGTGCCGGGCGCAACGGCCGCCGAGGGCCGCTCATCGACGGCGTGCGGCGCGACGGCCCCCAGCGACGCGACCTCCCGCGGCGCGAGCCCTTCCACCGGTCCGAGAGCCGCCATCGAAGCGGCGGCCTCGCGCGGTGCGCCGGACCGTTGCGCGACGGCCGGTGACTCCACCCCGCCGTCGGGGCGGGATGCCGGCAGGGACGATGCCGCCTCCGCCCCGGGCTCCGGGCGAGCCGGGGACGGCGGCGCGACCTCGGGCGCGGACGGTCGGCCCGCGAGCCCCGCGTCCAGGAACGCGCCCGGCCCGGGCAGCGCTCCGAGGTCCGGCGCGGCCAGTGCGGCCAACCGGCCGTCGAGCCGGGCCCGGAGCGCCGCGTCGACCTGGGTGGTCACCGCGCCCGTGCCGCCCGAGACGGCGGCCCGGGCGGCGTCCGCCACGGAGGTCGGCCCCTGGCCGGTCGCCAGGCCGGCGGCGTTCTCGCCGACTACCTCGCCGGCCATCTCCCGGGTGACGTGCTCGACGGCGCGCGCCCCGCGCCCGGTCGCGTGCCGGCCCAGCCCGGCCAGCGGCGCGGCGGCGCCGCCGGCCAGCCCGCCGACCGCCGACGTGCCGAGGTCGGTGAGGTCGAGGCCGTCCCGGCGGCCGGTCGAGTTCTGGTACGCCTGGGTCGCGAGGCTGATCCCGGCCTCCTCCCCCGCCTCGACGAGCCCGCCGTACGCCGCGCGCCGGCCCAGACCGCGTACGCCCCGCTCGGCGACCTCGCGGGCCGCGCGCTCGCCGGCCTCCCGGAGCCCGTGCCGCAGCGACTTGCGGGCGAGCTGGGCGGTGAGCCGGGCGAAGATCTGCCGTACGACGACCCGGCTCGCGGCGATCGCCGCGCCGGCGGCCGGGGAGGCGGCCCCGGCGGTGAGGACGGCCGCGACCGCCAGGGACAGCAGCTCGATGACGAGGATGCCCAGCTCGATCCAGACCTCGAGTTTCGCGGCCTCGATGTCGCAGCCGCACTCCTCGACCATCCGCCCCAGGTCGGTGCCGACGGCGAGCAGGACGGGCAGGGGCGCGTCGTCACCCTCGGCGACCCGCCGCCACGCGGCCCCGAACGCCTCGGCGACCGCGCCGACCTCCCCGTATCCCGCGCGCACCTCCGCGGCGGCGGCGGTCGCGTCGGCCCGGGGGCCGGCGAGCGCGGCGGCCACCGCGTACCACTGGTCGGCGAGGTCCCAGACGGCACGCTCGTCGCCGTCCGGCCACTCGACGCCCACCACCCAGTCGAGCGCCTCGCGGATCCAGCCGGGCACGTCCCACGGCGCGTAGTCCAGCGGGTGGGGCACCGGGCTCGGCAACAGGCTCATGCGGGCCTCCGCCGGTCAGCGCGGGCCGGCGGCCGGGTCCGATCGCAGGGCGCCGAACCCGGTGAGGCCCGCGTTGGCCCGGGCCGGTCGCACGGCGCCGGACCCCGTGAGGCCCGCGTCGGCCCGGTCCGCTCCCGGGACGCCGGGGCCGGCGACGCCCGCGACCGCCGCTCCCGGGTGACCGGCCGCGATGCTCCCGAGGCGACCCGCGGCGGCGACGTCCGTCGCGACGGTGCCGTCCACCGAGTGCACCACGTCGGCGCCGAGCCCGGTGAGGTGGCGGCCCACGCCCTCCCACGCCCGCAGCACGATCTCCTCGCAGCCGCGGTAGGCGCGCTCGAAGGCCGCCCCGACGTCGTCCCGTCCCCAGGGCTGCCGGCCGCTCGCCGTGGCGATGGCGCCGCCGACCTCGGCGCGCCGGGCGCTCACGGCCTCGCCGGCCGCCCGCAGGTCGTCGCCGCCGCGCCGGGCGCGGCTCGGATCAAGCCAGAGCCGCCCGCCGGCCGGACCGGTCACCGCCCGCCGCCCAGGACCGCGTCCGCGCGGCCGAGCAGCGCGTCGAAGTCGCCGGTACGCAGGAACTCCGTCGACCCGGCGCCGGCCGGGAGGTAGCCGGCGACCAGTTCCTGGGTGGCGGCGACCGCGCCGGTGGTGGCCCGTTGGATCGTGTCGGTGATCGTACGGCTCAACGCCGCCGCGTCCCGCTGCTGGTAGACCGCGGGGCTCAGCTCCACGGCGATCAGCTCGCCGCGTGCGCCGACGACGGCGGTCACCCGCCCGTCGGCCGAGCGCTCGGTCACCCGCAGCTCCGCGAGACGGCCACGCAGTTCGTCCAGACCGGACCGGAACCGCTGGTACCGCCCGTACACCTCGTCGAACCTGGCCCGCAGCGCATCGTTCGCCGTCCGGTCCGCACTCTCCGCCACGCCGCCTCCCCGTCACCGTGTGTAGGGCGAACCATACCCGGCGCGACGGATTCCGTGGGGTCCGGTATTTTCCGTGGGGTGATCGACCGCCATCAGGCCGAGCAACTCGCCGCCGTCTGGGCGCGGCGCGACTCGCAGCGTCTGGGCTACGAGTGCACGGCGAGCGTGGACGAGTTCGACCTTGGGTACGTCATCTCGTCCACTGTGTCCCCCCAGGCGCGCACACTCCCCGGCGACCTGCCCACGACGGTGGTCGACAAGGAGACGGGTGAGGTGACCACCTGGCCGCGCGTCCCGCCGGAGGTGGTAGAGCAGCTGTACCGGCGCAACCGACCGACGGGCCCGGTGGCCCCGCGCACGGTGGATCCGGCGAGCCAGCTCCTCCGGGAGATCCGGCGGTTGCCCACGCCGAACACCGCCGCGCACCTGAACGTCGACGGTCGGCTGTTCCGCGCGCAGGGCGCCAAGGGTGACGTGGACCTGCGGCACCACCCGCTGGTGCGGCGTCACCTGGACGAGCTGCCGCCGGGTCACCTGGTCCGCGGCGGCGAACGGCACGCCGAGCTGATCGTCCTCTCCGACGTGCTGCACGAGTACGACCACCGCCGCGCCGCCGAGGGCATCGCGCCGATGAGCATGGGCGACGCCGAGGCGTTGCTGGGTACGGCCCGCTTCGAGGTGTTCCGCGTCCGCGAGCCGGGCGACCCGTACGGCGGGCCGGCCGAGCGCCCCTGCGACTCGTGCCTGAACGTCCTCGTGCACTTCAACGTGCTTCCCTGGTCGGCGCTCGCGTTCACCAGCGAGTGGCGTCCGGGGCACGAGATGCCGCACCACCCGGGCCGTTTCCCGGACGAGGTGGCGGACGCCCTCATGGACGGTGGCTGGGAGGACGGCGGGTTCAACTCGGCGCTCGCGGCCGGGGCGATCCGGGAGACCTGCGAGGTGGCCGGCCGGCAGCACCGCCACGCCCCGTTCCCCGCGGCGGTGCGCGCGCTCACCGCGTTCCCGGCGATCCTCAGTCGGCGGCGCGGGCCCGGCGAGGAGGTGTGGATCAGCCGGTTCACCACGAACCCGCTGCGCGGCGCGCACAGCGCCGACACCCTCGCCGACTTCGCGTCGGTGCTGGGGGTCGCGCTCTTCCCGTTCGGTTCCGAGCACGGCGACAGCATCTTCGCCGTGGACGAGCAGGGCCGCGTGTTCGCGCTGGACCAGGCCGGCGAGTGGTTCCTCGGCGCGGACGTCGACGCCGCCCTCACCACCCTGCTGCTGGGCCGGGCGCCGGCCCGGGTACGCGACGACGGCACCTGGTGACCCACGCCGCACCCCGCGGCACGTGTCGAGCGGACCCCTCTACAGCTGCACCCCGGTGAGGACGAGCACGCGCGGCTCGGTGTAGTCCTCCATGGCGCTGCGCAGCCCCTCGCGCCCGACGCCGCTGCCCTTGACGCCACCGTACGGCATCTGGTCGGCCCGGTAGGACGGCACGTCCCCGACGATGACGCCGCCCACGTCGAGCACCCGGGCGGCCCGGAACGCGGTGCGGACGTCGTGGGTGAAGACGCCCGCCTGCAACCCGTACGCCGAGTCGTTGACGGCCGCGAAGGCGGACTCGTCGTCCTGCACGCGGGCGACCACGAGGACCGGCCCGAACACCTCCTCGGCGGTGACCTTCGCGTCGGCGGGCACCCCGGAGAGCACGGTGGGCGGATAGGTCGCGCCCTCGCGCCGGCCGCCGACCTCGATGGTCGCGCCCGCCGCCACCGCCTCGTCGACCCACGCCTCGACGCGCTCGGCGGCGTCGGCGGAGATGAGCGGCCCGACGTCGGTCCGCTCGTCGGCCGGGTCGCCGGTCCGCAGTTCCTGCACGGCGGCGACGAGTCGGGGCAGGAAGCCGTCGTAGAGCCATTCGTGCACGTAGACCCGCTGGACGGCGATGCACGACTGACCGGCCTGGTAGTTGGAGAACGTGGCGATCCGCTGGGCGGCGAACGTCAGGTCCTCGTCGGCCGCCCAGTCGGCACAGATGACGGCCGCCGCGTTGCCGCCCAGTTCGAGGGTCACGTGTTTCTCGGGCGCCGCGCGGCGGATGGCCGCGCCCACCGGGCCGGAGCCGGTGAACGACACCACCGGCAGCCGCGGGTCGGCGACCAGGTCGGCGGCGCGCTCGTTGGGCAGCGGCAGCACGGAGAAGATACCCGCCGGCAGGTCCGTCTCGGCCAGCAGCTCACCCAGGAGCAGCGCGGACAGCGGGGTGGCCGGGGCCGGCTTGACGACGATCGGCGCGCCGACGGCGATCGCCGGGGCCACCTTGTGGGCGACCAGGTTGAGCGGGAAGTTGAACGGCGTGATGCCGAGCACCGGTCCGCGGGGCACCCGGCGTACCAGGGCGATCCGCCCGGTGGCGGCCGGATCGGTGTCGAGGCGTTGCAGTTCGCCGGAGAAGCGCCGGGCCTCCTCGGCGGCCCAGCGGAAGGTGGAGACGGCCCGCCCCACCTCGGCCCGCGCCCACTTCAGCGGCTTGCCGTTCTCGGCCGTGATGAGCCGGGCGACCTCGTCGGCCCGTTCGGCGAGCCGCCGGGAGACGTGGTCGAGAGCGGCCGCGCGGACGTGCGCGGGCAGGGCCGCGGCCTCCGCGGCCACCCCGGCCGCGGCGGCGACGGCGGCGTCGACCTGGTCGGGCGTGGCCACGGTGGTACGCCCCACGGGGCGACCGTCGTACGGGTGGTGGACGGTCAGCTCGCCCTCGCCGTGGGCGGGACGACCGGCGACGTAGAAGGCTCTCGGCTCCACGTCCGCAGCGTAGACGACGGCGTTGGTTCACGGAAACAGTCGCCCAAGGGCTTGTAAGCCGCGAATTCAGTAGCCAAGATGGCAGTCAGATTGCGATAACCTCCGCTGACCTCATCCCCGGCCACCCCTCGGAGACTTTCCATGAGTGACCAGCAGCAGCTGCGCAACTTCGTCAACGGCGAGTACGTCGACCCGGTGGACGGCGGGTACGCCGACCTGATCGACCCGTGCACCGGCGAGGTCTTCGCGCAGGCGCCGGTCTCCGGCGCCGCCGACGTGGACGCGGCCATGAAGGCCGCCGCCGACGCCTTCGAGACCTGGCGGGACGCGACGCCGGCCGAGCGGCAGCGGGCGCTGCTCAAGCTCGCCGACGCGGTGGAGGCGAGGGCCGCCGAACTGGTCGACGTGGAGGTGCGCAACACCGGCAAGCCGCGCCAGCTCACCGCCGAGGAGGAGCTGCCGCCCTGCGTCGACGAGTTCCGTTTCTTCGCGGGCGCGGCACGGCTGCTGGAGGGCCGGTCCGCCGGCGAGTACCTGGCCGGGCACACCTCGTACGTGCGGCGGGAGCCGATCGGCGTCTGCGCCCAGGTGACGCCCTGGAACTACCCGCTCATGATGGCGGTCTGGAAGATCGCCCCCGCGCTCGCGGCCGGCAACACGGTGGTCCTGAAGCCGTCGGACACCACGCCGGCCTCCACGCTGCTGCTCGCCGAGATCGCCGCCGAGTTCCTGCCGCCGGGCGTGTTCAACGTGGTCTGCGGCGACCGGGACACCGGCCGTACCCTCGTCTCCCACCCCGTTCCGCAGCTCGTCTCGATCACCGGCTCGACGCGGGCCGGCATGGAGGTCGCCGCGGCGGCGGCGCCGGACCTCAAGCGCACCCACCTGGAGCTGGGCGGCAAGGCCCCGGTGGTGATCTTCGACGACGCGGACGTCGCGGCGGCGGCCGAGGCGGTCGCGCTCGGCGGGTACTTCAACGCGGGGCAGGACTGCACGGCGGCGACCCGGGTGCTCGCCGGCCCCGGCATCCACGACGACTTCGTGGCGGCCCTCGCCGAGCAGGCGCGCAACACGAAGACCGGCGCGCCGGACGACGAGGACGTGCTCTACGGCCCGCTGAACAACGCCAACCAGCTCGCCCGGGTCAGCGGCTTCGTGGACCGGCTCCCGGACCACGCGAGCGTCGAGACCGGCGGTTCCCGGCAGGGCGAGCGCGGCTACTTCTACGCGCCCACGGTCGTCTCTGGCGTACGGCAGGCCGACGAGATCATCCAGCAGGAGGTCTTCGGCCCGGTCATCACCGTGCAGCGCTTCAGCGACGAGGACGAGGCGGTGCGCTGGGCCAACGGCGTCGAGTACGGCCTGTCCGCCTCGGTCTGGACGAAGGACCACGGCCGCGCGATGCGCATGACCCGCCGGCTCGACTTCGGCTGCGTCTGGGTGAACACGCACATCCCGTTCGTCTCCGAGATGCCGCACGGCGGCTTCAAGCACTCCGGGCACGGCAAGGACCTCTCGGTCTACAGCCTGGAGGACTACACCCGGATCAAGCACGTCATGCACAACATCGAGGGCTGAGTCATGGCATCGTCCGACGAGCTGCACAAGCGACGCCAGGCGGCGGTCGCCCGGGGTGTGGGCAGCACCGTCACGTCCTACGTGGACCGGGCGGCGGGCGGCACGATCACCGACGTCGAGGGACGGGAGTGGATCGACTTCGCGGCCGGCATCGCGGTCAGCAACGTCGGCAACGCCGCCCCGCGCGTCGTGGCCGCGGTGCGGGAGCAGGTCGAACGCTTCACCCACACCTGTTTCATGGTCGCGCCGTACGAGTCGTACGTGGCGGTCTGCGAGCAGCTCAACGCCCTGACGCCGGGCGGGTTCGAGAAGCGCTCGGCGCTGTTCAACTCCGGCGCCGAGGCGGTGGAGAACGCCGTCAAGATCGCCCGGCACGCCACCGGCCGGCCGGCCGTGGTCGTGTTCGACCACGCGTACCACGGCCGGACGAACCTGACCATGGCGCTGACGGCGAAGAACATGCCGTACAAGCACCGCTTCGGGCCGTTCGCCGGGGAGGTCTACCGGGTGCCCATGTCGTACCCGCTGCGCGACGGCGGCCTGGACGGCGCCACGGCGGCGGCGCGCGCCATCGAGACGGTCGAGAAGCAGGTCGGCGCGGAGAACGTGGCCGCGCTGCTGATCGAGCCGATCCAGGGCGAGGGCGGCTTCGTCGTGCCGGCGCCCGGGTTCCTGCCGGCGCTGCGCGAGTGGGCGACCGCCACGGGCGCCGTCTTCGTGGCCGACGAGATCCAGACCGGGTTCTGCCGGACCGGGGACTGGTTCGCCTGCGAGCACGAGGGGGTCGAGCCGGATCTGGTGACGCTCGCCAAGGGCATCGCCGGCGGGTTGCCGCTGGCCGCCGTGACCGGGCGGGCCGAGCTGATGGACGCCGTGCACGTGGGCGGCCTCGGCGGCACGTACGGCGGCAACCCGGTCGCCTGCGCCGCCGCGCTGGCGAGCATCGAGACGATGCGGGAGCTGGACCTCGCGGCCGCGGCCCGGCGGATCGGGTCGGTGATGACGTCCCGGCTGCGGGCGATCGCCGAGCGGGATCCGCGCGTCGCCGAGGTGCGCGGCCGGGGCGCGATGCTCGCCGTGGAGATCGTCCGGCCGGGCACCCTCACCCCGGATCCGACCGCCACGGCCGCGGTGTCGGCCGCCTGCCAGGCGGCTGGACTGCTCACGCTCACCTGCGGCACGTACGGCAACGTGCTGCGCTTCCTCCCCCCGCTCGTCATCTCCGACGACGAGCTGGCCCGCGGCCTGGACATCCTCGACGCCGCGTTCGCCTGACCTCCGAGCAGGGCCCCTTCCCGACGCCACCGGCAGAGGAAGGGGCCCCTCTCAGGTGGTCCGACCGAGCAGGTCCGCGAGCGCCGGGTGGACCCGCCCGGGGTCGATGGTCGTGACCGTGTACGTCGCGACGCCGGCCACGACGAACGGATCCTCCGCGACGATCCGCTGGACCGTCTCCCGGTCGACGGCGTGGGCCAGGATGGCGCCGCCCTCCGTCGAGGGCACCGTCTGCCCGGAGACCAGGAACGTCCCCTGCTGGTGATGGCGCTCCAGGAAGCGCACGTGACCGGCCACGTACGGCTGCGCGTCCCGCTCCGATCCGGTGTACCGCAGGAGCAGCAGGTGCAGCATCCGAACCCCCTCGATCATCCCGGCGAGCGGCACATCATGACACCACGCGCGTACGGGTGCCCACGCCACCCCTTCCTGTCCTATAGTCCTACTGTCATAGGACAACAGAGAGGGCTCAGGTGATCGAGTTCGTACTGGACGCCCGGTCCAAGGTGAACACCTACGTGCAGTTGATCCAGCAGGTGAAACAGGCCCTGCGGGTGGGTCTGCTGGCGCCCGGCGACCAACTGCCGAAGGTCCGCGACGTGGCGCAGTCGCTGGCCATCAACCCCAACACCGTGCTGAAGGCGTACCGGGAGCTGGAGATCGAAGGGCTCGTGGAGGGCCGCCCGGGCGTCGGCACCTTCGTCCGCCGCACCCTCGGCGGCCCACCCCTGGCCGACCAGGCAGACCTCCGCGACGACCTGGTCGCCTGGCTCCGCCGTGCCCGCACCGCCGGCCTCACCCCCGAGGACGTCATCGCCCTGGTCGAGACGACCCTGCGGGCCACACTCGCCGCCGACGCGGCCCGGACCGAACACGCCTCGGCCTGAGGAGAGGACAGCTGATGGACATCGCTCTGGAGGCCGTGCAGCTCGGCAAACGGTACGGACGACGGTGGGCGCTGCAGGGCTGCTCGTTCCGCCTGCCCGCCGGGGGGATCGTCGGCCTCGTCGGTCCCAACGGCGCCGGCAAGAGCACCCTCCTGCACCTGGCCGTCGGCCTGCTCCGGCCGGACGCGGGCGACGTGCGCGTCTTCGGCCGCTCGCCGTACGACGACCCGGCCGTCCTGCCCGACATCGGCTTCGTCGCGCAGGACACGCCGCTCTACCGCGACTTCACCGCCGCGGAACTCGTCCAGCTCGGCGGCCGGATGAACGCGCGCTGGGACGCGGCTCTGGCCCGCGAACGGCTCGGGCAGCTCGGCATACCTCCGAAGCTGCCGGTCGGCAAGCTGTCCGGCGGCCAGCGCGCCCAGGTCGCGCTCGCCCTGGCCCTGGCCAAGCGGCCCCGCCTTCTGCTGCTGGACGAGCCGGTCGCCAGCCTCGACCCGCTCGCGCGTCGCGAGTTCCTCCAGTCGCTGATGGGCAGCGTCACCGACTCCGGCACGACCGTGCTGCTCTCCTCGCACCTGCTCGCCGACCTGGAGCGCGCCTGCGACCACCTGCTCGTCCTGCGCGCCTCCCGCGTCCGGCTCGCCGGAGCGGTCGACGACCTCGTCGCCACCCACCGGCAGCTGGTGGGCCCCCGGCACGACGGCGAACCGATCGCCGGTGTGGGCGCCGTCGTGCGCGCCCGGCACACCGAACGCCAGTCCACCCTGCTGGCCCGCGTCGACGGCGTCGTCGACCCGGACTGGACGGTCCACGACGTGACGCTCGAGGACGTGATCCTGGCCTACCTCGGCGACGGCGAGACCGACACCACCCGCACCGACTGGGAGGTCCCCGCATGATGTGGCTCACCTGGCGCCAACACCGCCGGCAGGTGCTGGTCACGGGCGCCGCGCTGCTCGTGCTCGCCGCCCTCATGGTCCCCACCGGCCTGATGACGCGCAACGCGTACGCCGACAAGGGGCTGGCCGAGTGCGTCGGCGTCTTGACCAGCGCCCAGTCCACTCCCGACCGTGCGGAGGCGTGCAACCGGGCCCTGCACCAGTTCTCCGACCAGTTCGGTTCCCTGAGCATGCTGGGCGTGCTGTTCCTCGTCCTGCCGCTGGTCGTCGGGCTGTTCTGGGGCGCTCCGCTGGTCGCCCGCGAGGTCGAGCAGGGCACCCACCGGTTCGCCTGGACGCAGGGCGTCAGCCGTCGGCGGTGGGCGCTGGTCAAGTTCGGGTTCGTAGCCGTGGTCACCACCGTCGTCGCCGTCGTCTACGGGCTCGGCATGTCCTGGTGGGCCGCTCCGCTGACCCAGGCCGCCGAGCAGAGCCGGTTCGACGTCTTCTTCTTCGACATGCAGGGTGCCGTCCCGATCGGCTACACCCTGTTCGCGGTCGCGCTGGGTGTCTGCGCCGGCGTGTTCTGGCCGCGCATGATGTCGGCGATGGCAGTCACCCTCGGCGGATTCGTCGGCCTGCGGATCGTGCTGACCGTCCTGGCCCGGCCGCACTACCTTCCGCAGGAGACCCGGACCTTCCCCATCGCGGGCGCGACCGCGGACCTGAGCGCCTCGTTCGGCGACTGGATCGTGGAGAAGGGCATCCGCGACGCCAGCGGCACGATGGTGCTGTCCGGCGCCCAGGCGAACTGCCCGCCGGATGCCAGCGAACCGGGCGGCGCGACGTGCCGGCCGCTGGTCGAGTTCGGCGACGGCGCCTACAACTGGCAGCTCTACCAACCGGCCGACCGGTTCTGGCTGTTCCAGGGCATCGAGACCGGCATCTTCGTCGCGCTGGCGGCACTGCTTCTCTACCTCGCCGCCCGCCGGATCCGCCGGGTGGCCTGACACCGCCCGCCGGATCCGGCGTGCGGCCCTGACACCGCCCGCCGGATCCGCCGGGGCCCCTGACACCACGGGGCCGGTGGCGGTCGCCCGCGCACGACCGCCACCGGCCGCCGGTCAGCCAGGCCGCCGGTCAGCCGAGCAGCTCGACCACGTTGTTGCGCACCACGTTCCTGCCGGGCTCGCGGATCGCGTCCATCGCGGCCGCGTTGAGCAGCACGCAGCTCCCCGACGGGCCGGTCACCGTCACGGTGACCGTCCGGCCGTTGTCGAGGTTCGTCACCCGCAACCGGGTGCCCACCGGGAACTGCCCGCTCGTCGCGGCCGGCGCGCCGCCCTCGGCCGAGAACGTGACCGGCCCGCCGCACACGCGCCGCGCGGCGCCACCGCCCGGGGCGTCACCCTCGGGACGCGCCGCGCCGGGACGGGCGCTGCCGGGCCGCGTCTCGCCCGGGCCCGACTGGGCGGCCCCGCCGTCGAGCCGTTCCACCAGGTTGCGGCGGATGACGTTCCGTCCGGGTTCGCGTACCTGGTCCATGGCCGCCGCGTTCAACAGCACGCAACTGCCCGACGGGCCGGTCACGGTCACCGTGACCGCTCTGCCGTTGTCGAGGTTCGTCACCCGTAGGCGGGTGCCGACCGGGAACCGGTCGCTGGTCGCCGCCGGCGCGCCGCCCTCGGCCGAGAACGTGACCGAGCCGGAGCAGACGGACGCGCGTTCCGGGGCGGTGTCCGCGAATCCGAGTCCGGTGCCCACCGTGACGACCGCCGCGGCGGCCACCGCCACCGTCGCCGCCAGCACGTGCCTGCGCTGCACCCTCACCTGTGTCTCCCGTCGTCCGCTGGTCTCGTACGACGCCTGGTACGGACGAACGCGTGCCCCGGGTTCACCGCCACCGGAACCGTTGACCTCAAGTCCGGTTGAGGTCCTACCGTCGTCGGCAGGAGGAAGGGAGCGTACGCATGCGGTATCTGGTCACCGGCGCGACGGGCAAGGCGGGACGACACGTGGTCCGGGAACTGCTCGCCCGGGGCGCCTCGGTACGGGTCCTGACCAGGGATCCCGAGCGGGCCGCCGGGCTGCCGGCCGGCGTCGAGGTGGCGGTCGGCGACCTGACCGCGCCGGCCACCCTGGAGGACGCCCTCGACGGGATCACGGGCCTTCACCTGCTCACCACCGGGGGCGACGACTACGCCACGCTCCGCACCGGACCCGAGATCGTGGAGCTGGCCGAGAAGGCCGGCGTCCGGCGGGTGTCCGTGTTGTGGAACGGGCAGTCGGGCCCGGTGGAGGAGGCGGTGACGGCGAGCGGTCTGGAGTGGACGATCCTCCAGCCCGTCGACTTCATGGGCAACACCCTCGGCTGGGCCACGCCGATCCGGGAGGCGGGTGAGGTGCGCGAGCCCTTCGGCGACGTCCCCAACGCGGTGGTCGACGAGGCCGACGTCGGCGCCGTGGCGGCGGAGGCGCTCACCGGCGACGGCCACGCCGGCATGGTCTACGCCGTCACCGGCCCGGAGGCGCTCACCCCACGGCAACGGCTCGCCGCGGTCGCCGCCGCACTCGGCCGGGACCTGCGGTTCGTGGAGCTGACCGAGGCGCAGGCCCGCGAGGGCTGGCGGCAGGCCGGGCTCGGCGAGGAGCTGGTCGACCTGCTCGCGTCCTGGCACGGAAACCCGCCGCCGGCCGCGTACACCGTCACCCGGACCGTCGAGGACGTGCTGGGCCGGCCGCCCCGCCGCTTCGCCGACTGGGTCCGCGACCACCTCGACGCGTTCCGCTGACCGCCGTCCGTCGAGGACCCTGGGTCACCGCGCGCGCCCGCGCGGGCCGCGGGGCGCCGGCCGGGTCACCGCGGTCCGTAGCGGGTCGCCGGCGCCCCCGTCATGAGCGCCCAGTACCGGTCGCCGTAGGACCAGTGCCACCACTCGGTCGGGTAGTTCACCATCCCCGCACCGGTGAGCGCCGCCACGAGGATCTGCCGGTTCCGGCGGGCCGCCGCCGGGATGTTCCCGGCGGCCGTGAAGCACGCGTCGGCGCTCGCCTCCGGGGTCGCGTCGACGGCGGTGCCCATGTCCAGCTCGACACCGTCGAGGTCGCAGAGGGTCAGGTCGACGGCGCCGCCGGTGCTGTGCGGCGCCACCTCGACAGGCGAGACGAACTTCGTGGTCTCCCGGTGCAGCCGCCCCGCCGACCACTGTGGATACCGGCGGCGCAGCTCCTCCCGGTAGCCGGTGAAGATGTCCCGCTGCACGTGGTGCGGCCGGTACCCCTCGACCACGAGCAGGCGCAGGCCCGCCGGCAGCGCGCGCTGCGCGGCCAGCAGCCGCTCCGCGACCCCGCGGCGCACCCGGGCGTACGCCCCGGCGGGATCGGCGGCACGGGTGTCGAGCCGCAGCTCCGGCACCTCCCGGAGATCGACCAGCGGCTCGCCGTCGTCGCTGCTCGGCACGGCGGCCACACGGGGGTCGGAGAGCAGGATCATCGGAGCGCCCCCGGGCGTACGCCGGCCGGCCGCTCGGCGTGCCGGGCGAGGGCGAGGCCGACGAGCCGGTCCACGAGTTCCCGGTAGTCGACGCCGGACTCCGCCCACACCTTCGGGTACATGGAGTGCGCCGTGAAGCCCGGCATCGTGTTCAGCTCGTTGACGTAGAGGTCGCCGCTCGCCTCGTCGTAGAGGAAGTCGACGCGGGCCAGGCCCCAGCCGCCGATGGCCGCGAAGGCCCGCAGCGACAGCTCCCGGACGCGCTCCGTGACCTCGTCGGGCAGGGGCGCGGGGACCACCATCGGGTCGTCGTCGCCGTAGTACTTCTGCCGGTAGTCGAACCAGCCGCCGGCCACCCGGACCTCGCCGACCGCCGACGCCTCCGGGCGCCAGCCGCCGAGCACGCCGCACTCCAGCTCGCGGCCGGTCACGCCCTGCTCGACCAGGACGACGGTGTCGTGCCGCAACGCCTCCTCGACGGCCGCCCCGAGGTCGTCGCCCTCGGTGACCCGCGAGATCCCGATCGAGGAACCCATCCGGGCCGGCTTCACGAACAGCGGCCGGCGCAGCCCCAGCACCAGCTTCTCCGGGCCGTCCGCCGCCCGGTAGGTGTGCGCGTCGAAGGAGACGTGCGGGGTGGTCGGCACCCCCTCGGCCCGCAGCGCCCGCTTCATGGCCACCTTGTCCATGCCCACGGCCGAGGCGAGGATGCCGCACCCCACGTACGGCACGCCCAGCGACTCGAGCAGCCCCTGCACCACCCCGTCCTCGCCGTACGGGCCGTGCAGGACCGGGAAGACCACGTCCACCTCCGCGTGGACGGCGCCGGGCGCGTTCGCCGCCGCGACCAGGGCCGTGCCGGGGCGGTTGCCGACGCGCAGCTCCACCGCCGGACCGGTCACGGTCAACCGGTCGTCGATGGCACGGCCGGCGCCGCCGCCGGCGCGCAGCTCGGCCAGCACCGCGTCCGGCACGAGGCGGAAGGTTCCGGTACGGGTGACGCCGATCGCGACGACCCGGTGGCCGGCGTCGGCGAGTGCCCGGGCGACGCCGAGCGCCGAGGCGCAGGACACGTCGTGCTCCGCCGACGGGCCACCGAACAGGACTCCGATCCGAACGGGCGTGCTCATGCCGCCACCCCCTCTCGCGCCGCCAGGTCGGCGAACTGCCGGGCCGCCAACCGGGCGACCAGCTCCTTGTCGACGTTCCCGCCGGTCAGCACGACGCCGACGGTGCAGTAGCGCTCCCGTCCCGGCGGGGCGGCACCGAACCGCCCGGCCGCCGCGCGCGGGTCCACGGCCGCGCGCGGGTCCACCGCCGCGCGCGGGTCCACCGCCGCGCGCGGGTCCACCGCCGGGCGGAGGTCCGCCGCGCCGAGGTCCGCGGCCAGCCGCAGCGCGCCGGCCAGGCCGGCCGCGCCGGACGGCTCGGCGAGCACCTTCAACTCCATGAGCAGCAGTTGGAACGCCTCGGCGATCTGGTCGTCGTCGACGCGTACGACGCCCCGCACGGCGTCCCGCGCCACGGCGAACGGGAGTTCGCCCACGCAGGCGGGACGCAGCCCGTCGGCGATCGTTGGCGCCGGGGCGACCGGGGTGGGCCGGCCGGCCGCGAGGCTACGGGCCAGCGAGTCGCAGCCGACCGGCTCGACGCCGTACACCTCGATCGGTGTCCCGGCCGCGGCCAGGCACGCGCCGGCGACGCCCCCGCCGCCGCCGACCGGCACCACGAGCGCGTCCAGCGGGGTTCCGGCGCGCTCCGCCTCCTCGATCAGCTCCAGGCTCGCGGTGCCCTGCCCGGCGATGACGTCCGGGTGGTCGTAGGCGTCGAGCAGCGGGTGCCCGTGGGCGCCGGCGATCCGGCGCGCCGCGGCGAGCCGCTCCTCCAGGGAGGTGCCCGCGAAGACGACCTCCGCGCCCGCCGTCCGGGCCCGGGCGACCTTCGTCGGCGCCGCGTCCACCGGCAGCACCACGGTCGCCGCCAGCCCGTGCCGCCGGGCGGCCAGCGCCACGGCCACCGCGTGGTTGCCCGTGCTCTGCGCGACCACCCCGCCGTGCCCGGCCGCGGCGAGCCGCCCCACGGCCAGCATCGCGCCGCGCATCTTGTACGAGCCGCCGGCCTGGAGGTTCTCGGCCTTCAACAGGATCCGGACGCCGGCCAGGCGGTCGATCGCCGGGGAGTTCAACAGGGGCGTACGCACCACGCGGCCGGACAGCCACCGGGCCGCCTCCTGGACGCGGGCCCGGTCCAGCCGTACGGCCGGGGTAGGTGGATCTGTGCGGGACATGGTCTCTCCTTCGAGGTTGTGCCGGGACGGCAGCGTGAACAGCCACCCCGCGCCGGCCGCCAGCAGTCCGCGGTGGACGGCCAGGCTGAGCGCCAGCACGAGCACGGTGAGCAGGACGGGGTAGCCGGCCACCAGCACGGCCCGTACCGGTCCGTGCAGGTCCGTGACCGGACCGGCGAGGAGCCGGTGCAGCAGCGCGAGCACCGGCATGTGGATCACGTAGACGGGCAGCGTCCGGCGTCCCAGGGCGGCGAGCGCCGTGGTGGACGCGCCCCGCCGCCGGGCGGCCACGGCCGCCGCGGTGAGGCCGAACGCCACGGCCACGACGGAGACCGCCGGCCACACGCCGAACCACCGCTCGGCGCCGGCCAGCCCCATGGCGGCGAGTGCCGCCACGTACGCGGCGGAGACACCGACGAGGCGCCGGCGCGTCGCGGTCGCCGCCCAGCCCGTCAGGTGCGGCCGGAGGTGGACGCCGGCCAGGAAGAACACCAGGTTCTGGTAGACCCCGCCCCGGTTGCCGGGCGTGTCCAGCAGACCCGCCGCCGCCACGGCCGACAGGGCCCCGGCGAGCGCGAGCAGCACGGCCGGCCGCACCCGCCGCGACGCCCTGGCCACCACGAAGTAGAGCGCCAGCGCGTACAGGTACCAGAGGTTGGACGGGGTGACCGTGAGCTGGGCCAGCAGGTCGCCGGGGCTGGTGGCGCGGTCGGTCGGGAAACCGGGGACGAGGGCCAGCAGCGCCGTGTGGATGAGCAGCCAGGCGGCGTACAGGTAGAGGTTGCCGGCGACCCGGGACCGGGCGGCGGCCCGCCAGGGCCGGTTGACGGCGTTCGCGGCGAAGATGCCGGAGATGGTGAAGAAGAGCGGCATCCGCAGCGGGAGCAGTTGCTCGCCGAGGAACCCCCAGGCCCCCGGCACCGGCACGCCGGCGCGCCAGTCGATCCGCAGGTAGTCCTTCACGACGACGTGCCAGAGCACCACGAGGACGATGCACGCGCCCTTGGCCACGTCGGCCCACGTCTCGCGGCCCGCCGCCGTCGAGGTGGCACCCACCGGCGGCTGCTCGGTGCGGGTCGTCACGGCTTCTCCTCTCCGGCTCCGGGCGGAACCGGTGGTCCCTGCGCGGGACGCTTCCGGGCAGCCCGGAGCTCGGGACGCCGTACACACGGGTCCCGGGGCCTGGTTGGTTCGGTGTGGTGGCTGTGACCTGGGTCTAGTGCGGGATCGGTAGCTGGACGTCGACGCGGAGCCCGCCGCCGTCGGCGGGCCGGGCGGCGATGACGCCGTCGTGCGCCTGGGTGATGGAGCGGGCGATGGCGAGGCCGAGTCCGGCGCCGCCGCTGTGGTTGGTGCGGTCCCGGGCCAGCCGCCGGAACGGCTCGAAGAGCCCGGCGACCGCCTCGGCCGGTACGACCTGGCCGGTGTTGACCACGGTCAGCGCCGGCGTCCGCCCGACGACGACGGTGAGCCGCCCGCCGGGACGGTTGTACTTGATCGCGTTCTCCACGAGGTTGGTGACGAGGCGCTCCAGCAGCACCCGCTCCCCCATGACGACGCGGGGGGCGAGGTGACTCTCGATCGTCACCTCGGCCGCCGTGGCGCGGTCCTGGTAGGCGGCCAGCACGCTGCCGGCGATCTCGTCGAGGCGCTGCGGTGTGGAGGAGCGCAGCCCCTGGTCGCTCTCGCTGAGCGCGAGCAGCCCCTCGATGAGCCGTTCGTTGCGCTCGTTGGTCTGCAACAGCTGGGCGGTCAGCAGTTCCAGCTGCTCGCCGGTGAGCGACTGGGCCATGCCGACCTCGATGAGCGTCCGCTGGACGGCCAGCGGCGTACGCAGCTCGTGCGAGGCGTTCGCGGCGAACCGCCGCTGCCCCTCGTAGCCGGCCGCGATGCGCTCCATCATCTGGTCGATCGCCCGGGACAGCTGGGCCAGCTCGTCGCTGCCGGACCGCCGGATGCGGTAGCCGAGGTTCTGCGGCCCGACGTGCGCGATGGGCTCGGCGAGATCACGCACGGGACGCAGGCACCACGCGGCGGCGCCCCAGATCCCCAGCACCGCGACGGCGCTGAGGACGAGCGAGGCCATCTGCGGGATGGCCACGTCGAGCTGGCGGGCCGGTTCGCAGACCAGGTTCAGCCCGGGCTCGGCCAGGCCGCAGATCTCCCGGGCGGGCAGCCACACGATGCCCAGCAGCCACTTCACGAGGCCCGGCAGGAAGAACCCGACGAGCAGCGCGACCACGCCGACCAGGACGATCCGGCGGCGGGGGCTCATTCCGGCCCGCCGATCCGGTAACCGGCCCGGGGCACGGTGTGGATGATGGCGGGCTGGCCGAGCTTCCGGCGCAGCGTCATGAGGGTCACCCGGACGGCGTTGGTGAACGGGTCGGCGAACTCGTCCCACGCCTGCTCCAGCAGGTCCTCCGCGCTGACCACCCGACCGTTCGCCCGCATCAGCACGTGCAGCACGGCGAACTCCTTCGGGCTCAGGGCCAGCGGGCGGCCGTCGCGGGTGACCGTGTGCCGGGCCACGTCGAGCACCACCCCGTGCTGTTCGAGCACGGGCGGCAGTGCGGGCGCGGACCGCCGCCCGAGGGCCTGCACCCGGGCGACCAGTTCGGCGAAGGCGAACGGCTTGGTCAGGTAGTCGTCGGCGCCCAGGCCGAGACCCTCCACCCGGTCCCGGATACCGGCGGCGGCGGTGAGCATGAGGACCCGCGTACCGGCGTCGGACCCGGCGAGGCTCCGGCACACCTCGTCGCCGGTCCGCCCCGGCATGTCCCGGTCCAGGACGGCCACGTCGTACCGGTTCACGGAGATCCGCTCCAGCGCGCCGTCGCCGTCGTAGCAGACGTCGACCGCCATCGAGAGGCGACGCAGCCCCTGGGCGATCGTGTCCGCCAACAACCGCTCGTCGTCCGCCACCAGCACCCGCACGCTTCCGCCCCCGTGGTTCCTCGTTGTCCGGCATACGGTCTCAAGCAGGAGATAAGGGTTCCGTAAGCACCCGCCAGCCATCCTCCACGCCCCGCCGGCCAGGACAAACACGGTCAAGCCGCAGCCGGGCGGGGATGTCCCCGCCGCGTCGTCTGGCGCACTCCGTCCCATCCGCCGCCGCGCACTTGGCGATCCGGGGTGAGCTGCGTCACGATGGGCGCGAGGAGGTCGCCCATGGCCGACCCGTGGCTCGCCCTGGAAATCGGCGTCGATCCGGCGGAGCGGATCGCGCAGGTCGGTGCCGCGCACGAGGCGTTCCTCGCCGGCGGGCCGGAGGCCGCCCGGCGGATGGACCGGCACCTGCGCGACGTCGTGGCCAAGTCGTGGCGCCGCTCGGCCGGCGCGCTGCTGGATCCGGAGGGCACCCCGCCCGTCGAACTGGTCGACGACACGCTGGAGAGCTACCGGGCCGCGCACCCGCTGGCCCGGGTGCTGCCGCTCTTCCGTGACCTGCTCGGCGGGATCGCGCAGGACGGCGCCCACCTCATGGCCGTCTGCGACGCCTACGGCCGGCTGCTCTGGGTGGAGGGCCACCCGGGCGTACGCCGGCGCGCCGAGCGGATGAACTTCGTGCCGGGCGCCCGCTGGGACGAGGCACACGCGGGCACCAACGCCCCCGGCACGGCCCTCGCCGTCGACCACAGCGTCCAGATCTTCGCCACGGAGCACTTCAGCCGGCCCGTGCAGCGGTGGACGTGCGCGGCCGCGCCCATCCACGACCCGGTCACCGGCCGGCTGCTCGGGGCCGTCGACATCACCGGCGGCGACCACCTGGCCACCCCGCAGAGCCTCGCGCTGGTACGCGCCACCGCCCGGGCGGCCGAGGCGCAGCTCGCCGCCGACCGGCCGCCCGAACCGGGTGTGGCCACCGTCGCCGCGCTCGGCCGCGACGAGGCCGAACTGCGGGTGGACGGGCGGCGGCTGCGGCTCGGCCGCCGGCACAGCGAACTGCTGGTGCTGCTCCTCGACCACCCCGAGGGGCGGACCGGGGAGCAGCTCGGCCTCGACCTCTACGGAGACGACCGGCTGCACCCGGTCACCCTGCGCGCCGAGTTGTCCCGGCTGCGCCGCGTGCTCGGCCCGGAACTGCTCGACTCCCGCCCGTACCGGCTGCGCGGCACCGTGCGCGCCGACTTCCGTACCGTCACCGACCTGCTCGACCGCGGCGATCCCGCCGGCGCCCTCGACGCGTACGCCGGACCGCTGCTGCCCTCCTCCGACGCGCCGGGAGTGGCGCGACTGCGCCGGCTCATCGACGGCCAGCTCCGGGCGGCCGTGCTCGCCGCCGGGGACCCGGCGCTGCTCGCGGCCTGGACGGCGACGCCCGCCGGCGCCGACGACCTGACCGCCTGGCAGGCGCTCGCCCGGGCGCTGCCGCCGGGCGCGCCCCGCCGGCCGCTCGCGGTCGCCCGCGTCCACCAGCTCGCCGGGGAGTACGGCCTGCCGCGCGCAACGTGGCTGCAACGTCCCGGAAACTAGCGTCACCGCCGTCCACCCGTGACGGACGGCGGAGGTACCCATGACGCGCTACGACGCGCCCACCCACTGGCAGACCCGCTACGACCACTTCATCGGCGGCGAGTACGTCAAGCCGCACGGCGGGCGGTACTTCGAGAACCCCACCCCGGTGACCGGGCAGACCTTCTGCGAGGTCGCCCGCGGCACCGCCGAGGACGTCGAGAGGGCCCTCGACGCCGCGCACGGCGCCGCCGACGCGTGGGGCCGCACGCCGGTCGCCGAACGGTCGCTGATCCTCAACCGGATCGCCGACCGGATGCAGGAGCACCTGGAAGACCTCGCCATCGCCGAGACCTGGGAGAACGGCAAGCCGGTCCGGGAGACCCTGGCGGCGGACATCCCGCTGGCCATCGACCACTTCCGGTACTTCGCCGGCGCCATCCGGGCACAGGAGGGCACGCTCGGCGAACTCGACGACGACACCGTGGCCTACCACTTCCACGAGCCGCTCGGCGTGGTCGGGCAGATCATCCCGTGGAACTTCCCGCTGCTCATGGCCACCTGGAAGCTCGCCCCGGCCCTCGCCGCCGGCAACGCCGTGGTGCTCAAGCCGGCCGAGCAGACCCCCGCGTCGATCCACTACTGGCTCTCGCTGGTGGCCGACCTGCTGCCGCCCGGCGTGGTCAACCTGGTCAACGGCTTCGGCGTCGAGGCCGGCAAGCCCCTGGCCTCCTCACCGAGGGTCGCCAAGGTGGCGTTCACCGGCGAGACGACCACCGGGCGGCTGATCATGCAGTACGCCAGCGAGAACATCAAGCCGGTCACCCTGGAGCTGGGCGGCAAGAGCCCGAACATCTTCTTCGACGACGTGAGCGCCCGGTCCGACGAGTTCTACGACAAGGCGCTCGAAGGGTTCACCATGTTCGCCCTCAACCAGGGCGAGGTCTGCACCTGCCCGTCGCGGGCGCTGATCCAGCAGGGCCACTACGCGGACTTCCTCGCGGCGGCCGTCGAGCGCACGCGTCAGGTGCGCCAGGGCCACCCGCTGGACACCGAGACGATGATCGGGGCGCAGGCGTCGAACGACCAGCTCGAGAAGATCCTGTCCTACCTGGACATCGGCCGGCAGGAAGGCGCGAAGGTGCTCACCGGCGGCGAGCGGGCCGACCTGGGCGGCGAACTGTCCGGCGGCTACTACGTCCAGCCGACCATCTTCGAGGGCGACAACTCGATGCGGATCTTCCAGGAGGAGATCTTCGGTCCGGTGGTCTCGGTGACCTCGTTCGCCGACCTCGACGACGCCGTGAAGATCGCCAACGACACCCTGTACGGCCTCGGCGCGGGCGTGTGGACGCGCGACATGAACACCGCGTACCGGGCCGGCCGCGCGATCCAGGCCGGCCGGGTCTGGACGAACTGCTACCACGCCTACCCGGCGCACGCGGCGTTCGGCGGGTACAAGCAGTCCGGCATCGGCCGGGAGAACCACAAGATGATGCTGGAGCACTACCAGCAGACCAAGAACCTGCTGGTCAGCTACTCGCCGAAGAAGCTGGGCTTCTTCTGATGGGCACCGACCCGTCAGGCGCCGCGGTTCCCGGTCCGCCGGGCGCCGCGGCGCCGCCCGGCGCGGCACGGTCCGGCGCAGTGCCGTCCGGTCCGGTGCGGTCCGGTTCGCCGTCCGGCGGAGCGTCGTCCGGCCCCGTGCGATCCGGCGCGGCGTCGTCCGGCGCGGCCTCGTCCGGCGCGGCCTCGTCTGGCACGGCCTCGTCCGGTCCGGTGCCGCTTCCCCGGGCGGCGTCGCCGGTGTCGCTTCCGCCGGCCACCGACCCGGTGTCGCTGACGCCGGCCGCCGCGGACCTGATCCGAGCACTGCGGGAACAGCACGGGCCGCTCATGTTCCACCAGTCCGGCGGCTGCTGCGACGGCAGCGCCCCGATGTGCTACCCGGCGGGCGAGTTCCGCACCGGCGGCTCCGACGTCCTGCTCGCCTCCCTGGCCGTCGACGGCGTCCCGGAGCCGGTCGAGTTCTGGATGTCCCGCTCGCAGTGGGAGCTGTGGAAGCACACGAGGCTCACGATCGACGTGGTGCCGGGCCGGGGCAGCGGCTTCTCCCTGGAGGCCCCCGAGGGCGTCCGCTTCCTGATCCGCTCCCACCTGGCCTGACCCCACATCCCCCCCTCCACTCCCGCGATCTTGCACTTTGCGCCCCTGGAATGAGGCTTATGCCAGGAAAGTCAGGGCCGAAAGTGCAAGATCGCGGGAGTGAAAGGGGGCGGGTCAGGAGAGGGCGGCGCGGACCGTCGCGACTATGTGGTGGGGGCGGCGGTAGAGGTCCTGGTCGGTGAAGTAGCGCATCCGCCATCCGTTGGCGTCGAGCCAGTTCACCCGGTCCCGGTCCCGGCGAAGCCGCTCCCGGTCCAGGTGGGACAGTCCGTCGTACTCGACTCCCACCCGCCGCTCCCGGTAGCCCAGGTCGAGCCGGTACCGGCGGATGCCGTACGAGTCGTGGACCCAGAGCTGCGGCTCGGGCGCGGGCAGCCGGCCGTCGATCAGGACCAGGCGCAACTGGCTCTCCTGGCGGCACTCCGCCCGCCCGTCCGCCAGTGCCACGAGGTCCCGCGCCTGCCGGATGCCGCGCAGCTTCCGCTGTCGCGGCAGTTCCGCCACGAGCTCGTCCCGCGTGACCGCACCGGAGCGGAGTGCGGCGTCGAGTACCGGCAGAGCGTCGAGCCGCCGGACGCTCCGGGCAAGGTCGACGGCGCACCGGGCCGCCGGTACGCAGGGCAGCCCACGGACGAGGACGGGCCGCACGGGCAGGACCGAGTGGTGTACGACCAACCCGGGTAGGCGTGGCCGGGGCACCGTGGCCGGCAGCACGACGTGAACCTGGTCCTCCCGCAGAACCCCGAATCCGTGCCGGCGGGCCGCGCTCTGGCGGGCCAGTGCCGCACCGTCGGGCAGGCACAGCAGCAGTGCCCGGAGTTCGTCGTCGTCCTCCTCGCAGCGCCGGTCGGCGTAGACGCCTCTCCGTACCCGGAGCAGCTCCACCTTGCTCACCTGGGTCCGGAGTCGCTTCACCGTCAGGCTCCGCAACAGATCCTCGACGCGCCACAGCTGAATCGACACGCCGGCACTATGGCCAACCTCCGCCCCCGGAACCGCCCTCCCACCCCGAGCCTGTGGACAACCAAGCCCCCTGTGGACAACCACCCCCCAAACCCCGACCCGTGCTATCCCCGCCCGCCCCGCCCTCCCGCTCCCAGGCCTCCGCGATCTTGCAGTTTTGGCCCCAGATATGCCCTGTATGACCTACATGTCGGGGCAGAAAGTGCAAGATCGCGGGGAAGCAGCGGGGTTAGCGGGCGTCCAGGAGGGGCTGTCTCGGGTTCCACGGGGGGCCGCCCGCCGCGTCGCGGCGGCGCCGTGCGATCGCCGACAACGCCTCGAGCACCACCCGGTTGCCCAGGTACGCGGTGATGTCGGCGTGGTCGTACGGGGGCGCGACCTCGACCACGTCCACCCCCACCACCGGCAGCTCGTAGCAGCAGCGGCGCACGGCGTCGAGCAGCTGCCGCGAGGTCAGCCCGCCCGGCTCCGGCGTGCCCGTGCCGGGCGCCATGCCCGGGTCCACCACGTCCACGTCGACGGAGAGGAACACCCCCTCGCACTCGTCCACCGCGATCCCGAACGCCTCCGTGAGGCACTCGTCCAGGCCGCGGGCGACCAGTTCGGTCATCTCGTACGAGCGCATCCGCTGCTCCGCCATCCAGCTCAGCACCGACGGCCCCGGCCAGTAGCCGCGCAGGCCGATCTGGAGGAACCGGTCGCCACGGACCGCGCCCGACTCGATGAGCCGCCGCATCGGCTGGCCGTGCCCGTGGAGGCTGCCGAACTCGACGTCGCCGGTGTCGGCGTGCGCGTCGAAGTGCACCAGCGACACCCGCCCGAGCCCGTGGTGGCGCGCCACGCCGGTGGCGTCGGGCAGCGCGATGGAGTGGTCGCCGCCGAGCACCACGGGGATCGCGCCCGACGAGGCGACCGTGTGGACGGCGGACTCCAGCGCCGACAGCGAGCGTTCGATGTCGCCGGAGAACATCTCGACGTCGCCCGCGTCGTACACCCGCAGGTCCCGCAACGCGTCGACGCGCAACGCGAGCGACGGGCGGGAACCGTCGTGGGGCAGGTAGCAGGCCTGCCGGATGGCCGACGGCCCGAACCGGGTGCCGGGCCGGTGCGAGGTCCCGCCGTCGAACGGGGCGCCCACGACCACCACGTCCGCGTCGGCGAACGACGCCGGGTCGGCCAGGTCGCAGGCGGGTACGCCGAGGAACGTCAGGTCCGGCCCGTACATGGCCCCGTAGCGGCTCATCGTTCCTCCATCCCCCACGGCGACCCGTACCCGGTGAGCAGGTCGAGAAAGGGCTTCGGCGGCAACGCCTCGGGGCCGAGCACGCCCGCCCCGGTCCACGCCCCGGTGGCGAGCAGTTCCAGCGCCACCACGGGGTTGACGGCGGTCTGCCAGACCACCGCCTGGTGGCCGTACTCCCGCATCGACCACTCGTTGTCGACGACGTGGTACAGGTATACCCGCCGGGGCCGGCCGTCGACCCCGGTGCCGGTGACGTACGTGCCGGCGCACGTCTTCCCGCGCATCCGGTCGCCGAGCGTGGCCGGGTCGGGCAGGCAGGCGGCCACCACGTCCCGGGGCGACACGGTGACGCCGCCGACCCGCACGGGCGACGTCGAGTCCAGGCCGAGCTTGTGCAGGGTCCGGAGCACCTGGATGAACTCGTCGCCCAGGCCGTACTTGAAGGTGACCCGCCTCGCCGGCACCCAGCGCGGGATGAGCAGCACCTCCTCGTGCTCCACGTTCACGCACTCGACCGGGCCGATGCCCTCCGGGAACTCGAACACCTCCGGCTCGGAGAACGGCTCGGTGGTGTACCAGCCGCGACCGGCCTCCCAGACCACCGGCGGGTTCAGGCACTCCTCGATGGTCGTCCAGATGGAGAACGACGGCGCGAAGTCGTAGCCGTCGACGGTGAGGTTCGCGCCGTCGCGTACGCCGATCTCGTCGATGGAGGCGAAGAGTTCGTCGGCGGCGTACCGGGCGAAGACGTCGGAGAGCCCCGGCTCGACGCCGATACCGCAGAGCGCCAGCCGCCCGGCCGCCTGCCACCGGTCGGCGAGGGCGAACTGTTCGTCGCCCAGCTTCACCCCGGTCTCGGCGTACGGCCGTCGGGGGTGCGGACGGGACAGCGACATGGCCATGTCCAGGTAGTCGGCGCCGGCCGCGAACGCGCCCCCGAAGATCGGCATGACGAAGCGCGGGTCGACGGCGTTGAGCACGTGCGTGATCCGGTGCTCCCGGCACAGTGCCGCCACCGCCTCGGCCGACGAGGCGTCGACGCGGGCGGCCACGAACCGCTCGCCGCGCCCCTCGACGGCTCGCGACGCCCGCGCGGCGTCGTGGTCGGCCACCACCATGGTCTCGAAGAAGGAACGGCGGGCGGCGATCGCGGCGGCGGCGGATCCGACGCCGCCGGCGCCCACCAGCAGGATGCGCATCAGGAATCGAACCCCAAACCGAGACGGTCGAGCGTACGGAGCCAGACGTTCCGCCGTCCCTGGCGCGCGTCGGCGCGGGCCAGGGACCAGCGGGTGAGGTGGATGCCGGCCGCCCGGACCGGCTCCGGCGGGAACGGCAGCGGCGCCGTGCGGACGAGGTCGAGCCGGGTCAGCGGGGTGTCGGCGCCGGCCAGCAGGTCGAGCATCACGCGCGCGCCGAACCGGGTGGCGCCGACGCCCAGGCCGGTGTAGCCGGCCGCGTACGCGAGCCGCCCCTCGTAGGCCGTGCCGAAGAACGGGCAGAACCGCGTGCACGTGTCGATGACGCCACCCCAGCGGTGGCTGAAGCGCAGGCCGTCGAGCTGCGGGAACGTCGTGAAGAAGTGCCCGGCGAGCGTGCAGAAGGTGTCCCAGCGCTGCTCCAGCGTCGGGGCGACCCGGTTGCCGAAGTGGTAGACGGCGTCGTACCCGCCGAACAGGATCCGGTTGTCGGCGGTGATCCGGTAGTAGTGGAACTGGTTGCCGGTGTCGGCGAGCCCCTGACGGTTCGCCCAACCGATGGCCCGCCGCTCGTCGTCGGCGAGCGGCTCGGTCATCAGCGCGTAGTCGTAGACCGGCACGATCCAGGCCCGCAGCCGGCGCAGCAGGGGCGGGAACGCGTTCGTGGCGAGCACCATCTGTCCCGCCCGCACCGACCCGGGCAGGTGGTCGCGTCCACCGGCCGTGGTGGCCCGCAGCGCCGCACCGTCGCGGCGCAGGCCGGTCACCCGCGTGTGCTCGGCGATCCGCACCCCGAGGCTCAGGCACGCGCGGCGCAGCCCCCAGGCGAGCTTCGCCGGGTCGAGCAGGGCCACCCGGTCGCGGTCCCACAGCCCGCCGAGGTACGTCGGGGAGTTCACCTCGGCGCGCACCTCGCCGGCGTCGAGCAGCCGCACGTCGTGGCCGTACCGGCGGGCCAGCTCGGCGTCGGCGGCCAGCCCGTCGAGCTGGTACGGCTCGACGGCCACCGCCAGTTCGCCGGTACGCGCGAAGTCGCAGTCGATGTCGTACTCCGCGATCGTCGCCGCGATGGCGTCCAGGTTCTCCCGGCCGAGCCGCTCCAGCACGTCGATCTCGTCGGGGAACCGCTCGACGCCGTTGGCCAGCCCGTGCGTCAGCGACGCGGCGCAGAAGCCGCCGTTGCGCCCGGACGCCGCCCAGCCGCACGTGCCCGCCTCGACGAGCAGCACGTCCCGGCCCGGGTCGTCCCGCTTGGCCAGCATCGCCGTCCAGAGTCCGCTGTACCCGCCACCGACCACGAGCAGGTCGGCCGTGTCCGCGCCGTGCAGCGGCGGGAGCGGGTCGGGGCGCTCCGGCCGGTCCAGCCAGTACGGCACGGGCGCCGCGTCGGTCAGCGACCGGCCGGGATGCGGGCCGGTCATGGCCGTTTCGCCGCCCCGGGCGCGGCGACCGGCAGCGCCGCCCGGCGCGCGCGCCGGCCACGGAGTGTGCTGCCCAGCACCAGCAGCAACGCGATCACGAACATCGCCGTGCCGATGACGTTGACCTGCGGCGGGATGCCCCGCTGGGCGGCGCCCCAGACGTACATCGGGAACGTGACGGTGGTGCCGGCGTTGAAGTTCGTGATGATGAAGTCGTCGAAGCTCAGCGAGAAGGCGAGCAGCGCGGCGGCCACGATGCCGGGCAGCACCAGCGGCAGGGTGATCCGCCGGAAGGTCTGCCACTCGCTCGCGTACAGGTCCATGGCGGCCTCCTCGAGCCGCGAGTCCATGCCGGCCAGCCGCGCCTTGACGGTGACCACGACGAACGAGACGCAGAACATCACGTGCGCGATCACGATGGTCCAGAAGCCCTGCGGCACCCCGGCCGCGACGAACAGGGCGAGCAGCGACGTGCCCATGACCAGCTCCGGTGTGGCCATCGGCAGGAAGATCAGCACGTTGATCCCCGCCCGGCCGCGGAACCGGTGCCGCACGAGGGCGAACGCCATCAACGTGCCGAGCACCGTCGACACCACCGTGGCGATGAAGCCGATCTGGACGCTGCGCACCACGGCATCGCACATGTCCGAGGTGGCGCACGGGTTCCGCCAGTTGTCGAGGGTGAACTCGTGGAAGTCGTACGACAGGCGGCTCGACGGGCGGTTGAACGACAACCCGGCCACCACGAGGATCGGCAGCGACAGGTAGCCGAGCACCAGCAGCGCCACGCCCATCACCCAGCGGTCGGCGACCCAACGCCAGAAACGCGCCATCAGAGCCTTCCTCCGTTCGCGACCGCGGGGCTGCCGGTCGCCGCACGCCGCGCCCCCGTCACAGGACGTCCTCCGTGCCGGCCCGCCGCAGGTAGCCGAAGACCACCGCGAGGATCGCCGCCATGAGCAGGAACGACAGCGCCGCGCCCTGCGGGTAGTCGAGCCGCACCAGGAACGCCGAGTCGATGACGTTGCCGATCATGTACTCGTTCGGGGTGCCGAGCAGCTCGGCGTTGATGTAGTCGCCGCTGGCCGGGATGAAGAAGAGCAGCGTGCCGGCCACGAGGCCGGGCATGGACAGCGGCAGGGTCACCCGGCGGAAGGCCCGCACCGGGCTCGCGTACAGGTCGCTCGCCGCCTCCAGAAGCCGCGGGTCGAGCCGCTCCAGGCTCGCGTAGAGCGGCAGCACGAGGAACGGCAGGAAGTTGTACGTGAGACCGAGCACCACCGCGAACGGCGTGGCCAGCAGGCGACCGTCCGGCCCCAGCAGGTGCACGTCGCGCAGCAGTCCGACGACCCAGCCGTTGTCGCTCAGGATCGTCTTCCAGGCCAGCGTGCGGACCAGGAAGCTCGTGAACATCGGCGCGACCACGCACACCAGCAGCAGGTTCTTCCACCGCCCGGCCTTCTGCGCGATGGCGTACGCCAGCGGGTAGCCCATCAGCAGCGCGAGCACCAGCGCCAGGCCGGCGTAGCCGAAGGAGCGCAGGAAGTGCGGCCAGTACGCCGCCAGCGCGTCCGGGTAGTTGCCGAACGCCCAGGTCATGGCGTACCCGGTGGCGAGTGAGCCGCCGGGGTCGTAGAGGCTCGCGGCGGCGAGCTGGAGCAGCGGCAGGGCGAAGAACAGCAGCAGCCAACCCCCGCCCGGCAGCAGGAGCAGGTACGGCAGTGCGCGGTACCGACCGCGCCGGGCGGCCGGCGGCGGCTTCGCCCCGGTCGACTGCCCGGTGGGCACATGCGCCAGAGCGCTCATGCCACCGCCTCCCTCCGGTCGGCGCCGCCATGAGCCTCAACCGCACTGAGCCCGATGATTCGCTCGCTACGCTCGCTCATGCCACCGCCTCCCTCCGGTCGGCGGCGACATGAGCCTTCACCGCGCTGAGCCTGATGATTCGCTCGCTGCGCTCGCTCACGACTTCACTCCCACCGGCTCGTCGAGCACCGGCGTGGTCTGGTCCTCCGCCCCGGGCTCGCGGGGCAGCAGGAACGCGTGCCGCGGGTCCCAGTGGGCCACCGCCTCGGCGCCCACCGCGAACCGTTCGGCGCTGCCGCTGTTCGCCGCGAACACCGACAGCTCGCTCCCCCACGCGGTGCGCAGCAGGTACTGCGTGCTGACGCCCACGTAGGAGGCGTCGCTGACCACCCCGGCGACGTGCTGGTGGCCCGCGGGCACCTGGTCGGCGGAGCCGACCAGATGCAGCTTCTCCGGGCGTACGCCCAGATGGACCGGCCCCCGGTCGACCCGGGCCCGGGCGGCGGGCACCGAGTAGCGTGCGCCGTGGGCGGTCACCGGGACGTCGTCCCCGGCGGCGCCGGCCGCCTCCGCGGCGATCAGGTTGGACTGGCCGAGGAAGTTCGCCACGAAGGCGGTGGCCGGGAACTCGTAGATGTCGGCCGGCGCACCGAGCTGTTCGATGCGGCCGGCGTTCATCACCGCGACCGTGTCGGCCATGGTCATGGCCTCCTCCTGGTCGTGGGTGACGTGCACGAACGTGATGCCGACCTCGGTCTGGATGCGCTTCAGCTCGATCTGCATCTGCCGGCGCAGCTTGAGGTCGAGCGCGCCGAGCGGCTCGTCCAGCAGCAGCACCTGCGGATGGTTGATGAGCGCCCGGGCCAGCGCGACCCGCTGCTGCTGGCCACCGGAGAGCTGGGCGGGCCGGCGACGGCCGTACCCCTCCAGTTGCACGAGCGCGAGCATTCGCTCGACCTGCTCACCGACGTCGCGGATGCCGCGCCGGCGCAGACCGAAGGCCACGTTCTCGAAGATGTCCAGGTGCGGGAAGAGCGCGTAGCTCTGGAACACGGTGTTCACCGGCCGCTTGTACGGGCGCAGCCGCGCGATGTCCCGGTCGCCGAGCAGCACCTGCCCGCTGGTCGGCTCCTCCAGCCCGGCGATCATCCGCAGCGTGGTGGTCTTGCCGCAGCCGGACGCCCCGAGGAGGGCGAAGAACGAGCCCTGCGGGATCGTGAGGTTGACCTCGTCGACCGCCGTGAAGACGCCGAACCGCTTGGTGAGGTTGGCCAGCCGCAGGTCGCCGGCCGGTGTCTCGCGTGCCACTGTCGTTCCGCCCATCGCCTCGTCAGGCCCCGATGACCTGCTGGAACTTGCTTTCGTACTCGCGCTCCTGCTTCTCGTCCAGAGCCATGAAGACCTGGGCCTTGGCGAGCATCGCGTCGTCGGGGAAGATCAGCGGGTTGGCGGCCAGCTCGGGATCGATCTTCTCCATCTCGGCCTGGGCGCCCTGCACGGGACAGATGTAGTTGACGTACGCGGCGAGCTGGGCGGCCACCGCCGGCTCGTAGTAGTAGTTCATGAGCTGTTCGGCGTTGGCCTTGTGGGTGGCCCTGTTCGGCACCAGCATGTTGTCCGACCAGAGCATCACGCCGGACTCGGGCACCACGAACTTGATCTTGTCGTCCTCGAAGCCGAGCTGGATGACGTCGCCGGACCACCCGATGCAGGCGGCGATGTCGCCCTTGGCCAGGTCGGGCGCGTAGTCGTTGCCGGTGAACTTGCGGATCTGGCCGGAGTCCACCGCCTTCTTCAGCTTGTTGAGCGCGTCGTCGAACTGCGCGGCCGTGAAGTTCGACGGGTCGTGGCCGTTCGACTGGAGCAGGAGCCCCATGGTGTCGCGCATCTCGGACAGGGCCGTCACCTTGCCCTTGAGGTCGGGGCGGGTGAGCAGCTCGTCGACCGTCCGCAGCTCCTTGGTGACCTTGCCGTTGTAGGCGATGCCGGCGAGGCCGGACTGCCACGGCACGGCGAGCTGGTTGTCCTTGTCGAACGAGCGCCCCCGCAGCGAGGGCAGCAGGTTGGCGCTGACGTTGGGCATCTTGGACGTGTCGAGCTGCTGGATCCAGCCGAGCCGGATCATCCGCGCGGCCATCCAGTCGGTGAGCACCATGACGTCCCGGCCGGTGGGCTGGCAGCCCGCGAGCTGGTTCTGCACCTTGCCGAAGAACTCGTTGTTGTCGTTGACGTCCTCGGTGTACGTCACCTGGATGCCGCTGCGCGCGATGAACGCGTCGAGGGTGGGCCGCTTCGACTCGTCCTTCTCGTCCACGTCCATGTACTGCGGCCAGTTGGAGAAGGCGAGCTTCTTCTCCGTGGCGGAGAGGTCCTCGCTCGCGCAACCCGCTTCGGTCTGCTGGGCGCCCTTCGTGCCGCAGCCGGCCAGCGAGCCGCCGACGGCGAGCATCGCGGCCGAGCCGAGGGTGCCGGTGAGCAGACCACGCCGGGTGAGGGGCCTGAGGGGAGTGCGCATGTGACGACTCCTTAAGGGGTCATCGTCGGCGGCGGGGACGGGGGTGACGACGCCGGCGGGAGGGGTCATGTGCGATTGACGACTGATCCTGGCATGGGGTGACCTTCCTTACAAGGGATTCCGTTGCGGGAATAGCGCTTGACCACGAAATACGCCAGACTGCGCGAGGCACTAGGCTCACACGGCGGGAACGGACATGGGGAGCGGTCGATGACGAACCGGCAGCAGGAGAACGGCAACGGCACGCGGCGGCTCGCCGTGCGTGAAGGTGCCAGTCACGCTCTGTTGGACGACGTGGCCAAGCAGATCATCGAGCAGCTCCAGGAGGACGGCCGGCGGCCGTACGCGACCATCGGCAAGGCGGTCGGGCTCTCCGAGGCGGCGGTACGCCAGCGGGTGCAGCGACTGCTCGACGCGGGCGTCATGCAGATCGTCGCCGTCACCGATCCGCTCCAGCTCGGCTTCCCGCGCCAGGCGATGATCGGCCTGCGCACCAACGGCGACCTGGAGGCGGTGGCCGACCGCCTCGCCGAATTGGAGGAGGTCGACTACGTGGTGATCACCGCCGGGTCGTTCGACCTGCTCACCGAGGTGGTCTGCCGCAACGACGACCACCTGCTGGAGATCCTCCAGCGGCTGCGGGCCGTCGAGGGCGTGCTCTCCACCGAGGCGTTCGTCTACCTCAAGCTCCGCAAGCAGACCTACACCTGGGGCACCGCCTGAGCCGACCCGCCCCCGCTCCGACCGGTGTGCGGAATCCGTCGCAAGCCACAACTCACGCTCGCAGAATTCGTTGTCGAATCGCCTATGTGCCACCGATCCCACTTGCCACAGCGGTTCTAACTGTGCGATAACCGTGGGCAGAGCGGCCGGTACGACCCCCCGACCGGCCCGTGACTCGATGGGGCTGACATGGCCAACGCCACCGACCACCTCTGGATGCACTTCACCCGGATGGCGAGCTACTCCGCCGGCGAGGTACCGACGATCGTGCGCGGCGACGGCGCGTACGTCTGGGACAGCCAGGGCCGCCGCTACCTGGACGGGCTCGCCGGGCTGTTCGTCGTCAACGCCGGCCACGGCCGTACCGAGCTCGCCGAGGCGGCCGCCAAGCAGGCGGCCGAGCTGGCGTACTTCCCGCTGTGGTCGTACGCGCACCCGAAGGCCGTCGAGCTGGCCGAGCGGATCTCCGCGCTGACCCCGGGGGACCTGAACCGCGTCTTCTTCACCACGGGCGGCTCCGAGGCGGTCGAGGCGGCGTGGAAGCTGGCCCGCGCGTACTTCAAGCGCACCCGCAAGCCGACCAAGCACAAGGTGGTCAGCCGCTACATCGCCTACCACGGCACCTCGATGGGCGCCCTGTCGATCACCGGCCTGCCCGGCATCAAGACGGACTTCGAGCCGCTGGTGCCCGGCGGGATCAAGGTGCCGAACACGAACTTCTACCGGGCACCCGAGCACGGTGACGACATCGAGGCGTTCGGCCGCTGGGCCGCCGACGAGATCGGCCGCGCCATTGAGCGGGAGGGCCCGGACACCGTGGCGGCCGTGTTCCTGGAGCCGGTGCAGAACTCCGGCGGCTGCTTCCCGCCGCCGCCCGGCTACTTCCAGCGGGTACGCGAGATCTGCGACGCGTACGACGTGCTGCTCGTCTCCGACGAGGTGATCTGCTCCTGGGGCCGTCTCGGCGAGTACTTCGGCGCCGTCCGGTACGGCTACCAGCCGGACATCATCACCACCGCGAAGGGCATCACCTCGGGTTACGCGCCCCTCGGCGCGATGATCGCCAGCGACCGGCTCATGGAGCCGTTCCTCACCGAGACCGGCATGTTCGCCCACGGCGTGACCTTCGGCGGCCACCCGGTCTCCTGCGCGGTGGCCCTCGCCAACCTGGAGGTCTTCGCCCGGGAGGACCTGGTGGGCCACGTGCGGGCCAACGAGGCCGCGTTCCGCGCCACCCTGGAGAAGCTGGGCGACCTGCCGATCGTCGGCGACGTCCGGGGCGACGGCTACTTCTACGGCATCGAGCTGGTGAAGGACAAGGCGACCCGGGAGACCTTCGACGAGGCGGAGTCGGAACGGCTGCTGCGCGGCTACCTCTCCACCGCCCTCTTCGCTGCCGGCCTCTACTGCCGCGCCGACGACCGCGGCGACCCGGTGGTGCAGCTCGCCCCGCCGCTGATCGCCGGGCAGCAGCAGTTCGACGAGATGGAGCAGATCCTGCGCGCCGTGCTCACCGAGGCATGGCGACGCCTCTGATGTCCTACCGGGACGTCTCCTACTGGCTGTCCAGCCTCGACGAACCGCTCACGCCGCGTCCGCCCCTGCCCGGTGGCACGGAGGCGGACGTGGCGATCGTCGGCGCCGGCTACACGGGCCTCTGGACCGCGTACTACCTGGCCCACGCCGACCCGTCGCTGCGGATCGTCGTGCTCGAACGGGAGATCGCCGGGTACGGGGCGTCCGGCCGCAACGGCGGCTGGTGCTCCGCCCTCTTCCCCACCTCGCTCACGGCGCTCGGCCGGCGGCACGGCCGGGACGCGGCCGTCGCCATGCAGCGGGCCATGCAGGAGACGGTGCGCGAGGTGGGACGGGTCGTCGCGGCCGAGGGCATCGACTGCGACTGGGCGCGTGGTGGCACCGTGGTGCTCGCCCGGACCGAGGCCCAACTCGGCCGGGCCCGTGCCGCCGTCGCGGAGGCACGCGCGTTCGGCTTCGGGCCAGACGACCTCGCCCTGCTCGACGCCGACGAGGCCGCCGCCCGGTGCGCCGCCGAGGGGGTACGCGGCGGCACGTACACCCCGCACTGTGCCGCCGTGCACCCCGCCCGACTGGCCCGGGGGCTGGCCCGTGCGGTCGAACGCCTCGGGGTGACGATCCATGAACGGACGCCGGTCAGCGAGATCAGGCCGGGCGCGGCCGTCACCCCCGCCGGCCTCGTCCGGGCGCCCGTGGTCGTCCGCGCCACCGAGGGGTACACGCCGCAGCTACCCGGACAGCGGCGCACCGTGGTGCCGGTCTACTCGCTCATGATCGCGACCGAGCCGCTGCCCGAGCACGTCTGGGCACGGATCGGGCTGGCCGGGCGGGAGACGTTCTCCGACCACCGGCACGTGATCATCTATGGGCAACGGACGGCGGACGGCCGGCTCGCGTTCGGCGGACGGGGCGCCCCGTACCACTTCGGGTCCCGCGTCCGGCCCGGTTACGACCGGGAGCCGGAGGTGTTCGCGGCACTTCGCCGTACGCTCGGCGACCTCTTCCCCGCGCTCGGACCAGACGTGGCGGTGACCCATCGCTGGGGCGGGCCGCTCGGCGTGGCCCGCGACTGGTCGGCGTCGGTGGGACTGGACCGGGTCACCGGCCTCGCCTGGGCCGGCGGGTACGTGGGCGACGGCGTCTCCACCACCAACCTCGCCGGCCGTACGCTCGCCGACCTGATCCGGGGCGTGGAGAGCGACGTCACGGCGCTGCCCTGGGTGGGGCACCGGTCGCCGCGCTGGGAGCCCGAGCCGCTGCGGTGGCTCGCGGTCAACGCCGGGCTGCGGGTGATGTTCTCGGCCGACGCGGCGGAGGCCCGCACCGGCCGGCCGTCGCGCCGGGCGGCCCTCTTCGGCCGCTTCCTCGGTCACTGACGCCTGCCGCCGGCCCGGGTCGCGGGGGGCCGCCACCACCGCTCACACTGACGCCCGCCGCCGGGCCGGTCGCGACGGCCCGCACCGGCTCGCGCGGGTGTGCCGGAACCGCCACCGGGCGGCCCGGGCGCTCCCTAGCCTGGCAGGCAGGAGCACGGCAGAGCGACGGAGGCCAGCATGAGCGCGGAGGCCATGGAGGCGTTCGCCCGTGAACGCGAAGTGGAGATCACCGTGACCGGCCGCAGGACCGGACGGCAGATCTCGCATCCCGTGTGGTTCGTGCAGGAGGAGCAGAGCATGTTCCTGGTGCCGGTCAGCGGGTCGGACACCGAGTGGTACAAGAACATCCGCCACACGCCCGTGATCAGGGTGGCCGCGAACGGGACGGCGGTGAACTCGACCGCCACCCCCATCACCGAACCGGATCGCGTCGACCACGTGGTCGCGATGTTCCGCGACAAGTACGGCGCCAAGCAGATCAGGGACCTCTACCCCAGGCACGACGTAGCCGTCCAGGTGCCGCTCGGCTGACCGTCGACGGTCGCGCCGGGGGGCTGCTCGCGGCATGCGCCGGCGGGGCGCCCACGCGCGGCGGCTCGCGGCGCCGGCCGCGGGCTCACCGGGGCGGGATCACACGTTCGGGGGGATCACGCGCAGGTGGCCACGGCGCCCGGTGGGGTGCGCCTGCGTGTCCTGGTCGTCCTCTGGCGGGCGGGGAGTGGGGCGGGCGGCCTCGCGGACCGCCTCGGCCAGGGCGACCAGGTCGTCGGTGGTGGGCGGCGGGGGCTCGAACTCACCCTCGTGGCGGACGACGTCCCAACCTCGGGGGGCCGTGAGGTTGCGGGCGTGCGGCTCGCAGAGGTCGTAGGTGTGGGGCTCCGCGAAGGCGGCCAACGGGCCCACCACGGCGGTGGACTCGTTGTAGACATAGGTCAATGTGGCGACCGCTTGCCGGGGGCAGCCGTTACGGGAGCAGCGCCGTGGTGACCTCACGGCGGCAGGGTATCTCCATTACCGGGTCCGGCGCACCGGTTCGCGTTGCGACACGCCCGTCACGGTGATCACAATTGCACCACCGGCGAGCCGGCGTGACGCCCGCCGCGCCAGACCGGCGGCGCTGCCGTGGGCGGAGGCGGGGCGCGGGCTACCCTGTGCCTCATGACGAGCCCGGAACACCGCCGCCCCGGCTCCGGCCGGCGTGCCCACCGTGACCGCCACGGGCGGGGCCTGCGCGGACGGCTGGTGCCGGCCACCGTGCCGCTGGCCCGGACCAAGGCCGAGGTCTTCGACGACCTCGTCCTGGACACGGTGGAGACGCTGGAGCGTCGGTTCGCCAAGGAACTGGCCGGGGTCGAGTTCGCCGTGGAGGACGTCCCACCGGAGCTGAACGTCTACGACTCGGACGTGCTGGAGGACGGCGAGGTGCCGCTGGCCCGCCTGCTGCCGGGCCGCCCGGGCCGGCAGGAGATCCCGCCCCGGATCGTGCTCTACCGGCGGCCGCTGGAGTTCCGGGCGATGGACCGGGAGGATCTCGCCGACCTGGTCCACGACGTGATCATCGAGCAGGTGGCGAACCTGCTCGGGGTCGACCCGGACGAGCTGGCCTGACGGGCTTCCGCCCGGGAGACTCGCGGTGGTCGATTGACCGCCGACGCCGACGGATCCGCGGCCGCGGAACAGCGGCCCCCGGGGCCACCGACGCCGGGCGGCGTGAAGATCACGCCGAGCCGGACGGCCGCACGAGGACGACGCTGAGCCGGGCGGCCCCCACCGCCCGGACCCGGCGTCGATTCAGGCGGCCCGCCGCTTCAGCTTGCGCCGCTCCCGCTCGGAGAGGCCGCCCCAGATCCCGAACCGCTCGTCGTGGCCGAGAGCGTATTCGAGGCATTCCGCCTTGACCTCACAACGCGAGCAGATGCGCTTCGCCTCGCGGGTCGAGCCGCCCTTCTCGGGAAAGAACGCTTCCGGATCGGTCTGCGAGCAGAGCGCCCGCTCCTGCCACTCCGGCGCGTTTCCGAGCAGGTCGGCCACCTCAAGCTGGCCGTCCATCAAATGCCTCCTTGTCGCGCACCGGCGTCATCGCCGCTGCAACCCCCCACGCGAAAGGCGTGCTTGTCCGTCCGGTCCCGTTTTGATGCGTTCCGTGCGAACAACCCCATTCAAATTACACGCGTGTAATGCGTGCGCCGTCAAGCCAAACTTGATAATGGAGTCGCCCTCCCGACATGCCCCGGACGGCCATCCGACCACCCGGCCTCGCAACCTGCCCTATCGATTCAGACCCCGGCCGAGTAACGCCCTCTCCGGCGAGTTGCCGGAGTTTTCTGTGTGGCGTTCCGGCGGGACGGCCGCGGAACACCACGAGGACGGTCCCCGGACAGCAATGCTGATCTTGGTGGGGCACAGGTTAACGCGACTCTCGCCGTACCGCCCGTCGAGCGACCGGCGTCCGCGGCCCTCTGTCCACATGCTGGACACCGCGCCGTGGACGCGCCCGGCCGCGGAGTGGCCCGACGCTGCTCGGCATCGCACCCGGACCGCCGCGAACGCGTGACGCGAACCGCACCGGTCGTCCCACCACACGGTACGGATCGGACCCCGGTAAGGACACAGTGGACAGTCGCCCCCAGCGGGTCCGGGAGGAACGCCGCCGCCGGCGCCGGAGGGAGCCGGCGGCGGTTCTCGCCGCGACCGCCGCCGGCGGGAGGTGGTACGGCCGGCGGCGCGGAAAGGTTCGACCTCAGGGGCGCACGGCGCCGTACGCGGTGGTGCGCCGCCGCGCCGGACGCCCGGCCGCCGCCGCGATCGCCCGCAACTGCTTCTCGGTACGGGCCGACCCGTTGGCCGAGCCGGCCATCCGGGAGATGGTCTCCTCCATGAGCGTGCCGCCCAGGTCGTTGCAGCCGCCCTGGAGCATCGCCACCGTCCCGGCGTCGCCGAGCTTCACCCACGAGCACTGGATGTTGTCGATCCGGCCGTGCAGCAGCAGCCGGGCCATGGCGTGCACCGCGCGGTTCTCCCGCCAGGTCGGCCCGGGTCGCGCGATCCCGGCCAGGTAGATCGGGGCGTTGGTGTGCACGAACGGCAGCGCCACGAACTCGGTGAAGCCGCCCGTACGGTCCTGCACACCGGCCAGCACCCGGAAGTGGGCCAGCCACTGTCCGGGATGGTCCACGTGTCCGTACATCATCGTGGAGCTGGACCGGATCCCCAGCTCGTGCGCCGTGGTGACCACCTCGACCCAGGCGGCGGCCGGCAGCTTGCCCTTGGTCAGCACCCAGCGGACCTCGTCGTCGAGGATCTCCGCGGCGGTGCCCGGGATGGTGTCCAGCCCGGCCTCGCGCAACCGGGTCAGCCACTCCCGCACCGGCACACCGGCCTTCGCCGCGGCCGTCACGATCTCCATGGGAGAAAACGCGTGCACGTGCATCTCCGGCACCCGCGCCTTGATCGCCCGGACGATGTCGGCGTACCCGGTCACCGGCATCTTGGGGTCGATGCCGCCCTGGAGGCACACCTCGGTGGCGCCGGCCGCCCACGCCTCCTCGGCCCGGTCGGCGACCTCGTCGACCGAGAGCCGGTACGCGTCCGCGTCGCGCTCGCGCTGGGCGAACGCGCAGAACCGGCAGCCCACGTAACACACATTGCTGAAGTTGATGTTGCGGTTGACCACGTACGTGACGTCGTCGCCCACCGCCGAGCGACGTACGTCGTCGGCGATCCGGCAGAGTTCGTCCAGGGCCGGGCCGTCCGCCGCGAACAGCGCGAGCGCGGCATCGGTGTGCCGCGGTTCCAGCAGCGCGGCCGGATCGTCGGCGGCGAGCCGCAGGCCGGCCCGCAGATCGTGGTCACCGGCACCGGCCGGCACCGGCCCGGCCGTCACCTTCGTGGCCACCTCGGCCCAGTCGCCGTAGACGCTGTCGAAGTCGCCGCGCCGGTCGCCCGTACGGCCGGTGGTGTCGATGGTGACGTGCAGGTCGGTCCGCCCGCCGAAGACCTCCTCCGGCTCCTGCCACGGCCGGCCCACCGGGCGGGCGTCCTCGACGGCCAGCCCCGTCTCCGGGTCGGCGAGGGCCGTGACATGCGCCAGGACGCGCGGGTCGATCCACGGGTCGCCGGCGCGGACGTACTCCGGGTAGACGGTGAGCCGCTCGCGCAGGGTGAAGCCGCCCTCGGCCGTGCGCCGGGCCAGCTCGTCCAGTTGCGGCCAGGGCCGCTCCGGGTTCACGTGGTCCGGGGTCACCGGGGAGACGCCGCCCCAGTCGTCGATGCCGGCGCGCAGCAGCAGGTCGTACTCGCCGGCGATGAGGTTCGGCGGGGCCTGGATGCGGGCGCGGGGCCCGAGCAGGACCCGCGCCACCGCCACCGTGGCGGCCAGGTCGTGCAGCTCCGCGTCCGGCATGCCCCGCATCGCGGTGTCCGGCTTCGCCCGGAAGTTCTGCACGATCACCTCCTGGAGGTGGCCGTACTCGCGGTGCGCCCGGCGGATCGCGAAGATCGCGTCGACCCGCTCGGCGTGGGTCTCGCCGATGCCGATGAGGATCCCGGTGGTGAACGGCACCCCCACCCGGCCGGCGTCGTCGAGCACCCGCAGCCGGACGGCGGGCTCCTTGTCCGGCGAGCCGAAGTGCGGGCCGCCCGGCTCCGACCACAGCCGCGTCGCCGTGGTCTCCAGCATCATGCCCATGCTCGGGGCGACCGGCTTGAGCCGCTGCAACTCGGCCCAGGAGAGCACGCCGGGGTTGAGGTGCGGCAGCAGGCCCGTCTCCTCCAGCACGGCCACGGCACAGGCGCGCAGGTAGTCCAGCGTGGACTCGTAGCCCCGCTCGTCCAGCCAGCGCCGGGCCGCGGGCCACCGCTCCTCCGGGCGGTCACCGAGGGTGAACAGCGCCTCCTTGCAGCCCTGCGCCGCGCCGGCCCGGGCGATCGCGAGCACCTCGTCGCGGTCGAGGAACGGCGCCGGCAGCCGGTGCGGCACGGTGGCGAACGTGCAGTAGTGGCAGCGGTCCCGACAGAGCCGGGTCAGCGGGATGAAGACCTTCTTGGAGTACGTGACGACGCCCGGCCGGCCGGCCTCACGCAACCCGGCGTCGCGGATGCCGGCGGCGATGCCCAGCAGTTCGTCGAAGGCGTCGCCGCGCGCACCGAGCAGCGCGGTCGCCTCGTCGACGTCCAGCGCCCGCCCGGTCGCGGCCCGGCGCAACGCCCGGCGCACACTCGCCTCGGTCGGCGCGGAGTCGGTGCGATCAACCATTCGCTCAGCCTAAGCCGTGATCGGCGGTGCCCCCGCCGCGTCCGGCCCGAGCGTGGGCAACCACACCGGACACGGAAGGAGCGGCCCCGTGGGAGGCCGCTCCTTCGGTGTCCTGCCGGCGTTACCGGACCGCGGTCAGCGCGGGGTGTTCGGGTCCTCACCCGGGTTGATCGGCTGGGTACGGTCGCTCTCCCCGTCCGTCGGCCGGGGAATGGCCTGGGTCGGCTCGGCGGACTGGCGCGGGATGGCCTGGGTCGGGTCCGCCGACGGCGGCTGCCCGAACGGCGGGGCCGCGGGCGGCACCGGGTTCGCCGGCGGGGCCGAGTGCGGCGCGGCGTTGGCCGGCGGCGCCGACTGCGGCGGGGTGAACGGCGGGGTCTGCGGGCCGTACGGGCCGGGCTGGCCGGCGTGGGGGCCGGCCGGCGGGTAGCCGCTCGGCTGGCCGGGAGCCGGGTACGCGCCGGGCTGCCCCGGCACGGGGTAGCCACCGGGCTGGCCGGGAGCGGGGTAGCCACCGGGCTGGCCGGAAGCGGGGTAGCCGCCGGGCTGGCCGGCGCCGGGCCAGCCGCCGGGCTGCTGCGGCCAGCCGGGCTGCGGGGAGCCGTAGACGCCGGGCTGCGGCTTGGGCTTCGGCACGTAGTAGAGGGTCCGCCAGAGCCGGTAGACGACGTACGCGGCGACCGCGAAGATCGCGATCCACGCCAGCCGGGTGAGCAGGCCGAGCAGGGCTTCGAGCACCTCGCCCTCGGCCAGTTCCCCGACCGTCCAGATCAGGAACGTCAGCGCGCCGAAGAACGCGCTGACCGCGTACTCGATCAGGGCGACCTGGGTGATCGTCCTGGCCCGGCCGAGGACCGGCTCGATGTGGGTGGCGAGCAGCACGGCCAGCACCGGCAGCACCACCGCCTCGATGCCCATGAACGCGCCGAAGGCACCACCGGCCCGGTCGCCGAAGGTGCTGTACTCGGTGGGTGTCAGCAGCCGGATCAGGCCGACGAAGAGCAGCACGGCGTTCGCGCCGAGAAACGCGAGCGCGGCCAGTTCGCGTAACGGCTTGGTCAGCTGGCGGGCCTGCGTCGCGTCGGCGGACGCGGGCTCGGCGGGGCTGGTCACGAGCTCTCCCTGGGGCGAAGCGGACAGTTGCCGACGTGAGCCTAGTCTCCCGGGCCACTGGCGGACCGTAGGCGTGGCGTGCGCGAGGATGGTCGACATGCGCATCGTGGTTCTCGCGGGCGGCATCGGGGGCGCCCGGTTCCTGGTCGGCGTACGCGCGTACGCCCGGCAGGTGGGCGCCGACGTGACCGCCGTGGTCAACGTCGGCGACGATCTCTACCTGCACGGCCTGAAGATCTGCCCCGACCTGGACAGCGTGATGTACACGCTCGGCGGCGGCGCCGACCCGGAACGCGGCTGGGGGCGCGCGGGCGAGAGCTGGACGGTCAAGTCGGAGCTCGCCGCGTACGGCGCGGAGCCCACCTGGTTCGGCCTCGGCGACAAGGACATCGCGACCCACCTGGTGCGCACGACAATGGTCGACGCCGGCTACCCGCTCTCCGCGGTGACCGAGGCGCTGGCCACCCGCTGGCAGCCCGGCGTACGGCTGCTGCCGGCAACGGACGACCGGCTGGAGACGCACGCGGTGGTCGACCTCGACGGCGGCCAGCGGGCCATCCACTTCCAGGAGTGGTGGGTGCGCTACCGGGCCGACGTGCCCACGCACCGGTTCGTCTTCGTCGGCGCGGACACCGCGAAGCCCGCGCCGGGGGTCCTCGACGCCATCGGCTCGGCCGACGTCGTGCTGATCGCACCGAGCAACCCGGTGGTGAGCATCGCCCCGGTGCTCGCCGTGCCCGGGTTGCGGGAGGCCGTCGTCGACGGACCGGGCCGGGTGGTGGGCGTGTCGCCGATCATCGGCGGCGCCCCGGTACGGGGGATGGCCGACCGCTGCCTGGCCGTGCTCGGCGTCGAGTGCAGCGCGGCCGGTGTCGGCGGCCTCTACGGCGGCAGGTCGAGCGGTGGCCTGCTGGACGGCTGGCTCGTCGCCGAGGAGGACCAGGGCACGGTGGTGCCGGAGGTGACCGTCCGCGCGGTACCGCTGCGGATGACCGACGAGGCGGCGACGGCGGCGATGGTCCGCGCCGCGGTGGAGTTGCGGTGAAGCTGGAGATCCTGCCGGTGCTGGGCATCGGCCACGTGTCCGAGGGTGACGACCTGGCGGCGCTGATCGCCACCGCGGCGCCCTGGCTGCGCGACGGCGACGTGCTGGTGGTCACCAGCAAGATCGTGTCGAAGGCGGAGGGGCGGCTCGTCGACATCCCGGCCGACGGTCCGGAACGGCAGGTCGCCCGCGACGAGGTGCTGGCGGCGGAGACGGCCCGCGTGGTCGCGAGCCGCGGCCCGACCCGGATCGTGCAGACCCACCACGGCTTCGTCATGGCCTCGGCGGGGATCGACGCCTCGAACGTGGACAAGACCCGGCTGGTGCTGCTGCCGAAGGACCCGGACGCCTCGGCCCGGGCGCTGCGCGCCGCGCTGCGGGACCGCTACGGCCGCGACGTCGCCGTGATCATCAGCGACACGATGGGCCGGCCGTGGCGCAACGGGCTCACCGACGTGGCGCTCGGGGTGGCCGGCATGGACCCCATCCGCGACCACCGGGGCGAGACCGACCCGTACGGCAACGAGCTGCACGTGACCCAGATGGCCGTGGTGGACGAGCTGGCGGGCGCCGGCGAGCTGATCAAGGGCAAGATCGACCAGGTGCCGGTGGCCGTGGTGCGCGGCTACCTGGGCGCCACCCGCCCGGACGACGGCGCCGGCGCGGCGGCGCTGGTCCGGGACGCGGCGCAGGACCTCTTCTCCCTCGGCACCGCCGAGGCGAAGACCGCCGGCCTGGCGTCCGGGGCCACCCTGCCGGACGGCCCCGGGCCCGCGCCGGCCGACCCGGCCGCGGTGCGCCGCGCCATCGAGGCGGTGGCCGGCGCGGTCGCGCCCGGCACGGTGTTCACCCTGGTCGACGACGAGGTACGCCCCGGCCTGGCCGCCGCCGTGCCCGGCTGGCCGGAGCAGGCCACCGCGCTGGTCCTCGGCTCCCCGCCGACCCCGGTGGACCCGAACGACCTGGTCCGCTTCGGGGCGGACATGCACCGGCTGCGCATCGCCCTGGCCGCGGAGGGGATCGGCTCCCTGCTCCTGCCGCCCCCCGCCGCCAGCACGGCGAGCGCCGCCCTGGCCCTCTGACCGCACGCCCGGCCCCGTCCCGGCCGCGCTCTCGCCTCGCCCCGGTGATCATGAGGTTGGCGGGGCGACACGCCGCGACACGCCGGCGCCAACCTCATGATCACCGGGGCAGGCCGGCGGGCCGGGGCGGGTCGGCCGGTCGTGGGCCGGTGGGGCGGGGGCGGGGGCGGGGCTGGGTGGGTCAGGCGTCGAGCATGGCACGGCCCAGCGGGGTCAGCGTGTGCAGCACCGTGTTGCGGTCGCGCTGACTGACGAGCAGCCCGGCGTTGCGGAGCACGGTGGCGTGCTGGCTGGCCGCGGCCGGTGAGATGTTCAGCCGGCGGGCCACCTCGCCGGTCGTACAGCCGTCGTCGCTGGCCTCCAGGACGGCCGCCCGCGTCCGGCCGAGGAGCGCGGCGAGCGCCTCTCGCCCCGGCGACGGCCCGCCGTCCCCCTCGGACGGCAGGAGCCCGCCGACCCGGTCGACCGGATAGACCAGGACCGGGGGCAGCGCGGGGTTGAGCAGCGCGACCGGCGTACGGGCACAGAAGAACGAGGGCACGAGCAGCAGCCCTCGGCCGTCGAGGTGCAGTTCGCGGCTGTCCGGGTAGTCATGCACCTCCAGCACGCCGGAGTCCCAGCGCATGGCCGGCCGCAGGCTGGTGAGCAGCCCCTCCACCCCGCCGTCGAGCAGGGCACGGGCCCGCCGCGTCCGGTCGGCCTCCACGGCCGCCTGGATCCGTCCCCAGTACGGGTTGATCGCCACCGACCGGTACTGCTCCATCGACTCGGTCAGGTGGCGCAACACCTCGGGCTCGCCCCGCGCGAGCGCGGACGCCGACGACGGAAGCACGTTCTCGCCGGCGAGCACGGTCAGGTCACGCCGCAGCAGCGGCACGGGTGTGCTCCGGACCGCGTCGAGGCCCGCCTCGAAGCCGCCGAGGCTGGCGTACGGGGTGAGGAAGTCGGGGAAGTACCCGCGGGGCGGGTTGAGCGCGAACAGGAGGCGGAAGTTCTCACGCGGCGTGTCCTGGCGCAGCCCGCGGGCGACGGTGCGGCGCCAGGTGGCCATGAGCGGGTCCCGGCTGCGGCCCTGGAGCAGGTGAAGGCTCAGCACCAGTTCCCAGACCGGATCGGCGGCCGGGGCGACCCGGGTCCGCAGGATGTCCTCGCCCGAAAAGTAGATCTTCAACATGGCGCGCGCTCCCGATCGCCGGGCAGGGGTTGCCGGCAACCGTCTGCACTCTACCGGCCGGCACTTATCTCCATTTTTAAGCGTGAGCTGAAAAACCTCGACGGCCCGACGGCCCGTTGGGCATGCTTCCAGTGCCAGCGGTGCCGGCCCGTCGACGGTGCACGGCATCGGGGCACCGGGGCCGGGGAGGACCGGCGACCGGGCGGCACCAACGAGGGCCTGCGGCCCAGACGAACCGCAGGGGTGCCGTCCGGTCGTCCCGCCCGATGCCCGGTCATCCGGCCGCGATCGACGGGGCACCGGCAGTTGGCCGGGGCCGGCCAAGCCGCCGGGTCACCACGCCGCGACCGGCCGGCGCACTCGTACAGTGGCGGGATGCCGGACACCCCGACCGCCGCGGACGCCTCTCCGCCGGCGTATGCCGAAACCTCCGCGCCGTCTCCCGAAGCCTCCCTGCAGGCGTACGCGGCGCTGCACGCGGACGCGGCGGCGCTGCTGACCGGCTGGGCGCCGACCAGCCCCGAGGCTGCCGCGGCCCGGGACCGCACCCTGGCGCTGCTCGCCGCCGGGCCGGTGGCGATGAGCCGGACGCACCGGCCCGGCCACGTCACCGCGAGCGCCCTGGTGCTGGACTCCACCGGCGCGCGGGTGCTGCTCTGCCTGCACGGCAAGCTCGGGCGCTGGGTGCAGCTCGGCGGGCACTGCGAGGCCGGCGACCGGACCCTCGCCGGCGCCGCGCTGCGCGAGGCGACGGAGGAGTCCGGGATCGCCGGCCTGCGGATCGATCCGGTCCCGATCGACGTGGACATCCACCCCGTCGCCTGCCAGGGCGGATCGCTGCACTACGACGTCCGCTTCGCCGTCCTCGCGCCGGACGGCGCCGTCGAGCGGGTCAGCGACGAGTCCGAGGCGCTGGGCTGGTTCCCGCCGGACCGGCTCCCCGAGCCGCTGGCGCACGGCACCGCGCACCTCGTGGCGCCGGCCCGCGCGGCGCTCAGACGTAGCCCTCTTCGCCCCGCGCCTTGAGGTCGTCGACCAGGGCCTTGACATCCTGGGCCCGCTCGCGAGGGCAGACCAGCACGGCGTCCGGGGTGTCCACCACGACCAGGTCGTGGACACCCAGCGCGGCCACGAGCCGCCCGGAGTGCGGCACCACCACGAGGCCGCTGCTGTCGTGCAGCAGGACACCCGGCTTCGGGGCGCCGAGCACCACGTTGCCCGCCGGGTCCGCGGGCAGCACGTCGCCGAGGGTGTGGAAGTCGCCGACGTCGTTCCAGCCGAAGTCCCCCGGGACCGTGGCGACCCGCCCGGCCGTCGCGGCGCCCTCCATCACGGCGTAGTCGACGGAGATCTTCGGCAGCGTCGGCCAGACCGCCCCGAGCACGTCGTCCTGCTCCGGGGTGCCCCAGGCCGCCGCGATCGACGTGACCCCGGCGTGCAGCGCCGGCTGCTGCCGGGCCAGCTCCGCGAGGAAGACGTCCACCCGCCAGACGAACATGCTGGCGTTCCAGAGGTGCCGCCCGGAACGGACGTACACCTCGGCCACCTCGAGGGCCGGCTTCTCCTTGAACTCGGCCACCCGGCGCAGCGGGCCGCCGCCGATCAGCTCCCCGCACTCCAGGTAGCCGTAGCCGGTCTCGGGCCGGGTCGGGGTGATGCCCACCGTCATGAGCAGCCCCTGCTCGGCGCCGCGCATCGCCTCGCGGACCGTCTCGGCCCACCGCTGCGGGTCGCCGATCAGGTGGTCGGCGGCGAAGGAGCCCATCACCGCGTCCGGGTCGCGCCGCGCGATCACCGCGGCGGCCAGCGCGATCGCCGCGCAGGAGTCCCGCGGTGAGGGCTCGACCAGGATGTTCTCCTCCGGCAGGCCGGTGAGCTGCCGCGCCACCGCCGTCACGTGCGCCGTCCCGGTCACCACGAGCGTGCGCTCGGGTGTGGTCAGGGACGCCAGCCGCTCCACGGTCGCCTGCAGCAGCGAGGCGGGTGTCCCGGTGAGTGGGTGGAGGAACTTGGGGTGGCCGGCCCGGGACAGCGGCCACAGCCGTGTGCCACTGCCACCCGCCGGGATGACGGCGTAGAGCATCAGCACATCATGCCCGAACGGCGCACGCGGGACGGGAGGTTCGGCCCCACCTCAGGACCGGGCGCGGGTCCACGCCGCGATGTGCACCTCGGCGCTCGACTCCCACGTGAACTCCTTGGCCCGGTCGAATCCGGCCTTGGCCAGCGACAACCGGCGCGGCTCGTCGTCGAGCAGCGCGGCGAGGTCCGCGGCGATCTGCTCCGGGTTCTCGCTCGTGTAGGCCACCGCGTCGCCACCCACCTCGGGCAGCGAGAGCCGGGGCGTGGTGAGCACCGGAGCGGCGCACGCCATCGCCTCGAGGATCGGCAGCCCGAAACCCTCCCCGTAGGACGGGTAGGCGGCCACCAGCGCCCCGCCGAGGAAACCGGGAAGGTCCGCGTAGCGCAGGTAGCCGGGGCGCAGCAGCCGCAGGTGCGACGGCACCTCGGCGACGGCGCGGTCGATGTCGTCGTCGTGCCCCTGGCCGCCGGCCACCACGAGGGCCGGCGGGTTGCGGCGGTCGGCGACGGCCCGGGCCCAGCCCCGGATCAGGTTGGGGACGTTCTTGCGCGGCTCCTTGGCCCCCAGGAACGCGATGTAGCTGCTGTTGCCGAGCCCGAGGCGGGCACGCACGCGGGCCTTCTCCTCCTCGCTCGGGGCGTGGAAGGCGGCGTGGTCGACACCGTGGTAGGCGACGTCGATCCGGGTCGGGTCCGCGTCCAGCAGGCGGATCAGCTCGTCCCGGGTCGCCTTGCTCGGCACGATCACCCGGTCGGCGCGGCGCAGCGACGTCTTGATCGCGCTGCGGAAGAACGTCCGCCGGGACTTGTCGTAGTGCTCCGGCTCGGTGAAGAAGGTCGCGTCGTGCACGGTCACCGTGACGGGACAACCGGCGCGGAGCGGACAGGTGTAGAACGGCGAGTGCAGCACCTGCGCCCCGACCTGCTGGGCGAGCAGCGGCAGCCCGGTCTGCTCCCACGCCAGCCGGGCGGGGCGGTGGGCGACGGCCGCCGGAGCCGGGATGATCTCCGCACCCGGCAGCATCCGCGAGTAGCGCTCCAGGTCGGTGCGGAGGCTGACCACCGCCAGCTCCACCCCCGAGCCGCAGACCTTGCCGAGCGCCCCGAGCAGGCCATCGACGTATCTACCGACGCCGCCACGGTCGGCGGGGACACTCGTGGCGTCGATGAGCACGCGGGGCGGGCGACCGGCGGTCACGGGGCGACTCCTTGCTGGCGGGTCTGTGGGGAACGACACTCCGGTGGCAAGCCTACGCCGGAGCCCCGCTCCGACGCTGACTGCGACCCGACCGTACGCGGACTTGTCATCGCCATCGGGTACGGACCGGGACGGCGTATCGTTCGCGCCGATGGCCGAGAACATTGCCGGGGTCTTCGCCGACGCGATCGCCACCGACCCCACCCGACCGTTGCTCACCTGGTACGACGACGCCTCCGGCGAGCGGACCGAACTGTCCGGCGCCACACTGGCCAACTGGGTGGCCAAGACGGCCAACCTGCTCGTCGACGGGCTCGGCCTCGGGCCCGACGACACGGCCGGCGTACTGCTCCCGCCGCACTGGCAGACCGCCGCGGTGCTGCTCGGCTGCTGGTCGGCCGGGCTCACCGTGGCCGCGGCCGCCGGCCCGGTCGACGTGCTCTTCGCGGCGGCCGACCGGATCGCCGAGGCGGACGCCTGGCCCGCCGACGAGCGGTACGCGCTCGCGCTCGCCCCGTTCGCGCTGCCGCTGCGCGAGGTGCCTCCCGGTTTCGTCGACTACGTCGTGGACGTACGCGGCCACGGCGACCACTTCACGCCGTACGCCCCGGGTGGCGCGACCGACGCGGAGCTGGTCGCCGCGGCGCGGGCCCGTGCCGCGGAGTTCGGCCTCGCCCCCGGCGACCGGGTGCTGATCGACGCCGGACGGTATCCCGACCCGGTGGACTGGCTGCTGGGGCCCCTCGTGGCCGGCGCCACCGTGGTGCTCTGCGGCAACCTGGACACGTCCCGCCAGTCCACCCGCGAGACCGCGGAGAAGGTCACCAAGCGCCTCCCCTGACCCGCCCCGCCCCGCCACTCCCCCGCGATCTTGCAGTTTGCGCCCCCGTTCTGGGCGTCATGCCCCATATGCCGGGGCAGAAAGTGCAAGATCGCGGGAGAGGGTCGGGGCGCGGGAGAGATCCTGGGGCGCGGGAGAGAGATCCCGGGGGGCGGGGGTCAGGCTCGGGCGGGGTGGTCCTCGGTTGCGCGGCGCTGGGCGAACGCGGCGAACGCCGACAACGACTCCGGGTTCGCCAGGGCCCCCTTGGCGGCGGCGCGGTCGACCGGCGTACCGGTGAGGATCTTCTTGACCGGCACCTCGAGCTTCTTCGCCGACAGCGTGCGCGGGACCGCGCGGACCTGGTGGATCTCGTCGGGCACGTGCCGCGGCGACAGCGCGGTCCGCAGCTCCCGGCAGATCTTCCGCCGCAGCTCGTCGTCCAGTTCCAGCCCTTCGGCCAGCACCACGAAGAGCAGCAGCTCACCGGCGCCGCCCTCGTCGTCCTCCAGGTGCACCACCACCGAGTCGACGACCTCGTCGAGCCCCTCCACGACCGAGTAGAACTCGGCGGTGCCGAGCCGCACGCCGCCCCGGTTGAGGGTCGCGTCGGAGCGTCCGGTGATCACGCAGCCGCCCCGCGCGTTGATCGTGATCCAGTCGCCGTGCCGCCAGACGCCCGGGTAGACGTCGAAGTACGCCTCCCGGTAGCGGGAGCCGTCCGGGTCGTTCCAGAAGCCCACCGGCATGCTCGGCATCGGCTCGGTGATCACCAGCTCGCCGAGCTGGTCGAGGACCGGGCTGCCGTCGGACGACCGCGCCTCCACCTTGGCGCCCAGCGCCCGGCAGGCGATCTCCCCGGCGTGTACCGGCACGAGCGGCACACCGCCCACGAAACCCGTGCAGACGTCCGTGCCGCCGGACAGCGACTGGAGTTGGAGGCGGTCACCGACGTTCTCGTACACCCAGGTGAAGCCCTCGGCGGGCAGTGGCGCGCCGGTGGAGCCGAGACCGCGCAGCGCGGAGAGGTCGGCGATCTCCCGCGGCACGAGACCGGCCTTGCGGCAGGCCAGCAGGAACGGCGCGGACGTGCCGAAGTACGTGGTGCCGGTCTCCTCCGCCATCCGCCAGAGCGCCCCCAGGTCCGGATGGCCCGGGTTGCCGTCGAAGAGCACGATGGCCGCGCCGACCGCCGGCCCGGAGACCAGGAAGTTCCACATCATCCAGCCGGTGGTCGTGAACCAGAAGAACCGGTCGGCCGGGCCCAGGTCGTGGTGCAGGGCGAGCATCTTCAGGTGCTCCAGCAGGATGCCCCCGTGCCCGTGCACGATCGGCTTCGGCAGTCCCGTGGTGCCCGAGGAGTACAGCACGTAGAGCGGGTGGTCGAACGCGACCGGGGTGAAGGTCAGCGGCTCGTCGGTGGGCGCCGCCAGCTCGGCCCACGGGATGGCGCCGTCGGGCGCGGCCTGCGTCCGGTCCGCGGCGCCGCCGTCGGCGTCCGCAACGTCGAGGTACGCGATGCCGACGGTGTGCCGCAGCGACGGCAGGGCGGCCCGGATGGCGGCCACCTCGGCGCGCCGGTCCACCGCCTTGTCGCCGTACCGGTAGCCGTCCACGGCGACCAGCACCGACGGCTCGATCTGCTGCCACCGGTCGGTGACGCTGCGCGTGCCGAACTCGGGCGCGCAGGAGGAGAAGATCGCGCCGAGGCTCGCCGTGGCGAGCAGCAGGACGTACGTCTCGGGGATGTTCGGCGCGTACGCCGCCACCCGGTCGCCCGGGCCCACGCCGAGCCGGCGCAGGCCGGCGGCGACCCGGCGGACCTGCTCCCGCAGCTCGCGGGCGGTCAGGGTGGCCGGCGGCCGGGTCTGCCCGCGCGCGATCACCACCGGGTCGTCGTCGGCCCGGCCCGGCATGCGCAGCACGTTCTCGGCGTAGTTCAGGGTCGCCCCGGGGAACCAGCGCGCGCCCGGCATCCCCCGGTCGGCCAGCGTGGCGGTCGGCGGGGTGTGCGCCACCACCTCGAAGTAGTCCCAGATCGAGCGCCAGAACGCGTCCAGGTCGGTGACCGACCAGCGCCACAGCGCGTCGTAGTCGGCGAAGTCCAGACCGCGGTGCTCCCGCAGCCAGCGCAGGTAGTCCCCGATGCGGGACCGTTCGCGTACGTCCGCCGGCGGCGTCCACAGCACGTCACCCACTGCTCCACCCTCCCCTGGCCCGGACACGACACTGTGAAATGGGCCGTGGCGCCATCTTGCCTCACCTCGAAGCGCCATTGTCCGCACCCGTCCCCGCCCACGGGGCGTGGTCGATCCACATGGCGAGCAGCGAACCTGTGTGTCCGGCAGGCAGGGGCCCCCGTCGACGGCGGCTGTCGAGGGGCCCCTGCGTGTGCCTCGGCCGGCGCGGGTGCGCCTGGTGCGTGTGCCTCAGCCGGCGCGGTGCGCCTGGATCGCGCGCCGGCGGGCGAGACGGTGCGCCCGGCGGATCTCCGCCTCCCGGTAGCGGCGCTCGTCCTCCGGGGTCTCCGGCAGCACGGGGCGGACCGGTCGCGGGGTGCCGCCGACGTCGACGCTGACGAAGACGAGGTACGCCGTGGCGACCCGGATGGGCTCCTCCTCGGCCGAGTCCCACCGTTCGGCGACCACCCGGACGCCGACCTCCATCGAGCTGTGGCCGGTCCAGTTCACCTGCGCGTGCGCGTGCACGAGGTCACCCACGCGGACGGGCTCGGAGAAGACGATCTCGTCGATCGCCGCGGTGACCGCCGTGCCGCCGCTGTGGCGGGCCGCGGCGGCCCCCGCCACGTCGTCGACGAACTTCATCAGCACGCCGCCGTGCACGGTGCCGTAGAGGTTGACGTCGACGGCCGTCATGATGCGGCTCAACGTGACCCGGGAGTACGACGTCGGCTTGCCGGCCGGGGCGGCGGAGGGGTGCTCGGTCATGACGGAAACGGTACGGTGCGCGGATGCGACATCTCTGGAGCTTCCTCGCCGGGTTGGTGGTGGCGCCCATCACCTGGGTGCTGGTCACGCTCGGGCAGGACGGGTCGAGCCGCACGATCGACCGCTGGGTGGAGATCGGGACGTTCAACACGGCCAACCTGATCGAGCCGGCCGTCTACCTCGGTGTCGGCGGCATCCTCCTGGGCCTGCTCGGCACGCTGCGCATCTCGCCGCTCGGCCCGCTGGTGGCCGGGCTGCTGCTCGTCACCCCGTACGTCGGGATGTTCGTCGCGCCGTTCGCGGTCCGCGACGCCGTGCCCGACGGCTGGACGGTGTTCGGCGATCCGCTGCCGCTCCAGCTGCCGGTCGAGAACGGCACGCTCTTCCTGATCGGCCTGCTGCTGCTCATGGCGACGTTCAGCGTGCAGCGCTGGCGCCGCTGGCCGGCGCCGGACGCCGAGCCGGCGGCGGTGGCCACGGAGAACGACAAGGACAACGCCCCCACGCTGGCCGACTGGCCGCCGACCCTGACCGACCGGGACACGGACACCCCGCCGATCACGCTGGCGTACCCGTCGACGCCGACCGAGCCGCTGCCCCGGCGTACGGGCGGCGAGTCGCCGTGGTCCGCCCCGCCGCGCAAGCCGGAGGACACCACCGGCATCCGTTGAGACCGTGGGCGGGCCGGTGGTGTCACCGGCCCGCCCCGACCGGTGGCCCGGCCCGCCCGACCGGTGGCTCAGTCGCGCAGCAGCTGGCGGGCCATCACGATGCGCTGCACCTGGTTGGTGCCCTCGTAGATCTGGGTGATCTTGGCGTCGCGCATCATCCGCTCGACCGGGTAGTCCTTGGTGTAGCCGTAGCCGCCGAGCAGCTGCACCGCGTCAGTGGTGATCTCCATGGCCGCGTCCGAGGCGAAGCACTTGGCCGCCGCGCCGAAGTAGGTGAGATCCGCGTCACCGCGCTCGGACCTGCCGGCCGCCGCGTACGTCAGCTGCCGCGCCGCCTCGAGCTTCATGCCCATGTCGGCGAGCATGAACTGGACGCCCTGGAACTCGGCGACCGCCTTGCCGAACTGCCGTCGCTCCCGCACGTACCCCTTCGCGAAGTCCAGCGCACCCTGCGCGATGCCGACGGCCTGGGCGGCGATGGTGACCCGGGTGTGGTCCAGGGTCCGCATGGCGGTGGCGAAACCGGTCCCCTCGGCGCCGATCATCCGGTCCGCCGGGATCCGCACGTCGTCCAGGTAGACCTCGCGGGTCGGGGAGCCCTTGATGCCGAGCTTCTTCTCCGGAGCGCCGAAGCTCACCCCGGGGTCCGACTTCTCCACGACGAAGGCGGAGATGCCCTTGGACCGCGCCGACGGGTCGGTGACGGCGAAGACCGTGTAGTACTCGGAGACACCGGCGTTGGTGATCCACCGCTTCACGCCGTTGAGCACCCAGTGATCCCCGTCACGCACCGCCCGGGTGGTCATCGACGCCGCGTCGCTGCCGGCCTCCGGCTCCGAGAGGCAGTAGGAGAACATGGCGTCACCGGCGGCCACCGGGGTCAGGTAGCGCCGCTTGAGCTCCTCCGAACCGGCCAGCAGCAGCGGCATGGTGCCGAGCTTGTTCACCGCGGGGATCAGGGAGGACGCCGCGCAGGCCCGCGCCACCTCCTCGATCACGATGGCGGTGGCCAACGCGTCGGCTCCGGCGCCGCCGTACTCGACGGGGATGTGCGGCGCGTGGAAGTCGGCCGCCCGCAGCGCGTCGTAGGAGGCCTTGGGGAACTCGCCGGTCTCGTCCGCCTCGGCGGCGTGCGGGGCGACCTTCGCCGCACAGACCTCACGCACCGCCTCCCGGATCGCCTCGTGCTCCTCAGGCAATCGGTAGACGTCGAACGACTCCTCTGCGGGCATACCGGCCCCTCCCCTTCACCGCTATCATGCGCAGTCTGTACCGTCCCCTGACCGCTGACCGCGCAGACTGAAGGGTAGCGACCAGGGTTCAGATACAAGTTACCGCGGCGTAGGCTCGTACTCGGCGAGCACCACCGCGGATCGGCGACCATAGAAGGACGAGCTAGCTCTCCGGTGCCCGGCCAGGCGCCGCAGCAGTACGCGACGCAACGGTGCGCCGCCCAGTGCGAGCGGAGAAGACAGGCGTGACAGTTCCCTACCCCAACAGCCAGCCGGTACCGCCCATCGCCGCGGTGACCCCGCCGTCGGGCGCCTCCCGGCCCCGGGTGACCTTCCTGGGCACCGGGTATCTCGGCGCGACCTACGCCATCTGCTACGCCGAGCTGGGCTACGACGTGCTCGGCTTCGACGTGGACGCCGACAAGATCGCCATGCTGAACGCCGGCCAGGTGCCGATCCACGAGCCCGGCCTGGACGAGCTGCTGAAGCGCAATCTCGCCGCGGGGCGGCTGCGGTTCAGCACCGACATCGCCGAGATCGCCGACTTCGGCGACGTGCACTTCATCTGCGTCGGCACCCCCCAGCGCGCGGACGGCATGGGCGCCGACCTGTCGTACGTCGAGGCCGCCGTCACGAGCCTGGCCCAGCACCTGAGGCGCAAGGCGCTGATCGTCGGCAAGTCCACCGTCCCCGTCGGCACCGCCGAGTGGGTCGAGCAGCTCGTCGGCAAGCACACGCCGGCCGACCTCGGCGTCGAGGTGGCCTGGAGCCCCGAGTTCCTCCAGGAGGGCTTCGCGGTCGACGACGTGCTGCGGCCCAACCGGATCGTGGTGGGCGTGAAGAGCGAGTGGGCCAACGGCATGCTCTACGCCGCCCACAAGGGCGTCTTCGACCTGGCCGCCACCGAGGACCGCGAGGTGCCCCTCGTGGTGACCGACTTCGCCACCGCCGAGCTGGTCAAGGTCGCCGCGAACGCGTTCCTCGCCACGAAGATCTCCTTCATCAACGCGATGGCCGAGGTCTGCGAGGTGGCCGGCGGCGACGTCACCCAGCTCGCCCGCGCCATCGGCTTCGACCCCCGCATCGGCAACCGGTTCCTCCAGGCCGGCCTCGGCTTCGGCGGCGCCTGCCTGCCCAAGGACATACGCGCCTTCCAGGCCCGCGCGCAGGAGCTCGGCGCGGGCGAGGCGCTGCGTTTCCTGCACGAGGTCGACCTCATCAACCAGCGCCGCCGCAGCCGCGTGCTCCAGCTCGCCGCGGAGCTGCTGAGCCGCCGCTCCGGCCCGGCCGGGCCGGACCTGTCGGGCACGCGGATCGCCGTGCTCGGCGCGACGTTCAAGCCCAACACCGACGACGTACGCGACGCACCGGCGCTCGCCGTCGCCGGGCTGCTGCGCAAGGCCGGCGCCGACGTGCACGTCTACGACCCGCAGGGCATGGAGAACGCCCGCCGGGCGATGCCGGAGCTGACCTACGAGGCCAGCATGACCGACGCCGTCACCGGCGCCGACCTGGTCTGCGTGCTCACCGAGTGGGCCGACTTCCGCAACGCCGACCCGGTCGCCCTCGGTGAACTCGTCGCCGGCCGCAAGGTGGTCGACGGGCGCAACTGCCTCGACCCGGCACTGTGGACGCAGGCCGGCTGGGAGTACCGCGGCATGGGCCGCCCCTGACCGACTGGTGTAACGGCCGGTCGCGGAGCATCCGCGACCGGCCGTTTCCTTTCTCCCCCGGACTCGTTTGTCCTGGACCCGCCGACAACTGTCGAAAATGGCGCCGGCTTTGGGCATGCTGCGACAGTGGGAGTCCACAGTGCGGGTGGAGGGGTGTCGTGGCGACCTTTCAGTGCTCCTCGTGCGGCCGGGCCATCAAGCCGGCCGTCCGCTGCCCGCACTGCGGCGCGGAGCAGCCACAGTGGGTCGAACACCTGGCGGAGATCGAGCGGTCCATCGCGGAGATGAAGGCGCGCGACGCCGCCATCGCCCGTGAGCAGCGGCAGATCGCCGCGAAGATGCAGGCCGCGCTCTTCCAGCGGGACATCCTCGCGCACGCCGGTGAGGAACGGCTCAAGCAGGCCACCCGGCCGCGCCGGGTGCTCCGCCGGCGCCCCGGCCGGCGGCCACCGACCGCCACGACCGGCGCCCCGCCACGGGTTCCCCGCCAGGGCACCCCACCGGGCACCGCCGAGCCCCCACCCCCGCCACCTCCGCCCACCTGGCTCGACGCCGACGACCCCGAGCACCCGCCGGAGGCGTCCTCGCGGGAGGTGCAGAACATCCCGCTCGGGCTGGGCGCCCTCCTGCTCGGCGTGGCCGCCGTGGTCTTCGCCGCCGTGGCGACCAGTTCGATGGACGCCGTCGCGCGGCTCGGCATCCTGCTCATCGCGACCGTGCTGCTGCTGCTCGCACCGCCGGTCCTGGCCCGACGGGGGCTCACCTCCACGGCCGAGACGATCGCCGCCGTCGGTCTGCTGCTGGTGCCGCTCGCCGGGTACGCGCTCTGGGCGGTCGACCGGATCGGCGGCAGCGGCGCCTCGGGCGCCGTCTTCGCCAGCATGGTCTTCGCGGCCACCGCCGGTGTCTCGCTCGGCTACGCCGCCTGGAGCGGGCTGCGCGCGCCCCGGTTCGCCACGGTGCTCGCCGCCCAGCCGGTGGTGCCGCTGCTGGCGTACGACCGGATCACCGGCCCGGCGGGCTGGGCCATGGCGCTCACCGTGGTCGCCCTACTCGACCTCTGGCTCGCCCGCTCCGGCGTCGTGGTGGAGCGCCCGGTCCGCCGCGACCTGCCGGAGCCGCCACCGCCGCCACCGGCCTCCCCGTCCGCGCCCCGGCAGCGATCCGCCGACGAGCGTCCCGAGGCGGCCCCGGAGGAGGCCGGCGAGGTGCTGGCGCCGGAGCCGGATCGGGCCGACGCGCCGGCCCGGCCGGTTCCCGGGCTCCGCGAGCTGACCTGGCTGCTGCACGGGGTGGCCGTCGCGCTCGCCCTGGCGTACGCCGTGACGGCCCTGCTCCGCGCGGCGACCGTGCCGGCCGCCGTCGGCGCCGGCCTGGTGCTGCTGCTCGCCGCGGTCGCCGGCCTGGCCGGCACACTGGCCCTGCGCCGCCCGCCGCTGCCCGACGTGGGCGCCGGCATCCTGACCCTCGCGGTCATCGGCGCGCTGAGCCGGATCGCCTCGGTGGCGCTGCCCGGCCGGGCGCTGCTGCTGATCTCCGCGGTCATCGCGGTCACCGGGCTGGCGGTCCGCGCCCTGCCGGAGGCCGCCCGGCGCGGGCCGCAGCTCGCCTCGGCGGTGGCGCTCACGGTGAGCGGGCTCGTGGTGGCCGGCGGTGCCCTGCGCGCCGGCATCGCCCCCGTCCAGGCGTCACTCCCCGCGTGGGACGCCGACCTCACCCGGTACCCGACCGAGCTGGCCGCCGCGGTCGGTCCCGCCTCCTGGCAGCTGGCCACGAGCGCCTTCCTGCTCACGGTCGCGGCGATCCTGTCCCTGCCGGAGGACATCCGCCGCGAGTTCGCCGTGGCCGCGGCGGCGCTGACGGCGCTGGCCGTACCGGCCTCGTTCGGCCTGGGTTGGGCGGCGGCGCCGTGGCCGATGGTGCTGACCGCCGTCGGCATCGGGGTGGTCGGGCTCTCCGCACCCACCACCCGGGCCGCGCACGCGCACGCCATCGGCGCGGCGGCGGTGGGCCTGCTCGGGGCGGGCGCCGGCCTGGCCCGGCCGGCGCTCACGACGGCCGTGCTGCTCGTGCTCTTCCTGGCGGGCGTCCTCGTGGCGGTCGCACCCCGGCTCCGCATCGCCCCCGCACCCGCCGACGTCGTCTCCGCCTGGGCCGCCGGCGGCGCGGCCTTCGCCCTGCCCGGCGCGGTGGCCTCCTTCGTGGCCACCACCGTGTCCGCCACCGCCCCGACCACCCCGTCGGCCCTCCGCGAGACGACCGTCCCGGTGCTCGCGGCCGCGTTCCTGGCGGTCTGCGTGACCCTCGGGTACGCGGCGATCGTGCAGGTCTCGCAGCGGCACATCCCCGCACCGCTGGCCGTCGGCACGGGGCTCGGCGCGCTGGTGGTGTCCGCCGCCGCGTTCGGCGCCCCCGGCTCCACCGTGGCCGACGCGTGGGTGGGCGCGCTCCTGCTGGTCGCGGCCGTACTGCTCTTCCTGGCCCCGTCGATCGACGCCGGCCGCCGCGCCGACCTCACCCTGGACGGGTCGGACCTCGCCGCCGCCGCGGTGACCGCCGCGCTGATCGCGACGCTGGTCCGGATCGCGGCCGTCCTCGCCCCTGGCGGGCAGCTCGCCGTGGCGGCCGGACTGGTCCTGGTCGTGGCCGTCGGGGCCCGCGCGATGCCCGAGGAGTGGCGCCGGGGCCCCATCCTCGGCCTCGCCGTGGGCGGCCTGCTGATCGGGCTGGTCGCCGGCTGGATCGCGCTGCGCGGCGGCGTCGGGGTGCTCGCCACCCCCGGCCCGATCTGGGCGGGCGACCTCTCCGGCTGGCCCGCCGCCCCCACCGGGGGATCGACCTGGCAGGCGCCGGTCGCGCTGGTCCTGCTCGCGGTCGCGGCCGCCGTCCTGCTGCCCCCGCCGTGGCGGTACGACGTGTCCGGCGCCGCCGTCGTGCTCGCCACCATCGGCGCGCCCGCCGCGTTCGCGCTGCCCTGGTGGTCGCCGGTTCTCATCGGGGCGATGGTGGCCACCGTGTTCGGCATGGCCGCGGTGGCGACGATCGAGCCGCGGGCCGGGCTGTCCCGGGCCACGGTGGCCGGCGTCGTGGCCCTGCACGCCGCGGGCGCGGGACTCGTCCGGCCGTGGACCACGGCGTTGGCGCTCGGCAGCATCGCGCTGATCGGCCTGGTGGTCGCCGTACTGGCCCGCAACCTCGCCGGCACGCTGGTCGACGACGTCGAGGTGGAGGGCATGCCCCCGCACCTCGTGCAGATCGGCGGTGCCGCGGCGGGTGCCACGCTGCTGGCGCTCCCCGGCGCGCTCGCCGCGCTGGCCGCCGAGTTCGGTCACCCGGCCCAGGTGGTGCTGACCGCGGCCCTGGCCGCGTCCAGCCTCGGGCTGGCCGCCGTGGCCGCGGCGCGGCACCGGATCCCGCAGTACCTGCCCTGGGCCAGCGTGGCCGTGGCGGGCGGCGCGACCATCAGCGCGCTGGCCGCGTTCCCCACCGGCCTCGCCGTCGGCGTGTACGCGGCCGCGGCCGCGCTGCTCGGCGTCCTGGCGGAGCTGGTCCGGGCGGCCACCGTACCGCCGGTCGGCTCGGCACAGCCGGTGCGACGCTGGCAGGTGCTGCTCGACGGCGCCCTGCGCCGGTTGCCCGACGACCCGGAGCGCCGCCGCTGGCGGGTCAGCCCGGCCGCCGGCGCGCTCGCCGCGGCGGTCCTGCCGACCGCTCTCGCGCTGGCCTCCATCGCGCAGGCCCTCGAAGTGGCGCTGGTCGACCCGCACCGGACGCTGTCCCGGGTGTGGCAGGGGCCGCCGCCGGACCTGCTCACCCCGCCGGCGGGCGCGGTCGACCCGACGCACGTGCTGACGGCGCTGCTGCTGACCGCGACCGCGGCGCTCGCCGCCACCGGGTTCAGCGGCGGCCGGCGTACGCGGGCGGTGCCCGTGGTGCTGCCGGGCGCGGCCGTCACCCTGCTCATCGCGCCCACCGCGCTCGGCAACGGCTGGCCCGCGAGCGTGCTCGCCGCCCTGTCGGTGTTCACCATCTCGATGCTGGGACTCGCGCTGACCCCGCCGCCGTCCCTCATCGAACCGGCCCGCTCGTTGCGGCTGGCCCGCGTCCTGGTCTTCGTCATCGGCCTGGCCGCCGGCGGGGCGGGGCTGGCCGGCAGCCTCGCCACCCGGGAGCTGACGCTGTTCACGCTGGGAGGCGCGGTCGGCGTCGGCACGGTGGCGGCGCTCTTCGGCACCACCCAGCGGGCCCGCATCCTCGGGTGGCTGTTCGCCTCGTTGATGGCGCAGCTGTTCGTCCTGACCGCCGGCCTCGTGGCCGGTCTGGCCGCCGTCTGGTCCGCGTTCGGGGTGCTCGCGGTCGGCGCCGCGTTGCAGGTCTTCGCGGCCCTGCTGCCCCGGCTGCGCCAACCCGAGGCGCAGCGCGAGGCGGCCACCGTGGAGTGGAGCGGCCACGCGGCGGCGCTCATCGCGCTGGCGCTGGCCTTCGACTCGCCCCGGCACATCGCCGCCCTGCTCGCCGCCTGGGGTGCGGTGCTCGGGGTGGCGGCGAGCCGGCCCACGCGCCGGCCGGTGGAACGGCGCGTCCTGTTCTGGGCGGTGGTGGTCTGCGAGATCACCGCCTGGTGGATCCTCATGCGGGTCGCCGACGTGGCGCTGCCCGAGGCGTACACGCTGCCGTTCGCGGCGCTCGCCCTGCTCGTCGGGGTGCTGGAACTCCGCGAACGGCCCGACCTCAGCAGTTGGACGGCGTACGGGCCGGCGCTCGTGGCGGCGTTCGTGCCGAGCCTGGCGATCGTGCTGGCCACCGGGTCGACGACGCTGCGGCAGGTCCTCCTGCTGCTCGGGGCGGTCGCCGTACTGATCTTCGGCTCGTCGAGCCGGCAGCAGGCGCCGGTGATCGTCGGCGCGACGGTCACCGCGATCACGGCGATCCACGCGCTGTTCGCGTTCGGGCCGTGGCTCGCGCTGATCCCCGTCGGGATCCTGCTGCTCATCCTCGGCGCCAGCAACGAGCGCCGGCGCCGCGCCCAGGAGCGGTTGCAAACGGCCCTGCGCGGCATGAGGTGAGCCCGCCGCCCCATTTCTCGTCGATCTTGCACTTGTGGCCCCGGCGAATGGGGCGTACGGCGCATAACGAGGGCCGAAAGTGCAAGATCGCGGGAGTGCTGCGGGGGGTCAGGCCAGGGAGGCTCGCAGCTTCGCGTCCTTCTCGGCCACCATCCGCTCCAGGCCCTCCTGGTACGCGACCATCCGCGCCCGCAACTCCGGGTCGGTGGCGCCGAGGATGCGTACGGCCAGCAGGCCGGCGTTACGGGCGTTCCCGATCGAGACCGTGGCGACCGGGATGCCGGCCGGCATCTGCACGATCGAGAGCAGCGAGTCCATGCCGTCCAGGTGCTTGAGCGGCACCGGTACGCCGATCACCGGCAGCGGCGTGACCGAGGCGACCATGCCCGGCAGGTGGGCGGCGCCACCGGCCCCCGCGATGATCGCCTTGAGACCCCGGTCGGCGGCGCTGCGGCCGTACTCGATCATCTTGCCGGGGGTACGGTGCGCGGACACCACGCCCACCTCGTACGGCACCCCGAACTCGTCGAGGACCTCGGCAGCGGCCTTCATGGTCGGCCAGTCCGAGTCGCTACCCATGATCAGTCCGACGGCCGCCATCGCGTCCTGCCCTCCGTCCGCGCCTACGGGGTTCGCGGCCCCGCTCACTCGTGCCCCGTACGCAGCCAGCGGGCGGCCCGCGCGGCCCGCGCCCGTACGTCGTCCAGGTCGTCACCGAGCACCGTGACGTGCCCGATCTTCCGGCCCGGGCGGACCTGCTTGCCGTAGAGGTGCACCTTCGCGCCCGGTTCGGCGGCGAAGAGGTGGTGCAGCCGCTCGTCGATCGACATCCCGCCCGGTTCCCCGCCGAGCACGTTCGCCATCACCACGACGGGCGCGGCGAGCGAGGTGTCACCCATCGGGTAGTCGAGCACCGCCCGGAGGTGCTGCTCGAACTGCGACGTGCGGGCGCCCTCGATGGTCCAGTGCCCGGAGTTGTGCGGGCGCATCGCCAGCTCGTTGACGACGATCCCCGGCCGGCCCGAGGCGTCGGTCACCTCGAACAGCTCCACGGCCAGCAGGCCGACCACGCCGAGCGAGGTGGCCAGGTCGATGGCGAGCTGCTGGGCGGCGACCGCCACCTCCTCGGGCAGCGCGGGCGCCGGGGCCAGCACCTCGACGCAGATGCCGTCGACCTGCACGGTCTCGACCACGGGATACGCGGCGACCTGCCCGAACGGCGAGCGGGCCACCTGCACGGCCAGTTCCCGGCGCAGCGGCACCCGCTCCTCGACGATCAGTTCGGTGCCCCCGGCCAGCAGGGTGGTGGCCAGCTCGGCGGCGTGCGCCGCGTCGGTCACCATCCAGACGCCCCGGCCGTCGTAGCCGCCCCGGGCCGCCTTCAGCACCACCGGCCAGCCGACCTCGGTCCCGAACGCCACCAGGTCGTCGGGGGAGGCGACGGGCCGCCAGGCCGGGACCGGCGCGCCCAGCTCGGTGAGCCGTTCGCGCATGGCGCGCTTGTCCTGCGCGTACCGCAGCGCGTCGGCGGGCGGGTAGAGCGTCACGCCCTCCGCGGCGAGCGTGCGGACGTGCTCGTTGGGCACGTGCTCGTGGTCGAACGTGACGACGTCGCAGCCCTTGGCGAAGGTGCGCAGCGCGGCGAGGTCGGTGTGGTCGCCGTACTGGACGTCGGCGGCCACCAGCGCGGCACCGTCGTCGGGGGCCAGCGCGAGCACGCGCAGCGACTGGCCGAGGGCGATCGCGGCCTGGTGGGTCATCCGGGCCAGCTGGCCACCGCCCACCATTCCGACAACAGGCAGACCGGTACGGGAGTCCATAGCGGCGCAAGCCTATCGGGGCAGCTCGCCGGCGCCGCGCCCGGATGGCGCATCACACGTCGGCCGGGAGCGGCGGGCCGCCCGCGGCCGCCGGGCCGCGGCCTCCGGACGGCACCCGCCGTCGCCGCGCGGTCGGCCTCAGCGGCCGAGCTGCCCCACCAGGTCGTCGACCTCGGTCACCGGCCGCTCGCAGACGAAACCCCGGCAGGCGTACGCCGTGGGCCGCCCGTTGATCATCGGACGGTCGGCGAGCAGGGGTACCCCGGGCCGGTCGGACGGGCCGGCCACGATCACGGCCCCGGGCGGCGCGTGCCGGTGCGCCGCCGCGAGCAGGGGCTCGCCGGCCGGCTGGTCCGTGACCACGGCGATCTCGTACGGACCGGAGAGCAGCGCCTCGCCGACGGCCGCCGCGTACCCCGTGAAGCGGGCGTGCCGGGCGACGATCGGCGCCACCGTGGCCAACGCCGCCTCGGCCGCCTCCCGGTAGCGCGTCCGGCCGGTCAACGCCGCGTACGCCACGAGCGCCGCCACGACGGCTGACCGGCCGGACGGGGTGGCGTTGTCGGTCGGGTCGGCGGGCCGGGTGACCAGCCGCTCCGCGTCGTCGGCGGTGTCGTAGAAGCCGCCTCCGGGTGCGGCGAACCGCTCCAGGGCGACGTCGAGCAGACCTCCGGCCAGGTCGAGCCACCGACCCTCGCCGGTGAGCTGGTGCATGGCACAGAACGCCTCGGCCACGCAGCCGTAGTCCTCCAGCACACCGGCCGGCTCGCCGACCACGCCGCCGCGTGAGACCCGCCGCAGCCGGCCGTCGACGAGGTGGCGTTCGGCGAGCACCTCGGCGATCCGAGTGGCCGCGGCGGCGGTCACCGGGTCGCCGGTCAGCGCGGTGTGCTCGACCAGCGCGGTGACGGCGAGGCCGTTCCAGGAGGCGACCACCTTGTCGTCGCGGGCAGGCTGCGGCCGGGTGTCGCGCGCCTCGCGCAGGCGGGCGCGGACCCGCTCCCACCGCGCCGCCACGTCGGGGTCCACGTCGTCGACGTCCCGGGCCAGCCGCAGGACGCTCGTGCCGCGTTCGAAGGAGCCGGACTCGGTGACCGCGAACAGGTCGGCGGCGAAGCGACCGTCGTCCTCGCCGAGCGCCTCGACGAGCTGCGCCGGCGTCCAAGAGTACGTGAGCCCCTCGACGCCCTCGGTGTCGGCGTCCAGGGCGGAGGCCAGGCCGCCCTCCGGGGTGCCCAGGTCGTCGATCATGAACGCGGCGGTCTCGGCGGCGACGCGGGCCGCCATCGGGTCCCCCGTGAGGCGCCACAGCTGCGTGTACGTCCGCAGCAGCAGGGCGTTGTCGTAGAGCATCTTCTCGAAGTGCGGCACGGTCCAGTGCCCGTCGACCGAGTAGCGGGCGAATCCGCCGGCGAGCTGGTCGTAGATGCCGCCCCGGGCCATCGCCTCGCAGGTGTGCCGGACGATCTCCAGACTGCGGTCCGAGCCGGTGCGCTGGTGGTGCCGCAGCAGGAAGAGCAGGTTCATGTGCGGCGGGAACTTCGGCGCGCCGCCGAATCCGCCGTTGCTCTCGTCGTACTCCCGGGCGAGCTGCTCGGCCGCGGCGTCGAGCAGTCCGGCCTCCAGCGGCGCGGTCGGCCCGCTCACGGCCTGGGCCCCACCGACCGCCTCGACCACGGCGGCGCCCTGGCGCAGCACGTCGTCCCGCTGGTCACGCCAGGCGGTGCCGACCGACTGGAGGAGCCGGAGGAAGGCGGGCTTCGGGTAGTAGGTGCCGCAGAAGAACGGCGTGCCGTCCGGCGTGGCGAAGACGGTCATCGGCCAGCCACCCTGGCCGGTCATCGCCTGCGTGGCCGTCATGTAGACGGCGTCGACGTCCGGGCGCTCCTCACGGTCCACCTTGATCGACACGAAACCGGCGTTCATGAGGGCGGCCACGGCGTCGTCCTCGAACGACTCGTGCGCCATGACGTGACACCAGTGGCAGGCGGCGTAGCCGACCGAGATGATGACCGGTACGTCCCGGCGGCGCGCCTCCGCGAACGCCTCCTCGCACCACGGCCACCAGTCGACCGGGTTGTCGGCGTGCTGGAGCAGGTAGGGGCTCGTGGCGTCAGCGAGTCGGTTCACCCGACGACCATAACCAGCCACCCCCCATCCCGCCGGACTCCGACCATCCGACCCGGCCCCGACCAGGGCCCGGCCTGCCCGGCCTGGCCCTGGCTCGGCCCGGCTCGGCTCGGCCCGGCTTGGCTCGGCCCGGCCCTGGCTCGGCCCGGCCCTGGCTCGGCCCGGTGATCATGAAGTTACTGCCCTGAATGCCGGCGTGTCGGGGCGATAACGTCATGATCACGCGCTGCAGCGGGGGCGGGGCCAGGCGGGGGGCAGCGCCAGGGGGCAGGGGGGGTGGGGGTCAGGAGGCGCCGTTGGTGCGGAGGGGGAAGACGTTCGGGCGTGCCTCGTCCAGCAGGGTGCCGAGGACGGCACCGATCTTGTCGGCCGGCATGGGCTTGAAGAAGTGGTATCCCTGCGCGGCCGTGCAGCCCAGCTCGGCGAGGGCCGTCCGCTGCTCGACGGTCTCGACCCCCTCGGCCACGACCCGCAGCCCCAGCTCGTGCGCGAGACCCACGGTCGTCCGGACGATGGCCGCCGCCTCCGGCGAGTCGGCCATCCGGATCACGAAGGACCGGTCGACCTTCAGCTCGTCGACGGCGATCCGGGTGAGGAAGGTCAGCGACGAGAAGCCGGTGCCGAAGTCGTCCACGGCGAGCTGCACGCCCATCGACCGGAGGGTGGCCAGCACCTCGTCGATGATCTCCAGCTCGCTCATCACCACCGTCTCCGTGATCTCCAGGACCAGCCGGTGCGCGGGCACCTGGTGCCGCCGCAGCGCCTCGGCGATCTCCGCGGGCAGCCGAGGATCGAGCAGGCTACGCGCGGACAGGTTGACCGAGATCGGGATGTCCAGGCCCTCCCGGGCCCAGCCGGCGGCGACCGCGAGCGCCTTGTCCAGCACGTACCGCGTGAACGTGCCGAGCTGCTCGCTGTTCTCGACGGGCCGGATGAAGTCGACCGGGCTGAGCCACCCCCGCCGGGGGTGCCGCCAGCGGATCAGGGCCTCCACACCGGTGGGTGCGCCGGTGGTGAGGTCGACCGCCGGCTGCAACGCGAGGACGAGTTGATCGTCCACCTCGAGCGCCTCGCGCAGTTCGGCCAGCAGGGCGAGCTGGTCGGTGCTCGCCGCGTCGCGGCTGCTGTCGTACGCGGCGACGTTGCCGCCGCCCTCCTTCGCCTGGTACATCGCGATGTCGGCCCGGCGCAGCAGCTCGGTGAGGTCGGCGGTGCCGGCGTCGGCCACCACCACGCCGACGGAGACCTCGACGGACATCCGCACACCCGCCACCTCGGTGGGCGCGGCCAGCCGTTCGGCGATCTCGCGGGCCTGGCGCATCGCGTACGCCGTGGGGGCGGCCCGGTCGCCGATCACCGGGACCGACGTCAGCAGCAGCGCGAACTCGTCGCCTCCGAGCCGGCCCAGCAGGTCCCCGGGACGGGTCAGCGCGCCGAGCCGGTTCGCGGTCAGCCGCAGCAACTGGTCGCCGGCCGCGTGGCCGAGGGTGTCGTTGACCTCCTTGAACTGGTCGATGTCGAGCAGCAGCAGCGCCACGGGGTGGTCGTGCGGGAGCTGCCGCAACGCCTGGTCACCCTTGCTGAGCATGGCGGCCCGGTTCACGAGCCCGGTGAGCGGGTCGTGCACCGCCTCGTACGACGACCGGGCGGCGACCAGCCGCAGCTCCCGGTGGGTGGCGGCGTCGTGCAGCGCGGCCGCCAGCGCGTCGGAGTACGCGGCCAGGGCGTCCCGTTCGCGGCCGGTCGGCGGCGCCGTACGCGGGAAGCGGACCCGCAACCGGCCGACGGGTGTGGCGCCGACGGCGAGCGGGCGCACCAGCTCGTGCTCGTCGGGCTCGGCGTCACCCGGCTCGGCGATCTCGCGGTCGACGAGGCCACCGGCCGCGTCGCCGCGGTAACGCCGCCAGCGCCCGTCGCCGCGAACCACGTCGACGTCGACGAGTTCGGCGTGGAACAGCGTGAGCGCCCCGCTGACCGCCGCGCTCGCCACGGCGCGCTCGTCGAGCTGGTTGAGCGCGGCGGTCGCCTCGGCGAAGGTCCGCCACGTGCGGCGTTCCTGGTCGGTCCGGAGCCGGTGCCGGTACGTCTGCTGGAGCAGCCAGAGCGGCGGCGGAAGCAGCAGCAGCCAGCGCGGGTCGATCCGGAGCAGCGCCACCACGACGAGGCCGACCGCCACGTTGCCGACGAACATCGGGAGCTTTCCCCGGAGCGCGGCGAACACCGAGGGCCCGACGGGAACGCCGTGCCGCAGCGCGATCGTCATCCCGCTGAGCCAGGCGGTGGTGAGCAGGTACGTCACCGCACCCGCGGCCAGGGCGGCGGCCAGCCCCGGCGTGAGGTCGGCCAGCAGCGGCCGACCGAGCGCGGTGGTGACGACGACCGCCAGCGCGGAGGCCGTCGCCAGCGACGCGGCGATCCGGACGATCTCCAGCGCGGATCGGCGTTCGCCGCCGAACAGCGAGACCGCCGACCAGGCGAGCCCGGCACCGAGGAGGGTGGCGGACGGGATCCAGCCCGCGGGCACCAGGTGGAGGCAGATGATCAGCGCCGCCTCGCCCCAGCTGATGCTCACGGTGCTCGCCGGTGCGCGGAAGCGCAGCCGGACCAGCTGGGCCACGGCGAGGACGCCGACGGCGATGCCGTAGCGGGCCGGGGCGGGCAGCGGATCGTCGCCCGGCAGCCGCTGCGGCAGGGTCGACCCGACCACGGCGGCCACGAGGGCCGTCACGGTGACCGCGGCGGTCAGCACCACCACCCGGCGCGGAGTGCTCCGCAGCCCGAGCAGGTCGGCCCTCTCGCCCGCCCGACCGGAGGTCACCGACCCGCTCCGCGTGCCGGCCGGCACGCCGTACGACGGGCAACCGCTGCTGTGACGGTCATCGGCGCCCCCTCCCGCGCACGGCTCGGGGACTTCTGGTCCCCCCGGCGGAAGGCTAAGCCAAACCCGATGACCGCAACAGGGGTCGAAGGCCGGGTTCGGCGTGATTCACGGGCGGACTACCCGTTTCAGCGCTGCTCGCGCCCGTTGGGAGCGTCCGGGGATGAATCTTGGCTTCCAGTCCCGTCTGTCGGATCGGCGACCACCGCGTCCGCCCGGCCCGCGTCGGCCGGAAGACCCTGACCGGGGAACCGGTCGGGCAGCCGCCGCAGCCGGGCGTTCATGTTGCGGATCAGCAGGACCGTGGCGGTGCCCAGCAGCAGGATGAGGAAGAGACCCATCGGGCCGGCCAGGCCACCCGTGCGGGTGTCCCCGAAGTTGTTCTCCGCGAGCACCTGGGCAGCGGTCAGCATGGCGTTCCTCCGATGTGTGACTGGGGACCAGCGTAACGCCGCGCCCGGTCAGCAGGCATGGACCGTCTCACGCACCCCGGCGAAGAGATCCGACTCGGGCAACGGGCTGTCGACCAGCGACCGCGCCAGGTGGAAGTCCTCCGTCGGCCACGCGCGCTGCTGGATCTCCATCGGCACCCGGAACCAGAAGCCGTCCGGGTCGACCTGGGTGGCGTGGGCGCGCAGCGCGTCGTCACGGACCGGGAAGTACTGCGCGCACTCCACCCGGGTGGTGACCTCCGGGCGCTGGTCGTCGGGATTCTCCTCCCAGCGCTTGAGCCAGTCCAGGTACGGCGACTCGAGGCCGGCGGCGAGCATGGCCTCGTGCAGCGCCATGATCTTGCCCTTCGAGAAGCCCACGTCGTAGTAGAGCTTGAGCGGCTGCCACGGCTCGCCCAGCTCGGGGTAGCGCTCCGGGTCGCCGGCGGCGTCGAACGCCGCGACGGTCACCTTGTGGCACATGATGTGGTCGGGGTGGGGGTAGCCGCCGCGCTCGTCGTACGTGGTCACGACGTGGGGCCGGAACTCCCGCATCAGCCGCACCAGCGGGCCCGCGGCCACCTCGACGTCCTGCAGGGCGAAACACCCCTCGGGCAGCGGGGGCAGCGGGTCGCCCTCGGGAAGCCCCGAGTCGACGAAGCCGAGCCAGGCCTGCTCGACGCCGAGGATGGCGCGGGCGGCGTCCATCTCGGCGCGGCGGATCTCGGCGATGTTGGCCCACACGTCGGGCCGGTCGAGCTTCGGGTTGAGCACGCTGCCGCGCTCACCCCCGGTGCACGTGACGACGAGGACCTCCGCTCCCTCGGCGACGTATTTCGCCATCGTGGCGGCGCCCTTGCTGGACTCGTCGTCCGGGTGGGCGTGGACGGCCATGAGGCGTAGCTGCTCTGCCAACTTCGGCACTCCTCGTTCGGGTCGGCCGGTGGGCCCGGGACGGGCCGTTGACCTGCCGGGATCCTCCCGCCCGGCGACCGCCGGGCGGACCCTCCGACGGCCGACCTGCCATGCTTGACGCCTGCCATGCTTGAGGCGGAGCCGGGCTGGGAGGATGGACAGAAGCCATTCTTGCCGATGCCACCGACAACGACGCCAGGAGATACCCGCCGGTGAGCGAGACGCACGCCACAGTTGCACCGGAAGCACCCACCTTCCCTCCCGGGCGGTACGGCCGCCGCCGACAGCCCGGCGGGCGCCGCCCCACGGTGCTGGCCGTCGTGGCGCTGGTCGTCCTGCTGGCCGTGCTCAGCGTGATCGCGCTGCGGCTCTACCGGCAGTACGGCGATCCGAACTACGACTCCCAGGTCATCACCTACACGGACATCACGGACAAACAGGTACGTGTCGACTTCCGGGTGACGGTGCCCACCGGCGGGTCGGCCGTCTGCCTGCTCCGCGCCCGGGACCGCGACGGCAACGAGGTGGCCCGGGAACAGGTCACGGTGACCGCACCGCCCGGAGAGCGGCACGTGACGGTCCAGCACCGGCTGGCGACCACCGGCCGGCCCTTCATCGGCGAGGTGCTGCGCTGCCGGCCCCCGGCCTGACGGGACACACCACCGCCCCGGCCACCCGACCCCGCCACGGAGGGCCCGCACCGGCCTGACGCCGCCACGCCCGGCCCGCACCGGCCTGACCCCGCCACGCCCGGCCCGCACGCGCCGCCGTACGCGCCCGGCGCTGAGGTGATCGTCGCCACCCCGTGTCGTACGGCACTGGTAACTTGGAAGTTCACCTGTCAGCCAGCCACGCACAACTGAGGAGATCGCCTGTGTCCACTGGCAACGAGGCGTCCGCCACCTGGCTGTCGCAGGACGCTTACGACCGGCTCCAGGCCGAGCTCGACGAGCTCATCGCCAACCGGCCGGTGATCGCCGCCGAGATCAACGCCCGGCGCGAGGAGGGCGACCTGCGGGAGAACGGCGGCTACCACGCCGCCCGCGAGGAGCAGGGCAAGGCCGAGGGGCGCATCCGCTACCTCCAGGAACTGCTGCGCACCGCCAAGGTCGGCGAGGCGCCGTCGGCCGACGCGGTGGCGCCCGGCATGGTGGTGACGATCTACTTCGACGACGACAAGGACGACACCGAGACCTTCCTGCTCGGCTCCCGGGAGATCGCGTCCACCACCGACCTGACCGTCTACAGCCCCGAGTCGGCGCTCGGCCAGGCCATCCTGGGCGGCCGGGCGGGCCAGACCTGCACCTACACGGCGCCCAGCGGCGCCGACATCAAGGTGACCGTGGTCAAGTTCGAGCCGTTCAGCGGCTGAGGCGCGGTGGCCGGGCCCGAGCCCGGCCCGCATCGACGCGTACGTCCCCCCGCGAGGCGTGGCACCGGCCGGTGTCACGCCTCGCCGGCAAAGACCACCTGGTAGCCGCTCGCCCGCAGCGCGCTGATGAGCGTGTCGGAGTGCTCGACACCCCGCGTCTCCACCGAGAGCGCCACCTCCACCTCGCCGAGGTGCAGGTGCGGGTGGGCGCGCTGGTGCACCACGTCCACCACGTTCGCGCGGTGCTCGGCGATCTCGCCGAGCAGCGACGCGAGCTGGCCGGGGCGGTCGGAGCAGCGCACCGTGAACCGCAGGTAGCGGCCCGCGGCGGCAAGCCCGTGCTCGATCACGCGCAGCATCAGCAGCGGGTCGATGTTGCCGCCGGACAGGACGGCGACCACCGGCGCCTCCACCTGCACGGCCCCCGCGAGCAGCGCCGCGACGCCGACCGCGCCGGCCGGTTCGACCACCTGCTTGCCCCGCTCCAGCAGCATCAGCAGCGCCCGGGAGATGTCCTCCTCGGACACGGTGACCACCTCGTCCACCAGCTTGCGCACGTGCGTGAAGGTGAGGTCGCCGGGGCGGCCCACGGCGATGCCGTCCGCGATGGTGGAGAACGCCGGCAGCCGGACCGGCTCCCCGGCGACCAGCGAGGGCGGGTACGCGGCCGCGCCGGACGCCTGGACGCCGATGACGCGGATGTCCGGTCGCAGGGCCTTCGCCGCGACCGCGATCCCGGAGATCAGACCGCCCCCGCCCACGCCGGTGATGATCGTCTTCACGTCCGGGCACTGTTCGAGGATCTCCAGCGCCACGGTGCCCTGCCCGGCGATCACGTCCCGGTGGTCGAACGGGTGGATGAGCACCGCCCCGGTCCGCTCGGCGAACGTCTGCGCGGCCACCAGCGACTCGTCGACGGTGTTGCCGACCAGCTCGACCTGGGCGCCGTACCCCTTGGTGGCCGCGACCTTCGGCAGCGGCGCGTTCACCGGCATGAAGACCGTGGCGTGGGCGCCGACCAGCCCGGCGGCGAGCGCCACACCCTGGGCGTGGTTCCCGGCGCTCGCCGCGACCACCCCCCGGGACCGCTCCTCCCGCGACAACCGGGAGATCCGCACGTACGCGCCGCGCACCTTGTACGACCCGGCCCGCTGCACGTTCTCGCACTTCAGCCACGCCGGCCCGCCGAGAACCGCGCTCAGCGGCCGGGAGGGCTCGAGCGGCGTGGTGCGGGTGACGCCGGCGAGCAGTTCCCGCGCGGCCTGTACGTCGGCGAGACCGACCAGTTCCGTCATGCCCCGATCGTGCCACCCGGCGTCGGCGGGACCGGCGGCGACGCCACCGTCGAATCCGCCCGCGAACGCTCGACGATCACGCGATGGCGGGCGACCCCGTGCCGACGCGCGGGTACCCCGGTGCGTGCCGCGGCCAGGGCGCGGCCATCTCGAACTGGCCGGCCACACCGAGCAGCAGCAGCTCCGACCCGGGCGGGCCGACCAGCTGCACGGCGACCGGCAGACCGTCGGGGCGCCGGCCCACCGGCACGACGATCGACGGCAGACCGGCGATGTTCCACGGCGCCGCGTACGGCGCGTACCGGATGTTCGCCGCCATGTTGGCCCGCCAGGACCGGTTCGACCAGCTGGCCGCCTCCGGCGGGCGGCCGGCCAGCGCCGGGGTGAGCAGCAGGTCGACCGAGTGGTCGGTGAAGAAGCCGATGGACCGTTCCCGCCAGGCGACCCGGTCCGCCTCCCGGACGTACCCCCGCCGCTGCGCCCACTCGCCGAGCGCGACGTGCCGGCGGCTGCGCCGTTGCAGGCTGCGCCGGTCGATGCCGGCGGCCTGGACGTCGGCGGCCGCCGCCGCGAACCAGGTGGCGATGCCCTGGAGGCCGAGCCGGGTCGGGTAGACCGGGTCGGCCGGGACCGTGTCGTGGCCCGCGGCGGCCAGCAGCCGGCCGGCGGTGGCGACGGCGTCCCGGTTGGGGGCGTCCGGCGAGACGCCGCGCACCGGCGAGCGGAGCGACACCCCGACCCGCAGCCGCTGCGGCGGGACCAGCTTCTCCGGGCGCCGTCCCGCGAGCACCGAGAAGCCCACGGCCGCGTCGGCGACCGTGGTGGTCAGCATCCCGTGCTCGGTGAGCCCGAACCAGTCCTCCGCGCCGAGCTGGCAGGGAACCACGCCGCGGCCCGGCTTGAGTCCGATCAGCCCGCAGCAGGCGGCCGGGATGCGGATCGAGCCGAGGCCGTCGTTGCCGTGCGCCATCGGCACGAGGCCGGCCGCCACGGCCGCCGCCGCGCCACCCGAGGAGCCGCCCGGCGTGCGTCCGGTGTCCCACGGGTTGCGGGTCACGCCGCTGTCGTCGTCGGTGAGCGCCCAGAGACCCAGCTCCGGCATGCGGGTCACCCCGAGGATCACCGCGCCGGCGCCGCGCAGCCGGCGGACCACCTCGTGGTCGGCCTCGGCGACCGGCGTACGCACCGCGGCCGACCCGTTCCAGGTGGGCAGCCCGGCCACCGGGGTGTTCTCCTTGACCGCCACCGGCACCCCGGCCAGCGGAAGGTTGGCCAGGTCCTCCTGCTCGTCGACCTTCTCCGCCTCGGTGATCGCCTCCCCGCCGCGCACCGTGCGGAACGCGGCGAGGTCGGCGTCGGCGCGGGAGATGTGGTCGAGGTGGTCCGCGACGACCTGGGTGGCCGAGACGTCGCCCCGGCGTACGCCCCGGGCGATCTGCTTGGCGGTCGCTCCGACCCAGGTCGGCATGATGTCCTGCACGGCCACCCTCCCCAGCCAGCGGTCAGCCCAGCGCCTGCTCCAGATCGGCGAGCAGGTCGTCGACCGTCTCGATGCCGACAGACAGTCGCACGAGATCGCCGGGAACTTCAAGCGGTGAGCCCGCAGCGCTTGCGTGTGTCATGCGACCCGGGTGCTCGATCAGGGACTCCACCCCGCCGAGGGACTCGGCGAGGACGAACAGTCGGGCCCGGTTGCAGATCTCGACGGCGTGCTCCTCGCCGCCCGCTGCGCGGAAGGAGATCATGCCGCCGAAGCGGCGCATCTGCTTCGCCGCGATCTCGTGGCCGGGGTGCGACGGGAGACCCGGGTAGATCACCTGCGCCACCTGGGCGTGGCCGTCGAGGTACGCGGCGAGCCGCTCGGCGTTGTCGCAGTGCCGGTCCATGCGTACGCCAAGGGTCTTGATCCCCCGCAGGGTGAGCCACGCGTCGAAGGGCCCGTTGATCGCGCCCATCGCGTTCTGGTGGTAGCGCAGCTCCTCGCCGAGCCCGGCGTCCGCGGCGATCAGCGCACCGCCCACCACGTCCGAGTGGCCGCCGATGTACTTGGTCGTCGAGTGCACCACCACGTCCGCGCCGAGGGCGATCGGCTGCTGGAGGTACGGCGAGGCGAACGTGTTGTCGACCACCAGCAGCGCGCCCGCGTCGTGGGCGACGGCCGCGAGGGCGGCGATGTCGGCGATGCCGAGCAGCGGGTTGGTGGGCGTCTCCACCCAGACGATCCTCGTGCTGCCGGGGCGGATCGCGGCGCGGATCGCGTCCGGGTCGGACACCCGGGCGGGGGTGTAGGCCAGGCCCCACCGCTCCACGACGCGGGCGAAGAGCCGGTAGGTGCCCCCGTAGGCGTCGTCCGGGATGACCACGTGGTCGCCCGGCTTGCAGACGGTCCGCAGCAGGGTGTCCTCGGCCGCCAGCCCGCTGGCGAAGGCGAGCCCGACCGCGCCGCCCTCCAGCGCCGCCAGGCACTCCTGCAGCGCGTCACGGGTCGGGTTGCCGGAGCGGCTGTACTCGTAGCCGAGCCGCGGCGCACCGACGGCGTCCTGCGCGTACGTGCTGGTCTGGTAGATGGGTGGGATCACCGCGCCGGTGCGGGCCTCGGGGTCCTGGCCGGCGTGGATGGCGAGCGTCTCGAAGCCGTGACTCATTCCCGAGACGTTAGTCCGCCGGCCCCGCCGACCGGGCGCAACCCGGCCGCGTCACGACGCGCGCTGTCGTACCGGTTGCGGGCAACGCGGCGACATCATCCGCTACGTCGACGCGGAACTGCTGCGTCAGGACTGGCCACGGGTACGGCGAATGACCTCCCGCCGGTTGGTCTCGCTCTGGGAGCGACGGTTGCCCCGGCTCAGCGCCGCCTGATGGACGCCCTGCACCGTCGGCTCGTCGAGATCGGCTTCGCGGCCAACGATGATCTCGGCGTGGTGCTGGCTGGCGGGTACGCCATGTCGCCGGCGGTGAGACCGGCCCGGTCGGGGTGCCGGACGACGGGTGGGACGCCTACCTCGACCCGGCCTGACCCCGCCGGTGGCGCCCCGCATAGCCTGGGGCCGTGGCCGGGTGCGTGTTCTGCGGGATCGTGGCGGGCGAGGTGCCGGCGTTCCGGGTCGCCGACGTGCCGGAGGGCGTGGCGTTCCTCGACACGCGCCCGGTGTTCAAGGGTCATGTGCTGGTGGTGCCACGGACCCACCTCGTGACCCTCGCCGACCTGCCTCCCGGGTCGCTGGGCGACTACTTCGGGCTCGTGCAGCGGCTCGCCGTGGCCGTGGAGTCCGGTCTGGGGGCCGGTGGGACGTTCGTGGCGATGAACAACAAGGTGTCCCAGTCGGTCCCGCACCTGCACACCCACGTCGTCCCGCGGACGAAGGGCGACGGCCTCCGGGGCTTCTTCTGGCCCCGGACCCGCTACGCCGACGACGCCGAGGCGCGCTCGTACGCCGACCGGATCGCCGCCGCGCTCGGCTGACCGGCGGGTGAGTCCGAGGGGATCGGGTAAGGATCGGGGACCCTCCGGCGTTGCAGCCCCTGGGAGATACGAGAGGAGTCCCACCGTGTTCCTGCGCCGTATGAAGGCCGAGCTGATCACGCCGGAGCAGGCTCTGCCGGGCCGCCCGATCGCGATGCCGGTCGCGGACCGGCACGAGGTCCTGGGCACCCCGCTGAAGGGCCCGTTCCCGGAGGGCAGCCAGGTCGCCGTGTTCGGCATGGGGTGTTTCTGGGGGGCCGAGCGGCTGTTCTGGACCCTGCCGGGCGTGATCACCACCTCCGCGGGTTACGCGGGCGGCTACACGCCGAACCCCACCTACGAGGAGGTGTGCTCGGGGATGACCGGGCACGCCGAGGTGGTCCAGGTGGTCTACGACCCGTCGAAGATCGACTACGAGGATCTGCTGAAGGTCTTCTGGGAGAACCACGACCCGACCCAGGGCATGCGCCAGGGCAACGACGTGGGCACCCAGTACCGCTCGGCGATCTACGCGACCACCGACGAGCAGCTCGCCGCCGCGACCGCCTCCCGGGACGCGTTCGCGCCGATCGTGGCCCGCGCCGGCAAGGGTGAGATCACCACGGAGATCACCCGGCTGGGTGACTACTACTTCGCCGAGGACTACCACCAGCAGTACCTGGCCCCGACGAAGAACCCGAACGGCTACTGCAACCACGGCCCGAACGGGATGAGCTGCCCGGTGGGCATCGCCCGCACCGCCAGCTGACCCGACCCGGCGGCCAGCCGACCGTCGACAGCCTCCGCCGCCCGCGGCCCGCGCCGCGGGCGGCGCCGTATTCCCGCCCGCCGATGTGATCGAAATCCGTTGCCCCGCCCGGCGGGGACTGGATAGCGTGGCGGTACACGGGAAAGGAGGTGGTCCAGACTTGTATAGCAATCGGACTCGTGAGGTGGCTGTCCGCTAGCCGCTGTCCTCGACAGTAATCCCGTCCGCCGCGAGGCGGGCTCAGGCACCATCGTCGAGACCGTGTGGCAGCGGTGCGGCGAATCCACGACAGCCACCCGACCCCCGGGGTGCCGGCCATAGTCCAGCCGGCCCGCGCGCGAGCGCGGACGCCCCGGGGGTCGCTTCATCTCCGGCGGCAGCCGGACGACCCGCCGGAGGTCGCTGTGTCGATGCGCGAGCTGGTGATCCTCGGGACGGCCAGCCAGGCGCCCACCCGGCAGCGCAACCACAACGGGTACGTGCTGCGCTGGGACGACGAGGTGATCCTCTTCGACCCGGGCGAGGGCAGCCAGCGGCAGATGCTGCACACCACGGTCACGGCCACCGACCTGACCCGGATCTGCGTCACCCACTTCCACGGCGACCACTGCCTCGGCCTGCCCGGCACCATCCAGCGGCTCTCGCTCGACCGGGTGCCGCACCCGGTGGCCGTGCACTTCCCCGCCGGCGGCGCCGAGTACTTCGCGCGGCTGCGGCACGCCACAAGCTTCTACGAGACCGCGGAGCTGCACGTCGAGCCCATCGAGGCCGACGGCCAGCGGATCGCCCTGCGCTGCGGCACGCTCGAGGCCCGCCGGCTGCGCCACCCCATCGAGACGTACGGCTACCGGCTCGTGGAGCCCGACGGACACCGGATGCTGCCGGAGAAGCTGGCGGCGTACGGCATCGCCGGCCCGGCCGTCGGGGAGCTGAACCGCGTCGGCCACCTCGACCGGGACGGACGCCGTGTGACCCGCGACGAGGTGAGCGTCCCCCGGCCGGGGCAGCGGTTCGCCTTCGTGATGGACACCGGCCTCTGCGACGCGGTGTACGCCCTCGCGGAGCACGCCGACCTGCTGGTCATCGAGTCGACGTTCCTCGACGCGGAGGCCGCCCTCGCCGCCGAGGTCGGGCACCTCACGGCGGCGCAGGCCGCGCGGGTGGCCGCCGAGTCGGGCGTACGCCGGCTCGTGCTCACCCACTTCTCCCAGCGGTACGCGGACCCGCGCCGGTTCCTCGACGAGGCCCGAAAGCACTTCGACGGCGATCTCGTCGTCGCCGAGGATCTGACGACCGTGCAGGTCCCGCCACGGCGGGTAGCCTCGACCGGGTGACCGTCACGCTCCGCCGGGCCACCGCCGACGATCTGCTCGCGGTGGGCGCGCTGCACCAGCGTTCGCGGGTCGCCGCGTACTCGTCGTTCCTGCCCGCCGGGTCGCTGGCCGAGCCGACCCCCGACGCCATGGGGCGGTACTGGGCCGAGCGGTGGGGCTGGGAGCGGGACGACCACCTCATGACCGTGGCGGAGCGGGACGGCGACCTCCTCGGCTTCAGCTACGTCGGCCCGGACGACGAGGGCGACCCGTCGACCGGGCTGCTCAACGCCATCCACCTGGAGCCGGCCGAGCGGGGCCGCGGGGTGGGGCGGGAACTCATGATCGACGCCCTGGCCACCATGCGGGACCGCGGCTGGCGGCAGGGGGCACTCTGGGTACTGGCGCAGAACTCCCCCGCCCGGCGCTTCTACGAGCGCGGCGGCTGGACGCCGACGGCCACGGAGCGCATCGACCTCATCGGCTCGGCACCCGTCACCCAGCTGCGCTACGTCCGCCCGCTGTAGCTCCTGCGGAGGGCCACCACGCCTTCCATCGCGCAGCGGCCGAGGTCGCCCGGCCGGACCACGTCCGCCAGGCCCGTGGCGTTCGCTCTCAGCGGAGCCCGCGTCGGCATGCGCGTCGATCCCGGCGTGTTGCTCCCGTCATGGACACCGAGCACACCGCGCCGGAGCGGGCCGAGGCCGCCGCTCTGGACGCGTACTCCCAGGTGGTCACGACCGTGGCGGCCCGGGTGCTGCCCAGCGTGGCCGCCCTGTCGGTGCGGACCGCGCGCGGGGCCGGCGCCGGCTCGGCGGTCACCGTGGGCACCGACGGCCTGCTACTGACCAGCGCGCACGTGGTGCAGGGCGCGCGGAGCGGCACGGCCACGTTCGGCGACGGCACCGAGACGCCGTTCCGGGTGGTGGGCGCCGACCCGCTGTCGGACCTCGCCGTGCTCCGGGTCGACGAGACGACCGTGCCGCCCGTCGAGCTGGGCGACGCCGACGGGCTGCGCATCGGCCAGCTCGTGGTCGCCGTGGGCAACCCGATGGGTTTGGCCGGCTCGGTCACCGCCGGGGTCGTCTCCGGCCTGGGACGTTCCCTGCCGGCCCGGGACGGGCGGGTGACCCGGCTCATCGAGGACGTGATCCAGACCGACGCGGCGCTGAACCCGGGCAACTCCGGCGGGGCGCTGGCCGACTCGGCCGGACGGGTGATCGGGATCAACACGGCGGTCGCCGGCTACGGGCTGGGCCTCGCCGTGCCCATCAACGCCACCACCCGGCAGATCCTCGCCGACCTCACCACCGACGGCCGGGTACGCCGCGCCTGGCTGGGCGTCGCCGGCGTGCCGGTTCCGCTGCCACCCGAGGTGACGGCGCGGACCGGCCAGCGCCGCGGTCTGCGGGTGGTCGAGGTGGTTCCGGGCAGCCCGGCGGGGCTCGCCGGGATCTACCTCGGTGACGTGATCGTCTCCGCCGGCGGCCGGCCGATCGGCGACGGCCAGGGCCTCCAACGGCTCATGCTCGGGTCGGCCATCGGTACGCGGCTGCCCGTGACCGTGCTGCGCAAGGGCGCGTTCGTCGACGTGGTGGCGGTGCCGACCGAGCTGGCCCGCTGAGGCGGGCGCGGTCGGGCCCCTTCCCGGACGCGGGGGCGTCGGGGAAGGGGCCCGCCTCGCAGGCGTCGGGGAAGGGGCCTCCGCGCAGTCTCAGCGGGCGCCGAGGTGCGCGAGCAGGTCCTGGCGGGTGAGCACGCCCTTGGGCTTGCCGTCGACCAGCACCAGCGCGGCGTCGGACTTCTCCAGCAGGGCGACCGCCTCGCTCACCGGCTGCCCGCCGCCGATCATCGGCAGCGGCGCGGCCATGTGCCGCTCGATCGTGTCGTGCAGGTGCGCCTGCCCGGTGAACAGCGCGTCCAGCAGGTCGCGCTCGGCGATCGAGCCGGCCACCTCGCCGGTGACGACCGGCGGCTCGGCCTTGAGCACCGGCAGCTGGGACACGCCGTACTCCCGCATGTAGTCGATCGCGTCGCGGACCGTCTCGGTGGGGTGCACGTGCACCAGCTCGGGCAGGCCGCCCGGCTTGCTCGCCAGCGCGTCGGCCACCGTCGGCTCGGTGCCCGAGTTGTCCAGGAAGCCGTAGCGGGCCATCCAGTCGTCGTTGAAGATCTTGGAGAGGTAGCCTCGGCCGCCGTCGGGCAACAGCACCACCACGACGTCGTCCGGCCCGGCCTTGCGGGCCACCTCGAGGGCGGCCACCACGGCCATGCCGCACGACCCGCCGACGAGCAGCCCCTCCTCGCGGGCCAGCCGCCGGGTCATCTCGAAGGACGCCTTGTCGGAGACCTCGACGATCTCGTCGGCGATGTCCCGGTCGTACGTCTGCGGCCAGAAGTCCTCACCGACACCCTCGACGAGGTACGGCCGGCCGGTGCCACCCGAGTAGACCGAGCCCTCCGGGTCCGCCCCGACCACGCGCACCCGCCCGTCGGAGACCTCCTTGAGGTACCGGCCGATCCCGGAGATGGTGCCGCCGGTGCCCACCCCCGCCACGAAGTGGGTGATCCGCCCGTCGGTCTGCTTCCACACCTCCGGGCCGGTGGTCTCGTAGTGCGAGCGCGGGTTGGCCGGGTTGCTGTACTGGTCCGGCTTCCAGGCGCCGGGGATCTCCCGGGCCAGCCGGTCCGAGACGTTGTAGTAGGAGCGCGGGTCCTCCGGGGCGACCGCGGTGGGGCACACCACCACCTCGGCGCCGTACGCCCGCAGCACGTCCTGCTTGTCCTGGCTGACCTTGTCCGGGCAGACGAAGACGCACCGGTAGCCCTTGAGCTGGGCGACCAGGGCCAGCCCGACACCGGTGTTGCCACTGGTCGGCTCGACGATGGTGCCGCCCGGCTTGAGGATCCCCGCGGCCTCGGCGTCCTCCACCATGCGCAGCGCGATGCGGTCCTTCACCGAGCCGCCCGGGTTCAGGTACTCCACCTTCGCCAGCACGGTGGCCTGGATGCCCTCGGTGACGTTGCGGAGCCGCACGAGCGGGGTGTTGCCGATCAGGTCGACGACGTTGTCGTAGTACTGCACCTCGATGTGTCCTTCTCCTCGGCGCCGGCGCCGGGCGGCCGGGCAGATGGGCGTTTCCCAGCGCCCAGGGTACGTGCCGTCAGGGCACCACACGCCCCGGGATGACCTGGCTACGCCGCGTCTCCCACTCCAGGAACCGCTCGGTCTCGGCGAGCACGGCGCCGGCCAGCCAGGTGACCATCACGGCGTCGTCGGCCAACCCGAAGATCGCCAGCGGGATCTCCGGCACCAGGTCGACCGGTGAGACGACGTACGCCGTCGCCGCGGCCATCAGCGCCAACCGGAGGCCCCCGTCGTACTCGCCGCGCGCCGTCGCCCGGATCATCCTGGGCAGCGCGGCCAGCCTCGCGCCCAGCGACGGGCCCTTGCGCGACCCGGTCGCCAGGGCCCGGGCCAGGGCCGCGAAGGCCGCGCTCCGCTTCAACGTCTTCGCCATCCTCGCGCTCCTCTCCGGAGGTCAGCGTGGCGTCCCCGCGCAAGGCCCGCGGGCCGCCACGGTGACAGGTACCCACCGGGGCCCTCCACGTCCCACTCGTCTGCCGCTACGACGACAGCGGCCTGTCGGGCCGGCGCGATACTGTCGCAGCATGGGGGTGGCTGATTCCGTTGCACCGGTGGGCCCGCGCTGGCAGCGCGCCCGACAGATCGCCCGCCTCACGGCGATCGGCACGGGCGCCACCGCCGCGGCGGTGGTGGCCACCGCCGGGGTGCTGATCGGTCAGGCCCGCCAGGCCCGCCGCACCATCCCGTTGGCCGAGGCGCCCCCGCCCCGCTGCGACGGCGTCTACGGCGCGAAGTCTCCCGGGCAGCCGCTCACCATGGTCGTGCTCGGTGACTCCTCCGCGGCCGGCTACGGGGTGCACCGCCGCCGGGAGACGCCCGGCGCGCTGCTCGCCACGGGCCTGTCCCGGCGTACGCACCGGCCGGTGCGGCTGCACTGCTTCGCGGTGGTCGGGGCGATCTCCGCGGGTCTGCGGCACCAGGTGGAGGCGGCGCTGGAGCACCAGCCCGACATCGCGGTGATCCTCATCGGCGGCAACGACGTCACCAACCGCACCCCGCCCACGATGGCCGTCCGCTACCTCGTGGAGGCGGTCCGCGCGCTGCGGGCCGCGGGCAGCGAGGTGGTCGTCGGCACCTGCCCGGACCTGGGGGCGATCCAGCCCATCCAGCCACCACTGCGCTGGTTGGCCCGGCGGTGGAGCCGGCAGCTCGCCGCCGCGCAGACGGTGGCCGTGGTCGAGGCGGGAGGCTGGACGGTCTCCCTCGGCGACCTGCTCGGGCCCCGGTTCGCGGCCGAGCCGGCCCGGATGTTCGCGTGGGACCGGTTCCACCCGTCCGCCGAGGGGTACGCGGTGGCCGCGGCCGCGATGCTCCCCACGGTGCTCTCCGCGCTCGGCGTGGGCCAGGAACGACGGCCGGTGCCGGCCCTGGGCCGGGGCGTCCGGTCACTGCCGGAGGCGGCACAGGAGGCGGCCCGGCACGGCGGCACGGAGGTCAGCGGCGCGCAGGTGCGCGGCCGCGACCGGGGGCCGGCCGGCCGGTGGGCGCAGCTGCGCCGGAGGGCGTTCTTCGGTGTCGGCGCCGTGCCGCAGCCCGGCCCCACCTCCGACTCACCCACTGTGGAGGGACTGGCATGAGCGAGCGTCAGCGAGGCGGCGGCATGAGCGGACAGGACGTCACCACGCGTCTCGCCGGCCGGCTCGGCCGCGCGGCGCTGCTCTCCATGGTCGCCGGCGCGGTCGGCGGGGCCGCGCTCCTGGCCGGCGAGGCGTTCGTCGCCCGGCACCGCCGCTACGCCGAGCCGGAGCTGGGGCTGGCCCTGCGCGCGACGATCGGCCGGGCCGGCGCACCCCCGCTGCGGCTGGTGCTGCTCGGCGACTCGTCCGCGCTGGGCGTAGGGGTCGACCGGCTCGACGACACCATCGGCGGCCAACTGGCCAACCTGCTGGCCGAGGGGCCCAACGGGCGGCTCGTCCACCTGTCCAGCGTCGGGGTCTCCGGCTCCCGCTCGACCGACCTCGCCACCCAGGTCGCCCGGGCCCTGCTCGGCCAGCGGCCCGACGTGGCGGTGATCCTCATCGGGGCGAACGACGCCACCGGGATGCGCCGCCCCGCCGAAGCCGCCGCGTACCTGGGGGCGGCCGTGCACCGGCTCCGCGAGGCCGGGGTGGAGGTCGTGGTCGGCACGTGTCCCGATCTCGGCGCCGCGCGCGCCATCGCACCGCCGCTGCGGCAGCTGGTCGGCTGGTCCGGGCGGCGCATCGCCCGCGCCCAGACGTCCGCCGCGCTGGACGCCGGCGGTTCGGTGGTCGACCTGGCCACCGAGACCGGGCCGGTGTTCCGCGCCGACGCCGGCACCTTCTGCCACGACGGCTACCACCCCTCGGCCGACGGCTACCGCGTGTGGGCGCACGCGCTGCTCCCGGCGGTCGCCGCCGCGGCGGCGGTCACCTCCCGCCGCTGATCGGCGACCTCCCTCGCCGCATTCGCAAGATCGTGCTGGATCCTGGATGTAGTGCCCTCGTGGAGTCTTGGAGGCCACCACATCCAGGATCGAGCGCGATCATCCCGGTCGCCCGACCAGCGCGCGATCACTCCGTCGCGGTCGCCGGGCCGGGGAGTGACATTTCCCGTCACCCGGGCGGGTTCCGCGCCAAGTTACCGGCGAGTTAGCGTGGATCCATGTCGACCGAGCCGTCCCGCGACGCCGTCATCGTCGCCACCGCCCGCTCCCCGATCGGCCGGGCCCACAAGGGCTCCCTGCGTGAGGTACGCCCGGACGACCTCGCCGCCACCATCGTCCAGGCCGCCCTCGACAAGATCCCCCAGCTCGATCCCACCGAGATCGACGACCTCTACCTCGGCTGCGGCCTGCCCGGCGGCGAGCAGGGCTTCAACATGGCCCGCGTCGTCGCCACCCTGCTGGGGCTGGACGGCCTGCCGGGCGCCACGATCACCCGCTACTGTGCCTCGTCGTTGCAGACGACCCGCATGGCCATGCACGCGATCCGGGCCGGTGAGGGGGACGTCTTCATCTCCGCCGGTGTGGAGACCGTCTCCCGCTACGCCCGCGGCAACTCCGACGCCCTTCCGCCCGAGGCGCAGGCACTGGTCGGTGGTGGCTGGGAGAACCCGCGCTTCACGGCCGCACGTGAACGGTCCAAGGCCCGCGCCCAGGGCGGCGCGGACGTGTGGCGCGATCCGCGCGAGGCGGGCGAGCTGCCCGACATCTACCTGGCCATGGGGCAGACCGCGGAGAACCTGGCCCAGGTGTACGACGTGACGCGCGCCGAGATGGACGAGTTCGGCGTACGCAGCCAGAACCTCGCCGAGAAGGCGATCGCCGACGGCTTCTGGGCCCGGGAGATCACGCCGGTGACCACGCCGGACGGCACGGTCGTCAGCGCCGACGACGGCCCGCGGCCCGGGGTCACGATGGAGGGCGTGGCCGCCCTGAAGCCGGTGTTCCGGCCGGACGGACGGATCACCGCCGGCAACTGCTGCCCGCTCAACGACGGCGCCGCCGCCGTGGTGGTCATGAGCGCCCAGCGCGCCCGTGACCTCGGCATCACGCCGCTGGCCCGGATCATCTCCACCGGCGTCACCGCGCTCTCGCCGGAGATCATGGGCCTCGGCCCGGTCGAGGCGTCCCGGCAGGCGCTGAAGCGGGCCGGGATGACGATCGACGACGTGGACCTCGTCGAGATCAACGAGGCGTTCGCCGCGCAGGTCATCCCGTCGTACCGGGAGCTGGGCATCCCGCTGGAGAAGCTCAACGTGATGGGCGGCGCGATCGCCGTGGGCCACCCGTTCGGCATGACCGGCGCCCGCATCACCGGCACCCTGCTCAACGCCCTCGAATGGCACGACAAGACCATCGGGCTGGAGACGATGTGCGTCGGGGGTGGCCAGGGCATGGCCATGGTGATCGAGCGACTCAGCTGAGCCGCGGTCACGGCCGCGAGTCCGGGTCGGCGCCGGCGGACGGGTCGCCGTAGTCCAGACTGGCCGCGGCCGGTGCGTCCGCCGGTGGCCGAGCCGCACCCAGCGCGGCCTCCGCTCGCCGGCGCGGTCCGCTCGCCGGCGCGGTCCGCTCGCCGGCATGGTCCGCTCGCCGGCGCGGTCCGCGCGCTGCCACGGTCCGCCCGCTGGCACGGTCCGCTCGCCGGCCCGGTGCGCTCGCGGGTCGGGGCGAGCGCCGGGTAGGCCGTGGCCCCCTGCCTGGCTGTGCGGCAGGGTGCGGGCGAAGCTCGACCGGATCGCTCGGGTCAGAGCGCGCTCCGGGTCGCCGCCACCTCGGCGGCGGCCCGGGCCAGCACCTCCGGCGCCGCGCCGGCCGTCACGAGGTCGGCGGTGACGACCCGGAGCTGGTCGGGGAGGGCCAGGTCGTTGTCGAGGCGGGGCACCGTACGGCGCGGCTCGCCCTCGGCGTCGGCCGCGAGGTTCGCGATCTCCTGCACGAGCCGGTGCACGAGATCGGCACGGGAGGCGTTGCCGCCGGTGGCGGTGGCCCCCCAGCGGGGTTGCTCCCAGTGGCCCACCTGCCGGACCAGCAGCTGCACGGCCCGTTCCAGCTCTGCTGCGCTCACCAACCGGAGTGTACGGACCACGCACCCCCACCGGCCCCCACCCAGCCCCGACCGCCCCGACCGCCCCGACCACCCCGACCACCCCGACCACCCCGACCGCCCCGACCGCCCCGACGATCATGAGGTTGGCGGGGGCGACACGCCGACGCGGAGCCCGCCAACCTCATGATCGCCGGTGACGGGCGGCGGGCGGCCGGTGACGGCGGCCGGGGACGGGCGGCGGGGGACGGCGGCAGGTGGCGGGTGGGACGGTGGTGGTCGGGCGGGGTCAGCGGCGTACGTAGCTCAGCAGCCGGAGCAGCTGCCAGTAGAGGAACACCAGCCCGGTGAGCAGCCCGAACGCGCAGAGCCACGCGTAGCGGCGGGGGCGGCCCGCCTGGACGGACCGCTCGACCAGGTCGAAGTCGAGGATGAAGCTGAACGCCCCCGCGATGATCGCGATCACCGCGATCACGTACGCCCACCCGCCGACCTCACCCGTCAGGCTGTAGATCTCCAACCCCTGCCGACCGGTCACCAGGTAGACCACGAGGTTCACCACGCTGATGGCCACGAGGCCGAGCAGGACGCCGACGACCAGCCGGGCCATCCGGGGCGTGGCCCGGACGAGCCGGGCCCGGTAGAGCAGCGCCATGCCGAGGAAGACGCCGAACGTGCCGGCCACGGCCTGCGACACGATGCCCGGGTAGACGAGTTCGAAGGCCCGGCTCGCCACACCGAGCAGCAACCCCTCGACCACGGCGTACGCCACCATGGGCGCCGGGTGGGTGACCGCCCGCAGCGAGATGACGAGGGCCAGCGCGATGGCGGCCAGGGCGCTGCCGGCGAGCGCGGCCGGCACCCAGACCGCCTGTGGGACGTACAGCCAGGCGAGGAGTGCCGTCGCGCCGGTGAGGAGCAGCAGCCCCACGGTCCGGACCACGACGTCGTCGACGGTCATCTCCTCGGCGACGCCGACGCCGAGCACCCGGCCCTCCAGCCGGGTGGTCTCGTCGAGCCGGTTCAGCACCGGATTGCTGCTGCGCACCCGTCGCCCCCTCGCCGCGCCTACCCCTCGCAGTCACTCTGCACCGGCGGATCGTGCGGTGGCGGGAAAACGCCGCCGCCGACGGGAGTCGCGCCCGGGAGCCGGGGCCCGGAGTCCGCCCGGGAGCCGGGGCCCGGAGCCGGGCCCGGGAGCCGCGCCCGGGAACCGGCCGGTTGGGAGGCGCGCACCGGTCCGGGTCCGCCCCGGACCAGATCCGAGGACCGGCTCGGGCCGGACCCGGAACAGACGACGGCGCCCGCCACCGTGGTGCGGTGGCGGGCGCCGGTCGTACGCGGGCCGACGGTCAGTCGTCGCCCTGGAAGTAGCTCAGCAGGCGGAGGATCTCGAAGTAGAGCCAGACCAGGCTCACGAGGATGCCGAAGGCGGCCACCCAGGAGTAGCGCTGGGGCAGGCCCATCCGGACGCCGTCCTCGACCTCCTTGAAGCTCAGCACGAAGCTCAGCGCCGCCACCACGATGCAGACCAGGCTGAAGATGATGGCCAGCCCGCTGCCGTCACGCAGGTGGGTGTTGACGCCGAACAGCGCCAGCACCAGGTTGATCAGCATCACCGCGAAGAGGCCGGCCATCACGGCGACCATGCCCTTGACGAACGCGGGGGTGGCCCGGATGACCCGTGCCTTGTAGAGCATGGCCATCACGAAGAAGACGCCGAAGGTGGCGATGACGGCCTGGAGCACGATGCCCTGGTAGGCCGTCTCGAAGGCCTTGCTCACCATGCCGACGAGGACACCCTCGACGACGGCGTACGTCACGACCAGCGCCGGGTTCGCCATCCGGGAGAACGAGATGATCAGGCCCAGGACGAGGGTGACGACCAGGGCGCCAATCCAGGCGGTCCCGACCAGCGCGTCGGGGACGAGCACCCAGGCGGCCGCGGCGGAGACGCCGAGGATGCCCAGGAGGGCGACGGTCTTGACCACGACGTCGTCGATGGACATGGGCGCCACGGTGGGCGGCGCCGCCGGGTAACCCGCGGGGTATCCGGCCTGGGTCGGGTACTGGTGCGGAACGCCGGGCGCGCCGTACGGCCCGGTCGGGGCGTACCCGGCGGCGCGCTCCCGCTCGGCCGCCTGGCCGAGCCGGGCGAGCACCGGGTTCGAGGTCTTCACTGTCTGGCCTCCCTCAGGGGGTCGTCATGCACGTGAACGTGCACACACAAGAGTAGACGGCAACGCCCATCCATGGAGATCAGCGGGCCGACGAGGGGGCCGAAGGTGTCCCGTGGTGCCCGGGGCGGGGGTCGAACCCGCACGCCTTGCGGCAGCCGCTTTTAAGGCGGCCGTGTCTGCCGTTCCACCACCCGGGCCGGACGGCACCGGCGCGTCGACTCGCGGCGGTGCAGTGTCACGTTAACCGGTCGGCCGCGACTCGGCGTACCCCGTCACCGTTGCCCGATTGTGAGCAGCGCACCCCCGACGACCACCGAGGTCGCCTTCGAGCGGGATCCCCGCCCCGCCGGCCGGGCCGTCCGCCGGCCCCGCAGCGCCCGGATCCGGGCCTGGCTGGGTCACCATCGGCGGGACCTCGCGGTCGCGCTGTTCTTCACCGCGTTCGCCGGATGGCTGACCCACGGGCTCTGGCCGAACCCGGGCGCCCGGACGCTGGCGCTCAACCCCGCCGACCAGGCCCTGTACGAGTGGTTCCTCGCCGTGGACGCGCGGGCCCTGTTCGGCGACTTCGGCCTGCTCACCGACCGGCTCAACGCCCCCGACGGGGTGAACCTCATGGCCAACACCACGGTCATCGCGCTTGGCATCGCGCTCGCGCCGGTCACCCTGCTGCTCGGGGCGCCGGTCACCTTCGCCCTGCTCGCCGCGGCCAACCTGGCCGGCACCGCGGTGGCCTGGTACCTGCTCTTCACCCGGACGCTCCGGGCACGCCGGCTCGCCGCGGGGCTGGGCGCCGGCCTGTGCGGGTTCGGCCCGGGCATGGTCTCGCAGACCAACAGCCACCTGCACATGACCGCCCAGTGGCTGGTGCCGCTGATCGTCTGGCTGGTGGTGCGGCTGCTGCGCGCCGCCGATCCGCGGCGGCTCCGCCCGGTCGGCGCCCGTACCCCGGCGGCTGGCCCGGACCGGCGCCGGATCGTCAGCTCCGCCGTCGGCCTCGCGGCCGTGGTCACGGCCCAGGTGTTCATCGGCGAGGAGGTGCTCTTCCTCGCCGCCGTGACGCTGCTGGTCATGGCCGTCACGTGCGCGGTGGTCGACCGGGACCTGGCGCGCCGCGCGCTGCCCGGCTTCGCGGCCGGGATGGCGCTGGCCACCGGACTCGCGCTGGTGGTGCTCGCGTACCCGCTGTGGTTCCAGTTCGCCGGACCGCAGGGTGTCGCCGACGGCGTCTTCAACCCGCGCCACTTCTCGGCCGACCTGCGGAGCTGGTGGGCGGTCTCCCCGCTGTCGGTGGGCGGCGGCGACGAGGCGGCCGGGCTCACCACCGGGCCGGCCGAGTACAACACCTTCCTCGGCTGGCCGCTGCTGCTGGTCACCGCCGTCTGCGCGGTCTGGCTCGGCCGCCGTCGCCCGGCCGCCATCGCCTGCGCCGTCGCCGCCCTGGTGATGGGGGCGCTCTCGCTCGGCCCGTCGGTGGTGGTCGGGGGTACGCGGACACCCGTGCCCGGCCCGTACTTCCTGCTGGCCGGGCTGCCGGTGGTGGACGGCGCGCTGCCGATGCGGTTCGCCCTCGCCGTGCTCCCGCTGGCCGCGACGCTGCTGGTGCTCGCGGTGGACCGGGCGTTGCGGGGCACCGGCCGGGCCCGCCGGCTGGTGCCGGCCGCGGTCGGCGCCGCGCTGCTGCCGCTCGTACCCACCCCGCTGCCGACCGCCGACCGCCCGCCGCTTCCGGAGTTCGTGACCGGCGGGCACTGGCGCGCGTGCGTCGAGCCGGGCGGTGTGCTGGTGCCCGTGCCGCTGCCGAGCCCGCGGGAACCCTGGCCGATGCGCTGGGCGGCGGCCGCCGACGTGGCCTTCGGCCTGCCCGAGGGTTTCTTCATCGGCTCGTACGGCCGCCACGGCACCGCCGCCTTCGGCGTCTACCCGCGGCCGACGTCGGCGCTGCTCGCCGACGTGGCGCGGCGGGGTGACCGGCCGGTGATCGGCGAGGAGCAGCGCCGGCAGGCGGCTCGCGACGTCGACTACTGGGACGCCTCCTGCGTGGCGCTCGCCGACGGCACCCCGCACGCGGAGAGCCTGCGGATCACCCTGGAGCAGCTCTACGGTCCGGCCACCCGGGTCGCCGACGCCTGGATCTGGCGGGTCTGATCGTGCCCCGGACGCGACACGGCCCCTCCGCGCGGGCGGAGGGGCCGTGTCGACGTACGTCAGCCCTGGCGGACCGGCACCGGCTGGGACGCCTCGAGGAACTCCTCGCGCGGATCGTGCAGCTGGCCGAGGGCGACCACCTCGCGCTTGAGGAAGAACGCCAGGGTCCAGTCGACCACGACCCGGACCTTCCGGTTGAACGACGGAATCCGGCTCATGTGGTACGTCCGGTGCATGAACCAGGCCGGCCAGCCCTTCATCTTGATGCCGTACACCTGGGCCACGCCCTTGTGCAGGCCGAGGCTGGCCACGCTGCCCGCGTGCTTGTGCCGGTACTCCACGGGCTCCCGCCCCCGGATCACGGCGCGGATGTTGTCCGCCATGCGGGCGGCCTGGCGCACCGCGTGCTGGGCGCTGGGCGAGCAGTAGGCCCCGGGCGGGCCGGTGAGGTCCGGCACGGCCGCGCAGTCACCGGCGCTCCACGCGCCCTCGACCACCCGGTCGCCGTCGACGACCTGCAGCGTCGGCAGGCAGGTGACCCGGCCCCGCTGGTCCCGCGGGAGGTCCGTCTTGTCCAGCAGCGGCGACGGCTTCACACCGGCGGTCCAGACGATCGTGTCGGCCCGGAAGCTGTCCCCGTCGGAGAGCTTCACCAGCTTGTCGACGCAGGACTCCAGCCGGGTGTCCAGCCGGATGTCCATGTTCCGCTTCAGGAGCTGCTGCACCGTGTAGGCGCCCATGTCCCGGTCGACCTCGGGCAGCACCCGCTGCGTCGCCTCGACGAGCACCCAGCGCATGTCCTCGGGGGTGAGCTCCGGGTAGTAGCGCAGGGCGTCGCGGGCCATGTCCTCCATCTCGGCGATGGCCTCGATGCCGGCGTACCCGCCGCCCACGAAGACGAAGGTCAGCGCGCTGCGCCGCACGTCCGGGTCGGACGTGGCGGCCGCCACGTCGAGCCGGTCCAGCACGTGGTTGCGCAGGTAGATGGCCTCGCCGATGGTCTTGAAGCCGATGCCGTGCTCGTGCAGCCCGGGGATGGGCAGCGTGCGCGACACGGAGCCCGGCGCCACGATCACGTGGTCGTACGAGATCTCACGCGGGGGCCCGGCGATCGGCTGGACCGTCGCGACCTTGCGAGCGTGCTCGATCCGCGTGATCGTGCCCGCCACGACGGTGCACCGCCGCAACTCGCGTCGCAGCGGCACCACGGAGTGCCGGGGGGAGATGTTGCCCGCCGACGCCTCCGGAAGGAAGGGCTGGTAGGTCATGTGCGGCTGGGGGTCCACCACGATGACCTCAGCCTCGAGAGAGCTGAGCTTCTTCGACAGGCGCAGGGCCGCGTAGAGGCCCACGTGACCGGCACCCACCACAAGGATCCGCTTCGGATTCACGCCATCTATCTTTCCCCGGCCCGCTCGGCTAATCCCGTCCGCGCCCCCCTTCTGTGACGGAGCACAACCGCTGTGACCTGCGCAACGTCGCCGCGACCTCCCCCGTCACCGGCGTCGCAGGAGCCACCCGAGCAACCCCGACACCGCCACGGCGACCAGCAGCCCCGCCACCGTCACGAGCTGGTGGCCCGAGTCCCCGCCGAGGCCGCCGACCTCCATGAGCAGCACCCCGAGCACCGCCGTGGCCAGCAGCACCCCACCGGCCCGCAGCAGCCAGCGCGTGATCAGCTCCGGGTCGACGACCGCGTCGTACGGCAGCAGCGCGGCCAGCGCGCAGAGCGTGTGCGCCAGGTACAGCAGGCCGGCCAGGGCGAGCAGTCGCCAGAGCGCGACGGGCCGGTCGTACCCGTCCGCGGCGAGCAGCCATCCGGCCACCGTGACCAGCGCCGCGAACGTCGGCCACACCCGGCGCGGCCAGACCGCCGCCAGCACCGCCACGACGACCAGCAGGCCGAGCGTGCGCCCGAGGAGCACCTCCGCGGGGTACGCGAGCACGGCGCCGGCCAGCACGGTGAGGAAGATGCCGGCGCGGATCAGCAGCGGCGTGGGGCTGGTGCGGGCGACGGCCGTGCGGAGCGTACGCACCCGCTCGGTGAGGGCGTCGATCATCGCGGGCCCCCTCCCCCGCCGGCCGTGGGCCGCCGGACGGCCGACCGCGGGTTCACCGGGCACCCACCCGGGGCGCGGTGGCGAGCCGGGCCACGTCGTGGAGCACCTGGTCGAGGCTTCCGGCGCCGGCCCAGCGCACCACCGGTACGCCGTGTTCGCGCAGCTGGGCGATCATCGTGTCCCGGTCGAGCCACCACAGTCGGTACGCCACCTCGGCCCAGCCCTGGTCCTTCGGTGGGCTCAGGTTCGCCGGGAGCGTGTCCACCGCCACCACGAACCGGCCCGAGCGGGCCAGTCGGGCGAGCATCTGCGCCGACCGCTCGTCCAGCAGCGGGGTCAGCACCACCACGAGCGCGTCCGCGGAGAGCAGCTGCGGGCCGAACACCTGGTCGTACGGCTCGTGCGAGCTGGCGTGGGCCCGCACGTCGAGCAGCCACTCCAGCACGGTCAGGTACTGCCGCCGCCCGGTGGCCGGGCGCAGCCGGCGCGCGGCCGGGCCGTACTCCAGCAGGGAGACCCGGTCCCCGCGGTGCAGGTAGTGCTCGGCGATGGCGGCGGCGGCCCGCACCGTCGTGTCCAGCACCGAGGCGGCGCCGTCGACGCCGCCCGAGCGGCCCGCCTCGGCGAGCACGTCGAGCAGGACCACCACCTCGGCGTCCCGGTCGGAGAGGGTGGCGGCGACGTGCAGCTGCCGTGCCCGCAGCGACACCCGCCAGTCGATCCGCCGCAGCCGGTCCCCCGGCGCGAAGACGCGGACGCCGGCCAGCTCGCCGCCCTCGCCGGGCCGGCGGGAGTGGTGCGCGCCGACCAGGCCGGCGGCCCGGGGCATGGCCTCGACCGCCTCGAACGGCTCGGTCTTCGGGTACACCCGCACGCGGACCGGTTCGGTGATCACCGCCCGGGACACGAGCATCCCGCCGGCCGCGGCGACACGTGCGCCGGCCGGACCGATCGGGTGCCGCCCCCACCGCAGCGCCGTGCCGGCCAGCTCCAGGTCGACCGCCGTCGCGGCGGGCACCGACGTGACGAACGGCCGGTCGGCCACCGTCTTCCCGCCGGCCGTCGCACCGCCCGCGAACCCGACCCGCTCGATCCGTAGCCACGGCGAGACCCGGCTGCGGACCACGGCGACCTCGTACTCCACGGCGTCCGGGTTGCCGAGCGTCACCGTGCGGCCCATCTCAGCGCCCTCGACGAGGTGGGCGTCGTCGGCGTCGATCCACACCTCGGGCAGCGCGCGGGGCCGGCGGCGCAGCGCGTACGCGGTGCCGAGCGCGAACGGGGTGGCCAGGACCACCAGGTCGACGCGCCCGAGCACGACGCCGGCCAGCAGCAGCAGACCGGTGAGGAGGACGGCCCGGCCCAGTGCCCGGGTCGGCGTCCAGCCCGCCACCGGTGGCTGCTCCGGCACGCTCGGTCCGCCCATCAGAGCCCGGGCCGGCCGGCCGCGTAGCTGGGCAGGGCGCCGCTGGCCGGGGCCGGCGTGCCCTCGAGCACCTCACCGACCACGAAGGACGGGTCCACCCGCCGCAGCCACATCTCGGGGCGCAGCGTGATCCGGTGTGCCAGCGCCGGCGCCGCCACCTCCTTGACGTCCTCCGGCACCACGTAGTCCCGTCCGGCGAACACGGCCCGGACCCGGGACAGCAGAAGCAGCGCCAGCGAGCCACGGGGCGAGGCCCCCACCAGCACCGACGGGTGCTCGCGGGTGGCCGCGGTGAGCGAGACGATGTAGCGGCCGATCGAGTCCTCGACCACCACGTCCTCCAGCGCGGCCTGCATGGCGCGCAGCGTGGCGGCGTCCACCACCGGCTTGATCTCCGCCTCCTCCCGGCGGCGGGCCATCCGGCGGCGCAGCACCTCCCACTCCTCCTCGTGCGCGGGGTAGCCGAAGGAGACGCGGAGCAGGAACCGGTCGAGCTGCGCCTCCGGCAGCGGGTAGGTGCCCTCGTACTCGACCGGGTTGGCGGTGGCCAGCACGTGGAACGGCTCGTCGAGCCGGTAGGTGACGCCCTCCACCGAGACCTGCTTCTCCTGCATGGCCTCCAGCAGGGCCGACTGCGTCTTCGGCGGGGTCCGGTTGATCTCGTCGGCGAGCAGCAGGTTGGTGAACACCGGGCCGGCGCGGAAGGTGAAGTCGCCGCTGCGCTGGTCGTAGAGGAACGAGCCGGTGACGTCGGCGGGCAGCAGGTCGGGCGTGAACTGGAGTCGACGGAAGTCCAGCCCGAGCGCCTGGGCGAAGGAGCGCGCCGTGAGGGTCTTGCCGAGGCCCGGCAGGTCCTCCAGCAGCACGTGCCCGCCCGCCAGGATCCCGGCGAGGACCAGCTCCAACGCGTCCCGCTTGCCGACCACGACCGAGCCGACCGCGTCCAGCACGGCCCGGGCCAGGTGGCCGACCTCCACGGGGGGCATGCTCCGGTCCACGTCGTTCATCAGATCTTCTCCAGTTCGGCGACGATCGCCGCGAGGTCGCGCGGCGACGGGGGGCGGCGGGGCGGGGTCTCCAGGAACGCCCAGAGCCGCTCGCCCAGCAGGGCACGGGCACGGGCCGGGTCCGACTCGCGGGTCACACCGTGCCGGAGGCGCAGCCGTTCGTCGGCCAGCTCCTGCAGACGGGGGAGGATGACGGTGCTGAACCGCTCCGGCCGGGTGTTCGACCACTCCAACGGCCACTCCCAGCCGTTGATCGCCCGGCGCAACGCGTCCTGGGCACCCCAGTTCCAGGTGCCGTCCTCCACGGCGGAAGCCGGGGGGCGGGGCTTCGGCAGCGGCGTGGGCGCGAGCGCGGCGACGACCCGGCGTACGGCGAAGAGCGCGACCACACCGGCGATCAGGACCAGCAGCGACACCCGCAGCCCGACCGCGCGCAGGGCGACGATCACGACGACGACCACCGCCGCCGCGGCGGCCAGCGACCGCAGTGCCTGACCCAGCCAGCCGCTGCGGCCCCGCCCGTCGGGCCTCGGCCGCTCCTCCTCGAAGCTGAGCAGCTCGTCGATGCTCGCGCTGCCGCTCATGCCGGTGCTCCCCCTCGCCGCAGGGAATGTCCGCTCACGCCGGCACCTCATCGGAGGTCACGGCGGTGAGTTCACCGCGCAGCCGGCGCAGCGCCGCCCGGGCCTGGTCGCGGGTGCGCTCGTCGACCGGTCGGGTGGCGTACCGCGCCTCACGGTAGACGTGGGCGAACTCGGCGAGCACGTCGGCGCTCACGATCGCCGGCACACCGGCGGAGGGGTCGCCGCGGAGCAGGCGGAGGACCAGGTCGGTGGAGGTGTCGCCGGCCAGCCGCGGAACGCCCGCCGCCGCGGCGGCCTCCTCGAGGCGTACCCAGCAGGCGATGACCGCAACCCGGGGGTCGACGTCCTCGTCGTCCAGCTCGACGAGGCCGGCGTCGACGGCGGCCACCACCTCCCGCGCGGTGCCCTCGGCCGTGCGTCCCGGCCGCTGCGGCAGCGGGCGGTGGCGGCGGCGCAGGACGTTCCGGATCGGCGCCCAGAGCAGGTAGCCGAGGGCGGCGACCACGGCCAGCCCGGCCAGCACGATGGCGGCCGTCACGATCCACGATGGCAGGTCGGGCAGGTTGGCCTGGCCGGCGTCGCGGGGCTCGACGGGGATCGAGGGCGGCGCCGTCGGGAACTCGCTCGGGTACTCGGGAACCAGCGGGATGCCCTCGGCGGCCGGCGGGATCCGGCTCGCCCCGAGCGAGGAGTTCGCGGCGGCGATCCCGGCGCCGACGAGCAGCAGGACCACGGCGGCGACCGGCCACCAGCGGCGCAACGGGCCGGGACCGGCCGGGGCGCCGTCCTCCGCGACCGGGGACTGCGGTGCGGGCTGACGCGTACTCTTCGTCATGGCCACCGCCCCACGCAGCTTCAGTCCACTCCGGCCAACTGCTTCGCCCGGGCGAACACGTCGTCCAGCATTCCTGGTGTCAGCCGCCCTGTGAAGGTGTTCTGCTGGCTGACGTGGTAGCAGCCGAGCAGATCCGGTGCGGCCGTGCCGGACCAGTGTGCCCCATGGGCGAAGGCCGGTCGCGGGCTGGGCGGACGGATTCCGTAGACGTGCCGCAGCACGGGCCACCAGGCGGCCCACGCGAAGGCGCCCAGCGCCACGACCACGCGCAGCGTCGGCCGGATCAGCGCGACCTCCCGGTGCAGCCAGGGCGCACAGGTGTCCCGCTCCTGCGGGGTCGGCTTGTTGTCCGGCGGGGCGCACCGCACCGCCGAGAAGATCCGCATGTCACGCACCGTGAGTCCGTCGTCCGCGGCGACGCTCGTCGGCTGGTTGGCCAGGCCCGCGCGGTGCAGCGCGGCGAAGAGGACGTCGCCGGAGCGGTCACCGGTGAAGATCCGGCCGGTGCGGTTGCCGCCGTGGGCCGCGGGCGCGAGACCGAGGATGGCGATCCGCGCGTCGGGCGGGCCGAAGCCGGGAACCGGACGACCCCAGTACCGCTGATCGCGGAACGCCGCCCGCCGGGTGCGGGCCACCTCCTCCCGCCAGTCCACGAGCCGGGGGCAGGCGAAGCAGTCGCTCACCGCCGCGTCGAGGTCGGCCAGGTCGGCCGCCCGCGCCGCGCGGTCGACCACCTCGTGCGGGGTACGCGGCTCAGCCAAGCTTCGCCCGGAAGAGTTCGAGGGTGCGCGCCCAGGCGGTGGCGGCGGCCCGCTGGTCGTAGTTCTCCGGCCGGTCCTCGTTGAAGAACGCGTGGGCGGTGCCGGGGTAGTCGTAGGTCTGGCAGGTGCCGCCGGCCTTCTCGATGGCGTCGCGTACGGTCTGCACGCCGTCGTCGGCGGAGGTGCCGTCCGCCTCGGAGCAGTGGATGATCGCCGCCTTGCCGGCGTAGTCGGTCCACTCGGTGCGCATCCCCTCCCAGGGCAGGCGGGGGTAGAAGGCCGCGGTGGCGACGATCCGCTCCGACCGGCTCGCCGCCCAGAGGGCCAGGCTGGCCCCGGCGCAGAAGCCGGCGCAGCCGACCTTCCCAGCGACCTCGATCCGGCCGGCGAGGTAGTCGGCCGCGGCGGCGATGTCGGAGGCGGCCTCGTCCATCTGGACGCTGTTCAGCATCTGCCGCGGCTCACTCGGTTTGCTGGCCGGCCCGCCGTGCCGGAAGTCCGGGGCGAGCGCGACGAAGCCGGCCTCGGCGAACCGGTCCACGACCGCGCGTACGTGGGGCACCAGACCCCACCAGTCCTGGATGACGATGACCGCCGGGCTGGCCGCACCGCCGGAGGGTATCGCGAGATACCCCTCGCTCGTGCCCTGGCTGCGGTACCTCACCATTTCGCCCATCGGCCCGTCCTCCTAGCGGTCAGTCATCGTTGGCTGGTCGCCCAGTGGCGGTAGCCTGCCACGCCACGACCGCCCCGGGAAGAGGCGGGAGCAGTGGCGTTCACCTCCTGTTGGTTCCGTGTCGACCCGGCGTACGCCGACGGCGGCGCGCACCGTCGTCGCGCCGCCGTCGGGGCCGTCCGGACCGGCCGGACCGGCCGGACCGTGGTCTGTCAGGACTTCTTGGTGAGGCAGAGCAGGTACCCGGTCTTGCCCGGCTCGATGCTGTAGAAGAGGTAGCCCTCCTGGTCCTCCTTGATGTACGGGTCGCACCCGGCGCCGGACTGCGCCTGCGCCTCGGTCTGCCCGTCGACGCGACCGACCACCGTGTACACGGCCTCCGTCGAGGTGCAGTCCACGACCTTGGCGCCGTCGACCTCCTCCTCCTCGGTGCCGGTGACCTCGGGCAGTTCGGCGATGCAGTCGCCGGCCTTCGCCTCGGCCGTCGGGTCCTTGTCGAAGAACCCGCGGATGGCGGTGGCGAGGCCGAACTTGAGCCCGGCGACGACCACGACGACGACGATCGCGCTCAGGATGCCGAGCGCCTTCCTGCCGCCGGACTTCTTCGTCTCCGGCGCCGCCGGGGACGTGGCCGGCTCGGCCGGGGGCGTGACCGGGGGCGCCGCCTGCTCCGCCGGCTGGGGCTGCTCGGGGCTGGCCGAGGGGGGCGGTGCGACCTGCTCTGACACGGGGGTTCCTTCCGAGGGGTTGATGAGCAGACGACACCGTAACGATCATCAACTCCGCCCGCCGTCCCGCCGGCCTCATCCGTTCAGGTATTTCCCAGCTTCGTCGCCGGCCGCACGGCCGCCGGCGTCCGACCGCCACGGCCGCCGGCCTCCGCGGGCGTCCGACCGCCACGGCCGCCGGCGTCCATGGGCGTCCGGCCGCCACGTGGTGACGGTCGGACGCGAATGGACAGCTCAGCGGGTCGCGGTGGGCGCCGGGGTAGCGGTCGGCGCGGGCGTGCCGGCGCTGCCGGTCGGCGCGGGCGTACCGCTCGGGGTGGCGGTCGGCGGCGCCGTCCCCGTCGGGTCGACGGTCGGGTCGGGTGTGGCCGACGGGGTGCCCAGCGGCGGCAGGACCGGCGCCGTCGACGGATGGTGGGCCGGCGCCCGCGGCGCGAAGGGCGCCCGGTCCGGGCAGTACGGGTACGGGCGCAGCAGCGGGTTGCCGTTCGCGTCCCACTCGTCCACACAGTCCGGATAGCCGAGCCGGATGGGGTTGCCGTCCTGGTCGAAGAGCCGCGCGTTCTCCACGAGCCGCCCCTCGCTGTCGTAGACGAAGACGTCCCGGACCGCGTCGTACGGGTTGTTCACGGCGATCGGGTCGTAGGGGTAGTAGCCGGCCCGGTTCTCGGCGTTGGCGAGCCCGGCCAGCGCGAAGACGACGAGCACCACGCTGCTGGCGTGCAGCGCCCAACGGGGCCAGCCGTGCAGCCCCTCGGAGCGGCGACCGAGCCAGACCGACACGAGGACGAGGCCGGCGAGCAGCATCAGACCGGCGAGGAGTTCGCCGCCGAAGCGCGGCAGCAGCCCGAAGCTGCCGCCCGTGCTGACCGTGGTGACCAGCATCGCCGCCAGGTAGGCGCGCAGCACCCACCAGGCCGGGCGGAGCAGCCGCAGGAACTCGCTCGCGGTCGCGTAGCCCAGGGGCGGCCCGAGCCGGGCGTCCAGAGTGCGCAGCCGGCCGCGCGTCCGGTGCACGGCGGCGGCCAGCCGGTGGTCGAGCGTACGGCGGCCGACGCTCGGCGCGCCGGCGGCGGCCCGCAGCTCCGCGGCGTACGCCTCGGGCGCGCCGAGCCGGTCGACGAGGGAGCCGCCGGCCTCCGCGGCCACCTCGGCGAGGTGCTCGGCCAGGTCCTCGGTCAACTCGTCGCGGACCGCCGCGGGCAGGTCGGCCAGGGCCGCGCGCACCCGCTCGACGTACTCCGTGATCTCCTGCTCCGTGACGGTCACGCCGCCACCCCCCGTTCGTCGAGCAGTGCGTCCATGGTGGTGGCGAACGAACGCCAGAGCTTGCCGGAACGGGTCAACTGGTCCCGCCCGGCCGCGTTCAGCGAGTAGTACTTGCGGTGCGGTCCGGATTCGCTCGGCACGACGTACGTCGTCAGCAGCCCGGCGGCGAAGAGCCGGCGCAGGGTGCCGTAGACCGACGCGTCGCCGACCTCCTCGAGGCCCGCCTCGCGGAGCCGGCGGAGGATGTCGTAGCCGTAGCCGTCCTCGTCCCGGAGGACGGCGAGCACGGCGAGATCCAGCACGCCCTTCAACAGCTGCGTGGTGTCCACGCATCGCACACTACTGTGTTATGCGAAGTACCGTCAATCGAACAGCACCACCGGTACCCGCGTGTCCCCGGGCGCCGGGTCCGCCGAGCCCCGACCCGCCCGTCTTGGCCCGCCCCTGGGCCGGGCCTGCGCCCGGGCCGGGCCGGTCAGGGCCCGATCGTCGGGTCCGTGGATCGCCGGTTCCGCCGGATGGTCGTAGGGTCGGGGCATGTCGTGGAGCAGCTACGGGACCTTCCTGGTCTTCGCCCTCGTGCTGATCCTCATCCCCGGCCCCGACTTCGCGGTGGTCACCCGCAACACGCTGGCCTCGGGTCGACGCCGGGGGACGTGGAGCGCCGTCGGCGTCACCGTCTCCAACGCCGTGCAGGGGCTCGCGGCCGCGGCCGGCCTGGGCGCGCTCGTCGTCCGCTCCCAGCCGCTGTTCGAGGCGATCCGCTGGGCGGGCGTGGCCTACCTGGCGTACCTCGGCGTGCAGGCGTGGCGCTCGGCGTGGGCCGGCCGGTACGCGCCGCTCGACGGCGGCACCGCCCCGCCCGGCCAGGCGCTCACCGGCTTCCGGCAGGGTTTCCTGTCCAACATCACCAACCCGAAGGTGCTCGCCTTCTACCTCGCGGTGCTGCCGCAGTTCGTCGGCGGCTCGGCACCGCTGGCGGTGCTGGCCGCCTTCGCGCTCAGCCACGCGGTGCTGTCGCTGCTCTACCTGCTCCTCCTGGTCGGCGCGCTGCACCGCGCCCGGCAGGTCCTCTCCCGCCGGCGGGTGCGCCGCTGGCTCGACGGGCTCACCGGGTGCGCCCTGCTCGGCTTCGGGGCGCGCCTCGCCACCGAGCGCACCTGACCGGCCCGACGGCCCGCGTCGGCGTCGCTACCGCTGCAGGCTCCAGGCGATGCCGTCGAGGATGTCGTGCTCGGAGGCGACGACCGAGGGCATGCCGGCCCGTTCCATGATCACCCGCAGCACGAGCGCGCCCGCGCCGATCACGTCGGCCCGGCCCGGGTGCATCACGGGGATGGCGAGCCGCTGCTCCCGCGTCTTCGCGAGCAGATCGGCGGTCACGTCGGCCACCTTGTCGTACGGGACCCGGGCGTGGTGGATGCGACCCGGGTCGTACGCCTGCAGGCCCTCGGCGATCGCGACCACGGTGGTGACCGACCCGGCGAGCCCGACCAGTGTGGCCGCCTCGCGCCCGGGCACCACCTCCAGCGCCCGGTCGACGGCGACCGCGATGTCGGCCTGGGCCGCGGCGATCTCGTCGAGGCCGGGCGGGTCGCCGTGCAGGTGCCGCTCGGTCATCCGCACGCAGCCGATGTCCATCGACACCGCCGCCTGCACCCCACCGTCGCGGGTGCCCACCACGAACTCGGTCGACCCACCGCCGATGTCGACCACGAGGAACGGCGCCTTCGCGTCGGCGGGCAGCCCGCGGACCGCCCCGGTGAAGGACAGCCGGGCCTCCTCGTCGCCGCTCACCACCTCGGGGGCCACGCCGAGCGTCCGCTCCACCATCGTGCGGAACTCGTCGGCGTTCGCGGCGTCCCGGGTGGCCGAGGTGGCCACCATCCGCACCCGTTCGGCGCCGAGCTTCTCGATCTCGGTCGCGTAGTCGGCCAGCGCGACCCGGGTGCGCTCGATCGCCTCCGGCGCCAGCCGTCCGGTCCGGTCCACGCCCTGGCCGAGCCGGACGATCTCCATCCGGCGGCTGAGGTCGGCCAGCGGCGCCTCCGGCCCCGCGCCGGGATCGGGCAGGTCGGCGACCAGGAGTCGGATGGAGTTGGTCCCGCAGTCGATGGCGGCCACGCGCGTCGTCACGTCCGCAACCCTACGGCAGGCGGCCGGCCGGCGGCCCGGTCACCGCGAGCCGAGCGGCCTCCGGTCGGCGTGAGCCAGGCGACGGCAGCGGCGGCCCCGCAGTGCCCGTCACGCCGACGGAGAAGCGGCCAGCAGGTGCGCGCCGAGCGGCGTCAGCCGGTGCCGGACGCTTCCGCCGACCCGTTCGGTGTCGACGAGACCCGCCGCCCGCAGCGCCGCCGTGTGCTCCGACGCCGACGCGAGGCTCACCTCGACGGCCCGGGCGAGCGTGGTCGTGCTGTGCTCACCGGGTTCGGCGAGCCGGCGCAGCACGGCGGCCCGGGTCCGGCCGACCAGCCGGGCGAGGACGTCCGGCCCGGCCGAGGCTGCCGGTGACGCGATGGAGACCGGGTAGACGAGCAGGACCGGGCGGCCCGGCTCGACGAGCGCACGCGGGCGGACGCCCGACAGCGGCGAGGGCACGAGGATCAGCCCGTGCCCGGTCCCGGGCAGGTCGCCGTCCCACCACGTGTCGACCTCCAGCACGGGCGGGTTCCACCGGATCAGCGGGTGCAGCCCGCCGAGCAGACCGTCCACACCGGCGAACGCGTACCGGTGCGCGGCGGCGGCCACCTGCTGCCGGTGCGAGCGCCCCAGGTCGGTCCAGTGTGGTGCGAGCACGGCGTCGAACCAGGTGCGGGTCGCCGCCGCGAGCAGGTCGAACACCTCCGGGTCGGCGGCCGCGAAACGCCGGCGCATCGGGGTGGGCGGGAGGCCGGCGTACGCGGCGCGGACGTCCGCCCGCACCCGCCAGGTCGGCGTGGCCCGGATCGCGTCGAGGCCAGCCGCCAGCGAGTCCAGACCGTCGAACGGGGTCAGGAAGTCCGGCAGCCGGCCACGGGCGGGCAGCAGGTGCCGCAGGGCGGCGCTCGCGGCCCGTACGTCGTCGTTCCGGACCGCCTCGGCGGCCCGGCCGGCCAGCACGGGGGCCGTCACGGCGACCGTCGGGCCCCGCAGCGCCTGGCTGGCCAGCAGTGCCATGCCGGCCGGATGCGGGCGGTCGGCGAAGCAGATTTGGCGCAGGTCCGCCGATCGCAGCCGGAGGCGAAGCATGGGAGCAGCCTGCCGGTCTTCGGCCAGCGCCGAAAGGGTTGACCGGTCGGTGTCCGGCGACCGACGGTGTGCGCCATCACGAAGGGGGCAGGCATGCGGCGGTTGCTGGCGGTGGCGGCGGCGGGACTGGCACTGGCCGGTGCCGCGTGCGACGGGGGCGCCGCCACGCCGGCGCCGTCCGCGGCCGGTGGGGCCGCCGAGCCCGGTCCCGGGGACCACCGGCTCACCCTCCCGCACGGCGGCCGGGAACGCACCTACCTCCTGCACGCCCCACCGACGTACGACCGGGCGACGCCCACCGCCCTGGTCATCGCGCTGCACCCGTACCCCGGCAGCGGCGCGGCGATCCGCGAGATGGCGGGTCTGGACGCCGTCGCCGACCGGGAGGACGTCCTGGTGGCGTACCCGGACGGGACCGGCGGCGGCTTCAACGCCCTGATCTGCTGCGGCGACGCCGACGACGTCGGCTTCCTCACGGCGCTCACCGAGCACCTCGTCCGGACGTGGGGTGCCGACCCCGACCGCGTCTACCTCACGGGCATCTCGAACGGCGGCGACATGAGCTTCCGGGCGGCGGTCGAGGCGTCGGGCGTCTTCGCCGCCATCGGCGCGGTCAGCGGCGGCTACGGCGGGCCACGGACGGAGGCGGACGACTACGTGCCGACCCGCCCGGTCTCGGTGATCACGTTCATCGGCGGGCAGGACCGCTACGCCGACGTGTTCCGGGAGGGCATGCGGACCTGGCAGCGACGGCTCGGCTGCCGGCCGGCGCCGGCCGCGCCGGGCGGGGCGCCGGGAGTCACCCGCACCGACGCGCGCTGCGCCGACGGCAGCGACGTCACCGTCTACACCCTGCCCGAGATGGGCCACGCGTGGCCCGGTGCGGCCACCGGGCAACTCGCCGATCCCGACGCCGGCGTGTCGGCCACCGACCTGATCTGGGACTTCTTCGCCGCGCACCCGCGCCGCCCGTGACCGGCGCGCCGGGCCGGAACGGGCCGGAAGAAACGGCCGGCTGCCCGGCTCAGAGACGCAGCAGCATCCTGGTGTTGCCGAGCGTGTTCGGCTTGACCCGCTCCAGGTCGAGGAACTCCGCCACACCCTCGTCGTACGAGCGCAACAGCTGCTCGTACACCTGCTGCGGGACCGGCGCGCCGTCGATCTCGGTGAAGCCGAACGAGCCGAAGAAGTGGGTCTCGAACGTGAGCACGAAGATCCGGGCCACGCCCAGCTCGCGGGCCGCGTCGATCAGCTCGCCCACGATCCGGTGCCCGATCTTGCGTCCCCGGTAGGCGGGGTCGACCGCGACCGTGCGGATCTCGGCGAGGTCCTCCCACATCACGTGCAGGGCGCCGCAGCCGATCACCGTCTCGTCGTCGGCGCGCACCGCGACGCGGAACTCCTGCACGTCCTCGTACAGCGTGACGGTGGCCTTGCTGAGCAGCCGGCGGTCGTCGGTGTAGGTGTCCACCAGCCGGCGGATCCCCCGCACGTCGCGCGTGCGGGCCCGCCGCACGAGGATCTCGTCCGCCGCCGCGACGGGCGGCTCCGCGCCGGCGCTCATTCGCCGTCCGGCACGTCCACGCAGGGCCCGGCCGTCCACCAGGGCTCGACGAGCGCCAGCGTCTCGTCGCCGAACGGGTTGACCCCCGGGCCGGCGGCGAGCGCGTGGCCGAGGTGCACGTGCAGGCACTTCACCCGGCCCGGCATCCCGCCGGCGGAGATGCCGGCGATCTCCGGCACGTGGCCGATCGCCTCCCGCCGGGCCAGGTAGTCCTCGTGCGCGGCCCGGTAGCGGGCCGCGAGCTCCGGGTCGGCCGCCAGCCGCTCGGCCATCTCCTTCATGAGGCCGGCCGACTCCAGCCGGCTGCACGCCCCGGTCGCCCGGGGGCAGGTGAGGTAGTACAGCGTGGGGAACGGGGTGCCGTCGGCCAGCCGCGGCGTCGTCTCGACCACGTCGGGCAGCCCGCAGGGGCAGCGGTGGGCCACCGCCCGGGTGCCGCGGGGCGGGCGGCCGAGCTGCGCGGCCACCGCGGCCAGGTCGGCCTCCGTGGCCGGTTCCCGCCGCGGCGGGGGTACGGAATCCGCCGCCGGCTCCTGCGGTGGTACGACAGTCACGGTGCCCATCTCTCGTTCGCTGCTCGACTGGTGCTCAGTTGGCGGGCTGCTCGCCGTTGGCCGCCCGGACGCTCGACCACAGGGTGTCGTACCAGGGGTCGGGCGTGGCCGACGCGCTGGGCGCCGGCTCGCCCGCGTCCCGGGCGGCGCCCTCCGGGTCGTTGAGCAGGATCACCAGCTTCTCGCCCGGCCGGCCCATGAAGAACCGCTCCCGCGCCTTCGTCTCGATGAAGGCGTCGTCCTGCCACTTGGCGGCCTTCTCGGACAGCTCGGCGATCAGCTTCTCCTGGGCTGCCTGGGAGGCCTCCATCCGCTCGATGTCGGCCTGCTGGTCGAGGTAGACCCGGACCGGATAGGTGTACGCGAGGGCGAGCGCGATGAGCACCGCGAACAGCACGGTGGCCCGCCCCGTGAAGCGTCGGGGGTGGGGTGCGGACAGCCGCTTGACCGGCCCGCCGGCCCCGGTACGCCGGGCCGCCGCGGGTCGGTTGACGGAGCGTACGCCCTCGCTGCCGCGGGCGGCCCCCGGCGCGCGACCGGCGGTCCCCCGCGGCTCGGCGCGGACGCCGGCCTCCCGGAGCGAACCCCGGGCGGCGCGGGCCCCGCCCGGCCGCCCGGACGTGCCGGGCCGGCGGACGGGACGCTGACCACCCGGTGTGCGGCGCTGCTGCATCGTCACACCCCTCCCCCGAGGCCTCGCGCGTCTCAGGCCGAACGGTAGCGCGGGAACGCGCCCACGCCGGCGTACCGCGCCGCGTCGCCCAGCTCCTCCTCGATCCGCAGGAGCTGGTTGTACTTGGCGACCCGGTCGGAACGCGCCGGCGCACCGGTCTTGATCTGGCCGCAGCCGGTCGCCACGGCGAGGTCGGCGATCGTGGTGTCCTCGGTCTCGCCGGAACGGTGGCTCATCATGCACTTGAAGCCGGCCCGGTGCGCCAGGTCGACGGCGTCGAGGGTCTCGGTCAGCGAACCGATCTGGTTCACCTTGACCAGCACGGCGTTGGCGGCCTTCTCCGCGATGCCCCGGGCGATGCGCTGCGGGTTGGTGACGAACAGGTCGTCGCCCACGATCTGGATGCGGTCGCCCACCGCGGCCGTCAGGGTCTGCCACCCGCTCCAGTCGTCCTCGGAGAGCGGGTCCTCGATGGAGACGATCGGGTAGTCGCCGATGAGCTTGGTGTAGTAGTTGCTCATCTCCTCGGCGGACTTGCTCGCGCCCTCGAACGTGTAGACGCCGTTCTCGCAGAACTCCGTGGCCGCCACGTCGAGCGCGAACACGATGTCGGTGCCGAGCCGGTAGCCGGCCTTCTCGACGGCCTCGGCGATGAGGTCGAGGGCCGCGGAGTTGGTGGGCAGGTTCGGCGCGAAGCCGCCCTCGTCGCCCAGGCCGGTGGAGAGGTCCTTCTTCTTCAGCACCGACTTCAGGGCGTGGTAGACCTCGGCGCCGGACCGCAGCGCCTCACGGAAGCTGGGCGCGCCGATCGGCGCGATCATGAACTCCTGGATGTCGACGTTGGAGTCCGCGTGCGCGCCACCGTTGAGGATGTTCATCATCGGCACCGGGAGCAGGTGCGCGTTCGGCCCGCCCAGGTAGCGGAAGAGGCTCAGCTCGGCACTGCCCGCGGCCGCCTTCGCCACGGCCAGGGACACCCCGAGGATCGCGTTCGCGCCCAGCTCGGACTTGGTGTCCGTGCCGTCGATGTCGATCATCTTCTGGTCGATGAGGCGCTGCTCGCTGGCCTCGTAGCCGATGATCTGGTCGACGATCCGGTCCTCGATGTTCGAGACGGCCTTCTCGACGCCCTTGCCCTGGTAGCGGTCGGCGTCACCGTCGCGCAGCTCGAGCGCCTCGAAGGCGCCGGTGGAGGCGCCGGAGGGCACCGCGGCGCGGGCCACCGTGCCGTCGTCCAGACCGACCTCGACCTCGACGGTGGGATTGCCCCGCGAGTCGAGAATCTCCCGGGCGACGATTCCCTCGATGGTTGCCACTGAGTCGCTCCTCGTATGTGTCGTTCGGGTGCGGGCCGCGACGGTGCGGCTGAGGCAGGTGTTGAACGCAGCGTAGCGGGCGGCCGGTGAGCCCGGGCCGTCCGGGCGTACGCCGCCCGCCGGAAAGCCGACCTTCGCGGCACCGTGCCCGGACATTCCCGGATTCTCCGGCCTCAACCGGCAACCGGTTTGCATCGCACGGACCCGATCGACAAGGCTTGCCGCATGCCCGCCGCCTCGACGAAACTCCGGATGCTCGCCGTGTCGGTCATCGCGTCGCTCACAGTGACCGGCTGTCAGGCCCTGGACGACGCCGGACGGGTGGTCGGCCGCGCCGATCTCGTCAACGACCTCGCCGCCCGGCTGGACCGGGCCCTCGAGCTGACCTACTCCGCCGACTACCAGCTGCCCGGCGGGCAGACGGCCTCGATCGCGCAGGCGCAGGACCCGGCCCGCTCGGCGTACAGCTACCCCGGCGGCAAGCTCACCGTCACCGCCGAGGCCACCACCCAGTGCGAGATCGCCGGCGGCCGGACGACCTGCACGCTGACCCCGCCCCCGACCACGGCGAGCAAGCCGTCGGTGGCCGTCTTCGCCGAGGCCAAGCGGCGCGGCATGGTCACGCCGCCGGTCGTCGTGGGGATGCTCACCGCCGCCGCGCTCGACCCCGACGCGGTCATCGGCCAGAGCGACACCACCGTGGCCGGGCACCACGCCACGTGCGTGGACGTCGACCGGGCCGGCGAGGACTTCACCGCCTGCGTGACCACCGAGGGGGTGCTCGGCAGCTTCACCGGGCAGGTCGACGGCAAGGCGGTCGAGGTGGCGTTGAGCCGCTACTCGGAGACGGTCGACGGGTCGGTCTTCGACCTGCCGGCCGGCGCCGGCGTGGTCGACCGCCGCCCGAACGGCTCCTGACCGGGGCCCCGCCACCGACGGGGTAGTCGACGCGGACGCCCTCGTCCCACCGGCCGCGCATCCCGGCTCACAGGCCGAGCAGCGTACGCAGGTGGCGCGGGGGCGGGCAGTCGTGCGCGAGCATCGCGTCGTGCCAGTCGCGCAGCGACACGCCGTCCGGACGGGCCGCGGCGATCTCGGCGACCTCGCTGTAGCCCACGAAGTACGTGGAGAGCTGGGTCGAGGTGAGCAGCGCCCGCCGCCACTTGCCGGCCGCCTCGCCCTCCTCCTGGAACCCGCGCCCGGTCATGAGCGCCATCGCCTCGGCCTCGGGCATCTCCTCGCAGTGCACGAGCTGGTCCAGCAGCGCGTTGATGGTCATCCGCAGCTGCATCTTGAGCTGCTGCAACCGCACCGGCAGGCCACCGAAGCCGAGCCCGGCCATCAGCTCCTCGGCGTAGACGGCCCAGCCCTCGATGAACGGGCCGGACTCGGCCAGCGCCCGCACCCGGGTCCGGCCGGCGTACCGGCGGGCGTGGGCGAGCTGGAGGAAGTGCCCCGGCATCGCCTCGTGGACCGTGAGGTTGCGGATCATGTGGTCGTTGTACTCGCGGTAGAACGACTCCACCCGGTGCGCCGGCCAGTCGGACGGGGTGGGCGCGATGCAGTAGAAGGTCGGCACGTCCGCGGTCTCCAGCGGGCCCGGCGAGTCGCAGTAGGCCACGGCCACGCCGCGCGCGAACTCCGGCATCTCCTGGATCACGCACGGGTCGTCGACGAGCGTGACGAGGTCGTGGGCGCGGACGAAGTCCGTCGCCTCGTCCAGGGTCACCCCGGCCAGGTCGACGATGGTGTGGTCGTCCGGGTGCTCGGCGGCGAGCAGGTCGAGCGCCCGGCGTACGGTCTCGTCGTCGGCCGGGCCGCCGACCAGCTCGACGGCCGCCTCCCGGATCTGCTCGGTGACCCGGTCCAGGTTGGCCCAGGCCCGGGCGAGGACCTCCGAGGCGCCCAGCTCGGTGTCGAGGGTGTGCCAGAGCCGCGCCTCCCACCGGCGCCGGCCCAGCCGGGGATCGCGCCCCGGGCCGGCGTCGGCGGCCAGCCCGGCCCGCAGCCAGGCCACGAACTCCTCCAGCGCCGCGATCGCCGCCGTGGCGGCGGGTTCCACGCGGTCGTGCAACGCGGGCTCCTCGGTGAGGAGCTTCGGCACCTCGTCGCGGATCAGCGCCGCCGTGCCGGTGAACTGGCCGACCGCCGTCTCCGCGTGGATGCGGGGCATGTCGCGCAGCGTCCCGCGGGCGATGGCCAGCGCGTCCGGGATGGCGGCGAGCCGACCGGCGAGCTGGGTCAGCCGTACGTCCGCGGGCGCGTACGGGCGGGCCACGATGGCGTGCAGCAGCGGGCCCGGGTTGTGCCGCAGCGGGTCCCACTCGTACGCCCGGATCTCGGTGAGCTCGAACAGCTCCCGGTCGACCAGGGCGCTGAGCAGTGCGTGGTCGACCTGGTCCTCGACGTCGAGCGCGGCCGGGTCGAGTTCGGAGAGCGCGTTGGCCGCGTCGGTGAGCATCGTGCGGTCGGCGGTGCGACCGTCGGGCGAGAAGTCGGGCAGCCGGTCGTCGAAGCGGTGGTCACCGGCGGCCGTGGCCAGCCCGGGTCGGCTCTCCAGCAGCGCCTCGACGATCCGCTCGGCCAGCGGGGCAAACGATTCCACCCGCCGACCCTACCGGCACCGACCGCCACCGGCCGCCCGAACCCGAACCCCGTTGATCATGAGGTTGGCGGGTCGGAACGGGCGTGTCCGCCCCGCCAACCTCATGATCATCCAGGTTCGTCGGTGGGGGGCGGGGGTTCCGCCGCGCGGACGGCGTCGGCGTACGCCAGGGCGGCGCGACGCAGCGCGGCCTCGGCGTCGAGGCCGGCCTCGCGGGCGGCGGCCACCGTGGCGAGCAGGCTCGCGCCGAGCCGGGACTCCGCGTCGACCTGCCCCTCGGCCAGCGGCGGGGGCACGGCCAGCCCGAACCGCTCCGCGCGTTGCAGGATCTTCGCCGCCAGGGCGAGGGCCGGCTGGCTGAGCGCCACCCCGTCCAGCACCGACCCGCGCGGCTTCTCCGCCCGCTTGATGCGGTCCCAGTTGGCGGTGATCTCCTCGATGGTGCCCGCCTCGGCCCCGGCGAAGACGTGCGGGTTGCGGCGGATCATCTTGTCGACCAGCCCGCCGGCCACGTCGTCGACGGTCCACCGCTCACCCTCGGGCAGCTCCTCGGCGAGCCGGGCGTGCAGCAGCACCTGGAGCAGCACGTCCCCCAGTTCCTCGCGGAGCGCGTCGGTGTCGCCCGCGTCGATCGCGTCGTACGCCTCGTAGCACTCCTCGAGGAGGAAATGGGCCAGGCTCTCGTGCGTCTGCGCCCGCTTCCACGGGTCACCGCCCGGAGAGGCCAGCCGGTCCATGACGGCCACCGCGTCGAGCAGCCGCGCGCCGGGCGGGTCCCACGAGCCGTACATCAGCTCCAGCTCGGCGAGACCCGGCTCCCGGGCCAGCCGCAGGCCCAGCTCCCGGGCGAGGGGCTCGTCGCCGCCGGGCCCGGCCAGCCAGACGGCCGTGCCGTGCGCGCCCACCGCGTCCAGCAGCGGCTGCGTGGCCGGCCCGTCGACGACGCTCACCCGGCCGCCCGCCGTGCGGATCGCCACGGTCAGCTCGCTCTCCGCGCCGGTCAGCACCGGCGCCGACCGTACGACGTCCCAGGCGGCGGCGGTCAGCAGCCCGGCCGGCAGCCGGGGCGAGGTGACCAGCAGGACGATCCGACCCGCCATCAGCCGGCCGTGCCGCCCGCCGTCTCCCCGTCCGCCGGGGCCGCCGGCTCGGGAGTCGAGATGTCGGTGACCGGGCCGTCGTGGTTGATGTACGGCAGCGAGTAGAAGACGAGGCCCTGGGCGCTGTTCACGAACGACGGCACGCCGACCTGCCCGTACCGCGGGTTGACGGAGGCGTCCGCCCGCTCGGCCTCATCCTGGAGGGCGGCGCTCACCGCGGAGGCGGAACGGACGAAGCCGCCGTCGCCGAACGCCTGCCGGACCTGGTCGACGGTCATGCCGGACTCGATGGCCCCGGTCTTGGCGATCGCCCCGTAGACGGCCATCACGGCGTCGTCGCTGAGCTCGGCCGGCGGGAGCTGCCGGTTGAGCGTCTGCAGCACGTCGACCCACTCGCCCCACAGCCGGGTGTACTCGGCCGTGGCGGGCACACCCAGGGCCTGCTGGAGCTGCTCGGGGCCGACCTCGTCCGGCACCTGGATGTTCTTCTCGGCCGCCACCCGCTTGCCCAGTTCGAGGCTCACCAGGAGGTTGAGCACGTCCTGCCGGGTCACCGAGGCTCGCAGCTGCTCGGGCGACGGCGTCGCGCCGGCGCGGGCCGCGTCCTGGCGGACTGCCTCGCCGTACTTCGCCTGGACATCGTCGTACAGCTCGTCGACGCGGGCGATCGACCAACTGGTGTCACCGACGTACGCGGCGACGTCCGGAGCGGACTTCCCACAGGCGGTGAGGGAGCAGAGACCGAGGGCCGCGACGCCGGCGGCAGCGATCAGACGACGAGCACGCATGTGCGCCACTCTCTCATGCCGGACCCCCGGCTGTGACGCCCCCCACCGTCCACCGGGCACGACGCCGCCCCGACCCGCAGCCGGTGGCCACGGGTCGGGGCGTACGACGGTCACCCGACGAGTGCGGGCTCGCCCAGGACGTCGGTGAGGAGCTGGGCGCACCACTCCAGCAGCGCCTGGTCGCGCAGCGGCTCACCGCCGACGCGTCGGGTGCTCGGCCGCGGGACGCTGACCTGGTCGGTGGCCTGCTTGTAGACCGCGTCCGGGTGGTAGCGCTTGAGCCGCATCTGCTTCGAGTCGGGCAGCGGCAGCGGGCTGAACCGGATGTGCCGGCCCTGCATCGACACGTCGGTGAGGCCGTACCGGCGGGCCAGCAGCCGGAACCGGGCCACCGCCACGAGGTTCTGCACGGGAGCGGGCGGCTCGCCGTAGCGGTCGGTCATCTCGGCCACCACCTCGCGCAGCCGCTCCTCGTCGCGGGCCTCGGCGAGCTTGCGGTACATCTCCAGCCGCAGCCGCTCCACGCCGATGTAGTCGTGCGGCAGGTGCGCGTCGACCGGCAGGTCGACCTTGACCTCGATTTCCTCCTCGGCGTGCTCGCCCTTGAACGCCTGCACCGCCTCGCCGACCATCCGCACGTACAGGTCGAAGCCCACGCCCTCGATGTGCCCGGACTGCTCGCCGCCGAGCAGGTTGCCGGCGCCGCGGATCTCCAGGTCCTTCATGGCCACGTACATGCCGGCGCCCAGCTCGGTGTGCTGGGCGATGGTCGCCAGCCGCTCGTGCGCCTGCTCGGTGAGCGGCTTGTCCGGCGGGTAGAGGAAGTACGCGTACGCCCGCTCCCGCCCCCGGCCGACCCGGCCGCGGATCTGGTGCAGCTGCGCCAGGCCGAGCAGGTCGGCGCGCTCGACGATCAGGGTGTTGGCGTTCGGGATGTCGATGCCGGACTCCACGATCGTGGTGCAGACCAGCACGTCGAACTCCTTCTCCCAGAAGCCGACCATGACCTTCTCGAGGGCGTCCTCGCCCATCTGGCCGTGCGCCACCGCGACCCGCGCCTCGGGCACCAGCTCGCGGATGCGCCGGGCCGCCCGCTCGATCGACTCGACCCGGTTGTGCACGTAGAAGACCTGCCCGTCGCGGAGCAGCTCGCGGTGGATGGCCGCGGCCACCTGCCGGTCGTCGTACGCCCCCACCGCCGTGAGCACCGGGTGGCGCTCCTCCGGCGGGGTGGCGATCGTGGACATCTCCCGGATGCCGGTGATCGCCATCTCCAGGGTGCGCGGGATCGGCGTGGCCGACATGCTCAGCACGTCGACCGAGGCCCGCATGGTCTTCAGGTGCTCCTTGTGCTCGACGCCGAAGCGCTGCTCCTCGTCGACGATCACCAGACCGAGCTGCTTGAAGCGCGTCGCCGACTGGAGCAGCCGGTGGGTGCCGATGACGATGTCGGCCGTGCCGTCGGCGGCCATGGCGAGCGTCTGCTCGGCCTCCTTCGGCGTCTGGAAGCGGGACAGCTGCCGGATCGTCACCGGGAACTGGCTCATCCGCTCGGCGAACGTGTTGTAGTGCTGCTGCACGAGCAGCGTCGTCGGCACGAGCACGGCCACCTGCTTGCCGTCCTGCACCGCCTTGAACGCCGCCCGCACCGCGATCTCGGTCTTGCCGTAGCCCACGTCGCCGCAGATCAGCCGGTCCATGGGGATCGACTGCTCCATGTCCCGCTTGACCTCTTCGATGGCGGCGAGCTGGTCGGGCGTCTCCTGCCACGGGAAGGCGTCCTCCAGCTCCCGCTGCCACGGGGTGTCCGGGCCGAACGAGTGCCCCTTGGACGCCTTCCGCGCGGCGTAGAGCTGGATCAGCTGGGCGGCGATCTCCCGCACCGCCTTGCGGGCCCTGGCCTTGGACTTCTGCCAGTCCGAGCCGCCCATCTTGTGCAGGGTGGGCTGCTCGCCGCCGACGTACCGGCTGAGCTGGTCGAGCTGGTCGGTGGGCACGAAGAGCCGGTCACCGGGCTGGCCGCGCTTGCTCGGCGCGTACTCGATGACCAGGTACTCCCGGCTGGCGCCGTTGACCGTGCGCTGCACCAGCTCGATGTAGCGGCCGATGCCGTGCTGCTCGTGCACCACGTAGTCGCCGGCCTTGAGCTCCAGCGGGTCGATGGTGTTGCGCCGGCGGCTCGGCATCCGGCGCATGTCGCGGGTCGAGGCGCCCCGCCCGCCGGTGATGTCGTTGCCGGTGAGCAGCACGAAACGGGACGCCTCGTCGACGAACCCGGCGCTGAGCGAGCCGCAGGTGACCAGCAGCTCACCGGGGGCCGGCGCGTCCGGCACCTGCTCGGTCAGCCGGGCGCCCAGGCCGGCGTCGCGGAGCACCTCGACCGCCCGCTGGGCGGGGCCGTGCCCCTCGAAGACCAGCGCGATCGACCAGCCCTCGCCGGACCAGCGCTTCAGGTCGTCGACCACCCGGGCGGTCTCGCCGTGGTAGAGCGGCGCCGGCTGGGCGGCCAGGGTCACGGCGATCGCGTCGTCCGGGGTGACGCTCACCTCCTCCGGCTCGTCCTCCCACGGCTGGCGCTCCGGCGCGGCCTCCCCCTCGGCGGCCAGGCCGAACGGGGAGAGCGTCCACCACGGCTGGCCGAGCTTCGCGGCGGCCGCGCGCACCTCGGCGAGGCTGCGGAAGGCGGCGGCGCCCAGGTCGACGGGGGCCTGGCCGCCCACGGCGGCGGCGGCCCAGCTGGCCTGGAGGAACTCCTCGGAGGTACGCACGAGGTCGTGCGCCCGGGTGCGGATCCGCTCCGGGTCGCAGAGCAGCACGTGGGTGCCGGCCGGCATGACGTCGAGCAGCAGTTCCAGGCTCTCGCTGCCGAGCAGCGCCGGCACCAGCGACTCCATCCCCTCGACGGGGATGCCCTCGGCGAGCTTGTCGAGGATCTCGGCGAGTTCGGGGTGCCGCTCGGCCAGCGCCGCGGCCCGGCGGCGCACGTCGGGGGTGAGCAGCAGCTCCCGGCAGGGCGGCGCCCACAGCCGGTCGACCTGCTCGATGGTCCGCTGGTCCGCAACGGCGAAGGTGCGGATTTCCTCCACCTCGTCGCCCCAGAACTCGATGCGGGACGGGTGCTCGTCGGTGGGCGGGAAGATGTCCAGGATGCCGCCGCGCACCGCGAACTCGCCGCGCTTGGTGACCAGGTCGACCCGCGCGTACGCCATGTCGGTGAGCCGGCGGGCGACCTCCTCCAGGTCGGCCTCGGCCCCGGGGGCGAGCTGCACCGGCTCCAGGTCGCCGAGCCCCTTGAGCTGCGGTTGCAGCAGCGAGCGCACCGGGGCCACGACGACGCGCAGCGGACCGGTGCGGCCGTGCGCGTCGGCGGCCTCCGGGTGGGCGAGCCGGCGCAACACGGCGAGCCGGCGGCCGACCGTGTCCGACCGCGGCGAGAGCCGCTCGTGCGGCAGCGTCTCCCAGGACGGGTAGACGGCCACCTGCTCGGAGGGGAGCAGGCTGCCCAGCGCGGCGGCCAGGTCGTCGGCCTCCCGGGTGGTCGCGGTGACGGCGAGGACCGGTCGGCCGGCCCCGCCCGCCGGCCCGCCGTCGGCGCCCGCGCCGCCCTGGTCGGCCGCCACGGCGGCGACCGCGAACGGGCGCAGCGCCGGCGGGGCCGTGATGTCGAGCCCGTCGACCTGCGCGGCGCCGGAGCGCGCGAGGTCGCGCGCCCGGGCCAGCCCAGGGTCGGCCAGGGCGGCGGAGAAGAGGCCGGTGAGCATCTGCGATCACTTCCAGTACGACACGCGTGGCGCGCTGCGGGCACACGAGTAGATCCCCCGCGCCCGGACGGACGGGGGGTGCACGACTCCCAGCCTATCTCCGCCGACCGACACCGGCCCCGTTCCGCCCCGCCCTGTCACCTGCGCCCGGACCGGACGAGGAGCGGGGCGCGCCGCTCCGCACGATCCGCACGGCATCCCGGAAACAGTGGCCTCCGGCCGCCCCGGAGGCCACTGTTGCCCCGATGGTGCGCGGATCTTCCCAGATGGTGCGCGAATCTTCCCCGATCGTGCGGATCTCGTCGCGAGGCGCGTCAGTAACGCACCGCGATCCGGCGCGCGACGGCGTCCACCCGGACCTCGCCGCCGTACGGGACGATCACCTGCGGGTCGGTGTGACCGAGGTCGACGTCGAAGACCACCACGGCGTCGGGGTTGTAGGCCGCGAGCGCCCGCGAGACGGCCTCCCGCTGCGCCACCGCGTACTCCCGGCGCTGCTCCGGCGTGTGCGGACGGACGAAGTCCCACGCCTTGGCGCGGCCCACGAGCACGGCCGCGAAGGCCGCGAGCAGCCCGCGCTCGCCCATGTTCCGGAGGATCCGGAAGACCTCGGTGTCCGACGGAAGTTCCTCGGACATCTCGACGATCAGCACCGACCCCGCGAGGTCGGCCGCCGGCGGGACGCGGTCGGCGGCCATCAGCCAGTGCAGGATCTCCAGGTTGCCGCCCCAGGTCCGCCCCCGCACGACCCGCTCCGGGCCCTGCCAGAGCCAGCCCTCGCCGGGGAACATGACGGGCTCGTGGGCGAGCGTCGCCGGGTCCCGCCAGTCGCCCGGCTCGTCGCCCCACTCCTTCGCCGGGGTCAGGTCGTACCAGTCGGAGCCGAAGAGCGCGGCGCGCAGCGAGTCGAACGTGATCGGGTGCGGCGCGCCCGACCGGCCGAGGTGCACGAGCACCGACCCGCCGTGGTACGCCACGATGCCGAGCCGGTAGAGGTGGTTGAGGACGTTCGTGTTGTCCGAGTAGCCGAAGTACGGCTTCGGGTTGGCCTGCAGCACCGCGTCGTCGAGGTACGGGGTGACGGTGATCAGGTCGTCGCCGCCCACCGTCGCGAGCACGGCGGTGACCGACGGGTCGGCGAAGGCCGCGGTGAGGTCCCGGGCGCGGTCGCGCGGGTCGGCGCCCATCGCCCGGGTGGTCGGGTACTCGACGGGCACGAGGCCGAACTCCTCGCGCAGCCGGCGCAGCCCCAACTCGTACACGTGCGGGAAGACCGCCGGCAGCCCGGCGGACGGCGAGACGACCGCGACGCGGTCGCCGGGGCGGGGCTTCGGCGGGTAACGCAGGGACACCATGCCCGGACGCTAACGGAGGGGCGAAGGCGTTTTCACTGCGCAAACCGTAATCATCATCGCGAACTGCCCCTACGCTGGCGACGTGGAGCAGGTATCGGAGGGGCGGGCCCGCGAGTGGCTGCTGCGCACCGCCGGCCTGTTGATCGGCACCCTGGCGCTCGCCGTCGCGTTCATCGCGGCGTACGTGGGCGCGCTGCACGATCCCACCCCCCGGGACCTGCCGGTCGGGTTCGTCCTCGGCGACCAGCGCGCCGAGGCGGTCCTCGCCGCCGTGCGAGGCCAGTCCCACGTGGTCGAACCGATCGAGTACGACGACGCGGCCGCCGCCGACGACGGGCTGCACGACCGCGAGGTGTACGGCGTGCTCGCCTCCGACCCGCAGGGTGGCCTGCTCCTCACCGTCGCGAGCGCGTCCGGGCCGTCCGCCACCACCGCCATCGCCCAGGTGTTCACCACCGCCGCCCAGCGCGCGAACACCCCGCTGCGGGTGACCGACCGGGTGCCGGTCGCCTCGACGGACCCGCGCGGCGTGGTGCCGTTCTACCTGAACGTCGGGTACGTCCTCGGCGGCTACCTCGCCTCGACCGTCCTCGGGATCGCCGTCGGCACGACCCCGCGTACGCTCCGCCGCAGCGCCCTGCGCATCGCCGCGCTCACCGTCTACAGCGTGGTGCTCGGCGTCGCCGGGGCCCTCGTGGTCGGGCCGGGGCTGGGGGCCTTCGCGCACCACCTGGTGGCCATCGCCGCCACCGGCGCCCTGACCGTCCTCGCCGCCGCCATGATCGCCTCGGCCATCCAGGGCTGGCTCGGCATCCTCGGAACCGGGCTGGTCATCCTGCTGCTCGTCGTGGTCGGCAACCCCGGCTCCGGCGGCATCTACGCGCCGGAGTTCCTGCCCGACGGGCTGCGCGGCATGCACCGGTGGAACGTGCCGGGGCTGGCCAACGACCTCACGAAGTCCGCCGTGTACTTCCACGGTCGCGCGGCCCTCTGGCCGGCCGTGGGTCTCGCGGTCTGGGCCGTGGTGGGCGCCGCCGGGCTGCTCACCGCGACGCTGGTCCGGGGCCGTCGCGCCGCCGTGCCCACCCGGGTCCGGTCCGGCTCCGGCGAGGCGAGTGGGACGGGATGACGCGGGTCCCCTCCGTACATCCGCCTCCGCGCGGATACGATCCAGGGAGTCGGACAGCGCTGTCCTTCGTACGCACGTAAGGAGCGCCCCGTGACCGACCAGCACGACCACGACGGCCCCGACGCCGCCCTGCGGGCCGACATCCGCCGCCTCGGCACCCTGCTCGGACAGACCCTGGCCCGCCAGGAGGGCCGCCCGCTCCTCGACCTCGTGGAGGAGATCCGGGCGCTGGTCCGCTCCGACGCGCCGGCCGCCGCGCAGCGCCTGGCCACGCTCGACGTGACCACCGGCACCAAGCTGGCCCGCGCCTTCTCCACGTACTTCCACCTCGCCAACATCACCGAGCAGGTGCACCGGGCCCGTGACCTGCGCCGGCGCCGGGCCATGCACGGCGGCTGGCTCGACCAGGCGGCGAAAATGATCGCCGAACGCGGCGTGCCGGCCGAGGAGATCGCCGCCGTGGCCCGCCGGCTGGCCGTACGTCCCGTGTTCACGGCGCACCCGACCGAGGCGGCCCGCCGGTCGATCCTGTCGAAGCTGCGCGCCATCGCCGACGAGTTGGACGCCGAGACCGCCAACGCCATCCTCTACGGGGCGAGCGACGAGGGCCCGGCGAACCGGCGCCTGGCCGAGCTGCTCGACCTCATGTGGCAGACCGACGAGCTGCGGCTCGACCGGCCGGACCCGACCGACGAGGCCCGCAACGCCATCTACTACCTGCGCGACCTGTACGCCGAGGCCGCCCCGCAGGTCCTCGACGACCTCGCCGACACGCTGCGCACCCTCGGTGTGGAGACCTCGCCGACGGCCCGGCCCCTGACGTTCGGCACCTGGATCGGCGGCGACCGGGACGGCAACCCCTTCGTCACCCCGACGGTGACCCGCGAGGTGCTGCGCATCCAGCACGAGCACGGCATCCAGGCCACCGAGGCGGCCATGGAACACCTCATCAACGAGGTCTCGGTCTCCCGCCGGCTGCGCGGGGTGTCGCTGGACCTCTCCGCGAGCCTCGCCGCCGACCTCGACGCCCTGCCCGAGGTGGCGCCCCGGTTCCGCCGGATCAACGCCGAGGAGCCCTACCGGCTCAAGGCGCGCTGCGTGAAGGCCAAGCTGGCCAACACGCGGGAGCGGCTGCGCCAGGGCACCCCGCACGTGCCGGGCCGGGACTACCGGGGCTCGGCCGAGCTGATCGCCGACCTGGAACTGCTGCGCGCGTCGCTGGCCCGCAACTCCGGCCAGCTCACCGCGGTCGGCCGGCTGGCCTCCACGATCCGCACCGTCTCGGCGTTCGGCCTGCACCTCGCGACCATGGACGTCCGGGAGCACGCCGAGGCGCACCACGCGGTGCTGGCGCAGCTCTACGCCGCCGTCGGCGAGGTGTCCGACTACCCGGCGCTGACCCGGCTGGAGCGCACCAAGCTGCTCGCCGACGAACTCACCGGTCGCCGGCCCCTCTCGACCCTCGACACCCCGCTCACCGAGTCGGCCCGCAAGACGTTCGACGTGTTCGCCACGATCCGCGAGGCGCAGGACCGGTTCGGCAACGAGGTCATCGAGTCGTACATCATCTCGATGACCCTCGGCGTCGACGACGTGCTCGCCGCCGTGGTGCTGGCCCGCGAGGCCGGCCTCGTGGACGTGCACAGCGGCCGCGCCCGCATCGGCTTCGTCCCGCTGCTGGAGACGCCGGCCGAGCTCAACGCCGGTGGCGAACTGCTCGACGAACTGCTGTCGCTGCCGGCGTACCGGGCGCTGGTCGCCGCCCGCGGTGACGTGCAGGAGGTCATGCTCGGCTACTCCGACTCCAACAAGGAGGCGGGGATCACCACGAGCCAGTGGTCGATCCACCGGGCGCAGCGGGCGCTGCGGGACGTCGCCGCCCGGCACGGGGTGCACCTGCGGCTGTTCCACGGCCGCGGCGGCACGGTGGGCCGCGGCGGCGGGCCGACGCACGAGGCGATCCTGGCCCAGCCGTACGGCACCCTCGACGGCGCCATCAAGGTCACCGAGCAGGGTGAGGTGATCTCCGACAAGTACACGCTGCCGTCGCTGGCCCGGGAGAACCTGGAGCTGACCCTGGCCGCCGTGCTCCAGGCCACCCTGCTGCACACGGCGCCCCGGCAACCCGCCGAGATGCTCGAACGCTGGGACGCGGCCATGGACGTCGTCTCCGACGCCGCCTACCGGTCCTACCGGTCGCTCGTGGAGGATCCGGACCTGCCCGCGTACTTCTGGGCCTCGACGCCCACGGAGCTGCTCGGCGCGCTCAACATCGGCTCCCGCCCCGCGAAGCGGCCGAACACCGGCGCCGGCCTGGCCGGCCTGCGGGCCATCCCGTGGGTGTTCGGGTGGACGCAGACCCGGCAGATCGTCCCGGGCTGGTTCGGCGTCGGCTCCGGGCTGGCGGCGGCCCGCGAGAGCGGCCTCGCGGACGTGCTGGCCGAGATGCACCGCAACTGGCACTTCTTCCGGACGTTCCTGTCCAACGTGGAGATGATGCTGACCAAGACCGACCTGACCATCGCGCGCCGGTACGTCGAGACGCTGGTCCCGAAGAAGCTCCACCCGATCTTCGACAAGATCGAGCAGGAGTACGAGCTGACCAGGCGCGAGGTCCTCGCGGTGACCGGCTCGCCCGCGCTGCTCGACAGCTCCCCGGTCCTCCAGCGCACCCTGGCGGTGCGGGACACCTATCTGGAGCCGTTGCACCACCTCCAGGTGGCGCTGCTGCGCCAGTACCGGGACTCCGGCGCCGCGGCCCGGGCCGTCGCCACCGCACCGGGCGGTCGCCGCGCGCCCGGCGACGGTACGGCGCTGGAGCGGGCGCTGCTCACCACCGTCAACGGCATCGCCGCCGGCATGCGCAACACGGGCTGAACGACCGCGACCGCTGCCACGAGTGCGGGCGGGCACCCCGGAGGTGTCCCGCCCGCCCCGTCGGTCCTGCCCCGGTGCCCCGGTCATCCGACCGGGGCCCGCAGGCGCGGCCTGTCCGGGTGCTGAGGGTGCGTGGGGCCGGTCCAGGGCACCGCGGCCCGTCCCGGAGCCCGCGGGTGGGGTCAGAAGTCGCCGCCCCCGAAGTCGCCCCCGAAATCGCCGCCGAAGTCCCCACCGAAGTCGCCGCCGGCCATGTCGCCGCCGTAGTCGCCGCCCTGGTCGCCGTAGCCGGCGGCGTCCGCGAAGCCCTCCTGGTAGCCCGCGTCCCAGCCGTAACCCGGGTCGGCGAAGGCCGGCGAGAAGAGCGCGTCCGCGATGAGCATCCCGCCGAGCACGCCCGCGCCGGCGCCGAGCGCCGTCTTCCACCACGGCGTCGAGTACCACCCGGCGGGCACCGGCCGCCCCTGGAACCGGCCGCCCGGGTAGTAGTACGGGGTGTCCCGCCCCGGCTGCGGGCCCGCCTTGAACATCTGGCCCTGCACCTGCACCTCGCGCTCCCGGGTGAGCTGCCCCGTGCCCTGGGCGGCGGCCAGCGGCGGCAGGTCGGGGCCCGGGTCGATGCCGAGCGCGATCCGCGCGGCCCGCGTGTACGCGAGCCCTTCCAGCGCCGTCTCCCGGGCGAGCCGGTACTGGTGCACCGTACGGGCCTGTTCGAGCTGGCTGCCGGCGGCGTTGTACCGTTCGCTGGCGTCGACCAGCGCCTGCCGCACCGCCGGGTCGTCGCCGTGCAGGTTCATCACCTGGCCGCCGAGGCGCTCGTACCAGCGCTGGGCGTCCGCCCGTACGTCTGCCAGCTCCCGTGCCGCCCGCGCCGCGGACTCGCGCCGCCACCACACCAGCGCGGCGACCACGAGCGCCACCAGGATCACCACCAGCAGAGTTCTCATGTCTCCGACGGTACCCACGCCCGCACAGTCGTACCCGTTTGGCAAGCTTCAGTGATGGACTTCCCGACGCTGGCGGTGGTGGTGGTCTGTCTCGGCGCCGGCGGCGCGGTGGGCTGGCTCGCCGCCCGGTCCCGTTCGGCGGCCGAGATCGCCCGGCTGGACGCCACCCTGCGCGCCGCCCGCGAGGGCGAGGGGCGGCTGGAGCAGTCGATGCGGGCGCTCAGCTACGAGGCGACCGCCCAGTCCCAGGAGGCCGTGGCCCGGGCCGTGGCCCCGCTGCACGAGACCCTGCGTCGCTACGAGCAGCGGGTCGCCGAGCTGGAACGGGAGCGGGTCGACGCGTACGCCGAGCTGCGCGAGCAGGTCCGCTCGATGAGCGTGGTGTCGGGCGAACTGCGCACCGAGACCAAACAGCTCGTGGCGGCACTGCGGGCCCCGCAGGTACGCGGCCGCTGGGGCGAGCACCAGTTGCGCCGGATCGTCGAGGCGGCCGGCATGCTGGAGCACTGCGACTTCTCCGAGCAGGTCACGGCGGCCACCGACCAGCAGGGCGTACGCCCCGACCTGGTGGTGCGGCTGCACGGCGGCCGGACGGTGGTGGTCGACGCGAAGGCGCCCTTCGACGCGTACCTGACCGCCATGGAGGCGCGCGACGAGCGCAGCCGGGACACCCACCTCGACGCGCACGCCCGGCAGTTGCGCGCGCACGTCGACGCGCTGGCCGCGAAGACGTACTGGGCCGCCTTCGACAGCACCCCGGAGTTCGTGGTGCTGTTCGTGCCGGCCGATCCGTTCCTCGACGTGGCCCTGCAACGCGACCCGACCCTGCTGGAGCACGCCTTCGCCCGCAACGTCGTGCTCGCGACCCCGGCCACCCTGGTCGCGCTGCTGCGTACGGTGGCGTACTCGTGGCGGCAGGAGGCGCTGGCCCGCAACGCGGCCACCGTGCACTCGCTGGCCCGGGAGCTGTACGGCCGGCTCGCCACGCTCGGCGACCACGTCGGCCGGCTCGGTTCCGCGCTGGGCGGCGCGGTGACCGCGTACAACCGGGCGGTGGGCTCGCTGGAGGCGCGCGTGCTGGTCAGCGCCCGCAAGCTCGCCGAGCTGGGCGTCTCGGACCGGGATCTGGAAGCGCCGGCGCAGGTGGAGCTGGCGCCCCGGCAGCCGCAGGCGCCGGAGCTGCTCGAGCCGACGGAGCGCACGCCCCCGCTCCGCTGACCACCCAGCTGACCACCCAGTCCGGTGCCCCCACCGGCCCCGCTCGTTGATCATGAGGTTGGCGGGGCGTTCGGAGCCCGGATCCCCCGCCAATCTCATGATCACCGCGGAGACGGCCGGAGGCCGTGGGTGGGCCCCCGGGGGGGGAGTCAGGCGCGGTGGGCGCTCTCCACGACGAACGGCGTGCCCTGCTGGCAGGTCGTCATCATGCCCGGCTCGACCCGGCCGCTCACGGTCACCTTCCTGCCCGGCCTCAGCACGTCGCGCGGCCCGCCGACCAGCAGGTAGCCGTCGAGCAGCACGCAGTTCGGCTCGACGCCGGCGACGACCGTGCCGGTCAGCGTGGTGGCGCCCACCGGCGGTGGGAGCGTGGGCCCGCCGGGGCTCTTGGTCGGCCGTACCGGCGGCGTGCTGGCGGGCGGCGTGGGCGGAACGCTCGACGGGCTCGGGTCGCTCGACGGGGTCGAGGGCTGTGACGTCACCGTGGGCGCTCCCGTGGGGGTGGGTGGAGTGCCGGCGCCGTCCGGGTCACCGCAGGCGCTCAGCGCGGCGGCGGCGACCAGGGCGACGGCGGCGAGCCGAAGGGTCCTCATACCGGTATCGGACGTGCCGGGACGGCCGTCCGTTCCGCCCCCTCAGCCCCGGGCCGCGGCGGCGGCCCGCATGTCCCGCTTGAGCTCCTGCGGAAGCGAGAAGGTGAGCCGCTCGTTGGCGGTGGTGACCTCCTCGACGTCGGCGAAGCCCCGCGCGGCGAGGTGCGCGAGCACCTCCTGCACCAGTTCCTCCGGGACGCTCGCGCCCGAGGTCACGCCCACCGTACGGGCATCGGCCAGCCAGGCGTCGTCGATCTCGTGCGCGAAGTCGACGAGGTGCCCGGCGCGCGCGCCCGCGTCGAGCGCGACCTCGACCAGCCGCACGGAGTTGGAGGAGTTCCGGGAGCCGACGACGATCATCACGTCGCACTCCGGCGCGATCTGCTTGACGACGTGCTGCCGGTTGGAGGTGGCGTAGCAGATGTCGTCGCTGGGTGGCGACTGGAGCAGGGGCAGCCGCTTCTTGAGCCGGGCGACCGTCTCCAGCGTCTCGTCGACCGAGAGGGTGGTCTGGGAGAGCCAGACGACCTTGCTCGGATCCCGCACGGTGATCGTGTCGGCCGCCTCGGGCCCGTCGATGAGCTGGATGTGCTCGGGAGCCTCGCCCGAGGTGCCGATGACCTCCTCGTGCCCCTCGTGCCCGATGAGCAGGATGTCGTAGTCCTCGGCGGCGAACCGCTTCGCCTCCTGGTGCACCTTGGTGACCAGCGGGCAGGTGGCGTCGATCGCCTTCAGCGAGCGCGCCTTCGCCTGCTCGTGGACCTCGGGCGCGACGCCGTGCGCGGAGAAGATGACGATGGCGCCCTCCGGCACCTCCTCGTTCTCCTCCACGAAGACCGCGCCCTGGGCCTCCAGCGTCTGCACCACGTGCCGGTTGTGCACGATCTGCTTCCGGACGTAGATGGGGGCGCCGTAGAGCTTGAGCGCCTCCTGCACGGTCTGCACCGCGCGGTCGACGCCCGCGCAGTAGCCGCGGGGCTTCGCGAGGAGCACGCGCTTGCCGGTCCGGGGAGTCGCTTCCACCTCAGTCACCCGCCCATCGTACGTGCCGCGGCGGAGGCCGACATCGGCCGCGGGCGACCGCCCCACCCCGGCCACACCCGCGTGATCATGAGGTTATCGCCCGCGACACGCCGTCGACAGGGCAACAACTTCATGATCAACCCGGTCGGCTCGGCAGACCGTAGGGTGGGCGGGTGAGCACGGGTGAGGTGGAACGGAGCACGTCCGACGAACCGTGGCCGGTCCGGGTGGTCAGCCAGAAGATCGGCGCGTGGATCGGCCGGCTCGGCTGGGTCTGGGTCGACGGGCAGGTGGCGCAGATCAGCCGGCGCCCCGGCGCCACCACCGTCTTCCTCACCCTGCGGGATCCGTCGGCCGACCTCAGCCTGACCGTCACCACCAACCGGGACGTCCTCGACCTCGGCGCCCCGGAGCTGCGCGAGGGTGCCCGGGTGGTGCTGCACGCCAAACCCGAGTTCTACGCGGCCCGGGGCACGCTGAGCCTGCGGGCCGACGAGATCCGCCAGGTGGGTCTCGGTGAGCTGCTGGCGCGGCTGGAGAAGCTCAAGAAGCTGCTCGCCGCCGAGGGGCTCTTCGACCGGGCCCGCAAGCGCCGTCCGCCCTTCCTGCCCCACCGGATCGGGCTCATCACCGGGCGGGCCTCGGCGGCGGAGCGGGACGTGCTCACCAACGCGCGGCGGCGCTGGCCGGCCGTCGAGTTCCGCACCGTCAACGTGGCCGTGCAGGGGCCGAGCGCCGTGCCGCAGATCGTCGACGCGCTCAAGGTGCTCGACGCCGACCCGGCCGTCGACGTGATCGTCATCGCCCGGGGCGGCGGCAGCATCGAGGACCTGCTCCCCTTCTCGGACGAGGCGCTGTGCCGGGCGGTCTTCGCCTGCCGTACGCCGGTGGTCAGCGCCATCGGCCACGAGACGGACGCGCCGCTGCTCGACTACGTGGCCGACGTCCGCGCCTCGACGCCCACCGACGCCGCCAAGCGGATCGTGCCGGACCTGGCCGAGGAGGTACGCCTCATCGGGCAGGCCCGCCACCGGCTGGAGCGCGCGGTGCGCAACCTCGTCGACCGTGAGACGCACCGGCTCGACGCGCTGCGGTCCCGGCCGGTGCTGGCCCGACCCCACGTCATGATCGACCAGCGGGCCACCGAGCTGGCCATGCTCCGCCAGCGGGCCGGCCGCTGCCTGCACCACCGGCTCGCCGCCGCGGACGACGAACTGCGGCACACGCTCGCCCGCCTTCGTGCGCTGTCGCCCGCGGCCACGCTGGAGCGGGGGTACGCGATCGTGCAGCGCGCCGACGGCCACGTGGTCCGGGCGGCGTCCGAGGTGGGCAAGGGCGACCCGCTGCGCGTACGCCTCGCCGACGGCGAGCTGGCCGCGACGGTGGACGGGTGAGCCGCCGAGGGTCGACGGCGGCCGTGTGCTGGGATGGGGTCGATGACTGAGGAGACGAAGGCGGGGCCGGACGAGCGGCTCAGCTACGAGCAGGCGCGCGCCGAGCTGGCGTCGGTGGTGGAGCGGCTGGAGGCCGGCGGCACGTCGCTGGAGGAGTCGCTGGCGCTGTGGGAACGCGGCGAGGCGCTCGCGGTGATCTGCCAGCGCTGGCTGGACGGCGCCCGCGCCCGCATCGACGCGGCCCGCCAGGACGAGTCCTCCTGACCTTGAGGCCGACGTGGCGGGCGGACCTGGTGTCCCGCCCGCCACGACTGCCGGATGGCAGGTCGGGTCAGTCGAAGAGGCGGTACAGCTCCGGCGGCGCCTCGACGACCTGGTCCGCCGGCGGCTTCTGCGCGGCGGTGGCGTTGCCGTAGTCGGAGTAGGTGACCCGGATCTCCTGCGCCGCCGTCTGGCCGGAGGCCGGCACCTGGATCACCAGCTCGCTGAGCCGGCCCTGCGGGTCCACCTTGGCCGTGAACGGGACGGACTTCGCCTGCGCACCGAGGGCGGCGATCATGCTGGCGTCCAGGGACCCGGCCTCGGCGGCCTCCGACACGTCGATGGTGCCGGCGTACGCGCCCTCGCCGGTCCGCCGCACCTCCGTGATGCCCCGGGTGAGCACCTCGCTGCCGGCCGGGTCGAGCCGGTCGAAGTCGAACCCGAGGTTGCGGTCGCCCTTGATGCGGTTCTGGTCGAGGTGCTGGTACTTGCCGAGGTTCAGCGCCTCCACCCCCGGCACCTTGCCGGCCGCGCGGCCGCCGAGGTCCACCTTCACCCAGCTGTCGGGCCGGTGATGGATGACGTCGAGCGTCATCGACAGGTCGGAGGACGCGTCGCCGAGCGACACCCGGATCCGCGCGCTCTGGCTCGGCTCGTGCACCTGGCCCTCGGCGGTGCTGCCGCCGCCGGTCATGGTGAACCGGAAGTTCCCGGTGCGGATCGCCTCGGTGGAGGCGAGCAGCTCCTGCTTGGCGTCACCGGCGCCCGGCGCGACGGTGCCGGTGGCCGTGGCCGTCCCGGACGCGGTGGCGGTCGGCGAGGCGCCGGTCCCCGTGGTGCCGGTGTCGGTGCAGGCGACGAGGCCCGGGGTGAACAGTGCCGCGGCCACCAGGCCGGCGCTGATTCGTCGAACAGTCATCTGTGTCTCCCAGAGGGTCTCCCGACGCGGGCTCACGCGCCGGGACCGGCGACGCAGACCCTCGACTGCGCCGCACGAGCCCGAGCCGGCCGACCGGGCCGACCTCCGCCCGCCACCCTTCTGTTCCCTCCGGCGGGGTCGCGCAATCACCCTGCTGTCCGGTTTCGCGCGGGTCGTCCCGCCGCCGCTGGGCACGCGCCGCCGCCGCGGTGCGCGGGACGGTACGAGATCGCTGCCGGCAGCCGGTGCCGCCAGGCACCGGATCGGTCAGCGCAGCGAGGAGGCGAGCCGGCGCAGCTCGTTCTCCCGGGCGTCGCCCACCACGATCACGGTGCGGCCCGGTTCCAGCAGCACGAGCGCCTGCTCGTTCTGCCGGGCGGTGTACCGCTGCCAGCTCCGCCCGTCCAGGTCGGTCTGGCCCTGTGGTTGGGCGCGGTCGCTCAGCTCGGCGGGGATCAGCCGCTCCGCGGGCACGTTGCTCTGCACGAGCTGGGCGCCCTGCCCCTCCGGGGTCACGTAGCCGATCCGCAGCGTCGAGCCCCCCTCCACCTCCTGGTAGCGGGCGTTGACCGTACGCCAGTCGTCACCGAGCCCGGTCGGCTGGCTCACCGGGAAGGCGTTGGCTCCCTGGGCCTGTTCGATCGCCGGGCTGGGGTCGACCTGGGTGGGCTGGTCGCCGCCGAGGAAGCCCCGGTAGAAGGCCAGCAGCAGGGCGATCGGGATCAACAGCACGAGCAGGGAGATCGCCATGTCCTTCGGCGACCGGTCGGACCGGCGGGCGTCGACGGCGGCCGGTGGCGCCGGCGGATCCAGCGACGCCGCCCCGGACGGTTCGGCCACGGTCGAGGGCCGCACGGCGCCCGTCGACTCGACGAGGGCCGGCTGGGCGACGGCGTCCGGGTCGGTCGGCGCCGGATCGACGCGCGCCGGCCCCGCCGCGGACGCGGCGTCGGTCCCGGCCGGCTCGACCCGGGCCGGCCCCGCGGTGGGCGCGGCGTCGGTCTCGCCCGGCTCGCCGGGGCCGGGGTCGCCGGTGGGGAGGCGGTCGGCGGGGACGCGGTCGGCAGGCTGTGCGGGTTCCACCTCGCCATTCTCGCAGCCGCCCCGACCGGCGGTATCCGGGCCATCAGCGCCCCGCCCCAGCGCCCGTTCCGCCATCGTGTGAGGATCAGCGACAAAGCCGGCAGCAGCGGACGTCCGCCGCGCCGGTCCACCCCGCAACGTCGCGAGGAGGAGCCGTCATGACGAACACCAGGACCCGGATCCCGCAGAATCTGGACCGCAACCTCGCCCTCGACCTGGTCCGGGTCACCGAGGCGGCGGCCATGGCCGCCGGCCGGTGGGTCGGCCGCGGCGACAAGGAGGGCGGTGACGGGGCCGCCGTGGACGCCATGCGGAAGCTGATCAACTCGATCCCCATGCGGGGCGTCGTGGTGATCGGCGAGGGCGAGAAGGACAACGCCCCGATGCTCTTCAACGGCGAGGAGGTCGGCGACGGGTCCGGCCCGGAGGTGGACGTCGCGGTCGACCCGATCGACGGCACCACGCTGATGAGCAAGGGCATGCCGAACGCCCTCGCGGTGCTGGCGGTCGCCGAGCGGGGCGCGATGTTCGACCCGAGCGCGGTGTTCTACATGGAGAAGCTCGCCGTCGGCCCGCTGTACGCCGACGTCGTGGACATCGACGCGGGGGTGGCCGAGAACCTGCGCCGGATCGCCCGGGTCAAGGGCACCGACGTCTCCGAGGTGACGGTCTGCGTCCTGGACCGGCCCCGGCACAAGGACCTCGTCAGCCAGATCCGGCGCGCGGGCGCGGGCATCCGGTTCATCTCCGACGGCGACATCGCCGGCGCCATCGCGGCGGCCCGGGGCGAGTCGGACGTCGACGTGCTCATGGGCATCGGCGGCACCCCGGAGGGGATCACCGCCGCCTGCGCCCTCAAGTGCATGGGCGGGATGATGCAGGCGAAGCTCTGGCCCAAGGACGACGAGGAGCGGGAGAAGGCGCTGGCCGCCGGACACGACCTGGACCGCGTCCTGACCACCGACGACCTGGTCACCGGGGACAACTGCTTCTTCGTGGCCACCGGCATCACCTCCGGTGACCTGCTGCGCGGCGTGCGGTACCGGGCCGGGGGCGCGTACACGCAGTCGATCGTGATGCGTTCGAAGAGCGGCACGATCCGGGTGATCGACTCCTACCACCGGCTGGAGAAGCTCGCGCTCTACTCGGCCGTCGACTTCGACGGCCGCCCCCTGGCCGAGCAGGAGTGAGCACCGCCACCACGGACCGCCCCGTCCTGCCGGCGACCAGACGGATCGCGGGGACGGGGCTCGCGATCCTCTCCGGGCTCGCCGTCGCCGTGCAGTCGCGGATCAACGGCGAGTTGGGCGTACGCCTGCACGACGGCTTCGCGGCCGCCGTGATCTCCTTCGGCGTCGGCCTGCTGGTGCTGCTGGTGTTGGTCCCCGCCGCCCCGACCGGGCGGCGGGGGCTGGCCGCCCTGCGCCGGGCGCTGGCCTCCGGCTCACTGCGCCCCTGGCAGTGCCTCGGCGGCGTCTGCGGCGCCTTCCTCGTGGCCACCCAGGGGCTCACCATCGGCACGCTGGGCGTGGCGGTCTTCACGGTGGCGGTCGTGGCCGGCCAGACCGGCAGCGGCCTCGCGGTCGACCGGGCCGGTGTCGGGCCCACCGGCCGGCAGCCGCTCACCGCGCAGCGGCTGGCCGGCGCCGCGCTCACCGTGGTGGCGGTGCTCCTGGCGGTCGGCGACCGGCTCGGCGAGCCGGACGCGCTGGTGCTGGCCGTGCTGCCGCTGCTGGCCGGGGTGGGCATCGCGTGGCAGCAGGCCGTCAACGGGCGCGTACGGGCGGCCGCCGACAGCGCCCTCACCGCCACGCTCGTGAACTTCACCGTCGGCACGGTGACCCTGCTCGTCGCGTTCGCCGTCGACGTCGCCGTACGCGGATGGCCGGCCGGGAGCCTGCCCACCGAGCCCTGGCTGTACGTCGGTGGCCCGATCGGCATCGTGTTCATCGCCCTCGCGGCGGCCATCGTGCGCTTCACGGGCGTCCTGCTGCTCGGCCTGGCGACCATCGCCGGGCAGATCGTGGGTGCCGTCGGGCTGGACATGGCCCTGCCGACGGCGGCCTCGCACCCCGGCCCCACCACGCTGCTCGGCGCCGCGCTCACCCTGGTGGCCGTGCTGGTCGCCGCGCTGGCGCCGCAGCGCTGACGACCGGAACACCGGCCGCCGGAGGGCGGGGTGGCAACCCCGGTGTGCTGGTGGTGGGCCTCGTAGCGGTCGCGCAGACCGCGCCGCCCGCCGGCCCCGACGAGCCGGACCGCCGGCCCGGCCCGTCCGGCGGCCGTCACCTCCGCGGCGCCGCCACCGTCTCGGCCAGCACGTCGTCGGCTCAGCTGCCGTCGGAGGAGTGGCCCGGGAAGAGGTGGGCGGCCGGGTCGATCGCCACGGCCGCGTTGTTGACGGCCGTCGCCGCCTCGCCGAAGCCCGTGGCGATCAGCCGCACCTTGCCCGGGTACTCGGTGATGTCGCCCGCCGCGAACACCCGGGGCAGGTTGGTGGCCATCGTGCTGTCGACCACGATGTGCCGGCGGTCCAGCCGCAGTCCCCACCCGGCGAGCGGGCCGAGGTCGGCGGTGAAGCCGAGCGCCGCGACGACCGTGTCGACCGGCAGGGTCTCGGCGGCACCACCCCGTACCGTGATCTCCGCCGCGCTCACCGTGCCGTCCCCGTGCAGCCGGGTGACCTCGGCGTTGACCACCACCCGGACCGGCAGCGCCAGCACCCGGGCGACGGTGGCGGCGTGGGCGCGGAACTTCTCCCGCCGGTGCACGAGGGTCACCGAGCGGGCCAGCGGTTGCAGCGTGAGGGCCCAGTCGAAGGCGGAGTCGCCGCCGCCGACGATCAGCACGTCCCGGCCGGCGAGTTCGGCCGGCTGGGGTACGAAGTAGACGATCCCGGCGCCGGTGAAGTGTTCGGCGACGGGCAGCGGGCGTGGGGTGAAGCTGCCCAGCCCACCGGTGACGATCACCGCGCCGCAGCGCAGCCGCGCACCGCCGGCGAGGCCGAGCACGGGCCGGTCGTCGGCGTACGAGAGGGTCTCGGCACGGGTGCCGAGCAGGTAGCACGGGTCGAACGGCGCGGCCTGGGCGACGAGGTTCGCCACCAGGTCGCGCCCCTTGATCGACGGGAACCCGGCCACGTCCAGGATCAGCTTCTCGGGGTACATGGCGGTGACCTGGCCGCCCGGTTCCGGCAGCGCGTCGACCACCGCCACCGACAGCCCACGGAAACCGGCGTAGTACGCGGCGAACAGACCGGCCGGACCGGCCCCGATCACGGCGACATCGACCTCGCGCATGGCGTACCGTCGCTTCCCGCTCGCGGATCAACGCGTGCTGATGCCGACGGTAGGGCGGTGGCGGGGCCCGGGCAAGCATGTCCCGCGGATCGCGCGGGGGCGGCCCCCGGCGGGGGCCGGCGCGGGACGTGGCGCGGGCGGCCCGGGCGGTGGCCGGCGCGGGACGCGCGCGGCCCGTCAGGGCATGGGCAGCGTGGACTCCGAGCGGTAGGGGTCGTGGCGGCGGCGCCGGAACAGGATGGCCGCCACGACCCCGCCGAGCAGCCCGAAGAGGTGGCCCTGCCAGGAGATCCGCTCGTCCGTGGGCAGCACGCCGACGAGTTGCCAGCCGTAGAGGAGCCCGACCAGCACGAAGACGGCGAAGTTCCACCAGCTCCGCTCGACGATGCCGCGGGTGAGCAGGATCCCGAGGTACCCGAAGATCACTCCGCTGGCGCCGACCACCACGGAGTTCGGCGAGCCGGTGAACCAGACGCCGAGGCCGCTGACCAGGATGATCAGCAGGGTGGACCAGAGGAAGCGGCGGGCGCCGGCCGCGAGCACGAACGTGCCGAGCAGGATCAGCGGGATGCTGTTGCTGTAGAGGTGGTCGAAGCCGTGGTGCAGGAACGGTGAGAAGAAGACGCCGTCGAGCCCGTCGATGCGCTTCGGGATGATCCCGGCGGTGGCGTCCAGACCGAACGCGAGACCCTGGTCGACGACCTCGACGAGGAAGAGGAACGGGACGACCGCGCACATCGCCACGAAGGCCCGGCCGAGTGCGGCGTAGAACGCCTCGGTGCCGAACCGGTGGGGGTCGCCGCTTCCGGGGAGCAGGGTCACCCTCCAACTGCTATCAGTAAACCCGCCCGACCGCCACTCGCGGCCCGGGCACATCGGGCGGGAACGGGGGCGGGTGGCTCACCCACCCGCCCCCGTCACGGTCCGGATCAGTACCAGCCCTCGGCCTGCGAGTGCGCCCACGCTCCGCAGGGTGTGTCGTACCGGCCCTCGATGTAGCCGAGGCCCCACTTGACCTGGGTGGCCGGGTTGGTCTCCCAGTCGTCGGCCACCGAGCCCATCTTGCTGCCCGGCAGCGCCTGCGGGATGCCGTACGCGCCGGACGAGGAGTTGCGGGCCTTGTGGTTCCAGCCGCTCTCCTTCGTCCAGAGCTTGTCGAGGCAGGGGAACTCCTTGATCGGGAAGCCCGCCTTGATCATCTCCGCGCAACCGATCTTGCGGTTGCCGCTGTACTCCGCGCAGGAGGCGGGGATGGGGCCCTCGTACGGCTTGGTCTCCTGCTTGGCGGCCGCGGCCTCGCGCTCGCGCTCGCGCTTGCGGGACGCCGCCGCCTCCTCGGCGCGGCGGGCCCGCTCCGCGGCCTCCTTGGCGGCCTCCGCGGCCCGCAGCTTGGCCTGGTACTCGGCGGCCCGCTGCCGGGCGGACTGGACCTGGTAGGCGGCCTGGCGCTCGCGCTGGTACTCGTACTCCGCCTGGTCGACCTCCGCGCCGACCTGCGCCGTGAGGCCCTGTTGCTGGGTCTCCCGGTCTTCGCCCAGATAGAAGCCGCCGGCGACGCCCACGGAGAGCAGCGCGACGGCGGCCGTGCGGGCACCCAACCGGCTCCACAGCCGACTCACGAAGTGTCCCTTCGTCGGGGGCAAGGACACGGCGCGGTGCCGGGCCGTGAGGGGCCGGTGCCCGCGCCGTGAGCGCCCCGACCGTCCCCGGCCGCAGCCGGCGTACCGGGTCGTGACGGGAGTGACGAACGATCCCTGACGATCTCTCCGGTGCGCGGGCGCTCGTGGGACACCATCGCGCACAGTGAGGCGGATGGGAAACCAGCGGACACATTTGTGATTTGGGTCACGCCTAAAATCGGGATGAAAACCTACAAAGCGGGCGTCAGTTCGGGATGTCCTCCAGGAGGTCCGTCACCATGGCGGCGATCGGCGACCGCTCCGACCGACTGAGCGTGATGTGCGCGAACAGGGGATGCCCCTTCAACGCCTCGATCACCGCGGTCACCCCGTCGTGCCGCCCGACCCGGAGGTTGTCCCGCTGCGCCACGTCGTGTGTGAGCACGACGCGGGAGCCCTGCCCGATCCGGGACAGCACGGTGAGCAGCACCCCCCGCTCCAGGGACTGCGCCTCGTCGACGATGACGAACGCGTCGTGCAGACTCCGCCCGCGGATGTGGGTCAGCGGGAGCACCTCGAGCAGCCCCCGCGCGGTGACCTCCTCCAGCACGTTCTCGTGCACCACGGCGCCGAGGGTGTCGAAGACCGCCTGCGCCCAGGGCGACATCTTCTCCGACTCGGTCCCGGGGAGATAGCCCAGCTCCTGGCCGCCGACCGCGTACAGGGGGCGGAAGACGACCACCTTCTTGTGGCGGCGGCGCTCCATCACCGCCTCCAACCCAGCGCAGAGGGCCAGGGCGGACTTCCCGGTGCCGGCCCGGCCCCCGAGCGACACGATGCCGATGGACTCGTCGAGCAGCAGATCCAGCGCGATCCGCTGCTCGGCGGAACGGCCGTGCACGCCGAACGCCTCCCGGTCCCCGCGAACCAGCCGTACCGTCTTGTCGGGCAGCACGCGACCGAGGGCCGACCCGCGCGCGGAGTGCAGCACCAGGCCGGTGTGGCAGGGCATGCCGGCGGCCTCGTCCACGTCGAGCGTCTCGCCGGCGTAGAGCCGGCCGATCTGCTCCTCGCCCAGCTCCAGCTCGGCCATCCCCGTCCAGGTGGGGTCGCTGGCCTGGCCGTGCCGGTACTCGTCGGCGCGCAGGCCCACCGAGGCGGCCTTGACCCGCAGCGGCATGTCCTTGCTGACGAGGGTGACGTCCCGTCCCTCGGCGGCGAGGTTCAGCGCCACGGACAGGATGCGGGTGTCGTTGCTCTCGTTCCGGAAGCCGGGCGGCAGCACCCTGTCGTCGGTGTGGTTCAGCTCGACGCGGAGTGTGCCGCCGGCGTCGTTGGCGGGCACCGGCCGGTCCAGCCGGCCATGGCGTACGCGCAGCTCGTCCAGCATGCGCAGCGACTGCCGGGCGAACCAGCCCAGCTCCGGATGGTGCCGCTTGCCCTCCAGCTCGGAGATCACCACGAGGGGCAGCACGACCTCGTGCTCGGCGAAGCGATGGAAGGCCGCCGGGTCCGACAGCAGGACCGACGTGTCCAGGACGAAGGACTGGCCACCTGGTCGGGGCTCCTCGGCGTCGGCCGGCTCGGCGGCGGCCGTGCGGCGGCTCCGGGTGACGCGGCGGGTCGTGGCAGTCGCGGCCGGGGTCTGGTCGGCACCGGCGGTGGTACGGCGAGTCGTCACAGGCCTGCTCCGGCGGATGTGCACCCGGCCATCCGCTGTCCGCCTCCTCCGGCGCCCGGTGACACGGGGTCGGATGCGGGCCCCGTGCGCGAGGTCGCGGGCCGGGCTTGCCGGCTGGCCCGGGAGAACCCCGTGCCATGCCTAGACGCTAGCGGCGAACGGGCATGCCGGCTAGAGGTTCGACGTGGCTCACCGGAGACCGGCGCGTGAACAGCCCGCGGCAGCCGGCGCGATCGGGCACGCCGGCTGCCGAGTCGGGGGGGCGAGCGGCGGAGCCGGCCGGGATGCATGCCCCCTGCGCGCATCCCGGCCGGTGGGACCGCCGTCACCGGTCTGACGTGGCCCCTGACGGTGCGTGCCCGCCGCGGACGACGCACCGCGCCTTCGGTGCCGGCCGGCGGGGCGCCGGGCGGTGCGCCCCGCCGACCGTCTCAACCGGTCCGTCTGACCAGGGTGCCGGTCGGGTGCCGCCCGGTGACCGGAGCGGCCGGCGCCGAGAACGACGAGCCGGTGTAAGTGGTGCCGGGACGGGCCACCGTCCCGCTCACGCGGATGGCGCTCGGCGGGGACGCGGCCAGCGCCGACGCGATGGCGGCCTGGGCGTCGCGGCGTCGCCGGTTCCAGGCGCCGCGGTCGCCGTCGAAGTAGCCCTGGCGGTAGCCGAAGCGGTAGCCGATGCGGTAGCTCAGCTGGCCGTGCAGCCGACCGGCCGCGTAGCTGGCCGCGGCGAGCACCAGCACGAGGAAGATGGCGAGGAACGGGCTCATCGGGCGGCTCCCGGGTGCCGCCGGCGCCGCGTCACCGCTCCTCCGGCTCGGCCGGGGCCGGGTCGGCGAGCAGCCGGTCCAGGTCGTCGGTGCTGACCTCCTCGACCAGCTCGACGGTGATCCGGCAGCCGTCCACGACCACCTCCGCCACCGACGACCGGCGGATCTCACCGCCGGCGTCGTAGACCCGCACGCTCAGCTCCGGGCAGCCGAGATGGGTACGCCAGGCGTTCCACTCGGCGCGGTCGCCGACGCTCAACGAGAGGTAACGGCAGCCCCGGGCGAGGTAGAGCCGCCAGGGGGCGCTCAGGCCGGCGGCGACGCCCTCCGCGATCAGGCCGAAGGCCTGGGCACGCGTCGCGAGTTCGGTCACCGCACCCCCCTCGGACCGGGGGCGTGACGCATGTGAGCACCAATCGTCTCAGGCACGTGACACACCGTAGAATGTCCCATGGGCGTGACAGTATCAGCTTTTCGTCCGTTCGCCGCGACACCTACGGGCATCTATTCTGCCCAGGTGATGCCCCTCAGGAGCGGCGCTGGATCGTTAACCGGGAATCCGAGTTCGCCGTCACGTTCGCGTGACAACAGCGTGCCTGGGATCCCGTCCACGTCGGACTGGTCGTACCGTCACGACGTGACCGAGACGGCCAACGCACGGAAGATCGCCTTCGCCACCTTCGTCCGACGCGCGCTCGACGAGGCGCGGGCAACCCGGGCCTGGAGCGGCACAGAGGTCTCCCGACGCACCGGCGTCTCCCGCCAGACCATCAACCGCTGGGTCCGCGGCGACTGGGCCAGCGACCCGGAGGCCGAACGGGTGGTCGCCTTCTGCGAGGGCCTGGGACTCAACCCGGCCGCCGCGTTCGCCGCCCTCGGCTGGGACCGGACGGCCGGCACTCCCCGCACCAACCAACCCACCCCTCCCATGGACCCCGACGTGGAGGCGCTGTTGCGCCGGCTCGTCGACCCCAACGTGTCGGACGCGGAGAAGTTCCACATCCGGGAAACCATCCGATACCTCGCGTATCGCCCGACCCTCCCCGTGGATGTCCGAAAACGCGGTGAACAGGCCGGGTAGTTCCTCAGATGGCGAAAGAACGGCAGGTCAGACTCATTCGTTTCGCTCCGGGGCAGGAAAGGGCACGCTAGCGTCCCTATTCGTACTGCTTGGGCTCGTCGTCGGCGGGGGACGGGACAAGGCCGAACCCAGCCCTGCGGGACAGAAGGAGGGGTCTGTCCATGACCCTGAAATGGTTGGCAGTCGTGGTGGCCACGGTGTCGGTGACACTGTGCGCCACCGGCAACGTGGTCACACTCGCGGTCGACGGCGGGAACCTTCCCGTGCTCGTCAACCTCTTCGCGCTCACCGCGGCCGGCACCGCCGTCGTCCTGGCCGTGCTCGCGGAGTTGCACGAGCGGCTGAACGACCGCGTCAGCGCGCTCACCGAGTTCCTGGTGGCCCGGCTCAACGAGATCGAGTCGCGCGCCGGTGACCGCAACACCGGGTTCGTGGAGGGTTACCTGCTCAGCCACGGTCAGGAGGCGACGGTCGTGCCGTTCGGACGGCGCGGACGGGAGGCCGCCGAACGCTGATCTCCCACCGGGTCGCACGGTCCCGCTCGGCCACGATTGAGCCGCCGGAGCCGGGGTACGCTGACGCGCGTGCCGCCGTTGAATGTGGGCAACCAGCCGCCGAGGACCCCCGTGAACGCCGACGAGGCGTGGCGGGCGACCGCCGGCCGGGCGTCCGGGACCATCCTCTTCTTCGACTTCGACGGCACGCTCGCGCCGGTGGGGGACGACCCGACCGCGGTGCAGCCCGCGCCGAAGGTGCTGGCCGCCATCGAGGCGCTCGCTCCGCTCGTACGCCGCATCGCCATCGTCTCTGCCCGGCCGGTGGAGTTCCTCCGCGACCGCCTCGGCGGGCTCGCCGGGGTGGACCTCTACGGCCTCTACGGCCTGGAGCACAGCCACTCGGGCGGTGAGACGGTCACCGAACCCGCGGCGCTGCCGTGGGTGCCCACGATGGCCGACCTCGCCGACCTGGCCCGCACCGAGCTTCCCCTGGGCACGCTGGTCGAGTTCAAGCGCCTGTCCGTGGCCCTGCACTGGCGCACCGCGCCGCAGCTCGGCGAGGCGGTGCAGGAGTGGGGGCGCGCCCAGGCCGACCGGCTCGGGCTGCGGGTGCAGGGCGGCCGGATGGTGCTGGAGCTGAAGCCCCCCGTCGACCGGGACAAGGGCATGGTGATCGGCGAGGTGATCCGGGACGCGGGCGCCGCCTGGTACTTCGGCGACGACGTCTCCGACATCAAGGCGTTCACGGCGTTGCGGGCGCGTGCCGCCGCCGATCCGGACTTCCTGGGCGTCTGCGTGGCGGTCGCCAACCCGGAGACCGGGCAGGAGGTGGCCGACGCGGCCGACCTCACGATCGACTCCCCCGCCGCCCTCGGCGACTTCCTCGCCCGGGCCGCCCAACAGCTCCGCTAGCCGGCCTGCCCCTCGGGCGGGTGCGGTCCCGCCGTCAGCCGGGCCGTGGTCGGCGGCCGGCGCGGTCAGGCGCCGTACCGACGCTGGCGGTTGGCGTACGAGCGCAGGGCGCGCAGGAAGTCGATGTGCCGGAAGTCGGGCCAGTTCAGCTCGCAGAAGTAGAACTCGGAGTGCGCCGACTGCCAGAGCATGAAGCCGGAGAGCCGTTGCTCGCCGCTCGTCCGTATCACCAGGTCCGGGTCCGGCTGGCCACGGGTGTAGAGGTGTTCCGCGATGTGCTCGACGTCCAGTTCCTCGGCCAGCTCCTCGAGGGTGCCGCCGGCCGCCGCGTGCTCCAGCAGCAACGAGCGCACCGCGTCGATGATCTCGCGCCGGCCGCCGTAGCCGACCGCGATGTTGACCTCGGCCCCGCCGCTGCGGCCCTGGGTGCGCTCCTCGGCCGCCTTCAGGGCGGCGGCGGTCGACGCGGGGAGCAGGTCGAGCGCGCCGACCATCCGCAGCCGCCACGGATTGCCCTCCTCGGCGAGTTCCACCACCAGATCCTCAATGATCTTGAGGAGCGGGTCGAGCTCGCTGGCCGGGCGCCGGAGGTTGTCGGTCGCCAGCAGGTAGAGGGTGACGTGCTCGATGCCGGCCTGGTCACACCAGCCCAGCACGTGCTTGATCTTGGCGGCGCCGACCCGGTGCCCGTCGTTCGGGTCGACGAAGCCCATCTCCCTGGCCCACCGACGGTTGCCGTCGCACATGACTCCGACGTGCCGGGGCACCGGCTTGCCCACGAGCTTCGCCTTGAGGCGTCGCTCGTACAGGGAGTAGACGAGGTTCCGAAGAGACATCATCTAGCAGCGTAGCGACCGACCGGACGGCTCAACGCCCCGGAGGCTCATCCCGCGCCGGAAGACCGATGCCGATCATCGCGAGGGTGCGCACGTCCAGCCGTCCGTCACCCAACCCCAGCTCGACGATGCTGTGGTAGACCCGGTCGTCCCGCCGGGCCGCCCGGACCGCCGCGTCGACCACCCGCCGGCGCCGGGCCAGCCAGGCGGCCACCGAGCTGTGCCGCAGGTGCCGGCCGAGGCGGCGGCGGAGGGTGTCGGCGTACCGGCGGGCGGCCCGGTCGGGCGACCCGGCCGCCGCGGTGCCGGCCAGCAGACCGGACAGCAGGGCGTAGAAGATCCCCTCCCCGGTGAACGGGTTGACCAGCGAGAGGGCGTCACCGGCCAGCAGCACCCGGCCCCGGCCGGGCGGGGGGCGGTGCGTCGACAGCGGGAGGTGGTGGGCGCGCAGCCCCTCGACCGTGCCCGGGTCGGTGTCCGGCAGCAGCGCGGCCAGCCGGTCGAGCAGGTGCGCCCGGGTCAACGGCTCGCTCCGCAGCACCTCCCCGTACCCGACGTTCGCCCGCCCGTCACCGATCGGGAAGGACCAGGCGTACGCGGGCCAGCGCGCCCCCGAGGTGACGATGAGCTGCTCCGGCGGGCCGGGCAGCGCCGGAGCGTACCCCCGGATGGCCAGCGCGAGGTGCCGGTCCGGGTTCACCGGGTGCCCGAGCGCGCGGCGGACGACGGACCCGGCACCGTCCGCGCCGACGACGACCCGGGCCGCCACCTCGCCGTCGAGCACCACCCGGTCCGCGCGCTGCGCGACGCGGCGGACCGTGTGCCGGCGCAGCTGCGCACCCGCCGCCACCGCCGCGGCCACCAGCCGGGCGTCGAAGACCGTCCGGGGCACGGTGTACGCGGGCCGGGGCAGCCGCCGGGCCACCGCGCCGCCGCCGGGGCCGACCAGCCGCAGCGCCGGCAGGGGCGGGTAGCCGGCGACCGCGTCGGGCACCCCCAGTTCGTCGAGGACGTCCAGCGCGTGTGCGGCGATCCCGTCACCGCACGCCTTGTCCCGCGGGAAGTCGGCCCGGTCGAGCAGGAGCACCCGGGCGCCAGCGCGCCGGGCCGCCAGTGCGGCCGCCGACCCCGCCGGCCCCGCCCCGACCACCACCACGTCGAACTCGTCGTCCACCGTGCCGCCCTCCTCCCGCCCGCCGTCACCCCGGGGCGGCCGGCGTCGCGCGCCGCCCCAGGGTGACCGAGACCACAGCCACATACTGCCCGGTCTCCGCACGCGAGCGCCGGCAGCGCACCGGCACGTCGCCGGGCGGCGTAGGGCGGGATCGCCCGGCGCCTCCCCTGGCGCGCGGCACCGGGCGGGAGGAGCTGGTACCTGGCCGCGCCACGCCGGCTCGCGGCATCCAGTGGTGATGGGGACGCTGTCGAGCTGCCCCACATCCGGGGCAGCTCGACAGCGCCGTCAACAGCGCCGATTCCTGGCCGGTCGCCGGCCCAGAATGATCGCCTCGTCGATCCAGCCGTACGCCGCCCACCGGGCCGGCCCGCACACGACGACGGCCGCCGGACCTCGCGGGTCTCGGCGGCCGTGCCGATCGACGCCCGGCCTGCGGGCGCTCGCGTCTATCGCTGCGGCTGCTCCGCGTCGAGCCGGGCGCGCAGGGCGTCCAGTTCGGCCCAGAGGACGCCGGGCAGCTTGTCACCGAACTTCTCGAACCACTCGGTGACCAGCGGCAGCTCGTTACGCCACTCCTCCGGGTCGACCTTGAGCGCGATCCGGACGTCCTCGGGCGTCATGTCCAGGCCCTCGACGTCCAGCGCGTCCGGCGCGGGCACCATGCCGATCGGGGTCTCGACGGCCTCGGCGCGCCCCTCGATCCGCTCGATGATCCACTTGAGCACGCGGGAGTTCTCGCCGAAGCCCGGCCACAGGAAGTTGCCCTCCGGGTCCTTGCGGAACCAGTTGACGTAGTAGATCCGCGGCAGCTTCGACTCGTCGCCGTTGGCGCCCTTGCCCATCTCGATCCAGTGCCGGAAGTAGTCGCCGGCGTGGTAGCCGATGAAGGGCAGCATCGCCATCGGGTCGCGGCGCACCACGCCGACGGCGCCGGACGCGGCGGCGGTCGTCTCCGACGAGAGCGTCGCACCCATGTAGACGCCGTGCACCCAGTCACGGGCCTCGGTCACCAGCGGGACGGTGTCCCGACGGCGCCCACCGAAGAGGATCGCGTCGATCGGTACGCCGTTCGGGTCGTAGTAGTCCTCGGCGAGGATGGGGCACTGGGTGATCGGCGTGCAGAAGCGGCTGTTCGCGTGCGAGGAGAGGCTGTCGCTCTCCGGCGTCCAGTCGTTGCCCTTCCAGTCGATGAGGTGCGCCGGCGGCTCACCCATCCCCTCCCACCAGATGTCCCCGTCGTCGGTGAGGGCCACGTTGGTGAAGATGGAGTTGCCGCGGTCGAGCGTCCGCATCGCGTTGGCGTTGGTCTTCCAGTCCGTGCCGGGCGCCACGCCGAACAGGCCGTACTCGGGGTTGATGGCGTAGAGCCGGCCGTCCGGGCCGAACCGCATCCAGGCGATGTCGTCGCCGATCGTCTCGACCTTCCAGCCGGGGATGGTCGGCTCCAGCATGGCGAGGTTCGTCTTGCCGCACGCCGACGGGAACGCGCCGGCGATGTGGTAGACCCGCCCCTCCGGAGAGGTGATCTTCAGGATGAGCATGTGCTCGGCGAGCCAGCCCTCGTCCCGCCCCATGACGCTGGCGATCCGCAGCGAGTAGCACTTCTTGCCGAGCAGCGAGTTGCCGCCGTAGCCGGAGCCGTACGACCAGATCTCCCGCGTCTCCGGGAAGTGCGAGATGTACTTGGTCTCGTTGCAGGGCCAGGCCACGTCCTTCTGCCCCGGCGCGAGCGGCGCGCCGATGGAGTGCAGCGCGTGGACGAAGTCCGCGTCGTTCCCCATGGCGTCGAGGATCTTCTTGCCCATCCGGGTCATGATGCGCATCGAGGCGACCACGTACGGGCTGTCCGTAATCTCCACGCCGAACATGGGCTTCTCGGCCTCGACGGGCCCCATGCAGAACGGGATCACGTACATCGTCCGGCCTCGCATCGAACCCCGGTAGAGGTCCGTCATGATGCGCTTCATCTCGGCCGGCGCCATCCAGTTGTTGGTGGGGCCGGCGTCCGCCTCGTCGACCGAGCAGATGAAGGTGCGCTCCTCGACCCGGGCCACGTCAGACGGGTCGGTACGGGCGTAGAAGGAGTTGGGCTTCTTCTCCGGGTTCAGCCGGATCAGCGTGCCGGCCTCCACGAGCTCGTCGGTGAGGCGGCGCCACTCCTCGTCGGAACCGTCCACCCAGACGACCCGGTCGGGCGTCGTCAGTTCTGCGACCTCACGCACCCAGGCGAGCAGTTTCGGATGGGACGTCGGGGCCTGATCGATACCCCGAACAGTAGCCGGAGCAACCATGACACATCTCCTTGTGGTCGACGCTGACCGATGTATGGGATGTACGAGTCTGGGCGGGGCGGGAACCGCTTCGCCTTCGTGGAAACCTGGGATTGGGCTCAGCGTAAACCGGGCAGCCTCCCCAGTCAGTGGGACTGGTTGTGAAGAACTGCACAAGGTACGGCCACGCTGCGGCATCGCGAGCTGATACCCGTTTTTGCGCGCAGTTTCACGCAAATCCTGCGGTGAACCTTCGACGACGCCCGTCGCGCCCGTGTCTCGGCGGCGCCCCGAACCGTGTGACACCCGGAGGCGTACGACTTCCGGGTTTCCATCCCGCGACCGTCGCCGGAGCGACTACGCTGCGTTCATGTCCACCACGGACGCCGCGGGCCCCGCCGATGCCGGCCGCCCGCGCTCGCCGTTGCTACCCGTGCCGCGTGCCACCAGCCGGTAGGCTCGGCGGGTGGCCGCGACGATGACGGGAGAGACTCCGGGCTCCCCACAGACCCGCACGGGTCCGGTCCGCGCACTGGTCGACCGTTTCGGCCATCTGGTCCGGGAGCTGAGCAAGTTCGCCACGGTCGGCGGCGTCGCCTTCCTGATCGACTTCGCGTTGTTCAACTACCTGACGGTGGCGCAGAGCCTGGAGCAGGTGACCGCGAAGACCATCTCCACCGTGATCGCGGCGACCGTGGCGTTCGTCGGCAACCGCTTCTGGACGTGGCGCCACCGCCAGCGCAGCAACCCCGCCCGCGAGTACGCGCTGTTCTTCTTCTTCAACGGCGTGGGCCTCGGCATCGCCGTCGCGTGCCTCGCGATCAGCCGTTACGGGCTGGGTAGCCTCTGGCCGGAGGTGTTCCGCACACCCCTCGCGGACAACATCGCCAGCTTCATCGTGGGCACCGGGCTCGGGACGCTGTTCCGGTTCTGGTCCTATCGACGGTTCGTCTTCCCGGAAGCGGGAACCCCAGCCGTACCGGAAGTGACGTACGACCGAGATCACGGGGCGTGACCTGCCGCCCAGTCCGTTCGGCCGGAACCTGCCGGCCCAAACCACTGCCCTAAGGTGTTCCGCATGCGTCTTGTCCGTCTGCTGCCCGAGCGATGGCAGAAGTTCATCCACGAGGCGCTCAAATTCGGCATCGTCGGTGGCATCAACACCGTCATCAATTACGCCGTGTTCAATGCGCTGGCACTGACCGTTTTCGTCGACGGCCAGCTGAAGGCGACCGTGGTGGCCACGATCGTGGCGACCATCACGTCGTATCTGATGAATCGTCACTGGACGTACCGCGATCGACCGAAATCAGCGATCCGGCGCGAGTACGCCCTGTTCTTCCTCTTCAATGCGACCGGCCTGCTCATCGAGCTGGGCGTGCTGGCGGCCGCCAAGTACGGCCTCGGCGTGACCAGCCTGCTGGCGTTGAACGTCGCCAAGACCGGCGGCGTGCTGCTGGCCACGCTGTTCCGCTTCTGGTCCTACCGGACGTTCGTCTTCCAACCCGCGCCCGCTCCCGCCGAGAAGACCTGGCACAGCATCCCGCGGGACGAGTGGGACACGATGGCCGAGATGGACCCGGTCGCGGAGCTGGCCGAGTCGATCTCAGAGCTGGAGGAAGAAGAGGAGCCGGACGACCAGCCCGGACGCGCCGCGGCCTCGACGAACGGGCATCCTGCGCCGCCGCCGCCGCGCAAGCGCCTCGCTTCGCTGGACCCTCGGCTCGCCAGCGGGGACCTGGACGCCGAACTGGCGGCCGAACTCGCACCGGTCACCCGGCCACGCCCCCGCCGCTGACCCCACCACGCACGTCGAGTGGCGATCGCCCGCCACGGCGTGCGCGACGACAACTCCATGGTCAACGGGCCGCCGGCGGGACGTCAGGCCGTGGGGTCGCGCAGCGGCTTGCCCTCCCGCATGTCGGCGAGGATCTCCCGCATCTCCCCGTCGCCGAGCGAGTGCTTGTCGTGCTGCGCCTCGACCAGCTCGTAGAGCTTCGTCTGCACCTGCCCGACACGCGGCACGTCGACGAGGACGGACTGGCCGCGTTCACCGGCCGACTCGATGGTCAGCGTGCCGCAGCCGAGCAGCCGCTCGACGAACCGCTGGCTCATCGAGTGGTCGTTGACCCGGGTGAGCGGGATGTCCCGCCGGTCCCGGGAGAAGACGCCGTGTTGGAGCAGCACCCGCTCGTTCGTGAAGAGGTAGTGGGTGGTCCGCCAGACCAGGAACGGCCAGAGCGCGAACCACAGCACCGCCACCAGGGCGAGCGCACCGATCACGGCCAGCGCGACGGACCCACCACCGCCGGAGGGGAGCAGGACGACGCCGGCCACCACCGCGGCGACGGCCAGCACCAGCACCACGACCGGCCGGATGAGGGCCTTCCAGTGGGGGTGCAGGTGCAACACGACATGCTCGTCCTCGGTGAGCACGTCCTCGGGGAACGCCACGCGAACCTCCTCGCAGGAACGGACGGGGTGACCGTAACCGGTCACCGCCCGTAGGGCCATCAGCCGCGCGGCCGACCCTCACCCTCCCCGCGATCTTGCACTTCGGGCCCCCTGTTCGCACCCTTTGACCCCTTTCGCCCGGGCACAAACTGCAAGATCGCGGGGAAGGGGGGCGGGGTCAGCGCAGGTGGAGCACGTCGCCCGCCGCGAGGTGTCGTTCACCCTCGGCGGTGTCGACCACGAGCTGCCCGTCCGGGTCCACCCCGGTCGCCGTGCCGGTCAGCTCCCCGCCGCCGGGCAGCAGCACCCGCACCGGACGGTCGATCGTGGCGCAGGCGGCCACGTACGCGTCCCGCAGGCCGCTCGCGACCGCGTCCCCGCCGGCGGCCCGCCAGCGGTCGTACCAGTCGGCCACCGAACGCAGCAGCGCCCGCAGCAGCGGGTCCCGGTCGGTGGCCGCGGCACCGGCCAGTTGCAGCGAGGTGGCCGGCAGGCCCGTCGGGTTCTCCGGCAGCTCGTCGGCGCGGAGCGTCACGTTGAGGCCGATGCCGACGACGACGGCCGGCGGCTGATCCGGGGCCGTGCCGGGCAGCGCCTCGGCGAGCACACCCGCGCACTTGGCGTCGCCGATGAGCAGGTCGTTCGGCCACTTCAGCACGGCCTCCAGCTCGGCCAGGCGGGCCACCGCCTCGACGAGCGCCACGCCGGCCAGCAGCGGCAGCCAGCCGTACGCCGTGGTGGGGACGGCCGCCCAGCCGCGGTCCGCGACGGCCTCCCCGGGCCGGAGCAGGACGCTCGTCGCGATCCCGGCCCGCGGCGGCGACTGCCAGACCCGGCCCCGGCGCCCCCGCCCGGCGGTCTGCCGCTCGGCGACGACCACCAGCCCCTCGGGTTCACCGGCCCGCGCCGCCTCGGCCACGTCGGCGTTGGTCGAGCCGGTCTCCACGCGCAGGTCCAGCCGGGCCCAGGGACCGTAGGGGGCGACCAGCGCCCGTCGCAGCCGCGCCGCCGACAGCGGCGGGCGGTCCAGATCGGTGTACGGGGAGCCCGGCATCCCGCCAGCCTACGGGCCGGACGGCAGCCGGTGGTGAGGTGTACTGCACAGCGTCCCGGTCCTGAACCATCGTTATATTCCCTGGGTGACTACCGACACCGGGACGAACATCCACACCACGGCGGGCAAGCTGGCGGACCTGGAGCGCCGGGTCGACGAGGCGGTGCACGCGGGGTCGGCGCGGGCCGTCGAGAAGCAGCACGCCCGGGGCAAGAAGACCGCCCGGGAACGGATCGAGCTGCTGCTCGACGAGGGCTCCTTCGTCGAGCTGGACGAGCTGGCCCGGCACCGGTCCACGAACTTCGGCCTGGAGCGGACCCGCCCGTACGGCGACGGCGTGGTCACCGGCTACGGCACCGTGGACGGACGGCAGGTCTGCGTCTTCGCCCAGGACTTCACCGTCTTCGGCGGCTCCCTCGGCGAGGTCTTCGGCGAGAAGATCGTCAAGGTGATGGACCTGGCCATGAAGATCGGCTGCCCGGTGATCGGCATCAACGACTCCGGCGGCGCCCGGATCCAGGAGGGCGTGGTCAGCCTCGGCCTCTACGGCGAGATCTTCTTCCGCAACGTCCGCGCCTCCGGGGTCATCCCGCAGATCTCGCTGGTGATGGGGCCCTGCGCGGGTGGGGCCGTCTACTCGCCCGCGGTCACCGACTTCACCGTGATGGTCGACCAGACCTCGCACATGTTCATCACCGGCCCCGACGTCATCAAGACCGTCACCGGCGAGGACGTGGGCATGGAGGAGCTGGGCGGCGCCCGCACCCACAACACCCGCAGCGGCAACGCGCACTACCTCGCCAGCGACGAGGAGGACGCGATCGAGTACGTCAAGGCGCTGCTGTCGTACCTGCCCTCGAACAACCTGGACGAGCCGGTCGTCTACGACACGCCCGCCGAGCTGGACGTCACCGACGCCGACCGGGAGCTGGACACCTTGATCCCGGACTCGGCGAACCAGCCGTACGACATGCACCGCGTCATCGAGCACGTCCTCGACGACGGCGAGTTCCTGGAGGTCCAGCCGCTCTACGCGCAGAACATCGTGGTCGGCTTCGGCCGGGTCGAGGGCCGGCCGGTCGGCGTGGTGGCGAACCAGCCCATGCACTTCGCCGGCACGCTGGACATCGCGGCGTCGGAGAAGGCCGCCCGGTTCGTGCGCACCTGCGACGCGTTCAACATCCCGGTGCTGACCTTCGTGGACGTACCGGGCTTCCTCCCGGGCACCGGGCAGGAGTGGGACGGCATCATCCGCCGGGGCGCGAAGCTCATCTACGCGTACGCCGAGGCCACCGTCCCGAAGGTCACCGTCATCACCCGCAAGGCGTACGGCGGGGCGTACGACGTGATGGGTTCCAAGCACCTCGGCGCGGACCTGAACTTCGCCTGGCCGACCGCGCAGATCGCCGTGATGGGCGCGCAGGGCGCCGTGAACGTCCTGTACCGCTCGGAACTCGCGAACGCCGAGGACCCGGCCGCGCTGCGCGCCGAGAAGATCGCCGAGTACGAGGACACGCTCGCCAACCCGTACGTCGCCGCCGAGCGCGGGTACGTCGACTCGGTCATCCCGCCGCACGAGACGCGCACCCAGATCGTCCGGGCGCTGCGGGTGCTGCGCACCAAGCGCGAGACGCTGCCGCCGAAGAAGCACGGCAACATCCCGCTGTAGGTGGTGTGGAGGGCCCCCGCCACCGGGTGGCGGGGCCCCTCGCGCTGTGCGGGCTCACGTCCCGGCGCGGCGGTCGGCCGGGCGCACGAGCGCGACGGTCGGCCGGGCGCAGGAGCGCGGCGGTCGGCCGGGCCCGACGCCCGGGTTCACGGCCCGGCTCAGCAGCCCGGGTTGGCGGCCAGGCACATCCGGCGCGCCGCGACCCCGGCGAGCTGGATCAGTTCCGCCTCGGTGCCCTGCTTGAGGAACAGGACGGTGATCAGATCGCCGACCCGCACGACGGCCGTGTCGGTCGGCGCCGACGCATCGCCGACCGTCCTGCCGGTCGCCACGTCGCGCGGCGGTGACACGGAGTGGCGGAGCACGGCGGCGTCGTCCCCGGCGAAGCCCCGCCGGACGACCTGCCACCGGTGCACGGCCTCCGCCGTGCCGGTCCGCCCCTTCGCCTCGTACGGTCCGCGGCTGCGCCACTGCGCGCAGGGAGCGAGCATGGCGTCGAGGTCGGTGAAGAAGGTACGGGCCTCCTCCGGCGTCAGCCGGTAGACCTCCTGCACCACCAGGATGTCGGAGAGCCGGTTCTCGCCGCCCCCGGGGCGCTCCCGCAGCAGCGCCTGGGACCGCGACAGCCCCGCGGTCACGAGACTCGCGGGCAGCCCCTGGTCCGTCCGGCACGCGGTCAACTGGGACGAGACCACGACGTCGCCACCGAGGCCGGACTCGCTGAGTTCGACAGTGGTCCGCTGCGGCAGGTCGGCCGACTGCAGCAGCGCGTCCGGGGTGATCTCGGTACGAGGCGGCACGCCGGGAGTGGCGGAGGCGGCGGCCGGCGGCGCCGGGGCGGGGCCGGGGGCGACGAACGCGACCGCGGACCCGCCGGCCAGGGCCAGCAGCACGGTCGCGACCAGCACGTTCCGCCGGGTACGCCGCCGCGCCACGGCCCGGATCTCCTCGGGCGGCGGCCAGCGCACGTCCCGCAGCTCCCGCCGCACCCGTTCGACGAACCTCAGGTCGTCACGCATCAGCGGCCTCCTCCAGGTCAGAGACGGCGAGCAGCCCGGCGAGCGCGGCGCGCCCGCGGGAGAGTCGGGCCTTGACCGTGCCGACCGGGGCGTCGGTCTCCCGGGCGACCTCGGCGACCGGCATGCCGAGCAGGTAGTAGAGCGCGAGGGCGGTCCGCTGCTCCTCGGGCAGGCGGCGCAGGGCGGCCACCACCTCGACGGTCTCGGTGCCCGGCGGCGGGACGGTCTCGGTGGCACCGTGCCGCAGGTACGCGCGGGCGCGGCTGCGCAGGCTCCGCCAGCGGCTCACCGCGATCCGCGTGGCCACCACCCGCACCCACGCCTCCGGGTCGTCGTATCCGCTCACCGTCGACCAGCGCTGCCAGGCCCGGATGTACGCCTCCTGCACGGCGTCCTGCGCCTCGGCGAGGTTGCCGGTGAGCACGAAGACGAAGCCGAGCAGCCGTTGCCGGCTGCCCTGGTAGAACTCGTCGAACCCGTCGACGTCCGGCACCTGGTTACCTCCCCCGTGGCGGTCGCAGGGGACACGCGTGGGGCGGTGCCGGCGGTTGCCCGCTCACCCGAGCATTTTCGCCGCCCGGCGCCCGCGACCCGGCGCCCGGCGCCCCCGGCCCGGCGCCCGGCGCGCGCCCGCGGCGCGCCGCCCGTGCACCCTGCCCGCCCCGCTCCTGCGTCAGGCGGTGAGGGGGTTGTCGCGCAGCAGGGGGTCGGCGAGAAGCGTGGCGCCGACGGCCAGCACGGCGAGGTTGACCAGGGCGAAGACGGTGACCCAGAAGAACGCCGGGAACGGGGTGAGCCCGGCGAGCTGGTCGGCGTCCGAGGCGGGCATCCGGCCCCGGGAGCGCAGCCGCTGCAGCTCGACCACGGGCCGTATCCCCCCGAGCAGGAGGAACCACACCCCGGTGTACGCGAACGCGGCCTGCACCTGCGGCGAGGCGTACCACGAGACGGCGAGCACCACCCCGCCGGTGACCAGCAGCGACACCACGCCGAACGCGTTGCGGACCATCACGAGCATGGCGAGCAGCAGCAAGACGGCCACCCACAGCAGCAGCGTGATGCGGTTGCCGCCGAGCAGCCAGGCACCGGCCAGGCCGATCAGCGGCGGGGCGACGTATCCGGCGAGCAGGGTGAGGACCATGCCGAGCCCGGTGGGTCGCCCGGCGGAGAGGGTGAGCCCCGAGGTGTCCGAGTGCAGCCGGATGCCCCGCAATCTGCGGCCGGAGAGCAGGGCCACCAGCGCGTGCCCGCCCTCGTGGGCGATGGTGATGGCGTTGCGGGCGATCCGCCACGGCAGGCGGGTGGAGACCACCACGAGCGCCACGACCCCGGTCACCACGACCAGCAGCGGCGGGGGGTCGGGCTGCGCGCCGAACAGCCGGTCCCACAGGTCGGTCAGCCCGTCGAACGACACCATGGGGCGCGAGCCTACCGGCACGTCGAGGCGAAGACCGACTCCGTGACCCAGCGTGGTACGCCGGGCACGGGCCGTCCAGCGTACGGCCGTCCACCCCACCGCCAATGAAAGTTTCTTTTGATCCCCTTGCGATCTTGGGTGATTACCTCCAAAGATTTCCATCAATCGATAGGCCCCTTGGAGGCACCCATGTCCCGTACCAGATCACCACTGCGTCGGTTCCTCGCGGCCGGCCTCACCGTCGTCGCCACCGCGGCCGCCGCGCTCGTCGCCACCGCCGTCCCGGCCGCCGCCGCCACCGTGGCGGGCATCGACGTCTCCCGCTACCAGGGCAGCATCAACTGGACCAGCGTCCGCAACGCCGGCATCGAGTTCGCCTTCATCAAGGCCACCGAGGGCACGAGCTACAAGGACCCGAACTTCAACGCCAACTACACGAACGCCTACTACGCCGGCGTCATCCGCGGGGCGTACCACTTCGCCCGCCCGAACATCTCCTCCGGCGCCGTCCAGGCCAACTACCTCGCCTCCAACGGCGGGGCCTGGTCGGCGGACAGCCGTACCCTTCCCGCGGCCCTGGACCTGGAGGCCAACCCCTACAGCGGCGGCTACTGCTACGGCCTCAGCACCACCGCCATGCGCAACTGGGTGCAGGACTTCCTCAACACCTACCGGTCGCGCACCGGCCGCTACGCCGTCATCTACACCACCACGAGCTTCTGGAACCAGTGCACCGGCAGCTGGACCGGGCCGTGGGGCAACCACCCGCTGTGGCTCGCCCGCTGGGCCAGCACGCCCGGCACCCTGCCCGCCGGCGCGCCGTTCTGGAGCTTCTGGCAGTACACGAGCAGCGGCAGCGTTCCCGGCATCAGCGGCGCCGTCGACCGCAACTACTGGAACGGTGACCGCTCCCGGCTGATCGCGCTGGCCAACAACACGGCCTGATCCGCCGATCCGCCTGGGGAGGCAGGTGGCGGCAGCGCGGACCTGTTCCGGCTGCCGCCACGGCTGTCTGTCGGGTCAGGCCCGGCGTCGGTCGAACGGCACCGCGACACGGGCGGGCATCGAGTCCTCGCGGGCGAGGGCGCCGCGCCGGCTCACCAGCCAGGCCCCCGCTCCGGCGACGGTGACGGTCACGACCGTGAGCAGCGCCATGAGCGCCGGCACGCCGACGCTGGCCAGGAGCAGGACCGCGTCGCCGAGCGCGACGAGCATCCACAGCGCCACCCGCGGCCGGCTGTCCCTCCGTCGGCAACCCATGTCGTCCCTCCTTCCGTCGTCGGGGTACAGGTACCCCGCACGACGGAAGGCCATGCGAACGACATTCGCAGTGGTGGGACCTACCGGTCGACGCGGTCCGGCACGAACCGCTTGGTGATCAGGTCGAAGTGGGGGAGGTTGGCCTCCCACTCGTTGGCCGCGACCTCCCACCGGATCGCGTAGCCCCGGTTGCTGGCGGTCACGAAGCCCCGGTTCCGCACGTGGATCCGGGTGCCGTCCCGCGTCTCCAACCAGTCCCAGTCCGCGCACGTGCGGTAGTAGTCGCACCGCTCGATGCTCAGGTACTGGTAGTTCCTGACGATCCCCTTCCGGTACGGCTCCTGCGCCTTCCAGTCGGCGTACGCATCCTTCTTCGGATGATCGGTCCACTGGATGAGCAGCTCTCCCACCCCGTTCGGGTCGGTGAAGATCACAGAGCTGCCGTTCGCCGATCGTCGCCAGCCCTCCGGAATCGGCAGTGCGAAACCGGCAGGGTCCCGGTGCATCCGCCAGCGGGCCGGCAGCGCGCTGGTGTCCGTCGGCGAGGCCGTCGGGGTTGGACTGGCCGTGGCGCTCGGCGCGGCACTGGTCGGGGGCGGTGGGGCCGGTGCGGAGGTCTGCGGTGCGGTCGGCGCGGCCGTGTTGGTGTTGCCGGCCTGGCGAGGGTCGGCGCCCTCGGGGTCGTCGCCGCTGGTCAGCAGCGGCACGATCACCGCGAGGCCCAGCAGGAGTACGACGACCAGCGCGCCGACCAGCAGGTTGCGCCGCCTGCGCTCGGGCGACGTACCGAAGATCGCCGGGATCGACGCCCGCCCCGACGGCCGGTCGGACCCGGTGGCCGTCCCACCGGCGGTGAGGCCCGGCAGCACGGAGGTCGGGGTGACCGGCCGGAACGCGGGAGCGCCCTCCCCCGTCCGCCGCTCGTCGGTCGGTTCCGCCGTGTCCTTCTTGCCGCCGGGCTTCGCCGGGACGTCCACCTTCGCCGTGGCGTCGGCGTCCGCTGCCGGACGGTCGGCGTCCCCCGCCCCGGCCGGTCGGTCGGCCTCGCCGGACCCGGCCCGCGCCGGGTCGGCCGTCGTGGCGTCGGTGTCCCCCGCCCCCGTCGGCGGGTCGACCTTCGTCGTCGGGTCGGCGTCCGCGGTGGACGACGGGCGGTCGACCTTCCTCGTCGGCTCGGCGTCCGACGTCAGGCCCGGACGGTCCACCTTCGCGGTGGGCGCGGCGTCCGTACCGGCGGGCATCTTCGCGGTGGCGTCCGCCGCGGGGCTCGCCGGAGCCGGCGGCGTCCGAGGGGCCGGTGGGGCCGCCGGCGGCTGGGCCCGCTCGGCCGGGCGCGGGGCCGGCACCACGGTGGGTCGCGGCACGCGCGGACCGTTCGGCCCCGGCCGGCGTACGCCATCGAGCAGGGAGATGCCGCGGGCCCGCCGGCCGCTGGCGCGGCGCAGCATGCGCTCGGCCACCTCGGCGGTGATGCGCTCGCTCGGGTCCTTGCGGAGCAGCCCCTGCAGCACCGGCTTCAGCGGACCGGCGTTCTTCGGCGGCGGCAACGGTTCCGTGGCGAGTGCCGCCAGGGTGGCGATCGCCGACGGCCGGGCGTACGGCGACTTGCCCTCCACCGCCGCGTAGAGGGTGGCGCCCAGCGACCAGAGGTCGGCCTCCGGCCCGGCCGTGCCGTCGCGCGCCCGCTCCGGCGCGATGTACGCCGGCGAGCCGAGCACCATGCCGGTACGGGTGACGTTCGGGTCGCCGGGGATGGTGGCGAGGCCGAAGTCGGTGAGCACGACCCGGCCGTCGTGGCCGAGGAGCACGTTGCCCGGCTTGACGTCGCGGTGCATCACGCCCGCCCGGTGCGCCGCCTTCAACGCGCCGAGCACACCGAGCCCGATCTCGACGGCGCGGGCCGGTGACACCGGACCGGACTCCGCGATGGTGTCCTGTAACGACTTCGACGGGACGTACTCCATGACGATCCACGGATCGCCGTCGGTGCGCAGCACGTCGAAGATGCGGACGACGTTGATGTGGTTGAGGCGGGCGATCGCGCGCGCCTCCCGCAGCGACCGCTCCCGCATCTCGCGGCGTTCGTCGTCGGTGAGGCTGGGCGGCGGGACCAGTTCCTTGATCGCCACGTCGCGGTGCAGCACCTCGTCGCGCGCCTTCCACACCCGACCCATGCCGCCCTGACCGAGCGGCGAGATGAGCCGGTACCGGTCGGCGACGAGTTGGGGAAGCGCGTTCGACATCGCAGAGACGGTACCCGGCGACGCCGACAGGCACACCGCCGGCACGCCACACTGCGGCGAAGGTCAAGTTCCCCGGCGCGTACGCTGGTCGCATGTCTGCCGAAGAGCCGCTGTTCCGGGTCGTGCGCGGGGTCCCCACCGCGGAGGAACTGGCCGCGCTGGTGGGCGTGTTCGCCGTCCGTACCCGGCCGGCCGTCGCGCCCGCCCCCGTCACGACGTCGGCGTGGGCGCGCAGCGCGCGACCGGCCGGCGTCGGCGCGGTGCCCGGCCCCGGCGCCTGGCGCGCGTCCGGCCTGCCCCGCTGAGGCACCCACACTCGCCTGGCCCGTTCCCTCGTCACTCGCCTGGCCCGTTCCCTCGTCGGCCTGTCGCGGTCGGCGGCGTCCCCGCGTCTCGTCGTTTCGGGGGCTGCCGGTGTCGGCGGTAGCCGTTAACCTCACTCAGGGAGATGGTGCGGTGACGGAATGGGAGGGTCGATGATCCCCGAGGAGGACCGCCCTGCGGCGTGGTTGAACGGCTACGGAAGCATCGACGCCGACATCCGCCAGCTGCGGGAGTTCGCCGACCGGCTCGCGGCCGAGGTGGAACGCCACTACGCGCCCCACCTGTCGTACATCGCCGAGGACGTCACGGCTCCCCTACCCAACCCGTGTGACGCCTTCATCGAGCTCGTCCACTTCCTGCAGGCGCACCACGAGACGCAGCAGGCGAGCGTCGACATGGTGTGGGGTGTCTGCGGGGCCACCGGTCGCCTGGCGGCAGCGGCGGGCACCGTCGCCGACCGGTACGCCGGCAGCGACGCCTTCTCCGCCGCCCGGATCGTCGACGTCGAGCAGGCCCTCGCGAGTCCCGGCACGGCCACGCCCGCCAGTCCACCGTCCGTGGTGCTGCGGGATCCCACCGGTCCCGACGCCGGGCCGGTGGTGCTGCCGTGATCGAGCGGGGCAGCGGCCGCACGTCCGGCCTCACCGACTGGCACCGGATGGACGTGAACAGCATGTGGGCCTGCCTCCAGGACCACGACACCACGAACCACTGGAAGCAGGTCGCCGGCTGGCGGAAGATCTGCGACCTGGCACAGACCCACCTGAGCCGCCTCCGGGAGTACCGGCGCGGCCTCGCCGAGGCGTGGCCCCCGGCCACCAACGCCGCCGCCCGCGCGTACCTCGCCGAACTCGACGAGCTGATCGACAAGGTGCGCCGCACCCACGACGCCGCCGCCGCGAACTACACCGCGCTCGCCGCCGCCACCCAGGCCATCAGCGGCACCCGGGCCCGTCTCAAGACGATCCACGAGGAGTACGCGGCCAAGCTCCAGCAGAAGCAGGCGTACGAGGCGACCGCGGCCGACCCGAAGGCCGCCATGGGCAGCCGCGTACCCGACCGCCCGGTGACGGACGCCGACCTGGAACAGCTGAACGTCCAGGCGCGCGGCATCATGTACGGCCTCAGCAGCGAACTCCAGCAAGCCCAAGTAACGCTCCAGCGGCCGCCGGCGGTTCGATCTCCAATCCAGAATGACAACCCAGACGTATACGCTGGGCACATTCAACCAATTCCGATAATTCCTCCTATAGTCCCTGCGCCAGTGGCACGCCACGAACTAGTCAGCCGCCCCTCAGCATCGGCGAGGCTGGCTCGGCCAGAAGCGTCCACCCTTACGCCGAGCAGTGGCCCGGTTCTAGGTAATGCGGGAATTGGCGGGGCGACGACTCCCCCCGCGAGCACTCCGATTAGCCCAACGCCCGGAACCCCCGCGAGCTCACAGCCCAGCGCACCACCATCTGCCTGGCTGCCCAGCCGGCTGGCCCCGTCGAACGCTCCCCAATCCCATCGCACAGCCTCAGCTCAGAATGCTCGCCCCCCACGGCCCACAACTTCAACGGCCGGCAGTACGCCAACAATCCCGAGATCGTCTGCCCCAGGCGGGATCATCGGCGAAACGCCGGGCATCGGATATGGGCAACAGGCCTCAGGTAACGCTCAACCGCGTCACGTCAATCCGATAGGCGGGGTCATCGGCGGCGGAGGGGCAGGCACCGGGCCCTCTGGCGGTGCCGGGTCACGCCCAGGTGGTGGGCGCAGTTCGCCTCCGATGAACGGTCAACCGCCTTTGGGTGGCACTCCGAATCCATCCCTTGTGGTCCGCAGAGATGGCATGCACGGGCCGCAAGAAAGATCCAGCCAAGGTCAGTCCACCGATGAGTTGTCACGCTGGGATCCGGATTATCCATGGGAGACACGCCCCGGAGTACCTCCGGTGGTTGAGCCTCCGGCAGAAGAAGGCCCCATCGATCCCGGCCCGGCAATCGGCCTGAAACGGTGACACTCCGGAGTCAGTTGGCCTTATCGGCCGTCTTAGCGCTAGTCCCAGCGTGTCTTGCGCCGGGCAACGCGAGCGCCGCCGCTAGCCAGCCAATAGCTATTACGGACGGATCCGAGCGCATTCGGAGTGACCAGTGGCATCTTCGCTACCTGAAGGTCGCCGAGGCGCACCGCTACAGCAGGGGTTACGGTGTTACTGTTGCCATTCCAGACACCGGTGTCGACCCTCACCCAGACCTAAGGAGTAACTTACTCAGAGGAACCGATGTAATTCCTGGCGGCAGGGGCGACGGCCAAGAGGATCGCGATAGCCATGGAACTTCAATGGCAGGCTTAATCGCAGCTCACGGTCAAGCCGGCAACCGCGGTGCACTTGGCATAGCGCCAGAGGCAAAGATTCTCCCCATTCTCAGCTCACCACCGGACGGCGAAGGCCACCCCGACCCACTGGCCGAGGCAATCCAGTACGCAGTGGCACACTCAGCGAGGGTCATCAGCATCTCGTCTGCTGGCGCGGACAGCGCTCAGTTGCGACAAGCTGTCGACGTGGCTCTCGCGGCGGATGTGGTTGTGGTGGCAGGCGTTGGCAACAGCCCCAGGGAACAAACGGTTAGCTACCCGGCAAGCCACCCAGGTGTCGTTACGGTTGCCGGCATCGATAGGAACGGTCGACATGCGCCGATTTCAGTGATCGGGTCCGGGATCGATGTGGCAGCGCCCGCAGTGGACATCTACAGCACCAGTTACGACGGGAAGTACTCCAAGGGAACAGGGACGTCCAGCGCCACGGCGATTGTTGCTGGGGCGGTTGCGTTGATCCGCTCGAAGTACCCGCACCTGCCGGCACGGGAAGTCGTGCACCGGTTGACCGCCACGGCTGTCGACAAGGGACCGCCCGGTCGTGACGACGAGTACGGCTACGGCGTCATCGACATTGTTGCGGCGCTGACTGCGGACGTACCGCCGCTGGGCTTCGAGTCGGCGACGGCGAGTGCGCCGGCCGGTGACGGTCCGAGCGCTCCGGCGGCGGCACCCGGCGATGAGGCGGCCAGCGATCGGGCTGCCACGGTTCGGGGACTGGTGACGCTCGGCGTGATCGTGGCAGCGGGCGTGACCTGGACCATCGTCGTGCGGCGGCGGCGCCGCGACGACCCGCCGCCTCGCATCAGCCGCTGACGCCTGCCACGTGCCACGTGCCACAACTTCATGGAAAGTGTCCCCTCGTGCCCCGTCGGAGGCACCAATATCCATGAAGTTGCACGCTCCAACCGCGCGCGCCCCAACCGGGCGCTCCAACGCGCACGCTCTAACGCGCGCACTCCAACCGCGCACTCCAACCGCGCGCTCCAACCGCGCGCTCCAACCCTGCGCACCCCACCCCGCCGCGCCCGACCGCGCCCAGAGGCACCGGCACCGCCCTGCGAGCATCCGCGACCGGTGACCACGTGTCCTCGGGGACGGCGGCCAACCGGTAACGTCGGCGGGGTGCGTGACCAGACGACGCTCCGCCTCGTGCTCGCCTCGGCGAGCCCCGCCCGCCGCAAGATCCTGCAGGCCGCCGGCATCGAGCCGGACGTGCTGGTCAGCGGCGTCGACGAGTCGCTGGTGGTGACCGAGCGGGCCGACGAGCTCTGCCTCGAACTGGCCCGGCTGAAGGCGCAGGCGGTGCTCACCCGGCTGCGGCCCGCCGGCGACGAACGGACGTTGGTGATCGGCTGCGACTCCGTACTCGAGTTCGAGGGCGAGACCTACGGCAAGCCGGCCGACCCCGCGGACGCCACCCGGCGCTGGCAGCGGATGCGCGGCCGCAGCGGCGTGCTCCACAGCGGGCACTGCCTCATCGACGCGACGGCCGGGCGGCGGGCCGAGGCCGTCGCCTCCACCGTCGTCCACTTCGCCGACGTCACCGACCAGGAGATCGACACGTACGTCGCCACCGGGGAGCCGCTCGCGGTGGCGGGCGCCTTCACGATAGACGGGCTGGGCGGCCCGTTCGTGGAGCGGATCGAGGGCGACCCGAGCACGGTCATCGGGCTCTCGCTGCCGCTGCTGCGCCGGCTCCTCGCCGAGCTGGACCTGTCGATCACCGACCTGTGGACGAAGGTCGCGCCCGGCGGCCAGTCGATCGAGCCGCTCGGTTAGCGTCCATCCATGACGACCAAGTCGATCCCGCTCACCGACGAGCTGCACGCGTACCTCGTGGCGCACGGCTCCCCACCCGACGAGATCATCCGTGACCTCGCGGAGGAGACCCGGGCCGTCCTGCCGGACCGGGCGAGCATGCAGATCGCACCGGAGCAGGCGGCGTTCCTCACGTTCCTCACCCGGCTGCTCGGCGTACGGCAGGCGGTGGAGGTGGGCACGTTCACCGGCCTCTCCTCCCTGGCGATCGCCCGGGGCCTCGCCGACGGTGGCCGTCTCACCTGCTTCGACATCTCCGAGGAGTACACCGGGATCGCCCGCCGCTACTGGGAACGGGCCGGGGTGGACGACCGGATCGAGCTGCGCATCGGCCCCGCCGGGGAGACGCTGCGCAAGCTGCCGCACGAGCGGTACCTGGACTTCGCGTTCATCGACGCCGACAAGACCGGCTACCCGATCTACTGGGCGGAGCTGGTGCCGCGGATGCGACCGGGCGGGGTGATCGCCGTCGACAACGTGTTGCGCGGCGGCCGTGTCATCGCCCCGCAGAGCGCCGACGACCGCGCCATCGCCGCGTTCAACGACGAGGTGCTCGCCGACGTCCGGGTCGACGCGGTCATGCTGCCCATCGCGGACGGGCTGACGCTCGCCCGCGTCCACTGACACGGCACACAGCAGCGCCCACACCGGCGGCCTCGTCCGCGGGGGACAGTCGGGGTGTCGGACCTCGTCCGACACCCCGACAACCGGCCGGGTCGCGCGTCAGCGCACGCTACGGGCGAACTGGCGGGCCGCCCAGTAGACGCCCAGTGCGGCGAGCACGGCGATGATGGTCAGCCCCTGCCACACCTTGTCGTTGCCGAGGTCGCCGGCGAAGAGTGCCCGCGTGCCGTCGACCGCCCAGGAGAACGGGTTCCAGTCGGCGATGCCCTGCAACCAGCCGGGCGCGAAGCTGAGGGGCAGCAGGATGCCGGAGAGCAGGAGCACCGGCTGGGCCACGGTGTTCATGAGCGGGGCGAGGGCGTCCTCGCTCTTGACCTTCAGCGCGACGCCGTAGGAGACGGCCGAGGTCATGAGCGCGATGAGGGCCAGCATGAGGTACGCCAGCAGCAGGTCGCCGAGGACCACCCGCAGGTCGAACAGCAGGGCGAGCAGCGTGATGATGACCGCCTGCACGATCAGCGAGACGACGTCGCGCAGGGAACGGCCGAGCAGCAGGGCGAGCCGGCTGACCGGCGTCACCCGGGACCGCTCGATGACCCCGGCGCGCAGCTCGGCGATCAGGCCGAAGCCCTGGAACAGGCCGCCGAAGATGGCCAGCAGCACGAGCAGGCCGGGCACGAAGATCTTGTAGGCCTCGGCCTGGGTCGGCGCGTTGAGCGCCGGCTTGAGCAGCGGGGCGAAGAGCAGCAGGTACATCACCGGCTGGAAGACGCCGACGAATACCCACACGGGGTTGCGGGTGAGCAGTTGGAACTGGCGCTGGAAGATGAGCCAGGTGTCGCGGGCGAGCTTCATGGTCGGTCTCCGGGTGGTCAGGACTCGCGCAGCGAGCGGCCGGTCTTGGTGAGGAAGACGTCGTCCAGGCTGGGCCGGTGCAGCTCGATCGAGTGCAGCGCGAGGCCCGCCTGGTCCAGCCGCCGGAGGATCTGCGGGATCGCCGTGGCGCCCTCCTCGACGTACAGCCGCAGGCCGCCGTCGTCGACGGTCTCCAGCTTCCGGACGTACGCCTCGCCGTCGAGCGCCTGGGCGGCCTGGGGGGTGGTCGTGATGTCGAGGCCGACCTGCACGACGTCCCCGGAGATCTCCCGCTTGAGGTCGGCCGGGGTGCCCTCGGCGACCACCTCGCCGTGATCCATGATCGCGATCCGGTCGCAGAGTGCGTCCGCCTCGTCGAGGTAGTGCGTCGTGATGAAGACGGTCATGCCGTCGGTGCGCAGCCGGCGGATCTCGTCCCACATGTGCGCGCGGCTCTGCGGGTCGAGGCCGGTGGTCGGCTCGTCGAGGAAGACGATCTTCGGCTCGTGGATGATGCCGAGGGCGATCTCGACGCGCCGCCGCTGGCCGCCGGAGTAGGTCTTGCACTTGCGGTCGGCGAACTCGGCGAGCTGGAAGGCCTCCAGCGCGCGGCTGGCACGCTGGTGCGCCTCGGCCTTGCCGATGCCGTAGAGCCGGGCCTGGAGCACCAGCTCCTCGCGGGCGGTGGACTCGTCCCAGGTGCTGCCGCCCTGGGCGACGTAGCCGATGCGGCGGCGCACCTCGCCCGGCGCCTTGCGCAGGTCGGCGCCCGCGATGGTCGCCTCGCCGCCGTCGGGCTCGATGAGGGTGGCCAGCATCCGCAGGGTGGTGGTCTTGCCGGCGCCGTTCGGGCCGAGGAAGCCGAAGATCTCTCCCTCGGCGACCGAGAGGTCGACACCGCGCACCGCTTCGACGGTCTTCGTCTCCCGCCCCGCGCGGGAGCGGAAGGACTTGCGTAACCCTCTGGTCTGGATCATGCGTGCTCCTGGTCGTCCGGGCCGGCGCGGCCGGCCACGGGTCCGCTGGAAGCCCGCCGCACGGCGCGCTCCCCCGTTCGTTGCGGGAAGCAGGCTAACGCGATATAGCTTTTTTGGTCAACGTTGATTATTCCGCTTGGGACGGATGCTCCGGCAGCCGCTGCTCCCACCCGGACCAACCCTCCGCCCGTTCGAGTCCAGCAGGCAGGTACGACACACCGGATTCGATCCGTTCGGCCACGCGCTCGCACCAGGCGATCTCCGCGTCCGCCCGGGCCGTCCAGAGCTCGAACATCCATCCGACGTGGACCGGCTTGGTCTCACGCATCCAGTCCGACTCCAGCGACGTACGCATCCAGGCGACACCGGCCCGGAGCAGGTTCGCCCGGTTCCGCAGCGCGGCCGCGGCCTCCTCCCGCGGCATCGCCGGCAGGAACGAGAACGCCGCCGCGAAGGGGTCCGGCGGCTCGTGCAACTGCCACCAGAGCCCCCTCAGCATCGACTCGAACTCCGCCTGCCCCTTCTCGGTGATCTCGTAGGTCGTACGGGCCGGACGCCCACCCACCTGCTCGGTGGCCACCGCGCGGAGAAGGCCCTCCTCGGTGAGCTTCCGCAGGGCGTGGTAGATGGAGCCGGGCTGCACGTTGGCCCACTTGTCGGCGCTCCAGCTGAGCAGCTCGCGGCGCACGTCGTAGCCGTGCACCGGCTGCATCCACCGGACCAGGCCGAGAATCATCATGCGAGTGGCAGACACCTCGCAAGCGTAATAAGCAAGTTTGACTAAGACGCGAGGTGGACCGTGTGCCATCCCACACTGAGCGATCGTTAGGGCCGATCGGGCGGCCATTAAACTCCCGGGCAACGACCTCCCGGGAGGAGCCCCCACGGTGCGCAAGGTACTCATCGCCAACCGCGGCGAGATCGCCGTACGCGTCATCCGCGCCTGCCGCGACGCCGGCCTGGAGAGCGTCGCGGTGTACGCCGACTCCGACCGGAACGCGCTGCACGTCACGCTCGCCGACGAGGCGTACGCCCTGGGGGGCGACACGGCGGCGGACAGCTACCTGCGGATCGACAAGCTCGTCGACGTGGCCGCGAAGTCCGGCGCGGACGCCGTCCACCCCGGGTACGGCTTCCTCTCCGAGAACGCGGACTTCGCCCAGGCCGTCATCGACGCCGGGCTGACCTGGATCGGCCCGACGCCCCAGGCGATCCGCGACCTCGGTGACAAGGTGACGGCCCGGCACATCGCCCAGCGCGCCGGCGCTCCCCTGGTGCCCGGCACCCCCGACCCGGTCGGCAGCGCCGACGAGGTGATCGCGTTCGCCGTCGACCACGGCCTCCCGGTCGCCATCAAGGCCGCCTTCGGCGGCGGCGGGCGCGGGCTCAAGGTGGCCCGGACCATGGAGGAGATCCCGCAGCTGTTCGAGTCGGCCACGCGGGAGGCGATCGCCGCGTTCGGCCGGGGCGAGTGCTTCGTCGAGCGTTACCTGGACAAGCCCCGCCACGTCGAGGCGCAGGTGCTGGCCGACCAGCACGGGAACGTGATCGTGGTGGGCACCCGGGACTGCTCGTTGCAGCGGCGGCACCAGAAGCTGGTCGAGGAGGCGCCCGCGCCGTTCCTCACCGACGCGCAGCGGACCCAGATCCACGAGAGCGCCAAGGCGATCTGCCGGGAGGCCGGCTACCACGGCGCCGGCACGGTCGAGTACCTGGTGGGCGCCGACGGCACCATCTCCTTCCTGGAGGTCAACACCCGGCTCCAGGTCGAGCACCCGGTGACCGAGGAGACCTCCGGGATCGACCTGGTACGCGAGCAGTTCCGCATCGCCGACGGGGAGAAGCTGCGGTTCACCGAGGACCCGACGCCGCGGGGGCACTCCATCGAGTTCCGCATCAACGGCGAGGACCCGGGCCGCAACTTCCTTCCGGCCCCCGGCACGATCACCGAGCTGCGGCTGCCGAGCGGCCCGGGCGTCCGCGTGGACGGCGGCTTCTCGGCCGGCGACGTCATCGGCGGGAACTTCGACTCGCTGCTGGCCAAGGTGATCATCACCGGCGAGACCCGGACCGAGGCGCTGGAGCGGGCCCGCCGCGCCCTCGACGAGATGGTGGTCGAGGGAATGGCGACCGCCCTGCCGTTCCACCGGCTGGTGGTCCGCGACCCGGCCTTCACGGCCGAGCCGTTCACCGTGCACACGCGGTGGATCGAGACCGAGTTCGACAACACCGTCCCGCCGTTCACCCCCACCGCCGTCCCGGCCGCCGAGCCGGCCGAGCGCGAGACCGTCGTGGTCGAGGTGGGTGGCAAGCGGCTGGAGGTCACCCTCCCCGCCGGCCTCGGCGCCGGTACGGTCGCCGCGGCCCCCGCCGCGCGCAAGCCCGCCCGCCGGGGCGGCGGCGCCAAGGCCGGCGCCACGGTCAGCGGTGACACGCTCACCTCGCCCATGCAGGGCACGATCGTCAAGATCGCCGTGGCGGACGGGGACACCGTCGCCGAGGGTGACCTCGTCGTGGTGCTCGAGGCGATGAAGATGGAGCAGCCGCTGCACGCGCACAAGGCCGGCACGGTGAGCGGGCTGACCGCCGAGGTGGGTGCCGTGATCACCGCCGGCGCGCCGATCTGCACGATCTCCTGACGGCGGTCAGCGGAGGGCGCCGGCGGCCACCTCGCGTACGGCGGCGGTGAGGGCGTTCAGCGCCGCCGACTCCAGCCGCCAGTGCTGCCAGTGGAGCGGGACGTCCGCCTGCCGGCCGGGGGCGATGTCGACGCAGCGCCCGGAGGCCAGGTCGTCCTCGGCGATCTGCTCGGGCACCAGCCCCCAGCCGAGGCCCAGCCGGATGACCTCGCTGAACGCCGGCACCGACGGCACGTAGTGCACGGGCGGGTCGAGCGTCCGCCCGGTCACCGTACGGATGAAGCGGTGCTGCAACCGGTCCTTGCGGTCGAAGACCACGACGGGCGCGCCGGCCAGTGCCGCGGGGGTGAGCCCGTCGGCGAAGTGGGCCGCCGCGAACTCGGGCGTGGCCAGGGCCCGGTAGCGCATGGCGCCGAGCCGGCGTACCCGGCAGCCCTGGACCGCCTCCCGCTGCGCGGTCACGGCCGCCGTCACGACACCGTCCCGCAGCAGCTCGGCGGTGTGGTCCTGGTCGTCCTGGCGGATGTCCAAGGACAGCTCGGACCCCCGCGGCAGCCGGGCGAGCGCCGCCGGGAACCAGGTGGCGAGCGAGTCGGCGTTCACGACGACGGCGAGCCGGGTCCGCGCTCCGCCGCCGGTGAGGGGGCCGCGCGCGTCGGCCAGGGCCTCCCGTTCCAGGAGTACGAGTTGCCCGGCGAGACGCAGCAGCGGGGCGCCCGCCGCCGTGGCCGCGCAGGGGCGGGCCCGCCGGACGAGCACCTGACCGACGGTCTCCTCCAGGGCCTTGACCCGCTGGCTCACGGCGGACGGGGTGATGTGCAGCAGCCGGGCCGCGGCCTCGAAACTGCCCTCGGAGACCACCGCGGCGAGCGTACGCAGCTGGGTCGAGTCGAGGCCGTCCATCAGTTCAGCTTAATCGACCTCAAAATCTTTAGTTCGACTGAAGATCGGTCGTCTCCTACCGTCGGTACGTGCTCAGTTCCGCCGTCGCCGGCTTCTCGGTCTCCATCGCCCTGATCGTCGCCATCGGGGCACAGAACGCCTTCGTCCTGCGCCAGGGGCTGCGCCGCGAGCACGTCGTACCCGTCGTCCTCACGTGCGCCGCCTCGGACGCGCTGCTCATCGGCGCGGGCATCGCGGGCGTCGGCACGCTGGTGACCGGCCGGCCCGTGCTGCTCACCGCGATCCGCTGGGGCGGCGCCGCGTTCCTGCTCTGCTACGCGGTCCTCGCGGCCCGCCGCGCCCTGCGTCCCGGTGCGCTGCTGCCGACCGAACGACCGCCGGCGACCCTGGGCGCGACCCTGGCGGCCTGCCTCGCCTTCACCTACCTGAACCCGCACGTCTACCTGGACACCGTGCTGCTCCTCGGCGGGATCGCGCAGCAGCATCCGCACCGCTGGGTGTTCGGCGTGGGCGCGGCCCTGGCCAGCGCCGTCTGGTTCACCGCGCTCGGCGTCGGCGCGCACCGGCTCGCGCCGCTGCTGGCGCGTACGACCGCCTGGCGGCTGCTCGACGGCGTGATCGCCCTGCTGATGGCCGTGCTCGCGGTGGCGCTGCTGGCCGGCTGAGCACCCGGCGCCGGTCACGCGGGCAGCACCGCCCGCCGGAGGTGTTTTCCGCTACCAGCGGCGGCACGATGGGCGCACGGCGGGAATGATGTGCGAGTGCGGTTCCTACACGGCGCGGTTCCCGCGCACGACCTGACCTACAACGACGTCTTCATGGCGCCATCCCGTTCCGACCTGGGCTCGCGGCTCGACGTCGACCTCGCCACCAGCGACGGCACGGGCACCACCATCCCGCTCGTGGTGTCGAACATGACGGCCGTGTCCGGCCGGCGGATGGCGGAGACGGTGGCCCGGCGCGGCGCCATCGCGGTCATCCCGCAGGACATCCCGATCGACGTGGTGGCGAACGTGGTGGCCTGGGTCAAGCAGCGGCACCTGGTGTACGACACGCCGATCACGCTCGGTCCCACGGACACCGTCGGGGACGCCATCCACCTGCTGCCGAAGCGCGCGCACGGCGCGGTCATCGTGGTGGACGACGCCGGCCGGCCCCTCGGCGTGGTCACCGAGGCGGACACCGTGGGAGTGGACCGCTTCGCCCAGCTGCGGCACGTGATGTCGACCGAGCTGCACACGGTGCCCGCGGACGCGGACCCGCGTACCGGGTTCGACCGGCTCTCCGCCGGCCGCCGCCGGCTCGCCCCGGTGGTCGACCCGGACGGGCGGCTGGTCGGCGTGCTCACCCGCCAGGGCGCGCTGCGGGCCACCCTCTACCGGCCGGCGCTCGACGACCGGGGACGCCTGCGGATCGCCGCGGCGATCGGCATCAACGGGGACGTCACCGGCAAGGCCGCCGCGCTGCTGGAGGCGGGCGTGGACACCCTCGTGGTCGACACGGCGCACGGCCACCAGGAGCGGATGATCTCGGCGCTGCGGGCCGTCCGCACGCTCGACCCGGGCGTCCCGGTGGCGGCCGGCAACGTGGTCACGGCCGAGGGCGTACGCGACCTCATCGAGGCCGGCGCCGACATCATCAAGGTCGGCGTCGGACCGGGCGCCATGTGCACGACCCGGATGATGACCGGCGTCGGGCGACCCCAGTTCTCGGCCGTGCTCGACTGCGCGGCCGCCGCCCGGGCGCTCGGCCGGCACGTCTGGGCCGACGGCGGCGTGCGGCACCCGCGGGACGTCGCGCTCGCGCTCGCCGCCGGCGCCTCGAACGTGATGATCGGCTCCTGGTTCGCCGGCACCTACGAGTCCCCCGGCGACCTCTACACCGACCCGGACGGGCGTCGGTACAAGGAGAGCTTCGGCATGGCGTCGGCCCGGGCGGTCAGCGCGCGCACGGCCGACGACAGCCCGTACGACCGGGCCCGCAAGGCGGTCTTCGAGGAGGGCATCTCGACGGCCCGGATGTACCTCGACCCGAACCGGCCGGGGGTCGAGGATCTGATCGACGAGATCATCGCGGGCGTGCGCAGCGCCTTCACGTACGCGGGCGCGCGCAACCTCACGGAGTTCCACGAGCGGGCCGTGGTCGGCGTGCAGAGCGCGGCCGGCTACACCGAGGGGATGCCGCTGCCGACCAGCTGGTGAGGCGCGACGCACGGCGGCCGCCGGTCCGGCGCGCAGCCGGCCGGCGGCCCCCTGCGCGGAGGCGCTCGGCGCCCCGGCGCGGAACCGGCCAGCCGCCCCGGCGCGGAACCGGCCAGCCGCCCCGGCGGGCAGGCGGCCGCTACTCGAACAGCCGGCGGATCACGACCCGGGCGGCCTCCCGCGGGTCGCCGCCCAGGCGGTCCGGCAGTGCCCCGGCCAGCCAGAGCGTGGCGAAGCCGTGCACGATCGACCAGGCGGCGAGGGAGTCCCGCCCGGGATCGCCCGGTCCACCGTCGCGCGCCGACAGGCCGGCCACCCGCTCGCGGAGGACGTCGCCGGCCCGGGTGCTGGCCGCGCGTACCTCCGGGTCGTCGGCCCGGTAGAGGTCGGGCCGGAACATCACCTCGAAGTGCGCGCGGTGCCGGACCGCGAAGTCGACGTACGCGACGCCGGCCTCGAGGAGGTCGTCCCCGGCACGGCGCAGCCGGTCGGCGAGCAGGTCGAAGCCCTGGACGGCGAGCGCGGTGAGCAGGCCGGCCTTGTCGCGGAAGTGGTGCGCGGGCGCGGCGTGCGAGACGCCGGCCCGCCGGGCCAGGTCGCGCAGGCTGAGCGCGGCGGGGCCGGACTCGCCGATCACCTCCACCGCCGCGTCGAGCAGTGCGCGGCGCAGGTCGCCGTGATGGTAACCACGCGTCGGAGTCATGCGGCGAGCATATCTTGCCATTGACAAGATGCCGCTCCGGCACGCAATCTTGTCACCGACAAGTTTTACCCCCGCGAGGAGGACTCCGTGGCACCCCTGATCGCACTCGTCGCCGGCACCGTGCTGGCCCGGATCGCCGGCCTCGTCGGGGTCGACCCCCTGGACGCCTGGCCGCCCGCTCTCCGGGTCGGCCTGGCCCTGATGTTCGTGCTCACCGGATTCGCGCACTTCGCCGAGCCGCGCAGGTCCGGCCTGATCGCCATGGTGCCGCCCCGGCTGCCCCGCCCGGGCCTGCTCGTCACCGTGACCGGCGTCCTGGAACTGGCGGGCGCGGCGGCGCTGCTCGTCCCGGCCACGGCCCGGTGGGCGGCCGCCGCGCTCGGGCTGCTGATGATCGCCATGTTCCCGGCGAACGTCTCGGCGGCCCGCCGCCGGCTCACCCTCGCCGGCCAGCCGGTCACGCCGCTGGTCCCGCGTACGGCGCTGCAGGTCCTGTTTGTGGCGGCGGCCGCCGTTATTTCGTTTGGCCCCTGACGATCAGGGAGCTAATCTACCTCCCGTGGATCTCGTAACCCTCCGCGACGTGCCGATGGGCCGGCTCGTCGCGCTCGCCGGTCACGTGGTCAGCCAGCGCTGGAACCGCTTCCTCGCGGAGAGGTTCAACCTCACCCAGGCCGGCATGGTCACGCTCATGACGCTCGCCCACCAGGGCCCGCTCCCGCACCGCGAGGTGGCCCAGCGGTGCTTCGTGCGGCCCGCCACGCTGACCGGGATCGTCGACACCCTGGAACGTGACGGGCTCGTCGAGCGGCAGCGCGACGACAACGACCGGCGCAGCGTGCGCCTCGCCGTCACCCCCGCCGGGCGGGAACGGGTGGCGGCGCTCACCGCCCTCATCCGCTCCGGGAGGCCCCTCACCTCCGTGGACGCCGACCCCGCGAAGGCGGCCGTGATCCGCGAGTTCCTGCTGGAGGTCATCGGTAGTGGAGAGGACCCGCGTATGACCGAACCCACCGACGAGCCGGGAGGTCCGCGGTGCTGATCCGACTGCTCCGCGACCACCTGCGCCCGTACCCGAAGCCGCTCGCCGCGGTGGTGCTGCTCCAGTTCGTCGGCACCATGGCGTCGCTCTACCTGCCGAGCCTGAACGCCGACATCATCGACCGGGGCGTGGCCGTGGGCGACACCGGCTACATCGTGCGGACCGGCGGCTGGATGCTGCTGGTCAGCCTCGTCCAGATCGTCTGTTCGATCGCCGCCGTCTACCTCGGCGCCCGCACCGCCATGGGCTTCGGCCGGGACGTCCGGGCCGCGATCTTCCGCCACGTGAACCGCTTCTCCGCCCGCGAGGTCGCCCACTTCGGCGCGCCCTCCCTCATCACCCGTTCCACCAACGACGTCCAGCAGGTGCAGATGCTCGTGCTGCTGAGCTGCACGATGCTGGTGGCCGCACCGATCATGAGCGTCGGCGGCGTCGTGATGGCCCTGCGGGAGGACCTGGGGCTCTCCTGGCTGATGCTCGTCTGCGTACCGGTGCTCGCCGTCACGCTCGCGCTCGTCATCCGGCGCATGGTGCCCGGGTTCCGGCTCATGCAGACCCGGATCGACGCGGTGAACCGGGTGCTGCGGGAGCAGATCACCGGCATCCGGGTGGTCCGGGCGTTCGTCCGGGAGCCGTACGAGACGCGGCGCTTCGGGACGGCCAACGCCGAACTGACCGACACCGCCCTGCGGGTCGGCCGGCTCATGGCGTTGATCTTCCCGGTGGTGATGCTGGTGCTCAACGTCTCCAGCGTCGCCGTGCTCTGGTTCGGCGCCCAGCGCGTCGACTCCGGGGCCATCCAGGTCGGCGCGCTGACCGCGTTCCTCCAGTACCTCATGCAGATCCTGATGGCCGTCATGATGGCCACCTTCATGCTCATGATGGTGCCCCGGGCCGCCGTCTGCGCCGAGCGCATCGTCGACGTGCTGGACACCGACACGTCCGTGGTGCCGCCCGCGACACCGGTCGCCGAGGTGCCGACCCGGGCCGAGTTGGAGCTGCGCGACGTGCGCTTCCAGTACCCGGGCGCGGCCGAGCCGGTGCTGCGGGACATCTCCTTCCGGGTGACGCCGGGCACCACCACGGCGATCATCGGCAGCACCGGGGCGGGCAAGACCACCCTGCTGTCGCTCATCCCGCGCCTGGTCGACGTCACCGCCGGCGCCGTCCTGGTCGACGGAATCGACGTACGCGACCTGAAGCCGGAGGACCTGTGGCGCCGCATCGGGCTGGTGCCGCAGCGGCCGTACCTGTTCACCGGCACGGTGGCGAGCAACCTGCGCTACGGCAACCCGGACGCGACCGACGACGAGCTCTGGGCCGCGCTGGAGATCGCCCAGGCCGCCGACTTCGTGGCCGGCATGCCGGGCGGGCTGGAGGCCCCGATCGCGCAGGGTGGCACCAACGTCTCCGGCGGCCAGCGCCAGCGACTCGCCATCGCCCGGGCCCTGGTCCGGAAACCGGAGATCTACCTGTTCGACGACTCGTTCTCCGCGCTCGACCTGGGCACCGACGCGCGGTTGCGGGCGGCCCTGCGGCCGGTCACCGCGGACGCCGCCGTGGTGATCGTGGCCCAGCGGGTCTCCACGATCGTCGACGCCGACCAGATCATCGTGCTCGAGGACGGGGGAGTCGTCGGGATGGGACGACACGAGGAACTGCTGGACAGCTGCCCGACGTACGCCGAGATCGTCGCCTCGCAGCAGACGGCGGAGGTGCCGGCATGAGCGAGCGCAGCGCGGCCGTACCCGCGCAGAAGCCGGCCGGCGACGGGCGGACGCCGCGGCGGCTGCCCGGCGGTCACCGTGGCGGCGGTCCGTTCGGCGCCGGCATGCCCGCGGAGCGGTCGATGAACTTCGGGCCGTCGGCGCGGCGGCTGCTCGGGCGGCTGCGGCCGCACCGGCTCCAGCTCAGCGCGATCATCGCGCTCGCCGTGGTGAGCGTGGGTCTCAGCGTCATCGGGCCGAAGGTGCTCGGCCACGCCACCGACCTCATCTTCACGGGGGTGATCGGCCGCCAGCTTCCGGCGGGCTCCACCACCGAGCAGGCCGTCGCGGCGGCCCGCGCCAGCGGCAACGATGCCTTCGCCGACATGCTGGCGCGGATGGACCCGGTGCCCGGCGCCGGCATCGACTTCGACGCGCTGGGGCGGGTGCTGCTGCTGGCGCTGGCCCTCTACCTGGCCGCGAGCCTGCTCATGTGGTGGCAGGGCTGGCTGCTCAACGGCGTGGTGCAGCGGACCGTACGCAAGCTGCGCGCCGACGTGGAGGACAAGCTCAACCGGCTGCCGCTGCCCTACTTCGACAAGCAGCCGCGGGGCGAGCTGCTGAGCCGGGTCACCAACGACATCGACAACATCTCGCAGAGCCTCCAGCAGACGCTCAGCCAGCTCCTCACGTCGCTGCTCACCGTGGTCGGCGTGCTCGGCATGATGTTCTGGATCTCGCCGTTGCTGGCGCTGGTGGCGCTGGTCGCCGTGCCGCTGTCGGTGCTCGTGACGCAGCGCATCGCCAAGCGGTCGCAGAAGCAGTTCATCGCCCAGTGGACGCACACCGGGGAGTTGAACGGCCAGATCGAGGAGGCGTTCACCGGCCACGAGCTGGTGAAGGTCTTCGGACGGCAGCGCGAGGTCGAGGCCGCGTTCACCGAGAAGAACGAGCAGCTTTTCAAGGCCAGCTTCGGCGCGCAGTTCATCTCCGGGATCATCATGCCGTCGATGATGTTCATCGGGAACCTGAGCTACGTGGCCATCGCCGTGGTCGGCGGGCTACGGGTCGCGTCCGGCGCCATGAGCCTCGGCGACGTGCAGGCGTTCATCCAGTACTCGCGGCAGTTCACGCAGCCGCTGACCCAGGTGGCGTCGATGGCCAACCTGCTCCAGTCGGGCGTGGCCTCGGCGGAACGGGTCTTCGCCGTCCTCGACGCCGAGGAGCAGAGCCCCGACCCGGCCGAGCCCGCCCGTGTGACGCAGCCGCGCGGCCGGGTCGAGTTCTCGCACGTGTCGTTCCGCTACGAGCCGGACAAGCCGCTGATCGAGGACCTGTCGCTGGTCGCCGAGCCGGGCCACACCGTGGCGATCGTCGGTCCGACCGGCGCCGGCAAGACCACGCTGGTCAACCTGATCATGCGCTTCTACGAGCTGGACGCCGGCCGCATCACCCTCGACGGCGTGGACATCACCACGATGCGCCGCGACGACCTGCGCGGCCGGATCGGGATGGTGCTGCAGGACACGTGGCTGTTCGGCGGCACGATCCGGGACAACATCGCCTACGGCCGCCCGGACGCCACGGAGGAGGAGATCGTCGCCGCCGCGCGGGCGACGTTCGTGGACCGCTTCGTCCGCAGCCTGCCCGACGGCTACGACACGGTCATCGACGAGGAGGGGAACAACGTCAGCGCGGGCGAGAAGCAGCTCATCACGATCGCCCGGGCGTTCCTCGCCGAGCCGTCGCTGCTCATCCTCGACGAGGCGACCAGCTCGGTCGACACCCGCACCGAGGTGCTGCTGCAACGGGCCATGGCCGCGTTGCGCTCGGACCGGACGAGCTTCGTGATCGCGCACCGGCTCTCCACCATCCGGGACGCCGACCTGATCCTGATGATGGAGAACGGCCGGATCGTCGAGCAGGGCACACACGAGCAGCTGCTGGCGGCCCGGGGCGCGTACCACCGGCTCTACCAGTCGCAGTTCACGCAGGCGCTCACCGAGGAGGACGAGCCCGGTGACGCCCCCCGCCGGCCGGTGCCGGCACAGGGGGCGCTCCCGGTGTGAGCGGGTCAGTGGGGCAGCAGGTCGGCGGAGCGGGCGGCCACCACGCCGGTGACCAGCTCCAGCGCGGCGGCGACGGGCATCGGGTCGAGCTCGCGCCCGTCGCGCAGCCGCAGGGCGACCCGCCCGCCGGCCGCCTCCCGGGCGCCGACGACCGCGACGTACGGCACGCGCCGGCGGGCCGCGTCCCGGACCCGGGACCCCAACGATCCGTCCGCGTCGACCTCGACCCGCAGCCCGGCCGCCTCGCCCCGACGGGCGAGGTCGGCCGCGGCGGCGGCCTGCCCGGGCCCGACCGGCAGCACCGCGAGCTGGACCGGCGCGTACCAGGCGGGAAAGGCGCCCTCGTGCACCTCGATGAGGTACGCGAAGAGCCGCTCCATGCTGCCGACCAGGCTCCGGTGCACCATGACGGGCCGCCGCCGCGAGCCGTCCCGGTCGGTGTACGACAGGTCGAACCGCTCCGGCTTGTCGAAGTCGAGCTGCACGGTCGCGAGGGTCGACTCCCGGCCGGCGGCGTCCACGATCTGGATGTCGATCTTCGGCCCGTAGAAGGCGGCGTCGCCGGGCGCCTCCGCGTACGCCATCCCGGCGAGGGCGTCGCGCAGCAGTTCCTCGGCCCGGGCCCACTGGGCGTCGTCCCCCACGTACCGCTGTCCCGGCCCGCGCAGCGACAGCCGGAAGCCGGCCGGGCGGACGCCGAGCGCGGCGTGCGCCTCGCGGATCAGCCGGAGGATCTCCCCGACCTCCTCCCCCACCTGCTCCAGGGCGCAGAAGTTGTGCGCGTCGTTCAGCGAGATGGCGCGCACCCGGGAGAGCCCGCCGAGCACGCCGGACCGCTCGGCGCGGTACATCCCGCCCAGCTCGGCGATGCGCAACGGCAGCTCCCGGTAGGAGCGGCCGCGGGCGGCGAACACCAGCGCGTGGTGCGGGCAGAGCGCCGGCCGGAGCACGAACTCGTCGTCGGCCGAGAGCCGCATCGGCGGGAACATGTCCTCGGCGAAGTAGCCGAGGTGGCCGGAGCGTTCGAACAACTCGCGCTTGCCCAGCGGCGGCGAGTAGACGTGTTGGTAGCCGGCACGGCGCTCCAGCTCCCGGACGTACTCCTCGACGGCGTGCCGGGCGGCGGCACCGGCCGGCAGCCAGATCGGCAGCCCGGCGCCCGCGAGGGGGTCGGAGACGAACAGCTCCAGCTCCCGGCCGAGCCTACGGTGGTCGATGATGTCGCTCTCCCTGGTCGGGTACGACCCGGAGGCGACCTGGTCACCGAACGCCGCGCGGCCCTCGGGGGCGGATCGCCCCGGGGCCGCGTGGACGGAAACGTCAGTGCGGGACGCCGGGGTCTCCCGGCGTCGTCGTCAGGCCCGCACTGTGCATGCGGTGACGGTACGCGGAGGCCGCAGGCGGAGCACCCGCATTTGTGGCGGGGCCCGATCCGGCGGCGGCCGGGCGGCCACCGGCCCCGGACGAAGGCCCGGCTCAGGACGGAGGCCCGGCCCCGGATGGAGGCGCGGCCCGGGACGGAGGCGGGCCGCCGGCACGGGACCTGCCGGCGGCCCGCAGCGGCCCGCCCATCGGAAACGGGGGACCCGACGGAAGGCGGGCCACGCCCGCACAACGGTACGCGCACGCGCGCCGATCCGCCGACCGTCACCGGGGGCGGCAGAGGCTCGTTGAACAGGGGTGGCCCTGCCGTGTCCATGGTCACCACCGGCCGGGGCTGTCCGAGGTGACGTCCGACACGCCGTCAGGCTCAGTGCATCCGATCGGCCCCATCCGAGGTGGCAGGCGTGCCCGAACTACTCACTGACGTCGCGTCGCCGACATGGGCGTACCTCGCGTTGCTCGGACTGCTGCTGGTGGACGCGTTCGTTCCCGTGATCCCCACCCAGGCCATCATGATCACCGGTGGGGCGCTCACCGTCTACGGCGGCCTCGACCTGTCCCTCACGATCGCCGTCGGCACGGCCGGCGTGCTGGCCGGAGACCTCGCCTGCTACCTCATCGGGCGGCTCGCGCCGGAGCGTCGGCTCCCACGGCACGGCGAGCCGAGCCGGGCCCGGCGGGTCGCCGACCGGGTCACGCAGGGCCTCCGGCGCCCGGGGCCGCTCGTGATCCTGCTCTGCCGGTTCGTACCCGGCGGCCGGATGGCGGCCTGCTTCTCGGCCGGCCGCAGCCACTACCCGTACCGCCACTTCCTGTTGTACGAGACGGCCGCCGCGCTGGGCTGGGCCACGTACGGGGCGCTGGTCGGGCACCTGGGCGGGAGCGCCCTGGCCTCGTCGACCTGGCGTCTCGCCGTGATCGCCGCCGTGGCGGCGACCGGTTTCGCCGCGGCCGGCTGGGTGATGACGGTCGTCACCGCCCGCCGGGCCCGCGCCGACTGAACGCCGGCCACGCCGCCAGCCGCCGTCCCGCGCAGCGGCGACCGGTCCACGTAGGGGTGGTCCCGGGGAACGATTTCGGTGACGCGCCCCGATCCGCTTCGGGTGCCCCGGACGACAGGCTTCTGGCATGCGTGGAACCCGCAGTGCCGGCCTCCTGGCCCTCGGCGGCATCGCCCTCGCGGCCGTGCTCGCCGTGATCGGCCACCTCGAGGCGAACGACGACCTGTCCCCCTGGTCGCTGACCGTCAGCGACTTCGCCGTCTCGGACCGCGGCGGCGTGATCGACGCGGCCATGGTGGTGCTCGCCGTGGCCACCGCCGCGCTCCTGCCCCCGCTGCACCGCGCGTACGGCTCGGCGTCCGCCGCCCGGCGGCGGTGGGCGCAGTCGCTGCTCGCGGTCTGGGGCGGCGGCCTGCTGCTCGCCGCCGTCGTGCCGACGAACGAGCCCGGGCTGCCCATGGACACCGCGGCCTACGTCCACCGGTACGCCTCGGTGGTCGCCTTCCTCGCCCTGCCCGCCGCCGGCTGGCTGCTCGCCGGGCCGCTGCCGGGCGCCGGGCGGTGGCTGCGCGGGTTCGCCCTGGCCAGCCTGGCCCTCGCCGGGGCGATGGTCTGGTCCGCCTACCCCGGCGGACGCGTCCTCATCGGCCTGGTGGAGCGGCTGCTCATCCTCACCGAGGTGGGTCTGCTCGCCACCGTGGCGCTCTGGCTGGTCGCGGCGGGGCAGCGGCGCGGGTTCGTCGCGGCCGGACGGCGACACCCGGCACGGACGAGCCCGGTGTCGCCGCGTCCGGTGCGGCGGGACAGCCCGGTCGTCACTCCAGCTCGTGGAGCATGAGCTGGCGGGCGGCCTCGGTGATGGACCCCGAGAGGCTCGGGTAGATCGTGATCGTCTGGGCCAGCTCGTTGACGGTGAGGTTGTTCTCCACCGCCATGGTGATCGGCAGGATCAGCTCGCTGGCCTTCGGGGCGACCACGACGCCACCGATCACCTGGCCGCTGGCGGGACGGCAGAAGAGCTTCACGAAGCCGTCGGACAGGTCGGCCATCTTGGCCCGGGCGTTGCCCGCCAGCGGCAGCATCACCTGACGGGCGGGCACCTTGCCGGCGTCCACCTCGTTCTGCGAGACACCCACCGTGGCCAGCTCCGGGTCGGTGAAGACGTTCGCGGCGACGGTCCGCAGCCGCAGCGGGCGGACCGCCTCGCCGAGCGCGTGCCACATCGCGATCCGGCCCTGCATGGCCGCGACGCTGGCCAGCGGCAGCACCCCGGTGCAGTCGCCGGCGGCGTAGATGCCGGGCACGTTCGTCCGGGAAACGCGGTCGACCGTCACGTAGCCGCCGGGGGCCAGCTCGACGCCGTACTCGGCGAGCCCCAGGTTGGCGGTGTTGGGGACGGAGCCGACCGCGATGAGCGCGTGCGAGCCGTACACCTTGCGGCCGTCGGAGAGCTCGACCTCGACGCCGGCCTCGGTACGGCGGACCGCGTCGGCGCGCGAGTTGTTGAGGATGCTCATGCCCCGGGTGCGGAAGACCCGCTCGATGGCCATGGCCGCGTCGGCGTCCTCGTGCGGCATGACCCGGTCGCGGCTGGACACCAGGGTGACCTCGATCCCCATGGCGAGGTACGCGCTGGCGAACTCGGCGCCCGTCACGCCGGAACCGACCACGATCAGGTGCTCGGGCAGCTCGGGCAGGTCGTACACCTGGCGCCAGGTGAGGATCCGCTCGCCGTCGGGGACGGCGGTGGGCAGCTGGCGGGGGGTGGCGCCGGTGGCGACCAGGACGGTGGAGGCGTCGATCGTGTACTCCGCGCCACCGTCGGCGGGGGTCACCACCACGCGGTGGGTGTGACCGAGCGTGTCCTCGCCGAGCCGGGCGGTGCCCGCCACGAACGTGACCCCGGCCTTGACCAGCTTGGCGTGGATGTCGGCCGACTGGGCGAGCGCGAGCCGCTTGACCCGCTGGTGCACGGCCTGCGCGTCGACCGTGACCGCCTCCAGCCCGTCGGAGTGGACGCCGAACTCCTCGGTGTCCCGGTAGCCGGTCACCACCTCGGAGCTGGCGATGAACGTCTTGGACGGCACGCAGTCGGACAGTACGCAGGCTCCACCGGCACCCTCGGCCTCCACGACCGTCACGTCGGCGTCCAGCTGTGCGGCGACCAGGGCCGCCTCGTAGCCGGCCGGCCCGCCGCCGATGATCACGATCCGGCTCACAGCGCTCGCCCTTCGTCGATGCTCACAGTGACTTTCTTCTCCCGAACATGTCCGACACGCACCGTCGTATTCTCCCCCACCCGTCCGCCGGGCTATCGTCATCGCCGTGCGTCTTCACGCCGCCTACGGCTCAAACCTCGACCCCGGGCGGATGCGCGCCTACTGCCCGCATTCGCCGATGGTGGGCACCGGCTGGCTCGAGGGCTGGCGGCTGACCTTCGCCGGCGAGGACGTGATCGGCTGGGAGGGCGCCGTCAGCACGGTGGTCGAGTCCCCGGGCGACCGGGTCTTCGTGGCGCTCTACGACATCCACCCGTACGACGCCGCCCAGCTCGACGAGATCGAGGGTGTGACGTCCGGCACCTACCGCAAGCTGCACGTACGGATCTCCACCCTCGACGGCGACGTGACCGCGTGGATCTACGTCTTCGACGGGTACGAGGGCGGCCTCCCGACCTCGTGGTACCTGTCGGAGATCGCGAACGCCGCCGAGAAGGCGGGCGCGCCCGACGACTACGTCACCGAGCTGCGGTCCCGCCCCACCGGCACCGCGTCGGCGTAGCGCGTATCGCACACGCCCAGTCTGCTCCCGGCCCCGGGCCGGCGGCTCGTCGGCCCCCGCCCGGGTCGTCCATCACACACCCGACGCCGCGGCCGGGACCACGAGTTCGTACATGTCGGTCCAGCGGGTCTCCCGCAGGCCGACGGAACGGTAGAGCGACAGCGGGGTCGTCGGGTTGGTGAGATCCACCCCCAGGCCGGCCGAGGTCCGGCCCTTCTCGGCGTACCCGGTGAAGGCCCGACGCAGCAGCGCGGCGCCCACCCCCCGGCGCCGGTAGGCGGGCAGCACCGACAGGCTCCGCACGAAACCCTCGTTCTGGTCGAGCGCCTGGTCGGACGACTGCAACGCGCCGGCCGCCACCCCGTCGACCTCGGCCACGAACCACTCGTCCCAGGTCGTGCCGTGCTGCGTGATCTTCTTGCGCCACTCGGCGTAGCCGAGCGGCTCGTAGTCGGGGGTGTCCCGGAACGCCGTGTCGAAGATCCGGTGGAAGTCGCGCAGGTCCCGTTCGTCGTCGGGGCGGACCGGGCGAACGGTCACGCCGGGCGGCGGGGGCGGCTCGGCGGGCAGGTCGGCCAGCGACCGGTGCATCCGGACGTAGCGCTTGGCCAGGGAGAAGCCGGCGTCGGTGAGGATGCGCTGCCAGTCCCGCTCCGGCTCGAAGACCGCGCAGCGCACGGTGAGCGCCGGCAGGGAACGCTCGGCGGCGCGTTCGGCGACCCGCTGGAGTTGACGGACCAGTAGCGGCCCCCGTACGTGCGCGCCCCGCTCCGGGTCGACGTAGACCTCCACGAACTCCCGCCCGACGCCCGTGGGGTTGTCGAGGGTGGCCCAGCCGACGACCGCGCCCTCCGGGTCCAGCGCCAGCCAGGAGTCGCGGGACGGGTCGACGTACGGGGCGGTGAGCGCCGCCTCGACGTCGGCGGCGTCGAAGTCGGGGTAGCCGACGGCGAAGGTGTCCGCGGCGTGGACCACCGAGAGGATCGCCGGCACGTCGTCGAGGGTGGGCCGGCGCGCGCTCCAGCCAGCGGGAAGGGTCACGGCGCCGATCCTGACAGCGCGCGCGGCCGCACGCCTCCGAATTACCGCCCGCGGGCCCCCTTGCGCACCGTGATCATGACGTTGTCGCCCCGCGCCACGGCGTGTCGCGGCACCAACCTCATGATCGACCGGGTGGGTCCCCGGGTCAGGCGGCCGGGTGGGAGCGGACCGCGGTGCCCAGGTGCGCGCGGACGGCGGCCAGCAGGTCCACCAGCTCCACGCCGTCGACCGGTCCGAGCGCCCCGAACGCCGGCGCGGCCAGCCGGTCGGTCACCGCCTCGGCCCACAACCGCCGCCGGACCAGCGGCCCCACCGGCGGATACGGCGGCGGCCAGCCGCACGCCATGGCGCCGGCCTCCCCCTCCGGCCCGGCGAGCACCGCCTCCCGCGGCGTCATCCCGCTGGCGCGGACGGCGAGCAGGTACGCGCCGGTGAAGTACTCGCGCAGCAACCGCAGCGCCGCGGCGGCCCGGGCCCCCGCACTGCGTCCGGGCACCGGCATGGCCCGCCCGGCGGCGAAGAGCGGCAGGCCGCTGCCGTCCGCCGCGTGGACCGTACGCTCCAGCAGGTTGACGAGCCGCTCCACCCGCGGTGCGTCGTCCAGGTTCTCCGAGCCCCACCGGCAGCACTCGGCCAGCGTCGCGGCGGCCACCTCGGACGGGCGGACCGTCCGGGCCGCGCCCTCCCAGCCGTCCGCCACCGCGTCCGGGGCGAGGAAACCGAGCGCGGCGGCCGCCGTCTCGGCACGTACGTCGCCGAGCACCCCCGCACGGCCGGTGACGTAGAAGGCCCATCCCGAGATGCCGAGCAGCCGGGCCCGCCGCAGGGTCACCGGGCAGCGGGTGAAGGCGTCTCCGATGTCGAGCACCATCGGCTTGCTCGCCGCGGCGATCTGCTCGGGCGTCATCGGCGCCGCCCGTGCGGACCACCGATCGGCCGTCCGCCGCCCGGCGCGGGCCCGCCCGCCCGTTCCCCACGTCCGTCCATCGACGTCAGTCTGCCTCGCCACCGCCCGTCCCGGCATCCCCCTCCTCGGCGTCGAGGGCCTCCACGGCCGCCTCGACCTCGCCGGTGCGCCGCCGGGCCGCGGTGAGGGCCCGCTCGGCCCCGCGCCGGGCCAGTTTGGCGCGACTCAGCTCCTGCTCGGCGACCGCACGCCGCCGCTCCAGCTCCGCCAGCTCGGCCTCGATCCGGTCGAGCGCGGCGGCGCCGTCGCGCTCGGCCGTCGTCGCCTCCGCCAGCTCCGACTCGGCCCGCTCCTGTTCGGTACGCGCCTTCGCCAGCTCCCGTTCCAGTGCTCGCCGCTGCCGCGCCCGCTCGGCACGCGCCTCCCGTTCGGCCCGCTCCGCGGCGCGCTCGGCCGCCCGCCCGCCCGGGGCGCGCTGGGCGGGCGCCCGGCCGGTCTCCCGCCGGGCCGGACGTTCCTCCTCCTCGCCGGTGACCAGGCGCAACTGCGGGCGGGGCACCTCGCCGAAGCCGGCGTAGCTGGCCGCCCGGAGCAGCCGGCCCGCCCGCACCTGCTCGGCAACCTCGGTATCGGAGAGCGCCGCGTTGAGGGTCGCCTCCACCTCGGCGAGCGGCAGCTTCCCGGCCGCCGGCGCTCCCTCCTCCTCGGAGGCCAGCCTGCGCACCTCGGCGACGAGCGCGCCCACCACGGCGCGCCGCTGCGCGGACAGCTCCCGCAGCCGCGGGCCGCGCAGCTCGCGCTGGGCGGAGCGGAGCGCCTCGGCGAGCTGCACCAGGTCGGCCACGAGCTCGGGGCGCCGGATGGCGAGCAGGTTCACGAGCCACGCGGCCACGGTGGGCCGCCGCAGCCGGGCGATCTGCCGGGCGGTGGCCGGATCACCGGCGCGGCGGGCGTCGGCGACGGCGGCGTCCCGGGCGGCCACGAACCGGTCGGGGGGCGTGGTGTAGAGCTGGTGCAGCAGCTCGGGCGAGGGGCCGGGCATCGCCTCAGGCGTCCAGCCGGGTACCGGGTTCCAGCCGCCGGTAGTCGGTGCGGGACAGCGCCGTGTACTGGCGGTCGAGCACGGCGTACCCGTTGTCGTTGAGCAGCGCGTCGTGCAGGGCGTACGCCCGGCGCGGGGCCACCGCCCGGATGAAGTCGACGACCTCGGAGAACTTCGACCAGGGGGCGTGGATCGGGGCGAAGAGCGTGTCGACCGGGACGTCCGGCACCACGAGGGAGTCGCCCGGGTGGTAGACCACGTCGTTGATCAGGTACCCCAGGTTCTCGACGACGGGGATGTCCGGGTGGATCACCGCGTGCCGTCCGCCGTACGCGCGGATCGCCACCCCGGCCGCCGTGAACGACTCGCCGGGCTGGACCGGCCGCAGCACCTCGGCCGCGTCGCCGAGCGGGGCGGAGAGCGCGGCCGGGCCGTGCACCGTGAAGGGCCGCCGTTCGAGCTGCCGGGTGACCGCCTCGGCGTTCAGGTGGTCGGGATGCTCGTGCGTGATCAGCACCGCGTCCGCCCCGTCCAGCGCCGCCGGATCGCTGAACACGCCGGGGTCGATGACGAGCACTCCCCCGTCGTGCTCCACCCGGACGCAGGAGTGGGCGTACTTGGTGAGCTGCATCGTGACTCCTCGATTATCGAATCGTGACGTCCTCAGCGCAGTCTGCCGGAACCGGCGTGCTGGCGCGCCACGTCCGAGGTATCGCCCACCGGGTGAGCGGAGATGGGAGCGGGGATGGACGTACGGAGAAGGCGGGGTCGTGGCGCGGCCGTGGTGGCCCTCGGGCTGGCGGCGATGGTGGCGGTGGGCGCGTGCAGTTCAGCCGGCGGTGACGACCGCGCGGCCTCGGACGCCGCCCCGGCCGCCGGCGCTCCGGAACGCGGGACGGTGGAGCGCGGCGGGGCCGGCGCTCCCCCGGCGAGCGGCGCGGGTTCACCGGACCTGCGTGTCGACCAGCGGTCGATCATCTACACGGGAACGTTGCGGGTACGGGTGGACGATGTGGACGGCGCCGCGCGGCGCGCCGTCGAGGCGGTCACCGCGGCGGGCGGTTTCGTCGGCGGCGACCGCCGGCACAGCACCGCCGACGACGCCAGCGCCGAGCTGGAGCTGCGGGTCCCGGCGGCGCGGTTCACGGCGGTCGTCGACGAGCTGGCCGGGCTCGGCCGGCAGGAACGGCGCGAGATCCACACCGAGGACGTGACCGAGGAGACGGTCGACCTGGACGCACGCATCGCCACCCAGCGCGCCCGGGTGGAGAACGGCCGCCGCCTGCTCGCCCGGGCGACCACGATCAGCGACCTGGTGTCGCTGGAGGGCGAGCTGGCCAAGCGGGAGGCCGACCTGGCGTCGCTGGAGGCGAAGAAGCGCCGTCTCGCCGACCTCACGGCGCTCTCCACCATCACGTTGAGCCTGGTCGGGTCGGACGCCAGCACGACGGAGGCGAGCGAGGAGACGGAGCTGGGCTTCCTGACCGGGCTGCGCGGCGGCTGGAAGGTGTTCGTGACCTCGCTGAACGTCCTGCTGACCGTGCTCGGCGCGGTGCTTCCGTGGCTGGTCGCGCTCGGCGTACCGCTGACGGCGCTGATGGTGGTGCTGCGCCGGCGGCGGCGTCGCCGGGAGACGCCGCCGGTCAGCGCGCCGCCGCCTCCAGTGCCCGCAGCGCGGTCTGCACCATGACCCGGATGCCGGCGGGGATGGCCCGCTCGTCCACGTCGAACGTGGCGCGGTGCAGGTCGACGTTGGGGCCGGACCGGCCGACGCCGAGCCGGGCCAGGGCGCCGGGGACGTACTCCAGGTACCAGGAGAAGTCCTCGCCGCCCATGCTCTGCGGCGTCTCCGCCACGCCGTCCGGGCCGAGCGCCGCCGTGGTGGCGGCGGTGAGGATCTGGATGGCCTTGGCGTCGTTGCTGACCGGCGGACGGCCCCGCAGGTACTCCAGGTCGACGGTGGCGCCGGTCGGCGCGATGACGTCCCGGACGACCTGCCCGACGATCTTCGGGGCGAGTTCCCACGTGTCGCGGTCCATCACCCGCAGGGTGCCGGCCGCGCACGCCTCGGTGGGGATGACGTTGTAGCGGGTGCCGGCCGACGCGTGGCCGAAGACCAGCAGCAGGCCGCTGTTGGCCGGCACCCGGCGGCCGACGAGCGCCGGCACCTCGGTGACCAGGCGGCCGAGCGCGTCGACGAGGTCGACGGTCAGGTGCGGCCGGGCGGTGTGCCCGCCGGGGCCGGTCAGCCGGACGGTCACGTTGTCGGCGGCCGCCGTGATCGGACCGACCCGCAGGCCGATGCGGCCGACGGGCAGGTTCGGGTCGCAGTGCAGCGCGAAGATCTGCACCACGTCGTCCAGGCCACCGGCCTCGATGACCTCCAGGGAGCCGCAGGGCAGGATCTCCTCGGCCGGCTGGAAGATCAGCCGGACGCGCCCGTTCAGCTCGCCGCGTTCGGCGAGCTGGGCCAGCAGCATGCCCACGCCCAGCATGATCGTCGTGTGCACGTCGTGGCCGCAGGCGTGGCAGACGCCGTCCACGGTCGAGCGGTACGGCACGTCCTTCACGTCGGTGAGCGGCAGCGCGTCGATGTCGGCACGCAGGGCGACCACCGGGCCGTCCGGGCGGCCGTCGATGTCGCAGAGCACGCCGTTGCCCTTCGGCAGCATCCGCGGGTTCAGCCCGGCCAGGGAGAGTTCCCGGGCGACCAGGGCAGCGGTGTCGAACTCGCTGCCCGACAGCTCCGGGTGCGCGTGGATGTGACGGCGGGTGGCGATGAGCCCGGGTACGCGGAGGGCGAGCAACTGGTCCAGCTCGAAGGGCAACGGTTGGGACCCGGACGGCGCCTCCGGCCACGGTGGCGCCAGCTGGCTGCCGGTCGGCAGCGTCAACGCACTCGTCACGTCGAATTCTCGTTCACTAGGAATGGATGGATCATCATGAACAGCAGACAGCCTAGACCTCCGCCGGTGACGCTGCGCAACCTCGTTCCGGTAATGATCGGAGCGCACAGCGTCACGAATGCCCTGCTGGGAGCGCTCGGAGAGCCGCGGGACCGCAGGTAGATCGCGTTCGGACGCTGCCATCGGCCGCCTCACCTCCTACAACGCGTAACCGATTCGGCGGTCACGAATGTGCGCGCACCCTCTCGGGCCTTCGTTGCGAATTGTCGCATTAGTCGGCTTGATTAACTGACAGTCCGCCAATTAACCGACCACGCTCCGCAACGAGCCGGAACAGACGCTCACATGTACGAGTGCGACAGGAGCGCACAGGGTGTCCGTTCCCGTTCACCCGGCCGGGGTACCCGCAAACCTCGCGGGCACACGCCGGATCCGTCGGGGCCGCGTCGCCCGAGCCGGACCGGCGGCGGCACGGCCGCGTCGCGCGTGCCGCCCGGACCGGCGGAGAGCCCGCCGTGCCGGGGAACCGGACTTCCGACTGTAGCGCCTTCCAGAGCCCGTGATCGAGCGCCTGACCAGCGGAAACACGACAGCTCCGCGGAGCGGAGCCGGCCGGCCGCTGAGCGGAGCCGGCCGGTGCGGCCGTCAGAACCGGTCGCTGGGCCGGTACTGGCCCCACACCTCACGCAGCGTGCCGCAGACCTCGCCGATCGTGGCGCGGGCGCGCAGCGCCTCCTTCATCGGGTAGAGCACGTTCTCGGTGCCGGACGCCGCCGCCCGAAGTTCCGCGAGGGCCCGCTGCACCGCGCCCGCGTCGCGCGTACGCCGCAGCTCGGCCAGGCGCTCCGCCTGCGCCGCCTCGATGGCGGGATCCACCCGCAGCGGCTCGTACGGCTCCTCCTCGTCGATCTGGAACCGGTTGAGGCCCACGACCACCCGCTCACCCGAGTCGATCTCCTGGGCGATCCGGTACGCCGACTGCTCGATCTCGCGCTTCTGGAACCCGGCCTCGATGGCGTCCACCGCCGAGCCGTACTCGAAGACCCGGTCCATCAGCCCGGTGGCCGCCTCCTCGATCTCGGCGGTCATCGCCTCGACCACGTACGAGCCCGCGAACGGGTCGACGGTGGCGGTCAGGTCGGTCTCGTACGCCAGCACCTGCTGGGTCCGCAGCGCGAGCCGGGCGGCCTTCTCGGTGGGCAGCGCGATCGCCTCGTCGAAGCTGTTGGTGTGCAGCGACTGGGTGCCGCCGAGCACGGCGGCCAGCCCCTGCACCGCGACCCGCACGAGGTTGACCTCCGGCTGCTGGGCGGTGAGCTGCACACCCGCCGTCTGCGTGTGGAAGCGCAGCATCATCGACTTCGGGTTCTTCGCCCCGAACTCGTCGCGCATGAGCCGGGCCCAGATCCGCCGCGCGGCGCGGAACTTGGCGACCTCCTCGAGCAGGGTCGTCCGGGCCACGAAGAAGAACGACAGCCGTGGCGCGAAGTCGTCGACGGCCAGCCCGGCCGCGAGCGCCGCGCGGACGTACTCGACGCCGTTGGCCAGGGTGAACGCGATCTCCTGCGCCGGGCTCGCCCCCGCCTCGGCCATGTGGTAGCCGGAGATGGAGATGGTGTTCCACTTCGGCACCTCCTTGCGGCAGTAGCCGAACGTGTCGGCGACCAGCCGCAGGGACGGCTTCGGCGGGAAGATGTACGTCCCGCGGGCGATGTACTCCTTGAGGATGTCGTTCTGGATGGTCCCGTTCAACGCGGACCCGGGCACCCCGTTCTCCTCGGCCACGAGCTGGTAGAGCAGGAGCAGCACCGAGCCGGGCGCGTTGATCGTCATCGAGGTGGAGACCTTGTCCAGCGGGATGCCGTCGAAGAGCAGCCGCATGTCCTCGATGGAGTCGATGGCGACCCCGACCTTGCCGACCTCGCCGTGCGCGATCGGGTCGTCGGAGTCGTACCCCATCTGGGTCGGCAGGTCGAAGGCGACGGAGAGACCCATGGTGCCGGCGCGCAGCAGCTGGTGGTAGCGCGCGTTGGACTCGGTGGCGGTGCCGAAGCCGGCGTACTGGCGCATCGTCCACGGGCGGGACGTGTACATCGTCGGGTAGACCCCGCGGGTGTACGGGAACTCGCCCGGCGCGCCGAGCCGGGCGTCCAGGTCATCCGGAAGGTCGCCCGCCGTGTAGACGCCCTTGATGGGGAAGCCGGATTCGCTTGACCGCCGTTCGCTCATCACCGGATGGTAGGACGAGCCGCGGCGGCTGCGGGTGAGGGATTCCGCACACTGCGTCGGCGTCGGTCGACGGCAGGTGAACGGTCGGGTACGCACCGTTCACTTCGATAAACGTCCGAGCGTCGGCTTTCGCATCGGGCGTCGGAACCAGCAAGATAGGGAGGTTGTGTCCCAGCCCCCTCGATATCCCCCGGTGGCTTTTCTGTGACTCAGATCCCGACCTGGAGCGGCGGACCTGTCAGTCCCCCCAGTGGACGCGCGGCACCCGGCACCACCATCGGTGGTCGCTACGAACTGCGTTCCGCGGTGGGCAACGGCGGCATGGGTACGGTCTGGCGCGCGACAGACACCCTGCTGCGGCGGGACGTGGCGGTGAAGGAGGTCGTCCTCCCCCCGGGGCTGGCCCCCAGCGACCGCGACGCCATGTACGAACGCACCCTCCGCGAGGCCCGCGCGGCCGCCGCGATCCAGCACCCGGCCGTGGTGCAGGTCTACGACGTGGTCACCGAGGGTGGCCGGCCGTGGATCGTGATGGAACTGCTGGACGCCCGCAGCCTCGCCGACATGGTCATCGAGGACGGGCCGGTCGCCCCGCGCGTCGTCGCCAAGATCGGCATCGCGCTGCTGGGCGCGTTGGAGGTGGCCCACGCCATCGGCGTGCTGCACCGTGACGTCAAGCCGGCCAACGTGCTGATCTGCTCCGACGGTCGCTGCGTGCTCACCGACTTCGGTGTGGCCCGGATGCCGACGGACGTGCAGCTCACCACGCCCGGGATGGTCCTCGGCTCGCCCCACTTCATCTCCCCCGAGCGCGCCATGGGCCAGGAGTTCGGCCCGCCCAGCGACCTCTTCTCGCTCGGCGTGACGCTCTACACGGCCGTGGAGGGGCGGCCGCCCTTCGACAAGGGCGACCCCATCGAGACCATGCACGCCGTCGTGGAGGACCCGCCGGCCCCGCCGCAGCGCAGCGGCCCGCTGACCGCCGTGCTCATGGGCCTGCTGGAGAAGGACCCGGCCCGCCGGCTCGACGTCCACACCTCCCGGGCCATGCTCCGCGAACTCCTGGCCGGCCCGCTCAGCAACAACGCCGCCGCGGTGCACTCGATGACCGACCCGTACGCCGTGATGCCGGTGCAACGGTCCGCGGCTCCCCCGGTGCCGGCCGCACCCGAGCCGAAGCCCACCGGCCAGATCGGCGGCCGGGCCATGCTCGCCCCCGGCGAGTCGCTGACCGACCGGCTGGCCGCGCTGCGCCGGGGCGAGCGGCCGGAGCCGGCCCCCGCGGCGGGTGCCGCCGCCCTCGACGAGACCAGCGCCGACGCGCTGGCCGGCCCGCTGCACACGCCCACCGGGGCCATGCCGCCCCCCGGGCGGCCGGCCGCCGGTCGCACCTACGGCGGCGCCGAGGCCACCCAGCGGGTGGACCCCGCCCAGCGCGACGCCACCCAGCCGGTCACCTGGGGCGTCCGCCCGGACGCCACCCAGGCCGTGCCGTACGCGGGAGCGCCCGACGCCACCCAGCGGGTCGGCGCCACGTACGGCGGCGGCCCGTGGGCGGCCCCGGGCGCCGGGCAGCCGGGCGGCGCGCCCGGCGCGGGCAGCCCGCTCGACCGGGTCCGCCGGGTCGGCGCCGAGCTGGTCCGTACGGTCAAGGGCTGGCCGCGCAACGTGCAGCTGGCGGCGGCCGGCGGCCTCGCCGTGGTGCTGCTCGTCGGGGCGGTCGTCCTGTTCACCGGCGGCGACGACGAGACCCCGCCCGCCCCACAGGCCCAGCCGACCGCCACCGAGCCGGCCGGCCCGGGCATCGAGATGCAGGAGCACTCGGCCCGGGGCATCCAGGTGATGGTGCCGAAGGGCTGGGAGCGGGCGACCGGCGGCGTCTACATCGACTACGTCGATCCCGAGGACGACGGCGGCCGCAAGGTCCGGGTCCTCACCGAGAAGTTCGGCGGCGACAGCTCGATGCGCTGGGCCGAGATCGCCGCGAACGGGCTCAAGAAGGCGAAGAGCTGCGCGAAGCCGTACAACCAGATCGCCATGACCGAGCAGGAGCTGGCCGGTAAGCCGGCCGCCGAGTTCGAGTACACCTGCGGCGAGGGCGAGACCATGCGGCACGGCGTGTGGCGCGGCGTGGTGAGCGGCGGGAAGGTCTACTCCTTCTACCTGACCTCCACGGACGCCCGGTTCGCGGAGAGCAAGCCGATCTTCGACGAGATGGTGCGGACCTTCAAGCTCACCGACGCGAGCTGAGCGGGGTCACGGGACCGGAGGGAACCGTCAGCGGTGATCCGCCGGCGTGCTATCAAGAGGCATGCCGGCGGACACCACTGACATCGACGACCTCCGCGAGCGAGCCCGGCGCTGGCTCGACGACGACCCGGACCCGGCCGACCGGGCCGAACTGCAGGCGGTCCTCGACCGGCTGCCGGACAGCGCCGCCGACCTCGCCGACCGGTTCGCCGGCCCGCTGACGTTCGGCACCGCCGGGCTGCGCGGCCCGCTGCGCGCCGGCCCCAACGGGATGAACCTCGCGGTGGTCACGCAGGCCGCGGCCGGGCTGGTCGACTGGCTCGCCGCGCAGGGCGGCACCGGCCCGCTGGTGATCGGGTACGACGCGCGGCGCGGCTCCCGGGAGTTCGCCGCGCGCACCGCCCAGGTCGCCACCGGGGCGGGACGGCCCGCGCTGCTGCTGCCCCGCCCGCTGCCCACGCCGGTGCTCGCGTACGCGGTGCGCCACCTCGACGCCGTGGCCGGGGTCATGGTCACCGCGAGCCACAACCCGCCGCAGGACAACGGCTACAAGGTCTACCTCGGAGCGCGGCTCGGCGGGGCGCTCGGCGCCGGGGCGCAGATCGTGCCGCCCGCCGACGCCGGGATCGAGGCCGCGATCCGGGCCGTCGGCCCGCTCGCCGACGTGCCGCTCGGCCCGCCCGGGCAGGTGCTCGGCGACGACCTCGTGGCGTCCTACGTGGAACGGGCCGCCGCGGTGGTCGCGCCCGACGTGTCGCGGGACCTGTCCGTGGCGTACACGCCGCTGCACGGTGTGGGCGCCGCCGTACTCACCGCCGCCTTCGCGCGGGCCGGCTTCCCCGTGCCCGGGGTGGTTCCCGACCAGGCCGAACCCGACCCGGCCTTCCCCACCGTCTCGTTCCCCAACCCGGAGGAGCCCGGCGCGGTGGACCGCCTCGTCGCACTCGCCGACGCCACCGGCGCGGACATCGCCATCGCCAACGACCCGGACGCGGACCGCTGCGCGGTGGCCGTACGCGACGGCGGGACGGGGTGGCGGATGCTCCGCGGTGACGAGGTGGGGGTGCTGCTCGCCGACCACCTGATGCGTCGCGGCGTCACCGGCCTGTACGCCACCACGATCGTGTCGTCGTCGCTGCTGCGGGCCATGTGCGCCGCCCGGGGGATGCCGTACGACGAGACGCTGACCGGGTTCAAGTGGATCGTCCGGGCCGGCGACGGGTCGGTGCCGCTGGTGTTCGGGTACGAGGAGGCGCTCGGCTACTGCGTCGCCCCGGACCTCGTCCGGGACAAGGACGGCATCACCGCCGCGCTGACCGTCGCCGAGCTGGCGGCCGGGCTCAAGGCGCAGGGGCGTACGCTCACCGACCGCCTCGACGAACTGGCCGCCGAGTTCGGCGTGCACCACACCGACCAGCTCTCGGTGCGGGTCGACGACCTCCGGGAGATCGCCCAGGCGATGGCCCGGATCCGGGCGGCCACGCCGACCACCCTGCTGGGGCACCCCGTCGAGACGACCGAGGACCTGCTCCCCGAGGCGGACGTGGTGATCCTGCGGACGGCCACCGCCCGGGTGGTGATCCGCCCGTCCGGCACCGAGCCGAAGCTGAAGGCGTACCTGGAGGTGGTGGAGCCGGTCGCGGACGGCGACGTCGCCGCGGCGCGGACCCGCGCGCAGGCCGCGGTTACCGACCTCCGCGCGGAGATCGCCAAGGCCCTGGGCCTGTAAGCCCCCTCCCCCGCGATCTTGCACTTTCGGCCCCCGCTCTGCGGCTTTAGGCCCGCTTTGTCGGGTCAGAAAGTGCAAGATCGCGGGGGCGGGTCAGCGGCGGGGGCCCAGGGCGGCGTCGACCGCCCGGGCCAGGGCCGCCACGACCAGACCCACCGAGGGGCGGACCACCGAGTCGTCCAGGCTGACCTCGCCGGAGAATCCGGCGCCGCTGGCGATCTCGGCGAGCCGGCGGCGGGCGTCCTCGGCGGCCTCCCCGCTCACCCCGAGCGCCGACTCCATCCGCAACACCGCCACCAGCGTGGCCAGCGCCGCCGTCCGCTCGTCCGGAGCCACGCCGCTCGTGAGCGCCGCGGCCAGCCGGCGCCGGGTGTCCTCCTCCACGGAGGGGTCCACCACCGGATAGCGGTGCACGTGGATGAAGCCCAGCTCGGTCTCGTCCACGTCACGCACCACACCCTGGCTGCACAGGTCACCGAGGATCCGGTCGCGCAGTCCGTGGCGCAGCCGCTGCACCCAGGAGGACGGGGTGTGCGGGGTGTCCTCCGCGATCCGGGCGAGCACCCCGTCGGCGATCGGCTCGCCCGTGGGCGTCGGGTCGACCACCGTGAGGTTCCCGTCGGCGTACGCGACCCGGCCCGCGAGGGCCAACTCGATCAGCACCGCGGCGGCCATGCCCAGGTCGAGGCTGATCCGGGGCATGGTCGCCCGGCCCGTCTCGTCGTCGTACGCCAGCAGGAGCAACTCCTCGGCGAGCGCAACACCAGTCATGGCCCGGAACGGTAACCGCTGTGCGCACCCCCACGCGTGAACTCGCCCGACGCGCGACGAGCGCGTCGGGCGACCCTCGTGCCGAGCCCGGCGGCCCGCTCAGAAGCGGGCATGCCGCCGAGCTGACGGTCGCCGGCGTCGCCGCGGCCCGGTCAGAAGCGGGGCATGCCGCCGAACTGGCGGTCGCCGGCGTCGCCGAGACCCGGCACGATGAACTTCCGGTCGTTGAGGCCCTCGTCGATCGACGCCGTGACCAGGCGCAGCGGCAGGCCGGAACGCTCCAGGCGCTCGATGCCGGCCGGCGCGGCCAGCACGCACAGCACCGTGATGTCGGTGCAGCCCCGGTCGGCCAGCAGCCGGCAGCAGTGCTCCAGCGAGCCGCCGGTGGCGAGCATCGGGTCCAGCACCAGCACCGGGAGGCCGGTGAGGTCCCGGGGCAGCGACTCCATGTAGGCGCGGGGCTCGTACGTCGTCTCGTCGCGGGCCAGTCCCACGAAGCCCATCGAGGACTCGGGCAGCAGCCCGAGCGCGGCGTCGGCCATGCCCAGGCCGGCGCGCAGCACCGGCACCAGCAGCGGCGGGTTGGCCAGCCGGGTGCCCTCGGTGCCGGTCACCGGCGTCTGGATGGGGTACCGCTCGACCGGGAAGGAGCGCGCCGCCTCGTACACCAGCATGGTGGTCAGTTCGTGCAGCGCCGCCCGGAACGAGGAGGAGTCGGTGCGCTCGTCCCGCATGGCGGTCAGCCGCGACTGGGCCAGCGGGTGGTCAATGACGTGTACGTCCACGATCGCTCAACCTACCGCCCCCTCCCGGCCGGGGGTGCGCCCGCGGGCGGACGGGGCGACGTCGCTCACCCCCGACGGACCCCGCGCCCACCCGACGTGACCAAGATCACTGTGTTGCTGGATGCGTAGACTTCCTGCCATGACGGCGACAGCGACGTCGGCCCGGTCGGACCTCTCCGAGCTGGGACGATCCGAGACCGCTCTGCGGACCTTCCTGCACGGCCTGCCCGGCGTGGACCAGGTCGGCGCGGAGCAGCGGGCGGCACAGCTCGGCACCCGATCCATCAAGACCACCGCCAAGGCCCAGGCCATCGACCTGGCCATCCGGATGGTCGACCTCACCACCCTCGAGGGCGCCGACACCCCGGGCAAGGTGCGGGCCCTCGCCACCAAGGCGCTGCGCCCCGACCCGGCCGACCCGTCCTGCCCGCACGTGGGCGCCGTCTGCGTCTACCCGGCCATGGTCCCGTACGTGGCCGAGGTGCTGCGCGGATCGCAGGTGCACCTGGCCAGCGTGGCGACCGCCTTCCCGTCCGGGCAGGCGCCGCTGGAGGTCAAGCTCGCCGACACCCGGGCCGCCGTCGAGGCCGGCGCCGACGAGATCGACATGGTGATCAACCGGGGCGCGTTCCTGGCCGGCCGCTACTCCGAGGTGTACGACGAGATCGTCGCCACCAAGGAGGCCTGCGGGGACGCCCACCTCAAGGTGATCCTGGAGACCGGCGAGCTGGCCACGTACGACAACGTGCGGCGCGCCTCCTGGCTCGCGATGCTGGCCGGCGCCGACTTCATCAAGACCTCGACCGGCAAGGTCCCGGTGGCCGCCACCCCGCCCGTGACGCTCGTGATGCTCGAAGCGGTCCGCGACTTCCGCGCCGCCACCGGCCGCCAGGTGGGCGTGAAGCCGGCCGGCGGCATCCGCACCACCAAGGACGCGATCAAGTACCTCGTGATGGTCAACGAGACGGTCGGCCCGGACTGGCTGGACCCGGACTGGTTCCGCTTCGGCGCGTCCAGCCTGCTGAACGACCTGCTGATGCAGCGCACCAAGCTGAAGACCGGCGTCTACTCCGGTCCCGACTACTTCACCCTGGACTGAGCGCGATGTTCGAATACGCCCCCGCCCCCGAGTCCCGCTCGGTGGTGGACATCAAGCCCGCGTACGGGCTGTTCATCGACGGGACCTTCGTCGACCCGACCGACGGCGGAAGCTTCAAGTCGATCAACCCGGCCACCGAGGAGGTGCTCGCCGAGGTCGCCGAGGGCGGCGCCGGCGACGTCGACCGCGCGGTCCGGGCGGCCCGTGCGGCGTACGAGAAGGTGTGGGGCCCCATGCCGGGCCGGGACCGCGCCAAGTACCTGTTCCGCATCGCCCGGATCATCCAGGAGCGCTCCCGCGAGCTGGCGGTGCTGGAGTCACTCGACAACGGCAAGCCGATCAAGGAGTCCCGCGACGTCGACATCCCGCTGGTCGCCGCGCACTTCTTCTACTACGCCGGCTGGGCCGACAAGCTCCCGTACGCCGGCTTCGGCCCCGACCCGAAGCCGCTCGGCGTGGCCGCGCAGGTCATCCCCTGGAACTTCCCGCTGCTCATGCTGGCCTGGAAGATCGCCCCGGCCCTCGCCGCCGGCAACACCGTGGTGTTGAAGCCGGCCGAGACCACGCCGCTCACCGCCCTGCTCTTCGCCGAGATCTGCCAGCAGGCCGACCTGCCGGCCGGCGTCGTCAACATCGTCACCGGCGCCGGCGAGACCGGCCGCGCCCTCGTCGAGCACCCCGGCGTCGACAAGGTGGCGTTCACCGGCTCCACCGAGGTCGGCCGGGCCATCGCCCGCGCGGTGGCCGGCACCCGCAAGAAGCTCACCCTGGAGCTGGGCGGCAAGGCCGCCAACATCGTCTTCGACGACGCGCCCGTCGACCAGGCGGTCGAGGGCATCGTCAACGGCATCTTCTTCAACCAGGGACACGTCTGCTGCGCCGGCTCCCGCCTGCTGATCCAGGAATCGGTCGCCGACCGGGTGCTGGAGTCGCTGAAGCGGCGGATGGCCCAACTGCGGGTCGGCGACCCGCTCGACAAGAACACCGACATCGGCGCCATCAACTCGGCCGCCCAGCTGGCCCGGATCCGGGAACTCTCCGAGGCGGGCTCCGCCGAGGGCGCCGAGCGCTGGTCGCCCCCGTGCGAACTGCCCGAGCGGGGCTTCTGGTTCGCCCCCACCATCTTCACCGGCGTCACCCAGGCCCACCGGATCGCCCGGGAGGAGATCTTCGGGCCGGTGCTGTCCGTGCTCACGTTCCGCACCCCGGCCGAGGCCGTGGAGAAGGCGAACAACACGCCGTACGGGCTGTCGGCCGGCATCTGGACCGACAAGGGCTCCCGGATCCTGTGGATGGCCGACCGGCTGCGCGCCGGCGTGGTCTGGGCCAACACGTTCAACAAGTTCGACCCCACCTCGCCGTTCGGCGGCTACAAGGAGTCGGGCTACGGTCGCGAGGGCGGCCGGCACGGGCTGGAGGCGTACCTCAATGTCTGAGCGGGTCGCGGTACGCAAGACGTACAAGCTCTTCATTGGCGGGAAGTTCCCACGCAGCGAGTCGGGGCGGTCGTATCTCGTGCAGGACGCGAATGTGTCGTTGGCCTCCCGCAAGGACGCGCGGGACGCGGTCGTCGCCGCCCGGGCCGCCGTGAAGGGCTGGGCCGGCGCGACCGCGTACAACCGGGGTCAGATCCTCTACCGGGTGGCCGAGATGCTGGAGGGCCGGCGCGAACAGTTCGTCGCGCTCGGCGTGCCCGGCGACGAGGTCGACGCGGCCGTCGACCGCTGGGTCTGGTACGCCGGCTGGTCCGACAAGCTGGCCCAGGTGTACGGCGGGGCGAACCCCGTGGCCGGCCCGTACTTCAACCTCTCGGCGCCCGAGCCGACCGGCGTCGTGGCCGTGGTGGCCCCCGAGCGGCCCGCGCTGCTCGGCCTGGTCAGCGTGATCGCCCCAGCCGTCGTGACCGGCAACACGGTGGTCGTGGCCGCCTCGCCGACCGAACCGCTGGCTGCCGTGACGCTGGCCGAGGTGCTCGCCACCTCCGACCTGCCCGGCGGCGTGGTCAACATCCTCACCGGCCGGCTGTCCGAGACCGTGCCGACGCTGGCCGCGCACATGGACGTCAACGCCATCGACCTGACCGGGGTCACCGACGCCGAGCAGGCGGCCGACCTGGAGGTCAGGGCCGCGGAGAACCTGAAGCGGGTGCTCCGGCCGGCACCGGCCGACCACGACTGGTTCGCCGACCCGGGGCTCACGCGCATGACGGCGTTGCTGGAGACGAAGACCGTGTGGCATCCGAAGGGGGTCTGATCCGGGTTACCTGGGAGCCACCTCCCTCGGCCGATTCCGGGGCGCCCACGCGCCTCTGCCGGCTTCCGGTGGAGGCTCCTCTGCCGGTTTCGGGGCCACCTTCTCTGCCGGTTTCGGGGCCACCTTCTCTGCCGGTTTCGGGGCCACCTTCCTCTGCTGGTTTCGGGGCCACCTTCCTCTGCTGGTTTCGGGGGAGCCCCACCCGCTCCGGGCGGTCAGGCTTGATCCCTCCGCGGGCGGGGCTCCCCCGAAACCTCGGTGGTCCAGGCCCGTCCGTGGGGTTGGGCTTGTGGGCTCTGGCGGGCGTGGGTGCTTGATCTGCGGGTGACCGGAGCAGATCCTCCGCTCCTGCCGCTGACAGTGGGTGCCCGGGACAGCGCGTTGCCCGGTGCCGGCCGCATCGAGTCGATCAACGCTGCACCCTGAAGTGCCCACATCAAGGGTCGTGCGCGACCCGTTGTGCCCTCCCAGTTCGTCGGTCGAACGGCCACCCGGCGGGCCACCGCACGACGCCCTCGGCGTGGCGCGGTCACTCATCAAGGGCTGCGTCCACGGGAGTGGTGTACGACTTGCCCGTGATGGGCGTGTTGCGTAGATGAGAGACGGCCATCGCGTGATCCTTCGAGACGACCAAGTCATAGAAGGAGAGGAACGCGATGGCCGTATCTGAGAGTGTGAACCCTGTTGACCTGCTGCGCGAGCAGATCGAGGGCGCGTCGCCGGACGTGTTGCAGGCGATGATCAAAACGTTCGCGCAGGCGTTGATGTCCGCCGAAGCCGACGCCATGTGCGGCGCCGCGTATGGGCAGCGCAGCGACGAACGGGTCAACTCCCGCAACGGCTACCGGCATCGGGAGTGGGACACCCGCGCCGGGACGATCGATCTGGCGATCCCGAAGCTGCGGTCCGGCTCGTACTTCCCGGACTGGCTGCTGACGCACCGCCGGCGGGCCGAGCAGGCCCTCGTCTCGGTCGTGGCCACCAGTTACCTGCTCGGAGTCTCCACCCGGCGGGTGGAGAAGTTGGTCGAGCAGCTCGGGATCCGGCAGTTGTCCAAGTCGCAGGTGTCGGAGATGGCCGCCCACCTGGATGCCCAGGTCGAGGCGTTCCGCAACCGGCCCCTGGACTCGGAGCACTACACGTTCGTGTGGATGGACGCGCTGACGATGAAGGTCCGCGAAGCGGGCCGCACGGTCAACGTGCACGCCCTGATCGCCGTCGGTGTCAACGCCGACGGCCAACGCGAGGTGTTGGGCCTGGACGTGGCCTCCGACGAAGACGGCGCCGGCTGGTTGGCGTTCCTGCGGTCGTTGACCGCCCGCGGCCTGACCGGCGTCCGCCTCGTGATCTCCGACGCCCATGCCGGCCTCGTCCAGGCCATCGGCGCGGCCCTGCCCGGAGCCTCGTGGCAGCGCTGCCGGACCCATTACCTGCGGAATCTGCTGACGAAGGTGCCGAAGTCCGCGCAGCCGTGGATCGCGACCCTGGTGCGCACGATCTTCGACCAGCCCGACGCCGATGCCGTCCGCGCCCAGTTCCAGCGGGTGGTGGCCACGATCGAGGCGAAGTTCCCCGCTGCGGCAGAGCACCTCGACCAGGCACGCGACGACCTGCTCGCCTTCACCGGCTTCCCGCGCGAGATCTGGCGCCAGATCTGGTCGAACAACCCGCAGGAACGGTTGAACAAGGAGATCCGCCGCCGCACCGACGTCGTCGGCATCTTCCCGAACCGGCCGGCGATCATCCGCCTCGTCGGCGCCGTCCTCGCCGAACAGACCGACGAATGGACCGAAGGCCGCCGCTACATGGGCCTCGAACTACTCACCAAAGCACGCCTGGTCAACATCGAGACCGACCAACACGACACCAGCCAGCCCGACCCAGCACCGATCGCCGCCTAACATCAAACCGGATCCCGCGATGGCCGTCTCCTACACCACCAGCGCGGACGCGACCCTCATCAAGATCGCGCAAGTTCCTGGATGTTGTTGGTTCGAGGGGCGAGCGAGGCCACAACTTCCCGGAAGTTGTGGGGTGGCCGCGCCGTCGAGGCGACAACTACCCGGGGTCGTCGCCTCGCCTCGGCGCGCACGCCGGCCACGACGTCCGTGTCGTTCGGCCGGGGGCGCGGTCCAGGGCACGCCTTCCCCACTGCCGGCGGATCGGCGTGGGGCGGGCCGCCCACTTCTCGGAAGTCGTCGGATCGGCCCACGGTCGAAGCCACAAGATCCTGGACGTTGTCGGGTCGGGCGGGAGACCACAAGGTCCTGGATGTTGTCGGGTCGGGGCGTGGTTGAGGCCACTACATCCTGGATGTTGTCGGGTCCGGGGCGCGGGCGGGGCGCGTCCGGGGCGCGGGCTGGGCGGGGCGCGTCGAGGGCGGCGACCTCGTGGCGTTGGCCCCCCGCGGCTGGCTGGTCTGCCCTGTCTCAGATGGGCGGGTCTACTACGGGGGGTAGGATTGGTCTGTGACGCGGCTTGGTGATCTCGAACGTGCGGTGATGGACGTGCTGTGGGACACGGTCCCGAGCACGTCGGACGGCGTGACCGTCCGCGAGGTCGCCGACGCGCTGGCCGGTCGGGAGCTGGCCTATACGACGGTGATGACTGTGCTCGACCGGCTGGCCGGCAAGGGCATGGTGGAGCGCCAGCGGGAGGGGCGGGCCTGGCGGTACCGGGCCGCGGCCAGCCGTGAGGCGCACATCGCCCAGCTCATGCTCGACGCGCTCGACCTCGGTGGCAGCCGGGACGCCGCGCTGGTGCGCTTCGCCCGCTCGGTGACCGGCACGGAGGCCGAGGTGCTGCGCGCCGCTCTGGCCGCCGAGGCCACGGGCGGTGCTCCGGGCGGGCAGGGCACTGCCCGGCCGGCCGACACCGGCGGCGGGCACACCGGTCCGGGCGCCCTGACCGACCGGATCGAGGGGCCGACGAGCGGGCGGGTCACCCGTCCGCCGGCCGACGAGGCAGCGGACAGGTAGGGGGCGGCGGCCGTGGCGTACGCTCTGCACTTCGCCGCGACGGTGCTGGCCTGCTGGCTGACCGCCCAGGTGCTGGCCCGCTCGACCTGGCCGTGGCACAGCCCCCGCGTGGCGATCGTCTGCTGGCAGGCGGTCGGGCTCGCGGTCGGCCTCGCCGCGATGGGCCTGCCGATGGCGCTCGGCCTGGCCGCGTACGACCTGCCGCCGGGAAGCGCCCTGGTCGCCCTCTTCGACGACCTGCTGCACGACCGGCTGCCCGCCGGGGTGAACGTCCTGCACCTGGCCGGTGTGGGTGTCGGCTTCGGCATCGGTGCCGTGCTGCTGACCACGACCGTACGCAGCATCCACGGGACGCTGCGCGCCCAGCGCCGGCACCGGGAGCTGCTCGCCCTGGTGGCCCGGGACGACCCGGCCGTACCCGGGGCGCTGGTGCTCGACCACCCGAGCGCGGCGGCGTACTGCCTGCCGGGGGTGCGGCCGCGGGTGGTGGTGAGCGCGGGCGCGTTGAGCCTGCTGGACCGCGCGGAACTGGACGCGGTGCTCACCCACGAGCGGGCGCACGCCCAGGAGCGGCACGACCTCGTGCTGCTGCCGTTCACGGCGCTCAGCCGCGCGCTGCCGTGGGTCCGCTGGGTCCGCGAGGCGTACGAGCGGGTCGCCCTGCTGGTCGAGATGCGCGCCGACGACAAGGCGCGCGAGCTGCACCCCGAGTCGCTGGCCGCCGCCCTGCGCCGCTTCGCCACGGCGGGCCACCGGGTCACCCCGGCGGGTGCCCTCGGGCTCGGTGACCGGGACCTGGACGTCCGGGTGCAGCGCCTGCTGGTCGTCGCCGAGCCGCCCCGGATCCTGCTGCTCACGGCGCTGGCCGTCGCCTCGACGCTCGTCGCGTTGCCGATCTCGCTCTTCCTCAGCTGATCGGACCACCCCCACCGCTACTACGTCTTGTCGTAAAGTCGACTACGACATGATGTAGTAGTTATAGGTAGGGAATCTACGTGTAGGCTCTCTACGACAAGCGAGCCAACCGTTGGAGAGCCGGCCATGGACACCCTGCTCCTCGCCCGACTTCAGTTCGCGACCACGACGTCGATCCACTTCCTCTTCGTGGTCGTCACACTCGGCCTGGTCACCCTCCTGGTCGGGATCCAGACCGCCTGGGTGGTCACGGGCAACCCGAAGTACGAGCGGCTGACCCGGTTCTGGGGCCAGCTGTACGTCATCAACTACGTGCTCGGCATCGCCACCGGCATCGTCATGGAGTTCCAGTTCGGGCTGAACTGGAGCGGGCTGTCGCGCTACGTCGGCAACGTCTTCGGCGCGCCCCTGGCCATCGAGACACTGGTCGCCTTCTTCCTGGAGTCCACGTTCCTCGGCATGTGGATCTTCGGGTGGCACCGGCTGCGGCGCGGCGTGCACCTCGCGCTGCTGTGGGGCGTGGCGCTCACCGCGTACGCCTCGGCGTTCTGGATCATGGTGGCCAACTCGTGGTTGCAGAACCCCGTCGGCTACGAGGTCCGCGACGGGATCGCCCACCTCACCGACTTCCCGGCGCTGCTCACCAACCCGAGCCTCGGCATGGCGTTCGGGCACGTCGTCTCGGCGGCCCTGCTGGTGGGCGGGATGCTGATGGCGGCGGTCAGCGCCTACCACCTGATCCGGCGCACCCCCGACTTCGCGATCTTCCGCACCTCGCTGCGGATCGGCGTGGTCACCGCGGCGCTGGCCATCACCCTGGTGCAGGGCTTCGGCTTCGCGCAGTTCGGCCCGGTCGGCGCCGTGCAGCCCACCAAGTTCGGCAGCGGCGCCGATGCGGACGCGCTCATCGCCGAGTGGACGGCCCGGTTCGGCCCCGGGGACTACACCCCACCCGTGCTCGCCAACGTCGGGCTCGGCTTCATGATCCTCATCGGCATGGGCCTCGGCGCGCTCTGGCTGCTGCTGCCCCTGCTCTGGCGGGACTGGGTCATCCGGCTGCGCTTCCCGCTCTGGCTGCTGCTGCTCGGCCTGCCGCTGCCGTTCGTCGCGGTGATCCTCGGCTGGATCGCCCGCGAGGTCGGCCGCCAGCCCTGGGTGGCGTACGGGCTGCTGCCGGTCGACCAGGCCGTCTCTCCGGTGGCCGCCCCGGTGATGCTCGCCTCGCTGATCGGGTTCAGCCTGCTGCTCGGCACGCTCGCCGTCACCAACTGGACGCTCATCGCCCGGCACGCCGCCCGCGGGGCGGACGATCCCGCCCTCGGCCGGCCGCCGGGCCATCCCGCCGACCTCCGTCCCGAACCCGCCTTCGCGTGAGGAGCGATCGTGGAACTCGCCTGGTACGCCCTGCTCGGCCTCTTCTTCGCCACCTACCTGGTCCTCGGCGGCTACGACTACGGCGTCGGGCTCGCACTGGCCGGCGACGCCGACCCGCGCCGCCGCCGGACCGCCCTCAACGCCGTCGGCCCGTTCTTCCTCGGCAACGAGGTCTGGCTCGTGGCGGCCGTCGGCATCCTGTTCGGCGCGTTCCCGCTGCTGGAGGGCGAACTGCTCGCCGGGTTCTACCCGGCCGTGCTCGGCGCGCTCGCCGGGGTGATCCTGGTGACCGCGGGGGTGCAGCTGCGGAGCCGGCCCGCCCGCGAGCGGATCCGGGCGCGGTGGGACCGGGTCGTGGTCGTGGGCAGTGCCCTCGCCGCGCTCGGCTGGGGCGCGCTGCTCGCCGGGCTGCTCCAGGGCGTACCGCTGCACGCCGACGGCCACGTCGCCGGGCTCGGCCACCTGTTCACCCCGTTCGCGGCGGCCGCCGCGCTGGCCACGGTGGCGCTCGTGGCGGTGCACGGCGCGGCCTTCCTCGCACTCCGGCTGCCGGCCGCCGACGCCGCGGGCGCCGCCCGGCTCACCCGCCGGCTGGTCCCGGTGGCGCTCGCCGCGGTCGGCGCGGCCACCGTCCTCGGTCTCCTCTCCGACCGGGTACGCGCGGCCGTGCAGCGACCGGCGCTCGGCGTACTGCTGCCCGTGGCGCTGGTCGCGGCGCTGCTGGCGGCCCGGGCGGCGCTCCACCGCCGGCGGCCCGGGCTGGCGTTCGCCGCCACGTCGGTGGCCCTGGCGCTGCCCGTGGCGCTGGTCGGCGCGGCCCTCTGGCCCTTCGTGCTCGTCTCCACGGTCGATCCGGGCGCGTCCCTGACCGTGGCCGACGCGGCGGCCAGCGAGCCGACCCTGCGCCTGCTCGGCTGGCTCGTGCTGCCGCTCGCGCCGGCCCTACTAGGCTTCCAACTGATGTGCTGGTGGGTGTTCCGGGGACGGATCGACGGCAGGGCACCGGTGTACTGGTGAACCGCCGCCCCTTCGACCCGCGTCTGCTGCGTCGGGTCCCCGCGGCCCGCCGCGACCTCGCCCTGCTCGCCCTGCTCGGGGTGATCGCCGCGGGGCTGGTCGTCGCGCAGGCGACCGCACTGGCCGCGCTGCTCGCCACCGCGTTCGACGGACGCCTCGACCGGCCCGCCCTGGTCGGCTTCGCGGCCACCGTGGCGGCCCGCGCGCTGCTGGTCTGGGCACAGGGCACCGTGGCCGCCCGGGTGGCCGCCACGGTCAAGGCCGCGCTCCGCTCCGACCTGCTCGCGGCCGTCGGGCGGCACGGGCCCGGCTGGGTGGCCGGCCAGCGGGCCGGGCAGCTCGCCACCCTCGCCGGGCGTGGGCTGGACGCGCTGGACGCCTACTTCACCGGCTACCTGCCGCAGCTCGTGCTCAGCGTCACCGTCCCGCTGGCCGTGGTCGCCCGGATCGGCCTCGCCGACTGGAGCTCCGCGGTGATCATCGTGCTGACCCTGCCGCTGATCCCGATCTTCGGGGCGCTGCTCGGGTGGCAGGCGCAGGCCGCCACCGAACGCCAGTGGCGGCGGCTGTCCCTGCTCGGCGGGCACTTCCTCGACATGGTCGCCGGGCTCCCCACGCTGCGCGCCTTCGGTCGCGCCCGGGCGCAGGTCGACGTGGTGCGCCGCATGGCCGACGGGCACCGGGCCGCCACCATGCGGACGCTGCGCATCGCGTTCCTCTCCGCCCTCGTGCTGGAGCTGGTCGCCACCCTCTCGGTGGCGCTCGTGGCGGTGCCGGTCGGCATCCGGCTGCTCGGCGGCGGGCTCGCCCTGCAGACCGCGCTGCTGGTGCTGCTGCTCACGCCCGAGGCGTACCTGCCGCTGCGGGCGGCCGGCAGCCGGTTCCACGCCAGCATGGAGGGGCTCACCGCCCTCAACGACGCGTTCGCGGTGCAGGAGGGCGCGCCGGCCCCGACGCGGGACGGCGCGGCGGGCGCGCGCCCGGTGCCGGACGGCCGGGGCGAGATCCGGTTCGAGGCCGTGACGGTGGCGTACGAGCGGACCACGGCGCTGCGCGACGTGACGCTGACCGTCCGGCCGGGCGAGCGGATCGCGGTCATCGGCCCCAGTGGCGCCGGCAAGAGCACCCTGCTCGGGCTGCTGCTCGGCTTCGTCACCCCGACCAGCGGCCGGGTGACCGTCGACGGGGTGGACCTGGCCGACGCCGACCTGGACGCCTGGCGGCGCCAGCTCGCCTGGGTGCCGCAGCGGGCGCACCTCTTCGCCGCCTCGCTGGCCGACAACATCCGGCTCGGCGCGCCGGACACCCCCGACGCGGCGCTTTCCGCCGCGGTCCGCGACGCGGCGCTCGACGAGGTGGTCGCCGGCCTGCCCGAGGGCCTCGGCACGGTGCTCGGCGAGCGCGGGCACGGCCTCTCCAGCGGGCAGCGGCAACGGGTGGCGCTGGCCCGGGCGTTCCTCCGGGACGCCCCCGTCGTGCTGCTGGACGAACCCACCGCGCGGCTGGACAGCGCGTCGGAGGCGGTCGTCCTGGCGGCCACCGGCCGCCTCGTGGCCGGCCGTACGGCCCTGCTGGTCGCGCACCGCCCGGCGCTGCTGGAGAACGCCGACCGGATCCTGCGGATCGAGGACGGCCTGGTGACCGAACTGGTGTCCACCCCGGCCGGAGAGGCGACCCGATGAGCACCGCCCCCCGACGTCGCCGGCCGGACCGCACCGGCGGGGCGGTGACGGGCCCCGCCGAGTTCGACGTGGCCGGCCCCGCGGCGGTCGACCCGCCCGTCCGCACCGCGGACCGGCCCGCGCCCCCCGTACGCGCCGGGGCGGCGGAGCGCGCCGTGCTGCGGCTCGCGCGCCCGTACCTCGGCCGCCTCGTCGGGGCCGGCCTGCTCGCCGCCGCCACCGAGTTCGCCGGGCTGGCCCTCATGGCGACGGCCACCTGGCTGTTGATGAGCGCCGCCGGACGGCCACCGCTGGACCGGCTCACCGTGGCCATCGTCGCCGTGCGCGCGCTGGCGATCAGCCGCGGTGTCCTCCGCTACACCGAGCGGCTCGCCGGGCACGACGCCGTGCTCCGGATGATCACCGACGTCCGGGCCCGGGTCTTCGCCACCCTCGCCGCCCGGCGGGCGCGCGCCCCGCGCTCCGGGGACGCGCTGAGCCGGCTCGTCTCCGACGTGGAGGCGGTCCAGGACCTGCTGCTCCGGGTGCTCGTCCCGGGCGCCGCGGCGGTGCTCGTGAGCGTCGTGGCGGTGGGCGGCGCCGTCCTGATCTCGCCGCCGGCCGCCGCGGTGCTCGCCGCCGGGCTGCTCGTCGCCGGGCTCGCGCTGCCCGTCCTGGCCACCGCGCTGACCCGGCGCAGCGCGGCCGAACTGGCCCCGCTGCGCGGCGCGCTGGCCGCCGACGCCGTCGACCTGACCCACGGCGCCGCCGACCTGGCCGCGTTCGGCGCCACCGACTCGGCGTTGGACGCCGCGACGGGGCGCGCCCGGCGGCTCGCGCGCCTGGAACGCCGGCTCGCCGCCGCCGGATTCGCGGTGGACGCGGCGGGCACCCTCGTCGCGGGACTCACGGCCGGCGCGGTGGTGCTCGTCGCGCTCGCCGCCGACGTGCCCGGCGTGCTGGTCGGCGTCCTGGCGGTCGGCACCCTGAGCGCCGTCGAGATCGCGTTGGCGCTGGTCGGCGCGGCCCGCCAGCGGACCCAGCTCGGCGCCGGGCTGACCCGGGTGGCCGCCCTGCTCGGCGACACCACCACGGCCCCGACCACCCCGCCCGCCGACGCGACCGCCACGGCTCCGACCATCCCGCCCGACGGCGCGACCGCCGCGGCGCCGAGCGCCCCGCCGGCCGGTACCGGCCGCGCGGGCGAGGGCGGACCGGAGGCGATCCGGGCCGAGGCGTACGAGGTCCGGCTCGACGAGGTGACGGTCCGGTACCGGGCCGGTGGCGCGCCGGCGCTCGACCGGGTGACCCTCGACCTTCCGCCGGGACGGCGGGTGGCCGTGGTCGGCCCGAGCGGCGCCGGCAAGAGCACCCTGGCCGCCGTCCTGACCGGCGCCGTACGCCCCGAGGGCGGCCGGGCGACGGTGGGCGGGCGGGACCTCACCGCGTACGCCGAGGACGAGCTGCCCCGGGTGGTCGGCGGCCTGCTCGCCGAGGCGTACGTCTTCCACGCCACCGTCCGGGAGAACCTCCTGCTCGGCCGGCCCGGCGCGGGCGAGGAGGAGCTGGCCGCCGCGGCGGCCGCCGCCGGCCTGCTCGACTGGGTACGCGCCCAGCCGGCCGGCTGGGACACCGTGGTCGGCGAGGAGGGCGGGCAGCTCTCCGGCGGGCAGCGGCAGCGCCTCGCCCTGGCCCGGGCGCTGCTGGCCGCGCCACCCGTGCTGGTGCTCGACGAGCCGACCGAGGGGCTGGACCCGACCGCCGCCGACGCGGTGCTCGCCTCGGCGCTGGCCGCCACGCCGGCCGCGCACTCGGTGCTGCTGATCAGCCACCGGCTCACCGGCCTGGCCGGGCTGGACGAGATCGTGGTCCTGGACGCCGGGCGCGTGGTGCAGCGCGGCCGGCACGCCGACCTGGTCGCGGCGCCCGGCTGGTACCGGGACCAGTGGCTGCTCCAGGAGGCGGCCGAACGCGGGTACCTGGCGCTGACCCCCTGACCGTCCCTCGGGGTCGTCCCGGGGTTCTCCCCGACGACGGGACGTCGCGGACGTGGCAGGGTGGGACCATGCCGCGCTACGACGACGTCCTCGTGGAGGATCACCTGCGGGAGCTGGCCGTGCGGCTGCGCGGCCCGGCCCGGATGAAGGCCGACCTGCTGGCCGAGGCGCGGGACGGCCTGCTCGACGCGGTCGAGGCGTACCGCGCGGACGGGCTGCCCGGCGCGGAGGCCGAGCGGCGCGCGGTGGCCGAGTTCGGCAGTCCCGCGCAGCTCTTGCCGGCCTGGCAGGCCGAACTCGCCGTGGGGGCGCTGCGCGGGCTGTCACTGCGGGTCCTCGCGCTCGCCTCGGTGCTGGTGGTGGGCGGGGACCTGACCTGGCGGGGTGCGAGCTGGAGCGACGGCCCCCGGCCGCCGGAGGGCTACCTGTTCCTCTCGGCCTCGGTGAACGGGGTCTGGGTGGCGGCGCTCGCGTTGGCGGCGGCCGGGCTGCTGCTGGTCCGGGTCGCGGCGCGGTCGGCGCATCCCGCCCTGCCGGCGCTCGTCCGGCTGGCCGGCGTCGGGCTCCTCGCCTCGCTGGCGATCGGCGTGCTGACCGGCGCCAGCCTGTTCGGCTGGTCGGTCGGGCTCTGGGACGCGGCTCTCACCTGGCCCCCGATGATCATCGGGGCGATGGTGGTGGGCGCCGGCTACCTGTGGATCGGCCGGGCCGCCCTCACCTGGCTGCTCGCGACGCGCTGAGCCCCGGCCGGTGACGTCAGGCGGGTGCGGCGGGCGGCGTGCCGGGCAGATTGCCGACGGGGTCGAGGAAGCGCCCCACGGTCGTGCTGAACTCGCGCCAGCCGGCCCGCTCCCCGGCGAGCGCCCGGCGCCCGGAGTCGGTGAGCTGGTACGTCCGCCGCTCCCGCCCGTTGACGGTGCTCCAGGTGCTGACCACGTGCCCGGCCCGCTCCAGGCGGCGCAGGGCGGGATAGATGGTGCCCGTCGGCAGGTCGAGGGTGCCGCCGCTGCGGGCACGGAGCGCCTCGATGATGGCGTAGCCGTGCAGGGCGCCCCCCTCCAGCACCGCCAGCAGCAGGGCGTCGAGGTGTCCGTGCAGCGCCTGGGCCTTCATGCGTAGCTACGCTACAGGTTGACGGGCGAGATCGCCAGGGAGCCGGCGACCGGCCTTCGGGGTGCGGGCACCGCCGTCCCGGAGAGGCCCACTAGGGTATGTGCCCAGAGTCACTCGCCGGCCGACGCGCCGGCGGGTGGGCAGCCCGAAGCACACGGAGGTCAGCGTGGCCCGCCAGTCGCCTCAACGGCCCGACGCCGACGAGCCCGAGCTCGACGACACCGCCGACCCGGTCGAGCCGGAGGAGACCGACACCGGTCGTGCCGCAGCCGACGCCGACCGGTCCCTCTGGGAGTCCGTCGGGATCGACCCGGTGGAGATCGCCCTTCCCGCCGGCACCGGCTTCACCCTGCGGGCGTACCGGCCGGCGCGCGAGGTGACACCCACCGACGTCACCGAACGGGACCAGGACGACCCGTTCCTCGCCCGCCGCCAGGTCATCGAGGAGGAGGACGACGAGACCGTCGTCATCCTCGACGAGGACGTGGCGGAGGAGTTCGCCGAGAGCGAGGAGGAGGACGCGCGCCGCCGCCGCGAGTCCGGCGACGAGGAGGCCGACACCGACGAGGAGGAGGCCGCCGACGAGTCCGGCGACGAGGAGGTGCCGCTCTTCCTCAGCCACAAGGGTCGGCTGTTGCTCTTCAAGACGCCGGAATCTCTGGTCAGCTTCATCCGGTCCGGCGCGCCCAACGATCTGTCCCAACTGGACAGCTGGCGAGAACTGTCCGAACGGGTGGAACCGGCCGACATCGCCCCGCTGGACGAGGACACCTACGAGCTCGACCTCGTCGTGGAGAACCTCCGCGGCGGGCACGACACGTGGGATCCGACGCTGCTGATCGAGGCCGGGGAGATCGCCCGTGACCTCTCGTACGCCCTGCGGCTACCCGCCGTGCTCGACATGCTCTCCACCGGCTCCAGCCTCGACGACCTGGACGAGGCCCTGCGGGGCACGGTCAACGGTGGGATCGGCGCCTTCCTCGCCCGGCGGCGGCTGAAGAAAATCGGGGCACAAACCGCAAGTCTCGGTTGGCGCACGATTGTCGGCAAGATCTCTGCGGTCGTGGACTGGCGCGACTGACCCCGACCGGGGAGCATCAGTCTCTGGCAGAGGAACACCTGTCCCGGGAGGAGGACGACGCCGTGGCGCTCGTGCGCGTGTACTGCGGTCTGGCCTCGGCGGATCCGGCCGACCGACCGGCCTCGGCCGGCTCGACGCTGACGTCCGCTGTGGTCGATGACGCAGGACGTCTGCTGCATGTCTGCGAGATCGGCGACGACCCCGCTGGCTACGCCCAGCTGGTCGCGCTGCTCGTGGAGCGGTCGGGCGGGCCGAGCGGTGCGGCGATCGCCGCCGACAGCGACGACCACACGGTCACCTCGCTGCTCAGCGCGGCCGGGCGTCCCCTGGCCATCGCCGACGACGACTCGGTCGACGACTTCGCCGAACGGTTCGCCGACGACGACTCCCTGGAGGAGATGCAGTCACCGCCGGCCGAGCGGCGGGCCGTCGGCCTGGCCCGCGCGTTGCAGGCGGGCGCGCTCTCCGCGGTCACCCTCCCCGCGCCCCGCGACCTCGCCGGCTACAAGCAGGTCCTCGCCGCGCACGCCGCGCTCGCCAGTGGCCGCCACTCCGCCGCCGTGGCGCTGCGCGAGGTGCTCCGGGAGCTCTACCCGGCCGCGCTGCGGGCGTACCCGGACCCGGCCGAGCCGGTCCCGCTGGCCGTGCTCGACGCGCTGCCCGAGCCGGGCATGCTCGGCGGCACCGTCGCCCGCGGCCGTGAGGTGTCCGTCGCCGCCGACGCCATCGTCACGCACCTCGTGGCCGACGGCGTCGCCGAGGCCGCCGAGATCGAGGAGGCCGTCACGGCGCTCCGCGTCGCCATCTCGGAGACGCCGCGCCGAGCCACTGTCAACCGCACGCTCACGTCCGCCGTCGCGGAGACCGTCCGGCAGGCGGTCGCCTCGGTACGGGCCTGCGACGCCGGCTGCGAGGCGCTCGTGGGCGCCCTCAACACACGGGTCACCACGCCCGCCCCCGGCCGCCGCGCCGCCGCCCGTCGGGGCGACCACGACCTGCCCGGCATGGGGAACACCAGCGCGGGGCTGCGTACGCTCCGTCCCGCGGCCGCCGAGCCCACGTCCTCGGGCGGTCGGCGCAGCCGTCCCGAGCCGGTCTCCGCGGGCAGCCCGCCGCCGGCCCCACGGCCGGTCGCACCGCCGCCGGTCGCACCCGAACCCGTCACGCCGCCGCCGGTCGCACCCGAGCCGGTGACCCCGGCCGCCCTGGCCGGCCCACCTGTGTCCGCCCCGCCCGGGCGGACGGACGCACCCACCAACCGGCCCGTCTCGGCGCCGCCGCCCCCGCCACCGGGGATCACGCCCATCGCGCCGTCCCAGCGGGGCAAGGTGCCGCCGGCCGAGGCGGGCGAGCCCTTCCGGCCCACGTTGACCACCGCGGCGATCAACAGCGCCCGCGCCGAGCGGCAGCGCACCGTGATCCCGCCCCGGCCCAAGACCAACGGGGACTCCGGCCCGCCCACGGGCGGGTTCAGCGCCACCGACCTCACCATCCCGGTGCCCGCTCCCCGTCCCGACGCGGAGTCCGCGCCGCCCGGCTCGCGGGCCAACTGGCCGCTGGTCAACAACCCCGAGAACCCGGCCGACAGCTCCCCGAACAACCCGGCCGCGTACTCGTACGGCGAGCGCGGCGTCGACGCGCCCACCGACCCGGGTGTGGGCGAGCGGGTCACCCCGCCGTGGCTCGCCGACGACCTGCCGCAGGAGCCGCCCATGCTGCGGCTCGTGGAGCCTCCGCCGCTGGAGGACCGGGCGCTGCGGGAGAACACCGGCCAGCACCTGGAGGTGCCGCCGCTGCGGTTGGTGGACGGGCCGGACCCCGGCCGTACCGGCCGCCCCGCCGCCCGTTCCGAGCGCCCGGCCGTCGAGCACCGGCCGCCACCTCCGGTCGAGCACCGGCCGCCGCCCGTGGCCGACGAGAGCGGCGACGGCGACCTGCTCATCTTCGCCCAGGCCAAGTCGGCCTGGTTCGTCGGGCACAACGACGACGTGGACCTCGACTGGTCGACCACCGCCGACAGCGGCTGGCAGGCCGCCGAGCAGGCCGCTCGGCCCGCCGTGGGAGCCGAGACCAAGGCCGGGCTGCCCAAGCGCGTGCCGCAGGCCAACCTGGTGCCCGGCTCCCCGCTGCGGGAGGAACGGCCCCTGCGCATCGTCCGCGACGCCGCGAGCCTCGCCGAGAACACCACCGGCTACTTCCGCGGCTGGCGTCGCGGGCAGGAGATCGGCGGCTTCGCGGTGGGCGGACGCCCCGGGCGGGAGGCCGCCGGCGGATGGGACTTCAGCCGCGACCACGGCGACCGCGACGACGACCGGGAGTACGAGTACCGCTCCGCCGGCTACCGCTCCTGACACCGCCACGAGAGCCCCCGCCTGACCCGGCACGCCGCCGGATCGGACGGGGGCTCCACCGTGTCCCGGCCGAGTGGTCAGGCCGCGGCTTCAAGCTGCGCCCTATGCCGGGCCGGACGACGGGCCGCGTGCCGGGGTCGGACGACGGGCCGACGGGCCGGGGTCGGACGACGGGCCGACGGGCCGGGGTCGGACGACGGGCCGACGGGCCGGCGCTGGAGGCAGGCCCGGTGCCGGGGCTGCGTGCCGGGGGCGGGCGGCCGATGATCCCACTACATCCGGGATGTTGTTCCCTCCCAGTGCGGCCGAGGTCACAACATCCAGGAAGTTGCGGGCTTCCGCGCGCAGACGCCGCCGCCACGGGAGACCGGGGCCCACCGGCGGGCGCGTGCGGCTGTGGTGGGGCACCGGTCGTGTGAGCGGCGAGCGACGGGTCCCCTGTGGGCAGAGGGCCGGTGCGGATGCGGCCAGTCGAGCAGAGTCAGATGGGGTCGGGCGGGGAGGAACCGGCGCATGGGGCTCCCTGTGAACAGCGGGGAACGCACGCCAGCGGCGGGGGCGGGCAGCAATGGCGCTCTTTGCGGCCGAGGGCACCGGTCGGGCCCGACCGGGCCTACGAAGTCTTCTGTGGGCGGCGCCCCCGGTGGAGTGTGGTGCTAGCGGGAGGAACCGGCGTATGAGGCCCCTGTGGACCGCACGGCGGGTGTACCGCTGAACGAGGCCCTCCGGCGTGCCAGGGGGCGCCAGACCGGCGCACGACGTTTCATCTGGACAGTGAGGAGTGCCCGCTGATGAGGGAGCGACCGGGCCTACGAGGCTCCTCTGGGCAACCGTGAGCGCCCGGTGCGGCCAAGCCGCACCGGGCGCGTCGACGAACGACCGTCAGGCCGGCGCGACCGCCCGCGACCGGCGCATGGTGAGCACGTACTCGACCAGCGAGATCAGCACGTGCTTGGTCGACTCGCGGTTGCGGGCGTCGCAGGCCACCACGGGCACCTCGTTCGAGATCGCCAGCGCCTCCCGCACGTCCTGCGGGTCGTGGTACTGCATCCCGTCGAAGCAGTTGATGGCCACCAGGTACGGCAGCCGCCGGTGCTCGAAGAAGTCGATCGCCGCGAAGCAGTCGGCCAGCCGTCGGGTGTCGACCAGCACGACCGCGCCGATGGCGCCGCGTACCAGCTCGTCCCACATGAACCAGAACCGCGTCTGACCCGGCGTACCGAACAGGTAGAGGATCAGGTCACGGTCGATCGTGATGCGGCCGAAGTCCATGGCCACCGTGGTCGTCGCCTTGCCCGGCACCTGCCGGGTGTCGTCGACGCCCACACCGGCGGAGGTCATGATGGCCTCCGTGGTCAGCGGCGTGATCTCCGAGACCGAGCCGACCAGCGTCGTCTTGCCGACGCCGAATCCACCGGCGATAACGATCTTCGCCGACGTCACGCGCCCGCTCGGGGTCGGCGGGCGGTGCGACATGTCAGAGCCTGCGAAGTCCACTCAGCACCCTCTCCAGCAGTTCAGTGCCCACCGCGTCGTTCGAGTCGTCCAGAATGGTCGGCTCATGGACCGCGACCAGGCCGTCCGTCGCCATGTCGGCGATGAGCACCCGGGCCACACCGAGCGGGAGCTGCATCCGCGCCGCGATCTCGGCGAGCGACTGGACGCGTCCGTCACACAGCGCGGCGATGTACTGGTGCTCGCGGCCCCCTCCACCACTGCCGTTGGCAGCGGCCCGGCCGCGCACCGTCGTCTCGACGAGCGCCTCCAGCGCGATGTCGAGTCGAGGACGGGTACGACCGCGGGTCACGGCGTATGGACGGACCAACGCGCCGGTCGGTTCATCACGATCGGCCATGTCGCCGCTCACCTCCTTCGTACCCGGCACCGGCTCCACCAGGGAGCCCGTCTGTTGTCGTCGTAACCGCCTTGCCGACCTGGGTCAGCAGGGCGTCAGCCCAGCATTCCCGCGGCGGCGCGCGGCTGGGGCGTCAGCGCGTCGCCCACCCGGTCGACGAGCAGCGCCATCTCGTAGCCGACCTGCCCGACGTCGCAGCTCCGGGCGGCCAGGACCGCGAAGGACGAGCCGTCCGAGATGGACATCAGGAACAGGAAGCCATTGTCCATCTCCACGACCGTCTGCAGCACCGCGCCTCCCTCGAAGCAGCGGGCCGCGCCCTGGGTGAGGCTGACCAGACCGGACGCGATGGCGGCCAACTGGTCGGCACGGTCACGCGGGAGATCCCGTGACGCCGCGAGGAGCAGGCCGTCCGCGGAGACGGCGACCGCGTGCGCGACCCCCGGTACCCGGTCGGCGAAGTTGGCGAGGAGCCAACCGAGATCCTGCGTAGTAGTCATCCTTCATGCTCCTTCTGCCCGCTCCCGGCCACTGGGCCTGAGCCAGACTGCGAGGATTGCTGCCCTCCCGGAGTTCCCTCCGGGCTGGTCGGATTGCTGTCCGAGGGGTGGCTACGCCCCCGCTGCACACCCCGGTGGTAGGCCGAGAGCAGGCCCCGGACCCCCTCCGGCGTACGCCGCTGGACCGACGTGGTGGGCTTGTCGACCGCGCCGGGAACCAGCTGCGCCATCGGGGTGCGCTTCGGCAGCCCCGTCGGGGTGGTCGCCCGCACCGGCACCTCACTGGCTGCCGAGGCGGCCCGCCAGCCGTCGTCGGCGGCGGTCTCCCAACCGTTGGTCTGCGGTGAGGGCCGGCGGTTGGGGAGTCTCTCGGCGCCGGTGAGGCCGCTGCCCCCGTTCGCGTTCGACCCGTTGTCCCGCGACGTCCCTGCGGCCGTCGGAGTGTCTGCCATCGGTGCGTTACCTGTCGTCCCGGGTGGTGTCTTCTGGACGGCGTGACCGGTGGCGTCGACCGCGGCGAACTGCTGGGTCGGGGCACCGTTCGTCGCCGCCGGCTTCGCGGCGCCGGCCTCCTCGGGCCCCGGTCGGCGGGTGCGGAACCAGGCCGACTCGAGCTCCCGGAAGATCGGCAGCTCCATCGTCTCGTCCGCGTACCGCTGCTGGTTCTGGCCCTGCGGAGCCGGCGTGGGCCGGGTCTGCGCCGCGGCGGGCGTCGGCCCGGGGGTCGGCGTCGGCGCGGGGGCCGGCGTCGCGGCCGGCTGGCCCTCGGCCCGCGGCACCCGCGGAAGCTCGGTGGTCATGTCCAGGGCGGCGGCGAGCCGCTCGGGCACCGCCGGCGTCGCCGTCTCCCGGTCCGCGTCGGCGACCGGCGGCCAGGCCGGCGGAGCCGACGCCGTGGGCCGCGACGGCAGCGGGTTCGACGCCGGCGCCGGGTACGCCTGCTCACCGGCGGGCGCGGCCGGGTACGGCTGGCCGCTCGCCGGCGGCGCCGAGTACGGCTGAGCAGCCGGCGGCGCCGAGTACGGCTGACCACTCGCCGGCGGGGCCGAGTAGGGCTGCGCACCGGCCGGCGGGGCGGAGTACGGCTGGCCCGACACGGGCGGGGCCGAGTACGGCGAGGCGGAGGTCGGCGGGCCCGCGTACGGCGAGGCCGAGACCGGCGGACCGGCGTACGGCGACGCGGAGACCGGCGGACCCGAGTACGGCTGCGCGGAGACCGGCGAGCCGGACACCGGGCCGCCCGAGACCGGTGGCAGCGGCGGCGCGGAGACGGGCGGCGGCGAGTACGGCGTGGCCTCGGGGCTGCTCGGCAACTGCCGCGGGATGGCCGGGGACTGGCCGCCGGGCTGGTCGGCGTCGCCGGCACGCCGCTGGGGCAGCGGGTCGACCGGCTGGCCGTTGGCGGGACGCGGCGTGAACGTGCCGGCGCCGTTGGCCGCCGTGGCACCGGTCAGGTCCGACCAGGCCGGCATGCCGCGCGACGGGCCGGCCGGCAGCGTGCCGCCCGAGCCGTTGGGCGACGCCGGGTCGAACGGGCGCCCGCCGAGGGTGACCTGGTTGCCGGATTCGCTCTGCCGCACGCCGAGCGCGGGCAGCGCGCCGAAGGTCGGCGCCGGGCCGGTCGGGGGCCCGCCGAAGGACGGCACCGGGCCGGTCCCGGGGGCGCCACCGGCCGGGGCGGGCAGCGCCGGCGGCTGCTGCACCCGCCCGGAGAGGGCACGGGGCACGAGCACCGACGTCGGCAGCGTGACCTCCGCGACGGTGCCCCGCTGGTTGCCGGGGCGCAGTTCCACCCGGACGCCGTGCCGCGAGGCGAGGCGGGCGACCACGACGAGACCCATCATGCGGGACACGGCCACGTCCACCTGCGGAGGCGTGGCCAGCCGCTCGTTGAGTTCCTGCAACTGGTCGGGGCTGATGCCGATGCCGCGGTCCTCGACGTAGAGCGAGGCGCGGTCGCCGACCCGGCGGGCCTCGACCAGCACCTGCGAGTCCGGCGGCGAGAACGCCGTGGCGTTGTCGAACAGCTCGGCGACCAGGTGCACCAGGTCGTTGACGGCGTGCGCGGCGATCTCGATGTCGCGGTCGATGACGCCGAACTCGATCCGGGTGTAGTGCTCGACCTCCGACTGGGCGGCGCGCAGCACGTCGATGAGGGCGGCCGGCTCCCGCTGCACGCGGGTGGAGTCCGCGCCGGCGAGCACCAGCAGGTTCTCGTCGTTGCGCCGCATCCGGGTGGCCAGGTGGTCGAGCTGGAACAGCTCGGCGAGGCGGTCCGGGTCCTCCTCGCCCCGCTCGAGCCGGTCGAGGTGCCCGATGAGGCGGTCGACGAGGATCTGCGACCGGCGGGCCAGGTTGACGAACATCGTCGCGACGGAGGCGCGCAGCGCGGCCTGCTCGGCGGCGGTGCGGACGGCCTCCAGGTGGACGGCGTTGAACGCCTCGGTCACCTGGCCGAACTCGTCCTTGCTGCGGACGGGCAGCGGCTCGGCGATCTGGGTGGCCAGCTGCGCCGGCGTGAGCTGGTTGCTCACCTGCGGGTCCCGCAGACGGGCCACGGCCTGCGGCAGCCCGTACTGCGCGACGGCGAGGGCGCCCTGGCGCAGTTCGCGCAGCGACCGGGCCATCGACCGGGCGACCAGGTACGCGAAGAGGACGGCCAGCAACAGCATGCTGAGCAGCAGGCCCGTCTCCAGGAACACCTGCCGCTGCACGTCGGAACGGATGTTCTCGGCGCGGCGGACCACGTCGCCGTCGAGCTTCGTCTCCACGGCCCGGATCAGCTTCGCGTTGGCGACCATGGCCGCGTCCCACTGGTCCGGCCCGAACGGGGCGCCGGTCATCTTGCCGCTGGTGTTGCCGTTGATCCAGCCCAGGTACTGCTCGGCCTGGCGGCGGTCGCCGCCGGCGATGGTCTGGTCGTGGAAGCGGGCCTCCTCCTCGGTGGCCACCGCCTTGAAGTTCTGGACGGCCTGCTCCTGGCCGGTGCCGCTGGAGATGTACTCGGTGCGCAGGGCGGGATCCATCTCCCCCCGCGCCAGCGCCTCGTGCACCACGATCCGGCGCTGGGAGAGGAACTCCTTCTCCCGCGCCACGGCGGCGGCGGCGCGCATCCGGTCGCTCAGGTCGTTGTCACCGGCCAGCTGGGTGGCCGAGTCGCGGATGGCGAGGAGGTCGCTGATGAGGCCCTCGTATGCCTGGACCGCCTCGGCGGGCCGCATCTTGCCGTTGTAGACCTGGCTGCGGATGCCGGGGAGTTCGGTCAGGCTCTGGGCGATCTCGTCGAGCTGGCTCTCCATGCTCGCCGGGAGGTCGCTGATGGTTCCCCGCTGCCGCAGGTACGGCGTCTTCGACTGCTCCACCCGGGTGTTGACCCGGTTGTACGCCTCCTGGTATTGCGCCCTCGCCTGGCCCTGCTTCGACACGAGCAGCAACACGGCCGTGGTGCGCTCGTCCTGGAGGGTGTCGATCAGGTCACCGGAGTAGCCCGAGAGATTGGCGAGGTCACCGGCCCGGTTGGCATTGTTGAGTGTCTCAAGGTGGTCGACCAGGCCGTTGGTGCCCACCACGACCGTGGCGATGGTCGGCACGATCATGATGAGACCGAGCTTGGACCAGATCGGCATGTCCCTGAGCCGGCTGGCCGGCTGGCGCAGCCGCGACAGGAAGGAGCCCGCCGCCTGTGGCCGTTTGCTCACGTCACCGCCCTCGCGATCACAGCGTTCGCGCGTTGCCCCGGGCAACGCCCAGCGACCGACCCGGCGGGTCGGACCCCCGAGATTCCATCACGCCGTCCGGCAAAGAGAAAGTCCAGGTTGGCAGGCGCAGATGGTGTGATGGGATGTTGAAGCGTTTTGATTGCACACTGTCTGGTCGGAGTAACAGCACGTAATGAGCCACCCCTACCGCGTGATCCTGCTCGCGGGGCCGTCGGGCTCCGGAAAGTCGTACATAGCCCAGCGAACCGGACTTCCGGTGCTCTGCCTCGACGATTTCTACAAGGACGGCGATGACCCTACGTTGCCGCGTCGCGACGGGCAGGTGGACTGGGAGTCGCCCCTGTCCTGGGATGCCGAGGCGGCCGTGGAGACCATTGCCCGACTGGCCCAGGAGGGGCGGGCCGAAGTGCCCGTATATGCGATCGGCGCGGATCGACGAGTGGCCACCCGGACATTTGACATAGCCGGATCGCCACTTTTTGTGGCCGAAGGGATTTTCGCCGCTGACATCGTCGCCGAGTGCCGCCGCCGCGGCTTCCTCGCCGGGGCGTACGCGCTGCGCCGGCCCCGCGGCGCGACGTTCCTCCGCCGCCTGGCGCGCGACCTCTCCGAGCAGCGGAAGGCGCCCGGCGTCCTGCTGCGCCGGGGCGTGGCGCTGCTGCGCTCCGAGCCGGCGGTGCTGCGCCGGCAGACCGGGCTCGGCGCGGAGGCGGCCCGGGGACGCGAGGTGCTGCACCGGGTGGCGGGCCTGCTCGCCGGCCACCCGGTGCGCCGCTGATCAGTCCCCCACGAGCGGGGCGTAGCCCGGCTTGATCACCTCGTCGATGATCCGCAGCCGCTCGTCGAACGGGATGAACGCACTCTTCATCGCGTTGATGGTGAACCAGCGCAGCTCGGCCCAGCCATAACCGAACGCGTCGGCGAGCAGCGCCATCTCCCGCGACATCGAGGTGCCGCTCATCAGGCGGTTGTCGGTGTTCACCGTCACCCGGAAGCGCAGGTCGCGCAGCAGCCCGATCGGGTGTTCGGCGATCGACGGCGCGGCGCCGGTCTGCACGTTCGACGACGGGCAGAGTTCCAGGGGGATCCGCTTGTCGCGCACGTACGCCGCCAGCCGGCCGAGCACCGGCTTCGGCCCCTCGGTGCTGATGTCGTCGACGATCCGCACCCCGTGGCCGAGCCGGTCCGCGCCGCACCACTGGATCGCCTGCCAGATCGACGGCAGCCCGAACGCCTCCCCCGCGTGGATGGTGAAGTGGAAGTTCTCCCGCTGGAGGTACTCGAAGGCGTCCAGGTGACGGGTGGGCGGGAAGCCGGCCTCCGCGCCGGCGATGTCGAAGCCCACCACGCCGGCGTCCCGGTGCCGCACGGCCAGCTCGGCGATCTCCTGCGAACGGGCGGCGTGCCGCATCGCGGTGAGCAGCGTGCCCACCCGGATCGGCATGCCGGCCGCCGCCGCCTGGGCGCTGCCCTCCTCGAAACCGGCGAGCACCGCCTCGACCACCTCGTCGAGGGTGAGGTCCCGCTCCAGGTGCTGTTCGGGAGCGAAGCGCACCTCGGCGTAGACCACCCCGTCGGCGGCCAGGTCGAGCGCGCACTCCGCGGCCACCCGGCGCAGCGCCGACGCGGTCTGCATGACGGCGACGGTGTGCGCGAACGTCTCGAGGTAGCGCTCCAGCGAGCCGGAGTCGGCCGCCGCCACGAACCAGCGTCCCAGCTCGTCGGGATCCGTGGTGGGCAGCTCGTGGCCCACCTCCTCGGCGAGCTGGACGATCGTCGCGGGACGCAGGCCACCGTCGAGGTGGTCGTGCAGCAGCGCCTTGGGAACCTTGACGATGTCCTCGTACCGGATAGTCGCGACCATGCTCAGACCCTAGTCAGGCGCCGGCGGCACCGCGCCGGGACCGGCCGGGCGCGTTACGGCCACCACCCGCCGCGGTCGGGCGCCCTCACGGCCGCCACCCGTACACCCGCTCGACCGCGATGCGGAGCACCACGCGGCCGTCGGCGACCATGGCCGCCCGGTACTCGGCCCAGTCCGGGTGCTCGCCGCGGATCCGCCGGTAGACCTCGACCAGTTCCTCGACCGTCTCGTCGTCCTCGGCTGCCGCCGGTGGCGTGACGGTCGCCGTCCCCTCCGCCACCGCGTACGCGCCGCCGTCGGCGGTCGTGACGTGGAAGCTCGCCCGCGGATCGCGGCGCAGGTTGCGGACCTTCGCCCGGTCGCCGGTGCTGGAGCAGCGGATCAGCCCCGGCTCGGCCAGGTAGTCGAGGTTGGACAACTGCGGCCGCCCGTCCCGACGCAGGGTCACGAGGACGCCCCGCCCGCGCTCTCCGAAGAGTTCCCACAGCCGCGCGTTCACGCCGGCACCCGCAGCGTCGAGAGGGCGGCGGAGAGCCGCGCGATCTCGTCGAGCATGACGTCGGCGGCGGCGTCGCGACCCGCGTCCGGGATCAGCGCGCCGGACTCGTCCAGCGCCTGCCGCAGGAAGATGGTCACCGCCTCGTTGACCGGCACCATCTTGAGCGTGGTCACCACCTGCTTGATCATCTGCACGGCCCGCAGCCCGCCGGAGGTCATCCCGTAGCTCACGAAGCCGACCGGCTTGTGCTGCCACTCCCGGTAGAGGTAGTCGATGGCGTTCTTCAGCGGCGCGTTGAAGCCGTAGTTGTACTCCGGCATCACGAAGACGAAGGCGTCCGCCGCGGCGGTCGTCTCGCTCCACCTGCGGGTGTGCCGGTACACGTAGCGCCCCTCGGAGGGGTGGTGCGGCTCGTTGTGGAAGGGCAGGGCGACCTCGGCGAGGTCGACCAGGCGTACGTCGTCGAAGGCGCCGTGGCGGGTGGCGACCTCGGTGAACCAGTCACCGATACGGCGTCCCACGCGGCCGGGACGGGTGCTGGCGACGATCACGTTCAGGCGCGGCATGGCGCGGTCACTCCTGTCGGGGTGGGTCGTCCGGGACCCGGACGAAGTAGTTGACATGTCATCGACCCTAGAGACCGTCTTGGTGATATGTCAACTACCTGGCTAGGATCACACCATGGACGAACCCCGCTGGCTGGACGCGCACGAGGACCGGGCCTGGCGCGGCTACCGCCGGATGCGCCGGCTCCTCGACCTCGAACTGGCCCGCGAGCTGATGCGGGACGCCGGGCTCTCCGAGCCCGACTACGACGTGCTCTCCGACCTGTCCGAGGCGCCCGAGCAGCGACTGCGGGTCAGCGAGCTGGCCGACCGGATGCTCTGGTCCCGCAGCCGGCTCTCCCACCACCTGAGCCGGATGCAGCAGCGCGGCCTGGTCATGCGGGAGGAACATCCCTCGGACGGCCGGGGAGCCGTCGTCGTGCTCACCCCGGAGGGCCGCCGCGCCATCGAGGAGGCGGCCCCCGGCCACGTCGCGGCGGTCCGCAAGCACCTCATCGACCTGCTCACCCCGGACGAACTCGCCGCGCTGGCCGCGTTCAGCCACCGGGTCGTCGACCACCTCTCCGCACCGGGCCGGCCGTCGCCGTGACCCCCGGCGGCGGCGTCGACCCGCCGCGCCGGACACGATCGACAACCCCCGGCCAGGACAGGATCGGGACGGCTCGACCCCGGCCCGGACCGGACCGGCACGGTTCGACCCGTAGGCCGGAAGGGACGGGTGCGGGTCGACCCGCCGCCGGCAGGGCCTACCGTGGTCGGCGTGCAGCTGCGCGACGACGACCACCGCCCGGCCCGCACGGTGCCGACCCTCCGGGACATCTGACATGGACGCCCGCATCCTCGACCGGCTCCGCTGCCCGGTCTGCGGCGAGCCGCTCGCCGAGGCGTACGCCGGCACCGCCCGCGCGCTGCGCTGCCCGCGCCGGCACAGCTTCGACGTGGCCCGGCAGGGGTACGTGAACCTGCTCGCCGGCCGCGCCCCGCACCCGGGCGACACCGCCGAGATGGTGGCCGCCCGGGCCGACTTCCTGGCCGCCGGGCACTACGACCTGATCTCGACGGCCCTCGCCGAGGCGGCGGTGGCCGAGGTCGGGCCGGCCGCCGGCGCGTACCCCCTCGTGGTGGACGCCGGAGCCGGCACGGGCCGGCACCTCGCGGCGGTGCTGGCGGCGCTGCCGGACGCCGTCGGCCTGGCGCTGGACGTCTCCAAGCCGGCGCTGCGGCGCGCCGCCCGCGCGCACCCGCGGGCGGCCGCGGCGCTGGCCGACACCTGGCAGCGGCTGCCGCTCGCCGACGGGGCGGCCACCCTGCTGCTGAACGTCTTCGCGCCGCGCAACGGCGCGGAGTTCCACCGGGTGCTGGGCTCCGGCGGGGCGCTGCTGGTGGTGACACCGGCCGAGGACCATCTCGCCGAGCTGGTCGGCTCCCTCGGGCTGCTGCGGGTCGACCCGGCCAAGGAGGACCGGGTGGCCGGCAGCCTCGGCGGGCACTTCGTCCGGTCGACCGAGACCGTGCACCGGCGGGAACTCGCGCTGACCCGACCGGAGGTGGCCACCCTGGTCGGCATGGGCCCGAGCGCCTGGCACACCGACCCGGCGGGGCTGGCCGGGCGCGTCACGGCGCTGGCCGAACCGGTCCGGGTCACGGTGGCCGTCCGGCTCGCCGTGTGGCGGCCGGCGCCGCGCTGACGACAGGCGCGGGCAGCGCAGGCGTCCGCCGGCGGCACGAGCGCGGGCAGCGCGGCACCCGCCGGCGGCGCGGGCGCGGGCAGCGCGGCACCCGCCGGCGGCGCGGGCGCGGGCAGCGCGGCGCCCGCCGGCGGCGCGGTCTCAGGCGCGACGAGCAGCGCTCAGGTGGAGAGGTCCACCTCTTCCCAGCCCGGCGGATCGTCGTGGTACGGCCCGCGCAGGATCACCGCCCACTCCAGCGCCCACCGGCGCTGGCCGATGGCGTTCGCGTCGACCAGGCCGGGCCGGGCGCGGCCGTGCCGTTCCAGCTCCAGGTACGCCCAGTCGAGGCAGTAGTGCAGGTCGAGCAGGGCGGCCGCGTCGGCGGGGTGCTGCGGCGCGGCCAGGATCCGGGACCGCCACTGGGCGAACGTCTCCCCACGGGCGATGTCCGGCATCCGCTCGACCAGCCGCTCGTCCACGGGCAGCGTCGGATCGAGCTGCTTGGTGAGGCCGAGGACCCAGGCGAGCGCGAAGAGCGCGTCGTGGTGCAGCACGAACGAGCGGTGGTCCCCCTTGCTGCCGGTCACGAACTGCCACTCCGGCGGGGTGACCATCTCGACCAGGTGCGAGGTGAGCAGCCAGCTCATCGCCGCCTGCGGCGGCATCCCGAAGCAGCGGGCCAGGATCAGGTGCAGCACCGCGATCCGCGCCTCGATCTCGGCGGTGGGACGCAGCTCGATCTGGTCGCCGGGTTCCCACACCAGCGGGAACTGCGGCGGCGGCAGTGGCAGGTCGAGCCGGGACAGCTCGTCCAGGCTCGCCTCACGCACCTCACGGGGGTCGGGGGCAGGTACGGTCACGGCGATTCCCTTGCTCGCGACGGCTCAGCGCCGGTGGTCCCCCCTGGCCAGGCAGGATAGCCGTCCCGGGTGGCGCGGGTCATGGCGGCCCGCCCGAGTCGGGGTCAGCCGATCCGCTCGATCACCAACGGTGCCGGGACCGGCGCGTCCGGCGAGACCGTCACCGCGCGGGCGGCCTCCGCCAGCGCGGCCGGGATCCGGTCGGCCTGCTCGGCCCGCAGCTCGTAGAGGGGCTCGCCGGCACGCACCGGGTCACCGGGACGCTTGTGCAGCACCACCCCGGCGGGGACGCTGACCGGGTCCTCCTTGCGGGCCCGCCCCGCGCCGAGCCGCCACGCGGCCACACCCATGGCGTACGCGTCGACCGCCTCGACGTACCCGTCGGCCGTCGCGCGGACGACCTCGACCTCCGGGGCGGTCGGCATCGGTGCGTCTGGGTCGCCGCCCTGGGCGCGGATCATCGCCCGCCACACGTCCATGGCGCGGCCGTCGCGCAGCGCCGCCTCCGGGTCGACGTCGGTGAGACCGGCCGCGTCGAGCATCTCCCGGGCCAGGGCCAGGGTCAGCTCGACCACGTCGGCCGGGCCGCCCCCGGCGAGCACCTCGACCGCCTCGGTCACCTCGACGGCGTTGCCGATGGTGACGCCCAGCGGGGTGGACATGTCGGTGAGCAGGGCGACGGTCCGCACACCGTGCGCGCCGCCCAGCTCGACCATCGTGCGGGCCAGCTCGCGGGCCTGGTCGACGGACTTCATGAACGCGCCGGAGCCGACCTTCACGTCGAGCACCAGCGCGCCGGTCCCCTCGGCGATCTTCTTGCTCATGATCGAGCTGGCGATCAGCGGGATGGCCTCGACGGTGCCGGTCACGTCGCGCAGCGCGTACAGCTTGCGGTCGGCCGGGGCGAGCCCCGCCCCCGCCGCGCAGATCACCGCGCCGACGTCGCGGAGCTGGGCGATGAACTCGTCGTTGGTGAGCGCCGCCCGCCAGCCCGGGATCGACTCGAGCTTGTCGAGCGTGCCGCCGGTGTGCCCGAGGCCGCGACCGCTGAGCTGCGGCACGGCGGCCCCGCAGGCGGCCACGAGCGGAGTGAGCGGCAGGGTGATCTTGTCGCCGACGCCGCCGGTCGAGTGCTTGTCCACGGTCGGCCGCTCGACGGCCGACAGGTCGAGCCGCTCACCGCTGGCGATCATCGCGGCCGTCCAACGGGCGATCTCGGGGCCGGTCATGCCGCGCAGCAGGATCGCCATGGCCAGCGCCGACATCTGCTCGTCGGCGACCAGACCCCGGGTGTACGCGTCGACCACCCAGTCGATCTGCGCGTCCGACAGCACACCCCCGTCCCGCTTGGTCCGGATGACGTCCACGGCGGTAAGAGCACTCACTTCACGTTCCTATCAGTTGTCGCGCGACGGGCCCACGCGCCCGGTCGTGGTGGGCGACGGTCCACGGCGACCGCGCGGGACCGGCGGAGGATTGTCACTGTGACGGACACGCGGCCGGTGACCACCCGGGATCGGGTCGGCCGTCACCGGCGGAGGGATCAAGCCTGACCGCCCGGAGCCGGTGCTGGTCGGCCCGATCCCCGAGCGCAACCGTCGATCACGAGCCCGGTGTCAGCCACCCCACCGCACCGGGATCTCCGTCGGCGGCTCCCCCTCGCCGGCCCAGTAGATCGTGCCGGACGCGTCCACCACGACGACGCGCGGCGTGCGCGCCAGGCCCCAGGTGATCGCGTCCGCCGGGTCGTCCCAGCTCGGGCCCTCCTCGAGCACGCCCGTCTCGGCGCCCACGTCGTCGCCGGCGGACCGCTCCCAGTAGGCCGTCCAGACCTGCTGGCCGGCGGAGAGGTCCGGGTGCACGAAGACGGTGCCCCGCCCGCGCAGGGCCGCCAGGCGCTCCGGCACCGCCGGCACGGACGTCTCGCCGGTGACCGCCTCCAGGTCCTCCACGTCGAACGCGTGCGGCAGCAGCTCGGCCATCCGCAGCGGCCCGCCCTTCGCCTCGACGAGACACTCCGGGCCGCCCTGCTCCCAGAGCAGCTGCCGGCACCGCCCGCAGGGCATGAGCGGCTCACCGTTCGCGTCGACGCAGGAGAGCGCCACGAGCCGGCCACCGCCGGTGGCGTGCAGCGAGGAGACGACCCCGCACTCGGCGCACAGCACCACCCCGTACGCGGCGTTCTCGACGTTGCAGCCGACCACCACCCGGCCGTCGTCGACCAGGGCGGCCGCCCCGACCGGGAACTTCGAGTACGGCACGTACGCGTGCCGCATCACCTCGGTGGCGGCGGCACGCAGCCGCTCCCAGTCGATCTCCATGGCTCCGATTCTGCCGTATCCGCAGGCCGGGCCGCCGCGTGGCCCGTGACCCGGCGGGCGCGCGTCGCGCGTCCGCCGGGGTCCGTCAGCCCTTCACGTACGGCTTGCCGTCGGCGGCGGGCGCCCGCACCCGTCCGACCAGCCCGGCCACGGCCAGGATCGTCGCCAGGTACGGCAGCATGGCGAGGAACTGGCTGGGGATCACGCTGTTGATGGTGCTCAGGTAGGTGGCGAGCTGGTCGGCGAAGCCGAAGAAGAGCGCGGCGAGCAGCGCGCCGGTGGGGTTCCACCGCCCGAAGATGAGCGCGGCCAGGGCGATGAAGCCCTTACCACCGATCATGTTCTTCGTGAACGAGTAGAGCGCCAGCGTGTAGGAGGCGCCGCCGATGCCGGCCACCACGCCGGCCAGCAGCACGTTGCGGTACCGCAGGCCGAGCACCCGGACGCCGAGCGTGTCGGCGGCGGTCGGGTGCTCACCGACCGAGCGCGTACGCAGGCCCCACCGCGTGCGGAACAGCGCGATGTGGATCACCAGGACCAGCAGCAGCCCGAGGTAGAGGAAGATGTTGCCGCGGAACAGCGCCGGACCGATCACCGGGATGTCCTTGAGCAGCGGGATCTCCCAGTTGCTGAACCGGGGAGCGCTGTTGTACCGCTCGGTGTTGGTCTGCATGAGCCGCTCGTAGAGGAAGCCGGTGACGCCCACGGCGAGCAGGTTCAGCACGATGCCCATGACGACCTGGTCGACCAGGTATCGGATGGAGAAGATAGCCAGCAGCAGCGAGATGAACGCGCCGCCGATGGCCGCAGCGACCAGGCCCACCCAGACGTTGCCGGAGATGCTGCCGAAGAGGGCGCCGCTGAACGCGCCCATGAGCAGCTGCCCCTCGATGGCCACGTTGACCACACCGGACCGCTCGCAGAGCACGCCGGCGAGCGCGCCGAAGATCAGCGGCAGGGCCAGGATGAACGTGCCGCGGATGATGTTGACGAGCGGCATGAAGTTCTGCCCGGCCGGGGCCGCGGAGACCTGCCAGCAGAGGAACGAGAACACGAAGGCGACGAGCCCGACGCCGAGGACCGTGAGGAACCAGCGCTTCGGCAGCCCGGCGAGCAACGCCGCGCCGGCGGCGAGCGCGACGACCCCGAAGAGGATCGCGCCGAACGTGCCGTTGATCTCCAGGGCCGCGCCGGCGGCGTCCTCGCTGAGCGTGAACCGGGCCCGCTGGTCGGTGGCGAGCGCGCCGAAGAGCACCGCGGCGATCAGGCCGAGCGCCAGCAGGACGAGGCCGACCTTGCGGTTGCGGTTCCAGAAGCCCTCGTCGACCGGGGCGACCGCGACGTCGGGGACAGCCATGGTGGACATGAGTTACCAGCCCTTCGCCAGGCTCGTCTGCAACCGGGCGGCCCGCGCGGCCCGGAGCTGGAAGATCGCCTTCACCAGGGCCGGCGCGGCGATGAAGATGACGATCAGCGCCTGGAGCACGGTGACCAGCTCCAGCGAGATCCCCGAGTACGACTGCATCCGGTTGCCGCCGGCCTGGAGGGCGCCGAAGAGCAGCGCGGCGAGCGCCACGCCCCACGGCTTCACCCGGCCGAGCAGCGCCACGAGGATGCCGTCGAAGCCGATCTGCGCCACCACGAGCGGCGTGAGCGCGCTGGCGGTCGAGCCGAGCACCATGTTGGAGCCGCCCAGGCCGGCCAGGAGCCCGGCGAAGACCATGATCAGGACGTACGTGCGGGTCACGCTGATGCCGGCGGTGCGGGCGGCGTCCGGGTTGGCGCCCACCGCGCGCAGCTCGAAGCCGAGCGTCGAGCGGTTCAGCAGCCACGCCACGGCCCACGTGGCGAGCACGGCGAGCAGGATGCCGGCGTGTACCCGGAGGTTGTCGCCGAGCAGCCGCGGCAGCTGGGCCGACGGGTCCACGGGCCGGCTGATGGCGTCGGTGCGGTTCGGGTCCTGCACGCCGTTCTGCACGATCAACCACGTGAGGAAGTACGTGGCGATGTAGTTGAGCATGATCGTGTTGATCACCTCGTGGGCGCCGGTCCGCGCCTTGAGGATGCCCGGGATGAAGCCCCAGATCGCGCCGCCGAGCGCGCCCGCGAGCAGCGCCACGAGCAGGTGCAGGCCGGGCGGGAGCGGCAGCAGGAAGCCGGCCAGCGCCGCCAGCACCACGCCGATGGTGGCCTGGCCCTGCGCGCCGATGTTGAACAGGCCGCCACGGAAGGCGAGCGCCACCGACAGGCCGGTGAAGACCAGCGGCGCGGTGTACGTGAGCGTCTCGCTGATCGGCGCGAGGACCGCCTGCCAGCCGTTGCTCCCGTCGAGCCAGCCGGAGAACGCCTCGGGGTCGAAGATCGCGCCCTTGAAGAGGTTCGCGTACGCCTCGCTCACCAGCGTCCAACTGGAGTTGAGCGCGTCCGACGGCCGGGCCGTGATGTAGGAGTAGGTGGAGAGGACGTCCGGATCCGAGATGATCATCAGGATCGCGCCGACCACGATCGCCAGCACCAGCGACAGCACGGTGACCGTGACGGTGTTCGCGGCCCAGAGGTTCTCCAGGAACAGCCGCCCGAGGGTGGGCTTCGGCTCCGTCCCACCGGTGGCCGGGGCCGCCTCCGGCGTGGTCGCGTCCTCGGCCCGCTCGGTGTTGCCGAGCGAGTCCTGCGCGGCCTGCGCTTCGCTCGCCGGGTCCTTGTCGGGGGAACCCGACCTTTGACGCTCGCTCATGCCGGCACCTCCCTCCGGTCGGCGCCGTCATGAGGCTCCACCGCGCTGTGCCCGATGATTCGCTCGCTGCGCTCGCTCATGCCTCGTCCTCGTTACGTGGGGCGTCGGCGGAGGCCGTGCCGCTCTCCGACGCGTCACCCGCCTGCTCGGCCGCCACCTCCGGGCTCACGCCGGCCATCAGCAGGCCGATCTGCTCGCGGGGCGTGTCCGGGCCGACGACACCGATGATCCGGCCGCGGTACATCACGGCGATCCGGTCGGCCAGCCCGATCACCTCGTCCAACTCGCTGGACACCACGAGGACGGCGGTGCCGACGTCCCGCTCGTGGATGACCCGGCCGTGGATGAACTCGATCGACCCCACGTCGACACCGCGCGTCGGCTGCGCGGCGATGAAGAGCTTGAGCGGCCGGGAGAGTTCCCGGGCCACGATCACCTTCTGCTGGTTGCCGCCGGACAGCGTGCCCACCGGAGCCTCGGCCGACGGGGTCCGGACGTCGAACTGCGCGATGCGTTCCTTCGCCGACTCCGCGATGGCGTCCGGCCGGAGCGCGAGACCACCGCCGAACGGAGGCCGGTCGTACATGTCCAGCACGAGGTTCTCCGCGACGCTGAACTCCTTGACCAGCCCGTCGACGCTGCGGTCCTCGGGCACGTAGCCCACGCCGGCGCGGAGCACCTTCTTGGTCGACCAGCCGTCGATCCGCTCGCCGTCGAGCGTCACCGAGCCGGCGAGCGCCGGCCGCAGGCCCATGATCGCCTCGATGAGCTCGGTCTGGCCGTTGCCCTGCACGCCCGCCACGCCGAGCACCTCACCGGCGTGCACGGTCAGGTCGACCCCGTCGACCGCGCGGACCTGCCGGTCGTCGTCGACGACCAGGCCGGAGACCTCGAGCACCGGCCGGCCGGGCGTGGCCGGGGCCTTCTCGACGGTGAGCCGGACGCTGCGTCCGACCATCAGCGCGGCCAGTTCGTCCCGGCTGGCCTCGGGGGAGGCGGTGCCCACGACCTTGCCGCGCCGGATCACGGTGATCCGGTCGGCGATGGCCTTGACCTCGCCGAGCTTGTGGGTGATGAAGACGATCGACTTGCCGGCGGCCTTGAGCGACCGCATGACGGTGAGCAGTTCCTCGGTCTCCTGGGGGGTGAGCACCGCGGTCGGCTCGTCGAGGATGAGCAGGTCGACGTCGCGGGTGAGCGCCTTGACGATCTCCACCCGCTGCTGGATGCCGACCGGGAGGTCCTCGATGACGGCGTCGGGGTCGATCCGCAGGCCGTACCGCTCCGAGACCTCGGTGACCTCGCGGCGGGCCCGCCGCCGGTCGAGGAAACCGGCGATTCCGCCCCGCACCTGCTCCGCGCCGAGCATGATGTTCTCGGCGACGGTGAAGACCGGCACCAGCATGAAGTGCTGGTGCACCATGCCGATCCCGGCCCCGATCGCGTCGGAGGGCCCGCGCAGCTTCAGCGGCTCACCGTCGACCAGGATCTCGCCCTCGTCGGGCTGGTACAGCCCGTAGAGCACGTTCATGAGGGTCGACTTGCCCGCGCCGTTCTCGCCGAGCAGGGCGTGGATCTCTCCAGGCTCCACCGTCAGGTCGATGTGGTCGTTGGCGACCAGGTCACCGAACCGCTTGGTGATGCCGCGCAGTTCGAGTCTCAGCGCAACCTCCTGGAGTGCGAGCGATGGTGCAGCCTAGCTGCCGTCCCGGCCCGGACGGGGGCCGGTCGCCGTGGTGCGCGACTCGGCCGCTCTGGCCCAGCGGGTTCTCCGCCGGGCCAGAGCGGCCGGATCGATCGTACGGTGCTGCCCGCCGGCCTCCCGATGATCTCACCGGGGAGGCCGGGCGGTCGTCACTTGGTCGGCTGAGCCTTGGAGGTGACGGTGATGGTGCCGGCGGCGATGTCCGCCTTGATCTTCTCGACCTCGGCCTTCAGCTCGGCCGGGACCTTGCTGTCGAACTCGTGGTACGGGGCGATCGAGACGCCGTTGTTCGCCAGGGTGCCGACGAAGCCCGGGGTGGCCTGGAGCTTCTCGCCACCGGCGGCCTTGAGCACGGCCTCCTTGACGGCGTCCGGGATGTTCTTGACCACGGTGGTCAGGATCGCCGAGCAGTCCGGGGTGCTCTCGCAGCCGTCGACGTCGACCCAGATGACGCTGTACTTGCCACCCGAGGCCTTCGCCGCCGAGGTGGTGCCGAGGCCGGAGCCGCCGGCGACCGGCATGATGATGTCCGCGCCCTGGGCGACCAGCGCGTCGGAGACCTTCTTGCCCTCGTCCTGCTTGGCGAAGTCGTTGGTGAAGGAGCCCTTCTGGGTCGCCTTGTCCCAACCCAGCGCCTGGACGTTCTTGCCCTTGGTCTGGTTGTAGTACGCGACGCCGTCGACGAAGCCGTCCATGAAGATGGTCACCGGCGGGATCGGCAGGCCGCCGTAGGTGCCCACCTTGCCGGTCTTGGTCATCCCGGCGGCCAGGTAGCCGGCCTGGAACGCCGCCTGGGCGGTGTCGAACTGCATCGGGTAGATGTTGTCCACGCCGGGGTTGGCGTCGACGATGCCGAACTGCTGGTTCGGGTTCGCCTGGGCGATCTTCTTGGTGGCGTCGGCCATGAGGCCACCGACGGCCAGGATGAAGTCGCACTTCTGGTTGACGTACTGCGTCAGGTTCGGCTCGTAGTCGGCCTCGGCCTTCGACGCCACGTACTTGATGTCGATGTTGCTGTTGGCGGCCTTGGCCTCCTCCAGGCCCTTCCAGGCGGAGGTGTTGAACGACTTGTCGTCGATGCCGCCGACGTCGGTCACCATGCAGGCGCTGAACTTGCTGCCACCGTCACCGGCGCCGTTGTTCTCATCCGGCGCCTCGCCACACGCGGCGGCGCTCAGTACGAGCCCACCCGCCGCCACGATCGAGGCGATCCGCATCCCACGCACCGAGCGCAAGACGTCTCCTTCCCATCGCACACCGCGCCTTGTGCGGTGGCTGCCCTTGAGCCGGCCTGCGCTCTCGCCGCCGGCGTCCCACGTTACGGACGGGAGCGTACGCCCGCGCCCACCCACCGGCCGACAATCGTGCACGACTGTTGAGCGCCTGTTACCCCTACGTAACCGTCCCGTGGGGCAGATCACTCTTCGTGCCGGTAGGCGTGCGCCACGGCGTCGCGAAAGTCCGGTTCGGAAGCGTCCTCTCCGGCCGACGTTACCGCCAGAAGACCGCCACCGCGGCGTTGACCAGGGTCAACCCGACGATTGCCAGGAAATGGCCACGATTGACGGTTTCCCGCTTTCGGGAGAAGAACACCATTACGAAGATCAGCAGGGCGATCACCAGTTTGGTGCCGAGCTTCGCCGGGGACGGTTCGTCGCCGTCGCGAAGCGGGGCGGAGAGCCCGATGCCGGTCAGCAACTGGATCACGGCACCCCAGAGCATGGCCACGTTGATGCGCAGCCGTCCGCTGACGTACTGGCTGATGGAGCCACCCAGCAGCAGCGCGAACCCGATCAGATGGACGTAGAGAAGGATCAGCCTCAGAGCTTCCACGCGCTCCATCCTCCCCTATCAACGACGCTTTGTAGTAGGGGCCCCCGGGGCGCGGCACGTCGGCCGACGGGATCGACGCGGGATCGACACGACATCGGGGAAGTAGTGGCCTCGACGCGCCGGGGAGGCCACTACTTCCCGGAAGCAGGGAGCGCGACGGCAGGTCAGGCGGCGACGGCCGCCGGCCGCGCCTCGCCGGGTTCGACGGCTGCGGGCGAGGGCGCCGCGCCTCGGGCGAGCAGGGTCAGGAGCAGGCCGACCACGGCATAGCCGGCCAGGACCGCGAGCGCCGTGCCGCCGCCGGCGCCGTCGAAGAACGCCGTCGCGCGCAGCAGCGTGCCGCCCGCGCCGACCGGGAGCCACTGCCCCACGGCTCCCCAGGGCTGCGGCAGGAGCTCGGGGGCGGCGGAGACGGCCGACAGCGGGTTGCCGACGAGGAACACCAGCAGTGCGCCGAGCCCGATGCCGGGCCGGCCGAGCAGCGCCCCGAGCCCGGTCACGGTGGCCGCGGCGGCGAGCGCGAAGAGGCCGATCGCCCTCGCCTCGGCGAGCCGGTCGCCGCCGATCACCCCGAGCCAGTCGTGCAGCACGGCGGCGCCGGCCGCCCCGGCGAGCACCGCGTACGCGAGCAGCCCCACCACCCGGGCCACGCGTCCGCGCACCAGCAGGACCAGGAGCGCCCCGGCGAGCAGGCTGGCCATCGCGAACGGCAGGAAGCCGGCGGCGAACCCGGCGCCGCGGGGGTCGTCCGGGTCGGCGGGCACGACCGCCACGACGGGCACGGGCCGCCCGCCGGAGAGCTGCCCGGCGGCCTCGGTGAGCAGGGCGGCCACCGTGGGGCTGGCCGCCGGGGCGGTGTGCAGCGTGACGCCGTCCGGGCCGGCGACGAAGGCCGCGTACACCTGCCGGTCGCGCAGCGCCCGGTCGGCGGCCGCGGCGTCGGCCAGGGTGGTGACCTCGAACGCGCCCGGGTGGGCCGCGGCGAGCCGGTCGGCCAGCTCGCCCGCGACGGGTGGGGGTCCGGCCACGGCGACGGGCAGGTCGCGCGGCGCCAGGTTGGCCGCCGGGGCCGCGAACAGGGGGACGAGCAGCGCCAACACGACCACCGCCAGGACGGCGACCAGGAGGGCGAGCCGTGCGGGCGGGTGGCTGCGGACGGATGTCGCGGGCATGGCAACTCCTCTAAAACGAATGCTCGTTCTCTTAAAATCAGGCTCCGCTCCCACCGTCGCGGTGTCAAGAACGAACGTTCGCTTTAGGATGTGCGGCGTGCCACGAGTCACCGAGGAGCACCGCGCGGCCCGCCGCCGCCAGATCGTCGAGGCCGCCCGCCGGTGCTTCCTGCGGGAGGGGTTCCACCGCACGTCGATGCAGGACGTGATCGCCGAGGCCGGCCTCTCGGTGGGCGCGGTCTACCGCTACTTCCCCAGCAAGACGGATCTCATCAACGCGATCGCCGAGCAGGCCATCGGAGGCGCGAGCCGGGTGCTCGAGGAACTGGCCGCGCAGGAACCGCCACTCCCCCTGGTCGAGGCGCTCGACCGCATCCTCACGTACGTCGAGACCCAGCTCGGCGACGACGGGGCCCTGCGCATCGCCATCCAGGTCTGGGGCGAGGCGCAGCGCGACCCGGCCCTCGCCGCCTTCGTGGCGGAGAAGTACGTCGGCTTCCGCACCGCCTTCGGGATGCTGGTCCGGCACGCCCAGGCGAGCGGCGAGCTGCCGGCCGACGCCGACCCGGACGCCACCGCCGCGGCACTGTTCGGTTTCGTGCCGGGCTGGTTCACCCAGCGCATCCTGACCGGCGCGCCCGACCGCGCCACCTACCTCGCCGGGGTCCGCGCCCTGCTCCACGCCACCCCGCGCCAGTGACACCCCGGGGCGGCCCACGGCCGGGTCAGCGGGCGCGCCACACCTGGAAGGTCGGGCCGTCGCCGGGCAGCGTCACGACTCCCTCGGCGTCCGGACGCAGCGCGGGCGCCCCGCCGTACACGTTCTCGCCGGCCGGAAGCCCGGCCACCCGGACCGGGGAGCCGGCCGCGCGGCGGGCCAGCACCAGCACCGTGGCGTCCGGCGACTCCCGCAGGAAGACCAGGGTGTCCGGGTCGTGGTGCACCCATCGCAGGCCGCCGTGGCGCAGCGCGGGCTCGTTCCGGCGCAGCGCGACCAGGGCCCGGTACGCGGCGAAGGTGCCCTGATCCCAGCTCTCCGGCCGGTGCCAGGGCATCGGCGTGCGGGACGCCTCGCCCATGTCCCCGGTGAGGCCCAGTTCGTCCCCCGCGAAGATCATCGGGATGCCGGGCAGGGTGGCGAGCAGGCCGGCGGCCACCTCCTGCCGCGCCGCGTCCCCGACCACGGTGCGGATCCGCGCCGAGTCGTGCGAGCCGAGCAGCTGCCACGAGTGCGTGTACGCGCGCCACGAGACCAGCGAGCGGAACGCGTTCATGGTGGCGAGCACCGCACCGGCGTCGCGCCGGCGGACACCGCCCGGCGTGCCGAGGAAGTTCGGCAGCGGGTGGTCGCCGTGGCGCAGCCAGGACCAGAGCGGGTCGGTGAAGCCGACGTAGTTCATGGTGCCGTGCCAGCCGTCCCGGTCCAGGTCACCGGTGTGGTCGTGGCCGTGCTCGGCCATCAGCAGGCCGTCCGCCCGGGTCTGCGCCACCACGGTTCGCAGGAGTGCCGCCACCTCGTGGGTGTACGCGTCGGCGCCCCGCCGGCCGGTCATGTTCGCGACGTCCACCCGCCAACCGTCCAGCGCGTACGGTTCCCGTAGCCAGCGCCGCAGCACCGAGTCGGGTGCCGTGGCGAACCGCCGCCGCAGCTCGGCGCTGCCCCAGTTGAGCTTCGGCAGCGACTTGACCCCCTTCCACGACTCGTAGTCCCCGGTCAGCTCGTCGAAGTAGTACAGCTCCCGCTCGGGCGCGCGCACGTCGCTGACGGCCGCCGTGAACCACCGGTGCGCGTCGCCGGTGTGGTTGCTCGTGATGTCGCCGAGCAGCCGCCAGCCCCGGGCGTGCACCGCGTCGGCGAGCCGGGCCAGCGCGGCGTCCCCGCCGAGCAGCGGGTCGACGGTGTCGAAGTCCGACGCGTCGTAGCGGTGGTTGGAGCGGGCCGGGAAGACCGGGGTCAGGTAGACGGTGTTCACCCCGAGCCGGTCCAGGTGGTCCAGGCGCTCGGTGATCCCGTCCAGGTCCCCGCCGTAGAACTGGTACGGCGTCTCGGGGCCGCGCCCGATCACCGGGGTGTCCCAGTCGCACGGGATCGCCCAGTCGGGCAGCGGGCGGGTGTCGGCCGCGGCCGAGCGGGCGAACCGGTCCGGGAAGATCTGGTAGATGACCGCGTCGCGGGCCCAGGCCGGCGGCGCGGCGTGGCTGACCAGTTTGAAGTCGCCGTGGTCCGGCACGTCGTGGTCGACCAGCCCGGCGGCCGTGAGCCAGCGGTACCCGTGCCGGCCGGTGAGCAGGAACCGGTAGTTGCTCACCGGATTGCGCACCTCGACGGGTGCCCGCCACCAGACCTCGTCGCCGTCGACCCGGTCCACGACGGCCTCGGTGAACCCGGGCTCGCCGTCGCCCGTGGTGCGCACGTGCACCTCGCGCACGTCCGCCCCGGCGGGCACCCGGACGAACACGTCGACGGTGTCCCCGAGCGCGGGTTCCTGCTCGGGGACGTACCGGGCCGAGCCGTCGTGGTGGGGCTGGAGTGGCATGGGTGCTGCTATCCCTTCACGGCCCCGGCGGTGAGGCCCGAGACGATGTAGCGCTGGAGGAACTGGAAGACGAGCACGGTGGGGATGGCGGTGAGCAGCGTGGCCACCGCGAAGATCCCGAAGTTGTTGTTCCGCTCGTCGCCCTGCAACAGGCCGTACATGCCGACGGCGAGGGTCTTCGAGTCGGTGTCGGTCAGGAAGACGTTCGCCATCAGGAACTCGTTGATCGTGCCGATGAAGGCGAGCAGCCCGGTCACGGCGAGGATCGGCGCCACGAGCGGCAGCATGATCCGGAAGAAGATCTGGGCGTGCGTGGCGCCGTCCATCGTGGCCGACTCGTCCAGTTCCCGCGGCAGGGTGTCGAAGAAGCCCTTCATGAGCCAGGTGTTCACGCCCAGCGCGCCGCCCATGTAGAGGAGGAAGAGCCCCCACGGCGTGTTGAAGCCGATGGCCGGCCACAGGTCGGTGACCGTCGTGAAGATCAGGAAGATCGCCACGATCGCCAGGAACTGCGGGAACATCTGGATCAACAGCAGCGAGAGCAGCCCGACCCGGCGCCCGCGGAACCGCATCCGGGAGAAGGCGTACGCCGCGAGCGCCGACAGGGCGATCGACGCGAGCGAGGCGAGGCCGGCGATGAGCAGCGAGTTGACGAACCACCGCGCGAACTCGGTCCGCGCGAACAACTCGCTGACGTTGCCGAACGACACCCCCTCGGTCGGCACCAGCTCGGTGGACGAGAGCGTCCCGAGTGGATTGAGCGCGGCCGAGAGCACGAACGCGATCGGGAAGAGGCTGAACAGGACGGCGAGCACGGCGACCAGGTGCCGCCAGCCCACCCGCGCGAACCAGCGGTTCCCGCGCGGAGCCGGCCGGCGGCCGACCGGTGGTGAGCCGGCGTCGGTGACCGGAGACCCGGTGAGCGCGGTCATGCGTACACCTCCTCCTGCTTGCGGGTGCGCCGGAAGCTGACCGCCGAGACCACGGCGACGATCGTGAAGATGAAGAGCGAGATGGCCGCGGCGAACCCGAACTCGGCACCCTGCCCGCCGAACGCCAGCCGGTAGGTGTAGGTGATGAGCAGGTCGGTGGCGCCGTTGGTGGGGTTGTCGGCCGGGAAGGGCCCACCCTCGGTGGTCAGGTAGATGGCGTTGAAGTTGTTGAAGTTGTACGCGAACGACGAGATCAGCAGCGGGGAGAGCGCGATGAGCAGCAGCGGCATCGTGACCGACCGGAACGACTGCCACGGCGAGGCGCCGTCCACCGAACTCGCCTCGGTCAGCTCGCGTGGGATGGCCTGGAGCGCGCCGGTGGCCACCAGGAACATGTACGGGTAGCCGAGCCAGAGCTGCACGAGCAGCACCGCGGCCCGGGCCGACCACTCCTGGCCGAACCAGTTCACGCTCAGGCCGAAGAGGTTGTTGATGAGGCCGAAGTCCGTGTTGAACATGTCCCGCCAGATCAGCAGCATGGCGAACGACGGCATGGCGTACGGGAGGATCAACAGCACCCGGTAGAGGTTGGTGCCCCGCATCCGGGGCGAGTGCAGCGCGAGCGCGACGAGCGTGCCCAGGATGAACGTTCCGCCCGTGGAGCCGATGGCGAAGGCGAAGTTCCAGATCAGCGTGCCGAGGAACGGCCCGGAGATGTTCTCGTCGGTGAGCACCCGCGTGAAGTTGCGGAGCCCGACGCCGACCTTCCACCCCTGCGCCAGCCGCTCGCCGTCGGCGGCCACGAAGGAGCCCGTCGACTCGTCGGCGGCCCAGGTGCGGCCGGTCTCGCTGTCGCGGATGCAGTCGCAGCCGGCGTCGTACGCCCGCACGGCCGTGCCCTCGTAGGCGCGGGACAGGCCCGAGGAGCGCAGCGCGCCGCCGGCCGTCGGCACGACCAGCTCGGTGATCTCCCGGCTGCGCGCGCTGGCCTGGCCGAAGTTCAGCACGGTGTAGCCGTCGGCGGCGGTGACCTTGCCGCCGGGCGCCACGGTGACCTCGTCGGGTCCGAGCCGGCGCAGGCCCTCGGCGTCGCCGACCGAGACGGTGCCGGTGGCCGGGTCGGTGACCAGGAAGACCAGCGGCCCGGTGGCGGGGTCGCCCTTCGTGGCGACGGTGAGGGCGTACTCGGCGGAGCCCGGCACCTGCTTCACCGAGGCGGTCTGGATGGCGACGATGGCGTCCTGCTTGCTGCCGCGGTGCCCGTCGCCGAAGTTGGTGAAGGCGGTGCTCGCCGTGTAGAGGACCGGGAACACCTGGAAGGCCACGAGGAACAGCGTGCCCGGGACCAGGTACTTGGCCGGCACGTGCCGGCGGGTCAGGTAGAGGTAGAACAGCCCGGCCGTGGTGGCCGCCAGCAGCGCGAGCCCCACCCACTTCTCCGCCTCGACGAGCGGGAAGGCCGCCCAGATCGCGATCCCGGCCACCAGGCCGAGCAGGACCACCTTGGCCGCGAGGCCGGTCATGGTCGTCGTCGCGTGGTCACGCGCGGCACGACGCTTCTCGGGTCGGGAGCCGACCGGCTCCCGGCCCGGGGCCTGCGGTGCGGGCCCCGGGCCGGACGGCGACGTGCTCATTACTTGATCTGGCCTGCGATGGTCTTGCCGGCCGCGGTGATCGTCTTGGCCGGGTCGGCGCCGCCGATGACGGCGGCTTCCGCCTTGCCGAACGGGTCCCAGATCGCGGCCATGGCCGGGATCGCCGGGAGCACCTGCCCGTTCTTGCCGGCCTCGGTGAACTTCGCGAGGTCCGGGTCGCTGCCCTTGACCTGGTCGAGCGCGGCGGTCAGCGCCGGCGGCCGGGGCTCGGCCTGGTAGAGCGCCACCGCGAGGTCCGGCCTGGTCACGTAGTTGGCCACGAACTCCTGCGCGAGCGCCTTGTTCTTGCCCTTCGACGCCACGTAGAACGCCTGGACGCCGACGAAGGGCTGCGCCTCCTTGCCGCCCGCGAAGCCGGGGACCGGGGTGATGTCGTACGCGATGTTGGCCTTCTTCACGTCGGCCACGGCCCACGGGCCGGAGACGAGGAAGGCGCACTTCTTGCCGGTGAAGGTGGCGATCGAGTTCTCCGGGGTGATGGAGCGCTTCAACGCACCCTCGCCCTTCTCGCCCAGCGCGCCGATCTTCTTGAACGCCTCGATCGACTCCGGCTTGCCCACGCCCAGGTCGGTCGGGTCGTAGTCACCGTTGGCTGCGGTGCCGAAGAGGTATCCGCCGGCCGAGGTGTAGAGCGGGTAGATGTGGTAGGCGTCGCCGTTCTGGCCGGACTGGAGGCAGAGGATCTCGCTGGCCTTCTTCTCCGCCTTGAGCTTCTTGCCGGTGGCGACCAGGTCCTCGATGGTCTTCGGCGCCTCGGGGGCCAGCGCGGTGTTGCGGATCAGCGCGAGGTTCTCCATGGCGTACGGCACGCCGTAGAGCTGGCCGTTGAAGGTGACCGCCTTGACGGCGGTCTCGTTGAAGGCGCCCTTCTGGTCGGCGGTCAGCTGCACCGGGTCGATGGCGCCGTTCTGCACCATGTTGCCGATCCAGTCGTGCGCGCCGACGACGACGTCCGGGCCGCTGCCCTGCTGCGACGCGGTGACGAAGTTGGTCTGCAGGTCCTTCGAGACGGCCTGCACCTCGACGGTGACGCCGTTCTCCTGGCCGAACTTCTCGGCGAACGGCTTGAGGGCCGCCGTCCGCTTGTCGTCGGCCCAGATCACCAGCTTGCCGCCGGCCGCCTTGGCGGACTCCTTGGTGGCCGGCTCGTCGCTGTCGCCGCCGCAGCCCGAGGCGGCCAGCGCCAGGGCGAAGACGGCGACCACACCCGCGGTACGGATGCGCATCGGTACTCCTGTCGTCGTGGCGGCCGGCCGGGGGAAGGGCGCCCGCCAGTGGAAACCTTGCAAAGTTCGTGCTGACCGGCGCACGGAGACGGCGCCGCTGCTGTCGCGTGTTGCCGGGACGTTAGCAAGGGGTTTCAGAGAATGGAAGGGCTTGCAGGGCCGTTCGCAAGAACTTGCCGGTGAGCTAGAGTGCCGCCATGCGCGCTCGACTGTCCGACATCGCCCAACAGGCCGACGTCAGCGAGGCCACGGTGTCGCGGGTGCTCAACGACCGCCCCGGTGTGGCCCCGGAGACCCGGCAGGCCGTCCTCACCGCCCTCGACGTGCTCGGCTACGAGCGCCCGGCGCGCCTGCGCAAGCGCAGCGCCGGCCTGGTGGGCCTCGTGGTGCCGGAGCTGGACAACCCGATCTTCCCCGCCTTCGCCCAGGTCATCGAGTCCACCCTGGCGCAGAGCGGCTTCACCCCGGTGCTCTGCACGCAGACCGCCGGAGGCGTCACCGAGGACGAGTACGTCGAGATGCTGCTGGACCGGCAGGTCTCCGGGATCGTCTTCGTCTCCGGCCTGCACGCCGACACGGCCGCCAACCACGACCGCTACCGGGCGCTGATCGCCCGACCGCTGCCGATCGTGATGATCAACGGGTACGTGCCGGACGTGGCGGCCCCCTTCGTCTCCTGCGACGACGGTGAGGCCGCCGAACTGGCCGTGGCCCACCTCGTCGCGCTCGGGCACCGCCGGATCGGCCTGATCACCGGGCCCGACCGGTTCGTCCCGGTGCGGCGCAAGGTCGCCGGCTGGCGTACGGCCATGACCCGGCTGGCCGGGCTCCCGGAGTCCGAACTGGACGATCTCGCCGAGCTGACCCTCTTCGGGGTCGAGGGCGGCGAGGCGGCCGCCGGGCGGCTGCTCGACCGTGGCGTCACCGGTGTCGTCTGCGGTTCGGACCTCATGGCGCTCGGCGCCGTCCGGGCGGCCCGGCAGCGCGGGCTGTCGGTCCCCGGCGACCTGTCCGTGGTCGGCTACGACGACTCGCCGCTGATGGCCTTCACCGATCCCCCGCTGACCACCATGCGGCAGCCCGTCGCCGCCATGGCGGTGGCCGCCGTGCGGGCGCTCGTCGACGAGATCAACGGGCACGGCGCCCCGCACTCGGAGTACCTCTTCCGCCCCGAGCTGGTCGTCCGCGGCTCCACGGCGGTGGCCCCCGCCGCTCCGGCCCGCCCGGCCGGTGGCGGTGGGCGTCGGCCGAGCCCGCCCCCGGTGGCGGTACCGGCCTGAGGCCCGGCCCGCACCGAGGCCGGACATCCAGCGGGGCCCGCACCGGCGCGGGGCCCAGCGGCCCGGCGCTCGGCGCCCAGCGGGCCGCGCCGAGGGCGGCAGGACTGCGCGATTCTTGCGCAAGGAATGCTTGACTCTTTCAGCCCCCGGCCGGCATTCTGCTCAGACGCCCTGCCGCCCGCGCCGTGGCGGGCGCCGCCGTACCGCGAGAACGGGGAACGCACCATGACCGCCAGCCGCCCCACGCCGCCGACCGCCGACCCCGACTGGTGGCGCTCCGCGGTCGTCTACCAGATCTACGTCCGCAGCTTCGCCGACGCCAACGGAGACGGCGTCGGTGACCTGGAGGGCATCCGGCAGCGTCTGCCCTACCTGCGCGACCTCGGGATCGACGCGCTCTGGCTGACCCCCTTCTACACCTCGCCGATGGTGGACGGTGGCTACGACGTCGCCGACTACCGGGACGTCGACCCGATCTTCGGCACCCTCGCCGACTTCGACGCCATGGTCACCGACGCGCACGCCCTCGGCCTGCGGATCATCGTCGACCTCGTGCCCAACCACACCTCCGACCGGCACCCCTGGTTCCAGGCCGCCCTGGCCGCCGCCCCCGGCGCGGCCGAGCGCGCGCGCTACCTGTTCGCCGACGGCCGGGGCGAGCGCGGCGAGCTGCCGCCGAACGACTGGGAGAGCATCTTCGGCGGGCCCGCGTGGACCCGGGTGGCCGACGGCCAGTGGTACCTGCATCTGTTCGACCCGAGCCAGCCGGACCTGAACTGGCGGCACCCCGAGGTCCGCGCCGAGTTCGAGGACGTCCTGCGCTTCTGGCTGGACCGGGGCGTCGACGGCTTCCGCATCGACGTGGCGCACGGGATGATCAAGGCCGAAGGGCTGCCCGACGTCGGGTTCAGCACGATGACCACCGGCCGCCGCCAGGTGGAACTGCTCGGCAAGGGCCGCCTCCCGTACTTCGACCAGGACGAGGTCCACGACATCTACCGCGCCTGGCGGCCCATCCTGGACAGCTACCCGGGCGGCCGCATGGCCGTGGCCGAGGCGTGGGCCGAGACGCCGCAGCGGCTGGCCCGCTACATCGGCCCGGACGAGCTGCACCAGGCGTTCAGCTTCGACTTCCTCGACGCCACCTGGTCGGCCGAGTCGTTCCGCAAGGTCATCGACACCGCCCTGGCCGAGGCGACCATCGTCGGCGCGCCGACCACGTGGGTGCTGTCCAACCACGACAAGCAGCGGCACGTCACCCGCTACGGCGACGGGCCCGACGGGCTCCGCCGGGCGCGGGCCGCCGCCCTGCTGATGTTCGCCCTGCCCGGATGCGCGTACGTCTACCAGGGCGAGGAGTTGGGCCTGCCCGAGGTGCTCGACCTGCCCGACGACGTACGCCAGGACCCGGCGTTCCGGCGCACCGGCGAGAGCCGCGACGGCTGCCGGGTGCCGATCCCGTGGAGCGGCGACGCGCCCCCGTACGGCTTCGGGCCCGCGGGCTGCGCGGAGAGCTGGCTGCCGGCGCCCGCGACCTGGGCTGCCCTCTCGGTCGCCGCGCAGACCAGCGTGCCCGGATCGACCCTGGAGCTCTACCGTCGCGCGCTGCGGATCCGGCGCGCGCATCCGGCGCTGGCCGCCGACGCCGGCGAGGTGACGTGGCAGGAGACCGAGCCCGGGGTGCTGGCCTTCTCCCGCGCCGCGGGCGACGTCACGCTGACCTGCGTCGTCAACATCAGCGGCGCGCCCGTCCGGGTCGGCGGGTACGGCGAGCCGCTCGTCTCCAGCGAGACCCTCACGGCGCAGGACGGCGACCGGTGGCTGCCGGTCGACACGGCCGCCTGGTTCGAACGCCGCTGAACGGGTAACTCGACACCGACCTGGTCGTCCGTCGTGCTCCGCGCCGGCGGGCGGCTGGGCACCGACCCCTTGTGGTGGGGGGCGAGGTGGCGTCGGCGCCTCGCGGGGTCCGCCCCGTGGGGCGCCGACGTCCGTGCGGCCGCGTTTCACGCCCCCCTGGCGGTCAGCATCTCGGCGATCCGGCGGAAGCCGGCCCGCAGCTCGGCCTCGGTCGGCGGGGCGGTCGGCTCGCCGCGGCCGGCCTCGTCCGCCGCCGCGTCCAGCTCCTCGTCGATGGTGTCCTCGAAGTCGCCGTAGAGGTCGGCCTGGTCCACCTGGGCCGCCTCGTCGGCCGCGGCGATCTGGGCGGCGGCGATCTCGCTGCGGACCTCCTCGGCGGAGAGCGCCGGCAGCAGGGGTTCCACCACCGCCATGAGCTGCTCCTCGGCCACCACCGCCTCGGCCAGAGCGAGCGCGTGGGGGCGCTCGTACGGGCCGCAGACCACCGGCTCCCACTCGTCCTCGTCGCTCAACGGGCCGAACGTGATGATCCACGGGAGACCGAGCATCGGCGAGTCGCTCGGCAGGTCCAACGTCACAAGTGCACCCACCGGCCCATCATGGTCCGTCACGTGGTGCCCGCGCGGAACATTCGTCCGATCCCCGTCACCGTCGCTGCCCGCGGCCGCCTCGGCCGGGGCCGAAGGGCGTCAGACCAGCCGGGCCGGGACGCCTCAGCCGGGCGGGATCCGTCAGCCGGGCCGGGACGCGTCGAGGGCCGCACGGACCAGCGCGAGCGCGGCGCCCGGCGGCACGCCGAGCCGGTGGGCCTGGAGCGCGTACTCGGCCGCCGCCCGCTGGAGCCGGTCCATCGCCTCGTCCCGGCCGGGCGCCACGAACGTGCCGTTGCGCCCCCGCGTCTCCAGCAGCCCGGCCCCCTCCAGTTCCCGGTACGCCCGAGCCACCGTGTTCGGTGCCAGGCTGAGGTCGGCGGCGAGCTGCCGCACCGTGGGCAGGCGGGTGCCGACGGGGAGCCGCCCGTCGCCGATCATGGCGGCGAGCTGCCCGCGCACCTGCTCGTACGGAGGCACGGGCGAGTCCAGGTCGACCGAGATCAGCACGTCGGGCTCCTCCCCGTTCACCCGGCACCACCCGGTACGCCGGGCTCGGTGTCCTCGTCGAGGTCGGCCGGCGGCGGGCCCTCGGCCAGGTCGACCACCCTCCCCCGGCGGCTGGTCGCGGCGAGGGCCGCGCCGAACAGCAGCAACTGGTTGAGCAGGTACAGGTAGAGCAGCAGCCCCACGGCGCCGGCCACGACCGTGTACGCCGGGTTCCGCTCGGTGCGGACGACGTAGTAGCGGCCGACCGTGTTGAGCAGCGTGATGCCGATCGCGACGAGCCACACCACCGGGCGCAGCCGGGACCGGCTCATCCGCAGTCGCGGCACGGCGACCAGCAGCAGCGCCGCGAGGACCGCGTTGACCACCACGCTGAGGATCGCGCTCAGCGTGGTGAGGCCGAGCGACCCGGTGCTGCGCAGCAGGAAGCGCAGCACCGACTCCAGCGCGTCGACGGCGGCCACCGAGAGGCCGAGCAGCACGAACACGATGACCATCACGCCGATGTCGACCAGCCGGCGGATCACCAGGTTGCCGGGCTGCTGGTTGAACCCGTACATCAACCGCTGCGAGGACCGGATGGCCTCGATCCAACCGATCCCCGTGAAGGTGAGGATGATGAGGCCGACCACGCCGACGGTGCCGCTGCTGTCGGCGATCTGCGCCGGGTCGAGGAAGGGCAGGTTGTCCTGGAGGAAGCTGCCCGCGGCCAGGCTGAACTCGTTGTTGTCATCCAGGGTCGCGCCGAAGATGGCGTAGACGACCAGGGCGAGCGCGAAGACCGCGAAGAAGCCGTAGTAGGCGATGGCCGCGGCCAGCCGGCCGCCGAGCACCTGGGCGTAGAGCGCACCGGCCCGCCACACGTGGTCGAAGACCGGCGACCGGCGGCGGGCGGCGTCCACCCGGCGGCCGATGCCCGCCTCGACCCGGCCGATCACGTTCACGCCGTCATCCTCGCCGATGTCGGCCCGCCGCGGGGGTAACCGTCACGGGCGCGCCCGCCGCAGCGTCCGCTCAGCCGCCCAGCCGGAAGTCGCGGCGGGGCTGCCACCGGGCCTGGCCGCTGTGCGAGAAGAGGGTGAACGCCTCCACCTCGAACATGGCGGAGAAGTCCGCCAGATCCTCGTACGCCTTGTCCAGCGCCTCGGGCGGCACGTCCTGGGCCACCGTGACGTGCGGGTGGTAGGGGAAGCGGGTCTCCCGGCGCAGTTCCGGCGCGGCGCTGATCGCAGCGGCCAGCAGCTCACACTCGCTGATGCCGGCCGCCACGGCCACGAACACGACCTGCGTCACCGGACGGAACGTGCCGGTGCCCCGCAGGTGGAGGGTGAACGGCAGGTGGGCGGCGGCGACGCCGGCCAGGTGCCGCTCCACGGCCGGCAGGGCGGCCACCGGGATCTCGGTCGGCCCGAGCAGCGTGACGTGCGCCGGGATGTCCGCCGCCTGCGGGTCGCCGGCCTCCGCCCGCCGCCGGGTGAGCTGGCCGCCCCACGGCTCGGGGATGTCCACCGCCACCCCGATCTGGATGAGGTCACCCTCCCCCGGCGCCCCGTCCCTGCGATCCACGCTGCGCGTCACCTCTCCGGCCACCGGCCTTCGTCAACCCGTCCCGCGGTCGCGGCGCTACTCGCCGCGCACCGGCGGGAAGAAGCCGATCCGCTCGTACACGGCACGCAGCGTCGGAGCGGCCACGGCACGCGCCTTCTCCGCGCCGGTGGCGAGCAGCTTGTCGAGCTGGGCCGGGTCGTCCAGGTAGCCGCGGGTGCGCTCCTGGATCGGGCGGACGAAGTCGGCCACCACCTCGGCCAGGTCCTTCTTCAGGTCGCCGTAGCCCTTGCCGGCGTACGCGGCGACCAGGTCGTCGATGTCGCGTCCGGAGAGGGCCGAGTAGATCGTCAGCAGGTTGGAGATGCCCGGCTTGCCCTCGGCGTCGAAGACGATCTCGCGGCCCGTGTCGGTGACCGCCGAGCGGATCTTCTTGGCCGTGCGGGCCGGATCCTCCAGCAGGTCGATGATGCCGGCCGGCGAGGACGACGACTTGGACATCTTCGCGGTCGGTTCCTGCAGGTCGGTGATCTTCGCGGTGTCCTTGACGATGTGCGGGGCCGGCACGGTGAACGTCCGCCCGAACAGGGTGTTGAACCGCTGCGCGAGGTCGCGGGAGAGTTCCAGGTGCTGCCGCTGGTCCTCACCGACCGGCACCGCGTCGGCCTGGTAGAGCAGGATGTCGGCGGCCTGGAGGATCGGGTACGTGAAGAGGCCGACGCTGGAGCGGTCGCTGCCCTGCTTCTGCGACTTGTCCTTGAACTGGGTCATCCGGCTCGCCTCGCCGAACCCGGTGATGCACCCCAGCACCCACGCCAGCTGCGAGTGCTCCGGCACCTGCGACTGGACGAACAGGGTGCTCTGCTCCGGGTCGATGCCCACCGCGAAGAGCTGGGCGGCGGCGATCCGCGACCGCTGCCGGAGCGTCTTCGGGTCGTGCCCGGCGGTGATCGCGTGCAGGTCGACGACGCAGTAGAACGTCTCGTGGGTCTCCTGCAGGGCCACCCAGTGCCGGAGCGCCCCCAGATAGTTGCCGAGGTGGAACGAGTCGGCCGTCGGCTGGATGCCGGAGAAGACGCGGGGACGGGCGGGAACGTCGGGCATGCCGCCAATTCTGTCAGCCCGCCGCGGCGGGCGTCATGACGGGCCGGCGGGTCGCATCCGGCGCGGTCACCGGCCGGTCAGGACGGGTTCGCGGGCCGGGCCTCGCGGGTCACCGCCGGCGCCGCGGTCTCGCGCCGCTGCTCGGGTACGCGGACGGCGGAGACGGCGAGCCGGGCCACCCGCCGCCCCTCCAGGGCGAGCACCCGCAACAGCCAGCCGCCGGGCGGGTCGCCCGGTTCGGCGTCACCGTCGTCGACCGAGCCGGGCGCCACCGTCACCTCGTCACCGGCGACCGGCAGCCGTCCCAGGGCCGCCATGACGAACCCGCCGACCGTCTCGTACGGGCCGGTGGGCAGGGTGACGCCGGTGCGCTCGGTGAAGTCGGCCAGGTTGAGGCGGCCGTCGACCACGGCGGGCAGCCCGGCGTGCACCGGGTCGGGGGTGCCGTCGTACTCGTCGTGGATCTCACCGACGAGTTCCTCGATGAGGTCCTCGAGGGTGACGATGCCGGCCGTGCCGCCGTACTCGTCGACGACCACCGCGAGGTGGTGCCCCTCCCGGCGCATCTCCGTCAGCGCCGCGAGCACCCGCTTGCTGCCGGGCAGCCGCTTCACCTCCCGGGTCAGCTCGCCGACGGTGGCGCACGGGTCGCCCTCGGGGCGCAGCAGCACGTCGCGCAGGTGGACGAACCCGACCACGTCGTCGTGGGTGCCGTCGGTGACCGGGTAGCGGGTGTGCGTCTCGACCCGCACCAGGCGGGCCGCCTCGGCGATGGTGAGGCCGGCGGGGAGGAATACGACCTCGGTGCGGGGCATCATCACCTCGCGGATCAGCCGGGCCCCGGCCACCAGGACCTCGTCGATGATCCGGCGCTCGTCCGCGTCGAGCAGCGTGTTGGCGGCCACCAGGTCGCGCAGCTCGGCCTCGCTGATGCGCTCCCGGCCGGCCGCCGGGCCGGCACCGAGCAGGTCCGTCACGCGCCGGGTGGCCGCGTCGGCGGCCCGCACCACCATCGCGGCCACGGCCCGGGCGACGGGCCCGGGTTCGCGGCCGGGTCGTCGCCGCGCGCGTCGCCGGTGCTCGGGCCCGCCCGCTTCGCGCATGCCAGAGATGGTAGACAGCGCGCGGTCTCCACACGGCCATACGGCGTACGCCGGTCACCCGCCCGCCGTGTTCAACTCTGTTGGATCGTGAGAGTTTATGATGGAATCGACTTCCGCGGAGTCCGGGCCGTCCGGCCCGCCCGTAGGGTGAGCACGAACCGGCCACGACCCGGGCCGACCTCAGGAGGCGAACGAGATGAAACTGCTCGTCACCGGCGGCGCCGGCTACATCGGCAGTGTCGTGACCCGGATGCTGCTCGACGCCGGGCACGAGGTGGTCGTCCTCGACGACCTGCGCACCGGCCACCGGGTCGCGCTGGCCCCCGACGCCACCCACGTGGACCTGCCCGTGCACGAGGCGGCGCAGGTCGTCACCCCCGAGGCCCGGTTCGACGGGGTGCTGCACTTCGCCGCCCTCATCGCCGCGGGCGAATCCATGGTCAAGCCGGAACTCTACTGGCACACCAACACCGTCGGCACGCTCGCCCTCCTCGACGCCGTCCGCGCCGCCGGCGTGCCCCGACTCGTCTTCTCCTCCACCGCCGCCGTCTACGGCAACCCCACCGAACTGCCGATCCCGGAGACCGCCGTGACGGCGCCGACCAACACGTACGGCGCGACCAAGCTGGCCGTCGACATGGCGCTCACCTCCGAGGCGATCGGGCACGGCCTCGCGGCCGTCTCGCTGCGCTACTTCAACGTCGCCGGCGCCCACCTCGACGGCGCCGTCGCGCTCGGCGAGCGGCACGACCCGGAGACGCACCTCATCCCCATCGCGCTGGAGGTGGCCGCCGGCCGGCGGGAGAAGCTGCAGCTCTTCGGCGACGACTACCCGACCGTCGACGGCACCTGCGTCCGCGACTACATCCACGTGGCGGACCTGGCCCGCGCCCACCTGCTCGCCCTGGGCGCCGCCACCCCCGGCCAGCACCGGATCTACAACCTCGGCAACGGCAACGGGTTCACCAACCGGCAGGTCGTCGACGTCGTCCGCGAGGTCACCGGCCACCCGCTGCCCGTCGAACTCGCCCCGCGCCGCGAGGGCGACCCCGCCGAACTGGTGGCCTCCTCCCGCCTGGCCCGCGAGGAACTCGGCTGGGTGCCGCAGAAGCCGACCCTGCACGACATGGTCGGCGACGCCTGGATCTTCTACCGCACCCACATCCTGGAGCAGGCATGACCGACGTCGCCGAGCGCGCCGCCGCCGGCTTCCGCACCCGCTACGGTGAGCCGCCCGCCGGCCGCTGGGCGGCGCCCGGACGGGTCAACCTGATCGGCGAGCACACCGACTACAACGACGGCTTCGTCCTGCCCTTCGCGCTTCCCCTGCGTACCGTGGCCGCCGCCGCCGGGCAGGACGGCGCCCGCTGGACGGTCTGGTCCGAGTTATCCGACGAGACCGTCACCTTCGGCGCCGACGAGGTCGCCGAACCGGGCCGGGTCACCGGCTGGGGCGCGTACGTCGCCGGGGTGGTGTGGGCGCTGCGCGACGCCGGCCACGACGTGCCCGGCGCCCGCCTGGCGATCGCCTCCGACGTGCCGCTCGGCGCGGGGCTGTCGTCGTCGGCGGCCCTGGAGGCGGCCGTGCTGACCGCCCTTGTCGACCTGGGCGGCCTCGACCTCCCCGCCGAGCGGCAGCCGCGCCTGGCCCAGCGCGCCGAGAACGTCTACGTCGGCGCGCCGACCGGGATCATGGACCAGTCGGCGGCCATCCGCTGCCGCGACGGGCACGCGCTCTTCCTCGACTGCCGCACCGAGGAGGTCGAACACATCCCGTTCGACCTGCACGCCGCGGGCCTGGCCATGCTGGTCGTCGACAGCCACGCCCCGCACCGGCACGCCGACGGCGAGTACGCCGCCCGCCGCCGCTCCTGCGAGGCCGGCGCCGCGCGGCTCGGCGTGCCGGCCCTGCGCGACGTCGGCGTCGACCAGCTCGACACCGCGCTCGCCCGCCTCGACGACCCGGAGACGCGGCGGCGGGTCCGGCACGTGGTCACCGAGGACCAGCGGGTGCTCGACACGGTGGCGCTGCTGCGCGCCGGCCGGGTCCGCGAGATCGGGCCGTTGCTCACCGCGTCGCACGTCTCCATGCGCGACGACTTCGAGATCACCGTGCCGGAGATCGACACCGCCGTCGAGGCGGCGCTCGCCGCCGGCGCCCTCGGCGCCCGGATGACCGGCGGCGGCTTCGGCGGGTGCGTGCTCGCGCTGGTCGAGGCGGACGCCGCCGAGGCCGTCGCCGACGCCGTCACGGCCGCGTACGCCGAGAAGGGCTTCCCCGCCCCCGGCCACGTGACCGTGCTTCCCGCCGGCGGCGCCACCCGCCTCGACTGACGCCGACCCGCGGGACCGGGCCGCCGCCGGCACGGAATCCGCGTGACGCGTCCACCCGCGACGGTCGGTAGGGTGTCGCCGCGACCGGCGAGCGGGAAGGGGACGAGGTGACCGACACCGGGTTGGCCGCCCAACAGCGGGCGGTGGCGCTCATCGAGGTCGGGCGCCACGCCGAGGCGGTGGAAGTGCTCCGGGGCGTGCTGGCCGAGCAGCCCGAGCACGTCGGCGTCCTCTACCACCTCGCCCGCTGCCACCGCATGCTCGGCCAGTTCGCCGAGGCGCTGCGGGTCATCGACCGGGCGCTCGCCCTCGCCGCCACGCCCCAGCACCTGCTCGTGGAGAAGGGCCGGATCCTGCTCGCCGCCGGCCAGCCCGCGTACGCGGCCGCGGCCGCCCAGGCCGCCCTGGAACGGGCGCCCGGCGTCTGGGAGGCGCACGCGCTGCTCGCCGAGGCGCTGCTCACGCTCGGCAACCCCACCCGGGTCGTCGTCGCCCGCCGGCACGCCGACACCGCCCTCGAACTCGCCCCGCAGGTGCCCGGGGTGCACCTGCTCGACGCCCGGGTGCACGCCCGCATGGGTCGGCTCCGGGCCGCCCGGGCCGCCTGCCGGCAGGCGCTGGCGCTGGACCCGTCGTACGAGCCGGCCCTGCACCAGCTCGCGCTGTTCGACGCCGCACAGGACCGCGTCGGGCGGGCCGCGCGGGGCTTCACCGACGCGCTGGCCGCGGACCCGCAGGACGGGTCGGCCGCCGTACGCCACGCCGTGGTGGCCGCCGCCCTGTGGTGGCGGTTGTTCGACGTGCTGGCGCTGGCCGCCGTGGCGCACGTGGTCCTGTTCGCGGTGGTGGACGCGGCCCGACCCGCACGGCTCGCCACCGCGCTGCTGGTCCCGGCGGCCGTGGCCGGATGGTCGCTGCTGACCTGGCGGCGGCAGCCGTCGCCCGTGCGCTGGCAGCTACGCCGGCAGCTCGGCGCGCGGACCGTCGTCGTCTGCCTGGCGTTCACCGCGGCCGCCCTGGCCGGGCTGCTGCTCGACGGGATCGCCCCGACGACCGACAGTGTGCTCGGCGGCCTCGGCGTCCTGCTGCTGGCGCCGGCCTGCCTCGTCCTCGCCCTGCGCCTCTGGCGGCAGCTCAGCCGCCGGGCCGGCCCCGCCATCCGCTGGCTCGGCTACCGGATCTGGAGCCGCCTGGCGGCCCGCGCCACCATCACCACCTCCGAGCAGCGAAGCTGACCCGGCGACGCCGGTCACGGCGGGGACTCAGCCGGCCTCGACGATCATGCCGGCGCCCACCGTACGGTTGGTGCTCTCGTCGATGATGATGAACCCGCCGGTGGTCCGGTTGCGCCGGTACTCGTCGGCGAGCAGCGGGACCGTCGTCCGCAGCCGGACCCGGCCGATCTCGTTCAACCGCAGCTCGCCCGCCGCCTCGTCCCGGTGCAGGGAGTTGATGTCGAGCCGGTAGTGCAGGCCGCGCACGATCGCCCGCGCCGAACGGGTGGTGTGCTTGATCGCGTACTTGCCGCCGACCTGCAGGGGCCGGGTCTCGTCCATCCAGCAGACCATCGCCTCGATGTCCTGGGCCACCGCCGGCGCGTTGTTCGGCCGGCAGATCATGTCGCCCCGGGAGATGTCAATCTCGTCGGTCAGGCGCACGGTCACCGACATCGGCGGGAACGCCTCGGCGACCGGGCCGTCGGCGGTCTCCACCGAGGCGATCCGGCTCGTGAAACCCGAGGGCAGCACCATCACCTCGTCACCCGGCTTGAGCACCCCGGAGGCGACCTGCCCCGCGTAGCCCCGGTAGTCCGTGACCGTCGTCGACTGCGGACGGATCACGTACTGCACCGGGAACCGCACGTCCACCAGGTTGCGGTCGCTGGCGATGTGCACCCGCTCCAGGTGGTGCAGCAGCGCCGGGCCCTCGTACCACGGCATGTTCGGCGACCGGCTCACGATGTTGTCGCCCTTGAGCGCGGAGACCGGCACCACGGCCAGGTCGGGCACCTCGAGCTTCGCGGCGAACGCCGTGAACTCGTCGGCGATCCGCTCGAAGACCTCCTGGGAGAAGTCGACCAGGTCCATCTTGTTGACGCAGAGCACGAGGTGCGGCACCCGCAGCAGCGAGCACAGGAACGCGTGGCGGCGGGACTGCTCCACGAGACCCTTGCGGGCGTCCACGAGGATCAGCGCCAGGTCGGCCGTCGACGCGCCGGTGACCATGTTCCGCGTGTACTGGATGTGCCCCGGCGTGTCCGCGATGATGAACTTCCGCCGCGGCGTGGCGAAGTAGCGGTACGCCACGTCGATGGTGATGCCCTGCTCCCGCTCCGCCCGCAGGCCGTCGGTGAGCAGCGCCAGGTTGGTGTACTCGTCGCCGCGCGCCGCGCTGACCGCCTCCACCGCGGCCAACTGGTCGGTGAACAGCGACTTCGTGTCGTAGAGCAGCCGGCCGATCAGCGTCGACTTGCCGTCGTCGACGCTGCCGGCGGTGGCGAAGCGCAGCAGGTCCATGCGCCGGGCCTCCGGCCCGGCGCCGACCGGGGTGGCCGCGGCGGTCTCGACGCTCATCAGAAGTAGCCCTCCCGCTTGCGGTCCTCCATGGCGGCCTCGCTGACCCGGTCGTCACCGCGGGTCGCGCCGCGCTCGGTGATCCGGGTCGCGGCCACCTCCTCGATGACCTTCTCCACGGTGTCGGCGTCGGAGCGCACGGCGGCCGTGCAGGACGCGTCGCCCACCGTGCGGTAGCGCACCCGCGCCTTGAACTGCTCCTCGCCCGCCCGGGGGCGGATGAACTCGTTCACCGCGTACAGCATCCCGTCCCGCTCGACCACCGCACGCTCGTGCGCGTAGTAGATCGACGGCAGCGCGATCCGCTCCCGCGCGATGTAGTGCCAGACGTCCAGCTCGGTCCAGTTGGACAGCGGGAAGACGCGGATCGACTCACCCGGGTGGTGCCGGCCGTTGTAGAGCGCCCACAGCTCCGGCCGCTGGTTCTTCGGATCCCACTGGCCGAACTCGTCGCGGAAGCTGAACACCCGCTCCTTGGCCCGGGCCTTCTCCTCGTCTCGGCGAGCACCACCGAAGAGCGCGTCGAAGCGGTGCTTCTCCACGGCCTCCAGCAGCACCGGCGTCTGGATGCGGTTGCGGGTCCCGTCCGGCGACTCGCGGACCAGCCCGCGGGCCAGCGCCTCCGGCACGCTCGCCACCACCAGGTGCAGCCCCAGCTCGGCCACCCGCCGGTCGCGGTACTCGATGACCTCCGGGAAGTTGTGCCCGGTGTCCACGTGCATCACCGGGAAGGGGATGTTCGCCGGGGCGAACGCCTTCTGGGCGAGCCGCAGCATCACGATGGAGTCCTTGCCGCCCGAGAAGAGCAGCACCGGACGCTCCATCTCGGCCACCACCTCGCGCATCACGAAGATGCTCTCCGCCTCCAGCGCGTCGAGGTGTGAGACCTGGTATGCGGGGGCGGTCATGACCCGGGCTCGATTCGCTCGCTCATCCGATTTCCAGACTTTTCCGGTCGGGGATGTCAAGAACTTGCGTTGAGGTTACCCGGAATGTCTCTGCAACGCCGCAAGCAACCGGGGGGCGAGATCCCGACGACAGACCAGCAGGTCGGGAAGGCGTGGATCCGCCTCGTTGTATTTCAGCGCAGATCCATCGATCCGGGAAGCGTGCAGCCCGGTGGCCGTCGCCACAGCGACCGGCGCCGCCGAGTCCCACTCGTACTGGCCGCCGGCGTGGATGTACGCGTCCACCTCACCGGTCACCACCGCGGCGATCTTCGCGCCCGCCGAACCCATCGGCACCAGGTGCGCGCCCACGTCCTCGGCCAGGTCGGTGAGGAACACCGGCGGCCGGCTCCGGCTCGCCGCCAACCGGATGATCCGGTCCCGGCCGGCCGCCGCCTCCACCGTCATCGGCGGGTACCCCGGCGGATAGTCGGTCGCGAGCACCCGCTGCTGCGCGGGCAGCGCCACCGCGCCGGCGACCAGCCCGTGCGGGCCCGGCGCGTCGCGCGCCCAGAGCGCCACGTGCACCGCCCAGTCCGCGCGCCCCTCCTCGGCGAACTCCCGCGTGCCGTCCAGCGGGTCGACGATCCACACCCGGTCGGCCGTCAACCGGGACACCGTCCCCGGGTTCACCTCGGCCGCCCAGGCCAGCCGCGCCCCCTCGTCCTCCTCCGAGAGCACCGCGTCACCCGGACGCCACGCCGCCAGCTCCGTGCGGATCAGCTCGTGCGCGACCTTGTCCCCCGCCGACTTCAGCGCCGCCGGGTCACCGAACCCCAGCTCCGCCCTCAGCCCCAGCAGCGCCTGGCCCGCACGGGCCGCCAGCCACCGGGCGAACGCGCCGTCGACCATCGGAGGACTCGTCATGATCCGCTCCCGTCGCCAGGGCCCGACCACGACGCCGGGACATCCCGCCGGGACCCGGCGCCGCCGGTCGCGCACACCGAAAGGCGCAGACTACCGGCCCGGTACGCCCACCGCAGTCAGCCGCCGTGATAGAGGTTCTGCGTCGGCTCCACACCGCGGAGCACGACCGACTCCACCACGTCCGCCGCCCGGTCGACCAGGAACTCCAGCTCCTTGCGCTCCGCCGCGTTGAAGTCCGACAGGACGAAGTCGGCCGGGTCCTGCCGCCCCGGCGGCCGGCCGATGCCGAACCGGACCCGCACGTACTCCTTCGTGCCCAGCGACTTCGTCATCGAGCGCAGCCCGTTGTGCCCGCCCTCGCCGCCGCCGCACTTCACCCGCAGCTGCCCGTAGCCGATGTCCAGCTCGTCGTGCACCGCGACCACCCGCCCCGGCGGCACCTTGTAGAACTGGCCCAGCGCCGCCACCGGCCCGCCGGAGAGGTTCATGTAGGTCAGCGGCTTCACGAGCACCAGCCGCGGCCCACCGAGACCCAGGCGGCCCTCGGCCACCTCGGCCACCGCCCGCCGGTGCCGGCCGAACTTCGCGCCCACCCGCCGCGCGAGCAGGTCCGCCACCATGAAGCCGACGTTGTGCCGGTTACCGGCGTACTCCCGGCCCGGGTTGCCCAGGCCGACCACCAGCCACGGCCCCGCCTCGTCCGTCACGACCCGCCCTTCCCGCTGTCGGTCTCACACACCCCGGATACGCCGACAGGCGCCCCCACCGCGCGGGGACGCCTGTCGCACGTGGACCGGCCGAATCAGGCCTCGGTACGCGCCTCGGCGTTCTCCTCGCCCTCGGCGGCCGGAGCGGTGTCGGCGCCCTCGGACGACTCGGTGACCTCGCCGACCTCGGCCTCGGCCTCCTCGGTGGCCTCCTCGACCTCGGGCAGGGTGGCCTCGAGCTGCTCGGCGGTCGGCGCAGCGGTCACCGTGGCGACCGGCAGCTCCGGGTCGGCGGCCAGCTCGACACCGGCCGGCAGCTTCACGTCGCCGGCGGTGACCTGGGCGCCCGCCTCGGCGCCCTCGATCGACGCCTCCAGGTGGTCCGGCACGCGGGTGGCGTCCGCGGTCACCGAGAGGGTGTCGTGGTCGTGCACGATCAGCGTGTCCTTCGCGGCCTCACCGGTCAGCTCGACCGGGACCTCGACGGTGACCTTCTCGCCCCGGCGGACGAGCAGCAGGTCGACGTGCTCGAAGGTGTCCTTGATCGGGTCACGCTGGATCGCCTTCGGAAGCGCCAGCACCTGGGTGCCGTCGCTCACCTCGATGGCGAAGAGCTGGTTCGCGCCACCCTTGCGGATCGCGGCCGCGAACTCGCGGGCCGGCAGCGCGATGTGCTTCGGCTTCTCGCCGTGGCCGTACAGCACGGCGGGCACCTTGCCGGCCCGGCGGGTACGACGGGCACCACCCTTGCCGAACTCGGTGCGGGGCTCGGCGCTGATCTTTACCTCGGACACGGGGAAACTCCTGATGCTTCGCTGCGGCGGCTTGTCGTCTTGCGGTGCTGGGGCGAGGGGCTCGCTGGGGCTCATGCGTCATGAACGACTGCCCGGAGCACCGCGTCGATGACGGTGCTTCCGTGCGGCGCTTCCTCAGCGGCCCGCCGGGCACCCTCGCCGTGGCAACCGCACCAGTCTACCCGAGCGGATTCCCGCCCCTCCGCCAGTCCCCGCCTCCCCGCACCCGGGCCCCGGGGGCCCACCGCCGGGCGACGGGACGGCCCGCCGGGCAGCGCGAACGGCAGGCCGCCGGACCACCCGGAGGCGTCCCGCCGGACGGCCCGGACGATGGCCCGCCGGACGGCAGGACGCCGCCTCCGACGGACTCCTTGAGTGGCGGCCCGTCGACGGCGGGCCGTGCCGAGCCGCCGGACCGCCCTCAGGATCCCGGTCGGACCGTCAGCTCAGGCCACCGAACAGGGTCGTCACCGAGCCGTCGTCGAAGACCTCCCGGATCGCCCGGGCCAGCAGCGGCGCGATCGACAGGACGGTGATCTTGTCGAGCTGCTTCTCCGGAGGCAGCGGCAGCGTGTTCGTGACCACGACCTCGCTGATCGGGCTGTTCTTCAACCGCTCGGTCGCCGGGTCGCTGAGCAACGCGTGGGTCGACGCGACGATCACGTCGTCGGCGCCGGACTCGCGCAGGATGTCCGCCGCACGGCAGATCGTGCCACCCGTGTCGATCATGTCGTCGACGATGAGGCACACCCGGCCCTCCACGTCACCGACCACGCGGTTCGCCACCACCTGGTTCGGCTTCAGCGGATCCCGCGTCTTGTGGATGAACGCCAGCGGGCAGCCACCCAGCCGGTCCGTCCACCGCTCGGCGACCCGCACCCGGCCCGAGTCCGGCGCGACCACCGTGAGCGGCCGGCCCGCGTACTGGCGCTCCACGTACTCGGCCAGCACGTCCATGGCGAACAGGTGGTCCACCGGGCCGTCGAAGAAGCCCTGGATCTGCGCGGTGTGCAGGTCCACGGTCAGGATGCGGTTCGCGCCCGCCGTCTTCAGCAGGTCGGCGATCAGCCGCGCCGAGATGGGCTCCCGCCCGCGGTGCTTCTTGTCCTGCCGCGAGTACGGGTAGAACGGCAGGACGACCGTGATCCGCTTGGCCGAGCCGCGCTTCAGCGCGTCGATCATGATGAGGGTCTCCATGACCCAGGTGTTCACGCCGTGCGTGACGGACTGCACCACGAAGGCGTCCGAACCACGCACGGAATCCCGGTACCGTACGAAGATCTCGCCGTTGGCGAACTCGTACGCGTCGGCCGGCGTCGGCGCGACGCCGAGCACCTCGCCGATCTCCTTGGCCAGCTCCGGAAAGCCACGTCCGGTGAAGAGCATCAGGCTCTTGCGGTTTTCGGCGACGATGCTGCCCATGGGCCCGTCTGCTCCCGTTGGTCGGTTTTGCCCGGCACGGTGGTGGTGGGCCGGGGACTAGTCGGTTGCAGTATCTCCCCCACGGGATTCCCCGCCCAGTGCGTGGTCATCCCCGTGGATTGCCTCACCTTCGCTTGCCGCCGCGGCACCCGACGACGCACCCTCCGCGGCCCGCAGCGCCCGCTCGGCCGCCTCCGCGGACACCGTGCCCGGGCGCTTGCGAGCCACCCAGCCCTCGATGGCACGCTGCGGCGCCCGGGTCACCCCCAGCGCACCCGGCGGCACGTCCTGGGTGATCGCGCTCCCCGCCGCCACGTACGCCCCGGCGCCCACCTCGACCGGCGCGATCAGGCTCGTGTCGCAGCCGATGAACGCGCCCTCGCCGACGACCGTCCGGTTCTTGTTCACCCCGTCGTAGTTCACGAAGATCGTCGCCGCGCCGATGTTGGCCTTCGCGCCGATCGTCGCGTCACCCACGTACGACAGGTGCGGCACCTTGGCGCCCGGGCCGACCTCGGAGTTCTTCACCTCGACGAACGTGCCGACCTTCGCCTTCCCGGCCAGCCGGGCGGCCGGCCGCAGGTACGCGTACGGGCCCACGCTGGCCCCCGGACCGACCTCGGCGCCCACCGCGTGGCTGCGCAGCACGGTGGCGCCCTCGCCGACCACGGTGTCGACGAGCGTCACGTCCGGCCCCACCACGGCGCCGGAGCCCACGACCGTGGCCCCGCGCAGCTGGGTGTTCTGGTCGACCACCGCGTCCCGGTCCAGCGCGACCGTCACGTCGATCCAGGTGGTCTCGGGGTCGAGCAGGCTCACCCCGGTGCGCATCCACCCCTCGTTGATCCGGTCGCGCAGCAGCCGGCGCAGGGCCGCCAGCTCCACCCGGTCGTTGCAGCCCAGCGTCTCCACATGGTCCGGCGCGACGTGCACCGCCACCGGCTCGCCCGCGGAGTTCAGCAGGCCGAAGACGTCGGTGAGGTACTCCTCGCCCTGGTCGTTGTCGGTCGACAGCTTGCCGAGCGCGTCACGCAGCCGGACCACGTCGAACGCGTAGCTGCCCGCGTTGATCTCCCGGATGGCCCGCTGCGCCGGCGTGGCGTCCCGCTCCTCGACGATCTGCTCCAGGCGGCCGTCGGCGGCCCGCACGATCCGGCCCAGGCCGGTGGGGTCGGGCACCTCGGCGGCGAGCACCGTCGCGGCGGCGCCGGCCTGCTCGTGCGCGTGCACGAGGGCGCTCACCGTCTCGGGACGGAGCAGGGGCACGTCCCCGTTGATGACGACCACCGTGCCGGTGGCGTCCGGGACGGCCTCCAACGCGATCCGCACCGCGTGACCGGTGCCGAGCTGCTCGGCCTGGAGCACCGGGATGGCGTCCGGCGCGATCTCGGCGAGGTGCGCGCGGACCTGGTCGGCACCGTGACCGACCACCACCACGGTGCGGTCCGCTTCCAGCGGCGCCGCCGCGCTCAGGACGTGCCCGAGCAGGGTACGGCCGAGCAGCGGGTGCAGGACCTTCGGCAACGCCGACTTCATCCGCTTGCCCTCACCGGCGGCGAGCACGACAACGGTGCGGAGGTGGGGCTGGGACACGAGTGGCTCCCGTCGGGACGGCGACACTGTCGCGGCCATGCTAACCAGACGTCGACCGAGGACTGGCACGGCCTTGACGAATGGTTGAAGCTGCCTGAGCTGGGGTGCCTGGATTCGAACCAGGAGCTCAAGGCTCCAAAGGCCTGCGGGTTGCCGTTACCCCACACCCCATTGAATGTCAAGCATCGCGGTCCGTTTCTTCAACGCCCGCGCCGGCCGCTCTTTCGAACAGCTCGGCGATCATACCTTCGATTCGCCAGTAGAGCTCGCGACTACGCGGCACCGTGATCACGAGACATCCGTGATAGTCGGTGCCGGTGTTGCGCCGGACGGTGGACGGGTTGTGTCTCTTCAGGGTCGGCCGGCGGAAGCGGTCGGCCGGCAGCCCGAGCCGCCCGGCCCACCAGCTGGTCGCGGCCTCGGCGTCGGCGCTCTCGTGGATGCTCACCCGGTAGCTCGGCACCGACGGGTCGACACCGCAGGCCGCCAGGAAGCGCAGGAACAGCGCCAGCAGTCCAGGGTCGCTGTTGATGAACTGGACGTGGTCGTCCCGGCGCCACGGCTTCGACTTCGCGCCCTCGCACCAGTAGATCGCCGCGCCGAGCAGCAGCAGATCCCGCTCGCCGAGTGGGCCCACCACCCTGGCGGCCGCCGCGTGCTGTCTGGCCCGGGCGGCGTCCCGCTCCGCCCGGTGCGCGGTCCAGCGCGCCTCCGACATCGCCTTCGCGTGCGCCTTCCGGCGCTGCCGGACGGCGTCGTCCTCCACCGAAGCCGGCACGTCCCGTACCCACTGGTACGCCGTCGACTTCGCCACCCCGACGCACGCGGCGATCTCGGCTAGCGAGCAGCCGCTCGCGCGGAGCTCGATCGCCCGGCGACGCAGGTCGTCCCTGGCGTTGGGACGACGTGTCCACTCCGGTGGCGGAACTCCACGCAGCAACTCGTAGACCCGGTTGCGGCCCACCCCGGTCCGCGCCCTGATCTCGCGGACGGAAAGCCCCTCGACGGTGCGCAGCCGGCGCACCTCGGAAGCGAGTGGGTCCGTCATGCATCGAACGCTAGGACGTGGGTACGACGAACCCCGACTCGTGAACTTCCCCGTGCGATCTACGGTTCCGTAAGTTACGGTGACGTAGGCGTAGCTTTCAGATCGTCCTCTTCCCCTTGCTGTGAGGTGTCATGTCGACCGCTCTCCTCGAACCGAAGGCCTCCGGACCCGGACCAAAGCCACTGACCCAGGGCAGCCAGTCGCCCGGGATCCTCGTCGCCCTCTGGGCGTTCGTGGTGATCCCGTTCGCGGCGTTGATCGCCGCCGTGCCCATGGCCTGGGGCGGCTGGTTGAGCTGGACCGACGTCGGAATCGCCGCGTTCTGGTACGTGATCTCCGGGCTCGGTGTGACGGTCGGGTACCACCGCTACTTCACCCACGGCTCGTTCAAGGCGCGCCGCTGGCTGCGCGTCGGGCTGGCGGTCTCCGGCTCGCTCTCCGTCCAGGGCGAGATCATCCAGTGGGTGGCCGACCACCGGCGCCACCACGCCTTCTCCGACCTGGAGGGCGACCCGCACTCCCCGTGGCGCTTCGGCGAGAGCGTCTGGGGCCTGACCCGGGGCATGTTCCACGCACACGTCGGCTGGATGTTCAACCGGGAGATGTCCAACCGGGAGCGCTTCGCGCCCGACCTCCTCGCCGACAAGGACATCCGCCGGGTCGACAGCCTCTTCCCGCTGATGGTGGCGATCTCGTTGCTCGGCCCCGCGGTGATGGGTGGCCTGCTGACCTGGTCGTGGCAGGGCGCGCTCACCGCGTTCTTCTGGGGTGGCCTGGTCCGCGTCGCCCTGCTGCACCACGTCACCTGGGCGATCAACTCGGTGTGCCACGTCTACGGCGAGCGCCCCTTCGTCATGCGCAACGGCGACCGGGCCGCGAACTTCTGGCCGCTGGCGATCCTGTCCTTCGGCGAGAGCTGGCACAACCTGCACCACGCCGACCCGACCTGCGCGCGGCACGGCGTCCTGCGCGGCCAGGTCGACATCTCGGCCCGGGTGATCTGGTTCTTCGAGAAGCTCGGCGCGGCGTACGACGTCCGCTGGCCGAAGCCGGAGCGGATCGCGGCGAAGATGGTGTCACCGGCGGCGCCGTAATGCGGGCGATGCACCCCCCGGTTACCTGGCAGTATGTCCGGATGACCGAACAAGGTGGGGGGCTTGCCGCGCGGCACGGAGACACGGGGGCCGGGCCCGAGGCGGGTACGGTCGGACGACGCGACAGCGTCTTCCGGCCGTACGCCAGTGAGGCGGCGAGGTGAACGGGCACAGCGGAGGAACCATCCCACGGCAGGGCGTCACCGAGCGCCAGCGAGGTGACGAGATGGCGGATGTCCCGGGCAAGGACGGCGGCCGGCGACGGTCGAGCGCCGCGGCGGCTGGCAAGTCGTCCCGCGTACGCATGTCGGCGGCCCAGCGTCGGGAGCAGCTGATCCTGATCGGGCGACAGTTGTTCGCCGAGCGCGGGTTCGACGCGACGTCCGTCGAGGAGGTGGCGGCCCGGGCGAAGGTCTCCAAGCCGGTGGTCTACGAGCACTTCGGCGGCAAGGAGGGGCTGTACGCGGTGGTGGTGGACCGGGAGGTCCGGGCGCTGCTGGACCGGGTCACCACGGCGCTCACCGCCGGCCATCCGCGGGAGCTGCTGGAGCAGGCGGCGATGGCCCTGCTCAGCTACATCGAGGAGGAGACCAGCGGGTTCCGGGTGCTGGTCCGGGAGTCGCCGCTGATGTCGGCGACGGGCAACTTCAGCAGCGTCCTCAACGACGTGGCGCACCAGGTCGAGCACATCCTGGGCGCCGAGTTCAAGAGCCGTGGGTACGACCCGAAGCTGGCCGAGCTCTACGCGCAGGCGCTGGTCGGCATGGTGGCGTTGACCGGCCGCTGGTGGCTGGAGGTCCGCAAGCCGCGCAAGGAGACGGTGGCGGCGCACCTGGTGAACCTGGCGTGGAACGGGCTGTCGCACCTGGAGTCGAAGCCCACGCTCATCACGTCCCGAGGTCGCTGACCGTCCTGGCCGCCGTCCGCCGCGCCGGCGGTGCGGAGCCGGGTCAGCGGCGGGTGTGCGCCTCGGAGACGGGGTGGTTGCGCCGGTTCCGCTCCTCGTCGGCGTGCTCCGGCGTACCGATCTTGTCGTAGAGCCCGGTGCCGAGGAGCACCAGGCCGAAGATCATCGAGACGATCACCGTCGACATCGAGAAGTTCAGGATGTTGGCCTCGGTCTGCAGCACGGCCATCATGAGGATGCTGACGACCAGGAAGACGATGCCGGCGGTCAGGTTCATGTAGTGGCCGAGGTTGGTCCGGCGGGACGCGCCGATCAGCAGGAAGGCGCCGAAGATCACCGACGCGATCGAGAACGCGAGGTTGGTGCGGAGCCCGAGCACCCAGTGGCTGCCCCGGCCGAACAGGGATTCACCGGCGGTCTGTGCGACGCCCCAGACGCCGAAGACGAGGATGTAGAGCCCGATGAGTCCGGAGAGGACCCGGTAGATCGGCCGCGCCGGATGGTTCACCGGGAAGTGCGCCATGGAGCCTCTCCTCCGCCCGTGATGACCGGTTCCGGAGGATTGTCGCGCGCGGAGGTGCCAACTGTCCGCCGAACCGCCGAGCCGGCCGGCGGGGACGGTCGGACCGGCGGGCCGGCGCGCGACGGGGATGGTCGGCGGCACGAGCGGGGCCACAGACGGGTTTCGCCGGAGCCCGACCTGCGGAACGGGCATGACCGCCCGGAGCAGGTCGGGCTCCGGCGAAACGTAAGGCGTGACCGGAGGGCGTGACGGATCAGAGCACGAGGCGGGCCTTCTGCCAGGCGTCCCGCTCCTCGTCGGTGCCGACCTTGCCGTACATGCCGACCAGCAGCAGGACCAGGCCGAGGACCATGATGACGATGACCGTGGGGATGCTGAAGTTGAAGATGTTCGCCTCGGTCCGGAGGAAGGCGAGCCCGGCGAGGCCGACGGCCATCAGCAGGTACGACAGCCACTGGTTGATCATCACGTCGATGTTGCGCCCGAGCAGGGTGCCGGCCAGCACCAGGATCCCGAGCAGGACGCTGACCAGCGAGAAGCCGAGGTTCGTGCCCTGGCCGAGGACCCGGGTGTCGTCCTGGGCGAGGACGTCGTTGCCCGCGCACGTGATGATGCCGAGCACACCGAAGAGCACGAGGTACAGACCGGCCAGCCCGCCGATCGCCCGGTAGATCGGCCGCGCGGGGTGGTTGACGGGGGTGTGCATGTCTGAGTCTCCAAGGCCGTTCGGTTGAGGGTCGACCATGATTCTCGCCTACGTCTGGGTGTGACGCCGCACACGGGGGCCCCACCTGCGCGTCCGGTCGGTGGTGGGCGACGGCGTCAGTCGGCGGGCAGCTGTTCGGCGAGGGCGAGCCACGCCTCCTCGGTGCGCTCCCGTTCGGCCCGCAGGTCCTTGAGCTGGCCGTCCAGCTCGGCGACCTTCGCGTAGTCGGTGGCGTGCTCGGCGAGCTGGTCGAGAAGCCCGGCCTCGCGCTGTTCGAGTTTGCTGATCTGCCGCTCCAGCCGGGTCAGTTCCTTGCGTGCCTGGCGTACCTCGGCCGCGGAGAGGCCGGTGCGGGCCGGGGTCTCCGGGGTCGTCGGTGGCACCGCTTCGGCGGCGGCGGAGCCGGGCTGGGTGGCGGCGCGGGCGAGGTACTCGTCGATCCCGCCGGGCAGGTGCACGAGACGGCCGTCGCCGAACAGCCCGTACACGACGTCGGTGACCCGCTCGATGAGGTAGCGGTCGTGGCTGGCCACGATCAGCGTGCCCGGCCAGGAGTCGAGCAGGTCCTCCAGCGCCGCGAGGGTGTCGGTGTCGAGGTCGTTGGTGGGCTCGTCGAAGAGGAGGACGTTCGGCTCGCCGGCGAGCAGGCGGAGCATCTGCAACCGGCGGCGCTCCCCGCCGGAGAGGTCGCTGACCGGCGTCCAGAGCCGCCGGTCGTCGAAGCCGAAGATCTCGGCGAGCTGGGCGGCGGAGATCTCCCGGTCGCCGAGCTGCACCCGGCGGGCCACCTCCTCGACGGCCTCGAGCACGCGCAGTTGGCCGGGCAGCTCGGCCAGTTCCTGGGAGAGGAACGCCGGCCGCACGGTGGAGCCGGTGACGAACCGGCCGGCCTGCGGGCGGGTGACACCGGCGAGCATCCGCAGCAGCGTCGTCTTGCCGGCGCCGTTCGCACCGAGGATGGCGATCCGGTCGCCGGGGCCGACCTGCCAGGTGACGTCGCGCAGGATCTCCTTCGGCCCGGCGTGCAGGGTGACGCCCTCCAGGTCGTACACCTGCTTGCCGAGGCGGGCGGTGGCGAGCCGTTGCAGCGACATGGTGTCGCGCGGCGGCGGGACGTCGGCGATGAGCGCGTTGGCGGCCTCGATGCGGAAGCGCGGCTTGGAGGTGCGGGCCGGCGCGCCCCGGCGCAGCCAGGCGATCTCCTTGCGGAGCAGGTTCTGCCGGCGGGCCTCGGTGGCGGCGGCGACCCGTTCCCGCTCGGCCCGGGCCAGTGTCCAGGCCGCGAAGCCGCCCTCGTAGGACCGGACGGTCTGGTCGGCGACCTCCCAGGTGGTGGTGCAGACGGCGTCGAGGAACCAGCGGTCGTGGGTGACGACGACGACGGCGCCCTTGCGGCCGAGCAGGTGCCGGGCCAGCCAGTCGACGCCGCCGACGTCGAGGTGGTTGGTGGGCTCGTCGAGGATCAGCAGGTCGGAGTCGCGCACCAGCAGGGCGGCGAGCGCCACCCGGCGGCGTTCGCCGCCGGACATGGGGCCGACGGGCTGGTCGAGGCCGAGGTGCGGCATGCCGAGGCCGTCGAGGATGGCCCGGACGCCCGCGTCGCCGGCCCACTCGTGCTCGGCGCCCATGCTCTCGTCGAGCCACTCGGTGCCCAGGACGACGTCCCGGACGGTGGCGTCCGGGGACAGCGTGAGGTTCTGCGGCAGCCAGGCGACCCGCAGGTCGCGGCGGTGGGTGACGCGGCCGTCGTCCGGCGCCTCGGTGCGGGTGAGCAGGCGGAGCAGGGTGGACTTGCCGGCGCCGTTGAGGCCGACCACGCCGACGCGGTCGGCGTCGTCGAGGCCGAGCGAGACGTCGGTGAGCAGCTGCCCGGCCGCCCCGTAGCCCTTGGACACCCGGTCCAGGTTGACGATGTTGGCCACGACCTACCTTCCATGATCAAGGCGTCCGGTGCCGGCGGGCACGGGACGCCTGGCCTTCCAGGGTACGCGGACAGGCCCGGTGGGGTGCCCGGCGACGGTCCGGCCGGGATGTTCAGACGATGCGCGCGCCGGCCACCGGGCCGTGTGCCACCCGGACCTCGCGGCACACGCCGGCCGCCGTCAGGTCACGCGCGAGGCCGCGGGCGTGCGCCTCGTCGGCGGCCAGGAAGACGCAGGTCGGCCCGGAGCCGGAGACGATGCCGGCGAGCGCGCCGGCCGCCTCGCCCGCCTTGAGGGTGTCGGCGAGCGCCGGGCGCATGGCGAGCGCCGCGTCCTGGAGGTCGTTGCCGAGCGCGGCGGCGAGCACCCGCGGGTCCCGCTGGCGCAGCGCGGCGAGCAGCGCGTCCGTGCTGCCCAGCGGCGGGCCGGCCGTGCCGGCCTCGCGGAGCCGGTCCAGCTCGCGGTAGGCGGCGGGAGTGGAGAGGCCGCCGTCGGCGATGCCGACCACCCAGTGCCAGGAGGTGGGGCGGGCCAGGACGGGGCTGACTGCCTCGCCGCGGCCGGTGCCCAGCGCCGTGCCGCCGTGGATGAGGAACGGCACGTCCGAGCCGAGGTCGGCGGCGATGCCGGCCAGTTCCTCGCGGGAGAGCCGGGTGCCCCAGAGCGCGTCGCAGGCGACGAGGGTGGCGGCCGCGTCGGCGCTGCCGCCGGCCAGCCCGCCGGCGAGCGGGATCTGCTTGCGCAGGTGCAGCCGGGCGTGCGGGAGCACGCCGGCGTACCCGGCGAGCGCGTGGGCGGCCCGGATCACCAGGTTGGAGTCGTCGAGGGCCAGTTCGCCGGCGCCCTCACCCTCCATCGTGAGGGTGAGGGTGTCGCCGGGGCGGGCGGTCAGCTCGTCGTAGATGGAGATCGCGTGGTAGACGGTGTTCAGCTCGTGGTAGCCGTCGCGGCGCAGCGGGCCCACCCCGAGGTGCAGGTTGACCTTCGCCGGCACGCGCACCTTCACCGGCCCGCCGGCTCCGCGCCGCCCGTCCTCGCCGTCCGGTCGCCAGGCCTCGGTCACGGTGCGGTGTCTCGCACGTGCGGGCGGGCGTCCAACGGCTTCTCCACGATCAGTTCCTCGGCGGGCACGGCCTCAGCCTACTTCGGGGCGGCGGGGACGGCCGGAGCCGACGCGGCGATGGCGGCGAACTGTTCGACGGTGAGCGACTCTCCCCGCGCGCCGGGGTCCACGCCGGCGGCGGTGAGCGTGGCGGCGGCCCGGTCGGCGCCGCCGGCCCAGCCGGCCAGGGCCGCGCGCAGGGTCTTGCGCCGCTGGGCGAACGCCGCGTCGACCACCGCGAACACCTGCTCGCGGGCCACGTCGGGCCGGGGCGGTTCCCGCCGGGTGAAGGCGACCAAGCCGGAGTCGACGTTCGGCACCGGCCAGAAGACGTTCGGGGGTACGCGGCCGGCGGCCCGGGCGCGGGCGTACCAGGCGAGCTTGACCGACGGGACGCCGTACACCTTGGAGCCGGGACCGGCGACCAGCCGGTCGGCGACCTCCTTCTGCACCATGACCAGGCCGTGCCGCAGGCCGGGCAGTTCGGCGAGCAGGTGCAGCACCACGGGCACGGCGACGTTGTACGGCAGGTTCGCCACCAGCGCGGTGGGCGGCGGGTCGGCCAGGTCGGCGGCGGTGACGCGCAGCGCGTCGGCGTGGTGCACGGTGAGGCGCGCGGCGTCCGGGCCGGCGTGCCGCGCCGCGGTCTCGGGGAGCGCGCCGGCCAGCACCGGGTCGATCTCCACGGCGTGCACGTGGGCGGCGACCGGGAGCAGGGCCAGGGTGAGCGAGCCGAGCCCGGGGCCGACCTCCAGCGCCACGTCGTCGGGGGCGAGACCGGCCGTGGTGACGATCCGCCGCACCGTGTTCGGGTCGTGCACGAAGTTCTGCCCGAGCTTCTTGGTGGGTGCGACGCCCAGCCGGGCGGCGAGGTCCCGGATCTCCGCCGGGCCGAGGAGACCGGTCATGGGCAGCAGCGTAGGCGGGGAGCGGGCGCGAGCGGCGCGCACCCCGGCCGTCGCCGGGGCGGCGTCACCACGGCCCGAACACCCGGTCGCCCGTCGCGGAGATGGCGGCGCAGAGGTCGTCGAGGTCGGCGCCGGTGGTCGCGGCGAGCGACCGCACGGTGAGCGGGATGAGGTACGACGCGTTGGGCCGGCCCCGGTGCGGCGTGGGCGTGAGGTACGGGGCGTCGGTCTCGACGAGGATCTGGTCGAGCGGGGTCACGGCGGCGGCCTCGCGCAGCGCGTTGGCGCTCGCGAAGGTGACCGTTCCGGCGAAGCTCAGCAGGTAGCCGCGGCGTACGCACTCGGTGGCGAACTCGGCGTCGCCGGAGAAGCAGTGCAGCACCACCGTCTCGGGCGCGCCCTCGTCATCGAGGACGCGCAGCACGTCGGCGTGCGCGTCGCGGTCGTGGATGACCAGCGCCTTGCCGTACCGCTTGGCGATGGCGATGTGCGCCCGGAAGCTCTCCTCCTGGGCGGCGCGGCCCTCGTCGCCGGTGCGGAAGAAGTCCATGCCGGTCTCGCCGATGCCGCGCACCCGGTCGTGGGCGGCGAGCGCCTCGATCTCGCGCAGCGCCTCGTCGAGGTCGGGCAGGCGGGGGGCGTCGTTCGGGTGCAGGGCCACGGTGGCGACCACCGCCGGGTAGCGTGCCGCGACCTCCACCCCCCAACGGGAGGACGGGACGTCCACGCCCACCTGCACGAGGCGGTCCACGCCGACCCGGGTGGCGACCTCGACGGCCGCGGCGACGGGGTCGTCGGCGGTGCCGCCGCCGGGGACGCCGGCCTCGCTGACGGTGATGTCCAGGTGGGTGTGGCTGTCGAGCACCGGGCGGGGCAGGGGCTCCGGCGCGGGCGGGAACTCCCCCGCCCGGCGGGCGGCCCGGGCGCGGCGGGACTCGGTCCGGTCGGTCGTCTGTTCGGTTGGCTCGGTCATCACCCAAAGGATCACACACCGTGCCGGGCCATCCGCCCGCCACCTGCTGTTCACCTCGGCTACCCGGAGCGACTCTACGGTCGCCGGATGAGCGACCGGACCGGGCTGCGGGTGGCGTACGGCGGTGCCGTCTACCCGGCCGAGGAGATCGTCCGGGGCGCCGCGTACGAGCTGTTCAGCGCCGACGAGGTGGCCGGGTTCGAGTGGTCGCCCCGGCCCGGCTCGGCCCTGCCGTGGCGGCGTTTTGTGCACGTCACGGAAATCGACGCGGTGCACGGAGCCCCCGAGGCGTCGGAGGAGCCGGAGGCGCCGCTCATGATGCCGGTGCACCGCGAGCGCGGCTGGGCGTACGTGCACCAGCTCAGCCAGCGGCCCGACGCGGCCGGCGACCCCGTGCTCGCCGCGGTGCGCGGCTCGGCGGTGGTCCGGCGGGGCACCCGGATGGTGAAGATACTGTCGGCGCGGCAGCTCGCCGGGTACGTGCGGGGCTGGTTGCCGCACGGCTTCTGCTACCGGGAACACGACGTGGCGCACCTGCGTACGCCGGCGGCCACGACCGTGCTGCGCACGGACGGGGAGACCGGCCGCGACGGCATGGACGTGGCGTACGCCCTGCGGTGGCGGGCCGCCGACCCGGTCGACTACGAGGTGCCGGCGGGCGAGGCGCACCTCGGCCTCACGGCGCTCGCGCCCCGGGACCGGGCGGGCCCGCCCGTGCTCGGCACCGGCTTCGTGCCCTCCAGCACCCACCTGGTCCCGGAGTTCGTCACCCGCGACTTCGCCGACCTGCCGATGCCGGCGAACGCCACCCTCGTGGCCTACCCGGCCGAGGGGGTCGAGGTGGTGCTCTACACCTACCAGGCCGAGCAGCGGGGCTGGCTGCGGATGGTCGGGCCGCAGTGGCGGCACCTGCTCGCCGCGGTCCCTGGGCTGTCGCCCGACCAGGAGTACGTGCCGACCGGGGACGTCGCCCGCTCCACCCACCTCGTCGGCACGTACGGCGGGAACGAGTACGAGGCGGTGGCCGACCTGCCCGGCGGGTTCCGGGTGCTCGCCATGACGCGGGCCGCCCGGTACCCGGTGGAGACGGTGGCCCGGCGGTTGCGGCTCGCGGAGTGGCGGGGCGCGGCGTGCGTCGTGCTGCGGGAGGAGGCGGGCTGGCTGCGGGTGCGGCTGCGGCGGCCGGATCCGGACACCGTGGCCGCCACCGGGGCGCAGTGCCACGACCGGGGCGTGTACGAGACGTGGGCGCCCGGCGCGGAGGTGACCGACGACCGGGTGGTGGACGTCCGCTACCCGCTCTGACGGGAGCCCGCCGGCGGGCGGGGTGACGCGGCGTGACGGGGGCATATCGGCGCATCGGACGGGAATGCGCCGGGGCGAGGAGAGAACCGAGCCCGATTCAGGAGAAGAGCATGCCCTTCATCACCGTGGGGACGGAGAACTCCGCGCCCATCGACCTGTACTACGAGGATCACGGCTCCGGTCAGCCGGTCGTGATGATCCACGGCTTCCCGTTCAACGGCGCGACGTGGGAGAAGCAGGCCATCCCGCTGCTGAACGCCGGGTACCGGGTCATCACGTACGACCGGCGGGGATTCGGCAACTCCGCGCAGCCGACGATGGGGTACGACTACGACACCTTCGCCGCCGACCTCGACGTGCTGATGACGGAGCTGGACCTGCGCAACGTGATCCTCATCGGCCACTCGATGGGCACCGGCGAGGTGACCCGCTACCTCGGCGCGTACGGCTCGCAGCGGGTGAACCGGGCCATCCTGCTGGCCCCGCTCGCGCCGTTCCTGCTCCAGACCGCGGACAACCCGGAGGGCGTGGAGAAGAGCCTCTTCGAGGGCTTCAAGCAGGCGATCATCCAGGACCGCTTCGCCTACCTCACCCAGTTCTGCAACAACTTCTTCAACTGGGACGAGAACAAGGGACGGCTGGTCAGCGAGGAGGCGTACCGGGCGCACTGGGACATCGGCGCGCGGGCCTCCGCGAAGGGCACCCACGACAGCGTGGACGCCTGGCTCACCGACTTCCGGGGTGACCTGCCCCAGATCGACGTGCCGGTGCTCATCGTGCAGGGCGACAAGGACAACGTGCTGCCGTACGCGAAGACCGGCCAGCGTCTCCAGCCGATGCTCGCCGGCAGCCGGCTGATCACGCTGAAGGGCGCCCCGCACGGCATTCCCTGGACGAACGCCGACGAGGTCAACCAGGCGATCATGGAGTTCATCGGCGCGCCGACCATGGCGCGCGCCTGACGCCCACACGTGGTCCGCGCCTGGTGCGGGGCGCGGACCGGGCACGGCCGGCCCGCGGGCCGGCCGGGTGAGGTGCGGCCCGGGGGTGCCCCGGGCCGCACCGCCGTGTACGGGCCTGCGGCGGGATCCGCGCCGCCGCTCAGGCGCCGAGCCGGGCCAACTCCTCGTCGACGATCGACGGGTCGAGCTTGCGGAACACCGGCTTCGGGGCCGCGAGCGGCCGGCCGACCTCCAGGGGTACGGACTCCCAGCGCGCGCCCTGCGTGTAGTCACCGGTCAGCACCGGGTACGACGGCCCGCCGTCGAGGTCCTCCACCTCGACGATCCGCGGCATCGGCGCGTGCACGCCGGTGCCGCCGAGCAGCTCGTACACCTTCTGCGCCGAGTGCGGCAGGAACGGCGTGAGCAGCGTGTTGGCGTCGCTGACCACCTGGAGGGCGACGTGCAGGATGGTGCCCATCCGGGGCTTGTCGGCCTCGCCCTTGAGCTTCCACGGTGCCTGCTCGGAGAGGTACTTGTTCGCCTCGGCGACCACCTTCATGGCCTCGCCGATGGCCTGCTTCTGCCGGTGGCGCGCGATCAGGTCCCCGACGGTGGCGAAACCGGCCCGGGCGGTGGCGAGCAGCGCCTCGTCGGCCTCGGTGAGGCCCGCCGGGTCGACCGGGGGGATCGCGCCGAAGTTCTTCGCCGCCATCGAGATGGACCGGTTCACGAGGTTGCCCCAGCCGGCCACCAGCTCGTCGTTGTTGCGGCGCAGGAACTCCGCCCAGGTGAAGTCGGTGTCGTTGCTCTCCGGCCCGGCCACCGCGATGAAGTAGCGCAACGCGTCGGCGTCGTAGCGCTCCAGGAAGTCGCGGACGTAGATGACGATCCGGCGGGACGAGGAGAACTTCCGCCCCTCCATGGTGAGGAACTCGCTGGAGACCACCTCGGTGGGCAGGTTGAGGCGGCCCAGCTCGCCCGGCTCGCCGTCGCGCGCCCCCTCGCCCGAGTAGCCGGCGAGCAGCGCGGGCCAGATCACCGAGTGGAAGACGATGTTGTCCTTGCCCATGAAGTAGTACGTCCGGGCGTCCTTGCCCTCGCCGTCGGTGGACCACCACCGGCGCCACGCCTCCGGGTCACCGGAACGGCGGGCCCACTCGATCGACGCGGAGAGGTAGCCGATGACGGCGTCGAACCAGACGTAGATCCGCTTGTCGGGCCGGTCGCGCCAGCCCTCGAGCGGGATCGGCACACCCCACTCCAGGTCCCGGGTGATCGCGCGGGGCTGGAGGTCGTCGAGGAGGTTGCGGGAGAACCGCAGCACGTTGGGACGCCAGCCCTCGCGGGTGTCGAGCCACTGCCGCAGCACGTCGGCGAGGGCGGGCAGGTCGAGGAAGAAGTGCTCGGTCTCGACGAACTCCGGCGTCTCACCGTTGATCTTCGACTTCGGGTTGATGAGGTCGACCGGGTCGAGCTGGTTGCCGCAGTTGTCGCACTGGTCACCGCGGGCGCTGTCGTAGCCGCAGATGGGGCAGGTGCCCTCGATGTAGCGGTCGGGCAGCGTCCGGCCGGTCGACGGGGAGATCGCCCCCATGGTGGTCTTCGGCACGATGTAGCCGTTGCGGTACATCCCCTCGAACAACTCCTGCACCACCGCGTAGTGGTTGCGCGTGGTGGTGCGGGTGAACAGGTCGTACGACAGCCCGAGGCCGTGCAGGTCCTCGACGATCACCCGGTTGTAGCGGTCGGCCAGCTCGCGCGGGGTGACGCCCTCCGCGTCGGCCTGCACCTGGATGGGCGTGCCGTGCTCGTCCGTGCCGGAGACCATGAGCACGTCGTGGCCGGCCATGCGCATGTACCGGCTGAAGACGTCGGAGGGAACGCCGAAACCGGATACGTGGCCGATGTGGCGCGGGCCGTTGGCGTACGGCCAGGCAACCGCCGCGAGAACGTGACTCATGACCAGCAAGCCTAGTGACCCGCACCGGGCGGCTGCGAACCAATGGGGCCCGCGCGTCGACGGACGGGCGCGAGCCGCTCCCCCGTTGGTCCGATTTGTCGCCGACACACGGCCTGAGCTGCCCGACCCGGCCCGGTCGTGGGTGTGCAATGAACGTCGTGGCTGGCAGACGAGGAACCCGGAGGCAGGACGAGCGCCCCCGGCGGGCGACGCGGGAGCGGCCCACGCCCCCACGGCAGGGCGACCCGGCGGATCACCTGCCCGAGCCGTCCACGCCCTCGGACGGCCGCCCCGGGCAGCCGGAGGCCACGCGGCCGGGCCGGGCCGGCCAGGACGCCACGCTCCCCGGCGGGGCCGGGCAGGTGGCGCAGCGGCCGGACGGCCCGGCGGCACCGCACCAGGTGAGCCGCGCGGCCACCGGGCGCGCTCGCGACCGGGCCGAGCCCGCCGTGGAGGTGGAGCCGACCACCGGGGCGCCGGTGGACGCGTTGCCCCGCCGGGTGCCCGTACGGCAGCCGAAGCGCTGGCGCCGCCTGGCCCGGGTGGGCGCGCCGGCCGACGAGGACCCCGCCGACTGGAAGCCCATCGAGGAGGTGCACTGGGACGGCACGCCGATCCGGGACGACCTCCCGCCGGAGCGGGTCCGGCCCGACCGCGCCGCCCGGCGGCGTGACCGCCGACCGGCGTACCCGCCCGACCCGCTGCCCGGGCTCGCCGCGCTGCTGGCGCTGAGCCTCGTCGCGACGTTCTTCGCGTGGGTGAGCGCCGGTCCGCTCTGGGTGGCGCTGGGCCACCGCGCCGCGGGCACGGTGGTGCTCACCGACTGCACGGGGGGCGGGTTGACGCAGCGCTGCCGGGGCATCTTCACGGCCGACGGCGGGCTCTTCGTCGCACACGGGGTACGGGTCAGCGGCGTACCGGCCGACCGGGCGACCACCGGCGGCGCGCTCCCCGCCCGGATGACCGGTCCGCGGGGCACGACCGCGTACGCCGACACCGCGGGCGCCGCCCACCACCTGCGCTGGCTGCTCGGACTGCTGGCGGTGGTGGGCTGCGGCGCCGGGATCGCCCGCTGGACCGGCGCGACCCGGCTGTCCGGGCCCCGGGCGCGGCGCTGGGCCGTCGGCGCCGCGTTCGCCGGCCCCGTCCTGATCCTGCTGGGCTTCCTGACCGCCGCCTGGTAGACCCCGGGGGAGACCGGTCGGGCGGGGGCGGGTCAGCGGTGGACGACGTCGTAGACGTCGCGGCGGCGCAGGCCGTACGCCGTGGCGACGTCGGTGACCGCGTCCCGGCGGCTCATGCCGGCCGCCTCCCGGTCGGCCACGGCGGCCCGCAGCGTGTCGTCGTCGGGGCGCTCCGGTGCGGTCGCCGGCGCGCCGGCCACCACGAGCGTGATCTCGCCGCGTGGCTCTCCCTCGGCGGCCCAGCGGGCCAGTTCGCCGAGGGGCCGGCGCAGCACCTCCTCGTACGTCTTCGTGAGCTCCCGGCAGAGCGCGGCCGGCCGGTCGGCGCCGAACGCGTCCGCCAGGTCGGCCAGGGCGCCCGCGACCCGGTGCGGCGCCTCGAAGAACACCAGGGTGCGCTCCTCGCCGGCCAGCGCCCGCAGGCGGGACCGCCGGGCACCCGGCGAGCGGGGCAGGAACCCCTCGAAGCAGAACCGGTCGACGGGCAGCCCGGAGAGGGCGAGCGCCGTGGTCACGGCGCTGGGCCCGGGCGCGGCGGTGACCGGCGCCCCGGCGTCGAGAGCGGCCCGGACCAGCCGGTAGCCGGGGTCGGAGACGCTCGGCATGCCGCCGTCGGTGACCAGCGCCACCACGTAGCCGGCCTGGATCACCTCCACCAGTTCCGGGGTACGTCGTTCCTCGTTGCCCTCGAAGTACGAGACGATCCGGCCCGGGACGGTGACACCGAGGTCTCTGGCCAGCCGGGTGAGGCGGCGGGTGTCCTCGGCGGCCACCACGTCGGCGGCGGCGAGGATCTCCCGGAACCGTGCCGAGGCGTCGCCCGGATTGCCGAGCGGCGCGCCGAGCAGGACGAGACGCCCGCCATCCGACATATCACCCACGGATCTTCCGCTCCTTGATCGACAGCGTGATGGTATCCGGGACGACGGGCGCCACCGGCCACCTCCGCAGCCTACGATCGCCGGGTGACGAGTGCGTCGACAGCACAGAGCGCGAAAGCGGTCCACGTGGAGTTCGAGCCGACGGCCGACGCCCGGCCCGCCGCCCCCGCCTCCGACGCCGGCATCCCGGCGGTGGTCCGGGCACGGCTGGCCACCGTCGACGCCCGGCTCGACCGGTGGTCGTGGCCGGCCACCGGGGTGGTGGTGCTCATCGCCGGCATCCTGCGCTTCCTCGGCCTCTCCGGCCCCGCCGGCAAGATCTTCGACGAGACCTACTACGCCAAGGACGCGTACGGGCTCATCTCGCGCGGCGTCGAGTGGAACTACAAGGACGGCGGCCCGTCGTACGTGGTGCACCCGCCGCTCGGCAAGTGGCTCATCGGGTTCGGCGAGTGGGCGTTCGGCTACCAGGACGCGGAGAGCGGGATCTCCGTGCCCGGGCACCTCGTGACGACCGCGCCGGAGTTCGGCTGGCGCTTCTCGGCGGCCGTCGTCGGGACGCTCTCGGTGCTGCTGCTCGTCCGCGTCGGCCGGCGGCTGTTCCGGTCCACCACGCTCGGCTGCGCGGCCGGGCTGCTGCTCGCGCTGGACGGCTTCCACCTGGTGCTGTCCCGCACGGCGCTGCTCGACATCTTCCTGCTCTTCTTCGTGCTGGCCGCGTTCGGCGCGCTCGTGCTCGACCGGGACGCCCGCCGGCGCCGCTGGGCGCGCGCCCTGGAGGCCGGGCTGGACCCCACGCTGCCGGGCCGGGCCGGGCGTCCGACCGGCGGGTGGCGGGAGTGGCCGTGGTGGCGGCTCGCCGCCGGTGTGCTGTTCGGCTGCGCCTGCGCCGTCAAGTGGAGCGGGCTCTACTTCCTGCCCGCGTTCGTGCTGCTGGTCCTGTTCTGGGAGGCCGGCGTCCGCCGGTCGGCCGGAGTACGCCGGCCGTGGCGGAACGCGCTCGTGGAGGAACTGCCGTGGCTCGCGCTGGCCGGGGTGCTCATGGTGGGCACCTACCTGGCCACCTGGTCCGGCTGGCTGCTCACCGACGACGGCTACTACCGCCTCGCCTCCAAGTACCCGGGCGCCCCGCTCAGCGACACCCCGGTGATCGGGCCGCTCATCAACCTCTTCCAGTACCACAAGGCGGCGTACGGCTTCCACGCCCAGCTCGACGACCCCCACAAGTACCAGTCCTGGCCGTGGCAGTGGCTGCTGCTGGGGCGGCCGGTGGCCTTCCACTGGTCGAGCGACGGGCCGTGCGGCGCGGCGAGCTGCGCCGCGGAGATCCTGCTGCTCGGCACCCCGCTGCTGTGGTGGTCGTTCCTGCCGGCCCTGGTGGCGGTGGCCTGGCTCGGCCTCGCCCGCCGGGACTGGCGGGCGGGGGCCATCCTGCTGATGGTGGCCGCCGGCCTGCTGCCCTGGTTCTGGTTCGCCCTGGACGGGCGGACGATGTTCTCCTTCTACACGGCGCCCGCGCTGCCGTTCCTGGTGCTCGCCGTGGTCTACGTGCTCGGCGCAATCATCTCGCCCGCCCGGGTGGGCGCCGGCGCGGTCCGGTCACCCGCGCCCGGCGAGCCGGGGTACGACCGCCGGCTGGTCGGCGGGGTCGTCGTGGGCGCCTACATGCTGCTGGTCGCGCTCTGCTTCGCGTACTTCTACCCGATCTTCGTGGGCACGGTGATGCCGTACGCGGACTGGTCGGCCCGCATGTGGCTGGGCGGCCGCTGGATCTGACCCGGCGGAACCGGGCTCGGGCGGACAAAAAGCGCGCCCCGATCGCCTGCCACGGGGGAAGCGGGCGATTGGGGCGCGCAGGTGAAGCTTAACCACCGCGCACCACCCGCACAACGGGTCGACTTGGGTCAGATTCCTGACGGACACCTTCTGTTCATGAGGCAGATTCGCCAGCTGACCGACGGTCACCGGAGGGCCGACGGCGGGTGCGCGGAAGTCGGCGGCGGGTGGGAAGCCGACGCGGGCGGGCGGGAGCCGACGGCGGCGCGCGAAGCCGACGGCGGCGCGCGAGAGTGCACGGCCGGTGCGTGCGGCGGTCAGGTGGTGCGCGGCCGTCAGGTGGTGCGCCGCGGTCAGGTCGTGCGCGGCCCTCGCGGGAGCCAGCCGATGAAGCGGTCCTGAAGGGACGTCACGGACGCGGTGCGCAGGTCCTCGCTGGCGGCGGCGAGACAGGATCCGAGATAGACGCTGAGGGTCGCCCGGTCGCCGTACTCCGTCAGCAACCGGCTGCGCTTCGTGGCGCACGGCCAGTCCTCGCCGCAGGAGCCGCACCTCCAGCCCGGCATCTCCGGTGCGTGTTCGTCGCTCACCTGGCCGGACGGCTCGGCACCACCGGTCATCGCACTCCCTCTCCGGTTCCTGACAGGGGCCGAAGCAGCTCGGCCCGGATCGACCGCACGCGGTCGGCGCCCACTCTGGGCACGCACACCCGCGTTCCGGGACAATCCTGCGTTACATCGTTGCGGTACCTTGCCCATTCATGGCAGTCAGAAAGTTGACCGTACGGCACATGTGCCGCCGGCGGTCACCTCGACACCCGCAGGCGTGCCTGCCCGCCGAGGTCGCCCTGCCCGGCGGCGGGCGCCACGTCGGGGCGTACGGCTGTGGTGGAGGTCGTGATGCGTGACCTGCTTCCGCCCGAGGTCGCGGTGGCCGTGGCCACGCCCGACGACTGGACCGGCCGCCTGCTCGCCGAGGAACTCGCCTGCCTCAGTGAACGGGCGGTGGAGAGCCGGCGGCGGGACTTCACCGCGGGGCGGGTCTGCGCCCGCCGGGCGATGACCGCGCTCGGGCTGCCGGAGGAGGCGGTGCCGTCGCGCGCCGACCGCGCGCCCGTCTGGCCGGCTGGCGTGGTGGGCACGATCACGCACACGCGCGGGTACTGCGCGGCCGCCGCCGCCCGCGCCACCGACGTCCGCGCCGTCGGGATGGACGCCGAGCAGCACAAGGAGCTCAACCCGGGCGTACGCCGGATGATCTGCCTGCCCGAGGAGGACGACCACCTCGCCCGGCTGCCGGGCGGCGTCTCCTGGCCGGCGGTGCTGTTCAGCGCCAAGGAGACCGTCTACAAGGTCTGGCACCCGGTGGTCGGCACGTGGCTCGACTTCACCGACGCCCGGCTGGAGATCGACCCGGACGAGGGCACCTTCACCGCCCGGATCGCACCGGCCCGGGTGGACGCCGCGCCGGTCCCGCGTCCACCGAGGACGGTACGGGGCCGTTTCACCGTGTCCGACGGCCTCGTCCGTACCGCCGCGGTGCTCCCCCTGCCCTGACCGCCCGCGGCGCTGCCGGCAATGCCGCCGCCCTGGACATGTCGCCGCGCCGGGCCGTCGCCCGGGCGCGGTAGCGTCGGCGGGATTCCAACCCCACACGGCACGATTCAAGGAGTACGGTGAGCCACCCCGAGCCGCCCACCGGGCCGCACGACGCCGACAAGCCGCAGCCGGAGCCCCCCACCGAGGCGATGCCGGAACCCCCGACGGAACCGATGCCGAAGCCGCCCGCCCAGGCGATGCCGGAGCCGCCGACCCAGCCGATCGCCGAGCCGCCGACCCAGGCGTTCCCGACGCCGCCCACCCAGCCGATCGCGGAGCCGCCGACGCAGCCGATCGCGGAGCCCCCGAACCAGCCGACGGCCGAGCCGCCCACCCAGGCGTTCCCGATGCCGCCGACGCAGCCGACGGCCGAGCCGCCCACCCAGCCGATCCCCGAACCGCCGACCGAGGCGTTCCCGACGGCACCGATCCGGCCTGCGCAGCCGGGCGGCCCCGCGCTGGGCGCGGGCGGTCCGCCCGCGGCACCGGCGCCGCGGGATCCGGGCGACGCGACGACCCGGATGCCGCACAACCCGTGGGCGCCGATCGGGGGTTCCCCGCAGCAGCCCGCCGCGCCGCCCGTGTCGGCCCCGCCGGGAGCCCCGCAGCCTCCCGTCTCGGCGGCTCCGCAGCCACCCGCGTCGGGCGAACCCACCGTCGCCCCTCCGCCGGCCCCGGTCAGTCCCTGGGCCCCGCCCACCGCGCCCCCGGTGTCGGGCGCGCCCCAGCCGCCGGTGTCGGGCGTTCCCCAGCAGCCGGCGCCGCCCGGGCCGTACCCGCCCGCGCCCGGCGCGCCGCAGCCGCCGTACCAGCTCGGCACGCCGCAGCCGCCGTACCCAACCCCCGGTGCGCCTCAGCCGCCGTACCCGCCTTCCGGTGGGCCGCAGCCGCCGTACCCGCCGATGCCCGGCGCGTACCCGCCCGGTGCGGGTTATCCGCCCCCGCAGAAGAAGTCGAACCGGACGGTGCTGATCGTCGTCATCGTGGTGGCGGTGCTGGCCCTGCTCTGCTGCGGTGGTGGCGCCGTGGCGCTGATCGTCGGCGCGCAGAAGGCGGACGAGGCGGTCAGCTCGCTCCCCACCACGCTGCCGACGGGGGACCTGGACGACACGCCCACCAGGGAACCGGCGCTACCCGGCGGCCCGACGGCGGGCCCCCGCGCCACCGCCGACGGCGAGACCCGGAACATGGCGATCGGTGACACGCTGGTGATCAGCGACGACGACGGGACCGTCGAGATCACCGTGACGAAGGTCAGCACCCGGAGCAAGGCCTGCGAGGAGTTCGGGCTGGCCCCGGACCGGGGGACGTACCTGCTCGCCGACGTGACGGTGGAGGTCACCAAGGGCACCGTCTCGGTCAACCCGCTCTACTTCCGGTGGGTGGCGGCGGACGGGGCGGAGATCAGCTCCGCCTCCGGGTACGCCTCGTTCTGCGGGGAGTCCATGGAGGCCGGTGACGTGGCGGCCGGCGGCAAGCGCACCGGCACGCTGGTGTTCAACGTGGCGGACAGGAACGGCGTGGTGGAGTACCTGCACCGGTTCCGGCCCGCCGGCTCCTGGCGGCCGTAGTCGTGTCGGGCAGCGGCCGGGACCGGTCCGGCCGCTGCCCGACACGACTTCAGGTGGCGAGGTCGACCCGCATCACGGCCCGGCGGGGCGTGGGTCGGCTGACCTCGCTGAAGCCGGCGTCGGCGAAGACGGTGCGGGTCCCCACGAACAGCTCGCCGCACGCCATCTCCACGCCCGGCTCGACGACGACCGGGTACCCCTCGACGGCGCGGGCACCCCGGTCGCGGGCGAAGGCGACGGCGGCACGTGCGAGCGCACGGCTCACGCCCCTGCGCCGGAACCCGGCGCGCGTCACGAAGCAGGTGACGGCCCAGACAGCGGGGTCGGCGCGGTCCTCGTCCCGGCCGGTCCACGGTATGCGCGCGCCCTGGAGCCGCGGGTACTCGATGCGCGGTTCGACGGCGCACCAGCCGGCCGGCTCGCCGTCGAGGTACGCCACGAGGCCGCTGGTCCGGCCCGCCTCGGGATCACCGCAGGCGGTCTGCTCGCGCAACTGGTCGGCGCGTACCTCGACCGGGACCGACCGCCAGTCGCTGCGCCGGTACTTGAACCACTGGCACTGGCAGCGGGCCGCGTCGCCCCGCGGCCCGAACACGGCCTGAAGGTCGTCCCAGCTGGCCTCGTTGGCCGGTACGACGGAGACCGTCCCGTCGTCTGTCGCCGGCAGTCGCACGGCCCCTCCCCCTGCTCTGCGCCCCCTGTCCCGCGGGCGCTCGACACCGCCGCCCGCGCTATCCCGCCTGGCCGCTCGCGCGCCAGGCCGTGAACCGGTGGTACGCCTCCAGGCCGTCCGGCACCCACTCCCACTCGGGCAGTCGCCGCGCCAACTCGTCCTCGGTGAGGAACGCGTACCAGGCGACCTCCTCGGGCTGCGGCGCGACCGCCGTCGGGCAGCGCACCTCGTAGAGGAAGGACCACCAGCTGTGCTCGGGCGTCTCGTAGAGGAACTTGAACAGCGGGACGGGGGCGGGCAGCCCGCGTACGCCCAGCTCCTCCTCGGCCTCCCGGCGCGCCGCCTCGTCGTACGACTCGCCGGCGCCGACGACCCCGCCCACGAAGATGTCGTAGAGCGAGGGGAAGACGAGCTTCCGGTCGGTGCGGCGGTGCACGAAGATGCGCCCGTCGGCGTCCCGCGCCAGCACGAACGCGCAGCGGTGGCGCAGCCGGCGGGCGTACGCCTCGCTGCGCCGCGCCTGCCCCACCACATGGTCGTGCTCGTCGACGATGTCGAGCAGCTCGTCGGCGGAGAGTGGCGTCCGGTCGTCCATGGAAAGAGATTCAACCAGCGGGGGCCGACATGCGGGAGTACCGTCCGCCTGGTGCCGGCATGGGACGGCCGAGAGGCGTGCCGTCGCGCGGCACGCCCCTCGGCCGGGGTGTTCGTTCGTCGTCTCCCCCGAGCGTGCTCAGGGCCGCTCGCCCACCGCGTCCACGACGGCCACCTCCAGCGTCGCCAGGGTGTCGGCCATGCCCAGGAAGGCGTAGGTGTCCGCGTCGAAGACCAGCACGGCGGACTTCTCCTCAGACGACCAGGCGATCCCGATGCCGGGCCGCCCCGCACCGTCCTTCACGTCGCGGACGACCTCGAGCCCGGGGAGTTCCGCCGCCGCCTGGAACAGCGCGGCCCGCGACCGGGGGCGAAGGTAGTTCTCGGCGACGAGCGCCAGGACGTCCTTCCCCATGGCGTTCGAATCGCCCGGCTCACCCTTGTAGCTCCGGTTGAGGTAGTCCAGCATCGCGTCGGCGTCGGTCGGCAGGTCGGGCAGGTACGCGGGTGCCGGCGTGCACGGCTCGGTCTGGCGCGGGTTCACCCGGCCGCCCTTCACGGTGGCGGCCCGGCCGTCACGGCAGCCGGGCACCGGGATCTCCTCGACCTCGCCGGCGGGGATCTCCCGGATCAGCCCGTCGCGGGTGCCGTCCACCGACAGCCAGGCCTCCCGCATCGATTCCCCGGACCGGCTCTTCGTGTAGACGAACTGGTCGGGGCGCGGCTCGACGTCCGGAAGCCCGAGCGCTGCGGCCGCCGCGTTGTGCAGGACCTGGGCCGCCTCCGCGTTGGCGGGCGGGACCTGGCCGCCGATCTTGTCGGGTGCCAGGACGAGCACCGCGGCCGCAGCCGCCGCGACACCGATCGCCGTCCAGCCGGCCAGCATGATCCGCCGCACCGGGCGACGCGGCCGCCCCGGCCGCCGCCGACGCTCGGCGCCGGTCGGCCTCACGCCGGTCGGCTCGGCACCCGTCGGTTGGGCACCGGTCGGGTTGGCACCGATCGGATTGGCCGTGGGCGCCGCGGCCACCGCGGCGAGGAGTCGCCCGCGGGCGGGCGCGAGTTCGTCAGATGCCAGGAGAGGAGTGTCCCGCCCCAACTCGCGGACCAGTCGCAGGTCATCCATTGCTCAGGCTCTCCTCGAACGTCGTGGTGGGATCGGCGTGGCCCAGCGCCTCGCGTACCTTCCTGCGCGCCCGGTTCAGGCGGGAACGGACGGTGCCCAGCGGAATCTCCAGCGCCGCCGCCACCTCCTCGTAGGTCAGCTCCTCCCAGGCGATCAGGAGCAGCACGTCCCGGTCCCCCTGCGCCAGGTCGGCCAGCGCCGAGGTCAGCAGCGGACGGACGGCCCGGGCCGTCACGTCGGCCGCGACGCGGTCCGCGTGGGACACCTCGTCACGTTCCGCGACGAGGACCTGCCGGAGGCGGTACTCGCGCAGTTCGTCACGCCAGTGCTGACCGATGAGGTTGGTGGCGATCCCGTACAACCACGGCCTGGCGTCGGGCCGCTGAAGGTCGTACTGCTGCCGCTTCCGGAACGCGGCGAGGAACGTCTCCGCCACGAGATCGTCGGCGGCTTCCCGACCCAGGCGCCGAGCCAGGTACCGGTGGATGTGGGGAGCGTGGCGATCGAAGATGACGGCGAAACGTTCGGGCTCTCGGGCCGACCTCCCGATGACGGACGCGTCGTCCTCCACATCGACGACCGCCCTGCCTTGCCCTGTGTGGTTCATACGCGACCTTTCGTCCGGGCGCGGGAAGGGTTCACCGTGTTGTCAGCGGAAGGCGCGCGGAGGGTTCACGGTGGCCGCAGAACCGACGAGTGGTCACGTCGCCACGTGACGGCACGTGACGGCACTTGGCGTGGGCTAGACGGCGGCTTCCCAGCCGTCGTAGTCGGCGTGATGGCGCTCGGCCAGGGCTTCGAAGAGGTCGACGCTGTCGCGAACGAACTCCGGCGTCAACACCGTGTGGGTCTCGCACACCACGGTCCAGCTACCCGGATACTCCGGGAGAGGCTCACGCACCCCGGCCTCGAACCCGTGCGTGCCCGCCTCCGCAGCGATGAGACGCCCGATGTCCTCAGACGGGGCGTCGAGATAGAAGACGACATGTCGCGGCTGCGACAGATCCGCTGCCCTCTTGGCGATCTCGTTCATGAGCAGCAGATCCCGATACCTCACGCCCAGGCTCGGTGAGCGCTCGTCCAGGTCGACAGGCTCGTCGTCGCGGCGGCGGCGGGTGAACATGCTGAACAAGCCCATCGGCTGCTCCACCTACTGGTATTCCTGCGGGCCGCATGACCGTACACGTGCCTGTCGCCAGAACGCTGCCCTCGCGGGCCGCTCAACTCACCAACCACACGGGAGCCTTTGCGGGCGCGTCCGCAGACGTGTCGGGCGCTGATCCCCCCTCGCCGGCCCGGGCGCTGTCACCGTCGCCGCGACCTGGCCCGCCGTGGTGCGTTCGCAGGGACCGGGCTCGTGGCCGGGGTGAGCGGATGACGAGGGTCTGGGTCAGGCGGGGGCGAGCAGGCAGAACTCGTTACCCTCCGGGTCGGCCATGACCGTCCACCGGACGTCGTCGCCCAGGTCGATGGCCGTGGCGCCGAGCGTCCGCAGCCTGGCCGCCTCGGCCTCCACGTCGTCACCGGGGTACGGGCGCACGTCGAGATGGACGCGGTTCCACACGGTCTTCACGTCCGGCGTCCGAACGAACCGCAGATACGGGCCGACGCCCTTGGCGGAGCGCAGCAGCGCGCGGTGGTCGGTCACCTCGTGCACTGTCCAGTCCATGGCCTCGCCCCAGAAGCGGGCCATGGCGCGGGGATCCGCGCAGTCGACCACGACCGCGGCGATCGGTCCGGTGTCCCGGTAGAGCGGCCGCGGGTCCAGCACGCAGAACTCGTTGCCCTCCGGGTCGGCCATGACCGTCCACGGGACGTCGCCCTGGCCCACGTCGGCGGAGGTTGCGCCGAGTTCCTTCAGGCGCGCGACCACCTCCGCCTGATGGGCCGCCGAGGTGGTGGCGAGGTCGACGTGCACGCGGTTCTTCACCGTCTTGGGTTCCGGTGAGGCGATGAGGTCGATGCAGACGGCGACGGGGTCGGGGTAGGCGAAACCCTCCGGTTCGAGGTTGGTCACGCCGGGCCCCTCGCTGGAGACTCCCCAGCCGAGCGCCTCCGCCCAGAAACCGCCCAACGCGGAGTCGTCCCGAGCCTTCATGTTGATCTGCACGAGCCGCGTCGCCATGCCGACGATGCTAGCGGCGGTCCGGCATTACAAGATCAGGCCGCCTCCCACCACGGGAAACGGCCTGTGAGCTGGGTGGAGCTGAGGGGATTTGAACCCCTGACCCCCTCGATGCGAACGAGGTGCGCTACCGGTCTGCGCCACAGCCCCTCCGCCGGCGGACCGGCGTCGGTCCCACCCGGCTTACACCGGGCGGGCCGGCGACAAGGCTAACAGGTCCACCGGCGCGGGGGCGAATCCACCCCCGCGCGCCACACCTCCCCTGCGCCGATCTTGCACTTTCCGCCCCGACAAAACAGGCATAAGCGGGCACAAGAGGGGCCGAAAGTGCAAGATCGCGGGGACGGGGGGCGGGCGCGGGGGCGCGGGGGGGTTAGGCCGTGTGGGTGTTGCGGCCGGCCTCGTAGGGTCGGCCGCGCAGGCCACCGGCACGCCGGTAGGACACCGTGCCGCCGTTCGCCGCGGGCGGCAGGTCGGCGGGCCGGTCGAGCCCCATGGCCGCCCGGCGTACCACCTCGCGCTGGGCCGCGAGCCGGCGCTGCGCCTCCCGGCGGGCCGCCGCGCGCCGGGCCTGTTCCCGCCGCACCTCCGCCTGCCGGGCGGCCAGCCAGGCCGCCTCCCGGGCCCGCGCGCGCCGCCGGCGCTGGTCGGCGATGGCCCGCTGCCGCAGGTGTACGACGTACGCCACGAGCAGCGTGCCGGTGACGGCGAAGCTGATCCAGAACCCGGGGCCGACCACGATCACGCCGATCAACTCGACGCCGTTGAGCAGCAGCAACGCGGCGAGCACCCGGCGGCGCCGGTAGACGGCCGGGGTGTGGCGGCGCGGCGGCGGCCGGCGGCGGGCCCGGTTCGGGGCGGGCGGCACGGCGCGCAGCCGGGCGGACCGGCGGGCCGGCGCGGGCGGTGCCGACACGGGCCGGTCGAGACTGCTCGTGTTCGGGTTTTCACTGAGGGTGACGACGAGGTGTCGCGGCGGGCGCACCGGCCGCCGCCCCGGCACAGTACGGCGGCGGCGCTGGCGCTGGAGCACCCGCGCCGTCGACTGCGCCCGCTCCGCCACCAGCCGCTCGGTGGCGTCGTACCGGCGAACCAGCGCCGGAGCGAGGGCGAGCAGGCCGGCGGCGGCGAGGACGGCGAGGAGCACCGAGGTCGGCACCCTCACCCCTCCCGTCACCGAATTCGGAGCAACCGCAGCCCGGCCGCAGGATCTTTCGCCGACCGGTGTCGGCCGCGACGATCGTACGGGCGAGCAGCGCTTGCCACAGCTTGCAGTTACTTGAGGTTACGGGCGACGGTGCGTGATGGGGACGCGCCGCGCCGATCCCGTGCGCGGGACGCGTCACCTGGCCGCGGCGCGTACGCGGTGCCAGCGAGCCAGCAGCCCACCTTCGGCGGCGACCTCCTCGCTGGTCATCGCGTATCCGATGTGGTCGCGCCAGGCGCCGTCGATGTGCATGTAGCGCACGTGGTACGACTCCTCGCGGAACCCGAGCTTCTCCACGACCCGGCGGGACGGCCGGTTCTCGGGCCGGATGTTCACCTCGATGCGGTGCAGCCCGCCGGGGCCGAAGGCGTGGTCGACGGCGAGCGCGAGCGCCGTGGGGATGACACCCCGGCCGGCGACCCGACGGTCCACCCAGTAACCCACGTACCCGGAGCAGAACGCCCGCCGCACGATGCTGCCCACGTTGAGGTGCCCGACGAGCCGCTCCTGGCCGTCCTCACGCAGACAGACGGCGAACGGCATGCCCTCGCCCGTCTTCGCGGAGCGTCGCTGGTCGCGGTAGACCCAGCGGAACGCGGCCGGCGAGTTCAGGTCGTACCAGTCACCGGGCACCGACGACTCCCACGGCGCCAGCCAGGCCTGGTTGGCGCGCCGCACCTCGGACCAGGCGGCGGCGTCCGAGCGCCGGTACGGTCGCAGCACCACCGGGCCGTCCTCGAGGACGGCCGGCCAACCGGGCGCGCGTCCGGTTCGGAAGAGGCTCACGGGGCGGACCCTACGCTCGCGGCGGCACGGCCCGCGACCGCACCGCTCGCGCCGGCACGCCGAGCGGTCACCGGCGGCGGTCCAGCAGGAGGACGTCCACGGTGGAGCCCGCGGCGGCGGTCGTGACCCGCTCGCCGAGCACCAGCAGGCCGTTGGCCTCGGCGAGCCCGGAGAGGGTGAACGGCCCGCCGCTGAGTGGCTGGACGGTGTAGCCGCCGCCGCGCCGCTCGGCGACGTGGGCGGGGCGGAACTCGCGCAGCCCGCCCGGGGACGAGACGGTCTCCAGCAGGTGCGCCCGGACGCTGGGCCGGAACACCGGCTCGGCGCCGGCGAGCAGTTGGATCGCCGGTCGGGCCAGCACCTCGAAGCCGATCAGCGCCGCGCCCGGGTCGCCGGGCAGGCAGACGACCGGCACCTCCTCGGCGCCCACGGTGCCGAAGCCGAGCGCCGTGCCCGGGTAGAGCGCGACGTCGGTGAAGGTGACCGGCCCGGCGCGGCCGCCCTCGCGGCGGGAGAGGATCCGGCGCACCATGTCGCCGGGGCCGGTGCCGGTGCCGCCGGTCGTGATGATGAGGTCGGCGCGCAGCGTCTGGTCCTCCAGCAGCCCGCGCAGCGCCTCCGGGTCGTCGTCGCAGATCCCGACGCGGTACGCGAGCGCGCCGGCCTCCGCGGCCGCCGCCGTCAGGGCGTGCGAGTTCGCGTCCACGACCTGGCCGGGCTGGCTGCCCCGTCCCACGTCGACGAGTTCGTCGCCGGTGGCCACGACGACCACCCGCGGCGTGGGCCGCACCACGACGTGCCCGATGCCGGTCGCCGCGAAGACGGCGACCAGCGCGGGGCTGACGTACGTGCCGGCGCAGGCGAGCACCGTTCCGGCGGGCAGTTCCTCGCCGGCCCGGCGTACCCCGTACCCCCGCTTCGGGGTGCGGTAGATCTCGACGGCGGCCATGCCCTGGTCGGTCCACTCGACCGGCACCACGACGTCGGCGGCGATCGGCAGCGGCGCGCCGGCGGCCACCGAGAAGCAGGAGCCGGGGGTGAGCCGTACCGGCCGCCAGCTCGCGGCGCCGAGGTCACCGACGACGTTGAGCCGGACCGCCCGCCCGCCGGCGGCCCGGCCCGCGCCGGAGATGTCCTCCCAGCGCGCCGCGTACCCGTCGACGGCCGCCTGGTCGAAGGCCGGGAACGCGTGCGGCGCGACGACGTCCTCGGCGAGGACGTTGCCGTACGCCTGGGTGAGGTCGAGGTCGAGCGGCGGCAGCGCGCGTAACCTGCGCAGCACACTGCCCAGGTAGTCGGCGAGCGGCGTCAACTCGTTCGCGGCCGCCTCGGCGTCGGCCGTCGCGGTCATGTATTAGGACCGCCCGACGCGTCGGAGTTCACGAAGTCCGCGAGCCACTTGCGGAACTCGGCCCCGAAGTCCTCGCGCTCGGCGGCGATCTGCACGACTGTCTGGAGGTAGCCCAGCGGCATCCCGGTGTCGTAACGGGTGCCGCGGTAGACGATCGCGTGCACCGGTGTGCCCTCGTTGCGCAGCAGCTCCATGGCGTCGGTCAGCTGGATCTCGCCGCCGCTGCCCGGCTTCGTCCGGCGGATCGCGTCGAAGATCGTCGCCGGGAGCACGTACCGGCCGAGCACGGCGAGGTTGCTCGGCGCCTCCTCCGGCTTCGGCTTCTCCACCATGCCGGTGACCTTCACGACCTCGCCGATGTCGGTGAGCTCGGCCTCGGCCGGCTCCACCGAGGCGATCCCGTACCGCTTGGTGTCGGCCGGGTCGACCTCGAAGAAGGCGAGCACCACGCCGCCCGTGCGGGCCTGCAGTTCGAGCATCGCCGGCAGCAGCGGCTGGTCGAGCTTCACGAACTCGTCGCCGAGCAGCACGGCGAAGGGCTGATCGCCCACGTGCGACTCGGCGTAGCCCACGGCGTGGCCGAGGCCGAGCTGCTCGGGCTGCCGGACGGTGTAGATGTCGGCCAGCTCGCTGGGGCGCTGCACCGCGGCCAGGATCTCCGGCTTGTTCTCCAGCCGGGCCTCCAGGTCGGGGCGGCGGTCGAAGTGGTCCACCATCGAGGTCTTACCCCGTCCGGTGATCAACAGCACGTCGTTGATGCCGGCCTGGGTGGCCTCCTCGACGATGTACTGCAGCACCGGCCGGTCGACCACCGGCAACAGCTCCTTGGGCACCGCCTTCGTGGCCGGCAGGAAGCGGGTGGCCAGACCGGCGGCCGGGATCACGGCCTTCACCGCGCGGGAACGGCCGGTCGCGGCGGCCGTCGCTGAGGAGTTCGCTGAGTGCACCGACATGTCGCGAGACTATCGGCCACGGCTCTGCCGCGGCGGGTGTGGCCCGGAAGACGCGCCGCCTCCGGCGGGGGGCCGGGCGGATCCGGCGCCGGAGCGGGCCGGTCCCGGGCCACCGCGGCTCGCGTCCGGGCCGGTGAGCGCCGAGCCGAGCTGCTCGTCCCCGGCCGGGGACTCCTCGTCGCCCGGCGACTCGGGGCGGCCGGGCGCCGTGGCGCGGCCGGCCCGGGGAAGCCCGTCCGCCGGGCTCACGGCCCCGGCCGGCACGGGAAGTTCCCGGACGCCCGCCGTCCGGCGCGCGCTCAGCCGGTACGTGTCCCGGCCGGCCGCCTTCGCCGCGTACAGGGCGTCGTCGGCCGCCTCCAGCACCTCCTGCCCGGTGCCGGCGTGGTCGGGGTAGACGGCGATGCCGATGGACACCGTCACCCGGACGGGCACGGGCGAGCCGGCGTGCACCTCGACCGGGATGGACGTGTCCCGGATCGCCGCGCCGAGCCGTTCGGCGACGATCGCCGCGCCCCGGGCGTCGGTCTCGGGCAGCAGCAGGACGAACTCCTCGCCGCCCTGCCGGAAGGCCAGGTCGACCTCGCGGATCTCGCCGCGTACCCGGCGGGCGAACTCGGCCAGCACGGTGTCCCCGGCCGCGTGCCCGTAGGTGTCGTTGACGTCCTTGAACCGGTCCAGGTCGAGGGCGAGCACGCTGAGCATCCGGCCGAAGCGGCTGGCCCGCTCGACCTCCCGGCGGATCGACTCGCGCAGGTACCGGTAGTTCCACAGCCCGGTCAGGGGGTCGGTGAGCGACAGCCGCTGCGCCTCCTCGTGCACCCGGACGTTCTGCACGGCCACCGCCGCGTGGCCCGCGAACGTGCGCAGCGTGACCAGGTCGTCGTCGTCGAACTCGTCCGCGCCGAGGCGGTCGTAGAGGGCGAGCACCCCGATGGCCGCGACCGCGTCCGCTCCGCTCCCCGACCGGCCGACGGGCCCGCCCGTGGCGCCGCCGGGCAGTTCGAGGGTCGGGGCGTCGTCGGTCGTCGTCCGGGCAGCCGGCACTCCGGCGGGCCCGGGCCCGCCCGGATCCGTGGGCCCGTCGGCCGGTCCGGCCGTGCCGGGAAGGGCGGACGCCGCGGGCCCGGGGGCGGCGAACGGCACGGCGATGTACGTCCGGCAGCGCGGCTCCCCCGGGGGTACGTCGTCCGGCTCCACCCGGCCCCGCTGCGGCACACCGGTGGCGGCGACCGCGCCGAGCACCCCGCTGCCGAGGGGCACCCGCAACGTCGCCGGGTCGTCCCCTTCCGGGCAGCGCCCGTCCAGGCCCTCACTGCACTGGGCGACGAGCATCGCGCCCGGCTCGACGAGGAGCACGGCGCCGGCCCGCGCCCCGGTGGCCGCGATCGCGCTGTTGAGGATCACCCGCAGGATGCGTTGGAGGTCGTGCGTGCTCGCCAGGGTGTCGCCGAGCACGGCGAGGTGACCGCGCAGCTGGTCGCGGCTGCTGGTCAGCGCCGCCACGTACGCGCCCGTCTCCCGGGTCATGCGGTTGAACGCGCCGGCCAGGCGGCCCAGCTCGTCGCGGGTGCGGACCGGCACGCGGGCCGTCAGGTCGCCGTGCGCGACCCGGTCCACGGCGGCGGCCAGCTCGACCAGCGGCCGGGTCGTCACCCGGGCCAGCCGCCAGGCGGCCAGCACGGCGAGCAGCGCCGCCAGCATCACCGCGCCGACCAGTACGGTGTCCAGCCCCGGAGGCCGCTCGCTGGGCACGGAGAGCACCAGCGGCAGCGGCTGCTCGGGCGACGGGCCGATGCGGCGCACGTACCGGCCGTCGGCCGTCTCGCTGACCTGCTCGTCGTCGAGCCGTCCGGCGGCGGCCAGCACGGCGTCGCGTACGCCGCTGGCCTCGGTCGTGTGGGTGACCCGCGCGGGCCCGGTGCCGTCGTCGAGCAGCGTGACCGCCACGCCGGTGGCCGCGGCGAGCCGCGCCACGAGGGCCGGGTCGACGGGATGCGCGGCGGCGACCGTGCCGAGCGCCGCGCCGGCGCGGTCACGCCGGTCGACCCGGACGGCGAGCGCGCGGACCGGGCCGGTCGTCGTGGCCCCGGCGCACTCCTGCCAGGGTGTGGGCGGTGCGTCCGGGGTGCGGTAGGTGACGTGCCCCGCGACGTCGCTCACCACCACCGCCGTGGCGAGGCCCCGGCTCACCACCTGGCCGGCGGCCCCGGCCGGGTCGCCGCCGGCCAGGGCCACGGCGTCGGCGGCGGCGCGAAGCTGCTGGCAGAGGGCGTCGAGGGAGGTACGCACAGTGGCGGCCGCCACGGCGAGGCGCTCGGTGGAGCGGCTGCGGTCGACCGAGCCGAGGGTCGAGGCGACGAAGAGGGCGCCGAGCAGGACGGGGCCGAGGACCACCGCGAGGAAGGCCGCCGTCAACCGCCCGCGTAGCGTCACTCGGTTCCCCCCGGAAGTTGCTCCTCCGATGTTGCGATGCTGACACAGAGCAACGGAGTGGGTGGCGTTGCGTGAGGAGTGTTGCGTGCCGGATTTTTCTGATGGAGCGGAAGTGACCCATGTGGCTAAACGGGACATGCGCGTCGCGCTGCTCGCGCGTCGCCGGGAGCTGACCCCGGAGGCCCGCGCGCAGGCCGCCGCCCGCGTCCAGGCCGAGCTGGTCGCGCTGGTACGCCGCCTGCGGCCGACGCTCGTGACGGCGTACGTCCCGGTGGGCTCGGAGCCGGGCGGACCGGAGCTGCCGGAGGTACTGCGCGCGGCGCTGCCGCCCGGGGGCGAGTTGCTGCTGCCGGTGCTCCGCCCCGATCTCGACCTGGCCTGGGCCGCCTACGCGGGGCACGACGCGCTGGCGCCGGCCGGGCGCGGCATGCGCGAGCCCACCGGCCCAGGGCTCGGGGTGGACGCGATCGCCGACGCCACGCTGGTGGTGGTGCCCGCCCTCGCCGTCGACCGGCGCGGACTGCGACTGGGCCGCGGCGGCGGCTCGTACGACCGGGCGCTGGCCCGCGTGCCGTCCGCGGCCCTCACCGTGGTGCCGCTCCACGACGGCGAACTGGTCCCGGCCGTGCCGGCCGAGCCCCACGACCGGGCGGTACGCGCCGTGGTCACGCCCGGCGGCGGCCTGCGTACGCTTGACGCCGCCCCGCCGCCCGCGTGAGGCGCGGGTGGGCTCGCCTCCCGTGTCGCGCGTGGCCGGCACCGCCTGGTGTCGCGCGCCACACGTCCGCTGGACGAACCCGGGGCGGATGACGCAACATTGGCACTCGAAGACGTCGAGTGCCAACCGGCCGAGACCACATCCGGAGGAGAACGTGCCCACGTACCAGTACGCCTGCACCGCGTGCGGTCACCAGCTCGAGGCTGTGCAGTCCTTCTCTGACGCGCCGCTGACCGAGTGCCCGGAGTGCGCCGGCCGGCTGCGCAAGCTCTTCAACTCGGTCGGCATCGTGTTCAAGGGGTCGGGCTTCTACCGCACCGACTCGCGCTCCTCCGGCTCCGACACGTCGTCGAACGGCAGCAGCAGCAAGCCGGCGAAGTCCGACTCGTCGTCGAGCACGTCCGGCACGTCCAGCTCGTCCGCGTCGAACGGCACGTCCTCGTCGAACGGCTCCTCCGCCAAGGCTCCGGCCGCCAGCGGCACCGCGTCCTGACCTCGGGCGGCACGACCTGGAACGCCACGGGCCGGCCACGACGGGGTGACATGTCGTCCCGCCGTCGACCGGCCCCGCCCTAGCAGATCCGGACCCGCCGCGCGGGTTGTCCACAGGCCCTCTCGTTGTCCACAGGCGGCGCCCCGCGGGACCCGTCGTCGGGTCGGCCGCGCCTAGCCTGCTGCCGAACGGGCGCCACGCGGGGCGCCCGACCGGGGCGGGAGGGCACGGATGGCGGGCAGGTCGGGCTCACTGCGCCCCGTACGCCGCCCGCGCCTGCCGCGCCGGAGTGCGCTGCTCCGCACCGCCGTGGTGGCCGCGCTGCTCGCTCTGGCCACCCTCGTGCTCCGCACACCGCCCGGCTGCCCGACCGCCGGCCCGGGCTCGCCGCAACCAGGCTCGTTCGCGCCGGGCTCCCCCGTGTCGGGCTCAGCCGGCCCGGCCTCGGTCCCTCCGGGCCCACCTGGTGCGGGATCACCCGGCCCAGCGTCGCCCGGCTCGGGGTCGCCCGGCTCGGGGTCGCCTGGCCCCGGCCCGCCTCCCTGGGGTGAGCCGTCCCGGGGATCCGCGGACGGCGGCGAACCGGTGACCAGCCCCGATGCCGACGCCGGGCAGGAAGACGCGCCGGGAGCGGAGCGGGACGCCGTGCCCCCGCTTCCCGCCGGCACCGTGGGCGTACCGGTCCGCCTCGCCGAACCGGCCGCGCTCGCCGTGCTCCGCCCGGGCCTGCGGGTCGACCTGCTCGTCGCCCCGGCGGGCGGTCGGCCCGGCGAGACGAGCCTGCTGGCGGGGCGTGCGCTCGTGCTCGATGTCGTCGGTGCCGGCGCGACGGACGGCTCGGCCGCGGTCTACCTCGCTCTGCGCCCCGATCAGGCGCAGCGGGTCGTGGGCCAGCCGGACGGCAGCCGGTTCGCCGTCGTCGTACGCGAATGAGCCCGCCGAGCCGGAACACCCGGCGTGGTGACGGTGCCGTCGGGCGGTGGCGGCCCCAGGTCGGGGCCGACCGCGGCGAGTGCTGCGAATGCCGCGCGCCGGCTGGCTGGTACCGATCTGGCGGTGCTCGCGGACCGGGCTGGCTGGCTGGCTGGCTGGCTGGCTGGCTGGCTGGCTGGCTGGCTGGCTGGCTGGCTGGCTGGGCCAGGATGCCGTGCGGAGCGCGGTGGGTCAGTCCCAGTGCGGAGGGCGTTCGGCCAGCAGCCAGTCGTCGTTGCGGCCGACGGCCTCGCCCCAGCCGCGGTCGGTGTCGTCGCTGGTCTGCTCGGGCAGCACCACGAATTCGTCGCTCAGGTCGACGGTGCGGTCGTCGTCGCCGCGGAAACCCGGGTCCTCGGTGCTCACGAGCCGCAAGGGTAACGCAGGCGCGCCCGCGTCGGTCCCCGCGCACGGCCGCGCCGGTCCGCCCGTAGGGCCGCGCCGGTTCCGCGCGCACGGCCGCGCCGGTTTCCCGGTACGGCCGCGCCCGACCCTCGCGACACCGCGCCCAGGCCAGCCACATCGCGGTTCCGGCCGGGGTGCCATTGGTAGCGTCGGACGGCGTGACGACCCCCACCGGCGGCAGCTCCCCGGACGACTACTGGCGGCGACCTCCGGACGGCGGCGACGGGCTCCCGGACCGGTCGGCGTCGCCTCCGACCACCCCGGGCACGCCGCCCGGCGGGTACGCAGGGCCGCCGCCGAACGTGCCGCCGCCCACGGGCTGGCGTCCACCCGTACACGTGCAACCGGGCCCGCCACGGCACCTGCCCCCGCAGGACATGGCCGCGTTGGACGCGGCGGAACAACGCGCGGGACGGCTCACCTACTCGGTCGGCGCCGTGGCCGGAGTGGTGCTGGTGATCGTGGTGTGCCTGCTCTGCTCCCGGATCCTCTTCTGAGGAGAGCGCGGGACCGCGCCGCGAGCCGGCGTCAGGGAGCGCCGTGAACCGGCGTCAGAGGGTGCCGCCCCAGACGGTCTCGGCGCCGGAGTGCCCGGTCAGGTAGACGTAGATCAGGGCCGCGACCGAGAGCCCGACGACCGCGATCGACAGCACGGGCGTGACCAGCCCCGGCAGCTTCGGCACCCGCCGGTGGCCGCTGGTCGCCACCAGCAGCAGGATGGCCACGATGCCGAGCGGCAGCACGATGCGGAACAGGATGTCGCCGTAGCGGGAGTGCTCGAAGATCTGGTCGAGGATCGGCCCCTGGAAACCGCGCGCGACGAGCGCGTCGTTCAGCGCCTCACCCGACTGGACCGCGACGAACGCCGAGACCGGGGCGAGCACGGCGAGGATCGCCACGGCCCAGTCCAGCCGGCGACGCCACCGCGGCACGGCCACGTAGGCAACCGCGAGCAGCGCGAGCAGCGGCACGAACACCACGACCGCGTGGACCGTCAGGACGTGGACCGGCAGGCCCAGGATCTGCTCGAACATCGGCTCCTCCGGAAGGATCACGGTCGCGGGCTGCCAGCCTACGTGCACAGCCGCCGCAGCCACGGCTCTCGATCCGCTACACGCAGCCGCACCGAAACCGGTTCACCAGGGCCCCGGACGAGCCGCCGACCCCCGGTTCCGGGGATCCATCGGCGAGTCCGTTGGCCGCGTGGCCGGGGACCACCCGCGAGGCCGCCGGTCGCGCTCCGGACACCACCGGCGAGGCCGTCGGCCCTGTGTCCGGGGCCACCGTCACCGCGGCCCGGTTGTCGACCCGGATCGCGCGTGCTGTCATTGGCGCATGTCCAGTCCGGAGGAGCTGTTGCGGTCGAGGGGCCTGCGGGTCACCCGACCGCGTCTCGCCGTCCTGGACGTGCTGTCCGCCGGCGGCCACCTCGAGGTCGACGAGATCACCCGTCGGGTGCGGGAACGCCTCGACTCCGTCTCGACGCAGGCCGTGTACGACGTCCTCGGCGCCCTCTCCCGGGCCGGCCTATCGCGCCGCATCGAGCCGGCCGGCAGCCCCGCCCGGTACGAGGCGCGGGTGGGCGACAACCACCACCACGTCGTCTGCCGGGGCTGCGGCGAGATCGCCGACATCGACTGCACGGTGGGCGAGGCCCCCTGCCTGGACCCGAGCACCGCACACGGCTTCGAGGTCGACGAGGCGGAAGTGACCTTCTGGGGTCTCTGCCCCGCCTGCCAGGCCCGCCGTCGCGTCGACGAGTGACCCCGCGCCACCGCGCGCGTGGCACGCTTGGTCGGTGGACTCGGACGACCTCGGCCTCTTCGGTCCCGGTTCGGTCACCTGGAAGGTGCACGCCGAGCCGGTCCTGATCGTCGGCGGCCTCCGCTCCCTGTACCTCCAGGCGCTGCACCCACGGGCGATGGCCGGCGTCGCGCAGAACAGCGACTACCGCACCGACGCCTGGGGCCGGCTGGTCCGCACCGCCACCTACGTCGCCACCACCGTCTACGGGACGACGGCCGAGGCCGAGGAGGCCGGCCAGCGGATCCGCCGCCTGCATGCGCGGATGAGCGCCGTCGACCCCCGAACCGGCGAGCGGTTCCGGGTGGACGACCCGGACCTGCTGCGGTGGGTGCACGTGGCCGAGGTGGAGTCGTTCCTCGACACCGCCCGCCGGGCCGGCCTGCCCCTGACGCCCGCCGAGGTGGACGGCTACTACACCGAACAGCGCCGCTCGGCCGCGCTCGTCGGCCTCGACCCGGCCACCGTTCCCGGCACGGCCGCCGAGGTGGCCGACTACTACGCGAGCGTCCGGCCGGAGCTGCGGATGACCCGGGAGGCCGCCGAGACCGCCCTCTTCCTCACCGCGCCGCCGCTGCCGTGGAAGCTGAGCCTGCCGGTCCGGCTCGGGCTGACGCTCGGGCCGCCCCGCTGGGCGTACTTCGGCGTCGCCGCCACCGCGCTGGGGCTCCTGCCCGCCTGGGCCCGCCGCATGTACGGGGGCCTCGGGCTGCCGACCACCGCCCTGTCGGCGGACCTGACCGTACGCGGGCTCCGGCTCGCCCTCGCGGCGCTGCCGCAGCGGTGGCGGGCGGGACCGATCCAGCAGGCCGCGATGGAACGGGCGGCCCGCCGGGACGTCACCCGCACCCCGGGCTGACGGCGGTCAGCTCTCGACCGCCGCCCACGGCTCCTTCCCCGGGGTCTGCGCCCCGACCGGGCAGGTCCGCCGGTAGTCGCACCAGCCGCACCGGGGGCTCGGCGTGGTGGGGAATGCCTCGTCGGGGTCGGCGCCGGCGGCCACCGCCCGCTCGGCGGCCATGATGTCGCGGGCCGTCTCCTCCGCGCGGCTGACCTGCCGCGCCAGCGACTCGGAGGTGTGCTCGTGCGCGGCGACCGTGCCCGTGGGCAGGTGGTGCAGCTCCACCCGGCGGCACGGCCGGCGGAACGTCCGCTCCGCCGCGTACGCGTAGAGCGCCAGCGCCTGCGAGCCGCGCGCGTCGTCGGCGTCGAGGCCCGTGCGACCCGTCTTGTAGTCGACGATGACCAGCTCGGGGCCGTCGGGGCCCGGACGGGAGTCGATGCGGTCGGCCCGGCCGTTGAACGCGAGCACCGCCGTCTTGACCGCCACCACCCGCTCGACGCCGAGCGGGTCGACCTCCGGCTCCAGCGTCTCCACGTACGCCTCGAGCCAGCCCAGCGCCCGGCGGTAGGCGGCCCGCTCCTGCTCCTCGTCGCGGTAGCCCTCGCGCACCCAGGTGCCGCGCAGCAGCACGGCCAGCGCCTCCGGCCGGCGCCGCTCGTGCGGCAGGTCGTACCAGTTGCGCAGCGCGGTGTGCACGCTGGCGCCGAGCGAGTTGTGCGCCCACGGCGGCCCCTTCGGTGGGGCCGGGCGGTCGACGTAGGAGTAGCGGTAGCGGCGGGGGCAGTCGGCGTAGGTGCCGAGCTTGCTCGGGGTGCAGACGAACAGGCGTTCGGGCATGCCCTCGAAGCCGAGCTGCTCGGCCTGCCCCTCGCGAGGTCGAGGGGCGCGGCCACCGGCGGATGAGGGTCGCCCGGCTGGGGAGGGTCGTCGCACGGGTGGAATCCTGCCATCCACGTACGACAGCCGGGCCGGCGCGCTCAGGTGACGGCGATGTAGTGCTGGACGAACGCCGCCACCGCGTCCGCGATGAGCTGCACCGCGATGGCCGCCAGCAGCAGGCCCGCGATCCGCGTGAGCACCTCGATTCCGCCCGGCCGCAGGACCCGGACGATCACACCCGAGAACCGGAGCACGATCCAGACGGCGATCATCACGGCGACGATGCCCGCGGCGATGGCGGCGTAGTCGCTCGCGCCCTCGGCCCGTTGCACGAAGAGCATGGTCGCCACGATCGCGCCGGGGCCGGCCAGCAGCGGCGTACCGAGCGGCACCAGCGCGACGTTCGTGGTGGACTGGCCGCTCGGCTCGTCACCCTTGCCGGTGAGCAGTTCGAGCGCCACGAGCACCAGGAGGAGACCGCCGGCCGCCTGGAGCGCCGGCAGGTCGACGTGCAGGTAGTCGAGGAGGGTCTGGCCGGCCACCGCGAAGACCACGATCACGCCGAACGCCAGCGCCACGGCCTGCGAGGCGGCCCGGTTGCGGTCCCGCGCCGGCAGCGGCCCGGTCAGCGCGAGGAAGATCGGCATCATGCCCGGCGGATCGGTGATCACCAGCAGGGTCACGAAGACCTCACCGAGAAGCTTCACATCCACCCGATCAAGGTAGCGGCGGCGCCGGAGGGCGATCCGCGGATCAGCCCGACGCGATCCCCGTCACTCCGCTCGCCTCGGCGACGATCCGCTCGTACGCCTCGGGGTGGGTGGTGAACGCGCCGAGCCGGACGGTCTTGTGCGTGCCGTGGAAGTCGGACGAGCCGGTGACCAGCAGACCGAGGTCGGCGGCGAGGGCGCGGACGTGCTGCCGTTCCTCCGGCGAGTGGTCCTCGTGGTCGGCCTCCAGGCCGGCGAGGCCGGCCGCGGCCAGCTCGACGATCAGTTCGTCGGGCACGACCCGGCCCCGCCGGCTGGCGCGAGGGTGCGCGAAGACCGGGACGCCGCCCGCGGCGCGGACGAGCCGGACCGCGTGGAATACGTCGATGTCCTCCTTCGGCAGCCGGTAGCGCTCGCCGAGCCAGTCCGGCCCGAACGCCTCGCTGGTGCTGGCCACGAGGCCGGCGCGGATCAGGGCCTGTGCGATGTGCGGCCGGCCCACGGTGCCGCCGCCCGCGGCCGTGAGGATCTCCGACCAGCTGATGTCGACGCCGTCGGCCCGCAGCAGATCCACGATCCGCTCCCCGCGCGCCTCCCGGGCCGCCCGCACCCGGGCGAGTTCGGCGACGAGTTCGGGATGGGCCGGGTCGAAGAGGTACGCCAGGAGGTGAAGCGGCACCGGCGGGTCCGCGCCGAACCAGCGACAGGAGAGTTCGGCGCCACGCACCAGGCGCAGCCCCGGCGGCAGCGCGGCCACCGCGGGGGCCCAGCCCGCGGTGGTGTCGTGGTCCGTGATCGCCACGACGTCGAGTCCCGCGTCGGCGGCCGCCCGAACCAGCTCGGCCGGGCTGAGGGTGCCGTCACTCGCGGTGGAGTGGGCGTGCAGGTCGATCTGCGGCCCGGTGCGGGAGGTCATGGTCCGACGCTAACCCGGACGGAGTCCGGAGCCGTCACCCACCACGAGGGGACGGCCCCACGGGTCCGCCGACCCTGCCCGACGCGGGGCCGTTGGGGATCAGGAGCGGGCCACCCTGCCGGCGACCCCGCCCCGCACGGACCGCTCCGGTCAGGAGCGGACCACCACCACGGGCCGGTTCGACCCGTCGGTTCCGGGCACCGGCTCCGGCGTGGCCCGCTCCCCGGCCACCACCCGCTCGACCCGGAGCCGCACGAGCTGGCCCGATCCGTCGACGTACGCCGCCTCGTCGGCCGAACTCCACGCCACGGCCCCGGTCAGGGGCGGCCCGGCGGGGTGGACCGGCACGGTGGCGCCGAACCGGGACAGGTCGACCAGCAGCGCGGCGTCGCTGCCGTCCGCCCGCCCGTTCACCACCAGCCACCGCCCGTCCGGCGAGATGGCGCCGAGCCCGTCACCGCTGACCGCCGCGCCGCAGGCGCTGTCGGTGGGGGCGAACCCGTTGCTCGGGTCGAGAAGGGCGAGACAGCCGGCACGACCGCTGCCGGTCACCTGACCGACGAGCCGGCCGTCGGGCAGGGCGCCGTAGACGGCCAGGGTCCTCCGGTCCGGGCCGGCCGAGACCGGTCCGGCGGCCGGATGCCACAGGACGTGGCCGGGCCGGTCCCGGTCGAGGCGGACCAGCACGGCGTTGCCGACGAAGCCCACCGGCGCCGCGGTGGCGGGTGCGGGGGTGCGTACCGGCGCGATGAGCTCGCGGCTCACGAGACCGGCGGCCACGATCTCCTCGTTGTCGCGCCAGGCGACCTGCCGGCCGTCCGCCGCCACCGTGATCACGTCCGCGCCGGCCAGCAGCACCTGCGCGGCTCCGTCGGGGCTGACCGCCCAGAGCGTCCGGCCGGCGGCGGTGGGCACGCCCGTGACCAGCCAGCCGTCGTCCTCCGGGAGCCGCTGGACCCGCTCCGCCGGGCCCAGCGCGGCCAGCGTCACCCGCCGGCCGTTCGAGGCGATGATCGTGTTCCCGACGAGCAGGTCGGTGCCCGCGACCGACGGGCCGACGGCCGGCCCGGTGCCCGAGGGCAGCGGCTCCGGGCGGGCCAGGTTCGACGGGTCGCCGAGGACGACGGTGGGCCGTTGCTGCGTACGCGACCCGTCGCCGAGCTGCGCCACGCCCGTGCTGACCCCCACGGTCGCGACGGCGGCCAGGGCCAGCCCGGCCAGGGTGCGCTGACGCTGGATCCGCCGGGCGCGGCGGATCGCCACGCCGGCCGGGTCGGCGGTGAGCGGCCGGGGCACGGCGGCACGCTGGGCGAACGTCTCCCGCACCGCCCGTTCCAGCTCGTCCTGCGTCACGTCGAATGGACGCGCCGGGGCGCCGTTCCGGTTGTCATGTCCTGCCATGGTCATCGCTGGTCTCCGGCGACGGCCGGTGCGGGGGTGCCGGGGAGCACGGTGGCGGGCACGGCGTCCCGGTCCGGTGGCGCGGAGGGCGGACCCTCGGCCGGCTCGGGCGCGCGGGCCGCGGCGGGCCGCAGGGCTTCCGTGCCGGCGCGCTCCCGGCGGATCCCGGCGGCGGGGCGGGCGCCCGCGCGGGTGCCGGGACGGCTCGTCGGCGCCTCGGTCCCGGCGGCCGTCACGGTCGGCTCCCGCGACGCGGGCACCGTCGTCCCGGCGGCCCGCGGCACGGCGGCACGCAGTGCCCGGTCCGTCCCCGCCGGCGTAGCGGTCCCCTCGTGGGGCAGGTCGAGCGCGGCGCCCATGCGGCGGCGCAGCGTGGTGAGGGCCCGCGCCGTCTGGCTCTTCACCGTTCCCGTCGAGATGCCGAGCAGCGCGGCGGTCTGCGCCTCCGACATGTCCTCGTAGAAGCGCAGGACCAGGACCGCACGCTGCCGGGTGGGCAGGGCGCTCAGGTGCCGCCACAGCAGGTCCCGGTCGAGCTGGCGTTCGAGTTCGTCGGCGCCCGCCCGCTCCGGGAGCACCTCCGTGGGCCGCTCACCGTGCCAGCGCCGCCGCCACCAGCTCGTCGCCGTGTTCACGAGGACCCGCCGGGCGTACGGCTCGACCGCCTCGATGCCGCCGAGCCGCCGCCAGGCGAGGTACGTCTTCGTCAACGTGGTCTGGAGCAGGTCCTCGGCGGTGGCCCAGTCACCGGCGAGGAGGTACGCGGTGCGCAGCAGGGCCGCGGAGCGGCCCGCGACGAACTCGCGGAACTCCTCCTCCAGCGGATCCCTGTTCGCCACCGCACACCTCCACAACCTCGGCCGTCCAGGCTGCCATGGCGGAGGTGGCCGGGTCGAGGCCGGAAGGTACGCAGTTCATCCTATGTTCGGGCGAAAGTGTCAGGCCCCGTCGTCGGCCTTGGCCTCGTCCGCCTCCTTGCCCAACCGGGCCTCGACCGCCTGCGGCTCGTACATCTCCTCGACCACACGCAGGTAGAGCTCGTTGGGGTTGGGCAGATTCTTGATCTCGCGCAGCGCCTGCTCCTGGCCGGCGGACTCCAGCACGAACGTGCCGTAGTTCAGGGCGCGACCGGTCGGCGTCTGCTCGTACTTCATGTCGGTGACCCGGACGAGCGGCATCATGGCCACCCGGCGGGTGATGATCCCGTTGACGACCATCACCCGTTTGTTGGTCAGGATGAACCTGTCGTACCACCAGTCGGCGACCCGCCAGGCCACCCAGCCCATGACGGCGAACCAGAGCAGCACCGCGACCGTGGTGAGGGCGCCCACGTCCTGGCCGGCGAGGAACCCGGAGAGGTAGCCGAGCACGAACGTGGCCGCGATCCCGACGATGATCGGGGTCGCGAGGTGGATCCAGTGGCGCTTCCACTCGCCCCGGTAACGCTCCGTGGGGAACAGGTAGCGGGCGACCAGGGAGCTGGGCTCGTCCTCGAGTGGCAGGACCCGGCGGGGTGTGTTGCCGGCCGCGTCGGCGCGCAGCCCGGCCAACTCCTCCTCGGAGATGGGCGGGTAGCCGGCCTCGGGGTCGCGGATCCAGGCACGACCGGAGCGGCCCTCCCCGGCGTAGCCGGGACCGTCGCCGTAACCGGCGTCGTCCGAAAAGGACGGACCGTCGGAGAGCCCGGGGCCGGAGCCGTAGCCGGGCCCCTCGTCCGGGGGAACCCGGGGAATCGGCTCCGTGTCGCGTTCCCGACGCTCCCGATCCGGGTCGTCGGGGTCGAAGGGCGGACCGGAGGGGCTACCCATCGGCGATCAGGCCACCAGGCTGGTGAAGAAGTCGCCGAAGCCCTCGGCGATGTCCATGATCCCGCCGCCCAGGGACTTGAACACGTCCGCGGCGGAGTTCGGCCGGTAGGCGACGAAGAAGATCAAGAATGCGATACCGGCCCAGGTGAGGACCTTCTTGACCATGGCGGGCCATCCTCTCGCGCGGCGCCGGGTCCCATTACCGCAGCGGCACCCAGAGTATCAGTGCGGTGTCGTACAGTGAATATCTGCGTCCGTTCTCCGTCATTCCGGGCGGGCTTGTCAAGCCCTCCCGTGCAGGTACGGAGACGGTGCGCCGTACACGAGTTCGGGGGGAGTCCACTCGGTCAGGTCGTGCAGCACCACGTCCTCCGCGAGCAGATGCCCCGCGCTCGCCGGCCAGGCTATCGCATGCAGCCACATTCCCCGAGCCTCGCCCGCGTACGCGCTTCGATCCGCCCGGGAGTGCACCAGCCACAGTGGAGTCGGGTGGCCGCCCGCCCGGATCCGGGCCTGTCCGACGTGCCCCGGGTGGCCGGGTCCGGGATCGGTCAACGCCTCCGCGAGCTGCGGCCCCGGGTCCGGCCCGCTCAACCCGGCGAACCGCGTCCCCAGCCCGACGCCCGGCTCCTCGGCGACGAAGACCAGGTCGGCCGGGCCGCCGCCGAGCGGGGCGGGACCGGCGCAGGCGACCGCCGTGGCGCGCACGCCGGTGCGGTCGTCCCCCGCGTACGCCACCCCCGTCATGGTCCAGCCCGGCGGCAGCGGCCACGGGCACCACAGCGGCGCGGCCGCGCGCCCGGACGGACCGGCGGCGCCCACGATCCGGTCGACCACACTGGCCACGATCTCCGGTCCGATGTGCTCCGGCACGTGCAGGGGCGCCACCGGGCCGCACCGGGCGCACCGTGACTCGGAGTGCATGAGGTCGGGTGGCCGGACCGGCCCACCGCATCGGGGACAGCTCACCGCGACACTCACCTCTCCACCGTCACCCCGCGGTGCGGGGGCGTCAAGCGGAAGCGGCCAGATCCGCCGAAGCGGCGAGGCACGGCGACACGCGGTGGGGTCACCCGACCGTGGGCGTGGCGGACGCGTGTTCCCCGCGACCACGGCCGGTCGACCCGGTCGGTGACCGCGACCAGCGGGCGTGCCGCCGACCGGGGGCCGGCCGGGAGCGGGCGCGGTCAGTCCGGAGGCGGACCGGCGTGCGTCCGTATCCAGGTGTGCATGGCGATGCCGCTGGCCACGCCGGCGTTGATCGAACGGGTGGAGCCGTACTGGGCGATGGAGTAGACGTGTGCGCAGGCCACCCGCGCCGGCTCGGAGAGACCCGGCCCCTCCTGCCCGAACAGGAGCACGCACCGCCGCGGGAGCGTGGCGGTCTCCAGCGGACGCGAGCCGGGCAGGTTGTCGATGCCCACGACCGGCAGGTCCCGGTCGGCCGCCCACGCCACGAACTCCTCGATCGTCTCGTGGTGCCGGACGTGCTGGTAGCGGTCGGTCACCATGGCGCCGCGCCGGTTCCACCGCCGCCGCCCGACGATGTGCACCTCGGCGGCGAGGAAGGCGTTGGCGTTGCGGACCACCGTGCCGATGTTGAAGTCGTGCTGCCAGTTCTCGATCGCCACGTGGAAGTCGTGCCGGCGGCGGTCCAGGTCGTCGACGATCGCCTCGCGGCGCCAGTAGCGGTAGCGGTCGACCACGTTGCGGCGGTCCCCGGCGGCGAGCAGCTCGGGATCGTATCGGGGGTCGGCGGGCGGCTCGCCCGGCCAGGGGCCGACGCCGACGTCGAGCTGGTCACCGGTCACGGTCACCAGAGCGTACGGCCCACCCGGCGCCGTCCGGACCCCGGGCCGGTTCAGCGCAGGCCCAGCGCGTCGCCGATCCGGTCGAGGAAGCGGCGGTCGGCCGGCGACAGGGGCTCGCCCGTCGGCCGAAACACGCCAGGAGGCACCGCCCGGCACACGCGGGCCGCGACGGACTGCACCCACTGGCGGTACGCCGCCGAGTCGGCGGGGTCGGCCCGGCGGTCGAGCAACCGGACCACCGCCCGGCAGGCGGCGAGCAGGTCGACCAGGTCGGTGCCGTCCGCGGCGGGCACCGGCTGCCCGTCGTGCCGGGCGTAGATCGCGGTGACCACCGCACGGACCAGGTCGCTGTCGAAGGAGCGACCCGCGGCCACCGCCTCCAGACCGGCGAGCCCTTCGGCGACGCCGCGACGGGGCCGCCCGGGACCGGGCGCGGTGGCGGCCACGATGACCCGCCCGGGCAGGCCGGTGAGCAGATCCCACTCGGCGGCGGAGTAGACGGCGGTGGTCAGCGGTGTGGCGCGGCGTCCGGCAGAGGGCGGCTCTCCGGCGACGGAGTGGCTCATGGGGACCTCCGGCGTCAGCATATGCCCCGGATCACGAAAAGGGCCCCTTCCCCACCAGAACGTCGGGAAGGGGCCGTCGAGAACGTCGGGGAGGGGCCGTCGAGTCGCCGCGGCCGGGGGACGGTCAGCGCGGCTCGGGGAAGCTGGGCCGCTCCGGGTCCACGCCCTCGGGCACGCCACTGGTCGCGTACTCCCGCTTGGGGACCATCACCTTGCGCCGGAAGACGCAGACCAGCGTGCCGTCCTGGTTGTAGCCGCGGGTCTCCACCGATACGACGCCCCGGTCGGGTTTCGAGGCGGACTCCCGCTTGTCCAGCACCGTCGTCTCGCCGTAGATCGTGTCGCCGTGGAAGGTGGGTGCGACGTGCCGGAGGGACTCGACCTCCAGGTTGGCGATCGCCTTGCCGCTGACGTCGGGGACGGACATGCCCAGCAGCAGCGAGTAGATGTAGTTGCCGACCACGACGTTCCGCTTGAACTGGGTGGCCGACTCCGCGTAGTGGGCGTCCATGTGCAGCGGGTGGTGGTTCATGGTGAGCAGGCAGAACAGGTGGTCGTCGTACTCGGTGACGGTCTTGCCCGGCCAGTGCCGGTAGACCGCCCCGACCTCGAACTCCTCGTAGTAACGGCCGAACTGCATCCTGGTCCCCTTCGACGGGCGGCGATGGAGTTCGGCACAGCATGCCTTATCGATTGCTAAGGCGAAGGGCAGGGCGGGGGTCCGGCGGAAATGTCACACCGGCCACACCCGGCCGTAGACGCAATGAGCGGCGGGGCCCTCCCCGGCACCCGCCGCCCACGCTCTGATGCGGAAGATTCTGCCGTACGCGCGTCCGACTGGAACAGAGAGCCAGGTCACATTTATTCTTTCGTAACACTACTATCCGTAGTCGAAGGTAGGCGCACAGGCGATCTCTGCACGCGCAGTCACCCCTTGTCAATCCCCAAATTGCCAATCCGTGACGATCGATCACGTGGATCTCCTTGGAAACGCTCCCATCACGTCCCGTCACGCAACTGCGACATGCACTTGCGCTCCGCACACCCACACCGCACAGACACGGGTCGATGACCGGCGGTCGCCGTCATACTCCGGCTGAGGCGTTTGGGCGACGCCGCGACGGGAATGCGTTGCGGTCAAGCCTGGTTCTAGGGGTCGTAGGTAATCCGCGCTGATCGGAGAGAGCAATGGCAACGGTCGAGCTGACCACGGCGAACTTTGACGAGGTGACCGGCAAGGACGGCATCGTCCTGGTCGACTTCTGGGCCGACTGGTGTGGCCCGTGCAAGCGGTTCGCCCCGATCTACGAGCGCTCGTCCGAGAAGCACCCGGACATCGTCTTCGGCAAGGTCGACACCGAGGCGCAGCAGGAGCTGGGCGCCAAGTTCGACATCCGGTCCATCCCGACCATCATGGCGATCCGGGACGGCGTGATCGTCTTCGCGCAGCCCGGCGCCCTCCCGGAGTCCGCGCTGGAGAACCTGATCGAGCAGGTCGAGGCGCTGGACATGGAGGACGTCCGCAGGCAGCTCGCCGAGCACAAGCACTGACCGACGACAGACACGCACGGTGGACGGCCGGGCCCCTCGGGGCCCGGCCGTCGGCGTACCGGACGGGGGACGTCGGCCGTCGGAGGGAACCGGGCCCGGCGTTCCATCCCGTATGGTCACGATCCGATGGAGACCTTGACCAGCCGGGGACGCGCGGCCCGGGTCGGCGCGACGGCGCTCGGCCTCGCCGTCCTGATCGCCGGCACCCTCTGGGGCAGCGACGACGACTTCCCGTTCGGCCCGTTCCGGATGTACGCGACCTCGAACCCGCCAAACGCGCCCGCGCCGGACACCCGCGTCGAGGGGGTGGACCACACCGGCGCCGTGGTGAGCCTCGGTGAGGAGGCCACCGGCATCCGCCGGGCCGAGATCGAGGGCCAGCAGAGCCGGTACGTGGCCGACCCCGACCGCCTCGCCGAGGTGGCCGAGGCGTACGCCGAGCGGCACCCGGACGCCCCCGGCATCGTCGAGGTCCGCATCGTCATCCGCTGGTTCGGCATCGAGGACGGGCGCCCGACCGGCCGGTACACCGACGAGACCGTGGTGAGCTGGCGGGCAGCCGCGTGATCCGCTGGTTGACCGAGCCGGTGCCCCGTGGGCGGGTGGCGGCCTTCCGCACCCTGATCTACCTCTTCGTCGCGGCCGACCTGGTGGTCTTCACCCCGTGGGTGCGCACCCGGGTCAGCGTGCCGGGCGAGCTCTACCAACCGCTGCTCGTCGGCCGGCTGCTGCCCCTGCCGACACCGACCCCGGCGCTCGTCGGGGTGATCTTCTGGGCGCTGCTGGCGCTCGCGCTGCTGGCCGCCACCGGACGGGCTCCCCGGCTGCTCGGCTGGTCGGTCTTCGCGCTCTACCTCGAGTGGATGATCATCGCGATGAGCTACGGCAAGGTCGACCACGACCGGTTCGGCCTGCTCGTCGCGCTCGCGGTGCTGCCGACCGCCGGGCGGGCCCGGCACGGCGACGACACCCGGACCGAGGCGGGCGGCTGGGCCCTGCGGGTCACCCAGATCGCCGTGGTCTGCACGTACTTCCTGGCGGCGTGGGCGAAGTTCCGCTTCGGCGGCCTGGACTGGCTGACCGGCTCGGTGCTCGCCCGGGCGATCATCCGGCGCGGCACCGAACTGGCGGACCTCATCGCGCAGGTGCCCTACCTGCTGATCGTCGCGCAGTTCGGGATCATCGCGTTCGAGCTGGCGAGCCCGCTGGTCTTCCTGCTGCCCGAACGCTGGCGGCTCGCCACGGTCGGCTTCTTCTACTCGTTCCACGTGGTGACGTTCGCGACCATCACCATCTCGTTCGCCCCGCACCTGGCGGCGATGACGAGCTTCCTGCCGCTGGAGCGGGTCCGTCCGATCCACTGGCTGCGCCGGCTCCGGCGGGGCGGATCACCGGCCGCCCTCGGCCAGCTCGGCGAGCATCCCCTCACAGCTGCGGACGACGACCTGCGCCCCGCGCCGCTGGGCCAGCCGGAGGAGCGGGTCCTCGGCCCGGTCCCGCCAGCGCCACTGGGCGTCGGCGGCGACCTCCCAGAGCCGCTGCGCACTGGCGTCGTGCTCGACGCCGAGCCGGGCGGCCAGGCCGACCCCGTCGCCGCCGACCAGCCGCCGCGCCTCCGCGGCGACGTCGGCGTCGAACCCGAGCCGGGTGTCGCGTAGCGCGGCGAGCAGCCGCAGCTCGCGGAACTCGTGCGCGCCGGCGAGGATCCGCTCGACGGCGCCGAGCAGCTCGGCGGCACCGGGGCTGGGGTCGGCCCGCAGCAGCGCCTCCACGGCGGCCAGCGCGGAGCGGGACTTGAGGGTCTCCCGCCGGTCGACGAAGAACCGGTTCACCGACTCGCGCAGCTCGGTCAGGCCGCTGCGGCGGATCAGCTCGGCCGACAGCGCCGCCCGGGTGTCGCAGCTGGTGCGCACCAGCGTGGTCGCCAGGCGTACGCCGAACAGCCCGAGGCGGTCCAGCAGCCCGGCGCGTACCTGCGCGTCGACGGGCAGCTCGCCGCGCAGGAACCGGTCGGCCGAGAGCAGGTGGACCTCCAGCTCCGGTCGGGGCACCGCGGCCAGCCGGGCGAGCGCCGCGTGGTCCGCCTCGCTGAGCACCCGTCCGGCCAGCCCGATGAGCCCGCTGCACGCCACCGCCGTGACGCAGGTGGCGGTGACCAGCGGGTCGCGGGACTGGCGGCGGGCGAGCTGCCGGGCGGTGAGCAGCGCGTCGATCTTTCCGCCCCCGGTCTCGTCGGTCCGGGAGAGCACCATGATCGCGTTCACCGGGGCGGCCTGACCGACCAGGCTCTCCCGGCCCGACTCCAGCGCCCGCAGGTCGCTGCCACGGCCGTCCCGGGTCAGGTAGAGCACCGCGTCCGCGTCCCGGAACACCCGCTCCATCACCGGCGACCGGCCCTGCTCGCCCGGTCCGGCGACCGCCGGCGTGTCGACGAGCGTCACCTGGCGCAGCGCCCGGGTCGGCCAGCGCACCACGATGTCGCGCAGCTCGCCGGTCCGCCAGCCGACGAGGTCCACCCGTAACCCGGTGGCGGACTTCGCCATCGCCAGCTCCTGCGGCGGATGACCCGCCGAGTACGCGGTCGCCCGCGGTTGCGGGCCGTCCTCGTACCAGGTGAAGACGCCGCTGCCGTCGGCGCCGACGACCGGCGCGACCTCCTCGCCGAGCAGCGCGTTGAGCAGCGTCGACTTACCGGCGCGCCACGGGCCGGCGACGGCCACGCGCAGCGGCTGCTCCAGCCGGGCGAGCTGGTGCCGGAGGTGCCCGGTGGCCCGGGCGTCGTCCCGGTACAGCTCCAGCGCCCGGTGCAGCAGCCCCCACACGGCCTCGTCGAGGCGCAGGCCGACGGTCATGCGCGCGGCTCCAGCGGCACGGCCGCGGGGCGGCCCGCGGTGAGTTGCTGGGCCTGCTCGTAGAGGGCCGCGAGCCGGGTCATCTTCAGCTTGATCTCGCGCTGGCGCTGGTCGCGGGCGGCCGCGTCGCTGTCCGCCGCCTGCTTGGCCGTCCGCAGCGACTGGATGATCCCCTCCTGCAACTCGTCGGTGAGCGCGGCGAAGTGGTCCCGCAGCATCCGCTGGACCTGTCGGGCGGCGTCGCGGCAGTCCTTCACGACGCGGACGAAGAAGTCGTCGACGTGGCGCTGCACCGCCGTCTTCACCGTGGCCTGCCGGCGGCGCAGCAACTGCCGGCTCTCGTCGCGGATGCTCTTGCCGCCGAAGAGCGCGCCCGCGCCGATCGACACCGGGTTGATCATCGGCATGCCGGCCAGCGTCAGCGCCAGGCCGAACATCAGCAGGCCGCCGTAGGAGCCCTTCATACCGGTGATCACCTTCTGGCTGGCGGTGAACCGGTCGATCGTCGGCCGTTCCATCTCCGGCAGCCGGTCCGCCAGGTCCTCCGGCACGGTCAGCGACCAGGGCGGCAGCACGTCGTACCCGTACCGGGCGAAGTTGGCGGCCACCCGGCGGGCCACGAAGTCGCACCGCTGCACCAGCCACTCGTGGTTGGCCTCGGCCGCCTCGGTGAGGCTGCGCGCCAGCCACTCCTGGAAGGCGTCCCAGGCCACCAGCGGATCGGCCGAGTCGAACGCCTCGTCGACCTCGCGCAGGATCTGCCGCGTCCGGTCACGGAGGTCGTACTCCAGGTCGGACAGCAGGTCGGCCATCTCGTCGTTGAGCGTGTTCTGCCACCGGACGGAACAGCGGCGCAGCTCCTCGACCTCCCGCTGCGCCGCGTGCAGCCGGGCCATCGGCCCGGACTGCTCCTCGACCCGCTGGCTCTCCAGCTCCGCGCGCAGCGGCGCCGCGAGCTGCTCGACCACCGTGCGGGCGGTCAACCCGACGGCCGCGCGGGCCAGCACGTCGGACTTGCCGGCCAGGTCCCGCTGGAGCCGGGCGATCAACGCGGGGAAGCCCGACTCGGCGTTGAGGGTCCGGTCGTCGGTGGCGGCGGCGCGCAGCCGGAGTGCCGCTGAGACCGGGATCAGCGCCGCCGGCACGCCGGCCTCGGCCAGGTGGCGACGGTTGCGCTCGGCCACCGCGCGCCAGTCCGACACCAGGTCGATCTTGGTCTGCACGACGGCCACGTTCGGGTGCGAGCGGGTGACGTGCAGCAGCACGTTCAGCTCGGCCACCGAGAGTTCCCGGGTCGAGTCGGTGACGAGCAGCACCGCGTCCGCCCGGGCCAGCGCGGCCACGGAGGCGGCCGCGCCGGGCGCGCCCACCTCGTCGCTGCCGGGAGTGTCCACCAGCACCAGTCCGGCGCCGAGCAGCGCGCGGGGAAGTCCGATCTCGACGTACGCCGGTCCGCCGCCCGGACGGCGGCCGAGCGTGCCGGCCACGCCGTCCGCGATCCGGTCCACCGGCACCGGCGTGCGCTCGACCGCCCCGGGAAGCGCGGCGCCGGCGGAGCGGCCCGGAGTGGCCGGCGGAGCCTGGACCACCGCCACCGAGGGGACGTCGGCGTGCTGCACCACGGTCGGCAGGACGGTGGTGCGACCGTCGCCCACCGGGCAGACCGGGGCGTTGACGATCGCGTTGACGAGCTGGCTCTTGCCCTGGTTGGGTTCCCCCACCACGAGCACGCGCAGGGTCGGGTCGAGCAGCTGGGCGCGTTTGCGCCGGACCGCCTGGAGCAGGTCGCCGCGCCCGTGGTCGCGGCACGTGCGGGCGATCTCGTCGAGCACGTCCAGCCAGATCCCCGCCATCACCGCACCAAGTGTGCTGATATCGGCTCAATTATCAAGAGGGTGCGGAAAAGGAGAGAGCCGGACCGCCCATCGGCGGTCCGGCCTCCCTGCTCCGACCGGGTGTCGGTCAGAGCAGACCGTCGGTGATGCCCAGCAGTCCGCCGCCGTGGGACGAGGGGGCGTCCCCGTGGACCCCGGCGTCGCCGGTCACCCCGTCGGTCACGTCACCGGTCACGCTGCCCACCGTGCCGGTGACTCCGGAGAGAAGTCCGTCTACCTGGTGCGTCACGCCACCCACCGTCCCCGGGACGTCCAGCGGCGGGACGACTCCGGTGCCGCCGTCGTGCAGGCCGAGGCCGCCCAGGGTGTCGTCGACGCCGAGCGAGTCGACGAGGCCGTCCACCTGGCCCGTGGTGCCGGAGAGCGTCCCGCCGAGCAGGCCGTCCGGGGTGCCGAGCAGGCCGTTGTCGGTCGCGTCGAGCACCGTGGTGGGGCTGCCCACCGTCCCGGCCACGTCCCCGACCGCCGGGTCGGCGACGGAGTCCACGGCCCCCACCACGTCGGCGTCCAGCGTGTGCGCGACGTCGTGCACCCCGGTCAGGTCGGTGCCGAGGCCGCCCGGCCCGACGCCCACCCCGATGCCCGGGAGCACGGTCGCCCCGACCGCGACGGCCGTGGGGTCCACGGCGATGGCGCCGAGCACGCCGGCCTTGACGTCCACACCGGAGTACGAGCTGCTGACCGAGAGCTGCTGCGCCACGCTCTGCAGCTGGCCGACCACGTCGGTCACGTCGGTCACGAGCGGCTCGGCCCCGACCTCGGAGACCACCGGGGCGACCGGCGCGAGCCCCTGCACGGGTGCGTAGTCGACCACCAGCGGCACCACGTCCTGCACGTCCGCGGCGGTGATGTCGGTGAGGCCCGCGGCCCGCAGGGCTCCCTCCGGGTCGAGGTCGAACGCCGACCGCGCGTCGGGGTCCGTGAGCAGGTTGAGCACGAAGTCGTGCAGGGTCTGGTCCATGTGCCGGTTCTCCTCGGATCGGTCGTCGTCGACGGCGACGTTATGGGCCCCGGCCGCCCCCGGTCATCGGGGAACGTCCCGCAATCCGCACCGCGCGGTTAGGGCCGTCGCCCCCTCGTCCGTTAGGGGGACTGGGGGACCCGTGCCGGCCAGATTTAGGGTCCCGACGCAGGAGTGTTCTCTGGTACGAACGTAGGAGCCCACGGGGATTCGCCGGGGGTGGGTCGTTCACCCCGCGGGAATTCCGCGGCCCGCGGCCGGCCGGCTCGCGGCGAAGGAAGAAAGCACATGCCGTACGTCCTGGGGATAGACATCGGGAACACCACCACCGCGGCCACTCTGGCCCGGCGGCGCGGGGGCAGTTGGACCCGCCCCGAGGTGGTCCCGCTCGACGCCGGCGCGGCGACCGTGCCGTCCGTGCTGCACCTCGGCACCGACGGGACGCTGGTGGTGGGCGAGCCCGACACCGAGGACGGGAGCCGGACCGCCCGTGGCTTCGTGCAGCGGGTAGGCGACGACGTGCCACTGCTGCTCGCCGGGGAGTCGTGCCCGCCGCAGCTGCTCACGGCCGTCCTCGCGACCTGGGTCGTCGAGCGGGTCCTCGACCGGGAGGGCGAGCCGGCCGAGGCGGTGGTGCTCAGCCACCCCGCCGGATGGGGACGGCACCGCCGGGAGCTGCTGCACAGCGCACTCTGGGAGCTGGGGCTCACCACCGTCACGCTGCTGCCGCGTACCGTCACGGTCGCCGAGAGCCACGCGGCCCGGGGGTTCGCGGGCAGCACGGCCGCCGTCTACGCGCTCGGGGGCGACAGCTTCGAGGCCGCCCTGGTCCGGCGCGACCCGCGCGGCTGCTTCGGCACCGTCGGCCTGCCGCAGGGGCTGGACGGGACGGGCGGCGCCGACTTCGACGAGGCGCTCGCCGCGCACGTGCGCGGCGTACTGGCCCGCGACCTCGCCGCCGCGGGGCGGCGGGGCGCCTACGCCACCCTGCGCGCGCTGCTGCCCGAGTGCGAGCGGGCCAAGCGCGAGCTGACCGTCGACGCCGAGGCGGACGTGCTGCTCACGCTGCCGGGTGGGCCCGCCCGCGTACCGGTCACCCGGGCGGAGTTCGAGGCGATGATCCGGCCCACCGTGCAGGCCACCGTGGACCTGCTGCTGCGGGCCGTGCACGCCGCCGGGCTGCGCCCCGCGGACCTCGACGCCGTCCTGCTGGCCGGCGGCTCCACGCGGATCCCGCTCGTGGCCGAACTGCTCGCCGCCGCCGTCCCCGTGCCGGTGGAGGTGGAACCCGACCCGCAACTGACCGCCGCCACCGGTGCGGCACTCGCCGCCTGCCAGGTGGTCTCACCACGGCCCCGGCCGCCCGAGCCTTCCCGACGGCCCGTCCCGGCGGGCGATGCCCGTCCCCCGGCCGGGCCGGCGGTTCCCCGGCAGCGGCGACCCCACCACGACCGGGCGGTCCTCAGTGAACCGCCACCCCGTCCCCCGGTCCGGATCACCCCGCTGGAACTGCCGAGGCCGTCCCGCCTCGCCCTGACCCGAAGCCGGGGACGCGAAGGATGACCACGATGACGACGACCGCTCCGGCCGGGCACCGGCTGGTGCTGGACCGCGGTCCGCAGGCCCTGCTCGACGGCGTCGCCGCCGACCCGTCCGGCCCGCTCCTGCTCGCGGTCACCGGACCCGGCGGTCACGGGCGCAGCGCGTACCTCCGGGAGCTGGCGCGGGCCTACCGGCGGGCCGGGACGACGGTACGGGAGGACGTCCCCGAGCTGCCCGACGCCGCCGACCCGGACGCCGTGCTGCTGGTCGACGACGCGCACCTGCTCGACGACCGCCGGCTCCGGACGCTGCGGCACCTGGTCGCCGGGCGGCGCCACCGGGTCGCCGTCGGCTACCGGCCGTGGCCGCGGTCGGCCGCGCTCGTCGAGCTGGCCGACGCGCTGCGGCGGGAGGGGCAGCTGATCCTGCTCACCCCGTTCACCCGCGAGCAGACCGGCGCCTACCTCGCCGCCGTTCCCGAGCTGGGCCGCCGCGCCGAACTCGTGGACTTCGTGCACGGCCAGACGGCCGGGGTGCCGCGCGACGTCGAGCGGCTGGTCCGCGCCCTGCGCGGCCAGGACGCCGCCGCTCCCGCCGAGCCGCCCCGGCAGGCCGTCCTCGAATTCGGGCCGGACCTCGACGACCTCGCCCCCGACGTCCGGCGGCTCCTGCTCGCGGTGGCCGCCGGCGTACCCCTGCCCCTGGACCTGCTGGCGGCGCTGCTCGGTCGCGAACCGTCCGAGGTGGACACGCTCGTCGCGGCCACCCGGGCCGCCGGCCTGCTCGGCGCGGACGGGCGGCTCGCGCCGCTGGTACGCCGGGCGGTGACCGCGCTCAGCCCCGCCGCCGAACGCACCGCCGTCTGGCAACGGCTCAGCGAGGTGCAACTCGCCCGGGGCGGACCCGTGCTGCCGCTGGTACGCGCCATCCTCGCGGCCGGCGTGGCCGCGGACTGCCCGGCGGGGACGCTGGAGGCGGCCGCCGAGGAGGCCATCGGCGGCGAGCCGGCCCTCGCCGCGGAGCTCTTCGCCGCCGCGGCTGCCGCCGGTCGGCCGGTCGCCGCCCGGCAGGCCGTCGCCGCGGCCCTCGCCGGTGACCTCGACGCCGCCCTCCGCCTCGCCGACCGGCTGCTCGCCTCCGCGGCGCCCACCGAACGGGCCGAGGCGGCCCTGGTCGCCGCGACGGCACTCGCCCATCGCGGCCAGGTCGGCCGCAGCGTGGAGCTGTACCGGTGGTCCGGCGCCGCCCCGGCGGCCGCCTTCGCCGCGGTCGGCGCGCTGGCCGGCGGGCATCCCGGCGACGCGTCCGGCGCGTACGCGGACGACCGTGACGACCCGCCCACCCTGCACGCCAGCGCGGCGCGGCTGATGGCCGAGGGCGTACGGGACAGCATCACGGGAGCACCCACCGCGGCGCTGTCCACGCTCGTCCAGGCGACGGCGCTGCTCGAACCGGACGGGCGGGCCGTGCTGCTGCCGGACAGCCCCGCCGCGCTGGCCGCCCTCACCGCGGTGCACGGCGGCGAACTCGACATCGCCGACCGGGTGCTCGACCGGGCCCTGGCCAGCGGCATCGGGGGCCCGCTGATGGTCCGCCGGCACCGGCTGCTCCAGGCGTGGATCCTGATGGTCCGCGGCCGTACGGCCGACGCCGCCGACCGGCTCGCCTCCGTCACCGGGCGGGGCCGGCCGCTGGAGTCCCGCGACCTGCTCTTCGCCACCGCGCTGGAACTCGGCATCGCCCGCCGCAACAGCGACCTCGGCGCTCTCCAGCGGGGCTGGGGACACGCGCTGGAGGCCGTGGTGCGGCATCCCGTGGACCTGTTCACGCTGCTCCCGCTCGGCGAGCTGGCCATCGTCGGCGCCCGCCTGGGCGACCTCGACCGGCTGGCGCCCCACCTGCACCGGGCCCGGTCGCTGCTGGCGCGGCTCGGCGACCCGCCACTGTGGAGCGCGCCCCTGCACTGGAGCGGCCTGCACGCGGCGATCCTCACCGAGGAACCGGCGGTCGCCGACGACCACGTGGCCGCCCTGCTCGCCGCGGCGCCGCACAGCCGGTACGCCGCCGTGGTCGCCGCGGCCGCCGCGAGCTGGGTCGACGTGCTGCGGGGGGTGGTCGACCCGGTCCGGGTGGAGGCCGCCGCGCGCGGGCTGCACGACGCGGGACTCTGCTGGGACGGCGCCCGGCTCGCCGGGCAGGCCGCCATCCGCACCTCCGACCGCCGGGCGATGACCGCGCTGCTCGACTGCGCCCGGATGCTCCAGGGCCGGCCCGCCGGAAACCGGGCGGGGCAGCGGCCGGGCGGCGGTGACGGCCCGGTCGCCGACGCCCTCACCACCCCGGCGGCACACCGCCTGAGCGACCGCGAGCGGGAGGTGGCCGAGCTGGTGCTGGCCGGCCTCACCTACCGGGAGATCGGCGACCGGCTCTTCATCTCGGCGAAGACGGTCGAGCACCACGTGGCCCGGATGCGTTCCCGGCTCAACTGCGCGAACCGGGCGGAGCTGCTCGCCCTGCTGCGGACCATCGTGGCCCACCGGCCGGACACGGCGGCCGGCCGACCCTGGCCCGAGCGGGTGGCCCGGTGACCGGGGGCCGTCCGACCCCGGGCCCGGCGAGCGGGCCGGCCGGGGCGGAGGTGCCCCGGCTCCGGCGCCTCCTCGCCGCGGCCGTGGTCGTGCTGCTCGCGCTCTGGGCGTACGCCGCGTACGCCGCCGCGCGCGACGCCACCGACCTGCTGCGCGTCCGGGCCCTCGCGGAGACCCTCGGCCACCCCACCGACCGGCTGATCCTCGACCTGCAGACCGAACGCCGCCTCACCGCCGGGGCGGTCGCGGGGGTCGCCCCGGCGAGCGCCGCTCTGGGCGGGGCCCGGGACGGCACCGACCGTACGATCGCCGCCCTGCGCGACGCCGCGACCGGCACCGACCTGCGGCTGCTCACCGCCGGCGCGGTCCGCGACCGGGCCGCCGGCCTGCTCCTCCAGCTCGACGGCCTCCCCGCCCTACGCGCCGACGCCGACGCGGGACGCGCCGACGCCGTCACGGCGTACGACCAGCTGATCGACGCCGCCTTCGCGGTGTACGGCCCGGAGTGGAGCGCCCGCGAGAGCACCCTCGCCGCCGAGACGCGTGCCGTCGTGGCGCTCGCCCGGTCCCGGGAGCTGCTCGCCCGGGAGGACACCCTGCTCACCGCCACTCTCGCCGCCGGGCGGCCCACCGCCGACGAGCGGCGCCGCCTGAGCGACCTGGTCAGCACCCGGCGGTACGCGGGCAGCGAGGCCGCCGCCGCGCTGCCCCCCGCCGAGCAGGACGACTACCGGAGGCTCACGCAGGAGCCCCTGTTCACCGCGCTGCGGTCGCTGGAGGACCGGTTGCTGCGCGCCGGCGACGACGGGCCGACGGCCGCCGAGTGGGAGGCGACGGCCGAGCCGGCTCTCGCGGCGCTGGACGCCCTGGTCCGATCGACGGCCCGGCACAGTGTCGAGCGGGCCGCGCCGGACGCCGCGCTGGTGGTCGTCCGCGCCGGCGCCGTGCTGGGGCTGGGCCCGATCGCGCTGCTGGCGCTGCTCCTCGGCGGGGTCCGCGTGCTGCGCCGGCTACCGGACGCCGACGCGGGGGCGACCCGCCGGCTCGCGCCAACCGCGGCCGACCGCACCGCCGAACTGGGGGTCGTCACCGGGCCGGGGCCGGCCACCACCGCCGCGCCGGACCGGGCCACCGGCGCCGGGCCGCGGGCCGTGCCGGGGCCGGATCCCGCCGGCCGCGTCCACACCGGACCGCCCGCGCCCGGCGCTCCCCACCGCTCCGCCCCGGCGGGTGGCGACGCGTACGACGCCGCGCGGGCCACGCGGGACCTGTTCCTGCGTCTCACCCAGCGCAACCAGGTGCTCCTGCGCGAGCAACTGGCCCTGCTCGACGTCATGGAACGACGCGAGCACAGCCCCGAGGAGACCGCCGAGCTGTTCCAGCTCGACCACCTCGCGACCCGCCTGCGGCGCAACGTCGAGAAGCTCGTGACCCTCGCCGGCGCCCGGCCCGCCCGGCGGTGGCGACGGTCGGTGCCGATGCTCGACGTCGCGCGCGGTGCGGTCGCCGAGGTCGCCGACTACCAGCGCGTCCTCGTCGCCCCGCACTGGCCGTGGTCGCTCGCCGGTCCGGCGGTCACGGACGTCATCCACCTGCTCGCCGAGCTGATCGAGAACGCGCTGGCGTTCTCGCCCGCCGGCACCGCCGTACGGGTGGCCGGCGAGCAGCACGCGGGCGGGTGCGCGGTCGTGGTCAGCGACGACGGGCCCGGGCTCCACCCGGCCGCCGCCGAGTCGGCCAATCGCATGCTGGCCGATCCGCCGACGGCATGCCCCCCAAACGGCCCCCACGGGCTGTACGCTGCTGCCCTGCTCGCCGCCCGCTGCGGCGCCCGGGTCCGGTTGCAACCCGGACCCCGCGGCGGGACGTCGGCGGTCGTGCTGCTCCCGACCGCCCTGGTCACACCGACCGGGCCCGACGGCGCAGCGCCCGGGCCGGGCGGCCCCCGGTCCACCCCTCCGGCGCGGCCCAGCGCCGGTGGCCTGCCGGTGCGGGCCCGGCACGCCGGGGCCGCATGGCCAGGATCGGGCACGGCCGGCGCCGATACGGTCGAGATACCGGTCTCCAGAGCAGCGAGAGGACGCCCATGACGCAATCAGTGGTCACCGCCGACGGCCTGACCGACGCCCTGAACGACCTGGTGGACCGGGTGCACGGCGCCGAGTTCGCGGTCGTGCTCTCGCCCGACGGGCTGTTGCTCGGCGCCAGCCGGGACGTCGACACCGTCCTCGCCAACCAACTGTCGAGCCTGGTCGCCGGCCTGGAGGCCCTCGGCGCGGCCGCCACCCGGGTCTGCGTCGGCGGGGCGCTGCGGCAGATCGTCGTCCAGATGTCCCGGGCGTTCCTCTTCGTGGCCACCACCCGCAACGGCGCCATCCTCACGGTCCGGATCGGCGCCGAGGCCGAGGTCGGCGACATGGCGTACGAGGTGGCGCTCTTCGTGGGTCAGGCCGAGCGGCACCTGCCGGTGTTCCTCGAGCCGGCCTCCACGGCGACGGGCGGGGAGACCGGTGCAGCCGACGGGCGCCGCTGACGAGGCGTGGTACGACGACGACGCCGGGCCGGTGGTCCGGCCGTACACCATGACCGGGGGACGCGCGGCGCCCGACCGGGGCCGGTTCGACCTGATCACGCTGGTCGTCGCCCGGGGGCCGGCGCCCGCGGCCGGCCGCCTCTTCCCGGAGCAGACGGCGATCCTCGAGATGTGCCGGCAGCCGCTGTCGGTCGCGGAGATCGGCGCGGATCTGGACCTGCCGGTCGGCACCGTGCGCGTGCTCCTCGGCGACCTGCTGGCGGCCAACCTCATCGAGACGCACGAGCCGCCGACACCCGCCGAACTGCCGTCCGAGGAACTGCTCCAGGAACTGCTCGCCGGGCTCCGCGCGCTGTGAGCCGACGACCCGGCGGGACGGCGCCACCGCCGCGACGGCCGGGTCGGAGAGTCTGAAGGGGGAAGGAAGGCAGTGCCGGCATCACCGCCACCGCCACGACGGACCGTGGCGATCATCGTGCTCGACCGGATCGTGGCGCTCGCCGGGTCGCTCCGGCGTACGCTCACCGGCCCGGCGTCACGGGTCACCCGGATCGCCGTCCTCGCCTCGCTGGCGGTGCTGGTCGCCACCGCCGTTCCGGTCGTCCTCGTGCTGCGGACGCCGGAACGCCTGGCGCCGATGGCCCTCGACCCACCGCCCGACCCTCTCGTGCCGACGCCACCCGAGCCCGGCACGCCCGGCGCCGAGGCCCGCCCGGCCGGGTCGAGCCGGCCGGCGCCCGGCCACCCGACCGGCACCGGCGCCCCCACCAGCGCCGCGTCGCCGTCGGCCAGCACGGCAAGCCCGTCGACGGCGGCACCCGTGCCACTGCGCGCCGCGTTCGCCGTCGAGGAGAGCGCCCTGCTCGGCTACGGTGCGGCGGTCACCATCACCAACCCAGGGTCCGAGCGCGTGCCGGCGTGGACGCTCGTCGTCACGCTGCCCCGGGAATCCCTCCGGGTCACGGAGGTGACCGGAGCACGCGCCACCCAGGACGGCGCCACCTGGACCTTCGTGCCGGACGGCAGCGGCCCGGTGCCCGGCGGCGGCTCGGTCCGGGTGACGTTCCGGGTGGCCGGCGCGCCGATCAGTTCCACGCCGACCGCCTGCACCATCGACGGCGTGGCCTGCACGGGCCTGCCCGGCTGACCCGCGCCGGGGGTCAGTTCCGCCGGGCCGCGGGCACGGCGCACGCCGCCGTGCCGCCGGGCATCCGGTGGCGGTTGCGCGCCACCCAGCGGTACGCGGGCCAGGCGACGGCGCGCACGGGCGGGAAGCGCAGCCCCGCGCCGGCCACCCGCCAGAGCGCCCCGCTGTCGCCGAGCAGGCGGGCGATGGCGTCCGGCCCGGCGGCGCGTACGCCGTCCACGCCGACCCACTGCACGGCCTGCTCGCACTCGGCCTCGGTGAGCCCCAACGCGGCCAGGTCGGCGAACTGCCACGGCACCACCCGCGCCGAGGTGGGGATGTGCCGCTCGATGAACTCGGCGCAGCGGGTGCAGAACGCGCAGTCCCCGTCGTAGACGAACGTCGACCTCTCCATGCCTCCATCCTCCACCCGCCTGCCGACGGTGGGCCCGCGAGGTGGCGGGCGACACGGCGAGCCGCCTTGCGCATCGCTCGTACGCGTGTTCGAATGATGGCCATGCGCTGGGACAACCTCGCCGCTCCCCCGGCCGAGAGGGCTCCCGAGCGGGCAGCGCCAGCGACGCCACCCCTGCCGCTGGCGCTGCCCGGCGCGACCGTCCGCACCTTCGACACCCCCGGCTTCGCGGGAATGACGTTCTACGAGGTGCAGGCAAAGTCGATCATCAACCGGGTGCCGGGCGCCTCGCGCGTCCCCTTCGAGTGGACGATCAACCCGTACCGGGGTTGCAGCCACGCGTGTGTGTACTGCTTCGCCCGCAAGACCCACACCTACCTCGACCTCGACGCCGGGGCGGACTTCGACCGGAAGGTGATCGTCAAGGTCAACGCGGGCGAGCTGGTCCGCCGCGAGCTGGCCGCGCCGCGGTGGCGGGGCGCCCACATCGCCATGGGCACGAACGTCGACTGCTACCAGCGCGCCGAGGGGCGCTACCAGCTCATGCCGCAGATCATCGCGGCGCTGCGGGACTTCGCCAACCCGTTCTCGATCCTCACCAAGGGCACCCTGATCCTGCGGGACCTTCCGCTGCTGCGGCAGGCCGCCGAGGTCACCCGGGTCGGTGTCTCCTACTCGGTGGGCTTCGTCGACGAGCGGCTCTGGCGGGCCGTCGAGCCGGGCACGCCGAGCCCCCGGCGCCGGTTGGACGCCGTACGGGCGCTCACCGACGCGGGCTTCGCCGTCGGCGTGCTCATGGCGCCGATCCTCCCCGGGCTCAGCGACGACGACGAGTCGATCGACGCCACGGTGGCCGCGATCGCGGCGGCCGGGGCGACCAGCGTGACCCCGTTGGCGCTGCATCTGCGACCGGGTGCCCGGGAGTGGTACGCGCGCTGGCTGGGTCGCGAGTTCCCGCACCTGGTCCCCCGCTACCGGGAGCTGTACCGGGCGGGCTCCTACGCGCCACAGGCGTACCAGCGGGAACTGACGGCCCGGGTGCGGATCGCGGCCCGCCGGCACGGCCTGCACCGGGGCGAGCGGGGCGAGAACCGGAGCCTTCCGGAGCCACCGCCCCCGGCCGCCGAGCAGCTCACCCTGCTCTGACCGGTTTCGGGCGCAGGCGCGCGCTGACCCGTCCCGGGCGGAGGCGCGCGTCCGGAGCTACAGTCGCCGGGTGCGCAGCGCTCAGCAGATCCTCGCCGACTCCGCCGTGATCGCCGTCGTGGGTGCCTCCCGCGACCCGAACAAGCCGGCACACAGTGTGCCGTTGCAGATGCAGCGGCACGGCTGGCGGATCATCCCGGTCAACCCCAGCGCCGACGAGCTGTTCGGTGAGCCGGTCTACCGGTCCCTCGCCGACATCCCGCACCCCGTCGACCTGGTGAACGTGTTCCGGCCCGCCGAGGACGCCGTCGACGTGGTCCGGCAGGCCGTGGCCATCGGCGCTCCGGCCGTGTGGCTCCAGCTCGGCATCGTGTCGGCCGAGGCGCGGCGGATCGCCACCGAGGCGGGCATCGACTACGTCGAGGACCGCTGCCTGGCCGTGGAACGCGCCGTCGGCAGCCTGACCCGGTTGGGCTGAATCCGCCTCGACCCGGCGGTCCGTGTCCGGCATGATCGCCGGATGCCCGTACCGACCGTCACCCTCCTGCGCTGGCAGTTCGACCTGACCTGGTCGCTGTTCGACTACCACCTGGCCCGGCTCGAACCGGCGGACTTCCGGTGGGAACCGGCGGCCGTCTGCTGGACGGTGCGCCCGGATGCCGACGGCGGGTGGACGCCCGACTGGGCCGACGTGGAGCCCGACCCGGTCCCGGTGCCCACGATCGCCTGGCTCACCTGGCACATGGGCTGGTGGTGGTCCGTGGCCCTCGACCACCTGCGCGGACGGCCCGCACGGCGGCGGGAGGACGTGCGCTGGCCCGGGCCGGGCGAGGCGACGATCGCGTGGTTGCGCGACCTGCGCGCCCAGTGGCTCGCCGCCCTCGACGACCTCACCGACGCCGACCTGGACGCCACGGTCGGGTTCCCCTGGCCGCCGGAGGCCGGGCAGACCGTCACGCACCTGATCGGCTGGGTCAACGCGGAGTTGATGAAGAACGTGGCCGAGATCGGTCAGCTGCGGCTGCTGCGGCAGTGACGGGGCCCGGCCACGGCCCGCGATGGCGCCGTCCGCCCGCGACTCAGAGCTTGTACTCCTTCAGCAGGCCCCGCGAGATGATCGTCTTCTGGATCTCCGAGGTGCCCTCGCCGATGAGCAGGAACGGCGCCTCCCGCATCAGCCGCTCGATCTCGTACTCCTTCGAGTAGCCGTAACCGCCGTGGATGCGGAACGCCTCCTGCACCACCTCGGCGCAGTACTCCGAGGCGAGCAGCTTGGCCATGCCGGCCTCGACGTCGTTGCGCTGGCCGGCGTCCTTCAGCCGGGCGGCGTTGACCATGAGGGCGTGCGCGGCCTCGATCTTCGTACCCATCTCGGCGAGCTTGAACGCGACGGCCTGGTGCTTCGCGAGGGGCTGGCCGAAGGTGCGGCGCTGCTGGGCGTACGCGACGGCGAGCTCGAAGGCGCGGATGGAGATGCCGCAGGCGCGGGCGGCCACGTTGACCCGGCCCACCTCGATGCCGTCCATCATCTGGTAGAAGCCCCGGCCGACCCTCTCCTCGCCGCCGAGCACTGCCGTGGCGGGCACGCGGACCCCGTCGAGCACCATCTCGGTGGTCTCGACGCCCTTGTAGCCCATCTTGTCGATCCGGCCGGGGATGGTGAGGCCGGGCGCCGTCTCGCCGAAGCCGGGCTCCTTCTCCAGCAGGAACGTGCTCATGTTGCCGTAGACGGAGTCGGCGCCGGTGTCGGTCTTCACGAGGGTGGCCACCACCGACGAGTAGGCGCCGTTGGTGAGCCACATCTTCTGGCCGTCGAGCACGAAGTGGTCGCCGTCGCGGACCGCCTTCGACTTGATGGCGGCGACGTCGGAACCGCACTCCGGTTCGGACATGGAGAACGCGCCCCGCACCTCGCCGGTGGCCATCCGCGGCAGGAGCCGGCTCTTCTGCTCGGCGGAGCCGTGCTGCGAGATCAGGTACGCCACGATGAAGTGGGTGTTGACGATGCCGGAGATCGACATCCAGCCGCGGGACAGTTCCTCGACCACGAGGGCGTACGTCAGCAGCGACTCGCCGAGCCCGCCGTACTCCTCGGCGATGGTGAGGCCGAAGAGCCCCATCTCGCGCATCCCGTCGATGATGTCGGTCGGGTACTCGTCGGCGTGCTCCAGCCGCTGCGCGTGCGGGATGATCTCCTTGTCGGCGAACTCCCGGACGGTCTCCAGGATCGACCGCTGCACATCGGTCAGGCCGGGCGTCTGGGCGAGTCGAGCCATGTCAGCCTCCGGGGATCGGCGCATTACTCATGGGTAACTGAACGCTCGGTCAGTATCGGTCTCCCGGGCGGCGCCGCCAAGGTGACCAGTCCACACAACCGCTGTGAAAAGGTTCACCGCTGCGGGTAGCGTCCGGCAAGAGAGCCCCGGCGCCGGCAGGAGGAGGAGACCGTGACGAACCCGCCGTCCGACCCGTCGGAGCCGTCCGGTCGCGAGCAGCCTCCGTCGCCGTACGAGAGGCCGGGCGAACAGCCCCCGTCGCCGTACGCCTCGCCCGGCGATCAGCCGCCGTACCAGCCGCCGGGGGAACAACCGCCGTCGCCGTACGAGCCGCCGGCGGAACGGTCGCCGTACGCGCCGCCGCCGGACCGGTCTCCGTTCGGCCCGCCGCCCGAGCCGTCACCGCCCGAGCCGGACCAGCCGCCCCGCCCGCCGGCGCCGGACCAGCCACCGTTCGGGCAGCCGGGTGGCTACCCGCCCGGCCCGCAGTGGGGGCACCAGCCGCCGTACGCCCCGCAGGTGCCCTACGGCCAGTACGGCCCGCCACCAACCGGGCCGGTGCGCACCAACGTGCTGGCCATCCTGTCGCTGATCTTCGCGTTCGTGTTCGCTCCGGCCGGCATCGTCCTGGGCCACCTGGCGAAGCGCCAGCTGCGCACCAGCGGGGAGGAGGGCGACCAGCTCGCCACGTGGGGGCTCATCCTCAGCTACGTCTTCACGGCGCTGGGGCTGCTGGCCTGCTGCGGCTGGATCGCCGTGGTGCTCCTCGCCAACGCCGACGGGGGCGGCACCTACTGACCCTGCCGCTCAGCGGAACTGGGCCTCCCGGACGCTGTTGCCGCCGTCGACCACGAGCATCTGTCCGGTGATGTACGAGGCGGCCGGCGAGCAGAGGAACGCGATGGCCGCCGCCACCTCGTCGGGTGTGCCCGGCCGCCCCACGGGCGTGCCGAGGCCCTGCTTGATCTCGGCCATCGTGGACGCCGCCGTGTAGATGGTGCCGGGCGCCACCGCGTTGACGGTCACCCCGTCGGCGATCGCCTCCATGGCGAGCGCCCGGGTGAGCCCGACGACGCCCGCCTTCGCCGCCGCGTACGCCGCCTCGGTGGGCAGGGCGTTGACCGGCCCCGCGGTGGCCGCCAGGTTGACGATCCGCCCCCAGCCCCGTTCGGCCATCCCGCCGATGAACGCGCGGCTGCACAGGAACGCGGTGGTCAGGTTCCGGTCGATCTCCCCGCGCCACTCGTCGTAGCTGAGCTGCGCGACGGGGCGGAGCACCTCCGGGCTGGCCCGGCTCGCGAGGCCCGCGTTGTTGACCAGCACCTCGACGTCGCCGAGCTGCTCGGTGACCGCGTCGGCCAGCGCGCCCACCTCGGACTCGTCGGTGAGGTCCGCGACGAAGCCCGTGACGCCCAGTTCGCTCGCGCGCTCGTGGATGCGCCGGGTGGTGGACACGATGGCCACCCGGGCGCCGAGGTCGGCGAGGCGCCGGGCCGTCGCGTATCCGATGCCGTCCGGGCTGCCCGCCCCGGTGACCAGCGCCACCCGGCCGTCGAGCCGCATGGTGACCGGCTCGGGAAGCGCGGCCGGGTCGTCCTGACCGGCCAGAGTGGTCGGCGCGGCGGCACGGCTGCGCCGCGCGAGGCCCGGACGCGTCGCGTCCCGCCTCGGTCGGCTGCCGGAGCGGTCCGCGGCGCGCGCGTCGATTGCCATGACTGGGATCCTGCCCGTTCCGGCCGGTCCGGGCAACGCGGCACCCGGGCGCGGGGTCATCGGTTTGTCGTGGCCTGGCTACCCTGACGGCACCCGCACGCACTGGAGAGAAGAGCGCATGACCTATCCCCCACCCTCCGGCGGCTGGAACGATCCGGCGTGGTCCGGCCAGCAGCCGGGTCAGCCGACGAGCCCGCCGGCCGACCCGACGCTGCCGATGAGCGGTCCGCCGGTCCCCAGCCAGCCGGGCCCGGCCGACCCGTACGCGCCGATCGACCCGTACGCCGCCGGCAAGTACCCGTCCGCGGCCCCGTACCCGCCGTCCGGTCACCCGGGCTACCCGGGCTACCCGGGCTACGGCTACCCGCCCGCGCCGACGACCAATGGGATGGCGGTCGCCGCGATGGTCGTCGGCATCACCGGCATCATGGGCCTCTGCGGCTACGGGATCGGCGGCATCATCGGTGTCGTCGGCGCGATCCTCGGCCACATCGCGAAGCGGCAGATCCGCGAGCGCGGCGAGAGCGGCGAGGGCATGGCCACGGCCGGCATCGTCATGGGCTGGATCTCGACGGCCATCGCGCTGCTCGCCGCGGCCGTCATCATCATCGCGATCATCTACGCGGCGAACCAGCCCACCTGAGCCGGGCCACGGTCGTGCCGTCCGGGCGTCCCGGACGGCACGACCGGCGGTCACCGCGCGGGCGGGGTGAAGGAGGACGTCCTCGTCATCCCGGCGGCCCGCCCCTTGGCCGCGACGACGAGGGCCATCTTCCGGGACGCCTCGTCGATCATCTCGTCGCCGAGCATCACGGCGCCGAGCTTGCCGCCGGCCTCCGAGGTGTAGTGCTCGTACGCGTCGAGGATCAGCTCGGCGTGGTCGTAGTCGGCCTGCGTCGGCGAGTAGACCTCGTTCGCCGCCTCGATCTGGCCCGGGTGCAGCACCCACTTGCCGTCGAACCCGAGCGCGGCCGAGCGCCGGGCCACCTCACGGAACCCGTCGACGTCCCGGATCTGCAGGAACGGGCCGTCGATGGCCTGCTTGTCGTGCATCCGGGCGGCCATGAGGATCCGCATCAGGATGTAGTGGTACGGGTCGCCGGGGTAGTCCGGGATCAGGGCGCCGACGACCATCGACTTCATGTTGATCGAGGCCATGAAGTCGGCCGGGCCGAAGATGATCGTCTCCACGCGGGGCGAGGCGGCGGCGATCTCGTCCACGTTGACCAGACCGGCGGCGTTCTCGATCTGGGCCTCGATGCCGATGCAGCCCACCTCGAGACCCAGCGTCTTCTCCAACTGGGTGAGGGTCAGGTCCAGCCACTGCACCTGGGCGGCGTTCTGCACCTTCGGCAGCATGATGCAGTCCAGGTTGGCGCCCGCGCCCTCGACCACGTCGATCACGTCCCGGTAGGTCCACGGCGTGGTCAGGTCGTTGACGCGTACGACCCGGGTCTTGCCGGCCCAGTCGCCCTCGTTGAGCGCGGCCACGATGTTCTTGCGGGCGTCCGGCTTGGCCAGCGGCGCCACGGCGTCCTCGAGGTCGAGGAAGACCTGGTCGGCGGGGAGGCCCTGGGCCTTGCCGAGCATCTTGACGCTGGAACCGGGTACCGCGAGGCAGGACCGGCGGGGGCGACCGACAGCGGCCATGGATGCGCTCCTTCCAGCGTCCGGCGGGCACGCCGACGCCAGCGATCAGACTGAGACTTAACGATCCCAAAGGGTGTTACGCCACGGTAACCTCGCGCCATGACCGGGGTGAATGGAGCTGTGGAAGATCTCACTGGGCGTCGCCTGGTCGTGGTGACGGGCGCCAGCTCGGGCATCGGCCTGGCGGCCGCCGTCGACCTGGCGTGCCGGGGTGACCAGGTGGTACTGGTCGGCCGGGACCCGGCCCGCCTCCAGGCCGCCGGGGACCGCGTCCGCGAGGCGGCCGGTGAGCGGCCGGAGCTGTTCCGCGCCGACTTCGCCGTCCTCGACGACGTACGCCGCCTCGCCGAGAAGCTGCGGGCCGCGTACGACCGGATCGACGTGCTGGTCAACAACGCCGGCGCGATCGTGCTCCAGCCGATCACCACGGTCGACGGGTTCGAGCTGTCCATCCAGGCGAACCACCTGGCGCCGTTCCTGCTCAGCAACCTCCTGCGGGACCGGATCGGGCGGATGGCGGTGACCGCCTCCGGCGCGCACCGCAGCGGGATCCTCGACCCGGACGACCTCAACCGCCCGCTGCGCCGCTACCGGGCGATGACCGCGTACGGCACCAGCAAGCAGGCCAACATCCTCTTCACCGCCGAGGCGGCGCGGCGCTGGCCGGAGGTCCCCGCCCACTGCTTCCACCCCGGCGTGGTGCGGACCCGGTTCGGCAACGAGAGCCGGCTCGTGGCCGTCGGCATGCGGCTGCTGCCGTTCCGCAGCCCCGAGAAGGGCGCGGAGACGCTGGTCTGGCTGATCAACTCCGACCCGGCGCGGCTGGTCGACGGCGGCTACTACCACGACCGGCGGCTGCGCCGGCCGCTGCGCAAGGCGGCCGACCCGCGGCTCGCCGCCCGCCTCTGGACGGCGAGCGCCAAGGCCGTCGGCATCGGCGAGTAGGGCGGGGCGCCGGTCCGCCGGCCGCCGCCCCGACGGACGCCGGCCCGATCGGCCACCGAACCCCACCGGTGCCGCCTGGCCGCCGTCCCGGCCCGGTGACGCCTACTCCGCGAGGTGCACGGGCAGGCTCGTCACCACCACGCCGGGCAGGGCCTGCAGGGCGCGCCGCAGCCGCTTCTCGGCCCGGCTGTGCAGCGGCACGTGCCAGTGGCGGCGGACCACCACCTCGGGCACCACCACGGTGAGCAGCACGTCGGGCCGGGCGGCGTGCAGCGCCTCCAGGTAGTGCGCGAGCGGCCCGATCACCGCCCGGTACGGCGACACGATCGTCTCCAGCCGCACGTGGTCACCCCACGCCTCCCACTGCTCGCGAAACCGGTCCGCCTCGGTGTCCTCGGGCGCGATGTGCACGGCGAGGGTCGGCTGGCCCAGCGAGGCCGCGTACGCCAGCGCCCGCAGCGACGCCCGGTTCAGCCGGGCGACCGGCACCACGACGAGGTGGCGTACCTGTTGGGGAAGCTCCTGGGACTCGGCCAGCGCGCCCTCCTCGGGCGCCCCGGGCAGCGGCGCGGGGACCTGGCCGCGGCCGTTCGGCGCGGGGTGCAGGGCCAGCAACCGGCCCAGCCTGCGGTAGTGACGGTGGATGGCCAGCGAGAGCAGGACGAGCAGCGGCACGGCGATCACCACCACCCACGCCCCCTCGGTGAACTTGGTGAACGCGGCGGTGACCAGCACCAGGCCGGAGAGGACGGCGCCGAGCGCGTTGATCCCGACCCGCCGGCGCCAGCCCCGGGACCGCTCGCGCCGCCAGTGCACCACCATGCCGACCTGCGAGAGGGTGAACGCGAGGAACACCCCGACCGCGTAGAGGGGGATCAACGCCTGGGTCCGGCCTCCGAACGCGACGAACACCGTCCCCGCGGCGACGGCGAGCGCCACGAGTCCGTCGGTGAACGCCAGACGGTCCCCCATGTGCAGGAACCGGCGCGGCGCGTGCCCGGCCCGGGCCATGAAGAACAGCAGCCGCGGGAACCCGTTGAACGCGGTGTTGGCGGCCAGCAGCAGGATCAGGGCGGTGGCCGCCTGCACCAGCGCGTACCAGGGACCGGTGGGGAACGTGACCCGGGCCAGCTGCGACAGCAGCGTGGCCTCCGGCTTCGGCGCGAGCCCGTCGAGGTGGATCAGCACGGTCAGCCCGACGAAGAGCACCACGAGCATCCCGACCATCCAGCTCAACGTGGTGCGGGCGTTGCGCCACTCGGGCGGACGGAACGCCGGGACCGCGTTCGACACCGCCTCGATGCCGGTCATCGACACCGCGCCGGAGGCGAAGGCGCGCAGCACCAGCAGCAGCCCCAGCCCCTCGACGGCGGGCACGGCCGGCGCGGGCACCGGTTCGAAGCCCCGCGCGCCGGCCCGCGCGTAGCCGACCAGGAGCACCGCGAGCAGCGCGAGGATGAAGGCGTACGTGGGCCAGACGAACAGGTTGCCGGCCGCGCGGACGCCCCGGAGGTTGCCGGCGAGCAGCACCGCGATGGTGAGCACCCCGAGCGGTACGGCGAACCGGGCCAGTCCGGGCATCGCCGAGGTGACCGCGTGGACCCCGGCCGCCACCGACACCGCCACGGTGAGCACGTAGTCGACCAGCAGTCCGGCCGCGGCCGCGAGCCCCGGACGGGCGCCGAGGTTGTCGGTGGCCACGACGTACGAGCCGGCGCCCTGCGGGTAGGCCACCACGGTCTGCCGGTAGGACAGGCCCACGGCCACCATGAGCACGGCCAGCAGGGCGGCGAGCGGCAGCGACAGCCCGAGGGCGCCGCCGCCCGCGAGCACCAGCACCGCGAGCATCGCCTCCGGCCCGTACGCCACCGAGCTGAGCAGGTCGGAGGAGAGCACCGGGAGGGCGACGAGCTTGCGCATCCGCTCGTAGAGCACCGCGGCGCTGGTCAGGGGCGGCCCGAGCAGGGCGCGCCGGGAGCGGGTCAGCGCGCGGCCGGTCCGCGTACGCGGGGTGTTCGCCGGTTCGGTCGCCACCAGCTCGCCCGGTTCGCCGGCGGTGAACATGCTGATCGGGGCGAGCCGGCCGAAGCGGCCCGGTACGGGCTCGGCGTGGTTCCGGTCGAGCGTGGGGTCGAGCGGCACCTGCTCCGGCCCGGGCGGGTGGGCGCCGGCCCGCCACTGCTCGCCGATGCGGCGCAGCGCACCCAGTTCCTGCTCGTCGAGGGGCGGGAACTCGGCCGAGGGCGTGACCACCGTTCCCGGCCGTCCCTCGCCCTGCTCGCGTCCGCCGCCCCGCCGCCGCATGCCCGTCCTTCCTCACGCACCCCTTCCCGCACTGTCACGGAAAGCGGCCCGTTCGGTGGCCGAATGGCGACTCTTCGGCGAAAGTGCCCGTGCCTCACCGCCCGTCGGGCAGCGGGGCCGCGTCGGCGGGGACGGGCACCGGCTCGGTACGGCGACCGGCCCGCGCGCCGGTGAGCACCACCACGACGACCCCGGCGAGCAGCAGCGCCAGGCCGGGCAGGGCGGCCGGCCGGGGCAGCTGGCCGAGCCACACCCAGCCGATGAGGGCCGCGCCCGGGGCCTCCAGCAGGACGAGCACGCTCACCGTGGTGGCGGAGATCCGGCGCAGCGCGTAGTTGAACATCGAGTGCCCGAGGAGCTGGGCGCCCGCCACGAGGGCGAGGATGGCCAGCCAGGTGCGGCCGTCGAAGCCGGCGAGCCGCACCCCGCCGGCCAGGCAGACCACCAGCAGGACCAGCGCGCAGACGCCGTAGCAGATCGTCGTGTACGTGGTGGTGCTGATGGTCGCCCGGGCCCGCTCCCCGAAGGCGGTGTAGACGGCCGCGAACATGCCGCCCGCCACGGCGAGCAGGTCACCGGCGAAGGCCCGGCCCGACGCCGCGAAGTCGGCGCCCGTCGCGAGCACCGCGCCGGAGACCGCCACGGCGATGCCGGCCCAGACCGCCACCGGCAGCCGCCGCCCCTGGGCACGGGCGATCAGCCCCTGCCAGACCGGCTGGGTGGCCCCGAGGGCGGTCGCCGCCGCGACCGAGGTGAGCTGGGCGCTCGGCATCCAGGTGGCGAAGTGGGCGGCCAGCGCGACGCCGGAGAGTACGCAGTACCAGCCCTCGCGCCGGCCCGCACCCACCGTGAGCGCCCGCAGCTCCCCGCGCCGCCGGGCCGCCGAGAACGGGCCGAGCAGGGCGACCGAGAGCAGGTTGCGCCAGAACGCGACGGCCAGGGCGGGTGCGGCCGCGAAGGCGATCAGCGGCGCGGAGGACGAGACGGCGACCACGGCGAGGGCGACGGCTCCCGTGGTCAGCGGGTCGAGCGCCGGGCGGTGCGGAGGTGGGGACACGGAGAGCAATCCTCACACGCCACCGGGCCACCACGGAGGGTCAGCGTTCGGTTACGATCACGCGGTCCGCGCCGGCGAACCCCTCACGCCCGGAGGCGCTTTCCCATGCCCAGGTTCCAGGCGGTGCTCTTCGACTTCTTCGGCACGCTGACCCGGTCCGTCCAACGCGGCGCGGGCCATCGGGACACCGCCCGGCTGCTGGGCTGCCCCAGCGACACGTTCACCGCCGTGCTCGACCGCACGTTCTACCAGCGCGCCACCGGCCGGCTGGGCAACGCCGAGGCGACCCTGCGCTGGGTCTGCGCGCAGGCGGGCGTGGACCCGCCGGACGGGGCGGTGCGCGCGGCCGTCGCCTCCCGCCACCGCGCCGTACGCGCGGACACCCGGCTGCGGCCCGACGCCGTGTCGACGCTGGCCACGCTGCGCCATCGCGGACTGCGTACCGGCGTGATCAGCGACTGCACCCACGAGCTGCCGGCCTTCCTGCCGGACCTCGCCATCGCCCCACTGCTCGACGTGCGGATCTTCTCGGTGCAGGTGGGGCGCTGCAAACCGGACCCGGCGCTGTACCTCACGGCGTGCCGGCGGCTCGGACTCGCCCCGGAGGACTGCCTCTACGTCGGCGACGGCGGCAGTCAGGAGCTGACCGGCGCCGAGCGGGCCGGGATGAGCGCCGCCCGGCTGGCCGCACCCGATCTCACCGAGCACATGGTCTTCAACGCCGACCTCGGCTGGAACGGCCCCGTGCTCGGTTCGCTGAGCGAGGTGCTCGACCTGGTCGACGCCGAGGTCACCGTGGCCCGACCGCTGCCGGCCTGAGGCGAGGGTCCGCCGCCCGGGGCGTCACGTGCGGCCGCCGCCGGTCAGCGCCGGCGGACCCGGTGCAGACGGAACGGTCGGCGGGTCGGCCGGGCCGCCGGCGTGTCCCGGGGCGCCTCGGCCAGGGAGCCGCTGGGCAGGGCGTCGCCGGTGACCGGCTCGCCGGCGGGCGTCAGCCGGTTGAGCGCGCACCCGTCGTCCGCCCAACGCCGCACCAGCCTCGTGGCCGGGCCGGGCGCGTTCAGCCGCTTCGCCGCGACCAGCGGCGCGACGGTCTCCCACTCCTCGGTGCCCGGCCGGACCCGGCTCACCCGGGCCGGCCAGGTCACGATCCGGCCGCCGTGGTCGCCGCGCATGGTCACCTGCGCCTCGTCGGCGTCCGCGAGCCCCGGCGCGGTCTGCTCCCCCGGGCCGCTCACCACGAGCAGCGAACCCTCCAGGGTGGCGCACCAGAGCGCCCGCGCGGGCCCGCCCGCGACGCTCACCCAGGCCACCGCGGCCTTCTTGATCACCTCGTCGACCAGGGGCGTGCCGAGCCGCCCGTCATCGTCCGTCACAGGGGCATCCTCCCCCACCGGCCCGGGTCGCGTCAGCGTCGGCGTACGTGCTCAGCCCACGAACGGGGGCACCATGATCTCGCCCCGGGCCACCGGCACGACCTGGCCCGCCACCGTGGCTCCCACGGCCGTGCCGTTCGCCGCCGTGACCGTGCAGGCCAGCGAGGACGGGCGGTTGATCTCGATGCCCTGCCGGACGGTGTAGGTGGCGCGGCCGTCGGCGGGCAGCAGGCCGCTGGCCACCAGCCACACGCCGAGACCGAGCGCGGCCGAGCCGGTCGCCGGGTCCTCCGGCACGCCGAGCCCGGGCACGAAGACCCGGCTGTGCGCGGTTTGGGTCTCCGCGTCCCAGGAGAAGACGCTCACATGATCCACGCCGTACCGCTGCGCGGCCGCCGCGTCCACCCGGGCCCGCGCCACGGCGTCCGGGCGCAGCGGGAGGTACGGGAACTCCAACCCGCAACCGGCCACCCGGGGCGCCGGGCCGGCGTGGTCGGTGGGCGCCAGCCCGACGATCTCCAGCAGGGGCTCCGGGTCCAGCTCGGGCCCCAGGGTCGGCACCGCCCCCGTGAGCGTCGCGCCGGTCGCGGTGACCTCGATGGGCAGCAGGCCGGCCCGGCACTCCTGGGTGACCTGGCCCGGGCCGAACATGCCCCGCCGGCTCGCGACGACCGCAGCCCCGACGCTCGGGTGGCCGGCGAACGGCAACTCCTCCACCGGGGTGAAGATGCGGGCCCGGTAGGTCGCCCCGGCCTGGGTGGGCGGCAGGACGAACACCGTCTCGGAGAGGTTGAACTCCAGCGCCAGTGCCTGCATCTGCTCGGTGGCCAGGGTTTCGGCACCGAACACCACGGCCAGGGGGTTGCCGGCGAACGGGCGGTCGGTGAAGACGTCCACGATCTCGTAGGCCAAGGTCGACATGCTGATAAACACTAGGCGCTTAGGCTGGTGGCCGTGACAACCCCGACCCGGGTATACATCGCCCGGCTCGCCGGAGTCGCCGTCTTCGATCCGAACGGTGACCAGGTGGGTCGCGTCCGCGACGCGGTGGCCCGGCTCCGGCCGACCCAGCGACCGCCGGAGGTGGTGGGGCTGGTCGCCGAGATGCCGATGCGCCGGCGCATCTTCCTCTCCATCAACCGGATCACCTCCATCGACGCGGACGCCGTGGTGCTCGGCACCGGCACGCTCAACCTGCGCCGCTTCGAGAAGCGCCCGAACGAGCTGCTCGTGCTCCAGGAGCTGCTGGACCGGCGGGTGCAGGTCGACCCGGGCGGCCAGTCCGGGACGGTGGTGGACGTGGCCATGGAGTGCAGCCGGGGCGGCGAGTGGTCGCTCACCCGGGTCGCGGTCCGCGAGCAGACCGGCCGGCTCACCCGCCGCGGCCACCTGCACCAGGTCGAGTGGGAACGCGTACGCGGACTGAGCGGCGTCGCGGACACCCGTGGCACGGCCAACCTGCTCGCCGTGCTGGAGGACATGCGCCCGGCCGACCTCGCCAACGCCCTCCAGGACCTGCCCGACGCCCGGCGCAACGAGGTCGCCGCGGCGCTCGACGACGAGCGGCTCGCCGACGTGCTCAGCGAGCTTCCCGAGCACGACCAGGTGGAGATCCTCGCCGCGCTGGACCGGGAGCGCGCCGCCGACGTGCTGGAGGAGATGGACCCGGACGACGCCGCCGACCTGCTCAGCGAGCTGCCGCCGCCCGAGCAGGACGTGCTGCTCGACCTCATGCAGCCCGACGAGGCCGACCCGGTACGGCAGCTGCTCAAGTACAGCCCGGGCACCGCCGGCAGCGTCATGACCTCCGAACCGGTCATCCTGCCGCCGGACGCCACCGTGGCCGAGGCGCTGGCGCGTATCCGCGAGCCCCAGCTCTCGCCCGCGGTGGCCGCGCAGGTCTTCGTGACCCGGGCGCCGATGACCACCCCCACCGGGCGCTACCTCGGCATGGTGCACTTCCAGCGGCTGCTCCGCGAGCCGCCGGCCGACCTGCTCGGCGGTGTGGTGGTCAACGACATCGACCCGTTGCGGCCCACCACGCCGCTGCCGGAGATCACCCGCCGGATGGCCACGTACGACCTGGTCGCCATGCCGGTCATCGACCGGAACAACCGGCTCGTGGGTGCCGTGACCGTCGACGACGTGCTGGACCACTCGCTGCCGCGGGACTGGCGGGACCGGGACGCGGTCGCCGCCCCGACGAGCTTCGAGGCGCCGGGCGGCACGGATGGCTGAGCAGCGGCGGGTGGAACGGCTGGACCAGCCGCGCGAGCCCCGCGCCGTCAAGCTGCCCCGTTTCGACCCGGAGGCGTTCGGCCGGTGGTCCGAGGGGATCGCCCGGAGCATGGGCACCGCCAACTTCATCGTCTACATGACGGCGGTGATCGGCATCTGGTTCGGCTGGAACACCCTGGCCCCGCCCAGCCTGCGGTTCGACCCGTACACCTTCACCTTCCTCACCCTCGTGCTGTCCCTGCAGGCCAGCTACGCGGCACCGCTGATCCTGCTGGCGCAGAACCGGCAGGCCGACCGGGACCGCCTCGCGATGGAGGAGGACCGCCGGCGGGCGACCATGCAGAAGGCGGACACGGAGTACCTGTCCCGGGAGATCGCCGCCCTGCGTATCGCCATGGGCGAGATGGCGACGCGGGACTTCATCCGCGGCGAGCTGGCCCGGCTCGCGGAGGAGCTGGACGAGGCGAGCCAGCGCCGGCAGCGGCTCGAACGACGGCAGCAGGAGAGGGCCACGCCCGGGACGGCGGACCAGGAGGGGCTGGACGAGCCTCGGGACGAGGTGGACGGCGACTTCGCGCGCGACGGCCGGCCCGCGACCCCGCGCCGCACGGAGGGCTGAACCGCCCGGGAACACTTGAACGCCGCGCGCCTCAAGGGGCCAGGCGAGCGGCGTTCGTCTCGATCGTCCCACTTCGCCGGGTGGTCGTCCAGCCCCCGTCCGGTCGCCGTCCGGTGGCCGTCGGGGGCCATCGACTCGCTCACACCGGCCCCCGCTGACGCGGTCGCGGATCGCCTCCGACGTAGCATTGCGGGCATGTCAGCACCCGCCAGCACCGTCGAGGACGCGATCCAGGCCGCCCTGGCCACGGTCAACGACCCGGAGATCCGCCGGCCCATCACCGAGCTGGACATGGTCCGCTCCGCCGTGATCGGCCCGGACGGCGTGGTACGGGTCGAACTGCTGCTCACCGTCGCCGGCTGCCCCCTGCGCGACAAGCTGCGGGCGGACATCACCGCCGCGGTGGGTGCCGTCCCCGGCGTGACCGGCGTGGAGATCGAGTTCGGGGTGATGAGCCCCGAGCAGCGCCAGTCGCTGCAGGCGAAGCTGCGCGGCGGCACGGCGGCCGCCGAGCCTGTGATCCCGTTCGCCCAGCCGGGCTCGCGCACCCGCGTCTACGCGGTGGCCAGCGGCAAGGGTGGCGTCGGCAAGTCCAGCGTGACCGTGAACCTGGCCGCGGCGCTCGCCGCGCGGGGGCTCAGCGTCGGCGTGGTCGACGCGGACATCTACGGCCACTCGGTGCCGCGGATGCTCGGCGCGGACGGCCGCCCGACCCGGGTCGAAGACATGATCATGCCGCCGCAGGCGCACGGCGTGAAGGTCATCTCGATCGGCATGTTCACCGCCGGCAACGCCGCCGTGGTGTGGCGCGGCCCGATGCTGCACCGCGCGCTCCAGCAGTTCCTCGCGGACGTCTACTGGGGCGAGCTGGACGTGCTCCTGCTCGACCTGCCTCCGGGCACCGGCGACGTGGCCATCTCGCTGTCCCAGCTGCTGCCCAACTCGGAGATCCTCGTGGTGACCACCCCGCAGGCGGCCGCCGCCGAGGTGGCCGAGCGGGCCGGCGCCATCGCGCTCCAGACCCACCAGCGCGTGGTCGGTGTGATCGAGAACATGTCCTGGCTGGAGCTGCCGGACGGCTCCCGGATGGAGATCTTCGGTTCCGGCGGTGGCCAGTCGGTGGCCGAGTCGCTGACCCGGACCATCGGCGCCCAGGTGCCCCTGCTCGGTCAGATCCCGCTGGACACCCGCGTACGCGAGGCCGGCGACGCCGGCAACCCCATCGTGCTGGCCGACCCGGAGTCGCCCGCCGCGGCGGCGCTGCGCACGGTCGCCGACCGGCTGGCCATCCGGCGGGAGTCCCTGCTGGGCAAGCCGCTCGGCCTCAAGCCCGCCGGCCGCTGACGCGCCGCTCGGCCGCTGACGCGCCGCCCGGCCGCTGACGCACGCCCGGGCGGGGTTCGCCCCGCCCGGCAGGCGGGCCGGAGATCAGGTGGCGTCGTCGTAGCTGACCCGCGGCGAGGGGGCGGGCGCGCTGCTCGTGGCGGTGGACGAGCGCCCGTTCGACCGCAGGTCGGCCGCGTCGGCGACGTCCTTCAGCTCGTTGTGCACGCCGGTCACGTCGGCGCGCAGGTTGTCGTAGACGCCCTGCAGCGGCTTGCGGATCGCCTGCTCGTCCTCCTCGCTGAGGAGGTGCTTGCGGATGAACGCCTTCGGGTGGAGATCCTCGAGCTGGATGTCGGTGCCCAGTTCCCGGCTCAGGTCGCTGGTGGCGTTGCGGGCCATGTTCCGCAGGTTGCGCACCATCCGCAGAGCGTCGTTGATGACGTTCGGCAGCCGGTCACCGAAGATCAGCAGCGCCAGGAGAAGCAGCGCACCGATCTCCCACCAGTTCAGGTTGTCGAGCATCCCGCGGGCCCCCTCTCGGCGTCAGCAGCAAGACTACGCACGTCGGCCGCGTACCGGGGAGGGGGTGACCGCGCTGTTCACTTGGCGTCCGCCGCGAGCGTCACCGACGCGTTCTGTCTCGCCGAGCCCCGGCGGTACTCCACGGTGACGACCGACCCGGGCGCGAACTTGCGGACGAGGGCGATCAGGTCGCTCGGCTCGGTCATCGGCCGGCCGTTGAGCCGGAGGATCACGTCGCCGGCCCGCAGCCCCGCCTCGGCGGCCGGACCGGAGGGCTCGACGGACGCGAGCCGTACGCCGCCACCGGGAACGGCCGCGTTGGGCCCGCCGACCTGGGCGCCGATCACCGTACGCCGCGCCTTGCCGGTGCCGATGATGTCCTGGGTCACCCGCTTCGCCTGGTTGATCGGGATGGCGAAGGCGAGGCCGATGTTGCCGGCCTCCTGGCCGTCGGAGACGAGCGACTTGATGGTGGAGTTCACCCCGACCACCCGGCCCGCCGCGTCGACGAGCGGACCGCCCGAGTTGCCGTGGTTGACCGCGGCGTCGGTCTGGATCGCCGCGTAGTAGCGGACCGGCCCGCCGGGCTCGCCCGCCTGCATCGTCCGGTCCAGCGCGCTCACGATGCCGGCCGTGACCGTGTTCGCCAGGGAGAGCGGGGAGCCGATCGCCAGCACCGGGTCACCGACGGCCAGCGCGTCGGAGTCGCCGAACTCGACCGGCCGCAGACCGCTGCGCTCCACCTTGATGACCGCGATGTCGGACTCCGGGTCCTGGCCCACCAGCTTCGCGGGCGCCGACGTGCCGTCGTTGAAGATCACCGAGGCCCGCCCGGTCCCGCCGGCCACCACGTGGTCGTTGGTGATCACGTGCCCGTCCGCGCTCGCGATGAAGCCGGAGCCCTCGCTCGTGCCGCCGAGACTGCTCACCCGGACCGTGACCACGCTGGGCAGCACCCGCTCGGCCACCCCGGCGAACGACTCCGGCCGGCGCTGGGCGAGCGCCGGGGCCTCGCCCGGATCGGCGCCGAGCACGGTGCCGGCGCCGGCGCCCCCGCGGACCGCCAGGCCGTAGCCGAGCGCGCCACCGAGGGCGCCCGCGAGCAGCGCGGTGATCAGTGGGACGAGCAGCAGCTGGCGCAGCCGCGGACGGCCGGGGGCGTCCGGGTCGCTGACCGGCTCGGGGTCCGTGCCGCCGCTGGCCGGCGCGGGGACGACCACCGCGGCCGGCGCGGCCGGGTCGCGCCACGGGTCGGCCAGCGCGTCCGACCACCAGGGTGAGGGGCCGCGGTTTCCCGGGTCGCCGGTCGCCGGCGGTGCCGCCGGGGCATCACCGGGCCGGCGCCAGTCCCAGCCGTCGGTCACGTCGGTGCCTCCCAGTCCGTCCCCCGGGCCCCGCCTTCCGCGACCGCGACAAGCACACCCAGGTCGCTACCGACGGGACACCGCTTCCAGGATTGCACGGATGTCCGGCACGGGGTCAGCCGTTGCCCTCGTGATCGCGGGAGCGGGACGCGCGGCTGCACGTGCGGACGGCCCGCTCTAGGCTCATAGCCGCCAACCCGCCCCCTGCACCGCGTGCGGCCCGTCGGACGACGGCCCGCGCACTCGCCGCCCGGAGGTGCGCCATCGCCATGCTCGCCGGTTCCGGCAGTTCGACGAGCCCGGCCGTGCAGTTCGCCGAGTCGTACGTCACCGAGGATCTCGTGCTGCGCACCGCCCGCAGTCTCGCCCGCGAGGTGGGCCTCGACGCGGTCACCCCCGGTGCGGGCGCCGCGCTGCGGCTGCTCGCCGCCGCCGGCAACGCCCGCGCCGTCGTGGAGATCGGCACCGGCACCGGGGTCAGCGGCGTGTGGCTGCTGCGCGGGATGCGGACCGACGGGGTGCTCACCACGATCGACGTGGAGGTGGAGCACCAGCGCATCGCCCGCCGCATCTTCGCCGAGGCGGGTTTCGCCGCCGGCCGTACCCGGATCATCACCGGCCGGGCGCTGGACGTGCTGCCCCGGCTCGCGGACGGCGCCTACGACCTGGTCTTCGTCGACGCCGAGGCCACCGGCTTCCACGCCTGCGTCGACGCGGCGCTGCGGCTGCTGCGTCCCGGCGGCGTGCTGGTGCTCAACGGCGCCCTGGCCGGCGGCCGGATCGGCGACCCGGCGGCCCGGGACGCGGAGACCGTGACCGTCCGGGAGACGATCAAGGCGATCCGGGAGTCGGAGCACTGGATCCCCGCCCTGCTGCCGGTCGGTCACGGGTTGCTGGCCGCCGTCAAGTGCTGACGCTCCCGGGGAGCCGCCGGCCCGCCGGGCGCGGGCGCCGCCGGCCGGTCACGCGAGCGTGGCCAGCCAGCGCAGCAGCGAGCGTACGCCCCAGCCGGTGGCGCCCCTGGTCAGCTCGGCGTCGTCGGAGTCGGCCCACGACGGCGCCGACATGTCGACGTGCACCCAGCGGTCGCGCAGCTCGCCCGTGAACTCGCGCAGGTAGAGGGCGGCGACCACCGACCCGGCGCCCTGCGTCGGCGCGCTGTAGAGGTCGGCGATCTCGCTGCCGAGGTACTCGACGTAGTCGGAGGGCAGCGGCATCCGCCAGGCCGACTCGCCGGCCGCCTCCACGGCCGCGAGCAGGTCCGCGGCGAGCTGGTCGCTCTCGGTGTAGAGGGCGGCGGTGCGCTTGCCGAGCGCCACCGCGTTCGCGCCGGTGAGCGTGGCCAGGTCGACCAGCAGGTCCGGCTTCAGCTCCTGGACGGCGTAGCTGATCGCGTCGGCCAGCACCAGCCGGCCCTCGGCGTCGGAGTTGGTCGTCTCGCTGGTCGTCCCGCCGTAGTGCCGCACGACGTCCCCCGGGCGGAACGCCGAGCCGCTGGGCATGTTCTCGGCCAGCGGCGCCAGCGTGGTGACGCGGACGGGCAGCCGCAGCGCGGCCGCGCCGACGGTGGCGGCCACCACGGCCGCCGCCCCGCCCATGTCCTTGCGCATCAGCTTCATCGACGCGACCGGCTTGATCGAGATGCCGCCGGTGTCGAACGTGATGCCCTTGCCGACCAGCACCACGTGGGTACGCGCGCCGGCCGGGTGCCAGTCCAGTTCCACGAGGCGGGGGCCGCTGGCCGATCCGCCGCCGACGGCGAGGATGCCGCCGAAGCCCTCGGCCGCCAGTTCGGCCGGCCCGCGTACGCGCAGGCTCAGGTCCGCCAGGCCGTCGCTGACCTCGGCCACCTGCCCGGCGAACCACTCCGGGTTCTTCACCGACGAGGGCGTGTTGGTGAGGTCGCGGGCCAGCCGGGTCATCCGCGCCGTGGTGCGTGCCGTCTCGACCGCGGTGGCATGGTCGTCCGGGTCGGCGACCACGAGGTCGGCGGAGGCCAGGGCGGGCGTCTCACCGGCGTCGGTGAGCCGGTACCGGTACGAGGCGAGCAGCAGCCCCTCGCAGAGACCGCGGACGGCCTCCGGGGACGCGTCGGCCGGCAACGCGACCGTCACGTGCTCCTCGTCCGCCGCGGCCCGCGCGATCGCCGCGCCGGCCCGTCGCCAGCCCGCCTCGTCGCCGTCCCCGATCCCGACGAGGATCAGCCCGGCCGGGGTGCGCCCCGGGCGCAGGTGGGACCGGATCTCGCCGGCCCGGCCGGTGAGCCGGGCGGCGGGAGCGAGCGCGGCCGCCTCCGCGTCGACGCCGTCGGGAGGCGTCGCGGCGGTCGGGACGGGCTCGGCGGCGGGGGCGTCGCCGCCCACCGGCCGGACGGGCAGGACGAGTGTGTCGAGCCGGTCGGGCTCGGCGAGCAGACGGATGGCGAGCACGCGGGACCGTACCTCCAGAGGAAGATCGCGGCGCGAGGACCGCGCCGGTGAAGCCCTGAGCCACCGGCCGGGGCCGGTGGCTCAGGGTATGACGAGCCGCCCGGACGGCGGACGCCGCCCGGACCACTCCGTCCGATCAGCCGGCGGCCGCCTTCAGCGCGTCACCGAGCGCGTTGGCCTCGTCGGGAGTCATCTCGACGACGAGCCGGCCACCGCCCTCCAGCGGGACCCGCATGACGATGCCCCGGCCCTCCTTGGTGACTTCCAGCGGACCGTCGCCCGTCCGCGGCTTCATCGCCGCCATGTTGTCTCCCCTCAGACCTACACCAGGGTCGGTGGGTTGCCCCACAGCCACTTCGTCACGACCACCCGCAACCGTCGCGGGGGCGTCGACCAACGATTTTCCCTGATGAACACCGCCGGACCCAAACCGAAGCACCATTGATGTAACAGCATCTAGCTTATCTTGAGAAGGCCTGTCACAATGTGCGGTCATGCAGGCACGGTCGGCGCTCTTCGACCTGTACGGCGACTACCTCCGTGCGAGGGGTGGCCGGGCACCCGTGGCGGCCCTGGTCAAGCTACTGGCGCCACTCGGCATCGCGCCACCGGCCGTGCGTACGGCGGTCTCCCGGATGGTGCGGCAGGGGTGGCTCGACCCCCTCAAACTGGCGTCCGGGCCGGGCTACGCGATCACGCCGAAAGCCGCCCGGCGACTCGACGAGGCGGCCGCCCGGATCTACCGGACCGGCCGGGTCGGCTGGGACGGCCGGTTCGACCTCCTGATCCTGGAGGCGCCGGCCTCGCGGCGGGAACGCCAGCGGCTCGCCGCCAACCTGACCTTCCTCGGCTACGGCACGCTCGACGAGTGCACCTGGGTGGCGACCCGACCCGGTGAGGACGTGGACGTGCTGCTCAACGAGGCGGGCGTGCGGTACGAGCGGTTCACCGCGGCACACGCCGCCGGCACCCCGGGCGCCATGGCCGTGGTACGCCGCGCCTGGGACCTGGGCGAGATCGGGCGGGCGTACGAGCGCTTCGTCGCCGAGCAGCGGCCGCTGCTGAGCAGGGTGACCGTCCGCAGCGGGGACGAGGAGGCGTACGCCGCCCGGTTCCGGCTGGTGCACGCGTGGCGTACCTTCCTGTTCCGGGATCCGCAGCTGCCCCCCGCGCTGCTCCCCGAGCGCTGGCCCGGCACCGCCGCGGCCAGTTTCTTCGACCGGCACGCGGCACGGCTGCGGCCGGCCGCCGACCGGTACGTCGAGCAGTGCCTCGACGCCGGCAACCGCATCGCCCGACAGAAGGGTCGTTAGACACGTGACCGAGCCGCTGCTCGTCGACCGGACCGACGCCGTCGTGACGCTCACCCTGAACCGGCCGAAGGCCATGAACGCCCTCGACCTCGCGCTGAAGGAGGCGCTGCGCGACGTCCTGGCCGAGCTGGAGACCGACAAGAGCTGCCGGGCCGTGGTGCTCGCCGGCGCGGGCGGGTCGTTCAGCGCCGGGCAGGACCTGCGCGAACACGTGGCGACGCTCGACTCACCCGACAGCGGCGACCGGCTCTCCACCGTCCGGGCCCACTACAACCCGATCGCGGCCCGGCTCGCCAACCTGCCGAAGCCGGTGGTGGCGGCGGTGCGCGGGATGGCCGCCGGAGCCGGCGCGTCGCTGGCCTTCCTGGCCGACTTCCGCATCGGCGGCCCGAGCACCAGCTTCCTCATGGCCTTCGCGAAGGTCGGGCTCGCCGCCGACACCGGCGCCTCGTGGACGCTGCCCCGCCTCGTCGGCCACGCCAAGGCGGTCGAGCTGCTGATGCTCGCCGAGCCGGTCCGGGCCGAGGAGGCGCACCGGCTGGGGCTGCTGACCCGGCTCCTGGACGACGACGAGCAGGTGCTGCCCGCCGCGCAGGAACTCGCCACGCGGCTCGCCGCCGGGCCCACCGTCGCGTACGGGGCGATCAAGCGGCAGCTCTCCATCGCCGACGCGGGCACCCTCGCCGACGCGCTGGCGGCCGAGGCCCAGGCGCAGACGATCTGCGGCGCCACCGCCGATCACCAGGCGGCCACCCGGGCCTTCGTCGCCAAGGAGCGGCCGGTCTTCGAGGGACGCTGAGCACGACGGCCCGCCCCGGAGGGCGGCTCCGGGATCAGTCGTCCTCCTCCGGATCCTGGTTGGCCTCGGCGCCGAGCACGAACGCCTGCATGGCCAGCTCGTCACCGGAGGGCGAGACGAAGGCGGGCAGCTCCCGGGGGCCCAGCTCCTGCACGTACGCCCAGAAGAGCCGCACCGCCTCGGCCGGCGAGTCGGCCTCGATCGGCAGGTCGAGGCTGACCAGCCAGGTGCGCCGCGGCGGCGGCGGGCCGAGGCGGTCGGCCAGCGCCCGGTGGACGGCCGGGTCCAGCGCGGTGACCGGCCCGTCCACGGTGAGCGGGCCCACCGGCAGCGGCTCGTCGAAGACCCGCCGGGTGTACCTCACCACGAGCGCCGACTCGCGGTCGCTCTGGGGGTCGTCCGGGTCCTCGGGACGGGAGCCGGTGGGTGCGGCCACACGGCCGAGCGCCACGAGCCGCAGGGGGTCGTCGATCAGCACCGCCACGTCGTCGCCGGGGCGTGGGCGCACGGTCTCGTCCAGGCCGGTCAGCTCGAGCGTGTCGTGGTGCACCAGCCGTTCGGCGTCGTAGCGGCCGGCGGGCAGCAGCACGGCCCAGGCGCCGGCGCCCGCCGCGCGGCTCGTCCCGTCCGCCCGGTGCGCGGTGTCGGTCGTCATGCCTCCCATCCCATCACGCCGTCCCGGTCGGCTCCACGTGGCAGCCGGCAAGGTGATCGTCGACCATCCCGGTGGCCTGCATGAGCGCGTACGCCGTGGTCGGCCCCACGAACCGGAAGCCGCGCTTCTTGAGCGCCTTGGCCATCGCTGTCGACTCGGGGGTGATCGCCGGTACCTCGGCGAACGAGGCCGGGCGGGCCGGCCGCCGTGCCGGGGCGAACGACCAGAGCAGCGCGGAGAGCCCCTCGGGCAGCTCGGCGGCGGCCCGGGCGTTGGCGATCGCGGCCTCGATCTTGGCGCGGTTGCGCACGATGCCGGCGTCGGCCAGCAGCCGGGTCACGTCCGCCTCGCCGTAGGCGGCCACCGTCGGGATCCGGAAGTCGTCGAAGGCGAGCCGGAAGGCCGGGCGCTTGCGCAGGATGGTCAGCCAGGACAGCCCCGACTGGAACGCCTCCAGCGTCATCCGTTCGTAGAGCGCGTCGTCGCCGTGCAGCGGCTGGCCCCACTCGGTGTCGTGGTAGACGGCGTAGTCGGGGGTGCTCGCCCCCCAGGCGCAGCGCGGCAGCCCGTCGGCGCCGATCACCAGGTCACTCACGACCCACACGCTAGGCCAGGCGTCCGACACCCCATTGCCTCCCCCGCGAAGGCTGCCTATCGTGCTTGGTTACCGACCGGTAGGGCTCGGCGACCGCCGGTACGAGGCACGCGGGAGGCGGCCATGAAGGAGTTCCCCGACGTCATCGCCTGGTCGATCCCGGCCTTCCTGCTGCTGATCGTGCTGGAACGCGTCTCCTACCTGCTGCACCGCGACGACGACGAGGTCGGCTACGGCGGGGCCGACACGGCCACCAGCCTCGCCATGGGGCTGGGCAGCGTCTTCACCGACCTGCTGTGGAAGGTGCCGATCGCGGCCGCGTACGCGCTGCTCTACGCGCTCACCCCGCTCCGGCTCGCCGAGCTGTGGTGGACCTGGCCGCTGATCGTGCTCGCCCAGGACTTCTGCTACTACTGGTCGCACCGGGGCCACCACGTGATCCGCATCCTCTGGGCCGCCCACGTGGTGCACCACTCGTCGCAGCGGTTCAACCTCTCCACCGCGCTGCGCCAGCCGTGGACCAGCGTGACCGGCTGGGTCTTCTACGTCCCGCTGGTCCTGGTCGGGGTGCACCCCGCCGTGGTGGCGTTCGCCGGCTCGGTCAACCTGCTCTACCAGTTCTGGATCCACACCGAGCGCATCGACAAGCTGCCGCGCTGGTACGAGGCCGTGTTCAACACCCCGTCGCACCACCGCGTCCACCACGCCTCCCAGGGCAGCTACCTGGACCGCAACTTCGGCGGCATCCTGATCGTCTGGGACCGCCTCTTCGGCACGTTCGCCCCGGAGCGGGAGCGCTGCGTCTACGGCCTCACCAAGAACATCGAGACGTACAACCCGCTGCGGGTGGCCTTCCACGAGTACGTCTCGATCGCCCGCGACCTGCGGGCCGCGGCGGGTTGGCGGCAGCGGGCCGGCCACCTGTTCCGCTCGCCCGGGTGGCGACCGGCGGCACCCGACGGGCCGCTCGCCGCCGCTCCCGGCGAGCCTCTGCCGGCCGCGCCGGGCGCCGGCGCCACCCCGGCCTGACCGGGCGCGAGTCGCGCCGCCGAGCGGGACCGGCCGGCCGGCCGCGCCTCGCCCGGGGACCGCCCGGTCAGGGAAGGCGGCCCTGCTCGACCAGGCGGCCGAACCGTCGCAGCGCCTGGGTCAGCCCCACCTTCGAGCCGGGCCAGATCAGCGGCCAGGCGACCCGGCCGGCCACACCCCCGGGCACGTGGAACCACTCGTGCCACACGACCTGGGTGCGGTCGCGCGCGAGCGGCGTGCAGCGCAGCACGCCGGGGCCGCGCAGCAGCCGCCCGCAGTGCACCACCCTGATCTCGTAGGGCTCGTCGACCCGGACCACGCGCATCTCGTCGCGCAACTCGGCGGGGCCGAGCACGGTCACCGCCTCGACGAGGCTGCCCTCCCGGCCGTCACCCTCGACCACCCGCACCCGCGTGAACGGGATCCAGTCGGACTGCCGTTCCCAGGCGAGCAGCGCCGCGAAGACCCGCTCGGCCGGGGCGTCCACGATGACGGTGGCCGTCACCTCGCCGGCACCCGGCTGGGCCGCCTCGGGCAGGTCGCCCTCGCCGTCCGCTGCGGTCACACCGACTCCGAGCGGACCACCGTGCCGGGCCCGACCGGTCCGTCGCCGCGGTCCGCCGCCTCGTCCGGGTCGGGCAGCACCGTGCCGCCGTCGCGGCCCACCGCCGTACCGTCGGCCCTCGGGTCGGTGCCGGCGGGAGATTCGCCCCCGGCCGCCGTGCCGGCCGTGACGGCGTCGGTCGCGGCCGCCGCGCCGACGGCCACGGTGCCGGTTGCGGCCGTGCCGGCCGCCTGCTCGCGGGCCCGCCGCAGGGCGTCCGCGTCCGCCGTCCGTCCCTCCCGCAAGGCGGCGACCTCCGCTTCCAGCACACCGATCAGCTCGGACTTGTAGCCGATGTCGTAGGCGGCGCGACGCAACGCCTGATCGACCTGCGCCATCCGGTACCCGCGCAGGGCGGTGTCGAACCGCACCGCCTCCAGGTCCGACTCCTGGAGCGGGCGGTTGCCCGGTAGCGGCACGGCGCGCCCGTCCGGCTCGGCCGGCACGAGGCCCGGATCCCGGCCGGTGACCAGCACCGCCACCCCGAACACCACCGCCGCCACGGTCAACGCCACGACCAGCACGAGCAGAACCTGACCCATGCACAGATCGTGGCATGCCGGCCGGGCGCGAGCGACCCCGCCACGATGCCCGGCGGAGCGGACCGGGCGGATGCCGTCGCGGCCGACGGGCTAGCGTCGGGACCGTCCGGCGGCGGACACGGGTGAGGGAGGCGGCAATGGCCGGGGAGCTTCGGCTCGGTGGGCGCACGTTCGCGCCCGGTGAGCTGGTGGTGATGGCGATCGTGAACCGCACGCCGGACTCGTTCTTCGACCGGGGTGCCACGTTCGCGGCGGACAGCGCGCTGCGGGCGGTGGAGCGGGCGGTGGACGAGGGCGCCGAGATCATCGACATCGGCGGGGTGAAGGCCGGCCCGGGCGCCGAGGTGGACGTGGCCGAGGAGATCCGGCGGACGGTCGGCACGATCGCCGCCGTCCGGGCCGCCTTCCCCGAGGTGGTGATCTCCATCGACACCTGGCGGGCGGAGGTCGCCGTGGAGGCCGTCGCGGCCGGCGCCGACCTGCTCAACGACACCTGGTCCGGCGCCGATCCGGCGCTGGCCCGGGTCGCCGCCGAGACGGGCGCCGGGCTGGTCTGCTCGCACGCCGGCGGTCTGGCGCCGCGTACCCGGCCGCACCGGGCCGCCTTCGACGACGTGGTGGCCGACGTGGTCGCCACGGTGACCGGGCTCGCCGAGCGCGCGGTGGGGCTGGGCGTACGGCCCGACGGGATCCTGATCGACCCGGCGCACGACTTCGGCAAGAACACCCGCCACTCGCTGGAGATCACCCGGCGGCTGGACGAGCTGACCGCCACCGGCTGGCCGTTGCTGGTGGCGCTCTCCAACAAGGACTTCGTCGGCGAGACGCTGGACCTGCCGGTGACCGAGCGGCTGGAGGGCACGCTCGCGGCGACCGCGGTCTCCGCCTGGCTGGGCGCCCGGGTGTTCCGGGCCCACCAGGTGCGCCCGACGCGGCGGGTGCTCGACATGGTCGCGTCGATCCGCGGCGACCGCCCGCCGGCGGCGACCCGTCGCGGTCTGGCCTGAGCCGCCGCCCGGGTCAGGTCCAGCGGAGGATGTTGCGCCGCCAGGCGTAGAGGATGCCGAGCGCGAGCACGGCCACGAAGATCGCCATCTCGACGACCGTCACGAGGCCGAACCCGGGCCGGTCGAAGACCACCGCCCAGGGGAAGAGGAACACCGCCTCGACGGCGAAGAGCACGTAGAGGTAGGCGTAGACGTAGTAGCGGATCTGCATCTGCGCCCAGTCGGCGCCGACCGGGTCGAGACCGCACTCGTAGCTCGTCCGCTTGCCGGGCGGGTCGGCGGGCCGGGCGGGGCGCAGCACCCGGTTGGCCGAGAACGCCACCACGAAGAAGAGCACGCTGACGAGCAGCAGGAGCCCGAGCGTCGCGTACGAGCCCAGGTAACCGGTCACGCCGGCAGCCTACCGTTCCGCCCGCCGCCCAGCTTCGCACACGTTACGAATTTGTTTCCCATCGGGACTAGTTCCGTACGGCAACAGTATCGACGATGGGACCCCGGACCGTCGGCACCGGAGGGGGGAGACGACCAGCGTGGACGTGCCACCGGGGCGAGGACCGCGGCGCCTGCCGGCGTGGGGGCCGGCCGTGGTGCTCGGCGTCGCGCTCGCCGTGACGCCGGCCTGGGCCGCCGCGGGCGCCGTCGGTCAGCCGGTCGCCCTGGCCACCGACCCGGCCGACCCGGGAGGCGGGGTGCCCACGACGCCGCCGGACGGGCCCGGGGCGGACCCGACCACGGCGCCGCCGACCGTCGAACCGCCGGAGGAGACGACGCCGCCGCCGGTGAGCGGCACCCCCACCCCCGTCGGCAGCGCACCGGCGACGGCCACGCCCACCGCCGGCGTCCCGACCCCGCTCCCGGGCACTTCCAGCCGGCCGCCGGTCCGGCCCTCGGCGCCGGGGACCGCCCCCGGTCCGTCGCCGCTCGGGGTCCGGGTCACGACGGGCGACGTGGTCCTGCCCCAGGGGTACTGGAACGCGTCCGGCACGGCCACCACGCTGCGCGTCACCGTGGCCAACACCGGCTCCGTGGACGCCCGCGTCCACCTCTCCTACACGCTTCCCGCCGGGGTGACCGACGCCGGGACGGCGGGCTGCGCGGCCACCGGCGGGCACGCGTACCGCTGCGGTGGGTGGCGCGTCGCCGCGGGCGACCGGTTCAGCACACTGATCCGGGTCCGCGTCTCCGGGGACGCCTGGCGACGGATGCCGCTGAGCGGTTCGGTGGCGGTCAGCGCGAGTGCGCCCGGGGTGAGCGGGACGGCGCGGGACGACGAGGGCTTCGCCGTGCTCTTCCCGCCCGGCCCGCCGGCGCCCGGCATCACGGTCGAGGCCCGAGGGGTCTCGTTCGACGTCAGCGGCGCCGCGAGCGACCTCATCGTCCGGCTCGCCAACACCGGCACGGTCGACGCCGCCGGCCGGATCGACGTGCTCCTGCCGGCCGGTGTCACGGTGCCGGCCCCGCCCGCGGGCTGCGCGCCGCTCGACGCCGCCCGTACGCGGTGCGACCTGGGCGTGGTCCGCGCCGGAGACCGCGCCGACCTGCGCCTGCCGGTCGAGGCGACGCCGGCCGCCCAGCGCGAGGCGCCGCTGGCGGGCGCCGTCGTCGGCCGGCTCGACCCCGGCAACGGCCGGGCCCGTCAGGTGCGGACGAGTTTCCGGATCACCGCGGCGGCGGCGCTCGCCACCCCGGTGGCGGTCGCGGTGCCGGCCGGCTCGCAGGGTGTGCTGGTGGGTGGGGCGGCCCTGCCGGACGTCCCCGACGCCGGGTCCACGCGGCGTACGGTGATCATGCTCGTCGTCGCCTCGGCGCTCCTCGTGGCGTTGGCGCTCGGGTTGGCCACCCTGTCGCTGCGCCGACGCCTCGCCGGCGAGCCGCAAGCATCGGCGGACGGTGATCTGGATTACCGGCGGGCAGGGCGAAACGCCACTAAGTGGTGAATTTCACCCCCCTATCCGGTCCCACTGGCCGAACCTCCGGGGAAGGTGACGGGTCCATCCGACGTAGGCTCTCAGGTGAGAAACCCACATGCGGGCCGGGCCAGCCACGGCCGGCGCGGTGAGCGGTGCGTCAGGGAGGTCACGTGGCCGGGCAGGGCGAGGTCACCGTCAACTCGGGCCGCCACCGCGCGCAGCGAAGCGAGGTGCAGGCGTGAGCAAGCAGATCCGTCAACTGGACCGGGTGGTCATCCGGTTCGCCGGCGACTCCGGCGACGGCATGCAGCTGACCGGTGACCGGTTCACCTCCGAGACGGCCCAGCTCGGCAACGACATCTCCACACTGCCCAACTTTCCCGCGGAGATCCGCGCCCCCGCCGGCACCCTGCCCGGCGTGTCGAGCTTCCAGGTGCACTTCGCCGACTACGACATCCTCACGCCGGGCGACGCGCCGAACGTGCTGGTGGCCATGAACCCCGCCGCGCTCAAGGCCAACCTGGCCGACCTGCCGCGCGGCGCGGACATCATCGTCAACACCGACGAGTTCACCAAGCGCAACCTGGCGAAGGTCGGCTACGCGGTCAACCCGCTCGAGGACGACACGCTCGCCGGCTACGTGGTGCACCCGGTCGCGCTCACCTCGATGACCATCGGCGCCCTCGCCGACCTCGACGTGTCCAAGAAGGACGCCGAGCGGGCCAAGAACATGTTCGCCCTCGGCCTGCTCTCCTGGATGTACTCGCGGCCGTACGAGTCGACGCTGCGGTTCCTGGAGCGCAAGTTCGCGGCCCGGCCCGAGCTGGTGGCCGCCAACGTGGCCGCCTTCCGGGCGGGATGGAACTTCGGCGAGACGACCGAGGACTTCGCCGTCCGCTACGAGGTCAAGCCGGCGCAGATGCCGCCGGGCACCTACCGCAACATCACCGGCAACGCGGCGCTCTCGCTCGGCCTGGTGGCCGCCGGCGTCCGCTCCGGCCTGCCGGTGTTCCTCGGCGCGTACCCGATCACGCCGGCGTCCGACATCCTGCACGAGCTGAGCAAGCACAAGCGGTTCGGCGTGCTCACCATGCAGGCCGAGGACGAGATCGCCGCGGTCGGCGCGGCGCTGGGCGCCTCGTACGGCGGCGCGCTCGGCGTCACCACCACGAGCGGCCCGGGCGTGGCGCTCAAGGGCGAGACGATCTCGCTCGCCGTGGCGCTGGAACTGCCGCTGGTCATCGTCGACGTGCAGCGGGCCGGCCCCTCGACCGGCATGCCGACGAAGACCGAGCAGGCCGACCTGAACATGGCGCTGTACGGCCGCCATGGCGAGGCGCCGGTCGCGGTGGTCGCGCCGAAGTCGCCCGCCGACTGCTTCTACGCGGCCCTGGAGGCCGCCCGGATCGCGCTCACCTACCGCACGCCGGTGATCCTGCTGTCCGACAACTACGTCGCCAACGGGTCCGAGCCGTGGCTGCTGCCCGACGTGGAGTCCCTGCCCGACCTGCGGGTCGAGTTCGCCACCTCCCCGAACGGCGAGGACGGCACGACGTTCCTGCCGTACCTGCGCGATCCGGAGACGCTGGCCCGTCCCTGGGCGATCCCCGGCACGCCCGGCCTCGAACACCGCATCGGCGGGTTGGAGAAGGCCGACAAGACCGGCGACATCTCGTACGACCCGGCGAACCACGACTTCATGGTGCGCACCCGCGCGGCCCGCATCGAGACGATCCCGGTGCCGGACGTCGAGGTCGACGATCCGGACGGTGACGCCCGGGTGCTGGTGCTCGGCTGGGGTTCGACGTACGGGCCGATCGGCGCGGCCTGCCGTGGCCTGCGCCAACGCGGGCTCTCCGTCGCCCAGGCGCACCTGCGCCACCTCGCCCCGATGCCGGCCAACCTCGGCGCGGTGCTGCGCTCGTACGACCGGGTGGTCATCCCCGAGATGAACCTCGGCCAGCTGGCGCACGTGATCCGCGCGAAGTACCTGGTCGACGCGATCGGCTACAACCAGGTCCGCGGCCTGCCGTTCACGGCCGCGGAGCTGGAGACGATGCTGGAAGAGGTCCTCAAGAATGTCTGAGCCCATCGCCCTCAAGCTCACCGCCAAGGACTTCAAGTCCGACCAGGAGGTGCGCTGGTGCCCCGGCTGCGGGGACTACGCGATCCTGGCGGCCGTTCAGGGCTTCATGCCGGAGCTGAACATCCCGCGCGAACGGATCGTGTTCATCTCCGGGATCGGCTGCTCCTCCCGCTTCCCGTACTACATGAACACGTACGGGATGCACTCCATCCACGGCCGCGCCCCGGCGATCGCCACGGGCCTGTCCGCCACCCGGCCCGATCTCTCGGTGTGGGTGGTGACCGGCGACGGTGACGCCCTCTCCATCGGCGGCAACCACCTGATCCACGCGCTGCGCCGGAACGTCAACCTCAAGATCCTGCTCTTCAACAACCGGATCTACGGGCTCACCAAGGGCCAGTACTCGCCGACCTCCGAGCTCGGGAAGGTCACGAAGTCGACCCCGGTCGGCTCGGCCGACGCGCCGTTCAACCCGATCTCGCTGGCGCTCGGGGCCGAGGCCACCTTCGTGGCCCGCACGATCGACTCCGACCGCAAGCACCTCCAGTCGGTGCTCCGCGCCGCCGCCGAGCACTCCGGCTCGGCGTTCGTGGAGATCTACCAGAACTGCAACATCTTCAACGACGGCGCGTTCGACCCGCTCAAGGAGCCGGCCACCCGCGACGACCACCTGATCCGGCTCGAACACGGGCAGCCGATCACGTTCGGCAAGGACGGGCAGTTCTGCGTCGTCCACCCGCCCGGCGGCTTCGGCCTCGAGGTGCGGGAGACGGCGGCGACCCGGCCGGAGGACATCGTCGTGCACGACGCGACGGTCACCGACCCGGCGTACGCGTTCGCGCTGTCGCGGCTGCCCGGTCTCGACCTGCGCAACACCCCGATCGGCGTGTTCCGCTCGGTCGAGCGGCCCTCCTACGACAGCGTGGTGCGCGCCCAGCTCGACGCCGCCCGGGCGGACGTCACCGAGACGCCCGAGCAGCAGCTCGCGGGCCTGCTCAACAGCGGGGACACCTGGACGATCCTCTGATCCGACCGACGTGACGCGGGCGGGCCGTCTCCGGACGGCCCGCCCGCTCGTCCTACGGGCCGGTCAGGCCGCCGCCCGGGCCGGCACCCAGAGTTCGTCGATGGCACGCTCGGCCGCCGCGAGGCTCTCCTCGTGCAGCGGGACCAGCTCGGCCATGGCCGGCGTGACCGGCGCGAGGGTCAGCTCGGCGGCGATGAAGCGCGGCTGCAGGCCGGTCCTGCTGATGCCGTGCGGCAGCCAGGGCTCGGCGTGGTCCCAGCCCTCGCGGGGAGTCCCCGGGCCGTAGCCGCCGCCCCGGCTGGCGAGCACGATGAACTCGCGATCACCCAGCAGGCCCGCGCCGGTCTGCGGGTCGTACGCGATGCCGGGGGCGATGAGGTGGTCCACCCAGGTCTTCACACTGCTCGGCACGCCGTAGTTGTAGAGCGGAAGGCCCAGCAGGACGGTCGTGGCCCGCTTCACCTCGTCCACCAGCCGCTCGGTCAGCTTCCAGGAGGCGCGCTGCGCCGGGGTGTGCTGCTCGACGGGCACCATGCGCGCCAGGCCGCCGTCCTCGTCCAGGTGAGGCAGCGGCTGCCTGCCGAGGTCGCGGTACGTCACCGTGCCGTCCGGGTGGGCGGCCCGCCACCGCGCGGCGGCGCGGGCGGTGAGCCGGCGGCTGATGGAGTGCTCCCCGCGGATGCTGGAGTCGACGTGCAACAGATGTGCCATGGATCAATCCTCGCCATGCCATAGATGGTTTGTGCTGAGCAAACCATTTATAGCAGACCTATCCTTGCGTCGCGGGTAAACTGGCTCACATGCCTGACCAGCCCGCCGTCCAGTCCGAGCACCGCACGGGGCCGTTGCTCGATCACCTGGCCCGGCGGATGCGTCTGCGGTCGGAGTCGGTGCTGGCACCACTCGGGCTGCGCCCGCGGCACCTCGTGGCGCTCACGGTGCTACGCGACGCCGGCGGGATCAGCCAGCAGGCGCTCGCCAGCACCCTTCAGATCGACAGCACCAACGTGGTCGGGCTGCTCAACGACCTGGAGGCGGCGAAGCTCGTGGAGCGGCGCCGCTCGTACGAGGACCGGCGCCGGCACATGGTGTTCCTCACCGACGCGGGCGAGAGCCGCCTCCGCGAGGCCGAGTGCGCCCTCGAAGCCGCCGAGTCGGAGGTGCTCAGCGCGCTGGCCCCGGCCGAGCGGCACGCGCTGTACGACCTGCTCCAGCGCGCCACCAGCGGGTGGCGGATCATGTGCACCGAGGACGCCCCGGAGTAGGGCGTCACCCGGCACGCCGCGTACGTCAGACCGCGGCCGTGGAGTGGGGCCGGTCGTCCCGGACGTGCACGAGCATGTCCCCGGTCTCGATGACGGCGCCGGCCTGGTCGGCCAGCGTGACCACCTTGCCGCGCCGCACCAACGCGATGACCAGCGAGTCCAGTTCGCGCGGGGAGCGTCCCACCTCGTGGCGCTCGGCCGAGCGCATGGCGAGCGCCATGCCCTGACCCGGCGTGAGCAGGTCCTCGACGACGTCGATCAGCGGCGGCGCGGAGGTCGAGAGGCCGAGCAGGCGGCCCGCGGTGGCCGACGAGACGATCACGTGGTGCGCGCCGCTCTGCTTGAGCAGCGGAGCGTTCTCCGCCTCCCGGGCGGCCGCGATGATCCGCACCTGCCCGGCGGTGAGCTGCCGTACCGTCAGCGCCACCAGGACGGACGCGTCGTCGCTGTCGGTCGCGATGATCACGGCCTTGGCGTTCTTCACGTGGGCCTCGTTCAGCGTGGCCGAGCGGGTCGCCGACCCCTCGATCGCCACGAGCCCGGCCGCGGTGGCCTGCCGCAGCGCGGCGCCGTTGCGCTCGACGACGATGATGCGCGACTTGTCGAGGCCGTTCTCCAGCAGCGCGGAGACGGCGCTGCGGCCCTTGGTGCCGTAGCCGCAGATGATGACGTGGTCCTTCACGGTCTTCCTCCACCGCGTCAGGCGCCGGCCGGTCCGGTACTGCTCGGTCAGAACTTCGAGGGTGGTGCCGACCAGGATGATCAGGAAGATCACCCGGGCCGGGGTGATGTAGACGACGTTCACCAGCCGCGCGCTCTGGCTGACCGGGGTGATGTCGCCGTAGCCGGTGGTCGAGAGGGTCACCACCGCGTAGTAGAAGCAGTCGAGGAGGGTCAGGCCGTCCTCGTTGACGTCGCGGTAACCGTCGCGGTCGAAGTAGACCGCCGCGACGGTGGCGAAGACCAACGCGATGGCGGCGGCGAGCCGCAGGCTGAGCGCGCTGAGCGGACTCCGGCGCTGCGCGGGAAAATGGATCACCGTCGTACCTGCTCCGTCGCCTGCACGCCCACAACATAGCGGGTGCGGCGGAGTCCGGCCGGCCGGGTGGTGACCTCGCGGACGGCCGGCGGGAAGCGCACCGGGACGCGGTCCGGCCCGCCGGGGCCGCCCCGGGCGGTGCGACCGGGCATGATGGGGGTGTCCCGGGACGACGAGGCGTGGAGGCGAGGCCGGTATGTCGTTGCTGCGACGGGTGATCGGTGGGGTGCTGCGGCGGCTGCGGCTGCGCCAGGGCCGCACGCTGCGCGAGGTGGCCGATGCCGCCGGGGTGTCCGTGCCCTACCTGTCCGAGGTGGAACGAGGGCGCAAGGAGGCCTCGTCCGAGGTGCTGGCAGCCATCTGCCGGGCCCTCGGCATCCACCTCTCCGAACTGCTCGAAGAGGCGCGCGACGACCTGCGGCGGGTCGAGCCGCGCCTGCCGGCCGCGCCCCGCTCCGGCGCCGCCGTGCTGGCGCCGCTGCCGGCGCCCCGTCCCCAGACCGAGCCGGCCGTGCGGGTCGGGCCGCGTACCTCCCGGGCGATGCTGCACCGCGGCCCGGGTGCGGGCGGCCCGACGCTGCGGGTCGGCCTGCCCGCTCCGATGCCGGCGCGGCGCGGCCCGCGTACCGCCCGGCTGCTCACCTGCCGGCGGGCCCGCCGCCCGCTGACCGCTGTCTGACCCCCGCCCGGTTCTGCCGGTGGCGAATCTGCCGCCGGCAGAACCGCTGGGGCCACGGCCACCTCCGCGCGCACGCTGGAGGGGCCGGTCCCCCGGGCGGTCCCGCCGCCCGCCGGCACGGTGGAAGGCGGATTCATGATCGGGTACGAGCCGGTGCGGATGCTGGACGGCGGGCAGCCGTCCTTCGGTGACCAGGTCTTCGAGCGGCTGCTGAAGGAACGGATCGTCTTCCTCGGCGAAGAGGTGACCGACGCCTCGGCGAACCAGATCTGCGCGCAGATCCTGCTGCTCGCCGCCGAGGATCCCGACCGGGACATCTACCTCTACATCAACTCGCCCGGCGGCTCGGTGAGCGCGGGCATGGCCGTCTACGACACCATGCGGTACGTCCGCAACGACGTCGCGACGCTGGCCCTGGGCTTCGCCGGCTCGATGGGGCAGTTCCTGCTCTGCGCCGGTACGGCCGGCAAGCGCTACGCGCTGCCGCACTCGCGGATCATGATGCACCAGCCGTCGGGCGGGATGGGCGGCACCGCGGCGGACGTCACCATCCAGGCCCAGAACATGCTGCACGTGAAGCGGACCATGCAGGAGCTGATCGCCCAGCACAGCGGGCGCACGCTCGAAGAGATCCAGCGCGACTGGGACCGGGACCGCTGGTTCACGGCCGAGCAGGCCCGCGAGTACGGGCTCATCGACCACGTGATCACGCGGGCCGACGAGTTGTCGGCGGGATGAGACGCGACGGCGGCCGGCGATGGTCCCGCCGGCCGCCGTCGTCACTCGCTCAGGGCAGGTCGACGAAGTCGTCCAGGAACCCGCGCGCGGTGGGCGTGTCCATCCGGTAGGCCACGTTCGTGGCGTAGCAGGGGGTGTCACCGGTGATGGTGGTGGCCGCCAGCACCCGCTCGCCGCCGATGGTCACGAAGTTCGGGCCGCCGGAGTCGCCGTAGCAGGCCCCGCCGTAGCCGCGGCCGGTGTTCATCGCCAGCCGCACCCACGTCCTGTTGAGGGCGTTGAAGCCCACCTCCGCCTTCATCCGGACGCCCCCGCCCGGGTGGACGTGCCCGCCCGGCTCGCGCTGGGCCTCCTCGGTGCCGTACCCCACGACCTCCCATCGGGACGCGTCGAGCGTCCGGCTCCCGAGGGCGTCGAGTTGCCCGGCGCTCGGCAGCCTCGCCGGGGTGAAGTCCCACCGCCGGTCCAGCTCGGCGGCCTGACCCGGGTCGAAGGTGACCACCGCGATGTCCTGGGAGTCGGCCGAGTTGCCCGGGTAGGCGGGATTGGTGTGGGCCGTGCCCTCGACGCCGACCGCCGCGGCGACCTGCTCCGGGCTGAGCCCCGCCTCCCGCGCCCCGGCGAGCGCGCCCTCGACGTCCTGCTCGAGCGAGACGTAGAAGCGGGCGCCGGGCGCCCAGTCGGTGGTGCAGTGCGCCGCGGTGAGGAACACGTCGCGGTCGATCATGGTGCCGGAGCAGTACCAGTCGACGACGTCCGGGGTGGTGGGGTCGGCATCCCGGTCCCACTTGACCAGCAGGGCGCCGACCTCCGTGCGGTCCGGGGCGGGCTGGGAGTTGTAGGTGCTGATGGCCGAGGCCGGGGTGGCGCCGGCGACGGCCGCGGCGAGCGCCGCGGTGGCCAGGCTGGCGAGCAGTGCGGTACGACGCAAGAGACCCTCCGTCCGGGAAGCAGACACCGCCGGGCACCCCGACGGCGGCGGACGCGCCCCCTCATTCGCGTCCGACGCCCAGTCATGGGAATGCCAGGACGTGCCGATTCTCGATACGGCGCAGCCTATGCCCGTGGGGAATGGTCCGCGCGCGCTCGCGACGCAGCGTCTTCGGGCCAATTCTCGTTACATCAGTGGCCGGACATGCGCGTGTCGTAGCGGTCCCGGGCGGCCTCCACCTCGGCGAGGTGCGTCGTCGCCCACGCCTCGAGACCGGATACGAGGTCGAGCAGGCTGCGACCGAGGGCGGTGAGCGTGTAGTCGACCCGCGGCGGCACGGAGGCGTGCACCTCGCGCGTGACGAGGCCGTCGCGCTCCAACCCGCGCAGCGTCTGGGTGAGCATCTTCTGGCTGATCCCGTCGACGCGCCGAGCCAGGTCGCCGTAGCGCTTGGTGCCGTCGGCCAGGGTGAGCACCACCAGGACGCTCCACCGGTCGCCGATCCGGTCGAGCACCTGACGGCTACCGCACCTGCGGTCATAGGGATCCGGTTCCACGTCGTCACTCTCCCACGCGTTCGTTACGCACTTCAAGGTGCCTACTCTCCAACGGGAAGTGGCATGGCCGGATTCCGGTTGCAGCGGATGATCCAACCGACCGAAAGGAAGCACGCATGTCGATCATCGTCACCGGTGCCACCGGCCACCTCGGCCGGCTCATCGTGGAATCACTGCTCGGCCGTGGCGTACCGGCCGACGGGATCGTGGCGCTCGGCCGGGACACCACGCGGCTCGCCGACCTCGCGCAGCGCGGCGTGACCGTCCGGAGGGCCGACTACAACGAGCCGGAGTCGCTGCGCAGCGCGTTCGCCGGCGGCGAGAAGCTCCTCTACGTGTCCGGCACCGAACTCGGCCGGCGGGCCGAGCAGGCCCGCAACGTGGTCGCCGCGGCCCGCGAGGCCGGTGTCGGACTCGTCGCCTACACGAGCATCGTGAAGGCCGACACCTCCCGCCTGATCCTCGCCAGGGAGCACCGCGCCACCGAGGAGGAGATCGCCGCCTCCGGCCTGCCGTACGTCTTCCTGCGCAACAGCTGGTACATCGAGAACTACCTCCCGCAGATCCCCACGTACCTCGAGCACGGGATCGCCGGCGCGGCGGGCGACGGCCAGGTCAGCGCCGCGGTCCGGGCCGACTACGCCGAGGCCGCCGCCGTCGTCGCCACCACCGACGGGCACGCCGGCCGGGCGTACGAGCTGGGCGGCGCGCCGTTCACGATGAACGAGTTCGCCGCCGAGCTGTCCCGGCAGACCGGACGTGTGGTGACGTACACCGACCTCCCGGAGGAGAAGTACGTCGAGGTGCTGGTCGGCGCGGGCGTCCCCCGGGACTACGCGGCCCTCCTCGCCGACGGCGACCGCGGCATGGCCCAGGGCGAGCTGTACGCCGAGGGCGACGACCTCGCACGGCTCCTCGGCCGCGAACCGGTCACGCTGGCCGACGCCATCCGCGCCGCGCTCTGACGGCCCCCCGCCGCCCCGCGCGTGCTTCGGCGGGGCGGCGGGACCGCCCGAGACGGCCCAGGTCGGCGACGCCCAGATGGGGAACCCGGTGGGGCGCGACGGCGACCGCGACCGGCCCACCGGCCGTCACATGTCGGCCGGATGCGACCAGCCGGTCCCCATGCCGGACTCCTCCGTGGCGCGGTGCATGAGGATCGCCTCGCGGAGCTGCTCGCGCTGGCCGTTGGCGACGATGACCTCCACCACGACGAGCCCGACACAGCAGACGGCGAGCTGTCCGAGCGCGGCCAGGGCATGGCCCCCGTCGGTGAAGGGGATCAGCGCGACCAGGATCACGACCGCCGCCAGTCGGGGCCAGATGATCGTCCTGAGGATCTCCGTGATCCGGAGCTGGAAGGCGATGTGGGTGAGCAGGAAGAGCACGACTCCGCCGTAGAGCGTGTACAGCTCGAGCCCATCCACCGTCCAGGCCCGCGTCCCCCCGTGGGCGTCCGTGATCACCTCCTTCAGCCCGACGGCGTAGAGGATGATGCCGGCGATCATCGGCAGGTGCAGGTACGTGTAGCCGTCCCGGGCCAGGTCCACCCGCCGCACGGGTGGGCACCGGCGCAACGACTGCTCACCGGCCAGCGCCACGACGTCGAAGTAGAGCCACTCGAGGGCCGCCGCGACCACGAGGCCGAGTGCCGACGCCCAGAGGAGCCACCACGAGATCGGGACGTCCAGGCTGCTCAGTCCGATCGCGATGATCGACTCCCCGAGGGCCACGAGGACGATGAGCCCGTGCCGCTCGGCCCAGTGGCGGGCGGACAGCACCCTCCGGCGCGCCGGCAGGGCCATCCCCAGCCCGAAGTCGACGATGACGGCCGCCCCCCAGAACGCGGTCTGCGCGAGGTTGGCCTGCCACTCGATGTCGAACACCCGATGCGGCACGAGAGCGGCGCCGAACAGGAGCGAGCCCCCGCCGAGCAACGGCAGGGTGAGGACCACGAGGTCCTGGACGGTCATCTCCGGGAGGGCGTACCACCGCAGGGCCAGCATGAACACCCGCACGGCCACGTAGCAGGTGGCGAAGACGAGCGGTCCCTTCACACCGCCCGGCTCGTCCTCGAACGCCTCCCGCGTGGAGATCGCGAGAAGGAACAGGACCGCCGTGACGGCGAGCACCGCGGCCCTCGTGAGACCGAAGTCGGCGCGTACCCGGTTGGCGACCCACACGGAGATCGACCAGGCCCACCACAGGATTGCGAGGACGAGCAACCCGTTGACGATCCCGTGAACGGTGAACTCGTTGGTCACCAGCGTGGTGACCTGGACGAACGCGAAGACGAACACCAGGTCGAAGAACAGCTCCGAGGTGGTGGACGAGGTGCTCTCGGCGACCTTCTGGGTGCCCGGAGGTGCCGGGTGTCCCCTTTCGCTCGCGTCGTCGTTGCTCGTCACCGGCCGATTCTCGCAACGCGGCGAGGTGTCCCGGCGGCATTCGCGCCAGTGCGGGCGGCGGCGGCGCAGCTCTCAGGTGCCGGGACCTGGTGTACTGGTGAGGCCGGGCCCCGCCGATCCGCCGACCAGGGAGGCGCCGATGCCGGTCAGCGTCCCGCGCCGCGTCGTGACGACGGCGCTCATCGCCGTCTCCGGGGTGTCGGCGCTCCTGGCGGCCGGTACGCGGCCCACGTCGACCACCGTGCACCGGGTCGGCGGGACCGGCCAGGTGCAGGAGGAGGTCGTCGTCCACCCCCTCGGCATCCTCCTGCTGGTGTGGCTGGTGGCCGTCGCCGCGCTCGCGGCGTGGGCGACGCTCGCGTACGCCCGCGGCCGACACGTCACGGCCCGGCGGGTGCTCCTGGCCGCCGGACTGATGGGGATCGTTCCCGCGATCGTGCCCGGACTCGCCGCGCTGGCCGCACGGGCACTCGCCATCCGCGAGCAGTAGCCTCGACGGCCGGTGGCGCGGTCCACCGGCTCACCGGGCCCGGAGCAGCGCTGCGGCATCGTCCAGGAAGCGGTCCTCCGCCGCGGCGGCGGCCGGTGACACGTCCCGCAGGGTCGGGAAGTCGTGCACCAGCCCGGCCTCGCACCGGTGCACGACGGGCACTCTCGCGTCGACGAGCCGGCCGGCGTAGGCGTCACCCTCGTCGCGTAGCGGATCATGCTCCGCCGTCACCACCACCGCCGGCGGCATCCCGGTGAGGTCGGCGACGAGCAGGCTCACGGCGGCCGAACCCCGCACGGCCGGGTCCGGTAGCCACATGCCCATCCACCGTCGCAGGTCGTCGACGTCGAGCAGGAAGCCGCGCCCCTTCTCGGTGACACTGGGCATCCGGAGCGTGGGGTCGGCGTTGGGACACACCAGCAGTTGCGCCAGCAGCGACACCTCGCCGCGTAACCGCAGCGCCGCCAACGCGGCGACGAGGCCCCCCGCGGAGTCGCCCGCCACCGCGACCGGCGTCCCGTCGGCCGCGACACGCGCGATGACGTCGACCGCGTCGTCCACCGCCGCCGGCCACGGATGCTCGGGGGCCCTCCGGTAGTCGACGGCGACGACGGTCGTCGCCGTGGCCGCCGCGAGCCGCCGCACCTGGGCGTCGTGGGTGTCGAGATCCCCCAGCACAAAGCCCCCTCCGTGCAGGTAGACGACGACCGGGAGGAGGCCGGGCTGGTACGTCCGCACGGGCACCCCGGCGACCACCCCGTCGACGGTGGGCATCGCCGGTCCGGGTGTGCGGGCCGCGGCCCGGGCACGCGACGCCTCCCGCAGCGCCGCGATCTCCGGTACGCCGGTGCGGGGCTCGGCACGCGCGGACCGCAGCAGCGCGGCCAGTTGGGGATCAGCTATCCGATCGGTGGGCACGTGCCGAGCGTAGGACCACCTGGTGCGTCCCGTCGCTGATCGGCGCCGGGGCTGCCACGTCCGTGACCGGACCGCCTCCACCGCCGTCGCTGCGCGGTCAGTTCCCCACGACGGCGCTACGCTCTCTCCCCGATCACGTCTCCGCAGCCGGTGAGCCGAAGCCGGGCTGGAACCGCTCGGACGGCGCTCCGATCTCCGCCCACCAGCGCCCACGCCGCACCTCTGCACCGGGCACGTCAGCCAACACCCGGTCAGGATCGACCAAGCTAGCAACCGACTGCGCCAGGTCGGTTCGCAACTCGGCGACCGCCTCTTCCAGGGTGTCCTGCTCGCTCGGCCAGTCGATGTCGGCACTCCGCAGCCGCCGCTCGGCAGCCTCGAACACGACGTCCGAGTCGTCGACCGCGATCTCGAAACGGCAGTACAACTGCACGACGATCGGCTTCGCCTGCTCCACGCGCAGAAGCGTCCCACACTCCGCGAACAGTGGGGCACTCGTTCCATCTTGGCGGTGCAGCCTCTGCACGCCGTACCTCCTCGCCGGACCGCGGGTCCAGAGCTGATCGCCGTTGCCCCTCGACTCCCGCCCGCAGGCACCAACGGGCGTGGCCCGACCGGGGGCCGTGCCAGGATCCACCTGTGGGATTCTTCGATGAGCTTCCCCTCGAATCCGAGCCCCAGCCGGTGCCACCTCGACCGCCTCGGCCGGCCTGGATGAAGCCTGAGGCCGTACTGCCCGCCCGCGTGCCCCAGGAATTCCTGTTGGCGCACACGCCCGACGCCGCGGTCGCGGTTACCGACCTACTGGCGTTTCCTACCGGGTTCCAGTGCACTCTCGCCGCCGTGGTTCGCCGTGAACGGTTCGGCCTGGCGTTCGACCCCACGCTCCAGCGAGAGCTGTGGCGCCTGCGCGAGGAGCCGTTGCCGGATGAGTTCCTTCGGTTCGGGGTGCAGTTTCCCGATGGACGGGTCGCCACGAACCTGACCCAAGTTCCGTTCCCGCAGGTAGCCCTGCCTGCCGGCCCGGTGCTGCTGCCTGACAGCGGTAGCGGGAGCGACCGACGGTACGACATGGGTTTCTGGATCTGGCCGCTACCTCCGGCCGGGCCGGTTACCTTCGTCTGCCAGTGGCCGATCTTCGGCATTCCCGAATGTCGCTCAACCGTCGATGCTCAGTTGATCCTCGATGCCGCCCGGCGCGCCGTTCAACTGTGGCCCGACGACGATGGACTCCTGGAATGACACCCGGACGGCATGGGTGGAGCCGGCTCCTCCGTCATGGCTCTGGGGTCCAGGCCGCGACCAGGTCCAGTAGGCCAGGGAAGCGAGCGTTGAGGTCGTCGACGCGTACGTGACTGCGGCGTTCGAGTCCGTACTGGCGCTGGCGCGTGACCCCCGCTTCTCGCAGCGCCTTGAAGTGGTGCGTCAGCGACGACTTGGGCCGGTCGAAGCCGAACCAGCCGCAGGAGTGGTCGAACTGCTCTGACTCCAGGAGGAGTTTGCGGACGATCGTCAGCCGCAAGGGGTCGCTGAGCGCCCCGAGAACGGTCTCCAGGCGCAGCTCCTCGACCGTCGGCTCTGGCAGCGGTTCGGGTAGGCCGGGAGGGGCTGGGAGCACCTTGATGGCGGGTGGGGTGCCCGCGGTCGAAGACATGGGCAGCTCCTCATGATCCGACTCCATTGTACGACTCTAATCGTACTACATGCTAAGTTCGACTAAAGTCGTACTGCAAAGGAAGGCGGAGGGTACAGCTATGTCCGAGACCCGGAACGCGCCCATCCAGGCCATCGACGGGAGGCAACGAAGTGGCACCGTGGAACCCGGCGGACGATCCGGCGCTCCGCTGGGGTGGGTATGGCTGGCCGCCTGGCCGGTCACGGCCGTCTTCGTCCTATCGAACGCGGCAACACCGTTGTACGTGCTGTGGCAGCGCGACATCGGCTTCTCCAAGGGCACCCTGACCGTGGTGTTCGCGTTCTACATCCTCGGGCTCATCGGCTCGCTCCTGGCGTCCGGAGTGCTCTCCGACCGGATCGGGCGCAAGCCCGTGCTGCTGCCCGCCCTGCTGCTCGCTCTGGCCGCCTGTCTAATCTTCGCAACCGCCACCACCGTGGCCGCGCTGATCGTGGCACGGCTGTTCACCGGAATCGCCGTCGGCGCCGTCGTCTCGGCCGGCATGGCCGCGGTGACCGACGTAGCTGGTCCTGAGCGAAAGCGGATCGCCGCCCTACTCGCCTCCTGCGCGATGGTCTTCGGTGCCGGTCTCGGCCCACTCCTGGCTGGGGTGATCTCCGAGACGCTGCCCGCGCCGACCGTCACCGCCTTCGTCGTCGAGGCCGTGCTGCTCCTCACCGCAGTGCTCGCCGTGCTGCGCATGCCCCTCCGGCGTCCCGCAGCGCCCGCGAAGGGCGCCTGGGTGCGAGTGCCCGGCGTGCCGCGCGGCAACGGCCCTCAACTCGCCCTCGGCATCGCCGTGTTCGCGCCCGGCATCACCGCCACCTCCTTCGTGCTCTCGCTCGGCCCCTCGCTCCTGTCAGGCCTGCTCGGCACCACCAGCCGGATCGTCGCCGGCGTCATGGCCTTCGTCATGTTCCTCGCCGCCACAGGAGTGCAGTTCGCCGTGCAACGCCTCGACCGGCGCACCATCCTCACGGCTGGCGCGGTCAGCACCACGCTGAGCATGACTACGCTGATCGTCGCTGTGCACACCTCGTCGGTGCCGCTCCTCATCGTCTCCGCGCTGCTCGCCGGCGCAGGCCAGGGCATGGGCCAGCTCGGCGGCCTGTCGCTGCTCAACTCCAGCGTCCCGCCCCAGCGCCTCGCGGAGGCCAACGCCGCGCTCAACGTCGGCGGGTACGTCCCGGCGGGGCTGCTGCCGGTGTCCGCCGGTTACCTCAGCGACGCCGTGGGCCTGACCAGCGGTGCCACGGTGTTCGGTGCTGTCCTCATGGGCCTCGCGGTCATCGGCGGCCTGGTGGTCCTCACCAGTCGGCGCCAGGCGACGGAGCCAGCCTGATGGTCACGAGCCACACCAAATCTCGACAACGCCGCTTGGTCACCAATGCCGACCAGAACATCGAAGGTCGAGCGAACCACAACTCTTGACAGTTACTCAGCTCGATGGATACGAGGGGTCTGTCAAAGTGCTGCCCGCCCCCGGCGACACCGGCATTTGCGTGCCGGACCCGACCACGCCCGAACCAGAAGCAGATTTCGACGTTGATTCATGGTGGAACTGGCAGAACAACCAGACGGGAAACCCCACGACGGCCACCGACGAGGGCGAGCAGACGCACCTGGTCCGCGTAAGAACTGCAGCGGTCCAATGTTCTCGACACTGCAGACTGCATTGCCTATGGCTAACGCCGCCGGGCTGCCATCCCGTCGCCGTCGACCCGCCCTCGGGGAGCGGTCCGCCGCCCGGTGCGCCATGTTAAGCGAGCCTTGACGCCCGTGCGGACGCTGGCGGGTCGGGCGGTGGTCTGCTCGGCTCGCCCTGGTCAAGGGCAGGCGGGATGGCCTACCGCAACCACCCACGGATCGCGACCCGCCGACGGAGCCCCAGCCATCCTGGAGCCGGAGCGCCCCCCGCCGGAGGCGCTCTGACTGCCGCCGCCGGCTCGTGGCCTGGACATGCCGCCGGACATTGCTGACGTGGTCCGCTGGCTGCGCTACGCCTCCCTGCCGCTGCCTAATCTTCCGGCAGTCGGGGACCGTGCGGAGTGCGCTCGCCGTCCTAGCGGTGAAGCTCGACGGCAAGCCGGCCTCCGCGACGACCGTGCGTCGGAAGCGGTCAGTGTTCTACAACGCGCTTCAGTACGCAGTCGAGCTGGAAGAGTTGGAGTTCAATCCCATCGACGAGCTTCGCGTGCGGTCGCAACGGAAGAAGATTGCTGAAGCCGTCGATCGCCGGGTAGTAGTAAATCAGCGTCAGGAGCTGGAACTCCTGATTGCTGTCACCTACGTCGGCCAGCGGGGACGGAAGGCGAAACGTAGTGAGCGCTTGGTGGCGTTCTTCGCCTGCCTGTACTTCGCCGCGCTCCGTCCAGCAGAGGCTTTGGCGCTGCGAGAGCAGGACTGCGACCTTCCCGAGAAGGGATGGGGTCGGCTGACGCTGGCCAAGAGTCGGCCATAAGCGGGCAAGCGGTGGACCGATAGCGGGCAGGTTCATGACGACCGAGGGCTGAAGCACCGAGCCGAGGATGAGCCGCGTACCGATCCCGCCCGCGCTCGTGACGATCCTGCGCGAACAGATCGAGCGGTTCGGTGTCGCCAAGGACGGCCGCCTGTTCCAGAGTGAACGGGGCAACGTCGTTGCGGCCTCGACGTCCTCGCGTGTCTGGGATGAGGCCCGTCGACTGGCGCTGACGCCGCGCCAGGTTGACTCTCCGCTCGCTGGTCGGCCGTACGACCTGCGGCACGCTGCCGTGTCGCTGTGGCTCAATGCTGGTGTACCGGCAACCGAGGTAGCCGACCGGGCCGGACGCTCCGTGGATGTACTGCTCAAGGTCTATGCCAAGTGCATCGACGGCGCGGAGGCCACCGTCAACGACAGGATTGCTGAGGCTCTGACCGGCGTGGCATGGCCCGTATGATGGTCGCCGTTCCGGATCTTGCCCCGGTCGTGTCGACTGGCCTGGGCAGATGGCTCCAAGGTCATTCCACGTCTGTTCCGTGACTACGACAAACGGCAGCTTCCGACGGCCTATGACTGGACACCTGTTCTAATTGAGCAGTGCGCGTATTACCAGCTCAGATGGCGTTTCGGCTGCGTATCGAGGTGCCCCCGGCAGGATTCGAACCTGCGACACACGGTTTAGGAAACCGTTGCTCTATCCCCTGAGCTACGAGGGCGCGAGGGCTCAGTCTAGCGACCTGCGCGTTGATCCGGGATGGCAGGGAGTGGCCTGCGTTGACCTGGGTTGATCGGCCCGCACGGGGCGGGCGATGACCACACGTCGACCACACGAATCACGTCGACGACCGGAACCCTTGGCCTGGGTTGGCGGGTGATGACACTGGTTGACCCGGGTTGGCACCTGCTGGAGAGCACACATCCCACACATCATCGAAGATCAGCAACAGAAGGATTGCCGAGCGTGATGCAGCGGGAGACGCGAGAACCCGGCCCCTGGACACAATCCTCAACGGCGCCACCAACCAAGTGAACGGCCTCTCGGTCGCTCCAACCACGGTCGCCACGGTCGCCACGGCCGTCGAACCACTCGCCACCCGAAGCATCTGATCCGTAGTTCAGATGATCTTGCGGAGAGTGATGAGAGTGCGATGGCGTCCAGGCACGTCCGAGCCAATCCGGCAGGGTCCCGGCAGGTACGGCCGCATATCAGCTGGCTTGGATTTCGCGACGCCGTGCCCAGAAGGAGGGAAATCCGGGCCGGTCCCAATACGTCCGCGTCAGTTCGTCGACGTTCGAGCAGCCACGGAGCAGCCGTGAGCAACGTCCCTCGACGGTCGCGTCCAAGGACATCCTTGACCGTCGGTCTATTGCTGTTGGGATTCCTCGCAGGACGTGGGTGGTGCGACTTTGAGGCCGTCCCATGGAAGCTCGCCGACGGTTTGTCCGCTCTCACTCATCACCGGGGGCGTGCGCCGACGGGCTCTCAATAGAGAGTTCGGGCTAACGGCCGGCGAGGCAGGTTCCTCAGGCGTGTGCAAAGTGGCATGGTGAGCGGATGGGCTTCTTTGATCGCCTGCCGCCCGCACCTGTACCCGAGCCAGAGCCTCCGACGCCGCCGCGGCCCAGGTGGGCGAAGCCGGAGGCGGCACTCGCCGGCGTTGTAGCCGAAGAGCTCATCCTGGCTCACACGGAGGGAGCCGCTGTCGCCGTCACCGGACTGATGGCGTACCCGAACGGCTTCGAGTTCACTCTCAGAGCGCTATTGCGGCGTGAGGACCGACGTGGCCGCCTATTCGACCTCGGTCTCCGACATGGGTTCTTGCCCGATGAGCCGCTGCCACCTGAGTTCCTCCGGCTGGGCGTGCAGTTCGCGGACGGCGATGTCGCCACCAACCTCGGCCGGCCCTCGTTCCCGTCGCCGGACTCCGAGCCAACCGGCCCGGTGCTGCTATCCGACGGTGGCGGCGGGGGCGGACGGCGCTACGACATGCGTTACTGGCTGTGGCCGCTGCCGCCGCCCGGCCCCGTCTCCTTCGTGTGCGAATGGCCCGCACGAGGCATCCCGGAATCTCGCGCCGAGTTGGATGCCCAACTGATCCTCAGAGCCGCCGAGCGGGCCATCCATCTGTGGCCGGAAGACGAAGCCTCCGACTGACACCGCTCGCCGTCCCGGAGACGTAGCGGGCCTCGGCTGCGGGCGCCGGAGGCATTGGGGTTCCGGGGGTCATGTCCGTGCTGTCGTGTCCGGTCGGTGTCCGCACGTTGGGCAGGTACTGGGAAGCGCTCGTTGGCGTACGGCGCGGTGTCGTGCGGCTTGGCCGGCGACGGCTGCTGCCAGGAGCGCAGCTCCTGTGAGGAGGACCGCCGCGGTCGCCGCGATGAAGGCCATCGGGGTGGGTGCGCCACCGCGGCTGCCCCAGACCGCCTGGGTAAGCTGGTTGGCTCCGAACAGGCCGGCCGGGGTGGCAAGCAGCAGGGCCGCCCAGAGGCCGCTGTCGTCGGCCCGCAGGGCGCGGCCGAGCCCGACGATCAGGACCAGTGCGAACATCAGCCCACCGACCATGGCCAGGATCTCCGGGGTGGAGCGGTACGAGGTGAACGGATCGCCGCCGTTCGCCGCAGCGGAGAACGGCACGGACACGGCTGTTCCGAAGCCGACTGCGAGTGGCGGCAGACTCCGTCCGACCCGGCTGGGGTGGGTGGGTAGCGCGAGGGTGGCCAGGCCGAGCGCGATGGTGGGGATCAGCACGAACAGTGGCGGCCGGGGTTGCCCGATGAGGGCGGCCACGGGTGGTAAGGCGATGGTCAGTAGGAGACCGGCGGCTGCGGCGTAGCGGGCCCAGGGCCCGGGCAGCGTGGTGGCGGTGAGGCCGACGAGTAGCCAGGCGAGCCAGGCGACGGCGCCGAGGGTTTGGAACGGTCCGACCGGGTCGAGTCCGGTGATGCGGGGGTCGTCGAGTTCGACCTGGAGGAGCAGGAACACCGCGAAGGCGATCAGGGTGTTCAGCGCGGCGGTCGCGGCGAGTGGGAAGGCGTCGGCCAGCCCGAGGGCTCCGTATCCGCGCAGTCGTTCTCTGAGCCCGGCACAAAGCAGGTCGAGGGCATCATGCGGGGAGGGCCAGCGCGGCCCCGGGCCGACCAGGTCGAGGTACGTTCCGACGATCTCCTCTCCCCGCTCGACCTGATAGCGACGGGGGTAGGCGCGAAGCAGCCGCCGGTAGCGGCGTTCCAACGGCGACCTGGTCTCGGCCGGACCTGGGCTCGGGTCGGGCTGGTTCATGCCGGACCTCCGGTCGGGCGGAGCACGGGCCGGACCGCCGGCCCCGGACGGCCCGCGGAGCCGCGCGCCGGGATGCCGCCGGTGGGGCGGGCGCCTGCCGGGCGGGCCTTCAGGCGTTGGGTGGCGGCCTCGACGTTTCGGCGTAACCGTTCGGTCTCGGCGGCGAGCACCGACCTGCCCGCATCGGTGAGCCGGTAGTAGCGGCGGAGTCGTCCCTCGACAATCTCTTCCCGGTCCGGCTCGACCAGTCCCTCGTCGGTGAGCCGGTCGAGTGCGCCGTAGAGGGTGCCGGGCCGCAGCGCCAGGCGCCCGCCGGACAGCGCCGCGACGTCGCTGATGACGCCGTAGCCGTGCATGGGCTCCCGCGCGAGGGCGGTGAGGATCAGGAAGGTGGGTTCCTGCAGCGGCTTGGGTTTAGCCATAGCCCCAATATATCGGCGGCCGATCTATACCGGCGGCAAAGCGCCGAGAATTCGTGCACAGGCGGTTCGTCAACCCGGGACATGGCCCCGGTACGGCAGCTGCGCGGGGAGTCACGATGGCGGTTCCGGAAATCGGAACCGTGAAACTCGTTGATCCGCGATGGCGTGCTGTGCACGCGGTTCGGCCCCGACCCGACGAACCGACCATGGTGTGCTTGCGGCGTCAGATGCCGACCGTCAGAGGTAGCAGCGGTGCAGTGCACCTACTCCCCGTCATTGAGTTCGTCGAGTTCCCGTTCCTCTTCGAGGTCGATCGTGCGCCGGTAGTCAGGGTGGTCTTTATCCATCTTGATGGCCAGGTGCACGGGTGCGGGGTACTGGGTTCTGCCGTCCCAGGACACGGCGTGGTCGCACAGCCGAGCGGCGGCGATGGCGTAGCGGATTGGATTCTCGTCGCAACCGAGGACGACGATCTCGGTAGAGGTGTGGGCGTACCAGGTGTGGCTTCCGGCTTCTACGTCCGCAGTCCACCGGCTGCTGCTTTCGCCGGCACGGCTGTACCTGCGTCCGCCCTTGAACTGGCGGGGGATGTTGGACAGGATCCAGGTGTTGCGGGCGCCGTCGAGTTGGTACAGCGCCTCGGTCGTCTTGCCGAGGTACGGCTTTTGTTCCTTCTCTCCGTTCTTGGATTTCACGGTCTTAAAGCCATGTACCTCGACGGGACGCGGCAGATCGGTCGAGCCGGACGTCACGCGGACCACGGCCCGGGGCCGGTGCCCGCAGGAGCGGCTGTAGCCGGGCAGCGCAGGGCGGCCGTTCACCTGACCCGCAGCGTCCGGCTGCAGGTCGAGGTTCTTGTTGGCTAGCAGCGGCCACAGTGAGCGGCTGCTGTCCCCGGAGACCAAGAGCACGTAGCCGACTGCAGCAGCGAGGTGTGCTCGGAGTTGCCCGAGTGCGGTGTCGATAGTGTCTACCAGGGTGAGGTCCTGCCGGCCGCCCTCGGGGAGGGAATGTGATCGGAAGGCCGTGTTGGCGGTGAAGTAGTCCTGCCAGCCGGAGGGACCGCCGCGAGGGTGTCGTTTGGCCTGGTATGCCTTGACGTTCCAGTGCTGACCGTCGGGGATAAACGCCACGAGCGACCAGCTGATCCTCTTCGGGCCGAAGCGTTTCTGCCCGCGCTGCTCACGGACGTGGAGCCCGACGAAGGCGATCGGTTCGGTGATTCCGAACCGGCCGTACGCGAGCGCCTGGCTAAGGCGCGGGTGGACGAGGCCGCCGGCACGTAGCAGGTCGGCGACGGCGGCGTGACCCGCATGATCCTTGCGGAGCGTCTTACCCAGGGCGGTCAGTGCATCGTCTTCGGGCGGCGCCTCTGCGTTCCCTTCGTCCGGTTCGAGATCGTGTTGGTCGGTTTCGACCGGCTCGGGGTCGGGGGCGGATGTGGCCTGCTTGGTCTTGATGAATTGGACGAGGATCTCGTGTTGGGCGAGCAGCCGGCTCAGCACGGGTTTGGCGTCGGTGAGGTCGGGATCCTGAACCTTGCTGTCCTTCTTCCTGGAGGCCTTGCGTTGCGCCGCCCATTTCCGGGCGTCGTATTCCGTCTCGCAAAGGGCGAGTAGGCGGGTTCCGGCCGGCGCATCGAGATGGGGCAGCTTGGCGAGCAGAGCGGCCCGCTCGGTGTGCTCGCCATGGGCGAGCAGTTGGGCGGCGTGGCAGAAGACGATCTCGACGTTGGGGCCGACGGCGACGGCCTGGTCCTCGGGGATGCCGGTCTCGGCAAGTTCGGGTCGGTTGAGGTGGTACGCCAGCAGCCGCTGCAGGCGGGCGCGGGTGTGTTGCTCGCTGTAGAGGACGAGGATCCGCAGCCGTTGGCAGCCGGAGGCTGCGATGATCGCGGGGAGGGCGTCGTCGTGCAGTAGGTCGCTGTCGCGTCCCAGCGTCAACTGTCGGCGGGCGGCCTTGGGGAAGCGGTGTCCGACGATGTTGCTGGCGGTGATGTTTTCGACCTTCAGGGCAGTCGCGATGCGGGTGCTGAGTTCCCGGATGGTGTACATGCCGACGCCTCGGCCGATGGGGAAGCGTACGGATTTCGGAACCAGGGCGCGGAGCCTGCCGGGGACGCCGGTGAGGTCGCGGTCCTCGGGCCGGATGAGTTCCTCGCCGCGCAGGCGGGACCAGACGGTGAGCGCGAGGTCGCTGGTGCGTTCGATGCGGGTTCCGGACCCGCGGCCCTCGAACGCCAGCGACAGCAGGGGGTCGTCGAGAGAGTGCTGGGCGAGCCAGCCGGTGCGGGCGGAGCTTAGCCAGCGGCTGTACCAGGAAACGGCTGGGTCGGCGACCAGCACGGGGTGGCGCATCCAAGGCAGTGTCTTCATGGCCAGTTGCATGCGCAGCGTGGCGTAGTGCAGGTCGTCTTCTTGCTCGTCCCAGTGGCCGGTCCACAGCTGGTCGCTGTCCCAGACCGTCACGTTGCCGTCGGTGTCGTAGCGGAGGATGACGTCGGTGCCGTCGATGGTCCAGGGCTTTCCGGAGAGCCGTTCGGCGATCTCCCAGGTGGCGGCTTCCCAAACCCATCGTGGGGCGTCCAGCTGGTCGCCGTGCCACGTGAGCTGATCCCCGAGGCTGACCAACTCGGGTTCGACGGCGGCGAGCAGTTCGGCCAGCTTGCTGGCGTAGGAGACCTGCCGCGGTGCCGGTTCTCGGCGCGGGACTCCTCGAGGAGGTCGGCGACGGCGGCGACGACCGGCGGGGTGCCCGCGGGTGTTGTCCACAGGCTGTGACTCCCCGCCGCCCACGCCGCGACCGTGCACGCCACCACCGTGCGGATGGCCGTGCCGGTGATGGACATCGACCCACCCACCCGAATGGCCTGGCCCGCCGGGCGCGGCTGGGCGGTGCTGCTCGGCGACGCCCTCGCCCCCGTGCGCCCACATACGGCGCGGGGCGCGAACAACGGCATCGAACAGGCCGCCGGCCTCGTCACCGCACTCACCCAACACCACCGCTGGGGCGCCGACCTGGGCGCGGCCCTGCACGGCTGGCAACGCCGCCACCTGCCCGCCGCGGTCGCCGCCGTCCACCAGGGCCCCGCCATCGGCGCCCGCCTCGGCCTCGGCCATCACCCCCACTGAGCAACCTCTTCGACCTGACCCATCCACCGGCGGCGGACGCGTGACCTGCCGCCGGCCCCGACCGCCAACCCCGCACGCCACACCCGGCGCTCGCGGAGCCACCTACGACGAAGGAGCCATCCATGCTGCACAACCAGCCGGCCCGGCTGCCGGTGACCTCGATCAGCGACCTGCTCGCCGCCGTGCCCTACCTGCTCGGCTTCCACCCCGCCGACAGCCTCGTCACCGTCGGCCTCACCGGCCACCGCATCATCGTGGCCGCCCGCGCCGATCTCCCTGAGCCCGCCACCATCCCCGACTGGGCGCCCCGGGCGGCCCGGCAGCACCTCGCCCTGCTGCGCAACGTCGACGCCACCACCGCCCTCCTCATCGGCTACGGACCCGCCACCACCGTCACCCCGGTCATCGACGCGATCACCCCACCCCTGCACGCCGCGGGCATCACCATCGTCGACACGCTGCGCGTCACCGACGGCCGCTACCATTCCGCGACGCGCTAAGACGATATCGGCACCATTAGCCGCCAGATCGGCGAAGGTGTGCACACACTATAAGTGAAGGATAGCTACGCCTGTGTCGATTCTTCGCGGGCCTTAACGGAATCGGTTGCAACAGTTTTACGGTCTTCCGACAGGCCGACAGCAAGACAGACGCACCCCGCCGCCGTTGCTACGACGAATAGCATGATAATTCCCCACAGTCGATGCACGGGCATGGTGAGGAGAGCGACGGCGGCTGCGATGAGCAGAAGAAGCAACCCGGAGCGGATCTTGGCGTTGGACATGCCGAAATCATATCATCGACCCATAGACAAGTTTCGGGGGCCCGGCGAAAGCTCGCGGACCCCCGAGACTTGTCAAATTGCCATTACAGGTAGCTCGCCGAGGTCGACTTTCTCAACTTGGCAGGAGCGCCTGAGTAGCTGATACTGAACAGGCCCCAGGCAGCGCTGGCACTGAAGCCGGCAGTGCCGTCCTGATTGTGCTCGAACTGGAACTGCGCACCGAGCTTCGCCGAACCGCAGTTACTGGCGCCCGTCTTGTTGTAGGTGACCTTGAAGTATCCGTTGTCAGTCAGCAGTTTGAACCCGCTCGTGCGGTCACGGATGCCGAAGATCGGGCTTCCGTTGACTCCGCCGTCATCGACGTAGGTCTGGCCGGTGTAGTCGACGCCGGCGTAGTCGGCCGCCTTCCTTACCAGCGATCCAGTCCGGAAGCAGCCGCCCCGAGGTTCGACTGAACGGTCGCAACATCGTCGGGGTTGCTGCCGTTGACGTAGTTGTCGCGGAAGTTCCACGACCCGGTCACCACCCGGTTCAAGTACAGGTCATAGTTGAGAGTCATCGCGACGCTGAAGGCGTCGGTCGGGACCGCTGCGAGCGTCCCTGCCGAGGTGGCCTGAGGCTTGGCCGCCTCCCGTGCCGCCAGTTCGGCCTCCGCCTCAGCGGAGGTCAGGTCCCGGTCGATGCCGTTGATGCGGACCTGCATGGGGGGAAGGCCGTACTTCGTCAGGAGCTTGTCGATTCCCGTGTAGTCCGTCGGATGCGCGTCGGTGTACGCGTCGATCTCAGCCTGGGCAGCAATTCTCCAATCCTTTGCCATGGCCGGGGTGTGTCCGGTCGACGCAATGGCGATTGCGCCCAGTACGGCAATCGCCATCCGGACGCTGATAGAGCGATACTTCACTTCCCCTGTCTCCCTACTGTAGACGAGATGGGGGGCCGCGCGGAAAAGATGAATTGCGGGCACCACGACTGCGCGAAATCGCCGCGAGTTCACCTGACGCCCATACTCCCCGTTTGAATCCCCGTTGAGGAAGATCTCAACGCATAGACGAAAGACTGTCAACCGCCTCACGTACAGTAGTCGCGACAGTGTTACTGTCGGTATTCCCCTTCGTCAATGATCCGGCGGCTCTTGATATTGGCACGCTCGGGCTGGGCGAAATGTCGCCCAGATTGCGACAGGCGGGCAAGGGTAGACCCTACGCAAAGTTACCTCAGCGTAGATGGCGGCGACACCATTCGTAGCGACCCAATGTGCCCGGCTGTCTCCATCTGAGCCGGGATCGCCACGAAGGACAGCGCTGATTGTCGACGGATCATGGCCGGATCGAGGACGAGTCGGCATGGAGGGCAACTTGTCTTGTTTGGTCCGACGGCTGTCGGCAGACTCCTGTCAGGCATATTCCTGAGTCGCCGCGCAGACGCCGACAACATGTCCCTGACCGAAATCCAGGTGAGAGGTCCACGGCGGCCGGGAGCTGTACATACGGCGATACCGACCAAGTGCCAGTAGGACACACACGGCGATGAGGGCGGCGGTGACACGGATCGCGCCCAGGCACCAGC